>OY770024.1:5482500-7789243 GCA_963669375.1 Rhodospirillales bacterium | reverse complement strand
GCGACGATGTGGATGAGGTCGAGGTTCTGCTCGACGATGATGACCGTCAGGCCTTCGCCGTCGCGCAGGCGGCGGATGGTCTCGCCGATGGCTTGAACGATGTTGGGTTGGATGCCCTCGGAAGGCTCGTCCAGGAGAATGAGATCGGATGGCCCACCAGCACGCGGCCGATCGCCAGCTGTTGCTGCTCTCCGCCGCTAAGCAGACCCGCCTTCTGCGACTGCCGGTCCAGCAGCCTCGGGAAGTACTGAAAGACGCGCTCGTAGTTCGGCTTGGCCCGGGCGCCGCCGATCCGCTCTCCCATGCGCAGATTGGCGGCGACGGAGAGCCGGGCGAACATGCCGCGTCCCTGCGGAACGTAGCCCATGCCCAGTCGGGCGCGCTGCGACGGCCGCAAGCGGGTGATGTCTCGACCCTTGAACTCGATCCGCCCCTCCACGGCGGGAAGGTCGCCGACGATCGTCTCCATCAAGGTCGTCTTGCCGACGCCGTTTCGCCCTATGATCGCGACGATCTCGCCCTTGCCCACATCCAGGCTGACGTCCTGCACGATGCGGACGGCTCCGTAGCCCGAGTAGACGTTGTCGACCTTCAACAGCATGATCTTCGACGGCGTCCTCTGTCAGATTTGCCCAAGGTAGATCCGGTGCACGCCTTCGTGTCGCTCGATCTCGTCAAAGCTCCCTTCCGCGAAGAGCTTGCCGTAGTGCAGGACCGTCGTCCGACCGTTCAGAAGGCGAATGAACATCATGTCGTGCTCGATTACGCCGACAGTCACCCCATCGGCGTTCAGGCGCTTAACGATGTCGGCGGTAGCCCGGGTCTCCTCCGGCGACATGCCGGCAGCCGGCTCGTCGAGCAGGAGCACCTCGGGCTCCAATGCGATCGACATGCCGATGGCCAGCCACTGCTGTTGGCCGTGCGACAGGCGTCCCACCTGTTCGTTCTCCATACCGTCCAGGTGAAGCTGCGGCAGGAGCTCTCTCACCTTGCCGGGGATCTCATGGGGCTTTCGGTGACGGCGCAGCGGGATGAAGAGGTTCTGAAGGACAGAGAGCTCTTGATAGACGTGCATGTTCTGGAACTTGATCCCCAGTCCCAAGCGGGCTCGTCGGAAGCAGGGGAGCCGCGTGATGTCACGACCACGAAACAGCACCTTGCCGGAGGTCGGCGTCTCGATGCCCATCAGCAGCTTGAAAAAAGTGCTCTTCCCGGCGCCGTTGGGCCCGATGATGCTGACCAGCTCTCCGGCGCCGATGCTCAGACTGAGTCCGTTGATCGCGTTCACGCCGCCATAGACCTTGACCAGGTCACGCACTTCGATTGCCGGACCCGCCGCCGGTTCGGTTGTTCGCGAGGGCCCGGTCATGGTGCCTTGACCTCCCTCGGTGACAGCCCGGCCCGCTTGCCGCGACGCGAGGATGCGAGCGAGGCCAGCTTCGTCACCAGTCCTTCCGGGGCGAACAGCATGATCGCCACCAAGATGGCACCCAGGACAAAGAGCGAGATCTCGCCCTCTTCGGCAAGCCTCAAAGAGATCCACTCCACCATCAGAGCGCCGATCAGGGCGGCCGTCAGGTCCTTCCGCCCGCCAACCGCCACCCAGATCACGACCAGGATGTTCGGCGCCACATCGAAGACCTTGGGGTGCACGTAGGTGCCCCAGGCCGTGTAGAGCAGGCCGGCCAGCCCCGCCAGCGCCGCGGCGATGCAGAAGACGCTCAACTGGATGACCCTGACGTCGTAGCCGAAGGTCTCCGTGCGGTCGGCATCCTCGCGGCAGCCGACAAGCAAGTAGCCGTAAGAGGAGTTCACCAGGCAGCGCAGGCCGAGGTATACGAGGCACAGCAGGCCCAGCACGAAGTAGAAAAAGGCATGGCTTCGCCCGTCGAGCTCGAGGCTCGAGTCGCCGAACCCGAGAATGAGGCTGGGTAGGAGCGGATCGTCGGGCGAGGCCGGACGCAGACCGTTGAAGCCGCCCAGATAGGCTGCGCCGATGGTGTAGGAGGGGTCCGCCGTCTGCAGCAAGAAGGTCTGAAGCAGCAATGAGACCACGAGAGTGAGGATGGCGATGTAGACGCCCTTCAGGCGAGCGAAGAACATGATTGCGCCCAGGAAGGCGGCAAAGAGCGCGGGCACGACGATTCCGGCGAGGATTGCCAGCATGGTGTTGCCGTGCGCGTTCAGGAGATTGAGCGCCACGATACCGTAGGCGTAGCCGCCGATACCGAAGAAGGCGGCCTGACCCAGGCTCAGTATCCCGCAGTAGCCCCACAGCAGACAGAGGCTGAGGGCGAGGAAACCGGAGATCAGGAAGTTGCTGAAAAGGATGATCTCGTAGCGCGACAGGTACTGGGGGGCGAGCGCGAGCACCACGAGGACCGCCAGGAACCCCCACCAGAAGACCGGCCCACGGCCCATCGTTTGGGGACCGCTCAGAAGCGATAGAATGCGCACGGTACGGCTTGCCTCAATCTGAGCGACGGACCGACCGCATCTTCCGACGATCGATGTAGTCCGATATGCCGCTGGGCAGCAGCAGCAAGATCAAGAGGGCGGCGGCGAACATGGCGACGTAGCCTATGTAGACGCTGACCGCGTTGGTGAAGATGGTCTGCACTCCCGCCAAGGAGGTGACGCTGCCGATGAGGCCGTTCACGATGTTGGCGCCGCCGCCGACGACCACGGTGATGAATGCGAGCGGCGTGTAGTTGACGCCGAAGAAGGGAGAGATCGTGGCGGACAGAGCGAACATGCCGCCGGCGATGCCGCCCAGCGCCGACCCCAGTCCGAACGTCATGGCATAGACCCGCCCGGTGTTGACCCCCAGGGCCTCGGCCATCTTGGGATTCTCCATGGTCGCACGCGCGTCGATGCCGATCCGCGAGTAGGCGAAGAGGGCCCAGACGCCGGCGATCAAGGCGATCGAGACGGCTGCCATCACCAATCGATAGACCCCGAAGGTCTGGTCGCCCACGGCGAAGTTGCCGAACGGCGTCGGCACATTGAGGATAGAGGGGCCGAACGCCAGGAGGAAGCCTTGAGATAGCATAAGGCTGATACCCCAGGTCACCACCAACGAGGACAGGATCTGGCGGTAGAAGTGCTGAATGATCAGTCGTTCCAGCAGGATGCCGACCAAGCCGGCGCCGATGCCCGCCAATAGGATGGCGAGCGGCGCCGGGACACCCGCGTGATAGCTGAAGGCCGTCGTGTAGGCACCGATCATCATAAGCTCGCCATGCGCCATGTTGATGACGCCCATCATTCCGAAGATTATCGTGAGGCCTATGGCGGCCAGGATGAGGTAGCTCGCGTTGTCGACAAACTGATAGAAGAAGGCGAATATGTCCGTGCCCGTCTCCATTGGCGCTTTCCCTCTCCTCGAGATCGGTGTCGGGCCTCAATCAGGCGCTGAAGGCCCGTCGTGCGATCCGGGTCGGGTGGGCGGCGGGCGCCACCGGCGCAGGCCCGCCACCCTGTCGACCGAGGTTTGTCCTCACTGACCTTCGAAGAACTCGGCCCAGTTGGGGTTGTCCGGCGGCAAGAACTGACGGCCGGGCGCCTTCTCTCTCATGTCGACCCCGATATCCTTCAGAAAGGTCGGCTCGGTGTAGCCGAGGTCGGTAATCAGGGTCAGGCTGTGATCGTCGTTGACCTTGAAGAGATAGGAGGGCATGGCCGCATGGTGTTGATCGCCATGCAGTTTCCAGGGCCCTCCCGGCGCGTCGGGCACCTCGATATCCGACTGCAAGGCATCGATGACGGCGTCAGTGTCGGTCGTGCCCGCCTTCTCCCATGCCTTCGCCATGGCCTTGACGGCCACATAGCCGTAACCGGCGTGCTCGTTGACGTAGACGACCCCGGGGAACATTTCGCGAAGGTCGGCCGCGAAGCGCTTGCTGTTCGGATGCGGCACGTCCTCGATGTAGCCGGGCGACACATGCATGTTCGCCAAGGAGGGTGGCGCAAAGCGCTTGTGCTCGTAGCCGTCGGCGATGGTGACGTTCGACCAGGACGGAATGGTCAGGCCGGCCGCCTGCGCTTGCGGATAGAACTGAACCTGCTCGGCGCCGACCAGACAGTGGACCTGGAAGTCGGGATTGATGTCTTGGATCTGGCTGATCGTGGCCTGCCACTGGGAGACGCCGAAGGGGAAGTACTCCTCCATTTCAACCTCGCCGCCGAAGAGCCCGGCCGCCGTGCGCGTCCACGCACCTATGGCGCGGCAGAAGTTGTAGTCGGCGCCGATGTAGATCAGCCGCGGGCCGATGTTCTCGATCATCCACTCCAACGCCGGCAGAACCTGCTGCTCCGGTGTCGGGCCGGAGAAGAATGAATAGCGATCGGCAATGCCGCCTTCGCCTTGGTTGTTGTGCCAGAAGATGACGTTGTTGCGGACCACCTCGCGACGCGCGGCCTCACGCTCCGCGCCGGTATATCCCGCCATCACGACGTCGGCTTCGTCGTCGAAGATGCACTTCTGCGCCAGTTCCTGGTAGCGCTTCACGTTCGACTGTCCGTCGTAGGTGATCAGCTTGATCGGCTTCTTCTCGCCGTCCACCATGATGCCGCCGGCATCGTTTATCTCCTTGGCGGCCAGCTGATAGCCATAGGTCTTCGGAGTGGCCATGATGGAGAAGTCACCCGAGAGGTCGTCGATGGTGCAGAGGACGATCTCGTCCTTGGCGTGTGCCGGTGCCTGTGCCGCGAACGCCGCCACCAGTCCGCAAGCGGCCAGTCCGACCATCGTGGCGCTCGGTCCACGACGGCGTCGCTTGTTCGTGTCGATCATAGTCTGCCTCCTCGTTCAAGCTAACGGGTGTGGCCTTCCTGCTTGCTCATCCCGTTCACCGGGTGCGGCCACCTTCTTCGCGCATTTCGGACCGCCGACCGGTCGATGGCGACCGTTCAGGATCGCCCGATTGGCAGGGAGTGTAGGAGCCTGCGCGATCCAGCGACCAGTCCCCGATCAGGGCTCCCCAAACGGGTAGGACGCTGTCGCGCGGGCGTCTCGTCAGCACTTGCGGATCGGACGCGCGGCCTTTCCGGCGATGGAGGGGCGCAGGCTTTGCCAAACACGGTAGATGGCTTCGTGTGCCTGCCAGGTTTCCTCCGCCAGAATGCGCGTGACCAGCAGACGGCCGATCCGGCTGACGCCAACCTCGACGCCGCCGGTCTCACTGCATCGGCGGACGACTTCACTCTCCAAGTGCGGCGGCAAATCGGGCGCGTAGGAGACGACGGTGGCGGAGTGCTTGGCGCCGTGCCACAGTCTGGGCAGCGCGGCCACACGTTCTTCGCTTGTCACAACCATGCGGTCGAGAAAGACCGGCCGATCGCCCAGTCTCACCTCGAACTCCGAGAACAGGCTGTCGAAGGCGAAACACTCGCCGTCGCCATAGTGCACGCGTCCGGCGGAGACCATGTCGGTCGCGAACAGCCGCGAATCCTCCTCGATGGAAATGTGCGTGATGCGCTGGGTCCGGCTGCGGGCGAAAGGGATTGCCTCGTCCGGGAAGTACTCGAACGTCGCTCTCGGCCCCACGTAGATGTCCACGATCTCGCGCGACAGCTCCCCGTTGAGGCACTTGTAGAACTTGCTGGACGCGGTCGTGGTGAACAGGGCCCTGCTGCTCGGCTCGAGATGGGCGCGCAGGTGCGATACATCACCTTCGACAAAGCCCCCGCTGCTGTTGACGAGCAGAAGGAAGGGCTCGTCGTCGTGGTCCTGGTAGTGATACCCCTGCCACTGGAAGGGTATGCGCCAGCTACGAGGTTCGATTTCGGTGCGGCCGTTACGTCGTTCGACCTGCACGTTCATCAATGCGTACTTGCCGACGATCCACGAGGGATCAACTTCGACCGGCTGATAGGGTCGATGCATTTGCATCATGTCCTCGCTTATCAATCAGCAGCACGTCACGCTCGATCCAGTCGATGATTTTGTCCAGGCCAACGCCCTTGCGCAGGTCGGTGAAGAAGTAGGGGCGCTCGCCACGCATCTTCCTGGAGTCTCGGTCCATCACTTCGAGATCGGCGCCGACATAGGGCGCCAAGTCGATCTTGTTGATGACCAGCAGCGGCGACTTGGTGATGCCGGGCCCGCCCTTGCGTGGAATCTTGTCGCCCTCCGCGACATCTATGACGTAGATGTGGCTGTCGACGAGTTCGGGGCTGAAGGTAGCCGCGAGGTTGTCCCCGCCGCTCTCGACGAAGACTATGTCGAGTTCGGCGTGGCGCACCTGCATCTCTTCGATGGCGTGCGCGTTCATCGAGACATCCTCGCGGATTGCGGTGTGAGGACAACCGCCGGTCTCCACGCCCATGACCCGGTCGGCCGCTATGGCGCCGCTTCTGATGACGAACTCGGCGTCCTCCTTAGTGAAGATGTCGTTTGTGATCGCAGCGACGGAAAAGCGCTCGCGCATCTCTCGGCACAGAGCGACCAAGAGCGCCGTCTTTCCCGATCCGACCGGTCCGCCGATACCTATCCGCACTGGCTTTCGCATAGAGGGGTCCTCCGTGACTCTTCCTGTCCTGGCGCGCCAGCTCAAGACATGCACAGGCGCGTGTGCAGGTCTTGATGGCGCATGCTGGCGATGTCGAGCGCGACCGTAATCGCGCTCATGCTGCCCTGGTCCGCCCGCACCGCCTCTTCCGTGCTGCTTATCAGCAGCGGCCATGCGCGCCTGATGATCCTCTGGGTCTCCACTTGGCCAATGGGGACAAGGCGCGCGGCAACGGCGGCGAGGTTGGCGAAGGACGACTGCAAGTAAGCGAGAACGGCCTCTTCGGTGGAAAGTCCGAAGGCGCCGGCCGCGGCACCGAAGCCAACGGCTTGGTGACCATCGCAGCGGCCGCCGCGAACCGCCGCGGCGAAGTCCGCAAGGACCATGGGCGCGTCGAAGACCGCGCAGAGCGTGGTGAGGAGGGACTGGCCGGTCTTGACCGAAGCCTCCCGCGTTTCCCGCGTCAGCCGCATCGCCCCGACGATGTGATCGAGCTCGACGAGGACGGCACAGTCGCCGGACGCGGCGGCCCGTTGTGCTTGCGCGACCGCCACCCCGTCCAAGGGACCGACCGCATGGATCAACCAATCGCGGACCGCGGTTTCGAAGGATGCCGCGTCCTTGATCGCTTCGCTGTCGAACCAGGTCTCGAAACCATAGGAGTGATTGAACGCACCGGTCGGAAAGGACGCGGTCGCCACCTGCAGCAGGTAGAGCAGTCGGTTACTGGCGCTTGGATCCATGGTCGCTTCAGTGGTCATGGTGGTGATGCCCGACGAATGAACCGTAGCGCTTGCCGACGAAGGGCACGCTCCGCTCTTCATAGGCAACGTCTAGGCGTTTCAAGAGGTCCGCCACCATCGGGTCCTTGGGCGTCAGCATGCTGTCCGCGGTGAAGCGCACGGGCCGGTGCAGGTTGCCCAGCTGATAGCCCGTAACGCCCCAGTCCAGGGGGGAGCCGGGCCTGATGACGTAGAGTTCCTCGGCCGCGGCACGCACGACCAGGGCCACCCCGTCTTCGATGGCCAGCACGTCTCCGTCGTTGAGCTCGCTCTCTCGCGGCAGGGAGATGCGCAGCTCTCGTCCGCCCGAGGTCCTCGCGAAGAGGTGGGGGCTTGCCCGCTCCTCGGCGGTCAGAAGCAGCGGATCCTCCAGCTCGAAGCGGTGGGTCAGGTCCTCGGCGTTGCCGAGGCTGCGGGTGATCACGGCCATGATGTCCTGGTCCGCCTCGTCCGAGACCCTATCGGAAGTAGAAGAGCTGCGTCAGTGGCAGCGTCTTGGCGGGTTTGACCGTGATCCTCTCGCCGTCGACGTAGACGTTGTAGCTCTCGGGATCGATCTCGATGTTGGGCATGTAGTCGTTGTGCACCATGTCCCGCTTGCCGATGGTGCGCGTGCGTTTCACCGGCATCAGGGTCTGGTGAGAACGGAGCTTGTCGGCGAGGCCGTTCTCGAGCGCCGCCTTGGTGACGAATGAATAGCTGGTGCGTTGCGGATTGGCGCCGTAGGAGCCGTACTGCGGACGATACTTGAGCGGTTGGCCCGTCATCAGCGAACCGGCCGGATCGCCCATCACCGAATGGGAGATGAAGCCGCCCTTCAAGGTGACCTCTGGCTTTGCGATGAAGAACTCGGGCCGCCAGAAGATCAGGTCCGCCAGCTTGCCCGGAGTGATCGAGCCCACGTACTCGTCGACGCCGAAGCAGATTGCGGGATTGATCGTCACCTTGGCGAGGTAGCGCTTGATCCGGAAATTGTCGTTCCCGGGCGTGTCCTCGGACAGGGGTCCAAAGCGGATCTTGTTGGTGGCGGCAAGCTGGAACGACCGCTGCGCGCTCTCGGCGGCGCGACCGACGCCTTGACTGTCCGATCCGATCATGCTGATCGCGCCGCGATCGTGGAGCACGTCCTCGGCGCGCATGGTCTCGGCCCTCGCGCGCCCTTGAATGAAGGCGATGTCGGTGGGAACGTTCTTGTTCAGGTTGTGACATGTGATCAGCATGTCGATTTCTTCGTCGTAGGTGTTGATAGAGAAGGGGTTGGTCGGGTTTGTCGAACTGGGCAGCAGATGGGGCTCGCCCGTTATCCGCATGATGTCCGGCGCATTCCCGCCGCCCGCGCCCTCACAATGATAGATGTGCATCACCCGCCCATTGATGGCGGCCAGCGTGTCCTCGTAGTAACCCGTCTCGTTCAGCGTGTCGGCGTGGATCTGTACCTGGAAATCGAACTCGTCGGCCAACTCCATGCAGGTCTCGATCGCCGCCGGGGAGGAGGACCAGTCTTCGTGGATCTTCAGACCGGTCGCGCCAGCCAGGATCTGCTCTACAAGCGCGCCACGCGTCGCCGCGTTGCCTTTGCCGAAGTTGCCGAAGTTGATCGGGAAGTCTGCCATGGCTTCGAGCATACGGTGCAGGTTGAAGACGCCGGGGCATTCGATGCCGACCGTCTTGGGGCCGGAGCCGCCGCCGATCACCGTGGTAAAGCCGGAGTTCTGGTACTCGTAGAGCTGCTGGACCGAGTCATAATGGGGGTGAATGTCGACCAGGCCGGGGGTGCAGATCAGACCCTCGACCGAGAGAATATCGGTGTTGGGAGAGACGATGAGGCCAGGGGTGATGTTCATCGTGTCGGGATTGCCGGCCTTGCCGACACCCACGATCTTTCCCTCGCGCACGCCTATGTCCGCTTTGATTACACCCAGCAGCGGGTCGAGGATGACGGCATTGGTCACGACCATGTCCAAGGCGCCGTCACTCTGTTTCCACTTCGATGCCTGGCCCATGCCGTCGCGGATGGTCTTGCCGCCGCCGAAGACCATCTCGTCGCCATAGGTCGTGAAATCCTGTTCGATCTCGGCGATCAGGCCGGTGTCCGCAAGATAGACCTTGTCGCCCTGGGTCGGGCCGAACTGCGCGGCGTACTCAGGCCGTGAGACCTTGATGCTCATCTCGTCACTCCCTGTCTAGCAGCAGGTTCGAAAGGTCAGGTGGCGGCCCTGGGCCGGTACCGCTTCTAGGTTTTCTTCCGGCCTGCGCCGTACTTTTCGTCAGGGGCCGTCTCGGTCGGGTAGCGGTCCCCTTCGAAGCAGTATCCTTCGGCGCGCAGGCGCTGGATGGTCCGCTTCTTAATGATCTCGGAACGCAGCGAGCCGTTTGTCATGTTGTTCATGCCGTAAGCCACTTGGCGACCGACGAAGGTGGTGATCTGGATCTTGCGGCTCTGCCCCGGTTCGAAGCGAACGGCCGTACCGCTCGGAATGTCCAGCCGCATGCCGAAGGCGGCCTCGCGGTCGAAGGCCATCGCCTTGTTGCATTCGGCCAAATGGTAGTGGGCGCCGATCTGAATGGGCCGGTCGCCTGTGTTGACCATAATGATCTCCTTGGTCGGCCGGCAGGCATTGAGCTCGATATCCCCTTTGCCGAACTCGATCTGCCCGCACTTGCCCGGCAGGCCCACGTCGAAGGCTTCTTTCGGCACGACGCTCTTTGGGATCGGTGGCGGACTCCACTTGGATTTGTCGGCCATTCTTGATGGTCCTTCCCTTGTCGTCAGGTTCAGCTGCGGATCGGATTCATCACCGTGACGAGTTTCGTGCCGTCGGGCAGCAGTGCTTCGACCTGTAAGATCTTCATCATCTCAGGGACACCTTCCATGACGTCCTTGCGCTTCAAGATCGTCGCGCCGTACTCCATCAGGTCGGTCAGCATCGGTATGCTGCCCTCCCGGCCCCGCTCCAAGATCTCGTCGCTGATCACGGCCGCAGCCTCCGGATAGTTGAGCTTCATGCCGCGCGCCAACCTGCGGCGTGCCATCTCGGCGGCGGTCCAGATCTGGAGACGTTCCTCTTCACGGACGGTCAGGTGCATGAGACGTCACTCCTGTTCAAAGCTGGCGCACTGGGCCTCCATCTCGGGGCCTCCATCTCGGGGCCTCCATCTCGAACTCAGCCGCGGCGGCGAGCCGAGAACATAAAAGGCGGCGGAACGTCCGGCTTGGCGGGCACTCGACGATGTGGCCCATCGAAGCAGTGAGAAGTCGGCGACGCGTTTATCAGCTTGAGGGCCGCGGGTCCGAGCGAACTTGCTCCGCATTTCACTAGACAATCCCCTGCCAGCTTCCGTGCCCAGATGACCTCTCAACCGAACTCCGCGCCGCCGGATCTTCCTTGCACCAGTGAACACAGCGGCCCGAAGATTTAACAGTCCCTGAACAGGGCTCCCCAATTGGGTAGGGGGACAAGCTCAAGGACACGAACCTCCTCCAGGTCTCAGGCATGGTCTCGATATACCATCTGCCTGCTTGTGGCGGTCATAGTTGCCTCGATCGGGGTATTCGGCGCGCTAACGCTCCGTCATGTTTGCAGTTGACAGGTCGTCGTGGATCTCTAGGCTTGGCACCCGGATAACAAGATTGACAATCGCAAGCGTCTATCGGTTGCAGTTGCAGTCCGATTGCGACGGTCATCCGTGCTTAAAACAAGGGCGCGCCAGTATGTGTAGAGCGCCCCAAAAAATGACATGCTGGGGGGCTTTGCGGCACAAGTTGTGAGGTCATACGATGAGGAGCCTCATAAACGACTATGCGGGAGAGCTGGACAAAGCTGAGAACTTTAGGCACTCCCTGAATATCTTGTTCGAGATCGTGAGTGGACTTGGCTTCACTCAAGTCTTGTATGCCTACCAGCCTTTCTCGTCGCGTTTGGTGGACGGACAATGGGTGCCGCTCCGACTGAACGTACGGAACTTTCCGAAGGGCTGGTATCGGGAGTGGGAGCATTTCGAGGCCCACGATCCCTATTACCATGCCTGTTTCGATCAGACATTGCCCTTTGATTGGAACGATGTGCAGGAGAGTGACAGCCTCAATCCCGTAGAGCGGAAAGCCTGGCAGTACTTGGCGGACTTGGGCATGGGGCGCGGAGTAACGATCCCACTTCATTTGCCGGCCGGGAAGTTCGCGGTGATCAGCGCGATTCTCGACAGATCGAATGCCAACTGGACCGCGATAAGGGAAGCGTCGCGGGAAACCCTCTTCCACCTGACCCATGTCTTCCACGAGAGCATTCATAGGAAAGGCTTCGAGAGTCAGGTCGAAGTGGTCGAGCCGATCAGGCTGAGCCCGCGGGAACGTGAATGCCTGCGTTGGGCCGCGGCCGGCAAGACCTCCCCGGAGATCGCGATGATCATCGACCGTTCCGCGGAGACCGTACGCCTGCATATGAAGAACGCCATGCAGAAGCTGAATGTGCACAACAGGGCTCATGCCATCTGCAAGGCGACCCAACTCGGCTTGGTCCAACCTCTCTGGGATTGAGATTGCACCTGACACGGGCATTTGCGCGCGGAGCGATCGGCGACTGAGCGTCCGTAGAGCTTGCCCGGGGAGGCAGATTAGTGCTTGACGTGCTGTCTCGCCTCGCTGTATTCATCAAGCATAGTTCGCGAAGCTGCGAACAAGAGAGGTTGAGCAAACGAGCTCCCGTCGACAGATCGTTCGAGGGGGCTTTTTTGTTGTGCCAAAGGAGGATGACGTTCGGAGTTAGTCGTTGCGGCTGATCTAGGACAGCATTGCCCGATGTCGGGAAGATGTCGGGCGAGATCCTGGCCTTTTACCAATCAGACCGCTTCGGAGTACCAAACCGCATCGAAGGTGCTGCGCAATTGGTGAGGGCAAAGGGGCTCACGGCTGCTTGAGGGCAGCGTGGGCCATTTTTGTTGCGGGACAACCAATGCGTGATACCCGTTGGCTCCTGCAACCGGGCCACAAGCCGGATCTCGCAAGAGAGACAAGGGAGTTGGAAGAATGAGTGAAGCGGCGAACAGGGCGGTGCGCGTCGCCTGCGATGTAGGCGGGACCTTTACCGACGTTTGCATTCTGAACGAGGCAAGCGGGAAGATGCATGTGGCCAAGACGCCGACCACGGCGGACCCCATCGACGGAGTCCTTCGCGGCATCGAGGTCGGTGGCGTAGCGCTAAAGGACATGGTGCTCTTCTCGCACGGCACCACGCTTGCGACCAATGCACTGATCACCCGGAACTTCCCGCCGGCGGTCATGGTGACCACGAAGGGGTTCCGCGACGTCATCGAGATCAGACGCGGCACGCGGGACGACCTCTGGGATACCTATAAGGAGATGGCCGCGCCCTACATCCGTCGAAGAGATCGCCTCGTGGTCAGCGAGCGCGTCGACTATGCCGGAGAGGTCGTCGAGGCGGTCGATGAGACCGAGGCGCGCGAGTTGGCCCGCGTGATCAGAAAGCGCGGTGTGAAGACGATCGCGATCTGCTTCGTGAACGCCTTCGCCAATCCCGCTAACGAGTGGCGGATGCGAGACATTCTGAGAGAAGAGCTGCCGGAAGCGTCGATATCGCTGTCCAGCGACATCATGCCGGAGATCTTCGAGCATGAGCGCTTCTCGACGACCGTCAGCAACGCCGTCCTAGCGCCGGTTGCGGGCGACTACACGCAAAGGCTGGCGGTGCGCATGGAAGAGGGCGGCTATAAGGAAGACGTGCTCTTGCTGCACTCCGGCGGGGGCGTGATGACGGCCAAGAACGCGCAGAACTTTGCCGCTCGACTGTCGGCATCGGGTATCGCGGCCGGCGCGATTGCCAGTCGCTTCGTCGCTCAGCTCGCTGGTTACGACAATTCGATAAGCTTGGATATGGGCGGAACCAGTACGGACGTCTCTCTGTGCGACAGCGGAAAGCTGCCGGTGACGAAGGACTGGTATGTCCAGTACGGCTATCCCATCTGCTTCCCCAGCATCGAGGTGCTGACCATCGGTGCGGGCGGCGGCTCGCTGGCCTGGATCGATGACGCCGGCGCGCTCAGGAACGGCCCGCAGTCGGCCGGGTCGGAACCGGGGCCGGTCTGCTACAATCGCGGCGGTACAAAGCCGACCAACAGCGACGCCAACGTCTATCTCGGCAGACTGGGCATGCGCTTGGCGGGAGGTGCAATCAACTTAGACAAGTCGCTCGCCGAACAGGCGATCAAGAAGGAGATCGCCGATCCCTTGGGCCTGACGCCGGAAGAGGCGGCGGTCTCGATCCTTCAAGTCGCCAACGCGAACATGGCCGATGCGGTCAGGATCGTCTCGATCCGCAAGGGATACGACCCGAGGGACTTCGCGCTCGTCGCGTTCGGCGGTGCCGGGGCATTGCATGGCGCGGCGCTGGCCAAGGATCTCTCGATCCCGACCGTTCTGGTGCCGCCGAACCCGGGTGTCACGTCAGCGATGGGCTGCTTGCTTGTCGACATCTCACACGATCTGTCACAGATGTATCTGAGCAATGTCGCCGACGTTCGACCCGAAGAGGTCGAGGACGGCTTTCGCGCGCTGGAAAGGGAGGGGCGAGAACGCCTCCTCCACGAAGGTGTCACGGAGGACCGGATGGTCTTCACGCGGACCATCGACATGCGCTACCTGGGACAGTGGCGCTCGATGGCGGTTCCGGTCGGCCAGAACGTTACCTCCTTGGACGAGGCCGTCGCCCAGTTCCACCGAGACCATGGCCGCGAGCACAACTATTCGAGGCCCGACGCCCCGGTCGAGGTCTACCGTCTCAATGTCGCCGCGACCGGACTGACACCCAAGGCCGAGTTCACCAAGCACGCGATCAATGGATCCGCGCGGCCCGACCCGCTCTACCTGCGGCAGGTCCGCTTCGACGAGGAGCCGAGACGGCTGGAGACCCCCGTCTACGATCGCGATGCCTTGCCGGCAGGGGTCGTCGTGGAAGGGCCAGCCATCATCGAGCAACTGGACTCCACCATCGTGGTGCCGCCCGGCGTGAAGGCGGAGGTCGACCCCTACCTGACCATCAAGATGGAGGTGGCTCTATCCGGCGGCTGACCCTGCCGTCCGACACCCATCAACCCCAGTCAATCAGACCATTCAGGAGCCCTTTCATGAGCAAGAGCAGCGAAGGCTACACCCTGGATCCCGTGACGTTCGAAGTTCTGAAGAATGCCTACGTCAACATCGTCGATCAGATGGCGGAGCAGATCTTCCGGACCTGCTACTCCTTCGTCATTTTCTCACGCGACTTCTCGTCCGCCCTCTGCGACCCGGACGGCAACACGGTGATGCAGGGCAGCGGTGACATCGCCGCGCACGTCGGCACCCTCCACTACACGGCCAAGGCGGTCATCAACAAGTTCAAGGACGACATCCATCCCGGCGACGTCTTTGTCATCAACGACGTCTATCAAGGCGGCACGCACTTCAACGACACCCGCATCTTCGCGCCCATGTTCTACAAGGACGAACTGTTGGGTTTCGCGCAGGCGAACGGTCACTGGGCGGACGTCGGCGGGGCCGTTCCCGGCTCTTTCAACGTCAGCGCCTTGGACCACATGGCCGAAGGACTGCGCATCACGCCGGTGCGGGTCTACAGCAAGGGCGCCTACCTGTCCGATGTCGCGGAGCTGATCGCCAGCAACACGCGGGCGCCCGCCGACATCATCGGCGACCTGCAGGCGCAGGCGGAGGCCTGCCGCATTGCCGAGCGGGAGATCAACCGCTTGGTGGAGAAGTACGGGCTGGAGACGATCAAGACGTCCTTCCAGGAAGTTCAGGACTACGTCGAGACCATGACCCGCCAGCGCGTGGCCAAACTGCCGAACGGGACCTGGGAGACGACTGATTTCATCGATGTCGACCCGGTCGCGGGCGAGGGACTGATCCCGATCAACATCAAGATGACGATCGACGGCGACTCGGTTCACTACGATCTCTCGGGATCGCATCCCAAGACGATCTCCACCTTCCTCAACTGCTGTTACGGCGGTGCCTTCGCCGCCATCGTCGCCGGCACGAAGATGCAGTCGCCCGACATACCCTTGAACTCCGGCTTCTACCGGGTGGTGACGGTCGATTTGGGGCCGGTGGGCACGGTGGTGAATGCCGACTGGCCGACGCCGGTCGCCGGCTTCTGCTCCGGCCCCTTCGAGAAGATCATGAACTCGGTGTTCGAGCTCTGGGCCGAGATCCTGCCGGAGCGGGCGATGGCCTGCACCTTCAACCTGGAGTACCTGCTGATCGGCGGACGCGACGGGCGGCACGAAGAACGACCCTACTTCATGTGGTACGACTGGATGGTCGGGGGCTGGGGGGCCAGGAACGGTCGCGACGGCTGGGCGGCGACAGGCCCCGTCTTCGGCGTTCAACTGGGCACCCAGCCCTTCGAGGGTCAGGAACGCCTGTCGCCGGTGCTCACGACCGGGCACGAACTGATCGTCGATTCCGGCGGGCCGGGCCAGTATCGCGGCGGAATGGGCGTCGAGAAGGGTGGCACGCTCACCAAATGCGACAGGACCGTTGTGTCCTACTGCTGTGATCGCGAACGCTCCGTCACCTGGGGCCTCTGGGGGGGCCTGCCATCGATTCCGCATGGGGTGTGGGTCAATCCCGGTCAGCCGAACGAACGCTATTTGGGCTCGCTCTTCTCCGGCGTGCCATTGAATGCGGGAGACACGGTGACGCGCCCCTCGGCGGGGGGCGGCGGCCTGGGCGATCCCTTGGTCAGAGACCCGGCCGCGGTGTTGGAGGATGTCGCCGACGGCTACGTATCCGTCGAGCGCGCGAAGAAGGACTATGGCGTCGTGGTGCGCGAAGTCGATGCCGATCTTGCGCTCTACGAAGTGGACGAGGCCGCCACGCGGGTCGAGCGCGGGAACATCGCGGACAACCGGCAATCCTTGTTGGATGCCGATGCGGAGGACGTTGCGGCCAGGTACCGGGCGAAGACCCTCGGCATGTTGGACCTTATTCGCCAGTACGGCGTGATCGTCGACTGGGGGTCCGGCGCGCTCTTGCCCAAGACGACGGAGCAGTTCCGGTCGATGCTGAAGCGCCGGACCGCGCCCTACTGGGCGGCGACGGAGATTGCCGAGAACGAGCGGCCCAGCCTGAGAGTTGCCTAGCCAGAAACCTCCCTAGCCTAGCGTGGCGGGACGGTCTCCCAGAACACTCCATCCCGCCACGCACTTTTTTGGCAAGGCTCCATGACGTAAGGTGGTCGGCACGATGACAGAGGACGAATGGTGTGGAGAGGGGCCGACGGCGTTCCGCCGCGCCCTGCCTTGATGTAAGAGGAAGCCTTGACGTGATCGGTCGTGCAGTTGGAGCAACCACTTGACCCAGAAGAGATCGAGCGCCCCCATCCGCGTCGGGATCTTGTTTTCCAACAGCGGCGTGACCGCGGTCATGGAAGAGTCCATGTTGAACGCGACGCTCTTCGCAATCGAAGAGGTGAACGCGGCCGGTGGCGTCGATGGGGTGGAGCTGCTTCCCATCCACTACGATCCGGGCTCCTTGCCGCAGAACTACAGTCGACTGGCCGACCGCCTGCTGTCGGTCGACGGTGTTCGGATCATCTTCGGATGCTATATGTCGAGCACGCGCAAAGCGGTCCTGCCGGTGGTCGAACGCCGTAACGGCTTGCTGTGCTATCCGGCCCAGTACGAAGGTTTCGAGTACTCACGAAACATACTCTACGGGGGCGCGGCTCCCAATCAGAACAGCGTTCAACTGGGAGACTACCTGCTGGACAACGTCGGCACTCGCTTCTACATGGTCGGGTCCGACTACATTTGGCCGCAGGAGATCGATCGCATCATGAGCGAGATGGTCACCGACCGCCGCGGCGACGTCATCGGCGAGCGCTACTTCAAGCTGGACGCCCCCAGACCGGTCTACGATCGGCTGGTTCAGGACATCAAGGACAAGCAGCCGGACGTGATCTTCTGCAACTTCGTCGGAGAGAGCATCGGCCATTTCTACCGAGCCTATGCCGAGGCCGGCCTGGACCCGAAGACCATGCCCATCGCCAGCCTGACCACAAGCGAGTCGGACATTCTGGCTGCTGGCATCGAGACGGGTGTCGGACACTTCACGTCGGCTCCCTACTTCCAGACCATCGACAACGATCGGAATCGACAGTGCGTGGAACGCTATCGCGCCCGCTTCGGCAGTCGGCAGGTGACGAACATGTGCTGGGAATCCGCCTATGTGCAGGTGCACCTGATCGCGGATGCGTTGCGGGAAACCGGCAGCGATGACGTGGACCAAGTCCTGTCGGTGGTCCTGGGCAAGGAATACGACGCACCGCAGGGGAGAGTGAGGGTGGATCCTGAGAACGCGCACAGCTACCTGTGGCCGCGAATTGGGAGAGGGCGGGCCGATGGCCTGTTCGACATAATCCAGGAGTCGCAGGTTGCCGTTAAGCCCGACCCCTACTTCGTAAGCCACAGCACCACCGACTGGAGTCACCAGCTCGTATCAAGGCCGACTTCGGCCAATCATTGATCAGCATGCTGGCGTTTGAAGCGACGATGGCGGAAAGGGAAGGATGGGTGTTTGCCATAGGTGTCTACAAAGGCGGTTCGAGGACGGCACTGCCAGGGCTCTCGATAACTGGCGATGTGGCCGGAGAGGCAATGAATGTCCACCGGTTTGAGGAGCTGACGTGACGACACGTAGCCAACGTCGGGCGGGTAGCGCTTCCATCTCGACACTGATCAAGAACCTGAGAAGTTTGAGAGTGCTCCTCTTGCATCCGAAGAGCGACGAGGGAGAAGAACTCTGGCGGCACCTCAATCGCATAGGCTGCCAGGTCCGAACCGCTTGGCCGCCGCCCAGCGAGATCCCGACTGACACGGACGTGGTCTTTCTTGCCGTACGGCCGATCGTCGAGGGAGAGATTGAATTCGACTGGAACGCCGACGAGCCGCCGGCCGTCTTGCTCGCCGTAGTCGACTATGAGAATCCAGTTGTAGTCGAGAAAGTCATTCGCATGAAGGCTCAAGCCGTCATTGGCTTGCCCTTGCGGCCGTTCGGGGTGCTGGCCAATCTACTCCTGAGTCTCACTAATCATAGGCGCGAGCAGAAGCTGAGAGGCCATGTGAAGCGCATGGCCGACAAGCTGAAAGCCAATCGGGATATCGATCGTGCCAAGGCGGTCTTGATTTCCACGCACCATATCTCGGAAGAGAGGGCCTACGAGATTATCCGAGAGCAAGCAATGAACAAGCGAACGACCATCGAAGCGATTGCCTTGTCGATCATAAATGCGAGTGAGGCGCTGAGATTGGACTTGACAAACGGGAAGCCGTAGCTACGATTTCTCTGCATATTTTGCGAAGGCGCAAAACGCACACGAGCAAAGAAGCTCTCGCGGGAAATGATCCCGGCGGGAGCTTTTTATGATTTTGTACTCCTCTATCGCGACCGCTGGGACCACCAAGGCTTACGCCGGCGTGTGCAGCATCCCAAGAACAACAGCACAGACC
The DNA here is from genome assembly GCA_963669375.1 of Rhodospirillales bacterium. Lineage (GTDB taxonomy): Bacteria > Pseudomonadota > Alphaproteobacteria > Kiloniellales > JACOMY01 > JACOMY01. The sequence continues at coordinate 7,770,429 of OY770024.1, read as the reverse complement.
CGCCGAGACTAGCGGTTTCCGCGACAGTCCAGGCGCCCGGCGTTGTCGACAACTGGGAGACGGAGTCGAGATCATGAAGCTCAATCGCAGACAATTCTTCCGCACCGCCACGGGCGCGCTTGCCGTAGCCAGCCTCCCTCTTGCGCTGAAGCGTGCCGGGATCGCCGGGGAGCCGCCCATTCGCTTGGCCAACATCCTGGATAAAACCGGCGGATTGAACATTTATAGCTTGAAGCAGATCAGTGCGATTGCCATGGCGGTCGAGGAGATCAATCAAAACGGCGGGCTCCTCGGGCGGCCGGTCGAGTTGATCTTCTATGATTCTCAGTCGAACAACCAACTGAACTCCCAGTACATGACGCAAGCCTTGGTCAAGGACCGCGCCAATGCCGTCCTGGCCGGCGTGACCTCCTCGTCGCGCGAGGTGATGCGTCCGATCGTCCGAAAGTTCAAGGGGCTGTTCTTCTATAACTCCATGTACGAGGGCGGTGTGTGCGACCGGCGGCACGTTTGTATTGCGCAGGTCCCCGCGCAGCAGTTGGCGCCTCTCGTGCCTTACGTCGTCAACCACTACGGCAAGCGCTGCTACATTCTGGGAGCTGACTACATCTACCCACACACCACCGCGAAGTGGATCCAGAAGTACACGAGGGAAGCGGGTGGCGAGGACATCGCGACAGAGTTCTTTCCCTTGGATGTCTCAAACTTCGCGCCGGCACTGTCGCGGATCGAGGCCGCCAAGCCGGATGTGGTTTGGTCGATACTGGTCGGAAGCGCTCACAACGCTTTCTACCGTCAGTACGAGGCCACGATCGGCAAGGCCAACATCCCGCTGGCTTCCTGCATGTTCGGCATCGGCCGAGAGCAGACCTACCTCAGCGCCGACGAAGCTGGCGGTATCGTCAACGCAACGCCCTTCTTTGATGGCTTGCCGACCGAGGAAGCACAGACCTTCGTTCGTAACTTCAAGGCCTTCACTGGCGAAGACGACTATGTAGGGGACTATGCCGAGTACGGCTACCGCGGTGTCTACATCTGGGCCAATGCCGTGCGCAAGGCAGGAGATGCTTCTCCGGACGCCGTCATCGAGGCCTTGGACCGCGTCAACTTCCAGTCACCTGGCGGATTGGTGACCGTCGACGGACAGACGAACCACGCTATCATGGACGTGCACTTGGTCATGAGCAATCGTGATCAGGGATTCGACCTGATCGAGACCTTTCCGCAGCGTGAGCCGGAAGACACCCAGGCCGTCTGCAATCTCTTCGAGAATCCGGGCGACACCAAGCAGCACACCCTGAAGCTCTAGCGGCCGCCGATCCCATTGAGCCTAGCGCTAGCCATCTGCCGCCATCGCGCGGCAGGTGGCCTCGGCCTTACTGCACGCCTGAGGCGGACCTAGCCCTACAGGACGTGCCAGGAGCGAAGACGTGACCGAGTTCATCATCTACCTCTACCAGATAGGATTCACGTTCGGCATATTCGTCTTGGTCAGTCTCGGATTGGCGATCATCTTCGGCATGATGCGCGTTATCAATCTGGCCCAGGGCGAGTTCATCATGCTCGGTGCCTACGTGTGCCTGGTCCTGACGCAAGCGGGCATAGGCTTCTGGTTCGCGGCCATCCTGGCGGGTCTGCTGGTCGGACTCTTCGGAATCGTCGTCGAACGCGTCCTGATCCGGTTTCTCTACGGACGGATCATCGATACCCTACTGGCGACCTGGGGCCTCAGCCTCTTCATGATCGGCATGGTGACGACCCTGTTCGGGCCGCAAGAGGCGGGCGTGGCGGCGCAGCTGGGCAAGATCCGGGTGGGCGATTACTCCATACCGCAGTACAACCTGGTGCTGATCGGCGTCGCCGTGTTGCTACTCGTCGTGACCTGGTGTCTTTGGCGCTACACGCGCTTCGGCCTGGTCGTGCGCGGAACCATGCAGGATCCCAACATGGCCGGGGCCTTGGGCGTCAACACGAGCCGCTGCTATATGTTGACCTTCGGGTATGGCGCGGCGCTCACGGGCTTTGCCGGTGCCGTCATCGCGCCGATTATCGGAAATCAGCCCACCATGGGCGGCTTCTTTGTCGCCAAGGCCTTCATCACGGTAATCTCGGGTGGCGATCTGCCTTTGCTGGGTACCGTCTATGCCTCGGCGATCTTCGGGCTCACTGACGGCGTCGTGTCCTACCTGACCACGCAAGTCCTTGGGGAGATCTCCGTGCTCCTGGTGGCGATCGTTCTGCTTCGACTGCTGCCACGGGGCATTACTGGCTACTTCCGACGGGGGATCTAGACAATGAGCTCGAAAGTACTCTTTCTAGGACCTCCGAATCAGTCGCCGAAATGGTGGTGGTGGTGCTTCATTGCGGTGGCCGCGGCCGTGGGTATGTCCGTTCCTGCCTACACCGGGTGGGACGTGCACCTCGATCTGTCGATTATCTTCATCTTCGGCATGTTGGCGCTCAGCATGGGGTTCCTCTGGGGATTTGGCGGCATGTTGAGCTTTGGTCAGACCGCCTTCTTCGGATTGGGCGGCTACACCTATGCGGTCTGGGGTCTCAACTTCGACGAGACCATCTTCGCCTTGGTGTTGGCGGTGTTCCTGCCGATGCTTGCGGCGGTGGTTCTGGGCTACTTTATGATCTACGGGCGGATCAGTGCGATCTACTTCACCGTGATGACCTTGGTGGTGACGATAGTCCTGGAGAAGGCGGTTCGGGCTACGTCGGATGAGCGTTTCGTGATCGGCGATGTTTGGCTGCGTGGGCAGAACGGTATCCCGAACGTGCCTGACCTGGCGATTCCTTGGGAAAGCGGCGAGACCTTTTTCGTGACCGGGGTCTACTACGTCTCCTTCGTCCTGATGCTGCTCTCCTATGTCGGATTGCGCCTCCTGCTGACGTCACGCTTCGGCCGAGTACTGGTGAGCATTCGGGAGAACGAGCGTCGGAGCGGCCTGCTCGGCTACGACAGTCGCCGCTACAAGTTGGCCGCCTTCATCATCGCCGGTGGCCTCGCCGGCCTTGCTGGAGGCATGTATGGCGTATGGGGCAACTTCGTCGCGCCGGAGATGATGAACCTCAACTCCGCGGCCAGCGTGGCCATCAATGTCATTGTTGGTGGCAAGGCGACCCTGGTGGGTCCTTTGGCGGGCACCGGCATCGTGCAGTTCCTCACTGCATGGCTCGGTACGGCTGGTGTGGGTCAGGTGAACCTGATCCTGGGACTGGTGATGATTGCCTGCGTCATGGTCTTCCCTCAAGGGGTGTTGCCGACTCTCGCTATTGTCGCCACCGCGGTACTGGCGCGTGCTCGTAAAGCGACGATGCGGCGCCGAAAAGGGGTCTCCGGTGCCGCGAACCGCGGACTAACGGCGGGAGAGTAGCGATGGGCGATGCGACATACCTCCTGGAGACCCGGGGACTGGTGAAACGCTTTGGAGGCGTCGCGGCCATCAGCGGCGTCGATTTCCGGCTGAAGGCAGGGGAGCTGCGCTGCCTGATCGGGCCCAATGGCGCCGGCAAGAGCACCTTCTTCAAGATGCTGACAGCGCAGCACAAACCCTCGTCGGGCCGGATTCTGCTGGAGGGCAGGGACGTAACCCACGCCCAATCGCATGAGATCAGTCGTCTGGGCGTGGGGATCAAGAATCAGGTACCCGACGTCTTCGATGGCGTCAGTGTGCATGAGAACATCTGGCTCGCGGCACGCTTTCGACACCGGGGGAGTAAGGCGGAGCGCGTCGTCGAAGAGACCCTGCACCGCATGCGGCTGGAGGAGCTGTCCGACAGTCTGGTAGGTGAACTGGCGCATGGGCAGCGCCAGTGGGTCGAGTTCGCCATGGTGATGTCGCTCGGACCGAAACTGGTGCTGCTCGACGAGCCGACGGCCGGCATGACGGTGGAGGAGACCGATCGCACGGCCGATCTCATTCGCGAAGCCAACCGGACTACGACGATCGTGGTCGTGGAACACGACATGCAGTTCATTCGCAAGATTGCCCGGTGGGTGACGGTCTTCCACCAAGGTCAAGTCCTGATCGAGGATACCATGGAGGCGATTCAAGCAAACGAGCAGGTGCGAGAGATCTATCTGGGAAAGTCTGGCGATGCTTGAGGTCAGCGACCTGCGGTCCGGCTATGGCCGGATACCTATCTTGGACGGCGTGACGCTGTCGATCGCGCCCGGCGAAGTTGTCGGCATTCTCGGCCACAACGGCATGGGCAAGACGACCTTGTTGCGTACCTTGATTGGCCAGATAAAGGCGACGGCGGGCAGCATACTATTGGAGGGTAGGGAGGTGGCCAGGCTCGCCGTGCATCGCCGCGCGCGCGCCGGCATGGGCTATGTTCCCCAAGGCAGGGACATCTTTCCCCAACTCTCCGTGCGCGAGAACCTGAAGATGGGCGAGATGGCGGGGCGGGGCGAGAATGCGCTTGGTCAAGTGCTTGCTCACTTCCCCATCCTCGAGGAGCTCTTGGATAGACCGGGTCAGGCCCTGTCGGGCGGTCAGCAGCAGATTCTGGCCTTGGCCCGCTGCTTGACCGCGGATCCCAAGCTCATCTTGTTGGACGAACCGACAGAGGGGATTCAGCCCTCCATCGTCGACTTGATCGCGGAGAAGCTGATCGCGCTGCGGCAGGCACTGGGACTGACGGTGCTCTTGGTCGAACAAGACTTGCACTTCATCCAAAGCCTTGCCGACCGGGTCCTGATCATTCAGAAGGGTCGGATTGTCGCCGAGATTCTGCCGGAACAGTTGAGCGACAGGGCCATCATCGACGAGTATCTCGGTATCTAGGCCGCTCCGGCGGATGCCGTACTCTTGCCTCGCCGCGCTTGGCGCATGCTGTCAAGGGGGCCCGAGACGGATGCTTGCGGCGTTAGCGCATCGGCAATCCGCAAACCTCACCAGTTCGGACCAGTCCGTCCGGTGTCTTAACGCCGACCTCTTGGCCGATCTCCCAGGCGCCCCGCTGGATGAACGACAGGCCGACGTTACGTTTCAATCGGGGCGACCAGATCCCCGAGGTGATCTGGCCGACCGGCTCGCCGTCCACCATCACCGGCCAGGGCCGGACGCAAGGCGGGCAGGTGCCGCCGTCGAAGAGGATGCCACGCATCCGTCGGGCGACGCCGTGGCTGGCGATCCTCCGCAGGGCCTCGAGACCCAGGAAGTCGACACTTCCGTCCAGTGTGCAGAACCTGTCGAGGCCGAGCTCGAGCGGGTTGTTCTCGCGTGTCATCTCGTTGCCGTAGGAGAAGAGGCCCCCTTCGATCCGCTCGATCAGGTTGGGACAGCCCGGAGCGATGTTGTAGGCTTGGCCGGCCTGCCAGATCCGGTCCCATAGCGCCGGGCCGAGCCGTCCGTCCTTCAGGTAGATCTCGAAACCGCCCTGCCGCGAGTAGCCGGATCTGGCGACGAGCTGCCTGCTGTTCTCGAAGTCGACGTAATCGAACTTGAAGAAGCCGATGTCGCGAAGGCGCGGACCGAAGACCTCTACCATGAGGTCTTCGGCTTTCGGTCCCTGCACGGCCAAGGGCGACACGTCCGGTTCCTCGATCTCCACGTCGAGATCGGCGCCCAAGGCCAAGCCCAACGCAAAGAGCAGAAGGTCGCTGTCGGCGATCGACAGCCAGAAGCGGTCGGCCGCCAGCTTCAGGAGGACCGGATCGTTCACCATGCCGCCCTTCTGGTCGACTATCGCCAGGTAGAGGCAGTCGCCGACCTTGGCCTTGCCGATGTCGCGGGGCGTCATCCACTGCACCAGGCGTTCGGCGTCCGGCCCTGAGATCTGCACTTGGCGCTGACAGGAAACGTCCCAGATCTGCACATGTTCGCGCAAATGCCAGTAGTCCTCTTCCAAGCTTGCTTGGAAGGCCTTCGGCAAGAGCATGTGATTGACGACTGAGAACCCGCGGACACCGAGCTGCTCGATACGGTCGGTGTAAGGCGTTCGCCGCGTGCGACGCGACATGTTGAGACCATTGGACATCGCGGTTCCCGGAGTTAGCTCGACCACCAGACGGAGGTGCCGTTGGGCGACAGAATGAGCGGAATGTGATAGCGCCCTTCGCAATCGGGCATGCGAAAGCGGATAACGATCTCTTCCACCAATTGGGGCCTTTCGCGAGGTAGGCCAAGGCGCGCCCAGTAGGTGCCGGTCGAGAACAGCAGCTCGAAGGTGGCCTTGCAATCGCTCGCGCTCAGCTCGACGGACTGGTTCAAGCGCCCGCCCCGGTCGGTCTTCGCGGTGAAGAGCGTACGGCGAGTGCCGTCCGCTTCGAGGCGGGACAGCACGACGGGGATGCCACCGGCGTGCGTGCCGTCGACGGCATTCAGCGTGTGCGACGATACCTGCGCCATCACTCGATCGAGGCCTTGTCGCGCTTGTCCGAGGTCGCGGCGACGATCGGGCTGATGACCCCTCGGCACTTGACGTTGACGCAGGCGGTCTTGCCTGACGTCATGGCCCGGCGGAGGGCCGGTCCCAGCTCATCGCGCTTGGTCACCAGTTCGCCGTGTCCGCCAAGACCTTCGAACAGGGCGTGGAAGGGGATATCCCGAAAGTCCGTGGCGAAGTGCTTGCCGCTCGCGAAGAGACGCTCTTGCTGCTGGCTGATGCAGTCCAGCCCGCCGTTGTTGTCGATGACCACGGTAATGGGCAGGCCTTCCTGGAAGGCCGCCTCTATCGAGAGGCCGCCCGACAGAAAAGCTCCGTCTCCCGAGATGGCGACGACGTTCTTGTCCGGATTCAAGGCCTTGGCGGAGATGGCGAAGGGAACGCCAACACCCAGCAGCGAGTAGTTGCCTGGATGCATGATCCCGCCCAGCTTCTTTCCCTTCCAGCCGCTCAGGTTGACGGCGATCTCGGACCAGAAGTGCGTGTTGCCGCCATCGAAGATCAGCCAGTCCTCCTCACCCATCTCCGCCTGCACGTCCAGGCTGAGCTGCAGGGGGTGCATCTTGCGCCCGGCCGCCAGGTCGGCTTCCGTCTCGGCGGCGACGTGCCTGCTCCATTCCTCCACCCAATCGGCGCGACGACGGCGGTTGACTTGGAACCAATCGGACCAGTCGCCGCCGCACTCCAGGAGTGCGTCCAGGAAGGCGCCGGGGTCCGACAAGAGAACCTCGTCGGCGGCCCGGTTGTACTCCAGTTCCTCATGGCTTCCGTTGACACAGATGAGTTTGGAGGTCTTCAGGAAGAAGGGCGGGTTGCCGAAGTTCATCTGGTTGTCCAACCGCCCGCCGATCATGACGATCACGTCGGCTTCGTGAATGGCTGCTCTCGAGGGGTGATACTGGTGAAAGTCCGCCAGCCCCATGTAGGATCGGCAGGCTTCGCCAAGCAGCTTTTGATGGTAAGGCACATTGAAGATCGGCAGGTTGAGCGCATTGCCGACGGCATCCAGCTTGCCCTCGGCACCGGCCCACCAGATGCCGTGACCCCCGATGATGAGGGGGCGTTCGGCCTCGCGGATGCTTGCCAGGACGTGATCCAGCCTGGCGGGATCGGGCCAGGCGCGCGGGATGTCGCGCGCTGCGAAGCCGAAGGGCCGCTCGTCCAGCCCGGCCTCGCTGTCGAAGCTCGAGAACATGATGTCGACAGGCAGGCTCAGGTGCACGGGGCCGGGATAGCCGTTGGTGGCCGCCGTCCAAGCCCGATCGACGAACTCGCCGATCCTGGCCCCGTCGGTCACCTGGATCGAGTACTTCACCAGCGGTGCCGCGATCGCCACGTCGTCGATCTCCTTGAAGCCGCCCGCGCCCTGCCGCTTCAAGGTCGAGGATCCGGTGACGAAGATAACAGGACTGCGCTCGCCCATCGCCTCAAGCATGGCTGGAACGGCATTGGCAAAGCCCTCTGGTCCGACAAGGCAGACGGATGGCTTGCGGGTGATGCGCGTATGGCCGTCGGCGAGATGGCCGGCTACCTGCTCGTGCGGTGCGTTCACGACAGGAATCTGGCACTCCATCATGCCTTCCAGCGCCGGATTGCAGAAGCCGCCGGCCAAGGTGAAGACGTGCTCGACCCCCTTGGCCTTGAGCGTGCGCGCGAGAAGCGCGCCGCCGCGGATCTTCGTTGAGCCTGTCATCTGTCGCAATTCCTCTCGTTCCAGCTAAGCTCTCTTGCGGGCGGGCGCCATGAAGGCTGCCCTGTCGTCCTCTGCCGTCTCTTCCTCACCGAACAGCGCGTCCGGCCGGATGTCGGCGATGGTCGCCGCGCCGATCTGTGCCATCGCGACGCTGACGTCTTCGGAGAAGGCCCGGATGAGGGATGCGAGACCCCTGCCGCCCTCGGCCCCCAGGGCATAGAGGAAGGGGCGGCCGATCATCACGAGATCCGCGCCCAGTGCCAGCGCCTTCACGATGTCCTCTCCGGCGCGCACACCGCTATCGAAGACCAGCGGATAGGATGGCCCGACGGCGGCGCGGACCTTGGGCAGGAGATCGATTGCCGCCGGCGCGCTGTCCAGCTGCCGCCCCCCGTGATTGGAGACATAGATCGCATCGACGCCGAGCTGCTTGATCTTCAGCGCATCGGCCGAAGAGCCGACGCCCTTGACGATCAGGCGGCCTTTCCAGAGGTCGCGCAATCGATCGAGAAAGTCCCAATCGGCGGCGGCGCGGCTCGCACTTCGATCGAAACGGTTCGCCTTCCCCGACTGGAGGAAGTTACGAGGTCTCGGCGCGCCGCGCAGTAAGGTCGTCAGTGACCAGCGTGGATGCAGCGCGAAGTCGAAGAACTGCTTGCCGCCGATGGAGAAGGGCAGCGTGAATCCGTTCCTCAAGTCGCGCACCCGCCTGGAGACTTGCGGCACGTCGACGGTCAGCACCAGGGTTTCGTAACCGCAGCGCCGTGCGCGTTCGACCAGGTCCAATGACTGCTCGACCGGTGGCGCGACATAGAGCTGAAACCAGACCTTGTCGCCCGCCAAGTCGCGCATCTCTTCAATCGAGCTGGACGCGGCGGAGGAGACGCACAGCGGTATCCCGAAAGAACGGGCGGCGTTCGCCAAGAGCGCGTCGGCGCCCGGCCAGGAGAGATTGCACAGCCCCATGGGCGCGATCCCGAAGGGAAGCCGGTAGCTTTCGCCCAAGAACTCAAGCGAGAGCGCGCGTGTCGCCACGTCCTCCATCACACGCGCCTGGAGGCAGATCTCGTCGAACCGGGCCTGGTTGCGCGCGGCCGCGACTTCGCGCCCCGCCGCGCCTTCGATGAAATCAAACACAAGCCGTGGCACGCGCTTTCTGGCGATCCGCCGCGCATCCTCGGTCGAGAAGATGCGTTTACTCGCCTTGTCCTTTATGTCTCGATGGATTGAGATGGTGTCTTCCTTGACCGATAGCGCGACCTTTACAACACTAGAGGTCGGTCGCAGCCTTTTTCCAATAGCAAGACTTTCGTCACCTATTTCCTTTGCGCATGCGGCGAGGCCGGTTCTGCCGCACGACCGTCGAAGCCCGGCGTTGAGGACGGAAGCCCGCCAAGATTGACCGCACAGGCCGAAGCCTGGGGAGCTTGCTCGCGCTCCGCCTTCGCTTCCTGCAAAAGCGCCAGCTCCTCTAGCGGGATGTGACAGCGGATCCGATGCCCCTTGGCACCTTGCCGCCACGGCGGATTCTCTTCGTCGCAAAGCGAACCCAGCTTGCGTGGGCAGCGACGCTGAAAGGGGCACCCTCTTGCCGGGGGAGACATCTCCACGACATCGGCCGCGGTGAGCGTCGGTCGGGCATCGGGATCGGGCTCCAGAACGGCGCCGAAGAGGACCTCCGTATAGGGGTGCGCGGGCAGTCCGTAGACGTCGGCGGCAGGTCCGATCTCGCAGAGCCGCCCTTGGTAGAGGACGGCCACGCGATCGGAGAGCGCCCGCACGACCGCCAGATCGTGGGAAATGAAGAGATAGGTCGTTCCTCTCTCGCGCTTGAGGTCGGCCAGCAGCTGCAGAACCGCCGCCTGCACCGAAACGTCCAGGGCCGAGGTGACCTCGTCGCATAGTACCACGTCGGGCTCTGCCGCGAAGGCGCGCGCGATGGCCACGCGCTGCTTCTCGCCGCCGGAAAGCTGGCTCGGCAGCCGCTCCAAGTAGTGCTCTCCAAGGCGCACGCGCTCCAGGATCTCGATGCTCCGCTCGCGCAGCGCCCGCCCCGACAGACCGAAGTAGAGCCTGAGCGGCTGTTCCAGGATCCGGGCCACCGAATGGCGCGGGTTCAGACTGTCGTCCGGGTTCTGAAACACCAGTTGAACCCTGCGAAGCTGGTCCCGCTTGCGCCGCTCGACAGTCGGCGGCAGGTCGCCTCCATCCGTGACCTGGATGGTCCCGCGCAAGGGCGGCAGCAGACCGGCGACGGACTTGAGAATCGTCGACTTACCGCTGCCGGACTCGCCAACCAGCCCCAAGGTCTCCCCCCGTGCCACCGTCAAGGAGATATCGGCAACGGTCGCCGGTTGGGAGGTCGTCTTGCCGATAAGTCCGTCGAGAAAGCTCGGGCGCCTGTAGCTGATGGAGAGGTTCGACAGGGCGAGGGCAGGTTCCGTCGCCTCGGGCAGCGCGGTCGTTGCCAGATCACCGAGCCTTTTCGGCAAACTCTCGATCCGCTCGGCATGGTAGCAGCGCACGGCCATGCCGCCGAGGCCGGGCTGCAACGGCGGCCGGCTCTCCCTGCAGTGGGCCGACGCCAGGGCACAGCGGTCCGCGAAGCCGCAGCTCTCTGCCACGCCGCCGGGCGGTGGCGGGCGCCCGCCCAAGGCCAGGGGCAGGCGCGGATCGTCCAGCTCGGGCATCGATGCCAGGAGGCCGCGCGCATAGGGGTGTTGGGGACGCTGCAAGACTTCCCTTGTCGGACCTTCCAGAACGACCTCGCCGGCGTACATGACGGCGACCCGGTCGCAGCCGCGCGCGATCACGCCGATGTCGTGGCTGACATAGACCATCGCCATGTGCCTGGCGCGGGCGAGGTCGCGCAGCAGCTCCAGGATGTGGGCTTGGGTGGTCACGTCCAAGCCGGTCGTCGGCTCGTCCAGCAAGAGCGCATCGGGCTCGCCGGCAAGCGCCATGGCGATGGCCACGCGCTGCTGCTGCCCGCCGGAGAGCTCGTGCGGGTAGCGCGGCACGATGGCGTCCGGATCGGGCAGGCGCACCTGGCCCAGCAACTCCAGCACCCTTTGCGGAAAGGCCGACTTGGGTAGCGCGCTGTGAAGGCGCAGGGCCTCGGTCAGCTGCGCGCCGACCCGCGAGGTCGGGGTCAAGGACTGACCCGAGTTCTGCGGGATCAACGCCAGCTTGCCGCCTCTCACGCCCTCCTGTTCGGCGCGCGAGAGGCCGAAGATATCGCGCCCGCGAAAGCAAGCGGATCCGCCCAGAACCCGTAGCCCACGCTTCAAGTAGCCCATCGCGGCAAGCGCCAAGGTGCTCTTGCCCGAACCGCTTTCGCCAACCAGGCCGACGCTCTCCCCGGCGCGCACGGCTAGGTCGACGTTCCGCAAGACTGGCAACGTCGTTCCCGCGCGTCCGGTGAAGCCGATCGAGAGGTTTCTGACGTCGATGAGGGGCTGGTCGGACATGCTAGACGGGTGCCTTCTGCGCGCGATCGATCCCCAAGGCCTTCGCCAGGGCATCGGCCGTCAGATTGATGCCGATAATGAGGGACGACAGCGCCAAGACCGGAGCCAACACGCCCCAAGGAGAAAAGGACATGTAGCTGCGGGCATCGGCGATCATCAGACCCCAGTCGGGTGTCGGCGGCGACACGCCGAATCCCAGAAAGGAGAGCGAGGAGAAGGCCAAGAGCATCCAGGACCAGCGCATCGCTCCCTCCACCATCAGGACGTCCAGCACGTTCGGAAGCAGCTCGCGCCGCATGATCGACAGGCGAGAGTGTCCGCGCGCCCGCGCGGCGGAGACGAAGTCGAGCGCCACCACGTCGTGTGTTGCGGCCCGCGCGATACGAATGACCGGGATGCCGTAGAAGAAGGCCAAGGTGGGGATCAGCACTTCGACCCCGGTGCCGAAGGTAACGATCAGCACCAGCATCTTCAGGATCCACGGCAAGCAGAGGAAGGCGTCGACGACACGCATCAGCACCTCGTCCACGCGGCCGCCGGCGAGGCCGAAGAAGATGCCCAGAAGCCCGCCCCAGAGTACCGCGACGGGCGTGGCGATCCCGGTGACGAGCAGTGCCTCGCGCCCTCCCTGCAGGGTACGGCTCAGGATGTCTCGCCCCAGATGATCGGTACCCAGCCAGTGCGCGGCACTGGGATCGACCAGCATCGCCGTCGAATCCGTGGCCTTGTAGTCGTAGGGAGCCAGGTAGGGGCTGAAGAGCGCCAGCAGCAGCTGCAGCGAGACCAGGGTGAGGCCGATCGCTCCCGACGGACGGGAGGCGATGTCGACCAGGAGGGCCCACGCACGACCCGGCCGCGCGCTTCCCTTGGTGGTCAGGGCAAGATCGACCATCATCGCCTCGCGTGGGCCGTCCGCAGACGCGGATTGGCGACCATCGACAGGAGGTCGGCCGAGAGGTTCACACCGACATAGACCGCGGCCAGAATGATCGCGATTGCCTGCACGACGGGAAGGTCGCGATCCGAGATGGAATCGACCATCATCCGCCCGAGGCCCGGGTAGTTGAACACCACCTCGACGACGACCACGCCGCCCAGAAGCCAGGCTATCGTCAGCGCGACGACGTTGATGGCGGGAAGCAGGGCATTGGGGAGCGCGTGGCGAAAGACCATGGTCCAGTAGGGCACACCCTTCAGGGTCGCCATCTGGACGTAGTCGCTCGATAAGACCTCGATCATGGACGTGCGCACCATGCGCAGGATGTGCGCCGTCATCACCATCGCCAGGACGATCACCGGAAGCAGGATCTCGGGAAAGAAGTCCCATAGGGGCGCATCCGCCGGGGTCAGCACGATCCCCGGCAACCATCCGAGCCAGACGGAGAAGACCAGGATCAGAAGGGTTGCCGACACGAACTCGGGTATCGTCATGGCAAGGATCGCGCCAGTCGACACCACCAGGTCCAGCGGTCGGTCGCGCCAGAGGCCGGCGATGACGCCCAGCAGGACGGCGAGCGGAACGCCCAAGGCCAGCGCGCAGAAGGCGAGAAGCAGCGAGTTGCCCAAGCGCGCGCCGACAAGATCGGCGATGCGCTCCTGCCCGTTGGCCGACACGCCGAAGTCGCCTTGCAGGGCGGCGATCGCCCAGCTGACATAGCGCTCGGCCGCCGGTCTATCGAGACCCAGGCCGGCACGGCAGTTCTCGAGAAGCTTGCCTTTCGCCTCGCGCTCCAGGAAGGCCGTGCAGGCGTCGCCCGGCAGGACTTCGATCCCGACGAAGATAATGACCGAAACGATGGCGATCGTGGCGAGACCCAGCCCGAGACGCCGAAGGAACATCCTGAACATCTACCCTATCCCTCCGCCGCCGGCCCCGGCGCCGCGCCCCGGGTGAAGGGACGCGGGCATCGGGCGCGCGGTGCAGTCAGTCGACCGTAATGATGTGCCAGCGCACGGCGTCGTTCTTCACTTCGTCGAGATTGGAGACACGGGAGGAGACCCCGACCAGTCGGGTCACGTGATAGGGGACGAGCGTGCCGGCGTTCTCCCACAGGTATTCTTGCGCATCGACGTAGTGCTGGCGGCGCTTGGCGAAATCGAGCTCACGACGCGCGTCGGCCAGGATCCGATCGAAGGTCTCGTCCTTGAAGTAGGACTCGTTCCATCTGGCCGAGCTCGCGTAGATCTCATGAAAGGCCTGGTCGGCGGGCCGTTCGTTCCAGCGCGTCGCGGCGACGTCCTTTCTCATCCAGACTTCCGACCAGTAACCGTCCGTCGGCGCCTGGACGACGTTCACCCTGATGCCGGCTTTGGCGGCCTGCTCCTGATAGGCGACGGCCAAGGTGGGCCAGGTCGGCTCCAGCGTGGAGACGTGAACGTCGATATCGAGCCCCTCCGGGTAGCCGGCCTCCGCCAGCAGTGCCTTGGCCTGCTCGATGTCCTGCGGACAAGAGAGCTGCGCCCGATACTGGTCGTTGGGCTCCACCGGGTTGTCGCAAGCCACGACGCCACCGCCGCCGAGCACGAGGTCGATTAAGGCCTGCCGGTCGGCGACGAGGCGGACGGCCTTGCGGACGCGCGGGTCGTCGAAGGGCGCCACATCGGTTCGAAACACCAGGCCCTGCCAGTCGCCCGTCGGGATCTCCTGGACCCTGAAGGCGTCGCTTCTGTCGAGCATGATGCGCTGCTGCGCCGTAACACCCCGCTCCATGTCCAACTGGCCGCCAAGCAGGGCCTGCAGTCTCGCCTGCGCATCGGGAATGCCGATGATCTCCATCCGCGAGACGCCGGGCGCCCCTTCCCAGTAGTCCTCGTTGGCGACAAGGACGCTGGTTCCGTCGGGATCGAAGGTCTCCACCTTGAAGGGGCCGGTACCGTTCCCGGTCTGGGCGATGGTGTTCCCGCTTCCCTCGGCGATCATGCGCAAGCGATAGTCCATCAGCTGCAGCGGCAGATCGGCAAGAGGGGTGTTGAGCTTGATCTTGACCGTATGCGCGTCGGGTGCCTCGATCGATTCGATCATCTTGATGGCCGAGCGCGCCGGGCTTTCGCTTTCCGGATCGAGCACACGGTTGAGGGAGTAGAGCACGTCGGCGGAATCGAAGGGAGTTCCGTCGTGAAACGTGACGCCCTCCCGCAGACGGAACGTCCACTCGGTGACGTCGTCGTTGGACTCCCAGTCGACCGCCAGGTCGGGGCTCGGCCGGCCGTCCTGTCCGGGGCGCACCAGTCGGTTCATGATCTTCTCGGTGATCTGGCGCACCCGACCGTTCGCGATGGGATCGAGACTGGATTGCGTACCGAAGCCATACTCGTGCGCCTGGCGGAATGTCCCGCTCGACTCTGCCGAAGCCAGTGGCGCCGCGGAGACCGCGAACGCCAAGGCGATGACCCACGTCTTCATTCTTCCTTCCTCCCCGAAACAAATCCAGCGCTTGAGTCCGTGACGCGGCCGGTCGGGAGCCGGTGCCGGCAAAGACCCCGCCGGGAGCAGCCTCCACCCTCGGCATCGCGCCAGGGACTGAGATCCGACGCCTTTCAGGCGCCTCTCCTGGCGAGTATCGATTCCGTCGATCCCTCAAACAAATGCCGATTTCTCGCTAACTCATCTGGAAAACAAATGTGTTTCTGGTGCGGCCGAAACCTCAACCTTGCCCCCCGAGAACGCCGCCGAACGCGTCCGGCGGTGCGGAAGGGCGGTGCCGGCGCCGACGACGGCCACGCGCGAGACGCTGGTCATCAGTTGCCGTCCGGGTTCTCGATGATCATGGCGATGCCTTGGCCGCCACCGATGCACATCGTCGCCAAGCCGAAGCGGCCGGCGGTCCGACGGAGCTCGTAGATCAGCTTGACCAGAATGATCGCACCCGACGCGCCGACAGGGTGACCCAGCGCGATCGCCCCGCCGTTCGGGTTCGTGATCTCCGGGGGAAACCCCAGCACTTCGGCGACGGCGCAGGCCTGCGCCGCGAAGGCCTCGTTGCACTCGATGCAAGAGAGATCGGCGACGCTGAGGCCCACGCGATCGAGCACCGCGGTCACCGCCGGAACCGGACCCATGCCCATGACCTCCGGTGCGACGCCGCAAACCGCGTAGTCGCGGATGACCGCCAGTTTGGGGAGAGCGGATCTCTCCGCCTCCTTCGCGCTGCAGAGGATCAAGGCCGCCGCGCCGTCGTTGATGCCGGATGCGTTGCCGGCGGTCACCGTCCCGTCGCGTTGGAAGGCCGGTCGCAGCTTCTCCAGGTCGGCGAGCGAGAGGTTGCCGCGCACATGCTCGTCGGTCTCGAAGCTGCATGCCTTCGACCCCTTGCCGACCGGTACCGCCAGTGACTGCTCCTTGAAGCGTCCCTGCCGGATCGCCGAAGCGGCGCGGCGGTGGCTTTCCAAGGCGAGGGCGTCTTGCGCTGCTCGCGCGATCCCGTGACGGGCGGCCACGCGCTCGGCCGTGTCGCCCATGTGGCCGTTGCCGAAGGGGTCGGTTAGAGCACCGACCATCATGTCGACCACGGGGGCATCGCCCATGCGCATGCCGAAGCGAAGGTCCGGGACCAAATGGCCGGCGCGGCTCATGCACTCCGCGCCGCCCGCCAGAACCACGTCGGCGCGCTCCAGCTGGATCTGCTCGGCGCCGCTGGCCACGGCCTGAAGTCCGCTGCCGCACAGGCGGTTCAAGGTAAGGGCG
This sequence comes from Rhodospirillales bacterium, assembly GCA_963669375.1. Classification (GTDB taxonomy): domain Bacteria; phylum Pseudomonadota; class Alphaproteobacteria; order Kiloniellales; family JACOMY01; genus JACOMY01. Next base: position 7,754,180 of record OY770024.1, on the reverse strand, counting down.
CTTGCCGTCTCAGGAACTCCGGAATCCAGCGCGGCGGCACGGGCCAGGTACATGTCTCTTGCTTCGGTGTGAATGACGTTGCCGAACAGGGATTGCTCGACCTGGGACGGGTCGATGGCGGCACGCGCCATTGCCTCGCGCGACACCAAGGCCGCCAGTGCCGAGGGCGTGTGCTGCGACAGGGCTCCGCCCAGATCGCCGATCGGCGTTCGCACAGCCGATGCGACAACGACGTCTCTTTTCATTCGGGAATCTCCGACTGCTGGCCGTCCGGGGATGCGCTACAGAACCGGCGCGATCGTCATCGTCGCGGAGATGGAGTTCGCGATGAAGCAGTAGCGGTGGGCGCGGTGGTGCATGCGCTCCATTTCGTCCGAAGAAACGGCGAAGCCGCTGTCGAAGCACACACGCGGCGTCAAGGTCAGCTCAGTTACCGCCATCCGACCTTGCGCGGTCTTGCCCAAGGTTGCCTTGGCGCGGTCGTGATAGCTGGCGACCGGCCAGCCTGCCTTGGCCGCCAAGGCAAGGAACGTCATCATATGGCAGCTGGAGAGGGAGGCGGCGATGGCCTGTTCCGGGTTGGCGGCGTTGACGTTGCCGCCCCAGTCGGGCGCGGCATCTCCCGTCAGTGCGTGCTGGCGGCTAAAGACGATCTCGTGCTCCGTATTGTACTCCCCCGGCGCAAGTGAGGTCGTATGACGCTGCCAGTGCACGTCGATGGCTAGATCGGACATGAGCTACTCCTTCGCTCAGGGGTACTGAATGCCCCTCCACGCGCAGGCCGAGGGGTGCGCCTGGATCGAACCCGCCAGGCGGCGTCAGGACGCCATGCCGCGCCAAACGGCTTGCCGCTTGTCGAGAAAGGCCGCAATGCCCTCGTCCGCGTCGGGTTCGAGCAGGTTTGCCACCATGACCTCCGAGGCGTAGCGGTAGGCCTCCGCCAAGGGCATTTCCGCCTGACGATAGAAGGCCTCCTTGCCGATTTTCAACGTCGCCGGCGCCTTGGATGCAATGCTGCTGGCCAGCGCTTCGGTGGCGGCGACCAGGCCCTCCGGTTCCGTCACCGCGTTAACGAGCCCGATGTCGAAGGCGTCGGAGGCCGCGATCGGCGCGCCGGTCAGCAGCATCTGCATCACTGCCTTGCGGCCCAGGTTGCGCGACAGCGCGACCATCGGTGTGGAGCAGAAGAGGCCGATGTTCACTCCGGGCGTGGCGAAGCTGGCCTTACGCGAGGCGAGCGCCAGATCGCAGCTTGCGACCAGCTGGGCGCCCGCGGCCGTGGCGACTCCGTGGACACAGGCGATCACCGGCTTGGGACAGTGGACCACGGCAAGCATCAAGCGCGCGCACTTCGCCATCGTCTCTTCGAAGAAGGCGCGTCCCCGGTCCGGCTCCAGTCGAGCCGCCGTCAACTCCTTCAAGTCGTGTCCGGCGCAGAAGGCTGGACCCGATCCCGCCAGGACGATCACGTGCACGTCCTTGGCCGCGCCAAGGTCCTCGACCGCGCCATGGAGCTGCTCCAGCATGGCGAGCGACAGGCTGTTCCGTGCCGAGGGCCGGTTCATGGTCAGCCAGGCAACCGCTCCCTGCCGCCTTTCATGCACGATGTCATTCGAGTCCATAGTTCCTCCTCACGCCCGAAGAAGACCACGCGCGACCACCAGCTTCATGATCTCGTTGGTGCCCGCGTAGATGCGCTCAACTCTGTTGTCGCGGTACATCCGCTCCAGGGGATACTCGCGCATGACGCCGTAGCCGCCGAAGAGCTGCAGACAGCGATCGATGATCCGCGACTGGAGATCGGTCAGCCAGTACTTCGCCATCGACGCCTTCTCCGTGGTCAGCTCGCCCGCGAGGTGCTCGGCGATGCAGTGGTCCAAGAAGACCTTGGCGATGGTGGCTTCCGTCGCGCATTCCGCCAGGACGAACTGCGTGTTCTGGAAGGTGGAGATCTTCTGACCGAAGGCTGTCCGTTCCGCCACGTAATCCAAGGTGGCGCGCAAGGCGCGCTCGATCCGCGCCACGGCATAGACAGCGATGAGCAGCCTTTCCTGCGGCAGCTGCTCCATCATCTGGACGAACCCCTCGCCTTCGCGCGGGCCGAGCAGGGCCGAGGCCGGCACCTCGACCTCGTCGAAGAAGAGCTCCGAGGTGTCGTTGGACTTCATCCCCAGCTTGTCCAGGTTGCGCCCTCGCCGGAAGCCGTCGACAGCGTCGGTTTCCACCAGGAAAAGCGAAATGCCCTTGGCACCCGCCGAGGCGTCGGTCTTTGCCGCGACGATCACGAAGTTGGCCAGCTGCCCGTTGGTGATGAAGGTCTTCTGGCCGGAAAGGACGTAGTGGTTGCCGACCTTGCGCGCCCGGGTCTTGATTGCCTGCAGGTCCGATCCGGCACCGGGCTCGGTCATGGCGATGGCGCCGATCAAGGCGCCGGATACCATGCGCGGCAGGAAGGCCTGCTTCTGCTCCTCCGAGCCGTAGTGCAGGAGGTAGGGAATGACGATGGCGTTGTGCAGACCGCCGCCCCAACCGTCGATACCGGCAAGATTGCCCTGATAGCAGATCACCGCATCGTGGGCGAAGCTACCGCCGGGCCCGCCATAGGCTTCCGGCACTTCGGCGCCCAAGAGCCCGCACTCCCCGGCCAGGGTCCAGAGTTCCCGTCCGACATGACCGCGCGCTTCCCACTCCTCGTAATGGGGAACGCACTCTCTCTCGTAGAACTGCCGGCAGGAGGTCTCGAGCATGGAGAGCTCTTCGTCCATCCAGGGAGATCCGGGGAGCTCGAATCGGGTCATCGCCAACTGGGTCCCAACCGTTTCGTTGGGCAGGGACCCTATTGAGGGGTCGCGATGGCAACCAATCGAATTTGGTCAGCCAATCATACGCAGTTCAAATGTCGAGAAGAAATCGATACATACTTATCCCTGATCGGATTATAGGGCGCATAGGAATACTGGATGATTTGAGGGCGGTGCGGCGATGAACCTCCGACAGTTGGAAGCCTTTCGCGCCACGATGCGCTGCGGATCGATCACCGAAGCGGCGGAGATGATGCATGTCTCGCAGCCGAGCGTCAGCCGCTTGATCGCCGATCTCGAGCGCTCCGCCGGATTCCCGCTCTTCGTTCGCGTCGGGCGCGGACTGACCCCGACCGTGGAAGCGCGGACCTTCTATCAGGGTGTGGAGGGAATGTTCGTCAGCGTCCAGCGGCTCCAGGAGTTGGCCGAGTCGATACGGACGACGAGCGGCGGCGTCATCTCGATCGGGACGATCCAGTCTATCGCGGCCATCGAGCTGCCGATCGCCATCGGCAAGCTCTATCGGCGCTACGACGACATTCGCTTCATGGTTCATGCGCGCAACACCCCGGCGATCCTGGACGCGGTGCAGATGCATCAGTTCGACCTGGGCATCGTGGGCCGAGAGCGGTCCTACGAGGGCGTGGAGACGCTGTTCCGAACCTCCGCGCCCTACGTTTGTCTGATGCCGGAAGACCATCCCTTGATCGGAGAACCGGGGTCGGTGGACCTGGAGGAGGTCGCGGAGGAGGAGAGCTTCGTCACCTTCGGCGGTGCCTTTCCCGACGAGATGATGTCGATGGATAGCGGATTGTCCCAAAGGCTGCAAAGCAGATCGCGCCTGTCGGCGACGAACATACCCGTCGCGGCATCGCTGGTGCGCGAGACCAGGGTCTTCGCCATCGTGGACCCCTTCTCGGCCGAGCAAGCCGTTCGCCTGGGCGGGGTCGCCTTCAGGCCGATCCTCCAGGACCTGAGCTATCATGTGTCCCTGATCACATCGAGCCGTCAGCACCTTTCCCGCCACGCCCTGGAGTTCGCCGAGGACTTCTCCCAGCAACTCGAGCGCCAGGTCGAGCGCGTCAAGGCCTATCGCCGGACCGACTAAAGCAGGGTGACGTCAAATCGGAACGATTTGTGGTCTGAATCCTGCTCTAGTGGCTTCACCTCGTCACCAGCTCTCTTTCTCGGATTTCATCTTCTTGATGGAGCGGACCATCTTGCCGAAAGCCTTGTCCTTGACCCGGCGCTCGGCCAGGCTGGCCGAATTGAAGGCGTCCTCCGCCTTGAGCTTGCGCCATCGGACAAGCCGCGCGGCATCGATGTCGCCGCGTTCTATCGCGCTCAAGACGGCGCATCCCGGTTCCGTCTCGTGTTGGCAGTCCTTGAAGCGACAGTGGGTCGAGAGGCCGTGGAGGTCCGCGAAGACGTCGTCCACGCCGGCCGCGACGTCGGTCAATTGCAGTTCCCGCATTCCCGGCGTATCCAACACCAGGAAGTCACCCGGCACGAGGTGCAATTGCCGCCGTCTCGTCGTGTGACGTCCCTTGGCGTCGTCTTCGCGGATGGGCTGAGTCTCGATTCCCCGGTCGCCGGCCAGCGCATTGGTCAGCGTCGACTTGCCCACGCCGGAGGATCCGAGGCAGGCGACGGTGCTACCCGGTCTACACCACTCAGCCAGCTTTGCCCTTGGCTCCTGGCCGCGCGCGTCGAGGGTCACGACGGAGACCAGGTCGGAAATCGCGGCTGCTCTATCCACGTAGCTTCGCGGCGCGGAGGCCAGATCCGCCTTGGTCAGAACGATGACCGGCGTGACCTGGGCTTGAAACGCCAAGGCCACGTAGCGCTCCAAGCGGGCGACGTTGAAGTCCTGATTGCAGGACGACACGATGAAGAGCGTGTCGACATTGGCGGCAATCAACTGTACCTGCCGATCCCGTCCCGGCGCACGGCGCTTCAGGAGGCTCTTGCGTTCCAGCACGCGGCTGAACTGGGGACGTGCGCGATCGAGCAGTATCCAATCGCCGACCGTCGCATCCGGCAGGGGAGGGATCATCTCGTCGACGCCGTCGCCGACGACCTGCAGCGCGCCGCGGTGCACCGTCAAGACGCGGCAGGGCGGCGTCGCGGAGAGCGCGTCGACGCTGATCTGTTGCGAAAAGCAAGCTCGCCAACCAAGGCGCTCCAATGGCGAGAGGCTCGGTTGTGCACCGCCGGCTTTCCCCTTGGTCGGGAGAAATGCGGAGTAGTCACGTCTCATTTCGAACTGGCTTTCATGTCACGGCCACGAGCAGGGCTCTGGCCCAAGGTGTCGGTGTGGGTGTGGTTTGCGTTCGCAAGCCGACGGGTCCGCCAAGGAGGCCTTGGCGGCACGGCATCATCGTCGCGTTTGCCTTGGGCGGCTGTTGCCACCCCACCTTACCGGGTCATGAAATCTCCGAATGAGAGGCCTTCGACATGGTATGCGCGGGGACCTTCCGCAAGCCGATCTCGCCCAACAAGCACATGTCGCGGTGTGGCTTTGTAGCCTATCTCGCCGCGAGCGTCTTCGCCAACCGCTTGGGTCGGCCGTCTCTTGTCCAATCCTATATCGGTTAAGTTGTGGGTCGATGTTACTTGATAGCTCTTCAACATTACCGCCGCGTTTCAGGCGTCATTGCTGGCGTTACGGGGGGTGATGAGGTAGTTGACGCCGCTTGAATTACTTTTGCGTTTCACTATGAGATGCGTTAGTTTTGGAAGCTGCAAGCCAGTGGCTATCGTCAGTCCCGGCAGGTATGCGGTTGGGGAACAGCCAATGGCCGAAGCCTTTCATACGATCCTCATCAAACCGTCTCATTACGACGACGACGGCTACGTCATTCAGTGGGTCAAGGCGTGGGTTGCGTCCAACACGCTCTCCTCGCTCTACGGCATCATGCTCGACGTGATCGAGCGGCAGGCCTTGGGCCCCGATGTCGAGGTCAATCTCGAGGCCTTCGACGAGACCAACACCGTCATTCCCATCAAGCGCTTGATACGTCAGCTCTCCGCACCTGGCGCGAAAGGCATCGTCTGCTTGGTCGGCGTGCAGTCCAATCAGTTTCCGCGCGCCATGGATATCGCCCGCCAGTTCCGGGCCAAGGGCATCAAGGTGGCGATCGGCGGGTTCCATCCCTCCGGCTGCATCGCCATGCTGCCGGAGTTGCCGCCGGACCTGCAAGAGGCGCTCGACCTGGGCATCTCGCTCTATGCTGGCGAGGCGGAAGGACGCCTGCACGACTTCCTGCTGGATGCCTATCACCAGCGCCTGCAGCCCATCTACAACTACATGAAAGACCTTCCCGGCCTGGAGGGGCAACCGACGCCCTTCCTGCCGATTGAGCTGGTCAAGCGCTATGGCGCCGAGGGAAGCTGCTTCGACGCCGGGCGCGGCTGCCCCTTCCAGTGCTCCTTTTGCACCATCATCAACGTGCAGGGTAGGAAGTCCCGATACCGTTCGGCCGACGATGTCGAGCGGCTCATTCGCGCCAACGTCGCGCAAGGCATCCATCGCTACTTCATCACCGACGACAACTTCGCCCGGAACAAGAACTGGGAAGCGATCTTCGACCGCATCGGCGATATCCGCGAAGAGCTGGATCTGCCGTTCTCCATCATCATTCAGGTCGATACCCTCTGCCACAAGATCCCGGGCTTCGTCGAGAAGGCCAAGCGGGCCGGCGTGTCTCGCGTTTTCATCGGCCTGGAGAACATCAACCCCGACAATCTGATGGCGGCCAAGAAGCGCCAGAACCGCATCACCGAGTACCGCAGGATGCTGCAGGCCTGGCGCAACAAGCAGATCATCACCTATGCCGGCTACATCCTGGGCTTCCCGGCCGACACGCCGGAGAGGATCGCCCACGACATCGAGGTCATCAAACGAGAGCTGCCGATCGATCTTCTGGAGTTCTTCTGTCTCACTCCGCTGCCGGGCTCGGAGGACCACAAGAGGCTCCACCTGCAAGGCGTGCCGATGAACCCGGACATGAACATCTACGATCTGGAGCATGTCTGCACCGAGCACCCGATTATGACCAAGCGGGAATGGCAGGACATCTACACCAAGGCCTGGGACCTCTACTACACGCCGGAGCACGTCGAGACCCTGATGCGCCGCTTCATCGTCTCCGGCAACAAGCCCGAACGGATCATGTGGCACACCTTGCAGTTTCACGGCTGTCTTACGATCGAGAAGGTGCACCCGCTGCAAGGCGGCTATCTCCGCCGCAAGGTGCGCACGCAGCGCCGCTCGGGCCTACCGCGCGAAGCGCCGCTGATCTTCTACCCGCGCCGGCTCTGGGAGGTCGTGAGCGTGCAATCCCGCCTTGTGGCTTACTTCCTGCGCCTGCGGAAGCTGGTCAAGAAGGTCAAGCGCGACCCCGACCGCATGGCCTATCGCGATCTCGCGATCACGCCGGTAGAGGACGAGGGAGAGGCCGAAGAGCTGGAGATGTTCGCCCACACCGAGGCGGCCCAGGCCGCCGTCGTGAAGGCCAAGCGCGAAACGGAAGCGCGTGAGAAGCATCGCCTGCAGACCGCCGCGGCGGCGGAGTAGGCAAGCTCGAAAGACGGTAGTTCTTCCGGACTGGGGCTGGCCAGAGGGCCGCTTCGATCGCATCGACAAAGCAGCTCATCCGCTCGCCCTGTCCAAGAGATGGTGATCCACGGTATCATGAGAAGCGTGAGCGTCGCTCGCTGCCCGGCCCGGGGCGATGGCGCGCCAATGGTACACTTTCAGGGTGGGGGCGATGAGACAGCCAGAATACGATGCGGGTTTGAATCTTTCGCGCCGCGTTCGGCGCACGCCCTTTACCGGCAAGGCGGAAGCCCACGGGGTGAGCGGTTTCTCGGTGGTCAACCATATGCTGCAGCCCCGGGCCTTCGGGCCGAACCTGGAGCAGGCCTACTGGCACCTGCGCCGCGAGGTGCAGATCTGGGACGTGGCCTGTCAGCGCCAGGTGGAGATCATGGGCCGCGACGCCGCCCGACTGGTCCAGTGGATGACGCCGCGCGACATTGCCGAGGCAAAGGTCGGGCAGTGCCTCTATCTGCCGCTCACAGACGAGACCGGCGGCATGGTCAACGATCCCGTCTTCCTGAAGCTTGGCGAGGATCATTTCTGGCTCTCCATCGCCGATTCCGACGTGCTCTTGTGGGCCAAGGGCTTGGCCCTGGGCGCGAAGCTTGACGTCAGCGTCGGCGAACCGGACGTCTCCCCCCTGGCGGTCCAGGGGCCGAAGGCCGAGACCGTGATGGCCCGCCTCTTCGGAGACGCCATCCGCGACCTGCGCTTCTTCCGCTTCGCCCCTTTCGAGTTCCAGGGCACGCGCCAGCTGATCTCCCGTTCCGGCTACTCGAGGCAAGGCGGCTATGAGATCTACCTCAACGATTCCTCCTTGGGTCCGGCCCTGTGGGACGCGATCTGGGAGGCGGGAAACCAGACCTACATCGCCCCGGGGTGCCCCAATCTGATCGAGCGCATCGAGGGCGGCCTGCTGTCCTACGGCAACGAGATGACGCACGAGAACAACCCTCTGGAATGCGGCATGGAGAAGTTTTGCCGCTTGGACGGCGGCATCGACTTCCTCGGCCGCGAGGCCCTGCAGCGGGTCGCGCGCGAGGGCGCGCAGCGCATGGTGCGCGGCCTCTTCTTCGATGGCGGCCCCTGTCCGGAATGCCGCGAGACCTGGCCGGTGATGGCCGACGGCAAGAGGATCGGCGCGGTCACCTCCGCCGCCTATTCGCCCCGCTTCGAGCGCAACGTGGGGCTGGGCATGATCGAGCGCGGCCATTGGGATCCGGGTCAGCCGCTGGTCGTGGAGAGCCCGGACGGGAAGGAGCGGCCCGGCGAGGTGACGGCTCTGCCTTTCCGGGAGGAGAACGACTGAGCCTTCGCGCTGGCCTCCGCGATAGCCCGCAATGGGCAGAACGGAGACCACCTCTCTCGCGCTTGACCACCGCTTGATCACGCTAGCACTCGTGCCTCATTGCCTCTTGTCGGCGGGGCGGCGCCGGCCGATGATTCCGCTCACTCGGTGAGACTGTCGAGAGCAAGCCATGTCCGGCCCGACGAAACGAGCCAGAGCGCGGCGCGGCCGCAAGACGAGGGCGGAAGCGCGCGCGGCGCAGGGCGGAGGCGATCTGCCGGTGCGGCCAGGCCTGTCGGGAGGTCGCTACAGCCCGCTGGCGGAGCGCGACCTCGCCACGCTCGATGGCGCGGTGCGCGAGGTCCTGATGACCGTCGGCCTTTCGGAGGCACCGGCGCGCGCGATGGCGTTGGTCATCGCGGCCGGCGGCCAAGTCACGGACGACGGCCGCTTGACCTTCTCTGCGGCGCTCATCGAAAGGGCGCTCGCGGGCCTTTCCCGGAACATCACCTTGCATGGCCAGAAGCCGGGTCATGAACTACGCCTCTCCGGTCGGCGCGTTCACGTGGGCTCCGGCGGTGCCGCGCCCAGCGTGGTGGATCTCGAACGCGGCCGCTACCGGCCCTCCACCCTGCGCGATCTCTACGATGCCGCCCGGATGGTCGATGCCCTGGAGAACATTCACTTCTTCAGCCGTTCGCTGGTGGCGCGCGACATGCCGGACCTGCTGTCGCTCGACGTCAATACGGCCTATGCCAGCCTGGCGGGCACGGCCAAGCATGTCTGCAGCAGTATCTCTCTGCCCGAGCATGTCGATGCCGTGGCGGAGCTTTGCTTTACTCTCGCCGGTTCCCGCGACGCCTTCGTCGAGCGGCCGTTTCTTTCACTCAACATCAATCACGTGACCCCGCCCTTGCGTTTCGCCGGCGACGCGTGCGAGGTGCTGGCGGAGGCCGCGCTGCTCGGCATTCCGGTCCATGTCAACACCTTCGGGCAGTTGGGGGCTTCCAGTCCGGTGACCATTGCCGGCTCGCTGGTGCAGACGGTCGCCGAGACGCTGGCGGGCATGATCCTGGCCTGGCTGGTCAATCCCGAGGTCAAGGCGATCTTCGGCGCCAAGCCGATGATCACCGACCTGCGCAGCGGGGCGATGTCGGGCGGCGGCGGCGAGCAGGCACTGCTGATGGCCGCCGCCACCCAGATGGCGCAGTACTACGACCTGCCGAACTGCACCATCGCCGGGGCCACCGACAGCAAGATCGCCGATGCGCAAAGCGGCTACGAGAAGAGCCTGTCGATCACCTTGGCGGCGCAGGCGGGATCGAATCTCATCACCCAGGCTTGCGGCATGCAGGCGAGCCTCATGGGCTGCGCCTTCGAGAGCTACGTCATCGACAACGACATGTTGGGCTGCATTCTGCGCTCGATCGGACCGGTCGAGGTCAGTGAGGCGACGCTCTCCAGCCAGGCGATCGGCGAGGTGGTTCGCGGCGAGGGACACTATCTGGGCCGTGCGGAGACCTTGGACCGGATGGAGACCGATTTCCTCTACCCGGCCTTGGCCGATCGGCGCTCGCCGGAGGCCTGGGAGGCTGACGGCGCCCGCGACATTCGCGAGGAGGCCAGGATCCGCGCGCGGGAGATTCTGGGCTCGCACTTTCCAAGGCACATTGGCCGGGAGCAAGACCTGATGCTGAGATCGAACCACGACATACGCCTCGGGCAGGAGGAGATGCGCGCGCCATGAAGATTGCCGTGATCGGCGCGGGCGCCATGGGGTCGATCTACGCCGCCCTCTTCGCCGACGCCGGCCACGAGGTCTGGGCGATCGATGTCTGGCAAGAGCATCTGGACGCCATCCGCAACGAGGGCCTGAAGGTGGAGGGGGCGAGCGGCGAACGCCTGGTCACCTCGCTTCGAACCGCCCGCGAGGTCGGCGAGGCCGGGCCGTGCGACCTCTACATCATCGCCACCAAGGCCTCGGGTGTCGGCTCGGCGGCCCGCGCGCTGCCGCCCTTGATGCACGCCGACTCCCTTGTGCTGACGATCCAGAACGGGCTTGGCGCCGGGGAGCGGATCGCCGAGTACATGCCGGTCGACCGCGTCCTCTTGGGCGTGGCCGAGGGTTTCGGTGCCTCCGTCAAGGGGCCGGGCCATGTGCATCACAATGCGATGAACTTGATCCGTATCGGCGAGATGGAGGGCGGCCTCAGCGAACGGGTCGAGCATTTAGCGAGCCTCTGGAGACGTGCAGGCTTTAACGTCAAGGCTTTCGACGACATCTCTCAACTGATTTGGGAGAAGTTCGTCTGCAACGTGACCTTCTCCGGACCCTGCACGGTCTTCGACTGCACCATCGGCGAAGTAATGGCCGAGCCCGCGCGCTGGGCCATCGCGCTTGCTTGTGCACGAGAGGCCTACGAACTGGGCCGCGCCAAGAAGGTCGCCTTCTCATTCGACGATCCGGAGGCCTATGTCACCGCCTTCGGCGCCAGGATGCCCGATGCCAGGCCCTCCATGCTGCTGGACCACCACGCCAAGCGGCGCTCGGAGATCGACGCCATCAACGGCATGGTCGCGGCTCTTGGCGCGCAGCTGGGTCGTCCGACACCTTACAACGAGGTCGTGAGCGCGGTGGTGCGGCGTCGGGAGGAGAGCTTCTAGATACCTTGCGGAGACGCCTCGCGCCGGTCCCGGTCTGACGCTGGGAGAGGGAGCAGGATGGCAGCACCGTATGTCTTCACCTGATCGCGATCCGCCCCAGGTGCCTGCTTGCCCGCCGGTGGGCCGCCCTCTATAGAACGGCGGCGCTATCCATGCAGGAGGAGATGACCGGCGGCCATGTCTCAGGCCACGCGCCCCGTCGATCTGGCCGGGACCCAGTTGTTGAAGTGCGCCTTCGCCTATTGGTTTCGGCGCTTCGGCAGTTGGCAGAAGGCCATGGCCCTGCCGCTGGTCCTGCTGATGGCGTCCTACCTCGGCTTCCATCAGCTGACCGGCGTGGAGCAGGCCTCTTGGCTCATGCGAATCGCCCGGTCGATCGCCGAGGCGGGTATTCTCACGCTCTTCGCCGTGGCCTGGCATCGCCATCTCGTGATGGGAGAGGAACCGCGGCTCCTGTCGCTTCCCGGTGTCCATCACCTGCGGTTCTTCCTGTGGCTCGCGCTCATTCAGATCGTCGGCATGCTCCTGTGGGAGATGGCGCCCGACCTACGCCGCTCTCACTTCGACTACCAGGGTTTGCCCTGGCCCTTCGTCATCGCCGCCCAGATCGCGGTGCTGGTCGTCATCCTCTATCTTGTCGGCAAGGTCTCGGTCCTCTTTCCAGCACTGGCCGTCAGGGAACCGCTTTCCCTGTCGCAGGCATGGCGCATGACCTGGGACCAGGGCATGGCGATCTTCAATGCGAACTTCCTGCTGATCATCGCCATGCTGCTGATCGTTCTGGGGCTCGGTCTCCTGGCGACGCAGTCCGCGCGGCTGCTCCTGCCCTTGCTCCTGCAGGCGGGCGAGAGCGCTCCGCTGGTTCCCTTGCAGATCCTCTTGGAGCTCTTCGTGGCGCTCTACCTGGCGATCGTCACGATCATCGCCTGTACCTTGGCGGTCGGCATCGCGACCAGAGCTTACGTGGCACTGCGCTAGAGTTTCCGCTCAGCCAGCGTCCCGCGCCCGGATCAGAGCTTCTTCAGCACATAGACAAAGGCCTTGATGCCGCGACCCGGCAGGTGATCGCCGTACTCCTTGAAGGCGATGGCCGCTATGCCTTCACCGACGATGCGGTCGATTTCCGCGTCGTAGCTGGGATCCTCCATCGCGTGGTCGTTCATGGAGAAGACGAATAGGCCGTCCCGCGGCAGCACGGCCAGGACATCGGCGATCATTTGCGCGGGCGCGTGGCCAGGGCTGAAGACGCCGATGGCGGCGATGTAGCGGTAGTCTCCCGCCTTCGCCGGCAGGGGATTGTTCAAGTCGCCCCGGATCAGAGTGCGATAGAGCCCTTCCTTGCTACGCGCGTAGGCCAGCATGTCCTCCGAGAAATCGCTGCCGTCGCGGGTCGAGAAGCCCGCCGCCTTCAGAGCCTCGCCGGAGAGCCCGGTACCGCAGCCCAGGTCCAGCAAGGCCGCGTCCAGGTCGTCGGCGAGCGACGCCAGGGCCTCGGCGCAGCGGGTCGGGGTGACGTAGCCGTTCCTGCGCACCTCTTCTTCGTAAGTGGCCGCCCAGTCCCGATAGAGCGCCTTGGTCGCAGTGGGGTCATCGACCTTGTAGGCTCCCTCCAGGAAGCCCTTCTTGGCTTCGGCCATCCTCGTCTCCCGTTCCCGTTCTTCCACGGCCCTTGACATAGCCTAACAGAGAGGCGGTCATCCAGGCGCAGAGGGCAGTCGTCATGCCGTCGACATCGGTCCGTCATCTCCTGCCGGGACCATGCCCGTCGTCACCTTCAACCTCCAAGGGGGTCCGGTCATGTCACAGGCGCCATCACTTCTCTGGGCTCTCCTGCTCGGCCTGGCCGCTTTGCCCGCCTCCGCCAAGGACACCAGCTATATCGGTGGTCTCGACGTTGTGCGCGGCGCGGTGCCGGCCGCCGCCGCCAGCGGCAAGGTCTTCGAGGACGGCAACCGCAACTCGGTGCTCGACGAGGGGGAGAAGGGGATCGCCGGTGTGCTGGTCTCCAACGGGCGAGAGGTGGTCCAAACCGACGCCCAGGGGAACTACGACCTGCCGGCCTACGACGACATGAACCTCTTCATCACCAAGCCGGCCGGCTACAGCACGCCGCTCGACCGGGATCTGGTGCCGCAGTTCAACTACATCCACAAGGTGGAGGGCTCGCCGCCGCTGCGCTTCGGCGGGATCGAACCGACCGGACCCCTGCCGCAGGCAATCAACTTTCCCCTGATCGCCGATCCGGTCGGCACGCGTTTCCAATGCCTGGTCTTCGGCGACCCGCAGCCCTATTCCAACCGCGAGCTCGGCTTCGTGCGCGATACGGCCGGCACCATGCTGGCCAACCGCGACAATTCCAAGACCGAATGCCTGATCTTCGAGGGCGATGTGATGGGCGACGACCTCTCGCTCTATCCGCGCTTCAAGCAGATCATCGCCGGCGGCGGCGTGCCTCAGTACTTCGTGGCCGGCAACCACGACCTCGACTGGGACGCGACCAGCGACGCCGATTCCTTCGACACCTTCCGCCGCGAATGGGGACCGGAGTACTACTCCTTCGACATCGGGGACGTGCACTTCGTGGTGCTGGACAACGTCCGCTATCCCTGCAACGGCATCGACCCGCATCCCTTCTGCGCGCTGACGGCGAAGCCCAGCTACAACGGCGTCATCAGCCAGCGCCAGCTGGACTGGCTGAAGAACGACCTCGCCTTCGTGCCCGAGGACAAGCTGATCGTCCTCAATGCCCATATCCCCTTCGTCAGCTTCTCCGACGCCGAGCAGCAGAAGCACCAGACCGACAACCTGGCCGCGCTCTACGACATCATCGGCCATCGCCCGGCATTGGGCCTCGCCGGCCATACCCACACCACGGAGCAGATCCTGCCGGGCGAGAGCTTCGCCGGCTGGCAAGAGATCACGGGTACCAGTTCCGCCGCCTTCCATCTCATCATCACCGGTGCCGTTTCCGCCTCCTGGTGGGCCGGCGACCTGAACGACCACGGCGTGCCGCACGCAACCCAGCGTCTGGGCGCACCGCGCGGCTACTACGTCATCGACTTCGACGGTGCCAGCTACGTCGACACCTATCGCACCTTCGGCGGGGATGAGGCGCAGCAGATGAGCGTATCCTTCAGCACGCCGCGCTTTCGCGCTTGGGCCGAAAAGCTCTTCGCCTATGCCGACATCTATAACCCGCCACTCGATGTCGTCCCGCCAGTCACCATCAACGACCTGGGCGACCGGAACATGCTGACCCTGGACGACCTGGCGGACGGCAGCTGGGTTGCGATCAACGTGTGGAACGGGACCAAGGACAGCGTGGTGACGGTCTCGATCAACGGCGGCGAGGCAATCGAGGCGGAGCGCACGCAGAAGGGGGAAGGGGAGGCGGCGCATGTCGGAGTCGACTTCACCGATCCCTGGGCGCTGGCGAAGCAGTCGACCACCGGACGGACCGCCTTTCGCAGCATCGAGAACGGTGAGGCGACGGACGGCTTCCAGACCTGGCGCGGCTTTCAGTGGGAAGGGCCGCCGGGACCCTTCCCGCGCCATCTGCTGACGCGCAAGTCGAACCATCTCTGGCTCGCCGACCTGCCGTCCAGCCTGCCGACGGGCGCGCATAGCCTGGAGGTGCTCACCACCGACCGCTATGGCCGGACCTTCCGTCAGGTCGTGCGCTTCGAAGTGGTTGAGTCCCTGCCGGAGCTGAACTGGCGACTGGGAGACACCTTCAAATGATGGAGCACGCCATCCCAAGCGACCCGAGCCGGCACCAGCTCAATAGGACTGCGCGTAGGCGGCGCAGATCTCGGCCTCGGATTTCTCCTTGAGGAAGGCCATCTCGCCCTCCTTGTGCTGGCGGTAGATCCGCGCGAAGCCCTCCGGGAACCAGCCGCACACCGTCGCATTGCCGGTGAAGCTCTCCAAGGCCTCCGGCAGGCTCTGCGGCAGCCGCTTGAGGTTGCGCTCCGCCAGGTCCCGAGGCGCCAGGGCGGTCAGATCCATGTCCGTCGCTTCGGGCGGGGCGAGGCCCTCCTCGATGCCCTGCGCGCCCGCATGCACGAGCGCGGCCAAGGCCAAATGCGGAGAGGCGGCGGCGTCGCAGGCACGGTATTCGAAGTTGTATTGGTCGGCCAGGCTCTCGGGGTTCGTCGGCGAAATGGGGCAGAGCCGCACCATGGCCTCGCGGTCCTGGGCGCCGAGATTGTTGAAGGAGGCGCTCCAGCGATGGGGTGTTAGGCGCGTGTAGGAGACCATCGATGGGGCGGTCAGCGCGACGATCGCCTCGCCGTACTTCAGGATGCCGGCGATGAAGGCCCCGGTCTGCTTGGCCATGCCGCGCGGGCCGTCGGGATCGTAGGTCACGGGGTCGCCCTCCTGATCGCGCAGGCTCATGTGCACGTGCACGCCGTTGCCGACATGCATGGGATCCTGCAGCGGCGTGAAGGTGGCCTGGTCGTCCAGGCGGGCGGCCGTGCTTCTGGTGATCTCGCGCAGCAAGGAGGCCTCGTCGGCGGCCCGCAGGCCCAAGGCCGGGGCGATGGTGATTTCGTACTGATCGTAGCCGAACTCGCGCATGATGGTGTCGGGCCTTAGCCCTCCTGCCCTGAGCGCGGCCGTCAGCGTCTCGCAAAATGTGGCCTGGGCCCGGAAGCCCGCCAGACTGTAGGCATCGCCGTGCGGGCGCTCGGCACCCTTCAGCTGGCACTCGTGCTCGAAGGCCACGAGCGGCGTCAGGCCGGAGACCCGCTTCAGGCGGTCAAGCGCCTCCTTGAGGAGCGCGCGCGTGCAGCAGAGCCAAGGGCTGCCGTCGAGCTCCAGGATGTCGCCGATCATTAGGTGGTCGGCCGGACGCCCGTCGTCGTAGTCGACCCGCGACTCGGCGGCCGGATCGGGCCGCATGATGACGTCGCCGAACGGCCCCCAGGGCGAATCGGCGATGACGTCGAAGCAGGTGATCTGCACGATGGTCGGGGTCCAGCCGATCCCGCGCTTCAATCGCCAATCGAGGTCGGTCGCGGGAAAGGCCTTGCCGCGCAGTCTGCCCGACAGATCCGGGGCACCAACGAAGATGAGATCTTCTCGTATCACGTTCTGTCCTCCCTAGTCCTTTCGGCTCGGGACATCATGCTATGGCGAGATGCTTGGCCGAAAGACTTCGCGACCTGCGTAGAACAGTGAAAGAGTTAACGGACTGTTTGGCTGTCGACTGATCAGGAGTGCCCGCCCATGTTTGTGTCGCCCGCCCTCGTCATCACCGGCTTCCAGGCCGCCTATCAAGTCTATGGCGCCGCCGACAGGGCCTTGGCGCAGCAGTACCGCGACAAGGCGATGATCGTCCCGGGTGCGCGCTTCCCGCGCTTTCCGCCGGGCCACGCCCGCGCCCAGATCAAGATCCAGTTCGAAGGCGACCCGGCCTTCGAGGCCTGGGTCAAGAGCCAAGCGGGCCTCTTGCAGAGCTATCTGGCCATGCGCGACCAAGGCGACGCCGATGCGCATGAGCAGATGGCCGAGGCCCTGGATCTCTTCACCGCCACCAAGGCGGCCGAGGGGGAGGCCGCCAAGGCGGCCCTGGCGCGCCGCCTGCAAGCCGGCAAGATCGGACAGTGGCTCGACGATCAGACCCGGCCGGTCACGCCCTGGACGCGCTTCGCCATCTCGCTGGCCGACATAGCCTTCGAGTTCGTAGCCGCCAACCCGCAAGTGGTGGTGGACGGCAAAGAGGCGACGGCCCTGATCGGTGCCTTCTCCGGATCCATCGGCCGGCTCATTCCCGACGACCAGAACTTCGGCCTGCAGCAGGATGTCGGCAACCGCCTGATGGGGGTCGTGCTGCGCGCCGGGTTGGAGACCCTGGCGCGCAACCACGACCTGCTCTTCGATGAGGACAAGGTGAAGGAACTGGTGGACGGCAGCCTGGCGCCCGTCCTCGATGCCTTCCCGGGGAGCCTCAACGAGCAGCTGGAGTGGCAGCGGATAAGCGAGGCGGTGGTCGGCCCAGCCCTCTCGGCCGCTTTCAGGATCGTCGCGGAGGATCCCGTCGTCTTCTTGGGAGAGCGCTTTCGGACCGAGGCCTTGGTCGGCGCGCTGACCAAGGACCTCTTGAGCTTCGCCGCCGAGAACGAGGTCCGGGGCACGCTGACGCGCGAAGGCCTGATTGGCCTCTATGTCAGTGCCTTAGGTATCATTGCTAAGCGACCGGAGTTGGTTCTGGAAGGAGAGGGTGCGCGTGACGCCTTCTTCAAGAGCCTGCTCTCCCGGGTCGCCGAAGCCTTGAGCCAGAACCCGCTTCGCTTCGACAAGGCGCTCGGCGCGCGGCTGGCGCGGACGACCTTGGAGGCATTCGGCGCGCATGCGGAGGCGCTTCTGGGCCTGGACGACGAGCCTTTCGAACGCGTCGCCGCGAAGGCGCTCGACCAGATCCTCAAGGGTCTGGCCGAGGGGCTCGAGGACAGAGAGGCCCTGGAGCGCTTGTTCAGCCAGGACCAAGTGGTCGACTTGGTGCGCATCCTGGCCGAGCAGGCGGCCAAGACGCCCGAGATGATCGCCGGAGACTCGCAAGAGCTGCAGCGCGTCGTGGCTGCCATCGCCGCCGCCATGAAGCAGGATCGGACCCTGCTGCTCAAGGGATCGGACTGGTTAGAGATCGTCGCGGTGGCGCTGGCCGAGGCCGCCCGCAACCCTGGACGCCTCTTCGGACTGGAGGGGGGCGACCCGGCAGCTCAGCTGGGTGCGCGCATCGTCTCTGTCTTGCTGGAGGAAGCGGCCGCTGTCGCGCGGCGGGGACGGGCAGGGGGCAGCCTGCTCTTCGGCGAGACCTTGAAGGCGGCCGTCATCTCCGCGTTGCAGGTGGTCGCCGGCAACCCGTCCTTGGCGCTCGAAGCGCTTTCCGGCGCGGCGCCCGATGTCGTCACCCGCTTGGTGCGCCAGCTCTCCGAGGTCGTCTCTCTGACCGATGCGGCCGGTCGCTTCATGATGGGGGCGGAGGAGTTTCTCCGCCTCTTCCGGGCGCTGCTGCCCAGGGTTCTGGCCGGCGAGGGCCTGTTCGACCTGATCCAGAATGGAACTTTAACTGACTTGGGTAAAGAGCTGATCGATAAGATTTTATTCGGATCAGACCTGACTGGGAGCGCATGACATGAAGACAAACCGCACCCTGCATGCCGCGGCGCTTTGCGCAGGGCTACTCGCGCTCTCCGCCTGCACCGGCTTCTCGCATAGGGAGAGCCAAGAGCGTTTGACCGACGACTACCAGGCCCTGGTGGAAGCCGAAAAGGTCGCGCTGGTCGAGGCTCTGAGAGCAGGGGGCGGGGCGTCGCCGGACGCCGCGCTGCTGCTCAGCGCCGAGCCGCCCAGATCGCTGATGGAAGCGCGCTTGCGCCTTGCGCTCGATGCGCAGCAGGACCTGGAGGCATCGAACGCCGGCTTTGCCGACGCCAGCGAAGCCGACCGCATCAGCGCGCTCTACCGCGCGGCGCTGAAGGGCTGGCACGCGGGCAACGCCTGGGAGGATCCGCGCCCCGAGAGCGGCCTCAACCCCGACACGCCGAGCGAGGTCCATCGTCAAGGGACGGCGCGATGCGCGGAGCTTGGTGCGCAGGCACCCCAGCGCGACTGCGCGATCATCGCGACGGGGCTCGAACTCACGGCCATGGAGATCGCCGGATCGGATATCTTCGACGCCCATCTGGCGCGCCTCTCCAAGGCTGAGCCTGACGAAGACCTTGTCGCCTTGCGGGTCGAGGGCGTGCGCGACATCAGCCAGGCGATGGCGCGGCTGGACGCCATGGCGACGCCGCAACAGCTGTCGAGCTTCTTCGATGCGCAGCGTCTTGCCTACTTCTGTCAGTCGGTGCGGGCCCTGGACGATCTCTTCGCACTGGCCGACAGGGAGTGGGCCGGACGCGCGCTTGCGGAGGAGGCCGCGCTTGTCCTGATGGCCGGTCAGGAGGGGCGTCAGGTCTCGCCTGGTCTGGCCGACCTGCTGCGCCTCAACGCTGTCGAGGGAGAGAGCTACGTCGGTGCTTATGCGCGGTTGCTCGATCGTATCGAGCCGCTGGTCTCGAAGGACTGGGCTGTGAGCGATCTTGCCGGCCCCAAGCTCTATTGCTCTTCCTGGGAAGAGGCGCGAGCGTGAGGTCTCGGCCTCAAGACGACTCCATGACGTCACAAGAGATAGCAATGCAATGACTCTCCTGCCGCCGTTCGACTGGGGCAAAGCACCTGTGAGTCCTTCCAGTCGACCGTTGGATTTCCGCGAAGAAACAACGGGCTAGGCTGATGCTTGTCAGGCCGGTATAAGGGACTGCTGCGGGATCGTTCTCGGACGATTCCGGCGGCCAAGGGTTGGCGAGGGCTCGCAAGGTCCAAGAAGCCGATCGCGATCATCAAGGGAGCGCGCCAGGACGGTAAGGATGGGTAGGCCTCGAGAGGTCTGCCTCGCCTGATGCGTTGTCCATCCGGTTCTCGAGCGGGTGAGCGGCAGAGGGTCGGAGCGGCGACGTGACGAGGCACCCGATCGTGTCCTGTCGGCCTTCGCCGGCCTGACCAGGGCTTGGGTGCCGAAGGATGCGCGACGGGCTTGTCATCGCTTGTTCGTCGGGCTGCCGGAAGGAGAAGGAGAGCCTTGCAAGAGGCCGGCAAAGCACCGTCATTCGCGCCCGCCAATCGGTTTGACGGGCGCCGGAAAGCCTGCCAGTTTCGCCGCCATCCTTGGGGCAAGGCTTCTCGGGCTGGAACGCAAAGACGTCGGCTCGGTCCGTTTGGCCGAGACGCATCGCGGCCTGCCTGGATTTCTCTGCCTATCGTTGTCGGACTATGACGTTTTTTGCGGAAGGAGCGGATAGATTCTTGACGTCATAAATCGACTGGCCGAGGGCTTTGTCGCAGCACCGGTAATCGATGTCTGCGGCCGGCGCGGTCTGTTCTCGGCACTTGACGATCGTCCTCGGGCTCTTTCGGATCTCGCCAAGGACCTCGGGGCGAACGAAGGCTATCTCTCCGTCGCGCTGAACCTGCTCGCGGGTCTCGGCTTGCTGGCGCGTGCCGAGAACGGTGACTACCGCCTTGGCCAGCCTGGCAAAGGTCCATTGCAAGAGCTAGCGGAGGAGCTTGCCGCGCTCTTGGCGTCGCTGCCGTCGGCCTTCGATGACGATTGCTCGGCCTTGACGCCCTGGCTTGGTAAGGCCGGTGCTGGCTGGAGCGGCGGAAGCGACCGCCATCCCTTGGCGGACGTGCTTGATGGTGCCCTGCTGGTGCCTCTTCTCGCCAGGCTTGATGCCGCCGCGGGTGACGCTAGGGACCGCGAGATCTTCGAGGCCGTGGGCAGCAGCGCACGGCAGGCCTGGGCCGCGTTTCTGATCGGCCGACAATGGGCGAGGGGGAGCGAGGGGAACCTGGCCCTGACGGCCGAGGGTCGTGCCCTGATGGCCCGCGCGTCGGAACTGAGCGCCGTCGCACTGGCCTGGCCAAGGCTGCAGCAGCTCGAGTCGCTGCTGTTCGGGAAGACCGAGCAGCCGGAACAAGTCCGCGAATCTGCCTTGCTCCCCGGCTTCGATCGTCGCTCCGCAGCAATCCTGCATGGACTGCCGTATTCGGACGCCGTCGCGGAGATAGCCGATGCGGTCGTCTCCTACCTCGAAGGCTTGCCCGATGAGCGGCTACCGACCTACATCGCCGATCTCGGTTGCGATGATGACGCGCTCCTAAGTGGCCTACACCGAGCGATAGAGGAGCGTCTCGGTTTCGGGAAGGCCAAGGGTCGCGGTCCCCTAACCCTCATCGCCGTCGCCTCCGATGCAGCGAGGCTCGACGTCGTCGGCCGAGGGCTTACGGAGCTGCCGCACCGCCTGGTGCAAGCCGACTGCGCGGATCCATCGGACCTGGGGAGCAAACTCGAGGCCCTTGGCATAGAGACGGATGACGTTCTTTTCGTCAGCCTTTTCAGATCTTTCCATCCCGCTTCTGCGATGAGACCTGTCCTCGGTGCGCATGGTCTCATCGCGCTCGAAGCCCATGCGTCCGCCCCTGAAGGTGAGCCGGGGCGCCTGCATGTGGACGCCCTCTGTGCCTTTGCCGATGTGCCATTGGTCGAGGCGCCGAGCTATCTGCTCGAGGCGGCGGAAGCCGGCTTGCTGGCGCGGACGAGCGCCGCCAAGCGCTTTCCGAAGGGCGCAAGCCATACGCGGCTCAGCCTGAATCACTTCGTCCCCAGTCCGCTGCGGGTGAGGCGCGCCCGGCCCGACGACGTGCCGGCCTTGGTGACGCTCGACGGGCTGTCGCAAGCACCCGGTCTCAGGAACAGCGAAGCGCAGATCGAGGGGAGGATCTCGGTCTTCCCTCAGGGTCAGCTCGTTCTCGAACGGGACGGCGAGGTGATCGGCGCGATCTTCTCGCAGCGCATCGCCTCGGTCGACCTGATCGACGGCGTGACGATGGAGACGGCGGAGAGCCTGCACCGGCCCGACGGTCGCGTCGGCCAGTTGCTGCTCATCCTGGTCCATCCCGATCACCGGCAGAGCATGGGCGCGGAAGAGCTGCTGGGCTTCGCCTTGGACTACCTGTCTCTGGTCGACGGGATCGAGCGCGTCGTCGGCGTCACCCGCTGCCGCGACTTCGCGCGCCGCGCCGACCGGTCGATGAGTCACGCCGACTACGTCGCGCAACGCGACAGCCTCGCGCGCCCTCTCGATCCCGTGCTCTTGATGCATGCCGCGCAAGGCGCACGGATCGAGCGGGTCATGCCGGGCTACCGGGCGGGCGACAGCGACAACGAGGGTTACGGGGTCCTCGTCTCCTATGACCTGGACAAGCGCCAGGAGCGGAAGGCGAGCGGACCGAAGCGGCCAGCCGCCGGCGTGAGCCGCGACCTGGTCGCCGCCAAGGTGCGCGACGCCGTGGACAGCGTCCTGGGAGCCGAGCGCGCCGATGCCTTCGAGGCCGCGCGGCCCTTCATGGAGATGGGTCTGGAATCGCTGGACCTCTTGGCGCTGAGGCGGATGCTGAGCGAGGCCATGGCCGAGCCGCTGGATGCCAGTTTCTTCTTTCGCTACAGCACGCCAGAGGCCGTTGTTCGCTACTTCATGAAGGAGGAGGCGTCCGGGCAAGAAGAGGCTGTCCGGGCCGCCAAACGCGGAAGAAGCAGGCCGGCAAGCGTGATCGCCGAAGGCAAGGGCGGCGAGGGCTTCGCGATCGTCGGCATGGCCGGCCGCTTTCCGGGAGCACCCAGTGTCGCCGACTTCTGGGCCTTGCTGACATCCGGAAGGGAGGGGGTTGGCGCCATTCCGCCCGACCGCTGGCGCCTGTTCGAAGCGGGTGCGAGCGCCCTCGGCGATCTGCCGCGCCGCGCCGGGCTCTTGCCCGAGGTGGACCGCTTCGATGCGGCCTTTTTCCGGATCGCGCCCCGCGAGGCGACCCTGCTCGATCCGCAGCAGCGGCTGCTGTTGGAAGTCGTCTGGCACGCGCTGGAGGATGCCGACCTGCCGCCCGAGCGCCTCGCCGGAGCCGCGACGGGCTTCTTCGTCGGCCTCATGGGGCATGACTACGAGACCCTGCTGCTGCAGGGGCGGCCGAAGGAGATCGACGGTCACTTCGCCAGCGGCTGCGCGGGCTCGATCGCCGCCGGGCGCATTGCTTACTTCTTCGACTGGCAAGGTCCGGCCGTCACCATCGACACGGCCTGCTCTTCCTCCCTGGTGGCCGTCCATCAGGCCTGCCGCTCCCTGGCGCACGGCGACTGCAGGCAGGCGATCGCGGCGGGCGTGAACTTAACCCTGACCGCGCCCTACAGCCTGGCCTACTGGCAGGCCGGCATGCTCGCCCCGGACGGGCGCTGCAAGACCTTCGATGCCGCAGCCGACGGCTATGTGCGCGCCGAGGGCTGTGCCGCCGTCGTGCTGAAGCGCCTGGCCGATGCCGAGGCCGACGGCGACCGCATCCTGGCCGTCGTGCGGGGCAGCGCGGTCAACCAGGACGGCACCGGGATCGGGCTGACGGCGCCCAACGAGAACGCGCAGAGCCGGCTGATCGAGGAGGCCCTGGAGAGCGCCGGGGTCGCGCCTTCCCAGATCGGCTATCTGGAATGCCACGGCACCGGCACCAAGCTCGGCGATCCGATCGAGGTGCGCGCGGCGGCGCGCGCATTGGGGCCGGGACGCTCCCCGGAGTCACCCCTCCTGCTTGGCGCCGTGAAGGCCAGCATCGGTCACCTGGAAGGCGCGGCCGGTATTGCCGGGCTGATCAAGATAGTCCTGGCCATGCGGCACGACCGGATTCCGGGGCAGGTCAACTACCGCGATCCGAACCCGCTGATCCCTTGGGCGGAGTTGCCCCTGTCCGTCGTTGCGGAGACGACGCCTTGGCCGGTCTCTCCATCGGGGCGGCGCTTGGCCGGCGTCAGCTCTTTCGGTTTCTCCGGCACCAACGCCCATCTGGTGGTCGAGGGCTATGCCGCCGCGGAGGAAGACCCGCGCTCGGACGTGGCCGGCCCCTGGCACCAAGTTCCGGTCAAGCTGCCCGAGATCCCGGATGTGGCTCTGTCCCTGGAAGAGTCCCAACCGCGCCGCCACGTCTTCCTGCCGCTCTCGGCCAAGAGCGACGCGGCGCTCGCTGCCCTAGCGGAAAGCTATCGAAGCTGGCTGGGCGAGACCCCGGGCGTGGAGCCGGCGGATCTGGCCTACAGCGCCGGGGTCGGCCGAACGCACTTCGGTCATCGCGCGGGCTTGGTGTTCGAGAACACGGCCGATCTCGGCGATCGGCTCTCGGCCTTGATCGAGGACAGGGCGACGGCCGGCCTCGCCACCGGCAGTTCGGACGGGGCGCCGAAGCTGGCCTTCCTCTTCACCGGACAGGGCAGTCAATACCTCGGCATGGGCAAGGGCCTCTATGCCCAGGAGCCGGTGGTCCGGGCGGTGCTGGACCGTTGCGAGAGTGTAATCCGAGACCTGAGGGGCGCGTCCCTCTTGGAGGTCATGTTCGAGGACGGTGCGGACGGTTCCTTGGACCATACGGCCTGGACCCAGCCGGCGCTCTACGCCTTGGAAGTGGCGCTGGTGGAGCTTTACCGCAGCCTCGGGGTGGATCCCGCCGTGGTGATGGGCCACAGC
Organism: Rhodospirillales bacterium; assembly: GCA_963669375.1. Lineage (GTDB taxonomy): Bacteria > Pseudomonadota > Alphaproteobacteria > Kiloniellales > JACOMY01 > JACOMY01. The sequence continues at coordinate 7,729,718 of OY770024.1, read as the reverse complement.
GTTGGCGAGTACGCGGCGGCCTACACGGCCGGCGTGTTCGGTTTGGAGGAAGGCCTGCGGCTCATCGCCGAGCGCGGCGCGCTGATGGGCGAGCTACCGGCCGGCGGCGCGATGGCGGCGATCTTCGCCGAGCCCGAGCGTGTGGCGCGGGTCGCGGCCGAGGTCGGCGCGGACGGCGGGCATGGCGTGGAGATCGCCTCCGACAACGGCCGCCATCAGGTGGTGAGCGGCCCCAAGGAGCTGGTCGACCGCGTCGCCGAGCGCTTTGCCGGCGAGGGCGTGCGCACGGCGTCGCTGCAGACCTCTCACGCCTTCCACTCCTCCCTGTTGGATCCCATGCTCGAGGGGCTCGAGCGGGCGGCAGGTTCCCTCCAAGCCTCCGCGCCGAAGATTACCTTGATCAGCAATGTGACGGGCGCGCCATTGCCGGCGTCCGGCGCACCGGATGCGGCCTACTGGCGGCGCCATGCGCGCCAGCCGGTGCGGTTCGCCGAGTCGGTCGCGGCGCTTTCCAAGGAGGGCGTTGACCTGGTTCTGGAGATCGGGCCGCATCCCGTGCTGACGGGAATGCTGCAGTTAGCCTGGCCGGAAGGCGCTTCGCCGCCGTCGACCGCTGCGAGCCTGCGGCGCGGAAGCGACGAAGGAGCGGCCTTCGCCGCCGCCTGCGCGGAACTCTATGTCGCCGGCGCGGCGCTCGACCATGCCGCGCCGCACGCCGGGGAGGCCCGACGCAAGGTACCGCTACCAGGCTATCCCTTTCAGCGGCAGCGCTTCTGGCCGGAGGCCTCGGACGAGGGCCGGGCGGCGGGCCAGGTGGAGAGCGGAATCCTGCGCCTTCTGGCGGAGGGCGACGAAGACAGCCTCATCGCCGACCTCGGCCTCGACGCGGAGGATGACACGGCACGGCAGGTGCTGCGTGCCGTCACCAAACGGTACTCCGCGGAGCAGGCCACGGCCTCGGTGCAGGACCTGCTCTATCGTGTCGATTGGAGGGCGATCGACACGCCCGCTGCCACCGCCGGCGACCCTGGGCAGTGGCTCGTTCTCTCGCAAGGCGGTGACCTGGGCGACGCGCTTGTCACGGCCTTCAAGGATTTGGGAGCCGCCTGCACGCTCTCCCCGCTGTCGGAGAGCACGGATGCCTTGAAGACCCTCCTCGACAGCGACGCTCCATTGACGGGCGTCGTCTTGCTCATCGATACGCCGATGGACGACCCGTCATCGATGGAGAACGCGCGGCGGGTCCTGGCGTTGGCACAAGCGGCGATGGCTGGAGAGGTCCTGGCGCCGCTGCACTTGGTGACCCGTGGCGCGCACGCCATCGGGGAGGAGGATGGCGTCCCGCGTCCCGATCAACGTGCGCTGTGGGGCTTGGGGCGCGTGCTCGGCCTGGAACAGCCAGCGCTCTTCGGCCGGATGATCGATCTGCCGCTTGCGGAAGAGCAGGGACTGGCGGACCGGCTCGCGGCGCGGCTGGCGAGCGAGGACGCGGAAGACCAGGTGGCTCTGCGGTCGGGGACCTGGCTGGTGCCGCGTCTGGTCCCCTTCGAGGGCGTGGTGGCGGCAGGCAATGCAAGTCTCAGCGCGGATGTCAGCTACCTGGTCAGCGGCGGTCTCGGCGCCCTGGGCCTGGCCATGGCTGGCTGGTTGGCGGGGCAGGGCGCGAAGCATCTCGTCCTTGTCGGCCGCCGCGCGCCCACCGACGCCGCGATCTCTCGAATCGCGGCGCTGGTCGAGGACAGCGGCTGCCACATCGAGACCGCCTCGCTGGACGTCGCCGACGGCGATGCTGTCAATGCCTTCGTCGCGCGCTTCGATGGCCGGGAATGGCCGCCGCTGGGCGGCGTCATCCACGCCGCCGGGGTCGAGCGGGTGGAGGGCTTGGCGGAGATCACGCCAGAGAGCTTCGACGAGGTCTGTCGCGGCAAGGTGCGTGGCGCTTGGAACCTGCACCGGGCGACCCGCGACCTGGACGGGTTGGAGATCTTCTTCTGCCTCTCCTCGATCGCGTCGGTTTGGGGCAGCCAAGGTCAGGCACACTACGCCAGCGCCAATGCCTTCCTCGACGGATTGGTCGAGGCGCGACGCGCCGCCGGTCTGCCTGCGGCGGCCGTCAACTTCGGCCCTTGGTCCGATGGCGGCATGGCCGATCAGGCAATGCAATCCTGGTTGGTTCGCGCCGGCGTGCAGGTGCTGTCCCCGGCCGAGGGGATTGCCGTCATCGATGCCGCTCTGAGCGACGGGTTGACGGGCCTCGTGGCCGCGCGCGTCGATTGGCCGACCTTCACGGCGGTGATGGAGGCACGACGGGGCCGTCCCCTCTTCGCTCACCTGCGCGATGCACGGGAGGCCCCCGCGATCGGGGCCAAGACCGATCTGGTCGAGCGGATCGAGGCGGCCCCCCTTGCCGGCCGCAAGGCGCTGCTGGTCGAGGAGGTGCGCGGCCTTACGAGCGCGGTTCTAGGTCTGGCGCCGGACAGCCTCGACGCCAGCACCGGCTTCTTCGATCTCGGGATGGACTCTTTGATGGCGGTGGAATTGCGCCGCCGCCTGGAGCGCGCCGTCGGCATCGCCCTGCCGGCCACCTTGGCGATGGACTATCCCAACGCCGACGCGGTCGCCGCCTTCCTGCTGGATCGGCATCTGGGCCAGGGCAAGGCCGACGCCGGACCCGCGGCGCGTTCCGTCAGGTCGGATGAGGCCATCGCCATCGTCGGCATGAGCTGTCGGGTGCCGGGTGCGGAGAACCTGGAGGCCTTCTGGGCGCTGCTGGAGCGTGGCGGCGACGGGATCGTGGAGATTCCCGACAGCCGCTTCGACGTCGGGGCCTACTTCGACCCCGACATGGACGCGCCCGGCAAGATGTATACCCGCAAGGCCGGACTGATCGAGGGGATCGACCACTTCGACCCGCAGTTCTTCGCGATCAGTCCGCGCGAGGCCGAGAGCATGGACCCGCAGCAAAGGCTTCTGCTGGAAGAGGCTTTTGAGGCCCTGGAGCGCGCCGGTCTGTCGCCCGCCGGACTGAAGCACAGCCGGACGGGCGTCTATGTCGGCATCTCTGCGAACGAGTATTCCGAGCGTCTGGGCGTCGCCGGCCGCGGCGATATAGATTCGCACTTCGCCACCGGGCGGGCGGCCAGCGCGGTTGCCGGTCGCGTGGCCTTCGCGCTGGGCCTGGAGGGACCAGCGATGGCCGTGGATACGGCTTGCTCCTCCAGCCTGGTGGCTCTGCATCAAGCCTGTCTCGGCTTGCGCGCCGGTGACTGCGACTTGGCACTGGCGGGTGGCGTCAACACGCTGCTGTCGCCCGACATGATGATCGCCACCTGTCGGGCGCGGATGCTCTCCCCCGACGGCTACTGCAAGACCTTCGATGCGCGCGCCGACGGTTACGTGCGGGCCGAGGGGGTCGGCGTCCTGGTGCTGAAGCGGCTCTCCGACGCCGAGCGCGACGGCGACCGCATCCTGGCTTTGGTGCGCGGCAGCGCCGTCAACCAGGACGGCGCCAGCTCTGGCTTGACGGTGCCGAACGGTCCCGCGCAGGAGCGGGTGATCGAGGACGCGCTGGCCATGGCCGGCGTCTTGCCCGGAGAGCTGAGCTATCTCGAGTGCCACGGCACCGGCACCGCCCTGGGCGACCCGATCGAAGTGCAGGCCGCCGCCGCCGTCTACGGCAGAGAGCGCGACGGGGAGCGACCCTTGCTGCTGGGCGCCGCCAAGGCGAACGTCGGACATCTGGAATCGGGCGCCGGCATCGTCGGTGTCATCAAGACCGTCTTGGCGCAGCGCCACGGCGTGATCCCGGGACAGGCTCACTACGAAACCCCCAATCCCCACATCCCTTGGGACAACCTGCCGGTTGCCGTGGTCGACCGATCTCTGGCCTGGCCAGAAGGGCGCCGTTTGGCGGGGGTCAGTTCCTTCGGGTTCACCGGCACCAACGCGCATGTGATCCTCGAGGGCTTCGACGAGGCGGGTTCGCTGCCGTCGCAGCCAGGAACAGCAGCGGCGCGCCGCCACCGTTTCCTGCCGCTTTCGGCGAAGAACGCCGACGCCCTCAAGGAGCTGGCCCAACGCTACCTCGGACGCCTCGACGACGGGAGCGAAGCCGAGCTTGCGGACATCGCCTACACCGCGGGTGTCGGCCGCAGCCATTTCTCCCACCGGGCCGGCCTGGTGTTCGACGGCGCCGACGAGCTGCGCGATGGGCTTTCGGCCTTGGCGGACAATGCCGCCGACGAGCGGCTGGTGACCGGTCAGGTCGGTCGCGGCTGCAAGGTCGCCTTCCTTTTCACCGGCCAAGGCAGCCAGTATCTCGGCATGGGCAAGGCGCTCTATGAGCAAGAGCCCGTGGTGCGCGACGTTCTCGACCGCTGCGACGCCGCCATCAGGGATCTGCGCGGCCTTTCGCTGCTCGACGTCATGTTCGAAGGCCTTCCCGGCCACGCCTTGGACGACACCGCCTGGACGCAGCCGGCGCTCTATGCCCTGGAGGTCGCGCTGGTGGAACTCTATCGCGGCGCCGGGATCGAGCCCGCCGTCGTGCTGGGACATAGTGTTGGCGAGTATGCCGCCGCCTACGCGGCTGGGGTATTCGGTCTGGAGGAGGGCCTGCGGCTCATCGCGGCGCGCGGCTCTCTCATGGGCGACCTGCCCGCCGGCGGTTCGATGGCGGCCGTCTTCGCTGCCCCCGAGGCCGTCGCCCAAGTCGTCGAGGCGGTCAATCGCGGCGCGGATCAGGCCGTGGAGATCGCCGCCTTCAACGGCGCCCATCAGGTGGTGAGCGGGCCGAGTGGGCTGGTGGAGGCGGCAATCCAGCGCTTCGATGCCCTGGGGGTGCGCTGCCAGCCGCTCCAGACCAGCCATGCCTTCCACAGTCCCTTGCTGGAGCCGATGCTGGGCGCGCTCGAAGAAGCAGCCGGGGGCCTTGCCGTCCAGCCGCCGCGGTGCGCCCTGATCAGCAACGTAACTGGAGCGGTCTGCGGACCGCAGGACCGGCTGGATGGTGCCTATTGGCGGCGCCACGCGCGCGAGGCGGTCCAGTTCGAGGCTTGCGTTAAGAGCTTGGCCGAGACGGGAGCCGACGTGGTGCTGGAGATCGGGCCGCACCCGGTCTTAACCACGATGGCGGCGGGCTGCTGGCCCGACTCGGCGGAGGCTCCCCTGACCTTGACGAGCCTCAGGCGCGGTGCCGCCGATGGCCGCCAGCTCGCCCTTGTCTTCGCCAACCTCTATGCCAAGGGCGCCGATCTACGGCATGCCGCTCTCTTCAGCGGCGAGACGCGCGCCAAATGCGACCTGCCGACCTATCCCTACCAGCGCCAGCGCTACTGGCCAGCGCCGCTCAAGGGGCCGGTCCGCAGGGAGGGGCATGCGCTGCTGGGCCGCAAGCAGGCCTTGGCGCGTGGCCAGGTGGTGTTCGAAAGCGAGATCTCGTCGAACGCGCCCGCGTGGCTTGCCGAGCATCGTGTCTTCGACCGGGTGGTCTTTCCCGGTGCAGGCTACATCGCGATGGCAGGCGCGGGAGCGCTCCGGGCCAAGGGTTCTCGCGATGACGCGGCCTCTCCGCTCTCGGGTGCCGTCGCCGTCACGGATCTGCAGCTTCACTCTCCCCTCGTCCTTGCCGACGCGGTAGAGGGGCTGGAGGTGCAGCTGCTGCTGGACCGTGCCCAAGGCACGGGGAGCAGTGGCGCCAAGCGCGTCATGGAGATCTACAGCCGCCAGCCGGACGACGACGACTGGACCCTGCATGCCGATGGAGAGGTGGAGGTTCTGCCTCCTGACGGGCAGGCGAGGGAAGGGGTCGATCTTGGCGCCTTGAGGCAGGGCATGCGCCGGCAGGACGTAGCGAGCCTCTACGAGACCTACGGCTCGGTCGGACTGGCCTACGGACCCGCCTTCCGCGGCCTGAAGAGCCTCTGGGCCGGCGAGGGCGAGGCACTGGGCGAGGTGAGGCTGGAGAGCCATTTGAACGACAAGGGCTTGATCGTGCACCCGGCCTTGCTGGACGGCTGTTTGCAGGCCGTGGCGGCGGCCTTGCCGACAAGCGTCGCGTCCGAGGCCTGGCTGCCCTTCGCTTGCGAGCGGATCGAACTCTTCAGCCGTCTGGCGGACCATGCCGTCTGCCACTTGCGCCTGCGTCAGGCCAAGACGGGAGACACCGCGCCGCAGACAGTGACGGCGGACATCGACCTCTATGACGAAGAGGGTCGGCAGCTCGGCCGGATAGCGGGCTTCACCTTCAAACGGGCGAGCAGGGAGGCGCTACGGTCGCAGACCGAAGGCCTCGAGGATTTGCTGTACGAGGTCACCTGGCGCCAGCGGCCTCTCGAGAGCGACCCGACGGCGGCGACGCCGGGACTGTGGGTAATCGCGGCGGAGCGGTCCGGCGGTGCCATGGCGCTGGCCGAAGCACTCAACGAACGCGGCCAGTCGGTGGTCCTTGCCGTTCAGGCTGGGCGCGAAGCAGAGACTTCGGTGCCAGCGGAGGGTCCGGCGCTCTCCCTGAAGACTATGGACCTCGGCGATCGGGCCGGCTGGCTGGGCCTGCTCGACGCCTTGCCGGACAGCCTGCCGCTCCACGGGGTCGTGCACCTTTCGCCAACGCCTGAAGCAGCCGCGGAGCGGACGCCGGACGCGCTGAAGGATGCGGCCGAGGGCTGCACCGCGTCCGCACTGGCCCTGGCCCAGGGCCTTCTCGACCATGGGCGACGTCCGACGTCGGGACTCTGGTATCTGACGCGTGGGGCCCAGGCCGTCGATAGCGATCCGGCGGATGACCTGGCGGCGAGCACGCTCTGGGGCTTCGCCCAGACCTTGTCCCTGGAGGCGGCGGACCTGCCGGTGACGCTGGTCGACCTGGACGCCCGTGACGAGGCCTTGCCGAGCGACCTGGTCCACCAGCTCTTGGATTCCGACGGTGAGAGCCACCTTGCCTTCCGAGAAGGCGCTCGCTGGGTCGCGCGGCTGGCCAAGGCAGCGAGTCCCGTCCGGCTGCCGCAGCGGGGACCCTGGCGCCTGCGCGAAGGCAGCGACGGCACTCTGGAGAGCCTCTCGGCCGAGTCCATGGCGACGCGCGTGCTGGAGGAAGGCGAGGTTCGCGTGGCGGTCAAGGCGGCCGGCCTCAACTTCCGCGACGTTCTTGTCGCCTCGGGGCTCTATCCAGAGACGGGGGCAAGTCTGGGCAACGAGTTCTGCGGCAGGGTGGTGGAGGTCGGGCCCGGCGTCGCCTCCCCCGCGCTCGGCGATCGCGTGGTGGGTCTGAGCTTGGAGAGCTTCTGCAGCGAAGCCGTCACGCGGGCCGAACTTACGGCGCCGGCCAGCGGCGGCCACGCCGACAGCGCTTTGGCCACTATCCCGGTAGTCTTCTCCACCGCGCGCATCGCGTTCGATCTGGCCGAACTCAAGGTCGGCGAGCGCGTGCTGATCCATGCCGGCGCGGGCGGGGTCGGACTGGCCGCGATCCAGTTGGCGCGCCTGGCGGGCGCCGAGGTCCTGGCGACCGCCAGCAAGCCCAAGCAGGACTATCTGCGTTCGCTAGGGGTTCGGCAGGTCTTCGACAGTCGCAGCACCGACTTCGCGGCCGGCGTCATGGCCGCGACCGGCGGGAAGGGCGTCGACGTGGTGCTCAACAGCCTGACCGGCGAGGGCTTCATCGAGGCCAGTCTGTCTTGCCTGGCCGAGGGCGGGCGCTTCATCGAGATCGCGAAGCGCAACATCTGGAGCCCGGAGGCGATGGCCGAGGCACGCCCGGACGTGGCCTACCACCTGCTCGCCCTCGATCATCTGATGGCAGACCGGCCGGCGCTCGTCGGAGCCGCGTTGCAGCAGGTCATGCAAGGCTTCGCCCGTGGCGACTTCGAACCGCTGCCGTCACGCGCCTGGCCGATGACGGCGGCGCCGGAGGCCATGCGCTACATGCGTGAGGCGCGGCACATCGGCAAGGTCGTCTTGACGGCCCCGGCGGTCCGCTCGGGCGAACTCGACCCCGATCGAAGCTATCTCGTCACCGGCGGGCTCGGCGGCATAGGCTTGCAGGTCGCGCAGTGGCTGGCGACGCGGGGCGCGCGGCACATTGCGTTGAACGCGCGGCGCGAACCGGACGCGGCGGCCCAAGAGGTGATTGGGGCGCTGGAAGAGCAGGGCGTCGAGATCCGCGTGGTCCTGGCCGACGTCGGCGAACCCGAAGAGGTGACGGCCTTGCTGGATGAGATCGGCACCGCCATGCCGCCCTTGGCCGGGATCGTCCACAGCGTCGGGGTGCTTTCGGACGGCGCCGTCGTGAACCTCGACAGAGAGGACTTCCGCGCCGTGCTGAAGGCCAAGGTCGTCGGCGGATGGGCGCTGCATCGGGCCACGGCAGCCATGGATCTCGACCTCTTCGTGCTCTTCTCCAGCGTGGCCGGCGTGATCGGCAATCCCGGACAGGCGAACTACGCGGCGGCCAATTACTTCCTCGATCAGCTCGCGCACCATCGGCGGGCAAGGGGGCTTCCGGGACAGAGCATTGCCTGGGGCGCTTGGTCCGGCCTCGGCCTTGCCGAAGAGCAGCGCGCGCGGATCGAAGCGCGCCTTCGGGCGCTCGGCATGGGTTGGATCGATCCCGATCGCGGCATCGAGGCGCTGGACTATCTGCTGCGCCACGACGTGGCGATGAACGCGGTGGTACCGATGGACTGGCCGGTCTTTGCCGCGCGTGGCGGTCGACCGCGGACCTTCTTCCAGGATCTCCAAGGGCGCTCGGCCCCGGTGGCGCGGGAGAGCGAGGAGGATCTGCTCGCCCGCTTGGAAGCGGCCGACGGTGACGCACGCGAGGGCCTCTTGCGCGGGTGGCTGGCCGCGGAGGTACAGGCGATCCTGCGTCTCAAGGAGAAGCCGGGCGCCGCAATTGGTTTCTTGGATCTCGGGATGGATTCCCTTACGACGATTGAGTTTTCCAGGCGGCTGGAACGGGTGCTCGGTCTGAAACTGGATGCCAGTGTTCTGTTCGACTACCCAAATGTAGAGGAGTTGTCCCGCTTTATCGTCCAACAGCTGGCGCCTGAAGCAGAGGAGGTCGCGGAGACCTTCGACGAGGCTGCCGATGGTGGGGATGACATCGTGAAAGAGCTGGAGTCTCTGCTCGGGAATGAATGACGACGGCAAGAGCATGTCCAAGCCAGAGCGGCCGGACGATGCGAAGATAAGGACGATACTGAAGCGGAGCCTGGACCGCATCCGCGAGCTGGAGGGGCAACTGGCCGCCGCCAGCGAGCCTATTGCCATCGTCGGCATGGCCTGCCGCTTTCCCGGCTCCGGCGAGGACCTGGAAGGGTTCTGGGACCTCTTGGCGGACGGGCGGGACGGCTTGTCCCCGGTCCCGGCGGAGCGATGGGACGCGGATGCGCTCTATGACGAGGATGTCGCGGTCCCGGGGACGTCGGTCAGCCGGGCCGGCGGCTTCATCGACGGGCTCGACCTCTTCGATGCCGGCTTCTTTCGGATCGCGCCGAAAGAGGCGGAGCAGCTGGACCCGCAACAGCGCTTGTTGCTGGAGACGCACTGGCAGGCCCTGGAGAACGCCGGCATAGATCCGCGCACGCTGAAGGGCAGCCGATCGGCGGTCTTCGTCGGCATCGCCAACTCCGACTATCGCCAGATCCTGGGTGACCGTGGCGACGAAGCGTCCGAACTCTATACCATCAGCGGGACGATCGGCAGCATCGCGGCCGGGCGGATCGCCTACAGTCTGGGCCTGCAGGGCCCGGCGGTCGCGGTCGATACCGCCTGCTCCGCCTCCCTGGTTGCGATCGACGAAGCCTGCGACGCGCTGCGCAACGGCAAGGCCGATCTGGCGATGGCGGGCGGTGTCTCCGTCATGCTGACGCCGACCCTGTCGATCGCCTTCTCTCGGGCCGGCATGCTGGCCGCTGACGGGCGCTGCAAGACCTTCGATGCCAGTGCCGACGGCTACGTGCGCGGCGAAGGGAGCGGCGTCGTCGTGCTCAAGCGCCTTTCCGATGCGGAGCGCGACCGCAACCGCATCCTGGCGGTCATACGCGGCGGCGCGGTCAACCAGGACGGCGCCAGCGCCGCCCTAACCGCGCCGAACGGCCGGGCGCAGGAGCGGGTGATCGCCGAAGCGCTGCAGCGCGCCGGCGTCAAAGCGAGCGAGGTCGACTATCTGGAGGCGCACGGCACCGGAACGGAGCTAGGCGATCCCATCGAGATCAGAGCAGCGGCCGCCGTCTACGGACGCGGGCGCGCTAAGGAGAATCCCCTGCTCGTGGGGTCGGTGAAGACCAACCTCGGGCACTTGGAGACGGCGGCCGGCGTCGCTGGCGTGATCAAGGTCGTGCTGGCGATGCAGCACGGCACGATCCCCAAGCATCTGAACTTCGTCACGCCCAGCCCGCGCATGGACTGGGATCGCATCGCGGTCCAGGTGACGGACGAGGCGACCGCCTGGCCGCGCCAATCGGACCGGCCGCCCAGAGCCGGCGTCAGCTCCTTCGGCTTTTCCGGCACCAACGCGCATGTGATTGTCGAGGCCTACGAACCGCGCGAGGAAGGCAAGGCATCCGATCCGCTGCCGATAGCCTGGAGCGAGGAGGCCAAGGCCGCGTTGGGAGCCGAGGGGCTGCGGCAAGGCGGGCAGACCGGCCTTCCACGCCGGCATCGAATGCTGGCTCTGTCCGGAAGAAGCAGGACCGCGCTCGGGGCCTTGGCCCAGCGCTACCTCGATTGGATCGGCGCCAACGCCGATGCGGATCTGGCCGACCTGACTTACACCGCGGGCATCGGGCGCTGTCACTTCAGTGAGAGAGCGGCCGTGGTCTCGCGGTCGCATGAGGAGCTGCGTGACGGGCTGGCAAAGCTCGCCGAGGGCGATGCGAGCCCACCAAGCGAAGAAACCGAGGCTCCGCGTCCGCCCAAGCTGGCCTTCCTCTTCACCGGTCAAGGCAGCCAGTACGTGGGCATGGGGCGCGACCTCTACCAGCAGGAGCCGGTGGTGCGCGCGATCCTCGACCGCTGTGACCAGGTCGTCGGCGCGCTCCGGGGTGTCTCGCTGCTGAAAGTGATGTTCGACGGCGAGGGCGCCTCCTTGGACGACACGGCCTGGACGCAACCGGCGCTCTATGCCTTGGAAGTCGCGTTGGTGGAACTCTACCGAAGCGCCGGGGTCGAGCCGGCGCTGGTGTTGGGGCACAGCGTCGGCGAATTGGCCGCCGCCTATGCCGCGGGCATCTTCGGCCTGGAAGACGGACTGCGCTTCGTGGTCGCTCGAGGCGACCTGATGGGCGCCTTGCCGGCCGGCGGCGCCATGGCGGCCATCTTCGCCGATCCCACTGAGCTGATCGGAACCTCGGATGGCCTCGAGGTCGCCGCCTTCAACGGCGGCCATCACGTGGTCAGCGGATCCTCCCAACTGGTGGACGCGCTGATCGAGCGCGCGGCCGCCGAGGGGCTCAGGTGCCAAGCCTTGCAGACGAGCCATGCCTTCCACTCCGCCTTGATGGACCCGATGCTGGGCCGGCTGGAGGATGCCGCATCGTCCCTGGCGGCCAAGGCACCACGGGCCGCTCTCATCAGCAACGTGACGGGTCGGCCGTTCGATGCCGACGAGCCGCCGTCGGGCCGCTACTGGCGTGACCACGCCCGCAGGCCGGTGCAGTTCGCCAAGTCCATCGAGACATTGGCCGAGGAGGGCGTGAACACGGTGCTGGAGATAGGTCCTCACCCGACCTTGTCCGGTATGCTCGCGCTCGCCTGGCCGAAAGAGGGGGGCACGCAGCCGCGCTGCCTGGCGAGCCTGAAGCGTGGCCAGGACGGGGGAGCTCAGTTCATGACAGCCATCGCCGGTCTCTATGAGCAGGGCGTCGATCTCAAGCACGAGGCGCTCTACGGAGGCGAGGCGCGCAAGCGCATCGCGCTGCCGACCTATCCCTTTCAGCGTCAGCGCTATTGGGCCAAGGCAGCAAAGCGCCCCACCCGTCTGCCTGGCGAGGAGGTCGCGCACGCGCTCCTGGGACGCCGAACCGAGATCGCGCGCGGCGGGGTCGTCTTCGAGACGTTGCTGTCCGCGGACAGTCCGTCCTGGGCCAAGGACCACAGCGTCCACAATCGTGTCATCTTTCCCTTCGCGGCCTTTGCCGAAATGGCGCATGCCTCACTCCGCGACGCGGCCGGCGCGCAGGCGTCCTCGGTCGAGGCCCTTCACCTCGATCTGCCTTTGGCCCTGGATCGCCCGCACGACGTGCAGCTCCTGGTCAGCGAGAGCGGCGAGATCGAGATCTTCGCCCGCGCGCAGGACGGCGCCAAGGCGGGCAGGGACGGCGATTGGGTACGCCACGCCGGCGCGCGCTCGACCGAGCGACGGGCCTTGCCGGAGAGCCCCGACCAGGAGGAGATCAGGGAACGCTGCAAGGAGGCGGCCGATCTCGGCGCGCTCTACGGCTCCTGGGAGGCCGGACCCGACTTCCAAAACCTGGAGGCCCTGTGGTTCGGCAAGAACGAGCTTTTCTGCGAGATCCGCTTGGGCGAAGAGCTGGACGGCCATTACCAGCTGCACCCGCTCCTCCTGGACGGCGGTCTGCAGGCCGTGAGTTGGGCACTCCAGCGACAGGATCGGGAGAGCATCTTTCTCCCGGTCGGGGCCGAGCGTATCCGCCTGCCGCAGGAAGCCCGCCACTGGCGAGGCGGATCTCGTCTCTACGGCCACGCTCGGATAGTCAAGCGGGACGAGAGGGGGGGCGTGGCCGACCTCACCTTCTTGGACGAATTGGGCACCTCTGTTGCCGTGTTGGAAGGCCTGTCGGTCCGACGCGCCGATAGAGACCGCTTTGAACTCCTCCTCGGCGAGCGAAACGACGAGCTTCTTTATGAATTGGAGTGGCGTGTCGTAACGCCTCCTGCTGCCGTCTCGGCTGCGGGCAAGCTGCTGCTCGTGGTCGGCGATGCCTCGTCGACGGCGGCCGCCGAAGATCTTCGCTCCGCTCTGGAAGATCGGGGTGTCGAGGTCGTTGCTATCGATTGCGCGAAGTCGGACAGGGAGACACGGTGCGCGCTTGGACGCGGTGAGGAGCAAGGCGCCGCGCTGGGCGGAATCGTCTGGCTCGCCAAGCAGTCAAGGGACGACGATCCCCTTGCGTCGATGAAGGGACCCTTGTCGGCGTTGGTCGCTCTGCTGCAGGACAGGTCGAGCAGCGATGCGCGGCCTCCCCTCGGCATCACCGTGGTCACTTCACGCGGCGTTGCAAGCGGGCCGGGTGAAGCCGTGAACCCGGAGGCGGCCGGCATCTGGGGCTTCGTTCGAAGCATACAGAACGAGCAGCCGGACCTGGGTTTGCGCCTTGTCGACCTCGGGCCGAGCGTCGAGCAGGGGACAAGCGATGGATACCCGGCAAGACTGCTCGCCGACGTGATTCTGGCGGCGGGGCCCGAGACCCAATCGGCATTGCGGGGCGACGTCTTGATGGCGCCACGCCTGGTTCGCTCGGCGGCGGGGATGAAGATCCCGGCCGGCGGCGGCCGGGTCGTCGTCGCCCGGCAAGGCTCGATCGATGATCTGCGCGTCGACGGGATAGGACCGCAGGAGCCGGGTCCCGGCGAGGTCGCGTTGGAGGTCCGGGCATCCGGGCTGGCGTTCCGGGACCTGCTGACCGCACTCGACAGCTACCCGGGAGCGCCTCCGCCGCTGGGCGCCGACGTCGCGGGCATCGTCACGGCCGTGGGCGCGGGCGTCGCCGGCGTCTCGCCTGGAGAAGGCGTGTTCGGCTTTGCGGAAGGGAGCTTCGCGACCCGCGTTACCGTCGACGCGGCGCTCTTGAAGCCGATCCCTTCCGGGCTGGACCTCGCCGCTGCCGCAACCCTGCCGTCGGCCTTCTGCACGGCCTTGGCCGCCTTCGATCTCGGGAAGCTGAAGCCTGGAGAGACGGTGCTTGTCCACGCCGCCGCCGGCGGCGTCGGATTGGCCGCCGTCCAGGTCGCACTGACCTTGGGAGCGCGGGTCTTCGCGACCACGAGCGCGCCCAAGCAGGCCTATCTGCGCGCCTTGGGCATTGCCGGGGTGTTCGACAGCCGCTCCACCGATTTCGCCGCGCAGGTCCGGGAGGCGACCGAGGGTGCCGGCGTAGACCTGGTCCTGAACAGCTTGACCGCTGAAGGTTTCGTTCAAGCAGGCTTGGCATGCCTCAAGGAAGGCGGCCGTTTCGTCGAGATCGGCAAGCGCGACATCTGGAGCGCGGAGCGGGTGGCCGAGCTGCGCCCCGACGTCGGCTACGGCACCTTGGCGCTGGACGCCTTGATCCAAGACGCGCCGGAGCGTGTCGCCGCCCTCTTGCAGGAGGTTGGCGCGCGCGTCGAGGGCGGTGCCTTGACCCCACTGCCGAGGCGCCTCTTCCCGCTGAGCGAGGCACCGGCGGCGTTGCGCCTGATGCAGCAGGCGCGCCATGTCGGCAAGATCGTCCTGACCGTGCCCAAGCCCGCCCTACGGGCCGACCGCAGCTATCTCGTAACCGGAGGCTTGGGTGCTCTCGGTTTGGAAATGGCCGCATGGTTGGCGGGCGAGGGCGCCCGACACCTGGTCCTGACCGGACGCAAGCCCCCAAGCGCGGCCGTCGAGGCGCGGCTGGAGGAGCTGGCGCGAACCACGGGGTGCAGGATCGAGTTTGCCGCCCTGGACGTCGCCGAGCAGGCCGACGTCGAGAGCTTGATCGACCGCTTCGGGAAGGGTGACTGGCCGGCCCTCGCAGGGGTCGTGCATGCGGCGGGGGTTCTCGACGATGCCTTGCTGGCAGACCAGAGCTGGGAGCGGATGGAAGCGGTGCTTCGGCCCAAGGTGCCGGGCAGCTGGAACCTGCATCGCGCGACCCGTGATTTGGACCTGGCGTTCTTCCTGCTCTACTCCTCAGCCGCGGCGACCTTGGGCTCGCCGGGTCAGAGCAACTACGCCGCCGCCAACGGCTTTCTCGACGGATTGGCCGCTCTCCGTCAAAGCCTCGGGCTGGCCGCCACCAGCATTGCCTGGGGTCCTTGGTCGCTGGGCATGGCCGAGGACGACGCGATCGGCCAAAAGCTGGTGCGGCAAGGCTTGCGGCTCCTCGATGCGGCCGCGGCTCACCGCGCACTGGCGACGGTCCTGGCCGGCGGACGGGCAAACGCGGTCGTACTGGACAGCGATTGGATGCGGATGAGCAAGTCTCTTGCCGGGGGGACAGGCCCGCTCCTCTCCGATCTCTTCCCCAAGGAAGACAGGGTCGAGGAGAGCGCGCTCCTGCAACGCCTCAAGGCCGCTCCGCCAGCCGAGAGAAGGGGGCTCTTGACCCGCTATCTGCAGGATGAGCTCTGCACCGTCTTGGGCGTCGCGGACCGCCCGGGAGCCGCCGTCGGGTTCTTCGATCTGGGCATGGATTCCTTGATGGCGGTCGAGCTCAAGAACCGTGTCTCGGCCACCTTGGGTGACGCCTGCCGGCTGACCAACACACTGGCATTCGACTACCCGAGCGTGGCCAAGCTGGCCGAGTATCTCGCCTCCGAGATCGCGTCGACGGTCAAGCGGCAGATGCCCGAGAGCCAGCGGGAAGCCTCCAGCGCAGAGGGCAAGACGCCCGACGAGAAGAGCGACGATCAACTGATGCGCGAAGTGAGCCAGCTGCTGGGAGATCTGCGCTGATGCCCGACAAGCCGGACCCCATTGAGCTGCTGCGTCGCACCGCAGCCCGCCTGACCGCCGTAAAGGCCGAACTGGACAAGACCAGAGAGCCCATCGCGATCATCGGCATGGCCTGCCGGTTTCCGGGCGCGCAGGACTTGGAGGCTTTCTGGTCGCTGCTCTCGGGCAAGGTGGATGCCATTACCGAAGTACCGGCGGATCGGTGGGACATCGAGCGGTTCTACGATCCGGATCCCGACGCGCCGGGAAAGATGACGACGCGCTACGGTGGCTTTCTCGAGGGCATCGATCTCTTCGATCCGCAGTTCTTCTCGATCAGCCCGAAGGAAGCGATGGAGCTGGACCCTCAGCAACGCCTGCTGCTGGAGGTGAGCTGGCGGGCATTGGAGCACGCCGCCATCGCGCCTGCTTCCTTGGTCGGTACCCGCAGCGGTGTCTACGCCGGGATCAGCACCAACGATTACAACATCCACTTGGCACGTGGCGGCGAAGCCTCGATCGGCCCCTATTGGGGCACGGGCAACGCGAACTCCGTGGCGGTTGGCCGGGTAAGCTACGTCCTGGGCCTTGAGGGGCCGGCGATGGCGGTGGACACGGCCTGCTCGGCCTCGCTGGTGTCTGTCATTCAGGCCTGCCAGGGGCTGCGCGGCGGCGACTGCGACCTGGCGCTGGCGGGCGGGGTCAATGCGGTCTTGACGCCCGACCTGACGATCTACTTCTCGCGCGGACGCTTCATGGCGGCCGATGGCCGCTGCAAGACCTTCGATGCCCGCGGCGACGGCTATGTGCGCGGCGAGGGCTGCGGCATGGTGGTGCTGAAACGTTTGAGCGACGCGGAGCGCGACGGCGACCGCGTGTTGGCGGTCATTCGTGGCGGCGCCGTGAACCAGGACGGCGCCAGTTCCGGCCTGACGGTCCCGAACGGGCCGGCGCAGGAGCGGGTGATCGCGGCCGCCTTGGCCCGCGCGAACGTGGAGGCCTCGGAGGTTGCCTACGTCGAGGCGCACGGAACGGGTACGCCCCTTGGTGATCCGATAGAGGTGCACGCCCTGCACAATGCGCTGAGGCGCGAGCACCCCGATGCGTCGCCGCTGCTTGTCGGGTCGGTGAAGACGAACATCGGCCACCTCGAGTCAGCGGCCGGCATCGCCAGCGTGATAAAGGTCGCGCTGTCCTTGAGTCGGGGCCGCATTCCAGCGCAGCTGCACTTCGAGACTCCCAGCCCGAAGATCGCCTGGGACGACGTCAAGGTCGAGGTCGTCTCCGAGGCGCGCAGATGGCCCCAGGGTCGTCGCCTGGCGGGTATCAGCGGCTTCGCCGTTCAGGGCACCAATGCTCACCTCGTTCTGGAAGGACCGCTAGCCACGGCCGAGGACAGAGAAGAGAGCGATCTTTGGCCGGCCGTGGAACTGCCCGTATCGAGGGTTCCGTCAACGCGCGATCCCTCTCAGCCCGACGGCCGGCCGATCACGCCGCGTCGCTGGTCTCTCCTGCCGCTCTCCGCCAAGAGCGAAGAATCCCTGTCGACCCTGGCGGAGCGCCACATTGCGTGGATGGATGCACATCCCGGCCTGGAACTACACGACTTTTCCTATGCCGCTGGTGTCGGACGAAGCCATTTCACCGAACGAGCCTCGATCGTGTTCGAGGACGCCGCCGACCTGCGCGACAAGCTGTCTTCGCTGGCGGGGCGCCGTTCGGCCGACGGCGTGATGCGAGGCGCGGCGGCCGACCGGCGGGAGATCGCCTTTCTCTTCACCGGCCAGGGCAGTCAGTACCTGGGCATGGGCAAGGGTCTCTACGATCAGGAGCCCGTGGTCCGGGCCGTGCTCGATCGCTGCGACGCTATCCTCCGCTCGGAGAGGGGGACATCGCTGCTGGAGGTGATGTTCGGCCAATCGAGAGCGCTGCTCGACGACACGGCCTGGACCCAGCCGGCACTCTTTTCCCTGCAAGCGGCCCTTGTCGAGCTCTACCGCGGCGCAGGCGTCCAGCCCAGCGTGGTCCTAGGCCACAGCGTCGGCGAGTTCGCGGCTGCCTATGCCGCCGGGATCTTCGATCTTGAAGAGGGCCTGCGGTTGATCTCCGCGCGCGGCGCCTTGATGAGCGCCCTGCCGGACGGTGGGTCCATGGCCGCGATCTTCGCCCAGGAAGCCGACGTCCGGCGGGTTTTGGCCGACGTCAATGCGCAGTCCGCGACGGGCGTCGACATCGCCGCCGACAACGGCGGACACCAGGTGGTGAGCGGGCCATCCGACATGGTGGAGGCAGCTGTCCAGAGCTTCGTCGCGGGCAATGTCCGCTGCGAGAAGCTGGCCACCAGCTGCGCTTTCCACAGCGCCTTGCTGGATCCCATGTTGGGTGAGCTGGAGAAGGCGGCGGGCTCGCTTTCCGCCAGGTCGCCCGGCCTTACGCTGATCAGCAACGTGACGGGCGCGCGCCTGGGCTTGGGCGACAGGCTGGATGGGGCCTATTGGCGGCGCCATGCTCGATCGCCGGTCCAGTTCGCGAAGTCGGTGGAGACCCTCGTCGATCAGGGCGTGGATTTGCTCGTGGAGATCGGGCCGCACCCCGTGCTGGCGACGATGGCCAGGCTTGCTTGGCCGGGTGGAGCCGGGGCGCCGGCGAGCGTGCCTAGCCTGATGCGGGGCCGGGACGATGGGCTGCAGACGGCACGGGCTTTCGCCACGCTCTATGCCGAAGGCACGGACCTCGACTTCGCGGGCCTGCATGGCGGCGAGCGCCGCCGTCGGCAAGCGCTGCCGACCTATCCCTTCCAGCGGCAGCGCTACTGGGTGGAGGTGGAGCGGCAAGGGACCGGTGTCGGCAGCGACACCGGTCATTCCCTGCTGGGCGGACGCTTTATCGATGCGCGCGGTCAAGTGAGTTATGAAGTGCTCCTGTCGACCGAGGCCTTGCCTTGGCTTTCCGATCATCGCGTCTTCTCTCGGCCGATCGTTCCCGGCGCCGCCTACGTCGAGATGGCATCGGCTGCCGCTGCCCGGAAGCAAGGCGGGCCCTGGGCGGTGCAGGACCTTCGCATCGAAGCGCCCCTGGCGTTGAACGTGCCCCACAGGGTTCAGACGATCGTCTCTCCCGAAGGGCAGGTCGAGATCTTCTCCCGACCGGAGGAACCCGGCGACGACGAGGACGCGGCGCGCTGGACCCGTCATGTCATCGCCGAGATCGCGCCGGCCGACGTCGTCGACCCCGCGGTCGCTCTCGACAAACTGCGCGCGCGCCTTGACGAGGAGGTCGATGCCGCCAGGATCTATGAGGATTTCGAGGCGGTTGGCTTGGACTACGGTCCCGCCTTTCGTGCCATGACCGGCCTGCATGCGGGAGCGGATGAGACCCTCGTGGAGGTGACGCTCGGCAGTGACCTTCAAGACACTGCGCCCTTCTTGGTACCGCCCATGCTGCTGGACGGCGCGTTGCACGGTCTTGCGCCGCTCTTCACGCGGGACGAGAAAGACGCCGTCTTCCTGCCGGTCGGCTGCAAGCGGGTGCAGTGGTTCGTCGAGCCCCGGCGATGGACGAGGGGCGATCGTCTCTATGCTCATGCGCGCTCGACGGAGGCGAACGGTCCCGAGCGCATCGCCGATCTGGACTTGATGGACGCAAGAGGTGGTCTTGTCGGCCGTCTGCAGGGTTTCCGCGCGCGGCGCGCCGAACGCGAGGTGTTTCAGAAGCTGCTGGGCGACCAGGACCTGCTCTACGAAGTAGCTTGGCGGGGTGTCTCCCTCGAGCCCTCCGAGGCAGCGGCCCGTCGGCTTCTCTTGGTGGCGGACGAGCAGGCGGACACCGGGTTCCTGGCCACGTTGAGAGATGGCCTTGAGGCGGCAGGTGCAACAGTCCTCTTGGCTGGGACGCTCGATCCGGATGGTGCTCTCGACGGGCAGCTCTCGAAGCAAGAGGAGAACCTGGACGGCATCGCCTGGCTGGTACCACAGTCGGACGGCGAAAGCGCCGACGCGCTGGCCGCGCAAGAGGTCGCGCTCGCCCGGCTCCTGTCCTTTGCGCAGGCTGTCTTGGCGCGGCAGCTGGAGTTGCCGCTCGGCTTTAGCATCGTCACCCGTCGCGCCGTTGCGACCGCGGCCGGCGAAGGCGTGGACCCCTTTGCGTCCTCCCTCTGGGGTTTTGGCCGCAGCCTGCAAAGCGAGCAGCCCACGCTTGGCCTGAGATTGCTCGACGTCGCCTCGGACATCGAAGGGATGCCCCCGAGCGAGAAGCAGTCCGGCTTGCTTGCCGAAGCCTTGACCGTCTCCGGCAGCGAGACGCAGCTGGCCTTGCGTGGCGACCAGTTCCAGGCACCCCGTTTGGCCGTCGCGGGCTCGTCCTTGCGACGGCCGGAGGGCGACTTCCGCGTCGCGATCGTTGAGTCCGGTTCCTTCGATGGCCTGGCCATGGAAGCCCTGGCGGCCACGTCTCCCGGCGCGGGCGAAGTGACCGTGGCGATAGAGGCGATCGGGTTGACTTTCCGCGACGTCCTGATCGCCTTGGGTGCCTACCCTGGAGAGGGCGCGGAGTTGGGGGGCGACGCCGCCGGCATCGTCACGGCCGTCGGCGAAGGCGTTTCCCACTTGGCGATCGGCGACCGCGTCTACGGCATGATGGGCGGGGGCTTTGCCAGCCGGGTCACCACGACGGCCGCCACCTTGCGGCCGATGCCCGCGAACCTGGATTTCGTCGCGGCGGCGACCGTTCCCAGCACCTTCTGCACGGCGCAGGCCGCCTTCGAGGCGGCGGGCCTGCGGTCCGGTCAGAAGGTTCTGGTTCATGCCGCCGCCGGCGGTGTGGGCTTGGCCGCGATCCAGCTGGCCCGGGCCGCCGGGGCGGAGGTCTATGCCACCGCCAGCGCCCCGAAGCGCCGCTTCCTCCGCTCGCTCGGCGTGAGCCATGTCTTCGACAGTCGCAGCACGGACTTCGCTGCGGAGGTCGTCGCGGCAAGCGGCGGCGGCGTCGACATGGTTTTGAACAGCCTGACCGGCGAGGGCTTCATCGAGGCGAGCGTCTCTTGCCTGGTCGATGGCGGCCATTTCGTGGAGATCGCCAAGCGGAACATCTGGTCGCCGGAACAGATGGCGGCCGCGCGTCCGGACCTCGGTTACACCATATTGGCGCTCGACCAGTGGGCGGAGGAGGAGCCCGATCGGATCGGCACCCTGCTTGGCGGCATCGGCGAGCTATTGGGCCAAGGTCTTCTCGAGCCACTGCCGCGGCGCCTCTTCCCCATTTCGCAAACGCCGGCGGCGATGCGTCTGATGCAGCAAGCGCGCCATGTCGGCAAGATCGTGCTGACCGTCGGGCGGACGGACATCGCCCAAGACGGCAGCTATCTCGTCACCGGCGGCCTCGGCGGATTGGGCATGGAGGCTGCCGCCTGGTTGGCCGCGGCCGGTGCGCGCCACTTGGTTCTTGTGGGTCGGAATCAAGCGGGCGAGGCGGCCGCGAACAGGATGTCCGCGCTGACATCGCAGTACGGCTGCACGATCGAAACCATCCAAGCCGACGTCTCGGATTCCGCCGCCGTGGAAAGCCTGGTCGGACGCTTCGGCGAGGGCGACCTGCCGCCGTTGGCCGGCGTCGTTCACGCGGCCGGCGTCCTCGACGACGGGATCGTGACGGAGCAGCGCTGGGATCGCTTCGAGACGGTGCTACGCCCGAAGCTGGTGGGCGCGTGGAACCTGCACCGTGCGACACGCGGCAAGACCCTGACCCACTTCGTCCTCTATTCCTCGGCCGCCGCGACCTTGGGCTCGGCGAGCCAAAGCAACTATGCCGCCGCCAACGCCTTTCTGGACGGCTTGGCGGCCATGCGGCAGAGCCTCGGTTTGCCGGCCACCAGCGTTGCCTGGGGACCCTGGGCGCTCGGCATGACCGACAACGCGGCGGTCAGGGCCAACATCGAACGACAAGGCTACCGTCTATTGGTTCCGGAGTCCGCACAGGCCGCGCTTGCGACCCTCTTGGCGGATGGGCAGGCCGGTGGCGTGGTCTTGGACTGCGATTGGGGCCGGCTGGGCCAGGCGTTGGGGGGGCTGCGTCCGCCGATCCTGACGGATTTCCTGACCCCGCAAGCGCCGGGTGGCGACAGCGAGCTGCTGCGCAAGCTCGAGGAAGCGCCGGCGGACGAGCGCGAAGCCTTGCTCGAGCGCTACCTGCAGGACGAACTCCGGGCCGTCTTGGGACTGGCCGAGCGTCCGGCGGCCAAGTCCGGCTTCTTCGATCTGGGCATGGATTCCCTGATGGCGGTGGAGTTCAGGAACAGGATCGTGGCCACCCTGGGCGATGCCTGCAATGTCACCAACACGGTGGCCTTCGATCATCCGAACGTGGAGCGGCTTGCAAAACACCTTGCACAGTCCCTGGGCGCTGTTGAGGCTGGTGAGGCACCGGACGAACAGGAGAGCCGCCTGGATGCCGAAAGAAGGCGGCTGGAGGAGCAGAGCGAAGAGGACGTCTTGAGAGAGCTATCGCAGTTGGTCGAGGATCTCGATTGATGGACAAGAAGCCGGATCCGCTCGACCTGCTCAGACGTTCGGCGGCCAAGATCAACGTCCTGAAGGCCGAGCTCGACAAGACCAAGGAGCCCATCGCGATCGTCGGCATGTCCTGCCGCTTTCCGGGCGCGCCGAACCTCGATGCCTACTGGAAGCTATTGGATGGCGGTGTCGATGCGATCTCCGAGGTGCCTCCGGACCGCTGGGACATAGACGCCTACTACGACCCCGACCCCGACGTAGCGGGTAAGATGTCGACTCGCTATGGTGGCTTCATCGGCGACGTAGACCAGTTCGATCCGGGGTTCTTCGCCATCAGCCCGAAAGAGGCGATGGAGTTGGATCCGCAACAGCGCTTGTTGCTGGAGGTCAGCTGGCAGGCCCTGGAGCATGCCGGGATCGCGCCGACCTCCTTGGCGGGCAGCCGGGGCGGCGTCTACTTCGGGGTCTCTTCCTTCGACTATCAGCAAGTCCTGAGCCGCGGCGGGGAGGCTGCGATCGGCCCCTATGCCGGAACGGGCATTGCGCACTCAGCGGCTGTCGGCCGCGTGAGCTTCTTCTTGGGCATGGAAGGTCCGTCGCTGGCGGTCGATACCGCTTGCTCGTCTTCGCTGGTGGCCTTGAACCAGGCTTGCCAGGGCCTGCGCGCCGGCGACTGCGACCTGGCCTTGGCCGGCGGGGTGAACGCGATCCTGACCCCTTGGCCGACGATTTACTTTTCCCGGGGGCGCTTCATGGCGCCGGACGGGCGCTGCAAGACCTTCGACGCGCGCGGCGACGGCTATGTGCGCGGCGAGGGCTGCGGCGTGGTGGTCCTGAAACGCCTGAGCGACGCTGTCGGCGACGGCGACCGGATCCTGGCGGTCGTCCGTGGTAGCGCGGTGAACCAGGACGGCGCCAGCTCCGGCTTGACCGTTCCGAACGGTCCCGCGCAGGAGAAGGTGATCGGGCAAGCCTTGGCGCGCGCGGGCGTGAAGCCCGAAGAGATCGCCTATGTCGAGGCGCACGGAACCGGGACCCCGCTCGGCGATCCGATCGAGGCGCAGGCGCTGCACAATGCGCTTGGCAAGGCGCAAGCAAGGTCCGGGCCGCTGCTCGTCGGCTCGGTGAAGACCAACATCGGACATCTGGAGGCCGCCGCCGGTGTCGCCAGCGTCATCAAGGTGGTGCTGGCGATCAGCCGAGGCGCCATTCCAAGGCAGCTCCACTTCGAAACCCCGAGCCCGAAGATCGCCTGGGACGAGGTCAACGTCGAGGTGGTCTCCGAGGCGCGGGCCTGGCCGGAAGGCCGTCGCTTGGCCGGCGTCAGCAGCTTTGCCTTCCAGGGCACCAACGCACACGTGATCCTGGAAGGGATTGCCGAGACCGAGGCGCTGTCGGTTCCGGCTGCCTTGCCGAAAGAGCTGGGCGAGGTGGTGCCGGCTGACGGGCTGTTGGAGCGACGCTATCGGGTTCTGCCGCTGTCCGGAAAGGGCGAGGAGGCGCTTGGCGACCTGGCAGAGACCTACGCCGCCTGGTTACGCGATCATCGTGACCTGGAGGCGGCGGATCTGGCCTTTTCCGCGGGCGCGGGGAGAAGTCACTTCGAGACCCGCGCGGGCCTGGTCATTCGGGACGGCGAGGATCTGCGCACCAAGCTCGCTGCCCTCGCGGCGGGCGAAAGCGCTGAGGAGGTTTCGCTCGGGACGGCCGACCGCGCGCCACGGCTGGCCTTTCTCTTCACCGGACAGGGCAGCCAGTACCTCGGTATGGGAAAGGCGCTCTACGAGCGCGAAGCCGTGGTCCGGGCGGTGCTGGATCGTTGCGACGGGGTGATCGAGGAGATTCGGGGCCAGTCTCTCTTGGACGTGATGTTCGGCGAGTCGGATGCATCGCTCGACGACACGGCGTGGACCCAGCCGGCTCTCTATGCCCTGGAGGTGGCGCTGGTGGAGCTCTACCGCAGCGCCGGGATCACGCCGGCCGTGGTGCTGGGCCATAGCGTCGGCGAGTACGCCGCGGCCTATGCCGCCGGGGTGTTCGGCTTGGAAGAGGGGCTACGGCTGATCGCGGCACGTGGTGCCTTGATGGCGGCGCTTCCCTCCGGCGGCTCGATGGCCGCCGTCTTCGCCGAGACACAGAGGGTCGAAACGGCCCTAGCCGACGCCAAGGGCAAGATCGAAATTGCCTCCGACAACGGCGGCCACCAAGTGGTCAGCGGCCCGACGGATGCCATCGAAGCGCTGGTCGCCACGCTCACCGAGGCCGGCATCCGCTGCGAGCGTCTGAACACCAGCCATGCCTTTCATAGCGCACTCCTGGACCCGATGCTGGCGGGGCTCGAGGCGGCGGCGAAGGAGGTGTCGGCGAAGCGTCCGCGCCGCAGCATGATCAGCAACGTCACGGGGCAGCTGGTCGGATCGGACATGCCCTTGGACGCGGCCTACTGGCGCCGCCATGCCAGGGAGCCGGTGCGCTTTGCCGAGGGCGTCGCGGCCCTGGCCGAGATCGGCGTCGACCTGGTCTTGGAGGTGGGCCCCCATCCCGTGCTGGCGGGCATGCTGTCGCTCTGCTGGCCGGAAGGTACGCAAGCGCCGGGCGGTGTCGCCAGTCTCAGACGCGGGACGGACGCGGATCTGCAGCTCGCCACGGCCCTGGCGACCCTCTACGCGAAGGGTGCCACGCTCTCTTTCGAGGCGCTTTTCGCCGGTGAGAAGAGACGCAAGCTGGCGCTGCCAAGCTACCCCTTCCAGCGCCGGAGGTATTGGGCGGAGACGACCGCTCTTCTGCAAACCGCGGGACGCGCGGCCGAGCATCCCTTGCTTGGCGCAAGAACGGCAAGCGCGCGCGGAGATGCTATCTTCGAGGCAAGCCTGTCGAGCGACGCACCAGGTTGGCTGGCCGACCATCGCGTCTTCGATCATGCTATCCTCCCGGCGGCCGCCTACCTGGAGATGGGCTTGGCCGCGGTCGCCTTGTGCGACCCGGCGGGCAGCCAAGCGAGCCTGTCCAGTCTCCAGATCGAGGCGCCGCTTGCTCTCGATCGCCCGACGCGCATCCAGACCCTGGTAAGCGCGGAGGGACAGTTGGAGATCTTCGCGGAGGTCGAGGGCAGCGCGGTCGAGCCCGGGAGCAAGGCGCGGTGGCTTCGTCATGCCGTCGCAAGCACCGAGGCCGAGGCGGACGGGGTCGCGGCGGTCGACCTGGCGGCTCTATCGGACCGCTGTCCGGAGGAGCGCGATCCGGAGCGGATCTATGCGGACTACGAAGCCATGGGGCTGCCCTATGGCCCGGCCTTCCGCGCGCTCGTCTCCTTGCGCAGCGGTCGCGACGAGTGCCTGGCGGAGCTGGTCTTGCCGGACGCCGCGGAGAGCGAGGGGCGCTACTTCGTCCCGCCGAGCTTGCTGGACGGCGCCTTTCACGCGCTGGGTGTTCTCTGGCCGGACAGCGAGGCGGGAGAGCTCTCCTTGCCTGTCTCGGTCGAGAAAGTCGGCTGCCATGGCTCGCTCAGGGCCTGGACCGCTGGCAGCCGGCTCTTCGCGCACCTGCGCGTAAGCACTCTATCGAGCGATGATCGTACGGCGGCGGTCACTCTCTTCGACGAGGCGGGAGCGGTGTTGCTCTCCTTGGAAGGCCTGGCGGTGCGCCCGGCCGAGCGGAGCAGCTTCGAAAGCTTGATCGCCGGAAGGGCGCCCAGCTTGCTCTATGAGCTGGCCTGGCGGGCGGTCACCTCCGAAGGCGCCACGGCGGAGGAGATCGCCAACTTTGAGGCTCCCTTGCTCCTTCTGGCGGGAGACGCATCCGGCGACGCGCTTGTCGACGCGCTGAGCCAGGGGCTGTCGGAGCGCGGCGTTCCTTCGATCGCGGGGCCGCCGGCCTGGGACCTGCTCGCGGGAGAGCGCATTCGGAACGCGCCTGCCGATGCGGCAGCTGGCGTGGTGTGGATCTCGCCCAGCCTGGATGACGAGAGCGAAGAGCCCCTGGGCGCCGCCCAAGAGCCGATTGCTCGGCTCCTGGAGCTGTTGCAGGAACTCTCGGCAGCCGAACGTGCTCTGCCTTTGGGCGTCACCTTGGTCACCCGCTGGGCCGTGGCGACGGCTCCGGGAGAAAGGGTCAATCCCCTGGGCAGCAGCGTCTGGGGCTTGGCCCGGAGTGTCCAAAGCGAACTGCCGAACCTAGGACTGCGCCTTGTCGACCTGGAGCGGGAAGCGGCGGGACCGACGATCGGGCCTGCTCAGTCGGCCGACCTGCTCGATCTTCTCCTGACGCCTGCGGCGGAATCGCAAATGGCGCTGCGCAACGCCCAGCGCTTGGCACCCCGTTTGCTGCGCGCGTCTGCTGACTTGCGCATGCCGAGCGCCGGCGGCCGCTTGGAGATCGCCAAGCGCGGTTCCTTCGACGGCCTCCAGATAGCGCGCTTGCGTGAGCAGGCGCCCGGACCCGGCGAGGTGACGCTCGCGGTGCGCGCCGCGGGACTGAATTTCCGCGACGTCTTGAATGCACTGGGCGCCTACCCCGGCGATGCCGGCGGTCTGGGTGGCGAGGCCGCCGGCGTCGTCGTCGCGGTCGGCGCGGGGGTGGAGCACCTGAGCGTCGGCGAGCGGGCCTTCGGCATCGTCGACGGCGGGTTCGCGAGCCAGGTCACCACCGATGCGCAGGTCCTGCAGAGGATGCCGGCGAAGCTGGACTTCACGGGCGCTGCGAGCTTGCCGGTCGCTTTCTGCACGGCCTTGGCGGCCTTCGATCTCGCCGGGTTGAGGCAAGGCCAGAGCGTGCTGATTCACGCCGGGGCCGGCGGCGTCGGCCAAGCCGCGATCCAAGTGGCCCTCGGTTTGGGGGCGACGGTCTACACCACGGCGAGCGAGCCCAAGCAGGCCTTCCTGCGCGGCCTTGGCGTCGAGGCGGTCTTCGACAGCCGTTCGACGGACTTCGGCGCCGCCCTCCTGGAGGCGACCGCCGGGGCCGGCGTGGACGTCGTTCTCAACAGCCTCACCAGCGAGGGCTTCATCGAGGCCAGCCTCTCTTGCCTCAAGCGCGGCGGGCACTTCGTCGAGATCGGCAAGCGCAACATCTGGCGCGAAGAAGACATGGCCGCGGCGCGGCCCGATGTCGGTTACAGCATTCTGGCCTTGGACGACTGGACCCGCAACGAGCCCCAACGCGTGGCGCGGCTTCTGGACAGGCTCGCCGGCGAGGTGGAGCGCGGCGCGCTGAAGGCGCTGCCCTGCCGTTCCTTCCCCTTGAGCGCCGCGCCCTCGGCGATGCGCCTCATGCAGCAGGCGCGTCACATCGGGAAGATCGTCCTGACCGTCGAGCCGTCACGGGTTCGCGGCGACCGTGGCTACCTCATTACCGGAGGCCTGGGTGCCGTCGGCTTGGAGACCGCCGCCTGGCTCGCCCAGGCCGGTGCCGGCCTCTTGGTCTTGGCCGGGCGTCGCGCGCCGAGCGAGGCGGCCGAGGCACGGCTGGCGGCGATTGCCGGCGAAAGTGGCTGCCGCATCGAGACGGTCCCGTTGGACAGCAGCGAGCAGGAGGCGGTTGCCGCGCTCGTCGGGCGCTTCGGCACGGAGGCCTCGGGCTGGCCGCCCTTGGGCGGCGTGGTGCATGCGGCCGGTGTTCTGGACGACGCCTTGCTGTCCGAGCAGAGCTGGGACCGCTTCGAGCCGGTGCTTCGGCCGAAAGTGTCCGGCGGCTGGAACCTGCACCGCGCGACCCGCGGCCTGGACCTGGACCTTTTCCTTCTCTACTCCTCGGCCGCCGCGACCTTGGGCTCGCCCGGGCAGAGCAACTACGCGGCCGCCAACGCCTTCCTCGACGGCTTGGCGCTCTTGCGCCGCAGCCAAGGCCTCGCCGCGACCAGCATCGCCTGGGGGCCTTGGTCTGTCGGCATGGCGGAAGACGCGACGGTGAAGGCCAACCTGGCGCGGCAGGGGTTGCGCACCCTTTCGCCGGAGGACGCGCATAGGTCCCTGGCGCAGCTCTTGTCATTGGGCCAGACCACCGGACTGGTTCTGGACGTCGAGTGGTCGCGCATGAGCAAGGCGCTGGGCAGGACCCGCCCGGCCATGCTGGCCGATCTATTGGGCAAGGCGGCGTCAAGGGCCGAGAGCGCGCTCTTGCAGCGCTTGAAGGCGACGCCGGCCGGACAGCGGGAGGCGGCGCTCCTTTCCTTTCTTCAAGGCGAGCTGCGCGCCGTTCTGGGTCTGGCCGATCCGCCCGCGCCCGCCGCCGGGTTCTTCGACCTCGGGATGGATTCCCTGATGGCGGTGGAGCTGAGGAACCGCCTCAACGCCGCCCTGGAAGACGCCTATCAGGTGCCCAACACCGTTGCCTTCGACCACCCGAGCCTGGAGAAGCTGGCGCGCCACCTGACCCTGCAGCTGGGGGACTTGGGCGAGAAGCGCCCGGCCAGACTCGTGGCCTCGGCCCAGCCCAAGGTCGTCGACGCCGAGCCGATCGCCATTGTCGGCATGGCCTGCCGCTTCCCCGGTGCGCCGGACCTGGAGTCCTATTGGAACCTACTGTCCGCCGGGGTCGACGCCATCAGTGAGGTGCCGCCGGATCGCTGGGATATCGATCGCTACTACGATCCCGACCCTGACGTTCCGGGCAAGATGTTGACACGCTACGGCGGCTTCATCGAGGCGATCGACCTTTTCGATCCACAGTTCTTCGCCATCAGTCCGAAGGAGGCGATCGAACTCGATCCGCAACAGCGCTTGCTGCTGGAGATGAGCTGGCGGGCCCTGGAGCATGCCGGCATCTCCGCCGCCTCGCTCGCCGGCAGCTCTACCGGCGTCTACGCCGGCATTAGTTCGTCGGACTACCACCAGCTGCTGGGCCGCGGCGGCGAGGCGGCGATCGGTCCCTACATGGGCACCGGCATCGCGCACTCGGCCGCCGTCGGCCGGATCAGCTTCGTCTTGGACCTGGAAGGCCCTTCTCTTGCCGTGGATACGGCCTGCTCGGCCTCGCTGGTGGCGCTCTACCAGGCCTGCCAAGGCCTGCGCGGCGGCGACTGCGACCTGGCCTTGGCCGGCGGCGTGAACGCCATTCTGACACCGGATGCCACGATCTACTTCTCGCGCGGCCGATTCATGGCGCCGGACGGGCGCTGCAAGACCTTCGATGCGCGCGGCGACGGCTACGTGCGCGGCGAAGGCTGCGGCGTCGTCGTCCTGAAACGCCTGAGCGACGCGCGGCGCGACGGCGACAGGGTCTTGGCGGTGGTGCGCGGCGGCGCGGTGAACCAGGACGGCGCAAGCTCCGGCCTGACGGTTCCCAACGGGCCGGCGCAAGAGCGTGTGATCGGCAGCGCCTTGGCCCGCGCCGAGGTCTCTCCCGCCGAGGTCGCCTATGTCGAGGCGCACGGAACCGGCACGCCGCTCGGCGATCCCATCGAGGTGCAGGCCCTTCACAATGCCTTGGGCCGCGAACGCAGCGAGGCCGGACCGCTGCTCACCGGTTCGGTCAAGACCAACATCGGCCACCTCGAGGCCGCCGCCGGGATCGCCAGCGTCATCAAGGTGGTTCTGGCGATGACCCGTGACGAGATTCCCGGGCAACTTCACTTCGAGACGCCAAGCCCGAAGATTGCCTGGGACGCCGTCAATGTCGAGGTCGTCTCGAAGGCCCGTGCCTGGCCGGCGGGGCGCCGCGTCGCCGGCGTCAGCGGCTTTGCTTTCCAGGGCACCAACGCGCACGTGATCCTCGAGGCTGTCGATGATGCGGTGGAGGAGGGGCGCCCGAGCGGGACTTGGTCCGCGCAGGAAATCCGGGTTTCCTTGCCGGAGCCTTTGCCCGCAGTTGCGCCGACGGACGCGATTGCGCCTGCCGCGAAGGGCGCGCGTCTCCTGCCCTTGTCAGGCAAGACCGACGCGGCCGTGCGGGATCTGGCGCAAGCACACCTCGAATGGATCGCCGCGCAGGACGAGCCTGATCTGGACGACCTGGCCTACGCGGCCGGGGTCACGCGCAGCCACTTTCGCGATCGGGCGGGGATTGTCTTTTCCGGCATCGACGACCTCAAGGCCAAGCTGGCGGCGGTGCGCTCCGGCGCGACCGCCGACGGCCTCTCCAGAGGCAATGCCGACGCGCCGCCGAAGGTGGCCTTCCTCTTCACCGGCCAGGGAAGCCAGCGGGTCGGCATGGGCCGCGCGCTCTATGACCGGGAGCCGCTTGTCCGCGCCCTTCTGGACCGCTGCGATGCCATCGCCCGGGAGGTGCGTGGAGAGTCCCTGCTGGAGCGGATGATCGGCGGCGAGCAAGCGGCGCTCGACGACACGGCTTGGGCGCAGCCGGCGCTCTACGCTCTGGAGGTCGCGCTGGTCGAGTTCTATCGCAGCGCGGGGATCGAGCCGGCCGTCGTCATGGGGCACAGCGTGGGCGAGTTCGCGGCCGCCTACACGGCAGGCATTCTGACACTCGAGGAGGGCTTGCGCCTCATCCTGGCGCGTGGAGCGCTGATGGGCGATCTGCCCGCCGGCGGGGCGATGGCCGCCGTCTTCGCACCGGCCGAGCGGGTCGCGGCTGCCATCGACGAGGTGAATGCCGGCTTGGCGGAGGGTGCCGCCGGTCTCTCCCTGGCCGCCGATAACGGCAAGCACCAGGTCATCAGCGGACCCGCCGAGCTGATTGAGAGGGCCAGCCAAGCGTTCGCCGCGGACGGTCTTCGATGCGAAGTCCTGCGGACCAGTCACGCCTTTCATTCCGCCCTGCTGGAGCCGATGCTGGCGGATCTGGAGGCTGCGGCCTCCGACTTTGCAGCGCGGCCACCGCACTGCACCTTGATCAGCAACCTGACGGGGGAGGCGCTCGCGGCGGACGAGGTGCTGGACGGCGCCTACTGGCGATCGCATGCACGCTCCCCTGTCCAATTCGCCAAGTCGGTGGCGAGTCTGGCCAAGACCAGCGTCGACATCGTCGTCGAGCTGGGACCGCACCCGGTCTTGGGGCCGATGCTGTCGATGGCTTGGACCGGCGCGGGCGATCCTCCGGCGACACTCTGCAGCCTCCGCCGGGACGGGGACGACAGGGAACAACTGCTGACCGTCTTGGCCGGCCTCTATGCCGCGGGCGCGAAGCTCTCCTTCGAGGCGCTGTTCAACGGCGAGACGCGCCGCAAGGTTCCCCTTCCGGGCTATCCCTTCCAGCGCCAGCGCTATTGGGCCGAGACCCGCCGCTTGTCCCCGGGCCGCGCCGGAGAGCGGCAGCATCCGCTTCTGGGCGTCGAGAGGCGCTCGCCGAAGGGCGGGATAAGCTACGACAGCCTGCTGTCCTTGCAGGACCTGCCGTGGCTCTCCGACCATCCCGTCTTCGGTCAAGTCGTTGTTCCGGGGGCCTACTTCCTGGCCATGGCCGCCACGGCATCGGCCAAGGGCATGGAGCCTCGGTCGATCCAACTGGAGTCCCTGCAGCTCTTCTCGCCTCTCTTGCTGAGCGAGGATCGGGAGCCATGTTCGCTCGAACTGGTGCTGGAGCAGCCGAGGGAGGGCGAGGGACCGCGCACCGTCGAAATCTTCAGTCGCAGCGACGACGAAGAGGGCTGGACGCTGCACGCCAGGGCCATGATTGCGCCGGTCGAGACGACGGACGCGCCGACAGTTGATCTGTCCGGCCTGCAGCGGCGCTTGGCCGAGGAAGACGTCGCGGAGATGTACGGCGCCTTTGCACGCCTCGGTATCGCCTACGGGCCGTCCTTTCAGACCGTTCGGAGCCTCTGGTCCGGAGACGGCGAAGCCCTGGGAGAGGTCGTGCTGGCGGAAGGCCTCAAGCGGCAGGGACTCGACGCCCATCCGAGCCTGCTGGACGGCTGCCTGCAGGTCATGAGCGCTGCCCTGCCGGAAGACCGGCGCACGTCGCTCTACCTGCCGATCGCCTGGCGCCGCGTCCGGCTCGACGGCAGCCTTCCCGACCGCGTCTTCAGCCACGTCGTTCTGCACGACGCGGACGCGCTCTCGGAGGGGCCGGCGGAAACGCTGATCGCCGACATCACGCTCTACGACGAGGCGGGTCGTAGCCTCGGTGAACTGGAGCGCTTCACCTGCAAGCGCGCGACGCGCCGAGCACTGCTTCCACGCCAGGAGTCGATCGAGGACTGGATCTACGGCGTAGCGTGGCGCAAGCGGCCGCTGGCCGATCCCGTGCCGCCGGCCAACTTCCCCGCCACCCCGTCGGAGATCGCCGAACGCCTGCGTGAACCCGCCGCCGCCTTGATGGGCGCGGAGGGGGTGACGACGGCGCAGTTCGACGCGCTGTCCAACGATCTGGAGCATGTGGCGCGCATCTTTGCTCTGCGCGCCCTGCAAGGTCTCGGCTGGCGGCCGAAGGCCGGAGCCAGGGTATCGGCTGAGGATCTGGGCCGAGGTCTCGGAATCAAGGTGGGATACGAGCGTCTCTTGGGTCGCATACTGGTGATCCTGGGCGATGCGGGCCTGCTGCGTCCGGTCACGCGGGAGACTGGCCCGTCGCGCAAGTGGGAGGTCGTCAGCGACAGACTTCCCAAGGCGCTGCAGGATGATCCGGCGAGCCTCAAGGCCGACCTCTTGTGCCGTCACCCCTATGGCTTCGTGGAGTTGGAGCTGCTCTACCGCTGCGGCGAGTCCCTGGCCGACGTCCTGCGCGACCGTGAGGATCCGATCCAGTTGCTGTTCAGCGAGAAGGGGGTGAGTGCCGGAAACCTCTACCGCGACGCAGCTGCTACGCGGATCTACAACCGCCTCGCCGCCCTGGCGGTGAAGGAGGCCATACGAGACCTGCCGCCGGGCCGGCGCCTGAAGATGCTGGAGGTCGGCGCCGGGACCGGCGGGACCACCACAAGTGTCCTGCCCGAATTGCCGGCAGGCTGGACCGACTACACCTACACCGACATATCCTCCGCCTTCTTCTCGGCCGCCAAGGCGCGCTTCGAAGCCGCCTATCCCTTCCTGGACTTCCGCGTGCTGGACGTCGAGCAGGACCCAGGGGCGCAAGACTTCCCGGCGGGCGGCTATGACGTGATCATGGCTAGCAACGTGCTGCATGCCACCGAGGACCTGGCAGTCACCCTGAAGCACTGCCGCGCGCTGCTGGCGCCGGGCGGACTGCTGCTTCTCTTCGAGGTTCTGAAGCCGCAAGGATGGCTGGATCTGACCTTCGGCCTGACCGAAGGCTGGTGGCGCTTCCAGGATGCCTATCGTCCGGACTACGCCTTGATGTCGGGCAGCCGCTGGCAGGAGGTTCTCAGCGACAACGGCTATGTCGAGGCTGGCGTCCTGACGGCGGCACCCCCGGGCGACGAGGCCGCGGGCACGCCGTCGGCGGCGACCCAAGGCGTGATCGTCGCGCGGCGACCGGTCGAGGAGGCCACGGGGCAGTGGCTGCTGGCCGGCGGCAAGGGCCGCTTCGCGGAGCAGCTGGCCGACCTCCTCTTGACACGCGGGCAGCGGGTCGTCCTGGCCGGCGCGCAAGGCCGGTCCCGGAAGAAGGCAGCTCCCGCCGAGCCGGAGAACCTCGTTCGAGCCTACGTCGATCCTCAGCGGCGCGAAGCCTGGTCCTCGCTCTTGGCCGAGCTGCCCCGGACCATGCCGCTGCGCGGGGTCGTGCATCTGGCAGAGTTCGACGAGGAAACGCCCGAGGACCTGGCCGCTGCCTTGCGGCACGCGGCGGGAAGCGCCCTGGCCTTGAGCCAGGCCTTGCTGGAGGCGGGCCCGGACGGCTGCGAGGGACTGACCGTCGCCACGCGGGGCGCGCAGGTCCTGGAGCGTGAAGCGGCGGGAAGCCTCGCCGGCACGGCGCTCTGGGGTTTCGCCAGGACCCTGGCGCGCGAGGCGCCGGATCTGCCGGTCCGGATGATCGACCTGGGCGGGACCGGCGAAGGCGACGCGGAATCGCTGCTCGAAGAGCTGCTCTCTCCCGATCGGGAGACCCAGGTCGCGCGCCGGGGAGAGGAGCGCTACACCGCGCGCCTGATCCGAGGCCGCGACCTTTGGGCAAAGCTCGAGCCCGGCGTTGACTCTGCTTGGCGCCTGCTGCCCAGTCCCGATGGCCGCTTGGAGCGCTTGTCCGGCGCGGCCTTCGACCCGCCGGCGCTTCGGTCCGGAGAGGTCCGCATCGCTGTCGAGGCGGCCGGGCTCAATTTCCGTGACGTGCTGGTATCGATCGGACTCTATCCGGAACCGAACCAGGACTTGGGCGGCGAACTCTGCGGCCGCGTCGTGGAACTGGCCTCGGATGTCGAGGACCTCTCTCTCGGTCAACGCGTGGTGGGCTTCGGCAACCGGTGCTTCGCCACGCAAGCGGTTGCGCGCGCGGAGCTGCTCGTCCCCGCGCCGGAGGGTCGGTCGAGCGCGGCGCTGGCAACCTTGCCCATCGTGTCCGTGACCGCCCTTCTCGCCTTCGAGCTGGCGACGCTGAAGCGCGGTGAGCGTGTGCTGATACACGGCGGTGCCGGCGGCGTCGGCCTGGCCGCCATCCGCTTGGCTCAGTCGCAGGGCGCGGAGGTCGTCGCCACGGCGAGCGCGGCCAAGCAGGACTTTCTGCGCGCGCTGGGCGTGGCAGAGGTCTACGACAGCCGCAGCACGGACTTCTCGGAGCGGATCTTGGCGGCCAGCGGCGGTCGCGGCGTCGACCTGGTGCTCAACAGCTTGACCGGCGAGGGTTTCGTCGAGGCGAGCCTCGCTTGTCTCGCGAAGGGCGGGCGCTTCGTCGAGATCGCAAAGCGCAACATCTGGACGGCGGAGGAGATGACGGCGGCCAGGCCGGACGTCACCTATCACATCCTTGCCGTCGATCATCTCCTGGGAAGCGATCCGACCTTCGTCGGTGCCGCCCTCAAGCGGGTGATGGAGCATCTGCGCCAGGGCAGCCTGGCCTGTCTGCCGCACGTCACCTGGCCGCTTTCCGAGGCGCCGGAAGCCATGGCCTACATGCGCGCCGCTCGCCATGTCGGCAAGATCGTGCTGACCGTGCCGGACTTCGACCGGGGCGAGCTGAAGGGCGATCGCAGCTACCTGGTGACGGGAGGGCTGGGCGCCATCGGGCTTGGCCTGGCGGCCTGGCTTGCCGACCGCGGAGCGCGCCATATCGTGCTCAACGCCAGGCGGGGCCCCGGCGCCGACGCGGCGGCGGCGATTTCAGCCTTGGAAGAGCGGGGCGTTCAGGTCCGCGTGATCCTGGCCGACGTGGGAGAGCCGGAAGAGGTCGCGGCGCTGCTCGCCGAGATCGATCGAGAGCTGCCGCCGCTGGCCGGGCTCTTCCACTGTGTCGGCGTCCTGTCCGACGCGGCCATCGGCAATCAGAGCTGGGAGAGCTTCGAGGCGGTCTTGAAGCCCAAGGTCCTCGGCGCCTGGGCGCTGCATCGGCAGACCTTGGACCGCGAGCTGGACCTTTTCGTCCTCTTCTCCAGCATCGCCGGCGTCCTGGGCAATCCCGGCCAGTCGAACTATGCGGCCGCCAATGCCTGCCTGGACCAGCTGGCGCGCCTTCGCCAGTCGCAAGGCCTGCCCGGTCAGAGCATCGCGTGGGGCGCCTGGTCAGGCGCCGGCATGGCCGAGGAGCAACGCGATCGCATGGGCGCGCAGATGCGGGCGGCCGGCGTCGATTGGATCGATCCGGAGCAGGGCTTCGGTGCCTTGGACCGGCTGCTGCGCTTGGGCGCGACCGAGAGCGTCGTCGTTCCGATTGACTGGGATGTCCAGGCGGCGGCGCAGGAGAGGCCGCCTGTCTTCGTCGAGGAACTGGTGAGCGGCGCTGCGGCGGGCGCGGGGGAGCATACCGCCGTCGGCCAGCTCGCGCGCCGGGTACAGGAGGCCGATGCCGAGACGCGCCGCGCGCTTCTGGAAAGCTGGCTCGGAGAGCAGGTGCAAGCGGCCCTGCGGTTGGCCGAACCGCCGGGAGCGACGATCGGTTTCTTCGATCTGGGCATGGATTCCTTGAGCGCGATCGAGCTCTCCAGACAGGTCGAGATGGGGCTGGACGTCAAGCTGGAGACGTCGGTCCTCTTCGACTATCCGACCTTGGCCAGACTCGCCGCCCACCTCGCGGGCGCCCTGCCGGACGCTCCCGTCTCACGGGCTCGCCCGACCGCGAGCGCGCTAGAGCGCGTGGCCATCGTCGGACTGGCCTGCCGCTTCCCCGGTGGCGGCGACGCGGAGGCCTTCTGGAGCCTTCTCTCCGAAGGTCGGAGCGGCATCGCCGAGGTGCCGCGCGATCGATGGGACATGGATCGTTACTTCGATCCCCAGCCGGGCAAGCCGGGCAAAAGCGTCACCCGCCGCGGCGGCTTCATCGAAGACATCGATCTCTTCGATCCCGCCTTCTTCCGCATCTCGCCCGCCGAGGCGGAGTTCCTCGATCCGCAGCACCGCCTGCTTCTGGAACTCAGCTGGCAGGCGCTCGAGCACGCGGGCATCGATCCCGAGAGCCTGCAGGGAAGCCGCACCGGCGTCTTCGCCGGGATCAGCACCCAGGACTATCGCGAGATCGTCGGCAAGCAGAGCCGGGACGCAACGGCTCTCTACGCGGCCACGGGCACCACCAGCAGCACGGCGATCGGGCGGATCTCCTTCGTCTTGGGCCTGCAGGGTCCGGCCGTCGCCGTGGACACCGCCTGCTCCGCCTCGCTGGTGGCGCTGGACCAGGCCTGCGATGCCTTGCGCGGCGGAAAGGCCGATCTGGCGCTAGCCGGCGGAGTGAACGCCATGCTGACGCCGGCGGGCTTTCTTGCCTTCTCCGGCGGCGGGATGTTGAGCCCCGACGGTCTCTGCAAGACCTTCGATGCCTCCGCCGACGGCTACGTGCGCGGCGAAGGCTGCGGCATGCTGGTCTTGAAGCGCTTGTCGGACGCGGAGCGTGACGGCGATCGCATACTGGCGGTGGTGCGCGGCAGCGCCGTGAACCAGGACGGCGCCAGTGCCGGCCTCACAGTACCCAACGGACCCGCACAGGAACGCGTCCTCGCCGAAGCGCTGGAGCGCGCCGGCCTGGAACCGTCGGAGGTCGACTACCTGGAGGCGCACGGGACCGGGACCGAACTGGGCGACCCGATCGAAGTGCGGGCGGCGGCGGCGGTCTACGGCCGTGGCAGGGACCCGTCGCATCCGCTGCTGGTCGGATCGGTTAAGACGAACATCGGCCATCTTGAGGCCGCCGCCGGTGTCGCCGGCGTCATCAAGACGGTGCTGGCGATGCAGCGGGGGCGCATTCCCAAGCATCTTAACTTCTCCACCCCCAGTCCGCGCATCGACTGGACCGGCGTGCCCGTTCGGGTGACGGTGGAGGAGATGGCGTGGCCGGGTCCGGACGACCGGCCGCCGCGCGCTGCCGTCAGCTCCTTCGGCTTCTCGGGCACCAATGCGCACGTCGTCCTAGAGGGCTACGCCGGGGAGAGCACGAGGACCGTGCCGCGCGTTTGGCCCGAGACCTTGCCGAGGGACGAAGGCGAAGCCTCCGCCGAAGAGCGCCGACACCGGCTCCTGCCGCTGTCCGGCAAGAGCGAGGCGGCGCTCCGGGCGCTCGCCGGCGCCTATGCGGGCTGGCTTTCGGCCGGACCCGACATCGACCTGGGCGATCTCGCCTATAGCGCCGCCGTCGGGCGCAGCCACTTCGCGCAGCGTGCCGGCGTGGTCTTCGAGGGAGCCGACGAACTGCGGGCCAAGCTTGCCGCGCTCGTCGCCGGAGAGGCGAGGGACGGCGTGTCTCTTGGCAGCGCGGCCGCGCCCAAGATCGCCTTCCTCTTTACCGGTCAAGGCAGTCAGGTGCCGGGTATGGGCCGCGGCCTCTATCGGCGCGAGCCCGTGGTGCGCGCCGTCCTGGATCGCTGCGAAGCCGTGGTGCGGGAGCTTCGCGGGTCCTCTCTTCTAGAGGTCATGTTCGGCCAGTCGGAAGAAGCCCTGAGCGATACCGCCTGGACGCAGCCGGCCCTCTACGCGCTGGAGGTCGCGCTGCTCGAACTCTATCGCAGCCTCGGTGTCGAGCCGGCCGTGGTGCTGGGCCACAGCGTCGGCGAGTACGCCGCCGCATACGCCGCCGGCGTGTTCGGTCTGGAGGAAGGCCTGCGGCTGATCGCCAAGCGCGGTGCGCTCATGAGCGCCCTGCCGCCCGGCGGCAGCATGGTCGCCGTCTTTGCCGGCGCCGAACGGGTAGCGGCCACGATCGAAGCCGTCAACGGCGAGGTCGGGGAGGACCAGGCCGGACTCTCCCTTGCGGCCGACAATGGCCTGCACCAGGTGGTCAGCGGCCCCGCCGACCTGGTTGACGCGCTGATCGAGCGCTTCAGCGGCGCCGGGCTGCGGTGTCAGCTCTTGAAGACCAGCCATGCCTTCCACAGCGCGTTGCTGGAACCGATGCTGGGCGACCTGGAAGCGGCGGCCGCAGAGGTATCGGCCAAGCCACCGCAAGCGACCTTGATCAGCAATCTCACGGGACGCGCGGTCGAGAGCGGCAAAGGCCTGGATGGCGCCTATTGGCGCGAGCATGCGCGCCAGCCGGTTCAGTTCGCGGCGTCGATCCAGTCGCTGGCCGAGCAGGGCGTGGATCTCGTGGTCGAGCTGGGTCCCCATCTGACCTTGGCTCCGATGGTCGCGCTCGGCTGGCCGGAGCAGGGGGCAGCGCCCCAGCCGGTGACCGTTGCAAGCCTGATGCGCGAGCGGGACGAGGGCGCGCAGTTCATGACCGCCCTGGCGGTGCTCTATGCCGGTGGCGCGCGCGTGCGGCTGGAAGCCCTGTACGGCGGAGAGACCCGGCGGAAGATCACTCTGCCGAGCTATCCCTTTCAGCGCCAACGCTATTGGGTGGGCGACGGCGAGGAGGGCAACGCGGCCCTCCTGGACAGCAAGATCATCCGCAAGCTGATCGAGGAGGACGAGACTCGTCTTCTCGCGGAACTGGGTCTGGACGACGGAGAGGGCTCGGCAAGGCAGCTGCTCCGCTCCTTAAGGCGGCGCTACGCCGCCGAGCAGGAGACCGGCGGCATCGACGAGCTGCTCTACGCCATGGCTTGGCGTCAGGGCGCGCCGCTGCCGGTGCAAGTCCAGCCGCCAGCCGGAGGAACCTGGCTTCTCTTGAGCGATGACGAGGCCGCTGCCGTCGCGCTCAAGGAGGCGCTTGCCGCCCATGGCGCTGCCAGCCTCGTCTCCTCGCTGTCCCAGGGGCTCTCCGACTTGGACGGCTTGCTCGTCGAGACGACGGACGAAGCGGGCGTGGCGGGGATCGTGGTCCTGTGGGGCAGAGGCGATGACGCCAGCCCCGAGCGTGTGGAGGCCGTCCGCCAGGTCCTTGCCTTGGCGCAGGATCTCCTGCGGCGCGGCCTTGAGGTGCCGCTCAGCCTGGTTACCGCCGCGGCCCATCAGGTCGCCGTGGACGACGACACGGTTGCTCCCGATCAGACCGCCCTTTGGGGCTTCGGGCGCGTGCTCGTGGTCGAGCATCCGGAGCTCTTAGGGAAGCTCATCGACCTGCCGGCCGGAGCGGTCGGCGATCTGGCCGAGCCCTTGGCCTTGGAGCTCTTGGCCGCGGGAGACGAGGACCAGATCGCTCTGCGCGGCGAGGGTCGCTATCTGGCGCGCCTGGAACCCCTGTCGCCGCGCGACTTCGCCGAGACGCTTCCCCTGCACGAGGACGCCAGCACCCTCGTCACCGGTGGCTTGGGATCCATGGGTCTAGCGCTCGCCGAATGGCTGGCGCGACAGGGGGCAAGGCACCTCGTTCTCGTGGGACGGCGCGCGCCGAGTGACGAGGCAAGGGACAAGATAGCCGCGATCGCCAAGGCGACGGATTGCGTCATCGACACGGCGTCCGTCGATGTCGCCGAAGGCGATCAGGTGCACGCCCTGGTCGCCCGCTTCGGCACTGGCGGAGACGGCTGGCCGCGTCTGGGCGGGGTGATCCACGCCGCCGGCGTGGGCGGGTTGGACAGCATCGAGGAGCTGAACGAGGATCTCTTCGACCGTATCGCTCGGGGCAAGCTCGAAGGTGCCTGGAACCTGCACCGCGCGACCCGGAAAATCGCCGGCCTGGACTTCTTCTTCTGCATCTCCTCCATCTCGTCGGTCTGGGGCGGCATGGGCCAAGGCCACTACGCGAGCGCCAATGCCTTCATCGATGGTCTTGTCGCCTTCCGCCGCTCCCTCGGGTTGCCGGCGACGTCGGTCAATCTCGGCCTCTGGGCCGACAGCGGCATGGCCGGCGACAGCGAGATCCAGGCCTGGCTGACCCGTGTCGGCATTCCGCCCATGTCGCCCGGCGAGTGTTTGGCGGGCTACGGCGCGCTGCTGCGGCAGGACATCGGGCAAGCGATCCTGGCGCGTGTCGACTGGGAGACCTTCGCCAGGGTCATGGAGCTTCGCCGACCGCGCCCCTTCCTGGAAAGCGTCCGGCAGGGGGGCGAGGATCGCGATCAGGCGGCACTGCTCTACGAGGTTTCGTGGCGCGATGTCGCCGTCGACGGCGCGGGCAAGAGCGAGGAGGAGCCGGGCACCCTGCTGCTGGTCGCCAGGGAACCCGGCGCCCAAAGGCTGCAGGAGCTTTTGCGCCGGGGTCTCGAAGAGCAGGGAGCCAAGGTCGCGACCGAGAGCGACGTGAGGCAGCTGCGGCGCGAGATCCTGCAGAAGGGAGACATTCGCGGCAGCAGCGTCGACGGCGTCGTGGTGATCCAACCCGACCCAGCCGAAGACGACGCAGTCGATCCGATGGAGCGGGCGAAAGCGGCCCTGGCCGGTCTGCTGGGGCTGGTGCAGGCCCTGGTCGAAGAGGGTTTGTCGCTGCCGCTGGGCCTGAGCGTGGTGACACGCAGTGCCGTCGCTCCGGAGGACCGCTCCCCCGTCGATCCCATCGCAAGCAGCCTCTGGGGCTTTGCCCGTTCCGTCCAAAGCGAGCAGCCCGGCTTGAAGCTGCGCCTGGTCGACGTCGCCGATGACGACGAGGAAACCGCGCTCTCGGCCGGATTGGCTCAGGTGGTGCTCTCCGGCGGTGCCGAGGCTCAATTGGCACTGCGCGGCCGTCGGGTGTTGGCCCCGAGGCTTGGTGCCTTGGACTTGCCCTCCGACGCGGCCCTGACGCTTCGTTCCGATCGGAGCTACCTCATCACCGGCGGGCTTGGAGCATTGGGTCTTGAGACGGCGTCCTGGCTTGTCGCCGGTGGCGCCAGGCACGTGGTTCTGGCGGGCAGGCAGGAGCCGAGCGAGGACCTTGCCGACCGCGTGGCGGCGCTTTGCGGCGCCGACGGCTGTAGTGTGGTCGCCGTCCAACTTGATGCCCGAGACGCCGAAGCGGTGGCGGCATTGGTCGCCCGCTTCGACGACGAGACGTCGGGGTGGCCAAGCTTGGGCGGCGTGGTTCACGCGGCCGGCGATCTGGACGACGGCGTCCTTCTCGATCAGAACTGGAGCCGCTTCGAAGGCGTCCTCGCCCCCAAGCTGGCCGGAGCGTGGCACCTGCACCGCGCGACCCAGGATTTGAAGCTCGACTTCTTCCTGCTCTACTCCTCCGCCGCGGCGACGCTTGGCTACAATGCACAGACCAACAGTGCCGCCGCCAATGCCTACCTGGACGGACTGGCCGCCCTGCGGCGCAACCAGGGGCTTGCCGGCCTCAGCATCGCGTGGGGTCCCTGGACTATTGGCAGGGGTGCCGAGGATGTCGTTCAGGGCAACCTGGAACGCTTGGGATTGAGACCCCTGCCGCCGGCGGATGCATTGCAGGCCCTCTCGCGCCTCCTCGCCTCGGGGCGGGCGGCCGCCGTGGTGCTGGATGCGGATTGGTCTCGCGTCGGGCAATCCTTGGGGGCATTCCTCCCGCCCTTGCTGTCAGACCTGCACTCGAAAGCCGGCCAGGCCGACGCCGGATCGCTGGCGACGCGCCTCAGGGAGGCATCGGAGAGCGAGCGGCAGGCCATGCTGATCGACTATCTGCAAGGGGAGGTGCAGGCGGTCCTGGGTTTGGACACTCCACCCGCGCCGAGCGACTGGCTGTTCGACCTGGGAATGGACTCCCTGATGGCCGTGCAGCTGGTCGAGAAGATCGCCCGGGAGACGGGGGAGGACCTGCCGGCCAAGGTCTTCTACGAGATCCCGACCGTCGCGGCGATATCGGATCTGCTTAACTCCCGCATGGAGTTGCCTTACGAGCCCCTGGTCACCTTCGGCGAAGCGGCGAACGACGGCCGGCCGGTGCTCTTCTGCATCCATCCGGACTTCGGGCATGCCAGCGAGTTCGAACGCCTGGCGGCGCCGCTCGGCGACCTGGTTCGGGTGGTCGGGCTGCAATGCCGTGGCTTGACGCCAGGTCAGACCCGCTTCAAGGGCCTGGAGGACATGGTGGTCACCTACCTCGACAGGGTGGGCGAAGTAGCACCCGAGGGGCCGATCCTGCTGCTTGGCTGGTCGATCGGAGGGGTGGTCGCGCAGGAGATGGCGGTGCGCCTCTCGACCTTGGGCCGTGACGTTCGCCTTCTGACGCTATTGGATGCATTGGCGCCGGGAGAAGCGCACTACCCGGTCATGATGTTGGAGGAGTGGCTGCGCCATGTCTTGGCGGAGCTTGCCGGACTGCCCCGAGAGGAGATCGAGGGTCTCAGCGGCGACGAGATGATGGCGCGGGCGACGGACCTCTTCGCGCGCCTCGACGTTCTGGATCTCAACGGACGGGAAGAGGAGGCGAGCGACCGCGACCGGGTGGAGGCGGCGGTCCGCTTGGCCTACCACACGCGCGCCCTGATCGCCGTGGCGAGACCGCCCCTGGCCTTCGAGGGCGCGGCCTGGCTCTTGCGTGCGCGGGACACCGCTGCGCAGGAGAGCGATCCGGCCTTTGGCTGGTCGGACCTTTGTCCGGACCTGGAGCTTTCGGACTCCACCTTCGAGAGTCTCGCGCTCCTCAGAGGTGAGAGCGCCGTTGCAGTCGCCAGGGGACTGAGGGAACGGCTGCTGCGGGCCCTGGCCGAGGAGGAGGACGACGGCGACCCGGCCGGGCCTCGTCAGCGCCAGCCAGAGAAGACCGCCTAGGCCCGGCCCGCATGACCTCCTTCCTGTCATCCCGACCGCACGACCTCCTCCTTCCTGGCGAGGGGTCCTTGCGGGCGCTCTCTTGGGGATTGGAGGGAGATCCGCCACGCCCGGCCGGTGGGCCAAGCACTCCGGTCATGGTCTTGCTCCATGGTCTTGGGGACGCCGCCGAGGTTTGGCGGGCGCTGCTCAAGAACTGGCCCGATGGATCACCGCCACCTGCCTGTCTTGCGATCGACCTGCCCGGGCATGGAGGTTCCGCTGCCTTGGCGGCGGGCGGCTATCGGATCGGAGAGGTCGCGCGCTCTCTCGCCGCGGCGCTGGATGCGCTTGCTCTCGACAAGCCAATCCTCGTGGGCCATTCGGTCGGCGCGCGTCTCATCCTCCATGCCGCGGGGCGCGGGCTCGTCACGCCGCGCGCGTGCATCCTGATCGACGCCAACCCCGACCCCCATCCGCAGGCCGATGCCGCCGTCGTTGCGCATCTGGACCTCCTGCGCCGCGGCGCCAGCAGCCTAGAGAGCCTGATCGAACTGGTGAAAGGCCGCATGCCCCTGGCTGACGCAACGGTGACCCGTGACCTGC
Organism: Rhodospirillales bacterium; assembly: GCA_963669375.1. GTDB lineage: Bacteria > Pseudomonadota > Alphaproteobacteria > Kiloniellales > JACOMY01 > JACOMY01. Next base: position 7,686,021 of record OY770024.1, on the reverse strand, counting down.
TACGAGCCATGGCCAAGCAATCGCCGGGCGGCTGGCATTTGCCGCTTGATCGGGGCATCACGCAGATGCTGGAACGCTCGGGCGGCGACGAGTGGGGTCTCTTGGCTGCCGTTCCAGGTCCCGTCGGCGTGATCCGCGGCGCCTTCTCCAGCATCCTCCCGAAAGCGGCCGCCGAGCGCATGGTCGAGACGGCGCGGGAGTCGGCCCCCTTAGAGATGATCATGCGTTCGGGTCACGCCATCCTCTTCGAACAGCCCAAAGCCCTTGCCGAAACCCTTGCCAAGCTACTGACGCGCTTCAAGGCGCTGAGCTAACCCTCGGCGTCCTTGTTGGTCGCCGCGATCAACCATTCGGCGAAGGCGGCGACGACAGGGCGTTCGAGGGCCTGATCGCTGTAGACCAGGTGGTAGCCCAGATTGCTCTTTAATTCCGTCTCGTAAGGGCGCACCAGCACGCCACGCTGCAGGTCGAACTCCGACAGCGTGGAGAAGCCCAACACCAGCCCTTTGCCGAAGCGGGCATTGCGGAGCGCCAACTCGTCCGAGCGGAAGGTCTTGCCGTTCCTGGGATGGATCTCCTTGGTGACCCCTGCCTCCGCCAGCCAATCGCTCCAGCCGGGATAGTCGAAGCTGAGCGCGCTTGAGTCCACGTGAATGAGCGAGGTGCTGTCTATGCCGGCGGGGGTCTTGAGCTTCGGGTGTCGGCGCAGGAAGTCCGGGCTGCAGACCGGAAAGAAGGCTTCGGTCGTCAGCCTCGTCTCAGAGTAGCCGGGATAGGGACCCTCGCCGAAGCGCACGGCAAGGTCGACGCCCTCCTCGCCCAGATCGGGGCTGCCCCAATGCGTGCGGAAGCGGATGTCGACGTCCGGCCACTGCTGGAAGAAGGCGTCCAGGCGATAGACCAGCCAGCGATAGCCCATCGAGGCGGAGATCGACACGGCCAGGGAGTTGGGGTCGCCGGCCCGGCGAAAGGCCTCGACCGCTTGGGTCAAGCGCTCGAACCCCAGCCGCAGAAGATCCTGGCCTTCGCGGGCGATCGCGGTCGGTGCCACCAGGCGCCCGTCGCGCTGCAGCAGTTCGCAGCCGAGATCCTCCTCCAAGAGCTTGATCTGGTGGGAAACCGCGCTTGGCGTGACCGACAGCTGCTTGGCTGCGGCGGTGATGCTGCCGGTGCGCAAGGCGGCATCGAGTGCGCGAAGCGCGGTGAGTGACGGTAGACGCGCCATGGCGTTGCAATTTTCCTCAAGAATACCCGGAAAGCTTCTCGATGGTTCCCTTGGGCCGGGCCTCTCACCTCTTCCCTAGACGAAAGGAAACCACTGGCGACGTCCAGCGGCAACACCTAGGGGAGAAAATCCGATGAAAACACGCACAAGAGTAGACGAGCGACAGTCCAGGCGACGCGGTTTTGCGACAAAGGGGCATCGCCACGGCCTCCGTACGAACGGGAGGCTGTTCATTGTCGAGGCTGCGCGCGAGATCGAGCGGTCGGCATCCCACGCGCATGGAATGAAACTGGGCGCGATCATCGAAAGTGCGGCGCCGGGTCACTCGGTAATCCGGAATGCTGCATCCCCCTTTACGGGCGGTGCCGCCCGCCACGGAGAGTGACCATGGCACCGCAAGTCACCATCCGGCATGACAGCCGCAATGCCTTGAGGCTGGTGCATGCCCAATTCTTCGGCGCGTCTCGAGGCTCCGACCGTCACGTGCTCGGCCCGTCCGACGAGATGGATCTCGTTGCCCATCTTCAGAGATTGGGCGAGAAGGGTCGCTTCTTCCGTTTTCACAACAGCATCCAGGACGCCCAGATCGCGCGCTACTGCGAGAGCATTCCCTGGTCCGAGTCGGCCGTCGTGGGGTGGTTCGACGACGCGGGCGTGCTGCGCGGCTCTTGCCAGGTGATCACGGCCGCGAGTGACCGCGGCGTGGGCGAGTTCGGGGTGGCCGTGGAACGAGATTTCCGCCGGCTGGGGATCGCTGGATGCTTGCTGCGGCAGGCCTTCGACGAGGCGCGGCGGCTGGGGATCAGGCGCCTCATCGGCCACATCCTTCCCGAGAACAGGGCCATGTTGAGCCTCTCTTCGCGGCTGGGTTTCCGCTTCAATCCGGAAATCGAAGCCTACGAGAAGATGCTTGACGGCGGAGGCGAGGCGCGTCTTGCGGCCTAAGGGACGGCGGTTGCCGGCATAGGGAAGACTGCCGGCGCCGCCGGCCGGGCGGCGTCCAGGCGCGGCCGACGTGAACTTCGGGTGAGGTCGTCCGTCGGCACAAGGCGCCTGCGCCGCCCGGCGCTTTGCAGGTCAGCGCAGCAAGGATGCTTCGTGGTGCTCGCTGCGCAGTTTGCGGTGGATGTCTCTCCCGCCGTCGCTGCGAGGAGCGTCGGCGACGAGGCTATTCGATACTGAGCACCGTGCCGACCGAACCTGGATCGCCGCGCTTTGCCGGCGATGACGGCGGATGGGGTGATTGCGCGGCCTTTGCTGGTTCGAAGAGCCGAAACCGACGCGCCTTGTACAACGCATCCCACAATCCCGCCACGACGTCATTGCGAGGAGCGTCAGCGACGCGGCAATCCATGGCATAACTCCAGCGCGACAGCGTGCGTCCACCCACTGGGTAGATCCGGGCGACATGGCTCTTCTTGTTCGGCGGTGATGACGACGACCTGCTGGATGGTGGCAGTGGCGCGGACAGCAGGCTGCTCGGCGACAGGGGGGACGACAGACTCTACGGCGATGAAGGCGAGGATGCCTCCTTCTACGGCGGCTCGGGCGCGGACAGCCTCTTCGGCGGCAGCGAAAGCGATCTGAGCTTCTACGGCGGCAGCGGTGCCGACAGCCTCTCGGGCGGCCTCGGCGACGACATGACCTTCTTCGGCGACGAGGGGGCCGATTCTCTCTTCGGCGATGCGGGCGGCGATCTTGGCTTCTACGGTCAGGACGGCGACGACGCGCTTTATGGCGGCAACGATGCGGACGCCAGCTTCTCCGGCGATGCCGGTGCCGATCGTCTCTTCGGCGGGAATGGAAACGACACCTCCTTCTACGGCGGCGACGGCGACGACGTCATGAACGGTGGCGCGAACACCGACGCCACTTTCTTTGGCGGGTCCGGTGCCGACAGCATGAATGGCGGTGGCGGTCGAGATAGCTTCTTCTTCGGTGCCGATGGCGACGACAGCATGACCGGAGGGGGCAGCGACGACACTGTCTTCTTCGGTGGCGCGGGCGACGACATTCTGGACGGCAGCGATGGTGCGGACTCGCGGTTTTCGGGCGGCGAGGGAGCGGACAGCCTCTTTGGCGGCAGGGGAGGCGACACCAGCTTCCTGGGCGGCACGGGAGAGGACCTGCTCTACGGCGGCAGCGAGGTCGACCGCCTCTTCCGCGGTAACGACGGCGCGGATCGGATGCACGGCAACAGCGGTAACGATCTTGTCTTCGACGGCGGCGACGGCGACGACAGCCTCTTCGGCGGCGCCGGGTCCGACGTGGGTTTCTCCGGGAACACCGGCTCTGACTACCTTGACGGCGGTGATGGCGATGACCGCTATTTCGACGGTGGCTCCGGTGCCGACAGTCTGTTCGGCGGCGCCGGCGACGATTTCGGCTTCTCTGGCGGCAGCGGCGCCGACACGCTCTTCGGCGGCAGCGGTGACGATTTCTCCTTCTATGGAGGGGATGGCAACGACCTGCTGGTGGGTGGTGCTGGGTCCGATACCCTCTTCGGCGGCAGCGGCGACGACGTCTTCTATGTCGCGAGCCAAGGAGACTTCGTCGCTTTCTACTACGATGGAGGGGCCGGCAACGACACCCTCGACCTGGCTCCTGGGGTCACTATTCCCGGCGGCGGCACGCTGGTCGGCATCGACGTTACGATCTGAGGTCCGCGCGCGACCTCACCTTTTGGTTAGGTAATGCTGTCTTCTGATCAGCTTATGCGGGGGTGATCGACAGGCTACAGTTTGTCTCGGTTGTGAGGAACCGCATCGACTCTTGCCGCCGGCAGGGTGGCGGGTCGAATGCGGCGCGGGAGACGGGCGAAAAGTGTCGGCGGAGGCTGCGCCTCCCTAGAGGAGTGACGGAACAGCTGTCGCAACGGCCTGCCTGGGCGGTCTCCCCCGTGAGGAGGACGGCATGGCGACGCTCACTGGCACAGGCGGCCCCGATACTCTTTCGGGCACCAATCAGATCGACAGCATCTTCGGCTTGGCTGGCGCGGACAGGCTCTACGGTCTGGCCGAGGACGACTTCCTCTATGGCGGCGGGGCCGGCGACATCCTCTTCGGCGGCGGCGGTCTGGACGTGGTGCGCGGGGCCGCGGCCGACGACACGGCCTATGGCTCGGGCGGGCGCGACACGCTTCTGGGCAACGAGGGCTCGGACCTGCTCTACGGTGGCAACAGCCGGGATCGCCTGGTGGGCGGCACCGGGGTGGACACGGTGGCCGGCGGCGTGGGCAACGACGTGGTCCTGGTCGACGAACCGGGCGACGTCATCATCGAGTTCGCCGGCGAGGGCACGGACAGCGTTATCGCCTCGGCCGACTTCACCCTGCCGAGCGGCGCGACGGGCCAGGTCGAGGAACTGCTGCTGGCGGGCGATGCCGGTGCCATCTCGGGCGGCGGCAACGAGCTGGACAACCGGATCCGGGGTAACTCCAGCGACAACAGGATCAGCGGGTTCGGGGGCGATGACCGTCTCTTGGGGCGCAGCGGCAACGACAGCGCCTATGGAGGCGACGGCGAGGACTCGCTGGTCGGCAACACCGGCGACGACTTCCTGGTGGGAGGCTCCGGCGCGGACAAGGTGAACGCGGGCACCGGTGCCGACAGCCTCTTGGGCGGCAGCGGGGCGGACGAACTGCGCGGCAAGCGCGGCGCCGACGTAGCGAAGGGGGAGGCCGGGGGCGATTCCCTCTTCGGCGACAACGACGCCGACACGCTCTACGGCGGGCTGGGCGACGACTTCCTGAAGGGCGGTGCCGGCGTGGACACGGCCTATGGGGGCCTGGGCGACGACACCATTCGGGTCAACACCAGCGCCGACGTGGTGCGGGACCTTGACGGCGAGGGCCGGGACACGATCTTCGCGGAGTCGGACTTCACCTTGCCCGGCACCGGGGGCGGCGACGGGGAGTGGGAGGAGCTGCGCCTGGTGGGCGGCAGCCCGGCCTTGAACGGGGCTGGCAACGAGCTGGACAACCTGGTGCGCGGCAACACGGCCGACAACGCCTTGAGCGGTCGCGCCGGTGACGACCTGGTGCAGGGCCGGATAGGCGACGATGTGCTGGAGGGAGGGCTGGGCGACGACGAGCTGCAGGGTGGAGACGGTGCCGACAGCCTTTTCGGCGGCAGCGGCGCGGACAGCCTCTACGGCGGCTCGGGCGGCGACACCTTCTACGGCGGCAGCGGCGCGGACGGCCCGATCTTCGGGGCCAGCGGCAACGACAGCCTCTTCGGCAACGACGGCAACGACGTCAGCTTCTTCGGCGAGGACGGTGACGACAGCCTGTCGGGCGACAGCGGCGACGACAGCTTCTTCTACGGTGGCTCCGGCCAGGACCATCTTGAAGGCGGCAGCGGAGCGGATAGGGCCCTCCTCGGCGGCAGTGGCGATGATCGCGTCTACGGCGGTGAGGGGAACGACTCCTCGCTCTTTGGCGAGAACGGCGATGACAGTATCTTCGGAGGGTCAGGCGATGACGACGGCCTCCGGGGCGGGAACGGTGACGATCGCATCTATGGTGGAGACGGCAGAGACACCGGTCTCAACGGAAGCGACGGAGCGGACACGCTAGACAGTGGCGATGGCGACGATGCTTTCATCTTCGGAGCCGGTGGGAACGACACGCTCTCCGGTGGCAGCGGCATCGACTCCGAGTTCAACGGCTTTTCGGATGACGACGTCCTCTACGGTGGCAGTGGCGATGACGCTTTCGTCAGGGGGGGCTCGGAGAGCGACCGGCTGTTTGGGGACGACGGCAACGATCGCTCCTTCTTCGGCGAGCACGGCGACGACAGTCTGTCCGGTGGCAGTGGCGCCGACAGCTTCTTCACCGGCGGCGCCGGACAGGACCGCCTGGACGGCGGTAGCGGGGCGGACAGCCGGTTCGATGGGGGCGACGAGGCCGACAGCCTCTATGGGGGCGATGGCGACGACGTCAGCTTCTCGGGTGGTGGCGGCGACGACAGCCTGTGGGGCGGAAGGGGCGACGACACATACTTCGACGGCGGCGCAAACGACGACCGTCTCTACGGCGGCAGCGGTGAGGACGCCCGTCTGTTCGGAGGGTCCGGCGCCGATCTCGTTGACGCGGGGTCCGGACGGGACCTCTACCTCTATGGTGGTTCCGGAGACGATAGCCTCTCGGGGCACGACGGAAACGACAGCCTCTTCGATGGCGGAGGCGGCGACGACGAGCTGTCCGGCGGGAGTGGCGATGACGGCTTCCTTTTCGGCGACGACGGCGCCGATAGTCTCTTTGGCGGCAGCGGTGAGGATACTGAGCTTTATGGTGGATCCGGCGACGACGGTCTCTTCGGCGGCGATGGAGATGACGCGAGCCTGGGCGGTCGTAGCGGACAGGACCTACTCTATGGTGGCTCGGGCAACGACTCGCTGCTCGACGGCGGCGACGGGGACGACAGCCTCTTCGGGGACGCAGGCAGCGATCAGCTGATCGGTAGCACCGGGCTCGATCGGGCCTACGGTGGCGACGGGGACGACACCTTCCGGGTGCGCAGCCAGGGCGAACTGGTCACGGGAGAGCTCTTCGATGGCGGGGCAGAGACCGATACCGTGATCCTGGAGCAAGCTTCCGACCTGACGGTGGGCGATAGCTTGGTCTCCATAGAGGTCTTGAATCGTTACGGCACGAATGCGGTTGATCAACTGACCGGTGACAACCGCATCAACGTCCTAAGGGGGCTCGATGGCAACGACCGGAGCTTCTTCGGTCGCGACGCCGACGACACCCTGTTCGGCGGTTCAGGGGCGGATCGCAACTTCTATGGTGGCGAAGACGATGATACGCTCTACGGTGGAGAGGGCGACGACCAGAGCTTCGTCGGAGGCGCCGGCGACGACACCTTGGCCGGTGGTTCAGGGGCGGATCGCTACTTCTTTGGTGGCGAAGGCGATGACACGCTCTACGGTGGAGAGGGCAACGACCAGAGCTTCTTCGGTGGCGCCGGTAACGACACCTTGGCCGGCGGTTCCGGGGTGGATGCGATCTTCATCGGCGGATCGGGTGCCGACAGCCTGATTGGCGGCAGTGGCGGCGACGACCAGTTGAGCGGCGGCAGCGGCGCGGACTACGTCTTCGGCGGCGAGGGAAGCGAAAGGGTACTCGACGGCAACGAGGGCAATGATCGCCTCTTCGGCGGCAGCGGCGCTGACAGCACTCTCAGGGGCGGTACCGGGGACGACACTATCTTTGGCGGTTCCGGCAACGACAGGGCCCTAGAGGGCGACGGTGCGGGCGGAGGCGATCTCGTGGTTCCCGCCAGCGGCGCCGATACGCTCTATGGCGGCGACGGTGACGACAGGACGCTTCTGGGCGGTTCCGGTGACGACCTCCTCTATGGCGGTACCGGGAACGATGCGACGCTGTTTGGCGGCGCGGGATCCGACCTCTTGGAAGGGGGACTCGGGGATGATGCCGTTTTCGCTGGTCGCAGCGGTGAAGACAGCCTCTTCGGCGGTGACGGCGAGGACCGCTCCCTCTTCGGCGGAAGTGGGAACGATACCATCTTCGGGGGTGACGGCGCTGACAGCATCTTCGAAGGCAACGACGGTGAAGACGCTCTCTATGGTGACAGCGGCGAGGAATTCCTCCTGTCTGGTGGGTCGGGCGCCGATCGTCTCTTCGGCGGCAGTGGCGATGAGTTCGTTCTTCTCGGGCGCTCCGGAGACGACAGCGTTAGGGGCGACGAGGGAAATGACCAACGGCTCTACGGCGGTTGGGGGGCCGATCGGCTGGAAGGCGGAGATGGCGAAGACCGTGGACTCTACGGCGACGACGACAACGATGTGATCTTCGGCGGCGATGGCGATGACAGCCTTCTGGATGGGGGGACCGGGGACGACCTAGTCTATGGCGATGACGGGAACGACCTCAACGCCGTTGGCGGTGATGGCGCCGACAGTCTCTTCGGAGGCGATGGCGACGACCGGGTCCTCTATGGTCAATCGGGGGCCGATCGCCTCTATGGTGGCAGTGGCAACGACACGGGGCTTGGCGGCGAGACCGGCGCGGATGTCGTTCGGGGCGAGGACGGCAATGACGTCTCGCTGGAGGGCGGCGCGGGCGCCGATACCCTGTTCGGCGGACAAGGCGCGGACACTGCGCTCTATGGCGAGGCTGGAAACGACACCGTTTACGGCGGTGACGGCGACGATGGCTACCTGACCGGCGCCGTCGGCGACGACAGTATCCACGCCGGCTCCGGTAGTGACAGCTATCTCTACGGCGGCGACGACGCGGATTCCCTCTTCGGGGGAAGTGGGAACGACTTGCAGGTTTCGGGTGACTACGGCGACGACAGGCTCTATGCCGGCCTGGGCGACGATCGCTTCTTCTTCGGCGGCTACGGCGCGGATCGGCTGTACGGCGGCAGTGGAGCCGATCAGCTGTTCGGCGGCCAGGACAAAGATAGGCTGGTCGGTGGCTCGGGCGCCGACAGCCTGTTTGGCGACCAGGGTGACGACAGCCTCCTTTCGGGCGGTCATGGCGACGACTCCCTCTTCGGAGGGAGCGGTGACGACTATTCCTTCGTCGGAGACGCTGGTGGCGATCGGATCTATGGTGGAAGTGGAGAGGACTCCTACTTCTTGGGCGGGGATGGTGACGACAGGCTCTATGGCGGAAGCGGCGCGGACACCTACCTTGTAGGCTCTGCCGACCAAGACAGCCTCTTCGGTGGCTCCGGTGACGACGCTTTGTTACGCGGGAGCGATGGCGACGACCGGGTCTATGGGGCGGAAGGCAACGACCAAAGCCTTTACGGCGATGATGGGAACGACAGGGTCTATGGTGGCGGCGGAGCGGACCGGAGCCTGGTCGGAGGCTCCGGCGCCGACAGCCTCTTCGGAGGCGACGGCGACGACCAGCGGTTCTACGGCGGCTCGGGTGCCGACAGCCTGTCGGGCAACCAAGGTGACGACAGCTTCATCTCGGGCGGACATGGCGACGACTCCCTCTTCGGGGGCAGCGGTGACGACTATGCCTTCGTCGGAGACGCCGGTGCCGATCGGATCCATGGCGGAAGTGGAGAGGACTCCTTCCTCTTCGGTTCGGATGGCGACGATCGGGTGCATGGGGAGGAAGGCAACGACCAAAGCCTTTACGGCGATGACGGGAACGACAGGGTTTACGGTGGCGACGGAGCGGACCGGAGCCTGGGTGGAGGCTCCGGCGCCGACAGCCTCTTCGGAGGCGACGGCGGCGACCAGCGGTTCTACGGCGGCTCGGGTGCCGACAGCCTGTCGGGCGACCAGGGTGATGACAGCTTCTTCTTCGGCGGCGATGGCGACGATTCTCTCTTCGGAGGCAGCGGTGATGACTTTGGGTTCGAAGGAGACACCGGCGCCGATCGGGTCTATGGTGGCGATGGAGATGACTCCTACCTCTTCGGCTGGGATGGCGACGACAGACTCTTCGGTGGAAGCGGCGCGGACGCCTACCTCGTCGGCTTTACCGACCAAGACAGTATCTTCGGTGGCTCCGGCGACGACACGCTGCTGCGTGGGAGGGATGGCGACGACTGGCTGGACGGCGAGGAAGGCGACGACCTCAGCCTCGTCGGCGACGACGGGAACGACAGGATTTACGGTGGCAGCGGAGAGGACTTGAGCCTGCTCGGAGGCTCCGGCGCGGACAGTCTTTTCGGTGGCAGTGGCGACGACCGGTCGCTGTTCGGTGGCGACGGCGACGACAGCCTTTTCGGGGATGCGGGCAACGATGAACTGATCGGCGGTTCCGGGCTTGACCGAGCCTATGGCGGTAGTGGCGAGGACACCTTCCTGGTGCGCAGTCAAGGCGAGCTCGTCTCCGGCGAAACCTTCGATGGCGGGGCGCAGAGCGACACCTTGATCCTGGAGGAGGGCGCGAGCTTGCCGGCCGGGGTGGATCTCGTCTCTATCGACGTCCTGATCCGCTGCGGGACCTCCGGCTCTGATCAGCTGACCGGCGACGACCGCATCAACGTTCTGAAAGGGCTGGACGGCAACGACGCCAGCTTCTTCGGGCTTGGCGCGGACGATACTCTCTACGGTGGTACGGGGCAGGATAGCTTTTTCTTTGGCGGGTCGGGTGCGGACACTCTCTTCGGTGGCGCGAACGGTGACGGATTCCTTTACGGAGGTCTTGGATCGGACGGCGTGTTTGGCGACGGTGGCGACGACAGCGTCCTTCTGGGAGGGGAAGGAAATGACACGCTCAACGGTGGTGATGGCGACGATCAGAGCTTGATTGGCGGAGTCGGCGACGACAGCCTTTCGGGCGGCGCGGGTGACGACAGCCACGTCTTCGGCGGGTCGGGTGCCGATAGGCTCTATGGTGGCAGCGGTGCCGAGAGCAACTTCGCCGGCGGAACGGGAGACGATCTGCTGTATGGTGGAAGCGGCGCGGACACCATGATCGGTGGCGCCCAGGGATCTGACAGAATCTACGCTGGCGAAGGAGACGACTACACCGTTGCCGGCAATGACGGCGATGACAGTCTCTTCGGTGGCAGCGGCGAGGACGGGCGCTTCTTCGGCGGTTCGGGTGATGATAGCCTGGACGCCGGCAGCGGGAACGACCGGCGCTTCAACGGAGGAAGTGGCCACGACTCCCTTTTCGGTGGCGACGGTGAAGACTACAGCTTCTCCGGCGCGTCGGGCAGCGACCGTATGTGGGCCGGCAACGGGAACGACCAGCGCTTCTTCGGCGGCGTGGGTGACGACAGCCTCTATGGTGGCGCCGGCGACGACTACGGCTTCCTCGGCAACGACGGCGACGACAGCCTCTCGGGCGGCAGCGGTGCCGACAGCTCCTTCTTCGGCGGTACCGGGTCGGACGCCTTGTTCGGCGGCAGCGGCGCGGACAGCTCGTTGCTCGGCGTCGACGGGGTCGACCGCCTCTATGGCGGCAGTGGTGACGACAGCGCGCTCTATGGCGGTGGCGGGGACGACAGCCTCTTCGGCGACGCGGGCGCCGACCAGCTTGTCGGCGGTGTCGGGCTGGATCGCGCCTACGGCGGTGATGGCGACGACGCCTTTCTTGTGCGCAACCAGGGCGAGCTGGTCTCTGGCGAGACCTTCGACGGCGGCGCCGGTAGCGACACCCTGATCCTGGCGGAGGGTGCCACCTTGCCGGCTGGTGTGGTGCTGAACTCCGTCGAGGTGGTGGCTCACTACGGCACAAACGGGGCCGACCAGCTGACGGGTACCGAATTGGTCGACGTGATGCGGGGGCTTGATGGCAACGACACCAGCTTCGCCGGCTTCGGCGCTGACGACAGGCTCTACGGTGGCAGTGGAAACGATAGGACCTTCGACGGTGGCTCCGGCGCGGACAGGCTCTACGGCGGCAGTGGAAATGATAGAAGCTTCGACGGCGGCTCCGGCGCGGATAGGCTCTACGGGGACGACGGCAACGACGAGTACTTCTTCGGCGGCGAGGGTGACGATGCTCTCGATGGTGGCGCGGGGACGGATTCCTACTTCTACGGAGGCCTTGGATCGGACACCCTCCTTGGCGGCGATGGCGACGATAACGCCCTTGAGGGAGATGAAGGAAACGATACGCTCTACGGTGGCGACGGTAACGATCAAAGCCTGATAGGCGGAGCCGGCGACGACAGCCTGGTGGGCGGGTCCGGAACGGATGCCATCCTCGACGGCGGAGCGGGCGCCGATAGCCTGATCGGTGGCAGCGGCGACGACGACCAGTTGAACGGTAGCAGCGGGGCTGACTATGTGTTCGGCGGTGACGGCGACGAAAGGCTCCTTGAGGGCGAAGCGGGGGACGATCGCATCTTCGGTGGCAGCGGCGCCGATCGCACCTTGCTCGGTGGTGACGGCGACGATTCGATTGCCGGCGATGCCGGTGACGATACCTCCCTCTATGGCGGGATTGGAGACGATGTGCTCTCCGGCGGTCTTGGCAACGATACCGCGCTCAGCGGCGGTAGCGGCGGCGACGCGCTGTACGGTGGCGAGGGCGACGATGAGCTTTTGGGTGGCTCTGGCCTGGATCTTGCCTTTGGCGGCGATGGCGACGACACCTTCCTGGTGCGCAGCCAGGGCGAGCTGGTCACTGGCGAGACCTTCGACGGCGGGTCCGGTAGCGACACCCTGATCCTCCAGGAGGACGCAGAGATACCGGCGGGCGTGGTGCTGAACTCCGTCGAAGTGGTGGTTCACTACGGAACAAACGGGGTCGACCAACTGACCGGCACCGACGCGCGCGACATCATGAGGGGTCTGGATGGCGATGACCTCAGTTTCTTCGGCTATGGTGCCGACGACACGCTCTACGGTGGCAGCGGTAACGACAGCTCCTTCTACGGAGGCTCGGGCGCGGATAGCCTCTACGGCGGCGACGACGTGGATACGCGCTTCGAAGGCGACGAGGGCGACGACCTTATCGACGGCAACAGCGGCGACGACATCTATCTCGACGGCGGCAGCGGTGCCGACACTCTCTTTGGAGGCGACGGCAACGACACCTTCGTCATTGGCGGCAGCGGTGCCGACAGCCTCTATGGGGGCGCGGGCAACGACACCCTCTTCACCGGCGGCGAAGGCGATGACCGCTTGTCCGCCGGCGGCGGCGCCGACAGCCGCTTCAACGGTGCGGATGGGAGCGACAGGCTCTATGGTGACGGTGGTAATGACGCTAGCTTCCTCGGTTCCACCGGCGATGACAGCCTCTTCGGAGGCAACGGCGCGGATCTCAGCTTTCTTGGTGGCGACGGGACTGACCGGCTCTACGGCGACAACAGCAACGACACGCGCTTCTTTGGAGGCACGGGCAACGACAGTCTCTTCGGCGGCATCGGCGCCGATCTCTCCTTCGCCGGCGGCGAGGGCGTGGACCGGCTCTATGGGGATGCAGGCCTGGACGACTTCTTTTTCGGCGGGCAAGGGGACGATGGCCTCTATGGCGGTGCCGAATCCGACCAGCGCTTTTTCGGGGGCTCCGGCAGCGATCGGATAGAGGGCGGTGCCGGTGACGAGAGATCCTTTTTTGGTGGCTCGGGCGCCGACACGCTCGAGGGCGGCGATGGCGGCGAACTGAGCTTCTTCGGCGATGACGGCGACGACAGCCTCGATGGAGGAAGCGGCAACGATACGAGCCTCCATGGCGGCAGCGGTGACGACCACGTCTTCGGCGACGAGGGTGCAGACCGGCTGATCGGCGGGTCGGGTCTGGATCGCGTCTATGGCGGGGATGGCGATGATACGCTCCTCGCGCTCGACCAGGCCGAACTGGTGGCCGGCGACACCTTCGACGGCGGCGGCGGGACCGACACCGTGATCCTTGAGGAGAGTACAGGGCTGCCGGCGGGTGTGGTGCTGAATTCGGTCGAGCAGCTGAACATCTACGGCACGGATGGCGCCGACGAGCTGACCGGAAACGACCAAGTGAACGTACTGAGGGGAGAGGGCGGCAACGACGAAACCCTCCTGGGCTTGGACGGCGACGATTCGCTCTACGGTGGTGACGGCGACGATCTCCGGCTGAGGGGCGGTACGGGAGAGGATCGGCTCTACGGAGGCACCGGCGCGGACGTGCTGTTCCGAGGAAACGCCGGCGACGACATTGTTTCGGGCGGCGATGGTGTAGACGCGGTCATGCAAGGCGACGGTGGCGCGGATACGCTTTACGGCGGAAACGGGCACGATTTTGAGTTCTACGGCGGAGATCAAGCCGACCGTCTCTTTGGCGACGACGGGAACGACAGCGAGTTCTACGGCGGCGCGGGCGACGACCTGCTCTATGGTGGCAGCGGAAACGATCGCTCCTTCCAAGGCGACGACGGTGCCGACACACTGTTCGGCGATGACGGCAATGACCGCCTCTATGGCGAAGCGGATGCTGACACCCTTATCGGCGGCGCCGGGTCCGACAGGCTCTACGGCGGCGGCGGCGGCGACGTCTTCGTTGTCGCGAACCAGTCGGACTTCGTGGGCTTCTACTACGATGGCGGAGCGGGTACGGACACGTTGGACCTGGCTCCCGGCGTCACTATTCCCGGCGGTGGCACGCTGATGAACATCGACGTGACCATCTGACGGCGCGTGGCGCGTGCCGGCCGCTTGACCAAGGCTTCCCGGTCCGGGCTCTCCAAGCCTACCGGCCCAGCGCGACCACCCCGCCTACCGTCATCGCGAGCAAAGCGCGGCGATCCAGCCTGTCTCGGTCGAGGTTGTTGCGCTGGACTGCCGCGTCGCTATCGCTCCTCGCAGTGACGGCGTGAGGGGCTTGCCGGCCGGTCGCACAAGGCTTGTCGGTCCGTGCTCTCCAAGCCTACCGGGCCTGCTCGACCACCCCGCCTACCGTCATCGCGAGCGAAGCGCGGCGATCCAGCCTGTCTCGGCCGAGGTTGTTGCGCTGGACTGCCGCGTCGCTTTCGCTGCTCGCAGTGACGGCGTGAGGGGCTTGCCAGTCTCGGCCCTCCAAGACCGTCGTGTCTGTACAACGATACATTGCAGACATTGCGCGCGCGATGGCGCCCGACCTCCATTACGCAATTGTGAAGTCAGCGTTCCACTTTGGTTCGATCGCGATCAGAGAGCAGTCGCGCTAGTCTGTCACCGGTTCGATGTATCATTAGTGTAGTAGCTGTTGGGTTTTGCAATCAGAGGGGTAGCTGGCGTGACCGCCAGGCGCGCTCACTCCTAGTGAGGCGCTCTGGGGTCTCGTTGCGTCGTGCCGGTGAGGGCTGGGGCAAGGTGGGGGGAGCATGGCATTCATTCCTGGAACGCCCGGTCCGGACAGTCTGTTCGGAACGGCGGAGAGCGATACCATCCTCGGCTATGGGTCGAACGACACGCTCTATGGCGCAAGCGGCGCCGACAGCCTCGTCGGCGCGCAGGGAGACGACACGCTGCTGGGCGGCAGCGGCGCCGATCTCTCGATCGACGGCGGCACGGGGCGCGACCTGATCGAAGGGGGGGCGGGCGACGACACGAGCCTCCTCGGCGGCTCGCGGGCCGATGTCCTCTTCGGAGGGTCCGGAGACGACGTTACCTTGGACGGCGGCAAGGGTGACGACACCTTGCGCGGAGAGAGCGGCGGCGACGCCAGCTTCTTCGGCGACGCCGGGGTGGACAGGCTCTATGGCGGCAGCGGTCACGACAGTCATCTCGACGGCGGCCTCAACGCTGACGCGCTCTATGGAGGGGAGGGCGACGACCAGTTGCTTCTGGGTCAGAAGGGCAATGACCGGCTCTTCGGTGGGTCCGGCGAGGATCGCCTGCTCTACGGCGAGCGCGCCAACGACAGTCTCTATGGTGGGGAGGGGCGCGACGGCCTGCTCTTCGGCGGGCTCGGCGCCGACCGTGTGGCAGGCGAGGCGGGTGACGACTACGCGCTCTATGGGGGTGCCGGAGCCGACTCCCTCTTCGGCGGCAGTGGCGCGGATTCCTACATCCATGGCGAGGGACGGCGGGATCGGATCTACGCGGGCAGCGGCGACGATGCCACCCTTTACGGCGGCGGCGGGATCGATCGGATCCATGGAGATGGCGGCGCCGACAGCCATCTCTTCGGCCGGGCGCACAGCGACAAGCTCTACGGCGGTTCCGGTAACGACTCCTCCTTCTTCGGCGGCAATCACAACGACACGCTGCGCGGAGACGCGGGGCTGGACCTCTGGTTCTACGGAGGAGACGGAAACGACAGGCTCTTCGGAGGCACCGGAAACGAGTACTATTTCGAAGGCGGGTCGGGGGTCGACAGGATCTACGGCGACAGCGGCGTGGCGGGCTTCTTCTACGGAGGCTCGGGCGCCGACAGCCTGCACGGAGGAGCCCGGAACGACTACAGCTTCCATGGTGGCGAGGGTGCCGATCGGCTCTTCGGCGGCGCGGCCGGAGACGAGTTCTTTCTAGGCGGCTCGGGCGCCGACAGGCTCTACGGCGGAGAGGGAGGCGACGGCCAGTTCGACGGCGGGGAGGGCGCCGACAGCCTCACCGGGGGGAGCGGTCGCGACGTCGTCTTCGCCGGTGGCTCCGGTGCCGACAGCCTTTGGGGCGGGAGCGCCAACGACAACCTCTTCTACGGTGGATCGGGCGACGATCGCCTCTTCGGCGACGAGGGCGCCGACCAACGTTTCTACGGCGAGGCGGGTGACGACAGCCTCTTCGGCGGCAGCGGCACCGATTCCTTCTTCTTTGGTGGGTCCGGCGCCGATCGATTGAGCGGCGGCAGCGGTGCCGACTCCTCGTTTTTTGGCGGATCGGGTTCCGACAGCCTCTTCGGCGATGATGGCGACGATGCGCTGAACGGCGACGCCGGCTCCGACCGGATCTATGGGGGCTCCGGTGCCGACAGCCTCTTCGGCGGCAGCGGAGACGACCGCTCCCTCCTCGGCGGCGATGGAGACGACAGCCTCTTCGGTGGCGACGGCGCGGACGAGCGGTTCTTCGGCGGGTCCGGGTCCGATAGGCTTGACGGCGGCAGCGGTGCCGATGATGGGTTCCGCGGCGACCTTGGCGACGACGTCCTGATCGGCGGTGACGGGAACGACATCCGCTTCAATGGTGGCAGCGGCGACGACGCCATCTTCGGCGGCTCCGGTCGTGATCTCCTGCTTTCAGGCGGGTCGGGCGCTGACCGAATCTATGGCGGCAGCAGGTTCGACGTCCGCTTCTACGGCGGAACGGGGGCGGACACGCTCTTCGGCGGCGAGGACTCCGATCAGACCCTGCGCGGCGGTTCCGGTGCCGACAGCCTGTTCGGGGACTCCGGCATCGACCTCAGCCTCTTTGGCGGAACGGGCGGCGATGCCCTCTTCGGCGAAGAGGGGGACGACTACGATCTCTATGGCGACAGCGGTGCCGATAGCCTCTTTGGCGGCAGTGGCGGTGATTCCTCCTTCTACGGCGCCATGGGTGACGACCGCGTGGCGGGTGGCAGCGGTGCCGACCTAGCCCTCTTCGGTGGCTCCGGCGTGGATGTCTTGGAAGGTGGCGAGGCGAGCGACACCTCGCTCTTCGGTGGCTCCGGCGCCGATTCCGTTTTCGGCGGCGCAACGAAAGACGTCTACCTCTCGGGCGAAGCGGGCGACGACCGCATCGATGGAGGCGCCGGGGACGATTCCATGCTTTTCGGCGGCGCCGGCGACGACAGTCTCTTCGGCGATCTGGGCAGCGACGCGGATCTCTCCGGGGACGACGGCTCGGACCGCCTCTATGGCGGTGGCGCGGGCGACAAGACCCTATCCGGTGGCAAGGGCGATGACGCGGTCTTCGGCGGTGACCAGCAAGACACTCTCCTCTATGGAGGCGAGGGCGCGGACAGCCTCCACGGCGACGCCGGAGACGATCTGGCCTTGTACGGCGGCGCCGGTGACGATCGCCTCTTCGGCGGTGCCGGCGACGACCTCGCCCTGTCCGGTGGGTCCGGTGACGACAGCATCGAAGGCGGATCGGGTGGCGACCGCCATTTCTACGGCGGCTCGGGTGATGATCGTCTGATGGGCGACAGCGGCGCCGACGAGAGCTTGCTGGGCGGCTCGGGCGATGACGTCCTGGAGGGCGGCAGCGGGCTCGACAGCGCTTTTCTGGGTGAACGGGGCGACGACAGTCTCGCCGGCGGTGATGGCGCCGACGCGGGCTTCTTCGGGGGCTCGGGCGACGATAGCCTTTCCGGAGACGGCGTGGCGGACTCCCTCTTCTATGGCGGCAGCGGCGCGGACGCCCTCTTTGGTGGCGATGGGAACGACACGAGCCTCTTCGGGCTGGATGGCGACGACAGCCTGTCGGGCGATGCCGGCGATGACCGCACTCTGGGGGGCGGTGCGGGCGACGACAGCGTCTCTGGCGGCGACGGCGATGACGGGCGCTTGCGCGGCGGCGAGGGCGCCGACCGGCTCTTCGGCGGCAGCGGTTCCGACGGCTTCCTGGGTGGCGGCGAGGGTGACGATCTGGTCTATGGCGCCAGCGGGATCGACTTCGCGCTGGAAGGCAATGCCGGGGCGGACAGCCTCTTCGGCGGTGACGGCAAGGACCAGGAGTTCTTCGGCGTTACCGGGGACGACCGGCTCTACGGCGACAGCGGCGCGGATTTCAGCTTTCGCGGCGGCCTCGGCGAGGATGTGCTGTTCGGGGGCAGCGGCAACGACAGCGCCTTCCACGGCGATGAAGGCGACGACAGCCTGTTCGGTGGCCAGGGGAACGATCGTCTCTATGGCGACGACGGCGCGGACAGTCTGACCGGCGGGTTGGGCGCCGACTCGCTCTTCGGCGGCAGCGGAGACGACGTCTTCCTGGTCGAGAACCAAGACGACTTCGTGGCCTTCCACTACGACGGTGGTGCCGGTAGCGATACTTTGCTTCTTGCGCCGGGTGTCACCGTTCCGGGTGGCGGTTCCTTGATCGACATTGACGTGACCCTCTAGGTCGGATGTCAGGTCGGGCGAACTGGGCCCGACCTACTCCCCACATCTCTATAGAACCACCAGTCAAACGCGCTGATCCTCCGTTGACTTATCGTCCTGCTCTGTATCAGGATGCAATTATCAGAGGCAATGAAAGCCAAGTTTCGTATCATTGGTAGGCATGACAGAGTCTGCCATTCGGTCCCGATGCGGATGGCCTTTGGGGAGTGACAAAAGAGGAAGCGTTTAGGCGCCGGGTCTGAGCCCGCTTGCGCGCCTATTTGGGCTGTTTGGGGGGCAAACATGGCCTTCATCCCTGGTACGCCGGGACCGGACACGCTGACCGGTACCTCCAATGCTGACACCATCCTGGGATACGGATCCGATGACACGCTCTACGGGGCGAGTGGTGCCGACAGTCTGTTCGGAGATCAAGGAGACGACACGCTGATCGGTGGCAGCGGGGCCGATGCCTCGTTGCGCGGCGGCACGGGGCGGGACCTGATCCGGGGCGAGGAAGGCGACGACAGCAATTTGCTGGGCCGCTCGCGGGCGGACCTCATCTATGGGGGCGCGGGCGGCGATGCCGCCATGGACGGTGGGGTGGGCGATGACAGCATTGCCGGTGGTAGCGGTTCCGATGCCTACCTCTTTGGCGGCGCGGGCCTCGACCGGCTCTTCGGCGGCAGCGGCGCCGACGTCAGCCTGGACGGAGGCCTCAACGCGGACGTGATCTTCGGCGGTGACGGTGCCGATACGGCGTTGGAGGGCGAGCGAGGCAACGACACGGTCCATGGCGGCGCGGGCGACGACCGCTTGATCTATGGGGATCGCGCCGGTGACCTGCTCTATGGTGGCGCTGGCGACGATGCCTTCCTCTATGGCGGTAGGAGCCCCGACCGTGTGGACGGAGGGGAGGGCAACGACTACTCCCTCTTGGGAGGGGCGGGCAACGACTCCATGTTCGGGAGCAGCGGCGCGGACTCCTTCTTCGAAGGCCAGGGCAAGCGGGATACGATCTATGGCGGCAGCGGTAACGAAGCTACCTTCTTCGGCGGTGGCGGAATCGACCGGATCTATGGTGAGGCCGGCGCGGACTCCTACTTCTACGGCCGCAACGCCGCCGACAAGCTCTATGGAGGCTCCGGGGTCGACAGTCGTTTCTACGGTGGCAACGACAACGACACGGTTTTCGGTGGCAGCGGGGCTGATGTCTCGCTCTTCGGCGATTCCGGTATCGACCGCTTGTTTGGTGGCGATGGCGCCGATAGCTCCCTGATCGGAGAGGTCGGGAACGACCGGCTCTACGGCGACGCGGGGGACGATGCGGCCTTCGACGGTCAAGAGGGGAGAGACAGCCTCTTCGGAGGAGCGGGCATCGATACCTTCTTCCTCGGTGGAGACGGCGACGACAGCGTGGACGGGGGTGGAGGCAACGACACCTTCCTTTTCGGCGGATCCGGAAGCGATGCAATCTTTGGCAGCTTCGGAAACGATACCCGCCTTTCGGGCGGTGACGGCGACGACAGTCTTTATGGCGGGCACGGGACCGACTTCAGTCTCGATGGCGGTAGGGGCGACGATGTGGTCTTCGGCGGTAGCGATGCCGACCGATTCCTGATCGGGGGCGATGGCTCCGACCGTCTCTTCGGCGACAACGGAGACGATAGCGTCTTCCTTGGCAATGGCGGCGCGGATACCTTGAGTGGGGGTAAGGGCGACGACGCCAATCTCTTCGGCGAGGAGGGAGACGACCGCCTGTCGGGAGAAAGCGGTCGCGACCGTGACTTCTTCGGCGGTTCAGGAGTGGATAGTCTCTACGGCGGTAGTGGTGCCGACGTTTTCTCCTCCAGTGGTTCGGGTGTCGATTCTCTCTTCGGCGACGAGGGTGACGATACGCTCTACGACGAGGGAAATGCTGCTTTCTTGAAGGGCGGAGACGGTGCCGATCGGCTCGTCGGTGTTCTGGGTTTCAACCGCAGCATTATTGGCGGATCCGGTGCCGACAGCCTCTACGGCGGTGGAGGATACGATACCTTTCTCTATGGCGGCTCCGGCGCAGATCGGATCTACGGTGGGGCGGGAGGGGATCTCTCTCTCGTTGGAGGTGACGGGGACGACACGATCAAGGCCGAGAGCGGCAGCGACAGCAGGTTCTTCGGTGGTACCGGCAACGACCGTATCTATGGGGGGACCGGCGAAGACGACAGCTTTGTCGGTGGACGGGGCAATGACATTCTGGACAGCGGTCAGGGGAGTGACCGACTGCTTTTCGGCGATGCGGGAGACGACACGCTGCGCGGTGGCGGCGGGATCGATACGATTCTGCGTGGCGGCGATGGCGCTGACCTGATCTTTGGCGGTGAAGGGGCCGACACCTCGCTTCAGGGTGGGTCGGGTCAAGACAGCCTGTCAGGCGACGAGGGTAACGACATCTCCTTGTTCGGAGGAAGTGGCGGCGACACCGTCTCCGCCGGCGTCGGCGACGACACCTTGGTGGATGGCGCCGACGGCGATGACCGCGTTTACGGCGGCGATGGTAGTGATGCCGCCGTCTACGGGGCAAGCGGAATTGATAGCGTGTTCGGCGGTTCCGGAGCCGACTATGTCCTGACAGGAGGAAACGGCGACGACTATGTGGCTGGTGGCAGCGGTGCGGACACAGCGCTCTACGGCGAGAGCAATGACGATGTCGTTCTGGGCGGCGACGGTGCTGATACTCTGCTAGGCGGCGGGTCCGGAAATGATCTTGTTTTCGGAGGCAGCGGGGATGACTACGCCGTGATGGGCGGAGTGGGGGCGGATACCTTGTTTGGCGGAGATGGCGCGGATCGAGGCTTCGTGGGGCTCGAAGGGAATGACGTGCTCCGCGGGGATCGTGGAGCGGATAGTTCTCTGTACGGCGATACCGGCGCGGACAGCATCTATGGAGGCAGCGGGAACGATAGTTCTCTGTACGGTGGTTCTGGCCAAGACAAGCTGTTTGGCGGGTCTGGTGACGACGCTGCGCTTTCGGGGGGAAGCGGTGCCGACAGACTCTATGGCGGTGCCGCGTCGGACGACCTTTACGGTGGCGCTGGCGACGACTTCCTTTCCGGCGGGCGCGCGTTTGACGCTCTTACCGGCGGTCTGGGCCAGGACACATTCTACTTTGGGTACATTGGCGGCGGTTTGGAAGCGAACATCACCGACTTCACCCCCAATGTCACGGCGCCTGGCGCGGCGGACCTCTTGCAGATCGAGGTGGCGGGCGCGAGTGGTGCCTTCATCGGAGACTCCACCTTCGACGGCTCCTCGCCCCAGGCCCGCTTCGACGAGCTCTCGGAACGGGTGCAGGTGGACAGCGACGGCGACGGTGCGAGCGACTTCACGATTCGTCTGCAGGGTATCACGGGGGTCGACCTGTTGACCGCGACCGACTTCGTCTTCACGTGAGTGGCGTTGCGATGCTGCTGGCGGCGGATTGACTCGCCTTGAAGCCAGGCCTAGGCTCTCCGAAGTCGAGCAGGATTTCGTTGATGTCCAACCCCTTCGCCTTCTGCTTTTGCCGCCGGGCAGACAAGTCGAACCTTGTCTGCCGATGAGGGCGCCCGCGTGAAGGCTGGCGCGCCTGGGTTGGTCTTGCTTGTCGCGAAGACCGCGCAGGTCCTGACGGGGCGACCCTGATCTCCGAACCCGCTCCCGTCGACTGATCGAGACCCGTTCCAACGCACCCCTCTTCATGCGAGCGCTAGGCGAACCTCAGGTTCGTGCAGTCCCCAATGGTGATCACGCCCGGCACGGATGGTGTTTGGAATGCAGAACTGGAAGCAACCGCGGCTCGCCGTCGACATCGGCGGAACCTTCACCGATATCGCGATAGAGATCGGCAGCGGCATTAAGACGGCAAAGACCCTGACCACACCCGACGACCCGGTCCGTGGCGTCCTTGCCGGGATCGGCTACGCGCTGGAGCAGGTGTCCTTGAAGCCGGAGGGCTTCGGGTCCGTCATTCACGGCACGACCCTGGCCACCAACGCGCTGATCGAACGGAGCGGCGCCAAGGTGGGCGCCATCGCCACGGCGGGTTTCCGGGACATCCTGGAGATCGGCTACGAGCGGCGCTACGACCAGTACGACATCAACCTGGAAAAGCAGGACATGATCGTGCCCCGCGACCGTGTCTACGCCGTGCGGGAGCGAACCGAGGTCTCAGGCGCGGTGCGCCGCCCGCTGGATGCGGCTTCCGTCGAGGCGGCCATCGATGCCGCGCTCGCCTCCGGCGTGGAGAGCCTCGCCGTCTGCCTGCTGCACAGCTACAGGAACCCGGCGCACGAGCAACTGGTTCGTGACGCCATCGCCCGCCGCGCGCCCGGACTTTCCGTCTCCCTTTCCAGCGAGGTCTCGCCGGAGGTGCGCGAATACGACCGCCTCTGCACCACGGTCTCCAACGCCTACATCAAGCCCTTGATGGCGGGCTACCTGGGCGCGCTGGAAGGCGCGTTGAAGGACATGGGCTTCCGCTGTCCGCTTTTCATCATGACCTCGGGCGGCGGGATCACGACCTTGGAGACGGCGATGGCCTACCCCATCCGGCTGGTGGAGTCGGGACCCAGCGGCGGCGCCATCCTGGCGAGCAAGGTCGCCGCCGAGCGCGGCCTCGCCGACGTGCTCTCCTTCGACATGGGCGGCACCACGGCCAAGGTCTGCCTGATCGAGGAGCAGGCGCCCAAGACCTCGCGCAGCTTCGAGATCGGACGCGCCGAGCGCTTCATGAAGGGCAGCGGCCTGCCCGTTCGCATCCCCGTCATCGAAATGATCGAGATCGGTGCGGGGGGCGGCTCCATCGCCGCCGTCGACAGTCTGGGACGCTTGCGCGTGGGACCCAAGAGCGCCTCGTCCGACCCAGGTCCGGCCTGCTATGGGCGCGGCGGGGCGGAGCCGACGGTGACCGATGCCGACATGACGCTCGGCTACATCGATCCGGAGCGCTTCGCCGAGGGGCGGCTGACGCTTCGACCTTCTCTTTCCCGGGACGCCATAGAGCGTCGGGTGAGCGCGCCGCTCGGAACCTCCGTCCTCGCGGGCGCGGACGGCATAGCGCAGATGGTCGACGAGGCCATGGCCAATGCCGCGCGCATGCATGCGGTGGAGCGAGGCAAGAACCTGGGCGACTGCACCATGGTGGCCTTCGGCGGCAACGGCCCGCTGCACGCGGCCCCTATCGCGGAGAAGATCGGCGTGCGGGAGATCGTCGTGCCGCCCGACCCGAGCGTCGGCTCGGCCGTCGGCTTCCTCTTCGCGCCGGTCTCCTACGACCTGGTGCGCAGCCACCACGCGCATCTCCGCTCCTTTCCCTTCGCCGAGATCGCCGCGCTCTTGGCCGACATGGAGCGCGAGGCGACGGCGATTGTCGCCGCCGGCGCGCCCGGCGAGGCGATCACCCTGCGGCGGGTGGCCTTCATGCGCTATGACGGTCAGGGCCACGAGATCGAGGTCGCCATCCCCGACGGGGTGATCGATGCGGCGGGGGTGGCGCGGCTGGTCTCTCGCTTCGAGGCGGAGTACGAAGCCCAGTTCGGGCGCGTCGTGCCCGGCATGGAGATCGAGATCATGAACTGGCAGGTGACGGCCTCCAACGCCTCGCCTGGCAGAAGGCTGCTGCGGCGGCCTCCAAGGCGTGGACGCCCCAAGCCCATGGAGACCCGACGCCTCAGCTTGGGGCAGGAGGGAAGGGCGGTCGAGGCCGAGGTCTACCGGAGAGAACTCCTGCGCCCGGGCGACAGGCTTCAAGGTCCTGCCCTGATCGTGGAGCCGCAGACGACGACCTTCGTTTCCGCGGCGTTCCAGGCCGTGGCGGATGGCGGCGGCAACATCGTCATGACCCGGCTCGACCAGGCGTCCGAGCAGAGAGACACGACCGCGCGCAACCACTCGGCCATCGACCTGCAGGTCATGTGGGATCGCCTGCTCGCCGTCGTCGAGGAGCAGGGACAGGTTCTCATGCGCACCGCCTTCAGCCCCATCGTGCGCGAGTGCGGCGACATCTCGGCCGGCATCTTCGACCTCGAGGGCCGGATGATCGCCCAGGCCGTCACCGGGACGCCCGGTCACATCAACACCATGGCGGAGTCGGTGACGCTTCTGCTGCCCCACTTCGAGCGCGATGCGCTCAAGCCGGGGGACGTCCTTATCACCAACGACCCCTGGATCGGGTCGGGCCATCTGAACGACATCCTGCTCTGCGCGCCGATCTTCCACCAAGGCGCGTTGGTGGCCTTCACCGCCTGCACCTCGCACGTCTACGACCTGGGCGGGCTGGGCATGGGCCCGGACGGCAGCGACGTCTTCGACGAGGGCCTCTTCCTCCCGCCGGCCAAGCTGGTCGAGGGCGGCAGGATCAATCGCCTGCTCGTGGACATCGTGAAGGCCAATTCGCGCTCGCCCGTGTCGAACGAGGGCGATCTCTATGCCCTGATCGCCTGCTGCGACGTCGCGGCCAAGCGGGTCTGCCAGATGATGGAGGAGTTCGCGCTGGGCGACCTCGAAGCGCTCGCGCGGCACATCCTCTCCACCTCCCGACGGGCGACGGAGGCCGCCATCGGCAAACTGCCCGAGGGCGTCTACGAGAGCCGGATGCTGCTCGACGGCTACGACTTCGAGATCACGCTGAAGGCGGCCATGACGATCGGCGACGGTGCGGTCACGGTCGATTTGACAGGTACCTCCGGTCTCTCCCGCTTCGGCATCAACGTGCCGCTCAACTACACGGCCGCTTACGGCGTCTTTGCCCTGCGGTGCCTCATCGGCGCCGAGGTTCCGAACAATGCCGGCTCGCTCGCGCCCTTCCGCTTTGTCGCGCCGGCCAACTGCATCCTCAATGCGCAGCACCCGGCCCCGGTGGCCATGCGCCACAGCGTCGGCCAGATGGTTTCCGACCTTATGTTCGGGGCCCTGCACCAGGCCGTCAGCGACCTGGCGCCTGCGGAAGGCGCTTCCTGCCTTTGGGACATCCCGATCAGAAGCGCCGCGATGGCGGCGCGCGAGCAGAGTAATGCGCGTTCCTTCGCGACCGAGTTCACCCATGCCGGCGGCACCGGCGCGCGTCCCGCCAAGGACGGCCTCTCGGCGACGGCCTTTCCCAGCGGCGTCTTCGGAACGCAGGTCGAGATCGCCGAGACCACGGCGCCAGTGCGCATCCGCCGACGCGAGCTCATCCCCGACAGCGGCGGGGCGGGCCGCTACCGCGGCGGGCTGGGCCAGAGGATCGAGCTGGAGAGCAGCGAGGGCGCGCCCATCCTGCTCTTCGCCGGCGTCGAGCGGACGAAGCATGCTGCGCGCGGCCAGCAGGGTGGCAAGGCCGGCGCGCTTGGACGGATCTCGCTGGAATCGGGCGGCGGCATGGCGGGCAAGGGAGAGCAGACCATTCCGGCCGGCGACTGCCTGATCTGGGAAACGCCGGGCGGTGGCGGCTATGGCGATCCGCTGGAGCGAAGGGCCGAGGCGGTGGCCGCCGACCTCGCCCTGGGGCTGGTGTCGGCGGAGCAGGCAGGAAGGGTCTACGGCGTGGTCGTCAAGGAAGACGGCTCGCTCGATGAGGCGGCGACCGCCTTGAAGCGCGACGCGCTGCGCAGCTAGGTCACGGGAGGCAAGCGATGGAGGGAGATCACGGCCGGACGCGGGGGCTCGCCAGGATCGGCATCGTCGTTCCGGTCTCCAACACCAACCTGGAGCCGGACATGGTCATGCTGGCGCCGCCCGGCGCGTCGCTGCACTTCGCCCGCGCCGGTGGCTATGACGTCGACCAGATCCCGGACGAGCATCAGATGCGGCAGTACTCCGATTCGGCCTCCGACGAGGTCGTTCGCAGCCTCCAGCTCTGTCGTTCGGACATCATTCTCTATGGCTGTACCTCAGCCACGCTGGCCCAGGGGCCGGCTTACGACGTCCGGTTCCGAGAAACCATCGAGCGAACCACGGGCATAGCGGCGGTGACCGCGGCGTCCGCCCTGATCGAGACGCTGCGGGCATTGCAGGTCCATCGCTTCGCCTTCACCTCGCCCTATGTCGCTTCCTTGAACGATCTCGCCGTCGACTTCCTCGAGTCCTTCGGCCTCAGCTGCGTCGGGCGCTGCGACACGCCAAAGCCCTGGAGCAACGAGGAGGTCGCCGCCGCCCCGCCCGAGGCGGTCGCCGAGATGGCGGAGAAGGCCGACACAGCCGGCGCGGAGGCGATCGTGATCTCCTGCACCGACTTCCGGGCGGTGGAGGCGGTCGCCGAGATCGAGCGACGCACGGGAAAGCCGGTCATCACCAGCAATCAAGCGCTGATGGCCTCGGCCATCGCAAGACTGGGTCTCGACATCTCGTCGTCTCGGCTGGCGCGGCACCTGGCGCTCCGGCGCTTGGCATGAGACCGCGGGGGTCGCCTGCTCTCCAACCGTGGCTTGGAAGAACGATCGTACAATCGCCAAGTGGGCCGCTGGGCAAGGGAACGCGGCACGCGGTCGACAAGGCTCATCTCCTTTGACATCATGACGCTCTTGCCGCGGAAGGATGGCGATCAACAGCTCGGCGCGCGGGGATGGCGAAGGAGAGGGGCATGGTCGGGCTGTACGGGCGACTGCGGGCTTGGCGCGCAGGGAGCCAGATGCGCCTAACGCAACTTCTTGGCGTGTTTCTCCTGGCCGGAATCCTCGCGCCGCCGACGCCGGCTCTCTCGCAAGCCATGTTCTTGACCGCGGGCGCCGTCACTTACCTTGTCGAGCCGGACGGGCGCGACGGCGGCAACTGCGGCGGCGAGAAGCAGCCCTGCGCCAGCCTGACCTACGCTCTCACCCTCGCCAAGGACGGCGACACCATAAGGCTCGGTCCCGGACGCTATCGTGAGCACGAGATCCATGTCGACAGGTCCGTCAACATCGTCGGCGCGGGGCGCGACAAGACCATCCTGGATGCCGAGCGGAAAGAGCGCGTCTTTGTCATCTGGGAAAAGACCATCGTAAGGATCTCCGACCTGACGGTCACCGGCGGCAGGGTCACCACCGAGCCGGCGAAGAGCACCGAGGAGTATGCCGACAGCGTGGCGGGCGGCGGTATCGCATCCTGGGGCGACCTGACGCTCGACAACGTCGCCGTCGTCGACAATGAGGTCATCGGCGGCGCCGGCGCGGCGGGCAAGGCCGGCAAGAAGGGAGCCAACGGAAAGGCCGGGGCAAAAGGAAAGCCCACCGACTGCCGAGGAAAGGACGTCAACAGCTGTTACGTCGGTGCCTTTGGATACTACGGGGGCAACGGAGCGAACGGCGAGGCCGGCGCGCGCGGCGGCCCAGGAGGAAGTGCGTGGGGCGGCGGCCTCTATAGCATCCATCACCTGACGGTTCGAGACTCCCTCTTCGCGGACAACCGCGTCGTCGGCGGGGCCGGCGGCAATGGCGGCAAGGGTGGCGACGGCGGCGACGGCGGCAAGGGCGGCGCGTCCAGTTACTACAGGGATCAAGTCGTCGTTACGCGCTGCATAGCCGTTCCCGGTGCCGCGGGAGGGCACGGAGCCTACGGCAACCACGGCGGTCGCGGCGGACGAGGCGGAAGCGCCGAAGGTGGCGCGCTCTTTGCTCTCGCCGATGGCGACACGCGCGTCTCGATCTCCAACGTCGTCATCCGCGGCAACGAGGCACTAGCCGGCGAAGGCGGGCGGGGCGGCGCGGGCGGCGCACGGGGCAAAGCGGGCGCGGGAGGGGATGGCGGGACGACGCCGAGTGGCTGTGTCAAACCCGTCTTCTCGGACAGCAGCAAGGGTCAAAGCGGAAAAACGGTCGAAGGAGGCGACGCGGGCGCGGTCGGCAAGGCCGGCCGCGGCATCGGCGGCGGCATCGGCGTGGACGGTAGGGTAGACGGAGTGGAACTCAGCAACCTCGCCATCGTGGCCAACAAGGGCGACCTGGGCGGCGGCGTGGCCGTGTGGGGGCACGCCAAGCTGCGCCACCTCTCGATCGTCGCGAATGCGGCGAACGAGCGTGGCGGCGGGATCTATGCGCGCAGCGCGAAGCCCGAGGACGTCGCCGTCTTCAACAGCCTGGTCTGGGCGAACACGGCCGGCAAGGGCAAGGCAAGTGAGGATCCCTCCGTCGATCTGGGCGGCTCCATCCAGATCACGCGCTGGGTGGATGAGGACGCGGTCCTGCTGGTGCGCGGCAGCTGCGTCGAAGGCTATTCCGGTCCCGGCGCCGTCGCCAACGGCAACCTCGACGGCTGTGATCCGGGCCTGGTCGAGCCGGCGGGCCTCGACGGCCAGTGGGGGACGGACGACGACAATCTGGTGCCCGGCCTGGGCTCTCCCCTGATCGACGCGGCGGACCCGGCGGTGACCGGCAGCGACTGGGCCGATCTCGACCGCGACGGCGACAGGAAGGAAGCCCTCCCTCTCGACCTGAACGGCAATCCGCGCGCTTTCGTCTATCCCTTCCGGACCGCCGGCATGGTGCCGGAGTCGGGAGAGGCGCGCGCGGACATCGGCGCCTATGAGGCGAAGGACCTCTGGACGATCGGAGAGGCCATCGAGCCGCCGGTGACCGCCCTGGATCAGGAGGGGCGTGCCTTCGGCAAGCCGCGGGTGGAGCCGCCGACGGCCGAGGCTGCCTTCTATTGGAACGCGGCCGCGCGCAAGTTCTATGCGATCGCACCGCTCGGCGGACAGCGGGTCGAGCTGCACTGGCCCACCAGCGCGGAAAGCGCGCTGCGCGATCCCGAGAAGGCCGAGGATGCGAACGCCCCCGCCAAGCGGCGCGCCATGCAAGCGGGCACCACCGAGTGGCCGGCGGAGGTGCAGCGCCATGCCGCCGGGGTCGCCGTTCCGCTACAGGCGGCCGATCCCGGTCAACTGACCTTCGCCGCGGTCGCCTATCCGGCGAATGTCGGGCCGCTCGTCGACAAGCTGCTGCTGCGCGAAGAGGTCGGCGATCAGCCCTATAGCGTGCTGCGCTTCGCGCGCGGTCCCAGTGCCGACCTGGACCGCTACGAGCCGGTGCATCTCGTCGTGAAGGCGGTGAAGCCGGAAGAGCTGATCGAAACCAGCACGGCCTGCACGGTCGGCACGCCCTTGGCCGACGAGCGGCACGTGGCGATGGACGGCCGCAACGGCCTGGTGCTGGGTGCAAGGGCGGCAGTCGACATGGCCTCGCCCGACGCGGCCTATGACGCTAACCAACGGCGCGGCCCAATCATTCCCGTCATGGCGAGCGAGAAACCCACGCTCGACGTCGCCTGGTTCAGGGCCGGCGGTCTGGGTCTTGCCTGGCCCGACCTGGTCGTGCGCTACGGCTGTTCCTGGCCGACGAAGGCTCCGCTTCTCGACCCCTTGGCGCAAGAGGGTGGCGAAGGCTCGGTCGGCTATCCCCTGCCGCCGGAGCGCTTTCCCGATGCCCGCCTCTATGTCCAGAACGACCCGGAGGCCGCCGG
Organism: Rhodospirillales bacterium; assembly: GCA_963669375.1. Taxonomy (GTDB): domain Bacteria; phylum Pseudomonadota; class Alphaproteobacteria; order Kiloniellales; family JACOMY01; genus JACOMY01. The sequence continues at coordinate 7,655,988 of OY770024.1, read as the reverse complement.
CTTCAACCCGAACGACGAGCACGCCTTCATCTATCGCGCGCCGGTGACGGAGGGCGAGGAGCCGATCCCGCACCTGGTCGCCCTGCGCAATGATCTCACCCGCCACTCAGCGCCCTACGTCCTGGTGAAGCACCGCAGCCCGGGTGGCGGCGGGTGGCGCCACAGCGTCTTCAAGGTGTCGGCCGGTCTCGACCGCGCGCCGACCGAGGTGACCGTGGGCGAGACGCTGACCCGTCCGCGCGCCCTGGAGCTGCTGGAGGCCTGCGGCGGCGACATGGTCCACGGCGGCCCGGCGCTTGGCGACCGCAACGGCGAGATCTGGGCCATCGCCGAAGGCAGGATCGAAGCCGGCTGGTCCTACCGGCTGCGCGATGACTTCTGGCGCGAGGGTGAGGAGCGCTGCGCGCCTTGGCTCGACCGCCTGGCCGGAACGCCCGGGACGCCGGCCAAGGTCGCCTACGAGGCCGCTTGGCCCGACCGGGCGTCGCGAGTGGCCATCGGCGGCGCCTTGCGGGAGGAACTGCCCGAAGGCGCAAGCGCCTCCATCGTTCATGACGGCGCCGGCGTTCGGCTGATCGACATCGGGCGGCGCCTCGAGGCGCCGCTGGCCGATCGACCGGCGGGTGCGAAGAGGCGCGCGGACGGGCAGCTGAGCCTGCCGGGCCTGCCGCCGCACCTGACCCGCCGCCTGACCTATGACGAGGAGCGCGGCACGCTCGTCTTCGCCAGCGACTACCGCGACCAACGGCAGCTGCCGAACGTCATGACCCTTTCGGAGCGTGACTTGCTGCTCTCGCTGGGTCGGGGCGGGGATTTCGACCGGGCCGTCGGCGCGCTATACGACCAGGGCAGGACGCTCATTGAGAAGCGAGACGTCGGCGCCGGTCCGAAGCTCCTGACCGCCGGCGCGGCGTCATCGACCGGCTATGTCACGCTGCTCTTGGGCAATGGCCCGACCGAGACGGGCGGCAGGGTGGAGTCCCTGGTGCTGCAGGCTTCCTGTCCCCTTGACGGCGGGGCCGTGCAGGTCGTCACCGCCCCCGACCTCTTCGACGACGCCTACAGCCTTCGCCACGGGCTGGACTTCGGCGGCAACCCCGAAGCCGTCGCGGTCGAGTGGCAGTACCGCGCGGCGAGCGAGACAGCGGAGGAGGCCTGGCAGCCGCTGGTCCTCTCCCCCGCCGAGCAAGACGACCCCTCGCAGCTCGTCGTCTTCGGACCCGGTCGGCTGGGCCGTCCCTCCGCCTTGGGCGATGTCGTCTATCGCGCGCGCTACAGCGGCATGCCCGCTTGCCCCGAAGCGCGGTCCGATTGGGCGCAAGCACCGGCGGTTGGCTGGATCACCAAAGTGCAGGAAGGGCTGGGCCCCTTCGAGCGGCGGGTCAGCGATCTGTCGCGCACGGCAATCGACAGCGGCACCAGCCTCATCGAGCTGGCCGGCCCCGCCTACGCCGGCGACGTCTCCTTCACCGGTGGGGACGAAGAGCTGCAGAGCCTGCGGATGCTGCCGGCCTACGAGACCGTCCTACGGCGCGGCTTGGCCTTGACCTTGGAGGCCGAGCCGCCGCGCGCCACCATCGCCGAGATCTCCTCCATCCTCTTGGCCGCCGCGCGGATCGCGGATCTCTACGCGCTCTTCGGCCACGAGGCCATGATCGACGCCGCCGATCCGACGGTGCCCGCCGGCGCGCGCGACACGCCGGGCTTGGCGCTTTCGAGCCAGTACCACGCCTTCGACGGGCAGGGACCGGTCTCCAGTCTGCTGGAAGAGGAGCTGGCGCTCCTGCGTGGCCTGCCGTCGGGAGCGGCAGGACAGGAGGGACCCGTTTTCGGGCGCCTGCCCTGGAACATGGCCGCCGACAACGCCACGCGTACCGCCTATCGCCAGGTTTACGGAATCCGCGACCGCGACGGCGATGGCGACATCGACGGCGAGGACGCGGCCATCCTCTATCCCCAGGGCCACGGCGATGCCTGGGGGCACTACCTCTCGGCCAGCAAGCAGATCTACCGGCTGCTGCGCAATCCCGCCTTCTTCTGGCCCGGTGAGAGCCGCGCGGTCTCGGTGGCGGGCACCCAGTCCCGCATCGACAGCCTGATCGGCGAGCGCTTCGCCCGCCTGGCGGCCAGCAAGGCGCGCGCCGGCGCGGAGATCGTCGCGCTCACCTTCCGGCAGAACTACGCCGAGGACCCGGCGGCCCGCAATCTGGGCTTGCCCGACCCTGATGGCGTGGCCGACTGGGCGCTCGCCGATTGGGCCAGCCGGACAGGGCAGGCCACCTATCTCGATTGGGTCGCCGCCAATGCCATGCTGGCCAGCGATTGCGCGGAGGATTGCGATGCCGCCAGCCGAAGCGGCGCCAGCGACCTGCGCGACTTGGCGGGGCAGTACCGCAGGATCGAGGCGACGCTCGACGCCGCCGACCAGGGCCTGAACCCGCTGGGTCTCTCGGCCGATGCCGTGCCCTTCGACATCATTCCCGACCTTCTCGATCCCGCCAGCAAGCAGACCCACTTCATCCAGATCTACGAGCGGGCCAAGGCCTCGGCCGCCAGGGCCGCGCGAAACCTCAGCATCTTTGCCGACCTGACGATCGAGGCGCGGCGCGAACAGCAGGCCAGCCGCGAGTTCGAGGTGGAGCTGCGCCAGCGCGAGCGGGAGTACAAGACGCAGCTGATCGAGATCTTCGGCCGCCCGCACCGCGAGGACATCGGCGGCGACGGAGCCTATCCGGCCGGCTACGACGGTCCCGACATCTATCATTTCGACTATGTGGCGCCCTCGCTTCTAAGCGCGCTCGGCGACGAGGGAAAGCGCCGCAGCGTGACCGTCACCTTCCAGGACGACATGGCCTTGCGGTTCGCGCCCGGGAGCGCGACCGGGCCCGAACTGGACTCGGGAGCGCGGGAGGTCACCTTCGAGGTCTCCGAAGCGGGTCTGGGCCTGACGCGGCCGGCGGGCTGGCGCGATCGCCCGAAGGATGCCGTCGGCGAGCTGCAGGTCGCGCGCTCCGAGGTGCTGCAGGCGATCGGTCAGTTCCGCCAGGCCATGGCCGACTACCAGGCCCATGTCGGCCGCATCGAGGATCAGTTCGAAGCGCTCGAGGCGACGATCGATAAGGCGCGCAGGGAGCGGTCCATCCGCGAGAGCGCCATCCGCGAGATGGAGCGCCTGAACAAGGCGCTGAAGGCGACCAAGATCACCGAGCTCTCCCTGCGCCGCGGGGCGGATTTCGTCACCTCCGTCGCTGCCGCCTACTCCGAGGGCTTGCCGAAGTCGATCGGCACCTCGAACGACACCACCTCCGTCGCGCGCGGGTCGATCCGCTACGGCGCCGCCGTGGGGTCCCAGGCCCTGCAGGCCGGCGCCGACATCGCCGCCGTGGTCGAGCTGGTGAAGCAGCAGGACAAGGAGCTGGTGGAGAGCGGCGCCATGCTGGAGACCTTGGCCGCCGATTCCGAGATCGAGATCCTGTCGCGGGCGCATGAGGTCTCGCAAAGCCTGCGCGAGGAACCCGGCCGGCGTCTCACCGTGCTCACCCAGTATGAAGCCGTACTGGGGGCGCAGCAGCGCTATCTGGCGACCCTTGGACGCGGCGAGCGCCTGCTGCAGGAACTGGCCGGCTTCCGGACCGACCAGACCGGAACGGTCATCGACGCGCGTTACCGCGACCTGATGCTGGGTCTCCTGCGCAACGAAGCGCTGCGCACCTATCGCCAGCAGTTCGATCTCGCCGCCCGCAACGTCTACCTGGCGGTCAAGGCCTTCGACTACGAGGCCAACTGGAGCAAGCAGTCGCCGGACGCGGCCAAGGCCCTGCTGTCGCGCGTCATCTCCAGCCGCCAGCTGGGTGCCTTCCAGGGCGACGAGCCGTTGCGCGGCAACGGTCTGGCCGACGTCCTGGCCGGGCTCGAGGCGACCTATCAGGAGGCGGCGTCGCAGTACCGGCTCTTCCAGCCGCGATCGGAGGCCTACTTCTTCTCTCTAAGGCGCGAGCTCTTCCGCATCGGATCGGGCGCGGCGGAGGACGGGCGGTGGTGGGCGACCTTGGACGCGCACCGCGTTCCCGATCTCTACGCCCTGCCGGAGTTCAAGCGATGCTGCAAGCCCTTCTCCCCCAGGGGGCCGGAGCCCGGCCTGGTCATCCCCTTCTGGACCACGGTGAAGGCCGGCAAGAACTTCTTCGGCTGGCCCAGACTGGCGGGCGAGGACGTCTTCTCCGCCTCCGCCTCGGCCACCAAGCTTCGTCGTGTCGCCGTGGTGATCGACGTGCCCCATCTGGCGCAGCCCAGGGCCTACCTCGCCCTGGCCGGACGCGACGTGATGCGCACGCCCACCACCGGGAAGCTCAGCGTCTGGCGCGTGCTGGATCAGGCCCTGCCGATCCCCGATCCGATCGACGGCACCAAGCTGGGCGATCAAGGCCTCTCGACGGAAACCGCGGCGCCGGCGCGCCGGCAGTCGGACTTCCCGGTGCATGCGAGCGATCCGCATGGCGAAATGGACCCCTGGTACTATCCGATCGAGGAGGCCTGGAGCGCCGACCTGGCGGGGCGCTCTGTGTGGAACACGCGTTGGCTCTTGATCATTCCGGCACGCTATCTGGGCGGCGAGGATCCCGAGGCCGCGCTGGACCTCTTCATCGGCACCGCGGAAGACCCCGGGATCGAAGACATCACGATCGGGATTCGTGCATACTCGCATACGGGCAACTGACGCAGGAAGGAGCGGTACATGGCACTCAAGGGTCTTCTGGCGGGGTTGTGCGCGACGCTGCTTCTTTCCGCCTCGGCGTCGGCGTTGGTCATGCCCCATCCCTCCGGCGTCGCGCTTCCGGGGACGTCGATCATCGAGATCGAGACCCAGGATGCGAAGGACCGCAGGCTCTGCAAGGGCAAGTACAAGAACGTCGGCAAGTGCAAGGACGGTGTCCAGATCGAAGAGGATCAAGCGCTCGATGCCGATCCGGACGAACTGAGAAAGACGGACCTCGATACCACCGAAAGCCGAGAGTGCCAGCCCAGTGACGCCAACTGTCCCCAAGGCCAGCAGGGCTCAGGGTCGCAAGCCGACGCCGGCGGGGCACCGACGCCCGCCACGCAGGGCGAGCCCGTGCTGGAGTAGTCCGGTGGATCTTGAGATGAGGCACGAGGCTTAGGTGAAGAGTCATCCCAAATCCCGTGATTGCCTGCCCGTCAGGTCGCGGCTCGCTGGCGTGTCGGGACCGCTGGTGAGGCTCAAGGCGCAGGGGGCCACGATCCTTGCCGCGGCGGCCATCGCGCTCTCGCTGGCCGCGACGCCGAAGGGCGGTGCTCTGGCATCCGACCCGGCGGCAAGCAGCGGCCTTTGGATCGGCTCGGTGACGGTCGACGCCGTCGGCTCCTTCGCGGGAAACCGTCTCGACAGCCCTCAACCGGCGGGCGGAGACTTCTCCTTTCGTGTCATCCTGCTCGTCTCTCCCTCCGCCGAGGCGCATCTCCTGGACCAGGTGTTCGTGCTGACCGGCGGCGGCAGGGATCCCGCCCTCTATTCCGAGGTGGACCTGCTGGAAAGTGCCTTCGACGAGCGTCAACGCGCCGATCCCGAAGGCATCATCGAAAGCCGCCGGATCTCGACGCCCGCCTTCGCGTTCGAGCCCAGCGCACAGGCGATGAGCGGCCGCTTGGCGCTTGGGGAGACGGCCGAAGTGACGCTCGCGCTCGGCCGGGACCATCCCGCCAATCCCTTCGCGCATCGGGCTCACCCGCAACACGACGGCGTCGCCGACGGCCTGGTGCCGGAGCCGGGCGCGGGCGAGGAAGTCTACGACATCGTCAGGAGCATCCGCTTCGAACTGGAGAGCGAGCCCAACGACAAGGACCCGGCGCTGCGCGGTACCTACCGCGAAGTGATCGAGGGCTTGAGCGCGGAGCCTCTGGCCGTCGCGGGTCGCTTCGCGCTCTGGCGGGCCTTTCCGATAGCCGCCCTCGACCAGTAGACCTGCGCTTGAAGCCGTTCTCGGTATCCACGCCGGCACCTATGAAGATTGGTGGAGTTCGTCATGCCCGATGAAAGCGCGATCACGACCCGACTGCTCTTGCCGGGCGACGTTGACCTCTTTCGGGGCATGCTCGCGCTCTTCGGCCGTGTGTTCGACGAGGCCGACACCTACGTGGATTCGCAGCCGCGCGACGGCTACATCGAAGCGCTTCTCGCGGGCGACCAGCTGATCGCGGTCGTGGGTCTGATGGGTGACGAAGTCGTCGGCGCGCTGGCCGCCTATGAACTCAAGAAGTTCGAGCAGGAACGCAGCGAGATCTTCATCTATGACCTGGCGGTGGACGACGCGCAGCGTCGCAGAGGCATGGCCACCGCAATGATCCGACAGGTGCAGGCGATCGCAAAGGAGCGCGGCGCCCACGTCATTTTCATCCAGGCCGACTACGGAAACGAACCCGCCATAGCGCTCTACACCAAGCTGGGTGTCAGAGAGGAAGTCCTACACTTCGATATCGAGCCCGGCTGAACGCGCCGCCGCCGTGCTTTAGGAACCGCTCCGCGCCACATGCCGGCGGAACGCGCGTTCCAGCGCGTCGCTTTCCCTGTTCCCGACCAGCACGTTCTGCACCTCGCCGTTCGCATCGAACAGCAGCAGGGTGACATGGCCCACGCCGTGCTGGTTCGCGAGCTTGCGGCCCTTGTCGCTCCTGATGTTGGCGACGAGGAACTGCAGTTCGTCATTCCCGAAAGCGTCCATGGCACTGCGCGTCTCGCGCTGCAGTGCGACGCAGCGCGAGCATTGCGGATCGTGGATCTGCACGACGGTCGGCACCCCCTGACCGATCCGCGTCAGGTCCTCCTCGCGGATGGTCGCCTTCACGTCCTCGACGAAGTACCAGCCGACGCCGCCGACGACGGCCACGACCAGCGCGCCGCTGCCGACCTTCTTGAAGAAGTCCCGTCGGCTGGGGACCGCTTTCGAAGTCCCTGCATCGTTGGCGGGCGCGGCCTTCGACCCGTTGCTCCGCTTTGCCTTGTGCTTCTGCCGTTTCATGGTGCTTTCTGCCTCCGGTGGCGATCTTTCGACGTCGTCTCTCTTCCAAGCTCAAGCGGACCGGCCGGTTCCGACAGAGCGTCCCCGTCCGATCTACCTTGGATGACGTTCGCGACGGCCGATGGTTCGTTCACGCGTGCTCACGTTTCGGTGTCCGCTACCGCGTCTCTCGGGCGCCTGAGAGATCAGAGGCGCCTAAACGCGCCGCCGACTGGGCTCTTGCGGTTGTCCAGCCCTCTCAATGACAATGGCCGGCGTGAGCGAGCACGATGCCAACCGCCTGAAGAACGTCGGGCAGATTGCGCGGCTGATCAATTCCGGCAGCGATCTGGACACCATTTTGGACCACGTGACCCATGGCGTGTGCCGCTATTCGGTCTGGACCGCGAGCGGGATCATGCGGATCGACGCCAAGGCGGGCGTGTCGCGGCAGGTCAACCGCTTCGATCCCTTCGTCTCGCCCGGGACCGACTTGGCCTCGCAATGGGATCTGGCGACCAGCCCGGCGCAGGAAGTCATCGAGCGCGCGCGCCCCTTGATCATCGCCGATGCGCAAACCCAGGATCGCTATCCCGGCTATGCGGAGGACGCCCAGCGGCGCGGCTATCACACCGTGGTCATCGTGCCCCTGGGCATCAAGAACAGCGAGAAGCAGGATCTCCTGCTCTCCGTCACCTCGACGGAGCGGCTGGCAGTGAGCGACGCCGAACTGGCTTTCCTGGACGCCGTTGCCAATCTGGCGGCCATCGCTGTCGAGAAGGCGCAACGCCTGCGGGCGGAGCAGGAGGCGGCGGGCCGCATGCGCGATGCCGTCGAGGTCTATTCCGACCTGATGCCGCGCGTCCTCGGCAGCGAATCCCTGCAGCCGATCCTGGATCAATTGGACCAGCTCTTTCAGCAGCCCTGGCTCGTCGTGGACCTCACCGTGAACCGGGTCTACGCGAGCGCGTCTCCGGTCCCCGACGCGATGAGCGATGGCGCGTGGCGCACCTTCGCCCAAGCGTCGGGGCGCGGCCCACTGATGGATCAAGCCAGAAGTGCCGAAGGCGGACAGTTTCGGCGGCTCTCCACCTTGGATCTACCGGGTCCGGCTGGCGCGCTCGCCCTCGAGGCCATCGTCGAGCCCCTGCAGGTGGATCTGGAGCGCGTCGGCGCGCTGTTCCTCTTTCCCGGGGGTGATGCCCTGGACAGCGTCGACACGCTGATGGCCGAGGCCGTGCGTTTCGCGCTCAGCGTCCAGCTGCTGCGTCACGTCGTGCGCTTCCGCAGCGATTCGGCGACCTGGGCCGACCTCTTCGAGCGGCTGTTCGAGGGCGACTGGCGGGACGAGGGCGAGATCCTGTCGCGCGCCTCTCGGCTCGATTTCGACCCGACGAAGGCGACGAAGCTCATCGCCGTCGCTGGCGGCGAGGGCCGGGCGCCGTCGCCCGGGCTGCATCAAGCGGCGGCGCGCCTGGCGGAGCGGAGCCTCAAGAGCATCACCACTATCGTTCACAAGAACGATCTGGTCACCGTCCTGCCCGCCGACGTGCATCTCGGCCCTGCGCAGTTGGACCAGTACCTGCGCGAACTGGCCTGGCTGCTGCAGCGCGCGCCGATCCTCTGCGAGAGCGGGACTTGCGCGAGTCTCGACGACTACCCCCGCGCGCGCCGCCAATGCGAGCGCCTGCTGCGCCTGGCGGAGACGCTCGGCATGTCGGGCGTGGTCTCGGAGCAGGATTTCGGCGCCTTGGCCGCATTGGTCTCAACGGCGGAAAGGGACGCGATCAGGAAGTTCCTCGACGCCCAGGTCGGGCCGATCCTCGATCACGACCGCAAGCAGCGGGCGCGGCTGATGGAGACCTTGAAGGCCTTCGTCGAGCACGAGGGGCGCTACCAAGCCTCCGCCGATGCCTTGGGCATCCATGTCACCACTCTGCGCTACCGCCTGCAGCGGCTGGACGACCTCTTGGCCATCGATCTGACGGACAGGAGGTCCCGCTTCGATCTGCATCTGGCCATCAAGCTGCATGAGCTGATCGAGGCGGCTCGATAGTCAGCTGTCTATGAACTTCCTATGAATCATAGGAAGATTTTCGACCTTTCTTCCCTAGGACCTGCGGATGCGGTGTTGCCTTGCATGACTACAATGCAAATAGGGACCTGTCGCAGCCGATTGGACCCCGAAGGTCTGAGACGGAAGGACGGATCTGCGTGACCGCGAAGGATGGCAAGATCGATCGCTACGAACTGCGCAAGGCGTTGGGAACCTTCGTGACCGGCGTCACCGTGGCGACCACCATCGATGCCGAGGGCCGACCGCGCGGCTTGACCGCAAACTCCTTCACGTCGGTGTCCCTCGATCCTCCCTTGGTGCTGGTCTGCGTCGCCAATACCGCCTCCAGCCACGCCGCCTTCCACGGCTGCGAGCGCTTCGCGATCAACGTCTTGAGCGAGACCCAGCAAGAGGCCTCGATGCTCTTCGCCTCCAAGGCCTCCGACAAGTTCGACCGCACCGCCTGGCGGCGGGGAGGTGGCGGGACGCCGATCCTGACCGAGGCCTTGGGGTGGTTCGACTGCCTGACCCACGACCGCGTCGAGGCCGGCGACCATACCATCCTGATCGGCAGGGTGGAGGACTTCGGCCATGGGCCGGAGCGGCCGCTGGGCTACTTTCAGGGCGGCTACGTCTCCTTCGGCTTGCAGGAGGCGGCATTGACAAAGGGGCGGGGGCTGAGCGCTGTTCTGGGCTGCATCGCGGACGACGGCGAGAGGATCCTGCTCTGCCGTCGCGACGAACGCGGCGGCTGGACGGTTCCCTTGGTCGGGCAGACCGGCGGTGGTGGCGCGGACAAGGCCGCCCTGGCCCGCTTCCTGACCTCGATCGAGGTCGATCTCGACCTCTCCTTCCTCTATTCGGTGTTCGAGGTGCCGGACTGGACCTCGCTCTGCATCATCTACCGGGGGCGGGCGCGGGGCCAACTGGACCCCAAGGGCAACGCGGAGGTCGAGGCGCGCCTCTTCGCGCCGCGCGACATCCCTTGGGAGGACAGGCACCTGCAGCCCTTCCGGGGCATGCTGCAACGCTATCTGCACGAGCGGGCCTCGGCCAGGTTCGGCGTCTATGTCGATGCGTCCGGCGAGGGCGGGCACGTGGCGATGCTCGACGGCCCGCCGGAAGACTGGTCGAGCTACAGACAATCCAAGCAGTTCAACTGAGATGAGCAAGAGCTTCACCACCGTCGAAGAGATCGAAGGCCGGCGCTTGCCGATCTTCGTCGCCGGCGCCTACCGGAAAGCCCGGTCCGAGGCCTCGCTGGAGAGCTTCGACCCCAGCAACGGTAGAGCCTGGTATCAGGCGGCCGACAGCGGCGAACGGGATGTCGACGAGGCGGTGCGGGCCGCCAGCCGAGCGCTTCAAGACCCGGCCTGGCGGGATCTCTCCCAAAGCGACCGCGGTGCTCTGCTCTATCGTCTCGCCGACCTGATCGAAAGGAACGGCGAGGCCCTGGCGCGGATCGAGACGCGCGACAACGGCAAGCTCCTGCGGGAGATGCGGGCGCAGTTGGCCTATCTGCCGAGCTACTACCGCTACTTCGCGGGCATGGCGGACAAGGTCCAGGGCGAGGTTATCCCGATCAACAAGCCGGAAACCTTGAACTTCACCTTGCGCGAGCCCTTGGGCGTGGTCGGCATCATCGTGCCCTGGAACTCGCCGCTCTACATGATGAGCTGCACCCTGGCGCCCTGCCTGGCCGTCGGCAACGCGGTGGTGGTGAAGCCCTCGGAGCATACCTCGGCGTCGGCCATCGCCTTCGCCCGGCTGGTCGAGGAAGCCGGCTTTGCAGACGGCGTCGTCAATGTCGTGACCGGCTACGGGCACAGCACCGGCGACGCGCTGACCCGCCATCCGGGCGTGGCCAAGATCGCCTTCACCGGCGGTACGGACACCGGCCGAAAGGTGGCGGTCAATGCCGGCCAGCGGTTGATCCCCTGCAATCTGGAGCTGGGCGGCAAGTCGCCTCACGTGGTCTTCGCCGACGCCGATCTCGACCGGGCCGTCAACGGCCTCGTCGCCGGCATCTTCGCGGCGGCCGGCCAGACCTGCATCGCCGGCTCGCGCTGTTTCGTCCAGGCCTCTATCTACGAGGAGGTGCTGGACCGCCTGCGCGATCGCAGCCAGGCGATCCGGATCGGCCATCCGCTTCGAGAGGACACCCAGCTAGGGCCGCTTGCCTTGAAAGCCCAGCTGGAGAAGGTCGCGCGCTATGTCTCCTTCGGCCAGGCGGACGGCGCTAAGCTGGTGAGCGGCGGCAAGCGGCCGACCGGCGCGGAGCTGGACGGCGGCTGGTACTTCGAGCCCACGATCTTCGCCGATGTCACCAACGACATGCGCATAGCCCGCGACGAGATCTTCGGGCCGGTCGCGGGCGTGCTGAAGTTCCGCGACGAGGAGGAACTGATCGCGCTCGCCAACGACACGGCCTACGGCTTGGCGTCGGGCATCTGGACCAAGGATATCGACCGCGCGCTGCGCTTCGCGCGCCGCATCGATGCCGGCACCGTCTGGGTCAACACCTATCGCTCTCCCTCCATGATGTCGCCGGCCGGCGGCTTCAAGGACAGCGGCTACGGCAAGCACAACGGCTTCGAGGCGGTGCGCGAGTACAGCCGACTGAAGAGCGTGATCATCGATCATTCCGGCGCATCTCAGGACGCATTCGTCATGCGCTTGGGCGAGCGCTCCGACAACTCGTAACGCAGGTGAGGGTGGCCCCATGAAGTTTTCGATCGTCGTCAACATGGACCGCTTCGATCCATCGATCGACATGCGCGACATTGCCGGCCGTTGCCTGGAGCTGGTCCAGCTCGCCGACCAAGGCGGCTTCGAGATCGCCTGGACCGCGGAGCACCACACGATCGAGGTGACCATCGCGCCCAATCCCTTCACCCTGCTGACCTATTGGGGCCAGCACACCAAGCGCATTCGCCTCGGCACCGCGGTCGTCTCGGCGCCCTACTGGCATCCGATCCGCCTGGCGGGCGAGGCCGGACTGGCCGACGTGCTGCTCGACGGTCGCCTGGAGGTCGGCTTCGGGCGCGGATCCTATCAGTACGAGTTCGACCGCATGGCGGGCGGTATGCCGCAAGGCGACGGCGGGAAGTACCTGCGCGAGATCATCCCGCTGGTCAAAGAGCTCTGGAAGGGGGACTACGCTCACGAGGGCGAGCTCTGGCAGTTCCCGGCGGTGACATCGGTGCCGAAACCGCTGCAGAAGCCGCATCCCAGGCTGTGGGTCGCCGCGCGCGATCCCAATACCTTCGATTTCGCCGTCAAGAACGGCTGCCACATCATGTCGACCCCGCTGCAGCGCCCGCACGAGGAGGTCATCACGCTGTGCGAGCGCTTCGAGGAGACGGTCCGTAACAACCCGCAGGTCCCGCGGCCCGAGCACATGATGCTCCGCCGGGTGTGCGTCTACGACCGGCCGGAGGATTGGGAGATACCGGTGAGGGCGACCACCAACTTCGGCCGCTACTTCGAGAACCTCTTCAGAAACCTCGGCACGGTCACCAACGGATTTCCCGAGCCCGTCGACTATGAGACCGTCGCCAACAAAGGGGACTATGCACCTGAAGCGCTGCACGAGAACATGATCTTCGGCACGCCCGACGAAGTGATCGAGAAGCTGGAGCGCTATGAGGCCGCCGGGGTCGACCACTTTCTCTATGGCGCCTGCTTCGGGCTTCCGCATCGCGTGGCGCTGCGCTCGCTGGAACTCTTTGGCGAAGTCGTGCTGCCGCACTTCGCAGCGAAGGCCAAGGCCAAGATCAGCGCGTAGCTGACGAGGCAGCAAAGCAAGCACGGATCTGAACCCTCATCCCGCAGAGGAGGCGCGGACAATGACCAAGAACCCGAATGCGATAGACAGCACTCTCCTTGGAGCCGACCCGGAACTCAGCCGGCGGACCATCCTGAAGGCCGCGGCGGCCTTCGGCGCCTTGGGCGCGGCGGGCAGCCTGGCCACGCCGAGCCTTGCCGGAAACCTGGAAGGCAAGGAACTGGTCTTCGCCAGCTGGGGCGGTGCCTACCAGGACGCGCAGAGGATCGCCTACTGCGATCCCTTCTCCGAGGCGACCGGCGCGACGGTCATTCAAGACGGTCCGATGAGCGGCGTGAAGCTCAGGGCCATGGTGGAGGCAGGCGACCCGGTGTGGGACGTCGTCGACGTGACCGACATCTTCCTCTACGCCAATGCCCCGAACGGCCTCTTCGAGAAGATCGACACCTCGGTCGTGGACACCTCCCGGGTCGACCCGCAGTTCGTGCACGAATACGGGATCGGCTGCATCGTCTGGTCCTACAACGTCGGCTACAACACCGACGCCTTCTCGGGCGACGATCATCCCAAGACCTGGGCGGACGTCTTCGATCTCGAGAAGTTCCCCGGCACGCGCACCTTGCGCGACCGCGTCTACCCGACCTTGGAGCAGGCCCTGCTTGCCGACGGCGTCAGCCCGGCGGAACTCTATCCGCTGGACGTCGATCGGGCCTTCGCCAAGCTGGATACGATCAAAGACGAGGTCATCTGGTGGACCAGCAACTCGCAGTCCCAACAGCTCTTCACCGACGGTGCGGTCAGCTGTGGGCTGATCTTGAACGGGCGCGCCTATGACGTGGTCAAGAAGGGCGGGCCGGTGAACATCTCTTGGGACCAGAACATTCAGTCGGTCGACTACTTCTCGATACCCAAGGGCGCCAAGCATGCCGCCGTGGCCCAGGAGTTCATGAACTACATGACCCTGGCCGAGAACCAGGCGAAGATGGCCGACATCATCGCCTACGCGCCGGTCAACCCCGAGGCCTTCCCCTTGATCGACAAGGCGGTCTCGCCCTGGCTCTCCACCAACCCGGAGAACGCGGCCAAGGGCTTCGTCATCAACGCCGACTACTGGCGCGGCAACCTGGCGGAGCTGACCGAGCGCTGGACCGAGTGGAAGCTGAGCTGAGCGGCCAAGAAGGAAACCAGCCTCCCTGTCGGCTAGGCCGACCATTTGGCGGGTAGGCGAATTGCCCTAGAGTATCGGACCATGTTCGCAAGACTGGCAAGAGACCGTTACGCGTGGCTGCTGCTGCCGGCAGGTCTGCTCATTCTGGTGCTTTTCGCCTACCCGGTTTTCTGGTTGCTGGTGCGCAGCTTCTCCGATCCGACCTGGGGGCTTCAGAACTATGAGACGGTTCTGGAGAAGACCATCTACCTCAAGGTCTTGTGGAACACCGTGGCGATCGCCGGCGCGACCACGATCGGCGCCCTGGTCCTGGGCTATCCGATGGCCTATTCGATGGTCCACGCGCCACCCTTGACGCGCAAGCTGCTGATATTCGTGGTGCTGATTCCCTTCTGGACCTCGATCCTGGTGCGGACCTTCGCCTGGATGGTGCTGCTGCAGCCCAAGGGTATCTTCAACGACCTATTGATCGGGATCGGCCTGATCGAAACGCCGGCCAAACTCATGTTCAACCGCACCGGCGTGCTGATCGGCATGGTCCAGATCATGCTGCCCTTCATGGTCTTCCCGCTCTATTCGGTGATGTCGCGGATCGATCACTCCTATGTCCAGGCCGCGGCGAACCTGGGCGCGCGGCCGCTGAAGAGCTTCTTCCGGGTCTACCTGCCGCTCTCCATGCCAGGCGTGATCACCGGCTCGATGCTGGTCTTCATCATTTCGCTCGGCTACTTCATCACGCCGGCTCTGCTCGGCGGCCGCAAGGACGTGATGATCGCGCAGCTGATCCAGCAGCAGATCTCCGACTTCGGCAACTGGGCGCTGGCCTCCGCCTTGGCGGTCATTCTGCTGGTCGGGACCGGACTGATCTTCGCGGTCGTCTACAAGGTCTTCAAGGTCGGCCCGGACGCGCGGCTCTAGGGAGAGGTGAGGGAGGCTTGAACCGATGAAACGCATCGCCTTCTGGAAGAACCTGCGCGCGCTCATCTGCCTGCTCGTCGTGGTCTACATGCTGGTGCCGCTGGCGATCATCCTGATCATCTCCTTCAGCTCGGCGCCCTTCCTGAGCTTCCCGCCGCCGGGCTTCTCCCTGCAGTGGTACGACAAGTTCTTCACCGATCCCTCTTGGGTGCGCTCGCTCATGGTCTCCCTGCAGGTGATGATCCCGACCGCGATCCTGGCGACCTTGGCCGGCACCGGCGCGGCCATGGCGCTCACCCGCTCCAAGCTTCCGGCGGCCGGCTTCATCCAAGGCTTGCTGATGGCGCCCCTGGTGGTGCCGGTCATCATCACGGCGGCGGCGGTCTTCGGTGTCTTCCGGATCTGGGGGCTCTACGGCACCATTCCGGGGCTCATCCTGGCGCACACGGTGCTGACCATCCCCTACGTGCTGTCCACCGTGGTGACCGCGTTGGGACTGGTCGACCGCCGTCTGGAGGACGCGGCCGCCAACCTCGGCGCCAGGCCCTTCACCACCTTCCGGCGCATCACCTTGCCGCTGATCCTGCCGGCGGTCTTGTCCGGCCTCTTGTTCGCGATGGTGATCTCCTTCGACGAGTTGGTGGTCTCGCTCTTCATCTCGACGCCGACGGTGCGGCCGGTGACGGTGCTGATGTGGTCCAACATCCGCGGCGCCACCGACCCGACGATCGCGGCGATCGCAACCTTGCTGTTCCTCTTTTCCCTCACGGCCTTGCTGCTGGAGGGATTGGCCCGGCGCAAGACCAACCAGCCGCGCGTGCTCTGACGCTCCGCCCGCAGGGAGACCCGAAAGCCATGGCCCAATCCATCCTGGAGCTGCAGGCAGTCCGCAAGACCTTCGGTAGCGTGCTTGCCGTCGACGACGTGTCTCTTACGATCGGCACCGGCGAGTTCCTGACCTTCTTGGGCCCGTCGGGCTCGGGGAAGACGACCACCTTGATGATGGTGGCCGGCTTCCAGTCGGTCTCCAGCGGCGCGATGATGCTGGACGGCAGGCCGCTCGACCCGCTGCCGGCCTACGAGCGCGACATCGGCATGGTCTTTCAGCACTATGCGCTCTTCCCGCATATGACGGTGACGCAGAACGTCTCCTTCCCCTTGGAGATGCGCAAGGTCGCGAAGTCGGAGGTCAAGCGGCGCGTGCACGAGGTTCTGGCGCTGGTTGGACTGCCGACCCACGGCGACCGCTTCCCCAAGCAGCTTTCCGGCGGGCAGCAGCAACGCGTCGCCTTGGCCCGCGCGATGGTCTTCAAGCCCCGCCTGCTGCTGATGGACGAGCCGCTCGGCGCCCTGGACAAGAAGCTGCGGGAGCACATGCAGATCGAGATCATGCGCCTGCACCGCGATCTCGGCATCACCGTGCTCTACGTGACCCACGACCAGGAAGAGGCGCTGGTCATGAGCGACCGCATCGCCGTCTTCAACGAGGGCCGGATCGAGCAGATCGGCACGCCGGACGACCTCTACGAAAATCCGGCGACCCGCTTCGTGGCCGACTTCATCGGCGAATCCAACTTCCTGAAGGGTCGCGTCACCGGGCGTGACAACGGGCTCGCACGGATCGATGGCTTGCTGCCCCTGAAAGGGCGCGCCTCTCCCGGCCTGGCGGAGCAGGACCAAGCCGTCATGGCGGTGCGGCCCGAGCGCCTGCACATCGGGGCCGCCGGCGGCCAGGGCAATGGCGTGGAGAATGCCGTCGACGGTCGCGTGACCGACATCGTCTATCTGGGACAGTCGCGCAAGTTCATCGTGCGTCTGGCCGACGACAGCGAGATGACGGCCCTGGTGCAAGCCAACGTGCAGGGGCTGGAGGGCCTGTCCGTCGGCGCCGAGGTCACGCTCTCCTGGCGGGCCGAGGACAGCAAGGTGCTCCCCGACGCATGACGCCGAGCGCCGCCATGACCGCCTTCGAGAGCCCTGTCGGACCGATCCACTACAGGCTGGAGGGCAGCGGTCCCTGCCTGACCCTGGTGCACGGCGTCGGTTCTTATCTGGAGAGCTGGGACGGGGTCGTCGCGAGGCTGGGAGCGGACTACCGCATCCTGCGTTACGACCTTCGCGGCCACGGGCATTCGGCGCGGGTGCCGGGGCCCTACAGTCTGGACGACTTCGTCGCCGACCTGCGTCATCTGCTCGACCATCTGGGGATCGAGCGCACGCTGCTCGCCGGCTTCTCCCTCGGCGGGCTCGTCGCCCAGGCCTTCGCGCTGGCCGAACCCGATCGCCTCGACAAGCTGGTCCTGGTCAGCACCGTCGCCGG
This sequence comes from Rhodospirillales bacterium, assembly GCA_963669375.1. Taxonomy (GTDB): domain Bacteria; phylum Pseudomonadota; class Alphaproteobacteria; order Kiloniellales; family JACOMY01; genus JACOMY01. The sequence goes on along the minus strand of OY770024.1, from coordinate 7,638,726 downwards.
GCGCAGCGAGGCCGAGAAGGAGCGGGTTCTGGCCCGCGCGCGTACCTTGGCCGACAAGGGCGCGGCGGCGCATCTGACCGAGGCGGTCGATCGCTGGTTCACCGCCGACTTCATCGCCCGCCATCCGGAAGTGCTGGAAGCGCGGCGCCGCCGCAGCCTGCAGAATGACCCGGACTGCTATGCCGCCGCCTACCGGGTGCTGGCCGAGAGCGATCTCGCCGAGCGGCTGGGCGGGATCACCGCGCCAAGCCTGGTGATGACCGGGGAAGCCGATGTCGGCTCGACGCCGCGCATGGCCGAGGTGATCGCCGCGCGCATCCCCGATTGCCGGCTGCACACTCTGCCCGGCCTGAAGCACTCCGTCCTGCTGGAGGCGCCGGACCTGGTGGCGGACATCATGCGGGATTTTCTCCGCGGGTGAAGCGCTCGCGCCGTCACCTCGGCACAACAAACCCCTTAAGAAGCATCCGCCTCGAAGTTTGGGAGATCGGCGCGGCGCGGCAGGTCGGCGCCACGCCGCGCGCAGGCGAGGGAGGCGGCGGCGACCGCGAAGTCCAGCACGCGGGTGATGCTGTCGATACCGAGCGCATCGAGCATCGATCGGGACCGGACGCCGAGATCCGCCAGCGAGGCAATGAGCGCGGCTTGGAAGGCATCGCCCGCGCCGACCGTATCGACCACCGCAACCTGCCGTCCCGGAACGGTGACGACGCCTCTCTCCGTGAAGGCTTCGGCACCGCCCGCGCCGCGCGTGACGACGACCAGACGCGCGCCGAGACCGCACCAGGCTTCCGCTAGCCTTGCCGGCTCCGCGCCCGGGTAGAGGAGGTCGAGATCCTCGTCGCTCACCTTCACCACATCGGCATGGCGGACAAAGCGCTCCACGCGCTCTCGCCAGTGCGCCACATTCGGCTCGACCGTCACGCGTACGTTGGGGTCGAGAGTAAGCAGCCGCCGCCCCGCCTCGCGCGCGAACAGGGCGAGGAGGGCCGAGCCCACCGGCTCGACCGCCAAGGAATAGGAGCCGGCGTGCAGCCCCCAGACGCCGTCGTCGAGCATCGGCAGGTCGGCGCGCGCGATCGAGCGATCTGCTGCGCCCTCGCCGTAGAAGGCATAGGCGGGTCCGCCATCCGGGCCAACGTCGACGATGGAGAGCGTGGTCGGTCGATCGCGGCGCACCAGCAGGTCGGTCGCGACCCCCTCGGCCTCGAGCGCGTCGTGGAGCCGCTGGCCGAGGTTGTCCGTGGAAAGCCCGGTGAAGAGCGCCGAGGGCTGACCGAGCCGCGCCAGGCCCATGGCTACGTTGAAGGGCGAGCCGCCGATCCGCGCATCGAAGGCGAGACCCGCGTCTCCCTCGGCGCCGAAGAGATCCCACAGTGCTTCGCCGCACACCACGAACATCTCAGTGCACTCTCGGCTCTTGCATGAAAGGCGGGGTCATCTCTCTTTCCCTCGGCGCATAGGTGTAGGTTGCGGCCGCCAGCACTAAGGTCTCCCAGCGTCTTGTCCAGGTCTTTTCGCCTGGCCGCGGTCCTTCGCTTGTCCGCTGGTGTAGACCTCGAGGGCCTTCTCGCAGCCGTCGCGCCAGATCATCGACAGCCATCCTTCGAAGGCATCCGCGAAACGCGGCGCGCTCTTCAGGTCGCCGTAGATCTGGTTCTGCTCCAGCCAGGCACGCGGCCGCTCCCTGGCATTGCGGGCCGCGGAGCGCAAGTCCTCCCAATGGGGATCGTTCGCTTCGATGAGCGACGCGTCCTCGCGCCGGCCCTCGCACATGCGCGCCCAGAGGGCCTCGACCAGGGCAAGCCCCTCCACCGGGGCGTCCTTCGCCAAGGCGTCTCGCAGCACCGGCAGTACATGCCCGCCGTGCCGCGACGTCCCGTCGTAGGCAACCCGTCGGGTGGTGTCCACGATCGCCGGGTTCGCGAAGCGATGGGCAACCACGTCGATGTAGGCCTTGGGCGTCATGCCTGGCACGGCTTCGACATGGGGTGCGATCTCCGACTCCTGGACCTTGCGGAAGAAGGCGTTGATGAGAGGATGCGCCATGCACTGGGAGATCGTCCCGATCGACAGGATCTCTCCGGGATTGGCGACAACCTGATGGCCCGCGTTCAAGATACGGATCTTCATCGACTCATGGTTTCGCACGCTGTCGGAGAAGAGGACTCCGACGCGGTCCCAGTTAGGTCGCCCGGCACAAAAGTCGTCTTCCATAACCCATTGGCGATAACTCTCGTGAGTGACCGGCGCCTTGTCGTCGATGCCGAAGCGATGGGCCAGGGCGATCTCCCTCTCGCCGGTCGCGGGCACGATGCAGTCCACCATGGAGTTGGGGAAACTGCATCTGGTACCGATCCATTCGGCGAGATCCGGGTCGGAGCGGCCCGCGAGCGAGACGACGGCGTGTCTGAGATTGCTGCCGTTGCCCTGAAGATTGTCGCAACTGAGCCCGGTAAAGGGGCCAACGCCCGCGTCCCGGCGCAGCTTCAGCGCGGCGACGATCGCGCCGATGACGGTGCGCGGCCTCGTCGGGTGTGCGGCATCGTGAAGAATGTCGGGGTGCTCCCCATCGAAGCGGCCGCTGTCCGGGTCGACGAAGTAGCCCCCTTCCGTCACCGTCAGGGAGACGACGCGGATCGCCGGGTCGGCCATCTGGCGCACCAGCGCGGCATTGTCGTCGGCGACAGGCAGGAAGCCGACCATGGCCCCGGCGACCTCGGCGGAGATGCTGGCGGGGGCCAGCTCGATCAGGGTGGTCAGGCAGTCTTGCGACAGGAGTTTCCCCCGCTGGACGGCATCGGCCGGACGCACGCCGGCCCCAATCACCGCCCAGTCGTGGCAGAGGCCCTGGTCGAACAGCCTGTGCAGGTACCAGGCCTGATGGGCACGGTGGAAATTGCCTAGACCGACATGAACGATTCCAGGAGTGAGCTTGCCGCGGTCGTAGCGTGGGCGCCTGACCTCGCCGGGCAGGTCCTCAAGGGTCGCATCCGACAGGGCAATCAGCTCATCCATTGGCCACCGTCGACGTTGTAGGTCTGGCCGACGATGTACTCGGCCTCCGCGCTGGCGAGAAAGACGGCCATCCCGGTCAGATCGTCCGCCCGACCCATGCGCCCGTAGGGAACCTGCGCGCCGACCTCTCTCTTCTTCTGCCCGGGGACTTTGCCCTCCAGCTTGGCGAAGAGCGCATCGACGCCGTCCCAATGATCCCCCTCGACGACGCCGGGCGCGATGGCGTTCACCGTGATACCGTAGGGGATGAGATTGAGCGCGGCGGACTGCGTCAGGCTGATCACCGCTGCTTTGGTCGCGCAGTAGACGGCGACCAAGGACTCGCCACGCCGACCGGCTTGGCTTGCCATGTTGATGATCCTGCCGCCACCGCCCCGGTCGATCATGTGGCGCGCGACGGCTTGCGTGGTGAAGAGGAGGCCCCCCACGTTGACGTCGAACGCGCGCGCGTAGTCGTCGCGTGCGATCTCGACGATGGGCGCGGCAGTGAAGATCGCCGCGTTGTTGATCAGGATGTCGATGCGACCGAAGCTTCGTAGCGTCTCCGCAACGGCGTCATCGATACTTTCTTGCCGGGTAACATCCAGCTCGACGGCCATGGCGGCTTCGCCGATCTCCGCGGCCGAGCGCCGGGCAAGATCGAAGTCGACGTCGGCAAGCGCCACCCGTGCGCCTTCGTCGGCATAGGCCTGAGCGAAGGCGCGGCCGATACCGCGCGCGGCACCGGTGATGAGCGCCGACTTGCCTCGCAGCCGCTTCACGCGAGCCTCAGTCCCTGCTCGTCGAAGCGAACGATCTGGTCTGCCCGCGGTCTCAGCGTGATGAGATCGCCATGCTTGAAGCTCACCTCGCCGGGCGCGCGGACGGTGATGGTCTCGGCCAGCCCGGTCTTGTGGATATGAAAGAAGGTGTCCGAGCCCAGATGCTCGGCGACGCCGACCGTGCCTTCCCAGAGACCGTCGCCGTCGGCGACTTCGATGTGCTCCGGGCGGATGCCGATCGTGTGTCCGCCGTGCTTGGAGGCCTCCGGACCTTCGATGAAGTTCATCTTGGGAGATCCGATGAACCCCGCGACGAAGAGGTTCCGGGGATGCCGATAGAGCTCGAGCGGCGAGCCGACCTGTTCGATGTGCCCGGCGCGTAGCACCACGATCTTGTCGGCCATGGTCATGGCCTCCACTTGATCGTGGGTCACGTAGATCATCGTGGTCTCCAGCCGCTTGTGAAGCTCGCTGATCTCGAGGCGCATGCCCACGCGCAGCGCCGCATCGAGATTGGAAAGCGGCTCGTCGAAGAGGAACGCCGCGGGTTCGCGGACGATCGCCCGGCCGATGGCGACGCGTTGGCGCTGTCCGCCAGATAGCTGGCCCGGACGCCGGTCGAGATAGTCGGTGAGGTTCAGCGCGGCGGCGGCCTGCTCTATCCGACGGTCCTGTTCGGCCTTGTCGATCTTCGCCATGCGCAGCGGGAAGGCGATGTTCTTGCGCACGCTCATATGAGGGTAGAGCGCGTAGGACTGGAAGACCATGGCCAGGCCGCGCTTGGCGGGCGGGATGTCGGTGGCATCCTCACCGTCGATCATGATCTTGCCCGAGGTGATGTCCTCGAGACCGGCGATCAGCCGCAGAAGCGTGGACTTGCCGCAGCCCGACGGGCCGACGAAGACCGCGAACTCCCCGTCGTCGATGGTGAGGTCCAGCGGCGGGATGACCTCCACCTCGCCGAAGCTCTTGGTCACCTTCTCTAGCGTGATCTGTCCCATGGTGTGGCTCCTTACTTGACCGCGCCGAAGGTGAGGCCGCGCACCAGCTGCTTCTGGCTGAACCAGCCGAGGATCAGGATCGGTGCGATCGCCATCGTCGACGCCGCGGAGAGCTTGGCGTAGAATAGGCCTTCGGGGCTGGAGTAGCTGGCGATGAAGGCGGTGAGCGGTGCGGCCTTCGCCGCGGTGAGATTGAGCGTCCAGAAGGCCTCGTTCCAGGCCAGGATGATGTTCAAGAGAACGGTGGACGCGATCCCGGGCATGGCCATCGGCGTCAGGACGTAGAGGATCTCCTCCTTCAAGGTCGCGCCGTCCATGCGCGCGGCCTCCAGAATCTCGCCCGGGATTTCCTTGAAGTAGGTGTAGAGCATCCAGACGATGATCGGCAGGTTGATCAGCATCAGGACGATGACCAGGCCGATCCGCGTGTCGAGCAGCCCAAGCTCGATGAAGATGAGGTAGATCGGATAGAGCACGCCGACGGCCGGCAGCATCTTGGTCGACAGCATCCAGAGCAGGATGTCCTTGGTCCGCTTCGATGGCACGAAGGCCATGGACCAGGCCGCCGGCACCGCGACCAGGATGCCGATGGCCGTCGAGCCGCCGGCGATGATCACGGAGTTCCAGAGGAAACGCATGTAGTCGGAGCGTTCCTGGACCACCGTGTAGTTCTCCAGCGTCCAGTCGAAGAAGAGGAACACCGGCGGGTCGGCGATGGCGGTGGCTTCGGTCTTGAAGCTGGTCAGGATGGTCCAGAGGATTGGGAAGAAGATCAGAAGTCCGATCGCCCAGGCGACAACAGTGTTGACTGCTTTACGCCGGGTGGTGACTGCGCGTGCCATGTCTCGTCCTCCTCAGGCGTCCAGGTTCTTGCCGACGATGCGCATCAGGAAGAGCGCGACGATGTTGGCCAGGATGACGGCATAGATGCCGCCCGCCGAGCCGAGGCCCACGTTCTGGCTTTCCAGCACGCGCTGGAAGATCAGATAGGTCAGGGTGCGTGTGCCGAAGGACCCCTGGGTGGTGACGAAGATCTCGGCGAAGATCGACAGCAGGAAGATCGTCTGGATCAGCACGACCACCGTGATCGCCCGGCTGAGGTGGGGCAGGATGATGTAGCCGAAGCGCGCTAGCGGCGGTGCGCCATCCATCTCCGCCGCCTCGAGCTGCTCTCTGTCCAGCGACTGGATGGCGGTGAGCAGGATGAGGGTGGCAAAGGGCAGCCACTGCCAAGAGACGATGAGCACGATCGAGAAGAGCGGCGCTTCGCTCAGCCACTCCACCGGTTGGGCGCCGAAGAACTCCCATAGGTGGGCGAAGAGGCCATTCACCGGATCCATCAGCATGTTCTTCCAGACCAGCGCCGAGACGGTGGGCATCACGAAGAAGGGCGCGATGACCAGGATGCGAACGATCCCCTGTCCCGACATGGGCTGGTCCAGCAGCATCCCCAGGAGAATCCCGAAGACCACGGTGATCACCAGGACCCCGCCGACGATCACCAAGGTCGCGTAGACGCTTGGCCAGAAAGCGCTGGAGGTGACGAAGCGGACGTAGTTGTCGAAGCCGACCCAGCCCAAGTCTCCGCCCCGCAACGGCAGGAACTTCTTGAAGGAGAAGTAGAGGGTCATCAGAAGCGGGACGAGCATCCAGCCGAGAAGCAGCACCACGGCGGGCGTCATCATCACTCTGGCGGCGGAACGGGAATGCTGTGTAGCCATGACCGGTCTCCTCGCGAGAAGGGGGCAGCTCGGCGCTCGGCCGACTGCGTCACGAGTGTGGGGGACCAGGTCCGGGGAACGGCCCTGGCCGCTCCCCGGTTGGAAGAAGGGGTCAGTAGCCGGCGGCTTCCATTTCTTCCGCCGTCAGGTCCTGGGCCTTCTCGAGCGCCTCTTCCACCGACTGCTGGCCGGCGAGCGCGGCGGAGAACTCCTGCCCGACCTGGGTGGCGATGCCCGCGAACTCCGGAATGGTGACGAACTGGACGCCGGTATAGGGCACGGGGTCGACCGTCGGCTGGGTCGGGTCCGCCGAGTTGATCGACTTCAGGGTCATCGCGGCGAAGGGCACGGCCGCATAGGCGGGGTTCTCATAGAGCGAGGTCCGGGTGCCGGGGGGGACGTTCGCCCAGCCTTCCGTCTCGGCCACCAGCTGGCTGTACTCCTTGCTCGTCGCCCAGGCGATGAAGGTCTTGGCGGCATCGGTCGCATCCGATCCGGCGGGAATGCCCAGCGACCAGGCCCAGAGCCAGTTGCCGCGCTTGCCCAGTCCGTTGTCGGGTGCCAGCGCGAAGCCCACGCGGTCGGCCACGGTCGAGTCCTCGGGACTGGTCACGAAGGACGCGGCCACGGTGGCGTCGATCCACATGCCGCATTTGCCCTGCTGGAAGAGGGAGAGGTTCTCGTTGAAGCCGTTGGTCGAGGCGCCGGGAGGGCCGTAGTTGGTCATGAGGTCCATGTAGAAGGTCAAGGTTTCGGCCCACTCATCGCTGTCGAACTGGGGCTGCCAATCCTCGTCGAACCACTTGGCGCCGAAGCTGTTCGACATGGCGGTCAGGAAGGCCATGTTCTCGCCCCAGCCGGCCTTGCCGCGCAGGCAGATGCCGTAGACCTCGTTCTCCTTGTCCGTCATCGCCGCCGCGGCGTCCTTGATGAAGTCCCAGCTGGGCGCCTCGGGCATCTCCAGCCCGGCCTTCTCCATCAGGTCGGTGCGGTACATCACCATGGAGGACTCGCCGTAGAAGGGCGCGGCATAGAGTTCGCCGTCGACGGTGAGACCGCTGCGGATGGCGGGAAGAATGTCGTCCGCATCCCAGGCGGCGGGGAGGTCGTTCAGCGAGACCAGCCAGCCCTGCGCGCCCCATATCGGGACCTCGTAGGTGCCGATCGTCATGACGTCGAACTGTCCGCCCTTCGTCGCGACGTCCTGCGTGACACGCTGGCGGAGCACGTTCTCCTCGAGGGTGACCCACTCCAGCTCGATGTCAGGATTCTTCGCGGTGAAGTCGTCGGACAGGGCTTGCATGCGGATCATGTCGCCGTTGTTCACCGTGGCGATGGTGACGACGGTCTGGGCCTCCGCGCCGGTCACGGCGGCGAGCACAAGCGCGGTGCCCGCAAGAAATGCGGTTCTAAGGTGCATCCGAACTCCTCCCGAAGTGTTTTGCTTATCGTGACACAAGTGAACTTCGGATGGGACGCGATGTCAATAGAAATTTTACGCGCGATAAGTTTCTTCCGAGCTAGGCGGAGGCGCGCATGACCAGCCGTCCGTCGAAAAGCGTCTCTTCACGCTGGCCGAGACGGCCGTCGGCCTCGATCAGGTTGAACAGCACCTCGACACTCTTGTTGGAGATGGCCGCGTAGTCTTGCGCCACCGTCGTGAGCGGCGGCGAGGTGAAGCGCGAGAAGGGATGGTCGTCGTGACCGGCGATCCTGATGTGGCTCGCATCCTCGCGTCCGACCGGGATCCTCAGTTCGTAGGCGGCGGCGATCAGGCCGATCGCTAGCCGGTCGTTGCTGCACAGCACGGTGTTGGTCGCAAAGCCGCCCTTGCCGAGGACATCGAGGCCGCCGTCGAAGCCGATCTGCTCGAAGTCCCAGGTCTTGCCCTCGATACGGACGACCTGCGGGTCGTGGCCGAGGCGCTGCATCGCGGAGACGAAGGCGTTGCGGCGCTTGTTTGCGTTGGGGTTCACCGGCGGCATCTCGAAGAAGCAGGGCGGCGAGCCGGTCCGGCAAAGATACTCGACGATGAGCGGGATGCTCTGTGCATTGTCCGAGCCGATGAAGGCCTCTCCGACACCGTCGATGTTGCTGTCGAACAGCACCGTCGGCACCTCCTTGCAGAACTTCTCGATCTCCCGCTTGGCCGACCTGCGGCCCAACGGCGCCAGCAGCACGCCGGCGGGCTTCAAGGACCTCAGGCTGTCGAGGATGTCCTGCTCCAGCTTTTCTTCTCCGTGCGAACTGAAGAGGACCGGCCAGAAGCCCTTGCCGAGGCAGCGTCGTTCGATGTTCCGGGCGATCTCGGCGAAGAAGGGATCGGAGAGATAGGGGACGACGATGCCGATGGTCTTCGTCAGCCGCCGGTTCTGGTTCATGGCATAGATGTTCGGGCGGTAGTCGTAGCGCTCCAGCGCCGCTTCGATGCGGGCGCGTGTCGTCCGGCGTACGCTGTTGGGATCGTTGAAATACTTGGACACGGTGGGCCGCGAGATGCCGCTGACATCGGCAAACTCTTGCATGTTCCTGATCTTCGGTCCGTCCATTCCTCGCCCCTACCGTCGATGCCATCGGGACCGATACTGCTCGCGGCAACACTTCCCTTCGGCGGAACGGCCCCCAAAATTTCCGCGCGCAAACTTCCTTCTTTACATTAGGCAGCCACCCTCTCACCGGTCAAGGAGGTGGGACGGGACGTGTTGTACTCCCCGCGTCGCGGCGCGGACGCTGCCGTGACGAGGAGGCACGACGATCAAGTGAAGAGGAAGTCGCTGGCGGTCAGCTGATCGGCCTGGGTGATGAGGGCCCTCTCTATCTCGAAATCGGCCGAGCCGTTACCGTCGGAGTCCACTTCCAGGCGCTTGGTGAGGGGATCCATGCGCACCTGAGCGTCGCTGCCGTCGAAGGTGGCCTCGCCGACCCACAGGCCGCTGGTACCAGAGACCTGAAGGAGAATGCGGTCGCCGGCGCCACCAAGAAGGACATCCAAGCCGGCACCGTCGCGGGAGAGGCTGTCGTTACCCTTGGGGGCAATGAAGTGTCTGTCGTCACCTTTGTCGCCGAAAAGGCTATCCGCGCCAGGGTCACAGGCGAATTCAAAGCGCACCTCGGCGGTACGAACCTTAGCGGTGCGATCCTTAGCGATGCGGACCTCTGCGGTGCGGACCTTCGTGGCGTAAACTTGTTCGCTGCGTCCCTCCGCAGCGCTAAAGGACTCACACAAGAACAGCTCAAGGGTGCCTGCGGGGACGTGTTGACGGGATTGCCAAGAGGCTTAACGATCCCAAAGCGCGGCTTCTCTTCGGAGAAACCCATAGAGACGTTCGGTGAAACGCTCTTCTGCCAAGCAAGCGCTCTTTAACGCCAACGGCCAGGGTGTCCTGCGCCAAAACTCCGATCAGCTGGTGCGGGTCGCTGGCGCGGAGCAGTTGGCCGACCCCTCCGGCACCGGCGGCATCATCACGGACGCGACTTGATCGGCCACTCTCGGCCGCGCTGCGTCTAGTCCTGTCGGGCACGTGGATTGGGCTTCGTCAACATCCGCAATGGCTGCTTGGATCAGAAGCAGAAAGCCTGCAGCGCCTCACGGTGGCGATAGCGGTGTCGATTCTGCGGCCACTCTAGTCTGATCACCGTTCAAGCCGCCTACGAATCGAACACGAAGTCTGTAGAGGTCAACTGATCAGCCTGAGACATTCCATTCAGCTTGAACGTGATGTCAGCCACGCCGTCGCCTTCGACGTCGACCTCAACCGTGCGATGGCCTGCAAAACGGGCTTCGGTGTTACCGCTGCCGGAGAAATCGGCATCTCCAATGAAGGCAAAGGCGCCGGACTCCATGCCCTTGCCGAAGACCAGCTTGTCCTCGCCGTTGCCGGCATTGAGGATCTCGCCGTGGAAGTCTGCGATTGTCGGGGCCTCATCGAAGCTGATCGGTGTCGCCAGGAAGACAAAGCCATCAGTCCCGGCCCCACCAACAGCTCGGTCGTTGTCGGACATGAAGATGGTGTCACTTCCCCAGTGACCGCGCAACGTGTCCACGCCGGTGGCGCCAATGAGCCTGTCATCACCTCTGCCGCCATTGAGAGTGTCGTCACCGGTACGGCCCCCTAGGCGATCGTCACCGCGACCGCCGAAAACCAGGTCATCGCCTCCGCCTCCGCCGGCATTATCGTCACCTCTGCCCCCGAAGACCCAGTCGTCGTCTTCGTTTCCGCTGACCTGGTCATCCGCCTCGCCGCCGAAAAGCCAATCCTCTCCTCTTCCCCCTCTCAGATCGTCGCCGAGATCGCGAGACCTAAGCGAGTAGCCAGGCCCGCCGTAGAGGGTGTCGTCACCTTCTTGCCCCAACACAAAGTCCCTGCCCGAACCACCCCAGATCTTGTCATCACCAGAACCGCCATCGAACCGCTCTGCCGGCATCGGAATGGAGGCTTCGCCACCACTCAATCCAAATAGGGAGTCATCGCCGCTCAGGCCGAAGATTGTGTCGAGCTGATTGGTGCCAGTGATGGTGTCTGGTCCGTTCGTGCCGTAGTAGATAGGCATGGCTTCCCCCCCCCTAGTTGCAGCGATCACGCCATATAGGCCTACCCGATCGACAACCGCAATGGTTGAAACTCCCTGTTCACTGATTGAGTGCCGTATCGCAGCGTTCATTGCCGAGCCGCAGAGGATGGTGCTGGACGGCACACCGCACTGACCCGCAATTCACAGCGAGACTCGCAAGATATGGCCGTCAAGGTCTCGCCTCAGCGTGCGCCGGGCGGTGTTCCCCAGATCACCCAGAGCCCCAGTCGTGCTGTCAAATTGCCTGGCGTTTTCTACGGGTTATTCAATGGCAATGGCTCCGCGGGTAGGATTCATCATAGAGTCTCATGCTGTCTGCGGATGACCGATGTATAGGCGTGAAATCAATGATTTAGGCCTAGGTGCTGTCTATAGACGTCTCACTGTGTGTCTGGTAATCTCATGTCGAGCGTGGGAACAGATGTGGGAACGAAATGCCGCTCTCCGCGCGCAAGTGCGCTACCGCAGGGCCTGGCCGCCATACCGACGGCGGTGGGCTTATGCTCTACGTGAAGGCCACCGGACACAAGACCTGGGTGCTACGCTACCAGATGGGCGGCAAGCGTCGCGACCTCGGGCTGGGCCGCTACCCCACAGTGGGCTTGGCAGAGGCTCGCCTCAGGACAGAGGCCGCACGCAAGCTCATCGCTGCCGGCCAGGATCCTCTGGCCCAGGTGAAGGACGATAAGCGCCTGACCTTCGAAGAGGCGGCCAATGCGCTTATCGCCAACAAGAGGGCAGGGTGGAAGAGCGAGATGCAGGAGGCGCTTTGGGTCGGCACCTTTGAGCGCTACGTCTATCCCTCGATCGGCCGCCGAGATGTCAGCACGATCGAGACCGGCGACGTGCTGTCGATCTTGGAACCGATCTGGCCGACCAAGCCCGAGACGGCGTCCAGGGTGCGGCAGAGGGTCGAGGCGGTCCTGGACTACGCCAAAGTGGCCGGGGCTCGCTCTGGTGATAACTGCGCCCGCTGGAAGGGGCATCTAGATCACATCCTGCCGAAGCCGACCAAGGTCAAGCCCGTCGAGCACCACGCGGCCCTCTCCTGGCAAGAGGCTCCGGCCTTCTGGGCCGAACTGGCAGGCAAGGACACCGTCGCCGCCAGGGCATTGCGCTTCACCATCTTGACGGCCGCGCGGTCCGGCGAGGTCCGCCGCATGACCTGGTCGGAACTGGACATCGAGGCGGCGGTGTGGATCGTGCCGGCCGACCGCATGAAGCAAGCCAAAGAGCACAGGGTACCGCTCTGCAAAGCGGCGCTGGAGTTGCTGGGCGATCCCGGCAAGCCCGACGCGCTGGTGTTCCCCAGCGACTTCAGGCCGGGCAAGCCCCTGACGGACGTGGGCGTGACCCGCGTCATCAGGACGATGGGGAACGAGAAGACCACCGTCCATGGTTGGAGGGCGACCTTTCGGACCTGGGCGGGCGAGAGCACCAACTTTCCGCGCGAAGTCGTCGAGGGGGCGCTGGCCCATCAGATCAAGGACAAAGCCGAGCGCGCTTACGTCCGCGATGATCTCTTCACCAAGAAGCGGAAGTTGATGGAGGCCTGGGCGGGCTACCTACAGGGTGGGCGCGGGGCGAACGTGGATTCGTTTCGAGGGCTCCGATGAAGCAGCCAAAGCAAACGCCGATGATGGAGATCGAGTGGCGCGCTTGGATCGAGCCGCTAGAGAGCCCGGTGTTCAGAACAGGGAAGCAGGACGCAGGTTGGACCCGCACTGCTGTTCAGTATCGGGAAAAGAACGGCTGCTCGGCCGAGGCGAAGGCAAGGCGGGGCGACTTCTCTTATGCTGAGCGCTGGCTAGCGACTGGTGCTCAGCAGGGGGCGGGAGTTCTACAAAGCATCAAGGAGCTTCTCGACCATTGCCAGCCCGAAACGGGGAGGGCCACGTCATGACCAAGGCAAGCGAGCAATACGTGCATCCGTGCGCGTCTTCCAAGCCGCGCAAGCCCGTCTATCCTGTGCCAGAAATGCCGGACATGGCCCACCCTGACGACCTGGCCTTTCGCCAGAAACTGGAGACGGCCATCGAGGGCCTTGTGACCCTGCTGGACCACATGGACGGCGACACCGACCGCGAACCCGAGGTCGACCGGGAAGGCGCTGCAGGCGGCTACCATCCCGACGACGAGCTGGATCGCAGCGATTGGGAGCCCTGTTGTGAGGACGAGGGCGCCCAATGCGACAATGAGGGGTCGTTCGAAGGGCTGTAGACCGCATAGTTTTCCTACTAACTGAGCGAGGGTTTCCAAGAGCTGGAAACCCTCGCCCGACTCTAGGGATGTGCATTTCCTACGACCGCCGCTAACGCCACCGTACGGAGTCGCGAGAGCCTTGGAGCCTCTGGCCTAGGCAACCTTTTCGCTAGAAGCGAGGCCACTCCGTAAAGCAACTTATTGAGGCTATTTGAATAGACAGCCTCTCCCCTTTATAGCAATCTGCTATCGATAGGGGTTTCGGTGAGGGAGCTTTCTATCAGCTTCCGCCCGCAGCAGCAGTCATGCATATCTTCTCACCGATGCGGCGAGAGGGGGAGCGGTACGAATTGGGCAGTGGCAATGCACCGCATGTCTGCCAGGGGTCCAGCGGGCCGCAGAGATCCAGCATGCTTCCGCGCCACATAGGCACCGCGCAACTCACGTGCGAGACATCAATTGATTGCATTCTTCTGTTCTCCGTGCTTGAGATTTCCAAGGCAGGTTGACGTCAGACTGCAACGCTTTGTCGTCATCCTGCTTTTGCGGTGACCAGGTACCGTAAGAAATCCATCTTGAGCCCTTGTGCCATTGAAACGACAGAGATCGGGTGGGCGCATCAGAAGAGCGAAGCCGTTGATGGGCAAGTAACTAGGCCTGGAGCAGGGAGGGGCTCGCCAAGCGGCTTTGAGGCCGGGGGAGAGTGCGAGATCCGGTTGGTGCGAGAAGAGGCAAGGCAATGGCATTCATTCCAGGTACGGGCGGTCCCGACACGCTCGATGGCACAGAGCAAGCCGATACCATACTAGGCTACGGTGCCGACGACACGCTCTACGGCCTCGGTGGCGCCGACACCCTGTACGGAGGGGCCGACGCTGACAGGCTGTACGGTGGTACCGGCGATGACAGCCTCTATGGCGATGGCGGCGCCGATATCTCGATCGTGGGCGACAGCGGGCGCGACATCATCAAGGCAGGCGCGGGAGACGACAACAGACTTTCCGGCGGTTCGCGCGCGGATAGCATCTATGGCGACGAGGGCGCGGATGCCACCTTCTTCGGTGGCGTGGGGAACGACACCCTGTCCGGTGGCAGCGGGGCCGACAGCTTTCTCTATGGAGACGCAGGGCTCGATACCCTCTCAGGTGGCTCGGGCGACGACAGCCATCTCGACGGCGGCGCAAACGTCGACGTGATTTTCGGCGGCGATGGTGCCGATGTCTCCCTCTTTGGCGATATGTCAAACGACAGTCTCTTTGGTGACGCGGGCAACGACCGCGGACTGGACGGCGGCGGCGGCAGTGATCTGATTTACGGCGGCCTTGGGCGCGATCGCTCCTTCTATGGCGGCCTGGGCTCGGATCGGCTGGAGGGTGGCTCCGGCAACGATGAGGCGTTTTATGGTGGCGCCGGCAACGACAGCCTTTTCGGTGGCAGCGGCTCTGACCAATATTTCTACGGCGGGGGGAAGAAGGACACGCTCTACGGCGGTAGCGGTAATGACTTCAGTTTCGAAGGGGGCGGCGGTATCGACCGTCTCTATGGGGACGAAGGCGATGACTCCTACTTCGCCGGCCGAGCCTCTTCCGACAAGATGTACGGCGGGAGCGGCTCCGACATGCTGTTTTTCGGCGGTAACGGTAACGATACCGTCGACGGCGGAAGTGGCGATGACGGCTACTTCTATGGTGGCAGCGGCAATGACAGCCTTTTTGGCGACGATGGCGAAGACAGCTGTCTCCACGGTGGCAGCGGCGTCGACCGACTCTACGGCGGTGAGGGCGACGATGCGTGTTTCACCGGCGGTTCCGGGCGGGACACGCTCGATGGTGGTGATGAGGACGACGTCGCCTTCTTCGGTGACGAAGGCAACGACAGCCTGATTGGCGGTGATGGGGATGACGCCGGCTTCTTCGGCGGCGCCGGGTCTGATAGCCTCTCCGGCGGCACAGGACGTGACACTGACTTTTACGGCGGCTCCGGCTCCGACATTCTGACTGGCGGCGATGGTAAGGACACCTGGTTCTATGGTGACTCTGGGTCCGACACGCTCTCCGGCGGCAGTGGGAGAGACTATGCCTTCATAGGCGATGCAGGATCCGATACCCTATTCGGCGGCAGCGGACGTGATGTCGATTTCTACGGCGGCTCCGGATCTGACTCTCTCTATGGCGGCGATGGAAAGGACACCTGGTTCTATGGTGACTCTGGGTCCGACACGCTCTCTGGTGGCAGCGGGAGAGACTATGCCTTCATAGGCGATGCGGGATCCGATACCTTATTCGGCGGCAGTGGCGGCGACGTCGACTTTTACGGCGGCTCTGGATCTGACTCTCTCTATGGCGGCGATGGCGATGACACCTGGTTCTACGGTGACTCAGGCTCCGATACCCTCTCCGGCGGCGACGGGGATGATCGTTCCTTCTACGGCAGCTCTGGATCCGACATCCTGAATGGCGGCAATGGTGATGACTCTTACTTCTACGGTGAACTCGGTGACGACACGCTTGCCGGGGGAAGCGGCGCCGACGGCGAGTTCCTCGGAGGCAGTGGCATCGACAGCCTTTCCGGCGGAACTGGCCTCGATGCCGGCTTCTTTGGCGGCAGCGGTGCGGACAGCCTCTCGGGTGACCTAGGAGATGACGAGGGCTTCTATGGCGGTGAGGGTGATGACAGCCTCTTCGGCGGCAGCGGCGCTGAAGACAACTTCCGTGGCGAACTCGGAGCGGACCTCATTGACGCCGGCAGCGGAGCCGATGATGGTCTCTACGGTGGCCAAGGTGCCGACACCATCTTCGGTGGTGACGGCGACGATGTCAGGGTTGAAGGCGGGTCGGGTGACGACAGCCTCTTCGGTGGCGGTGGGGACGACTATGATTTCTACGGCGGCTCAGGATCGGACATCTTGTATGGCGGCGATGGTGCAGACACCTGGTTCTACGGTGACTCAGGGGCCGATACTCTTTCTGGTGGCAGTGGGGACGACTTGATCCTCAGAGGCGGCGCCGGATCCGACACCCTGTTCGGCGGCAGTGGGAACGACGCTGAGCTTTTCGGCAGCTCCGGATCCGACACTCTTTTCGGCGGTCAAGGGAATGATGTTGTCTTCAGGGGCGGTTCCGGAACCGACATCCTGTCCGGCGACGACGGCGATGATAATGATTTTCAGGGCGGCTCTGGGTCCGATGCCCTGTCCGGCGGCAGTGGTGATGACGTTAACTTCAGAGGCGGCGACGGGCCCGATACCCTGTTCGGCGGTAGTGGGGAGGATTACGACTTCTACGGCGGCTCGGGATCGGACATCTTGTATGGCGGCGATGGTGCAGACACCTGGTTCTACGGTGACTCAGGGGCCGACACTCTCTCCGGTGGCAGTGGGGACGACTTGATTCTGAGAGGCGGCGCCGGATCCGACACCCTGTTCGGCGGTAGTGGGAACGACGCTGAGCTCTTCGGCAGTTCCGGATCCGACAGTCTTTCGGGCGGTCAAGGGAATGATGTTATCTTGAGGGGCGGTTCCGGATCGGATGTCCTTTCCGGCGACGATGGCGATGACAATGATTTCGAGGGCGGTTCCGGATCCGATGTCCTTTCCGGCGGCAGTGGGAACGATGCAGCCTTCAGAGGCGGTTCCGGATCCGATTCCCTGTTCGGCGGCAGTGGGGATGACAGCTACCTCTATGGCGATTCGGGGTCCGACCTCCTCTTCAGCGGCGATGGGGATGACTCCTACTTCTACGGCGAGGCCGGTGACGACTCCCTCGCCGGAGGTAGCGGTGCCGACGGCCAGTTTGTCGGAGGGAGTGGCATCGACAGCCTTTCCGGCGGGAGCGGCCTTGACGCCGGCTTCTTCGGTGGTAGCGGTGCGGACCGTCTCTCAGGTGACCTGGGTGATGATGGAGGCTTCTATGGCGGTGAGGGTGATGACAGCCTCTTCGGCGGCAGCGGCGTTGATGGCAACTTCCGCGGCGAGTTAGGGGCGGACATCATCGACGCCGGCAGTGGAGCGGACCCCTTTCTCTACGGTGGTTTGGGCTCCGACACGCTCATTGGCGGTGCCGGGGACGATACTTTCTTTCGAGGCGAATCGGGTGCCGACAGCCTCTTCGGCGGTAGCGGACTGGATGCCGGCTTCTACGGCGACTCTGGATCCGACATCCTGAATGGCGGCAATGGTGATGACTCCTACTTCTACGGTGAGCTCGGTGACGACACGCTCGCCGGGGGAAGCGGCGCCGATGGCGAGTTCTTCGGAGGCAGTGGCGTCGACAGCCTTTCCGGCGGGACTGGCCTTGATGCCGGCTTCTTCGGCGGCAGCGGTACGGACAGCCTTTCGGGTGGCCTCGGCGATGACGAGGCCTTCTACGGAGACGAGGGTGCCGACAGTCTCTTCGGCGGCAGTGGCAGTGACGACATCTTCCGCGGCGGGTCGGGGGCGGACGTCATCTATGCCGGCAGCGGAGCGGACGGCTACATCTACGGTGGTGTAGGCGATGACATCCTCTTCGGCGGCGACGGAGACGATGGCTATCTCGGGGGCGAGTCGGGTGCCGACAGCCTCTCCGGCGGCGCGGGCTCGGATTACCTCTCCGGCGGCAGCGGTGACGACGTCTTCCTGGTGGCAAGCCAGGGGGACTTCGTAGGCTACTTCTACGACGGTGGTGCCGGCACCGACACCCTGATGTTGGGTGCCGGTGTGACAATCCCGGGCGGCGGCGGCGATTTGGTGTCGATCGAGGTGACCATGGTCTAGGGCCACTAGGGGTCGCGTTCAGGACGTGGCCGACAAGTCGGACAGCACCTTGTCCAAGGTTCTGCCGGGCGCGTAGGGCGCCAGGCTGGCGCTGGTGGGCGTGCCGGCAGCGACGCGCGGACAGGCCTCGGCCTCGCCGATCACCGTGGTGAAGGGGATGACGCCGGCCCAGATCGGCAAGGCATAGTCCTCTTCGTCGTCGCCCGGCGGACCGCTGCGGACCTTGGCCGAGGCCTCCTCGATCTCCATGAAGATCACCTTGGTGGCCTTGATCTCCTGCGCCGTAATCGGCCGCATCTCCTCGGCGCGGCCAGGCATGAGGCGGGCAATGTAGGCCTCCACCGCCGTCTGCTTCTGGGCCGCATCCTCCAGCATGCGAGCTTCACCGAAGAGCATGACCGAGCGGTAGTTCATCGAGCAGTGAAAGCCCGTGCGGGCCGGATCAGGTGGTGATCACCGCCGGGCCTGCGCGTCGGTTTTCTGGTCCTGCCCGACCACCTGATCGAGCCGGCCCGCGCGGTCAGGCAGGCGATCGACCGCCACCTCTCCACGCCCTTGCAGCAGGTGACCGCCACCTTCATCGCCAATGGTCCCCTGGCCGCCCACATCCGCCGGATGATCCCGCTCTATGCCGAGCGGCGTGCGGCCCTGGTCGCCGCTTCGAAAGAGCACCTCGCCGGCTTCGCCAAAGTGCGCGGTGCGGAGACCGGGCTCACCCTCTGCGCCGAGTTGCCGGACCAGGCGACCGAGGCCCGCGCGGCGGTCCTGGCAGAGCGCCTGGGTCTCGGCTGCAAGCCGCTCTCGCGCTTCGTCCTGGAGGGCTAGCAGCCGCAGCAGCATGGTCTGGTCATGGGCTTCGCCACCAGTCCACCCACCGTTCTCGAGCGCGCCGTGGCCGACTTGGCAGCGGGTTTGACGCAGCGGCTGTGAGCCGTCTCGCGGACTTCTGGTGACGGCACATCTATTGGTGCCGATCACCGGCGGCGCGGAAGAGGACTACAACGACATCGGCTTCGCGCCCGAGGATTCGGCCACCTTCCAGAAGGCCTTCGGCCAGGGGGTCAAGGCGAAGCTGGAGGACATCGGCTTCAGCTTCCTGGAGGCGAAGAAGTCGGCCTGAATGGCTGCGGGGTTTCGCGCCCCGGCCGCCCGTCAGTCGGCCAGGCCGGCGCGGCGCAGCCCCTCGATGTAGCGCTCCAGGTCCTCGGGCCGCTTGTTGTAGAAGACGAACCGCCGGACCGATGCCGCGGAGAAATCCGGCTTGCGCCGCAGCAGCTGTTCTAGCACCGGCCGGGCCTCCTCGATGCGGCCCAGGTGGCCGAGGCCTTCGCCGAGCTGCAAAGCCAGGACGAGGCGGCCGATCTCAGCCACGCCGAATGGCTGGGCCTGCTGATCGACCGCGAGACGGCCAACCGCAGTACCAAGAAACTCCAAAGCCGCATGCGCGCTGCCAGGCTGCGCCATGTCGGCGCCTCAATGGAAGATGTCGACTACCGCACGCCCAGAGGGCTCGACAAGGCACTCTTCCAGCAACTCGCCACCGGCCAGTGGATCGCCGAGCACCGCAACCTCCTGATCACCGGGCCCTGCGGCGTCGGCAAGACCTGGCTGGCCCGCGCGCTCGCACAAAAGGCCTGCCGCGACAACCGCAGCGTCCTCTATCACCGCCTGCCCAGGCTCTTTGCCGAACTCGAGCTCGCCCACGGCGACGGACGCTTCCCGCGCCCCTTTCGCCAGCTCGTCAAAGCCGACCTGCTCATCCTCGACGACTGGGGACCCGACCGGCTCTCCGCCGGCCAACGCCGCGATCTGATGGAGATCGTCGAGGATCGCTACGGCGCCGGATCGACCATCATCACCAGCCAGCTCCCGCTTGCTAACTGGCACCAGGTCATCGACGAGCCCACCTTCGCAGACGCCATCCTCGATCGCCTGATCCACAACGCCTACAGGATGCCACTCGACGGGCAGTCCATGCGCAAAACCAAAGCTCAGCCGCAGACAGACCCGGCATGAAAGCTCCGCATCGACTTGCACCGGCACTTGACGGATGCAGGGAACACTGACATCAGCAAACAGCGCTCAGCAGCGTCACCTCACGGTGACCGGATACTCCGGAATGGCTGACCGGATGTTGCTGGATTGACTGACCGGATGCTCCGGAATGCGCACTCAGGCCGCCTAAATGAGAATCCGGCGCGGAAACAAACCGCGATAGGTCCAAGCCTGAGTGCAGCAGTGCTCCTCATCGAGATGCCTAAGCTGAGAACTCTTGAGGCCAGATAAGCTGCTAGACTCGCCGGCCTGGCGCCCATCACCAGCCAGTCCGGACAATGGAACGGACGCGCCATGATCAGAGAAGGACGCGCGCGGTTAAGACAGGCTCTCTACATGCCTGCTCTTGTCGCAGCCCGCTTCAACCCGGATCTCAAAACACTCTACGACAGGCTCCGCCAAGGCGGAAAACCACTCAAATTCGCTCTCGTCGCTCTCATGAGTAAGCTCATCATACTCGCCAATGCCTTGCTCAGAGACCGGCGCAATTGAACGCCACGTCCCTCTTGACTATCACGGGTACTCTAGGCAAGCCAGACGAAGTCGCTCGCCGTGATTTGGGAAGCGGAGACAAGGCCGCTCATCACAAAAGCGACGTCCGCGCTGCCGTCGCCATCGATGTCCACCTGCATCTGCTCAGAACCCGCGAACCGGGCTTCCGAGTTGCCGCCGCCGCTGAAGGTTGCCCCGTCGACGTAGGTAAAGGCACCGACCTCCAAGCCGGTCGCAAAGACCAGCTTGTCCCTGCCGTCTCCAGCACCCAGGGTCTCACCGCTGAAATCGCCGATCAGCGGCCCACCGCTGCCGCCAATGCCCAGGCTGTCGCCGGAAAAGCGGAAGTCATCTCTGCCGAGACCGCCAAAGGCAGCGTCGCCGGATCCGACGAACAGGGTATCGTTTCCGATCTCGCCATAGAGCTGATCGCTGCCGGATCCGCCATTCAGCTGATCGTTGTTGGCGTTTCCGTTCAGGACATCGTCACCGTCGGAACCGTTCAGGCTGTCATCGCCGGGATTTCCGCGCAGCGTGTCGTTACCGCTGTCACCAAAAAGACCGTCATCGCCTTGTCGGCCGTGCAGCAAATCATCGCCATCGTTGCCTGAGATTCTATCGTCGCCATCGCCGCCGAAAGCGCGATCGATACCGCTGCCGCCGCTCAACCCCAAATCGTTTCCCGCGCCACCGTAGAGCCGGTCATTCCCACTGCCGCCATTGATTCCGGAATCACCGCCACTACCACCGTAGATGCGATCGTTCCCCAAATCTCCGAACAGCGCGCGATCGATGCCGCTACCGCCGAAAATCAGATCCCTGGACGAACCGCCGACAAGGCTCAAGTCGTCACCGTCTCCGCCGTAGAGGCGGTCGTTCCCGCCACCGCCGCGCAGATTACGGTCATCCCCCTCGCCACCAAAAATTGAATCGTCAGCCCGACCGCCAAAGAAGATGTAATCGACACCGCTGCCGCCGTAGAGGCGATCCGAACCGCCGCCGCCGTAGTTTCTAAGGTCGGTTCCCCGACCACCGTAGAAGATATCGGCGCCTCTTTCGCCCATCGCGAAGGCATCGGACCCGCCACCACCGAAGATCACATCGTCTCCCGCTCCGCCATAGAAGGCACCGTCGCCGCCGCCTTGGCCAAAGAAACTATCGTCACCTTTGCCGCCGTCGAAGCGATCGATACCCTGGCCGCCTATGAGCACATCGTCGCCCGATGCACCAACCAGCGAGTCATCGCCTCCTCGGCCAATGAGGCTATCCGCACTCGAAAGACCCAAGATCAGGTCATTGAGAGAGGTGCCTGCCAAAGAGTCTGGGCCGTCTGTTCCCGTGATCGTCGCCATGTCGATTCCCCCTTTCAGTCCTCCTGCCTCGCTTGAGACCACTAAATCACATTCTGTTGTCTCGCATCTCTATATCGGAGCTCTCCATTCAGTTGGCTCCTGTAAGGGTACGACCACTATAGGCGACCTTCCAAGGAGCTTCTGCCATTGGCGCTCGTGGGATGCGGCGTGCCGGCCGCGTGGAGCAGTCAACCGAGATTCCCCAAGTGGGCCCGAGCTGTGACGAAGAGGTTGCCTGAGGCTTTGTTCGAGCGCAACCGGCGCATTCATATGGCATCGGAGAATGCGCGATTTCGCCAGCTTCGGGCACCTGTCCGCCCACTCGGAGGCCGAACGCGCTGTTGCCAGACGCACTGGTCCAGTGATCGGAGGCAACGCGGGTCAGCCAGGGCGAGAGCCCGGCCGATCGCGCGACCAGGCGGGGCAACAAGATACGGCATCGGCTTGGCGGGCCTGCGGGTGCCTTTGAGCTATTCCCCGAGCGACCGCCCAACATGTGGCGCCAGACCTACGAGCGGCAGCGGGCGAGGGCTGAGGAGGCAGAGCGGCTGATACACGATATCTTCGCCGGCCGGGTGGCGTGGCTCGGGAGCAGGACGGGGCGGTAGGGTGCCGCCCTTAGAGGCCCTGGGGCGAGCGGGGGAGGGTGAGTAAAACACTCTCGGAAACTACCACCTATGCCGGCGAATCAACGGGTTAGCGGGACCGGGCGAGATTTCTGGAGCTGTGCCAGGAGCGAGAGAGTTTTCGTCAAGTTGCCGAACAAAGACCAGAGCCCGGTTGCGGGAGGGGGCGAAGGGCGGTCCGCTTGAGGCTGGCCCGTCGACTCGACGGGATAGGCTCCCCGGGCTGGGGAAGCTGGGGGCAGCTGGGGCGACGGGATGGTGTCACGAATCGTTACGCCATCAGAAGTAGCGGACTTGCAGCGAAACTCCGGCGACCCCCTTGTGCTGCACCTTGCAGCACTAAACTGCGGCAGGTTTCCGCACTTTCTGGCGCCGCTGTGCGGTATTCTGTTGCTCGTCAACTTGACGAACTATCCGGCGATGCCTCGGCGCGCAGGGCGATGGCCTAAACTGCCCCAAGTTGGGCCACTTTCCTGACGGCATAATCCCCGCCCTTGGGGCGCCATTTGTGCCTGAGAAAACCGCTCAACTTGATCGGTTTTGGCGACCGCTCCCTGCTAACTGGTCCATGCGCTCGACGGTGCCGCGATTGGTCTTGCTGGCGGCGGCCTTTGCCTCGCGGGTGACAGCGACTTTGGGAGAAGGTGGTTGCGCTACTTGTGCAACTTCCTTTTCAGCACTTCGCTTCTGCCCCTTAGGTGCGTAAGGCCGCCCCTCCATTGCCTGGGCTTGCCTGGCATTTGCCGCATCGCGAATGCGCTTCTGCTCTTTCTTCCAGCCCTCGGATTTGTCGCTGCAGGCCTTCCAGATCAGGTAGCGCTGGTCATCGGCCAGGTCTCGGTGCTCGCCGTTCAGCGACCAGACGTAGGCGTAAGGGTCGATGTCGCCGGGCAACTCGATTTGGTCGGGCGTGATGCCCAGCTGTTGGCAGTTCGTCGCCGAAGATCTCGGATGGAGCCGTGGGCAGGTGAGCCGGTATGCCATGCTCAAGGACATTGATGAAAAGGCGTGGACCGTCGTTGCCACCGCGGTTCGCGAATCTGGACTGCCACCGACAGAGGGCGAGGTGGCAGTCTCTGCCACCGCGGTGGCATTCACCGAACGCCTTCTCCGCGTCCTGCCGCCACTCCTGTCCGAGCAGCAGCACGAACTGTGCCGGATGCTGGCGCGCTTGACCCCGAGTCCTCCAGCTGTGACACTGAAGGCGGCCCGACAGAGGGTTGCCGCCCTCTGCCGAGCCTAACTCAGACCATTGGAGTGGACCAATGACCCAAGCTACCCCCAACGCTACCAGTCCGTTCTCCGCGTCGTCCAAGGGCACCATCTATCAGGTGTGGCTCAACGAGAGGCAGTACACCGCCCTGAAAACCGTCGCGGTCCAGGCGCAGAAAGAGATGGCTTCCGCCGCCCTGCAGTCCCGAGACGCGGCCGTCGAGAAGTGCTCGAAAGGCCGTTTCGCCTTCGCGACGCTCTGCAAGGCCGACGCTTGCGACCGCGCCGCACAGACGCTGAGCGAGGTTCGCGACATCCTCTTCGGGGCCAAGGTGCTTAGGCCCGTCCCCGAGGACGAGCCTGACGAGAGCGCCGAGTAGGCTGTCAAACCGCCTTCAGGCGTGGGACAGAATGTGGGACAGTGTCGATCGCGGCGCCAGATTGCCTAGTAGTTTCAATGACTTAGGCATATGCAATGGCTCCGCGGGTAGGATTCGAACCTACGACCGGACGGTTAACAGCCGTCTGCTCTACCACTGAGCTACCGCGGAACAAGACCTTGGGCCGGGGGCCGCGCCAGGGGCCTCCCTCCCGAAAGGAGAGGGGATGTAACAGACCCGGGGGGCGGCTGTAAAGCCTTCTCGCGCGGGATGCGCGCTTGCCTAGATACCCGTGGCCACCGCCTTCAGCAGGCACTCGGCCACCACCAGGTAGTCGGAGTTCGGCATGTGGAACCAGCGCAGGAACTCGGCAGTGGAGAAGTCTCCACGCAGCCAGTGCTCCAGGAACATCTGGCTGACCGGGTGCAATTGCTCCGGCAGGCAGTGGGCGAGATGTTCTGGCGGCATCATCAATCGGGTCCTTTCGACTGCAAGTCTAGCCGGATTTCAGCCCTCAAGGCGAGCCCGAAGACGTCCGGTGCTTTGATCACTTCCCCGACAGCGGCCATCAATGCTACGGAACCGGCCGAACCACACCTGCTGCCGTCTTGCGGCGCCATCTTCAAAGGGGGGTGCTTTGCGCCTGGAACTGCTGGCGGAATCGACCGGAGGCCGCGCCGAGCCCTTGGCCTTTCTCCTGCTGCACGGGATCTGCACCTCGGCGGCGATCTGGCGACCGCACTTTCTGCCGGCCGTGGCCGCGGCAGGCTACGACTGCTACGCGCTCTCCTTTCGCGGGCACGGGCGCAGCGATGGCCAGGATCGCCTGGCGGTCACCACCTTGGGCGACTACGTGGAGGATCTCGCGAGCACCTTGGCGCAACTCGACCGCCCCGTCGTGGTCGTCGGCTTCTCCCTGGGCGGCGCGGTGCTGCAGGCCTACCTGCGCCGTAGCAACGGCCTCGCCGGTGCCGTCCTGATGGGCAGCGTGCCGCCCTACGGCCTGGCCGGCGCCAGCCTGCAGCTCTTCATGCGCGATGGTTCGGCTTGGCAGAGCCTCTTCGCCGCCACGCAGCTGGGTCTTCGCCATGCCGATCCCGAGAGCGTCCGCCGGCTCCTCTTCTCGGAGCGCGTGACGGCGGAGGCCTATGCCGCCTTCCTGGCCGAGAGCCAGGAGGAATCGCCCCTGATCGGCTTGCAGCTGCAGGGCTGGCCGCCCTTCGCGCCCTTGCCCTGGCAGCGGCCCGCGCTGCCGCCGATCCTGGTTCTTGGCGGCGGCGAGGATCGCCTGGTCTCGCCCCTGGAGGCCCGGGCGACGGCGGCCTACTACGGCGCGGACTGCCGGATCCTGGAAGGAATGCCGCACATGATGATGCTGGAGCCGGACTGGTCCCGGGCGGTCGACAGCCTTCTAGATTGGGCGGGCGCGCGCGTCCGCGCCTAGAGCGCGATGACGATAGACCGAAGCGGTCTGTCGTCTGAATCGCACTCTAAACCGCTGAAAGGAGACCAAGATGATCCCGGCGGCCTCGCGCGCATCGAGGCCGCCTTCCCCTGTCGCGCGGAGGGAGAGGGCGTGCCGGAAGCGCGGCCGATCCGGGCCTTGAAGCGCAGCGTTCCGCTTGCCAAGATATGAGAACATATATAGAACAAAACTGTGAGCGAAAGGCAGACCATGCGCCACGCGGCGGCAGCGGACTATGTCGAGCTAGGGGTGACGACCAACTTCTCCTTCCTGCAAGGCGCGTCCCATGCCGACGAGCTGGTGGCCACCGCCAAGGCCTTGGGCCTGGCCGGGATCGGCATCGCCGACCGCAACTCGCTGGCCGGCGTGGTGCGCGCGCACGTGGCGGCCAAGCAACAGGGCCTGGCCTTGTGCGTGGGCGTGCGCCTGGTGCTGCGCGACGGGCTGGAGTTCCTCTGCTTTCCGGAGGATAGGGCCGCCTATGGCCGGCTTTCGGCGCTTCTGACCCTCGGCAAGCGGCGAACGGTCAAGGGCGACTGCGATCTGACCTTGGCCGATCTCGAGGCGGCGGCCGAGGGGCAGCTTCTGGTCCTGCTGCCGCCCCAGAAGACCGATGCCGCCTTTGCCGAACAGGCCGCTCGACTGGCCGCGCTCTGGCGCGGGCGGCTTTGGTTGGCGCTCTCGCACCGCTACGGCGGCCAGGATCGGCGCCGCTTGGCCGAACTGGCGGCCCTGGGCAAGGCGACCGGCTTGCCCTTGCTGGCGCACAACGACGTCATGATGCACGTCGCCGCCCGGCGTCCCCTGGCCGACGTCCTGACCTGCATCCGCGACGGGGTCAGTGTCGACGAGGCCGGCTGGCGCCTGGCCGCCAATGCCGAGCGTCACCTGAAGGCGCCGGCGGAGATGGCGCGGCTCTTCGTCGACTATCCCGAGGCACTGACGGCCGGGGCCGAGATCGCCCAGCGTGCCCGCTTCTCGCTCGACAGCCTCGCCCACGAGTATCCCAGCGAGGTGGCGCCCGGCGGCGACCCGCAGGCGACCCTGGTGCAGGAGACCTGGGCCGGGGCGGCCGAGCGCTATCCCGGCGGCATCCCGGCCAAGGTGCGCGGCCTGGTCGAGCGCGAGCTGCGGCTGATCGCCGAGTTGGACTACGCCCGCTTCTTCCTGACGGTGCACGACGTCGTGCGCTTCGCCCGCACGCAAGGCATTCTCTGCCAGGGACGCGGCTCGGCCGCCAACTCGGCCGTCTGCTTCTGCCTGGGCATCACCTCGGTCGACCCGGCGCGCATGGACCTGCTGTTCGAGCGCTTCGTCTCCGCCGCCCGGCGCGAGCCGCCCGACATCGACGTCGACTTCGAGCACGAGCGCCGCGAGGAGGTGATCCAGTACATCTACGAGAAGTACGGCCGCCATCGCGCCGGCCTGGCCGCCACCGTCATCCGCTACCGCTCGCGCAGCGCGGTGCGCGAGGTCGGCAAGGCCCTGGGTCTCTCGGCCGACGCCATCGAGGCGCTTTCCTCCAGCATCTGGGGCTGGAGCCTGGAGGGAGTCGACGCCGACATCCTGCGCGAGGCCGGCCTGGACCCCGAGGCGCCGCGGCTCAAGCTGCTGATGGACCTGGTCGGCCAGCTGGTCGGCTTCCCGCGCCATCTCTCGCAGCACGTCGGCGGCTTCGTCATCACCGAAAGTCCCCTGTCGGAGGTGGTGCCGATCGAGAACGCGGCGATGGAGGCGCGCACCGTCATCGAGTGGGACAAGGACGACCTCGATGCGCTCGGCCTGATCAAGGTCGACGTGCTGGCGCTCGGCATGCTGACCTGCGTCCGCAAGGCCTTCGAGCTCATTTCCCGGCACTGCGGGCGGCGCTACGACCTGGCCAGTGTGCCGGGCGAGGACCCGGCGGTCTACGAGATGCTCTCGCGCGCCGATTCCCTGGGCGTCTTCCAGGTCGAGAGCCGGGCGCAGATGTCGATGCTGCCGCGCCTCAAGCCCAAGACCTTCTACGACCTGGTGATCGAGGTCGCCATCGTCCGCCCCGGCCCGATCCAGGGCGACATGGTCCATCCCTACCTGCGGCGCCGGCAAGGCAAGGAGCCGGTCTCCTTCCCTTCGGAGGCCCTGAAGGGCGTGCTCGGCAAGACCCTGGGCGTGCCGCTGTTCCAGGAGCAGGCGATGAAGATCGCCATCGTCGCCGCCGGCTTCAGCCCGGAGGAGGCCGACCGACTGCGCCGCGCCATGGCCACCTTCCGCAACGTCGGCACCATCCACACCTTCCGCCAGAAGTTCATCGGCGGGATGGTCGACAACGGCTATGAACAGGACTTCGCCGAGCGCTGCTTCCGCCAGATCGAGGGCTTCGGCACCTACGGCTTTCCGGAAAGCCATGCCTGCTCCTTCGCCCTGCTGGTCTATGTCTCGGCCTGGATCAAGTGCCACTATCCGGCGGTCTTCGCCACGGCCTTGCTGAACAGCCAGCCGCTGGGCTTCTACGCCCCGGCGCAGATCCTGCGCGATGCGCGCGAGCATGGGGTGAAGGTCTTGCCCCTGGGCGTGAACGAGAGCGGCTGGGACCAGGACCTGGAGCCCGCCGTGCCGGACCCGGTCCCGCCGCGCGAGCAAGCGGCGATCGCCCGCCGCCAGCCGGCCAAGCGCCAGGACGAAGGCTTGGCCGTCCGACTGGGCTTCCGCCAGGTCAAGGGTCTGAAGGAGGAGGAGGCGCAGCGCCTGGTGGCGTGCCGCGGCAACGGCTATGCCGACCCGCTGCAGCTCTGGCGCCGGGCCGAGGTGGAGGCCGCCACCTTGGAGCGCCTGGCCAAGGCCGACGCTTTCCTGCCCCTGGGCCTTTCGCGGCGCGAGGCGCTCTGGGCGGTCAAGGGCCTGGCGCCGACGCCGCTGCCGCTCTTCGCCGCCGCGGGAGAGGAGGAGCGGGGCCCCGAGCCGCCGGTCGTCCTGCCGGACCTCTCCGAGGGCGAGCAGGTGATCGAGGACTACCGCTGGCTCTCGCTCACCCTGCGCGCCCATCCGGTGAGCTTCCTGCGCGCGCGCCTGGAGGCCGAGGGTCAGGTGCCGGCCTCGGCCTTGGAGGAACTGCCCGAAGACCGCCGCATCAGCCTTACCGGCCTGGTCCTGGTGCGCCAACGCCCGGGCAGCGCGAAAGGCGTGATCTTCGCCACGCTGGAGGACGAGAGCGGGGTCGCCAACATCGTCGTCTGGCCCAAGGTCTTCGAACGCTACCGCCGCATCATCCTGCAGGCCTCCTTGCTGAAGGTGACAGGCCGCCTGCAGAAAGAGGGATTGGTGATCCATCTTGTCGCCGACGAGTTGGTCGACCTCTCGGAGCGCCTGACCAGTCTGGAGGCCCGCGCGCGCGACATCATGGTGCCCGACATCGGCGGCCCGGGCCGGCCCAAGCCCACGCGGCGGCGCGCGATGGAAGCAGCGCTCGCGCACGCCGACGAGGTTCGTCGGCCGCAGAGCGAACACCGCGGACCGCCGCGCGGCCGGCCGCCGAAGCTGCAGGCCTCGCGGGACTTCCACTGACCGCCGAGCCTCCTCTCAGCGTCTTGCCGCAAAGCCGTCCAACTTGATCATCCCGGCGACACAGAAGCTATCCGCAAGCGCCACAAGGTCTCACCAATTCCTGGTTACAAGCGGGGGAGTTGACGACATGCGCTATAGTGATCTCTTGGAAGCCGGCAAGCACAGCCTCTTTGCCGGATCCGTGCGGCGCATGAAGTACGGTCTCAGGTCCACGATCGGCTGGCCGTCGAGGCAAGAGGCCCACCCTGACGCTCCACCGCTCCCGAACCACCCCTTCGATCTGCTCGACCGACCGCTTCCCATGACCGCCGCGCCCTCGAGGAGAGGTCGTGGCGTGCGTCGCAACGGAGGATCCAGGACGACGTAGACCTACCTGGGCGTTTCCTTATCTATACGAAGCTCCATAGAGAGCCAGGGCGCCTTCTAAACACCTCCGCAACAAAGCGAACTCAGGGTGCTCTTTAGTGCAAAAGGGCCTGCTGTTACGAATGTCACGTCTGCTTGTTGAGTGAAAGGTCCGTCGATTCCAGTTCATCCCAAGGCAGGGACTGGAAAAAGCTCCGGACGAGTCGGAAGGAGGCATCGAAGTCTGGTAGCTGGTCGACCTCAAGGTTCATTGACTTCCAGTTCGCGGCCGCACGTCTGTAGATATCCGGATCATCCAACGACCCCGGTCCAACTTCCAAACCACGAACGCTAGCCTTCTTCACAAAGGACTGCAGCACGGACCGTCTGAACGCCTCATTGCCGCCGTCGTCCTTTAAAAGATAATGTAAGTCATAGACGTCTTGTCTTCGGTACCTATTACGGGAGACTTGCTGAATCAGAGCCCGTAGCTTTTCGGCCACAAGGTCACTTAACGCATAAGCCTGAAGGAGGCTGTCGCCGGTTAGCACGAGCATTTGAACCGCGTGGATCTCTTCGTTAAAGGAGATGTCCATGTCAATGACGGGTGGGGCGCCCGTCGGCTTGCTGAGCGCCTGCTCTTGACGAGTGCCGCGGCGCGCAAAGCCCATCTTGATCTTTAGAGCTGGGCCGCGAGCGGTCTCGAAAAGATCCTGTCGTGGCCTTCGACTCACGCTGTGCACGGCCATGACGAGGTCGGGGTAGCCGAGAGCAGCCGCAGTCTGTCGGAAAGACCTATCAAGCGCGCTCTTGATTTCACTGTCAATTGTTGCTGTTGGCTGAAAACTAGCTGTGAAGTCGAGATCGGTCGTTTGTCTCCTACTCCCATACGCCAAACCCATCAGCACGCCGCCCTTTAAGTAGAGGCCCGACCTTAGAAAGTCGGAGCGAGCGATGGAGTAGAGTGCGACTTCCGTTGCTTGGCGCTGCAAGTGCGCGACCGGATCGTTCCGTACACGATCAACCCAAGCGGCAAGGTCGATCTGCACGTTCTGGCTAGGCATTGAGCGATAGCATCCAGGTTTCGGAGTGCTCTGAAGAGAAGGGCTTGGTTGGGTCAAGCTTCCGACTGCTTCCGCGCTGGGCGAAACACTTCCAATTGTCGAGCCGAGCGTCACTCACACCAAGACGTTCTTCCAAAATGTAGCCGGCACGGCACTTGACGATGGGGCTGTTCGACGAATCGATCGTGGCGACGATCTCTTCCAGGTAGGAGGGCGCGTTTGTGTCCCAGGCTTCCAGTACATGACTCATGCCGCCACAAAGGTCCGGCTTCTGCAGGCTTTCCAGGAATGTCTGGCCAATGGTGGATAAGCGGACATGACTGTTGCGGACTTGAAGCCACGCACCATGATCCTTCGTCTCGTAGAGTTCGACGGGGCGATGCCTGACGCTCTCGGGGTAGCGAATGTAACGTAGTGGCACGGGCGGCTGGTCATTCCCGCTTTCGCGTCTCATGGTAGCGGCGAGAATCTCTTGGGCTGAACTGCGGTCCGGCCTAGTCACGTGAAGCCCAACGGGCGTTCTGTTGGTAAGCCCCCAGCGTTGCATAGCGGACAGGTGGGAAACGTAGCAAAGCGGGTCCGCCAGGCAGACGATCTCGTCGGCGGGGAGGTCTGGGACTTTCAGGACACGGAAGGCGCGGTCTCCAAAGTCTGGATCCGATTCTATCGTACGGAAGTATTTTAACTCTGTTCTGATTCGATTGTAGTAGTCTCTGTCTGGCGCCGAGGCTCTTAGATACAAAGTCCTTTTGTTAGGTATCTTGTGGAGTTCTTGCACCAGCAGCCAGAGTCTGAAGGGCGTTATGACGGGGCGATTCAGCTCAGCAAGTCTCTCAATGAGCCAACGCCCGGCTCGCGTGAGCTTTCTCGTCGATAGGATCGCGTGCGGGAAAGCAGACACGAGTATCCTTCTATATCCGTCCTCAGGACGGATATAGAAGGATACTCGAAAACTTCAAGATATCCACCGGTGATTTGCCGAGATTCACGTTTCGGACACGCTCTTTCTCCGATAGAGGTCCTAAGGACCTCTATCGGAGAAAGAGCCGCGAGTCAACGCAGAACTCCTAGCTTCACCGTTCACATGTTCACGGAGCGGAGCCAGACCCCAGATGAACGCTGTCCACGCCCTCTCACTCTTGGCGACATCGATGCCGCGGTCGCGCAACATCTGATCGAAGTCCTTCCGCTGACATTTGCGCCTGCCGCGGCTCCTTCGCCAAGACGGTGGCGGGGGATGCGCTGCCCGTGACCAACCGCTGTTAGCATTGCCATCCGGGGTTCAGGCACCTACTCCCATGCCCATATAGTTGTTCATCTGGGAGATGTCGCTTCTCCGAAGGTCTCCACGCAGATGCAGCGATGTCGCGTGACGCTAGCAGGGGCGGCGGAGTTCCTGCATCCATCTGCCGGCGGCTCATGTGGCAAGAGGTCTCTGATCCGGGACGAATCCTTGCTCATCATCGGAACCGAAGGGCTGGACCTGCTTGCTGGAAGCGATGACGTCGACACCATACTCGGCTATGGCGCCAGCGACACGCTCTACGGAGAAAGCTCGACCGACAGTCTCTTTGGCGCGACCGGGAACGACATCCATTATGGTGGCAACGGACCCGACGCTTCTTTGCTGGGGGAGAGCGGGCAGGATTACCTTCTTGGCGGCATCGGCGATGACAGCCTCTTGGGCGGAACCGGGACCGACACGCTGGTGCTGGGTGACGGCGTAGCGGGTCTCTTCGCCGCTCTATCGACGCTCAGTACCACCCGCGCCTGACGTCCGCGCCGAGGGTCTCGGAGTAGACGTCGATACGCCGGTCGCGCAGCACCTGGTTGAAGTCGTTCCAGTTGCGCTTGCGTCTGGCGTCGGAGAGGTTGACCTCGGCGATCAAGATCTCCTCGCAGTCCTCGCTGGCGGGGCCGGCGAGCGGCCAGCCGGTGTGGCTGACCAGCAGGCTGCTGCCGATGAAGGGCTGGCCGCGCTCCGTGCCGATACGGTCGGCGGCGGCCACGAACATGGAGTTGGCGTGCGCGCCGGCCATGGCCAGGATGTTGGACATCTTCGGCAGTTGCTCGGGCTGTTCCGGCATCGGCACCCAGTTGGTCGGCACGCAGAGGATGTCGGCGCCCTGCAGCGCCGCCAGGCGAAAGACCTCCGGAAACCAGATGTCGTAGCAGACGGCGACGGCAATGCGGCCGATGTCGCTGTGGAAGACGGGAACGCCGAGGTTGCCAGGCTCGAAGAAGAGATTCTCGGCCGCCCAGAGGTGGTTTTTGCGGTAGGTGCCGATGTAGCCCTGGGGGCCGATCACCACGGCCGCATTGTAGACCGCGCGGCCGTCGCGTTCTGCGATGCCCGCCACCAGGTGCAGCTTGTGACGTGCCGCCGCCTTGGCCCAGGCGCGGCAGGTCGGACCGTCCGGGATCTCCTCGGAGAGGGCGCTGGCCTCGGCCCGTGTTTCGAAGAGGTAGCCGCTGTTGCAGAGTTCCGGCAGCACCACCAAGGTGGCGCCCGCCGCACTGGCCTGCTCGATCATCTCCAGGCTGCGCTTCAGGTTGCGGTCCTTCTCTCCGACCTTCGGCTCCATCTGCAGGCAGGCGATCTTGACCTTGCTTTCCGCGTCCGTCATGGCGGGTTCACCTCTTGCTAGACCGACAGGTGTTCGGTGATGCGGGCGGCGGCGTCGGGCGCGTCGCCGCGTCCCTGGTCGTCGATCTCGCCCAGCTTCAAGACGGCCCAGCGGTCGACGACCTGCAGCGCGAAGCGGACGTTCTGCTCGACCAGCAGCATGGCGACGCCGGTACGCGCGCGCTGTGCCGAGAGGGCTTGCGCCAAGCGCTCGATGATGGAGGGCTGTAGGCCCTCGGTGATCTCGTCGACCAGCATCAGCTTCGGCCTGGCCATCAATGCGCGGGCGATCAGCAGCATCTTCTGCTCGCCCCCCGACAGCGTTCCGGCGCGCTGGTTCAGCCGCTCCAGGAGGAAGGGGAAGACCTCGCCAACGCGCTGCAGTTCCTCGTCGAACCAGGTGGCCTCCGGCTGGCCCAGCCGCAGATTGTTGGCCACGCTCAGGTCTTGAAAGATCGCCTGCTCTTGTGGGGTGTAGGCGATGGCCTTGCGTGCGATGCGGTGCGGCGGCTGATTGGTGACGTCCTCCCCATGCAGGGCCACCTGCCCCTCGCGCGCCGGCAGGAAGCCCATGACGGTCTTCAGGAAGGTGCTCTTGCCCATGCCGTTCTTGCCGAGGAGCGCCACGATCTCGCCGGGCGCGACCGACAGGCTGACGCCGCGCACGACGATGGCCTCGCCATAGCCGCTGGACAGGCCGCTCACCGACAGGGTCGCCTCGGCGCTCATGGGCGCTCGTCCCCGGCCTCCAACGCGGAGCCGGCATAGATGTTGCGCACCAGGTCGGAGCCCACGACCTCCTCGACCGAGCCGTCCAGCGCGATCTCCCCTTGATGCAGCACGATCACCCGCGAGCTGATGTTGCGCACGAAATCGAGGTCGTGCTCGACCAGCAGGATGCTGAGACGGTCGCGCTCGGTGAGCGAGGTCAGGATCGCGCCGATCCGCTCGCGCTCCACCCGGGTCAGGCCGGCGGTGGGCTCGTCCAGCAGCACGATGCGCGGCTCCAGCGCCAGCACCATGGCCAGCTCCAAGGCCTGCTTTTGGCCGTGCGCCAGATGGCGGGCTTCGGTATCGAGGCTCTCTGCCAGGCCCGTCTCCTCGACGATCCTGAGCGCCGCCTCGGGCAGGCGCAGGCTGGTGTCGCTGGACCAGAGGGACGGGGGCTCGAGGCGGTAGCGGGCGACGCGAAGACACTCCGCGACGGTGAGCGTGGCGAAGACATTGGCGGCCTGGAACTTTCGCCCGATGCCCAAGGCGACGCAGGCGTCGGGCGGCCAGCGGCCCATGGTCCGGCCGAAGACCTCGATCTCGCCGCCGGAGCGCTCGCGGCCGTCGGCCAGGCAGCGAATGAGGGTGGTCTTGCCGGCACCGTTTGGGCCGACCAGGCTCAAGAGCTCGCCTTCCTCGGCGGTGAAGTCAATGCCTTGCAGCACCCGAAGGCTGCCGAAGCGGCGATGCACGCCGCGCACCACCAGCGGCTTGCCGGACTGCTCGGCGACCGGTCGCGCGGACGCTGCCTCCAGCCGCGGTGTCTCGTCCGATGAGCGCTTCGAGCGGGGCAGCAGGTGCCGCAGCGCCTTAGTGACGAGCGGCATGAAGCCCTGCGGCAGGGCGACGATGACGCCGACGAAGAGCACGCCCACCACCAGCTTCCAATAGAAGGGCAGGCTGCCGGAGAGGTAGGAGCTGGTGACGTCGATGACGATGGCGCCGACGACCGGGCCGATCAAGGTGCCGCGTCCGCCCAGCGCCACCCAAATCAGGAGTTCCGTGCCCAGAAGGAAACCCGTCAGCTCCGGCGCCACCACGTTGGTGAAGGCGGCGTAGCCGAAGCCGGCGATGGCGCCGATGGCGCCGGCGACCACCAGCAGCAGGATCTTGATGCGCGAGACCGGTATGCCGAGATAGGCGCAGCGCGTCTCGTTCTCGCGGATGGCGACCAGAACGCGCCCCATGTCGCTGCGCACGAAGAGCCAGGCGAGGCAGGTCACCACCACCAGGAAGGCCCCGGCGATCCAGAACCAGGTCTCCACCGACCAGTAGTAGGTGGGGAAGCCGGAAAGGCCGCTGCTGGAGCCGGTGGTGCGTCCGCCGGCGAAGACCACTTGGGTCAGGATGATCGGCAAGGCCAAGGTCACGATGGAGGCATAGAGCGGCGAGGCGCCGTGATAGAAGGCGAGCCAGCCGGCCAGTCCCGCCACGGCCATGGCGGCCACGATCCCCAGTCCCAAGGCGATCAAGGCCCAATCGGCGCCGAAGCCCCAATGCGTGAAGACCAGCGCGCAGGCGTAGGCGCCGATCCCGAAGAAGGCGGACTGGCCGAAGGTCAAGATGCCGGTGTAGCCCCATAGGAGATCGACCGTCAGGGCCAGCGCCGCCAGCAAGAGCGCCCGGATCAGGATGTTGACCGAGTAGGTGTCGAGCAGAAAGGGCGCGACCGCCAGGACCAGCAGGGCCAGCACGCCACCCTTGAGCACGGTGCCAAGGTCCGAGCGCCGCCCGGACCGGCGCTTGTCGAGGGGCGGGCGCTCCGCGCGATCAGCCACTGAACAGGCCTTGGGGACGGATGCGCAAGGTGACGGCGGCCAGGACCACGATGGTGAGGCCGCCCAGGATCGCGCTGACATAGGTGCTGACCACGACCTGCGCGCCGCCGAAGATGAAGGAGGCGACGATCAGGCCCGGAATGGAGATGCCCGAGACCAGGACCAGCATGAAGGAGTTCACCAGCCAGGGCAGGCCCAGGTTGGGATCGACCGAGATCAAGGGCGTGATCATGGCGCCCGCCATGCTGGCCAAGGCGGCGCCCAGGCCGAAGGTGGTCAGCCTGACCCGGGTGCTGTCGATGCCGAGCCCGCGGGCCAGATCCTCGTTCATGATGACGGCTCGGGCATTGAGGCCGAAGCGGGTGAAGTAGAGGAGGGCGGTGAGGCCGACCGCAAGCGCGAAGGCCAAGACCACCAGGACCAGACGGTAGGTCGAGTAGGACTGCCCCAGGAAGTCGATTGCGCCGGAGACCGGGCTTTCGACGAACTGCACCTCGCGGCCGAAGCCGATGGTGATCAACTGGCCGATGATGATGCCGAGCCCCCAGGTCGCCAGGATCGCGTCCAAGGGTCGGGCATAGAGCGGCCGCACGATGGTGCGCTCCACCACGATGCCCAACAGGAAGCCGACCACCGCGGCGAAGGGGATGGTGAGCCAGGGATTGAGCCCCAACTGGGTGATGACGTAGGCGGCATAGCCGCGATGGTGAGGAAGGCGCTGTGGGCGAAGTTGATCAGCTTCATCACGCCCAGGATGATCATGAGGCCGCTGGCGACCGCGAAGAGGATCGCGGCAGTGGTCACGATATCGAGCAGCAGTACGCCCACGGGCCCGGACCCCCCAAAGAGCTCGCCAGCGAGGATCGACCGGCCGCGTCAGAATAGACCGACGCGGCCGCTCGACAACAGCACTGGGTTAGAGGTTAGGACACTGCTCGCCCGGATCGACGTCCTTGAAGCTGTCGATCAGCCGGATGCCGCCGTCTTCTTGCACCTGAGCCAGATACATGGTCAGCGGCGCGTGGCGCTGCTTGTTCATCTGGATCTTGCCGCGCGGGCCTTGGAAGGAGACGTCGGCCAGGGCCTCGATCACCGCGTCGGCGTCGGTCGTGCCGGCCTTCTCGACCGCCAGCTTGTAGAGGTAGACGCCCTCGTACTGCGGCACCGAGAGGTCGTTGGGAGTCTTCAGGTCATCGCCGAAGTGGGCCTTCATGTTCTTCAGGAAGTCCTGGTTCTCCTTGCTCGGGATATCGGTGATGTAGGAGGCTGAGATGTAGATGCCGGCTGCATCGGCACCCATGTTCCTCGCCGTTCCCTCGTCGACCGCCAGGTTGCCGTAGGGAATGTCAACGCCCGCGGCCCGCAGCTGCTTGGTCAGGGTCACGTTGGGGGCGCCGCCCGCCGTCGAGGTAATGAGCGCGTCGGCGCCGGAGGACTTCAGCTTGCTGATGATGGCGGTCCAGTCGGTGCCGTCCATCGGCAGGTACTCCTCGCCCAAGACCTCGCCGCCCTTGGAATCGATGTAGGCGCGGGTGAACTCCAGCATGCCGCGTCCGAAGGCATAGTCGCTGCCGACCAGGAAGAAAGACTTGGCGCCCTCCTCTCCCATGAAGTGATCGACGATGGGGGCGACTTGCTGCTCCGGCACCCAGGCATTGACGTAGAGCCAGGGACTGCAGGAGCGGCCCTCGTAGAAGGAGGTGTAGATATAGGGAACGCGGCCGCGGTTGACGATCGGTAAGCCTGCGTTGCGTGCGGCGGAGGTCTCCATGGAGATCAGCACGTCGACCTCCTTCTGGAACACCAGGGAGTCGAAGGCCTTCTGCGCCCCCTGCGCGCCGCTGCCGTCGTCGGCCACGATCAGCTCCAGCGGCCGGCCCAGCACGCCGCCGGACTCGTTGATCTCGGCGACCGCCAGTTCGGCGGCCTGCACGACCGAGGGGGCGACCACGCTGTTGGCGCCGCTCAATCCGACCGGAACGCCGATCTTGATCGGCTCGTCGGCTGCCAGACCGCCGCCGAACCCGAAGGCCGCGGCCAGAGCCACCGTCCCCGCCCACATGCCTAACCGTCGCTTCGTCATAGATCGCTCCTTCCTCGCTTGAATAGGGTCGAGCGCCCGGTTCGGGCGCGGGAAGAGCCTCTTGCTCGGGCACTCCGCGTTGAGTGCCAAGCAGCTCTCGATGCTATGCGATCCTTCGATGCCCGTCGGCCTTGCGGCCCGGGTTCACCGCCTCCGCTGGAGGGCCGCTTCTCGTGGCCGCCGTCCGTCGGGCATTATGGTTCCAGTCGGATGATGCGGAGTCAAGTGACTTGACCCAGAGGAATGTTGCGCGAAAATCATCCTCCTTGGCGCGCGCTTCCGGCAGGAGATCTCGAGCGAGCATGACGGGCACTGAGTTCAAGGCGCTGGGCACGAAGTTGCGTTACGCCAGAAGGCGCAAGCGACTGCGGCTCAAGGATGTCGCGGCAGAGGTCGGCTGCTCGGAGAGTCTCCTGTCGAAGATCGAATGCGACAAGGTCACTCCGTCGCTTCGGGTGCTGCACCGCATCGTCTCGGTGCTGGAGACCTCGATCGCGTCGCTCTTCAGTGACCCCGCCGGTTCCGAGGTCACGCTCTACCGACAAGGCGAGCGGCCGCTGATCGTCATCGACCCCGCCGATAGCCCCGGACCGATTCGGCTGGAGCGGCTGACGCCCCATAGCGAGGATCAGTCCTTGGAGGGCAACATTCACGTCGTGAGCCCGGGAGCCAGCAACGGCGGCGAGATAAAGCACGAGGGCGAGGAGGTGGGCTACGTGCTGGAGGGCACCTTCGAATTGACCGTCGGCAGCACGACCTACGCCCTGAAAGCGGGCGATTCCTTCTTCTTTCGCTCCGAGCTACCGCACAGCTATCGCAATCCCAGCGAGGAGGAGGCGCGCGTGCTTTGGGTCAACGCGCCGCCCACTTTTTAGTTCGGAGCGCCAGGCTTGGCGCCGTCCATCGTCATGCCAGGTCCCATTTGCTTTTTAGGCCGTCGCGAAGCGGCAGGGCCCAGCTGCGGTAGTCCTTGGCGAACTGGTCCGAGACCTGGTCCGCGTCGCTGTCGTTGTCGTCCACGTCCGCAATCTTGATGAGCGCCACGCGTCGGTCCTCGCTGGCGAGCCAGCGCTTGGCGGCGGCCGCTTTTCGATCGACCTTCGGCAGCTCATACTCGCCATCGGTGTAGCTCACTTGCTGGACGAGACGGGCCGCCACGCGACCGGACTGGGAGGATCCGAGCGTGCGGGTGGCAAGCGCTTCGAGCGTGGCCAGCTCCACCGGCAAGTCCTCCAGGACGTCGTGGCAGTAGCCGGCGAAGACTGTCAGCGGGTCCTGGCCCTCACGCTTCAGCCGACGCCCGACGCGAAGACTATGGTCGACCAAGGGCGCGCCGGTCTTACGTTTACGGTTTCCGAAGGCGTGCCTAAGCCACGCTTCCAACTCAATCCACCCATCCTCGACCATCACCAGGCCCTCTCATAGCGAAGGTCCGGACGGCCAACCGATCCTCTTGTGGCGCCGGACTCCAGGTCGGTGACGAACACTACAGCAACTCCGATCGGCCTTGGTATGTCTTGGGCTTGAGAAATCTGGACTCCAGGGCGGGGGCCTTCGATCACTGCAGGCGCAGGAAGGCCCAGACCATGTCCAGGTAGCTGATCTCGGTGAAGTCGACGGAGGCGGCGCGTCCGACCGGGCAGCCTTCCAGACCTGCGGCGTCGTCCAACGACAGGACCACCTGCGCGGTATCGGCGTCGTGTCCGCGGGCGACGGCCGCCAGGTCCAAGGGACCCAGCTTTCCCGCGGCACCCCTGGAGAGAACGACGCTGGCCTTCCGGGTCCTGGTCTCGCCCTCGATGATGACGTCGGCCGACATCCCTTGTGTCACCAGGCCGACCAGCAGGTCGGAGGAGGGGACATCGACCAGCAGTTCCTCGCAGTCGATCCACGACACGATCGGCGCGCCCGCCGTCACGGCGGCGCCTTCGCCGGCGATGCGGCTCCAGATGATCGCACCGTCCGGTGCCGTGACCACGGCGCTGGAGACATCGCGAAAGCTCCGGATCGCCGCCGAGTGGTCCTGCTTCGCCTTTTCCAGCGCCGCGCGCGCGACCGCCACCCGTTCCTGCGCCTTCTGATGTTCCAGATTGATGACGTCGTCGCTCTGGTAGGCCCAGTTGGGGTTCTGACCGTCCTCATCGATGTAGATGCCCTCATCCGCCCAGCTGCGGCGAAGCTGATGGGTGGAGAGGGCGCGTTTCTTGGCGGCGAGCGCCTCTTCCAGGTCCAGGACCGTCTGTTTCTCCTCCTCCTCCGCGGCTGCCGATACGAAACCCTGATCGCTTAGGGTCTTGGCGCGCTTGACCGCTTCGTTCGCGAGCCGGAGGCGTTCGGTGAGGAAGGCGATCTCATCCTTCAAGCCTGCGGCCTCCCTATCCAGCTTCTCCGCGAAAGCCGCCGCATAGGTCTTCGTGCGGCTCTGCCAGTCACCGATCAGCTTTTCCATGTAGGCGTCGTAGGCCTCCAACTTGTCCAGCTCGGTCTCGGCTTCCCTTATGCGCGCCTCGCTCCGCAGGATGTCGCCCCGATCCGCGTGCTCGTTCTCGATCTCGACGATCCAGCCGGAGTTCTCGACGACCGCGCCGGGCAGCGGGAGCGGCGTCATGATGTGCCCTTGGATGGGCGAGGTCGCGTCGTTGATCCAGCTCGTCACGGCGGAATCCCGGGAGAGGAGGATGTAGGCCGTCGGCGCGACGGCAATGCCGCCGGCGATGATCACCAGCACGACAGCAGCGATGGCGACGGCCCTTCGAAGTCTGCTCTTGAAGTGTCGGCGTGAAGCGTCGGTCATGGCACTGTCGTCTGCCTCTTCGCTTGGCGTCTCTGTCATGGATGGCGGGCTGGCTTGGCTCAAGTTCTCCGTGAGGCGCGTCGCCGCCAAGCGGAGGAGCATGATGCCCAGACGGGGGTGCTGAACCAATGTCGACGCAACCTTCTTGCGCGGCAGGGTATGAAGGAGGGTCTTCTCGAGCGCGACGGCGGAGGACGTGCGCCTTCCCGTCGTGGAGAAGAGCCCGATTTCTCCCAGGACGTCCCCCGGACCCAGCTGCTTGCCGATCTCCGGCAGGTCGATCCTGCCCGATTCGACGTAGTAGAGGTCGTCAGCCGCGTCTCCCTTGCGAAAAAGGACGTCGCCCGGCGCGAGGAGGCGCTCTTTCATGACGGTGAGGATGCTGTCGACCGAAAAGTCCTCGGTCATGGCGCGCTCGGCCTTGCGGACCTCTCTCTTCAATTCGATCAGGCGCAGGATGTTGAGCGGCAGCAGGAGCGCATGAAGAATGAGGATCGGTGTGAGGTCTTCGACCAAGGCATATGTTATGAAAGCGATATTGCTCGAGATCGCTACCATGCGCAGCGGCATGATGGTCTTCATGTAGAAGGTCGCGAAGACCAGCACCGAGGCCAGGTAGCCGAAGAACACCCCCGTCGTCATGTCGGCGCCTGTCCTGTCCGGCGATAGGGTGAGGTCGGGGAGCCTGTGGCGCAAAGCGACGTCATTGCACGACTGCTACCTTGCCTCTTGCATAGCAAAGGACCTGATCGAGACCCGACCCTGGCCCCTTCGGAGTGAGAGACAGTCTTAACGCTGCTTAACGGCGGGTCCCGCATTGCCTAGTTGGGAAGACTAGACCAAGCACTCTGGTGCGGGGAACAGCCTTGCGGGATCAATTTGCATTGATGGACGGGTGAAAAGGTGCTTCTCCGGTAAGCAAGGGCTTGAGTCGGTCATCCGCCAGGGTCAAGAAGGGACGGCCGCACCGCTCGTGTGCCTGCTGGGACAGCGACAATCGGGAGTTCATGCTATGGGTGACATCAAGGTCGATTCCGAGCGTTTGCTGGCGGACCTCACGACACTGCGGGGCTTTGGCGCTTCCGGAAACGGTGTCGTCCGCCAAGCCTTCTCCGAGGTCGACCTGGAGGCGCGCCGCTGGCTGGCCGGCCGGATGGCCGAAGCAGGACTGCAACCGCATTTTGACCCCATCGGCAACCTCTTCGGTTTGCCGCCAGGCGATCGGCCGGCCATTCTGATCGGCTCGCACAGCGACACCCAGGCCGAAGGCGGTTGGTTGGACGGTGCCTTTGGCGTGATTGCCGGCCTGGAGGTAGCCCGCGCCAGTCTGGAGTCGGGCGGCCCGCCGGTGGCGGCGGTCGCCTTTCAGGACGAGGAGGGGCGCTTCTTGAGCTTGACGGGCAGCCGCGTCTGGATGGGCGATGCCACGCTGGAAGAGGCCGACGACACCCCTGATCGCAACGGCGTTAGGCTCGGAGACCTGCGCCGAAAGGTGCCGGAGCTGACCGATGCGGAATTCCTGCCGTACAATAGGTTCTCGACTTTTCTTGAAGCGCATATCGAGCAAGGGCCGGTGCTGGACAGCAGCGGCGAGAGCGTCGGCGTCGTCGAAGCCATCGTGGGCTCGATCGATCTGCCCTTGACCTTCCTGGGGCAGCAGAACCATGCCGGGACCACGCCGATGGCCTTGCGACGCGACGCGATGCGTGGCCTCTGGTGCTTTGCCGAGCGTTTCGATGCCGCCTTCGAGGAGCTTAAGGGTCCAGCGACCGTCTGGACCCTGGGCCATGTCCTCTTGCATCCCAACGCACCCTCGATCGTGCCGGGCCGCGCTCATGCCATCGCGCAGTGGCGCGACATCGACGCCGACCGTCTCCAGCGCTTGGAGAAGGCGGCGCGCGATGCCGCCATGGCGGCCGCCGAGGAGATCGGCCTGGACCTGGAGTTCGGCCGGCGGGGGTGGCTGGCGCCGGTTCCTATGAGGTTGGACTTGGTGGCGGCCCTAGAGGCCTCCGCCGATCAAGTCGTGCCCGGCCGATGGCGTCGCATGCCGTCCGGGGCGCTGCACGATGCCTCCGTTGTCTCCGCGCGCTTGCC
Organism: Rhodospirillales bacterium; assembly: GCA_963669375.1. Taxonomy (GTDB): domain Bacteria; phylum Pseudomonadota; class Alphaproteobacteria; order Kiloniellales; family JACOMY01; genus JACOMY01. The sequence goes on along the minus strand of OY770024.1, from coordinate 7,596,015 downwards.
CACCGCCATGCTCTTCGCGCCCTCCATCGGGGGCGTAAGCCACAGCTTCGTCGAAGACACGCGGCCGGAGGATCTGGCCTTGTGCGTCCAGGTGCTTGCCAAGGCGGTTTCCGGGCTGTCGGCCTAGGCCAGCATTCGGACTGCGACCGGAGGGACAGCCGGCGATCCCTCTGCTGGGGCGCTGTAACCCTGCGGTCGCGATCGGGCATCTGACGTAGGATTGCGCAGACGTTAGCCTCGCCGCTCGCTACACTGCGGCGAATCCGTGGGAGACGGCGCTTGGGGGCTAGGAGGAACCGGGTAGCGGATCGGGTCGGCGTCGGCGTTGAGGCGAAGCCGCGCCTGTCGCGCGCCTTGCTCGTCTGGCTATTGGCCCTCTTCATCACGCTTCCTACAGTCGCCTGGTCCCAGGCCGGCCTTGTCGCTCCCGGCGGCCAGGCGGCGGAAGAGCGGGCGGTTCCGAGCGTGCCGGAGGATCTGACGCCGCAGATGGTGGACGGTCTTCTCTCCCGGCTGACCGACGCGGACATTCGCACCCTCCTGCGCGAAGAGCTGGTGCGGCGCGCGGAAGAGCGGGCGGCGGCCGACCAGCAGTCGATCGACGCGTTGCAAAGCGCGTCGGACCGGCTGGAGCAGATGCTCGTCACCATCGATGGCCGCGTCGACCGCTGGATCACGGCCCTGGCGAACCTCGGTGAGCGTCGAGAGCAGATCGCGGAGCGGCTAGCGCGGGCGGAAGGCGGAGTGGGGGCGATGCTCGCCGCCGCCGTGGCGGTGGGCCTGGCAGGGCTGGGCACCGCCTTGCTGATCGCGAGGGTGACGCGGGACTGGCGTCGCTGGCTCGCCGCGGCGGCGGACGCCGGCTATTGGGATCGTGTCCTGCGCACCCTGGTCCTCCTGGTGCTGGAGCTGGCGCCCATCGTCGGCTTCGTTCTGGCGACCGTCGTGGTGGCGGAGCCGCTGGGCGGCTGGCTGGGGCCCCTGGTGGACTATGTCTGGATCTACCACGCCGGCGTCTCCAACGCATGGGGCTTCATCGTCGTGGCGCGGCGTGCCTTCTCGCCGGATGCCCCGGCCATTCGTATCGCGCCGCTCACCGACCAGGGCGCGGCCTCTGTTCACGCCCTGGTGCGAAGCTCGGTCCTGCTCGGCATGGCGGGCTGGCTGCTGGCCGGCTTGTCGCCGACCTTGGGCTTGGGTTTTCCGCCGGCCATCATCACCGTGGCACTTGCGGGCACGGCGGTGGCTGCCTTGCTGCTGTCCTCCGTCTTGCGGCACCGCGCGGCCGTCAGTCGGGCTCTATCCGACCTCTTGCGCGGCGGCAAGCAGGGCGAGGCGGGCGAGGGAACGGGCCCGCGGGTCATGGCCGCTGCCGGGCCGACCTTGCTGGGCGGCTACATCCTGGGTGCCTGGCTCTATTGGCTGGGACACTGGCTGGAGCGTGGCGTGCAGCGTCTCGAGGGGCCGGCGGGAACCTTGATCGTCCTGCTCCTGCTGCCGATCCTCAATCGGCTGGGAAGCGAACTCGTCAACTCCCTCCTGCGGGTCCGCAGCGATGCGACGGAGCGCTACCGTCAGGTCTTCCGCAGCGCCTGGCGCGCGCTCTTGGGCATTGCCGCGGTCTTCGTCGTAGCCGATCTCTGGGGGCTGGATCTCTTGGCGCTCACCAAGGGGCCCTTGGCGCCGGCTTGGGCTGGCATGCTGTTCGACGTGGTGGTGACCCTTCTGATCGGACAGCTGCTGTGGCGCCTGATCAAGGCGGCGCTCTACCGCGAGAAGCCCGCCGAGAGCGCGGACGAGGAGGGGGAAGAGGCGCACGAGATCGCGCCCTCGTCACGCCTCGATACACTTTTACCTTTGTTTCGCAATGTCTTGCTGGGTATTCTTGTGATCGTGGTCTTCATGATCGTGCTCTCCTCGCTGGGCGTCGACATCGGACCCCTGCTGGCGTCGGCCGGAATCGTCGGCATCGCCATCGGCTTCGGCGCGCAGACCCTGGTCCGCGACATCTTCTCCGGCGCCTTCTTCCTGATCGACGACGCCTTTCGAGTCGGCGAGTACATCGAGCTGGACCAGGAACTGCGTGGCGAGGTGGAGGCGATCTCGATCCGCTCCCTGCGGCTGCGTCATCACCGCGGGCCGGTCATCACCATACCCTTCGGCGAGCTGAAGAGCGTCACCAACCACAATCGCGACTGGGTCATCTACAAGATGAACTTCCGGATGGAGCCGGACACCGACCCGCAGAAGGTCAAGAAGATCGTGAAGGAGGTCGGCAAGGAGCTCTGGAACCACCCGGAGCACGGTCCGAAGTTCATCGAACCGCTGAAGAGCCAGGGCGTCTACATGATCGACGAGGATTCCGCCCTGGTGATCCGGGTCAAGTTCATGTGCAAGCCGCGCGCCCAGTTCGTGCTGCGCAGAGAGGTCTATCACCGCCTGCGCGAGGTCTTTGCCGAGCGCGGCCTGAAGCTCGCCCGCCGCAAGGTTGAGGTGGTCTCCGGCGACGCCGAGCCGGCGCCGGACGACAAGGCCATGAAGGGCGCCTTGCCGGAAGAGGTGCTGGGCAACCCCCAGAGTTGAAAAAGGCCTCGTATCTGATTGATACGAGGCCTTTTTCGATCAGAGGTTACGAGCGGTCAGCTCTTGGGGTAGTTGTAGGGCAGCAAGCGCGCGTTGGTGTAGCCCTGGTCGCTGATGCGGGTCCAGGCCATGATCTCCGCGCGGAACTTGAAGAAGGCTTCGGCGATCTTCTTGGTGATCTCGTCGCCGTCCGCCACCAGCTCTTCCATGACCTCGCCGGAGGCGTTGCCGAAGGCTTCCAGGACCGACTTGGGGAACTGACGCAGCTTGACGCCGTTCTCCGTCACCAGCTTCTTGAGCGCCGGCGCCGAGCGGCCGTTGAACTCGGCCAGCATGATGTCGTTCTCGGACTGGCAGCAGACCTGGACCAACTGCTTCAGGTCGTCCGGCAGTTTGGAGTACTCAGACTTGTTGACGATGCCCTCCAGCATGGAGCCCGGCTCATGGAAGCCCGGCCAGTAGTAGTAGGGGGCCACCTGGAAGAAGCCGAGCGAGAGGTCGTTGTAGGGTCCGACCCACTCGGTGCCGTCGATCGCGCCCGACTGCAGGTTCTGGAAGATCTCGGAGCCCGGCAGCAGCACCACGGTGGCGCCCAGCTTCTGCAAGGCCAGGCCGCCCAGGCCCGGCATGCGGAACTTCAGACCCTTGAGGTCCTCCGGGCTCTTGATCTCCTTGCGGTACCAACCGCCCATCTGGCAGCCAGTGTTGCCGGCCGGGAAGGCCTGCAGGCCGAAGCCGTCGTAGAGCTCGTCCCAGAGCTCCTGGCCGCCGCCCCAATAGACCCAGGCATTGATCTCGTCCGCCACCAGGCCCATCGGCACGGCGGTGAAGAAGGCCGTGCCCGCGGACTTCTTGATGTGGTAGTAGGAGGCGTCGTGGCCCATCTCGGCAGTATTGTTGGCGACCGCGTCGAAGACTTCCAACGGCGGCACCAGTTCGCCGCCGGCGAAGACCTGGACGGTGATCCGGCCGCCGGACAGCTGGGTGATCTTGTTGGCCAGGCGCTCGGCGCCGGTGCCCAGACCGGGCAGACCCTTTGGCCAGCTGGTGACCATCTTCCATTCGCGCCGCTCTTGCGCCAGGGCCGGGGCGGGAAAGCTGCTCGCGGCAGCCGCTGCGCCGGCGGCGGCAATGCCGGCGGCAGTCAGAAACTTGCGTCGGGGCGCGGCCGTCTCGGCCTTGCCGTCACGCTTTGTCATGGAAACCTCCCAAGGTTCAGTTCGCTCCCACACCGTCGCAGTCCGATCTGCGCGGAGCGCGTGTCCAGTCCCGGCGACGGTTGCCGGAATGTGGCGTCAGTAAGCGAGGAAAGCAATGCGCGAGAGGCGCTGTGGCAAAATAGGCTGGCCCCAAGGCGGCGCCCAAGGGAGTGCTAACGCGGCTCCAGGACGTACCAGCCGCTCGGCCCCAAGGCTTCCAGTGGGCGGAAGCGGGTCTTGTAGGCCATCTTGCGGGTCTCGGCGATCCAATAGCCCAGATAGACATAGGGCAGATCGCAGGTCAGCGCGTCGGCGATCAGCTGCAGGATGATCTGGGTGCCGAGGCTGCGGTCGGTCGTCTGCGCCTCGAAGAAGCTGTAGACGGCAGAGGGACCGTCATCCAGCCAGTCCACCAGCGCGACCGCCATCAGCTGACCGGACGCGTCGCGCAGCTCGTGCAGCCGGGTATCCAGCACGGTCTCCTCGACCATCGCCTGGTAGTCGGCGAAGGTCATGGCCGCCATGTCGCCGTCGCCGTGGCGCGCGTCGACATAGCGGGCGAAGAGACGGTAGTGCTCGGTCGTCGCGCGCGCCGGCCGCTCGCGCGCCCAGAGATCCGCGTTGCGCCTCATGACGCGGCGCAGGCTGCCGCCCGGGGCAAACGCGCGAGCATCGATCCTGACCGGCACACAGGCCTGGCAGTTGGTGCAGGCCGGCCGATAGGCGAAACGATGGCTGCGGCGGAAGCCGGCGCGGCTCAAGTCGTCGTAGAGATGGCGCCCGCCGGGCGTGGCCAGATCGGTGAAGAGCTTGCGCTCGTTGCGCTGGGCCAGGTAGGGGCAGGGGGTCTCCGGCAAGACATGGAAGGCTTGCAGGGCGGCGGCTTCCTCCCGGCCCTGATCCATCCGCATTGCATTGTCGTCCTGCCGTTCCATAGTGCCCAGACTGGGCCCTAACGCCGCGAAAGAAAAGCCCTAGGATGGCCGGAGCGGTAAAATTTCCTTACGCCAAGGCTTGACCCAGGTCGGCGATCAGGTCGTCGGCGGCCTCGACTCCGACCGATAGGCGAACGAGGCCGTCGTCGATACCAAGCTCCGCGCGGACCTCCGCCGGGAGGGAGGCATGGGTCATGATCGCCGGATGCTCGATCAAGCTTTCCACCCCGCCCAGGCTCTCGGCCAAGGTGAAGAGCTCGACCCGCTCCAGGAAGCGCTTGGCGGCCACGAGACCGCCGTCGATGAAGGCCGTCACCATGCCGCCGCCGCCGCGCATCTGCCGTCGGCCCAGGGCCACTTGCGGGTGGCTCGCGTGGTGCGGATGGATGACCCGGGTGATCTTGGGGTGCTGGCTCAGGTAGTCGGCGACGGCGGCCGCGTTGGCGGCATGGCGCTCCATGCGCAAGGCCAAGGTCTTCAATCCGCGCAGGGCGAGGAAGGAGTCGAAGGGGCCCTGCACGCCGCCGACGGCGTTCTGCAGGAATGTCAACTGCTCCGCCAGGTCGGCGCGCGCGCCGACCGCGAGCACGCCGCCCACCATGTCGCTATGGCCGTTCAGGTACTTGGTGGCGGAGTGCATCACCAGATCGAAGCCCAGGTCCAGCGGGCGCTGCTCCCAGGGGCTGGCGAAGGTGTTGTCGCAGACGGTGATGATGCCGTGCGCCTTGGCCAGGCCTGCCACGGCCTCCAGATCGACCAGCTTCAAGAGGGGATTGGTCGGGCTCTCGACCCAGATCATCCGCGTCTCGGGCCGGATCGCCGCCTTCAGCGCCTCCAGGTCGGAGAGGTCGACGAAGGTGAACTCCAAGCCGGCCGAGCGTCGGCGCACCCGCTCGAAGAGCCGATAGCTGCCGCCGTAGAGGTCGTCCATGGCGATCACGTGGGCGCCGGCATCCAGGAGTTCGAGCGCGGTCGCGGTGGCCGCCATTCCCGACGCGAAGGCAAAGCCTTGGCTGCCGTCCTCCAGGTCGGCGACGCAGCGCTCGTAGGCCATCCGCGTGGGGTTCTGGGAGCGGCTGTACTCGTAGCCCTGGTGCACGCCGGGACTGGCCTGGGCGTAGGTGGAGGTGGCGTAGATCGGAACCATCACCGCCCCGGTCGTGGGGTCCGGCGACTGGCCGGCATGGATGGTGCGGGTGGCGAAGTCCAGCCGGTTGCCGGTGCGCTCGTGAGACTCGGGCATCATGCCTGCTTTCTGCGCAAGTAGCTGAGAAGATCCATTCGGGTGATGAGGCCGAGAAAACGCTCGCCCTCCGTCACGATCGCCACATGGCCCCTTTGGAAGATGGGTTTCAAGTCGGCGATTGCCCGTTCCGGGGAAATGGTCTCAAGCCGGCTGGTCATGGCGCTACTGACGGGGGCGGAGAAATCCGCCGTGTCGTCCATCACCTGGAAGAGGACGTCTTCTTCGTCGATGATCCCGACGACCCGGCCGGCGCCGTCCAGCACCGGCAGCTGAGAGATGTCGTAGAGCTTCATGCGCGACAGCGCCGTGCCCATGGCGTCGTCCGGGCCGACCACGACGGTCTCCTTCTGCTCGTGCCGGCGGCTGATCAGGTCGCGCAGGTCGCCGACCGCCGGCCGTTCCAGGAAGCCCTGATCCAACATCCAGAAGTCATTGAACATCTTCGACAGGTACTTGTTGCCGCTGTCGCACACGAAGGTGCAGACCCGCTTGGGCTCCTGCTGTTCGCGGCAATAGCGCAAGGCTGCGGCGATCAGCGTGCCGGAGGAAGAGCCGGCTAGGATCCCTTCCACCAGCAAGAGCTCGCGCGCGGTGTTCAGAGCCTCGGCGTCGGGGATGCTGTAGGCCTTCTTCACACGGCTGAAGTCGGCCACCTCGGGAATGAAGTCCTCGCCGATGCCTTCCACCAGCCAGGAGCCGACGTCCTCGGACACCTCGCCGGTATCGACATAGTTGGCCAGGATCGAGCCGACCGGGTCCGCCAGCACCATCTCGGTCTTGGGTGAGGCCTCGGCGAAGTAGCGCGAGAGCCCGGTGATGGTTCCGGCCGAGCCGACGCCGCAGACCATGGCGTCGAGATCGCCATCCAGCTGCGCCAGTATCTCCGGGCCGGTGGTTTCGACATGGGCCTGGGGGTTGGCCGGATTGCCGAACTGATTGGCGTAGAGCCAACCGTGCTCCGCGGCCAGGCGCTCGGCCATGTCCTGGTAGTAGTCGGGATGACCCTTGCCGACGTCGCTGCGGGTCAGACGGACATCGACGCCGAGGGCCTGCAGGTGAAAGATCTTCTCTTGCGCCATCTTGTCGGGCACCACCAGCACCATGCGGTAGCCGCGCTGGGCGGCAACCAGGGCCAGACCGAGGCCGGTGTTGCCGGCCGTGGCCTCGATGATCGTGCCGCCGGGCTTCAGGCGCCCGTCGCGCTCCGCGGCCAAGATCATGGAGTGGCCGATGCGGTCCTTGATCGACCCCCCCGGGTTCTGGCTTTCTAGCTTGAGGAAAAGCCGGCAAGCACCGGTGTCGAGCTTGGTGATCTCGATCATCGGCGTGTTGCCGATGGCCTCCAGCACGCCGGCGTAGACTGGGGCAGTGGCGGCGGTCGGGGCGGCGGCTTTGTGCACGGCGTCGGGCACTCCTGGCAGCGTTGGTCTGCTTTCGAGCGTAACACTGGCCGAGGTCCGCAGTCATGCTGTGCGGCACATAGCAGCTGTGCCGGTTGGCGGCGTAACCTTGCGATGGGATGCCCTATCTCAGGAGGGAGCGCCAGGGCTCGGCGATAGGAGGTTCGATGGTCACCGGCACGGCAGTAGACAGCGGCAAGCGCCAGGGGCGGAAACCTTCCGTCAAGCCCTCCGCGCATCCGCTGTCCGGCGCCGATCTGGGCACCTTGGGGCGTGTGCTGCCCCATGCCGGGCCGCTTCCGCTTTCCAGCTGGCCGCAGCTGGCCCTGGCATGCGCTTCGGGCCTGGGCCGCTTGCCCTTCACCTTGCTGGAGCGAGGCATGGTCGCCGCCATGAGGCGCGGGCGTCCGCTGGACCCGCCGCCGATCTTCCTCTTGGGGCACTGGCGCAGCGGCACCACCCATCTCTACAACCTGATGGGCAAGGGCGACTTCGCCTACGTTGACCCCATCGCCGCCGGCCTGCCTTGGGAGTTCCTGACCCTGGGCCGCTGGTTCCGGCCGCTGCTGAAGAAGGCGCTGCCGGAAGGCCGCTTCATCGATGCCATGGCGGTCACGCCCGAGAGCCCGCAGGAAGACGAACTGGCGATCGCCAACATGTCGCCGCTCTCCTTCTACCACGCGATCTACTTCCCGCGCCGCTTCGATCGCTTCTTCACGCGCGGGCTCTTGCTGGAGGGTGTCGGCGAGGCGGAGGTTCGGGCGTGGCTCGCGCGCGCCGATCACCTCTTCTGGAAGCTGGCGCACCAGCACGGCGGCCGACAGCTGGTGATCAAGAATCCGGTCTACACGGCCAGGCTCGCCATGCTGGCGGACTTCTATCCCGGCGCGAAGTTCGTCCACATCGTGCGCAATCCGCATGAGGTCTTCGCGTCGACCCGGTCCTTCTTCTCCAAGCTCTTCGAGGCTTTGGCCCTGCAGCCGGCCGAAGGTCTGGACCCCGAGGCCATCACGCTGGAGACCTACCCCAAGGTGATGGACCCGCTGATCCAGGACGCCGGCGCGCTGGCCCCGGGCCGCTACGTCGAGCTGCGCTTCGAGGCCCTGGAGGCCGACCCGCTGGGTAGTCTGCGCCGGATCTACGAGGCCCTCGACCTGCCGGGCTTCGCGACGGCCGAGCCGCGCTTCAGGGACCATTTGGGGTCGGTCAGCAGCTACGCCCGCGCCGCCCGTAGCTTTCCCGAGCGGGACCTGGCCCTGGTGGAAGAGCGCTGGGCCCGCTATCTTACGCATTGGGGCTACGAGCGTCCCTAGTAAGGCAAGGAGATGGGGGGTGGCGGATTTCGATTGGCATAGCGATCCCATCACACGCGACACGCCCGTCACGCCGAGCTACCGCAACACGCAGAACGTCCGCCGCTTCCTGCGCCAGCAGTGCGGGGCCGCGTTCCGCTTCGACCGGCCCTTCATGGCCTGGATCAAGGACGGGACGCCGAAGACCATGGGGGCGGTCGCCGACGCGTGGCTGAAGCGACGCGGATCCTCTTGAACCGGCCGACCAGCCGGACCGCTCAAGGCTGCACTGAGGCGGGAAGGAGGCGAGACACGTCACCTCCTCCCCACAGCAAGACCTGCCTCTCTTGGTTAGGCGCTGAAGAGGAAGTCCGTCGATGTCAACTGGTCGACCATCGACACGCCGGTAAGCGCGATCTCGAAGTTCGCGCTGCCGTCGCCGTCGCTGTCCACTTGAACCAGTTCGGTCGAGGCCTCGAAGCGGGCTTGCGGTTCGCTGCCGTCGAAGGTGGCATCGCCGATCCACATGCCGGTGCCGCCGGACACCTCGAGGTCGATCAAATCAGCTGACGTATTGGGCACGACATTGGAGGTAAAGTCGGTGATGGTCGCCGCCAGTCCGGTCTCCATGGCGTAGAACTGAAAGGTGTCCTGCCCGTTGCCGCCGCTGATGACGTCGGTACCGGTGCCTCCGGTGAGCGTATCGTCGCCATTGCCGCCGAAAAGCGTGTCCATGCCCTCGCCAGCGAAGATCCGATCGGCACCGCCGTCGCCATAGACGGTATCGTTGTCGGCTTGGCCCAGAAGCCTGTCGTTGTCGGCACCTCCGAAGAGGGTGTCGTCCAAGAAGGCGCCATAGAGCCTGTCGTCTCCGATTTGGCCCCGAACGACGTCTTCACCGCCGGTCCCGCGCAGGAAGTCGTTACCCCCTCCGCCGCGAAGGTCGTCGTCGCCATTGCCGCCGAACACGGTATCGTCGCCGGTGTTGCCTTGCAGCGTATTGCTCCCGGTTACCCCGTAGATGAAATCGTTACCGTCGCCGCCGACGATGAAGTCGTTTCCGTCATCACCGTAGGCGGTGTCGCCACCGCCCTGGCCGTAAATGCGGTCGTTCTCGGCACCGCCTGAGAGAAAGTCGACGTTAGCACCGCCGCGCAGTACGTCGTCGCCCGCGTCACCGAAGAGCTGATCGTTTCCGTTCTGTCCAAGAATGCGATCGTTGTCGTCGTCTCCGTAGGCCCTGTCCGCGCCGTCGCCGCCTCTGATGGAGTCATCACCGATCTGACCCAGGATGAGGTCCGCTCCGGCTCCTCCGAAGGCGCTGTCGGCTTCGTCGCCGCCGCGTAGCTCGTCCTCGCCGGAACCGCCGAAGAGGCTGTCCGCGCCGACACCGCCGTGGAGGCTGTCGCCCCCGGAGTTTCCGAACAGCGTGTCATCTCCCACGTCGCCGTAGATCAGGTCGACTCCATCGCGTCCGGCCGCGCGGTCGTCGCCCGTGTAGGTAAAGATCGTGTCGTCGAGATTGCCGCCGTAGAGACTCTCCGTGACAGGATCGCCAATAATGGTTGCCATTGCGTGTTCCCTCCTCGCTCTAAAGGGTAAGAACTAGGTTTCAGATCCAACACTAAAGAGGGTTCTGGCGGTTCACGCCTTCCCCCGAGCCTAGCATAGAGGCCCGGATAGGGCATGCAAGGTCGGTGGCGACCGGGCTAGCTGAAGAGGAAGTCCGTGGCGGTCAACTGATCGGCCTGGCTGACCCCGGTGAGGACGTAGGAGAAGTCCGCATTCCCGTCCCCGTTATCGTCGACCTCGAGGATCTCGAGACCTGCGTCAAAGCGGACCTGAGGGCCCGAGCCATCGAAGGTGGCGTCGCCGATCCATAGGCCGCTGGCACCGGAGACGGAAACGAGCATGAGGTCCGCGTTGCCGGGGGCGACGACGTTCGAGGTGAAGTCGGTGATCGTGCCCTCCGGCCCTAGGGCCAGAGCGGAGAAGGAAAAGCTGTCCTGACCGGCGCCGCCGCTGAGCAGGTCGTCACCGAAGGCGCCTGTCAGCGTGTCGCTTGCGTTGCCGCCGTAAACGGCATCGTCCGCGTCTCCGCCCAAGAGGCTATCAGCGCCGCCGCCGCCGTAGAGGCTGTCAGTACTCCCGCCACCAGAGATTTCATCGTCGCCGGCGCCGCCGTAGGCCACATCCGCCCCCGTTCCGCCGAAGAGGGTGTCGTCCCCGTTCTGTCCTCTCAGGACGTCGTCGCCCAGAGTGCCCTGCAGGATGTCGCTGTGGCCGCCGCCGCGAAGGTTGTCGTCGCCCACATCTCCAAAGATCGTGTCGCCGTCTTCGTTACCCTGAACTCCGTCATCGCCCGCACCTCCGAAAAGGGTGTCGGCACCGGCGCCACCCACGATGAAATCGTCTTCATTCTGGCCGTAGACGGAATCATTTCCTCCCTGGCCGTAGAGGCTGTCGTTACCTTGTTCACCTCTGATGTAGTCATTGCCCGCGCCTCCGCGAGCGATGTCGTCGCCATTGCCACCACGAAGGTAGTCGTCACCGCCTTGCCCAAAAAGGCTGTTCCCTCCGATTAGGACCGCGATCGTATCCGCGCCGTCGCCGCCCTTGAGGAAATCGGATCCGTTATCTCCGTTGAGCACATCCGCGCCGGCTCCGCCAAAGAGTGAGTCATCTCCGTTGTCGCCTGACAGTATGTCGTCACCACTACCGCCGATCAGAGTATCATTTCTAAAACCGCCGGTCAGGTAGTCGACGCCCGTGCTCCCCAGTAAGGTATCGTCTCCGCTTCCGCCTTCTATTCCATCACTGCCTTGCCGTCCATTGACCAAGTCCTCGCCAGAGTATGCGTAGATCAAGTCATCGAAGCTGAAGCCGTTAAGCGTTTCTGTGAAGGGGTCGCCAAAGATCGTAGCCATTGCGTTCTCTACCCTCATTGAGACGGCTTATCGGTCGCGCGTTGCAAGCAGCTGCGTGGGATACCTCTCCGGCAACGTCGTTCCGCGGACTGATTTGCGGTCGGTTGCAGTCTGATAGTCGAATCCCTTAGGTCTTGCTTGAGGGTTCCGTGGTGAGAGCATGCGGACTTGTGGGGGAAGCTGTTGATCCCTGGTGGATTTGCTCGGTGTCTCTATGAGTTTGCGAACGTTGAATGCGTAGAGTTGGCCCGCAAATCGCGGACGGTACCCAGCCTGGCTACCGAGGCTTGGAGAATCAGGTGAAGAGGAACCACGCCACCATCAGCTGACCGGCCTGACTGACCCCGGTGAGGACAAAGGAGAAGTTCGAGCTGCCGTTGCCGTTGGAGTCGACTCCGGCGATCTCGAGGGTGTCGTCGAAGCGGACCTGCGGTTCGCAGCCATCGAAGGCGACATCTCCGATCCAGAGACCGCTGCTGCCGGTCACCGGGATCAGCAGGATGTCCGCGCTGCCGGGGGCAGTGACGTTGGAGACGAACTCGGTGATCGTGCTTTTGGCCCCCAAGGCTGGGCCTGAGAGTGCGATGGCGTTCTGACTCGCGTCACCGGTGAACTGGCCTTGGCCAAATGCGCCGTTCTGTGTGGCGTCGCCACCCTGGCCGAAGAGGTTGTCGTCGCCGTTTTGGCCCTGAACGAAGTTGTAGCCCGCATCGGCATTGACGGTGTCGCCGAAGTTGGTGCTGTAGATGCTCTTCGACAAGGACGTCCCGAAGATTACTGCCGTGATGGCTCCTCCTGCTTGGACCCTTGCAGCGACTTGGCGTGTTCGCCCGCCGCGCGGTCCGTCGTTCGCAGCGAGTTAGTCGATTGTGCGCGGCTTTGCTTGGAGGTTACCTGGCGGATGCTCGTGGACTTCTGGGGGATACTGGTGATACCTGGGGGATTTCGTCTGACTGCCGCGGCTCGGCGCTCCAATGCGATACTCTCGATCGAGACTGACTGGATCGCCGCGCTTCGCTCGCGATGACGGAGGGTGAGCAAGTTGCATGAGTTCGGTTGGTATGAATGCCGGAACTTACAAGCCTTGTGCGAGTGGCCGGTAATCCCGCTTCGCCGTCATTGCGAGGAGCGTCTGCGACGCGGCAATCCATTGGAAGGCTTGAATCCGAACCAGACAGGATCGCGCCGCGCCGCTCTCGATGACGGCAAGCGAGATGGGTGCACGCCCGCAGTCGGTATGGACCTCCGGGACTGGGTAACGTGGTCGGGACCGGGGGTGAAGAGCCCGTCAGCCCCCGCCTCGCGGATCAAGTGAAGAGGAAATCCGTCGCCGTCAGCTGAGCGGCCCCGGAGATCCCGCTGAGCACGTAGGAGAAGTCGGCGCTGCCGTCGCCGTTGTCGTCGACTTCCAAGACCTCAAGGGTCTCGTTGAAGCGGACCTGCGGGCCGGAACCGTCGAAAGTGGCGTCGCCGATCCAAGTCCCGATGGTGCCGGTGACCGGTACGACCATGAGGTCCGCGCTGCCGGGGTCGACGACGTTGGAGGTGAAGTCGGTGATCGTGCCTTCCGGCCCGAAGGCAAGAGCGGCGAACGCGAAGGTGTCCTGGCCCCCGCCGCCCGTCAGCGTATCGTCACCGAGCGCACCAGCCAGTGTATCGTCCCCGTTCCCACCGTAGAGCGCGTCCGCGCCGTTTCCGCCCAGGATGCTGTCGGCCCCGCCGCCACCGTAAAGCAAGTCGTCTTGGTTGCCGCCGGCGATCTCGTCGTCGTTGGCACCGCCGTAGGCCGTGTCCGCCCCCGTTCCACCGACAAGGGAGTCGTCTCCGTTCTGACCTCTCAGGATGTCGTCGCCCAGGGTACCCTGCAGAAGGTCGCTGCCGGCACCGCCGCGCAGGCTGTCGTTGCCTTCGTCACCGAAAAGCGTGTCCGTGCTGTTGTTGCCCATAAGATTGTCGGAGTCGAGCCCGCCATAGATGGTGTCTAACCCGCCGCCTCCTACGGCGAAGTCGACGCCGGAACCGGCATGGATGAGATCACTGCCACCTTGACCATAGAGAAGATCGTCGCCCGCTCCGCCGAAGATCGCGTCGTCGCCCTTGCCTCCACGCACGACATCGTCGCCGACCTCACCGTAGAGCAGGTCTTCGCCGTCTTGCCCAAGTATGGAATCGGCAGCCAAGCTGCTACGGATGGTGTCGTCGCCCGCACCGCCTCTAAGGGTGTCTTGCCCGGCGCCACCGTAGAGGAAGTCGATACCGTCACCTCCGAAGAGAGAGTCTTGTCCAACGAGACCCTCCAACGTATCGCTGCCGGAACTGCCGAAAAGGGTATCGCCGCCGTCAGCTCCCCAGACGAGGTCGTTGCCGTCACGGCCCTGGACAAAGTCGTAGCCATAGTCGGCATAGATGACGTCGTCAAACTCACTTCCGAAGAGGCTCTCGGTGAGCGGTGTTCCAAAGATAAGTGCCATTGTCCTGTCTCCTGAGTCTTATTCGGGGCCGAAGTACTGGCGAGAGCGACGCAAGAACTCGTCTCTAACCCTGAGGCCCAATCGAAAGCGTCAGCTGAAGAGGAAGTCCGTCGCCGTCAGTTGGGCGGCCCCGGAGATCCCGCTGAGGACGTAGAAGAAGTCGGCTGTGCCATCGCCGTTGTCGTCGACCTCCAGGATGTCGAGCCCGTCGTTGAAGCGGGCCTGCGGGCCGGAACCGTCGAAGGTGGCGTCACCGATCCAAGAACCGATGGTGCCGGTGACCTCCACGACCATGAGATCCGCGCTGCCGGGGGCGACAATGTTGGAGGTGAAGTCGGTGATCGTGCCTTCCGGCCCGAAGGCCAGGGCAGAGAAGGCGAAGGTGTCCTGACCCCCGCCGCCTGTCAGCGTATCGTCACCGAGCGCACCAGCCAGGGTGTCGTCCCCGTTCCCACCGTAAAGCGCATCCGCACCGTTTCCGCCCAGGATGCTGTCAGCACCGCCGCCACCGTAAAGCAAGTCGTCTTGGTTGCCGCCCGCGATCTCGTCGTCATTGGCACCGCCGTAAGCTGTGTCCAATCCCGTACCGCCTAAGAGGCTGTCGTCCCCGTTCTGTCCTCTCAGGATATCGTCGCCCAGGGTCCCCTGCAGCGTGTCGCTGTCTCCGCCGCCGCGTAGGTCGTCGTCTCCGTTATCTCCAAAGATCGTATCGCTGTCGTCATTCCCTTGAATCGCGTCATCGCCGGCGCCTCCGTATAGTGTGTCGGTACCGGCGCCACCAACGATGAAATCATCATTGTTCTCGCCATAAATCGAGTCGTTACCACCCTGGCCGAACAGGCTATCACTTCCTGACTCGCCTCTGATGTAGTCATCGCCGGCGCCCCCGCGGGCGATGTCATCGCCAATACCGCCACGAAGGTAATCGGAGCCGCCCTGCCCAAACAGGGTGTTGTCATCGAAAAGAACGGCTATTGTGTCGTCTCCAGCGCCTCCCTTGAGGAAGTCGGATCCGGTGTCTCCATTTAGTATATCATTGCCAATTCCGCCAAAGAGAGAATCATCTCCATCGCCACCGGACAATTGGTCATTCCCACTACCACCGATCAATGTATCGTTTCTAACACCGCCACCCAAAATGTCTGTTCCTGTACTGCCGAGAATGGTGTCGTCGCCACTACCGCCGCTGATTCCGTCGTCGCCTTGTCTGCCATTGACCAAGTCGTCGCCGGACATAGCGGCGATCACGTCGTCAAAACTAAAGCCGTTCAGTGTCTCGGTAATTGGATCGCCGATGATCGTCGCCATTGCTCATTCCTCCGCATTAAGCCTGCCCATTGTCGGACTTGCCGCAATGCCAGTGGCCGGCATGAGGTCCTCGGATGTTTGCCGCCGACGGCGCGGCATCGTCGCTGCGGATCTCGGCGGGTACCTGCCCTAGAGGTCGCCTCGCTCCGCCTGCCGCGTTGTCAACGCTCGATCAAGCGCAACTTATGGGAAGAGGCGCAATCGTTCAAGTAGAGGGAGAGCATTTTATTGTCTGGATTCAATGTAGAGTTATCCAAATCTGCAGATGTATCAGCCACTTGCCGTTAGTTTGCGTGTCCAATTAAATTGTATCTATACAATTGGAATAAGTATGACCGAGTATTATTGTATTGATACAATGCGAGTGACGGATTGGCTGACATGTGGCGCGCGGCCCGAGCGACACTGGGCGCGTGCGATGTCAGCTCTAACCGAAATGGTGCAGGAGGCAGGAGTCACGATTCCGGGTGGCGGCGCCGGCCTGACCTCGATCGAGGTCAGGCTCTAAAGGCTTGTCGCCGGCACAAGGCGGTCGCTCGCGGCCGACCCATCCCAGGCAACGGGCGAACGAAGCTCCTCGTCCACCCAGCCAATAGGGGAGGGGGCACTCGGCTCCTAGAGAGCCTGGTGCAGCAAGCGCACGACGTGGTCGATGCCGAAGACCGGCAGCCTCAGGGCCCGCGTCACCGCCTCCCGATAAGGTGGCAGGTTCGTGCACTCGAAGACGATGGCGCCGATGTCGGGACGCGCCTCCACCAGGGCGCGGCAGGCGGCCACGACCTCCTCGCGGACCTGTTCGACGTCAAGTGTGTAGTCCTCGCGCGGGCCGGCATCGAGGATCGCGCTCGCAAAGGCGCTGGAGTCCTCGAGACCGCGAACGTGCACCGGCCAGGCCGGATCGATGCCCGCGGCTGTCAGGTGCGCGCCGGACAGGCTGCCGCCATGGGCGGTCACGATGCCGATCGAATGCGCTGGGCCCAGCATCCGCCGAACCAAGGGAACCAGGAAGAGGCTGGAGCTGACGACCGGGATCGAGACGGCGGCCGCCAACTCCTCTTGGAAGACGGTAAGGAAGCCGCAGGTGGTCACCAGGGCGCGCACGCCGTCGCGCTCCAACTCCCGAGCGGCCTCGATGAAAGCCGGCAGCTGTTGGCGCGCGCTCTCGGCGTCGGCGACGATCTTGTCGACCGTGGCGGCGGTGATGACGCGGTAGCGGACGGGGAAATCGAAGGTCAGCGCGTTGCCCACATCGCCGGGGATGCGGGGGAAGCGCGTGTCCAGCATCAGGATGCCGATGTCCTGGCCATAGACGGCCTGCCCGCCGCGGGCGATCACGCTCAGGCCTCCTGCGCCACCAGGCGGCCGACGTCGCGATGCTGCTGTGCCGTGACCACCGCCGGCAGGGCGACGCGATCGAACTTGTTTGCATAGATCACCGTGGAGGAGATCCGGGTGATCTCGGGGATCTGCGAGATCTCGTCCAGCACCACGTCCAGATCCTCCAGCCGCGGCGCCTCCAGCAGGCAGAAGAGATCGAACTCGCCGCAGATTGAGGCGCAGCTCTTCACCTCGTGAAAGAACTCCAGGCGATGGACGGCACGCTCCACCCGCCGCTGCTCCACGGCGGCGAAGAGGATGGCCTGGGTCACCTCCTCGGCCGGATCGCGGCGCACCACCGTCGTGTAGCCGACGATGACGCCGTCGTTCTCCAGCTTGGCGATTCTCTCGTGGACGGTCGAGCGCGCGACCTGCAGCTTCTTGGCCAGATAGGTCGCCGAATGGCGTGCGTTCTCGCGCAGAAAGCTGATCAGGCTGCGGTCGAGTGTGTCGAGATGGCGAGGCTCGTGCATGTCTCCAGTCCCTTGGTTCCGAGGCCGTTTCTTCCTTGTTTGCTGTCTGCATCCTCTCAGCTTGGGTCATAGACTAGAACAGTTTTCTTGATTGAGTTCGATCATCAACCTGAGGTAAAGCCATCAAACAGAGAAGCAGGGAAGGATGATGAGCAGACGCAAGCCGGGCCTGCGCGCCGTCGCGGCGCTTGCCAAGGCGAGCCCCGCCACCGTGGATCGGGTGCTCAATGGGCGCGGCGGCGTTCGTCCCGAACTGGAGAACAGGGTGCTGGCGGCCGCGCGCGACCTGAAGATTGACCGCAACCTCGACCTCGTACCCAAGCAGCATCTGCGCTTCGCCGTGGTGATGAACGAGCCGCAGCGTTTTCTCTACGCCCGTATCGAGGCGGCGATCCGCGAGTACCAGCTGGTCAGGGCCGATGACCACTTCACCTGCTACTTCCACTTCTTCCCCAGCCAGGAGGCCAGCGTCATCGTTTCCAGGCTGATGGCCCTGCGCCGCGGCTATCATGGCGTGATCGTCGTCGCCTTCGACCATCCGCAGATCATCGATGCCCTGCGAGGCCTGTCCGAGCGCATGCCGGTGGTCACCCTGCTGTCCGACATCGCCGGCAGCGGGCGCATCGCCTTCGCCGGCGCCAACAACCGCATGTCGGGCCGCATGGTGGGCGATCTCCTGGCGCGCTTCGTGGGGCCGCGGCGCGGACGCCTGCTGGCGATCACGCGGCTACAGAGCTATGCCGCGCACGACGAGCGGGAGATCGGCTTCCGCAAGGTCATCAGGGAGCGCCACCCCCATCTTTCGGCGGACTATGCCATCGAATGCAATCTCGGTGACGAGGGCGACGTCAGGAAGGTTGAGACCTATCTCAAGGAGCATGGGCCTTTCGCCGGGATCTACAGCATCTCCTCTTGGAACACGCGTATCCTGATGGCTTTGCACGACAGGGGGCTTTTGGCGGGCGTCGTCTCCGTCGCGCACGGCGTCAGTTCCAA
This sequence comes from Rhodospirillales bacterium, assembly GCA_963669375.1. Classification (GTDB taxonomy): domain Bacteria; phylum Pseudomonadota; class Alphaproteobacteria; order Kiloniellales; family JACOMY01; genus JACOMY01. The sequence goes on along the minus strand of OY770024.1, from coordinate 7,577,808 downwards.
CTCGCGGCAGATGCTGATCGACAATGCCGTCGATTTGGTTGTCGACCACGCGCCCGAGGAGAATGCGCGCGCGGCGGTCGATGCCCTGCTCGCGCACCACGGCAGGAACCAGTTCGTGCGGCCGCGCTACAGCCGCAGGATCGAGATCTATACGCGCGAGCACCTGCCACCGGAAAGGGCTCCGGGCCGAGGCTGAGGTCAGGAGAGGAAGCGTTCGGCGCGGAAGGGCGCGGCGTCGATCGGCGGGACCTCTCCGGTCATCAGCGCGCCCAGGACGCGCGCCGTTCCGGGACCGGTGCTGAAGCCGATGTGCTGGTGACCGAAGGCGAGCCAAAGCCCCTCGTGTCTCGGCGCCCGGCCGATCATCGGTCTGCTGTCCGGCAAGGTGGGTCGGCAGCCCATCCAGGGCTCCTCCAGCAAGCGCTCCTCCAACGGAAAGGCCTCGCGCGCCGCGCGCTCGGCCATCGTCAACTGAGCCGAGCTCGTCGGCGCGTCCTGCGCGGCCAGCTCCACGCCGGTGGTGAGGCGAATGCCGCCGGCCATCGGCGAGAGGACGCAGCCTCCGCCGGTGTCGTAGACCGGCCGATTCAACATGGCGTTGCCGGCCGTGGCGTAGTGCATGTGGTAGCCGCGCTCGAAGGCCATGGGCACGACGATGCCGCTCTTCTTCAGGAAGCCGCGCGACCAGGGGCCGAGCGCGATCACGACCTTGTCGGCGGAGAGCCGATCGCCGCCGGCGTCCTTCACCACGAGACCCGATGCGCTCTCCTCGAAGCCGGTGATCTCGCGCCGTTGCAGCTTGCCGCCCTTCTCCTGAAGGAGCCTCGCATAGTCCTCCACCAGACCGCCGGGACTATCGATGGACTTGGCATCCTTGACCCAGAGCGCTTTATCGAAGATCGGCCTCAGATGGGGCTCCAGATCTCCCAGAGCGGCGCCGTCCAGGACCTCGGCGGCAACGCCGAAGCGCGTCAGGGCCGCTCTCGCGAAGGCTGCCTTGTCGAACGCGCGCGTCGAGCGATAGAGGAAGATCCAGCCGCTCTCGTTCAGCTTGGCGCCGGCGCCCGCCTCCGAGAGCAGGCGCAGGTGCTCATCGGTGGACAGCCGGATGAGCGCGTCCAGCGCCGTCGCGGTCTCCAGGTAGGCGGTCTTGCGTGCGCGTGCGAGAAACCCCAAAGCCCAGGCGGAATTGCGCAAGAGGAAGCGAGGGTCGTAGCGCAGGGACGCCGTTCTGTTCGTCAGCAGCTTCGGCAGATTGGCCCAAAGGGAGGGATTGTTGAAAGGCAGGAGCGAACTGCGGGCCAGGACGCCGGCGTTGCCGTAGGAGGTCTCCTTGCCCGGATCGCGCCGATCGATGAGCGTCACCTCGAATCCGCGCTTCCGTAGCTCCAGCGCGCAGCAGACCCCCACCATTCCGGCACCGAGAACGACGACCCGCTCTTTCATACGCTTCTTGCCTTTCCCTTTTCAGCAAAGCTCGCGCAACGCGCCGCTAGGGGATAGCGGCAAAGCGGCGGTTGGCGGCGCCCCGGCCGGCAAATCGTCGGAAGAGAGCGCCAGGACGTTTAGAGCGCGATGCAGCGAACGCCTTGTAACCGAGCCGTCACAGTGCAAGGACTGTTGACAAGTTTGCTAAGCAGGTCGCTTGACTCACTGGCGATTCCCGCCCAGCCTTTCCACATCATGGTTCATGATGTTGGAGAAGGTGAGGGCGCTCGCCCGGCCGAGACCACCGAGCTCTGCTTTCGTGCCGTCTCGGAAAGCACGCCCGGCGAAGCCTGGCGGGGCCTCTTTCGGCGGGCTTGGCCCGGTTGGTCTCGCTGGCTCGCCAGGAACGGCGACTCGGCCTTGCCGGACAGGGCCGCCGGCGAACGTGCCTTGCGGCGTCACATGCCGGAGATGGTGGCCTTGTGGCGTCGCCTGGTGGACCTGGCCGGGGCCGACGACGAGGCTGCCCGCTTTCTCACCTTCTGGACGCCGCCGCGCTACCTCGCCAACTGCTCGCAGGCGGCGATCGTCGATCGGGACGGCCCGCTGCTGATCCGCAACTACGACCTCGATCCGGCCCTGAACGAGGCCAGCCTCCTGAAGTCGCGGTGGCTGGGGCGCGATGTCATCGGCATGGTCGAGGGCATGGCGGGCCTCGCCGACGGGATGAACAGTGCCGGATTGGCGGTCTCCTTGGCCTTCGGCGGCCGTCCGCTCTTCGGGCGCGGCTTCGGCATTCCGATCATCATGCGCTACCTTCTGGAGGTCTGTAACGACGTGGCGGACGCGGTGGAGGCCCTGCGCGCCGTTCCCTGCCACATGTCCTACAACGTCACCCTTCTGGACAAGTCGGGGCGTCACGCGACCGTCCTCTTGGCACACGATCGCCCGCCCATCGTGACCGACGCGCGCTTTTGCACCAACCACCAGCTTGGCGCGGTCTGGCCCAGGCATGACCGCCACACCCGCTCGCGCCAACGCGAAAGTGCGCTGGCGAGGATCATGTGCCAGGACGCGCCGTCGGGCGGCAGGCTACGGGAGGCCTTCTTGCGGGCTCCCCTGCACAGCAAGCGCTACGATAGCGGCTTCGGGACGGTCTACACGGCGGCCTATCGGCCCCTCGACGGGACCCTTTCCCTGCACTGGCCGGGCTTGACACCATGGAACAAGAGCTTTGGCGCGTTCGACGAGGGAGAACGCCGCCTACTCTATCAGGATGGCCACCCGCCCCGAGAGGCGGGGAGCGAGACTTTCCTACCCTCCGACTCCATGCGAACGCACCAGCATGACATCCGCTAGACAAGTGAAGGACCTCTAGGCATGACACCCTTTGCGGTAGCCGGCATTCAGATGACCATCGGCATGACGCGCAACGTCGAGCAGATGCGTCATCGCCTCGACGTGCTCATGCACCTCTATCCCTGGACCCAAATGGTGATCTTCAGCGAGCTGGCGGCACACGGTCCGGCCCTGCACTCGGCGCAGCCGACCGGCGGCGAGATCGAGCAGGACTTCCAGGAGATGGCGCAACGCTACGGTCTCTGGCTGATCCCCGGCTCCTTCTTCGAGACCCGCAACGGCGCCATCTACAACATGACGCCGGTGATCAATCCGGCCGGCGAGGTGGTTACTCGCTACCGCAAGATGTTCCCCTTCGCGCCCTACGAGGACGGCACGACGCCGGGCGAGGAGTTCTGCGTCTTCGACATTCCGGAGGTCGGTCGCTTCGGTGTGTCGATCTGCTACGACATCTGGTTCCCGGAGGTGACGCGCACCCTGGTGTCCATGGGGGCGGAGGCCATCATCAACCCCGTGCTGGCGCACTTCATGGACCGCTACGCCGATCTGGCGATCGCGCAGGCCACAGGCGCGATGTTCCAGACCTATCTCTTCCACATCAACGGTTTGGGCGCGGGTGGCAACGGCCAGTCGGTCATCGTCGATCCGGCGGGCAAGGTCCTGCATCAGGCCCAAAGCCATGAAGAGATGATGCCGATCGAGATCGACCTGGACGTGGTGCGCAGGCAGCGCGAGCGGGGCCTTCTGGGCCTCGGCCAGCCGCTCAAGAGCTTCCGGGACAGCAAGGTCGACTTCAAGATCTACAAGGATCAAGGCTTCGATCGCAGCTATCTGGATTCACTCGGTCCGCTCCAGAAGGCAGCCCGTCCGGAGAGCGAGCCGGCGAAGGTGACGCCGATCGATCAGAGCCGACTGCGCGTGACCGGGTAGAAGAGGGCCGTCGATCCGTCACCCCCTGGGCTCGGCGCCGACGGAACGCGCCTGGCGACCGACGGCGGCCACGCCTAGCTTCGGACGGAGCGTTCTGAAGAAAGGCGGGGTTGCGATGCGCGGCGCGGACATACTGGTCGACATGCTGATCGGCTACGGGGTCGAGGTGATTTTCGGGGTCCCGGGCGACACCAACGTGCCGCTCTACGAGGCGCTGCAGGATCGCGAAGGCAGGATCCGCCACGTCATGGCGCGCGACGAGCGCTCGGCCGGCTTCATGGCCGATGCCTATGCGCGCTTTACCGACAAGCCGGGGGTCTTCGAGTGCCCCTCGGGCGCAGGTGCCATGTATTCGCTGCCGCCGGTCGCCGAATCCAACGCCTCCTCCGTGCCGGTGATCCTGCTGACCATCGACATCCCCTTGCCGGGCGAGGGCAGGGGGGTCTTGACCGAGCTCGATTGCGCCAAGCTCTTCGAGCCCGTCACCAAGATGTCGGTGCAGATCAAGACGGCGGAAAAGCTGCCAGAGATCATTCGCCGCGCCTTCCGCGTGGCTTGCTCTGGCAAGCCGGGCGCGGTGCACCTGCAGATTCCCGAGGACATGCTGCTGGCCGAGGTCGACCCGGAGAAGATCTCCCTCCACGTCGAAGAGGAATGCCGCACCTTCCCGGCCTTCCCCACCAGCCCCGCGCCGGGCACCGTCGAGACGCTGCTGGCCCTGCTCGACAAGGCGGAGCGGCCGCTCATCATCTCCGGCGGCGGGGTCAACCGCTCCTGCGCCGGGCCGGAGGTGACGGAGCTGGCCGAGCGCCTGAACATCCCCGTCTGCACCACCATGACCGGGCAGGGGACGCTGCCGGACGACCATCCCTTGGCGATCGGTGTGATCGGCGACAACGGCTTCCATCCCCACGCAAACCGGGCCTTGGAAGAGTGCGACTTCGCCCTCTTCGTCGGCTCCAAGATGGGGTCCGTCGTGACCGTCGGCTGGACCTTCCCGAAGATCACCTTGAACAAGCGCGTAGCGCAGATCGACATCAATCCGGAGGTGATGGCCAACAACTACCAGAACCTCATCTCCGTGGTCGGCGATGCGCGCCTGGTGCTGCGCCAGATGCTGGCCGCCGTCCCCGAGGGCTTCGACAGCGCCAAGCATCAGGCCTGGGTCGATCACCTGAACGACTACCGCTCCAGCTTCTGGGAGAACGCGGAGGTCCTGTTGACCAACGATTCCCTGCCCATGCGGCCCGAGCGCGCGGTCAAGGCCTTCAATGAGGCGCTGGAGGCCTACGGCAAGCCAGTCCACATCTACTCCGACGCCGGCACGCCGACGCCGCACATGACCCGCTTCCTGAAGATCAAGCAGCGGCGCACGCGCTTCGTCATTCCGCGGGCCTTCGGCGGCCTGGGCTCGGCCCTGCCGGCCACCGTCGGGGCCTGGTTCGCCGACAAGGAGCGCCGGCCGATCGGCATGTTCGGCGACGGCTCCTTCGGCATGACGGTGGGCGAGCTGGAGACTCTGGTCCGATTGCAGGTGCCGGCCATCCTGCTGCTCTTCAACAACGGCTGCTTCGGCTGGATCAAGGGCTTGCACCGCTTGAAGGGGCACAACCAGTGCTTCGGCGTCGATTTTCTGCCGCCCAGAGGCAAGGCCATCGCCGAGGCCTTCGACGTCAAGGCCTGGCAGGCGACCACGCCAAAGGAGCTGGAGAAGGCCTTGGCCGAGGCCTTCGCCTACAAGGGGCCCTGCCTTATCGACATCCATGTCGAGTCCATCGCAGACCGCGTGCCGCCGGTGTATTCTTGGCTGACCAAGCGCGGCCGCGATCCCTTGACCTTTGAAACGGAAGATGTCCGCTACGCCTGAGAGGTCCGGAGCGCGCGCCGACGTCGAAGCAGGAGAAGAAGTCCATGAGTACATTGCTGCAAGTCTTTGAACGGACCGGATTTTCGTCCGACGAGTACAGCGGGGGAAGCCTCTCCGTCTTCTCCCCCATCGACGGCAGCGAGATCGCGCGGATCAAGGAGACGCCGCTGACGGAGATGCCGGCGGTGATCGCGCGCGCGAAGGCCGCCTTCAAGTCTTGGCGCGAGGTCCCGGCCCCGGTGCGCGGTGAACTGGTCCGCCTCTGGGGCGAGGAGCTGCGCGCGCACAAGGCCGACATAGGACACATCATTTCGGTCGAGGTCGGCAAGATCGTCGAGGAGGGCCTGGGCGAGGTGCAGGAGGCCATCGACATCGCCGATCTCGCGGTCGGTCAGTCGCGCCAGCTCTTCGGCAAGACCATCGTCTCCGAGCGGCCGGGCCACCGGATCATGGAGCAGTATCACCCGCTGGGTCCGGTGGCGATCATCACCGCCTTCAACTTTCCCAGCGCCGTCTTCGCCTGGAATGCCGCCAACGCGCTGATCTGCGGCAACCCCGTAATCTTCAAGCCCTCCGATAAGTCGCCGCTGTCGGGCATGGCGACCTTCAAGGCATTGGAGCGGGCCATCGCGCGCTTCGGCCAGGCGCCCGACGGCTTGGCGCAGATCGTCATCGGCACCTTGCCGCAAGGCGAGGCCCTGGTGGAGAGCCACGATGTTCCGCTGGTCTCGGCCACCGGTTCGACGCGCATGGGCCAGGCGATCGGCCCGAAGGTGGCGGCGCGCTTCGGCCGTCGGATCCTGGAACTCGGCGGCAACAACGCCATGGTGGTGACGCCTGAGGCCGATCTCGACATGGCCCTGCGCGCGGTGCTCTTCGGCGCGGTGGGGACGGCCGGTCAGCGCTGCACCACCTTGCGCCGCGTGATCGCGCACAAGTCGATCAAGGACGCCCTCCTGGCGAAGGTCTTGAAGGCCTATGCCAGCCTGAAGATCGGCAATCCGCTGGAGAGCGGCACCTTGGTCGGCCCGCTGATCGACAAGGGCGCCTACGACATGTTCGTCGAGGCTTTGGGCCGCGCTCGGGAGGAGGGGGGCAGCCTGCTGACCGGCGGCGAGCGGGTCCTCGCCGACGCCTTCCCCGGTGGCTACTACGTCGCACCGGCGATCATGGACATGCCGGAGCAGAGCGCCATCGTGAAGTCCGAGACCTTCGCCCCGCTGCTCTACATCCTCACCTACGAGGGCGATATCGACGAAGCGATCGCGCTGCACAACGACGTGCCGCAAGGCCTTTCCTCCTGTGTGTTCTCCAACAACATGCGCGAGGTGGAGCGTTTCATCTCCGCGGCCGGCTCGGACTGCGGCATGGCCAACGTCAACATCGGCCCGAACGGCGCGGAGATCGGCGGCGCTTTCGGCGGCGAGAAGGAGACGGGCGGCGATCGCGAGACCGGCTCGGATGCTTGGAAGTACTACATGCGCCGGACCACCAACACGATCAACTACTCGACCGAGCTGCCCCTGGCGCAGGGCATTCAGTTCGGCTGAGGCCAGACGAGGGGGCTTACGCCATGCTGCGACGCGCGCCGAAGCTCGACGTCGAGGACGCCTTTGCTTATCCAGCCGACGCGTTGGGCATGGACCCCGAGGAGATGCGCCGGCTCGGCCACAAGGTCGTCGACCTGGTGATCGATCGCCACCTGCGCAAGAACGAGGAACCGGCCATCCTCACCGGCGAACCGCGCGCGCTGATGGAGGCACTGGGCGGCCCCCTGCCGGAAGAGCCGATGGACCCCGACGAGTCCCTGGCGCTGCTGGCCGAGGTGGCGCTGGCCCACCAGCAGCACGGCGACCATCCCCGCTACTTCGCGCGCGTGCCGGGGCCTTGCTCCTTCGCGGCAATCCTGGGTGAGTGGCTGGGCACCGGCTTCAACACCATCTCCGCCTCCTGGGGCGGCGGCTCCGGTCCGGCGACCGTAGAGATGGTGGCCATCGACTGGCTGAGGCAGATGATCGGCATGCCCGACACGACCGAGGGCGTGCTGGTGTCGGGCGGCTCGCTGGCCAACCTGACCGCCTTTGCCACGGCAAGGTCCGAGCTGGGTCACGGCGTTGCCTACGTGACCGACCAGACGCACTCCTCCCTGCCGCGCGATCTGGAGGAGATGGGCTGTCCCGAGGGTCACGTCCGCAAGCTGCCGACGGACGAGACCTACCGCATGTCCCTCACGCAGCTGACACGCGCGATCGCCGAGGACAAGGCTGACGGCAAGCGGCCCCTCATGGTCGTCGCGACGGCCGGGACCACGAACGCCGGCGTTGCCGACCCGCTAAATGCCCTGGCCGACATCTGCCGGGCGGAAGACATGTGGCTGCACGTCGACGGCGCCTACGGAGGGCCGGCGGCCGTCACCGAGCAGGGGCGCCGCTACCTGGCCGGCATCGAGCGCGCGGACTCCCTGGTGCTCGATCCGCACAAGTGGTTCTTCCAGCCCTACGACATCGGCGCCTGTCTGGTGACGCGGCCGGGGGCCTTGGAACGCTGCTTCGCCATGTCGCCCGAGTACCTGAAGGACGTGCAGGCGACCACCGGCGCGGTCAACTTCGGCAACCGCAGCCTGGAGCTCACGCGCCGCTCGCGGGCGATCAAGCTTTGGATGTCGATCCGCACCTACGGCGCGAAGCGCTTTCGCCAAGCCGTGCAACGCGGCATCGCGCTTGCCGAGTTCGCGGAGGCCTATCTGCGCGAACGTCCGGACATGTGGGAGATCGTGACCCCGGCACAGATCGGCGTGGTCTGCTTTGCCTTGCGCGACTGGAAGCCGGGCGAGCATCGCGCCCGCGCGGCGGCGGTTTCCGAGTCCGGCTTTGCCTGCGTCTCCTCGACCATGTTGCGCGAGCGCAGCGTCTTGCGTCTCTGCACGATCAACCCCTTGACGACCGAGGCCGATGTCGCCGAGACGATCGATCGTTTGGCGAGACCTAGTTAGGCGCTTAAGATCAGCCGGACGCGGAGCGCAAGAAAGAAGGACAATGAAAATGAGCGACGATCGGCCAAAGCTCAAGGGCTTGAGCGATATCTTCCGCTACCTCCGGCGCAACGAAACGCCGATCTACGTCATCACGCCGACGCCGTTCAGCCTCCTGGGCCTGGATCAGTGGGTCGGCGCGCTAGAGTTCGTCAACTACTTCGACATCTTCGACACCCAGCATCCGCGCTGTTTCGTGCCCAAGACCAGCGAGGCGCCCGAGTTCAAGTCGATGGAGGACGTCGCCAACTACCTGGTCGACCATCCGGAGTTCCGCGCGCGGGTGAAGGCGCGCCCGCGCGGCAAGGCGCTCTTCGTCATGTTCGACGAGGAGACCGAGCAGCTCTGCGAGGAAGTCGGCGTGGACGTGGCCCTGCCGTCCGCCGCGCTTCGCAACCGTCTCGATTCCAAGATCGAGACGACCCGGCTGGGCGACGAGGCCGGCGTTGCCTCCGCGCCCAACACCTTGGGACGGGCAGAGAGCTATCAGGAGCTGACGGCCCTGGCCGAGGGGGCCAGTCTCGGCAGCGACCTGGTGGTGCAGACGCCTTACGGCGACAGCGGTAGGACGACCTTCTTCATCAGTTCCGAGGCCGACTGGGCCCGCTACGCGCCCAAGATGCGCGACGCCGACCTCAAGGTGATGAAGCGCATCAACCACCTGCCCGGCACCATCGAGGGCTGCGCGACGCGCCACGGGACCTTGGTCGGACCCGTCATGACCGACATCACCGGCTTCGAGTCCATCACGCCCTACAAGGGCGGATGGTGTGGCAACGACATGGCGCCCGACATCCTGCCGGAAGGCGTTCCCGACAAGGTGCGCGAGATGGCGCGCAAGTTCGGCGACCGCCTCTACAAGGAAGGCTACAAGGGTGTCTTCTGCGTCGACTTCCTGCTCGATACGGACAGCAACGAAGTCTATCTGGGGGAACTCAATCCTAGGATCAGCGGCGCCTCGCCGCCGACCAACCTCATCACCTCGACCTACGGCGGCTGCCCGCTCTTCCTCTTCCACCTGCTCGAATACCTGGACGTCGACTACGAGGTCGATCTCGAGGCGGTGCAGGAGCGCTGGAACCACTACGACAACTGGACCCAGCTGGTGCTGAAGCAGACCGAGGACAAGGTCGAGCTGATCACCAGGGCGCCGCAGTCCGGCATTTGGCGCATGGCGGCGGACGGCACGGCAAGCTTCCAGCGCCCCGCCTTGAACATCACCAGCGTCGGCGACGAGGACGAAGCCTTCTACCTGCGCGTCTACGGGGCGGGGGAGTACTGCTATCACGGCGCCGACCTCGGCATCCTGATGGCGCGCGGGCGCATGCAGAGCGCCGAGCGGAACCTGCTGGATCGGGCCGAGCAGTGGAATGCCGCGATCAAGGGCGCCTTCCAGAGCGTGCCGCTGCAGCCCGACATGGACTTCACGCCGCCGCCGGACTTCTCCACCGGCAAGTGGTATTGATGAGCGATTAGAACTTTTGCATCGGGGCGGGCAGGGGGCTGGGCTCAAACCCTTCGGTCGGTTCCAGCTCGTTCTGCAGCCAGGAGTGACGGAAGCCCTGGGCGCGCAGCCAGCGCTCCAGGCGATCGAGACTGCCCCACTCGCGCACCGAGCCGCGCGCGCTCACGATCTGCGCCCACTGCCCGTCGACCTGCAGGAAGACCGTCCAGGTGAAGGGTCGCCTGGAGTGGTCGCCGAAGCCGCCGCCCAGCTGCTGGCGTTCCACGCGGACGATGACGGGATAGGCGGTGATGCGCAGAGCTGACTGAAGGCCGGCAATCTCGGCTTGGGTGATCGCCATGGTCGCGGTTATGCCGGTCATCGTCCAAGCCCCGCCCTTGCGCCCGCCTAGTGCCTCTCGGCAGGCTACTCCGCCGCGTAGCGAGCCGCCCCGGCGGTCGCCGCACCTTGGGGAGACTCATGCAAGCGGCGGTCCTCATCGGTCAAGACCTCGGCGAACTGCTTCAGGTTCCTGTTCACTCGGTCTTGGTAGTACCGGGGCACGTCGCGTGACTTGCCTTCGTGGAAATCCTTGAAGTCTCCCGCCTCGCTCAGCAGCCGCAACTGCTCTTTCAGCTGGGAGCGGTGCGAGGCCAGCTTGAAGAGGAAGAGGCTCCAGAAGATCTTCACCGCCAGCGAGCACTTGCGCTTCATCCGCTGGAGGAAGAGCCGCTTGGAGAGGATGTGGTCGATCAGATCGATGTTGTGAGCCAGCGCTTCCTTCATCGAGTAGTGCATCAGGTGATGCGTCATCGCCGGGCTGGAGTAGTAGATCGGCGGCAAGGGCAGCAGCCGGCCTTCGGCCTCCAGCGCGTCGCGCAGGGGCGTCTCGCCGAAGGCCATGGGGATGTTCAGCACCGGAAAGACGCCCGGATAGCGCGAGATGAAGCGCTTGGTGAGCGCGAAGGGCTCGTCGCCCCGGTCGCCGTCGTCGCAGATCAGGAAGTTGGCCTGCAGCGAGGGGATCTTCTCCGAAAGCTCGTCGAACTTCTCGCAGACGCGCTCGAACTTGGTGGTGCCGACCGAGGCGCTGGTCTTGGCCTTGTCGCCATAGAGGTACCAGGACTCGATTCCGGGCGCGAGGTAGGTGCAGTTGGTCTCCTTCAAGCGGTCGATCCGATCGGAGCGCAAGAGCGAGAGGGAGCTTTCGATCACATAGGGATTGCGCCGCTCCGGCGGGATTTGCTCGAAGGCCGCCAAGGTCTGGTCGAAGCGCACCCCGAAGTTGGGATCGTGGAAGGCCATCAGGTTGCCCGGGAACTCCCGGCTGACGGTCTTCAGGTCCTCCGCCAGCTCGTCGGTCTCGCGCGCCTTATAGACGGACTTCCAGTCCATGCAGAAGCTGCAGGAATAGGGACAGCCGGTGCTGGTCATCAAGGAGACCGTCGTCAGCCGAGAGCGCTTGCCGTTGATGTAGGCCGCCTTCTTCACGTCCTCCAGGCGTTCGGCCAAGCTCGGCAGGGCGATCGAGGTCTTCTCCGAGCGGATGATTTGTCCCGGCGGCAAGCGGTCTTCCACCAGATCGATGATCTGCTCTTGGGTGCAGGACACCACCACGTAGTCGGCGAAGCGCGCCGCGTCTTGCGGGAAGGAGGCGGCGTGCGGACCGGCGAGCACCGTCCTGGCACCGCGGCGCTTGATCACCTTCGCCAGGGCGTAGGCCAGCGCCGAGGCCTTGGTATAGGAGGAGATGAAGACGATGTCGCTTTCGGGATAGATCAGCTGATCGGGAGGCGCCTGGCCGACGCAGGTCTCATAGCGCACCTCGTGACCGCGCCGCCGGCACCAGGCCGCCGCGACCTGCGGCATGATCGAGTAGTACTGCCGTCCGATGTACTTCTGGAACAGGGCCTCGGCGCCCCGCGGTTCGACCTTGTCGGTCAAGAGATCCAGGATCGAGACGCGACGGCGCTTGACCATATCTTCGCCTTTCCGACTGAGTGCCGTCTCCAGAGTGCTACCCTAGGAGCGAGCAGCGGTTGCGGGCGCTGCAAGCCCTTGACGAAACTACCTACGCACAAAGGTGGCCTCACGTCCACAGCCCGGGCGGCCGCGGAAGGTCGCGACGCCGTCGGAAGGGGTGCCCGCCGCGCCCGCGACCGAGGATGTCGCCGCCCCTTGATTTTGCCTTGGCCTCGCCAGCGTTCGCGGGAGTGTGAGCCTGCGCGAGCCAGCAAGTACCCGGATAGAACGTTCGGTCAACAAACTCCGCTACCGTTCAAGCCCATAGAATCTCTCGTCTTTTTCACATCCAAGTGACGCGGGTTGTGTTGCCGAGACACCGGAGAACCTGACCTCTTGCGCGCGCTGAAACCACAGCCATCGCAGGAGCTTTTCCATGGCAGATCCCACCGATCTCAGGGTCACGGTCGTCAACACGTCGGAGGACGGCGGCACCTTGCTGACGCCGGTCTACTTCGGCTTTCACAACGGCAACTTCGATCTCTTCGAAGCCGGGCAGGCGGCCTCGCCGGGACTGGAGTCTCTTGCGGAAGACGGTTCGCCGGCGATCCTGGCCACGGAACGCCTGGCGGTCTCGCCCAACAGCCAAGGTCTCGTGGTGACGGGAGAGCAAGGTCCGGTTCAGACCGAGGAAACCACCTCGGCCACCATCACGGTCGACGGGTCGGAGAACAGCTCCGTCAGTCTGGCTGCCATGATCCTGCCCTCCAACGACGCCTTCATCGGAACCGACGAGGCCGTCGAGCTCTTCGGCGCCAACGGCACCTTCCTGGGCGAGCAGACCTTGATCTTCGAAGGCACCGACGTCTATGACGCCGGCACCGAGGTGAACACCGAGCTCGACGCCGCCTTCATCAATCAGATGGCACCCAACACCGGCGTCGACGAGAATGGCGTGGTCGCCCTCCATCCGGGCTTCAACGGTTCCGCCGGCAATCCCGTCGGCGACGGCGATCAGATCATTCTCGGCGGCACCAACGCTTTCGGCCAGCTCATCGTGCCGGAAATCGCCGACTTCACGCTTCCCGGCGCCCAGATCGCGGTCGTGCACATCAACACCGTGAAGGAGCAGGACGGCACGGATGGTGCCGATCTGATCGTCGGCGGACCGGAGGACGACATCATCAATGCACTCGGCGGCAACGACATCGCCCGTGGCGGTGACGGCTGGGATGTGATTGATGGCGGAGACGACAACGACTTCATCGGCGGCAATGTCGGCAACGACATCCTCTCGGGCGGCAACGGAAACGACCTCATCCGGGGCGGCCAGGATGACGACATCATCGACGGTGGCAATGGCAATGATGTCGCCAGGGGCGGTCTTGGAGATGACCGGATCGAGGGCGGCAACGGTAATGATGCACTGAACGGCGGCGACGGCGACGACGACGCCTATGGTGGCAACGGCAATGACGAGATCGATGGGGCACTGGAGACGACGCCCTCGACGGTGGCTACGGAAACGACATCCTGATTGGCGGCCGGGGCGGGGATGTGCTTGTCGGCGGTGCCGATAACGACCGACTAGGCGGCAACCGCGGTCGGGACGAGATCGACGGCGGTGATGGCAACGACGATGCCCGCGGCGGGCGGGGTGATGACATTATCGCCGGTGGTCGTGGCAATGACGTGCTGCGCGGTGGCGGCGGAGAAGACGTCTTCGTATTCACCGCCGGCGACGACCACGACGAGATCAAGGACTTCTCCCAGGCGGACGAGCTCTTGGTCGACGTCCAGGGTTTCGACGGTTTCGACGACATCACCGACGCCGCGATCGAGCTGGAGAACGGTACCCTCATCGACTTCGGCAACGCTGGCTCGGTCTTCCTGACCGACACCGAGATCGACGACCTGAACGCCAGCCAGTTCGCCTTCGTCTGATAGCGGACCTGTTGTGACCCGGAGCCCCGTGCCATCCTCCCGGCGCGGGGCTCCACTTTTTGATGGGGCTGGCGAAGAGCGAGGTTCACCGTGCGAGCGGTTCTTCTCGCCTCATTACCTCAAGCTCGGTGGGGTGGTGGCGCGCCCTAGTCGCCTTCCGCCAGGCCTGCCCGTCGGAGACTGGAGAGAACCTTCTCCAGCGATGCGGAGTTCCTGATCGGCAGGCGCTGCTTGTACTTGGTGGCCGTGACGTCGGGCGAGGCGGCGAGGAGCTTCGGGACCGTCGCCGTCGCGCTTGACCACGCGCCCGCCATGCTCGGCGATGGTGGGCTCGATGAACTCGCCGCGCAACGCGCGTATGCGGGTCAAGGTTCCCTCTTCGTCGGCGCTGGTAAGCCGGCTGTAGCCTACGACGTCAGCTGCAAGTATGGCGGCTAGCTTCCTCTGCCCCGTCATTGCAGGCGATCCCTTTGAGCGGCTTGCATATCATAGGCGTTGCCGGCCTTGGCGAGCCCGCAGTGCAGCCAATGGGAGTCTCTAGGGAGCGCTGTCGAGGCTACCCCGTCAGCCCTTGCCTTGCACCAGGTCCCAGAACTCGGAGCGATCGTTGGTGCGCGGAAAGGCTTCGGTGGGGGTCGGGACGTCGAGAAAGGCGCAGAGCGGTTCCCATCCATCCTTGATCTCATAGACCAGCAGCCGCTCGGCCGGGATCGTCGCCTTCACTGCCTCGTTGTGAGCGACGAAGGCTTGTGCCAGGCCGGCCTCGTCCCCCGGACTCCCCCGCTCGGTCTCGCACTTTATCCGGATTTCGCCCAGCGAGACACCACTCGAAGATATCGCGCTGAACATCCGATTTTTAAGAGATATTTTGATGGTGCTGCCGAGTGGACTTGAACCACCGACCCCGTCCTTACCAAGGGTGGCCAGAACCGAGACATTTCAAGAACTTGCGTCATCGCTACCTTCTTTCGCCCTGATTTTGAGCCTCGACATCACCTGCTTGCCGTGCTCGCGATTCGACCGGTTGTAGCGTTGGGTGGACTTCGGATCGGTCCAGGTGCCCACGTCCGTCAGGTCGCGCGAGCTTGCGCCTGTGTCCCCGAGCGATGAGCCGAACCAGTGCCGAGCCTGGTGCGGGGTGAACTCCACTCCCAAGGCCTTCTTGAGTGGGTTCAGGTCGTCGTAGAAGGTCCAGCGGTCGCGCCACGGAAAGACCCGCTCGCGCCCCTCTGGAAGGCCCTCAAGCCAAGGCGCCAGGGCATCGTGGACTGCTTCATGCATTGGCACGGGCTTCCATACGCCTGACTTGCTGACGAAGGCCACAAGCTCGCGCTGCTCCAGGTGGACGTGCTCCCTGAGCAGGCTCAGCATCTCGGTGATGCGCCAGCCCTGATGGAACAGGAAGGTGAGGGCGACGTGCATTGCGCCCTCGCTGTGGGAGAGCAGGGCGGCCACCACCGCGTCATCCGGTCGACGGGTCTCGGGTGCGGCCTCTTTGAGCTTCTCGACCTTCCGGTACTCGACGCGACCGTCTGCGGCCGCGTGGTGCAGCACCGCCGCCGCTGGCACGATGGCGGCGCGGTTCTTGGAAGAGGGCAGGGTGCCCGGATACAGCTTGTTCGCAGCTGCCTGGATGTTGCCCGGCATGACGTCCTCCAAGAGCATGTGCCCCAGCTCTCCCTTCAGTCTTTCGAGCCACTTCCTGGTGCGCCGGTCTGCGTTCCTCGCGTCCGCGTAGAGGTCTGCGGCTTCGGCGAAGGTCCTTGGCGTCGCCTCGTCTTTTGGCGCATCTCGCTCTGCTTGCACAAGCTGTCGCGCAATTCTAGCAGCCTCGCGTTTGCTCCCGATGGGTATCGAGATCTCTTGTTGCCGGCCGTGCGCGGTGAAACGGGCAATCCAGTGGACCGAGTCCCGCCGCTCGCCTGGGGCGTAGAGGGTGAACTTTCCTTGCTTGTATCTAGTTGGCATAGGGCGTCTCTCAGGCGCTTCACGTGCGTCTCGCTGAAGAGTCTCTTGCCGGCGGGCTTGATGAAGAACTCGACGCCTTCGAACTCCTTCTGGCAGCGGGCTATCGCGTTGTAGAGCGAGGACTGCTTCATGCGGAAGTGCTCGGCCACCTCCGAAAGCACAAGGTAGCCCTCCATCTCAGCTCGCCGCGCGGTCATTGGGCGGCTCCAGCTGTAGAAACTCGATGCTTGCTGGGACGCCGATGACGCTGATTTCGAACCTGCGCCCCTCGACCCATTTCTTGACGTCCTCGACGTAGACCTGATGTGGGAGGCGCAGATTGAAGGGCTCGTAGCCATAGCCGCGATTTCGACAGAGAATCACGCGCGACGCGCCCGGAAAGCTCTCATAGAGGTCATACCACAGGCCGAAACTGCTGTTCCGAATCGCCGGCTGCTTGATGTCAGGCATGCTCGCCCTCCTTCTCCTGCCACTCGCCGCACCAGGCGCCCTTTGACACGACGGGCCAGTGGTCCAGATTGTCCTCAGGGATCAAACGGGTCGGCGGGAATCTGCGGCATTCGAGCCATGCTGCGGTGTCCCGACCAACCGGCTGTAAGTATCGACAAGTCTCACACCGCCGCTCAGCCATCGCGCTTCTCCTTCAGGACTTCTAGACGGCCGATGGACTTGCGGACGCCGAGCGCCTGCATGGTCAGCTCGTCGTGGTCAGCCTCGCGGTCGCCGCTCTTCCAGAAGACCTCGGCTTGCTTCTTGAGGCTACGATGAAGCCCCTTCAGGTCTGCCTTCGCCTCCTCCAGCGTCTCCTTCCTGGCGTGGGCGGCGACGGCGGCTAGGGCGTTTCGGTGGCCGCTCGAATGTCCGTGATAGCCCGCCTGCGCGTCGACTTGCTCGCGTGCATCGTTGTAAACCCGGAGCAGCTCTTCCGCGTCAGACATCGGCAGGCTCCTTCTTCGCGAGGGCGCGGACCTCTTTGGCGGCGAAGGTCAGGACCTCTGCGGCCATGGTGCAGTCCTGGGCATAGGAAAGGTCCGATGCCCCTTCCGCCGCGCTCTCGTAGCCAACGCGCAGCTCGTCAATGCGGCCGCCCGCCCTCTCCAGCGCCCCCTCCTCAATGATCGGCGCGGCGGCTTCGATGGCGATCTTTGCCATCTGGCGGCGAGAGTGCGTGTGGCTGTGGGTGCGGCAGAGCGCTGTTTCGGCGGCGTACTCCGCCTCCTTCCTCGCCTCAAGCGTTGTCGTCATCGCCCTCTTCCTTCAATGCTGTGAACGCCGGCTGCCAATCGATGTAGACGCTCCAGCGTTCGGGCTCTTCGCCTGGCGCCTGGACGAGAAGCGCGTGGTTGTGGACCTTGAGGGCGGACGGCTCGCTCTCGCCCAGCTTCTTCAGGAAGGCCTGAGCGGCGTCCTGATGGTCGTCGGCCTCGACGTCCAGCTTGGTGGCCGTGTCGTAGGGGCTCCAGACGGTGAAGGTCGTCTTTAGCGCCGCCACCTCCTGCCAGATGAGTTCGTCGAGGAGCGAGCGCAGCTGTCGCCACGCTTTGGCTTTGGTGCGCTGGTTCGCTTTGTCGCGCAGCGCCTCCAGCGCCTCCAAGGTGGGGGATTTCTCGTCGGCCATGCTGCTGGCTCCTTCTTCATGATGTCGAGAACCTCGCACACAGCAGTGAGCACCCAGGGCTCAACAGCATTCTTCTCAAGAGCGATCACCAGACGCTCTTGCGCCTCTGCCAGGACGTATAGTCTGCAGTCTCGCCAGGCCTGTTGCTCTGCGACTTCGATGTTGATTTCCAGGCCATCGGGCGCGGCCTCTCCGCCATCGCCTTGCAGCGCCGCCGAGAGCATTACCGCTAGACTGTCTGTGGCAGACTTGCCTTGCCAGTCACCCTGCTTTGCCGCCTCTATGCCGCCACCTACTATAAGCCATCGCAGTCGCCTCCATGTCTTGTGGCGTACGTGCTTCGCGACAGCAGCTAGAGCGGCGTCGTGGGCGACGGCAAAGTCGAAGGACTCTATGCCCTCGTCAGGGTCGGGGACGACGGCGCCTTCAGCCTCATCATACACCCGCCTCAGCTCGTCAATGTCGGTCATGCTGCCCTCTCTAGCTCTCTCAGGAAGACATCGCGGTCGGCGCCGTGCAGAAAGTCGTGGCAGATGATGTCCAGCGCTTGCTTGAAGAAGTCGTCGAACTCAGCCTGCGGCATGCTGGCGAAGGCAATGGACTGCAGGCTTGGCAGCATGCGGCCGTCCGGCAGCCTCACCCAATCCACCCTGCCCAGCAAGAACTTCACCTTGGCAAGCAGGTGCTCGGCAGAGTTGGCGTCGGCGCCGGCATCCACGGCTTTCTGCAGAAGCGCCCAGAAGAGGCGGTGCTGGCGGACATTGCGAGGGCGTCGCGGCTCGGCCATCAACACCTGCTCGCCAGCGCGCTTGGCAACGCGGGCGCGAGTGACGTCGTCGGCCGGCAGTAGGCTGCCATCGGCTCGGATGAGCCAGACTGAGCGGGGGGCGGTCATCGCTAGCGCCTCACCACAAAGCAGTCTAGCCGCGCGTGAACGCACCACTGAGTCACCGATCCGGTCGGCGATGTTACCTCGACGACTGCCCAGTCGCCCGGCTTGAGTGGCAGCGCGCGGCGAGCGAAAACGTGGGCCGCCGACGACGGCGCTCCAGCCAGAGCTTTCTCGGGCTCGCGGTCGTAACCCTTGGCGAGGCTGTTTGTAACGTGCCGGCACGTGAAGCTGCGGATGCCCATCAGCCCGGCCCCATCGCCGCGTCAGCCATCCGGTCCAGCTCGGCGTCGTCGGGTCCGGCCATGGCGCCTTCTGGCGGAAGGGTGTTCTTGAAGGCCTCAATGCGCTGCTGGACAGTCTTCTCGGCCGAGGGCTTGACGGCCTTCAGCGTCTCAAGCTTCGGCGCGTTCTCGTAGAGCCAGTCCTCGACGTCCACCTTGTTGGCTGACGTTGCGACGGCGCCCATGAACTTCTTCGTCCACTTCTGCCAGTCCGAACCCGTGCCATTGGGTAGCGGCTCGACCTCGATAGGGTGGGGCTTGATGCGCTTCTTGCCCTCGCGAACCTCGCCGGTCTCGGGATCGTGCGGTGTGGCAGCCTTGGCCTTCGTCGCCGTGGCAGCCGGCGGGCTGGCCTTGCCGTTGGCGGGCCTGCTTGCGCCGCTTGGCTTCTGCCCCTCAGCCTGCGCCGCGTTGCCGTCGTCGTCCTCGTCCGCGCTGATGCAGACGATGGAAGAGAGCCCATAGCGGCGAGCATAGGTGAGCGCGCTGCCCATCTTCTGAGGCTCTACCTTGTCCGGCAGAGGCCAAACGCTCTCGATAATCTCGCCGGATTCGTGCCGCAGCGTCGTCACCAGGACGAAGCGCCCATCGCGAAACTCAGGCGTCTGCGTTACGGCAATGCCGTGCTCGGTAAGCGCCGGCACAACGGCGTCGCGGACTACGTCAAGCGTCGCATACTTGTTGCGAAAGTGGTCGTTCTCTTTGTTCGTCGCCGGGTTGTCCATGTCGGCTTGAGCGTCGGCTAGAGCCCTGGCAATCTGGGCGCCAGGCTTATCCAAGAGAGCGCTGTCAGGCATTGCTCGCCTCCTTGATGGTGACGGCGCCGTTCTTGGCGCGCTTGATGGTGACTTCGTCGAACAGCACTTCGCCGACATCGTTGGGCAGCAGGGCTTTGATGTTCTTCTTGGCGCCCTCGAACTCAGCGGCAGAGGCTTTGTTCTCATCCCAAAGCTCAAGCGCATCTCGCATAGGCGCGGCCCAGTTCGGCGCTTCAGGCAGAGGGTGCCATTCACCATCGCCATAGGGCGGCTCGCTGAAGAGGAACGACTCTCGCAGGTCCACCGTCCGCCACCGCTCGGGCAATACAGGCTCGACAGGCGGCGGCAGGTCCACGGGCGGGGTGAGGCTCACCACGCATTGCCAGAAGCGCTCGGCCCTATCGAACAGCTCTGCGGCGTAGTCCTTGTCGAAGTCGATGGCCTCGACAACGGGCTCGCGTGCGCCTTCGATGATGGACAGACGCGAGGTATAGGTGTCGGTGCACAGCATCTGCCAGTGCATCTGCGGCCAGTAGCGCTGCACCACCTTCTCGCGCTTCTCGAAACCGCCGACGTGCTTGGCGTCGACGGGGCCGGGCAGCTCGGCGTCGAAGGCATCCAGGGTCGCCGCCATCCAGTCGTGGACAGGGTGCAGCGTCACCTCACCATGGCGGGTAAGGATATGACCTGTCTTGCGCCGGTACCATTCGAGGTTCAGCGCCTCGGTGGCCTCGCCCAGCCGAACCGCCCAGATGTCGGATAGATCGGGCTCTGGCTCACCAAGGGTCATCTGCTCCCAGAGCGCCATGATTTCGTCGTCGGTGCCGGTCATCAGCACCTTGACGCGGCTGGCGGTGAGCTTGCCTGCGCGTGCAGCTAGTTGGGCTTCGCTAAGCATCAGCGCTCCCTTCCATGACAAGCCGCAAGTCGGCAGCGGTCGGCTGGCCCAGCTCTTGCCGGCGTCGCCGCGCCCGTCGTCGAAGTACGGCGCGGATGATGAGGTAGAAGAGGCGGGGCATCACGCCAGCCTCTCGCGCTCGAACATCACAGCGGCGGCCCTGTCGTAGCTCTCGCCGGCAGGGAACTCTTCCTTGCCTTCGCGCCAGACAACCAGCTTGTGGCCGTGCCTGACCTCACCGCCTGAGAGTGCGACCAGGCAGGCAGCGTCTTCGGCGTGCTTGCAGGCGGCGACGTATTTGCCGCCTCTGTAGACCTTCCATGGTGGGGCTTCGGCCATCACGCCAGCTCCTCAGGCTTGCCGGCGAGGCCGCCAACGGGCGTGAGATTCACACGCTCTCCCGGCTCAATCTTGGCGAACTCCCACCTCTTGAGCTGAACGCTGTTCTCTACCTGCCACCGGTCGATGGCGGTCCTCACGGCCTTCTCCAGCGACGCGGGGAGTCCGCCGCCGAGGTCGACCGCGCTTTCCCCGTCTTCATTCAGCAGGTAGTCGAAGTCGTCCGCTAGGTCTTCGAGCCACCTGCTGGCATCAAAGTACCCAGACAGCGCAAAGGGGTTCGACTGGCAGCGGGCGATGACGAAGGACCAGTCCTCCTGTTTGAAGCCGTCTGCTCCCCACTCGCCATGAAGGCCGCACTCTTCTTCAATGGCCGCTTGGACAGCATCTTCCTTGGAGGCGTAGGGGCCAAAGTACCGCTCTTCGTCGGCAGTGTAGAACCAGCCCCAAGCCTTCTCGGTGAGGGCGCCGAGCTTCTTGGCCTCTTCCTCGGTAAGCATCACGCCACCCTCCGCACGCCCTGCCCGGCGTAGTAGTCACGCCGCGCCTCGCTGGTCAGGTCTTCGCCGGTCGCCTCGCTGATCGCGCCCGTCAGCTCGTTACGTCGCCAGTCGATGTTCTGCTTGGCCTGCGCTCGGGCGCTCTTCAGCTCATCAACGTCAATCTCTTGATGCTTGCCGAGATAGTGGCGGTTCAGCTCTTCAGCGGCACGGATGGCGCCGTCCAGGTGCATGAGCAAGTCGTCGCCGCGCTCGCTGGCGCTCTGCAGGTCTTCGCGCATGCCCTCGACGTCGGGGGGATAGCCGAGGTGATTTTCATCGGGGTAGGACATGGCTTTTTCCTCATGCCTTTCCTTGTGCGCGGCCGTCCAAATCGCGATAGCCGCGCTTCTGGTTCTCTGCGACGGGGCGTCGTCAAAGCACTTGCACAGGACGCTCCAATGGGGCTTGCCGCCACTTCCGGCCCAGCCTCGGCCCGTGCTCATGTACGGCTGCAGATAAGGTGCCGTGCCGCATCGCGGGCAGGTGCTGGGCAGCATCGACTCAGGCCTGAGCCAAGCGCGCAACTCGTACATCGCGGCGAGCAGGACCGGCATCACTAAGCGGCCTCCTTCTCTTCCGCCGGTTCTGGCAAGGGCCAGTCGCCGGGCTCCTTCGCCGACATCCGGGCAACGAGACGCTCTCGCTGCCATTGCTCTTCGGCCTTCCCGGCCGCGCTCCTGGCCGCGCTTTCGGGCGCGCCCCTGGCCGCACTCTCGGCCGCGCTCCAGGCTGGGCTCCAGGCCGGGCTCCACGCTACGCTCCTGGCCGCGCTGTCGGCCGCGCTCCTGGCCGCGCCCCTGGCCGCGTCGTCAATTTCGCCGCGCGCGAACTGGCGTGCCGCGATGATGGCTTTACGCGGCCTGTCGTCGCCGGGGCGCGCCTTCTCAAAGATGTGGAGATCGCGCGCCGCGCAATCGGCCAAGAAGAGACGCAGCCGGCGCTCTACGTCCTTGTCGGTCCGGGAGAGGGCCACCGCGACTAAGAGAAGACTGTCGAAGCCCGCGCCAGCCTTGGCAGCACTCAGCCATGTCATGCGGCCTTCGCGAGGGCGGAGGTCGAGAAGCTGAAGCTGCTTGTAGGTGAGGCTGGGGGTGGTCATCGTCAGGCCGCCTTCTGCTTGCCGGCTGCCCGGCGCTCGGTGTCCTCGGAGACTTCCTCCTCAGGCTCGTCCTTCACGTTCTCCCAGCTGGCGCCCTCTCGCGGCAGGATCCGCCCGTTCGCCAGAGTGATGCTGTGCAGGATGTAGTTGGCGACATAGGTGCCGTGGTGAGCAGCCTCCTCCCTGCCGCGC
Source organism: Rhodospirillales bacterium (assembly GCA_963669375.1). Taxonomy (GTDB): domain Bacteria; phylum Pseudomonadota; class Alphaproteobacteria; order Kiloniellales; family JACOMY01; genus JACOMY01. The sequence goes on along the minus strand of OY770024.1, from coordinate 7,555,256 downwards.
TCCTTCGTCTCCTCCCAGTTCTGATGAGGGCTCGGCGGATTGCTGCTGACGGTCTTCATGGCCTTCGACATGAAGCGCGGAGCTGGGAAGGGGTTCGGCATCGGTGGGGGTCTCCATCGCGGTGATGGAGAGACACTTACGCATCATACGCAAAAAGTCAACGCATTTTTGCGTCTTCAAAGCGTATCCAATTTAGATTCCCAGCAGATCGTCGTAGTCTATCACCGGATAAATCGACCTAACTTGCTCTTTGGGAATCTCAATATCGTCTCTTGGTGGATTATGTTGGCCAAGAACTACAACGGTGTAGGTGCTCTTAAGAAGCAACTTAATAAGACACCGCCCCGGGCTTTCATCGTCAACATCGGGGTACAACTCGACCATAACATAATCGCCGATGCGCGCTGGCCGGTTGGGGTTGATGAGTACTGACGAGCCTGACCTTCTCCAAGGCGACATCGATTCGCCGGAGACGTAGAGTGCGAAAACATCCTTGACGTCCTTGAGCGTTGGCGGTCGCCGGATGTAGTCCACAATCGTTCCGTTCATCGAAAAGTCCCCTTCATCACCACCCACAATGATACCTAAAACGGGGATATCTTTCGGTAAAGTAGCGGTCGAGTCAACAAAATCGGGCAGCTCGGCAATCTCCCCAACGTTGGACTGCGGCAGAGGTCTTGAGATACCGGCCAATTCCATCACCTCCGCTTCAGTCACAGCTGGTTTGCCTTTGCCCACGAGAGCAGCCGCCAGCTTCTCCGCTAGAGCGATCTTGATAAACGGCCCCTTGAAGAGGTTTGGGTCCTCGTAGCGCTGTATGCTGCTTGCGCCTTTATAGCCCATCTCCTTCGCGAGCCGGTCGAGGCTTGTGTAGCCCGCCCTCTTTCGAAGCTCTCTAAACCTATCCGTGATGTGCGGTTCGTTCATGCTGCGCCTCACTTAACTGCCGGATGCGCATTCTTGCGGGGCAACCGTTTCCGATCCACGTTGACAAGCGCGTAGAAAGACGTAAATATACGTGCATGGAAAACGTAGCAGCGCGTATCATCGGCCTGTTTGGCGGCCAAACTGCACTGGCCAATGCGCTCGGGATGAGGCACCCGAGCACCGTTCACGGGTGGAAGGTCCGGGGTGTAGTCCCGGCGAGACGCCAGGCCGACGTGCTGAGGGCTGCGCGGGAGGCTGGCTTGCCGCTGACCGCCGACGACTTCATCGCCGCTTCTGACGGGGAGCGCGCGGCATGAGCGAGCTTCTTCCTCTTTCGACGGTTCGCGGCATCCATGTCGTCCGCCCTCTGAACGAGCGCCACGTCGAGCGCCTGATGCGGAAGATTGAGAGCATCGGATTGCTGCGGCAGTACCCGTTGGCCGTGACCGAGGACGGCGTCCTCTACGGCGGCTGCCACAAGTTTGAGGCCATCAAGCGCCTTGGCCTGACCGAGGCCTACATCGACATTGGCCCGCCGCCGAACGGATCTCTGACCAAGGCCGCGATCGATCTGAACATCGCCAGCGAGGACGCGCTGCCGATGACGTTCTGCTGCTATGCGGAACTGATCTGGCAAATGCTCGGCAAGGGCAAGACGCAGCGTGAGGTGGCCGAGGATCTCGGATGGAGCCGTGGGCAGGTGAGCCAGTATGCCATGCTCAAGGACATCGATGACAAGGCCTGGACAATCGTTGCTACCGCTGTTCGCGATTCTGGGCTGCTCCCGTCCGATGGCGAGGTAGCAGAGACTGCTACCGTGGTAGCATTCTCCGAGCGTCTTCTCCGCGTCCTCCCGCCGCTCTTGTCCGAGCAGCAACACGAGCTGTGCCGGATGCTCGCACGTGGAAAGGATGGCAAGGGCCACACCTTCGACAAGGCCGATTTCACCACGGCCGCGCAGCGCTATCGGGCGATGAACGCGTTGCGTGCCATCGGCGTCGAGATGATCTGCGCGGCCATGCCGGAGGGTGAAGAGCGTGACGAGGCGCTTCGCGACTTTGGCGAGCAGGTGCGCAAGCCGGTCTTCATCAACGAGTATTTCAAGGCCGCCAGTGGCCAGCGGAATGGTGGTGTCGAGCCGAACGCGGACTGGAAGGCCCTCATCGAGAAGGGCGTGATGCGGCCGGGCTCCAAGTTGGCTGGAGTGATCCAGGCTTACATCGACACATACGAAGATCTCATGAAGTCGCGGGTGATCGTCGGCGACTTCCGCGAGGCCGCGCCCACCGAGATCGCCGATGAGAGCATTGATGCCATCGTGACCGATCCGCCTTACGTGCGCGAAGCGGTAGAGCTGTTCGAGCCGTTGGCCGCTCTGGCATTGCGTGTCCTCAGGCCGGGCGGCAGCTGCGTAGTTCTCTGCGGCCAGACCTACCTGTTCGAGTACATGAGCGCGCTGAGCCAGCACCTGGATTATCACTGGACGATCGCGGTGCACATGCCGGGCGGACAAGCGGTGCAGCAGCACGCACGCGGCATCAACGCCTTCTGGAAGCCGGCGCTGTGGTTCACCAAGGGCGCGGTGAAATCGGCCGGCTGTTCCGACTTCATCCGCACTGATGTCAACAACAACGACAAGCGCTTCCACAAGTGGGGGCAGTCCGAGCAGATCATGGACGAGCTGCTGCAGCGGTGCAGCTTGCCTGGACAGACTGTCCTGGACCCGATGATGGGCGCCGGGACCACGGGCGTGGTCTGCCGCAAGGGCAATCGAGGTTTCATAGGAATTGAGCTGGACGCCGAGACCGCTGCCGTGGCCAAGAAGAGGATCGCAGCAGCATGATGAGCGACAGGCTCGACAATGGCGTCAAGCGTCGGATCGACGGCGCGGGCGACGGATGGGCCGCTGCGCATCGTGCGCTTGGGCCGGGCCATCAGATGAACGACGTCGATGCGATCTTTGGCTTCGAGGCCTTCGGCGCCAACACTGGCGACAAGCTGTTCCTGGAGTATGAGCCGGACCACTACGAGAACAAGCTGAAGGTGGTTCGCCAGCATGCCGTGATCGCGATGTTCGACCGAAAGGCCAGCGCGAATGCTGCCTTTGGCGATAACAACCGGCGCAGCTTCAGCTTCTATCTTCACATGTGCCGCGTCATCGCGTCGGCTCAGAGCTGTCCACCACGGTTCTTTTTCTGCATTGGCGGGCAACAGCCGCCGTGGCAGCTGCTGGAGGTAGACATCTGGGCTGGTGAGCATATCAAAGGCCGCGACACCGTCATTGAGACTACGGCACCGGCCGACTGGCGCCGCATATGGGATGTGCTCGGTCTGGCTTCTCTTCGGAAGCAGCTGCGCCAATCCCTGGGTGCCGGTCGGTGACCGCCTCATTCGACAGCGGCATGACGGAGCGGGACCCCCATCCCGGCTTCTCCGTCAGCCCTGCAATCACCCGTCTGACTATGGTTCCGATGTGTTCCACGTTGCCTCCTTCCAACGCCTTTCAAGGTGGCGAAGGAGGCGTCCGTGTTTCCGGAGAATCCGTCCGAGAATTCAGATATGAGCATCAGCGCTGAAGATATTGCCGACGAGACCCGCCGGCTGATTGCGGCGGTTGAGCCTCGTCAGTGGAACGACACGCGGGAGAGCTGGCTTGCGCGGGTGGCCTACAAGCTTGGCATGCCGGCTGGCCGCATCCGCCGTCTCTTCTACCGTGAAGTCGCGCGGGTTCCGGCACACGAGTACCTGACTCTCAAAGCGAGAGCCGCCGCGCTGGAAGAGCGCCAGGCCAGGCGCCGGGAATACATCGATGAGACTGCGAAGATGGTGCAAGCGAGCGACAGCAAGGCTGCTGAAGTGGTGTTCAGTTGGGCTCTCTTCTGTGACGCGCTTGCTCATCGCCTCGAAGAGGAGGTCAACAAGTGATTGAGACACCGCAGGCCTTGGACGCGAAGACTGTCGTTCCGTTCGCCGAGCCTGCGGCCGGGGGCGGGCGACGTCAGAGCCCTTCCCCCAGGGGCGGCGCCGTTACGCCCAAAGGCTCGACGATACCGTGGCCGTCGAGAGCCGCCCCATCCAACAGCGAAGGAGAAGAGCATGAATGGCAAGAACCGCTATTGCCCCGTGTGTGGCGACGACATGGGCTTCATCGAAAACCGCTTCTTCGACTCTCGCGACACCTGCGGAGCGCGCGAGTGCGAACGCGAGATGCGAGACGAAGAGCTCGCTGAGCGCGAAGAGGCGCACGAGCGGCTCGATAGAGACATGGGATGGTTTTGAGTCCTCATCCAACAGAACGCGACCTGCGACGGCAGAGTCCAATGCCGCCCGTCCCGCGAGCTGCTGCAGCGCTTGGACTCGGCGCTGGAGCGGCAAGGCCCGGCTGCAGGCGCAGGACCGGCCGGGCACCAGTCACCCCTTGGCACCTTCTCGGCGCCGGCCGTCAAGGGGACGCCATTGCGCTGGCGCCGACTACCTCCCTGTTCACTTCCGGCCGCTCTGCTTTGGCGGGGCGGCCGGCTTTGTGAGGTGAGAGTATGACCAGCCTGCCCATGGTTAACCGCAACGTCAGCTTTCGGATAGATGGCGATGCCGTGGCGAAAGGCCGGCCGCGCTTCACGCGTGGCGGCCAGAGCTACACGCCCAAGAAGTCAGCCCATTGGGAGGCTTTCGCCAAGCTCAAGGCTGTCGAGGCCATGGCGGGTGAGCCGCCGATGGTGGGACCCGTCAGGCTCGACCTTCATGTGTGGCTGGCGGTGCCTCGGTCCTGGTCGCGTCGGCGCACAACGAGGGCGCTTGAGGGCACCATCCGTCCAACAAGCCGGCCGGATCTCGACAACTTTGAAAAGGCTGTCTTAGACGCCTTCAACGGCGTCGTGTTCCGAGACGACAGCCAAGTCGTCGAGGTCCACAAGTGGAAGGCCTATGCGGAGCATGGGTATGTCGAGGTCACCGTCATCGAGCAGGCCGCCGAACGGTCCAGCAAGGTGCCGAAGAGGGCGGCGGCATGAGAAACCCATCAGACCTCACAGCGCCGGAGTGGCTGGATATCGCTCTGTGGCGCCATCGCGGCGAGCCGTGGCGCCACATAGCCAGGCGCCTTGGCGTCAAGCCCAAGGCACTGCGCTCGGCCTGGTGCATGCGGCGGAAGGGCAAATGCAGCTATTCCCACTCTGAGACGCCGAGCGAAGAGCAGTCACGGCAGGCGCGCGCCGTGATTGCCCTAGATGCCCCGCGAGGTGGCGTAAGGCCTGATACGCCCGGCGCTCGACGCAAGCAGGACACGGTTCGTGCGATGCGCGCCCGAGGGTGCAGTGACGAGCAGATAGCGCGAGCCCTCGGCGAGGTGCCGCTGTGCCTGCCGTCGAGCGACCCCTATGGCATGGACCCGAGAGGCCGGCCCATCAGATGACGAAGCCAACCGCCATCGGCGAGCACTCTGTCGCCTTCTTGGAAGACGTCGCCGTGCGCGCGATACGGCATCATCTCGACCGGGCATCGACAGGCGACCCGAACGCCTTTTCGACGGCGGACCTCATCCGCATTCGGATGGGGTGGAGCTGGGAGCAGATCATCAAGACCGAAGAGGCAGCATGAGCGAGAAGCCGATGCACGTAGCGTTCATTCTAGACCGCTGGAACGGGGGCGTTCAGCGCCTCAGTCACGAAGCCGAATATGTGTACTTCAAGCTCTGCGCCGAGATGTGGGGGACCGGCGAGCCCGTGTCGCGCGACGAGGCACTCGCCGTCTGCCGATTCTTCCCCCAAACAGACGCGGCAATCGATGAGCTGGTGAAGGCTGAGAAGCTGTTCTTGGAGGATGGAAAGCTGTGGAACGACCGCGCGCTGAAAGAGCACGGCGAGGCGCAGGAGAAGCGGGAAAAGTATAGCAAGGCCGGTAAGGCTGCTATGGCCAAGCGATGGCATCGCGATAACGACGTTACAAACGACGCTAAGAGCGATGCCGGTAACACCCTTGATAACACCCAGACCCAGACCCCTACCCATAAACCTACCAGTGCTCCCGCAAGGGACGCCGGGGCGTCATCGCCTGACTTGTCGGACCCGAAAACCCAGCTCTACCACCGTGGCAAGCAAGTGCTTGGCAGCCATGCCGGCGGTGTCATCACAGGGTTGCTGAAGCGCTTCGAAGGCTCGGTGGCGAAGGCCAGGGCGGCGATTGAAACCGCCAGCGACAAGGCGGACCCTGGCGAGTACATCAACGCCATCATCCGCAAGCGCGACCCGCCCAAGCGGCCAGTCCGCAAGAGTGCCATCTGATGCACGACGACGCGCTGCAAGAGGCTGGCATCAGGCTTCGCAACACCACCATCGGCAACCACAAGACGCTCTGCCCCCAATGCTCACACACACGCCGAAAACACCCGAAGGACCCTTGCCTGTCCGTCACCATCGAAGCCGATGGCGTCGTCTGGCATTGCCATCACTGCCGCTGGAGTGGGGGCAGCCGCGATGCTGAACGACAACGCAGTGAAGTTCCTCGAAGCGCGCGGAATCGACGTCGAACTGGCCAGCAGGCTTGGGCTCGAAAGCTGCAGGGCCAATGGTGGTGAGGCGCTGAAAATCCCTTTCGTGGTGGGCGACGGGGCCGTCAACCACAAGTACCGGCGCCTTGATGACAAGCTCTTCAGCCAGGACAAGGGCGCGACCAAGTGCTTCTGGAACTTCAACGCCCTGGTGGACACCACCTTGCAGAGCGAGCCGCTGGTGATAACCGAGGGCGAGTTCGACGCAATGGCCGCCATGCAGGCCGACATCGCTCGCGTCGTCAGCGTGCCTGACGGGGCACCGGGCCGGGAAATCAAGCTGGACGAGGACACCAAGGCCTATCGTTACCTGGACCACGCCAGAGCGCCGCTGAGGGATATCCGCGAGATAGTTCTGGCAACGGACGGTGACGAGCCTGGCATCGCCTTGATGAACGACCTGGCGCTACGGATCGGCCGGGCCAGGTGCAAGTGGGTGACCTACCCGAAGCACAAGGACGGCGACGGCCGCTGCAAGGACCTGAACGAGGTGCTGCAGGTCTATGGGGCTAGGGGGGTGCAGGAGGTCATCAGGCGGGCGCAGTGGTGCGAAATAGATGGCGTCTTTCGGATGTCGGAGCTGCGGCCAGTGCCACAGCGACAGCGCTTCAGCACTGGCTTTCCGTTCCTCGACAAGCACGCGATGATTCGGCCAGGCGACTTCAGCGTCCTCACCGGCATTCCTGGCCACGGCAAGAGCACCTTCGTCAACGACCTCGTCTGCCGGCTCGCCGATCGGCACGGCTGGACTATTGCTCTGGCCAGCTTCGAACAGCACCCTCAGACGGACCATCGCAAGGCGCTGCGGAACTGGTACTGCGGAAAGGCGCCAGCGTACTGCAATGCCGTCGAACTGGCCGAAGCGGACGCCTGGATAGACAGGCATTTCGTCTTCGTGGTGCCGAGCGACGAGGATTTGGCGAGCTTAGAGTGGACGCTCGACAAGGTGGCGAGCGCGGTGGTTCGATATGGCGCCAAGATGGCCATCATCGATCCGTGGAACGAGCTGGACCATGACTGGCCGGCCGGGACTACGGAAACCCAGTACACCGGCATTGCCATCAAGCAGTTCAAGCGGCTGGCGGCAAGGCTCGACTGTCACATCTGCATCGTGGCGCATCCGAAGAAGCTCGGGCGGGACGAGTCGCCCGGCCTCTACGACATCGCCGGCTCGGCGCATTGGGCCAACAAGCCTGACCTGGGCATGGTCATCAGCCGGGATTGGGACACAAGAATCACCACGCTGGATGTTGTGAAGTCCCGCTACTGGGACGAGATCGGCGAGCCTGGCGCCGTGCACATGAGTCTCGACCGGCAACGCATGCGTTTCACTGAGGCGCCCGCGCCGGAGGAGCTTGCATCGTGACCGAAGAGCAAATCACCGAACGCCTGCGCGAGGCAGCCCGCACACTGCATGCCATGCCGAGCGATCGACCGCGGGGCCACCGTTGCCAGATGCCGGAGGTCCTGCTCCGGCGGCTTGAGGAATGCGTCGATCTTGGTGACGCGGACTTCGTCGCCGAGCTTACCCGTCTGAGGCGCGAGCGTATCGCCAGCTGGGCTAGAGTGCGAAAGCCTTCGCCCGAAGCCGTCAGTCGGATGGATGAGTGCCTGGACTGGCTCTACATCCTGCAGCCGCGCACCAGGGCCTGTGTCTGGCTGCATGCCGAGCAGGTGCCGCAGAGGAAGGCAGCGAGTCTGATAGGGCTAAGCAGGGGCGGCTATGAATGGCAGCTGGGGCACGGCTTGCGACAGCTGAGGCAGGGGCTTGAGAGGCTGGCGGCGTGACTGAGTCAACTTGTCACAAGCCAAAAGTGCCCTTCGGCGCGGTATGTTCTTTTCACCGTCGAAGTACTGCGCCCGGAGCCCAGAGCTGCCGGGCGCTTTGCGTTTGAAGCGATTGTCGGGTCGCGTGGGCAGAGCGCGCGACCGGACTGCGTCCCGAGGCTCCTACACCTCGGGACGCCCACCTCTCAGGAGCATCATCATGAACATCAGACTAACCGCGCTCGGCGCCCTGATGGCGCTGGGGCTGACCGCGTGCGAGACCGGTGCCCGGCTTTGCGCGGAGAACGTGCTCGACGACAGCTTGCTCGACGACGCGGTGTGCGAGCCGCTGTTCGAGCCGCCTGTCGAGGGTGAGGGGCAGGAGCTGCCGGAGTGAGCTGGGCTGAGGCCAAGGACTTCTGCGAGTGGCTCGGGCTGCCTTTCGAGCCTGCCATCGCGCGCATGGCGCTGGAGGCGGATGGCGACTCTTATCGGGATGCCGTTCGTCAGCCGGAGCGCCGCAAAGCCCTCGACGAACTCACCGCGCTCTCGCAGGAGATGGGGCTCTATGGCTAGCTTCCACGCGAACATGGTGACCATCTACGAGGGGCTTCGCCAGGGCATTAAGCGCGACAAGGCTGCGGGGCTTTGCGATTTTCAGACTGCTGGCTACATCCTCGTGAAGGCCGTCGCCAAGTGGAAGCGGCATCAGACGCTGCGGGCCGTCGAGGTTCGCAATGAGGCGCTCCGGCGTCCGCAGGCCTAGCGCGGCGAGCGGGAGAGGGTGAGTGGCCGGAGGTAGGCCGACAAAGTTCAAGCCCGAGATGATTGAGCAGGTGCGCAAGCTTTGCCTGCTGGGGGCGACGAACGAGGAGTTGGCCAACTTCTTTGGGGTGACACGTCGAACGCTTCAGCGATGGATCAGCGAAGGCGGAGAGTTTTGTCACGCCGTAAAAGAGGGGCGCCAAATCGCCGACGCCAATGTCGGCAGTCGTCTCTATGAGCGCGCCATGGGCTACATGCACGACAGTGAGGAAATCAAGGTCATCGAGGGCGAGGTCGTCCGGGTGCCGATCGTCAAGCAGTACCCGCCCGACACGGCTGCCGCGTTCATCTGGCTGAAGAACCGCCGCCCGGACCTGTGGCGCGATGCGAAGCAGATAGAGGCGCATGTCAATACTCAACCGCTTTCGCACAAGGAAGAGCTACAGCGCGCTCAACAAGCATTGGCAGGCGTTAGCCTTGATGAAGGTGAGGAAGGAGGCGACGGGTCAGCCAATCCCGCTTGATCACGAGACGGTTTGTCTTTTCCGGCAGCTGTGCAAGCACGACCTATATTTCCTTCTTCGTTATGTCTGCCAGCGGCCGGATGCCGACAGTGCGTTTGTGTTTCAGCGTTGCCGAGAGGTGCAGGCCGATCCAGACGGCCAGTTAGATCTCTGGGCTCGGTACCACTACAAGTCCAGCATCATTACCTTTGCGCTCACTATCCAAGAGATATTGAGCAATCCAGACATCACGATCGCGATTTTCAGCTTCAGCATCAAGCGAGCGGGAGAACACTACTCGCAGATCAAGCGAGAGCTGGAAGTCAACGAATGGCTGTTACTGCTTTTCCCGGACATTCTCTGGGAAGACACGAGGAAGGCGCCACGCTGGACTGAGGAGGAGGGCCTCATTGTTCAGCGCGGGGGAAACCCTAAGGAGCCCACGCTAAGCGCCTGGGGCCTGACGAACCAGATGCCGACCGGCTCGCACTTCGATCTGCGGATCTACGATGACGTCGTCACCATCGACAGCGTGACGACGCCGGAGATGATCCAGAAGACGACGCTGGCATATCGGCTCTCCCATGCTCTCGGCAAGGAGGGCGGCAGGCTTCGATTGATCGGGACGCGGTATCACTACAACGACACCTACGGGACGATCATCGACGAGAAGCTGGCGCCGGTCAGAAAGTACAGCGCGACGGATGATGACAAGGTCGATGGCGAACCTCGCTTGCTCAGCAAGGCGGCGCTCAGTGAGATTCGGGTCCAGATGGGTCCGTACATCTTCGCCTGTCAGATGATGCAAGACCCGAGGGCGGATAGCAGCCAGGGCTTCGACGGCGAATGGCTGCGTACCTACGACAGCCTGCCGGAAGAGGTGGCGCCGGGAGCCAACATCTACATCACCGTGGACCCGGCCGGTGAGAAGAAGAAGGGTTCCGACTACACCGTCATGTGGGTCTGGGCGCTGGGGCAGGACCGCAACTACTACCTCGTCGACGGGGTGCGGGATCGGCTGCGGCTCACCAAGCGGGCGGATAACCTCTTCGCGCTGCACCGCAAATGGAACCCGATCGCTGTCGGCTATGAGCGCTACGGGATGATGGCCGACGTGCAGCACATGCTGGACCGCATGGAGCGCGAGAAGTACCGCTTCGAGATCGTCGAGCTTGGCGGCCAGGTCGAGAAGCATGATCGCATCCGACGGCTCATTCCGATCTTCGAGCAGCACAGGGTCTACATGCCTGGCAGGCTGCTGAAGATGAACGAAGAGGGCGAGATGTACGACTTCGTTCAGATCTTCAAGGACCAAGAGTACGGCGCTTTCCCGGTGGCCGCTCACGACGACATGCTCGACGCCGCCAGCCGCATCCTGGATGCCGATCTCGGCGCCGTGCACCCCATGCCGGTCGAGCGCTTCGACCACGGCGCGGCGACCAAGCCGGACGACGACTACAACCCATTTGAGGCTGCCTGACATGCCACTGCCTGCAGACGAAGTGATCTTGCTGGAGAACGCCAGCGCCACCGGCGACGCCAAGACCATCCGTGGCGGCCTCTACTACTGCTGGATCACGGGCGATGCTTGGGCCGGAGCGACGGCAACGTTGCAGGCCTTGAGCCCGAACGAAGCCTGGGCCTCGCTGCGTGACACCCAAGGTAACGAGGCCACCATCACGAACGGCAACCACTACTTCGAGCTGCGCATCCCGCATCGAACGGATTGCAGAGGCGAGATCACGGGCGGCCCGCCGACGAACGTCACCATCCATCTGCGCAGCATCCCGGACTGAGCCATGACAGACGCTCGCATCGTTACCATCGCCGAGAATGTCAGCGGCACAAGCGACCTCGTCGGCGACATTCCGGGCGGTTGGTATCAGGCTTTCATCACGGCGGACAATTTTAACGCCACCGCTGTCACGCTGCGGATCAGGTCGCCGAACAGCATCCAGCGCACGCTGAACGACATCAGCGGCCAGAGCGTGTCGACGGCCAGTAACTCCAGCTTCACCATCCGGCTCCCGTACCTGGTGCACCGCATGCGCTTGACGATGCCGGCCGGGCCGACTGGCGTCTACTGCTACCTGGTATCAATTCCGCGAGGTTAACCATGGGCGTACCCAAGATCGCGGCTCCTGCCGCGCCGCCTTCTACTCCGGCTCTACCGCCGCCTCCGGCACCGCCGCCGCCCTTGCCCAAGACGCAAGAGGCTCTGCCGGCGCAGTCGGTCGAGGCGCGCGGCGCCAGGCAGCGGGAGACGCGGCGTAGGCGGGCAGCGCTCGGGCCGTCGTCGACGCTGTTGACCGGCGGCCAGGGCGTCACCACGAGCGCGCCGACGGCTGGCAAGGTGCTTCTCGGCCAGTGACCTCTACCCTCGTCGAACGCCTCAACAAGCGTCGCGGTGCCCTGGACAAGGAGCGCTCCTCCTGGGTCCATCACTGGCGCGAGCTGGCCGACTACATCCTGCCGCGTCGGGTCCGGACCCTGAGCGACGACAGGAACAAGGGCAACAAGCTCAATGCCAAGATCCTGGACAGCACCGGGACTCTTGCGAGCCGCACCCTGGCCAGCGGCATGATGACCGGCATCACGAGTCCGTCACGGCCATGGTTTCGACTGGTGACCAGAGACCCGGATCTCATGGAGGACGCGGCGGTCAAGGCCTGGACTTTCGCGGCCGAGAACCGCGTCAGGCAGATCTTCGCGGGTTCCAACATCTACAACGGCCTGGCCGGCATCTACGAGGACCTGGGCGTTTTTGGCACGGCGGCGATGGTGATCGGGCGCCATTCCGATACGATGATCCGGGCTTTTTCTCTGCCGGTGGGGAGCTACTGGCTGGCGACCGGCCCGGACCTAACTGTGGACACGCTCTTCCGCGAAATCCCGATGACCATCGACCAGATGGTGAGGAAGTTCGGGCTGTCCAAGCTGCCGCCCTCGACCCGCTCGGCCTACGACAGCGGCAACCTGGACGCCTGGCACACGGTCTACCAGGTCATTGAGCCCAATCTCGACAGGCCGATGGATCGGGCCGACGCCGCCGGCAAGGCCTGGCGCTCTGTCTATTGGCAAGAGGGCGAGACGAGAGAGCCGCTGATGGTGAGCGGTTTCGACGAGAAGCCCTTCCTGGCGCCGCGCTGGCACGTCACCGGCGTTGATGTCTACGGCCGCTCGCCGGGCATGGATGCGCTGGCCGACATCAAGCAGCTGCAGGTGGAGACCCGTCGCAAGGGTCAGGCCATCGACAAGATGGTGAACCCGCCGCTGCAGGGGCCGTCCAGCATGCAGGGGCAGCCGGTGTCGCTGCTGCCGGGGGCCAAGATCTTCCTCGGTAACTCCGAGCTGCAGGCCGGCGGGTTCCGACCGATCTACGAGGTCAGGCCGGACATCCTGAAGCTGCAGGAAGACATCCTTGAGGTGCAGGGCCGTGTCCGCTCTGCCTTCTATGCCGATCTCTTCTTGATGCTGGCCGAGAGCGACCGGCGGCAGATCACGGCGACAGAGATTGAAGAGCGGCGCAGCGAGAAGATGCTGGCCCTGGGCCCGGTGCTGGAGCGCCTGCAGGACGAGCTGATCAACCCGCTTGTCGACATCGCGTTCGACCAGGCGCTTGAGAACGAGATGCTGCCGCCACCTCCGCCGCAGCTCCAGGGGCAGAACCTGCGTATCGAGCTGCAGTCCGTTCTGGCCCGCCAGCAGCGGATGGATGCCGTGCTGGGCATGGACCGGCTGCTGAACACGGTGCTGACGCTCGCTCAGGCAGCGCCGCAGGTGGTCGAGAAGATCGACGCGGACCAGGTGATCGATGAGTACGCCGACCTCACTGGCGTGCCGCCAGAGGTCGTGCGGTCGGACGATCAGGTCCAGCAGTTGCGGGCCGAAAGAGCACAGCAAGAGCAGGCGGCCCAGGAGGCTGCCTTGGCCAGAGAGGGGGCGGCGGCGGCCAAGGACCTGGCGGCGGCCGACACCGAGGGCAAGAACGCGCTGACCGATCTGGTGGCGGCAGGAGGGGCTTAGTGATTGAGGAACACGGCTACTCCGACGTCCTGGACGACGAGCGTCAGGAGCGCTCCAAGCAGCAGAAGAGCAAGAACGAGGCCGACGACCGCAAGGACGCCCTCAGGTCGCTGCTGTCGACCCGGAAGGGGCGGCGGCTGATTGCGCACTGGCTGCAGCTCTTCGGGCTGCACAGCGAGAGCGTGCAGGACGGGCGAGACGAACACGAGGGGCGGCGCGGAGCCGCCCTTATCATTTGGCGGGAGTGCCGGGAGGCTGACACGAGTCTCTTTGCCCGCCTCATCCAAGAGGAGATGGAAGATGGCAGGCTCTGAGGCTGCTGCTACCGATACGACCGAGACCGAGGGCGCCACTGAGGCGCCCGAAGTGCTTTTGGGACAAGACAAGGCGGCGCCGGACAAGGCTGACGCCGAGGAATCGAAGGCCGAGACGGCTGGAGATGGGGGCGAGGCCGACAGCGGAACAGGTAGTGCCAAGAAGGCGGCGCCCAAGAAGGCCGAGGGTGATGAAGGCAAGGACAAGGACGCGGACGGCAAGGCCGACGATCAGTCCAAGGAGTACGAGCCTTTCACGCTGCCCGAGGGGATGGAGTCTGACGATGAGGGCATGGCCGCCTTCACCGAGCAGGCACAGGAGCTGGGTCTAACCCAGGAGCAGGCGCAGGCACTGGTGACGCTTGGAGCTGAGCGAACGCAAGCTGCGATTGAGCAGTACATCCAGGCGCAGAACGAGGTGAATGCGCAGGCCTGGGAGCAGTGGGCCGAGGAGACCAAGAAGGACAAGGAACTGGGCGGGGCCAAGCTTAAAGAGAACTTGGACACCGCCAAGCGCGCCTTGGACCATTTCGGCTCTGACGGCTTGAAGCAGCTGCTGACCGAGAGCGGCATCGGCAACCATCCCGAGGTGATTCGGCACTTCTACAGAGTCGGCATGACCATTGCCGACGATTCCCACGTGATGCCGGGCGAAGGCGGCGGGAGCAACAACCCCGACGCAGGTCTGCGCGGCCTCTACCCAACCATGTATGAGAAGGAGTCTGCCTGATGGCAACCCTGACCGCCACCGGCGTCACGCTGGCCGAGTGGGCAAAGCGTATCGACCCCGACGGCAACATTGCGATGATCGTCGAGATCCTGAACGAGACCAATGCGGTTCTGGATGATTGGGTCTTTAAGGAGGGCAATCTGCCCACTGGGCACCGCAGCACCATTCGCACCGGCTTGCCGGTCCCGACTTGGCGCAAGATGTACGGCGGTGTGCAGCCCAGCAAGAGCAAGACTGCGCAGATCACGGACACCTGCGGCATGCTGGAGGCCTTTGCGGAGGTTGACTGCGCCCTGGCGGACCTCAATGGCAACACCGCTGCTTTCCGTTTGTCGGAGGACCGGGCGCATATCGAAGGTATGAGCCAAGAGGCAGCGGCGACGCTCTTCTATGGCAACCAAGGCACTGAGCCAGAGGCGTTCCACGGATTGTCGCCTCGGTACAACAGCCTGTCGGCGGAGAACGCGCTGAACATCGTGGTCGACGACAACCCTGGCAACGATGACGGTGGCTCGGCATCGATCTGGCTGATCGTTTGGGGCGAAAACATCCACGGCATCTTTCCGAAGGGCTCGACTGCCGGCTTGAAGTCGGAAGACCTTGGGAAGATCCGTATCGAGGACGCCAGTGATGGGTCGAATACTGGTCGCATGATGGCCTATTCGTCCCACTATCGCTGGGATCTTGGCCTGACTGTTCGCGATTGGCGGTATGCCGTTCGCGCGCCCAACATCGATGTCTCGGAGCTGACCGGCAACGTGGCAACGAGCGAGGCCAACCTCATTGACCTCATGGCTCGAATGCAGGAGCGAGTGCCGAACCTGAGTGCTGGAAAGGCGACCTACTACATGAACCGCCAGCTCAAAGAGCTGCTGCGTCTGCAGATCAAGAGCGCGGTGACAAGCTCCACACTGACCATGGACATGGTCGGCGGCAAGCACGTCGAGCGGTTCGATGGCATCAAGGTCGGTCGCTGCGACGCCCTGCTCAGCAACGAAGGCCTGGTGACCTAAGGCAAGGAGAGAAACATGATTCTCGATAGCAAGGGCGAGTTCTCTGACGCCCAGGACCTGACGAACGTCGCCACGTCGGCGACCGTCAACTCGACCAACGTGGTGGACCTCGGTTCGGCCACGCCGGGCGATATCGCCCATGGTGAGCCCGTCTACCTGGTGATCACGGTCCCGGTGGCTTTCACCAGCGCCGGCGCGCCAACAATTCAGTTTGCGCTGGTGTCTGATAGCACTGCGGACCTCGCCACCTCGCCGACGACGCACTTCCTGTCCCCGGCGTTCCTGAAGGCGGACTTGGCGGCGGGTACCATCCTTGTCTACCAGCTGCCGCAGGAGCCGCCTGCTTACGAGCGCTATCTCGGCGTGCAGATCACGCATGCCGTTGCCGCGCTCACCGCCGGAACGATCAACGCCTTCATCACGAAGGACCCGGTCAGGTGGACGGCGCATCCTGACGCGATCTAAGGGGTAGGGCCATGCCTGACGTAAAGGTCTCTCAGTCCTGCTTCATCGGTGGCAATCGCTATCGTGAGGGCGACGTCATCAAGGGCTATGAGGGTGAGCTGAAGCCATACATGGTGGATATCTCAGGCCAGCCGAAGCCCAAGCGTGGCCGACCTCCGAAGCAGAAGCCGCAGGCCTTGTCGGAGCTGAGCCCCGACTCGGTCATGCCTTCTGGCAGCACCTAGGGCGCCTTCGGGCGCCCTTCTCCTTTCGGGGTAACGCATGCCGTCCCTCTCTTCCGAGACAGACATCTGCAACCAGGCCCTCAACCTGGTCGCCTCGCCCAACATCTCCGTCATCGGCGAGGACACCAAGCAGGGCCGCGCATGCAGCACGTTCTATCCGCCGGCCCGGGACAACCTGCTGGCGCTGCACGACTGGCGCTTTGCCACGGCACGGCAGTCGCTCTCCCGGCTCGACACCGACGCCCTGAACCTGGTCGGCGGTCAGCCCACGGAGTTGTCCTACGGCTTCGCCTTGCCGCCCGATTGCGTCCGGGCTCGATACCTTGAGCCTCAGCAGGTCTCGCTCACGAATGACCGCCTGGAGGTCGAGGTCAGAGCCTTGGCGCCGCCGCATTTCGAGCGTCGGGGGCAGGTCATCTTTGCCGATTGCGAAAGCGCCGCCCTCATCTACACCCGCCGCGTCGAGAACGCCGGCGAGTTCGATCCACTGTTCGCCCACGCCCTTGTGGCCATGTTGGCCGTGGAGTTGGCGCTACATCTGCGCCTCAATGCTCAGCTCGTCAACGCGGCGCGCAACGAGTTGGAACTGCGCCTCGCCAATGCCCGTGCCGCCTCCGCCAATGAGGCCAGCAACATCGACGATCGGCAAGTCAGCTGGCTTGAGGCGCGCGCATGACCTTCAAACTGCAGCAGGCCTCCTTCGCCGCTGGTGAGGTGACGCCGGAACTGGTCTCGCGCACCGACCTCCTCAAGTTCCAGACCGGCGCGAGGGAGCTTAAGAACTTCCTGGTGATGCCCCACGGTGGCGTGGTCAATCGACAGGGCACGAAGTTCGTGAGCGAGGTCGAGGACAGCATTCTGGACGTCCGCTTTCTCCACTTCATCTTCAACCAGAGCCAGACTTACGTCCTGGTCTTCGGCGATATGTCGATGCATGTCGTCAAGAACGGCAGACTGGTGTTGAAGGCGGCGCAGACCATCGACTCCGTCACCCAAGCCAACCCTGGTGTCATCACTGTCACCGCCCACGGCTTGAGTGATGGCGATCACGTCAGCTTCTCGAACATGGTCGGCATGGACGAGCTGCAGCTCGATATCCTGGTGGTGCGCAACGCGACCGCGAACACCTTCGAGGTCGGCTATATCGGTTCGGCCACCAGCCTCGACACCACCGGCTACGCCGCCTTCACCTCGGGTGAGGTGTCGAAGGTCTTTCGCATCAACACGATCTATCCCGCGAGCGCCGTCCCGAACCTGAAGTTCGTCCAGTCGGCCGACGTCCTCTTCATCGTGCATCCCGAGTACGCCGTCCGAAAGCTCTCCCGCACGGCCGACGATGCGTGGAACCTGCAGACCGTCACCTTCGTGCCGGGCATCTCCGCACCGACCGGCGTGTCGGCAACGAACACGACCGGCTCGGGCTCGACCACCTACACCTACAAGGTCACCGCCGTGTCTGAAGAGACCGGCGAGGAGAGCCTGCCGTCGTCCTCTGCCTCGACCACCAATGACCTCACGATCGACGGCAACAAGAACACCGTGTCGTGGTCCTCCGTCGCCGGCGCCGAGCGCTATGAGATCTACAAGGACGACAACGGCATTTTCGGCTTCATCGGCGGCACCGAGGGGCTGTCCTTCGAAGACCAGAATATCATCGCGGATCTCTCCCTGACTCCGCCCAAGGAGGTCAATCCCTTCAACGGCACGGGCAACTACCCTTCCGTAGTCACCTTCTTCGAGCAGCGTCTCGTCCTCGCCGCGACCTTGAACAAGCCGCAGACACTGTGGTTCAGCACGACGGCGAATTTCGAGAACTTCGGCAGCCGCACGCCGGCGCAGGACGACGATGCTGTCACCGTCACTCTGGTGGCCCGTCAGGTGAACGCCATTCGCGACCTGGTGGCCCAAGAGGACCTCTGGGCGCTGACGGGCGGCGGCGAGTGGCGCATGCGCGGCGGCGGCGACGTGGACTTCATCACGCCCTCGAGCGTGACGACGCGCAAGATATCCAGCTGGGGGGCCAGTGACGTGGCGCCTCTCGAGATCGGCAGCTCGGTCATCTTCGTCGTCGACAAGGGCCAGGGCGTGAGGGATCTCTTCAACCGCATCAACTTCACCGAGTTCGACGTGCAGGAGGGCAGCGATCTCTCCATCCTGGCGCCGCACCTCTTTCGAGGGCGCAGCGTGGTCAGCTGGGCTTACGCGCAGGTGCCCTATTCCGTCGTCTGGGTGGTGATGAGCGACGGCGCGCTTCTCTCGTTCACCTACTACCGCGAACACCAGGTCTATGCCTGGGCACAGCACGCCAACGGCCTGTCTCTGACCGAGGGCAATTTCGAGGATGTCGTGGTGGTGCCCGAGACCGGCGCGGACGGCACCCGCGAGGACGTGCCCTACTTCCTGGTGCGCCGTCAGGTGAACGGGCGTGTCGTGAGATACATCGAATGCATGCCCAAGCGGGTCGAGAGCGACGACCCGGCTGATCACTACTTCGTCGACTGCGGAGCCACCTACAGCGGTGCGGCCGTCACGACGATATCCGGGCTCCGGCATCTGGAAGCCCGCACCGTAACGGCCCTGGCCGATGGCAACGTGGTGGCCGACCTCGTCGTCACGGACGGCAAGGTGACGCTGCCCTTTGCCGCGAAGAAGGTGCACGTGGGTCTGCCCTACACGGCGCGGCTCCGCTCCCTGCCGCTGGAGATCGACCTTCAGGACGGCTCGACCACCTCGCGGCGGAAGAACCTGCCCAAGATCGTCGCCAAGATCCGCAACTCTCGCGGCATGCAGGGCGGCGCCGAGCCCGACCGCCTTGAGGAGCTGAAGGAGCGCGAGCGGGAGGCCTGGGGCGATCCCACGGCCCTCACCACCGGCACCGTCGAGGTCGAGGTGCAGGGCGACTGGAAGCCCGAGGCCGAGATGTGGCTCGTCCAGCCGCACCCGCTGCCCTTGGAAGTCCTCAGCATTACGCCGGAGTACGACCTTGGCCGTTAAGTTCACGCCCGCCACCGAAGCCGATATCGCGGAGCTCATGGTCAAGCTGCGCCCGGCCGACAGAGCAGAGATGGAAGCGCTGGCTGGGCCGCGCGCCTTGCCTCTGCTGCAGTCGAGCATCGCTTACGGCGAGAACTACGCGGGACATTGGGACGGCGAGCTGGCCTGCGTCTTCGGCATCCATCGGCTCAGCATCCTGCCGAGCGTCGGCCAGCCCTGGCTGCTGACGACGGAGGTGGTTGCCCAGCACGCCAAGGTCTTCATGGAGCAGAGCAAGCGCTTCGTCGAGGATTGGCAGGAGCGCTTCGACACACTCGTGAACTACGTCGACGCCCGCTACAGCGCCGCCATCGCCTGGCTCAAGTGGCTGGGCTTCGAGATCGAACCTGCCGAGCCGCACGGCATTTTCGGC
The DNA here is from genome assembly GCA_963669375.1 of Rhodospirillales bacterium. GTDB lineage: Bacteria > Pseudomonadota > Alphaproteobacteria > Kiloniellales > JACOMY01 > JACOMY01. Next base: position 7,535,571 of record OY770024.1, on the reverse strand, counting down.
ATGCCCTTTCATCGAGCGGTGAGGACAGGCTGGCATGGCGAAACAAGGCCCGGCTTGGCGCGGCAAGGCGACGCCAACTAAGCCGGCTTGACTCTCATTCTCCCCGGTTGCAACTCTATCGCCGCGCAACCGGGGAGAGCGAGCATGGCGGTCATTATCGGAACGAGCGGCGACGACAGCATCATGGGCTCGTCCGAGACCGACGCAATTCTTGGACTTAGCGGTTCCGATTATCTGTCCGGTCGAGCCGAGGACGACGCTCTGTTTGGTGGACCAGGAGACGACTGGCTACTCGGCAACAACGGTGACGATCTGCAGTACGGCGGTGGTGGCCGCGACCAGGTCAGCGGCAATCCAGGCGACGACACGCTGCATGGCGACAACGACATTGACCGACTGCTTGGAGCCGGCGGCCAAGACCTTCTCTTTGGGGGTGCTGGTGACGACAGCCGCTTCATTGGCGGCAGTGGCGACGACCGCATCTTCGGCGGCAACGGCGATGACTACTTCCTGCGGGGCAACAACGGCGACGACGCTATCTACGGCGGCAAGGGAGACGACTATCTGGTCGGGAGCGCCGGCGATGATCTTCTGGCCGGTGGCCTGGGTAGCGATACGCTGAGTCGCGGATCTGGAGAAGACGGGCTTCGCGGCAACGTTCTACGGGGCAACTCAGGCGCCGATACGCTTATGCTGATAGGCGGCGGCCGGGCCGTTGGCGGGTCTGGTGCCGACCATTTTGTTCTCGGCGGGACGACGACGAACCCCTTTGTCATCGCCGACTTCGAAGGCGAGCTGCTGAACGCAGGTACGGAGCAGGACCAGATGGTTGTCGCTCTCGTCTTCGGCGACGGCGAGTGGATCGGCTCCGAAGAGTTCTCGGGCGAGGGCGAGACCCAGGTGCGCTTCGCCGGCCAGAGGACGGTAGAGGCCGATCTCAACGGCGATGGCGTCACGGATTCGACCGTCAAGGTCAACGGCCTCTCACAGGCCGACCAGCTGACGGCGACGGACTTCCTGTTCGATCCCGTTTAGGAAAGGCCTACTCGGTTGAATGCTCCAACGCTAACTATTGGGGAGACTGAGTCAGCGGAGGTAGGTCCATGCGGGTAGTTCTGGCGATGATGTTGGTGTTGACGTTCAGCGCGCCGGCCTGGGGGTACGGAACCTTGAAGGAGTGGTACGCCATGATCACCGGGACCACCGATGAAAGGGAGGTCGCTGTCGCTTACATTACAGGATTGGCCGAAATGCAGAACGCGATGATGGCAGCTTTCGGCAGTGATGCCAATTTGTGCGAGCCGAGCGTGATTCCTTACGAGGCCCGCGTGATGTTCGCCGAGCACCTTGAGCGCAACCGCCTCCTCGAAGAGAAGCCGGGCGGCTACACTGCGGTCGAGTTCATGCGCTTCTACCTGCCGCTGTTCAACTGCTTGCCGCCGGGAGAGGACTAAGCGTGGTGGTAAGGAACACTTACCTCTCAGCGATTGCTGCTGAGGCATCTCGGGAGATGCCTAATGAGTGATTGGTTTGACTTTGGTAAGTGGGTGCTAGGGACTGGCTTTGCCAGCATTGCAGGTGTCTTGATCAGCTATGACATTCAAACAACGGAGCTGGAGATTAAGAAGAAGCAAGCGGAAAGCGAAATTATGATTGCCGAGGCGAAAGCGACTAGTGAAATAACAATTAAGCGCCTTGAGCAAGAGCGCGTTTTCCTGGATAGCTTCTTGGAGCATGCGATGAACGCAGATATTCTACCAAGAATTCGGCTTGCTCACTATATGAAATCTGCGACGAATGACGAGAACATTGCTGCCCAATGGGGGGATTTCTACGATGAGCTAGTTGACATCTGTAAAAAGGAGTGGGAGCTATCTGAACAAGAGGTCTCTGGCGCGACGAGGCGCGTACGGCTACAGGCCGACTGTGATGTGGGTGGCGTTGAAGAGATTGCGTCGGCACCAGCCAACTTTGATACCGTAGAAGGTCTACTTAGCCAATTGGCGATAAATGCCAAGGTGGATGGATTCGAAGTAGATTCTTCGAGGGCAAAAGAGTTGCAGTGTTTTGAAAGCGTTCCGGAATCTGAAATAGAGATAATTTTGAACGCTATAGAAAATGCTAAAGATTTTAACATTGTAGGGGCAGCGATTTTTCTAGGGAATATTTGTTTTGAGAGACACTCCCTTGCAGAGTTTAGACAACACATCGAATCTGCTTCCGCTGGAACTATTTATGCAATGTTTATGAATCATTTTGAAAGCATAGAAGTCGCAAAAGAGTTCGAAGGTAATGTAGAAAAGTTAATGAATTTTGTCTATGCTAACGATAGAGGCAATAGAGGTGAAGATTCAGGCGATGGATTTAAGTATCAGATGAGAGGTTATGTTGGTGTTTTTGGTCGTTCGAACTATGAGGCCCTTGGAAATAGCATGAAAATAAACTTCATTGATTTTCCAGACTTGGTAGACGAACCAGAATATGCCATTGTGATTGCAATAAACTACTTTAGAGGCCGCACTCAGTCAGGTATTTCGGCACTAGAGTGGGCAAACGCAGGCAAGTCGTCAGTAGTGCGGCGATTAGTAAATGGAAGTGAGTACGGCACTCGGGAAGTTGATGCTATAATACTATCGATCATAGCGTTGGGGTTGTTTAAGGAGAAGCAGAGCGACAACTGAATTTCGATTAGAGGCTTTCAAAAGCAATCCGGGCGGGCTTGCTATCGCCCGCCGCCCGGATCGGCCTGGAGTACAGGTCTTCCAAGCCCGGCATCGGACCGAGGTCCGAAGTTGCGGGAACGACTCTAAGGTATGAAGACATAGCCAGTTTGGCAATTCACATTTCGAGCGCAGCTCTGATGCCGGTGCGGATGTCGGCCAGGAGTTCGGGTGAAACATGAAAAACGGTGTAGGATCGGTTGCCGCGCCGGTCTCTGACCTTAACCCGGTCAAGACGGTCTCTGCTGACGGTGTTGACCATGTCGCACTTGGCCCAAAGCGGCACAGCTGCGGGCGGATAGGCGCTCGATGGCATAAGAACATGCCAGGGTTCGATCGGCTGCGGCGCTACGCTGCTCAATGGGACAACCGTGAAGAGGTTTGAAGTTCTGCGTCGCGGAGAGACGATAACGACAGGGCGAGCCTTCACCATCTCAGGCGGCTTGAAGCCGGTCGCGTAGTCACAAATGACGATGGTCCCCGGCTTCGGGGCGTACATCAACGGCATTGGTTGCCTGCTTCTGGGTTTAGTTCTTCTGCTCGGCGTCTTTGGCTTCAGCCTCTAGGCCGCGCTTGATGAGCCTTCGGATGGCGTCTGAGCGGGATCGGATGCGGTTGGCAAAGCCCCAGTCATCAATGGCTTCGATCTCGCTTGGCGCGAACATCATGTTGAGGCGGACGCTACGGTTCTCGCTGTCGGTCATGACGGTCAATATGCTGTCGTTGACGAAAATGTGCAAGAGGGGTTGACAGGGGCAACTTACGTAAGTAGCTTATGAGGCAGCCCGATGAGGTGTTACCAGCACCCCACCGGGCCTAACCCAAGCCACGGAGGTTGATTCCAATGGCTCAAGCTACCGTTCACACTATCAGTCCGTCGACCGAGTCCAAAGGGCCGGACTACGAGTTCCGCCCATCCGGGCCGGTGAAGAACCTGACTGTCACCGCCGCCGCTCTAGAGGCCGCCAGACTGTCAGAGCAGGCGCACTTGCTCGACGAAGCGCAGTTCAAGTACAGGGACGGCCACGACGTACACCGCCTCTACGGCAGGCAGCGGCTCCTAAGCCAGCGTCGTGCCGACGCGATGAAGGACGCTGCGCTCATGTTGCCGGCGGCCGACGCGTTCGAGGCCTTGATGCAGACGGTCTACCTGCATGGCGAGATCGACGGCCTCGCAGAAACGTCGACGCCGGAGCACTTCCGACACGAGGCGGAAAAGCGCATCGGATTTGCGTTGCAGAGCATCATGCGGGTGCTGGAGAACATCAGCGGCGAGTCGCGCCTGAAGGCGGGTTCGTTCTATCAGCGCTTCGATGATCATCGACCGCACATGGACGCGGTGCCGGCCGCTGATGTGGGGGCGCGATCATGAGCAAGGCAACGTTACGCTGCATCACCAGCGTGAAGCCGGATAAGGTCAAGGTCGAGGCCGGCGCAAAGGTCGCCCCCTTGTGGGCGCGGCTTCCGTTCATTAGGGACGACGAAAAGCTCGGCCGCTGTTTTTGGGCAGTAAGGACAACTGGCAATTACAGTCACGACTGTGTCCTCGGGGTGGCAATGGCGCAGCACGCGCTTCGTCATATGCGCGAAGACACAGACAGAGTGTACGGCATGCTCGGGTCCATCGTCATCGACATGATGGCGGTCGGCGAAGATGCGGTCGGCCGTGGCGTCATTGTCGGGTTCTTCGGCGAGCTGGATAGGGCGATACCGCGACGTCGCGCGCCTCAGGTTTTTGGCAACGCTTAACCCTGTTCTGTAAGGAGACAGTGAGATGGGTATCACCATCACGCGTCTGCCGGACAGGGCAGATGCTTACGTTGACGTGCTGAACCGCGTGCATGCGCTGCGCGACTGGGTGCAGACCGTAGATCCAGACGAGCGCGTGGATTTTGCCCTCGCCCGTATGGTGAACGCCGAGGCTTGGGCACCGGAAGATGCGGCCCGTGCCGAGAGGATGCGGATAGAGGCTTGCGCCTTGGTCGCCTACCGGGGCGATCCGCGTGTCTTTGTGGAGGGCAGGTAGATGGCTGCCACGAAGACAGAGGCCCCTGTCGCGGTTCAACTGGATCAGCTTGACCGTGTGCGAACCAGATTGACGCTCTTTAGCGAAACGCCGCTGATCTGCCACCGCTGGAGCGAGAAGGCACGCAAGGAGATGCTGGACTCGCAAATGAGGAAGGCCAAGAAGCCGAAGGAAGCGAAAAACCCCGAGCACGACTTCCTTGACAGCCTCTATCCGCATCCCGATGGCGGCTACGGCTTCCCGGCGGTGGCTTTCAAAGCATCGGCGGTGCGCGCCGGAAAGTACATCTCAGGATTCGACATGATTTTCCTGAAGTGCGCTATCCACATCAACACCGAACTGGTGAAGATAGAGGGCGACCCGAGGCCGCGCGAAGACATGGTTAGGGTGCAGGGCAAAGCCGACATTCGTTTCCGAGGCCAGTTCAATGACTGGCGAACCGATATTGAGATAGAGCACTTCGTCCAGATGATCTCGACGGAGCAAGTGCTGGCCCTGTTCAACCTTGCCGGCTCCTGCGTCGGGGTCGGCGAGTGGCGACCAGAGAAGGGCGGGATCTATGGTCGCTTCAGAGTGGCGACCGCTGGGGAGGTATCGGCATGAGCATCTACGAGCCAATCTACGATTGGAAGGTGGGGGCAGTGCCGCCGCCCGTTCCCGCGCAAGTGGTTGGCGAGCGCATTGCCGAACTAGAGCGGATCAAGGGTCGGATTGTGCCGGAGAACTTGGTTGACGATGCTCGACCAGAAGGCTCACCGCTGCATCCTTGCTTTGAGTGGAACGACGCCGAGGCCGCTGAGAAGTACCGACACGCGCAGGCGACTAAGATCCTCTGCGCAGTGGTCACCAAGCTGCCACAGCAGCGCGCAGAGGCCCGTATGGTTCGCGCGTTCGTTCACGTTGTCAGCGGGGAGGAGAAGCACTTCGTCTCGACAGCCGTTGCCATGAGAGACAAGGATTTCCGCAGGCAAGTTGTTGAGCGAGCATACCGGGAACTGTTGGCGTGGAAGGCGCGGTATGAAGAGTTTGAAGAGCTCGGCGAGATCTTCTCGGTGATTGACGGCTTGTCCGACAACTTCGACATGCCCGTGTCAGTACGCAACCTGGCAGGCATGGCGGGTCGAGGTGAGGCGGAAATCGCGAAGGCGCAATGAGTTTGGCGGCAGGTGTGCTGCAGGGCTGCGATCCGCATAGGCGTGTAGCGCCTGCAAAGCGGTTAGCGAGCCATCTTCACGGTTGCCTGTCGCTAAAACACCCGTGGCAGCCGAGGCCGTGCCTGGCATCGCAAGGCACGGCGAGGCGCGGCTAGGCAGGCTTGGCAAGGCGCGGCCGGGCATGGCGCGGCGAGCCAAGGCAAGGCACGGCAAGGCAGGCATGGCGAGGCTGGGCGCGGCGTGGCCCGGCGAGGCGGGGCACGGCCCGGCATGGCTGGCAAGGCAAGGTTAGGCCTGCGAACAACAGCGATCTTGAAACTGAGGGCGGCCCTGGAGCCGCCCTTTTCTTTGGAGGTCTATTAATGGGTGGTCCAGCAGCGGCGGCGCTTATCGGCGGTGCCGGCCTCTTCAGCGCGATCGGTTCCATCGTCGGCGGTAGCTCGGCGAGGGCGGCGGCGAACTACAACGCTGCCGTCGCGCGCAATCAGGCCATCGTTGCCGAGCAGAACGCCGAGCTTGTCGGCCAGCAGCAGGCTTTCAGCGCAAGAGTTGCCGAGAACAACGCCCAGCTGGCCGCGCAGCAGGCCGATGACGCACGCCGGCGGGGCGCCACCGAGGAGCAGCGCTTTCGCCTGGCCGCCGCCCAGCAACGCGGTAGGCAGGCCGTCCAGATGGCCGCCGCCGGCGTCGACATCAGCTCAGGCTCGCCGCTGCAGGTGCTGGGCGACAGCGCCGCGCTTGGCGAGCTGGACGCGCTGCAGATCCGTAGCAACGCCGCCCGAGAGGCCTTCGGTTTTGAAGTGGAGAGAAGGAACATTCTTGCCGACGCCGCTATCGAACGCTTCGGTTTCGACATCCAGCGCCGCAACCTGCTGCACGAGGCCAGCCTGCGCCGTGCCGAGGCCGGTCTGCGCCGGGCAGAGGGCCGTAGCGCCTTCACCGGCGGTCTCCTGGGCGCGGGCGGCTCTCTGCTGACCAGCGGCGCCTCTGCATCGATCCTGTTGGACAGCACCTGATATGCCTCGCGTTCCCCAAGTCTCACCCTCGGCCGCCCGTGTCTCGCCGCAGCGGGCACCCGGCGGCCTGCCGCAGATCACCCATCGGGCCAGCCAGGCCAGCCCGGAAGCCTTTGGCGCGGGCCTTGGACGGGGGCTGCAAGCCGCTGGGCAGGGCGTCGATCAAATCAGTCGGATGGTCCAAGGTCACCAGCGAGCGAAGGACAACAGCGACGCCACGGCGGCTTACACGGCCTATCTGGGCGACCTGAATGAAGCGGCGCGCGCTGCTGTCGAGAATCCCGATCCCTTCGCCGGCGGCGAGGCCTGGAAGGGGACGCACGAGCGCTTCATCAAACAACACACGGAGGGTCTGACGCCGGCAGCCGCTGCCATCCTTAAGGAGCGTGCCGGGCTGACCTTCCTGTCGCGTGATTGGGCGGTGCGCAATGCCTTGAGGCATGGCGAGCTTGCGCACCATCGCAGCACTTTGATCACCGGCCTGGATGACCTAGAGAACCAGGCCGCTTTCGCGCAGACGCAGGCGGAGTTCGACACTTACGTCGTCGCTCTGTCCGACATGATCGGTGAGAGCGTAGCGTCCGGCTGGCTTGCACCGGACAAGGGCGCGGAACTGAGGATCCTCAGGACCGAAAGGCTCGTCCAGGCGCGCGATCGCCGGATCGTCAACGACGCCATCAAGAAGGATCCGGAAGTCTTCCTCGCCGTCGCCAGGGGCGAGGCGTCCAACGCGACTTTCGCGGCGAGCGGCATCATCCTCGGCGAAGAGTTCGCCGGCGCGCGGGTAACCGGCAGGTTCGGCGAAGAGCGCACCAACAAAGACGGCACGCGCCTGCACTGGGGAATCGATTGGGCGGTGCCGACAGGCACGCGAATCAATGCCGTTGCCGATGGCAAGATCGTCTCGGTCAAGAACGACCCGGACGGCTATGGGCAGTGGGTCGAGGTGGAGCACGCCGGCGGGATCAGGACGCGCTACGCGCACCTCTCCGCCTTCTCGGTCAAGGTGGGGGACAAGGTTGCGCGCGGCCAGGAGGTCGGCCTCTCCGGCAACACCGGCCGGAGCACCGGGCCACATCTTCATTTCGAAGTGCGCAAGGATGGCCGACCCATCGATCCGACCGGCGAGGTGGCTGACAACGCCCTTGGCAACGTCAACAACTCGACGTTGGAGCGCACCTGGGCACGCATGACGCCAGAAGAGCGTGACCGGGCTGTGGCGGGTGCTGAGAAGGCGCGCGCTTCGATTCAAGCCGAGAGACGCCATGTGCTAGCGCCGATCATCGATGATCACCGCTTCCAGCTAGCCCAAGGTATTGTTCCCTCGGAGGCGCAGCGGTTATCGCAGTCGGAGTTTGGGGAAGCTGGCCTCAGCGTCGAGGCCTTCGACGAGTACAACCTCGACTGGGACCTCGGCGAGCAGATGAAGTTCTGGCATACCCGGCCCATGTCGGCCATCGATAAGGAGGTCGCCGAGCAGAAGCCGATAACCGGCCAGGACGGATTTCAGGCCCAATCAGCGCGTTGGGCCACTGCCGTCCAGGCTGCCGACCGCATCGCAAAGCTGCGCCAGGCCGATCCGGCGGCCTATGTCACGCAGTTCAATCCAGGCATCCAAGAGGGCTTCGAGGCCTGGCGCGCCAGCGGCAAGCCCGAGGACTTCAAGGCTTATACTGCGGCTTCGATTGCCGAGCAGGAGCGGCTGGGCATCGACAAGCCGAGAGCCCTGCCCACGTCCGCCGCCAAGACGCTGGTCCAGCAGTTCGGCGAGGCGACGGGTGCCGATCAACAGCTGGCAACGCTGCTGCCGGTGACGGTTGGCATCAGGGATGATGCTCTCGGCCGACGGATCTTATCGGAGCTGACCGAGGCAGGATTGCCGGTCGGCGTCGCCCACGCCCTGGACCGTGCTGCCTCGGGCGACATCTCGGCCGCCAAGCGCATCGTCGCGGTCGTCGGCGCCGAGGAGGTCAAGCCCCAGGACAAGGCGGAACACAAGCGGCTCGTCAGCGATGCCTACGCCGACTATTCGGAGGTGCTGGCCGCGCAGAGCCGTTGGACCGGACAGCCGGCGCGCGCCCTTCGGGCAGCACAGGAAGCCGATCTCATCGGCCGGATGTCCGCCGTAACGGGTGACGCTGAGCAGGCCGCCACTGACCTTCTCGGCCATCAGGCGGCCGTCTTCGACGAGGACCTGGCCGCGCTCATCGTGCCGGCTGACACCGACGAGGGGACGCTGCTGAAGGGGCTTGAGGTGCTGCGCGAGCAGCAGGTGACGGGCGATACTTTCCTGCTGTCGCTGCGCCCCGATGGCGGCGCCGTCGCCCTGCAGATCTTCGATACGGTGGCGGACGGCCTGCGTGGTGAGGCGCGCTGGGTCAACCTTGGAGACGGCTTCGGGCTGGCACTGCCCGGTGGCGGTTTTCTGGCCGGGCCGGACCAGCAGCCGATCATCATTACCATCGAGCAGGCGATAGAGGCCGGATCGGCATGAGCCTGCTTGCGCCCTTCACCGGCCGACCGGCAACGGCGGCCGATCTGTCCTCTATTGTCCGCGACTTCGACACGCCGCTCGGGCAGTACCTGGGGGCTAAGCTCGACCAAGGCTATTGGAACTCGCTCTACGGCCAGTTCATCGAGCAAACCTCCTTGCCGCCGCTGGCCACGCGGGAGCTTGGCGTTGCGCCGGAGCTGGGCGTCGAGTTCCGCGAGACGCAGCGTCGGGTGCAGGGTCTGCCTGAGCAGTTCGAAAGCGCGAGCGAGGGCGTGCAGGCCGAACTCGATGCGCGTGGCATAGACTACCTGACCGAGGATGAATGGCGGGAGAGTCCTTTCTTCCGCGAGGACATGCCATTCGAGCCTTTCATGACGGCGGATCGCGCCAGAGTGAAGGCCGACGTGCACGACTCGAACGCCTTCCGAGACTGGCTGATAGAGCAACGCGAGAACGGTGTCTTCGGCGCTGTCGCGGGCTTTGGCGCGACCTTGGCCGGCGGTGCGCCCGATCCCGTCAACTGGGTGGGGCTGGGGCTGGCCACCAGGGCCGTTGTCGCTGCTAGGGCCTCGGCGGGCGGCGCGCGCTCGATAGGCGTGGCGGCAGGCGCTGGAGCGCTGGAGGCGGGTGTGCTGACGGCGGCCACCTTGCCTCTCCTGGACAGCTCGCTGCGCTTCTGGGGCGACGATCTCACCTGGGCCGAGGCAGTGCTCGACATCGCGCTCGGCGCAACGACGGGCGGCATCTTCGGCGGTGCTGCCGGAGCGCTGGCCGGTCGATCATCTTCACCTGCTCGCTCAAGCGACGCGGTCGACTTCTCTGATGTCACCGAGCAGCCCGATCTTACCGGCGTCCGGCCTGTCCAAGCGGCGGAAGAGGCTTTCGAGCCGACGATCCGACCGCAAGAACTCGACGAGGCGCTGGAGGACTTGAGCCTTGCCGTGGGCCAGACGGCGCAGCATCAGCCCGTCAGCTTCCCGCCCCGCCCTTCGCAGCGACCGCTGGACAACATGCCCGCCGGGCGGAGGGTGCTGGATGCACGCGACCCGATCACGTCGGCGCAGGCCTTCATTGACGAGGTCACCGCGAATCCCAGGCGCAACGACCTGCATTTCATCGTAGGCAGAGTGTCGACGGCGGGGGCGGAGCGAATCCGGGTTGGAGCTGGATTTGAAGTCGAGGGCTTCGAGGTCGGGATCACAGCATCCGACCTGCGGCACATACTGGCTCGCCACGGCCCCCAGTCCAATGCTGTTCGCCGTGGCGGTGAGGTGGCGATCACGGCGGAGGACTTCGCGCGCCTGGGCGATTATGTTGAGCAGGCCCATTTCGTCGGCCCCGGACGCGACAAGCTCGGGAACGACGCAATCGAATTTCGCACGCAGATTGGCCCCAACCAGGAAGTCGGCACCATTACGTTCGTTCGTCGGGGGAGAAGGGCGCTTGCGGCTCTGTCGATGGTCAAGCGGCCTCTGGGCGGTGGCCCGCCGCCTAAGCCTCTGGCCAGGCCTGGTAGGGATGGCGGCGGCCCTGCAGCGCCTAGTGCAGTGCCCTCCCGGGAAGGACAGCCAGCCAGCATACGTCCGAAACGTCCTGTGGGGATCGCCGCCACAGCTAATGTAGCCCCTCAGGGCCGCGAACTCAAGCCAGCCTTCCGCGAGGACCCGCCAATCGGAGCTGGAGCAGAGGCCGATGCGAAGGTGTTGGACCAGGTCCAGAAGCCTGAGAAGCCGGCGCAGGCGGGCGAGGAAGACGTTGATGTGGCCATGTATCAAGATCTCGAGCGGCAAGGCCTGGTGAGCGAAAGCGAGGCCAAGGATTTCAAGGCGGCCGCCGATGAAGAGGCCCGCATGGAGAAGATCGAAGAGGCCTACCGCCAGGCCGCCAGCTGCGTCTTGAGGGTCGCTTAATGCCTGAGCTGCGAGATTGCATAGACGCCGTTGTCGAGGCTTCCGGCAGACACTTGACCGATGACGAGGCGCTGGAGGTGCTGGAGCGCGTCCAGGACATGCGCGAGCGCGCCAGACGAGAAGGCGACATCGAGGCGGCGGACCGGCGGCTCGTCGAGCTTGCCGCTCAAGAGGCCGACGAGGTGAAGATCGCCGCTGCCCTGCAGAAAAAGCAGGCGGCGTTGAACGCCATCGTCAGGGACCGGCTGGAGGCCAACCACCAGGCGTTGCGCGATGTCGACTACACGCCGCCCGAGGCCCTGCGCGTCTTGATGCACGGCGGCAACCGTCGCGGCGCAAGCGTGCGAGACTCGGTGGCTGCGACCCAGGCCGGCATGGAGCGTCGTTACCTTGGCGCGTTGTTGGGCAAGATCGCCGCCGAGAGGCCGCATCTGGAGGAGCAGCTGTCCCGTGGCCTCTTCATCGAGCGCAAGGGCCGGCAGGAGTTCTTCGACCGTGTCGGACGGGAGATGTGGGAGCTGCACGACGGCGGCAATCCGGGCGTCACCAAGGACGCCGATGCCGAGTGGCTGGCCAAGCAGCTGGCCGACGTCACCGAGCTTGCACGCCGCGATCTGAACCGCCTCGGCGCCAACATCGGCAAGCTGGACGACCACGGTTACATTCCGCAGCGGCATGATGCCTGGCGCATGCTGAAGGTCTCGGAACAGGACTGGGTCGATGAGATCGCGCCCCGGCTGGACTACGAGCGCAGCTTCCCGGACATCGACGAAAACGAGGCCAGGGCCGTTCTCGGTGAGATCTACCGGACAGTGGTCACGGGCCAGGACGGGCGGATCAGACCGGAGAACGACGGGGCGATCAAGGGGCCGGCGAACCTGGCTAAGCGGCTCAGCCACCAGCGCGTCCTGCACTTCCGCTCCTACGACGATTGGGCGGCCTACAACAAGGCCTTCGGCTACGGCGACACGCTCAGCACCGTGGTCGAGCATTGGCGCCTATCGGCGCGGATCGGCGGACAGATGAAGGTGCTGGGGCCGAACCCCGAGGCCATGCTGAGAGGCTTCGCAGATAAACAGAGCGCGAGGCTCAGCCGCGATCGCGGCGTAACGCCCAAGCAGGCGGCCGACTGGGGCAAGGAGCTTAGAGACGTCGAGAAGTGGGCGGCCTTCAAGGTGATGACCGGCGAGGCCTTCGCCGTGCGTGGCAGGCGTCTGGCGGCAGGCGGCTCGTTCATCCGCACTTGGGAGACGATCTCCAAGCTGGGCAGCGTCGTGATCTCCAGCATCACCGATCCTGTCACCTTGGCCGGCAATCTGCGCTTTCAGGGCAACAACATCGCGCAGGCCTACGGTCGGGTGTTCCAGGGCTACTTCAGCGGTCGCGGCAAGGAGGAGCAGCGCGAGATTGGCTTTCTGCTGGGCGAGGGCTTCGACGGCCTGATCGACAGCATGGTGTCGGCCTACACGGCCAACGACACCGCGACCGGTTTTGCCAGCCGGGCCATGACGACCTTCTTTCGGCTGAACGGCCTTACCTGGTTCACCGATACCGGGCGCAGCGTGGGCGCACGCCTGATGGCGGCCGACATGGGCAGGCGGGCCGGTAAGCGCTTCGACGAGCTGGACGAGCGCTACCGCAACGTCCTGGAGCTGCAGGGCATCACGCCGGCCAAGTGGGATGTCATTCGGCAGGCTAAGTTTGAGGGCAACAACGGGTCCACCTACATCACACCGGACAAGATCCGAGACCTGGACGACAGCGCTTTCGACGCCTTGATCGCCGAGCCACTGGACCAGGCAGACCTTAGCCCCGAAGCGCGTCAGCAGTTGTTGGAGCGCGCGCGCTTCGATCTCGAAGTCGATCTGCAGCGCTTCATCCGGGACGAGGTGTCTTTCGGCATCATCGAGTCCGACGCCAGGACGCGCGCCGTCACCAGCGGCGGTTTCCAGTCCGGTACGCCCGCCAGGGAAGCCTGGGCGATGATCATGCAGTTCAAGGCCTACCCGGTCGCCTTCACCCAGAGGGTGCTTGGGCGGTCGTTGCGCTCCGGCCCGGCCTACTCGACGACCGCCGAGCGCCTCTTGAAGAACAGCCTGCATTTCGGCGAGCTGCTGGCTGTGCTATGGATCGCCGGCCTCATGGCCACCTGGGGCAAGGATGTCGCCAAAGGGCGGACGCCGAAGGAGTTGTGGAGCGAGGACGAGGGTCTAAATCTGAAGACCATCGGAGCGGCGTTCATGCAGTCCGGCGGCCTTGGTCTCTACGGCGACTTTCTCTTTGCCGACCGCAACCGCTTTGGCGGCGCTTGGTGGCAGAGCCTGACCGGGCCGTTTGTTGGCGATGTTGGCACGATAGGAGACATTGTCCTGGAGGTTAGAGATCAGATTGTCAAAGGCGAGGCGGATGGAGAGAAGCTGGTGCGAGACGGCGTGAGGCTGTTCCAGGGCCTGACGCCGGGCGCGAGCTTGCCGGGTGTGAAGCCCGCCCTCGACCTCTTATTCTTGAACTCGCTCAGGGAGGCGCTGCAGCCGGGTTTCCTGCGTCGACAGGAACGCTGGCTTGAGCAGAACTACGGCCAGGAGTTCTATGTGCCCCGGAGTCTCAATTGATCGATCTCTTGAAGATCCTCGGGCTCGGCGCCAGCGACATTGCCTGGATGTGCGGATCGCTTTGGCTCTTCGTCTGGCTCATCCAGGTGAAGGCCTTCTGGATGCTGCCTGTTGTCGTCCTGGTGGCGGGAATCGCGTTGATGGTTGCCTCGCATGTGGCACTCTATCGGTGGTTCAGCCGGTGAGGAGGAGGCCATGAGGGCGGCGGTATGCGCGATCACGCTTGCTATGGCGCTGGTGCTGGCGCCGCCTGCGTTGGCGTACCAGACGCTAGAGAAGTACTACGGCCACTATAGCAGCGATGACACGCACAGAAGCGACATGGCGATTGGCTACCTCTTCGGCCTGGCCGATGCCTACGCGCTTGAAGCGGCCGTCCGGAGCGGCGTAGAGGGCGGTTGCGCCAAGTGGGAAGACGAGTGGCTCATCCCCAGCCGTTTCGCCCGCTATATCGAGCTGAACAATCTGCTGGAGACGCAGCCCAAGGCTCGCACCGCCGAGGTGTTCCGCGAAATGTTCTTGCCGCTGTTGGAGTGCGAGTAGTGGGAGGGGGAGGCGGCCCGCCCTCCCGTCGTATTGGTGACGCTGCAGCATCACCTCACGCAGAGGCCGATAATCCTGACGTTCCGCCCACTACCTGCTGCGGATCCCGTCGCCCGCTTGTCTGGCAGGGCGACGGATACTAGTGGGGCCTTACAATCGGCGACCCAAGAGCCGCAGCCGCTACTCCGGGAGCGCACCCCGGACGAGAGCATTCCGGCTAGCTCTGTGACCTCCAACCCGACAGCTCTACACCGGAAAGAGCCGAGGTCGGCACGCCTGAGGGCAGCGGCGCCACCACTATAGCGCTCAATTCAGCGAGGGCCAGCGAAATGGACCAACAGGAAGAGAAGCAGACGGCGACGCCAACCTGGCTGCTGTTCGCCGCGCAAAAGGGAAGGGCGATCCAGCGCGAGGCCGAACGACTAGAACGGCGGGGTCGTGAAGGAGGGATGTCGTGATCGGGTACGGCTTGGCACGGCCCATACAAGTGGGCGCCGCAGTAGGCTGGACGCGCCGCTTCATTGGTGGCCTGAGCGCGATTATTGCCTTTGCCGCCTGCATTGGGTTTCATCGAGAGCTGACCGTTCAGTTCGAGAGCGGCGCGTGGAACGTGAGCAACTTCTATAGCGCTGTGTTCGGCTGGGCATCGATCCAGACAGGGTTCTTGTTCGCCGTCTATGTGTATCTCGCGACGAAAACGAGCCCCTTTATGGAGTCGGTTAAGGAAACAGAAGCCTATCGCAGCATGATGGCGTTCACTCGGGCTACGCTATGGCTGGTGATCAGTGTTGTGCTGGCGACCGTACCGTTGCTGGTTGCTACGCCCCTGCCAGGGGACTCGATATCTATCGTAACCGTCCTAATCGCGCTCTGGTGCGGGTTAGTCGTTTACACCTTCTTCAGATTCCTGCGAATCATTCGCGCGTTTGTTGCCATCGAAAGCGTGCGTCGCCAAGGAAAGTAGTTACGCCGATCACTATCAGTGCCCCGCGCTTGCCGCCGACGTCTTCAGCGCCGGTAGCGCCCTGACAAGCGCCATCTTGGTAAGCCCGATCCTGTCGGCATCGCCGCCCTGGATGGCCTGAAGATGCGCGGCCACCAGCTCAGGCGGCGCCCCGGCTGCCTCGCAGAGAGCCCAGACGAGGTCTTCGACGGCGGATAGGCGGACCATCCCGGTTTCGCGTGCTTGCATGAGAACGAAGTTAGAACAGAGCGGCTTGCAGAGGCGAGTCGTTAGGTGAGCAGAGGCGGTCCTTCGGGGCCGCCTTTTTCTTTGGAGTAGCCCATGACGATCACCACTGAGACCAGCCGTTCCGGCCCTTACGCTGGCGACGGCGCGCAGACGGTCTTCGCCTACAGCTTCAAGATCGACAACGCCGCGCACCTGACGGTGACCCTGACCAGCAGCGCGGGCGTCGACGCGGTCCAGACCCTGGCGACGCACTACACCGTCTCGGGCGTCGGGAACGCGTCCGGCGGCAACGTCACCATGATCACGGCGCCGGCCACGGGCGAGATGCTGACCATCACGCGCGGCGAGCCCTTCACCCAGTCGGTCGATCTCGTCAATCAGGGCGCTTTCCTGCCGGACATCGTCGAGACCGCGCTCGACGGCAGCGTGAAGCGCGACCAGGAGCTGGCCGAGGGGCTCGGGCGGGCCATCAAGGTGGCAAGGGGCGACAGTGTCCCGGCGGCCGACTACCTGGCGCAGATGAAGTCCGTCCTGGAGCAGCTTCTGGCCCTGGACCTGGCCACGGCCGTGAACCTCTTCAGCTCGATCGATCTGGCCGACTACGACCCGGATGGCGCGCCCGTCAACGACATCGCCCGGCTACGTTCAGCCTTCACCGAAGCCATCTCCAAGAAGCAGTTCCGCGTGCGCATCGGCCCTGGAGCCTGGACCTTCAACGGCATCGTCAAGGACATCCCCGGCGCGGACAAGGTCTCGCTGGACATCGACCCGCAAGCCATCATCGGTGGCTCCAACGACCTGAAGCTGACGAAGAAGGTCAGCGTGGGCGCGCACTTCTATGCGCCGGCGTTCGACAAGCAAGCATGCATCTACGATGCTTACAACTGGCACTACGCCCACCAGCCGAGCGTGAACGTCGGCATCGATAATCGGGCCACGCCGGACGAGGCCACGAACCCGAACCTCACCGCCGTCTTCAACTCCAGCCCGAACAGCGAGGTCGAGAGCGACGGCGAGACGCGCAAGGTCTGGGTGTCGCGGTCCACCGACTTCGGTGCGACCTGGTCCTATCCCGTCTCCATGTTCGATGACGCCGCCTACACCACGAACCCGGCCTCGACCAGCGTCAACATGGGTCAGGCGATGGTGTTTCGGCACCCGGACAACAAGGAGTGGATCGGCTGGAACCACCCGCTGGGCGGAGACCACGGCGGACCTATCGTCGCCGAGCTGACCGACCTGGCTGGCAAGCTCACCCACGTCCGCTTCTGCCAGGACACGCAGAACCCGGAGTACATCTACGAGACGGCGATCACCGGGACATTGGCGTCGGAGATCGCCGAGGCCAACCGCACGAACAATTGGATCATCAACGGCATCACCTGGCGCTGCCAGATCCAAGACTGGTATACCGCCCTGGACGGGGCGATCTTCGCCTGGCTCAGCGCGAGCGCGACGGCGACGACGCAGGAACGCCTCTTCTCCCTCTATCGACGCTCGGACGATCCCGCCAAGCGCTGGCGCTACGGCCCATTCATCCCACTCGGCACCTTCGCGAACATGGACACCCAGTTCAACGAGTGGTCCGCCTTCGAGGTCGAGGCGGGCTCCTGGATGGCGGTCATCCGTAACACCAACGACCCTGGCACGGGGCCGGACGGGCGCGGTGAGCGGCATGGCGTGTCCTTCTCCAGCGACGGCATCAACTGGACGCCAATCGAGCACCTGGGCACCCAGAACCACGAAGAGCGGATGCAGGCGCAGCGCATCAGCGAGACCCATCAAGCGATCTTCCTGCCGGGCCGCGACGGCCAGCGCCGGGCGCAGTCCATGCAGATCCGGCGCGCCGGCGGCGGGTGGTCCAGCAACGGGCTTCGGATCTCGACCGAGGGCGACAAGCCGCCCGGCGGGTTCGAATGGCGCCAGATCATCGATACCAACTCACTGGCCGCCTGGAGCGACCTTACCTCCGTCTCCTGGACGACGCTCAACGCCAGTGTCGCCACCGACGCGGCCGCGACGCCCGTGCCGCCGGCGCACATCGTCACCGATCACGGCCTCTCGGCCACCCAGGCCTATCTCTTCACCGCCACGGCGGGCCAGAGCGACAGCAAGCGGCTGAGGTTCGACATGGCGGCCGCCCTGGAGAGCGACCAGCGCGCCGACGTCCGCTTCCGGTTTCATTGCCTGATCAAGGCGCCCTCGGGTGGCGCCGGCAACATCGGCGGCTTGCGGGTCCGCCTGCAGAGCAACTCCAGCACCAATGAGGTCGAGGCCGACTTCATGCTGGACGGCACGACCGCGACCCCCGCACCGACCGGCGCCACGGTGGGCGAGGTCGACTATGCCTGGACCTTCGCCCGCTCGGACGGCTGGCTGCTGTGCTGCGCCGTCATGCGGCCCAGCACGATCGCCTCACACATCCTGGAGCAGGTCGATCTCCTGCTGCTGGACGTGAACGGCAACCAGCTGTGGGAGGCGTCGGCCGGCGACGCGCTGTTGGTGACCGACGTCGACATCACCCTGGGCCGTCGTGCCGGCGTTCTGTCAGGGCGGGTCATCCCGGAGCAGGGAGCCATCCTGGCGGTCTACGCGGATGGACCTCATACTTTCCCGCGCGTCACCTCGGACGGCGCCAGCGCCTCCGGAGACGGCAGCAGCCGGGGCATCCACTTCAAGCGCATCGCGTCGCTGCCCGAGGCGGACAAGCTGAACTTCACCCCGTCCGATAGGGCGCGGGAGATGTTCACCGACCCGCAGAACACCTGGAGCTACGCGGAGGGGACGCGCCAGCTGACCTTGAACGGGCTGACCGACGCCGTGGCGGACATCGGCGGCGGGCGGACTATCACCGGCATTCCCTTCAAGCTCAACGCCGCGCCGGCGATCCCGGTGCCTATCGCGAGCGTGGCCAACGAGCGTGACTGCTTGCGCGTTCTCGCCCACCAAGAGGACGGGGTGAACTTGCTCATCGTCGAGCGCGTGAGCGAGAGCGGCGGCGAGCAGAGGACCGGCGGCCGCCAGATCGTTGCAAGGCGCCCGGTCCTGCCCTTCACCGAATGGCAGAACATCGTTTTCTTGGTCGATGCCGACCGGAATGAGGTGAGCGTCGAGGGCGTGACCGTGAAGATGGCGGCGCCCTTCGCCCTGTGGCTGGGCGATCCCTTCATCTCCTTCCCTGGCGACGACCTAGCCGACAGCACGCCTTTCTCCGGCACCTACAGCCGCACCTATGACCTGGCCAACGTCTCCTACGGCGAGGTGTCCGGTCAGGCGGGGATCTGGGGGCCGCAGATGGATACGAAGCATGCGCCCAATCTGCTGCTGAACCCTGGGTTCAAGCACGACACCCTGAACGAGGGCAGCGTCTACTCGGTCTCGACCAACAACATCAACGTGATGGACGGCTGGGCCGTCATCGACCCGGGCGACACCACCCTCTTCGCCTCCCGACAGGAGCGTGCCGAGAGCGCGGCCCAGCTGATCGCCGATGGCTGGCGCTGGCACGCCAAGCTTGAGGTGGATGTCTCCACAAATCAGAACATCTTTTTCGGCCAGGACTTCGCCGATGCCCGCCGCTTTGCCGGCAAGCTTCTGATGCTGGCCTTCGACATCAACGACAACGACCTTGGCACTACCGAGGCCGACTACTGGCCGCTGGAGGTGCATTGGCGGAAGAGCTTCGGCAGCGGCGGCCTGGCGACGGCCACGCGGACCGACCTCCTGACGCAGTTCAACATCGTCAAGGGTGCCAGGCGCTATGTCACCTGGCTCCAGATCCCGAGGCTCTTGAGCACGGATGTCGTCGACGGTGACGACAGCTTCTGCGTGCTCATGCTGAAGCTGGCCTCGGGGCGCACCTTCGACGTCAGGCTAGGCCGGGCCGACCTCTACGAGGGCCTGGGCGAACGCATCTGGACCGAGCCCGATCCCTACCTCGAGCGCGCGCGGCTGCTGCAGCTCCTGCGCGTCTATGAGGCCGATGCTGAGTCCGAGGTGCTGTTGCACGGCATGGTCACTTCGACCGACGATGCCCGCTTCCTGATCGACCACCACCAGATGGCGCGGGTGCCCGACATCAGCTTGCAGGGCCAGGTGAAGATCTTCCATTCCGGCGTGACCGTGGAAGACCTCGGCGATGCCGACGCGACGACCGGCGGCGTCACCAACTTCACCAGCGAGCTGCGCTTCCTTGCCGTCGCCGGAGCGCCCTTCACGGCCAACACGCCGTGCAGGCTGGCCTCTCACGACACGGTGGGTCAGGGCAACGCCCGCATCATCCTGGACGCGCGACTGTCGAACTACGGCTGAGGCGGTGTCCCGCACCATCGCCCTTCGCGACAGCGGTCAGGGCCCCGAGCTGCTGCTTGCCAGAGGGCAAGAGCAGATCGTCGAGCCCCTCACCCTGCTTGAGCTGATGACGCTCGTTGAAGGCGGGGCCGAGCTGCTCGGCCGGTGCCTTCGGGGGCAGACGACAGCGGCCGATGAAGACCTGTCGCCACCATAGATGGCATGCAGGGGGTGGACACGTCGGCGGCCCTTTTCGGACCTAACCAGCTGTTAAGAATGGCTTTTACCCCGGCTCCCTAGGGCGCCTTTTTGGTTGTGGAGAACTGAAATATGAACACTCAGTACAACAAGGCAGTCGTGGGCGTGGTCAGCGGCCTGGCCACCATCCTCGCGATGTTCGGCATCGACCTGGGTCTGGACGACAAGCTGATTGCCAGCATCGGAGCGGTGGTGACGCCGATCCTGGTGCTGCTAGTGCCGAACAAGCAGGCCTAGGCCCGATCAGAGGGGGGCGGGCATGCCAAACGGCAATGGCAACGGCGGCGCCCTGGAGCGCGCGGCCAACAGCGCCTGGCTGCTGGTCATGGGGCGGGTGGCCGCCATTCTAGCCGCAGCGGTCGTTAGCTTTGGCGTTTGGCAGATCCAGTCCTTCTTGGAGGAACAGGCGGCCCTCGCTCGCGAGGTCAGCGCGATCAAGACCGAGTTTGTCCGCTTGAACACCAGCCTTGAGGAGGGCCACAAGCCGCGCTTGGCGGGACTGGAGGCCGACGTCAGGGCTTTGGAGGAGGACGTGGCGCGACGCACCGTAGACCGCTTCACGGCGAGCGACGCTGCGGCCCTCGAAACCAGGATTCATCGCAGTCTAGAGCGCGGGCTAGAGGGCCTGGCCAAGGACATCCGCGCGCTCGCGGCCCGGCTTGACCGACGGACCAGCTTGCCAGGACCTCATTAGGTCAGGGTCTGGCCTCGGGGATCAGCTCTAGACGTTTGTTCATCGCCGCGAGGTCTTGCTCCAGCCATTCGTGCCACATGTTCTCGAAGAGGTGCTTGGTCTTCCTGACCGCCTCCAGGGTTACGCCCACGCCATGTGGGGAAAGATAGTACCGCGTCCCTATGCGGTTGTCGGCCGGCTTCTCGAAGGCCCTGGCCGCTTCGACCTCGCCCGCGATAAGCAGGCTCTGATAGATGATGTCGCGGCTGGGGTCGCTGAGATGCAGCCTGACCGTCAGCTCGCCCTTGCCATCGCGGTATAGAGAGGTATCGGTCACTCGCACTCCTCCAAGATCTCCAGAATCTTCACCGCTTCCCCCAGGTCGACGCTCAGCCCCCACGCCCCCTTAACGTCGAGCCAGGCCTCGATGTAGGCGCAGTGATAGCCCTCTGCCGGCGGCATCCATTCGGCCGGGTCCTTGTCCCGCTTCCTCTGGTTCGTTGCATCGTCCACCGCGATGAGATGGTTGGAGTCCTCCATGCTGTTGGCGTAAGCGCGCTTCTTCTCCCACGACCAGCCCGCACCGCCGCTGACATGCGCCTCCTTGAGCGGCACCAGGTGGTCTATGTCCACGTCTCCCGGGTCGGTGAAGGTGAGGCCGGTGTAGGGGTCATCCCACTGGCCTGAGAGCACCCTGCAGCCGCTGGGCGATAGCACGGGCTCGATGGCGCTTTCCTCTATCAGCACCTCCTGGCGGGTGTCCTGGCAGTCTCCGTCGGCATCACGCCAGTCGGGCCAGCGCTTGTAGTCGTCGCCCGACAGCTCGGGGGCAATGGTGATGCCGTGCTCGACGAAGGGGTCGGCGTGCGCTGGGTGCAACAAGGCCAGCTGAATTGCGCCTAAGGCCCCCAAAAGTGCAATGAAGCGCATCATCCCTCCTCAGGCGGAAGTGGCTCTAGCAGCTGGTAGTGGGTGGGCTCGCCGATGACGAAGCTGACTTCGCTGTCGTAGAAATCCTCCCACTGGGCCGTGGCCTCAACCCAGAAGCAGATGCACCGACCGCCGCCATTGGCATTTCCCAGCAGCACTTCTCTCCCATCCTTCAGCTCATCCGGCGCCGTCTCAATCGGTAGCCAGATCATTGCCTTCGCCTCCGCACCGTCAGCACCAACATCAACGCCGCGCAAAGGCCCAGGCCGATCAGGAGGACATGCAGCGGCGCACCCTCACCGGTCAGGGCCTTCCACCATAGCAGGCCGCTGATGCCTAGGCCGGAAACGAAGGCCGTCCAGAGGACCATGCGGGCTAGGCGCTTGGTCATTCCTTCTCTCCGATAGCCTTGCCGAGCAAGTCATGCGCGTTCCGCAGCGCGCCGTCGGCTAGGGTGATATTGCCGGCCGCTTCTTCGTGCGCCTTCCACTGGCCTCGCCAGTGCGGCGGCAGGCTCTGCTGCGCAACCCGCTCCTCGCTCTCCATCTCCTCCAGGTCGACGATGGCGCCGACGATGACGTCCTGGATGTCACGGATCCGCTTGCGCCGTTCGCTGTTCACGCCTTCTCTCCCGGGGCGTAGGTCCAGAGGGCCTTGTCGAAGCTGCGGTCTTCGTACTCTCGGTATCGGCCAGCAAGATTGCGCCAGCGCTCGCGGTTAGCAATCCACCGGACCTTGTGGGACACCGACCCGCCCGGCCAGTCGAAGATGACGACCCGCCCGCTCTCCTTAGCCTCCCCGACCTCGCTCCAGGGCCGCCAGCCCTCCCACTTGTCGAGCTGCTTGCAGAGGGTCACGGCGAACTCCTCAAGGGCGGGGCGGTCGGCCTCGCTCACCTTCCATCCTGCCATGTCCGGATAGTACTCCGCGAAGAGACGAAACTCGCCGCCCAGGTGGTCAACGCCGAAGCGCTTCCGGCCATAGTCCTGCTCTATTGCCGCCTTCCAGTACTGGCCGGCAGCCTCAAAGCGCGTCATCGTGCGGTCGGTCATGGCAGCTCTCGCCTCGGCAAGAAGCAGCAGTCAGCAAGCTCCTCCTCGCTGAAGACCTCGTCACCGCCCTCGGTCGCCTCCGCCCAGCCGTCATCCCAGAACACGCGCCTAACCTCATCGTCCGAAAGAAACACCACTATCTCCGAGCCGTCCTTCGGTGCCTCGCTCATTGGCAGCGGGTCAGTGTGTTGCCGAAACAGCGAGCAAAGCTCTGCAATCAAGCCCTTCATCTCTCTCATCCTCCATCACCGCCGGGCGGCACCGGCTCGTAGGTCTCGGCGAAGATGTCAGGCTTGCAAGGATAGACCTCGCCCTTGACGCCCTTGATGATCCAGTCGCCATGACGGGCAACCATGTCGCCCTCTAGCGTCGGGATGGTCAGCTCTATGAGAGGCCCCCTCTCTCCGGTCACGGGGCACTCCTGATCGCGCGTGCCCGGCGCCTCTCGCCCTGGATTGTGGCCGACAACGCCGTCGAGAAAGTCGCAAAGCTCGTTCCAGGTTTTCCAGCTGAGCTGAACGGCCTCAATCGTCACCGGCTTCTTGCGGAAATAGGGCATCACTCTCCTCCATTGCTGGTGGGCGGGGTGGGCCATGCGCCCCATCCGTAGGCGTGTTTCCTGCAGGTGGGGGCCTTGTCCTCTCGGGGCCGGCTTGGCCTCGACCACGACTCTGCCTTGGTTGACCACAGGTGCCGATAGCCGGCTGCCTTGACGCTTGCGCCGTCTTCGCCCTCAAGGATGTATGTCAGTCCTCGCCGGTAGCCCTTCGCGGCGGCTGCGCGTCTCACGGCGCCGTAGAGCATCGAGCAGGCGTTGGGGGCGCCCGTCGTGCAGAGCCTCGTGACCTCCACCGTCAGGCCGTCGTCAAGGCGACGCGCAACCGGTCGGCCCGCGATTGCCACTCCGGCAAGGCAGCCGTCATCGTCGTGGACAGCGTGCCACCAGAGTGCGCCGACAGGCGGCCTGTGGTGACGATGATGGGCCTCGACAAAGGCGAAGGCCTCCTTCTGCGAGATCGGCCTCAGTTCACCCATCTCTCATCCTCCTTCGTCATCCACCAAGGGGCGGGTAGGGACACCCTAAAATCACCCTAGAACCTGCTGGACGTTCCTGGACCGTTCTGGAATCGCGGCGCTCGCCGGGCATCCCAGGAAGTCAGCGTAAGTGATTGATTTTTATAGGGTGAGTATGGTGCTGCCGAGTGGACTTGAACCACCGACCCCGTCCTTACCAAGGACGTGCTCTACCACCTGAGCTACGGCAGCGCCTGGTGCCCGAAGCAGGCCGATGCGCTCCGGGACGAAGGAGGCCGGAAGCTGCCATCAAGCGGGCCGGAATGCAAGGGGTCTGCTATGCGGCCGCCCCGCTTGACCTGCAAGGCCGGCATGAGCAGCCTGGGCGGCATGGCGGAGAGCAAGGAAGACCGCCTGGCACGCCAGGCGGCGGCGCTCAGGGAGAACCTGCTGCGGCGCAAGGCGCAGGCCCGCTCGCGGCGCGAGGAGCCCAAGCCGGAGGCGGCCGAGCGGCCGCCGGACGAAGAGGGTAGGCCCTCCGACTAGGGTGGCCCGACTAGGGTGGCCCGGCGGCAACGCGAAGCGCCAAAAGGGCGCGCTTCGGCGTGGCGGCCCCCAGTTGTCCACAAAGCGCGCTTGAGCGGGACTCCGCGCGGGCGCTAGAAGGAACGGCTACGCGCCGGGACGGGCGCGGCCTCAAGCCAACCCTATCGAGGAGCCTCGGCGAAACGACCATGGCAATCATGCCGGACAGCTGGATCCGCGCGCAGGCGCAAGACGCGGGCATGATCGAGCCTTTCGTCGAGGCGCAGAAGCGCGAGGGAGTGATCTCCTACGGGCTCTCCTCCTACGGCTACGACGCGCGCGTGGCCATGGAGTTCAAGCTCTTCACCAACGTCGACAACGCGCTGGTCGATCCCAAGGACTTTTCCGGACAGTCCTTCGTCGAGCGCGAGGCCGAGGTCTGCATCATCCCGCCCAACTCCTTCGTGCTGGCCCGCACGGTGGAGTACTTCCGAATCCCGCGTGACATTTTGGTCATCTGCCTCGGAAAATCGACCTATGCGCGCTGCGGGATCATCGTCAACGTGACCCCGCTGGAGCCGGAGTGGGAAGGGCATGTGACCCTGGAGTTCTCCAACACCACGCCGCTACCGGCCAAGATCTACGCGGGCGAAGGGGCTTGCCAGTTTCTCTTCCTGAAAGGCGAGGGACCGCCCGAGGTCTCCTATGCCGACCGGAAGGGCAAGTACATGGGTCAAAAAGGGGTCACATTACCGCGCTTGTGATAAGCGCAGTCGAATTGACCGGCGAAGGCCGGACGAGAGAGGGGACGGTCCTTGGATCGCATCGTCATTCGCGGCGGCAAGCCGCTCAAGGGTGAAATTCAGGTCAGCGGCGCCAAGAACGCCGCGCTGCCGCTGATGGCGGCGGCCTTGCTCACCGAAGAGGGGCTGACGCTCCACAACGTGCCGGAGTTGATGGACATCGCCACCATGGCGCTCTTGCTGACGCGGCTGGGCATGACCATGGAGCAAGAGCAGGGTGCCGACGGCACGCGCAGCCTGACGCTGACCGCGGGCGAGATCACTGACAGCGTGGCGCCCTACGATCTGGTGCGCAAGATGCGGGCCTCGGTGCTGGTGCTGGGGCCGCTGCTGGCGCGCGTCGGGCAGGCGACGGTCTCCCTGCCGGGTGGCTGCGCCATCGGCACGCGGCCGGTCGATCTGCACCTCATGGGCCTGGAAGCCATGGGCGCGGAGATCGAGCTGAAGGAGGGCTACATCCACGCCAAGGCGCCGCGCGGCCTGGAGGGCGCGGAGGTGGTCTTCCCCAAGGTCTCCGTCGGCGCCACGGAGAACATCATGATGGCGGCCGCCCTGGCGCGCGGCACGACCCGATTGGTGAATGCCGCGCGCGAGCCGGAGATCGTCGACCTCGGCCGCTGCCTGCAGGCCATGGGCGCGCGCATCGAGGGCCTCGGCGGGCAGGAGATCGAGATCGAGGGTGTCTGCCGCCTGAAGGCCGCCCGGCACCAGGTCGTGGGCGATCGCATCGAGACCGGCACCTACGCCATGGCCGCGGCGATCACCGGCGGCGAGTTGGAGCTGCTCGGCGGACAGATCGAGGACATTCGCTCCGCCGCCGACCTCTTAGAGCGGGCCGGCGTCGAGCTGACGCAGAACAACCGCGGCCTGACCGCCAAGCGGGCAAACGGCCGCCTGGTCGGCGCCGATGTCATGACCAAGCCCTTTCCGGGCTTCCCCACCGACCTGCAGGCGCAGTATATGGCGCTGATGACCACAGCCGGCGGAGCGGCCATGATCACCGAGACCATCTTCGAGAACCGCTTCATGCACGTGCCGGAGCTGATGCGGATGGGCGCCGACATCACCGTGCACGGCGCCTCCGCCCTGGTGCGCGGCCGCGACCGACTGGCCGGCGCGCCGGTGATGGCGACCGATCTCAGGGCCTCGGTGAGCTTGGTGCTGGCCGGCCTGGCGGCCGAGGGCGAGACCACCATCAACCGCGTCTATCACCTGGACCGCGGCTACGAGCGGGTCGAGGCCAAGCTGGCCGCCTGCGGCGCCGAGATCGAGCGCCTCTCGGACCCCGACTGATCGACTGGCGGAAGCAATGCAGGCCACACCCCAACGACTAAAGCTGCGCGCCAGCGACGAGCAGGACATCACCGTCCTCTCCACCGTGCTGCAGGATGCCCTGGTGCCGCGCGAGGAGATCACCTATCTGGCCTCCGAGCGCCGCTTCGTGCTGCTGGCCAATCGCTTCCGCTGGGAGGCGAAACCCGAGGCGCCGCCGCCGCCCTTGGAAGAGGGCGCCGATGCCAGCTTCGAGCAGGCCGCCGCCGATCTCTCGGAAGAGACCAGCGAGGACGGCAGGCTCTACAGCCGCGTCATCTGCGGGCTCTGCTTCGACCGCGTGCGCGCGGTCCACAGCCGCAATCTGGCCAGCAACCCTTCCGGACAGCCCCTGAACTTGCTTTCCATCCAGCGCGGCCTCGTGGCCTGGTCCCTGCGTTTCGGCGGCGACATCGAGATTCGCCTGGAGGGCACAGCCATCGTCGCGCACCTCGAGGACCTGGGCGAAGCCTGGCCCACCCGTTGGCGGCCGTCGCATGAGGCTCCCGCCGAGGACTAGCGCGTCCTTGCCTTGGCGATCTAGGCAGTGATGCCTTGCCCGTCGGTCCCTGGACCAGCATGGCGACGTCTGTAGCTCGGATTGTCGTTGAGAGAGCTGGGGAACCCTTGCGCCCGGCGCTGGGTGAGGCCTTTGGGTTCTTGCCTGATGGTGTTCGAAACGACGACGGCTCTTGTCTGCGCAAGAGAGCCGTTTGCGACAATTCGGAGTGAAGGGGCTACTGGGAATTGTCTGCGCACCTGAATGCACACCCCATCGTCTTCCTCCGACTTGATCGGAGGATCTCTCTCTGAAGGGTCATCGGTCCCGGAAGAGCGCACCGGTCGAGGCGCAAGACCCTAACCATGGACGCGACACAGACAGAATCTTCAAGTGGTCAGTGGTCCTCCGATCAAGTCGGAGGATGACTTGGTGTCGGTTTACGAGGTCATCCGGCACCAGCTGTCATCGCGAGCGAAGCGCGGCGATCCAGCCTGTCTCGGTCGAGGTTACTGCGCTGGACTGCCGCGTCGCTGCCGCTCCTCGCAGTGACCGTGCTGTGGGCTTGCGGGTCATTTGAAGGCTCCGCATCGAGCCTGGACGTCCATGCCAACTGGGGTGCGTAACCATCTCGCTTGCCGTCATCGCGAGCGAAGCGCGGCGATCCAGCTTGTCAGGGCCATGAGCCCTTGCCGCGCCTCGCAAGGACGAGAGTCGTTCGTCCGCAACCCACTCTTCGTCGATACCCGGTCGCCTGGGATACAGTGCGACGCATTAGGCCATCGGCAGGAAGATATCCGGCGCGTCGTAGCGAAAGCCGGACGGCGCCTGCGCTAGGGCGGCATGTCGGTCGGGGGCGCCGGCTTGACGGCCGCGACTGACCTCGCCGGTGATGTAGAGCTGCGTGACCAAGGTCCGGACGCCGTCTCGCGAAAGGCGCAGATGCCAATGACGCGGACGCGATCCATAGGCGCCGGGCACCAGCGTCTCGACGGCAAAGCGGCCCTCCGGATCTGTCAGCAGGCGGCCGCGCAGGTCCAACGCCTCGTCGGCGAAGTCGGATGCCCGGCCGCTGGAGGCGGGGTGATAGCGGCCACGGCCGTCGGCCTGCAAGATCTCCACCAGGACGCCTTGGAGCGGCGCGCCGGATCCGGCGGCACGCAGGCGACCGGCAAGGAAGAGCGGGTCGCCAGGCTGACCGAAGCGGTTCAGGCGCTCCGTCCAAGGCGCCTCGGCGATGTAGAAGGGACCCTGGATGTCCCGCGCCGTCGGCTGAAAGCCCGCAGCCCTGGCGGACAGCGGCAAGAGGCTAGCGGCACCGCCGACAAGCAGAAGGCGGCGCGCCCGGCGCGACGCGTGCGATGACCGCGGCATGGCTCTCCTCCTGAGGACCTTTCGCTTCGAATGCTCTTTGGACGCTCGATAGAGATGTTGTCGGCAGCTATCTCTGTCCAGGCGACGGAGGGCCGGTTCACGAGATCGTCACGCGACGGGGCTCTGCTACGGCTTTGCCGCATACCGAAGCGCGAAGCCGCCCTGGACGTGGCCGGCCCTGCGGGCTAATCAGGCGCCATGCCGCTGAACGAGACAGATAAGCTGGTGCTGGCGCTGCCGAAGGGCAGGATTCTGGGCGAAGTCATGCCGCTCTTGGCCAAGCTGGGGCTTGAGCCGGAGCCGGCCTTCGCCGACGAGAACGCGCGCCAACTGCGCTTCGCCACCAACGACCCCCGCCTCGACATCATCCGGGTGCGCAGCTTCGACGTCGCCACCTTCGTCGCCTTCGGCGCGGCGGAGCTGGGCGTGGCGGGCCGCGACGTGCTGATGGAGTTCGACTATCCCGAGGTCTATGCGCCGATCGATCTGGGAATCGGTCGCTGCCGCGTCTCGGTGGCCGAACCGCGCCACCTGTCCGAGCAGGACGACCCGCGCAGCTGGAGCCACATCCGTGTGGCCACCAAGTACCCGGCCATCACCCAGCGCCACTTCGCCAGGCGCGGGGTCCAGGCCGAGTGCATCAAGCTGAACGGCGCCCTGGAGCTGGCGCCCTCCATGGGTCTCTGCCGGCGTATCGTCGACCTGGTTTCCACTGGCCGCACCCTGGCGGCCAACGACCTGGTGGAGATCGAGACCATCGCCGAGGTCACCAGTCACCTCATCGTCAACCGCACTGCCTCCAAGACCCGCCCGCAAGAGCTGGCGCGCTGGATCGAACGCTTTCGCTCGGCCGTCGCCGAGCAAGCCCGCGCGGCGTGAGCCGGCAGAGGCAGCGATCATGACCGCGCGCCGCTTTCGCAGCAGCGATCCCGGCTTCGCCGACGCCTTTCGCCGCTTCCTCGCCGAACCCCGCATGGGCGAGACCGACGTCGGCGCGGCGGTCGCCAACATCATCGCCGAGGTACGGCGCGACGGCGATGCCGCGCTGCGGCGCCTGACCTTGCGCTACGACCGCCTGGAGCTGGCAAAGAGCCTGGCCGTCGCGGAGGATACCATCGCGGCCGCCCGCGACCGGGTCTCCGGCGAAACGCTGGAGGCCCTGAGGCTGTCAGCGGACCGCATCGAGGCCTACCACCGCCGGCAACTGCCGAAGGACGAGGCCTACGAGGATGGCGCGGGGGTCGGGCTCGGCTGGCGCTGGACGGCGGTAAGCGCGGTCGGCCTCTACGTGCCGGGCGGCAAGGCCGCCTATCCCTCCTCGCTCTTGATGAACGCCATCCCGGCCAAGGTGGCGGGCGTCGCGCGCAGGGTCATGACGGTGCCGATGCCGGACGGCGAGATCGATCCCCTGGTCCTGGCCGCGGCCGAGCTGGCGGGCGTGACGGAGATCTACCCGCTGGGCGGCGCTCAGGCCGTGGCCGCATTGGCCTACGGAACAGAGAGCATCGCCCCGGTGGACAAGATCGTGGGGCCGGGCAATGCCTTCGTCGCGGAGGCCAAGCGCCAGGTCTTCGGCAAGGTGGGGATCGACTCCATCGCCGGACCGTCGGAGATCTTGGTGGTCGCGGACGGGGGCAACGATCCCGACTGGATCGCCGCCGATCTCTTGAGCCAGGCCGAGCACGACGAGGCGGCGCAAGCCGTCTTGATCACCGACGATGCCGACTTCCTGGAGCGGGTGGCGCGCGCCGTGGAGGCCGCGCTTGGGAAGGAACCGCGCGCGGCCATCGCCGGCGCCTCGTGGCGCGCCCATGGCGCCCTGGTCCTCGTCGAGACCTTGGAGGAGGCCGTCGCGCTGGTCGACCAGGTGGCGCCGGAGCATCTGGAGTTGGCGGTCGCCGACCCGCGGGCGCTGATGGCCAGGATCCGCCATGCCGGCGCGATCTTTCTCGGCCGCTACGCGCCGGAGGCCTTCGGCGACTATCTCGCGGGGCCGAACCACGTACTGCCGACGGATCGGACGGCACGCTTCGCCTCTGGCCTATCGGTCCTGGACTTCATGAAGCGCAGCAGCGTCATCGACTGCTCGCGCGCGGCCTTTCAGGATCTGGGAGAAGCGGCGGCCCGTCTTGCCGACGCGGAAGGGCTCGCCGCCCATGCCCGCTCGCTCCGACTGCGCTTGGACCGCAACCGCGCATGAGCCAGGAACGCAAGTCCCACCTGGTCTCGGTCGAGCTGGACGAGAGCGCGTCGGTGCGCCGGACGCCGGAGGTGGAGCACGAGCGCGCGGTCGCGGTCTACGACCTTCTGGAGGAGAACGACTTCGCGCCGATCGACGAGCGCAGCAAGGACCATCCCGGCCCCTTCTCCCTGGTCCTGGGCTTGGAGGAGAACCGCCTGGTCCTGAAGATCGGTGACGAGGACAAGCAGCCAATCACCGCCATCCTGCTGTCGCTGCGGCCCTTTCAACGCATCATCAAGGACTACTTCCAGGTCTGCGAGAGCTACTTCGCCGCCATCAAGACCGCCAGTCCGGCCAAGATCGAGGCGATCGACATGGGCCGGCGCGGCTTGCACAACGAGGGCTCGGAACTGCTGCGCGAGCGGCTTGCCGGCAAGGTCGAGATGGATCTCGACACGGCCCGCCGCCTCTACACCCTGATCTGCGTCTTGCACATCAAGGGCTAGAGCAAGATGACGTCAAGTCGGAACGATTTGTCGTCTGACTCCCGCTCCACACCTATGAAAGATAGGGCAGATTCACGCATCCAGGTGACTCCACCTGCATGCGATCTGCCTTAGCGGGTGGCGCGATGCCGGAGCGGCTGCCGGGCGCCGTGCTCTTCGCCTGCACCAACAACACCGTCCGCTCGGCCATGGCCGAGGCCTTGATGAAGCATCTGCTGGGCCATAAGGTCTACGTCGATTCCGCGGGCGTGCGGGCTGCCAGCCAGAACGATCCCTTCGTCGAGGCGGTGATGGACGAGTTGGGCATCGAGATCTCGCGTCACCGCGCCAAGAGCTTCGACGACCTGGAGGACAGCTCCTTCGACCTCATCATCTCGCTCTCGCCGGAGGCACAGCACTCCGCCGTCGAGATGACCCGCACCATGGCCTGCGAGGTGGAGTTCTGGCCGACCCTGGATGCGACCATCATCGAGGGCAGCCGCGAGCAGCGGCTGGACGCCTACCGCCAAGTCCGAGATCAGCTGATGCGGCGCATTCAGACCCGCTTCCTGCTGGATCTCGTACCGGACGTCTAAGTAGGGGCTAGAGCGGGATGACGTCAAATCGAAACGATTTGGCGTCTGAATCCCGCTCTACATTCTTGAAAGATAGAGCAGAGTCTCGCAATCAGGTGAGTCCACCTGAGTGCGATCTGCCCTAGGCGGCGAGCTTGCAGTCGCGTGCGATGCGCGATCTCGCGATGCGATCGGCGACCGCGGCCGTATCGCCGTCTCGCTTGGCGGCTTCGGCCAGGATCTCCTCTATGGTGACCGCAAGCCCGGCGACCTTGTCGTCGACCCAGGAGGCATTTTCTATCCGCAGAATCTCGGAGGCCGCGTTGATGATCCCGCCGGCGTTGACGACGTAGTCCGGAAGGTAGAGCTTGTCCTGCCGCGCGATCTCCGCGCCGACGGCGTCATCGGCCAGTTGATTGTTGGCCGACCCGCAGATCAATCGCGCGGTCAAGTCGGCGACGCTCTCGCGGCTGAGAATGCCGCCCAAGGCGCAGGGGACGAAGACGTCCATCTTGGCCGTGAGCATCTTGCCTGGCTCTATGACCGTCGCATTGAACTCGCGGGCCGCCAGCTGCGCGCGCTTGCCGTCGATGTCGCTGACCAAGAGATGCCCGCCCGCGGCATGGATCGACCGGCAGAGATGCCAGCCCACGCTGCCCAGACCCTGCACGCCGACAGTGAGCCCCGAGAGGCCCTTGCCACCCCAGAGGCGGCGTGCGCCGACCATGAGGCAGGCAAACACGCCGTCGGCCGTCACCGGCGAGGGATCGCCGGAGGCATGGCGGCCGCTCTCCAGTCCGGCGACGTAGCGCGTGGCGGTCGCCACCGCCGCCATGTCGTCCGGACCGACCCCGACGTCCTCGGCGGTCCAGTAGCTCCCGCCCAGTCGATCGATGGCGCGTCCCAGGGCGGCAAAGAGGGCGCGGCGGTCGCGGATCTCCGCCGGCGCCATGATCACCGTCTTGCCGCCGCCCAAGGGAAGACCGGCCATGGCGTTCTTGTAGGTCATGCCGCGGGAGAGGCGCAAAACGTCGTCGAGGGCCGCCAGGTCGCTCTCGTAGCGCCAGAGGCGGCAGCCGCCGGCGGCCGGGCCGAGCACGGTGGAGTGCAGTGCAATAATGGCGCGCAAACCACTGGCCTCGTCGTCGGCGAAGACGACGCTTTCGTGTGCATCGAAGCTCTTATGATCAAAAAGCATGGCGGCCCTCCCAAGACCGGATAGTCGAGACTTTCCATAGAAATCTCCCTTCTTGCGATCGGCTTCAACTCCGTGGTGGGAGGTGCCGAAAAATAGCAGGAATCTGTCTCCGGACGGTCCGGAGTTGATTGGAGACTGCGCCTGCGCCCCTCGCTTTCGTTCTTTTTTGAGGCAGGGCAGGCAAGTCCCTGCTGTGGAATCTGGATCACAGCTATGCCCCACCCCCCTTCTTGGGCTTGCGCTTCGCCCAGCGGCTCTTATCATGCGCGCGCAAAGTGAAGAGGGGTGCGCTGGCGGTGACACGCTGCGGCACCTATTTTTACGGCACGAACACGCCTAGCCGCAGAAGGAGCCTTCATGGCGAAAGAGGACCTGATAGAGTTTCAAGGCACGGTGACCGAGCTGTTGCCGAATGCCATGTTCCGCGTGAAGCTGGACAACAATCACGAGGTGCTGGCGCACACTGCCGGCAAGATGCGCAAGCATCGCATCCGTGTGCTGACCGGGGACCGGGTCAACGTGGAGATGACTCCCTACGACCTGACCAAGGGGCGCATCACCTTCCGCTATAAGTAAGTCCTCCCGCGAAGGAGGCTCTGCCTTGGCCGCCCACGGTGCAGCACCACTGGTCCTGGCCTCGGCATCACCGCGCAGGCGCGATCTCTTGACCCAGATCGGACTGCCGCCGGACCTGATCGACCCACCCGAGATCGACGAGACGCCGAAAGCAGGAGAGCTGCCCGGCGCCTATGTCGCGCGCATGGCCGCCGCCAAGCTGGCCGTCGCCGCCGCCCGCAACCCCGATTGCTGGCTGCTGGCCGCCGACACCGTGGTGGCGCTGGGGCGGCGCATCCTGCCCAAGGCAGAGGAGGCGTCCGAGGCGGAGGCCTGCTTGAGACAGCTCTCCGGCCGGCGCCACCGCGTCTTGGGTGCGCTTGCCGTCGGCGCGCCGGACGGCAGGGTGGGGCGGCGGCTGGTGGAGACGCGGGTGAAGATGAAGCGCCTCTCCGCCGTGGAGCATGCCGATTACCTCGCGAGCGGGGAGTGGCAAGGCAAGGCCGGCGGCTATGCCATACAGGGGCGCGCGGCCGCCTTCATTCCCTGGATCAACGGCAGTTACACGAACGTCGTCGGGCTCTGCCTGGCGGAGGCCACGGCGCTCCTCGCCGGTCTCGGCTATGCACCGGCCTTGCGGTCGCGGTGAGCGCTGCCATGGAAGACGGGCTCTACCTGCAGGCCATCGGCGGCGAGACGCGCGCCTTCCGCTTCGCCGAGGGACGGCTGGTCGACCTCGGCATCTGGCGGGCGCGCCAACCCCTGCCGGGTGACATCTACCTCGGCCGCGTCAAGAAGCTCGATCGCCCGCTGGGCTTGGCCTTCTGCGACCTCGGGGAGGGGCCGGCCGGCGTCTTGCCGCTGGACCAGGCACCGCAGGGACTGACGGAGGGGGCGACGCTGCCGCTGCGTTTGGTGCGTGCGGCGGCACCCGGCAAGGGGCCGAAGCTGTCCGCCGCGCGCGGCCCGGCCGGTTGGAGGGAGGGACCGGCACCCCGCCTGCTGGAACGTGGTCCCAGCCCCTTGGCTCGTTTCCTCGATCCGCTCCCGGAGAGTGTCGTGGTCGACTCGCCGGGCCTCGCCGCCGAGCTGCGCGACACCGGTGTGGCTCCCAAGCTCCATCCGGGCGGCTTCGCGCCTGCTTTGGCCAACGGCCTGGACGCCGAAGTCGAGACCCTGCTGCAGCCCCGCGTCGACCTGCCCGGCGGCGCGAGCTTGCTGATCGAGCCGGGAGAGACCCTGACGGCGATCGACGTCAACATGGGTGGCGCGGGGCGCGGCGCGCTGGCGGCCGAGACCTTGAACCTGGAGGCGCTGCCGGAGATCGCGCGCCAGCTGCGCCTGCGGTCGCTTGCGGGCCGGATCGTCATCGACTGCCTCGCGCTCTCAGGCCAAGATCAGCGCAGAGAGCTGCGCGCGGCGATGGAAGCGGCCCTGGCCGGCGACCCCGAACGCACGCGGGTCATGCCGGCGACGGCGAGCGGCCTCCTGGAGGTGACGCGGCGGCGCGGCCTCTTGACCCCGCTCCACGAGCTCTTGACCGAAGCGGCCGGCCCCTTCGCCGGGCGCCGCTTGACCCTGCGGGCCGAGGCCGCGCATCTCTTGCGGCAAGTGGCGGCTTTGCAGCGCCACGCGCCCGGCAAGCGGCTGATCCTGCGCTTGGAGGCGGCTCTGCGTGCCGAGTTGGAAGCCATGGAGGACTGGCGCGGCCTCATCGCGGCGTCCGGAGCCCTGCTTCACTTGGAGCGGATCGAAGCGCCGCTCGGTGAGCCGGCCCGCCATCGCCTGTGGGTCGCGCAAGACAAGCTCGGCGAAGACCGCTAGACTCGTCGGCAAGGAGAGGATTGAAGAGCCAGCATGACAGCACAGTCCGGCGTCGGGCGGCCCGCCAGCCGCAGCTGCCCTATCTGCGGCAAGGAGACCATGGAGCGTTACCGCCCCTTCTGCTCCAAGCGCTGTGCCGACATCGATCTCGGCCGCTGGCTGGGCGAGCGCTACCGCGTGCCCGGCCCGCCGGCGCCTTTGGACGAGAGCGAGGAACCCGACCGCTAAGGGGCTGGACAGGCGCCCCGCGAAGCGCTAAACACCCGCCTCTTGCTTGACGGCCCGAGCCCCGGCCCGGCCCCCGTGACGGCACAAGCCCAGGTAGCTCAGTTGGTAGAGCATGCGACTGAAAATCGCAGTGTCGGTGGTTCGATTCCGCCCCTGGGCACCACCCGACCAATTTCCCCATTGATATCAGTCGCTTAGACCTCGACTCTGCCGCACCTCACGGCCTTCTCGGTGCGGCTCAGGTCTTGCCGCGGCGTGCCTCGGCCAGCGCGGCCTGAGTGAGGAAGGCGGAGCGGTTCAGGCCGGCCTCGGCAGCCGCGGCGTCGATCAGATGGAGCCAATTCTCGGGTACGGTGATCGAGATGCGCTTGGCGCGGCCCGGGCGGGGCGGGGCGGCGAGGCCGAGATAGAGGTCGGCCGGGCCGCCATCGTCGCGGGTCCCGTCGGGGTGGGCGCGGACCTGGTCGAGAGTGAGCGGTTCGGGCCAGGGCTCGCCGTCCTCGGCGAGGCAGAGCAGATGTCCCTCAAGGGCCTCGGCGGCCATGGCCTGGGCTTCGTCGAGGCTCTCGCCCATGGTCTGGCAGCCGGGCAGGCCAGGGAAGAGAACCGACCAGAGGGTGCCTTCTAGGTGGAAGGCGGCGATGTAGTTAAGAGCCATGGCGGCCTCCATTCAGGTGTGCTGCCTCTATCGCGGCAGCGTGACTCGGGCGATGCGTCAGATGCTGGCGAGTGTCTTATGCGAGGGGACCCTGTAGACCATAGGCACGCTCATCTAGTCGGGATTGGTGGGCTGGCGATCCGGACTCTTCAGAGCCTTGAAGATCCAACCATCGGCTTTGATCATCGCCCAGCAGGAGCCTGAGGCGCGAGGCCAGGGCTCAGGCCTGGCGTTAGGACTGGCTGCCGCTGCGCTTCATGACGGCATCGAAGAGGGTGGCGGAGTGTTCGTCCTCGCCGCTACTGCCGGGCCCAGGCCGGAAGACGGCCTGGAGCATGACGACACGTTCCTCTTCGCGGAGGTTGGCCTTGTCGTAATAGATCAGGCGCAGGAAGGTGTCGACCAAGGCTGCGCGCTCGCGCGCGTCCTCAGCGCGGGCAACCGCTTGGTAGTAGGTGCGGGCCAGTATGCGCAGTAGGTAGAAGTAGGCGGATGCGGCGAAGACGACAAGGCCGGCGGCGGGCAGGTTGAGCGGCAGGCTGCTGCCGTTGAATGCTTGCGGTCCCGAGATGCTGTTAATGATGTAGTCGCCCACGCCGAAGACGATTAAGATGATGCCCGCAATGATGGCCCCAATGAATGCAATGAGTGTGTTGCGCCTCTCGCGCTTGTGTGCCTCTGCCTTCGTCTTCCAAAGGATAACAGCACCTCGGGTGGCGTCGTCGATTTCCTTGCCCAGCTCCATGGCCTCGACGCGCTCGAGGGAGCTTGTCAGTTTGGTCTCAACCTCTCTCACTTTGGCCAGTTCAGAGTCAAATCGCTCTTTCAGACTGCCCTCTACGCCGCTCCATGGGGCGCCGTATGCGAAGTCGGCAAGGAGGTCGTGGCTCGCCGTGACGGCTTGACCGAGAGAGATCAGTTTTGTGGCTACATCCCGGTAATCCTTACTGATAGCTCCTCGTATCTTGCCGTACTGAAGAAGAAGGCCGTAAGCTGCCGCTTTGTTTGTTGGGAGAAGCCTCTTGGCCAATTGCATGTCGAGATTGGTGGACAAGGGTATCGTGCGGTCCAAGTATTCATTCGTCAGGTTCGTGTCGTCAGTCCAAATCTGTCTAACTTCGCCTCCTCCGATGTATTCCCAGTAAGGATCATAGAAAAACTCGGAAAAAAAGTCGAGCTCTTTAGTTTTAAACCCAGGTTGCTTTACGATACTCTCTATTTCTGCTTTGGCAATTTCGCTCTGCTCGGCGATTGTGAGTGTGTAGGGCGAAACTGCTTCGGAATTGGTGCGATTGGCCGGCGAATCGTCAATGGGAGGTCTTGTGCCGTCGGGCGCTGGTGGTGCTGCAAACTCATCATCCTTCGAGTCATCATCAGCCACGGCGTTGCCCCACTTGCTTGTTGATATGGTAGTTTATACACGCAAAGAGCCCCACAATGATAGAGGGATTCGAGCCGCTGGACTCGCTTGGCGCCTAGAGCAAGAAGACCGACAACGACCGGGTCCGAGAGATCTTGGACGAGGTGCAACTGGTTGCTAGCGACAACGGACAAATCTGCCGCTCCGAAGGGCGGCTCTGGAGCGAGCTGACCAAGCCGCAGGTGAAAGCTCTGGCACCACGGCAAGCTGGCACCAGACGGCACAGCGCAGCGGTGTGCTGCAGGAGTTGGCCTGCCACGCCTGTCTGAGCTACGCCAAGTACAAGAAGGCACTCGTCCTCAAGGGCGAGAGAAACATCGGCAAGAGCCAGGTGGTCTTCGTGCTGACCGAGCTGGCCGGGCTCGATCAGGCCTGCCAGCTCTCGGTCGAGTTCATGGACGATCCGGAGAAGCGCTCCGTCATCAAAGGCACGACGCTCAACAGCATGTCGGAGCCGGCCGTCATTGACGGCGGCGCTGTCAAGACGCTGGTCTGCACCGAGGAAATGAACTTGATCTCCAGCGGTGCCGCCGCCGCACCGCTGAACGCGAGCTGCAGTTGTCGAACCGCAACCTTATCGCCATCCACGACCCGCAACGTCTCCACCGGCATCGGCACTCACTCTATCCCGTTGCCGCCCTCGATCGCGGAGTGAGCGCACAGCAGCGCCCTAACGCACCCTATCGCGAGACCTTGGCCAGGACCGCCTCTATGGTGCGGAGGACTGCTTGCGATTTCTCCGCGTCCAGTGCGTCGGCATGGGGCGCGGCGAAGCGGCCCTGGTCGTTGTCGAAGTACTGACCTGAAGCGTCGGCAAAGTCGTCGGCCAAGGCCGCGCGGCAGAGAATCTCGGCGCCGACGCGGATGTCGCCGCCGGCGACGCCGAAGCCCTCCTTCACCATCTTGCTGCCGAGGAGCGAGCCCGGGTTGACCGCGACGATCATCGGGCCGTCTTGCTTGCGGGCAAGGCCCAGGCTGCGTGACCACATGGTGAGCGCCAGCTTGCTCTGCGCATAGGCCGGCATGTCGGCCAGCTTGGACTTTCCGGCCAGGGCGGCGAGGTCGACCGGCGCCTGGGCTGCGGAAGAGAGGTTGATCACGCGTCCCGATGGGCCGATCAGCGCCAGCAGCCTCTGCGTCAGCAGATAGGGCGCGATGGTGTTGACCGCGAAACGCAGATCCAGACCGTCCGGCGTGACGGTCTTCGGGGCACGGAAGATCCCGGCATTGTTGATCAGCACGTCCAGCGCCGCGTGTTTCCGCGCCACGGCCTCCGCCAGCTCCTCGACGGCGGCCATGTCGGAGAGGTCGGCCAGGAAGCCCTCGACGCGCGCGCCGTCGGACAGCTGCGAGAGATGTCTCTCCGCTTCGGCCAGCTTCTCCCGGCTGCGTCCGTGCAGCAGGACATGATGGCCCTTCGCGACCAGCATCTTGGCCGTCTCCAAGCCGATACCGTCGGTCGAACCGGTGATGAGAAGGGTCTTGGGCATGCCGTGGTCTCCAGCGTCTGATCTGCTCCGGCCCTGCACCGGGCGCGGTCGGCCGAAGGCCGAGGCGTCTTGCGCGCCCCGGCCCGATCGCGCCCCTGCGGTGCAAGGATTCCCTAGGCGAGGTCGTCCTTGCCTTCGATGAGG
This sequence comes from Rhodospirillales bacterium, assembly GCA_963669375.1. Lineage (GTDB taxonomy): Bacteria > Pseudomonadota > Alphaproteobacteria > Kiloniellales > JACOMY01 > JACOMY01. The sequence continues at coordinate 7,496,416 of OY770024.1, read as the reverse complement.
AAGTGGTGGCTGGTTGAGCCGGCCGTCCGTGCCTTGAGATGCGGCAGGTAGCCGGGATCGTTCATGAAGGCAACGGCGGCCTCCTTCGAGGGCCAGGAGATGATGATGCGCAAGGCAGCCTCCTCGCCCTTGCCCTCGAGGCGTTCGTGGCTGCTGGTGCGGGCGAGGTAGGTCCCGCCGTGCTTGGCGACCAACGCATTCGCGGGTCCGATGTAGTCGGGAATCCAGTCCTGGCTGGTGGGCGTGACGGCGAGCACCGAATAGTAGGTCATGGTCAGGGTGTCTCCTGCGGGCTTGTTTGCTTGCGGGTGATCGGATCCGGGGCGCGAGAGCAGGATGACGTCAGATCGGAACGATTTGTCGTCTGAATCCTGCTCTACAATACTGAAGAAATGAGCAGAGTCTCGCGATCGGGTGAGGCCACCTGAGTGCGATCCGCTCTAGCGGACGAAACCGCCGAAGGGCTTCAGCCAGAGCGGCGCCAAGGCGGCGTGCCGCGCGCGCAGGTCGTCGGGCAGATCGCCCAGATGCACCATGCGGGTCGGCTCGGCCGCCGCGATCCAGCGCTCGGCGTAGTTGTCCCAGTTGGAGACGTGGATGTGCGCCGACTCCGCGTCCGCGAAGCGTTCGTAGACCAGGACGTCGCCGGCGTCGGACAGGTAGTACTGGTAGTTCAGCGTGCCGTCCTCTTTCCTGGTCGCCGCGACGATCTCCTTCATCACGGCCTCGAAGGCATCGCGTTGACCCTCCTTGATCTTGGCTTCGACGATCCAGCCGATGTTCTCGAACATAGCGCTCTCCTCTCTTTCCGGCAGTCGCATCCCCGGCTCGCTCCGGGCTCGATGCTCAAGGTAATATCTGGAAATACGATATAAACGGCTGCTGATGGAGTTCTTAATTCGTATTCTCAGGGCAATCGTGCGCAAGGAAGGGAAGGGTCTTCCCGCGTGGCCGCGCCATCGAGCCACCGGCGCGTCCGACCAGGATCGACGGCTAGCTCTCGCTCAGGCGCATCAGAAGGGTCGACAGAGGCTCCGGAGCGCTAACCATCGCGTCGTGACCGGTCTCGATGGTATGGAGGGGCCAGCCATAGCGCTCCGCGCGCTTCCGCGACCAGGCCAAGGGAGGGTAGAGGGGATCGGTGCAGACGATGTAGCTGCAGGGAAGGCCCTCTCCCGGAGGGCGTTTCAAGCTCAAGGGCGACTTGTAGGTGGACAGCGGGTGCGGCGTTAGATGGCGCGCCAGGCAGTCCCAGTGCTCGTCGTCGAGGATGCCCAGGTCGCGACGCGTCGGCACCGGCAGGGACAAGCCGCCATCGCTCTCCGCCGCCAGTCGCCGTCGTTCCGCCGCCACCTCCGGCGGCATGCAATCGAACATGCTTTCGCCGTCCTCCAAGAGGGCGGCATCGAGGTAGATGAGCTGCCTGATTCGCGCGCGCAGCTCTTCCGCCACGCCGGAAATCACCGGGCCCGCGAAGCTGTGTCCCACGAGCACGACGTCGGCGAGGTCCTCGAACCTCAAGACGTTGGCGATGTCCTGAACCATGGTGTCCAGGGTCAAGTTCGCCGACAGAAGGTGCCTGCGTTCTCCCACCCCGGTCATGGTCGGTGTCAGGACCCGATGCCCGCGGCGCTTCAGGGCTTGCCGGACCCGGCGCCACGACCAGCCGCCATGCCAGGCACCGTGGACGAGAAGGAAGCTGGACATGCTGCTCCCCACCGCGATGCGCACTCCTCAAGCCGTAGCCTTGGTCGGGTCGCGCGTATCTGCAAAGGAGGTGGCCGCTCCCGACCTATAGGCTAGCGGGATCGAAGGCGTCGCAGAGCGTCGCCCCGCCCTCGACGGAGTCCAGACGCAGATGGATGATCGCCTGGTACTCAGGCGAGTTGTACCACCGCTTTGCCTCTTCCCGGTTCTTGAACTTCAGGACGACGGTGCGGGTGTCGCTGCTGTTTCCCTCCACGACCTCGATGTTCTGGTCGACGACGAGGATCTCGGGGTCGTAGGCCTTCAGCGTCTCCACCGCTTTCGGGAGATAGGCCTTGTTGAGCGTCTCGGCATCGAGAACCTTGTGGCTGAAAATGAAGTAGGCGGCCATCTCTGCTTTCCTTCGTCTCTGTCCCCAGGCTGCGGGCATGCCTCTTCGCGCCGCGGCATGGGCGGTGCTTGGTCGGTCGGGTCGGGCAAGGGGCCGCCCGGTCCTTGCTAAAGAAGGCCCGCGGCGGCCGGTGGCTGCTACTTGAACTCGACCAGGACTTCCCGGTAGGTCGTGGTACCGGCGTTGCGCGCCCGGTGGGTCGCCGGGACGCGCATCCCTTTGCCCGGCTCGGACAGGACCTCGATCTCGTCGCCCACCAGCTTCAGCGAAAAGATGGCGCCCGTCGGCACTTCCAGGGTGCCCAGGTCCTTTTCGTTCTCGTCGAAGACCTGCAGCGACGATCCCGAGATCGCATACCACATGTAATCGTGGCGATGCCGGTGCATGGGCGTCACCGCGCCCGGTGCGAGCTCGAAGTTCCAAACGATGACCTTGTCGTTCTCGAAGACCTTCTCGGTTCCCACGCCGCCCATCTCGTCGTTCATGGCTTGGCTCTCCTCCTTGGTCGCCTGGCGTTGTCCCATCTTCAGCGCTTTTTCCGGAACAGTAGCGTTTCGGGGATGAGCCTCAAGCCTACTTCTTGTTCAGGAGAGATAAACGACCTAGTTTCGATTTCAGTATTCGCGAACTGGATAGAATGGAATGGACACGGAAAGCGTAAGGCTCTTCGTCCTCGCGGCCGAGCGTCTGAACATCAGTGCCGCCGGCCGGGAACTCGGCATGGCGCCCGCGGTGGCCAGCGCCCGGCTCGCCAAACTGGAGAAGAGCCTGCAGGCCGACCTGCTGCACCGCTCGACCCGCAAGGTGACGCTGTCTCTGGAGGGTGCGGAGTTCCTGCCCTATGCGAGAGAGATCCTCGCCCAGGAGACCGCGGCGCGCGCGGCCTTGGGCTTGGAGACATCGGTGGTGATGGGGACCTTGCGTTTCACCGCGCCCAGCACCTTTGCCCAGCTCTACATCGTGCCGCTTCTGTCCGAGTTTCTGGAGCGGCATCCGGGCATCACCTTGGACCTGCGCTTGTCCGACACGCTGTTCGACCTGATCGACGGCAGCTTCGACCTGGCGCTGCGCAACACCGCGCTCGAGGACACCAGTCTCAAGTGCCGCAAGCTCGCCGACGATACCCGGGTCCTCTGCGCATCGCCCGCCTATCTGGCCCGGCACGGAATGCCCGAAGAGCCGGAGGACCTCTCCAGGCACAGCTTGATCGGCTACAAGGATCAGACCGCGAAGGAACTGGTGCGCCGCGACGGTCAGAAGGCGCAGTACGACCCGCGCCGGGCCGGCTGCCAACTGATCATCGACGACGGCTTGACCCAGAAGCTGGCCACGATGGCCGGCGTCGGCATCTCGATGAACTCCTTCTGGTGCATTCACCAGGAGATCGCCGAGGGATCGCTGGTGCGCGTCCTGCCGGACTACGAGGTCAACGATCACTCGGTCCTCTGGCTCGTCTACCCAAAGTCGAACGTGCTGACCGCGAAGGTCAGGACCTTCATCGATTTCCTCTTGGAGAAGATCGGGAAGTCTCCGGCCTGGAGCGCGCTGTAGCCTGCGACTACTCGGCCGCCTGTAGGGCCTCCGTGTTGGAGAGGCGCTTTGGCAGGAAGGCAACGGCGATCAGAATCACCACCGCGGCGCTCGCCAGGATGTAGAAGAGCGTGTCGAAGCCCCAGTTCCGATAGACATAGGCGATCAGCGGCAAGGTGGCGGCCAGCACGGTGAAGCTGACGACATAACGCACGCCGTAGATGCGCGCGCGATAGGCGCCGCTGGCGGTCTTGCCGATCATGTAGTCGTTGATTGGGATCTGCCCGAAGGCGCCGATCATGAAGCCCAAGGCCACGAGCAGGGCCCAGCCTTCCTCGAGGCCGGGCATCGCGGCGAAGAAGACCAGCTGGATGACGGCAAGGCTCATGAAGACCCGTCTGGGTCCGAAGCGGTCCAGCAGCGCACCGACGACCAGCTGTGCCAAGGACGCCACCGCGAAGACCAGGAAGGCGAGGGCACCGATGATGCTCGCGACCTCGCTTCGCTCGCTCCCCGTCTCCCGGTCGATCCAAGTCGAGGCGGCTGTCGCCAAGCCCTGCAGCCGCTCGTCCAGGATCTTCGGCAGGGCAAAGGTCGTGGCCTGAAAGATGATGGAGGAGACCGCCGTTGTGAGGAAGACGATCACCGTTATCCGCAAGAGGAGGCGACGGTAGTCCGGACTGGCGCGCGGGGCTAGCGCCGGAGCCTTCGCGGGCCGCGCGTCGGGAGACGGGCGGATGGCGTGCCGGCGGAGCGCCAGATAGGCGACGCCCACGGCGATGGAGAAGAGGCCGGGCAGCGCGAACGCCAAGCGCCAGCCGCCGTTGTCGATCAGAAAGCCGGTGATCAGCGCGGCCGAGGCGACGCCGAGATTGCCCCAGACGCCGTTGGCGGCGATGCGCATCCCGGTGTTGCGCCACTTCATGGTGACGATGGCCAGCCCCACCGGGTGGTAGATGGCCGCGAACATGCCGATGAAGAAGAGACCGACGCCGATCTGAAGCGGGGATTGCGCGAAACTGGTGGCCAGCGACGCCAGACCGATGCCGAAGAAGAAGACGGCCATCATGCCGTCCCGGCTCCACTTGTCGGCCAGCCAGCCCGCCGGCAGGGAGAAGAGGCCGAAGGCGAAGAAGCCCGGCGTCGCATAGGCCAGCAACTCCGCATAGCCGATCCCCCAGTCCCGTGTCAGCGCCAGGGCGGCCACCGTGGCGAAGATCAGCATGAAGAGGTGGTCGAGAAAGTGCCCGACATTGAGCAGCAGAAAGTAAGTCCGGTCCCGGTCCATGCGCCTGCCTCGAAAGCCTGGCGGCCGGCCGTTCGGCCGCCGGTGTGTACGTTGGATCGCGGCCTGATTTTGGGCTTGGCGCGGGCTCGTTGTCATGCCAATCTTCGTCGAGTTTATGCCATTCGCCGTTCTGCTCTGAAAGGGTTGGTCCCAGATGCGCACGGAGCGCAGCACGGATCCCCTGGACTACCAGGATCTGCCGCAAGCGATCGGTGCGATGGCGAAGAGCTTCGCCGACGGCTTCGTCATCTCGCTGCATCACCACGCGCGCGATCAACTGCTCTACGCCGCGACGGGCATCATGCGCCTGAATACCCGGCGGGAGAGCTGGGTGGTCCCGCGCGGCAGCGCCGTCTACATCCCGGCCGGCTGCGAGCACTCCGTCGCCATGCACGGCGCCGTCGACATGCGGACGCTTTACATCGACGCCGCTACCTCCGGCGCGCGGGTACGCGATCTGCGGGTCGTCGCCGTCTCCGCGCTCCTCCATCACTTGATCCTGGTCCTGAGCGAGGAGCCGGTCGCCTATGCGCCCGGCAGTCGGGCGGACCTGCTGGCGAAGCTGATCGACGTGGAGATCGCCGAGGCCCGGGCGCTCGCGCTCAAGGTGCCGCTACCGAGCGAGCAGCGCCTGCAGCGGCTCTGCGCGGCATTGCTCGCCGATCCCGCCGACCGCAGAAGCCTGGAGGGCTGGTCGGGCGTGGCCGGCGCCTCGCCCCGTACCTTGGCGCGTCTCTTCAAACGAGACCTGGGGATGAGCTTCCACCAGTGGCGGCAAAGAGTGCGCTTCCACGCCGCCCTTGAGGCCCTATCGCGCGGCGAGCCTATCGCGCGCGTGGCGCAGAGGCATGGCTACCGGAGCCCAAGTGCCTTTTCCGCCGCTTTCTCGAAGGTGATGGGCGGGCTTCCCTCCAAGCTCTTCGACGGGCCCTGACGACAGCGGCGCGCCCGACCGTCAGTCCGTGCGCGTTACGATCGGCGGCGGCTGAAAGGCGGTGAGTGGCGGCGGCTCCCCCTCGAAGCGCTCCAGATCGACGAGGCAGCTGTGGGCGATCGGCCCCTGCGCCAGCTGCGAGGTCCCCTTGTCCATGGTCAGGAGGTTGGCATTGCCGTGCTTGCAGAGCCCGCCGCTCTCATCGAGGTCCATCCAGGCCCCGGTGCTGATCTGGACGACGCCGGGCCGGATCGACTCGCTGAGCGCCGCGCCGCAGAGGCAGGCCCCGCGCGCGTTGAAGACGCGGACGATGTCTCCTTCGGCGATGCCGCGCGCCGCCGCGTCTTCCGGGTTCAGCAGGATCCGCTCCCGCTCCTTGACCTTGGAAGCGCGGCTGTGCGCGCCGTGATCGAGATGGGAATGCAGCTTCGTGCTCGGCTGATTGGAGATGAGGTGGAGAGGGTAGGTCTTCTCTCGCGCGCCCAGCCACTCGAGCGGTTCCAGCCAGGTCGGATGCGGCGGGCAGTCCTCGTATCCGAAGCCTTCGATGGTCTGCGAGAAGATCTCGATCTTGCCGCTCGGCGTCTTCAGGGGATGGGCCTCCGGGTCGGCGCGGAAGTCCTCGAGCATCACGTGCGGGCGCGTCGGCAGGGGAATCTTGTGCCACCCCTTCCGGCGCAGCTCCGCCAAGGGCGGCAGCTCGACGCCCTGTTCGGCCACGCTCTGACGGGAGAGGTCGTAGAGCCAGCGTTGCCAGTCGGCTGCGTCACGGCCTTCGGTAAAGGTATCCTCCACGCCCATCTTTTGGGCAATGCCGCGGTAGATGTCGAACTCGTCGCGGGCCTCGCCCACCGGCACCGCCACCTTCTCCATGGAGACGATGTAGGGATCGCGCGAGGTGATGCCGATGTCCTCTCGCTCCAGGGTCGTGGTGCAGGGCAGGACGATGTCGGCGTGCTTGGCCAAGGCGTTCCAGCACCACTCGTGCACGATGACGGTCTCGGGGCGCCGCCAGGCCCGGACCAGCTGGCGCAGGTCCTGGTGATGATGGAAGGGATTGCCGCCGACCCAGTAGATCAGGCGGGTGTCGGGGTAGCGATAGGTCTGGCCGTTGTAGGCGAACGCGCCGCCCGGGTTCATCAGCAGATCGGTGATGCGGGCGACCGGGATGAAGGTCCGAACGGGGTTCCTGCCTTGCGGCAACGGCTTGAAGTAGAGCTGCTTGCGCTCCAGGCCGACCGCGTTCGTCGCCGAATAGCCGAAACCGATCCCGCCACCAGGAAGGCCGATCTGCCCCAGCATCGCCGCCAAGGTGACGGCGGCCCAGAAGGGTTGTTCGCCATGGTCCTGGCGGGTGAGGGACCAGCTGACGGAGATCATGGTGCGCGAGGCCGCCATGCGCCGCGCCAAGGCGACGATGGCCTCGGCGGAGAGCTCGCAGATGTCCGAGGCCCAGGCGGCGGACTTGGGCTGGCCGTCGCTCTCTCCGGTGAGGTAGGAGGCAAAGCGCTCGAAGCCGACGGTGTAGCGATCGAGAAAGGCCGGGTCGTGCAACTCCTCGCTCAACAGGGTGTGCGCCAGGGCCAGCATGATCGCCACGTCGCTGCCGGGGCGGGGCGCCAGCCAGTCGGCGCCGGCTTCCTCCAGCACGTCGTTCTTCAGGGGCGAGATGTTGACGAAGCCGACGCCCGCGGCGACGGCCTGGCGGACGGCTTCGCGCTGGCGGTGGCGCCCGACGCCGCCCTGCGCGATCTGACCGTTCTTCAAGGGCACGCCGCCGAAGGCGACGAGAAGCTCGCACTCCTCGACGATCGACTGCCAGCTGGTGGCGTTGTAGATGAACTCCAAGCTGCCCAGCACGTGCGGGAGGATCACCTCGCCGGCCGCCAGGCTGTAGGAGTTCACGGAGGTAGTGAACCCGCCGATGCAGTTGAGGAAGCGGCGCAGCTGGCTTTGCGCGTGGTGAAAGCGTCCGGCGCTGGCCCAGCCGTAGGAACCCGCGAAGATGGCCTCGTTGCCGAAGCTGCCGCGCACCCGCTCCAACTCGTCCGCGACCAGTCGTTCGGCCTCGTCCCAGGTGACTTCGACGAAGGGTTCCAGACCGCGCTTCTCTCCGGCGGCTCCCGGTCCCTTCTCCAGCCAGCCCTGGCGGACCATGGGCCGCTCGATGCGCGTCGGGCCGTCCTGCACGTCGAGGATGCCCGGGCCGATGGGCGAGGGGTCGACGTCCTCTTCGAAGCCGTGCAGGGCCGTGGCCTTGCCGTTCGCCGTCTCGACGCGATAGATGCCCCAATGATTGCGGGTAAGGGGGAGACCGCTGTGATCGTTCATGGGACAGCTCTAGCGTCCCGCGCGGCGTCTGTCCGCTGCTGATTCGATCTGGCTGCTACAAAGTCTCATCGAGGAACGGTCACCATTGCCATAGGCTTCCGCGCGGTTGAAAGAGGCTCAAACGGGTAGGCAAGGGTGCCATCCTCTCTCGGGCCGACCGGCTACCGGATGGCGGCGCGCCGCATCCTCCTTCTTCCTTTGTTGCAGAAGTTCTCATCAGTACAACGCCGACACAATTCTTCACGCTTTGTCGCCCTTTTCTCCATGAATGGGCGCCACCTCCGAACTGGCGGCAGCCGTGACCTGACGCCGGAGACAGAAGGAGAGTCATTCATGAGCGAGTATTCCAACGGGTCCGCGCGCCGGCCCGTCGCGACGTGCGATGCGGACGGGGCGGCGAGCGGCTCCTACAGCTTCACCGAACTGGAAGGCACCTGGGTGGTGGACGAAGCGACGGCTGGCGGCGAGGAGATGCCCCGTGTCGTCGGCCAAGCGCTGACCTTCCAGGGCGACCGCTTTCAAATCGTGAAGGACGGCAAGCTGCTGTTCGGCGGGCAGTTCAAGGTCAATCCGACCCAGGAGCCGCCCCTGATCGAGTTCGAGCAGAGCGAGACCGAGACCTTTCGCGGGCAGTGGCAAGGCATCTACCGCAAGGTCTGGGACCGGCTGACCATCTCCGACAACGCGCTCGACATGTCCAAGCCGCGCCCGAAGGACTTCGCCGAGGCGGCCGCCGGCGGCTACGTCATGATCGACTATACCCGCCACGACTGACCGCTCGCCTCTCAGTCGTGGGCCCTCGTCTCGGCGAGGGCCTTCAGCGCGACGCGATCGATTTTGCCCGTGGGGTTGCGCGGCATGGTCTCCAGAAACGCGATCTCTTCCGGCGCCTTGTAGCCGATACGCTCACGGGCGAAGTCGATCAACTCCTGCGCGGTGGCGTTGGCACCCTTCGTCAAGGCGACGAAGGCAAGGACGTTCTCCCCGTAGAGTGGATCCTTGACGCCGACCACGCCGGCTGCGGCGACGGCCTCGTGTTCCAGCAAGGCTTCCTCGACCTCCTGCGGCGTGATGTTCAGCGCATTGTGGACGATGACCTGTTTTTGCCGGCCACGGAACCAGAGGAAGCCGTCGACGTCGGCCTCGACCAGGTCGCCGGTGTAGAACCAGCCGTCCCGGATCACCTCCGCCGTCGCCTCGGGGTCCTGCCAGTAGCCGGCCATGATGCTGGGCGAGCGGACCCACATGCGGCCCACCGTGCCGGCGGGAACCTCCTGGCCTTCGGCATCGCGCACGGAGATCTCGACGCCCGGCAGCGGCCTGCCGATGGATCCCGGCTTGACCTGGCCGCCGGCGCGGTTGAAGGCGATCTGACCGCCTTCGGTGATCCCCAACCCCTCGCGTATGGTAAGGCCGGTGAGGTCGCGGAACTCGCGCTGCAGGCGATCGGAGACCTTGTCGCCGCCGCAGCGGCAGAGACGCAGGGAGGCCAGGTCCTCCCTGCCGATACCCGGATTGCGCACGACGCCGAAGAGGGCCGTCTGCAGCATCATCAGCACGCTTGGGCGCTGCTCGCGGAAGAGAGGGCGCAGATCCTCCGGCAGGGTCGAGCGCGCCAGCACGAGCTTCGCCCCCACGGAGAGCGCGGCCAAGGACAGGAAGAAGGCGCCCAGATGCGCCATGGAACTGGCCGGCAAGACGATGTCCTGATCCATGAGCCCGAAGGCTTGGGCGTTGCCGGCGAGCATCGCGGCCAGCGAGCGATCGCAGTGGACGACACCCTTGGCCGGACCGGTGCTGCCCGAGGTGAAGAAGAGGAAGGCCGGCGCCTCGGGATCGCGGTTTGGCAAGGCGACGTCGGGCGCGTCGCTCGCCATCAGGGCTTCGTAGCTGGGCGTCCGGCCGTCCTGGGCGTCGTAGCTCAAGGTGCCGTGGGCGAGGCCGTCGCCCAGTCCTCCGATATCGGCATCGCGCTCGGCATGATGGAACAGCAGAGAGGCGCCGCTGATCTGAAGGTGATGCTCGATCTCATGGGTGACGCAGCGGTAGTTGAGCGGCACGCAGACCAAGCCCGCGCGAAAGCAGGAGAGATAGAAGATCAGCAGAGCCGTGCGGTTCGGCATGAGCGCGGCGACCCGCTCGCCGGACGAGAGCCCCATGCTCAGAAGGTGCCGGGCAAGCCGGTCGGCCGCCTGGTCGAGCTCTCTCCAGGTGAAGCGGGACAGCAGAGAGACGAGCGCGACCTCGTCGGGCTTGCGCTCGAGGCCGGCGCGCAGCAGATCCGACATCGGGACGATGCGATCGATGGGACCTCCGGATAGCGGCATGACAAACCTCAGTTCTGGAAGAGTTCACGGCAGTCTCCCGTAGAATGGGACAGCTGTCGGGCAGAAAGGCAAGGGGTCAAGAGAGCCATCTCATCCGCAACTGATGTTGCCTCGCCCATGACGCTCCGATAGGTGCTGCTCTCTAGCTGCTAGGCCTATCCGAGGCTCAATTGTGCCCCTCTCGTTCCTTCAGCTTGGCGTAGAGGCTGGAGCGGGAGATGCCGAGCAGGCGTGCGGCCTCCACCTTGTCGCCCTTGGCCTCGCTCAGCGCCTGGGCGATCGTCTTGCGCTCCACTTCCTCCAGCGTGTCGGCCAGGCTCTTGGGCTCGCTCAATTGCAGCGTCGGGCCGCCGGTTCGGCGGACGGTCGGGAGCGCGCGGCTGACGACCTCGACGTCCAGAACCTCGCTCGGAGCGTCCAAGGTTGCTCGTTCCAGCACGTTGCGCAGTTCGCGCACGTTGCCCCGCCAGCCATGCCGCCCGAGCGCGGTCAGGGCGTCCGGCGTCAGCTGCCAAGCGCCGTGACCCGCCTCGGCCGGCATTTCGTCGAGGATACGTTCGGCCAGGGCTTCGATATCCTCCGGCCGCTCGCGCAGGGGCGGGACCTCGAGCGGCAGGACGGCCAGGCGGTAGAAGAGGTCCTGGCGGAAGCTGCCATCCTGCACCTTGGCCTCCAGGTTCGCGCTCGTCGCCGCGATGATCCGGACATCGATGCGCTTCACCTGATTGGAGCCCAGTTGCTCGATCTCTCCCTCTTCCAGCACGCGCAGGAACTTCGCCTGGATCGACTGCGGGATGTCGCCGATTTCGTCCAGGAAGAGGGTGCCGCCGTCCGCCACCTCGAACTTGCCTGGCCGAGGCCGCCGCTCGGCACCGGTGAAGGCGCCCGGCGCCACGCCGAAGAACTCAGACTCCATCAAGGCTTCCGGCACGGCGGCGACATTGACGGCGACGAAGGGGCTGGCCGCTCTATAGGAGGCCTGATGCACGCCCTGCGCCAGAAGCTCCTTGCCGACGCCGGTCTCGCCCAGGATCAGGACGGGTCCTTCGCGCGCGGCGATGCGGCGCGCGCGTGTCTTGAGGTCCCGGACCGCCTGGCTGTGTCCGATGAAGCTGGACAGGGAGTGGCGGACGCGGCGCGCCTTGGTGAGCTCCGCGCTGGTCTTCTCCAGCGCTTTCTCCAGGCGTTGGAACTTGGAGAGGATGGGCTTCATGTAGGCGAGGCGGTCGAAGAAGACGAAGCCGACCGCGCCGATCAGGTCTCCGCGCTCGTCGTGCAGCGGCAGGCGACAGACCACGAAGGTCTGCTTGCCGAAGCGCATCAGGTCCAGCAGGACCGGGCGACCGCTGTCAACCACATCCCGCAGGCGGCTCTCGGGGATGATATCCTCGATTGCTTTGTCCAGCGCGTCGGCTTCCCTCTCGATGCCCAAGAGGCGGCGGTACTTCTCGTTGATCCAGGTGATCCTGGCCTCTCGGTCCACCACGACCGCGCCTTCGCTCATCTCCGCGAAGAGCGACAGTTCGCTGCTGGCGCGCGTGATGGCCTCCAGGGTCGCCGCGGAGCGGTCCGGCGCCAAGCGGCGTTTCCTGTCCTCGGTTGCCGCCATCAGGTCCGCTCCGCCAGGAAGGACTGGGCCGCCTCGCGCGTCTCGAAGAGATGGGGCGTCTGCTGCCGGGTCAGGGTGCGGTTCAGCTTCAGCCGCAAGAAGGCGCTGGTCGAGTAGCGGGAGATGTGGCGGTAGTGCTTCTCCTCTAGGGTCTGGACCATCTCGGCGTAGGCGCGCTCCAGCCCTGAGGCGAGGTCGAAGCGATTGTAGCTCACGATCACGTCCACGCGTTGGTCAAGCGGTGCCAACTGCCGCTCGACCTCCTCCTTGATCCGCTGGATGTCGGAGCGTGCGCGCACGCGCATGCCGTCGAAGTTCAGGAACAAGCGCCGCGTCGCGGGATCCAGGGCTATGCGATCCTCCATCCGCAAATCATAGAGGATCTCCTCCAGGCCCATATCCTCTTTTTGGAAGAGGCGCTGATCCATCGTCTTTATCGAGCCGAGCCGCGGCTCGAACCCCATGCGGGCGAGGACATCGCGCTCGAGGTCGATTCCGGGCGCGATCTCGCTCAGCTCCAAGCCACGTTCGGTGAGGCGGAAGACCGCGCGTTCCGTCACGTAGAGCGCCGCGCGCCCCGACTGCCAGGCTTGCGCCGCCTTGAAGGTCACTTGCTCGATCTCGCTCACGAACTTCGCCGCGCGCCCCTCCTCGGCGACGATGAGGCGACCCTCGGCGACTTCCATGGACAGGCCTCCGGCCGTGAAGGTACCGGCGAAGATCACCTTGCGCGCGTTCTGGCTGATGTTGATGAAACCGCCGGCGCCCGCCAACCGGCTGCCGAAGCGGCTGACGTTGACGTCGCCCGCCGCGTTTGCTTCCGCCATCCCCAGACAGGCCAGATCCAGGCCGCCGCCGTCATAGAGATCGAACTGAGCGCTCTGCGGGATAACGGCCTCGGTGTTGACGGCGGCGCCGAAGTCCAGACCGGCGGCGGGCTCACCGCCCAGGATGCCGGGCTCCGCGGTGAGCGTGATCGCGTCCAGCACGCCTTCTTCGCGCGCCACCGCGGCGACCCCCTCCGGCATGCCGATGCCCAGATTGACGATGCCGTTCGGCGGCAGCTCCATCGCGCAGCGCCTGGCGATGACCTTGCGGGCGTCGAGCGGCAGTCTTGTCCGTTGCGCCGGCGGCACGCGGACCTCGCCGGAGAAGGCGGGGGAATAGCCGGTCGCGAAGGTCTGGCAATGGTGTTCGGCCTCCGCCACCACGACGGCATCGACCAAGGCACCCGGCACGGTGACCGCTTTCGCCGGCAGGGAACCCCGGGCGGCAAGACGCTCGACCTGGGCGATCACCAGGCCGCCCGAGTTTCTCGCCGCCGTCGCCATCGCCAGGTTGTCGAGGACCAGGGCCTCGCGCTCCATGGAAAGGTTGCCGGTCTCGTCTGCGGTGGTCGCCCGCAAGAAGACGACGTCGATCGGCAGCGCCGCGTAGAAGAGAAAGCGCGTACCGTCGATCTCCATCTCTCGAACCAGGTCTTGCGTGGTGATGTCGTTGATCTTGCCGCCGCCCTCGGCCGGATCGACGAAGGAGCCCAAGCCCACCTTGGTGATCAAGCCCGGCCTTCCGGCCGCGATCTCGCGATAGAGCTGAGAGATCACGCCTTGCGGCAGATTGTAGGCCTCGATCCGATTGGCCAACGCCAACTGGCCCAGCTTGGGAATGAGGCCCCAGTGACCGCCGATGGCGCGCCTCACCAAGCCGTCATGGGCGAGACGGTTGAGGCCGCGGCTCTTGCCGTCGCCCTGCCCGGCGGCGAAGAGCAGGCTGAGATCGCGCGGTTCTCCGCTGTCGAGAAAGCGTTGCTCCAGTCCGACCAAGAGCTGCTCGGGCACGCCGATGCCGACGAAGCCGGAGGTCGCCAGGGTCTCGCCGCTGCGGATCAAGAGCGCCGCGTCCTGGGCGCTTACGACTTTCGGTCCCATGTGAGCGCTACCTTCCAATCGAGTCTAGGGGCCGTAGGCCGCGTCCGGCAGCCAGGTGGCGAGCGACGGCCAGACGTAGACCAAGGCAAGACCGCCAAGCTGCAACAGGATGAAGGGGACGATGCCGCGATAGATCTCGCCGACGCGCACCTCCTTCGGCGCCACGCCCTTCAGATAGAAGAGCGCGAAGCCGACCGGCGGCGTCAGGAAGGAAGTCTGCAGGCAGACCGCGACAAGCACCACGAACCAGATCATGCGGCTGTCCACGTCGGCCGGCCCGACGTCCAGCCCCGCGATCACCGGCGCGACGAAGGGTAGGACGATCAGCGTGATCTCGATCCAGTCCAGGAAGAAGCCCAAGAGGAAGATCAGCAAGAGCACGGAGATCAGGATGCCGTCGTCGCTGAAGGGCAGGCTCTTGAAGGTGTGATCGATGAACTCTTCTCCGCCAAGCGACTGGAAAACAAAGGAGAAAGCCGTGGCGCCCAGGAAGATCGCGAAGATGAAGGCGGTTGTCTTGGTGGTCTGCTCACAGACTTCGCGCAAGACGGAAAGCGTGAGGCGGCGATTGGCCAGGGCCAGCAAGGTGGCGCCGAAAGCACCGATGCCGGCGGCCTCGGTCGGCGTCGCCACGCCGAGGAAGATCGAGCCGAGCACGGCCAGAATGAGCGCCGCCGGGGGGACGACGGCGATGAGCACGCCGGCCAGGTCGGCAAGCTGCAGGCGACGTGCCTCAACCGGCACCGGGGCCACCTTGGGAAAGAGCGCCGCCGTGGTCACCATGTAGACGAGATAGAGCAGACCCAGCAGCAGTCCGGGCAGCAGCGCGCCCATGAAGAGACCGCCGGCGTCGACGCCCGGCGTGCGGTCGGCCATCAGCACCAGCATGATCGACGGCGGGATCAGGATGCCCAAGGTGCCCACCGCGCAGACCGTGCCCGAGGCGAAGGCGTGGCTGTACTTCTCGCGCAGCATGATCGGCAGGCCCAAGAGGGCCAAGAGCACGACGGACGCGCCGATGATCCCGGTCGAGGCGGCCAGCAGAATGCCGATCACCGCAACCGTGATGGCCATGCCGCCGGGAATGCGGCCGAAGACCTTGACGAAGTTGTCCATCAGGTTGCCGGCGATGCCGGAGCGGTCGAGCATCAGCCCCATGAAGACGAACATCGGCAGGGCCACCAGCACCCAGTTGGTCATGATGGTCCAGGTTCGCTGTACCACCACGCTCAGCTGCTGAAAGGTGACGCTGTAAAAGCCGTCGGAGAGCTGCGGCTCGAAGACCGTGGCTGCCGCCGCGGCGGTGGTCAGCGCGACACCGCCCAGGACCCAGGCCACGGGGAAGCCGGTGAAGAGGATCACGATGAACCCGCCGAACATCGCGATGCACATGATCTCGTAGAACTCCAGAGCCATGGACCTAGCCCTCCTCGCCACGAGGCCGGGCGCGGCCGGCGATCATCACCCAGCAGCGGTGCAGGCGCGCCAAGGCGGTCAACGCCAGCAGACCCAGGCCGAGCAGAAGGAAGCTCTTGATGATCCAGTAGTTCGAGAGCCCGGCCGGGGAGCTTGACCGCTCGCCATCCTCGAAGGCCTTCATCACGAAAGGCCCCGCGAAGTACAGCAGCATGGCGATGAAGGGCAGAAGAAAGATCAGTATCCCAACGAGATCCACCCAGGCTTTCGCCTTCTCGCTGAAGTTCTCATAGAGCAGGTCGACGCGGACGTGGTCGTCCCAGGTCATGGCGTAGGAAAGGCCCAGCAGGAAGAGGGCCGCATAGATGTGCCACTGGATCTCCTCGAACTGGACGCTGCCTTGGCCGAGTACGTTCTTCATGAAGACGTTGACGCAGATCACCGCCATCAAGAGCACCCAGAACCACGACGCGAGAGAGCCCACGCGCCTGACGCTACGGTCAATGCTCTCCGAGAACGCGGTGCGCGGCAGCTCCGCGTGATGGACGACGTAGTGAAGGTCGTCCGGCTCGTCGTGCGATGTCGCGCGACGATCAACTTCGTCCTGATTGGTCATCGAATCCTCCCGCGATCGCTCGCCGTCGCTTCGCCGCCCGAAGGGCAGGGGCGTTGAAGGCGCCCCCGCCGCTCCGCCGGGCCTATTGGGTGACCTCGTTGAAGTCGCGCGGCAGGTAGCCGAGGCTCTTCCAGGTTTGGTAGTCGGCGACGAAGGCTTCCTGGCTTTCGTAGACCTTGCGGAAGTCGGCATCGGCTTCGGCCTGGGCCTGCATGACCTCTTGGGTCAGGGCCTGCAGCTGACGCAGCATCTCGTCCGGCAGCCGCTTAGCCGCGACGCCTTTTTCCGCGAAGCCGCGGATGATGGCGCCCTGGATCGCCTCGCCGCGAGAGAGGCTGCGCAGCGTGGTGGCCGCGCAGGCGGCGTCGAACATGGCCTTGGTTTGATCGCTGAGCCCGTCCCAGACGTCCTTGTTAACGATCAGGTGGAAGGCCGTGTAGGTCTGGTGCCAACCGGGGAAGTAGTTGAACTTGGCGATCTTGTCGAAGCCCAGCAATTGGTCGACCGCTGGCATGGAGAACTCGCTGGCATCGATGGCCCCCTTCTCCAGCGCCTGGAAGATCTCGGAGCCGGGCAGCAGGGTGACCGAGGCGCCGGCCTTCTGCATGACCTCGCCGCCGAGCCCGGCGAAGCGGATCTTGAGGCCTTCCAGGTCGGCGACGGAGGCGATCTCCTCGCGGAACCAGCCGGCGGTCTCCGGGCCGTTGATGCCGCAAAGAATGGGATGCACGTTGCGCTTGGCATAGACCTCTTCGCCCAAGGCCTGGCCGTCGCCGTCATACCACCAGGCGGTGTACTCCCAGGGCTCCATGCCGAAGGGCCGGGCTGCGAAGAGCGGGGAGGAGGGGATCTTGCCGGCGTCGTAGCCGAGCCAGGTGTAGCCCGCCTGGATCGATCCGTTCTGCACCGCGTCGGTCAGCTCCAACGGTGGCACCAGGTTGCCGGGTTCGAAGATCTTGAACTGGATCTCACCGGCCGAGACCTGGTTCAGCATGTCGGCCACGATCTGCGCGTTCTCACCCAAGGCCGGCAGGTGCGAGGGAAAGGCATTGGGTACCTTCCAACGAATGCGGTCCTGTGCGTCCGCGGTGGAGGCGAGCAGGAGGCTGGCAAGCGCGGTGGCGCCCAGCCCCTTGGTAAGGAGGTTCATGAATCTGTCTCCTGTGTCGCCGCAGCAAGGGGGCCGGCAAAGTTCGATGGCGTCTTTGCTGCATCTCCCTCCCTCCTCGCCGGGCGATTTGTTCCTTGGCTTGCAATTGCCGGCGATAGGGACTGAAGCAATTTCCATGCCATCATCACCTCCCGTATGAATGCGTGTAAAATCAAAGAGTTAAGCGTCGGTCCTCATGCCCGCTCGTCCACGGCCGTGGACGCGTGGACGCCGTCCAGAAAGCTGGACTCACCTTCGAATCAAAGGCTTACGGTCGGAATCCAGGATTCTGGACAGGCGCTTCGCGCTGAGTCTCGGGCACGCAACGCTCAAGGGATTTGACGGCGTGGCGCAGTCTCGCGATCTTGCCTGCCACATGGATTACCGGGTGCGGACGAAAGGATGGGCGAGGAAGCGACTCCTTTGAGGCTTGCGATCTTGGGCGCCAGCGGCGGTGTCGGCCGCCGGGTCGTGGCCTTGGCGCTCGAGCGGGGATGCACGCTCGCCTGCCAGACGCGCGATGCCGAGAAGTTGGAGAGCCTGGCGGACCGTGTCCGCATCTGCGTCTGCGACCCCAGTGACTGCGCCGGCCTCGCAAGCCTGGTCGAGGATGCCGATCTCGTCGTCTACGCGCTGGGCGTCGACGGCATGGGTGCGACCAGGCTCTTCTCCCAGTCGACGGCGGCATTGCTCGAGGCGATGAAGAGCAAGGGCGTTCCGCGCCTCATCGCGGTCACCGGCGTCGGTGCCGGCGAGACGCGTGGACACGGCGGTCTTCTTTACAACCGGATCATCTTCCCGCTCTTCACCAAGAAGCGCTATCTGGACAAGGACCGCCAGGAAGCACTGATCGCCACCTCCGATCTCGAGTGGATCATCGTGCGGCCAGCTCCCTTCCAGGACCGCCAAGCGCCGGGCGAACTTCAGGTGCACACCCGGATCGAGAAGGACACACAGTTGCGCCGCATCACGCGCGACGAGGTGGCGGCTTTCATCGTCGCCCAGTTCGAGAGCGACCGCTATCTTCACCAGCGGCCCTTCATCGGGCATCCCTAGGCACGCCAGTCGGAGGAATAGGCTTCTTGAAGATCCGCGATATCCGGGCGACGCCCGTCAACATCCCCTTCGTCGCTCCCTATGTCTTCAGCCACGGCTCGATCGCCTCGCTCACTAAGACCATCGTCGAGGTGGAGAGCGACCAGGGCGTCACCGGCCTGGGAGAGGTCGCCGACGGCGACCGGACGGCCGACGTCCTGGCGATGAAGGAGCCTCTGCTCGGCCTGGACCTGCGCGAGATCACCTTGGCCGAGCAGCGCTGCCTGCCGGGCGTCAGGGTGACGCCCTGGGCAAACCTGGTGGCTCTAAGGCGCACCTTCGGCGGGATAGAAATGGCGCTTTGGGACGCGCGGGCCAGGCTGGAGGAGGTGCCGCTCTACACCTTGCTCGGCGGCGCGGTGCGCAAGGAGATCGGGCTGACGGAGTACTTCTCCTACCGCTTGCCCGGTGCGGATCACCCGGGCGAGCAGTCGCCGCTGGAGATCGCCCGCTACTGCGCGCGCATGCGCGAGGACTTCGGCTCGTCCGTCTTCGAAGGCAAGGTCGGCACGGTGGCGCTCTCCGAGGAGATCGAGATGGTGCGCGAGGTCCGCGCGGCCATCGGCGACTGCAAGCTGCTGCTCGACGCGAACGGTGCCTGGACGGTTCCGACGGCCCGCCACGCCGTGCATCGATTGGACCGCTACGACATCCACTACTACGAAGACCCGGTCGAGACCTACGAGGAGATGGCGCAGCTGCGGGCCTTCACCCGCGCGTCCTTCTCGACCCATCTGGTCGACCTGGAGAAGGCCGTCCGGCTAAAGGCGCCGGATACCATCGTCACCAATCTCGTGGAGCTGGGCGGGATACGCCGGACCATCGAATTCATCCGCGCCTGTGAGTACTTCGATATCGGCTTCCGCTTCCACAGCGGCGAGACCGGCGTGGCCAGCGCCGCCTACCTCCACGTCTCCGCCACCATGGCGCACATCCGCGAGCCCAGCCAGACACTCTTTCGCTGGTATGGCGACGACGTGATCGCGGAGGGCACCTTTCAGCCGCGCGATGGCGTGGTGGCCGTTCCGGACGGGCCGGGCTTAGGCGTCACCCTGGACCGCAAAGCGCTGCGGCGCTGCCACGAGCGCTACTTAAGCGAAGGCGTCTTTCCGCGCGGCAAGGGAGGACGGCCCTTCCGACAAAGTTTCGAGCGAGTCTAGCCCAAGTCTCCTGCCAGCCTCTCGTTCCAATGAGGTCCATGGGTTGCTCGGCGAACACCCGCTGCTCGGTTCGCCCTTCGTTCGAGGCCTCGGTGGTTCTAGATCTTGAAGTAACGCGGACTCTTCTTGCGTCGGTAGATCGGTTTTCCCGCAATGCGAACGGCCGCATGGATCGCCCCGGCAAGCTCTTCGGTTACCGACCCGGCAATCATTCCGACGCGAAACAGCTCGTCGGAGAAGCGTCTGTCGGCGCTCGTTGCCGCCCTCCCGTCGATGTCCTGCCAGGCGATGTAGAGGAAGTCGTGCACGATCGACGCTTCCAGGTGCGGGCCGACTTGACCCACCAGAGAGCGCAGCGCGCTCGGAACGGACGAGAGATCCGTTGCCATGCCTTTCGGCACGACGATGTCGCGCGAGGTGCCGTCCAGCTTGTAGCTCACGCGATAGTCTTCGCCGACCAAGTAGTCCGCGTCGCGGTCCTCGCGCATCTGCACGGCGCTGGGATGCCGATAGAGGATGAGGGGCGTCTCATAGCGAAAATCCGCGATCTCATCCCAGTCGCCATCGGGGTAAGGGTTTTTGAATGCACTTGGCGGCCGTGGCAGTGGTTGCGGTGCCATCGCTCTTGCTCCCTCAAGAAATGCAATGAAATCTTATAGATAGTAGCCAATGATTGAAAAAAGCGCAATGGTCGTGTAGACTGCCAGATCGGCTTTTCTCATGCCGTCAGACGATGGCGCCAACTATCATGGGTGTTCTCATGCGCGGACTCGCTCTTCTTTCCTTTGCCGCGGTGGTTTTTAGCGGGTTGTCGGCTTGCGGTCACGCGTCGGACCTGATCGATCGGACTGCCAACAAGGTCTATGGAGATGACATGGAGCGGACGGTGGATAGCTCCGTGAACAAGACGCATCAATCGCTCTTCATCGTCGACATGCACGCCGACACGATGCTCTGGAACAGAGACCTCTTGGAGAGGTCTTCCTTCGGTCACGTCGATTTGCCGAGATTGCGTGAGGGGAACGTCGCCCTGCAGGTCTTTGCCGTGGTGACCAAGACGCCGCTTCTCGGGCGTGCGCCGGACAGGTCCAAACTGCTCAACTCCTATGCAAGCGAGTGTATTGCCGACGGGAACCTGAACAGCGTGGGTTGGTTGCAGGTGGCGCAGGGGCGGCCGCTAAAGCTCTGGTCCAATATGCGTGCCAGGGCCTTTGCCCAAATCGATCGCATGAAGGGATTCATCAAAGAATCGGAGGAGCGCCATCGGCAAGATGAGCGGGAGCCCTACCTGATGCTGATCGAGACCGCCGACGACCTGGAGAAGCTGATCGCAAGGCGCAACGATGAGGAACCAGTCGTCGGTGTGGTGCTCGCGGTGGAAGGAGCGCACTGGCTCGGGGGAGACGGCCAGGACGTCGACGATGGGGTGAAAGAGCTTTTCGATGCGGGCGTGCGCATGCTCGCCCCAACCCATCGCTTCAACAACGCGCTCGGCGCATCCAGCGAAGGATGCGATCAGTTCGCCGGACTGACCGATGATGGAGTCCTCTTCCTCAATGCGGCGGAGCAACGCGGCATGGTCTTGGACTTGGCGCACGCGTCCGATCAGACGTTCGACGATGCACTCGCCGCGCGCGGCGGTCCGGTCATCGTGTCCCACACCGGTGTCAGAGCGCTTTGCCCGAAAGCACGGGAGAAGAAGTCGCCCCACTGCGTCTACGAGCGCAACATGCCCGACAAGCTGATACAGGACATCGCCAGAACCGGCGGGGCCGTGGGTGTCGGCTATTGGCCTCAGGCGGTGGGCACCGGCATGCCCCAGGTCGCGAAGGCCTATGCGGCCGCTTACAAGGCGCTAAGCGACGAGACCTTCGTCGTCGAGATGCAAGACCTCAACCCCGCCTACAGCCCTTTCGACCACATCGTCCTGGGCTCGGATTTCGATGGCGCGGTGCACGTGCCCTTCGACACCAGCCGACTGAACCTGCTGACCGAAGCGCTCTTGAACTACAGGGACGACAGCGGGAATCCCCTGTTCGAAGCCGAGGCCTTGAAGCGAATCTATGGCAAGAACGCCTGCCGCATCTTCGCGACTCGCCTGCCGAACGGCGGCGCGGAGGCCGCCGATCGGATCTGCGTCAAGCTCTTTAAGACGAAGACGTAGTGACCTGCGCCTGCCGCTCGGCACGCAAGCGGGCCGTCGCGCTGTTGTCCAAGCTAAGTGCGGGCGTGATCACCACGCCGTAGTCCCGCTCCGCCGAGGTTCGGCTGATGAGGCCGTCGATGACGTCATCCAGCACCTGCCGGGGTT
Source organism: Rhodospirillales bacterium (assembly GCA_963669375.1). Taxonomy (GTDB): domain Bacteria; phylum Pseudomonadota; class Alphaproteobacteria; order Kiloniellales; family JACOMY01; genus JACOMY01. Next base: position 7,474,623 of record OY770024.1, on the reverse strand, counting down.
GGCGGGCCAGGGGATCGCCATAGCCGCCGCCGGCCGGACCCAGGCAGAGGATGCTCTCGCCGGCCTTCAGCTTGGTGTGCGGCACCTTGGAGGGTAGGTCGCTCTGCCGGCCGCCGGGACGCTTGAGGTGCAGGCTTCCGGTCTTGCCCGACGCACCGCCGGCAAAGCCCCAGGGCGCGAACTTGTGCCCGTCGCCCTCGACCGACGCCGCGCCGTCGGCCAGGCAAACGAACTCGCGGACCGAGCCGAGGCCGCCGCGCCACTGGCCGGCGCCGCAGTCGTCCTCTCTCAACTCGTAGCGGGCGACCCGCAGCGGCAGATGGCTCTCGATGTCCTCGATGGGATTGTTGCGGGTATTGGCGTAGAGCGTGTCGACGGCGTCCATGCCGTCCTTGCCGCGACGGCCGCCGTAGCTGCCCTCGAAGATCTCCATGTGCACCCACTGCCGGCCTTCGCGGTTGCCCGAGAAGGCAATGACCCTGAGGTTGCCGACGCCGGCCGAGACGCTGGCCGGCGCGATCTGGGCCAAGGCCTTCATCACCGTGTCGGCCAGCTGGTCGCCGGCGCAGAAGCGCGCGATCGTGGGCGTGGGAAAGATCGGGTTGGCGAGCGTGCCCTCCGGGACCACCAGCTTGATCGGTCGCGAGAGCCCGTCGTTCACCGGGATGTGGCCGTGCGTGGCCGTGTCCAGCAGGACGGAGCGCACGGTCAGCCAGACGGCAACGTCGACGGTGCCGACCAGCGGCATGTTGATCGGCCGGTCGGCCACCTGCTCGGCGGTCCCGGTCAGGTCCACCGTCATCTCGTCGCCGCTGACGGTGATGGTCACCTGGATCGGCAGGTCGCGGCGCGCGGGATCGGGATCGTCCATGTAGCCGTCGATAAAGGTCTTGGCGCTCCACTGGCCGTCCGGCAGGGCCGAGATAGCTTGGCGCATCAGCCGCTCGGCCTGGGCCATGACGGTCTCGCAGGCGGCGGTGAAGGTCGCCAGGCCATAGCGGTCGATGAGGGCGAGCAGCCGCTCGGCGCCGATGCGCGCGGCGGCGATCTGCGCCTCCATGTCGCCGACCACGAAGTCCGGCACCCTGATGTTGCCGCGCAGCAGATGCCAGACCGGGTCGACCTTGCGGCCCTGGTCGTAGACGCGGATCGCATTGAACTGCAGCCCTTCCGCGTAGGCGTCGATGGCATCGACGATGCCGCAGCTGCCCGGCGTCAAGGCGCCGATGTCCAAGTGGTGCGCCGTGGTGGCGGAGAAGGCGACCAACTTCTCCCCGCAGAAGACCGGCACGATGAAGCCGACGTCCGGTCCGTGGCTGGCGCCCCGGTAGGCGTCGTTGTGCATGAAGACGTCGCCCGGATTGATCGTCTCGCCGCGCTCCTCCACGGTCTTGAGGATGCCGCGGATGTAGCCGGGGATGGGACCCGACTGCAGGGGCGTGGACTGCGCGCTTTCAGCCAGGCCACGGCCCTGGGCGTCCACCAGCCCGGCGCCGAAATCCTCCGATTCGCGAATGATGGAGGAATGCGACATGCGCATCAGCTTGTGGCCCATTTCGACCGCGATGGTCTCCAGCGCGCCTTGAATGACACTGGCGGTGACCTGGTCGACCTTCGGTGCCTGGCCGGTCGGCGCGATCGCTCTGTCCTCTGGCATCCTAGCCTCCCGTATCGATCAGGATGTTGCCGCTGCCCTCCGCCTTGGCCGTGGCGCCGGGCGGAATCACCGTCGTGGTGTCCTTCTGGACGATGATGGCGGGGCCGGGTATGGCCACGCCAAGCGGCAGCTTTTGGCGGGCATAGAGAGGCGTCTCGGCCTTCCGCAGGACGCCGTTGGTTCTGAAGTGGCTCTCTCGACGGTCCAGCAGCGCCTCTGCGAGGCTGCCGCCGCCCTCGACACGACCGAGCCCGATCTTCGGCATCCGGCCGACGCCGCTCACCCGTATGTTGACGATCTGGATCACCCCGTCCGGGAACTCGTAGCCGTACTCGCTGCGATGCAGGGCCTCGAAGGTCCCGAAGGTTCGGGCCAGGCTCTCCTCGGTGATCGGTCCCTCGGCGAAGGGCACTCGCAACTCATAGCCCTGGCCGGCGAAGCGAAGATCGCCGCTGCGCTCGTAGGCGACACGGTCGGCCGACAGGCCGCTCTTGGCGAACTCCGCCGCCAAGGCTGTCTGCATCTCCTCGAAGTCGCGGGTGAGCCGCTCCAGGTCGAGGGCCTCGCTAGTCTGAAACTCCGTGCGCACGGCGTCGTACTTCAGGTCCGTGGTCAATAGGCCGACGGCCGAGGTAATGCCGGGGTAGGGGGGAACGATCACCTCGGGAATGCCCAGCTCGCGCGCCACGTCCACGGCGTGCAGCGGGCCAGCGCCACCGAAGGCCAGGAGCGCGAAGTCGCGCGGATCCAGGCCCTTCTCCACGGTCCGCGCGCGGATGGCATTGGCCATGTTGGCGTTGACGATGGTGAGTACGCCCTCGGCCGCCTCTTCACGCGAAAGGGACAGCTCCGTGGCCAGCCCGTCCATGACGGCCTCGGCGGCGGCCAGGTCGAGATCCATCTCGCCGCCAAGGAAGTTCCCGGCCTGCAGCCTGCCCAGCACGCTGTGCGCGTCGGTGACGGTGGGTGCCTGGCCGCCGTGGCCGTAAGCGGCCGGGCCCGGCCGGGCGCCGGCGCTCTGCGGGCCCACGCGGAAGCTGCCGCCGGCGTCGAGATAGGCGATGGAGCCGCCGCCGGCGCCGATGGTGTGGATGTCGATCATCGGCACCATCACCGGATAGCCGCCGATCTCCGTATCGCGCGCCGAGGCCTCGCCGTAGCGCCCGCCAGCGATGATGCCGATGTCGGCCGAGGTGCCGCCGACGTCGAAGCTGATGAGGTCTTGCCGGTCGGAGGCCTGGCCGCAGACCTTGGCGCCCAAGACGCCGGCCGCCGGCCCCGAGAGCAAGGTGATGACCGGCCGTTCGGAGACCGTCTCGACCGTTGCCACGCCGCCGTTCGAGCTCATGATGTGGAGCTCCGCATCGAAGCCCTCGGCCTGGATGGCCCGCGTCAGCGCCTGCACGTAGCGTCGAACCTTCGGTCCGATGAAGGCGTTCATGGCCGCCGTGGTGAAGCGTTCGAACTCTCGAAACTGCGGAGAGATCTCGGCCGAGGTCGAGACGAAGCAGTCGGGATAGGCCTCGGCGATGATCTCCTTGGCGCGGCGTTCGTGCAGCGGGTTCAGATAGGAGAAGAGGAAGCAGACGGTGATGGCTTCGACGCCGAGGCCTTTCAGCTGCTCCGCGGCATCCCGGACGGCCGCCTCGTCGAGCGCGACTTCCACGCTGCCGTCGGGCGGCGTCAGGCGCTCCTTGACGGTGAGGCGATGACGCCGGCGGACCAGGGGGCGGTCCTGCCAGGGGATCTCCTGCATGATGGAGAAGTGCTGCGGGCGCTGGTGCCGCCCGATATGGACGATGTCGCGATAGCCCTCCGTCGTCACCATGCCGGTGACGGCGCCGTCGTACTCGAGAACCGCGTTCGTCGCGGTGGTCGTACCGTGGAGGACGTGACGAACGGAGGCCGGCTCGATCCCGGCGCTGGCGCAGATCTCCAACATGCCGCGGATCACGCCCAGCGAGGGGTCGTCGGGCGTCGTCGGCACCTTGTGAATGGCGGTGCGGCCCGTTTCCGTGTCCGTCACCACCACGTCGGTAAAGGTGCCGCCGACGTCGACGCCCAGAAGCATCATGCCGAGCGGCCGCGCGCCTCGATTGGCCAGATCTCCACCAGCTTGTCTTCCCTCACGCAGTGATAAAAGTCGTAGAGGTTGACAGTAGGGTCGCAGTGCGGGGCCATCAAGACCACCAGGCTGCCCGGTTCAAGCGGTTCGGCGCCTTCCGGCAACACAAGCTTGCCGAACTCGTCGCCGAAGAACTCGTAAGTACTTCCTTCCGGCGCGCCGGCGACCACGGTGGGCAGGGGACCGTCGGAGGCCAGGCTCTTGGTGCCGGCATCCAAGGTGACGAAGCCCTCATGATGGCAGCTCACGACGCGCGTATAGACGAAGAGCGACGGATGGTAGGGCACCTTGCCCCAAAGCTTGATGTGCACGCCCTGGTACTCGGTGTCCATGAAGCAGTAGGAGCCCAGCTGAATGTCGCTGAAGACGGCCTCCTCCATGTCCACCAGGTGCGAACCGGTGCCCGATCCCGTGATCACCTGCAGCGGCACCTTCTCCTCGCGCAGCGTCTTGCGCAGCTCCTTCAGGTAGGCCAGCTGTTCGTGGCTGGCCTTGCGTCGGGCGGTGGTCTTGGGAATGTGCTGAATGGCGCCGGAGTAGGCCTGGATGCCGAACATGCGGACTTCCTCGGCCTCGATGATGTATTTGGCCAGTTCCAGGACCTTCTCGGGGCTGGTGAGACCGGAACGGTTCAGCCCGATGTCGACGTCGATCAAGAGGCGGAACTTCTTGGAGACCGCGCGCGCCACCTGCTGCAGAGCCTGAACGTTCTCCAGGCTGTCGACGACCACCATCAGCTCTTCGGTGTCCTTGTTGAGCTGACCCAGACGCCGCAGCTTCGGAGCCCCGATGACGGGCGAGGTGAGCAGGATCTTCTTGATGCCGCCCTCGACCATCGCCTCGGCCTCGCCGATCTTGGCGCAGCAGATGCCCTTGGCGCCGGCCTGCATCTGCAGCTTGGCGATTCTCACGCTCTTGTGAGTCTTGGCGTGCGGCCTGAGGCTGACGCCGTTGTTGCGGATGATCTCTTGGCCGGTGCGCAGATTTTCGATGAAGACCGGCACGTCGATTACCAAGGCAGGCGTCGCGAGCTGGAGCCGGCTGCCCTCTTTCCCGATCAGGGGTTTGTTTACTGCTGCTTCCATGCGGCGGATCCTATGTTGCCTTGGCCGCGCCTCCAAGAGGCGGCGCGCTCAAATCGATTCCTTGTCCCGGGTCTCGGAGAGATTGCGGGGCGCACAGGCTTTAGCTAAGTCAGCCCGCGATGAGAAGAGGGGTTGAGAGGCAGCCTTGGCAAAGCTCTTGGGTATCGATACCGGCGGCACCTTCACCGATGCCGTTCTCTATGACGAGGCCGGCGGCGTCTTGGCAAAGGCCAAGGCACTGACCACCAAGCACGACCTGGCGCAAGGCATCGGCGCCGCCATGGGCAAGGTCTTGCCGGCGGAGGCCGGCGAGGTCGCCTTGGTCTCCCTCTCGACCACGCTTGCCACCAACGCGCTGGTGGAAGGGCAAGGCGGGCCGGTGGGGCTGGTCCTCATCGGCTATCCGCCAAAGGCCCTGGAACGCGGCCGCTTGCGCGAGGCCTTGGGCGACGACCCCGTCGCCTTCGTGGCCGGTGGGCACACGGCCGAGGGCGAAGCGCGCGCGCCGCTCGACAGCGCGGCGGTGCTGCAGGCCGCGCGGGAGATGCAGCCGCGCATCTCCGCCTTTGCCGTCGCCGGGTTCTTTGCCGTGCGCAATCCTTCGCACGAGCTGGCGGCACGCGAGATCCTGCGCGAGGAGACCGGGCTGCCGGTGACCTGCGCGCATGAGCTCTCCGCGGGATTGGACGCGCCGCGCCGCGCCCTGACCGCGCTCCTGAACGCGCGTCTCATTCCCTTGATCCAGCATCTGATCGAGGCTGTCCAAGGCCTGATGGAGGAGCGTGGGCTCGCGGCCCCCTTGATGGTCGTGAAGGGCGACGGCTCCCTGGTGTCGGACAAGGTGGCCCTGACGGCGCCGGTGGAGACGATCCTCTCCGGCCCGGCGGCCAGCCTGGTGGGCGCCAGGGCGCTGGCCAAGGCCGAGGAGGTGCTGGTCTCCGACATGGGAGGCACGACGACGGATATCGCCCTTCTGCGGCAAGGACGGCCGGTGCTGAGTGAGCAGGGCGCCACGGTCGGCGGCTATCGCACCATGGTGGAGGCCATCTCGGTCCACACCTTGGGCCTGGGCGGCGACAGCGAGGTCTGCGCCGGCACGCAAGGCCGCTTCACCTTGGGACCCCGGCGTGCCGTGCCGCTATCGCTGCTGGCGGAGCGCCATCCCTACGTCCTGGAGCTGATGGATCAGCAGGCCGAGGCGCCCTTTCCGCATACCGGCGACGGCCGCTTCCTGCTGCAGCTTCGAAAGCTCCCCCAGTCGGGAAAGCTGAGACCGGCCGAGGCGATGATCTGGGAGGCCCTGGCCCAAGGCCCCAGGCCCTTCGAGGAGATCGCGCGCGACTACCTCTCGCAGCGCGCCGCCGCACGCCTGATTGATCGCGGCCTGATCATCCTCTCCAGCTTCACGCCCAGCGATGCCGCGCACCTTCTGGGGCAGCAAGCGGAATGGGCGGTGACCGGCGCGCGGAAAGGGGCGGAACTGCTGGCTCGTCAGTTGGGCCTTGCCGACGCGGAGGCCGTCGCCCGGGCGGTGTTCGACGAGGTCGCGGCCGCCGGCGCGGAGGCCCTGGTGCTGGCGGCACTGGGAGAGGAGGGCGAGCCGGCCTCCCCCCACATCGGCTTCGGCCGTGACATCCTGGACCGCGCATTGGGCCGCAAGGCGCTGCCCAACGGGCTTCTCCGCCCGCGGATCACCCTGTCGCGCCCCATCGTCGGCATCGGCGCTCCGGCCGCCACCTACTACCCCTCGATCGCCGAGCGCCTGGAAACCACCTTTCTGTCGCCCGAGCATGCCGAGGTCTGCAATGCGGTGGGGGCGGTGGCCAGCGGTATCGTCCAGCGCCATCGCCTCGTCATCACCCAGACGGCGGAGGGCCTCTATCGGGCTCACCTGCCGGACGGAACCAAGGACTTCCTCACCCTCGAGGAGGCGGCCGCGCGCGCCGGCGAGGTGGCACGCGAAAGGGCGGCCGTGCTCGCCGCCGAGGCCGGTGCCGAGGCGGCCTTGGTCGAGGTCGAACGCGCCGACACCATCGTCCCCGACCGTGGCGGCCAGCCGACCTTCCTGGAGAGCGTGGTGACGGCCACGGCCGTGGGCCGACCGCGCCTGGCAGGGGAGGAGGGCTAAGGCTTTCCCCTGTCCCGCCACTCGTGGCATCGTGCCGGCTTCCTTGAGATCCTCGGTGAAGGAACCTGCCCATGAAGACCAGGACGATCGATGCCGCCGACGCGCCGCGGGCGGCCGGCGGCTATGCCCAGGCGCTGGAGGTCAGCCAGGCCACGCGCAGCCTCTTCGTCAGCGGCCAGATTCCGGTGAGCGTCGAGGGCGAGGTTCCCGAAAGCTTCGAAGAGCAGGCAAGACTGGCCTGGTCCAACGTCGAGGCGCAGCTGCGCGCCGCGGACATGAGCTTGGACAACCTCGTGAAAGCGACGATTTTCCTCTCGGACCGTAGCCATGCGCTGGCCAATCGAGCCGTGCGTGCCGAGGTGCTGGGCGACCGTAGAATCGCGCTCACCGTCGTCATTTGCGGCATCTTCGATTCGGCATGGCTTCTGGAAATCGAAGCGCTGGCAATGGCTTGAGGCGAAAAGTTGAAGCGAATTCAGGCCAGTTTGCGGCGCGCGTCACCATGGCGGTAGAGCAGAGCCTCGACGCCGCGGCGTCGGCGGCGGCGCGCGCCCGGGATCTGATCGCCGAGTTTGCCGGCCGCCGGCCGCTGCGGGCCGGCTCCTTCATCGTCACGCTCTACGGCGATGCCATCGTCCCACGCGGCGGTCTGGTCTGGCTGGGCAACGTCATCGAGGCCTGTGGGCAGGTCGGGATCAGCGAGACCTTGGTACGCACGGCGGTCTCGCGCTTGGTGTCCGCCGGCCACCTCCTCGGAGTGCGGGAAGGTCGGCGCAGCTACTACCGATTGACGCCCGATAGCCTGAAGGCCTTCGAGGCGGCGGCGAAAATCATCTACGGCGCACCGATGAAGCGAGAGGATGATCGCTGGTCCCTGCTGGCTTTGCCGGCGGGCAGTCCGGATGAGGCCGCGCGCAAGACGCTGAGGGCAAGCGGCTACGGCCTGATCGCTCCAGGGCTGGCGGCGAGACCCGCCGCGCAACGGTCGGGCACGGAAGGCGCACCGCCCTTGGAAGGCATTGCCTTCGAAGCCAGGCTCCGAGACAAGCAGGATGCGAAGCGCTTGCGACAGCAGGCAGTGGAGGCTTGGGCCCTGGATGACCTGGGGCAGCGCTACGATGCTTTCGTTGGACAGTTCGCGCCTTTGAAGCGCGCTTTCGAAGAGCCAGGTGCGACAGGGCTAGACGACGGTTTGAGCCTTCCGGCACGCCTGATCTTGGTGCAGGAGTATCGTCACATCGTCCTCAAGGACCCGCGCCTCCCGTCGACGCTCTTGCCCAAGGATTGGCCCGGTTCACGCGCACAGCAAGTCTTCGCCAGTCTCTATCGGAGCCTCACGGCGGCCGCCGATCGGGCGATCGATGCCAGCTTCGTCAACGCCGACGGCCCGCTCAGGCTCGACCCTGAAGCCTTGAGCGAGCGCCTGGCGCGTCTATCGGAGACTGGACTCTAGCGGCCAAAGTAGGGGAGGGGTCAGGCCAGTCTGTCGCTGCCCTTCCCTTCGCCGTCGCCGGCGGACGCGAAGAGGTCGTCGAGGGTCCGTCTGACGCAGGAGAGGCGCCGGAAACCCCGCCGCGGGGCATGCGGCGCGCGTAGGTCGTTCGGCTCCACGCGAGCGGCGACCATCATCGTGTCGGCGAGAACCTGGAACATATCGACTCTCCTCTCTTTCCTTCGCTAGGTGATATGCCTCCGCCGGGCAAAAACGCCGAGCCAAATCGATCTCCAATATGTAAGCTGGCATTTAAGATGGATTGGTCAGGCATACCCCCCTTGGCAGGCTTGCGCGCGTTCGAGGCCGCTGCCCGAAACCTCGGCTATTCCTCGGCGGGTAGAGAGCTGAACATCACCCATGCGGCGGTGGCCCAACAGGTCCGCGCGCTCGAAACGCACTTGGGAGTCAAGCTTGCAGAAAGGGCAGGGCGCGGGATCGCCCTGACGCCGGCGGGCCAGACCCTGTCCGCGGGCCTCACCGAAGGCTTCGGAACAGTGGCGGACACGCTTCGCGCCTTGAGCGCCGCACAGGCGAACAGGCCGGTTCACGTCACCATGACGCCCTGCTTCGCGGTCAGCTGGTTCCTGCCGCGCATGCAGCTCTTCACGCAGTCCCACCCCGACGTGGATCTGATGGTCAACCCCACGCCCGACCTCGTCGTGCTCGACGGCACCAGTTGCGACGTGGCGATCCGCTTCGGCACGGGCGACTGGCCGGGCCTGGAGAGCGAGCCATTGGTGCCATCGAACTTCGTGATCGTTGCCGCGCCCTCCTTGCTGAAAGGCCGCAAGATCACGGAGCCGAGCGACCTACTCTCTTTCCACTGGCTGCAAGAGCTGGGGACAGACGAGGTGGCGCAGTGGCTGGCCGGGCGCGGCCTCACCCTGCCGCGCGAGACCCACATCACCAATCTTCCCGGCTACATGCTGCTGGGTGCCCTGCGCGAAGGACAGGGTGTGGCCGCCACCGCCAGGGTCTTCGTCGAGGGTGATCTGGCCGATGGCCGTCTGATCGCGCTCTTCGAGGTAACCGGCGGCTCGCCGACCGCCTATCACCTGGTCTGGCGACCGGGCCGGCAGCGTCCCGCGCTCAAGGCCTTCTTGCGTTGGATCCGGCAGGTCGCCAGCGAGGAAAGCCAGGACGCCGCCAAAGAGTGATGGCGGCGGTCCTTCGCGCGGCCATCGTCGTCGCGCGCATCCTGCGATCTCCGCCGCCCTACCGGGATCGGACGGCCTCGTACCGGCCTTCCGTGGAGATGTAGAGCAGGCATTCGTCGCCCGTCGCGCAGGCGATCCGATGCACCGCCCCTCCGCTCGAACCGAAGTAGCTGCCCGGGTCCAGGTCGGTGCTGGGCGCATCGCTGCCCGCCAAGCGATGGGACGCCCGCCCCGCGATTAGGACCGCACGAAGCCAGGCGCCGTTGCCCTGCAACTCGCCCTCATAACCAGCCGGCAAGCGGAGAAAGGTGCCGTTCTTCCGGCCGCTGTCCGGGCTGCCCCAAAGAAAAGCGATCCGCGCCGCACCGCTGCTAGCCGGCTTCCCCGAGGGGTCGACCCACGCGACATCGGAGGCGTCCAACCAAACGACGTTTCGGGCTTCCAAGTTCACCGGCCGCTCGCCGTTGTCGAAGGCTTCGTCGCTTGGCTGCACGAGATAGGGCCCCTCCAGAATCTCCAGAAAGGCCGTTGCCCGGCCGCCGTCCTTGGCCGCGGTGATGTGGGTCTCACCGGCTGGCTGAGTCCAGAAAGACCCAGGACCCATCCACAGGGGTTCCGCTCCCGGATCGTCGTTGTGAACGGCACCGGATATGACCACGGCGCGATAGGTGATGTTGTGGATGTGGGGCGGCGAGGAGAAGCCCTCCGCGAACTCGATGAGCGTGCCGGTCGGAACGTTCTGCTTGATGTCGCCCCAAAGCACGCCAGCTTTGGGGCTGGCATCGCCGCGCAGCGGATTGAGCGGTTGGAGCGCGATCTCGGATCTGGTGACGACCTCGACGGTGGGCACGGCCGTTGCCGGGCCGCTCAACAGGGCCAAAGCGATGGCCAGCAAAGGAACAAGGGACCGTCTCTTCATCGGCGTCTCCATCCGCTCTCCATGGGCTCCGGGGTCTCTCGACCGGGAGCAAGCGAGCAAGTGGAGGCACACTTAGAGTCAAACAATCGCCTTTCTGATTAAATCATTATACGCTATTCCTTCATAATGGATCTCGATCTGAAGTCTGTCAGACTCTTCATCCGCGTGGCCGCCCGGGGCGCCATCGGACGGGCGGGCGCGGAGTTCGGTCTCTCCGCCACGGCTGCCACGCAACGTATCCGGGCCTTGGAAGATGCCGTCGGCGCGCAGCTTCTGCATCGCACCACGCGCGCGGTGTCGCTTTCGGCCGATGGCGAGGTCTTTCTTGCCCACGCCCGGCGCATCGTCTCCAGCGTCGAGGACGCCTTTGCCGACCTGCGCTGCAGCCCCGACGAGATGCGAGGGGAGTTGCGGATCGCCAGCTCGGCCTCCTTCGGACGCATGCAGATTGCCCCCTATGTCGCGGAGTTCCTGGAGGCGCATCCGAACATCTCCATCCAGCTCGACATGAGCGACGCCGTGATCGACATCGTCAAGCAAGGTCTGGACCTCGCAATCCGACTTGGCGAATTGGCGCCCTCGACCCTGAAGGCGCGGGCGCTGGCGGCAAGCCCGCGCGTTCTGGTGGCTGCACCGAGTTACCTGGAGCGCAGGGGCAGGCCGGAACGACTGGAAGACCTCAAGGCGCACAACTGCCTGGTCCGCGCGGATGTCAGAAGCTGGAAGATGCGCACCCCTGAGGGTGATAACGCGGAGGTGCGGATCGCCGGCAACTTCGCGACCAACCTCGCCGAAGGCATCACGACGGCGGCCTTGTCGGGGCTGGGCGTCGCCCGCAAGTGCAAGTGGGAGATCGCGGAGCACCTCGAGAGCGGAGCCCTCGTCCCCCTGCTCGACAGCCACACCGTGCTTCCCGAGTGGAAGGTCTTCGCCGTGCGCTCGCCCTCGCAGCAGCCACCGCCACGGGTACGGGCCTTCACCGACTTTCTCGAGGCCAAGCTGCGGGCTGTTCCGTCGCTCGCACCCGACTGAGCCCTGCGTCCTACGCCTCCAGGATCTCATAGCTCGTCATCTGCATGTCGGCGGCTTCGTCCCGCAAGGCCGCGAGCGGGCGGTAGGCGTCCGACTCGAACCAGGCCTCGATCCGTGCCGCGCTCGGGAACGTCGCGATGACGAGAAGGCGATGATCATCGGCGCCGTTCAGGGCGCGCTCCGCCTTTCCTCGGTAGAGGAGTTCGGCGCCGTAGTGGCGGGCAAGGTCTTTCGACTTGGCGAGGTAGTCCTGGAACTTCGCCTGGTCCTTGACGGTGATCCTGGCGATCATCAGTGCGCTCATGGTCTCACTCCTTCCTTTGCTAGGACGTGGTCGCGGTTAGGCCGAGACTTGCCTGAGGGCAGGGTGCGGTCCGTTGGCGAGGAAAGGGGCCGCCGGCTCGTGCGTCGCACGCCAATCCTCGCTGTCCTGCGCGTAGCGCCTTGCCGACGGCAGCACGTGGTCACGCCGCCGCTCGACCTCGTCGAAGTCGCCGGGTCGGGTCAGCAACAGCCTGGCGAAGTTGCGCAAGGCGGTGGCCTTGTTGGCCAGGGATCGGCGCGCTTCCGGCCGCTGCGCCACGTAGCGTCTGGCAATGGAGGGAAAATCCTCTGCGTCGCGGCCTGTGACGAGAGGCACGGCGGAGGAGGGCGCGCCGACCGCGAATGTGCCCCTTCGATACTCCGCGCAATAGAGACGGAACTGGGTCAACAGTCCTTCCGGTGCGCCCTGCGCCTTGAAGGCCTTCGCCAGCATCGCCTCGGAGATGTTCTTGTAGGCGACCTTTCTCCCCAAGGCCTTGCCGATTGCGTCGGCAATCTCGTTGGGAGAGAGCAGCCGCGGTCCTGTCGGCCGGTAGACCTTGCCGGCATGGCGCTGCGGGTCTGCTAGGGCCTCGACCGAGACCGTGGCGATGTCCTCGTTCGAGGGCGGTGCGTTCTTCCTTTCCTCGCCGTCGCCCAAGGGCAGCGGAAGGATACCAAGCTGTGCCGCCGTCTCCAGCACCATGAAGTAGTTGTCGGCGAACCAGCCGACGTTGTTCACGGTGAGCGTCGTGTCGGGCAGCAGATCCAGCAATCGTTGATTGAGCCAGGTCTGGCGGGTGTAGAAGGAGACGTGGTTCGGGTCCGACAGCCACTGTCCGAGCAGCACCACGTGCTCAAGTTTCTGTTCCTGCGCGGCGGCGACGAAGCTGCTGCCGAAGTAGAGAGCGTTCGCCGCCGTGGGCGCGCAGTGGTAGGCGCGGACGGCTCCCGTCATGGCTTCACGCATGTCGCAGATGTCGTAGAGGTCACCGAGGAAGACCTCCGCGCCGGCATCGCGGAGGAGGCGGGCGCGTCCGTCGTCGCGGCGCAGGAAGGCGCGCACGGGATAGCCGCGTTCTAGCAGCTGGAGGCTCACCGGCAGGCCGGTCTTGCCGGCCGCGCTCGTCACGAGAATCTTTGGCTTGATGGACATGGGCTCTGGTCTTTCAATTGCGTCTCGTCGTTGGTTTCGCCGCCTCTCGGGGCGACGGGACTGCAAATCGTATGTTGCTTGTTTTTTTCAAGTTTAAACTTGATTTTAGCAAGTCACAGCTTTGTGAGGTAAACTCGGACATGGCATCGTCCCGACGGTATCGCCTGCTGTGCCCCATCGCCCGCGCGCTCGACCGCGTCGGGGACCGCTGGACTTTGCTCATTCTGAGGGACCTGCATGCCGGACCCGCGCGCTTCTCCGACCTGCAGCGCGGCTTGACGGGGATCGCGACCAATCTTCTGACCGATCGCCTGCAGCAGCTGATCGACGACGGGCTGGTGGAACGGCAGGAGCGGGACTTCGGGCTGGCGCTCTACGCCTTGACGCCGCTGGGCGCGCGGACGCGCCCGCTGCTCTTCGAATTGGCGCTCTTCGGCGGTCTCTTCCCGCCGGACGAGGAGCCGCGTCGGCCGGGCAACCTTCGCACCGTCGCTGTCACCTTGAGCTCGGCCTGTCAGAAAGCGGTGACGCCGGAGATCAGCGTCGTCGCCACGATCGAGGTCGATGGCGAGCCCTTCGCCCTCGAGGCGCGACAGGGAAAGGTCACCATGCTAGCCGGTGCCGCCGTGGCGCCGGACGTGGTAATGGCGACATCCTACGAAGCGATGATTGCCGCCAGCGAGGGGGAGCTTTCTCTTGCCGACTTCAGCGAGAAGCACGTGACCATGACGATCAACACACCGGGGAAGGAGCGCGAGCTCTTTACATTGCTGGCGGGGGCCATGGCGGTCCTCCAGAAGGGGTCCGAAGGGAGCGCCCAGACATGAACCCAATCATCGCGCTTTGGTGCGTGCCGCGCTCACGCTCGACGGCCATGGAGCGGCTCTTCTTCGGCCGTGAGGGACTGAAGATCCTGCACGAGCCCTTCCTCTACCGCTACTACGTTGGCGAGGCGCGGCGGGCGCTGCCGCACTTCTCTCCCGATCCGACCCATCCGACCACCTTCGAGGGCCTACGCGACCTGATCCTGGGGGAGGCGCGGCGGAGCACCGTCTTCTTCAAGGACATGAGCTACTACGTCGCCGATCATCTGGCCGCCGCGCCGGATTTCTTCCTGGGGCTGACCAATAGCTTCCTGGTGCGCGACCCCGCCGAGACCTTGCTGTCCTACCACAAGATCGACCCCGAGGTGACCTTGGAGGAGTTGGGGCACGAGGCCCTTTGCAAGCATGCCCTCTTCGTCGCCGACAAGACCGGCAAGCCGCCGGTGGTGATAGAGTCGGGCGATCTGGTGGCCGATCCTGAGGGCATCCTGCGCGCCTATTGCCGGGCCATCGACATGCCCTTCGATGCCGAGGCCTTGGACTGGTCGGGTGCGCCGCCGAAGGAATGGCAGGCCTTCGCCGGTTGGCACAAGGACGTGGCCTCCTCCAGCGGCATTGCGAAAGGCAGCGGCCCGTCGGAGGCGGAGAGGCGGCTCTTGGAGAGCGACGACAGGCTCCGCGGCTACGTCGAGCACCACCGCCCCTTCTACGAGAAGCTCCTGGAGTTCCGCTTGGCGCCGCTGCATTCCTAGGCCGGACATCGAGAGGAAGCCTCCATGCGTGTCCTGCTCCTCGGCGGCTATGGCCTCGTCGGCTTGGAAGTGGCCAAGGCGCTCTTGCGGGCCGGGCACGACGTCACCGGGCTCGCGCGCTCGGCGGCGCGCGGCAGGGCTATGCTGCCGGAGGCCGAGTGGATTGCCGCCGACATCGCGACCCTGACCGAAGCCGAGGATTGGCGCCCCTATCTTGACGGCATGGACGCCGTGGTGAACGCCGCCGGGGTACTGCAGAGCGGGATCAGGGACAGGGTCGTCGCCACGCAGCGCGACGGCATCCTCGGCCTCATCGCCGCCTGCGAGGCGCAGGGGCCGCGCGTCTTCGTGCAGATCTCCGCGGTCGGCGCGTCGCCCGAGGCCACGACCGCCTTCATGCGCTCCAAGGGCGAGGCCGATGACGCCTTGACGGTCAGTAGCTTGGACTGGACGATTTTTCGGCCGGGCTTGGTCATCGCGCCGACCGCCTATGGGGCCACCAGCCTCCTCAGGGTCCTGGCGAGCGTGCCGATCGTGCAGCCGGTCATGTCCGGTGGCGCGGAGATCCAGACGGTCGATGTCAGGGAGGTTGCCGAGGCGGTCGTGCGCGCCCTGGAGGGTGGGCATGCCGGCAAGAGCTACGACCTGGTCGAGGAAAAGCCGCATCGCTTGACCGACATCCTGCGCCAACTGAGAGCCTGGCAGGGTTTCGCCGAGGCACGCGCCGTCATCGCCGTGCCCTCGACGCTGGGCCGCCTCGGTGCGCGGCTTGCCGACCTGGCCGGCTTCCTTGGCTGGCGCCCGGCCTTTCGCACGACGGCGCTTGAGGTGTTGGAGCAGAACGTCGTGGGCGATCCGGCGCCTTGGAAGGATGCCAGCGGTCAGAGGCTGAAGTCGCTGCCGCAGACTCTGCGAGACCTGCCCGCCACCGCGCAGGAGCGCCGCTATGCCAGAACGCAGCTCGTCTTTCCGCTGCTTCTGCTGACCCTGTCGCTCTTCTGGCTGCTCTCAGGGTTCATCGCCTTGCTGCGCCTGGAGGCGGCCGCCGGCGTTCTCGGCGCCGACGTCTCGCCGGGTCTGGCGTTTGCGATCGTGATCGTCGGGGCCGTCGTCGACATCGCAATAGGCTTCGCCCTTCTCGTGCGCGGTCTCGTCCGAACCGCCGCGCTGGCGGCGGTCGCCGTGTCCTTGGCGTACCTGCTGGGCGGAAGCCTGCTGACACCCTGGCTCTGGGCGGACCCCTTGGGACCCCTGGTCAAGGTCCTGCCGGGGATCGCGCTGGCAATGGCGGTTTGGGCCATGGCGGGAGAACGCTAGTGCTGTGGCTCGACCTGCTTCGCTGGCTGCACATTCTGGGCGCGACAGTGCTGCTGGGCACCGGCGCCGGGATCGCCTTCTTCATGGTGATGGCGCAGCGAACGAAGGACAGCGCCATCGTCGCGCACACGGCCTCGATCGTGGTTCTAGCCGACTGGCTGTTCACCGCCAGCGCCGTGATGCTGCAGCCTGTCACCGGCGTCCTCCTGGCGCTGGAGCTCGGCTGGTCCCTCCTGGAGGGATGGATCCTGCTCTCTCTCGTCCTCTACGTCTTCGCCGGATGCTTCTGGATACCGGTGGTCGCCATGCAACACCGGATGCGCGACCTCGCGCGCGCCGCCGCGCAAAGGGGTGCTCCCCTGCCGGAACGCTTTCACCAGCTCTACAGGCGCTGGTTCCTCTTCGGCTTCCCGGCCTTCGCGGCCGTGCTTCTCATCATCTGGCTCATGGTGTCGAGACCGCTCCTCTTCTAGCACGGGGCCGCCTCGGCATGGCAGCGGGTCTCCTCCGTAAGCGAGCAGCGTTAGTCGGTGCCGCTGCTTGGCCGATAGAGCCCCTTTGCCTCGACATGCAGCAGCGTGCCGTAGCGGCGCTCGATCTCCTGTCTCGCGCTGTCGCTCGCCTCCACCTGCAGCTGCCGGCCGCCCCACTCGCCGATCACTTGGACGCCGGGGATGGCCTTGATGTCCTCGAAGAGGCTGGGAGGCGCCCTATCGCGCGCCTCCCGCCTGACGGCCAGGATCAGCCTCGTCACGGACGGCCCCCGCCAGCCGTGCTAGAGCTTGAGCGTGGTCGCGCGCCGGACGTCGGCGACCCGTAGGTTCGGCAGACCGCGCCCCTGGACCTCGGCCGAGAGGCCCAGGTCATAGGTGAACTGCAGCAGCATGGCGCGGGCGAACTCCGCCCTGGTCTGGTTGCGCGCCATGCTCTGGTAGGAGGGCTCGCGCGCCAGGATGGCGCTCAAGGTCGCCGTCGCCGCCGGGGATGCCATGGAGGTTCCGTCGAAGGCCGCATAGGGCGCTGCGAGGCCGTGGCGCGCCGGCACGGTGGAGATGATGCCGACGCCGCTGGAGGCCACCTCGATCTCCTCTCCGAAGCAGCTAAAGTTGGCGAGAAAGGCACCGTGCTGTCCGATCAGGTCGGGATCCTGCGGCACCCGCGCCGCCGACAGCGAGCCGTCCGGCGCCATGCCGAGAATGCCCAGCGCGGACACGGCCACGACCTCCGCATGGCCGGCGGGAAACTCGACCGGCCCGGCGGAGTTGCCGGCCGCGGCGATGCACAGCGTTCCCCGCTCCAGTGCGTCGATGATGGCGTCATGCAGGATTTCCGATGCGGGACCGCCGAGGCTCAGGTTGACCAGGTCCGCCGCGTGGTCCTTCGACAGGACCTCGATGGCCTGCGCGATATCGCCCTGATTGGCGCCCGCCGCGTCGGGGAAGACACGCACGGAGGTGAGCGCGCTGGCGGGGGCAATGCCCTGGAACTCGCTGCGCTCCCGGTGCCGGGCGCCGATGATGCCGCAGACGTGGGTTCCGTGTGCGTCGACGTCCTCGCCGGCCGTGGCCTGGGCGTCGTGCGCGCCGTTGATGACGGCGCCCGCCTGCACGACGTGATCGAGGTTGGGGTGGGGGCCGCAGCCGGTGTCGATGACGCCGACATTGATCCCCTCGCCGAGCGATACGCCGTCGCTGGTCAGCAGGCCGGCGGCCCGGTGCCACCAGTTGCGCGGACCGTTGCTGGGGAGCTTGGGGCAGCGCACGCGCATCGTCCCGCGCGGCCCGCGCACCAGCATGGTCCAGTGACCGGCATAGGGGACGACGATCGCCTCCACCGGCTGCAGGAAGTTTGGGAAGTGGAAGACCACGCTGCCGTCCGCGTCGCTCACCCCAGAAAGGCGGTCTCCGATCCCGAAGGCCGAGGTCAAGGAGAGGTGTGCCTCGGCGTGCGCCAGCGGCCCGCCTGATCCGCGCACGCGTAAGGTCAAGGTCTCGCCGCCACCGAACACGGAGGTGGTGCCCTGCGGCGAGATCCGACGCGCGCCGAAGTCGCCGAGGGGAAGGACGGGCGAGGGGCGATAGAGCATCTCCGGCTCCAGCATCACGTCGCTCGGCAGGTCGCGCTGCAAGGCGGAGACCTCGACGGGATCGGCGTCGAAGACGGCAATGCGTCGGTCCGTCGTCTTCTTGACCGACACTTGCGTCATAGTCCTCGCGGCCGGCGCGACCCTGCTTTCGGCGAAGCTCTCGAAGGTGGAGACCGCGGCGTTCTTCTCTTCCTTGGAGAACTTGCCGGCTCGCCGGCTTGCCATAACAAATCGTGCCATTGCTTCGGCTCCTCTTTGCTATCGATGCCCGTGACCCTTCGAGAGCCGAGAGACTAGGGCCAAAGGCTTTAGGAATCAATCGGTTATCATGGGCGCAGGAGACGCGCCGCGCCGGCCGAAGCCCTTGGCTATCGAAAGACGGCGCCTAGAGGGCGCGTGCCTCGCCTAACGGTGGCTTTGCCTCTCAGATCGGGTATCGACGCAATGACGTCTTGGCATTGGAAAGGCGCCGAGCCTTTGCGCATGCTCCTGGACGCCATGGAGGCCTGCCACTGACTCCGGGAAAGACGCATGCACAAGATCTTGGCTCTTTGGGCCGTGCCGCGTTCCACCTCGACGGCATTCGAGTGGATGGTGCGGGTGAGGGGAGACCACCGCTGCTTTCACGAGCCTTTCGGCGAAGCCTGGTATCAGGGCGAGGATGCGCGCTGGCCGCGGATCACGTCGGAGAGCTTGCGCACGCCGGGGCTGACCTTCGATAGGGTGTGGAGAGGGCTGCTTGACGCGGCCGGCCAGGGGCCGGTCTTCGTCAAGGACTTCCCGCATTACGTGGAGCATCTCTGGACCGACGACTTCCTCGACCACTTCAATCACAGCTTCCTCGTGCGCGACCCGGCCAAGGTCGCGACCTCCATGTACAAGCACTGGCCCGACTTCGTCCTGAAGGAAATCGGCTTCGTCGAGCAGCGCCGGCTCTTCGACCGCATCGCAGAGCGACAGGGCGCGCCGCCGCCGGTCATCGACAGCGACGACTTGCTGGAGGAGCCGGCCGCCGTCGTCGAAGCCTGGTGCCAAGCCGTGGGCATTCCCTTCAAACCAGAGGCGCTTAGCTGGACGGCCGGTGCGCGCGACGAGGTCAGCTGGTACGACGGCGGTTCCTGGCACGAGAACCTCAGGGACTCCGACGGACTGAAGCCGCAACCGCGCCGCTACATCGACATCGCCGACGCGCCGGCCCGGGTGCGGGAGATCTATGACCTGGTCCTGCCGCACTATCGGCATCTTCATGCGCACAGGCTCTGCGCCAAGCCGAGCGCGGCGGGCTAGGCTCCGTCCTCCGCGTCACGCCTGAGGTCCCTCCGGCGGCCTATCGGGGCGAAGCTCTTCGCTAGGGTCTATGCGGTCAGATCGATTGCCTGGTTGATCTCAATACCCCTGTTCGCGGCGCGATAGGTCGGGTAGGGCACGCGATTGGACGTGTCGATGTCACGCCTGAGCCATGCGCGTTCCTCCAGCCGATGGAGCGACGTCGACAGCGCCCGATCCGTGACGGTGGCCAAGTCCGATCTGATTGCCGAAAAGCGCTGCGGCGTGACGGTCAGCGCAAGGATCGGAACCGACCAGCTTCGTCTCAGCAGCGCGAACTCCCTGTCGTCGGGAACCGCCTCTACGATCCTGTTGGCGGTTTCGGCGACCGCGACGCCCTTCCCGGTCAAACGGAACTCGGGGCGCAGCGGATGGCCATGTCCGGGGTTCCTCTCCAAGAGGTCGAGCAGGACAAGATGCTGCAGACTGGCGGCGAAAGACGTTCGGCTGGCACTCGTTGCCGCCAGCAAGGGTGCTTGCCGTCCGGCAACGCCCTGATGCAGGAGAGCCAGTATGTTCAGAGACCAGGCTCGGGACGTAAGCTTGACAAGCGATCTTATGTCCATAAAATATAGTTACTATATTTTCTAACCTAGGGAAAGCTCCATGCCGCTCGTGTCTCTGGACAACACCATCACCCTCGCGATGTCCGTTCGGGACCGTCATGCGAGTGCGGAGTGGTACCGTGCCAAGCTTGGGTTCGAGTTGATCCACCATATCGACGAAGCCGGCTGGAGCGAGCTGCGAACCATGACCGAGGGCGTGACTCTGGGACTGGGCGAACAGTCGGAGCCTTCGCCGGGCAACACCGTCCCGGTGTTCGGCGTGGCTGACATCGAGACCGCGCGGGGAGCCTTGGAAGCCGCGGGCGTGAAGTTCGACGGCGAAACGCAGACCGTTGAAGGCATGGTGAGCACGGCCACCTTCTACGATCCCGACGGCAACGCCCTGATGCTGGCTCAAGACCTGACGCTCAGTGGCTGACGTGAAGCCATCTCTCTGCGGGTTCCACTGCTGCCCGGTTTAGCTGGGAGATCTCCTAAAAGCGGAATTTTGAAGGCATCTATCAAGCATTACTCGTCATGGCCGGGCTTGACCCGGCCATCCACGTCTCACCGCCAGTGCCCCCTTTCCGACGGCGTGCGGCGGGGCCACTTGATCCCCGGGTCAATGCCCGGGGATGACGATAAAAGGGCGCAATGCCATCTAACAATGCAATCAATGCCTTGGAACCCGACAGCAGCGGATCAAGTCCGGCCATGACGGATAGTGGGTGTTCGAGCCTACGCAAGACTCGTCACTAGGGTCCGGCGAAGACCCAACGGGACCGCATCGCTGCGGTTCGCTGCGTGGCGCAAGAGGGGAGCTGCAAAGGCTCACGACAGCCCCGCCGCCGCGGAGCATCGCGCAGCAGCCTTGCGTCGCAGGCCCATCAGCTTGCCTTGGCCGGCCAAGAAAGCTACGTGATGCGCACTGCTAACTTGTCTGTTTGCTTCACTATTACAAGTCCATTGCACGCCGATTGCACTTGTATTGCGGAAGTAAACTGGAAGAAAAGGGTGATGCCGCATGCGTATACAGCCGGATTTGCTTTCCGGAAAAAAGGGCTTGGTCATTGGTATTGCGAACGAGCACTCTATCGCCGCCGGCTGTGCCCGGGTGATTGCCGATGCCGGTGCGTCGCTAGCCGTCACTTACTACAACGAGAAGGCAAAAGCGCACGTCGAGCCGGTGGCGGAAGCGGCGAAGGCCGAGATCCTCATGCCGCTCAACGTGGAGACGGAGGGCGAGCTCGAGGCGGTCTTCGACGTCGTGCGAGAGCGCTGGGGCCGACTGGACTTCATCCTCCACTCGATCGCCTACTGCCCGCAGCAGGACCTGCACGGACGCGTGGTCGACTGCACCCGTGAAGGCTTCGCGCGCGCCATGGACGTCTCGGTCCACTCCTTCGTGCGCATGGCGCGCCTGGCCGAACCCCTCATGGTGGAGGGCGGCTGTCTCCTGACGGTCAGCTACTACGGCGCCGAGAAGGTCGTTGACCACTACAACATCATGGGGCCGGTCAAGGCAGCCTTGGAGGCTGTGACCCGCTACATGGCAGCCGAACTGGGTCACAAGCACATCCGCGTCAATGCGATTTCTCCTGGACCGATCGAGACCCGGGCGGCCTCCGGCATCGCCCATTTCGACAAGCTGATCGACGAGGCCCGCAAGCGCGCGCCGCAGCAACGCCTGGTCAAGATCGAAGAGGTGGGCGCCATGGCGGCCTGCCTGGTGTCCGACTTCGCGCCTTCCGTGACGGGCAACATCGCCTACATCGACGCGGGCTATCACGTCATGGCTTGACGCCGGGCGGGCCTTGCCCGGCAACCGGACCCAGGCCAGTGCTAGGCTGCGGCGGGTGTGGCCGCTGCCTCGCGCCTGCCGGTCTTGCAGTAGGCCTCGATCCAGGGCGTGCGGCGGTCATCCTCAGTCCACAGGATCGGAAAGAAGCTCTCGTTCATCGCCGGATCACCGCTCAACTGGTAGCGACGCACGATGTAGCCGCCTGGCCGCTCGGAGAAGCGGGTGTCGGCGGCGACCATGTGCAGGCCGATGGAGCGGCGCATGCGATCGCCGGAGCGGTTCGGGCCGGAGCCGTGCCAGATCTCGCCGGCATGGAACACCAACGACCCGGCGGGGGCTTCGATCGCCACGGGCTCCGGGTCGTCGACGCCGGCCGCGGCCGCCGCGCGCCGCATCAAGGCGCGGTAGTCGTCGGGTGCATGAAATCCGTCGGGCAGGGGTGTCAGCGGCCAGCGATGAGAACCAGGCACATACTCGATCGTGCCGGCCTCGCGCCGCGTCTCGTCGAGGGTGACCCAGCAGGTGAGGGTCTGCGGCGGCTCCAGATAGCTGAGGAAGGAGGAATCCTGATGCAGGCTGATGGCCTTGGTTCCCGGCGGCTTCCACCAGATGGTGTCCAGTACCAATCTTGTTCCCGACCAACCGGCCAAGGCCGCCGCCGCCCTGCCGATGTCGGAGGAGAGCACCAGCCGCGCGATCGCCAGGCTCGACTTCCAGGCGTTGGCCATATGGCGGGTAACGTCAGGCAGACTCATGCCTTCGCGCCAGTACCACTCGTCGGGGTAAACGCCGGTGTCGAAGCTCCCGGCGAAGAGCCGGGGAAAGGACGTCCGCAGCTCGGACAGCGGCTGCGGGTCAAGCGCGCGTTCCAGGACCAGGAAGCCCTCGCGTCGGAACTGCCCGATCTGCTGGGCAGAGAGGTCACGCAGTGACCGGATTTCATAGACCATGCCGATGAACCTTCGGATTGAAGTCACATCGACAGAAGTAGATTTGTGCTCTATAGAAAGCTATCGAATTGGCTTCCATGAGAGTCGCTGATGAGCGCGCTTGACCGAACCGACTGCGAGATTCTGCGGCTCTTGCAGAAGAATGCGCGGCTGTCCAACAAGGAGCTTGCCGCGGCGGTCGAGCTTGCCCCCTCGAGCTGCCATGAGCGCTTGAAGCGCCTGCGGGCCGACGGGGTCTTGCTGGGCAGCCACGCGGAGGTGGCCTTGCCCGCCTTGGGCATCGGTCTGGAGGCGCTGCTGATGATCGAGCTGGCCAAGCACGAGCGCACCACGGTGGAGAGCTTCATGGAGGACGTGGTGGAGATCCCGGAGGTGCGCGCTGCCTTTCTCATTACCGGCCGCTACGATCTGGTGGTTCACGTCGTGGCGCGCGACATGACGCATCTGAAGGAGCTTGCGCTCGACCGCTTCACCAGCCGTCCAGGCGTCTCCGGAATCGAGACCTCAATCGTGTTCGAGAGCAGGTGTAGGCATGAATTGCCTCATTTTGTACCAAATTTGTGATATGATTTTAGAAAATGTAATAGCAAAACGTCCGCTTGGCGGCCGTTAGGCCGCCTCTCCGAGAATCCTCCTAAGCGCGGTGCGGCCGAGGCGACCGACACCGTCCCTGATGTCGGACTCCATGGCGATGGCAAGCGCGATGGCATCGCGCTTCCTAAGCGCGGTCAGGATCTCTTTGTGGCGATCCACGGTGTAGTACTCCTGCGCGTAGCCGGCTGCGACCCTAAGGAACGGGCCCAACTGCAGCCAAAGGCTCTCTATCATCGGCAGCGCGACCGGGGTGGGGTTGGTCGCGTGAATCTCCTTGTGGAAGCGGTGGTTGAGGGTCGTGGAGGCCTCCAGGTCGTTGGCTTCGAAAGCCGAGTCGATGCGGGCGTCGAGCATCTCCAACTCGTCGATCTTCACGTCGGACATATAGGGGAGCGCGCGTTCGGCGGCATGGGCTTCGATGCAGCAGCGCATGGCGATCAGCTCCTCGAAGCGCTGGGTGGTCATCTCCGGCACGACGATCCGGCGGTTCTCCAGGACATGCAGCGCATTCTCGGAGCTTAGGCGGCGCAGCGCCTCGCGCACCGGCGTGGGGCTGACACCGACGGCTTCCGCCAGTCCGCGGATGGTGAGCGCCCGTCCGGGGGCGATCGCGCCGATCATCAAGGCGTGGCGCAGCCGACGGTAAGCGTACTCCTGAGATGTGACATCATTCGGGCGTGGAACTTCTGGAAGGCTGAGTGCTTCGGGCATCGGCATCGTCCTCGCCGCTCTCGGCGGCAAAATTTCCTATGAGAGGCACGTTAGCAGCTTGACAAGCGTTCGAAAAGTGATATCAACTGCATTTTGTGATCACAATTTGATCCATGTGATCTCTAATTGGGAAGCGAAAAATGGGAGCGATCTCTGCAGAGGATTGGGTCGAGGCGAACCCCGAGGTGGCGAGCCTGCGCGCAGCGGTTTGCGATCTGAACGGCGCTTTGCGCGGCAAGCGCATTCCGGTCTCGCAGCTGGACAAGGTCTTGGCCGGCGAGCTGCGCATGCCGCTCTCGATCGCCGGTGTCGATGTTTGGGGCGAAGACATCGTCGGCAGCTCCCTGGTCTTCGAGACCGGCGATGCCGATGGTCTGTGCCAGTGGACGGGCAGGGGACCCTTGCCGCTCAGCTGGACGGCCAAGCCCTCGGCCTTGGTGCCGCTTTGGCTGGCGCGCGAGGACGGGGCGCCCTTTCTCGGCGATCCCCGGCAGGCCTTGGCCGCGGTGCTGGAGCGCTACGCCGCGCGCGGCTTGACGCCGATGGCGGCGAGCGAGCTGGAGTTCTATCTGGTGGATTCCAGCCAGGAGATCCCGCAGGCGCCGGTCTCTCCGATCTCCGGGCGCGTGCTTGACCGCGACGCCGTCCTTTCCCTGCGCGAGCTGGACCACTTCGACGCCTTCCTGGACGACGTCTACGCGGCCTGCGCGGCGCAGGGCGTGCCGGCCGATGCCGCCATCGCAGAGAACGGGCCCGGGCAGTTCGAGATCAACCTCGTTCATGTGCCCGACGCCTTGCGGGCGGCGGACGACGCGGTGCTCTTCAAGGAAATCGTCCGCGGCGTCGCGCGCAAGCACAACTTCTCCGCCACCTTCATGGCCAAGCCCTATGGCGAGCGGGCCGGCAGCGGGTTCCACATCCACTTCAGCCTGCTGGATCGCGAGGGGCGGAACGTCTTCGACGACGGCAGCGCGCAGGGCTCGGAGACCTTGCGGCACGCAGTGGCCGGCCTCTTGGCCGCGATGGGGGATTCGACCCTGCTCTTCGCGCCGCACCTCAACTCCTATCGGCGCCTTCGGCCGGGAAGCCATGCGCCCAGCGCGGTGGCTTGGGGTTACGAGAATAGGACGGCGGCGGTCCGCATTCCGGGTGGCGCGTCCAAGGCGCGGCGCATCGAGCACCGCGTCGCCGGTGCCGACGCCAATCCCTATCTGGTGATGGCGGCGATCCTCGGGGCCGCGCTCCACGGGATCGAGCGGTCCTTGGCGCCGCCGGAGCCCATCGTCGGCGATGCCTATTCGCGCAAGCTGCCGGGAATCCCGCCCGACTGGGCCTCCGCCGTGGAGGCCTTTCAACGCAGCACGCTGATCCCGGAGCTGCTCTCACCGACCCTGCAGGCCATGCTGGTGGACTGCAAGCGCCAGGAAATGGACGTCTTCGCGGAGCGGGTCACTGACTTCGAATACTACAGCTATTTGGAGGCGGTATGATGAACGGAGTTGCCCATCCCTATGCCGGTAGCGGCAAGCACACGGGGAGCTACTACGCCGCCACCGCCAACCGAACAGCCTTGCGACCGCAGCTGGTCGGCAGCAAGAGCAGCGACGTCTGCGTGCTGGGTGCCGGCTACTCCGGGCTTTCGACAGCGCTCCATCTGGCGGAGAAGGGGCACAAGGTGACGGTGGTCGAGGGTGCTCGGGTCGGCTGGGGCGCGTCGGGCCGCAACGGCGGGCAGATCGTCAACGGGCTGAATGCCAGCCTCGGCGTCATCGAGCGG
Organism: Rhodospirillales bacterium; assembly: GCA_963669375.1. GTDB lineage: Bacteria > Pseudomonadota > Alphaproteobacteria > Kiloniellales > JACOMY01 > JACOMY01. The sequence goes on along the minus strand of OY770024.1, from coordinate 7,448,883 downwards.
CGCTACGGCGCCGGCGTCGCCGGCAAGGTCGGCAAGATGCTGCAGGAAGGCGGCAGCGTGATCCGCCGCTTCGCCAAGACCTACGACATTCAGTGCGACTTGAAGGAAAAGAACCTCTTCGCCGCCTACACCGCCAAGCACCTGCGTGAGCTGGAGGCCAAGCAGGCGCTTTGGCGCCGGCACGGGATGGACGATCACGAGCTGCTCGACAAGGCCGGCATGCGCCGTCACGTCGCCAGCGACGCCTACCTGGGCGGTATGATCGACCACAGCGGCGGCCATCTGCATCCCTTGAACCTGGCGCTCGGCGAGGCCGAGGCGATCGAGAGCCTGGGCGGCAGAATCTACGAGATGTCCCCGGCCATGAGCCTCGACCGCAGCGGACCCGAGGCGATCGTCAAGACCGATCAGGGCGAAATCCGCTGCAAGACGCTTGTCCTCTGCGGCAACGCCTACCTCGGTACAGTGGTGCCGGAGCTGACCAGCCGGGTGATGCCGGTCTCCACCCAAGTCATGGCGACGGAACCGCTTGGGGAACGCGGAGATGCCTTGCTGCCGACGGACCTTTGCGTGGAAGATGTCCGCTATGTCCTGGACTACTTCCGTCTCTCGGCCGACAAGCGCCTCCTGTTCGGTGGCGGAACGGTCTATGGTGGGGCGGACCCGTCCGACATCGAAAAGAAGCTGCGGCGGAACATGGAGCGCGTGTATCCGCAGTTGCGCGGCGTTAAGGTGGACTATGCTTGGAGTGGCAACTTCGCGCTATCCTTCACCCGCGTCCCGCAGATGGGTCGGATCGACGACAGGATCTACTTCGCCCACGGCTATAGCGGGCATGGCGTCACCGGCTCGCATCTCTTCGGCCGTATCCTTGCGGAGGCCATCGACGGCGATCTCGGCCGTTTCGACGTCTTCTCCAAGCTGCCTTGGTACCCCTTTCCAGGAGGGCGGACCTTCCGCGTGCCCTACTCGGTGGCCGGATCCTGGTGGTATGCGCTGCGCGATCGGCTCGGCGTCTAACCTCGCTACAGACAAGCACTTAGAGGGAGTGAAAAATGAAACTTCTGGCAACAGGCATCGCGGTGGCCGCAGCCATGACCGCGGGCACGGCCTTGGCGCAAGACAAGGTCGTCAACGTCTACAACTGGTCCGACTACGTCGCCGAGGATACCATCAAGAACTTCGAGGAGCAGACCGGGATCAAGGTCGTCTATGACGTCTTCGATTCGAACGAGGTTCTCGAAGCCAAGCTGCTGAGCGGCTCGTCGGGCTACGACGTCGTCTTTCCCAGCTTCGAGTTCATGCTGCGCCAGATCGGGGCCGGGATCTACCAGCCGGTGAACAAGGAGGCGCTCACCAACTACGGCAACCTCGATCCCGACGTGCTGGCTCTGCTGGCCGAGCGTGACGAGGACAACACCTACGGCATCCCCTACATGGAGTACACGACCGGCATCGGCTTCAACATCGACATGGTCGAGCAGCGGATCGACGCCGACAAGTACGGCAGCTGGGACATGATCTTCGATCCCGAGACCGTGGCCAAGCTCCAGGACTGCGGCGTTGCCTTGCTCGACTCGCCTGCCGACCTTTTCCCGGCGGCGCTCAACTACCTCGGGCTCAATCCGGACAGCAAGGACAGCGGCGATCTGGAAAAGGCGACCGAGCTCTTGATGAAGATCCGGCCCTACGTGCGCTACTTCCATTCTTCGCAGTACATCAACGACTTGGCGAACGGCGACATCTGCGTCGCGGTCGGCTGGTCGGGCGACGTGCTGCAGGCGCGCGACCGCGCCGACGAAGCGGGCCAAGGTATCAACCTGGCCTACGCGGTGCCGCGCGAAGGCGCCCTGGTCGGTTTCGACATGATGGCCGTACCGGCCGATGCGCCGCATCCGGAGGAGGCCTGGGCCTTCGTCAACTACATCCTGCAGCCCGAGGTGGCCGCCGGCATCACCAACTACGTCTACTTCGCCAATCCGAACCTGGCCGCGACCCCGCATGTGGACCCGGACGTGTTGAGCGATCCCGGCATCTACCCCTCGGCCGAGGTGCGCGCCAAGCTCTACACCACGACGCCGAACCAGCAGCGCTACGCGCGCAAGGTGACGCGGGCTTGGACCTCGATCAAGACGGGACAGTAACTCCGGGAGGCGGGGTGCCTCGGCGCCCCGCCCAACCAAGAGAGGAAGGGAGGTTGGCATGGCCGAAGCCGCGATCAAGCACGAGCAGGCGCGCCCCTGGGCGGACCCCAACGCCGAGCCGTTCATCAGAATCAAGAACGTCACCAAGAAGTTCGGCGAGTTCGTCGCGGTCGACAACGTCTCGCTCGATATCTTCAAGGGAGAGCTCTTCTGCCTGCTGGGCGGATCCGGCTGCGGCAAGTCCACCCTGCTGCGCATGATGGCCGGTTTCGAATCGGTCACCAGCGGTGTCATCGAGATCGACGGCCAGGATCAGGCCGGCATTCCGCCCTACCAGCGCCCGACCAACATGATGTTCCAGTCCTATGCGCTCTTCCCGCATATGACGGTGGAGCGCAACATCGGCTACGGCCTGCGCCGCGATGGCGTGCCGCGCGCCGAGATCGAACAAAGGGTCGCCGAGATCATCGAGATGGTCCAGCTCGGCCAGTTCGCCAAGCGCAAGCCGCACCAGCTATCCGGCGGCCAGCGCCAGCGCGTGGCCTTGGCCAGGGCCCTGATCAAGCGGCCGAAGCTCTTGCTGCTGGACGAGCCGCTGGGCGCGCTCGACAAGAAGCTGCGCGAGGAGACCCAGTTCGAGCTGATGAACATTCAAGAGGCGCTGGGCGTCACCTTCGTGGTGGTCACGCACGACCAGGAAGAGGCCATGACGCTCTCCTCGCGGATCGGCGTGATGACGGCCGGCGAGATCGTCCAGGTCGGCGAACCGCACGACATCTACGAGTATCCGAACTCCAAGTTCGTCGCTGAGTTCATCGGCTCGGTCAACATGTTCGAGGGCCGCGTCGTCGAGGACGCGGAGGATCACGTGCGCATCCGCTCTGAGGAGGGGGGCTGCGACATCCTCGTCTCGCACGGCGTGAGCTGCGCGCCCAATCAAAAACTCTGGTTCGCCGTTCGGCCGGAGAAGGTGATGCTCGGCCGGGAGCGGCCGGCGGGCGACGTCAACTTCGCCGCCGGGAAGGTCGATGAGATCGCCTACATGGGCAATCTCACGCTCTATCGGATCATTCTGGACAGCGGCAAGCAGGTGCGCATCACCAAGTCCAACCTGGAGCGCGTCGACCGAGACGCCATCGAGTGGGACGAGAAGGTCTTCGTCAGCTGGGGAGACGCCGCCGGCGTCGTGGTGACGTCATGAGCGCGGTGACCGCCACCGCCGGCCTGATCGAGCGCACGCCGCCCTTGCGTTGGACGGCGGCCTTCTTGCAACGGCTGGGCTTCTCGGGGCGGGGCTTGGTGATCGCCGTCCCGACCCTTTGGCTCCTGGTCTTCTTCCTGATCCCTTTCTTCGTGGTCGCCAAGATCTCCCTGTCGGAGCCGGCGATCGCACGGCCGCCTTACCTGCCGCTCGCCGAGTGGGGTGAAGACGGCCAGTTGCTGATAACGCTGAATTTCGGCAACTATCAATACCTAATTGATGATGCTCTTTACTATCTGGCCTATCTCAACTCGATCAAGATCGCGCTGATCTCGACAATTTTCGCCCTCTTGATCGGCTACCCCATGGCCTACTACATCGCGCGCAGCCATGAGTCCAAGCGCAACATCTTGCTCTTGCTGGTGATCCTGCCGTTCTGGACATCTTTCTTGTTGCGGGTCTATGCCTGGATCGGCTTCTTCAAGGGCAACGGCGTCATAAACAACTTCTTGATGTCGACGGGGATCATCTCCGAGCCGCTGGTGATGCTACAGACCGACTTCGCCGTCTATGTCGGCATCGTCTACACCTATCTGCCCTTCATGATCCTGCCGCTCTACACCAACCTGGTGAAGCTCGACGGCGCGCTCTTAGAGGCTGCATCCGATCTGGGTGCGCGACCGATCATGACCTTCTTTACGGTGACACTGCCGCTCTCGCTTCCGGGGATCGTCGCCGGTTCCATGCTGGTGCTGATACCGGCGATCGGGGAGTTCGTGATCCCGGCATTGCTCGGCGGTCCGGACACACTGATGATCGGCCGCGTCCTTTGGGACGAGTTCTTCTCCAACCGTGACTGGCCGGTGGCCTCGGCCGTGGCGATCGCCATGCTGATCGTGCTGGTCATACCGATCATGCTGCTACGCAACGCGGGCGGCGCCAGCAGGGAGGCAGGATGATGCGCAGGGGCGGATACTTCCTTCCGGTCACCTCAGTGCTGGGCTTTGCCTTCCTCTATGCACCGATCGTGAGCCTGGTGATCTTCAGCTTCAACGAGTCGAAGCTGGTGACGGTGTGGGGTGGCTTCTCCACCAAGTGGTACGGCGAGCTCTTCCGCGATCCGCAGATCCTGAGCGCTGCCTGGCTCAGCCTGAAGGTCGGCTTCTTCAGTGCCACCATCGCGCTCTGCCTCGGGACACTGGCCGGCCTGGTCCTGGCCAGGTTCCGGCGGTTCCGCACCAAGACCCTGCTCACCGGCATGGTCACGGCGCCCTTGGTGATGCCGGAGGTGATCACCGGTCTCTCGCTGCTGCTGCTCTTCGTGGCCATGGAGGCCGCCCTGGGCTGGCCGGCCGGGCGCGGTGTCGACACCATCATCATCGCGCATTCGACCTTCTGCATGGCCTATGTCGCGGTGGTGGTGCAGTCGCGGCTGGTGGACCTCGACGAGTCCTTGGAGGAGGCGGCGCAAGACCTCGGCGCCACGCCCTTCAGGGTCTTCTTCGACGTCACCCTGCCGGTGATCTCGCCGGCGCTGGTGTCAGGCTGGCTGCTCGCCTTCACCCTGTCGCTGGACGACCTGGTGATCGCCAGCTTCGTTTCGGGGCCAGGTTCCTCGACCCTTCCCATGGTGATCTTCTCCAAGGTGCGCCTGGGCGTCAGTCCCGACGTCAATGCCTTGGCCACGATCATCATCGGCGTGGTGGCCGTGGGCGTGATCGTCGCCGCCTGGCTGTTCCGCCGCAGCGCGCAGCAGCGTCCTCTTTGAAGCCAGTCCTAAGGGTAGGATAGCCGACCATGACCGACGAGAAAGGCGATCGCGCCTTCCGATCGACCGAGAACAAGGGCCGCTGGCCGGAGATGACCTATGGCGGGGCGCTCAGCTTTCTGCGCCGTCGCTACACGCGCGACCTCACCGGGGTCGACGTGGCGGTCAGCGGGGTTCCCTACGATTCGGCGGTGACCCACCGCACCGGCGCGCGGCTGGGTCCGGCGGCGATCAGGGCCGCCTCGGTGCAGCTGGCGGAGCTGAAGGCCTTTCCCTTCGGCTTCGATCCCTTCGACCACCTGGCCATCGTCGATTACGGCGATTGCTTCCTCGATCCCCATCATCCCGAAACGGTGCCGGAGGCGATCGAGGCCCATGCCGACACGATCATCGCCGCCGGCGCGAAGATGCTGACCTTCGGGGGCGATCACTACGTCGCCTATCCGCTGATCAAGGCCCATGCCAAGCACTACGGGCCGGTGGCCTTGCTGCACTTCGATGCCCATAGCGACACCTGGGACGATGACGGCAAGCGCTTCGATCACGGCTCCATGTTTACGCGCGCCGTGAAGGAGGGCATCGTCGATGTGTCGCGGTCGACCCAGATCGGCATTCGCACCTTCAACGACAGCGACCACGGCTTCGAAATCCTGACCGCGCCTTGGGTGCATCGCAACGGCATCGACAAGGCACTGGAGATCATCCGCCAGCGGGCGGGCGACGCGCCGCTTTATCTCACCATCGACATCGACGGTCTGGACCCGGCCTTCGCTCCCGGCACCGGCACGCCCGTCGTCGGCGGGCTCAGCACCTGGCAGGCGCTGGAGCTCATCCGCGGGCTCGGCGGCATGACCTTGATCGGCATGGACGTGGTCGAGGTCTCGCCGCCCTTCGACCAGGGCGAGATTACGGCGCTGGCGGCGGCGACCATCGCGCACGACTGGCTCTGCCTCCTGGCGGAGGAGAAGGGCGCCAAACGCACCGTGGTCGGGCGGCTCTAGGGTGCCCGCGATGAAGATCGGCATTCTTGTCTGCGGTCGACCGCCGGAAGAGTTGCGCGAGCGCCATGGCGAATACGACGGCATGTTCGAGCGCTTCTTGGACGGCAGGGGCTTCACTTTCGACAGCTATGCGGCGCTGGACGGCGAGATCCCGGCCGATGTCCACGCGGCCGAGGGTTGGCTGATCACCGGATCGCGCTACGGCGTCTATGAGGATCACGACTGGATCCCGCCGCTAGAGGACTTCCTACGGCGCGCCTATGCGCGGAGCGTGCCGATCGTCGGTATCTGCTTCGGCCATCAGATCCTCGCCCAGGCCCTGGGCGGCAAGGTGGAGAAGTTCTCCGGCGGCTGGTCGGTCGGGGGCGAGACCTACGATCTGGATGGCCTGGGGCCGACGATGCGCGTGATGGCCTGGCACCAGGACCAGGTGATCGAGAAGCCGGCGGAGGCCGAGGTCGCGGGCTCCACCTCCTTCTGCCGCTTTGCCGCGCTCTCCTATGGCGACAAGGCCTACACCATCCAGCCGCATCCGGAGTTCCAGGCGGACTACGTCAGCGATCTCATCGCCATGCGTCGCGCGATCCTGCCGGACGCGGTCGTGACCAAGGCGCTCGCCAGTCTCGACCAGCCGCTGTCCTCCCCGGCGATCGCCGACAGGATCGAGCAGGTCTTCAAGCACCGCGCTCGCGTGCCCTGAAGGCCTTGCATCCCGTCGCCGGACCGTCCCCGTTCCGCGAGCCGGCCTCCCTTTCTTGGCACTACCGCGCCCTCTGATACGAAATAGAGACAAGACCCATGAATGCAGCATCACTCAACGATTGGGTTGGCACGCTTCCCGACAGCTTTCTGGCCTATCTGGGCGACAGGCGCCTGGAAGAGGTCGAGTGCATCATTCCCGACATCGCCGGCATGTCGCGCGGCAAGGCCATGCCGGCGCACAAGTTCACGCCCGACCAGCACTTCTACCTGCCGACCTCGCTCTTCTACCAGACCATCACCGGCGAGTACGTCGAGATCAGCAGCTACGACGAGACCGAGCCGGACATGGTGCTGCGCCCGGACATGCGAACGGCAGCCGCCGTGCCCTGGACCGACGATGCGGCGCTGCAGGTCATCAACGATTTGGAGACGCGGGACGGCCGGCCGGTGGGCTTGGCGCCGCGCAATGTCTTGAAGCGCGTGATCTCCCTCTACGCCGAGCGCGGCTGGAAGGCCGTCGTGGCGCCGGAACTGGAGTTCTATTTGACCAAGCCCAACACCGACCCGAACGAGCCGATCGAGCCGCCGATCGGCCGCACCGGCCGCCGCGGCGTCGGGCGCCAAGCCTACTCCATGGTGGCGGTCGACGAGCATGGTCCCGTGGTCGACACGATCTACGACTACGCCGAAGACCAGGGCCTGGAGATCGACACGGTCATTCAAGAGGGCGGCGCCGGGCAGATGGAGATCAACCTGCTGCACGGCGACCCCTTGGACCTGGCCGATCAGGTCTTCTACTTCAAGCGGGCGATCCGCGAGGCGGCCCTGAAGAACGGCGTCTTCGCCACCTTCATGGCCAAGCCCATGCGCGACGAGCCCGGCAGCGCCATGCATGTCCATCAGAGCGTGGTGGATGCCAAGACCGGCCAGAACATCTTCTCCAACCCCGACGGCTCGCCGAGCGAGCGCTTCTTCCACTTTATTGGTGGTTCTCAGAAGCACCTTATGGAGCTGGTGCCGATCCTGGCGCCCTACGTCAACTCCTACCGGCGCCTGCGGGCGCACATGTCGGCCCCGACCAACCTGGAGTGGGCCGAGGACAACCGCACGACGGGGCTACGCATCCCCCATTCGCCGCCGGCGGCCAGACGCGTCGAGAACCGCGTCATCGGGATCGATGCCAACCCCTACATCGCGATCGCCGCCAGCCTGGCCTGCGGCTATCTCGGCATGATGAACGGGACCAAGCCCAGGGACCCGGCCAAGGGAGAGGTCTTCGACACGGAGGAAGGCCTGCCGATCAGCCTGGACGACGCTCTCGACCTCTTCGAGGAGGCCAAGGAGATCCGCTCGGTGCTGGGAGACGACTTCTGCACGCTCTATGAGGCGATCAAGCGGGCCGAGCTGGAGGAGTTCCATGGCGAGATCTCCACCTGGGAGCGCGAGCATCTCCTGCTAAACGTTTGATTCGCCTGACCAAGAGCGCGACCATGGATATCCTCACAGTCAACGACCGGCCCGGTGCCTATCCCGACTCCTACTACGCGGCCAGCACCGGCGTGCCCCCGGCGCGCCCTCCGGCCGAGGGATCGCTCTCCTGCGACGTCTGCGTCATCGGTGGCGGCTTCACCGGCCTGTCGGCGGCGCTGCACCTGGCCGAGCGCGGCTACGAGGTGGTCCTGCTGGAGGCACATCGCGTGGGCTGGGGGGCCTCCGGACGCAATGGCGGCCAGGTCGGAACAGGACAGAGGATCGACCAGGACGCCTTGGAGAAGCTCTTGGGAGAAAGGCAGGCGCGCGATCTCTGGGACTTGGGCCTCGCCTCGGTCGCCTTGGTGCGCGACCTGATTCGGCGCCACGAGATCGACTGCCACTTCGTCGATGGCGTGATCCATACCGACCATCGCAAGCGTTTCGTGGCGCACAGCGTGGCCTACGCCGAGAAACTACGCAGCAAGTACGGCTACGAACTGATCGAGGTCTTGGATCAAGAGCAGATCCGCGCCCACGTCGGCTCGCCCGCCTACTACGGCGGCACCTTGGATCGTGGCGCCGGACACCTGCATCCACTGGCCTATGCCTTGGGATTGGCGCGCGCGGCCGAAGAGGCGGGTGCCACGCTCCACGAGACCTCGCGTGTCACCGGCATCGAGCGCGGCGACAGGCTTCGCATCAAGACAGATGCCGCCGAGGTGAGCGCGCGCTACCTGGTGATCGGCTGCAACGGCTATCACGCCGACCTCTTCCCGGGCATTGCGAAAAGGGTGATGCCGATCAACAACTTCATCGCGGCGACCGAGCCCTTGAGCGAAGAGGAGGCGCGCGACCTCATTCGCGACAACCACGCCGTCGCGGATTCCAAGTTCGTGATCAACTACTTCCGCCTGTCGCACGACCGGCGCATGCTGTTCGGCGGCGGTGAATCCTACGGTTACCGCTTTCCCGCCGACATCGCCGCCAAGGTGCGCAAGCCGATGCTGGAGATCTACCCGCAGCTCGCCGGCAAGCGCATCGACTATGCCTGGGGGGGCACCCTGGGCATCACCATGAACCGGCTGCCGAACTTCGAGCGCCTAGACGGCAACATCCTGACTGCCGGCGGGTACTCCGGGCACGGGGTCGCCATGGCGAGCTTGGCCGGTGCCATCATGGCCGAGGCCATCGACGGCCAGGCCGCGCGCTTCGACATCTTCTCTCGGATACCCACACCGGACTTCCCGGGCGGCCCCGCCTTGCGCAGCCCGCTCCTGGTCCTGGCGATGCTATGGTACTCGCTGCGCGACCGCCTCTAGAGCAGCCCGCAATCGTGTGGACTCGCCTGATCCAGCACTCTCAGCCGGCCTTGTGGCCCAAGGCCTCCGGCGGGACGATCGGCATGGTGCCCTCGCTGTCGCCCGGTTCCTGCCAGAAGAGCTTCAGGGTCGAGGTCCTCTTGCGCTCGAAATAGCGGACGGTGATGGGATACCAGCCGGCTTCCTTCGCATTGAAGTAGCCGATGTCCGAGAAGCGGTCGGAGTGCACGTCCGGGTCCTCGACGATCATGGTTCCGGCGATCTCCATGCGCACGCCGTCGTTGGACGCGAAGGCGAAGGCCCACTGACCCGGCTTGTCGAGATGGATGTAGCCGGTGATGACCGCCATGATGCCGTCGGAAAAGCGGCTGGTCAGCACCCGCTTCGTACCGACCGCGTAGTCGAGATTGGGCAGCGGCGGTCCCGCCCGGCAGGGGACCTTGGCCTCCCACTCCGCCATCTCGTCGATGTGGCGTATCTTGGCGGGGATGTAGCAGACCGCCAGGCCCGGCTCCAGCGCGGTATCGGAGGCCAAGACCTCCGCATCCGCGCGGTGGCCCGAGCCCATGAACAGGCTGGCGGCCAGCAGCGCACCGACCCCGACCGAAAGCAGCTTCGCCATAGTCATCACCCTTGTCTTTGAGAGTTCGGGATGCGTCCTACGACAGCTGCCTCGGTCAGGCAAGGCACGCCGGGTAAAGCCCTTGTCAGTCCCTGGACGCTAAGCCTTGGTCCAGATCGCCAATTCGTTGCCGTTGGGATCGGTGAAGTGAATGCGGCGTCCGCCCGGGAAGGAGAGGCGCTCGACGATCTTGCCGCCGGCCTCTCGCACCGCCTTTTCGGCTTGTTCCAAGTCGTCCGCATAGAGGACCACCAGGCTTCCTCCCTTGGGTGGCGCGCGCTCCGCCTTGGCGAAGCCGCCGTCCAGGCCGGCGCCGGAAAAGGCCGTGTAGTCAGTGCCGTAGTCCTCGAACTTCCAGCCGAATGCAGCTCCATAGAAAGCCTTCATCGCAGCGAGGTCGCGTGCCGGCAGCTCAACATAGTCGATCCGCATAGTAAGTCCTCATGTTCATGATATGTTCCTATCCTGACGGGACGCCACGCCTCTGTAAACCGCTTTTGCGCCCTGGTGGACAACTCCCGTTACTTGCCGCCGATGGCGAGGAAGGAGGGCTGGCGCCGGGATTGTAGGCAAGGCGGGTTTGGGAGCGCGCTCGGGTCCGCCAGGAAGTCTCGGACCAGGTCGCGGGCACAGTCCTCGGAGAAGACGAGGCCGTGCGCGCTGGCAGGAAAGGTGAAGAGCGCGGCCCGGTCCAGGGTCTCGGCCGCCTGGCGAGACTGCTCCAGCGGCGTGGCGGCGTCGAGGCCGCCGGCCAGGAGAAGGCTGGGAATGTCGCTATGCACGGCCACGGCTTCCCTGCTCTCCTTCTTCGGCCAGAGCGCGCAGGGGCCCAGCTCCTCGATCCAGATGACGTAGTCGGCCAGGTAGGGGTGGCTGCCGTCGGCGATGTCGTCGCGATCCGGGCGATCCAGGCCTGCCTCATCCTGGCAGACGGTCGAGATCAGCATGCCCATGTCGTAGAGGCGTGGAAAGTGGCCGTAGATCGCGGCCTCGGCATGTGGCTTGACGCGCCAGTCCTCTCCCTTGGCCAAGCCGGCGATCAAGGTGGGAAGGCGCGACAGCTTCGGCGTGTCGTACATTTCGTTACGCAGGATCTCCAGAAAGACCTTGTCGTCGATCAGGAGGTAGCGCGGCTCCGGGCCATTCAGATTGACGATGTCGAGGATGATCGGCTCTTTCTTGAGGGCCGCCAGCAATCCATGGAAGCGCTCTTCGAGATCGGGATAGGCCGAGGCGCAGCGGCTGTCGGCCGCGCAGCCGGCGAAGAGCCGATCGAAGGCGCCGCCCAGTGCCTCCGCGTTCATCGCGGAGCGCAGGGCCTGCGGCGGCAAGGTCGAATCGAGGATCGCCGCCTCGATGCCTTGCGGATAGTCCCGCATCGCGGTCAGCGCGATCCGTGTCCCGTAGGAAAGCCCGAAGAGGACGACCCGGCCGAGGTCCAGGTTTCGGCGCAGCGCCTCCAGGTCGGCGGCAATCTGTCGGGAGCCGTAGGCCGTCAGATCCACGCCCTCCGCCTGCAGCCGGTCGCGGCAGGCGAGGTAGGCTGCCCTGACGCGGTCCTTGACCTTCTCGAAGTTGTAAGGGTCCTCCGAGAGAGGCCACCAGGCGTTGGGATTGTCTCCTTCCGGGCATGACAGGCGCGGCTCGCTCCGGCCGACGCCGCGCTGCTCGAAGACGACCAGCTTGCGTCCGGGAAAGAGGCCGTCCGCGACCTGGCGCCATGACCGCAAGCGCTCTCGCGCCGGCTCCAGGGCCGGGAAGCCGGGACCGCCGGAAAGGTAGATGACGGGCGCCAAGGCAGGGTCGGGTCGGCGCGGCTGAAAGACCGCTACGGGCAGCGTGATGCTCGCACCATCGGGGTCCTCCCAGCGCAGCGGAAGGGTGAGGCGACCGCAATCCACGAGATCGCTTTCCTCGACGAACTCCCAGCAGCCCTCTGCCTGGAAACTGCCGTGGCTCCCGACGTCGTAGGCGGGCTCCGCATCGGTGCCTGGCAGCAGAAAGACAAGGCCCAGGACCAGCGGCAGTGCCAAGGCCAGAACCAGCCAAGACCGCCGCGCTCGCCATGGACCGGCGGTTGAAACGGTGGCGGCGAGGGGAGGCGTCTGCATGGGGAAAGACTAGCATAGGTCATCCCCTCAGTGTGTCAGGAGAAGCAGCATGGGTCGTCCGCGCCGCCACCGCCCACGCCGACCGGAATCGGAAGAGAGGCCGCGGCCGCGGTCGGCTACGCTTCCGGCTTTGTCGGCTTCGTCTCTTGATCGCTTTCGGCGTCCTCGTCGCCAGCTTTGGCGTCGCCCGTGTGGCTGCGGTAGGCCGCGATGGCCGCCTTCAGCCCGGTCCAGTGCCGTTGTGCTTCCTCTTCCGCCTCTTGCAGGGCCTGGTTCAGTCCTTCCTTCTCTTGCTTCACCCAACTCTCCGCCTTGGCGCCGGCGCTCTCCGCGCTCTTCTCCAAGGCGTCGATCTCCTGGCCCAGCTTCTCCAGGTAGGCTTTCCGGGCGTCGCTGTTGGTCTTGGACTCAGACATCGCACATGCTTCCTTTCGCTGTTCGGCCGCCGATCGCGGCTGGAAAGGAGATGGCCTAAAGGCCGAGCCCGCCGGAGTTATTCACTGTTAAGCACCTGTGCTAGGTTCGGGCGATGGAGTGGATGCGACGATGACTGCCGCTAAGGGATCGCGGCCTCGCTCGGTAGGGTCCGTTGCCTTGCCCGAAGGCGCCGTCGCCGAGCAGCTCTCCCGTATTGTGAAGAGCCGGCACTTCGCCGAATCGCATCGCTTGAAGCGCTTCCTGATCTACGTGGTCGAGCGCAGTCTGTCGGGCGAGGGCGACCGCCTCAAGGGCTATACGATCGGGCTGGAAGTCTTCGACAAGCCACCGGAGTTCGATCCGCAGCTCGACACCATCGTGCGGGTGCAAGCCGGCAAGCTGCGTCAGCGCCTGGATCTCTATTACGCTGACGAGGGCCGGGAGGATCCTCTGCGCATCGAGATACCGAGAGGCTCCTACGCGCCCATCTTCCAGTTGGCACTGGAACGCGAGCCGCTCGGTACGACGCCCGAACGGCCGCCGCTAGGGCCGGCCGGCCCGAGCGTCGCCGTTCACCCCTTCGACGATCACTCGGCGGAGTCCGACCGGAGCTACCTGGCGGACGGCCTGACAGAGGAGGTCGCCAACGCCCTGGCGCGTTTCCGAGAGATCGCCGTCCTGGCGCCGGGCGCGCGCTCCGGCGCAGAGCCGCGGCAGCGCGTGGGGGAAGAGGCTTGCGTCGACTATGCGCTGCAAGGTTCGGTACGCCGGGTCGGATCGCGGGTGCGGGTGAGCGCGCGCCTGGTCGACTGCGAGAGTGGCACGACCCTGCTCTCCGAGAGCTTCGACCGCGAGGTTTCGCCGGAGACGCTCTTCGAGATCCAGGACGAGATCGCCAGCCACGTGGCCGCGGAGGTCGCCGAGCCCCACGGCGTCATCGCGCGGATCGACAGCCGTTGGCGCCGGGCGCCCGCGAGCATCGAGCAGGAGTCCTACGACGCGGTGCTCGAGGCCTTCGCCTACCTGCGCGCGCCGAGCCCGGCGCGTCATCTGGCGGTGCGCACGCGCTTGGAGGCGGTGGTCGCCGCCGCGCCGCGCTACGCCGGTGCCTGGGCCATGCTGGCCATCGTGGTCCTCGACGAACTGCGCGGTCGTTACAACAGACGGCCGGAGCGTTCGCCCGCGGATGCCGCCTACGAGGCTGCCCGCATGGCGGTCGACTGCGACCCGCTGAATGCCAATGCCCACTACGCGCTCTTCTTGGCGCATTTCTTCCGGGGCGAGATCGCGGCCTTCGGCGAAGCCGCCGAGCGAGCGCTTTCCTTGAACGCCGCCAGTCCCGATATCCTGGCCGACTACGGCGCCTGCCTCGCTATCGTCGGCGAGTGGGACCGAGGCCTGGCGCTGGTGGAGCGCGCGCGCAGCCTCAGCATCAATCCCTCGCCCTGGTACTTCGCCTTCCTGGCCGTGGCGGCCTACCGTCGGCGCGCCTATGACGAAGCCTTGAGCGAAATCCGCCGCGGAGCCGGCAGCGTCTGGCATTGGGGACCGCTGATCGAGCTGATGATCCTGGGTCAGCTCGACCGTGGAGAGGAGGCCGCCATGCTCTTGGCGGAGGTGCAGGACGGCGACCCCGACATCGGCGCGGCCCTTCGTCGAGAGTGCGCCCTTTGGAACTTCGAAGCCTCGCTCGTCGATCACTTCGTGGAGGGTTGGCGCAAAGCCGGTCTTGACGTCTCCTAGTCGCTTTCACGGTGACTCACTTACGCCCCTGACCACGCTCAAGGCAGCTTCGCCCTCGCCTGAAACCGAGCGAAGGAGGCGAAGAACGATGCCAAGCGACACTGTCACCAGGGTGAACGTCCGCACAGACGGACCACCGCTTCACGCGGTCTCTCACTACGCAGGCGGCCTGCTGCCGATCGTACTGGTGGTCGGCCTGCTCTTGATGGGCGGGGCGCTCTTGATCTGGGCCCGCTCACTGTTGGTTCCCTTCGCCGTGGCGCTGCTGATCTGGCTGGTCATCAATGCCTTCGCCCGGGTCCTGAGCGACCGCATCCGACTGGGCGGTGCCGCCCTGCCCGCTTGGGCGGCCCTGACCCTGTCTCTGCTCACCTGTGTCACGGCCTTGGCCATGGTCGGCCAGCTGATGGCCGACAACCTGCAGGCCATGGCGGCGGCGGCGCCACGCTACCAGGCCGGCCTGGAGGCCGTTGCCCAGCGCGCGGCAAGCGCGCTCGGGATGGCCTCTCTGCCGGAGTTCGTCGCGCTTCTGGACGGGCAGGCGGCCGAGACTGCGATCCTGGCCATCACGAACGGTATCGCCGGCCTCATAGGAGATGCCGGTACGATACTGATTTATCTTGCTTTTCTCTTAATAGAGCAGCGAGTTCTGCGGCCCAAGTTGCTAGCCCTCTTCCCGGAGAAGGGGCGCCGGGCGGAGATGGTCGCCCTGGCGCAACGCCTGCAGAGCAAGGTGCAGACCTACTTGGCGACCAAGTCGGCGACGAGCCTGCTGATGGGCCTGGCGACCTATGGCGTCACCGCGGCCGTCGGGCTCGACTTCGCCGGTTTCTGGGGCTTCATGGCCTTCCTGGCGAACTTCGTGCCGGTGATCGGCGGTCTGGTGAGCCTCGTCTTGCCGGCCCTGCTCGCGCTGATCGCCTTCCCGACCATCACGCCCTTCCTGATCGTGGCCGCCGGGATCGGCGCCGCGCACCTCTTGATCGGTAATGTCCTGGAGCCGCAAGTCGTCGGCCGCTCGGTCAACTTGAGCCCGCTGACCGTCATCTTGGCGCTCTCGATCTGGGGCTTCCTCTGGGGGATAGCGGGCATGTTCCTCTGCATTCCCCTGACGGTAATCGCGATGATCGTCTGCGCCCAGTTCGAGAGCACGCGTGGCATTGCCATCGCCCTGTCGGAGAGAGGCGAGGTAGACTGACGCCCTCGCCGCAAGAGGGAGACCGTCCGATGCAACAGAAACTGCTTCACTTCCCGGACATGAACGATGCGGAGAGCCGGGTCTTCCTCCTGAGTGCCATCGCGCTCTCCGCCAGCGTCTTCAACGTCGCCTTCTGGTACGGGGTCTTCGGGACGGTCTTCTTCGAGACCCTCTTCACCATCTGGGTGATCGCGACCTCGGCGCTGTTGGCCACGCTCTTCATCAAGCGCTCCGTCTCGCTGCCGCCCGGTCTGCGCTGGGAGAGGCGCTCGGTTCTCGCCTTACCCACCGTTTGGTTGGTGCTGGAGGCCAGCCTCGTCATCACCGACGCCGACCCCCGAGGCTTCGCGACCTGGGCCGCCGGCATCGTGATGCTGGGCGTCTCCTTCCTGACCTTGCCCTACCTGGTCTACATCTTGGTGATCGCCGTCGTGCCCGACATCGACCGCTTGCAGAAGCTGCAGCACCGCTTGGCCTTGGTGCTGGTCACGATCGTGATCGCGATCGCCGGGATCGTCATCGGCGCCCATCACGATCTCTTCCTTACCTGCGAGGACTTCAAGGTCTCCGGCTCGGACCTGCCGATCGACTGCCGGCCCGGCGAACCGGTCTTCGAGCCCAAGCTGAGCCAGCTGCCCCTCGGCCGCTTGACAGCTTGGCCGCAAGCCTGATAGCTCCGCCCCAGCCACTGGCACTTGGCAAGGCAATCAGGGCCTAAAGAGCGATCGCGTCCGGCGCAAGGGCGAGCGGACGCGGCCTTGAGACTACGCTAAGGAGAATGCCATGGCTGATCTGGCAATCGTGAATGTGTCCGCGCTTTTCGGCGACGATCAAGCGGCGCTCCGGCTGACCGACGCTCGGCTGGGCGAGGCCGTCGTCGAAACCGGCGGCATCGTAGTGACCGGCTACCCCGATGCGGGGGAGGTCGATGCGCGCGCGGGGAGGATGCTGTCTTTCTTCGACCTGCCGGAGGGGGAAAAGCGCCGTCTGGAGACCCGCACCACCAACCCCTCGGGCAGCCGGATCTATCGCGGCTATCAAGCGTCCCTGCAGCCCGACGCCTGGGCGCACAACGAGTTCTTCGACATCGGTCCCGAAGTTCCCACTGCCGGCCCCGCAATTCCCGGTATGGAGATCCTGACCGAGACCAATATCTGGCCGAGCGCGGAGCCTGTCGCCGAGTGGAAGCAGACGATGCGGCGCTACTACGACCAGATGCAGCGCCTCTCCACGGCGGTAATGCTGTCGCTCGGGCGCTCGCTTGGCACGGGTGACGCGCTGCTGTCCCGGCACTTCACCGGAGGCAATTCCACCTTGCGGCTGCTGAACTATCCGCGTCCGCCCGGCGACATGCGGGTCTATGATGAGCTTCCGGATAGCGATGGCGAGCAGGGACCACCGCTTGCCGCCGGGCGCCACACCGACGTCGCCGGCGTGTCTCTGCTGTGGCAGGCACAGCCCGGGCTGCAAGCCCAGTCGACCGACGGCACCTGGCGCGACGTGCCGGCGATCGATAACTGCGTCTCCGTTCACCTGGGCAACGTGCTTGAGATCATGACCGAGGGGCGCGTGCCGGCGACACCGCATCGCGTCCTGGAGCAGGGGGCCGCGCGCCAGTCCATCGGCTTCTTCCTGGAGCCGGCACTGGGTGCCCAGCTCTCGACGCCGGATCCTCTGCCGAATGGCTCGGGCGAGGAAACCGGGCGCGGAACCTACGGCTGGCATCTCTTGCGGCGCCTCAACAGCTACGACGGCAATGCCGAGCTGGTGCCCTTTCCGGCCTGACGGGGCGCCGCGGCCGGCAGGAGCGATGCCAGGATCCTGGTGCAGCCAAGGCTGAAGGCCGGGTCCAGACCGTCCTCCATGTCCCATGCCGCGGAGAGACCGGCATGGGCGAAGGCGAAGGCCAGGACACGCGCGGGCGGAAGGCCGAGGCGCCGCGCATAGAAGTCGGCCAGGTGGCGCATCCGCGCGGGATCGTGCACCAGGTCAGGATGGGCGGAGGGATTGCGCAGCAGGTTGGCGACGTCGTAGGTGCGCTCCCCGATCAGCGCCTTGGGATCGATCGCCAGCCACCCGCGCTCCCGCCCGTCCAGGACGTTCTCGTGGTGCAGGTCGCCGTGCAGCGGCGCGATGTCCCTGGCCGTCTCGAAGAGTCCCTGTGCGACCTCCGCCGCCTGAGCCAGCAAGGGGTCTTCCCTCCTTCTCTCGAAGAGGGAAGCGAACTGCTCCGGCAGGGGCGTCAGGTCTTGAGGCACCGCGCCGCCGCGCTCCTGGTGCAGCCTGGCCAGCGTATCGGCTAGGATCGCGGCGGCCTCCAGGTCGTGCCCCTCCCGGGCCATCCGCGACAGCGAGCGCTTGCCGGTCGCGCGCTCCAGCAGCATCGCCCGCCCATCGGCGCGATAGAGATGCACGGCGCCTTGGCCACCGTAGTAGGCCAGCAGCCCCGCGGCCGCGCCCTCGTCGCTCCCGGGCTTCAGTAACTTCAGCATGGCGGGCGCGGTTCCCTGGCGGACCGGTCGCAGCCAGGAGGTTGGAGTCTCCAACAGGTCTCCGTCCGTCCGGAGACTCCAGGCACGGCAGTAGCGGTCAAGGGTTGCGCGCGTCATTCCTCTGCCTCGGCGCGGACGATCGCTTCGCGCTTGGCGGCAGACGCCTGCTCCCTCTGCGCCTTGCGCCAGGCGGTCGGGGCCTGGCCCGTCACCCGCCGGAACTCTCGATTGAAGTTAGACTTCGTGAGAAAGCCCGCGTCCAGCATGATGGCGGTGACGGGAGCGTCGCTCTCGAGGAGCGCATCGCACACAGCCTTGATCCGGCGTTCGTTCACGTATTGGGAGACGTTCTTGCCGGTGCATCTATTGACCGCTTCCGACACCTGACGGGCGGAGACGCCGAGGCGTCTGGCGAGGCGGGCCAGGGTCAAGTCGGGGTCGCGGAACAAGGCATCCCGCTCAAGCCGCTCCGCCAGGCGCGCAAGCAAGGCCCGGTCTTCCCGCGACGCGCTGCGCTGGCTCCGCCAGGATCGTGACCGCAGGAAGGGTCGGAGCGCGAGCAGCAGTGCGGCCAGGACTAGGATGGAGGCACCGGCCGCGATTCTCTCCGTGTTGGCGCCACCCGTCGCGAAGAAGTCCAGGGCGACGATCGCATCCGTCGTCCCGGAGAGGGTCAAGGTCGCGACGCTGGCCCAGAGACCCAGCTTGAAGGCGCCATAGTGATGCAAGGGCACCCAAGAGAGCGTCTCGGCGCGGCGGCTGCCCCATTCGGCGAGGGCCAGCGCGTAGCCGAAGGTGATGGTTGCCAGATAGCTGTCGATCAGATGCGGCGCCTGTCGCGCGACCACCCACATGCCCAGGAGGGGGAGCAGATGGACCGCGGCTCGAAAGATGGATTGGGGAGGTTTGAAGGCCAGAAGAGCCAAGGGCGGGATGGCCACGCCGCTATAGGGCTGAAGGAACATTATCCCCTCGACGCCATAGCCGTAGCGTATGCCGATCAGTGCGAGCTGAAGCGCCAGCATCGCCACGAAGGCGATCAGCCAGGGCGCCCACGCCGTTCGCCAATAGCCGGTCCCCAGCCAGACCGCCAGGGCCATGAGGGGGATCGCGAAAAGGAAGGTGAGCGGGAGCATCGGCATGGCGGTCGACCCATTCAACCAGATCCGCCGCCGCCTTGCCCATGACCCTGCGACCTCGATCGCGATTCTGGCCGCCCGAGAGGAACAGGGACAGCGCGCCTCTCTCGCCTCCGTCGAAGCCTTCGCTGTTCTCCGGAGAGAGGCCATTGCTGGGTGGCAGCCAGCAAGAAAATCGCGGCGCCGGACGCCCCTCCATCTTCTTCTCTTAGAGCCGGCTCCTTAGCTCTTTCGGCGGCCCGCTAGAGCCAGACGAAGTCCTCTTCCGTCAGTTGCCCGGGGTCGGCGAAGTCCGTGAGGATGGCCGCAATGTCGCTTTCGCCGTCGCCGTCGCTGTCGATCTCCAGGCGCCCCTGGTCGGCCAATCGGGCCTCGCTGTTGCCGCCACCGGAAAAGGCGGTACCGCCGATGTAGGCGAAATCGCCGTGCTCCAGGCCGGGCGCGAAGACGAGAAAGTCCCTTCCGCCGCCGGCGTTGAGCGCCGCGCCCTGGAAGTCCCGGATCTCCAGGTGGTTGCCGTTGCCCTCGTTGCCGTCGAAGGCGAAGACATCCTGCCCCGATCCGCCGATCGCGATTTCGTCGCGCCCCAGGACCAACAGGTCGTCGCCGCTGCCTCCGCGCATGAGATCGGCGCCGGCGCCGCCGATCAAGAGGTCGTCGCCGTCCTGGCCCTTCAGCCAGTCGTCGCCGCCAAGTCCGATCAGGACATTGTCGCCGCTGTTGCCCCGGATGTGGTTGTCCAAGCCGTTGCCGCGGCCATTGATGTCGCCGGCGTCGATCATGAGACGCAGGTCTTCGACAAAGCCGCCGACGGGATCGTCCGGCAAGGCGAAGTCGACCGCGGCGCGCACGAGATCCTGGCCCTCGCCATCCAGTTCGTGGACGATGTCGTTTGGGTGGTCGACGACGTAGGTGTCGTCGCCCTTGCCGCCGGCGGCCCAGTCCACCCCTTCGCCGCCGCGCAGGATGTCCTCGCCGTCGCCGCCGGAGAGCCAGTCCATGCCGGTCTTGCCGAGAAGCCTGTCGGCTCCGTCATCCCCCAGCAGAAGGTCATCGCCGCCGCCACCGATCAAGAGATCGTCGCCCTTCCAGCCGTCCAGCAGGTCGTTCCCGGCCTGGCCCAGCAAGATGTCGTCGCCGTCGCGGCCCAGCACGACGTCATCGCCCGCATCGCCGGCGAGGAGGTTCGCGCCGATACTCCCGTGCAGCACGTCGTCGCCCAGCGACAGCGAATTGATGGGCGTGGCGGTCCACGGCGGCACGACCCCGACCAGGTCCGGCTTCAGGCCGGTCGGCTGCGAATTGGCATCCTCGCCGAAGATGCCGAAATCCGCTTCCTGCGGCGTGGGCGTTGTGGAGAAGGAGGGGCGGTCGAAGGCGAGGAAGGGGAAGAGCGGCACCATGGCGCCGCCGTTGCCCTGCTGGCCGTCCATGCCGTCCAGCCATTCGAAGATCTGCTTGTAGACAGTCGCCTGGTCTTGCGCGCCGTAGAAGGAGGAAAAGCCGGTCTCTCCGACGAAGACCTCCAGCCCGCCGGGCACCTGCGCCTGCACCGACTCGAAGTAGCTCTCGACCGGTTTGTAGTCCGTCGACTGGCCACCGCTCTGTGTGTACTGATTATAGAGAACGAAAGGCGTGTCGTCGTTCCAGCTCTTGCTCCAGTTGTCGTGGATGTACTGTGTGATCTCCGACGCCACGACGTTGGCCGAGGGATCGTTCAGCGGGTAGTTCGCGATGGTGGTGGAGACCGGGATCGATCCCAAACCCGCCGCCTCGAGCGATGCTTGGAGGTTGTCAAAGGACTGCTTGATCCAGCCGAGGTAGGCGTCGAAATTGGGATCGGTTGGCGGTGGCCCGTTGGCGTCAATCTCGTTGCCCAGCAGGATTCCGCGCAGGTGCTTCCCGACCATGGCGGTCGAACCGAAGCTGTCGACCAGCATCTGCACCCAGGCATCGGTGTAGGCCTTGTCGGTCATCAGGCCCGGCGTCCAGGGCGTGCCGAAGCCGCCTTGGGCAAGCGCCGAGTTGGCCGTGCCCATCACCAGCTCCACGTCCGGCGTCCCGACCACATAGTCGATCACCTGGGCCTGCGTCGGGTCGATGATGGGTGCGGTCGGATCGGCGGTGCCGACGGCTGCCGCGTGATAGGTCTTGACCAGCTTGAAGTACTGGGTGATCTGGTCGAGGTCGGCCTTGATGCTGTAGCCGCTCCGGCCTTCCTCCCAGCTCTCGTAGTTGACGCCGATGCTGTAGTTGTAAGGCGAGTCCTTCGGCACCAGCGGATCGGAAGAGGCCGGAAGGGCCTCGTCTTCCAAGGAACTCTGCATGACGGCCACCCCCGTTCTGACGTTTCGCTCGAAAGTAAGCGGAGGAGCCGCTGTTTGTCACCCTAAAGGCGTCTAGTGGCCTGAGTGAATGAAGTCCGTAAGGGCGTCGATCGCACCGGGGGCCAAGGGGAGCTGTGGGTCAGAATAGCTCTCGAGGTTGGCGGCGCGGTCGTCCGTCTCGATTTCCTTCAGCAGGTGATTGGTGTTCGGTAACAGGACGAGGCGTGCCCCCGCGTGGGCGCTGGCCAGGAGGGCCGCATCGGCCTCCGAGACCTGCAGATCGCGGTCGCCCTGCAGAACGAGGACGGGACCCGGGTAGCCGGCGAGCGTTGCCGCCGGGTTGTAGGAGAAGAGGTCGATGATGTAGCCCTGCGCCTCCGGCCGGAAGACGCCCTGCACGACGGCGGATCGGTTCGAGACGTCGAAGCGCTTGCCGGCCTCCATGGCGTCGATCACCAGGTGAACGTCCTCCAGCTCGGGCTTACCCGCCAGATAGGCCGCGAACTGCTCGCGCATGACCGTGCCGAGCGGCCGGCCGGGCGCGCCGACCAGAAGAAGGCCGCAGATCGCCAGGTTGTTCCCCGCGGCGACGCTGGCGATCAAGGCGCCTTCGCTGTGACCGAGGAGCCAGACGCATTTCGCGTTCACTGCCTCGCGCAGGACAGCGACCCATGCGGCGAGGTCGTCGGCATAATCCTTGACGGTGACGTCGTTTGCATCGGCGATGGCGGCCTGGCTGGCGAACATGCCGCGCTTGTCGATGCGCAGGCTGGCGATGCCGTTGCTTGCCAAGCCCTCGGCCAGGAGTTTGTAGAGGTTCGTCTCCAGGCCGTACTCGTTGTTTCCGTCGCGGTCGATCGAACCGGAACCCGGGATGATGAGCACCGCCCAATCGGGCTCCCCGTCCGGCAGCAGCAAGGTTCCTTTGAGCGGGCCTTCGGGACCCGGCGCCTCCAGTTCGCGCTCCAGCGGCTGCGCGGCGAGCGCGGTGCTGAGGGCGAGAGTGAAGAGAGCGAGGAGTCCGAGCTTAGTCACGAAGCGACCTTTCCAGAGAGGGGAAGGGGGAGGAGATCTATCGCGCCTCTTCCTCGCCCGCGTCCGGGTTCAGCCTGGCAACCGTGCCGGTGGCCGTGTAGGCGATGGGCCGCGCGACGCCGCGCTGGTCGGCCGGCGGACGGCCGACGGCCAAGCGCAGACCGGCGACGAGGCCGGTCAGGCCCTGCAGGGCAGCCAGCAGGACGAAGAGCCCGACGGGACCCAGGAGGTCGATCGCCGCCGCGCCCAGGTTGGGGCCAAGGATCACCCCGGCGTTCATCACCAGAACCAGTGCGCCGCTGGCGGCCACCACCTGACTGGGCTTCAGGAAGTCGTTGGTATGCGCGATGCAGAGCGAGTAGACGGGCAACAGCAGCGCGCCCGCCAGCCCCACCGCGATGAAGAGCGCGAGGCCCGTACCGAGCCATTGATTGCCGAGCGCGATGGCGGAGCAGAGGAGGAGGCCCGCGAAGGAGACGGCGGCGATCACCAGGCGGCGGTCGAAGCGGTCGGAGAGGCTGCCGATCGGAAACTGCGCCAAGATACCGCCCAGCGCCGCGGCCGCGATCAGGAAGCCGATGCTGCCGCTGGGCAGTCCGACGGCGACGCCATAGAGACCCAAGGTAACGTAGATGGTTCCCTGCGACACGCCGGAGAGGAAGCTGCCCAGAAAGCCGAAGGGCGAGAGCCGAAAGAGCGCGATGAGACTTGTCCGTTCCGGCACCTCGAAGCTCTGCGTGCCGCGGGTCGAGAGCAGCATGGGCACCAGCGAGAGGGAGATCAGGATCGACACGATGACGAAGAGCAGCATGCCCTGCCGATCCGGGATCAGCAGCATGACCTGGCCGATGAGCGAGCCGCCGGTCTGGGTCACGAAGTAGAGCGACAGCAAGGTGGCGCGGGTCTCGTTGCGCGCCTGGCCGTTCAGCCAGCTCTCGGCGACGACGTAGAGGCCTGGAAAGCAGAAGCCCGACAAGACCCGCATGGCGCTCCAGCTAACGGGATCGTTGGTCACCAGATGCACCAGGGCGGCCGTGCTGCAGAGCGAGGCCAGGGCGCCGAAGGCGCGCACATGGCCCACTTCGGCGACGATCCGTGGCGCGACGAGACAGCCGATGACGGCGCCCGCCGGGTAGCAGGACTGCATGATGCCGATCGTGGTCGAGGAGAAGCCGAGCTCGGCGCCCCGCACGGTCAGCAAGGTCAGCAGAAGCCCGTTGCCGATCATCAGAAGAAGCACGCCGACAAAGAGCGGCCAGGAGGTCATGGCGTCCCTTAGTACGGACCTCGATGCCATGCTCTCCGACAATGCGCGCTCCCTTCATCCAAGACGCGTGCCTTTCGCACGGCGCCACGACCTTGGCAAGGCCGGGTCACTCAGGACGCGCGCCCGTCGAGGGAGGTGAGAAAAGCGGCAGCGGCCTTCCGGCCGCGCAGGTGGCGGCAAGCGGTCGAAGCCCTGGCTTCCTCCAGGGCATCGAGGGTCTTCCGACGGTCCCGCTTGTCGTAGGTGGCCGCCCAGCGAAAGAAGGCCCAGTCGATTCTCTCGGGACAGCCGGCCGCCATGTCGGGCCGGACCCGGCCGTAGGAGCCGAGCACGCGCCTTGAGATCCGCCAGAGGCGCAAGGCGGTCGCCACGTCGAGGAAGAGGAACGTGTCGGCGGCCGCAATCCTCTCCGGCCAGGTGGCGGAGTAGTTTCCTTCGACGATCCAGCGCGGCTCGCGATAGAGCAGGCGAAGGCGTTGCGCAAACTCCTCGCGTTCGCTTTCGACCCAACCTGGTTTCCAGAAGAGTGCATCCAGGTGATGAACCGGCAGGCCGGTGCGCCGGCCCAGGGCGCGCGCAAGTGTCGATTTTCCGGAGCCGGCTCCGCCGACGATCATCACGCGCTGCATGCCGTACCCGGCTTGTCGACGCGATCGGTCATGGCGAAGGCTTCACCGGTCTTCGTCGGTGCCGCTCGCCTCACGGGTCATCCTTCCGCTTTGCCTGGTCTGCCATGGCCCGCAGGTTCGCAAGCAGTGCATCGTCGATCTCGATGCCACGATCCTCCGCCTGCCGTCGCGCGCGTGCCTTGGAGAGGCCCGGTATGTGAACGCCGTGGTCCCCGTCTAGCCGCTTGATCTGCGCCGCCATGCGCCGGCCGAAGTCCGGGTCGATCAAGGCCGGGTTGATGGCCAGGACGAAGAGACCGCTGCCGGGTGAGCGATCGCCGGAGAAGAAGGAGGGGGCGTCCAGGGACCAGTTGGCGCCCGTGAGCCCGCCGGCCAGCACCTCGACCATCAGCGCGATGTTGGCCCCGCGCGCGCCGCCGAAGGCCAGAAGGGTGCCTTGAAGCGCGGCCTTGGGATCCCTGGTCGGCCGGCCCTGGCTGTCGAGTGCCCAGCCCTCGGGAATGGCCTCGCCCCGCTCGGCGGCCGCACGGATGTTGACGAAGGCGGTCGCGCTGGAGGACTGGTCGATCAAGAGCGGCGGCCCCTCGGCCTGCGGCGCCGCGAAGGCCATGGGGTTGGTGCAGAAGACGGCTTCCTTGCTGCCCGAGCCCGCGAGCAGGGGAGAGCCGTTGGCCGCGGCGAGGCACAGCAAGCCGGAGTTCGCCAGCCGCCAGGCGAAGGTGCTGAGGGAGCCGCAGAGCGTGGTGCCGCGTTGCAGGAAGGCGCAAAGGCCAAGCGCTTTCGTTTTGGCGACGAGGTCGTCGAAGGCAAGGTCGAACCCGCTTTGCGGCAGACCGCCATGCCCCTCGACCAGGATCATGGTGGGTGCCGGCTCCGTCAGTGTCGGTGTGGCTCGGCCGTCGATGCGCCCCGCCCGCAGACCCTCGAGGTAGTCGGAGAGGTGGGCCACGCCAACGCTCGCTTGGCCCAAGGTCTCCGCGAGCACCGCCTGGCGTGCCAAGGCGACGGCGTTTCCGTCGGAAAAGCCTGCCGAGCAGAGGATGCGGACCACGAGGTCCTCGAGGGCGGTGACGGTAAGATGGGCCATGTGTCGGCTATGCTGTGGTGCAGCAGCCATGCATAGCGCGCGCGAGGTGACTGCTGCCACCCGGCTGAGATGCATCCTTGCCATGCGGCGGTGCTCGACAGAAAAAGCATCACAAAAATTCTTGATTTTGACGATAGTCTGTGACATATCTCCAGTTAGTTAAGCCAATCAATCTGCGCATGACGCGGCGGCGGGAGGAACGAATGTACGCTCAAATGGTAAAGACCGATGGCAAGGGTCTGAAACCACTAGAGGAAATGGAGCCGGACGAGCGTCGCTTTCAGGAGCGTATCGACGCCGACGAGAAGATCGAGCCGAAGGACTGGATGCCCGAGGGCTATCGCAAGACCTTGATCCGGCAGATCTCCCAGCATGCTCATTCGGAAATCGTCGGACAGCTGCCGGAAGGGAACTGGATCACCCGCGCGCCGACCTTGGAGCGGAAGGCGATCCTCCTCGCCAAGGTGCAGGACGAGGCGGGTCACGGGCTCTACCTCTACTGCGCGGCCGAAACGCTCGGCATCTCCCGCGATCAGCTGCTGGAGCAGCTGCACAGCGGCAAGGCCAAGTACTCCTCCATCTTCAACTATCCGACCTTGACCTGGGCCGACATCGGCGCCATCGGCTGGCTGGTCGACGGTGCCGCCATCATGAACCAGGTGCCGCTGCAGCGCTGCTCCTACGGTCCCTATTCGCGGGCCATGATCCGGGTGTGCAAGGAGGAGTCCTTTCACCAGCGCCAGGGCTACGACATCATGATGAAGCTAGCCAAGGGCACGGCGGAGCAGAAGGAAATGGCGCAGGACGCGCTGACCCGCTGGTGGTGGCCCTGCCTCATGATGTTCGGCCCGCCGGATGCCGATTCCGTGCACAGCGCGCAATCAATGGCCTGGAAGATCAAGCTCAACAGCAATGACGAGCTGCGTCAGAAGTTCGTCGACCAGACGGTGCCGCAAGCGGAGTTCCTGGGGCTCAAGGTTCCCGACCCGGACTTGGCCTGGAACGAGGAGCGCGGCCACTACGACTTCGGCGAGATCGACTGGAGCGAGTTTCACCGCGTGCTGAAGGGCGGCGGGCCTTGCAACCGCGAGCGCCTGCGCGCGCGCGTCAAGGCTTACGAGGACGGCGCCTGGTTCCGCGAGGGCCTGATGGCCCACGCCGAGAAGCGCGCCGAACGCCAGCGCCAGAAAGCCGCCTAGCCAGAAGCGAAGGGAGCCCCCGATGTCCAGCGAATGGCCTCTCTGGGAGGTCTTTATCCGCGGCCAGCACGGTCTGTCGCACC
Organism: Rhodospirillales bacterium; assembly: GCA_963669375.1. Lineage (GTDB taxonomy): Bacteria > Pseudomonadota > Alphaproteobacteria > Kiloniellales > JACOMY01 > JACOMY01. Next base: position 7,421,926 of record OY770024.1, on the reverse strand, counting down.
GCCACGTCGGCAGCCTGCACGCGCCCGACGCCGAGATGGCGATCAACCACGCGCGCGACGTCTATACGCGGCGCAACGAAGGCGTTTCCATCTGGGTGGTGAAGGCGGCCGACATCACCGCCAGCGTGCCGTCCGACAAGGGTCCGCTGTTCGAGCCCTCGAACAGCAAGGTCTATCGTCATCCTACCTTCTACGACATCCCCGACGACGTCGGAGCCATGTGATGGGCGGCGAGCAGATGGAGCGCGCGCTCTTCGACTACTGCCTGCGCCTGGGCGACAATTGCCTGGTGCTGGGCCATCGCGTGTCCGAGTGGTGCGGACACGCGCCAGTGCTGGAAGAGGACATCGCGCTTGCCAACGTGGCCCTCGACCTGATCGGGCAGACCCGCATGTGGCTGGACCTGGCCGGGACGCTGGAAGGGCAGGGGCGGGACGCCGACAAGCTGGCCTACCTGCGCGATGCTAATGCCTTCCGCAACCTCTTGCTGGTCGAGCAGCCGAACGGCGATTTCGCACAGACACTGGTGCGCCAGCTCTTCTTCGATCTCTGGCACGACCTGGTGCTGGAGGCGCTGCAGCGCTCCAAGGACGCGCGCGTCGCCGAGATCGCCGAGAAAGCCTCGAAGGAGGTGACCTATCACCTGGTACGCAGCCGCGACCTCTCGATCAGGCTGGGCGACGGCAGCGAAGAGAGCCGCCGGCGCATGCAGGCGGCCGTCGACGAGCTCTGGATCTTCACCGGCGAGATGCTGACGCCCGACGCGCTGGACAAGGACCTGGCTGCCGCCGGAATCGGCGCCGACCTCGAGAAGATCGCGCCCCTCTGGGACGAGCGGATCGACCGGATCCTGGAGGACGCCACCTTGACCCGGCCGGAAGCCGGCTGGATGCGCGAGGGCGGCAAGGCCGGCCGGCACAGCGAGCAGCTGGGCTTCATCCTGGCCGAGATGCAGTTCCTGCAGCGCGCCTATCCGGGCGCGGCCTGGTAGGGGACAGCGCATGACCGCCGCAGCGCCACGACCCGATCCCGGCACCATATGGTCTTGGCTGGCCGAGGTGCCGGATCCGGAGATTCCCGTCATCTCGCTCGTCGATCTCGGCATCATTCGCGACGTGACCTGGCAAGGAGACAGCCTGGAGGTGACGGTCACGCCGACCTATTCGGGCTGTCCAGCCACTGCGGTCATCAACCTGGAGATCGAGCAGGCCCTGCGCGCCCATGGCATCGAGAAGCTGACCTTGAAGCGCCAGCTCTCGCCGGCCTGGACCACGCGGTGGATCAGCCGCGCCGGGCGGGAGAAGCTCAAGGCCTACGGCATCGCGCCGCCCGAAGAGGGTAGCCTTTGCGCCGGCCAGCTGGCGGCCGAAGCCCACGCCGTCGATTGCCCGCGCTGCGGCTCGTCGGAGACGGAGCGCATCAGCCAGTTCGGTTCGACGCCCTGCAAGGCCAGCTATCGCTGCCGCGACTGCCTGGAGCCCTTCGACTACTTCAAGCCTTTCTAACGCCTGTTCCGAAGGAAGCCCGATGGTTCGCTTCTATCCCCTAACGGTGACCGACGTGCGCCGTGAGACCCGCGATTCCGTGGTGCTGTCGCTGGCGCCGAACGGTGGGGACGGTACCGCCTTCGCCTTCGTGCCGGGCCAGTACCTGACCTTCCGCAAGACTCTGGAGGGCGAGGAACTGCGCCGCTCCTACTCGATCTGCACCGGCCGTCAGGACGGCTGTCTCAAGGTGGGCATCAAGAAGGTGCCGGGCGGCCTCTTCTCCACCTGGGCCAACGACGACCTGACGCCCGGGGAGACGCTGGAGGCGATGGCGCCGATGGGCAGCTTTCACGCCCCCTTGGACCAGGCGGCGTCGCGCCACCACCTCTTCTTCGCGGCCGGCAGCGGCATCACGCCGGTCTTGGGTCTGATCAAGACCACCTTGGCCGAGGAGCCGAAGAGCCGCGTCACCCTGGTCTACGGCAACCGCTCGTCCAGCAGCATCATGTTCCGCGAGGAGCTGGAGGATCTGAAGAACCTGAACCTCGGGCGCTTCACCTTGCTGCACGTCTTGAGCCGGGAATCGCAGGAGATCGACCTCTTCAACGGCCGCATCGATGCGGAGAAATGCCGTCAGCTCTTCCGCTATTGGATCGATCCGAAGGAGGTCGACCTGGCCTTCATCTGCGGGCCTCAGTCGATGATGACCGCGGTCTCCGAGGCCTTGCGCGAGGCGGGCCTGGACGAGGCCCAAATCAAGTTCGAGCTCTTCGCCAGCGCCCAGCAGCGCCGGCCTGCACGCCAGGAGGACAAGGCGATAGCGGCGGCCGTGGCCGAGCGTTGCCAGGCCGAGGTGCAGCTGGACGGCCTGACCCGAAGCTTCGACATGGCCAAGGGCGAGATCACAATCCTGGATGCCGCCATGGCGGAAGGTCTCGACGTGCCCTACGCCTGCAAGGGCGGCGTCTGCTCCACCTGCCGGGCCATGCTGGTCGAGGGCGAGGTCGACATGGATGCCAACTTCGCCTTGGAGGACTACGAGGTGCGGCGTGGCTACATCCTCACCTGCCAAAGCTATCCGGCCACCGACCGCGTGGTCGTGGACTACGACCAGTAACCAACCAACAGAAGGGCAAGCGAGATGGAGGACACCGCGCTCCTTGACTATCTGGCGCACGAGGGCCGCTTGACCTCGCCGGACAACGTGCCGCCGCGCTATCGCCGCGAACTCATGCGGCTGATGGCCGGCTTCGTCGATTCCGAGCTCGCCGGCGCCGCCGGCTTCGCCGAGGTCATCAATCAAGCGCCCAGTCTCGCTGGCCGGCGTCTCATGGCGCGCCTGGTCCTGGAGAAGCTGGGTCATGCCGAACGCGTGCTCGCCTTGATGGAGCCCTTCGGCACCGATCCCGCCCTCTACGTCGGACTGCATCCATGGGAGGCGCGGGTCGCGCGCGACCAGGATCTCGGTAAGACCCGGCAAGCGGGCGACATGCGCCTCAATGTCTTCCACTACCCCATAGCCGGCTGGGGCGACGCCCTGGTGATGAACCTCTTGATGGGCCAAGCCTCGGTGATCCAGCTGGAGGAACTGGCCCGCTGCTCCTACCAGCCCCTGGCCGAGGCCTTCGCCGAGATCGCGCCGAGCGAGGCGGCGCACAGGGACGACGGCGCGGAGAGCTTGAAGGAGCTGGCAAGCGATGCGGCCGCGTTGCCCGGCCTTAGGGAATCCCTCGGATACTGGCAGCCGCGCGTGGCGGCCAGCTTCGGCGGGGACGGCTCGCCGCGCTTGGAGCCCATGCGCCGCTTCGGCTTGCGCCGCACGGCCAACGAGGCACTGCGCGCGCAGTGGCAGGAGGCCACCGAGGCCAAGCTCTCGGAACTCGGCCTGACGTGAAGGTCAGAAGAGCGCGCCGTGGCTGCCGGCCGTGGCGCCTAGGACCGTCGCTAGAGACAGGATCAGCAGGACCCAGTGCATGATCTCGATGAGGCGCAGGGTGCCGGCCGGGTTCCGCTTCGCGCGCTCAAGGAACCAGCGGTGCAGGAACAGAGGCTCGGCGACGAAGAGCAGGAGCGTGAAGATCAGCCAGAGCAGGACCATGGCCGTCATCCACCAGTAGGCCGGATCGTGAAAGCGGTCCCAAAGGTCCCAGGCCCAGGTCATGTAGAAGCCGCTGGCGCCCACCAGCAGGGTGGTGCCCCGAGCTTGCCAAGCGAAACGGCCTTCGACGGCTTCGAAGAAGGCGACGCGTTCTTCCGCGCTTTTCATCCGTCTGACCGAAGGCAGCAGCACGGTGGTGACGAAGCCCACGCCGCCGATCCAAAGAACGACCCCCAGCACGTGCAGCGCCCTGGCCAAAGCCATGTCGTCCATCGCGCCCGCCCTAACCGGTGGAGCCGCGCTGCGCCGCCCCGTCCTTGGGCGGCGAGGGTCGGCTCAAGATAAAGCAAGCGACGGCCACCAGGACGGCGGCCTGAATGATCAAGATCTCCCATTTGACGCCGAACGCCAACGCGAGGAGGAAGGCCGCCAGCAGGGCGACCATCGCCAGGATCTTGCCCTTGCGGGAAATGGCGCGGTGCTCCGCCCACTCCCTGATCGGCGGGCCGAACCGCGGATGGGTCACCAGCCAGGTGTGGAGCCGCTTTGAGCTGCGGCTGAAGCAGTAGGCGGCAAGGATCAGAAAGGGCGTGGTCGGCAACAAGGGGAGGGGAATGCCGATGATGGCGAGCAGCAGGGAGAAGACGCCCGCCGTGCGCCAGAGCAGTCGCTTGCTGGCATCTCCCATCGACTGCTCGCGCGCCTGGTCCAACTCGGTCGAGCTCTCGTCTTGATCCCTCACCTTGCCAGTCTAGTCCGCTTGCGGGCGGAGAGGCAGGGTACCTCTCGAGACAAGGGGATACGGTCGAGCGGTATCAAAGCCCGGCCCGTCGATGGGCAGGAGGGCCGAATACGTGGGAGCGGTCAGCGCCAAAGGCTGCCCTTGCTCGGGTGCGGCGTCAGCTCCAACAGCATGCGCCTGGCCAGCAGCCCTCGGCCCGGCACGCCTTGATGCTGGCGGCCGCCACGCACACTGCTGCGCGTCAAGAGCTGGCCGTTCACCGTCTCGGGGTGCGGGTAGTTGGAAACGCTCATCCACAGGCGATAGATCGCCCGGCCGTCGGAGGCCTGTCCGTTGCGCACGCAGTGGGCCTCGACTTTCGCGGACCGCTCGCCCAAGTGGCTGCTGGCGGAGACCACCTGCCCCATGTCCAGGTCGAAGATCGCCTCGGCTCTGGATTTGTTCTTTCCGTCGGACAGCCACAAGGTCACGAAGCGCCGGCCGTCCTGGGCGCAGTCGACCGAGAAGGTGAGCGGCGATCCGGCCGGCACGTCGCCCGAAACGTAGGTGCGGTGCACCCTGATCTTGTCGGTTTCCTCCATGCGGACCAGGCCGTCCGGCGTCGTGCCGTTGACGGTGAAGGCCTCGCGCAGCCAGACGTCGCCGGGGGCGGCGGCTGACGCCAGGATCAGTGATGGATCAGGCGCCTTGGCGTCGGCCCAGATCTCCATGGCCAGCAGAGCCGGATCGTCCTCGTCCTCGAAGGCCAGCTGTTGGCCCGTCTTCAAGAGCAGATGCTTCAGGTAGCCCATCGAGGTGTTGGACGGCAGCGCCAGCAAGCGACCGCTGGCCCAGGGCAGGTCGGAGACGAAGGGATAGGCGGCGACGCGCCAGAAGGCTGGCGGGTCCTTGGCCCTAAGGCGCGGGTGATACTCCGACACCAGGACTAGATAGCCCATGGCGTCCAGTTGCTTGGCCAGATCGGCGTGGCTTTTGCCTTGGCTGTCGTCGAAGGCTATCAAGGCGGCAGCGGGATTAAGCGTGATCGCCAAGTTGACGGCCGCGCCGGCAATTGAGGGAGAGGCGGTGATCAGCAGGCTTGCGCTCTGGTCGTCGACCTCCTGCCGGAAGCTCAGCAGGTGCTTGGCGATGCCGCCGGCGCTCTGGTCTTCGGCCGGCTCCACCCTGAGGCTCATGAGGCTCGTGGCCTCCTTGCGCATGGCCTCCTGCTTCAGGCGCGCGGCGCCCAGCTCGCTCTTCGCCAGCACCAGGCTCTCTTCGGCCGTCGTCAGCAAGAGGGCCAGCGCGTCGGGCGATCGGTCCAGCAGGTCCGCGTACTCGATCGGCAGGCCGAGCGTGGAGAAGAGGGCCTGGATCGCACCCGCCTCGTTGACCATCCCTGCCTGATCGCGCGGGATCGGACCGATCAAGGGAACCGCGATGCGCTCGTCCTCCGCCGCGGCGGGAACCAGCGGGCCGGTCTCTTCCGTGGGTATGTTGGCCAGGATCGACTTGGCGTGACCGCTCCAGGAGTTCCCGGCCAGGTAGGATTGACCGGCCGTGCCCAGGTCTCTTGCCGCCTCGTTGGATCTGGACAGCAGTCTCTCCACGGCCTCGACGAACTCTTCCGGTCGGCCCTCGTCGATCACGGTGCCGCAACCGAAACGCTCGGCCATGACCGCGAGAGAGGTGCCGCGCTGCGCGACGAAGGGAACGCCGGCGAAGAGAGAATCGACGGCGAGGCCCGTGGTGCGGTCGGCGTAATCGGGAACGGCATGCGGCAGGACCACCGCGCTGCAGCTGCTAAGCCATTCCATGTAGTCCTGCGCGCTGAGGTCGGCCTCGACGCGCTGTGCCTCGTTCGCGAAATCGTCGTGCTGGCTTTGCGCCGCCGGCGGGTCTCGGTACCAGTTCTGAACCCGCTCCTTACCCATCCGCTCGAAGAGGACGCGCGCGATCTCCTTGGAATGGTCCTCGCTGGCCGCGCCGTTCTCCAGCCCCGGGAAGTAGACACGCTCCCTGGCGTCCGAGCGTTCGGGGCGAGGCATCTCGATCAGCCGTGCCGCCTGCTCGTCATCCAGACGCTCGGAGGGAACGGCGGCGACGTCGAGGAAGATGCCCGATCGCGCTTCGATCTGGCGGCTGAGATGCTCCGTCTCGCAGGTCAGGCGCAGGCGCGCATCGCTGTCCGCCGCACTCAAGAGCCACATCCAGCGCTTCAGGAAGTTCGGCTTCCAGATGTCGGTGGTGCCGAGCCAGGCGAGGGTGACTTCGACGCTGAGGCGCGGGTTCTCGCGAGCGATCTCGTAGAGCATCCCGGCATACTCGAGGCTGCCGCGGCGCATGTAGGCATGGACGCGCCCTTCGGTCGATAGCAGCGCGCCTTCGACCGCGTGCCGTATCTCCCAGCGCGCCTTCCGGTGGACCGCGCTTCTGGAGCCCGTCTTGCCCCGTAGTCGGGTCAAGAGTTCTTCGGTGCCCAGCGAGAAACGCGCCGACACCGTCAACTGGTCTTCCGCCGGCGCTTTGCCTTCCGCTGCTTCGTGCGACCAGATCATGCTGGCGGCGACCGCGAAACGATGGCCCTTGGCCTCCACTCTATCGCCCAAGAGCCGCTCTATCCGCCAGCCGCTGCTATCCCGATTCTTCAGGTCGGGCGCGATCGACAGGATGATGGCCTTCTCGTCGCTTCCGCCCTTCGGCGGCTGCATCGGCTCCGCCGCGCCGCGCTTGCGCAGCGCCGGGATGAAGGATCCGGTGACCGCGTTTACGTGCTTTCCCAACTGCTCCATGGCGCGGCAGACCCGCTCCAACTCGGCGCAGTGGTTCAGGTAGTAGTCGTTGTAGGAGATCGAGAAGAACCCGGGGTGGGCGCGCTGAATGGCGTCCATCTGGTCGCCGAACTGCGAGGCCTTGTGGTGGCCCCAGAAGTAGGAATCCTGCGAGATTGGCCGTCCGTCGCATCCCGAAATGCCGATGTAGTCGAAGAAGGTCGCGGCCACCGGCAACAGCAGCAAGGTCAGTACGTTCGGCAGGCCCAGAACGGAAAAGCGCCGCTCCAGGTCCAGATTGTAGTCGTCTCCGGAAAACAGAGGGACGCCGATGATCCGCTCGTGGAACTTTTCCGGCAGGTAGTTCAGGTAGATCTCATAGTCGCGCCAGGGCACGAAGAGATGGAAGTCCCGCTCCGCCATGCAGTCGACCAGGGATTGGCGGAAGGCCTTGGCGTAGGTCGAGGGACCGGCATGAAAGATGGGGTCGCTGGCCATCAGCGCGATGGGCTTCAGCTTGTCCAGCAGCGCCGCGTTCTTGACGATCGAGTTGCACACGATGCAGTGCCCGTCGCTGTAGTCGTAGCGCCAGGCCTCTTCCAGCGACGGGCCGGTCCCGAAGACGTAGCCGACCGGCAAGGTGATCCGCTGCTTGAAGACATCGAGCTTGCGCCGCGACTCGGCGAGCCGTTCCTCCTCGTCGGTCATCAAGGAGAGGGCCGCCAGAAGCATCTGCGAGGGGGCGGTGTTCATGCGCTCCTCGTCGGCGATCCGCACCTTCTCCGCGCCGAAGGCCTCCCGCAGGGCCTTGGCGCTGCCGAAGGGGTCGCCTTCGATGCTCTCGGGCTGCCGCCAGACCAGGATGCGGTCCGCCTCGGCCAGCGCCGCGTGCCAGGCCTCGGCGGTCTCGGGCGCTGCCTCGAAGCCGACCTTCTTGATGACCTTCTTGCTGGCTTCGGAGGTGACGGCGGCCTCGTCGATGTAGGATGGGATATCGAGAGGCACTTCCTGGAAGGGGCCGAAGGCGGTCACCGACTCCAGATAGCGGTCGTAGGGCGCGAAGTACCAAAGGATCCTGGAGAAAACGTCCGCACACTGCGCGGGATCGGAGAAGGCAGGATAGATGAAGAGCTTTCTCATAACCACGCCGACCTGCATCCCATAGCTGTTCCGGCGGCCAGCGACCGCCACACGTCCGTCTCCGGATACACCTTAGTTGGCACCAGCGTTACTCGGTCTCCAGACCTTCCATCCCTGATCGCATAGCGCGGAACGCCCGGTCCTGGCCAGTCGGTTCCTCCTGCCCAATGAGTTTGGCCAAGTCCATGGTGCGATCAAGACACTTCTGTGGATAGCTTCACGGCGTCGTCGGTCACGGCATTCGTCGCGCCGGGACCGCAACGGACTGCTGGCCGCGCCCGACTCAAGGTCCCCGAGAGCAGGGACGAGGGACTGGCCAAACAGGGCCATAGCTCGTTGTCGGCGAGGTTCCATGAATTGTCCGCTGGCAAGAAGAAGCGCCAAGGGGATTTAGCCCCTGGATTACCCCTTGTCTTGTCGTTTCAATACAATGCGACAGAATGTGATTGCCTTGCGGCTGCGCGAGTGTGTTGTGACTCGCGTCTCGTGCGTCTCTTGTCAGGCGCGCAACACCAAGGTGTCCGCCGGTGCCCACCAGCACCACAGCGTCTCGCCCTTCCTTGGCCCGCTGCGCGTGGTGCGGCTGGCGTTCGGCTGCGAGATCATCAGGCTGCGGCCCGCCTCAGTGGTCAGGAAAACTTGGCTGCTTTCCCCGAAGTAGGCGAGGTTGGTGACGACGCCCGAAAGCGCGATGCTGTGGTCCGAAGGCTTCTCTCGACCCAAGTGCAGCTTCTCCGGCCGGATGGCGACGCCCACCGCGCCGCTGTGCTCCTCCTCGCAAGGCACCGAGATGCGCCCCACCCCCTCGACGTCGAGCAGGAGGCGCGCGCCCTCGCGGGTCAAGACCTTGCCCTCGAAGAGGTTCATCTTGCCGATGAAGTCGGCCACGAAGCGGCTGCTGGGATACTCGTAGAGGACTTCCGGCGTCGCCAGCTGGCGGATCACGCCGGCATCCATCACCGCGATGCGGTCGGCCATGGAGAGCGCTTCTTCCTGGTCGTGCGTGACGATCACGAAGGTGATGCCGACGGCGTGCTGCAAGCGCACCAGCTCCAGCTGCATGGCCTCGCGCAGCTTGGCGTCCAAGGCCGAGAGCGGCTCGTCCAGCAGCAGCACCTTCGGCTGCTTCACCAAGGCGCGCGCCAATGCCACGCGTTGGCGCTGGCCGCCCGACAGCTGGCTCGGCAAGCGCGCGCCGAAGCCGTCCAGCTTGACCAGCGCCAAGGCCTCCTCGACGCGGGGCGCGATCTCGGCCGGCGCCACGCCTTCCACCTTCAAGCCGTAGGCCACGTTCTTGGCCACCGTCATGTGCGGAAAGACGGCGTAGGACTGGAACACCATATTGATCGGCCGCCTGTTGGGCGGCGTCGTCGACATGTCCTCGCCGTCGATCACGATGCGGCCCTCGGTCGGGATCTCGAAACCGGCGATCATGCGCAGCAAGGTCGTCTTGCCGCAGCCCGACGGACCCAGCAGGGCGAAGAACTCGCCGCGGCGGATCTCCAGGTCGACGGCGTCGACGGCGGTAATGCCGCCCTGGAAGTGCTTCGAGACCCCTTCGATGCGCACGATCGCGTCGTCGCTCATCCGCTGCCTCCGGGCTTGTCGCGGTTCTGGACCCAAAGCGCGAAGGCGGTGAGGAAGAGCGTGATGACGATCAGCACGGTGGAGGCGGCATTGACCTCCGGCGTCACCGAGAAACGCACCATGGAGTAGATCTTGATCGGGAAGGTGATGGTGTTGGGTCCCGAGGTGAAGAAGGTGATGACGAAGTCGTCGAGCGAGAGGGTGAAGGCCAGCAGGGCACCGGCGATCAGGCCTGGCTTCATGAAGGGCACGATGATGTCGCGCAGGACCTGCCATTCGCTGGCGCCCAGGTCCTTGGCGCTCTCCTCCAGCTCGCGGTTGAAGTTGGCGAGCCTGGCCCGGACGATCATGGTGACGAAGGGGAAGGAGAAGGCGATGTGCGCCGCGGCGATGGCCGAGAGGTTGAAGGGCCAGATCCAGTCCGACGGCCAGCCGATGCGCGCGAAGAAGGCATAGAGCGCGACCCCCATGCAGATCTCCGGCACCACGATGGGGAGCGCGACGGCGCCTTCGTAGGCGGCCTTGCCCGGAAAGCGGAAACGCCAGAGCAGCAGGGCCGCCAAGGCGCCCAACACGGTCGCGAAGAGCGTGTTGATGAGCGCGATGGTGAGCGAGTTGGCGAAGGCCAGGGCCAGCTGGTCGTTGCCGGCGGCGCGCTCGTACCACTTGAAGGTGAAGCCGGTGATGTTCACCAGCCGCCGGCTCTCCGAGAAGGAGAAGGCGATCAGGATCAGGATCGGCGCGTAGAGGAAGATCGTGGTGACCAGGAAGATCAGCCGCAGCGGCATGCGGCGGCTGTACTCCAGCGGGGCTGCCGGGGTCCTCATGCCGGCGGCACGCCTTTGCGGTCGCGCGGCCGGGTGAGGAAGGCGCGTGCCGCGATCGCGATGAAGGTGACGTACATCAAGAGGAAGGAGAGGGCGGCGCCGAAGGGCCAGTCGTTGGCGCTGCGGAACTGGCGTTCGATGACGTTGGCGATCAGTTGGCTGTCGGTGCCGCCCAGCAGGTCCGGCTGCAGGAAGCTGCCCAAGGCCGGAATGAAGGTGATGATGACGGCCGACGCGATCCCGGGTCCCGCCAGGGGCACCACCACCGAGAAGAAGGTCTTCAGGTGGCCGGCGCCGAGATCGAGGCTGGCCTCCAGCAGGCTCAGGTCCAAGCGCTCTAGGGCGGAGTAGAGCGGCAGGACCGCGAACGGCAGGAAGACGTAGACCATGCCGATCAGCACGGCGCCGTCTGAATAGAGGATGTCGAGCGGTTCGAAGGCGCCCAAGGGCAGACCCACCAGGCCCGTCACCGCGTCCGCCCCGTTCCATAGGGCTTCCAGGCCCATGTTCAGAAAGCCGTTGTTGGACCGCAGCACCGCGATCATGGCGTAGGTGCGGATCAGAAGATTGGTCCAGAAGGGCAGGATGACGACCAGCAGCAGCCAGGGCTTCCAGCGGTTGGGCGCGAAGGTGATGAGGAAGGCGACGGGAAAGCCGACGAGGACGCAGATGAGGGTGGTGAGGCCCGCCATGATCAGCGACTTCACCATGATCTGCAGGTAGACCGTCTCGAAGGCGCGGTCGTAGTTGGCCAGGGTGCCGGAGATGTCGATCTCGACGATGCCGACCTTCTCGCCGAAGGAGAAGGCCCAGACGATGCCGATTGGGATCAGAAAGAAGAGCAGCAGCCAGAAGCTCGGCGGTGCTCCCAGCGCGAGGAAGGTCCGGGGATTGCGCCGCCAGGACTCCATGGCTGCCGTCTTCTTGCCTTAGGGCCCTTGCCGCGCGGATCAGGCCGCCAGCACGCGGGTCCAGGCGTCGTTGATCAGGCGGATGACCTCTTCGCCGCGGTAGAGGCCCGGCTCGCAGCGATCGAGCACCTCTTGCGGCGGGAAGATGGCCGGGTTCTTCTTGTAGTCGTCGCCCAGCTTGGCCCGCGCCGCCTCGTTCGGCGTGGCGTACTGGATGAAGTCGGCGATCTTGGCTCCGGCCTCGGCATCCAGGATGTAGTTGATCAGCTTGTGGGCGTTGGTCGGATGCGGCGCGCCGGTCGGGATCGCCAGCGTATCCTGCCAGACCAGGGAGCCCTCCTTCGGCACGACATAGGCGATGTCGTCGTCCTCGGCCATGATCTGCAGGATGTCGCCGTTCCACTCCATGGCCAGGTCGACCGTGCCGGAGAGCAGCAAGTCCTGGCCGTTGTCCTCCGCGAAGACGCGGACGTTCGGCTTGTTCTTGATCAACTGGGCCTCGACCTTGTCGATGTCGGCCTTGTCGGTGATGTTGTAGGTCATTCCCAGGTACTTGGCGGTCACGCCGAAGACGGCTATGGCCTCCGCCAGGAGGGCGACGCGGCCCGAGTGGGTATCGTCGTCCAGCACCCACTTCCAGCTGTCGGGCACGCCGTCGACCTTGGACTTGCGATAGCCGATACCCATGGTGCCCCACATGTAGGGAACCGTGAACTTGCGGCCGGGATCGAAGCCCGCGTCCTGGAAGGCGGGATTGATGTTGGTCTTCAAGTTGGGAATGAGGCTGTGATCGAGCGGCTGCAGCATCTCGGCGATGATCATGCGCTCGGCATAGTCGTTGGTCGGCACGATCAGGTCGTAGCCGGGATTGCCTTCCTTCAGCTTGGCGAAGAGCTCGTCATTGTCGGCGAAGAGGTCCATGGTGACCGAGATGCCGGTGGCGTCCTCGAAGTCCTCCAGCGTGGTCTCGCCGATGTAGGTGTCCCAGTTGTAGAAGTTGACCTGCGCCTCCTCGGCCGTCCAGCCGAGCTTCGGGGCTATGGTCAGGCCGGCGGCGACCGCGCCGGTGCCGGCCAACAAGGAGCGTCTGCTGAGGCCGCGCCTCTTTGAGTTGTGCATCGTTCAAAGGTCCCTGTTTCTGGTCCGATCGTCTCGGCGCCCTAGCGGAGGTGACCGGCCGGGCGCTCTCTTGATGGTGCCGGGATGAAAGCCCCGAGACTGCGGCCTGTCAATTGGCCAGAGACGGACAGGGAAGCTCGAACTCCAAGGCCCGCGAGTTGCGGCTTGGGATGTTCCTGTCATCCACCGGGGCGACTCCGCGCGGCTTCCCTGACGACGGAAGTGGCCGAGACCCCGAAAACCGTTACGAAAGCCAGCGCCGCGGAGGCCAGGGCGAAGATGGCGGCGAGAGCGAACATGTGCTGCCACGAGACCCCCGCCGCGATGCCGGCCAGCACCGCGCCGAGCGCGCCGATGCCGTCGAGCAGGGCGAAGGCGAAACCCAGGGTCGTGCCTTCGCTGCGGCCGGCGTGATCGATCGCGCCGGCGAGAACGGCGGCGCGGATCGCATCCAGCGCGGCGACCGCGACCATCATCGCGGCAAGCATGGTCCAGAGCGATGGCTGGAAGACCAGCAGCCCGATCGCCACCGCTGCCGTGAGGTTGCCGAACACCACGACCGGCCGGCGTCCGGAGGTGTCGGAGATCTTGCCGACCCAGGGCTGCGCCAGTGCGCCGACGATCAGCATGGCCGAGAAGGCGATGCCGGCAGCCTCCGGTCCAAATCCATGCCGCTCGGCGAGATAGAGGGGGATCATGCTGAGAAGCGCAATCAAGGCCATGTTGTAGAGGCAGATCATCGCCACCATGCGCAGACCGTTGCCTTGCCGCCAGATGTTCAGGAGGCCAAGCATGTCTTGCTTGCTGATCGACTTCTTCTCGACAGGCGGCACCGCGCGCGCCACCCAGAAGAAGCAAATGCCCATGATGGCGGCGGGAAGTACCGTGATCGCCAAGGCCTCGCGCCAGTCGACGTAGGCAAGAAGAAATCCGACGGCGAGCGGCGCCAGCACCTCGGCCATAGATCCGCCGATAGCGTGAATGCCAAGCACGTGCGCGCGCCGCCGCTGGTTCGCGCGCGTGAGCACGCTCGTGGCGATGGGGTGCCACGCCGCATCGCCCATCCCGGCGAGGGCAAGCAGCAGTGCGAGACTCCAGAAACCCGGCGCCATGGCGGCCAGCAGATAACCGATGGCGACCCACCAGAAGGTGGCGATCAGGAGTCGGCCCCGGTTCGCGACGTGATCGGCGAGAATGCCAGCCGGCAGATAGGCGAGCGCGGCGCCGACATTACAGATCGTGAACAGAAGGCCGACTTCCGCCGGGGAGAGCTCCATGGCGATGCCGATCGCCGGCACGATCAGCCACAGCGAGGAGATCGGCAGGTCGTTGACGAAGTGACCCAGCGCGAACCAGGTGAGGAAACTGCGATTCTTCATGTCGGCGGCAAGTTCTGATCCAGACGTGCGGGCGGCGTGCCCGACGTTCTTGTGCACTCTAGGTCAGGACGCTATGTCTTTCAGTCGATAGCAAGACGAACTACATCGAGATATCGTCAGCAACCATGACGAACCCGAACCAGCATCCCTTGAACGATCCCGGCGAAACCCGCTTCCCGCGCTACCTGGGGGAGACGGTGAAGCCGATATCGGGCGAGAGTTACGACTGGCACAGCCATGACTTCGGGCAGTTCATCTCCGCCGCATCGGGGTCCATGTACGTCGGCACGCCGGGTCGTGTCCTGCTGCTCAGCCCAGCGATGGCCTTGTGGATTCCGCCGGACGTCCAGCACTGGATGCGCTACGGCGCGAACATCGAGATCCGCTACCTCGACGTCCGCCGGGACGAATCCAAGGAGATCGGCGCGGTCTGCCGGATCATGGCAATGACGCCGCTGCTGAGCGCCTTGATATCCGAAACCATGCCCGACCGGGACAGCGGCCGCGCAAACGACCACAAGGATGCGCTGCACGATCTCTTGCGGCATGAACTCGTCGCGGCGCCGGACGCGCCGCTTTCGATCACCGTGCCCCAGGACCATCGCATTCGCGGCATCGCCGAAGCAGCGCTCGACGATCCGGGCGTCGTCGAGTCGGTCGACTCCTGGCTCGCCGAAGCCCCTGCCAGCCGCAAGACCATCGAACGTTTGTTCGTCACCGAAACGGGCATGCCGCCGTCACGCTGGCTGCGCCACGCCCGCATCCTGCACGCCATTTCCCGGCTTGCCGCCGGCGAGAAGGTCAGCTCCGTCGCCTTCGACATGGGCTATGCGTCTTCGAGCGCATTCAGCTACATGTTTCGCTGTGCCCTCGGGCGCAGTCCGAGCGAGTTCTGCGCCTGAGCGCGCGAGACGAGTTGGCATTCATCTTACCCGCCATTGCGCAGTCCCGATGGGAGTGGGAGGCGGTTCGGCGAGGCATCGGACTTTGGCCTTGTCCTGTCGCACCCATCCGAAGGCGCTGTCGTCGCCACCCCACACCCGGTCATCCTCCGACCTTGATGTTCAGTCCGGAGTATGACGTCGCAAGGGTCTGGCAACGGAGCCGATCGTCTCTGCAGAGCCATCGAGGCGATCGTGCCCAACGATCCGTCCTCTCAAAGAGAATCGACGCTAGATCACGTGGCGCTTCAGCAGGAACTGGTTCTTGAACATGTCGATGCAGGTCATGATCTCGGCGTGCGCGATGTCCGTCTGCTCGTAGATCTGCTCGTTCAGGAAGTCGGCGAAGGCGCGGTCGGCGTCGCAGACGATCTCGACCAAGAGGTCGAAGCGGCCGCCCACCCACATGATGTAGACGACTTCGGGGAAGGGCTCCAGGCGAGCGGCGACGGCCTGGGGCGTCACACCGGGGGCTACCTTCAGTCCCAGCATGGCGTCGGCGGCGTAGTCCGCGGCGATGGGGTCGACGACGGCCAGGATGCTCAGCATGCCGGCCTCGCGCATCCAGTTAACCCGATTGCGCACGGTGCCGGCGGAGACGCCGAGCCGGGCCGCGATCACGTCGTAGGGCAGACGCCCGTCGTCCTGGAGAAGGCGCACGATCTCCTTGTTCAGCTGGTCGCTGGGAGAGGCGAGCGCGGTCGCCCTACGCTTGTCGCCGTTCTCCTGAGCGCCATCCCGCTGGCCGTTGGCCGCGCGCCGCATCTGCTCTGCCTTGCTGGTCATTCCTGGGCACCGACCTCGTTGGTGTTCGCTTCATAGGCCATTGCGCGGAGATTCGTAGCGATGTTGGAGAGTTTTATCAATTGGGAAGGTCGGTTTAGCCTTGTGTTGCGGATTTAGCAGAGATAAGAGGAACATGTTGACGAATACGAAAATCCATAGCGTGATCGCTTCCGCAACTGAGTGTGAGGGAACGAGACGATGACGGCAGCTCTGCCAGGCGGCATGTCCGAAGCCATAGCCTCGAAGGAAGAGATTGAGGAGAAGGGCGCCAAGCTGCGCGAGGCGGGGGTCAAGTATATCCTCTGCAACTGGATCGACCTCTTCGGCCTGCCCAAGACCAAGCCGGTGCCGATCAGCGACTGGGAGCGGCTCTGCGCCGGCAAGGGGCCGCAGTTCGCGGTGCACTCGATATCCTTCGTCCCGGAGTTGGGGCCCGCCGACTCCGATCAGATCATGGTCCCGGACCTGGACAGCCTTCTAATCTGCCCGTGGGACAAGACTTGCGCCTGGGTCTTCGCCGACCTCTGGTGGGAGGACAGGCCTTACAACCTCTGCCCGCGCTCCGCCTTGAAGCGGATCGTCCGCGACTGCGCGCTGAAGGGCTATCAAGTGATGGCCGGCGTGGAGCCCGAGTTCATCGTCATGCGCTGGCAGGACGGCCAGCCGGTGAAGGCCATGGACAACGACCCCCTTCCGGGTCAGGGCCTTCGGCCGCGCCGCCAGGCCTTCGGCTACGACACCGAGTTCTCCATCGATTCGATGGGCTTCCTGGGGGAACTGATCGACATCATCGACGGCGAATTGGGCTGGGACCTCCACGACGTGGTGGCGGAGGGGGCCTACTCGCAGTTCGAGCTGGACTTCCACTACACCGACGTCCTGGCCATGGCCGACCGCCTGGTGCTGCTGCGCGTGCTGGTGAAGGAGATCGCCAAGAAGCACGGAATGTTCGTCACCTTCATGCCCAAGCCGACGATCGGCGATTGGCGCTCGGGTGCGCACATGAACGCCTCGATGCAGGCTGTCGCCAAGCCCGGCGTGAACATCTTCGAGAAGGAGGAGGGCGGCTGGTCCGACGCGACCTTCCAGGCCGTGGGCGGGCTTCTGCGCCACGGCGGCGCGCTGACGGCGATCGCCTGCTCGACCGTCAACTCCTACAACGGCCTGGTGCCGCGGGTCGGCGGTTTCGAAGGCGGCACCGTCACCTGGGCACCCACCCACATGACCTACGGCTACAACAACCGCTCGGCCATGCTGCGCCTGCCGCAGAGCCGCTTTTGCGTCGAGAACCGGGCGGCGGACATGTGCATGAACCCCTACCTCGCGCTCGGCATGACCGCCGCGGCCATGACGGAGGGCGTGGTGCAGCGCTACGAGGCCGGCGAGCCCCTGAACCAGGATCTCTACTCCATGTCGGAGCAGGACCTTACGACCTCGGGCGCCCAGCGGCTGCCCCGCAACCTTCTGGAGGCGATCGAGATCCTACGCGACGACGCCTTCGCCAAGGAGGTGATGGGTGAGCAAATGCATCGTTCCTATCTGCAGTACAAGGTGGACGAGTGGGAGCGTTACCATCAGGCCGTGACCGATTGGGAGGTGCAGGAGTACCTGCGGCTCTACTGACCGGCCGCCGCGGAGGGCCCGGGTGTGGCTGAGATCTTCGATGCCGGCGATGTGGTCTTGCAGTCCGGGGAGCGGCTGCCGGCCGCCAAGCTGGCTTACCAGACCTATGGCAGCTTGAGCGCGCGCAAGGACAACGTGGTCCTGCTGCCGACCTTCTACACCGGCACGCACCGGCGCAACGAAGGCTTCTTCGGGACCGGGCGCGCGATCGATCCGGCCAGGCATTTCGTCGTGTCGGTCAATCTCTTGGGCAACGGGCTCTCGTCGTCGCCCAGCAACACGGCTCCGCCGCAAGACGGTCCGCGCTTCCCCAAGGTCACGCTCTACGACAACGTGGCCATCCAGCAGCGCCTCTTGGCGGAGCGCTTCGGCATCGAGCGCGTCGCCTTGGTGGCGGGCTGGTCGATGGCAGGCTGCCAAGCCTATCACTGGGCGGCGGCCTTCCCCGACCGGGTGGATGCGATCTTGCCCTTCTGCGCATCGGCCAAGACCTCGCCACACAACTTCGTCTTTCTCGAGGGGGTCAAGGCGGCCCTGCAGGCCGATAGCGCATGGAGGGAAGGCGACTATGCCGCGCAGCCCGAACGCGGGTTGCGTGCCTTCGGACGGGTCTATGCCGGCTGGGCCTTCTCGCAGACCTTCTACCGAGAGGGTCTATACCGAAAGCTGGGTTTCGAGAGCATCGAGGATCTGCTGCACGATTGGGAAGAAGATCACGTACGGAACTGGGACGCCAACGACCTGCTGGCCAAGCTCTGGGCCTGGCAGCAGGCGGACGTCAGCGCCAATGACTCCTACAAGGGCGATTTCCCGGCCGCCCTGGCCGCGATGAAGGCCAAGGCCATCCTCATTCCCTGCACCACGGATCTCTATTTCCCTCCGGCCGACAACGAGATCGAGGCGCGCCACATGCCGAACGCGGAGCTGCGCCCCTTCGAGTCGCCTTGGGGCCACTGCGTGGCCTCGCCGGGGAACGAGCCCGCTTTCGCCAGGTTCCTCGACAACGCCATCGCCGAGCTCTTGGCAGCCTAGTCTGACACCGCAGGGAGTTGGTTCCATGACCGATTTCACGCCGTTCTTGGAAGAGGGATCGCCTAGGCGCGGCTTGCCGGCCTTCGCCTACACCTCCGCAGACTTCTTCGCGAAGGAGGCCGCCAGCCTCTTTCCCGACTCCTGGACCTTCGTCGGCTTTGCCCACGAGCTACGCCAAGCGGGTGACGTCATTCCAATCACGCTCGCCGGGACGCCCTTGCTCATGCTGCGCGACGAGGCGGGCGAGGTCCGGGTCTTCCACAATGTCTGCCGGCACCGCTGCCTGAAGCTGGTGGACCGGCCGCGCAATGTCGGACGCCTCATCTCCTGCCCCTATCACGCATGGGCCTACGACTTGAGCGGACGCCTGCGCGCGGCACCCTACTTCGGCGGCCGTGAGCGCAAGGCACCGCCGGACTTCGACAAGAGCGCGCACGGATTGGTGCCGGTCAGGACGGCGGTCTGGCATGATTGGATCTTCGTGAACCTGAGCGCCGGCGCGCCCGCGTTCGAAGACTACGTCGCGCCCTTGGCCAAGCGCCTGCAGGGACTCGATCTGGATGGTTTCCGCCCCGTGGCGACCCTGGCCTTCGGAGAGGTCGAGACCAACTGGAAGTTCCTGATGGAGAACTTCATCGAGCCCTACCATGTGCAGTTCGTCCACTCGGAGACGACCGACCAACCTCTGCAGGGCCACAGCACCATCGTCGACGGCGCCTGCCTTGGCAGCCTCTACGATGTCGAAGAGGGAGGCGGTGCCAGGAAGGAGGGCAACGTGCTGGCCATCGATTCCCGCTACCTCACGCTCTTTCCCAACTTTATCTTCAGCTTCTATCCGCCTGATCAGATTGGCGTTTATCAAAACCTACCCGTCGCACCGGACCGAACCCTTCAGCGGCGCGTCATCTATCACGCGGATGCGGCTTCGCTCTCGGAGCGCGCGGTCGAGGAACTGCGAGAGCTCTGGACCCGGGTTCACCAGGAGGACCATGCCATGTGCGAGCGGCTGCAGAGCGGCCGGGCCTCGCCCGTCGCCGAGATGGGCGGTCTCCTCTCGCCCGTATGGGAGGACAGCGTCCGCCGCTTTCAGGAGCTGGTCGTCGAAGCGACGAGCTAGCTGGCACCAACGATGGAAGGAGACAGTCGGCCATGAGCGACGCCGCGGATGTGAAAGAGAGCTATCGCTTGGCGCACACGATGATCCGTGTGCGCGACATCGAGAAGTCCCTGGACTTCTACACCCGGCTTTTGGGCATGCGGGTGCTGCGCAGCCGCGACTATCCCGACGGGCGCTTCACCAACACCTTCGTCGGCTACGGCCCCGAGGCCAGCCATCCGGCGGTCGAGCTGACGCACAACTGGGATCAGGCCGAGGCATATGACCAGGGTAACGGCTGGGGCCACTTGGCCGTCGAGGTGCCCGACGTCTACGCCGCCTGCGACATCTTGGCCTCGGAAGGCATCAAGATCACCCGCCCGGCCGGGCCGATGAAGCACGGCACGCGGGTGATCGCCTTCATCGAAGACCCCGACGGCTACAAGATCGAGCTCATCGACTCGAACGTCACCTGAGCTTTCTTTAAAGCAGCCCGTTCGACTTGAAGCTGAAGTGGCCGCGCTTGCCGATCACGATGTGGTCGAGGATGGTGATCTTGAGGCTGGCGGCCGCCTCGACGATGTCGTTGGTCATCTTGATATCGGCGCGGCTCGGGGTCGGATCGCCCGAGGGATGGTTGTGGACGAGGATGATGGCCGAGGCGCTGAGCTCCAGGGCCCGCTTGACCACCTCGCGCGGGTAGACCGGCGTGTGGTCGATGGTGCCGCGCTGGTGCGGCTCGTCGGCGATCAGGAAATTCTTGCGGTCCAAGAACAGGAGGTGCAGCTGCTCGACCGGCTCGTGGCCGATCTCCGCCCGGCAGTAGTCGACCACCTTCTTGTAGGAGGACATGACGGGGCGGTCGTGCACCTCTTCGCGGGTCATGCGCCGCCCGGCTTCGTGCACGACTTTGATCAGGGCCGCCGAAACCTCGCCCATGCCCTTGACCTGCCGCAGCTCGTCGGGCGAGGCGGCGAGCACGGCACCCAGGCTGCCGAACTGGGCGATCAGGCGCTTGGCAAGCGGCTTGGTGTCGCCGCGCGCCCTGGCGCCGAACAGCAGCATCTCCAGCACTTCGTAGTCGGCCAGGCTCTCGCCGCCGCGCTCCAGCAGCCGCGCGCGCAGTCTTTCCCGGTGGCCTAGGTAGTCCGGCTTGGGCGCATCAGCCCTTGGTTGCGCGATCTCTGCCTTAGGAGCCTTCATAGGGAGGTCTATGCCAACCTTTGGGGGAAAGCGTAAAGACCTCATAGCCGTCTTCGGTGACGGCGATCGAGTGCTCGAACTGGGCGGAGAGGGAACGATCGCGGGTGACCGCCGTCCAGTCGTCCTTCAGGATCAGGACTTCCGGGCGGCCGATGTTGATCATCGGTTCGATGGTGAAGAACATGCCGGGCTTGAGTTCGATGCCGGTGCCGGGCTCGCCGTAGTGCAGGACCGAGGGCGCGGTGTGGAAGATGCGGCCGAGCCCGTGCCCGCAGAAATCGCGGACGACCGAGAAGCCCAGGCCTTCCGCGAAACTCTGGATGGCGTGGCCGATGTCGCCCAGTCGGGCGCCGGGGCGCACCTGCTCGATGCCCCGCCACATGGCGTCGAAAGTCGCATCCACCAGGCGCTTGGCCTTCACCTTGGGCTTGCCGATGAAGAACATGCGGCTGGTGTCGCCGTGCCAGCCGTCCAGGATCACGGTGACGTCGATGTTGATGATGTCGCCATCGGCGAGCCGTTTGTTCGGCGAGGGAATGCCGTGGCAGACGACATGGTTGATCGAGGTGCAGATCGACTTGGGAAACCCGCGGTAGCCCAGGGGCGCGGGTGTCGCACCGTGCTTTAGAATGTAGGCATGGCACAGGCTGTCCAGCTCTTCGGTGGAGACGCCCGAGGCGACGTATCCGGTGATGTAGTCCAAGGTCTCCGCGGCTAGCTGTCCGGCCCGCCGCATCGCCGCCATGTCCTCGGCCCCGTGCAGCGGGATGCGCCTCGCTTCGGCGGCAAGGTCTCTGGCAAGTCCGGCGTCGCTTGTGCTGTGCATGAGGGTCGTCTTCGGCTGATCGGATGGGGGCGGCTCAAGGTTAGGAATGTAAGATCGCAACGCCGGCAGTCAAAGTCCATGGCGAGGGTTGCAATCTGCTTCCTGCGACTCCACCCTCCCAGAGATGGACGGCCGGCACCACCTTCGGTGCGTCATGACTGGGTTGAAAGGAGCAGAGGGATATGGGCCAGACGCTGAAGCTGGGGAGCCTGCTGCGCGCCGCCATGCTGGCGGTCGGCGTAAGCGCCCTCCTGCTTGCCTGTACCCAGCAGCCCTTGCCGGGGGTCGATCCGACTCCGCCGCGCAGCGCTCCCCCTCCGCCGTCGCCGTCGCAAGAACAGGCACTGCCGCCGCCCGACATCACCGGGGAGAGCGCGGTTCCCACCACTACCATCGAACGCGATGCCAGCGGCTGGGAATCCGCGGGCGTGAGCTCGGCGCAGCATCAGGCCGACCTCGAATCCTGCTACGCCTTCGCCAATGCCCAGGTGCGTCACGACGAGCAGATCAACGACGATCGCGGGACCATCTTCCGCAGCAACAACCCGGCGCAGGCGGGCAACCTCTATCAGTTCAATCAGGCGAACCGCCCCTATGCCAGCGAACAGCGCTTCGGACAGCTCTTCCGGAACTGCATGACCTCGCGCGGCTATCAGCGGAACTGAGCCTGCGAGGGGGAGGGGCCTAGCGTGAGCGAGGGCGCGACCGCCGGTCTGATCCTGATCGGCAACGAACTGCTGTCCGGGCGGACCCGCGACGCCAATCTCTCCTTCATCGGCGAGAGCCTGGCGGAGATCGGTATCCCGCTGGTGGAAGCGCGTGTCATCCCGGACGTGACGGATGTCATCGTGGCCACCGTCAACGAGATGCGGGCGCGGGTGACCTACCTCTTCACCACCGGCGGCATCGGACCCACCCACGACGACATTACGGCCGAGGCGGTCGCCAAGGCTTTCGGTGTCGCCCATCGGCTGGACGAGCGTGCCGTCGCCATCCTGACGGAGCACTATCCGGCGGGAGAGCTCAATCCGGCACGCCTGCGCATGGCGACCCTTCCGGAAGGGGCCAGCCTGATCGAGAATCCGGTGAGCAAGGCCCCCGGGTTCCAGATCGGCAACGTCTACGTCATGGCCGGCATTCCGAAGATCATGCAGGCCATGTTCCAGGGCGTGAAGCCGGGTTTGACCGGCGGCCCCCCGATCCTTTCGGAGAGCGTCACGGTCTTCTTGCCCGAGAGCAAGGTGGCCGCCGGCTTGGCCGAGATCCAGGCCGCCTATCCCACCTTGGACCTGGGCAGCTACCCCTTCCAGCTGCAGCAGCGTTTCGGCACGCGCCTGGTGGCGCGTGGCACGGACGGCGATGCGCTGATCGCCGCCAAGGGGGCGATCGTGGCCATGGTGCAGTCGCTCGGCGGCGAAATGGCGGAGGCCTGAGACCACGGACTGTCGCGTTGGCGACGATTCGCGGCGAGTACGGTCACCCCCGCCAAAGCCAGGTGGGGAAGGCTAGGAAGCGAGGCAATGAAGACCCATCTGACCTCCAAGCCTCGAAAGTCCTCCCAATCGAGACGCCAGAGAGCAATCTGAGGAGTAACGCGCCATGAGCCGCCGTGAAGGTGGTCGCCGGGGAACGCGCGCCCGGCGCAGCCAATCCGCAGCCGAGAGCCACGCGTGGCACAGCCTGGTCAATACCTTCCCGCGCTGGGAGGTGTTGAAGGCCGACGAGCTGGAAGCCATTCACCGTGCCTCCCTGCGCCTTCTCGAGGAGCAGGGGATAGAGGTGCTGTCCGAAGAGGCGGTGGAGCGCTACGCCAAGGCGGGCGCCATCGTTGACCGCGACTCGGGCCTGGTGCGTCTCGGACGAGACCTGGTGATGGAGTTGGTCGGCAAGGCGCCCAAGACCTTCAGCCTGACGCCGCGCAACCCCGGACATGCCCAGACCTTTGGCGGCAACCACTTCAACATCGGCTGCGCGTCGGGTCCGCCCAACTGCTCCGACCTCGAAGGGGGGCGTCGTCCGGGGAACTACGAGGACGCCTGCAACCTGATCAAGCTCTTCTGCGCCTTGGGCGTGGGGCACAACCTCACCGCCTCTCCGGTGGAGGCGATGGACCTGCCGGCCGAGACCAGGCACATGGATGGCTACTACGCCAACCTCACCTTGTCCGACCGGCTCTTCATGGCGCGCGCCATCGGCCGCAAGCGGGTCGAGGATGCGATCGACATGATCGGGATCGCGCGCGGCATGACGCGTGAGGAGCTGGCGGAGGATCCCTCGCTCTTCGCGGTCATCAGCGTGAACTCGCCGCGCCGGGTCGATGCCGAGATGATCAACGGCCTGACCGCGCTGGCGGAGAACGGCCAAGCGGCCGTGGTCACGCCCTTCACCTTGATGGGCGCCATGACGCCGGTGACCCTAGCCGGCGCGTTGACCCAGCAGAACGCCGAGGCGCTGGCCGTGATTGCCTACACCCAGCTGGTGCGGCCCGGCGCCCCGGTGATCTATGGCGGTTTCACCTCGAACGTCGACATGCGTTCGGGCGCGCCCGCTTTCGGGACGCCGGAGTACAGCTTCGCGGTGATCGCCGGCGGTCAGCTGGCGCGGCGCTATGGATTGCCCTACCGCTCCTCCAACGTGAACGCCTCCAACGCCGTCGACGCGCAATCGGCCTACGAAGCGCAGAACTCCCTCTGGGCGTGCGTCCTGGGTGGGGTGAACCTCGTGCATCAAGGCATGGGCTGGCTCGAGGGCGGGCTGGTGACCTCCTACGAGCAGATGGTGGTCGACGCCGAACTGGTGCGGATGTTCGCCCACTTCCTCTCGCACCGCCCTGAGGTGACCGAGGAGACCTTGGCGCTGGACGCGATCCGCGAGGTCGGCCCCGGCGGTCACTTCTTCGGTGTCGACCACACCATCGAGCGCTATGAGACCGCCTTCTATCAGCCCCTGCTGTCCGACTGGCGCAACTTCGAAAGCTGGGAGGAAGCGGGCTCGGAGAACGCCACGGTGCGTGCCTCCAAGATCGCCAAGCAGCTGATCGCGGACTACGAGCCGCCGCCGATCGACCCCGGCATCGACGAGGCGTTGAAGGAGTTCATGGCCCGCCGCAAGGCCGAGGGACTGGAGGCCTCGGCCGCCTAGAACCGGATGCCGGCCGGTCTATCGTCCGGCTCTTGGTCTAGGTCTTGTCGGTTGCCAGCTTCGCGCCAAGGGCGATCAGGATCGACCCGCCGAACCAGCGTGCCACGACCAGCGCGCGGCCGCTGCGCTTGAGCCGCCTTACGATGGCGGAGGTGAGAAAGACGGTGACGACGTCGGCCGAGGAGAAGGTCAGGTTCACCACCACGCCGAGGATCAAGGACTGCAGCCAGATCGGCAAGGCGGCAGCGGGGTCGACGAACTGAGGCAGGAAGGCAATGAAGAAGAGCGCGACCTTCGGGTTCAGGAGCTCCACCACGAAGCTCTCGATGAAGGCTCTGCGTCCGGACCTCGCCGGGACGTCGGACCCCTCCAAGGGCTTGCGTCCGCCGCGGATCATGGAAATGCCCAACCAGACCAGGTAGAGCGCCCCCAGGATCTTGACACCCAGATAGGCCTCCGGGACGTAGCGGAAGACCGCCGAGAGGCCCAAGACCGCCGCGAAGACGTGAACATAGCAGCCCATGTGGATACCGAAGGCCGCGCGCAGCCCGGCGCCCCGGCCTCTGGCCATGGTCTGGGCGGCCGTGTAGAGCAGGGCGGGGCCTGGCATGTAGGCGAACAGCAGGGTGGCCAGGGCGAAGGGAATCAGGAGATCTGCGCCGGGCATCGGTCGCTTAGCCTCTTGGTGCGAGCGTTCCGCCAAAGCTACGGCCTTGCCGCCGGCCATGCAAAGGCTAAGGCCGTCGTGCGTGGCTGATCTGCAAAGCCGGAGAGACTCTGCGGTAATGGGGCAGATTTGGATGGAAGATCGGCGGGCCGGGATGGTAGCTAGTTGGCGCCTCGGTGTGGGAGAGAAGCCGTTCGGAAGGTGGGAGGGCCCTAGATGCATCTGACGCGGGACAGGCTGCGCACGTCCAAGATCATATTCAATCACATACCAAAGGCTGGCGGCACCTCGCTCTTCAGGTTCTTCAACGAGATCTTCGGCGCGGAGCACTGCTTTCGGCACAAGGTGCGCGACCCGAAGACGGATCGCTTCTCTCCAAAGATCCAAGAACTGTCAAAAGACCAGCTTGAGACCTATAATTTCTTGGCGGGCCACTTCGACTTCGGAAACCACAGGCTGATCGACAGTCCCGTGCTCTACATCGGGATCATCCGCGACCCGATCGCGCGGGTTGCATCGGACTACTATTACAACAGAGAGCGCGGCAGCAAGAAAATCCGTGACCAGGCGATGGCTCTGACATTCGAAGAGTACATCGTGTCAAAGATGAAGAACCCGAAGAGCCGCTTGGTCTCGTCCGCGCAGACAGTGTTTCTGTCCGGGCAAAAGTCAGCGGAAGAGGCGAAGCGCATCATCGACAAGTGGTATCTCGCCTGCTGCACGAGCGATCAGCTGGACGACATGCAGCGGATGTTGGCCAGGCTCTACGAGCGCCCGGACCTGGAGCCCACGAGAGCGAACGTGACCAAGGTCAAGAAGAGCGATACGGCGGTCAGCCAAGAGACCCTGGACAAGCTCAACGAGCGCTTCGCCGAAGACCACAAGCTGCTGGCTTGGGTGAGGGAGAAGTTCGAGTCGGAGTACCGCGACCAGACGCTTTGAACCGGTCGGCACGAGCGCGTCGTCGCGCTGCGACGCGCGATCCCTGCCGGGATTTCCGTATGACGGAAAGTGAGCAGGGGTGAAAGGCGGGCCCGATGGGACCGCTTGCAGAGTCGGTTCAAAG
Source organism: Rhodospirillales bacterium (assembly GCA_963669375.1). Taxonomy (GTDB): domain Bacteria; phylum Pseudomonadota; class Alphaproteobacteria; order Kiloniellales; family JACOMY01; genus JACOMY01. The sequence continues at coordinate 7,395,505 of OY770024.1, read as the reverse complement.
CTCTTAGCATCGCCTTCAAAACAAAGGCCCTCTGTCGAGCAGACACAAAGAAGGGCAAGTAAACCACAGCTTTTTAGTGGGCGTTCGGCCCGAGAACCTAGACTGGGAGGAAATCCTCATGACGGAGAAAGTAACGACTGCCGAAAAGGGCAAATCCAGCCGCCGCCGCTTCTTGAAGGGCGGGGCCGCGCTGGGCGCAGCCGCCGTCGCCATGCCGAGCGTCGCGCGGGCGGAGCCCATCACCTTGAAGATGCAAAGCTCCTGGGGGGCCAAGGCCATCTTCCAGACCATGGCACAGCAGTACGTCGACCGCGTCGAAGCCATGTCGGGCGGCCGTCTGAAGATCGATCTCCTGCCGGCGGGCGCCGTCGTGAAGGCCTTCCAGGTTCAAGACGCCTGCAATGACGGCGTGATCGACGCGGCCCACACGGTGACGGCCTATTGGTACGGTAAGGACAAGGCGGCCTCGCTCTTCGGCACCGGCCCGGTGTTCGGCGCCGATGCCTCCCAGGTCCTGGCCTGGATCCACTATGGCGGCGGCAAGGAGCTCTATCGCGAGCTGATCGAGGACATTCTCGAACTGAACCTCGTCGGCTTCTTCTGCATGCCGATGCCGACTCAGCCGCTGGGCTGGTTCACCGAGCGGATCACCAGCGAACAGCAGCTGGAGGGCCTGAAGTACCGCACCGTCGGCCTGGCCACCGACATCATGCAGGGCATCGGCGTGCGGGTCACGCAGCTGCCGGGCGGCGAGATCGTGCCGGCGCTGGAGCGCGGCGTCATCGAGGCCTTCGAGTTCAACAATCCGACCTCCGACTTGGAGTTCGGCGCCCAGGACGTGCGCAAGGTCTACATGATGGGCTCCTTCCATCAGGCGGCCGAGTTCTTCGAGATCATCTTCAACAAGGAGAAGTTCGAGTCGCTCGATCCGGACCTGCAGGCGATCCTGGAGCATAGCGCCGAGGCGGCCAACACCTCCAACTTCGGCCTGGCGATGGACAGCTACTCCAAGTCCTTGCAGGAGCTCATCAGCAAGTACGGCGTCGAGGTCTTCCGCACGCCGGAGAGCGTGATGCAGGCGCAGCTGAGCTCCTGGGACGAGGTGCTGAAGGAGCTGAACGAGAGCGAGTACTTCAAGAAGGTGGTCGACAGTCAGAAGTCCTGGTCGGAGCGGGTGGCCTTCTACTCGCTGATGAACCAGGCCGACTACAAGCTCGCCTTCAACCACTACTTCCCGGGCAAGATCGACTTCTAGTCGACGCAGCGTGATGAAGGGGCGGCCGGCATCGGCATGGGCCGTGGCGAGCGGCCGCCCCGACCGGTCTCTGATGTGACGGCAAGCAAGGTGTCTCGACCGACGGCTCCGGCCGCTTGGGCCGCCGCGCGTGCCTGCGCTCACGGGAGAGGGAAGGGTGATGGAAACCTATATCGCCATTGCCGATAAGATCTCCGCCTGGTTCGGCAAGATCTTTGCCTGGTGCATCATGGTGATGACCTTCGGCGTCGGCTACGAGGTCTTCGTGCGCTATCTCCTGCGCGATCCGACCTCCTGGGCCTTCGACGTCAGCTACATGATGTACGGGACCCTCTTCATGATGGCCGGGGCCTACACCCTGTCCCGCGACGGTCATGTCAGGGGCGACTTCGTCTATCGCCTGTGGAAGCCGAAAACCAGGGCCACGGTCGAGCTGATCCTCTACTTCATCTTCTTCTTTCCGGGCGTGCTGGCGCTGATCATCTCCGGCTGGCAATACGCGTCGCGCTCCTGGCGCTACGCGGAAGTCAGCGTCATGAGCCCCGCCAACGTGCCGATCTTCCAGTTCAAGACGGTGATCGTGGCCGCGGGCGTGCTCCTTCTGATCCAAGGTGTGGCGCAGGTCTTCCGCTGCATCATCTGCATCAGGACCGGGGTTTGGCTGAAGCCCGAGGAAGATGTCGAGGAAATGGAGGAGGTGCTGCTGCGCCAGCACGAGCGTGAAGTTCTACAGCACGGATCGGAAGCCATCGACACGATCGATCCGCGCCACGATGAAAAGGGCCGCTAAGGATGTCTGATCCCGTCATCGCCGTCCTGATGCTGGCGGTCTTCATACTGGTCATTCTGCTGGGCTTTCCCATTGCCTTCACTTTGATGGCGATGGGCGTTGCCTTCGGCTACTACGCTTACTTCGACGCCGAGCGGATGGACAGCCTGCTGGACAACAGGATCTTCGATCTCCTGGTGAACCAGACCTATTCCGTCATGGCCAACGACGTCCTGACCGCGGTGCCGCTGTTCCTCTTCATGGGCTACATCGTCGAACGCGCGAACATCGTCGATCGTCTCTTCTATACGCTCAACATCGCGGCCCGGCGGCTCCCGGGCTCGATGGCCATCGCCGCTCTGGCGACCTGCGCCATGTTCGCGACGGCGACCGGCATCATCGGCGCGGTGGTGACCCTGATGGGCTTGCTCGCCTTCCCGGCGATGCTGAAGGCCCGCTACGACACCAGCTTCGCCTCCGGCGTTATCTGCGCGGGCGGCTGTCTGGGCATCCTCATTCCGCCCAGCATCATGCTGATCGTCTATGCGGCGACCTCGAACGTCTCCATCGTGAAGCTCTATGCCGGCGCCATGTTCCCGGGGATCCTGCTGGCCGGGCTCTACATGCTCTACGTGATGGCGCGCGCGGCCCTCAACCCGAAGCTGGCGCCCAAGCCGAAGGCCGAGGAGCTGGAGGATATCTCCAAGCTGCAGGTGGCCAAGATGGTGATGACCTCCTTCTTCCCCTTGGCCTTCCTGATCCTCTCGGTGCTGGGCGCCATCCTGGCCGGCTTGGCCACACCGTCCGAGGCTGCCTCCGTCGGCGCATTGGGCGGCCTGCTGCTGGCCATCGCCTATCGGGTCTCCGCCGTTCTCAAGGGCGAGCGCTCCGCGCCCTGGGCCAAGCCCGGACTGCTGCGCAAGGAGGACATCTGGTTCGAGATGGCCGGCGTCGGCGTCACCGTGGTGCTGGCCATCTATGTCGCCTACGTCGTCGTGTTCCAGGTCCTGCGTTCCTTCATCGTCGGCGATCCCGTGTCTCTCGAGAGCGGCCTCTTGGGCGGCCCGGTCGTATCCGTCGTCGCCAGTCTGGTGATCGGCGCGGCGATCGTCCTCTTCGGCGACAGCAGTCCCTTGCTTCGGCGGCTGAAGCCGCACAGCGACGCGGCCCGGGCGATGATGGTCTTCGCCGGCCGGGGCGCCCTGGTCGGCGGCGGCCTGGGCGCGGCCTATCTGCTGCTGATGAACATCGGTCTCGAAGACCGGGTGAGCAGCTACCTCTCCTGGTATGGAGTCGATGTCGGCTTCTTCGCCGGCGCCGTCGCCTGGTTCTCCTGGCGCACCCTGGAGCGCAGCGTGCTGAGCGAATCGATCTACCTGACGGTGCGCACCTCGGCCATGGTCTGCTGGCTCTTCGTCGGCTCCTGGACCTTCTCTTCCGTCTTCTCCTATCTCGGCGGCGAAGAGCTGATCAGCGAGTTCGTCATCGGCATGGAGCTCTCTCCCATCGCCTTCCTGATCATGGCGCAGCTCATCATCTTCCTCTTGGGCTGGCCCCTGGAGTGGAGCGAGATCATCATCATCTTCGTGCCGATCTTCCTACCGCTGCTGCCCGTCTTCGGCGTCGATCCGCTCTTCTTCGGGATCCTGATCGCGCTTAATCTGCAGACGTCTTTCCTGACGCCACCCATGGCCATGGCGGCCTACTACCTGAAGGGCGTGTCGCCGCCGCACGTGCAGCTGATGCAGATCTTCAAGGGGGTGATGCCTTTCCTCTCGATGATCATCCTGGCCATGGTCATCATCTACGTCTTCCCGGGCATCGCGCTCTGGCTGCCGGAGCAGATCTATGGCCCCTAAGGACGGGGAGGGGCTCTGGACGCTCGGCGCCGCCAGCGCGCTGGAGCGGATGGCCAAGGGCCAGCTCAGCGCCCGGGCCTTGGTGGAAGCCCTGCTCGCCAGGATCGAGAGCGAGGAGCCGCGCGTGCAGGCCTGGACGGCGCTCGACCCCGACTATGCCTTGCGCCAAGCCGATGCCGTCGACGCCTTGCGCAAGTCGGGTCAGCCGATCGGTCCGCTGCATGGCCTGCCGGTGGGCGTCAAGGACATCGTCGACACCAAGGACCTGCCCACCGAGTGCGGCATCGCCGCCTATGCCGGGCGCCGGCCGAGCCACGATGCGGCGCTGGTCGATCGCCTGAGGGCCGCCGGCGCCATCGTCCTGGGCAAGACTGTTACCACCGAGCACGCCCTCTTCACCCCCAACAAGACGCGCAATCCGCACGATGCCGCGCGCACGCCAGGGGGCTCCTCCAGCGGGTCGGCGGCGGCGGTGGCCAGCGGCATGGTGCCGGTGGCGATCGGCTCGCAGACCTCGGGCTCGGTGATCCGTCCCGCCTCCTTCTGCGGCGTCGTCGGCTTCAAGCCCAGCCACGGCAGCATCTCGCGCCGCGGCGTCCTGGCGATCTCCCGGCACCTCGACACGATGGGCACCTTCGGACGCAGTCTCGAGGATGCCGCGCTTCTGGCCGAGGCGCTCTACGGTTACGACCCCGGCGACCCCGACACGCGGCCGGCCGCCCATCCGCGCCTGTCGCGCACGCTCGAGGAGGCAGCGCCTGTTCCCCCTCTTTTCGCCCTGCTTGAGCAGCCGGGCTGGGAGCAGGCGGAAGAGGCGGCAACCGCGGGCCTGGCCGAACTGGCCGATCTGCTGGGCGCGCAGTGCGACAGCCTTGCTCTGCCGGACCCCCTGCGCCGCGGCCGCGAGGTCCAGGAGACCATCATGTACGCCGAAATGGCGCGCTCCGCCTCGGCGCTCTACGGCCGTTCCGCCGAGAGCCTGAGCGATCAGCTGCGCCAGGGGATCGAAACGGGCCTAGCGATCCTGGCGCACGACTACCTTGTGGCGCTGGACTGGCAGAACCTGATCAGGGCCGGATTGGAAGAGGTCTTCGAGCGCTACGACGCCATCGTCACCTTGCCGGCCCTGGGGCAGGCGCCCAGCCTGGAGACCACCGGCGATTCGCTTTTCTGTCTCTTATGGACCCTCTATGGTGGCCCGGCCGTGACCCTGCCCGTGATGCAGGGCGAGGACGGTCTGCCGATCGGGGTCCAGCTGATCGGCCGGATCGGCGAGGACGCGCGCCTTCTTCGAACGGCGCATTGGTTGCTGCAACGTCTTCAAGAGGAGGACCAGCATGTCTGAGACGCCGAATGGCGCATCCGCCGCGCCGAAGGTCAGCAGCGGCCTCGACAGGGTCCTGGCGTCGGCGGCCTTCCTCCTCTTGGTCGCCTTCCTGGCCGTGGTCGTCTACTTCGTCGAAGAGGTGGACCTCACCATCGTCATGGTGCTGGTGCTGCTGATGGCCTGGGCGGAACTCTGGCCGGTGATCTCGGGCCGCAAGACGGGGAAAGCGAAGCGCTAGGGGATCAACCTCTCAAAGGGCTTCCTGAAGTCGCACGTGTTTGACTCAAGCTCCCAAGAGATAACTGGGAGTGATCTGTCCGCACGCTTTGGCTTTGCTGGACCCTAAGGCCTTTCTTATGGGAACGGGTTCGCGACCTAGAACATTCAGATGAGCTGTGCGACGGTGCCTCTAGGGGGTAGAGCCAGTTGTACCGGTCTTTGAGTGACTAGAAAGGAAGAATGCGACATCCTTCAAAAATGCTACTAAAAATAGTATTGCATTGCGAGCTGTTCTTGACTTAAAAGTTGCTGCATGCTGTAGATTTAAAACTAAACAAGAGCGCGAGGGCAGCGAACAGGAGTTTCCACGCCATGCTGCCCTATCGGACAGGAGGCTCATCCATGACGTTCTGGCAAACTATTGCTGCGAGCGTGATTGCGGCGGCAATCGTATCCGGCGCTGGCTTCGCTATCGCGATCAACACGCAGTCTTCGCTTAACGTAAATGAAATTGATCGTCTCGAGAATGATGTGAAAGAGATTAAGGAGAAGTTGATAAGTGTTGAAATGGGGGCAAATACTGGCGATGTTGCAGCCGGTCAGGTATCCTCCAAATTGGAGGCCATGATTGGAGCGCAATCAGGCATTGACTGGGACGAACTGAGGAACTTTATGAGGAAAGTACGGACTAGTCCGCCATTGAAAGACTGTGAGATTTGCATTCTGCCAGTTGGGAACACAAGAGGGCCCGAAGAGTCTGGGAAGGTGTGTTACTCGAATGGACAGTCAATTGGCAGTGCGCGGCTGGCGCACGCGTTCGCGAGAGTCGAGCGTCAGAACGACATTAACTTTGGTCTCAAAGCAGAAATAATTTGTGAAAAACTCTGATTATTTTTGCTATACTTTATCTATTAGAACAAGAATCGGATAAATATTTGACCGTGCCCGATTTTTAGGATTCGAAGTGTCTTGGATGTCTTTTTTCGTCTTCACGGCTTCACTCTCATCGATACTATGCGATAGTCAAGTTTGTCTGTCTCCTTCGCTCGCTCGTGGATGTTACATGGCTTCTTGGGAAATGACTCAAACCACCCGTCATGGCCCCTATCGATCGTGTGATTGCAGCAGTCGCCTGGGCGCCCGCACTTCTTGGCGTGAAGGCGCAAGGTCCTTTAGTTGCCCGAGGCTTGTTGGTACCTCGCGCCCTGTCGGTTTGCTGGCCATCATGGATAGGATGCGGGCCTTGAGCATTACACCCGCGTCGGACTTGAGAGGCGCGGAGCCCGGTGGTAGGGAACGATGTCGTACGACGGCGCCTGATGCTAGCGCTTTAGCGGCCGTGAGCCTGTAAGGACGACCCGCTTCCTCGGAGTGATCGCGAGAGAATGACAATCTTCTTCCATGCGGGGACGCAGAAGACCGGCACGACCTCCCTGCAGCGGTTCTTCCAGATGAACAGAGAGGCGCTCGCCGACCTGGGATTCGTCTACCCCAGTCTGCTCGGCCAGGAGGGGCATGGCATCCTGGGCGCCTACTCGATGAAGACCAATCCGAAACGGGTCAGCCGCGTAATGCACGGGCTGACCAGCGAGGACGCCGTGAACAAGTTCATGGTGGCGCTGGAGGAGGATTTCAGGCGCACCATAGATTCCTCGTCGCACTACATGATTTCCTGCGAGCACTGGGGACAAGCGCTCGATCCGACCGACGTCGCCCGGATGAAGTTGCTTCTGACCAGCACGGGCCAAGACGTGAAGGTCATCATGTATTTTCGAAATCCAATCGACTATTTTGCTTCGACCTATTCGACGGAACTGAAACACGGGAAGCCCAAGGCGCTCTCAAGGCCGAGACCAAAGGTCATACGGCAAAGATACAATTACTTGAATGTGTGCGAGGCCTGGGCGCGCGAATTCGGGCGGGAGAACATCGTCGCGCGCATCTTCTCCAAGGAGGCGCTGTTCAAAGGCGACATCGTCACCGATTTCTTGAACTTGATGGGGATCACCGTCGGCCAGTGGGTCGAGCTGGACTTCCTGGACACCCGCTTGAACACCAGCTTGGATTACGTGACCGCGAGCATACTGCTCGAGTTCAATCAAGGGACCCTGAACGGGGCTGACGGGGTTCCCCACCTGGCGTTGAAGGACGTCGTGCGGGTCTGCGAGAACCAGTCCGATCGCGAGCGCTTTCTGATCCCGGAGGATCTCCGCGACTGGATGGTCGAGGTGTTGAAGGACGACCTGGCGATCTTTAACCAAAGGTACCTCGGCGGCGAGGCCGCCTGGCCCTTTCCACCCTACAGCACCGAAGGGAAGAAGGAGATGGGCCAGCCCAGCGAGGCGGACCGGAAGCGCTTCTTCGCGGAGCTCGGCGCGCAGGTTCAAAGCTGAGCCTAGGCTCGACGACGCCGCAAGGCTCGACCCTTTCGCTGCCGCTCGGACCCGACTTGCGTGCCTAGATGGCCGCCCTGGGACGCTCGGGCCGGCTGACGGGCGATTGATCCAGCTCAATGCGGTGTTCCCGGAAGGCTTACAGAACCGCCTGGGCTGCGGCGGTCTGGTGCTGCGGGTGCGTCCTATTCGCACTTTTGGCGAAGCCGCTTGCGAGTGCGAGTAAGTGTCATTAGTAATGCCGCACTGCTTTTTTGTAACGCGAGGGATGCTATGAGGAAAGTGGGACTCGCAGTGCTGGTTGCGGCCGTCGGGCTGTCGAGCGCTGCCGTGGCGGAAGGGGAGGTCAATGTCTACTCCTCGCGCCACTACGGAACCGATCAAGAGCTCTTCGACATGTTCACCGCGAAGACCGGGATCGAGGTGAACCGAATTGAAGGCAAGGGCCCGGCCCTGCTGGAGCGCCTGAAGGCAGAGGGCGAAGGCAGCCCGGCCGACATCTTCATGACGGTGGACGCAGGCATGTTCTGGCGCGGCGAGCAGGCCGGGATCTTCCAGCCGATCGAGTCGGCCTATCTCGAGGAGCGGGTACCGGCGCACCTGCGCGATCCGAAGAACGAATGGTTCGGCTTCTCCAAGCGCGCGCGCGTGATCTACGCCGATCCGGCCAAGGTCCAGAACCTGCCGACCCGCTACGAGGATCTCGCCAAGCCGGAGTACAAGGGGCAGATCTGCATCCGCTCCAGCTCCAACATCTATAACCTCTCCCTCATGGCCTCGATCATCTCGGCCGACGGTCAGGAGGCGGCCGAGGACTGGGCGAAGGGCGTCGTCGCCAACATGGCGCGCGACCCGCAAGGCGGCGACACCGATCAGATCAAGGCGGTGGGTGCCGGCCAGTGCAGCCTGTCGGTGGGCAACACCTACTACTACGTCCGCTTGGTGAAGAGCGACGATCCGGCGCTCAACGCGCTTGCCAAGAAGCTGAAGGTCATCTTCCCCAACCAGGACGGTCGCGGCACCCATGTCAACGTCTCCGGCGCCGGCGTGCTGAAGAGCGCGAAAAACAAGGACAACGCGATCAAGCTCTTGGAGTTCCTGGCCAGCGATGAGGCGCAGGAGCACTTCGCCAACGGCAACAACGAGTATCCCGTCGTTCCGGGCGTTGCCGCCAACGCGGCGGTGGTCGCCTTGGGCGACTTCAAGGAAGACCAGATCAACGTCTCGGTTCTGGGCGAGCTGCAGCCCGATGCGCAGCGCCTCTACGACCGCGCCGGCTGGAAATAGACGCCGGCCGCACGCAGAGGAAAGGGCGAGGGGTCAGCTCGGAAGGCTGGCCCCTCTCTTCTTTGTGCTCCGTGTCAGAGCCCCGGTCGGCCCTTGGTGATTGCTTTGGAGAGCAGGATGACGGGCAAAATGCCGACCGCGACGATGGCGAGCGACGGCAGGCCGGCATCGGCCAGGCGCTCGTCGCCGGCCAGGTTGTTCGCCTGGACGGCCAGCGTGTCCATGTTGAAGGGCCGCAGGAGCAAGGTCGCGGGCAGCTCTTTCATGATGTCGACGAAGACCAGCAGGGCTGCGGTGGCGATCCCGCTCCACAGCAAGGGGGCATGGATCTCGCGCAGGACGCCGACGGGGCGGCGTCCCAAGGTACGCGCGGCCTCGTCCAGACTGGGCCTTACCTTGGTCAGGCTGGCATCCAAGGTGTTCATCGAGACCGAGAGAAAGCGCACCAGGTAGGCATAGATCAGCGCCACCATCGATCCGCTGAGGAGCAGGCCTCCCTGCCAGCCCACGAGAGCCTCCAGGCCGGAAGTGAGCGCGCGGTCGGCCGCGGAGAGCGGAATGATCACGCCGACGGCGATGACCGTGCCCGGCACGGCATAGCCCATGCCGGCTAGCCTGGAGAGCGCGGGCAGCAGCCGCCCGCCGCTCTGGCGCAGGCCATAGGCCAAGAGCAGGCCCAGCAGGACGGCGAGGACGGCGGTTATGAGACCGAGCGACAGCGAGTTCCACGCCCATTCCGGAAAGCGCGGATCGATCCGGCCGTCCGCCTGCTCGATCCACATCCAGCCCAGCAGGAGGGCGGGCAAGAAGAAGCCCAGCAAGAGCGGCAGGGCACAGGCGAGAATCGCGAGCGCGGCCTTCATTCCGCGCAGCTGGAACTGCGGCAGGGGCCGATAGCGACCGGTGGTGTGGAAGAAGCGTCGGCGGGTGCGGCTCCAGCGTTCGAGGGCGAGCAGCGCCATCACCGCGACCAGCAGCAGACTCGCCAACTGGGCCGCCGCGACGCGGTCGCCCAGCGAGGCGAAGGCCCTGACGATCCCGGTGGTGAAGGTCGGCACGCCAAAGAAGGCGACCGTGCCGTAGTCGGCGAGGGTCTCCATCAGGGCGAGCGCGGTCCCGGCGACGATCGCCGGCCGCGCCAAGGGCAGGGCGACCTTGGCGAAGAGGCCCCATGGCCGGTAGCCCAAGGTGCGGCCGACCTCCAGAACGCAGACCGACTGCTCCAGGAAGGCGGCGCGCGCCAAGAGGTAGACATAGGGATAGAGCACCAAGGTCAGCAACAGGCAGGCGCCCGGCAGGGAGCGAATGGCCGGGAACCAATAGTCGCCCACCTGCCAGTCGAACGTGGCCCTGAGCCAGGTCTGCACCGGCCCGGCGACATCGAGGAAATCGGTATAGGCATAGGCGATGACGTAGCCGGGCACGGCCAAGGGCAGGACCAGCGCCCAGGCGAAGATGCGATCGCCGGGAAAGCGGCAAAGCGTGGTGAGCCAGGCCGTCGTGCTGCCGATCAGCGGCACCCCCACGCCGACCGCCAAGACCAGGACGAGGCTGTTCGTGATGTAGGTCGGCAGCACCGTCTGGCTGAGATGCGACCAACTGCCTTGGTCGGGCTCGAAGAGCTGCAGCACGACGCTGGCGATCGGCAGCACCAGGAGGAAGGCGACCAAGCCGATCGGCAAGGCCAGGCCCTGCATGCGCCCGCGCGTTCCTTTACCGTCCGCGGCCGGCGGAGAGAGGCTTTCGACCTGGCCGCTCATGCCGCCGCCGCCGCCCGCCGGACAAAAAAGTGAATTTGAGCGCGTGAATCGGCACGGGCCGTCTTGCTGCCCCCGTTGATTTTGCCTATACACCTCAGCGCGTTAGAGAAGGCGCCAGGGGGAGTCGTGGATGACGTCGATCTTGTCACCAGAGTACAAACCAAACGACACCGAGCCTTTCATGAACCCGCGTATGCGGGAGTACTTTCGTGTGAAGCTGCTTAGCTGGAAGCAGGAACTTCTGAACGAATCCAGCGAGACCATCAACCATCTGCAAGAGGGCAGCGTCTCCGAGCCCGACCTTGCCGATCGCGCCTCCCTGGAGACCGATCGCGCCTTAGAGCTACGCACCCGCGATCGCGAACGCAAGTTAATCGCAAAGATCAACGCGGCACTTCAGCGGATAGAGGACGGCAGCTACGGCTTCTGCGAAGAGTCGGGAGAACCCATCACAATTCGCCGCCTGGAAGCGCGGCCGATCGCAACCTTGTCGATCGAAGCGCAAGAGCGTCACGAGCGCCTGGAGCGCACGCAGCGCGACGATTGACGATTGCTTGGGCCTTGTGAACAAGTCGCCGTTCCCGGCGCTTGTTCACTTTTTGATCTTGCTATTTCGAGAACAAATCATGTACCTTGTCCGCATTGCCGCATCGGGTCCGGCTGTGGGATAAGGAGTGACGCGCATGGCGCAAGCCAGTCTTCGTCTGGTGACGGGAGAGAACGTGGACAAGCAAAAGGCGTTGCAGGCCGCACTCGGGCAGATCGAGAAGGCATTCGGCAAGGGCTCCATCATGCGGCTGGGCGCCGACAAGCAGGCGGTGGAGGCGGAGGTGATCTCCACCGGCTCCCTGGGGCTCGACATCGCGCTCGGTATCGGCGGTTTGCCGAAGGGGCGCATCGTGGAGATCTATGGGCCGGAGAGCTCCGGCAAGACCACCTTGGCCCTGCATGTCGTCGCCGAAGCGCAGCGCCAAGGCGGCACCTGCGCCTTCGTCGATGCCGAGCATGCCTTGGATCCCATCTACGCGCGCAAGCTCGGCGTCGACGTGGACGAGCTCTTGATCTCGCAACCCGACGCTGGCGAACAGGCGCTGGAGATCGCCGATACCTTGGTGCGCTCGGGCGCCATAGACGTGTTGGTCATCGATTCCGTGGCTGCACTGGTGCCGCGCGCCGAGCTGGAAGGGGAGATGGGCGATTCCTTGCCGGGTCTTCAGGCCAGGTTGATGAGCCAGGCTCTCAGGAAGCTCACCGGATCGATCTCTCGCTCGAACTGCCTGGTGGTTTTCATCAACCAGATCCGCATGAAGATCGGCGTGATGTTCGGCAGCCCCGAGACCACCACGGGCGGTAATGCCTTGAAGTTCTATAGCTCCATCCGCCTGGACATCCGGCGCATCGGCTCCGTCAAGGACCGCGACACCGTGGTCGGCAATCAGACCAGGGTGAAGGTGGTGAAAAACAAGATGGCGCCGCCCTTCCGCCAGGTGGAGTTCGACATCACCTACGGCGAGGGCATCTCCAAGACCGGAGAGCTTCTCGACCTGGGCGTGACGGCCGGCATCGTGGAGAAGTCGGGGTCCTGGTTCTCCTTCGACGGCCAGCGCATCGGGCAAGGGCGGGAGAACGCCAAGACCTTCCTGCGCGACCACCCCGACGTAGCCGAAACGATCGAACGCAAGGTGCGCGAGAACGCCGGCCTGGTCGCATCCGAGATGCTGGGCGGACAGGAGAGCGAAGAGACCGCCGACGGCTAGGGTCCTTCTAGGGTCTAAGGGAGCACGCGCTGCTCCGGGACCGTTCTAGGCGCTCTCATATGGCATAGGGTGTTGGGCGTCGGTGGCTTGGTGAAGCTGCCGGCGCCTTTCGCTTTGTGGGACGCAAGGAAGGATGGTCGAACGCGCGTCCTCTCGGCTTCGATCCCTTCCACAAGTGCGAGGGTCGTCGATGCAGCGGGTTCGCCGCGTCGGTCCGGTTTCTTGCATCACATGGTTGTCTCGGTGCTATCCTTGAGGCGGTGACGACGTGCCGATCCTGGTCGGTGGGAGCGAACCGCCGGAGGCTCCGTGGGGGAGAGAGGCCGGCCAGGCCCGGGACGAGGGAGGGAGACTGCCATGGGCGGAGACCTAGGGTCCGCCGGCTGTCCGCAAGCGATCGGATCAGGTCGGACCGGGATTGGTTCGCGGCCTGGAAGCGGGTGCGCCGAGGGCATCGTCGTGAGATACAGTGTCACCCGCGAGGTCGGAGCCGGCGCGCGTTTCGTCGCCGGCTCTTCCGGACACGGCTTTGACGGGATCAGCATGGGGAGATGGGGAGGATGACTTCGACACGAGACTGCCTTAGCCGCGCATTGCTCCAACTGGTACTGACGGTCGTATTGTCGGCGGGTCTCCTGTCCTATGGTCAGCGCGACGCTCACGCAGAGTTGAGCGATCACGTGGGCCCGCTCGCCGGCGCGGTCACGCTCGGGACCGAGGGGGCATGGACGGCGCAGCTGAGCCAAGGCTGGTTCATGCTCTCCAACCAGTCCAATCCGCAGTCGATCCGCTTCTATCGCGTCAATGCCGCCCCGCTCAACGGAGGCACCAGGGCGCTGCGGGTCAACCTGGCGCTCAGAGGCGCCGGCGACGAGTTCTCGGAGGCCGGGCTGCTCTTCAACTACGACGAGACCGGCGGCTACATGGCCTTCACCGTCGGGGCCGACGGCACGGTCTCGGTCTGGGTGCGCGACTCCGACGGCTTCAACCATGCCGGCGTTGCAGAGAACCTGAAGGCGCGTATGGACGGCAGCGATGTCCTGGAACTCGAGCAAGCCGGCAAGATCGCCAAGATGCTGCTCAACGGCGAACTCGCCTTCGAAGTGGAGAGCGACGAGGGTTTCACCGACAGCTACGGCTTGATCGCGGTCGGCACCGGCCGTTTCGCCTTCGACGGTTTGGCGGTGGAGGAGACTGCCGCCGCGCCCGCGGAGGACGATCCCTTCCCGGCGCCGGGCGGTGGTGCCAAGGAGGCGGAACCCTTTCCCAGCCCCGGCGGCGAGCAGCAAAGCAGCGCCGACCCGGATCGGCCGCCCGAGGTCCCGGAGGAGGCCGGCGGCGACCCGCAGCTCGAGCAGCTGACGAAGGAAGAGCGCTATGTCGGCTCGGTCATCATGGGCGTGGCCTTCGGGATCTTCTTCCACGAACTGGGGCATGCGCTCATCGGCGAACTGCAGCTGCCGGCGACCGGACCGGAGGAGGATGTCGCCGACGAGTTCTCGGCCTTCGTCCTGGGCTCGGTTTTCGAGGAAGGCAACCTGCCGGAGGATCCGATCGAAGCGGAGATACTGCATGACGTCGTCCGCTACTCCACCCTGCTCTGGTACTACAACGGCAAGAGGATGGCCGCCGAGGGCAGCGTGGAGCCCTGGCAGGGTGAGCACTCGCCCAGTCTGAAGCGTTTTCGCAATTCCTTCTGCATCATCTACGGCGGCAACCCAGAACGCTATCAGGAGCTGGCCGAGCAGGTGGAGTTTCCGCCCCGCAATCAAGAGCGCTGCACCTGGGACTACGCTAAGCGCTATCAGGCCTGGGAGAGGATCCTGATCCCCGTCTCGCGGAATCTGGGAGAGGACTCGCCGGGGGACCATCCGCCGGACACGCCCGGGGGCAAGGTCATCGTCTCCTTCGACGCGCCGACGACCGATCTGGGGCGCGCCATGATGCCGATGTTCCGCGACAGCGGCGCGATGGAGGAAATCGCCAATGAATTGGAGCGGGCCATCGTCTGGCCGCGCGACTTCCACATCGTCTTCCGGGACTGCCAGGAGGTGAACGCCTGGTACGACCCGCAGAAAGGCGAGATCACCATGTGCTACCAGCTGATCGACTTCTTCTCGAAGATCGTCTTCGAGGCGGAGCAGGGTGGCCAGGGCTCGACGCCGAGCGGGAGTCCACAACAAGAGCCCAACCAGGACCCGCAGCAGCCGACCGCCGAGGCCGCGATGGCCTACCTGGTCGGAAGCTGGAGCGCGACGATCCCCTCCGGCTGGGGCGCCTTGCAGGCCTCCGTCACCTACGCGCCCGACGGGACCTATCAGTCGGTGGTCACCTCTCCGCTCTCGACGATCCAGATTTGGGGGACCTGGACCGCCCATCCCGTGGGCAACGGCCGGATCCAGATCAACACCAACCCAACCGGCTGGGACCCCATGCAGATCTGCGATTCCTACGGATACTGCACGCCTCAGTTCTACTATCCTGAGGCGACGCAGATTCAGATCATGGACGAGAACACCGTGCAGTCGCCGGCGGGCACCTTTCGCCGTGTCGGCTAGAGGGAGCGTCGCCTGGCTGTCGGCCCTGCTGCTGCCGCTGGCGACGGTCGCGCTGCCCGCCGAAGGCGAGGTGCTCTATCACTGGACCCAGGCGGCCCAAGGGGGTGAGCAGAGCTTTCGCGCGATCGTCGACGACGATGCCTGCCCGACCGTCACCATCGACGGCGAGGCGGTGGCGATGACGCCGCGCGGAGCCAAGAGCGAGGCCTTTCCGGTCTTGGCCTGCGAGGCCCTGGCCGGGCGCGACGTGGGTGCCGCCGCACTGGGCGAACGGAGCTTCCCGCTGCTGCCGAAGAACCCGCGCCGCATCCTGCTGATCGGCGACACCGGCTGCCGCATCCTGGAGCGCAGGGACGGCCTTTACATGCAGGCCTGCGAAGATCCCAAGGCCTGGCCCTTTGCCGAGTTGGCGCGCTCGGCCGCCGCCAAGCAGGCGCAACTGGCAATTCACCTGGGCGACTATCACTACCGGGAAGCGCCTTGCCCCGATCCCGCGGTCTGCGGCAGCGTCTGGGGCTATAACTGGGCGTCTTGGGAGGCCGACTTCTTCAAGCCGGGGTCACCGCTTCTGGAGGCGCGGCCCTTCGTCTTCGTGCGCGGCAACCACGAGGACTGCCGGCGCGCCTGGCGCGGCTTCCGGCGCTTTCTTTCGCCCGATCCGCTGCCCGATCCGAACTGGTGCGACAACTATAACAGGCCACTTGTCGTTCCCTTCGAGGATCTGACCTTGGGCGCGCTCGACAGCTCCACCAGGAGCCGGCGCTTCTACACCTGGGACCGCTTTCGGGCCATGCGCCGACAGTTCGTCGAGCTTCTGCCCCACCTCTCCGGGGAAAGCTGGGTTCTGACCCATGCACCGCTCTGGGGCTATGGCGAGAGCTTTGGCGAAAGGAATCACTTCACCTTTCGCGAGACCATTCAGCGCGAGGCCTACGGCGCCATGCTGCCGCGCTCGGTCACGGCGGTGATGTCCGGCGACCTGCACTTCGCCCAGATCGTTTCGGTCGCGGGACGTCCGCCGCAAGTGATCGTCGGCAACAGCGGTGTGGCTCTTTACAATACGAACGAGGGGCGCGCGAAAGACGTTCCGGTCGGCGAGGGCGTCGTCGGCGACGTCTTCAGCCTGCACGGCTTCGGCTTCGCCGTCGTCGACCGCGACCACGCCTCCTACCTCACCTTCTACGGCGAAAGCGGGAAGCCGCTGGCGCGCTGCGACCTCTCGATCGGGGCCGACAGCTGCCGGCGCTATAACTAGCCCCCGAACCAGGGCCTGGCTGAGGGCGCCCTCTTGGGTTATGGAGGGCCATGCTTCCCCGCGTCGCCATCATCGGCCGGCCCAACGTCGGCAAATCGACCCTGTTCAATCGCCTGATCGGGCGGCGCTCGGCCCTGGTGCATGACCAGCCCGGGGTCACCCGCGATCGCCGAGAAGGCGAGGCGCGGCTCTACGACCTGGAGTTCCAAGTCGTCGACACGGCCGGTCTGGAGGAGGCGCCGCCCGACAGCCTGGCCGGGCGCATGAAGAGCCAGTCGGAGGCGGCGGTCGGCGAGGCCGACCTGGTGCTTTTCCTGGTCGACGCGCGCAGCGGCCTGCTGCCGGACGATGCCCGCTTCGCCGCGTGGCTGCGGCGCCTGGACAAGCCCCTGCTGCTGCTCGCCAACAAGTGCGAGGGCAGGGAGGCCGAGGCGCTGGCGGCCGAGGCCCACGCCTTGGGTCTGGGCGACCCCATCGCGATTTCGGCCGAGCACGGCCTGGGCCTGGGCGATCTGCACGAAGCCATGAAGGCGGCGCTGGGCGATCCCGAGCGGGAGGCGAGTGAGCCGGAGGAGCCCGACGCCGAGGCCGAGGAGGGGCCCTTGCAGTTGGTCGTGTTGGGGCGACCCAATGTCGGCAAGTCCACCCTGGTCAATCGGCTGATCGGCACGGAGCGGCTGCTCACCGGACCGGAGGCGGGCATTACCCGCGATGCCATCGCCTTGGATTGGGACTATCAAGGCCAGGCCATCCGTTTGATCGACACGGCCGGCCTTCGCCGGCGTGCCAAGATCAAGGACGGCCTGGAGCGGCTGGCCGGCGTCGACACCCGCCGCGCCCTGCGTTACGCCCACATCGCTGTGCTCTTGCTGGACGGAACCCAGCCGCTCGAGCGTCAAGACCTGACGATCGCCGAGAACGTCGTCGAGGAGGGGCGGGGCCTAGTCCTCGCCGTCAACAAGTGGGATCTCGTGGAGGACCCGAAGGAGACGCTGGCCGAGATACGCCGCCGGGTAGACCAGAGCCTGCCGAGAGTCCGAGGACTGCCGTTGGTGACGCTTTCGGCCAAGAGCGGTCGCGGCGTCGATCGCCTGCTGCCAGCGGTGGTCAAGCTTTATCGGGCCTGGAATCACCGCATTCCGACGGCGGAATTGAACCGCTTTCTGGCCGAGGCCGTGGCGCGCCACCCGCCGCCGGCGCCGCACGGCCGCCGCATCCGCTTGAAGTACATGACCCAAGCGAAGGCGCGGCCACCCACCTTCGCCCTCTTCGCGAGCCAGTCCGACGCCTTGCCCGACAGCTATCTCCACTACCTGGAGAACGGGCTGCGGCAGTCATTCGACCTCTTCGGCCCGCCGCTGCGCATCCGTTTGCGTGGCGGGCGCAATCCCTATCGGGAGAAAGATCGATGACCCGGCGGCGCGCGAGGCTTGGCGGCGGCAGTCCGGGAAGCTAGCGTCCCAGGATGACTGGATCACCGCCCGAGCGAGAGGCTGTGCCGGAGGTCGAGCGCCGGCGATGGCGGCCGACGATGGCACGCACCTTCCCGATCGGCCTGGTGCTTCTGCTGATCGTCTCGCTGGGGTCGAGCTTCTGGGTCGCCATGGAGGCGGCGACCCGCAACACCTTCGACCTTCAACGTGCCTTGGCGGAACTGACCGTCGAGGCGGTGGTTGGCGAGGTCGAGTCCTCCCTGGATGCTGCGCAGGATCAGGTCACCTTCGTGGGCGAGCTCATCGCCAGCGGCGAGGTCGACCCTTTCGACACGGACCGCTTGGTCGACATCATGGGCGGTGCCTTGGCGGCAGCGCCGCAGGTCTCCGGCATCGCCTTCGTCCGCAGCGACTACGAGGCTGTTCGCGTCGGACGCGACGAAGACGAACTGGTCGCTTATCGCGACAACTGGAGCGACCGGAGTGAGATCCGGGGTGCCTTCGAGAACGTTGCCGCCTTGAACGATCCGAGCTGGCGGGAGGTGACCTGGGTGGAGGACTTCGGCGCCTCGCACATCGTCGTGGCGCAGCCCGTGGTACGCGACGGCGCGCCGATCGGGCTCATGTTCTCGATCGTGTCGGTCCGCCAACTCTCGGCCTTGATGCGCGAGTTCGATCAGGCGAGCGGCATCAATTCCTTCGTCTTGCGCGGCCGTACGGAGGTGCTGGCCCATCCGACCTTGGCCGAGGGCTTCTCCGGTCTTTCGGAGCTGAAGCCGCTTCCACTGATCAACGACGTCGGCGACGACGTGCTCGCCTCGATCTGGAACAACGTCGTGGACGAGATGCCCTATCTCCTGGACGAGAGCACGGTCGAGGGACATGTCGTCAGTGGTGACGACGATGACTACATCTACTTCTACGAAGAGATCAGACATGTCGGTGTCACGCCCTGGATCGTCGGCGTCGCCTTCCGCAGCAGCGATATCAGCCTGACCTTCAATCGTCTGATCTGGGCCGGTGTTCTGGGCTTGGCGATTCTGATATTTGCCCTGGTGATCGCCCTTCTCTTCGTGCGCGCCACGGTGCGGCCGCTGGGGCGCCTGGCCCAGGCATCTGAAGAGGTCAGCGGCTTGGCCTTCGAAGGCTTGAAGCCCTTGCCCGGCAGCACCTTCCGCGAACTCGACATCGCGGCCAAGACCTTCAACTCCATGGTGACCGGTCTGCGCTGGTTCGGGACATACGTGCCGCGCAGCCTGGTCCTGCGCCTCATGCGGTCCGGCGGGTCCAGCGTGCGCTCCGAAGAGCGGCAAGTGACCGTGCTCTTCACCGACATCGTCGGCTTCACCCAGCTGGGCGCCGCCTTGGGCCCGGCGCAGCTGGCCGATCTCCTGAACGCCCACTTCACCTCCCTGGCCGAGGCGATCGAGCGGGAGGAGGGGACCGTCGACAAGTACATCGGCGATTCCATCATGGCCTTCTGGGGCGCTCCCTTGGATCAACCCGATCATGCCGCGCGCTCCTGCCGTGCCGCGCTGGAGATCGCCAAACGTGTCAGGGCCGAGAACGCGCGGCGCGGCGCGCGCGGCGAGAGACCGATCAAGCTTCGGATCGGCATCCACTCTGGCCCAGCGGTCGTCGGCAACATCGGTGCGCCCAGTCGGGTCAACTACACGCTGATCGGCGATACGGTGAACACGGCCCAGCGCTTGGAGGCCCTGGGGAAGGACGTGGCGCCGGACGAAGATGTCGTCGTGCTCATTGGCGTCGACACCAAGGCGGCGATCGGCCCCGAATTTGCTTACGAGCAGGTCGGCGGCTTTGTCCTCCGCGGTCGTGACGACCAGTCGGAGGTCTATCGCCTGCTGATCCCGGAAGACAGCGATCTCGAGCCGACGACACGCGATGACGCGGCCCGGTCGGCCGACAGCACAGGAAAGGGTCCGACATGAGCGTGACGACCGTGGGGCCGATCGATCTGGTTCGGGACGGCAGGCGTTTCCGGGTGATGAAGGCGGGAGAAACCCTGGCGGACAGCGTCGCCGCGCAGCTGTTGTGCGAGCGCGGACGCCATCCGGTGATCTACTTTCCCCCCGCCGACGTCAGACGGGACTTGCTGCGCCAGAGCGATCTTACGACCCGCTGCCCGCACAAGGGAGAGGCCAGCTACTGGACCATCGAGCTTTCCGGCAGCAGGGAGGCGAACGCCGTCTGGAGCTATGAGTCGCCGACGGCAGGCCTGGGGGCGATCGCCGGCTACCTGGCCTTCGATTGGACGAGCGTGGACTCCTTCTGGCACGAAGAGCAGGAGCTGCTGGCCCACCCGCGTAATCCCTTCGTGCGCATCGACACGCTCAGGGCCAGCCGTCGGGTTGTCGTCACAGCGGCCGGCGAGGTTCTGGCCGACAGCCAAGCGCCCGTCATGCTGTTCGAGACCGGTCTGCCGACGCGCTACTACCTTCCGCGCGCCGACGTGGCGCTCGACTTGCTGGCCGCGAGCCCGAGCCGTTCCGTCTGCCCCTACAAGGGGGAGGCCTCCTACTTCACCGCCAAGCTTGGTGGCGGCGAGATCCAGGACATTGCTTGGACCTATCCGGAACCCTTCGCGGAGGTCACGGAGATCAAGGACTGCGTTTGCTTCTATCCCGAGCGCGTTGACTCCATCGAGGTGGCTCCGCGCTGACGGTACCGGGTGTCGGCGGCGCGCGACCGGGGGTGGGCACGATGAACAGGCAGTCGCGCCGCAAAGCCTGCCTAGCTCGTGATCACTGACGTCAAACGTTGGGCAGATCTCGAGAATTGCCTTTTTTCCCGGCATGATGCCTTGACAAGCTCTTAGCAACTGCAAGAGGCTTTACGCCGTTCCGTGCAATGCTGCGCATCTCGCAATCCGGGAGGGGAGTTGCGACGACGCTCAGCGTGCCTGATGCACGGGTGGACCGCCGCCGAAATGCCCTAGGGCACGGAGGCAAGGTCGAGACGTCGTCGAACGAGGGGGAGCCGGGAATGGATGCGTCGATCAAGTTGGTGTTCGACATCCTGGCATTTTCCTCCATCATGGTCCTGGTCGTCGCCGGCTTGGCGGTTATCGCCAGCATGATGGGGATCTTCAACCTGGGGCACGGCGAGTTCGTCCTCCTCGGCGCCTATTCGGTCTACTTCTTTCGCGAAGCTGGCTTGCCGGAGTGGGCCGGGATGCTGGCCGCGCCCTTTCTGGTCGGGATCTTCGGCCTCTTGATCGAAGCCTCGGCCATCCGACGGCTCTATCGAAGTCCGATCGTGGCGATGCTCGCCACCTACGCGATCGGCCTCATCGTCCGCGAGACGGTGCGCGGGCTCATCGGCGGTCAGTACTACTCCATCGACGAGCCGATCCCGGGCGCCTTCGAGGTCGGCGACCTCAGCTTCTCGATCTGGCGCACGGTGATCATCTTTGTGACCGTCGGCGTGATGGTCGGCTGCTTCCTCTTCCTGGCACGCACCTCCTACGGTCTGCAGGTGCGCGGCGCCCTGGAGAACCCCAATCTGGCGCGGGCGTCCGGTGTGTCGACCAAGCGGCTCTATGCCATGACCTTCGCCTTCGGCGCGGCGCTGGCCGGGCTGGCGGGGGCCCTGATGGTGCCGCTCTTCTCGCTTTCCGCGGACCTTGGCGTCCGCTTCCTGGTGCAAGCCTTCCTCTCGGTCATGCTGGGGGGTGTAGGGACCTTCGAAGGACCAATCCTCGGCGCCGCGATGATCGGCGCGATGGTCCCTGGCTTTCAGTGGCTGCGCGAAATCCCGGGCGTTGCCACATCCATCTCCCCGGTCTTTGCCGAGGTGCTGGTCTTCGTCGTCGCGCTCACCATCGTAAAGTTCCGGCCGAGTGGCCTTTTCAGCAAGGGAAGGATGTAACAATGTCCCGACAAACCAACGGTTTGAGCAGGCGTGGTTTCCTGACGGGAGCCTCCGCGCTGACCGCCGCGGGATGGGCGGCGAGCGGCGGGCTTTGGGTGCTGAAGCCCGAGTGGGCGCACGCACAAGGACCGATCAAGATGGGGATCGCCACCGACATTACCGGCGCCATCGCGCCGGGCGGCAACTCCAACTGGCAGGTGGCCCAGTTCACGGTCAAGAAGATCAACGATTCCGGCGGCATCCTCGGCCGCCCGATCGAGCTTATCCTGGAGGACACGGCCTCCGACCCCGGCGTGGCCGTCGGCAACGTCCGCCGTCTCATCCAGCAGTCCGAGGTGGATGTCGTCATGGGCGGCATCACCAGCGCCATGCGCGAGGCGATCAAGAACCCCATCGTGCGGCGCGGCAAGACCCTCTACCTCTACCCGCAGCTCTACGAGGGCCAGGAGTGCACGCCCTTCCTCTGGTGCACCGGACCGACGCCTGCGCAGCAGTGCGCGGATCTACTGCCCTACCTCATCAAGAACGGTGCCAAGCGCTTCGCCATGCCGTCCGCCAACTACATCTGGCCGCAGCTGCTCAACACCTGGGCCAGGCGCGTGATCGAGGAGAACGGTGGCGAGATCGTCTTCGAAGAGTACTATCCGCTGGATCAGCTGGAGTATTCCGCCACGGTGGCGAAGATCATGAACGAGGACGTGGACCACGTCTTCAACACGGTCATTCCGCCGGGCCTGCAGGCCTTCACCAAGCAGCTCTACGAGGCCGGCTTCCAGGATAAGGGCGGCACCTCTTCCTGCGTCTACTTCGACGAGAACGCGGTCAACTACGTGCCCGAGCGCGAGCTGGAGGGTGTCTACTCCTGCCTCGACTGGTTCCACACCGTGGACGACCCCTTCTCCAAGCAGCTGCTCGTCGAGTACGCGGAGATGTTCCCGGACACCAAATACCTCTTCTCCGCCGGCACCGGTTCGACGGGCATGTATCGCGCCATCAAGCTCTACGAGCAATCGGTGATCACCACCAACGGCGATCTGGCGCGTGATGCCGTGGCGGCCGCGCTCGACAGCGCCTCGATCCCCGAGGGGCCGGGCGGTCCGGCCAAGGTGGTGCCGGGCAGCGGCCATGTCGCGATGAACATGTACATCGGCCGTGCCAACAACGGCGTGTGGGACATCATCGACGAAGCGAAGATGGTCGACCCCGACGAATGCGGCGAGACTTGAGCGAGGCGGCACCCGCGACCCTTACCGGTCGCGGGTGTCCCACCCTTGGTAGCTCATCGCCTTCGGGACGATCTTCATGAACGCCCTTGACGGCGCGGCGAGGTCCGCGCGCCGCCCGCTGCGCGTGATACCGCTTGTCGAGCTGATCTTGCTGGCGGTCCTGCTCTTCCTGCCGCTCTTCGTCTCGGACTTTCACACCATCATCGTCACCCGCATGCTCCTGCTCTGCATGCTGGCGATCAGCTTCGATCTCTGCTGGGGCTTTTCCGGCATCATGACCTTCGGCCAGGCGCTGTTCTTCGGCATGGCCGGCTACGTCATAGCACTTCTGGCGAACAAGGCGGGCTTCGTGCAGATCTGGGGGATTGTGCCGATCGGCATGATGGTGGGGCTCGTCGTCTCCTTCTTCATCGGCTGGTTCCTGCTCCTGGGCAAGCGCACGCCAACCATCATCTTCGTGGCGCTGGGGACCTTGACGGCCTCCTACGCGGCCGAACGCATGGTCGCCGGCTGGCAGTGGGTTGGCGCCGGCAACGGCATGTCGATCTGGGACTTCCTGCGCTTTGGCAGCTTCGAGATCGAGCCGGGGCAGCTCTTCTACTACATTGTCCTGGGCTTCCTGTTGATCGCCTATCTGGGCAGCCGCTGGCTGGTGCGCTCGCAGTTCGGACTGGTGCTCGCCGGCATGCGGCAGAACGAGGAGCGCCTGGCCTTCTTCGGCTACCGGGTGCAGGCCTTCAAGGCCCTGGTCTTCAGCTTCGCCGGCATGATCGCCGGCCTCTCCGGCAGCCTCTACGCGCACCACGAAGGCTTCATCGGTCCGGGCAGCATGGGCATCGGGCTCTCCACCTTCGCGGTGCTCTACGCCCTGTTCGGCGGCGTGGGCACGCTGATCGGCCCCCTGCTTGGCGTCTTCGCGATCGAAACGATAGCGTTCACTCTGTCGGATCAGGATGTTATCAAGAACTATTGGCCTGTGATCTTAGGTATCATCATGCTGGTCGTCGTGGCCTATAAGCCGGCGGGCCTGCTGGGCTTCGTGGTGTCGGAGCGCGAGCGCATCGGCACCTACGGTCTGGGATCCGGCGGCGGCGGAAAGGGGCGTGGGCGTGGCTCTGCTTGAGGTCCGCGGGGTCACCAAGACCTTCGGCGCGCTGCGCGCCCTGGACGGCGTCGACGTCACGGTCGAGGCCGGCACTTTCCACGGCCTGATCGGTCCCAACGGCTCCGGCAAGAGCACCTTGCTGAAAGCCATTGCCGGCGCTCACTTCGCCGATGGCGGCAGCATCACCTTCGACGGGTCCGAGATCACGCGCACGCGGCCGGCCGATCGCTCCAGGCAAGGGCTCAGCCTCAAGTTCCAGATCACCGCGGTTCTGCCGGAGCTTTCGGTCTACGACAACGTCCTGCTCTCCCTGCAGGCGCATCAGTCGATCTGGACATTGCTGCGCTCGCAGAGCAAGCACCAGCTGCATGGCGAGGTCATGGACGCGCTGGAGCGCTTTCGCCTGGCCGACAAGGCCGATGCCTTGGCCGAGGAGCTCAGCCATGGCGAGCAGCAGTGGCTGGAGATCGCCATGTCGCTCACCCAAGAGCCCAAGCTCCTGCTGCTGGACGAGCCGACGGGCGGCATGAGTTCGGAGGAAAGGCGGGTGACCGGTGAGCTCTTGGAGCCGATCCGCGCCCACTGCGCGCTGGTGATCGTCGAGCACGACCTGGATTTCATCAAGGACATCTGCGACCACCTGACGGTGCTCGATTCCGGCAAGGTGCTGGACGACGGCACTGTCGAGGAGATCGAGCGGTCGCAGAAGGTGCAGGAGGTCTACACCACCCGTGTCTGACGAAGCTCTGCTCCGGGTCGAAGGCCTCTCCGCCGGCTATGGCCACAGTCAGGTCCTCTTCGGGATCTCGCTGGAGGTGGCGCCGAAGAGCGGTGTCGCCATCTTGGGCCGCAACGGCGTCGGCAAGACCACGCTTCTGAAGACCTTGATCGGCGAGCTGCGCCCAACCGCTGGTTCGATCCATTTCGACGGCCAGGAGGCCGTTGGCGAAGAAACGCAGAAGCGCGTGCGCCGCGGCATGGGCTACGTGCCGCAGGAAGACGCCGTGTTCGGCCGCTTGTCGGTGCGCGAGAACCTGGCCTTGGGTGCCGTCACGCAGAAGGACAAGTCGGGCATCGACATGGTGCTCGACTTCTTTCCCAAGCTGGCGGCGCGCCTGGGACAGCAGGCCGGCACGCTCTCTGGCGGCGAGCGCAAGATGCTGGCCATCGGCCGGGCCATCCTCGGCAAGCCGAGCCTGCTCATGCTGGACGAGCCGACCGAAGGGGTCTGGGTCGGGGTGATCGAGGAGATCGCCGAGCGCCTTCGCTTGCTGAGCGAGAGCATGAGCATCATCATCGTCGAACAGCACGTCGAGCTGGCGCTGCGCGTGGCGGACCGGGCCTATGTCATGGACCGCGGCCAAGTCGCCCTGGAAGGCGCGGCCGACAGCATCGGCGACGATCCACGCCTGCTGCGCTACCTGGCGCCTTAATGTCGTCCGGGCGCGGGCGGACTTCGCTGAAGGAGGTTGGTGAGCGATGAACCTGTCACCCACGGAGCTGGAACGCCTGACCATCTTCACCGCCGCGGAGCTGGCCCGCCGCTACCGCGGCCAGGGCATCCGATTAAGCCAGCCGGAGGCTGTGGCGCTGATTTGCGACGAGGTGATGACCGCCGCGCGCAAGGGTCTGTCTCATCCTGAGCTGGTGGAACTGGGACACGGCCTCTTGGGGCCGGAGGATGTCCTACCGGGCGTCGGGGCGATGACGCCCGTCGTCTCCTTCGAGGTCTCCATGGCCGAAGGCACCAAGCTGGTCACCCTGTTCTCGCCGATCGACCCCGGTCCGGAGGGGGAGGTGACGCCGGGCGAGCTGATCGCGGCCGAGGGGGAGATCGAGGTCAATGCCGGGCGCGACCAGGTGGAGCTGGAGGTGCTCAACACCGGCGACCGCACGATCCAGGTGCGCAGCCATGCTCACTTCTTCGAGGTCAACCCGGTGCTGGACTTCGATCGGGAGAAGGCCTTCGGCCGCCGGCTCGATGTCCCCTCCGGCACCGGCGCGCGCTTCGACCCCGGGATCGCCAAGCGGGTGACCCTGGTGCCCTTCGCCGGCAGCGGCCTGGTCTTCGGCTTCGGCGGGCTCACCGACGGGGATAGCAAGGACCCGGCGGTCAGGGTGGCGGCGCTGGAGAAGGCGCGCAAGCTCGGCTATCGCGGCGCGTGAGGAGGCGATCATGGCGCGGATGAGCCGGCAGGCCTATGCCGAACTCTATGGACCGACCACCGGCGATCTCTTCCGGCTGGCCGACACCTCCCTGCTCGCCGAGGTGGAACGGGACTTCACCCGTTACGGCGACGAACTGACCACCGGCGCGGGCAAGGTCATGCGCGACGGCGAGGGTTTTCAAACCACCGGTACCTACGCCTCGGGCGCCGTGGACACGGTGATCCACAACGCCACCATCATCGATCCCCTGCTGGGCATCGTGAAGGCCGACATCGGCGTGCGCGACGGTCTCATCGCCGGGGTGGGCAAGGCCGGCAACCCTGACGTCATGGAGGGCGTCGACCCGGCGCTGCGGTGCGGTCCCAACACCACCGTGATGCACGGCGACAACTTCATCGTCACCCCCGGCGGGATCGAGGCCCACGCACATTTCCTCTCGCCGGAGCAGGTCGCCCATGCCCTGGCGGGCGGCACGACCACGATGATCGGTATGTCGCCCGGCCCCCACTTCGACGTCAGCTCTTCGGGTCCCAACATACTGGGCGCCTTGATCCAGGCCTGCGATGCCTTCCCGATCAACTTCGGCTTCCTGGGTCGCGGCTGCTCCGACGTCGGCGCGGTCGAGGAATCCGTCGCCGGTGGTGCGCTGGGCGTGAAGATCCACGAGGACTTCGGTGCCTCGCCGGCGGTGATCGATCGCTCCCTGGTCGCCGCCGACAGGCATGACTTCTCGGTCCACATCCATACCGACACCATCAACGAGTTCGGCTATTGCGAGCGGACCCTGCAGGCCATCGACGGCCGCACCGTTCACATGTACCACGTCGAGGGCGCCGGCGGCGGGCATGCGCCCGACATCCTGAAGGTCAATTCGGAACCCTACGTTCTGCCGTCCTCGACAAATCCGACCAACCCCTTCACCCCGGCGGCGCTGGAGGAGGGGGTGCCGATGACCATGCTCTGCCACATGCTGAACTATTCGGTGCCGGAGGACGTGGCCTTCGCCGAGTGCCGTACGCGCCCGCAGTCCATGGCGGCGGAGGACCAGCTGCACGACATGGGCGCGATCTCGATCTTCGCCACCGACACGCAGGGCATGGGCCGCCTGGCGGAGAACCTGGCCAAGTGCTGGCAGCTGGCGAGCGTGATGAAGGACCGCCTGGGCCGCCTGCCGGAGGAGACCACGGCCCGGGCCGACAACGAGCGCATCCTGCGCTACGTTGCCAAGTACACCATCAATCCGGCAATCGCCGCCGGCATTGACGCCCACGTCGGATCCATCTCGCCCGGCAAGATGGCCGATCTGGTTATCTGGCCGCGTGCCACCTTCGGCCTGAAGCCCTTCTCCGTGATCAAGTCGGGCGACGTTACCTGGTCCTCCATGGGCGATGGAAACGGCAGCCACATGATGGCGGAACCCGTCATCCAGCGGCCGATGTGGGGTGCCTACGGGCGTGCCAAGGAGGCGCACGGCGTGACCTTCGTCAGCCGCCTGGCGATGGAGGCGGGCACCAGGGAGCGTTTGGGTGTCGCCAAGCGTTTCGTTGAGATCGACAGCGTGCGCGCGCGGGGCAAGCGCGACATGGTGCGCAACGACGCCCTGCCGAAGATCGAGGTGGACCCGCAGACTTTCGAAGTGCGGGCCGACGGCGTGCTGCTGGACTGCGCGGCCGTCGAGGAGGTGCCGCTCTCCCAGCGCTACCTCTTGCGGTAAGCGTCGCTCCTGGTGTCGCAGCTGGATCTGGCCTTCGCGCGCGATGGCGACGGCCGCACGCGCCTGGCGCGGCGCCGCGTGCGCTATCCTTGGAGCCTCACCCGGCCTTTCTGGATCGATCATGCCCCCAAAGGGATGGCGAGCGTCATTCCGCAGTCCACCAGCAGCATCATCCTGGCCGAGGACAGGGTGGAGCACAGCCTATCGGTCGGTCAGGGCGCAGCGGCGCACCTCACCAGCCAAGGGGCGCAGGCGGTGCACGCCAACCGGACCGACGCGCCGACGGAGATCACCTGGCGCCTGGACTGCGGGCCCGGCGCCGTCTTGGAGGTCCTGACGGATCCCATCGTGCTCTTCGACGAGGCCTGGATGCGCCAGACCGTCGAGGTCACTCTCCCGGAAGACGCCTTCCTGATCCTGGCGGAAGGCTTCACCTGGCATGGCGCGGCCGCGAACCCAGGGTTCCGGCAGCTGGAAAGTCGCCTCACCGCGAGGCGCCCCGATGGCCGTCTGTTGGTCCGGGAGCGCAACCGCGTCGAGCCCGCCACGCTGGCGCTCGCCACGCCGGGGCCTTCGCCCGCCGCCCTGGGGCAGGTCTGGGTCTTCGCCCGACCCTCTAATCGCCTCGCAAGCGCGCTCGAAGAGCTGAGGGGAGACGAGCCGGGCCTCTACGCCGGCTGCTCCCGCCTGCCGGACGATGCCGGCTTTCTCCTGCGCAGCGCCGCAGAAGACCGCGGCGCGCTGCCGAGGTTTCAGCGCGCCGTATGGCGCCGCCTGCGTGAAGTGGCATTTGGCCACGCACCGCCCGATCGGCGGCGTGGCCCCTAGGAACCAGCGTCTCTCCGCATCCTTCGGACGCCGCCTGAGACGTGGTTGGCCTTGACAAGCGGCCCGTGGGTCGGCTGTCAGAGAAAGTGTAGTGCGGCGGTCAGGTGGGATACGCGATCGGCATGCAGGCGTCGGCAGGAGAAAAGAGCGAAGGCGGGGGGGACGGCGACGGCAAGCTCGCGGCGCCGGCGGCTTGGCCGGGCCGCGTCGCCTGGGTGCTTCCGGCCGCGCTCCTGCTGGTCTTTCTGGCCCAGCTGCCGGCCGTGGCGGACGGGCAGGTAGTGCGCTGGTCCTATCCTTGGGTTCCCAGCCTGGGGGTCAACCTCTCGATCCTGCTCGACGGCCTCAGCCTCACCTTCGCCATCCTGATTTCCGGCATCGGCTTCTTCGTGGTGCTCTATTCCAGCGCCTACCTCGCCGGTCATCCGCATCTGAATCGCTTCTATCTCTACATCCTGTCCTTCATGCTCTCGATGCTGGGGCTCGTGGTCGCGGACAACCTGATCACGCTCTTCGTGTTCTGGGAGCTGACCACCCTCACGTCCTATCTGCTGATCGGCTTCGATCACGCCTCCGCCAAGGCGCGCCGCTCGGCGCTGCAGGCACTCTTGCTGACCGGTACCGGCGGCCTGGCCCTGCTCGCCGGCTTCATCATCCTGGGCAACGCGGCCGGCAGCTACGAACTGACGGACATCCTGGTGATGGGGGACGAGCTGCGTGCGCATGAGCTCTACCTGCCGATCCTCATCCTGATCCTCGCCGGTGCCTTCACCAAGTCGGCGCAGGTTCCCTTTCACTTCTGGCTGCCCAACGCCATGGCGGCGCCGACGCCGGTCAGCGCCTACCTGCACTCGGCCACCATGGTGAAAGCCGGCGTCTATCTCTTGGCACGCATGCACCCGGCCCTCAGCGGCACCGAGGTCTGGATCTGGACCCTGACGATCTTCGGCGCGGCAACGGCGGTGATCGCCTCGATCCTGGCCTTGCGCCAGACCGACCTCAAGCTGGCGCTGGCCTACACCACCCTGATGGCGCTGGGCACCTTGACGATGTTCCTGGGCGCGGAGGATAGCGTTGCCGTCGCCGCGGCGGTGACCTTCCTGGTCGTCCACTCGCTCTACAAGGCGGCGCTCTTCCTGGTGGTCGGCATCATCGACCACGAGACCGGCACGCGCGAGGCGACGGTCCTGCGGGGGCTGGCGCGCGCCATGCCGATCACCGCCATCGCCGCCGCCTTGGCGGCGCTCTCCATGGCGGGCTTTCCGCCCTTCCTGGGCTTCATCGGCAAGGAGCTGAAGTACGAGGGGGCGCTCGCCATCGCCTCAGAGCCCTTCCTGGTCGCCACCGCCGCGGTGGTCGCCAATGCCCTGATGGTGGCCGTGGCCGGCGTGGTGGCTCTCAGACCCTTCACGGGCACGCGGGCTTCGACCCCCAAGGCGCCGCACGAGGCACCCATCAGGATGTGGATCGGGCCTCTGGTCCTGGCCGTGATGGGCCTGAGCTTCGGCCTGGCGCCCGCCGTCATCGCCGATGCCTTCGTGCAGCCGGGCGTGACGGCCATCCTGGGGCGCGAGGAAGAGATCAAGCTGAAGCTCTGGCATGGCATCAATCTCCCTCTGGTGCTCAGCCTGGTGACCTTCGCGCTGGGCGTGCTCCTCTACACGCTGCACCGCTGGCTAAGGCCGCGCTTGATCGAAATCGACCGACGCTTTCCCTGGCATGGCGACGAGATCTGGGATCGGCTGCTGGACGGCCTGAAGCAGCTGGCCGCCTGGCAGACCCGGGTGCTGCAAGGCGGGGTCTTGCGCCGCTACCTCTTCATCGTCTTCGCCACCTTGACCCTCAGCGTGGGAACGACCTTGCTGGTGCGCGATGCCATCGACCTGCCGGAGAGCTGGCCCCGCTTGCGCTTCACCGGTTGGGCGGTCGTCGCATTGATCGCGGCGGGCGGGCTGGTGACGCTGATCACGGCCTCGCGCCTGGCGGCGATCTGCGGGCTGGGCGCGGTCGGCGTGGGCATAGCGCTGCTGTTCGTGATGTTCGGCGCGCCCGACCTGGCGATCACGCAGTTGCTGGTCGAGACCCTGGTCGTGGTGCTGGTCGCCGTGGTCATGCTGCGCATGCCGCAGATGCAGCGCGAGGCACGCGGCTGGATACGCCGCGCGAACGCCGTGCTGGCGATCGGGGTCGGCCTGGTGGTGACCTTGATCATGCTGGCGGTCCTGCAAGTGCCGCTGGACCGCAGGATCACCAGCTACTTCGAGGACGTGAGCGTACCGGAGGCGCATGGCCGCAACATCGTCAACGTGATCCTGGTGGACTTCCGCGCCCTGGATACCTTCGGCGAGATCGCGGTCGTGGCCTTGGCGGCCTTGGGCGCCTACGGGCTGGTGCGCGGCGCGGCGAAGAGGAGACGTCGATGAACTCTCTCATTCTGCGTGCCGCGACCCGCATCCTGGTGGCACTGATGCTGCTCTTCTCGGTCTACATGCTGCTGCGCGGCCACAACGAGCCGGGCGGGGGCTTCGGCGGCGGTCTGATCGCCGCCGTGGGCTTTGCCCTCTACGCAATCGCCGAGGGCACCGACGCGGCCCGCAAGGCCTTGCGGCTCGAACCCAGAACCATCGCCATGATCGGGCTCGCAATCGCCGCGGCGGCCGGCATCGCCCCGGTCCTGGCCGGCGACCCGCCCTTTACCGGCCTCTGGTGGTTCATCGGCGGCGGGGAGGGGGAGAAGGGCCTGCCCATCAGCTCGGCCCTGGTCTTCGACATCGGCGTCTACCTGGTGGTGATCGGCTCCGTGCTGACCCTTGTCCTCTCGCTGGAAGAGGAGGTCTAGGGCGGTGGAGGTGGTGCTCTCGGTCCTGATCGGCCTCCTGGTGGCGGCCAGCGTCTACCTGATGCTGGCGCGCAACCTCCTGCGTTTCGTCTTCGGGCTGGTGCTGCTGAGCAATGCCGCCAACCTGGCTATCTTCACCGCCGGTCGCCTGACGCCCTCTGTGCCGCCCTTGGTGCCGGAAGGCGCGACCGTGCCGCCGGAGGTCGTCGCCAATGCCCTGCCGCAGGCCCTGGTCCTGACCGCGATCGTCATCAGCTTCGGGCTCTTGGCCTTCGCGCTCGCCCTGCTGTTTCGCGGCTATCAGGAACTGGGAACCCTTGACAGCGACGCCATGCGGATCGCCGAGCCCAAGCCCGAGGACGAGGAGCAGCGGAAGCCATGAGCTGGCTGCTCACCCTGCCGATCCTCCTGCCGATCGTGGCGGCGATCCTGGCCTTCCTCTATCGCCGGGAGCGTCAGCGCGCGCGCGTGATCACCATCGGCGGGTGCCTGCTGCTGCTGGTCGTCTCGATCCTGCTCTTCCTCGAGGTGTGGGAGCAGGGCGTCGTCGCCGCGCAGATGGGGTCCTGGCCGTCGCCCTTCGGCATCACCTTGGTGGCGGACCTTCTGAGCGCAGTCATGGTGGTGATCACCGCGATCACCGGCCTGGCCGTGGCGCTCTTCGCCCTGGCCGAGATCGGACCCAGGCGGGAGAAGCTGGGCTTCAACGCGCTCTTTCTTGTGCTGCTGGCCGGCGTCTCGGGCTCTTTCCTGACCGGCGACCTCTTCAACCTCTACGTCTGGTTCGAGGTCATGCTGATCGCCTCCTTCGGGCTTCTCGTCATGGGGGGCACCAAGGCGCAGCTCGACGGCGGCATCAAGTACGTGGCGCTGAACCTGGTCTCGACCGTCTTCTTCCTGATCGGCATCGGCCTGGTCTATGGCCTTACCGGCAGCTTGAACCTGGCGGATCTGCACGGCGCGATCCGCGCCGTCGAGAATCAGGGCCTGGTCACCACGCTGGCCGTGCTCTTCATCATCGCCTTCGGGATCAAGGCGGCGATCTTCCCGCTCTTCTTCTGGCTGCCGGCCGCCTACCACACGCCGGCCGTCGCGGTCTCCGCTGTCTTCGCCGGTCTTTTGACCAAGGTCGGTGTCTACGCCTTGATCCGCATGTTCACCTTGGTCTTCACCGAGGACGTCGCCTTTACCCACGGCCTCCTTCTGGTCGTCGCCGCGGTCACCATGGTGACCGGCGTTCTGGGGGCCGCGGCGCAGAACGAGATTCGGAAGATCCTCTCGTTCCATATCATCAGCCAGATCGGCTACATGGTCCTGGGCCTGGCGCTCTATACGCCCTTGGCCCTGGTCGGCGCGGTCTTCTATCTGGTCCACCACATCATCGTGAAGGCCAACCTCTTCCTGGTCGGCGGTGTGGCGCGGCGCCTGACCGGATCATTCGAATTGTCGCAGATCGGCGGGCTCTACAAGTCGAGCCCGCTTCTGGGACTGCTCTTCCTGGTGCCGGCCTTCTCCCTGGCCGGCTTCCCGCCGCTGTCCGGGTTCTGGGCCAAGTACATCCTGATCAAGGCCAGTCTGGACATCGACGCCTACGTGGTGGCGGCGGTCGCGCTGATCGTCGGCCTTCTGACCATCTACTCCATGACGAAGATCTGGGCGGAGGTCTTCTGGAAGCCCCATCCCGAGGGGCGGTCGCCAGCCTTGTCGCAGCTTGGCCGGCGCGAGCGCATAGCGATGCTGCTCCCGATCTCGGGACTTGCCATTCTCACCGTCGTGATCGGGCTCTTCCCCGAGCCCTTCGTGGTCTTCGCCGAGCGTGCCGCCGATCAGCTCTTGAATCCCACCGACTACATCCACACCGTTCTGGGGAAGACCGAATGAACATCTTCTTCCTCAACACCGCGCTCGCGCTCGGCTGGGCGGCCCTGATGGGCAGTTTCAGTCTCGCCAGCCTCTTGATCGGCTTCGCCATCGGCTATGCTGCCTTGTGGCTGCTGCGTTCGCTGTTCGGCGAAACGCGCTACTTCCGCAGGGTCTGGCATGCGCTCAAGCTAACCTTTCTCTTCCTCTACGAACTCTTGATCTCCAGTTTGCAGGTGGTCTGGGATGTGGTGACGCCCGCACACCGCAGCCGGCCCGGCATCATCGCCCTGCCGCTGGATGCCAAGGGGGAGGGGCAGATCTTCCTGGTCGCCAATCTGATATCTCTGACGCCCGGTACCTTGAGCCTGGATGTCTCCGAAGACCAGAAGACGCTCTATGTGCACGGCATGTTCGTCGACGATCCGGAGGCGCTGCGCCGCGAGCTGAAGGAGGGCATGGAACGCTGGGTCATCGAGGCGCTCGAGTGATGCCGGCATCCGCGACCATACTTTCCTGGGCGATCGACGCCGCCTTCCTCATGCTGATGCTGGCCTTGCTGCTGGCCTTCGTGCGCATGGCCAGGGGACCCAGCTTGCCTGACCGCGTCGTGGCCCTGGACCTCATCACCATCCTGGCCGTGGCCTTCAGCGGGCTCTTCGCCATCGCCTCCGACGAGGGGGCCTATCTGGATGTCGCCATCGCGCTGGCACTGGTGGCCTTCTTGGCGACGGTCGCCTTCGCCCGCTTCGCCGAGCGCCGCCGACTGCGCGAGGAGCGCGCGCAGGATCAGGAGGGCAGGGACCCATGACCGACATCATCACCGCCGTGCTGGTGCTGGCCGGCGCGCTCTTCGCGCTTGCCGCGGCGGTGGGCGTGCTGCGCCTGCCGGACATCTTGATCCGCATGCATGCCTCGACCAAGGCGGGGACTTTGGGCTGCGGTCTGATCCTGGCCGCGGTGGCGGTGCACTTCGGCGAGACCGGGCTGGTCGCCCGCTCCATCGTCGCCATCGTCTTCATCTTGCTAACCGCGCCCGTCGCCGGTCACATGATCGGTCGGGCCGCCTACCGGGCCGGTGTGCCGCTGTGGAAGGGAACGCGGATCGACGAGTTGGCCGAGGCCAAGGAGCAGCGCGACAAGGGTGCTTAGAGAATCACCCAGAAGGCTTCCCTTGCGCCAACATTCGCATTGAACAGCACCTCCCGGCGAAGATAGGGTTCGCTTCGCCTGGTCCACGCCAGTGCCTGGCCACCAGCCCCCCTTGGGGCGCGAAAGGAGTCTTGTTCATGGCCGAATGGGTGAGGGTCTGTTCCGCAGACGAGATCGACGAAGAGGATCTCATCGGCTTCGACCACGATGATCGAACCTTTGCCGTCTACAACACCGAGAAGGGTTTCTTCGCGACCGACGGCCTTTGCACCCACGAGGAGCAGCACCTGGAGGAGGGCCTGGTCATCGGCATGGTGATCGAATGCCCCCTGCATCAGGGACGCTTCGACATCGAGAGCGGCAAGGCGCTCTCCGCGCCGGTGTGCGAGGACCTCAACACCTATCCGGTGAAGGTCGAGGACGGCGACCTCTTCATTCAGATCTGAGCCATGACCCATGTGGTGATCGTCGGCGCAGGTCAGGCGGGCGGGCGGGCCGCGCTGTCCCTGCGGCGGCGCGGTTTCCAAGGCGAGATCACGCTGGTCGGTGAGGAGCCGCTGCCGCCCTATGAGCGCCCGCCGCTCTCCAAGGGGGTCCTGACCGATCAGGCAACGATCGAGAAGGGCTTCTTGGCCGCGGAGGAGTCCTACGCCGAAGCGGAGATCGCACTGCGCCTTGGCGCGCGCGTGGTCGCGCTCGACCGGGCCGCGCGGCGTGTGGAGCTGGCCGACGGCGGTCCCCTCTCCTACGACACGCTGGTCTTGGCCACGGGCGCCGAGCCTCGGCGTCTGCCGCTCCCGGGAAGCGACCTCACGGGCGTCCTCTTGCTGCGCAGCGCCGAGGACGCCCTGGCTCTGAAGGCGCGGCTGTCCTTGGGGCCTCTGGTGGTGGTGGGCGGCGGCTTCATCGGCTTGGAGGTAGCGGCCAGCGCGCGCAGCCTCGGATGCAGGGTGACGGTGCTGGAGGCGGCGGAGAGGATCCTGGGCCGCTCCACCCCGGCGGTCATGGCGGACGCCATCGCGGCCCTGCATGCCGACAAAGGCGTGGAGATCATCACCTCGGCCCGGATCGAGGGCTTCGAGGGCGGCGGCGAGGTCACGGGCGTTCGCTTAGGGGACGGCAGGGTGCTCCCGGCCGCCACCGTCCTGGTCGGAATCGGCATCCTGCCGCGCACGGCCTTGGCGGAAGCGGCGGGCCTGGAGGTCGACAACGGCATTCTGACCGATGCTTGCGGGCGGACGAGCGACCCCGACGTCTTCGCGATCGGGGATTGCGCGCGCTTTCACATGGCCCGCTACGGCCGCCAGGCGCGACTGGAGTCCTTTCAGCATGCCGACCGCCATGGGGAGGCCCTGGCCGCGCTCCTCTGTGGAGAGGAGGGCACCTACGACCCTGTGCCGTGGCTCTGGTCGGACCAGTTCGACTGGACCCTGCAGACCGCCGGCTTCTTCGACGAAGCCGATGCCTTCGTCACCCGTCCCCTGGACGAGGCGGGGGCGCACCTGCTCTTCGCGCTCAGCGACGGCCGGCTCTGCGCGGTCGCGGGCTTGGGGCCGGCGATGAAGGTCGGTCAGCCGGTTCGCCTGACGCAGATGATGATAGAGCGGGGCCGCAGGCCCTCCGCCGAGGACCTGGCCGACCCCGCCAAGGCGCTGAAGAAGCTCTTGAAGGAAAGCT
Organism: Rhodospirillales bacterium; assembly: GCA_963669375.1. Classification (GTDB taxonomy): domain Bacteria; phylum Pseudomonadota; class Alphaproteobacteria; order Kiloniellales; family JACOMY01; genus JACOMY01. The sequence continues at coordinate 7,359,169 of OY770024.1, read as the reverse complement.
AGCGGGAAAAGCCGCCGATGTTGGAGTAGTAGTCCGCGCCCAGGCCATCCAAGGTCTTCCTGACCTCGTCGTTGGGATTGCCGTAGACGTAGATGAAGTAGGGATCGGCCGCGGCCAGGAAGCGGCCGGCGAAGTTCTTTCCGAAGGAGCCCATGTGGATCATCACCGCGGCGGAATCGACATAGCGCTCGTAGATATGACAGCGGCTTCCGTCCGCGCTCAGCTCCCACTCGTAGCTCAGGGTGCCGGGCTCGCTCGATTGCGTCCGCTCGACCATCTCCGCCATCAAGGACTTGAAGGCTTCCAGTTGGCCTTCCTTGATGTTGACGCCCAGCAGCCAATGCACATGGTCGGACATGGTCTCTTCCCCTTTCGTCCTGCCTGCTTCCTGGTTCGGCCGGGGAGGGGGCTCCCCGACGGGCGGCTAGGATAACCAATCGTCCTGCGCTAAGGAATGACCAAGGAGATCACGCTTCGGCTAGGCTTGGGTCGAGGCCGTTGGGGGAGTGCGTCCGAGAAACCCGTCATCCATCAGGGAGATCGCCATGTATGATGCCATCATCGTCGGTGCCGGCTCTGCCGGCTGCGTCCTGGCCGCGCGCCTGTCCGAGGATCCCGCGCGTAAGGTCCTGGTCCTGGAAGCCGGTCGTCCGGCGCCGGAGACCACGCAGATGCCGGCTTTGTGGATCAACCATGTCGACAGCGAGATCGATTGGGTCTACCGGACCGAGCCGCAACCGGGCTGCAAGATGCGCCGCATGGCCTGGCCGCGCGGCAAGGCGGTTGGCGGGTCGGGGGCGATCAACGCCATGATCTACATTCGCGGCCTGCCGTCTGACTATGACGGCTGGTCGGCGATGGGCTGCCCCGGCTGGTCGTGGGACGAGGTGCTGCCGATCTTCAAGGCCTGCGAGCACAACGAGCGCTTCGGCAACACCGACTTGCACGGTTCCGGCGGTCCGCTGAACGTATCCGACGTGCCCTACGTCGATCCGACCGAGCGGCTGTGGCTGGAGGCTGCCGCCAAGGCCGGCCTGCCCTTCAACGAGGACTTCAACGGTCCGACGCAGGAGGGATCGGGCTACTATCAGCTCTACTGCAAGGACGGAGAGCGTTTCGGCACGGCCAAGGCCTACCTCTTGCCGGCCTTGGATCGACCAAATCTCACGGTAAAGACTGGCGTCTTGACGATGCGCGTCGTCATCGAGCAGGGGCGCGCCGTGGGGGTGGAGTACCTGGAGAACGGGCGGCCCGAGATCGCAAGGTGCTCGGGCGAGATCGTGCTTAGCTCCGGAAGCATCGGCTCGACCCAGCTGCTCCTGCTGTCCGGCGTCGGGCCGGCGGGGGAGATCGAAGCGGCCGGCGTGACCCCGCTGCATGACCTGCCCGGCGTGGGCAAGAACCTGCAGGACCACATCAATATCCCCATCACCTTCCACACCAAGGAGCCGCGCGGCATCGGCGGCATGAGCGCGGACGAGATCGCGGGTGCCATTACCGAATGGAAAAAGAGCCGCAGCGGACCCATCACCTCCAATTGGGCGGCGCTTGGCGGTCATGCGCGCAGCCGGCCTGACGTGTCGGAACCCGATCTGCAGCTCTATGCGGTCATCGCCGCCAACCGCGACCACGCGCGCTACATGTCCGCCAGGCCCGGCCTGACCCTGCACAGCACCTTGCAAAGGCCGAACTCGCGCGGCGAGATCCGGCTGCGCTCGGCCGATCCCATCGAGCATCCGGTGATCGATCCCAAGTACTTCGTCAGCGACGAAAGCGGCGACGACCTGGCCACGCTGGTGCGGGGCGTGCAGCTCAATCGTCGCATTGCCGCGCAGTCCCCCTTGGCGGAGGTGATCGATCAGGAGATCACGCCCTCCTTGGAGGCGGTGAGCGAGGCCGAGATCGCCGAGCTGGTGCGCGGCCACTGCACCACGCTTTATCACCCCTGCGGCACCTGCCGCATGGGCTCGGACGACATGGCCGTCGTCGACCCCGACCTCAAGGTGCGCGGGCTGGAGAACCTACGGGTCGCCGATGCCTCGGTCTTCCCCAAGATCATCTCAGGCAATACCCAGACGCCGGTGGTGATGATCGCCGAGCGCTGCGCGGCGGTAATCGGCTGAGGAGGGCGCGGCGTGGGCCAGGATAGGGAGCGCGTGGTCCTCGTCACCGGTGCTTCGTCCGGCATAGGGGCGGCGCTGGCCAGACGACTTGCCGGGCCTGGGGTGTCGTTGCTGCTGCACGCCAGGAAGTCGCGAGAGTCGCTGGAGCGCGTGGCGGCAGAGGCAGCGGCCAAGGGCGCCAAGACCGCCACCCATCTGGGCGACCTGGCCGATGGGGCGGTGCCTGGCCGACTGGTGGAGTCTGCTCTGGCGGCTTTCGGGCGTCTCGACCATCTGGTCGCCAACGCCGGCTTCCCTCTCTTCAAGTCCCTGGACGACATGGACGAGGCCGACATCGATTACGCCTTCCGTGGCAACGTCATGAGCTTTCTGGCCCTGGCGCAGGCCGCCCGGGCCCCGCTGATCGAGAGCGGTCGCGGTCGGATCGTCGGGGTCGGCAGCTTCACCGCGCACCTCTTCCGCAACGACCTGCCCCAGTTCCCCGCCTCGGCCGCCAGCAAGGGGGCCTTGGTGACGGCGATGCGCAGCCTCGCCTTGGCGCTGGCGGAGCAGGGGGTCACGGTCAACTGCGTGATCCCGGGTTTCATCGAAAAAGACGTGGGCACGTCGGACGGTCTCTCCGAAGAGGCCTTGGCGCGAATCGAGGGGCGGATCCCCATGGCGCGCCTCGGCAAGCCCGACGACGTCGCCGCCGTGATCGCCTTTCTCTTGAGCGAGGACGCCGGTTACGTCACCGGCCAAGCCATCCACGTCAACGGTGGGCTGGTCTGACCGCGGCTGAATGGGGGCATCGGACGGTAGCCATCCAATAGAAAGTGCCTTCTATTGCCTTGAGGCCAACTACGCCGCGTCCGCTGGAGCATCCGCTACGGCGGCAAGCTCCAGAAAGCGGTCCAGTGACTGTCGAACCGCGGTCTCCTCGACCCCCCTGGTGATGAAGACGATCTTCGAGCCCCGTTCTTCGGTGGGCCAGCGGGCGAGATGAAGCGGCGGGTGGACGACGTGCTGTACGCCGTGGATCACGACAGGCGTTTCGGACTCCCGCAATTCCAGCAGGCCCTTCACCCGCAAGATGCGCTCGCCGTGGGCATGCAGCAGCGCCGTCAGCCAGATGCCGAAGGCGATCCAGTCGATGGGCCTGTCATAGCTCAAGACGAAGGAGTGCGCGTCCGCGCTATGGTCATGATCGCCGTGCGCGGCGGCACCTGCTAGCCAACGGGCGACCTCCGCCTCCCGGCGGCCGGGATCGCCCAGCTCGACACCGAACAGGAGGTCGGCATCGAAGTCTCGGCCGTCCGACCGGCCGATGTCGGCTAGGGCATTCAGGGCCGAGAGGCGGCTCGCCAGCGCGATGGCTGCGGCCGGCTGGATCAGGTCGGTCTTGGTGATAAGGATCCGATCGGCGATCGACACCTGCTTCTTGGCTTCCGGTTGCGCCTCGAGCGTGGCGGCGCCGGCAATGCCGTCGACGGTGCAGATGATGTTGCCGATCCGGAAGTGGTTGCGGATGACCGGTTCGGCAACCACGGTGGAGACGATGGGGGCCGGGTCGGCCAGGCCGGTCGTCTCCACGATCAGTCTATTGAAGCGCGGGATGGCACCCTTGGCGGCGCGCGCCTGGAGATCCCTGATCGTCTCCTGCAGGTCGCTGCGGATGGTGCAGCAGATGCAACCGGACTCCAGCAGCAAGACGCCTTCCTCGACCTCCTCCAAGAGGACGTGGTCGAGACCCACTTCGCCGAACTCGTTGACGATGACGGCGGTGTCGGCGAAGTCGGGTCGGGCCAAGACCTCCCTGAGCAAGGTGGTCTTGCCCGATCCCAGGAAGCCGGTGACGACATGCACCGGAATCATGACGACCGCTCTGCCTGCTCGGCGATGGCATCGCACCAGCCGGGATCCAGCGGGTCCAGCGGTCGCCCCCGCAATCGCTCCACCGCCCCCCAGACGGCGCCAATGTCATCCACGATTTCGCGCCGCCCGGTGGGAGAAGAGAGGATGTAGTTGGAGGCTTGGAAATCGGAGAGCCGCATGCGCAAGGGCGCCAGGGCGGCATTGACGATCTTGGTCCGGTGCAGCCGCTCGCCGCGGATGGTCCGGCGCCTGTCGCCGGTAAAGGCGTCGGCATGGGCCGAGGTCTCGGTCCAATGCACCACGCCCAGAAGGCCGCAAAGACCGCACATCTTAGCTCTCCCCTTGAGGGCGGGCCGGGCAGGGGACCCGGCCCGCCGCCGAGATTAGCTGCGCGGATAGCGCTTGGCAAAGTCGTCGGCGATGGCGTCGAAGGTGGTGAAGGTGACGCCTGGGTGGCGGATGATGTGGGCGTAGAGCCGCTCCAGCATCATCAAGACCTGCGGCTTGCCGGAGACGTCGGGATGGATGGTGAAGGTCACCACGCCGTAGTCCATCTCGCGATAGACCCAGTCGAACTGGTCGCGCCACATCTCCTCCAGATGGCGTGGGCTGACGAAGCCGTGCGAGTTGGGGGCGGCCTTCATGAACATCATCGGCGGCAGGTCGTCCAGATACCAGGAGGCGGGAATCTCGATCAGATCGGTCTCGTGGCCGCGCACCAGCGGCTTCATCCACTCCTCGGCCTTCTTGGAGTAGTCGATCTTGGTCCAGGTATCGCCGACGCGCACGTAATAGGGGCTGAAGTCGTTATGCATCAAGGAGTGGTCGTACTTGATGCCCTTCTTCAGCAGCAGCTCGTTGGAGACGGGCGAGAACTCCCACCAGGGCGCGACATAGCCAGTGGGGCGACGGCCGCAGAGCTTCTCGATCAGCTCGATCGACTTGTCCATCACCGCCTCTTCCTGTTCGGGCGTCATGGCGATGGGGTTCTCGTGCGAATAGCCGTGCATGCCGATCTCGTGTCCGGCCTCGGCCACCGCCTTCATCTGGTCGGGAAAGGTCTCGATCGAGTGACCGGGAATAAACCAGGTGGACTTGATGCCCCAGCGCTCGAAGAGCTTCAGGATCCGCATCGAGCCGACTTCGCCGGAGAAGAGGCCGCGGCTGATGTCGCAAGGACTGTCTTCCCCGCCATAGGAGCCGAGCCAGCCGCCGACGGCATCCACGTCGACGCCAAAGGCGCAAAAGATTTCCTTAGCCATGGTGTTCTTCTCCCTTTTCTCGCCCTCCGGACGGAGGCATTGCGGTCCTCAGGACCAAGGGGCCGTCAGGCCCTGTCGACGACGACGGTGGCGCGGTCCGGGTGCCAGCGCAGATCGACCTCCACGCCGGGTTCGATGCCTCGGCCCTCCACCTTTGATCTGTGGGTCTCCAGACGAACGCTCAGCGCCTCGTCGAGCGCGACCGAGACGTAGATCACCTGTCCGACAGCATCCATTTCGGTGACGCGTCCGCTGACCGAGTTGAGGTCCGCCTCCATGGCGGAACCCGCCGGCTCCAGCGCCACGTACTCGGAGGGAGCGACCACCATGGCCGCGCTCTCCGGCGCCACGCCGGCAGCCTCGAAGCTGGGCACGCCCGAAAGCGTGCCGAAGCGGGTCGCAACGGTGGCGCGCCCGGAGCCGGCGTCCCGTAAGGTGCCAGGAATGATCTTGTTGCGGCCGATGAAGCGCGCGACGAAGGGGGACTTCGGCCGCGTATAGAGTTCAAAGGGATCGGAGATCTGCTCTACCTTGCCCGCGTTCATCACCACCACGCGGTCCCCCATGGAGAGCGCCTCGGCCTGGGCATGGGTGACGAAGACGAAAGTGATGCCGAGGTCGCGCTGCAGGATCTTAAGTTCTTCCTGGATCGACTTGCGCAGATTGGCGTCGAGCGCACCCAAGGGCTCGTCCAGCAGCAGAATGTCGGGTTCGGTGACGAGACCGCGGGCGAGGGCCAGGCGCTGCTTCTGGCCGCCGGAGAGAGAGCCTTCCTTGGCGTTGGCGACATCGCCCAGCTGCAGCTTCTCCAGGATCGCGTCGACGCGCCGGCGCTTCTCGCCGCTCTCGACGCGGCGCACCTCCAGGCCGAAAGCGATGTTCTCGCGCACCGTCATGTGCGGGAAGATCGCGTAGTTCTGAAAGATGGTCGCCGTCGGCCGCTTTTCGGCCGGGACGTGGGTAAAGTTCTCGCCGCGAATGAAGAGGTCGCCGGAGGAAATCGCCTCCAGGCCCGCGATCATCCGCAAGGTCGTGGTCTTGCCGCAGCCCGAGGGGCCGACGAAGGAGATGAACTCGCCGCGCGTGACCTGGAGATCGAAGGCCTCCACCGCGACCGTGCCGCCCGGATAGACCTTGCGCAGCTTCACCAGTTCCAAGTCGTGCGCGGTCATAGGACCTCCCTGACGGCCCGCCTGCTGTCGGCAAGCCGCTGACGGTTACTGCATCGGTTTCTTGTCGGCGCCGGAACGCCGGGAAGGGAGGAGCCGCCGGCTCCTCCCCGGCAAAAGCACCCTAGGCGCTGAGGAACTCGTCCCAGCGCAGGATCAGGTGGTCGTACTCGTCCGGCCACTGGTGCCAGTACTTGATGTTGGAGGCGCGCTCCTGCAGCGAGCCGCCGTCGCGCAGGTCGCCCTCCTTGATGCCGCGCTCCGGCTCGCCGACCCAAGGCTTGCCCTCGTACCAGAAGGCGTACTTCTCGGCCGGCATGACGTCCTTGATGTTTGTCGTCGGCGAGTAGTAGCCCTGCTCGGAGACGATGATCGCCGGCGGACCCGACAGCCAGTAGTCGGCATAGGCCTTGACCGCGCCCTCGTTGGGCGAGCTGGCGATCTGCGAGATGCCGATCGACCAGGCGCGATAGCCTTCCTTGGGGATGGCGTAGGAGCAGGGAACGCCCTGCGCCTTCACCGCCATCACCGCCGGCTGCCAGGCATCGGCCAGGATCATCTCGCCAGACGCCAGCAGGTTCACCAGCTCGCCGAAGTCGCCCCACAGCGCCCGGAACTGGCCGTCCTTCTTCTTGGCGATCAAGAACTTGGCGGCCTCGTCGATCTCTTCCTGGTTCGGGTTGCCGGGGTTCGGGACATCCAGCAGGCCCAGGGAGTTCATCGCCAGGATGGCCTGGCCGAAGGCGATCAGGGGATCGACGTTAAGGCCGGTCTTACCTTTGAACTTCTCATCGAAGAGAGAAGTCCAAGTGTTTGCTTCTTCTGCGGAAACGAGGTCTGGGCGATAACCGATCGAGTCGAAGTTGTAGACCGTCGGAACCATCCAGAGCTCGGTCTTGTCGCCGTCCGCCCAGATCTGGCCGGAGATCTGCGCCCTGGGCTGCATGCGCGGATCGACCTCGGTGAAGATCGGCCGGATGTTGGCCCAGTTGGACAGGTCCGCCGTGGCGATCGGTTTGATCGTCTCGGTCACGGTCATGGCTGGCAGGCGCTCGCCGATGGTCTCCCAGCAGTCGTAGGCGGTCGAGCCCGACAAGAGCTCGGTCTGCGTGTTGGGGAAGATGTCGGCCTTGCCGGAGACACCGCCGACGCCCGACTTCGCCTTGAAGTCGTTCAAGATGCGCTCTTGGACGGTCACCGAGAGACCCACGGTGCGCAGCTGCTCGTCGGCCAGGCTCTGGGCCCAGACCATGTCGGGGCGCAGCAGCGCGGTGGAGGCGGTCAGGGCGCCGGCTCCCGCGAGGAAGCCACGACGTGACGTAATAAAAGATCGCATAACTGTTTTCTCCCAGTTGCTACCTGTTCCTTCTACACTCTTTTTGGCCGCCATCAATAGCGGCCCACCAGTAGTCCCCCGTCCACGGCGATCACTTGGCCCGTCAGGTAGCGGGCCGCATCCGAGGTGAGGAACGTGATGACGTCGGCGATATCGTCCGGGTCGCCAATCCGTCCCATTGGGATGAAAGAGGCTGCCTCCTCCATGCCTTCGGGCCCCAAGGAGTGCTCGCGCGACAGCAGTTGGGCGGTCTTGACGTAGCCGGGTGCGACGCCGTTCACCCGCACGCCTTCGCGCGCCATCTCCACCGCCAGGCCGCGCACGAGACCGACCACGCCGGCCTTGGCCGAGGAGTAGTGGGCATGCTCGTCCCAGCCGTAGGCCACGCCCATGATGGAGGAGAGGCAGACGATGGCGCCGCGCCTGGCGGAACGCATCTCGGGCGCCGCCGCCCTGATCACGCGGATCATGCCCTTGAGGTCGATGTCGAAGGTGTGGTCCCACTTCTCATCGGTGAGCGCTGCCAGCGGCACGCGGTGGGCGATGCCGGCATTGCAGACGACGGCGTCGAGCGGGCCGTGCGCCTTCTCGATCCGGCCAACCACCTTGTCGGCTTCGGCGGTTGAGGTGACGTCCAGCCGGTGGAACTCCGCCGTGCCGCCGTCGGCCACGATGGCGTCGGCAACCGCCTGACCCTCGTCCTCCAAGATGTCGGTCACGACCACGCGGTGGCCCTGGCGGGCGAAGGCCCCTGCCGTGGCGCGGCCGATGCCGATCCCGGCGCCGGTGATGAGAACGGTCTTCATGCCTGGCGCGTCTCCCTCAAAGCATCACGTCGCCGGAATTGGGGCCGAGCGTCTGGCCCACGTAGAGCCGCGCGTCCTCGGACGCCAGGAAGGCGATGGAGGCGGCGATGTCCTGCGCCTCGCCGAAGGTGCCGAGCGGCAACTGGGCCGACTTGGCCCGTTTCCAGTCTTCGGAGATTCCGGCCACCATCTCCGTGTTGATCGGACCGGGTGCTACGGCGTTCACGCGGATGCCCTTCGATGCGACCTCGCGGGCCAGCGACTTGGTGAGCCCGATGATCCCTGCCTTGGCGGCGCAGTAGTGGCTGAGCTCGACCCCGCCGATCTGAGCTAGCTGAGAGGCCAGGTTGACGATCACCCCGGAGCCGGCGGTCAGCATCGGGCCGAGCGCCCGCCGGCAGCAGAGGAAGCAGCCGCGCAGGTGCACGGCGACCATGCGGTCGAACTGCTCCACGCTCAGCTCCCAGAGCGGTGCCTGCGTCAAGATCCCCGCGTTGTTGACCGCGAGCGTGCAGCTGCCCCAGGCCTCTTCGCAGGCGGTGAAGATGCGATCGACCTCCGCCTCTTGGCTGACGTCGCCGGCGACGGCGCGGGCCTGGCCGCCGGCATCGGCGATTGCCTGTGCCGTGGCCTCGGCCTTCTCCAGCGAAAGGTCGTTCGCCACGACCTTGGCGCCTTCGGCGGCCAGGCGAAGCGCGGTGGCGCGGCCGATGCCGGAGCCGGCGCCGGTGACGACGGCGCGATGGTGGGCGAGGCGGGTCATGCGATCTCCTCCTGAATGCCGCTTGCCTGTGCCCGCGCGCGTCGGACCGAGATGCCCATCAAGATCCCGTAGATCGTCAGCAGCGAGAAGGAGAAGAGCGTGGTCAGGACCCCGAAGGCGAAGAGGTTGGGGTGAATCTCCACCGCGAAGGTGCCGTAGATGGCGATCGGCATGGTGACCTCCGAACCGCCGGTGAAGAGCGTCCTGGGGAACTCGTCGTAGCTCAAGGTGAAGGCGAAGAGCATGGCCGAGAGCACGCCGGGGAAGATCATCGGGAAGGTGACCTTGCGGAAGGTCCTGGCCGGCGAGACGCCGAGCGCCCAGGAGGCCTCCTCCACCGATTTGTCGAAGCGGTTGAAGATCGCCAGCATCACCAGGAAGGCGAAGGGGAAGGTGTAGACGACGTGGAGGACGAAGGCCGTGCCGAACCAGGTCCTGGGGATGCCGAGCTGGTCGCTGATGAGCGCCATGCCGAGGCCCAGCAGCACGCCCGGCACCATCATGCCCAGCACCACGAGGTAGAAGACGACGCCGGCGCCCTTGAAGTGGCGGCGGAAGGCTTCCGCCGTCAGCGTGCCGAGGACGGTGGAGACCACCATGGTGGCGAACGCCAGCGCGATGGAGCGGGTCAAGGCCTCGCCGATCGGCAGGGGGGCCACGCGCGAGGGCGGTGCCATGCCCAGCACGTGCTCGTACCAGAAGGTCGACCAGGAGATGATCGGGAACTGCGGTCCGCCTTCCGGACCCTGCTGGAAGCTGAGGATGCCCATCACCACGAAGGGGCCGTAGAGGAAGGCGATGAAGAGCGCGGTGTAGAGCGCCAAGGTCCAGCGGAGCGGCAGGAGCTGATGCATGGGCCGGGCCTCCCTAGAGCTCACGCCGCAGGTTCACGACCCGCAGCAGGCCGGTGATGACCACGGCCATCACCACCGTCAGGATGACGCCGGCCACCGCGGCGAAGGCCCACTTCAAGGAGCCCACCTGGGTCAGGATGATGTTGCCCAAGAGGTTGACCTTGCGTCCCGATAGGGCCGAGGCGGTGGCGAACTCGCCCAGCACCATGACGCTGACGAAGATGGCGCCGACGATCACGCCGGGCAGGCTCAGCGGGAAGATGATCTTGCGGAAGATGGTCCAGGCCGAAGCGCCGAGGTCGCGCGCCGATTCGATGAGCGCATCGTCGATCCGGGCCAGCATGAAGGCGATCGGGCCGACCATGAAGACGACGTAGATCTGCACCATGCCGATCACGACGGAGAGTTCGGTGAAGAGCAGGGACTCGATGGGCGTGGTGATGAGCCCCAGATCGGTCAGCACGATGTTGATCGCGCCCTCCTTGCCCAGCATGGGCCGCCATGCCAGGACCCGGATCAGGAAAGAGGTCCAGAAGGGAATGACGCAGGCGACCAGCAGGACGGTCTGCACCGTCCTGTTGCGCACGAACTGGCCGATGAAGAGGGCGGTCGGGTAGCCGATGATGAAGGTGAGCGCCAGGACCGTCAGCCACAGCCGGAGGGTGCGCAAGAGCGCGCCCAGATAGGTATCGGAGGAGAAGAAGGTCTCCCACGACTTGACGGTGAGATCGGGCTTGATGGCGAAGGTGGTCTGCGTCCAGAAGCTGACGTAGACCATCATCAAGAGGGGGATGATGAGAAAGACCACCATCCACACCACGCCGGGCGCCAGCAGAAGGAAGTGCCGGTTGCGCGCGAAGAAGCTCTCCTGCAAAGGCGCGGCGCTTGCCGGAGGCGCCTCGACGCGGGTAGCCGCCGATTCCATCTAGGCCGCTCCCTTCAGCTGCTGCTTGATGCGTCGGCCGTCGCCGTCGTAGGCCAGCACTTCGGCGATGTTCCAGGCGAGCGTACGGACCTCGCCGCTCTGATAGGTGACCGGATCGGCGGTGCTCAGGTGGTTCTCCACTTGCAGGATCTCGCCCTCCAACCCCTGGAAGAAGTAGAGAACGCGGCTGCCCATGAACTCGCTGGCGATGAAGCGCGCCTCGAGGCCGGCTTCGCCATCCGATGGCTGGTTTCCGGGGGGCAGGACGTTCACCGCGTCGTGGCGGACGACATAGGCGGCGGCATTGGCGACACCGGCCGGCATGGCAAGATTGGCCGCGCCGTGCAGGAACTCTCCGTCGCGCGTTTCGCCCGACAAGATATTGTAGCTATTGATGTACTTGGCGACCTCGACGGTTTCCGGCTGGTTGAACACGCTGTCGGGCGGGGCAATCTGGATCGCCCGCCCGGCGTCCAGCACGATCATGCGATCGCCCATGGCCAGCGCTTCGGCCTCGTTGCCGGTGACATGTAGGAAGGTGACGCCGAGCGTGGAGCGGATGCGCCGCAGCTCGATCGTCATGCGCTCGCGGAGATTGGCATCGAGCGCGCCCAAGGGCTCGTCCAGCAGGCAGATGCTGGGTTCCGTGACCAGGGTCCTTGCCAGGGAGACACGCTGACGCTGGCCGCCCGAGATCTGCCCGACGCCGCGCCCGCCCAGTTCGGCGAGGCCGACCAGGTCCAGCATCTCCTGGACCTTCCGGTGCAAGAGGCTCTCGTCGACGATCGCATTCTCCTGGCGGTTCTTCAGGCCGAAGGCGACATTCTCGTAGACCGACATGTGCGGGAAGAGCGCGTAGCTCTGCTGCACGAAGCCGAGACCGCGCTTGTGGGCCGGCCTGGGCGTCAAGTCCTCGCCATTCAGGAAAATGCGCCCGGCGTCGGGTCGCTCAAGTCCCGCGACCAACCGCAGCAAGGTCGACTTGCCGGATCCCGACGGCCCCAGAAGGGTGAGGTACTCGTCGTCATGAACGGTTAGGGAGAGATCGACGATCGCGGGCTTGCCCGCGTAGGCCTTGCTCAATCCCTGAAGCTGCATCATCGAGCGGGGTTCCCTCAGGCGCCTGCTGTTTGATCTGTACTCTGTACGCAATGTGCATCTTAGTCAATCGGGAAACCGACAGTTTTGTCAGATTGCCTACGATTTCCGCTCGAAAACAGCCATTTATCTGTTACATTGTAACATTCAATGTGTATTGTGTACGAAGTACGGTTCTGAAAGGATGGCTTGGTGACTCGCTTTGGGTCGCTCTAGAGGAGAGGCAATGCACCCTGGGTCCGACGATGCAGATCGCTCGACACCGCGCTACGTAACGATCGAGCGGCGGCTGGTGGCGGCTATCGAGGGTGGCAGCTTGCCGGCTGGGGCTGTCTTGACCGAGGAGGGGGTCGCCAGGCTCTTCGGGACATCGCGAACGCCCGTGCGCACGGCCCTGGGTGGCCTGCTGGAGCAAGGCCACCTGGCGCGCTTCGAGGGACGGGGCTTCGTCGTCGCGGGCAATGGAAAGGCCGTCGAACCGCAACGCGTGACCCTTACTCCGGAGATGCTGGGCCTGTCGGCCGACACGCCGACGACACCGCTTCCCGTCGCCTCCGATCGGATCCAACGAAGCTTCGAGGCCGCCCTCTCCGGCGCCTTGCCATTCGGCCTCTACAGGGTGAACGAGCAGGCGGCCGCGCATCACTACAAGGTCAGCCGAACCGTCGTGCGCGAGCTGATGCCTCGTTTTCAGGATCGCGGCATGGTGCGCAAGGACTTGCGCTCTCACTGGATGGTGGGACCGCTCACCTCTCAGGACGTCGCGCATCACTTCGCCGTTCGCGGCAGGCTCGAATCCCTTGCGCTCTTGGACAGTGCGCCGCGCACGCCGGCTGAGGTGATCGCGGCCATGCGCAAGCGCGTCGCCGAGCTCTCGGAGGAGGGTGCCGATGCCTCCCCTGACTCGCTCGCCGCCTTGGAGCAGGATATCCACGTCACGCTCTTGTCCCGGACGCCCAACAAGCACCTGTTGAGAATTATCAGGCAGAGCCAGGTAACCCTCATCGTCGGCAATGTCTTCGCGAAGGTGGTCGGCGCGCGACCATTCCGCTTGGACCTTCAAGAGTATGCCATCGTGCTGGATTTCGTCGTGCGCGGGGCCTTCGACGCGGCCGCAAACGCGCTCGAAGAGCATTTACGTCTCTCGGCCGAGCGGACCCGCCAGCGCCTGATCTCGATCTCGGTCTTTCCGCAGCCGGACCTGCCGGACTTCCTCATTCGCACCCGACACTAGCGCGAGAGCGCGTTCTCCCAGCGGCGGACGAGGTAGTTGTGCTCGTTCATCACCGTGTCCCAGACCGCGATTCGGGACATACGCTTCAGGTAGCTGCCGCCCTCGCGCCGTTCGCCGACCTCGAAGACCGCCACGCCGTCGGGGTCGAGGATTGGCGCGCTTGCCGGCGCGCCGTCATACCAGAAGGCCCACTCCGCTTCGCTCAGATGGCGCCGCACCGACTCCGGGTTGGCCATGTAGGCGCCGTTGCGCGCCATCAAGGCGCCCGGCCGACCCTCGAGCCACCAGTTGAGATAGTCGTAGACGGCATCCTCGGCCCAGGGATCCAGCAAGGTGGAGATGGCCAAGCCGCCGAACCAGCCGCGATAGCCTTCGACCGGCGTTGCCATGTCGGCCTTGATGCCGAGCGCGCGGAGCTTCACCAGGCCGGACCACCAGAGGCTGCCTATTCTCGCCTGGCCGCTGCTCATCGCGGCGACGGCCTGCGCTTCGTCGGCCCAGAACTTGGAGAAGTGGCCTCGCTTTCGGTACCGCGCGAAGACCTCTATCAATTGGTCGATCTCGGCGATCGAGAGGTCGCCGATGTCCGCCACCCGCATTTCATTCCTGGCGCGAAGGGCCAACAGCATGTCCAGCGTGCCGATTGCCGCGTCAGACTGCAGGACGACGCGCCCCGACCAGTCCGGGTCGAGCAAGCTAGCCCAACTGGTCACCTCGTCCGCCGGCGCGCCAACCACCGCGAAGCTGTCGGCGTTGTGCACCGTGGGCACCATGGAGACCGCGTCGGTCGGCGTGTCGCCCAGCGTGCCGTCGAGCTGGACATAGAGGCGCTTCGAGGGATCGCCGCCCTTGCCGGTGAAGGCGTCGGGGCTGAGGCGACCGACTTTAGGAAGGTCGTTGATCTCTTCCCAGCGGTCGATCCGCCTTATGTCGATCGGCTGTATCGAGGCGGTCGGCCAGGTGAGATCGATGTCGTGGAACCACTGGTCGTAGACGTCGAAGCTGTCCGGGGAAAGCGCCCCCTGGCGCTGCGCCTCCGTTCCGTCGAGGGTTATGAACTCGAGCGCGAAGCCCATGTCCTCCACGGCCGCGCGCTTGATCGGGTCGATCTGCGTGACCGAGGTTCCCAAGACCCGCAGGGGAGGTCGCGTGCGCCGTACTGCCGGTGACCGCACCGCCGTGGTTTCACTGCTCGCCGCGTCAGACATCCAGCCTCGCTTCAGCTATGCGAGCGGATTCCGCAGGCAGCCTGCGCCGGACCCGCCCGAGCGGTCCTGGGCTTAGGGCGTGGGGACCCTTTCAGTCAAGCCTCGACCGGTGGGAGCCGTCGGCGCCGCTTTCTGCCAGCAAGCGATCCCGGGACATCTCCGGTGCCACGAGGGTGAGGAGGCTGCCGGGCACCACGCGCGCCTTCGCGCGCTGCGCCACGATCCATCCGCTCCGTGAGAAGCGCATGTCGAGGGGAGGGCGTTCGATCTCGTCGAAGGGATAGAGCAGGCCGGCGGCTTCTCCTGCGGCGACGCTCTCGCCAGGCGCGCGACAGGGCTCGAAGAGCCCGGTGACGGGAGAGGTGAGAGACCAGCTGGAGCTGCCGTCAAGGAAGATGCTCTCGCCGGCCTTTTCCTCGCGCGCCTCCACCATGCCGAGGTGCACCAGTACCCGCTCGATGCCGGAACGCCCGACGGCGACGGCCGCCCGATCCACGCCGCCACCGCCGGCGAGCTCCGCCGAGAGGAAGGGGACGCTGAGCGCCTGCGCCGCGGGATCGAAGCCGCTCGACACCGTCTCGCCGGCAATCACGAAGGTGAAGGGCGCGGCGAAGGCATCCGCCAGGTCCAGGCTCGCCGCCATGACCGCTGGGTTCGGCGTGGTGCAGAGGTAGGAGGAGGGCGCATAGCTTGCCTCCAGACCGCCGGAGTGGAGGTCGATCCCGGCATCGCAGAGTGGCAGGATCCGCGTGGTGATGAAGTGCGCGATCGCCTCGGTCGGCCCCGCGTCCTCGCGGCCCGGGAAGCAGCGGTTGAGATTGCCGCCGTCCAGCGGCGAGACACGGACGCCGGCGCGTGCCGCCGGGTAGTTCAGGGCGGGCAGGACGATCACCCGGCCGGCTAGCCGATCGGGATCGAGGTCGTGGATCAGGCGCCGCAGGATCACTTGACCCTCGTACTCGTCGCCATGCGTTCCGGCGCTCAAGAGCAGCGTCTTGCCGGGCGAGCCCACCACCACGCAGAGCGGGATGGGAATGACCGCGAAGCTGTGCTCGTTGTCGGAGTGGACCAGGTCCAGCCGGCCGAAGCGCTTTCCCTTGGTGTCGAGGTCGAGATCGCAGCTGACCTGCCTGGTCGCTTTCATCGCAAACCTCTCGAGGTTGGTTCCTACAGAAGCCAACTGGCCCCTTCGCGCACCTCTATCACCGTTGGCACGCGGGCAGAGAGGGCAGACTTCACCGCCATCTCGAAGGCTTCCATGCTGTCCGGCAGGGCGGTCCGGCATCCGAAGCCCTCGGCGATCTTCATGAAGTCCGGGTTCTTCGGGTTGACCCCGATTTCCGGGATGCCGCGCTTGACCATGCCGTCGCGAATCATCGCCAGGCTATCGTTGTTCCAAAGGATAATGGGAATGGCGAGTTCCTCTTCGACGGCCGTGGCCAGTTCCTGGATGGTGAAGAGGAAGCCGCCATCGCCGACCAAGGCGACGACGGGTCGCTCCGGCAGGGCGATCTTGGCCCCGATCGCGCCCGGGAGCGCGCAGCCCAAGGTACCGAGCCCGGCGGGGTAGAACCAGGTCCTGGGCAGCTCCGTCGGCATGACGGCGGAGCCGGTGTAGACCAGCTGGGCGATGTCGCCCATCATCACCGTTTGCGGCGGCAGGAGGGCGCGAAGCTTGAGCAGCAGCGACTTGTGCTGGCGCTCGACCTCGGTGAAGTCGGCGTCCTGGCGGGCGCGGACGGCGCGAAGGCTGTCGGCCGTCCCCTTGTCGGTGACGAGAGGGCGTGCGTCGAGCGCTGCAAGCAAGGCCTCGACCGTCGGTCCGGCATCGCCCAGCAGGCCGATGTCGGCCGGATAGAGATCGTTGAACTTGGCGGGATCGATGTCGATCCGGATGAGCTTGGCTGGGAGCGTGAGATAGTCCTCGAAGCTGTCGGTCTCCGAGATCTCGCAGCCGATGGAAAGGACCACGTCGGCCGTCTCCAGATAGTCGCGGACGGCCTTGGTGATCAGTCCGCCGCCGAGGCTGAGCGGGTGGCTCTCGCCGACTACGCCCTTGCCGGCGTTGGACGAGATCACCGCGGCATCCAGGCGCTCGGCGACCTGGCCGACGGCGGCGCCGGCCTCCTGCGCGCCCCCGCCGACCAGCAGGACGGGCCGCGTCGCGGCGGCCAGCAGCTCCGCCGCGCGCTCGACGGCGTCGCGCGGGGCGACCGGCCTGGCCGGCGGCGTCAGCACCCGCCAGTCGTCGCGTACCGGGACGTCCAGAAGGTCGATGGGTATGGAGATGTGGACCGGACGCGGGCGGGCGGAGGCGAAGAGAGTGAAGGCCTGCGCGATCAGTTCCGGCAGATCCTCCGGTGCGCGGACCATCGCGCTGAAGGCGGTGATGGGGGCGGTGACGGCGCGTTGATCGGTGATCTCGTGCAGACATCCCCAACCCTTGCCGAGCGACTCGCTGCGATTGGCGCTGGAGATCAGCAAGAGCGGCACGGAATCGGCAAAGGCTTGGGCCAGCGGGGTCGCGGCGTTAGTGACGCCGGGGCCGGTGATCAGGGTGCAGACCCCGGGTTTGCCGCTGGCCCGCGCGTAGCCGTCGGCCATGAAGCCGGCGCCTTGCTCGTTGCGGACAAGGACGTGGCGCAGGCTACTGGACTCGATCCCGCGATAGAGCTCCAGCGTGTGCTCGCCCGGTATCCCGAAGACCGTGTCGACACCATAGCCCTCGAGCAGATGCATCAGCGCTTGGCCGCAGGTGACCTCCGCGCCGGACAATGCCGCCGCCGTTGCCCTCGTCATTCCGATCTTTCCCTAATCTGTGCAGCGTGCATGGACAGAGGCGATAATGGAGGGGGAGGGCCGGTATCCGCCGATACCGGCAAAACCCCAGGCCTCGCTGTTCAGGCAGGTGCTAGACGAACCACCAGCGCTCGCTGCAGCGGCAGCCGTCCAGATCCCAGTCCGACGAGAGTTCGCCGTGGCCGATCTTGTTGGAGACGGCATCGACGAAGTCGGCGAAGACCGGCACCACGATCCCGCCGTCATCGTGGATGATCTCTTGGATCTCGCCATAGATCTGGGCGCGCTTGTCCTGATTGGCCTCGACCCTGGCGCTGCTGATCAAGGCGTCCAGATGCGGATTGTCGTAGTGGGTCTCGTTCCAGCCGGTCTTGAGCGCCTCCGCGCTGTAGGCGGTGGAAAGCATGACGTCTTCGGTGATGCGCCCGCTCCAGCGTGTCGCGAAGAAGGGTTTCTGTGCCCAGACGCTGCTCCAGAACCCGTCGTCGGGTTCCCGCACCACGTTCAGGTTGAGGCCGGCCTTCTTCATGTGCTCGGCATAGAGGATCGCCGTGTCGGTGGCGCCGGTGAAGGGTGTCTCTGCGACATGGAGCGGCAACTCGGCGCCATCGAGGCCCGCCTTCTTGGCGTGGAACTTGGCCTTGTCGGGATCGTAGGGGCGCTGGGGAAGGTCGTCGCGATAGAAACGATAGGATGCCGATATCGGCTGGTCGTTGCCGATAGAGCCATGCCCCTTAAGGATTCGGTTGAGGACATCTTCGCGGTCGATGCCGTACTTCAAGGCGAGGCGCGCATCCTTCGTGTTGTAGGGTTCGATGTCCGTGCGCGCGGCGAAGGCATAGTGCGACTTGCCCTTGGTCTGCAACAGCTTGACGTTCTCGTCCCGCTTCAGCAGGTGGACCGTCTTCAGCTCGACGAAGTTGAAGGCGTCGAGTTCGCCGGAGATCAGCCCCGTGGTCCTGGCGGAAGAGTCCTTGACGGCCAGGATCTCGACCGCGTCGAAGTGCGCGCGGTCCGCCTTCCAGTAGTTGGGATTGCGCTTGACGACCGAGCTGATGCCCGGCTCGAAGCTCTCCAGGATGTAGCCGCCGGTTCCCTCGCCGCTGCTGAAGTCGGTGGTGCCGTCGGGAACGATGCTGAGGTTGAAGAGGCCGAGGATGGCCGGAAAATCCTGGTTGCCGCTCTTGAGGGTGAAAGTGACCTCGTTCGGCGCGCTCGCCTTCATCTCGGCGATCTGGGCGACGAAGGGCTTCGCCGCCGATTTGGTGTCTTCGGCGTTGTGCAGGTTGATCGAGTAGATGACGTCGTCCGGGGTCAGGGACTTGCCGCTGTGAAAGGCAATGCCGTCGCGAAGCTGGAAGACCCAAGTCGCGGCGTCGGCCGAGCCCTCCCAGCTCTCGGCCAACTCCGGCAGGATCGCGCCGCCCGGACCCACTTCGACGAGGTTGTTGCGCAGCTGCCAGTTCAACAGCATCTGCATGCGGGTGTCCATCAAGGTCGGGTCCAGCGAGTCCGTGGTGGCGAAATCGGCGATGCCCAGCCGCAAGGTGCCGCCCTTCTTCGGCGTCGCGGCATGAAGCACCTGCGTCGCCAAAGTCGAGGCGGCCGCGATGGTCATGCCGGAGGCAAGCGCGCGCCCCATGAACTCCCGCCGGGAGATGGCGCCGCGGGTCAGCTGGCCGGAATAGTAGTCGATTTTTCGCATCCTCTGCCTCCCTGGAGACCGTGCCGCGCAGGCTTGATAGGTATAAAGGTTATGACATTTGACCGTCAGCTTGCCAAATACCGTACCTCAAAGTGTCCGCTCGGGCTCCGTTGCATTCGTGTTCGTCAGCACCCCTGTCTTTGTGCGTCGATCAATCTGTGATCACAGCTTACTTAGCAGACCTAAGCCACCCCTGTACAGGAGAATCTCTTTGGCGCTTTCGAACAGTCCAGCACAGGAGGAGCGCTAAAGTAGCGGCAGCGACCACAGGTCTTGCAGCCAGCTGACCAGAGTTGACACACTCTCAATCTGTGATCACTATCCGGACCCCATGATTTCCCTGGGCGCGCCGGCTGAAGAGCCGCGTCGTGCCCCTGTGTCAGGAGGCGAAAGGTGTCCAAGGTCTCCCCGCGTCACGGCTTGAGCGACATCGGCTACTACATGGTCGGGATCTCCAAGCTTCCCGGTTTCGACAAGGTCGCGAAGCTCTCCTCGAACGAGTCGCCGCTGGGGATGAGCCGAAAGGCGGTGCAGGCCGCCAAGGCGGCCTTGGCGAAGTCGCACCTCTATCCCGAGGTCGACGGCGAGGACTTGCGCGCGGCCATCGCCGACCACTTTGATCTGGAGCCCGGCCGCATCGCCTTCGGTCCCGGATCGGACGAATTGCTCTTGCGTCTGGTGACCAGCTTCGTGGGTGCCGGCGACGAGGTGGTCTTCAGCAAGAACGCCTATATGCAGTTCCCGATCTATGCGAAGCGCGGCGGCGCAAAGCCCGTGGCGGCGCCCGACCGGGACTTCCACCACTGCGTCGACTCCCTGCTGGCGAACGTGACCGATAGGACCAAGGTCATGATCATCGCCAACCCCGACAATCCGTCGGGAACCTACCTGCCGAGTGTCGAGGTGCGCCGTCTGCGCCGGGAACTGCCGGGGCACGTTCTGCTGATCATCGATGCCGCCTATGAGGAGTACGCGCTGGCGCCGGACTATGAGTCGGGAACCAATCTGGTGAGCGCTTGCGACAACGTCGTGGTGACCAGGACCTTCTCCAAGATCTTCGGCATGGCCGGCCTTCGCCTCGGTTGGTGCTACGGACCGCCCGAGATCATCGACCTCTTGGAGCGGGTCGGCCCATCCTTTCCCACCAACGTCGCGGCCAGCGCGGCGGCACTGGCGGCGCTGCATGACCGGGAGCACACCCGGCGGGTCCTGGATCACAACGCCAAGTG
The DNA here is from genome assembly GCA_963669375.1 of Rhodospirillales bacterium. Taxonomy (GTDB): domain Bacteria; phylum Pseudomonadota; class Alphaproteobacteria; order Kiloniellales; family JACOMY01; genus JACOMY01. The sequence goes on along the minus strand of OY770024.1, from coordinate 7,338,804 downwards.
GCTCGGGTGGTTCAGCGAGCGCCTTCAACGCATCGGCCTCAAAGTCTATCCGAGCCAGACCAACTTCGTCCTGGTGGGCTTTCCGGGAGAGAACGGTAAGACCGCCACGCTCGCCAACAGCTACCTGCAGGCGGCTGGCATCATCGCGCGTCAGTTCGCCGTTCCGGGGTTCGAGGACAAACTGCGCTTTACCATCGGCACCGGGAGCGAGATGCGTAAGGCCGCCAGCGCCCTCGGGCGGTTTCTGGCGGTTTAGGTGGGCGAGACGCTAGCGTCGCACGTCGCCTGGTGTCACTGCGCGGCCTGCTGCTGCTCCAGCATCCGGCGATAGAGCGTGATGCCCCAAGATATGTCTTGCTCGATCAGTCTGCGCGCCAGATCGCTGTCCCGGACGCGGAGGGCATCGACGATGCTTCTGTGGGTTTCCCGCCAGTCGCCGGACATACCGCTCACACGGGCGCCCGCGGCAATGAAGGGGCCCGTTTGCGCCCAAAGGCCCTCGATGAGGGAGACCAGCTCCGCATTGTCCGCCGCCGAGTAGATCGAGAAGTGGAAGCTGTAGTTGCGGGCGAGATAGCCGGGTACGTCCTGGCGATCGATGTCCTCGTCCATCAGCACGGCGAGTTCCAGGATCCGGTCCAGCTGCGATGCGGTGAGCTTCGGTGTCGCGAGTTCGGTCGCAATGCCCTCCAGCGAAGAGCGCACGAAGAGGAGGTTGGAAATCCGCTTGGGATCGAGCGCGGCCACTTGAAAGGACTTTTTGGCCGAGGTCTGCAGGACCCGTTCCGAGGCCAGGCGCTTCAGAGCCTCGCGCACCGGCATCATGCTGACGCCCAGAGCCTCCGCCTGCGTGCGGATCGAGATTCTGTCTCCTGGAGCGTAGGTGCCGACGATCAGCGACCATTTGAGATCGTGATAGATCTTGTCGCTGAGCGAGGTTTGCATCGGCTCTGGCACGCGTTCCTGCACCGCTTCGTCGGGTTGCCGGGACGCCACGATAGCCGGGAAGGGATCGCGCGAGCAACAAGTCGGGCCGGATCGGCCAGCAATCCGCGCTGCCGCTTGGGTACCTTTGCTCTCCCTCCGGAGGTTCCCGGCGATCTCGGAGACCTCGCAGGAATCGGCGCTAGTCGGCCCGCCGTCTAGTCGCTGGAGGAGCCGGTGTTCTCCAGGTCCTTCTTGGCGTCGTCCACGGCCTTGCCGACCGCATCGCTGGCAGAATCGACCTTGTCTTCGACGACATCGGCGGCACCCTGCGCGGCATCCTTGATGTCGCTGGCGGCGTCGCCGGCCGACTGCGTGGCTTCGTCCAGCTTCTCGCTCACCGTATCGGCGCTGTCCTCTTCCCCGCAGGCGGCGAGTCCGAGCGGCAGCGAAAGGGCGAAGGCTAAGGCAAGCTTTCTCACTCCGTGAGTCATTCTGTGGCTCCTTTGACTGGGGTGAAGAGATGCCTCCCCTCGGATGAGTGGCAGTTTCTGCCTTTGTTGCCGGCCATGCGTCATTCGGGGCTCCGCGTTCACGGTCTTCATGGCGTCAGAGAGATATACGCCGCGAATGTGAAGGGCGTGCATGGAAAACTGGGCATTGCCGGGATTCGTGGACGATTGCCGCCTTTGCCGGGAATCAGGAGCGCAGCCGAGCGATCGCGGTCACCGCCGCTCGCCGTGTCCGCGCAGCAAGAGCACGGAGAGCACGATCATGACCAAGGATACCAGGATGATGATCGTGCCGACGGCGTTGATCTCCGGTGTGATGCCGCGCCGCAGGGTCGAGTAGATGTACATCGGCAACGTGTTCTCGCGGCCGGTCAGAAAGAAGGTGACCGGAATCTCGTCGAAGGAGAGGGTGAAGGAGAGCAGCGCGCTGCCGACGATGGCCGACTTGATGTTGGGCAAAGTCACTCGCCAGAAGGTGCGGAAGGGGCCGACGCCGAGGTCGGCGGAGGCCTCTTCGAGGCGGCGGTTGAAGCGCTGCAGGCGGGCATAGACCTGGGTGACGACGATGGAGACCAGGGCGGTGGCGTGCCCGGCGATCACCGTCTCCAAGCTGAGGTTCACGCCCATCATCTTGGCCATGTTGAGCATGGAGATGCCGGTGATGATGCCGGGCAGGGCGATGGGTAGCAGGATGGCCCGGCGGAAGGCCGCCTTGCCCGGAAAGTTGTAGCGGTCGAGCGCCAGCGCGGCCGGCACGCCGATGACACAGGTGATCAAGGTCGCGACGCTGGCCACGTAGAGGGAGTTTCCGATGGCATCCAGCATGTCCTCGTTCGCCAGAAAGGCCTCGTACCAGCGCCAGGTGAAGCCTTTGAGCGGCAGCGAGAGCAAGCGATTGTCGTTGAAGCTGAAGAGGATCAGCACCGCGATCGGCAGGTAGAGGAAAGCCATCACGCCGGCGACGTAGAGACCCAAGGTCCAGTCGGCCCAGGGCGGCGGCCGGCCGCTCCGCCGGATCCGGCCGAACGGCAGGGCCTTTGGCAGGCCGCGGGTCTGCGTCTCGTTCACCATGGCCGGCGGCCTACTGCAGATCCAGCCGCCCGGAGCGTTCCAGGCGGTCGGAGAGGCTGATGATGGTGAGCACGATGAGCAGCATGACGATCGAAAGCGCCGAGCCCAGCGGCCAGTTGAGCGCGCTGCCGAACTGCGACTGGATGATGGTGGCCACCATGGCGCCGTCCGGCCCGCCGACCAGGAAGGGGGCGATGAAGTCGCCAAAGCTGAGACAGAAAGTGAAGGTGAAGCCGGCGATGACGCCCGGCATGGAGAGCGGCAGGACGACGCGCAGGAAGCTGCGGATCGGGCCGACGCCCAGGTCCTTCGAGGCCTCGACCAGGTTGCGCGGGATCTTCTCCAGCGCGGTGTAGATCGGCATGACCATGAAGGGAATGAAGATGTAGGTCAGCGTGATCACCATGGCGAACTGGCTGTAGAGGAACCACTCGGAGGGCTCCTTGCTGAGCCCGCTCCAGATCAGGAAGGAATTCAGCACGCCTTCGCTGCCCAGGATGGTCTTCCAGGTATAGGCGCGCAGGAGATAGGAGACCCAAAGCGGTACGATGGTCGCCATGTAGAGGACCGCGCGCAGGGCCGGCGAGCGCACCTTGAAGACCAGGAAATAAGCCAAGGGGTAGGCCAGCAGCAGGGCCAGCAGCGCCGTCACGCTGGCGATCTTCAGCGTGCGCAAGAGGACGCTGTAGTACTGCGAGTCGTCGATCAGCTGCTGGTAGTTGCCGAACTGGAAATCGGGGACGAAGGTCGGAAACTGCTTGGTGTAGAAGCTGTAGGCCAGGGTGATGAGGTAGGGAACGAAGAGAAAGACCAGCACCCAAAGCAGGGGAGGGGCCATGACCAGGCCGGCCCTGAGGCGCGCGCGGCCGGCCAAGGTCATGGCGCGGCTCCCTGCGGGAAGAGGATTACGTTGGCCGGATGCAGGGCGACCCAGGCCACCTCGCCAGGCAGCGGGATCGCGCCCTTACCGACGGCCTCCTTCAGCTGCACGTCGACGAAGAAGGAGACCCCACCGCACTCGAGCGCTACCCTGAGGGAGTTGCCGTGAAAGAGGTGCTCGCGCACCCGGCATTCGAGGAGGTTGACCTCCTCGGACGCCGCCGGCTCTTGCCCATGAAGATCGGCCCTTTCGGGGCGTATGCAGATCAGGATCTCCTCGCCCGCCCGCAGGCTGTTGCCCGGGGCACGCAAGGAGGCGCCGTCGAGATCCACGCTCACCATGCCGGCCGCGCAGTCCCGGACCCGCCCCGGCAGTATGTTCGAGGCGCCAAGGAAGTTGGCGACGTAGGGCGAGGTCGGCTGGTCGTAGAGCGACCCGGGGCTGCCCTCCTGTTCGATGCGCCCGGCGTTCATCACCACGATGCGATCCGACATGACCAGGGCTTCCGTCTGGTCGTGGGTGACCAGGACGAAGGTCAGGCCGAGTTGGTCGTGCAGATGCTTCAACTCCACCTGCATGGACTCCCGCAGCTTGGCGTCCAGCGCCGAGAGCGGCTCGTCCAAAAGCAGGACCTTGGGTTCACGGACCAGCGCGCGGGCCAGGGCCACGCGTTGACGCTGACCGCCGGACAGCTTGTTCGGGCGGTTTCTTGCCTTGTCCGACAGGCCGACCAGCTCCAAGGCCTCGCCAACCCGCCGGCGCGCGTCGGCGCGGCTGTAGCCGGCGACGTCGAGGCCGTAGCCGACATTGTCGGCGACATTGAGATTCGGAAAGAGCGCGTAGTCCTGAAACACGGTGTTCACCGGCCGGCGGTAGGGCGGCAGGTCCGTCACGTCGGCACCGGCCAAGGCGATCCGTCCGCGATCCGGCGTCTCGAAGCCGGCGATCATGCGCAATGTCGTCGTCTTGCCGCAGCCCGACGGCCCGAGCAGGGTGACGAACTCCCCTTCGCGCACCCGCAAGGTGACGTCGTCGACCGCGACCACGCCGCCCGGAAAGGTCTTGGTCACGCCCAGGACTTCGATGATGTCGGACATCTTCGCCCGCTAGTCCCCGGATCGGAGCCGGCAGACCGGTACGACCTGGTCTGCCGGAGCCTTTCCGATCAGCCTATTCGGCCGCCTTCACCGCGTTCCAGGTGTTGGTGTAGACCTCCAGCCGGGGACCCAGGTTCTCCCACAGCAGGAGGCTGTCGAGATAGGCCAGGTCGTCCTGGTGCAGGGCGGTGAACTGCTCCGGCGTCATGCAGTTCTTTGCCGCGACGGGGTTGGCGGAGGAGTAGCCGTTGACGTTCGACATGCCGCACTGGCCGACTTCCGTGGTTGCCATGTTGAGGAAGGCATAGACGCAATCCTCGTTCGGCGTGCCCTTGACGATCATCCAGGAATCCATCCAGCCCTCGGCGCCCTCTTCGGGAATGAACTCCACCACCTCGATGCCCTGGTCGGCCAGAAGCGCCGACTGATAGCCGCCCCAGGTGTTGGAGATCCAGACCTCGCCGCTGGCATAGAGGTCCACCAGCTCGCCGGCCGTCGCCCAGTACTTGCGCACCAGGGGCTTCTGCTCGATCAGCGACTGCTTGGCGGCATCGAGCTCGGCGTCGTCGAGGTCGTAGATGTTCATGTTGCCGTCCCTGCGGGCGGCGACGTAGAGGGCACTCTTGTCGTCCCACAGCGAGATCTTGCCCTCGTAGGCCGGGTCCCAGAGGGTCGCCAGCGAGGTCGGCGGCGTCTCGAACTTGTCGGCACGGTACATGAAGGGGATCGAGCCCCAGGAGAAGGGGACGCCATAGACCGCGCCGTCGTGGTTGATGCCCTCGGCGTTGCGGAACTTCTCGTAGATCTCGTTCGCGCGCGGCAGCCGGCTGAGATCGATCGGGTCCACGAAGCCCGCCTGGATCATGATCTTGGTGGTGTCGATCGAGGGCGAAATCAGGTCGTAGACGCCGCCGCCGGCCGCCAGCTTGGGCGCGAAGTCGTCGTTGGAGCCGACATAGGTGGCGCTCACCTTGCAGCCGGAAGCTTCTTCGAAGCCCTTGATGAAGCTGTCGTCGGCATAGCCCTCCCAGGTGAGCAGGTTGACTTCGCCCGCCGCCAGCACGGGGCTCACCGCCAACGCTGTCACGGCGACGCTGCCGGCCAAGGCATGTAGGAACTTGTTCATGGTCTCTCCCTTTCGCTTTCTTCCTCGCTGTCCTTTTCGGCTTGGAGCTGGCCCGTCCTCAGGTTCGGGCGGGTCTTGCGCACGATGGTTCCGATGTCGACACCGAGAGCCTTCGCGGCCCGGCGTTTGCTCCCATGCCGGGCGATTGCCTCCTTGATCACTGCCTCTTCGAATTGCCGCACCTGGGCCTTCAGACCGGAGCCGAGGAGGCTGTGCGGCTCCTCCGCCGCGCTCAGCCGCTCCGGCAGGTGTTCCATCGTCGCCCGGTCTTCGGCGAAGACGGCCAGGCGCTGCACGATGTTGTGCAGCTCGCGGACGTTCCCCGGGTATCGGTAGTGCCGCAAGGCGTCCCTCACCGGCTCCGAAAGACTGAGCGGCCGGTCGCGGCCACGGTTTGCCAGGTAGAGAAAATGGTCGATCAGGTGGTCCAGCAGGGCCGGTTCGGCGCGCAGCGGCGGCACCTCCAGCTCGATCACCGAGAGGCGATAGAAGAGGTCGCTGCGAAAGCTCCCCTCCTTCACCAAGCCCCTGAGGTCGCGGTTGGTGGCGGCGATCACCTGCACCTCGACCCGGCGCTCGCCGGTGTCGCCGATGCGCTGGACCTTGCCGTCCTCCAGGAACTTGAGGAGCTTGGCCTGCGCCGCCGGCGAGACCTCTCCCACCTCGTCGAGGAAGAGGCAGCCGCCGTTGGCCGCTTCGATCAGGCCTGCCTTCCCGCTCTGCAGGGCCCCGGTGAAGGAACCCTTGGCATAGCCGAACATCTCCGATTCAAAGAGGCTCTCGGGGATCGCCGCGCAATTGACGTGGATGAAGGGGGCGTCGCGCGAGAAGGACGTCTCGTGCAAGTAGCGCGCGATCTGGGTCTTGCCCGAGCCGGATTCACCGGTCAGCAGCACCCGAGCCTCTTGACGCAGGGCGCGCAGGCCGCGCACCAGGACGGCCTTCAGTGAGGGAGCGATCTCTTGCTGCAACAGGTAGTTGGGCTTGACGTCGCCCTCCGCGGCAAAGCGGAAGACGTCGCGCGGGCCCTCGTCACTGGCCTTTCGGCGCTGGCGGTCGAGCGCGGCCAGGTCGCGCTGCACGAAGAGGGTCGCGACCGTCCGCTGCTTGGAATCGCGCAGAAATCGCATGGAGATGAGGCAGCGCGCGCCCTCCGCCGTCTGGCTGATGAGATCGCCACGCAGGCGATTGCGGAAGGCCTCGACCGCCCGCGCCCAGTCGAAGGGGCTTTCCTCCGCCAGCGTCTCCAAGGATTGGCCGAGAATCCGCTTGCCGGTAAGGCCGTTCAAGGTGAGCGCGATGCTGTTCGCCAGCTCGATGCGGCCCTCGCCGTCGACGAGGATCAGCCCGTCCGGCAGAGCCTCGGCCAGCTCGCGCAGACCCGCGCCGCCCTCCGCGGGCTCCGTGCCCCGGTCGAGGTCGAGGTCGGAGAAGCTCATGCCGCCGCCCGTCCCTGATCGCGCTTGCGCAAGATGGCGACCAGTCGCTTGGCTTCTCCGGCAAAGGGCAAGGTGCCGATGGAGACCGCGCAGTTTAGCCGGCGTCCGTCGGAGCAGAGCACCGCTGCATCGAGGCGCATGTCGGCCGCGCCAGGACGCGCCGCGCCGACGATGCGCTCCCACTCCTCCTCGAAGGCCAGAATGTGCCGGATGGAGCGCCCCAACAGCTCTTCCGTGCGCCAGCCGAAGAGCCATTCCAGCGCCGGATTGGCCGCCTCCAGCACGCCGGCCTCGTCGAACACCAAGACGGGGTCGGGCAGCGCGCTCAGGATGTCGGCCACCTGATCGGCGCGGCGCGTCAGGCGCCGCTCCCGCTCCCTTTGCAGGGAGAGGTCGCGCACCGTGCCCCACATGCGCAAGAGATAGCCGTTGCGGATCTCCGCGCGCACGTCGTTCTCCGCGTACATCTGCGCACCGTCATAGCGCTGATCCAGCGAGGGAGCGCCGTCCAGATGGAACTTGGCGTCGTTCAGCTGGCGGATGAAGGCCTCGTTCTCCGGATTGCGCGGAAAGACGAAGCGGACGTTCTCCTGATTGAAGTCCAGGCCCTCCGGCAGGCGGTAGAGCTGGGCCATGGCTTCGTTGCAGAGCCGCCAATAGCATTCGTTCTCGAAGACCTGGCGCACGATCTCCTCTTCGCTGGCGCTGAGGTCGACCGGCTCGGCGAACTCGATGCACCAGCAGGCATCGCGGGTCGCCGTCACGAAGCCCCGCAGGATCTTGATCTCCCGCTCATCCTGCTCTCTCCCGACCAAGGCGGGGTGGAGACGAATCTTGGCGAGGCGCAGGGCGATGCCGTCCTGCAGAGCGATGGCCTCGGCATTGGCAATGACCTGGATCGACCGCTTGTCGCGTCCGCGCAGCGTGAGGCGCTGCTGCTCGCGCACCTCGCCCGCTCGGCAGGAGGCGAAGAGGCTCTCGATGAGGCCTAGAGACTCCTCCGTGTAGATGAGCTTGCCCGGCTTGCCGCGGAGTTCCTCCTGCCCATAGCTCAGGGCCTGCGCTTGGGCCTTGTTGACGGCCAGGAGCTCTCCCGTAGGGGCGAGGACGTCGAGATAGAGAGGGGCCTCGTTCAAGGCTTCGGGAAGGTATGTGGCTAGAGTTTCCATGGCCGCCGACCTTAGGCGCTTCCCGTGTAGGCATCGAGGCCCGCCGTCCGGTAGCCGCCTTCGGTCCAGGTGATGGGGAAGTAGTTCTCGTCCATCACGGAGTCGCCGATGCGCTTGTAGCGGTTATAGATCGGGCCGGTGCCGAACATGAGGTCCGCCGGGTCCTCGGCAAAGGCGGCGTCGGACGGCATGGCATGGATCACCAGGGAACGGCGCGGCGTGGGGCAGCGGTTGTGCCCCGAACCGTGCCAGGTCCAGCCGTGGTGGAAGGAACCGCCGCCGGCTTTGACCACGATGGGCACCAGGTCCGGCGTGACGCCTTCTTCGGCCGCGGCTTGCAGCATGTGCTTCTGATAGTCCTCCGGTCCGTGGAACTCGCCCTCGGGAAGGGAGGGCGCCCAGCGGTGCGACCCGCGCACCACCTCCATGGTGCCGCCGTCGGCGCGGGTGTCGTCCAACGCGATCCAGCAGCTCAAGAGCCGCCCCGGATTGAACCAGCGCAGATAGGCGTTGTCCTGGTGAAAGCCCAAGGGTCGCGTGCCGGGCGGCTTCCACAGCACGTTGTCGATCATCACCCGTGTACCGTCCCAGCCGGCCAGACGCGCGATCGCTTCGCCCAGATCGCTGCGGAAGACCACCGAGGCGATGAGGCGGTCGGCCTTCCAGCCGTTGCAGATCTGGCGGGTCAGGCTGGGGTCGCCCGTCTCTTGCTGCCAATTGACTTCGTCCGGGCTGACGCCGGTCTCGAACTGGCCGCGAAAGAGCCGCTCGTAGCGTTCGCGCAGCTGCTCGACCGTGGCCCGGTCGATGATCTCCTCGACCATCAGAAAGCCGTCCGTGTCGAAACGCTCGATCTGCGCGGGGCTGAGGCTGAAGCGTGACATGGTCGAACCCCTCATCCCTAGGGCAGGCAGTCCAGATAGGTCTTCACGTCCCAGTCGGAGACCTGCCAGATGAACTTGTCCCACTCGTCGCGCTTGTACCAATCGTAGATGCGGTGGAGATCGCCCGGCATGGCCTCGCGGACGGTCTCGTTGGCGGCAAGCGCATCGAGGGCGTCGCGCAGGGTGGTGGGAATGCGTTGCACCGCTTCGCCGGAGGCGGCGACTTCCGCGAAGTTGCGGTCCTCCGGCGGTCCAGGGTCGATCTCCCTGGCGATGCCGTCGTGCATGGCCTGATAGAGCACGGCCTGCATGAGATAGGGGTTCACCATGGAATCGACCGCCCGGAACTCGTAGCGGTCCGGGCTGGAGACGCGCACGGCGCACGAGCGGTTCTGCAGGCCCCAGCTGGCGCCGACCGGCGCCCAGAGACCGGTATCGTTTAGGCGTCGATAGGAGTTGACCGTGGAAGAGCCGACGGCCGTCAGCGCGTTCAGATGGGTGAGCACGCCGCCCAGCGCATGGCGGCCCAAGAGGGACGGCAGCCAGGTCTCCTCGGGATCGCGGAAGGCGTTGGTGCCGCCCTTGGCGTAGGTGAAGACCTCCGCCGCGCCTGGCAGCTCCTCGTGATCCAGGTCGACGACGCGATCCTCGCCGCCGTGCCACAGCGAGACGTTGTGATGACAGCCGTTGGCCGGCATGCCCATGTAGGGCTTGGACATGAACACGGCGATCAAGCCGAACTCGCGGGCCACCTGGGCGCAGATCTGGCGATAGGTGGTCAGGCGGTCGCTGGTGCGCAGCGGCCGGTCGAAGGCGAAGTTGAGCTCGATCTGGCCCGGTGCGTCCTCGTGATCGCCCTGGATCACGTCCAGACCCATGGCGATGGCGTAGTCGTAGACCCTGAGCCAGACGTCCGACAGCTGCTCGAACTGGTCGATATGGTAGGCATAGGGCTTGGTCGTGCCCTTGTAGGGCTCGTTGTCGTCGCCCGGCTTCAACCACAGCATCTCCGGCTCGCAGCCGACCCGCATATGCAGGCCGTCGTGTGCCTCCAGGAAGCGCGCCTCGACCCGCTTCAGGTTTCCGCGCGCGTCGGAATCCATGGCTTGGCCGGGATAGTCGGGGTCCTCCTTGCTCCAGAAGGCGGTGCAGAAGACCCTGGCGATGCGCTTGTTCCAGGGCAGCTGGCAGAAGGTCTCGGGGTCGGGCAGGGCGATCAGTTCAGAGGCGTTGGGGGGAAAGCCGATGAGGTTGCCGTGGCGATCGGCGAAGACGTTGGCGACGCCGCCCAGCCAGGTCTGCACGCCCTCGGCGGCCACGCTCTCCCAGTGGCGGGCCGGCACGGCCTTGCCCATGACGCGGCCGGTCACCGAGATGTACTGGTAGTAGATGTAGTCGATCTTCAGGCGATCGATCAGGCGGCGGACCTCGGCCACCGCCGCGTCGCGGCCCGCTTCGTTCAAAGAGTGCTCCAGATCGCTCACGAGGCCTCCCCCTCTCTACATCGCTTCCAGGTAGCGCGCCCGCTCCGCGGCGCTGACTTCGCGTCTGAGGGCCAGTTCCTCGACCCGTCGCGACTGGCAGAAGTGCTCGACGAAATCAGCACCGAAAAGCTTTTTGGCGTATTGGCTTGTCGCCATTATCTCAGTTGCGGCCAGAAGGTCGGTCGGAACGGGATCGGCGTTCTCGGGCAGGCTCTCCGGGCAGCCGCCCCGGATCTCAGGCACCGCGGCCAAGCTCCGTTCCACGCCGTCGAGGCCGCCCGCCAGGGCCAGCGCCAGCACCAGGAAGGGGTTGCAGTCGGCGGCCGGCAGGCGGAACTCCAGCCGGCAGCGGGCTTCCGAAGCCGGCACCGCGCGGATCGCCGCCGCATAGTTCTCCACCGCCCAGCCGAAGGCGCGTGGCGCCCAGTTCCCGGGAACCATGCGGCGATAGGCATTGACCGTATTGGCGATCATGGGAAAGGCGGCGCGGCTGGCCTCCAGCATCCCGGCGATGAAGGCCTCGCCCGCCGCGCTCATGCGCCCGGGCCGGTCGGCCGCGTGTAAGAGGTTCCGCCCTTGCTTGTCCCAAAGCGAGAGGTGCAGGTGGCCGGAAAGGCCGGGGTAGTCCGACCCCAGCTGCGCCATGAAGGCCGCCGTCTTGGCTTGGCGTCGGCAGAAGGCCTTGGTGTAGATCCGGAAGAGGGCCGCCTCGTCGGCCGCTGCCAGTGGATCGCTTGCGCGCAGCGTCGCCTCGAAACAGCCGGGCCCCAGCTCGACACCGAGGCTGATCGGACTGATCCCACCCTCTTCGAGCAGACGGTTCAGTGCGCTAACGAACTCGGCATCGGCGGCGGCGGTCTGCGCGCCCCAGCAGCGGTTTGCCGGCGCATGGGAGACGAGGTCGGAGAAGCCCTTCTCGCGTAGGCTCTCCGCGGTCTCGTCCAGCACCAGGAACTCGAACTCGAAGGCGGCCTTCGCCGTCATGCCGGAGGCCGCGGCCCGGTCGACCTGGGCTTCGAGCAAGGCCCTCGGCGACAGGGCACGCGATGGGCCGGCGTAGTCGCACAGCAGCAGGGATGCATCGGGCTCGAAGGGGTAGGGTCGCAGACTGCGCGGATCAGGGCGGATGGCTTCGCCGACAAAGGGACCCTCGCCGAAGACCCGCTCGCCGATGTCCCACTGCGGCAGTACGTTGACGAAGGTGAAGTCCGACAGCGCCGCGACCAAGTCCTCTTTCCCCATGCGTCGCTCGCGAAGCCCGCAATCCAGATCGAAGAGGCCGAGGTGCACCACCGCGGAAGCCTCCCGGCCAATCGCCGCCGCCACCTCGTCGGTCTGTTTCGCGCTGCGCGCCACGACACTCCCTCGCAAAGACTGCTCTCACTCATGACAAGCAAGAGCCGTGCCAACCTTCACCGGGAGCCCGCGAACGCCTTGCGGTTACGGCAGACATCGAACGAAAGGGCTCGGCTGAGAGAGCGTAGCAAGATGCCTTGAATGATGCACCTGTTCATCATTGATGCAAAAACGCAGCAGTAGGAGCTTTGTCGCGATGTGCCGCAATGGGATCAACTGCTAGGGCTGGAGGCCGCCCGGCCATGCGCCTTTCCTTGCCGCCTATCAACGGCACGGGAATCCTTTGACAGCGTTGCGCCAAGCGAGAATTCTGACGGCGATGGCCACGACAGAAGACATCCGCCAGCACCTGGCGAAGGAGGAGGTCTCGGCCGCCCAGCGTCTGCTCACCGACCTGATCCAGGAGACGACCAAAAGCAAGGTCGCCTCAGTGCGCATCAATCTCGATCAATACAGTCTCAACTCGGTCAACGGCTTCGCCTTGATGGACAATAAGGAAGAGTTCTTTTTCAAGTTCCATCAGGAGGAGGGTGAAGACCAGACGATTGACGAGTACTACAACGCCAAGGTGCTGAGCGACGCCGGGTTTTCGGTGCAGGAGCCGATCTACGCCAGCACCAAGCCCGGAAAGCAAATCCTGCTCTATCGGCGCGTGCACGATCGGCGTCTGGCCGACGTCTGCGCCGACAACGAAGCGGGAACCACGCTCCTCGCCCGGCAGGCGATGGAGGCGCAGCGGGAGGCCGATCGTGCGCTGCTGGAGATCGCGCGGCGGACTCTGCGTTGGGAGGCGGCGGGCGACGGGGGGCAGCTGGCGTTCTTCCAGCTCTTCTACAATCGACTGACCGACGTCTCCGCGCCGCGGCCCCATCGCTTGGGCGGGCGGCCCGCCAGGTTCTACTTCGGCAGGGAGGTCCGCTGGCCAGGTCTCTCCGCGCCCTTCGAGGAGATCGCCAGCTGCCACTGGCAGATCAACGGGGTCCGCTATCCCGTCTCCCTGAAAGAGGGCTTTATCCGGTCGCTGGAACTCTTGGACCCCGAGCGCTTTTTCCCCGGCCCCGTGCTGGTCTCTCACGGCGACGCGCACAATGCCAACGTCTGGTTTCACCCGGCCGAGGCCGGCGAGGCCGCCTCCCTCAGCCTCTTCGATCCCGCATTCGCCAGCGATCGCATTCCAGCCTTGCTCGCCGAGGTGAAGGCGACTTTCCACAACATCTTTGCGCATCCCTTCTGGCTCTACGAGCCCGAGCGATGCGGCAGTCATTTCACGGCAGAAGCCAGACGCGAGGGCGACCTGATCGTCGTGGAGACGGACTACGATCTGAGCTCTCTGCGGCGGAGCTTCCGCGACGCCAAGGCGCGGCTCTATTGGCGTCCACTGTTACAGACTTTGAAGGAACGCGCTTGGCTTCCGAGTAACTGGGAAGAGATCCTGCGCCATGCCTTCTTCTCCTGCCCGACCTTGGTCATGAACCTCCTTCCGGTTGAGGGGTCCGGTCACACGCCGACCAGTTCGCTGATCGGGTTCAGTCAAGCCGTTCGGGCGGTGACCAGGCCGGCGGAGGGCAGGAGCGACATCTACACGCGCTTCTTCGAGGCAGCAGCACCGGAGGCATCTCTTAAGCGTGGCGAGAAGGAAGGAGACGGCGATCACGATGGCATCACTTGACGAGATGTTCGGCCTTAAGGGGCGACTTGCCTTGGTCACGGGGGCGAGCAGGGGAATCGGCCAGGCCTTGGCGGTCGGGCTTGCCCGCGCCGGCGCGGACCTCGTCGTCACCGCGCGTAGCCTCTCCGGCCTGGCTGATACCAAGGAGAATGTTCGCGGCCTCGGCCGTTCCTGCACGGCCCTCGAGGTCGATGTCAGATCGCTGGAGAGCATTGCCGCACTTTTTGAAACCCTGGCCGATTGGGGGCTCTCGCCGGACATCTTGGTCAACAATGCGGGAACGGAAGAGGTCCGCCCCTCGCTGGAGGTGGACGAGGCGCTTTGGGACAAGATCGTCGACACCAATCAGAAAGGGGCATTTTTCGTCGCGCAGGGCTTCGCCAAGTCGCTGATCGCCGCCGAGCGCGCCGGTCAGATCGTCAATCTTTGCTCTCTGACCTCGGTCGTCGGCGTGCCGACCGCGGCCCCCTACACGACGTCGAAGAGCGGTCTTCTCGGCATGACGCGTGCCTTGAGCGCGGAGTGGGCGCCGCAGCGTATCCGCGTCAATGCCATCGGCCCCGGCTACTTCCGTACGGAGTTGACGGAGGTCTTTTACCAGGACGGGGATTGGGCTTCCGCCATGCTGGGCAAGATCCCGCAGGGACGGTTCGGCGAGCTGGAGGACTTGGTCGGGGCCGCCGTCTTTCTGTGCAGTCCGGCGGCGGCCTATGTCACCGGCCAGATCCTCTTCGTGGACGGTGGCTACACGGCCTCGATCTAGCCGGTTTGCGGCCAGCCTGGACAAGGCGGCGCGCCCTGGCTAAGCTTGTCTATACAGGCACAGATAACTTCCCCGAGGATGCCCAATGCCGTCACCTGCTCCCCTCTACGAGCATGTGAAGCGATATTTGACCGACCGCATCACCACGGGCGAGTTCGGGCCGGGCGAGAAGCTCCCCTCCGAGAGCGAGATCGTCCAGACGCTCTCCGTCTCGCGGATGACCGCGAACCGCGCCCTGCGGGAACTGGCGCTGGAAGGCGTGATCGTGCGGGTTCAAGGCGTCGGCTCCTTCGTCAACGAGCCCAAGACCAAGGCCTCGATCCTGGAGGTTCGCGACATCCACGACATGGTGCTGGAGCGCCACGGCGTTCATCGGCGCAAGCTGGTGCTCGCGCAAGAAGAAGCGCTCTACGGCGAGATCGCCGATCTCTTCGGGCGCGAAGCCGGCAGCGCTGTTTCCCATGTCCTGGTCGCCCACTTCGATAGGGACACGCCCCTCCAGCTGGAGCGCCGCTTCGTCCTTTCGGAGTTCGCGCCCGGGCTGCTGTCCCTCGACTTCGAGAGGCGGTCTATCTTCGATTATCTGCAGGCCATCGCGCCGGTCAGCGAGCTGGAGCATATCGTCGAAGCCTCGCGGCCGGACGAGATCGAGCGCGAGGAGTTGCACCTCGGCCGGGACAGCCCCGTGCTCCGCATCCGCAGGCGCACCTGGGTCGGCTCCTCGGTCGTGACCCTCAGCTACTTCTCACACCCCTGCGACACCTATCGGGTGGTCGCGCGCGTCAAGGCCGGCCAGAGCGAGCCGGACTTCGGAAACATCAGGGTGGCCGGCTGATGGCGTCGAAGCCGCAGGGATGCGTGACGTGACCGTCACTGACCGCATAGAGAGGGGCCTTCTGTGAGCCTAGGGACCGCAATCGTCGAGATCAGGTCGGTCACCAAGCGCTTTGGTGACGTGACGGCCGTCGATGCTGCCTCCCTCTCCCTGAACAAGGGCGACTTCCTCACCATTCTGGGTCCCAGCGGCTGCGGCAAGACCACCCTTCTCAGAATGATCGCCGGCTTCATGCAGCCCGACAGCGGGGAGATCCTGATCGGCGGGCAGCCGGTGAAGGACCTGCCGCCGCACAAGCGCTCCAGCGGCATGGTCTTCCAGCGCCTGGCGCTCTTCCCGCACATGACGGCTGCGGCAAACATCGCCTATCCGCTGAAGATGCGGCGCTTCGATCCCAAGACCATTCCCGATCTCGTCGAGCGCTCCTTGAAGCTGGTCCGCCTCGAGGGCCTCGGCAAACGACGGCCGAACGAACTGTCGGGCGGGCAGCAGCAGCGCGTGGCGATCGCCCGCGCGCTCTCCTTCAGTCCCGATCTCCTCCTCCTCGACGAGCCCCTGTCTGCCCTGGACAAGAAGCTGCGCGAAGAGATGCAGCTGGAGTTCCGACGCATACAGCAGGAACTGGGCGTCACCACCATCAACGTGACGCACGACCAGCGGGAGGCCCTGGTGATGTCCGACCAGATCGTGGTGATGAACGAGGGCCGCATCCAGCAGAGCGATGCGCCGGAGGCGATCTACCGCCAGCCGACCAACCGCTTCGTCGCGAACTTCATCGGCCTGACGTCGCTGATGAGCGGCGTGGCGCGGAAGGCCAACCCGCCCTATCAGGTCGTGCGGGTCGGCGATACCGACCTAAACGCGCGCCTGGGCGGCGATCCTCTCGCCGAGGGGCAGGAGGTCGACTGCGCCATCCGCGCCGAGCAGATCCGCATACTGGATCCGGGCGGCCAGAACTTCGAGAACGAATTGGACGCCATCGTCGCGCAGAAGATCTTCGAGGGCGACCGCATGGTCTACGAGGTGCGGGTGCCGGCGCTGGACGATGCGCGCCTCTACATCTTCGATCACGACCCGGTTCACCATGCCGAGCACAAGGAAAAGACCGCCGTCAGAATCGGTTGGAACGCAAAGGATCTCTTTCCCTTCCCCAAGCCCCCTAACGAGGGCGCAGACCAAACAAGGAGGTCATGATATGTCGAATGCGCTAGAGAAGAAGGCGGTCGGTCGTAGGCGTTTCCTGCAAGGAACCGCGGCAGGGGCGGGGCTGCTGATGGCACCCAACCTCGCTTTCGGCCAAGACAAGCCCAACGAACTCATCGTGCGCGCCTGGGGCGGGGCCTGGGGCGAAGCGCTGAAGGCCGGGGTCGCGGACAGCTTCACCGAGGAGACCGGGATCGACATCCGGCTGGACTTCACCGAAGACAACGAGATCAAGCCGAAGATCTGGGCCGCCGTGGACCAGGGCCGCGTGCCGCCGATCCACGTCAACTGGGACACCACCACCAACGCGACGATCTCCGCCCTGCGGGGCGTCACCGTTGACTTGAGCGACCTGCCCAACCTGAAGGGGCTCTTGCCCCTGGCCAAGCCCACCGGGTTGGAAGGCTATCCCCTGGTCAACACCTACGCCTATGTCTACGTCTGCGCCTATCGGCCGGAGGCCTTTCCGGACGGCGCGCCCACGACCTGGAAGGTCATGCTCGACCCCAAGCTGAAGGGACGCTGCGCGCTCTACGACGACGGCATCGGCTTCAATCCCATCGCCGTGATCGCCGGCGGCGGGACCTTCGCCGACATCCCCGACAACATGGAGCCCGGCTACGCCTTCTACCGCGAGCTGAAGAAGAACGAGCCGCTGCTTGGCGAGGACGCCGACTTCACCACCTGGTTCCAGAACGGCGAGATCGACATCGCCTGCACCATCTCGGTCAATGCGCGCGCCGCCAAGAAGAACGGCATCAACGTCGCCTGGACGGTTCCGGTAAAGGGCTGCAAGGTCGATACCGACGGGCTCTGGGTGCCGAAGGGCTTGCCGGAGAACGAGCAGTATTGGGCCAAGCAATTCATCAACCACGCGCTCTCGAAGGAGGCGCAGACCAAGTGGTGCTCGCTGCTGGGCCTGCCGCCGGTCTACCCGGGCATTCAGCCGCCGCCGGATCTGGTGGGCGATCCCTCCTATCCGACCACCCCGGCCGACTTCGACGCGCTGGTGTCGGTGCCCTCGCCGATCCTGGTCGAGAACCAGCCGATCTGGTTCGCCAAGTTCAGCGAGATCTTCCAGAGCTAGGGTCCAGGTCTCGCGGGGCCGTGCCGTCGCTCGGCCAGGCTCCGCGAGACCATGACCATGGCGACTGAGGTCGGACAGAGGCCGAAGGCCGCGTGGCGGGCGATCGATGCCGTCGAAGCCCTCGTGGCCTTCGTCTGGCCGCGGCGCTTGCGGAGCAGGACGGGCTGGCTCTTCCTGGCGCCGGCCCTGCTGCTGGTCGGGATCCTGCTGATCAGTCTCGGCTACATCATCGAGTACAGCCTGCATGAGTTGAACATCGCGACCTACCGGCTGCGCGAGGAGTACAGCCTGGTCAACTATGTGACCCTCTACGAGCAGGTGGTTTACGGGCGGGTGCTGTGGCGCAGCATCCAGGCGGCCGCGATCGTGACGCTGGTCACGCTTGCGCTGGCCTTTCCCTACGCCTACGTGATGACCCGCACGCAGTCGCCGGGCCTGCGAAAGTTCCTGCTGATCTTCCTCTTCCTGCCCTTCTTCATCGGCCAGGTGGTGCGCGCCTATGGCTGGCTGATCATCCTGGGCAAGGAAGGGCTGATCAACACCCTCCTGGTCGCCATGGGCCTGCCGGCACTCGATCTCATCTACAACTACGGCGCGGTCATCTTCGGATTGGTGCAGTACATGCTGCCCTTCGCCGTGCTGCTGATCCTACCGGCGCTCACCGCCGTTTCGGAGGACTTCGAACTGGCCTCGGAGAGCCTGGGCGCCAGCTGGCCCCGCACCTTCCTCTACGTGGTGCTGCCGATGGCGCGGCCCGGCCTGATCGGCGCGGCCGTCGTGGTCTTCACCTTGACCCTCACCGACTTCGCCATGCCCGAGATCCTGGGCGGCGGCACGACGGACTTCATCGCCAATGCGATCTACGACAGCTTCTTCCAGATATCCAATCCCGGTCTGGGCTCGGCGCTCTCCGTCGCCTTGGTGACGATCGGAAGCCTCTTCGTCGCCGTCATCTTCTCCGTCGCCGGGACCGGCACCTTGCACGTCGGGGGCGACGCCAAATGAGCGGGTCGCGCAGCAAGACGCTCTTCCTCTGGTCGGTCGTGGTCTTCTGTCTGGTGACCTTGAGTCTTCCGACCCTGATCATCATCGGCGCTTCCTTCACCTCCGGAGACATCATCCGCTTTCCGCCGGAAGGCTTCTCGCTGCGCTGGTACGAAAAGCTCTGGGACCTGGGAGAGTTCCAATCGGCGCTCGGCCGGACCCTTTATGTCTCCCTCCTCTGCACCGCGATCAGCATCCCGGTCGGCACCTTGGCCGCGCTCGCCGCCGTGCGCTACCGCATGCGCTTCCAGCGGACCATTCAGGTCTACCTTCTGCTGCCCTTCACCATCCCGCTGGTGGTCTCGGGCATCGGCATGATGGTCTTCTTCGGCGAGATCCGCATCCTGGGCAGCCTCTGGCCGGTCGGCCTGGCGCTCTGCGTCATCAATCTGCCCTTCATGATCTGGGCGGTCAGCGCGTCGGTGAACGCGCTCGATCCGGAGCTGGAGAACGCCGCGGCCAACTGCGGCGCGCCGCCCGTGCAGGCCTTCTTCACGGTGACCTTGCCGGCCGTGACGCCGGGCATCATCACCGGCGCGCTCCTCATGTTCATCCTCGCCTTCAACGAGTTCCTGGTGAGCCTCTTCCTCACCGACTCCCGAACCGTGACCCTGCCGGTGCAGATCTACAATTCGATCCGCAGCGTCATCACCCCCGACCTGGCCGCGGTGTCCGTGCTCTATATCGCGATCGCGCTTCTGGCGGTCTGGCTGCTGGATCGGCTGGTGGGCCTCGATATCTTCCTCAAGTCGCGCTAGGCGAAAGGCATGCCATGACACGCAGCGTAAGCTTTCACGAGCTCTCGACCCTCTCGGCGGATCAGCGAAGCGCTCTCATGCAGCGCGCCGAGACCGACATCGCCGATTTCGTCGAGAAGGTCCGGCCGATCATCGATGCCGTGGCGCGCGAGGGCGACATCGCGCTCTCCCGCTTCGCCCGAGAGTTCGATCGCGCACCTGTGGAGCCGAACGAGATCGCCGCGAGCGAGCGGGACTTCGACGAGGCCTTCCGGACACTCGATCCCGAGGTCATCGAGGTCTTGCGCTTTTCCGCCGACAACATTCGCCGCTTCCACCAGGCGCAGATGCCCGAGGAGATGTGGCTGAAGGAGATGTCGCCCGGGGTCTTCGCCGGCGACCGCGTGACGCCGATAGAGTCGGTTGCCTGCTACGTCCCCAGGGGCAAGGGCTCCTTTCCCAGCGTCGTCTTGATGACGGCCATCCCGGCGGTCGTCGCGGGCGTGCCGGCCCCGATCATCATCACGCCGCCCGGACCCGACGGCAAAGTCGACGCGGCGACCTTGGTGGCGGCCCGGATCGCCGGCGTTGAAGCGGTCTATAAGTGCGGCGGCGCGCAAGGCGTGGCCGCCGTGGCCCATGGAACCCAAACCGTGCCCCGTTGCCTTAAGATCGTCGGCCCCGGCAGCCCTTGGGTCGTGGCGGCCAAGCGGCTCCTGTCGGACCGGATCGACCCGGGGCCGCCGGCCGGTCCCAGCGAGTCGATCATCTTCGCCGACGCCACCGCCAACGGCCGCCTCTGCGCGCTCGACCTCCTGATCGAGGCCGAGCATGGGCCCGACAGCTCGGCCTTTCTCGTCACCGAGAGCCGCGCCGTCGCCGAGGCGGCGAGGGCGGCCATCCCGGGGTACTGGGAGAGCATGAGCGCGCAGCGGATCGAGTTCTCCTCCAGCGTGCTGTGCGGACCCAGGGGCGGGATCGTTCTGACCGACGGCGTTCAGCAGGCAATCGACTTCGTGAACGACTACGCGCCCGAACACCTGGAGATACAGAGCAGCGAGCCGCATGCCTATCTCGGCCGCCTGCGCAACGCCGGCGAGATCCTGATGGGCGAGCACACGCCGGTCTGTCTCGGCAACTTCGTGCTGGGACCCAACGCCGTGCTGCCGACCGGCATGGCGGCCAGGACGGCCTCTCCGCTGAGCGTCTTCGACTACCTGAAGCGAACCTCGATCGGCTACGTGACCAGCGGTGGCTACGCGCGCCTTGCCCCCTACGCCCACCGCTTCGCGCGCTACGAGGGTTTCGATGCCCATGCCAACGCCGTCTCCGAATTGCGGGAGAAGGCGAGGGAGGCGACCTGAGCCTGCTGTCGGCGAGGACGCGCGACGCCGGCCTTGGAACAATGGGTCTGGCATGACGCCCATGGCTGGCCATCGCCGACGCTTGCCTCTTCGCTAGCGCCTTGCCGCGCCGACCGCCCGCCCCGCAAGGGAGGGAATCGACCTGCTCTCGCTCGGACCAATTCCGAGAATAAAAGCCGGTTCCACATCAAGTATCGCGCCGAGGCGCGCAGGTCGTCTGAGGGGCCATGTGTGCTGGGAGTGCAAGCAGGTCAGTGAATTGGCTGCAGAAAGCACCACCAGGAGATCTTTAGGTTGTATCGCGGTATAAATAATGCTATCCTAGCTGGATAAGTGGTCCTGTGAGTTGACGCTCCAGGCGGCCGGTTACTGTTTTGACGTCTCAATTTTTTTGGAGCGACTGACAATGAACGGATTCGGGCTCGAAGCCACCGCCAACCGAAGGCGCGTGTTCTCCAACGCTTCCGGTGGTTCCGTGGACGTCGCCGGGATCGAGGTGGTTCAGGCGATCCAGAACCTGGAACATGCGGTTCGGCTTATCGCGCGAAAGCGCACCGTGGTGCGGATCTACCTTACGCCGCGCGCCATGCCACGAAACGTGCGCGTTCGTGCCGAGATCGCCGTCTCCTCGACGCTGGGCGGTCCGGAGCGGTACGTCGTCTCGCGCAATATCGTTTCGCTGCGCAAGTTCAACCATCCGGACTTGCAAACGCAAAGGGGTAGCGAGGTGGAGAGCCTCAATGTGGAGCTGCCGCCGCAAGCGGCGGGTAGCCTCCATGTACGCTTGAACCGTGTGGTCCCATTGGCGGACGGCGACGACGTACCGATCGGAAACCCGGACCATGCGGTCACTGTGAGCTTTGAAGACGCGCCGCTTCTGCGCATACGCGCGGTGGGGCTGCGCTACACCGATTCCCGTGGGGCGGCGCCGGTGAGTTTCGCGCCGGACGCGCTGCATTTCGACCTGCTGCGCTCCTACCTGACGCGGACCTACCCGGTACCGTCAGTGGAATGGTCGCAGATCGTCGTGCCCGTCGGTAACAATGTCGAACCGCCATTCAGCGACGGTACCTCGCAGGATCCGCGCTGGCAGGGACTGGCGGTTCGCGTGCTGTCCCGGCTGCAGCTCATCCGTCAGGCGGATGTCAACGCGGGCCGCGACCCCCGTACGCACTATTACGGGCTGATCGCAGACGACGGCGACTTCTTCCGTGGTCGCGCCACGCGGGTGGCGGCCGATCCTGACCCGGCAACGGTCGCCATGGGGCCCGCCGGTCGTAGCGGGTTCAGTTGGGATCGTGACGGCTCCTACGCCGACTGGTACGGCGCTCATGAACTGGGTCACACCTTCGGCTGCCGCCATCCGGGCCACTGCAACCAGAGGCGCGATCCTCGTTCGAGTTTTCCCTACGAAGACGGGAAGATCTCGGACGGCATGGAAAGCTGTGTGGGCTTTGACACCGGCGACCCGGAACTCGGCTTGTCGATGCGCGCGCTGCCGCATCCGGACAACAGCGATTTCATGACTTACTGCGAGAACCAATGGATATCGCGCCACACCTATGACGCGTTGTTCGAGCGTCTGCATCTCGAGAACGCGCAGTTCGCACCGACGGACGCGTGACGGCGGGAGTGAGAACGATGACTAAGAGATTGATCCAAGTGGTGGGCACCTTCAACCGAGCCGATGACAGCGGCGATTTCGTCGCCGTGCAGCCCGCGCGGACGGAGAATCTGCCGAGCAAACGCCCGGAGAGCTTGCTGGTCGTGGTGGTTGAAGACGCCGATGGCCATCGGCTGGACGAGATCCCGGTCGAACCGGAGTTCGGCAGCTGCGATGACGTCGTAGACGAGGGTACCTTTCAAGCCTTCCTGGCACTTCCCGAAGGCGCCGCCGTGCTGCGGCTCCTTTACGATGGCCGAGAACTCGCGGTCTATGCATCGCCGACGCCAGCGGCAACGCCCGTGGCGGAGAGTTTCGGCCTTGGACCTCGGCGTGGCCACGCGGTGCCCTTGACTCGAGCGACGCCGGCCGACCCCAACGCTACCTACACCCTGCAGGCGCGCGAGAAGGGCAGCAAGATCTGGCAGACGCTGGACATCGGGCTCGAGCGGCCGGACGCCGGAGAGGTCGACCTCAATCAGTTTCCTGGTGCCCATGCTATCGAGGTTCGTGTGCTCAAGTTCTCCGGCTTCGCGACCGAGGAGGTCGACAAGACCGAGATCGAGTTCCAGGAGTAGCGCTCGAGCCGCGCCGACCACCCGCGATCCGCAGCCCGAGGGAGAACACATGCGCGCCGAAGATATCCAGTCGCTCTCGATCCATCCTGCCATTGGCATCGCCCGTGTCGGCAACGCGCCCGAAGGCTGGTTCCCGGCCGCCGAGGTGCGCGGCGGCGTGCCCGCCGATCCGGACGGATTCCGCAACCTTGGAGGCTTGATGAAGCGCCAGGTGCCGCGCTTTCGCGTCTATGCCAAGCTCAAGTCCGGCGAAGTCCGCGAGGTCACGGCCGAGGAGGGCACTCTTACCTGGCGGGTGGAGGTCGCCAACCTCAAGGCCGGCTGGTATCAGTTCCTCTTCCCGATGGATCTCGACGCCTCCTATGTGCGCGAGCCGCAGAGGCGCAACGCCACCCTGACCGGGTCGGAGCGCGAGGATCTCGACATCCGTCCCAAGGCTCGCCAGATCTCGGGGCCGAACGAACAAGGTCCGCAGTACCGTTTCGATGACGGGACCTTCTTCGGCAAGCCGGTCTATCTGGGCGAACTGCGCACCGACGCGGCGGGGCGATTGCTTTTCTTTGGTGGCGTCGGCCAGTCCGAGCCGCGCGTGCCCGGCACCCGGCCGAAGACCTTCGCCAACAACGACGGTTGGCACGACGATATCTGCGACGGGTCGGTGCGGGCGCATTTCGAGATCGACGGCCGGAGCTTCGAGGCGACGCCGGCGCATGTGGTCGTGGCGCCGCCGAACTACGGTCCGGGGCTCTTCGGCGTGGTCACGATGGACGACGTGGTGCGTGACCTCTACATCCGCGCACGCTGGTTGGAGGCGCCTGACAGCACCGCCTTCACTGCCGACATCTGGCCGATCTTCGACCGCATGACCGGGCACCAATGGGTGAATGACGGGCTCTTGCTTGTGGCGGGTCAGGGTACGCCGTTGGATGCGCGCGACCCTGCGGTGATCGCGCGTCTGGCCGATGCCTCCGACGGAGGAGCCGCTTTCCGGAGGGTCGTCTTTGCTCTCTTCCGTCCGCAACCGCCGCGGGACCGGCCGGAGGCACTGCCCCCCTTCTACGGCGACACCTTCGGCGACGGGGTCGACGCCGCGCTGGAGTACCTGTCGGTCACCGAAACGCAGTATGCCCACCTGCGGCGCTGGGCGGCCGGCGACTTCTCGTCGGACTGGGCCGGCATTCCCGCGACGCCGAACTTCGATGCCCTGACGCCCGCGCAGCAAACAGAGGAGCTGGACCGCGCCGGGCTATACGAGTGCCTTGGCGGCCCGTTCCACCCGGGCATCGAGATCACCTGGCCCTTCCGCCTTCTGAGCATGTGGGAAGCGCCTTACCGCCTGCGCGCCCTCCCGGAAGGCGAAGCGGTGAGGCAGGACTATGGACCGTTGCTGACCCGCGCGACGGCCTTGGCGCCGGACGGCCCGCACGGCGCCTCCGGCCCCGGCTCGCTGACCCGCTGGCTGGGCGTCCCCTGGCAGACCGACGAGGCATCCTGCAACTCCGCTGCCTTGTACACACCGAGCCTCTACCTCTCATCTCCCAGCTTTTGGGGGGCTCGGGTGCCCAATCAGGTCATGCCGATCGAGGCTTTCGACGTCGCCACGCTGCCCGATCTGCCGGACCTGCAGCGGCAGCGCCATTTCTCGAACCGCCGGCTGTGGCTGCGCGACATCCAGGGGCGCAACTACCTGGAGCGCATCGACGCGATGGTGCGCGACTGGTGGAAGCTGGGTCTCGTTATGGCGAAATCACCGCCAGACGGCATGGGCTTGCCCGATCCCTGTTTTGTCGAGACGGGCCGCTGGCCGCTTTTCTCTCGGGGCGACTTCACCTTGAAGCTGGCGCACGACATCGCGGCGCTTCACGGGGGCGGGGAAGCGGAGGAGATGGCCGGACTGGCTCTGGACGAGCAGGCGCCGGGACAGCCGACCTACAGGCGGTTCGACCGCGGCGAAGTCTAGTGACGGCGGTGTGCACAGCCGTGCTGGTCGCGGGCGGCGGCCCGGCGGGCCTCGCCGCCGCCATCGCGCTGGCCGAGCGCGGCCTGCGGGCTCTCGTTGCCGAACTTCGCGCCACTGAGGTGACGTCGCGTGCCGAGATGCTGCCACCGGCTGCCGGCCCCGTTCTCGCTCGTCTAGGGATCGCCGAGATCGTCGAGCGGTCGGTTTCTCTCGGCCCCGCACTCAGCCTTTGGGAGGGCGAACGTCCCGAGACACGCGACCACGGCATGGGTCTGCATCCACCCGCGATCAGCATCGATCGTCGGGACTTGGACAGGCAGCTGCGTGCCCGGGCCGCCGCGCTGGGAGTCGAAATCAAAGCTCTGCGCGTGAAGCGGGTTGCGGGGTGCGCCGGCGATTGGCGGGTGACGCTGTCCGGAGCCGGCGGCGGTGAAGACGTTCGCGCTCGCTTCCTCCTCGATGCGACCGGACGGGCCGCGCAGGTGGCACGGCGATTGGGCGCAAGGCTGCACTTTGGCCAGCCGCTCGTGGCCCGTACGTGGCAGGTGCCGCCGGCGTGCTACCCGCGTCTCGTCGTCGAGGCGACGCCGAGCGGCTGGTGGTATGCCTTGCCCCTGACGAACGGCGGCGGCACGCTCGGTTTCGTCTCCAGCCCCAATGCCGAGGTCGCATCGCCCACCCTTCTCGCGTCCCCGCCGGAAGGGATGGCGCCCGCCTGTTGGGACGCGCGCATGGCGCGCCTCGTACCGCTCGCCGGTGACGGCTGGCTGGCCGCGGGCGATGCCGCCGCCGCATTCGACCCGATCGCCTCGCAAGGTTTGTTCACCGCGCTTTCGGGCGGGTTCTTTGCCGGCAATGCCGCGGCAGATGCGCTTTCGGGCAATGCGGATGCGCCACTGGTCTTCGCAAACCTCATCGCCCGCACTGCCGCGCGCACGCACCGTGCCACGCCGCTTCAGTACGCCTTCGCCCGGCAGGACTCGCCCTTCTGGCGGCGGATGGGACGGAACGCCAGCACTGTCACACCGGCCGCCTTTCGTGCAGCGGAACAACAAAGGGCGACGAGCCGGCGTGGGTAGGCGAGCAGCCAATTGATGGATGGGTCTTCGCGGGGGGCATCTTCTCGATGCTCACCGCGCTTCCGGGGAGAGGGGGCGGGTCAGCCCTCGTCCATCAGGTTGCCGAGACTCGCGGACTCGAGCTGGCTGCCGTCGGAGCAGACCCAGAAGACCTTGGCGTCCTCGTCGGACCCGCGGATGCAGACATGGCCCATGGCGCTGTCGATGTAGGCGCAATCGCCCTGGCGCAGGCGAACCGGCGCATAGTGTTCCGTGTAGAGCACCACTTCACCGGAGAAGACGAAGAGGATCTCCTCGCCTTCATGGCTGAAGAGATGCTCGCTCTCGCCCTTCTCCCCGGAAGAGCGGACCTCGTGCAGGCTCTTTGCGTGAATGGTCGCCAGCATCGGCAGCATCTTCTTGTTCAGAAGATCGGCGCACAGCAGTTGGTAGTCGTGGCTCCCGATCGAGTGAACGGGGCCCTCTCCGAAACGCGTTATCGAGCGGCGTGTCTTCGGCAGCGGGTCGCTGTCGGGCTGCACCAGCTGAACGATGTCGACACCCAGGCCCTTGGAGATCCTCAAGAGGTTTGCATAGCTGGGCGAAATCGCGCCGTTCTCGATCTTGGAGATGGTGGAGGCCGTCACGCCGCAATTGGCTTCGACTTCGCTGAGCGTCATCCCCTTCGATTTCCGGACAGCTTTGATTCTCTGCGCCAAGTGGTCCGCTTCTTCTCTCATGCGGTGCGGCGAAGCTCCCTATTCCGTTACGTCGTGTCGGTGTGACTGCGTTGCTTGTCGCCAATCACCGCCGCCAAGCCGCGGCCATCGCGCGCATGCTTGGAACCGCTACGGTGATTGGCCTTGGCACTCCGATCTTCCTTCCGTTGCCGGGGCGCTACCGCGCCACATTAATCCAGTCAATGTCTTATACGACAATCTTGCAACAGAGTTCAAGTTGACGCTGTCTTGGCCGATCCCCTTGCGGTCACCGCCGCACTAGGGAACGCCCTTGGCCAGAGCTGCCGCACTTGACTCGGAATTCGCAATCAATCAGACATCTAGGACATAAATTGTCGGATACAACATCAATGAGGGCTTGGGATGAAGGTCGCCGAGATCCGCATTCACGTGACCGAAGTGGAACTCGACGGCAGTTTCTACAATCCCCGGGTCCGCTGGTTTCGAAAGCAGGCGGTCTTCCTAGAGGTGGCCGACGCGGACGGCGGCAGCGGTTGGGGTGAGTGCTGGACCTTCGACCGCTCCGCGGATGCCCTGGTGCGCTTCCTGCAGACCGAGATCGTTCCCTTGGTCTCCGGCGCGTCAGTGTCGTCGATCGATGAGGTTTGGGAGAGAGTCTGGTCGACCACCCTGCTGAGCGGGAGGCACGGCATGGCGGCGGCGGCGCTGAGCGGCCTCGACTGCGCGCTCTGGGATCTGCGCGCACGCCGGCAAGGGCTATCGGTCAGTCGCTCGATCGCCGGCGGCGCGGCGCGAACAAGGATCCCCGTCTACGCCAGCGGCGGTCTCTACTGCAGCAACGGCGATCTCTCCCGCCTCCATGACGAGATGCGCGGGTACGTCTCGCAGGGTTTCACTTGCGTGAAGATGAAGATCGGGGCCAAGAGCTTCGCTGAAGATCTCGAAAGACTGCAAGGAGTTAGAGAGGCGATAGGGGAGGGGACGGCGCTGATCGTCGACGCGGTCTACAGTCTCGATCGCGCCAAGGCGGAGGCCTGGCTGCAGGCCTGGGAGTCAAACGACGTGGCGGCGGTTCAGGCGCCCTTTCCGGCGCGTGACTGGGAGGCCATGCGCTGGCTCAACCATGACTGCGGCGTCCCCGTCATGGTGTTCGAGGCGGAGAACCGCTACGCGGTCTTCCGAGCCTTGCTCGATTACGGTGCGATCGGCGTGATGCAGTTCTCGCCGATCGCCGTGGGCGGCGTCACGGCCGCGCTAAAGCTGATCGCACTGGCCGAGCGCTATGGCGTCCAGTCGTCTATTCAGTGTTCCTCGACCTGGCTGGCCGAGGTCATCGCGCTTCAGGTGGCGGGCGCGAAGGCCGCGGTGCGGCATGTCGAAATCCACGGCTTTCACCGCATACTGTTCGATCATGCGCCGGACGGTCAGCGCCAAGTGCTCGACGGATGCATCGACATCGGATCGACAATTGGGTTTGGCTTCCTTCCGCCACCAGAAGGCCTGAGCCGCTTTGACTCGGGCTTGCCGGACATGAGAGCGGTGCAAGATTTCATTTGAAGAGGAAAAAAATGTCGTATATGACATTAACCACTAAGTCTGCGGTCCCGGCTGCATAACCTGAGGCGACAGGGGGATGAAATGAAGATCTTGATCAGTGCTCTCGCAACGGCCTGCTTGCTGCTCGGTGCGACGTCGGCCGTCGCGGAATGGCCGGAACGGCCGATCAAGGTCGTGGTTCCCTTCAAGGCTGGCGGTTCCTCCGATCTGGTGGCGCGGTCCTTCGCCGCGGCGATCGACGAAGGGGACCTGCTGCCCCAACCGGTGACCGTGGTCAACGTCGGTGGTCACTCCTCCGTCGGTGCCAGGCGCGTGCTCGACGCCGAGCCCGACGGCCATGAGTTCCTGCTGCACGAAACCGGGATCATCGGCGCGGAGGCAGCCGGGATCATCGACTTCGGCTACAAGGACTATCAGCCCGTCGCCGCCACCGGCAGCATCTGCATGGTTATCCTGACGCGCAAGGACTCGGGACTGGACGACCTGAATGCGCTCTTCGAAGCCGCCAAGTCGAAGCCGGGCGAGGTCATCTTCGGCGTCAATCTCGGGGGCCTGAACCATATGTCGGGAATCCTCCTGGAGAACGCCGCGGACGTCACCTTCCGCTTCGCGCAGATCGGCGGTTCCGCGGACAACTTCGCGGCCCTGACGGGCGGGCAGACGGCGGTGGCCTCGGTCGGCGCGGCCGGCGCGCGCAACTTCACGCTGACCGAGGACGGGCAGCCGTCGGACGCAAGCCAGGTTCAGTCCATCGCGCTTCTGGCCGAGGAGCCGCATGCGCTGCTGCCGGGCGTGAAGACGGCGCGCGGGCAGGGCCACGACGTGCAGTTCTGCTTTACCAACTACTGGTTCGCGCCCAAGGATACGCCCGAAGCGGTGGTCTCGGCCTTTGCCGACGCCCTGGAGGAGGCGGCGACATCCGATCGCGTGGTGAAGTTCTATGAAGACACCCTATCCACGCCCGTTTTCCTGCGCGGCGAGGCGTTCGCCAAGCATCTTGACGAGACGGCGGCGGTGGTCGGCCCGATCGCGAAGCAGGCCACGCAAGGCAAGTAGCGGCCAAGCGGGGCGTCCGAGCCGGGCGTCCCTCTCCCTTGAGCCGAGAGAATGAAGCCATCGGTCATAGAGGCAGCCGCACTTGCCATCTTCATCGCCCTGGGCGGCGCCGGCATTTGGGCGGCGGGACAGATCGGGGGGTTCGCTTTCGATCCCTTGGGCTCGGCGGCCGTGCCCTACACCGTCAGCATCTTCGTTGTCCTCTTATCGCTTGCTTGCCTCTTCCGTCTGGTCACCGGAAGAAGCGAGAAGGAGAGAAACCCGGAGACGACGGGTGCCGCCGGCGTCGAAACTTTTCCGCCGCGCGACCTTCTGGAGGTCGTGGCCATGCTCGGCTTCACGATCGTCTACGTCATCGCGCTCTTCGCCATCGGCTTGCCCTTCTCACTAGCGACGCTGGTTTTCGTCCCGGCCTCGGCCAGGCTCATCGCCCGCACCTCCTCCGCGAAGGGCATGACCGTTGCCCTGGCCGTCGGCGCCATCGTCGGGTTCGGCGGCGAACTGCTCTTCACGAAGGTCTTCTTCGTCGATCTTCCGGCCTTGTGGTGACGCCATGGAAGGGCTGCTGAGCGCTTTCGGGTTCGTCCTGACGCCACTTCCGCTTCTGCTCATGCTGGTCGGCGTTTCCGCCGGCGTGTTCGTCGGTGCGATCCCGGGCCTCACGGGCACGATGCTGATCGCGCTCTGCCTGCCGCTGACCTTCTTCATGGCCCCGGAAACGGCGATCGTCCTCTTGATCTCCATTTACGTGGGCGCGATCAGCGGCGGGCTGATCACCGCGACCCTGCTGAAGATGCCCGGCACCGAAGCCGCGATCATGACGACCCTCGACGGCTTCCCCATGGCGCGTTCGGGCCGGCCCGGCCGGGCACTCGGCCTCGGCATCGGTGCCTCCTTCGTCGGCGGCGTCGTCTCCTGGCTGGCGCTGGTCGTCCTCGCCAGACCCCTGTCGATCTGGGCGACCCAGTTCACCGCCTTCAACTACTTCGCCCTGATCATCATGGCGCTCGTGCTGATCGCCGTGATCAGCCAGGGCTCGATGTTCAAGGGGATCCTCGCCGCCTTCGTCGGGGCGTTGCTCTCACTGCCCGGCATCGACGCCTCGTCGGGCACGCCGCGACTGACCTTCGGCCTGGTCGAACTCAACGGCGGCATCGATCCGATCCCCATGTTCATCGGCCTCTTCGCCGTCGGCACGGTGTTCAGCGACATGCTCGACCGCGGCGCCGCCGCCAAGGGCATCGAGGCCTCGCGCAAGGGGATCTTGATGAGCTTGGGCGACTATGCGCGCCACGGCATCAACCTGCTGCGCTCGTCGGTCATTGGCACTTGGGTCGGCCTGCTGCCCGGCGTCGGCGCGGTGATCGGCTCCATGGTGGCCTACTCCGTCGCGAAGTCGGTGTCGAAGAAGCCGGAGGCCTTCGGAACCGGAAGCGAGGAGGGTATCGTCGCCTCGGAGTCCGCCAACAACGCGACCATCGGCGGCGCCATGATCCCGCTCATCGCCCTCGGCCTGCCGGGCAGCCTGAATAATGTCCTGCTGCTGGCCGCGCTGCTCATTCACTCGATCCAGCCCGGACCGCTGCTCTTCGTGAACAACCCCGACCTCGTCTATACCTTGATGGCGGCGCTCCTCATGGCGAACGTCGTGATGTACGTAGTGATGGTGCTGAGCGTCCGCTGGGTGTCGCGCATCACGCAGGTGCCGCGCGCGGTGCTCTTCCCGGTCATCCTGGTCTGCTGCATCGTCGGCGGCTTCGCCTACAACAACTCGGTGGCGGACCTTTGGGTGCTGATCGGCTTCGGCGTGTTAGGCTTCTTCATGGAGCGCGGCGGCTTCCCCAAAGGGCCGATGGCGATCAGCTTCATCCTGATTCCGCTGGCGGAGCAGAAATTGCGAACGGGGCTACAGCTCTCCGCCGGCGACTGGTCACCGCTCTACAGCGAGCCGCTGACGGTGGTCATGCTGCTGATTGCCGTCGCGATGCTCTTCCTGCCGTTCTTCGGCCGCCTCATGCCCCGCCTAGGGTTCCGCAGGACACCCGGGCACACGCCCGACCCGAGCGAAGAGTGAGTGCCCGCGAGGAGGCATCAAAGATCGCTCTCCTGCGTGTCGGAGCGGTCCTCGAGCAAGGCGTAAGCCTCGACTTCGATCTCCAGACCGGTCAGGCCCAGCACGCGCAAGGGTATTCCAGTAAAGACTGGCCCCGGCGCGCTGAAGCGTTCGCTTATCACCTTCAAGACGCGTTGGTAGCGCGCGCTGTCGGAGCCGTCGCTGGCATAGAAGGCGTTCACCTTCACGATGTCCCGCATGCTGCCGCCCAAGTCCCGGACGACCGCCTCGATGTAGTCCATGCATCGCGCGGTCTGAGCGGCCAGGTCGCCCGGATCGAGGGCCCGCGAGGCTTCGTCGGCGGAGATCTGGCCGCCGATCATCACCATTCTACCGATCCTGACGCCCTGCTGCGCCTTAACCGGGATCGGCCAATCCCAATGGCCTTCGGGCAGAGAGGGCCTGCGCGGCAAGCGAGCGCCGTCGGTGCCGAGCTTGCCGGTCGCCTCTTGGAGGATCCCCAGCCCTGCAGGATAGAGCGCCGGCACCGGCACGCCGGTGCCGCAGACGCCCGGACGCTCGAAAGCGTTTCCCCTGACCTCCGCCGCCTTGGCCCAGTCCTCGCTGGTGCCGATCCCGACATAGAAGGTGTTGAAGCGGCAGATGTCGTCCAGGTCGGCACCGAGGCTCCTCGCCACCCTCGCAATGTTGTCGATGTTGATCCGCGCCTGCTCCACGATGTCGCCTTCGGCGCGCAGTCCGCCCTCGGCATCGAGCGGTTTCTGACCACCGAGGAAGAGCATCTCCCCACAGCGCAGTCCGTGATTGAACGGCCAGGGCCAATGGCCGGCCGGGTTGCCGGCATGACGTTCGAAGTGCCCGCCGTCCGGCCTCCGCATGGCGATGCACTCGAGCTCGATGAGCAACTCCGGGTGAGAAAGCGCGGGGAGCGGTACGATGGTGAGTGCCGGTGCCGGGTTCGCGGCAAAGCGGCGCCGCAACTGGGCGACCAGTGCTGCCTCGTCGACCTCGCCGTGGGTGACGTAGAAGCAGACCAGCTTGACGACGTCGGCCAGGTCGGCGCCAAGGTTGCCGAGCACCCGCTCGACGCCATCGGCCGCTGCCTCGCATTGCGCGGCAAGCCTACCGGGGTGGAGGACTTGACCGTCAGGACCGAGCGCCGCCTGGCCACCGACGAAGATCATCTCCTCCTGTCTGACGCCGGCACTGAAGGTGGTCGGGATCGTCGACGCGGAGGTGCTTGGGCTTATCGCGGTCTGGCGCGGCATCGCGGGCGCGTCCTCAGCTTGCCTGGAAGTCTTCCCGCGGAACCCAGCTTGCGCTCTCGCCGGCATAGGTCGGGTCGGGGTTTCCGCGCACCGTCGTTCGCCACATGACCCTGACGTAGCGCTCGGCGTCATACCAGGTTCCGCTGTGCAGCAGACAGCGGTTGTCGTAGATGACGAGATCACCGGGCGTCCACTCGTGGGTGTAGGTGAAGCGGCGCTGGGTGATGTGGTTCATCAGGCGGTACAGCAGCTTGGCGCCATCGCCCTGCGGCCCGGTCGGCAGCCCCACGAAGGGCCCGCTTTCGAAATCCATCTGGCCGCCGTCACAGAGGTAGAGGGCCTTCTTGCCGGTCGCGGGGTGGAGGCGGACCAGCGGCTGGCGCTGCGGTTGCTGGTGTGCCGCCAGGGGACGGGGAGCCCGGCCTTGCAGCACCGCTTCGTCGGAGCGTCCGGTATCGGGCAGGACGTGAACCCCCTCCAGATCGGCGATCTCTTGCTTCGTCGCTTCGGGCAAGGCGGCGTAGGCGGCGGCGCAGTCGGCGTAGAGCGTTTGCGCCTGGCCTTGCGGCACCGGCTGCTTGGCGAAGAAGAGAGAGTAGTCCGGGGGCGGTCGGCGAAAGCTCTGATCGGTGTGCCAGCCTTTACGGTGGGGATAGGTGACCGGAATGCGGCCGTCGTCATCCAGGGGCGGATCGGGCAGGGGCGACGGCTGGCTGGAGATCGGCGGCAGATTGGTGATCTGTATGATCTCCGGCACCTCGTCATGGTAGTTGAAGAGGCGCTTGCGGTCCTCGAAGCTATAGCTGTGCTTGTAGTCCTCGACCTCCGGCCCCAAGAGCCTTGAAAGCCGAAGCATGAGACGGGGGTCCCGCGCGATGTCGTCCATGCCCGGCAGCAACAGCAACCCGCCTTCCCGACAGATGATGGCGCCCAATAGCTCCGGCTGCGCTTCCAGTGCGGCGACGGCCGCGGCTGTCGAGAGCTCGGGAAAGCGCATGATGGCGCCGAAACCGGCGTCGGGCAGCGGCTCGAGCGTATGGAAGGCTTCCGTCACGGGCGGACTCCCTTCGTCTAGCCGACGCTGACGCGTTGCTTGGCCAGCTCTCGTGCCGCTCCGTCCTCGATTTGGTCCAAGTAGGCGTCGCCCTCGCCGGAGGGGCGCTTGCCCTCTTGGCGGGCGATCCCCGGGCTGGAATGGAGATGCATTTCCTTCACGTGAGGATAGGGATTCTCCTTCACATCCAGCCAGAGACGCAGGAGATGGCGCACCTTGCCCTTGGCCGGATCGTCCCGAAATGCGGAGCGCGCGTGGAAGACGAGGTAGTTGTTCTGAAAGACGGCTTCTCCCGGCTCGATCCGGAACTCGATCTGTTCGCGGCGGGCGATCTCGTCGAGATAGTCCAGCGCGGCAACGTCGAAGTCGCTCATCGCTTCGCCGAGGATCGCGTGTCCGCGCTCGGCGTAGCCGCGCACGTAGCGACAGGATAGCCGGCCGTCGACGTAGGCGAAGACCGGGACGGTCCAGGGCGTGACCGGATCTTCGCCCGGGCCTTCCTCGCCTGCCCGGTGATAGCGGAAGCCCCGATAAAGGGGCTCCAGGTACTCCGGATGAGCCGCCAGGATCTCGTTGTGTATGGTGGCCGCCGAGACGAACTGGCTGAGCCCGCCTTCCGCCGAGGTCGATAGACTCAACAGCGAGACGATGTCCGAGAGGTCGGTATGCAGCGACAGCTCTTGGCTGTTGCGATAGGCGCGCGCATTGGGATCGTCTTTGCTGAAGTCCATCACGTGACCGAGCCGGTCACCGAGCACGGACTGGGAGACGCCGACGCCGAGGTGGGTGCCGATGCCCCAATAGATCATCCCGATCTCCTCCTCGCTGTAGCGGTCGAGGGGGAAGCCGCGCAGCATGAAGAAGCCGCGACCGTCGCGAAGCTCCTTGGCCAGGCCGGCCAGGTCCTCGGCGATCTCCGGCAGCTCGAACTGCGCGCGCTCGATGTCGTCGAGGCCCAGGCCCTCGGCACGGACCTGGTCCATCGCCCGCGCGATCGCGTCGAGGTGGCGGGCTTCGAGATCGAAGGCGAAGTCGTCCTTCGACTCGAAATCGCT
This sequence comes from Rhodospirillales bacterium, assembly GCA_963669375.1. Classification (GTDB taxonomy): domain Bacteria; phylum Pseudomonadota; class Alphaproteobacteria; order Kiloniellales; family JACOMY01; genus JACOMY01. The sequence continues at coordinate 7,304,136 of OY770024.1, read as the reverse complement.
GCCTCGCCAGGCGCAGGGGTGATCAATTCTCTCGCGGCAGATCTTCGTCATTGAGGCCTTCTCCGTTTCTCGTCGTTATGGGTGTCGCTGGTGGACTCCAGCGATGGGAGGGGGGCGGGCGCCAGTCCGTCGAGGACCAGGGCGACCTGGCCCGCCACTGTCTTCTTCAAGTCGGACAGCGTAAGCGATTCATCGGTGACGAAACGACGCCAGCTCGTGGCGTTGACCGAGAAGAGCACCTGCGCAAGCGCGTCGCAGTCGACATCGCGGCGTAAGCCGCCGCTTGCCTGGAAGTGCGTGAGGAGCTGGTGATAGTTCTCCAGGATCGAGGTGTTGATCGTCTCCGCCGTGCTATGGGCAAGGCCATCGGGCTCCAGATAGAGCGCTTGCAGGATGGTTCGCCAGATCTCCCGCGAGAGCAAACGCAGGCTCTGATCGATCAGGAGGTTCTGAAAACGCTGGACGGCCGTCAGCAGGTCCTTCGGCGGCCGTTCGATCATCCGCAGTCGCTCGGGAAGCGATTGCGTGTGATGCCGGCGGGCCAAAGCCATGACGATGTTGGTCTTGCTGTCGAAGTAGTTGTAGACCGTGGCGGGAGAGACCGCCGCGTGCTCGGCGATCTCTTCGACCGCGGTGCCTTCGAACCCCCTCTGCCTGAAGAGGTGTGCGGCCGATTCGAGAATGCGGTTGCGCCGCTCTCGCCGCTGCTCTTCACGAAGACCGCCCGCCGCGGCGGGACGCGCGCGCCTCGCTTTGCCGCTCATGTCGCTCTCGCGTGTCCGTTCATTTTTAGAGTGTGCCATAAATTTAGAGTTAGCTACAAGAAACTGATGTGCTAGCATCACACTTCGCCTGAGCTTCGCGGTGCTACCGCTGCGCTCACACGAAAAAAGACCGTCGATGACGGTGACTTTTCTGCCGTCGCGGCCCGTGCATGGGGCTGTGGAACGAGGGAAAGGGGAGGATGCTATGTCGAGTGCGTGGAAGGGATTGCGGAGCTCCGCCGCGGCGGCGGCGCTGGGACTTGGGCTTGCCCTAGGCGGTACCTCCGCCTCGGCCGAGCCGGTCGAGGAACTAGTGCTGCTGACCTGGGCCAAGGCGCAGTTCCCGGTGGAGTACGAAGCGGCCATCTTGTTGGCGGAAGGCTGGTCTCAGCTGGGCCTCGAACTCGACATCCAGCCGGCGAACTTTCCCAATCCCCTGATCGAGCGCGTCTTCGTCAAACGCGATTTCGACGCGGCCCTGATCAATTTCACGGCGCAGCTGCAGCGTCTCGACCCTGAGTTCTACACTTACAATGCCTTCCATAGCGACCGCGCGGCCGAAGGCGGGTGGAACTTCGCCGGCCTCACCGATCCTGAGCTTGACAAGCTCTTGGAGGCGCAGCGCGCCGAGTATGACTTCGACAAGCGCAAGGCCATGGTCGCCGACATCCAAAGCCAGCTGAACGACAAGAACCCCTGGCTGGTAATGGTCAACTTCGACGAGCTTCAGGCCTACAACAGCGACAATTTCAAGGATCCGGTGCTGCCCAAGGTCTCCGGCTTTCGCGATGCCGTCGCCTTCTTCACCTTGAAGCCGACCGGCGAGCGCAAGGTCGTGCGCTGGGGCGTGCCGATGTCCGATCTGAAGACGATCAATCCGGTGATCGCGTCGGAAAGCTCGCAGGTTCGCCTCGTCTATCTGATCTACGACACGCTGATGAAGATCGGTCCCAATACCGAGCCGCAGCTGTGGATGATCACCGAGATCACGCCGATCGACGACACGACCATCGAGGTGACCTTGCGTGACGGCTTGACATTTCACGACGGCAAGCCGGTGACGGCCGAGGACGTGGCCTTCACCTTCAACTACATGAAGGAGAAGAAAGCCGCTTACTACACCTCGACCCTGGAACAGCTGGAGCGCGCCGAGGCGGTGGCCCCGAACAAGGTGCGCTTCACCCTCGCGGCGCCCTATGCCCCCTTCACCACGCAGACCTTGGCGATGGTGCCGATCCTGCCCATGCATGTCTGGTCGGGCATCGAGGACCCCAGTACCTTCGAGAACGTTCCGGCTGTCGGCAGCGGCCCCTATCAGTTCGACTACTGGACCAAGGGTCGCGAGTTCAAGGTGAGCAGGTTCGCCGATCACTTCCAGCCGGCGGACAACGACGGCCTCCTGGTGATCTTCTTCGGCACGGCGGAGGCCGCCTATACCGCGCTCACCCGCCAGGATATCGACGTCGTCGACAAGGTCCTGCCGTACCAGCTGATCGAGTTGGAGGGCCTGGACTTCATCACGCCGGTGAGCGTGCCGTCCAACGGATCGATCACCGTTGTCCTCAATTTGCGCAACGCCCCCATGGACGACCCGGCCTTCCGCGAGGCCCTGAGCCTGGCGACGCCGCGCCAGCGGGCGCTGATGGAGCTCTTTGAAGGCTACGGCACGCTCGGTGCCTCGGTCATCGGTCCGGCCAACGAGTATTGGCACGAGCCGGGCGTGACCGCCGACCCCTATGACATCGAAGCCGCGCGCAAGGTGCTGGAAGAGGCGGGCTATAGCTGGTCCGACGACGGGCGCCTGCAATTGCCGCAGTAGCTGGACTTGCGGGGGAGGCGGGCGGCGCCGGCAATCGCCGTCGCGCCGCCCGCGGCTCCGCCTTCGACGGTGAGCGAGAGAGTATGAAGGCGACCAGCGCAAGCAGCGCCAAGATCCGAGGCTACTTCTTGCGGCGGCTGGGGCTATCGCTGCTGACTATCTTCTTTCTCGCCTCGGTCATGTTCGCGCTCTTTCGGCTCTTGCCGGGCGATCCCACCATGACGGTGATCAGCCCCGCGCTCTCGCCGGAGGTTCAGGAAGAGGTGAAGCGGCGCTTCGGCCTCGATCAGCCCATTCTGGTGCAGTACGGTGACTATCTCTGGAGCTTGGTCACGCTGGACTTCGGGGTCTCCTTCAACCGCGGCATCGACGTCACCCGCGTGCTGGGACCGGCCTTGGCGAACACCATCGTGCTGATGCTGCCGTCCCTGGTCCTGGCCTATGTGCTGGGCGTCGGGCTGGGCGCTCTTGCGGCCTGGAAGCGGAACAGCCGCTTCGACAGGACCTTGACGGCGGTGGCCATGATCTTCCGCTCGGCGCCGATCTTCTGGATTTGCATCATCTTCATCGCCTTCTTCGCGGTCAGACTCGATCTATTCCCGACCGGGCACATGCGCACGCCCGGTACACCGCCCAGCAGCCTACTCAGCACCTACTTCTCGCTGGACTTTCTGCACCACCTGCTGCTGCCGATGATCGTCATGGCGGTCTACTACGGCTGCTATCCGCTTCTGGTCATGCGAACGGCCATGCTGGAGGTGCTGGGCGACGACTTCATCGACCTCAGCAAGGCCAAGGGCTTGAGCGAAAGGCGGATCGTCTTCGGCCACGCGCTGCGCGCCTCTCTGCTGCCGATCGCCACCTCGGTCTCGCTTCTGGGCGCCTATGTCGTCGCCGGCTCGGTGCTGGTGGAGACGGTCTTCTCATGGCCGGGCCTCGGGCGGCTGATGGTGCAGGCCATCGCCGATTCCGACTATCCCGTGGCCCAGGCCTCCTTCCTGCTCATCGCCGTCCTGGTCGTGGTCGGTAACCTCGTTTCGGACCTGCTCTACGGCCTGCTCGATCCCCGGGTGCGCTATGGCTGAACTGAGTGTCGGCGAAAGCGGATCACCAAGCGCGAAGAGCCCCGCGACGTCAGGGACGTGGCGGCGCCTCTGGTCGCCCTTTGCCGGCCGGCCCTTGGCCATCGCCTCGCTGGTCATCCTGGTGGTCTTCGTCCTGGTCGGGATTTTCGCGCCCTGGCTCGCGCCCTTCGATCCGATGGAGAAGAACTTCGGTCCCGACGGACGGCTGGATCGGCTAGCGACGCCTAGCTTCTCGCATCTCTTCGGCACCACGCTCTATGCCAGAGACGTCTTCAGCCAGATCATCGTCGGCACCCGCACGGCACTGATCGTCGGCGTCATTACCGCGGTGGCCATGACCGTGATCGGGCTCAACGTCGGTCTCGTCGCCGGCTACTTCGGCGGCTGGGTCGACTCTCTCTTAATGCGGATGACCGACGTGGTGTTCGGCGTGCCGATTCTGCCCTTCGCCATCGTCGCGCTGTCGCTGCTGGAACCCAGCACCTGGGGCATCATCGCGCTGATGTCGGCCCTGTTCTGGCCGATCACGGCACGCGTCGTGCGCGCGCAGGTCCTCAGCCTGCGCGAACGTCCCTTCATCGACGCGGCGCGCATCTCCGGCGCCGGACACATGCGGATTCTGTACAAGCACATCGCGCCCAACGTGATGCCGCAGGCCTTCATTCACGGCGTCTTCGGCGTCGCCTGGGCGATCACCACGGAAGCCAGCATCAACTTCCTGGGCTTCGGCGATCCCTTCACCATGAGCTGGGGAACGATCATCTACGACGTCTTTACCTCCATGGTCTCCTACACCGCCTGGTGGTGGTTCCTGCCACCAGGCCTATGCATCATCCTGGTGGTGACGGCGGCCTACTTCATCGGCCAGGCCTTCGAGGAGATCGCCAATCCGAGGCTGAAGGCCCGATGACGGAGGATTTGCTCCAGGTCGAAGATCTCTCCGTCAGCTACGGCACCGCCGAGGGTCCGGTCAAAGCGCTAGACCGCATTTCCTTCGCGGTGGCGGCCGGCGAGACCTTGGGGCTGGTCGGCGAGTCCGGCTGCGGCAAGACCACGGCCGGGCGCGCCTTGATCAAGGTGATGCCGGCCAATGCCCGCATCACCGGCGGAACGATCCGCTACCGGGGCAGGGACCTGGTGCCGCTGTCGCACGAGGAGATGCGCGCGATCCGCTGGCGGGAGATCGCGGTGGTGCCGCAAAGCGCCATGAACGCGCTCAATCCCGTCTTCCGGGTGGGCCGGCAGATCGAAGAGGTGATCCGCGAGCACGAGGCGGTCGGCAAGGCCAAGGCCCGCGCCCGTGCCGAGGAGCTCTTCAACCTGGTCAAGATCGACACCGCGCGGTTGGACCACTTCCCGCATCAGTTCTCCGGCGGCATGCGCCAGCGCGCGCTGGTCGCCATGGCGCTGGCCTTGCGGCCGCGTCTGCTGCTTGCCGACGAGCCGACCACGGCGCTGGATGTGGTCACGCAAGACCGGATCTTCAGCCGCATCCGGGCATTGCAACGCGAGAGCGGCGCCTCGATGTTGCTGATCACGCACGACATGGGCCTGGTCGCGGAAAACTGCGACCGCGTCGCCGTCATGTATGCCGGCAGAATCGTCGAGACGGCGCCGACCGGCGTGCTCTTCGCCGAGCCGGCGCATCCCTATACGCTTGGGCTGAAGAACGCCTTTCCCAGCACGACACGGCCCAAGGACCAGACCCTGATCGCCATCGCCGGCGCGCCGCCGGTTCTGCGCGATCCGCCGGCCGGCTGCCGCTTCGCGGCGCGTTGCCCCTTCGCCCTCGAGATCTGCCGGCGCGAGGACCCGCCCTTGGTCGAGGTGGCTGGGGGTCATCTGGCCGCCTGCCACCGCAGCGATGAAGCGCCGATGCTGCGCGCCAAGGCGGCCGACAGCGCCACCTGGACCCGCACGGCGGTGCCTGCATGACCGCCCTGGTGACGCTGGAGGGGGTCAGCAAGTCCTTCGCCGCGAAGGGGCAGTTGGCAAGTCTCTTTGCCGGCGACACCGGCCGGGACGTGCTCGCCGTCGACGGGGTCTCCTTCGAGATCAAGGAGGGCGAGATCCTGGGGCTGATCGGCGAAAGCGGCAGCGGCAAGACCACCATCGCGCGGCTGCTCCTGCGGCTGGAGCAGCATGACGCCGGCAGCATCCGTTTTGCCGACGGCCGCGACGTGGGCGCGCTCAGGGGCCGGGCGCTGCGCGACTATTATCGCGACGTTCAGATGATCTTCCAGGACCCCTACGGCTCCATCAATCCTCGCTTCACCGTGTTCGACACGGTTGCCGAGCCGTTGAAGACCCAAGGCCTCGGCACGGCCGCCGAGCGCCCCGACCGCGTCGCGCGCGCCCTTGCCCGCGCCGGCCTGAAGCCGGTCGAGGCCTACGCCGCGAAGTATCCGCACGAGCTCTCCGGCGGCGAGCGCCAGCGTCTCTCCATCGCGCGCGCGCTGGTCCTGGAGCCGAGGCTCCTGGTCGCCGACGAACCGGTCTCCATGCTCGACGTCTCGATCCGGGCGTCGATCCTGAATCTGCTGAAGGAACTGGCGGCCGACTACGGTCTGACGATCCTCTACATCTCGCACGACCTCTCGACCACGCGCTATCTCTGCGACCGCATCATCATCATGTACCGCGGACGCTTCGTCGAAAGCGGGGCGGCGGGGCAGGTGATCGACGAGCCCGCACATCCCTATGCGCAGGCCTTGAAAGCGGCAATTCCGATACCCGATCCGACGGTCAGGCGCGCGCATGCCGACCCTGACGCCGATGAGGAGGCAGCCTTGGAGACGGTGACGGGCTGCCGCTACAGGCCGCTGTGCCCCAAGGCAATGGCTTGCTGCGGCACCTCCGTGCCTGATCTGCGCGCAATCGCTCCCGACCAAGAGGTTGCTTGCTTTCTCTACGAGGGACTTAGCCCGCATGCGACGGCGGAGGGAGACACCGGACAGCCTTGAAGCGTGACGGCTGAGGACGGAACGCTTTGCATCTTCGTTGCGCGAAGCTGCCCGGCGGCGATAGGCTGACGGCGGGGACGTCGGAGATCGGACTGCCGGTGAGCCGCGGCGCGATGCGGAGAGCGCGGCCTTTCCGGCGGAGCGGTGCCGGCTAGGGAGAGACCGGCGCGCCAATCGCGCGCCTGGCCGCCGGCGACCCGACAGCGGGAGGAGGGCACAGTCATCTTTCGGCGTCTCATCACGCTCCTCTGCCTCGCCTCGGCTCTCTTCATCACCCCAGCCGCAAGAGCCGACGAGGGACGCTACCTGCTCGCCACCGCCAGCCCCGGTGGGACCTACTATCCCGTCGGCGTGGCGCTGGCGACCTTGGTCAAGGTGGCCTTGCAGGAGGACCACGGCATCGAGCTCACCGCCGTCGCCACCGCCGGATCGGCGGAGAACGCGCGGCTGCTGCGAGAGGGCGAGATGGACGCGGCGATCCTCCAGGGGCTGGTGGCCTATGACGCGCGGGCCGGCTCCGGCGCCTTCGCGGAGGCGGGCCCCGACGGCACCTTGCGGGCGATCACGGCGCTCTGGCCCAATGTCGAGCAGTTCGTCGTTCGGGCGCAGTTCGCGGAGGCGGGCACCATCGACGACCTGCTGGGGCTCGAGGGCCAAGCGGTGGCGCTGGGCGACGTGAACTCCGGCACCTTGAGCTCCAGCCGGGCGCTTCTGGGCAATCTGGGGTTGGCGATCGAGCAGGACTTTCAGCTGGTCCATCTAGGCTACGGGCCGGCGGCCGAGGCGCTGCAGCGCGGCGAGGTGGCGGCGGTGGCGCTGCCGGCCGGCGTGCCGACGCAGTCCCTGACTCGCCTCAAGGCGGCCATGGGCGAAGAGGCGGTGATCCTGGCCTTCACCGAAGCGCAGGCACGCCTGGCCGACGGAGGCCGGAATCTCTGGCAACGCCATCGCATTCCGGCGGGCAGCTATCCGGGACAGCCGGATGATGTCATGACGATCGCCCAACCGAACGTGCTGGCGGTGCGTGCCGCGGTGGACGAGGAGGACGTCTACCTGATCACCAAGGCGATCTATCAGAACCTGCCCTTGCTGCAGTCGATGCACGAGGCGACCGAGGCGATCGCGCTTGAGAAGGCGCTCGCCGGCTTGCCGCTGCCGCTGCACCCGGGGGCTGCCCGCTATTTCCGGGAGAGGGGACTGGCTATACCCGATCACTTGATTGCCGAGTAAGATGGCATAAGGGAGAACCATAGGGGTGGTGGCAAGACAGGGGAGGGGAGAACTGGCTATGGACATCGGATCGGCAGGCCGGCTTGGGGCGCGCGCCTTCGTGGCAGCGTTGCTCCTGTCATTCGCGGCCGCCCCGGGGTCGCTCTCGGGGTCGCTTGCTCAAAGCAGCGCCGAGCCGCTAATCTTCAGGATCGCGACGGCCAGCAAGGCCGGCACCTTCTACCCGATAGGCTCTCTCATCGCCGAGGGCATGACCGGCCAGCCCGACTGCGGCGACCGGGAGGACTGCGGCGTCGAAGGGGTGATCGCTATCGCGCAGGTCTCCAACGGATCGGTTGCCAATGTCCAATCGGTCTCCGCCGGCTCCGTGGAAGCAGGCCTGGCGCAGGCCGACGTCATCTACTGGGCCTTTGGCGCGGAGGGGCGCTTCGACGGCCAGGAGCCGCTGAGCGACCTGCGCGCGGTGGCCAACCTCTATCCAGGCAGCCTGCATATCGTGACGGCGGCGGACTCCGGCATTCGAAGCGTCGGCGATCTCAGGGGCAGGCGGGTGGCGCTGGACGAACCGGGCTCGGGTACCCTGGCCACCGCCGAACTGATCTTGGCCTCGGTCGGGATCGGCAAGGAGGACCTCTCACCGCTCTACATCAAGCACAATCACGCCGGGCCGATGCTGGCGGCCGGCGAGTTGGACGCCTTTTTCTTCGTCGCCGGCTATCCCACCCGGTCGGTGCTAGACCTCGCCGAGACCACCGAGATCCGCTTGGTGCCGCTCAGCCGGGAGACCATCGAGGCGATCTCCGCTGAGCGCCCCTATCTCGCACCCGGCGAGATCCCCGCCGGCGCCTATCCGGGCATTGAGGCTGTGGTGCCGACGCTCGACATCGGCACGCAGCTGATCGTGAACGAGAGCCTGCCCGCGGACCTCGTCAATAGCCTCACCGCCGCGTTGTGGAACGCGCGCAGCCGAAAGCTGTTGGACGAGGGCCATCCCAAGGGGGCGCAGGTGCGCCTCGAGACAGCCTTGAAAGGCATCGCCATCCCGCTGCACGACGGTGCCGCCGCGTTCTACCGCGAGGCGGGCCTGATCGAGGACTAGGCCGGCCGATGGAGCCAGGCGGCAAAGGTCGGGAGGGCAGCCTGCGTCTGTCGTCGATCGGCAGGCTGCTGCTGGTTGCCCTGCTCTTGGCCGCCAGCGTTGGCGTCATCGGCTATGTCTACATCGCCATCAAGCAGATCGAGGAAGAGCTGCCGCTGCGGGTTATGGAGGAGAAGCGCGACATGGAACGCGCGGCGCGCAACCTCTACCAGTTCCTCGCCGCCACCGAGGCCGCTAAGGCCCATCCGACCGAGGGCAACGTCGAGAACATCCGCAATCACCTGGCCAGCGTCGAGCACGACTTGGAGACCCTGCGCAGCCGCTATACCTTCGACACGCTGATCGGCGCCTCGGCCCTGCACGCGCTGATCAACCCTGCGGTGGTCGATGCCCGCATCTGGCTGACGGACGGCTTCGGCGCGCTGCCTCCCACCTCGCCGATCTTGCTCGACCTCGTGGACACGCGTGTGCGCGACACCATGAGCAAGGTCTTCGATAAGACCACCGAGGCCGACCGGGTCGCCTACGAGATCCTGGAACGGCAGACGGCGGAGCTGAGCCAGCTGCGCGACCGGCTGATGCTGGTGCTGGTCGCGGTGGTGGTGCTGGCGGTCGCCATCGTCTGGTTGGCCGTGCGCCAGCAGAAGGCGGCCCGGGCCCGCCAACTGGCCGAAGAAGCCCGGCAAAGCGCGCAGAGCCGCCTTCAGGACGCGCTCGAAAGCACCTCCGAAGGCTTCGCTTTCTTCGATGGGCAGGAGAAGCTGGTGATCGCGAACAGCCGCTATCGCGACTTCTTCTTGCGAGACGTGCGCGATGCGGTCGCCGAGGGCGCGTCATTCGAAGCCATCCTGCGCGCGGTGATCGAGCGCGCACTGGTGGTCGGCGTTTCGGAGGATTCGGAAGGCTGGCTGGCCTGGCGGCTCAGCCGTTTCCGCGCGCCGCAAGGCCCCATAGCGCTGGAGTACGCGGACGGCCGCTGGGTCCGGGTCGACGAGCGCAGGACCGGCGACGGCGGCACCGTCGTCATCTACTCCGACATCACCGAGCTGAAGCGCCGCGAGGTCGAGCTTCTGAAGGCCAAAGAGGGTGCCGAGGCGGTCAGCGAAGCCAAGAGCAACTTTCTCGCCAACGTCAGTCACGAACTGCGCACCCCGCTCACCTCGATCCTCGGCTTTGCCGAGATCGTGCGGAAGCGGCTGGAAAGCGTGGTTTTGCCGCAAGTCAAGCAAGGCGATCGCAAGCTCGATCGCGCCATTGAGCAGATTCGCGGGAACCTCGACATCATCCTGCTGGAAGGCGACCGCCTGACCAAGCTGGTCAACGACGTGCTCGACCTGGAGAAGATCGAGGCGGGTGAGATGGTGTGGAAGATCGAGCCGCTCGACGTCGTCGCGATCGTCCATCAGGCCGCAACGGCAACCGAGAGCCTCTATCGCCAGAAGGGCCTGGCCTTCGAACGGGAGATAGCAGCGGACCTGCCGAAGATGCGCGGCGATCACGACCGGGTCGTGCAGGTGCTGGTCAATCTCATCTCCAATGCCGTCAAGTTCACCCCGAGCGGACGCATCGCCTGTCGCGCCCAAGCCCTCAGCGGCGACAGAGTGGAAATCTCGGTCACGGATTCAGGTTCCGGCATTGCGCGCGAAGACCAGGCCGCGATCTTCGAGAAGTTCCGCCAAGTCGGCGACACGCTGACTCAAAAGCCCTCCGGCACCGGTCTGGGCTTGCCGATCTGCCGCGAGATCATCGAGCACCTGGGCGGTGAGATCACCGTGGCGAGTAGCCTGGGGCAGGGCAGCAGCTTCGCCTTCTGGCTGCCCGCCGCCACGGTTCCTTCGAATGAGAGACTGTCCGAGCAGGTGGCCGAGCGATGACGAAGAAGATCCTGATTGCCGAGGACGAGGCACATATCCGCATGCTGATCGAGCAGAGCATCGAGGAGCTGGAAGACGAAGGCGTGGAGATCTTGGCCGCCGCAGATGGTGAGGAAGCCCTGGCGCTCGTCCTGGCGGAACAGCCGGACTTGATCCTCCTCGACGTCATGATGCCGAAGATGAACGGCTTCGAGGTCTGTGAGAGACTGCGCCAAGACCCGCGGGCGGCGAAGGCGCATGTCATCTTCCTGACCGCCAAGGGCCAAAGCTATGACCGTGCGCGCGGTGAAGCGGCAGGCGCCGACGCCTACATGACCAAACCCTTCAGACCGCACGAACTCTTGGCGACCGTGCGCCGCATCGTCGGTCTCGACGATGCGTGAGCGACCCGCCTTCCGATGCCCTTTGGTCCGCGCTTGAGCAGGGCCGGGTATCGCATCATGGCAGTGTCTCGGACGGTCGAAGAGGTACACGGACACAGGGTCGGTTCGGTCCATCGTCGATCGGCGGTGGATCGCAAGGCATGCCTTGGCCAGGAGCTGCCTGTTGGCTAGGCCTGATCGATTGCTGCGGCAGCTGCTGCGCAGACCTGCGATCGCAGACTACCTGAAAGAGGAAATGGGCCGGATTGGCGGCGATCACGCCGTGAGCGATGCCCAAGGCAAGCTCCTGGTCGGCGACGCCACGAGCCTTGCCGGGGAATCCGCGGAAATCCTCGTCGACGCGCGCGTCATCGGCCGCGTGCACGGGCCCCGGGGTGCGGCGCTGGCCCAACTGCTCGCGCTCTTGGCGGTACAGCAGGCGGAAAGCCGCGCCTTGGCGCGGGAGTCCCTGGATCGCTACGAGGAGCTCACGATGCTCTACTCCCTCTCGGAGAAGATCATCGGTGCGCGCGACCAGCCCGCCATCGCCGCGGTGGTCTGTGAAGAAGCGAGCCTCTCCATGCAGTGCGACAGCATCGCAGCCCTTCTCCTCAATCCCGAGACGGGGCGCATGGAGATCGCCGCGATGAGCGGCAGCCCCTTCCACGACCGCTCCACGCGCGAGGTCGGCACGGACATCCTGGCGGCCGTCCTGGACTCCGGGACCGGCGAGATCGTCAACGACCTCGCCGCCGACCCGCGCGGCTTGGATGCCGCCGGCGACCTGCAGTCGATCGTCTGCAGCCCGATGAAATCGGGCGAGCGCGTGATCGGCGTGCTGGTGGCCGGACGCCGGACGGCACGGGAGTTCACTGCCGGGGATCTGCAGATCCTGAACGCCATGGCCGCGCACGCCGCGGCCGCGATCGATGTCCTGCGCTTGGGTCGCGACCTGAAGGCGGCCTCGCGCAAGCCGGTGGACCTGATCTATGGGGTCGAGGATCGCCCGCCCATCGGCGTATCGCTCCTCATGGGCGCCCAGCACCTGCTGATCGCGGTGATGTCGCTCGCCTATCCCGTTCTCATCACGCTCGAGGCCGGCGGGACCCGCCTTCAGGCGGCCTCCGTGGTCAGCATGTCGTTGATCGCGATGGCGGTGGCGACGGTCTTGCAGGTGTTGCGGCGCGGTCCGATCGGTTCCGGCTTCCTCGCGCCCTACATCACCTCGGCGATCTATCTCGGTCCCAGCCTTTTGGCGGCACGGACCGGAGGACTTGGGCTGGTTTTCGGCATGACCATTCTGGCCGGGGTGGTCTCCATCGGCATCTCGCAGCTCTTTCGACAGTTTCGAAAGCTCTTTCCGCCCGAGGTCTCGGGCGTCGTCGTGCTGATGGTGGGCCTCTCCATGGTGCCGGTGGCCCTCACGCGCTTCATCGGCATCGGCGGCGGCGACGGCACCTCCGAGCCGCGGGAATGGCTGACCGGGCTGGTCACCTTGACGACCATCCTTCTGGCGACGGTGCTGGTCGGGCGCATCCGCCTCTATGCCACGGCGATCGGCTTGGGCGTCGGCTATCTCTGCGCGGCGGCGCTGGGCCTCTTCGAAGAGACCACCTTCGCGCATGTGGAGGGCTTGCCCTTGGTCGGCTTGCAGCTGCCGCAATGGGGAGGGTTAGCGCTCGAGCCGCTGCTGGTGATTCCCTTCGTCGCCGCGGCGCTCGCCTCGAACGTGAAGGACGCCGGCCTCGTGATAAGCTGCCAGAAGGCCAACGATGCCGCCTGGAAGCGCCCGGACACGCGCTCCATGAGCGGCGGCCTGGTGGCCGGAGGCATCGGAAACATCGCGTCTGGCGCCCTGGGTGGCGTCGGCTTGGGCATCTCGGCGGGCAGCGTCGGCCTTGCCGTTGCGACCGGCACCACCGCCAAGATGATCGGGCTGGTGACGGCGGGGCTCTTCCTCCTTCTTGCCTTTCTGCCCAAGGCGACCGCGCTGCTGGCACTCATTCCCTCGCCCGTCATGGGGGCGGGCTTGATCTACGTCGCCTGCCACCTGGTCGCCTCCGGAGCCGAGCTGATCACGTCGCGCATGCTGGATGCGCGGCGCATCTACGTCGTCGGCCTGCCACTGCTGGCCGGTGTCGGCCTCATTGCCCTGCCCGACATCTTCACCGGTCTGCCGCCGTGGGCCGAGACGCTGCTCGCCAGTCCGCTCGCCGTGGCGACGATCCTGGCTCTCCTCTTGAATCTGATGCTGAACGTCTGGGTGTCCAACCGGGCCGCGACGTCGCTTTCCCTCGAGGCCGGCTTCGGCGATGCCCTCACGCGTTTCATCGAACGCCAAGGCGCCAGTTGGGGCGCGCGCGGCGACCTGATCTCGCGCACCATCCCGGCGGTCACCGAATGGTGCGAGGACCTGCGGCAAGCGACCGGCGCCTCCTCGGCCGTCATCGAACTCCACTTCGACGAGTTTCGGCTGCTCGCAAGCATCAAGCCGGACCCGGAGGGCGCCGCAACACTATCGGCGCCGGAGGATGCGAGCGCGGTCCCCCTGGAACAGTGCGCCAGGGTCATCGCCCAGCGCTACGACTGCACCGCCAAGCTGGCAAGCGACAACGCGATGGTCCTCGGCTTTGAGCACTAAGGAGCTTGAGCGCGGTTAGGTCTTGCTCTGGCGGATGGGGTGGGATTCGAACCCACGAGACGGTTGCCCGCCTGGCGGTTTTCAAGACCGCTGCCTTCAACCACTCGGCCACCCATCCGGCGCCGCGCTGTTTAGCTCAAGCAGGGGGGATAAGGCAAAGGTCATGAGGGAAGCGTCTCGTCGAGAAGCGTGAAGGCATGGCTCAGGCTCGCCAGGCGCACGGCCATGCGGCTGCCGGCGAAGATGCGCTTGTCCACGCGCGTGTCTCCGGCCTTGAGGGCCAGGCCCAGGTAGACCAGACCCACCGGCTTGCTGGGGGTGGCGCCGCCGGGGCCGGCGATGCCGGTGACCGAGAGCGCGATGTCGACGCGGGCGTGCGCCAGCGCGCCCTCCGCCATGGCGGCCGCGACCTCGGCGCTGACCGCGCCCTTGTCCCGCAGCAGGGGCGCCGGCACGCCAAGCATCTCCTGCTTGGCCTCGTTGGTGTAGGTCACGAAGCCTCGTTCCACCACCGCCGAAGAGCCCGGAACCTCGGTCAAGCACGCGGCGATGAGGCCGCCCGTACAGCTTTCGGCCGTCGCCAGCATCATCCCGGCGCGCCGGCAGCGCCCCAGCAGCTGAGCGGCCAGGCGGATCAGGCTTTCATCATACATGGCTCGGCCCCAGTCCCCAGAGAGCGACGATCACGATGAGGGCCGCGTAGACACCGGCGGCGAGATCGTCAACCACGATGCCCAGCCCCCCGGGCAGGCGCTCCAACCGCCTGCAAGGCCAGGGCTTGGCGATGTCGAAACAGCGAAACAGAAGAAAGGCGAGGAGCCAGAGCAGCCAGTCCGTGGCGCGCCCGACGAAGAAGATCGGCAGCAAGGCGATCCACTGTCCCACCACCTCGTCCACGACCACTTCCGAGGGGTCCTTCAATCCGGCGGCCTCGGCGTAGCGGCCCGCGGCGACGATCCCGAGGGGGACGAGGACCAGGAGCGCGATCACGAGACCCCAGGGTCCGAGCAGCCAAACCAGGAGCGCGGCCGCCGGCAGCGCTGCGAGCGACCCCCAGGTGCCGGGCGCCGGAGAGAGCTTCCCGCTGCCGAGGAAGGTGGCGACAAGACCTTCCCAACTGGTCCAGCTCATGCGCCGCCGTCCGGAGCGGGCAGCAAGAGACTGGCACTGGCGATGGCCGCTATGCCTTCGCCGCGACCGGTGAACCCCAGCTTCTCGCTGGTGGTGGCCTTCACCGAAATGCGCGCCGGCGGCAGGTCGGCGATCGCGGCCAGGCGCTGACGCATGGCCTCGCGGTGCGGGCCCACCTTTGGCCGTTCACAAATAAGGGTGACGTCCAGGTTGACGATGCGGCCGCCCCGCCGGGCGACCAGGCCGCAGCTGTGCGCGAGAAAGCGGTCGGAGGAGGCGCCGCGCCACTTCGGGTCGCTGGGCGGGAAGTGCTGGCCGATATCGCCTTCGGCAAGCGCGCCCAGGATGGCGTCGACCAGGGCATGGATGCCGACGTCGGCGTCGGAGTGGCCCTCCAGGGTCTGGTCATGCTCGATGAAGTGGCCGCAGAGCCAGAGCCCCTTGCCCGGCACCAGGCGGTGCACGTCGAAGCCGTTGCCCAATCGCGTTTCCATGCGTTCCTCTAGCTGTCGTTTGGCCGCCTCCAGGTCCGCGGCATCGGTGATCTTCACATTGCCGCCGTCGCCCGGCACCAGGGCAACGGCAAGTCCGGCGGCTTCGGCAACGGCGCTGTCGTCGGTGAGCACCTGACCGGCGGCCGCGCGGTGGGCGGCCAGGATGTCGGCCAAGCGAAAGCCCTGCGGGGTTTGGGCGCGGTGCAGGTCCTGTCGCGGCACCGTCGCCTTGATCAGCCCTTGCTCGCCACGCTTCAGCGTATCGGTCACCGGGAGGCAGGGGAGCGCGCCCGGGTGGTCCCGCAAGGCGGCGATCACGTTCGACACCATCGTCTCGGCCGGGAAGGGGCGGGCGCCGTCCTGGATCAGGACCGTGGCCTCTTCCCAGTTCTCTAAGTCGGTCAGGCTCTCGAGGCCCAGGCGCACGCTGTCTTGCCGCTCCTTTCCGCCGTAGACCGGCGGCAGCAGCGAGAGGCCTTCCGCGGCCTCCTCGTAGAGCGCCAGGTCGTCGGGATGGATCACGGCCCGGACCAGATCGACCGCGGGATGCCGGGCGAAGGCGGACAGGGTCCAGGCCAGGACGGGGCGTCCGGCGAGGCGACTGTACTGTTTCGGCAAGGGACCGCCGAAGCGGTGGCCGCGGCCGGCGGCGACGATCAGGGCAATGGTACGGGCCATCTGTGGTCTCTGGACGAGCGGGATCTCGCGCTAGAGGCCAGAGGCATGGGGCTGCGGTCAAGAGCGGCAACGTAGAAAGCTGCGCCGGCCGCTCTCTTTGCTCTATAAGGCCGCCATGGAACCCGCAGACTTCATCGCCGCCACTTATCTTCTGGGCATCACCGGCTTGATGACCCTGGTGCCGCTCTGCCTCTTGCCCTGGCGGACGGAGAAGGCCGACGGGATTACCTGGTTCCTGCACCTGGTGGCACTGGGCTGCTGCACGCTGGCCATGGCGCTGCAGCTCAATCAGGGCTGGTCGCCTCGTCTGGTGTTGGCGCTCTGGTTGTCGGTGGTGGTGATCCTGCTGCTGTACCCGGTCGTGGCCGCCCGTTGGCGTGGCGCCACGGCGCTGGGAACTCTGCTTTATCCCTATCTCTTCCTACTGGTGTTGGGGGCCTTGCTGCTGCAAGGCGACTACGTCGAATCCGGAGAGGCCGCCGGGGCGACGGCCTGGTTGGTCGTGCACATCGCCTTCTCGTTGGGCGCCTACGGGCTGGTCAGCCTGGCGGCGATCGCCGGTCTTGCCGTGGTGGTGCAGGAGCTGGCACTGAAGCGCCGCGCGCCCGGACCCCTGTCGACCCGCTTGCCGCCGCTGGCGGATGGCGAGCGTCTGCAGGTGAGCCTCTTGGCCTGGTCGGAAGTGCTCTTGGCCGCCGCGATCGCCAGCGGCATGGCGCACGAGGTAGTCACCTCCGGCGCGCTCCTGCAGTTCGATCACAAGACCTTGCTGGCCCTGGCTGCTTTTGTGGTGATCGGCCTGCTGCTCCTGCTGGCCCATCAGCGCGGTCTGCGCGGCCGTCAGGCAGGGCGGATCGTGCTGCTCTCCTATCTGCTCCTCACCTTGGCCTATCCGGGCGTCAAGTTCGTCAGCGACGTATTGGCCGGCTAGACCGGAGGCACGCCGCGCGCTAGATTGCTGAAGAATAGTGCACTGAGTAAGGGATGCGCATTTTATGGGCAATGTTGCATGCCCGCTTCAGCAGATCCTGTGCGCCGGGCAAGGCAACGCGGTGGTCGCGGCGCCGCTGTCCGGAATCAGCGACGCGCCCTTTCGCAAGCTGACGGCGCGCTGGGGCGCGGACATGGTGGTGTCGGAGATGGTGGCCAGCCGCGCGGTCCTGGAGGAGTCGCGCCAAGCGCGGCGCGAGCGGGCCAAGCTTCCGCGCGAGCCGGGCGTGGCGGTTCAGCTTGCCGGTTGCGAGCCGGACCTGATGGCCGAGGCCGCGCGGGTTGCCGAAGGCGAGGGAGCGCCGCTCATCGACATTAACTTCGGCTGTCCGGCCAAGAAGGTGGTGAACCAGGCGGCAGGCTCCGCCCTGATGGCCGACGAGCGGCTCGCCGGGGCCATCCTGGCCGCCGTGGCGGGCGCCGTCGGCGTGCCGGTCAGCGTCAAGATGCGCCTGGGCTGGCGCCAGGATCGGCGCAACGCCGCAGCCATCGCGCGGATTGCCGAGGAAAGCGGCATCCGTCTCATCACCGTGCATGGCCGCACGCGCGACCAGGGCTTCAAGGGCCAAGCGGACTGGGCGGCCGTCGCCGAGGTCAGGACTGCCTGCCGGCTGCCGCTGCTGGTGAACGGTGACATCACCACCGCCGAGGAGGCCTTGGCCGCGCGTCGGGAGGCGGGGGCGGACGGCGTCATGATCGGTCGCGGCGCTTGCGGCAGGCCGTGGCTGCTGCGTGAGGCCAAGGCGGCGATCAGCGGTGAAGCGCCGCCGGCGCCGCCGGCGTCACGCGAGCGCGCCGCCTCCGCGATCGACCACTATGAGTCCATCCTCGGCCACTACGGCCTGGACCGGGGTCTCAGGCTCGCGCGCAAGCACGTCGCCTGGTACCTGGATGCCCTGCCGCGAGGACAGGCTTGGCGCGCGCGGTTGCTGCGCAGCGAAGAGCCAGGGGTCGTGGTCGCCGGTTTGGCGGCCGCGCACGAGGAAGCCTTGGCGGCATGAGCGGTGCGCAGGCAAAGTCGCTGCAGGCGGCGCGCCCCGACCTGGGCGCTGCCTCGATCCTGGCGGCCTTGCCGGTGCCCGTGTTCGTGGTGTCCGACGACGACTGCTTCGCCTATCTCAATGCCGCGGCCGAAAGCTTCTTCGCCGGCTCGGCGGCAACGCTCAAGGGACGCCCCTTGACGCAGCTCTTGCCGTCGGACAGTCCGCTCTTTCTGCTGCTGAACCAGGTGCGCGAGAGGGGGCATAGCCTGTCGGAGTACGGCGTGGCGCTCGAGGGCGCGCGCTTCGGCAGTCACTTCGTCACCTTGGACGCCGCCCTGCTGCCGGACCGGCCGGGCGCCGTCGTCGTGTCGATGCAGGAGCGCTCGATCGCGCGAAAGATCGATCGGCAGCTGACGCACCGCAACGCGGCACGCTCCGTAACCGCCATGGCGGCGATGCTGGCGCACGAAGTCAAGAACCCGCTTTCCGGCATTCGCGGTGCCGCGCAGCTCTTGGAACTGACCCATGAGGGCCAGGACCTGGAGCTCACGCGGCTCATCTGCGACGAGGCCGACCGCATCGTCCATCTGGTCGACTCCATGGAGAAGTTCGCGGACGGCCAACCGCTCGCCCATGAAGCCGTCAACATCCACGAGGTTCTGGGACACGTGCGCCGTCTAATGGCAAGCGGCGCCGGACGCCACGTGAAGTTCGTCGAGCGCTACGACCCCTCGCTGCCGGCCGTGCGCGGCAGCCGGGATCTTCTCATCCAAGTCTTCATTAATCTTGTCAAGAACGCCGTCGAAGCCGCTCCAAGCGTTGGGGGAATTGTGCAGCTCATTACCAGCTACCGGCAAGGCGTGAAGCTGGCGGTGCAGGGCGGTGGGGAAAAGTTGCACCTGCCCCTGACGGTCGCGGTGGAAGACAACGGGCCGGGCGTGCCGGAGGATCTGCAATCCCACCTCTTCGATCCCTTCGTCAGCACCAAGCCGAACGGCAAGGGGCTGGGCCTGGCGCTGGTCGCCAAGATCGTCGACGACCACGGTGGGGTCATCGAGTTGGACAGCGATCCGGGCCGCACGCGCTTTACCCTCTACCTCCCGCTCTCCAAGCCGAAGGAGGCCTAGGGCGGTGGCCACCATTCTGGTAGCCGACGACGACCGGGCGATTCGCACCGTCCTCGGCCAAGCGCTTGCGCGCGACGGTCACTCGGTCCGCAGCACGGGCACGGCGGCACAGCTCTGGCAATGGGTCGACGACGGTCAGGGTGACCTGGTCATCACCGACGTGGTGATGCCCGACGGCAATGGTCTGGACCTGCTGCCGCGAATCCGCAAGCTGCGTCCCGACCTGCGCATCATCGTCATGAGCGCGCAGAACACCTTGCTGACGGCGGTGAAGGCGACCGAGCGCGGCGCCTTCGACTATCTGCCCAAGCCCTTCGATCTGCGCGAACTGCTCCGACTGGTGAATCGCGCGCTGGTGGAGCCCGGCAACGGCGAGCAGGGCGAGGTATTGTCGGCTGCCGAGGAAGGTCTGCCGCTGATCGGCCGCTCGCCCGCCATGCAGGACATCTACCGTGTCTTGGCGCGCCTCATGGGCACCGACCTCACGGTGATGATCTACGGCGAATCGGGAACCGGGAAGGAGCTGGTGGCCCGCGCGCTGCACAGCTACGGCAAGCGGCGCTCCGGTCCCTTCGTGCCGGTCAACATGGCGGCAATTCCGCGCGACCTGATCGAGAGCGAGCTCTTCGGACACGAGCGCGGCGCCTTCACCGGCGCCACCCAGCGCTTCGAGGGCCGATTCGAGCAGGCCAGCGGCGGCACCCTCTTTCTGGACGAGATCGGCGACATGCCGCTGGAGGCGCAAACCCGCCTGCTCAGGGTCCTGCAGGACGGCACCTACACCACCGTCGGCGGGCGCGCCGCTTTGGAGGCCAATGTGCGGATCGTCGCCGCCACGCACCGCGACTTGCGCCAACTGGTGCGCCAAGGCCTGTTCCGCGAAGACCTCTTCTATCGCTTGAACGTGGTGCCACTGCGGCTCCCGCCGCTGCGTGAGAGAGCCGGCGATGTGCCTGAACTGGTTAGCTATTTTCTCTCCCTCTGTCAGGAAGAGGGCCTGCCGCCGAAGCGCTTGACGGCAGAGGCCGTGGATCGTCTGAAGGCGCACAGCTGGCCGGGCAACGTGCGCGAGCTGGAGAACCTGGTGCGCCGGCTCACCGCGCTCTACAGCCAGGAGACGCTGGGGTTGGAGGTCGTCGAGGCCGAACTGGCCGACAGCCCGTTGGATCCGCCGCCCGCGGTGCCTTCGGGGGAGAGCCTCGGCGAGGCCATCGAGCGGCACTTGAGCGAGTACTTCGCGGCCCATGAAGGGGCCTTGCCGCCGCCCGGACTCTACGAACGTTTCCTGCGCGAGCTGGAGCGTCCGCTGATCGAGGCCACCCTGGTCGCGACTCGCGGAAATCAGCTGCGGGCGGCGGCCGTGCTCGGATTGAACCGCAATACCTTGCGCAAAAAGATAAGAGAGCTGGACATCGAGATCGCGCGGCCCTTTAAATAGCTGTGTCCTTCCTGCAACAGGAGTCGGGCCCCAAAAGTGACGGAGTCCATCGGGCATAGCGGGGGCGGTGGCGCAGCCAAGCTGATGCCGCCGGCCGCGCGCAACGCCGGATCGCTGCAGAGACTTCTCGATTGGGCCAAGCGCGGCCGGATCGAGCGCTGGCTCATGGTGGTGCTGCTGATCATGGCCGTGGTCAGCGGCCTGGCGACCTTCTTTGCCGTGACCGGCCGCCTGCCGGGGGCGGTCGGCAACACCACCTTGATCGTCCTGCTGCTGATCGACCTGGCGCTCCTGCTGTGCCTCTGCGTGATCGTCGCCAGGCGTCTGGTGGTCATCTGGGCCGAGCGTCGCCGCGGGCTGGCCGGCGCGCGCCTGCATGCCCGCTTGGTCAGTCTCTTCGGTCTCCTGGCCGTGGCGCCGGCGATCGTGGTGGCAATCTTCGCCGCCGTGCTCTTCGACTTCGGGCTGCGCATCTGGTTCAGCGATCAGGTCAGCACCGTGGTGCGCAACTCCCTGGCCGTCGCGGAAGCCTATCTGGACGAGCACCAACGCGCCGTCGCCGGCGAGGCCGTCGCCATGGCGCGCGTACTGACCAGTCAGGGCCCCACGCGGCTGATGGACCAACGTCGCCTGCAAGCCTTGCTGACGCAGCAGGTCAGCAACCGGGCGCTGTCGGAGGCGGTTATCTTCGACGGCAACCGCCGCGAGGTGGCGCGTGCCGGCTTCCGCGTTTTCGCCGACTTCAATCCGCGCAACTTGCCGCAGCTGGAGCTGGAGCAGGCGCGCAACGGCGACGTGGTGATCCTGCCGGACCAGCAGGACTCCAGCATCGGCGCCCTCGTCTATCTCGACAGCTTTTCCGACAGCTATCTCTATGTCAGCAGGCCGGTGGACGCGCGCATCCTGGGACAGCTGGACCAGTCGCGCGGCGCCGTGGCGCTCTACGCCGACCTCGAGGGCCAGCGCCATGACCTGCAGGTCACCTTTGCCGTGGTTTTCGCCCTGGTGGCGGCCCTGCTGCTCCTGGTGGCGATCTGGATCGGGTTGGCGGTGGCGAACCACCTGACCAGACCGGTGAGCGGTCTCATCGGCGCGGCTGAGCGGGTTGCCGGCGGCGACCTGTCCGCCCGCCTGCCGCCGGCCAAGACCGGCGACGAAATCGCCAGCCTGATCTCGGCCTTCAACCGCATGACCGAGCAGCTGCAGCAGCAGCGCGGCGACCTGCTGGACGTGAACCGGCAGAGCGAGGAGAGCCGCCGCTTCATCGAGGCGGTCTTGAGCGGCGTGTCCTCGGCGGTGGTCGGGCTCGATTCGCTCGGCCGGATCCGACTTGTGAACAGTACGGCCGAAGCGCTGCTGGGCAGCGAAAGCAAGGATCTGCGCGGGACCCAACTGCGCGACCACCTGCCGGAGGTGCGCGGCCTGGTGCAGCGTGCGCGGCAGCGTCCCGGCCGCTATGCGGAGCGGCAGATCAGCTTCGCGCGGGAGGACGGCCAGACCCGGAACCTGATCGCGCGGGTCTTGGCGCAAAGCGGCACGCAGGGAACGCTTCAGGGCCTGGTCTGCACCTTCGAGGACGTGACGGACCTTTTAGCCGCGCAGCGCAAGGCCGCCTGGGCCGATGTCGCGCGCCGCATCGCGCATGAGATCAAGAATCCCCTGACCCCGATCCAGCTCTCGGCGGAGCGTCTGAAGCGCAAGTATCTCAAGCAGATCAACAACGACCCCGAAACCTTCGAGCTCTGCACCGAGACGATCGTGCGTCAGGTCTCCGACATCGGGCGGATGGTGGACGAGTTCTCTTCCTTCGCGCGCATGCCGAGCCCGGTGATGCAGGCCCAGGACCTGGGCGAGCTCATCAAGCAGGCAGTCTTCTTGCAGCGCCAGGCCAATCCGAACACCGCGATCGACTTCACTCTTCCCGACGAGCCGCTGGTGCTGTCCTGCGATCCGCGGCAGGTCAATCAAGCCTTGACCAATGTCTTGCTGAACGCGGTTCAGGCGCTCGAACGCGACGAGGGCGAATCCGGAGAGCCGGGCGCCGTAAGCCTGGAGCTCAGCCGCGACAGCGAATGGGTCAGGATCGTGGTCACCGACAACGGTCGCGGCCTTCCCGACGGTGACCGCAGCCGCCTGACCGAGCCCTATGTCACGACCAAGGCGAAGGGGACGGGTCTGGGGCTTGCGATCGTCAAGAAGATCATGGAAGAGCATGGCGGTGAGTTGCGCTTGAGCAACCGGCGCGGCGGCGGCGCGCGTGTCGCCTTAGTTTTTCCGGCGAATCGTCTCGCCGGAACGGAGCAGGCAGCAGCAGAGGCAAGTTAGGACATGAGAAACCCACCCTTGGCGCGCGAGGTCCTTATCGTCGACGACGAGGCGGACATCCGTTTGCTGTTGTCCGGCATTTTGGAGGACGAGGGCTACTCGACGCGCGGAGCGGGCGACGCCGATCAGACACTGGATGCCTTGAACGAACGCTTGCCGCATCTGGTGATCCTCGACATCTGGCTGGAAGGATCGCGGCTCGATGGCCTGGAGCTGCTGCAAGTGCTGATCGAGCAGCACCCCGAGATCCCGATCGTCATGATCTCCGGCCACGGCACCATCGAGATGGCGGTCACCGCCATCAGGCACGGCGCCTACGACTTCATCGAAAAGCCCTTCAAGACCGATCGCCTGCTGCTCTGCATCGAACGCGCGGTCGAGGCGGCAAGGCTCAAGAGCGAGAACCAGGAACTGCAGCAGCGCGCCGGCATGCAGGACGACCTGATCGGCGGCTCTTCCGGAATCACCCAGGTCCGACAGGCCATTCAGCGCGTCGCCCCCACCAACAGCCGGGTGCTCATCACCGGTCCTCCGGGCAGCGGCAAGGAGGTGGCGGCGCGCATGATCCACCGCATGTCGCGGCGCTCCGCCGGTCCCTTCGTGGTGATGAACTGCGCCACCTTGGCAGCGGAACGCCTGGAGCACGAGCTCTTCGGGACGGAGGGCGATTCGCAGGTGGGCGCGGCGCGCAAGATCGGCGCGCTCGAGCGGGCGCACGGCGGCACGCTCCTGCTCGACGAGGTCGCCGACCTGCCGCTGGAGATGCAGGGCCGCATCGTGCGGATTCTGCAGGACCAGTCATTCGAGCGGATTGGCGGCAAGCGGCGCATCGCGATCGACGTGCGGGTCATCGCCGCCACCAACCGCGATCTCACCCGCTTGATGCGGGACGGCACCTTCCGCGAGGACCTCTACTACCGGCTGAACGTCGTGCCGGTCGGCATGCCCTCCTTGGGAGACCGGCGGGAGGACGTGCCGCTCTTGACCGAGCACCTGATGAAGCGGGCCGCGCAGGCGGCGGGACTGCCGATGCGGGCGCTCTCCAACGACGCCATGGCGACCCTGCAGAGCTGCGACTGGCCCGGCAACATTCGCCAGCTGCGCAACGTGATCGAGTGGGCGCTGATCATGGCGCCGGGCGAACCCGGAGAGCCCGTCTCCTCCGAGCATCTGCCGCCCGAGATCGCCGGCAATGCGCCGGAGGCGCTGCGCGGCGACGGCGCCACCGACTTGATGGAGCTTTCCCTGCGCGAGGCGCGAGAGGTGTTCGAGCGGCAGTATCTGGAAGCCCAGCTGCTCCGCTTCGGCAGCAACATCTCGCGCACCGCCACCTTCGTCGGCATGGAGCGATCGGCCTTGCACCGGAAACTGCGCAGCCTCGGCATCCAGGCGGACCGCTAGGACGGTCTCGGCCGCCATGCTCAGCCTTCGGATTCGGTCAGGGCCGCCGGTCGGCTCGATCGGGAAGGGCGCACCATGAAAGTGATCATCTGCGGGGCAGGGCAGGTGGGCTTCAACATCGCCCGCTATCTCTCCGCCGAGGCCTCCGACATCACCGTCATCGATCAGCGCGCGGAAGTGGTGCAGAAGGCGGCCGACAGCCTGGACGTTCAAGGCATCGTCGGCCATGCCTCGCATCCCGACGTGCTGGCCGAGGCCGGAGCCGAGAAGGCCGACATGTTGATCGCCGTCACCTACATCGACGAGATCAACATGATTGCCTGCCAGGTGGCGCACTCGCTGTTCGATGTCCCGACCAAGATCGCCAGGGTGCGCAATCAGAGCTACCTCAATCAACTCTGGTCCGACCTCTACGGCAGCGGCAACCTGCCGATCGACGTGATCATCTCGCCCGAGGTCGAGGTGGCGCAGGCGATCGCCAGCCGTTTCTCGGTGCCCGGCGCCTTCGACGTGATGCCGATGGCGGACGGCAAGGTGACCTTGATCGGGGTGCGCTGCACCGCCGATACGCCGATCCTGGAGACGCCCCTGTGGCAGCTGACCGAGCTCTTCCCGGATCTGGCGATCTCCGTGGCCGGGATCTGGCGCTCGGGCAAGGGGATCATCCCGGACGACGAGGAGCGCCTCTTGGCCGGAGACGATGTCTATTTCGTCGCCGACACCACGCACGTGGCCCGGTCCATGGCGGCCTTCGGCCATGAGGAGCAGGAAGCCCGCCGCGTGGTCATCCTGGGCGGCGGCAACATCGGGCTCTACCTGGCGAACGTGCTGGAGAACCAGGCCGAGCACGTGGCGCTCAAGATCATCGAGATGAACCGCGACCGCGCGGCCCAGGTTGCGCAGTCCCTGAACAGCTCCGTCGTCCTCTGCGGATCGGCCCTCGATCAGGAGATCCTGGACGAGGTCAACATCCAGACCGCCGAGACCGTGGTCGCGGTGACCGACGACGACGAGACCAACATCCTGGCCTCGCTTCTAGCCAAGCGGAACGGCTGCCGGCGTGCGGTCACCTTGATCAACAACGCCAGCTACGGTCCGCTGACGGGAACCCTGGGAATCGACGCGGTCGTCAATCCGCGCGCCATCACCGTCTCCAAGATCCTGCAGCACGTTCGTCGCGGTCGCATTCGCAAGGTCCATCCCGTCGCCGAGGGCTTCGCCGAGGCGATCGAAGCAGAGGCGCTGGAGACCTCCGGCCTGGTCGGCGTTCCGCTGCGCGACGCCCACCTGCCGGACGACGTGCACGTCGGCGCCATCGTGCGCGGCGGCAAGGTGACGATCGCGCGGGGCGACACCGTGATCAGGCCTGGCGACCAGATGATTCTCTTCGCCGCGCAAGACGCGGTGCGCAAGCTCGAGAAGCTCTTCTCGGTGAAGTTGGAGTACTTCTAGGCAGCGATCCGCAGTCCGACGGTCCCGGGCTTGCGGGCCGGCGCGGGGCTGTGGTCTGATCGCGGCTCTCGATGAACTCTCGGACAGAAGGACGCTTGGAGAATGGGGCGGATCGCCTACGTCAACGGACGCTATGTGCCGCACGCGCAGGCCAGCGTGCATATCGAGGACCGCGGCTACCAGTTCGCCGACGGCGTCTACGAGGTGGTGCCGATCGCCGCCGGCTGTCTGGTTGACGAAGAGCTGCACCTCGACCGTCTGGAATACTCGCTGGGCGAGCTTCGCATTCCCATGCCGATGCGCAGGGACGCGCTGCGCATCGTCTCGCACGAGGTGATCCGGCGTAATCGCCTGACCAACGGTATCCTCTATATGCAGGTAACGCGCGGAGTGGCGCCGCGCGACCACAAGTTCCCCGATCGGGTGACGCCGGCGCTGGTGATGACCGCGAAGCAGACCAAGCCGGCCAGCGCGGCGCAGCTGGAGAAGGGTATCTCCGTCATCACCTGCCCCGACATCCGCTGGAAGCGACCGGACATCAAGTCCATCTCACTGCTGCCGAACTGTCTAGCAAAGCAGAAGGCTGTCGAGTCTGATGCCGCCGAGGCTTGGCTGATCGACGAGAGCGGGCACGTGACGGAAGGCAGTGCCACCAATGCCTGGATCGTCACCAAGGACAAGCGCGTGCTGACCAGGACCGCCAATCACGACATTCTGAACGGCATCACCCGCCGGGTCCTCCTGCAGGTCATTCGCAAGGAAGGCTTCGAGGTGGAGGAACGCGCCTTTTCGCTTTCCGAAGCCGAGGAAGCGAGCGAAGCCTTCCTGACCTCTTCTTCCAATTTCGTGATGCCGATCACCCGCATCGACGGGCAGTCGGTCGGCAACGGCCATCCGGGGCCGGTGACCCAGGCCTTGCGCAAGGCCTACATCGCCGGCTTCGCGCCTGACGGAAGCCTGCAGTGAGGCCTGCGGGCCTGCTGTTCGACTGGGACAATACCCTCGTCGACAGCTGGGAAGTGATCCACAAAGCGCTGGAGGAAACTTTCATCGCTATGGGAGAAACGCCCTGGAGCTTGCAGGAATGCAAGGAAAAAGTCAGGGCGTCAGCGCGCGAGGCCTTCCCTCTTCTCTTCGGTGAGCGTGCGCCGCAGGCCGCCAAGGTTTTTTATGATGCATTCCGTCGCAGTCATATCGAGAAGCTGCACCCGCTGCCCGAGGCGGAAGACCTGCTGCAACGCTTGACGGCGAGCGGACGTCCTCTCGGTATCGTGTCGAATAAGTCAGGAGACTTACTCCGAGCGGAACTTGTCGCGCTGGGGTGGCAGCTCTATTTCACGGCTGTGGTCGGTGCGCACGACGCACCGCGCGATAAGCCTGCCCCCGATCCGGTGCACATGGCGCTGGCATCCATGGGCCTGCAGGCGAGTAGGGAGGTCTGGTTCGTTGGTGATACCGATGTCGACATGGTTTGTGCGGTGGCGGCCGGCTGCGCGCCGGTGCTCCTGCGACCCCACCCACCCGGGAAAGGAGAGTTTGCAGGCTGCACACCGACACACTATGTGGCGTCATGTGGTGCACTGGGACAGTTGATCTTCGACTGAAGGGCTCCGCGCCACCTCGCTAACCAGGGCGCTCCCGGCGTCCTCAAGAAGACAAAGAAGGCAAATCACACATGGCCGTTGAGAAGCAACAGAACGTACAGGATGTGTTCCTGAACCACATCAGGAAGAACCGGGTTCCGGTGACGATCTTCTTGGTGAACGGGGTGAAGCTGCAAGGCGTCATCACCTGGTTCGACAACTTTTCTGTGCTGCTGCGACGCGATGCGCATTCGCAGTTGGTGTACAAGCACGCGATCTCGACCGTGATGCCGGCGACGCCGGTGCAGCTCTTCGAGCCGGTTCGGGAGGAGGAGCCGGTAGAGGCTTGACCCGCCCCTACCGGCGGTTCAAGACCGTCGCCCATGAGTGAGTTGGAGCAGCGCGGCAGTGAAGCGGCCACGAGAGCGGCGCTGATCTGTCCGACACTTCCGGAGCGATCCGCCGGACAGGCAGGCTCGCGCGACCGAGAGGCTCGCGCCGAGGAGGCCTCCGGCTTGGCCGAGGCGATCGGCTTGGAGGTCGCGGTCAGGTCCTTGCCGGTGGTGCAGCGTCCGACACCGGCCACGCTGCTCGGCAGCGGGCAGGTGGCCACGATCCGCGACGAGCTGCACGACCACGACGTCGGCGTCGCCATCGTCGACAGCACCTTGACGCCGATCCAGCAGCGCAATCTGGAGCGCGACTGGCAGTGCAAGGTGATCGACCGGACTGGCTTGATCCTGGAGATCTTCGGTGCGCGCGCGCAGACCAAGGAGGGCCAGCTTCAGGTCGAGCGGGCAGCGCTCTCCTACCAGCGTTCTCGACTGGTGCGCTCTTGGACTCATCTCGAGCGGCAGCGCGGCGGCTTCGGCTTCCTGGGCGGTCCGGGCGAGAGCCAGCTGGAGATCGACCGGCGTCTCATCGCAGAGCGGATCGAGCGCATAGACCGCGACCTGGGCAAGGTCGGGCGAACGCGCGCCGAACAGCGCAAGGCCCGCGCTCTGCCGGTCGTCGCCCTGGTCGGCTACACCAACGCCGGCAAGTCCACGCTCTTCAACCGCCTGACGGAGGCCGGCGTGAAGGCGCAGGATCAGCTCTTCGCCACGCTGGATCCCACCATGCGGCGGGTCAAGCTGCCGAGCGGCCGGGAGTTCGTGCTGTCCGACACGGTGGGCTTCATCTCCGATCTGCCGACACAGCTGGTCGCCGCCTTCCGCGCGACCCTGGAAGAGGTGGTCGAGGCGGACTTCATTCTCCATGTGCGGGACATCGCCCACCAAGACAGCGACGCGCAGCGCCAGGACGTGGAAGCGGTGCTGGGCGAGCTGGGTTGCGGGCCCGAGAGCGATCATCGGATCATCGAGGTCCTGAACAAGATCGATCTGTTGCCGACGGAAGCCAGGCGCGCCGCAGAGACCCAAGCCAAGGCCAAGGGTGCCGTCGCGCTCTCCGCGCTGGCCGGTGAGGGCATCGAGCGGCTCTTCGGGCGCCTGGAGGAAGAGCTGGGCCGCGGCGACTGCCTGGTCCTGGTCGAGCTGGACTGCAGCGACGGCCGTACGCGGGCCTGGCTGCATGCCGAAGGGCAGGTGCTGGACGAGCGTAGCGATCAGGAGGGGCGCTTGTGGCTGGACGTCCGCCTGGGCGCGGAGGCCCTGGGCCGTCTGCGCTGCCGGGCGGCGGAAAGCGGCGGGCGGCTGCGGGTGCGAACGGTCAGGACGCACTGACCCCAAGCCGAAGCGTGAGCGAATTTCTGCGCGCAATGCCTTGACAGGACTGGCTGTTCTTCCCTATCTCCCGGCTTAGCACTCCTCTCAACGGAGTGCTAACACCATGCGAAGGGCGGCGCTGGTACAGCAGCGGCCCGCGAACTCACTTGCGAAGTAGGAGACATGCGAGCATGAACTTCAGGCCGCTGCACGACCGTGTTGTCGTCGAGCCGCTCGAGAGCGAAGAGAAGACCGCCGGCGGCATCATCATTCCCGACACCGCGAAAGAGAAGCCCATGCAGGGCAAGATCATTGCCGCAGGGTCGGGTGCGCGCGGTGACGACGGCAAGGTCACACCGCTCGACGTCAAGGCAGGCGACACCGTTCTCTACGGAAAGTGGTCCGGCACCGAGGTCAAGCTGGACGGCAAGACCCTGCTGATCATGAAAGAGAGCGACATCATGGGTGTGGTCGAGGGCTGAGGCCCGACCCATCCGATCCCAGACCAGTAAGCAACAGACCTATCCGAGGAGACAACGATGGCAGCGAAGGACGTTAAGTTCGCTGGCGATGCCCGCCAGCGCATGCTGAAGGGCGTCGACATTCTGGCCGATGCGGTCAAGGTGACCCTGGGCCCCAAGGGCCGCAACGTGGTGCTGGACAAGTCGTTCGGCGCGCCGCGCACGACCAAGGACGGCGTTACCGTCGCCAAGGAGATCGAGCTCGCCGACAAGTTCGAGAACATGGGCGCGCAGATGGTGCGCGAGGTCGCCAGCAAGACCAACGACCTGGCCGGTGACGGCACCACCACGGCAACCGTTCTGGCCCAGTCGATCGTCCGCGAGGGCGCGAAGGCCGTCGCCGCCGGCATGAACCCGATGGACCTGAAGCGCGGCGTCGACATGGCCGTCGAGGCGGTCGTCGGCCATCTGCAGGAGAAGTCGGCCACGGTGTCCGGTTCGGAAGAGGTGAGCCAGGTCGGCACCATCTCCTCTAACGGCGACACGGCAGTCGGCGAGATGATCGCCGAGGCCATGCAGAAGGTCGGCAACGAGGGTGTCATCACCGTCGAGGAGGCCAAGAGCCTCGACACCGAGTTGGACGTGGTCGAGGGCATGCAGTTCGACCGCGGCTACCTCTCTCCCTACTTCGTGACCGATGCCGAGAAGATGGTCGCGGACATGGAGAACCCGCTCATCCTTCTGCACGAGAAGAAGCTCTCCGGCCTGCAGCCCATGCTGCCTCTGCTCGAGTCCGTCGTGCAGTCAGGCAAGCCGCTGCTGATCATCGCCGAGGACGTCGAGGGCGAGGCCCTGGCCACCCTGGTCGTGAACAAGCTGCGCGGCGGCCTCAAGGTCGCGGCCGTCAAGGCGCCGGGCTTCGGTGATCGCCGCAAGGCCATGCTCGAGGACATCGCCATCCTGACCGGCGGTCAGGTGATCAGCGAGGACCTCGGCATCAAGCTCGAGACCGTGACGATCGACATGCTCGGTTCCGCCAAGAAGGTGGTGCTCACGAAGGAAGAGACCACCATCGTCGACGGCGCCGGCGAGAAGGAGCAGATCACCGCGCGCTGCACCCAAATCCGCGCGCAGGTCGAGGAGACCACGTCGGACTACGATCGCGAGAAGCTGCAGGAGCGGCTGGCGAAGCTCGCCGGCGGCGTGGCCGTGATTCGCGTCGGCGGTGCGACCGAGGTCGAGGTGAAGGAGCGCAAGGACCGTGTCGAGGACGCCATGCACGCGACCCGCGCGGCCGTCGAGGAGGGCATCGTCCCGGGCGGCGGCACCGCGCTGCTGCTGGCCACCCAGGCGCTTGACGGCCTGAAGGGCGACAACCACGACCAGGAGGTCGGCGTCGGCATCGTCCGTCGCGCGCTCGAGGCGCCGGTGCGTCAGATCGCCGAGAACGCCGGTACCGAGGGCTCGATCGTGGTCGGCAAGATCCGCGACGACGGCAACTGGGGCTTCGGCTTCGATGCCCAGGAGGGCAAGTACGGTGATCTGGTGAAGGCCGGCATCATCGACCCGACCAAGGTGGTGCGCGCGGCCCTGCAGGACGCGGCTTCCATCGCGGGCCTCCTGATCACCACCGAGGCCATGGTCGCCGAGGCGCCGAAGAAGGAGTCGCCCGCTCCGGCCGCTCCCGACATGGGTGGCATGGGCGGCATGGGCGGCATGGGCTTCTAAGTCCGCGCCACTCGGCCAAGACTTGCGAAGGGGCGGTGCCGGCGAAGGCGCCGCCCTTTCTCTTTGCTTAACGACGCGTCAGCCGGCCGCATCGGCCTTTGCGGTGCCGTGCCGGAGTTCGGAGACGCCCACGCCCAGCGCCATGAGCGCCAGCGCGAGCCAGGTGTAGAGGCCGGCGCCTTCGCCGAAGAAGAGCGCCGCCCAGCCGATCGCCGCGACGACTGCCAGATAGTTGAACTGAGCGAAGAAGGTTGGCCCGTAGCGGCGCACGATCTCGGCGAAGAGGAGAATGAAGACGGCATTGACGGCGCCTGCGCCGAGCGTCGGCAGCAGGGTCTGGCTCGTCGAGGGCAGGTAGCTGTGCCCGGACAGCACCATCAGCGGCAGGATCGACAGGGCCGCGCCCAGGAGGAAGCCGGCGCCCATCACGGTCGAGCCGGTGGCCGGCGGGCGAAGCAGGGCCGCGCCGACGTTGCAGATCGCCAGCAGCAGCGGGATGACGAGGGTTAGCAGGAACCAGCCGACCGCGCCCGCCCCCGGCAAGGCGGAGTCGGGAGCCAGCACGATCGCCACGCCGGCGAAGCCAAGCGCAATACCGATAAAGCCATAGACCGAGACACGATCCAAGCGCAGGGCGACGCTCAAGAGGTAGGTGCAGGTCGGCGACAATGCGAAAGCGAGCGATACGAGACCCGTTGGCAGCTTGGGGCTGGCGAGCGTGACCAAGGCCATGGGTAGGCCGAAACCGAAGGCCCCGACGACCAGGTAGGCGCGTAGAAAGCGCCAGCGAAAGCTGACCCTCTCGCCGCGAAGCAGCGCGAAGAGGTAGAGGGCAAGACCTCCCACCAGGGTCTGCCAGAAGGCGTGGGCGAAGTAGGGAGCGCCTTCCATCGCGGCCATGTGATTGAGCGGAAAGACTAGGCCATAGACCGCGGCGGCCATGATCAGCATGCCGATCGGCACAAAGCCCAGAGTCTTCGTCATCTTCCCCGTCCCGCCGCCAAGGGGTCTGAAACGCCCGTCATTCAACTGGGAGACTAGGACGTCGACGCCCGGGGTGACCAGTCAGAGATTGCAGCGGAGTACCGACACTCATCCCCGCCTTGCCGGAGAACTCCTAAGAAAGAAAGTTAATATATCCATCAAGTGCATTGATATCACTGGATCGATAACCAACATATCCATCCGGTCGAATGACGTAAAGACCGCCCGCTGTCATGCCGTACCTGCGCGCGAGCGAGCCCTGCGGATCGAGAAGGGATGCGACGCCGTACGGCAGGCGTTCGGTAGGCCCTTGGCGCAGGACCAGAAAGGTATCGATCCAGTCGCCGTGCGCCCGGGCGATCTCGCCGGCGATGCGCGGTGCGCCCTCGAAGGGGTCCGCGAAGAGCAGCAGGCAGTGCTTGGGGCCGCCCAGCAGGTCGAAGAGGCCGCAGTCCTCACCTCTCATCGTGAGGCCCAGGACGTTCTTCGCTTCCAGCCCTGGCCTCAGGTCATCGGGAAGAGCGACGTCGCCGTCCAGGCAGAGCGGGCCAGGGCCGTAGTCCAGGTCCAGTTCTTCGAGGTTCCGGCGAAAGGCCATGACCTCGTCCGGCTTCATCCGGAAACCCTCAAGCAGGGTTTGGCGCTCCGCTCCGGTCATGCCGGGGTAGGCTTCCCCGGGTTCGGTCAGGGCTCTGGTCGCGGCAATCATGGCCTCCGCGACTGGGCGGCGCTCGGCTTCGTAGCTGTCGAGCAGCGCAACCGATGCCCTGCCGCCGCTGGCCAGCGCCAGCTTCCAGGAGAGATTGCAGGCGTCCTGGATGCCGGTGTTCATCCCATGCCCGCCGATCAGGGAGTTGAGATGCGCGGCATCCCCGGCGAGGAAGACGCGTCCCACCCGATAGCGTTCGGCCAGGCGATAGTGGATTCGAAAGTAGGTCAGCCAGCGCGGGTCGCTCAGGGGGTAGTCGGCCAGGCTGCGTCGCGCGACGAGCGCCTGCACCTCCTCGAGCGTCGGATTGGGCGCGAGCGGATGGTCGTCGGGCATGCTGGCGACGATCAAGCGCCGGCCTTCGTCCAGCAGCATGAAGAAGAGATCGCCTTCCCGGTGCAGGAAGTAGAAGTAGGCGTCCCAGGGCTCCGCGCCTTGGATGACGACGTCGGCGAGCAGGTAGGGAAAGTGGCTTTGATCGCCCGGGAAGTCGATGCCAAGCAGATGACGGGTCCGGCTGTGCGCCCCGTCGCAGCCCACGAGCCAAGCGCTCTCCACCACCTCCTCGCTGCTGTCGGCGCCCCGCAGGAGGACGCGGACGCGCGCGTCGTCCTGCTCCAGAGAGACCAGTTCCGTGTCCCGCTCGACAGTGATGCCCAGGGTCGCCAGGCAGGCCTCCAGCAAGGCCTCGATCTTCGGCTGCGACAGCGCGATGCCGTAGGGGTAGGGGGAATCGACCGGCGGGTCTTCGCTCGCGAGCACCAGCCGGCCTTCGCTGAAGAGCCGCATGCCGCGCAGCGCCTGGCCGCGGCGCGCGACCTCCTCGGCGATGCCGAGGGTTTGGAACAGTTCCAAGGTTCTGGAGTGCACCAAGGTGGCGCGGGAGTGCAGATCGATGCCCGGCGACTTGTCGACGATACGCACCGACAGGCCTTGCCGGCGCAGGCGGATGGCCATCATCAGGCCCGTGGTGCGGCCGCCGACTACGAGTACGTCCAAGCCTTTGGAGCTCTCAGAAGGCGCCACGCGTCCACTCCCTCCACGGCGGTCGATTGCTCCAGGTATCGCCTAGAGCCACCAGTGTCCCGGTCTTCTCCGTCGCAGCCAAGCGCCGAGGCTGAAGTGATCGCGGCGAACCAGCAGGATGAGGGCGATGAAGGCGCCCAGGACGGCGAGATCGATAACGGGATTGCGGTTGATTGGGAAGCCGTTCTCGTTCACCGCGAAGGGATCGAGGAACCGCTCCCACCTGCGCGAGACCGTGAAGAGGTGCATGAGCGCCAGGGCACCGTAGGAGAAGTAGCGAAAGATACCGACGGCGGCCAGGAGACAGACCAGGATCTGCAAGGCGCCCAGGCCGTAGACTTGGACCAGGCTCAAGTCGACCTTATCGAAGTGACGCGCGAGGTTTTGATACTGCGCTGGCGTGATGATCTTGTGGATGGCCCACAAGAAGATGAACCAAACCAGCCCGATCCGAAGAATCAGGACCGCCAAGGCGTCCAGTTTGTCGTCACGACCGAGCGGCATCGCCAGTCCTTGACCAGTCATTGGAGCAAGACTTGGACTTCTTTCTAGTGTGAAAAGAGGTCAAGCGCCAAACAACAAGCCTTGAGCGCTTGCGCGAGTGGGCCGTCCAAGTGGGCCGATGGGATCAGGCCCTATTCGACCAGCGCGATGGAGAATCCGTCGTAACCCTTCGCCGAAAGGGTCTGCAGCGCGCTGGCGGTGAGGCGCGGCGCGCGCCCTTGCATGGCGATGAACTCCCGCACGCCCTGCACGCGTGGATCCGCGGAGGCGGCATCGGCGACTGCGCCGTCGCGGACGATGTTGTCGCCGATGATGAGGGTTCCGGGCCGCGAGAGCTTCAGGCTGCGCTCCAGGTAGGCCGGATTGTTGGGCTTATCGGCATCGATGAAGATCAGGTCGAAGGGCGCGACGCCTTCGGCGATAAGCGCGTCGAGGCTTTCCGTCGCCGGGCCGACAAGGACGCTTGCCACCGAAGAGAGGCCGGCCCGTTCCAGGTTTTGCCGCGCGACGGCGGCCGACCGGGGATCGATCTCCAAGCTCACCAGAACGCCTTGCGGGCCGAGCGCGCGCGCCAGCCAAATGGTCGAGTAGCCGCCCAGCGTGCCGATCTCCAGGATGCGCTCCGCCCGCACCGCCTTGGCCAGGATCTGCAGGAAGGCGTTCTGCAGCGGAGAGACGGCATGGGGGACGAGATCGGCCGAGCCGCTGGCATCGAGGGCGGCTTGGAGCACGGCGTCTTCTTCCAGCAGCTGCTCTTGCAGGAAGCGCTCCACCTTCGACGCCGTCTCTTGCTCCATCGAGATCCCTCCGGCATCACCCCTGGTCTGCAAGAAAGGCCCGGCGCTCAGTTCCCCTGACGCGAGGCGAAACGCACCGCTTCCTCGGCGGCGCGCAAGAGCGCGCGGGCCTTGTGCTGGCATTCGCGGTGCTCGGCCTCCGGGTCGCTGTCGGCCACGACTCCAGCGCCGGCCTGGACATGCATCTTGCCGTCCTTGACCACCGCCGTTCTGAGCGCGATGCAGCTGTCCATGTCCCCATTGGCGCCGAAGTAGCCGATGCAGCCGCCGTAGAGACTGCGGCGGTCGGGCTCCAGTTCCTCGATGATTTCCATCGCGCGCACCTTGGGCGCGCCGGAAAGCGTGCCGGCGGGAAAGCCGGCGATCAGCGCGTCGATCGCCTCGAAGCCCTCGCGCAGGCGGCCTTCGACGTTGGAAACGATGTGCATGACGTGGCTGTAGCGTTCGATGGCGAACTGCTCCGTCACCTTGACGCTGCGCAGGGCGGCGACGCGGCCCACGTCGTTGCGGCCCAAGTCCAGGAGCATCAGGTGCTCGGCGCGCTCCTTGGGATCGGCCAGCAGCTCCTCGGCCAAGGCCAGGTCCTCCTCGCTGTCTTCGCCGCGTCGTCTGGTGCCGGCCAGCGGCCGGATGGTCACCTGATCGCCGCGCAAGCGCACCAGGATCTCGGGGCTGGAGGCCACGACGGAGAAGTCCCCGAAGCTGCCATAGACCAGGAAAGGGGAGGGGTTCAGGCGCCGCAGGGCCCGATAGAGCGAGAAGGGCGACAGCTCGAAGGGAACCGAGAAGCGTTGCGAGAGCACGATCTGGAAGGCATCGCCGGCGAGGATGTAGTCCTTGGCCTTCGTCACCATGGCCTCGTACTGGGCCTGCGTGACGTTGCTCTCCGCGTCCTCCGGCAGGGGCGGCACTTGATCGCTGGTGCTTCGCTGCGGCGGCAGGGAACGGTCGAAGTCGGCGACCACGTCGGAGAGGCGCTCCATCGCCCGGCCGTAGGCGGCCCGGGCAGAGACCTCGGCGGAGGGCCAGACCGGGGTGCAGAGCGTGATCATGTCTTCCACCCGGTCGAAAACGGCGACCAGGGTGGGACGCATGAAGAGCCCGTCGGGAATGTCCAGCACCGAGGGATTCTCGTCCGGCAGGCGTTCCATCAGCCGGACCGTGTCGTAGCCCATGAAGCCGATCAGGCCGGCCGCCATGGGCGGTAGGTGCGCGGCCAGTTCCATGCGGCAACTCCTGACCAGGAGACGCAGGCTCTCCAAGGGCGGCTCGTCCAGCGGTTCGAAGGAGTCGAGGTCGTAGCGGGCATGGCGGTTGATCTCCGCCTTGCCGCCACTGCAGCGCCAGATTAGGTCCGGGCGCGTCACGATGAAGGAGTAGCGGCCGATGGTGGTGCCGCCCTCCACGGACTCGAAGAGCGCGCTGAAGGGCCGCTCTCCGCAAAGCCGCAGATAGGCCGAAACCGGGGTTTCCAGATCGGCCACCAGGCGGGTGGAGATCACCTGCGGCTTGCCGGCCTCGTAGGTTGCCGCGAAGGCGGCATAGTCGGGAATGCTCTGCATTGCTTGGTGGTGCTTTAGAACTGGGACAGCGCCTGATCGAGCGCCTCGCCGTTGTACTGTACGGGGTAGACTGTCTCCAGACTGGCCAGGAAGCCGCTCAAGAGGTCCTCGCGCATGTCTCTGTTGAGCGCGCGCTGCAGATTGGCGTAGCCCTCTTCGTCACCGCTGGACGCCACTTCGGTCACCTTGGTGACCTCCGCCAGGGCGGCGCCGCCCGGGACCTCGGCCGCGATGGCCTGGTCCTGCTCCGCGCGGAAGACCGCGCGCACCAGCTCCGGCATGGTGCGCAGCTGCGCCGGCGTGTCGGTGCGGGACAAGGGGGGCGCGCCGATCACCGGCTGCCCCAGGTTCTGGGCCGCGTCGGCCAAGGTGAGCTGGCCGGAGTTGATCTGCTCGGCCAGGGCCTCGGCTTCGGCCAGCACGCGCCGCTCCGCCTCTTCTGCACGCCAGGTCGCCAGCACCCGCTCTTCCACGTCGGCGAAGGGCCTGTCGGCGGCCGGCGTCACCTCGTCCACGCGGAAGGCGTAGTAGCTGCCGTCGCTGGCCTCCTGCAGCAGCGAGTCGATGCCCGTGTCGGAATCGAACACCAGTTCGAGAAAGTCACGCGGGGCGGGAAGGTCGGTCACGCCGTTGCCGTCGCTGTCGTTGCCTCGGCGATCGATGGACGGTATCTCCCGCAAGGTGAGACCCAGCGTGTCGGCGGTCTCGTCCAAGGTCGCGCCGGTCGCCAGCTCGGCATCGACCTCATTGACGAAGGAGACCATGGCGGTCACCGCCTTCTCCATCTTGAGATCCTCTTCGATGGCCGCCGCGACCTGATCGCTCGAGGCCGCCTCGCGCGCCACCAGCTCGGTGATCTCGATGACGTGCCAGCCCAACGGGGTCTCCGCCAGCAGGAAGTCGCCCTGTTGGCTGTCGCCGAAGACGGCGTCGGCCAGCTGCGGCAAGAGCCCTTCGACCCGGCTCTTGGGTTGCAACGGCAGCTCGGCCGGCGCCGAGCCCTCGTGACCGCCCGCTGCCTCCGCCAAGGACTTGCCGGCCTCGACCTCCGCCTTGGCGGCGGCGGCCTGGGCCTCGGTCGGGAAAATGGACTGCCGCCAGGCGCGCAGCTCCGGCGTGCCGAAATCCGCTTCGCCCGCGGCAACGGCCTCGGCAAGCTCCTGCGGGCCGACTTCCACCGTGTCCAGGAAGCCGTCCGGCGTGATCTGCAGGAGCGTGACGCTGCGGTACTCGGGCGCGCGGAAGCTGGCCTTGCGATCCTCGTAGAGCGCCTCCAAGGTCGCTTTGTCGGGCGCCTCGAGGCTCGCCAGCGCAGGCCCGGGCAAGGTGATGTAGGAGAGCTGCCGCTGCTCCTCGCGCCAGGCGAAGATGCGCTCGCTGCCGCTGTCCGGCATCTGCGCGCCGTAGATGATCGAACTCAGGATGTACTGGCGCTCTAGGTCGGAGCGCACCTCGGCCTCATACTGCTCGGGCCGGATTCCGCCGCTGCGCAGGGTCGCGAGGTAGCGCTGCTGGTCGAACTGACCGCGTGCGTCGCGGAACTCCGGCTGCTGGGCGATGCGCTCAAGCACCTGCTCCGGCGCCACGGCGAGGCCCAGATCGTTGGCCAGGCGGTCCAGGAGGGCGCGCTCCACCAGCACTCTGAGGCTGTTCTGCGCGATGCCGCTGGCGATCAGCATATCCGGCGTCAGCGGCTGGCGCGTCCGCTGCTGGATCTGCCGCGCTTCGAGCCGCAGCCGGTTCTCGTAGTCCGCCAAGGGTATGGGCGTGCCGTCGACCTCCGCGATCTCGTCGGGCGCCTGCGACGTGGTCACGTAGTCGCCGATCCCCCAGAGGCCGAAAGACAGGATCAACAAGCCGAACAGCGCATAGACGGTCACCCGTACGAAAATCGACTTCTTCTTAAGGTCTTCCATCGAGGAGGGGTCTCGTCTCGCAGGGCGCCGAACGGGCGGCGCGGTGGCCAAGGGTTCGTCTCGAAAAGCGCGCGCATCTTAGTCGCGCCGCGACAGCTTCGGCAACGCAGAAAGGGCGGCCGTACGGGTGACGTAAAGCAGCTCCGCTTGGCGTCATTATGGCAGCCATGCTAAGCCTCGCGCCCCTCGAATGCTGGTTGAAGGAGAACAAGGGGATGCGGCTGGTTGCCGGCAACTGGAAAATGAACGGCTCACGCGCGCTTGTCGGCGAGATGATCGGCGGATTGGCGGAGCGCATGTCCGGCGCCCCGCCGCGCTGCGGCGTCGCCGTCTGTCCGCCTGCTCATCTCTTGGAGGCCGCCAGGGCGGCGGCCGGCGAGGGGGTGCAGATCGGCGGACAGGACTGCAGCGACGAGGCCGGGCCCGGCGCCTTCACCGGAGAGCTCTCGGCCGCGATGCTGGCCGATGCCGGCTGCCGCTACGTGATCGTCGGCCATTCGGAGCGTCGGCAAAGGCTGGGCGAAGACGATGCCCTGGTCCGCGCCAAGGCCGGCCAGGCCCTGGCGGCGGGGTTGATCCCCATCATCTGCGTCGGCGAAGTGCTGAGCGAGCGGGAGGCCGGCGAAGCGGTCGCCCGGGTTACCGCGCAGGTCCGCGGCTCGCTGCCGGACGGCGCCAAGCGGGGCGCTGTCGTCGTCGCCTACGAGCCGGTATGGGCGATCGGCACCGGCCTGACGGCGACCGGCGAGGACATCGCCGAGATGCACGCGGCGATCGGCCGGGAACTGGGAGACCTGCGGCAGGTCGTGCCGATCCTCTACGGCGGTTCGGTGAAGGCGAAGAACGCCGGCGAGATCCTGTCGACGGCCGGCGTCGACGGTGCCCTGGTGGGCGGGGCGAGCCTGGCCTTGGACGAGTTTTGGGCGATCGTGGCGGCGGCCTAGCGGGCCGGCGCGATAGACAGGCGAGGCTGACCGGCATGACGGGGCTGCTTGGCCGCCCCGCCACATCCGGGCTTGATCCCGGGGTGCTTTGTGTGGGAGATCCGGTCCTCTAACGGCAGATTGAGGCAGACCGTGTAGGGCAGGGCTTGTAGCCGGCCCGCAGCGTCACGACTTTCCGGAAAGACATGGGCAACATTCTTCTGATCATCCATCTGCTGATCGCGCTCGCGCTGATCGGCATGGTTCTCCTGCAGCGCAGCGAAGGCGGCGGCCTCGGAATCGGCGGCGGCGGCGGCGGAGGGGGCGGCATGGGCGGCTTCATGACCGGCCGCGGGACCGCGAACCTGCTGACGCGGGTGACCGCCGTACTGGCCGCGCTCTTCATGATTTCCAGTCTCGGCCTCACGATTTTCTTGAATCAGGAAGTGGGCGGCACCGGGTCCTTGACCGATAGCCTGCGCGACGGTTTCCAGGCAGCACCCACCCTGCCCGAGTCGGGGAGCAGCGTGAGCGACGGCCTGACCCTTCCCAACGTCGGCGGCAGCGACAATTCAGCACCCAGCGTGGAGTAGGTGCAGCTTCCAGGCGGCCCCCTAGGGCCATTGCTGTTTGCGGTCTTGCTTGGCGCGCCGGCATCTGCTGATAGTGTCCGCCCATGACGCGGTTCATCTTCATTACCGGCGGCGTGGTCTCCTCCCTCGGAAAGGGCCTCTGTTCGGCCGCACTCGGTGCGCTACTGCAAGAGCGCGGCTTCAAGGTCCGCTTGCGCAAGCTAGACCCCTATCTGAACGTGGATCCGGGGACCATGAGCCCCTACCAGCACGGCGAGGTCTACGTCACCGACGACGGTGCC
Organism: Rhodospirillales bacterium; assembly: GCA_963669375.1. Lineage (GTDB taxonomy): Bacteria > Pseudomonadota > Alphaproteobacteria > Kiloniellales > JACOMY01 > JACOMY01. Next base: position 7,263,507 of record OY770024.1, on the reverse strand, counting down.
GAGACCGATCTCGACCTGGGCCACTACGAGCGCTTCACCGGCGTGGCGACCCGGCGCGGCGACAACGTCACCACGGGTCAGATCTACTCCAAGGTGCTGGCGCGGGAGCGCAGGGGGGACTACCTCGGCGCCACGGTGCAGGTGATTCCGCACGTGACCGACGCCATCCGCGAGTTCGTCACCGCCGGGGTCGACGAGGCCGACTTCGCCGTCTGCGAGATCGGCGGCACGGTGGGCGACATCGAGAGCCTGCCCTTCCTGGAAGCAATCCGCCAGCTGGGCAACGAGTTGGGTCGCGAGCGCTGCCTTTTCATGCACGTGACCCTGCTGCCCTACATGCGGGCTGCCGGCGAGCTCAAGACCAAGCCTACCCAGCACTCGGTCAAGGAGTTGCAGTCGGTCGGCATCGGCCCCGACATCTTGGTCTGCCGCAGCGAGCAACCCATCCCGGCCGACGAACGCCGCAAGATCGCGCTCTTCTGCAACGTGCGCCCCGATGCCGTCATCCAGGCCTTGGACAGCGACAGCATCTACGCGGTCCCGCGCGATTACCATGAGCAGGGCCTGGATCAGCAGGTCCTGCAGCACTTCGGCCTGGATGGCGCCAAGCAGCCGGACCTCTCGTCCTGGGACCGGGTGGTGGAGCGCGTGCGGGCACCGGACGGCTCCGTCACCATCGGGGTGGTCGGCAAGTACACCAGCCTGCTCGATGCCTACAAATCCCTCTCGGAGGCACTCACCCACGGCGGGATCGCCAACAACGTCAAGGTCAAGATCAACTGGCTGGACAGCGAGATCTTCGAGGGCGGCGGCCAGCTGCACGAATTGGAGGAGGTTTCGGGGATTCTGATCCCGGGCGGCTTCGGGGAGCGCGGCGCCGAGGGCAAGATCCGCGCCGCCGGATTCGCGCGCGAGCGCAAGGTGCCCTTCTTCGGGATCTGCTTCGGCATGCAGATGGCGGTGATCGAGGCGGCGCGCAGCCTGGCGGGAATCCAGGGCGCGGGCTCCACCGAGTTCGGTCCCTGTTCGGATCCCCTGGTCGGCCTCCTGACCGAGTGGACCAAGGGCAACGAAGTCGAGCGGCGCGACAGCGAGAGCGACCTGGGCGGCACCATGCGCCTGGGCGCCTATCCTTGCCAGCTGATTCCGGGCAGCAAGGTGCACGAGGTCTACGGCCAGGATCTGATCCACGAACGCCACCGACACCGCTACGAGGTCAACATCAACTACCGGGACCGGTTGGAGCAACGCGGCCTCAGCTTCTCGGGCCTCTCGCCCGACGGAAGCCTGCCGGAGATCGTCGAGCTGCCGGACCACCCCTGGTTCGTCGGCGTGCAGTTTCATCCGGAGCTGCGCTCCAAACCCTTCGATCCGCACCCGCTCTTCACCGCCTTCGTGAAGGCCGCCGTCGACCAGTCGCGCTTGATGTAGAAAGCCGGCGGACGGCGCCGATCCGCGCACTTGCCGAGCCACCACGCTTGGCGTAACCCATGCGCCCATGCAGCCCAGTAATCCAGCGCCACCGCCCTTCGGCGTCGGCGACCTCTTTCCCATGCTCCGCCTGCCGGATCGATCCGGCCTGGAGCGCGACCTCTTCGGCGAGGTCAGCGGCAAACCGGCGCTCGTGGTCAGCCTGCCGCAAGGTACCGCGCAGGAGGTTCGGGTCCTCTGGCTCGAGGCGCTGGCCGCCCAGGCAGGCCGCATCCACGAACTGGCCGGAGAGCTCTTCGTCATCGTCCAGTCGCCGCCCGCCCTGCTGCCGCAGCCGAGCTTTGGCGATCTCAAGGCCTTGGTCTTGGCCGATCCCGGCGGCAGCCTGAAACTCATGCCGCCTGGCAGGGTCGGTCTCTTCCTTCTGGATGCCAACCAGCGCGTGATCGGACTGGCCAGCCCGGACCATCCCGATCAGGCCTTGCCGCAAGCCATCGACCGCATGGGGATGTGGCGGCATTGGCGCCAGAACGACCCGCAGTCGGGCGCGCCCGTTCTGCAGATCCCCGACCTGCTGCCGCCCCAACTCTGCCGACGCCTGATCGAGGCTTGGCAAGGGCAGCATCACGAGGGCGCGGTCTCCGCCGGCGGCACCGAGAACTTTTACGACCACAGCAAGAAGCGGAACCAGGAGCACGTGGTGAGCGACCACGGGCTGCTGCGCGACGTCACGCACTTCCTGGTGCGCCGGCTGGGACCGGAGTTGGCCAAGGTCTTCGCTTATCATCTGCCCTACCGCTTCGAGAACTTCATCATTCTCGGCTACGAGGTGGAGCGGCAGGACTTCTTCGGTCTGCACCGGGACCGCTACCGGCCGGAGCATCCGCGGCGCTTCGCCATGTCGCTCAACCTCAACGACGACTATGATGGCGGCCTGCTGCGCTTTCCGGAGTACAGCGACAAGTTCTATCGGCCGCCCGCCGGCGGCGCTTGCGTCTTCTCCTGCTCGCTTCTACACGAAGCCATTCCGGTGACGCGGGGGCGGCGGCTTGCCATGACGACCTTTATCCTCAGTACCGACGACCAGGCCGCGGCGGCGCCGCGACCGGCGGCGCAAGCGGTCGGCGGCTGATGCTCCAGTGGAAGCCGGGCCAGCCGCTGCAGCTGATGACGCGGCGCTTCACCTTGCAGTCCGTGGCGCAGAAGGATGCGACGCCCATGCTGCTCGCTTGGTTGACCGATCCCAAGCTGATGCACTTCCTGGGCGGCCCCAGGCCTCTGTCCAACCTGGATGACCTGAAGCGCTACATCGCCACCTACGACAATAAGCGGAAGTTCTGGATCGGCATCTTCAAGGAACGCCGGCTCGTCGGCACCATTTGGATCGACACCGCGCCCGACGACCGCAACGCCCGCACGCACCATCTGATCGCCGACCGCAAGCTTTGGGGCAGTTCGGCAGCCCTGGAAGCGCGGGCGGCGATCATCGATTGGCTGTTTCTGGCCGGATTCAAGCGGATCTTCGGCACGCCCGTCAGCGAGTGCCGCTCGGCCATCGCCGGCTACCGGCGGCAGGGCTTCACCTACGAAGGGACCTTCAAGTCGGCTTTGTCGCATCCCAACGGCAAGCGCTACGACGTCTGCGTCTTCCGGATGCTGCCCGAGGAGTGGGCCGCCCAGAAGCAGGAGAAGGGACCGCTGGGCAACCGGCGGGATGCACGCGGAGACAAGCCGCCGGTGGCCCCGGATCTGCCACCGAGGGAGCCTAGCGGCGGCAAGGAAGGGGAAGAGGGAGTTCTATGAGCGCCATTATCGACATCGCCGGACGGGAGATCCTGGACTCCCGAGGCAATCCCACGGTCGAGGTCGAGGTGACCTTGGAGAGCGGCGCCTTCGGGCGCGCCGCCGTGCCGTCAGGTGCCTCGACCGGCGCGCATGAGGCGGTGGAGCTACGCGACGGCGACGGCGCGCGCTACGGCGGCAAGGGCGTGACCAAGGCGGTCGCGGCGGTCAATCACGATATATTCGACCTCTTGAGCGGTCGCGAGGCCAGCGAGCAGGTGGCTCTCGATCAGGCCATGCGCGCGCTCGACGGCACCCACAACAAGGGCTCGCTCGGCGCCAACGCGATCCTGGGCGTGTCCCTGGCGGTCGCCAAGGCGGCGGCCGAGGAGGCGGGTCTGCCGCTCTACCGCTATGTCGGCGGCGCTTACGCACGCCTGCTGCCGGTGCCGCTGATGAACATCGTCAACGGCGGCGCCCATGCCGACAACCCGATCGACTTCCAAGAGTTCATGATCATGCCGGTCGGCGCGGAGAGCTTCGGGGAAGGCCTGCGGATGGGCGCGGAGGTCTTCCACGCCTTGAAACGCGCGCTCAAGGAGGCCGGTCACAGCACCAACGTCGGTGACGAAGGTGGGTTTGCGCCTGACTTGAAGTCCGCGAAGGAAGCACTTGATTTTATTCTATCTTCTATCGAATCTGCTGGCTACGAACCGGGCAAGGACCTGGCCCTCGCGCTCGATTGCGCCGCGACCGAGTTCTACCGTGATGGCCGCTACCATCTGGACGGGGAAGGGCGCGTCCTCGATGCAGCCGAGATGACGGGGTACCTGGCGGAGCTTTGCCGTGACTACCCGATCCTCTCGATCGAGGACGGACTGGCCGAGGACGATTGGGAAGGCTGGCGGCACCTGACGGCGGAGCTCGGCGCCTCGGTGCAGCTGGTCGGCGACGACCTCTTCGTCACCGCGGCCGAACGCGTAGCCCGCGGCATCGCCGAGGAGGCAGGCAATGCCGTGCTGGTGAAGGTCAACCAGATCGGCAGCCTGACGGAGACCCTGGAGACCGTCGATCTGGCGCACAAGGCCGGGTTCAAGGCGGTCATGTCCCACCGCTCCGGCGAGACGGAGGATGCCACCATCGCCGACTTGGCCGTGGCGACCAACTGCGGGCAGATCAAGACGGGATCGCTCAGCCGGTCGGACCGCCTGGCCAAGTACAATCAGCTGCTGCGGATCGAAGAGGATCTGGGACCCGCCGCCGCCTACGCCGGTCGCCTGCTTAGAGGCGTTTGAGGCCTGGCGACACCTTGACCCGGCACGGCAATCGGTGGCTATCTTTCGGCCATGACTTGGCTGCTGAGAGCGATGAGCCGGAAGATTGGCGTGCTATTGCCGCAGCTGATCGGTCTGGGGCTCTTTGCCTACTTCGCTTTCCACTTCGTGCAAGGCGAGCGCGGGCTGCGTGCCTACGCCAAGTTGGGGCAGGAACTGGAGGCGGCCTGGGCGGAAGAGGCGGCCTTGCGCAGCGAGCTGGATGCCGCCAGGGCCAGGGTCTCCGCCTTGAGCGCGCAGGCGCTCGATCCGGACCTTCTGGAAGAGCGTGCGCAGGCGGTGCTCAACTACGCCAAGCCGGAAGAGCTGGTGATCATTCTGCCGGACGACGAGAGCGACGGCCCGGCGTTCCAAGCAGACTAGCCCGGCGGCCGGCTTGTTCGCCTAGCCGGCACTTACTATCCTCATTGCGAGACCTCATGTTCCCGAGGACCGCCTGGCGGCGGCAAGCGAGCTAGAAGGGAGTGCTCATGGCGACCAAGCGCGGCAAGGCCGGCACCAAGCGGGCTGCCGATAAGGGTGGAATTGCCAGCTATGACAAGGATTTGATCGCGCGGCTCTATCGCATGATGCTGCTGATCCGACGCTTCGAGGAGCGCGCCGGGCAGATGTACGGCATGGGTCTGATCGGTGGCTTCTGCCACCTCTACATCGGACAAGAGGCGGTGGTGACCGGCTTGCAGGCGGCCGCCGAGCCCAGCGATACCGTGGTGACGACCTATCGCGACCACGGCCATATGCTGGCCACCGGCATGGACCCCAGGGGCGTGCTGGCCGAGCTGACGGGGCGCGCCGGCGGCTACTCCAAGGGCAAGGGCGGCTCGATGCACATGTTCAGCCGGGAGAAGAACTTCTTCGGCGGGCACGGGATCGTCGGGGCCTCGGTGCCGATCGGCGCCGGCATCGCCTTCGCGCACAAATACCTGGAGGAGCCGGCCTGCTGCCTCACCTACTTCGGCGAGGGCGCGCTGAACCAGGGCCAGGTCTACGAGACCTTCAACATGGCCGCTCTTTGGCAGCTGCCGGTGATCTTCGTCATCGAGAACAATCGCTACGGCATGGGCACCTCGGTGGAGCGCGCCGCGGCGCATGCCCAGGAACTCTATCATCGCGGCATGGCCTACGGCATTCCCGGCCAGCAGGTTGACGGCATGGACGTGATCGCCGTCTACGAGGCCGGCAGGGAGGTCATCGGCAAGGTGAAGGCGGGCGAGGGCCCGCACATCATGGAGATGCAGACCTACCGCTACCGCGGGCACTCCATGTCCGACCCGGCGAAGTATCGGACCCGTGAAGAAGTGCAGAAGTATCGTAGCGAGCGCGATCCCATCGAGAACCTGAAGAGCCGCATCCTCGAGGCCCAGATGATGAGCGAGGAGGACTTCAAGCGGGTCGACCGAGAGATCAAGGAGATCGTGGCCGACGCCGCCGACTTCGCCCAGTCCTCGCCCGAGCCCGATCCGGCGGAGCTCTGGACCGAGGTCCTGGTCGAAACCGCCGCCTAGCCGCGAGAGGGAAGGGAGGTACCCATGCCGATCCAAGTGCTGATGCCCGCTCTCTCGCCCACCATGACGGAAGGCAACCTGGCCCGCTGGCTGGTGAAGGAAGGCGAGGAGATCCTGGCCGGCGCCGTTATCTGCGAGATCGAGACCGACAAGGCGACCATGGAGGTCGAGGCCGTCGACGAGGGGACCTTGGCCAAGATCCTGGTTCCCGAAGGCGCGGAGGGGATCGCGGTCAATACTCCGATCGCCATCCTGGCGGCCGACGGGGAGAGCCTGGAGGCCGCCGCCAACGGCGCGGCTCCGCCGGCTGCCGCAGTTGCCGCGGCGCCACCGCCGGCCGCGCCCTCCGTGGGCGCGCCCGAACCGGCGACGGCGGCGCCTGTAATGGAGGTCGATTGGGACGGCGAGACCGAGACCCACAGCGTGCGCGAGGCCCTGCGGGATGCCATGGCGGAGGAGATGCGCCGCGACCCGAAGGTCTTCCTGATGGGAGAGGAGGTCGCCCAGTACCAGGGTGCCTACAAGGTAAGCCAGGGCCTGCTGGACGAGTTCGGCGACAAGCGGGTGATCGACACGCCGATCACCGAGCACGGCTTCGCGGGACTGGGCGTGGGTGCCGCGATGTACGGTCTCAAGCCCATCGTCGAGTTCATGACCTTCAACTTCGCCATGCAGGCGATCGACCATATCATCAATTCGGCCGCCAAGACCCACTACATGTCCGGCGGCCAGATCGCCTCGCCGATCGTCTTTCGCGGACCCAACGGGGCCGCCGCCCGTGTCGCCGCCCAGCACTCGCAGTGCTATGCCTCTTGGTACGCGCACTGTCCCGGCTTGATCGTGGTTGCGCCCTACTCGGCCTCGGACGCCAAGGGTCTCTTGAAGAGCGCGATCCGCAACCCCAATCCGGTGGTGTTCCTGGAGAACGAGGTCCTCTACGGACGTTCCTTCGAGGTGCCCAAGAGCGATGACTGGACCGTACCCCTGGGCAAGGCCAAGATCCTGCGCCAGGGCAAGGACGTCACCATCACGGCTTTCTCGATCATGGTCGGCAAGGCCCTGGAGGCCGCCGACGCCCTTGCCGGCGAGGGCATTGAGGCGGAGGTCATCGACCTCAGAACCTTGCGGCCCTTGGATGTCCCCACCATCGTCGAGAGCGTCAAGAAGACCAACCGCCTGGTGACCTGCGAGGAGGGCTGGCCCTTCGCCGGCATGGGGGCGGAGATGGCCGCGCTGATGATGGAACAGGCCTTCGACTGGCTGGACGCGCCGGTCAAGCGCGTGCACGGGGCCGACGTCCCCATGCCCTATGCTGCCAACCTGGAGCATCTGGCCCTGCCGCAGGCGGAGATCATCGCCGCCGCGGCCAAGGACGTTTGCTACCGCTGACCGCCGCCTCCTGCTAGCCGGAACAGATTCGAAGGGAAGGACGCTCCAGCTCATGGCCACCAACATCCTGATGCCCGCGCTCTCGCCGACCATGACCGAAGGCACGCTCGCGCGCTGGGTCAAGAAGGAGGGAGATGCGGTCGCTGCCGGCGACGTCGTCTGCGAGATCGAGACCGACAAGGCCACGATGGAGGTCGAGGCCGTCGACGAGGGCACCTTGGCCAAGATCCTGATCGCCGAGGGGACCGAGGGCGTGGCGGTCAACACCCCGATCGCTGTGCTGGCCGACGAGGGAGAAAGCACGGAAGCGGCGGTTGCCGGTGCGGCCGCACCGGCGCCGGCACCAGCGCCAGCGCCGGTCGAGGCCCCCGCGCCTCAGGCGACACCCCTGGCGGCAGCACCGATTGCCTCAGCCTCCGCGCCGGCGCCTGCTCCCGCCGCGGGCCGCATTTTCGCCAGCCCGCTGGCAAAGCGCATGGCCGGTCAAGCCGGTCTCGACCTCGCCAAGATCACCGGCTCCGGCCCGCACGGGCGAATCATCAAGGTGGATATCGAGGCGGCCCTGCGGGCCGGCACCGCCGCCGCGGAGGCCCCGGCAGCCATGCCCATCGCAGCGCCAACGCCAGCTGCCGCGGCGCCGGCGCCCAGCGGGCCCGGGGGCCTGGTCTTCGCGGAGACCTACGCGATCCCGCACCGGGTGGAGAAGCTCACCTCCATGCGCAAGGTCATCGCCCAGCGCCTAACGGAGTCCAAGCAACAGGTCCCGCACTTCTATCTCACCATCGACTGCGAGATCGACGCGCTCCTGAAGACCCGACGGGAGCTGAACGACAAGCTCGCGGCGGCCAAGCGAGAGGTGAAGGTGTCGGTCAACGACTTCGTCGTGCGGGCGGCCGCCCTGGCGCTGACCGAGGTTCCGGCCGCCAACGCCGCCTTCGATCCGGGCGGGCTGGTCTATTTCGAGCGTGCCGACATTTCAGTCGCCGTCGCCACGCCCAGCGGCCTCATCACGCCCATCGTCAAGGGCGCCGACGGCAAGGGCCTGGCGAAGATCGCCGCGGAGACCAAGGACCTCGCCCTCCGCGCCCGCGACGGCAAGCTGCAGCCGGAAGAGTACCAGGGCGGGACCTTCTCGGTCTCCAACCTCGGCATGTTCGGCATCAAGCAGTTCGAGGCCGTCATCAACCCGCCGCAGGGCTGCATCCTGGCCGTCGGCGCAGGCGAGCAGCGCCCCGTGGTAAAGGAGGGTGCGCTCGCCGTCGCCACCGTCATGTCCTGCACCCTCTCGGTCGACCATCGCGTCGTCGACGGTGCGGTCGGCGCAGAGTTCCTCGCGGCCTTCAAGAGCTTGATCGAAGACCCCTTGACGATGCTGCTGTAGGGCCATCCGCGAGAAGGGGCGACTGCGAACCAGGCAAGCGACGGGAGCCTTGATCACAGCCAACACCAGCACAGGGGTCCGTCATCGCGAGCGGAGCGACGCGATCCAGTCTGTCGTCGCCTGGAGTTTCCCACTGAATTGCCGTGTCGCTGACGCTCCTCGCAATGACGGTCCCGGCCGGGAGGCCGATAGTCCTCTCCATCGGCCGGTCACTGTCCATGCGCTGCTGTCGGCCTTGCTCCTCCTCTTGTTCTGCCTGCCCGCCAAGGCGAGCGAGAGTTCGGAGGCGGCGCTTCGGCAACTGGTCGTCGACTACCTGAAGGCGGTGGTCACCAAGGACGCCTCCTGGTTGGCCGAGCATGCAACGGCAAGGAGCCTTCAACCCTACGAGACTCTGCGGCAGGCCGCGCTCTACGCAAGGCCGGGCGATCTCCTGAAGCCGCCACGTGAGAACGGCTGCTTTCAAGAGCCGACCGTGGTGCTGGTTCTGACCCTGCGCGCGGTTTCGAGCGCGGAAGAGCTGGAGGACGTGAGCAAGAAAGAGGTTTTCGTCCTCCTGTCACGCTTCCTCTTCCCGCGCCTCTATCCGGTGAACGAGAGCGCCGCCCAGACACTGCTGGATGAGCTGGAGAACGATTCCCAGGCTCTACTGGACTCCAGTGTCCTCGTCCAAGTCGCGGGCGACAAGGGCCACGCAACGCTGAAGCACGATGCCGCCATGTCCTATCTCTCGTTGCTTCTTCCAAGCCGCATGTCGGCCTTCACCGATGAAGTCATCAAGCAGGACGCCGCCAACTTTCCGCAGCCGCTGAGAGACCCGTCCGAGCGTCTCTTCGCTGAGAGAGCCGAGACCGGGGAGTGGCTGCTGAATCTGGCACGCGTGCTGAAGATGACGCACTACTACGCCATTCGGCGCGAAGACTACTGGGAGATGGATCGAGAGGCCTTCGGCGAGCGCGTGGAGAGGGACCTCGTCTACAGTTTGGGCGAGGCCAGCCTCGACGATCTGATCCACCCTTTGCGGGAAGGGGCGCCAGGACAGGCTCTTGCTTGCCCCTACCAAGACTTAAGCGACTAACCAGGAGCGGCCGAGCATGGCAGAGACATCCTTCGACGTGATCATCATCGGGGCAGGGCCGGGCGGCTATGTCACGGCCATTCGCGGCGCGCAGCTGGGGCTCAAGGTGGCCGTGGTCGAACGCGAGCACCTGGGCGGCATCTGCCTCAACTGGGGCTGCATTCCGACCAAGGCCCTGCTGCGGACGGCTGAGGTTTACCGCAACATGGAAGAGGCGAGCCACTTCGGGCTCACGGCGGAGAAGGTCGGTTTCGACATGGCCGCCGTGGTGAAGCGCAGCCGCAATGTCTCGGGCCGGCTCAGCAAGGGCGTCGGCATGCTCTTGAAGAAGAACAAGGTGACGGTGATCGACGGCGAGGCGACGATAGCCGCGCTCGGCAAGGTCTCGGTGACCAAGGGCGGCAAGACCGTCGGCGACTTCCAGGCCAAGCACATCATCGTCGCCACCGGCGCCCGCCCGCGGGTTCTGCCGGGGCTGGAACCCGACAAGGAACGGGTCTGGACCTACTTCGAGGCGATGGTGCCGAAGGAACTGCCCAAGCGCCTGCTCGTCGTCGGCTCCGGCGCGATCGGCATCGAGTTCGCTTCCTTCTTCAACGCCATGGGTTCCGAGGTCACCGTCGTCGAGCTGTTGGACCAGATCATGCCGGTGGAGGATGCCGAGATCGCCGGTCTCGCCCGCAAGCAGCTGGAGCGGCAAGGCATCAAAATTCATACCGGGGCCAAGGTCACCAAGCTCGACAAGAAGCCGGCGGCGATCTCCGCCACCATCGAGACCAACGGGAAGCAGCAGAGCTTGACCGTCGACCGCGTGATCTCCGCCGTCGGTGTGGTCGGAAACGTCGAGAACCTGGGCTTGGAAGCACTGGGCGTGACGATGGAGCGTGGCGCCGTCGTGACCGACGGGCACGGCAGGACCAACGTGAAGGGGATCTATGCCATCGGCGACGTGGCAGGGCCGCCCATGCTGGCCCACAAGGCCGAACACGAGGGCGTCATCTGCGTCGAGGCAATCGCCGGTCTCGACAGTCATCCCATGGACAAGCTGAAGATTCCCGGCTGCACCTACTGTCACCCGCAGGTGGCCTCCGTTGGGCTCACAGAGGCCAAGGCCAAGGAAGCGGGCCATCAGGTGAAGGTCGGCCGCTTTCCGTTCGTGGGCAACGGCAAGGCGATCGCTCTCGGCGAGGACCAGGGTTTGATCAAGACCATCTTCGACAAGACCAGCGGCCAGCTTCTGGGCGCTCATATGGTCGGCGCCGAGGTGACCGAACTGATCCAGGGCTTCGTGGTCGCGATGAACCTGGAGACCACCGAGGCAGAGCTGATGCACACGGTCTTCCCGCATCCCACGCTCTCGGAGATGATGCACGAAAGCGTGCTGGACGCCTACGGCCGCGTCATCCATATGTAGGAGAGCAAGACTGTGGATGCTCTCGCTTGGAGCGAGATCGCCAGAAACTGGGCCATCGTCGTGGGCGGGGCTCTTGGGCTTTCGTTGGCTTTCTGGCGCGGACTTGCAGCATCCCGGCAAGCCTTGGCCACCCGCGAGCAGGCTCGCCTCCAACGTCGTGATCACGCCACGGAACTGTTCAATCGAGCGGTCGAGCAGTTGAGCGATGATCGATTGGAGGTTCGACTGTCCGCCATATATACTCTAAGAGCGGTGATCGTGGACTTTGCCGACTTCTCGCTGCCAGCCACCGAGGTTCTCCAGGCCTTCTTGGCGGAGCGGACGGCGGAGAGGAAAGAAGTGACTCTGGGACCTGATCTAGCCGCCATTGTGGAGATACTGCTCGATGCGTCGGATCAAGCTGCTACCTGAAGATAGGGCCAGGTTCAGGATCAAGATTCCGGGGGCACGGATTCCGGGGGCTAAGTTCGACAAGGGTAATCTGACCGACGCGGACCTCAGCTATGCGAACTGCAGCAATGCGTCTTTCCGCGGGGCTGACTTCCTCCGGGCAAACCTTAAGGGTACGATTTTGCGTGGCGCCGACCTGACTGGCGCCAGGAACCTGACCTGGGCGCAGCTCTCGGAGGCTGTTATCGACCAGACCACTATACTTCCTAAAGAGTTGGAGCAGCATGCAGCAGAATAGCGAGACTCAGAGCACGCGCGTCCGTCATCCGGAAAAGGAGCACAAACCGGACAACCCGGTTAAGCGCGGCAAGCCGAAGTGGCTGCGCGTCAGGGCGCCGACCTCTCCGGAGTATCAGGAGACCAAGGCCATCGTGCGCGAGCATGGCCTGGCGACGGTGTGCGAAGAGGCCGCTTGTCCCAACATCGGCGAGTGCTGGAAGCTGAAGCACGCCACCATGATGATCATGGGCGAGATCTGCACGCGCGCCTGTGCCTTCTGCAACGTGGCGACCGGCAAGCCCAACGCCTTGAACCCGATGGAGCCGATGAACGTCGCGCTGGCCGTCGCGAAGCTAGGTTTGCGTCATGTCGTGATCACCTCGGTCGACCGCGACGACCTGGACGACGGCGGCGCCCAGCACTTCGCCCGGACCATCGGCGCCATTCGCGCGCAATCGCCCGGAACCAGCGTCGAGGTCTTAACCCCCGACTTTCTACGCAAGGACGGCGGGCTGGAGATCGTGATCGAGGCCAAGCCCGACGTCTTCAACCACAACCTGGAAACCGTGCCGCGGCTCTATCCGACGGTCCGCATGGGCGCGCGCTACTTCCACTCCCTGCGCTTGCTGGCGGACGCCAAGCGGCTGGACCCGACGGTCTTCACCAAGTCGGGCCTGATGGTCGGTCTGGGCGAGAGCCGCGAGGAGGTGCTGCAGGTGATGGACGATCTGCGCTCCGCCGACGTCGACTTCCTGACCATCGGTCAGTATCTGCAGCCGACGCCCAAGCACCATGTGGTGGATCGCTTCGTGACGCCCGAGGAGTTCAAGTCCTACGAGCGGGCCGCCTATGCCAAGGGCTTTCTGCTTTGCTCGGCGACCCCCCTGACGCGCAGCTCCTACCATGCGGACGCCGACTTCGCGAAACTGCAGGCAGCCCGCAAGGCTGCGGTCGCGGCCGCCTAGCAAAGGGCGCGATCGTACCCGGCAAGGCTGCTCGGTTAGAGGCGCTTGCCGATCCAAAGAACGCGGCCGTAGATCGCCAGCCGACAGAGGTCGACGGCTGGCGGCGTCGCATAGCGCGCATTGTCCGTCGTAACCCAAGCCTGCGTGCCGTTGGGATCCAGGGTGACGCGTCGCAGCAAGGGGAGGCGACGCGATCCGGCGGACAGGACGTAGAGGCCGTCCTCCCGCAGCCTGTCGCAGGCCTCGTCCACCAGGACATGGTCGCCGTTCCCGGCGGTAGGGGCCATCGCGTCGCCTTCGACTAGCGCGACCAGCAAGGCGTCTGTGTCGCCACTGCACATGCTGCGCAAAAATGCGTCGGCGAAGGGCATGGAGTAGACAGGTGCGCTTCTATGCACAGCATCGCGCGGGAGGTCGACCAGGGGATAGCAAGGCAGCGCGACCACCTTTGCCTGAGGCGCGGAGGCCTGCCGCGCGGCCAAGAGAGGATCGCGAGAGAGCGCATAGGCGCGTGTGACGATCGCGTTGACCGTCTGCGGTCGCAGCCGGTGGCGGGTGCCGGGAGCCAGAAACCGATTGATTGTGCTTGGTGCCAGGCCGGCGCCTACGGCCAAGGGCTGTCCCTTGGTCGCCAGGCAATCCATGACGCTTCTGAGCCATCGGCGTTGCGCCTCCGCTGAAGCGGCATAGGGGGGCTCCGCCAAGAGGCGGCTTAGCAGTGTCGGATCCCGCTCAGGCACGGCAACGACCACGCCCGCGCGGCAAAAGACAAAATTGCGCAATTTCGCGCTTGACGCTGCGCATTTCCTTGTACAATCTAGCCGTGTTGTGCATAGGAGAAGAACTTGTAATAGCAGTGAAAAGAGGAGGTAGGTCAATCATGGGACCACCGGTGAAAGAGTACGCCAGCGGATCGGACAGGAAGCGTGGCGTCTCTGGGGCATGGATCGGTTCGTTACGACATACGTCATTCCGGGCCTTTGCGTCTTGGCGAGTCGGACCTGAGCGTCTGGCATTCAGGCGTCCCGCGAGCCATCAAACTAGATCAAAACGAGTACAAATCATGGAAACGCATCGATCGGTTGTAAAGCTTTTCTTTTCGCTCCGCACGAATTCCCACTTTCGGGGGACGAGAGGATGACGAAGCGACGCCCCGGCCGTCCCCGCAAGGATCGCCTCAAAGCCCTTGCTTCGAAGGGCGCTGGTCACAAAGGGCACCCGCGCTATGGGCCGACACCCCAGCAGAGGCGAAAACGGCAGGCCCTCATCGGCGCTAGCGCACCGGAGCATCTCTCCGAGTACCCCTTGGGCATCCTCTTCGCGCGAGGGCTGATCGACTCGGATCAGTTGGAAGCGGGCTGTCGCTATGCCCGCCTCTTCCGCCTGGCCATCGGAGGGGAGGGTCTGGCGAGCGTCAACCTCAGCGGCAAGGTGCTCGACGCGCCCGGTGAGGGGGACGAGGCCTGGTTGGCGGCGCGATCGCGTGACTACGACGAAGCCCGCGCCGTCTTGGCGCGCCAGGGGCGCCGCACCCGCGAGCTGGTGGAGAACGTCACGGTGTATCAGCGGCTGCCGGCTTGGGTCTACCAAGGGGGCCTGCCCGCTCCGGGCGACCTCAAGGCGATGGCGCGGCTGGTCGCGGGTCTCGGCGCGCTCGCGTCGCACTTCCGTCGAAGCTATCGCCGCGCGGCATAGCTCCGCTTCGCGGCCGAGGCCGCCGCCTCGCGGGAGGCAGGACGGCTAGACGCAGAGCTCATTGCCATCTCCCGCCGCTTCTGTGCTAGCAGGAGCACTGAGGCGAGACGAGAGCGAGGACAAGAGCATGCGCGGCGCGGACGTAATCGCGGCCAAGCTGGCGGCGGCGGGCTGTCGCTGGGCCTTCGGCATCCCCGGCGGCGAAGTTCTGGCATTGATGGATGCCCTGAACGATGCCGGCATGCGTTTCGTGCTGTCCAAGCACGAGAACCCGGCCGGCTTCATGGCGGAGGGCGCCTGGCATGCCACCGGCGCGCCCGGCGTGCTGCTGGCGACCGTCGGCCCGGGCGTGGCCAATGCCGTCAACGTGGTCGCCAATGCCCTGCAGGACAGAGTGCCGCTGATCTTTCTGACGGGAAGGGTCAACCTGGCGGACGCGGAGAGCTACACCCATCAGGTCTTCGATCATCAGGCGGTCTTGCGTCCCATCGTCAAGGCGAGCTTCTGCGTGACGCCGGAGACCGTCGGACAGGTCATGGACAAGGCCTTGACGATCGCCTGCGGCGGCCAGCCGGGTCCGGTTCACATCGACGTTCCCATCTCCGTCGCCGAGGAGGCCGTTCCGGAGAGCAGCCAGGGCCGACTCCTGCCGCTGCGCGCGGCGATGGCTCCGGGCGCCGGCGATGCCGTCTTCGAGGAGGCACGCGCCTTCTTGGCGCAGTCGACCCGACCCTTGGCGATCGCCGGTGTCGACGCCGTCAACGAAGAAGCGGGCGAGGCGGTGGCGGCCTTCTGCCATGCCTTTCGCGTGCCCTTGATCACCAGCTACAAGGCCAAGGGCCTGTTGGACGAAGCCGATCCCCTGGCAATCGGTGGCGCCGGCCTCTCGCCCAGGGCCGACCGCATGCTGCTGCCGCTCTTCTCCGACGCCGATCTCATCCTGCTGCTGGGCTACGACCCGATCGAGATGCGCATCGGCTGGCGCGATCCCTGGCCGGCCGACAAGCCGGTGGTGGAGATTGCGCCCTTCGAGCGCAGCCACGGTATGCACAATGTCACCCACCTGCTGCAGGGCAGCGTCGCCGAGTCCCTGGCCGCCTTGGGCGAAGGCGTGACGCCGCGGGCCACCTGGACCAACGGCGCCGCGGCGCGCACCCGCGGCGCGCTTCAGGCGGCCTTCAAGGCGGACGGCAGGAGCTTCGGCCCGGCCGAGGTCTTCGCCACCTTGCGCGAGGCCTTGCCGCCGGAGACCGTCGCCACGGCCGACAGCGGCGCGCACCGCATCCTCTTGAGCCAGCAGTGGTCCTGTCCCGCGCCGCGCACCCTGCTGCAGTCGTCGGCGCTCTGCACCATGGGCTGCGCCTTGCCCTTGGCAATGGGCCATAAGCTGGCCCGGCCGGAGGCGCCGGTCGTGGTCTTCGTCGGCGATGCCGGGCTGGAGATGGTCTTGGGCGAGTTGGCGACCCTGAGAGACCTGGCGATCCCGGTGATCATCTGCGTGCTGGTGGACCAGAGTCTGGCCCTGATCGAACTGAAGCAGCGCGCCAGCCAGCGCCCCAACCTTGGCGTCGACTTCGGCGGCAGCGACTTTCCCGCCTTGGCCGAGACCTTCGGCGGCTATGGCGTGTGGATCGACGACGCCGATAGCCTGGCGCAAGAGGTGCCGGCCGCGCTAAGGCGCGAGCGTTTCACGCTCTTCGCCTGCCGCATTGGGGCGAGAGCCTACGACGGCAAGTTCTGAGCCTGCGCCTCACTCTGCGCGGCTGTCGTCCGGCATCTCGCCGACGACGACGCGCGGGTGACCATAGTGCGTGTCGTCGTCGGGGTTCACCCCGGCAAAGGCGGCGATCTTGACGAAGTAGTCGCGCGGGTTGCGCTCCAGCGAGCCGACGGAGATGACGTACTTGATGCTGTACATGCTGTAGTGGTCGATCAACTCGTAGCCCGTCTGGTCGATGTGATCGTAGATCCAGGTCTCGAGGGCATCGGCGATCGCCTTGCCCTCCGCCCCTACCGTCTGGCCGGCAAAGGACACTTCGCAGCCACGCAGCCCATTCAACTCTCCAAAGGCGATCAGGAGACGCGGGTCGGCCTCGACGTAAGCTGCGCCGAAGATTGACCCAAGGACGTTGTGATCCGGGTTGTCGCGGTCATGAGGCGTGAGGGCCGAGAGGTCTGGCGTCTCCCCGGACTCGATGGCCGGCAGGCAGACCTTCTCCAACAAGTCGAAGAAGGCGACGGCCGGTGTGTCGGCCACCGCGGTTAGAGGAGAGGTCGCCAGCAAGGCCGCTGCGATCAAGGGACGTGATGCCATGGTTCCGGTCCGGCCCGGTTTGTGACTGAAGGGAGCCATCGGGTTCTAAGGCATCGGACGCAAGAGTGCCAGATCTACGCCGCGCCACCGACCGGGGGACGGGCTTCCGCCTCGGGCGGCAGCATCAGCGCTGAGAAGACCGCGCCGAGGCTCAGAAGTCCGAGGAGAACCAGCGGCAGGGCGATATCCTGGTAGTGCGCCAGGGCGCCTATGGCGATCATCGCCGCCGCCGCGATGCCTTCGACGACGAGATTGGAGAGGGCGACGCCGTTCTCCCGGTCCTCGGCATCGATGAAGAGGAGAAGATAGGCGTTGCGGCTCGTGTAGATGCAGGAGCGTCCGATCCCTAGCAGCAGGAAGATCGCGCTATAGACCGGCAGCAGGTTCCAGTGAGGGGCCTGCTCCACCGCCAAGGCGGTCGAGGCCGCGATGAAACCCAACAGACCGCCGAACCAGAGACCGCTTGCCGCCGCGCGCCGTACGATCTGGCGGGCGAGGAGGCCGCCAACGACGGCTCCCGAGGCGGTCGCGGCCGCGAAGGCGGAAAGCGCCCAGGGCTTCGATGCGTGAAAGCTGGCGGCGTGGATGGCGTAGAACACGACGCCATACTCGACCGAGGAGGTGAGCAGTCGCGTGGCGACGAAGCGGCGAAACCAGCGCTGTCGGCTAAGGCGTCGGTAGCTTGCCTTGATGCCGGTCCACCAAGCGCCGCGGTTATTGACGACTGCCGGGCGGTCATCCCGGCCAAGGCTCTCGCGGATGAAGAGTGCGAAGATGGCGGAGAGGATGGCCGCCGTCGCGCCGCCCCAGAGCAGTTCGATGTGAACGCTGAGTTGGTCGCTGTCCTGCAGGTAGACCGCCGTCAGGATCACCGCGCCGATTGCCAAAAAGCCGGTCAGCGCCTCGGTGGCGCCCAAGCGACTCGCCCTCTGCCGGCTGTCCCAGAGCACGGCCATCACGCTCTTCTCGGCGAGGCGCTGTATGCCGGCGCCGATGCCCAGGACGACGGCGACGATAAAGGTGACCAAGGTGAGTAGGGCAGGACCGAGGCCGGCGGCCACGATGACGACGATCAAGAGGCCCAGGCACTTCACGGCCATGCCCAGGCAGAGGTAGAGGCGCTTTGCCCCTGTCGATGCCACGACGGGCGCCAGAAGTATGCCGGTCAGAAGGTCGGCTGCCTTGAACAGGGGATAGATCATGGCGGCGAAGATCACCGGCCCGGACAGCGCCACGAAGATGAAGGGTAGCACCAAGCGCACGCCGCCAAGCTGCAGCGAGGTCGCCTCCATCGTCTGATGCGCCATCATGGCAGCGTCGCTGCCGGTGAAACCTCTCTCCCGCGCCATAAGTACTACTGTGCGAAGACTGGAGCAGGCTTGTCGAGTTGGGCTTTCGCCCAAAGGTCTCTTCGCAATCTCTTCAGCGCTACATGTATCAATAAGAGCGCCACTTAGCATCATCTGGCCGACAGCAGCGTAGTTGTCAGCCGACGACGGCTCCTGACACTAGTTCGGACCTCTAGGTTCGGCGAAAAGGGGAGGGGGCCGAATGTGCGTTGCGAGGGTGCTTCGAGAGTCACTGCTTCCGGAGAGCGGCTTGTGGCGCGCGCGAGGCCGCTACACAGGCGGTTTCGGCGCCCTAGGCGCTCTTGGGCCCTAAGTCGGGGCAGTGACCCAAATGACACGCTGTCCGCATAGGCTCTTCGCAGTGATGCTTCCTCTGTATTGCCACGCCGAATCCTGGGGCATACCATCAAGGTTTAAACAAGGAGGCGCCAAATGAGCTTCATTGAGTCTATTTTCAACGCCATAGGCGACCTTACATGGGGATGGGCCCTAATCCCCTTCCTCGTGATACTGGGCCTTTTCTTCACCGCTGCCTCGGGCGCCGTACAGATCCAGTACTTCGGCCGCATGTGGCGCGTGCTGAGACCCGGCAAGCAGCCTGGCGCGGAAGGCCACGTGAGTTCGCTGCAGGCCTTGCTCGTCAGCGTCGGCGGACGAGTCGGCGGCGGCAACATTGCCGGCGTCGCCGTCGCGATCAGCTTGGGCGGGCCGGGCGCGGTCTTCTGGATGTGGGCCATCGCCTTGGTCGGCATGGCCACCAGCCTCTTCGAATGCTCCTTGGCGCAGGTCTTCAAGCGCTCCGACGAGAACGGCACCTATCGCGGCGGGCCGGCGCAGTACATTCTGCACGGATTGGGCCAGAACTATAAATGGCTGGCGATGATCTATGCTGTGTCGCTGATCGCGGCCTTCGGCCTCGGATTCAACGCCTTCCAAGGCAACACGGTCGCTGGCGCGGCGCAAGACAGCCTCGGCATCGATCGCCTTTGGACCGGCATCGTGATCGCCGCGATCACCGGGCTCGTCGTCTACGGCGGCATCAAGCGCATCGCGCAAGTTGCCGAGGTCATCGTTCCCGTGATGGCGGTGGGCTACATTCTGATGGCCATCTTGGTGATCTTGATCAACATCGGCGAGATCCCCTCCATCATCATCACCATCTTCAACAATGCCTTCGGCATCGAGGAAGCGGTCGGCGGTGGCATGGGCGCGGCCATTGCGCAGGGCCTGCGCCGCGGCCTCTTCTCCAACGAAGCCGGCTTGGGCAGCGCGCCAAACGTGGCGGCCGTCGCCTATGTGCGCCATCCCGTCAGTCAGGGCATCGTGCAGGCGCTGTCGGTCTTCATCGACACCATCATCATCTGCTCCTGCACGGCCTTCGTGATCCTCTTGGGCACGGTCTATGTTCCGGGTGCCGAGGGTGTCGACGGCGTGGTGCTGACCCAGCAGTCCCTGGTCTCGCACCTGGGAGATTGGACACAGTACTTCCTGACGGCGGCGATCCTGCTCTTCGCCTTCAGCTCGATCATCTACAACTACTATCTGGGTGAGAATGCGCTGACCGTCTTCACCGAGTCCGAGATCTCGCGCCACGTGCTGCGGATCCTGGTCGTCGTGCTGGTGTTCCTCGGTTCCTCGGCACCGGGGGCGACCGCGGTCTTCTTCTTCTCCGATCCGATGATGGGGATCCTGGCGCTCGCCAATCTCTTGGCCATCGCCATGCTCTTCCCGATCGGCTTGCGGGTCTTGAACGACTACCGCGATCAGGTGAAGCAAGGTGTGGACCATCCGGAGTTCGATCCGGACAAATTCCCGGATCTGGACATCGACCGGACCGCCTGGGACAAGAAGTGACCCTGTCCTGAGCGGGTAGAGTGAAAGGGGGCCGGGGCGCGAACAGCACCTCGGCCCCTTCTACTTGCCGGGTAGCGGCGGATCCATGCCGATCCTGGCGCGCAGGCGGACGCCGAGACTGCTGCCGAGGTAGCCGAACAGCAACCACCACCAGCCGTGCAGGCTGGCGGAGACCACGCCGCCCAGGAAGCCGCCGATGTTGCAGCCCCAGGCAAGCCGCGCGCCGTAACCCATGAGGAAGCCGCCGGCCAGCGCCGTCAGGACGTCGCGCAGGCTCAAGCGCCAGATCGGGCTGAACCGCGAGGCCAGGCCGGCGGCGGCCAGCGCCCCCAGCATGACGCCGAAGTTCATCACCGAGGTGGCATCGTAGAAGAGCGAGCGCTCCAGCGAGCCGCCGCGCCCCTGCCAATAGGGCCAGGTCTCGACCGGAACCCCCAGACCGCCGGCGATCTTGGCGCCCCAGAGGGCAAAGGCCGAGGTGATGCCCCAGGGCCGTCCCAGCACCAGGAAGGTGCCGATCGACACCACCGCCAGCAGAAGCGCCCCCCACGCGAGAGGCCAGGGGCCGCGAAGCAGAGAACCGGCCGGGCGCTCCGGCTCCAAGGATCCGTGCCGCCTGAGTTCCAGCCAGCGCGTCAGCCACCACAAGAGGCCGAGCGCCATCAGGGTCACGACCAGCGCCGCCTCGACGCCGAGCGCGGTGATGGCCGAGGTTCCGCTGAAGCGGGGCAGGCCGTTCCAGAAGGGCATGTGGGCCGTGGCCACCAGCGAGCCCAGGATGAAGGTGGCCAAGGCCAGCACCATCCTGGTGCTGCCGCCGCCCACCGTGAAGAGGGTCCCCGACCCGCAGCCGCCCGCCAGTTGCATGCCGAACCCGAAGGCGGCCGCGCCGATCGCCGCGGAGATACCGAAGGGGAAAACAAAGCCGCCGGTCGGCAAGCCGATCGAGCGACCGTAGCCGATCAGCGGGTAGGAGATCAGGATCACCGTCGCGATTAGCAGGAATTGCGCGCGCAAGCCGGCGCCGCGCCGCTCGCGCGCCATTCGTCGCCAGGCCGCGGTGAAGCCGAAAGCGGCGTGGTAGAGCGCCAAGCCGCCAAGGGCGCCTAGCAGGACGGCACCGGCAAGCCGTAGCCCGCCGGCATCCCAGGCCAGGCCGGCGACGGCCAGAGTGCCCAGGCCCGCGGCCAGGAGCACGGGGC
This sequence comes from Rhodospirillales bacterium, assembly GCA_963669375.1. GTDB lineage: Bacteria > Pseudomonadota > Alphaproteobacteria > Kiloniellales > JACOMY01 > JACOMY01. The sequence goes on along the minus strand of OY770024.1, from coordinate 7,242,145 downwards.
TTTGCGGTTGCGGTTCGGGCCGCTCGGCGACAAGGCTGCTCATGGCTGGCTTTCTACGCCCATTGCCGCGTGCCGCGGGTCACGACGCGGTGAAAGGACGCGCAGGGGTATCACCGTCGCTCACAAAGGGTTGTGGTAATCCAAGCAATTCTTGACGTTAGGCGACAAAACCCCGTGATAGTGTGCGTTTGGCAGCGTGGCGTCGTATCAATAGGGCAGACGCTTGCCGTCGCCTTATCCAACAGGACGATTGACGGTCGATGTCCTCTACCACCGTTCCTTCCTCGGCCCAGGCGCGCCCGCGCGATCCGCGCCTCGACTTCTTTCGCGGGCTGGGGATGTTCATCATCTACCTGGCGCACACGCCCAACAACGTCTGGACATTGTGGATTCCGGCACGGTTCGGCTTCTCGGACGCCACGGAGATCTTCGTCTTCTGCTCGGGCGTGGCCTCCTCGATCGCCTTTTTCAAGGTCTTCGACAAGCAGGGCTGGTGGATAGGCACGGCCCGCGTGGGCTTTCGCATCTGGCAGGTCTATTGGGCCCACATCGGGCTCTTCATCGCCCTGCTCGCCCTGCTCGCGTCAGTCGACAGCCTTGGCGGCTATGGTGCCCATTACAAGAACTCCTTGGGTATCACGGACTTCTTCACCAACACGGCGGTCCTGCTGCCGGCCTATCTGACGCTGACCTACGTTCCCAACTACTTCGACATCCTGCCGATGTATCTGGTCATCCTGGTGCTGATGCCCTTGGTCGTGGCGCTGGGTCGGTTCGATCCCAAGGCGGCCATGGCCTTTGTCATCTTGACCTGGTTCGTCGCCAGCTTCGGCTATCTCGACCCTCCGGGGAAACCCGGTACCGATCGAACCTGGTACTTCAACCCCTTCTCTTGGCAGCTGGTCTTCTACACCGGGTTCTTCATCGGCCTGGGTTGGATCAAGCCGCCGAAGCCCACGCCCGGCTTGATCATCGGCTGCCTGGTCTTTCTGCTTCTGACCGTGCCGATCGCCTGGTACCGGGCGCGCAACTTCATCGACTTCCTACCGATCATCGATTGGTGGAAGGATATCCAGCCGCTGCGCAGCAAGACGCACTTCGGCATCCTGCGCTACCTGCATTTCCTCTGCCTGGCTTACCTCGCCTGGATCGCGGCCGGGGAGAACGGCCATCGTCTGATGGCGGTCAAGCGCCTGCGGCCCCTGGTCGACGTGGTGCGCAAGGTCGGCCAGCAGTCGCTGGCGGTCTTCCTGCTGTCGATGTTCCTGGCGCGCGTGGCCGGCATGATCCTGGATTGGCTGGGCCGCACGCATCTGACCTGGGCGCTGGTGAACCTGACAGGCTTCGTCATCCTGGCGCTGACGGCCTATGCGGTGGCCTGGTTCAAGACGACGCCTTGGAAGCGCCAGGCCGCAGCACCGGCACAGCCATCTGGTGCCGCGTTCGGCGGCGGACAGCAGCCGCGGCCCTTACCCTCGAAACCGGAACGCTGACGCCCGATCCTGGCCCTCCATCTCGCTTGCTGCTATGTCGGACGGGGTAGAAGGGAGGAGGGCGCTTGGACCGCATCACCTTGGATATCCTCTCCGGCAAGCTTGCCGCGGCCGTCGACGAGATGGGCGCGGTGCTGGCGCGGACCTCGATGAGCCCGGTGATCTACGAGATCCTCGACTTCGCCTGCGGGCTCTGCGACGCGGACGGGCGTCTGATCGCCCAGGGCAATGGAATCACCCTTTTCACCGGCACTTTTTCCGAGCAGGTACGCCATCTGATCGGCAAGCATGGCGATCGCCTGGTACCCGGCGACGTCTATGTCTCCAACCAGCCATACGACGGCGGCACCCATGCATGCGATGTCGCCATCATGCGTCCGGTCTTCCTGGCCGACGGCAGCCTGCTGGCCTTCGCGGTCGCGGTGGCGCACTGGCTGGACGTCGGCGGCGCCAAGCCCGGCAGCCTGCCGCCCGACGCGACCGAGGTCTTTCAGGAGGGCCTGAGGCTTCCTTGCATCCGTCTTTGCCGGGACAACGAGGTGGAGCCGGACCTGCTGGATATCCTGCGCGTCAATCTACGTTTTCCCGAGATGGCGATCGGCGATCTCAATGCCGAACTGGCCGCCACGCGCATCGCCGAACGGCGCCTTATCGAGACGGCCGAACGCTATGGCGCCGAGACCCTGCGCCAAGCCTTTCGCCATATCCTGGAGCGCGACGCGGCCGCCAGCCGTCGCGCCGTGGCGGCGCTTCCGGACGGCGTCTACGAGGCGGAGGACTGGATCGACGGCGACGGCATCAGCGACGAGCGGATCGCGGTCCGGGTCAAGGTCACCAAGACCGGCGAGACCATGACCTTCGACTACTCCGGCAGCGCGGCGGCGCGGCGGGCGCCGATCAACTGCACACGGGGCGCGCTGCTGTCCGCGGTGAAGACGGTCTTCAAGGCCCTGGTGGACCCGCAGGCTCCGGCGAACGACGGCTGGTTTCAGCCGCTCGAGGTCCTGGCACCGCCCGGCACGGTCTTCACCGCCGAGCCGCCGGCACCGGTCGGCTGGTACTATGAGGGCTCGGCGCAGGCATCGGAGCTGGCCTGGAAGGCGCTGGCACCTCTCGCCCCTGAGCGCTTCGGCGCCGGCAGCTACATGAGCCTCACGGTCGCCTATCTCTGCGGGCGCGGCGGCGAGGGGCGCCAGGGATACGTCCACATAGAGCCGGCGCACGGCGGCTGGGGCGCCACCCGGGAAGCAGACGGCGCCAGCGGACTGATCGCCCTGACGGATGGCGATACCTACAACTATGCCTGCGAGGTGATCGAGGCAAAGTTCCCGTTGCGCCTCAGGCGCTATGCCCTCAACACGGAAGGCGGCGGCGGGGCGGGGCGCCACCGCGGCGGCTTCGGCCTGGTGCGTGAGTACGAGATCCTGGAGGAGGGGAACTTCCTCTACTGCAGCGTTGGCCGCTCGGAGACCAGGCCCTGGGGCCTTGCCGGCGGAGAGCCGGGCAGCTGCAACCGCATCGAGATCGAGCGCGGGGGGGAGGTCATGGCCCTGGCCCGCAGCCCGCATCTGGACCTGCACCCGGGCGACCGTGTGCGCGTCATCACCGGCAACGGCGGCGGCTACGGCTCCCCGGTCGAGCGACCGCGAGCGGCCGTCGACGCCGATCTGGCGGCAGGCTATGTCAGCGCGACGCAGGCAGCGACCTATCGGCAGGAGCCTGCCGCTTGATCCGCTTGGCGACCGACGTCGGCGGCACCTTTACCGACCTGGTGGCCTATGACGAGGCGAGCGGCCGCCTGGTGACCGCCAAGACCTTGACCACGCCCGCCGATCCCAGCCTCGGCGTCCTGAAGGCCATCGACGACAGCGGCATAGAGGCTGTGGCCGTCTCTTTTCTGATGCACGGGGGTACCACCGTCATCAATGCGCTTACGGAGCGCAAGGGAGCCAAGACCGCGCTCATCACGACAGCGGGTTTTCGTGACGTGCTGGAGATCGGGCGTGGCAACCGGCCGGATCTCTACAATCTCCGCTTCCGCTCGCCGGAGGCCTTCGTGCCGCGCGCCCTGCGCTTCGAGGTGGCCGAGCGCGTCGGCTGGGACGGCGCGGAGCTGGAGCCGCTCGACGAAGCCATGGTGGAGGAGATCGTGGCGCGCTGCCGCGAGGCAGGAGTGGAAGCCATTGCGATCGCCTTCCTCAACAGCTACGCGGCGCCCGCGCACGAGGCCCGCTGTGCCGCCATCGTGCGCCAGCTCTGGCCGGAGGTCGCGGTCACGGCCTCGCACGAACTGACCAGGGCCTGGCGCGAGTACGAGCGCAGCAACACGGCGGCGATGAACGCCTATGTGCAGCCGGTGATGGCGCGCTATCTGAAGCGGCTGGGCGCTGCCTTGGAGGGCAGGGGGGTCAAACGGCCCTATCTGGCCATGCTGTCGAACGGCGGCTCGGCCGACTTCGACTGGGTGGCGCGCCAGCCCTTGCAGATGGTGGAATCGGGCCCCGCCGCCGGGCTCTGCGGCGCGGCGGCCATAGGACGGGCGGCCGGCCTGAGTGACCTCATCGCGCTCGACATCGGCGGCACCACGGCCAAATGCTCCCTGATCCAGGGCGGTGAGCCCAAGGTCGACACCCGCTACAGCCTGGAACGCAGCCGGCTGACCCCCGGCTACCCCATGCTGCTGCCGGTGGTGGATATCGTGGAGATCGGCGCCGGTGGGGGATCCCTGGCCAAGGTCGGTGCCAACGGCGTCCTTCAGGTCGGGCCGGAGAGCGCGGGCGCCGATCCGGGACCGGCCTGCTACGGCCTCGGCGGCAGTGGCGCCACCGTCACCGATGCCAAGCTGATCACCGGCGTGCTGGACCCCGATCGCTTTGCCGGCGGGAGCATGATCCTGGACCGCGCGGCGGCGGCCGGTGCCCTGGCGCCCTTGTCGGAGAGCCTGGGCCTCGGACTGGAAGAGACGGCGCTGGCGGTGATCCGCGTGGCCGAGGCCAACATGATCAATGCCCTGCAGCTGGTCTCCGTGCAGCGCGGCCACGATCCGCGAGACTTCGCGCTGCTGGTAAGCGGCGGGGGTGGGGCCATGCACGGCGCCGCGCTCGCCCGCGAGCTCGGCGCGCGCGAGCTTCTGGTGCCGCCCGACGCCGGCATCTTCTCCGCCTGGGGCATGCTGGCGACGACGCCACGGCTGGACCAGGAGCGGGCGCTCAAGGGGCCACTCGACGAAGAGACGCTGGCGGCGACCGGCACGACCTTCCAAGAGATGGTCGCGGAGGCCGAAGCGCATTTCGCCGCCTTCGCACCTGACGCCGCGGTCCGCCACCATCGGGCCCTCGACCTGCGCTACCTCGGCCAGGAGAACAGCGTCACCTTGCCGATCGAGGCCGACGCGCCGGTCGCCGCCGTGCGGCCCGCCTTCGACGAGGCCCATCGCCAGGCCTACACCTTCGCGCTGGAGGAGAGCGCGGCCGAGGTGGTGGCTCTGCGTCTGTCGAGCCGGCTCGACTGGCCGACAGTGCAGCCCAGCCCGCTCGACCCGGCCGATCTGCCGCGTCAGGCAGAACCAAGACAAAGGCGCGCGCTCATCCTGGAGGAGGGAAGGCTGGAGGACTGCCCGGTCTTTTCGCGCGCCGCTCTGCCGCTGGACCTGGAGATCCCCGGGCCCTGCCTGGTCGAGGAGGCCACTACTACCACCTTGGTCCTGCCCGGGCAGACGCTGCGGCGCGACCGTCTGGATCTGCTGCACGTCTCTGCCTAGGCCGGGGAGGGGCTACCGATCCCTGCATTCTATGAAGGGGCGAGAGACAGGCCTCTTGGCCAAGAGCGTCGGACGCCGTCACAGCGTGACATCGATGTAAGCCAGATTGGCGCCGCCGCCCGGGATCGTTACGCCGTCACCCAAGACTAGCGTGTCGGTCCCGGTACCGCCGTTGTAGAAGTAGTTGGTGAAGTCCGATTGGTGGGCCACCACAAAGACGTCGTCGCCACTGTAGCCATAGAGGGAGTCATAGCCGGCCCCGCCGGTCATGGTGTCGTTGCCGTCATTGCCAAGGAGGAGATCGTCGCCATCGTCACCATAGAGCGTATCGCTGCCCGACCCACCGTAGACCGCGTAGTCGTTCCCGCTACCCCCATAGACAAGATCGGCACCGGAATCGCCGAAGAGAGAGCTTTCTTCGCCTGAACCGCCAATGAGACGATCATCACCGAGACCGCCATAGAAGTAGGCGTCGTCGCCATCGTCACCCGATAGGTGGTCCGCGCCCGTGCCGCCGTCGAGGCCGCTATCGTCCCCTGCGCCGCCGAAGAGGCTGTCGGATCCCGATCTACCGTAGAAGAACGCTTCATTACCGCTCAATCCAAACAGCATATCGGCGCCTGCATCGCCGGAGAACCTGCTGTCGCCACCACTGCCCCCGAAAAGGAAATCATTGCCGTCGTCGCCGAAGAAGACGCTGTCGTCACCGATCCCGCCGTCGAGGCTGTCGACACCGTCGCCGCCGTAGAAAGTCCGGTCGTCGTTACTGTCGCCGAACAGTTTGTCAGTGCCGTCACCGCCGAAGAAGGAGTGGTCGTCGTCGTCACCTCCATAGAGGATGTCGTCGCCCGTGCCGCCCGAGAAGTTGGAGTCCTCCTCGCTGCCGCCCGAGAGGGTGTCGTCACCATCGTCCCCGTCGAAGTTACTGTCGCCGCCACCATCGCCAAACAGGCGATCGTCGTAGCCGCCGCCGAAGAAGAGACTGTCGGTGCCTTCACCGCCGTAGAGGGCATCCGACCTTCCACCGCCGAAGAGCGCGCTGTCCGCACCGCTTCCGCCGAAGAGGCTGTCGCTCCCCCCACCGCCGTAGAGGGAACGATCGGTGCCGTCGTTGCCGGCGATGCTGTCGGCCCCGGTGTCGCCGAAGAAGCGGACATCGACGCCGCTTCCGCCGGACATGCTATCGTTGTCGTCACCGCCGAAGAAGAAGCTGTCGGCACCGCTGCCGCCGAAGAGACCGTCGAACCCCGCGCCGCCGCGGAAGGAAATCTCCTGTCCTAGCCCACCGAACAAATTGTCGTCGTCGTCCCCGCCAAAGAAGCTGCTGTCCGATCCGCTGCCGCCGACAAGGTTGTCGAAGCCCGAACCACCGGAGAAGCCCTGGTCGCTCCCGCTGCCGCCATAGAGATTGTCGGAGCCGGAGCCTCCGTCGAAGTCGAAATCGCTGCCTCGATCGCCGGAGAGGCGATCGTCGCCGTCACCCCCGAAGAAGTAGCTGTCGGCGCCGTAACCGCCAGAAAGGCTGTCCGCGTCCAGGCCGCCGCGAAAGAGGACATCGACACCGCTGCCGCCGAAGAGGCTGTCGGCACCGGTGCCGCCAAAGAAGCGCGTGTCGCTACCGCTGCCGCCGGCGAGACTGTCGTTGCCGTCGTTGCCGAAGAAGAAGGAATCGGCGCCCAAGTCGCCGCTGAGACGGTCCGACCCTGAGCCGCCGTCAAAGTCATAGTCGTTACCACTGCCGCCGGAGAGGCTGTCGGCGCCCGAGCCTCCGTCGAGGAAGCGGTCGCTGCCGCTGTCGCCATAGAGCGTGTCGGCGCCCAGACTGCCGTCCAGACTGACGTCATCTCCTTGGCCACCGAAGAGGCGGTCGACGCCGGCCTCACCGAATAGCAGGCTGTCCGCGCCGCTGCCGCCGTAGAGAAGGTCATTACCGCTTCTGCCTGAGAGCAAGGCATCGCTACCGCTGTCGCCCTTGGCCGTGTCGTTGCCGTTGCCACCGAAGAAGCGGCTGTCGTCGCCCAAGCCACCATAGAGCTTGTCGGCATCGGCCCGGCCGGCCAGGTAGGCGTCAGACCCTGCGCCACCATAGATGCGATCCACATTGCCGCCGCCGTAGAAGCTGATGTCGGCGCCGGAGCCGCCGTAGAGACCGTCACGCTTGCCTCCACCGAAGAAGAGGGAATCGGCGCCGCTATCGCCCCGCAGGGTGTCGATCCCAGCCCCGCCGTAGACCGCGGTGTCGTCGCCGAGGCCACCTCCCACCAAGTCGCTCCCTGTGCCGCCGAAGAGCGAGGCATCGGCCCCGCTGCCGCCGTAGAGCCGGTCGCTACCACCGGAGCCAAAGACCAGGAAGTCGGCGCCGCTGCCGCCGAACACAAGGTCGTTGGAGCGTCCTCCGAACAATGCCGTGTCGGCGCCGTCGCCGCCGTAGATCACATCGCCGTTGAGTCCGCCGTAGAGGCCCCTATCCGCGCCGCTGCCTCCCGACAACCTATCCAGACCGTTGCCCCCGTAGAACAGGCTGTCCGCGCCGCTGCCGCCGGCCAATGTGTCGTCGCCCACCCCGCCGAAAAAGGAGACGTCCGCTCCGTCCCCGCCGGCAAGGATGTCGGCGCGCGAGCCACCGTCGAGATTGCTATCGTCTCCCGGACCCCCGAAGAGGGAGTCCTGGCCGCTCCGCCCTTCGAGCGTGGCATCCCCGCCGCTGCCGCCATAGAGGGTGTCGACGCCCGTCGCTCCATAGAGGCTGTCGGCTCCGCTTGCTCCGTAGAGCGTGTCGGCTGCCCCATATCCGAGAATGGTATCCGCTTCCGTGCTCCCGAACAGCGAGTCCGGGCCTTCGGTTCCAATGATCAGCATGGCTTCCTCTCAGCTCTGGACCGGTGAGATCGCTGCGAGCTTTACAGCTCTACTTGCACGGTTCGGTTAGAGGACCGTCTGCGTCAGCAAGAATTACTTGTAGGCGATCAGTTTCCCGCTTGCGGTTCCGGAACTCTACTTTTGATAGGTTAGCAAGGGAGCCGCAGATGATCAAACGTATGTACATTACAGAATCGCGACTGGGCCACCGCCGCTGCATGGCGGTCTCAGTGTCGCGGAGGTCTTGGTGTCATCCCCCATTTCAATGGCAGGGAAACGACCAGCTCACTCTGGGACACCACGGGTGAGGGGCCGCTTTCGCGACCCATTTGGTCTGCCGCGTAATGCCAAGTTTGCGCCGGGCCGGATGAGAAGTTTTAGATGATCGTGTCGATGTCGATCAGCGTGCCGCTGCCGGGGAGGGTGACCCCGCCGCCGAGAATCAAGGTGTCCGTCCCGGCACCCCCGTCATAGAGATAGTTGCCCAGGTCGGACTGATTGGCCACGTAGAAGATGTCGTCTCCATCGCCGCCGAAGAGACTGTCATCACCCGCGCCCCCGACCAGGCTGTCGCCCTCTTCGTCACCATAAAACAGGTCGTTGCCATCGTCGCCGTAGAGGCTGTCGGCACCGGAGCCGCCGTATAACTGGCGGTCCTGGCCGCTACCTCCATAGATCTGATCTGCCCCGGACCCGCCGAAGAAGTAGGAGTCGTCACCGTCATTGCCTTCGATGAGGTCGGCGCCGGCCCCGCCCTCCAAGGTGGCGTCGTTCCCGTCGCCCCCGTAGATCACATCCAAGTCGGCGCCCCCTTCGAAATTGGAGTCGGCGCCACTGCCGCCGTGGAGTGTGTCCGACTGCGCGCCTCCGAAGAACGACTGGTCATCGCCGGTGTCGGCGGAGAGCGTGTCGCTGCCGTCTCCACCGAACACAACGGAGTCCGCTCCGCTACCGCCCTCTATGACATCGTCGCTCTGTTCGCCCCGGAGCGCGTAGTCGTTGCCGCTGCCACCTTCGATCCAGTCGAGACCGAGACCGCCGTAGAAGTAGCCGTCGTTGCCCTGACCACCGAAGAGCCTGTCGTTCCCCTCACCACCGAAGAAGTCAAAGTCGTTTCCGTCTCCACCGATGATGCTGTCGTCGCCGTCATCCCCGAAGAATGCGACGTCGTCGCCATCGTTGCCCTCGATGCGATCGTTGCCGGCTCCTCCCTTGAAGGTGAGATCGTTTCCTTCGCCGCCGTGGAGCGCATCGGACTCGGCATTGCCGTAGAGGGCGGTGTCGGCTCCGCTACCGCCTCTTAGGACATCGCTTCCCGATCCACCATAGAGGTACCTATCGTTACCGCTGCCGCCGTAGACGAAGTCCTTTCCTTCATCACCACCCAAGAAGCGGTCCTGACCGTCACCGCCGTAGACGACGTCGGCACCGGCATCGCCGTAGAGGCTCAGGTCGTCTCCAGATCCACCAAGGACGCCGTCGTCTTGGTCACCGCCGAAGAGGGAGGTATCTTGTCCACTTCCGCCAAAGACAATGTCTTTTCCTAGATTCCCGAACAGACTGGCGTCGTCACCGACATCGCCATAGACGAAATCATTGCCGTAAAAGCCGGTCAGGCGACTGTCATCCCCGCTGCCTCCGAAAACCCTATCGTTACCGGTCGCACCATTCAGGACATCCTGTCCGCTGTCGCCGTAGAGCGCGTCTTGCCCTTCCGCGCCGAAGAGGAATGTGTCGTTTCCGCTGGCGCCGAAGACATGGTCATCGCCGCTTCCACCGTAGAGGGTTCTATCGTCTCCGTCGCCTCCGAAGAGACTGTCGTCGCCATCATCGCCGCGGAGCGCTCGATCAGCGCTGCTGCCGCCAAAGAGGCTATCGTTTCCTTCGCCTCCGTTCAGGCTCACGTCGCCGCCGGAGCCACCGTAGACCAGGTCCGCATCGGCGCCGCCGGAGAGGTTGGTGTCGTCGCCGAGGCCACCCGTCAGCCAGTCGTCTCCGCTGCCCCCGTCGAGGCGGCTGTCGTCTCCGCTACCCCCATCCAAGCTGTCGGACCCGCCGCCCCCCAGGAAGCTGGAGTCGGCACCGCTGCCGCCTTGGAGCGTGTCATCTCCCAGATCGCCATAGAAATAGGCATCGTTCCCGTCATCGCCGGCGAGGCTGTCGTCACCGGAGCCTCCGGCGAACCTGTTGTCGTCCCCGTTGCCACCAAAGAGGTGATCCGAACCGGAGCCACCGAGGAAAGCTCCGTCCTTTCCGCCGCCACCGTAAAGCCGGTCGTCGCCATCGTTTCCGTGAAGGGTGCTGTCGCTCCCATCGTCGCCATAAAGAAGGTCGTTGCCATCGCCGCCCCTTGCATCGGCATCGGCGCCGCTACCGCCGAAGATAGCGTCATCGTCGACTTCACCGAAGAGACGGGAATCCGCACCGCTGCCGCCGAAGATGGTGTCGGCGCCGCCATCGCCATAGAGCCGTCCGTCGTCGCCAAGATTGCCTTCAAGCCTGTCGTCGCCATCGCCTCCTTCAAGATAGGCGTCATCACCGCTGCCGCCCATGACCGTGTCACTACCAGTGCTGCCGCGCATATTGGAGTCGTACCCACTGGCGCCGTAGAGCAGATCGTGGCCGGACTTGCCGTCTATCTCCTCGTCCGCGCCCGTGCCGCCAAAGATCCGATCGTCACCACTGCCGCCGTAGAGATAGCTGTCATCGGCGTTGCCGCCGAAGATGCTGTCGTCTCCACCACCGCCTTCGAAGGACTTGTCGTCCCCGCCACCTCCGAAGAGGCTGTCGTCGCCATCTCCGCCATACAGGCTGCGGTCGGATGCGGCACCGCCATAGATCCGATCGATACCCAGTCCGCCAAAGAGTTCCTCATCTTCGCGCAGACCGCCGAAGAGGCTGTCGTCACCGTCGTCGCCGTGGAGGTCGAAATCACTTCCCGATCCGCCAAAGACGGCGTCACTGCCCGAGCCCCCGAAGAGGTCGTCGTCCTCGCCGAAGTCGCCGTAGAGACGATCGGCGCCCGACCCGCCGTAAAGGGAGAAATCGTCACCTGTTCCACCAAAGAGGCTGTCGTCGCCTTGTTCGCCTCTAAGAATCCTATCTTCCCCAGAGCCACCGAATAGGCTGTCGTCGCCAGCGCCGCCCGTGAGTTGCACGTCCTTCCCGTCATCACCGTAGATGGCATCCTTGTCCGCGCCGCCGTAGAGACCGGTGTCGTCTCCGTCGTCTCCGAACAGGCTATCCTCTCCCTCGTCACCTGACAGGGCAAAGTCGTTCCCGGAACCACCGCTCAGGCTATCCGACCCGGAGCCGCCCTCCAGGACTCCGTCGATGCCGCTGCCACCGAAAACACTATCGGCCCCACTGCCACCTGACAGGAAGAAGTCCGCTCCAGTGCCGCCGGAAAGCACATCGTCGCCATCGCCGCCTTGAAGGCGAGCATCGTCACCGTCACCGCCCGACAGGCTGTCGTCGCCGGCGTCACCGAAGAGACTGCTGTCGTCGGCTAGTCCGCCGTCCAGGCGGTCGTCGCCATCACCGCCGTAGATGGCGGAATCGTTGTCCTTGCCGCCTTCGAGGGTGTCGTTACCGGATCCTCCGAATGCGGAGAAGTCGTTGCCGTTGCTGCCGTAGAGGCGATCCTCACCGCTCTCGCCATAGAGGAAGCCGTCAGCGCCGACGCCGCCGAAGATGCTGTCGTCACCGCTGCCGCCGAAGAAGTAGCGGTCGGCGTCCTCTCCGCCGAAAAGGGAGTCCTCTCCACCCCGACCGAAGACCTGGCTGTCGTTGGCGAGACCTCCGTAGATACGGTCGGACCCGCTGTCGCCATAGGCATAGGTGTCCGTGGCGCTACCGAGATCGATGACGTCCGATCCGCTTCCGCCAAAAAAGCTGGTGTCGCGGTCGCTGCCCCCGAAAACGCTATCGTCGCCGTCACCGCCGTAGAAGCCTAGGTCCCACCCGTCGCCACCGAAAAGGCTATCGTCGCCAGCGTCACCATTGAAGTAGGTATCGTCTCCATAGTCGCCCTCGAGGGTATCGGCGCCCTCGCCACCGTAGAAGCCTCGGTCATAGCCGTAGCCCCCGTACAGGAGGTCGTCGCCTTCATCGCCCCTGAATCCATAGTCCTCACCGGAATCACCATAAAGGCGGTCCGCGTCGGCGCCGCCATAGAACCGGCTATCGTCTTGTCTGCCGCCGAAAAGCCGGTCGGCGCCCGAATCTCCGTAGAAGTCGCGATCTATGTTGCCGCTGCCGAACAGCGTGTCGTCGCCCGCACCACCGTAGACGTCCCGGTCGTAGCCGGTGCCGGCGTCGATGGAGTCATCGCCGTCGCCTCCCGATAGAGCCCGATCGTCGCCGGCACCGGCGTCAATCCGGTCGTCGCCGGCGTCACCCAGGAGATGGGTGTCGTCTCCCAGACCGCCGAAGATACGATCTCCATGGCTGCCTCCGGCCAGGCTGACGTCGACGCCGTCCCCGCCGTAGAGCCGGTCCAACCCACTGCCGCCGTAGAAGAAGCTGTCGTCGCCGCTGCCTCCGTAGAAGCGGTCTTTACCGGTCGCGCCGTAGAAACTTGCGTCGTTGCCGTCGTCCCCGTGAAGCGTGTCGCGGTCGTCGCCCCCATAGAAGCGGCTGTCGTCGCCGGAGCCACCGTAGAGGCGATCCACCGCCGCGCGGCCGTAGAAGACCCGGTCGTCGCCTGCGTCGCCGTAAAGGCGGTCGTTGCCGCCGCCACCGTTCAGATTGGCATCCTCCCCACTGCCGCCGGCGATGGTGTCGTTCTTGCCTTCGCCGATCAATCCGTAGTCGGCGCCGCTGCCGCCGTAGAGCGTGTCGTGACCCGCGCCGCCGTAGAGGCCGACGTCGTCGCCGTCGTCGCCGGCGACCAAGTCGCTGCCCGTGGCACCGAAGAGACCGCCGTCCGCGCCCTCGCCACCGTAGACCCTGTCCCTGCCTCCTTCGCCCAGCAATCGATAGTCGCTGCCGGCGTCTCCGAAGATCCGGTCGTTGGAATCGCCGCCGCTCAAGGAGAGATCGTTGTCGTCCCCACCGAAAATCGTGTCCGCGTTAGCACCGCCGAAGAGGCCCGTGTCGTTACCGCCGTCGCCGTTCAGCGTGTCGACCCCGTTGCTGCCGTAGAGATAGCTGTCGGCCCCGTCACCGCCATAGATCCCGTCATCGGCGGCCCCGCCGTCAAGGGTGGCGTCCGCGCCGTCGCCGCCGTAGAGCAGGTCCATCCGCGATCGGCCCAAGAGTTGCCGGTCGTCGCCGGAACCACCCTCGATCAAGTCGCGCCCGCTGTCTCCGCGCAGCAGTTCATCGTCGCCGCTACCACCGAAGAGCGTGTCGTCACCGCTGCCGCCGAAGAGGGAGTCGCCCGCGCTCTCGCCGTAGAGCGTGTCCTTGCCGCCGTAACCCAGTATGGTGTCGGTATCATCGGTCCCGAATAGGGTATCCGGACCTTCCGTGCCGAAGATGATCATGTCGTCCCCAATGCACCTGGGCTCAAAGGATGGTGTCGATGTCGACGAGGCCGGCGCCGCCGCCCGGCAAGGTCACGCTGCCGGTTAGGACCAAGGTGTCCGTGCCGGAGCCACCGTCGTAGAGGTAGTTCACGAAGTCTGCCTGGTTCTGCACGACGAAGACGTCGTCACCGCTGCCGCCGTAGAGCGTGTCGTAGCCTTCGCTGCCGAAGAGCGAGTCGTCGCCGTGCTCGCCCATGATGGTGTCGTCTCCAGCGCCACCGTCGAAGGCAAAGTCGTCGCCACTACCGCCGTAGAGATAGTCGGCACCCGACCCGCCGTCAAAGCTTCGATCAGACCCGCTACCGCCGTGCAACTCATCGCGCCCATAGCCGCCCTTGAGCAGCGTATCGTCGCCGTCCCCGCCGTAGATCCTGTCGTTGCTCGTGGTTTTTAGGTCTCCGAAATCGCCATAGAGGAAAGTATCGTTGCCGCTACCACCATGAATGGTATCGCTTTGCTCTGACCCGTAGAGGTAGCGATCGTCGCCGCCGCCGCCGAAGAGGATGTCCGATCCCGACCCGCCGTCGAGACTGGTGTCATTGCCGCTGCCACCGTCCAGCACGTCGTCTCCGTCGCCGCCCTGCACTCGGTCGGATCCCGATCCGCCGAAGAGGTCGACGTCATCGTCTTCGCCCCCGAATATGCTGTCGTCGCCCTCTTGTCCGTGAAGCCCCTTATCCTGACCGCTGCCGCCGTAGAGTCTGTCCGCTCCGTCTCCGCCAAAGAAGCTCTCGTCGGCGCCTAGACCGCCGAAGAGGGCGTCTTGACCGCTACCGCCGAAGATCAAGCTATCCTGGCCAGATCCACCGGCCAGGGAGTCGTCGCCAGAGCCTCCGGAAAGCTGGTCATCGCTACCGTCGTCGCCGTAGATACGATCGTCGCCATTGCCTCCGTAGAGGGAGTAGTCGTCTTCGCTTCCGCCAAAGATGCTATCCGCGCCGGATGCGCCCAAGAGGTAGCGGTCCCTGCCTGCGTCTCCCCGTAAGAGATCGTCGCCGGCTCCTCCATAGAGGTATACGTCGTCGCCGCTACCACCCTCGATCAAGTCGTTCCCGTCGCCTCCGTAGAGGTAATTGTCCTTTCCATCGTCGCCATAGAGGCTATCCACCCCCGATCCGCCAGCCAGTGCGGTATCACTGCCCATACCGCCGAAGATCCGATCGCTACCGTCGCCGCCGAAGAGCCCGCTGTCGTCGTCCAGGCCGCCATAGACGGCATCATCACCGGAGCCGCCTCCCAAGCTGACATCCTTACCGTTGGCACCGAAGACAGCATCCGCGCCCGACCCTCCGACGAAGCCGACGTCGTTACCGCTGCCCCCATGGAGTGAGTCGTCGCCGTCGCCACCGTCAAAGAGGGAATCCGCGCCGCTGCCGCCGTGCAGCAGATCCTCGTCCTCGCCACCGTCGAAGGCGGAATCCTCACCCAGGCCGCCATAAAGCCGATCCGCGCCCGCGTCGCCCAGGAAGCGGCGGTCGTCGCCGCTGTCGGCGAAGAGGCTGTCATCGCCGGAGCCACCGGCGAAATCGAAGTCGGAATCGTCACCGCCATAGAGGCTGTCGCCGCCGGAACCCCCGAAGGAGGGGCCGTCCTCTCCGCTACCGCCGAAAAGGGTATCGTCTCCACGGCCGCCGCTCAACTGATCGCCGTCGTCGTTGCCGAAGAGCTCATCGTCGCCGTCTTCGCCGGCAATCACGTCATCGCCACCATCGCCTCTTACGAGACTGTCGTTGCCGCTGCCACCGAAGATCGTGTCGTTGCCCGCGGATCCATAGAAGTTGGCGTCGTCTCCGCTGCCTCCGTCGAGCGTGTCGTCCCCATCGTCCCCGTCGATGCCCTTGTCGTCGCCGTCGCCACCAAGGATGCTGTCGTTGCCGCTGCCTCCGAAGAGTTGGCCGTCGCTGCCGCTGCCACCGTCGATCTGGTCGTCACCCTGACCTCCAAGGAGATGCCCGTCGCTTCCGCTGCCGCCGAAGAGGGCGTCGTTGCCGCTGCCTCCGACCAGGGTGACGTCTATGCCATCACCGCCATGGATGCTGTCGGCGCCGTCATCGCCGTTGAAGTTGGAGTCATTTCCGCTGCCACCGGTGAGACTGTCCGATCCGGATCCTCCGAAGAACTTCCTATCATTTCCACTGCCAGCGGAGAGGATGTCCGCGTCGCTTCCACCCATGAATGAGAAGTCACCGCCATTGCCTCCAAACAGAGAGTCTTTTCCGATCCCGCCAAAGAAGTTGAAATCGGACTCAAGGCCTCCATAAACGCGGTCGTCTCCCGATCCACCAAAGAAGCTAAGGTCGCTGCCGCTTCCTCCAAAAAGCGAGTCCGCGCCCGTATCGCCGTGGATTTTCAAGTCAGAGCTGGGTCCCCCATAAATCGAGTCGTCACCTTCGCCCCCGTAAAGGCGTATGTCGGATCCAAGACCACCGTAAATGCTGTCTGACCCCGTTCCACCGTAGAACTCTCCATCCGAGCCGCTGCCGCCAGAGATCTTGTCGTCGCCATCACCGCCTGCGAATGTCCCGTCGGCCCCTTCACCGCCATCAATGATGTCGTCGCCGGAACCACCGTAGATAAAGCTGTCCTGCGCGCTCCCACCGTGCAGCGAATCGGCGCCCGAACCACCAAAGATCTTGCCGTCCACGCCAGATCCACCGGAAATGCGGTCGTCGCCCTGCTCACCGAAGAGATAGGAGTCCGCGCCGGCGTCGCCGCCGATGCTGTCGGCCCCCGACCCACCGTTGAGTTGCAGGTCCGCGCCACTGCCGCCGTAGAGCCTGTCTTGGCCCTCGCCACCGGTCAGACTCTGATCGTCCCCCGATCCACCGAAGAGCCGATCGTCTCCGCTATTGCCAGCGAGCCAGGTGTCGCCGTTAGTGCCGCCATAGAGGGAGTCCGCGCCATCGCCGCCAAAGAAACGGAGATCGACTCCACTGCCGCCGGAGATCCGGTCATCGCCGTCTCCTCCGGCTAGACTCTCGTCGTCGCCGTCGCCTCCTGCAACGAAATCGTCGCCCGAGCCGCCAAAGAGGAAACTATCGTTGCTCTGTCCGCCGTAGACGCTGTCCCAACCGGAACCACCGAAGAGAGACTTGTCGCCGGCGTGCTCGCCTAGGATGGTGTCGTCACCGGCATCGCCGTAGAGGTTCCTGTCGTTCGCTTGGCCGCCTGAGATGAGGTCCGAACCGGCACCGCCAAAGAAGTAGAGGTCGCCGCTCTCGTCGCCGAAGAGTTGGTCGTCGCCCTCGGCACCATAGAAGAACTGGTCTGTGTCTATCCCGCCGTAGAGGAGGTCTGACCCGGAGCCGCCGAAGAAGTAGGAGTCGTCAGCACTCTGCCCGCTGAGGCTATCGCTACCCGATCCGCCGTAGAACGCGACATCGTCGCCCCGTCCGCCGTAGAGCGTGTCGTCTCCATCGCCGCCGTGGAAGTAAGAGTCATCGTCGAATCCACCGTCCAGACGGTCCGCGCCGCTGCCGCCGAAGGCGTAGGCATCGTCGCCGGTACCGGTGTCGATGCTATCAGCACCGCTGCCGCCAAAGAAGCGCTCGTCACGACCGCTACCCGCGGACAGACTGTCGTTCCCGGCGTCGCCGTAGAAGTAACTGTCCTCGCCATTGCCCGCGCTTAGGCTGTCGACCCCGTCGCCACCGTAGAAGTAGCGGTCATCTCCGCTGCCGGCCGCCAGACTGTCGGCGCCGGCGTCGCCGTAGAAGTCGCGATCCACGCCGCTGCCGCCCGACAGTCGGTCGTCGCCGTCGCCACCGAGGATGGCTTGATCGTCGCCGTCCTCGGCATAGAGGCTGTCCGCACCCGTGCCACCGTACAAGCGGATGTCGTCGCTCGACCCTCCATAGATCCGGTCGGCGCCGGAGTCGCCGTAAAGGTCACGGTCGGCGCCGCTGCCGCCGAACAGTTGATCCGCGCCGGAGCCTCCGTAAACATCTTGGTCGTTGCCGTCGCCTGCCACGATGAGATCGTTGTCGCCGCTACCGAAGAGCGCCCGGTCGTCACCTTCACCGGCGTAGATGCGGTCGTTCCCGTCATCGCCCAAGAGGTGGGTATCGCCATCCAGACCGCCGAAGATTCGGTCGTTGCCGCTGCCTCCGTCCAGGCTGACGTCCCGGCCGGCATCGCCGTAGAGCCGGTCAATCCCGCTGCTCCCGTAGACGTAGCTGTCGTCGCCGACACCTCCGTAGAAGCGGTCGTTGCCGGTGGCACCGTAGAAGCTGGCGTCGTTTCCCTCGTCTCCGTGCAAGGTGTCCCGGTCATCGCCGCCGAAGAAGCGGCTGTCGTCGCCCGATCCTCCATAGAGGCGGTCCACGGCCGCGCGACCATAGAAGGCGCCGTCGTCGCCATCGTCGCCGTAGAGACGGTCGTTCCCACCGCCACCATCCAGGAAACGGTCGTCGCCGCTGGCTCCATAGACGGTGTCTTTCTTGCCCTGGCCCTCCAGCACGGTGTCGGCGCCGCTGCCGCCGAAGATCGTGTCGTTACCGGCAGCACCATAGAGGGCGACGTCGTCGCCGTCGTCGCCCGCCACCACGTCGCTGCCGGTACCGCCGTAGAGCGCGCCATCCTCGCCCGCGCCGCCGTAGACGCGGTCGTTGCCGCCCTGTCCGAGCAGCAGATAGTCGTCACCCGCATCGCCGAAGATGCGGTCGTTGGACTTGCCGCCGTCCAGCGAGAGGTCGTTGCCGCCGCCTCCATAGATGCTGTCGGCATTCTCGCCGCCGTAGAGCGCCGTGTCGGCGCCCTCGTCGCCGCGAACGATATCCACACCGGCGCCGCCGTAGAGGAAACTGTCGCCACCACTGCCGCCGTATAGGCCGTCGTCGGCCGCACCGCCCTCCAGCGTGGCGTCCGACCCGTCGCCACCGTAGAGCAGGTCCATCCGCGACTGTCCCAGGAGCCGCCGGTCGTCACCGGACCCTCCCTCGATGATGTCGCGACCGCTGTCGCCGCGCAGCAGTGTGTCGTCGCCGCTCCCTCCGAAGAGCGTGTCGTCTCCAGTTCCGCCGAACAGGCTGTCGCTTGCATCGGCTCCGTAGAGCGTGTCCTTGCCGCCATACCCCAAGATGGTGTCGGCCTGATCGGACCCAAAAAGCGTGTCCGGGCCTTCGGTCCCCAGTATCAGCATATCGCCCCCAGGCTTCGCGCCGGCTCCTTGAGGGGCCCCCATGCCGATAGATCGCGCGTTCCGCTGGACCGCCTCACGGGGCGCCACGCGGAGTTCGTCGAGCTTACAGGCCCTTCATGGCTGGAAACTAACTGCCGGTGAACTGTTCGACAATCTAACCAATGAGGCAGGGCCGTATAGTCAAACGGTCAGGTAAACAAAACCTCTGCTTGCCAGAACAGTAGTGCGAAGGTCGAACCATTCCGACCAGGTCTTGCACGTGACTTCTGTAACTTACGGCGGAAGGGCAGGGGGGCCGCCGTCACATGGTGACGACCTCTATGGAAACCAGGCCGGTGCCACTGCCCGGGATAGTGACACCGGCGCCAAGGATCAGCGTGTCGGTCCCGGCGCCACCGTCGAGGGAGTCCATGCGCGAGCGACCGAGAAGTGATCGGTCGTCGCCGTCGCCCCCGGAGAGCGTATCGCGTCCGCTGTCGCCGCGGAGCAGTGTGTCGCCGCCGCTGCCTCCATCGATGCTGTCGGCGCCGCTGGCGCCATAGAGGGTATCCTTGCTTGCGTATCTAAGAATTGTGTCGCTGTCACTGCTGCCGAAGAGAGTGTCCGGACCTTCCGTTCCAAGAATGAGCATCTTGCCCCAAAACCCGCGCGGGTTCGCAGACCTTCCGGCGAAAGGGCATGCCCCCTCGATCACGCCTCCTTTTGAGCAACCGGTGCTTTTGCTTGTAAGCGCTAGCCCCACGTGACGATCTAGCAAAAAGGAAATCGTGAGAGTGTCTGACTATCCGAGTAGAATGGATCTAGCCTTTTGGTGATACATCTTCGAATAAAAGGACAGTATGCCTTTTTTACTAATGAATTATGAAACTAGTTAGTTGATCGGAATAAATTTGTCGATCTCAATATTTGGAATTTAATCAAGTTGCACCTTTGTCAGCAAGAATTCTATGTAAATCCAGAAGATTCTAAGCAAATACTATCTGTGAGGGAGACGATTGGACCCAGTATGCAGTAAAACGGCTCTGGATCAAAGCGAAACGCCGCGACACGGCGGCTATCTCGGCCTCGGTGATCGACGAGTCGACGTGGATGCCGCGGACGTCGCCGAATGGCGGTAAGCCCAAGAGCGAGAAGTAGTTGGCCCAATGATCCTCTGTGCTCATGACGTGAACGAGCGACTGCGCGGCCAGACGGTCAGGGTTCAACGTCGGCCCTAGGTCTGCGAAGGTTGCCGGCGCGCATAGGGGAACGAGCGGATCGCGCAGGAGGAACTCCAACTCGAACCCGGGCCAGCGGCCATAGCCCAAGCGAACGTCGATGTCGGTCTCGTCGATCACCAGTTCGTGGCGCTCTTGCCGGAAGCCGACGACACCCAGCAGCTGACCGTCTGGGTGGCTGTCACCGAGGCGTCGGAGGAGAACGGCTGCTTGGTCTCCGTCCCGGGCTCCCACCGCGAGGGGCCGAAGGTGCACTGTGCCAACGACCAGATCGCCTCCGAACCCCATGTCCCCGCCAGGCTCTTGGCGGACCGGCCCGAGGTGGCGCTGCCGCTGACGCGCGGCGGCATCATCCTCTTCCACAAGATGAACATCCATCGCGCCTTGCCCAACCGCTCCGATCGCCTGCGCTGGAGCCTGGATCTGCGCTACCACCCGGTCGGCCAGGCGACGGGCCGCCCGGCCTTCCCCGGCTTCGTCGCCCGCAGCCGGGCCGATCCGGCAAGCGAGCTTCGCGACCCCGTTGCTTGGGCGAACGCGTGGGAAAAGGCGCGCGAGCGGATCGTCACCGGCCGCTACGAGGGCCGCATCTTCGAGGACACGCGCTGGAACGACCCGGCGGTCTGCTAGAGCAGAACGCAATCAGGTGGTGTTACCAGATCGCGTGAATCTGCTCTATCTTTCAATAAGGTAGAGCAGGATTCAGACGGCAAATCGCTTCGATTTGACGTCATCCTGCTCTGGCGGCGCGGCCTCAGCCGAGCGGCTTCAGGGGCAGGAAGATCTCCGTCAGCAGCTCCGTCGGGGGCGTGTCCTGCGGCGTGTTGAGGTAGCGCTCGAACACGGGGGCATCTCCCGGCTCGCGGCCGGACGCGGGCAACCAATGTCCGAAGAGCCAGTCGTAGGCGGGCTGCATGTCAGCGTAGGGTCCTTTGTGCAAGAGCCGGGCGCAGGGGCCGCCGGCGAGGGTGGCCGCTTCCAGCGGGGGGATGGCTTCGGCTTCCAGCACGACGCCGGCGTCAGCGCGAAGCGCCTCCTCCGGCACGCTCATGGGGTCGTCGTGATAGAGTCCCACCATCTCCAGGTCGGGGCGCATCAGTCCGTGCTGGGCGAGCGTGCGAAAGAGTCTGTCGAAGGCCTTGCCGACCTCCATGTAGGAGCCCTGGTGACGAACCACGAGCAAGTGGCGGCGGGGAACATCGCAGATCTCGACCTCGTGCGCGATGCCGCCTGGCTCCTTGCCGTTGGCGGCGAACCTGCGATGGCTGCCCTCCCGTCTGTACTGAGCGGGCGGCATCCCGTAGACGGCGCCGAAAGCTCGGGAGAAGGCCGAGAGGCTGCCGTAGCCGGCGCGCTTGGCGATGCTCTCCAGGTCTTCGTCGCCATGCGCCAGATGCCCGGCGGCGCGGTGCAGCCGCAAACGCTTCACCGTGGCCGCGATGGTCTCGCCCTCCACCGCGGCATAGACGCGGTGCCAATGATAGGGCGAGAGACAGGCGACCTCCGCCAGATGGTTGAGGTCGATGTCCTCGTCCAGGTGATCGTAGATGTAGCTCTTCACCCGCTCCAGGCGGTCGTGATAGCCGGTGGTGGCCTTCATGAGGGTTCCTCGCATGTCTTGATCGATGCGCGGAACCCTAGCAGCGGTGCCCTTGACAAATCTTGCGGACTATCAGCTTTCCAGGGGCGGGAAGCGGGTGCGCTCGGCGGCGACGGTCCAGTCCATGTGGTTGCGGACATACTCGTTGCTGGCGTCCCGCGCGGGCTGGTAGTCCCAGGAGGTCAGCGCCCCCTGTTCCATCGCCGCATGCACGACGCGGCGGCGGCGCTGGCTGGCGATGACGGCCTCGCGCAAGGCGGCTGAATCCCAGCGTCGGCGGACCTCGGCGTCAAAGGCGGCGACTCGTTCCGCGTGATCGGGATCGCCGGCCAAGTTGGTCAGCTCCTTGGGATCGCTTGCCAAGTCGTAGAGCTGCGCCGGATCGCCGTCGCCGTGGATGTACTTCCACTGGCCGCGCCGGATCATGAAGAGCGGTTGGCTGGTGCACTCGGCCAGGTACTCGACGAAGGTCTCGTCGGGGTCGTCATCGCCCGCGCCGGCGGCCAGGGGCAGGAGGGAGCGGCCGTCGAGGCCCGCGCCCAGGTCGGGCGCCTTGGCGCCGCCCTTGGAGGCCGCCTCCAGCAGGGTCGGCAGCAGATCGATCAACGAACAGGCGTTGGGCACCTGTAGGCCCTCCGAGATGCCGGGGCCGGCCATCACCAGGGGCACGCGAACCGATTGCTCGAAGAAGGTCATCTTGTACCAGAGACCGCGCTCGCCCAGCATGTCGCCGTGGTCCGAGGTGAAGATCACGATGGTGTCGTCGATCTGCCCGGTCTCTTCCAGGGTGCGGAGGACTTCGCCCAACTTGGAATCGATGTAGCTGGTGTTGGCGAAGTAGGCGCGCCGTGCGTTGCGGATCTGCTCTTCGGTGATGTCGTTCGCCTTGTCGGCCTCGATGCCTTCCATCACCCGCCGGCTGTGGGGATCCTGCTCCGCCCAGGGGAGGGTGACCTCCGGAAGGGGTATGTCACAGTCCTCATAAAGCGACCACCATTCGGGCCTTGCGACATAGGGGTCGTGCGGATGAATGAATCCCATGACCATGAAGAAGGGGCTGGTCTTCTCCTTGGCGAAGTCGAAGAGCCGGCGCTTGGAGAAGAAGCCGACTTCGTCGTCGAACTCGATCTGGAAGGTGGTGGCCGCCGTGCCCGCCTCGCGCACGGAATCCATGTTGTGGTACCACTTGCCGATGCGCTCGTCGGCCGCCTCCCAATCGGGTGTCCAGGCATGGTCGGAGGGATAGACGTCGGTCGTCACCCGCTCTTCGAAGCCGTGCAGTTGATCGGGGCCGACGAAGTGCATCTTGCCGGAAAGGCAGGTGCGGTATCCCATGAGCCGCAGGTAATGCGCCAAGGTCGGGACCGAGGCCGGGAACTCGGATGCGTTGTCGTAAGCGCCGATCCGGCTGCCCAGCTGGCCGGCCAGAAAGCTGAAGCGCGCCGGGGCGCAGAGCGGCGCATTGCAGTAGGCCGCATCGAAGCGTGCCCCCCGGCGAGCCAGCTGATCGAGGTTGGGCGTCTTCACCAGAGGGTGCCCGTAGGTGGCGGTGAAGTGCGGCGCCAGCTGGTCGGCCATCACGAGAACGATGTTGGGTGGCTTGGGCATCTGCGGCGCGTCCTCCGGCAAAGGGGTTGAGCCAGCGTCATAGCAAGGTATCCGGGCTGCCGCACTCCTGTCCACGTCAGCGAAATGTCAAATCACGTCACTGGCTTAGCCGGTCACCGGCGTCTGCGTCATCTCCAAGTGCAGCTGATCGCCCTCATAGGGATGCGCCAGAGCCACGGCCTCGTCCAGCTCGACACCCAATCCGGGCTCCGTCGGCGGCAGAACATGGCCTGCCTCCCAGCGCATCGGGGTCTTCAGGAGCTGGGCGTGGAAGCCGCCCCAGTCGCCGATGCTCTCCAGGATCAGGAAGTTCGGCGAGCAGGCCGCCAGCTGCACGTTGGCGGCCCCGACGATGGGGCCGCAGTAGAGATGCGGGGCCAATTGCACGTAGTGAGCCTCCGCCATTCCGGCGATCTTCTTGGCCTCCAGGAGGCCGCCGACGCGGCCCAGGTTCATCTGCAGGATGGCCGCCGCGCCCTGCTCGATCACGCGGGCGAACTCGTACTTGCTGGTCAGGCGCTCTCCGGTGGCGACGGGAATGGATGTCGCGCGGGCGACCTTGGCCATCTCCTCCGGCAGGTCCGGCGGCGTCGGCTCCTCGAACCAGAGGGGATCGTAGGGCTCCAGGCGCTTGGCCAGGCGGATGGCCCCGGCGGCGGTGAACTGCCCATGGGTACCGAACAGCAGGTCCGCCTTATCCCCGACTGCTTCTCGAATCTTCTTACAGAAACCGGCCGAGCGTTCGATCGAGGCCAGGTCGGGCATATGGCCGTCGTAGACGGTGTAGGGACCGGCCGGGTCGAACTTCACCGCGGTGAAGCCGCGCGCCACCTCCACGGCCGCCGCCTCGGCCGCCTTGTCGGGATCGTTGTAGACGCTGGCGCCGGTGGCATAGGCGCTCTCGCCCGGCGGATAGAGGTAGGTGTAGCTGCGCAGGGCCTCGTGCACGCGCCCGCCGAGCAGCTCGTAGACCGGCTTGCCGGCGGCCTTGCCGACGATGTCCCAGCACGCCATCTCCAGCCCGCTCAAGACGCCCAAGAGAGAGATGTCGGGGCGCAGCGCATAGCCGGAGCCAAAGGCGCGCCGCCAGAGCACCTCGATGCGGTGCGGGTCCATGCCCTCGACGTAGCGGGCGAAGAGGTCCTCGATCATGGCCACGACGGTCTTGGGACCGAAGGTGGCGACATAGCACTCTCCGACGCCTTCGATGCCGTCGTTGGTCACCAGCTTCAGGCAGATGAAATAGCGGCCGCCATGATGCGGCGGTGGGTTGCCGACCACGAAGGTCTTCAACTGGGTGATGTGCATGGGGTCGGGGTTCCGGAGGTTGTGAAAGAGGGACGGCGGGGCGCCCAGGCATGATGTGGCGGAGACTGTCTTTGCCGGTGGCGCGAAGAAAGTCAATTTGCGCCCCTTAGCCGTTCGCTTTCGACTTTCGCTTCTCGAATCAAGGCTAAGGGCCACCGGCCACGCGGGATGTGCTGTTGCTCCTCGACCGACGCAATTTCGTTGAAGACCCTCGAGCGCAAACATAAGATCATGGATGGATGCCGGTCTAGTCAGGTTGTTAAGTGAAGGGGGGACTCGTGACAGATCGGCTACTTGGATATTCAGAGTCTTACTTTGCATTTCTTCATAAGCTGTCGGGCGCCTCGCTCATTCGCGTGATGACCCTGGTGACGCCCTGCGTTGAAGAGCGGCATGCGAGGGCGGCCGTGGCGCGCCTGCGCCGCAGGCATCCCATGCTGGACACGCGCATCGTCGAGACGGCGACCGGGCTGGCCTTCCGTCGCGACCGCTACATGACCGACGACCCGGTGGAGGTGCGGCGGTGGGAGGGTGACGTGGATCCGGACGCGGTCTTCGCCGAGTCCGACTTTCTGCAGTTCCGCGACGAGGACCTGCCCTACCGTTTCGTCTTCCTCCTGGACCCCGAGGGCGGAAAGAGCGCTGTCATCGCGGCCTTTCACCATGCCATCTCGGACGGCAGTGCCGGCTATGCCCACCAACAGGAACTGGTTCGGCTCATCGCCGAGGAAACGCGCGGTGCGCGCTCGGAGGACGAGGCCCACTACGACATGCCGCCCAGCCTTGAAGAGCAATTGGTGGGACGTTCCAAGGTCGGTCGCTTCCTGGCCTTCGCGCTCAAAGCCTTGACGACGGAACTGATCAATCCGCCGCCGCCGCACGAGAAAAGGGGTCGAGCGCGGCCGGATCAATCGGATCCTTGCACGAGGATGATCGTCCTTGCCCTGTCACGCGAACAGAGTGACGCGTTGCGCGCCCGCGCCGCGGAGGCAAAGCTCGCCGCCTCGGATCTTATGATCGCCGCGTTCATGCTGGCCGAAGCACGCCTGCTGCGGTCCTGGGGCGGCAGGGCGCGGCGGCGGCGTCTCATGCTCAGCACGCCGCTGGACTATCGCCATCTCCTGCCGCCACCCTTTCGCCGCCGCAAGGACGTCATCGCGCTCAAGGTCTTCAGCAACTTCGCCTATCACGCGGTCGAGGAGGACGCGGATCTCCTAGACCTTGCCCGCAGGATCAAGGGGCGCTTGACCAGCCCCGGATACCTGGATCCCAAGCAGACCATGTTTCGCTGGTTTCCACGATCCATCCTCCATGCCACATTGAAACGGCGGATCGAGAAGGTTCGCGGCTTCTGCCATGGGATTGCGGCCACCCATACCGGCCGCCACAGGGGCCTGGACTGTCCACCACTGCGCCTTGTCGGCACCTTCGGCAACATCTGCGTGCGCGACGGGAACCTCTTGGCCAGCATGATCTCGCTGCTGCATGACGGCCGTCTGGTGATCGCTTTCTCGTACGCGCCGCCCTTTCTCACGCAGGCCTCGGCCGACAACCTCGTGGACCACTTCGTCCAGGAACTTCAGCTGGACGGCGATGTGTTGAGAGCGGAGGGCTACTATCGCCTGGCCCGGCAGATGGGTCTCGTGTGACCAAGCTGCTCGGCGCGACGCCGGCTCGCCCTCATCTCGTGCGCACGATCATGTCCACGGAGACATGCGGCGTGAGCGCCGGATTGGTGACCGGATAGGGCTGAGGACCGCCCGCCCATTCGAAGCGGTACTTGCGCAAGAGAATGGCGAGAACGATGACCATCTCCATGGTCGCGAAGCTGCTGCCGAGGCACACCCGCGGTCCGGCGCCGAAGGGCAGGTAGGTGAAGCGCGCTACCTTCTTTTCGGCCTCTCCAAAGAAGCGCTCTGGTCGGAAGCTGCCAGGCTGGTCCCAATAGGCGGCGTGACGATGGAGTATCCAGGTCGACAGCAGCACATGAGTGCCGGCCGCGATCGACTGTCCGGCCAAGCTGTCGGGACCGATGGCGGTCCGCGGCAAGAGAGGCGTCACCGGGTAAAGGCGCAAGCTCTCCTTGATGACCGCCCGCATCCACGGCAGCCGCTCCATCCAACTGTAGGGATCGTCCCAGTCCAAGGCCGCGCCGTCGATCTCCGCCTCCAAGCGCTGGCGGGATCGTGCATCCTGGGACAGCAGAAAGAAGGTCCAGGCGAGGGACCGGTTCGTCGTGAGATGGCCGACGATGAGGAAGGTCACGAGATTGTCGATCACCTCGACATCGTTCAATCCGGCCTCCAGAAGGAGGTCCAAGAAGACGGGCGCGGCCTTAGACGAGTCCGAGGCCGGCCTCGACCTCCGATCGCGGACCAGTTCGGCGACCTGACCTCTAAGCGCGCCCACCACCTGGCGAAAGCGACGGCTGCGCCAGCGCGGCAGCCATTGGGGAAGCGAGAGCATGTCGAAGGGGTGAGGCGCGCGATGCAGCCAGATGGCCTCCATCATGCGGCTCACCAGGAGATCGCGATCGATCGGCTGCTCGTCGGCGAAGAGCGTATCCAGGACGATATCGTTGGTCAGCCGCGCCAGGAAGCCGAACATCTCGAGGGAGCGGCTTTCTTCTTTGGCAAGCCCGTCCCGCGTGGCCACGACCCGCCGCTTCATCGTATCGGCGAAGCCCATGACGTTGCGCGGAGAGAAGACAGGAGTCAGGGACTTCCTGCCGTTCGACCAGATCTCACCGTTGGCGGTCAGGACCCCATCCCCGAGGATCGTCTGCAGCATCGCCTTGGTGATGGTGTTGAGGCGGTAGTTCTCGAAGTTGGTCAGGAAGCAGCGGCGTATCGCCTCCGGCTCGTTGATGACCGCGATCCTGTTCCCCAGGACGGTGAAGTTGGAAACCGGCAAGTGGTATTGCGCGTCTCCCCATGCCTCGAGCGAGTTTCGCGAGAGCGCGCGAACGAAATGGATCTGTTCGGACAAGGTCAGCTTGTTCACGTCGGCGTAGTGCGCGGATGCCGGCGCCAGAGGTGTGAAGGGCAGGGCGTCCTGCGCTCCGCCAGGCTCCGAAAGGGGCGAAGGAGCAGGTTCGGTGCGCTCGCCCACCGAGGCCGAGAGCGGCTCCGGCCTGGCCGCGTCGAGGCTAGACATGGCCTGCCTGCTCCGCTGTCGAGGAGGAACCGCTATCCTCGGCCCGCCCGTCGGCGATTTCGGCATAGATCTGCTCCAGGAGCTTCCTGGTCTCCAGGTCGCTGCGGAAAGGCGGCCGCGCGCGATCGGGTATGGTTTTGCGGTCATTCGCAATCGCGTTCAGCCCGTCCAGCAGCTCCTCGTCGTTCGAAAAGGTGGCGCCGAAGCCCCTTCGAACGACGTACTCGGCGTTGGCCCGTTCTTGCGGCAAGGTCGTCCCATCGAGTTCCAGAAGGACCGGAAGCCCTTTCGCCACGGCTTCGAACGCCGCGCCGGGGCCGGGCTTGCCGATCATCACTTGGGCCAGGTCCATCAAGTGATCGATGCGCCTGATGAATCCGAAGGTTCGCTTGGGATAGGGAGTCTGAAGCCGCTCCAGATCGGATCGGACGGACTCGCTATGGCCGCAGACGAAGATGACCTCGATCGGCGCTTGAACCCGCGCCAAGGCCCTTGCCAGCGACACCATCTTCGGAGAGGCATAGCCGCCGAAGAACACCAGGACGCAACAGCGGCCGCGGTCGAGCTTCAGTCGCCTTGCCAAGCCTTCGGAGAGCCCCTGGTTGCGGGTGAAGAAGCCGGGGCGGATCACCGGCCCGCTCAAGAGCCAGGTCCGCCAGGCGCCCAATGACTTGGCGCGGCTCACCGCCGTCTCGCTGAAGGCAGCGAAGTTGTCGGCCCTTGCCGGTATCCAGGTGTCGGGAACGATTTCCTCCATGTCGGACATGATCACGAGGCTGCGCAGCGAGAGCCGTCGCGCCTGGCGTACGATGTGCGCGGCAAGCAGCGGGATGACGACGATGACCAAGTCCGGCCGTTCAGCCTCAAGGTAGTCCCCGACCAGCCTGTCGATCTTCTTTTCCTTGCGCTTGATGATATGCACGAAGAGGTGCCCCAGGCGGTACCAGATCGGGCCGGCGCCACGCACCTTCATGAGGAGGAGGTTGTAGAGCTTCTCCCCGAAGGTGGCCATGACCCGGTCGATGGGTCCCGCCTTGGCGAGGATCTCGGCGTAGGGGTTGACCAGCGTCACCCGCTCCCTTGCTTCGTCGGGCATGTAGTGGAGCAGGCTCTTGGCCGTGGTCCTGTGACCGGCACCGGCATCAGCAAGAAAGACGATGGTCTTGGGTGCGGGGGCCTCTGCCGCCTTGCTTCGCGGAGGCAGGACGTCGACGTCGCTCATGCGGCCTCCATGCCGCCGTGGCGGGTGCTCAAGTAGCCGCTTTGTCGTAGGAAGCCAACGTAACGGGCGAAGGTGCTTTTTTCCACGACCGGGCAGGAGATGCCGAGGGTGCCGAGATCCTCTTGCGCATGCGCCGTGGAGAAGCGGGCGCGCCGGGCGGCGACCTCGAAGAAGGAGGGACCCGTCTCGTCCCTCGGACCGTTCGGCGCGAAGATGGCGGCCAGGGCGGCCGCCGGATCTTTCGGGTGCCGGTCGGCGAAGCCCGCCAGCGACCCGCACCAGGCGTCCAAGGGGACCAGTTCGACCGGGAGGCCAGCCTGCTCCAGCCAATCGGCGATTTCGACCAAGGTGAAGCGCCTGGGCGAGGCCAGGTGGTAGGCAGCCTGCTCCGCGCCCTTGGCGCCGCGGAGCGAAAGGATGGCGCGCGCCACGAAATCCACCGGCGTCAAGTCCAGGGCGATGTCCGCGGAGGGAAGCGTTCCGGTGATGGAGGCAAAGCGCAGGATTCGCGTTAGCGTATCGCCTGGCGTCCAATGTCCGCTTTGGCTATCGCCCGAAATGTTGCCCGGCCGGTAGACGGTCACCGGAAGCCCGCGGCCCCGCGCGGTCCTGAGGTTCCTTTCCGCCACCCACTTCGACAGAGCGTAGTCGTGCAGGAAGCCGGCCTCGCTATCGGGCAATTCGTCCTCGCCGATCAAGGGCACGTCGAGGCAGGAGCCGTGATCGAAGACGGCGAGGGAGGACACGAAATCAAGCGGCGTGCCGCCGCCGAGCGCGGCCAGATGGAGGATCGACTTGGTGCCCTCGACATTGACCTTTCGTAGGTGGGGGTAGGGGGCAACGAAGCTTACCTGCGCCGCGTTGTGCAGAATGTGCGAGAGGGAGCGTGCTACCTCGGAGAAGCGGCGCTCGGAGAGGCCGAGGCGGGGTCGGTCCAGGTGTCCGGCGAGGACGTGCACGCGGCTCCCCACCGCCTTCGCGCTCTCCGGCCGTCCGCTGGCGCGCAGCGCCGTGCGAAGCCGTTGCTCCGCCTCGTCGTCATCGCCGGCGCGAACCAGGCACAGCACCTCCTCTTCGCTCGCGGCCAAGAGTTCCGAAAGCAGATAGGGACCAAGCGACCCCGTGGCGCCGGTGAGGAATGTGCGTCGAGGTTCGTCCTTTGCGGCCCGCGCTTCCATTAAGGGCACGCGCTCGCGGGATAGCTCGAGGTCTTGCAGGACCGCGCTCTTGGGCGCGACGTGCGCCAGGACAGGTCCCTGCGCGGCTTGCCGGCGCGCGATCGCCAGAGCGACCAGACCATCCATGCTCAAAGCCGGGTCGATGTCGGCGAAGCTCAGACGCAAGGCGAGAACGTCGTTAATCCGGGCCAGGACCCTGACCATGTCCAGGGAGGAAAGGCCGGACTCGTAGATCGGACTCTCCCAGTCCAGGCGCCTATCGCCGAGGAGCCTTTGCAGCTCCTGGCGCAAGGCCTCCTGACCTTCGAGCTTCGCCATGTCTTCGCCTGGCACGCTGGCAATCGTGCTTGCGGCGACCGGCGGCATCTGGGTAAGGCCCGGGCGACTCACGAGGCGAATCTCTTCCCACTGTGCTCCGGTCAGCCGTGCCAAGGGCCGACCGGGTGAGGGAAGCATTGCCGCGTCGGACTTGGGGCGTCCGGCCGGCAGTGCCGCCCGGCTCGCGGCCTCCGGGCGAAAGGCGAGGCCGTGCGCGGTGTCTCTCGAAACGATAAGTCGACCTCTGCCGCTGTCGGCGACCCGCGCGCCGGGAACCTGCTCGAGGAAGCTCTGGACGGGCAGATTGCGTGAGGTCTGCACCAGGTCGAAGACGATCTCCCCCGCGCCGCTGTCGGCCGCCAGGGTGCCCAGCAGGTTCATCATGCGGTGCTCGATGCCGCGGCCCAGGACACGGCAGCTCATGAGGAACTGGTCGACATGCAGCGCCGAATCCGTGGCGACCGCGGCAACGAGCCCGACCGTCCCATAGCTGCCGAAGCGGTCCGTCACGTCGATCAGGCGCACCAGGCGATCCGGGCGCGCGCATTCCTTCGTCGCCTTGCCTTCGCTCCAGGGCTCCGGCGCCGCATTGAACTGATTGGTGCGCGCGGTCAGCTGGGCGAGGCGAGGCAGGTCCTTGGCTTCGGGGCTGCGGGCAACCAGCTCGATGGCCAGGCTCTCCAGGAACTCTTCGTAGCTCTTCGCCTTCTCCTGATGTCTGGTTCGTTCGGCCTCCTTGCGATAGAGGCCGGTTCGCGCCCGGTCTTCCTCGGTTGCCTTATGGCGATCCAAGAGCCACAGATCGGCGACGAAGTCCTCAAGCGCCTCTCCGTCCGTCGGCACCGTAACGGCCGTGACTTGCGGCAGGTTCGCGCGTACTTCCGCGATCTCCGCCTCGTTGTCGTCGAGGAACAGGACGCTGTCCAGGCCGATGTTGAAGGCCTCGGCCAAGCGCGCGATGTTGCCCGACTTCGCATTCCAGTCGACCTTCAGCGCGGCCAGCATGTCCCGTTTGAGGAGCATGTCGTCGCGCTGGTCGAGAACGGCGAGCACGTCTTCCTCGCTGTTCTTGGAGCAGAGACAGATGAGGAATCCCGTCTCGTGCGCGCGCACCAAGGCTTGCTGCAGGGCCAGATGTCCCGGCGTCAGTTCGAGACCGTGAGGACCTTGTTCCCCCACGACGCCTTTCCAAAGCGTGTTATCGCAATCCACCGCCACCATCTTGATCGGCCGCCGCAAGCGTTCGTGGACGGCGCGGAGCGAGGCCTTGGCCAAGAAGTCAAAGCCCTCGTCGGTGAAGGGTAGGTTGGCGAGACGCTGTGCCTGGGCATCCGACCAAGTCGCGTCGTCGGGGAACGAAGGCCGCACGACAACGACATTGGCCAGATGGTCCAACGAGGCGGCCGTCGTCTCCAGCAGTTCCCGCGCGATCGTCTTCAGCGCGCTGTCCAGGTCGCCCGTTGGGCAGAAGGACACGACGACCAGCGACGACGTTGCTTCCGCCGCCGCCGCGATCGCTTCGGCGTACTCGTCCAGAGCGGTCGACAAGTTGCGGCGGAATGCGCGCGTGTCGGAGAGGACGGCGGCTGCCTCTCCGTCATCCGGCAGGAGGTCCTCCACGCGGATCGAAAGCAGCAGCACGGCGTCCGAGAGCCTGCGCGCGGGGCTCGCGGGATCCATCAGTTCCTGCAGGATCTGGCGGTAGCCCGCGGCGCTGACTGTCGCGGCGATCCCCAACCAATCGACCCAGCCCTCCACGGACGTGCGCAAGGGATCGTCGGCGAAAGTGGAAAGCAGGCGCAGGTGCAAGCCGTTCCACAGCGAGATGTCCTTCGATGCCCGCTGCTGCTCCAGAAGTGGCCCGACCGCCCCATCGGGCGCGGCGAAGCAGCGGTCCATGACCTCGAGATAGCCGTCGATCAGTTGGCCTGCATCGTCGATGGTGATGCGCTCGCAATTGAACTCGAAGCCGATGCCGCAGGTGTCGCCCTCCAGCGCCACGACCCAGAAGGCCATCTCCAAGTCGGAGGAGGCGCGCGACATGGGGTACATGTGGGTCACTGCAATGTCGCCAAAGGATCGCGCCAGGTCCGACACGGCCGAGTAGCTGAACATGATCTCCGGGAAGAAGGCGTCGGAGCCATCGCCCTTCTTCGCCCCCAGCGTGGCAAGCTCCGAGAAGGAGAAGTGGCGGTGCTTGAGCGCCGCGTGCGTATGACGACGCGTCTCCTTGGCGAGTTCGAGGAACGATCTCCGGCTATCGACCGCGCCCTCGAATGGGAAGGGCGTGGCGGCAAAGCCGATCTCCTGCTCATGGCCCCGCGACGAGCGGTCGAGGGGCACGGCGATGGGGAAGCTCTCGCGCTTGACGATGAGCGAGGCGAAGCAGCGGAAGGCGGTCAGGAAGAGCGTCGGCTCGGAGAGTGACACCGCGTCGGAGAGGTGGCGGATCTTGGCGTAGAGTTCCTTGGGCAAGACCCGCCTGATCGTGCGGGCGCGATGGTGGGAGCGGCTCTTCCCCAAATGCGTCTCGCTCCGGAACAGGCGCCGCAAGTCCAGGGACGAGAGCTGGTCCTGCCAGTAGGCTCTCGCCCGCAAGTGGCGCGTGGTCTGCTCCGACCGCGGTGCTCCCCAGCCGATGGCGGGCATGCTTGGCTTGCGCTCCAAGCCAGGCGTGGAGAGGGCGGCATAGTGCTCGAAGACTCCCCGCGCGAAGAGCGCGATCGAGCGCAGGTCGGCGATCATGTGATGGAGGGCGAAGAAGACGACCGCGCGTTCCGGGGGCGCGCGCACGACCGTGATGCCGAGAAGGGGCCCCCGCGCCAGATCCAAGGGCTGCCTGGCCGCCTCTCTGGCCGATGCCATGATGGCGTCGTCTCCATTCTCTCCGGGCGGGAGGTCGCGGCAGGTCACGATAGACCGCGGGTAGCTCTCCAACCACTGCGCAAAGGGCACGCCGTCCAAGGCCGGGAAGGTCAGTCGCAGCAAGGGTTGCTCGAGCACGCTCCGCCAGACGGATCGTCCCAGGCGCTCTTCATCGATCGCGCCCGATACCTCGAAACCCAGGTTGATCGTCAGCGCCGGATTGCCGTTGTCGAACTGGTCCAGCCACCAGAGGCGCTCCTGGTCGCGCTCCAGGACGAAACCGCTATCTTCGGGCTGGCGCAGTTGCAGTTCGGCCAGCAGGTCCGAGCCGGCAGCCGCTGGCGGCTCGTCGTTGCCGAAAGACGACAAGTTCAGGCAGGGAGTGAGTTGGGCCTTCTCCATGGCTTGCCACAGAGAGAGCCCATCTCGTTCTTGCGCGCGCAACTGCGCCATGACACCAATCCAAGCCCCCAATAGGTCGCGTCCGTCGCCCGCTATCAGCCCGATCCCTGCCGCGCGGACGAGACGCCTCCACGCCCGGCCGTGATCGTTTCTTCAAACGCACAAGCCGGGACGAAAGAGAATAGATTGCGGGTTGGTCTTGTAAATCTGGCTGGACGGACAGGAATGGCCTGGCCATTAGGTCAGGCGGGTGGGGGTTTACTAGATCAAAATGAGAGTTCATTAAATCTCAAAATGACATGTAACACTGTAGCAAACTTTGTCAGTGCAAAAACGAAGTACAGCGGCGTACGGCTGCGGTCAGGACTTCGACGCACCCGGGATCTCTTCCAATTGCTAGAGCACAAAGCTAGCGACGAGTTCCAGGTGATGACTCCAAGGAAACTGGTCGACGGGTGTCACCCAATCCAGACGATAGCCGAGACCAACCAGGATCCGCGCATCGCGCGCAAAGCTAGCCGGATTGCAGGAGACGGCGACCACCTTGGCTGGTCCCTGTCCCGCCAATGCTTGGCACTGGGCGGAGGCGCCTGCGCGCGGCGGATCGAACACCAGTGCCGTAAGTCCGGCAAGGTCATCGCCCTGCAGGGGCGCGCGCATCAGATTGCGCTGCAGGCAAGCCACGCGCCCGGCGAGACCGTTCGCGCGCGCCGCTTCCTCCAGCGCGCCGAGAGCGCCGGCGTCGGCTTCTACTGCCAGGACGCGGCTGCCGCGTCGGGCCAGCGGCAGCGTGAAGGTGCCGCATCCGGAGAAAAGGTCGGCGACGTAGGTGTCGTCGGATGCGATCGCCCGATAGACCTCCGCGCGCAGCAGCGCCTCGCCTTCCTTGGAGGGCTGAAGGAACTGACCGGGCAGCGGGGTCACCGCGACACCGCCGACGCTCACGCTGGGCGCGCGTCGCTGTGCCAAGGGCTCGACCTCCTCCGCTCCCAACTGAACGCTGAGGCGCGCTAGGTCCTCGGTCGCGGCGAAGGCGGCCAATGCTTCCCGTTCGCGGAGGCCCGGATCGGCCGGGAGGCGAAGGAGAAGATCGATGCCCGCGTCGGTGTCGGTGGCATGAAGCTCGGCGCCCGAGCCCTGCGCCAGGATGCCTTCGAGGAGACGACGCAAGGGGGCGAGCAAGGCCGCCAATGGCGGTGTCAGAAGCAGACAGCTCTCCTGATCCACGATCAGATGCCCGCCGCGCTCGTGAAAGCCGAGGGCGGTGCCGGCGTTGGACCTGAAGGCGGCCCAGTTGACCCGGCGGCGGCATCCGGCCGGCACGGACTTCAAGGGGCCGACCAGCTCTTCGGCGGCGGCGAAGCCGCGATGCTCTAGCGCGGTGACGACGAGCCCACGCTTCCAGTCCCGGTAGAGGTTTTCGGACAGGTGTTGCAGCCCGCAACCGCCGCAGCGACCGAAGTGTGGGCAGGGCGCCTGGCGGCGGTGAGGGGAGGGGGAGCGCACCTCCAGGAGCGTGGCGCGCAGTCCGTTCGGCTCCTTCTTCTGCGGCCGGACCAGCACCTGTTCGCTCGCCAAGGCGCCGGCAACGTAGACCCTTTGGCCGCCGAAGGTCCCGACGCCGTCGCCACGGCCTCCTAGCTGGTCGATCGAGACGACGAGGGGTTCGGCGGAAGCCGGGCGTCGAGCCTTTCGGCCTCGGGTCAGCTTTCGGCCCACATCCGGATCAGGTTCTCGCGTACCTGCGCGAAGGACTGCTCGTGCTGATGGGTGACGTCGCCGCCGGTGACGGCATGATGCAGCTGGCCGATCTGCATCAGGATCATGCGCTGCTCGGGGCTGCGGATCAGGGACTGGATCCAGCCGATGGCGCAGACGCGCGCGCCGCGGGTGATGGTCTCCACCCGATGCGGCATGTTGGAGGGATAGCAGATCGCGGTGCCGGCCGGCTCCTTCAACACCATCTCACCGTAGCCGGTCCGGACGTGGAACTCGCCGCCGTCGTACTCGCTGGGATCGCTCAGCACCAAGGTGAAGGAAAGGTCGGTGCGAATGGGTTGCGCTTGACCGGGATTGCCCATCAAGGCCGCGTCGCTGTGGAAGCGGTAGTACATGCCCGGCTCATAGCGGTTGACGGTGATGGTGAAGCGGCAGGGGATGGCGAAAGACGCCAGCTGCGGGCTGCCGGCCAGGACCTTGTAGATCTCGTTCAAGATCGGCCGGGCGCCCGGCGTGTCGCCGGTCAGCTGCAGGTTGCGCTTAAGGTCGGGGTGACCGGTCTTGGTGCCGTCTTCCGGCTGAATCGCGTCGATCTGTTGGCGCAGGCTGGCGACCTGCTGGGGCGTCAAGAGCTGGGGGATGCGCAGCAGCATGGGCGGGCGGGCTCTCTCGTTCTCTTATGTGGGGTCATCTCTCCATAGCAGAGCTTTGGGCTAGGGGCGAGAGCGCCTGGCTGCGACCAAGAATTCCCGGTTGCCCTCCGGTCCGGTGATCGGGCTCTCGGTCACGCCCTCGACCCGCCAGCCCATCTCTTCCTGCAGGAAGGCGACAATCCGATCGCACACGGCCCTGTGCTGCTCGGCGTCGCGAACCACGCCGCCCTTGCCGACAGCGCCTTTACCGACTTCGAACTGCGGCTTGATCAAGGCGATCAGGCGCGCGTCGGGGGCGGTCAGCGCCAAGGCGGCCGGCAGCACCAGGGTCAGGCTGATGAAGCTGGCATCGCAGACCACGAGGTCGATCGGCTCCGGCACCTCCGCCCGAGAGAGCGTGCGCGCATTGCAGCGCTCCAGCACCACAACGCGCGGATCTTGGCGTAGCCGCCAGGCCAGTTGACCGTGGCCGACGTCGACTGCGTAGACCTTGGCCGCCCCACCATGCAGCAGCACGTCGGTGAAGCCGCCGGTCGAGGCGCCGATGTCGAGGCAGAGGCATCGCCGCGGATCGACGGCGAAGTGGGCGAGGCCCTTCTCCAGCTTGAGGCCGCCGCGGCTGACCCAGGGGTGGTCCTTGCCTCGGAGGCGCAGGCTTGCCTCTGCCGGCAGCAGTTGTCCGGCCTTCTCCACCGGGCGGTCGCCGGCCAGCACCTGTCCGGCCATGATCAGAGCCTGCGCCCGGCTCCTGCTCTCGCAGAGCCCGCGTTCGACCAGCAGCTGGTCGGCCCTGATCTTGTTTGCCCGGCTCACGGCAGTGCCGGCCAGGCTTGCCAGAGACGGTAGAAGCGGCGGGTCAGCAGCAAGGCGGCCACGGTGAGGCCGGCCGCCAGGCCGATCCAGATGCCGACACCGGCCATCGAGGTTCCGAAGCCCAGCAGAATGGACAGCGGCAGTCCCACGACCCAGTACCCGAAGGCGGCGATCAACATCGGGACCTTGGTGTCCTTGAGACCCCTGAGGCAGCCCATGGCGATGACCTGTCCGCTGTCGGCCAGTTGGAAAAGGGCGCCGACCGCCAGGAAGGCCACGCCCAGGCCGATCACCTCCGCGCTGTCGGGATGGCTGTCGCTGAGGAAGAGCTGCATCATGTTGGTCGGTATCAAGATCAGCAGCGCTGCCGTCAGCAGCGCGCAGACCAGTCCCAGGCCGTAGGTGATGGCGGCTGCCCTGCCGGCCGTCACCTGATCGTTCCGGCCCACGGCCAAGCCGATGCGGACCGTGCCGGCCTGCGCGATGCCCAGTGGCAGCATGAAGGCGATGGCGACCAGCTGGATCGCGGCCCCGTGCGCTGCTTGCGCGCTGACCGAGATGAGGCCTTGGAGATAGAGCGCGGCCATGAAGAAGCTGGTCTCGAAGAAGAGTGCCAGGCCGATCGGCAGGCCGACGCGCATGATCTCCTTGAACAGCGGCCAGTCGGCGCGCCAAAGCCGGCCGAAGAGCTTAAAGCGGCGCAGCTGGCGGTCGGTCACGACGAAGGCCAACATGCCCAGGAAGACGACCCAAGCCGAGGCCGCGGCGGCGATCCCGGCGCCTTCGATGCCCAGGCGCGGCGCGCCCAGGTTTCCGAACACCAGGGCATAGCCGGCAAGCGCGTTCACCACGATGCCCGCCAGGATGACGTAGAGGGCCGGCCGCGGCCGGTCCATGGCTGCCGCGAAGTTGCGCAGCACGAAGTACCAGATCCAGGCGGGTAGGCCCAAGGTCATCGGCCTGGTGAAGTCTTCGGCCGCCTCCGCGACTTCCGGCGACTGCCCGAGCAGCAGCATCAAGGGTTTGATGTACCACAGCAGCACCATGGAGGGTATCGCCATCAGGGTGACGACCCAGAGACCCTGGCGAACGGTGCGCCGGATGACGCGGAAGGCGCGGCGGCCGCGTGCCTGGCTCACCATGGGCGCGACCGCGATCGCCAGGCCCAGGAGGAAGAGGAATACACCGTGATAGGTCTGGGAGCCCACGGTGGCGGCTGCCAACTCCGTCGGCCCCAGGCGCCCGGCGTAAAGGATTTCGACCGTGTGGATGCCGATCTGGGCCAGCTGCATCATCACCAGCGGCCAGGCAAGCGCGAGGGTGGCACGAAACTCCGTGCGCCAGGAAGCGGCATCGCGGCCCAAAAAAGAAGCCGGATGCGACGCGCGCAGGTCCCACCGCCAGTATCGCAACCTAATCGTCATGGGCGGCACTATGAGGCCGCCCGCCAAATCAAAGCCAGAGGCGAAGGGCGCAGGGCTGCACTGCGCCTTTCGGGGCCTCCGGCGTTAGTTAACGACCGACTTGAACTCGCTAAAGTCGATCTGGCCGTTGCCGTCGCTATCAGCCTCGGCTAGGGCTTCGTCGACCGATTCTTCACCCTCGTATCCACCCATCGACTGCATGGCGGAGGTCAGCTCCGAGCGGTCGACGACGGCATCGCTGTTCAGGTCGAAATGGGTGAAGAGACGCTGCAACTGCGCGTCGGTCAGCTGACCGGACATCATCGTCGCGACAGCCGCGAACTCCGCCGCGGAGATGCCGCCGCTGCCGTCCTCGTCGAGCACCACGATCATCATCTGCGCCTCGGGGGAATCGCCCGTCGCACCGCCCATCAGGAAGCCGATTTCGTCGGTGGTGAGTTCGCCGTCGCCGTTTGCGTCCATTTGGCCGAACATGGCCTGCATTTCCTCCGCGCTCTGTGCCATTGCCGTGGCCGGCAGGAGGAAGAATGCCAGCGCCAGGCCGGCCGCGATTCGGGTAACTAGAGCCATACGGGGAATGCTCCTCAGCGCCGGCGTCAGCTTTGAGTGGCCAGCAGTTGGGCGGCCTCCAGGGCCGCATAGGTTAGGATGGCGTCTGCGCCAGCCCTCTTGAAACACATGAGGCTCTCCAACACCACCCTGTCATGATCAAGCCATCCCCTTTGTGATGCCGCTTTAAGCATCGCGTATTCGCCGCTGACTTGATAAGCCAAAGTCGGCAATCCAAAGCTGTCCTTCACTTCCCGCAAGACATCCAGATAGGGAAGCCCGGGCTTTACCATGACCATGTCGGCGCCCTCGGCGACGTCGAGCGCCACCTCGCGCAGCGCTTCGGCCCGGTTGGCCGGGTTCAGCTGATAGGTCTTCTTGTCCCCCTTCAAGGCGGAGCTGGAGCCGACGGCTTCGCGGAAGGGGCCGTAGAAGGCGCTGGCGAACTTGGCGGCGTAAGCCATCACCGCGACCTGGCTATGTCCGGCCTCGTCAAGGGCCGACCTGAGCGCGCCGATGCGGCCGTCCATCATGTCCGATGGCCCCAAGAGGTCGCTGCCCGCCTCGGCCTGGACCAGGCCCTGTTGGACCAGGACCTCCACCGTCTCGTCGTTCAGGATCTCGCCGTCGCGCAGGAGCCCGTCATGCCCATCGGCATTGAACGGATCAAGGGCCACGTCGCACATGACGCCGAGCTCGGGAAAGCGCTGCTTGACGGCGCGAACGGCGCGGCAGACCAGGTTGTCGGGGTTCACCGCCTCTCGGCAGTCCGCCGACTTCAGCTCGTCGGGGACGTGTGGGAAGAGCGCGATGCAAGGAATACTAGCGGCCAATGCCGTCTCGCAGAGGCGCAGGATGCCGTCCAGGTCATGGCGATAGACGCCCGGCATCGACTTCACCGCGCCCACTTCACCGGGCGCGGCGACGAAGAGGGGCCAGATGAAATCGCTTGCGCCCAGATGGCTCTCGGCGACCATCCGCCGGAGCCAGTCCGACTGTCTTAGCCGACGCAGTCGGACGGCAGGATAGCGGCCGCTATAGGTGCTGTGCAGAGGCATCGAGTTTCTTATCCGCTTTGCTTTGTAAGTTGTTGAACAGAGCCGTGAATGTGCGTTTCAGAACCGAGTCAAGATCGGCCAGGTTGGCGGCCGAGCCCAGCGCGCGGAGCGAGGTGACGCCCAGGTGGGAATCGGCGATGCCGCAGGGTACGATGCCGCCGAAGTGCTCCAGGTCCGGATCGACGTTGACGGCGATACCGTGGAATGTGACCCAGCGCCGGACTCGCACGCCGATGGCGGCAATCTTGTCCTCCCGGCCGGCACCGCGATCGACCCAGATGCCGACTCGGCCGTCACGCCGTTCTCCCGTGACCTCGAAGCAGGCGAGGCTGGCGATCACCCAGTCCTCCAGGCGATGCACGAAGGCGCGGAGATCGGGGCCGCGCCGCTTCAGATCGAGCATGACGTAGACGACCCGCTGCCCGGGTCCGTGATAGGTGAACTGGCCGCCGCGTCCCGTCCGATAGACGGGGAAGCGGTCGGCCTGGCGCAGATCGGCCGGCTTGGCAGAGGTGCCGGCGGTATAGAGCGGCGGATGCTCCAACAGCCAGATCGTCTCTTCGGCCTCTCCGGCGCGAATCTCCGCGACCCGCGTCTCCATAAAGGACACCGCGTCTTCGTAGTCGATCGGCGCGTTGCTGGTGATCCATGCGACCATAACCCTGCTTGATGGCGCCGCGAGGAGCCCTTGGCAAGATGGGGCGCGACCTTTCGCGCTTGCGCGGCGCCCTCGCTCGAATAGGTTCGGGGCTGTCAGACGGAGCTGCGCGCACTAAGCACTGATCGAGGCGGCGGCGAATAAGGAGGAGGCCATGAGCGCGCGTGACGAGCCGACTCCGGAGGCCGAGGAGCTAGCGGCCGGGGAGTTCACTCTAACCGACGAGTTCATTCGCGAAGTCAGCGAGACCTTGGCCAGCGAGGCGCCAGTCGAGGACCTGCAGCCCCAGGTGAGGGCACTGGCAGCCGACCTCTACCCGGCCGACCAGGCCGACCTCCTCGAAGCCTTGGCTCCCGACGAGCGGGCCAGCCTCCTTTCCCTGCTGGGCAGCGAGCTCGAGCCGGTCACCCTGTCCTACCTCGATCCCACGGTGCGAGAGGACGTGATCGAGGCCTTGGGGTCGGAGCGGCTGGCCCTCATCCTGTCCGAATTGGAGTCGGACGACGCGCTCGACCTCTTCGCCGATCTGGACGAAGAGGCGCAGCGCCGGATCCTCTCCGACCTGCCGGCCGTCTATCGCCGGCTACTGCTCGAAGGCCTGACCTTCGACGAGGGCACGGCCGGACGCCTGATGCAGCGCGAGGTGGCCGCCATTCCCTCCGCCTGGACCGTGGGCGAGACCATCGACTACATGCGCTCCGCCGATCACCTACCGGACGACTTCTACAACCTCTTCATCGTCGATCCGCGCCACAAGCCGGTCGGGGTCGCCCCCTTGAGCCGGGTGCTGCGGGCGAAGCGGCCGCTGCCCATCACCCAGGTGATGGACGAAGAGCACATGATGCCGATTACCGTGGACAAGGAGCAGAGCGAGGTGGCGGACCTCTTTCGTCGCTACGGCCTGGTCTCCGCGCCGGTGGTCGACGAGGACGGCCGCCTGGTCGGCAACATCACCGTCGACGACGTGGTCGACGTGATCGACGAGGAGGCAGAGGACACGCTCTTGAAGCTGGGCGGCGTGTCGCGTCCGGACTTCTATTCCGACGTGATGGAGACCACCCGGGCCCGCATGCCGTGGCTCTTCGTCAACCTGCTGACCGCGGTCTTGGCATCGCTGGTGATCGGTCTGTTCGAGGACGCCTTGTCGCGCGTCGTGGCCCTGGCGGTCTTGCTGCCGATCGTCGCCTCGATGGGCGGCAACGCCGGCACCCAGACCTTAACCATCGCCGTGCGCGCGCTCGCCATGCACGATCTCACCCGCACCAATGCGGCGCGGATCATCGGAAAGGAGCTCTTCGTCGGGGTGCTCAACGGACTGGCCTTTGCCGTGGTGACCGGCTTGATAGCCTATGCCTGGTTCGACATGCCCGAAATCGGACTGGTGATCGGCGCGGCCATGGTGGTGAACATGGGCGCGGCCGCACTCTCCGGCATTCTCATCCCCCTGGCCCTGGACCGCCTGAAGGTCGATCCGGCCATCGCCTCGACCGTCTTCCTGACCACGG
The DNA here is from genome assembly GCA_963669375.1 of Rhodospirillales bacterium. Taxonomy (GTDB): domain Bacteria; phylum Pseudomonadota; class Alphaproteobacteria; order Kiloniellales; family JACOMY01; genus JACOMY01. Next base: position 7,200,109 of record OY770024.1, on the reverse strand, counting down.
TGACCGACGTTGTCGGCTTCTTTTCCTTCCTCGGTCTTGCCAGCTTGGCCTTCCTATGAGACAGACCCGCGACCGCAGTTGATCGAGAGACCCGTCGATGGCCGAAAAGAAACCCGTGGAACGCTTGGCCTTTACCCACGCGAACCCCAGCAAGCGCTACGAAGAGTTGGGAAAGATCTACCGGAACCTGCACCGCGAGGCGGAGCGGCGGGGTGAGGCCGGCGAGAGCGTGTTCGGCGGCGGTAACCTCTTTCAGCACATCGACCATATCCGCGCCGACCTCAAGGAAACCGGCTGCAAGAGCTTGCTGGACTACGGCTCCGGACGGGCAGCGGCCCACAAGCAGCGCCCGATCGACGTGCCGAGCGGCGACAGCGCCAAGAGCCTCAAGGACTATTGGGAGCTGGACAAGATCACCTGCTACGATCCTTGGTTCGCGCCGCTCTCGAAGGTGCCGTCCGAACGTTTCGATGCGGTGATCTGCACCGACGTGCTTCAGCACTGCGCCGAAGATGACCTGGATTGGGTGCTGACGGAGATCTTCGACTACGCCAAGCGCTACGTCTTCCTGACGCTGGCCTGTTTCCCGGCCAAGGCGAAGCTGGAGAACGGCGAGAGCTACCACGTCACGGTGCATCCCCCCGAGTGGTGGCGCCCGCGCATCTTTGCCGCCGCCTTGGGCCGAAGCGGGCTCATCTTTCGGGTGATCTTTCACGTCGTGAAGGATGGTCGCTTGGTGCAAGAGGAGTGGCGCGACCTGTCGATGACGGCCTCGGCGCCGACGAACTAGGCCCCGGTGGCGCCGTCTCACCCCAGCCCGGAGGCCGTCGCGGCGGGCCAGGCGGTCTATAGCGCGCGCGTTCTGAAGCTCTACGACCTTCTCGTCCACGGCCTGTCGAACCACCTGATCTGGCGCTGTCCGACGAAGCGGCTGCGGCAGCTCTATCAGCGCTGCGTCAGCGAGCGGCATCTCGATGTCGGAGTGGGCAGCGGCTACTTTCTGGAGCACACCCGCTTCCCCGGCGCGGCGCCGCGGGTGACCTTGATCGACCTCAACCCGGCCTGCCTCGACTACGCCGGCCGACGCTTGGCGAGGCTGAAGCCCGCGACCCTGCAGGCCGACGTCTTTCAGCCCTTGCCGCGTTGCGGTCCCTTCGCCTCGATCGGCCTAACCTACCTGCTGCACTGCCTGCCGGGCTCGATTCCCGAGAAGGCGCGGGTGCTGGACAACATTGGTGCGCTGGGTGCTCCCGGCGCGGTCCTCTTCGGCGCGACCTTGCTGCAGGGCGATGCGCCCAGGTCGTGGATCGCGCGCAGGCTCATGGAAACCTACAATCGCAAGGGCGTCTTCTCGAACCGCGAGGACCGCTTCGAAGATCTGGAGAGCGCCCTAAAGGCACGCTTCACCGAGGTGACGCTAGAGCGCGTCGGCTGCGCCGCGCTCTTCACCGCGCGGATCGCGGTCTAAGGCGTTTCGCCCTTTGCCTCCGCCGGCTCTCGGTCGTCGTCGGTCGGCTTCAAGACCCAGGCCCGCACCAGTTCGTAGCCGAAGGAGAGCACCACCGGCCCGATGAAGAGGCCGATCAGGCCGTGCACGATGGTGCCGCCCAGCACCCCGATCAGGATGACCACCATGGGCACCGGCAGACCGCGGGCCATGACGATGGGGCGCAGGATGTTGTCGATCAGCATGGCCGGCACCATCCAGACGGTGAAGAGCACGGCGGTCAGCGTGTCCATGACCGACCAGACGTAGACGATCGAGCCGATGACGATGATGCCGGGCCCGATCTGAATGATCGCCAGGATCAGGCAAAGTAAGGCCAAGAGGCCCGCCAGCGGGACACCGGCTGCCACGAATCCGAAGGCGATCAGCAGCGTCTGCAGCACGGAGACGCCGATCACGCCGCGCGCCACGTTGCGCACGGTAGAGCGGGCCAGTTCGATGAAGGCGGCGCCGCGGCTCGGCGTCAGGCGGGCGGCGAAGAGCGTCAGGCCGTGGCTCATGCGATCGGCGTTGGGCATCAGGATGCCGGCGATGATGATGGCCAGGATGAACTGGACCAGGGTGAGCCCGGCGTCAGCCGCCAGCTGCAGCAGCACCGCCGCGACGGCGGCCACCTGGGTGGAGTACTTGGTCAAGGCGCCTTCCAGGTTCACCGACGCCAAGGACCAGACGTCGCGGACGCTCTCGCCGATGATGGGCCAGTCCGCGACGCCGGCCGGCGGTGGCGGCACCTTCAGCGTCCCGGCCGAGAGGTGTCCGGCGAAGGTGGTGAGATTGTCGACGAAACTGGCCGACATCACGCTGACCGGCCCCAGGAGGATCACCAGGCCAACCAGGGTGAGGACGATGGCCGAGAGCGACCCCCTGCCGAAGAGCCAGCCCTTCAGCTTCAAGAAGACCGGATAGAGCGCAATGGCCAGAATGATGCCCCAGAGCACGATGGCGACAAAGGGTCGGAAGAGGACGTAACACCAAGCCACCACCAGCCCCAGCACGGCTATTCTCGCCGCAAGGTCGACCGCCGTCGCGGTCAGCCGGTCTTCGCTCATCTCCTGCTGTGCCATCTCGCTACCCCCGGCGCTGCTGCTCGTCTTGCCCACGTCTCAGGCCGGCATACTGCAGAGCGCGGAGAATGGCGGTCAAGTGAGTGTCGTGTTTACTGTGGCTAAAGGCTAAGTGATTCCTTAATTTCTGAGTTTCGGCGAAAAGTGATCCAGAAAATGGTTGTCGCGTTAGATTTAATCGTTAGCTCAGTTCTTGGATGGCAAGGGAGGCGACGGGGCACGTGTCGCTCTGCTCGAGACCTTCGGATGATCGAGCGCTTGGGCGGCAAGCACCTTTTGTCAAGCGTCTCGCGCGGGCCAGGGGAGGCGGTCCGCGCCTGCACTGCGATTCTCCGCGCGTGCGGTGTATGGCGAGAGGCACTCCATCGCGGCCCGGGAGAGATTGGGTCGCGCGTTACCTCGGTCGGGATCTTGATGCGAATCACTCGCACTTGCTACCTCGAATGCGGGCTGAATTGCCTCGCTTTCGGGACAGCTTCTTCTTTGCCAGTATCGGTGCGCCACTCTATATTCCGGGCAGAAGTGAGGCACCTTTGCGGCACCCGGCTCCAGTCTTCGGCGTGCCGAATGCCGCGAGCGAAAGCGAGGACGCTGGCCGATGCAAGACGGGATCCTGGGCGAGTACTTTCCCATTCTGCTCTTCTTGGGCATTGCCGGCGCGCTGGCGGGTCTGATGGTGCTTGCCTCCTACATCGTCGGCGAACAGCGTCCCGACTCGGAGAAGGTCTCGGCCTACGAATGCGGGTTCGAGGCATTCGACGACGCGCGCGGCCGCTTCGATGTGCGCTTCTACCTGGTCGCCATTCTCTTCATCATCTTCGATCTGGAGGTGGCTTTCCTCTTCCCTTGGGCCGTGGGACTGGCCGACATAGGCACCTTCGGATTCTGGTCGATGATCATCTTTCTGGGCCTTTTGACCATCGGCTTCGCTTACGAGTGGCGGAAGGGCGCGCTGGAGTGGGAGTAGGGCGGGGCGACCGCCCCATTCCGGGCCAGCCAGCAATGACGGGACAGTGACCATGAACGACAGCAGCAGCCCGCTCGCACCCGGACCGGACCAGAGAGAGCTTCTGGGCCGCGTGGCGGCCGAAATCGAGGATAAGGGCTTCATCGTGGGCCAGCTCGACAAGCTGGCGGCCTGGGCGCGCACCGGCTCGCTGTGGCCGATGACGTTCGGCCTGGCTTGCTGCGCGGTGGAGATGATGCACACCGCCTGCAGCCGCTACGATCTCGATCGCTTCGGCATCGTCTTTCGGCCAAGCCCGCGCCAGTCGGACGTGATGATCGTCGCCGGCACCTTGACCAACAAGATGGCGCCGGCCTTGCGCAAGGTCTATGACCAGATGGCTGAGCCGCGCTGGGTGATCTCCATGGGCTCCTGCGCCAACGGCGGCGGCTACTATCACTACTCCTATTCGGTGGTGCGGGGCTGCGATCGGGTGGTGCCGGTCGACGTCTACGTGCCCGGTTGCCCCCCGACGGCGGAGGCGCTGCTCTATGGCATCTTGCAGCTCAAGAAGAAGGTGCGCCGCCAGGCGGGCCTGAGCCGCTGAACGCGCAGGGGCGGGGGACATGAACACCATGGATCAGGCTTTGCGCGACCTGGGCGAACAGCTGCGCGACTCCCTTCCCGAGGCCATCGCGGCCGTGGACGAGGATCGCGCCGAGCTGATCTTGCGCACCGACGGCGCGCATATCCTACGGCTTCTCAGCCACCTGCGCGACGATCAGAGCTGCCAGTTCACCGCACTGGTGGACATCACGGCGGTCGACTGGCCGGAAGAGGAGCAAAGGTTCGAAATCGTCTACAACCTCCTGTCGGTCAAGCAGAATTACCGCATTAGGGTCTCCTTGAGAACGGATGAGGAGGCACCGGTACCCTCTGCCGTGGGCGTCTTCAGCTCGGCCGATTGGTTGGAACGGGAGGTGTGGGACCTCTATGGCGTCTTCTTCACCGGGCATCCCGATCTGCGCCGTATCCTGACCGACTACGGCTTCGAGGGGCATCCGCTGCGCAAGGACTTCCCGATGACCGGCTACGTCGAGGTGCGCTACGACGAAGAGCAGAAGCGGGTGGTCTACGAGCCGGTCTCGCTGACGCAGGAGTTCCGCAGCTTCGATTTCGAGTCGCCTTGGGAAGGCATGCTGAACGCCAAGACCAACGCCTTGCTGCCCGGCGACGAGAAGGCCGAAGGCGAAGGGAAGGCTTGAGGAGAGCGCCATGGCGGAAGCAAAGATCAAGCCGCTCACCCTGAACTTCGGTCCGCAGCACCCGGCCGCGCACGGTGTGCTCCGCTTGGTCCTGGAGATGGATGGCGAGGTTATCGAGCGCGCCGATCCGCACATCGGACTGCTCCATCGTGGCACCGAGAAGCTGATCGAGTACAAGACCTATCTCCAGGCCGTGCCCTACTTCGATCGCCTCGACTACGTGGCGCCGATGAACCAGGAGCATGCCTACGCCCTGGCGGTGGAAAAGCTGCTCGGGATCGAGGTGCCGAAGCGGGCGCAGTACATCCGCGTCCTCTATGCGGAGCTGGGGCGGATCGCCAACCACCTCTTGAACATCACCACCTTCGCGCTGGACGTCGGAGCCATGACGCCGATCCTCTGGGGTTTCGAGGAGCGCGAGAAGATCATGGAGTTCTACGAGCGGGTCTGCGGTGCGCGCTTGCATGCGGCCTACTTCCGACCGGGTGGCGTCCATCAGGACCTGCCGGCCGGTCTTCTGGGCGACATCCGCACCTTCTGCGAGACCTTTCCCAAGATCATAGATGACTTTGAGAACCTGCTGAACGAGAACCGGATTTTCCGCCAGAGGACGGTTGATATCGGCGTGGTGAGCGCGGAGGAAGCGCTGGACTGGGGCTTCTCGGGCCCGATGATCCGCGGCTCCGGACTGCCGTGGGACCTGCGCCGCTCGCAGCCCTACGACTGCTATGCCGACCTCTCCTTCGGAATTCCCGTGGGCAAGAACGGCGACTGCTTCGACCGCTATCTGGTCCGCATGGAAGAGATGCGACAGTCGCTGGTGATCATCACCCAGTGCATCGACCAAATTCCGGACGGCCCGGTCCATACCCCGAACCATAAGGTCACGCCGCCCAGGCGCAGCGAGATGAAGCAGTCCATGGAAGCGCTGATTCATCACTTCAAGCTCTATACAGAGGGCTATCACGTGCCGCCGGGGGCGACCTATACGGCGGTCGAGGCGCCGAAGGGCGAGTTCGCCGTCTATCTGGTGTCGGACGGCACCAACAAGCCCTACAAGTGCCACATCAGGGCGCCCGGCTTCGCGCATCTCGCCGCCATGGACTACCTCTGCAAGGGGCACATGCTGGCGGACAGCGTCGCGATCCTCGGCTCGATGGATATCGTCTTCGGCGAGGTGGATCGATGAGCCAGACCAGCTACCGGGCGCCGGAGAGCGGCGACTTCGCCTTCGACGCCGAGAACGAGGCTTTAGCGCAGCGCATCATCGCGCGCTATCCGGAGGGTCGTCATCGCAGCGCGGTCATCCCCCTCCTCGACATCGCGCAGCGGCAGAACGGCGGCTGGCTCAGCCCCGAGGCGGTCGAGTTCGTGGCGAAACGCCTGGAGATGGCGCCCATCCGGGTGCACGAGGTCGCCAGCTTCTACACCATGTTCAACAAGAAGCCTGTCGGTAAGTACCTCCTGCAGGTCTGCCGCACCACGCCCTGCTGGCTGCGCGGGTCCGATGGTCTGACCGACACGATCAAGCGGGTCTGCGGGATCGAGATCGGCGGCACCTCCGATGACGGTCTCTTCACCTTGATGGAGGTCGAGTGCCTCGGCGCCTGCTGCAACGCGCCGATGCTGCAGATCAACGACGACTACTTTGAAGATCTTACTCCAGAAACGATGGAGAAACTGCTGGAAGATTTGAAAGCCGGTCGCAATGTTAAAGTAGGGTCTCAAGTCGGCCGCTTGGCCTCGGCGCGGGCCGATGGACCGCACACGCTGACTCAGCTGCCGGAGCATGCCCCATCGGGTGGCATTCTGCTGGGCGACTCCGCGGAGGTTGAGGCGGAGGAGGCGTCTGCGCAGCCGGCGCCGGCACCGGCCAAGGCGGAAGAGACGGCGCCTGCGAAGCCGGCGGCCGGCCAGCCGGCCGGGCTTGCCGGGCCGCGCGATGGCAAGGCGGATAATCTCAAGAAAATCAAAGGCCTCGGGCCGAAAGCCGAAGAGGGCTTGAACGGCCTCGGCATTTTCCACTTCGATCAGGTCGCTGCTTGGAGCGCGGAAGAGGTCGACTGGATCGGGAAGGAACTGGGTTTCTCCGGGCGGATCGAACGGGAAGACTGGGTCGGCCAGGCCAAGGCCTTGGCCGGCGAAGAGGGGAAGAGCGCATAGGCCATGCTGCAGGATAAGGACCGCATCTTCACCAACCTCTACGGCCAGGACGACTGGGGCCTCGAGGGCGCTCGGCGGCGCGGCGTCTGGAGCGAGATCCCGACGATGATCGCCCTGGGGCCGGAGAAGATCATCGAGCTGATGAAGGAATCGGACCTGCGCGGGCGCGGCGGCGCGGGCTTCCCGACCGGAATGAAGTGGAGCTTCATGTGGCCCAAGCGCGACGATCGCCCGCGCTATCTGGTGGTCAACGCCGACGAGTCCGAGCCCGGGTCCTGCAAGGACCGCGAAATCCTGCGCAACGATCCCCACCGCCTGCTGGAGGGCATCGTGGTGGCCTGCTTCGCGATGGGTGCCCAGGCCAGCTACATCTACGTGCGCGGCGAGTACTACAACGAGGCCTCCAACATCCAGAAGGCCATCGATCAGGCCTACGCGGCCGGCTTGCTGGGCAAGAACGCCGGCGGCAGTGACTGGCCGTGCGACATCTACCTGCACCGCGGTGCAGGCGCCTACATCTGCGGCGAGGAGACGGCGCTGCTCGAGAGCCTGGAGGGCAAGAAGGGCCAGCCTCGCCTGAAGCCGCCCTTCCCGGCGGCTGCCGGTCTCTACGGCTGCCCGACGACGATCAACAACGTCGAGACCATCGCCGTCGTGCCGGAGATCCTCCGCCGCGGGGTCAGCTGGTGGAAGCAGTTCGGCCGCCCGCGCAACCACGGGACCAAGATCTTCTCCATCTCCGGCCACGTGGAGAAGCCCTGCAACGTCGAAGAGGCGATGAGCATTCCCCTGCGGGAGTTGATCGAGAAGCATGCCGGCGGGGTGCGCGGCGGCTGGGAGAACCTCCTGGCGATCATCCCCGGCGGCTCGTCGGTGCCTTGCTTGCCGCTGGAGATCTGCGGCGAGGTCCTGATGGACTTCGACGGCCTGCGCGACGTGCAGTCGGGCCTCGGCACGGCGGCGGTGATCGTTATGGACCGCTCCACCGATATCGTCGAAGCCATCGCCCGCCTCTCGCACTTCTACATGCACGAGAGCTGCGGGCAGTGCACGCCCTGCCGCGAAGGCACGGGCTGGATGTATCGGGTGATGACGCGGATGATCCGCGGCGAGGCGGAAAAGCGCGAGATCGACTTGCTGTTGGATGTCACCCATCAGGTCGAGGGCCATACCATCTGCGCGCTGGGCGACGCGGCGGCTTGGCCGATCCAGGGGCTTATCCGCCACTTCCGTCCGGAGTTGGAGCGGCGCATCGAAGCTTATCGCGCGCGGGCCGCGGCCTGAGCCGGAACTGGAGAGAAGGGATCGGACCGGGACCATGCCGAAGCTGACCATCGACGGACGCGAGATCGAGGTGCCCGCCGGGATCACGGTTCTGCAGGCTTGCGAACTGGCCGGGGTGGAGATTCCGCGCTTTTGCTATCACGAGCGCCTCTCGGTCGCCGGTAACTGCCGCATGTGCCTGGTCGAGATGGAGCGTGCGCCCAAGCCGATCGCCTCTTGCGCCATGCCGGCGGGCGAGGGGATGGTGATCAAGACCGATACGCCCTTGGTGCAGAAGGCGCGTCAGGGCACCATGGAGTTCCTGCTGATCAATCATCCGCTGGACTGCCCGATCTGCGATCAGGGCGGCGAGTGCGATCTGCAGGATCAGGCCATGGCCTACGGCTATGACCGAAGCCGCTACAGCGAGAACAAGCGGGCCGTCGCCGAGAAGGAGATGGGTCCCATCGTCAAGACGGTGATGACCCGCTGCATCCAATGCACCCGCTGCGTGCGCTTTGCCACCGAGGTCGCCGGGGTGGAGGACATCGGCCTGGTGAACCGCGGCGAACACGCGGAGATCACGACCCTGGAGCGCGCCGTCAATAGCGAACTCTCGGGCAATCTGATCGACGTCTGCCCGGTCGGTGCCCTGACCGCGAGGCCCTACGCTTTCCACGCCCGGCCGTGGGAGCTGCGCAAGACCAACTCGGTCGACGTGATGGACGCGGTCGGCAGCAACATCCGGATCGACGCGCGCGGCCGCGACCTGCTGAGAATCTTGCCGCGTCTGCACGAAGGCGTGAACGAGGAGTGGCTGGCCGACAAGTCGCGCTATGCGATCGACGGCTTGAAGAAGGCGCGTCTCGACCGCCCCTATGTGCGCAACGCCGACGGCAAGCTGCAGCCGGCCAGCTGGAGCGATGCCTTCGAGGTGATCGCGCACAAGATGACCGCGACCGCCGGTAACGAGATGGCGGCCCTCGCCGGCGATCTGGCCGACGCCGAGGCGATGATGGCACTGAAGCTTTTGATGCAGGCCATGGGCTCCTCGAACCTGGACTGCCGGCAGGACGGCGCCAAGATCGCCGCCGAGCCCGGCGGCGGGCCTGAAGCCGGCTTCCTCTTCAACAGCGGCATCGCCGGCATCGAGGATGCCGACGCCGTCCTCTTGATCGGAACCAACCCGCGCTGGGAGGCGCCGCTGGTGAATGCGCGCCTGCGCAAGCGGAGCCTGGCCGGCGGGCTGAAGGTGGCGATGGTGGGCCCGCGTCCCGACCTGACCTATGGCTACGACCACCTGGGCGACGGGCCGGCGGCCCTGGCGGCCTTGGCGAGGGGCGAGGGCGGTTTCGCGGAGGCCTTGACGGCGGCCGAGCGACCCTTGCTGATCCTGGGCCAGGGCGCTCTGGCGCGGTCGGACGGCAGCGCCGTCTTGCACCTTGCCCGGCAGGTCGCCGAGCGCTACGGCATGGCTGGCGCGCAGGCACCCGAGGGCTGGAACGGGTTTAACGTCCTACATACCGCCGGCGCACGCGTTGGCGGCTTGTTGCTCGGCTTCCTGCCGCAGGCCGACGGCAAGGACCTGGAGGGCATTCTCGCCGGCTGCGAGAGCGGTGAGATCAAGCTGGTCTATCTGCTGGGCGCCGACGAGATCGACATGACCCGACTGGGCAAGGCCTTCGTGATCTACCAGGGCCATCACGGCGATGCCGGGGCGCGGCGCGCCGACGTCGTTCTGCCCGGCGCGGCCTACACCGAGAAGAACGCCACCTACGTCAACACCGAGGGCCGGGTGCAATTGGCCCGCCTGGCGGTCTTCCCGCCGGGCGACGCGCGAGAGGACTGGACCATCGTGCGCGCGCTCTCGGCCCGCCTGAACCAGCCCTTGCCCTTCGACAACCTGGGCGACCTGCGCCGGCTTCTGATCGAGAGCAATCCCCGCTTCGGCCAGGTCGATCGGCAGAACGCCGGCTCCTGGGGGGCGTTCGGCGCGGAGGGTCCGCTCGACGACGCAGCCTTCCACTCGCCCATAGCGGACTACTACAGAACCGATCCGATCAGTCGCGCGTCCGCCACCATGGCCGAGTGCAGCGCGACCTTCGTCGGCGGCCAAGAAGAGGCGACAGGCACTCATGGGTGAGATCGGCTTCTGGTCCGGCTACGCCTGGCCCACCATCCTGACGCTGCTCTCCATCATCGCGCTGGTGGTGCCGCTCTTGGTGGCCGTGGCCTATCTGACCTTGGCGGAGCGGCGGGTGATCGCCGCCATGCAGCTGCGCAAGGGACCGAACGTGGTCGGACCCTTCGGGATGCTGCAGCCCTTCGCCGACGGCATCAAGCTGCTGTTCAAGGAGACCATCCTGCCGGCCGGCTCCAACCGGGTGGTCTTCCTCTTGGCGCCGATGCTGACCTTCACCCTGGCGCTGATCGCCTGGGCGGTGATCCCGGTGGCGGAAGGCTGGGTCATCGCCGACATCAATGTCGGCATCCTCTACCTCTTCGCCATCTCCTCGCTCGGCGTCTACGGCGTCATCATGGCCGGCTGGGCCTCGAACTCGAAGTACCCCTTCCTGGGCGCGCTGCGCTCGGCCGCGCAGATGGTCTCCTACGAAGTCTCCATGGGCTTCGTCATCGTGACCGTCATCCTCTGCGCCGGTTCGCTGAACGTTACCGACATCGTGCTGTCCCAGCAGGACATCTGGTACTGCATCCCGCTGCTGCCGATGTTTGTGGTCTTCTTCATCTCGACCTTGGCTGAGACCAACCGCGCCCCCTTCGACCTGCCGGAAGGCGAGTCGGAGCTGGTCGCCGGCTACTTCGTCGAATACTCCTCCATGTCCTTCGCGCTCTTCTTCCTCGGCGAGTACGCCAACATGATCTTGATGAGCGCGATGACGACCATCCTCTTCCTGGGTGGGTGGCTGCCGCCCTTCGGCGTGGCGCCCTTCACCTGGATACCGGGCGTCTTCTGGTTCGTGGCCAAGGTCTGCCTGGTGCTCTTCTGCTTCCTGTGGGTCCGCGCGACCTTCCCGCGCTATCGCTACGACCAGCTGATGCGCTTGGGCTGGAAGGTTTTCCTGCCGCTGTCGCTGGTTTGGCTGGTGGTGACCGCGGGTGCGCTGGTCTGGTTCGGCTGGCTGCCGCAGGCCGGTGGGGGAGGGTGAGATATGATGGCGCCCCGCGTTGGCGAGAGAGGTGAGTGAGCGATGTCGGCGATGTCCAGCGGCTTGCGGAGCCTGTTGATGGGCGAACTCCTGTCCGGAATGAGCCTGACCTTGCGCTACTTCTTCAAGCCCAAGGTCACCTTGAACTATCCCTATGAGAAGGGGCCGCTATCGCCGCGTTTCCGCGGCGAGCACGCCCTGCGGCGCTACCCCAACGGGGAGGAGCGCTGTATTGCCTGCAAGCTCTGCGAGGCGATCTGTCCGGCGCAAGCCATCACCATCGAGTCGGAACCGCGCGAGGACGGCAGCCGCCGCACCACGCGCTACGACATCGACATGACCAAGTGCATCTACTGCGGTTTCTGCCAGGAGGCCTGCCCGGTCGATGCCATCGTCGAGGGTCCGAACTTCGAGTTTTCGGCCGAGACCCGCGAAGAGCTCTTCTACAACAAGGAGAAGCTCCTGGATAACGGAGACCGCTGGGAGTACGAGATCGCGCTGAACATCGAAAAGGATGCGCCCTATCGCTGAGCGGCCATTGCGGCGGCAGGCGAGCGGCAAGAAACTCGAAAGGGGTCAAGGGGTGCAGGGCATGACTGAAAGAGCGGGCAAGAGCGCGGAAGCCGTCGGACTCCGAAAGGGGGCGTCATGATCGTCGAAACCATCGCCTTCTATCTCTTCTCCGCCATCACCATCGCCGCCGCGGTCATGGTGATCTCGGCGAAGAATCCGGTCCACTCGGTCCTCTTCCTGATCCTGGCCTTCTTCAACTCGGCGGCGCTTTTCGTGCTGATGGGCGCCGAGTTCCTGGCGATGATCCTGGTGGTGGTCTACGTCGGCGCGGTGGCCGTCCTCTTCCTCTTCGTGGTGATGATGCTGGACATCAACTTCGTCGAGCTAAGGCAGGGTTTCCTGCAGTATCTGCCGGTGGGCGGACTGATCGGCCTGATCCTCTTCGTGGAGCTGGCCGCGATCGTCGGTGCCTGGGCCATCGCGCCCGAGGCGACGCAGCAGTTCGAGCGGCCGGTGCCGCCGGCGGCGGAGGTCAGCAACACGCTGGCCCTGGGCCGCATTCTCTATACCGATTACGCCTATCTCTTCCAGCTGGCGGGGCTCATCTTGCTGGTCGCCATGATCGGCGCCATCGTCCTGACCTTGCGCCGGCGCGAAGGCGTGAAGAAGCAGTCGATCGCCACGCAGGTTTCGCGTCCCGTCAAGGACACCATCGAGGTCAAGGACGTGCCGACGGGAAGCGGGGTCTAGCGCCATGGAAGCTGCAGTCGGCCTGACCCACTATCTGGTGGTCGCCGCGGTCCTCTTCACCTTGGGGATCTTTGGCATCTTCCTCAACCGCAAGAACGTCATCATCATCTTGATGTCGATCGAGCTGATGCTGCTCGCGGTCAACATCAATCTGGTTGCCTTCTCCACCCACCTGGGCGACTTGGTGGGCCAGGTCTTCGCCATGTTCGTGTTGACCGTGGCGGCGGCGGAGGCGGCCATCGGGCTTGCCATTCTGGTCGTCTACTTCCGAAACCGCGGGTCCATCGCGGTGGAAGACATCAACATGATGAAGGGCTAAGCCGCGATGGATGCCGCAGTCGTCTTTCTGCCGCTGATCGGTGCCATCGTCGCCGGCTTCTTCCGCCACGCGTTGGGAGACCGCGGCGCGCAGGTCGTCACCTGCACCTTGATGGCGCTCTCGACGCTCTTCGCGCTGATCCTCTTCGCGCGCGTCCCGCTGGGCGGAGAGGAGGCCTGGGTCACGCCGCTCTTCACCTGGTTCGAGAGCGGCAACTTCAAGCTCGCCTGGGCGATCCAGGTCGACAGCCTGTCGGTCTGCATGATGATGGTGGTGACCGTGGTCTCCACCGTCGTGCACTTCTACTCGATCGGCTACATGTCGGACGACAAGTCGATCCCGCGCTTCATGGCCTACCTGTCGCTCTTCACCTTCTTCATGCTGATGCTGGTGACGGCCGACAACCTGGTGCAGATGTTCTTCGGCTGGGAAGGGGTCGGGCTGGCCTCCTACCTCTTGATCGGCTTCTGGTATCACAAGCCGTCGGCCAACGACGCGGCGATGAAGGCCTTCCTGGTCAACCGGGTGGGCGATGTCGGCTTCGCCCTGGGCATCGCCGGTATCTTCTTCCTCTTCGGGGCCGTCGACTTCGTCGACATCTTCCCGCATGCCGCGGGCGAGGCGGACAAGGTCATCACCGTCTTCGGCATCAGCGCGCCGGCCTTGGAGATTCTCTGCATCCTGCTGTTCATCGGCGCCATGGGCAAGTCGGCCCAGCTGGGGCTTCACACCTGGCTGCCGGATGCGATGGAGGGTCCGACCCCGGTCTCCGCCTTGATCCATGCCGCCACCATGGTGACGGCCGGAGTCTTCATGGTCTGCCGCCTCTCCCCGCTCTTCGAGCAGGCCGACGTGGCGCGCGAGATCGTCACTTACGTCGGCGCCATCACCTGCTTCTTCGCGGCGACCATCGGCATCGCCCAGAACGACATCAAGCGCGTCATCGCCTATTCGACCTGCTCGCAGCTGGGCTACATGTTCTTCGCGGCGGGCGTCTCGGCCTATTCGGCCGCGATCTTCCACCTGACCACGCACGCCTTCTTCAAGGCGCTGCTGTTCCTGGGCGCCGGCTGCGTCATCACCTCGATGCATCACGACCAGGACATGCGCCGCATGGGCGGGCTCTGGAACAAGATCCCGATCGCCTACGCCTACATGTGGATCGGCTCCCTGGCCTTGGCCGGCATCGGCCTGCCGCTCAGCATCATCGGCTTGCCGGACATCGGCTTCGCCGGCTTCTACTCCAAGGACATGGTGATCGAGGCCGCCTGGGCGGCGCACACCGGCCAGGGCGTGTTCGCCTATTGGATGGGCGTCGCGGCGGCGGTGCTGACCGGACTCTATTCCGGCCGTCTGATCTTCATGACCTTCCACGGCAAGCCCGCCATTCCCGAGGCCTACGAGAAGGCGCACGAATCGCCGGCCATCATGACGATCCCCTTGGTGGTCCTGGCCTTCGGCGCCGTCTTCGCCGGCATGATCGGCTATTACTTCTACGTCGGCAGCGGCATGACCTCCTTCTGGGCCGGCAGCATCGACAGCAGCCGGGGCGTGGTGGAGCACGCTCATCACGTGGCCACCTGGGTGAAGCTGATGCCCTTCCTGGCCGGACCCCTGGGCTTCCTCATCGCCTGGTACTGCTACATGGCGCGGCCAGAGCTGCCGCGCGAGCTGACGGATCGCTTCCGCGGCGTCTACCTCTTCCTGCTGAACAAGTGGTACTTCGACGAGCTCTACGACCGAATCTTCGTGCGGCCGGCCGTGGCGCTCGGCAAGGGCCTCTGGGTGCGGGGCGATCAGAAGACCATCGATACCTTCGGCCCCAACGGGATCGCCGCCTCGACCCTGGTTCTGGCGCGCCGCGTCGTGCTGCTGCAGAGCGGTTATGTCTATCACTACGCATTCGCCATGCTGATCGGCGTGGTGATCTTCGTCACCTGGTATGTGGTCAACTAGCTGGGCCGATAAGGCAGAGGGAAAGAAGAACACGCCATGACCTGGCCATTGCTATCCCTGGTGACCTTCCTGCCGCTGGTGGGCGCCCTCTTCATACTGGTGATCCGCGGCGAAGAGGCGACGGTGGCGCGCAACGCCCGCTACGTCGCGCTCTGGACCTCGCTCATCACCTTCTTCCTGTCGCTCTTCATCTGGTTCAACTTCGAGCGCGGCTCGGCCGAGTTCCAGTTCGTCGAGGAGGCCGTGTGGCTGCCCGACTTAAACCTGGTCTACAAGATGGGCGTGGACGGCATCTCCATGCCGCTGGTCCTGCTGGCGACCTTGCTGACGCCGCTTTGCGTGCTGGCCAGCTGGGACTCGATCAAGCACCGGGTGAAGGAGTACATGATGGCCTTCCTGGTGCTCGAGACCTTGATGGTCGGCACCTTCACGGCACTGGACCTCTTCCTCTTCTACGTTTTCTTCGAGGGCGTGCTGATCCCGATGTTCCTCATCATCGGGGTCTGGGGCGGACCGCGGCGCGTCTATTCCGCCTTCAAGTTCTTCCTCTATACCCTGACCGGCTCCCTGCTGATGCTGGTCGCGATCCTCACCATCTTCTTCTACACCGGCACCAGCGACATCCCGACCCTGGTCGAGCAAGCGAGCCTGCCGGCCTCCTGGCAGGTCTGGCTCTGGCTCGCCTTCTTCGCCTCCTTCGCCGTCAAGCTGCCGATGTGGCCGGTGCACACCTGGCTGCCCGATGCCCACGTGGAGGCGCCGACCGCCGGTTCTGTGATCCTGGCCGGCGTGCTGCTGAAGATGGGCGGTTACGGCTTTCTGCGCTTCTCGGTGCCGATGATGCCGCAGGGCACGGAGTTCTTCATCCCGCTGGTCTTCTTCCTCTCCGTCGTCGCGGTGATCTACACATCGCTGGTGGCCCTGGCCCAGCAGGACATGAAGAAGCTGATCGCCTACTCCTCGGTCGCGCACATGGGCTTCGTGACGGTCGGCATCTTCTCCCTCAATCAGCAGGGGATCGAGGGCGCTCTCTTCCAGATGCTGTCGCACGGCGTGGTCTCCGCCGCGCTCTTCCTCGCGGTCGGCGTGGTCTACGACCGCCTGCACACGCGTGAAATCGAGCGCTACGAGGGCTTGGCCGAGAACATGCCGGCCTATTCGCTGATCTTCATGCTCTTCATGCTGGCGTCCGTCGGCCTGCCCGGGACCAGCGGCTTCGTCGGCGAGTTCCTGGTGATCGTCGGCGCCTTCAAGGCCAGCAGCTGGATCGCCTTGCTGACCGCCAGCGGCATGGTGCTGGGTGCCGCCTACATGCTCTATCTCTACCGCCGTGTGATCTTCGGCGTGCTGACCAAACCCGACCTCAAGCGCCTGTTGGACATGAACTGGCGCGAGCGCCTGGTCTTCGCGCCGCTGGTCGCCCTGGTCCTGTGGATGGGTATCTACCCGGCGAGCTTCCTGGAGATCATGGCCCCCTCGGTCGAACTCTTGGTGGAGCGCTACGAAACCGCCCTGCAGGAGGTCGATTCTCCCTCGCTCATGGCATTGGTGGGAGGCTAGGAGCGCGCGATGACCACCGATATCGGCAACGATCTCCTCCTCATCCTGCCCGAGCTGGTCGTGGCGCTTGCCGCCATGCTGCTCTTGATGATCGGCGTCTTCGGCGGCCGCGAAAGGGTCGGCGGCGTGCTTTGGCTCAGCGTCATCGCCGTCGTCCTCTCCGCCCTCATCATCATCTTCAGCTCAGGCAACAGAGAGATCGCCTTCAACGGCCTCTTCGTCGTCGATTCCTTCGGCAACTTCATGAAGGTGCTGGTCCTGCTGGGGTCCGGCGCCACCATGATTCTCTCGCACCACTTCATCAAGCGCGAGGGCATGGCGCTCTTCGAATTCCCGGTGCTGCTGCTCTTCGCGACGCTCGGCATGATGCTGATGATCTCGGCCGACGACCTCATCAGCCTCTACATGGGCTTGGAGCTGCAGAGCCTCTCGCTCTACGTCGTGGCCGCCATCCGCCGCCAGTCCTTGCGCTCGTCGGAAGCGGGGCTGAAGTACTTCGTGCTGGGGGCGCTCTCCTCCGGCATGCTGCTCTACGGCGCCTCTCTGATCTACGGCTTTGCCGGCACCACCTCCTTCCAGGGCCTGGCGGCGCTCTTCACCGACATGACAGCCGCCGGCGATGCGCCCTCGATCGGGCTCGTCATCGGGCTGGTGTTTTTGCTGGCTGGTCTCTGCTTCAAAATCTCCGCCGTGCCCTTCCACATGTGGACGCCGGACGTCTATGAAGGGGCGCCGACCGCCGTCACCGCCTTCTTCGCGGCCGGACCCAAGGTCGCCGCCTTCGCGCTTCTGATGCGCGTGCTCTTGGATCCCTTCGGCTCCCTCGTCGCGCAGTGGCAGCAGATCATCGTCGTGGTCTCCGTCGCCTCCATGGCGCTGGGCGCCTTCGCCGCCATCGGCCAGAGCAACATCAAGCGGCTGATGGCCTACAGCTCCATCGGGCACATCGGCTACGCGCTGGTCGGTCTGGCCGCCGGCACCGAAGAGGCGGCGCGCAGCGTCATGATCTACCTCTCGATCTACTTGGTCATGACCGTCGGCGCCTTCGCCTGCATCTTGACGATGCGCCGCCAGGGACGTCTGGTCGAAGGCATCGACGACCTGCGTGGGCTTGCCTCCTCGCAACCGCTCCTGGCCTTCACTATCGCGGTCTTCATGTTCTCGCTGGCCGGGATTCCGCCCTTGGCCGGCTTCTTCGGGAAGCTCTACGTCTTCCTGGCGGCGGTGGAGGCGGGGCTCTTCACCTTGGCGGTGATCGGCGTGCTGACCTCGGCGGTCGCGGCTTTCTACTACCTCCGGATCGTCAAGCTGATGTACTTCGACGAGGCGGAAGAGCCCTTTGACAAGCCCATTCCGCAAGAGGTCAGTCTGGTGATCGCCGTTTCCTCCTTGGCCGTACTGGTCTTCGTCTTCATCCCCGGGCCGCTCACGACGGGGGCCGAAGCGGCCGCCGCGTCCCTCTTCGGGAAATGACGGGACGCGAAGCGGGCCTGCCGGGGGGATACTGTCTCAAGCGCTACGACAGCCTCGACAGCACGATGATCGAGGCCGAGCGCCAGGCCGCCGCCGGCGCGCCGGACGGCACGCTGATCCAGGCCCTGGAGCAGACCGCGGGACGCGGCCGCCGCGGCAAGAGCTGGAGCACGCCGCCCGGCAATCTGGCGCTGTCGGTGATCCTGCGTCCGCGCGTACCCTTGCGGGAAGCGGCGCTCTACGGCTTCGTCGCCGGGCTCGCGCTGCACGAATCCCTGGCATGGCGCTTCGATCCGCCGACGCGGCTGCGCCTCAAGTGGCCAAACGACCTGCTCCTGGACGGTGCCAAGCTGTCGGGCCTCCTGCTGGAGAGCCGCAGCGGTGCCGCCGGTAATCCCGAATGGCTCGTCCTGGGAATGGGCGTGAACGTCGGATGGGCGCCCGAGGATACGCCCTATCCCTCCATCGCCCTTGCCCGCCTGTTGGACCCGGTGCCGCCCCTGGAGGACCTTGTCGCCGCCTGGGCCCGATCCTTCGCCGCGTGGCGGGAGGCTTTCGAGCGCGGCGGCTTCAGGCCTTGCGGCCCGCGTGGAAGTCCGCCGCGGCCGGCCTCGGCGGTCCGCTGGAGGCGCGGCTCGCCGATGGCCAGGTGCTGTCCGGGCGCTTCGCCGATCTTGCCGACGACGGCAGCCTGCTGCTGGCTTTACCCGGCGAGGCAAGCCCGCGGAGCATCACCGCGGCCGAGGTCTATTTCCCTGAAGGAGCCTTCCATGCTGCTGGCGATTGATTCCGGGAACACCAATGCCGTCTTTGCCCTGATGCAGGGGGAGGAGGTGGTCGGGCGTTGGCGGGCGGCCAGTGACCCGCGGCGCACCGCGGACGAGTACGCCGTCTGGCTGAGCCAACTGATGGCGCTCGACGGCTTCTCCTTCACCGATATCAAGGGGGTGATTCTCAGCAACGTGGTGCCGGCGGCCAATTACAACTTCATGCGCCTCTGCGAACGCTACTTCGGCGGCTTTCCGCTCACCGTGAAGGGGGCTGCCGAGACCTACCCGATCGAGATCAGGCTGAACCGCCCGCATGTGATCGGCGACGACAGAATCGCCAACGCCGTGGGCGCGCATGCGCGCTTCCCGGGACCGCTGATCATCGTCGACTTCGGAACGGCGACCACTTTCGACGTCGTCGCCGCCGACGGCGGCTATGAAGGAGGCGTGATCGCGCCCGGCATCAATCTCTCCCTGGACGCGCTCTACATGGGGGCCGCGCACCTGCCGCGGATCCTGATCGAGAAGCCGCAGCAGGTGATCGGCAACGATACCGTGCCGGCCATGCAGTCGGGTGTTTTCTGGGGCTATATCGGTCTGATCGAGGGCTTGACGAAGCGCATCATCGCGGACTACGGCGCGCCGATGACGGTGGTGGCGACCGGCGGCCTGGCGCCGCTTTTCTTCGACACGACGGACGCCATACACCATGTTGACCATGAGTTGACCCTACGCGGTCTTCGCCTGCTGTACGACCACACCGAGAACGCATGACCTTCGCCTTCGATCCGGCCCCGGACGCCGATGCCCTCTACTTCCTGCCGCTCGGCGGGACGGGAGAGATCGGCATGAACCTGAACCTCTACGGCCACGCCGACCAATGGCTGATGGTCGATCTGGGCATCACCTTTCCCGAGGACGGAAGCCTGCCGGGCATCGAAGTCCTGATGCCGGACCCGGCTTTCATCGAGGAACGCCGGCAGCATCTGGTCGGCCTGGTGCTGACGCACGGGCACGAAGACCACATCGGCGCGGTTCCCTACCTCTGGCCGCGCCTGCGCTGTCCGATCTACGCCACGCCCTTCACGGCGGAACTGGTGCGGCGCAAACTGGCCGACGCCGGCTTGCTGGCTGAGGTGGAGCTGCACGAAATCCCGCTGTCGGGTCACTTCACCTTGGGCGCCTTCGACATCGAGCTGATCTCGCTCACCCACTCGATCCCCGAGCCGAACGCCCTGGTGATCCGCACCGCGCTCGGCACCGTGTTGCACACCGGGGACTGGAAGATCGACCCCGATCCCTTGGTTGGCGACGACTTCGACGCGGCCGCCTTGCAAGCCCTTTCCAAGGAGGGCGTGCTGGCGCTGATCGGTGATTCCACCAATGCCATGGTCGACGGCAGCTCCGGCTCAGAGGCCGAGGTGCGCGAGAACCTTACCCGACTGGTCAAGGAGGCCGAGGGGCGGGTCCTGGTCGCCTGCTTCGCGACCAACGTGGCCCGGCTGGAGAGCGCCATGGTGGCGGCACGACGGGCCGGCCGGCGGGTCTGCCTGCTCGGCCGCTCGATGAAGCGGATCTTCGAGGCCGCGGTCATGACCGGCTATCTGGAACCGACGGCCCAGATGATCAGCGAGGAGGAGGTGGGCTACCTGCCGCGCGAGGAGGTCTTGATCTTGGCGACCGGCAGCCAGGGGGAACCGCGCGCCGCCTTGCCGCGCCTCTCCCGCGGCGAACACCGCCACGTGGTGCTGGAGCCGGAAGACACGGTGATCTTCTCCTCCCGCGTCATACCGGGCAACGAGCGTCCCATTCAACGCTTGCAGGAGCGGCTCCGCTCGCTCGGCACCAAGGTGTTGACCGACGACGAGGTCTTCGTCCATGTCTCCGGCCACCCGGCGCGCGAAGAGCTGGCGCAGATGTATCAGTGGGTGCGCCCGCGCATTGCCGTTCCGGTGCACGGTGAGCCGCAGCACCTGCGCGCGCAC
Source organism: Rhodospirillales bacterium (assembly GCA_963669375.1). Taxonomy (GTDB): domain Bacteria; phylum Pseudomonadota; class Alphaproteobacteria; order Kiloniellales; family JACOMY01; genus JACOMY01. Next base: position 7,179,408 of record OY770024.1, on the reverse strand, counting down.
GCCGAACTCGCCAAGACCTGTCAGGTGCCGCAAGCGCTGGTCGCCGCCAACGGGCAGGCCATCCGCCTGGCGCCGGGGGAGGGCGCGCGCATCGAGGCCTCGGTCGATAGCGGGCGCTTGGCGCTTGATGGAACGCGCCTGCTGCCGATGGATGCCTCGGCCTTCAAGGAGAGGCTGCGCTTGGCTGGTGGTGGGGCGGTCATGGCGACTCTGGTGACCGACCATCGCGGCGCGCTCTTGGCGCCGCCGAAGATCACCGAGCGCGGACTGGATCAGCTGGACGACGATCCTGACTGGCTGGTGGCTTGCGCGGAGGACGCGATCCATCAGGCCGGCCGCCAGATCCGCCGCGACGAAGAACGCCTTCGCGAACACGTGCGCATCGCGCTGCGGCGCGCGGTGCAGCGCGAAACCGGAAAGAAGCCGCAGGTGGAGGTGCACCTGGTCCGTGTCTGACGGTCCGGGCGCTGTGACGACCTGCTGCTTGCCACAAGAGCCAAAGACGCCAAGGTGGGAGGAAGCGCCGCCGAACTCGAAAGGAGCAAGTATGATCGGCCGTTTGAACCATGTAGCCATCGCGGTGCCGGACCTGGAGAAGGCCGCGAACCTCTATCGTGAGACATTGGGGGCCAAGGTCTCCGACCCGATAGCGGAGCCCGATCATGGGGTCAGCGTCGTCTTCGTGGAGCTGCCGAACACCAAGATCGAGCTGCTGCATCCCTTGGGCGAGGGCTCGCCGATCCAGGCCTTCCTGGACAAGAACCCGGCCGGCGGCATGCATCATGTCTGCTACGAGGTCGACGACATCCTGGTCGCACGCGACCGGATGAAGAGCGACGGCGCACGGGTGCTGGGCGACGGAGAACCCAAGATCGGCGCGCACGGCAAGCCGGTCTTGTTCCTGCACCCCAAGGACTTCTGCGGCACCCTGGTGGAGCTGGAGCAGGCCTAGGCCATAGCTCTCACTCTTGCTCTGCTGCGAGAGGCGGAGCGACGAAGCAGTCACGGTCGCCCTTTCGGCCGACGTCAGGCTGCATCGCGTCGCTTCGCTCGTGATGACGGTTTCTGTGCTGGAATGCGCTCATGACCTGGCCGACCATGATCCTGGTCTACACCATCATTTGGTGGGTGGTCCTCTTCACCGTGCTGCCCTGGGGCGCCCGACCGCCGAAGAACACCGAGGTGGGGCATGCGGCCTCGGCGCCGGAGCGGCCGATGCTCTGGCGCAAGGCACTGGTCACCACCTTGATCTCGGCCGTTCTCTTCGCCGGTGTGTACTGGCTGATCGAGAGCGAGTACCTCTCTTTCCGAGACGAGCTGCGCTGAATGAGACACGTGCTGCTGCTCTGCCTGGCGCTCCTGCTAACCGGCCCGGCAGCGGCGCAGGAAGAGGGCGAAAGCGGTGTCTTCGACTTCTACGTCCTGGCGCTTACCTGGTCGCCCGGCTATTGCGCCTCGGCCGAGCCGGGGGAAAGCCCCTTGCAGTGCGGCTCCGGACGGCCCTTCGCCTTTGTCCTGCACGGCCTTTGGCCGCAGTACGAGCGCGGCTATCCGGTGAACTGCCCTGACTTGCACGCACCCCTGCCGGCGAGCCTGGTGCGCGACCAGCTGGACATCACGCCCTCGGAAGGGCTGGTGCGCCACGAGTGGCGCAAGCATGGCACCTGTACCGGCTTGACCCCGGAGGCTTACTTCGACCTGGCGCGAGAGGCCTACGACAGCATTGAGATCCCGAAGCGCTATCACGCGCTCGAGACCTACCTCGGCACGACACCGCGGGCGATCGAAGAGGCCTTCATCAGCGCCAATCCGGCGCTCGATCCGGACGGCGTCTCGATCCGGTGCAAGCGGCGCGACCTGATCGAGGTTCGGGTCTGCTTGACCAAGGCGTTGCAGCCGCGGGCTTGCGATGAACTGGAGGCACGGCAATGCCGGCGCGATCAAGTCGTTATGCCGCCGGTGCGTTGAACGGACTGGCCTGAAAAGAAAAAAGCTGGACATGAGTCCAGCTCTCAAGTGCCGTTGCCGGCGTTTATGTTATGTGTTCCTCCCAGAACTCGGATGCAGACCGCTTCCTCCGCACCGCGAATCTGTAAGGGTTAGTTTGATACACAAAGGAAAGGCAGCCGTCATCACATTTCGTGAGTCGATCGTGCATGAGGGTGACCGGCATCGGTCGAATGCCGCAAAAAGGGTGTGATCCGGCCCTGGCATTGCCTCATTCCCTCGATGGACAAGCCGGGGCCGGTACCCTAGTCTCCCGCGCTTGCCGACACCCATTCAGCCGAGGTTTCCGATGCGCCGTTCCCGCTATTTTCTGCCGACCCTGAAGGAGACGCCGGCGGAGGCGGAAATCCTGTCTCACCGCCTGATGCTGCGCGCCGGCATGGTCCGCCAGGCGTCGGCCGGCATCTATTCCTGGTTGCCCCTGGGCTTCCGGGTGCTCAACAGGATCGAGCAGATCGTGCGCGAAGAGCAGGATCGTAGCGGCGCCCAGGAAGTCCTGATGCCGACCATCCAGTCGGCGGATCTCTGGCGCAAGTCGGGCCGCTACGACGACTACGGCAAGGAGATGCTGCGCATTGAGGACCGCCATGAGCGCGACATGCTCTACGGCCCCACCAACGAAGAGCTGATCACCGACATCTTCGCCAGCGCGGTGCGCAGCTATCGGGATCTGCCGCGCAACCTCTACCACATCCAATGGAAGTTCCGGGACGAGGTCAGGCCCCGCTTCGGCGTGATGCGTGGGCGCGAGTTCCTGATGAAGGACGCCTACACCTTCGACCTCGACTACGAGAGCTCTCGCGTCGCCTATGAGAAGATGTTTATCGCCTACCTGCGCACCTACGCGCGCATGGGGCTGAAGGCCATTCCCATGGAGGCCGACACCGGGCCGATCGGCGGCAACCTCAGCCACGAGTTCATCATCCTGGCCGATACCGGCGAGAGCGCCGTCTACTGCGATCGCGACCTCCTCTCCTACGACGTCTTGAACGAGGCCATCGACTACGAGGACGGCGCGGCGGTGCGCGCGGTGGTGGAGCGTCACACCAGCCTCTATGCCCGCACCGACGAGAAGCACGACGGGGCGCTCTTCGAGGCCGAGGTGCCGAGCGAGCGTCGCCACGAGGGTCGCGGCATCGAGGTCGGTCACATCTTCTACTTCGGCACCAAGTACTCCGACCCGCTGGGCGCCCGCGTCACCACGCCGGACGGCAACGAGGTGTCCGTGCACATGGGCTCCTACGGCATCGGCGTGTCACGTCTGGTGGGCGCCATCATCGAGGCCAGCCACGACGAGAACGGCATCATCTGGCCGGAGTCCGTGGCGCCCTTCAAGGTCGGGCTGATCAACATCCGCCCGCAGGACGATGCCTGCCGAGCGGCGGCGGAGGATCTCTACGGCAAGCTGGTCGACGCCGGCATCGATGTCCTCTACGACGAGCGCGAGGAGAGCGCCGGCGCCAAGTTCGCCGAGATGGATCTGATCGGCCTGCCGTGGCAGGTGGTGATCGGCCCGCGCGGCGTGAAGGCCGGCACGGTGGAGCTTAAGGAACGACGCGGCGGGGAGCGTCACGAGCTCTCCGCCGAATCCGCGCTCGCGCGCCTTTGCGACAGGGGAGCCGCCTGAGGGTGGCCTTCGGCTCCTTCGAGCGCCTGCTGGCACTGCGCTATCTCAGGGCGCGCCGGCGCGAGGGCTTCGTCTCCGTCGTCGCTGTTTTCTCCCTAGTGGGCATCTTCCTGGGCGTCGGTACCCTGATCGTCGTCATGTCGGTGATGAGCGGCTTTCGCCAAGAGCTGCTGGGTCAGATCTTGGGCGTGAACGGTCACCTCTCGGTGCTTGGCATCGTCGAGCCGATCAAGGACTACGAGGGCGTGGCCCAGCGCATCGACGGCGTCCCTGGCGTAGAGTCGGCGACGCCGATCATCGAGGGTCAGGTCATGGCGACCGACCAGGGCCGGGCGACAGGCGCCCTGGTGCGCGGCATGCGGCCGGAGGACTTGAAGGCGCGCAAGCAGGTCGCCTCCAGCATCGTCGCCGGCAGCCTCGACGATTTCCACGGCGAGGACGTCGTCGCCATCGGCTCGCGCCTCGCGCAGCGCTTCGGCATCACGATCGGCGACGGCATCACTCTGATCGCGCCGGAGTTCACGGTCACCACCATCGGCTCGGTGCCACGTATCAAGACCTATCGCGTGATCGCCCTCTTCGAAGTCGGCATGTACGAGTACGACTCCAGCTACATCTACATGCCGCTGGAGGCCGCCCAGCTCTTCTTTCGCCTGAAGGGCCAGGCCAACGCGGTGGAGGTCTTCGTCGAGGACCCCAGCGAGGTCGCGAAGCTGAGGGTGCCGATCCGCCGCGTGGCCGGCAGGGAGTACCGGACGGTGGATTGGCAGGACGCCAACTCCAGCTTCTTCAACGCGCTGCAGACCGAAAAGACGGTGATGTTCCTGATCCTCTCGCTGATCATCATTGTCGCCGCCTTCAACATCACCTCGGGCCAGTACATGCTGGTCAAGGGGAAGGGCAGGGATATCGCGATCCTGCGCACCATGGGGGCCACCAGCGGCATGGTGCTGCGGATCTTCTTCCTGTCCGGCGCCATGATCGGCGTGCTGGGGACGGCGCTTGGGGTGATCGGCGGCGTCGCCTTCACCTTGAACATCCAGACCATCCAAGGCTGGGTCGAGCAGCTGGCGGGCACGCAGGTCTTCGATCCAACGGTCTACTTTCTGACCAAGCTCCCGGCCAGGCTGAACTGGGAGGAGGTGGGCCAAGTGGTTGCGATGGCGCTTGCCATCTCCTTCATCGCGCCCTTGCTGCCGGCGTGGCTGGCGGCGCGCCTGGATCCGGTGGAAGCCTTGCGCAATGAGTGACACGGCCGGACTGCGCCTTTCGGGCATCACCAAGGCCTTCCGTCAGGGAAGCAGCCGCCTGACCATCCTGACCGGTGTCGATATGTCCGTCGACGCAGGCGAGATGGTCGCCCTGGTCGGCCCCTCCGGTGCCGGCAAGTCCACCTTGCTGCAGATCTCCGGCCTGCTGGAGCGGGCGGACTCGGGCGAGGTCACGATCGCGGGCAGCGATACCTCCAAGCTGCGGAACGGAAAGCGCACCAGGCTGCGCTGCACCATGCTGGGCTTCGTCTATCAGTATCATCACCTGCTGCCGGAGTTCTCGGCGCTGGAGAACGTGGTGATCCCGCAGATGATCGACGGGCGCTCACGGGCTGCCGCCAAGGCGCGCGCCGCCGAACTCTTGACCAAGGTCGGTCTGGAAGAGCGGTTGGACCATCGCCCGGCGGCACTCTCCGGCGGCGAGCAGCAGCGTGTCGCCATCGCCCGCGCGCTTGCCAACGAGCCCAAGGTCTTGCTGGCCGACGAGCCGACCGGCAACCTGGACCCCAAGACGGCGGACGGGGTCTTCGCGCTGCTGCGGGAAATGGTGGCGCGCGAAGGGGTCGCGGCGCTCATCGCGACGCACAACTACGATCTGGCCGCTCGCATGGACCGCAGCCTCACGCTCGAGGCCGGCAAGGTCATTGTGAGCCGGCCATCGTCCTCCCCCGCCGACGTGGCCGGGAGCACCGGTCGGCCGCAGGGGTGAGGAAAGGCAGAGCAGTTCGGGTTTGGGGAGGATGGCCCGCAAACACTACAACCTGCCGCCGCTGAACGCGCTTGCCGCCTTCGAGGCCGCCGCGCGCCATGGCGGCTTCAAACGGGCGGCGGCGGAGCTCAACGTGACGCCGGGCGCCGTCAGCCATCAGATCAAGGCCCTGGAACAGGAGATCGGTTGCGCCCTCTTTCTGCGCACGCCCGGAGGCGCGACCTTGACGGCGGAAGGCCGCGACCTCGCCGCCGTGCTCGGCCGCAGCTTCAGCCAGACCGCCGGCGTTCTCGACCGCCTGCGGCAGAGGGGCAGCAGACGCGGGGTCAGGATCGGCGCGACGACCGCGATGGCCTCCCTCTGGCTGATGCCGCGCATCTCCCGCTTCTGGCGCGAGCACCCGGACATTCGCGTGAGCCAACATGCTTCCGACCTGGAGGCCTCGCCCCATCAACCGCACTTGGATCTGCGCATTCGCTATGGAGACGGCCATTGGCCGGGCGAGGAAGCCCGTTTGCTCTTCGAGGACGAGATCGCGCCGCTCTGCAGTCCCTCCTTCGCGCTTGGCCGCGAGGAGATGGACCTGGACGCGCTTGCCGCCGCGCCACTCATCCACCTCGAGGATGTCGACGAGGGCTGGGTGACCTGGCGCCAGTGGTTCGACGCCCTGGGCCATGAGAGCCCGATCGATCCGGGGGTCAGCGTCAACAGCTACACCATCGCGCTGCAGATCGCCCAGGACAGCAACGGGATCGCCTTGGGCTGGCTGCGCCTGGTGGCGCCGCTCTTGGAGCAGGGGCTCTTGCGGCCGATCGGCACGAAGCGTCTGCGCTCCCCGGGGAGCTTCTTCATCGCCTGGCACCAGACGGCCTCTCTTGCTCCGGAGGCCGAGGTCCTCCGCGATTGGCTTCTCGCCGACGCCAAGGGGTGAGCGGAGCTAAACTCCGCATGAGATTTAGACCTCTTGCCCGGCGCCTCGACTGCTGGTGATCTATGCGGTGGCCAGGTGAGGAGAGGTCCGCATGTCCGCCATAGAGAAAGACGCACTGGAAGTCGTGAAGGCGCCGATCGAAGAGGCGCGCGGCCTTCCCAATCAGCACTACGTCGACCCCGGCGTCTTCACCGCCGAGAAGCGCGCCCTCTTCTTCAGCACCTGGGCCGCGATCGGCTTCGGCAAGGACGTGCCGGAACCGGGCGACGCCAAGCCCATCTCCTTCCTCGGCATGCCGCTTCTGACCGTGCGCGACCGCGACGGCAGCCTCAGGGTTTTTCAGAACACCTGCCGTCACCGTGGCATGATCCTGGTCGATCAGCCGACCAAGATTCGCGGCGCCATTCGCTGCCCCTACCACTCCTGGGCCTACGCGCTCGACGGCTCGCTGCGGCGCACGCCCCATGTCGGCGGCTCGGGCGAGAACAACCACTGCGCCATCAAGCGCGACGAGCTAGGCCTCTTCGAAATCCGCTCCTTCGTGTGGAAGGATGTGATCCTGGTGAACGTCGACGGCAATGCGCCGCCCTTCGAGGAGCATGCAGCCGAGCTGCTGCGTCGCTGGGAGGATTTCGACAGGCCGCTCTACCACAGCGGCGCGGACAGCTCCTTCTCCCTGGAGGTTGCCTGCAACTGGAAGCTCGCGGTCGAGAACTACTGCGAGAGCTACCACCTGCCTTGGGTCCATCCGGGCCTCAACAGCTACTCCAAGCTGGAGGACCACTATCACATCGAGCGTCCCGGCGCCTTTTCTGGCCAGGGGACCAGGGTCTACCGGCCGATGATCGACGAGAGCGGTCAGCGCTTTCCGGACTTCCCCGGGCTCTCGGAGAATTGGCACGAAGCGGGCGAATACATCGCGCTCTATCCCAACCTTCTGGTCGGGGTGCACCGCGATCACGTCTTTCACATTCTTCTGGAGGCGCTCAGCGAGACCCGGACCGTCGAGCACGTGGAGATCTACTACGCCCGCGAGGACACGCGGAACAGCGACTGGGCGGGGATGCGCGCGGCCAACACGCGGCTCTGGCGCGGCGTCTTCGAGGAGGACGTCTTCGTCGTGGAAGGCATGCAGAAGGGGCGCTACGGGGAGAAGTTCGACGGCGGCAAATTCTCGCCGGTCATGGACAACCCGACGCACTGCTTCCACCACTGGGTGGCGACTCGGCTCTCCTGAACGCGTTCGGAAGTGGAAGGGCGCCTCGGCGCCTTTCTGGCAGTTAGCCTACGAAGGCCTTCTCGATCACGAACTCGGCCGGCTTGGCGTTGGAGCCCTCGGTGAGGCCGGCCTGAAGGGCCAGCTCCTTGGTGTCCTGCAGCATGGCCATGGAGCCGCAGATCATGATGCGGTCGACGGCGGGGTCGAAGGCCGGCAGGCCCAGCTCCTCGAACATCTGCCCGCTCTCGATCAGCTTGGTGATGCGGCCCTGGCGGTGATGGGGCTCGCGGGTGATGCTGGGGTAGTGGACCAGCTTCTCGGCGGCGAACTCGCCCACCAGGGGATCTTCCTTGGTAGCGGCGATCAGTGCCTCGCCATAGGCCAGCTCGGCCACCTCGCGGCAGCTGTGGGTCAGGATAACCTTGTCGAACTTCTCATAGGTCTCGGGGTCGCGGACGAGGCTGGCGAAGGGCGCGATGCCGGTTCCGGTCGAGAAGAGGTAGAGGCGCTTGCCCGGGATTAGGGCGTCCAGCACCAGGGTCCCGGTCGGTTTGCGGCCCAGGACGACCTCGTCGCCCGGTTGGATCAGCTGCAGCTTGGAGGTGAGCGGCCCGTCCGGCACCTTGATCGAGAAGAACTCCAGCTCCTCGTCCCAGACCGGGCTGGCGATCGAGTAGGCACGCAGCAGCGGCTTGCCGGGCTTCAACTCCAGGCCGATCATCACGAACTCGCCGGAGCGGAAGCGGAAGTCGGCGGGCCGGCTGACGCGGAACTGCAAGAGCCGTTCCGTCCAGTGATGCACCGACTGCACGACGACCCGCTGCATGGATCCGGGGAGCGCGGGACGCACGTCTTCGATTGGCAAGCGCTGCTGATGCATCGATATCTCCAGACTGCTGCTCTAGCGGAGAGCGTGAGCGGTGGGTTTATAGTCGGTTGTTTGACCGCTGCCTTGCGCAAAGACGGCATGGCCACCGCAACTTTGCTGCATTGCAGCAAGATGGCCTATCGCCGACCGAAATCGAAGAGCGCACGGCCTGCGCTCATCGTCGCACCCTGTCGCGCCGCATCGTCATCTGATATCCACAGTGCAACGAAGCGTGCCGCCGTGAGATGGTCGGTCCATGCCACATGCAGACTTCGTGCACCTCCGCGTCCACTCCGCCTATTCCCTATTGGAAGGGGCGATCAAGCTGAAGGATCTGGCCGCCCGCTGCGCGGCCATGGGCATGCCGGCGGTCGGCGTCTGCGATACGGCGAACCTCTTCGGCGCGCTGGAGTTCGCCAATGCGGCGAAGGCGGCTGGCGTGCAGCCGATCATCGGCTGCCAATTGCCGATCACCCGTGCCGAGGAGGCCGACAAGCGGCAGATGACGCCGCCTCCGCCCGAGCCGCTGATCCTGCTGGTCCAGTCCGAGACGGGCTACGGAAACCTCATGGCCCTCATCAGCGAGGCCTATCTGGAAACCGAGCCGCCGCTGCAGCCGCAAATCGCGCTCGATCGCCTGGAGGGTCGAAGCGAGGGCCTGATTTGCCTGACGGCCGGATCCGACGGCGCGCTCGGGCGATTGCTGCAGCACGGTCAGGCCGCGGCCGCGAGAGCCTTGGCGGAGAGACTGGCCTCGCTCTTTCCCGGGCGGCTCTACGTCGAACTGCAGCGCCACGAGCGCGAGGCCGAGATCCAGTCCGAGCCGGGGCTTCTGGAGATCGCCTACGCGCTGGACCTGCCGCTGGTGGCGACCAACGAAGCCTTCTTCGCCGAGGAAGCCCTCTTCGAGGCGCACGATGCCCTGCTGTGCGTGGCCGGCAGCACCTACGTCGGCGAGAGCGAGCGCCGGCGCCTGACGCCGCATCACCGTCTGAAGACGGCCCAGGAGATGCGCGCGCTCTTCGCCGACCTGCCGGAGGCCTGCGACAACAGCCTGACCATCGCCAGGCGCTGCCACTACTTCCCCAAGAAGATCGCGCCGATCCTGCCCGCCTTTCCGACGGAAGGGGGGCGCGACGAGGCGGCCGAGCTTCGGGCCCAAGCGGAACGTGGCTTGGAAGAGCGTCTCCTGCGCCACGTCTATCGGCCCGAGATGAAGGAGGCGGAGCGCGAGCACGTCGCGCTGGTCTACCGCGAACGACTGGCGCACGAGCTTGACGTCATCACCTCGATGGGTTTTCCGGGCTACTTCCTGATCGTTGCCGACTTCATCAAGTGGGCCAAGCAGCAGGGCATCCCGGTCGGGCCGGGGCGCGGCTCCGGGGCCGGATCGGTGGTTGCCTGGGCCCTGACCATCACGGACCTCGACCCCTTGCGGTGGGGCTTGCTGTTCGAGCGCTTCCTCAATCCGGAGCGCGTCTCCATGCCGGACTTCGACATCGACTTCTGCCAGGACCGGCGGGACGAGGTAATCCGCTACGTGCAGGAGAAGTACGGGCAAGACCGCGTCGCACAGATCATCACCTTCGGAAAGCTGCAGGCACGCGCCGTGCTGCGTGACGTCGGCCGGGTCCTGCAGATGCCCTACGGCCAGGTCGACCGTCTGTGCAAGCTGGTACCCAACAACCCGGCCAACCCGGTCACCTTGCAGCAGGCCATCGATGGCGAACCGCAGCTGCAGGCCCAGATCGAGAGCGAAGAGAGCGTCCAGCGGCTGACCGACATCGCGCTCAAGCTGGAGGGGCTCTATCGCCATGCCTCGACCCACGCCGCCGGCGTGGTGATCGGCGACCGCCCGCTGCAGGAGCTGATCCCGCTCTATCGCGATCCGCGCTCCGAGATGCGGGTGACCCAGTTCAACATGAAGTTCGTGGAAGAGGCCGGCCTGGTGAAGTTCGACTTCCTGGGCCTCAAGACGCTGACCGTTCTGGCGGAAGCCGAGATCCTGATCCGTAAGCGCCAACCCGACTTCGACCTCAACACCATCCCGCTCGACGACCCCGAGACCTTCGCCATGCTGACCCGGGCGGAGACGGTGGGCGTGTTCCAACTGGAATCGTCGGGCATGCGCGAAGTGCTGAAGCGCCTGCAGCCGGACCGATTCGAGGACATCATCGCGGTCGTGGCCCTCTACCGGCCGGGGCCGATGGACAACATCCCCAGCTACATCAAGCGCAAGCACGGCGAGGAGCCGCCCGACTATCTGCATCCCATGCTGGAAGGCATCCTGAAGGAGACCTTCGGCATCATGATCTATCAAGAGCAGGTGATGCAGATCGCACAGGAGCTGTCCGGCTACAGCCTGGGCGGCGCCGATCTGCTGCGCCGGGCCATGGGCAAGAAGATCAAGTCAGAGATGGACGCCCAGAAGAAGGCCTTCATCGAGGGCGCGCTGGCCCGCGAGGTGCCGGCGGCCAAGGCCGAGCAGATCTTCGACCAGGTGGCCAAGTTCGCCGGCTACGGCTTCAACAAGAGCCACGCTGCGGCCTACGCCCTGGTCGCCTATCAGACGGCTTACCTGAAGGCCAACTTCCCGGTCGAGCTGATGGCGGCCTCCATGACTCTCGATCTGGGCAACACCGACAAGCTGAACGTCTTCCGCCAGGAGCTGCAGCGCCTGCGAATTCCCTTGCTGCCGCCGGACATCAATCAGTCTGACTGCGTCTTCTCGGTGGAGACGGTGGAGGAGGGCGAGCAGGCCATCCGCTACGCCCTGGGCGCGCTGAAGAACGTCGGCGCGACGGCGATGAAGGGCCTTGTTGCCGAACGCGGCGAGCAGGGACCCTTCACGGGCTTGGCCGACATGGCACAGCGCCTGGACCCCAAGCAGGTCAACAAGCGAAGCCTGGAGGCGATGTCCGCGGCGGGGGTCTTCGACTGTCTCTCGAAGAATCGCCGCCGGATCTTCGAGAGCGCGGACCTCTTGATGCGGCACGCCGTCGTCGCCGCCGATGCGCGCGCCTCCACCCAGACCAGTCTCTTCGGCGGAGAGGACATGGCCGCGCCCGATATCAGGCTGAAGGAGGTGGCCGACTGGGCGCCCCTGGAGCGCTTGCAGCACGAGTTCGCCGCGATCGGCTTCTACTTCTCCGCCCATCCGCTCGATAGCTTCGAAAGCTCGCTGAAGCGCTTGGGCGTGGTCTCGCAGTCGGACCTCGCCCGGGTGGCACGCCTCATGCCGGGTCGCAGCAAGGTGGCGGGCATCGTCGTCGGCAAGCAGGAACGCACGGCCAAGAGCGGCAACCGCTTCGCCTTCCTGCAGCTCTCCGACCGCACCGGGGTCTTCGAGGTGGTTCTCTTCGCCGAGGTGCTGGCGCGCGCGCGGGAGGTCATCGAGTCAGGCGAGCCCTTGCTTGTCTCGGTGGACCTGCGCGGCGAGGGCGATGACCTCAGAATGACGGCGCAGGAGATCGAGCCGCTGGAAAGGGCCGCCGCCAACGCCGCGCAGGGCATAAAGCTCTTCGTGACGGGAGAGGAGCCGCTGGCCTCCTTGAAGGCCCTGCTGGATCGTCAAGGTCCCGGTCGCGGGCGCATCTCCGTGGTGCTCGACCTTGCCCCCGGCGAGGAACTGGAGTTCGATCTTGGTGGGCACTTCAATCTTACCGCCGACGGCCGCAAGGCGATGAAGAACCTTCCCGGTCTGGTCGTGGAGGACCTCTGACGCAGTGCCTGTCTCAGCGGGGTTGGACCCGCTGCGGGCCGGTGACGCCCCTGTTGCGGTCCTTGAACAGGGGCTGCCGGTTCGGGCCGTACTGCCGTTGAGTCTGAACGCGGTTGCCCAGACGCTGCTGGTTGCGGCCTTGGCGTTGGAAGCTCCTGCTGCGCACCTGCTTGGCGATCAGCATCTCTTCGCCGGCCTCCGCGAAGGCGCCGCCGCTGGCGAAGACCGTCCCTTCCGGCCCCGCTGTCGAGAGCCCTGGCGGCGTGGGCGCCGCTTGGGCCTTGCCGGCGACCGCGGTCAGTAGCAGAAGGGCGGCGAGTGCGGAGAGGTACTTCATCATCTAGATCTTGGGCGCGATCAGCGGCGATCCAAGTCAAAGGGCGGTGACCGTAGCGGGGTCATTTGGTGACCGCATGGCGGCGGCGCGGAGATAGGGCTTGCCTTCACTGGCGACTTGACTTACATCCCGGCCGCTAACTCGCACGCGGGTAGGCGTTTTCGGGGGAGACATCCCCGACGACGCTCCGGTGCCCTCCTCCCGGGAGGGCCAAAGCTCGCGGAGGCATGAACCGGAGAAAGACATCCAATGGCGCTTCCTGACGTATCCATGCGCCAGCTGCTGGAAGCTGGCGTGCACTTTGGCCATACCACCCGTCGCTGGGATCCGCGTATGGCATCCTACATTTTCGGCCAGCGCAACGGCGTGCACATCATCGATCTGCAGCAGACCGTGCCGCTGTTCCACCAGGCGCTACTCGCGGTCCGCGACGTCGTCGCCGCTGGCGGACGCGTGCTCTTCGTCGGCACCAAGCGCCAAGCGGCGGAGAAGATCGCGGAGGCGGCCGGCAGCTGCGGTCAGTACTACGTGAACCACCGCTGGCTCGGCGGCATGCTGACCAACTGGAAGACCATCAACCAGTCGATCCGCCGTCTGAAGGAACTCGAGGCGCAGCTGGACGGCGAGGTCGAGGGCTTGACCAAGCGCGAGCTGCTGACCCTGACGCGTCAGCGCGAGAAGCTCGATCGCGCGCTGGGCGGCATCAAGGAGATGGGCGGTCTGCCCGACCTGCTGTTCATCATTGACACCAACAAGGAGCATCTGGCGGTGGCCGAGGCCAACCGTTTGAACATCCCGGTGGTGGCGGTCCTGGACTCTAACAGCAGCCCCGAGGGGGTGAACTTCCCGGTCCCGGGCAACGACGACGCCATTCGCGCGATCGCGCTCTACTGCGACCTCATGGCCGAAGCCGTGCTGGACGGCATCCAGCAGGAGATGGTGCGCTCCGGCGCGGACATCGGTGCCTCCGAGGCGCCACTGGCCGAAGAACTGCCGGCCGAAGAGGGCGCGGCCGCGAGCGAAGAAACGGTCGAACTGGACGAGGCGGCCAAGGAGCTTGAGGCGGCGGCGGAAAGTACGACCGATAGCCAAGAGGCGAGCGAGCCGGCGGCGGACGCCACTGAAGCCGCAGAGGCCGCGAGCGAGCCGGCGGCGGACGCCGCTGAGGCCGAGAGCGAGCCGAAAGCCGATGCCGCCGAGGCTCCGGCTGAGCCGGTCGTAGCCGCCGAGGAAGGCGAGCGTCCGGCGGGCTGACGGGTGCTGGCGCCCAAACGCATGGAACCTCAGTGAACGCCGAATCGTAACGCTTCTCATCTAGGAAGCCCGGGCGACAACCGAAGAGGAATGGAGCTATGGCTCAAGTAACCGCAGCGCTGGTCAAGGAGCTGCGCGATAAGACCGGTGCCGGCATGATGGACTGCAAGAAGGCACTGATCGAGAACGACGCCGACGTCGAGGCAGCCGTCGACTGGCTGCGCAAGAAGGGTCTGGCGGCCGCCGCCAAGAAGTCGGGCCGGGTCGCCGCCGAGGGCCTGGTGTCCGTCGCGACCGACGGAAACAGCGGCGCTGTCGTGGAGATCAACTCGGAAACCGATTTCGTCGCGCGCAACGACACCTTTCAGTCCTTTGCGCGCGATGCTGCCCAGCTCGCGCTCGCCGGCGCGGATTCGGTGGAGGCCCTGGCCGCCGCCGGCTATCCAGGCGAGGGACACGCGCTGTCCGAGCAGCTGACCAAGCTCATCGCCACCATCGGCGAGAACATGGTGCTGCGCCGCGTCGCCCGCCTCACGGTCGACGGCGGTGTCGTCGCGCACTACGTGCACAACCAAGCCGCACCCGGGCTCGGCAAGATCGGTGTTCTGGTCGCCCTCAAGTCGACGGGCGACACGGAGAAGGTGAAGGCCTTCGGCCGGCAGATCGCGATGCATGTCGCGGCGGCCTCGCCGCAGGCACTGGGCCCCGACGACGTGGACCAGACCGCTCTCGACCGCGAGCGCGCTGTGCTGGCGGACCAGGCCAAGGCCAGCGGCAAGCCGGAAGAGATCATCGAGAAGATGGTCCAGGGCCGTCTGCGCAAGTACTACGAAGAGGTCTGCCTTCTGGAGCAGGTCTTCGTGGTCGACGGCGAGAACAAGGTGCGCAAGGCAGTGGATCTCTTCGCCAAGGAACTCGGCAGTCCGGTGGAGATCACCGCATTTCACCGCATGCAGCTGGGCGAGGGCGTCGAAAAGGAGACCGGCGACTTCGCGGCCGAAGTAGCCGCCGCGGCCGGCCAGGGTTAAAGCAGATCGCAGTCAGGTAGAATCACCTGACTGCGAGACTCTGCTTTGTCCTTCAGAGTTATAGAGCAGGACTCAGACGACAAATCGTTCCGATTTGACGTCATCCTGCTCTGGCCCGACCTAGTCGGCGCCGACCCGGCCAGTCTCCACGATCGTCAAGGGCACAGGAAGATCGCCTGAGCGCAGGCGCGCCGCGATCTCCTGAGCCTCTTCAACGGTGAAGTTGCCGCTGATCTGTCCGCGGCCGCCGCAGATCTTGCCGCGAATGGTCGGCGAGGAGAGTACGCTGCCGTCCAGAACGATGGCCAGGCGCCGACCAATGCCGTCCTCGGTAGCCTCGCAGAGCTTCCGCGCGCCCTGCTGATCGAAGGTGAAGGCGATGACGGGGTAGCCCTGGCTGACGGTCGCCTGCGCGTCCTCCAGGAACTCTCCGCCGACGATCTCTTCGTCGCTGACGACCAGGGCCACGGCCTCTCCCGACGCGAGCTTTTCTCCCGTGGGCAGGAGCGAGGCGCCCGGGGGAACCGAGTCTCTGTTCGGCTCGACCCCGTCCAACACGAAGCGGAGCGACAGCTCGACATTGGGCCTGTTGAGGTCGTCGATCAGGGCCCGGTCAATCTTCTCCCTCGATTGGATGTAGATCCCGTTCTGATCTCTCTTCTCCAGCGACACGTCCTCCAGGCCGCGCTCCGCAAGCGCCTGTTCAAGCACCAGGATGGCCTTCCGGACCATGGCGTCCCGCTGCTCCTGCAGGTACGCGTCGGCGAACTCGACTCTGAGGCTCTTGTCGCTTGCCTTCACCTGTAGCTCGGGGAAGGTCTCGACCACCATCTCCCGAACCTTCTCTGCTTGAGCGGGGGTGGTGAATACCAGCCACATCCAACTGCCGCCAATCTCGATGTCCGCCGTGCGGATCTGCTCTTCGTAGAGCAGGTCCCCAATCGCGTCGATCCGGGATCCGAAGGCGGCGTCCTCGACCGAGCCCGTGTCCAAAGCGACCAGCATGAAGTGCTCTTGGTCCGCGTTTTGCCGTCGTTGCGCCTGCGCCGGCGCTGACAGCACCGCGGCGGCGATCAAGACCATAACGAGGGTGCGAAGTTTCATCATCTGAACACCTTGCCGAGTGCGGATAACACGGCCGTGGGGGAGGGTGGGATCCTGGGCACCCAGTCTTGCAGATCTCGAGCGGAATCGCGACAGCTGCCTGCCGAAGCGTTTGGCCACCCGGAAACCCCGGCGACGCTGCGCAATTGACTAACTGCGTCTTTAGCCCGACAAGGAGGCTCGCCAGATCGATACGCTGCTGGCATAACCTCATGCGACTGTTTAAGGCTGTGGTTCGGCGATTGTCGATGACGCCACCTGGCCGACGGGCCTAGCCGATTGAGGAAGGGTATCGAAAAGGGGCTATGACTTCGCCGCCACACTATCAAAGCGTGCTCTTGAAGATCTCCGGCGAAGCCCTCATGGGGGATCACGACTACGGGATCGACAGCGACACCGTGCGTCGCATCGCCGCCGACGTGCGCGAAGTGCACGCAACCGGCAAGCAGATCGCTCTGGTGGTCGGCGGCGGAAACATCTTCCGCGGCGTGCGCGCGGCAGCGCACGGGCTCGACCGCGCCACCGGCGACTACATCGGCATGCTGGCGACGGTGATGAACGCCTTAGCGCTGCAAGCGGCTCTGGAGCGCCTCTCCGTGCCGACGCGGGTCCAGTCCGCCTTGCCCATTACCTCCGTCGCCGAGCCCTACATCCGCAGGCGCGCGCAGCGGCATATGGAGCGTGGGCGGGTGGTCATCTTCGCCGCCGGGACCGGCAGCCCCTTCTTCACCACGGATACCGCGGCGGCTCTGCGGGCCTCCGAAATGGGCTGCGAGCTGCTGCTGAAGGGGACCAAGGTCGACGGCGTCTACGACGCCGATCCCGCCACCAACCCCGATGCCAAGCGTTTCGACGATCTCAGCTATACTAGGGTGCTGACCGAGCAACTGGCGGTAATGGACGCAACGGCGATCGCCTTGGCACGAGAAAACCATATCCCCATCATGGTTTTCTCGATACTGGAGCCGGGTGGGTTCAGCAAAGTGCTGAACGGAACAATCCCAGGCACGCTGGTACACGACTAAGGGAGGTAACAACAGTGGCAGATCCAGATATTGACGACGTAGACCGGCGGATGGACGGCGCTGTCGAGGTCTTTCGCAAGGAACTGGCCGGCTTGCGCACCGGACGCGCCTCGGCACAACTGTTGGATACCATCACGGTGGACGCCTACGGTGCGCCCATGCCATTGAACCAGGTAGGCACGGTGTCCGTGCTTGAAGCCCAGATGCTCGGCGTTCAGGTCTGGGACAAGAGCCTGGTCTCCGCCGTCGACAGAGCCATCCGGGAGTCGGGACTTGGCCTCAATCCGGCCACGAGCGGGCAGTTAGTTCGAATACCCATACCGGCGCTCAGCACGGAACGCCGCCAAGAGCTGTCGAAGGTCGCGGGCCGCTACGCCGAGCAGGCCCGCGTGGCGGTCCGGAACGTGCGGCGGGATGGCATGGAGCTGTTGAAGCGCATGGAAAAGGATGGAGATCTGTCGGAGGACGAGCACCGTCTGTGGGCCGAGGAGGTCCAAGAACTGACCGACAAGCACGTCAAGCAGGTTGACGAGCTCTTGGCTCAGAAAGAAACCGAGATCATGCAGGTCTGATCTCGGCCGACCGGAGCAACGCCAGCCGCAGCAATCGGGAGAATCAGCAAGGTGAACGCCCTTAGCATCGCCAAACCGGAGGAACGGTCCGATCTTCACGTGGCCATCATCATGGATGGGAATGGCCGGTGGGCGAAGCGCCGGGGGTTACCGAGAACGGCCGGACATCGCCAAGGCGCCGAGGCGGCGCGCCGGGCGGTCGAAGCGGCGGTCGAGCTCGGCATCGAGACCCTGACCCTTTTCGGTTTTTCCTCGGAGAACTGGAAGCGCCCGGTCGGCGAGGTGAGCGACCTGATGGGCTTGCTGCGCTACTACCTCGAGAGCGAAATGGAGGAACTGCACCGACAGCAGGTTCGCTTGGCCGTCATCGGCGAACGCGACCGGCTGCCGCCCGACGTCACCGACCTCATTGCCGAGGCGGAAGCCAAGACGCGCCGCAACGGCCGTCTGCTGCTGCAGATCGCGCTCAGCTACGGCGGGCGCCAGGAGATCCTGGAGGCGACGCGCGCGCTGGCGCGCGCGGTTGCGGAGGGCAGGCTCGCGCCCGAGGCCATTGATGAGGAGGCCTTCGTGCGGCACCTTTTCACGGCGGAGGTGCGTGACCCGGACATCATTCTGCGCACGTCGGGCGAAAAGCGCCTGTCGAACTTCCTGCTCTGGCAGTCGGCCTATAGCGAGTTCATGTTCATCGACAAGCTATGGCCGGACTTCGACCGAGACGATCTCGCGGCAGCGCTAACCGAGCTGCACTTGCGGGATCGGCGATACGGTGCTGTCGCAACCGCTTGAAGGGCTCAGCCGAGGGCTGCGCCGCCGGCTGCTTTCTTCTTTCGTTTTGGCGCCACTCGTATTGGTGGCTCTTGTCGTCGGCATGCCCCTGACGCTGGTCTTGTTCGTCGTACTGGTGGTGATCCTTGCCTGGGAGTGGACCAATCTGACCCTCGGCGCCTTCGTGGCGCCGTGCTGCGGTCTCTTGGTTCTGGGATCGTTGGCCGCGGTGTTGATGGCGAGCCAAGGCCTTTGGTACTGGTCGCTTCTGCCGATCCTGGCGGCCGGACTTGGCGCCGGGGCATTGGCACCGGCAGACCTGGAAGTGGGCGGCCGCTATACCTGGATGCTGGCCGGCAGCGTCTACATCGGGCTCCCGAGCTTGGCGTTCCTGTGGTTGCGCGAGCTGCATCCCCAGGGGCTGGATTGGACGCTTTGGCTGCTGGCCATCGTGTGGGCGGTCGATACCTTCGCCTATGTGGTCGGCAGCCAGGTCGGGGGCGCTAAGCTCTGGCCGCAGCTGTCCCCCCGGAAGACCTGGTCCGGGTTCCTCGGCGGTACCGCCGCCGGAGTCTCGGCTGGACTGCTGGGCGGACTATGGGTGTCCGGACAGCCGCTGTGGCTGCTGGCGCTGCTCGCCGGTCTCTTGGCATTGGTCGCCCAGGCGGGCGATCTGGCGGAGTCCGCGCTGAAGCGGCGCGTCGGGGTCAAGGACGCCAGTGCGTTGATTCCCGGTCACGGTGGCTTGATGGATCGGGTCGACGGGCTGTTGCCGGCTTCCATCGTCTTGGCCGTCGCGCTATGGCTATTGCGTTAGAACCAGAAGGGAACGCAGTGCAGGAAGCCACGCTGCAAGAGGCAAGTGTGCCGATCGTGGGGAACGAGGGGCCGCGTCGGCTGACCGTGCTCGGATCGACCGGGTCGGTGGGGCAAAGCACTCTCGATCTTATCCTGCGCAACCGCGAGGCCTACGATCTCGTCGCGCTCACCGCCGGCACCCGGGTGAAGGCCTTGGCAGAGCAGGCGCGGCTGCTGCGTCCGGAAGTGGCCGTGATCGCCGACGAACGGCTCTACGCGGATTTGAAGGAGGCCTTGTCCGGTACCGGCATCGAGGCGGCGGCAGGCCGCCAAGCCGTGATCGAAGCGGCCGAGCGCGACAGCGATTGGACCATGTCCGCAATCGTCGGCGCCGCCGGGCTGGAGCCGACCTTGGCCGCGGTGGATCAGGGCAAGGTCGTTGCCTTCGCCAACAAGGAGACCTTGGTGTGCGCCGGCAGTTTGGTCATGGAGCGCGTCGTCGAGCGCGGCACGACCCTGCTTCCGGTCGACTCCGAACACAACGCCATCTACCAAGTCTTTGATCAGGAACGCCGAGAGGGCATCGAGAAGATCCAGCTGACGGCGTCGGGCGGCCCTTTCCGAACGCTCTCGTTGGAGGAGATGGCGGCCAAGACGCCGGAGGAAGCCGTCGCCCATCCCAATTGGGACATGGGAGCAAAGATTTCAGTCGATTCGGCGACGATGATGAACAAGGGCTTGGAGTTGATCGAGGCCGGGCACCTCTTCGACGTGGCGGCCGACCAGGTGGAGATCATCGTCCATCCCCAATCGGTGATCCACTCCATGGTCGTCTACCTCGACGGCTCGGTTCTGGCGCAGCTCGGCTCCCCCGACATGCGGACCCCTATCGCCCACACCCTGGCCTGGCCGAAGCGCATGCCGGCGCCGGTGCAGCGCCTGGATTTGGTGGAGATCGCCAGCCTAAGCTTCGAGCGGCCCGACCCGGTCCGCTTTCCGGCGCTTCGGCTGGCGCGCGATGCGATGCAGGAGGGGGGAGCGGCACCGCTCATTCTGAATGCGGCCAACGAGTGTGCCGTTGCGGCCTTTTTGCGCCGGCAGATCGGGTTCTTGGACATTGCTAAAGTAGTGGAAGAGACTCTAAACAGTCTGCCACACATGACTCCGGTCAATCTGGAGGCAATCATCGCGGCCGATGCCGACGCCCGGCGCATCGCGACGCAGGCAATAGACGAGCGGCACCGGGCAAGAGGCTAACGCCGAGCGATCGGCAAAGACCAAGTGACGTCGAGCTTGGGAAGCAACAGAAGGGCGTTGTATTGGACTGGCTGATTGCGATTCTGGAGGTGGCCGTTCCCTTTCTCGTGGTCTTGACCCTGTTGGTCTTCGTCCACGAGCTCGGACACTATTGGGTTGCGCGGCGAAACGGCGTCAAGGTCGAGGTCTTCTCCATCGGCTTCGGGCCGGAACTCTTTGGATGGACGGCAAAATCGGGCACCCGCTGGCGGGTAAGCGCGCTGCCGCTCGGCGGCTACGTGAAGATGCTGGGCGACATGGATGCGACCAGCCGCCCCGACGATCAGAAGCTGAGCCACCTTTCGAAGCAGGAGAAGCAAGAGGCCTTTCCCTCGAAGTCGCTGGGCGCCAAGACGGCCATCGTGGCGGCCGGCCCGATCGCGAACTTCCTCTTCGCCTGGGTGCTCCTGGCGCTGCTCTTCGTGGTGGTCGGCCGACCGGTGACGCCGGCCGTGATCACCGATGTGCTCCCGGATTCGGCCGCCGCGACGGCCGGCCTGGAGGTCGGCGATCGAATCCTCTCGGTGAACGGGACCAGCATCCATCGCTTCGAAGACGTGCAGCGGGCGGTTCATCTGAACCTGGATCAGCCGCTGGACATCACCGTGGAGCGCGGCGGGCGCGAGGAGATGCTCGTCGCCAGGCCGCAGATGATCGTCGAGACCGATTCCAGCGGCTGTGAGATCCGCCTGGCACGCCTCGGCATTAGGGCGACCGGCACGGAGGTCCAGCACCTGGGCGTGGCCGAAGGCCTCTGGGTCGCCGGGGTCGAAACCTGGTCAATGGCGCGCGACACGCTGGAAGGCGTTTGGCAAATCATCGTCGGCACCCGCACCACCGACGAGCTTGGCGGGCCGATTCGCATTGCGGAAATCTCGGGGCAGGCAGCACAGATCGGCTTGGTTTCTCTCATCCTCTTTATGGCAGTGCTGTCGGTGAACCTCGGTCTGATCAATCTCTTTCCCATACCCATGTTGGATGGCGGACATCTTCTGTTTTATGCTTACGAAGCGGTACGAGGCCGGCCGCTCGGGCCTAGGGCTCAGGAGATAGGCTTCCGAGTGGGATTGGGTTTGGTGCTTGCCCTCATGGTCTTTGCCACCGTAAACGACATCCTCAGAATCGATGCCTGCGTCGGGTCTTAGAAAGGAACGCTTCATGCGTCTGCCGCTGAGATGGCTTCGCCGGCGTCGGCCGGGCAGGGTGCTGAGCGTCTTCGTGCTGCTTTGCTTCCTTGCCTACAGCCTCTCGGTCACGCAGCACTCCTCGTCCCTGGCGCAAGGCCTGCTCGACGGCGGCACCATCAGCGAGATCGTGATCGAGGGCGGGCAGCGCATCGATCCCGCCACGGTGCTGAACTACCTGGGACTGCAGCCCGGCGACACCTTCGATGCGCGCGACCTGGACCGCGCGCTCTCCGCCCTCTTCGCGACCGGGCTATTCGCCAACGCGGTGTTCGAGCGCGACGGCGATACGCTGATCGTGCGAGTGGTGGAGAATCCGCTGATCAACATCGTCGCCTTCGAAGGCAACGAGCGCCTAGACGACGAGACTCTCCAGTCGGAGATCCAGTCCAGGCCGCGCACCGTCTTCACTCGCAGCCGCGTCCAGGGCGACACCCAGCGCATCTTGGAGGTCTACCGGCGTACCGGGCGCTTCGGCGCCAGCGTCGAGCCGCAGATCATCCGCTTGGACCAGAACCGCGTGAACCTGGTCTTCGAGATCGACGAGGGTAAGCCCTCGGAGGTCGACTCGATCAACTTCATCGGCAACAAGGAGTTCTCCGACGGCCGCCTGAGGGAGGTGATCACGACCAGCGAGAGCGACCTGCTGGGGCTGTTCGCCACCAACGACAACTACGATCCGGAGCGGCTGAACTTCGACAAGGAGCTTCTGCGCCGCTTCTATCTGTCGGAGGGCTACGCCGACTTCCAAGTGCTTTCGGTCGTTGCCGAGCTCACCCGCAACAAGAACGACTTCATCATCACCTTCACCGTGGAAGAGGGCGAGCAGTACACCTTCGGGATCATCGAGGTCGATTCCACCCTGCGCGATCTCAACCCGGACGACATCCTGGGGCAGATCACCACGATCGAGGGCGACACCTACGACGCCAGCGAGGTCGAGGACAGCATCGAATCCATCACGGATGCCGTCGGAAACCTGGGCTTCGCCTTCGTGGATGTGATCCCCCGGGTCGACAAGAACGACGAAGAGCGCACCATCGGAATCGTCTACGAGATCCAGGAGGGTCCCAAGGTCTTCGTCGAGCGGATCGAGATCAACGGCAACGTCAGAACGGTGGATTCGGTGATCCGTCGGCAGTTCAGCCTGGCGGAGGGCGACGCCTTCAACACCACGAAGGTGGCGCGCTCGCGCCGCCGCATTCAGAACCTGGGCTTCTTCCGCACGGTCGACGTCACGACGGCCGAGGGCTCCGCGCCCGATCGCATCGTCATCACCACCACGGTGGAGGAGCAGTCCACCGGCGATCTCTCCTTCGGTGCCGGCTTCTCGACTGACTCCGGTCCCTTGGGCAACATCACCATCACGGAGCGCAATCTCCTGGGCCTGGCGCAGGATCTGCGGCTCAATCTGGTGATCTCCGGCCGCAGCTCTCAGATCGACTTGAGCTACACGGACCCCTACTTCCTGGACAAGGACCTCTCGGCCGGTATCGATGTCTTCCGGACCAGCAACGAGCAGTCTTCATCCGACTTCAACCAGACCAACGCCGGCATCGGCGTGCGCTTCGGCTGGGACTACGAATCGGACCTGCGCCATGTGGTCCGCTATCTCTTCGAGCGCCAGAACATCACCGACGTGCCGAGCACGGCAGCCGCCATCATTCAGGACGACGAGGGCATTCGCTACATCTCCACCATCGGGTCGACCCTGACGTTGGACATGCGCAACAGCCGCTTCGACCCGACGAACGGCTATGTGATGGTGTTGGACAACTCCTACACCGGACTTGGCGGCAACTCCTACTTCTTCGAGAACACCCTTGGCGGCGCCTACTACACGCCGGTCTTCGATTTCGACGACCTGACCTTGCGCTTGTCGGCGCAGGCGGGGAACATCGTGTCGATCCAGCCGACCCGCGTGAGTGATCGCTTCTTCGTCGGCGGCGCCGACCTTCGAGGCTTCGAATCGGGCGGCGTCGGTCCGCGCGACAGCGCCAGCGGCGACGCCATCGGCGCGAAGAACTTCTGGACCGGGCAGGTGGAACTCATCTTCCCGCTCGGCCTGCCGCAAGAACTCGCGGTACGCGGCCGGGTGTTCAACGACGTGGGCGCTGCCTTCGGTTTCGACGGCTCGAGCACCGGCATCCAAGATAGCGCCGCGCCACGCGCCTCGGCCGGCGCCGGCCTCAGTTGGGATTCCCCGTTCGGGCCGCTGGTGGTCGACTTGGCGCATGCCTACGTCAAGGAATCCTTCGACAGGACGCAGGTCTTCCGCTTCAGTTTCGGTACTCGCTTCTGATGGCGCGAAAGGGCGGGCGTCACAGCGTCGTCTGGCTCTTGGCTTGTCTGCTCCCGGTCCTGTCGATCTCAGGCCATGCGTGGGCACAGGAGGAAGCGGAGGAAGGGGAACTCGCCTCTCCGCGCAGCGGTGTCGTCATCAACCTGCCGCCGGGTCCGACCTTCGCCAGCCAGATCATCGTCGTGGACGTGCAGCGCATTCTGGACGAGGCGCAAGCCGTTCGGGAGATGCGCGAGCAGCTCTCGCAAGCCCGCCAGGCCTTCCAAGCCGGCATGCGTGAACGCGAGGCGGACCTGCAGGAGCGCGACAAGAACCTTGCCGCACAGCGCGGGTCCATGGACCCGGTCATCTTCCAGACCGAGCGCGAGCGTCTGGCGCAAGATCTGTCGGGTATGCAGGAGGACATCCGCTCTTGGTTCAGAGTGCACGATCAGGCGCTTAATCAGGCGATGCGCCGTGCGCAGGATGTGCTGCTGCGGATCGTCGGCGACATGGCACGTCAGCGCGGTGCCTCGGTGGTCATTCCGAAGTCCTCCATCGTCCTGGTGCAGCCCGAGCTCGACATCACCGACGCGGCGCTGGAGCGCCTGAACGACGAACTGACGAGCCTGCCATTGCCGGACGCTTTGGTGGCGCCCAACTGACACTGACTCTCTCAATCCGTGTGGCGCGCCCTCCCGTCGTTGTGGCCAGACCACGGGTGGGAACTTGTGCAGGGGCGCGGGCGTCAGGACGGTCGACAAATCAGCCCGCCTTCGCCATAAGACAGACGCATGCGCAAGCGACCAATAGGGGGGCAGAGGAGCCTTTTTGGTCGCGGAAGGGCCTGATTAGCTCCGAATTTCTTCTTGCATTCGGATAAGGAGGCCTCTTCTTCTGCGTACTACGGACGTCCGGCCGCGATCGGCCGGGCCGGGAATGAAGCTGTTTGGATGTCCCACTGCCGGGGGGACGTTCCGTTGGCGTGGTCGCAAGAGGAAAGACCCTGAAGGACATGAGTGACGCAAGTGCTCCCGCGATAGAGACACTAAGCCTGGACGTTCATGAGATCATGGCGCGGATTCCGCACCGCTATCCTTTCTTGATGATTGAGCGGATGACCGACATCGTGCTGGGCGATAGTGCTGTCGGCATCAAGAACGTGTCGGTGAACGAACCGCATTTCCAAGGGCACTTCCCGGGCGAGCCGGTGATGCCCGGCGTGCTGATCGTCGAGGCCATGGCGCAGACCGCGGCCGTGCTCGTCATGGAAACGATCGGAGCGAGCGAGCACGGCAAGATCGTCTACTTCATGACGATCGAGAATGCGCGCTTCCGGCGTCCGGTGAGACCCGGCGATTGCCTGAAGATCCATGTCAAGAAGCAGCATCACCGCGGCCAAGTCTGGAAGTTCAGCGGCGAGGCCAAGGTCGACGGCAAGGTCGTGGCCCAAGCGTCCTATTCCGCCATGATCGTTGATCAACCATGACCGAGGTGCATCCGACCGCTCTGGTCGATCCTGATGCCAAGCTGGGTAAGGATTGCCGCATCGGTCCCTTTTGCGTCGTCGGCGGCCAGGCTACCCTAGGGGACGGCGTGGTCTTGCACTCGCATGTCGTGATCGAAGGGCGCACGCGCGTCGGCGATGGCTGCCAGATCTTCCCTTTCTCCAGCATCGGTCACCGACCGCAGGACTTGAAGTACAGCGGCGAAGATTCCGCACTGGAGATCGGCAAGGGGAGCGTGATCCGCGAGCATGTGACGATCAACCTCGGCACCAAGGGTGGCGGCATGCTCACCAAGGTTGGAGACGGCTGTCTTCTGATGGTGGGCGCGCATGTCGCGCACGACTGCATCCTGGGAGACGGCGTCATCCTGGCGAACAACGCCACTCTGGCGGGCCATGTCACCATCGGCGACCGGGCTATCCTAGGCGGGCTGTCGGCGGTTCAGCAGTTCGTGCGGATCGGCAGGAACGCCATGATCGGCGGCATGGCGGGGATCCGCCAAGACGTGGTGCCCTTCGGCCTGGTCAGCGGCCGCCCCGGAGTCTTGACCGGCCTCAATATGGTCGGACTGCGCCGGGCCGAGGTCTTTCGCGATGACATCGAGGGCTTGCGAAAGCTCTTCGAGAAGGCGTTCGATCGCAAGGCTGGGAACCTGGCCGATCGCGTCGCGGATCTCGACGTGCTGGCCGAGGGAAACAGCTTGGCGAGCATGTTCCTGGAGTTCTTGAAAGCTGAGT
Organism: Rhodospirillales bacterium; assembly: GCA_963669375.1. GTDB lineage: Bacteria > Pseudomonadota > Alphaproteobacteria > Kiloniellales > JACOMY01 > JACOMY01. Next base: position 7,153,163 of record OY770024.1, on the reverse strand, counting down.
CGGCCCATGGACTCATGCAGCCCGAAGGCCGGAATGGGGGCTAAGCTCGGCATCATCGCCGGGTCCGGCAGCCTGCCGCGCAAGATCATAGAGGCGGCGGAGCGCCAAGGGCGTCCTTGCCTGGTCGTCGGCTTTCCCGGTCAGACCGACCCGGAGACCCTGGCGGCCGCGCCTTCCTTCGTCGAGCCGCTGGGCGCGGCCCGCAAGATCGCCATGCGCTTCAAGAAGGAAGGCATCACGGACCTGGTTCTGGCCGGCGGCATCAAGCGACCGAGCCTGCTGCAGGTGAAGCCGGATTGGACCGCCGCGCGGCTCCTCGCCAAGGCCACGCTCCACATCGCCGGCGACGACGGCATGCTGCGCTTCATCATCAGGGAGATCGAGGAGCGCGGAGGCTTCCGCGTGCTCTCTCCCCAAGAGATCACCGGCGACCTCCTCATGCCCGCCGGCGTGCTCGGCAAGCACAAGCCCGACCAGCAGGCCGACACCGACATCAAGCGCGGCCTGACCGTTGCCAAGACGCTCGGCAGGGTCGACGTCGGGCAGTCGGTGGTGGTTCAGCAGGGCCTCGTGCTTGGCGTGGAGGCGATCGAGGGGACCGACGCGCTTCTGGCCCGTTGCGGCGGCCTCGCGCGCGAGGGTAAGGGAGGCATCCTGATCAAGGCGATGAAGCCGGGTCAGGAGCGCCGGGCCGACCTGCCGGCGATCGGCATCCAGACGATCGTGAACGCGGATGCCGCGGGCCTGCGCGGCGTCGCCGTCGAAGCCGGCTCCGCCTTGCTGATCGATCGACGCGATACCATTCGCGAGGCCGATGGCAGAGGCCTCTTCCTGGTCGGTATCGAGGGCGCAAGCGCCGAGCGCGATGGCCAGTAGCAATGGCCCGCTGATCTTCCTTGTTGCGGGCGAGCCTTCGGGCGACCTCTTGGGTGCCCGGCTCATGGCGGCCTTGAAGAGCGAAACAGCCGGTGCCGTCAGCTTCGCCGGGGTTGGCGGCCCGCTGATGGAGGCGGAGGGGCTGGAGAGCCTGTTCGACATCCGCGAGATCGCCGTCATGGGCCTGGTCGAGATCATCGGGCATCTGCCGACCGTGTTAAGGCGTATGCGCGACACCAGGGAAGCCGCGCTGGCCGCCAAACCGGACGCCTTCATCTCCATCGACTCGCCCGGCTTCTCCCTTCGAGTCAGCGAGCGCCTGCAAGGCTGCGGCTTTCCGCTCATCCACTATGTCGCCCCCTCGGTCTGGGCATGGAAGCCTGGACGTGCCAAGCGGATTGCCGCCTTCCTGGATCACCTGCTCTGCCTGCTCCCCTTCGAGCCGCCTTACTTCGAGGTGCACGGCCTTCCGACGACCTTCGTCGGCCATCCGGCCGTGGAGGCGGCAGCGCAACCCACGGACCCTGACGCCCTGCGAGCACGCCTTGGGATCGAGGCGGACCAACCGATCCTCTGCGTCCTTCCGGGCAGCAGGGCGGGCGAGATAAGACGCCTCTCCGCTATCTTTGGCGAGGCCTTGGGAGTCCTTGCGGAGCGCGTTCCCGACCTGATCGCCTTGGTCCCGACGGTTCCCACAGTCTCTTCGCAGGTGGAAACGGCGGTCGGCAGCTGGCCTGTGCCGGCTCACGTTCTGCTTGGGCAGGAAGACAAGTATGCCGCTTTCCAGGCGTCTCGGGCCGCGCTGGCGGCATCCGGCACGGTCGGCATCGAACTCGCCGTGGCCGGTCTTCCGGCGGTGATGGCCTATCGCGTGAACTGGCTGAGTGCCGAGATCGCGCGCCGGATCTTGACCATCAAGCACGTCTCCATCGCCAGCCTGGTCCTGGATCGCCGCGTGCAGCCGGAGGTCCTGCAGGAAAGCTGCACGCCGCCACGCCTGGCGGCGAGCCTACTGCCGCTTCTTCAGGAAACGCCGGAGCGCGACAGGATCATTCGCGACGGCTACGAAGCAGCCCGTCTGCTGGGCCAGGGGGACGATGCGCCCAGCGTGAGGGCCGCGCGCACCGTCCTTAAGGTCTTAAATCAGGAAAACGGCGCCTCTTCCTGACCTTAAAGCGAAAGTGAGATCAGCTGCGAGAGGCAAGGGGAATGTACTCGCGCTCCGGCTCGCCGGTGTAGATCTGCCGGGGACGGCTGATCCGCTGCTCCGGGTCTTCGATCATCTCCTTCCACTGCGCCACCCAGCCGACAGTCCGCGCCACCGCGAAGAGCACGGTGAACATGGAGGTCGGAAAGCCCATGGCTTTCAGGATAACGCCCGAATAGAAATCGACGTTGGGGAAGAGCTTGTGGCTGACGAAGTAGTCGTCTTCCAGCGCGATCTTCTCCAATTCCATCGCCAGCTCCAGCAGCGGGTCGTCGATGCCCAGCTCACCAAGGACCTCGTGGCAGGACTTCTTCATGACCTTGGCCCGGGGGTCGTAGTTCTTGTAGACCCGATGGCCGAAGCCCATCAGGCGGAAGGGGTCGTCGCGATCCTTGGCGCGCTTGATGAACTCCGGAATACGCTCCTTGCTGCCGATCTCGTTCAGCATCAAGAGGACGGCTTCGTTCGCCCCGCCGTGCGCCGGACCCCAGAGCGAGGCGATGCCGGCGGCGATGCAGGCAAAGGGATTGGCGCCGGAAGAGCCGGAGATGCGCACGGTCGAGGTCGAGGCGTTCTGCTCGTGATCGGCGTGCAGAATGAAGATCCGGTCCATGGCCCGCGCGAGGATCGGGTTCACCTTGTAGTCCTCGCAGGGGACGGCGAAGATCATCTGAAGGAAGTTCTCCGCGTAGGTCAGGTTGTTACGCGGATACATGAAGGGCTGGCCCTGGGAGTACTTGAAAGCCCAGGCCGCGATGGTCGGCATCTTGGCGATCAGACGATGCGAGGCGACCGTGCGCTGGCGCGGATCACGGATATCGGTGGAGTCGTGATAGAAGGCCGAGAGCGCGCCGACGACCCCCACCATGATGGCCATGGGATGGGCGTCGCGACGAAAGCCTCGGTAGAATCCGGCGATCTGCTCGTGCAGCATCGTGTGGTAGGTGATCTGCTTCTCGAACTGCGCCTTCTCCTTGGGCGTCGGCAGCTCACCCTCGAGCAGCAGGTAGCAGACCTCCATGAAATCGCTGTGCTCGGCCAGCTGGTCGATTGGGTAGCCGCGGTGCAGTAGCACCCCCTGCTCGCCATCGATGTAGGTGATTTTCGAGCTGCAGGAGCCGGTCGAGCCGAAGCCCGGATCGTAGGTCAGGAGGTGAGCTTCGCTATAGAGCTTTCGTACGTCGAAGGCCGGCGCGCCAAGGCGTCCCTCGATCCTCGGCAGGTCCCAGCTCCGTCCGTCGGTGTTGTCGGTAACGGTCACTGTGGCTTGCTTCGGGGCATCACTATCCATGGCGCAGATCCTTCAAGTCCGGGGGGCGAGCCAACGGCGCCAACCTTTGGCGCAGTGCAGCATAAGGGCAGCGACGGCATAGTGCAATCGCTCTTAACAAATAGATATAATATCTTGAAAAATAGTCAAAATAGTCAGTTGGAGAGACACTCGTCTAGGCGCGCGAGGCATTCTGCGCGGCCGAAAATCTCCATCACCTCGAAGATGGGCGGGGACACCTTGCTGGCGGTTAGGGCGGCCCGCAAAGGCTGCGCCACCTTGCCCAACTTGACGCTGGGCGAAAGGATCTCCTCGGCATAGCGCCGGACCAGGCTCTCCAGCTCCTCGCGCTCCCATCCGCTTGCCTCCAAGAGTGGACGCAGGCCCGCCAAGAGGGCCTTGGCGTCCGGGCTCAAGAGCTTCAGGGCATCGCTACCGTAGTCCAGCGGGCGTTCGGCCAGATAGACCTGCGCCGACTGCGCCAGATCATCCAAGCGCTTGGCCCGCGGCTTCAGTCCGGTCATTCCCGCGGTCAGGCGTCGGACCTGCTCCGGCGTCGCGGCCGAGCCGGACGACTGTTCGATTCGCGCGAGAAGCAGAGCAACCAATGCTTGATCATCCATCTCTCGAAGATAGTGCGCATTGAGGTTGTCGAGCTTCGCGAAATCGAAGCGGGCCGGGTTCTTGCCGACATCCGCGACGTCGAACCACTGCTGCGCGTCGGCATCGGAGATGATCTCGTCGTCGCCATGCCCCCAGCCCAGGCGGAGCAGGTAGTTCCTGAGCGCGGCCGGCAGGTAGCCCTGCTCCCGATAGGCGTCTATCCCGATGGCGCCGTGGCGCTTCGACATCTTGGCGCCGTCCGGACCGTGGATGAGGGGCAGGTGGGCGAAGTGGGGCACGGGCCAGTCCATGGCCTGGTAGAGCTGGCGTTGGCGAAAGGCGTTGGTCAGATGGTCGTCACCGCGGATGACGTGGGTGATGCCCATGTCGTGATCGTCGACGACGACCGAGAGCATGTAGGTGGGGCTGCCGTCGCTGCGCAGAATGACCATGTCGTCCAGCTGGCGGTTCGCGACGGTCACCGAGCCTTGGACCAAGTCCTCGATGACCTGCTCGCCCTCGCGCGGTGCCTTGAAGCGGATGGCCGCCGGCCGGTCGGTGGGAGCCTCGGCCGGATCGCGATCGCGCCAGCGCCCGTCATAGCCGGGCGGGCGGCCTTCGGCCCGCGCAAGGGCCCGCATCTCCGCCAGCTCTTCAGGAGTCGCATAGCAACGATAGGCCAAGCCCTTGGACAGCAGGGTATTTGCGACCTCGCGATGCCGCTCGGCACGGGCGGACTGAAAGACGACATCGCCGTCCCAGTCGAGGCCCAGCCAGGTCAAGCCCTCGAGGATCGCCTCGATGGCCTCCGGAGTGGAGCGCTCGCGGTCGGTATCCTCGATCCGCAGCCGAAAGCTGCCGCCGAAACGGCGCGCGTAGAGCCGGTTGAAGAGGGCAGTGCGGGCGCCGCCGATGTGCAGAAAGCCGGTGGGTGAGGGGGCAAAGCGGGTGACTGGGGCCATGGCTCGTCGCGGTGCAGGAGGTTGGGTCTTGTCGGGAACGGGCGGCTTCTAGCACGACGTCGGATGCGCGGTCACGCGGCTTCGTTGGCGCAGGCGCGGTCGCGGTGTCGGTCGGACTATCGGGGCCTTGCGCCATTTCTCTGCGCCTTTCGGCTGCTTTCGCTAGTCTATCTGCATGTTTGCGGAGCATGTCCGTCGCCGGTTCGTCCTCTTGCCGCGTTTCGATCTTGCCCTTTGGCACGCTCGCATCGTGGAAGCCGAGCGCGAGCGCTGGTTGCTGTGGCTGCCTGTCGCCTTCGGCCTGGGCGTGGCGCTTTACTTCGCCTTGCCGAGCGAACCGCTCTGGTGGGCCAGCCTGGGACCCTTGGCCTTGGTGCTGGTCGCTTTGTTCGTGTTCCGGCGCAGCACGGTGGCGCTCTACGGCCTAATCCTCGTGGGCCTGGTCTTCGCCGGATTTGCATTGGGTCAGCTGCGCACGTCGATGGTGGCGGCGCCCTTGTTGCTGGAGCGCTATGGGCCGACGGATGTCGAGGGTTTGCTGCTCTCCCTAGACAGGCGGCCGAAGGACACCCGTCTCCTGGTGGCGCCGCTGAAGGTGGGTGGCCTCGCGAAAGGAGAACTGCCGAGCAAGGTCCGCTTGCGTCTTGCCGGGAGCAAGGCGGTCGACGCCAGGCCGGGCGACCGGCTGAGGTTGCGCGCGGTTCTCTTGCCGCCGCCGCCGCCGGCCGTGCCCGGTGGCTATGACTTCGGACGCGATGCCTACTTCAAGCAGATTGGGGCGGCGGGCTTCCTGCTCGGCCGACCAGAAGTGCTTCAGCGCGGCGAGGCCAGCGGCTGGTCGCTCTTCTGGTCCGGCCTGCGCGACGACGTCGGTCTGCGCGTGCGGAGCATGCTGCCTCAGCGGGAAGCCGGCGTCGCCGAGGCGCTGCTGACAGGCCAGCGCGCGGGCATCGACCCGACGGTGCAGGAGGCCTTCCGCGTGTCCGGTCTGGCCCATCTCCTGGCGATCTCGGGGCTCCATGTCGGTTTGATCGCGGGCATTTTCTTCCTCTCGCTCAGGACCTTGCTGGCGCTCTTTCCACCGATTGCCTTACGTTGGCCGATCAAGAAGCTGGCCGCCGCGACGACGGCCGTCCTGCTGCCCTTCTACCTGCCGATGGTCGGCGCGTCGGTGCCGACCCAGCGCGCCTGCCTGATGGCCTTGATCGTGCTGGCGGCGGTGCTGTTGGACCGGCGGGCCATCTCCATGCGCCTGGTCGCCTTTGCGGCCCTGGTGGTGCTGGCCTGGTCTCCGGAGAGCCTTCTGTCGGCATCCTTCCAGCTTTCCTTCGCGGCTGTGACGGCATTGGTGGCGACCTACGAGGCCTGGCAACTGCGCAGGCCCGATTGGCAGAGGAGAGGGAGTGCCATCGGACGGCTGCAGATCTACGTGCTGGGCGTCTTGCTGAGTTCCCTCATCGCCGGCTTGGCAACCGCGCCCTTCGCCGCCTTCCACTTCCACCGTCTGGCGCTCTACGGGCTCTTGGCGAACCTGCTGGCGGTTCCGCTCACCGCCTTCTGGATCATGCCCCTGTGCCTCTTGAGCTACCTCTTGATGCCCTTCGGCCTGGAGGAACTGGCCTTCCGGCCGCTTGGGTGGGGGATTGCCGCGCTCAACAACGTCGCGCTCACGGTCGCCGATCTTCCGGGCGCCCTCTTGACGGTGCCCGCGATGCCGCTCTGGGGGCTTGCGGCCTTGACCGCCGGCGGGCTGTGGCTCTGTCTCTGGCGCAGCGGATGGCGCTATGCCGGCATTGCCCTGCTGCTTCTCGGCGCCGTCAGTCCGGCGCTGCAGCGCCCGCCGGACATACTGGTCACCGGGGACGGCCGCCTGATCGGACTGACCGCGCCGGACGGCCGGCTATGGCTCTCAAACCGACGGGTCGAGCGCTTCGCCGCCGACGTCTGGCTGCGCCGCCGTGCCCAGTCCGACGTCCTGGTTTGGGGCCGCGACGACCACGACGAGGCCTCTTGGCTTGCCTGCGACGGTCTTGGCTGCCGCTACGATCACGCTGGCGCCGAGGCTGCCTTGGCCCTGGAGGCGGAGGCCTTGCGGGAGGACTGCCGCGGCGTCGATCTCCTGATCTCGCTCAGCCCCATCCCCAAGGGTTGCCTGGCCGGCCACCCCCATATCGACCGCTTCGAGCTCTGGCGCAACGGTGCCTACGCCGTCTGGCTCTCGAGCGAGGCGATCTCGCTGACGTCGGTACAGGAAAGCCGCGGCACGCGTCCCTGGAGCCCGGGCCGGCGCGCCGCGGAGACCGTCTACGTGCCTTAGTTTGGCTCGTCAGTAGCGGCGAAGGAGGCCCACCAGGCGTCCCTGGATCTTCACCCTTTCGGGCGGGAAGATCCGTGTCTCGTAGCTCTTGTTGGCCGGCTCCAGGGCGATTGCCCCGCCCTTGCGGCGTAGACGCTTCAAGGTGGCCTCGCTGTCGTCGATCAGGGCGACGACGATGGAGCCGTTGTCGGCAGTGTCGCTGCGATTGATGATGACCGTGTCGCCGTCGCGGATGCCCGCGTCGATCATGGAGTCGCCATCGACCTCCAGCGCGTAGTGTTCGCCGCGCCCCAGCATGTCCGGCGGTACCGCGACATGATTGCTGTGGTCGCGCAGCGCCTCGATCGGCGTGCCGGCGGCGATGCGTCCATAAAGCGGGAGCTGCAAGGAAGCGCCATCGCGCGAGACCTCCTCCTCGTCTCGCGGCGCGGCGGCCATGGGATCGCGAAAGTCGCCTTGGATGACCTTGGGCGAGAAGCCGCGCGGCTTGGGCTCGGCGCTTACGTCCTCTGGCAGGCGCAAGACTTCGATCGCCCGTGCACGATTGGGCAGGCGGCGGATGAAGCCACGCTCCTCCAGCGCCAGGATGAGCCGGTGGATTCCCGACTTGGACTTCAGGCCCAAGGCATCCTTCATCTCGTCGAAGGACGGGGACACCCCGCGCTCCTCCAGGTGGGTGTGCAGGAGAAGCAGTATCTCGTGCTGTTTTCGCGTCAGCATCCTCGTCGCCCTTGTCGGCTCTTGTACGGCCCGCCCGAAAACCTGATCGAGCAAGCAGAACAAAGTATGAATACACGACTCGTTCTATTTTGGTTCTCGTCACCTGTCAAGGCACGAAATCCCGAGTCGATCAACTGATAGGGGAATTCAAATCCGGCTAGATCCCGCCATCCAGGTGGAGAATCTCGATATCCTCGCCACTTTTCGCCGGCGGCGCGTGCGGCGGCCGCACCGCCAGGGCGTCGGCCGCCGAGAGGACGGCCAGCATGGAGCTGTCTTGCCGCTCGAAAGGAAAGACCATCGCCTTGCCCCGCTCATCCCAAGTCACGCGGCTTCTGAGATAGTCTTCGCGCCGGTCGTTCTCCGGCAGATCCTTGCCGAGCGTTGCGACCTGGAAGGTCGGCTCGCTGGGAAGCGCCTGCAGACACCGCAGGATCGGCCGCAAGAAGATCAGGCCGCAGACCAAGGTGGAGACGGGGTTGCCGGGCAGGCCCAGCAGCGGCGTGCCGGCCAAGCTGCCGAACAGCAAGGGCTTTCCCGGACGCATCGCGATTCGCCAGAAGTCCAGCTCCAGTCCGCTGTCGGCCAGCGCGCTGCGCACCAGGTCGTGCTTGCCGACCGACGCACCGCCTGTCGTCACCAGCAGATCGCATCCAGCGGCACCGCGCGCCAGCTCTTGCAAGGCATCCCCGCGGTCGGGCGCGATGCCGAGATTGACGGCGATGCCGCCCTCCGACTCGACCAGGGCGGAGAGCGAGAAGGCGTTGGAGCTGACGATCTGGCTGGCGCCACGCGGCGCTCCGGGGAGCACCACTTCGTCGCCGGTGGCCAGGATCGCGACTCGCGGTCGGCGATGCAGCGGCAGCCAAGGGTGATCCATCGCGGCGGCCAGGCCCAGGTCGCGCGCGGTCAGGCGGTGCCCCACCGGAATGGCCGTCTCGCCGGCCGCGAAGTCCAAACCCCTGGGGCGGACATAGCGGCCCGTCGGCGTGGCGACGGCGAGACTGATCTTCCCCCCCTCGCGCGTGACGTCTTCCTGGATCACGATGGTGTCGCTGCCGTCAGGCAAGGGCGCGCCGGTGAAGATGCGGACTGCCTGCTTCGGTCCGACGGAGCCCTCGAAGCTGTCGCCGGCGGCCACTTCGCCGATCACCGTCAGTTCGGCCGGCAGCCTGGCGACGTCCTGTCCGCGCACGGCATAGCCGTCCATCGCCGAGACGGCGGCTGGCGGTTGGGTGGTGCGCGCCACGACCGGCTCGGCCAGGACCCGGCCAAGACCTCCGGTCAGAGCGACGGTTTCCGCCGGGAGCGGTTGAAAGGACTGCAGAATCTTGGTGCGGGCTTCGACGACGGAGAGCATCAGTCTCGCCGAAAGGTGCCGGACTTCCCGCCGGATTTCTCGACCAGGCGAATGGCGCCGATCTCCATCCCGCGATCGACGGCCTTGCACATGTCGTAGACGGTCAGCGCGGCGACCGAGACCGCGGTAAGCGCCTCCATCTCGACGCCGGTCCGGCCGGTGAGCTTGCATGTGGCCTCAATGGTCACCGCGCCGCGCTCTCGGTCGAGGGCCAGGTCGACCTTGACCGAGGTGAGGGAGAGGGGATGGCAAAGCGGGATCAGATCCGGCGTCCGCTTGGCGGCCATGATCCCGGCGAGGCGCGCGACGCCCAGAACGTCGCCCTTGCCCATGCGGCCGGCGGCCACCAGCTCGAAGGTCTCGGCGGACATCAGAACTTCGCCGCGGGCCGTCGCTATGCGCTGGGTTTCCTGCTTGCCGCCCACGTCGACCATTGCGGCGCGTCCCTCCGCATCGAAGTGCGTCAGCTTACTCATGCCGCGGCACCCCGGGCGCTAGGGGGCAAGAGGGCGCGCGCGGCCGCCGTGACGTCACTCTGGCGCATCAAGGACTCGCCGATCAGAAAGGCCTTCGCGCCGATCGCCCGCAGGCTCTCCAGATCGCCGCGATCCTTAAGACCGCTCTCGGCGACCAGGAAGCGTTCCGGGGGGACCAGAGGTGCCAGCTCTCGCGTGGTCTCCAGAGTCACCTTCAAGGTCTTGAGATTGCGGTTGTTGATGCCGAGCAGTCCGGCGTCGACCTCGAGCGCGCGGCGCAATTCCTCGCCGTCGTGCACCTCGACCAGGACGTCCATGCCGAGTTCCGATGCCAGTCCCGCCAACGCCCGCGCGGCCTTGTCTTCGAGAGCCGCCATGATCAGCAGGATGCAGTCGGCGCCCAGGGCGCGGCTTTCGAAGATCTGGTAGGGCTCCAGCATGAAGTCCTTGCGGAGAACCGGGAGCGCGCAGGCGGCACGCGCCTCCACCAGGTAGCTGTCCTTGCCCTGAAAGTAGGGCTCGTCGGTCAGGACCGAGAGGCAGCTGGCGCCCCCGGCGGCATAGGCCTGCGCCAGGCTGGGCGGATCAAAGTCTTCCCGAATCAAGCCTTTGGAGGGCGATGCTTTCTTGACTTCACAGATCAAACCATAGCCGTCGCGCGCGGCGACCTCGCGCAGGGTCTTGGCGAAACCCCGTGGCGGATCGGCCTTCTGGGCCGCGCTCTCCACCGCCTTGAGCGGCCTGATCTCCCGGCGCGCGGCCAGGTCCCTCAGCGTATGGGCGCAGATCTTTGCCAGCACGTCGCTCATGCGCTCTTTTCCTCGCCCGCACTGGTAACGGCCACGAGCCTTTCCAGCACTTCCGCCGCGCGGCCGCTGTCGATCGCATCGCCCGCCATCAGGGTGCCTGCCTTGAGGTCGGGGACCTTTCCGGCGACCAGCAGGCCGGCGCCGGCGTTCATCAGCACGATGTCGCGGAAAGGGCCCTTGGCACCGGCCAGAAGCGCGCGAATGGCCGCCGCGTTCTCGACAGCGTCTCCGCCCAGTATGTCGGCCATGCTGGCGGTGGGCAGACCGACGTCGTCCGGATGGACCGTGAATCGTTTGAGAGCGCCGTTCTCGAGCGCGGCCACCTCCGTTTCGCCCAAGGTCGAGATCTCGTCCAGACCGCCGGCACCGTGCACCACCCAAGCGCTCTCGTGGCCAAGCTCGCGCAAGGCCTTTGCCAAGGGCTCGATCCAGTCGGCGGAGAAGACGCCCATGACCTGGCGGCGCACGCGGGCCGGGCTGCAAAGCGGCCCCAGGAGATTGAAGATCGTCCGCGTACCCAGTTCGACGCGGGTCGGCCCGACGTGACGCCAGGCGCTGTGGTGGCGGGGTGCCATCATGAAACAGGTGCCGACCTCGGCCAGCGCGCGGGTCATGACCTCGATATCGGCCTCGATGTTCACTCCCAGGGCCGTCAGCACGTCGGCGGCGCCGGATTTGGAGGAAAGCGCCCGGTTGCCGTGCTTGGCCACCGGCACGCCGCAGGCCGCCACCACGAAGCTGCTGCAGGTGGAGATATTGAGAGTGCCCTTGGCGTCGCCGCCGGTGCCGCAGGTATCGATGGCGTCAGGCGGCGCGGAGAGGGGCAGCATGCGCGCGCGCACGGCGCGGGCCGCGCCGGCGATCTCGTCGACGCTCTCGCCGCGAACCCTGAGCGCCATGAGGAAGCCACCCATCTGAGAGGGGGTGGCATCGCCGGCCATGATGATGGAGAAGGCCTGCTCCGCTTCCTCGGCAGTTAGGGCCTCGCCAAGCGCGGCCTTGGCGATCAGCGCCTTGATGTCGCCCATATCGCCACCTTTCGGTGGTGCTGCGCTCATGCGGGCACCTCTAAAGGCACCTGCGCCAACTCCAGGAAGTTCGCCAACAGCTTATGCCCATGCTCCGACGCAATGGATTCGGGGTGAAACTGGACGCCGTAGAGCGGCAGGTCCTTATGGCTCAGTCCCATGACGACGCCGTCGTCGCTGCGGGCCGTCACCGTCAAGCAGTCCGGAACGCTGTCGGGTTCGACCACCAGCGAGTGGTAGCGGGTGGCCGAGAAGGGGGAGGGGAGGCCGGAGAAGACGTCCGCTCCCTCATGACGCACGGCCGAGAGCTTGCCGTGCATCGGCGCCGGCGCCCGACCGATACGGCCGCCGAAGGTCTGACCGATGGACTGATGTCCCAGGCAGACGCCGAGCAAGGGCAGCGAGCGCTCGGCCGCGGCGGCCACCAGCTCCAGGCAGATCCCGGCACGATCGGGGTCGCAAGGACCGGGCGAGAGGACGACGGCGTGCGGCCTAAAGTCCAGGGCCTCCGCCACGGTGATCTGGTCGTTGCGTCTGACCACCGCCTCTGCCCCCAATTCGCCAAGGAAGTGATAGAGGTTGTAGGTGAAACTGTCGTAGTTATCGATGAGGAGGAGCATGGGCCGGGCTGGTCTGATGGTGGGCGCGATTGGTCGGACGCGCCTTATAGCAGCCGCATCCTGACCCCGCAAAGGTGATCGCCCACGCGCTTCTTTCAAGAAGGGCTGGCGCCGGTTCCGCGCTTGATGTTAGCGCCATGTTCCCTCCCGGCTTCCGGATCGCAAGAGGACCCAGATGGCCCGAGCCGTTAAATCCGCAGGCAAGAAGAAGGCGCCCAAGAAAGCCGCCAAGCCCGTAAAGCGCAAGCCGGCCGCCAAGCGTCCGGCGGCGAAGCGGCCGACGCGGCGTAGGCCGGCAAGTTCGCGTAGAACCAAGCGGAGCGGCGGTCAGGTGCGACGGCGAGCCGGCTTCTTCGTCGGCCTCTTGATGGTTCTGGCCCTGGCCGGCCTCACGATCTCATTGCCGGGCGCCGAGGACAGATCGAGATCGGCACCCAAGCAGCTCGTCTCGGCGGAGCTGCCGCGCGACCCGCCCTCCGATCCTCCGAAGACCGAGAGAGCCCCGAAGCTCGAGGTGATGCGGGCTCCGGAAGAGCCGGCTCCCGAGACGGTGGAAGAGAAAGCTCCGGCAAAGACCACACGAGAGGCGCCCCCGGCGACGGCGGCAAGCGCGCCGGCGGTGAAAGATGTCCAACAACAGACGGCGACAGCTCCGCCCTCGAAGGAGTCGCCCCGGCAACTGCCAGCCTGGCAGCGCTTTGCCGCTGCCTACCAGGCGGCGCCGGGGCAGCCAAGGATAGCCATCGTGCTGGACGATCTCGGCCTCAACAAGGGACGGACAAGGACCGCGACGGCGCTGCCCGGGCCATTGACCATGGCCTTTTTGCCCTACGCGAAGGACCTGCCGGCGCAAACGGCGGAGGCGAGGCGCCGCGGTCACGAACTCTTGATCCATATGCCGATGGAGCCGCGCGACATGGTCCGCAACGACCCCGGCCCGCAGGCATTGCTCCGCGACTTGTCGTCCGACGAGATCAAGCGCCGCCTGGACTGGGCAATGGACAGCTTTCCGGCCCACGTCGGCATCAACAATCACATGGGCAGCGCCTTCACCGCCGACGGCGACAGCATGCGGCTCGTCATGCAGCACCTGGCGAGCCACGGACTTCTGTTCCTGGATTCCGTCACCAGCGGATCCACCGAAGGCACGGCGCGGGCGCGGGCGGAAGGCGTTCCGGCGATTGCCCGCGACGTGTTTCTCGATCACGGCGGCGATGATCCCGGCCTGGTGCTCGCGCAGTTGGCGGAACTGGAGCGCATTGCCGAGCGCCAGGGCTATGCGGTCGCGATCGGGCATCCCCACGAAGGCACCCTGACCGCCCTGGAGCTATGGATTCCCGACGCCCTTTCCCGAGGCTTCGCCTTGGTGCCGATCAGTGCTCTGGTCGGCGCTCCGGCCAAGCCGCGTCTTCGCGGATGAGCGAGAGTTCGATGCGGCCGGCTCCTGGCCGAAGAGCGACAGCGCTACTACGTTAAATGCATCATGGAGCTTTACCGGGGGGACGTAGGATGTCGACTAGGCCCGCGAGAACTGGCATCGCCGCACTCTTCCTTCTCTCGTTTGCCCTCGCCGCCTGCCAGAGCGAGCAGGACCCGGCCGCCGAAACCGTCACGACCGGCGGCGGTTCGGCGGCCTCCGTCACCCAGACTCCCCCCAGTGCTCCGACCGAGGTGGTTGTGGGTGCGGTTGCCGGCGGTGTGATTGGCGGCCGGATCGGCCGCTCCTTGAACGAGCAGGATCAGCGCCAGGCGGCGGTGGCGACCGCTGCCGCGCTGCGCGACGCCGATCAGGGCAGGCCGGCGAGCGCGGTCGCATGGACCAGCAGCAGCGGTTCCGGTGCCTCCGGTCAGGCGACCGTGGTGAACAAGCCGCAGAGCTCGACACCGTCGGTCGAGTGCTACGATGTCCGCGAAGTCGCCATCACGCCGGGCGGCGGCGAGATCGAGCAGACGACGCGCTATTGCAAGGCTGAGCAGGGTTGGGTGGTCGCCTAGGCGTTTGCTCCGCGGGAAGACGACATTCCTAGGGACGTATCCGTCTTAAGCGCGGACGGGGTGAGCTTCTTGGAGAACGCGGCGCGGGCGAACAAACGGCAATGACCAAGACCCGCAGTCTGCTGCCGGTTCAGCAAGACCGGCAGCCCACGGCCCCTTGCCACCCACTCGCCGGCAGGCTATGTCGCCGCGCATGATCATCGACAGCGACAAGGTCGTGGCTCTGCTGCGCCGGGTGGCGGCAGAGGAGGTAATGCCGCGCTGGCAGAACCTCGCCGAAGACGACATCAGCTACAAAGACGGCGTGGAGCCCGTCACCGTGGCCGACAAGGCCTCGGAGAAGGCGATCACCGCGGAACTCCTGTCCCTGCTACCCGGCTCGGCCGTCGTGGGCGAGGAGGCGGTGGCGGAGAATCCGTCGCTCCTGTCCTTGCTCGCGGGCGAGGAGTGGGTCTGGGTCGTCGATCCCATCGACGGCACGGGGAACTTTTCGCGCGGCCGGCCCTACTTCGCCCTGATGGTGGCGCTCGTCCGCCACGGCGAGACGCAAGCCGCATGGATCTACGCGCCGGTGCTGGAGAGCCTCGGAGTCGCCGAGAAGGGGGAGGGGGCGTCGCTCGACGCGCGGCCGCGGCGGATCGCACCCAGCGGCCGCCCGCCCGCCGATCTGTCGGGCACGCTGCACGCGGGACAGTTCGCGCCGCGTGCGCTCGCACAGCGTATCAGCAGGCGCCGGGATCGTGTCCAAGCGGTGCGCAGCTTTGCCTCGGCCGGGGTCGAGTATCTGCGCCTGCTGGGAGGCGACATGGACTTCTCTTTCTTTTCCAAGCTCATGCCATGGGATCATGCGCCGGGCTGTCTGATGCTGCAGGAAGCCGGGGCCACGGCGCGCTTCACTGACAGCAAGGCGGCCTACAGTCCACGGCGCCATCAAGGCGAGGGCCTGCTGCTCGCCCCCGATCAGGAGAGCTGGGAAGGCCTGCACGAGACGCTGCTGGGAGAGGGCTGAGGCGGGGCCGGGGCGCCCCTTGAGCACTGCAGCCTGGCCTAAAGGCCGATCAGTCCGCGCAGCAGGTAGGCGCCGCCCGCGACCGTGGCGAAGCCGGCGAGCCAAAGCCCGACGAACCAAAGCAGCTGTTTGCGACGCATGACATACCCCGCTGGAGCACGCGCCTTTCCCGTGGTTTCGTCCGGCGTGCTCACGCTAACCCGTCCTTCGCGCCGACCGGCCTCGCGGCGCGCGCCGCCACCCCGGGACCGGCGTCAGTGCTCGTACCCGCTCCCGGCGCGGACCTTGCCGCGGAAGATCCAGTAGCTATAAGCCGTATAGCCCAGGATGATCGGCAGCAGGATCAGGATGCCCACCAGCATGAAACCCTGGCTCTCTGGCGGCGAGGCCGCGTCCCATATGGTGACGTCGGGCGGGATGATGTTGGGCCAGAGACTGATGGCGAGCCCCAGATAGGACAGCACGAAGAGGAGGAGCGCCAGAACGAAGGGGCGGTTCTCCTGGCGCTTGCGCACGGCTTGCACCAGACCATAGGCGATGGCCGCGACCAGAATCGGCACCGGCGACAGGTAGAGCGTGTTGGGCCAGGCGAACCAGCGCTCCGCGATCCGCGGGTCGGACAGGGGAGTCCAGAGGCTGATCGCCACCACGCTTACCAGCACCATCACCAGGATCGGTCCGATCAACTCCCAGACCCGCTCTTGCAGCGCGCCCTCGGTCTTCAGCACCAGCCAGCCGGCGCCCAGCAAGGCGTAGCCCAGGATCAGCGCGATCCCGACGAAGACGCTGAAGGGGGTCAGCCAATCGAAGGGTCCGCCGGCGTAGTCACGCCCCTCCATCGCGATGCCGTGGATGAAGGCGCCGAGCGCGATGCCCTGCATCAAGGTCGCCAAAGTGGAGCCGAAGGCGAAGGCCCGGTCCCACCAACGGTGCGTGCCTTCGCTCTTGAAGCGGAACTCAAAGGCGACGCCGCGAAAGATCAGGGAGACCAGCATCAGGATCAGCGGCAGGTAGAGGGCCGAGAGCAGCACGGAATAGGCCAGCGGGAAGGCGCCCAGCAGTCCGGCACCGCCCAGGATCATCCAAGTCTCGTTCCCGTCCCACACGGGCGCCACGGAGTTCATCATGACATCGCGATCCTCCTTCTCCGGAAAGAAGGGGAAGAGAATTCCGATGCCGAGATCGAAACCGTCGAGCACCACGTACATGATGACGCCGACAGCGATGATGATGGCCCAGAGCAATGGCAGATCGACACCCATGGCGGATCAGACTCCTTGCCGTGTGCGGTTCATTCGGCCGGCTCCGAGGCCGCCGAGAGCGGACGCTTCTGGTGGCGATGCTGGCCCGGTCCGCCGGAGGGCGCGACCGGCGGCAGCTTCTCGAGGCCGCGACGCATGAGGCGCAGGACGTAGTAGGTGCCGATACCGAACACCGGGAAGTAGACGACGACGAAGATCGCCAAGGTCGTTCCGACCTCGCTCGCCGTCAGCGGAGAGGCGGCCTCGGCCGTGCGCATGTGGCCGTAGACCACCCAGGGCTGACGGCCCATCTCGGTGGTGACCCAGCCGGCCAGCACCGCGATGAAGCCACTCGGTCCCATGAGCACCGCTAGCTTGTGGAACCAATGCGCATCGAAGAGGCGGCGATTGATCCGAAGGATGATGGAAATGACGCCCATCGCCACCATCGCCATGCCGATCGCCACCATGATGCGGAAGGTCCAGAAGATCACCGTTGCGTCCGGCCGCTCGTCGGCGGGCCAGGCCTTCATGCCCTTCACCTCGCCGTCCCATTCGTGGGTCAGGATGAGGCTCGCCAGATGGGGGATGCAGACGTCGAACTCGGTCCTCTCCTCCTCCATGTTGGGCCAGCCGATCACCGACCAGCAGGCGCCTTTCTGGCTCGCCGGCCACAGCCCCTCCATGGCGGCGATCTTGACCGGCTGATGCTCCAGCGTGTTGAGGCCGTGCTGATCGCCCGCCACGACTTGCATGGGGGCGACGATCGCGGCCATCCACATCGCCATGGAGAACATGACCCTGGCCCGCTCGTCGCCGCGACGGCGCAAGAGATGCCAGGCACCGACGCCGCCGACGACGAAGGCGGTCGTCAAGAAGGCCGCCAGGACCATGTGCACGAAGCGGTAGGGGAAAGAGGGGTTGAAGATGACCTCGATCCAACTTTCGGCAAAGAAGCGCCCGTCCGCATCGATGTCGAAGCCCGCGGGCGTATGCATCCAACTGTTGGCGGAGAGGATCCAGAAGGCCGAGATCAAGGTGCCGATCGCGACCATGGAGGTGGCGAAGAAGTGCAGGCCGCGCCCGACCCGCCCCCAGCCGAACAGCATGATGCCCAGGAAACCGGCCTCCAGGAAGAAGGCCGTCAGGACCTCATAGGAGATCAGAGGTCCCAGCACATTCCCGGTCGCATCCGAAAAACGGCTCCAGTTGGTGCCGAACTGATAGCTCATGACCACGCCGGAGACGACGCCCATGCCAAAGGTGACGGCGAAGATCCGCACCCAGAAGCGGTAGAGGTCGTGATAAACGCTCTTGGCCGTCTTCAGCCACAAGAACTCCAGCACCGCCAGGTAGGAGGCGAGCCCGATCGTCAGCGCCGGAAAGAGGATGTGGAAGGTCACCGTAAAGGCAAACTGGATGCGGGCCAGGTCGACCGCCAAGCTCGTCTCCATCGGTCTTCTCCGATCTCTGCCGTGACCAAGTTGCTAAGGGCCAGCGCCTCGTGGCTTCAGCACCCCTTTTCGCGACCCTGTCCGAGGTCCAGCCTGATCCCTTCGACCGGCGTGAACAAGCGTTTCGCCGGGCGCCATCTGCCGCATGGCAGGCCGTCGCAGCGCTCCTGCGGAGCAGTCACAGGTGCGCACTTTAGGGGCCTCTTGCACGAATTCCTTGTTGAGCCGCCGCACCGGGCTTGTTACGAAGAGAGACATGCATAGTTCCGGGATACACGCTTAGTCCGGCAGTAGGCCTTTGTCGTGTTCTTGTGACGCCCAGGGGGAGACTTCGAGATGCTTGAAGACTTGATCATCGGTGCACTGAAACTCGGGACCGAGGAAGAGGACTTCATATCGGGCGATGACGATGAGATGGGTCTCTATCTCGGCGCGCCCTTCGTCAACAGCTTCGTCCTGACGGAGGAGCAGTCGATCTTCGGACTGGCGAATGACGATGTTCTGATCGGCGACATGCTCTTCTCCAAGTTCATCGCGAAGGGCGAAGACAAGTCCTACGATCGCTCCGAGACCGTGGTCGCCGCTGGCGATACCGACATCGTCAATGAGTCGAAGGCCAGGGAGTTCGAGTCGCTTATCGAGAACAACGACATCTACATTGGCGACGACCATATCTTCGCCGGGCCCGGAGACGACCTCGGCAGCGGGGATGTATACTGCTGCTTGCCCACTGACGAGAGCTACGCTCTCGGTTACGAGATGGAAGAGAGCGCCCAGGGTGTGGTCCTGGCGGCCATCGCCGGGTCGATGGCGGGCACGCTCGGCCTCTCGGCGGAGGCGATCGCGGGCAATGGCGAAACCTCCACGGCCGGGATCAACGGTGACGCCCACGTGGCGAACTTCTCCAGCTTCTCCGACAACAAGGTCTACTTCGGGGATGATCTGATCGTAGCCGGTAAGGGCGACGACAGCTTCGCCGGCGACGCCTCGGCCTTCCTGCTGGCGGCCAAGGGGGCCGATGCGCTGTCGGAAGTGAACGCCATGAGCCTTGCGACCGCCGAGAGCGGCGGCGAGGCCATCGCCGAAATCGCGATCGCGCTGGAGAACCTGGCGCAGGCCGAAGCCAAGGCGAACCAGATCAAGTTTGGCGACGACATCCTGCTTGGCGGGAAAGGTAACGACGACCTCGTCGGCGACAACTTCTCGACCGACGTGATCTCGAAGGCCGGCGACGCGACCACCACCGTCAACAGCAACGTGACCACGAACGCCGGCGACCCGGACCCCGATGCCACGGCGCACGCGGTGAACGAGGTCTTCGCGACCTCGAGTTCGGAATCGGCCGTGCCCGATAACTGGATGGTGTTCGGCGACGACTTGCTGAAGGGGGGCTGGGGCGACGACCACCTGACCGGCGACAGCGTCTCCATGAACCTGGCGGTCAAGGCCGGAGCGGCCCAGACCACCATCAACAACGAGTCCGTGGCCGTGGCGAGCGAGAGCGGCACCGAGGCGACCGCCTTCAGCAACGTCGAAACCAATGCCTTGGCGACCGCCGGCATGTCCAACAACCACTGGATCTTCGGGGACGACTATCTGAACGGTGGCATCGGCAGCGATCAGATGATCGGCGATGTCTACGACCTGGTCCACTCCGTCAAGGGCGGCGACGGCACCTCGACGGCCTCCAATGTGGCGAAGATCGAGGACAGCGGCGGCACCGCGTCGGCCGAGTCCTACATCACCTTCCAAAGCGACGATACCTCAAATGTCGCCGCCAACGCCCTGTTCGAGAACAACGAATTCATCTTCGGCGACGACAAGTTCAAAGGCGGCCTGGGGCCGGACCTCATGATCGGCGACGTCGGAACCTTCACCTTCAAGGCCAAGGGCGGCGAGCGGGACATCGAGTTCGAGGAGGTCAAGACCGCCAGCGGCTCGGGCGATCTCAACGTCCAGGCCGCCGCCGATCTCGGCATCGAGAACGACGCCGTCGTCGTCGACAACGAATGGATCTTCGGCGACGACTACTTCCACGGTGGTCACGGCAACGACGTCATCATCGGCGACGTCGCGGCCTTCGTCTTCGAGATCGGCGACGGCGTCGATGCCAGCGGCAACAAGCTCGTCTTCGGCAATGACTGGATCAACGGCGGCAAGGGCGACGACGTGCTGATCGGTGATACCGAGAGCCTCAGCGCCTTCGCCGGCGAGGACAAGAGTTCGGCCGATGTCTACTTCGGCTATGACGTCTTCTACTTCGAAGGAGACTTCGGCAACGACCTCATCCTCGATTTCCAGGTCGCGTACGACAAGATCGACCTCACGGCCTTCTCGTATCTCGATCTGGACTTCGACAGCCTGATGGCCGCGGCGATGGAGGATCCGGGAGGGGAGTCGACCTGGTTCGGCGTCGGCGATCATACGATCCACACGCAGGGTGTGGGCATTGACGAGTTCACGGAAGACAACTTCATGTTCTAGGCGAACGCGAAGGGAGGGCGAGACCCGCCGGTTTCGCTCTCTGTCGTGAGGAGAGGACATATTGAGCACCGCGGGAGGAAAGCCCTGCGGTGCTCTTTTCGTCTGTGCGGGCCTGCTGGCACGTTGCCACCTCGGTCCAAGGATGCTGCAATGCTCCAGAGGCTTGCCAGGCTGCAGCATCCAGGTGTCATGAACATTCCCGAGCAGCACTTTTTCGTGGACCGCGAGCGGCGGGCAGGTCTGCAGATGCAGTTGCAAGAGGCGATCTCGTCGGCGATAGAGGCCGGACAGTTCGCCGCCGGCGACCGCCTGCCCTCGACCAGGGGACTTGCCGCCTATCTCGGCATCGCCCGCATCACCGTCACAATGGCCTATCAGAGCCTGGCAGCCGACGGTTACCTGGAGACGGCGCCGCGCAGCGGATACCGCGTGTCCGAGGAGGCGCCCGGCATCGCGGCGGCGGCACGGCCGGTCCCCAAGCCTCCCGAAGGTCCGGCGGTGGACTGGGCGGCACGCCTGCCGCGGCGCTACGGGACGGTGGCGGGGCTCAGCAAGCCGCCGAACTGGCGCAGCCTGCGTTTCCCCTTCATCTACGGGCAGGCCGACCCGCTGCTCTTTCCGCACGACGACTGGCGCGACTGCGCGCGCCGGGCGCTTGGGCGGCGCGACTTCGACGTGGTGGCGGGCGACTTCCGGCAGAGCGATGACGCCTTGCTAGTCTCGCAGATCATCATGCGCAGCCTTCCCGGCCGGGACCTCTACGCCGAGCCGCAGCAGGTCCTGGTCACCTATGGCGCGCAGAACGGGCTCTGGCTGATCGCGCGTCTCCTGTTCGACGGTCACGCGGCACCGGCGGCGGCGATCGAGGACCCCGGCTATCCGGAACTGCGCGAGCTTCTGCGGCTCTCGGGCGTGCGCGCGGTCCCCGTCCCCCTGGACGAGGAGGGGCTGCGCGTCGGTCTCATCCCCGACGACGTGCAGGCGGTCTTCGTCATGCCCAGCCATCACGCGCCGACCGGGATCACCATGTCGATGCGCCGCCGACAGGAAATCCTGGCCCTAGCGGAGGCCCGAGACCTCATCGTCGTCGAGGACGATTACGACTTCGAGATGAACGTCTTGCGGCGCCCCTCTCCGGCGCTGAAGTCGCTCGACCACCAGGACCGCGTGATCTATCTCGGCAGCTTCTCTAAGTCGCTTTTTCCCGGCTTGCGCCTGGGCTACCTGGTGGCACCCAGTCCGGTGATCGAAGAGGCGAGGGGCCTGCGCACGCTGGTCACGCGCCATCCGCCGGGGATCACCCAGCGGACCACGGCCTACTTCCTGGCCTTGGGCCACTACAGCGCGCACGTCCGCCGCATGCGCGACGAGTTCAGGGTGCGTTGTCGCCTGATGCTGGACAGCTTGGCCGAAGCCGGTCTCGCCCTGGCCAAGCCGAGCGCGATTGGCGGGGCCAGCTTCTGGATCGAGGTGCCCGGCATCGACACCCGAGAGCTCTCCCGACGGGTGTTGGAGGAGGGGGTCCTGATCGAGCCCGGCGCCCCCTTCTTCGCGTCGGCGCATCCGCCACAGACCTTTATGCGGCTCGCCTTCTCTTCCATCCCGCGCGAGCGCATCGCCGAAGGGGTCGCCAAGCTCGCCACGGCCCTGAAGACGGTGGCCTGATGTCAATCCCCGCTTGAAGATTGCCCGCCCGCTTGATCTAAGGAGACGTTGCGTGCCGATGGCGCCCGGCACCGCGCCTGGGCCGCCGGCGAGCGGCAAGAGGTGACGACGGTACCGGAGCGAGATGAAGGAGAGGGCGGCTTGGCCGGAGAGGAGCTTCGAAAGACCCTAAAGGACGCGCGGGAGGCCTTGAGAACCCGGCAGTTCGCGCAAGCCCGTAGCCTTCTGGATGAAGTCCTTCAGTCACGGCCCGACAGCGCGGCGGCCTTGCGGATCAAGCACGATCTCCACTACGCGATGGAGGACTTCGATTCGGCCCTGGCGACCGCCATGCTTCTTGTGGACCTGAGCCCCGAGGCCTCGCAAGGGCATGTCGCGGCCGCCAGGACACTCATGGAGCTACGCCGAATCAAGGAGGCGAGAACGCATCTGGATCGAGCGCGCGCGCTTGAGCCGACCAACTTGAACGTCCTCCGCCTCTCCAACGACTTCTATCGCGATCAAGGCCACCGCGACACGGCGCTGGAAACCTCGCGGCTGATCGTCGAGCATCATCCGGACAAGCCGGACGGTTACAGCAGGGTCATCCACGATCTCGTCGCGATGAACGAGATCGATGAGGCGCAAAGTTGCTTGGACAAGCTTCGCGCCACGCATCCGGACCACCCGCGCACCTTGCGCGCGACGATCTTGCTGCGGCGCGCGCAAGGCGACCATCACGCGGCCCTGGCGAGCGCCCAGAGACAAATCGAGCGGAAGCCAGGCGACTTCAACGCGCAGGTTCGGGCCATGCAGGCCTGCTTGGCCTTGCAAGACTTCGAGCAGGCAAAGACGTTCCTGCAAGGAGCGCGCGGCGCGTCCGAGGAGATGGCGGACAACAGCATGCGATGCGTCGAAGCCGCGATCAGGCTCTATGGCGTGGAAGAGTCGGCGGCGCATCTGCGATCCCGACCGCACAACACCGAGGGCACAGCAGAAAAAGGGCAAAAGAAATACATCTTTGTGTCCGGGCTGGCGCGGTCCGGCACCAGTGCCCTTGGAGACCTCTTCAACCTCTCGGACGAGATTGCCGTCTACTTCGAGATCCTGTCTCCGACGATTCCCTATTCGCCCGGCTCGTTCGATCCCGCGTTTCTCGAGGGCATCCTTACGACCGACCGCCATCGGAGCAGACGAAACGGAGAGCTGTTCGTGAAGGCGAAGAAGGCCGCTTATGTCGGAGACAAGAGGCCGAAGTTCTTTCTGCGTCTGGAGCAGTCACTGGAGTTCTACAAGGGGGAGTCCATCCACGTTTTTCACCTGGTGCGCCCGCTCCGCGATGTTTGCCTCTCTTATCAAGCGCGCGCGGACAACCCCAACGATGCGTCCTGGAGCACCTTGCATGGCTCCGCACAAGCGATCATCGACTATGAGATGATGTGCGACGTGTTCCTGGCCCATGCCGCCAAGAAGGTGGATGCGGCGCACAAGATTGTCTTCGTGCCCTATCAGAAGGCCTTCACGGACAAGGATTACGCCTATTCGCTGTTCGATGATCTCGAACTCTCCGATAGGGCGGATCTCTCCGGCAAGGTCGAGGCGTTCGTGCAGAAGTCTCGGGCGATCGCCACCAAGGAGCGGGTGCTGGACAGCGAGACCGAAGAGCAGATCCGCAAGGGCCTCAACATCGACAAAGTCAGGGCGTTCGAAAGCCTGAGCGGTTGCCCTTGCCTGTGAGCAGCGGCGGGCAACCGCTCGTGATATCGCGTCTTTCGCCTATCAGCCCTCCATCCAAAGGCGCTCGGCCAGCCGCGTGCCCATCATCGCGCCGGCGGCGTCCTCGGCCCCTCCCTTGACCTTGGTGTTGTAGCCGTCGAGGAAGGACACGAAGCTGAAGACGATGTTGGAGCCCAGATCGACTTGGATCTCCTGCATCTCGCCCAGGATCTCCTTGCGCCTGTCCTGGTCGGTCTCCACCTTGGCTTGCTTCAGGAGGCTCTCGAAGCGCTCATTGCAGTAGAACCCATCCGCCCAAGGCGCGCCGCAGGCATAGGCCAGGGCGAAGTGGATGGTGGGCGTGGCGCGCACGCCCCAATTGACCATCATCATCGGCTTCTTGAGCCAGACGTTGGACCAATAGCCGTCGTTCGGCTCTCTCACCACGGTGATGTCGATCCCGGCGGGCGCGGCGCGCTCCTTGTAGAGCGCGGCGGCATCGACGGCACCCGGATAAGCCGCGTCCGAGGCGCTGAGGTCGATGGCAATGCCGTCCAGGCCCGCCTGCTTCAGATGGAACCTGGCCCTATCCGGATCGTAGACCCGCTGCGGGATGGCCGCGTTGAAGAAGGGATCGTTGGGCGGGACCGGCTGATCGTTGCCGAGCGCGCCGTAGCCCCTGTTGATCTTGCGCAGGAACTCGTCGCGGTCGACGGCGTACTTCATGGCCAGACGGACGTCGAGGCTGTCGAAGGGGGCAACGCGGCTATCCATCGCGGCCGATTGATAGCGCGAGCCGCGGTTCTCCACGATGTAGAGGTGGGGCACGCGCGCGATCTGGTTCACCACCTTGATGTCGGTGCGGTCGACGCCCAGAACCTCACCGGTGATCAGCGCGTTGACCCGCGTTCCCGGATCGGTGATCACCAGCTGCTCGTAGCTGTCGAACCAGGCCCTCCCGTCTTTCCAGTAGTTGGGATTGCGCGAGGTTACGGCGCGGACGCCCGGATCGAAGGTCTCGATCCTGTAGCCGCCGGTGCCGACCAGGTTCGGCCAGTCGTCGAACCCGGCCGGCACGATCGCGAACTGGGAGGAGGCGAGGATGGCCGGCATCTCGGCGTTGCCGTCGGACAGTTCGATCACGAGACGGAGCGGACCATCGGCACGGATGTCGCTTACACCGGCCAGCAGCGACTTGGCGGAGGAGTTGGTGTCCTCGCCGCGATGCAAGTTGAGTGAATAGACCGCGTCCTCGGCCGTGAAGGTCTTACCGTTGTGGAACTCAACGCCGTCGCGGAGATCGAAGACCCACTTCCTGGCCCCGTCGGAGACCGCCCAACCGGTGGCCAGCTCCGGCACGGGGTTCTTCTTGGAATCAAGCTCCACCAGGTAGTTACACAGCGTTGCTCCCATCGTGTACATGCCGTAGTTGTTGTAGCTGCGCGGGTCCAGCGAATCGCCGGCGCCGCCTTGGCTGACGCCGAACACCATGTGGCCGCCACGTCGGGGCGTCTCGGCGCGCAGCGGCAAGGGGGCCGTCAGGCCCTTTGCCGCGAGGCCGCCGCCGACCAGGGCGAGGGCATTGCGGCGGCTGATCCGGCGCGGATGGAAAAGCCCTTTGTCGGTCATCTCCGGTTCCTCCCTCTATGGCTTCACTACTTGTTGTTGGCCGGGGCCAAGAAGTGCTGCCGCGCATAGACGGCAAAGCGCGGAACCAAAAGACGCATCGTCGCCGCCAGGCGCTCCTGCAAGCCACCCTGGTCCTCACTAAGATAATTGATAGCAACTAGGCGACCTCGGTCTCGTGCGGTGGCAGGACAAAACCGAATACCCGGTCGTCCTTCGCAGGATTCGTTGCCAAACAACAGCCATGGCGCATCCCGCTTTGCGTCAGCACGACGCCGCGTCCGTGCGGTTCGAAGAGGCGCTCGCCCAAGAGCTGTTCGAGGCGGGTGACCCGATGGCTGATGGCCGAAGGCGTGAGGTTGAGCTCTTCGGCGGCCGCCTTGTAGCTACCGCGCCGGCCGGCGGCCTCGAAGGCACGGAGCATGTCGATGCTGGGATCGAAGTCCATCTCTTGCGCTGCTCGGGCCAGACTCCAGGTGGAGCACGACTAGACCAGTCGCCGTCTCTCTAAACAAGTCCGGGACCTCAGCAGGTCAGAGCGGCGCCCGCAGCGGCAAGTGCGCCTTGCCCTCCACCGTCGCGGTCCAATGGCCGGAGCGGACCCAGCGCAAGGCGGCATCGCTGACGGGCTGATAGTCCCAGGACGGACGCCGCCCTTGGCTCTCCGCCTCGATCACCAGGCGGCGGTTGCGCTGGTCGGCGATCACGGCCGCCTTGATCGCCTCGGGATCCCAGAGCGCGCTTGCCTCTTGGGCGAAGGCAGCCAGGACATCCTCGACCTCGCCGCCGAGGGAGAGGTCGTTCAGCTCTCGCGGGTCGGCCTCCAGGTCGAAGAGGAGGGCCGGATCGTCATTGCTGGTGACGAACTTGTGGCGTCCGCGGCGCAGCATGAAGACCGGCTCCGGCACGCCTTCGGCAAGGTACTCCGCGGCGACGGAGCGCTCCGGCAGGTCTCCCGCCCGCATGACCGGCCAGAGGCTGACGCCGTCCTGCGCGACGATGTCCTCGAGCTGCCCGCCCGCCATCTCGACCATGGTGGGCAGAAGATCGAGCAGCGAGACCGGCGCCTCGACGTCGCGCCGCGTCAGCCCCGGCCCGGAGACCAGCATCGGCACGCGCAGGGACCATTCGAAGAAGCTCTTCTTGTACCAGAGGCCGCGCTCTCCCATCATATCGCCGTGGTCCGACACGAAGATCACGAAGGTGTTGTCGGCCAAGCCGGTACGAGCCAAGACCTCTCGAAGCGCACCTAGCTTGGCATCTATGTAGCTGATCGACGCGTAGTAGCCGTGGCGCGTGCGGCGGATCTGCTCGTCGCTCAGGCTGACCTCGTCGATCAGATAGTGGCTGCGCAGGCGCCTGGAGTGCGCATCGAGCGCGTTGTCGGGGCGCGGTCCGACGGAAGGGAGGTCGATCTCCTCTGTCCTATAGAGGTCCCAGAACTCCGGTCGCGCCACGTAGGGGTCGTGCGGAGAGGTGAAGGAGACGGTCAGCAGGAAGGGCTGGCGTTCGCTGTCTCGGGCGCGGTCGTAGAGCCAGCGGATCGCGTGGAACTCCACCTCGTCGTCATAATCGATCTGCAGGGACCGCTCGCAGGGGCCCGTTTCCAGGACGTTGGTCATGTCCTGAAAGCGGATCTTCGAGTTCGGGTCCGACCAGTCGGGCGTCCAGCCGAAGTCGGCGGGATAGATGTCGCTCGTCAGCCGCTCTTCATAGCCGTGCAGCTGATCGGGGCCGACGAAGTGCATCTTGCCGCTGAGACAGGTCCGGTAGCCCAAGCGGCGCAGGTAGTGGGCAAAGGTCGGGATGGAGGCGGCAAACTCGGAAGCGTTGTCGTAAGCGCCGATGGCGGACGGCAGTCGGCCCGACATCATCGACAGACGCGACGGCCCGCAAAGCGGCGAATTGCAGTAGGCATGGCGGAAGACGACCCCGTCGTCCGCCAAGGCCCGGAGGTTGGGCGAGCGCACGAGAGGATGGCCGTAGACCGAGGTCGCCAGGGCGCTCATCTGGTCGGCCATCACGAAGAGGATGTTGGGAGGGGTCATTCCGCTGCCGTCTTGGACTGGGTGGAGGGGGTCGGCTTCATCAGGCCCCGCAGATAGCCGAGCGGGCCCGTCTCATGCCATTTCAGGTGGCCGCGCGTGCGCGCCGAGGCACCGAAGCTCTGCGAGACGCGATCGATGACGATGGCCAGCAGCACGATTCCGAGCCCGCCGATGGTCGCCAGGCCCATGTCGAGCCGTCCGATGCCGCGCAGCACCATCTGTCCCAGTCCGGTCACCGAGATCATCGAGGAGACCACCACCATCGAGAGCGCCATCATGATGGTCTGGTTCACGCCTGCCATGATGGTCGGCATGGCCAAGGGTATCTGCACCTTGTAGAGCGTCTGGCGCGGACTGGCGCCGAAGGCCTGGGCCGCCTCCACCATGTCGTGCCGCACCTGGCGGATGCCGAGGTTGGTGAGCCGCACCACCGGCGGCAGGGCGTAGATGAAGGTGACGATGACGCCGGCGACATTGCCGATCGAGAAGAGCATCACCACCGGCACCAGGTAGACGAAGGAGGGGATCGTCTGCATCAGGTCCAAGAGCGGCTGCAGCACCGCCCAGAAGCGGTCGTTTCGCGCCGCGACCACGCCCAGGGGAATGCCGATCAGCGCACAGAAGACGACGCAGGTGATAACGATGGAGAGCGTCGTCATGCTCTCCTTCCAGGCACCCATCAGGCCGACGGCCAGCATGCAGGCAAAGGAGATGATGCCGATACGCCGACCGGCGAACTGCCAGGCGACCAGCGTGATGATCGCCAGCATGATCAGCTGCGGCATGCCGACCAGCGCGCCCTCGAGGTTGCTCAGCACCACGTCGAAGGGCGCCTTGATGGCCTGAAAGAACCAGCGGAAGTTCTGGACCAGCCACTGCAGGGCCTGCTCGACCCAGCTGCCGACCGGGATGATCGCTTCGTTGAAGATGTTCAGGAAATCCATCTCATCGTTCTCCTCAGGGACCCCTGACGGCGCTCAAGGCCGCTTGCAGCGTGACCACGCCGACCGGCGCCCCGTCGCCGTCCTCGACGGTGACCGGATCGTGGTCCGTCAGGAATTGATCGATCACCTCGCCCAGTTCGCAATCGGGTCGGATCCGCTTGGCGGTCGGCGCCGCGCCGTTCATCGGCACCATGATCGAGGAGGCGCGCACCAGGTTCATGCGCGAGATGC
Source organism: Rhodospirillales bacterium (assembly GCA_963669375.1). Lineage (GTDB taxonomy): Bacteria > Pseudomonadota > Alphaproteobacteria > Kiloniellales > JACOMY01 > JACOMY01. The sequence goes on along the minus strand of OY770024.1, from coordinate 7,124,523 downwards.
CCTTGACGAACTCGGCCACGTAGGCGTCCTTCGGCCTGGTAACGATATCCTCCGGCGTGCCGATCTGGACGATCTCGCCATCGTTCATGATGGCGATGTGGTCGCCCATGCGGATCGCTTCGTCGAGGTCGTGGGTGATGAAGAGCGTCGTCTTCTTCAGCTTGGCCGACAGGGCCAGGAACTGGTCCTGCAGTTGCCGACGGATGAGCGGGTCGAGCGCCGAGAAGGGCTCGTCCATCAGCAAGATCTCGGGATCGGCGGCGAGAGCGCGGGCGAGACCCACGCGCTGCTGCATGCCGCCGGAGAGCTGGTCGGGATAGTGGTCGATCCAGCCCGATAGGTCGACCGCTGCCAAGGCCTTCTCGGCCGCGGCGCGGCGCGTGCTTGGATCTACGTTGCGGACCTCGAGCCCGAACCCGACGTTCTCGGCGATCGTGCGGTGCGGCCAGAGCGCCATGTGCTGGAACACCATGCCGATGGTCTCGGCACGCAGTTGGCGCAGGTCCGCCTCGTTCAAGGTGTCGACCCGACGGCCGGCGACGTGCACTTCGCCCGCCGTGGGTTCGATCAGGCGGTTGATGTGGCGCAGCAAGGTCGATTTGCCCGAGCCCGAGAGGCCCATGATGCAGAAGATCTCGCCGACGCCGACCGAGAAGGAGGCGTTGCGCACGCCGAGCACGCAGTCGAAGCGGTCTCTCACCTCGCTCTTGCCGATGCCGTCCCTCTCGATCGCGGCAAGCGCCTCCTTGGCCCGTGCGCCGTAGATCTTCCAGAGGTTGCGGCATTCGATCTGGCCCGTGGGATCGGCCATCGCTCTTGCTCCGAAAACGCCAGCGGAAAAAGACGGGGGACGGCTAAAGCGTCCCCCGGACAGGAGGCACTACTGCGCCTTGGCGGCCTCGGCGACCCAGGCGTCGAACTGCGGACGGTTGGCGGCGACCCAGTCCTCGGCGTGGCGCCGGAAGTCCTCGACGCTGTCCTCGCCGTCGCGGATCTTGACCTGGGCCGCGTTGACCGCGCCGATCGGGATCTCGACCAGCTCCATGAAGCGCCTGGCGGCCGGGTTCTCTTCCAGGAAGTCGTTGTTGGCCACGATGTAGACGTCGTTGACAGCGAATCCGGGGTTCGAGCCGTCGGCCAACTCGGTGTCGGCGTCCGCGTTGTTGGGCAGGGCGGAGAAGGGCACGTTCAGGGGCGAGACGTCCTTGCCCGGCACCAGCACGTCGCTGATCCAGTTGGGAACCCAGGTGTAGTAGAGGATCGGCTGGCCCTCGTTGTAGCGCGTGATCGTGTCGGCCATGATGGCGAAGTAGCTGCCCTGGTCGTGCTGGATCAGGTCGCGCAGACCGTAGCTGTCGAGATGGTGCTCGATCACCAGCTCGCAGCCCCAGCCGGGGTTGCAGCCCGAGAGGTTCGCGCGCCCGTCGCCGTCGCTGTCGAAGAGGGCGGCGATCTCCGGATCCTTCAGCTGGTCGATGTTGGTGATGCCATGGGCGTCAGCCGTCTTCTTGTCGATGAAGTAGCCTTGGCCGGCACCGGTGATCACCGCCTTCACCCGGGTCAAAACGTCCTCGCCGCCCGACTTGTCGAAGAAGCCGTTGTGCAGCGGCGTCCAGTTGTTGACCGTGTAGTCCACGTCGCCGTTGGCGATCGCCAGATGGAGGGCTGGGAAGTCGGCTTCGCGGGTTTCCTCGACCTCGTAGCCCAGTTCCTCCAGGCCGACCTGCACCACCATGTGCTGAAACCAAGCGTTTACGGGACTGCCCTTGATCGGCGACACGGTGACGCCGTCGCCCGGTCCCTCGGCGAAGGTGGGCGCGCTCGTCAGCAAGAGCGCGGAGAGGGCGGCAATCGACCCAGTGGCCAGTCTTTTCTTAGCATTCATAGCGTCAGCTCCCTGCTTTTTCACCCGGCTTAAGCCAGCGCAGCCTGGATTGAGGCAGAGAATCGATATCTTGTGGAGTTCAATAATGGGGTACGAAGTGTTAACCTCTACGTTATGGGAAGCCTGCGTCGAGAGATCTCCTCCTTCTCCAGCCTCGTCGTGTTCGAGGCGGCGGCGCGCGCCGACAACTTCACGCGGGCCGCAGAAGAACTCGGCGTTACCCGCGTTTCCGTCTCCCGGCAGATCGCCGCCTTGGAGGAAGAGCTGGGCGTCAAGCTGTTCATCCGCGCGCATCGGCACACCCTGCTGACCCAAGAGGGGAGGGAACTGGCGAGCGTGGTCGGCCCGAGCCTCAACGCCCTGGCGGAAGGCAAGCGCCGCGTGCGCGAGCGCGGAGACGATCAGCGCACCACGGTCACGACGACCACCGCCTTCGCGACCTACTGGCTATTGCCGCGTCTCGGTAACTTCCGCTCCTCCTTCCCCGACGTCGATCTGAACCTGATCGTCTCCGACAAGTACCTGGACCTGGAGCGTGACAGCATCGACCTGGCGGTCCGCTACGGCGAGGTCTTACCCGGCGGGGTCGAGGTCCATCGCCTCTTTCAAGAGTGGCTCTTTCCCGCCTACAGCCCGTCCTACCCGGCCCGGAGCGCTCTTGAGACTCCGGAGGACTTCCTGAGCGAACGTCTCTTGCATCTGTCCGGGGTCTACAAACCGATCGCCAAGTGGCCCCATTGGTTTCGTCTGCACGGCCTGCCACCGCCGGACGAAAGCAACGGCATCGTCGTGGACGCCTACATCACGATGATTCAAGGCGCCATCGAAGGCCAAGGCGTGGCGCTCTGCGGCTTTCCGCTTGTGAACGCGCACCTGGCAAGGGGCTCTTTGCTCAGACCCAAGAACATTGCCCCTATCGAACGAGAGTTCTTCTATCTCTTGAACACGCGCCCGCAAAAGTCGAGCGCCGCGGCATTCACCAAGTGGATGCTGCAGCAGAGAGAGGAAAACTGAGCCAAGCCAACTTGGTTAGTTGCGGATCAGGTTCTTGAATCGGTCTACAAGCTGTTTCCTCTCGACCCGATTAATGGCACAACAGGCTCCCTCCGTGCATCGGCTCGATGATCCTGGACAAGAAGCGGCAAGAGCAGCCTCCTGAAGGCTGTTTGACATTTGTTCGGCGTGTCCTCTCGTGTCAGCATGGCAACATCCAGTTAAGGAGTAGATAATGACCTCAACTCAGATAAGTCCCCTTCCATTGGTGGAAGAAGCCGACGCTACTCCAGGGAACGCGGACACGTTCGACGACATTAAGCGCGTTTTGGAGATCCCATTCGTTCCCAACATACACAAGACGCTCGCGAACTCCCCGACCGTGCTCACCGGAACGTGGGAGGCGCTGCGCAACATCTTTCTACAGTCAAGTCTTCCCACCTCATTGGCGAGCATGATTCTTTTTTCGATTTCAGCTGCGAAGCAATGTCAATACTGTGGCGCCATTCATGAGGTTACCTGCAAGACCCTGGGGGTCGAGGAAGATACGCTGTCTGCTTTGGGCGGCAACCTGGAAGTACTGGCACCCCATCGCGTGCAGGCGATTGTGAAGTTCGCCCAGAAATGCGCCTTGAACCCGCAGGGCCTGGCCGCGGCAGACTACGAGTCGGTGCGAGAGCAAGGTGTTAGTGACCAGGAGCTCACGGAGATCATTGCATTGGCGGCCCTAGGGAACTTTCTGGATACGCTGGCCGACGGGATGAAAGTCGAGCTAGACTCGGTCTTCAAGGAGGCGCTTGGAGGGTAACGACGGCCATGGCCGGCAAAGCCTTGGGAGGAGATCGCAGCGCGGAGGCGTGGAAGGCCCAAGCGGCACGTTTCGCGCTGCTCTCCGATGTCGTCTTGCTGATTGCCAGAACGCCCGATTTGGACCAGTTGCTCGATGGGGCGATCGGCAAGCTCAAATGGGCGATCGACTTCGAGCGCTGCACCTTGGCGCTTCGTCAGGACGAGAGTTCTTATGAGCTCCGAACCTTGCTGGAGACCCGCCGCGGCATGGCGAAGGTCGCGCGAGAAGGCATTCCCTTCGACCACGGCATAAGCGGCCAGGTTATGCAAAGCCGGCAGATGCAACTGATCACGGATCTTGCCGCCGTCCGGGAGGGGCTTTCGGACATCGCGGACGAGGCGCTTGAGGCCGGTACGCTGGCAACGGTGCTGGCACTGCCGTTGCAAGCTTATGACAGGGTGCTCGGGTGCATCACGTTCGGCACCGAACGCACGGACGGCTACGGCAGGGAAGATGTCAAGGTAGCCCAGGCCTTCGCCACGCATCTCGCCTTGGCGATCGACCGCTGGCAGAAGTCGCAGCAGCTGCGGCAGGCCAACGAGTCCTTGCGTGAGGAGATCGTCGAGCGCCAAAAGGCTGAAGAGGCCCGGCGCCTCAGCGAGGCGCGCGCGGCCCAGGCCCATCGGCGCCTGATCGATGCCATCGAGTCTACGTCCGAGGGGTTCGCCGTCTACGGCCCGGACGACAAGCTGGTGCTGGCGAACAGCAAGTACCGCGAAATGCTCCACTCGGGACATCGAGGCACCATCAAGCAGGGAGCGGACTTCGAAACGATCCTCCGGGAAGCGCTGTCCTTCGGTTTGATCGACGACGCCGTCGGCCGCGAGGAAGCATGGTTGGTGCAGCGGCTCAAGCGCCATCGCAACCCCAGCGGTCCGCACCTGCAGCGGCGTTCTAGCGGCCAATGGATCAAGGTCAGTGAGCGCAAGACCGACGACGGAAGCACGGTGGCTGTCTACAGCGACGTGACCGAGCTCAAAGAGGCCGAGACCAAGGTGCGCGACCTCGCACGCTTTCCCGAGGAGAATCCGGGACCGGTCCTGCGGATCGACAGCGACGGCAAGCTGGTCTACGCCAACAAGGCGAGTGCTCCCCTGCTTTCGGCACTTGAGCTCACCGTCGGCGAGAGCGTCGACCCTGGCATGCACGAACATGTCCGCTGGGGACTGAGGCACGACCTGCGTCAAGACTTCGAGTACCAGGTCGGCGCGTTGGTTTTCGCCATGCTGCTTTGGCCTGTGCCTGAATCGGGACACGTCAATCTCTATGGCCGCGACATCACCGAGCGAAAGCAGGCCGAGTTAGAGCTGCAGGCGGCAAAGGACGCGGCGGAGACCGCCAACAAGACCAAGAGCACCTTCCTGGCGAACATGAGCCATGAGCTACGCACGCCGTTGAACGCGATCATCGGCTACAGCGAGCTGCTTCTGGAGGAAGCGGAAGACCAGGAAGACGAGACCTATCTCGCCGACTTGAAGAAGATCCAATCCGCCGGGAAGCACCTGCTCGCGCTCATCAACGACATCCTCGATCTGTCGAAGATCGAGGCCGGCAAGATGGAGTTCCACCTCGAGACTTTCGAGACCGCGCAGATGATCGAGGACGTCTCGGCGACGATTCAGCCGCTCGCGGAGAGGAACGGCAACCGTCTGGACGTCTCCTGCGCGTCCGATGCCGGCCAGATGCACTGCGACCTCGCGAAGGTCCGCCAAGTGCTGTTCAACCTCTTGTCCAATGCCTGCAAGTTCACCCAGAACGCGAAGGTCGCCCTTAGCGTCGAGCGGGCAGGGGGCGAGGCGGGCGAAGAGATGGTCTTCACCGTGGCGGACCAGGGCATCGGGATGACGCCGGAGCAGGTTGCGAAGGTCTTCGAGCCCTTCACCCAAGCGGACTCCTCGACCACCCGAAACTACGGCGGCACGGGCCTCGGCCTCTCGATCACGAAAATCTTCTGCGAGCAGCTGGGCGGAAGCATCGACTGCAGCAGCACGCCCGGCGAAGGCTCGCAGTTCGTGATTCGCTTGCCGGTCGTCTGTCGCGACCCCTCGGCGGAGGCTACGGGTGACACGCCTTCGGAGGATGAAGGGCAAGCGCTTGACCGTGAGGCGCCCTTGGTGCTCGTGGTGGACGACGATCCCGCGGTGCACGACCTTCTCGCGCGGCATCTGCGACGCGACGGCTATCGCGTCACCTCCGCCTCGACCGGCGTCGAGGCTATCGCCAAGGCGCGCAAGGTCCGCCCCGACGCCATAACCCTCGACGTCCTCATGCCGGAGAGAGACGGCTGGTCGGTGCTCGCGGAACTCAAGAACGATCCGCTGCTCGCGGCCGTTCCGGTCATCATGTTGACCTTCGTCGACGACAGAACCCGCGGCCTGTCCCTGGGCGCCAGCGAGTACCTTGAAAAGCCGATCAACCAGACCAGGCTGCTGGCGGCCCTGAAGGCCCACTGTCCGGGCAAGCAGTCGCCCCTGGTCCTTCTGGTCGAAGACGAGATCGACACCCGCGAGATGCTGCGGCGCCTACTGCAGAAGGAAGGCTGGCGAACGACGGAGGCGGGGAACGGATTGCAAGCGCTGGAACGCCTGTCCGAGGCGCAGCCCGATGCCATTCTCCTAGACCTGATGATGCCGGAGATGGACGGCTTCGAGTTCCTGGCGCAGCTTCGCCGCAGTCCGGACCGACGGGGAATCCCGGTCATCGTCGTGACCGCGAAAGAGCTTACGAGCGAAGACCACAGGCGTCTCAAGGGCTCTGTCGAGTTCCTGGTGAGCAAAGACGGCGACGAGGTCGATACAATTCTAGCGGGCTTGAAGGACTTGCTGCCGGCGCTTAAGGCCCGGATAAGCGGCAAGGCCTAGCCGATGGCGGCGCGGCACGATCAGCATGGGCGCGCCCGCGAAGCGCTGCTCGCCAACCTTAGGCAAGAGCTGCTGGAGCCCGTACGCGCGATCCTCGGCTATGGCGAGATGCTGCACGACGAAGCGGTCGGGCAGGGCCTGGAGCAAGCCACCAGCGATCTGGAACGAATTCTGGCTGCCGCCAGGGACCTCAACCAGATGGTCGACAGGCTGCTCGACGAGGAACGGAAGCAGGAACTTAGCGCCGAAGAAGGACTTGAGATCGCCGAGAAGCAACTGCGTCACGATCTGCGAACGCCGATCAACGCGATCAAGGGCTACGGCGAGATGCTTGTCGAGGACCTGGAGGATCTTGGCGCGGAGAGGCTTCGTGGCGACCTCGTGACCCTTCTCGACCACGCCCAGCGGCTGCTCACCCAGATCGACAGCCTCGTCACCTTCTCCCGCGGCGCGCTCTCCGAAAGCACGCCGAAGGCCCGCGGTCCGGACGAGCACTCGGCGATGATCGAGACGCTGGTCGAGACCTTGCGTCCGGTGACCGAAGCCGATGTCGGTCGCGCCGAGGTGGGAAAGATCCTTGTCGTCGACGACATGGAGACCAACCGCACCCTGCTGGCGCGGCGGCTGGCCCGGGAGGGCCATCGCGTCTCCAGCGCGGAGAGCGGTCGCGCGGCCCTCGGCCTCTTGGCGGCGGAGGAGTTCGACCTCGTGTTGCTCGACCTCATGATGCCCGGGATGAACGGCTTCGAGGTGCTGACCAGGCTCAAGGCGGATCCCAGCCTTCACAAGGTGTCCGTCATCATGATCTCGGCTCTGAACGAGATGGACAGCGTCGTGCGCTGCATCGAGGCCGGCGCCGACGACTATCTGCAGAAGCCTTTCAACCCGGTCCTGCTGAAGGCGCGCATCAGCGCGGCGTTAGAGAAGAAAAGGTGGCGCGAGCAGGAACGCCTTTACCTGAGCAGGCTGGAACAGGAGAAAGAGCGGCACGAGAATCTCCTGCTCAATATCTTGCCGAGGCAGATCGTCGGACGCCTGAACGCTGGCGAAACGCTGATCGCCGATCGTTTCAGCGACGTCACCGTGCTGTTCTCCGATCTGGTCGGCTTCACCGAGCTTTCGTCGCGCCTGCCGCCGACCACGGTCGTGCACTATCTAAACCGCGTGTTCTCACTGTTCGATCGTCTCGTCACGGAACTCGGGATCGAGAAGATCAAGATGATCGGCGACGCCTATATGGTGGTGGCCGGCTTGCCGGAGGCGAGAGCCAATCACGCGGAGGTCGTCGTCGAGCTGGCCCTCCGCATGCTTGCGGGTCTGGAGAAACTGAACGCCGAATCCGAAGCCGCCTTGCAAATCCGTATCGGCGTTCACAGCGGACCCGTGGTCGCCGGAATCATCGGCACGCACCGCTTCATCTACGACGTCTGGGGCGACACGGTGAACGTCGCCAGCCACATGGAATCGCACGGCATTCCGAGCGAGATCCAGATCTCCACGGCCACGGCGAAGCTCATCGGCAAGCGGTTCGATCTCCAGGAGCGTGGCCTCATCCGGATCAAGGGCAAGGGCCGGCTCAAGACCTATCTCGTCCGCGGGCGTAGCCCCGTTGCGGAAGGTGAAAGCAACAGGTCGGGTTAGGGTCCCGCCTCGGGAGTCGCGATCACCAGCCGCCTTTCCTCAACTCCCGGGCAGCAGCGCGTTGATCTTGTCCAGCAAGCGGGAGAGTTCGACGGGCTTGGTGTCGTAGTCGTCGCAACCGGCTTCGAGGGCTTTGGCCCGGTCGTCCGACATGGCGTGCGCGGTCAGCGCGATGACCGGTATAGACGCCGTCTTGGGCGAGGCCTTGATGCGCCGCGTCGCCTCCCAGCCGTCGATGATCGGAAGGCTCATGTCCATGAGAATGAGATCGGGTTGGTCGTTCGTGGCCATGTCCACGCCCGTTTGGCCATCCTCCCCCACGATGACGCTAAAGCCCCTGCGCGTCAGACGCCTGGAGAGCATGTCCCGATTCATTTCGTTGTCTTCAACCAGCAGTATCTTAGCCATCAGCTCCCCGATCGGCAGTCTGACTGCCATCCCCCTGACTGCCATCCCCTGAACGGAAGTGTATCGATTTCTTCGCCGACAAGACAACGGAAACGCACCGAATTGTGTCTGTCGAGGTTGGCCATGAAGCGTACCGGCGTACAGGCGCGGGCTATGCGCCATAAAGCTCCCTCGGCAGAACTCGCGCGTCTCGATTCACTTGCCGGTTCCGGGCGGTGGCGCGGTCGACTTGCGGATGACGATCTCTGCCTCCAGCCGCTCGCTGGAGAGCGGCGTGTGGCGATCGAGGTTTTCGACCAGCGCGCCGGCCGCACGTCGGCCCATGGAGGTGGTCGGCAGGCGGATGGTGGTGAGCGGCGGGGTGGAGACGGCCGCCCATTCCAGATCGTCGAAGCCCATGACAGACATCTGATCGGGCACGCTGACGCCGTTGCGCGCCAGCTCGAAGAGCGCCCCCATGGCCAGGACGTCCGAGAGGCAGAGCAGCGCCGTGGGCCGCTCACCGGCCGCAAGGATGCGCGCGGTCGCCTCGACTCCGCCGACGACGTCGAGGCTGGTCTCGACATAGCGCGGCTCGATGCCTTCGGCACCCCTCTTGGCGCCCTTGACCCGCAGCTGCGTGCGGTCGTTCTCCTCTTGCGGCCCGTGCAGGACCGCGATGCGGCGATGCCCCAGCTCCCGCAGGAACCCCATCGCCCGGACGGCCAGGTCCTCGTTGTCGTAGCCGATCGTCGCCAGCTCGAAGTCGGGCTTGAAGATGCTGATACAGACTGTCGGCAGATGCTGGCTGGCGATGAGCTGCAAGAGGCCAGGGTCGTGCGTGGCTCCGGAGATGATCAGGCCCTCCGCGCCGAGGTTCATGATCTCCTTGACCCGCTGAAACTCTTGCGCCCGGCCTTGCTCGGCCGTCGCCAGCACCAGGGCATAGCCATGCCTGGCCAGCTCTTGCTCCGCGCCGTCGAGAAAGCGGGTGAAGATGGAGTGCGAGAGGGTAGGGACCACGGCGCCGATGGTCCGCGTGCGGTTGGTCGACAAGGCCCTTGCGGCGGGGTTCGGCCGGAAGCCCAGCTCCCGCATCGCCTCCGTCACCTTGGCGCGGGTGTCGGCACGCACGTTGGTCGCATCGTTCAGGACGCGCGATACGGTCGCCACCGATAGCCCGGTCGCCTGCGCGATGGCCCGCACACCTGGACGCTTGCCCCCTCTGGGGCCGTTGGCCGTGTCGCTTCGCCTGCTTTCCATCGCCTTCTCCCCACACCCTGGTTAGCCGATCTTCTCTCTACAGAAAACACTTGACGAATGTAACGGATTACATCAGTCTCGACATGTAACAGGTTACATTGCGGACTGCAGATGACAGGCCAGCACCTATTCAGACCATCGGTTACCGGCAGAGGCGTTACCTATCCGGGCTATCCCGAAGGGCAGCCGCTTCGCCGCATTCGCGCAGGCGACGCCATCCGTCTCGACCTCGAGGCCGGAGATCTTCTCACACTAAGGAACATCGACGGCGGCGCCGGGCTCTTTCTGCTGCCCTTTTCCGCAAGCGGCGCGGTGACGCCCGACGCGGTGGGCCTGGCCGGACGAAGCCCGCAGTCGCTGCCCTGGGAGAGTTTCGACGCCAGGGAGATGATCGCGCGGATCGAAGGGCAGGGCGGCAGCAAGGGACTTTGCCAAGGCGTGCCGGTCTTCGATCGGACCACTCCGGCGGGGTCGGAGCTGACGCTCTCCGTCAAGGCCGATTGTGACCTCTGGATGGTGCTGCCCTGCAGCGTCGAGGACATTCTGGAAGGCGGCGCCGGCGGACGCATCACCGTTGACGTTAAGAAGGCCAGAACCGGCGAACTGCTGCTGCCCGAACCCTTCGCGGAGGTGCGCGAGGCCTTCACCGTGGACCGGGCCTCCGCGCGCGCCTACCGGGTCGCCAAGGGCGAGATCATCCAGGTGATCGACGTCGAGGGCAAGCAGTGCTCGGACTTCATGGCCTTCAATGCAGCGGCCCTGGACAAGGGCATCGAACGCCACATCGACTCGACCGTCACCCGCACCCTTCAAGGCGGTGCCTACCCGGCGCCCGGGCTGTTCGACAAGTTCCACGACCAGGACATGAACCTGTTGCTGCGGGTGGTGCGCGACACCGTCGGGCGGCACGACACCTTCGCGCTGGCCTGCACCGCGCGCGGCTATGAGGAGCGCGGCTTTCCGGGGCACGTGAACTGCTCCGACAACATCTCCGATGCGATGGAGCCCTATGGCGTGGGTCGGCGCCGGGCCTGGCCGGCGATCAACTTCTTCTTCAATTCCTGGATCCTGCCGAGCGACAACCGGCTGCGCAGCGACGAGGCCTGGTCGCGCGCGGGCGACTACGTGGCGATGGAAGCGCTGACGGATCTGGTCTGCGTCTCCACGGCCTGTCCCGACGACGTCGACCCGATCAACGGCTGGAACCCGACCGACATCCACGTGCGCATCTACAAGGCCGACCAGCCAGTGAGGCGCGCTGTCGCCTATCGGGCCGACCCACAGTCGGAGGCAATATTGACAGAGCACTCAGCCTTTCACAGTAGAACCAGCAGCTTGACGCAGTCTTTTCACGTCGCGCGTGACCTTTGGCTGCCGGCGAGTTACGAGGGGACCCGCGCCCTCGAGGAGTATTGGGCCTGCCGTCAGGCGGTGACCCTGCAGGATCTTTCCTCGCTTCGAAAGTTCGATGTTCTGGGGCCGGATGCCGAGACGCTGTTGCAGGAAGCCCTGACCCGGGACGTGGCCAAGCTGGCCGTGCACCGCGGCTTCTATGCGCTCCTCTGCGACGTCACCGGCGCGGTGATCGACGACGGCACGCTCTTCCGCTTGGCGCCCGAAGTCTTCCGCTGGTGCTGCGGTTCGGACGAAAGCGCGCGTCAGCTGCGCGACCTGGCCGATGCCATGGGCCTGAAGGTCTGGATCAAGTCGCTCTACTCCGCCATGCCCAACCTGGCGCTACAGGGGCCGCGCAGTCGCGATCTCTTGCGCGATCTGATCTTCACCCAGCCGCACGTCCCCTCGATCGACACCATGAAGTGGTTCGGCTGCACCATCGCCAGGCTGCACGACCGGGTCGGCGCGCCCTTCATGCTGACGCGCAGCGGCTTCACCGGCGAGCTGGGCTACGAGATCTTCTGCCACCGCCAGCACGCGCTGGAGATCTGGGACGCCGTCATGGAAGCCGGCCAAGCCTACGGCATCACGCCGATGGGCGGGGAGGCGCTGGAGACCATCCGGATCGAAGCCGGCCTGATGACGGCCGGCGCCGAGTTCGGACCCGACGTCGATGCCTTCGAAGCCGGCCTAGGCTTCGCCATCGATCTGAAGAAACGCAGTTTCGTCGGCAGGGACGCGCTGGCCCGCAATGCCGAGGCGCCGCGTCGCAAGCTGGTCGGTCTCTTGCTGGAGGGCAACGAGCTGCCGACCCACGGTGACGGGGTCTTCGACGGCCGCCGCCAGATCGGCGTCGTCACCAGCGCCACCCGCTCTCCGTCGCTGGAGCGGAGCATCGCGATGGCCCGCGTCGCCACCGAGTACGCCGAAACGGGCAGCCGGCTGGAGATCGGCCGGCTGGACGGCCGCATGAAGCGGCTGCAGGCCGAGACCACCAGCCTGCCGTTCATCGATCCCAAGCGCACGAGAGCGCGCGCCTGACGTCAGAAGGCGTCATGAAAACAGAGGAGGTAGGAGTATGAAGCGCTTTCTTATCGGTGCGGCCGCGGCCGCTCTGCTGATGGGGGCCACGACGGCGAAGGCCGACGTGGTCATGATCGGCGAGCCCAGCTGGCCCGGTGCCAAGATCATCGCCAACCTGCTGAAGGAGGTGATCACCACCAAGCTGGGCGGAGAAGCCGACCTGGTTCCGGGCACCAACTCGGTGATCTTCGCGGCGATGGACGGCGGTCGCGGCGACATCGACGTCCATCCCGACGTCTGGCTGCCGAATCAGAAAAGCCTGACCGACGAGTACGTCGACGGCAAGGGGACCGTGCGCCTGTCCGAGGGCGCCTATGAGGGACGCACCGGCTTCTGCGTGCCGACATACATGGCCGACGAGCACGGGATCGTCTCGGTCTACGATCTGGGCACGCCGATGGCGCAGGAGCTGTTCGACAGCGACGGCGACGGCATGGGCGAGGTCTGGATCGGCGCGTCTGGCTGGGCTTCGACCAACATCCACAAGGTCAAGGCCAGGGACTACGGCATGGACACCTTCCTGATGCCGGGCACGGAAGACGAGACGGTCTTCTACGCCAAGCTCAAGAACCTGGTGAACAACAAGAAGGGCGCGGTCTTCTATTGCTACAAGCCGCACTACGTCCATGCGCTCTATGACGTGATCATGCTGGAAGAGCCGCCGCACGATCCGGCCAACTACACCATCGTGCAGCCCAACGAGGACGCCGATTGGTACGACAAGTCCAAGATCACCACCGGCGATGCGGTTCGGACCGTGCGTATCGCGCACTCCAAGTCCTTGGATGAGCGCGCGCCCGACATCGCCGCCTTCCTCACCAACATCGATCTCGACAGCGATGCGGTCTCGCAGATGACCTACGAGGTCGTCGTGAAGGGCCGCGACGCGGCCGAGGTGACCAAGGAGTGGGTGGCTGCCAACGGCGATACCGTCGACAGCTGGCTGGGAATCAACTAGTCGAGCCGGCCGGGGAGGGAACCGACCTCCCCGGCCCGCCGGCGCACTAGCCCGCGGGGGACAAGAACAATGGCCGAACAGAACGGCTCCTTCGGCATTGAAGTCAAGGACGTCTGGAAGATCTTCGGCGATCGATCGAAAGAGGCTCTGGCCGCCATCAAGACGGAAGGCTTGAGCAAGGCGCAAGTGCTCGAGACGTACGAATGCGTGGTCGGCGTGGCCGAGGCGACCTTCGACGTCCGCCCGGGAGAGATCTTCTGCGTCATGGGGCTCTCGGGCTCCGGCAAATCCACATTGGTCCGCCACGTCAACCGCCTTTTGGAGCCCACGGCCGGGCAGATCCTGATCGCCGGCGACGACGTGATGGCGATGGACCCGCCGGCTCTGCGCAGCCTGCGCAATCAGCGCGTCGCCATGGTCTTCCAGAACTTCGGCCTGATGCCGCATCGCACGGTGCGCGACAACGTCGCCATGCCCCTGGAGATTCGCGGCACCGGCAAGGCCAAGCGCTGGGAAGAGGCCGACCGGGTCCTGGAGCTGGTGAACCTCACCGGCTGGGAAGACAAGTACGCGCACGAGCTTTCCGGCGGCATGCAGCAGCGTGTCGGACTGGCCCGCGCGATCGCGACCGATCCGGCGATCTTGCTGATGGACGAGCCCTTCTCGGCGCTCGACCCGCTCATCCGGCGCCAGCTGCAGGACCAGTTCATGGAGCTCAGCGCCAAGCTGCACAAGACCACCATCTTCATCACCCACGATCTCGACGAGGCGATCCGCATCGGCGACCGCATCGCCATCATGAAGGACGGCCGCATCGTTCAGATCGGCGCGCCGGAAGAGATCGTGATGAACCCGGCCGACGACTACGTCGCCGATTTCGTCGCCGGGATCTCGAAGCTCAACCTGGTCTTCGCGCATTCGGTCATGGCGCCCTTCGACAAGTATGTGCAGGAGAAGGGCGCACCGCCGGACGATGCGCCGAGAGCCGGCCACAACAGCGACCTCAACCAATTGATTGACCTTTCGGTTGCCGGCGGTGACGCCATCATCGTCGTCGACGACAACGACAAGGCCGTCGGTGTCGTCGAGCAGCGCGACCTCATGCGAGCGATCCAAGGAAGCCGGGGAGGGGAGGCATGACCACCGTCGACCGCGTCATAGACACAGAGGCGCCGGAGCCGCCGGCAGGATCGCAGCTCGATCGCCTGATCGCCGAGTTTGCCGGAACGAACGCAGCCTACTACCAGAAGGCCTTTCGCTACATCACGCAGGCACCGGGTTTTCGGCTTACTTTCAATCCAGTCGCCGGCCTTCTTAGCCCTGTGTGGTATGGAGCGCGCGGCCTCTGGTCCTGGTTCCTGACCTTCCTGCTGGTCGAGACCTTCGGCTACATTCAACTGGCGCGTGGCTTCATCGGTGACCTGGGTCGCGAACAGCGCGAAAGAGCCGAGCAGATCGCGACGACCTTAGACCTGCGGCGCGAGCAGATTGCCGCCGCCGAGGCCAGCAATGCATCCAGCCTCGATGCGTTGAAACGGGCGGCCGAATCGCTCGAAGGCGCGCTTGCCGACGCCTTGCAGAAGGCCGAGGCCGCAGCCGCCGACGCATTGAACTACATCGTTTTTGGCTTGGTGATCCTGGCGATCGCCAAGCTGGCCGCGGCCTGCACGGCCAACTGGGCGTTGGAAGGCCGCTTCACGCGCTGGCGCTCCGACCGACGCCTGAGCGGCGCCCTCTCCATGCCCCGCGCGGCCGTGGCAACCGGCTTCTTCGTCGTCGTTGCCGGTCTCTCAGCCGTTCACTTCGCCCAGCCGGGCCTCATACCGGCCATGCTCGACTTCCCGGCCGACAAGGCCTGGCGGATCGGCGTCGGCGACGCGATCAAGGACTGGTTCGACTGGGCCAAGCGGGTAGGGGCCGAGTTCTTCAACACCATCACCCTCGGCGTGCGCTCCCTGCTGGACGGCCTGGAGACGGTGTTCGTCGGCACGCCCTGGCCCGTGGTGATCGTCGTGGTGGCCATGCTCGCCTACCTGAGCGCCGGATCGCGAGTCGCTATTTTTACCGTTTCTGCCTTGCTTTATCTCGGTGTTCTCGGGTTCTGGGAGAAGGCGATGACGACGATTTCGCTACTCGGCGCGGCCGCCCTGGTCTCCATCACCTTCGGCATACCGCTCGGCATCCTCTGCGCGCGCAAGCCCAAGCTCTTCGCCATCGTGCGACCGATCCTGGACTTCATGCAATCTATGCCATCCTTCGTTTACCTCATTCCGGTGATTGCCTTTTTCGGCGCCGGAAAGCCCGCAGCCATCGTCGCGACCCTGATCTTCGGCAGCCCACCGGTGATCCGCTTCACCGTGCTGGGCATCCAGCAGGTGCCTCAGGCCGTGCGCGAGGCGGCGACCGCTTTCGGCGCCACGCCGGCCTACCTGCTGTTCAAGGTCGATCTGCCCTTGGCGGCGCGCACCATCATGGCGGGTGTCAACCAGACGATCCTGTTGTCTCTGGCAATGGTGGTCGTGGCCTCGCTGATCGGCGCCAAGGGCCTGGGCGAGGACGTGCTGGAGGCCTTGCAGTATGCCTCCGAAGGGCAGGGCATCCTTGCCGGGCTGGCGATCCTCTTCTGCGCCCTCATTCTGGATCGGATCGTGGCGGGCAAACGGGGCTAGGGTCCTGGTCGAATCCGAAGCTCGATCGGTGCCTGCCGCAGAAAGAACGAACTTTGGATTCGGGGCACTAGAGCCCCTTTGCCTTGGCCTGGAGCCAGAGCGCCTCTAGCTCCTCCAGGCCAGCCTCTTCGGCTTGGCGGCCTTTGGCCGCCAACGCCGTTTCGATGGAGCGGAAGCGTCGCTCGAACTTGGCGTTGGCCTTGCGCAGCGCGACCTCGGGGTCGACGGCGGCATGGCGCGCCAGATTGGTGATGACGAAGAGCAGGTCGCCGATCTCTTCCTCGGTCCGCGCCAGGGAGGCCGGGTCGTCGGAAAGCCCGGCGATCTCGGCCTTAACCTCGTCGAGTTCCTCATCGACCTTGGCAAGCACGGCCTTCGCATCGGGCCAATCGAAGCCGACGGAGGCCGCGCGCTTTTGCAGCTTGGCGGCGCGCAGCAAGGCGGGCAGGGCGAGCGCCACGCCGTCCAAGCGGCTTTGCGGACCCATCGCGTGCTTCTCGGCCCGCTCGGCGGCCTTGATCTCCTCCCAGCTGCGTTTCACGGCCTCCGCTTCGCTGGCCGAGCTCTCACCGAAGACATGGGGGTGGCGGCGCACCATCTTGTCGGAGATCGCGTCAGCCACCTCGTCGAAGGCGAAGTGACCGGCTTCCTCGGCCATGCGCGCGTGAAAGACCACTTGCAGCAAGAGATCGCCCAACTCGTCCTTCAGACCGGCCATGTCGCCCTGCGCGATCGCCTCGGCGACCTCATAGGCCTCTTCGATGGTGTAGGGCGCGATGGTCGAGAAGTCCTGCACCAGGTCCCAGGGACAGCCGCCGTCGGGATTGCGCAGCTGCGCCATGATGGAGCGCAGGCGCTCTATCGGCGTCGGCTCCTCGGAGAGATCGCCAGCGCTGGCGAAGGGCGCTTCGGTCATGATGTCGGCATCTTTCCGCTCTCCAGCCGTACGGCCTTGACCAAGGCTTGGCAGAGCGCGTCCAGGCGCTCGCTCGTTCCTTGGTCCAAGAGCCGGCCGTCGTCGTCGAAGGCGGAACCCGCGTTGGGCAGCGCCACCTGTTCCGGCAAGGCCCGCACGCCGATGGAGACCAGACAGTCCCGCAGATGCATGGTGCCGCGCAGGCCGCCGAGGCGTCCGGGGCTGGCGCTGACGATTGCCGCGGGCTTGCCGCGGAAAGCGCTGGTCGCTCCGGGGGTTGGCATCGGGCGCGAGATCCAGTCGATCGTGTTCTTCAAGAGCGGCGTCATCGAGCCGTTGTACTCCGGCGAGGCGAAGAGGAAGCCGTCATGTGCGCTGGCAAGGCGATGCAGCGCCTGCGCGTTCTCCGGCACGCCGTCCTCCGCCTCAAGGTCGCCGTCATAGAGTGGGAGCGGATGGTCCGGATGGGCCAGCTCGGTGACGGTCATGCCGGCCGCTCGGATAGTGGCAATGGCCAGGCGCAGCAGCTGGCCGTTCCAAGAGGCCCGGCGCGCGCTGCCGCAGATCGCGAGAATCGCTAGGTCGTCTCTTTGCATCGCCATGTCCCGAAAGCCCGAGGAGAGGGCCTCTGTGATGGCCGGTTTTCCTCTCGATGCCAAGAGGCAGCGCATAGCGGCGCCAGGGACGCGCCTGCCTATGGATCAGAAATTCGCATAATGTATATTATGGAACTTTTAAAGGTAGGCGCTGTCGCGTGCTCTCGGCGCTTGGCGCTTTGCTTTCCCCGCGCTAGCGTCCGGCGATGTCATACCTCTTCCGCGTTCTGGGCTTCACGCCACCCGACGCATGGCCATTCCCCAGAACCCAGCCGGAACTCGCGCGGCTCAAGCGCGAGATCCTGCAGCTGGTCGAGCCGGCGCTCTTCGAGGCCGCCGACCGACTGGCCTGGCATCGTCCCGAGGCGACCGCGAGCGAGATCGAGCGCTTCCTCGAGGTCTATGCCCGGCGGCCACTGGCGAGCAATCGCCACGGCAGCGGCTTCAACGATTCCCTCTGGCTTTGGCTGGTGGCGCGCTGGCTCGGCCCGGAGATGATCCTGGAGAGCGGCACCTTCATGGGACACAGTGCCTGGCTCTTCCGCATGGCCTGTCCCGATGCGCGGATCGAGACGCACGACGTGGAGCTGCCGCCAGCCGGACGTCTGAGAGCGGCCGGCGTCGCCTACCATCTGGCCGACCTCGGCGGCGCCAAGACACGCGCGGACGACCCCGCCAAGAGCCTCTGCTTCTTCGACGACCACATCTCCCATGCCTTGCGGCTGCGCCAAGCACGCGAACGTGGCTTCCAACTGGCGCTTTTCGACGATAACTTTCCGTCCTGGCAGCTTCATGCCACCGGCGCGCCGCCAATCCCGAGCCTTTCCATGCTCTTGAGTGAAGAGTCTTTGACAAACGGCATAGAATGGCAGCGCAATGGCAAGCACTATGGCTATGATGCCGCCGAGGACCTGGCAAGAGAACGAGAGGAAGCAAGGACGCTCGTCGCGGCGAGCTACAGCTTCCCTGACCTGGCCCAGGTCACCCGCCTGCCGCCCGGGTCCAACTTGACCCTGGTTCGCTTGGCACGAGGAGACGACACGGACTAGCGCTTGAGACGGAACCGACGCTTCATGAAACGTACAGCAGCCTTTCTCACTTTCTTCTCCCTCGTTCTTCTGCCGCTCTCCGGCTTGGCCGACACGATGACCTTGACGCGCTGGGCGCCGGACACGCTGCCCAGTCCCAAGGAGCCGCCCGATCTGAAGAAGAAGGTTGACGCCGGCGAGCTGCCACCCGTGAGCGAGCGCGTCCCCGGGGTGCCCTTGGTCGTCGAGACCACCAAGGAGCGTGGCCTGGGCAAGTCCGGCGGCCGGCTTCTGACCATGATCGGCCGGCAGAAGGACAGCCGGCTGATGACGGTCTTCGGCTATGCCCGTCTGGTTGGCTACAACGAAGCCTACGAGCTCGTGCCCGACATCCTGGAGAGCATAGCAATCGAGGAGTATCGCCGCTTCACCATGAAGCTGCGTCCGGGGCATCGCTGGTCGGACGGTCATCCTTTCACCTCCGAGGATTTCCGCTACTACTGGGAGGATGTCGCTAACCACGAGGAACTCTCTCCGGTCGGACCGCCGATCCAGCTCCTGGTAGACGGCGAGCTCCCCAAGGTGAGCTTCCCCGACGAGACCACCGTCATCTACGAGTGGTCCAAGCCCAATCCCTTCTTTCTGCCGGCGCTGGCGCAAGCGACGCCGCTCTACATCTACCGGCCGGCGCACTACATGAAGCAGTTCCACGAGAGGTACGCGGACAAGGACACCTTGGCGGGGTTGGTCGACGAGCTGGCCAAGCCGAACTGGGCGGCCATGCACAACGGGCTGGACAACCTCTACAAGATGGACAATCCGGAGCTGCCGGTGCTCCAGCCCTGGCTGGTCGTCACCCCGCCGCCGAGCCAGCGGCTGACGGCGGAGCGCAACCCCTACTACCACCGCGTCGACGAGACCGGCATGCAGCTGCCCTATCTCGACCGCTGGCTCCTGGCCATCACCTCGCCAGGACTGGTGCCGGCCAAGACGGCGGCCGGCGATTCCGACCTGCAGGCACGCGGCATCTCCTTCGGCGACTACACGCTTCTGAAGGAGTCTCAGAAGCGGGAGGGCTACCAGGTGCTGCTGTGGAAGACGGTGCGCCCTTCCAACTTCGCGCTCTACCCCAATCTGAACGCCGCGGACCCGGTCTGGAGAGAGCTCAATCGCGACGTCCGCTTCCGGCGCGCGCTCTCCTTGGCGATCAACCGCGAAGAGATCAATCAGGTGATCTACTTCGGTCTGGGCCTGATCGGCAACCAGGGACCGCTTCCGGAATCGCCGCTCTACAAGCAGTCCTACCGCCAGGACTGGGCCCAGTTTGATCTCGACAGGGCCAACAAGCTCTTGGACGAGATCGGCCTGACGGAACGCGACGACGACGGTCTGCGCCTGCTGCCCGACGGTCGCCCGCTGGAGATCATCGTCGAATCCGCCGGCGAGAGCGAAGAAGAGCCCGACATTCTGGAACTGGTGAAGAGCAGCTGGGCGAAGATCGGCGTCGGCCTCTTCACCAAGCCCAGCGACCGCACGGCCTTGCGCAACCGCATCTTCGCCGGCGAGGCCAACATGGTGATCTGGTTCGGCTTCGAGAACGGGGTGCCGACGGCGGCAATGAGCCCGCAAAGCTGGGTCCCCATCGCTCAGTCGGGCTATCAGTGGCCGAAGTGGGGGCAATACTACGAGACCAAGGGCCAGTCGGGCGAACCGGTGGACATGCCGGAGGCGCAGGAGCTCTTGGAACTCTTCACCACGTGGCGACTGTCGATGGACAGGGACGAGCGCCGCGCCGCCTGGGACCGGATTCTGGAGATCAACGCCGAGCAGGTCTACACCATCGGTTTCGTCGGCCAGGTGCCGCAGCCGGTGGTCGCCGCCAATGCGCTCTCGAACATCCCCAAGGTGGGCGTGTGGAACTGGGAGCCGGGCGCCCAGTTCGGCATCTACCGCACGGATTCCTTCTACTTTAACCGCTAGAGGCGGTCACGACAGGGGTTCGGCGCGCGTCGGACCCCTCCCCTCCTCTTCCGATCCCGACAAATCGAAGCAGCTCCCAGGGAGGGGGCTTCCTGGGAGCTGCGGGCCGCGTGCGTTCCGTGCCGGTGCCGTCCGCCGCGGCCGAGGGCGAGGCCCCTAGAAAAAGAAGACGAAGTCGTCGCTGGAGAGCAGCGAGGTGTCGGCCACCCCCTCCAGGACGACCGTGCTCGTCACCGACCCCTGGCTCAGGTCCAGGGTGACGTTGCCGCCGCCTTGCGACAGCCGGCCCGCCAGGTCGGCGAAGCTGGTGATCCCGGTCCCGTTGACATTGATCTGGATGCCGATGTTCTCGCCCACCACGGTCGGATCGAAGTCGGTGATCCTCTGCGTGCCTTCGTTGTCCTGGAACCGGAAGGAGTCGGCACTGGTGCCACCGGTCAAGGTGTTGTCGCCGGTCCCCGAGACGAAGAGGAAGTCGTTGCCGCCATGTGCTTCCATGACATCGTTGCCGGCTCCCCCACGCAGCACATCGCTGTCGTTGCTGCCGAAGAGCGTGTCGTCGCCGAGTCCGCCGGAGAAATCGACGGCGCCCGTGCCTGCCCGTTGCATCTGGTCGTCGTTGTCGCTGCCGAAGAAGGTCTGGGCGACGCCGTTGTTGAGGGCGTAGGCGCTGATCTCGGGGACAATGCCGCCGGTGAAGTTGTTGGCGGTGCCGTAGATGTCGGAGAGATCGAAGGTGGCGGCATTGAGCCCGATGCCCAGGTCCTCGAAGTCGTTGGAGACGAAGTCGTTGGCATCGACGCTGCCGGGCAGGGTCGGGAAGTCGGCCGACATGCCGACGAAGTTGCCCTCGAAGTGGTTGCCCGTGACGGTGAAATCGCCGTCGGTGTTGGAGAAGATGCCGGTGGCCCAGCCGGTGAACTTGGAGGCCGTCACCGTCATCCCGCTCTCGTCGCTGCCGAAGGTCGTGACGATGCCCCGGAACTCCCCGAAGGGCCCCGAGCGCTCGAACAGCATGTTGGTGATGGTGGCATCGTCGGCGGCCAGGAACAGGCCGGTATCGGAGCCGCCGATGTTGGTGCCGTCCTTGATCATCAGGCCGTCGAAGGTGACGCCATTAGCGGTGACGTTGAAGCCGCCGTCGACCACGCTCTCGTCGGTCCCACGCCCGGCGTCGTCGCCGTCCACCCCGGCCTGGTTGCCGAGGATGGTCAGCTGCTTGTTGACGGCGACCACCTCGTTGTAGCTGCCGGCCAGCACCAGGATGGTGTCGCCCGCCGTCGCCGCGTCGACGCCTGACTGGATGGTGACGTACTTGCTGCCGCCACCGACCACGAGCACGTCGCTGTCGTCGAACACGAGGGTCTCGATGCTGTCCAGGGCGTTCTCGCCGTCATCGGCGGTGATGACGACAGATTCCCCACTGCCGTTCACGGCAAAAGTGGCATCGCCAATGTTGCCCTCGAAGACGGCCGTGTCGCAGCCGCTGCCGCCGCTCAGGTGATCCATACCGCTGCCGGCGATCAGCCGATCGTCACCGCTGCCACCGAACTGCTGGTCGCTGCCGCTGCCGCCGGCCAGCGTGTCAAGCCCGTCGCCGCCGTAGAGCTGGTCGTCATCGTCGCCGCCGAAGAGGAAGTCGCCGTTCCCGACGCCATAGAGCTTGTCGTCGCCGACACCGCCGTAGAGGTGATCGGCGCCGCTCGCCCCGGCCAGTTGGTCGGACGCGGACAACCCGTTGAAGGTGTGTGCTGATTCGCCGAAGGCCTGCATGCGATCGCGGTTGTCATCGTCCAGGAAGTCGCCATCGACCGTCTCGCCGGCGTTGTAGCGGCCGCGCGTGCCGAAGTCGGAGATGTCGTCCAGCGTGTTCGCGGTCCAGGTCACGGCTCCGAGCTTGTTGCTGAAGAGCGCCACGGCGGCGTCTTCAACCGCGCTGTTCTCGATCGTGACGTCGCTGACGGTGGCCGCCCCGAAGGCCTCGAACCGGAAGGCCGCGTTGGTCGCCGGCGTTGTCGGGTTGGTCAACTGCACAGTGTCGAAGGTAATGTCCGAGAAGCTCGTAGAATAGGCCGACCAGAAGTCGAAGACGATGCCGTTGGCATTGCCCGAGGCGTTGTCGGTGGCCGTGATGTTGGTGAAGTTGCCGGTCTCCAGGGTCTCGGCATAGAGGGCCGCGTGCAGGTTGTTGAGGAAGCTCGTGTCCGTCACGTCGACATTCTGGATTCGGCTGGTGTTGCCGTCGTTGGCGAAGTAGATGCCGTAGTCGTTGCCGTCGAAGGTGCTGTCGTCGATGGTGATTCCATCGAACTGCACGAAGCTGGCCGTGCGGATGCCGATGTCGGTGTTGAGAATCGTTGAATCTGTCAGGGCGAAGTTGGAGAAACCGTTGCCCAGCTCGACGCCGCGGTCGCCGTCCTGGATCCGCATCCCCGAAATGGTGACGTCGTCGGCATTGACCGAGAAGATGCGCCCGCTTCCGTTTCCGGGGCCGGTCTTGCCGTTCCCCACGACGATGGTAGAACTCGCCGGATCGCTGCCGTCGCCTTCGCCCAAGAGCGTGAGGCTCTTGTCGACCGTCACCAGCTCGTTGTAGCTGCCCGCCAGCACGACGATCGTGTCACCGGCCGTGGCCGCGTCTACCGCAGATTGAATTGTCAGGAACTCACTGTCGGCACCGACGACCAGGACGTCGCCGTCGTCGAACGCCAGGACCTCGACGCCGTTCAGCGTGTCGGTCCCGCCGTCGGCGGTGGTGACGATCATGTCGCCACCGCTGGACTCGAAGGTGGCGTCGGCGATGTTGCCGGGCATCACGGCGGTGTCGGTCCCGGTGCCACCCAGGATGCTGTCGTCGCCGCTGCCGCCGACCAGGTGGTCGTCGCCGTCGTTGCCACGCAGCTCGTCCGCGCCGCTGCCCCCGCCGAGGCTGTCGCCGACAGACCCGCCGATCAGCGAATCGTCGCCGAGCGCGCCGGAGAAATCGACGGCGCCCGTTCCTGCCCGTTGCATCTGGTCGTCGTTGTCGCTGCCGAAGAAGGTCTGCGCGACGCCGTTGTTGAGGGCATAGGCGCTGATCTCGGGGATGCCGCCGCCGGTGAAGTTGTTGGCGGTGCCGTAAATGTCGGAGAGATCGAAGGTGGCGGCATTGAGCCCGATGCCCAAGTCCTCGAAGTCGTTGGAGACGAAGTCGTTGGCATCGACGCTGCCCGGCAGGGTCGGGAAGTCGGCCGACATGCCGACGAAGTTGTCCTCGAAGTGGTTGCCGGTGACGGTGAAGTCGCCGTCGGTGTTGGAGAAGATGCCGGTGGCCCAGCCGGTGAACTTAGAGGCCGTCACCATCATCCCGCTCTCGTCGCTGCCGAAGGTCGTGACGATGGCGCGGAACTCCCCGAAGGGCCCCGTGCGCTCGAACAGCATGTTGGTGATGGTGGCGTCGTCGGCGGCCAGGAACATGCCGGTGTCGGAGCCGCCGATGTTGGTGCCGTCCTTGATCATCAGGCCATCGAAGGTGACGCCGTTGGCGGTGACGTTGAAACCGCCGTCGACCACGCTCTCGTCGGTCCCGCGCCCGGCGTCGTCGCCGTCCACGCCGGCCTGGTTGCCGAGGATGGTGAGCTGCTTGTTGACGGCCACCACCTCGTTGTAGCTGCCGGCCAGCACCAAGATGGTGTCGCCCGCCGTCGCCGCGTCGACGGCCGACTGAATGGTGACGAACGCGCTGTTGCCGCCGACGACCAGCACGTCGCCGTCGTCGAACGACAGCACCTCGACGCTGTTCAGACTGTCGGTGCCGTCGTCGTTCGTGGTGACGATCGCATCGCCGCTGGCGGAGGTGGTGAAGGTGGCGTCCGCGACATTGCCGGTGAAGATCGCGGTATCGGTTCCGGCACCGCCCAGCAGGGAGTCGTCGCCGCTGCCGGCAACCAGATGATCGTCGCCAATCCCGCCGTCCTGCAAATCGTTCCCATCGCCGCCGTCCAGGCTGTCAGCCCCATCGCCGCCGTAGAGCGCATCGACATCGTCGCCGCCGTCGAGCACGTCGTCGCCGATCTCGCCCAAGAGGCTGTCCGCGCCGGAGCCGCCGCTCAGGCTGTCGCCGTGCAGCGAGCCGGAGTTGTAGGAAGCGATCTGCAGGTTGTCGAAGTAGAAGCCCTGATTGTCTCCGTTCGGGCCGTCGGTGACGCCACCGTTGCCCGCCGACGGCCGGAAGAAGATCCGCGAGGTGATCTCGCCCTCGGCATTGACCAGGTGGCTGTTGCCGGAGGTCGTCGGATCGTGGAAGTCGCGATAGTTCTCGAAGGTCGTTGTCGTGCCGATGTGGCTTCCGTCGAGGAAGATATCGATGACGTCGTTGTCCTGTCCGTCGACGAAGCGCAGGACCATTTCCAGGTTGTGCCACTGGGCGCCACCGCCGTCGAGGCCATCGACCAAGGTGCGGTTGCCGGTGAAGGCATCGAAGGTGTTGGTCGTCCAGCTTCCGTCGGTCAAGGGCTCGTTGACGGCAATCCTGAGGCCGACGCCCGCCTCCCATTCGATCACCAGGAAATTGGCACGATCCGTGGCGTCCTCATGGCCGAAGTCGACCTCAAGACGAGAGGAGTCCGGCGCCGCGCTGACCGCCATGAAGTCATAGGAAATGCGGATTGTATCGACTTCCGCCGTGGTCTGCGGCTCGCCGGCCGGCCGTGCCAGGGCGGCTGAATAGGGTCCGGAGAAGTTCGGCAGATCGGGGTCGCTGGACATCTTGAAGACCTTGCCGTTCGGTCCGCCGATGTCGACGATGCCTTGGTCCGCGGCACCGCCGTTGAAGACCCAGCTGTTCTCGCCATTGGCGATGGCTCCGAGGTCGAACTCGCTAAAGTCGGTCTCGTAGCTGGGCACTATGTCGGTCAAGGTTCCGTCACCGCGCAGGACGTCGCCACCCTCCCCGCCGCTCAAGCTGTCCTGGCCGAGCCCGCCGAAGCCGGTGTCCGCGCCGCTACCGCCGAACAGAATGTCCAGACCGCTGTCGCCGGAGAGGTGGTCGTCGCCGTCGCCGCCCTCGATCGCATCCTGCCCGGAGCCGCCATAGGCCGTATCGGCACCCGCGTCTCCGGAGAGGCTGTCGTCGCCGTCATCGCCGACCAGCCCGTCGTCGGCCAGCCCGCCGCTCAGCTCGTCGTCGCCGCCAAAGCCGCGTAGGAAGTCGTTGGCGGTGGCGCCAGTGAAACTGTTGTTGGCGGCGTCGCCCTGCACAGCGATCACGTCGCCCGGCCCCGCGCCGGAAACGTCGATGTTGCTAAAGCGGGCCAGGTCCGAGAGGTCCAGGTCACCACCGATGCCGGCGATGTTGATCGCCGTATTGTAGTCGATGGAGTCCGCCGTGATGGTCACGTCCTGCATCATTAGGCCGTCGACGTCATCGTAGTTGAAGATGGCGATCGGCTGCTTCTCGAAGATGCCCGTGATCTGGACGTTGTCGATCAACACGTTGCCCAGCGAGCCCGTGTCGCTGCGCAACTGGATGCCGTTCTCCTGCGCGCCGGAGCCTCGATCCTTGCCCTCGATGGTGAGGTTCTGCAGGGTCGCGTCGCCATTGTACTGGTAGAGCAGGATGTCGCCGTCGCCGCTGGAAAGGGACGGCTGGCCGTTTCCGACGAAGCTGGAATCGGTGACGATCACGTTGCCCAGTCCGGCCCCGTCGACGACTTCCAGGCCGTTCTGGTCGTTGGCCTCGAAGTGCGCGTTGCGCACTTCCAGCGTTCCCAGCACGTCGCCGCTGCCGAAGCTGATGCCGGAGCGATCCGAACCGACGAAGTCGATACCGTCGAAGGAAAGCGTGTTGCCGGCACCCAAGTCCCCATCGATGTCGAAGGCCGAGCCCGAGGGATCGGGCGAGGTCACCACCACCTCGCCGACGCCGATGAAGCTGACAGCCACATCGACGACGACGCTCTCCGAGTAGCTCCCCTCCAGCACCAGAATGGTATCGCCGGTGCTGGCCGCATCGACGGCGGCTTGAATGGTGGCAAAGCCGTCGGCGCCGACGACCAGAACATCGCCGTCGTCGAACGCCAGGACCTCGACGCCGTTCAGCGTGTCGGTCCCGCCGTCGGCGGTGGTGACGATCATGTCGCCGCCACTGGACTCGAAGGTGGCGTCGGCGATGTTGCCGGGCATCACGGCGGTGTCGGTCCCGGTGCCGCCCAGGATGCTGTCGTCGCCACTGCCGCCGACCAAGCGATCGTCGCCGTCGTTGCCGCGCAGCTCGTCCGCGCCGCTGCCCCCGCCAAGGCTGTCGCCGACCGACCCGCCGATCAGTGAATCGTCGCCGAGCCCGCCGGAGAACGCGACCGCGCCGGTGCCCAGGCGCTGCATCTGGTCGTCGTTGTCGCTGCCGAAGAAGGTCTGGGCGACGCCGTTGTTGAGGGCGTAGGCACTGATCTCGGGAACGCCGCCGCCGGTGAAGTTGTTGGCGGTGCCGTAGATGTCGGAGAGATCGAAGGTGGCGGCATTGAGCCCGATGCCCAGGTCCTCGAAGTCGTTGGAGACGAAGTCGTTGGCATCGATGCTGCCGGGCAGGGTCGGGAAGTCGGCCGACATGCCGACGAAGTTGTCCTCGAAGTGGTTGCCCGTGACGGTGAAATCGCCGTCGGTGTTGGAGAAGATGCCGGTGGCCCAGCCGGTGAACTTGGAGGCGGTCACCATCATCCCGCTCTCGTCGCTGCCGAAGGTCGTGACGATGGCGCGGAACTCCCCGAAGGGGCCCGAGCGTTCGAACAGCATGTTGGTGATGGTGGCGTCGTCGGCGGCCAGGAACAGGCCGGTATCGGAGCCGCCGATGTTGCTGCCGTCCTTGATCATCAGGCCATCGAAGGTGACGCCGTTGGCGGTGACGTTGAAGCCGCCGTCGACCACGCTCTCGTCGGTCCCGCGCCCGGCGTCGTCGCCGTCTACCCCGGCCTTATTGCCGAGGATGGTCAGCTGCTTGTTGACGGCCACCACCTCGTTGTAGCTGCCGGCCAGCACCAGGACGGTGTCGCCCGCCGTCGCCGCGTCGATGGCCGACTGAATGGTGACGTACTTGCTGCCGCCCCCGACGACCAGCACATCGCCGTCGTCGAACACGAGGGTCTCGATGCTGTCCAGGGCGTTCTCGCCGTCATCGGCGGTGATGACGACAGATTCCCCACTGCCGTTCACGGCAAAGGTGGCATCGCCAATGTTGCCCTCGAAGACGGCCGTGTCGCAGCCGCTGCCGCCGCTCAGGTGGTCCATGCCGCTACCGGCGATCAGCCGATCGTCACCGCTGCCACCGAACTGCTGGTCGCTGCCGCTGCCGCCGGCCAACGTGTCAAGCCCGTCGCCGCCGCCCAACGTATCGTCGCCGTCGTCGCCGTACAGACTGTCGTCGCCCAACTCTCCCCTCAGCGAATCGCTTCCGGATCCACCGTAGCCGAGGTCCTGTCCGGTACCTCCGTCCACCCGGTCGTCACCGTCGTCGCCATAAAGGGTGTCGTTGTCGTCTCGTCCACGCAGCCAGTCCTCTCCACTGCCGCCGAAAGCGGTTGCATCGCCGGTGTTGTCGAAGACGCGGTCCTGGCCGCTGCCTCCTTCGAGGACATCGTTGCCGTCCCTGCCCTGCAGCGTGTCATTGTCCAGGCCGCCGTAGAGGTGGTCTCGGTCGTTCCCGCCAAAGAGTGCGTCGTCGTCCTCCTCGCCGAAGACATGATCGTCGCCGCGTTGCCCGAAGACCCTGTCCTCGCCCACACCGCCATAGACGGTATCGGCGCCGAGACCGGCCAAGGCCGTATCGTCACCGGAGCCGCCCGAGAGATAGTCGAGACCGTTCTTTCCCACGAGACGATCGTTATCGTCGCCGCCGAAGAGGGTGTCGTTGCCTTGCAGGCCGTTGAGCGTGTCGCTGCCGGCGAACCCCCGCAGCGCGTTGGCGGAAACGTTGCCGGTGATGATGTTGTCGATCTCATTGCCGCCGGCCGCCAGGTTGTCGCTGCCGATCAGCTGCAGCTCCTCGATCTTGCCCGTACCGCCGGCGTCACTGGGAAGCGTGAAGCTCGCCGTGGCGACCACCAGATCATTGCCCTCGCCCGCCAGCTCGATCAGGAGGTCGGTCGCGGTGTCCACCCGGAGCGTGTCATCGCCCAGACCACCGGCGAGGGTGTCGGTTCCGGTATCTCCATTCAGGATATCGTTGCCGGAACCGCCTTCAATGAAATCGTCGCCCTCGCCGCCGCGGCCAGTATCGTCACCGCCTTCGCCGAAAAGACTGTCTTCGCCGGTGGAGCCGCGCAGCTCATCGCCCCCTTCGGCACCGTAAAGGAAATCGTTGCCTTGCCCGCCAAAGAGTGTGTCGCCCGAGAGCAGGCCGTAGAGTGAATCGTCGCCTGCCCTGCCATAGATCGTGTCGACCTCGCTCGTTCCGTCGAGCGAATCGTTGCCGTTGGTTCCGAAGTAAACGGCCATCGTGCCCTCCTCAAGCACTTGCACTGTGCTTCACGCCACCCCTCGCCACCGGCTAAGCGACTAGGGCAGACGCTACTGTTAGAGACCTAGGGTCTCTTGCTCCGGGTCATCGTCTTCTCGTCTATCTGAATGGTGCCTGTCCCCCATCGGTTTGGGGCGAATGCGGCCTTGCTCCCGCAAAAGGAGCAGTTCCTATCGAGGCGCTCTTGGACACACGCCCTGTCGGCGCGTTGACCAGTGAATTGGTGTGCATCTCCCTGCCTTCTGCCCACCCTGCGCTTTGGACGCGGCTCTCCTGGGAGACGTCGCCTCGGCGCATATTCTTACGTGCATGATGCTCCGGTGAGGGGCAGAATACAACTGAAAAATCACGTTTTTGTTACTATGGTTTCCAGTAAGTGTATGTTGTTAGTCTATCTGCCAACTCTCAATCTCGAACTGTACTCCCAAGCGGTGATCGTTACGATAGCAGTTAGGAATGGAGTATCTGCCAAAATGAATAAACATTTATTATTATGTCAATTCTTGATTACGTGAGGCTCATGAGCGAAGGACGCGCGATGTCGCCGCAAAAAAGCGGCGAGGAGGAGGCACTATTGAGTGCCCGACCGAAAAGCGTGCACGCCCACCGAAACCGTGAGAGTCACACCGTTAGCTGCAGCCCGTCATGGGCGGGCTCCACGCCCGGAGGGCAGAGGGCGGCGAAAGTCCGATAGTCGGCGCTATGATTGAGGTGCGTGAGGAGGGCTCTCTCCGGCTTCACCTTGTCGATCCAGCCCATCGTCTTGTCGAAATGGCTGTGCGTGGGATGCGGCTCTTTCCTCAGGCAGTCGACGATCCACACGCGGACGCCGGCCAGTGCCGCGAACGCCGCCTCGTCGAGGTCGGAAGCATCGGTCGAGTAGGCGAAGGGTCCGATCCGATAGCCCATGGAGTGGCTGTGGCCATGCTGCTGGCGGAAGCCCAGCACGGAGAAGCCACCGGCCTCGAAGGTCTCCAGCGGGCGGATCGTCCGGTCCTCGAGTAGCGCCGGGTAGAGGTGGCTGTCGACATGGCTGGACGCGAAGACATAGCCGAAGCGCTCGATCATCTGCTTGTGCGTCGCCTCGTCCATGAAGCAGGGAATGGCGCCGCGCTGCCGATAGGTGTAGGCGCGCAGGTCGTCGATGCCGTGCACATGGTCGGCATGGGCATGGGTCAGGAGGACGGCGTCGAGACGCTCCACGGGATGGTCCAGGAGCTGCAAGCGCAGATCGGGCGAGCAATCGATCAAGAGGGCTCCCCGCCCCTCTTCCGCCGCCTCCACCATGACGGAGACGCGGCGTCGGCGATTGCGCGGCTCGGCCGGGTCGCAAGCGCCCCAGTTGCCGCCGGGCGTACCGTCGGCTAGCGGCACGCCGCCCGAGCCGCCGCAGCCTAGGACCGTCACCTTCATGCAGAGTCGAGCGGCTGGCTGGCCCGCTGGAAGAGCCGGAAGAAGTTCTCGGTCGTGATGCCGGCGATCTCCTCCAGGCTCACCTCCTTGACCTCGGCGAGCGCCTCCGCCGTATGGCGCACCAGGGCCGGCTCGTTGCGCTTCCCGCGATGGGGGACCGGCGCGAGATAGGGAGAGTCGGTCTCGACCAAGAGGCGCTCCATCGGTACGCGGCCGGCGATCTCCCGCAGGCTCTCCGCCTTCTTGAAGGTAAGGATGCCGGCCAGGGAGATCGACATACCCAAGGCTAATGCGCCCTCGGCCAAGGCGGGCCCGCCGGAGAAGCAGTGGATGACGCCGGTGAAGCCGCCCTTGGCCTGCTCGTCCGCCAGGATCTCTACCGTCTCCTCGTCGGCGTCGCGGCTGTGCACGATGAGCGGCAGGCCGCTCTCGCGCGCCGCGGCGATGTGACTGCGGAAGCTCTCGCGCTGTTCGGCGCGCGGGCTGTGCTCATAGTAGTAGTCGAGCCCGGTCTCGCCGATGGCGACGACCTTGGGGTGCCGCGCCAGCTCCAGAAGGCGATCGGGCGTCGACTGGCCCTGCTCGGCCGCCTCGTGCGGATGGACGCCGACGGAACACCAGACGTTCTCGAAGCGCTCGGCGATGGCGATGACCTGGCGCGCCTCGGAGAGCTTGGTGCCGATCGTCACCATGCCGGCCACGTCGTTGGCGGCGGCGCGCTCCAGCACCGCCGCCAAGTCCTCTCCTTCCCGCTCCAGATAGTCGAGGTGGCAATGGGAATCGATCAGCTTCATCAGCTGCTCTCTGCCTCCTGAAAGCGCGGGAAGATGCCCTGCGGCTTGGGAAGCGCCCTGCCCGCCTCGAGCGCCTGCTCGAAGCTGGCGAAGTCCCTCTCGTCCTCGGAAACCGCCAATTGATCCAGCAAGGCGGCACCGCTGGCCGGCATCACCGGTTGGATGAGAAGGCCGATCCGGCGCAGGCACTCCGCCAGAACGTAGAGCACGCTCGCCATGCGGTCCGGATCGCTCTTGCGCAGCGCCCAAGGCGCCTGCGCGTCGACATAGCGGTTGGCGTCGCCGACCACCTGCCAGATCGCTTCCAGGCCGCGATTGAAGGCCTGCCGCTCGAAGTCGTCGCGCAAGGTGCCCAGCAGCGCCTTCGCCTTGCCGAGCAAGACCTCGTCCTCGTCGCTCAAGGCCCCGACCGAGGGCACTTGCCCGCCGCAGTTCTTGGCGATCATCGAGAGCACGCGTTGGGCCAGGTTTCCCAGGTCGTTGGCGAGGTCATCGTTGATCCGCCGCACCATCGCGGCATGCGAGAAGTCGCCGTCCTGACCGAAGGAGACCTCGCGCATCATGAAGTAGCGCACCTGGTCCAGGCCGTAGGTCTCGACCAGCCGATTTGGCTCGATGACGTTCCCCAGGGACTTGGAGATCTTCTGCCCGTCCTTGGTCCACCAGCCGTGCGCGAAGACACGGCGCGGCGGCGGCAAGTCGGCGGCCATCAGGAAGGCCGGCCAATAGACCGCGTGGAAGCGCAGGATGTCCTTGCCGACCATGTGCAGGTCCGCCGGCCAGAAGCGCTGCCAGGAAGCGCTCTCGACATGGGGATAGCCGGCCGCGGTGATGTAGTTGATCAGGGCATCGAACCAGACATAGGTCACGTGCGCCGGGTCGCCCGGCACCGGAATGCCCCAGCTGTAGGTCGTGCGGCTGATCGAGAGATCCTTGAGGCCGCCGCGCACGAAGGAGATCACCTCGTTGCGCCGGGAGTCCGGCTGCACGCACTCGGGATGCTCCTCGTAGAGCTGCAAGAGCCGGTCCTGCCAGGCCGAGAGACGGAAGAAGTAGGAGGGCTCCTCCACCCACTCCACCTCCTTGCCGGTCGGCGCGTAGCGCTTACCGTCCTGCAAGGTCAGCTCGTCTTCGCCGTAGAAGGCCTCGTCCGAGACGGAGTACCAGCCCTCGTACTTGCCCAGGTAGATCTGGTCGCGCTCGGCCAGGACCTGCCAAAGATGCTGCACCGCCTCGTGGTGATGTGGCTCCGTCGTGCGGATGAAGGCGTCGATGGAGCAGTTCATCGCCTCGGCCAGCTGGCGAAACTCGGCGCTGATCTGCGCGGCGTAGTCCTGGGGCTCCTGTCCGCGCTCGCGCGCCGACTGCTCGACTTTCTGCCCATGCTCGTCGGTGCCGGTCAGAAAGAGCACGTCGCGGCCGTCCAGCCGCATGAAACGAGCCAGGAGGTCGCAGGCGATCGTGGTGTAGGCATGGCCGATGTGCGGCCTGTCGTTCACATAGTAGATCGGCGTGGTGAGGTAGTATCGCCCGTTCTCTTCTGCCATAGCGCTCTCGCTCGCGCGCTCGGCGAACCGACGGTCCGCCGAAACCGCTCTTTCCGTGTCATGAGGCCCGTCGTCCCGCCAGCAATGTCCTAACCCGCGCTGTCCAGTTCGATCAGCGCCGACAGGAAGGCCTGCTTGCGGTCCAGATTGGCACGCTCGCACTGTCTGGCAAGCGCGCTCAGCTTTTCCCACAGCCCGATCCAATCCGCAAGCGCGCGCCTGGCCAAGAGCCGCTCGGCCAGCCCCTCCTCTTCCGGAGTCAAGGCCGGTGGCAAGGTCGCGCCGGCGCCCGCCTTGATCATGCGTGCCAGCCACCAGGTGAGGAGCGCGAAGGCCGTGCGGAAGCTCTCGCCGTTGTTGGTTCGCGCCAACTGCTCCGCGAAGGCATGAGCCTCGGCCACCTCCAGGCCGCGACTTGCCTGGTTCAAGGTGGCGAGAATCCGGCGGTAGAACTCCAGGCCGCCGGCTGCCTGCAGGGCGAGCGCCTGTCCGATGCTGCCTTCGGCCAAGGCTGCCAATGCCGTGCGTTCGGCGGGATCGCTCTCCGGCAGATGGCCGGCCAAGAGACGTTCGAGCACCGGTGCCTCCAAGGGCGCCAGCGGCAGGGTGCAGCAGCGTGACCGCAGGGTCGCCAGCAAGGCTCCGGGCGCATGACTGACGAGCAGCAGCAGGGCGCGCGGCGGCGGTTCCTCCAAGAGCTTCAAGAGGCTGTTGGCGGCGGAGCGGTTCATCTCGTCGGCGCTGTCGACGATCAGCACCCGCCAACCGCCTTGCGCGGCGGTGCGGCGCAAGGCTTGCGCGGCCTTGCGCACCTCCTCCACCACGATTTCCGTGCGCGCCTTACCGCTGCGTTCGTTGATGCCGCGCTCCAGCACCATGAGATCGGGATGGGCGCCGCCGGCGATCTGCCGAAAGGTCGGCTCCGCCGCATCGATCGCCAGGCTCCCGTCGAGACCGGGCCGACCGTCCGGCCGCGCCAGGAGGAAGCGCGCCACCCGATAGGCCAGGGTCGCCTTGCCGATGCCGGACTTGCCGGTCAGCAGCCAGGCGTGCGGCAGGCGTCCGGACGACAGGGCCGCGACGAAGCGGCCCTCCGCCTCTTCCTGGCCCAGCAGGAGCGCGTTCGACCTCGGCGCCGGCACCTCCGTCACGAGGCTCGCCCCGGGCCGAGCAGAGGAGCGATCGCGGCCTGCACCCGAGCGGCGACCTCAGTCTCGCTGCCGGTCGCGTCGATCAGGCGGCAGACCGCGGGTTCCGCGGCGGCAAGCTCGCGGAAGGCCTCTCCCAGTTCTTGGTGAAAGGCGAGCCCCCTTGCTTCGAACCGCTCCGCGCCGCCTCTTGCCGCGGCGCGCGCCAAGCCGTCGCGCGCCGGCAGGTCGAAGACCAAAGCGAGGTCGGGCCAAAGGCGCCCCACGGCAAGACGATGCAGCGCCGCGATCGCGTCCTCGCCAACCCCGCCAAGACGGCCTTGATAGGCGAGGGTCGAGTGGACGAAGCGGTCGCACACCACCCAGCGGCCAGCCTTCAAAGCCGGGGCGATCACGCGCTCGACGTGATCGCGCCTGGCGGCGTAGACCAGCAAAGCCTCGCTCCAGGCGTCCCAGCGCCCGACCGCGCCCTCGACCAGAAGCTTGCGAAGCTCCTCGGCGCCTTCGGTGCCGCCTGGCTCGCGCGTTGTCACAACCTCCAGGTTCCGGTCACGCAGAAAGCGCGCGAGCCTCTGGCACTGTGTGCTCTTGCCGCTTCCCTCGCCCCCTTCCAGCGTGATCAATCGGCCCGGCTGCACGGCAAGGCGCCTAGTTCCCCGCCAGCAGGGCGTTCACCGTCTGGATCATCCGCTCCACGATGCCGGCCTCCCCGACGCCGCTGCCGGCGACGATGGGAAAGTCCCTGGGCGGCATATCGGGCGCTTCGACCGTCAGGACGGCGACTTCCTGTCCGGCAGCGATGGGCGCCGGGATCGGCTGCTGGTAGATCAGCTTGACGGACATCTTCTGACGCGCCGCGCGCAGCATGTTGACCGAGATCTCGGTCGGCGCGATCAGCGGCACGCTGGGCTGCGTCCCCATCCAGACCGGCGCCTCGTCCAGCTGCTCGCCGGCTTGAAACAAGCGATAGCTGGCGAACTCCCTGAAGCCCCAGGCCAGCAGGCGTTCGGCTTCCTCCGCCCGCTCGCGCTTGCTCTCCAGCCCCATCACCACCAGGATGAGGCGCCGCCCATCCTTGACGGCGGAGGCAACCAGGCAGTAGCCGGCCTCCCTGGTGTAGCCGGTCTTGATGCCGTCCGCGCCGACGTCGCGATAGAGCAGCGGATTGCGGTTGCCTTGCGTGATGTCGTTCCAGGTGAACTCCGTCTCGCTGTAGATCTTGTAGTACTCCGGGAAACGCTCGATCAGCAGGCGCGCCAGGATGGCGAGGTCGCGCGATGTCATCAGGTGCTTGGGATCGGGCCAGCCGGTGGCGTTGGCGAAGGAGGAGCCGGTCATGCCCAACTGCTGGGCCATGGCGTTCATTTCTTGCGCGAAGGCGGCTTCGCTGCCGGCCAGCCCTTCCGCCAAGACGACGGCGGCGTCGTTGCCGGACTGCACGATCATCCCGCGCAGTAGGTCCATCACCCGCACGCTGTCGCCCACTTCGATGAACATCTTCGAGCCGCCCATGCGCCAGGCCTTCTCGCTCACCGGCAACTTGTCCTCGACGTTGAGGAGGCCCTGGCTCAAGCGCTCGAAGACCACGAAGGCGGTCATGAGCTTGCTCATGGATGCCGGCGGCAACTGCTGGTCGGCGTTCTTGGCGAAAAGCACCGCGCCGCTCTCGGCGTCGATCAGAATGGCCGAGCGCGCCTTGGTCTCCAAGGCGTGCGGACCCGACAGGGGCAAGAGCAAGACCAACGCAAGGAACAAGAACGGCAGCGCATCGATGGCTCTGCGCGCGGCTGTCGGCCGGGTCATGCTGTCTTTCCCTCGTCACTCGGGAGGCGCGCCTCCCGCACGGTCTTCAGTTATCGCGCTCGACGACCAGATGGCTCTGGAAGAACCCGGCCTTGGACAATCGCTCGCGCGCGTGCAGGGCCGCCGAGGCGTCGATGAAGGGGCCCATGCGCACGCGGTAGTACTGCTTGCCCGACAGGCGAACGGGCTGCACGTGGGTCTTGCCGAAGTCGTCCAACTGGCGGCGCAGGGCATTGGCGTTGCCGCGCTCGGAGAAGCTGCCGACCTGCAGGTAGACGGCCGAGGCATCGCGCACCGGAACGGCGGCCACCAGCTTCGGCGGCGCGGGCTCGTAGGGCGTGGCCCCCTTGATCAGCGCCAGGCTCTCGTTGGGGATGACCTGGACACGGACCTTGGCGACGCCCTCTTTGATGAAGCCCAGTTCCTGCGCCGCCGCACGCGAGAGGTCGATCAGCCGGCCGTGCGCGAAGGGGCCGCGATCGTTGATCCTCACCTTGATGGTGCGCCCGTTGGAGAGATTGGTCACCTTCGCGATCACCGGCAGCGGCAAGGTCGGGTGCGCGGCCGTCATCTGGTGCATATCGAAGATCTCGCCGTTGGCGGTCTTTCGTCCATGGAACTTGCCGCCGTACCACGAGGCCGTGCCCGTCTGGTCGTAGCCCCAGTCCTCCTCCGGCGTGTAGCGCTTGCCATTCACCTTGTAAGGACGCCCGACCTTAATGTCTCTCACCTGCTGGCGGGGCGGCTCATCGGCGGCGGCGGCCGCCTTGGTGCCCTTGGGCGAGGCGACGGCATGCTCCTTGCTGCCGCAGGCGGCCATCGCCAAGCCCACGACGATTAAGAGCACAAAGGGTCTCGCGGCGATCGGCATGAGCCGGTCTCCTATCGCTGGAGGCGCCGCAGCAGTGCGACGGTCGGAAAACCGTCCGCCGGCAAGCCCTGATCTCTCTGGTAGGCTCGCAAGGCACCTCGGGTCATCGGTCCCACCTTTCCATCCGGTGAACCGCTGTTATAGCCCAAGGCATTCAAGCGAGTCTGGATCTCCCGCACCTCTGCGACCGTCAACCGCTGTCCGCCATCGGGCGGCGCGTTGACGCTGAGAGGGCCGAAGCCAGCGATCCGGTCGGCAAGGTGACCCACCGAAATGGCATAGAGTTGCGAATTGTTCCAGCGTCGAATCGCCAGATAGTTCCGGAAAACCAGGAAAGCCGGGCCTTGCCAGCCGGCCGGCAGCACCAGGGCGCCGCTGTCCGCGCCCGGTGCCAAGCGCCCGCCCCCCGGCCGGCGCACGCCGAAAGCCTCCCAGGACGAGAGGCCCCTCTGGGTCTTGCCGTCGGCCAGGGCGTAGTCGAAGCCCTGCGGCAGGACCACCTCGTAGCCCCAAGGCTCTCCAGCTTGCCATCCGTTCTTGCGCAAGAGATTTGCCGCGGAGGCAAAAGAGTCGGGCAGGTTGGTCCAGATGTTCGGCACGCCGTCGCCGTCGTAGTCGAGCGCGTTGTTGAGATAGGTGCTGGGGAGGAACTGAAACTGCCCAGTCGCCCCGGCCCAGGAGCCGACCAGGTCGTTGGGGCCGCGCACGCCGCTTTGGACGATCCTGAGCGCGGCCAGCAATTCCCCCCGGAACAGCGCTTCGCGGCGCCCTTCCCAAGCCAGCGTGGCAACGGCGGGAATGACCCTGAAGTCGCCCAAGGTTGCCCCGAAGTTGGTCTCCAGCCCCCAGAAGGACATGAGCATGGGGGCCGGAACGCCGGATTGGATCTCGACTTGCGACAGCACCTGGTTGTTGGCGCGCTGCAGCTGCTGGCCCTCGGCCACGCGCCGGTCGTTGACCCGTCTCATGTAGCGCCAAAAGCTCTGCACGAACTCCGGCTGGCGGCGGTCGAGATCGATGACGTCTTGCACCGGTTGCAGGCCGTCAAGGCTGCGCCGCAAGGTCGCCTCGCTGATGCCCTGCTGCGCGGCATCGCGCCGGAAGGCGTCGAGCCAGGCCGGGAAGCTCAGCGTCGCGGCCAGGCCGGGGCTGGCGCAGAACAACGCAAGGCCACCGGCGCCCGTCAAGAGCCCACGCCTGGTAACGGCCGGCGACAGAGCGGCCATCCTATCGAGTTGCTTCATCGTGCGAGGTTCCATTCCTTGCCAAAGCGGGCCCCCGATACAGCTATCAACCACCAAGATGCCAGGGCGCTCGCGCGGGCGCCACAGTCCGGTTCGCCGCCCTTGCCGCGCCGGGTGAGATGACACAGAGTCATGGTCTCCTGGCCAAAAACAGGGAGGCCGGACCGACGTGGCGATCTCATTTCTGCGGTACGGGCCTGTGCTCGTCTCTATCCTCTTCCTTGGCTTCTTGCTGCCTCCAAGAGCGGCGTCGGGGCAAGAGCCCGTGGACACCGCTTTGGTATTGGCTGTGGATGCTTCCGGCAGCATCGATCCGGGCGAGTTCCAACTGCAGCGCGAGGGCATCGCCGCGGCCGTCACCAGTGCCGATCTGCTCGACGTGCTGCGCTTCGGACCCCATGCCAGTTTGGCGATCGCTTACGTCGAATGGGGCGGACCGGGCATGGCCACCACGGTGGTCGGCTGGATGCTGGTGTCAGACGAAGAGAGCGCGGCCGCCTTCGCCGCGACTGTCTTGGCCGCCCCCCGCTCGATCCAGTCCTACAACGCCATCGGCGACGCCATAACCCATGCCCAAGCGTTGCTCGACCTCTGCCCCTGCCAGCCGGTCAGGCAGGTGATCGACGTCTCCGGCGACAACCCGGACAATCGTTCCCTCGTACCGGCGCCGCTGGCGCGCGACAGGGCGGTGGACGCGGGCATCGTCATCAACGCGCTCGCCATCCTGCAAGACGGTTACCTCGGCAACAGCGGCCGGCCATGGCTGGTCGAGTCCTACGAGGCCGAGGTGATCGGCGGCCCCGGCGCCTTCGTGATGACGGCCAACAGCCGGCGCGACTTCGAGCGCGCGCTCCTCGACAAGATGATCCTGGAGATCGCGGTCGGCCCGAAGGCCCTTCAGCTGGCTCGGGACCTGCTGATGGACGGCCCCCAGGACGGTCGACTCCACGCGCTGCCGGGCGGCTGATGCCTTGAAAGTGCACCCCTGCGGCGTGACATAGCAGCGAGGTTGCACGGGCCGCCCCCGGGCGGCCGGCGAGAGATCGTGGGGTACGCTCGACCAAAAAACACCGGACTACATCTCTTGGGACGTTGCGCCCCTCGGGAAACTAGGCTGGACTGCCGGCCAGGCAGCCAAAAGAAGGGGAAGAAAGAGACATGACCTCCAAGCACGCCGAAACCATCGTCCTCCATGCCGGCCATCGCAAGGATCCGACCACGAACGCCGTGGCGGTGCCGATCTATCAGACCACCAGCTATCAGTTCGACAGCACCGACCACGCCGCGAACCTCTTCGCGCTGAAAGAGCTGGGCAACATCTACAGCCGCATCATGAACCCCACCAATGCGGTGCTGGAGGAGCGACTGGCTGCCCTCGAAGGCGGTGTGACCGCGCTTGCGGTCTCGTCAGGTCAGGCAGCCTCGGCCATCGCCGTTCAGAACCTGGCCAAGGCAGGCGACAATATCGTCTCGTCGACAGACCTTTATGGCGGGACTTGGAACCTTTTTGCCAACACGCTCTCGAACATGGGGATCGAGGTTCGCTTCGTGGATCCGATGGACCCGGAGGCCTTCGGGGCCGCCACCGACGACAACACGCGCGCCTACTACGCCGAGACCCTGCCCAACCCCAAGCTCAACGTCTTCCCGATCGGCGAGGTGGCGGCGATCGGTCGAGAGCTGGGCGTGCCCTTGATCATGGACAACACCGCCAGCCCCATTCTCTGCCGTCCCATCGATCACGGTGCCGCCGTCGTGGTGCACTCCACCACCAAGTACATCGGCGGACACGGCAACTCGATCGGCGGCGTGATCATCGACGGCGGCAACTTCGATTGGGAGGCGCACAAGTCCCGCTTCCCGCTGCTCTCCGAGCCCGATCCGAGCTATCACGGCGCCGTCTGGATCGAGGCAGTGAAGCCGCTCGGGCCGATCGCCTACGCCATTCGCGCCCGCGTCACCCTGCAGCGCGACCTCGGCTATGCCATGAGCCCCTTCAACGCCTTCCTCTTCCTGCAAGGCTTGGAGACCTTGCCGTTGCGGATTCGCGAGCACTCCAGGAACGCGGCCGCCGTCGCGGACTTCCTGAAGGGCCGCTCCGAGGTCACCAAGGTGATCTTCCCGGGCCACCAGGACGGCGAGCACCGCCGCCGCGCGGACGCCTACATGAAGGGTGGCTATGGCGGCCTGGTGGGCTTCGAGTTGGGCGGCGGGCAGCGGGCTGGCCGTGCCTTCATCGATGCCCTGCAGCTCTTCTATCATGTCGCCAACATCGGCGATGCCCGCTCGTTGGCCATCCATCCTGCCTCCACCACCCACTCGCAGCTTTCGGCGGAGGAGCAAGGGTTGACCGGCGTGAACGACGGCTATGTCCGCCTCTCCGTCGGGATCGAGCACATCGACGACATCCTGGCCGATCTCGACCAGGCGCTCTCTGCCGCGGCCAGCGCCTAGCACGGACGCAAGAGGGGCAGCCGAAGGCTGCCCCTCGGACTCACGGTCAAAGACCGGGCTGCCTCGATTACCGTCGCCCCACCTTTTCGTCGGAAAACAGGACGGAGCCCCAATCGATCTTGCTCTGACAATCGAGTTGGTGTCGCGACGGTGTCTTCTCAGGCGTAGACGAAAGCGTGTTGCCGCAATGGGTGACAGCAATGGACTGGGCTTTGTCATCATACACCCCGGCGACCTGGGCATATCGATTTTGGTTCACTGGTGGGCGAAGGACTCGGTGCTCTGCCAACCTATCCATCGCTTCGCAGCCTCTCGCGATCACACTTGGGAAACTCTTTCGGCGTCGTCCTCCGACTTGATCGGAGGACCACGCTCCGCCTTGAGATTCTCACTCTAGCGCTCCTCCCAAGCCGACCTTTCGGCTTCGGGTCAGCGCGCTACTACTGGGTCTTCAAACCCTGTGGAAAGTGGTCCTCCGATCAAGTCGGAGGACGACGACTAGTAAGTTGCGTGCGTGTGGGAATTGGCCCTTATCAATGCCGAGCAAGAAGCGTGGCGAAGAACCATGATGGGCAGCACGCCCGATCAAGCCGCTTACCTCGAAGCGCGACCATCTTTCGACGCCACATGACAGTCACGCTGCGCGTGTGAACCTCGTCCCGGCCGGCTGAGGGACAGCCCAAGTCTGCCCCCCACTCCCGCCGGCCGCACGGTCGAAAATGAACGGCCGGCCGCGTTCCGGATAGCAGCACGCTAGGAGGAGGCACCACCCTCGTTGCCGCGTCCGGCCAAATCCTGGGCCAGCTTCTTCAGATCGCCGTCCTCCAGTCCGACCTCCTTCAGCATGGCGTCAAGCAAGGGCGCCTGCGTGCGGTAGCGTAGGGCCGAGCTGACGATCTGGTCCGACAGGCTGCCGCTCGGCGCGCCTTCGGCGACCGGATGGGCGCCATTGCCGCCGTTGAAGCCGTCCATCTGGATGATCTTGATGCCGTCGATGTTCTCCAAGGGCTTGACGCTCTCGGCGATGATCTGCGGCAAGGACTCGATCAGGCGCAGGCGGACCTGCATGGCGATCTGCTCGGCCGACAGCAGGTTGGCGGCTTCGTTCACTGCGCGCTTGCCTGCCGCCTCGACGGCATAGGTCGCCTGCTTGGCCTCGGCCTGCAGCTTCTCGGCCTGGGCCGCCCCCTCCGCCTCGATCCGTTGCCGCGTGGCTTGCGCATCGGCCTCGGTCCGCACCGCTTCGGCGTGATCGACGGCTGCCTGCTTCTCCGCCTCGGCGGCGACGACCAGACCGATGGCCTGCATCTCCGCCTTCTTGCGTGCCTCGATCAGTTCGATCTGCTTGTCGCGGTCCGCCCGCTCGGTCTCCCGCGCCGTCGCGACCTGTTCGGCGGCACGCGCGGCGATGGCCCGCGCCTCGTCGGCCGCCGCCTCGGCCTCCGACTTCTCGCGCGACTTCTCGGCGACGGCAATGTCGCGCGACTGGCTGGCCAGTTCCACCAGCTTGGCCTTCTCGACCGCGGCCGCCTCGACGGCCTGCTCCTTCAAGATCTCCTGCTCGCGCACCTC
Source organism: Rhodospirillales bacterium (assembly GCA_963669375.1). GTDB lineage: Bacteria > Pseudomonadota > Alphaproteobacteria > Kiloniellales > JACOMY01 > JACOMY01. The sequence continues at coordinate 7,082,684 of OY770024.1, read as the reverse complement.
CTTGTCGCGGGCGATCTGCCGTTCGGCGACGATCTGCTCCGAGGCGATGTCGGCCTGGCGCACGCTCTGCTGGGCGAGGATCTTCGCCTCCTCGGCTTCCCGCTCCCGCCCGGCCTGCTCGCGGGCGATCAGGGCCGACTGCTCGGCCTGGCGGATGGCGATCTCGCGCTGCTGCTCCAGCCGGGCGTACTCCGCGTCGCGGCCGATCTGCAAGCTCTCCTGCTCGGCTTCCAGGTTCTTGCGCCGGACCAGGACCTCGGTCTCCTGCTCGATGTCGTTCCTCTTTTTGCGGCGCTCCTCGATCTCCTGAGTGAGCTTGGTCAGACCTTCGGCGTCGAAGGCATTGTTCGGATTGAAGTAATCCTTGTTGGTCTGATCCAGGCCGGTGAGCGACACGCTCTCCAACTCAAGGCCGTTCTTGAGGATGTCCTCGGAGACGGCGGCCTGCACCTTCTGCACGAAGTTCACGCGCTGCTCATGCAACTCCTCCATCGCCATCTCGGCCGCGACGGCACGCAGGGCGTCGACGAACTTGCCCTCGACCAGGTCGCGCAAGGCCTCGGGGTTCATCGTCCTTTGACCCAAGGTCTGACCGGCGTTGGCGATCGAATTGGAGGTCGGTTGGACGCGCACGTAGAACTCGGCCTGGACATCGACGCGCATGCGGTCCTTGGTGATCAGCGCTTGCTCGTTGGCGCGCTTCACCTCCAGGCGCAGGGTGTTCATGTTGACGGGAATGATCTCGTGGAGGACCGGCAGAACCAGCGCACCGCCATTCATGATCACCTTTTGTCCACCGAAGCCGGTGCGCACGAAGGAGATCTCTTTCGAAGAACGCCGGTAGAGACGGGCAACGATGAGGCCAACGGCGAGCAATGCCACAAGGCAGACGCCGACGATGACGGCAAGCGAGATAATGTCTTGTCCCATGAGGAACCTCCTTCTTCAGCTGTGAGGGTTGCGGCCAAAGCGGCCGGTCAGGATGTCAGTTGGCTTTCGAGGGCGGCCGCCTCCGCCACGACGGCGAGGAAGACCGCACCCTGGCGCTCGAGCAACAGGGCCTTCGTCCCCGCTTCCATGGCCGCTGCTTGCGGAACCGGCTCCACCAGGATGTAGTGAACGGCTCCATGCGCGTCGGCGAGCTTCGCTTCTGCCGGCTGCCCGGCAGCGCGGTGCCGCGGATGATCTCCGCGACCTGACCGACGAAAGCGTCGCTGTCGACCGCCTCGGTCTCCTCCTGCGGCATGATCCAGGCAAAGGCGAGCGCAAGGTAGCGGGTCAGCGGCAGGGCGACGACCAGGGTGGCGGCCACGGCTACCAGCAGCGGCAAGGGCGCACCGCCGACGTTGCCCGCCACGCTCTGCACGGCGACGCCGACCAGCCCGAAGGCCGTCAGGAAGGCGATCAGAACGATCACGGCCGGGACCCGGCCCAGGCAGAACCAGGCCAGAACGGTCGCCAGGGCTCCCGCCGAGCCCAGGCTTTCCGGTGCGCCCGCGCCGCCCGCATCGAGATCGATGTCGGGCGCCTCGACGTCCGGCAGGTTCACGTCGGGCACATCGAAGTCCGGCAGCAGGGAGTCCACGGCTTGCGACAGGCCGGCGCCGAACAGGAGGCTCACCACCTCGATCAGCGCGATCGCCAGCATGATCCCCAAGGCAACGGTGAAGGGCACCATGGCCGGCTGCAGCAGACTGTCGATCATCGCCAAACCCTCCCTTCTCCCAAGTTATGCCCAGCGCGCGACTTTCCGCCGAGGTTGCGAGGCCGCTACCCCGGCCTTGCGACAGCCGTCGTTCGTCAGCTCTAGATGGGGGTGTCACGGGGAGATTCAAAACACTCCGGCCGGATCACGACTCTTCCTACCCACATCCAATCAGATATCGAATACACTTGATATAGGAAGTCATATACTATCTTCAAGGCCATGAATAAAAGTGAGAAAATGTAACAGCTCTCCCTTGGAGATGAAAGCCGGTCCGCCGCCGCCAAGCTACCTCGCGGCAGCGTTGGGTGGCAGGAGGGAAGCGCCCTGCTACACTCCGGCACAATGCTACTTGCACCGTCGTGGAAGAGTGCGCCCAGGAGGACCGGAATGGCTACAGTTGCCAGCGAACAGACCCTACCCTATCGGCCCAGCAACGGCCTTTCCCTGGTTGCCGGCCCGCTGGAACCGGCGCTCTGGGATCGAACGATACCGGACATCCTGGCCGACACCGTCGCCCGCCACGGGTCGCGAGACGCCTTGGTCTTCCCGGAGAAGGGCGTGCGCTGGAGCTACGCGGAGTTGCAGCAGCGGGTCGATGCCTTGGCGGGCGGCCTCCTGTCGCTCGGCATCGCCAAGGGAGACCGGGTCGGGATCTGGTCCCCCAACAAGCCCGAGTGGGTCTTGACCCAGTTCGCGACGGCGCGCATCGGTGCGATTCTGGTGACCATCAATCCCGCCTACCGCCTGGCCGAGCTCGACTACGCCCTCAACAAGGTGCAGTGCAAGGCCCTGGTCGTCGCCGATGCCTTCAAGAGCAGCGACTACATCGCCATGCTGCAGGACTTGGCGCCCGAACTGGCGGAATCGGAGCCCGGCGCGCTGCGCGCCGCGCGCCTGCCCCACCTGCGCTCGGTCATTCGCACCGGCGAGGAGTCGACGCCGGGCTTCTTCGGCTTCGACGAGATCGTGGCCAGGGGAAACACCACTTCCACGGCGGATCTGGATCGGCTAAGCGCGTTGCTGGCGCCGGACGAGGCCATCAACATCCAGTTCACCAGCGGCACGACGGGCGCGCCCAAGGGGGCCACCCTCACCCACAAGGGCATCGCCAACAACGGGCGCCTGGTGGTCGGCACCATGGCCTTCGGTCCGGAGGACCGTCTCTGCATTCCGGTGCCGCTCTATCACTGCTTCGGCATGGTGATGGGCACCTTGGGCTGCGTCACCGCGGGCGCCGCCATGGTCTTCCCGGGCGAGGCCTTCGAGCCGCTGTCCGCCCTGACCACGGTCGCCGAGGAGCGCTGTACCGGCCTCTACGGCGTGCCGACCATGTTCGTCGCCATGTTGGGCCATCCGGACTTCGCCTCCTTCGACCTCTCGTCCTTGCGGACCGGCATAATGGCCGGCGCCCCCTGCCCCATCGAGGTCATGAAGCAGGTGATCGCCGACATGCATATGGAGGGCGTGACCATCGCCTATGGCATGACCGAGACCAGCCCCGTCTCCTGGCAGAGCCATATGGACGACCCGCTCGACCGCCGCGTCTCCACGGTCGGCCGGGTGCATCCGCATGTGGAGTGCAAGGTCATCGGCTCCGATGGCGCCACCTTGCCGGTGGGAGAACGCGGCGAGCTTTGCACCCGCGGCTATTCGGTGATGCAGGGCTATTGGGACGACGAGGAGAGAACGGCGGAAGCCGTCGATGCCGAGGACTGGATGCATACCGGCGACCTCGCCATCATCGACGCCGAGGGCTACTGCGAGATCGTGGGCCGGGTGAAGGACATGCTGATCCGCGGCGGCGAGAACGTCTATCCCCGCGAGGTCGAGGACTTCCTCTTCCGCCACCCCAAGGTGCAGCAGGTCCAGGTCTTCGGCGTGCCCGACAGCAAGTACGGAGAGGAGGTCTGCGCCTGGATCGTCCTCAACCCCGGGGAGGACTGCAGCGAGGAGGAGATCCGCGCCTTCTGCCAAGGCCAGATCGCGCACTACAAGGTCCCGCGTTACGTGCGCTTCAAGGAGACCTTGCCGATGACCGTCACCGGCAAGCCGCAGAAGTTCAAGATGCGCGAGGCGATGGAGAAGGAATTGGCCGACGCGCCCTGACGCCGTGACCGGGCGATAGGTGCGCCGCTAGCCGATGTTCCCCGGATCGGGGAGCGGATCCTCGTCCGGGTTGGCGAAGCTGAGCGTCAGTTCCTCCAGCGCCACTGCCTTCCCGCCACGGCTGCCGATCGTCAGACTGTCTTGATCGCTGGCCTGGAAGGCGGTGAAGAAGGCCTCGATATCGGGGTCTGTCCTGCTCGCGCCGTTCACGAAGAAGAGGCTTCTTTCGAAGTCGATCGCGATGTCGTCACCGTCACGGATGCCGTCGAGCCGCAAGACCACGTCCTCGACCTCTTCCGCGCGCCTTGCCTGCCCAAACGCCTCTCCTTCCGCCGTCCGGACGACGTCGCCGTCGAAATCGAAAAGCAGGGAGGTCTCTCCTTCCTCGCTGATTGTCTGGGCGGTGAAGCGAGCCCGCGTCAGCATCTCGTCCAGGAGATCGAAGGAAAGGCTGTCGCCCCGATTGAGGTACTTGGCCAGGCCGCTCCCATCCAGCCCGTTGTCGAGTCCGAGACCGTCTTCACGCAAGCGCACCGCCTGAGTCAGATCGCCGATCTCTCCCCTGTCGATGCGGCCGTGCGCGCTCACCGCCACCGGCGCCTGGTCGCTGCCGTCTTCCGCCAAATCGAAGACCCGGCCGCCGCGCCAGATGTCCGCCAGCTTGTAGGCAACCTCGCCCTCCTCCAGATCGCCGTCCCCGTCGCCTTGGAGTGCATAGAAGTTGTTGTCGATCCGATAGCGGCCTTCTCCCAGAAGCTCGGCTTCGTCGAAGGTGAGAACCCCGTCGTCCAGAAAGTCCACGAAGCGATGGGAGAGAGCGGCGAAGGAGAGCGTGCTGTCGGCGCTGGGCGCCCCATCCACACCGAAAACCGACACAAAGCTGCTGGTCGTGAACTCTCCGGCGATTCCGTCGGAAACGGTAAAGGAAAAGTTGTCGCTACCAGACTCACCCAGCGCCAGGTCGTTGAACCGCCCGCTGGTGTCCAGCGTGACACTGCGGGCGCCGTTCAAGGTGAGGAGTGAGCCGGATGGGAGAAGCACCGACTGACCAACCTCGAGGGGCTGGCCCGCCAGCGCCGTAATCGTCAAGGGATCGCCCTCCGGATCGGTGACCCTCGAACTGGCCGGGTCGAAGGTCATGCTCTCACCCTCGAGAATACCCAGCGAGACGAAGAAGCCGGACGGGCCCGGCGGATCGTTGATGCCCGCGACCAGAACCTCGACCGTGGCCTCGCTCCGGGCGCCCTCGCTATCCTCGATCGTGTAGGTGAAGCTGTCGGTGATCTCGTCTCCATCGCCGAGCGCGTTGAAGGGCAGCACCGGTGGAAAAGCCTGCGAGAAGTTCGGCGCATAGAGCAGCGAACCGTCGCTGTCCAGAAAGACCGAGACCCCAGACGGCAGGATAACCGTCGGGAAGGTGAACTCGCTCACCGGCCGCCCGTTGATCTCCACCACCGTCAGCCCGTCCCCCGTGGCGTCGCTGTCGTTGGCGAGAAGGTCTATGACGATGTCGGTGTCTTCGTCGGTCGCCGCCTCGTCATCTTGGGCGAGCGTCGCGGGTAGGTCGAGGCTGACCGGTTCCAGAGCGGCGGCAAGGGTTTGGCTCTGCTCCTCCGACCGCGGTACAGCTGCCATTGGTGTCTCCTCTGCAACAAGCGCGCGAGGATGCCTAGCCTAAACGAATGATATCATTGGAAAAGCTGACCAGAAGATCGGGCCGGCCTGGTCAAAGGGACAGGTCCGGTCAGAAGGGAACGAGATGGCTTCTGTCAGCGCCGAGGCGCCTGGGAGAGGATCATGAAGAAGTGGATACGTTCCGTGTAGCGGCCGCGCGGGTCATGGGCCAGGAGGGCCTCGCGCATCTCTCCTTCGAGCCCCTTCATCCGCCCGCCTAGCGCGCCCGGCGAGGCCAAGGAGGTCGAGAAGAGATAGCCGATGAAGGAGTCCAGGGACCATTCATGCTCCACCTCGTGATGAAACTCGCGCAGGTTTTCGAACCCGCTTGCGGCAAGAGCCTCGGCGAAGGTCTCCCGCTCTTCCTCTGACGCGGCGCTTTCTTGCGGGGTGGAGGGTCGCTGCCACTTGCGCAGGACATCCTTGGCACGGCGCTGCCACGCGGCCTCGCCGGAAATGCCGCAGAGGTTGCCCATCACCGCCAGGAAGCCTCCCGGCTGCAACCACTCGCGGATCTTCGGCGCGACCGCCCGGCGGTGCAGCCGATGGAAGGCGTTGCCGATCGTCACCAGTTCGAAATGATCGGCGGGGGCTACAAGATCCTCCGCCATGCCCTCTCGCCAGGAGATGTTGCTGTCGTCGCCCGCTTCTCTTTTTCCGACCTCGAGCATCTCGGGCTCCCGGTCCAACGCCCAGACCTCGCGGAAGAAGGGCGCCAGGGGGCGCGCGATCTGTCCCGTGCCGCAGGCGATGTCCAGCAAGCGACCTTTGCCCGTCACGCCGGTGCGGGCGCGCAGGTCGGCGAGCAGAACCTCGGGATAGGGCGGCCGAAAACGCTCGTAGTGCCTGGCCGTGCCCTTGAAGGCATCCGCCGGAAACTCGGGACGCAGCGGGTGCGTCTGGGCGGGCACAGGGTCCTTGGCTTCGCGCACCATAGGCTGCCCCTCGCGCCGGCAGGCACTAGTCTTTCAGCTGCGTTTCGAAGTCGCCCGGAAGGGTGATCTCGAGGATCTCGAGATCGTCCGACTGGTCCAACTGGCTATGCACGATGCCGGGCGGCTGATGCACGCAGGATCCGGCTTTCAGCAGCACCTCCCCCTCCCCCTCGTACCAAAAGCGCGCCCAGCCTTTCAGGATGTAGATCATCTGGAAGTCGAGCTGGTGCGTGTGCGGCTGGTTCGGCGGTCGCTTGCCCTTGACCGCGCGGATGACATGGGCGCCCGCCTTGCCGCCGGTCGCCTCCTTGATGCCGAGATCACGATAGGTGAAGTAGTCGCGCAGGCCGCCCGCTTCGAAGCTGGCGTCATCGGCGTGGCTTACGGATAGCTTCATGGATTTCGCCCTTCAATCGCCCCTGCCCTCAGTCTCGGTCCGAGCGGCGGGTGATTCAAGGCGCGTCGTCACTCCGGCAGGTCCGGCATCGTGACGGAGATCTCGATCGCGGCGTACCAGGCGGCCAGGTCGGTGATTTCCTGGTCCGTCAAGGGTTCGGCTATGACGTTCATGATCTCGTCCTGACGCTTGCCGGAGCGGAAGGCCTTCAGCTGCTTCTGTATGTAGATCTCGCTCTCGCCGGCGATGTGCGGGGCGATGGGGTTCTTGGCCAGCCCGTCGAGGCCGTGGCAGACCTGACAGGCCTGCCTGGCCTTCTGCTTGCCGGCTGCCAGATCGGCGGCAATAGCGGACGAAAGCCCCGGACCCAGCAGCAAAACAAGGGCGGCCAGCCCGGGAAGAAGGGATTTGCGGACCATGGAACTCACTTCTGGAAAGGTTGCGGCCGCCCCGGGGTGTCCAGGGCGGCCGCAAGCGAGGATCGGCTTAGTTGCCGTACGAGATACGATAGACGGCGCCCACCAGGTCGTCGGAGACCAGGATCGATCCGTCACGCAGCTGAGCTACATCCACCGGACGCCCCAGGTACTCGCCGGTCTGGCTGTCGAGCCATCCATCCGCGAAGACCTGGCTGCTGGCGACGTTGCCGTCCGCATCCAGCGAGTTGAAGAGGACACGCGCACCGATCGGGTCGGTGCGGTTCCAGGAGCCGTGCTGGGCGACGAAGATGCCGCCCTTGTAGGCCGCCGGGAACTGATTGCCGGTGTAGAAGACCATGCCGAGGTCGGCGGCATGCGCGTCCGTCTCCACCTGCGGGAAGACGAGGTCGGCCGGCGGCTCGCTGTTGGCATACTCGTTGGTGCGGGTATGGCCACCGCCGTACCAGGGGAAGCCGAAGTGCTGTCCGGCGGCGGTCTGCCGGTTGATCTCGCCCGGCGGGATCAGGTCACCCATGCCGTCGACCTGATTGTCGGTCCACCAGAGCTCTCCGGTCGCCGGATTGAAGTCCATTCCGACGGAGTTGCGCACACCATAGGTGTAGACTTCGCGGCCGGTGCCGTCGGTTCCCATGCGCACGATGCCGCCGATGCCGGTCTCGTTGTAGAGCTCCATCTTCTCCGGCGGGGAGACGTTGTAGGGCTGCCCCAGCGAGATATAGAGCTTGCCGTCCGGCCCGATGCGGCACACGCGGGCCGTGTGGTTGTAGGACTCCTCGGAGACGGGGATCAGCTCGCCCTGGGGCACCACCTGGAAGGCGGCGACGTCCGGCGACTCATAGAAGAACTCCGCCGCCGGGAAGACCAGCACTCGGTTCTGCTCGGCGATGAAGAGGAAGCCGTCCGGCGAGAAGCAGACGCCGTTGGGGATGGCGAAGTCGATCGAAGGCGCGAAGACCTTGACCTCGTCGGCGACGCGGTCCTTATCGCGGTCGGTCACCGCCCAGACCTTGGTCTTGCGGGTGCCGACAAAGGTGACGACGCCCTGCGGTCCAACCGCCATATGACGCGCGTCCGGCACGATTGCGTAGAGATCGATCTTGAAACCGGGCGGCAGGTTGATGCGCTCCAATACACGGCGGATGGCATCGGCCTTCTTGCCGCCCTGCTCCACTTCCGGGATCTCGAGCGGCGTGCCCGTAACCTGGAAGGCGCTGAGCTTGTCGAGGTTGTTGGCCGAGGCGGCCCCGCCGATCAAGGCGAGCGCGGCACCGGCAAGGCATGCTTTGCCAAAGAACTGCATGACTGTTCTCCTGCAAGCGACCGCGCGGCTTCCCGGCCTCGCGAGACCCGGAGCGCGCACGGTCGCTTCACGTTTAAGATGCGAGATCAGGCCGAAGGCCAGGGACTAGAGCACCGCCGGGAAGTAGGCGTTGATCTCCATACCCATGCAGATTTCTTCGATGGCGGGGGCGTTCCAACACATAGCAAGTTTCCTCCCAGTTGCAGTTCTCTCTTGCGAGTTCCAAAGCAAAGCCCTTTCAAGCTTACTTCGGTATCATACTAACGATGCAACAGCCTCTTCTCCAGCGGGCCTTCACTTGCGACCGTTAGTATCCAAGGCTCTCTCGCTCAGTCAAGAGAGCGGTTCCTATTTCAAAACGCGGCGTCTGTTAGCCCATTTACCAACAGCAGCCGCCGCATCGCGTGATCACGGCAGTTCCGGCTAAGAAACGAAGGCAAGGATAGCCTCATTGACTTCGCTGGCCTTTTCCATGTGAGGCAGATGACCTGTGCCTGCCAGTCGGCTCACCTGTGCCGAATCCGGCAAGGCATCAGCCTGGGACACCGGGAGGATGCGGTCCTCTTCGCCCCAGATGGCGAGCAGCGGCACAGAGATTCCCGATAGCTGAGCGGCCTCGAAGGTCTTCTGCGCGCCGCCCCCGAAGAGGGAATCGCGCAGCGTACCCAAGGCCTCGGCGGCGCCGTCCAGCCGTTTGAACTTGATGACCTCCTCCACCATCTCGCCGGTGATCATGCCGGGATCGGCGACCAGCATCTCCAGGACGCCGCGCAGCTTCTTGGCGCGCTTCTGGTCGATGAAGCCGTTGATGAAGTCCATATTGATGTCGCCGCCCAGCCCGGCCGGCGCCAGCAGGCTGGCGGAGGCGACCTTGTCTCCGTGCCGCATCGCCATCGCCAGGGAGACGGCACCCCCCATCGAATGGCCGACGAGATGCGCCTTGGCGATTCCTTGGGCCTCCATGAAGTCGACCACGGCTTGCACCAGGACGTCGAGACCGCCGTCGCCGACGTTCTTGCTCGACCCACCGTGGCCCGGCAGGTCGAGCGCATAGGTCGTGTGCCCCTCGGAGAGCGCTTCCTGATTGAAGAGCCAGCCCAGGCAGTCACCGCCGAAGCCGTGGATCAGCAAGATCGGCGTGCCCTCCGCGTCGCCCTGCTTCAAGAAGCGCGTACGCTTGCCGGCGACTTCAATCGTCTCGGTCGCCGGACCGGCCGCGCCGGCCGCCGCATCCCAATCGAAGTTGTCCAGGAAGTCCTTGACGTAAGCCTCTATGTCGTCGTCGGAAACCGATGCCGGCGCGCAGACGCCGAGCAAGGCACCCACGGGCACCGTCTCGCCGCCTTGCACCACGATGCGCCGCAGCGGCCCGGAGACCGGGCTTTCGAACACATTGGTGATCTTGGAGGTCTCGATTTCCATGATGTCCTGTCCGGCGGACAGTTCGGACCCGGCCTCGACCTGCCACTCGACCACGGTGCCTTCGATCATCGCCAAGCCCCACTTGGGCATGACGATGGGACTGATATCGCTCATCTTCGCTTCCTCTCGATCAGGCGGCCAGGCCGTGCGCGGCCGGCTCGGCGTCGGCCGGGCTCCCTCGCTGGAAAGCCCGGCCGGCACACAGACTTAGTGACCCTTACCCATCACCTCGCGCGCGGCCGCCTCGATGCGCGCGACGTTCGGCACATAGAGGTCTTCGAGCGCCGGCGAGAAGGGCACCGGGGCATGCGGACCGGTCACCTGCTTGATCGGCGCCTTCAGGTCGCTGAAGCAGTTCTCGCAGATCAGGGCGGAGATGTCGGTCGCCATGTTGCAGCGCGGATGGGCCTCGTCGATAACCACGATGCGTCCGGTCTCCGACGCCGTCTCGAGGATCGTCTCCTTGTCCAGGGGCGAGGTCGTCCGCGGATCCACCACCGTGCAACCGATACCGGCTTTCTCCAGGTTATCAGCCGCTTCATTGGCGAAGTTCACCATGCGCCCGAAGGCGATCATGGTGACGTCATCGCCCTCGCGGGTGACGTTGGCCTCGCCGAAGGGGATGGTGTAGGCCTCGTCCGGAACGTCGGCCTCGTCGTCGTACATGACCTTGTGCTCGAAGAAGATCACCGGGTCGTCGTCGCGGATCGCTTGTGCCAGCAGCCCCTTGGCCTCGTAGGCGTTGGAGGGGATCACCACCTTCAGGCCCGGGATGTGGGTGAAGAGGGGATAGAGGCACTGGCTGTGCTGCGAGGCGGCGCGGAAGCCGGCGCCATACATGGTCCGGACCACCATCGGGGTGACCGCCTTGCCGCCGAACATGTAGCGGAACTTGGCCGCCTGGTTGAAGATCTGGTCGAAGCAGACCCCCATGAAGTCGACGAACATCAACTCGGCCACCGGCCTCAGGCCCGTCGCGGCGGCGCCGGCCGCGCAGCCCACGAAGGCGCTCTCGGAGATCGGCGTGTCGAGAATGCGCTCGCGGCCGAAGTCCGGCATCAGCCCCTTGGTCACGCCCAAGGGACCGCCCCAGGCATCATCCTCGCCGGGCGCACCGATACCACCGGCGACGTCCTCGCCCATCAGAATGACCCGCTCGTCGCGCTCCATCTCGTGGCGCAGGGCCTCGTTGATCGCTTGGCGGAAGCTCTTCATCGGCATGGTTTCGGCCTCCCCTAGAACTTGTAGTTGACGTAGACGTCGGTCATGAGATCGGCCTCGGTCGGCATATCGCCGGCCTTGGCGCTCGCCAGGCAGTCATCGATGATGGCCTTGGCTTCCTTCTCGATCTCGGCGAGTTCCGCGTCTTCCAGCAGCTTGGTTTCGGTCACGCGTTGCTTGAAGAGCATCAGCGCGTCCTTTTCGGCCCGCACCTTCTCGACTTCGCCTGGCCCCTTGTAGGTGATGGCGTCGCCCTCGAAGTGGCCGTAGTAGCGGTTGAGGCGAACGTGCAGGAGGCTCGGCCCCTCGCCGTTGCGCGCCCGTTCGATGGCCTGACGTGCGGCTTCCCAGACATCGAAGAAGTCATGGCCGTCGACCTCTTGAGCCGGCATGCCGAAGCCCTTGGCACGATCCACCTGACTGCCGCCGACCGACCAGGCGCTGGCGGTCGATTCCGCATAGCCATTGTCTTCGACAATGAAGATGGCCGGCAGGTTCCAGACCTTGGCCAGGTTGTAGCTCTCGAAGGTGGTGCCCTGATTGGAGCCTCCGTCGCCGACGAAAGCGATCGCGACGCCGCCGGTCTTGAGATACTTGGCGGTGAGTGCTGCGCCGCAGATGAGCGGCGGGCCGCCGCCGACGATACCGTTGGCGCCCATCATTCCCTTGGAGAGGTCGGCGATGTGCATGGAGCCGCCCTTGCCGCCGCAAAGACCGTCCTTCTTGCCGTAGATCTCCAGCATCATGGCCTTGGGATCGCAGCCTTTCGCGATGCAGTGACCATGGCCGCGGTGGGTGGAGGCGATGGCGTCGCGGTCGTCCAAGTGCATGCAGACACCGACACCCGAGGCCTCTTCGCCCGCATAGAGATGCACGAAACCCGGAATGTTCCCGGCGGAGAACTCCTCGTGCAGCGTGTCCTCGAAATTCCTGATCAAACACATCCGCTGATAGGCGGCTCTTAGTTCGTCACGACTTAACTGCATCTGGTCCTCCCTCTTGATCCCTTGCGGCCGGGTCGGGCCGCGTTCACACGGACGGTCGCCGCCTCGAAGGCGCGGCTAGAAGTATGCCTGCCCAGTCTCCTTCGCGAAAAGATGCCAGCGGCTTCGGTCGAAGGTGAGGAAGCAGTCAGCACCTCGACCGCCCTGGTAGCTGGGTTTCGCCTTGACCATCACCTTGGCCTCGCCCAAGGCGACGTCAACCAGGAGATCGCCGCCCAAGGGCTCGGTGATCATGACCTTGCCGGCGAAGGCCCTCTCGCCCGGCGCGTCCGAGATCTCGATCTCGTCCGGACGAATGCCCAGGGTGACCGAGCGATCCTGCGCCTGCTCGCGAATGATGCCGGCCTGCTCCGGCAAGAGTGCGGTGACGAAGTGGGCATGGCGCACGCAGAGCGCGTCCCCCTCCTCCACCACCTCGCACTCGAGGAAGTTCATCGGCGGCTCGCCGACGAAGCCCGCCACCCACTGGTTGGCCGGCTTGTGATAGACCTCCTGCGGCGGTCCGAACTGCTGCAGCACGCCCTCGTGCATGACGGCCACCCGATCCGCCATGGAGAGCGCCTCCAGCTGGTCGTGGGTCACGTAGATCATGGTGGTGCCCAGCTCGCGCTGCATGATCTTCAACTCGACGCGCATGTGCGCGCGCAGCTTCGCGTCCAGGTGCGCGATGGGCTCGTCGAAAAGGAAGAGCGCCGGCTCTCGGACGATGGCGCGGCCGATCGCGGTGCGCTGCTTCTGCCCGCCCGACAGCTCGACCGGACGGCGCTTCAACAGCGGCTCGATCTCCAGCAGCTGGGCCGCCTTGCGCACCTTCTGCTCGATCGTGGCCTTGTCCATGCGGCGCAGACGCAGCGAGTTGGCGATGTTGTCGTAGACGGTCTTGTGCGGGTAGAGGGCATAGTTCTCGAAGACCATCGCGATGTCGCGGTCCTTGGGCGGAACGTCGTTCACCCGCCGCTCTCCAAAGTGGATATCGCCCGCCGAGATATGCTCCAGGCCCGCCAGCATCCGCAGGGTGGAGCTCTTGCCGCAGCCAGACGGCCCTAGCACGCAGAGGAACTCCCCATCCTCGCAGACGAGGTTCAGATCGCGCACAGCAACGGTCTTGCCGTAGTACTTCCACACGTCCTTGATGGTGACCGATGCCATGTTCGTCCTCTGCTATTCCCTGACTGCGCCCATGGTGAGACCGGCCACGAGGTAGCGCCGGATCAAGAGGCCCAAGAACATCATCGGCACCGTGGTGACCACACCGGCGGCCATGATCTTGCCCCACTGGATGTTCTGCGGCTGCACCAGTTCTCTGGTCGCCGGCGGAAGGGTCTTGGCGCCGCCCGAGCCGATGATCGAGGCGAAGAGAAAGTCGTTCCAGGCGAAGAGCACGCAGAGCACCAGGAAGGCGCCGACGCCCGGGGCCACGAGAGGCAGGATCGCCCGGAAGGCCTGAAAGCGCGTGCAACCGTCGCACATGGCCGCTTCTTCAATGGCATAGGGCACGTTGTCGAAGAAACCCTTCAAGATCCAGATGGCGAAGGGCAGGTTGAAGGTGGTGTAGGCCAGGATCAGGCCCGGCAAGGTACCGACCAGGCCCATTCCGCGGAAGATGGCGTAGAGCGGGACCATGACCGCGACCACCGGGGCCATGCGGGTCGAGATGATCCAGAAGAAGAGGTCCTTCTTACCGCGGAACTCGGAACGGGAGAGCGCATAGGCCGCCATGGAGCCCAGGACCACCGAGACCACGGCCGAGCCCAGCGAGGCGACGATCGAATTGAAGAGATAGGTGCCGAAGTTGTTGTCGACGAAGAGGTCGACGTAGTGCTTGACCGTCGGCTCGAAGTCGAAGAAGACGCCCATGCCGAGCCAGTCGCCTACCTCCGGCAGCTGAAAAGCGGCCAGCAAGTCCTTGAAGGAGGAAACGAACATCACGAAGAGCGGCAGGATCGTCCAGATCAGGTAGAGGCTGAGGAAGACCACCGTGGCGATCGAGAGCGCGCGCCTCAGCGGAGAGCGATAGCGGACGATGTCACCGGACGCCATCGCCTAGCCTTCCTTCTGCTGCGCGCTGGACTTGTTGGCCGGCCCTTCGAAGACGCGCACCAGGATCAGTCCCAGGATAATGGTGACGATCAGCAAGGTGAGCGCGATGGCGGCGCCGCGCCCCAGCTTGAAGAACTGGAAGGAGACGTCGAAGAGGTAGAGCGGCAGGATCTTGGTCGAGTTGGCGGGCCCTCCTCCGGTCAGAACCAGGATCGCGTCGATGAAGCGGAAGTTGTCCATGAACCGCAGCAGGATGGCGATCAGCAGGAAGGGATAGAGATTGGGCAGGCTGATCTGGATGAAGTTCCTGAGCTCGCCCGCGCCGTCGACCATGTTGGCTTCCAACTGGTCGCGCGGCACCCGCTTCAGGCCGGCCAGGGTGATGAGGGCGATCAGCGGTGTCCATTGCCAGATGTCGACGATGACGATGCCCCACATGGCCGTCGTGCGGTCCCCCAGGATCGAGGTCTCCCCCAGTATCCCGGCGCTCTGCAGCAGCCAGTGATACCAGCCGAAGGTGGAGTTGTAGAGGAAGTACCAGACCAGGCCGGCGACCACGGGTGCCACCATCATGGGCATCAGGAAGACCGTGACCAGCATCTTCTCGAAGCGGGAGTTGTTCAATACGACCGCCAGAAGCACGCCGAGCCCCACCTCGAAGAACATGCAGAGCGCGGAATAGTGCAGTAGCAGGAGCCAGCCGTCCTGGAACTTGCGGTCGCGGCCGAGGCGCGCCCAGTTCTTGAAGTTGTTCCAGACGTCACCGGCGCCGCCGACATCGACGCTGTGAAGGCTCATGTAGATGAGCCAGAAGAAGGGATAGATGGTGATGCAGGCCAGCACGATGACCGCCGGCAGAATGAGATAGAGGTAGTAGCGTCGCGACTCCTCTTCGTTCATCGCCGGCGGCTCGTAGTTGATGGTTCGCGCCCCCTCAGGCGTCGTTCCATACGCCTTTTGAGCCGCTGCATCCCTCACATCGCTTGTCACGGACTGCTCTTCCCAGTCGAAGGGTTAGGCCGGGCGCACCTCTTGGACGCCATGTCTTTGCGCACGCCCGGCCCTCTTCGCTCGGCTTAGAGGTCGTGCATGTCGTCCACCTGCCAGCGAATTTCTTCGCAGGCTTCTTCGGGCGAGGTCTCGCCGGTGACGCAGCGCTGCACCTCCGTCAGCACGATGTTGTGGTACTCGTTGGCCTCCGGGATCTTCGGGCCCAGCACGAAGTTGGGATCGCGGATGCCGACGTCGTAGACGGCATGGAAGGTCAGCGCGTTCGGCATGTCGGTCGGGCGGGTCTCCGCCTTCTTGACTTCCGGCACCTCCAGCACCGACTTGCGCGTCGGCGTGCCGCCCAGCTTCTTCAGGACGTCAAGCTGCGTGCCCTTGGAGGTCGCCCAGCTGGCGAAGATGAAGGCCGCCCGCTTCAAGTCCTCCGACGCCGCCGCGTTGATCCCGATGCCGCCGATGCCGCAGTTGCAGCCATTGACCGGCTCCAGGCCTGTGGTGATCCACTCCTTGGCGCCCTTCGGGCAAGGCGCGTAGGCGGTCTTGCCGCCGGCCGCCTTGGAGGTCTTGGGATCCTCGATCGAGGCGGCGAACTCGTGATACTGCACCTGCATCGCGATCTCGCCGGCCTGGTAGACCGTATTCAATTCCAAGGTGCCGTTGGTGAGGTTGTCCGGGTGGCTGACCTCGGCCTGCTCCTTGTACTTGCCCATGATCTCGACCGACTGCGCGTCGCCCCAGTTGGTGGGACCGGGGTTCTTGGAGCCGAGCTTGTCGTCGATCTCGAACTCGGTCCACTGACCGTGGGCGAAGAGCATGCGCTGGATGTCGAGCTGCGTGGTCCAGGCGAAGGATCCCTGGTGCTGCGCGTAGCCGTAGGGGATGTCCTTCTGGCCGCTCTCGCGCACCTTCTTGAAGAAGGCGGCGAAGTCGTAGACGTTCTTCCAGGTGGTATCGATGGTGAACTCCATCGGATAGCCGTACTCCTTCTCGAAGTCCTTGCTGAGCTTCTCGAAGAGGTCCTGGCGATAGAAGGTGCAGGCCACCGCGCAGTCATAAGGGAAGGCGACGATGCGGCCCGGCTCGTAGTAGACGCCGCAGGCGCGCAGGAAGTTCTCGAACCAGATGTCCTCGTTGTAGCCCTCCGGATCCAACGGCAAGGTGTCGTCGTTGGTGTACTTCAAGAGGTCTTCATAGAAGTCCGCGAAGGGAGAGCCGATCGGCTTGTCCTGCACGTAGTTCAAGTGGAAGTCCGCGCCGCCGCTGCGCAGGTCGATGCCGACCTTCTGCTGCACCACCGGCAGGTCGTCGGTCAGGATCTCGACCTCGATCCCGGTCAGATCGTAGAAGGCCTTGAGATTGTCGCGAATGGCGAAGGACGGCGGCGTGTTCTCCGACATGAAGACCAGCTTGGAGCCGGCATACTGCTTCCACTTCGCCTCGTCGGACGACTGCGCCATCACCGGCGTGCGGGTGATGACCGAGTTGAGGCCGACGGCGATCGAACCGGCCCCCATCGCGGTGGCCACGCCACCTCCGAGCTCCAGGAACTTGCGGCGCGACACCCGGCTGAACAGCGGATCCTTGGGAACGGAAAACATGGGCACTCTCCCTGGTTAAGCCGTTCCAGGAGGGCGAACTTCACCCGACCCAGACACCGATGCGAACACGCCCTCTCGGCCGCGGATCGCTCGGCCCTGTGCCCCTGTCGCACCGGGCTTCCCCCTTGACGGCAATTGGAAACTTCTTGATTTGATCAAAAGCCTAAGCCGTGGCTTTACGGCAAGTCAAGCAAGCCGCGCGCAGCTTCACGCAAAGGCGCGTCGAAGGCTTCCCCGGCATCGAGCGCACAAAGGCGCGGCGGCCAGAGGATAACTCACCTTACCTCTTTTTCATGGGTTGCTTGCCGTGCGACACTTGGCTCATTCATGCCCGGTCGGCGGACCCTGGAAGGTACGAGTCGCCGATCGCTCCGTCAGGCACCGCTGGAGACCGACATGGCCGTCTTGGAGGCCCTGGGCTACATCGTCACCATCTTGGGCTTGCCTGCGGCAATCTTCGTCTTCGTCCACGAACAGCGCAAGCAGCGGCGCGCCGAGACCAACGAGCTGCACCGCAAGCTGTCGGAAGAGTACGACAACTTCCTGCGCTTGGCCCTGTCGAACGCGGACCTGCTGCTCTTCCGAAAGACCGCCAGCGAAGAGAGCTTCACCGAGGAGCAGCGCGAGCGCCGGGACATCATCTTCCGCATGCTCGTTTCGCTCTTCGAGAAGGCCTACATCATCCTCTATTCCGATGCGATGGACGAGGACTCGACGCGACGCTGGCAGTCCTGGGAAGATGACATGCGCGAGTGGTGCCGCAGAGACGACTTCCGCCAGCAGCTAGACTATCTCTTGGAAGGTGAAGACGAGGCCTTCAGCCGGCACATTCGCGCGCTGGCCAAGGAAGAGGCCTCCGCTAGCCGGCCGTCTTGAAGTTGGCGTGCGCGACCACCTGCCAGCCCTTCGGCGTCATCAGAAAGACGGTCATGCGCGGCGCCGGTGCCTTGTCAGTACGCTTGCCGTCCAGGACCTCGCTCACCGCTACCTTGTAGGTGACGATGACGGTGGGTCCCTGCCGCGTCACCGCGAAGTCGGAGAAGACCGGCGCGCCTTCGATGTCGAGCGCCATGATGCGCTTCAGGCCGTCGGCCCGGGCATGGGCCCCGCCGGGATTGGCGGTCTGATAGCCCTCGCCGATGACCGTATCCAACTGGTCCTTGTTCTTCGCCAAGACCGCGCCCCAGAAATCCCCCACCAGCTTGCGACCAAGCTCGATGTCATCGGCCATAGCCGGTGAGGCCACGAAGAGTGCAAGCAGGCTTGCCAGGAAGAGACGACGCATGGCGAAAAGGCTCCTCACATCCGATAGGTCAGGCGCGGAGGCTAGCAGCATGACCGAGGACCGTCAGTAGGGAAGATGGTGCCGCCGGTGTCAAAGAGCCAGCCCTACAGGATCCGCCCCGCCGTCCCCGCCGACGCGCCGGCCATCGCCGAGACCCACATCGCGGCTTTGCGCGAAGCCTACGGCGGCCTCATGGCGGAGGATCACCTGACGAAGCTGTCGCTGTCGGAGCGAATCCAGGAGTGGTCGAGGATCCTGCGCTACGCTAAGCGCCCCTATCTCTCGGCGGCCCTCGTCGCCGAGCATGGGCCCGACGTCGTCGGATTCGCTGCCTGCGGCAAGCAGCAGAGCGAGACTTTGGCGGAGCGGGGCTACGGCGGAGAGTTCAGCGCCCTCTACCTTCTCGTTCCTTGGCAGCGACGCGGCATCGGAACCGCGCTGATGGGCGCCATGAGCCAGGCCATGCAAGAGGACGGGTTCCGCGCCGCTTCCCTTTGGGTTTTCCGGGACAACGGAAAGGCTCGACGCTTCTACGAGCACCTGGGAGGCCACCTCCTGGACGAACGCGCGAGCCGCTACGGCGAGGAGACGATGGCGGAGGTCGCTTACGGCTGGCCCGACCTCGCGGCTTTGCGGCAGCGGGCTAGGGGCTCTTGAAGTTAGCGTGACTGATCACCTCCCACCCCTTGTCCGTCTTCATGAAGACCGTCAGGCGTTGCGCGGGCGCCCTGTCGGTCCGCTTCCCGTCGATGACTTGGCTCACGCGGGCCTTGTAGGTGACGACCAAGAGCGCCTCCTGCCGTGTCACCTCGAAATCGGAGAGATTCGGCGCGCTTTGGATGTCCCTGGAGAGAACGCGCTCGATCGCATCCTCCCGGCCGAGCGCCCCGCTCCGGTCAACCGCCTGGAAGCCCTCGGCCACCATGGCCCGGATGGCGCTCTCGTCATTTGCCATGGCCGCGCCGAAGAACTCGCCCACCAGGCGTCGTGCCAGTGCCTCGTCGTCGGCCGCGACCGGCAGGGCGACGGCCACCGTCAGAAGGAGAGGAAGAAGCAGACTACGCATGGAGGTGACGTGGTTGGCGCTTGTGTCCGCTCCGCGTCGCTTCCTGGTCGAAACTTAGCCGCGTGCACCGTAAAGCGCGATCGCCCGGCTCTCGAAGGCGCCGACCATGCGCCGGACAGCCTCTTGAAAGAGCGACTGGATCAGCTTCTCCAGCACGCGCGAGCGAAACTCGAAGGCGACGTTGAAATCCACCATGCAGCCTTCGTCATGCTGCTTGAAGGCCCAATCGCTCCGCATGTAACGGAAGGGCCCCTCGACATTGCGGGTCTTGACCAGCAGGTGCTCTCGGTCATAGCCGACCCGGCTGGTGAAGCGCTCGCGCACCATCTTGAAGCCGATCACCAGATCGGCCGTGATCACGTCGGTCTCGCGCCGCTTGATTCGCGCCGCCACGCACCAGGGCAGGAACTCGGGATAGCGCTCCACGTCGATCACCAGATCGAAGAGCTGCTGGGGCGTGTAGGGTAAGAGCCGCTGTTCGCTGTGACTGGGCATGACGCTGCCGGCCGGTGAATGATCAACGACCCCGGTCCTGCGGTCGCGGAACCGGGGTCGCTTGCCTTAGTGTCACGCCTCTTGCGACGAAGGCCAGAGGCTCCGCGCTTAGTGCGTCAAGACGCCCGATTCGCTCTCGCTGTCGTCGGAGGCCGGCGGCAGCTCATCGTCTTCGGGCTCCGTCCACTCGATCGGCTCGAGCTTCTCGATCAAGGCGTGCTCCAGCACTTCGTCGACCACGGAAACCGGGATGATGGTCAATCCCTTCTTCACGTTGTCGGGGATGTCGGCCAAATCCTTCTCGTTGTCGCGCGGGATCAACACCGTCCCCAGACCGCCGCGCAAGGCCGCCAGCAGCTTCTCTTTCAGGCCGCCGATCGGCAGGACGCGGCCACGCAAGGTGACCTCGCCGGTCATGGCGATCTCCTTCTTCACCGGCACGCCGGTGAGGCAGGAGACGATGGCGGTCACCATGGCGATGCCGGCCGAGGGGCCGTCCTTGGGCGTCGCCCCCTCCGGCACGTGGACGTGGATGTCCTTGCGCTCGAAGACGGTGGGCTTGATGCCGTAGTCGATGGCCCGGCTCTTCACGTAGGATTCGGCCGCCTGGATCGACTCCTTCATCACGTCGCCCAGCTTGCCGGTCGACTGAACCTTGCCCTTGCCGCGCACGGTGACGGCCTCGATGGTCAGGAGCTCGCCGCCGACCTCGGTCCAGGCGAGCCCGGTGGCCGCGCCGACCAGATCCTCCGCTTCGGCCTGGCCGAAGCGGTAGCGCTTGACGCCGGCGAACTTGCCGAGGTTGCGGCGCGTGATCTTGATCGTCTCGACGTTGCCTAGCGCGATCTCCTTCACCGCCTTGCGCACCAGGTTGGCGATCTCGCGCTCCAGATTACGCACACCCGCCTCGCGGGTGTAGAGGCGGATGAGATCGCGCAGGGCATCGTCGGTGATCGCCCACTCGCCCTCCTTCATGCCGTTGTCGGCCAGCACCTTGGGCACCAGGTGCTGCTTGGCGATCTCCACCTTCTCGTCCTCGGTGTAGCCGGGGATGCGGATGATCTCCATGCGGTCCAGCAAGGGCTGGGCCATGCGCAGGGAGTTCGCCGTGGTGACGAACATCACGTCCGAGAGGTCGTAGTCGACCTCGAGATAGTGGTCGTTGAAGGTCGAGTTCTGCTCGGGATCCAGCACCTCGAGCAGCGCCGAAGAGGGATCGCCGCGCCAGTCGTTGCCCAGCTTGTCGACCTCGTCCAGGAGGAAGAGCGGGTTGGAAGCCTTGGCCTTCTTCATGCCCTGGACCACCTTGCCCGGCATGGAGCCTATGTAGGTGCGCCGATGGCCGCGGATCTCGGCCTCGTCGCGCACGCCGCCCAGGCTCATGCGCACGAAGTTGCGGCCCGTCGCCCGCGCGATCGACTTGCCGAGCGAGGTCTTGCCGACACCCGGCGGTCCGACCAGGCAGAGGATCGGCCCCTTCAGCTTCTTCATCCGCTGCTGGACCGCCAGATACTCCAGGATCCGCTCCTTGACCTTGTCCAGGCCGTAGTGATCGGCGTCCAGGATCTCGTGCGCCAGCTTGATGTCCTTCTTGATGCGCGAGGGCTTTTTCCAAGGGATCGAGAGCATCCAGTCCAGGTAGTTGCGCACCACCGTCGCTTCGGCGGACATGGGGCTCATGGTGCGCAGCTTCTTGACCTCGGCCGTGACCTTCTCCCGCGCCTCCTTGCTGAAGCGGGTCTTGCGGATCTTCTCTTCCAGCTCGGCCACCTCGTCGCGGCCGTCCTCACCCTCGCCCAGCTCCTTCTGAATGGCCTTCATCTGCTCGTTCAGATAGTACTCGCGCTGGGTCTTCTCCATCTGGCGCTTCACGCGGTTGCGGATGCGCTTTTCCACCTGCAGGACGCCGATCTCGGACTCCATGAAGCCGTAGACCCGTTCCAACCTGGCGGTGATGGAATCGGTCTCCAAGAGCTCCTGCTTGTCCTGGATCTTGAGCGAGAGATGGGAGGCGATGGTGTCCACCAGCTTGCTGGCCTCGTCGATCTGGTTGACCGAGACCAGCACTTCCGGCGGGATCTTCTTGTTGAGCTTGATGTACTGCTCGAACTGACCGACCACGGTCCGCATCAAGGCGTCGAGCTCGCGCTGATCGGCCTCTTCCTCGGCCAGCAACTCGGCCTCGGCCTGGAAGAAGAGCTCGTTGTCGGTGAAGCGCAGGATCCGCGCGCGCTGCGCGCCCTCGACCAGCACCTTTACCGTGCCGTCGGGCAGCTTCAGCAGCTGCAGCACCGTGCCGACCGTGCCGACGGTGTAGATGTCGGCTGGAGAAGGATCGTCCTCCGCGGCGTTCTTCTGCGTGACCAGCAGGATCTGCTTGTCGTCCTTCATCACGTCCTCGAGCGCCCGCACCGACTTCTCGCGGCCGACGAAG
The DNA here is from genome assembly GCA_963669375.1 of Rhodospirillales bacterium. Classification (GTDB taxonomy): domain Bacteria; phylum Pseudomonadota; class Alphaproteobacteria; order Kiloniellales; family JACOMY01; genus JACOMY01. The sequence continues at coordinate 7,060,551 of OY770024.1, read as the reverse complement.
AGGGGAACGATCATGTGTGGGAAAACGACAATGTCCCGCAAGGGAAGCACAGGAAAGAGCGTGCCTTTGGTAATCTCGAGCATAGTGCCTCACTTTTCTCCGGGGCCCGATCAGACGATCCTGGCGCCCCTTTACTGCGGACCCCCGGGGTAGGCGATCCGCCCGCGTCTTCAGGTTGGCGAGATCGGGCAGGCTTTCAAGCCTGCGCCCGCTGTCACTCGCAAGCTAATGTGCGTAACCGCAATCGGGACGAAGCTCTTTTCCGTCAGGTCAAGAACCGAAGCCTCACCCCCACTCTATGTGCCGATTAGGCGCTTTGCTCCACGTCCTCACGGCGCTCCGAATAGATATAGAGCGGTTGGGCGCGGCCTTCGACCACCTCACGGTTGATCACGATCTCTTCGACACCCTGCAGGCCAGGCAGCTCGAACATGGGCTCCAGCAGGATGTCCTCCATGATGGAGCGCAGACCCCTGGCACCGGTCTTGCGGGCGATCGCCTTCTCGGCAATTGCCATCATCGCATCCTCGGTGAACTCCAGAGAGACGTTCTCCATCTCGAAGAGACGCTGATACTGCTTGACCAGGGCGTTCTTCGGCTCGGTCAGGATCGAGACCAGGGCATCGCTGTCGAGGTCCTTCAGGGTCGCGATCAAGGGCAGGCGGCCGATGAACTCCGGGATCAGCCCGAACTTCAGGAGATCCTCGGGCTCGACCTCGACCAGGATCTCGCCGGTCGAGCGCTCGTCCGGCGCGCGCACATCGGCGCCGAAGCCGACCGACGAGCCCTTGTTGCGCATCGAGATGATACGCTCCAGCCCGGCGAAAGCGCCGCCGCAGATGAAGAGGATGTTAGTGGTGTCGACCTGCAGGAACTCCTGCTGCGGGTGCTTGCGCCCACCTTGCGGCGGCACCGAGGCGACCGTCCCTTCCATGATCTTCAAGAGCGCCTGCTGCACCCCCTCCCCCGAGACGTCGCGGGTGATGGAGGGGTTGTCGGACTTGCGGCTGATCTTGTCGACCTCGTCGATGTAGACGATGCCGCGCTGCGCGCGCTCGACATTGTAGTCGGCCGACTGCAGCAGCTTCAGGATGATGTTCTCGACGTCTTCACCGACGTAGCCGGCCTCGGTAAGGGTCGTGGCGTCGGCCATGGTGAAAGGCACATCCAGGATCCTGGCCAGGGTCTGCGCCAACAGCGTCTTGCCGCAGCCGGTCGGACCGACCAGGAGGATGTTGGACTTCGCCAGCTCCACGTCGTTGTGCTTGGCGCTGTGCGCCAGGCGTTTGTAGTGGTTGTGCACGGCGACCGAGAGGACGCGCTTGGCGTGGTCCTGGCCGATCACGTAGTCGTCCAAAACCTTGTTGATGTCGCGCGGTGTCGGCACGCCGTCACGCGACTTCACCAGCGTGGTCTTATGCTCCTCGCGAATGATCTCGGTGCAGAGGTCCACGCATTCGTCGCAGATGAAGACGGTCGGCCCTGCGATCAGCTTGCGTACCTCGTGCTGGCTCTTGCCGCAGAAGGAGCAATAAAGCGTGTTCTTCGGGTCGCCGCTGCTGGACTTGGTCATGCTCTCCGGTTCCTACGCCCGTCTCGCAGGCATTGGGCAATGTTAGACGGACCCCCTGGGGCCGCACAATGACAAAACTGCAACAGAGCCTCTGCAAAGGTAGATCCGCCATGCACCGCCCCCGGCGCGCATGCTGGCGAACCCAAACCCTCCCCTAGGCCTCCGCCTCGGTTTCATCTTCGCCCATATCCGGGCGATTCTTCACTACCTCGTCAATTAGGCCAAACTCCTGTGCCTCCTCCGGCGTCATGAAACGGTCGCGCTCCATGGCGTCTTCGATGGTGTCGACATTCTGGCCCGTGTGATCGGCGTAGATCTCGTTCAGCCGCTGACGGGTCTTGATGATCTCGCGGGCATGGATCTCGATGTCGGTCGCCTGGCCCTGATAGCCGCCGGACGGCTGGTGGATCATGATCTTCGAGTTGGGCAGTGCGAAGCGCTTGCCCTTGGCGCCCGCCATCAGCAAGAGCGAGCCGGCGGAAGCCGCCTGTCCGATGCAGACCGTGGACACCTCGCAGCGCACGTACTGCATGGTGTCGTACATCGCCAGGCCGGCGGAGACGACCCCGCCCGGCGAGTTGATGTAGAAGGCGATGTCCTTCTTCGGGTTGTCGGATTCCAGGTGCAAGAGCTGCGCGCAGACCAGGCTGGAGACCTGATCGAAGATCGGCCCGGTCAGGAAGATGATCCGCTCCTTCAAGAGGCGCGAGAAGATGTCGTAGGCACGCTCGCCGCGGTTGGTCTGCTCGACCACCATCGGCACCAAGGTGTTCATGTAGGTCTCTTGCGGATCCCGCATCGCTGTCTCCTGTCCGGGGGGTCGGCTGCCGTCGAGCGCCGTCTTCAGGGAATCACATAGGCGGTCAGAGCGCCCACGTCACCCCCGCTGGCGACGCTTTAGAGCAAGGCCGCGTCCCGAGGCCGCTTTAGGCCGCGTCTTCGGAGTTCTTGGTCTCCTCGGACTTGCCGGATTTCTCGTCCATCTCCTCCGTGACCTTCAGGAACTCTTCGCGCGTGACCTTGCGATCGTTCAGCTGGGCCAGATCGACGATGTGGTCGATGACTTTCTGCTCGAAGATGGGAGCGCGAAGGTTTGCAACGGCTTCCGGGGAGTTCTTGAAGTATTCGATGACCATCTTCTCCTGCCCGGGGTAGCGGCGCACCTCCGACATGACCGCCTGGTTCAGCTCGTCGGGGCTGACCTGGATGTCGTTGCGCTGCGCGATCTCGGAGAGCAGCAGGCCCAGTCGCACGCGACGCTCGGCGATCTTGGTGTACTCCGCCTTCAGTTCCTCGTCGCTCTTCTCCTTGTCCTCCTCGTCGAGGCGGTCGTTCTTCTTGTCCTCCTCGATCTGGGACCAGATGGCGTTGAACTCGGCTTCCAGCATGCCGGGCGGCACCGGGAAGTCGTGCGAATCCGCCAGCCGATCGAGCACGATGCGCTTCAGGTGCGACTTGGTCAGGCCGGCATAGTCCTGCTCGATCATGGTCCGGACCTTGCCGCGCAGGCTCTCCAGGGTCTCCTCGCCGACGACCTGGGCCAGGCTGTCGTCGATCGGCATGGCGACGTTCTCTTCGATCTTCTTCACCTTGACCTTGAAGACCGCCTCTTTCCCCTGCAGGGGCTCGGCGTGATAGTCCTCCGGAAAGGTGACCGTGACCTCGCGATCCTCGTCGGCCTCGGCGCCTTCGATCTGATCCTCGAAGCCCGGGATGAACTGGCCGGCGCCCAGCTCGAGGCGCATGTCCTCGCCCTTCATGCCGTCGTGCGGCTCGCCGTCGACCGTTCCTTCGAAGTCGATGGTGACCAGATCGCCCTTGGCGGCCGGCCTCGGCGTCTCCAGCTCCTTGCCGGTCTTGTTGGATTCGGCGATGCGCTCCAGCGCCTTTTCCAGCTCCTCCTCGGTCACGTCGATGACCAGGCGCTCCAGCTCCATGCCAGAGAAGTCCATGGGATCGATCTCGGGCAGGATCTCCGCCTCGACCGTGTAGGTCAGATCCTCGCCTTCCTCGAAGCTCTTGATCTCGACCTTCGGGCGTCCGGCCGGCCGCAGGCCGCGGTCGTTCATCGCCTGCTGCGTCGAATCGTTCACGGTCTGCTCCAGGATCTCGCCCATGACCGACTTGCCGTAGCGCTGTTTCATCAGCGATACCGGGACCTTGCCGGGACGGAAGCCGGGCAGGTTCACCGTCTGCGCCAGCTCCGCCAGCTTGCCGTCGACCCGGGTTTGGATATCGCTGGCCGGTACGGTGATCTCAAAGGTGCGCTGCAGCCCCTCGGACTGCGTTTCATTGACTTGCATGCTGACGCTCGGCCTTCTCTTTCGATGAAGCTCGGTGATTCCTTGCGCGGCGGGCCCTGGTTGCGGTTAGGGCAGATGGTGGTGCGGGCGGAGGGACTTGAACCCCCACGAGTTGCCTCACCAGGACCTAAACCTGGCGCGTCTGCCAATTCCGCCACGCCCGCAGGGCGCTACGCGCGAAGCGCCGATGTATCCCAGCCGCTGCGCGGCTGCCAAGTGAAAAAGTGCGTCAGGCCCGCGCTGGGCTCACTCCCAGCGGCTGTCCACGATCGACCTGTCCAGCAGAGGCTGCGTCAGCGCGGCAAGGGAAAGCCCCTCTTCTCCGCCATAGAGCCAGCGCTCGTGACAGGCCTTGACCTCGGGCCAGACCTGGTCCGTCAGGCCGAACCAGGCGCTGTCGCGGTTGACGCCCTTCACGATCAGATGCTGGCGGAAGATGCCCTCGAACGAGAATCCGAGGCGCAGCGCGGCCAAGCGCGAGCGCCGGTTCTGGGCATTGCACTTCCATTCGACCCGGCGATAGCGCCAGCGGTCGAAGGCCGACGAGATCATCAGATGACAGGCTTCGGTGTTGGCGTGCGTGCGCTGAGCGGTCGGGCCGAACCAGATATGGCCGATCTCGATGGTCCGCATCGCCGTATCCATGCGCAGGAAGGATAGCATGCCCTGCGGCGCGCCCGTCTCGGCATCCAGGCAGGCGAAGAACAGCGGATCCTTGCTGGCCGCGCAGCCCTCGATCCAGGCGCGCATCGCCGCCTCGCCGGCGAAGGGACCGTAGGGCAGGTACTCCCAAAGCCTGGTCGCGGCGTCGCTGCCGTGACCTGCCGCGTAGAGCCCGGCCGCGTGCCGCGCCGGATCGAGCGGCAGCAGGTGCACGTAGCGGCCGATCAGAGCCGCCTGCTCGGGCGGTTCGGCCGGACGCTGGTCCAGCGCGCTCACCGTCCGGCTCTCCGCAGCAGTGCCGCGGCGCAGGCCTCGAGGATGGCGTCGGCGTCGATGCCGTAGTGGCGGTAAAGGTCCACGATATCGCCGGACTGGCCGAAGTGCTCGACGCCCAGGGGCTGCAGGACTTGACCGCGCACGGCGCCCAGCCAGCTGAGCGTCGCCGGGTGACCGTCCAGGACCGTGACCAAGCCGGCGTCGGGCGCCAAGGGCGCCAGCAGGCGTTCGGCCGCCGCCTCGGTCGGCCCCGCCCCCTGGCGCCGCCCGCGCTGTACAGCGTTCCATTCGGCGTTCAGCCGGTCCGGCGAGGTCACGGCCAAGAGGCCGGCGCCCGGCAGGTCCTCCTGCAGCGCTTCCCAGGCCTCCAGGGCCTCCGGCATGACCGCGCCGGTGGCGACGATCGCGAGTTCGGCTCCTTCGCCGGGCGGCTTCAACCAATAGCCGCCGTCAATGATCCCTTGTTTGTCTGCCGCGCCCAGGGTGCGTTCGGGCTGCTGCAGGGCGCGGGTCGAGAGGCGCAGGTAGACCGAGCCGCCGTCCAGGTCGCGCAGCCACCCCGTCGCCGAGCGGCCGCTGCCGTCGCGCTGCATGTAGTCGAAGGCCCAGGCCATCAGCACGGCCAATTCGTCGACGTAGGCCGGTTCGAAGTAAGCCAGCTTGTCCTGCGCCATGCCGATCAAGGGCGTCGCGACCGACTGATGCGCGCCGCCTTCGGGCGCCAGGCTGATCCCCGAGGGGGTGGCGACCAGAAGGAAGCGGGCGTCCTGGTAGCAGGCGTAGTTCAGGACATCGAGACCGCGTTGGATGAAGGGATCGTAGAGCGTGCCCACCGGCAGGAGCCGACTGCCGAAGAGGGAGTGCGAGAGGCCGAGCGCCGCCAGCATGCCGAAGAGATTGTGCTCGGCAATCCCCAGCTCGATGTGCTGGCCTTGCGGTGACATGGCCCAGCGCTGGGCCGAGACCACCTTCTGTTCCGAGAAGGTGTCCGCGCGGCCGCGGCGATCGAAGATGCCCCGCCGGTTCACGAAGGCGCCGAGGTTGGTGGAGACGGTCACGTCGGGAGAGGTGGTGACCAGGTGATCGGCAAGCTGGCTCTGCTGCTTGGCGAGATCGCCCAGGATGTTACCGAAGCCGGCCTGGGTGGAGAGCTGCTTGCCGCGCGGCACGGGCAGTTCTGCCGGGACGGCGATCTGGGGCGCCTTGTGACCGCGGTCCGCTTTCGCCATGGGGACGGTGCTCAGGAAGCTGCGAATGCCGTCGGCCTCCGCCTCCATGCCGGCGAAGGGCTCCCACTCCTGCCCTTCCGCGATTCCGTTCTGGGCGCGGAAGATGTCCATCTGCTCTTCGTTCATCAGGCCGGCGTGGTTGTCCTTGTGGCCGGCGAAGGGAAGTCCGTAGCCCTTGATCGTATAGGCCAGAAAGCAGGTCGGCTGTTCGCTGTCGCCGACGCCGTGGAAGGCCTCCAGCACGCTCTCCATGTCGTTGCCGGCGAGATTGGTCATCAGGCGGCCGAGGCTGTCGTCGTCCTCCTCGTCCAGCAGCGCCTTGATGCCCCCGGTGTCGCCCAGGTCGGCCAGCAGCTGCCGCCGCCAGGCCACGCCGCCCTGATAAGTCAAGGCCGAGTAGAGGGAGTTGGGACAGGCGTCGATCCAATGCCGCAGCGCATCGCCACCGGGCTTGCGGAAGACGCGCTCCAGTTCCTTGCCGTACTTCAGGGTGACGACGTTCCAGCCCATGGTGTCGAAGAGCTGGTCGATCTGGCCGAAGAGGCGGTCGGTCACCACCGCGTCCAGACTCTGGCGGTTGTAGTCGATCACCCACCAGGTGTTGCGCAGATCGTGCTTCCAGCCCTCCAGCATGCACTCGAAGACATTGCCCTCGTCCAGCTCGGCATCGCCCACGAGCGCGACCATGCGGCCGAGTTCAACGCCGTCCGGCAGCCTGTCCTTCAAGGCGATGTAGTCCTGCACCAGGCTGGCGAAGGCGGTGAAGGCCACGCCCAGCCCGACCGAGCCGGTGGAGATGTCCACGTCGTCGCCGTCCTTGGTGCGCGAGGGGTAGGACTGCGCGCCGCCGAAGCCGCGATAGTGCTCCAGCTTCTCGCGGCTCTGCTTGCCCAGAAGGTACTGGATCGCGTGATAGGCCGGACTGGCGTGCGGCTTCACCGCCACGCGGTCCTGGACCCGCAGCAGCTCGAAATAGAGGGCCGTCATGACCGTGACGAGCGAGGCCGAGGAAGCCTGATGCCCGCCGACCTTCAGGCCGTCGCGCGAGGGGCGCAGGTGATTGGCGTTGTGAATCATCCAGGCCGAGAGCCAAAGGACCTTGCGCTCCAGGGCTTGGAGAAGCGCAAGACGCTCCCCCGGCACGGTCGTGGTCAAGCCGGGCTTGCTCGTCGGGATCGCCTGCAAGGACATGAACGCCACTCCGTCTCGGCGCCGCGCGGAAGCGCGCAAGGCGCATCATTGAGGAGTAGGCCGGCGTGAGGGGGTAAGCAAGCCGCGCCATGGAAAAGCTGCCCTGCCGGACCCGGCGGAGCCGCGCTTGGGCTAGCCCCCCTGCCCTGAGCGCCGAAGTCCGGCTAGGACGGCCGGCAGGCGGTCGGGCAGATCGTCCGCCATCAACCCGCTCGACCCGGTGCCGGCCGCCGCCCCGTGCAACCAGACGCCGGCGCCCGCCGCGTCAAAGGGATCCAAGCCTTGAGCCAGCAAGCCGCCGATCAAGCCGCTCAAGACATCCCCGGCACCGGCGACGGCCAGGCTCGGCGGTGCGTTGTCGTTGATCGCGACGCGGCCGTCCGGTGCCGCGATGATGCTGTCGCTGCCCTTCAGCACCACGACACCGCCGATCAGCTTGGCCGCCGCGCGCGCCCGCTCTACTCGCGGCCCCGACAGCTTCGGGAAGAGCCGCGCGAACTCGCCCTCGTGCGGGGTAATGACCAGAGGTCCCCGCCGCGCCTCGGCAAGGGCTTCGTGCTGGCCCGCGAAGACGCTGATGGCGTCGGCGTCCAAGAGGCAGGCGCGGCCGCTCTCCAGCGCCGCCACGGCGGCCTCGCGGGTCTCCGGGCCCAGGCCGTTTCCCGGACCGACGAGGATCGCGCTGCGGCGCGGCTCGCCGACCAGCTCGCGCCAACGGGCCGGTGCATCGCAGGGCGCCAGGATCACGGCGGCACCCGCCAAGGCGTAGAGCGGCAGGGCTGCCGCGGACGCCGCCAGGGTAACCAGACCGCTGCCCACCCTGAGCGCGGCGCGGGCGGCCAGGCGGCCGGCGCCCGTCATCTCCTCCCCGCCGCGGATCAGCAGCGAGCCAAAGGCGAACTTGTGGCTGGTCTCGTCGCGCCAGCGCAGCGCGCCGCCCCACAAGCCCGGTCCGTTGTGGAAGAAGCTCGGGGCCTGCTCGGCGACCACCGCGGCGGGGATGCCGATATCGGCCAGCACCACCTCGCCGCAGAGCCGTCGTCCCGGCAGGAGCAGGTGGCCGGGCTTGCGGCGGCAGAAGGTGACGGTCACGGCGGCCGGGCAGGCGCTGTCGCCCAGGACCTGGCCATTGTCGCCGTCGAGCCCGCTGGGAACATCGACCGCGATGACCTTGGCCCCTGCCCGCTCCCACGAGGAAAGCAGCTCCGCCGGCTTTCCCTCCAGCGGTCGGTCGAGACCGGCGCCGAAGAGGGCGTCGACGGTCAAGGCGCCCTCTGCTGGCCGCGCATCCGTCAAGCTTTGCGTCGCGCCCTGCCAAAGCGCCGCGTGATCCGCCGCGTCGCCGCGATAGTCTGCCGGCCGGCGCATGGCCCAAAGCCTGACCGGCCAGCCGGCGCCGGCCAGATAGCGTGCGGCGACGAATCCGTCGCCGCCGTTGTTGCCGGGTCCGCAGTAGATCTCCACCGCTTGCGGTTCGAAGCGCTCCATTACCGCGCGGGCGACGGCCTTGCCGGCATTGTCCATCAGCAGGCTGCCGGGAATGCCCGCGGCCATGGCGGCACGGTCGGCCGCCCCCATCTGGGCGACCGTCAAGAGCTGGCTCTCGGGCGCCGGAGAGGTCATGGAAGGGTCAGCTGCGCAGGCGCGTCAAGCTCTCGGTCGAGGCGTCGCGCAGCAGCGCGATGTCGGCGTCGGCCATGATGAAGCGATAGCCCAGTTCCTTCAGGTCCTGGCTGCCCCGCCCCTCGGTCGGGATGCTACCCAAGAGCTTGCCCGAGGCCCGGGCCGCCGCCTCGATCCGGCGCATGGCCTCGTTGACCGCCGGGTGATCGGGCTCCCCCGGGTGGCCCAGGTCCGCCGAGAGATCCATCGGCCCCACGAAGAGTAGGTCCACACCCTCGACCGCGGCGATCCCCTCGACCACCTCGACCGCCTCTCCGGTCTCGATCTGACAGATGCAGAGCACGTCGCGGTCGGAGCGCTCCATGTAGGCCTGCCAGCCGCGGCCATAGTTGGCGGCACGCACCACCGTGGGGGCGACGCCGCGCACGCCGGCGGGCGGATAGCGGCAGGCGCGCGAAGCCTCCTCGGCTTCCTCGACGCTGTTGACCGCCGGACACATGACGCCCACGGCGCCCAGGTCCAGCGCGCGCTTCACCTCCACCCTGGAATCGAAGGGGACGCGCACGACCGGCTGGCAGGCGGTGCCGGACAGCGCCTGCGCCGACATCTGGGCATCGAGGTAGGAGCCCGGACCGTGCTCCATGTCGATGATCGTGCAGTCATAGCCGGCCTGCCCCATGATCTCGGCCACGGTCGGCGAAGCGGTCATGTGCCAGAAGCCGAACACCGTGGCGCCCGACTGCATTCGGTGCTTCAGGGAGTCGCTCATGGCAGGCCTTTCCTTCCAATCTGGCCAAGCTGACGGGGGCGGATGCCTCCGCCGGACACCGACAGCGCTGACTTAAGAAGATATGGGGTGGCTGATGGGACTTGAACCCACGACCCCCGGAACCACAATCCGGTGCTCTAACCAACTGAGCTACAGCCACCATCGCCGACCGATCTCGCTTCGGCCCACGTGCGAAAGAGGCCGCTATATGCCGCCTGCCCGCACCTCACGTCAAGGCCCGCTTGCGGCCTAAACCCTCCGCGCGGGTCAGGACCCTAAAGAGGTCGCTTGAGCCAGCCCGGCCAAATCTGGATAGCTATGGGTCATCGCCCTCAATGACGGGATCGCCCGCGATGGATAGCACAACGCCCTTCCAAGCCATGGCCCGCAACAACGCCTGGTCCAATGCCCGCCTCCTTGGCGCCTGCAAGGCGCTCGACCGAGAGGCCTTTGCCGCCGAACGCACCGGCTTCTTCCCCTCCTTGCAGCTGACCTTGAATCACATTCTTCTGGTCGACCGTTTCTATCTTGACGGCCTGGAGGAAGGCGGGCTCGGCCGGAGCGTCTACGGCGAAGAGGTTCCCTTCCCTCTCGCCGCCGACCTGGCCGAGGCGCAAGCCGCCGAGGATCGGCGCCTCGTCGCCTTTTGCGACGGCTTGAGCGCCGCCGACCTAGCGCGACACGTCGGACTGGACCGAGGTCCCGACGGCATCCTGCAAGAGCGGATCGGCGATATCCTACTGCACCTCTTCCTCCACCAGGTGCATCACCGCGGCCAGGCCCACGCCATGCTCTCCAGCACGGACGTGGCCCCGCCGCAGTTGGACGAGTTCTTCCTGGCGGGCGACCTTCCCTTGCGGCGGGCCGAGGTAGAGGCCCTTGACCTCCAGCCCTGACCCACGCTTGGCGACATGACGGAGACCGAGATGACCGAGGATTGCTTCTTCAACCTCCATGACCTCTCCCAGGGGATCAAACGCACGCTCGCGGAAGGCCTGGATACCCGCGTCTTCCCCGGCGAGCAGGCCATGCTGTCCGTCCTGCGCATCGCCCCCAACAAGTCCGGTGTCCCGCACGCCCATCGCGAAGAGCAGTGGGGCCTCTTGCTGGAAGGCAGCGGGCTGCGCCTTCAAGACGGCAAGGAGCATCCGGTCAAGGCCGGTGACTTCTGGCGCACGCCCGGCGGCGTCGAGCACAGCTTCACCGCCGGCCCCGACGGCGCGCTGGTGATCGACATCTTCAGCCCGCCGCGCGAGGAGTACCGCAAGGCGGGCTCGGGCTTCGGGGTCTGACCGGCGGTTCGTCAAGGGAACACAAGCCGCCAGGTTGCATGTCTCCTGCGTCTGCACCACCATGCGGCCATATGGGGTAGCCGGATCGTGGGTTCCGGCACAAGCGGCGGAGGTAGGGGTATGTCGGGTAGAGAAGAGTTCAGCAACCGGCTCGGTCCGGCCCGGGCGGGCTTGGCCGCCCTGGCCTGCCTGGCCGTTACGGCCTGCGCGGCGGGCGACGCACTCAAGAACAAGTACCCGGGCCTGGCCCAGCAGTTCGAAGCCAGCTTCGACGGCGAGTTGAACCCGCAGACCAATCCGGGCTGCGTGGAGGGCGACCTGCTGAACCCCTGCTACATCGTCGACATCACCACGGCGAACGATCGCACGGCCGTCTGTCACTACATCCCCAACTTCAACTGGGCCTATCGCGCGAACAGCTACCTCCTGACCGGGAACTTCAACAAGCGGCGCGCCGTGGCGCCGCGCACCGGGCAGCCCGGTCAACTGAACCTCTGCCAGCAGTACGCTCAGCGGGGCGTTCTGGTCGACGGCGAGTACGCGCTGACCGGTGACACCAAGACGGCCTTCGCCACCTTGCGTGGCGATGCCTGCGCACCGGTGCCGACCGTCGTCATCCACCGCTTCGAGGGCGATTGGCTGCTGCAAAGCAAGAACCCTGGCCAGTACCAGAACCGGGATCGCTTCACGAACCCGCTCTACGAGTTCTATGTCGGGGCACACAACACCGGCTGGATCCGCGGCAACAAGATCGACGCGCGCATCATCGGGATGGGGCATCTGGTCGCCAAGCAGTGCGGCCGCATGCCCGATCGCATTCGCGTCATCGGCGTCTACAACCAGCTGCCGGAGTTGGATGCACGCCGCAACCTGGCGAGCGGCAGCCGCTATCGGCCGATCGAGATCTACGCCGGCACCTATTACCCGAAAGCAACCGGCTACGAACTGGTGCCCGACGACGCCGAGATCGCCGCCGACCTGCGCGCGATCGAGCAGGCCTACCACGACGGGGTGGAGACTCGCCGCTGGCAAGCCCAGGAACGCTTCGAGCGACGCACGCGCCAGGCGACCCTCGGCGGCCTGTTGGTCGCTTTGGGGGCCTATGCCGGCTACGAGTCCAGCCCCTGCAACGACGTCTCCCTGGCACCCTCCGACAAGCCCGCCTGGTGTCAGTAGGTGCCGCGCGTGCCAGCAAGGAGACCTGCTTGCGGCCGCTAGCGCTGCTGTGCGAGTTAAACTGCCCACGGCAGGGCCGTTCTCCAGGGTCCTGCGGCTGTCCGGCAGCCTCCCTTCGAACCACGTGTGAGAACTCGCCATGAATCCCGCCGCGTCGCTTGCCCGCTTGGGAACCGAAAGCGCCTTCGAGGTCTTGGACCGCGCCGAAGCCCTGCGCCGGAAAGGGCGTGACGTCATCAGCCTGGCGATCGGCCAGCCCGACGCCAAGACGCCGCCCCACGTGGTCGAGGCAGCCGTCAAGGCCATGCACGACGGCCACCACGGCTATACGGCCGCAAAGGGGATACTGGGGTTGCGCGAGGCCATCGCGTCCGACCTGGAACGGCGCCATGCCCACAAGGTCGACCCGGAGCGCGTGCTGGTCGTGCCGGGCGGCAAGGTCACCATGTATTTCGCCTTTCTGGCCATGGTCGAGCCGGGCGACGAGGTAATCTACCCGGACCCCGGCTTCCCGATCTACCGCAGCCTGGTGAGCTACTGCGGGGCCAAGCCGGTGCCCCTGCCGCTGACCGCCGCCACGGGTTTCGCCGTCGATCCCGATGCCTTGGCGGAGCGCATCAGCCCGCGCACGCGCCTCGTCATCGTCAACTCGCCGGGTAACCCGACGGGCGGCGTCACCAGCCCCGCCGCCGTCCGCCGCATCGCCGAGATCATCGCCGACAACCCCCAGACCGCCCTGCTCTCGGACGAGATCTACAGCCTGCTGCTCTATGACGGCGCCACGCACCAGAGCTTTCTCTCCTATCCGGACCTGGACGAGCAGCTGATCTTGCTGGACGGCTTCAGCAAGAGCTACGCCATGACCGGCTGGCGCCTGGGCTACGCGGTATGGCCGGAAAGGCTGATCGAAGGCGTTACCCGTCTGGCGATCAACTCCTACTCCTGCGTCAATGCACCGACGCAGTGGGCCGGCATCGCCGCCCTCGAGGGACCGCAAGACAGCGTCGCCGAGATGCGGGCCGCCTTCGCGCGGCGGCGCAAGGTCCTGGTGGAGGGGCTGAACCGCCTGCCCGGAATTGAGGCAGTCGATCCCGGCGGCGCCTTCTATGCCTTTCCCTCGGTCACGCAGAGCGGATGGGACGACAAGGCGCTCGAGCGCGCGCTCTTGGAAGACGCAGGCGTTGCCACCTTAGCCGGCAGTGCCTTCGGCGCCGCCGGCGCAGGGCATTTGAGGCTTTCCTACGCGGCGTCCCAGGCCGACATAGAAACCGCGCTGCAGCGCTTCGACCGTCTTCTGCACAAGAATTAGCCACCCGGTTTGCACAATCCTTGTGCAAATGCGATGCTGGCGCCTCTCCAATCGGCGCGGATCGCTCAAATGCGGCCAGGCAAGCCCGACCGGACGTTTGGCACGGAACTTGCTTGGCCCCTGCTGTTCAAGCGCTGCGCCTCTGGGGGACGCAGAAATCAACGAGAGGCCGCATGAAGAAGATCGAAGCCATCATCAAACCCTTCAAGCTGGACGAGGTGAAGGAAGCCCTGCACGACGTGGGCATCAAGGGCATCACCGTCACCGAGGCCAAGGGTTTCGGCCGCCAGAAAGGCCACACCGAGCTCTACCGGGGGGCGGAGTATGTGGTCGACTTCCTGCCGAAGGTGCACATTGAGGTCGTGATCGAGGACAGCCTGGTCGAGCGCGCGGTGGAGGCCATTCAACAGGCCGCCAGGACCGGACGCATCGGCGACGGCAAGATCTTCGTCTCCAGCATCGACGAAGCCATTCGCATCCGTACCGGCGAGCGTGGCCCCGACGCCATCTAGCCGAGCACGCCAAGACCCAACAACAGCGACCCGGATCAGCAAGAGAGGATCAGTCTCACCATGTCCGACGTTTCCCACATCATGAAGCTCATCGAGGAGAACGACGTCAAATACGTCGATTTCCGTTTCACCGACCCGCGCGGCAAGTGGCAGCACATCGCACAGCACGTCTCGACCATCGATGAGGATACCTTGATCGACGGCATCATGTTCGACGGCTCGTCGATCGCCGGCTGGAAGGCGATCAACGAATCCGACATGTGCCTGAAGCCGGACCTCGATACCGCGGTCATGGACCCCTTCGCCGCCCAGCCGCAGCTGATCCTGATCAGCGACGTGCTCGACCCCGTGACCGGGCAGCCCTACGAGCGCGATCCCCGCTCCACCGTGCGCAAGGCCTTGGCGCACGTGGCATCCACCGGGATCGCCGACACCGCCTACTTCGGTCCGGAGGCGGAGTTCTTCGTGTTCGACGACGTGCGCTTCGCCGTCGAAATGAACCAGGTCTTCTTCCAGTTCAACTCGGAAGAGGGTCCCTATGTCTCCGGAAGCGACTTCGACGAAGGCAACATGGGGCACCGCCCCAGCATCAAGGGCGGCTACTTCCCGGTGCCGCCGGTCGACAGCGGCACCGATCTGCGTGCCGAAATGCTGACCGTGATGGAGGAGATGGGCATCAACGTCGAGAAGCACCACCACGAGGTGGCGCCCTCTCAGCACGAGCTGGGGGTCAAGTTCGACACCATCCTGCGCTGCGCCGACAACCTGCAGATCTACAAGTATGTCGTCCACAACGTTGCCCACTCCTACGGCAAGACGGCAACCTTTATGCCCAAGCCGGTCATGGGCGATAACGGCTCCGGCATGCACGTGCACCAGTCGTTCTGGAAGGACGGCAAGCCGCTCTTCGCCGGCGACGGCTATGCCGGCCTGTCCGAGATGGCGCTCTACTACATCGGCGGCATCATCAAGCACGCGCGTACGATCAACGCCTTCACCAACCCGCTGACCAACAGCTACAAGCGCTTGATCCCGGGTTTCGAGGCGCCGGTCCTGCTGGCGTACTCGTCGCGCAACCGCTCCGCCTCTTGCCGCATCCCCTTCGGTGCCTCGCCGAACGCAAAGCGGGTCGAGGTGCGCTTCCCCGATCCGGGCTCGAACCCCTATCTGGCCTTCACCGCGATGATGCTGGCGGGCCTCGACGGCATCCAGAACCGCATCCATCCGGGCGACCCGATCGACAAGAACCTCTACGACCTCCCCCCGGAGGAGCTGAAAGAGGTTCCCACCGTCTGCGGCAGCCTGCGCGAGGCCCTGCAGGCCCTGGAGGCCGATCACGACTTCCTGCTTGCCGGCGATTCCTTCACCAAGGCGCAGATCGAAGGCTACCTCGAACTGAAGTGGGAGGAAGTCTACGCCTTCGAGCACACCCCGCACCCAATCGAGTTCAAGATGTACTACTCCGTCTGAGGTAGTGCCTGAACCCTACCTTGGAGTGTAGTCTTCTGTGGAGCCGTCGTGACCTGTCACGGCGGCTCTCTTCTTTTTGAGAAAGGCCCGATACCGGTTCCTTTGTTTTCTCCCTTGCAGACTCCCGCCGCTATGTCACCATACTGTAACAAAACGGCAGCCGACCAGGCTATCGGTTCGGCAGGGAGGAAGCCGCAAAGGGAAGGAAAGGAAGCGGGGGCATGTTCGAACTCCTGGTCAAAGTCTGCGTCGGGGTGGCTTTCTGCCACTACACCGCACCGCCGCTCGCCTATGAGACGCTGTCGCTTTGCCAGACCCAAGCAGGTCTCATCGCCGGCCTCAAGGCAGGCCGGCACGCGCCGGGCGAAGACGTTCGCATCACCTTCCGCTGCGCCCTTGAAGGGGGCAAGCAGGACCGGCACGACGACTGGTTCGAGGTGGTCTTGCTCGCGGATCGCCGTTAGACGTCAAACCCGCCGCTACTGGAGAACCCCGACGCGAGTCGGATTTCGACCGTGTCGTGATCCTAACGCCAAGGCCTACTTTCCTGCTCATCGCTTACGTCAAGGCTGAGTCTAGCTTTGGTCAATTCTACTGACCTTGATGTCCGTGCCACCATCGTCCAGCTAATTGCTGCAGTGCAACAAGACACTGCGTTCAGCGGAGAAAACGTCTCCCTTGGAACTCTTCGAGCCCAATCAGGAGGCAGTTATGACGAAGAACATGGATATCGTTTGGGGCCGTGCGGCGGCCTTCCACAGCCACAAGGACCTGGAGGCCCGGGTCGAGGCATCAGAGCGCGCGAACGCGGATCGGCCCGCGAAGCCCCTGGGCCGACTGGCCTGGCCCTTCGAAACGCTGCTCCGTTCGGCGATCCCGGGCTGGCACGTCCCCTCCAACGGCTAAGCGACCGGAATCCGGCAGGCTGAGGCGGAGCGCGCCTGGCGCGCGGCCTCGGCCCGGCCGGAATCACTCCGGCCAAACCGCGTTCGGCCAGGCGGCCAAGTGGGCGAAGCCTGGTCTAGGCAAGACATCACGGTCCGAACGACTTTGCGAGACCCCAGCACCGCGGGCTTGAACAACACTTCAGCCTTCTGGCCGGTCTCTTGTGTCGCCTGTCCCTAACACCTTCCAAGGCCAAGCCTCTGGTACCGGTCCGCGACGATAGTCCAGGTCGCCGAATTCGACGCCATCGTACCGAAGCGCCGCGCGCACAACAGCAGGGATCAGGGCCGCACCGACCGCGCGCCCGAGGCATTCGTGCAATCCATAGCCGAATGTGAAGCTGCCGCGCAGGCCGCGCGTCGGGTTGAACTTCTCAGGAGAAGCGAACGCAACAGGATCGAACATGGCGCTGTGCGTGACAGCCAGCACCATCTTTCCCTTCGGCACCAATGTTTCGTGATCGGTTCCCCGCGCAAGTGATGTATCGGCTTCAGCGGTTCGAAAGAAGTAGGGGAATGCGGGCCTAAACCGCAGCGCCTCAAAAACATGCCCATCCAGAGCCGAAGGGTCAGCTTGATTGGCCGCGTCGACCGCCGCGGTGCGGCGCGCCGGATCGTTGCTCAAGACGGTAAGCGCGTTCACGACCGCATGCGAGGTAGTCTCCACAGCACCGATCAAGAGTCCCCCCGCGTTCAGCACGACCGATGGCACATCGAAACGCAGAGCCCCGGATCCGGAGAGGACGAGCAGCCTGGAGACCATGTCTGTGCCTGGCTGACCTGCTTTCAGTGCTTCCGCCCGCGCCTGCACAAGACCGATCAAGTAGGCGCGCATCTCCTCGTTGGCGGCGATCCGTCGTGTGACGATCTCGTCATGCGTAGCGAACTGCGGATCCTGGAAGGGCTGATTCCAGAAGGCATCCATCTGATTCCAGTAGGACCATTCGAACATGGCCTTCGGATCGGCATCCGTCAGACCGAAGAAACGTTCGACGACGCCGAGGGGAACACCACGCGTAATCGCCGCTACGGCGTCCAGAACACCTCCCTTCGCCGCATCGAGACGCCGTGTCGTCTCGCTCTCAGCCCAAGCACGCAGCTCGCCAATCATCTCGAAGTCGAGGATGGCGCGCATGATGGACTTCTCGCGCCAATGGCGCGCGGTATCGTCCTGCGCCATCCAGTACTCGCCCTGCTTCGCACGATAGGGCGACACGCTAAACAGATCGTGCCGTGCAAGGATCTCCACACAATCGACGTGACGTGTCGCAAGCGTCACCTGAGGGAGGCTGAGAACCGGTCGGTGGCGACGCAGCTCAGCATAGAGCGGCAGCGGCTCGTCGCGCATCCATCCGCGAACAAGCCCCCAGCGGTCGCCCGGCGGCGCGGCATCTAGTTGGTCTAAGTAACTCATGGTTGCTACTGCGTCTTGAGGTACTCGATAACCGCCATGCGCTCGTCATGGCTTAAACCGCGCGGCGGGAAGAGATGGCCGCCATTGCCGTTGCCCGGCAGGCGCGTGTCGAAGCGGAAGCGGCCCGGTGCATCACCGCTTTGATAGCCAAGCCGCCGGTGGTCCAGCGCGCGACCGCCGGTCCAGAACACGGTGCGCCGCTCATCCACCGGGGAGAGCAGCTCATAAACTGTTGGCACGGACCCGTTATGCAGGTAGGGGCCGGTCGCCCACACGCCCGCCAAAGGACTGGCCTTCAGACTGCTGAAGCTAGTGGGCCGATAGGGCTCGGGCTTGCCATCCGAGCCCTTGCGGAAGCGATACCCGTTCATTGCCACGATCTGCTCCGAGGTTAGGCCTGCGTCCTCCATCGCGCGGTGCAGCGTGGCGCCGACGGTCTTCGCAAAGAACGCCGGCGCGGGAACCAGGGGAGCGTTCTCGAAGAGCGGAGCCGTCGTGGCGTTCGTCGCGACCTGTCTGGTGAGGAGACTACGCATGTAGGTCGGATCGGTCCCGACCTTGCGGAAGTCGACGCGGCCAATCTTGATGAAGGTCTTGCCGAAGTAGTTGTCCGCAGGATCAGTTCGCGCGTAGGGCGCCATGTTGTGGCATCCTGCGCAGTTGCCGCGGAAGATCGTCTCTCCCGTGGCTGCGAGCGTCTCGTCTATCGGACCCATGCCGGCTTCGTCCCATCGGGGCGGCTCCAAGGTCTCCAGCCACTGCTCCATCTCGTGCAGCTCGACCAAGAGCATCGTGGACCTGTAGGCGTCGGGTCCGGCCTCGGGTGACAGATCGGTGCTGCCGAAGACGCCAAGAACCTGTCCGCCGTTTCTCGCGATGGGGCTGGCGGCGATCGGATTCCATTGAACGAATTCCAGCTCCGGCGTGAGCCAAAGCGGCGGGTAGCTGGTCGGTGCGGCAACCGGGTAGAGATTCGCGGGCTCCACTTGGTCGCGCACCGCCAACGAGTTCACGATCTGGGTTAGCGCGTCGACCCGCCCGAAGCCCGATGCGAGGGTGGGCCTCCGCAGCACGGCATCGCCGGTGAGTCGGGTGCTGAACATCGCGAGTTGCCCCCGCAGCGCCCCCACTGCGCTCTCATCAGTCACTCCGAGCGCGGCGGCAAAGCGCCCGAAGCGAGGCGGATCAAGGAGCGTCAGCGACACCGCTTTCGCGAGCGCCTGATAGAAGCTGTCAAAGTCAAGCCGTGCAGGCGCGCCATCGATGCGAATTGTCTCGCCATTCACTTCGATGTCCGCCGTGTGGCAGGCCGCACAGGTCAGGCCGAGCTGGTTCGCTTTGCTCTCGACGGCGAAGCCGATCGGATAGCCCTGCGGATTGAGCGTGGAAGCTCCATCGGGAGGCAAGAACCCGAAGCTCTGCAGATAGGCCGGATCGCCGAATGGTCCTTGACCGTCCGGGCGTTCGAGCACGGCGAACCAATCGGCACGCATCATATGTGATCCCTGCGGGGTAAAGTAGAATTGCTCGCGCAAGGTTTGCGACCAGCCTTGATCCATGTAGGACACCGGTCGGGCGGGAGGCTCTGCACCGGCGGAGGCGGTCAACGCGGAAGCCGACAAGGCAAGAGCGGCGATGAAACGCATGAACCTGATCCCCCAACTGACGTCTGGCCAGATTTTCGACTTTACCCGAACAATCTTCATTCGAGAAGTGTATTGCACATAGTCCTACTGTTGCTTGAAGCATCCGGTATGCCACCAAGAGATCGCGAGTTTCTTCCTTCCGATTGCGCCTATGCTGCCGCTTCGCCGTCTGGTCCTCCTCGCGCCTCTGCCGAGCGTGGCCCGCGCCGCTCGGACGCCTTAGGCAAAAAGCTGCTATCGACGCGAAACCTTTGTCAGCTATGGATGGCGCATGACGAACACGATTTCCGACGCGCAGGGCGAAGCGACGCTACGTCCGCTCACGGAGGACGACGTCGTTTGGCTGAAGCAGCTGAACGATCTTTGCGTGCCAGAAGTCAACGCTCTGGATCTCGAAGCCATGCGGGCCCTTATCGCGCGGGCGATCTGGGCGCAGGCGGTCGTGCGCGAGCGTGCCCCCTTGGCCGTCCTGGTCGCGTTCGCCAAGGGATCGAGCTACGAGAGCACCAACTACGCTTGGTTCAATGCGCAAGAAGAACCCTTCGTCTACATCGACCGGGTCATGGTGGCGGAGGCGGGGCGCAGGCAGGGTCTGGGGCGGCGCCTCTACGCGGGGCTGTTCGACTGGGCCAAGGAGAACGACCTGCCGCGGCTCTGCTGCGAAGTGAACGAGGAGCCGCCGAACCCGACCTCCCTCGCCTTCCACAGGAGCCTCGGCTTCGAGGTCCTCACCAGCCGCATCAATCCCTCGGACGGCAAGCGCGTGGCGATGATGGAGTGCCGGCTGGCGGCGCGTTAGTCTGCCTTGTGGGCGTCCATGCCCTTGGCCACGGCCGGGCGTGCCGCCAAGGTGGCGGCCCAGGCGCGGATACAGTCGAAGTCGCCGAGGTCGTCAATGCTGTCCAGCCGACCGGCGAGCATGGGGTAGAGCGCCAGGTCGGCCACGCTGAGCGGCCCGGCCAGAAACTGCGACTCGCTTAGTCGGCCCTCGATGTAGGTGAGGTGCGCCTCCAGGCGATCGAGGAAGAAGTCGATGGTGCTTTCGCACTTCTCCGGGACGAAGGTCTCCAGCGCGAAGAGCGTGCTGCCGAGGCTGGACATGTCGCTTGCCGCGTGCATCAGCCATTGCAGCGCCAGGGCTTGGGTCCTGGCATCCTCCGGCCAGAGGACCTTCCTGCTCGTCGCGTAGTACAGCATGATGCCAGCCGACTGGGCCATGACCAGCTTCTGTCCCTCCGGCCCGTCTTCGTCCACGACCACGGGCACCTGGCCGCGCGGATTGAGCTTCAGGAACTCGGGCTGGCGCTGTTCGCCCTTCATCAGGTCCAAGCGCTTGACCTTGTAGTCCAAGCCGCATTCCTCGAGGATGATCGCAACGCGCTGGGCGTTGGGTGTTTCTGCCGTGTAGAGCTTGATCACGGTTCCTGCTTTCTCCCTTCAGACCAGTCGCCGCCTTGGCGTACGCGACATCACGCGGTTACCTCCGGCAAGGGCCTCGGGCGTCCATCATCGTCTACAGCCACATAGATAAAGGTGCCCTCGGTTACCAGGACCTCGATTCCGGCGCGGTGACGGGTTACCCAGGTCTCGACCTTGACGTGCATGGAGGTTCTGCCCACCTGTGCGACCCGCGCATAGCAGGTGACGAGATCGCCAATGAAGATCGGCTGGTGAAAGCGCATGGCCTCGACGGCAATAGTGACGACCCGCCCTTGCGAGCGCCTCACCGCCGGCAGTCCGCCGGCCAGATCCATCTGTGCCAGGACCCAGCCGCCGAAGATGTCCCCCGCCGGGTTGGCATCGGCCGGCATCGCCAAGGTCCGCAGCGCCGGTTCTTCGTCGGGCGGTGACGCAGGACTTTCGTCCGCTTCGCTCATCGCTTCCCCCTTCATGATCGTCGCTAACACAGGCGCGCGCGACTTGCCAGGCTCAGGGCGACTTCGATAGACCAGATTTCATGTCCGATCTCTTCGCCAAAGCCAACTTGCAGCAACCGGGCTACTCCGCCAAGGACATCGAGGTTCTGGAAGGCTTGGAGCCGGTCCGCCGGCGCCCCGGCATGTACATCGGCGGCACCGATGCGCGCGCGCTGCACCATTTGGTGGCCGAACTGCTGGACAATGCCATGGACGAAGCCGTGGCAGGCCACGCCAGCCGCATCGAACTGCGCCTGGAGGGCGGCAACCGGGTGACCGTGATCGACAACGGCCGCGGCATTCCGGTCGATCCCCATCCCAAATTTCCCAAGAAGTCGGCGCTCGAGGTCATCATGACCACGCTGCACTCCGGCGGAAAGTTCTCGGACAAGGCCTACGCCACGGCAGGCGGCCTGCACGGTGTCGGGCTTTCGGTCGTGAACGCGCTCGCCGCCGATCTCACCGTCGAAGTCGCCCGCGACCGCAAGCTCTGGACCCAGAGCTATGTGCGCGGAAAGCCGCAGGGGAAGCTGAAGGCGGCCGGCGGCGCACCCAACCGGCGTGGCACCTCCATCACCTTCTCGCCCGACCCGCAGATCTTCGGAACCGATATCCGCCTGGATCCGGCGCGCCTCTACCGCATGGCACGCTCCAAGGCCTATCTCTTCCGCGGCGTCGAGATCCGCTGGTCCTGCGCGCCGGCCCTTCTGAAGGAAGGCGACAAGACACCACCGGAGGCGCGGCTGCACTTTCCCAACGGTCTTGCCGATTCCTTGGCCGAGGTCTTGGGCGAGCGCCGGCTCATCGCCCCCCTGCCCTTCGCCGGCCAGGCGACCTTGGGCGAAGACAGCGATAGGCTGGAATGGGCCCTGGCTTGGCCGGCGGACGAAGACGGCCACGTCCACACCTATTGCAACACGGTGCCGACAATCGAAGGCGGGACGCACGAATCGGGCCTGCGGCAAGGCCTGCTGAGGGGCCTCAAAGCCTATGGCGAACTGCTGGGCCAGAAGAAGGCCTCGATCGTCACCGCCGAGGATCTCGTCTCCGGCGCCATCATCTACCTCTCTCTCTTCATCAGGGATCCGCAGTTCCAAGGCCAGACCAAGGAGAAGCTGGTGACCCAGCGCGCCCAGCGGCTGGTCGAAGGGGCGATCAAGGATCACTTCGAGCACTGGCTGGCAGCCGAGCCCGAGCGCGCCAGACTGCTGCTAGAACACGCCATCGAGCGCGCTGAGGAACGCCAACGCCGCCGTCAGCAGAAAGAGCAGAACCGCAAGAGCGCAACCAGCCGCCGATTGCGCTTGCCCGGCAAGCTCGCCGACTGCAGCTCGACTAAGGCCGAGAACACCGAGATCTTCATCGTCGAGGGCGATTCCGCCGGCGGCTCGGCCAAGCAGGCGCGCAAGCGCGAGACCCAGGCCGTGCTCCCCCTGCGCGGCAAGATCCTGAACGTCGCCAGCGCCTCGGCCGAGAAGCTGAAGGAGAACCAGGAGATCACGGCCCTCTCGCAGGCGCTGGGCTGTGGAACCCGCGGCCACTTCGATCCGGACAAGCTGCGCTACGAGCGCGTGATCGTGATGACGGACGCGGACGTGGACGGCGCCCATATCGCCGCTCTACTCATCACCTTCTTCTGGCGCGAGATGCCCGGCCTGATCGAGAGCGGCCGTCTCTACTTGGCCCAACCGCCGCTCTATCGCCTGACGCAAGGCGGTACGACGATCTACGCCATGGACGACGCCGACAAGGAGCGGCTTCTGAAGGAAGGCTTCTCCGGGCGAGGCAAGATAGAGATCAGCCGCTTCAAGGGTCTGGGCGAAATGCCGGCGGGCCAACTGCGAGAGACCACCATGGACCCGGACAAGCGCAAGCTCCTGCAAGTCGTCGTCGCGGAGGCGGATGACGAGGCACCGGAAGAGACCAACGCGCAGACGGCGAAACGCATCGACCACCTGATGGGGCGCAAGGCGGAGCATCGCTTTGCCTTCATCCAGGAGAACGCGCGCTTCGCGCACGACTTGGATGTGTGATCGGCCGGCGGCTGGCAGAGCCTGACATCCTCTGAAAGACGCTCGCTCTTATGTGACGGCGGCGGGAGAGCACGAAGGCGTGACGGGCGGGATGACGTGTCCGCTTCCTGCGTATCGCGAGCGATGGGGCGGCCCTGCCCTTGCGTGCACCTCGAAGGAGACAGACAAACATGTACGCCAAGGTTCCGACTATCCTCGTTGCCACCGCGTTCCTGGCGAGCTGCGTCAGCAGCTATGATCCCGTGGTAGACTTCCAGGCCAGCCGCAATACGGCGGAGGCCTATGACCAGAACCTGCGCGAATGTCAGGCGCTGGCGCAGCAGAGCGGCTCTCCGGTCGAGGATGCCGCCGTCGCCGGGCTCGGAGGGGCGGCCCTCGGCGCCGCGCTGGGCGCCATCAGCGGCGCCATTCTGGGCGGTGGCCCTGGCACGGCCGCGGCGGCCGGAGCGGCCATCGGTGGCACGGCGGGCGCCGCTGGCGGCGGCGTCGCGGGCGTGGCCGACCAAAGGACTATCGTGCGCAACTGTCTGCGCGGGCGCGGCTACGCGGTGCTCGAATAGCCTCATGGCTTGGCGGCCGAAGAGGCCGGCGGAACATCCGCCCTGCGCACTCTGCGGCCGCCCGATGCCGCCCGGCAGCGACAACCGTCATCACCTCGTCCCCAGAAGCCTGGGCGGCGAGGAGACGGTGGACCTGCACCGGCTCTGTCACGACAAGATTCACGCCACCTTGAGAGAGCCGGAACTGGCCCGGAACTACGCGACGATAGAGGCCTTGCTGGAGCACCCGGAGATCGCGCGCTTCGTGCGTTGGATCAAACGTCGACCGCCCGGCTTCGGCGGTCGAAACCGTTGGTCGCGCACGCGACGTTCCTAACGCGAGCGTCACAAGAACGTGCAGGAATTGGGCTTGCCGAGGTCCAGATTACGGCCAAACTCAGTTCGCACGCTGAACAACGGAGATGCGCCATGCGGCTCACGACCCTACTATCGGCTGCCAGTCTCTTGGTCCTCGCTGGATGCGCGGGCCTCGGCAACGCACCGGTTATCGGGCCGACCGATACCCAACGCTACCTGCCCTCCTCCAATGCCGCCTTCGTGGGCAACGGGCAGCTGGTTCTGATAGGCCAAGCCACGACCCCCGAGCTCCGCGAACAGCTGGCGGAGGTGGCCGCGACCGGCATCGCCGATGGCGCCTTCGGGGGCAAGTTCCTCCTGGTACCGCGCGAGCAGGCGGAGATTCCCTCGCGCAACCGCGTCGTGGTTGCCGTCGGCGGCGCCAACAGCTGGGAGCTTTGCACCAATCCGCCCGAGCGCGGCGGCAACTTCTCCGGCCTGGGCTTGCGGGTCAGCGCGGCCGCCTGCCAAGGCAACACCCGCCTCTCCTCAACCTCCGGGACGGTCGGCAATCTGAACGGACCCGACGACCCCGCGCTCGCGAAGTTCTTTCAGCAGATCGGTGCCGCCCTCTTCCCGGGACGCAACATCGATTACCTGCTGCAGGATCGCGGACGGCGGCGCCGTTAGCCGACCCTCGCTTCGCTCTGCCGTCCATGGGCGACCGCCCTGTGTCCGCGGTCGCCCATGGCGTGGCGAAATAGTCACAGTCGGCGCTTCACGCCCGCTCACATCATTTGTAATGCTGGTCTAGTTCTTAAAATCGGAGGAAGTAAACGACGGAATTCAGTTCATTTCATCTTTGGCGCCACCGTCTATTACAGATCAGTTGCACAAATTGCATACCAGTTTGATGGCTTGAGCGACACTTGCAATCAAATCGTCCATTGACATTCCGCAGCGCAGCGACAATAAGTCCGCCAACATGCTGACCGCTATGCTCAGGGCTTTAAAACAGCCTGTGGAATCATATGTTTTCACTATCGATGCCCGTGGCGAGGCAGCACACGGACCGACAGCTACGACCACTGACAACTTAGGATGGGCGCGTTGAGCGCAAACATGACTTTTGCCGATCTAGGCCTGAGCGAGGCCCTACTCGATGCCGTAACCAAAGCCGGCTACAACACACCGACGCCAATTCAGGAAAAGGCCATACCCTACGTCCTGATGGGACGTGATTTACTTGGCTGCGCGCAGACCGGAACCGGCAAGACCGCCGGCTTCACTCTGCCGATGATCGACATGCTGGTGGGCGGACGCGCCCGCGCCCGCATGCCGCGCTCCTTGATCTTGGAGCCGACACGCGAACTGGCGGCCCAGGTGGGCGAGAGCTTCCAGAAGTACGGCGCCAACCACAAGCTCACCATGGCGCTGCTTACCGGCGGCACGTCGCTGTCCGACCAAGAGCGAAAGCTGGACCGCGGTGTTGACGTCCTGATCGCGACGCCGGGCCGTCTGATCGACCTGATAGAGCGCGGCAAGGTCCTCTTGGCCGACGTCAAGGTGCTGGTGATCGACGAAGCCGACCGCATGCTGGACATGGGCTTCATCCCCGACATTGAGACCATCGTGAAACGTCTGCCCGTCTTGCGGCAGACACTCTTCTTCTCGGCGACGATGCCGCCGGAGATCCGGCGCCTGGCCGAGCGCTTCCTGAGAAACCCCAAGGAAGTCGCGGTTTCCCCGCCCGCGCGGACCGCCGACACGATTGAACAGGCGATCCTGCGCTGCGGCAACGAGGCCAAGACCAAGCGCGCCGCGCTGAGAGCGCTACTGCGTGACGAGACACCGCAAAGCGCCCTGGTTTTCTGCAATCGCAAGCGCGATGTCGCCATCGTGCAGCGTTCTCTGCAACGCCACGGCTTCGATGCCAGGGCGTTGCACGGCGACATGAGCCAGCCGGCGCGCACGGAGACCTTGGAGTTCTTTCGCGACGGCCAGGTGCAGATTCTGGTCTGCTCCGACGTCGCCGCGCGCGGCTTGGACATCCCCTCTGTCAGCCATGTCTTCAACTACGATGTGCCCAGCCACCCGGAAGACTATGTGCATCGGATCGGCAGAACCGGCCGTGCCGGGCGCAGCGGCAAGGCCTTCATGCTGGTGACCGGCGCGGACAGCCGCAGCTACGCGAACCTGCTCAAGCTGATCAAGAAGACCCCGCAAGAGATCTTCCTGCCGGAGGTAGCCTCGGCGGAGGCCACGGCGACGCCGAGCGCCCCACCGCCCAAGCCGGCCAACACCAACAACACAAGACGCGGCAGCGTGCGCACCAACACGCGCCGTCCCGCGCGCGGCGAGCACGTGGAACCCTCGAACGAGCCGCACAATCCCACGCCTTCGTTCGGGGATCATACGCCGGCCTTCCTCTTGCGGCCCCTACGCGCCGCCCAGCGCTGAGCAAACCCGGATGCAGACGATCTTCGTCATGGTGAAGTGTGCCTTGGGCGAAGCCTATCGTGTCGCCGATAACCTGGTGCAGGAGGTCGAGCAGGTCTCGGAGGTGCACTCCACCTCCGGCCAGTATGACCTGCTGGTGAAGTGCTACCTGCAAGACGGCGACGACATCGGCCGCTTCGTCACCGAGGCCATCCAACCTCTGCCCGGCATCCGCGACACCTTCACGATCACCGCCTACAAGGCCTTCGGATAGGGCAACGCTCCCTCCGGAGTAGCCTCCTCTCTAGAGCAGGATGACGTCAAATCGGAACGGTTTGCCGTCTGAATCCTGCTCTACAACTTTGAAAAGTAGAGCAGATCGCATACAGGTGATTCCACCTGAATGCGATCTGCTCTAGGCCTTGTCGCTCGAATCTCCGCTTTCGGGAGCCTTCGCCTCGCGATCGAAGACCTCCACCGCGTCGAGGTGGAGAGCCTTCTTTCCATCGATGCGCAGTCTCACGTAGCGTGCCGAGGTTCGCGGGCAGAAGACCCGCAGTGGCGCGCCGTCCACCCCTCCGAAGGGCTGTCGACAGCGATGGATCTCCCGCCACTCCTCGCCGTCGTCGGACAGCTCCACGACCAGCTTGCTTACCCGCCGCCAGCCTTGCTTGAGGTGGTTGTAGCAGACGATCTCATCGAAGGTTCTGGGCTTGCTGAACGCCAGCTGCCACCAGGGATTTTCTTGGTGCGCCGTGTGGAAGGAGTAGAGACCGTTCTTCGGACCGAGTACGGCTTGCATCGCCTCGTCGGGGCCGCTGGACCACTTCGAGAGCGAGCTTTGCGAGCACCTGCCTTCCGGCGCGATGTTCACACCCTTGTCCAACTCGACAGTCACCAAGCGCATCAAGGGCGGCGTTTCGTCGGCCGATGTCTTCCACCATCGCCGCAAGAACAGAGCGTTGGTCCAGCCTTCCGCCTTGAAGTCGGCGGACTTCAGGTAGAAACCCGCGGGCAGAAGAACCTCGCCATAGAGCTCGTGAAAGGTCGCTCCACCTTCGTAGAGCGGGTCAAGCGAGACCTCCACCGTCAAGCCCCACAGCGTCGGCAAGGCGAGTAGTCGGCTGGCGCCGGCCAGCACCCGCGTCTCGGCGCCTTGGACATCGAGAACGGCGAAGTCGATCGTTTCCGGCAGCGTGCCATCGGCCATGAGGTCGTCCACGGTCGTCGTGACCACTTCGACCGTCGCGTCATAGGTTATCCGCGGGTAGGAAAAACTGTGGCGGCCGAGCGGCAACAGTGACGAGGATTGAGAGTTGCTCGCCACGTTGAACGTCGCGGTCTTCCCTGCAACCTCGTCCAGACAGGCATTGACAGCTATTTGACCGGGGTGCTTGCGGCAGGCCACCCGCAGACGCTCGAAGGCGTCGGGCATTGCTTCGACATGATAGGCCACTATGCCGGCTTCGTCGTAGCGAGGAACCTCCTGACCAACGTTGGCGCCGATGTGCAGCAGGCATTTCGGCCTCAGCGGAACTCGTAGATCACGTTGCGCCTTGCCCCACATCGCAGTCAGCTATCTCACGTTGTCGTCGTTCGGGGGTGCGCTTCCTCGAGCAATCGGGACGCCATCGAGCGGCACCCCTTGATGAGCGCAATGATTGCCATACACAGCGCGCCGGCGAACTGTAAAGGGGCAAACACGGTGACGGGCTGCTAGGCAGTAGGCCCATACTTCCATGCGGATGTTGCCTCGGACCGCCCGTCTCGGCTAGCCGAGACGAGCAGTCGCCATCGCCTGCCCGGGGTTCACCGACACGCATGATGCTCACACTTCGCTACTCCCTCTTGGTCGGCACCCTCTTCCTCGTGTTGGGCCTCTTCCTGCCTTTCTGGCCGGTGCTCTTGGAGCTGCGCGGCGTGAGCGCGGCGGATATCGGCCTCCTCCTGGCGGCGACGACGTGGATCAAGATCGCCGGATTGCCGCTTTGGGGGCGCCTCGCGGACCGTCGCGGTGATGTCCGCCACGTCCTGGCGCTGTTGGGGTTGGGAAGCCTCGTCGCCTACCTCTGGCTTGGCGTCGCGCAGGGCTTCGCATGGCTCTTGCTCGGTCATCTCCTGCTCGGTTTCTTCTTCAACCCGCTGATTCCGATCACCGATTCCGAGATCCTGAAGGCCGGCCGGTCGCGTGGACTCGATTATGGCCGCATCCGACTCTGGGGCTCGATCGCGTTCATCATCGGCAACTTCGTCGGCGGCGAGATCGTCGAGTTGGCCGACGGCCTTTGGTTCCTGGGCGTGATCGTGGGAAGCCTCGCCGTGACCTTCGGCGTGAGCCTCAGCTTGCCGCGCATGCCGAGGCGGCCGCGACACACGCGCTCCGACGGATGGCGGGTGCTGCTGGGCGACCGTCGCTTCCTCGCCCTGGTCTTGACCGCCGGATGCCTGCAGGCAAGCCACGCCGCCTACTATGCCGTGGCCTCGATCACCTGGCTGGCGGCCGGGCACAGCGAATCCACCATCGCTTGGCTCTGGGCCGAGGGCGTTCTGGTCGAGATCCTTCTCTTGGCCTACGGAAGCCGGCTGCTGCACCGCCTCGGACCCGTCCGGCTACTGACGCTGGCCGGCTTGGCCGGCATCGTCCGCTGGACGGCGACGGGTCTCTCCTCCGATCTCCCGCTCCTGATCGCGGTCCAGGCGCTGCACGCCCTGACCTTCGCGGCAGCCCACCTGGGCACGGTGCATCTGATCGCGCGCGTGGTTCCGGCAACGGCGGCCGCCAGCGGGCAGTCGCTCTATGCCGCGCTGCAAGGCGGCGTCATGTTGGGCTTGGCCTTGATCCTGTCGGGCTACCTCTACGACATCTCTCCGGCGGCCAGCTTCGCCGCCATGGCCGCCTTGAGCGCGGCGGGACTGCTGCTCTCCCTGGCTTGGCGCAGGCGCCTCGGCCAGGAATAGGACCGATGCCGACGATGCGTCAGAAAGTCCTTTGCAAGGCGTGGCTTATCCTCTATCTCTAATCCAGACCGATTTGTTCAGGATTGAAGCCGTGTTCCGCCTCAACCGCCTAACCGACTATGCCGTCGTGGTCCTCTCTCAGATGACCGACCGCAAGCGGGGTTTGACCTCGGCCCACTACTTGGCGGAGCAGTCGGGCGTGCCGCTGCCCACCGTGGCCAAGCTGCTGAACCTCCTGTCGCGACACGGGCTGGTGGATTCGCACCGCGGTGCGGCTGGCGGCTACTGTCTGAACCGTCCGGCCGTTGCGATCAGCGTCGCCGACATCGTAGAGGCCGTCGAGGGACCGATCGCCCTCACCGCCTGCGCGGAGGGCTCGACGGATTCCTGCGACGTGCAGAGCCTCTGTCCGATGGCCGGGAACTGGAACGAGGTCAATAGAGCGATCCGCACCGCCCTGGACGCGGTCAGTCTTGAGGACATGAAACCGAACGGATTCGGACTGCAGAGCGACAGCGACCTGAGCCGACAGATGACGGCGCAGTAGCGACGCGGCGGAACCGAGCGACACCACTACGAGGGACGGGAAGACAGAAAGCATGGCAGCCAGCGTCGAGACGGCACGGCAAGTCCAAGAGCTGGGCGAGCGGTACAAGTACGGCTTTGTCACCGACATCGAGGCCGAGACCGCACCCAAGGGGCTCTCCGAGGAGATCGTCCGCTTCATCTCCGCCAAGAAAGAAGAGCCGCAATGGCTCTTGAACTGGCGCCTCAAGGCCTATGCGCAGTGGCTCGCCATGCCGGAGCCGGAGTGGGCCAACCTCGCCTTCCCGCGGATCGACTACCAGGACGCCTATTACTACTCGGCGCCCAAGCAGGCCGGCAGCGGGCCCAAGACCTTGGACGACGTCGACCCCAAACTTTTGGAGACCTATGCAAAGCTCGGCATTCCGCTGCACGAGCAAGAGATCCTGGCCGGCGTGCAAGAGCGCAGCAACATTGCCGTGGACGCCGTCTTCGACAGCGTCTCGGTGGCGACCACCTTCAAGCACAAACTGGAGGAAGCCGGCGTCATCTTCTGCTCGATCTCGGAGGCGGTGCAACGCTGCCCCGAGCTGGTGCGCAAGTACATGGGCTCTGTCGTGCCCGCCGCCGACAACAAGCATGCCTGCCTGAACTCCGCGGTCTTCACCGACGGTTCCTTCGTCTACGTGCCCAAGGGCGTGCGCTGCCCGATGGAGCTGTCGACCTATTTCCGCATCAACGCGGCCAACACCGGGCAGTTCGAGCGGACCCTGATCATCGCCGACGAAGGCTCTTACGTGAGCTACCTGGAAGGCTGCACGGCCCCCATGCGCGACGAGAACCAGCTGCATGCGGCGGTGGTCGAGCTGGTGGCGATGGACGAGGCCGAGATCAAGTATTCGACCGTGCAGAACTGGTACCCCGGTGACGCCGAGGGAGTCGGCGGCATCTACAACTTCGTGACCAAGCGCGGCGCCTGTCGCGGGCGCAACTCGAAGATCTCCTGGACCCAGGTCGAGACGGGTTCGGCAATCACCTGGAAGTACCCCAGCTGTATCCTGCAGGGCGAAGGCTCGGTCGGCGAGTTCTACTCCATCGCCATCACGAACAACCGGCAGCAGGCCGACACCGGCACCAAGATGATCCACCTGGCGCCCAACACCAAGAGCCGGATCATCTCCAAGGGCATCTCGGCCGGGCGTTCCGCGCAGTCCTATCGCGGACTGGTCAAGGTGTCGCCCAAGGCCAAGGGCGCCAGAAACTACACACAGTGCGATTCGCTGCTGATCGGCGAGGATTGCGCGGCTCACACGGTCCCCTACATCGAGAGCCGCAACGCCGAGGCTCAGCTGGAGCACGAGGCGACCACCAGCCGCATCAGCGAGGACCAGCTCTTCTACTGCCGTCAGCGCGGCATTCCCGAAGAGCAGGCCGTGGCGCTCGTCGTCAACGGCTTCTGCCGCGATGTGCTGCAGCAGTTGCCGATGGAGTTCGCCGTGGAAGCGCAGAAACTGGTCGGGATCAGCCTCGAAGGCAGCGTGGGATAAGGGCAGGACAGCATGTTGGAAATCGAGAACCTCCACGTCACCGTCGACGGCAAGGAGATCCTGAAGGGCCTGAGCTTGAGCCTGCCCGACGGAGAGGTGCACGCCATCATGGGCCCCAACGGCTCCGGCAAATCCACGCTCTCCTACATCCTCTCCGGCCGCGACGGCTACGCGGCGACGCAAGGCAGCGTCACCTACAAGGGCGAGAACATCCTGGAGCTGGAGCCGGAGGAGCGTGCCGCGCTTGGCCTCTTCCTGGCCTTTCAGTATCCGGTCGAGATCCCCGGCGTCGCCAACACGACCTTCCTGAAGGAGGCCGCCAATGCCGTGCGCCAAGCGCGCGGCCAGGAGCCCTACGATGCCTTGCAGTTCGTGAAGCTGCTGCGCGCCAAGACCAAGGCGCTCGGCATGAAGGACGAGATGCTGAAGCGCGCCGTCAACAGCGGCTTTTCCGGCGGCGAGAAGAAGCGCAACGAGATGCTGCAGATGGCGGTGCTGGAGCCCAGCCTGGCCATTCTCGACGAGACCGACAGCGGCCTGGATATCGATGCCCTGAAGACCGTGGCCGATGCGGTGAACGCCATGCGCGCGCCCGATCGCGCCTTCCTCGTCATCACCCACTATCAACGGCTCTTGAACCACATCGTGCCGGACCGCATTCACGTGCTAGCCCATGGCAGGATCGTACGCTCCGGCGGCCACGAACTGGCCGAGGAGTTGGAGGCCAAAGGCTACGCCGACATTCTGGGCGAGGCTGCCTAGAGGCGGGCCATGAGCGTTCAGACCATGACCACGGCGAAGTCCTTCGCCGACCTCTACGCCGAAGAGAAGAGCCGCCTTCCCGGCGCCGCGCTGCCCTGGCTCGTGGAGCGGCGCGAGGCCGCGGTGGCACGGCTGCTCGACCTCGGCCTGCCGACCGCGCGGCTGGAGCAGTGGCGCTACACGCCGGCCTTGGCCAACCGCATGGGCAGCATCGCCCTTTCGCCCCTGCCCCGCGACGAAGCCGACCCGGCCGGCGTCTTGCCCGAAGCCACCCAGCGCATCGCCTTGGCTCAAGGGCGCGTGGTGACGGAGGCGGCGCAGCTTGGCTCCTCCCCGGCCTTGCGGGTTCGCACGCTCGCACAGCTGCTGGAGCAGGATCCGGACGCGGCCGAGCAGCTGTTGAGTCCCGACGAGGCTTCGGCCTTCGACGCGCTCAACCTCGCACTGCTGCAAGACGGCTTGCTGATCGAAGCAGGCCCCTCGGGCGAGCGGCAGGTGATCGAGGTCACCCATGACGCGCGCGATGGCCTGGCCAACCAGCGCAGCCTCGTCAAGCTCGCCGCGGGCGCCGACGTGATCCTTCTGGAGCGCTTCCTCGGGGACGCCGGCGTTGCGAACCAGGTCACCGCGATCGAGACGGGACCGGGAGCCAGGCTCACCCATGCGGTGCTTCTGGAAGAGGCTTCGGCCGTCACCCACATCGGCGAGACTCGCGTCTCCGTGGCGCGCGACGCCTCCTACCAGAGTTACGTCCTCTTCTCCGGCAGCGGTCTCTGCCGCCGAGAGGTCACCATCGACCTGGCGGAGCCCGGTGCGGAGGCCGTTCTGGACGGCGGCTACCTGCTCGACGGCAAGGCGCATGGCGATCTTACCAGCCATATCCGCCACAAGGCGCCCGACACCTTGAGCAAGGAGACGGTGAAGGGCGTACTGGGCGGCCAGGCCCGGCAGGTCTTCCGCGGCAAGATCACCGTCGAAGCCGGCGCCGCGCGCGCCGACGGACGCATGGCAAACAAGACCCTGCTGCTCTCCGATCAGACCGAGATCGACAGCAAGCCGGAACTGATGATCTATCATGACGAGGTGCAGTGCGCGCACGGCGCCACCAGCGGCAAGCTGGACGAGCAGGCGCTCTTCTATCTGCGCAGCCGTGGCCTGCCGCTGCCGCTCGCCCGCAAGCTGCTCATGCGCTCCTTCCTGGAGGAGACGCTGGAGCGCTTGCCGCAAGGCACTTTGCGTGCCCTCGTCAGCACCACTCTCGACCGACGACTGGAGGAGATTGCGCAGTGAGCGCCACCGCCCTCGCCCGCCCGCACAGCGGCCACAACGCAGCGCTAGCCTTCGATGTGGAGCGCGTCCGCGCTGATTTCCCGATCCTGGCCCGCCAGGTCTATGACAAGCCGCTGGTCTATCTCGACAGCGCCGCCTCGGCGCAGAAGCCGGTGCAGGTGCTGGACGCCATGGATCAGGCGGCGCGCCAGCACTACTCCAACGTCCATCGCGGCGTACATCGGCTGAGCCAGGAGGCCACCGACCTCTTCGAGAAGTCCCGTGCCCACGCCCAGCGGTTCCTCAACGCCAAGCACGTCGAAGAAGTCGTCTTCACCAAGGGCGCGACCGAGGCGATGAACCTGGTGGCGCAGAGCTATGGCCGAGGCTTCCTGAAGGCCGGTGACGAGGTGATCGTCTCGGTGCTGGAGCACCATTCGAACATCGTCCCCTGGCAGCTGTTACGCGATCAGATCGGCATCGAACTGAAGATCGCCCCGATCGGCGACGACGGGAGCTTCCTCTTCGAGGACTACCTGAAGCTCCTTGGCCCACGCACCAAGATCGTGGCGGTCACGCATGTCTCCAACGCGCTGGGCAGCGTGGTTCCGGTCAAGGAGGTGATCGCGGCGGCCCACAAGCACGGCGCCGTGGTGCTGCTGGACGGCTGTCAGGCAGCGCCCCATACGCCCATCGACGTCCAGGACCTCGATGTCGACTTCTACACATTCTCCGGCCACAAGGTTTACGGTCCCACCGGTATCGGCGTCCTCTACGGCAAGAAGGCGCTGCTGAACGCCATGCCGCCATACCAGGGCGGCGGCGAGATGATCCAGTCCGTGACCTTTGAGAAGACCACCTACAAGGAGACCCCGCATCGTTTCGAGGCAGGCACGCCGCCGATCCTGGAGTCGGTGGGACTGGACGCCGCGCTAACCTACATCGAAGAGCTGGGTCACGACGCGATCGCCGCCCACGAGGCCGGCCTTCTGGCCTATGCCCACGAGCGCCTGTCCCAGGTGCCAGGGGTGCGGTTGCTGGGCACCGCGCCGGAAAAGGCCAGCATCGTCTCCTTTGTCATGGACGACGTCCACGCGCACGACATCGGCACGATCGTCGACCGCATGGGCGTGGCGGTGCGCGTCGGTCACCACTGCGCCGAACCCCTGATGCATCGCCTGGGAGTCGCCTCGACGGCGCGCGCCTCCTTCGGGATCTACAACACCCGCGAGGAGGTCGACGCGCTGGCCACCGCCCTTCTCAAGGTCAGGGAGCTCTTTGCCTGAAGCCCGACCCATGGACGATCTCAAGGCCCTCTACCAATCGGTCATCCTCGACCACAGCCGCCACCCGCGAAACCACGGGAGGCCGGAGGGGACGACGCACGAGGCCAAGGGATACAATCCCCTCTGCGGCGACCAGGTCTCGATCTACCTGACCGTCGCCGACGAGCGGATCCGCGAGGTCGGCTTCGACGGCAAGGGCTGCGCGCTTTGCCTCGCCTCCGCATCGATCATGACGGAGGCCCTGTCGGACGTCCCGCGAAGCAAGGCCGAGAGCCTGATGGCCGACTTGAAGCTGGTCTGCAGCAAAGAAAACCCCGAGACAGAGAACGACCCCGAAGAGGTACGCCCGCTGCTGCCCCTGGGCGGCGTCAGGCACTATCCGGTGCGCACCAAATGCGTGACACTGCCCTGGCAGACCGCGCTTTCGGCGCTCGCCGGCGAAAAGGAGGCAACGACGGAATGAGCATCTTCGGAAGCAGCCCCATGGCGGGCTTCGGCGCGCCGATGGAGATCGAGCCGGGCACCGAGTTCAGCGCGCGACGCGGCGAGCCGCTGCCGCCGAACACCCCTGTCGCATCAGGCGAAGAGATCGTGGAGGCCATGCGCACGGTCTACGATCCGGAGATCCCGGTGAACATCTACGATCTGGGCCTGATTTACACCATGGACATCCAGGAGGACGGATCGGTCGTGGTGGAGATGAGCCTCACCGCGCCGGGTTGTCCGGTCGCCGGAGAGATGCCGGGCATGGTCGCCGATGCCGTCGTGGCCCTGCCGGGCGTGGGCGAGGTCGAGGTGCGGCTGGTATGGGATCCGCCCTGGTCGCCCGAGATGATGAGCGAGGACGCCCGCCTGGCGCTGGGCCTTGTTTAGAATCGCACTAGAAACCAGATATTGCTCCAGAAGCAGAAGGACTTGAAGGAACCATGGCCGCCCAGATCGTCACTCTGACCGACGCCGCTGCCGAGCGCGTCCGCCGCCTGATGAGCAAGGCCAGCGACGAGGCCGTGCTCGGCCTGCGCGTGGGCATCAAGACGCGTGGCTGCTCGGGGCTCTCCTACTTCGTCGAGTACGCCAAGGAGCAGAAGCGCTTCGAGGATGTGATCGAGGACAAGGGGGTTAGGATCTTCATCGATCCGACGGCCGTCATGTTCCTCCTGGGCAGCGAGATGGACTACCAGGAAGACAAGTTCCAGTCCGGCTTCGTCTTCTCCAATCCCAACGAGAAGAGCCGCTGCGGCTGCGGCGAGAGCTTCAACGTCTAGACAGAGCAAGACCTAATCAGGTCGCACGCAGGGGCGTGATGGTCATGCGCCCGCCTGGCGACCAGGCGATCTCCGTCTCCACGCCGTAGATGCTGCTGAGCCGCTCGGCCGACAGCACGCTTTCCGGCGATCCCGCGGCGACGACCCTCCCATTGGCAAGGCAAATCAGCTGGTCGCAGAAGCGCGCGGCCAAGGAGAGATCGTGCATCGCCGCGACGGCGACCATGTTCTCCCTGGCCGCATGGGCCGCGACGGCTTCCAGGACGATCACCTGATGGCGCAGGTCGAGCGCCGCCGTGGGTTCGTCCAGAAGCAGAACGTCCGGCTGGCGAAACATCGCCTGCGCCAGATGCAACAGCTGGCGCTGTCCCCCGCTCAAGGTGTCCAGCGTGCGGTTCTGTAGGCCCAGGAGGCCGAAGCGGTCCAGCATGGCCTCGGCCTCGGTGACGAGTTCCCGGGGCACCCGCAGGCCCAAGGAGCGCAGACGCCCCAGTAGTACGACCTCGATCGCGGAGAGGGCCGAGACGGCTCCCAGATCTTGCGGCATGTAGGCGATGGAGGAGAACCTGGCCACCTTGCCGGAGAGAGCCCGGCCAGAGAGCTCGACGCCGCCCTCGGACGGCGTGAGGCCGGCAACGCTGCGCAGTAGGGTCGTCTTGCCGGCTCCGTTCGGACCTATGATGCCGGTGAAGACCCCGGGAGCCGCCGTCAGGGCGACGCCGTCCAGCAGCTGTGCCGTGCCCCGCCGAACCGAAAGATCGCTGACAACGAGGCTCACCAGTACCTCCGCCGGCCGCGCAGCAGCAGGCCGAAGAGGAAGGGCACGCCGATGACCGCCGTGACGATGCCGATGGGCACCAGCGCGCCCGGCGCGATCAGCTTGGCGGCGATCGAGGCCCCGGCCAAGACGAAGGCCCCCGTTACGGCTGACATCACCAGCAGGGCGCGCTGGTCCTCGCCCACCAGCATGCGCGCCAGGTGCGGGGCGACCAGTCCGACGAAGCCGATGGTCCCGACGAAGGCCACCGCGCCGGCCGTGAGGAGAACGACGACGACGAAGACCTTGGTCCTGAGGCGCTCCACCCGCACGCCCAGACTGCGGGCCCGATCGTCGCCCAGCCTGAGGGCCGTCAACTTCCAGAAGTCGGGCAGAATCAGGAGCGACACCAGGATCAAGATCCCTCCGGCGATGGCGACGCTGAGGTAGGTGGCCTTCGCCAGACTGCCGAAGAGCCAGAATACGATCTCCTGCAGCACCTCCGGCGCCGCCATGTACTGCACTAGGGACAAAAGCGACTGAA
The DNA here is from genome assembly GCA_963669375.1 of Rhodospirillales bacterium. Taxonomy (GTDB): domain Bacteria; phylum Pseudomonadota; class Alphaproteobacteria; order Kiloniellales; family JACOMY01; genus JACOMY01. The sequence continues at coordinate 7,023,024 of OY770024.1, read as the reverse complement.
AGAGGAACAAGGTGGCGATCCCGGCGAGGATCATGACCTCCGGTGTCAGGCTCCTGAGCCGGGAGACGCCGTAGACGATGAGCGCCGCCGCGGCCCCACCGGCGCAGGCCGCAAGCGGGATGGTGAAGCGCGGTAGGAGCGGCAGCTCGACACCGGTCAGGATCGCCACCGCGGCGCCGAAACCGGCTGCGGCCGAGAACCCCAGAGTGTAGGGGCTGGCCAAGGGGTTGGCGAGGATGGTCTGCATCAAGGCGCCGGCGAGGCCGAGCGAGGCGCCCACGACCAAGGCCATGAGGGTCATCGGCAAGCGGACGGCATGGACGATGACATGCACCGTCGGGTCCGAGTGCTCGGCCGGCAGCAGGAGAGCCACCAAGACGTCCCAGGCATTCAGGAAAGCCGGCCCGACCAGAATGTCGACCACGACCACCAGGAAGAGAGCCGCGAAGCCGAACCCGACGATGCGCGCGCGCCGTCGCGCAAGCGACGCGTAGCCTCCGCCGCCGGAGGACAGGGCGGCGGCGGTAGCCTCGCTACGCGACCTCTGCACCTCAGTCGATCTTGACCATGAAGCTCCCCTCGGCCTCGATCGGCAGGTAGGTCCGGTAGAAGCGGCGCAGGTTCTCTTCCGGGTCGATGTCCGCGAAGAGCTCCGGGTAGAGGCTCTTGGCGATGTACTGCAAGTAGGTGTAGTCGTAGAGCGTGCGCGAGCCGCCGTGGTAAACGGCCCTCACCTCGCCGCTCTGAACGGCCGGAAGGGTCGACCAGCCTGGGCGGTCCAGGTAGGGGCGCATGCGCGCGCGTGTCGCGTCTTCCGCCACGCCAAAGCCCATCAGAACCGCCTCGTCTCTTGACTCCCATCCCGATCCGGCCAGGAAGACGAAATCGGGCCGACTGGCCAAGACATACTCGGGGTTCAAGGGTCCCCACCGCTCTATCCGGCCGGCGGCGATGTTGTTGCCGCCCGCCATGTCGACGACCCCGCCCCACATCACCGAACCGTAGGAGTTGTCATACTCTCCCGCGCCCTTCCTGCCGAGCTCGACGTAGACGGAGGGGCGGTCGCCCTCGACCGACGCGACGCGCTCCATGACATCCTTGACGGCCGCCTCGTACTCTGACGCCAGTTGCTCCGCGCGCTCCTCGGAGGCCATGACTTGCCCGATCAGACGCGCGCTGGCCAAGTGCTTCTCCAGGGTTTGCGCATTGAAGTCGGTGACCACCACCGGGATGCCGGCCGCGCCGAGCTTCTCGGCCCCCTCCTCGCCGATGCCGGCGTACTGCCAGCCCGCGATGATGGCCACGTCCGGCTTGGCGGCAATGGCCTTCTCTATCGAGAAGCTGCCGGAATCGTCATAGCCGACATCGGGCAACTCTTCGATTCGCGGATTGACCTTGAGATACTCCTTGTACTGCTCGTTGCGCCAACCCTTCCAGGGCTCGAGGGAGATCGCGGCGACTTTGTCGAAGGCACCCTCGCCCACGATCGCATGGAAGTCCTCGAAATAGAATCCGAGCAGCACGCGTTCGGCGCCGTGCGGAACCTCCACCACGCGCCCTTCGGTGTCGGTGACGGTGATGGTCTCCGCCCACGCTCCCGCGCTCGCGAGAAGACCAATGCACAGGGAAAGAAAGCACAGGAATCTGGGCATCGTGAGTGCACTCGCTCGGTGGCTGGATGACGAAAAGCGAGTGTGGAAGTTACGTTGTAACGCCCCGGAAGTTTGCGCGCGTTTCGACGCGGAGCGCCTAGAGCCGCCCACCCCCGCTTTCGTCGGAGACACGGCCGCTTAACCAGTGAGTCAAGAGGTTATCCACTAAACGCGAGACGTCACTGTCAAAATCGTCCACGGGCAAGGCCCCGCAGAAGGTGATTGAGCCGGCCGAGAAGACCGCCCCGCCGGAGGGTGTCTCCCAATAGACCATGTCAGCGCGAACGAGGTCGTCCTTGCTGTCTCCGTAGAGCGTAGCGACGTGGCTCAGCAGCTCCTCGAAGACCACCGTGAAGTGGCCCGGGTGGCCCGAGGACGAAGCCAGGACGACGGCATTCCGATCGGTCCCCAGCGCGGCCTCCGCACGGTCCAACTCAAAACCCGCCGCACCGCCGCCGCTCAGGCTATGGCAACCGATCTGCTCCCCCTCGAGGCCGTCGAAAAGCCAGGAGAAGCGCTGCTCGTAGGACGTGGCGGCGCGGCGATAGCAGGTGCCCTCGAAGAGCCCTTGCGCCGAGAAACCGACGCCCACCAGTTGCTGCGGCGGTCGTCCATTGCGGCGCCAGAGGCCCCCGTAGGCGCCGTCGAAGGCGTGATAGTACTCCCCGGGCTCGGCGGCCCAGGCGCGAATACCGCCCTCGGCGCGGCGCAGTTCCAAGGCGTCGCGGTGCTCGGGGTGACGCGCCACCCGCCAGTAGAAACCGTTCCCGCCCAGATAGGCGAGACGGCCGCCGCCGTCACGATAGGCCTTGAAGGCGTCCCAGGTTCGGCCCGTGTGGTATTCGGGATGGGAGCTTGTGAAGACGGCCGCGTAACCGGCAAGCGCCGCCGCGCCCTCTTCATCCAAGTCGTGATCCGTCAAGAGGTCATAGCTGTGGCCCTTGGCCTCCAGCCAGGCCAGAATGTGGGTGTCCGCCTGCAGGTGCCTCAAGCCCGACCCCTTCTGGTCGACCAGCGTGATGTAGCCGAGCCGAAGGGTCAGCATGGGACGCAGATGGGTCACCAACGCGATGCCGGAGCCATCGGCATGCTTGTTGTAGGCGGAGAGGCCGAACTCCGGATGATCGCAAGGGTTCCAGGGGGAAGCGCCCCAGTCGGCCGCCCGCTCCCGCCAGGCATCGGAGAAGTCCACGCGGGCGTGATTGCCATAGACGACGTAGGTGAAGGTGGGGATCACCACGCAGAGATCCGCGCGGCGCTCTCCTTTGGGCGGCGGCACGATGAAGGGGATGGAGTCCTCCACGCCGTCGCCCGAGAGGCGGACGGCATAGAGCCCGCTGGGCAGGTCCGCCGGCACCTCGTACTCGAAGTCGGTCTCCCACCCCGCGTCGCCGAAGTCGTCTTCGTGAAAGTGAATCGCGGCATAGTGCTCGGGGCGGTGGCGCCAGCACATCTCCTCTCCGGTCCACGCCGCCCCTTTCACGGCGCGCAGGGGACGGTTGACCAGCTGGCCGTGCAGCCCGAGCAGCCCCCGGTCTCTCGTCTCGAACCCCTCGATCCCAAGACCGAAGTCCCAACGCGCCAGAGCGTCGGCTTCCGTGGTCGAAGGTTCGGCATGTCCATAGAGCGCCGGCGCCTCGATCCTGCCGTTGAAGAGCCCCTCGCCCGTCGCCGCATCCAGCACCGCCACGGTCAGACTTTCCGGCGCCAGCGCCGCGCGCGGTTCGATCGACCAGCGCGCGGAGGCCTTTCGCGCAAGGGCTTGATCGAGGGCCTCCCACCCCGCCTCCGCGCGGCCGCCAAGGAGATCCAGACAAGCCCAGACGCGCAGCCAGGCGCCATCGGGGATCGCGCCTTCGACCGGAAAGATTTCGCGCTCGCCTTCGGTGCTGTCCAACGCCAGGGCTACGCGCCCCTTGCCATCGATGCAGAGCGCCACGCCCCCTTCCCGCGCCCGGAGCGAGACCACCGCCTGCAGGCCTCGGTCCGGCAAGGTCGGGCGCGCGAGGGCGGTCACGGCCAGGCATGGCAAGGTCCCGAGGGCGCGCGCATCCTCGACCACCATGTAGGACCCGAGCCGCATCTCCTGCACCCGGGAGGGATAGCGGCCAGCAAAGGCGGCAGGCAGGGCTTCCTCTCGTAGCCCGGGTCCGTCGGGGTTGGGATCCGCCGAGGTGACCCTCACCAATCGTGCTTCGTAGGGCGCCTCCAGACGCGAGGATACCTTGAAGGCGATACGCTCGCCCGGCCGCACGGACAAACGGTCGGAATAGCCGATCAAGGGGATGGCGGGCGCCGTCACAGCCGCTCTCCATAGACCAGATCGGGCAGGAAGGTGGCCAACTCCGGCAGGAAGATCAGGGCCAGGATCATCAGCATGTAGGGAATCAGGAGGGGCAGGACGCCCAGCGACACCTCCTCGATAGAAACCCTGGCGATGCGCGCGGCGACGAAGAGATTGACCCCGATGGGCGGCGTCAGGAAGCCGATCTCGCAGGTCATGACGGTGAAGATGCCGAAGGCGATGGGGTCCACGCCCAGTTCCACCACCAAGGGCAGGAAGACGGCGGTGAAGATGATGATCTGCGGCACGGACTCCAGCCACATGCCGACCAGGATGTAGAAGATGCCGATCAGCAGGAGCACCAGCCAAGGATGCTCGCGCAGTCCGGCGAAGAGCGCCAGCACGCCATCGGGAATGTCGAAGAGGGTCACCAGCTGCCCGAAGGCCTTCGTGGAGCCCAGGATGAAGAGCACGGTCCCGATCGTGAGCGCGGTGAACTTCAGGGCACTGAGCAGCTGGGAGAAGGTCAAACCGCGATGCACGACGAAGCCGACGAAGGCGCCGTAGAAGACGGCGACGCCGGCCGCCTCCGACGGCGTGAAGACGCCGGTATAGATTCCACCCAACACCAGGACGGGCGCGCCGATGGCCCACTTTCCGTCCCAGAGGGCTCGTAGCAAGGGTCCCCAGCGGAAGGGCTCCCCGCCGCCGCCGTAACCGGCCTTGGCGGCAATGATGAAAGCGGCGATCAGCAAGAGGATGCCGAGCCCGACCCCCGGGATGATGCCGGCGAGGAAGAGCCGCGGGATGGACTCGTCGGCGACGAGGGCGAAGATGATCAGAAGATTGGAAGGCGGGATCATGCTGCCCAAGGCCCCGCCCGCCGCCGAGACGGCCGCGGCGAAGCGCGAGCTGTAGCCTTCGCGCTGCATGGCGGGCACGGTGATGGAGCCGATGGCCGCGGTCGTCGCCGGCCCGGAGCCCGAAAGGGCGGCGAAGAACATGCAGGCCACCACGGTCATCAGGCCCAGTCCGCCGCGATAGGCCCCGACCAGGCGTTCGGCGATGGCGATCAGGCGCTCGGACATACCGCCCTTCTCCATCAGCTGGCCGGCCAGGATGAAGAGCGGGATGGTGACGAAGGGAAAGGGCTCGAAGGCGGTCCAGGCCGACTGAGCCAGCAGGGTCAAGGGGATGTCGGCGATGAGAATGCCGGCGGCTGCCGCGATGCCGGCGGCGAAGGGCACCGGGACGCCGATGGCCAGGGTGGCGACGAAGACCAGCCCCATGACAAGCGGTCCGCTCATAGCGGCAGACCCTTCCAGCCGTCGGCGCGCCAGCGCCAATAGACCTGGACCATCCGGAACAGCATGAAGGCGAAGGCGATCGGCACCACCGGTCGGATCCAGCGCTGCTCCAGCCCCAGGCCCGGCGAGATCTGCGTCACGCGGAAGAGCAGCTCCATGTACTCGATCGACAGCAGCAGCATCAGGACGACGAAACCGGCCCAAAGCAGGTCGGCGACCACCACGAAGAAGACGGCGAGCGGCCGTGGCGAATGATTGATGAGGATGCCGATCCGGATGTGCTGACGTTCTCGCGCGGCCATCACCGCGCCGAAGTAGACACCGATGATCATGCCGTAGACCGCCAGCTCCTCGGCCCAGGGCGATGCCGCGGCAAAGACGAAGCGCAGCACCACCTGCAGCATGACGCAGCAGGCCATCAGGCTGATGGCCAGCCCGCAGAGGACCTCCTCAAAGCGGCGGTCGAGGAAGCTCAGGAGCGCCATGGCATCCTCGCCGTCGCGCGTCTGTGGCTGTTGCGTGCCCTATTGGGCCGCCGAACGGATCAACTCGACGAACTCCACGAAGTCCGCGCCGCGCTCGTCGGCGTACTTGTCTTGGATCTTCTGCGCCGCCGCGATGAAGGGCGCCTTGTCGGGGTAGCTGACCGTCATTCCGCCTTCCTCGCCGAGAAAGCGGCGGACGTCGGCGATCTGCGCGCTCATGGTCTCGCGATGATGGACCCCGGCTTCCTTCGCCGCGCGCAGGATCGCGGCGCGTTGCTCCTCGTCGAACTTGTTCATGATGCGGTCCGACGCAAAGAGCGGAGAGAAGTAGCTGAAGTGCTCCAGCACGGTCAGGTAGTTGGCGATCTCGTAGAACTTCTGGCTCTTGATGAAGGCGGTGCCGTTGTCGGCGCCGTCGACCGCTCCGGTCTGCAGCGCGGTCGGCGTTTCCGCCCAGGCCAGGGGAATGGGAGAGGCCCCGAACTCAGTGAAGGTGTCGATCATCACCTCGTTCTTGGGCACCCGGATCTTCAGGCCCTTCATGTCTTCCGGCGTCTCGACCAACCGAACGCTGTTGTAGAAGTCGCGGTCGCCGACGAAGCCGTAGGCCAGGAGGTGAACCCCGGTTGCGTCGAGAAGCTTCTGGGAGAAGACCTCGCCGATCTCCCCCTCCAGGACGGCGTAGGCGTGGTCCTTGCTCTGGAAGATGTAGGGCAGGACGAAGGCGTCGGTCAGGGGGAAGTGCGGGGAGATGTTGTTCGAGGTGATGATGAACATGTCCACCGTGCCGAGCTGCATGGCCTTGAAGGCCTCGTCCTCGGTAGCGAGCTGCGTGCAGCAGCGCACCTTCACCTCGACGCTGCCGTTGGTGTACTTCTCCGCCAGCTCCTCGAACTTGCCGGCGAAGACCGCGTAGGGCGAGGTCTCGGCGGCGGCATAGCCGAGGTTGACGGTGACGTCGGCGGCCAAGGCACCGCCGGCCAGCGACGCCGACAGCGCCAAGGCGGCGCAAGCCGCGCCCAATCGAAAGGAGTCCCGTTTTGACATGGTAAAGCCTCCAAGGCAGGTCTGGTTAGGATTTCCCTGCCTGAACGTTATGCGGGTCTCTCTTGCTCGTAAAATATCAATCAGTCATAGATTGATGCTTTTTAGGCATCGCTAGCTTCTAAAGCGCTGATATTCTTCAAGAACTTCACGAAGGTCAAAGCGATCGGCGCCGCGTCGTGGCGCGGCCAGGTCGCCAGGGTCGGTATCATCACGCGGAAGTCCCTGATCGGGCGAATCACCAGATCGGGATGCAGGAAGGTGCGCGCGGTCTCGCAATTGACGGTGATCCCCATGCCCGCCGCGATCAGGCCGAAGATGCCGACCGAGTTGAAGGCGCGCTGCACCACCCGCGGCGCAAAGCCGACACGGCTGCATTCGCCGTAAACGTAGGTGTGAAAATGTTCCCAGTCCTTCTCGTTGCCCAGGATGAAGGGCTCGCTCGCCAACTCCTCCAGGGCGATGCTCTCGCGTGCGCTGATCCAGTGGTCCTTCGGCGCGATGGCAACGCAGCGATTGGATTCCACCGGCAGGCAGTCGAACTCGGCCGCCTCCACCGGTCCCGTCAGGAACCCCAGGTCGAGACTGCCTCTGGCCAAGGCCTCGAACTGACGCCAGGTGACCGCGTGGCGGGTGTTGATGCGGACGTTGGGATAGCGCGCGGAGAAGAGCTGGATCAGCCGCGGCAAGACGCCGGAGATGGCGAGGTCGGTATAGGCGATGCTGACCACGCCGTGCTCGCCTTCCTCGGCCGCCTTGGCCCTGCGCTCGCCGCGTTCGATGCGCTCCATCACCGGCGCCCACTCCCGCGCCAGGGTCTGGCCGGCCGGCGTCAAGCTGACGACCCGGTTGTTCCTGGTGAAAAGCTGCAGCCCCAGCCGGACCTCGAGATCGCGAATGGCTCGGCTGAGCGCCGGCTGAGCCACGCCGAGACGCAAGGCGGCCCGGCGGAAATGCAACTCCTCGGCCACGGCCAGAAAGTAGCGGACATGTCGTGGGTCGCTGATCATCACCCGCGAACCATCACACGGGGGCATACCCGACGGCAACGCCGTCACGCGCGGCGCGGCACCGCCATCCGCTAGGAGGAGAGCCTATCCTTCGTCGGCTTGATCTTGACGCGCACGATAGATCCTGGAGAAGCAGGAGCGCTCCATCTGCTTGCTGAGCGCGCCTTTCGGGACCTCTCTCTCTTCCTCGACCTCGAACCGCTGCGAAAGCAGCTTGGGAACGTCGATACGGTCGTTGATCCAACCCTTGTCGGTCGGAACCCAGCGTCGGACACTGTTGATGACGTGCAGACGGCTGCTTTCCCGCAAGCCCATGTGCAAGAGGGCGATGTCCTCTTTTGGCTTCACGCAGTGCTGCAGCACCCAGACGACGTAGGCATGGTCGATCCTAAGGCCATTGCGGATCATCTGCAGAAGGCCCTTGCGCGAGGTCGAGGTGAAACGCTCCGAGCCCACGTAGCTGTTGGCCAGGGTCCGCATCTCCAGCGAGATATCGACGCCGATCACGCAGCAGCCGCTCAGCTTGATGACCTCCTTGGCCAAGCGACCTATGCCGCAGCCGTAGTCCACCAGCAGGCTGTCCTTGTTCGGCTTCAAGGTCTCGACCAGTTCCTGCGCCAGCAAGGGCGTCTCGGTCTCCCAGCGCTCGTCCGTGCCGATCGTCGGCTCGGCCGTCAGGATGATCTTTCGGGCCTCCGCCATCGTTTGGACCGAGAAGATCCCGGGCCGGTAGATCGGCTTGGACTTGGCGGGCGTCTGCGTTTCGCCGGCCTCCTCCGAGGTCGACTCTTGGGCTTCGGCCGCTGCGTCGGGCACGGGCTTCTCCGCCTCGTCCGCCGCGCTGGTCGCGGTCTTGCTACTCTCAGGCATCATCACCCTTCACTTGCAACAAGAGCTTGGTTCGGTCCAGTGCCTTACAGGGATCGCCGCGCGAGGCGCAACCGAAATCAGGAGACCGCCGACTAGGTCGGCACCTGCTAGAGGCACTTCAGGCTGGACAGCGCCTTTGCGGACCCCCTCAAGGGAAAGGGCGTATCCAAGCCGATCGCCGTATCGACGAGTCGCAGGGCGCTGCCCTTCTTCATGGCTTCGGCCAGGGCCTTTGGAATGGCACCGCCGTAGCTGTTGTCGGCGAAGGTGAAGGGACCCAGGGTCTCGTCATAGATCACCTTGCTGCCGCTCTGCACGACGAAGCGAATCTTCGATTCGGGCGTGGGGCCGTTCGGATAGAAGGGGTCCACGCGCAAGGCGACGACACTGTCGTGCGCGCAGTAGACGATGAGCCCGCTGTCGGCGCCATAGGAGACCGTCGCCGTCGCATGATCGATGCCGTCCTGGTCGAAGCGAAGCAAGCCGGTCTGCCAATGGGCCGTGTCATAGGTCTCGACAAAGCTCTTGGTCTCCGCGAAGGCGGCGACGCCGAAGCCAGAGACCCCGATGGCGAGGAGCGTGATCCGACAGATGCCGGCGACGAAACGTGCAATCGGCCGCATAAGGTCTCCCTCAAGCTGAAACGGTGGCCGCAGCATCCTCTGTCTTCCTGGCAAAAGCAATGTCTATGCCCACGGGCCTCGACGGCTGCTGGGCGCGTGATCCGACAAACGCCGAACGCGGCCGGCGGATGGAGACGAGCGGCTTGCCTGCAGGCGCCAATCCCGAGCAGTCTAGCGCGAACAAGGAGGTCTCGGGATGACAGCACCGGAGTACGAGAAGGGCCGATTGAACCTGCCTTTCGTGGGCCACTGCACTTTCGGTAAGTATCCGCCCTGTCTGGACTGGGACAAGATTCAGGCGGATGTGGCCGTGATGGGCATTCCCTTCGACATGGGCACGCAGTACCGCGCCGGCGCCCGCTTCGGACCGCGGGCGATTCGCGAGGCCTCCACCCTCTTCTCCTTCGGTCACGGCGGCGCCTACGACTTCGAGGACGACTGCGTCTACCTGCCGGTCGACAAGGTGAAGATCGTCGACATCGGCGATGCCGACATCATCCACACCGATACCATCAAGAGCCACGAGAACGCCGAGTTCGGCGTGCGCAAGATCCTGGAAGCTGGCGCCTTGCCGGTCATCCTCGGCGGCGACCACGCTGTCCACATTCCCTGCATCCGGGCCTTCGCCGACCAGCCGCCGGTGCACCTCATCCACATCGACGCCCATCTCGACTTCGTCGACGAGCGCCATGGCGTGCGCTACGGCCACGGCAACCCCCTGCGGCGCGCCTCGGAGATGAAGCACGTCACCGGCATGACCCAGATGGGCATCCGCAACGTCTCCTCCTCCAACCAGCGCGACTACGCGGCCGCCCGCGCGGCGGGCTCTGACATCCTCTCGGTTCGCGACGTGCGCCGGCTCGGCACGCAAGGCGTTCTGGACCGCATTCCCGACGGCGTGCGCTACTACGCGACCATCGACGTCGACGGCTTCGATCCCTCCATCGCGCCGGGTACCGGCACGCCCAGCCATGGCGGTTTCCTCTACTACGAGGTCCTGGAGATCTTCCAAGGCCTGGTGAAGAAGGGCGACATCGTGGGTATCGATTTCGTCGAGGTGGCGCCCGACTACGATCATGCCGGCATCACCGCGTTCCTGGCTGCGCAGTTCCTGATGAACCTGCTGGGCTTCATCTTCGAGGAGAAGGCGCAAAGAAGCCGATGATCGGCGAGAGGGTACCCACCAGCTCAGATAGGTCTCCCAGCCCCCACCAGGCGCCTCATCGCAATCGGGGAAGGCTGCCTTTGCGGGTCATGCACTCTCAGGCGGGATCATCTCGTTCGGGACGAAGCCCGTCTCGAAGCCGTCGATGCTCGTCTTGTTCTTCGTGCCCCAATAGTTGCGGAGCTGAGCGGTGTCCCGCGCTTCCCAATGGTCGACTAAGTTTGAGCGATCTCCCCGGTAGTCATACAAAGGCACGGCCATGCCGCAGGACGTCTGAACAAGGTCGACCGCGAGGCGGATGATCTGGCGCGCGCCCGGCATCTCCTGGAAATGCCGCAGCAGCTCTTCGTAGTCCGGTGTTCCGCGCGTCAGAGACCGCGCCTGACCATAGAGTCTCAGGATCCTGGGTGGGCCGTCGAAGGCGCAGAACATGATGGTCAGACGCTTGTCGTCGGAGGCCAGCAGGTGCGCCTTGGTCTCGCTGCCGCTCCCCGTGCAGTCGAGGTAGGCGACGTCGTTGTCGCCCAAGACCCGGAAGGTCGCCATTCCCTTGGGCGATAGGTTAACCCGCCCGCTCGCCGCGGCGGTGGCGACGAAGAAGATCTTCTGCTCTTCGATGAAGGAGCGGTGCTTCGCTCCGATCGCTTGGAATTGCTGACCCATCGCTGACTTGCCTCCAATGACTCGCAGCTCGTTAGAGCTGGGGTGCTGCCGGTACCAGTTTAAGAGAGCATTTTATCCTGGTATATGCTCCACCATGAGTCGGGAGGCCCCACAGAAACAAAGCCGTGCGCTCGGCGAATTCCTCCGTGCGCGTCGAGAGGTCATGACGCCCCTCGCCGTCGGGCTGCCGGCCGGCATGAGGCGTCGAACTCCGGGTTTGCGGCGCGAGGAAGTGGCTCAGATCTGCGACGTCAGTGCGACGTGGTACACATGGATCGAGCAGGGTCGCCCGGTCTCGGTATCGCCAGCGACCTTGGCGCGCTTGGCGCGTGGGCTGCGGATGTCCCGAGCAGAGCGTGCTTACCTCTTCGAGTTGGCCGGCAAGCTCGATCCGGACTGGAACCAAGAGATGCGGGAGGATGTGCCGGACTCGGTGCTCGCCTGCGTCGATGCGATCGATGGGCCAGCCTACATCCTGGATCGCTTGTGGACCGCCAGGAGATGGAACGCGGCGGCCGAGCGGCTCTTCACCGGATGGCTCGACCGTGGTGGCGAGCCCAACCTTCTGCGTTTCGTGTTCTGCCGTGCCGAGGCCCGCGCTCTGATCTGCGATTGGGAGGAACGCGCGCGCCGCGTGGCGGCGGAGTTCCGGGCGGCCACGACCAGCCACGTCGAAGATCCCGAGCGCGACAGCCTCATCGACGAACTGCACCGTGAAAGCCAGGACTTCGCGGCGTGCTGGGCGTCGCATGGCGTGCTCACGCGCGAAGGCGGCTTGCGCAGGTTCGATCACCCGATCGACGGTCCGCTCTGCTACCAGCAGGTCTCCTTGACCATAGCGAGCTGGCCGGACTTTCGCTTGACGATGCTCATCTCGCAGCCGAGCGAGACGCGCTGAGGCCTAGCCATGCCGGAGGCTGATCGGCGTCGAAGCGGCTTGGCCTGAGGTACTTTCCGTTCCGCGGAGAGACCCCTGCTAGAGACCCAGCGCGCGGCGGCGAGCCTCCGACCACTTGGTCGCGATCTGGTCGGCCAGCAGACCGAAGGCGGCGACGCAGAGGCCCAGCACCAGTCCCTTGCCGACATCGCTGGAGGAGAGCGCGCGCATCATCTCCTGGCCCAGGTCCTGCGTGCCGATAAAGGCCGCGATGATCACCATGAAGAGCGAGAACATGATGGTCTGGTTGAGGCCCACCATGATGACCGGCAGGGCTAGGGGCAGCTGCAAGGTCACCAGCTTCTGCCAGCGGTTGGCGCCGGCCATGTCCATCGCCTCGACCAGCGAGGGAGGCACGCCGCGCAAGCCCTCGACCGTGTAGCGCAGCATGGGCACGGTGCCGTAGATCACCACCGCGCCGATGGCCGCCACGTCGTTCACCTGGAACAGCATGATGACCGGGATGAGGTAGATGAAGCTGGGGAAGGTCTGCGCGGTATCGCAAGCCAAGAGCGCCCAGCGCGCACGCCGCTCGGACCGCGCCGCCCAGATCCCCAGCGGCAGGCCGATGGCGACCGCGAGCACCACGGCGAAGGAGACCATGTAAGCGGTGATCATCGCCCGGTCCCACCAGCCGGATATGGCGATGAAAAGCATCAGTCCCGCCGCCACGCAGGCCGACCTCAGCCCGCCGACGAGCCACCCGAGCCCCGAGAGCAAGGCGATGACCGCGGTGTAGGGCGCCGCCAGATAGAGGTCTCGCAGCGGAATGAGGATGTGCAGCGAGAGGAAAGTACGGATTGCGAGCGTGATGTCCGCGAGCGCGACCGTGATCCAATCGACGATGGCATCCCAGAAGGGCGCGGTGGAGAAGGCCTTGCGCCGCGGGATCTCATGCGCCCAGCCGTGGATCTGGGTTGCCAGCAAGGCAAGGCCGACCAATCCGGCCCAGATCAGGAAGAGGCGATGACGCTTCCACCAGGGCATGCCGCGGGGATGGTGCACCGGCTGCTTCTCGGCCCAGGCCTTGGAGCAGCGGTCCAGCATGATCGCGATCAGCACGATGGAGACGCCGATCTCCAGCGAGCGGCCGATCTTCAGAGACTGCAGTAGTTGCAGGAGCTTATAGCCGAGACCTGGAGCGCCGATGAAACTGGCGATCACCACCATCGCCAGGCATTGCATGATCACCTGGTTGACGCCAACCAACATCTCCGTGCGGGCGGTGGGTGCGCGCACGTGGCGCATCAGCTGCCAGCGGTCGGCGCCGCACATCTGTCCGCTCTCGATCACCTCGCCCGGCACCTTGCGCAGGCCGAGCAGGGTCATGCGGATCATCGGCGGAGTCGCGAAGATCACTGTCGCGATGGCGCCGGCATGATCGCCCACGCCGAAGAAGACCACGACCGGGATCAGGTAGGCGAAGTGCGGCAGGGACTGCACGACGTTCAAGATCGGCATCAGCGCGACCTCGACCGCCCGGTTCTTCCAGGCCCAGGCGCCCAGCAGGAAGCCCAGGATGACCGCCAAGGGGGCGGCGACGACGATCAGCGCGAAGGTCTCCATCGCCCACTTCCACTGACCGAAGAGCGCCAGCCAGACGAAGGTGCCGCCGGTGAGCGCGCCGAGGCGCCAATCCTTCAAGCCGTACCCGACGACGAAGCCGGTGACGGCCAGAACCGTCCAGGGGACGGCCGGCAGGCCCAGGCCGCCCCTGGCGCCGGTCAGGAAGTTGTCGGTGATGTCCAGGAGCCAGGCGACGAAACCGGCGAAGGCCCGGGTGACGACCGTCAGGCCCAGATCGTTCTGGACGAACGCGAAGGCGGCGTTCAGCCAATCCGCGAAGGGCGCGATCATCCACTCCGGCGGTCGCACCAGAAAGGCCGGCAGCAGCGGTTGCACCACGGCGAGCAACACCGCTAGGCCCAGCAGGGTATAGCCGACGTTCCGGCCCGACAGGGCGGCGCCGAAGGACGCCGGCGCTGTGGCCGTTGCGCTCACGTCGCGCCGCCCTCGGGGATGAGAACGTCGAGGGCTGCCCGCCGCGACATGACCCCGACCAGGGCGCCGGCCTCGTCGGTGACCGGGATGCGATCCGACTGCGCCTCCAGAAGCTGACGGCCGAGGGAAGCGATGGTGGCGCTGGCCAGTACCGGCGTGCCCTCCACCGGCCCGTCAGCGGGCTCGGCCAGAATGCCGGCGTGCACGACCCGCGACTTCTCGATCTCGCGGGTGAACTTGGCCACGTACTCCGTCGCCGGGTTCATCACGATGCGGTCCGGCGAATCGACCTGCTCCACCGCCCCTTCGAACATGATGGCGATGCGGTCGGCGAGCCGCAGCGCCTCGTCGAAGTCGTGCGTGATGAAAACGATGGTCTTGCCGAGCATCTCTTGCAGGCGCAGGAATTCATCCTGCATCTCCCGGCGAATGAGCGGGTCCAGCGCACTGAAGGGTTCGTCCAGAAACCAGATGTCGGGCTCGATCGCCAGGCTGCGCGCGATCCCGACCCTTTGCTGCTGGCCGCCCGAAAGCTCTCTCGGGAAGTGATCCTCCCGCCCCTCCAGGCCCACCAGATTGATGACCTCGAGCGCGCGCTCGCGCCGCTCGTGCCGGTCCGCGCCGCGCATCTCCAGCGGCAGGGCGATGTTGTCCAGGACGGTTCGGTGCGGCAGCAGCGCGAAGTTCTGGAACACCATGCCCATCTTCGAGCGCCTGAGGCGGATGAGTTCCTTCTCGGAGAGGCTCAGCAGATCCTCGCCGTCGATCTCGACCCTGCCGGCCGTCGATTCCACCAAGCGTGTGAGGCACCGGATCAAGGTCGACTTGCCGGATCCCGACAGACCCATGACCACCAGCATCTCGCCGCGCGGGACCTCGAGGGAAACGTTGCGGACCGCCGCCACGTGCCCCTCGGCACGCACCTCTTCGGGTGACGGCTCGCCGCCGTGTCGTTTCAGCAGGCCTGCCGGATCGGGGCCGTAGACCTTCCACAGCTCCTCACAACGGATGACCGGAGCCTTTGGCGCGCTTTCCCTGTCCATGAAAGCAGCATCCCTCGCTAGGAGCGGTATGTCTAGAAAGCAAAGAGGGGCCGCCGGCCCCTCTTCACCTTCACATCAATGCGTGACGAAGAGGACGAGCCTACTGAGTCCAGGGCTTCCAGACGTTCTCGTTCTCCTCGAGCCAGACCTCGGCGGCCTCGTCCGGCTCCAGCTCGTCGATGTCGACCAGCTTGGCCATCTCGGCGATCTGCGCGTTGGTGAAGCTCACGTTCTCCAGCAGCTTGTAGGCGCCCGGCCACTTCTCCTGCATGCCGTCCCAAGCCGCCTTCTTCAGGTAGCCGTTAGCCGGGTTGCCGCAGTCGTAGGTCATGTCGGGATTGACTCCGACCGAGGGGTCGTCCTTGCAGCCCTTCTCGTAGGCCGGGAACTCGATGAACTTGCCCGGATAGAGCGCCTCGATGAAGTTCGGGGTCCAATTGAACAGCACGATCGGCTGACCGCGCTTCTCGGCGGCGGCCAGTTCCGCCCAAAGAGCGGAGGCAGAGCCGGCGTTCACCACGGCGAAGTCCATGCCCAGCGCCTCGACGCGCTCCGAGTCATGCTTCAACCAGTCGACCGGTCCGCCGAGGAAGCGGCCCTTTGGAGCGGTCTCCGGCGTTGCGAACATCTCCGCGCAAGCGTTGAGCGCTTCCCAGCTCGGCAGGCCAGGGCACTGCTCTTCCACATAGGCCGGATACCACCACTCTTCGCGGGTCACGGCTTCATGCGCGCCGACGTCCACGATACCGCCCTTGGAGAGCGCTTCGTTGAAGGCGACGCCGAACGCGCCTTCCCAGACCTCCAGCTCCAAGGTGACGTCGCCGAGGCGCACGGCCTCGTAGACCGCCTGGCTGTCCGTGGAGACGTACTCGACGTTGTAGCCCATCTCTTCGAGGATATCGCCGACGACGTGGCTCATCACGATCTGGCTCGACCAATTGTGGGTCGGGATGATGATCGGATCGGAGCTTTCGGCCGCGAAGGCCGCCGTCGGAGCCGCAATAACGGACGCTAACAAAAGACCTCTAAGCTTCATGAGTTCAGGCCTCCCAGTGCCTTGGTCTCAAGACGACGGGGCAATACCCCAGCCGCGGTTTCCTCAAAAAGCGGCCCCCCTTGTTCTTCTCGCCATGTCTACCGAGCAGCCGCTAATCCGCCCGTCGGTTGGGAGCACGCTGGACCAGTAAAAACCAATTTGACGCCAAAAGCAACCGAAACATCGGTTACATCGGTTAATTGGTCTGAAATTGGCTTCAAATGGTTTGAATTAGGCTGCTGCTGGTTCGCATTCTCAGCCAAGTGTTACGACTGTGTTACGCAATCCGGATCTCATCGCCTAAGCCCCGGCCAGCTCAGACGCGATCGTCTCGCAGGCACGGAAGATGGCCCGGCGGCGCGCGGCGTCCATGGCCTCGGGCCAGGAGGAGAGCAAGGTAATGACGCATTCCCGGGCCGGGTCGACGTAGATCATCTGCCCGAAGATCCCCAGCGCCGCATGCACCCCCCTTTCGCTATCGAGGACCCACCATTGGCGGCTGTAGCAAGCGTGGGGCAGATCGAACATCGCGGGGTTCGGCGCCTCCTGGAAGGCCGCGACGTCCCCGCCGCGGCAGGCGGAGACCCAAGCGGGAGAGAGGATCTGCCGGCCCTCTATCGCTCCTTCGTTGCAATAGAGCAGGCCGAGGCGGGCATAGTCGCGCAGGGTCGCGTTAAGCCCGCCGTCGGCAAGACAGGTCCCGGCACGATCGACGGTGAAACAGGCTTCCGCTTCGGCGCCCATGGGCACCCAGAGCTCGCGCGACAGCAGTTCCGCCAAGCCCAGGCCGCTGGTTCGCTCGAGCACCCAGCCCAGCACATCCGTCTCGATGGAGCGATAGAGGAAGGAGCCGCCATGCGGCCTCTCTTGCGTCAGGGTGAGAACCAGGTCGTAGACGCTCTCGGGGCCGCCGTCGTCGCGTGCCGGCTTCCAACCGGCCGCGCGGTCCAGCTGCCCGATCTCGCATTCGGGGTCCGTGTAGTCTTCACCGAACTTGACGCCGCTGCGCATGTCCAGCACCTGACCCAAGGTGGCGTCCCGATAGCCGCAGTCCGCCAGCTCCGGCACGTAGTGCATGACCGGCCGCTCGAGATCCAAATGCCCTCGGCCGACGAAGAGACCGACCAGGGTTCCGACGAAGGACTTGGCGACCGACTGCGAGAGGTGCAGGTCCAGTGCGCCCATGCCGTTGTAGTAGCGTTCGAAGACGATGCGGCCGCGATGCAGCACCAGGCAGCCGTCGGCATCCAGCCCGGCGAGCAGCTCTCCCAAGGTCGGCGCGCGCCGATCCTGCAGGGGCAAGGCCAGCTCCTCCAGGCGCCGTTCCGCGCGCGGGAGCGGGATGGCCGTTCCGGCGGCCACGGCCCTGGTCGGCAGCACAGAGCGGACGTTTCGGAAGCTCCAGCGGTTGGCCGGACCCAGATCCCAGCTGTTCAAGTCCACGCGTTGCCCGGCGGGCGGTGGAAAGCCCTTCATGAACGCCTCACCCGACATGCTGTCCCCTTCCCTGCTGAGCCATCCGGTCGCTGTCGAGTGACTCCTAGCATCCCGAGGGAACGCAGGTCATCCCGCCCAAATCCTTGCGCTCAGGTCGCCCAGCCCCCGGCGAGCGGGATGATCTGGCCGACGAGATGATTGCAGCGTTCGCTGGCGAGATAGGCCGCCAGTTCCGCCGTCTCCTCGGCCGCACCGACCTGGCCGGTCGGAACATTGCGCCTCACGTGATCGCGGAACTTGTCTGTCCGGATCAGGTCGTCGGGATAGTAGGTGTTGTTGTTGATGTAGTTCTGGGCAATAGCGTTCACCTGGATGTTCGAGCGGGCCAGCTCCATGCCGACAGCCTTGACGAAGCCGTTCTGCGCGGCACGGGCGGCGCAGTAGGCCGCGTTGTTGGGCACACCGCGCAGCGGCGCAGCACTGGTGACCGCGATGATCTTGCCGCCGCCGCGCTCCAGCATCTGCGGGACAGTGGCGCGCACCAGATACATGAGCGGATGGACCAAGGCATCGAACAGCTCTTGCCAGTCGGCGTCATCGATCGACTGCACGGGCGCGCTTCGCGGCGGCTCGGCGAGGTTGGCGACGAGGACATCGATGCGGCCGGTCGCGGCGATGAGCTGCGCGCAGTCCCGCGGCGTCGCCACCGGGTCGTCGTTGGCGACCACCTTGAGACCGCTCGCTTCCAACCGCGTCTGAATGGGCCTGCCCATGTAGCGCCCGACACAGGTAATCAAAGCCGTTCTGCTTTCCATCATGGGACCTCGAGGTTCGTGGGTTTCGGCCAGCTCACGCGGCGCGACCGGCCCGCTCCCTATCGCTTTCGCTGGCGATCGCCTCGGCCAGGGAGCGTGCGACGCCGGAACGGGACTTGGGGCTGATGCGGACGAGATAGACGATACCCGGAGGCGGCGGGCCGAAGAGATCGTCGATCACTTCCATCTGCGGTGTGAGATAGCGCTCGTTCAGCAAGGCGACGCCGAGGCCGGCATGCACGGCCGATACGATGCCCATGGCGCTCGCGCAGCGAAGCACCGTATGCAAGCCCGTCCCGTGGAGTTCCGTCGCCCACTGCTTGAAGAAGCAGGCCTCGTCGAATGCCAGAAAGGGTATCGAGCGCGAGGGATCGATCTGCAGGTCGCGCGACTTCACCCAATGCAGCTCCTCCTCGGAGAGCGGGACGTCGCCCGCCTGAAGGCGATCCCTGAACACCTGCATGATGGCCAGGTCGATGTCGCCGCGCGCCAGCTCCGCCTGCAAGGTCAGGCTCTGCGCGACATGGGTGCGCACCGACACCTCGGGATGCAGGCGCGCGAAGCGGCCGAGAATGAGCGCCAGGCTGCTGCTGGTGGTGTCCTCGGTCATGCCGAGCCGAAGCCTGCCCTTCAAGGGTCGGCTGACGAGGCTGAGGACGGCCTCGTCGTGCAGCGCTAGGATGCGGCGCGCGTAGGCGAGCAGCCGGCGGCCGTCCTCGGTGAAGGTCGCGGTACCGGCTCTTCTCGCCAGCAGCCTGCGCCCGAGCCGGTCCTCCAGCCGCTTGATCTTGTGCGAGACCGCCGACTGGGAGAGCGCCATCTGCTCGGCGGCGCGGGTAACACCACCATGATCCTCGATCGCGCAGAGCGCCTGGAGCGCGTCGATGTCCATTCTCTGCCGCATCTCCTTCAACTACATGCAAGATATCGATCAATCAATGAATATGATTAATTTGCGTCATAGTTGGCGCGATGCCATCTTGGCGCTAACCGACGCTGAGAGAGACCCCTCCGGTCGACTTTCTGAAGCGGCAGGGATGAGCTTGGTAGCGAGTGAAGAATGCAGGATAACACGATGAAACTCAGCGACTTCAAGGTTTTGACTTTTGACGTCTACGGCACGCTGATCGACTGGGAGAGCGGCATGGTCGCGGCCTTGAAACCGCTGACCGATAGAGTGAGCCGCCCCCTTAGCCGCGACGAGATCCTGGAGGCGCATGCCCATTGGGAGAGCACGACGCAGCGCTGGACGCCGGCCAAGAAGTACGCCGAATTGCTGCCGGTCGTCTATCGCCGCCTGGCCGAGGAATGGGGCGTCACGGTCACCTGGGAGGAGAGCCAGGCCTATGGGCATTCAGTGCGCCAATGGCCGGCCTTCGATGACAGCCGGGACGCGCTCTCCTATCTCAAGCGGCACTACCAGCTGGTCGTGCTGACCAACACCGACAACCTCAACTTCTCCGGCTCGAACGCCCGCCTCGGCGTCCACTTCGACGGAGTCTTCACCGCCGAGGACATCGGCAGCTACAAGCCCGACGACCGCAACTTCGACTACATGATCGAGACACTGGCTCGTCGGGGAATCCGGAAGCACGAGATTCTGCACACCGCCGAGAGCCTGTTCCACGACCACGCGCCGGCCAACAAGCATGGTCTCGCCAACTGCTGGATCTACCGCCGCCACGGCAAGGAGGGCTTCGGTGCCACCATCCGCCCAGACGAGACACCGGCATTCACCTTTCAGTTCAACAGCATGACGGAGATGGTCAAGGCGCATCAGGTCGAACTGGAGGGTCGGGCTTAAGGGAGCAAGGTCACGGCGGCGGCACGCCTCGGGACTGCAGCGCGATCGGCCGATGCCTACCTGCCGTCGCTGCTGCCTTCCGCTTGCGGCAGAGCCAAGGGCAGGTGAATGCCGCACTCGCTCTTCTCGCTGCCGGCCCAGCGCCCGGACCGCGCGCCCTCGTCGGCGGAAATGGGGCGGGTGCAATGGCGACAGCCGATGGAGCGGAAGCCCTGCTCCACCAGGGGATGGCGCGGCAGACCGGCGTTCTCCATGGCGTGATCGAGGTCGGCCTGGCTCCACCGCGCCAGGGGATTGACCCTGAGCCGGCCGTCGAAGCGCTCGAAGAGCTCAACCGTCTCGCGTCCGCCGCCATGCAGGCGCTTGCGCCCGGTGATCACCAGCTCGAAGGGCCGCAGGGCCTGGCGAAGCGGGACCACCTTGCGGAGGCCGCAGCAGGCATTGGGACTTGCCTTCCAGAGCGTCCCGTCGGGATCGATGGCGGCCAGCATCTCCGGGTCGGGCCGGATCTGGCGCAGGTCGGTCAGCCGAAAGCGGCGGATCGCCAGATCGCGGTAGGCCAGGGTCTCGGCGAAGTGCTTGCCGGTGTCGAGAAAGATCACCGGTGTCGCCGGATCCGCGCGGGAGACCAGGTCCAGAAGGATCGCCGATTCCGCGCCGAAAGCCGTCAATAGGGCGACCTTTCCCTTGAAGAGGTCACGGCAGAGCGCCGTCACCACCTCTTGGCTCGAAAGATCGCCGTATCGCGCGTTCAGCTCCTCCGGGCTCGGCGGGTCGGAGGTAGCCATCGCCCTAGCCGCTGGCGCCGGCGACCAAACGCGCCGGGAAGGAGATCGTGTTGGGCGCGAGCGCCGCCAAGGCTTGATCCAGGTCGGCGATGATGTCGGCCGCCGTCTCCAGCCCGACCGAGACCCGCACCACCCCGTCGGTGATGCCGCAGTCGGCGCGCGCCTCCGGCGTCAATTTCGAGTGCGTGGTCGTCGCCGGGTGGCATGCCAAGGACTTCGCATCTCCCAGGTTGTTGGAGATGTCGATCAGGCCCAAGGCGTCCAGCAAGCCGAAGGCCGCCTCCTTGCCGCCGTCCAGCTCAAAGCTGACCAGGCTGCCGTAGCCCGACATCTGTCGGCTGGCGAGCGCGTGCTGCGGATGATCGGCGCGGCCGGGGTAGCGCACCTGGCGCACCGCGGGCTGCTCGGCCAGCCAGTCGGCGATCGCCGCGGCCGACTGGCTCTGGCGCTCCACCCGCAGCTCCAAGGTCTCCAGCGACTTGGCCATGACCCAGGCATTGAAGGGGCTGAGCGACGGGCCGGTGTGGCGATAGAAGGGGATGAAGTGCTCGGTCATGAACTCTGTCGTCGCCAGGACCGCGCCACCCAGACAGCGCCCGTGCCCGTCTATGTGCTTGGTGGCCGAGTAGACGACGATGTCGGCGCCCAGCTCCAGCGGCTTCTGGTAGAGCGGCGTGGCGAAGACGTTGTCGATGACCACGCGAGCCCCGGCCCCATGGGCCAACTGGCAGACGGCGGCGATGTCCACCACCTCCAGCATGGGATTCGACGGGCTTTCCAGAAAGACCGCCTGGGTCGGCTCGGCCAGCGCCTGCTCCCAGGCCGCGAGGTCGCTGCCCTTCACCAGCACCGTCTCGATACCCCAGGTCGGCAGGATCTTGGTGATGATGTGCAGGCAGGAGCCGAAGAGCTCGCGGGCCGCCACCACCCGGTCCCCCGCCTTCAGCTGGCAGGCCAGCGAGGAGAAGACGGCCGCCATCCCGGTTGCCGTTGCCCGGCACATCTCCGCCCCCTCCAGGGCCGCCAGCCGCTCCTCGAAGACGCTGACCGTCGGGTTGCCGTAGCGAGAATAGATGTAGTTCTGGTTCTCGCCCTTGAAGGCGGCTTCGGCGTCCGCCGCGCTGGCGAAGACGAAACCGGAGTTGAGGTAGAGCGCCTCGCTCGTTTCCGAGAAGCGGCTGCGCTCGAGGCCGGCCCGCACCAGGCGGGTGGAGCGACCGAGGGAGGGGTTCACTGTCATTGTTCCAGTTCTTGTTTGCAGCGAAGAAACTCGGGCAGGACCACGGCCTGGGCAACCAGGGTGCCGACGGTGCCTTGCGAGATGGCGGGAGACCCCCAGAGGAGGTAGCCGTCGGAAAGCGCCTCCGACACACGCTCGCAGAAAGCAGCGTCGTCGGCACCGGTCAGCAGGCGATAGGCTTTGCGGGCGTTGCTCATGGCCGTGTTCCCCACCCGCTCGTCAGTAGGCCCAAGCGGCCGCCGCCGGCTGCTCGGCGGTGACGAAGATCTGCGGGTCGCTGCCTGCGCGCGCGCCGCGGAAGTCGCCACGCTCCGACGGCTGGTAGAAGCCCAGATAGCGGCTGGTGGCCGCGATCCAGGCCTCGGCCGCCTTCTCGTCGGCGACCTCGTAGGAGTCGAAGCCGCAGCGATGCATCTGCAGGAACTGGTCCTGCAGGACATTGCCGATGGCCCGCAGCTCTCCGGTGAAGCCGTAGCGCTTGCGCAGCAGCCGTGCTTGGGAATAGGCGCGCCCGTCGGTGAACTTGGGGAACGCGAGCGCGATCAGCTGGAAGTGACCCAGGCTGTCGCGCAGCTGGTCCAAGGGCTCGGCGCCGGTCAGGATCAGGCCCAGGGGCTGATCCCAGTGGCGCAGGCTGCCGGCCAGGCGCTCCCATTCCTCTAGGGTCAAGAGCAAGGGCCGGCCGAGCGGAAGCGTGTCGTTCTCGATGCGGACCCAGGGATCGGCGATCACTTCGCCATGCTTAACGAGTGCCATAGAGCTTCTCCTTGAAAGGCTGGATACCGATGCGTTGGTAGGTGTCGAGGAAGGCCTCGCCGGCTTGGCGCTGGCCGCGATAGGTGGTGACGATGGTCTCCACCGCGTCGACCACGTCTTCGTAGGAGAAGGCGGGGCCGACGATCTCTCCGATGGCGGCCGCCTCGTCGGCGCGGCCGCCCAGGGTGATCTGGTAGAATTCCTTGCCCTTCTTATCGACGCCGAGGATGCCGATGTTGGCCACGTGGTGATGCCCACAGGCGTTGATGCAGCCGGAGATGTTGAGGGTGATCGGGCCCAACTCCTCCACCAAGGCGCGGTCGGCGAAGCGCTGACCGATCCGCTGCGCGACGGGGATCGAGCGGGCATTGGCCAGGTTGCAGTAGTCGAGGCCCGGGCAGGCGATCATGTCGGTGATGAGGCCCAGGTTCGGCACCGCGAGTCCGGCTTTGTCCAATGCCTGCCAGACGGCCAGCAGGTCGGCCTTGCGGATGTCGGGCAGCACCAGGTTCTGCTCGTGCGTAACGCGGATCTCGCCGAAGCCGAACTGGTCCGCCAGGTCGGCCACCACCTCCATCTGCTCGGCCGTGGCGTCGCCCGGGATGCCGCCTTCCGGCTTCAGCGAGATGGCGGCGATGGTGTAGCCCGGCTGGCGATGGGCGAAGGTGTTGCAGCGCGCCCAGCGCGCGAACTCCGGGTTCTTGCGCTGCGCGGTGACGAAGCCGAAGTCGATGGGCTCGGCCTCGCCGTAGTTCGGCCGCGCGAAGTAGCTGGAGATCCGCTGGATCTCGCTGTCCGGCAGCTCCAGCTCCCAGCCTTGGCGGATTGCCTGCCACTCCTCCTCGACCAGGCGGGTGAACTCCTCCACACCCGTCTGATTGACCAGGATTTTGATCCGCGCCTTGTAGAGATTGTCCCGGCGGCCCAGCAGGTTGTAGACCCGCAAGATCGCCTCGAGGTAGCTCAGGAGATCGTTCTTCGGCAGGAAGGCGCGGATGGAGTGGCCCACCACCGGTGTACGCCCCTGGCCACCGCCCACGACGACTTCGAAACCGGGCTCGCCGGCCTCGTTGCGCAGCATGCGCAGGCCAATGTCGTGCACCTTGATCGCCGCGCGGTCGTGCGGAGAGCCGGTGATGGCGACCTTGAACTTGCGCGGCAGGAAGGAGAACTCGGGGTGCAGGGTCGACCATTGCCGGATGATCTCGGCATAGACCCGCGGATCCTCGATCTCGTCGGCGGCGACACCGGCGTAGGGATCGGAGGTGACATTGCGGATGCAGTTGCCGCTGGTCTGGATGGCATGCATCTCCACGTCGGCCAGTTCATCCAGAATGGTCGGGACGTCGGCCAGCTTCGGCCAGTTGAACTGGATGTTCTGGCGCGTGGTGAAGTGGCCGTAGCCGCGGTCGTAGGTGCGCGCGATGTGGGCGAGCTTGCGCAGCTGCGTCGATGACAAGGTCCCATAGGGAATGGCGACCCGCAGCATGTAGGCGTGCAGCTGCAGATAGAGGCCGTTCATGAGACGCAGCGGCTTGAACTCGTCCTCGCTCAGCTCGCCCATCAGCCGGCGGCCGACCTGCTCGCGAAACTCCTCGACCCGCTGGCGCACAAAGGCCTGATCGAACTCGTCGTAGCGGTACATGGTGGGTCAGATCCTCAAGGCTGGAGGGGTCAGATCGGTGCCGACCGTCGGTCCGGCGGCACGGATGATTTCGCGCTGGCCGATGGGCCGCGGCGTGCCGTCGGCGGTATCGACGCGGAAGAGATAGGCGCCGACCACCTCTCGGTCGCGCACCGCCGCTTCGGCTCGGCGTTCCAACAGGTTCAGCGTCTCCGCGTCGGCGGCGACCTGCGCCTCGGCGAGGTGCTCGCTCCAGCGCCCTTCCGCGTCCAGATAGACCACGGCGCCATCGCCTAAGCGGTTCGCGGTCATGACTTGCAGCGTCATCGAGATGTCCCTAGCAGGTGAGAGCCAAAGGCTCGGCTTCGAGCGGGATTTCCGCGCCGCGGCCGAGACGGGCGACCTCGCCGACGATCAGCAGGGCCGGACCGCTCACGGACTGGCGGCGTACGAGATCGCCGAGTTCGCCCAAGGTGCCGTAGAGGTTGCGTTGCTCCGGCCAGGAAGCCCGCTCGATCACCGCAACCGGGGTGGAGGCCGGGCGACCGGCCTCGACAATGCGTCGCGCCAGCCGGTCGGCGACGCTGACGCCCATGTAGATCGCCAAGGTGCCCTCGCCGCCCAGCAGCTCCGGCGCCAAGTCCGGCTCGCCGTCCTGGCCGTGGCCGGTGACGAAGCTGCAGGCCTGAGCCAGGCCCCGATGGGTCAAGGGGATCTCGGCGGTGGCCGCGGCGCCGAGAGCCGCCGTGATGCCGGGCACCACCTCGACCGCGATGCCCTGTTGCCGCAGGTAGACCAGCTCCTCGCCGCCGCGACCGAAGAGGAAGGGATCGCCGCCCTTCAGGCGAACCACGCGACGGCCGGCTTCGGCCTGCTCGCGCAGGATCTCCAGGATCTCGGGCTGCTTCTTGGAATGCGCGCCCTTGCGCTTGCCGACGTCGATGCGCTCCGCGTCGCGGCGGACGTAGTCCAGAATGCGCGGGCCGATGAGGGCGTCGTGCACCACCACGTCGGCGTCCTGCATCGCGCGCAAGGCCTTCAGGGTCAGGAGATCGGGATCGCCGGGACCGACGCCGACCAGGCTGACGACGCCTCGCTTGACGGCGTGCTCTCCGCTGTTGAGGAGGCGGAGCATGGCCTCGTTGGCCTCCGGCTCGCGACCCTCCAGCACCTTGGCGGCGATGGGACCGTCGAGCACCGACTCCCAGAAGTCGCGTCGCTCGTCCCCGGCCCCGCGCTTGGCGGCAACGGCGCCGCGGAAGCGCTCCGCGAAGGCCGCCAAGCGGCCCAAACCGGCCGGCAGCAAGGCCTCGATCCGCTCGCGCAGGCGACGCACGAGGACCGGCGCGCTGCCGCCGCTGCCGATCGCGACGATGACCGGATCGCGGTCCACGATGCCGGGCACGACCACCGTCGAGAGGTCGGGCCGGTCGACAACGTTTATGGCAATGCCACTGGCGTCGCAGGCTGACTTGACCAGGGGAGCGACGTCATGATCGGCCACGACGACAAGCACCGCGCCGTCCAGCTGGGCCGGATGAAATCCGGTCGCGGTCCACTCGATCCGGCCAGAAGAGATAGCCTCGGCGATCTCTTCGACCACCTGCTCCGCCACCAGACGCACCTTGGCGCCGGCGCGCTTGAGAAGCCGGATCTTTCGCGCGGCGGTCTCGTCGCCGCCCACGACCAGGCAGGGCCGACCGGCCAGATCGATGAAGAGAGGGAGGTACTTCATCGTCCGAGCCCCCAAGGCGAGGCGAGACGGACGGAGTACGTGCGCAGGGGTGCAGACAAAAAAATGACCTCCACAAGCTCATTAGGCCCACGGAGATCACCCCGTGGCGCTTTAGCGGTTGATAACGCGGTCGCAAGCTGCCTCACTCAAATCGCCGCGCCCCTTTCGGGGAGAGCCCTCCGGCTATTCGCCATCGGACAATTCGGGAGATAATGCATCTGGGTCCTCCAATGCAAGCCCCGAATTTCATGGTTCCGTAAAAGTTTTTGTGACCGACCGGATAGGCGCAGGCTCCCCTGCGTCCCGGTAACCCGTTCCAATTGGGAGAGGCTACTGCTATTCGAAATCAGTCTACTTCTAAGCTTGGAGCAGCAGCCATGCCCGACGGCGCCGCCTCGGACCGCCCAATCGCTCTATCGCGCCCGCCATCGGACGAGATCAAGACCAGCACTTGCTACATGTGCGCCTGCCGTTGCGGCATTCGGGTGCACCTTAGAAACGGACAGCTTCGCTACATCGAGGGCAATCCCGACCACCCCGTGAACCGCGGCGTGCTCTGCGCCAAGGGCTCGGCCGGGATCATGAACCAGCTCTCCCCGGCGAAACTGCGCAAGCCCTTGAAGCGGGTCGGCCCCCGCGGCTCGGGCAACTTCGTCGAGATCGAGTGGGAGGAAGCGCTCTCCATCGCGGCCGAGCGCCTGGGCAAGATCCGCGCCGAGGATCCGCGCAAGCTGGCCTTCTTCACCGGCCGCGACCAGAGCCAGGCGCTGACCGGCTGGTGGGCGAGCCAGTTCGGCACGCCCAATCACGCCGCGCACGGCGGCTTTTGCTCGGTCAACATGGCAGCCGCCGGGCTATACACCCTGGGCGGCGCCTTCTGGGAGTTCGGCGAGCCCGATTGGGAGCAAACGAAGCTCTTCCTGCTGTTCGGCGTCGCCGAGGATCACGACAGCAATCCGATCAAGATGGGCCTTGCCAGGCTGAAGGAACGCGGCGCGAAGATCGTCTCGATCAACCCCGTGCGCTCGGGCTACTCCGCCATTGCAGACGAGTGGATCGGGATCACGCCCGGAAGCGACGGCCTCTTCGTGCTCTCCCTCTGTCGCGAACTGCTGCGCGCCGGCAAGGTCGACATCGACTTCCTGGGCAAGTTCTCCAACGCGCCGCAGCTGGTGATCGACGCCAAGGGCACGGCCCAGCACGGCCTGATCGCGCGCGACGAAGAGGGACGCGCGCTGGTCTGGGACCGCAAGGAGAACACAGCCGTCCCCTTCCCCGGTACCAACGGACTGCCGGCCATGACGGGCCGCTACACCTTGGCCGACGGGCGCGAGGTCGTTCCGGCCTTCGAGCTGGTGGCACGGCGCCTGGACGAGGAGGCCTATGCGCCCGAGGCCGTGGCGGAGCGCTGCGGCATCGCGCCGGAGACGATCCGCCGCCTGGCCGCCGAGCTCGCCGAGGCGGCCTTCGAGGACGCCCCGGTGCGCGAGGAGACCTGGGAAGACGGCTGGGGACGCCAGCACAGGCAGGTCGTCGGCCGGCCGGTGGCGGCGCACGGGATGCGCGGTATCTCGGCCCACAGCAACGGCTTTCATACCTGCCGCGCCATCCATATCCTGCAGCTTCTCTTGGGCGCGGTCGACCGGCCGGGCGCCTGGCGCTACAAGCCGCCCTTCCCTCGCCCCACGCCACCGGGCCAAAAGCCGACCGGCAAGCCCCATCAGGTTGTGCCCGGCAAACCCATGCCGGGGCCGCCCCTGGGCTTTGTCACCGGTCCGGAAGACCTGCTGCTCGACGGCGAAGGCAAGCCGCAACGCATCGACAAGGCCTATTCCTGGGAGGCGCCGATCGCCGCCCACGGGCTGATGCACATGGTGATCACCAACGCCTGGAAGGCCGATCCCTACCCGATCGACACGCTCTTCCTCTACATGGCCAACATGGCCTGGAACTCCTCGATGAACACCGGCGGCATGCATGCCATGCTGACCGACAAGGACCCGGTGAGCGGCGAGTACAAGATCCCCTTCATCATCTACGCCGATGCCTTTGCCTCCGAGACGGTCAACTACGCCGACCTGATCCTGCCCGACACCACCTATCTGGAGCGCTGGGACTGCATCTCGCTGCTGGACCGGCCGATCTGCGACGCCCATTCGGCGGCCGACGCGATCCGCCAGCCGATCCTGACGCCGGACCGAGACGTGCGGCCCTTCCAGACCGTCCTGCTAGATCTGGGCGCGCGTCTGGGCCTGCCGGGCATGGTCGACGACAGCGGAGCGCCCCGCTATCCGGGCGGCTACGCCGACTACATCGTCAACCACGAGCGCAAGCCCGGCGTCGGCCCCCTGGCCGGCTTTCGCGGGCCAGACGGCAAGGGGCGCGGGCGCGGCGCCGTGAACCCGCGCCAGCTGGACGCCTACATCGAAAACGGCTGCTTCTGGCGCGAGGAGATTCCGGCGGAAGCCCAGCACCACCGCTTCGCCAATCAAGCCTACCTGGACTGGGCGACGGAGATGGGCTTCATCGAGTCGCCGGCACCGATCATGCTGCAGCTCTACAGCGAAGTGCAGCAGCGCTTCCGCCTGGCGGCGGAAGGCCATGGCGAGATCCAACCGCCGGAGGATCTTCGTGGCCGCATCGGCAAGGCATTCGATCCTCTCCCCACCTGGTACAGCCTGCTGGAGGACGAGAGCAACGACGACAGCGCCTATCCGCTGCGCGGCATCACGCAACGGCCGATGGCCATGTATCATTCCTGGCACTCGCAGAACGCCTGGCTGAGACAGATCCACGCCGCCAATCGCCTCTACATTCCCCGCGCCGTCGCCGAGGCGCAGGATATCGCCGACGACGATTGGGTCTGGGCGGTGAGCCGTCACGGCAGGATCAAGGCGCAAGTCAGGGTCATGCTGGCCTTGAACGACAAGACCGTCTGGACCTGGAACGCCATCGGCAAGAGAGCCGGCGCCTGGGGGCTCGATCCCGGCGCACCGGAGGCAACCCGCGGCTTCCTGCTGAACCACCTGATCGACGAGCTGCTGCCGGAGCAAGGCGGCTACCGCTTCTCCAACAGCGATCCGGTCACCGGACAGGCCGCCTGGTACGACCTCAGGCTCAAGGTGGTGAAGATGACGCCGGACGAGGCGCTCGATGCGGCCAGGGCGAGCGAGCCGACGCTCAATCCCTTGCCCGGCATGGGGAAGGGTCCCTCTCGTCTTCTCTTCGAGGGCGGCAAAGAGGAGGCCAGCTGACCATGACCAGCCTGCCGAAGGAACAGCCGGCCAAACGCCTGGGCCTGGTCATCGACCTCGATACCTGCGTCGGCTGCCAGGCCTGCGTGGTGAACTGCAAGGAGTGGAACACCGGCGGCTATCCGGCCCCGCTCTCGGATCTAGACCCCTATGGCGCGGAACCGCGCGGCGCCTGGCTCAATCGGGTGCACGCCTTCGAGGTGGAACCGGAGGAAGGCGCGCCCCAGGTGGTGCACTTTCCCAAGTCCTGCCTGCACTGCGAGGACGCGCTTTGCGTCACCGTCTGCCCGACCGGTGCCTCCTACAAGCGCCAGGCGGACGGCATCGTCCTGGTCGATGAGGACCGCTGCATGGGCTGCGGTCTCTGTGCCTGGGCCTGTCCCTACGGCGCGCGCGAGATGGATCCCGGCGTGGGCGTCATGAAGAAGTGCACGCTCTGCATCGACCGGATCTATAACCAGGCTTTGCCGGAAGAGGAGCGCCAGCCGGCCTGCGTGCGGACCTGCCCGGCCAGCGCGCGCCACTTCGGCGACCTCGCCGATCCGGAGAGCGACGTCTCCAAGCTGGTGGCCGAACGCGACGGCATGGCCCTCATGCCCGAGTTGGGCTACCGCCCGACCAACCGCTACCTGCCGCCGCGACCCCGTCGCGACGGTCGCGGCGCCGACAAACCCAAGGCCCTGGAGCCGGCTGAACCGCAAGGCGGTTTTCTGGCCTGGGTCGATCGCCTGCTCGCGGACTGACGCCCATGCATCCAGCACCTTCCGTCATTGCCTTCACCGCGCTCAGCGGCGCCGGCTACGGCCTTCTCTTCCTACTCGGTCTCGGCACCATCCTGCGGTTCGCCTGGGCGGATAGCCGCTGGGTGATGGGCGTCGGCCTCTTCGTTGCACTGGCCCTGGTCATCATCGGCCTCCTGGCCTCGACCCAACATCTGCGGCGGCCGGAGCGGGCCTGGCGCGCCTTCAGCCAATGGCGCTCGTCTTGGCTGTCGCGCGAGGGTGTCTTCGCCCTGCTCACCTTCGTCCCGGCGGGCTTGCTGTTCCTCTCCGCCCCGCTAGTCGGCAGCAGCGGCTGGTTCCCTTGGCTTTGTGCTCTTCTCGCCCTGGTCGGCGCCGCCGCGACGGTCTTCGCCACGGCGATGATCTACCGCAGCTTGAAGCCGATCCGGCAGTGGCATCATCCCAAGGTGGTGCCGGTCTATCTGCTGCTGGGCCTCGGCACGGGCGCCGCGCTGCTCACTGTCGTCCTCTCTTTCCATGCCGGAGTCCGCACGGCCGCGATCGTCGGCGCCTTCGTTCTGCTGGCCGCCTGGGCGGTCAAATGGCTCTACTGGAGAGACATCGACCAGGCGGAGTCCAGCGCCACCATGGAGACCGCGACCGGCCTCGGGGCCATCGGCAAGGTACGCATGCTGGAGCCTCCGCACACTGAAGAGAACTACCTCTTGAGCGAGATGGGCTATCGCGTCGCGCGCAAGCATGCCGAAAAGCTGCGCCATCTGGCCCTCGGGCTCGTCGCGGCATCAATCTTCCTGCTATTGCTGACCGCGGCCGTCGGTAGCGGCTGGGGCGCCATGCTGATCGGCTGGGCGGCGGCACTGACGGCGCTTGCCAGTGCGGCGCTGGAGCGCTGGTTGTTTTTCGCCGAGGCGACCCACACCGTCACGCTCTACTACGGGAGAGCGGCCTAGGGGTCCAATCCTTGGGTTCAGGAACCGGGTTCCCGTTCGAGGAGAGAACCTTGGAGAAGCTGATCCACCTCACCGACCCGCATCTCGTGGTTCCGCCGGGTCGTCTCTTCGGGTTGGATCCTGTCGAGAGACTGGCGCCCGCTATCGACGTCATCAACCGGGATCACGGCGATGCCAAGGGCGTCTTCGTCACGGGCGATCTCGCGCACCGCGGCGAAGAGGGGGCCTACCGTGCCCTCAAGGACCTCCTGGACCGTCTGACGGTCCCTTACTACTTGCTTCTGGGCAATCACGATGCACGCCCGGAGTTCGACCGCGTCTTTCCCGACGTGCCGCGCGATGAGGCGGGTTTCGTGCAGTACGAAGTCGCGCTAGAGAATGGCGTCTGCCTGCTGCTCGACAGTCTTGATGACGGCAACAAGACCGGGCGTCTCTGCGAGGAGCGGCTGGCCTGGCTGAAGGCGCGCCTGGCCACCCACCACCAGACGGACGTGTTCCTCTTTCTGCATCACCCGCCCTTCGACATCGGCATAAAGGGGATCGACGAGATCCGCCTGACCGAAGGGGCCGACATGCTGCGTCACATTCTGCTGCGCGGACACGAACGCGTGCGCCACCTCTTCTTCGGGCACGTGCACCGCCCGATGGCCGGGTCCTGGGCCGGGATTCCGATCTCGACGCTCTTCGCAACCAACCATCAAATCGCGCTGGATCTCTCTGAGAGTGAAGAAGTTTTCGGAACGATCATGCCGGCCGCACTTGGCGTGGTCCTGATCGACGCCGACAGCGTGTTCGTCCATATGCAAAGCTACGCCGGCGAAGAGCGGCCCTTCGTGCTTCGCTCCACGAAGAACGAGGTGGCGCGGTCGCCGGAGCAGCTCTATCGGGCCTGAGCGCGTTTCAACCGCCAGAGCCGCAGCAAGGTGTAACCGATCAACCAGCAGCACCACAGGCTTGGCAGCAGTACGTGAAGCCAGGTCAAGGGATCATCGAACCCCAGCGCCTCGGCATCGGTCCAGCGGCGGAAGACGACGAGAGTCGCCAGGAGAAAGACCAACTGGAGGCCGCTGGTGACGAGAGCGATCTCCTGGTAAAGGCGACGGCCGGCGCGGTGCGCGGCGAGCGCAAGGTAGCCGAAGGCCACGAAGAAAAGCAGGTCGGGCACCCACATGAAGCTGAGCGCGGCTTCCCGGATAGCGAGCTTGTAGCCGCCGATCATCGACGAGAGGGTCATGGCGGCGCGCCAGCCGGCCATGAGCGCGACGAAGGCGGCGCCGATGCGAATGGTCCAGAGGGAGGCCGAACCGGGGCCTTCAGCTGCTTGATCCTGGTTTGACCTCATCCGCTAGCTCTGCCTGCGAGCGGGCGTCGCTGGCAAGAGAAGAGTGGCGGGCCGCTTGACCCCGGCGACAGGGGCGCCTAAGCCCTGGCCTCCGCCATGGCCGGTAGGGAGCAGCAGGAAATTTGACCGTCTCGGAGACAGGAACCGCCTACAGCGGGCCGACGAAGGACGGCACGGACGGCAGGTGGGACTGGGTCTTTCGGCCGGTCACCTTCGTCACGGCGATGGCGCTGCTGCAGATCCTGCACGCGGTTCTGAGGCCGCTGCTGACGGCCACAGTCGGCAACGACCATACCGACCACCTCTTCTTCGCGCAGACCCTGGACGCCGGATACGGCTACGAGCGGCCGCCGCTTTACAGCTGGCTGGTCTGGCTCGTGGCGCAGCCCCTGGGCCCCTCCGTGCTCGCGGTCGGCGTCGTCCGCTATAGCCTGGTCTTCCTGATCCACCTCTTCGCCTACCTCTCCGCCAGGCAGCTGATCGCCGACCGCCGACTGCAGGTCGCCTGCGGTCTGTCGCCGCTCTTGCTCTATCCCATCGCCTGGCGGCTGCACGAGGCGGATGCGGAGGGGGTCCTCGCCTCCGTTCTCGTGCTCGCCATGACGTGGAGCTTCCTGTCGCTGCTGCGAGAGCGCGCCCTCGGCCACTATCTGGCTTTCGGCGTGAGCTTGGGCCTGGGTCTCTTGTCCAGCGGCTACTCCGGTCTGGCGGCCGTGGCCCTCTTCCTGGCCGCCGCGGCAGAGCAAGACGCGCGACGAGCCCTTTTCCGTTGGCCTCTCCTGCTCGGTCTCCTGCTGACATTGCTTATCTTGCTGCCGACCCTGGTGTGGGCGTTGGACCAGGGGCCCGCCCTCCTTGAGACGATCGAGCGCCGTCTCAACGACTGGCAAAGCCCGCAAACTCTCAATCCCTGGTACTGGCGGGCCTGGTACGGCTTTCTGAACCTCTTCGTCGGCAGCTTTCCAGCTTGGCTCATCTTGGGGCTACTCTTCTTCCCCAGCCTCAAGCCCTTGCCTAGGGGCAGCTTGGAGGGCGGCGCCCGCGCGCTTCTCTACTACGGGCTGGCGATCCTCCTACTGACACCTCTCGCGGCCGTGGTTCTCGAGATTCACCTCACGAACCAGTTCCGTCTCTATCCCCTCACCCTGCCCCTGCTGCCGATGTTCTTCCGGAGGGTCGAGGCCGCGTCGCTCAGCTGGACTACACAGCGATGGCTCTTGATCTTCTACGCCATCGTCGTGCTGATCGTGATCCAGGCGCGCTTCCAGCACATCGAGGCCGGCCCAGCCTTCTGCGCCAAGTGCCGGATGCAGACTCCCTACCCCGCCTTGGCGCAGGAGCTGCGCAATGAAGGCTACCGGGGCCAGGGCACGATCGTCGCCGGCGACATCCACATCGCGGGGAACCTTCGCGTCCAGTTTCCCGATGCGCGCATCGTGACGCCCCGATACTGGGAGGTGAGGCCCCCTGCCCCGGCTCGACCTGGCGCCTGCTTGATCGTCTGGAACGAGGACTCGACGGCGCAGCAAAGAGAGCGGTTGGACGCTCTGCTCAACAGCCTAAACGTGCCGGTCTCGGAACTCTCCTCCAGCCACCAACGTGTTCTGAAGATCCCCCTGCCGCCCCGGATCGAGGCGCCCCAGCGACAAGTCGTCGTGCGCACGCGTCTGCTGCCGCAGGGACAAGGGGACTGCCGGTGAGCGGCGGCAAGGGCGAACGCCTCCTGGTCGTCGGCCCCGCGTGGGTCGGCGACATGATCATGGCCGGGAGCCTCTTCCGGCTTCTGAAGGCGGCGGACCCGGCGGCCCAGCTGACCGTCGTGGCGCCGCCCGCCACGGCAGCCCTTCTGGCCTTCATGCCGGACGTCGACCGTTTCGAGCGCCTCGCTGTCGCCTCGGGCCAGGCCGCTCTGACGACGCGTTGGCGCTTGGGACGCCGTCTGGCCCATGAGGCCTTCGACCGTGCCATCGTCTTGCCGCGCAGCTGGAAGGCGGCGCTGGTCCCTTTCGCGGCTCGCATACCACGGCGAACGGGATACAAGGGCGAGCCTCGCTGGCCTCTGCTGAACGACCGCAGACCCTTTGATCGGCGAGCCGTGCCACGCACCGTCGATCGCTTCCTGGCTCTCGGCCGTCCAGAGGGCGCCTCCGTGCCGATGGTGACGCCCGTCCTCCGCTTCGATGTGCCGGAGCAGGCGCGAAGAGACGCCCTCGAGAAAAGCCGGCTGAGCCGGCCGAGCGGTCGTCTGCTGGTCCTCTGTCCGGGCGCCGCCTACGGTCCGGCAAAGCGCTGGCCGGCGTCGCACTTCGCCCGGGTCGCGTCCGCCTGGGCCGCCGACGGCGGCCAGGTCTGGGTTCTGGGTCAGGCCGCCGACGCCTCCGCAGGCGCTACGATCGCCGCCGCGGCCCCCGCCGCGGTGACCGACCTCACCGGCAAGACCGGCCTCAGCGAAGCGGTCGCACTGCTGAGCCTCGCGGATCATGTGGTCAGCAACGATTCCGGGCTGATGCACGTGGCTGCCGCCTTGGCAAAGCCGCTGGTGGCCCTTTACGGTTCTAGCACGGCCGCCGAGACACCTCCTCTCAGCGCCACGGCGCGGATCTTGGGTCTCGATCTTCCGTGCCGCCCTTGCCACAAGCGCGTCTGCCCGCTTGGCCACCTGCGCTGCTTGACGGAGATGAGCCCGGACATGGTTCTGGAAGCGCTGGATCGTTCAGAAGTGGAGTAGCCGGCGAAACCTCATGCGCGTGCTGATCGTCAAGACCTCCTCCATCGGCGATGTGCTGGACACCTTTCCGGCCGTCTCCGATGCGGCGCGCATGCTGCCGGGGATCGAGATCGATTGGCTGGTCGAGCAGGACTTCGCCCTGCTGCCCCGACGCCATCCCATGGTGTCACGCATCCTGACGGTTCGCTTCCGCTATTGGCGCGCACGGCCGCTTGCCTGCGTTTTCGGCGGTGCTTTCAAGGCCTTCCTGAAAGATCTTCGCGCGGCACGCTATGACCACGTCATCGACGCGCAGAGCCTGTGGAAGAGCGCCGTCATGGGCCGTCTGGCGAAGGGACATCTGCACGGCTACGACTTCGGGTCCGAGCGTGAGCGCTTTTCGCCGCTGCTCTACAGGACCCGCCACCGGATCTCGCGCGAGACCCATGCGGTAGAACGTATTCGTGAGCTCTTCGCCGCCTCTTTGGGTTATGAGAAGCCCGAAAGCCCACCGCTGTTCGGCTTTCCCACGGCGCGCCTGGCGGAGACGCCCTACCTGGTCTTCCTGCACGGCGCCGGCTGGTACTCCAAGCGTTGGCCGGTGCCGCATTGGCAGGCCCTGGCCCGCCTTGCCGCCACCGAGGGGCTGGAGGTCCGTCTCCCCGGCCACAGCGGCGAAGACCGCGCGCGCGCCGCCGCGATCGCGGCCGAGAGCCCGGCACTCCCCGTCCACACCGCAAGCCTGGACCAGGCATGGGACCTCATCGCGGGCGCCAGTGGCGTGGTCACCTCGGACACCGGGCTCGGGCACCTCGCCGGCGCGTTGGGCGTGCCCACCGTCGCGCTCTACGGCCCGAACTCCGTCACGCGGTCCATGACCTTGGGCGCCAACCAGGCGCACCTGGAAAGCGACATGGACTGCTCACCCTGCCTGAAGCGGACCTGCCGTCGGCGTGACGACCGCACACTGCCGGGCGAGTGCATGGAGCGCTTCGAACCGGCCAAGGTCTGGCACCTGCTCCAGTCCGTGATGTCGAACCACTCCGACGCCAACGACGTGGAAGCGCGGAACCCTTCGAGCGACACTCTCTGACCGTCAAGAGGTAGGCAGAACGGGGGAGAGGAGGCCCTTTCCGACCGCTCCCCTACCCCGTTCCCGGTTCTCGCCCGGCGTCGAAGCAGAATCCGGCGACGCAACGCAGCTCCGCGGGCAAAAAAGCAGCTGGATTTGATGCAGCGCAATACGGGGCGAAAGCCTTTGCACGACTTTCCGCTGCACCTCAACTCACCCTCGGAAGAAGGACCGTTTCGCCATGTCTCGTAAGAGCGTTCTGCTGCTGATCATCCCGATCGCCCTGCTGGCGGCCGGGTATGGCGGCTTCAGTTGGTGGCAGGCACGCCAGGACGCGCTTCCGGACGGCATCGTCTGGGGCAATGGCCGGATCGAGGCGGATCAGGTCGACATCGCCCCCAAGTATCCTGGCAGGATCGAGAGCCTCTCCGTCGAGGAAGGCGACATGGTGAAAGCGGGCGACGAACTGGCCCGCATGACGACCTCCGAGCTGGCGGCCGCCTACGACCGCGCCGAAGCGGAGGCGGCCCTGGCGCGCGAGGCCCTGGTCGAAGCCGAGGCCCTGGTCGTGCAGCGCCGCAGCGAGCAGCGCTACGCCGAGCACGAGCTGGCGAGAGCACAGACGCTGGTCGAGAAAGGCCATGTCTCCCGTTCCGTCTTCGAGCAGCGCGAGACCGCGCGGGACGTCGCGGTGGCCGCCGTCGGCGCGGCCGAGGCTCACGTCGCCACGGCGAGGCGGCAGATCACGGCCTCGGAGGCGGAGGTCCGCCGGATCCAGAGCCAGCTGGACGACACCTTGCTGACGGCCCCCGGCGCCGGGCGCGTCCTCTATCGCTTGGCCGAACCAGGCGAGGTCGTTGCTGGCGGAGAAGCGATCCTGACCTTGCTCGATCTGGACCAGGTCTACATGGAGATCTTCCTGCCCGCGCCCGACGCCGCCCAAGTCGCCCTGGGCGCCGAGGCGCGGTTGGTGCTGGACATCCTGCCCGACTACGCCATTCCCGCCGTGGTCAGTTTCGTCTCGCCGGAAGCGCAGTTCACGCCGAAACAGGTCGAAACGCTGTCCGAGCGCGAGAAACTGGTCTTCCGCGTGCGCCTGAGGATACCGCCCGAGCTGGTGGAAGAACGCATCGAGCACGTCAAGACGGGCCTGCGCGGGCTTGGCTACGTCAAGCTCAGCCCCTCCCTGGCTTGGCCGGACAAGCTGCAGCGCCGCATCCCGGCGGAACTCTTCGAATGAACGATCCCGCCAGCATCTCCTTTCACGCCGTCACGCACCGCTACCGCAAGCAGGTGGCGCTCGACGGCGTCGACCTGACCCTGCCCGGCGCCTGCCTGGTCGGCGTGATCGGCCCGGACGGCGTCGGCAAGTCGACCCTACTGGGGCTATTGGCCGGAGCGAAGCGTCCGCAGGCCGGGCGAATAGAGGTTCTGGGCGGCGACATCGCACGCGCCGCCCATCGCCGCCGGGTCTGCTCGCGCATCGCCTTCATGCCGCAAGGCCTGGGCAAGAACCTCTACGCCGAATTGACGGTCAAGGAGAACCTGGAGTTCTTCGGCAGGCTCTTCCGGCAAGGCCCCGCCGAGCGCGACGATCGGATAGCGTCACTGCTTGAAGCGACGGGACTGGCCCCCTTCCCCGATCGCCCGGCGGGCAAGCTCTCGGGCGGCATGAAGCAGAAGCTGGGCCTCTGCTCCGCCCTCATTCACGATCCCGACTTGCTGGTGCTCGACGAGCCGACAACCGGCGTGGACCCGCTGTCGCGCCGGCAGTTCTGGCAGTTGCTGGCGGACCTCAGGGCCCGCCGGCCGCAGATGTCCGTCGTGGTCTCGACCGCCTACATGGACGAGGCGGAAGCCTTCGATTGGCTGATCGCCATGGACGGAGGCCGCGTGCTGGCGACCGGAACGCCGCGCGAGATCATCGCCGCGGCCGGCGCCGCGGACCTGGAGGCGGCCTATCGCAGCCTGTTGCCCGACTTCGTTGCCAAGGAACCGCTAGCAATCCCGCCACCGGCGGCGCACAGCGCCGCGCCGATCATTGAGGCGAGAGATCTGACCCGCCGCTTCGGCGATTTCACGGCGGTCGATCGCGTGAACTTCGAAATCCAACAGGGCGAGATCTTCGGCTTCCTCGGCTCGAACGGCTGCGGCAAGTCGACGACCATGAAGATGCTGACCGGCCTTCTCCCGGTCAGCGACGGCGAGGCGCGGCTCTTCGGGCGGCCCGTGCAGGCCAAGGATCGCGAATCCCGGCGCAACGTCGGCTACATGAGCCAAGCCTTCTCGCTCTATAGCGAACTCACCGTGCTGCAGAACCTCGACCTGCATGCTCGGATCTTCGCGCTTCCCGAAGCCAAGCGTAAGACGCGCATCGCCGAGCTCTGCGCGCGTTTCGGCCTGGACCAACACCTCCACACCCGCCCGCAGGCTTTGCCGCTGGGCCTGCGTCAACGCTTGTCCCTCGCCGTGGCCGTGATCCACGAGCCCAGCGTCCTGATCCTGGACGAGCCGACCTCCGGGGTCGATCCGGAGGCCCGGGACGACTTCTGGCGGCTCCTGATCGAACTCTCGCGCGGCCAGGGGGTCACGATCTTCGTGTCGACCCACTTCATGGGCGAGGCCATGCGCTGCGATCGGGTGTCGCTGATGCACGCCGGCAAGGTCCTTGCCTGCGACACGCCGGAGCGGCTCATCGAGTCCGCCGGGGTCGCCACCCTGGAAGAGGCCTTCATCGCTCAGCTGGAGGCGGTGGACGGGTCCACGGCGCCAAGACCGGAACGACCGCCAACAGAGCCGCCCCGGCGGCCCAGGCGTCACGATCGCTGGTTCAGCTGGACTCGTCTCGGTGCCTATGCCCACCGCGAGGGACGCGAGATCCTGCGCGACCCCGTGAGGCTGGCTTTCGCCTTCTTCGGCTCCGCCGCCTTGATGGTGGTTTTCTGCTACGGGATCTCCCTCGACGTGGAGGACCTTACCTTCGCCGTGCTGGATCTCGATCGCACGCCGGAGAGCAGAGCCTACGCCGCCGCCTTCGAGGGTTCGCGCTACTTCTCCCAAGCCGCGCCGCTGTTCGACCCGACGGAGGCGATACGGCAGTTGACCGACGGGGCGGTCTCGCTGGTGTTGGAGATCCCTCCCGGCTTCGGTCGCGACTTGAAAGCGGGAACGCCGACGGAGGTGCTGGCCATCGTCGACGGCGCCATGCCCTACAAGGGAGAGACGGTCGAAGGCTACGCCGCCGGCATTCACCGAACGCTCCTGAGCGAAGTCGACAATCCTCTCTTCGACGAGGCCCTGCAGCTCGCCACCATCGAGATGCGCTACCGCTACAATCCCAGCTTCGAGAGCATCAAGGCCATGGCGCCGGGGATGCCGGCCATCCTGTTGATCCTCTTGCCGGCCATTCTGACGGCCGTCAGCGTCGCAAGGGAGCGGGAGCTGGGCTCCATCGCCAACTTCTACGTCACGCCGACCACGCGGCTGGAGTTTCTCGTCGGCAAGCAAGCCCCCTATATCGCGATCGCCTTCGCGAACTTCCTGCTGCTGGCCGCCATGACGGTGCTGCTGTTCGGCGTCCCCTTGAAAGGCAGCTTCTTGGCACTCGCTCTTGGCGGGCTGCTCTACGTATGGGGTACGACGGCCTTCGGGTTGGTGATCTCGACGCTCACCTCCAGCCAGGTCGCGGCCGTCTTCGCCACGGCGCTCTCCGCCGTTATCCCGACCATTCAGTTCTCCGGCCTGCTGCAGCCGGTCTCCACCCTGGAAGGCGGCGCCCAGGTGATCGGCTCGCTCTGGCCGGCGTCCTACTTTCTGCATCTGAGCGTGGGGGCTTTCACCAAGGGCCTCGGCTGGGAGGGCCTGGCACCGGACATCGCCATGCTGGCGCTCTACGGGCCGGTCTTCACCGCCATCGCAGCCTTGGCGCTTCGTGGCCAGGAGCGCTGAGCGATGCAGCGGCTGCAGCGGATCTTTTGGCTCGGCCTGAAGGAGATCCTGGCGATCCGGCGCGACGTGGTGATGATGGCCCTGCTGGTCTACTCCTTCTCCGCCGGCTTGGCGATGGAGGCGACCGGCACCTCGACCTCGGTGAACAACGCCACCATCGCCTTCGTGGACGAGGACCACTCCGCCCTCTCTCGCGCGCTTTCGACAGCCTTCCTTCCGCCGGAGTTCCGAGCCGTCTCCCATGTCCGGGAATCAGAGGTCGATGCCGGCCTCGACGCGGACCGTTTTCTCTTCGCCGTGATCGTCCCTCCGGGCTTCGAGGCCGACGTTAGGGCCAGACGGCAGCCGGAGCTGCAGGTCCTGATCGACGCCACGGCCATGCAGCAGGCAGGCATAGGCGCCAACTACATCCACAACATCCTGTCCGCCGAGGTTTCCCGCTTCGCCACGCGCCAAGACATGGCACCGCCGCCCAAGGTCGACCTGGTGATCCGCAGCGCCTTCAACCCCAACCGAGACACCGTCCAGTACCAAGGCGTCATCTCGCTCATCAACAACATCACCACGCTAACGATCATCCTGACCGGGGCGGCGCTGATGCGCGAGCGCGAGCATGGTACGATCGAGCACCTCCTGGCCATGCCGCTTTCCGCCTTCGATATCGCGCTGGCAAAGATCTGGGCCAACGGGCTGGTGGTGCTGAGCGCGGCGACCGTGGCGATGCTCACCATCGTCGAGTGGCTCTTGGGCATAGAGATCCAAGGCTCGCGCTTGCTCTTCTTCTTCGGCGCGATCCTCTATCTCTTCTCGGCCACGGCCTTGGGCATTTTGCTGGCCACCATCGCGCGTTCGATGGCGCAGTTCGCGCTGCTCTTCATCCTTGCGATCATTCCACTGCAGATGCTCTCGGGCGCCGACACGCCGGTAGAAAGCCAACCCGACTGGCTGCAGGTCCTGACCTTGACCCTGCCCTCACGCCACTTCATCAGCTCCAGCCAAGCGATCCTCTACAAGGGCGCCGACCTGCAGAGCGTCTGGCAGGAGTTCCTGGGCGTCGCCCTCCTCGGCCTCCTGCTGCTTGCCGGCAGCCTGCTGCTGCTACGACGCTCTATCGCGGTCGACCGCTGATGCCGCCAGGCGGTCTCACGCCGGGCCAGAGGCCGTTCCGTCGAGGCTTCGGCGCAAGGCAACCAGCTCCTCATGCAGGCTGCGCAGGGCCGCCCGCAAGCGCTCCGCCTCCTGTGCCTTCTCCGATGCCTCGAACAAGGGCGCCGGCGGGGAGGCCGGCGGTTCCGCCGGAACGCTTTCGGCCGCATCCTCCTGGGGCGCCGCCTCGTCCGCGGACGCCGCCTCTTCGGAGTCGACAGCCCCCTCCTGAGCGGCGCTCTCCTGCTCCGCTTCGCTGCCGCCCTTCTGGCGCAGATGGCGGCGAGCGCCCTTGATGGTGAATCCCTCCTGGTAGAGCAGGTCGCGGATCCGCGTCAGCAGCGTCATGTCCTCGGGGCGGTAGTAGCGACGCCCGCCCGCCCGCTTCAGCGGCTTCAGCTGCGTGAACTTGGTCTCCCAGAACCGCAGGACGTGCTGCGGTACGCCCAGCTCCTCGGATGCCTCACCGATGGTGCGAAAGGCGGCCGGCCCCTTGCGGGTGCCGCGCCCTTGCCGTTCGGCGCTCGGCTGCGCCACGCCCTGTTCAACCGACACCGGCTTCGGCCTCTCCGTTGATCCGCTCCTTCAGTACGTGCGACGCCCGAAACACCAGGACACGGCGCGGCAGGATGGGAACCTCCTGCCCGGTCTTGGGATTGCGCCCGATCCGCTGCCCCTTCTCGCGCACCAGGAAGGTCCCGAAGGAGGAGATTTTCACCGTCTCACCTTCGACCAGGGCAGAGGTCATCTCCTCCAGGACGTCCTCCACCAAGGCTGCCGATTCGTTTCTCGACAGTCCTACTTCTTGGTAGACGGCCTCCGTAAGTTGCGCCCTGGTGACGGTATCGTTGTCCATCCGTCTTTCTCCTCTACGTCTCTCGACCGCGCCCCTGATCTCTTTCTTCAGGTGCTAGCTTAACGCAGAGGAAAAAACTTGGTCAAATCCGATATTTATAGAGAGAACTTTCGGAGCGATTTCGGGGCGCTCACGACACGCATTCGGGCCGGCCTACCAGCGTAAGAGCGCGGAACCCCAGGTGAATCCACCGCCCATCGCCTCCAGCAGGACCACATCGTCTTGCTTGATGCGCCCATCGTTGACGCCGGCGGAGAGCGCCAGGGGGATGGAGGCCGCGGAGGTGTTGGCATGCTTATCCACGGTGACGATCACCTGATCCATTGGCAGGTTCAGTCGTTTCGCCATGGCTTCGATAATGCGCAGATTGGCTTGATGCGGCACCATCCAAGAGATATCACCGGGCGTTAGTTGATTGAATTCCAACGCCGCATCAATGGCTTCCGCCATTTTCACGACAGCATGCTTGAAGACCTCTCGCCCCTCCATCCGCAGAAACCCGGTGGTTCGCGTGGAGCCTGGTCCGCCGTCGACGTAGAGCGCGTCGTGGTGGTCGCCGTCGGAGTAGATGTGCGTCGAGAGGATGCCGCGCGGCTTGGCGACTCCGTTGAGCGCCATGCGTTCCAGGACCACGGCGCCGGCCCCGTCGCCGAAGAGGACGCAGGTCGAGCGGTCGCTCCAGTCGAGAATCCGGCTGAAGGTCTCCGCTCCCACAACCAAGGCACGCTCGGCCTGCCCCACGCGAATGAAGTTGTTGGCGACGGAGAGCGCGTAGATGAAGCCGCTGCAGACCGCCTGCACGTCGAAGGCAGCCCCGCTCTTGATGCCCAGACGCGACTGGATGCGGGTCGCGGTCGCCGGAAAAGTCTCATCCGGCGTCGAGGTCGCGCAGACGATGAGATCGATGTCCTGTGCCTTCAGCGAGGCTGCGGCCAGGGCCTCCTGGGCGGCGGCTAGGCCAAGATCTGAGGTTCGCTCCCCTTCGGCCGCGACGTGTCGCTGGCCAATTCCGGTGCGCTTGCGAATCCAGCTGTCGTCGGTGTCGACCATGCTGGACATCTCAGCGTTGGTGATGATGCGTTCGGGCAGATAGGCCCCGCAGGAAACGACTCTGGCGAGATGAGCCATCAACTTGCCACGGCCTTCATGTCGACGGCCGTACCGGTGGCGTTGGCGCAATCCTTGGCAATGGTCTCGATCACTCCGTGTTTCACCATGTCGATAGCGACGGAGATCGCGTGGGCGAACCCCAAGGCGTCCGTGCCGCCGTGACTCTTGACGACGATGCCGTTCAGCCCAAGGAAGACAGCACCGTTGTAGCGGCGCGGGTCGAGTCTCTTGCGCAGCTTCTGCATCGCTTGGCGCGCCAGAAGATAACCCAGGCTGGCAAGAAGGGAAGAGCGGAAGGTCCGATTGAGGAACTCGCTGATGAGCTTCACCGTGCCCTCGGCGGTCTTCAGCGCGACGTTCCCGGTAAAGCCGTCGGTGACGATGACGTCGACCGTCCCGCGCGAGAGGTCGTCGCCCTCGACGAAGCCCTTGAAGCCTTCGGGGTCCAGCTGGTTTAGCCGTTGCCTGGCTTCCTGGAGCGCCTCGTGGCCCTTGGTCTCCTCCGAGCCGACATTGAGCAGCGCGTGGCTGGGCTTGGTAACACCCAGCACCGCGCGGGCGAAAGCGCGCCCCATGATGGAGAAGTCCACCAGGTTGCGGGCATCGCAATGCACGTTGGCGCCGAGGTCGAGCATCACGCTCTCCCCCCGGTAGGTCGGGAAGAAGGACGCGATCGCCGGCCGGTCGATGCCTGGCATGGTCTTCAGCGCGATCTTCGACATCGCCATCAGGGCGCCGGTGTTGCCGGCCGATACCACTGCCTCGGCGCGCCCCTGCTTGACCTCCTCGATCGCC
Source organism: Rhodospirillales bacterium (assembly GCA_963669375.1). Taxonomy (GTDB): domain Bacteria; phylum Pseudomonadota; class Alphaproteobacteria; order Kiloniellales; family JACOMY01; genus JACOMY01. Next base: position 6,978,782 of record OY770024.1, on the reverse strand, counting down.
AGGCGCATCGACGAGCGCCGGCCGCTGCGCAGAGCCACGGACGGCTTGGCCTCGCTGGCTACCTTGTCGTCGGTGTGCTGCACGGTGGTGACCGCCTGGAGCTTCTTCATCTTCTCCAGGTGCGGCCGGATCTCGGCCTCGCGGCCGATCAGCAGGAACTTGGCTTCGGGATGGCGCTGGCGTGCGATGTTTGCGCCCCTGACGACAATGGCCGGTGCTTTGTCACCGCCCATTGCGTCCAAGGCTATGGTCAGACTGGCGCTCACCCGCTGCCACTTCCCTTCGTCTCTCGGCTCGGACCCCACCTTAGGCCGCTGTCCGGCCGGGATCACGCTTTTCCGACTCTGGGACGCCCGATCGGGTCTTAGGCCGCCTCGACCTTGTCGATCACCTCGCGGCCGTCGTAGTAGCCGCAAGCACCGCAAACGTGGTGCGGGCGCTTCAGTTCACCGCAATTGGCGCACTCGACATAGGACGAGGCCGTGAGCGCATCGTGGGCGCGGCGCATATTGCGACGCGATTTGGTCGTTTTCTTCTTCGGAACAGCCATCGTCGTTCTCTCTGGTTAGCAACAGCAGCCGCTATCGGCGCGTCCTTCGTGTAGGGCGCGCTTCATTAGCGGAATTCCTCCGCAGGGGCAAGGCATGCTGCTATGCAGCTGGGTCTGAAGAGGGCCGAGTCAAGGGGTTAGCTCTTGCCCTTTTCTCCCTTCCCAGCCCCTCTGAGCCCCGATAGCGCGGCAAAGGGGCTGGCCTTGGCGTCGCTGGCATCCTCGGGCAGTTGCGCGCCGGGCGATCTCGGGTAGGGATTCAGCGCCAAGGACAGCTGCTGCGTCACCTCCTCTCCCAGGTCGAGACCGCCCTCCGGCAGAGGTTCGGGCGCATCCGGCACGATGGCGCCGCCGTCGTCGTCCGATTCGGCGCCATCCAGCCGATAGTGCTGCTCGAAGTCCTCGACCAGTTTCTCCTCGAAGGGCAGGAGGGTCACGACGCAGACCTGCTCGACCAAGGCATGCAGCCGCCCCTTCACCACCAGCAGGCCGAGGCCGGGCTTGGCTTCCAGCGTCACCTCCGCGCGCAGCGACTTGACCGCCGGCAGGTCGAAGCGCCTGGTAAGCGCCTCGCATTCGCCGGGCGAGGCCTCCAGCTCCAGGACCGCGCGCCCGGAACCCAAGCGCTCCAGAGCGAACGGACGCGAAAACTCAATAGTTTCAGTCATCGCCCGCACCTGTCTTCGCGGGATCGGGAAAGGCGGCCTTGCCTTCGCCCAAGCTTGCCCAGCCTTGGCCTTCCAAGGCGCGGTCCGCGCACGCGACGTAGGTCGCCATGGCGGTCAAGGCGTCTTCCTCGACGGCAGTGGTGCCGTAGAGATTGCGGCGCAAGACCTCGCGGAGCTCCTCTTGACCGCTCGCCAGGGCCTTCTCGTAGGCGTCCACCCGACCGTAGAAGCCTTCGATCATGCGCTTGACGCGCTTTCCGACACCGATGTCCGAGGCGCCGAGCTCGCGCAGGTTGACGTCCATGTCGGCGAAGAAGATCTCCGACAGGTCCTGGCCCAGGGCTTCGGCGGCGGCCCCTTCCCGACGCAGTCTGCGCATCGTCAAGAAGACATGGATAGCGATCAGGTCGAACCGGCCGTCCACGCTGTCGGGCACGCCAAGCTCGCGGTAGAAGTAGGGATTGCGTCCCTGCTCCACGGCCCGCCCGTATGCCGCCAATCCGGCATCCGTGAACACGCTCTTGCCGAAAATCCGCTTCAACACCTCTCCGCTTAACTCCTATAGAAGATGCTATGCTTGCCAGCGATGGCAGTCGACCGAGAGAGTCTGATTGAAGTGACTCCGCTCTTGGCGCTATGCAAGCGCATGCGACACTTTTAGGAGGAGACGAGGAGTGGTCACAGCACTCCCGCGCGGAAAGGCCATCGTGGCCTGCATCGCCCTTTGCCTGGCCTTGGCGGCCTGTTCAAACGAGATCACCGTGCGCGGCAACATGCCGGACGTGGAAGACGTGATCGCCATCGAGCCGGGCATCACCACCCGCTCCGAGGTCGCACGCCTGCTCGGCTCTCCCTCGACCGTGTCCAGTTTCAGAGACCGTACCTGGTACTACATCGGTCAGAAGCAGACCAAGTTCGCCTTCCTCGATCCCGATATCCTCGAGCGCTCGGTCCTGGTCGTGCAGTTCGACGACGTCGGGACGGTGGAGGACACCACGATCTACACCCTGGAAGACGGCCAGTACGTCGAATTGGTGAGCCGCGAAACCCCGACGGAGGGGCGCGAGTTCAGCCTGTTGCAGCAATTGCTGGGCAACATCGGACGCTTCGAGGTGCCCGACGTGGCCGGCGGCGGCAGCCCGCTCCCCGACATTCCCGGTCTCTAAGGCGCGGCAACGCTCGGCAGCCGGCTAGGGCATTGGCTCCGACGCCGCTTCTGGTCAGCGTAGCGGAAGAGGTTCCGTTTGCCCCTCTTTCGGCGCGAAATCCGCCCTATAGGGCGGCCAGAGGCCTTGAGGCGGCCGCAATAACATCCCTATAGTATGCATCTTCGCGTTTTTCGCCGCCGGCGTCGAGCGGCGTCGCGGTCATCGCAATCGGGGATGGAGCCACGGATCCCATGCAGCTTTCGAAGTTCTCCGACTATTCACTGCGCGTGTTGATTTACCTGGGTGCCAAGAAAGATGGCTTGAGCACGATCGAGGAGATCGCCGAGCGCTACGACATCTCCAAGGAGCATCTGCGCAAGATCGTGCACAATCTGACCACCACGGGCGTGGTCGAAGGTAAGCGCGGGCGCGGCGGCGGGCTTCGCCTCGCCAAGGCGCCCGAGGAGATCAACGTCGGCGAGATCTTGCGACAGACGGAAGAGAGCTACCTCTTGGTCGAGTGCTTCGCCCCCGGCAGCAACGGCTGCCAGATCGCTGGCGCCTGCCGCCTGGCCTGGATCCTGCACGAAGCCTTGACCGCCTTCCTGGAGGTTCTGGACCGCTACACCCTGGCCGACATTCTCTCCGTCGGGCAGCCCTTGATGGAACGGCTCGGCTTTGCCGAAGAGGACAAGGCCTGAACGCGGACTAGGGTCAAATGATCGCGTGACGGACCTTGGCGGAGACCCATTCGCTCAAGACCACGGTCGCCAGGATCACGATGAAGATCAAGGTGACCTGCGGCCAGGCCAAGGTGTTCAACGAGGCCTGCAGCTGCAGGCCGATTCCACCCGCTCCCACAAGGCCCAGGATCGTCGACTCGCGAATGTTGATGTCCCAGCGGAAGACGGCGATGCCGAAGAAGGCCGGCAGGACCTGCGGGACGATGGCGTAGTCGATCACCTGCGCCCGGCTGGCGCCGGTTGCCCGCACCGCCTCCACCTGCTTGGCGTCGATCTCTTCGATGGCCTCGTAGAGCAGCTTGGCGACGAAACCGATCGAGCGCAGCCCGATTGCGATGATGCCGGCCAGGATGCCGGGACCGATAATCGCCACCAGGAGCAAGGCCCAGATCAGGGAGTTGATGGAGCGCGAAGCGACGATGATCAGCAGGGCGACGGGCCGCACCAGGGTCGTGCTGGGCGTGGTGTTGCGGGCGGCCAGAAAGGCCACCGGCACGGCTATGACGATCCCCAGCAAGGTGCCCAGAGTCGCGATGTTGAGGGTGTCCCAGAGCGGCGCCCAAAGCCTCTCGATGTAGGACCAGCGAGGCGGGAACATGCGGCTGCCGATATCGGCGGCTTGGCTGGGTGCGTCGTAGACGAAGGCCCAGATCGTGTTCTCCGTCATCACCTGCCAGCAGTAGACGAAGAGCGCGACCAGGGCCAGCCAGCCGGCCCAGAGCAGGATTTGCCCCCTGGGCGTCCGGTGCCGCCAGACCGCCCCTGCCCCCGTGCCGCTCATTGCACCCACTTTCTGACGAAGGAGGAGGAGTACTCTGCCAGCATCACGATGAGGATGATGATGATCAAGATGGCGCCGGCCGAATCGTACTCGTAGCGGTCGATCGCGGTGTTCAAGGTGGCGCCGATGCCGCCAGCGCCGACGATGCCGATGACCGCCGACTCGCGGAAGTTGATATCCAGGCGATAGAGCGAAAGGCCGATGAGGCGCGGCATGACCTGGGGCTGGATGGCGTAGTTCACCAGTTGCCACCAGCTGGCGCCGGTGGCGCGGATGGCTTCGGCCTGGGCTTCGTCGATGTCCTCGATATCCTCGGCCAGGAGCTTAGCCAGAAAGCCGATGGTGGCGAAGGAGAGGGTCAAGAAGCCCGCGAAGGGCCCGAAACCGAACATCGCGACGAAGAGAATGGCGATGATGATCTCTTGAAAGGAGCGCGAGACGGCGATGATCGCCCGGCAGACGAAGTAGACCGGTGCCGGCGCCAGATTGCGCGCGGCCCCGATCCCGATCGGCACCGAGATCAGGATCCCCACAACGGTCGAGGTCACCGTCATGGTCAGGCTCTCGATCAAGCCGGTTTGGATGTCGCCCCAGCGGCTCTCGAAATCGGGGACGAGGAAACCCTCGATGAAGCGCCACCCGCGGTCGAGCCCCTCGTAGACCCGCACCCAGTTCACCTGGATCGAGCCGATCGCCATCAGGAGATAGATCAGCGCGCCGCCGTAGATGACGCTGCGCCAGGCGCGGCTCTGGATCAGGATCGGCGGGCGCCGCCAACGGCGACGGGCAAGAGTGGCCGCCACCTAGCGGGTTCCCGCCATGCGGTGCTCTTGCGCCAGGGCCTCATGCTCGGCGTCGCGGTCTTCGTCCGCCGCGCGACGCATCTGCGCCCAGTCTTCCTCGCCGTAGATCTCGGTCAGCGCCTTCTCGTCCAGATCGCCGGCCGGGCCGTCGAAGACGATCAGTCCGGCGCGCAGACCCACGATCCGCTCGGTGAAGCCTTGCGCCAGCACCACGTCGTGGATGTTGATGATGGCCGGCAGGTTGCGCTCGGCGCAGATCTCTTGGACGAGGCGCATGATCTGGCGCGACGTCTTGGGGTCGAGCGAAGCCGTCGGCTCGTCGACCAGCAGCAGGTCGGGGTCCTGCTCCAGCGCCCTGGCGATGCCGACGCGCTGGCGCTGCCCGCCGGAGAGCGCGTCCGCCCGCTTGTCGGCGTGATCGGAAAGCCCGACCCGGTCCAGCAGCGCGAAGGCCTTGTCGATGTCGTCCTGCGGGAAGCGGCGCGTAAAGGAGCGCCAGAAAGGCACGTAGCCCAGGCGGCCGGAGAGCACGTTCTCCATCACCGTCAGACGCTCGACCAGCGCGTACTCCTGAAAGATCATACCGATCCGGCGGCGCACCGCCCGCAACTGGCCGCGCGGCAGGCCGGTGATCTCGGTATCGCCGATAAAGACACGGCCCGCGGTGGGTTCCACCAAACGGTTGACGCAGCGGATCAAGGTGGACTTGCCAGCACCGGACGGGCCGATCAGACCCAAGACCTGTCCCGCCGGCACTTCGAAGCTGACCCCTTGCAAGGCCTTGTCGCCGGTCTTGTAGGACTTGGTCAGACCCTCGATGCGCAACACCGCCTAGATGCCCCTCTACCCATGAAAGAAGAGACCGCGACGCTCGGAAAAGAGCGCCGCGGTCGCTCGACGGCCCTACTGACAGGCGTAGGAGACGCCGTTGGCCTCGTCGATCTTGCGGATAACCGCCCAGTTGTCCTTGAAGGTGATCGGGATGAACTGCGCCTCACCCGACTTGGAGAACTCCTCCTCCAGGCTCGTGCCCTCCCACGGGAAGCTGAAGAAGGCCTCCTGGATCTTCTCCTGCAGCTCCGGCGTCAAGTTGTGCGCCAAGCCGTAGCCGGTGGTCGGGAAGGTCTGCGACTTATAGAGCGAGACCACCTGCTCGGGCTTGATCACGTCACGTTGAATCATCCGCGCCAGGACCGAGTTGGCGATCGCGGCCGCCGGGTAGTCCTTGTTGGCGACGCCCAGGATCGAGTTGTCGTGCTTGCCCGAGAAGACCGGCTCGAAGTGCTCGCCGGGGATCATGCCGTAGTCGGCCTTCAGGATGGCCGAGGGCGCCTTGAAGCCGGAGTTCGAGGTCTCGGAGGTAAAGGCCATCTTGCCGCCCTTGATGTCCTCCACCTTCTCGATGCCGGACCCCGGATAGGTCAGGATCTCCATCTCGTAGCCGAAGGAGCCGTCGGCCGAGGCCATCATGGTGAAGGGGCGGAAGCCGGCGCAGGCCACCGCCAAGGGGTTGGAGCCGGTGTTGAAGCCGGCGATGTGCAGACGACCGGCGCGCATGGCCTCGATCTGCGCGGCATTGGACTGCACCGGGAAGAACTGCACCTTCTTGCCGGTCTTCTCCTCGAGATGCGCCAGGAAGTCGGACCAGGCCTCGGCGTAGACGGCAGGATCCTCGACCGGCGTGTAGGCGAAGATCAGCGTGCCCGGATCCACCTGCTGTGAGGGATCGCTGGGAATGTCGGCGATCAGGTCGCCGTCATTGTCGGTGTAGCGACTGTCCAACTGAAAGTCAGCTGCCGCCGGCAAGGCGATGGCCAGGCCGCCGACGAGGGCCAAGAGACTGCGCAAGGGATGCTTCATCTGGTTCCTCCTTGTTCGAAACAGTTGTTTCTTAATTGATGATCCGTGTCGACGTTATGACAAGCGCTCGCATTTGCCCTAGCAGAATCGTTACGCCAGCGGGCCGGTCGAGCGTCTCGCCGTCAATCGCTGCGCAGCGCCGTCGCAAATGTGGCGACTTCGTCCAGCTTTGCCAGGTTCAGGCCGGTGTCGTAGCTCTCCCGGTCGAGCATGCGGGCCACCAGGCGGGTGTCGACGTTGCCCTTCGCCCCCGGTGCATAGGGACAGCCGCCCAGCCCGCCGACCGCCGCATCGAAGGTGCGCAAGCCCTTCTCCAGGCTCACCGCGACGTTCTCCAGCGCGCGGTTGCGGGTGTCGTGGTAGTGCCCGGCCAGCCTCTCCGCCGGAGCGACCTCCAGCACCGCATCCAACATGGCCGCGATGCTCTCCGGCGTGCCGGAGCCGATCGTGTCGCCCAGGGAGATCTCGTAGCAGCCCATCTCCAAGAGACTGGCCGCGACCTCGGCCACCTTCGCCGGTGGCGTCGGGCCGTCATAGGGACAGTCGGCGACGCAGGAGACGTAGCCCCTAACGGGAATGCCGTCGTCCTTGGCGGCCGCCATCACCGGACGAAAGCGCTCCAGGCTCTCTGCGATTGAACAGTTGATGTTCTTCTGGCTGAAGCCCTCCGACGCCGCGCCGAAGATCGCCACCTCGTCCGCCTTCGCCTCTTTCGCCGCTTGATATCCTCTCAAGTTCGGTGTGAGGACAGCATAGCAAATCCCTGACTTTCGTGAGATTCCTCCCATAACCTCCGCGGCATCGGCCATCTGCGGCACCCACTTCGGGCTGACGAAGCTGGTCACCTCGATCTTCCGAAAGCCGCAGTCGGACAGCAGATCGACCAGGCGGATCTTGTCCGTCGTGGCTATCTGCTGCTTTTCGTTCTGAAGCCCGTCCCTGGGCCCCATCTCGAAGAGGGTGACGGTCTCAGCCATAACCACCTCGTCCCGCCAACCAACGCCAGATGCCAGGAGCGATGAGCGCGGCCAACGCACGCTTCAGCGCCAGGCTGCCGACGATGACCATAAGAAGGTTGCGCAAATTTGGTCTACTATCGACCTTCCAAAAGCTCTCCAGAACAACAGGTTGCGCAGCACTCTTGATCACGTCTTGAGTTCCCTCTCCTTGGCGACCCTTGCCGCGTCCTCCTCGGCCCGCTGGCGCAGAGCCCGGCGGATAATCTTGCCGGTCGTCGTCAATGGCAAGGCCTCTAGAAAGGTCACCTCGCGCGGATACTCGTAAGCGGCCAATCGGGTCTTGACCCATTCCTGGATCTCCGCGGCCAAGGCATCGTCCGGCTCCACGCCCTCCACCGGCACCACGTAGGCCGTCACGATCTCGGTGCGCAGCGGATCGGGCTTGCCGACCACGCCCGCCATCTTCACCGCCGGGTGGGCGATCAGGCAGTCCTCGATCTCACCCGGTCCGATCCGATAGCCCGAAGAGGTGATGACGTCATCGTCGCGGCCGACGAAGCGATACCAACCCTGCGCGTCCCGCACCCCCGTGTCGCCCGTCAGCAGCCAGCCGTTCGCGTACTTCGCCCGCGTCGCGTCCGGGTTGTTCCAGTACCCCAGAAACATCACCGGGTCGGGTGCCTTGACGCCTATGTTGCCCATCTCCCCGTCCGGCAGCACCTGGCCCCGCGAATCGACGATGGCCAGCTCGTGCCCCGGCACCGCGGGCCCCATGATGCCCGGGCGCGCTTCCATGAGGGCCGAGCAGGAGGAGACGATGACGTTGCACTCCGTCTGGCCGTAGAACTCGTTGATCGTCACGCCAAAGACCCGTCGGCCCCACTCGATGAGTTCGCTGCCCAAGGTCTCGCCGCCGCTTCCGATCGAGCGCAGGTTCATGCGCCACCGCTTCTCCGGCGCCTCGACGGCGCGCATCATCTTCAAGGCGGTGGGCGGGATGAAGGCGTTGCGGATTCCCTGGCTCTCGATCAAGGCGAATGCGGCCTCGGCCGTGAACTTGGCGAAGCGGCAGGCCACCACCGGCACGCCATGGTGCAAGGCCGGCAGCAGCACGTCCAACAGACCGCCGATCCAGGCCCAGTCGGCGGGCGTCCAGATCTTGTCGCCGGGCTGCGGGAAGAGGTCCTGGCTGAGTTCCACGCCCGGAAGATGGCCCAGCAGCACCCGATGCGCATGCAGGGCGCCCTTGGGCTGGCCCGTCGTGCCGGAGGTATAGATGAGGATCGCCGGCTCCTCGGCCGAGGTGACGAGCGGTTCGAAGCTGTCGGACTGGCCGGCCATCTCCCGCGCGAGGTCGCGACAGCCCTCGGCCGGGCCGTCGGCGACGAAGATCTCCTTCAGGTCCGGCAAGTCCGCTCTGAGAGCCGACAGCTTCCGCGCGCCCTCGCGATTGGTGATCACCGCCTTCGCGCCGGCATCGCGCAGGCGGAAGGCCAAGGCCTCCGCGCCGAAGAGCATGAAGAGCGGGAGGGAGATGGCGCCCAGCTTGTGGGCGGCGATGTGCGCCAAGGCGGTCTCCGGCATCTGCGGCAGGAGCACGCCCACCCTGTCGCCACGCGCGATACCCGACGCGGCCAGGAGATTGGCCAGACGGTTGGAGCGCTGGCGCAGCGCTCCGAAGGTCACCTCCTCGAGTGAGCCGTCGGGCGCGACATAGGCAATCGCGAGGCGCTCCGGATCGCGCGCGGCCCAACGGTCGCAGACATCGACCCCGATGTTGTAGTGCTCGGGGATCTCCCAGCGGAAGCGCGCGTGCAGTTCCGCGTGGCTCTCAGCCGGCGGCAGCATCGTCCGGCTCCTCGAGCGTGATGAGGACGGCGCCCTCCTCCACCTGCTCGCCGGCGGCGACCCGCACGGCCTCCACCACGCCGTCACGCGGCGCGGTCAGGCTGTGTTCCATCTTCATCGCCTCTTCGACGAGCAGCACCTGGCCCTTCTCGACCGCTTCCCCCGCGCTCACCTTGACCAGCAAGACACGGCCGGACATGGGCGCGCTCACGCTGTTGCCGGCGCCGGCACTGTCGCTCTCTCCGGCCAGGCGGTCGGGCAGTCCGAAAGACCAAGCTCGCCCCTTGAGAAAGAGCGTGACCCCGCCATGCCAGGGGGACAGCTCCAGGGTCTGGCGACGCGCGCCGAAGTCCAGCACCGCCCTGCCCTCGCCCAGTTGGCGGACCTGCACCGCGATCGTGCTATCGGGAAGAGACAGGCTGTAGCGCCTGCCGTCGTAGGTAAGGTCGATCTCCTGGTCCCGCCCCTCGTAGGCCAGATGGACCACTTGCTTTGCGCCACCCCACAGACGGAACCCGGTGAGTTCGTCCCAAGGATCGTCACCGAAAGGCTCTTGCAGTGCGCCGGCGGCGAAGAGCGCGGCGCCGCACCAGGCATCCGACGGCGGCGCGTCTCCGCCCGCCAACAGGCTCTCCAGATCGCGCTCGATCAGGCCGGTATCCACTTCGCCCGCCGCGAAGCCCTGGTGCCGGCCAAGCGCCGCGAGGAAGGCCACGTTGGTGGTGCAGCCGTCGACGCGCACGGCCTCCAAGGCCCGGACGAGGCGTGCCAAAGCTTCGCCGCGGGTTTCGCCGTGAACGATGAGCTTGGCGATCATGGGGTCGTAATGCGGCGTGATGTGATCGCCTTGCCGCACGCCCGTGTCGACGCGGATGCCCGGCGCCTCTTCCGGGAAGGAGAGGCGCCGCAAGGGGCCTACGGCCGGCAGGAACCCCTTCGCCGGGTCCTCGGCGTAGATGCGGGCCTCGAAGGCGTGACCGCCAAGCTCAAGCTCGTCTTGGGTCATGGGCAGACTGCCGCCCTCGGCCACACGGATTTGCCAGGCCACCAGGTCCTGCCCGGTGATCATCTCGGTCACCGGATGCTCCACCTGCAAGCGCGTGTTCATTTCCATGAACCAGAAGCCGTCGGTCCTTAGTCCGCGCGAGCCGTCGGCGATGAACTCGACGGTACCGGCACCGCGATAGCCGATAGCCAGGGCCGCCTTCACGGCAGCGCTTCCCATGGCTTCGCGCACCTCTTCGGCGATACCCGGCGCCGGTGCCTCCTCGATCACCTTCTGATGGCGCCGCTGCAGCGAGCAGTCGCGCTCGAAGAGGTAGACGGCATTGCCCTGGCCGTCGGCGAAAACCTGGATCTCCACATGCCGGGGATGGGCCACGTACTTCTCGATCAGGACGCGCGCATCGCCGAAGGCGTTCTGCCCTTCGCGCTGGGCACTCTCCAGCGCCGCCCGAAAGCCGCTTGTCTCCTCGACCCGGCGCATGCCCTTGCCGCCGCCCCCCGCGACCGCCTTGATCAGCACGGGATAGCCGATCCGCTCGGCCTCTCCGGCCAGCAGGTCGGGGTCCTGATCGGCCCCATGGTATCCTGGAACGACGGGCACATTCGCCTTTTCCATCAGGGCTTTGGCGGCGTCTTTCAACCCCATGGCTCTGATCGCTGATGCCGGCGGTCCGATGAAGACGATACCGGCTTTCTCGCAGGCCTCGGCGAAGGCGGCGTTCTCCGACAGAAAGCCGTAGCCCGGGTGGATCGCCTGGGCGCCGGAGCGGGCCGCGATCTCCAGGATCGTCTCGGCCTTGAGATAGCTCTCTCCGACCGGCGCCGGCCCCAGGCGCCAGGCCTCGTCGGCCATCTCCACGTGCAGCGCCTCCGCGTCGGCGTCGGAGTAGACAGCCACGGTGGCGATACCCAGCGAGCGGGCGGTGCGTGCCACCCGGCAGGCGATTTCGCCGCGATTGGCGATCAGGATCTTCTCGAACATAGCCACCCCCTACATCCGGAAGACGCCGAAGCGCGTCTGTTCGATCGCCGCGTTGAGACTGGCGGAAAGGGAGAGGCCGATGACGTCGCGGGTGCGCGCCGGCGGGATGATGCCGTCGTCCCAGAGCCTGGCCGAGGAGAAGAGCGGATGGGCCTGAGCCTCGAACTGATCGAGAATCGGCTGCTTGAAGGCCGCCTCCTCCGCCGCCGACCAGGTGCCGCCGCGCGCCTCGATCCCGTCGCGCCGCACCGTGGCGAGCACGCCCGCCGCCTGCTCGCCGCCCATCACCGATATCCGCGCGTTGGGCCACATCCAGAGGAAACGCGGACCATAAGCGCGTCCGCACATGCCGTAGTTGCCGGCACCGAAGGAGCCGCCGACGATCACCGTGAACTTCGGCACCTTCGCCGTCGCGACCGCGGTGACGAGCTTCGCCCCGTCCTTGGCGATGCCCCCGGCCTCGTACTTCTTCCCTACCATGAAGCCGGTGATATTCTGCAGGAATAACAGGGGGATACCGCGCTGAGCGCAGAGCTCTATGAAGTGCGCGCCCTTCAAGGCGCTCTCCGAGTAGAGCACGCCGTTGTTGGCGATGATGCCGATCGGGTATCCCCAGATCCGGGCGAAGCCGCAGACCAGGGTCGCGCCGTAGAGCCGCTTGAACTCGTCCAACTCCGAACCGTCCACGATGCGCGCGATGATCTCGCGGATCTCGTAGGGCCGCTTCAGATCGGGCGGCAAAATGCCGTTGATCTCATCGGGGTCGTGGAGCGGCGCGCGCGGCGCTTCACGCAGCAGCTCGCCCTCCTTGCGCCAGTTGAGATTGGCGACGATGCGCCGGGCCATGGCGAGCGCGTGGGCGTCGTCCTCCGCATAGTGGTCGGTGACGCCCGACTGGCGTGAATGGACGTCAGCGCCGCCCAGCTCTTCCGCTGTCACCACCTCGCCGATGGCCGCCTTCACCAGGGGCGGTCCGCCCAGGAAGATGGTGCCCTGGTTGCGCACGATGATGCTCTCGTCCGACATGGCGGGAACATAGGCGCCACCGGCCGTGCAGGAGCCCATCACCACCGCGATCTGAGGGACTCCCTTGGCGGAGAGGTTGGCCTGGTTGAAGAAGATCCGGCCGAAGTGCTCGCGGTCGGGGAAGACCTCGTCCTGGTTCGGCAGATTGGCGCCGCCGGAGTCGACCAGATAGAGGCAGGGCAAGCGGTTCTGCTCGGCGATCTCCTGCGCGCGCAGGTGCTTCTTCACCGTTATCGGGTAGTAGGTGCCGCCCTTCACGGTCGCATCGTTGCAGACGATCATGCATTCGACGCCCGAGACCCGGCCGATGCCGGTGATGATCCCGGCCGAGGGCACCTCGTTGCCGTAGAGATCCCAGGCGGCGAAGCGCCCGATCTCCAGAAAGGGCGATCCCGGGTCCAACAGTCGGCTCACGCGCTCTCGCGGCAGCAGCTTGCCGCGGGCCAGATGCTTGGCCCTGGACCGCTCACCGCCGCCGGAGCGGATTGCCTGGCTCTTGCCCTCCAAGTCGTCGAGGGCGGCCTGCATGGCCGCCAAATTCGTCTTGTAGTCTTCAGATCGCCGGTCGACGCTGGAAGAGAGAGTCGTCATCGCGTGTCCTGGGTTTTGCTGCTCACCGTTGCGCAAGGTTCCACAGCGCAAGGCCCGTTTCAACGTGGCAGCTGTCGCGTCAAGCCCGTGGCGCTCCCTCCCCCTCCACGGGAGCGGCGAGCGACCTGGCCGGCGGGTCCAGCGCCAGCACCTCGCCCGAGAGGAAGAGCACCGCGCTTTGGATCAGTCCCCGGCGCTGCATCTTCTTGGCCTGGGAAAGCCCCGAGGCCAAGGCGGTTCTCACTTCGTCCGGCCTTAAAGTGCCCACCGCCGTCGTCACCGGGCGCTCCCCAAGGTCGCTGTCGGGACTAAGATTGACAGCCGGAGTCCGCTCGACGGCCGGATGGCCGGGCAGGTCGACGCTGTTGGCGATCAAGGTCGCGGCGACATCCGCCTGGGCGGCGGAACGCGCCAGCACAGTCACCGAGTCGGCGATCCCGAGGGAGTGGCTGCGCCCGCGCCAGCCCGAGGTCGCCATGCCGCGCACGGGCGTTTCGAAGGCGATTTTAGCTCCGGTGTCGGTGCCGGCGATCACAGCGTCCATCTCGGTTCCGGGCGTCAGGTGAAAGGCGGCATCGCCCCCATTATTGACATAGGCGCGGGCCAGGTCTCGCTGCGCGACCATGGCGGTGAGGACTTCGTCCGCCACCGCGCCGGCAACCGCCGCCATGGGAGTGACGAAACGTGGCAGATGCGCGCTTGCCGCCGCCGCCATGGCCCTTGCGACCTTGCCGATCGGCCGCGGCGCGGCCGGGTCCGACGGAGAGCGCAGCAAGGCCAGTTCCGACACCAGCTCTTCGAGGATCGTCTCGAAGCGGGCCACCGCCTGGCCGTAGGCGGCCGCCACCTCGTGCTGCGCGCCGAAAGCTTCCAGGATGAGATCGATGGGGCCGTGGTGCAGGTGCAGCCGGCTGCCGTCGGGAAGAAGCGCTGCCTGCGCGCCCTTCACCGACCCGCCTGCGCCGACAGCGCGGGCCAGGCGTGGCTTTCCGCCTTCGCTAGGCCCCGCTTGCCAGCGCCGTACTCGCCGCCGCGATCGAGGATGTCGTCGATCGTGCGGATCGCGGCGGCATGGCCGCCCAGCACCTCATAGGCTCGTCTGCTCAAGGTGAACTCGATGGGCGCCACCAGAGCCGGCGTGGGGACATAGCCGAAGGCGCGGTCCGGCAAGCGCAACACGTCCACCATGAAGGTGATGCCGCCGCCCGGCCAGACGTAGACCGGCGCGCCGCCGCAGGTGACCAGCGTCTCCAGCCCCTGGACCGACCGGGTGAGCTGCACCGGGTTCTCGGTCACGCCCGCCCGCAGGGACCCGCCGGCACCGCCCATGAAGAGCACGGTGCAGAGCGCCGGCTCGCAGTTCTCGTCGATCAGGCGCACCGACTTTTGCAGGGTCTCCGGCAAGGCCCGTTTCACCGGCTTGAGATCCTCGTCCAGCACGAAGTAGCTGAACTGCTCACCGGTGGTGGAGACCATCAGCATGGTCAGACCCGGTCGCGCGCCCTTCTTCGGATTGAAGGGTCCCAGGATGTCCAGCGGATCGTCGATGTCGGCGCCGCCCCAGCCTTGACCTGGCTCGGCGACCTTGAAGTAGCGGCCGGGCGTGGAGCGGCGTCCCCTGATGTTGATCCCGGTGTCCGGCCAGCCGAGGACCTTGCCGGCCTGATGCTCGGAGACCACGCCGGTGATGTGGTCGTCGACCACGACCACCTCGTCCACCTTGTCCTTCCACTGGGTCGCGAACATGCCGATGGTCGCCGACCCGCAGCCCACCCGCATGCGGGCCTCTGCCTTGCCGTCGACCACCGGCGGCGCGCCGGCCTCCACCACCACTTCCGAGCCCTCGTCGATGGTCAAGGCGACCGGCTTTCGGTTGCAGAGGTCGAGCAGCGTCTGGCAGGTCACGCGCCCCTCGGCCTTGGAGCCGCCGGTGAGGTGCCTGACGCCGCCCAGCGACAGCATCTGCGAGCCGTACTCGCCCGTGGTGACGTGCCCGACCGCTTCGCCCGAGGCACGCACCGTGGCCTGCTCGGGCCCCAGATGGCGGTCCGTGTCGATCTTCACCTTGACCCCGCAGTAGCTGAAGATCGCCTCGGTCACCACGGTGACCAGATCAGCTCCTTCGACCGCGCGGCTGACGATGAAGGGAGCCGGCTTGTAGTCGGGATAGGTGGTGCCGGCCCCGATCGCGGTGATGAAGCGCTCCGCGGCCGGGACGATTTCGCCGTCCCAGGCCTCTTCCTCCTGGAGGAAGGGCACCAGCTTGCCGCCACCGTCACGGGTCTGCTCCAGAATGGTGAGCGGATCGCAGCGCACGATGCGGCCGCCCTCGTTGGCGTAGCGGTCGCACGCGCCGCTCTTGCCCTCGGCGATGTAGCACATGACCGGACAGGCATCGCAGCGGATCTTCTCCGGCTTGGGCGCGCTCATCGGCCGGCCTCCGCCGCCTCGATGGCGGCTAGGACACGGTGCGGCAGCGCCGGCAGCCGGGTGATCCGCGCACCGGTGGCGTGACGTATGGCGTTCAGGATCGCCGGCGCGGTCGGGATGAGCGCATGCTCGCCCAGTCCCTTGGCGCCGAAGGGTCCTTCCGGATCGGGCTTCTCGATCAGGATCGAGCGGATCTCCGGCACGTCGCCGATCGAAGGGATGAGATAGTCGTGCAGGTTCTCCGTCCGACCCGGCAGGTACTCCTCCATCAAGGCAAGGCCGATGCCCTGGGCGATGCCGCCCTCGATCTGACCTTCGGCGAGAACGGGATTGATCACGCGCCCCAAATCGTGGGCCGCCGTGAAACGCAAGAGCTCGACGCGGCCGAGCGCCCGGTCGACCCTAAGCTCGACCATCTGCGCACCGTAGCCGTAGACGGCGTAGGGCTTGCCCTGTCCCTTCTCGTCCAGCGTGGTGGTCGGCGGGTCGTAGGTCTCCTCCGCGCGGAAGACGTAACCCTCCCGGTCCGCCGGGAGCGCGGCGAGATCCAGGACGCGGGCGCTGCCTCCTTCGTTGACGCTTAGGCGCCCGCCGTCCAAGGCGAGCACGGCGGCGCTGGACACGTTGGCATGGCGCAGGATCGCCGCACGCAGGGCCTCGCCCGCCAGCTGGGCGGCCTTGCCGGTGACATAGGTCTGACGCGAGGCGGAGGTCTTGCCGGCGTCGGGCGTCACCGCCGTGTCGCCCCCGATCAGGCGGAAGCGTTCGATCGGCAAGCCCAAGGCATCGGCGCAGATCTGCGTGATCACCGTGTTCGCGCCCTGGCCGATGTCCGCGGCACCCTGGTGCAGCACGACCGCGCCATCGGGCGTCAGCCCGACCTTGATGGTGGAGGGATTGGGCAGCGAGGTGTTGCCGCATCCGTACCAGCAGGAGGCCAGTCCGACGCCCTGGCGCAGAGGCCCGATAGCGGTCTCGTTGAAGGCGGTGGCGGCGGCAAGCGCGTCGCGCCAAGGCGCTTCCAGCGCTTCCAGGCACTCGACGATGCCGACGCCCGCCTCCAGCGTCTGACCCGTGGCGGTCACCGCGCCGTCACGCATGGCGTTCAGCTTGCGAAAGGCCAACCGGTCCTGGCCCACCCTCTCGGCCAGGTCGTCATAGAGCGTCTCTTGCAGGATCGCCGCCTGGGGAACGCCGAAGCCGCGGAAGGCGCCGGAAATCGGTCCGTTGCTGTGGACCGCGCGTCCGACCGCGCGGTAGTTGGGCGTCACATAGGGTCCCGAGGCGTGCACCGGCACGCGATTGGCGACGGTCGGCCCCCAGCTGGCGTAGGCGCCGGTATTGAAGTCGCCCTCGAAGATCATGGCGGCGATCCGACCGTCACCGTCAGCGGCGATGCGCGCATGCATCGAGCCCGGGTGGCGCTTGGTGGTCGAGGTCATGGATTCCGTCCGGCTGTAGATCAGGCGCGCCGGCCGGCCGGTCTTGAGCGCGACGAGTCCGATCAGGGGCTGCAGCGACATGTCGAGCTTGGCGCCGAAGCCGCCGCCGGTGGCCGCCGGGATGATGCGCACGCGCTCTTCCGGCAGTCCCAAGACCGCCGCGGTGTCACTGCGGTCCATGCCCGGTGCCTGCGTGCAGGCCCGCACCACCAGCCGGTCGCCTTCCATCCAGGCGACCCCGGCTTCGGGCTCGATGTAAGCATGTTCGACGTAGGCGGTGTCCATGCCGCCCTCGACGCAGTGGGCAGCGCGCGCCAGCGCCCCCTCGGGATCGCCCCGCTCCACCAGTCCCTGGGTCAAGACGTTGCCGGATCGCGCCTCGTGCAGCTGCGGGGCGTCCGATCGGCGGGCGGCCTCGCTGGTCAACACGCAGGGCCTCTCCTCCCAGCTCAACGGGAAATTCTCGAGGTCTAGGCTGGCCATGGCTTCCGCCTCGCCGGCGATCAAGGCGACCGCTTCGCCGCGAAAGCGTGCCGGAGAGCGCGCCAGCGCCGGCTGGTCGGCGAAAGGCGGGATCACGCCGAAGCAGTTGCGCCCCGGGATGTCGTCCGCGGTGAAGACCGCGACCACGCCCGGCCTTGCCGCCTGCCAGGCCGCGACATCGCCGAAGAAGAAATCCGCATGGTGATGGGGCGAGCGCACCACCTTGACGACCAGGGCGTCTTCCGGCCAGTCGTCCGCGCCGAAGGCGTCGCTTCCCTCGACCTTCGGGCGGCCGTCCAGGCGCTCTATCCCGACGCCGATGGACGCGCCGGCATCGGGCAGGACCTTCGGCTCCGGCGTACGCCAAGCGTCGCAGACCGCCGTGATGATCTTGCGGTAGCCGGTGCAGCGGCAGAGAACGCCGCCCAAGGCCTCCTCCGCTTCTTCTTCCGTGGGGCGCGGCGTGTCGTCCAGCAGCGCCGCCGCGGTCACCACCATGCCCGGCGTGCAGATACCGCACTGCGCAGCACCGTGCCGCAGGAAAGCCTGCTGCAAGCTATTCATGCGGCGCGCACCGATGCCTTCGATCGTGGTCACCTTCCGCGCATGAGCCTGCGCCACGGGCAGCATGCAGGCGCAGAGGGGCGCCCCGTCCAGAAGGACCGTACAGGCACCGCAGTCGCCCGCATCACAGCCGACCTTAGTGCCGGTCAAGCGCAAGTCTTCTCTCAGCACATCGCTCAAGCGCCTTGTCGGACTTGCGAAAACCTCCGTTGGCTTCCCATTGACGGTGAAGCGGAAGGTGGGGGCGGCGACGTTCATGCGGCCACGGTTCCTTCTTCAGGTATCCGCAAGCGGCGGAGCGCGCGTCGCAGAAGCTCGGCTGCCGCCTTCCTGCGGTAGTCCGCCGAACCGCGCACGTCGTCGATCGGCGAGAGCGCCTCCGCCACGGCGGCGTCGTCCAGCATGGCGAGCGCGTCCTCCAAGGAATGGCCCACCAGTGCCGATTCAAGCCGCGGCAGACGGGTCGCGACGGCGCTGCAGGACCCCACGGCCAAGGCCGCTTGCCGGATCCGGCCAACCTCCAGCGCCACGCGCACGGCCACCATGGCGATGGAGATGACCAGGTACTTTCGAGCACCCAGCTTCAGGAAATCGGAAAGGCCTTCGCAGGCAGCCTTCGGCAGGATCACGGCAGTCATGAGCTCGTCGGAGCGTCTGGCCGTCCTCCGTGGTCCCTCGATGAAGTCCGAGAGCGGCAGGCGGCGCCTTCCCGCCGCCGAGGCCAGTTCGACCTCGGCGTCGAGAATGAGCAAGGCCGGGACGCCGTCGGCCGCCGGAGAGGCATTGCAGAGGTTGCCGGCGAGCGTGCCCGCATTCTGGATCTGCCACGCGCCCACCTCTCGCGCCGCCAGCTTCAGCGCGTCGAAGGCCGGGGGCAAGGGTGCCTGGATGATCTGGCTCCAGGTCATGCAGGCCCCCAGACGCCAGCTCGGTCCCTGATCCTCGAAACCCTGCAGCTCGGGCAAGGCGGTGATGTCCAGGACGTCTCCGCGAAGGCTAGAGGTCCGGGTCGCCGGGTAGAGGTCCGTGCCGCCCGCCAAGATAGTGCGAGGCGCCGATGCCAAGAGCCTTAAGGCATCGGCCAGGCAATCGGGCCTCTCGTATCCCATGCGCAACTCTCCCGTCGGGCACACTCAAGACATTTCGTTCGTATACAAACAGAATTCTACGGTTTGCTCGGGCGGTGTCAAATGGAAAGATGCGCGACACCCGGCAGGAAGACGAGGTCACGGATGCTTCGGCAAGCCTCGGACGACGCGCATTCCGAGACCTTTGCCCTCGCTCGGGCCAATGGATCGAAACCAGGTTGGACCTTGCCATGCCCTCCGCGAACGAAGCGCTATTGATCATCGACGTGCAAAACGACTTCTGCCCGGGTGGTGCCCTCGCCGTGCCGGAGGGCGACGCCGTGGTTCCCCTCGTAAACGCCTTGATCGACCGCTTTTCGGTCAAAGTCCTGACCCAGGACTGGCATCCGCAGGACCACCACTCTTTCGCCGGCAATCACCAGGACATGGAACCCTTCTCGACCACCCAGCTCCACTACGGGACCCAGGTTCTTTGGCCCCATCACTGTGTACAGGGAACGAGCGGTGCGGCTTTCCATGCCGACCTGCGCGTCGACAACTGCGACATGGTGATGAGAAAGGGTTTTCGCGCCGAAATAGACTCTTACTCCGCGTTCTTCGAAAACGATCAGAAGACGCCGACCGGCCTGGCTGGCTATCTCCGCGAGCGCGGTGTCGACGCCGTCACCCTCGTGGGATTGGCGACCGATTTTTGCGTGCGCTATTCGGCCCTCGATGCCGTGAAGCTCGGCTTTCAGGTGCGCGTCCTGGAGGAGGCCTGTCGTGCGATCGATCTGGAGGGGTCCCTAGACCAAGCGATTCGCGAGATGCAGGACGCCGGCGTGGTGCTCAGCCAAAGCGCGGTCGCCTGACCTGCGGCACGCCGGTCAACGCAGGAGCACGGGAGAGATGATGGTAAGTTTGCCGAGGTTTTTCTTGCCGCTTGTGGCCGCGCTGCTCCTCTCGACGACGCAAGTCCTCGCCCAAGCCTCTCCGGAGACGATCCGGGGCTGCACGCTTATCACCCCGGAAGACCAGCGTCTGGCCTGTTTCGACCAAGCCTTCACGCCGCCCAGCAAGGACAGCGCGCCCTTGAGCCCGGCCATCGTCGGGCCGCTCTTGGTGGAACTGGGCGATCCCGGCTCCACCCCCGACGGCCTCGACCACCCTATCGCGCAGAACGGCTACGTGACGTTGGAGCTCTTGCTCGGAAACTGGGTACGGCTCTCTTGGGACATCGCCGTGGACCTCTACAGAAGGGACGAGCTTTCGCGCGTCTGCGCGCCGGGACGGCGCTTGCAGATAGAAGCCGACCCGGGGAACCCCTTCCGCTTGGTGGCGAGGCGGATCGACAAGGAAGGCACCGCGCCGGCCTTCGACATCGTCTGGCGCGGCGGCAACACCTTCGTCGTGGTCGAGGACATAGCGGCCAAGATGGCCCACATGGGCCTTGCGTTCGACGAGCGCGGTTGGCGCGCCTTGGGACCGATGCTCCCGCAGAACGCAAGAAGCTGGACGATCACGCCGCGCAGCCCCGACGTGCTGGTCGCGACCTCTCCGGAGGTCTTGGCGCCCGCGCTCTTCCTGCGCTGCCAGGATTAGTCACGACGCCCAAGCATTCCTCTCGCAAGGCCACAATGAAGGCGATTGGAGACAGCTATCGGACGCTGCCCGCCCTATCCCGCTCTGACGATCGTCCGACGCCTGAAAAACGCACCCTGCTTCAGGCATTCCCTCGTCGGGGGCCCCTTCCGTGCCGAGCCCGCGTCAAGAAACGCCACGGCGCGCTCAGGAACCGGCGGAGGATGAGGCCACTGTTTATCGGCAGCATCGCGAAGAGCGTGAAACCCTTCTGCCAATCGGGATTTTCCTGGAGGTAGGAACGCATGGACTGCTCCTGCTCCGGGTTCAGAAGATGTCGCGGCAGGTCGAACTTCGGGTTCGTCCTCATGCGCACGAGCCCGCTGCCGCTGTCGCAGGCCTGCCCGCAGATCGCCCGGGCAAAGGCTTGAATGGTCTCTCGTTCGAAGGCGGGCAAACGGCTTGCCTGGCCCAAGGTAAGGCACTTCGAGGCGCCGAGGCGGAAGACGATGTAGCTGTAGGGGTAGGTCGGTCCGGTCACGTACCATCGCGCGAAGGGCCGCAGCAGAAAGTGCCGTAACACGAAGAGGCAGCAACAGAAGAAGGGCAAGGGAACACGCTGCAGGCCCAACCGGCTGAACGCGTAGTCGGCATTGACGTAGCGCACGGTCTTTCCAAGAACCCGGAGCTTGGCGCTGCGTGCCGCGATGCAGCAGACGATCTCGCCGTTCCTGTCTCGCGAGAACCATGTCCTATCGAAGGAGCGGATATGGTCGCGAAACGCGGCGAGATCCTCATCCGCCGACACCTCGGCCCGCAACCCCATGAAACGCGACCGAAAGCGCCAGAGTTCCTCGATCAAGCGATCTGTCAGACTTTCCGCATTAAAACTTTGAAATCGCCCGAGAAGCCTTTGTGGAACAAGCTCCGTGCCAAGGTCTCCGCTTCTTTGCCGTGCGCTCGTCTCCTCCACTTCTACGACCCCGCGCTAACGTGCCTGACCGTGGGAGAAAGTCTGATCGCCAAGCCTAGTGAGACTGCCGCACCACGACGGCTCGGCATACTCGAAAGCAATCCGATGACCCGCGCGCCAAGAGATCAGAAGCCACCTTTGGTGAGGACCATCGGGCCTCGGCGCGTTGCCACGATGGTATGCTCGTATTGCACCGTCATGACGTCGGGATCGGTCACCAGCGTCCAGCCGTCGCCGCTGTCGTCCGCCCAGTCCGCGCCGGTCGACAGGAAGGGCTCGATGGTGAAGACCATCCCCTCGTGAATGGAGCGCAAGTCGCGCGTATCGAGATAGGGAGGAATGAAGGTAGGCTCTTCGTGGAGAGAGCGGCCGACGCCGTGGCTTTGCAGGTTTCGGATCAGCGAGTAGCCCCGCTTGCGCGCCTCGGATGAGATGGTCTTGCCGACGACGTTCAAGCGGCGCCCCGCCTTCACCGAAGAGATCGCGCGCGACAAGGTCTGACGGCCTGCTCTGCAGAGGGCCGCTTGCTCGGCGCTGGTCGGCGGCACCGGGAAGCTGGCACCGGTGTCGGCGAAGAAGCCGTCCTTTTCCGCCGACACATCGATGTTGACAAGATCCCCCGCCCGGATCGCCTTCTCGCCGGGGATACCGTGGGCGACCTCGTGATTGATGCTTATGCAGGTGGCGCCCGGAAAGTCGTAGGTTATCTCGGGCGCGGAGCGGGCTCCTTGGCTCTCCATGCGCGCACGGCCTATCGCATCCAGCTCACGGGTCGTCATGCCGGGTTCGATTCGCTCGCTCATGTGCCGCAGTACGTCCGCCACGATTCGCCCGACAGCGCGCAGGGCCTGAAGCTCGTTCTCGTTGCCGACAGTCATGCTCTCGCCCGCCTTTGCCAGCTATGAGGCTAGATTGTTAGTGAAACACTCGTTCGGAACAGATGCACGCCAATTCAACCGTCCGGATGTGTCTTCAGCCAACGCATGTAGAAGAGCGTGGCCGCCCATCCCAGCCCGGCGAGGCTGACTGGGGCAATGACGAAGGCAAAGAACTCGATGCCGGTCATCCTTCCAGCCTCCCAAGGACTTCGCGTGGCGTCAGATGTATGACAGCTGCGTCGCCCAGCCAAATCACAATGCGCACGACCACGTGCCAGATCGAAGGACCCTCGGCGGGTTCGGCTAAGCGGCGAGACGGCCTTCGGCGATCAGCCAGCTCTCCACCTCGGCGATCGAGGGCAGCACGGTATCGGCGAAGACCTCAAGTGCCGAGGCATCGCTGGTACCAGTCAAGACGCCGATGCCAAGCCCGTAGCCCGCCGCACGGCCCATCAAGAGATCGGTGACGTTGTCGCCGACGACGCCCAGGGTGCCGGGATCGCACCCAACCGCCTCGGCGAAGGCCAGCGCCATCCCCGGTCCGGTCTTGGAACCATTGCCGCTGTCGTAGCCGCTGACGAAATCGACCAGGTCCAGCGCCCCTTCCCGCTTCAGCAAGGCCTTCGCGCCGGCTTCGCTGTCGCTGGTCGCGATGCCGAGCCTCAGGCCCTGCCGGCGGAGCCCGCTGAAGTACTCCGCCAAGGGGAGCACGGGCGCCGAGGTCAGGCTCGATTCGGCCAGCGCGCGCTGGTCTATCAGCAGGACCAGGCTCTCCAGCGTATGTTCGGACACATAGGGTAGCCAGACGTCGGCGAGGTCGTGCGTGTTACCGGCGGCCATGGTGGAGTCCGCCTTGACCCGGCCGGTGGCGGGGTCGAAGCCGGCGGCCGACATCATGACCTCCGCCAGATCGCCGTCGCCTCGGCTCAACTCCAGGGTCAAGCGCTGCATCGGGCCCAGCCAGGTCACGTGATAGTCGATCAGCGTGCCGTCCTTGTCGAACAGCAGCCCCTGTAGCTTGGTCATTCTGTCAGCGCCTTTCGGTGGTTTGCGTGTCGGCACGTCTGGGGTCCAGTTGCGGCGCCAGGCGCGAGGTGGGGATGACGGGCACGAAGGCCTCCTTGTTGATCACCGGCACCTCCGGCCGCACCTTCCAGCGATAGAGGATGAAGACCAGCAGCACGCTAGCGAAGGAGGCGGAGTAGAGGAAGAGCGCATGCGGTCCGGCGAGCGACATGCTCCAGGCGGCGAGGCTCGGCCCCAGCATGGCGCCGATCGAGTAGGAGATCAGCAGTCCCGTCGAGGCCGAGACGTATTGATCGTTCGGCAAGAGATCGAAGGCATGGGCGATGACGTTGGGATAGACCGCGGCCGAGCAGCCACCCAGCAACAAGGCCAGCAGCAGGATCACCAGGACGTGCGGGTCCAGCCAATGGAGGCTGTAGATCGCCAGACCGATGACGATCGCCAGGAAGAGCACGATGGTGAGAGCCCAGCGCCGGCCAAGACGATCGCTCAGCCGACCGACCATCCAAAGCGTCAGAAAGGGCCCGATGACCAAGGCTGCCGTGAAGAACGATACCTGGACCAGACTGAAGCCGATGTCCGTTGCGAAAATCGGCGCCATGGCATTGAGACCGCTCTGCATGAAGCCGGCGAAGACGGCACCGACGACGGCCAGGGGAGAGAGGCGATAGAGCGCCAAGAGGGACATCGGCTTGGAGCTCTTGACCTCGGGCTGCTCCAGGTTGGTGAGGAGCACCGGCTGCAAGGACAAGACCACCGCCACGGCGGCGAAGACTAAGACCTGGATGCCCGCCAGATCCCAGACGTTGATGGAGACCTGACCGAGGCCCACCGCGAAGTAGTAGGACGCCATGTAGAAGGTCAGGACGCGGGCCCTGGTCTCGTTCGCCGTGCGGTCGTTGAGCCAGCTCTCGATGGTCGTCGTAAGCCCTGCGAGCGAGAATCCGAAGAGCGCGCGGCAGAGCACCCAGACGAAGGTGTCGAGCACGAGCGCCTGGATGAGCGCGCTCAAGGCGGCCATGGCCCCAAGCACGGCATAGGCGCGAATGTGGCTGACGCGGCGGATCAGCTTCTTGATGAAGAGGCAGCCGAAGAGAAATCCCAGAAAGAAGCCGGACTGAACCAGCCCGATGGCCGAGGCCGAGACACCGGCCTCGTTGAGCTTCAGCGCCGTCGAGATGTTCAACAGCGAGTGTCCGAACATGAGGATGCTGGCGCCCAAGACCAGCGGTAGAATGGGGCGCAGGATGTCCTTCATGGCCCAACACCCCCTTCCCGGCGAACGGACGCCAGGAGGGCAGGACGCTCAGGATCTTCCGCTTCCGGGCCTTGGCAGGCCATGGGGGCAACCTCTATCGGATCCGGCCCGCCCCGGCGGCGACCCCGGCCTCGTCAAGAGGCTAGACTAAGCGGCATTGGCCGCGCTTGAGCAGGTCCGTCGCCGTCTACCAGCCATGCGACCAGGTGGGGTTTCGAATGAGCCGCGCCAGCCCCTCCTGCGGCGAGACTGCACAAGCAACAGAGTTGATCTTGGCGCCGGCGACCACCAGAATTCCCTAAGCGACGCCGTTCGGGTGAGTCGCGGTAGAGGCGCTGGGAGGCTGCACCGGATGACCACGTGGGACACCATTTACCTGATCATCTGTCTTATCGGGTTCGGAGCCTTCAGCGCGGCCCTGCTCTATGTCTCGATGATTAAGTAGTCTCACGCCGCAACGCCTTGAGCAGATCGCGATCGGAGGGAATCACCTGATTGCGTGAGTCTGCTTTATTCTTCATAGCTGTAGAGCAGGATTCAGACGACAAATCGTTCCGATTTGACGTCACCCTGCTTTAGGATTCGCTCCGCTTCCGCCAGGTCCTCGGGCCGGTTCACGTTGAAGAAGGGATCGTAGGGGACCTGGGGCCAGGCGACCTCCGCCAGCCGGTAGCGACCGGTCCAGCGATCGACCTTGCGAATCTCCTCTTGCTCCACGGCATGCCGCAAGTCGTCGGTCAGCGACAGTGGCCAAAGGCCGATCACGGGGTGCGCGCGTCCGCCCGAGGCAGCGCAAGCCAAATCCGCCGCCTCGTCCGCCACGGCCGAGAGAAAGCGCTGAACAAGGTCGTTGGGGAGCAGCGGACCGTCTCCCGGGATGGTGATCAGCCAGGTCGCGTCCGGATGGGCCTCGCGTGCCCAGAGGAGGCCGGTCAGAACGCCCGCCAGCGGTCCTTGGTGCCCTTCCACGACATCGGCGACGACCGGCAAGCCAAACGCCGAGAAGCGCCCGGCATCGCCGTTGGCGTTGATGGCAAGGGCGTCCACCTGCGGGCCCAGCCGCTCCAGGATATGCGCCAAGATCGGCCGCCCGGCCAGCGGCAGCAGGCACTTGTCGCCGCCACCCATGCGCCGCGCCTGACCGCCGGCCAGGACGAGACCGACGACGCCGTTTGCGGGGTTCATTCCTCGCGGCTCCCCTTTCTTTGGTGACGGCTGTCCTCCTCGCCCGTCTGCGCCGGGTTGGCGTCGAAGACGATTCGCTCCGCGCCGGCCAGGGCCAGAAAGCGCCGACCCTTGGCACGCCCGATCAGGGTGAGGCCCGCCTCGCGCGCCAGCGACACGCCCCAGGCGGTGAAGCCGGAGCGCGAGATCAGGATCGGGATCCCCATCTGGACGGTCTTGATCACCATTTCCGAGGTAAGGCGGCCGGTCGTGTAGAAGATCTTGCCGGCGGTGCCCAAGCCCTTCAGCCGCATGTAGCCGGCGATCTTGTCGACCGCGTTGTGGCGCCCGACGTCCTCCATGTAGATGAGCGGGCGATCCTCCTCGCAGAGCACGCAGCCGTGAATGGCGCCGGCCTCGAGGTAGAGGCTCGGCAGGGAGTTGATCTTGCGGCTCAAGGCGTAGATCCAGGAGGTATGGAGTCGCGCCAGCGGGTCGAGCTGGATGCTCTCGAAACTCTCCATCAGGTCGCCGAAGACAGTGCCCTGCGCGCAGCCGGAGGTGCGGATCTTCTTTTTCAGCTTCTCCTCGTAATCGGTTTCCCGCGCCGTGCGCACGACCACCAGCTCCAGGTCCTCATCCACCTCGATCGCGGTGATCTCGTCGTCCGGGTGCAGCATGTTCTGGTTGATGAGATAGCCGACGGCCAAGCAATCGGGATGGTCCCCGATCGTCATCATGGTGACGATCTCTTGGCTGTTGAGGAAAAGCGTCAGCGGCCGCTCGGTCACCACGGAGGTCTCGACCTCCGCCCCGCTCTCGTCCATGCCGACAAGCCGCTCGGTCAGGCGCGGGTCGCCGGGATCGGGCGCCACGGCCATCTCCGCCAGCGTCTCCGCGTCGTAGAGCTTGGGCTTGGCCTTGCGCAGACCGCGCGGCGCCGTTGCGCTTTCCCCCATGGGCAGAACTCCTATCGTTGAGGCGAGATATGGCGGTTGGCGACAGGCGGACGCAAGGGGCTGGCCTTGACAGCGCGCGCCGAGGCGCCGAGAGGAAGTGATCATGACAGACCTTTCCGACCTGGAAGCCACCGCCCGGCACTTCGCGGGACGGCCCTTGAACGATCTCTATGAAGAAGCGGGCCTGCCGGCCGGGCCGGTTCGGATCGTCGCGCGCATCGCCGACGAAACCTGGCCGCCGCGGCTGCTCCTGGCCCTGCACGCCAAGCGTTGCGGCTTGCCGCGTCGCTCCCTGGGATCTCAGGAGGCGCAAGCGGAGCTGCGACGGCTCGGCGTGCCGCTGATGGATCGCCACCTCGACGAGTCACCCTTGCGGACCGGGTAGGCCACGCGCGCTCGACCCCGCTTCATGTTGCCCAGACACTGATGTTGCCCAGACACCGCATCGTCGCGCTGATCGTCGCCTGCGCCCTCTTCATGGAGTTGATGGACGCCACCGTCCTGGCGACGGCCTTGCCGACCATCGCCGCCGATTTCGGCGTCAGTCCGGTCGACCTCTCGCTGGCGATCACCGCCTATGTCTTCAGTCTCGCTCTCTTCATCCCCTTGAGCGGATGGATGGCCGACCGCCTCGGCGCCAAGCGCGTCTTCAGCTGGGCCATCCTCGTCTTTTTGGCCGGCTCGATCAGCTGCGGGCTCAGCGGCAGTCTTTGGGAGCTGGTGGCCGCCCGCTCGCTGCAAGGCATGGGCGGTGCCATGATGACGCCCGTGGCCCGCTTGATCCTGCTGCGCAGCGTGCCGCGCGAACGCTTGGTCGATGCCGTTGCCTGGATGGGCGTGCCTGCCCTGATGGGACCGGTGATGGGGCCGCCGCTGGGCGGATTGCTGGTCGACATCGCCTCTTGGCGCTGGATCTTCTGGATCAACCTGCCAATCGGGATACTGGGCCTCTTCGCCGTCTGGCGCTTCGTTCCCTTCATACCGCCGGGAGCGCCACGACCCTTCGATCTCAAGGGCTTTCTGATCTTGGCGAGCGGATGCCTTGCGCTGATGACCGGCTTCAAGCTCGCCGATCGTAGCCTCTTGACGGCCTACGACAGCCCTCTCCTCCTCGCCTGTGGGCTGCTTGTCCTGCTGCTCGGGTATCGAAGACACGCGACACGTCACCCGAACCCCGTGATCGACCTGGGACTATTGCGGTATCCGACCTTCCGCCTCAGCCTCGTGGGAGGGGCGCTCTTCCGCCTGGGCGGCGGTGCCCTGCCCTTCCTCATGCCGCTCTCGCTTCAGGTCCTGCACGGCTACAGCGCCGGCGATGCGGGCCTCATTCTGTGCACGGCGGCGTTGGGCGCCATCGCCATGAAGGCCATCGCCGGGAAAGTCATCAACCGTTTCGGATTTCGCCGGGTGCTGATCGCCAACGCACTGATCACGGCGGCACTGGTCGCGGCCATGGGCCTTCCCGATCCCCGCGGTCTGGGCTTGGTGGTTCTCATTGTCCTGTTGCTCGTCGGGGGCTTCTTCCGCTCCCTGCAGTTTACAGCCGTCAACACTATCGCCTACGCGGAGGTGAGCGAGGATCGCATGGGCGATGCCACGGCCTTCAACAGCGCCCTGGGACAGGTGTCCCTTGCCCTGGGCGTGGCCTTCGCCGCGCTGCTGCTAAGCGTGCTACCGGCGGAAGGTATGCCGCTCGACGAGATGGACTTCACGATTGCCTTCCTCTTGGTCGGCATCGGCATGGCACTCTCCGCGCTCGCCTTCTTGAGGCTCGCCGGCGATGCGGGCTGGCGCCTTAGCCGTCATCCGCAAGCCAAGGCATCCCGGCTCGACAGGACGCCAAGCGAGAGCATAGAAAGCCGTACATGAAGCTCGACCGCCGCCTCCACGCGCACCGCCCCGACTTGGCCGATGCGCGACTCGAAGGACGGATCTCGTCTGATAGGTTCACAGCCGGCGAGGCCGCGACGATTACCGGCGGCGTGGCCGACCTCCGCATGGCGCCAAGTCGGAGTGCGGCGCTGGACGCCCAGCTCTGGTTCGGCGAGAGCGTCAGGATGTATGAGAAGCGCGACGGCTGGGCTTGGGTGCAGGCCGAGCGCGACGACTATGTAGGCTACACGCCAGCTGAGGCCGTCGGCACGGCGATAGCGACTGCACCGACGCACCAGGTGTCCGCGCTTGCCACCTACCGCTTCCCGGAGCCGAGCATCAAGGCGCCACCGCTTGAGACCTTGCCGCTGGGCGCGCAGCTGCGCGTCCGGGGAGAGCGAGAGGAATTCCTCGAACTCGGCCAGGGCGGCTACGTCTTCGCACGCCACGCGGAACCATCCGACCGGCTCTGGCCGGACGCGCCGGCCACGGCGCTGCGTTTCTTGGGCGTTCCCTACCTGTGGGGCGGCCGGTCATTCCTTGGGATCGACTGCTCCGGGCTGGTCCAGACCTCCCTGCTTCTGGCCGGGGTCTCGGCGCCGCGCGATTCCGATATGCTGCGCGACGACGAGACGCTGGGCCAGGCCTTGCCGCCCGACGCGCCGCGCAAGCGTGGCGATCTCCTCTTCTCGCCCGGTCACGTGGTGATGGCCCTGGACGGGGAGGAAATCGTTCACGCCAACGCCTTCCACCTGGCCACGGTGCGAGAACCCTTCGCCGCCTTCGTGGCCCGCCTGGCCTCGCGCGGCGAAGCCGTCACCTCGCTTCGCCGACCGTGAGGAAAAAGATACCTGACCGATTTCGTAGGACTTGTCTTTCCCCGGCGGATGGGCAAGATAGGCCTCATGCAGGATAGCCCTTCGCCGATCGCGCCTTTGATCGATCCCTTCGCACGACCCATCACCTATCTTAGGGTGTCGGTGACCGACCGCTGTGACCTTCGCTGCGTCTATTGCATGGCGGAGGACATGACCTTCCTGCCGAAGGCGGAGGTCTTGAGCCTGGAGGAACTGGACCGCCTGGCCAGCGCCTTCGTCGCCTTGGGCGTGCGCAAGCTGCGAATGACCGGCGGCGAGCCCTTGGTTCGGCGCAACATCATGAGCCTCTTCCGGAACCTCTCGCGTCATCTCGACAGCGGGGCGCTGGACGAGCTCACCTTGACCACCAACGCTACCCAGCTGTCGCGCTTCGCCGGCGAGCTCGCGGACTGCGGGGTCAGGCGGATCAACGTCTCGCTCGACACGCTGGACAGGAACAAGTTCAAGGCGATCACCCGCTGGGGCGACTTCGACAAGGTCATGGCCGGCCTGCAGGCCGCCAAGGACGCGGGCCTGGCGATCAAGATCAATGCGGTGGCGCTCAAGGGCGTGAACGACGACGAGTTCGACCGCCTGCTCGAATGGTGCGGCGAGGAAGGCTTCGACCTCACCTTCATCGAGGTCATGCCGATGGGAGAGCTGGGCGGCGAGCAGCGCGTGGATCAGTACATCCCGCTCTCCATGGTCCGCAGCCGCCTGGAGAAGAACTGGCGCCTGACCGACATCGACTACAAGACGGGCGGCCCCGCTCGCTATGTGCGGGTCGAGGAGACCGGCCGGAAGCTGGGCTTCATCACGCCGCTCACTCACAATTTCTGTGAGAGCTGCAATCGCGTGCGCCTGACCTGCACCGGCACGCTCTACATGTGCCTCGGCCAGGACGATGCCGCAGACCTGCGCCGCGTGCTGCGCGCCAGCGACGACGACGACGTACTGGAAGCCGCCATCCGCGAGGCCATCACGCGCAAGCCCAAGGGGCACGACTTCGTCATCGACCGCCGAAGCAGCGCTCCTGCCGTGCAGCGCCACATGAGCGTGACCGGCGGCTGAGGCTCAGCCGCCGGCCGACTCGCGTCAACGCAGGAAGACTTGGTGGGTCCAGGACTTCCCGTTGGAGATGGTGATCTGCTCGAAGCCCAGGACACGGCAGAGATCGAAGAAGGTAAACCAATCGCTCACGTTGTTCTCGCGCAGCAGCGGCGTGAGGCGCGCCTGCGCCGTAAGGTTGGCGAGGACTCCGCGGGCTCTGAACATCGTGTCCATGGGACCGTCCATCAAGGCCACGATGATCAGCTTCTGCGCCTCGGCGCCCTTGGCGAAGATGGCATAGGGAATGGGGTGGCCACGCTTGGCGATCTCAACCTCCAGCCCGGTGACGAAGGCGACCCTATGGCCCCGATTGGCATCGGGAGACGGCGTCGCGCGGGCGACGTAGGTCTCCTGCGAGTCGGGCGGGCCGTAGTAGTATCCTACATGGCGGTCGCGGCCGCCTTCCTCCTCCTGCGCCAGCTCGTCGGGCGGCGTGATGATCACGGCCTCGCTTTGCTGCGCTGATGCAAAACCAGAGAAGAATCCTGACACCAGCGCCACACAGAGAGCCGGAAGCAGCAGGAGACGAAGACGCATGACGTTTACCTCTCTTGTCATAAAGCTTGATCGCGCCGGGAGGTTAGCCTCTCGTAGGCGAGCCGGCTATAGTCACCTCTCCAAGGCAAGATCACCTGCTCCATGACCCCCACGCGCTTCGCCTTCGCCGCTGCCGATACCCCGGAAGCTCAGACCGCGCTCGCCGAGCTGGAGGCGCGCTACGGCAGCGTGTCACCCGACGAGGCGCAGGTCCTGGTGGCCCTGGGCGGCGACGGCTTCATGCTGGAGACCCTGCGCTCCTCGCGCGATCGCGAATTGCCGATCTACGGCATGAACCGGGGCACGGTGGGCTTCTTGATGAACCTCTTCGAGGTAGACGATCTGCCGGATCGCGTCGCGGCCGCATCGGCGTCCAGGCTACGACCGCTCTCGATGCGCGCCTGGAACCAAACGGGCGAGATGTTCGAGGACTTCGCCTTCAACGAGGTCTCCCTGCTGAGACAAAGCAGGCAGGCGGCAAAGATCCGGATCTCGGTCGACGGTCGGGTGCGTTTGGAAGAGCTGGTCTGCGACGGCGTGCTGGTGGCGACTCCCGCCGGTTCGACTGCCTACAACCTCTCGGCGCATGGACCGATCGTGCCCATCGGCGCCAACGTGCTCTGCCTGACACCGATCTCGGCTTTCAGACCCCGGCGTTGGCGCGGCGCGCTCCTGCCCGACCACAGCCGCGTGCTCTTGGAAGTGCTGCAGTCGGGCAAGCGGCCCGTCTCCGCGGTGGCCGACTCGAGCGAGAGCCAGAGCGTGACCAAGGTGGAAGTCGCTCAGGCGCGCGGCAAGGGCGTGACCCTGCTGTTCGACCCGCAGCACAACATGGAGGAACGCATCCTCTTGGAGCAGTTCACGCCCTAAGAAAAGGCCGTCCCCCGGAAGGGCCGGCCGCAAGTCACAGGGGGGGCGTTATCAGGGGGCGTTATCAGGGGGCGTTATCAGGGGGCGTTATCAGGGGGACCTTGGCTCAGCCTCTCCAGAAGGGCTTGCGAAGCTCTTGTTCGAAGTCGGCCCGGGTCAAGCCGATGTCCCGAAGGATATGGTCCTCGACCCCGGTCAGCCGGGTACGTTGGGCGGAACGCTCTTGCCAGAGGGCCAGAGCGTCGAGGAGGCGAGCAAGGAGGCCACGCTTGACGACCGGGCCAACCGATCCGATGGCTACGCCGCAGGTGTTCGATGACTGGATCATGACAATTCTCCTCATCCCGGGGGTTCTGGAGCAGAACCGTGGACGCGCCGTTCGTCGTCGCTGTCCGAATGAATCTAGAGACTTGCCATCAGGCGAACAAAGCATGATCCTTCATGCACCGATTAGGATTTTTCATGCGACGCCTGCCGAATCTTAATGCCCTGCGTGCCTTCGAGGCAGCCGCTCGTCACCTCTCCTTCACCAAGGCGGCGAAGGAGCTATCCGTCACCCAGGGAGCGGTGAGCCACCAAATCGCCACCCTGGAAGCCCAACTGGAGGTGCAGCTCTTCACGCGGCTGAACCGCCGCCTGGAGCTGACGGAAGCGGGCCACCGCTACCTGCCGGCCATCTCCGGCGCCTTCGACCGCATCGCCTTCGCCACGCAAGAGCTGACCGCCCAGGACAGCGACGGCGCCTTGCGGGTCACCACCATGACCTCCTTCACGCAGATGTGGCTGATGCCGAGGCTGCGCCGCTTTCGCAAACGCGCGCCCGACGTCGACGTGATGATCGTGGCCACCGAGCGGCTGAGCGACTTTTCGCGCGAACCGGTGGACGTCGGCATTCGCTTCGGTCTCGGGAACTACCCGGACCTGGTGGTGGAGCACCTGATGAACGAAGCGCTGCTGCCCGTCTGCGCGCCCGGCCTGGTGACAAAGCCGCCGGGTCTGAAGAGACCGGAGGATCTGGAGCACTACGTTCTCTTGCATGACGATGCCGGCGAGGAGAACCGCCATATCGACTGGACCCGCTGGCTTGGGGATGTGGGCATCGAGAACGTCGATCCCGGCCGCGGGCCGCAATTCAGCAACTCCTCCTTCGTCGTCATGGGCGCGGTTGCCGGCGAAGGCGTCGCCCTGGCAAAGCTGCGTCTCTGTTCGGAGGAACTCTTCGCCGGTCGTCTGGTGCAGCCCTTCGGGCCGGTCATGAAGTTCAGGCAGGCCTATTGGATGGTGACGACGCCGGAGAAGGCACGCTGGCCGAAGGTGCAGGCCTTCATGACGTGGCTCAAGGAGGAAGCGGAGATGCAACGCCTTTGGCCCATCCCCTCAGGCGAGGCGTCGCTCGATGCTTGGCCCTAGGCGCCGACGTCCCCGTTCTTGGCGGACTGGCCTTGCCGCTCTCCTCTTGGTGGCCGGGCTTCCTGCCCTCCCGGCCGCGGCTCTGGACTGCACGCCGAGCGCGGAGCGTGAGGCCCAGAGACTGGGCGGCGAGGTCGGCGGCGCCCATGCCTATCGCGCGCCGGTCGGCGCCGACTGGTCCTTTGCCTTGCTACCCGCCGGCAAGGGATACGACCTCAAGATATTCGACCGGCGCGGACGGGACCTCTCGGCTGCAACGCCGCCGCTCCACGCCGAACCGAACCCGCGGCAGCTCTATGGCTGGCATTTCCGCAACGCCGCCAACAGCGCCAGCAACGAGGGCGACGTCAACGCGCCACAGGAGTTGCGGCTCTTTCACTTTACCCCCGATGTACGGGCGCCGGACGACGTCAGCGGCCGCGGCTGGCTGAGAGTGCTGGACTACGGTCTTGCCGACTTGGAGCCAGGCCAAAAGGCACGCATGGTCTACCTGAAGTTCGAGGCCTGTCTCACCTGGCCGCGCACGGCGGAACCTCCACCGGAGCCGCCACCCATGACCGCTTGGCCGGAGTTGCGCGAGATCTTCCGCGCTTGCGGCCTTAGCCAGGACTACCTCTTGACGCCCCTGCTCGATCCGCCCGAAATCGGCGGCGATTTCGTTGGAGACGATGCCCTGGATAGCGCCACCCTGGTGGTGCGCCGCGCCGACGGCAAGCGCGGGCTGGCCATCTGTCGCGCGGGCACCTGGCTGGACCTGGTCGGTTTCGAGCGCTCCTTGGGCGATCTCACGCCAACCTACTTCGACCGAATGGACTGGTGGGACCTGAAGGAGAGAGGCCCCGTCGGTCAAGGCGCGGACGGGAGCCCGCCGCCCCTTCTCGATGGCGATGCCATCGTGCTGGGCATGGAAGAGAAGTCCTCCGTGCTCCTATATTGGACAGCCGAGGGCTACCGCTCTTACTGGCAGGGAGATTGAGACGTTGGCGGCTGCGAAACTGATAATCGGCATTTTCCTGCTCTGGGCCTTTCTCTTCCTCTGGTCCTTCGTCGAGCTGGCCACGACCGAGGTGGAAGGCTCCGGCTTCGTCCATGGCGTCAACCGCTTGGGGGGCTTTCTGGCCTGGCAGGTCGGTGCGGTCGTGGCGGCCGCCCTGGCCTTCACCGCCGGTCGGCTGCAGCCCGAGGGGCTGAGCCGAGGCGTGCGCCGCTTGACGACCCTGCCGCTCTACTTCTCCGCCGCGCTCTGGGTGCTGATCGTCGTCGCCGGGATCACCCTCTTCCTGATCGATCGAACGGACATGCCGATCAAGTAGCGTCGGCCGCATCTGCCTCCTCTTCCAGCCTGGCAAGCGCGATCCCGCAGGCTTCGGCGATGTGTCGTCTGCAGGCTTCAGCGGCGCCATCGCCGTCGCCGCGCGCAATCGCGGCAACGATCTCCCCCAGCGCCTCCGGACCGCTGCGCGCCCGGCCCTTCGTGCTCAAGGTGAGCACGCGCAAGCGGCCGATCCGGCCGTTGAGGCGTTCCACCAAGTCCCAGGAGACGCCGCGCCCGCCAACCTCGAAGATGACGCGATAGAAGAGGCGTGTCCTGTCCAGAGTGAGAAGGAGGTTGCCCTCTCCCAGCGCCTTGGCGATCTCCAGTCGACGGCTCTCCAAGAGGCGCCCCAAGGCGGTATCGGCGCGGCGTGCGCAGCTGCTAACGGCGGCGCTCTCCAGCAGCGCGCGGATCTCGTAGATCTCCCGAACCTCGGCCCGGTCGAGCACCGTTACCGAGGGTCCGGTGTTGGGCACCACCGTGACCAGGCGTTCGCTCTCCAAGTGCCGGACGCACTCTCGCACCACCGTACGGCTTACCTGGAGCCGCTCGCAGAGGACGCGTTCGATCAAGCGCTCACCGGGCTTGAAATGCCCCAGCACGATTGCCTGGCGGAGGTGCGCCAGGGCGCTGTCCTTCAAGGTCTTCGGACGTTCGAGCTGCTCCAGCATCCACTCCCGCCAGCTGCTGCCTTCTGACGCAGTTACTTCTTGCGTCAAATAGATTGTATGACAATCATACAATCGAGTGCAACCCATGACCTCAGGAAGCAGGCAATGACCCCACGGATCAGAAAGCTCGTCACCTTCGACGAAGAGACCCTGATCGAGGGATTCAAGCCGGTGGACCGCCCCTGGCGCATGTTCGCCGTCGCCGCGGTCGTGCAGAACCCCTGGGCCGGCCGCTTCGTCGAGGACCTGACGCCGGAGATCAAGGCTTTCGGCCCCAAGCTCGGCAGCTTGATAACTGAGAGGATCATCGCCTTGGCCGGTGGCGGCGCGGCGATCGAGGCCTACGGCAAGGCCGGGGTTGTCGGTCTCGACGGCGAAGTGGAGCATGCCTCCGCCCTGATCCACACCCTGCGCTTCGGCAACCACTACCGAGAGGCGGTGGACGCCAAGTCATACCTCTCCTTCACCAACCTGCGCGGAGCGGCCAATGCCCCCATCGTCGTGCCGCTGATGGACAAGAACGACGCCGGACGGCGGTCCCACTATTTGACGATCCAGTTCTCCATCCCCGATGCTCCCCGCGCCGACGAATTGGTGATCGCACTTGGCGGCGCGACAAGCGGACGCCCGCACCATAGGATTGGCGACCGTTATCAGGACTTGAAGGACTTGGGGCATGATCTCGACAACCCTGCCGCGGTATAGCTCGAAGAGCGGCCTTGCGTTCTACCAGACCGGCATGGGCCTGCCGCTGGTGCTGCTTCACGGCGTGGGGCTGAGGGCCGAAAGCTGGTCGCGCCAGCTTTCCGGCCTGGCAAACGAGCAGACGCTCTATGCCGTCGACCTGCCGAGCCATGGCCACAGCGAGGGCCTGAACGGCAAAGAGCCCTCGATCGCCCTCTATGCCGACCGCGTGCGGGCGTTCGTCGACGAGGTGGTGGGTGCTCCCGTCCTCGTGGCGGGCCATTCCCTGGGCGCCCTGACGGCGCTCGACTTCGCGTCCCGCCACGCCGAGCGCTGCTTGGGCGTGGCGGCCTTGGCGGCGGTCTTTCAACGCTCTCCCGAAGCCAGCAAGGCCGTGCGTGAGCGCGCCGCGTCGCTCCGCGACAAGAGCCAGACGGACGTGGCCGCGGCGCCCCTGTTGCGCTGGTTTGGGGAGAGGCCTCGCGGTGCCGCCGGGCAAGCGGCGGTCGCCTGCCGCCATTGGCTCTTGGCCGCCGACCGTGATGCCTATGCCGCCGGCTATCAGGCCTTTGCCGAGGTCGCCGGCCCGGCTCCCGACCGGTTGCGCGCGCTGAGCTGCCCCGCGCTTTTCCTCGCCGGAGAGCACGACCCCAACTCCACGCCCGTCATGGCGGGGGATATGGCGAAGCTGGCGCCGGACGGGCGCGCCTTCATGATCGCCGGCGCCCGGCACATGCTGCAGCTGACCCATCCGGCCGCCGTGAACGACGCCTTGGTGCAGTTCTTCGCCGACTGCCAGAAGCGCGCCTCCGACGATATCTGAGAGCGCAGCAGGACGGGCCGGGATGACCACCTTCGACCAACGCGCGCTGAGAGATGCCTTCGGCACCTTCATGACCGGCGTGACGGTGGTGACGGCCGTAGGAGAAGACGGTGCCCGGGTCGGCTTCACCGCCAACTCCTATACTTCCGTCTCGCTGGAGCCCCCCTTGTTGCTGGTCTGCCCGGCCAAGTCTCTCTCCAGTTTCGCGGTCTTCAACGGCTGCGATCACTTCGCCATCAACATCCTGGCCGAGGATCAGCGCGACGTCTCCAACACCTTCGCGCGCTCCAAGGAGGACCGCTTCGAGGAGGTCGCCTGGCGCTCCGATGAGGCGGGCTGCCCTCTGATCGACGGTGCCGCCGCCTCCTTCTCCTGCGCCACGCACGAGCGCATCGATGCCGGGGACCATGTCATCCTGGTCGGTCGCGTCCTGTCGTTCCGGACCTCGGGCGCGGCCGGGCTCGGCTACGCCAAGAGCGGTTACTTCAGCTTGGCTATGGAACGCAGAGCGGCCGAACTGCCCAGGCGTAACCGCACCACCGTCGTCGGCGCCATCATCGAGCACGACGGCGGCCTCTTGATGGAAGAGACCAAGATCGGGCTCAGGCCGCCGCAGACGAGCGCCTCCGGCAGCGAAGGCCCGCTCGCGACCCTCGAGGCACTGTTCAAGGATTCCGGCCTGGAGGTCAGCTTCGGCCCGGTCTACTCGATCTTCGAGGACCGGAGCAGCGGCGAGACCTTCACCTACTGGCGCGGCAAGGCGGAGAGCGCGGCGACCGGGTCTCTCGGCCGCTACTATCCCGTCGAGAGGCTTGGCGAAGGGACCTTCGCGTCGAGCGCGGTCTCGATCATGGTGCGACGCTTCCTCTTGGAACGCCAAAGCGATGCCTTCGGTCTCTACGTCGGGGACGAAGTGCAAGGCGACCTTCATCACCTTGGAGACGGAACGGCGCGATGAAATTCTCGCTCTTCGCCCACATGGAACGCATCGACGCGGCGCGTCCGCATCACGAGCTCTACGAAGAGTTCGTCGATCTCTGCAAAGTCGCCGACGAGGGCGGCATGCGCGCCATCTGGACGGGAGAGCATCATGCGATGGACTTCACCATCGCCCCCAACCCCTTCACCAGCCTGGTGGACCTGGCCCATCGCACCAAGCAGGTTCGGCTTGGCACCGGTACGGTGATCGCGCCCTTCTGGCATCCCATCAAGCTGGCCGGCGAGGCGGCGATGACCGACCTCATTACCGGCGGACGGCTGGAGATAGGGATCGCCCGCGGTGCCTACAGCTATGAGTACGAGCGTCTGAGACCGGGCATGGACGCCTGGCAGGCAGGCCAGCGCCTGCGCGAAGTCCTGCCCACCTTGCGTAAGCTCTGGCAGGGCGACTACGCCCACGAGGGGGAGTACTACAGCTTCCCGGCCACCACCGCCGCGCCCAAGCCGCTGCAGCCAGGCGGTCCTCCGCTCTGGATCGCCGCGCGCGATCCCAACAGCCACGCCTTCGCCGTCGCCAATGACTGCAACGTGCAGGTGACGCCGCTGTGGCAAGGCGACGGAGAGATCGAGAGCCTGATGACGCGCTTCAACGAGGCATGCAACGAGCAGGGCAAGCGTCCCAAGATCATGCTGCTGCACCACTGCTATGTCGGTCGTGACGATAACGACCTGGCCTGGGCAGCCGAGACCCTGAGCCGCTTCTACTGCTACTTCGGCGCCTGGTTCAGGAACGAGCGGCCGGTGCGCCAAGGCCTGATCCAGGCGCTCAGCGCCGATGAGATGGCCGCGATGGAGATGTTCTCGCCCGCCGCCATGCGCGCCAACCTGGCGGTGGGCACTTCGAAAGAGGTCACCGAACGGCTGAAACGCTACGCCGATTTAGGGTATGACGAATACTCTTTCTGGATCGACTCCGCCATGCCGCACGCGCGCAAGAAGGAATCGCTGTCGCGCTTCATCGACGAGGTGATGCCGGCCTTTACCTGACGCCAGTCTGCGGGCTGCCGCGGGCCTAGAGTAGATCGCAATCAGGTGGAATCACCTGATTGCGTGAATCTGCTCTCTCTTTCAATGAAGTAGAGCGGGATTCAGACGGCAAATCGTTTCGATTTGACGCCATCCCGCTCTAGATGTCGATGTCGTCCTGCAGCCTGATTTCCCCTTCGACCCAGGCCTGCAGGGCTGCCACCTCAGGGCGCGGCGGCGCGCCCAGGCGGCGGTAGAGAGAGATACCTTGCGGCAGGACCAGGGACTCGCGGAAGGGCCGGACCAGATCGCCGGAACGCACGAGACTGGCGAGCCCGCGCTGCCAGCCCAAGGCGATACCGTGCCCGGCGACCGCCGCTTGGATCATGACCGGATAGCTGTCGAAGGCCGTGCCCTTTCCCGCCAGGCGCAAGGGCCGCTCTTGCCGGCGCATCCACTCCCGCCAGTCGATCCAATCGCCCGGTTCGCCCTGGAAGTGCAGCAGGCGTTCGTCTTGAAGCGCCTCCAACGGCAAGGGCAGCGTGCGATCACCAAGATAGGCGGGACTACAGACTGGATAGATCCGCTCTTCCGCCGAGAACACGCAAGGATGCGCGCCGCTTGCGCGATCGCTGCACTGGATGGCCAGATCGAACTGCTCCGTGCTCTCGGCCAGCGGGCGGGTGCCGGCCGCCACCTTGAGCTCGATGCGGGGGTGGCGTTGGTGAAAGGCTGACAGTCTGGGCATCAGCCAGTAGACCGCCAGGTACAACTCCACGGAGAAAAGCACCTCACGGTCGCGCCGCGGCGCGCGCAGTTCCTGCGCCCGGGCGGCGATTCCTTCAAGCCCCGCGGTGACCGCGTGCGACAGTTCCCGCCCCGCCTCGGTCAGGAAGACGGCCCGATTGCGCCGCTCGAAGAGCTTGACCCCCAGGTTCTCCTCCAGGCTTCGGATCTGCCGGCTGATGGCGGTCTGGGTCAGGTGCAGCTCCTCCGCCGCGCGGGTGAAGGACTGGTGGCGCGCCGCTGCCTCGAAGGGCAGGAGGCTGGCCAATGGTGGGAGTGCCTTGCCGAGACGATTCATGATCTCCAGTAATCTATCTGAAAGCAGAAGTCGTTTTAAAGCACCAACTTCCAGACGCCATAATGACGCTCCCCTTAGGCATTCGAAAGTAGGCGACAACAGTGACGATCGCTCTCGACCGGCGACCGCAGAGGTCGGCCCTGGGTGTCTCCCTCATCGTCGGCGCGGCCTTCTTGATGGCGCTTGCCGATGGTCTGGTGAAGGACATAAGCGGGCTTCTCTCGCTGTGGCAGATCTACAGCGTGCGCGGCTTCTTCGCCGTCGTTTTGCTCGCCCTGCTCTCATTTCGAGAAGGCGGTATCGCCTCCCTCCGGCCCAGCGCGCCAGGCTGGGTGCTGCTCCGCAGCCTGCTGCTGGTGGCGATGTGGATCGCCTACTACTCCGCCCTGCCCTTCCTGGCGCTCTCGACCGCGGCGGTGGCGCTCTACACCGCACCGCTCTTCATCGCCTTGCTGTCCGCCCGCTTGACCGGAGAGGCGGTCGGTCCCTGGCGGTGGCTCGCCATCGCCCTCGGCTTCCTCGGTGTCCTGGTGATCCTGCGCCCCGGCGACGACGCCTTCTCCTGGGCCGCGCTCCTGCCCGTCCTAGGCGCGCTCCTCTACGCGCTCGCCATGCTCATCACCCGAACGAAGTGCGTGGACGAGCGCGCGGAGACGCTCTCCTTCGCGCTGAACTGCGCCATGCTGACGGTCGGCGTGATCGGCAGCCTCGCCCTCACCTTCCTTCGCCCATACCTTCCGGCTTCCGTGGAAACGCCCTTTCTCCTCGGCGGGTGGGGTCCCATGGCCAGTTGGGACTGGCTTCTCCTGGCGCTCTTGGGCGCGATGATGGTGGCCTACAGCATGGCGACCGCGAGGGCCTATCAGGTGGCGCCGACCGCCTTGGTGGCCACCTTCGACTATGCCTATCTGGTCTTCGCCGCCCTCTGGGGCTTCCTCCTCTTCGCCGAGGTGCCCGACGAGGTGACCTTCCTGGGCATGGCGCTGATCGCCATCGCCGGCTGGCTGGCGATCAATGCCGCCAAGCCGAAGCAGGGCTAGGCCTTTGCCCGCTTCTTGAGCGCTAGGAGGGTGAGATAGTCGTAGGCGATCGTCGCCGCGGCGATGGCGGTGATGTCGGCGTGATCATAGGCCGGCGCCACCTCGACGACATCCATGCCGACCCAATCGATCGCGCCCAGCCCGCGAATGATGGCGAGCGCCTGGTGCGTGGAGAGGCCGCCGGCCACGGGCGTGCCGGTGCCGGGCGCGAAGGCCGGATCCAGGCAATCGATGTCGAAGGTGAGATAGGCCGGCCGCTCGCCCACGATCTCGCGCGTGCGCTTGACCACGGCGGCGGTGCCATGTTCGTGCACCCAGGGCGCATCCAGGATGTTGAAGCCCCAACTCTCGTCGTTCCAGGTGCGCAGGCCGATCTGGACCGAGCGCTCCGGCACCACCAGCCCCTCGCGGACCGCCCGTAGGAACATGCTGCCGTGGTTCAGTTCCTCGCCGTCATCGGGCCAGGTGTCCGAATGGGCGTCGAAGTGCACCAGGCTGACCGGTCCGTGCTTCTCCGTGATCGCGCGCAGGATCGGATAGGTGACGAAGTGATCGCCGCCGATCGAGATCGGGCTCACGCCGGCCGCCAGAATGCCGCGCAGGT
This sequence comes from Rhodospirillales bacterium, assembly GCA_963669375.1. GTDB lineage: Bacteria > Pseudomonadota > Alphaproteobacteria > Kiloniellales > JACOMY01 > JACOMY01. The sequence continues at coordinate 6,937,151 of OY770024.1, read as the reverse complement.
GCTCGGTGATCAGATCGGGAATGCGCATCGGATGGCCGTGATCGAAGTAGCAATCGCCATAGTCCACCACCGCCAGCGCCTCGGTGGGGTGAAAGCCGAAGGGAAAGGAGGCCAGATCGTTCAGCTGCACCGAGGCCGCGCGCACGCCTTGCGGACCGAAGCGCGCGCCGGGGCGAAAGGTCGTCGCCAGATCCAAGGGGATACCCGTCACGGCGACGTCGACGTCCGTGAGATCGCGCGTGTAGCGCCGCCTGAGAAAGGAGAGCGCGCCGGCATAGGTCGATTCGTAACCCTCGCGGTAGAGACCCTTGCTGCGGAAGGCGAGGTCGCCGCAGACGTCGTCCTCGGGCTGACTCATGGCTGTGGCCTCCTAGTCTGTCTGGTGATTTGCTGCTCCCCGCCGGCTCTACACCATTCGCCGTCGGGCTCCAACAGCGGAGCCTTTCCGTCGGGCCTTCAGATCCTGGCGCAGCGCCTCCAGCACGGCCTCGTACATGAAGCGGCGGGCCAAGGTGGCCTCCTCCCGCCGGTCGGCAGCGCTGCTCGCCTGACCCGTCTTGCGCGGAAAGAGCTCGCTCAACTCCGGAAAGCGCGCACGCCGCACGCTCTCGTTCTGGTCTTGGAAGGTCTCCAGGATCTCGTTGGCGGTCTCGGCATCCAGGCTTGCGCCGGGACCGACGAAGGGCGCGCGGCGCATCACCGTCGTCAGGATCCCCACCGCCCGCAAGGCGCCCTCGCCCGGGCGCTTGGGGTAGTGCTCATTGAAGGCGCGCAGGAAGCGCTGCACGCCGAGACGCAGGGACTGATTGCGCGACTCCACCCGGGCGAAGCGGGAGCAGTCGGCGAGCCCGATCGCATCGCAGAAGTCGGTCAGGAGGTCGCCGTCCTTGAAGCGGTCCTTTCGGAAGAGCCTGACGTTCAACGCCTCGCCGCCGAAGACATCCGACCACCGCGCAATGAGATCGGCATAGCGATACATCAGCATGCCGGCCTCCTTGCGGACCCACGTCGCGAAGGAGACGCTATGGCCCACGCGCAAAGTCGTGGTGTAGGCGCTACGAATGACGTCGTCCTGACCGCGCAGGTAGAGCAGGATTCTGACGGAGGAGGCGACGGGCGCCAGCAGCTGCTGCAGACGCCTGACCTCGCTGTCCTGCAAGCGCGCGCAAAGCTCGCAACTCATCAAGATCGTTTCCTGGGATGACGGCAGGGCCGCGACTTCGGCGGCAAGCTCCGCCTCGAGTTTCCTTCGGTAGCCGATCAGGTCGGCTTCGCTGCGAATGTTCTTCCTGTAGCGCAGGCTGCGGCGTTCGCTCGCTCCGCGACCGAAGTTCCGGCAATGCAGCACAAGCCCCGTGTTGTTCGGCTGGCCCAGGCTCTTGAGGTAGGCAAACCCCTGGTCGGCCAGCACTCGCCGGTTGGCATGAATGAACTGCTGAATTGTCGTGCTGCCGGTCTTCGGCAGACCGATGTGCAAAATGACCTGTCTCTGCATTCCCAAGCAAGCCGACCCTTCACCGAGGACTCGACCTGCTAGCGCCAAGCCGGTCGGTCGATCAACACCTTATCGCGTTGCATCGACCTGCAGATCCCTTTCCGCCCGCTCCTCCGCGCCCAGCGACCGCAGCAGAGCGGCCCGCATGCTCTCCAGCGTGAAACTATTCTGCGCGAACTCTCGCGCCTGCCGGCTTGCCGACGCCAGCCACGCTTCGTTGGCGAGGCACCAGCACAGTCGTTCGGCGATCTCCCGCGGCTCCCAGCTGTCGACCACCCATCCGGTCCGACCTTGCCGAACGATCTCGGGCGCGCTGCCACAGTCCGTGGTGACGACGGGAACCCCGAACAGTTGCGCTTCCAAGAGGGTGTTGCCCAAGCCTTCGCTCAAGGAGGTATGCAAAAGCAAGTCGAAGCGAGAGAGCCAATGCCCTACCCCGAGCGTCTCGCCCACGAGGGTAACCGACTTCTCCAGGTCGAGCTCCCGGACCGCGTCGCGCAGGCCGGGAAAGAGAGGACCGTCGCCGATCAGAACGAACCGCACGTCGCGGTCCCCGAGTTCCCTGAGGACTTCCTTGGCAACCTCAAGCCAAAGGAAAGGCTGCTTGACCAAGGTCAGACGGAAGACGCCGCCCACGGTCACCGTCCCCGCGGAGGTCGGGCGCGATGGCACGCTCCGCGCTTCCGGGCGACGGCCGCGCAGGAAATCTCGCACCACCGCGTTGTGGACGACGGCCGCGTCGGAGAGGTCCAGTCCGAGGAGGCGAGAGGTCTCATCGCGCAGAGAACGGCTACAGGTCATGAAGGAGACCTGCGGCAGGGATAGAAACGCGCGCAGGTGCCCGCGCTCGACCACCGATTGGACAGCGGATCCGACGATGCGATCCGACTGCGAGAACGCGAGGTTACCGACACCGCGCGAAGACACGATGATCCTCCCGATCCTGGCCATGAGGGCGGCGAGGCCCATCGGCAGTAGAACCGGCGGACCGATGCCCCAGACCATCACCGTGTCCGGCCGCATCGTCGCCAAGACATTGTAGGCGGACAGAACCTGGTTCCGGATCGCGGCCGGTAGCAAGCCCAAGAGATCGAGCCACGCCTCGTGCCATTCGGGATCCTTCTCCACCAGGGCCGGCAGAGGCGCATCGTCGGACCGCGGCGACAAGACCTCCACGGCAACGTCGTCGAGCAGGTGTGCTTGGCCGTGGTCGCTCCGCTCTCTCGTCGCGCCGTCTTCTGTCAGCAGCACCAACCTCTCGAAAGGACAGGAGGGCTCCGTCAATGCCTTCAAGGCCAGGACGGTCGCGCGCTGGGCACCGCCGAGCCCGCCGAAGGAGCTGTTGCAGATCACGACGCGACGGGGTGCCGCCGCACGCGGGCTGCCTCCACGACCAAGCTCGCAAAGACGCTCGAACACGCGCAAACCGACCGACAAGGGCTCAAGCGGCGCTTTCTCCAGGCGGTCGGGGCCGGTCGAGGTTCGCCGGCAGAGATCCTTCAGCCACGCTTCGTGACCCGGCAAGGACAGCTCTCCGCGCGCGCCCGACAGGATTTGGTGAACGGCATCGACCCTGCCCATGTCCCGGTAGGTCGTCAGACCGCCTTCCAGGTCCTCCGTCCGCCAGAGCCCGCGACGCACGCCCACTGCCTCCTCGAAACGACCGATACGGTCGAGCAGGAGCGCCAGCTCGAGGGGAGCGTCCAGGAGCACGCGTCTGGCTTCCTTTAGAAGCGCATCCCGGGCGTCGAGGTCACCCAGGCGCGTCAGCAACCACTGCTCGCCATACCAAGGAGCGTGGTCGAGAGGACGCTCCGCCCGCAGACGCCGGACGAGTTCAAGGGCATCCTTGAACCATCCGGCATCGGCCAGGACGGTCAAGAGCTGGTCGAGCGCCTTCTCGTCGAACACGAGGTCCCCGGCGACGTGAGACAGCGCCTGCTTGAAGAGCAGCCAGCGCCGAGACGTGGCGGCGAAGCGTGCGGCGGCGAGCACGACTTCCGAGGCGTTAGGCCGCTCATCCAGCATGGCGAGCAACTGTGTTTCCGCCTCGTCCAGCCGACCTAGCAGCTGGAGCGCCCGCGCTCTCAGTAATCCGGCCTCGGTCTCACACGGTTCCTCGGTCAGGATCGTCTCGGCCTGCAGCAAGGCCTCGCCGGCCTCTCCCATACGCAATGCCGCTCGGGCCAGGCGCAGCCGCGCGTCCGCGCTGTTGCCGCTGGCCCTGGCGTAGCGTCGCCAGCACCGCAGGGCCTCTTCCCAATGCTCTTGCTTCTCCAAGATACGAGCCAGAGCGCCATGCGCGTCCGGCCGCTCGGGTTCCTCTTTGACGATGGCTACCAGGGCCGCCTTCGCCTCGACCAGTCGTTCGAGCGCGATCAAGCAATTTGCACGCAGAACCCGCGCGCCAAGGTTACCGGGTGCGTTCGACAGCACCCTCTCGACAGCTACCAGGGCTTCCGCGGCATGACCTTGCCGCAGCGCTTTCCTTGCTTCCGCTATCACGTCCGCAGCTCTTCCCAAAGGCGCCGCTCCCCTGACCGGCGTCCAGTAACTGCCAGCATCCGAACCTTTGCTCAAGGATGGGCAGCACTCCTGATCATGCCCCAGAGGTTAGCGGCATTTTCAACTTAGAGGAAGCAAATATGATAAATGACGAAATCTCAATCCAGTTCTTTCCTGTTCATTCGACCCACGGCTGGGGCGCGGTGAGGCCGCCCCAGCCGCTTCTACCCACTCCGGGGTTCAGTCGAAGAACACCATCACATCTGCGTCATCGCGCAGCGCCTGCAAGTCAATGCCGCCCTGGTCGGCAATGAAACCGAAGCTAACGCTTTCTCCTGGTTGCAGCGATCCGTTCCAAGGGGCCTCGTCGATGAGATAGCGCTCGCCCGTCACCTCGGCGACCTCCGCGTCCCAGATCTGCACGATCTCGAAGGGGAAGTCGATCGCGACGGCCCAGCCATCGGCGGCAGTCGCGGTCTCGTTGGTCAAGGAGGCCTGGAGTTGCGCGCCATTCCCCCAGTCGTTCACGACATCGATTTCGAAGGAGAAGTCGTCTCTGCCCGGCGGTGGCGGCGGTGGCGCGTCCTGATCGTCATCCAGGATCGTCGCAATGGCCGTCGTCTCCGAGCCGTCCGGACCGGTCACGATCAAGGAGAAGGTCTCATCCCCCTCCTCCACTGTGTCCGGCAGCAGCGGCACGGAGAGGATCTTGCTTATCTCGCCCGGCTGAAAGACCAGCTGTTCGGAGAGCGCCCTATAGTCCTCCCCTGCCGTTGCCGTACCGTCCTGCGTGCGGACGTCGAAGGCCAGCTCTTCCGCCGCCGCGCCATCCAAACGGACTTCGAAGTCGGCAAAGACAGCATCTCCGCCTCCCTCCTCGGCCAACAGTGGTTCGAGCAGGTCGACCACCTCCTGGCGCACACTTATCCAGTCGTCCTCCAGGACGCCGCCGGTGTCGCCGGAGTTGGGGTTCCAGGACCACCAGGACCAGCTCATGCCGGATTGCCCGGCTGCGAGGTCGCTGGCGCCATCGCCGTCGAGGTCGCCGTTCAGGTAGCCGACGATGGCCTCTGCCCAGTCGCGGTCCACCTGGGTTTCCAGCCGCGATCCGAACTCGCCCAAGAGAATGGGCGCGATGTCTTCGCGAAAGATGTAGCCCCAATGCTCATCGAAGACCTGGGTCAGGTCGGAGCCGTCGAAGAACCAAGGCTGAGCAAAGACCGATGCGGGGTAGTCGTGCGGCGAGTAGACCAGCTTGTCGTCCTGATCCAGCACCACGGGACGATCGGCGACGCCCTGAAGATTGCCGCCCCACCAGTAGTTGTTGCCCTGATAGCTGCCAATCCCCTCCACCACGATCAGCCAGTCCGGGTTGACGGCATGGATGGCGTTGCCGGCGCGCTCGGCCGCGGCCGCCCAGTCGGTGGCGCTGTCGTCGCCCCAGCTCGCCGGGCCGTGCGGCTCGTTGTGGATGTCGGCGCCGATCACCGTGTCGTCGCCGGCGTAGCGCGCGGCCAGCGTGGTCCAGACGTCGATCCAGTCGGCTTCGTCGTAGGCGCCCTCGTACCAAAGGCCGCTACCGTTGGCGCCGCTGCCGGCCTCGCTGCGATGATGATCGAGGAGGATCTTGAGGCCGAGATCGTCGGCATAGGCAACGATCTGATCCATGATCTCCAGGCCGCTCAGCCCCTGCAGGTCGGGATTCCGCCCGAAGTCGATGCCCGACGGCGCGCTACCGTCCAGGACGAGCTCGCTGGAGAAGGGCAAGCGAATGGCATTGAAGCCCTCCGCCTTGATCTGCTCCATCATCTCTTGCCAGTTGCGCGCCCAAAGGCCGTGCGGCGCTTGCAGCTCCGTTTCCAGCCCGAACCAGCTCACGGCGCGAATCTCCACCGCGCTGCCGGCGGAGTCCAGGATCTGGTTGCCGCTGGTGCTAAGGGGCCCGGAGGCGATCAGACCGGTCCCGCCGCCCCCCGGGTCGCCCTCCGGCACGGCAATGTCGGCGATCGTCACCCGCGGATCGGCGGTGCCGTCATCGTCGTCAGTGATCAAACCCCGGGCCGTGCCGTCATCGATCTTGGCGCCCTTCGCCTCGGTGATCGTGAGGAAGAAGCGCTCCGTCGCCTCGGCGGCCTCGTCATCGAGGATCGGTACATCGATGAAGGCCTGGGTCTCCCCGGCCTCGATCGTCAGCTTGCCGGAGGAGGCGCGGTAATCCTCTCCGGCGAGCGCTGTCGAATCCAGGGTTTCGTAGCGAAGCACCACGTCGTCGGCTGCCGCCTCGGACAGCTCCACGCGGAAGCTGAGGACGGCCCCCTCCGCCTCCTCGATGCTGCGGTTCACCACCTTGACCAAGGGCAAGCCTTCGTCGTCGTCGATCTTCCCCAGGGCCCTGCCGTCGCCGATCGCCGCGCCCTCGACCTCGATGACATCCAGGAAGAAGCTCTCCTGCGCTTCCAGGTCCTCGTCGTCGAGGACCTCGACCTCGATGGTCGCTTCGGTCTTACCCGCCTCTATGGTCACGCGACCGCTGGTCGAGACGTAGTCGAGATCGGCTGTCGCCGTCCTGGCTTGCGTCTGATAGTGCACGGTCACGTCTTCCGCGGTCGGCTTGGAGAGCGTCACGCGGAAGGAGAGGACCGCACCCTCTCCTTCCTGGGTCTTGCGATTGATCACCTTGACCAAGGCCAGGTCGTCGTCGTCGACGATGAGGCCGCGCGCGCGACCGTCGCCGATCTCCGCGCCTTCCGCCGCGGTGAGGTCCAGAAAGAATCGCTCGTCGGCCTCCTTGGCGGCATCGTCCAGCAGGCGCACCTCGACGAAACCCCTGGTCTCTCCGGCCGAGATGGTCACGCTGCCGCTCGTCGCCTCGAAGTCCTCCCCGGCGAGGGCGCTGTTCGCCCGGGTCTCGTACGTCACGACCACGGCGTCGTCGCTGGGCTCGGAGAGGTCGATGCGGAAGCGTATGACGTCGTCCGCGCCCTCGATGCCGCTTCGGTTCACGACGGAGACGATGGGCGGGTCGAGCTCGCCGACACCGGCGTCGACCAGGGCATCCAGTTCGCCGTTGAAGCGGTCCTTCAAGAGCCGGCCATCCTCCAAGGCCGCATCGTAGCGCCACAGCTGGTCAAGCCCGTCGAGGTCGCCCGGGGACACGTCGGTGATCACCGTCTTGCCCCAGACGTCGTTGTAGCCGCCCCAGCTGGCACCGAAGTGCGAGATGGTCATGCTGCGGCTGGCCTCGTCGTACTCGAGATGCAGCTCGCGCCCGGTCATGACCACGAAGTTCAGCACCAGGTCGTCGCCGTGCTCCGCTTGCAGCTCGCGGAAGTCGTAGGTGGTGACCCTCCCGGCGAAATGGGTTTGGACCGCGATATGGTTGTCCGGCCAGCCGCCCTCCGGGTCGAGGCTGTAGACCGACGCCATGAGGTCGTCCTGGAAGTGATTGTTGGTCGCCCCCCAAGAGCGGACCATGGTCGAGAGCTGGGCCGGGTCCAGATCTTCGATGGTGGCGATCGGCAGCGCGCTCTCGAAGCTGCTGGCCGGCATGACGTGCAGGGTCAGCAGGCCGTCCGCTTGCTCCTCCCAAAGAACCGCGTAGTTGTGCGCGTTCATCTCGGTGACGTCGTTGCCCTCGCGGAAGCCGAAGATCAGCTTGTCGCGTGTGGGGTCATAGGAAGAGAGGTCGTCCGAGCCCACGACGAAGAGGCGGCCGGTCTCGGGACCGCTCCCCGGCGGCCACGCGGCGGCCCCGCCGCTTGACCAGGTCTCCGGGGGTGCAACCGGATAGGTGACGTTGTAGGGATTGAAGTAGTCCGGGCGATCGCCAGAAAAAGCAGACCAGTCGACAGATACCATGACCTTCTCCCTTGCCGGGCCGGGCGCTGGGGGCGCCGAGAGGAAAGGCGACCAGGCGGACGCCTGATCGTCGAGGAGAATGGCCTGACCGGCATGCCCGATCGCTGATTTCAAGAACACCGGGCCAATGCCCATTGCCGAAACAGCCAAAACGACAGCCAAAACCACCTGACACAATGTGTGTTTCACACTGTGTCAGGCGCTGGACGAGATTCTGTCGAAACTTGGATGGCCGGCCGGCGCTGCCTTTTGGCGCAGGCGCGCCGCCGGCCCGGCCGGTGCGCCCGACCCAAGGGAGCGATTAGACCGCCGGCTCTTCCTTGGCCTTGCCGATCTGATGCAGCCGTTCTTGCAGGGCCAGCCGATCCAGGCTGTCCATCGGCAGGTTCATGAAGATCTGGATCCGGTTGTTCAGCATGCGGAAAGCCTCGGCGAAGGCGAGGTGCTGCTTGGTGGGGTCGGCCTGCTCCTCGGCCGGGTCGGGAACGCCCCAATGCGCGCTCATGGGCTGGCCGGGCCAGACCGGACAGACCTCGGCGGCGGCGTTGTCGCAGACGGTGAAGACGAAATCCATCGGCGGCGCATCGGGACCCGCGAACTCCTCCCAGTTCTTGGAGCGAAGACCGTCGGTCTTGAAGTTCATCTTCTGCAGCAACTCGATGGCGAGCGGATGCACCGTCCCCTTGGGAAGACTGCCGGCCGAGTAGGCACGGAACTTCGGCTTGCCGTCCCGGTTCATGATGGCCTCTGCCAAGATCGAGCGAGCCGAGTTGCCGGTACAGAGAAACAAGACGTTGAACTGACGCTCGGACATCGGATACTCCCAATTGAACTGACCAACCGCCAAAGGCTTGTGACGACAGTCCGCGAGCGCCTCGCCCCGTTCCCGGGACGGCGCCTCGCCGCGGGCCATCGGGATCGAGAAAGGCGGCCGCAAAGCCGTCGATATGTCGAGACTAATCGAAATGACTTTGATTGAGAAGGTCGTTTCCGCCGCGCGTTTCGACACCCCTTCCGGCAGCGGCGCCGCTTGCCAAGCCCGTTTGTTTCCGTGCAGGCTGGCGCCTATTGCCACGATCGGTTGGATTGGTCGAGCCATGGACGACAGCATCCCGATCACCGCGGCACAGCTGCGTGCTCATCCGGAGTACTTTCGCACCTACGAGCATCTCGTGGCGATGGAAATGGCCGGCCGTTCCCTCGACGAGGCCTATGAGCTCTACTTCTCCCGGCTCCTCAAGCCGAACCCCGCCAAGCTCTTCCGAGACGGCGTGGGCGAGCCTCAACCGGACCTGCTCGGCACCGATCAGCGGGATGCCCTGGCACGAAGCGCGGCGCCGCGGCTCTTGTCGCTGCGCAAGGGCGCGGTGGTCCTGGACGTCGGTGCCGGCAATGGCCAGACGACCGCGCTCGCCCTCCATGGCCGGCAAGAGCTGCTCGCGCTGATCCCTCTCGACCCCTTGGAGAGCTACCTCGAGCGTTATCTTGTCCGCATGAAGGCGCTTGCCGCCCCTGTCAGCGTGCCCCGCCTGATCGATGCCGGGATCGACGAGACTGTTCGCGCCCACGCGACCGGCACCGCACCCTTTCAGGAGCGCTTGGACGCCATTCTCTCCTTTCACTCAATCTACTTCTCCCAGGATCTGCCGGCTTTCCTACATTTTGGCTTGGATCGGCTGGTGACCGGCGGCTTGTTGATTGTTGCCTTTGCCGAGGATCGCGGTGGGTTCGTCGGCAGTGCCGCTCGCGACTTTCTGGAGGAGGTCGGTCTTAATCCGTCTGGTGACGAGCGCGCCGACGGCGGCCCTCTGGCCCGCTTCTTCGGCTTGGGCGATGCGCGGCCACTGCCCCAGGCCGTTGAGGCCGGCCTGCGCCTGAGGCTTGATCGCGAGGACTTCGAGGTTGCAGAGGTCGAGCGTCAGGCAAGCCGGATCTATGGTCACGATCCCGGCGACCTCATCGCCGCGGCGCTCCTGGGCGACACCGAACACCTTGGGCACTCGCGCGTGGCCGACCTGATCGCCTATCTGGCCAGGCGACTGGAGGAAGCGCCGGAGGACTTCGACCTGCGACTCACTCTGGCCGGCCCGCGCACCAACATGCTGTCCGTGGCCCAACCGCAGACTTACATCGTGCTGGAGAAGCGCTAGGGTCAAGCCGGCAGCTTCAGCCTGGCGCGGTACGCAAGAATGCGAGAAAGGCGATCCCATGTTCGACGGGGCATCACCCGATCAGGCTGTGGCCGTGCTCGCGGCGATGAACGACATCGCCACGCTTGGCGGCAGCGTCGAGCCTAGTCTCGCGGATAGCTTGGCTCTAAAGGCAGCGGCTCACTACGTCTTCCGCCAGCCCGAGGACTTGGAACCGCGCGATCTTCCCCCAGTGACGGCCGGTGCCCTCGCCAGCAAGCTCGAAACGGACGAACTGCGCTTGTCGGCCGTTCAGCACCTCGCCGTGATGGCCTTGATCGACGGTGTTCTGGATCAGGCGCGAATCGCCCGGGTGTCGCGCTTTGCCGCCGTCTTGGGTGTCGACCGGGACTTCCTCGCGACCTTGAGCGAAGCCGCCACCGGACACCTGCGTTGGGCCGGCATGGACATGGTGCGCCACAACATGCTGAGCATCACGGGTCGGCCCTGGGCGGGCGAGGACGTCATGCCATGGCTCCTGCCCTATGGCGGCGACGGTGAGGACAGAGCGCTCGCCGAGCGTTTTCATGCCCTGGAGGCGCGGCCGCCGGACAGCCTGGGACGGGCCTTCTGGCAACACTACAGCAGTCACGGCTTCGCCTTTCCCGGCGAGCCCGAGGCCTTGAACGCCGTCTTCGCCGTCCCGCACGACACGACCCATCTGCTGAGCGGGTACGACACCAGCTACCGCGGTGAAATCCTGGTCTCGACCTTCACGGCCGGCATGCATCCCGACCAACCGATGGCCGGGCACATCCTGCCGGTGATCTTCAGTTGGCACTTGGGGATCGAACTGGTGCCGTCCGCCGGATCGCACAAAGGCGCCCTCGACGTGGAGCACTTCTGGGAGGCCTGGGCCCGCGGCAGCGAGATGAAACGCGACGTCTTTTCGCCGACCTGGCGCTTTTGGGAGCTGATCGATCACCCCCTGGATGGCCTGCGAGAAGCCTACGCAATACCGCCGTTGGAGGAGGGTGCGCCGTCCTGAAACGCCCGCGCGCGCAGAAAATCCACGAAGCTTCTCAAGACTCTCAGCTTGGCATAGGCGCGTGGGTAGTAGAGATGGAAACCCTCTCTCTTGAGGGCGTATCGATCCAGAAGGGGGACGAGCTTCCCGCTCGCCAGATCCTCTTCGACCTCTTCGCGGAAATTCTGGGCGATCCCCAGGCCCTGGCGCGCCGCCTCGACGGCCGCATCGAAGCTGTTGACGATGACCGGACCGGAAACGGCAACGCCATAGGGCCCCTTCGGCCCGCGAAAGCGCCACTCGTACAACTGCCCGGAGCCGATGTAGCGATAGCGGATGCAGTCATGGTGCAGAAGCTCTTCGGGCGTCTTGGGCGTTCCGCGCCTCTCCAGATAGGCGGGTGATGCGAAGAAAGCAACGCTCAAGTTAGGCGTCAAAGGCACCGCGATCATGTCCTCGTGCACCTGGTCGGCCAGGCGTATGCCCGCGTGAAAGCCCTCCGCCAAGAGATCGACGAAGGCTTCTTGAAAGAAGAACTCGATCTCGACCTCCGGATAGATCGCGTGGAAGCGAGCCAGTCGCGGCACCAAGGCCAGCTTATAGGCGCCGTAAGGCAAGGTGACACGCACGCGCCCCGAAACCGCTTGTCCCAGCCCCCGCGTCTCCTCGAGCGATTCGATCAGTTCCGCCGTGGCCGGGCCCGCCCGGGAGAGAAGCAGGCGGCCGGCATCGGTCAGCTGCACACTTCTCGTGGTCCTGGTGAAGAGACTGACACCCAACTGCTTCTCCAGGCCCTTGAGATGCTGGGTGACGGCCGGAGGCCCGATGCCGAGCGCCTTGGCCGCGGCACGCAAGGTCCCCTGCTCCGCGATCGCCAGGAACACCTCCAGGGCGGCCATCGGCACGCGGCTCATTATTCAGCTACTACGAATGAACTGATCATCAAACCTAGCCTAGTAGAAACAAACTGGCCGATCTAGATCAAGACCACCGAAACCCCGGCTCAGCGAAAGGCAAGGCAAGATGTATCTGCTCTACGGCGGCGGCGTGACCCGTGCTCTCGGGCCGCAGATGGTGCTGGAGGAAGGCGCCATCCCCTACGAACTGAAGGTTCTGGACGAAGACAAGCAGGAGCATCGAACGCCGGCCTACCTAGCCCTGAACCCGGCCGGCCTGATCCCGACCCTGGTCACCCCGGAGGGCGAGGTGCTGCACGAGGCGGCGGCGATCATGGTCTACCTGGCCGAACGCCACCGGCTGGCTGATCTCATCCCGCCGCCGGGCGACGGGCGGCGGGGCCTCTTCTTCTGCAAGCTCTTCTACCAGACCAACGACCTGCAGCCGCCGATCCGCCGCTTCTTCAAGCCCGAGCAGTACTCCGCCGACAGGGAGCATGCGCCGGCCATCAAGGAGCGGGCGCGGGAGATCGCGCTCGATCGCTGGTCCGTGCTCGACGCCTTCCTGGAGCGAAACGGGCCCTACCATCTCGGCGAGCGCTTCAGCCTCGCCGATCTGCACATGACACTGTGGGCGGCCTACGGCCTGGACACGCCCAACAGTGTCATAGACACCTTCGCGGCGATCAGACGCTGTTTCGAACTGACCGCGGCACGCCCAAAGGTGCATCGCCTGATCGACTCGCTTCAGGCGCAGATGCGGGCCTGGACAGAGGCACGCGGCTCATGATTTGGGAAGGCCGCCTGCTGCACATCCACATCGCCGAGCGTGCCGGCATGCCGATGCTAGAGTGCGAGGAAGTCGATTGCCTGGCCGGTCGCGGTCTAAGCGGGGACCGCTACGCGGAAGGCAAGGGCATCTACTCCAAGGCCCGCGACATTCGTGAGGTCACCTTGATCGAGAGCGAGACGCTCGCCGCCCTGGCGAGGGATCATGGCATCAGGCTCTCGCCGCACGAGCACCGGCGCAATCTGACGACGGCCGGCGTTCCCTTGAATCACCTGGTCGGCCGACGTTTCACCGTAGGACCGGTCGTTCTGGAAGGTGGCCGCCTCAACACGCCCTGCAAGTACCTGGACCGCCTGCTCGACAAACCGCTGTTTCAGCTGCTCAAGAATCGCTCCGGCCTCAACTGCGCCATCCTGCGGGGCGGGACCATAAGCCCCGGCATGGCGATCAGGCCCCTTTCGGACTGAACCCGGCTATCGATTAGTCGACGGTGACCGCGGCCTGCTGGCTCGGTCTGCCGATCGATACGTAGTCCAGGCCGGCCGCCGCGGCGGCATCCGGCGAGAAGAGGTTGCGCAGGTCGATCAGGAGCGGCTGGCGCAGGACCCCGGCCACGGCCTCGAGGTCGAGCTTGGCGAAGTCCTCCCACTCGGTGACGATCACGCCCGCATCGGCCTCCTTCAGCGCCGCCATGGCACTGTCGGCCCAGATCACGCCGGAAATCTGCTGGCTCGCCCGCGCGATCTCCATGGCGGCGGGGTCGTAGGCGACGATTTCCGCGCCCTGCTCGCGCAACAGCGGCAGGATCACCAAGGCCGGGCTCTCCCTGATGTCGTCCGTGCCGCCCTTGAAAGCGATGCCCAGAACGGCGATCCGCTTGCCGCTCACACGCCCACCGCAGGCCGCGACGATCTTGTCGACCATCTGGCGCTTGCGAACCTCGTTCTCCTCGATCACCGCCTCGACGATGCCGACGGGATTGCCCAAGCGACGGGCCGTCCAGGCGAGCGCCCGGGTGTCCTTGGGAAAACAGGAGCCGCCGTAGCCGGGTCCGGGCCGCAGGAACCTGGCCCCGATGCGCTGATCCAGGCCGATGGCGCGTGAAACGTCTTCCACGTCGGCACCGGCCGTCTCGCAGAGGTCGGCCACTTGGTTGATGAAGGCCACCTTGGTCGCCAGGAAGGCATTGGCGGCGTACTTGATGATCTCCGCCGTTTCCAGTCCAGTGAAGAGCAGCGGATAGCCGCGCTCGACGAGCGGGCGATAGAGATCCTCCATCACCTTTCGCGCGGCCTCGCTTTCCGTCCCGACGACGATTCGGTCGGGTTCGAGGAAGTCCTGGACCGCCTTGCCTTCCCGCAGGAACTCCGGGTTCGAGACAATCTCTATGTCCTTGCGCCCGGCCGCCGAGACCCGTTTGGTGAGGTCGCGATTCGTTCCGATCGGTACGGTGGACTTGACGACGATGAACCCGGGCCCGCCCATGGCGGCCAAGAGCTGGTCCAAGGCCAGATGAATGTAGCTGAGGTCGGCCTCCCCACTGGGGGCCGGTGGCGTGCCGACGGCGACGATTACCACCTCCGCATCGGCAACGGCGGCCGCGAGATCCGCCGTGAAACTCAGGCGACCGGCCTTGACGTTGGCGGCACAGAGCGTCTCCAATCCCGGTTCGTAGATAGGTACGTCGCCCTGCTGCAAACGCAGGACCTTGCCGAGATCGTTGTCGACAGCGATGACGTCGTGGCCCAGGTCCGCAAGGCAGACTCCGGACACGAGACCCACATAACCACTGCCAATAATCGCAACCCGCATCGTCTGACTTCCGACCCCTCCACTCCTTGCTGCGGACTTAGAACGCGAACCCACAGTCATGACAAGTCCGCTGGCCGGTTGCAAGAAACCTCGAGGCCCGATCTATTGGTCTCTCCCCCCACCCGGCCGGCACAGTGCCGTTCGAGTGCCGCACTCTACGACAAAGAAGCGGCGCTTTGCAGTCTCTTCTGACAGACATGAGGCTAAGGCGTCAGCCCTTTCAGAAAGTCCTTGAGACCGGGGCCCAGCTCCGGATGGCCAAGCGCGAAAGCGATGTTGGCTTTCAGGAATCCCAACTTGTCGCCACAGTCATAGCGGGTTCCCTCGAACAGGAAGCCATGGACCGGGGCCCGGCTCATCGATTCGGCGATCGCGTCGGTGATCTGAATCTCGCCGCCGGCACCCACCATTTGCCGGTTGAGATGCTCGAAGACCGAGGGATGCAGGATGTAGCGACCGATCACCGCTAGGTCCGAGGGCGCGCGCGAGGGGCTGGGCTTCTCGACAAGTCCCTTGGCTTCGATGATCGCCCCCTCCCGCTTGCCGGGATCGAGGATGCCATAGCGATCGGTGTGCTCCTTAGGTACCTGCTGCACGCCGATGACGCTGCCGTTGCCCAGGGTCTCGTAGGCTTCGATCAGCTGCGCCATGCAGGAGCGCCGCCCCATGACGATGTCGTCGGGCAGGAGCACCGCAAAGGGCTCGTCATGGATCAGGTCGCGGGCGCACCAGATTGCGTGGCCCAGACCCAGGGGCTGGCTCTGGCGGACAAAGATGGCGTTGCCGGCGTGAATCTCGGAGTCGCGCACCGCCTTTAGCGCGTCGCGCTTGTCCCTGCTCTCCAAGACCTGCTCCAACTCGGGCGCCCGGTCGAAGTGATCCTGGATGACCGACTTGCCACGCGAGATGATGAAGATGAATTTCTCGATTCCGGCCTCGCGCGCCTCTTCGATCGCATAGTTGATCACGGGCTTGTCGACGACCGGCAGCAGCTCCTTGGGAATGACCTTGGTTGCCGGGAGAAACCGCGTGCCTAGTCCGGCGACCGGAAGGATCGCCTTCCGAACCTTGTTCATAGCTTGACCAACCTCTCTGTCGGATAGCGGGGCTGTTGCGCCCCCGGATGAAGGCGTTGGGGCGCAGGCTCTATAGCACGACAATCGCCGCGGCAAAGAGGATCGCGAGCCCTCCGGCCCGGCAGACTAGCAAGCGGGGCCGGCAAAGGCCTCGACTGCGTCCTTCAGGCGCTGGGCCAGCGGCGACGGCATGACCGCCTGAAAGCGCTCCGACAGGCCTCGGTAGTACCAGCGGACCCCGGCGCCATCGCTGGAAAAGCGTGTCCAAAGCCGATCACCGAGCAGCCGGTAGTCCGCTTTGATGCACTCGGCGTTGTGGGTCTTGTCGGCAAGGCTGACCAGCAATGACCGTCCGGGCTTGGCGGCGAGACCGTCGAGGAAGGCTTGCTTGCGCGGCCGCCAAGGCGGTTTCGGCTCCGTCAGGCTGTCGCTGCAATCGTGGACGATGGCCGCGACTCCGGGGCCGAAGCGCGCCTCTATCCGCGCCAGCTCCTCCAAACCGCCTTGGTCTTCCGCGGCATCATGCAGCAGAGCGCCGATGGCCTGCTCCTCGTCGCCGCCGTTCTCGATTACCAGCGCGGTGACGGCCAGGAGATGCGACAGGTAGGGCACATCGTTGCCTTTGCGCCGCTGATGGCGATGCAGGCGCGATGCGTAGACCAGGGCATCGTCGAATCGCTCGGTCAAGTGGACGCGGGTCACCTGGCTCTCTCCCTCCTCCGATTCTGGAGCAAACGCCGGCCGAAACCCTACCCTTCCCTGCCGCTCGGCATCCGGGCAGGATGCCGCGAAGGGATTCGGGGAGCATCCGGGCTCCAGCCTGAGCACGACCAAGCGCCAAGGAGTCTCTCATGGCAAGAGAGGATGCGGCAGCCCCCGCGGGCGGCGCGGCCTTCACCCAAGGCTCCGTCCTCCGGCACATCGTGGCCACGACGACCTATGGCGCGGTCGGCCTGATGACGCTCTTTCTGGTCGATCTGGCCGACCTCTTCTTCATCTCCTTGCTGGGCCAGGAAGAGCTGGCGGCGGCCGTCGGCTACGCCGGCTCCATCCTCTTCTTCTCCACCTCGCTCTGCATCGGCCTGGCGATCGCGACCGCGGCCACCGTCGCCAAGAGTATAGGGTCCGGAGAGCGAGCGACGGCTCGACGCCTCGTCGCGCACAATGCCGTCGCGTCGATCGTCATATCGGCGCCCGTGGCGGCACTCGCCTGGATCTTCGTCCCCGACTTCCTGACCTGGCTGGGCGCGACCGGACGCGCGCACGAGTTGGCGGTCGTCTATCTCAGGATCATCATGCCGTCCATGCCGCTGCTGGCCTTGGCGATGGCCGGCGGCGGCGTGCTGCGCGCCGTCGCCCTGCCACGGCTCGCCATGTGGTCGACCGTCGGCGGCGGCCTCGTCAACGCGGTTCTGGACCCGATCCTCATCTTCGGGCTGGGCCTGGATCTGGTAGGTGCGGCCTTGGCCTCCGTGGCCGCCAGGATCGCCGTCTGCCTCATCGCCTGGTACAAGGTCATGGCGACGGCGAACATGCTGGGCCGACCCGAGGTCGCGCAGAGCGCCGCCGATCTACGCCCCTTCCTAGCCATTGCCTTGCCGGCGATCGCCACGAACCTGGCGACGCCGGTCAGCAACAGCGTCGTCATCGGCGCGCTCTCGACCCATGGAGACGATGCCGTCGCCGGCTTCGCCATCATCGGGCGCCTGATACCGGTCGCCTTCGGCACGGTCTTCGCGCTCAGCGGCGCGGTCGGCCCGATCGTCGGTCAGAACTACGGCGCCGGCAACTTCGAGCGCGTGCGGCTGGCGCTCTGGAACGCGCTCGCCTTCTCCTTCCTGGCGGTTCTGGTGCCCGCCCTCCTCTTCTTTGTGTTCGAAGAGCAGATCGTGCTGGCCTTCAGCGCCAAGGGCGAGGCGGCGGAGCTGATCCGCGTCTTCGTCGAGGGCATCACCGTCATGTTCGTCTTCGTCGCCGCCCTCTTCGTCGCCAATGCCGCCTTCAACAACCTGGGCCGGCCCCTCTGGGCGACGCTCTCCAATTGGGGCCGGGCTACGATCGGCACCATTCCCCTGGTCTGGCTGGGCGACTACCTCTACGGCGCGCCCGGCATCCTGTGGGGGCAGGCCTTCGGCGGCGTGCTCTTCGGCACCCTGGCCTTCGTCGCCGCCCTCTGGCTGGTTCACAAGCGCCGCGTCCTGGAGGTGCCCGACAGCGACCAGCGCTTCTTCCGCCTGCCGCTGCAGGCAACGACGATCTACCGTGGCTGGATGCCGAGTCCCGCTTCCTTGCGAGAGGGTGACGAAAAGGCGGGCAAGCAATCGACGAGATTTCGACGGACGGGCAAGTAGTCCGCTCTCGACCACCGCGCTGCCTCGCAAGCCAAACGAGAGTCCTGTCGCAATCAACTGGAATATAATGACAAACGTATCGATTGGCGTCCCCAACGGGATTCGAACCCGTGTTACCAACGTGAAAGGCTGGCGTCCTAGGCCTCTAGACGATGGGGACTCCGCGCTGTGCAGAGGGCTGGGAGATACGGCGGCGGAGGCGGAAAAGCAAGAGCCTATCCGCCACTGGGCATGCTCTCGGGCGGCTGCGGGTTGGATTCATCGACGAACTGTGGTGGGCCCAGTTCCTGCAGCAGCTTGTGCTCGATCGCCGCGCCGTAGGCGGCGTAGTCGGCCGCCGTCAGCACGAAGGCGCCATGGCCGCCGATCACTTCGGCACTGAAGAACTCCGGTAGGCTGGGGTCTTCGTTCAGGATCACCAGGGCATTGATGGTCACGCCGTTGGCCACCAGGCGGTCGCGCCAGCCGGCGGGTTTGGCGCCCTCGTTGTTCACGCCGTCGCCGGAGATGTCGACCACCAGGCGGCGGCCGAGATAGGCATTGCTGTTGAGGCTGGCCGCTGCCTCGCGCAGCGCCTCGCCGATCGCGGTGCTGCCGCCTTCGATGAAGCGCGGCGTGGCGTCGAGGTAGTCGGCGAAGGCCTTCGCGTCCTCCGCATTGCGCAGGACCCGCCATTCGGCGGCCAGGATCTGCTGGTTGCGGCCGGCCCACTGCATCAGGGCCACGGCGACGCCCCCTTCGCCCAAGGCGGTGATGGCGGCGCCGACCAGCGGGCTGCGGAAGGCCTCGGCCAGGCCGCGCATCTGCTGATCGAACTCGTCGCGGTCGATGGAGGAGGAGCTGTCGACGGCCAGCAGCAGCTCGATCTCCACCGCCTGCGCCTGCGCCGGCCGCGGCTGCGGCACCATGCAGAGAAAGACCAGCGCAAGAACGCTCAGCGCGCGGCCCAGAAGGCCACCCAATCCATCGCGCCTGGTCTGAAGAAATGCCGGCATGGCCCAGCCTTGGCTCCCTTTCCCGCTCACAGTCTAGACGGTGACGGGCAATGGACGTCAACGCAAGCGCTTGACGCCTTGCTCCTGCAAATCTGATCACGCAGTCCTCTGCCGCCAAGGGTTCGCCGGCGCGCGGGAGGCACCGCAATGACTTGCCCGGCGGGCGGCAAGGCGGGAAGCTTCGCCGGAGAACGCGCCATCCACGCTGGAGTCTCCCGATGCCGCTGAGCGCCCTGCCATTCCATTTCATGCGCGGAGGCACCTCGCGCGGACCCTACTTCCACCGTGCCGACCTGCCGGAGGACCTGGATGTCCTGGCAGAGGTGCTCTTGGCCGTCGTAGGTGCCGGCCACCCGCTCAACATCGACGGGATCGGCGGCGGATCGGCGGTGACCACGAAGGTCGCCATGCTGTCGCCCTCCGACCACCCCTGGGCCGACGTCGACTACTTCTTCGCCCAGGTGGCCGCGGATAAGGGCAGCGTCGACTACAAGCCGTCTTGCGGCAACATTCTCGCCGGCGTCGGCCCGGCGGCGATAGAGATGGGACTGGTCCGGGCCGAGGAGCCCGTGACTTCCGTCAAGATCCGCGCGACCAACATAGACGCCTTCGTCGAAGCCGCCGTGCAGACACCGGGCGGCCAGGTCGAGTACGAGGGCGAGACCAGGATCGACGGCGTGCCGGGCACCGCCGCGCCCATCCTGCTGGACTTCATGCACGTCGTCGGTTCCGAGACCGGCGCCCTCTTCCCGACCGGCCGGGCGCGCGAGGAGATCGGCGGCATCGAGGTGACCTGCATCGACGTCGCGGTCCCCATGGTGATCGCGCGCGCCAGCGACCTGGGCGTGACGGGCTACGAGAGCAAGGCCGATCTCGATGCCGATCGCGCCTTCTTCACCAGGATGGAGCCGATCAGGATCGAGGCGGGCGCGCGCATGGGCTTGGGCGACGTGCGCGACAGCGTCGTGCCGAAGTTCGCGATTCTGGCGCCGCCGCACGAGGGCGCGGCGGTCACCGCGCGCTACTTCATGCCATGGGACACCCATCCCTCGATGGCGGTGACGGGATCCATCTGCATCGGCGCCTGCGGGATCGCTCCCGGAACGATAGCCGAGGGACTGGCCAGGCCGCCGTCCGGCTCCCCCGCCCTCTTACGCATAGAGGAACCGATGGGCGTGATCGAGGTCCAGATGGCTTACGACAGCGGTGGAGACACCTTCGACCTCGAACATGCAAAGGTGCTCCGAACGGCACGCAAGCTGGCCAGCGGAGAGGTATTCGTGCCGAGCCATCTCCTGGCTTAGCCCGGGTCGGCCCTTTCAGTTTCCAGTACAGGAAGGGGCGACCGATCATGCCGACCACCGTCACGGAGGTGAAGGCTTTTGCCGAGCGCTGATGCGGCACCCCTCGTGATGGAGACGCGGTTCAGCGAAGGAACGGCTATCCCTGCTCGCCCCCGTGATGGAGAAGCTTGTTCAAGAGTTCGGCCAGGGCCTCGGCATCCTTCTTGGTGAGCGCGGAGCCGAGGTGCTTTCTGATCGAGGCCGCATAGACCGGCCACATCGCCGCCAAGAGTTCTCCACCCGCCTCCGTGAGGACCAGGATCCTGCCCCGCCCGTCCCGCGGGTCGGGCCGCCGCTCCAGATACCCCGCTCGCTCCAGCCGCTCGACCAGGCGGGAGATGCTGTACTGGGCCAGGAGCATGTGCTCCTCCAGGTCCACGGCACGCAGTCCCGCCGGCGCCCGCCGGAGCTCCAGAAGCGCGTCATACCAAGCTAGAGGCGGGAACCCGGCCGCCTTGAGGTCGGCCTCGACCTGGCCGAACAGAAGACGGTGCGCGCGCAAGAGCGCCACCCAAGCGGCGGTGGTTGCCTTGGAGGGATATCCCATCACGAGAGTGTTACATGCAACTGCATTGACGACAAGCCTACCGGGCGGTTGCATAGGCGTCGGGCCCACCCGATGGTGCCCCCATAAGAGAGCTGGAGACAAAAGGAGTCCGCCCTATGAAGAGTCTTGCCTTGGCCACCGCCCTGTCGGCGGCTCTCGCCAGCACCGCGCTGGCCGCGCCCGTGACCTTCATCCTCGACAAGAGCCATCAGTACATCGGCTTCGAGATCGCCCACTTCGGCTATTCCGACGTCGTCGGACGCTTCGCCAATGTCGACGGTACCTTCACGTTCGACGAAGAGGCCCCCGCGAACAGCTCGATCGAGTTCGTCATCCAGGCCGACAGCATCGACACCTTTCACGAGAAGCGCGACGATCATCTGCGCAGCGCCGATTTCTTCAATGTCGAGGCCTATCCCACCATCCTCTTCGGCAGCACCTCCGTGGAGATGACCGGCGATAACACGGGACGCCTGCACGGCGAACTCACCATGCTGGGCCAGACCAAGCCGGTCGTGCTCGACTTCGTGATGCTGAAGGACGCCCCCTTCCCGCTGCCGCACTACAACAACGTGCGCACCGTGGGCTTCGAGGTCAGCGGCGTGATGAAGCGCAGCGACTGGGGCATGGACACCTTCGTCGGTCCGATCGGCGACGAGGTTCACCTGAAGATGAACTTCGACGTCGTGCTCTGCGAGGGCGAAGCCGCACAGGCGCCATCCTGCACCCACGGACGCTAACGGCGGGGCTTCAGGTACGGCGCTTCTCGGCGTAGACTAAATGCCGGCCAGCAAGGGAGCCCGCCAATGTCCGAGACAGAGAAGCCGCCGTACGATATCTCCGATGTCGAGACCGTCTCGGAGACGGATGACCTGAGGGTCCGGCTCTTCACCATCGGTGAGGGAGAGAAGGTCCCTTGGCATTTCCACAACAACATCCATGACATCTTCGTTGGCCTGGAGGGTGTAACGGTCGTGGAGACCCGGGCGCCACGGGCACGGCACGAGTTGGCGGCGGGCCAGCACTGCATCGTGCCGCCCAAGACGGCCCATGAGGTCTCGGGCAAGGACGGCAAGGCCTGCCGCTTCACCCTGACCCAAGGTGTCGGAGAGTACGATTTCGTGCCGGTGGCCTCCAGCCCGCCGGTCGAGGACGAAGACGGCTCCGCCTGATCGGCGACCGCTAAGGCGCGCGCGGGCTGAAGAGGGCCACCGGCGCCCCTAGTCCGCGCAGACGGTGCTCGCCCAGTGCCTCGAGAGGCTGGCGCAGGTTTTGGGCGACGGGCGCCGTAATCAGGATTTCCTTGCCGAGCGACTTGCAGAGCGCCTCGACGCGGCTCGCCTCGTTCACCGCCCGTCCGATGACGGTGAAGTCCAGGCGATCGGGTCCGCCGACGTTACCGAAGAACACCTCGCCCGCGTGCAGGGCTATGCCTGTGCGCAGCGGACGCCAGCCGTCGATCGCGGCAACCGGAGACGGCGGTCGCTCATTGAGGTCTCGCAGCGCGTCCAAGGCCTGACGGGCGGCGCGGTAGGAGGCTTCCGTCACGACATCCGCTTCCTGCGCGCGCCCGAAAGGGAACACCGCCAAGAGGCCGTCGCCGATGAACTTCAAGATCTCTCCGCCCTCCGTGGTGACGGCATCCACCAGGCGTTCGAAGTAGGCATTGAGGACCGCCGTCATCTCCGGGCCGCTCAAGCGATCGGAAAGATCGGTGAACCCGCGCAGATCCGAGACCCAGATCACCGCGCGAATGGCCTCTCCCGAGCCGCGCTCGATGGACCCTTGCAGGACTTTGTCGCCGGCGGCCGATCCCAGGTAGGTGTCGAGCACATTGCCGGCTATGCGCAGCGCGATGTGGCGTTCGACGTGGAGCGCGAAGAGGCGCAGAATCCCCTTGATCTCCTCCATCTCCTCTGCGGAGAAGCCTTCCGGGCGGCAGGTGGCGAGGCTCGCGGCGTTGTAGTAGCCACCCCCGCCCAAGGGCAGAATGACGTAGTCCCGATAGCCTTCGGCCGCGAGCTCCCGGAAGAGCGGATAGCGGCCGAGCAGCTCTGGGTCGTCCAGGCGGGCACGAAACATCTCGCCCCGCTCGATCACCCGGTGCAGCGGATTGCGCGTGAAGGTCTCCGTCTTCCAGAGAGAGAGCGGAACCTTCACTTCGTCGCAGAGGCCGTCCTTGCGATTCCAGTTCCACCCGAAGCCGAGGAGCTGGGGGTGCAGCGTCCCGACGTGCAGACTGGCGCGATCGAGCGGGAGGCCCGCGGCCACGAAACGCCAGGTCAGCGACGTGAAGAGAGTCAGGAGATCGGGCTCCGACACCGCCTCGCCCAGAAGCCAGTCGGCTATCTGGGCGAGCGTGCCGTCGGGAACGCTCTTCGGCTTGCCGTCGATGCGGCGCACCAGTGCAATTCCCTCGGGATAGCGGCGCGGCGCCGGATCGAGCGGGACAAGAGGCACGTCGTGCTCCCCCGTGGCCAGGGCCTCTTAGCGGGCGGCCTTGGCCTCGGCCAGGAGACAGAGGATCTCGAAGGCCATGGTGGCGCCGACGATGGCCGTGTTGCCGCTGGGATCGAAGGGCGGAGAGACCTCGACCACGTCGCCGCCGACCAGATTGAGGCCGCGCAAGCCGCGCAGGATACGCAAGGCCTCGCGCGTGGTGATGCCGCCGATCTCCGGCGTGCCCGTCCCGGGAGCGAAGACCGGGTCCAGCGCATCGACGTCGAAGGAGATATAGGTCGGCTCCTCCCCCACCACGCGCCTGGCCTCGTTGATCACGCCCGCGGGCCCCAGATCCTCGAACTCCTCCATGAAGATGATCCGCATGCCGACGTCGCGCGGCCAGTCGCGCTCCTCGGCGGAGTAGGTGGAGCCGCGAATACCGATCTGCACGACGCGCTTGGGGTCCAGCAGGCCTTCCTCGACGGCCCGGCGAAAGGGCGTGCCGTGGGTGTACTTGAGGCCGCCGAAGTACTGATCGTTGGTGTCCGAATGGGCGTCGAAGTGGACCATCCCGAGCGGCCGCTCCTTGGCGATCGCGCGCATGATCGGCAGGGTCATCAGATGATCGCCGCCGACCGACAAGGGCATGGCACCGGCATCGTGAATGGCGGCGAAGAAAGCGGTGATCCGATCCATGGATATCTGCAGGTCGATGGGGTTTACCGGCGCGTCGCCGAGATCGCCGGCCCGGCAGAGCTTATAGGGCTCGACCCCCGTCGAGGAATTCACCAGACGAATCAAGGAGGAGACGTCGCGCACCTGGCGCGGCCCGTGGCGCGCGCCAGGTCGGTTGGTGGTGCCGCCGTCCCAGGGAACGCCGACTAGGGCGATGTCGACCTCGGCCGGGTTCCCCACCTGCGGCAGTCGCATGAAGGTCGGAATGCCGGCGAAACGCGGCACCTTGGCGCCATCGATGGGCTTGAACTCTGCGGCCTCGCTTTGGGACATGGCGTGGTGGCTCCTCCGTGATGTCGGACCCGACTCTAATGGCGGCGAAGCGCGCGCGCCACGGCGATGTCTTGCCAGCGGGACCGAGACAGGCCGCGCGCTTTCCCTTTGCGTCCAGCGCGGCTTTGGGTGTAAGCGCTGGGTCTTCACTCCGAGACATGAGATGACCCTTCGCGACGATGGCGCCCTGGTGCTTTTCTCAGGCGGGCAGGATTCCGCTACCTGCCTGGCCTGGGCGCTTACCCGCTTCCGGCGGGTCGAAACCCTTGGCTTCGATTATCGCCAGCGCCACCGGGTGGAACTCGACGTCCGCCAGGACTTCCGCCAGGCCCTGATCGCGGGCTTTCCCCGATGGCGCGAGCGTCTGGGCGACGACCACCTCTTGGATCTGGGCGTGCTGGCCGAGCTGGGAACGACGGCCATGACCGAGGATATCGCCATCGAGATGACCGAGGCCGGCCTGCCCAACACCTTCGTGCCGGGCCGCAACCTCCTGTTCTTCACGCTGGCCGGCGCGCTCGCCTATCGCCGCGACCTCAGGGTCTTGGTGGGCGGCATGTGCGAGACCGACTACTCGGGCTATCCGGACTGCCGGGACGATACCCTGAAGGCGCAGCAGGTAACCCTCTCATTGGGGCTGGCCAAGGCGGTCACGGTGGAGACCCCCTTGATGTGGCTGGACAAAGCGGCAACCTTCGCCCTAGCCGAGGAGTTGGGCGGCAGCGCCTTGCTTTCCTTGATCATCGAGCACACGCACAGCTGCTACATGGGCGAACACAGCACGCGGCATGACTGGGGGTTCGGCTGCGGCGGCTGCCCCGCCTGCGACCTGAGAGCGACGGGCTGGGCAGGCTTTCGAGGAGAGACGGCGTGAGCTACGCGGTCAAGGAGATGTTCTTCACCCTGCAGGGCGAAGGCGCGCGCAGCGGCCGCCCCGCGGTCTTCTTGCGCTTTGCCGGCTGCAATCTCTGGTCGGGGCTGGAGCGTGACCGGGCCGGTGCCGCCTGCCGCTTCTGCGATACGGACTTCGTCGGCATGGATGGTGACAATGGCGGTCGCTATCGAGATGCCCAAAGCCTGGTCGAGACGGCGCGCGCGCTCTGGCCGGGGGGTGGACGCCCCTATGTCGTTTGCACCGGCGGAGAACCGCTCCTGCAGCTGGATCGCCCCCTCTTGGAGAGCTTCCGGCGTGCCGGCTTCGAGATCGGCATCGAGACCAACGGCACCTTGCCGGTCCCGGACGGCGTCGATTGGATCTGCGTCTCGCCCAAGGGCAAAGAGGCACTGGTCCAGCAAGAGGGAGACGAGTTGAAGCTGGTCTATCCCCAGCCGGAGCCGGAAAGCCACCCCAGCAGCTTCGAAGGCCTGAACTTCGGCCACTTCTACCTGCAGCCCCTCGACGTCCCGGGCGACGAGGCGCAATGCCTCGCCAATCTAAAGGCCTCCATCGCCTACTGCCTGGATCACCCGCACTGGAGCTTGAGCCTGCAGACGCACAAGCAGATCGGCATTCGCTAGCCCGGACCGGCGACCGCCTCGGCCGTCGCGCGGCACCCCCCTTGCATCGAGACCGCCCCCATGACCTCTCCCTCAGACCACGGATCCCTCCTAGGCCGCAGCATCCCTGTCCCCGAGGACCCTGCCGAAGCGGTGCTGGAAGCCGTTCCCAACCCGCAAGCGGGCGAGCTCTATCTCGCCCGCTTCACCTGCCCGGAGTTCACCTCGATCTGCCCGGTGACCGGCCAGCCGGACTTCGCC
This sequence comes from Rhodospirillales bacterium, assembly GCA_963669375.1. Lineage (GTDB taxonomy): Bacteria > Pseudomonadota > Alphaproteobacteria > Kiloniellales > JACOMY01 > JACOMY01. Next base: position 6,911,119 of record OY770024.1, on the reverse strand, counting down.
CACCTGGTGATCGACTACGCACCTGACCGGCACCTTCTGGAGTCCAAGTCGCTGAAGCTCTTCCTCTTCAGCTTCCGCAACCACGGCGCTTTCCACGAAGACTGCACGCTCATGGTCGGCCGCCGCATCGTCGAGGCGGTGAAGCCCCTCTGGCTGAGGATCGGCGGCTATTGGTATCCGCGCGGCGGCATCCCGATCGACGTCTTCTGGCAGAGCGGACCGCCGCCGGAAGGTCTTTGGCTGCCCGATCAGGGCGTGCCGCCCTATCGCGGCCGTGGCTAGCGGCGACAGGGCCTTTTTCGCCGCCGGGCATTCCTTTAGGGCGGGCTTGCAGCGCGCGCTTTGGCGGGTCGACCCCGGGCTACTGCAGATCGGCAAGGCCTACGCCGCGCTGACGGGGCTGGGCTTGGCGGTGCTGGCCGGTTTCCTGCTGGCTGGATTGTCTCCCGATGCCGACGAGACCCGGATGCGGCTCTTCGCTGGCGCGGGCGCCATCACCCTGATCCTGGCAGCCATGGTGCCCGATGCCCGCGACCGCCAGGTCGGCACCATGGTGGTCGGCGCCCTGGCCTTCCAGGCCCTCTACCTCGGCTACGGCTGTCTCCTCTGGTTGGCACCGCAGGCCGCGCCGCTCGGCACCAAGCTGGCGCTCATCCCGCTCGCCGTGGTCTGTCTCTTCCTCTGGCACCTCGGATCGGCCGGCGCGGGGCTCGGCAAGGCGGTTTTCTCGCTGGCCGTCTTCATCCAGGCGACCGACGTCGGGCCGGAGGAGATAGGCTGGGCCATGCTGGCCTCCGCGGTCGGCAGCGCCCTCTTCATCCTCTGCCTCCATTGGCTGCCCCGACCCAACGCGCGCCGAGTGATCCCCCGCGCGAAGCGCCTCTATCTCGCGGAGATCGCCGCGCGCCTCCGCGTTCTGGCCGGCAGCGATCACGGCCATGACCTGGGCAAGCGACACGACTGGCTGGGACGTCAGCCCTTGCGTTCGCTGCTTCGCCAGGACCGCACGGAGGTGACGGAACGCTTCGAGGACTGTACCCGTGACCTACGCGCCTCCTACCGGATAGAACTCTCCTTCAGGCTCTTGGACCGGTCGCTCGATACGTCGGACGGGCTGTCCGATGCGCTCTGGGCCAAGACGGTCGCCGCCATCCTGGCGGTGGCCGAGCGCTTCACCGCCAGCGGTGCCGAGAATGAGAAGGCCCGGGCGGCGATCGAGGCGCTGCGCGAGGCCGCGTTGGACCTGCCGGCGGAAGAGGCCGACAGCCGACGCCATCTGGTCGGCGCCTGTGCCGCCATGCACCGGCTCTTGCTCCTGCGCGACGTGCTGCTCGGCGGCCATCCCGACCAGGCCGTGCCCAGCAGACCGCCCGTTCAGCCGGAAGCGCCGGGCAGGTCCCTGCCCTTCCGCCTGGCCGTTCAAGGCCTCGTCGGCGTGGCGCTGACCACTTTCGTTGATCTCGTGTTCGACATGGAGTACGGCTACTGGGCCACCGTGACGGCCTTCCTCATCCTGTCGGGCAGTCTGGGCGAGACCGTCATGCGCGGGCAGAAGCGGGTGATCGGGACCGCCTTGGGCGTCCTGCTGGCCCTGCTGTACCTCTGGACCGTCGGCAACGACGCCAACCTCTTGCTGGGCGCGCTTACGACCCTAGCGCTTGGCCTGGTCGTCACCGCCATGCCGCGCTTCTACGCCGTCGGCTCCGTGGCGGTCGGCTTCATGGTGATCGGCGCCTTGCACCTGATCGAGGGCCTGTCGCTCGAGGATATGCTGGCGAGGATCTACGAGACGGCGATCGGCGCCGTCGTCGGCATTCTGGTCGCCCGCTTCGTCTTGCCGATCCGCTTGGCCGATCAGCTACAGCACGAACTGGCGCAGTGGCTGCAAGACGCCCGCGCCACGCTGCTTCATCTCGGCCATAGATCGCGCGACCAGCTGCGACTGGAGAGCCAGATGCTGGCGGAGCGCGCGGGCCAGCTAGGCGACGTGCTGCCGCACCTGCGCGCCGAAGCCTGGTTTGGCATCGGCGTTCTGGGCCGGCCGGTCGCCGTCCATACCGCCCTGGAGACCATCATCGGCTATCTCGCGCTGCTGGAGCCTTCCGTGACCGAGCTTCCCTTCGAGAAGGGCGGTGCCGAAAGCGACCGGGAAGCCAGGCAGCAGCGTACCCGCGTCGCGGACTGTCTGGCCGCCTTGCGCAAAGGGGATGCGGGCGAGGTGCACCACGCGCTGTCGGTCGTCGAGCAGGAGCTGGCGACGGGCGAGCATGTCCACTACCCCGAGGACGAGCGGGCGCACCTCAACATGCGTCTCGAACAAATTTTCTATCTGACCGGATTGCTCCAGATCGTCGACGATCTGGCCTGTGCCCTCTATCCCGAGCGAAACCCGACCTCCGACAGCTCCGTCACACCGCAGCCAGTATCGCCCGCCCGGCCTCGTCGATGATCTCGGCCGGGTCCTTGTCCGGCGCCATGATCTCCATCGGGCCGTCGATCGCCAGGCTGGACACACCATGGACCAGGGACCAGAGCCTCAGCGCCAGCGGCATGGGGTTCGCCTCGTCCCGACCGCGCCCGGCGAGGAAGGCCGACACAGATTCCAAGAGGTTCTGGAAACAGGCGACGCCCGTCGCCTCCACCAGCGGACGCGATTTGATGTCCGGCTTTCGTCCGAACATCAAACGAAAGCGCTCGGGGTCGCCCTGGGCGAAGGCGAGGTAGGCCTGCCCGCCGGCGATGATGCTGTCTATAGAGCCCATGGGAAAGCGGTTCTTGGCACTTCCCGTCGCCTCGGCCAGGGCATCGAAGCCCCGCATGCAGACGGCTTCCAGCAGCGCGTTCTTGTCCTCGAAATGCCGGTAGGGTGCCGCCGTGCTGACCCCCGCCCTTCGGCAAGCGTCGGCCATGGTGAAGCCGTCGGGCCCTGATTCCGCGATCAGGTCTTCGGCCGCCTGCAGCAAGGTCTCGCGCAGATTTCCGTGGTGATAGCCGCGCCGACCACCGGTCGCGATCGCTTGATCCTGCTGCAATGTCATCGCTCTCGTTCCGCGGCCTTGAGGCTCATTTCACCTTACCCCTTGCCTTTTATGTGAATGGCACTAACATGAGGCAAGTTAGCGGCGTTAACATGGCGGAGCCAGGGCCTGCTTGCAAGCCCTCTTGACGCGCCGACGGCAGGAGCCGAGCGATGACACCATTGGACGAAGTGCCTTTCGAGGAGGAGCTTAGAGCCTCCGGCCCCCTTCGGCGGGCGGCCGTGCTTGGCGCCAAGGTCACCGTCGCGCTTCTGCTCGTGGGCACGATGGTGGGCGGAATCGGACTCCTCCATCTGCGCGCCCAGAACGAGGAGGAGGCCAAGACGGTCCCGCCCCTGCCGGTCGCCGTGACCGAAGTCCGCATGGAGCAGGGTTACGATCTGAATCAGCGCTATGCCGGCCGCCTGGAGCCGCGGCGCAGCACCGACCTCGCCTTCGAACGCGACGGGCTCCTGACCGCGGTCCTGGTCGAAGAGGGCGACAGCCTGGCGATGGGTCAAGTGGTGGCCGTCCTGGACATCGAGCCGCTGGAAGCCCGCCGCGCCGAGTTGGAGGCCCAGCGCGCCGCCCTGGTCTCCCGCTTGGAGCTGGCGCGCATCACCACCAAGCGGCAGCAGCAGCTTTCGCGCCAAGGCAACTCCTCCAAACAGCGCTACGACGAAGCGCGCCTGGAAGCGCAGGCCCTGGAAGCCGAACTCGGATCGATCGACGCCTCGATCCGTCAACTCGACATCGAGATCGAGAAGTCCACCTTGACGGCGCCCTACGCCGGCCGGGTGGCGTCGCGCGACAGCGACGAGGGTGCCATCGTCTCCTCCGGAACGCCCGTCGTCACCTTGATGGAAGCCTCGGTGATGGAGGCCAGGATCGGGCTCAGCCCCAATGCCGCATCCTCCCTCCGGGTCGGCGCCAACTATACCTTGGAGGTGGACCAGCGTCCCGTGCAGGGCGAACTCGTCGCCTTGCGCCCAGACATGGCCACGGGGACCCGCACGGTGAGCGCGCTCTTCCGCTTGAGCAGCCAGGAGACCTTCTTCCTCGGCGAATTGGCGATCCTGAACGTGCCGCGCGAGGTAAGACAGGACGGGATCTGGCTTCCGCTGACCGCCCTGGTCGCCGCTCCCAAAGGCCTTTGGAACGTCTACACGCTGATCCAGGACGACGATGGCGGCAAGTTCGTCGGCCAGGAAGCGGTCTTCGTGCACCACGTGGCGGGCGAGTTCGCCTATGTCAGCGGATCGTTGAAGCCGGGTGCCTTGGTCATCAACGCCGGCCCTCATCGCGTGGCGCCGGGGCAGCGCGTGGCGCCGCAGGTCAGCCCGCCCATGACACCTCCCGCCACCGACAATCCGGTGATCGAGGTCGAGCCGGTCGGCAGCCTGCTCTCCGAGCTTCCTCAGCTGGAGCTGCCCGCCACCGCTGCTAGCGGAAGCCACCGCTAGGCCAAGCCCCATGGACGAGGAGCGCGGCATAAAGACCCTCTTCTTCCGTGAATGGCGGGTGACGCTTCTGGCCCTGCTCTTGATCGTGGCCAGCGGATTGAGCGCGCTGCTGACCATCGGACGGCAAGAAGACCCCACCATCACCAACCTCTTCGCCACCATCGTCACACCCTATCCCGGCGCCGATCCGGCGCGCGTGGAAGCCTTGGTGACGGAGAAGATCGAAGAAGAGCTTCGCCAGATCGAGGAGATCAACGAGATCTACTCGACCTCGCGGACCGGCATCTCGGTGGTCTTCGTCGAGCTGCACCAGACCCTTGGCGACGGGGAGATCGAGTCGGTCTGGAGCGAAGTGCGCGACGCGCTTGCCGACGCCGCCTTGCTGCTGCCCGCCAGCGTGCCCGATCCGGAGTTCGACGATGGCCGCACGGGCGCATTCTCCACCATCTACGCCCTGCAGATGGGTCCGCAGCGGCCGGAGGATCCGGTCTTGCTGCGCCGCTATGCCGACCTCTTGGGGGACCGTCTGCGCCAGGTCACGGGCACCAAGCAAGTCGAGGTATACGGGGATCGCCAGGAAGAGATTCTGGTGGAAGTCGATGCCACGCAGTTGGCCTCGCTCGGCCTGACCATCGGCCAGGTCGCCGAGGCCATCGCCGCCGCCGATGCAAAGGTCGCCGCCGGGCGCGTGCATGGCCGGCAGGCCGACCTGCTGGTGGAGATCGGCGGTGAGATCGACGCCATAGAGCGCGTCGCGGCGGTACCCCTGCGCGAAGGCGACGGCGGCCCGCTGCTCAGGGTCGGCGACGTCGCACGGCTCTCTCGCAGCTTGACCGAGCCGGCCACCTCGCTCGCCTACTCCGACGGTCGGCCGGCGGTGCTCGTCGCCGCCAAGATGATCGATGACCTGCAGATCGATGCCTGGATGGCACGCATTCATCGCGAGGCGCAGCGCTTTCAAGATGAACTGCCGACCGGCCTCACCTTCCAGCAAACCTTCGATCAGTCCCGCTACACCGCCGATCGATTGACGGACCTCTTGGGCAATCTGGCGATCGGCATCGGCCTCGTCGTCCTCGTGCTGATCCTCTCGCTCGGCTGGCGGGCCGCCATCATCGTCGCGGCGACCATCCCCTTGGCGACTTTCATCACCCTGGCCGTGTTGCAGTTCGTCGGCATCCCCATCCAACAGATGAGCGTTACCGGACTCATTGTGTCCCTGGGCCTGCTGGTGGACGCCGCCATCGTCATGTCCGACGAGATCAGACGCCGCATCGGCGAAGGGCAGAACCGGCTGGACGCCGTGAAAGCCTCGGTCTCGCGTCTGACCGGCCCCTTGCTGGCCTCCACGGTCACCACCGTACTAGCCTTCATGCCCATGGCCCTGCTGCCGGGTCCGGCCGGCGACTTCGTCGGCTCGATCGCCGTCGCGGTCATCGCCATGCTCTTCTCCTCTCTGGCCTTGAGCCTCACCGTCACGCCCGCGCTGGCGGGCCGCTTCTTGAAGCAGCCGCAGCCGGAAAGGCGGCTCACCTGGTGGGAGTCCGGCATACGGCTGGGCTTCCTCGGCCGTCTCTTCAGCGCCTCGGTCGGCCTTGCCTTGAAGAACCCCGTTCTGGGCTTGCTGGCGGGCCTCGTGCTTCCGATCATCGGCTTCGGCGCCTTTCCGACCCTGCAGGCCCAGTTCTTTCCGGGCGTCGACCGCGACCAGCTGTACCTGCAGATCATGCTGTCTCCGGGCACCGCGCTGCACGCGACGGAGGAAGCGGCTCTCTCGGCTGACGCCATGCTGCGTGGCCAACCGGAGGTGGTGCAGGTCCAGTGGGTCGTGGGCGAGTCACCACCGGCCTTCTACTACAACATGATCACCAACCAGGATAACCAGCCGCGCTTCGCCCAGGCCCTGGTGACCACGACCTCGCCGGCCGCGACCGAGGCCTTGATCCCGCGCCTCCAGCAGGAACTGGACCGGGATCTTCCACAGGCCCGCGCGTTGGTCCGCGGATTGGTTCAGGGCCCGCCGGTGACCGCCCCCTTGGAGATGCGGATCGTCGGCACGGACTTGGAGATCCTCCGCCGGTTGGGTGAAGAGGCGCGCGCCCTGATGAGCCGCGTGCCGAGCGTGACTCACACCAGTTCCCAACTGCCGGGCGGCGCGCCCAAGCTGCTCTTCGACCTCGACGAAGACAAGGCGCGGCTAGCCGGATTGGACCTGGTCTCAGCGGCGCGGCAACTGGACGAACTGGCGGAAGGCGCCACGGGCGGGTCGCTTCTCGAGGGGCCGGAGGAATTGCCGGTGCGCGTGCGCTTGGCGGAAGAAGCACGCGACAGCAGTCAGGAGATCGGCAACCTGGACCTGGTGGCGCCCGCCGGCAGTCTGCTGGCCGAGAGCGGCGCCTATCCCGGCATTCCGCTCACCGCCCTAGGCGAGGGCCGACTGGTCCCCGCCGAGACGCCGATCTCCCGCAAGGACGGAGAGCGCATCAACACCATTCAAGGTTTCCTCCTGCGCGATGTCCTGCCCGAGGAGGCGCTCAAGGACTTCCAGGCGCTCCTGGCCGAGAACCCGCTCGAGCTGCCGCCCGGCTACCGCATCGAGTGGGGCGGCGACAGCGACGAGCGCGCGGAGACGGTACAGAACCTGGCGGCTTCCGCCGGCCTGATCATGGTCCTGACGGTCGCCACCATCGTGCTCACCTTCAATTCCTTCTTGCTGTCGCTGATCACCGGGACCGTCGCGGTCCTGTCGATGGGGCTCTCGCTCTTCGCGCTGGCGGTCTTCCAGTATCCCTTCGGAATCAACGCGCTGATTGGCGTGATCGGATCGATCGGCGTCTCGATCAATGCCGCGATCATCATCTTGACCGCCATGCAGCAGGATCCCGAAGCGGCCGCCGGCAGCGTCCTAGGCATGCAGCGCGTGGTGACGACCGCCAGCCGCCACATCGTCTCGACCACGGTGACCACCTTCGGCGGCTTTCTGCCCTTGATCCTGGCCGGCGGCGGCTTCTGGCCGCCCTTCGCCATGTCGATCGCCGGCGGCGTGTTGCTGTCGACCGTCGTCAGCCTTTACTTCACGCCCTCGGCATTCGCCTTGATGTCGCGCTGGCGGCCGTTGATCAGCCTGCGCCCCGGACAGGTTTCGCCCTTGGCCGGACCCGACGGCGGCGCGATCGGCCAGGGCGCGGCCTTGGCGGCTCCACCCCTGGATCCGGACGCCGCGCCAAGTCGCTGAGAGCGAAGAGCGGTTGGCGGCCGAGGGCTACTTCTTGCCCTTCCTCTTTGGCTTGCCTTTCGCCTTACCCTTGTCGGGCTTTGCCTTCTCCTGCTTGGCCTTCTCCTGCTTGGCCTTGACCCGAACCGGCGCGTCATCGCGGGGCTTTGCCACAGCCGCCATTGCCCGGCTGGACATGGTCCGAGACGCGAGCGGCGCAGGCTCGGCCTTGGCGTTACCCTTTGGACCGGGCTCCGGCTCCCGCTCGCCTTCGGCCAGTTCCAACAGCAGGCTTCGCAAGTAGGCGGCACCGGCCTTGCGGGCGCCGGCGTTGTGCGGGTCCATGCGCAAGGCAAGGCTCTTGGTTTCCGCGTCGCTCATCGCGTCGCACACCAGGCGGAAGGAATCGAATCCCAGGCACTCGGCCAACTGACGCAGGCCCTCGATCGTCAGTGCCCGGGAGCGCAGCTCCTTGACCACGACGCCTTGGGCGATGCGGTTCAACTCCCCGCGGGTATGGGGAAAGACATCGGGCGCGTCCAGAAGCGCCTGCAGGACCCGCGTTCCGTCGAGTTCAAGCGGCATCGAGCACCCCCTCAATCTCGCTCACCAATTGGTCCAGGATAGTCACCATGCGCGGCCCCCACTTTTCTCGAAAGGTCGGCGAATCGGCGGCCCGTTCCAGAGCCGCCGGAACCGCCGTCAACTGCGGTATCTGCGTCTTGAAGAGACGGAAGCTCGCATCCTTCGACGCCGCCTCGACCTCCAGGCCGGCCAGGCTGCCGCGTTGGGCCCTGTGCCCCGTCACCTTGGTGGTCAGCACCCAGGGCCTGCCCTTGGGCGGCGGCAGATTGGTCTTGCGGGCCAGAGGATCGCGCCAGACGTTGTTGCAGAAGGCCTGCAAGCCCAAGGTCGAGATGAAGTCGGGGATAGTCGGAACCAGCACTAGATCGGCGAGCCTGATCGCCACCTCGGTGTAAGCGGAGATGCCGGGCGCGCAGTCGAAGATGATGATGTCGTAACGCTTGCGCGCGCGCGCCACCTCCTTGCTCAGGATCTTCCAGACCTGCTCTTCGATGGCGCGCATCGAGTAGCCCATCTCGGTCAGGTGGTAGATCAGCTCGCGCTCCAGGGTGCGCAGGGCCGGACTGGCCGCCAAGAGCGCCAAGGCCAAGGGTTCGCCCAGGTGGGTGACGCTGCTGACTTCGTTCCTGAGGTAGCGGTCGATGTGCGTCTTCTCGCGATAGAAGACGGCATCCTCCAAGAAACAGGTAACCGTCTGGCGGTCCTCGATCAGCCGCGCGAGGACCGCGTCGCCCGCCAAGCACCAGGACGCGCTGGCCTGCGCGTCCAGATCGATGACCAGCACTTCCCGGCCGCTGGCCGCCATGGCCTCCGCCAGACTGACGACGGTGGCGGTCTTGCCGACGCCACCTTTCATGTTCGCAACCGCGATGACCTGACCAAGCATCACATTTCTGTAACACTTGCCGCCGAGTCTAACCACGGAAAGTCAATTCTGATCCCTAAGAGTCTAAGTAAAAAAGTCGTTCCGGAAATGAATCTAAAAGACCAACTCACTCTCGTGCAGACCTTGGAAGTAAGCCAAGGCACTGAGATCACTATGATCGATGTGAAAGCGCGCGGCGGCTCGCACGGCCGGCTTGCCCCGGTAAGCCACGCCGAGGCCCACGGAACACAGCAGGTCGATGTCGTTCGCGCCGTCGCCGACCGCGACCACCTCCTCCGGCTTCAACTGGCGCGCCTTCATCAAGCTCCGCAAGCGCTCGACCTTCGCATGGCGGCCCAGGATCGGTTCCGCCACCTTACCGGTCAAGCGGCCCTCGGCGTGCAGCAAGGTGTTGGCGTGATGCTCGTGAAAGCCGCAGAGTTCCGCCACCGGGGCCGTGCAGAAGGTGAAGCCGCCCGAGCAGAGGACGGTGTAGCAGCCATGCGCGCGCAGACTTCGGACCAGGGAGCGCGCGCCAGGCGACAGCGTCAGGCTCCCGACCACCTCGTCGAGCGCGCTCACCGGCAAGCCCTGCAGCAGAGCCACTCTCTCCTTCAAGGAACCCTCGAAGGGCAGCTCGCCGTTCATGGTCCTGGCGGTGATCGGCGCAATCTTGTCGGCAATGCCCGCGTTGGCGGCCAAGTCATCCAAGGTCTCGCTGGCCACGATGGTGGAGTCCATATCGGCGACGAGGAGCCGCTTGCGGCGCGCCTTGCCGTGCTGAGCCGCCAGGTCGACGGCAACGCCGTTCAGAGCGCCGCGCGCGGCCTTCATGGCCGCCTCGTGGCCGAGACCGGTGAAGTGGAGGTCGACCGCCAATTCCGGCGCCAGCCAAGCGATCTCTCCCCGCTTGGCGCCGGCGGCCGCCAAGGCTTCCGACGCGGCCTCGACCTTGGCTGCGTTCAGGTCTCTTGCGGCGGGATCTCCCACCAAGGTAAGGACGCTCGACATGGCGCGCATTAAGCGGAGAGAGGCGGCGGATGACAAGCCGCCAAATCTGCCGCGGGGCAGTGGAAGGGACGGCCATGGAGGGTGAGCCCCTTTGGGTGGTCGCGGGACCCACGGCGAGCGGCAAGAGCGCGCTGGCCCTGGATCTCGCCGAGGCCTTTCGCGGCACGATCATCAACGCCGATGCGCTGCAGCTCTATCGCGAGCTGCCGATCCTGACCGCCCAACCCGACCGGGCCGCCCTGGACCGCGTCCCGCACCGGCTCTACGGCTGCCTCTCCGCTGGCGAGCCCGCCTCGGCCGGCCTCTGGCGCGGCCGGGCACTGGCTGAAGTCGAGGCGGCTCTGTCGGCTGGCCGCCGGCCCATCCTGGTCGGCGGCACGGGTCTCTACCTCAAGGCCTTGAGCCAGGGCCTCTCGCCCGTTCCGCCGGTGCCGCGTGCCGAGCGCGACGCCGCCGGAGATTTGCTGGAACGGATCGGACCCGCGGCCCTCCATGCCCGCCTGGCCGGGGAGGATCCGCGAACGGCGGCCCGGCTATCGCCCAACGACAGCCAGCGCATCTTGCGGGCCTGGTCGGTTCTGCGGGCGAGCGGGCGCCCCCTCTCCTACTGGCGAGACCAGAAAGGCGAGCCCGGCCCGGCCCTGCGCTGGCTCGTCCTGCTGCCGGACCGCGACCGGCTGCGCGAGGCCGTGGCGACACGCTTCGACGCCATGCTCCAAGCCGGCGCCCTCCAGGAAGTGGAGACCCTTGTGGCGCAAGGTCTGTCAGACGACCTGCCGGCGATGAAGGCCGTCGGCGTTCGGGAGCTCTCGGCCGTGCTGTCCGGCGGCCTTTCCCTCGACGAGGCCCGCACGCGCGCCATCGCGGCCACACGCCAGTATCTCAAGCGTCAAACCACCTGGCTGCGGCATCAGGTCATGGCCGAAGAGCCTCGCCTCCACGTCTGGTATGCGCAATATTCATACCAATTGGGCGCGGAAATCGTCAGATTTTTGCGGGACGAGCGTTGACAGCACGACCTTAGTTGCTAGTTTGCCGCCGACGTAGGCGGGGGCTTGCTCCGCCGCCGGGACTGTGGCGTGTTGCACCGCAAAAGACGCCGTGGCAGGCCACGATAGACAGCTGACCAAGAGGATGTCCAAGCGATGACGGACGAGATGATGACCGGTGCGAAAATGGTGATTCGGGCTCTGGTGGACCAGGGCATCGACACCGTCTTCGGTTACCCCGGTGGGGCCGTCCTGCCGATCTACGACGCGCTCTTCCAACAGAACAGTCTGCGTCACGTCCTCGTCCGCCACGAGCAGGCCGCCGTCCACGCCGCCGAGGGCTATGCGCGCTCCACCGGCCGTGTCGGCGCCGTCCTGGTGACCTCCGGCCCCGGCGCCACCAATGCCGTCACCGGCCTCACCGACGCGCTGATGGATTCCATCCCCATCATCTGCCTCACCGGACAGGTGGCGACCCACTTGATCGGCAACGACGCCTTCCAGGAGGCCGACACCACCGGCATCACCCGGCCCTGCACCAAGCACAACTATCTCGTCAAGACGATCCAGGACCTGCCGCGCATCATGCATGAGGCAGTCTACGTGGCGACCCATGGCCGGCCCGGCCCGGTCGTGATCGACCTGCCCAAGGATGTGCAGCAGACCGAAGGCCGCTACGTCAGCCCGCAGGCCGTGGTGCACCGCAGCTATCGGCCGAAGGTCGAGCCGGAGCCGGCGGCGATCGCCGAGACGGTCAAGCTTCTGAGCGAGGCCAAGCGGCCGATCATCTATGCCGGCGGCGGCGTCATCAACTCCGGCAGCGAGGCCTGCGAACTACTCACCCGGCTGGTCAAGATGACCGGCAGTCCGGTGACCAACACCTTGATGGGATTGGGCGCCTTTCCGGCCGCCGAGCCGGAGTTCCTCGGCATGCTCGGCATGCACGGGACCTACGAGGCCAACCTGGCCATGCACGACTGCGACGTCATGCTCTGCGTCGGCGCCCGCTTCGACGACCGCGTGACCGGCCGCTTGGACGCATTCAGCCCCAACTCGACCAAGATCCACATCGACATCGACGCCTCCTCCATCAACAAGAACGTGGTGGTGGACCTCTCGGTCGTGGCCGACGCCGGCCGCGCCCTGGCCGCCATCATCGAGGGCTGGGAGAAGGGCAAGCACCGCCTCGACCCCGAGGCGCTGAAGGCCTGGTGGCAGGAGATTGACGGCTGGCGCCAGCGCGACTGCCTGCGCTATCGCCAGGAAGGCGAGGTCATCAAGCCGCAGTATGCCATCCAGCGCCTCTACGAGCTCACCAAGGACCGCGACTGCTACATCACCACCGAAGTGGGCCAGCACCAGATGTGGGCCGCCCAGTTCTATCAGTTCCAGGAGCCCAAGCGCTGGATGACCTCAGGCGGCCTCGGCACCATGGGCTACGGCTTTCCCTCCGCCATCGGCGTGCAGGTGGCCCACCCGCAGAGCTTGGTGATCGACATCGCCGGCGAGGCCTCGATCCTGATGAACATCCAGGAACTCTCCACCGTCGCGCAGTACAATCTGCCGGTGAAGGTCTTCATCGTGAACAATCAGTGGATGGGCATGGTCCGCCAGTGGCAGGAGCTGCTGCACGGCGGCCGCTATTCGGAGAGCTACACCGCCTCCCTGCCCGACTTCGCGAAGCTGGCGGAGTCCTTCGGCGCGGTCGGCATCACTTGCGAGGACCCGGCCGAGCTAGACCAGAAGATCATGGAGATGATCGACACGCCGCGCCCCGTGGTCTTCGACTGCCGCGTCAGCCCCGACGAAAACTGCTTCCCGATGATCCCCTCCGGCGCCGCCCACTCAGAAATGCTGCTGGGTCCGGAGGACGAGGCGGCGCATCAGGTCTCCGAGGAAGGCATGGCCTTGGTCTAGAACCCGAAGCAGCGACTAGGCCCTACCCCTTCCCTCGAACACCAACGGAAGTTCCATGGCGATCAAGCAAGAAGCGACCGAACGGCGGATCTTCGCCATTATGGTCGACAACGAGCCCGGCGTGCTGGCCCGCGTGATCGGCCTCTTCTCGGGCCGCGGCTACAACATCGAAAGTCTGACGGTGACTGAGGTCGACCCGGCCGCCCACCTCTCGCGCATCACCATCGTCTCCAGCGGCACGCCGCAGGTCCTGGACCAGATCTACGCCCAGCTGGACCGCCTGGTGCCGGTCAACCGCGTCTCCGACCTCACCAACGAGTACCTCGGCGACTTCGTCGATCGCGAGACGGCGCTGGTGAAGGTGGTCGGAAACGGCGAGAAGCGGGTCGAGGCATTGCGCATCGCCGACATCTTCAAGGCCGAGGTGGTCGACGCCGGTCTCGACCACTTCGTCTTCCAGATCACCCATCGCCCCGACAAGCTGGAGCGCTTCGTCAACCTAATGCGTCCCTTGGGCCTGATCGACGTCTGCCGCACCGGCGTCATCGCGATCAGCCGCGGCGCCAGGGGGATGTAGCCCAGCGGGCGAATGCGCCGCGGCTGGCACCTTGACAGCGCGGCCGGCCAGCCCCTATATCCCGCGCCCTGGGCCGGTGATCGGCGCCCAGCCCAACGTTTCGTGGCGGAGTAGCTCAGTTGGTTAGAGCAGCGGAATCATAATCCGCGTGTCGGGGGTTCAAGTCCCTCCTCCGCTACCACCTAACTTCTTGAAATCCAAATCTATTTTCTAGGAACAGCTTGCCGAACTCAGACATTTGGCTCTTTTTTGACTCAGCGAAATGCCTAACAGAGTTGACACGAGGAATCCGTGATGTGATGGATTGGCGGATTACCCGAGCACGTACCAGCACCGTGGAGATTTACCGATACTCGTCCCCAATTTGAGACGCTGATTAGTGTTCGCAACCACTACGGGGTTCAAAAATCCGCAGCTTCGTGCGGAACCTTCTTGCGTGGTTGCGAAGGAGGAAGTCATGAAGTGTGCACTCATCGCAGTGCTCTGCATCCCGCTGGCGTTTGTGGGGTGTAAGTCCACAGGTCAATCCGCCGCGCCAACCCAAACAGCAGCAACCGCCCAAAGTCTCCCCCTCACGGGTGAAAACCGCGAGAACCTGCTCGGGTATTGGGAAGGCAAGTGGGTTGTGGATGGTGGAGCGTCCAGCAACAACTTCGAACTCGCCATCAAGGAGATTGATGCTGCTGGGACGGTAGAGGGTTCACGCCTCTACCAAACCAACTGGGGTTCGTCCGCTCAACCAACCGTCGGACAGGTAGGCACTGATGTGTTGGTGCTAGATACCGAAAAAGGGAAGGACAACAGCATCACACTCAGGTTGGAGGAAGATAGTGGTGGGCTGATCCTACGCGGGCGGTACATCGTACAAGGAAGGAATGATGAGGTGTTCACCGGGACGGTGTGGGCAAAGAAAGTACGGGACTACTAGGGGGGAGTGACAATGTACAAAACACTAATGAACCGTCGGACAGCACTGATAGGAATGGCAGCGGTGGTGCTTGCCGGATGCAATAAGGGCGGTAAGCAAGCTGCGAGCACAGCTGCTCCCCAGAGAGAGCGACTGACGGTGGATGAAGTGCAAGCCACGTTTGTTGGCAAGAGGTGGAGAGGCCCAAAGGGTACCTTCTACTTCTCAGAGGATGGCACATACACTTACACGGAATTCGGAAGCACGGACACCCGTGGCCCATGGGTGTATGAGGTGAAGGCTGACGGAGAGCTGGCGAGTGACTACACATCCTACATCTTCTATAAGGTAGATGGGGGGTATGAGTACTTTCACACACGCTCGCGGAAGTACTACCCGGCAAAGCCAGCCTAGCGGATGAGCAGTCGGCGGCAGGGTTGTGCCCTGCCGCTGTTAACTTGCATCGGTTAAGGCCCCAATGGGCGAAGGCGGGATCTAGAAAACCTGGATAGGACAGTGCCGTCAAATCGGGCTTAGCAACCATGCGCCGTCGCGAACGAAGCGCGGCGATCCAGGCTGTTTCGGACTGCAGTTTTGCGCTGGATTGCCGCGTCGCTGCCGCTCCTCGCAATGACGTCGTGAGGGGCTTTCCGGTCGCTTGAGTAAGGCTGCTCGGCCTTGGAGTCCCAAGCCGGCCCAGTGCTTGCAACCACCCTGCCCGTCGTCATCGCGAGCGAAGCGCGGCGATCCAGCCTGTCTTGGCCGAACCTCTCCCTCCGCCCCATCACGCATCGTCCGCGCAGGCCACCGACTCCCGGGCCATGGTCATGAAGAGCTGCACCGGGGTCAGGCTCTCTCGTTCGCGCAGGCAGGCCGCGTAGGAGCGCGTGAAGGGGGTGTTGGTCCTGATCCGCAGCTGCGAGAGGCGGCTGTCCGTCGGCAGCTCCTCGACCGAGATCGTGCCGGCGCCCAGGCCGGCGGCGACGGCCTCGACGATGGAGTCTCGCGCCAGCTCCATGACGATGTGGGGCCTGACGTTGCGGGCCGCCATCTGCTCTTCCAGCGCGCGCCGGGTCATCGACCCCTGCTCGCGAAAGATCAAGCGCTGGCCGTCCAGTTCCTCCAGCTCGATGCTCTCTCGGCCGGCCCAGGCGTGGGACTTGTTGACGATGATCGTGACCTCGTGCCGGCCCAGACAGACCAGGTCCAGCTTGCGGTCCTCATAGTCGCGGCCGAGAATGGCGACATCGAGCTCGTAGTTCAAAAGGCGCTGATACATGCCGTCGGAGTTTCCGCTCTCCATCGAGACCCGGATGAGCGGAAAGCGCTCCGTGTACTCCGACAGGAGGTCCATCACGAAGTAGGGTCCGACGGTGCCGATGTGCAGCTTGCCGGCATAGTTGGTGCCGGTCGAGGTGAGCAAGGTGTAGGCCCGGTCCTCCAGCGCGAAGATCTGCCGGGCGATGGTCAGCAGGGCGGCGCCGGAGTCCGTCAGCTCCAGCCCGCGCGGCGAGCGATTGAAGAGCTGCACATCGAAGGTCTCCTCCAAGGTCTTGACCTGCGTGGTCACGGTGGGCTGGCCGATGTTGAGCCACTCGGCCGCCTTGGTGAAGCTCAACTCGCGCGCGGATGCGTAGAAGGATCGCAACTGATTGAAGTTCACGTACTTTAGGCGGTCAGATCTCGGCAAACCGGGCATCCCGTTATCGACGACAGCAAAGCTCCGCGACAGTCCTCGCGATCTCGGAGTGGGGCTGAAGCAAGTCCAACAGGATGGAATAGTGATTGGCTTCGGGCAGAAGGACAAGCCGCGCGTCGCTGCGCCCGGCACGCAGATAGTGATCGAGGAAGCGCTCCGACTGCAGGAGAAAGCCCGAGGTCTCCGCGGCGCCGACGATCGCCGTTAGCGGGACTTCCGCCGGACGACACAGCAGCGGGCTCAGCGCCCGCGCGCCTTCGCGGTCGAGCCGGAGGTTACGGTTGAGCGATGTCTCGATCAGGGGTTCCAGGTCGAAGAGGCCGCTGATCGGCACAAGTCCGCGCAACCGTGGCAGTCGATCGGACCAGTCGCAGGCTGCCGAGGCCGCCAGATGCCCGCCGGCCGAGTGGCCGGTCAGCACCCAAGCGTCCGGGCCCTCGGTCCGCACGTCGAGGACCCGAAAGACCTCCTCCAAACCGCTCAAAACATGCCTTTGAATGTCCTCAATCGTCGCCTCGGGCGCGAGGGGATAACCCAGCAGCGCGACGGTCATGCCCATCCGCAAGAAGGGCGCGGCGACGAAGCTGTAGCAGTCCTTGGAGAGGCTCTGCCAATAGCCGCCGTGCAGGAACACCACCAGCGGCGCGCCCGCCTTCCCGGGGAAGAGGTCGAAGCGGCAGCGTGGATGGGCACCATAGGGAAGGTCCAGCAGCCCCTCCTCCCTCCGCCGCAGCTCCGCGCTGGCGACTTCGAAGCGGGCGTAGATCGCGCCGCGTTCCGGATAGCGCTGCCTGAAGACGTAGTCCTGCTCGTTGGCCAGCATGCGCCTTCACTCGAAGTCGACGATACTGCGCACCGCGCGGCCCTCGCGCATCAGATCGAAGCCCTCGTTCACCCGATCCAAGGTCAAACGATGGGTGATCTGCCCGGCAAGGTCGATCCTGCCCTCCATGTAGAGGTCGATGAGGGGACCCAGACCGCTGCGTCCCTTGATGCCGCCGAAGTAGCTGCCGTGGATCGACTTGCCGTAGCGGACTCCTACGGGTGGAAATGCCACTTCACTGCCGGGAGGCTCCACGCCCAGCAGCACCGCCCGACCCCATCCGGGCAGACAGCAGTCGAAGGCTTGCCGCATGACCGACAACAGCCCGGCCGACTCGAAGGCGACGTCCACGCCACCACCGCTCACGTCGCGGATCGCGGTCACGCTATCGCCCTCGACCGGCTTGACGAAGTCGGTCATGCCGTAGCGCCGCGCCAGGTCGACCTTCCGCTCGTTGATGTCGACGCCGATGATCTGCGCCGCGCCGGCGATCCTGGCGCCCTGCACGATGTTGATGCCGATCCCGCCCAGTCCGAAGACCGCCACCTTGTCGCCGGCTCGGCAGTGCTCCATGGCGGCGCCGACCCCCGTCGTCACGCCGCAGCCGAAGAGACAGACCTCGGCCAAGGGCGCGTCTATTCGGATCTTAGCTAGGGCGATCTCCGGCACCACGCTGTAGCGCGAGAGGGTCGAGGTCCCCATGAAGTGATGCACCACCTGATCCCCGCGCGCGAAGCGGGAGCTTCCGTTCGGCATGACGCCCTTGTCTCGCGTCGCCTTGATCGTCCAGCAGAGGTTGGTGCGCCGGGAGCGGCACATGGAGCAGCGGCCGCACTCCGGCCCATAGAGCGGGATCACATGGTCGCCGGGCCGCAGACTAGTGACGCCGGTGCCCAGCTCCACGACGCGCCCGGCACCTTCATGGCCCGGTATCAGCGGATAGACGGCGGAGGCGTTCGCGCCCTCCAAGGCTGTGAGATCGGTGTGGCAGAGGCCGCTCGCCACGATCTCCACCAGCACTTCGCCCTCCTGCGGCGGCGCGACCGTCACCGAACCCACCGTGAGGGGCGCGTGCGGTCTTTCGCAGATCGCCGCCTGTGCCTCCATCATGGCGCTCACCCCCGGCCGACGGCCCTGCCCTTTTTCTGTCTCCAGATGCTGCGCAGTATCTCGGCGTGAACGGCAAGGTACCCCTTCGATACGCACTCGAGGTGCGGGGCGACCTGGTCGTGCATCCTCCTCAAGGCGTGAAAGGGAACCGATGACGCCAAGTGGTGTTCCGCATGATAGGGCATGTTCCAGTAGAGCAACCGCAGCAGAGGATTGGTGAGCGTGGTGCGCGTGTTGGCCAGCAGGTTGGGGCTCTCCGCCGTGCCGGTGTGCTCCGCCATCCGGATCGCGCGCAGCACCGGCTCGCCCAGTATGCGCGGAATGAGCCAATAGGTCAGCGCCAGCGTGCTCTCGAAAGCGAGCGACAGCAGCAGGACCGCCAGGTAGAGCAGGCATTGCACGCGTATCTCGTTGGCGACCTGACCGCGTACGCTCTCAGGCAGAAAGCTCTTCTCGCTCTCG
Organism: Rhodospirillales bacterium; assembly: GCA_963669375.1. Lineage (GTDB taxonomy): Bacteria > Pseudomonadota > Alphaproteobacteria > Kiloniellales > JACOMY01 > JACOMY01. The sequence continues at coordinate 6,892,480 of OY770024.1, read as the reverse complement.
CTGAACTGCCCGGTCACGCCGCGCCAGAGCGTGCCGATCAGTTTCGGCCAGAACCCGGCACCGATGATCTGCGCCGCATAGCCGGCGAAGCTCCGCGGAAAGGGCACCATGTCGGGATCGCGCTCGCTGTGTTGTGTGTAGGTGTGGTGGGCGGCGTGGCGGTACTTGAAGTAGAGGAAGGGACGGAAGGTCAGGGTCGCGACGACATAGCCGACGGCATAGTTGATCCAACGTGTCTTGAACGCCGTCCCGTGCGAGCATTCGTGCAAGGGCGCGAAGGTCAGCACGATGACGGTGCCGTAGACCAAGAGCGCCGGTACCTGCAGCCAGAGCGTCCCGGCGGTCAGCGCCACCAGGCCGCCGGTCAGCACCAAGGCCAGAGCATGAATCGCGAGGTGGATGAAGCCGGGTCTGTTGCTGCGCGCACGCAAGCCCTTCAAGACCTGGCGCGAGAGGACTTCCGGTCCCGCCAAAGGCCAGACTTGGCTCCCCACGCCACCGATCCCGGCATAGCTGGTAGCACTCGCTACTGTCATCCTGATTCTCCTCGCAGTCCGACCCTTGCAACAATAGGTGCCTCTCGGATCGCCCGAAAATTCATTGTTCCGATCTTCCCATTGAAGAAAGGTCTGGCGGCTCAGGCAAAGAAGCAGTGCGCGATGGCCTCGGCGGAGAAGGCCTCTCGCTCGAAGCTGCCCGTCACGCGTCCACGCCCCATGACGATGATGCGGTCGCACGCCAGCATCATCTCCTCAAGCTCGGTGGTGAGAAGGATCACGCCGCGCCCCTCCTCCGCCAAGGACTGGATGGCGCGCCAGATCTCGAACTTCGCGCCGACATCGACGCCGCGCGTCGGATCCTCCGCCAAGATGATGTTGCTCTTGCGCGCGATCCACTTGCCGATGACGACCTTCTGCTGATTGCCGCCCGAGAGCTGCGATACGCGCTGCGTCAAGCTGCTGGCCTTGATCGAGAGGCTCTCGATCGTCTCTCGCGTCACCTTGGAAAGCACGCGCCGCTGCAGGAAGCCCAGTCGGCCAAGGCGGTCGAGCAGAGTGAGGGAGATGTTGTCCGCCATCCCCATGCTCAACACCAGGCCCTCGCGCTTTCGGTCCGCCGCCATGAAGGCGATGCCGGCATCGATCGCATCGTGAGGGCTGCGAAAGTCCCGTTCCTTGCCCTCGACCAGGAGGGTGCCGCTCTCGATCGGCTCCGCTCCGAACACGGCCCGGACCACCGCCTCGCGCTGACAGCCCAGAAGCCCGGCTATGCCCAGGATCTCGCCCCTTCGCAAGGTGAAGGACACGTCCTTGAAGCGATCGCCCTGAGAGATGGACCTGGCCTCCAGGACGACGGGTCCCAGCTCTCTCGCATGATAGCTGCTCTCGCCCGGTTTGTGCTCGCGCCCCACCATCAGCGCGACAAGGCGGGAGACGTCGAGATCCTTGGCCGCTTCCGTCGCGACGACCCGGCCGTCGCGCAGCACGGTCACACGGTCCGAAATGGCCAGGACCTCGCTCAATCTGTGCGAGACGTAGACGATCCCGAGGCCTCGCGCCTTCAGGCCCCGGATGATCTCCAGCAGGTGCTCGACCTGGTCGTCGTTGAGGGAGGCCGTCGGCTCGTCGAAGACGATGACCTTCGGGTTCGCCGCCAAGGCGCGGCAGATCTCCACGATCTGCTGCTCGTTGAGGCTGAGCGAACCCAACTCCCGATCGGGGTCGATCTCGACCTGGATCTCGCTCAGCAAGGCCTTCGCGTCCCTCAGCATTCGGGCTCGGTCGCTTCGCCCGCCGCGCCGACTGGGCTCGCGGCCGAGGTAGATGTTCTCGGCGACCGTGAGGTTAGGACAGAGCACGAGTTCCTGGTGGACCATCGACAGGCGCTGCCGGATGGCATCGGCCGGATTGGTGAAGACAACCTTCCGACCGTGCAGATAGATCGCCCCTTCGCTTGGCATCTGCAGTCCGTTGATGCAGGACAGCAGCGTCGACTTGCCGGCCCCGTTCTCCCCGACCAGGCTGTGCACCTCGCCGGCGCGCAGATCGAAGCTCACGTCGGAAAGCGCGGTAACGCCCGGGAACCGCTTGGTAATCCCTCTTACCTCCAGCAGGGGGCCGCTGGCCGTCATGCCTGCGCGCCATAGCGGTTCAGGAGTGCGCGGTGGCGGTCCATGTCCCCCTTCAGGTTCCGGTAGACCGAGAGCCAGACCTCGAAGAAGTCGGCGTAGCGCTTGTGGGCCTCGGGGTCGGGGTCGATCGTCTCCTTGATGGTGACGATCTGGCTCAAGGGCTCCGTCGGATCGCTATAGATCCCGGCGGCGACGGCGGCCAGGATCGCATCCCCGATCGGTGCCGCCTCGCCGATGTCCGGCACCTTCAAGGGGCGGTTCACGACGTTGGCCGTGATCTGGTTCCAAAGCCGGCTCTTCGTGGGTCCGCCGTTCAGCACCAGGCTGTCGATCTGAGCGCCGGCGCTCTCGGCGATACGGAAGTTCGATAAGAGGTCGAAGGCTACGCCCTCGATCAGGGCGCGGATCATGGTCTCGCGCGACGTCGTCGGCTGCACGCCGAAGAAGACGCCGGTGGCGTTGCTGTTCCAGTTCGGCGCCAGGGAGTTGCCGAGATAGGGCAGATACAGGAGTCCGTTGGCGCCGGGCGGAACCTGCTTGGCCTGCTCGGTGAAGAGGTCGAAGACGTTGTGCGACATGCGCTCGGCAAGGCGCTGCTCGGACTGGCCGAAATGATCGCGATACCACTTCAGCGACGCCCCGGTGAAGGCCATGGGCGCGTCGAACATGGTCAAGCCCGGCAGGACGTGCGGCCACTTGAGGATGCGATACTCCTCCACCCGCTGCTCGGTCGGGATCATGATGCCGATGTTGGAGCCGGTGCCCATGGAGTAGAAGGCTTCACCCGCCGCTGTCACGCCGACACCCAAGGCGGCTGAGCTGATGTCGGTACCGCCGGCCGCCACCGTGGTGCCGACGCGCAAGCCGGTCTCCTCGGCCGCCTGCCGATTGACCTCGCCGACCACCTCATGCGAGCGGTAGAGCTTGGGAAACTTCTCCAGCGGGATACCGATGGCATCGGCGACGGGCTCGTTCCAGGCCTCCTTCTGATACTCGTAGGCATAGGCCAGTCCCGCGTCACCGGTGTTCATCTGGAAGTTCCCGCACATGCGGTAGGTGCAGTAGCCCGAGGGAGAGAGGAACTTGTGCGTCGCATCGAAGATGTGCGGCTCGTGATTCTTGATCCACAAGGCCTTGGGATCGATGAACCAGGGCGCGACGCGATTACCGTTGTTCCGGTTGATCGCCGCCTCGCCGATGGTGTTGCGAATGTCGTCGCACTCCGCTTCCGAGCGTGAGTCCATCCAGATCATCGCGGGTCGGAGCGGCTTGCCGCGGTCGCTCACCGGAAGCGTGACTCCGACCAGGCCGGAGAGCGCGACACCAGCTATGTCGTCGGCGAAATTGCCTTGCTCCAGGCATTGCCGGATGGCCGAGAGGACGGCCTTCCAGTAGTTGTCGGCCTCCTGCTCGGCCCACCCCGGATGCGGATGGAAGAGAGGGTGCTCTTGCGAGCCGAAGGCGACCAGTTTGCCCGTCTGCGTGTCAAGTATCGACGCTTTGACGTTTGTCGTTCCAATATCGACGCCAAGAGTCAAGTAACCAGGCATAGGTTATCCTCCCTCCACTTCTTTTTTGTTCAAGAATACGCTGCCGCGCTTGCGCGATGCCGACCGCAATCAGGAGCACCAGCCCGATTGCCAAGTTCTGGTACCACGTGCTGACTCCCCAAAGGCCCAAGAGGTTCAAGGCGCCGGCAAAGGCCAGGCTGGCCAGCAAGGCCCGCAGCGGAGAGCCGACGCCGCCGGAAAGCGAGACCCCCGCGATTACGGCGATGGCGATTGCCGTCAGCTCGTAGCCGGACGCGAGCGGCGCATCGACCGACTTCAGGCGCGAGGTCAGCACCACGCCGGCGATGGCCGCGCAGAGACCCGAGATGGCGAAGGCTAGCACCACGTAGCGAGCGGTCTTGATGCCGGCATAGAGGGCGGCGTACTCGTTCCCGCCGATGGCATAGAAGCGGCGGCCGGCAACGCTGCCGCGCAAGAAGAGCAGCATCGCCGCCAACACCGCCAAGGCGATCAGGAACCCGGTCGGTATCCCCAGATAGACGCTGTCGCCGATCCAGTTGAAGGTGGCCCCTTTCAGGTAGAAGGGATGGCCGGTCGTCAGGATGTAGTTCAAGCCCCTGAGCGCCGTCAGAGCCACCAGGGTCATGATGAAGGAGGCGACCTTGAGATAGGCGACACCGATCCCGTTGACGATGCCGACGACGAGACCGGTCATCAAGGTGATCGCGATGACCAGCCCCGGCGGCCCGGCGAAGGAGTTGCCCCGCACCAGCCAGCGCTCGCCGAAGAGCGCACCCAGTTCGACCGTGACCACGACACCGACGATGACCGAGAAGACCATGGTCGCGGCCACCGACAGATCGATCCGGCCGGTCAGCAGCACCATCGTCATGCCCAGCGACAAGAGTCCGATGGCGGCCGCATTGCGGATGGTGTTGGCGATGTTCAAAGGCGTCAGGAAGTAGGGAGAGCTCGCCGCGCCGATGACGACGATCAGCACGATCAACCAGAGCAGCGGATCGCGAAGCAGCCGGACCACTGGCCGGGGGAGCGAGGGCGCGCCGGCGCCTGAGGTGCTCGCGCTCACTTGGCAAGCAGCCTCTGCTTCAGGCCTGGCAGCACGACGGCCAGGATGATGAGTGCGGTCACCACCTGCTGCAGGTAGATGCTGACCCCCATCTGGTTGAGCAGGCTGTTGATCACGCCGATGATGAGCGCGGCCAGCAGGGTCCCCGTGATGCTGCCGGAGCCGCCGGCCAAGGCCGCGCCGCCGAGCACCGTCACCGCCAGGACGCTGAGCTCCATGCCGGGGAAGGCGGCGGGGTTGATGTAGGCGAGCCTGGCGCTCTCCAGCATGCCGGCCAAGGCCGCGGAGAACCCGCAGATCATGAAGACGGCGATCTTCACCCGGTCCGTGCGGATGCCCGACAGCCTGGCGGCGGTCGCGTTGCCGCCGGTCGCGTAGAGCTTGCGACCGAAGAGGGTCAAACGCGTGAGGACCAGGGCGATCCCCGCGGCAACGGCGAGGAGTAGGATCGGCACCGGAAGACCCAAGAGGTCGCCCCGCCCCAGCCAGAGGAAGCTCTCAAGCTTGTCGGGATAGTAGGCCTGGCCGCGCGAGACGATGTTCGCCAGCGCGCGGGCAATCCCCAGCATCGCCAAGGTGGCGATCAAGGAGGGGATACCGATCCAGGCGACCATCACCCCGTTGACGAGCCCCAGGAGAAGGCCGACCGCCAGCGTGACGGCCACCACCAGCGCCGTGGACTCCGTCTCCAAGAGAAGCGCGCCGGAGATGCCGGACAGCACCGCCACGCCGGCAACCGAGAGGTCAATCTCTCCCGAGATCACCACCATCGTCATCCCGAAGGCGACGATGGTGATGCCGGCGACGGCCAGCAGGATGATCTTGAAGTTCTCCAGTGACAGGAATGACGATGAGATAACCTGTCCGATCACGACGAGTAGGACGAGGATCAGCAGTCGGCTCAGGATCTCCGTATTCGGCCTGCGGAGACCGGACGCGCCACCGGACTTCCGAAGGCGCGCATCGGCTTGGCTCTCCTGCGACGCGGTCATGGGCTCGGGCACTCCATTGCCGCCGACCTCACGGTCGGGTCGCTTCGCAGTCCGGCATACTCAGGCTGCTCCACCGCACGGAACACACCGGCGATCCGGCCGCGGTTTCCGCTTGATAGGCCGTGCGCGAAAGTCTCCGCCCGCATCCCTGCCCTCCTAGTCCCGAACGCGCGGGCGGATGACAGCCATCCGCCCGCCTTTGCGTAAGACTAGTCTACGGCAGGCCCATAGCCGTAGAGCCACTTGTCGGGCGTGACGGTCGCCACTCCTTCGATGACCATGGGCTTGGCGGTGATCATCGGCAGATTGGGGGTCATGATCAGCTTCGGCGGCGCGTCGTTCCTGCCTTCCTTGGCCCCGATGTGCTGGATCACGGCGCGGATGCCGACATCGCCGATCAGCGGGGTGTAGGGCGCGACCATGTCCACGTTGCCGTCCGCCACCTCCTTCAGCACCTCCTTGGAGTCGTCGTTGGCCAGGATCACGATCTTCTTGCCGCCGGGCGCGCTATTGAGACGCTTGGCTTCGCGGATCGCGTCCAGGGCGCCCATCGCCTCTTCGCCGCCCGTGTTGTAGACCACCGCGATGTCATCGTGGGCCTGCAGGGCATCGGCCGTGGCCTGAAAGGCCAAGGTGCGTTGACTCTTGGTGTGATAGTTGCCGGTGACCTCATAGCCGGGCTCGCTGCCGATCACCTCCAGGAAGGCGCCGGTGCGGATCGAGTCGGCGGTCGAGCCCAGGTCCTTCCGATTGAAGATGATGTTGCCGCCGTCGGAGATCTCTTTCAGGTAGAGCCCCTGCTGTAGGCCGTTGGCATAGAAGTTGCCAAGCACCTCGGAGCTGATGTTCTCCGACGAGGTACGCCGGTCGAGGCTGACGACGGGAATGCCGGCGGCGACGGCCCGATCGACGGGCGGCCCCATGGGTGCCTCGCGCGCCGGCCAGAGGACGATGCCGTCATACTGCTGGGCGACCCAGGTATCGATGACCTGGCCCATGCGGTTGTCGTCGAACTCGGCGTCGATCACCTCCAACTCCAGGTTTGGATGGCGGGCGGCCTGCCACGCGGCCGTGTCGGCCAGGCTGATGAGCCAAGGATGGTTGAAGCCGTGGAAGACGAAGCCGATCCGATAGGTCTTGTCGGGATCCAGCACCGGCCCCTCGGGCAGCGGAATGTAGTCGGTGAAGGGCGCCTTTATCTCCAGTTCACTGAAGGGACCGGTGAAGGTGGCGCCCATACCCGGTTTCCAGACGAACCCGCCGGCGAGATCGCCGACCGGATAGGCGTCCAGGTAGTCGCGGAAGCCGTCCTTCTCGAAGAGCGCTTCGACGCTGCCGTTGGTCATGCCGTCCCGCGCCGCGCCCGCATAGGTCGAGATCAGCCCGTTCAGGACATCGTGCACCGACTTTTCCTCTGCTTGGGCAGACGATGGCATAGCGAGCGATAGAGACGCGGCCAGCGCCAAGGCCGCCGCACCCTTCGGTCCGAAGGGTCCTAGATGATGTTTCATTCTTGCTCCTCCCTGATGGTTTCGGTTGTTGCGTTGTCGATTGATCTTGGCCGCTGGGGGCAAGGTCCTGTCCCGACTAGGCATCGGTTACTTCGACGAAGACGTAGACGTAACCGTCTTCGACCTTGGTCTCGTAGGTCTTGAGCCGCTCCGTCACCGGTGGCGCCAAGGGCTCCCCGGTTCGGATGTTGAAGAGGCCCTGATGTAACGGACACTCCACTGTCTCTCCGTCGACATAGCCTTCAGAGAGAAACGCATGTTCGTGCGTGCAGATCCCTCCTGTAGCGAAGAATTCGCCCTGGAGATTGAAGATCGCAATGCATACTCCGTCATGGTCGATCTTGTCGGCGTCTTCGGGTTCAAGCGACTCCGCGGGAAGCGCCTTGACCCAAACACCTGCGCTGCTCTTCATCGCGCACCTTTGCTCCGCGGGACCTGTGCGTCCCTTGTCGGATAGTCCGGACGGCCGGCCGCCGTTACAAATTCATTGTGCCAATGATGTCATTGAAAACACTGCGGCTGGCGGGTCGCTAGGCGGCTTCCATAAGCGGGAGTCTCCCAAGGGAGAGACCCACCAGAGTGCGCAATCTCAACTACCCGCGCCTCCTACCAACTGTTACAAAGCGGCCACGATCCGGTGGCCCGGCCGATCGGAGTAGGAGCAAAGCAGGAGGCGCCAGGTGGCCGCAGGCATCCCGTTCTCTCTAGCCGGAAAGCGCGTGTTCGTCGCCGGACATCGCGGCATGGTCGGCTCCGCCCTGGTGCGACGCCTGGCGCCGGAGGGCTGTGAGGTGATCACCGCCACCCGCCAGGAGCTCGATCTCAGCCAGCAGGAGAAAGTCTGGCAGTTCCTGACGGACCGGAAGCCGGACGCCGTTATCCTGGCCGCGGCCAAGGTCGGCGGAATCCTCGCCAACGACAGCTTTCCCGCCGAGTTCCTCTACGAGAACCTGATGATCGAGGCGAACGTCATCCACGGGGCGCACCGCGCCGGTGTCGAGCGGCTCTTGTTCCTAGGCTCTTCGTGCATCTATCCGAGGCTGGCACCCCAGCCGATCTCCGAAGCGTCGCTCTTGACCGGCCCCCTGGAGCCCACCAACGAGTGGTATGCCATCGCCAAGATCGCCGGCATCAAGCTTTGCCAGGCCTATCGCCGGCAGTACGGGCGCGACTACGTCTCCGCCATGCCGACCAACATCTACGGGCCGGGCGACAACTTCGACCTGGCCGGAAGCCACGTGCTGCCGGCGCTGCTGCGCAAGGCGCACGAGGCCAAGCAGGCCCGCAAGCCGGTCCTGGAGGTCTGGGGCAGCGGCGAACCGAGGCGCGAGTTCCTCTACGTGGAGGATCTGGCCGACGCCTTGATCTTCCTCCTCAAGACCTACAGCGGTCACGAACCCGTCAATGTGGGCTATGGCGACGACGTCACGATCAGAGAGCTGGCGGAGGAGATCTGCGGCACGGTCGGCCTCGAAGGGGACCTGATCTTCGACGCGTCGAAGCCCGACGGCACACCGCGCAAGCTGCTCGATTCCGGGCCGCTCGCGGCCATGGGCTGGCGCCCCGAGACCAGCCTGAAAGACGGCCTCTCGAAGACCTATGCTTGGTTCCGCGAGCGCCTGGAACAGGGTGGCCAGGTCCGGCAGTAGCGGTGAGACTTGACGACAACGCTATCGTAAGGGTGACCTCTCCATGGTCGTGACGCCCCTTCTGCCGCCTCGGTCAGGACGGGTCGCCTCGACCCGACCGGTCGTCGCCCGACCAGTGCGGCGCGCAGCGTTCGTCATGCAGACGCGTCGGGACTTCTGGCAGGGATGAGGAAGGAAAGTGGACGTGGGATCCGAGAAAGTGGCTTTCGTCTCCGGCGTGACCGGTCAGGATGGGGCCTACCTTGCGGAGTACTTGCTGGACAAGGGCTACATCGTCCATGGACTGAAGCGGCGCTCGTCGTCATTCAACACCTGGAGAATAGACCACCTCTATCATGACCGGCACGAAGGCAAGACCAGGCTGAATCTGCACTACGGCGATATGACCGATGGTGTTGGTCTTATCCGTCTGATCGATCAGATCCGACCGAATGAGATCTACAATCTGGCGGCGCAGAGCCACGTGCAGGTCAGCTTCGAATCGCCGGAGTACACCGCCAATGCCGATGCGCTCGGAACCCTGCGCATGCTGGAGGCCATTCGCATTCTAGGCCTGACCCAAGACTGTCGCTTCTACCAGGCCTCCACCTCGGAGCTCTACGGCAAGGCCCAAGAGGTTCCGCAGCGGGAGACGACGCCCTTCTATCCGCGCTCACCCTACGCGGCGGCCAAGCTCTATGCCTATTGGATGACGGTGAACTACCGGGAAGCCTACGGCATCCATGCCTCCAACGGCATTCTCTTCAACCACGAGAGCCCCTTGCGGGGCGAGACTTTCGTGACACGCAAGATCACGCGTGCCGTGGCCGCCATAGAAATGCAGCTGCAGTCGATGCTCTATCTCGGGAACCTGGACGCCAAGCGGGACTGGGGCCATGCGCGCGACTATGTCGACGGCATGTGGCGGATCCTGCAGCAGGAGGAGCCGGACGACTATGTCTTGGCGACGGGTGAGACCCACTCCGTGCGCGAGTTCACCGAGGCGGCCTTCGCCGTCGTGGGACGCAAGATCGTCTGGCAAGGCAAGGCAGAGGCGGAAGTCGGCATCGACGCCGAGAGTGGCGCGCAGCTGGTCGCCATCGATCCGGCCTATTACCGCCCCACGGAGGTCGACCTCCTGCTGGGCGATGCCTCGAAGGCCAAGCAACGGCTCGGCTGGAGCCACCATACCGGCTTCGACGATCTGGTGCGCGAGATGGTGCTCGCCGACATGGAGTTGCTCAAGACCGAAAGGCTCCAACGCAGAACATACGGCGTGCGCGACTGATCGGCGGTCCTCGTCTACGCCATGGCGCACCATCGCGTTGCGTGCCGAGCTCCTTGCTGTTGGCGGTAGAGGCAGAGATTCCCGCGTCCGGCAAGACCTGGTCCGCCGGCACTTGGGATTCACGGTGTCCATACGCATAGGTCAAGGTCGGGCATGACGGTCGCCGACCTCCGGCCGGTAGGGCTCTTCCCGCACGGCATGACCAAGCACGATCTTCATGAAGAGGCAGGGAATGAACCACTCCAGTCCCGCGCCGAGCGGCAGGAGTGATTGGCTACCCAACAATGCCAAGAGCGTGAATGCGGCGGCAACGGGGCGACGCAGATAGAGCGGCGCCGCCAGGGTTGCAGCGACGCTTGCCTGCAGCAGTAGGTACCAAACAAGCGCGTTGAGAGTGCTGCCGTTGAAGATCAGCGCCGCGAGGAGCGGATGTATGTGCAGGGCCGCGAACAGAGTTGAGCTCTTGGCGAGGCGCGCGCCGGCCCCCTCTCCGGACTGCAGCCCGCCGTGGTAGAAGCGCTTGCAGGAGTTCAGCATGTTGGCCACGGCGCCGCCGGCGATGTCATAGGCAAAGAACGCAAGGAGAGCGATGCCCCACCCCTGCGCGATTGGCCTCTCACCGGCCTGGTCGATGGCGAGGATGACTGCCGTCGCGACACCCGCCATCCCATGGGCAATCCATCTTTCGGCAGGTGTCGCGCCTGTACCGCAGAAGAGATCGGTTCTCCCGGTGTAGCGCCAGTCAACCGGTGTAGGTTGCATCTCCAAATCCTTCAAATGAGGTAACGGATAGTGCCGCTCGTCGCCGTCACGCGCCGTGTCAGGCATTCAGGCTTCATGGTTCGCTCGGCGGCTCCAAGCACGGTCGGCTTCATAGATGTTCCTTTTTTCATGACCAACCAGTCATAAACGGCGCATGTGACATTTATGACCAAGCGGTCATAAACGCTGTCTGCTATAGGCGGAAGTGCAAGCGCAAGGCACCTTCGAACAAGGGCGACCGAACCATGCCGAAGATCGTGAACAAGGCAGAGATGCGAGACCTCATCATGGACGCTGCCCTGCGCGTCTTTGTCGACAAGGGGTATCATGCCGCGTCAGTGAACGATGTCGCGAAGGATGCCGGCCTGGCAAAGGGCACGCTCTATCTCTACTTCGAGAGCAAGGAAGCGCTCACGACGGCCATTGTGGACCGCGAGTTTGCCGCGATCGTCCAAGGGCAGCTGCGGACAAAGCCGAGAGAGAGCCTTGCCGCGTTTCTGGAAGACTTGCGGCAGGTGATGGACCTGTCGGCGGAGCAAGCAGCCTTCTATCGCGTGTTCTTCGAGGTCTTCGGTCCCAGTTTCGCCTCGACGGACTTCACCCAACAGATCGCCGGTTACTTCGATAAGCTCGGAAGACACTACGCAAGGCAGATCGCGCATCTTCAGGAACTGGGCGAGATCGCGGCGCATCACGATCCACGCCCCCTCGGGCGACTGCTGGTCAGCATGCTGGACGGCGTGGTCCTTCATCAAGGCCTGTTCGGCGGCTCCAAAAGACGCAAGCGTAGCATGATGCGGGAAGCCGTCGTTTTGCTGCGCGCAGGATTGCAGAACCCGCCGCAGGAGGCGGACGGCGCCGGCATGGGATAGCAACATGAGAGGGTGGCTCTAGCGGCAAGGCCGAAATCGCTATGGACGCTTTCTCGTTGATCAGAACCACCAAGCCCCTCCCCCACGAGGGCTAACGCCAAACTCGAAGGAACATGGAATGATCGCCAAGCTGGGCGCCGCTCTGGCTACGCTAACCTTCATCATTCACATAGCAGTCGGGCATTTCGATACCTTGGTGCCGCTTCTGTCGGCGGATCTGCCCCTGCCCGTCCTGGGCGCTTTTCAGGCTTGCTGGCACATGATCAGCGTTTTCCTGGCCTACTCGGCCTGCCAGTTTTGGCGCGGCGGGCCTATCGCCGTCCACATGGCGTTCTTGTGGATCGCCTTTGCGGTCATCTTCATCGCCGTCGGAGTTTGGCAATCCGGTCCGACGGGCTTGCTGGTTGTGCCGCAATGGATCTTGCTCGGGCCGGCGGCGGCACTGGTACTGACGGGCCATCATCTTGGCGCGTCACGATCCAGCGGCAACTAGGCGGACGGAGCCGCAAACCCGCCTAACAGGACCTCGATGTCACTACAAACCATCCCGAGGGCCGAGACGGCGTAGAGACCATCCACTCGACCGGAGAGTCCGGAGGTTTACTTTCAAACCGGAGGACAGTAGCGTCGTCGCCATTGAGGACTTCCGAGAAGCTTGATCCCGATGATCCCTACAGCACGCGTTTTCGCCGTATCACCGCCGCCTCTCGCCTAACAGCGCTACGTGCCGCGTGCTGAGGCACGCCGGATACGCGCTGTTGCGAGACGTCGCAGAAATCGTGACCGACCCTGCTTGACTGGCGGGAAGCAAGGCCGCGAACGCCCTCTCGCCTCCCATACTCTTGAACTTCGCAGCCGCGGTGCGTGCCTGCCCGACCGGCCATGCCCGCGTCCTGGCCGCCTGGCTGCCCGGAGGCCATCTCTCGTGCGGAAACCTACTCCTCTGTTCGTCCTCAGTCTGTCCGCCATCTTGCTGATGCTCGGTGTCGGCATGATCGTCGCACTGCTACCGCAGCGCGTTCACGCTATGACAGGGTCGCTCGAAAGCGTCGGACTCGTCGCCTCGACCTTCGCTTTCGCCTATCTTCTGGCCCAGCTTCCCATCGGCGTACTGTCCGACCGGCTCGGACCGAAGCGCTTTCTGGTCATCGGCTATCTGCTCTGCGCCCTATCGGGCCTTGTGTACCTCTCCAGCGAGACAGCAAGCGGCATACTCCTTGGCCGGGCCTTACAGGGCCTTGGCGAAGCCCCCATATGGGCGCTTGGCCCGGCCATGCTGTCGCTGGCCTACCCGGCCGCCAAAGGCCGGGTCATCGGTATCTACAACGGGGCGATCCATGCCGGGCTGACCGCGGGGCCGCTTCTGGGTCTGCTCATCGCCCCGGATGGACAGGGCCGCGTGCCGTTCCTGGTCTTCGCGCTGCTGTGCCTCTTGGCAGGCCTGTGTGTCCTGGTGTTCCTCCGCCCAGCAAATGCGGCCCTCGGCCACGCAAGGTTGACCCTTCGCCAACTCCCCAATCTGCTGCACCAGGGGCGGACGATGGTCCTGTTACTGGGTGTGCTGCTGTACGGCGCCGGTTACGGCGTGTTCCTCACGGTTCTGCCCGTGTCCCTTGCCGCAAGTCACGGGTTCGGGGCGACGGCCATCAACCTGCTCTTCGTTCTGTTCTACGCGGCGGTCAGCCTGTCACAAGTCGTCGCCGGAGCAGTATCGGACCGTATCGGACGGAGGGGCTTTCTGGTCTGGGGCATGGCACTGGCCGCGGCCGGACTGGCGGTGTTCCCGCTCATCCCCGGTCTGTGGGTCTATGGTCCCCTCGGGATGGCGAGCATCGGGCTGGGAGTTTTCTGCGTCGCGTCGATGGTCGAACTGAACGAGAGCGTACCGGACACCCTCAAAGGTGCCATATCGGGGAGCTACTACTTCTTCTGGGGCGCGGGCTACGTGGTGGGCCCCTTGGCGATCGGTGCGGTCGGTACAAGCTCCCCGTTGCTCGGGTTTTCGGCTCTCGCGGCCCTGTTCGGCCTTCAGTCCCTACTCATTCAATTGGTTCGGAGTTAAAGACCCGGATCGACAGACAGGCAGGCATTCTCTCGCTTCGAGGTGGATGCCTGCCCCGATGTCGAAGCTGACGCTTTCGCGCCGACGAATGTGCCGAGCCCTTACCGTTCGATGGCGACGCTCAGACCCTCGCCGCCGCCGATGCAGATCGCGGCGATCCCGCGCTTCGCGTCCCGCCGTTCCATGGCGTTCAGCAGGGTCACCAGGATGCGGGCGCCCGACGCGCCGATGGGGTGACCCAGCGCGCAAGCGCCGCCGTGGACGTTCACTCTGTCGTGCGGCACGCCGAGCTCTTTCATGAACGCCATGGGCACCAGAGCAAAGGCCTCGTTCACCTCCCAAAGGTCGACGTCATCGACCGTCCAGTCCAGCTGACGCAGTAGCTTGCTCGCCGCCGGGATCGGGGCGGTTGGAAAGCGGCTGGGCTCTTGGGCGTGGGTGGCGTAGCCCAGTATCCGCGCGCGTATCTTCGCGCTGAATCGTTCCGCTTCCGCTTCACCGCCGAGTACAAGAGCGGCGGCGCCGTCGGAGATCGAGGAGGCATTGGCGGCAGTCACCGTGCCGTCCGCGCTGAAAGCCGGCTTCAGGCTGGGGATCTTCTCCGGCGAGGCCTTCGCCGGCTGCTCGTCCTCCAGCACCTCCACCTCGCCCTTCCGCGCCTTGATCCTGACGGGGACGATCTCTTCCGAGAGCGCGCCCGAGGCCTGTGCGTTCCGTGATCGCTCCAGCGATTCCAGCGCATAGTCGTCTTGGGCCTCGCGGGTGAACTGATAATCCGTGGCGCAGTCCTCGGCAAAGCTGCCCATCAGCCGCCCTTGGTCGTAGGCGTCTTCCAAACCATCGAAGAACATATGGTCGATCGCGCCTGCATGGCCAAGGCGGGCACCGCCGCGCATCTTCGGTAGAAGGTATGGCGCATTGGTCATGCTCTCCATGCCGCCGGCCACGACGACCCGCATGCGATCGAGACTGATCTGGTCGTGCGCGAAGGCCACCGCCTGCATGCCGGAGCCGCAAACCTTGCTGACCGTGGTCGCCGGTGTCCCCTCACCCAAGCCTGCCTTGAAGCCCGCCTGCCTCGCCGGCGCCTGGCCCAGGCCGGCGCTCAAGACATTGCCCATGAAGACCCCGTCCACGGCATCGGGCGCGATATCTGCGCCAGCCAGCGCCCCCTTGATCGCCAGGCCGCCCATGTCCGTTGCGGTCATGGTCGAGAGGCTGCCTTGAAAGCTGCCTATGGGGGTGCGGGCCGCTCCCAAGATCACGGTCGATGACACGGTCCTTCTCCCTTGCTTCGCTCTGTCCGTCCCGGATCTAGCCGGCCAGCCGGAGCGGCGCGTTCTGGGTGTCGCGTTCGGCGAAGAGCGCGCGCGCGGTGATCACACGCATGATCTCGTTGGTTCCTTCGAGAATCTGATGCACCCGAAGATCGCGGACGATCTTCTCGATACCGCTGTCTTCCAGATAGCCGTAGCCGCCCAAGAGCTGGAGCGCCTTGTTGGCGACCTCGAAGCTGGTATCGGTCACCAAGCGCTTGGCCATGGCGCAGTACTTGGTGGCGTCCGGCGTAGCCTTGTCCAGCTTCCAAGCGGCCTGCCGCAAGAAGATGCGTGCCGCCTGAAGCTCGCACTCCATATCGGCGAGCGCGAACTGCAGGCCCTGAAATTGGTCGAGCGTCTGACCGAAGGCCGTCCTCTGGCCGACGTGGGTCAGGGCCCGGGAGAGGGCTGCCTGGGCGCCGCCCAAGGCACAGGCGGAGATGTTGAGGCGTCCGCCGTCCAAGCCCTCCATCGCGTAGGCGAAGCCCCGCCCTTCTTCCCCTAGCAGGCTGGAGGCCGGGACACGGCAATCGTCCAGCTGCACCTGCGCGGTCGGCTGCGCACGCCAACCCATCTTATGCTCCGGCGCACCGAACGACAGTCCGGGCGAGCCGTTTTCCACCAGGATCGTCGACACGCCCTTCGGGCCGGGCACGCCGGTACGGCACATGACGACATAGAGGTCCGAGAAGCCGCCGCCGGAGATGAAGGCCTTGGTGCCGTTCAGGACATAGCTCTCACCGCTCTTCTCCGCCTTGGTGCGCAGAGCCGCCGCGTCGGAGCCGGAGCCCGGCTCGGTCAGGCAGTAGGAGGCGATGGTCTCCATGCTCGCCAGTGTCGGCAGCCAGCGATCCCGGATCGCCGGCGTGCCGTACTTGGCGATCATCTTGGCACACATGTTGTGGATCGAGAGAAAGGACGCGACCGACGGACAAGCGGCAGAAAGCGCCTCGAACACCAGCGTCGCGTCGAGGCGGGACAGCCCGGACCCGCCCTGCTCCTCCGGCACGTAGAGCGCACCGAAGCCGAGCGCGGCCGCTGCCTCGAACACCTCGCGAGGCATGGTGCCGGCCTTCTCCCACGCATAAGCATGCGGCGCGATCGCATCCTGGCCAAAGGCATAGGCCGTCTCGAAGATGAGCTGCTGCTCGTCCGATAGGGCGAAGTCCATCGCCGCGCTCCTTGTCTCTCGTTCGTTCTGACCCGGTCGAGCGCCCGCTCGACCGAGAGCGTTACGACATGACCGGGATGGAGAAGGCGGCGCCCTCCTTGATGCCGGACGGCCAGCGCGCAGTGACCGTCTTGGTGCGCGTGTAGAAGCGGAAGGCATCGGGCCCATGCTGATTGAGATCGCCGAACACGGACTTCTTCCAACCGCCGAAGGTGTGATAGGCGAGCGGCACCGGGATCGGCACGTTGACGCCAACCATGCCGACATTGATCCTGTTGAAGAAGTCGCGCGCCGTGTCGCCGTCCCTGGTGAAGATGGCAACGCCGTTGCCGTATTCGTGATCCATGGCGTAACCGAGTGCCTGCTCGTAGGAGTCGGCGCGCACGACGGAGAGCACCGGGCCGAAGATCTCCTGCTTGTAGATCTCCATATCCGTGGAGACACGATCGAAGAGGTGCGGGCCGACGAAGAAGCCCTCCTCGTAACCCTGTAGCGAGAAGTCCCGGCCGTCGACGACCAGCTCGGCACCTTGCTCGATGCCGGAATTCACCAGGTCCAGCACGCGCTGCTTCGCCTCGGCGGTCACCAAGGGGCCGTAGTCGATGTCGTTGCCGGCCGTGTAGGGGCCAACCTTCAGCTTCTCGATCTTCGGGGCCAGCCGCTCGATGAGGGCGTCGGCGGTTTTCTCGCCGACCGGAACGGCCACCGAGATCGCCATGCAGCGCTCGCCCGCCGCACCGTAGCCGGCGCCCAAGAGCGCGTCGCTCGCCTGGTCGAGGTCGGCGTCCGGCATGACGATCATGTGGTTCTTGGCACCGCCGAAGCACTGGACGCGCTTGCCATTGGCACAGCCGCGCGCATAGACGTACTGCGCGATCGGGGTCGAGCCGACGAAGCCGACCGCGGCGATGTCGGGATGGTCGAGGATCGCATCGACGACCTCCTTATCCCCGTTCACCACCTGCAGGATTCCGTCGGGAAGCCCCGCCTCCTTCATCAGTTCGGCCAGCATCAGGGGGACCGAGGGGTCCCGCTCCGAGGGCTTCAGGATGAAAGCATTGCCGCAGGCGATCGCCGGGCAGAACTTCCACATCGGGATCATCGCCGGGAAGTTGAAGGGGGTGATGCCGGCGACCACGCCCAGGGGCTGGCGCAGGGAGAACATGTCGATGCCCGGCCCGGCCGCGTCGGTGTACTCGCCCTTCAAGAGGTGAGGCGCGCCGATGCAGAACTCCGCGACCTCGAGACCGCGAATGACGTCACCCTTGGCGTCGGGCAGGGTCTTGCCGTGCTCGCGCGACAGGGCTTCGGCGAGCTTGTCCATGTCGCGATGCAGCAGGCGCACGAACTCCATGAGCACGCGCCCGCGGCGCTGCGGGTTGGTCGCAGCCCATTCCGGCTGCGCCGCCTTGGCGGAGGCGACGGCCTCGTTCAGCTCTGTCGCATTGGCCAGCGCCACCTCGGCTTGGGTTTCGCCGGTGGCCGGCTGGTTGACCGGAGCGGTCCGGCCCGACGTCCCGCCACGAATCTCGCCGTTAATGAAATGTCCGACTGCGTACACGACCTGCATCCCTCGTTTGAATTGCGGATCTCCACTCCACCATTATTGAGCCGAGACAGAAGGCGGAAAATGCTCAATAATGAGCTTCCAGTTGTGCAGATTTGCACAAGGCTAGATAAGAGGCGATGCAGGCGATGAACTGGGACGACGTTCGCTTCTTTCTGGCGGTCGCGCGCAGCGGCCGGCTGAGCGCCGCCGGCCGTCAGCTGGGGGTCGATCATGCCACCGTTTCCAGGCGGCTGCGCGCCTTGGAACAGGCGCTTTCCGCCCACCTCTTCCACCGCGCGCCCAATGGCCACAGCCTGACGCCCGCGGGCGAAAACTTCCTGCCCATCGCCGAGAAGATGGAGGCCAGCGCGTTGCTGGCCGAAGGCTCGATCGGCGCCGAGCAGGCGAGGATCTCAGGCGCGGTCAGGATCGGGGTGCCCGACGGGGTCGGCGCCTACATCGTGGTCAAGGCGGCGCAAGCGCTTTGCGACCGGCACCCGGCGCTGGAGATCGAGCTGATCGCGCTGCCGCGCCAATTCTCCCTGTCCAAGCGCGAGGTCGACTTCGCCATCGGCGTGTCCCTGCCCGCTTCCGGCCGCCTTCGGGCACAGAAGATCGCCGACTACACGCTCCACCTCTACGGCCACCGCGACTACGTCGCCCGGCATCCGCCAATCACCCAGATCACCGATCTGAAGGGTCTTCGCGGCATCGGCTACGTTCAGGATCTGATCTTCGACAAGGAACTCGACTACATCCCGTTGGTCGACCCCAGCTTCCGTCCGCATCTCACCAGCAGCAGCGTGCATGTGCAGCTTCAAGCCGTGCTGAACCAGGCCGGGATCTGCATCCTGCACGACTTCATGGCCGAACAACACGCCGACCTGGTGCGGATCCTGCCGGGCCAGGTCAGCTTCACGCGCAGCTTCTGGTACATCGTCCAGGAGGACTATGCCGACATCGACCGGATCCGCCTCGTCTCCTCATCGATCGTCACGCACATGCGCGAGAGCCTGCGCGCAAGCGCGAACAGCGGCTCTGACAAGTAGCGAGGTATCCGCGCCGTCAGGGGGCGGAGAGCCACTCCACCTTCGGGGCGAAGAGGTAGCCCGCGCCGTAGACCGTCTTGATGATCTTCGGCGACTTCGGGTCGTCTTGGAGTTTCTTGCGCAGTCTGGAAATCCGAACGTCGATGCTTCGATCGAAGCTGTCGTCCAGCTGCGGGCCACAGGCCTCCATCAGGAAGTCTCGGGTCAGGACCCTGCCGGGTGCCTCGACCAGCGCGCGCAGAATCTGGATCTCCGACTGGCTCAGCATCTCCGCGGCCGATCCCGGACCGGTCAGCTCGAAGGTGGCGAAGTTGACCCGCCACGCGCCGAAACCGGCAATAGCGCCCTTGGGCGACGGCGCCCTGTCGACCTCCGGTGGGCGTGTCCGCCGCAGGACGCTCTTGACGCGCGCCAAGAGCTCCAGCGGCTCGATCGGTTTCACGATGTAGTCGTCGGCGCCGGACTCCAGACCGACCAGCTTGTCGCCGAGACCGCCGCGGCCGCTGGCGATGATCACCGGCGCCCGGCTCTTGGCAAGGGTGGTCCGCAGCACGGTCAAGCCGTCGCCGTCCGGCAGCCCCAGGTCGATGAGCGCGAGGGCCGGTTCCTGCTCGTCTACTCTGGCGACGAACCCGCCGATGTCGGAGAAGAGCTCGACCGCATAGCCGCCGTCGCGAAGCGTACGGCCGTAGAGCCGGGCCAGGTCCTCCTCGTCCTCCAGCACATAGATGACGTCGGCGGTGTCGTTTCGGGTCACCGAACCTCCTGCCGGCTCAAGGCGCGCAGCGCCCGGGCCAGGACCTCCCTGTCGAAGGGCTTCTGCAGGACGGGCTGTCCCGCCCGCAGTGCCGTTTCCGCGAAGATGTCGACGCCGTGGCCGGTCATCAAGAGCACGGGAAGATCGGGCCGAAGGACGGCGATACGCGCTCTGAGATCTAGGCCGGACAGCTTGCCGGGCATGGCGATGTCGCTGAGGACGACATCCACCTCCTCCAATACATCCAGAAGGTCGAGCGCCTCGTCGGCGCTGCCGGCGTCCACCACCTGAAGGCCGAGGCCTAGCAGGTCCCGCCGCAGCACCGCGCGAATGCTCTCGTCATCGTCCACCAGCAGGATGAGGCGGGCCTCGATCCTCGTCCGTTCGTCCGTCGGACCGGCCGTGTTTCTTCCCGCCGGTGTCGCCGTGGGAAGCAGGATGCGGACATCCGTCCCCTCGCCCTCCTTGCTTTCGATTTCGATGTGGCCGTCCGATTCCCTGGCGAACCCGTAGGCGAGCGCCAGTCCCAGTCCCGAACCCTGGCCCTCCTTCTTGGTCGAGAAGAAGGGCTCGAACACGCGCTTGGTGATGTCGCTGGGAATGCCCTTGCCGTCGTCGGAACAGGAGACCTCGACATAGTGGCCGGGCGCCAAGTGGAGAAAGGATGCCTCGCGCCGGTCGAGCATCCTGGGCGTCACGTCGATCCTGATCGTGCCCTCGTCGTCGATGGCGTCGCGTGCGTTGACGATCAGGTTCAAGAGGACGGTTTCCAGCTGCGCGCGGTCGGCGAAGGCCCAGATCGGAGAGCCGGTCGCGGCGATGTCCAGCGCGATCCCTTCGGGCAGCGAGCGCTCGACCAGCTTGGCCAGGTTGCGAATGGTCTCTTCGAGGTCCACCGCGCTCGGCTCCAGCGGCTGACGCCGCGCGACCGCCAGGAGGCGCTTGGTGAGGTCCGCCCCCCTGCGTGCCGCGCGCAGGGCCGGCGCGAGCATCTCGTCCCTGGCTGCTTGGTCGAGGCGCTCCTCCAGCGGCACGAGATTACCGAGGATCGCCATCAGGAGATTGTTGAAGTCGTGCGCGATGCCGCTGGAAAGCTGCCCCAGCGCCTCCATCTTCTGCGCCTGCAGCATCAGCGCGGCCGCCTGCTTGTGCTGGCTGACGTTCACCGACATCAGATAGAAGCCGGTGGCCGTCGAATCGGGACGCAAAAAGGTGCGCACTTCCAGAATACGCCCGTCCGGCAGATCGATGGTGAGGTCGAAGTCGGCCGACTCACCCTTGCGCGCGAGATTGAAGTAGGGCGCCACCGCTTCCACCGTCTTGGGGGAGAGCACGTCGCGCACCGTCAAGCCGACGATGCTGTCCGGCGAGAGCTGATAGGCCTGAGCAAAGCGGGTGTTGGCGTAGCGAAAGATCTCGTCGCGATCGAGGTAGGCGATGCCCGCCGGCAACTCGTTGGCGACAAGGCTCAGCCTCTCCTGGTTCTGGCGAAGCGCGGCGCTGCGCTGCTCCAGGCGGTCCTTCAGCGCCAGCTCCCGCCGCCGCTCCTGGGTGATGTCCGTGTAGATCGTCGCAAAGCCGCCCTCGTCGAGCGGCTGGCCGCTGATGCGCAAGACGATGCCGTCGCGGCGCGAGCGCTCGATCGTGTGGGACCGAAACTGGCGGGCGAGTTCGACCCGCTCCGCCACCTGTTGATCGATGTCGCCCGGGCCATACTCGCCGCGCTCGGCGTTGTAGCGCACGATGTCCTCGAACGACGCGCCGCGCTTGGCTACATCGGCCGGAAGATCAAGCAACTCCAGGAACTTCCGATTGACGAAGACCAGCGTCAGACCCTGGTCGAAGATCGTGATGCCTTGATCGATGTTGTCGAGCCCGGTGTGGATGAGAGCGAGCTCGTGCTGACCGATCGAGGTGTGCTCCGCCTTTCTGGCTGGCTCGACCATTGGTGGTGTCTCTTCCCCTTCGCAACATTGTTGTACATTTCCGAAACACTCTCGTAAATCGCCCTTTCTAGCCTCCCCCCTCGAGTAGTCACGCCGCGGAACGAACGACGCGGCGAAGAACCAGGGGGAAGCGTTGACCGAGCGCGCACACATCCTCGATGTCGAGAACGTCTCGCTTAGCTTCGGCGGCGTCAGGGCGCTTAGCGACGTCAGCTTTCATGTCGAGCAGGGCGAGCTCTTCTCGATCATCGGGCCGAACGGCGCCGGCAAGACATCGATGCTGAATTGCATCTCCGGCCGCTACGTCCCCGACCAAGGCAAGATCAGCTTCCGCGGCCAGCCGCTGCTCGGCCGCTCGATCAACGATCGCGCAAAGCTGGGTATTGGACGCACCTTTCAGAACCTCGCCCTCTTCGGCCACATGAGCGTTCTGGACAACATCTTGGTCGGCCGCCACCACCTGCTCAAGAACAACGTCCTGACGGGCATGGTCTACTGGTTCGGCGGCGCGCAGAAGGAAGAGATCCGTCACCGCCGACGGGTCGAGGAGATCATCGATTTCCTAGAGATCCAGCATGTCCGGAACGAGCCAGCCGGCACGCTCTCTTACGGACTGCGCAAACGCGTCGAGCTGGCGCGCGCGATCGCGATCGAGCCCGACCTGATCCTCCTCGACGAGCCGATGGCCGGCATGAATCTCGAGGAGAAGGAGGACATCGCTCGCTACGTCGTCGACCTCAATCAGGAGCTCGGCATGACCATCATCATGATCGAGCACGACATGGGCGTGGTCATGGATCTGTCGGACCGGGTTATCGTCCTCGATTTCGGCAAGCGCATCGCGGGCGGGCTGCCAAGCGAGATCATGGCCCATCCGGAGGTGCGCCGCGCCTACCTCGGCGACGACGACAGCGAACAATCCGGCCAGGAAAGGCTTCCGGCATGACGACCAAGCAGGCCGCGTCGATCATCAAGGGCGACGACCAGGGCTGGCCGGAACTGGGCGGCGACATTGCCGACTGCCGGAGCCTCGACACCTTGCCCAAGCTCCTGGCTCACAACGCCCGGCGTTTCCCGAAGGAGATCGCCCAGCGGGAGAAGGATCTCGGCATCTGGGAGCAGGTGAGCTGGACTGCCTTTCAAGGCCATGTCGGCCGCATTGCGGTGGGCTTTCAGAGCCTCGGCGTCAAGGCCGGCGACGTGGTGGCCATCATCGGCGACAACCGGCCGGAATGGGTCTGGTCGGAGATCGCCGCTCATGCCTGCCGCGCCATGAGCCTCGGCATCTATCGCGATGCGCTGGAAGAAGAGATCCGCTTTCTCGTCGACTACGCCAAGCCCGTGGTCGTGGTCGCGGAGGACGAGGAACAGGTCGACAAGTTCTTGGGCCTTGGTGACCAGATCCCCTCCCTGCGCCACATCATCTACCACGATCCGCGCGGCATGCGGAAGTACGACGACCCCAGGATCATGTCGTTGGACGACCTGGAAGCATTGGGCCGCGAAGCGCTGGAGAAGGACCCGGGGCGCTACGACGACATGGTCGAGGCGACGTCGGGCGACGACATCGCGATCCTCTGCACGACGTCCGGCACCACCGCCAACCCCAAGCTCGCCATGTGGTGCCACGCCGCCCTGCTCGGCCATGCCAGCAGCTACCTCCGCTCCGACCCGCGCGGTCCCGGCGACGAGTATCTGGCCGTGCTGCCGCTCTCCTGGGTGATGGAGCAGATGTACTCCGTCGCCTGGAACCTGCTGGCGCGCATGACCGTGAACTTCCCCGAGGAAGAGCACACCGCGATGGCCGACCTGCGCGAGATCGGGCCGACCTTCGTGCTGCTCTCGCCGCGCGTCTGGGAGATCGTGGCCGCCGACGTCCGCGCGCGCTCCATGGATGCCAGCAAGTGGAAGCAGGCGATCTATCGATGGGGGGTGAAGGCAGGCGCCGAGGCGATCGACGCCGGCCGGCCGGTCGGGCTCAGCGACCTGTTGCTCTTCCGCGCCCTTCGCGACCGGCTGGGCTTCTCCAAGCTCCGCTCGGCGGCAACCGGCGGCGCGGCGATGGGGCCGGATACCTTCAAGTTCTTTCAGGCCATGGGCGTGCCGCTGAAGCAGCTCTACGGCCAGACCGAGGCGATGGGCGCCTACGTCATCCATGCCGACGGCGACGTCGACAACGAGAGCGTCGGTCTGCCGATGCCCGGCTGCGAGATCAAGATCAAGGACCCCGACGAGGACGGTCTCGGTGAGATCATGGCCCGCCATCCGAACATGATGAGCGGCTACTTCAAGAACGAGTTGGCCACCAAGGAGGCCTTCGACCGGGACGGCTGGTTCCTGACCGGCGATGCCGGCTATCTCAACGAGAACAAGCACCTCGTGGTCGTCGACCGCGTCAAGGATCTGGCGACCACGTCTGACAAGATCCGCTTCTCGCCGCAGTTCATCGAGAACAAGCTGAAGTTCTCCACCTACGTCGCCGAGGCCGTGATCCTGGGCAAGGATCGCCCCTATCTGACGGCCTTGATCTGCATCCGCTTCCCGATCGTCTCCAAGTGGGCGGAGGAGCGGCGGATCGGCTTCACGACCTACTCCGATCTAGCCTCGCGCGCGGAGGTCTACGCACTGCTGCGCGAGGAGGTCGAACGGGTCAATGCAACACTGCCGCGCCACCAGCAGATCAAGAAGTTCCTGCTTCTCTACAAGGAGCTGGATGCCGACGACGGCGAGTTGACCCGCACGAAGAAGGTCCGCCGGGGCGTCATCGCCGAGAAGTACGGCGACATCATCGAAACCATCTATTCCGTGCGCGATCACGTCGACATCGACACCGTGATCTCGTTCCAGGACGGCTCCAGCCAACGCATCGTCACCACGCTCAAGATCGAGCGGATCGGAGACACGACGGCGGACGCCGGCAAAGAGGAGATCGCGGCATGAATTTCGAGCTGCTCTTCCAGCTGCTGGTCAACGGCCTCATCGTCGGCATGCTCTACGGCATCGTCGCGATGTGCTTCGTCTTGATCTACAAGTCGACCCAGGTCGTGAACTTCGCGCAGGGAGAGTTCGTCGTCCTGGGCGCCTGGGTCTGCTGGGCAAGCGTGATGTACATGGGCCTGCCTTTCATCCCGGCCTTCCTCTTCTCGCTCGCCTTCATGACCCTCTTCGGGATCATGGTGCAGATGGTGGTCTTGCGGCCGCTCATCGGCGAGCCGGTGATCTCGGTGATCATGGCGACCATCGGCTTGTCGATCTTCCTGCAGGCGCTGATGAACTGGGTCTTCGGCAACAATGCCGAGCGCTTTCCCAACGTCTTCGGCGAAGGCACGGTCTCGGTCGCCGGGCTGAACGTCGAGACGGCCTACCTCGTGAGCCTGGTGCTCTCCGTCATCGTGATGGCCGTCTTCTTCTGGTTCTTCAAGAAGTCCCGCTGGGGTCTCGCCATGCGCGCGACCGCCTTCAACCAGCAGATCGCGCAGAGCCTCGGGATCTCGGTGCGTCAGGTCTTCGCGCTTGCCTGGGCCATCTCGGCGCTGGTCTCCGGCATCGCCGGGGTGGTTCTGGGCCTGGTGAACGCGGTTTCCAACAGCCTCGCCTTCATCGGCATCAAGGTCTTCCCGGCGGTGATCGTCGGCGGGCTCGACTCGATCGTCGGCGGCGTGGTCGGCGGCATCATCATCGGCGTGCTCGAGAACCTCGCCGAGTTCGTGGACGGGCAATACCTCCAGATCGGCAACCTCTTCAAGGTCGCGCCCTTCTACGTCCTGATCGTCATCCTGATGATCCGCCCCTATGGCCTCTTCGGCACCAAAGACATCGAAAGAGTTTGACCATGGCGCACCTCCCCTACCCCCGTCCGACAGGCGACTTCCGAGTCACCTACGAAAGCGACATGGTGCTCTTCAGGACGCTCTTCGCGCATCGTTGGGCCTTGGCCCTGGCCGCCGTGGCACTGGTCCTGCCGCTCGTCGCCAACGATGCCTTGCTGAGCCAGATGATCATGATCGGCATCTTCGCGATCGCCGCTCTGGGTCTCAACGTGCTGGTCGGCTACACCGGCCAGATCTCCCTCGGCCACGCCGCTTTCTTCGGCTTCGGCGCTTTCTCTTCCGCCTGGCTGCACACCCAGACCTCGATCCCCGTGCTGCTTACCATCCCGCTCGCCGGACTGATGACGACGGCGGTCGGTATGGTCTTCGGCATCCCGGCGGCGCGCCTGAAGGGCCTTTACCTGGCGATCGCCACGCTTGCCTCGCAGTTCATTCTCGAAGACTTCTTCGCCCGCGCCGATTGGTTCACCGGCGGCCCCTACGGCGCGCTCGCCGACTCGCCGATGCTCTTCGGCTTCGCGCTCGACAGCGACTCGCGCTACTTCTACCTGGTCCTCTTCTGGCTGGTGCTCTCCTACTTCGCCGTCGCCAACCTGGTGCGCACGCGCGACGGGCGTGCCTTCATCGCGGTGCGCGATCACTACCTCTCGGCCGAGATCATGGGGATCAACCTCACGAAGTACCGCGTGCTCTCCTTCGGGATCTCCAGCTTCTTCGCCGGGATCGGCGGCGCGCTCTACGGCCACTACCTCGGCTTCGTGACCGGGGAGGCCTTCAACATCCTTCTGTCGATCCAGTTCCTGGCGATGATCATCATCGGCGGCCTGGGGTCCATCACCGGGCCGATCCTGGGCACGGTCTTCGTCCTGCTGCTGCCGCAGGCGATGGAGTTCCTGGCGAGCGGGCTTGCCCTACTCGTCCCCGGCATCGGCCAGGGTGTCGCCTACATCAAGGAGATGTCGATCGGTGCCGCCATCATGCTGTTCCTGATCTTCGAGCCCGACGGCCTGATCCACCGCTGGCGTCTGATGCGCACCAGCTGGAAGCTTTTCCCCTTCTCCCATTGATCCTTGAACGACGGATTCAAGCGGGAGACCCACCCCAAAGAGTTCAACCGCGCCGAGGACAAGCAGACGTCCGGCGTCAACACCGGGAGGATAGCATGACCAAGTTACGCCGTTTCCTGTTAGCGGGCGCCGCCTGCCTGATCGCCGCGCCAGCGCTCGCCGAAGACAAGATCCTGGTCGGTCACCTCGTCGACTACACCGGTCCGACCTCCTTCGTCGGCAAGCACTACGGCCCCGGCGTCAGCGATGCCATCAAGTACATCAACGCCAACGGCGGCATCGGCGGCACCCTGATCGAGCTCGATTCCGTCGACTATGCCTACAAGGTGCCGGAAGCCATCCGCCTCTACAAAGGCTGGAAGTCCGACGGCATGGTGATGATGCACGGCTGGGGCACCGCCGACACCGAGGCCTTGATCTCCTTCGTCGCCAAGGATGAGGTCCCGGTGATCTCGGCCTCCTACTCGGCGCATCTGACCGACCCCACCGGCAAGGCGCCGACGACGCAGAAGCCGGCACCCTACAACTTCTTCTACGGCCCCTCCTACTCCGATGCCTGCCGCGCCCTGGTGCAGTGGGCGGCGGAAGATGCCAAGGCCAAGGGGATCGCCGAGCCGGTCTTCGTGCACACCGGCGACAATCATCCCTACCCCAACGCGCCGAAGGAAGCCTGCGCCGAGTACGCGACCGAGGTCGGCCTCAAGGTGGCGCCGCCAGTGGTCGTCCCACTATCGCCGGGCGACTTCAAGGCACAGTGCCTGACCATCAAGGAGACTGGGGCCAACTATGTCTACATGGGCAACCTCGGCGGCTCGGTGGTCTCGCTTCTGAAGTCCTGCGCCACGGTCGGCGTCGACGCGACCTACATGGGCAATCCCTGGGCCGGCGACCACCTCTCCATCGAGGCCGCCGAGGCCGAAGGCGTCATCTTCCCCTCCGCCACGCCCTTTTACGGTCAGGACGTTCCGGGCATGGCCCTCGTCAAGGAGATCGTCGCCCAGGGCGACGGCATCGGCGAGGAGCGGCCGACCCACCACTACATCCGCGGCATCTGCTCCGCCTTCTTCATGAAAGAGGCGATGGAGTGGGCCAAGGACAACGGGGGCATCACCGGCGAGAACATCAAGAAGGGCATGTACGCCAAGCAGGATTGGGTGCCGCAAGGTATGGAGGGCGTCTGCCTTCCCTCGACCTGGACGCCCGACGACCATCGCGGCCAGATGACCGTGGCGATCAATAAGGGCAGCTACACCGACGGCGAGGTCGTCATCGAGCGGATCGCGGAAACCACGCTGCCGCGCCGCGACGACTGGCTAGGCCGCTAGGCAAAGCCCCGAGGGAGCCGGACGGCGCGGTCGATCCGCCTCCGGCTCCCCCTTTTCTCGCAAAGGTTCGACCTCATCACGCGCGCAAGGAAATCGGCATGAACGCGGCGACCGTTCAGACAGAGTCGACGACAGGGCATCTCGGCGCTCCCGTCTTAGAGCCAAGCGATCACATCCTCTCGGTCAACAACATGGAGGTGGTGTTCAACGACGCGATCCTGGTTCTGCGCGGCATCTCGCTCGACGCGGAGCGGGGCAAGATAACCTCTCTGCTGGGCGCCAACGGTGCCGGTAAGTCCACCACCCTGAAGGCCATCGCTGGCCTGCTCGGATCGGAGGACGGCGAGATCACCCGCGGCAGCGTGTTCTACGACGGCAGGGAAGTGACCGACGTCCAGGCCGATCGCAAGGTACGCGGCGGCATCTTTCTGGTCATGGAGGGGCGCGGCATCATCCAGGACATGACGGCCGCGGAGAACCTCAGGCTCGGCGCCTTCACCCGCCCCGACGCGGACATCGGCCAGGAGATCGAGCAGGTCTATCGCTACTTCCCGAGGCTGAAGGAACGCACCGGGCTTGCCGGCTACCTCTCCGGCGGCGAGCAGCAGATGCTTGCACTCGGCCGCGCCCTGATGGCCAAGCCCCGGCTGATCATGATGGACGAGCCCTCCATGGGTCTCTCGCCGCTGCTGGTCAAAGAGGTCTTCGGGATCATCAAGCGGATGAACCGGGAACTCGGCATCTCCATCCTGCTCGTGGAGCAGAACGCCAAGATGGCGCTGCAAGCGGCCGACTACGGCTACATCATGGAGAACGGCAAGATCGTGCTCGACGGACCGGCCGAGGAGTTGGCGCGGAACGAGGACGTGAAGGAGTTCTATCTCGGCGGCGGCGAGCGCCGCTCCTTCAAGAGCATCAAATCCTTCAGACGGCGCAAGCGCTGGCTTTGATCATCAAAACGGGACGCCACGATGAACGTATCCGCACAGCCTCTTCACGCCGACGCTCTTCCGTCCGAGCACGACCTCTTCGAACGTCTGCGGCGCCAGCTTGCCCATGCCAAATCGGCCTCGCCCTACTACGCGAGGTCCCTCGGCCACGTCGATCCCTCCGCTCTCGTCGATCGCGCGTCGCTCGCCCTCTTGCCGATACTGAAGAAGTCCGATTTGATCGAGCTGCAAGAGCAGAGCCCGCCGTTGGGCGGGCTGAACAGCGGCTCCGTCGGCTCGCTGGCGCGCCTCTTCCTGTCGCCCGGTCCGATCGCCGAGGGCCAGAGCCTTTCCGGGACCGATCATTGGCGCATGGCGCCGGCCCTGCGCGCGGCCGGTTTCACGTCGGGTGATCGCGTCGCCAACTGCTTCAGCTATCATCTGACGCCGGCCGGCTTCATGTTCGACGAGGCATTGCGGTCGATCGGTTGCGCGGTCTTTCCCGGCGGCACCGGTGCGAGCGAAGTCCAAGTCGAGGCCTTCAATCGCTTCGGCTTGAACGGCTATGTCGGCACTCCGGATTTTCTGAAGATCGTCATGGAGCGGGCGGAGCAGCGCGGCGCACCGATAACCTCCATCGAGCGCGCCCTGGTGTCGGGCGGACCGCTCTTTCCCAGTCTGCGCGACTGGTACGGTAGCAAGGGGGTGCACGTCCTACAGTGCTATGGCACGGCGGAGGTCGGGCTGATCGCCTTCGAGGCCGCAAGAGATAGCGACGGCATGGAGGTCGCCGGCGACTGCCTCGTGGAGGTCGTCCGGCCCGGCACCGGTCAACCCGTGCCGCCCGGCGAGGTCGGCGAAGTGGTCGTCACCACCTTCGACAGCGCCTATCCCCTCTTCCGCTTCGCCACCGGCGACCTCTCCGCGATCCTGTCGCGGCCGCACGGCGAAAGCGCCCCGACCCGGATCAAGGGCTGGATGGGGCGGGCCGATCAGACGACGAAGGTCAGGGGCATGTTCGTGCATCCGGGACAGGTCGCCCGCGTCATCGCGCCCTTCAGCGGGGTCGTGCGGGCCCGCTTGGAAGTGAGCGAACGCGAAGGCTCCGACCAGCTGCGCCTGCTTTGCGAGGCCCGGACGCCCGAGGAGGGGCTTGCCGAACGGCTTCAGGAAGCCGTGCGCAGCGAATGCCGACTGCGCGGTGACGTCGTTCTCGTGGCGCCGGGCAGCTTGCCCAACGATGGCAAGGTCATCGACGACAAGCGCAGCTTCGGCGTCTAGGCGCGCCCTCCGCAACAGATGAACGCCAAGGATCGGCCATGTCCGTCTTGACCTCTGCCCTTTCGACCAACTCCGAAGCCTTTCGGATCAACGCAAACGCGATGCGGACGGAGCTTGGCCTGGTCGAGGAGGTCGTGCGCGGCGTGCTCGAAGGCGGCGGCGAACGCGCCCGAGAGCGTCATAGATCGCGCGGCAAGATCTTGCCCCGGGAACGGGTCTCGCGGCTGCTCGACGCGGACTCTCCCTTCCTGGAGATCGGCCTCACCGCCGCCCACGGTCTCTACGACAACGGATCTTCCTCCGCCGGCATCATCACCGGCATCGGCCGCGTCGAGGGCCAGGAAGTCATGGTGGTCTGCAACGACGCCACCGCCAAGGGCGGAACCTACTATCCGCTGACCGTCAAGAAGCACCTGCGCGCCCAGGAGATCGCGGCCGAGAACCACCTGCCCTGCATCTACCTCGTCGACAGCGGTGGCGCCAATCTGCCGAACCAGGACGAGGTCTTTCCCGATCGCGATCACTTCGGCCGGATCTTCTTCAATCAGGCCACCATGTCCGCGCGCGGCATCCCGCAGATCGCCGTGGTCATGGGCTCCTGCACGGCCGGGGGCGCCTACATTCCGGCCATGTCGGACGAGACCATCATCGTGCAGAACCAGGGCACGATCTTTCTCGCCGGCCCGCCCTTGGTGAAGGCGGCGACGGGCGAGGTGGTGACGGCCGAGGACCTCGGCGGCGGCGACGTCCACACCCGTCTGTCCGGCGTGGCCGATCACTTGGCAAGAGACGATGCACACGCCCTGGCGCTCACTCGCCGCGCCGTCGCCAACCTCAACCGTACGAAGCCGGAAGGACCTAGGCTGCAGCGCCCCGAAGATCCGATCTACGACCCGGAGGAGATCCTCGGCATCGTGCCGGCCAATCCGACCGTGCCCTATGACGTGCGCGAGGTCATCGCCCGCCTGGTCGACGGATCGCGGCTGGACGAGTTCAAGAAGCGCTACGGCACGACGCTGGTGTGCGGCTTCGGCCACCTCCACGGCATTCCCGTGGGCATCGTCGCCAACAACGGCGTGCTCTTCTCCGAGAGCGCGCTCAAGGGGGCGCACTTCGTCGAGCTCTGCTCTCAGCGCGGCATTCCGCTGGTCTTCCTGCAGAACATCACCGGTTTCATGGTCGGTCAGCGCTACGAGGCCGGCGGCATCGCTAAGAACGGGGCGAAGCTGGTCACCGCCGTCGCCTGCACGCAGGTTCCCAAGATCACGCTTCTGATCGGCGGCTCCTTCGGTGCGGGAAACTACGGCATGTGCGGGCGCGCCTACGGACCCCGCTTTCTCTGGACCTGGCCGAACGCGCGCATTTCGGTGATGGGCGGCGAACAGGCGGCATCCGTTCTGGCCACGGTCAGGCGCGACGGCATCGAGCGCAACGGCGGCTCCTGGTCGCCCGAGGAGGAGGCCGCTTTCAAACAGCCGGTGCTGGACCAGTTCGAACGGCAAAGCCATCCGCTCTATGCCTCGGCCAGGCTGTGGGACGACGGCATCGTCAATCCCGCCAAGAGCCGGGACCTCCTGGGGCTCAGTCTCTCCGCCGCGCTCAACGCGCCGATCGAGCCGACCACCTTCGGCGTGTTCAGGATGTAGGGGGCAGGCCATGCTGAAGAAGATCCTCATCGCCAATCGCGGTGAGATCGCCTGTCGGGTGATCAGGACCGCCAAGCGTTTGGGCATGGATACCGTGGCCGTCCATTCCGATGCGGACGCGCAGGCTTTGCACGTCGCCATGGCCGACGAGGCCATTCGACTGGGCCCACCGCCGGCCACGGAAAGCTACCTCCTGGGCGACAGGATCATCGAAGCGGCCCTTAGGACCGGCGCCGACGCCATCCATCCGGGCTACGGCTTTCTCTCCGAGAATCCCGACTTCGTCGCGGCGGTCGAGGCTTCCGGCGTCCGCTTCGTCGGTGCCTCCAGCAAGGCCATTCGTGCCATGGGCCTGAAGGACGCGGCCAAGCGGCTGATGGTGGATGCCGGCGTGCCCGTGGTGCCCGGCTATCACGGCGACGAGCAAGACCCCGAGTTTCTCGAAGCGGAAGCCCGACGGATCGGCTATCCGGTCTTGATCAAGGCGCGCGCTGGTGGCGGCGGCAAGGGCATGCGCCGCGTCGGGAGACCGGCCGACTTCCGCGCGTCGCTGGAGAGCGCCAAGCGCGAGAGTCGGGCGAGCTTCGGCGACGATGCCTGCCTGATTGAGAAGTGGGTCGACAAACCGCGCCATATCGAAGTGCAGGTCTTCGGCGACGACCACGGCAACGCGGTCCACCTCTTCGAGCGCGACTGCTCGCTGCAGCGCCGCATGCAGAAGGTCATCGAGGAAGCGCCGGCGCCCGGCATGCCCCAGGCCATGCGGCAGGCCATGGGAGACGCGGCGGTGCGCGCAGCCAAGGCCATCGGCTACGCCGGTGCCGGTACGATAGAGTTCATCGTCGACAGCTCCGAGGGACTGCGCCCGGATCGCTTCTACTTCATGGAGATGAACACGCGCCTTCAAGTCGAGCACCCCGTGACCGAGCTCATCACCGGCCTCGACCTGGTCGAGTGGCAGCTGCGGGTGGCCGCGGGCGAAGCCTTGCCGCTAAGCCAGGAGGACCTCTCGATCGACGGTTGGGCCTTCGAGGCGCGGCTCTATGCCGAGGATGCGGCCAAGGGCTTCCTGCCCGCGACCGGCAGGCTTACCCATCTCAGCCTCGGCAACGATGCCGCCCGGATCGACAGCGGCGTGCGCGAAGGCGACGAGATCACACCCTTCTACGACCCCATGATCGCCAAGGTGATCGCGCACGCTCCGACTCGCCGGGCGGCGCTGGCTAGACTATCCAAGGCGTTGGGCGAGTGCCGTGTCCTCGGCACCGTCACCAATCTCTCCTTCCTCCGAGCACTCTGCGCGCATGAGGAGTTCGCGGGCGGCCAGGTTGACACCGGCCTGATCGACCGGAATCTCGACCGCTTAACCGCCCGGCCGGAGCCGACCCTGAGCGTCAAGGCGATCGCGGCCGTCGCGGCACTCGACCCAAAGAACGTTGCGGAGGGAGACGACCCTTGGGACAGCCTCTCGGGTTGGCGCCACTGGGCTCCGGAGCCACGGCCCGTCACCCTGCTTCGAGAGTCAGGCGACCTGCTCGAGCTGAAGGTCACCCTTCTTGGCAAGAACCGCTATCTGATCGAAGAGGGCGATGCCTCCTGCTCGCTCACGCTGCTGGCGGCGGAAGCGGACAAGCAGCTCATCCGTATCGATGACCGCACGCTGTCGGCGCGCACCATCCTCGACGATGGCATGATCACCGTGTTTCTGGAGGGCAGCAGCTACGCCTTCGCCCTGCCCGACCCGCTTGCTGTCGAGGATCAGGATGGCGAGAGCGCGGATAGGCTGGTCTCGCCGATGCCGGGCCTGATCCGCGCCGTTTCCGCCAAGGCCAGCGTCGACGTGCTGAAGGGAGAGCCGCTGATCGTCCTGGAGGCGATGAAGATGGAGCACACGCTGCTGGCCCCCAGAGACGGAACGATCGCGGAAGTCTTTGTCTCCGAAGGGGAGCAAGTTGCCGACGGAGCGGCATTACTTACCTTGGAGGTAAAGAGCGGTACGACCTAAGTCACAAACGACCTTTCAACAGTCCAACTCGTCGATACTTGTCTTGCATGACCGCTCCGCGTGGACGAGAGACTCACCCAGAGAGACAGGGGCCGCCGAAGCGAGGAAGGAGCCATAGGACCATGACCGTCTATGTTGTCGCTCAACTGAGATTTACGGACAAGCCAGCCTACGAGCGCTATCAGGCAGCATTCCCGAAGGTCTTTCGCGAACACCAGGGACAGGTCCTGATCGCCGATGAGGCACCGCTGGTGCGCGAGGGTGAGTGGGACCGGGACAAGCTGGTGGTCCTGTCCTTCCCGGACGAGGCGAGCGCTCTCGCCTTCCTCGACTCGCCGGACTACCGGGAAATCGAGAAAGACCGGCTGCGCGGCGCCGAAGCCGTGATTCTTCTCGCGAAAGGCCTCGGTCCGACACCGCCTCCCGCGCGGTAACCGGCGGCGTTCACTGCACCAGCGGGTTGTCGCTGCGGGCGATCTCCGCGCCCTCGATCCGCGCGCGGCCGGCAAGCAGCAGGACGTACTGGCGGACGGCACGGTGGAAGACGCGATCGGAGAGGTAGTCGGCGATCTTTTCCTTTACGTTCTCGAAGGGCACGGCGCGACCGGCTATTCTGCGGTCGAGGCGCACCACATGGAAACCGTAGCGCGTCGCGACAGGTTGCCGGCAGATCGCGCCAGGCTTCAGGGTTTTCAGCGCTTCCTCGAATTCAGGAACCGTCTGGCCGGGAGAGACCTGACCGAGATTGCCGCCCTGCGTCCCGGAAGGACAGGCCGAGAGACTGGCGGCGAGAGCGGCGAAGCGCTCCGGATGGCCATGCAGCTCTTCTATGGCCTGCCTGGCAGCCGTCTCGGCATCGCTCCGCGCGGCCTGATCCTCAGGATCGGCGGCAAAGAGGATGTGACAGACCTGATGGAGCTCGGGGCTGCGGAAGCGTGCTTCATTCACCCGATAGTACCTGAGGCACTCCGCGTCGGTCGGGCTCGGCACCTTGACTTCCTGCTCCAGAAGCCGGCGCAGCAAGGCGTCCTCACCGGTCTCCTTCGTACCTCCCTCCAGCGCCTCGGGCTCGGCCTTCAGGCGCAAGCGCCTCGCCTCCTGCAGCAGCAGTTCGCGAACCACCAGGGCCTCCACGGCTGCCTGGCGCGCCTCGGAAACGGAAAGCGCCGGATGGTTCTGGATCTCGCGGGCGATGACAGCGGCCGGGATCTTGACGGCGTTGACCGTGACTGGCGGCGGCGCCGGAAAGCGATCGATGACACGCATGCGCTCTACTCCGCCGGCTCGCTCGGCACCTGGCCCAAGCGCCGCGCCTTCGCGGTGCGCACCACCTGGTAGCCGGGCCTTGCCAGGTACTTCACCGGGACGCTCCAGATGTGCACCAGGCGCGAGAAGGGGAACAGCAGGAAGAGCGTCAACCCCAAGAAGATGTGCAGCTTGTAGGGCCAGGCGACGCCCGCGACGAGATCGGCCGCGCCAGCAATCTGGAAGGTGACGATGTACTGCGCCCACTGGGACAGCTGCAGCATCACCGTGCCGTCGCTGTGCGCCAGGGAGTAAGGCACCGTCACCAACCCCAGGACCAGCTGCAGCCAAAGCAGCAGCAGAATGGCGATGTCCATGTTGCTGGAAGTCGCCCTGATGCGCGGGTCGGTCAGGCGACGATGGACCAGCATGGACAGGCCGATGAAGCAGACGATTCCGGCGATCGAGCCGACCACGATGGCCAGCATCTGCTTGGTCTCGGCGGAGACGATCCAGGCATAGAAGACATGCGGGGTCAGGAGACCCACGAAGTGCCCGA
This sequence comes from Rhodospirillales bacterium, assembly GCA_963669375.1. Lineage (GTDB taxonomy): Bacteria > Pseudomonadota > Alphaproteobacteria > Kiloniellales > JACOMY01 > JACOMY01. The sequence goes on along the minus strand of OY770024.1, from coordinate 6,856,958 downwards.
TGAACAGCACCAGAATGCCGAAGTGGAAGAGGTTGGAGCCCCACATCAACTGCTTGCGGCGCAGCAGCTGGCTGGAGCCGGCGCGCCAGGAATAGGGCTCGCGATCGTAGCGGATGAGCGAGCCCAAGATCATCACGGCCAGCGCGATGTAGGGATAGATGCCGAAGAAGAAGGTGTCGAGGTAGCCGGACATGGGTGGCGCTCCAAGTGACGTCTTGCTCAAGCGTTGCGGTTGGCGGCCGGATTGCGGGTAAAGGCGCGCAGGCGGGTGATCAAACGGCCCGGCCCGCAGGCCTCCCCGCCTGCCTCCGGGCCGAAGCTGACGGCCGCCTCTTCCCAATCCCTATCCAGGGCTGCCAGATCGTCGGCTTCCGGGTCGGGGCTTCCGGCCAGCTCCGCCAAGCGGGCCGGATCGACCTTTCCCCGCGCCAGGGTGCAGAGCGCGTGAAAGACCGCCGCATAGGGTGACTTTCGGCGTCGCAAGCGCTGTTCCAGAACGGCGACGATCTCCAAGGGATCGCGCAGCACCTCCAGCGCACGGTCGGCTGGGATGACGGAGAGGAACTCGAGGAAGAGCGGCAGATAGTCCGGCAGCTCCTTCTGCCGCGCCAGGAAGCCATGGCTCTCGTAGTAGCCGGCCAGATCCACCATGGCCTGGCCACGGTCGCGGTTCTCGCCGTGCACGTGCTCGAAGAGATGCAGCGAGAGCGAGCGCGAGCGGTCGAACAAGAGGGTGTAGCGTTCCTGTAGCTCGTATAGATCGCGGGTGCGGAATTCTTCGACCAGCAGCTCCAACCCCGACAGCTCGACGCCCTGGACCAGGCGCTCGTCGCGCAGCACCTGGCGCATCTCTTCCGCCGCCGCCTGCGCCTCCGCCGTCGGATAGCACAGCAGGGCGGAGAGTACCTTGAAGCTTCTTGCCGGTTGCAGCCGTGCCATCACGACACCTCCATCGGCGACTTGGCCGATCTGCGACCGGGACCGCCGAAGAGATTGGTCTCGCTCTCGCCGGTCGAGCAGTTGTTGCCGAAGGAGAACCCGCAAGTGCCGCGCAGACTGTAGGGATCGGCGCCAGCCTCGCGGTGCGTGGTCGGGATGACGAAGCGGTCCTCGTAGTTGGCGATCGCCATCAGCTGGTACATCTCCTCGATGTCCAGACCGCTGAGGCCGACGCGCTCCGCGATTGCGTCGTCGACGATGCCGTCGACCGTCTTGGCCCGCATGTAGGCCCGCATGGCCAGCATGCGCTCCAAGCCTATGGCAATTGGCTGCTCGTCCCCAGCGGTGAGGAGGTTCGCCAGGTACTTCAGCGGGATTCGGAGACTGCGGACGTCCGGCATGGCGCCGTCGAGGCCCATCTTCCCAGCTTCCGCCGCCGATTGGATCGGCGAGAGCGGCGGCACGTACCAAACCATCGGCAAAGTCCGATACTCGGGATGCAGCGGGAAGGCGATCTTCCAGTCCATCGCCATCTTCCAGATCGGCGACTGCTTGGCCGCCTCCAGCCAGGCCTCCGGCACGCCGGAGCGCCGTGCTTCCTCGATGACCTTGGGATCGTCGGGATCGAGGAAGAGCGAGAGCTGCGCGTGATAGAGCTGCTGCTCGTTGGGCACCGACGCGGCGGCCTCGATCCGGTCGGCGTCATAGAGCAGAACGCCGAGGTAGCGGATGCGGCCGACGCAGGTCTCGGAGCAGACGGTGGGCTGGCCGGCCTCGATCCTGGGATAGCAGAAGATGCACTTCTCCGACTTACCGCTGGACCAGTTGTAGTAGATCTTCTTATAGGGGCAGCCGGATACGCACATACGCCAGCCGCGGCACTTCTCCTGGTCGATCAGGACGATGCCGTCCTCCTCGCGCTTGTAGATGGCGCCCGAGGGACAGGAGGCGACGCAGGTCGGATTGAGACAGTGCTCGCAGAGCCTGGGCAGGTACATCATGAAGGTGTTTTCGAAGGCGCCGTAGATCTCCTTCTGCACGCCGTCGAAGTTCACGTCCTTGGAGCGCTTGGAGAACTCGGTCCCCAGGATCTCCTCCCAGTTCGGCCCCCATTCGATCTTCTCGATCCGCTCCCCGGTGATCAGCGAGCGCGGTCGCGCGGTCGGTACCGCCTCCATCTCCGGCGCCGACTGCAGGTGCTCGTAGTCGAAGGTGAAGGGCTCGTAGTAGTCGTCGATCTCCGGCAGGTCGGGGTTGGCGAAGATCTTGGCGAGGATCCGCCACTTGGCGCCCTGGCGCGGCCGGATCTTTCCGCCGGGCGTGCGCACCCAGCCGCCGTTCCACTTCTTCTGGTTCTCCCACTCCTTGGGATAGCCGATGCCGGGCTTGGTCTCGACGTTGTTGAACCAGGCATACTCCATGCCTTCGCGGTTGGTCCAAACGTTCTTGCAGGTGACCGAGCAGGTGTGGCAGCCGATGCACTTGTCGAGGTTCAGCACCATGGCGATCTGTGCGCGGATCTTCATTCTGCGGCCTCCTTGCCAGCGCCGGACAGTGGCCTTTGCAGCCAGTCCACCTTGTTCATCTTGCGCACGACCACGAACTCGTCGCGGTTCGAGCCCACCGTGCCGTAGTAGTTGAAGCCGTAGGACTGCTGGGCATAACCGCCGATCATGTGCGTCGGTTTGAGGGTCGCCCGGGTCACCGAGTTGTGAATGCCGCCGCGATTGCCGGTCATTTCCGAGCCCGGCGTGTTCACCACCTTCTCCTGGGCGTGATACATCATGGTCATGCCTTGGTTGACCCGCTGCGAGACGACCGCGCGCGCCGTCAGGGCACCGTTGGCGTTGAAGAGCTCGACCCAGTCGTTGTCGACGATGCCGGCGGCCCGGGCATCGGCCTCGGAGAGCCAGATGACGGGTCCGCCCCGGTTCATGGTGAGCATCAGAAGGTTGTCGGAGTAGGTCGAGTGAATGCCCCACTTCTGGTGCGGCGTGATGAAGTTCAGCACGATCTCGGGATTGCCGTTGCCGGCGCTGCCCAGGATCTGTTTCACCGTCTTGGTGTCGACCGGCGGCTTCCACGTGCAGAGCGTCTCGCCGAAGGCCCGCATCCAGAGATGGTCTTGGTAGAGCTGCTGCCGGCCGGTGAGCGTGCGCCAGGGGATCAGCTCATGCACGTTGGTGTAGCAGGCGTTGTAGCAGACCTTCTCTGACTCCAGGCCCGACCAGATCGGCGATGAGATGATCTTGCGCGGCTGGGCGGCGATGTCGCGGAAGCGGATCTTCTCGTCCTCCTTGGTCACGGCCAGGTGGGCATGCTCTCGGCCCGTGGTGTTGGAGAGGGACTCCCAGGCCTTGACCGCGACCTCGCCGTTGGTCTCGGGCGCCAGCATCAAGACCACCTCGGTGGCATCGATGTCGGTTTCGATACGGGCCATGCCCTTGGTCGGGCCCTCTTCCGTGACGACGCCGTTCAGGTGGCGCAGGTGGTCCACTTCGCTCTCGGTGTTCCAGGCGATCCCCTTGCCGCCGTTGCCGACCTTTTCCATCAAGGGGCCCAGCGCGGTGAAACGCTTGTAGAGGTTGGGGTAGTCGCGTTCGACGACGGCGACGTTCGCCATGGTCTTGCCCGGCACCGGCGCCACGCCGTCGCGCTTCCAGTCCACGACGTCGTAGGGCTGGGCGATCTCCGCCGGCGTGTCGTGCAGGATCGGCGTCAAGACCACGTCCTTCTCGACGCCCAGGACCTCGGGCGCCACCTCGGAGAAGGCCTTGGCGATGCCCTTGTAGATGTCCCAGTCCGACCGGCATTCCCACACGGGATCGGTCGCCGCGGTCAGCGGATGGATGAAAGGATGCATGTCCGAGGTGTTGAGATCGTTCTTCTCGTACCAGGTGGCCACCGGCAGCACGATGTCGGAGTAGACGCAGGTGGTGGACATGCGGAAGTCGAGCGTGACCAGGAGGTCGAGCTTGCCCTTCGGTGCCTCCTCGTGCCAGCGCACCTCGGTCGACCGCTGCGCGCCTTCCTGACCGAGCTCCTTGCCCAGAACGCCATGCGTGGTGCCCAGCAGGTGCTTCAGGAAGTACTCGTGCCCCTTACCCGACGAACCAAGAAGATTGGACCGCCAGACGAAGAGGTTCCGCGGCCAGTTGGCGGGATCGTCCGGATCCTCGCAGGAAAGCTCCAGCTGCCCCTCGCTCAATGCCTTTGGCACAAAGTCCTTGGGCGCCAGCCCGGCCTCGTCAGCCTTTGCCGTAACCGCCAATGGGTTCTGCTTCAGTTGCGGCGCGGAGGGCAGCCATCCCATACGCTCGGCCCGGATGTTGTAGTCGATGAAGCTTCCCGACCAATCGCCGGGCGGTGCCGTCGGCGACAGGATCTCGTCGACCGTCAGGCTTTCGTAGCGCCACTGATCGGTGTGCGCGTACCAGAAGCTCGTCGAGTTCTGCTGCCGTGGCGGCCGGCTCCAGTCGAGCCCGAAGGCAAGCGGCAGCCAGCCGGTCTGCGGACGCAGCTTCTCTTGGCCGACGTAGTGCGACCAGCCGCCGCCCGACTGCCCCACGCAGCCGCAGAGGATCAAGAGGTTCATGATCCCCCGGTAGTTCATGTCCATATGGTACCAGTGGTTCAACCCCGCACCGAGGATCACCATGGAACGGCCCTTGGTCTTCTCGGCGTTGGTCGCGAACTCGCGCGCCACGGTGATGATCTTGTCGCGCGCCAGGCCGGTGATGGCCTCCGCCCAGGCCGGGGTGAAGGGGACGTCCTCGTCGTAGCTGCTAGCGACATTCTCGCCGCCGAAACCCCGGTCCAGCCCGTAGTTGGCGCAGAAGAGGTCGAACACGGTGGCGACCAGGGCCTCGCCGTCCGCGAGTTTCACGCGCTTGACCGGAATGTTCCGGTTCAGGACGTCGCCGTGATCCGTCGCCACGAATTCCTCCGTGGCCCGCCCGCCGAAGTAGGGAAAGCCGACAGGGACGATTTGGTCCTCGGCGTCCTTCAAGGTGAGGCGCAGCTTCACCCCCGTCTCGCCCGCCTTCTCCTCCAGGTTCCACTTGCCCTTCTCGCCCCAGCGGAAGCCGACCGACCCGTTGGGCGCGACCAGCGCGCCGCTCGTCTCGTCGATGGCAACGGCCTTCCAATCGGGGTTGTTGGTCTCGCCCAGTCCGCCCGCGCATTCCGCTGCGCGCAGGAGGCGGCCCGGCACATAGGCGCCGTCCTTCTCCTCCAGGCGCACCAGCATCGGCATGTCGGAGTAGCGGCGGAGGTAGTCTTCGAAGTAGCCCGCCTGGCGGTCCAGGTGATACTCGCGCAGGATCACGTGTCCCATGGCCAAGGCCAGCGCGGCATCGGTGCCCTGCTTGGGATTGAGCCAGAGGTCGGCGAACTTGGTCGCCTCCGCGTAGTCGGGCGAGACCACCACGGCCTTGGTGCCCTTGTAGCGCACCTCGGTGAAGAAGTGTGAGTCGGGCGTGCGCGTCTGCGGCACGTTAGAGCCCCAGACCATGATGAAGCCGGCATTGTACCAGTCAGCGGACTCCGGCACGTCGGTCTGCTCGCCCCAGGTCTGCGGGCTGGCCGGCGGCAGATCGCAGTACCAGTCATAGAAGGAGCCGCAGACCCCTCCCAGAAGCGAGAGATAGCGCGCGCCGGCCGCGTAAGAGATCATCGACATGGCCGGGATCGGAGAGAACCCGAAGATCCGGTCGGGGCCATGGGTCTTCGCCGTGTAGGCGTTGGCGGCCGCGATGATCTCGTTGACCTCGTCCCAGCTGGCGCGCACGAAGCCGCCGTGTCCACGGACCTGGATGTAGTCGTTTCGCTTAGCGGGATCCTCGACGATCGAGGCCCAGGCCGCCACGGGGGTCATGCTGGCGCGGGCCTGCCGCCACTTCTTCACCAGACGCGAGCGGACCAATGGATACTTCAGGCGCGCGCCGGAATAGAGATACCAAGAATAGCTGGCGCCGCGCGAGCAGCCCCTCGGCTCGTGGTTCGGAAGGTCCGGCCGGGTCCGCGGGTAATCGGTCTGCTGCGTCTCCCAGGTGACGATCCCGCCCTTGACGTAGATCTTCCACGAGCAGGAACCGGTGCAGTTCACGCCGTGCGTGGAGCGCACGACCTTGTCGTGCTGCCAGCGTTGGCGATAGCCCTCCTCCCAGGAGCGGTCCTCTTTGGTCGTCAGACCGTGGCCGTCGGAGAAGCTGTCGACCTTCTTGGAGATGAAGGTCAGGCGATCCAGGAATTGAGACATCTTCGGCTCCTCCTCCCTACTTTGCGCCGGCCGTGCCGGTGGTGAAGCCGTGGCCCCGGTGTTCGATGTCGTAAAGGTGCCCGCCTCGGCGCGTGTAGACCGCCCAGGTGACGAGGACGCAGGTGGCGTAGAAGATCATGAAGCCCCAGAGCGCCGCTTCGGGTCCGCCGGTGTAGGCGATCGAGGAGCCGTAGCTCTTCGGGATGAAGAAGGCGCCATAGGCGGCGATCGCGCTGGTGAAGCCGATGATCGCCGCCGACTCCTTCTCCGCCTGCCGCTGGCGGCTCGCCGGGTCCGCTTGCGGCATCAGCCGATCCATGTCCTTGCGCATGATCGCGGGGATCATCTGGAAGGTGGAGGCATTGCCGACTCCGGTGGCGAAGAAGAGCGCCATGAAGCAGGCGAAGAAACCCCAGAAGGCACCCGGCTGGCTCTTGATCGACAGGAAGAAGAGCACGCCGGCGACCGCCGCGATCATGGCGAGGAAGCACCAGAAGGTGACCCGCCCGCCTCCGTACTTGTCGGAGACCCAGCCGGTCATGGCACGGGAGAGCGCGCCCACCAGCGGCCCGAGGAAGGCGTACTGCAGGGCATCGATCTCCGGAAACTGCGTCTTCATGAGCAAGGGGAAACCGGCCGAGTAGCCGATGAAGGAGCCGAAGGTCCCCGTGTAGAGCCAGCACATGATCCAGTTGTGCCTGCGCTTGAAGATGATCGACTGCTCGCGGAAGGAGGCCGTGGTGCTGGCGATGTCGTTCATGCCGAACCAGGCTGCCAGGGCCGCCAACACCAGGAAGGGCACCCAGATAAAGCCGGCGTTCTGCAGCCAGAACTCCTGACCTGTTTCGGCCGATACCTGCGGTGCGCCGCCGATGGAGCCGAACACGCCGGCCGTCACCACCAGGGGCACGACGAACTGCATGACCGACACGCCGGCGTTACCCAATCCGGCGTTGAGCGCCAGGGCGTGCCCCTTCTTGGAACGCGGATAGAAGAAGGAGATATTGGCCATGGAAGAGGCGAAGTTGCCGCCGCCGAAGCCGCAGAGCAGCGCCAGTGCGACGAAGAGATGATAGGGCGTCTCGGGGTCCTGGACGGCATAGCCCACGCCAACCGCCGGGATCAGCAAGGACGCGGTGGTCGCCGCTGTCCAAAGGCGCCCGCCGAAGATCGGCACCATGAAGGAATAGAAGATCCTCAGGGTGGCGCCGGAGAGGCCCGGCAAGGCAGCCAGCCAGAAGAGCTGATCGGTCGTATATTCGAAGCCGATCCCGGGAAGCTCGGCCACCACCACCGACCAGACGAGCCAGACCGAGAAGGCCAAGAGGAGACAGGGGATCGAGATCCAGAGGTTGCGGCTGGCGACTCCCCGCCCCCTCTCATTCCAAAACTGCGGATCTTCCGGCCGCCAGTCCTGCAGCACATGCGATGACATCCTAGAACTCCTCTTGTTCGACGCCTTGCTTTCAGTCCTGGCGAGCTATTCGGCAGGTGCCTTTCTGAGCGAGGCCGCTTTCTCGGGTTCCTTGCGCGCGCCCATGGCGCCCTGGTGTTCCTTGCCGTGAATCTCCTGAAGCTCGGGCAAGTCCGGCAGCTCTTGCAGCTGTTCGGCCGTGGCCTTGTGCTCCATGCGCACGATGGCGACGTGCATCCAGACGAAGGCGATGGCGACCAGGACGAAGAGCAGCATGAAGCAGCTGGTTCTGACCCCGGTCAGATCGTTCATCGCGCCGAAGGCGATCGGCAGCACGAAACCGCCCAGCCCGCCGATCATGCCGACCAGACCGCCCACGGAGCCGACATGGTCGGGATAGTAGACCGGAATGTGCTTGTAGACGGCCGCCTTGCCCAAGCTCATGAAGAAGCCGAGGACGAAGATCAGCACCACGAAAGGCACGACGCCCATGGCGATGGTGAAGGTGATATCTCCCTCGATCCCGTGCACGACATAGTCGGCCGAGGGATAGCTCAAGAGGAAGAGCGCGACCGCTGACACGCCGAAGGTCCAGTACATAATGGTCCGCGCGCCCAGCTTGTCGGAGAGGTAGCCGCCATAGGCCCGGAAGATCGAGGCCGGCACCGAGTAGGCGGCGGCGATCATGCCTGCCGTCTTGATGTCCATGCCGTAGGCGCCGACCAGGTAGCGCGGCAACCAGAGGGCAAGGGCGACGAAGGCGCCGAAGACGAAGAAGTAGTAGAGCGCGAAGCGCCAGACCTGCAGCCGCTTGAGCGGCGTCAGCTCCAGCAAGGTACCCCGTGCCCTCTCGCCGCGCGCCTTGCGCTCGGCCAGCACGGGGTCGTCCTTGGTGGAGAACCAGAAGACCACGGCGATGATCAGCAGGCCCACCGCCCAAACCTGGGCCACCACGGTCCAACCGAAGGCCACCAGCACGAAGGGCGCCACGAACTTGGTGACCGCAGCACCTACATTGCCCGCGCCGAAGATGCCGAGTGCCGTTCCTTGACGCTCCTTCGGATACCAGCGCGAGACGTAGGCGATACCGACGGCGAAGGAGCCGCCGGCGAGGCCTACCCCCAGGGCCGCCAGCAGCATCACTTCGTAGCTGGTGGCATAGGACAAAAGGAAGGTGGCGATCGCCGCCAGCAGCATGACGAGAACGTAGACGATACGGCCGCCGTACTGATCGGTCCAGATACCCAGAAAGATGCGGCTGAGCGAGCCCGTCAGGATAGGCGTACCGACCAGGAGACCGAACTCCGTGTCGCTCAGCTGCAGCTCCTCCTTGATCTGCACGCCCAGGATCGAAAAGATCGTCCAGACCGCGAAGCAGGCGGTAAAGGCTATCGTGCTGACCGCCAGCGCCCTGTTCTGATCGCCGCGCGTCACACCGTCGAGATTCTGCATAGTATGCTGTTCCTCTCTCAACCGTAAAAGAGGCCGCACAGTGCGGATGACTGGCCAAGGAGTACTTTGGGCTGCCGGGAAATGTTTTGATGCAGATCAAACGAACTTTAAGTAGCGACAAAACAGCTCGACATTTAGATTATTTACTGCGAGATTTATCAATTATTTACTTGTGCCTTTGAGAATCTAACTACTGGCCTTGACATTTATCAAGAACCCGCGCATTCCCTCGGCAAATGCCAAGCCATCAAGCCACGGTCCCCCTACCATGAGGCCTCAGGACGAGTCGGAGGTCCGACAGTTGCGACTCTTTCGCGACTGCAGGGACGACGTCTTCGATTCCCTGATGCAGGCCGCCTTCCTGCAACGCTTTCCGCGCGGCGTGGAGCTCATTCGCGAGAGCGAGCCGGCGGACATGCTTCACATCATCGTCGAAGGCCTGGTCCAGATGTTCGCCTCGCACGGTGGGCGCGAGACGACGATCGGCTTCGTGCGGCCCTTGGGTACCTTCATTCTGGCCGCCGTGCTGCGCGACCAGGTCTATCTCCAGTCCGCGCGCACCTTGGAGCGCTCGCGCGTCCTGATGATTCCGGCCGAACGCGTCCGCTCGGCGATGGCGGCCGACAGCGGGTTCATGAGCGCCATCGTGGGCGAGCTGGCCATGGGCTACCGGAACACCGTTAAGGAGTTGAAGAACCAGAAACTCCGCAGTGGCCCGGAGCGCCTGGCCAATTGGATCCTGCGTGCACAGCGCTTCCAGGGGAAATCCGACCGGGTCGCCATAGAGATGGAGAAACGCGTACTGGCCGCGCGCCTGGGCATGACGCCGGAGAACCTCTCGCGCGCCTTCAACGTCCTGAAAGCCTACGGCATCACGGTGCAGGGCGCCGAGATCCGCGTGGACTCACGCGACCGGCTGGCAGCCTACGCGAAGATCAATCCCCTGATCGACGACTTTACGACCTGACGGGTCGTGCCGAAGGCGCTTACGGTCGTCCCTTGAAGACTGGATCGAGCAGAGCGAGCGCGCTTCGAAACTCCGCCGCTTGACTGCCTATCCAATCTCTAGCGATACGGACCGCAGGACGCTTCAGATTCTGGTCCTCGTAGACAAGCCGATAGCGGCTCGCCGTCGGCAACGCCAGGTCGGAAAGGCGCTTCAGCCTGCCGGCGCCCAGGTCGTCCGCGGCGAGCACGAGGCTACCCAACACAATGCCGTCGCCGCGCAATGCCGCCTCCAGAGCCAGTCCACTGTCGCTGAAGTTCGGACCGCTGACGACGTCGTCCAGAGCAATGCCCGCCGCGCGCAACCAGGTAGCCCAGTCCTCCCGCCGCTCATCGTGGATCAGCTGTCCGTGGGAGAGAAGGTCCTCCAAACGGGTCGTTTCGCGTCCCTCCAGAATTGAGTTGGTCGCCATCGGTGTGATTGCCTCGTCAAACAGGAGGTCATTGTGAAACCCCGCGACCGCGCTCTCGGCGAAGACAAAGGCGAGGTCTATCTCCGAGTGCTCCAAATCGGAGAAGTCCTCGGTGCTGAAGATCCACGGCTGAACCTCGGGATGGGCCTGCTTCAGGTCGGCCAAGCGTGGGCCGAGCCAGCGCGAGGCGAAGCTGGGCGGAGCCGCGATGATCACGGTACCGGGCTTGGTGTAGCTCTCCAAGCGGTGCACGCCGCGCGAGAGCAGCTCCAAGGCCTGCGTGACGGTCTCGAAGAAGTCGGCACCGGCGTCGGTCAGCTCCACCGCGCGGGCGATGCGCTTGAAGAGCGGCTGGCCGAAGTGCTCCTCCAGCGCGCGCACTTGATGGCTGATCGCGGACTGGGTCATGAAAAGCTCCTCCGCCGCGCGCGAGAAGCTTCCGTGACGCGCCGCGGCCTCGAAGCCGCGCAAGGCGTTCAAGGGCGGCAAGCGACCGAAGCGACCTGACATGAAGAGATTTCATCCTTCTGGTTAGAGATTCGCGTTTGAAGTTCAGCCTTTTCACCCATAGCTTGCCTGGAAGAATAGAGGTGGCGGCCCGGACTGTCCACGCATGAGCACCCCTCATAGGAGCCTACTACAATGTTTCGCATGCCCGCCGAATGGATGCCGCACGAACGCTGCTGGATGATCTGGCCCCGCAGGCAGGAAGTCTGGGGGGAACGGATGGCGGCCACCAAGCGGGCTTATGCCGCCGTGGCGCAAACCATCGCCCGCTTCGAGCCCGTCACCATGATCGCCAGCCCCGATGACCTCGCCGAGGCGGAAAGGCTCTGCGGCAAGGGCATAGAGCTTCTGCCCCTCCAGGTCGACGACAGCTGGGCGCGCGACAGTGCCCCCTGCTTCGTCCATGACGGACAAGGGCTGGGCGCCGTCTGCTTCGAGTTCAATGCCTGGGGCGGCAAGTATCACCCCTATGACAAGGATGCCGCCATGGGGGCGGCCCTGGCCGGACATCTGGGCACCTCCATGATCGCGGGCGGGATCGTCGCCGAAGGCGGCGCCATCTCGGTGGACGGTCAAGGAACGGCACTCACCACCGAGAGCTGCCTCCTGAACCCCAATCGGAACCCGGGAAAGAGCAAGGCAGAGATAGAGGCGGCCTTGAAGGCAACCCTTGGCCTGGAGAAGGTGATCTGGCTGCCCGGCGACGTGAACGAAACGGAGACCGACGGTCATGTCGACGGCATCGCCGTCTTTGCCGGCCCCGGCCGCGTCATCATCGAGACCCCGGCCGACCCGGAGCTCTCCTATGCCGATGCACTCAATGCCAACAGAGAGGTGCTGCGGGCCTCGCGCGACGCCCTCGGGCGCGAGTTCGAGATCATCGAGCTCGGCGCGGTCGAAGGGGTCGACGCGCAGGGAGCCGACTTCTCCACCTGCTACGTCAACTTCTACATCGCCAACGGCGCCATTATCGCGCCAAGCCATGGCGTCCCCGAAGACGAGACCGCGCGAGACGTCCTGGCCAAGGCCTTCCCCGATCGAGAGATCGTGCAGGTGCCGGTCAGCGACATCGCCATCGGCGGCGGCGGCATTCACTGCATCACCCAGCAGCAGCCCCGGGTAAGCGCCGCGCATAGCTGACCGACCGCCGCTTCGAGAAAGGAGCCGATCATGAGGACGACCAGACGTTCCTTCCTGTCCGCGAGCGCCGCCACGCTCTTCCTCTCCGCCGGTCTTGGTGGCACCCGCGGTGCGGCTGCGGGCGCCCTACCCTACGGAGAAACCGGCGTGACGCTCGACCCCCGCCCGCCAGCCGACCAAGGCTTCTTCTTTCCCGCCGAATGGCACCCGCACGAACGCACCTTGATGCAGTTCCTGCCGGCGCAGAATTGGCCGCGCCGCGACGTGGAACCCGCCAGGCAAGAGTGGGCGGCCGTCGCCAACACGGTGGCCGCCTTCGAGCCGGTCACCATGGCGGTCCAGCCCGAGGACAAGGCCGTCGCCAAGCGTCTGCTGAGCGCCGAGGTCGAGTTGGTCGAGTTTCCCATAAACGACGGCTGGAGCCGCGACAGCGGTCCCATGGTCCTAGTGAACGAGGCGGGAGAGCGCTGCGTCGCCGGCTTCACCTTCAATGGCTGGGGCGGCAAGTTCCCGCCCTATGACGACGACGCGCTCGCCAAGGCGCACTTCGCCAAGCTCCTGGACCTGCCGTTTCACCCGGCGGACCTGGTTCTGGAAGGCGGTGCCGTCGCGTTCGACGGCGAGGGAACCCTGCTGACGACCGAGCAGTGCCTCCTGAACCCGAACCGAAACCCCGGCAAGAGCAAGGCCGAGGTCGAGGCCATTCTGAAGGCCTGGCTGGGCGTCGAGAAGGTCATCTGGCTACCCGAGGGCTTGACACCCGACCCCATCACCGACGGCCACATAGACGGAATGGCGGCCTTCGCGGCACCCGGGCTGGTCCTGCTGCACGTCACCGACGACCTGGGCGATCCCAACGCCGTGATCACCCAGACGGCCAAGCGCATTCTGGAAGGGGAGCGGGACGCCAGGGGCCGCAAGCTGGAGGTCGTCGAGATCCCGCTCACCAGCTGGGACGTCCTGCACATGAACTTCTATCTCTGCAACGGCGCCGTCATCGTGCCGGTGGCCGGCCGGCCGGAGGAAGACGACCTGCCGCTCGGCATCCTGAGAGAGGTCTTTCCCGACCACGAGGTGATCGGCGTCACCGGCCGCATCATCGCCAAGGGCGGCGGCGGCATCCACTGCATCACCCAGCAGGTGCCGCAACCGCTCTAGCATCGAGGGGCCGGCCGGACTAGCGGTACTCGGGGTTGGGATAGTCGAAGCGACAGCCCGCCTCCCAGCTGGACCGCTGATTGCCGTGTGCCGGCACGCCGCCGCCATCCTTCAGCATGCGGGCCAGATGCAAGAGGTTCCAGGTCATGAAGGTGGTGTTCCGGTTGGTGAAGTCGTTTTCCGGCCCACCGGAGCCGGGGTCGAGATAGGAGGGTCCGGGCCCGGCCTCGCCCAGCCAGGCCGCGTCGGCTTGCGGCGGGATGACGTAGCCCAGGTGCTGCAGGGAATAGAGAATGTTCATCGAGCAGTGCTTGGCGCCATCCTCGTTCCCGGTGATGAGGCAGCCGCCGACACGGCCGTAGTAGGCATACTGCCCAGCCTCGTTCAGGATGTGGGAGTTGGCATAGAGACGCTCGATCGTCTGCGTGCAGACCGATGACTTCTCGCCCAGCCAGATCGGCGAGGTGATCACCAGAATGTCCGCCGCTTCGACCTTCTCGTAGATTTCCGGCCAGTCGTCCTTCTCCCACCCATGCTCCTTCATGTCGGGATAGACGCCGAAGGCGATCTCGTGGTCGACCGGCCGCAGGACCTCGACCGCGACACCGTTCTTTTCCATGATCGCCTTGGAGATCCGGATCAAGCCGTCGGTGTGCGACAGGCCGGGCGACTTCTTCAAGGTGCAGTTCAGGAAAAGAGCCCTGAGGTCCGTGAAGTCCCACCGGCTCTTGGAACACCACTCTTCTTGCAGTTCGTTCAGCACAACCTCTCTCCTTCGAAGAACGCGTGAAGCCACCGGTCTCGACGAGGCATCGCGGGCCGGGAAACGCACCCACGCGCGCGCCGACCGACATCGGACCCGTCTCGATCCCGTCAAGATTCTCTCGTTATCGGCCTCATCCAAGCCGAGGTGCGCCCTTGGACGCGTAGGTACGCCAAGAGGTTACAGGAGAATATCCAGCGGCCCCTAATCTGTAACCGGCGGGCGCGGCACGGCATCTGCAGGCCGCGTTTCCTTCAAGGAAATGCATGCCCTCGCTCCAGGCCGCCATGTCCGACGGCCCGCGCGCGCCCTATCTTGCTCAGTCGAGGCCTTCATTCTCGACGCAACACTCGGGATTAGACCATGTATGCAGCCATCACGCTCTTCGCGGTCCTGACGCTATCGGTGCTGGTGATCCGCACGGCCGCCGTAGCGCTTCGGGTCACCGGCCTCCCCGATCACGTCGCCCGTTTCCAGGCGCGCTCCGCCTATACGGGCACCGGCTTCACGACCCTGGAGGCGGAGAGCGTCGCCCACCACCCGGCGCGTCGGCGCATAGTCGGCTTCCTGATGATCCTCGGCAACCTGGGGCTGGTCTCGGTGATGGCCACCGTGATCGTCGGCCTCGTCGATTCAACCCAGTCCGAGCGTGCGCTGATGGGCCAGTTGGCCTGGCTTGCCTGCTTCCTGCTCATGTTATGGGCGGTCGCGCTCAACCCGCTCGCCGACCGCATCATGTGCCGCGTGATCGGCGCGCTGATCGACCATCTGCCGGCCTTGCAGCCGCGTGGCGCGGAGCTCTTGGTTCAGGGTCCTGGCGGCCACGGCCTCTACCGCCTTACCGCCACCGAAACCGCGCCGCACCTGAGCACAGATCTGCCACGAGAAGTGCTCGTCTTGAGCCTGCGCCGTGGCGACGGACGCATTCTGCACAGGCCCACGCCGGACGAAGTGCTGGGGCCGCAAGACGCGCTCTATGTCTATGGTCCCAGCAGCGTGCTGGCCCAACTCTGTGACTCTCATCAGCCAACAGCCAAGGAGAATGGGGAATGACGAAGGATGCGCCCGGCGACGGGCCGACGATCTCGCTGGAAAAGGACGGCCCGCTCAAGGTCACCGGCCTGACGCGCTTCCATAACTCGCGCGGCGAGGAGATCCAGGCGCGCAAGACGGCCTACCTCTGCCGCTGCGGTGCATCGAAGAACAAGCCCTTCTGCGACGGCACGCACAGCCAGATCGGATTCAGCGATGCCAGGTCCGACGAGCGCATGACCGACCGGCTCGACCGCTACGAAGGTAGCGAGGTGACCGTGCTGGACAACCGCGGCGTCTGCTCGCACGCCGGCTACTGCACCGGCGGCCTGCCGCAGGTCTGGCGCTCGGCGATTGAGCCCTGGATCGACCCCGATGGCGCCGATGCCGAGGCGGTCAAGGAGATCGTTCGCAAGTGCCCTTCGGGTGCGCTCAGCTATCTGGTCGAGGGTCAAGCGCACACGGCCTTCCACGAAGACGCCGAAATCCAGGTCTCGCGCGACGGCCCCTACTACGTGCGCGGCGGCGTCGCCTTGCAGGAGGTCGACTTCGGAGACGGGGCAAGCCGCGAGCACTACGCGCTCTGCCGCTGCGGCCAGTCACGGAACAAGCCCTTCTGCGACGGCAGTCACTGGTACGCCGGCTTTCAGGACGACGAGGCCTTGACCATCTCCAAGGCCGCGCGTGCCGGGGAAGCAGGAGATGAGACCTGGGCCGAGGTCGGCAGAACCGAGGACTTCGCCGAGGGAACGGTCACGGCGCTCAGCGTCGGCGAGAAGCAAGTGGCGGTGGTCCGCCATGAAGGCAAGCTCTTCGCGCTTGACGGCCGCTGCCCGCATCAAGGCGGTCCCTTGGGAGAAGGAACCCTCTGCGACGGCGCGCTGCGCTGCCCCTGGCACGGCTATGACTTCGCGCTGGAGAGCGGCAAGGGCCGCGGTAACGAGGAGAGCGTCGAATCGCTGAAGGTGCGCGAGGAAGAGGGCCGCGTCGAGATTGCCCTACCCAAGCCCAAGCATTCCCCCTGGACGGTCAGCCACGTGCTCGCCGAAACCCTGGTGGAGTGGGGTCTCGACAGCGTCTTCGGCATGGTCGGGCATTCAAACCTGGGCATGGCCGAGGCGCTGCGCGTGCAGGAGGAACGCGGCAAGCTGCGCTTCTTCGGCGTACGCCACGAGGGCGCGGCCGCCTTCGCCTGCTCCGGCTACGCAAAGGTCACGGGCCGACCCGCGGCCTGTCTTTCCATCGCCGGGCCGGGCGCCACCAACCTGCTGACCGGCCTTTGGGACGCCAAGGTCGACCGCGCCCCGGTCATCGCGCTCACCGGGCAGGTCCAGACCCAAGTGATGGGGCCGGGCGCCTTTCAGGACATCGACCTCGCCTCGGCCTTTCAGGCGGTGACCCGCTACAGCCAGAGCGTGCTTCCGAACAGCGACCACGCCGAGTTGGCTTCTCTGGCGATGAAGAACGCACTGGTCGAGCGCGACGTCGCCCACCTAATCCTGCCGGACGAGGTGCAGGTGATGGACGCCGGATCGGCCGGACCGGGGCGGCCGGAGGGGCGTCTGTCGCAGACCGCCATCACACCAGCCAAGAGCTCCCTCGACCTGGCGCTGGCTCGTGTCGCGCGGGCCAAGCGCCCCTTGATCATCGTCGGCTACGGCGCGCGCGACGGCATGGCCGAGGTAATCGCCCTGGCGGAGGCCTTGAACGCCCCGATCATCACCACCTTCAAGGCCAAGGGTCAGGTTGGCGACGATCATCCGCTGGGCGGCGGCGTCTTGGGCCGCAGCGGCACGCCCGTCGCCAGCTGGTTCATGAATGAATCCGATCTCTTGATCGTCTTCGGCGCCTCCTTCTCCCATCACACCGGGATCGACGCGCGCAAGCCCACCATACAGGTCGACTTCGACCGCATGGCGCTGGGCAAGTTCCACGGCGTGCACGAGCCGGTCTGGGGCGATATCGCCGTCACCGCCGCCCTGATGCGCGATGGCTTGCCGCCTTCGCGCGCCTGCCAGGATCAGCGCGCGGAACTCGCCCGGCGCTGGCAGGCCTGGCGCAGCGAGAAGCAGGCGCGCGCCGCCAAGGACAACGGTCAAGGCATCAACTCCGCCGTCCTCTTCGAGCGATTGGCGGAGGCGGTGCCGGCCGACGCCATCCTCAGCGTCGACGTCGGCAACAACACCTACTCCTTCGGCCGCTACTTCGAATGCAAGAGGCAGTCTGTCCTGATGTCGGGCTACCTCGGCTCCATCGGTTTCGGCTTTCCGGCCGCCATGGGCGCCTGGGCCGCCGACAGCGGGCGCAAGGTGGTCTCCATCAGCGGCGACGGCGGCTTCGGGCAGTACATGGGCGAGTTCACCACCGCCGTGAAGTACGGCATGAACATCACCCACGTCCTGCTGAACAACGGCGAACTCGGCAAGATCTCCAAGGAGCAGCGCGACGGCGAGTGGAAGGTCTGGCAGACCGCGCTGCAAAACCCCGGCTTCGCCGACTACGCCCGCCTTTGCGGCGGCACCGGCCTCCGCGTCGAGCGCCAGGAGAATCTCCGCCATGCCCTCGAGGAAGCCTTGACGGCGGAAGGCCCGGCGCTCTTGGAGGTGATGACCGATCCGATGCTCACCTAAGCGGCAGGAAGCCCGGCCTCACCCCGCCGGTGGGGCCGGGTACCAAGCTTCCGGTTCAGGCATCTCGAAGTCGGCGGGGATGTGGAAGGTCTCGAAGGTGGTGGTGGTGGCGTCCTCCGTGCCGAAGTAGGCCCACGGCACGACGCCCTGCCACTTGCCGGACTGAATCACCTGGAAGCCGCGCTCCGCATAGCTCTTGATGCGGTCATCCCAGTCCAGGCCGCCGCAGTCGACGGCGATGTGGTGGATGCCTTCGCCATGCGCCTCCAGGAACTCGTCGTAGATGGTCTGCCCCTTGGTCGGCTGCACGATCTCCCACATCATGGCGCCGGAGAAGGCGATGCAGAGCTTCATCGCGAAGTCGGCCGGCTGGCCACGGTAGGTCAGCTCCGTACAGGTCTCTGCGTCGAAGGTGTAGACGCGCCAGGGACCGATACCCAGCTTGGTGAGACCCTCCATGGCCTTGCGATAGTCGCGGGTGACAACGCAGACCTGAATGGTCTCACCGACGATGTTGGCAGGAACCTCGCTCATGTGTTTCCTCCGTGGACAGATGGGCCGGTCGCCCGGCATGGCGGAGGCAGGGTACACGGCTTTAGCGGGAAAGCGGGAGAAACCGGCATGAGACGACTGGACGTGGGCGTGGCGCAGATGGGTCCCATCGCCAAGGCGGAGCCGCGTTCCTCCGCGGTCAGGCGGATGCTGGCGCTCTTGCGGGAGGCGCGGTCCAAGGGCTGCCGCTTCGTGGTCTTTCCGGAGCTCGCGCTCACCACCTTTTTTCCGCGCTGGATCTACGCGCGCGGCGACCGGGAGCTGGAGGCCTTCTTCGAAGAGACAATGCCGAACGCGGAGACGCGACCGCTCTTCGAGGCGGCGGCGGAGCTGGAGGTGGGATTCTACCTGGGCTATGCCGAGCGCCACGCCGAGGCACGCTACAACACCTCGGCGCTGGTCGACCGCCGAGGCGCCATCGTCGGCAAGTACCGAAAGATCCACCTGCCGGGCCATGCCGAACCCGATCCGGCCCGCAAGGGCGAGCATCTGGAAAAGCGCTACTTCGACGTCGGCAATCTGGGCTTCCCCGTCATCGAGGCCTTGGGTGGGCGGCTCGGCATGGCGATCTGCAACGACCGCCGCTGGCCGGAAACCTATCGGGTCATGGGCCTGCAGGGCGTCGAGCTGATCGCGCTCGGCTACAACACCCCGGTCGGGCTGGGCGAACCCTTCCGGCAAGCGGCGCTGGCCAACTTTCACAACGCGCTCACCATGCAGGCCGGCGCCTATCACAACGCCTGCTGGGTGGCCGCTGCCGCCAAGTGCGGTTGCGAGGAGGGCTTCGACATGATCGGCCAAAGCATGATCATCGCGCCCTCTGGCGAGATCGTGGCCCAGGCGCAAAGCCTTGAGGACGAGCTCATCACCGCCAGCTGCGACCTGGACGCGGCCGACTACATGAAGCGGGAGGTCTTCAACTTCGCCCTCCATCGCCGGCCGGAGGCCTATGGACTGATCACCGAGCGCGTCGGCGTCGGTCCCCTCCTCCCGCCGGCGGAGGCGCGCTGACTGGCGATTGCGTCGTCAGGTCGCAATAAAGATGTATTTCATATATAGCTTTTAGGATCGTGCGCATCCATATTGAAGCCATCACAGAACCTCTTTGCGGGAGGACCCGATGGCCGACACCGTTACCCTGCGCAGCCCGAGCGATCAGGCGATCCATCACCGCCCGAACGACCTCAGCGACCGCATCGCGCTGGGCGTGGTCAAGAGCTTACGCTTCATCGCGGACCGCTTCTTCGCCGGACGCTACGGCCACCGGGCCGTGGTGCTGGAAACCGTGGCGGCCGTGCCGGGCATGGTCGGCGGCCTGCTGCGCCACCTCCGCGCCCTGCGTCGGATCGAGGAAGAGCCTGGCTGGATCCGCGAACTGCTGGACGAGGCCGAGAACGAGCGCATGCACCTCATGACCTTCGTCGAGATCGCCAAGCCGACCCTGCCCGAGCGGCTCTTGATCATGGTGGCGCAAGCGGTCTTCTATAACTTCTACTTCTTCCTCTATCTCTTCGCGCCGAAGACCGCACACCGCGTGGTCGGCTACTTCGAGGAGGAGGCCGTCACCAGCTACACCCACTACCTGGCCGAGATCGATGCCGGGCGGCACCAGAACCTGCCGGCACCGCAGATCGCCAAGGACTACTGGGGCCTTCCCGACGACGCCACCCTGCGCGACGTGGTCCTGGCCGTGCGCCGGGACGAGGCCGGGCACCGCGACCGCAATCACTACTTCGCCGACAGCCTGGCCTGAGGCCGTACTAACCCGACGAGGAGAGCGACAAATGCAAGCCCCCTCCGCCGCGGCGAATCCCCTGCGTCACGCCCTGCACCCCGACATCGACGAGGCTCTCATCGAGCGTCTGGTCCGGCACTTCTATCACCGCGTGCGCGACGACGCTGTCCTGGGTCCGGTGTTCGCACGAAGGATCGAGGACTGGGAACCGCATCTCGCCACCATGATGGCCTTCTGGTCCTCTGTCACCCGCATGACCGGCCGCTACAAGGGCAACCCGGTGCCGAAGCACAAGGCACTGTCCGAGGTTACTCCCGCGCATTTCGAGCGCTGGCTGGCTCTCTTCCGCGAGAGCGCCGAGGAGGTCTGCCCGCCTGGCGCGGCCGCCCTCTTCGTGGACCGCGCCGAACGCATCGCCCAGAGCCTACAGCTATCCATGTTCGGCCTGCCGGAACTCCGCGCCGCCGCCCGGCCGACGCCCAGCTAGTCATTAAGGAGCCCTCCCATGACAGCGATCCCGTCAGGACTGACCGCCTACAAGACCACGCCCGTCTTCACCGAGGAGACGGTCCCCGCCGGGCTCACCAGCGAACATCGCACCAAGGCTGGCGTGTGGGGCGTCATCCACGTGCTCTCCGGCAGCCTGCGCTTTCGCGCGCCGGACAGGCAGGAGGACAAACTGCTTTCGCCGGAGGTCAAGGGCCTGGTTGAGCCCGAGGTCACCCATTGGGTCACACCCCAAGGCCCCGTTTGCTTCTTCATCGAGTTCTGGCGTTAGAAGTTGGCTTGCCGGACTAGAGTTTCGATACCGACCGAGACCGCGCAACCAGCTCACCCGACGTCATCGCGAGCGAAGCGCAGCGATCCAGCCGGTCTCGGCCGGTGGTGCTGCACTAGACTGCCGCGTCGCTTGCGCTCCTCGCAGTGACGGCGTCGCGCGCTACTGAATCGATCCTCATAGGACCTGGATGTCCATGCCGGCCGCGGCCGCGCAACCAGCTCACCCACCGTCATCGCGAGCGAAGCGCGGCGATCCAGCCTGTCACGGCCGAGAGGCTTCGCCGCACCGCGGAGCCGCACTAAACAAAGGCATCACGGCAAATCTCTTGGGACTTCGAGAAGAAGTATCCCGAACAAAGGCAGCCGAGCGCGCCATCGCACATCTCCCGCTTCGCACCCGCACTTGAGGGCTTCGACCGCGGGATTGACGAGCGCCCCGGGCCGGCCCTAGTGACTGATGGCGGCGGGCCGGACTGTCGTCTTGGCCCGTGACCGCTCCACATCCATCCCGGGAGGCGCTCTTGTCCCGAACCGTCTACCTCAACGGCGACTTCTGCGTAGCGGAGGATGCCAAGATCTCCATCTTCGACCGGGGTCTGCTGTTCGCCGACGCGGTCTACGAGGTGGCCGGCGTCATCGACGGCAAGCTCCTGGACTTTGCCTCGCACATGCAGCGCCTGGAGCGCTCGCTGAAGGAGATGCGCATTCCGGCCCCGCTCGGCAGCGACGAGATCCTGGCCGTGATGCGCGAGCTGGTCCGTCTGAACGCGGTCGACGAAGGTCTGGTCTACATGCAGATCACCCGGGGCAGCGAAGGCGACCGCGACTTCATCCCCCAAGGCGACCTCAAGCCCACGATCTTCATGTTCACGCAGAGCAAGGAAGAGGGCGAACGACGTGCCTACCGCGAGGGGATCGCCATGCAGAGCGCCATGGACATCCGCTGGGCTCGCCGCGACATCAAGACCGTCGGCCTGATGGGCAGCGTCTTCGCCAAGTGGATCGCCAAGGAAGCGGGCGCCGCGGAGGTGCTCATGCATCAGGACGGCTTCGTCACCGAGGGAGGGGCGACCAGCTTCTACCTGGTGAAGGACGACACCGTCGTGACACGCCCGCTGTCGCACGACATCCTGCCCGGCTGCACCCGCAAGGCATTGCTGGCCTTGGTGGAGAAGCACGGCGTGGCCCTGGACGAGCGCCTCTTCACGCTGGAGGAAGCCCGAAGCGCCGACGAGGCCTTCATCACGGGAGCGTCGACCTACGTCTGCCCGGTGGTGAGGATCGACGGCCGCACCATCGGCGACGGCAAACCCGGTCCCCTCACCCTGAGGCTGCAGGAGATCTACATGGACTTCGCCCGTCGCGACGCGATCTAGCGCTCCGGCGATGGGGAGGTGTGATTCCCCGGTCGCGCCGCCTCGTACAAAGGCTCTATGACCGGCCGCAATCTTGTCCTCGTCCTGGGCGATCAACTGAGCCCCGACCTGGCTGCCCTCCAGGCGGCGGCGCCGTCCCGCGACATCGTCCTCATGGCCGAAGTCCAGCGGGAGGCGCGTTACGTCTCGCACCACAAGAAGAAGATCGCCTTCCTCTTCTCCGCAATGCGCCATTTAGCCGAGGACCTGCGCCGCACGGGCTGGCGCGTCGACTACCGGAAACTCGACGACCCGGGCGCCGCCGCTTCCCTTTCGGACGCCTTGGCGGAGGCCATTGCAAGGCACGAACCAGATCGCGTCTTGGTCACCGAGCCCGGGGAATGGCGGGTCTTGCAGGAGCTAGAGTCCTGGCAAGAGCGCTTCGGCCTGCCGGTCGAGATCCTGGTCGACCGTCGCTTCCTCTGTTCGCGCAGTGAGTTCGCCGCCTGGGCAAAGGGTCGCAAGCAGCTCCGCATGGAACACTTCTACCGCGCAATGCGGCGAAAGACCGGCCTGCTCATGCGGGGCGATCAGCCGGAAGGCGGGCGCTGGAACTTCGATGCGGAGAACAGAAAGCCGGCAGAGCAGACGCTCTTCATGCCGCGTCCGCTCCGGATCGAACCAGATCCCGTCACCCGCGAGGTCTTGACCTTGGTCGCGGGCAGCTTCTCGGATCATTTCGGCGACCTCACCCCCTTCTGGTTCGCGGTCAAAGCCGACGACGCGGAGCGCGCGGCCGCCTGTTTCCTGGAAGAAGCCCTGCCCTCCTTCGGCGACTATCAAGACGCCATGCTGCGCGGCGAGCGCTTCCTCTACCACTCCGTTCTCTCGCTCTACCTCAATGCCGGTCTCCTCGACCCGCTCATCCTCTGCCGACGGGCCGAAGCGGCCTATCTCGAGGGTAAGGCGCCGCTCAACGCGGTGGAGGGCTTCATCCGCCAGATCATCGGCTGGCGGGAGTACGTGCGCGGCATCTACTGGCTGATGATGCCGGACTATGTCGAGAAGAACGCGCTTGGCGCCGAAAGGCCCCTGCCGGCTTACTATTGGACGGCGGATACGGACATGGCCTGCGTGAAGGACGTGGTCACGCAGACGAAGGAAGAGGCCTATGCCCATCACATTCAACGACTGATGGTCACCGGCAATCTCGCCATGCTGCTGGGCGTCCGGCCCAGCGAGGTGCACGACTGGTACCTGTCGGTCTACGCGGACGCCTACGAGTGGGTGGAACTGCCGAACACGCTGGGCATGAGCCAGTACGCCGACGGTGGTCTGCTGGCGTCCAAGCCCTATGCCGCCAGCGGCAACTACATCAACAAGATGTCGGACTACTGCGCGGGCTGCACCTACGACGTCAAGAAGAAGACCGGGCCCGGCGCTTGTCCCTTCAATCCCCTCTACTGGGACTTCCTCGCCCGCAACGAGGCGACCTTGCGCGGCAACCCGCGTCTGGCGCAGGTCTACCGGACCTGGGATCGCATGTCCGAAGCAAAGCGCGCGGCCTACCGGGAGAGCGCCGCGCAACTCCTCGCGCAGTCCCGGCTTTGAAGGGCACTTGACCGCCCTTGGCGCCCTTTACATACTGAACAGGTCCAAACAAGTTCAACCAGACCAGGGCCATGAAGCGCGAAGTAGGGCTTTCAAAATCCACCCACATTGCCCGCACCTTGGAACAGGAGATTCGCTCCGGCCGCATGGCGCGGGGGCATCGCCTGGAAAGCGAGGCGGAGTTGGTGCGTCGCTTCGACGTCAGCCGCAACACCGTGCGCAAGGGTTTGGAGGAGCTTGCCCGCAGCGGCCTCATCACCACGCGCACCGGCATCGGCTCGTTCGTGACCTACGAAGGCTCCTCGATCGACGACGCGATGGGGTGGACCTTGGCGCTGGCGCAGTCCGACAGCGCGGTCGACACGAAGGTGCTACGCATTGCCCGCGACCAGGACGCGGCGGCGGCCAGCTTCCTGGGCCTGCCGGACGGCGAGTTCCTTTGCGTCGATCGGGTGCGCCTCTTGAGCGATAGCGGGCTCGGCCTCTCGCTGGAGCGCAGCCGCTCTCCCTGGCGCGACCGCTTTCGCGCCGTCCTGGAGCAGGGCCTGACGAAGGGCTCGCTCGGCGAGACCTTTCGCGACGCCGGCCTCTTCATCCACGGCGGCGAGGAGTGGGCCAACGTCATGCCCTCCCTGCCGGAGCGCGAGGCGCGGCTGATGGGGCGGAAGCCTGGCGAGGCCATGCTGCACACCAGGCGCGTGACCCGTGACGCCGACGACCAGATCATCGAGTATGTCGAGAGCTTCCTCGACCCGACCCGTTTTGGCCTGCATTTGGAGTTCTGATGGTGCGCGGCGGATGGCAGGTGACGCAACTGGACCGGGCCGTTGGCGCACTCGCCGGCGTTGCCCTGGGCGACGCCCTGGGCATGCCCACCCAGACGCTCTCTCCCGAGGAGATCGCCCGGACCTACGGAGAGATCAAAGGCTTTGTCGCGGCAAGCGCGAGCCAGCCAGTCTCGCACGGCCTGCCGGCCGCGAGCATCACCGACGATACCGAGCAGACCCTCTTGCTGGCGCGTCATCTGATCGCCGAGGACGGCGGCTTCGACGAGGTTGCCTGGGCGGAGAGCCTGGTCGCCTGGGAGGCGGACGTCAAAGCGCGCGGCGTCGACGACCTCTTGGGCCCCTCGACCAAGCGCGCCTTGGACGCTCTCTTGAAAGGTCAGCCGGCTGACCAGACCGGACGCTTCGGCGACACGAACGGGGCGGCGATGCGCATCGCGCCGGTAGGCATAGAGATGCCGACTGAACCGCTGACCGCCTTGGTCGAGCGCGTGGCCGAGACCTGTCGCATCACTCACAACACCGGGCTTGCAATCGGGGCTGCGGCATCCGTCGCGGCGGCCGTCAGTGCCGGGATCGAGGGAGCCTCCTGGCGCGAGACAAGAGAGATCGCGATTGCCGCCGCGCAGCAGGGCGCGCGACACGGCTACTGGGCGGCCGGCGGCAGCATCGACCATCGCATAGAGCTGGCACTTTCTCTTGGCCGCAAGCGGCCCGCCCACTCGGCCTGCGCGGAGATTGCGAGCCTCATCGGCACCAGCGTCGCCGCTCAGGAGTCGGTGCCGGCGGCTTTCGGCCTGCTGGAGGCCTGCGATGGCGATCCCTGGGCGGCCGCACTTTGCGCCGCGAACATCGGCGGCGACACGGACACAGTCGGCGCGATCGCCGGCGCGATCGGCGGTGCTTGCCGGGGCGCGGAGGGATTGCCGAAAGAAGCGCTCCGCCGTGTGCTCGATCATAACAACCTCGACCTGAAGCCCCTGGCCGAAGCATTGCTGGCCATGCGGAGCAAGCGCATGGCAGCCGGCGCGAGACTGGAGCAAGCGCAATGAAGAGCGGGCGCCTTCTGCAGCTGTCCGGCGCCGTCGTCGATCTCATCTATCGCATCGACCAGCTTCCCGAACCCGGCGACGAGGTCTTGGCGAAGAGCGTGGAGACCGCCGTCGGCGGCGGCTTCAACGCGATGCTCGCGGCCCGCCGCAGCGGTCTTGCCGTGGTCTACGGTGGCGGCTTGGGCAGCGGGCCCTTCTCCGACCTGCTGCGCGAAGCCCTGTGGCGGGAGGAGATCGAGGCCTTGAGGGAGGCCAACGGCGCGCTGGATCAAGGCAGCTGCGTGGTTCTGGTCGACAAGGAGGGCGAGCGGACCTTCATTTCGCGCGAAGGCGCCGAGGGCCTCTTGAAGTACTGGATGCTGCGCCCGATCGAGGCCGGCGCCTACGACTGGATCATGCTCTCGGGCTATGCGCTTGCCTATGTCGGCAGCCGCGATGCGCTGCACCGCTATCTGTGCTCCCTGCCGGAGGAGGCGAGCCTGGTCTTCGACCCCTCCCCGGCCGTGGCCAGCATCCCAGAGAGCATCCTCGCGGATGTGCTTGCGGCGGCGCGCTGGGTCAGCCTGAACACCCGCGAAGCGCGCCAGATCACCGGGTTCGACGATCCGGCCACCGCCGGCGAGGCGCTTCTTACCGAGCACTGCCCCGCCGCCGCAGGCATCGTTCTGCGTTGCGGCGCGGTCGGCTGCTGGCTCTGTCCGCGCGGGCAGGCACCGGAGCTGCTGCCGGCCTTTCCGGTGAAGACGGTCGACACCAACGGTGCCGGCGACGCGCACATCGGCGCTTTCCTGGGCGCGCTCGGGGCCGGCGCCGAGCCGCGCGAGGCCGTACGCTATGCCAACGCGGCCGCCGCCTTGTCGACGACCCGCAACGGCCCCGCGACCTGTCCGCCGATGGCCGAGGTCTTGGCCTTTCTAAGGACGAGAGAACCGGACAGGAGATCGCCGATCCCGGCAAGGGACGAACCTGGCGAACCCCTCGCCAACGTGGATTACTCACTGCTTCAACAGGGAAGGACGGAGTCATGACTAGCAAACGGACCAGCGCCCTCGCCGTGGTCGGAGCTGCCCTCGCGGCACTCGCCTTCGGAACGGCCCACGCCGACGAGATCCGTGTCTTGAACTGGAAGGGCTATGGCACGGATGAGCCCTTTGCGCTGGAGGCCTTCACCGAGGCCACCGGACACACGGTGGTGCACGACTACTTCAACTCCGAGCAGGAGATGCTGACCAAGCTGCGCACCAATCCCGGCGCCTATGACGTGGTCCTGATCAACAGCGCCTTCACCGGTCAGGCGAAGGACGAGGGCTTGATCCAGGCGATCGACGTCTCCGACATCTCCCATTTCGCCGACGTGGCACCGAACCTGGCGAGCAACGAGGAGCTGGTGCCGGGCGGCCAGGTCTATGGCGTGCCCTGGGTCTGGGGCCTGACCTCCTTTGCCTACAACACCAATGCCATGGACGAAGCCCCGACCTCGCTCGCGGTCTTCTGGGATCCGGAGATGAAGGACAAGGTCGGCTGGCGTGACGACGCCCTGGAGTCGATGCACTTCGCCGCCCTAGCGACCGGACAGAGCATCAACGACATCCAGGACATGGCGGCGGTTCGCGCCAAGCTTGAGGCGCTGATGCCGCAGATTCGCACCTTCTGGAGCTCGGAGAACGACTGGAACCAGTTCATGGCCGCCGGCGACTTCGTCATCGCGCCCTATTGGAGCGGATCGGTCTCCAGGTCGATCAACAAGGGCTTGCCGGTGGCCTTCGTCGTGCCTGAAGAAGGCGCCATCGGCTGGCTCGACGGACTGTCGATCCCGACCGGCTCGGAGCATCCGGAGGCCGCGCGCGCCTTCATCAACTACATGATCGATCCTGACTTCTACGTCACCTGGGCCAACGAAGGCGGTGCCCCCGCCCCCTCCAACAGCAAGGCCGCCGACGCCTTGCCTGCCGACGCCTTCAATCGCGTCGTGCTGGGCGATCCCGAGGTCGTGGCACGGGTGCAGTTCATGGCGCCGGTGCCCGAGGAGAAGCGGCAGGAGTACCTCGCGCTCTGGCAGGAATTGAAGGCGCAGTAAGCGGGAAAGACCGGGTCGGCCATGCAAGCGACCGCCGATCGGCGGGAGGCGTCGCGCGCCGCCCTGCTGATCGGCCCGGCCTACCTTTGGCTGACAGTGGCGGTCTTCCTGCCACTGTCGGCCATGCTCTTCTTCAGCTTCCTGAGCGACCTCCCCATCGGCGGGCGCGACTGGGAGACGACGCTCGCGAACTACCTGGAGTTCTTCGACAAGCCCTTCTACGCCGATCTGCTCTGGCGCTCCTTCCAGCTGAGCGCGCTGGTCACCCTGCTCTGCATCGCCATCGGTTATCCTTGCGCCTTCGTGCTGGCCAAGACGATCAAGGGCCGAACGCGCGAGGCGCTCTTCCTGCTGGTCATCCTGCCCTTCTGGTCGAACAGCCTGGTCCGGGTCTTCTCCTGGGCCATCGTCTTGCGGGGTAACGGGGTGATCGACGCGACCTTGAACGCCATCCTGCCGTTCGAGGTCTCGGTGAACCTGATGTTCTCCTATCCGGCGGTGGTGATCGGGCTGGTTCACTCCTACCTGCCCTACGTCATCCTCACCTCCTACCTGGCGCTGCAGGCGATCGACGACAGCTTGATCGAAGCCGCCCGCTCTCTGGGCGCGCCGCGCTGGATGATCCTGCTACGAGTCGTGGGACCGCTGTCGCTGCCGGGCGTCATCGCGGGCGCAGTCCTGATCTTCGTACCGGTGATGGGCTCCTTCATGGAGCCGCGCATCCTCGGCGGTCGCGCGGGCACCTTCTTCGGCACCGTCATCGAGGATCAGTTCGTGGCCGTCTTCAACTGGCCCTTGGGGGCCGCCCTCTCCTTCCTGCTGTTGGGCTTGGTCCTCGCCATCCTGGCGGTCGCCAGCCCGGTCCTGCGGAGGGCCGGCTGATGGGCAAGGACAGAGCCTTCCGCTCGCTGGGGCGCGCCTGGCTCGGCCTGGTGCTTTTCTTCCTCTACGTACCCGTCCTGGTCATGGCGTTGATGTCCTTCAACCGCTCCGAGTTCTATCAGTTTCCGCTCGACTTCACCGGCGAGTGGTACCGCCGGCTGGCCGGAAACGACGAACTTCTGGAGGCGGCTTGGAACAGCATCTGGATCGCCTGCGCCACCACGGTGATCGCCACCCTGCTGGGCACCGCCGCCGCGATCGCGCTGCACCGCTACCGCTTCCCGGGCAAGCGGGTCTTGCAGGTTCTGCTGTTCCCGCCGATCGCCATTCCATGGCTCATCACGGGAACGGCCATGCTGATCTTCTTCTTCTCGGTCGGCATCGGTCGGGGCTCGCAAGCGGTGCTCCTGGGACATGTCGCCCTGGCCCTGCCCTACGTCATCGTGGTGGTCGCGGCCCGCCTACGCACCCTGGATCCGCAGCTGGAGGAAGCCGCCCGCTCGCTTGGCGCCAGCCAGTGGGAGGTCACGCGCTTCGTCACACTGCCCTGGATCGCGTCCGGCATCATCGCCGGCGCCCTCTTCGCCTTCGCCGTCTCCTTCGACCAGTTCGTGGTCTCCTACTTCCTGGCGCAGCCGGGCGACAGTACCTTGCCGGTCGAGATCTACACCGCCATCCGCAAGGGCTTCACGCCGGAGATCAACGCCATCTCGACCATCATCATCGTGGTCTCGATGCTGGTCATGCTGCTGGCGGCCCGCTTCTTCAAGTTCGGTGGAGAGCGCTGATGGCCGAAGTCAGGGTCGCGCGGCTGAACAAGCGCTATGGCGGCACCAAGGCCTTGGACGAGGTCACCATCGATTTCGCCGACGGAGAGTTCTACGGCCTTCTGGGTCCGTCCGGCAGCGGCAAGACCACGCTTTTGCGCACCATCGCCGGCTTCGTCTTCGCCGATTCCGGCACGGTCACCATTGCCGGAGAGCCGGTCGAGCGCGTCGCGGTGGAAAAGCGCGAGATCGGCATGGTCTTCCAGAACTACGCCCTCTTTCCCAACATGAGCGTCGCCGACAACATCGGCTTCGGCCTGCGTGTGCGGAAGGTCTCCTCGAACGAGATCAAGCGGCGGGTGGCCGCGGTCCTGGACTTGGTCCAGCTGGGCGACCTCGGAACCCGCCGTCCGCACCAGCTGTCCGGCGGCCAGCGCCAGCGTGTCGCCTTGGCCCGCGCCATCGTCACCGAACCCCGCGTGCTGCTGCTGGACGAGCCCCTGAGCGCGCTCGACAAGGCCTTGCGGATGGATATGCAGGTCGAGCTGAAGCGCATCCAGCGCGAGATCGGCATCACCACGATCTTCGTCACCCACGATCAGGAAGAGGCCCTGACCTTGAGTGACCGCATCGGCATTCTGAAGGACGGCGCCCTGGTGCAGCAAGGCGCGCCCAGAGAGGTCTACGATAGGCCGGTAAACGAGTTCGCGGCACGCTTCCTGGGCGACGCCAACCTCTTCGAAGGCGAGATGGCGGGCGACGGCGTCAGGCTGGCGGAGGGGTCCTTCGTCCGCCTCCCGGCACCTCCGACGGGAAAGAGCGGCTCCGTTCGCTTCGCCGTGAGGCCGGAGTACCTGACCTTGTCGACGGAAGCGCGGGAGGGTTGGAACAACCTTCCCGCGACCGTCCGGCAGACGATCTTCTCCGGCCCCGTCGCAACGCATTTCCTGACCTGGCAAGAGCAGCGGGTCTCCGTCCTGACGAAGGGCGGCGAAGAGGTCTCGGCCGCGCCCGGCGACAGCGTGATCCTCTCCTGGAAGCCGGAGAACACCATTCTCCTGTCCTAGCCGGCTTGTCCCGCGCGGTTCCGCTTCGCCAATCAGCGACAAGACTCCCGGGGGTCGCAGCGGTTAGACTGGCACCGATTGACGGAGCGGCCGTTCGGCCCGGAGGTGCTGTGATGCGCGCCCTAGTCTCGTTCTTCATGGCAATCGCCCTAGCCGCCGGGTTCACGCCGCAAGCCAGCGCGGCGGAGAAGATCCGTTTCGTCACCTTGGAGTTCGCACCCTTCATCTACGGCGAGAACGAGCAGGTGGCGGGCCCCGGTCGCGACCTAATCGACGCCGTCTGCGAGGAAGCGGGGATCGAGTGCAGCTACGCACTCTACCCCTGGCGGCGCGCGCAGAAGCTGATGCGGGACGGCGAGGCCGACGCCATGATGGTCATCGGCCGAAACCCGAAGCGCGAAGAGTGGATACGCTTCTCGCCCCCGCACTTCCGTACCGAGTATGGCATCTTCGTGAACGCGGACAACGCTATGGACTTCAACGACATCGCGCAGCTGGAGGGCTTCGAGATCGGCGTCTTCGCGCCCTCCAACACCGCCGTCCAGCTGACCCGGATCCGCGACGAGATGGAAGCTCGTGGCCTCGATCCCATCGAGATC
This sequence comes from Rhodospirillales bacterium, assembly GCA_963669375.1. Lineage (GTDB taxonomy): Bacteria > Pseudomonadota > Alphaproteobacteria > Kiloniellales > JACOMY01 > JACOMY01. Next base: position 6,825,983 of record OY770024.1, on the reverse strand, counting down.
GACGAGCGCCCCGATGACTCCTCGGGCTTTCGCAAGCTCGCCGCGGGCCGCATCGACGCCGTCTACTCCAATCGCGATCGCGGGCGGCAGGTGATCGCCGCGGAGGGGCTGGCGCCCGGCGTGCGCTATGCCGGCGGTCACCAGGCGATCCTCTACTACGCGGGCTTCGCGCGCAGCTTTTCCGACCAAGAGCTGATCGACCGCTTCGATGCCGCCTGGCGCGCGCTCTTCCGCCGTGGCGAGGCCCTGGAGATCATCCGCAGCTACGGACTGGAACCCGCCACGTTGGAGTAGCACGCAGCCTTTGCCGGCTATCCGCCACCATGCTGGCGCACGACCCGCCGCAGAACGCGATTGCCACGCAGGATATCGAGGACGGCGACGCCCTTGACGCGACCCAGTTCCTCGCGCAGGGCCTCCAGACTGTCGACCGGCTGCTGGTTCACGAACTCGACCACGTCGCCGCTTTGCAGGTCGGCTGCGGCGGCCGGGCTATCGGGTTCGACGCCGGTGATGAGGAAGCCCTTGATGCCGCGTTGGGCTGCGATGTGGCTCTCCGGTAGGGACGCCAAGCTGGCACCGAAGAGATGGAGGTCCACCGCGCGCACGCTGGGCGGCTCCAGCTTCACGACCAGGTCCTGGCTCTCGCCGTCACGCAGGATGCGCAAGGTGATGGTCGCGTTGGGCCCGGCAAGGCCGATGAAGGTGCGCAGGTCCCCGGCGCTGTCGATCGCATCTCCATTGGCCGCGACGACGATGTCACCGGCGCGTAAACCGGCCGCCATGCCGGGCGTGTTGGCATGCACCTCGGTAATCATCGCGCCCTGGGTGATCCGGAGCGACAGGGCCTCGGCGACGTCGGGGGTAAGGTCTTCAATGGAAACGCCGATCCGGCCACGGCGCACCTCGCCGTAGTCTTCCAACTGCTGGACGACAGCTTGGACAATACGCTCCGACACCGCGAAGCCCAGGCCGATGCTGCCACCGCCGCCTTCCGAGAGGATGAGGGTGTTGATGCCGACGATTCGGCCTTGCGTGTCCACCAAGGGGCCGCCCGAGTTGCCGCTGTTGATGGCGGCATCGGTCTGGATGAAGTCCTCGTACTCGAGGCTTCGGGTCTGGCGGCTGAGACCGGAGACGATGCCCAGGGTCACGGTCTGCTCCAGGCCCAGGGGGTAGCCGATGGCGATCACGAAGTCGCCCACGCGCAAGCTCTCGGAATCGCCGAACGGCAGCTGGGTGAGGTTCCTTTCCGAGACCCTGATCAAGGCAATGTCCGTGGATTGGTCGCTGCCGACCAGCTCCGCCTCCAACTCGCGACCGTCGCTCAAGCGCACGATGATCCGATCGCCGCTTTCGACGACGTGGTGGTTGGTGACGATCAGGCCGCGCTCGGCGTCGATGACGGCGCCGGAACCGGTGCGACCATCCTCCTCCTCGCTCGGCGGCTGGTTGGGGTCCGAATAGCGGTCGCTTTGCTGCTGCCGCCGCCCGGCGGTGTCCTGTTCGAACTCCACCAGGACTTGCACCACGCCGGGCATGATGGGCGCCAAGACTCCGTGCAGGCTGAAGACTCCGCGATCGCTGTCCAGCAAGACCTGGGCCTGCGCCGCCTGCGCGACGAACAGGACAAAACCGGCAAGGGCGCCCAGGGCGAAGTTCCCAATCCGTTGCATGTCACCTCTCCTCGCTCGGGGCGAAGCCGCGCTCCCCTCGTGAGGAGCGCGGCTCATCGGACTCAGTTAGTCAGCAGATAGTAGGTGTTGACTCGGTTGGCGTAGTTGCTGACCAGGATCTTGAAGGGGCCGGTCCAGCGCGGGTACCAGCTGCAGTACTCGACGTCGCCCTGGACCGCGCTCTCGCACACCAGATTGCCGTTCTGGTCGTAGATGTAGAGGTCGAGGTCGTTGTCGCCGCCGCCGTCGAGACCGACCTCGGCCAGCTCGTTGCCGCGGAATGTGACCCAGTAGTACTCGTCCAAGCCTGGCCGCACCTGGCCCTTGGCATACTGCGGCCCGCCGACGGCACCACGCGTCTTGTTGCTCAGTATCTCGTCGATCAGATTCTGATAGGCATCGTTGTCGGCGGCCAGGTTCCGGGCCATCGCGACCATGGCCTCTTCCGTGGGCAAGGCGTCATCGCCGCTCGCATCGGACGCGGCCTCGCCGCCCGTGCGCGTCGCCGGTTCGGTGTCGCTCACCAGTTCCACCGGCTCCCCGGCGCGGTTGACGGCGATCCTGAGCGCCATGATGACGGCCAGCGGATCCTGGGCTTCCACGCCGTAGGAATAGAGCTGCGATGCCAGGTGCCGATCCGCGACGACGCCGCCGCCATCGCCCTTTCCGTCGGCCAGGTTGGTGCCCTCGTTGGCCAAGGCGGGACCCGACAGGCTGAGCGCCAAGAGGCCGGCACCGATGATCTTTGCACTGCGATCGAAAAACATCTCACATCCTCCTTTGACTGTCGCTTTCAGGTCTAACCAAGACCGTTTCGCCTTATGATCCCGCATGGAGAAGTTAAGAGCGCGGGTCTTCTGCCGCGGGTTCTTAGTCGCTGCCCGCGAAGATCTGGTAGTCATTGTAGTAACCTCCCTGGTTCTTGACGTAGATGGTGAAGCTGCCGGTCCAGCGCGGCATCCAACGGCAGAGCTCCCGGTCCGCGTTGCGGGTTCCGGTGCAGATCTCCGTGTCGGTCTCGTCCAGGATCAGAAGATCCAGATCGCTGTCGCCGTCGCCCACCAGGTAGACGGAGGCCGGCTCGCCGCCGACGAAGTCCACCGTGAAGCGCTGCAAGGCGCCGGCCTCGATGCGCGAGGCCGCCTGCTTCGGTCCGCCGACGGGTCCGCGTGGCCGCCGTGCCTCGATCTCGCTCAGCAGCGCTTGGAGATCCTCGTCGTCGGCCGCCAGCATGCGTCCCTCGGCGATCACCGAGGCCAAGGTCATGGGCTTGGCCGGCGTCTTCTCGCTGGGCTCTCCCCCGCTGGAGCTGATCAGCCAGTCCGCCTCCTGTGTTCCGACCTGAGACAAGACGTCGGCGGCCGTGACCAGGGCGACGGGGTCCTGATTGCGGCGTCCCCAGACGACCAGCTCGCTCGCCAGAAAGAGCCTCAAGGTGTCGTCCGCCGCCGGAAGCTCGGCGGTCTTCTCGATGTTGCCGCCTGTCCTTTCTTGCGCCGTCGGCTGCGGCGCGGCGGTCTCCTCCGCAAGCGTTGCCAAGGGAGCGCTCATGACGGCCAGGCCTGTCGAGATCGCCAAGAGCGTTCTGGTGACGGACATTGCTAAGCCCCCTTTCGTCTTCTGCTGCATTACTCTTCCTCCCCCGCCGCCGGCGCACGCAGACGCCAGCCCAGGACCACACCCGCTGTCCGATTAAGCTTGTCGGTCGCCGCCGAGCGGACGAGACCGCTGCCGGCCACGGCATCCGCCAGGAGCAGTTCCAGCGCCGAGTGGGCACCGCCGCGTGTGACCAAGGCCGGCGGCTGCGCGCGGCTTTCCAGACAGCCCCGCGCGAACTGGCGCCAGGTACGCACCGTCGCCAGATCGCCGGCGTCCTGCAGCTCGCTGGCGAAGAAGAGCAAGCGCTCGATCCCGGTCGGCAGGGCTTCGTTGTCGCGCCGGTTCCAGCTCACCAGCTGCACCTTCACGACCGCCGGTGCCGCGCCGGGCATCAGGCGGATGCCCTCCCGGTAGCGCCCCAGCTGATAGATGCAGCCCTGGCCGCCGACATAGAGCAGGCCGATGTCGATCGGCTTCTCGCCCAGGTTCTCCAGACGGAGGTAGAGCGAGTCGCAATGAAAGATGTCCGGCGTATTCACCAGCTCGAAGGGCTGGGCCTCGGCCGGGATGCTGTCGTGCGGCTCGACCCGGCAGTCCCGGTTGTCGGCCGGCGTGGCCTGGGTCCGCGGTGCGCGGTCCGGCAGAAGATAGGCCTCGACCTTGAGGCTGTGCTCCAGGGGAGCCGGTCCCAGGGCGCTGGCCAGCGTGACGAGGTTCTTGGCTTGCGCGATCTGGCGCAGTGCCAGCTCCAGCGCCTCGGCGGTCTCCGCCGCGCTGTCGCTCAAGGACACGACCGGCAGACGGTGTCGGCCGTCCGGGTCCGCTTCCGCGCGCCAAGCGGCCTGCCCGTTCAAGAGCCAGATGGCACCGGCCTCCACCCGTAGGTAGATGTCGGAGGCGGCATAGCTGGGGACGAACTCCAGGGCCAAGAGGCGCGCTCCCTCGTCCCGCGCCCGCAAGGCCGCGACGGCATCCTTGGCGAGGTCCAGCTCCGCCGCCTTGGCGTCGGGTCCGAAGGGAAGCCCCACGGTCAGGCTCAGCGATAGCGGCGCCTCCTCCGGTCGGCCCAGCAGGCGGCGCGGCAAGCGGTAGAGCGGCTTCTCCGAAGAGAGGACCTCCAGCTCGCTGTCGGCCACGCCGACCGCCACGATCCGGGCAAGCGCCACGGGCGCGCCTTCCGGCGCCGCGGGGTCGTAGAGCCCGACCTCAAGGCCGCTCTCCATGCCCTGCAGTCGGCCGGCCGGCATCTGCAGAAGGTCGCCCGACAGCGGCCGCTCGACCAGATAGCCCTGGAAAGCGCCCGCCTCCTGGCCGAAGGCGGCCTGATCCAAGGGGCCTTCGAACAAAGGGGTCGGCATGTCACTGCCGGGATGCTTGGCGAAGCCGGCCATCACCTGGTTCGCGAGATCCCGATAGGTGGCCCGCGGGCTGCGCCCCAAGGCCTCAGCCAGGTAGTAGGACAGCAGGCCGTGGGGTTGCCGCTCGTTGCCTCGCTTCGGCAGGTCGGTCTCGATCGCCAGCTGGTCGGACTGGGCCGCGAAGAAGGCGATGATGTCCCCTTCCCCCTCGCCGCCCGAGCCTGCCAGCCGCGCCCAGGGCGCTTCCGAGCGTCGCGGGGCATCGCCCGAACGGGTGGCCGCCGCCTGCCGCGCGCTCTGCAGCAGCACCGGCGGTACGCCCAGGCTGTCCGGGGAGCGCGTGCGGTAACGCAGCGCGCCGTCGCCGGCGCTTCTGGTCATGGTCGCTGAGTAGCAGGCATCGACAACGATCCAGACGGTGGCGCCCTTGTCCTTCACGGCGCGGATCAAGGTGCCGACATCGTCGTCCACCAGGCTGTTCTCGACCCGCTCTTCCTCGTTGCGCCAACTGCCGACGTCAATCGGCAGGAAGATCTCGTTCAGGCCGTCCGGCTCGCGGTCACCCGATTGGCCGGCGAACTCCGGCACTTGGGAGCCGTGACCGGAAAGATAGAGGAAGAAGAAGTCGCCGGGCTCGGCCCTTGCTCCCAACTGCGCCAGTGCCTCGATGATCCCCTCGTAGGTCGGCGCGCCGCTGATCGGCACCGGGCCGTCCGCCTGATTGACCCGGTCGGCCAGCACAATGATGTTGTCGGGCGCGAAGCCCCTTTGGCGCAGCACCGTCCACATGAGGGCGACGTCATTGGCGGGACCGAACAACTGATCCTCGGCACGCGGATAGTCGGAAATGCCGACCAGCAAGGCGTACTCCTCGGCCGGCGCCGGACTGGAAAGACCCAGTAGGCCCAAGCCGAATACACCTGCGAGCACTTGCCTGACGACTGGAGGCATTGTTGCCGTCCCCTGTTCTCTCATCATCTTCTGATTAGAATAGGGGATCGGCGCGATGACTACACCTTACGTTTAGCGTCATGTAAGGATGAGGCGATGCCGCCCTCGCCGACCAGGGAGAAGGGTGCCCAATGTGCCGGGTGCGGATCGAGGTCCGGCCGCTGGAGGAAACTCAACATGGCTTGGCGCAGGGCCTCGGCGCGCGAGAGGCCGGGATCTGCCGCCAAGCGGTCCATGGTGCCGGTCACCAGCTCCACCGTGCTGGCGGAGTAGACCGGCCAATGCGAGACCAGAAGGCTCTCCGCGCCCGCATAGAAGAAGGCCTTCGCCAAGCCGGAGAGGCTCTCGGCGTTGGGATCGGCGCCGGCGGCCGTGTTGCAGGCGGAGAGGATGACCCAGTCGGCGTTGAGCTTGAGGGCGGCCACCTCGCTTGCCATCAGGATGCCGTCGTCTTCCGCCGTGGCCGTCTCGGGTGGTGTCAGCACGAGTCCGGGTTCCGCCGCGCCCGCCTCCCCGGCCACCAGCCCGTGAGTCGCGAAGAGCAGGACGCGGTAGTCGGCGAGCAGGCCTTGCTCCGAAAGGGCCTTGACCTGGCGCTCCGTCGCCTCGGCGTCGAGATAGGTCGAGCCCTCGTCGGCCCCAAGCGCGTCGGCCACCGCCTCCACCTCGCAGCGGGTGTCCGGCAGGCGGGGCAGCGCGCGGACCGCCTCGACGTCGGCGAGCGGAAGGGCGCCCTCGGCCGGCCCCGAGCGGAAGAGGGCTTGCGCGGTGAGGCCGGCGGCGCTGCGCAGCGCCACGTCGGCGATGGCGTCGAGGCCAGCGACCAGCAGCTCGCCGGGTCCGCAGTCCATGGCCATGCCCGTGCCGATCACCGGATCGCCGAAGCCGACGAAGGCTCTGGACGCCGGCGGCAGTTCGTCACCGAGCTGGCGCAGGGCACGCAGGCTGGAGACGGTGGGCAGGACGGAGATCGCCATGTCGCGGATCAGCCAGCGCGCCCGCCGGTAGGCATCATCCTCCTCCAATTCAACGGCGGGCGGCGCGGTGACGAGCAACTGGAAGGGAAAGCCCATCAACCTGCCGTCAGGCGCGATGATCAGATGCCGCTTGCCGGCCAGGCTCTCTTCGAAGGGCGCCAGGAGGTCGCGGTAGAGTTCATGCGCGAGCGACAGGTCGAAGCGGGAGGCCTCGAGAGCCTCGTCCGGATCCGCCAGGCCCAAGGGTTGGCGGGTGGCGCCGCGATCGGGAAGGACACGACAGTCGGGATCGCTGATCGCGGCTTGGCAGCGCAGCTGGCGCGCCTTGGCGATCAAGGTGAGGCCAGGCGGCAGAAAGGCCCAGTCGACCTCTTCTCGGGTGACCAGCATGGCGATCGTCGGACTGCCCAGGAGGTAGGTCACCAGGGCTTCGCTTTCCCCGAGCAGGGCTTGCACACCGGCGAGTTCCAAGGGCTGCGGCAGGGCCAGCTCGGCGTAGGAGGGAAAGGCCGCGCTCAGGCGCGCATCGCTCTCGTCGAGCGCGGCGCCCAGATCGTCGTAGCGGGCCTTGAGGGCACCGAAGGCCTCCGCCCCCGCGTCCCTCTCGGTCTTGCTCAAGGCTTCGACATAGCTCCGCTTGGCCAATTGGTAGGCCTGCAGCCGTTCGTCCCTGGTGCGCACCAGCGCATCCAGCTCGGGCCTCTTGGCGGAGCGGCGGGCATGCGCGGCCTGCAGCGCCGCGCCAGCCGCACCCAGGTTGGGCCATTGCAGGGACGAGAAGGCGCTCTCCGGCGTCGCGGCGCCCTCCTGCCGTGCCCAGGCTCTCAGCGCGGCTTCGGCATGCTTGTGGAAGGTGTAGGAAACCTCCGCGATCCGCGCGCGGTTGGCGCTGGACGTATAGATCGCAACGGCCTCGCCCAGGCTCTCGGTGGCCCTCGACGCATCGTTGCGCGAGAGATGGAGCCAGCCGAGGTTGTTCAGGCCGAGCGCGATCGTCGCATGGTCGGCCGGGTATGCGGCGCGCCAGATGGCCAGCGCTTCGGACAGGAGGGGCTCGGCCACATCGAACTGTCCCTTGTCCCGATAGAGTTCAGCCAATCCGGAGAGGCTTGCCGCGATATCGGGGTGGCCGGCGGGCAGAACCTCGCGCCAAAGCGCCAGCGCTTCCTTCATCAAGGGCTCGGCCGCCTCCAGCTCGCCAAGCGAGCGGTAGATCTCCGCCAGATTGTGAACACCGCGCGCTACGTCGGGGTGATCAGCCGGCAAGGCCCCGCGCCAGATAGCGAGAGCCTCCTCCATCAAGGGCTCCGCCAAATCGGGACGGCCGAGACCGTAGTGGAGGTTCGCCAGGTTGTTGAGGCTCCGCGCGATATCCGGGTGACCCTCCGGCAGGGCCCGTCGTCGTACCTCCAGCGCCTCGCGGTAGAGCGGCTCGGCCAAACCGTGCCGCCCTTGGTCCTGATAGAGAAGCGCCAGGTGGTTCAGGCTCTCGGCGACGTCCGGATGGTGCGGCCGCAAGCTGGCGCGGCGGATCGCCAGCGCCTCTTCGAAAAGGGGCTCGGCGGCCGCAAGCTGGCCCTGCCGATTGAAGAGCAGGGCCAGGTTGTCGAGACTCCAGGCCAGCGTTGGGTGGTTCGCCGGGAGAGCCGCGCGATAGAGCGCGACCGCTTCGGCGAGCAACGGCCGGGCGCGCGCGAAGCGGCCTTGGTTCATGTGCAGGAGACCCAGGTTGCTGAGGCTCTGCGCGATGTCGGGATGGTCGGGCGGCAGTACCGCCCTGCGAATGGCCAAGGCCTCTTCGTGCAGGGGGAGTGCCGCTTCGGACCGGCCCTGGCTGCGGTAGAGTTCGGCCAGGTTGTTCAGGCTGAGCGCGATGTCCGGATGGCCTTGCGCCAGCGTGGCGCGCCGCACCTCCAGCACGCGTTCCAGCAGCACCTGGGCCTCCGAGAGGCGACCGAGATCCCAATAAAGCCCCGCTAGGTTGCTGAGACCGCTCACCACCTGTGGATGGTCGTCCGGGAGGCTTGCGCGCGACAGGGCGAGTGCCTCTTCGAAGTAGGCCTCGGCCTTGGCGAAATCCCCTTCCAGCTTATGCAGTTGCGCCAGGTTGTTGAGCGCCGCGGCGATGCCCGGATCCTTCTCCGGCAAGGTCCGGCGCCGGTTCGCCAGGGACTCCTCGAAGAGGGGGATGGCATCGGCATAGCGGCCCTGATGATAGTAGCTGAAGCCCAAGAGGTTGGTGACGCCCTGCAGGTCGGGATCGTCGCGCTGCCGCGTCGCGCGCAAGGCGGTCAGGAGCGGTTCGGCCGCCGCCGCCGCGGTAACGTAGTCGCCGGCCTGGAAGGCCTCGACGGCCTTGGCGTTCAACTCCCAAAGCTGCGCGTCCGTCGCGCGCTCTTGCCCGCTGGCGGCCAGCGGCAAGACACACAAGGCCATGGCCGAGAGCAGTCTCGAGATCCACCTCATTGCACGCCGCCCTCTCCCACCAGGGAAAAAGGTGCCCAGTGGGCCGGATGGGGATCGAGGTCGGGCCTGGCCGGGTCGAGAAATGCCAGCATGGCCAGTCGCAGCGCGCCGGCGCGTGACAGGGTGGGATCGGCCGCCAGTCTGTCCATCGTCTCGCTCACCAGCTCCACCGTGCTGCCGGAATAGACCGGCCAGTGCGAGACCAGGAGGCTCTGCGCGCCGGCGTAGAAGAAGGCCTTGGCCAGTCCGGAGAGGCTCTCGGCGTTGGGATCGCTGCCAGAGGCCGTGTTGCAGGCTGAGAGGATCACCCAATCGGCGTTGAGTTTCAGCTGAGACACCTCGCTGGCGGTCAGGATGCCATCGTCTTCGATGCTGCCGGCCCGCGGCGGGGTCAGTACCAAACCCGGCTCCGCCGCCCCTGCTTCGCCCGCGACCAAGCCATGCGTGGCGAAGAGCAGGACACGGTAGTCGTTCAGTCGACCTTGCCGCGAGAGCGCCTTCACCTGGCTTTCGGTGGCCGCCTCGTCGAGGTAGCGCGCGTCCGCCTCGGCGCCCAGGGCATCGCCCACCGCCATGACTTCGCAGCGGGTGTCCGGCAGGCGGGCGAGCGCGCGCACGGCCTCGACGCTGGCGATGGCGATCCCCTCCGCGCTGCCGCCCGAGCGAAAGAGGCCTTCCGCCGTGACCTCGGTGGCGTTCCGCAGCTGCTGCGCGCCCGCCTGGTCGAGGCTCGCCACCAAGACCTCCCGAGGCGGACAGACCATCGCCTCGCCCCGGCCGATCACCGGATCGCCGAAGCCCAGGAAGGGCTGTTCGGCGCGCGGCTGGTCGCCGCCCAGCCGGCGCAGGGCCCGCAGGCTGGAGACCGTCGGCAAGACCGAGACGGCCTTGTCTCGGATCAGCCACCGGGCGGCGCGATAGGTCTCGTCTCCCGTCAGGTCCGGCGCCGGAGGGTCGCTCACCAGCAACTGGAAGGGAAAGCCCATCAGCTGACCGTCGGGCGCCACGATCAGATGCGTCTTGCCCGCCAGCCTCTCCTCGAAAGGTCCCAAGAGATCCCGATAGAGCTCGTGCGCCAGAGCCAGATCGAAGGCTTTCGGCGCGAGCGCCTCGTCCGGATCGAGCAGGTCGAGCGGCTGCCTGGTCTGCTGCCGTCGCGTCGCGGCAGCGGTGCGGCCGCGGCCTCTGATCGTGGCATCGTCGCTTTCGGCATGGCAGGCGGGGTCGGTCAAAGCTGCCTGACAGCGCAGCTCTCTCGCCTTGCCGATCAGCACCTCGCCAGGCGGCAGGAAGGCCCAGTCATAGCCGTCCCGGGTCACCAGCATGGCGATCGTGGGTCGGCCGGGCAGATAGGTGACCAAGGCCTCTTCCGGCCCCAAGAGCGACTGCACGGAAGCGAGATCCAGCGGCTCCGGCAAGGCCAGCTCGGCATAGTCCGGAAAGGCCCGGGACAAGGCCCTTTGTGTCTCCGCCAGGCCCTCTTTCAATTCAGCGTAGCGCGCCGCGATTGCGGCCAATCCGCTCGTGCCGCCATGCTCGGCGGGTCGATTGAGGGCCTGCACGTAGCGCTGCCGGGTCACTTCCTGCGCGGCCAGGAGTTCCTCATGCCGGCGGACGAGGTCGTCCAGATAGGTGGTACCGCCGCTACGCCGCGCGCTCGCCGCCAACAGCGCCTCGCCTGCCGCGCCGAGGCTCGGCCACTGCAAGGACTGGAAAGCCGCGCCCGGCCAAGCCAAGCCACCGCTCTCGAGTGAGGTACGCAGGGCCGCTTCGGCATGCAGTTGGAAAGTGCCCGCCACGGCAGGGACTTGTCCTCGGTTGGCGATGTTGGTGAGGATGGCCACGGCATCCTGCAGCGCCGCCGCCGCGCTTTGCGTTCGCCCTTGGCTCAGCCGCAGAAAACCGATGTTGTTGAGCGCGACCGCCAGGTCCGGGTGACCCTCCGGCAGGGCCGCCCGCCAGATTCGCAGAGCCTCTTCGAAGAGCGGATCGGCCCTGTCCAGTCGGCCTTGCTTGCGGTGCAGCTCCGCCAGGTTGTTCAAGCCCGTGGCCATGTCCGGATGATCAGCGGGCAGCGTCTTGCGCCTGATGGCCAAGGCTTCCGCCAGCGCCCTCTCCGCCTCCTCGAAGCGGCCCTGCTCTTGATAGAGCATGCCTAGGTTGCTGAGGCCGAGAGCGATATCGGGATGCTCCGCCGGTAAGGTGGCCCGAAAGGCCGCCAGCGCTTCCTCGTAGAGCGCTTCGGCCTCGGCCAGCCTGCCCTCCTTAGTGTATTGCGTCGCCAAATTGTTGAGGCTGGCGGCAAGATCGGGATGCCCGGCGGCCAGCGCATGGCGGCGTATCGCCAAGGCCTCTTCCAGCAAGGGAGCAGCTTCGTTCAACCGATCCTGTCCCCAATAGAGGCTCGCCAGGTTGTTCAAGGCGAACGCCAGGTTCGGATGACCTTCCGGAAGGGCCGCGCGCAGCAGCGCCAAGGCCTCTTCGTGCATCTCCTCGGCGTCGAGGAGACGGCCCTGGGTCTCGTAGAGAGTGGCCAGGTTGTTTAAGCTCTCGGCGATCGTGTAGTCATGCGGCGGCAGGGACGCGCGACGAAGGGCCAGGGCTTCCTCGAAATGGGCTTCCGCCTCCCGCAGCCGGCCCTGGCGATAGTAGAGCACCGCCAGACTGTTCAGGCTCTGGCCTATCTCTGGATCGCCAGCCGCGAGCGCGGTCCGCCTAATGTCGAGCGCCTCTTTCAGAAGCGGTTCGGCCAACGCGAGACGGCCTTGTGCCTGATAAAGATCCGCCAGTTGGTTCAGGCTAAGCGCGATGTCGGGATGGCCGGGCGGCAGCGCAGCACGGGTGATCTCGAGCGCTTCTCGATGCAGCGCTTCGGCCTCCGCATAGCGCCCGTCGTTCCGATAGACCATGCCGAGGAAGGAGACGTAGATCGCCAGGCCGGGATCCTGCGGCGCCAGCTCCCCGCGCATGAGGACGAGCAGAGGTTCCGCTGCCGCCGCGGCAGCGGCGAAATCGCCGGCTTGCAAGGCCGCCATCGCTTGGTCCGCCAGTTCGCCGACGCGCTCCGGGTCGGCCACGCTCTCGACGGCCTTCTCTTGCGCGTGGGCCGGCGCGGCAAGCGGCACCGTCGCCATGAGAAGCAGCAAGACCATCGGCAGTAGCGAAGCGAGCGACCAGGGCTCCTTCACAGCGTCGACGCGATCACCGCGCCACATTTTCAGGATCGGCGCCATTCCTGCCGGCTCCTGTTCCGTGACACCTTAGAGGAAGCATAGTCCAACTCGTCACCTGTGGCACGTTACGATCTTCGTCATGTCACGAGGAGGTGAGAACACGTGTCTCCCGGTGAATCATGGACCGATCACGACATAGTAAAGTCTGGCACACTATTACCCTACATTACTGAATTTGTAAGAATTTCACGGCTAGGCCCCGGCGCGCGTACCCACTAACTTGACCGACGGAACAGGCGACAAGGAGAGTGACAGGGTATGTCCCGTCTATTGCGGATTCTAAAGAGCCCGGCCGCCATCCTGGCGGTCCTGCTGCTGCTTCTCCTGCAATCGGCCTCCCTTGGGTGGGTGCTCACCCTGCCTAGACAGGAAGAGGGGCTGGCCGAGGTGATCGCCAAGGCGCGGCCGGCCACGGTCAGCATTCTGATCGACGCGGCCGCGCGCTCCCGCCCGCGGCTCGAAGGACAGAGAGCGATGGCGAACCCGGAGGACCTCTTGCTTGGCGGCACCGGCTTCATCATCGACCCGGAGGGACTGGTCGTGACCAACCTCCATACCATTCAAGGCGCGACGGTGCTGGTGGTCCGCTTGGCCGACGGCCGAGAGCTGCCGGCAAGGATAGTCGGCAGCGACCAGCGCAGCGACCTGGCCCTGCTGAGGGTCGCGGCGGACGGCTCCCTGCCCTCTCTCGCTTTCGCCGCCTCGGACGAGACCGGCGTCGGCGATCGGGTCATCGCGCTCGGCGATCCCTTCGGCTACGAGGGCTCCGCCACCCTGGGCATCGTCTCCGCCTTGGAGCGCGCCTACGGCAGCGTCGACCCCATCGGCTACCTGCAGCACGACGCGGCCATCAATCCCGGCAGCTCCGGCGGCCCGCTCCTCAACGCGGCGGGCGCGGTCGTCGGCGTGAACACCGCCATCGCGGACGAAGCGCCCTTCCACATCGGCATCGGTCTCGCCATCCCCGCCGAGCGCGCACGCGCCATCCTCACCGCCTTGCTCGAGGACGGGCAGGTCCGCCGCGGCTTTGCCGGCATCAGCCTGCAGACTCTCGACACAAGCCTGCGCGACGCCTTGCGGCTGCCGCCCGAGGCCTCGGTAATCGTCACCGCCGTTCAAGAGGACTCCCCGGCGGCCGAGGCGGGCCTCGTGGCGGGCGACGTGGTGACCGAGGTAGGCGGCCGGGCGGTGCGGCAGCTTCGCGACATCAACGGCGCGCTCCTTGACAGCGACCCGGGCGACCGCCTCACCTTCGGCCTGCTGCGCGAGGGACGCGCCCTCAGCGCCACCGTGACGCTCGCCGAGGCGCCGCCGGAGAGCACTCCGGCCGGCCACGACGAAGCGGCGGATTGGAGGGCCGGCGGTGCCGAGGGCGGCCCTGGACGTCCGGAATTGGATCTGGTCTTCGCCGACGAGATCCGTAGCCGGGGGTCGGATCCCGGGGAGCAAGCCGGCCTTCCGCCAACGGCAATTCATGGGGTCGAGCCCGGCAGCTTCGCGGCGTCCCTGGGCCTCTCGGAGGGTGACGTGATCCGCTCCGTCGGTCCGCACGCGGTAGGGAGCAGCACGGAGGTGCACGCGCTTCTGGCCGAAAACGAGGGTCCTCTGGCCCTGTTGGTCGAGCGGCCCGGTCAGGGAAGTGCTTACCTCTTGGTCCCCGACGCGCCTTCGGGCTTTGGCAACAAGGTGCCTTCAGGCAATCATGGCAGTGTCAGCGCCGGACCCTTCTAGAGGGTGCGGCGTGGAGATGGTGGAGGCAAGCATGGCGGACGAGGCTGAAGCGCGGAGCCGAAGGGCACTTCTGATCGAGGACGAAGCAGAGGTCGCGACCGCCGTCGCCGAGGCCTTGCGCAAGGACGGCTTCCGGGTGGACCACCAGGAGACCGGCGAAGCGGGGTTGAAAGCGGCGGCGGCTACCGCCTACGACGTGCTGGTGGTGGATCGGAATCTTCCGGGATTGGACGGCCTTTCCCTGCTCAAGCGCCTGCGCGAGATGGGCGTCATGACGCCGACCTTGATCCTCTCCGCGCTCGGCGAGACGAAGCAGAAGATCGAAGGCCTGGAGGGCGGGGCCGACGACTATCTCGGCAAGCCTTACGACCCGGACGAGCTGCGCGCCCGAGTCGCCGTGCTCTGCCGGCGCGCCATGCCGCATCCCGAGGTCATCCTGATCGAGGACCTGGAGATCTGGACCGTGGCCAAGCGTGCCCGCCGAGCCGGACGCGACCTCAAGCTCACGCCAAAGGAGTTCACGCTACTGGAGTACCTGGCGCGCAACGAAGGCATCGTGGTCACCCGTACCATGATCCTGAAGCAGGTCTTCGGCCTGTCTTTCGACCCCGGCACCAATGTTGTCGACGTGCATATTGCGCGCCTCCGCAAGAACTTGGACCGTGATTTTGACAGAAAACTTCTACAAACAGACCGGGGCAATGGATACCTCTTGGCCTAGCAAGCCGGCCTTTTGGCATTCGGCCTTCACGCGCCTGTCGCTGCTGTTCGGCGGTGCCTTCCTGCTGTCCGCCGCGGTCCTGATCGCGCTGATCTACCTGGCGCTCGAGCACTATGTGAAGCGCGACAGCGAGCAGGACATCGAGAGCGAGCTTGCCAGGATCGTCAATCTGGTCGGTCTGCTGGAGATCCAGAGCTACGTCGCCAACGCCGCCGGCGACGGCTCCGCGCCCGGAGGCGGCGCGCTGCTTTACTTCCTGGCCGATCCGAGCGGAGCCTGTGCCGCGCCCGGCCGCGGCGGCGAGGCGTGCCTTGTCTCCAGCCTTGCCGACTGGCGCGAAATCCCCCACGCGGCCCTCGGCTGGGCGGAGTTGGAGGTCCCCCAAGGCGACGGCGCGCCCATGCCCGTGCTGGTCAAGGTGGTGGAACACCGAACCGGCCACCGCCTCTTGGTCGGCAAGTCGCTCGGCCAACAGCAAGCCTTTCTGGCGGAGTTCTGGACCACCGCGCTGATCGGCCTGAGCGGCGCCGTCGTTGTCGCCATCGCCGCCGCCTTCCTCACCAGCCGCTGGTTCATGACGCGCATCAACACGATCAACGCCAAGTGCCGGGAGATCGCGCGCCTCGGCCTCGACGAGCGCCTTCCATTGAGCCGAAAGCAGGACGAACTCTGGGTCTTGAGCAAGAACGTCAATGCCATGCTGGACTACACCAGCGGCCTGGTCAGCGCCTTCAAACGCTATTCGGATTCGATGGCGCACGACATCCGCACCCCCTTGACCGTCCTGCAGTCCCGCTTCGAGGCACGCCTGGCCAAGGGGGAGGATAGGGAGGAGTTGAGGCGGGACGTCGACTACCTGGCCAAGATCATGCGCTCGGTCGAGACCCCCTCCCCCGTTCCCGATCCCTCCAGCTACGAGCACGTGGCATTGGACGAGGAGATCCGGGACCTAGCCGAGATCTATGGCGCGGCGGCCGAATTGAAGGAGGTGTCCCTCGACTTGGATCTCGCCGCCGAGGGTCTGGCGGCCGGGGTCTGGGGCGATCGCGCCGATCTACGACAGATGATCGCCAATCTGCTGGACAATGCCGTCAAGTACACGCCCGAGGGCGGTCGGGTGCGAATCGCCTTGACCCGCGCGGCCGAGGACCTCGTCCTCACCCTGGCGGACAGCGGACCCGGAATCGCGGCGGCGGAACGCGAGAAGGTCCTGCAGCCGGGATACCGCTCGGCTACCGCCCAGTCCGCGGAGGGCAGCGGACTGGGCCTCGGCTTCGTTCATGCCGTCGTCCAACGTCACCGCCTGCGGTTGGTCTTGAGCGACAATCACCCGGGCTTGAAGGTTGAACTGGCCTTTCCGGTGCCACGCGCCGCGTGATTTTTCGCTCCGCCGTGGCGCTGCTCGCCAGACTCTCATCTTCGTGAGCAGGGGCCTTGCGGTCCTCTGGCGATTGAAATGCCGCGCGCCGATGAATAGGTCCATCTAGCGTTGTTGCCTCTCTCATGGGCCACCAAGTGTTTCCGTTCGATGACACCTTGTCTCCAGATACGGCCGTTGAAAGGTGGCTTGCAACGCCCTTGTGAAAGGATAAAAGACAGGTATTCTTGTTTGTGTGGGCAAAAGGAGAAGTAAAGCTAGCAGATTGACTTTTAAGCGCAAAAGCTATCGCCAGCACACTATTGCCGGGCGCAGGCCGTTTGCCTGGCAGGGATGGGGGATGTGCACCGCAAGCTAGCCGCAATTCTCGCAGCCGACGTGGTAGAGTTCACCCGACGCATCGAGCAGGATGAAACTGCCACCGTCATCGACGTGAAGAACCTCTTCGCGGACGTGGTCGCGCCGATCGTCGCCGCGCGCCATGGTCGGGTGTTCAAGACCATGGGCGACGGCATCCTCGCCATGTTCGACAGTGCCGTGGACGCGGTCTGGGCGGCGCACGACGTGCAGGAGGCCACGGGCGAGGAAGGCAAGCTGGAACTGCGCGTCGCGGTCCACTCCGGCGACGTCCTGATCGACGACGACGACATCTATGGGGACGGCGTCAACATAGCGGTCCGCCTGCAGGGTCTGGGCGAACCCGGAGAGATCATCATCTCCGGTGACATCTACCGCACCGTGCACCGCAAGTTGCCCTTCCAGTTCGAGAGCCGGGGCATCCCCTCCTTGAAGAACATCAGCGAGCCGATCGAGGTCTTCGCGATCGTCGTCAGCACGGCGGCCACGACGATGGCTCCCCTTCCGGCCAAAGAAGACTCCAGGCCTTCCATCATCGTCCTCCCTTTCTCCAACCTCAGCAGCGATCCGGAGCAGGAGTACTTTTGCGACGGCCTGACGCAAGACATCACCACCGAGCTCTCCAAGTTCTCCGAGCTCTTCGTTTTCGCCGCGGCCTCGGCCTTCACCTACAAGGGGCGCCTCGTCCGGCCGAGCCAACTCCACTACGCGCTGGGCGTGCGCTACCTCCTGGAAGGCAGCGTGCAGAAGGCAGGCGACCGGATGCGTTTGAACGCGCAGCTGATCGATGCGCCTAGCGAACGGCACCTCTGGGCCGAGCGCCTGGACAGAGGCATCAGCAACCTGCTCGACATGCAGGACGACCTGGTCCGGCACATCGTGAGCGTCCTCTCGCTGCGTGTCAGCGACCGGGAAATGGACCGCGTCTCGCGCAAGGAGACGGCCAGCATCGATGCCTATGACGCCTTCCTGCGCGGCGCACAGGCCTTTCAGACGCAAGTCGACAAGATCGCGGAGAGCGAGGTCGGCTTGGAAGAGGCGGAAACCTGGTTCCGGCGCGCCATAGACATCGACCCGAAATACGCGCGTGCCTGGGGCTGGCTCGGCTACACCCGCATGAACCGCGTCCTGGAAGGCTGGGCGCCGCGCGACGCCGCGGGCGAGGCGGAGATCTTTGCCAAGCGCGCGGTCGCCTTGAGCCCCGACGACTACGACACCCATTGGGCCTTGGGCTTCATCTATTCCGCCACCGGCCGCCCGCGCCTGGGTTTGGCGGAGTTCGAGGAAGCCCAGCTGCGCAACCCCAACGACGCCGGCATGCTGGCGGAGATGGCGGAGACCTTGACGCAGCTCGGCCGGCACGAGGAAGCGGTCGCTCAGATCCGGCGCGCCTTGACCCTGAACCCCTACGGCCCGGACTGGTATCATTGGATGCTCGGCTGGGCTCTGCACCACGCCCGCGACTACCAAACATCGGTCACCGAGCTGGAGCGGATCCACAACCCCAGCAATCGCGTGCGCCTCATCTTGGCGGCGAACCATGCGCGCCTGGCTGACAGTTGTGCAGACAAGGACAGTAACGAGCATCACCTGCGGGAAACGAAGCGTTACATGACCGCTTTCTTGGAGCATCGTCCTGACTGGACAAGAGAGAAGGAGCAAAGCAAACTCACCTTCGAACATCGTGCAGATCTAGAGCATTGGCTGGAAGGACTGTCTTTGGCCGGGTTATCCTAGCCAAGAGAACCTAAGGGGGAGAGCGCTGTGAACGGTATTGCTACGGATTTGTTCAATACGATACCATCAAGTTGGTACGAGAACCTGCCATTCTACGTGCAAGACGATGTCGACCTTGCCATCGCCCAGTTCCGGAAGCTGTCCGGCGATGTGAACCAGTACCCGGCGGACCTCTTCCAGGCACGGGCGCGCGGCTGGCTGGCCTACTGCTATCTGGTCGTGCACTTCGACCAGTGGCAGAAAAAGGACTGGAACGGCGACGGTTCGGTCGACCTTAAGGACATCGACGACGTGAGGCAGCAGGCCGGCTCTCTCGTCGCCTCCGCGCGAGAGTTCAGCAGCGAAGACTACGACATTCGCTGGGCCTATGCCTACGAGCGGCTGTTCTGCGAGGACTTCGCCGAAGCCAAGACCACCATCGACAGCATTTTCGCGAGCCAGCACGGTGGCAGCGATGCCGAGCAGCTTCCGCCCGGCGAGAGCGGCGTCTACGCGGAATGCGCGGACATGTACGTCTATTTGGGTGACGTCGAGCAAGCCGTCGCGCGCGCGAGGGAAGCCGTCACCATCTCGTTGGTGAACAGTGGCTCCGTGCCCGACTGGTACTACTGGACCTTGGCCTGGGCGCTCTATCACCAAGCGATTGTCGTGTCGGAACAGGGGACGGAGAAGCGCCGGCGGCTCCTGTTGCAATCCCAGAACGCCTTGCGCTTGATGCGACGCGCGCGCACCGCAAAGCGCTTCGACTTCGATGCGCTCCGGCTGCAGGCGGTCATTTCCGACGAGCTGGGAGACACCTGGGAAAGAGACCATTGCCGATCCCTCTATCTCTCCATCGTGAAGCTGAAGAAGAACGGCAGGGTCTGGTGCGTCGCCGACGAGATGGCGCGCTCTCCCTTCCATGGCGACGTCGCCATTCACGACGCGAGCACCCTTCGGGAGAACTGGAAAAGGGCGTCCGCCATCCTCTTCGAGCAGGGACAGGGGTCGGCCGCCTGACTCCTCCGCCGCTGGCTATCCGATCCCCGGCACCGTAAGTGCCTGGTTCATGCTGCTTGCGTCTTGCCTGAGGGCGCGCAAAGCACTACGGGAAGAGGCATGCAGACCTGCGACTTCCTGGTGATCGGGGCCGGCATTGCCGGTGCCTCCGCGGCTTACGAGCTGGCGGCTCATGGGCGTGTCATCGTGCTGGAGCGCGAAGAGACGCCGGGCTATCACACGACCGGCCGCTCGGCGGCACAGTTCATCGAGACCTACGGCAACGGTGACATCTTCGCCCTGACGCGTTCCAGCAGAGCCTTCTTCGAGGCGCCGCCCGACGGCTTCAGCGAGCATCCTCTCCTGTCGCTTCGGCCGGTGATCTACATCGCCCGCGCCGACCAGATGGAGGATCTGGCGCGCTTCGAGGAGGAGGCGCGCGCGCGCACGCCGGCGATCGCGCGGCTCACCGCGCCTGACGTCGTCGAACGCGTTCCCATCCTGCGCCACGACTACGTCGCCGCCGGCGTCATCGATGGGGAAGCAAGCGACATCGACGTCAATGCCCTGCATCAGGGATACCTGAAGGGCTTGCGACGCCTGGGCGGCGAGGTCCTGGCGCGTGCCGAGGTCCAGGCTCTCACCCGCAAGAAGGGGCAGTGGGAGGTGGAGAGCGGTGCCGGGCGCTTCTCGGCGCCGGTGCTGGTAAACGCGGCGGGTGCCTGGGCGGACGCGCTCGGCGCGCTCGCCGGCGCCCGCCCGATCGGCCTGGTGCCCAAGCGGCGCACCGCCATCACCTTCGACGGACCGGAGGGGGTCGACTGCCACCCCTGGCCCTTGATCGCCGACGTGGCGGAGAGCTTCTACTTCAAGCCGGAGTCCGGACGCCTGCTCGCCTCGCCGGCGGACGAGACGCCCATGCCGCCTTGCGACGTGCAGCCGGAAGAACTGGACGTGGCCGTCGTCGTCGACCGTATCGAGCGGGCAACGACCCTGCGTGTCCGGCACATTGCCCACAAGTGGGCGGGCTTGCGCAGCTTCGTCGCCGACAAGTCGCTGGTCATCGGCTTCGACGATGGCTTGGAGGGTTTCTTCTGGCTCGCGGGGCAAGGCGGCTACGGCATTCAGACCGCGCCCGCCGCCGCCAAGACGGCCGCCGCGCTGATCACGGAAGACCGATTGCCCGCCTCGGTCGCCGACTTGGGGGTCGATGCCGGCGCGCTTGGCCCGTCCCGTCTGCGCTAGTCATCAGTCGCGGCTGGCGGACTGAAGCATCCAGTCCTTGACCGCCGCCACCGCCTCGTCTGAAACGGCGCTCGGGCGGTAGCTCAGGAAGTAAGCCTCCCCAGGATCGACGCTCTTGGCGAAGGGCTGCACCATGTGGCCGCTGGCCAGTTCGTCCCGCACGAAGGCGAGCACGCCGAGCGCGACGCCGCGCCCGGACAGTGCCGCCTGAAGCAGGACGTTGGCGTCCTCGAAGAGAGTTCCGGGAAGCTCCTTCCTCGCCGCGACGCCCTGCGCCTCGAACCACTGGCGCCAGCCGCTCCGGTCACGATGGTGAAAGAGCGGCAGAGACAAGAGGTCCTCGGGCGATTCCAGCGGCCCTACCGTCCGATAGAGGTCCGCCGCCAGGACCGGCGCGAGCTCTATGTCCAGGAGCGGCTCGCTCACCATCCCCGGCCAATCGCCCTTTCCCCAGGCGACGGCGAGGTCCAGGTCCGCCATCTGCTGCCAAACCGGCAAGGGGGAGTGGTGCAGCCTGAGATCGATCCCCGGATGCCTCGCCCAGAAGTCCGGGAGACGGGGAACCAGCCAACGCGCGGAGAAGACGGGCCCGGCGCCCAAGGTGACGCGTTGCCGGCTGGAGCCGTCGCAGAGTCTCGCATAGGCCTTGCGCAGGCCGTCGAAGAGGGGGCTAACAGTCGCAGCGAAGTCCCTCCCCGCCAAGCTCAACTCCACGCGCCTGCCCTGGCGCAGAAAGAGTGCTTGGCCCGAGATCCGCTCCAAGAGCTTGACCTGATGGCTGATGGCGGTCGGCGTCAGGCCGAGTTCCAAGGCCGCCTCCTTGAAGCTCTCGTGCCGCGCCGCGGCCTCGAACGCCCGTAAGGCCGCAAAGGGAGGAAGCCTGGCCATGAACCTGAGAATAGATGAATCAATTTCAGGAATGAAGGCCAGAGAACTCGTTTGTCTAGCAGGACTGAGGGCTTCACTTTGATGGGTAGATGAGTGCAGCTCAGCCGAGGTTCCCCTGGTGAACGCAGAGCCCGTCACCACCCCGCTCCGCCGCCGTCGCCGTGGACGCGACGCGCCCGACCCCTCCGAGGGGGCCGGCGACCCATCGCCCCTATGGCTCGGCATTAAAGGTGGACGCTACAAGCCTCTTTCGGAGGACGAGGAAGCGGCCGTGGCCGAGGCCGCATTTCATCTCCTGGAGAGCCTCGGGCTCAGCCAAGCCATCCCCGCCATGGCGGAACGCGTGATCGCCCGGGGTGGCCGTCTGAGCGACGAGGGACGCCTGCTCTTTCCCCGCGCCTTGGTGGCGGAGTGCCTCCAGGCCGCACGACGCGAGGTCGTGCTGCACGGCCGGCGCCCAGGATTGGAGATCGCCCTGGGCGGTCGTAAGGTCCACATGAGTACCGGCGGCGCGGCGCCCAGCATCCTGGATCTGGAGAGCGGCGCCTATCGCGCCGCGACCGCGAAAGACCTCTACGACGCGGCCCGCCTGGTCGACAGGCTGGAACACATCCACCACTTCAGCCGTCCCCTCGTCGCGCGCGACGCGGCGACCGCGCTGGCGCTGGACACCGGCACGGCCCATGCCTGCCTGGCGGGTACGGCTAAGCCGATCAGCCTCAGCCTCTCCGACGCCGGGCACGTCCCCCCTCTCGCCGACATCTGCTACGCGCTTGCCGGTGGAGAAGCAGCCTTCCGCGCGAGTCCTTTCCTGACCGTCATGGTCTGCCACGTGGTGCCGCCGATGCGCTTTGCCGAGGAGGCCTGCGAGACGCTCGCGGCGGCGGTCCAAGCAGGCTTTCCGGTTCAGGTGATCTCCGCGGGCCAAGCCGGCGCGACCAGTCCGGCGACCTTGGCCGGCTCGCTCGTTCAAGCCATTGCCGAGACCTTGGCGGGCCTGGTCTTCGTCTATCTGCTTGACCCCCACGCCAATGCCATCTTCGCCCCAAAGCCGCTGGTCGCGGACCTGCGCACGGGCGCCATGTGCGGCGGCGGCGGCGAACAGGCGGTCATGATGGCGGCTGCGGCACAGATGGGGCGCTTCTTCGACCTGCCGACCAGTTCCATCGCCGGCATCACCGATGCCAAGCTGCTCGACGCCCAGCACGGATACGAGAAGAGTCTCTCGGTCGGTCTGGCCGCGCATGCCGGCGCCAACCTCATCACCCAGGCCTGCGGCATGCAGGCAAGCCTGCTCGGTGCCTCGCTGGAAGCCTACGTGGCCGACAACGACATGCTGGGCGCCACCTTGCGGTCGCTGCGCGGCGTCGAGGCCAGCCCCGAGAACCTGGCCATCGACGTCATCGCCGATGTCTGCCGCGGCGAAGGCCACTACCTGGGCCATCGGCAAACCCTGGCGCGGATGAAGCGCGACTACCTCTACCCCACCCTCGCCGACCGCGGCAGCCCGGCCGAGTGGGAGCGGGCCGGCGCGGAAGACCTGCGCAGCCGGGCCAGACGGCGCGCAAAAGAGATTCTGGCGGAGCGCCATCCCGATCACCTGAGCGATGAGCACGACCGCGCCATTCGCCGACGCCACGACGTCCTCCTCTCGCGGCGCGACATCGGACGAGACCCATGAGCAAGAGCTTTCCCCACCTCTTCTCGGAGATCGCGCTGGGGCCGACTCTGCTCGCCAACCGCATCGTATCCACCGGCCACCACACCTATCTCTCCGACGCTGTTCCCGACGAGCGCCTGATCGCCTACCACGAAGCGCGGGCGAAGGGCGGCGCCGGCCTGATCGTTGCTGAAATCGTGGCGGTTCACGAGACCGCCGGCTTCTCGCGCAATCTCTTGAAGGCCGCTTCCCGCGACGTGATCCCGGCCTATCGCGCGCTGGCCGAGGCCTGCCATCGCCACGGAACGCGGATCTTCGCCCAGCTCTTCCATCCCGGCCGCGAGATCCTCTCGTCCTGGAGCGGCATGCTGCCGGTGGCCTGGGCGCCCTCGGCCGTGCCCAACGAACGCTTCCACATCATGCCGAAGCCGCTCTCCACGGACCTGATCGCGGACATCGTCAAAGGCTACGGCCGTGCCGCGGCGCATCTCGCCGAAGCCGGTTTCGATGGCGTGGAGATCGTCGCCAGCCACGGCTACCTGCCGGCACAATTCCTCAACCCGCGCCTCAACCTTCGCACCGACGCCTACGGCGGCGACGGCGCCCGCCGCCAGCGCTTCCTGCGGGAGACCTTCATCGAGATCCGCAAGGCCGCGCCCGAACTCACCGTCGGCTTGCGCATCTCCGGCAGCGAGATGGACAGCGACGGCTTGAACGAGGCCGAGGTGCTGGAGGCCTGCCAGGCGCTAGGGGACCAGACAGACTACGTCAGCGTCGTCGCCGGGACCTCGGCCAGTCTCGGCGGCTCCCAGCACATCGTGCCGCCGATGGGCTTGGCGCACGGCTATGTCGCGCCCTTTGCCAAGGCCATCAAGTCCGCAACCGCCAAGCCCGTGATCGTCACCGGCAGGATCAACCAGCCGCAGATCGCCGAGCAGATCATCGCCAAAGGGGAGGCCGATCTCTGCGGGATGACCCGCGCCCTCATCTGCGATCCCGAGATGGCGAACAAGGCCCGCGACGGAGACCTCGACGACATTCGGGCCTGTATCGGCTGCAACCAGGCCTGCATCGGGCGTGCCCACAAGGGACTGGGCATCTCCTGCATTCAATATCCCGAGAGCGGGCGAGAACTGGACTTCGCCGCCCAACCCGCCGTCGGCAGTCGAAAGCGCATACTGATTGCCGGCGGCGGTCCCGCCGGTCTGAAGGCCGCCGCCGTGACCGCCCTGCGCGGCCATGAGGTCACCCTCTACGAGCGACACGGCCAGTTCGGCGGGCAGGCGCGCCTGGCGCAACGCCTGCCCGGCCGCGAGGAGTTCGGCGGCATCATCGCTAACCTGGAGCGCGAAGCGCGCAAGGCCGGCGCGCGCCTGGTCGCCAAGACGGCCGTCAACGCGGAGCTGGTGCGCGAGAGCGGACCCGATGGCGTGATCGTCGCGACCGGTGCCCTGCCCTACGTTCCGGCGCTGCAAGGCCTGGGCACGCCCCAGGTCGTCACCGCGTGGGACCTTCTGGAGGGACGCGCAAAGATCGGTGCCAGGGTTGCGATCGCCGACTGGCGCGCCGATTGGATCGGTCTGGGCCTGGCCGAACGCCTCGCGTCGGAAGGGTCGGCCGTCAGCCTGATGGTCAACGCCGCCATGGCCGGCGAATCGCTGCAGATCTACACGCGTAACCACTACCTCGGGCGGCTGCATAGGCTCGGGGTCTCGATCACGACGCACGCCAGGCTCTTCGGAAGCGACGGCAGCAGCGTCTACTTCCAGGACACCTTGAGCGAGGAGCCGATCGTGCTGGACGCGATCGACAGCTTGGTGCTGGCGCTCGGCCACCAGACGGACGAGCGGCTGGAGCGCGCGCTGGCCGGGAGCGGATATGCGCTCCACGCGATCGGCGACTGCGTCACCCCGCGAACGGCGGAAGAAGCGGTCTTCGAAGGCTTGCAGGTAGGATGGACGATTTGACCAGTAGCGGAAAAATCACCGGCGGCGACGCGGTCTACAGGGTGCTGCGCGACCAAGGTATCGGCACCGTCTTCGGCCTCTTGGGCGGATCCATGCTGGAACTCTACGACGCCCTGCTGGCCGGCGGCGAGATCGCCTACGTCGGCGCCCGCGATGAGCGCGCCGCCGGCCACATGGCGGATGCCTATGCTCGCGTGACCGGCGGACCCGGTGTCGTCCTCGGCGCCCAGTCGGGACCCGGCGTGACCAACCTGGTGACCGCCGTGGCCGAGGCCCACTTGGCCTACTCCCCTCTGGTGGTCCTTGCCGGCGCGGTCAGCCGAGGAGATCTCGGCAAGGACACCTTTCAAGAACTCGACCAGGTGGCGCTCTTCGCGCCGATCGCCAAGCGTTCGCTCCTGGTGACGCACCCCGACCGCTTGGTGGGCATGCTGCAAGACGCCATCCGCCTGGCGATGAGCGGACGGCGCGGACCGGTCGTCCTGCATGTGCCGCGCGATCTCTTCGCCGTCGAGGTCGCGTCCCCTCCCGCCGGTCCGGTCCGGCTGGCGAAGGCGGGCCCGCCGCCAAGCGAAGAGGTCCGCGCCATGGTCGACAGGCTGGCCAAAGCCAAGGCACCGGTCATCGTCGCCGGCGGCGGCCTCAAGTGGGCGCAGGGATCGAAGGCCCTGATCGCCTTGGCGGAACGCCTGGAAGCACCGGTCGTGGCCTCGACCGGCCATGCCGACGTGATGCCGCACGGCCATCCCCTCTTTGCCGGACAAGGCGGACCGCGCGGCAACGCCGTCGCCAGCCGCCTGACCAGAGAAGCCGATCTGCTCCTGGTGCTGGGCGCCAGATTGGCCTTCAACTCGACCTTCCTCAGCCACGAGTACATCTCGGCCAGCGCCGAGATCCTTCAGGTCGATATCGAGGCCTCCGCGATTGGCCGCTACTTCCCGGCGGCCCTGGGACTGCAGGCGGACGCGCGGGAGACGGCGCTGGCGCTCCGGGCCGAGATCGAGCGTCGGGGCATGACTGGAAAGGGGTGGCAAGAGTGGCGCGCGCGGTTCCAGGAGGAGCGGCAGGCCCTACGGGCCAGCCGCGGGGCCGAGGCGGAGGACACCTCCGTCCCCCTCCACGCCCGCCGCGCGCTGGGCGAGATACGCAAGACCCTGCCGCAAGACGCCATCGTCACGCTGGATACCGGCAATGCGTCACTGCAGGCAGCGGACCGCCTCGCCCACCATCGCTGTCCCGGTCTGATCACGCCCCTGGACTTCGGCCTGGTCGGCTTCGGCTATGCCGCCGCCCTGGGTGCCCAGGCGGCCGCGCCCGATCGGCCGGTCGTCGCCGTCCTCGGCGACGGCGGCTTCGGCTTCACCATGGCGGAGATCACCACCGCCGTTCGCCATGACCTGCCGGTCGTCGCCGTGGTGCTGGACAACGCCGCCTGGGGCGCCGAGAAGGCCTATCAAATGACTTACTTCGGCGGCCGCTTGCTGGGCGCGGAGATCGACAGCCCACCCTACGACGAGGTGGCCCGCCTCTGCGGCGCTCTCGGCTTCGCGGTGGACCGGCCGGGTCAGTTGGAGGCCGCGCTTCAAGAGGCCTTGCGCTCTCGTCGCCCGGCCGTCATTCACGTCAGAATCGATCCCGACGCATTGAGCCCTTTGCGCAAGGACCTCTTCGGGACGCAGCGCGCGTGAGTTCAACGCCCCGTCAGTTGAGGGCTCCCGAGCGAGGTGGCGCACCCTCCTAGGCGTCACGCGAGGGCTTCTTTGGATCCCGCTGCGCGTCGAGGATCTGCCGGATTTCCGTCAGGGGTCCGATCAGGCGCTCCACCTTCTCGCCGTCCACCAATCGAGACAGCGTCGTCATATCGGGATCCAAGGCGGCAATCGCGCTGTCGCGGAAGCGCCGGCCGGCCTCCGTCAGCCACACGCACTTGCTGCGCCCGTCCTCCGGGTTGGGTTTGATGGCGACGAACCCGCGGGCCTCCAGACCGGCCAGCGTGTGCGTCATTGTCGTCTTCGGCACCTGAAAGGCGCGCGCAAGCTCCAGCGGGGTCCGACCGTCGGCCACGCGGATCAGGTGGTTCAGAACGGAGAAGTGCGGCGTGATCAGGCCATCGGGCAAGCGCGCGTCCATCATGGCGCGGCTCAGCTGCGCGATGATGCCGATCTCGTTGAAGAGACGAAAGTAAAGCGATCGTCTGTCGCTATCCATGCAGGATCCTGCTTTCCAAGGGCCAACGGGGCGATTCCCGGACCGAGGGGCCGTAGCCGAGACGCCCCAGCATCTGCACGCGCTCGCCCGGCCCCGCCAAGAGGTCGTGCGCGCGGGCATAGTGCGCCGCCATCTCCGGAAACTCCTGTAGGGCCTGGCTCACGGGATGGAGGGCCAAGCCCAGCGCGGTCGTGGTGAGGTTGAGGCGCAGCCAGCGGCGCCCGGCGTCTATCTGGTCCAATCTGGCGTTTCCGGGCGTCGTCAAGACGGCATAGGCGGGCGTGGCCATCAGCATCTCGTTGTAGATCCTCACGCCCTCCCGAAAAGCCGTGGAACTCGGGTCCAGTTGCGACTCTCGGGTCAGCATACCAAGCAGCATCATCGATTCGAGCATCGGCCCGCCGAGGTCGATGCCGTCCGGATTGGCGTTGATCTCCGCCTTGCCGAAACGCATGAGATCGACGCTCTCCTTGAAGGTGCGCGGGGTGAAGGCCTCGGCCTCCCAGGCAGCCCAGGTGAGGTCCCGCAGGGCTGCGACGCGCTCCGGCTCCGAGACGACCTCGGCGAAAGGTGCCAGCCGCGCGGCCTGCTCCGGCGCCAGGGGGCGGTCCTCGAAGGGCTCCTTGCAGGAGCGGCGATGCAGGATCTGGTCGAAGAGCGGATCGCGCCGTGCCCCCTCGCGGAAGGTCGCGACCGCGACGGGCCCCGCCTCGCCCTCCGGGAAGAGCGTCGCCTCGACGCCATGCCCACTGTCGGTGGCCGCGATCGTCATGAGCTCCAGAAAGCAGCCGAGCCCGATCGTCAGCTGGCGGGCGAAGGGATCGGTCTCCGGCAAGGCGCGGTCCAGGTCCCGATAGAGCCTGACTTGCGCCGGCTCCCGCAAGTCGACCAGCCAGGGCTGCCGGTTGTGCGGGTTCGGCGCCAGGATCGCATAGGACAGCGCCCGCATTCGGGGGTCTTGGTAGCGCCCCGCTCGCTCCCAGGGTTCAAGCGCCTTGGCCGGCCGCCGCGTCGCCACGAAGAGCCCGGCCGCCGAGCCGGCTGCTAGAATCGTCCCGCCGCCGATCACGGCAAGGGTCTTGCGTCTGGAGAGGGTCATGGCTTGGCCTTTGATGATATTAATACGATATCGCACTATTTAGTTCGAATTCGCACTTATTCAAGCCATCAAAGGCGCTCCAGCCTTCGTGGCTGTCCGATCTGCCTTTAGCGACGGGTCAGACTAGGCGGCTTGGAAATCGATGACGCACCGCAGGACCTTGCCGTCCTTCATGGCCTTGAA
Organism: Rhodospirillales bacterium; assembly: GCA_963669375.1. Lineage (GTDB taxonomy): Bacteria > Pseudomonadota > Alphaproteobacteria > Kiloniellales > JACOMY01 > JACOMY01. The sequence goes on along the minus strand of OY770024.1, from coordinate 6,797,571 downwards.
GCCCTCGTTGATCTCCTCCAGGGCAATCCGCTCCGAGATCCAGTCGTCGAGGTGCAGGCGGCCCTGCATGTAGAGCTCGATGAGGCGCGGCATGTCGATGCGGAAGCGGTTCGACCCCATGAGCGAGCCCTGGATCTTGCGCTCGCGCAGGAAGTCGTAGCCGTGCAGCTCGATCTTCACACCGAAGGGCACCATGCCCACGATGGTTGCCGTACCGCCGATGGCGAGCATGCGGAAGGCCTGTTCGGCCGTCTCCTTCAGCCCCAGGCATTCCACCGCGTGATGGACGCCGCCGCCGGTTAGCTCCTTGATCTGCTCGACCGGATCCCCGTCGGCGGGGTTCACCAGATCGGTCGCGCCGATCTTGGCGGCTTGCTGCAGTTTCACCGGATTGGTGTCCACCGCGATGATGCGTCCCGCCCCGGCGATGTAGGCACCGTTGACCGCGGCCATGCCGACGCCGCCGCAGCCGATCACCGCGATGCTCTCGCCTGGCGCTACTTTCGCCGTGTTCGCCACGGCCCCGAAGCCTGTGACGATGCTACAGCCGATCAGGGCGGCGCGGTCGAGCGGCATGTCCTTGCGGATCTTCACCAGCGCGTTCTCGTGCACCAGCATCTGCTCGGCGAAGGAAGAGAGGTTGAGAAAGCTGTGCAGCTGGTCCGTCTTCTCCCACTCGAGGCTGCGAGACACGCCGGGCGGCCTCTTGACCTCGCTGTTGTTGCAGATCGCGGGGCGGCCGCTGTTGCAGTACTCGCAAGTGCCGCAGAAGACGGAGAGGCAGGTGATGACGTGATCGCCCGGCTTAACGTAGGTCACCTCGGAGCCCACCGCCTCGACGACGCCAGAGGATTCATGGCCCAGCACCACCGGCATGGGATGGGGATAGAGGCCCTCGATGAAGTGCAGATCGGAGTGGCAGAGACCGGCCACGGCCGTCCTGATCAAGACCTCGCGCGCGGCCGGCTTCTTGGTCGCGACCTCCTCGATCACCAAGGGGCTGTTGGTTTCATAGAGCACGGCGGCTTTCATCTGGGTCCCTCCCATCGACAGCGGGCAAGGCTAGGACGGCTGGCCGGGATTATCCAGGCCGATCGGTGGCGCCGGGTCTCGGTCGGACGCCCGCGCACCCAGACCTGGCGAGGGCACCCCGAGCCCATCGTCAACGCCGAACGCGCGTCTCGGATTTCCTCGGCGTTCCTTTTGACTCCTTTTTGACCGGATTTTTGAGCCTGCTTTGACAGGCATCCCATAGGTCTGCCTAGGCGCGACACCCGGGGACCGACCCGTCAGGGGCTCCCTCGGAACGGAAAGCGCGCGGCCCGTCCAGGGCACGAATGAACGAAGGGTCGATGACAGGAAGCACGGCGGCCGCCCGGGATCGGACAGGGAGCCGCGACCGGCCACGCCGTCCGCTTCCCCTTGAGGAGGAGACAAGACAATGGCGACGATCTTCGGCGCATCCCTCGGCGAAACGCTCTACGGCGGCAACCTGGCGGATCTCGTCTACGCCTTCTCGGGCGACGGCAAGGCGATCGGGCGCCAGGGGGACGACACGCTCCTCGGCGCCAGCGGCAGCGATTGGCTGCTGGGCAACTCCGGCGCGGACACCCTGGAGGGAGGGCTGGGCAACGACAGCCTCTTCGGGGGATCGGGCGACGATGTCATCTACGGCGGGCTGGGGAACGACATCGCCAACGGCGGCGGTGGCGCCGACACCTTCTTCATCTCTTACCAAGGCAACATCTTCCGCGGCGGCGCGGGCGACGATGTCGCGTCGGGCGGCTACGGCGGCGACACCTTCATCGGTCAGAACGGCAGTGACAGCCTCTTCGGCCAGGACGGTGCCGACAAGCTTCGCGGCGGCGCTGGAGACGACAGCCTCTACGGCGGCGCCGAGGACGACGCGATCTACGGCCAGGGCGGAAGCGACAAGATCAGCGGCGGCGCGCATGACGACTTTCTCGTCGGCGGCGACGGCATCGACAGCCTCACCGGAGACGCCGGCGACGACAGTCTGCAGGGCAACAGCGGGGCGGACCTGCTCTACGGCGCTGACGGCGCGGACGACCTGCGCGGCGGTGGCGATCTCGACCTCTTGGCAGGCGGTGAGGCAAACGACTTCCTGCGCGGCCAGCAGGGAGACGACCTCCTCTACGGCGATGACGGCGGTGACCGCCTCTACGGCGGCGCCGCGGACGATCTCATTCGAGGTGGGTCCGGCTCCGACGGTCTCCTGGGCGGTGGTGGAAACGACACCATGTTCGGCGGCACGGGTAACGACGCCATCTACGGTGGCGCCGGGGACGACTACATGGTGGCCGGCCCCGGCGCCGACGAGTTCATCGGAGGCATCGGCCAGGACACCTTCTACTTCGTCTTTCCCGGGTCGGGCATTGAGGCCGGCATCAGCGACTTCACCTCCAACGCCCTCTCCGCCGGCGAGGCCGATCTGATGATCCTGCAGGTCTCCGGGTCGTCGGGCCTATGGATCGGCGACGCCACCTTCGACGGCAGCGGCCCGCAGGTCCGCATCGCCCAAGGAGTACCCCTGCTGGAGGTCGATTCCGACGGTGACGGGGCGACCGACTTCCAGATCGCGCTCACCGGCATCACGCAGGCCGACCAGCTGACCGCCACGGACTTCCAGTTCGTCTGACGCCCGGCAGGGCGCTGCGCAAGGCTCTGCAGTCCAGGCCCGAAGAATGAAATGACCACGCTTCGGCGCGGGTTCGGTCAAGGCCGCGCCACAAATCCCGCCCAGGTTCGCGGCGACAGTCAGATGGCGTCAAGGCAGTCTGAGGACCGGCGTGGTGGGCGCGGCTGGGATTGAACCAGCGACCCCTACGATGTCAACGTAGTGCTCTCCCGCTGAGCTACGCGCCCTCACCGGCAATGCGGGCGGAGGATGTAGCATCGACGCCGGCCGGCGGGCAAGGGGCAATTGTGAAGCTTTTTGAATGCGCCTGCCCAAGGCCTTTGCGATAGGCTATCGTCTCTGCGGCACGGCCCGGCAAGAGGACCGGCGGAGCGCGAACCTAGGTGGGAAAGGGATGCCGGGACATGTGGGACGGTCCTGCTTTTGCGATCGAGCACGCCTCTTGCGGGGAGCTGCCGCTGGTGGTGGCCTCGCCGCACTCGGGCAGCCGCTATCCGGCGGAGATGCTCGCGGCCTCGGGGCTGAGCGCGCATGAGCTGAGACGCTCGGAGGACTGCTACGTGCAGGAGCTCGCCTCGGGCGCGACCGGACTGGGGGCCGCCTTCATTGAAGCGCTCTTCCCGCGCGCCTACGTCGATCCCAACCGCGAGCCCTACGAGCTCGATCCCCTGCTTTTCAAGGACCCTCTGCCCAACTACGCCAACTCCAGCAGCCCGCGCGTCGTCGCCGGGCTGGGCACGGTCGCGCGAATCGTGGCCAACGGGCAGCCGATCTATCGTCAAAAGCTCAGCGTCGCCGAAGGCCTGCGCCGGATCGAGCGCTGCTACATTCCCTATCATCAGGCGCTGCGCCGGCTGATCAACGAGCGCGTCACCCGCTACGGCTTCTGCATCCTGCTGGACTGCCATTCCATGCCGAGCTTGCCCCAGGGAAGCGGCGGCGAAGCGGCCGCCCAGGTGGTGCTGGGCGACGGCCACGGCACGACGGCCGACCAAGCCTTGGTGGAGCTGGTGCTGAGGTCCTTCCGCGGCCTGGGCTACGAGGTTGCCTACAACGTGCCCTACGCCGGCGGCTTCATCACTCGCCAGTACGGCCGCCCGGAACGCGGCGTTCTCGCCCTGCAGATCGAGCTTTCCCGCAGCCTCTACATGAACGAGGCGAGCTTGGCCCGAAACGCGGGCTTCAAGCGCCTGCGCGAAGACCTGGGCAGCATCTTCGCCGAGGTCGCGGCCTGGACCGGCGTCCATGCCGACCTGCCGCGCGCGGCGGAGTAGAGCACCCCACGTCTCAAAAAAAGGGGCCGTGCCCAAAGGCACGGCCCGAGTTCAGGGAGGAAACGCCATAGAGACGTACGGCGCAGCGCCGAAGCGCCTATGCCGCGCTGCACAATATGCTCCGGCCTGCTTCCCCATGCAAGAGTTTTCCCTCATACCTCTGATTTTTCGTGATTTTCTGAGAGAAACGCCTTGCATGGCTGAAGACCGCATTTTGCACTGCACAAATGTATGACTACCCTGAGCCTGCTTGTCAGCCCCCTGCGATTGGCCGTAAACCCCTGATCGCAAGCGCTTTCGCCGGAGAGGAAGGGATCGATGGACATCGAGTTGCTCAGAAAGCAGACACCGGGCTGCCGCAAGGTTGCGCACCTCAACAATGCCGGCGCAGGCCTGATGCCCGATCCCGTCATAGCTGCGCAGATCGATCATTTGCGGCGCGAGTCGGAGATCGGCGGCTATGAAGCCAAGGCCGAGGCACTGCCGCGAATCGAGGCCGTCTACGACTCCATCGCCCGCTTGATCGGTGCGAAGCGCCAAGAGATCGCGCTGGTCGAGAACGCCACCGTAGCCTGGGTTTCCGCCTTCAACGCCGTGCCCTTCGCGGCGGGCGACAGGATCGTCACCGGGGAGGCGGAGTATGCCAGCAACTATCTGAACTTCCTGCGCCTTAAGGAGCGCTTGGCGATCGAGGTCCTGGTCGCGCCCAGCGACGCGCAAGGCCAGATCGACCTGGAGGCGATGGAGCGCTTGCTGGACGAGCGCGTGCGCCTCATCGCCATCACCCACATCCCGACCAACGGCGGTCTGGTCAACCCCGCCGCCGAGGTGGGCAAGCTGGCCCGCAAGCACGGCATCCTCTACCTCTTGGATGCCTGCCAATCGACGGGACAGCTGGCGCTCGACGTGGAGGCCATAGGCTGCGACATGCTGTCGGCGACCGGGCGCAAGTACCTCCGCGGTCCGCGCGGCACCGGCTTTCTCTATGTACGCGAGAGCGTCCTGGACCAGTTGGTTCCCCTGAACCTGGACCTTCACTCCGCCTCGTGGACCGGCCCTAACAGCTATAAACTGCGGCCCGATGCCCGGCGCTTCGAGAACTGGGAGTTCAACGAGGCCGCGGTCCTGGGTCTGGGCGCCGCGGTCGACTATGCCCTGGCGCTCGGCGGCGAGGCCATCGAGCAACGGGTGCGCTGGCTGGGACGGCGTCTGCGCTTCATCTTGAGCGAGTACGCCAAACTGCCTATACACGACATCGGCGAGAGCCAATGCGGTATTGTCACCTTCAGCGTGCCGGACCGCAGTGCCGGGGAGGTGCAGGAAGACCTGCGCCGGCATAGCGTCAATGTTTCGGTCTCGGACCCCGCCAGCACGCTGCTCGATGCCCAGCGGCGCGGCCTCTCCGAGATCGTGCGCGCCTCCGTCCACTACTACAATACGGAGGAGGAGGACTTCGCCAGGCTGACCGAAGCGCTGTGGAAGACCCGCCGCCAGGACTAGAGAGGAGGACCCGATGGCTATCAGGAAAGCGGAGGAGACGGACGTCGCGGGGGTCAGAGCTATCGCCGAGGCGGCCTATCGGCCCTATGTCGCCGTGATCGGGCGCGCGCCGGCACCCATGGTGGCGGATTTCGAGTCGGCCGCCGATGCCGGCGACCTCCACGTGCTGGAGCTAGACGGCAGGGCCATGGCCTACATCCACCTCTATCCGAAGGACAAGGCGCTCCACATCGAGAACCTTGCCGTGGTGCCGGAAGCGCGGCGCCAAGGCCTCGCCAGCCGGCTGCTGACCTTCGCGGAGAGCGAAGCGCGCCGCTTGGGACTGAGCCATCTCGATCTCTATACCAACGAAGCCATGGAGAGCGCGCAAGCCCTCTATCTCGCAAGCGGCTTCCGAGAGATCGACCGGCGTGTCGAAGCCGGCTTTCGCCGCGTCTACCTGCAGAAGGCCCTCGAGAGCGTCTGACTGCGCTGCGATTGCCAAGGGCTGAAAGGCCTTGCTACCTTTGCGCGGGGTTCGATTGGGAGGCGTAGCACTTGGCCGACAGCAATGAGACGTCGACTTTCAAGAAGAAGGGCAAGTACCTGACATGGATCGCGCTTGCAGCCCTGCTTATCTACATCGGCGTGATGCTGGGCCCCTACTTGCGATCCACCTTGGTGCGCGACGCGGCCGTCACGACGTGGATCCACATCGCCACCTCCCCAATCTACGGCGAGGTAGCACGGACGCTGCCGAAGCCGGGTGATCGGATCGGCGAAAACGGTCAGATCGCGCATGTCCGCAATACACGGGCGGATCGCAGCGACCTCGACGAAGCCTTGGCGGACGTGGCGCGCGCGGAGATCGGCGTGGCCGCGGCCGAGCGCCTGCTGAATGAACTGCAGGGCTCCCGGCTGCAGCGCCTTCGTGTCTTCGAGCAGTACCGCAAGGTCTACATCAGCGAACTCCAAGCCGAACTAAAGGGAATCTCGAGGCGCCTCGATCGCGCGCGAGAGGAACGCACGCTGCTGCAGCGCCTCGCGGACAGAAAGGAACGCTTGTCGAAGTCCGGGACGGTCGCCCTCTCCGATCTCGACGAAGCCAAGTCCAGACTGGTGGCCCTGGAGCGGCGGATCGCCGACTTGGAAGCGCAGGAGGAGAAGCTGAAGACCCGGGAGCGCGCTGCCCACCAAGGGACCATCATGCTGGACGACGGCAGCGATCCCGACTGGGGAGAGCATTCGCTTCGCGAGCTCGATGCCGCCATCGCCGAAGCGCAGTTCTTGCACACGGAAGCAGGAGCCGCCTTGTCCGCTGCCTGGGAAACGGCAACGGCGGAAGAGGAAACCTATCAGAAGCAACTCCACGGTCGGGTCTTGGCGCCCGAGCATGCCATGCTCTGGAGTACGATCGTCGGCGAGGGCGCGGCCGTCGATATCGGCACGCCCGTCGCCGCTTGGATCGATTGCCGCCAGCTGCTGGTCGACGTCCCTGTCGCGGATGCCGAACTCGCGTTGCTGGAGATCGGGGCTCCAGCGACGGTAATCCTCGAAGGCGATACGCAGGTGAGGAACGCCAAGATCTACGTCACACGCGGCAGTGCGGCGACCATCAAGGGAGATGACTTGGCCGCGCTGGCGAAGGGCCGAGATCACGGCGTCGCCCAGGCCCTCCTGATTCTCGACAGCAAGGAAGAGGATCACGATCGCTGCCCGGTCGGTCACGCGGCCTATGTCGACTTCCCCGATGTCGGCATTATCGACGTGCTCCGCGCGCGCCTGCGTCTCTAAGACTTCCATGGCTCGCGGACGGGAAGTCACGCCAGTCCAGGTGCAGCGCGAACGGGCGCTGCTCTACACGCTGATTGCCGACGTCTTGGTGGTGGCGTCGATCGCCATCGCGGCCTCCGCCTCGGGATCGCTCACCATGGGGGCGGAACTGGTCCGCACCGCGCTGATGACGGCCCTGGAGGTCTTCTCCCTGATCGCCATGCGGCGCATTCACCGCGGCCTCTTCGCAGCCTTCGAGTATGGTCACGGCAAGATAGAAACCCTGGCCAACATCGGCATCGCCATCGGCCTCCTCGTCGGCGGGATCCTGATCTTTACCGGCGCCCTCTCCTCGCTGAGCGGCAGCCCCCATGTCCTCTCTCCCCTGGGCCTGGCGATCGGCGCGGTGGTTGCCTCGGTCAACACCTGCGAGAACTTCCTCGCCTGGGCCGCCATGCGGCGCGCCGCCAAGGTGGAGGCGAACGCCATCTTGAACGCCCAGATGCGGGCGCGCTGGGTGAAGCTGGTGTCCTCGGTCGTCGTTCAGGTTGCCATGACCATCGCGGCGATCACCTACGACACGGTGATCGCCCATTGGCTGGACGGTCTGGGCGCCCTCTTCGTGGCCGGCTTCATGGTGATCACCGCGATCGACATGATGCGCGAAGGCATTCCCGACATCCTGGACCGCGGCGTGGACGAGGCGGCCCAACTGGCCATCCTGCGCGTGCTCGGCATCCATTTCGAATCCTTCGCCAAGTTCCACGGGATGCGGACAAGGCGCGCGTCGGGACAGATCTTCGTCGAGGTGGAACTTGGCTACCCGGAGGACCTGCCGCTGGCCGAGATCGATCGGCGCCGCAAAGCCTTGGAGGAGAGCTTGCGCAATGAGTTGGGCGACTGCGACGTCGCCATCAAGATCCGCAGCGAGCCCGCGGCGCCGGCGCTGCACGAATAGAGCAGGGTGACGTCAAATCAAAACGATTTGCCGTCTGAATCCTGCTCTACAACTCTGAAAGATCGAGCAGATTCACGCATGCAGGTGATTCCACCTGAATGCGATCTGCCCTAGACGACGGTCAGACCTTCTCGCGCCACTCGCAGACCAGGATCACGCAGCCCGTCTCCGTTCGCGAGTTGTGGTAGCTGCCGGGCGGATAGGTCACCAGGTCGCCGACCTTGATCACCGTACCGTCGTCCTCGATCAATTCGCCCTCCAGGATCATGAAGTCCTCGTGTCCCTGGTGCTCGTGCGGGACGGTGACGGAGCCCGGGTCCATGCGCATGAGGTAGGTCCCCTGCCCCAGGTCGGCCTTGTAGGTCAGCGGGATGAGGCCGAATTCCTCCTGCAGGGGGCCGTCCAGGTCGTAGGGGCCCCAAGCACGTTCGCCCTGGCGAATGATGCGGCGTCCATCGGCGGGCATGGTCTGTCACTCCTCTAGCGATCGAGCCATTGATAGTAGGCATAAGCGGCGCGCAGATAGAGCTTTCGCAGCCCTGGTAGGGGGAAACGAGGCGCCGGCCCGCGCACCACGCCCGGCAAGACATCCTCGTCGCGGTTGGCGCCTTGGATCAGGCGAGCCAGCTGGCGGCCGGCCCAAGGCATGGTGTTGACGCCGTTGCCGTGACAGCCGAGCGCGTAGAAGACGCTCTCGTCCTCCGGCAGACGCCCCATCGCTGGCGTCAGGTCCCGGGTCAGAGAGATGAGCCCGCGCCAGAAGTATGCTGCTTCCACCTCGGCGAAGGCGGGAAAGACCTCGCCCAGGCGCCTGGCGAGCCACTGCCGCATATGCCGAGCGGCCGCCTCCGACCCGCTGGCATCGCCGCGCGCACCGAAGAGCAGGCGCTTGTCCGGCAGCATGCGGTAGTAGAACAGGAGGTGGCGCATGTTCACCAGGGGCGATTCGGTCACGAAGTTCTCGGCCAGCCGTTCCTCCTCGCTCAGCGGCCTCGTCACCAGAATGTTGGAGAGCGCCGGCAGCATCCGTCCGTCGAACTCGCGCTTCAGGCCCTCGCGCAGAAAACCATTGGCGGCCAGGACCACGCGTCTGGCCTTAAGGCTGCCCCGCTCGGTCTCCAGCCGATGCCAGCCGCCTTCCTTGCTCCAAGCGGTGACCAGGCTGTGGCCGTGCAGTTGGGCGCCGTGGCGCGCCGCTGCCTCGGCCAGGCCGGCCAGGAACTTCAAGGGATGGAGCGCGAAGCCGACCTTGACGTGCAGGGCGCCGAACTGCTCGGCGCCGCGATGGCCGATCTCCCCGAAACGCTCGGCCGAAAGCAGCTCGCTCTCGATGGCGAAGTACCTGGCCAGTTCCTCCTGCGTTTCCTCCAACTCCGGTACGGCCTTGGCGCGGTGGGCCACTTCATAGAAGCCCTGGCCTTGCCGGTCGAAGTCGATGGCCTCCTCGCGCCCCAGGCGGTCGACCAGATCGATCGCCTCCACCTGGCTCGCGAAGTAGCGCTGGGTCTCCTCCAGCCCGTAGCGCTTGACCAGCCCCTTGACGCCCACCTTGTCTGGCGAGAAGCAGCAGAAACCGCCGTTGCGGCCGGAGGCTCCCCAGCCGATGTGTCCGGCCTCCAGGACCCGTGCCTCGATGCCCTGCTCCTTGGCCAGATGGTAGGCCGTGGAGAGGCCGGCGAAGCCGCCGCCGATGACGGCGACCTCGACGCTCTCCTCGCCCTCGTAGGGCGCGTGGCCGCTCTGGTCCGGCGGTGCCGAGGCCTCCCACCAGGAGGCCACGGGCGCCGGATCGTAGAGCGCCTCGGGGTAGAGGGTGCTGAGCGCCATCAAGCTTGCCAGAGACCTTCCTTGCGGACGTCTTCCTGCGCCAACAGGATTCCCTTGCGCAAAATCCCGACCAGATCGTCGATCTGCGGCTTGGTGATGACCAGAGGCGGTGACATGACGCACATGTGGTAGATCGGCCGGACCACCAGGCCCAGCTTCTGGCAGTGCTCGTCGATGCGCGCGCCGATCGCCTTGTCGAGCTTCAGGGGCTCCTTGCTCTCGCGGCTGATCACGCACTCGACGCAGCCGACCAGGCCGACGCCGCGCACCTCACCGACGATGGGAATCTCCTCCAGCTCCTTCAGGCGCGCCTGGAAGTAGGGCGTGATCTCCCGCACGTGCTCTAGCAAGCCGTCGCGGGTCATGATCTCCAGGTTCTTCAAGGCCACCGCCGAGGCGACGGGATGGCCGGAGTAGGTGAAGCCGTTGACGAAGTTGACGCCCTTGTTCTCCTCGCCCGTCACCTCGGCGATCAGACGGTCGGAGAAGAGCGCCGCCCCCATCGGCACGTAGCCGGAGGTCAGACCCTTGGCCACGGTGATGATGTCGGGAACGATGCCGAAGACATCCTCCGAGGCAAACCAATGGCCCATGCGGCCGAAGGCGGTCACCACCTCGTCGGAGATGTAGAGCACGTCGTGCTTCCGGCAGACGGCAAGACAGCCCTGGAGATAGCCGGGGGGCGGTACGATGACGCCGCCCGAGGCCTGGACCGGTTCGGCGATGAAGGCGGCCACCCGATCCGGACCCAGCTCCAGGATCTTGTCCTCCAGTTCCTGGACCTTGGCCTTGGAGAAGTCCTCGACGCTCATGCCTTCCGGCCGCTTGAAGGGATTGGGCGCGGAGATGCGATGGACGAAATCGGTCTCGAAGTCGAAGAAGTTGTGCTCGCGGTCCTTGCCGGTGACCGAGGCCGCCAGATAGGTGGAGCCGTGATAGCCGGCCTCACGGCTGATGATGTGCTTCTTCTCCGGTCGCCCCTTCACGTTGTTGTAGAACATGACGAAGCGGAGCGCGGTGTCGACGGCGGTCGATCCGCCCGTCGTGAAGGCCACGGTGTTGAGGTCGCCCGGCGAGAGCTCCGCCAGTTTCGAGGCCAGCTCCGTCGTCAAGGGATGGTCGAAGTTCCAGGGGCTGTAGTAGGCCATCTTCATGGCCTGTTCCGCCATCGCGTCGGCAAGCTCTTTGCGGCCGTAGCCGACTTGCGTGCACCACATGCCGGCGGGGCCGTCGATCAGCTTGTTGCCCTCGCTGTCATAGACGTAGATCCCCTCGGCGTGGCTCAGGAAGCCACGATAGGTGCTGGGGAACTCCGCCATCGGCTCCCAGGGGTGGATGATGTGCTTGAGCTGCTCTTCCGGGTTAGCGTTGCTGATTTTCACGTCTCGTCCTTTCAGTCGAACTTGGTTTGAAGAGTGGCAGGAGAAGCCGGACGCTAGCCCGGCTCCATCCATGCCGCCGTCTCCTCCGTGTCGATCGGCAGGATCGCGGAATAGTCACGCAAGCAGGCGTTCTGCTGGCTCGCGGGAGCCATGGGGACTCTCCTCTTCTTTGCTGTTTGCTCTTTCACGCGGAACGATCAAGGCATCGACCGCCATGCAGCCCCACGGGCCGACGATGACGGGATTGACATCGATCTCGGCGATCACGTCAGCCAAGGCATGGGTCATCGCGGATAGCTTGGCGGCCATAGCGGCAAAGGCCTGAATGTCGGCGGCCGGTTGGCCGCGCAGGCCGTCCAGCAAGGGGCGAAGGCGCAGGCGGTCGAGCGCGGCCCGCGCCCAGGCGGCGTCGAAGGGTGGCCGCACCAGGACTACGTCCTTCAGCACCTCCGCATGGATGCCGCCCGCGCCGATCAGCTGCGTGCAGCCAAGCTGGCGATCGCGGGTGACGCCCAGGATCATCTCCACGCCCTTCGGGGCCATCGCCGCCACGAGGACTCGCGGTCCCAAGCTGGCGGCCATAGCATCGTAGGCTTCGCCAAGTGCCGTGGCGTCGGCGAGGTCGAGCCGCACGCCGCCGAGATCGGACTTGTGGGCGATTCCGGGCATCGCCGTCTTCAGCACGACCGGATAGCCCAGAGCCTCGGCACCGGCCAGGGCCTCCTCGCGGCTCAACGCCAGTCGCCTCGGCACGGTCGGCAGGCCGAAGTCCTGCAGGAGATCCAGCGCTTCCAGCTCGTCCAACGGGGCACCGCCGCCCAGGCGCGCGCGCCACTTCGCCACCAGCGCCGGGTCGGGCGCCTCTGGCAGGCCGGGCGCTTGGAAGTCGCGATGGTCGGTCATCGCCTTCACCGCGGTCAGGAACTGGGGGATGCCGTCCATCACCACCAGTCCAGCGCGCGACAGAGCCACGAGATCGAGGTTGTTGCCGGTGCCCTGGTGGTTGGCGCAGACCAGCACCGGCTTGCCGCTCGCCGCCGACGCCTGGCGCGCGATCCGCACGTTCTCGCCGTTGAGGCCGCCTTCCGGCCCGCGATCGCAAGCGACCGCGCCGATCGCGGTGTCGGGGTCCACCATCAAGGCGGTGAGGCAATCGTTGAAGATGGCTTCAAAGTCGTTGCCCGTTCCCCAGGCATCGCAGGGATTGACCGGCGGCAGGCCGTAGTCCAGGCGGTCGGCGAGGCGCTTGGTCGTCGCCTCATTGATCCGGGAGAAGCGCACGCCCTTGGCATCGGCCAGGTCCATCAGCAGCTCCCGCTCGCCACCGCTATCGTGAATGGTGGCAAGACCGCCCGGCCCCAAGGCGCCGATGCGCGAGAAGAGCAGGCTGGTGTAGATCAGCTCATCCAGGGAATCGACCCGATGCACGCCGTAGCGCTCGAAGAGCGCGTGGTAAGCGCCGTCGTCGCCGACCATGGCACCGGAGTGGCTGGTCGCCAGCTTCGCCGATTCCTCGGTGCGCCCGACCTTCAGCATGACCACCGGAATGCGTCTGTCTTGCGCCTTGGCCAGCGCCGCCTCGAAGCGGTCGGGCTCGCGCGCCGTCTCCATGAAGATGGCGAGCACCTCCGTCGAGGGCTGGCTCAGCGCGAAGTCCATGTAGTCGGCCAGATTGACCGTCAGTTCCTGCCCGCAGGAGACCACGTAGTTGTAGTCGATCCGACCCTCCGCATCGATCACCGAGCAGAGCGCCGATCCGGAATGGGTCAAGAAGGTCACGTTGCCGGCCATGTGGTTGGGCCGGGTGAGGTAGCCGCAAGCCCAGAGCCCGACCTCGAAGTTATAGAAGCCCATGCAGTTGGCACCGCACAGCAAGAGACCGCCTTGCCGGCACTTGGCCCCCACCCGCTCCGGCAGGCGGGGCGTGCTGTCGTCTGGCAGGTAGAGGCTGGAGACCATGGTGGCGGCTTTGGCGCCGACCGCGATGGCCTGATCCAGGCCGGCCTCGATGGCGGCGTTGGGAATGGCGAAGATCACGTGCTCCACCGCCTCCGGCAGCGCCTCCAGCGAGGGGTAGCAGGGCAGGCCCTCCACCATCTCGTAGCGCGGGTTGACCGGATAGAGCCGCCCGGTGAAGCCGGCCGCCAGGCTCTGGCGCACGAAGGTGTTGCCGACGCTGCCAGGCCGCTGAGAGGCACCCAGCACGGCAACGGAGGTAGGACGCATCAAGGGATCGAGGCGATGTGCGGTCACGGCAGCGGTTTCCTCAAGCTTTCCTTGTTGGACAGATTATCAACAACAAGGACATGCCAAAGACCGCGCCGCGCGGCTGCCCTGCGAGCGACCTCGCGCATGACGCTTCCAGACTGCCGCCTTCTTCCGGCCGGCCACTGTCGGCTGCTCCGCTCCATCATCTTGCTTTGCCTATCGACCGACCCGGTCGAGAAATCCCCCTTGCATCGCTACCCGGCACCATATACTTTGGCTGAGCATTCAGTCAAGCAATGCCATCGATCGAAGTTTGTGAGTAGAGAATATCGCTATTTTGCAGATGGTTACGGAACAGCCAGGGTAGTGAATTAGGCTTCCAAGAGTGCAGAGCGGAGAGAAAGAATGGCGCAAGCCCAGGTGAAGGAGTTGCCGCGCAGCAGGGCTGCCATGAAGGAGCTGCGCCGCCAGCAGCTGATCGACAGCACGATCCACTCGATCGCCAAGCGCGGCTTCGCCGACACGACTCTGGCCGACGTCGCCGACGGCGCCGGCCTCTCGCGCGGAATCGTCAACTTTCACTTCCAAAGCAAGGACCAGCTGCTGGTCGAAACCCTGCAGTACCTGGCAGACGAGTACCGCGACAACTGGCGGAAGGCGCTGAAGAAGTCCGGTGGAAGCCCCATCGAACGGCTGGTCGCCCTGATCTCGGCAGACTTCGAGGCAGCGGTCTGCAATCGTAAGAAGATCGCCGTCTGGTTCGCCTTCTGGGGCGAGGCCAAGTCGCGGCCCACCTACCTCAAGCTCTGCGCCGACCGGGACCAAGAGTATGCCCGCGTGATGGGTGAGGCCTGTGCCGAGCTGATCGCCGAGGGGCCCTACCCCGCTCTCGATCAAGAGCGCCTGGTCGCCGGCATCTCGGCACTGACCGACGGTCTTTGGCTCGACGTCTTGATGGAGCCCAAGGGCGTGGACCGCGAGGCGGCCAAGCGCACCGTCTGGCTCTTCCTCTCCGGCCTCTTCCCCCGCCACATCGACCCCGAGGGAACCGTCAAGCACGGGGGGACCGCGCCATGAGCATCGAGCTTCCGGCAGGCGCCCGCGCCTGGCAGGAAAGGCTGCGCCGCTTCGTCGACGAGGAGCTGATCCCCTACGAGGTCGAGGCGGAGATGAACGATGGCGTCATCGACCCCGTGGCGCGGGCACGCCAGCGCGCGCGTGCTCTTGACCTGGGCCTGCCCGGCATGGACGTGCCGAAGGAGCTGGGCGGTCTCGGCCTCTCCAATCTGGAGCAGGTCGTCCTCTACGAGCAGATCGGCCGGGTCACCAACGGGCTCGGATGGTGCTTCAGCGAGGCCCACCGCTGGATGTTCGAGGCCTGCTCGGCCGATCAGATCGAGCGCTTCGTCAGGCCCATCATGCTGGGCCGACGCCACGAGTGCTATGCCATCACCGAGGCCGACGCGGGCTCCGACGTCGACGCGATCAAGACCACCGCCCGGCGCGACGGCAACGGCTATCGCCTCTCCGGCGAGAAGTGGCATGTGACCAGCGCCAACCTGGCCGATGTCATGATCGTGCAGGCCAAGCTCGCGGATGGGCCGGCCGCCGGATCGCACGCCCTCTTCTTCGTCGAGATAGACAGCGACGGGCTGGAGGTCCTGCGCACGCCGGCCTACAGCCACAACTACGAATCGCACCATCCGATCTACCGCCTGAATTCGGTCTTCGTGCCGGCCGACAACCGGATCGGAGAGGAAGGCAACGGCATGGGCTTCACCTATGCCTGGTTTCGCCGCGAACGCCTGATGATCGCCGCGCGCTGCTGCGGCGCCGCCGAGCGGCTGATCGAGGAGGCCACTGCCTTCGCCAAAGAGCGCCAGATCGGCGGCCGGCCGCTCAGCGACCATCAGGCCGTCCAGTTCATGCTGGCCGACAGCCTGACCGAACTCTATGCCGCGCGCCTCATGACCTACGAGGCCGCCCGCGCCCACGACCGCGGCGAGGACGTGAAGGTCCTGCACGGCCTCTGCTCCATGGTGAAGCTCTATGCCTCGGAGATGGCGAACCGCGTGGCCGACCGCGCGGTGCAGGTCTTCGGCGGCCGCGGCTACATGCGCGAGAACGTCGCCGAGCGCTTCTTTCGCGAGCTGCGCGTCGACCGCATCTGGGAGGGCACGAGCGAAATCCAACGGCTGATCATCGCCAACAGCCTCATCAAGCGCGGCCAAGAGGCCCTGGTCGGATAGCGGGCCGGAGCGATCGGGTCAGTCGGCCTCAAGAGCAGATCGCACTCAGGTGGACTCACCTGATTGCGTGAATCTGCTCTATCTTTCAAAGTTGTAGAGCAGGATTCAGACGACAAATCGTTTCGATTTGACGTCATCCTGCTCTAGCGACAGCGACTTGATCCAAGGGTGCGCGGCGAGGCTGGCCTCGCGCCAGATCAGGTGTATTGGCCGCTGGAACTCCGGCGAACCCGAGACCTCGAACAGCCGCCCGGCCGCGACCTGCGGCTCGGCGAGCCGCCACGGCAGATAGGCCGAGCCGCCGTGACGCAGCAGGTAATCCAGCGCCCAGTTGCTCGATCCGAAGGTCATGTGCGCGCTTTCCTCGATCGGCCAGGCTTGGGCGTGCTGGCTGCGATAGGCGGCACCCATGTCAACGAAGATGTAGGCCGGGTCCCAACGCTGCGCGAACCGTCGAACGCTGGAGACCTGCACGAGGCGCTCTTGCATCAGCGTGCGCGAGGCCAGGCCCGAGGCCCCGAGAACCTCGGGGGAAAGCGCGGCATCGACCAATCCGCTGGCCAGCCATCGTTGGATGTCCGCGAGCTCGCCCGGCCAAGCCTCCAGGGCGAGATCCGGATGCTCTTGCTTGATCCGTTCGAGCAGGCCTTCGCCCAAGCCGGTCCAGAACTCGCCATGGCAGGCCAGGCTGAAGAGCCCGGAGAAGTTCCTCGGCAGGCCCACCGCCTTGCGGGCCAGGTCCCAGGTCTGGACCAGCACCTCGGCGTGGCGTTGGAAGGCGAAACCGGCCTTGGTCAGCTCCGCGCCGCGGCGGGAGCGAAGCAGCAGCTTCTGCCCCAAGGCCTGCTCCAAGCTGTCCAGCCGCGCGGTCACGGTCGACTGCGTCACATGCAGCTGCTCCGCCGCCTTGTTGAGATTGCGTGTCCGCACGACTGCCAGGAAGGTCTTCACGGAGGCCAGGTTCATGGGAGCGCCCCTCACGTTAATTCGTAATTATCGAATTAATTATCCAATATAATTCGTTTTCCAGATGCAAGCCTTTGCCTCATGCTGCCGACTTGACGCCTGACACCGCAATGATGGGAAGACCGCGATGGAGTTCAGCCTGCAGCTCTCTGCCTACTACCCCGACAAGAGCTACGGCGGCGACCGGCTCTATGCCGACATGCTGGAGCAAGCCTGTCATGCCGATCGCCTGGGATTCCACGCCGTCTCGCTGACGGAGCACCATCTGATCAACATCTTGATGATGCCGGCGCCCTTGCAGTTCGCCGTCAAGATCGCCGATGCCACCAGCCGCTTGAAGATCATGACCTCGGTCGCGGTGCTGCCCCTTCACGACATGCGGATCTTCGCGGGCGAGGTCATCGCCGCCGACATCTTCACCGAGGGCCGCTTGATGCTGGGCGTGGGGCGTGGCGCCTTCGGCTTCGAAATGGACCGCCTGGGCGTGCCGCTGTCGATCAGCCGCGAGAAGTTCGACGAATCCTTGGATGTCCTCCAGGCACTGCTCAGCCGCGAGGAGGTGGCTTGGGACGGCAAGTACTATCGGTTCGATCCGCTGACGGTGATGCCCAGGCCGGCGCGGCCAGGCGGTCCGCCGATCATGATGGCGGTCATGGTCCCGGAAGGCATCTACGCCTGCACCAAGCGTGGCTTCCACATCCAGACGACGCCCCTTTCGGGCAGCCATCAGATGATGCTGGATCAGGTCTCGGCCTTTCGGCGCGGCAAGGAGGAACTGGGCGCCGCCGGGCGCGCGCTCACCCTCTCCCTCTCACGGGTCGGCTTCATCGCCGAGAGCGAGGCGGACCGGAGGCGAAAGGTAGAGGCCGCCAACGCCTACTACAGCCGCTTCGACAATGTCTTCACCGGTCCCGGAATCGTCGAGCATGGCATGATCCGTCCGCTGCCCCGCAAGCAGACCATCGAAGAGCTGGCCGAGAGCCTGCTGATCTGCCGGCCCCAGGAAATGATCGACAAGCTGGGTCCCTATGCCGAGGCCGGGGTCGACCGCGTCATCCTCAACATGAACTTCGGCGCCAGCCAGGAGGAGACCCTGTCGGCGATGCAGTGCTTCGCCGAGGAGGTCCTGCCCCACTTCGCGAGCCGCCCGATGACCGTGGAGGCCGCCGAATGACGACGGTGGACGAGAGGACGGTCACCCGCGCCTGCTTTCTGGAAGCCATGCGGTCGGTCGCCAGCAGCGTAACGATCGTCACCAGCGATGGGCCCGCAGGCTGTCACGGTGCGACGGTCAGCGCCTTTTGCTCGGTCTCCGCTGACCCGCCCTCGGCCCTGGTCTGTCTCGACGCGCGCAGCCGCATCGCCGAGATCGTGCGCGAGAACCGGGCTTTCTGCGTCAACGTGCTGCCGGAAGACCGTGCCGACCTTTCCGAGCGCTTTGCCGGCAGGCTCGATAGCTGGATCGCCGACCGCATGGCCGAGACGCACTGGTCGCGGTCCCGTCATCCGGCACCCAAGCTGCCCGAGGCCACGGCCTTCTCCTGCGAGCTGGTCAGAACCGTGACCGAGGGCTCTCACATCGTCTGCATCGGGCGCGTCACCGAAGTGCAGATCGGAGCCGAAGCCCCCCTGATCTACCATCAGAGGACCTATAGGCGCCTCGAGGAGGCGCATGGCGGCGCCGGCACGGCCAGTGCCGCGGCCTGAGCCAGAACAGAGGATCGAAACGCATGAACACCCCCATCGCTTGCGCCCACACGGTCGAGGGCTCGGGACCGCCGCTCTTCCTGATTCACGGCATCGGGGCCGCGCGCGACGCCTGGCGCTATCTCGTTCCCAAGCTCACGCAGCACTTCACCGTCGTCAGCTACGACCTGCGCGGACATGGAGACTCTCCCTTGCCCGAAGGCCCCTTCGGATTGGACGAACTGGTGGAGGACCTGGAGCATCTGCGCCGTCTCACCGGCTTCGAGAGGGCGCACTTCGCCGGCCACTCGCTGGGCGGCATGATCGGGCCGGCCTATGCAAGGCGCCACCCGGAGCGCGTGCTCTCGCTCGGCTTGCTCTCGACCGCCGCCGGCCGCACGGCCGACGACAGCGCCAAGGTCTGGGGCGTGGTCAAGGCGATGGAGGAAAGAGGCATCCCCAAGGTGCTGACCACGCTGACCGACCGCTGGTTTACCGACGCCTTCATCGAGCAGCACCCAGAGATCGTCCAGCGCCGTCTGGATCAAGTGATCGCCACCGACCCCGAGGTCTTTCTCCAGGTCTTCCGGATCTATGCCGGCACCGAGATGATGCCCTGGCTGAACGAGGTGACCGCCCGCTCCCTGGTGCTCACCGGCGAGTTCGACGGCGGCTGCAATCCGCGCCTTAACCGCGGCATCGCCGAGGCCCTGCCCGACGCCGAGCTCGTGATCCTTCCCGACATCAAGCACGCGATCCTGCTTGAAGCACCCGATCAGGTGGCCGAGAGGCTGGTCCGCTTCATGCTCCCGGTCGGCGCTGAAAGCTGAGCGGTCAGCAGAAGGGCACGATGGCGTCGGCCGCCCGGCGCATGGAGTAGCTGTCCCAGGTCGAGGGCGCGTTGTCGTCGCCGTCGGCGAAGCGCAAGGCGACGGTGCCGCCGGGCATGATCAAGAGGTAGTTCCCGCCGAAGCCGCTCATGACGGGAAGACTGACCGTGCAGCCGGCGGCGGCTTGGTGCGGCGTGCGCCACAGGGCCATGTGGTAGTTGGCTTCGCTGCCATCCTCGTAGCGCCAGCCGGTCGGCAAACCTAGGTGGCGGCTGTGGTCGAGCGCTTCGCGGGTCAGCTCCCTATGCAGGACTTGCCGACCGTCCCAGGCCCCCTCCCGCTGCAGCAGCTGCGTAAGGCGCAGCACTTGATCGAAGGTCGGCAGCATGCCGTAGCCCAGCATGGGAACCCGCCGCTCGGGCTGCGCCTCGCGAGTCTCCAAGACCGGCAGGGGTCCGAGCGAAAGCGGCCGGAAGACCTCGCGCTCCATCATGCCCCAGAGGCTGGCCTCGGGGCCCTCACGGCTCTTGAGAAAGCGGTCCAAGGCAACGGCCAGAACGAAGCTGTCGACCGATCGATAGCGAAAGACCTCGCCCGGCTCCCAAGGATAGTCCTCGAAGAGCGAGATCGCCGCCAGCTTGTCGACGATGGTGGGCGCGCGCCCGACCCGCATGGACAAGGGCGAGAAGTCGGCCTCGACGTAGAAGTCGACCCTACGTGGCTCGAGATTTCCGATTCCCGTCGTCATGTTGAGGGCATCGCGGAAGGTCACCTGTTCCCACCCGTCGTGACCGGCGCTCAGCGGCACGTAGTCGACGATCCGCTCGTCCCAAACCTCCGCGCCATACTTCTCGGCGAGCCGCAGCATCGCGACCAGGGCGCCCAGCGTCTTGGTCAGGGAATAGACGGAGTGCCTCATCTCCTCGCAGTAGGGGTAGAGACCGAGGCGCGTCCGGCAGGGACGCAGGTAGAAGGTGTCGTCGACCAGCAGCCCGCTGACCGTCACGAAGGGGCGAATGGCGCCCCCGTCGAAGTCATGCAGGTCCACGTCGCCATGCGCCGCCTCGAGGTCCGACCAGTCGGCCAGAGGCAGGCGGGCCGCGCGTTCGGCCGCCAGCGCCGACCAGAGCGCCTCCCTTTCCTCTAGGTCACCGGGACTGTAGTGGGCAGGCGCCTGGGCCCAGAGATCGAACGGCCAGTTGGGTGCCGCCTCTTGCGCCACTTGCAGGCGCATGTCCGACACCCGTCGGTCGTCGTAGAGGAAGCTCGCAACGCCGTTGCGGCTGGCTCCCCAGTCGTGATGCACCAAGGTGAAGGGGAAGGAGGCACGCGACCAGTCGCCGTCGCCCGCCTCCTGCCAGACCCTACCCGGCGAGAGAAGGATGTCCCAAGACCCGACCTCGCTGCCGCGAATGATGCCACGCTCGCTCGGCACCAGGACGCCGTCCCGTGAGAAGAAGTCGACCGAGAAGCCGGGCAGGCTGCCCGAACCGGCGGCGCCCAGCCGGTTGCCGTCCGCGTCGTCGATAGGCAGGGGCGAGAGGGTCAAGCGCCCGGAAAAGGCGTGCTTGGCGGGCCCGACGTCGCCCACCGGCATGAAGTGGCCGTAGTGCAGCGCCCGCGGATCCTCGTCGTCTTCCCCCGTCAGGGTCTCGACGGAGAGGAAGACCCGGGTGTCACCGGGCGGGCCGAGGCGCCCGTCGTCGCCCAACGCCTGTTTAGCCGCGAGGATTGCCGTCATGAAGCTGAGACAGACAGCGCCGATCGTCGCGCGGCTTGGCATGCGTGAGCCCTCTCTAGTGTTGGCGCTCCGGATGCTACCATCGGGGAGCGCAGCGCGCGAAAGAAGAAGGACGCGGCTCCCAGGTCCGGACCCCGATAGGAGATGCGGTCCCCAGCGCTCGCGGTCAAGGGAAGAAAGGAAAGGGTCAAGCCAATGAAACTGAACGGAAAGACGGCGCTGGTGACAGGCGGCAGTCAGGGGATCGGCGCGGCGATCGCGCGCCGCTTCGGCGCCGAGGGCGCCAAGGTCGCCATCGTCAACCACGCCAACAGGGAGCGCGCGGAGGCGGTGGTCGCCGCGATCAGAGACGACGGCGGCGAGGCCGCGCACTTCCTAGCCGACATCACCGACCTGGGCGAGATCGACCGTCTGGTGGCCGCGGTGACGGAGAGCTGGGGCGGTGTCGACGTCTTGGTGAACAATGCCGGCATCTTCCTGCCGACCCCGCTGGAGAGCACCGGCGAAGAGGCGTGGGAGCGGATGATGGCCCTGAACCTCAAGGCCGTCTTCTTCCTGAGCAAGGCGGTGGCGCCCGGCATGAAGGCCAAGGGCGGCGGCAAGATCATCAACATCTCCTCCATCGCCGGCACCGGCGCCTTCCCCAAGTCGACCGCCTACTGTGTGACGAAGGGCGGCGTGAACCTCATGACCAAGTCGCTCTGCGTCGAGCTGGCGCCCCACGGGATCAACGTCAACGGACTGGCGCCGGGCAATGTGGCGACCGACATGAACGAGGCCCTGCAGGCCGATCCGGACCACGCAGCGGCCATGCTGCAACGCACCCCCTCCGGCCGCGCCTTTCTGGACGTGGAGGACATGGTCGGCACGGCCGTCTTTCTCGCCAGCGACGACGCCAATCAGGTCCACGGCCAGACCATCGGCGTCGACGGCGGCTGGACGGCCTGGTAATGGCCCACGTGCGGGAAGGCCCTCCCGTACAGTAAGACGAGCGTTCCTGGAGACTGCCGGTCGGCGCCGCTCCCGCCTTAGAAGCCGAGGGAGATGTTGAAGGAGGCAACCGCGTCAGAGCTGGATTCGGTCAGCCCGAAGAGCAGGGCCAGGCGGGACTCGAGTGCATAGCCGTTGTTGAGTTCGATCTCGCTATAGACCGCCGGCCCTAGGAAGTGACCTTGTTCGTCCAGCGGTTGGGCATCGACGAAGGCACCGTCGATCGTGCCGTGGCCTTCGAAGCCGAGGGAGACATCGCCTCTTCCGAAGTCAGCGACCGGCGTCGCCACGCTCAGCGCGAAGGCGAGACCGGCCTCCTCATCCTCGTCGAAAGGAATCTCCGCGAAGAGGTTGAGGACGCTCTCGACAGGGCCGACGCGCACCGCCGCGATCGGCCCCACCGACAAGCTGCTGTCACCGGCGCCGCCTTCCCTGGGAACCTCCCAGGAGAGATAGGCGCCCAGGCCCTCGACCGCGAAGAGGTCTCGCCCCTCCCCATCGGGCGCAACGCCGTCCTCGATTGCCAGCGGGATGACGAAGGTGTTCTCCCACTCGAAGGCATCGTACTCGACCCCCTCGTCGGCCGGCTTGGCAACGGCGATCACCGCTTCCGAGAACCAGAAGGAGAAGGGCGCGTAGCCCAGGGAGAACTCGTGCCCCGCGCGGTCGAGGTCTCCCTCCACCTCGCCCAGCACGACGCCGCTCAACACCTCGATCTCGAACCCACCCGCCTCGACATCGGGCTCGATGATCTCGAAGACCTGTGCGCGCGCGCTCGCCGCGCATCCCAGAAGCAGGATCGAAAGGAGAATCCTACTTAGAACGTTCAACAAAGACCTCCCCCGCGAAGTCCTTCGAACGGCCGACCGCCGCGCCCCAGCCGGAAGGCGTCGGTCCACATGGTGCATCGTCCGCGCGGGCGGACCGATCGCCGAGACAGAGGCAGCAAGGGTCGCCAGCTCGTCGCCGAACGACAAGTGAACCCCGCTGCGTCCCGCTTTCGCCATCGCCGTCATCTCCCCACCGGGTCAGCCTAGGCGCCCTTCGCGCTCTTGTAACCCATCGCGGCAAGCCCTAATGCAACGGGGATGAGCGAGAACGCGACACTTCACGTGGTCGGCGGCGGCCTTGCCGGCAGCGAGGCGGCCTGGCAAGCGGCGGAGGCCGGCCAAGCTGTGGTCCTGCACGAGATGCGACCGCTGCGCGGCACGGACGCCCACCAGACCGACGGCCTGGCGGAGCTGGTTTGCTCCAACTCCTTCCGGGCGGACGACGCGGAGGCCAGCGCCATCGGTCTCTTACATGAGGAGATGCGGCGGTTGGGATCGGTGATTCTCGCCGCCGCCGATGCGCACAAGGTGCCTGCCGGCGGAGCCCTGGCGGTGGATCGCGAGGGCTTCTCCGCAGCCGTGACCGCGCGTCTGGAGGCGCATCCCCTGATCGATATCCGCCGCGAGGAGATCGCCGGCCTGCCGCCCGAGGACTGGTCGTCGGTCATCCTGGCCACGGGCCCCCTCACCTCGCCCGCTCTGGCGGAGGCGGTGCGCGAACTCACCGGCAGCGACTACCTGGCCTTCTTCGACGCCATCGCGCCCATCGTCCATCGCGACTCGATCGACATGGAGACCGCCTGGTTCCAGTCCCGCTACGACAAGGAAGGCCCCGGCGGCAGCGGCGCCGACTACATCAACTGCCCGCTCGACCGGGAGACCTACGACGCTTTCATCGCCGCCCTCCTGGCGGGCGACAAGACCGAGTTCAAGGAGTGGGAGGAGAAGACTCCCTACTTCGAAGGCTGCCTGCCCATCGAGGTGATGGCCTCACGCGGGCCGGAAACGCTGCGCTTCGGTCCGATGAAGCCGGTCGGCCTCACCGATCCCAGAAGCGGGCAGCGACCGCACGCCGTCGTGCAGCTGCGCCAGGACAACGCGCTGGGCACGCTCTACAACATCGTCGGCTTCCAGACCAAGCTGCGCTACGGCGAGCAAACCCGGGTCTTCCGGATGATACCGGGGCTGGAGCAGGCAGAGTTCGCCCGCTTAGGCGGCCTGCATCGCAATACTTTTATCAATTCTCCCAAACTCTTGGACGAAACTCTTACGCTTAAGGTACGACCCGGCCTGCGCTTCGCCGGCCAGATCACCGGCGTCGAAGGATACGTGGAGAGCGCCGCCATCGGCCTCTTGACCGGCCGTTTCGCGGCGGCGGAGCGCCGCGGCGAGGCCCCGTCCGCACCGCCGGCCACCACCGCGCTCGGCGCCCTGCTGGCGCACATCACCGGCGGCGCCGACGCGGAGACCTTCCAGCCGATGAACGTGAACTTCGGCCTTTTCCCACCGCTTCCGGCGACGGCGGTAGGCCCCAAGGGCAAGCCCTTGAAAGGCAAGGCGCGCAAGCCCGCCTTCGTCGCGCGCGCCCGGGCCGACCTCTCGGCGTGGCTGGAGCAACTCTCCCATGCGGCATAGGGACCCAATCAAACCAAAGCGTGCCAACTGACCGGGCCTCGGCCCACGGCCCTGACCTGGTTCCGGTAGGACAACCGAAGCCTTGGCACCGCTGTCCGTGGAGTGGCCCGAAAGACTGCCTCCCCCGGTGAGATCGGATACTCTCCAGCGCTTCGCTCAGTGCACGGTCGTCCTCCACGCTGCATCTGCACTGAGAGTACAGTCACATTCGCCGACGGAAATGCCTTAAGGTGGCTGTGCGGCCGCTCTGGAGGGCTGGCGGGTCTGGACAACGCAACGCAACTGCGCGACGATCCCGCTCCATCGGAAGGGGCCGATAGAGACCCCTGGTCCGTACAGTGCAAGAGGCAACACCGATGCCTGTTCGGACCGACTGAACTGGATCAAGAGGTAACTACGGGAGTCGTTATGCTTAAGCAGCTCACCATCTGTATGTCCGCTTTGGCTTTCTCAGCGGGCTACGCAGTCGCCGCGGATGTGAAGGTCGGCATGCTTCAGGGCTTCACGGGACCAACGGAGTCCCTGGTGATCCCCATGGCGAAGGGTGGCGAAATGGCCATCGCGGAGGTTTCCGACAGCGGTAAGTTCCTTGGTGGCAAGACGATCGAGATCATCAGGGGCGACAGCACCTGCATCGACGCGGCCGCCGCCACGGCCGCCGCCGAGCGCCTGATCACCTCCGAAGGCGTGGTCGGCATTAATGGGGCCACCTGCTCCGGTGCGACGACAGCCATCCTCAATAATGTCGTGCGGCCGAACGGCGTGGTGATGATCTCGCCGTCCGCTACCTCGCCGGCGCTGTCGACCATCGAGGATGACGGCTACTTCTTCCGCACCGCGCCGTCGGATGCCCGCCAGGGCCAGATCATCGGCGAGATCCTGAAGCGCCGCGGCATCAAATCGGCCGCCCTGACCTACACCAACAACGACTACGGCAAGGGCTTGGCGGACGCCATCCAGGCGGCCTTCGAGGCCAACGGCGGCGAGATCACCGCGGTGGCCGCGCACGAAGACGGCAAGGCCGACTACTCGGCCGAAGTCGCCACCCTGGCGGCAGCCGGCGGAGACATCCTGATCGTCGCCGGCTACCTCGACCAGGGCGGCAAGGGCGTGATCCAGGCCGCGCTGGACACCGGCGCCTTCGACATCTTCATGTTGCCGGACGGCATGGTCGGCGAGTCCCTGACCGACAACTTCGGCAGCGCGCTCGACGGGTCATTCGGCACCACGCCCGGCACCGACAGCCCGGGCACCGGCATGCTGGCCGATCTCACCGCCGACAAGGACTTCAAGGGCGACGACCCCTACGTGCCGGAGGCCTACGACGCCTCCGCCATCCTGCTGCTGGCCATGCAGTCGGCGGGCAGCACCGACAGCGCGGTCTACAAGGACCACGTGATGAAGGTCGCCAACGCGCCGGGCGAGAAGATCTATCCGGGCGAGCTGGCCAAGGCCCTGCAGATCCTAGCTGACGGTGGCGAGGTCGACTACGTCGGCGGCTCCGACGTCGAATTGATCGGCGCGGGCGAGGCGTCCGGCAGCTTCCGCGAGAGCGAGATCAAGAACGGCCAGTTCGAGACGGTGCAGTATCACTAAGCTGTCGCCGCTCGCTTGAAAGGGGACAAGGCTCTGGTCCGGCCAGAGCCTTGCCCTGACTGAGTCTGTCGCATGATTTCGGTAGAGAAGCTTCAGCTGCGTTTCGGTGGCCTGGTGGCCGTCAACGATGTGTCCCTGACCATCGAGAAGGGCACCATCACCGGCCTCATCGGGCCGAACGGAGCCGGCAAGACCACGCTCTTCAACACCGTTGCCGGTGTCTTCCCGCCGACCGCCGGCAGGGTCTATCTGGACGGCGAGGACGTCACCGGTCTGCAGCCGCACCAGCTCTTCCACAAGGGCCTGCTGCGCACCTTTCAGATCGCCAAGGAGTTCTCCAGCCTGACCGTGCTGGAGAACCTGATGATGGTGCCGGACGAACAGCCGGGCGAGGACCTGCGCCACACCTGGTTCAACTTCCGCCAGGTGCTGGCACGCGAGTCGGAAGTGCGCGCGCGGGCGTTGGAGGTCATCGACTTCCTCGAGATCCCGCACCTGACCGAAGAGCTGGCGGGCAACCTCTCCGGCGGTCAGAAGAAGCTCCTGGAGCTCGGCCGCACCATGATGGTGGAAGCCAAGGTCGTGCTGCTGGATGAGGTTGGCGCCGGCGTGAACCGCACCCTGCTCAACACCATCGCCGGCTCCATCCAGCGCCTGCACCGCGAGCGCGGCTATACCTTCTTCCTCATCGAGCACGACATGGACTTCATCGGCCGCCTCTGCGACCCGGTCATCGTCATGGCCGAGGGCAAGGTGCTGACCCAGGGCACGGTGGATGAGGTCAAGAACAACGAAGAGGTGATCGAGGCCTACCTCGGCACCGGCCGCAAGCACGAAAGAAAGACGGGCGCGTGAGCTTCCTTTCCGCCAAGGGGATGACGGGCGGCTACGGCAGCGTCGACATCATCCATGACTGCGATATCTTCGTGGACAGCGGCGAGATTGCGGTGGTCGTCGGGCCCAACGGCGCCGGCAAGTCGACCGCCATGAAGGCGATTTTCGGCATGCTGCAGCTGCGCCAAGGCAAGGTGGAGCTGGACGGCGTCGACATCACCCGCCTGCCGCCGCAACAGCGCGTGCCGGCCGGCATGGGCTTCGTGCCGCAGAACCGCAACGTCTTCGTCTCGCTCAGCGTGGAAGAGAACCTGGAGATGGGGGCCTTCATCCGCCGGGACGACATCTCGGAGACGATGGAGCAGGTCTACGATCTCTTCCCCGTCCTGAAGGAGAAGCGCCTGCAGCCGGCGGGAGAACTCTCCGGCGGGCAGCGCCAGCAGGTCGCCGTCGGCAGGGCGCTGATGACGCAGCCGAAGCTGCTGATGCTGGATGAACCCACCGCCGGCGTCTCGCCCATCGTCATGGACGAGCTCTTCGATCGCATTCTCGAAGTCGCCAAGACCGGCATCGCGATTTTGATGGTGGAGCAGAACGCGCGCCAAGCGCTCGAGATCGCCGATCACGGCTTCGTCCTGGTGCAGGGCCGCAACCGCTTCACCGACAGCGGCCAGGCACTGCTGGCCAACGCCGAAGTCAGGCGCTCGTTTCTGGGGGGCTGATGGACATCCTGAACGCACTGGCCTTGTTCGCCAACTTCGTCTTCGTGCCGGCTACCGCCTACGGCGCGCAGTTGGCGCTGGGCGCGCTCGGCGTCACCCTGATCTTCGGCATCCTGCGCTTCGCCAACTTCGCGCACGGCGAGCTCATGTCCTTCGGCGCGATGGCCAGCATCCTGGCTACCTGGTTCCTGCAGGACCAGGGCGTCGGCATCGCGCCGCTGCCGACGGCGCTGCTGGCTTTGCCGGTGGGCATCCTGGCCGCCGTCGCCCTGATGATGGCGACGGACCGCGTGGTGTTCCGCTTCTACCGCCGTCAGCGTGCCAACCCCATCGTCTTCGCCATCGTCTCGGTCGGCGTGATGTTCGTGTTCGCCGGGCTCATCCGCCTCATCATCGGCCCGGAAGACCGCAACTTCGCCGACGGCGAGCGCTTCATCATCACCGCGCTGGAGTTCAAGCAGGCCACCGGGCTCAAGGAAGGCATCGCCATTCGGCAAACGCAGGTGATCACCCTTGCGGTCGCCGCCATCGTGGTCTTCGCGCTCTTCTGGTTCCTGCGCAAGACGCGCGCCGGCAAGTCCATGCGCGCCTACTCCGACGACGAGGACCTGGCGCTGCTTTCGGGCATCGACCCGGAGCGCGTGGTCACCATCGCCTGGATCATCACCGCGGCACTCGCCGCCATCGCCGGCACGCTCTACGGCCTGGACAAGACCTACAAGCCCTTCATCTTCCTGCAGATCCTGCTGCCGATCTTCGCCGCCACCATCGTCGGCGGCATCGGCCAGCCGGTCGGCGCCGTGCTCGGCGGCTTCATCGTGGCCTATTCCGAGGTCACCGTGACCTACGCCTTCAAGAAGTTCCTGGCCTATCTCGGACCCGAGGACTGGAGTCCGGACGGCCTCGTCCAGCTGCTGTCCACGGACTACAAGTTCGCGGTCTCCTTCATCATACTCGTCGCCGTGCTGCTCATCCGGCCGACCGGCATCATCCGCGGTAAAGTCATATGACGCGCAAGGTCGCCCTCTACTACGCCATCATGGGGCTGGTGCTCCTGGGCATCGGCGCCTTCCAGAGCTGGAACGTCGCCTTCGGCATTCTTAACCTCTGCCTCATCTCGGCGATCATGGCGCTGGGCGTGAACATGCAGTGGGGCTATGCCGGGCTCTTCAACGTCGGCATCATGGGTTTCACCGCGCTGGGCGCCTTGACCGCGGTCCTCATGTCCATGCCGCCTGTCGGGGAGGCCTGGTCGGCAGGCGGCGGCGGCATCCTCTTGACCCTGCTGAGCGTCTTGGTCACCATCGCCGCGGTCATCGTCGCGCGCCGCATGGTCCATTGGGCGCTGCGCCTGCCGGTCACCGTCGTGCTGGTGCTGATCGGCTACTTCGTCGCCAGCAGCTTCTTCGTGCCGGCGACCGACCGCATCGAGGCGATCGACCCGGCGCACACCGGCTATCTCGGCGGTCTCGACCTACCGATCCTGCTCGCCTGGCCCCTCGGCGGTCTGGTCGCCGCCGGTGCCGGCTGGATCATCGGCAAGATCGCGCTGGGCTTGCGGGCCGACTATCTCGCCATCGCCACGCTCGGCATCTCCGAGATCATCATCGCGATCATCAAGTACGAGGAATGGCTCAGCCGCGGCGTGAAGAACGTCACCGGCCTGCCGCGACCCGTCCCCTACGAAGTCGATCTGGTGACCGCCGACTGGTTCCTCGGCCTCGCCGGCTCGCTCGGCATCGAGGACGTCGGCGACGCGGCCAGCATCTTCGTGAAGCTCTGCTACGCCCTTCTCTTCGCCCTGGTCCTGGCCGTCATCATGTGGTTCGCCGAGCGGGCGCTGAAGTCCCCCTGGGGCCGGATGATGCGCGCCATTCGCGACAACCGCGACGCGGCCGAGGCCATGGGCAAGGACGTCAAGCGACGCCACCTGCAGGTCTTCGTCCTGGGCTGCGCCGTCTGCGGCGTCGCCGGCGCCATGCTGGCCACCCTGGACGGGCAGTTGACGCCCACCAGTTACATCCCGCTGCGCTACACCTTCCTCATCTGGGTGATGGTGATCCTCGGCGGCTCTGGCAACAACTGGGGCGCCATCCTCGGCGGCTTCGTGATCTGGGTCGTGTGGGTGCAGGCGGAGCCGGTGGGCAACTGGTTCATGCAGACCATTACCACCCCCCTGCCCGAGGGTTCCTGGCTCGCCGACCACCTCATCTCCGGCGCCGCCTATTCGCGCTACATCCTGATGGGCGCCATCCTGTTGCTGGTGATGCGCTTCGCGCCCAAGGGCCTGATTCCGGAACGCGTCGCCAAGACACCGTCGCGGTGACGTCACGCCATCCGAAGCCGGGGCGCTGAAAGGCAGGAGGGGAGCGGGACTCAGTAGTAGAGCGTCGTCTCCGTCACGCCGCCGACACCCTCTGCCGGATCGACAGCGCCACCGTAGACGACGTCATCGCCCTTGTTCCCTTGGAGAGCGGGCGCGGCCTCACCCAGGCTGTTGGCGGCATTGGCGGAGGCAGAGTAGCTGATCTTCTCGATCGACTGCAGCCCATCGCCACCGTTCGGCAGCGTGACACCGGCCGATAGCTGGAGAACGTCGTACCCCGACCCGCCAAAGTGGCTATAGGCGCCACTCAAGTCGGATTGCGTGGTGACGACTAAGGTGTCATCGCCGCTTCCGCCGAAGAGAGTGTCCGTTCCGGAGCCGCCGTAGAGCGTGTCGGTACCGTCGCCGCCGAAAAGGGCGTCGTTGTCATCGCCACCGTAGACTCTGTCGTCACCGGCGTAGCCATAGGCCCTGTCATCGCCGCCGTAACCGAGAATGAGGTCCGCGAAGTTGCTTCCCGCTAAGGTGTCGTCGGCATCGGTACCGCGTGGGTCGATCACCTCGATCCCGACCAGCACGAGGTTCGAAAGATCGATGTCGCCCCCGAAGTCCAGCGTATCCTGCCCGTCGCCGCCATAAAGCGTCTCCACCCCGACGATGTCGGTGAGCGTGGCGATGAAGAAGGTATCGTCGCCGGCGCCACCGAAGGCCTTGTCCGATCCCGAACGCATCAGGAGCAGGTCGTCGCCGCCACCCCCGTAGACCAGATCGTCGCCACTGCCGCCCGACAAGCGGTCATCGCCCGATCGGCCCTTCAGGGTATCGTCACCGCCGCCGCCGAAAGCTCTCGCCGATCCCCGGCCGTCGAAGATAAGGTCGTTACCTTCACCGCCGATCAGCACGTCGTCGCCATGACCGCCGTAGAGCGCATCATCGGCCACGCCGCCAACCAGCCGGTCGTCGCCGTCACCGCCGACAAGTCTGTCGTCCCCGGCACCGCCATAGCCGACGTCGTCTCCCAACTGCCCTAAGAGCCAGTCGTCGCCCGCCTCCCCCAGCAAGAGGTCCTCGCCTCGCCCGCCGCGCAACTCGTCGCCGATCCGCCCGCCCGACAGGCGGTCGTCCGCCAGCCCGCCGACCAGGAGGTCCGCTCCGAGACCGCCGTAGAGACTGTCGCGCCCGCTGCCGCCGACGATCTGGTCTGCGCCTTCCGCGCCCTGGGCCCGATCGTCACCATCCTGCCCTACCAGCAGATCGTCACCGGCAAGGCCAAAGAGCCTGTCGTCGCCTCCCCGCCCAAGAATGGTGTCGACGGCGTCCGTGCCGGAAAGCCGATCAGGGCCAGCCGATCCAATGACAATCATCGTTTTTCCGTGTTGCAGTTCTGACTTGTCGATAGCGGTATCGACAATCTGTCAAATCCTAAGAGTTGTCCAGGAGGAAATTTTCTGTATGGTCATTCAATTGTTGCGCATGGTCTCAAGACTTGCGGTGCGAGGCCGCCGCCGGGCGGACGAACCGTCGAATCGTCCACGAATCACGTTCTTGTGACTCACTGCCATAGCTGCGGAGCAGCGCATGATCGACCGCCTCGCCGTCACTGTGAGGCACGGCAAGGACGCGGCGGTCCTGCGTAGCACCCTCGGCCGAGACAGGCTGGATCGCCGCGCTTCGCTCGCGATGCCGACGGGCGCGGTGAGGGACTTATCCAGTTGGCGTAGAAGTCGACACCAACAGCCCTTCATCGACGGCCCTTCAGGCCCCGCACGCCGTCACTGCGAGGAGCGGCAGCGACGCGGCAGTCCAGTGCGACACCCTCGACCGAGACGGACTGGATCGCCGCGCTGCGCTCGCGATGACGACGGGCGGGATGGGAGGCTTACCCAGTTGGCATAGGCGCCGACACCGACAGGCCTACTTCGACGGCCCTTCATGCCCCTGACGCCGTCACTGCGAGGAGCGGTAGCGACGCGGCAGTCCAGTGCACGCCTCCTGCCGAAGGCAGCCGGGAGCGCGGTGGGGATGGCACCATCCCCGGCACCATCCCTCGAAAGTCGTTCTGAGCGCTGGCGCGGAAGGGTTCCGGCTTGGTGCGCTCGCGCTTCACCGGGAGCTTGTTCAGCGCGTTGACGTAGGCCCTGACCGAGGCAACCAGGGTGTCGTGGTCGGCGCCTTGGCCGTTGACGCTCTCGCCGTTCTCCTCCAGCCGCACTGTCACCTGGGCCTGGGCGTCGGTGCCGCCGGTGACGGCAACCACCTCAGCAGACTGTCCGACTTCCGAGTCGACTTCAAAGATCACCATACACTGTATGCTCAACATCTACAATAACAAATTGAGCAGAGGGATCTTCAAGGGAAAAGAACGCATTTATAGCCGGCGCATACACAGTATCGGTCCCATCTCCACCCCAAACAGTTAGATCTGTGGCATGGACGTACCATAAAAGAGAGATGACATCGTCACCATCACCTCCAAATGCGTTGCCTTTGTAGACGTAAATCTCATCCGCACCGCCACCGCCGTAGTAGGCAGCGCTCGTGCCTCTGGCATAGGGGAAACCAATTTTGTCGTCGCCCTCATCGCCAAAAACGTAGTTGCGGAAGTAAGCGGTCCCTCCATAGAGCCTGTCGTTTCCAGACCCCCCCATCACCGAATCTGATCCGCTTCCACCGTGCATTGTATCAGCCCCGGATCCGCCATAAAGATGATCGTACAAATAACCGTTGCTAAATGCTGGATTGTCTCCACCATAGACTTTATCCGTACCTTCACTCCCGAAGAGATAATCGACGCCGTCACCTCCGT
Organism: Rhodospirillales bacterium; assembly: GCA_963669375.1. GTDB lineage: Bacteria > Pseudomonadota > Alphaproteobacteria > Kiloniellales > JACOMY01 > JACOMY01. The sequence goes on along the minus strand of OY770024.1, from coordinate 6,764,800 downwards.
AGAGCTTGTCATCGCCTTCGTCACCGGTCAGACGATCATCGCCCTGGAAGCCAAAAAACGTGTCCGCCCCGGACAAGCCTCTTTCCGTATCGTTCTGGTTGGTGCCGAACAGAGTGTCGGAACCACTGGTCGGCAGTCTAAGTACTGACTCTATTGATATCAGACCGGCGCCGTCATTCGGCAGTGTGACGTCAAGATGCATAACCAGGCTATCGGTCCCTGCCCCACCGTCGTAGTGGTAGGCGCCGGCAAGGTCCGACTGCTGTGAAACGAACATCGTGTCGTCACCGCTCCCGCCATAGAGCCTGTCGGTTCCCGCTCCGCCATACATACTGTCGGCGCCGTCGTCGCCGAACAGCTGATCGTTGCCTGCATCTCCCTGAACCCAGTCCTCGCCGCTACCGCCGAAGACCTGCGAATCGTTGCCGTCGCCGCCGAAAAGGCTGTCCCTTCCCGATCCGCCGCCAAGAGAGAGGTCATTTCCGGAATCGCCCTTGACCAGGTCGTCACCGCTCAAGCCCAGCAGCCGCCGATCCGGCCCATCGCCGCCATAGATAGCGTCTTCCCCAGAACCTCCGGTGAAGATGTAGTCCAATCCAGGTCCGCCGAAGAGGCTGTCATTGCCCAGGTCACCGCGGAAGTTCTCATCGGCTCCCATAGCCCCGTAGATCTTGTCGGTGCCGTCGCCGCCGTAGAGACCGAAGTCGCCACCGCTATCGCCGTGGAGCGTGTCGTTACCTTCATAGCCCCGTACCAGGGAATCGTTCCCGCTCCCCCCGTAGAGGCGATCGTCACCGGACTGACCGACAAGAAAGACGTCGGTGCCGTCGCCACCCTTCTGCAGATCGTCGCCAGAACCCCCTTGCAGAGTATCCGTGCCCAAGCCACCCAGCAGGCTGTCGGCGCCCCTCCCACCGTAGAGCGTGTCATTGTCGGCGTCCCCATAGAGGGTGTCGTCGGCTCCATAGCCCAGGATGGTGTCGTTGCCGCCTAGCCCCTCGAAGACGTCGACCAGCTCGGTCCCCTTCAAGACATCATCGCCGGGACCGCCCTCAGGATCGATCACGTCGATGCCCACCAGCACCAGGTTCGAGATATCGATGCTGCCGCCGAAGTCGAGCGTATCGGTCCCGCCGCCGCCGTAGAGTGTCTCTACCCCGATGATGTCGGTGATTGTTGCGATGAAGAAGGTATCGTCGCCGCCACCGCCGAAGCCGTCGTCCGACCCGGAGCCGATGAACAGCAGATCATCACCGCCACCACCATAAACCCGGTCGTCGCCGCTGCCTCCCGACAGACGGTCCGCGCCAGTGCGGCCGTGCAGAGTATCCTCGCCATCACCGCCGAAGGCACGGGCCGAGCCGCGGTTGTCGTAGATCCGGTCGTCCCCTGCCCCGCCGATCAGCTCGTCGTCGCCGGCCCGGCCCTGGAGCAGGTCGTCGCCCTGGCCCCCCACCAAGCGGTCGTCGCCGTTGCCACCGTAGAGGATGTCCGTGGCCACGCCGCCAGCCAGTGTGTCGTTGCCGATGCCCCCGACCAGGGTGTCCTGACCGGCGCCCCCGTAGCCTGTGTCATCTCCCAGCTGGCCTCTCAACCAGTCGTCACCGGCCTCGCCCAAGAGCTGGTCCGCGCCCCTCCCGCCGAGCAGAACGTCGCCGACGAGGCCACCGGACAGCTTATCGTCGGCTAGGCCGCCGGCCAGGCGATCCGCCCCGCGCCCACCATAGAGGCTGTCGCGACCGCTGCCGCCGAAGAGAGAATCCAGGCCTGCGGCGCCCAAGACGAGGTCATCGCCGCCCTGACCCAGCAGCACGTCGCCCGCCGCCAAGCCGTAAAGCGCGTCGTCGCCGCCCCGCCCGAGGATCGTGTCGACCTGCTCAGTCCCGGTGAGCCGATCCGGCCCCTTCGATCCGATAACCACCATCACCAACGCGTCCCCTTTGAGCATCGCTGAAACGGACGGGTCGGCTTCCTCACTTACCGCAGGCTAGATGCCACTGACGCGCCTGTCCAGTTGTCAGGCGCGCAGGCTGCGTGTTCCCTCTGTGACGTCAAATCAACGTTTCTCTGGGCTCAAATGGAGACCGCTCCGCCCAAGTGACGGAGGGGTCGCGATCCGGAACGCGGTGGGGATGGCGCCGGCTCCGGCACCATCCCCGGCACCATCCCTCGAAAGCCGCTCTATGCGCTGGCGCGGAAGGGCTCCGGCTTGGTGCGCTCGCGCTTCACCAGAAGCTTGTTCAGCGCGTTGACGTAGGCCCTGACCGAGGCGACCAGGGTGTCGTGGTCGGCGCCTTGGCCGTTGACGCTCTTGCCGTTCTCCTCCAGCCGCACGGTCACTTGGGCCTGGGCATCGGTGCCGCCGGTGACGGCATGCACCTGGTAGAGTTCCAGCTTGGCCTCGTGCGGGAAGATCTCGCGCACGCAGGAGAAAGCGGCGTCGACCGGGCCGTTGCCGCTGGCCTCGGCCTCGCGGGTGCGGCCGTCGACCTCCAGCTTGAGCACGCAATTGTGCGGGCCGGCGGTGCCGCAGACCACGTGCATGGCGGAGAAGCGGATGCGGTCGCCGCCGCGCAGCACGGTGTCGTCGACCAGCGCGATGATGTCCTCGTCGAAGATCTCCTTCTTGGCGTCGGCGAGATCCTTGAAGCGGGCGAAGACGTCGTTCATCTGGTTGTCGCCCAGGGCGATCCCCAGTTCCTCCAGCTTGGCCTTGAAGGCATGGCGGCCGGAGTGCTTGCCCATCACCAGGTTGGTCTTCAGGAGACCGACGGACTCGGGCGTCATGATCTCGTAGGTCTGGGCGTTCTTCAGCATGCCGTCCTGGTGGATGCCGCTCTCGTGCGCGAAGGCATTGGCGCCGACGATGGCCTTGTTGGGCTGCACCGAGAAGCCGGTGATCGACGACAGCAGGCGCGAGGTCTTGGTGATCGCGCGCGACTCGATCCCGGTCCACTCCGGCATGACGTCGGCGCGGGTTCTGAGCGCCATGACGATCTCTTCCAGGGCGGCGTTGCCGGCGCGCTCGCCGATGCCGTTGATGGTGCACTCCACCTGGCGGGCGCCGGCCGAGATGGCCGCCAGCGAGTTGGCGACGGCCAGGCCCAGGTCGTTATGGCAGTGGGTGGAGATCCGCACCTTCTCGGTTGCCGGCACGCGCTCGCGCAGATTGGCGATCATACGGTAGTACTCCTCCGGCACGGTGTAGCCGACCGTGTCGGGGATGTTGATGGTGCTGGCGCCGGCATTGATCGCCGCCTCGACGCAGCGGCAGAGGAAGTCGAAGTCGGTGCGCGTGCCGTCCTCGCAAGACCACTCCACGTCCTCGCAGAGGTTGCGGGCGTGGGTCACGCTGTCGATCACCGCCTGATAGACCTGCTCCGGCTCCATCTGCAGCTTGTGCTTCATGTGCAAGGGGCTGGTGGAGATGAAGGTGTGGATGCGCGGCCGCTTGGCGTGCTTGAGCGCCTCCCAGGCGCGGTCGATGTCCTTCTTCGTCGCACGCGCCAGGCCGGCGACCTGGGCCCGCTCGATCCGCTTGGACACCTCGCTCACGGCCTCGAAGTCGCCGCGCGAGGCGATGGGGAAGCCGGCCTCGATCACGTCGACGCCCAAATCCTCCAAGGCCTCGGCCACCTGGATCTTCTCCACCAGGTTCATCGAGCAGCCGGGCGCCTGCTCGCCGTCGCGCAGGGTGGTGTCGAAGATGATGACGCGGTCGGCGTCGTTGCGCTGTCGTTCGCTGGTCTCGTTCGTCATGTCGTCTCGTCCTTGCTCCGGGCCAGGGGGCCGCTAGCGCCCATGGCCGATCATCCGTTGTGCTTGAAGGCTTATGCTCAGATGACCCCCTGCCCGCTTGCCGACGGTCTCGCCGGCTGTAGCGTTCAGGGGCAGATAAGGAGGAGGGGGAGCCCGCCCAGGCCCAAGGCCTCGGGACGCAGCAAGGCAGCGGCCGCCCGGGCCGTCTCGCCGATCACGCTGGTCTCCTGCTGGCGCATGCTCTTCTGTCTTCGATCCACCTTAAGTTCGCGAGCGCAATAGGTAAGGCAGGACCGGCGGGTTGGCAAGGGGGATGTTCGTCGAGGAAGTAACGTCGACGCCGGACCGAACAGGCTTCCGAGCGAAGGCGGATGCTCCTTTTCCAGCAAGGGATGGAATAGACGGCCGCGCCGAGACGTCTTTTTGCCGATAACCATGGCCAAGGGAGGAGTTAAGCAATGGCGCACAAAGAAGATAGAGACCAGACCGTATCCCAGTTTTTCAGCAAAGACCCGGCCGAGGCCGACAGGCGCTTCTTCGGGCGTGAGTCGCATGGCGACCGGCGCGGGTTCCTGAAGGGCGCCGGCCTGGCGACCATGGGGGCCATGGTGGGGATGGCCATTCCCTTCCACCGCTCCATGCCGCAGGGGCTGATCCCGGCGGCCCTGGCCAGCGATGACGTGCTGGTGGGCAAGGACGGTTTGCGGCTGCTGAACGACAGGCCGGTCAACGCCGAAACGCCGGCGCACCTGCTCGACGATCCCATCACGCCCACCAACCGGCACTTCATCCGCAACAACGGCCTGCCGCCGGACGACATGGACGCCGCCACCTGGAAGCTCACCATCGACGGGCTAGTGGACAATCCCATGACCTTGAGCATCGACGACCTCAAGTCTCAGTTCGAGCCGGTGACCATGGCGCTGCTGATCGAGTGCGGCGGCAACGGGCGCTCCGCCTTCAATCCGCCGGCCAAGGGCAATCAGTGGACCACGGGCGCGGTCGGCTGCGCCAATTGGACCGGTGTCAGGCTGAAGGACGTGCTGGCCAAGGCCGGGGTCAAGTCGAACGTGGTCTACACCGCGCACGAGGGCGCGGACATCCATCTGTCCGGCGACCCGGACAAGCTGCCGATCTCGCGCGGCCTGCCGATCGCCAAGGCCATGACCGACGACATCCTGATCGCCTTCGAGATGAACGGCGGGCCCCTGCATCCCAACAACGGCGCGCCCTTGAGGCTGGTTGTGCCGGGCTGGCCCGGCTCCTGCTCGCAGAAGTGGCTGACGCGGATCTGGCTCAGGGACGTCGTTCATGACGGCCCGAAGATGACCGGAAGCTCCTACCGCGTGCCCAACCGGCCGGTCGCGCCGGGCGAGGAGGTCGCCAAGGAGGACTTCGAGATCATCGAGCGCATGCCGGTGAAGTCGATCATAACCTATCCCGAGACCGGCACGGCGGCGGCCGAGGAGGTCGAGGTGCGCGGCCACGCCTGGTCGGGCGACCGCACCGTCACGGCATTGGACGTCTCCATCGACTTCGGCAAGACCTGGCAGAAGGCCGAGATCGACGCGCCGGTGAACCAAGGCGCCTGGCAGAACTGGCGGACCTACGTCAAGTTCCCGCAGGCCGGCTACTACGAGGTCTGGTCGCGGGCGACCGATAGTGCCGGCGATATGCAGCCCTTCGCCATCGACTGGAATCCCAAGGGCTATCTAAACAACACCATGGACCGCATCGCTTTGCGGGTCAGCTGACGCCTTTCGGGGGCAGGCCCGCCCTGCCCCCACCCCAATTCGGAGAATCCTGGTATGACGAGACCCCACGCGCGGGCCACGCTGTTTTCGCTCGCCCTTCTCCTGGCGCCACTTGGCGCGCAAGCGGACGAGCCGCCCGAGTTCGGCGTCCTGGTCGACGCGCCCGGCGCGGAGGAGACCTACTACGGCTGCGTGGCCTGCCATTCGGAGATGATCATCGCCCAGCAGGGCCTCACCCGCGAAGGCTGGGACGACATGCTGGTCTGGATGGTCGAGGAACAAGGCATGCCGGAGTTCGAGCCGGAAGAACGCGACGTCATCCTCGACTACCTGGCGACCCACTACAACGTCGACCGCCCGAACTTCCCCCAGCAGTAGCGCGCCTCAGGCGCAGGGCACCGCCTGCGCCGTCCGCTCCTCCAGCGCCACGCGCAGGACCGGGGCCTCTTCCGAGGTGCGCGACAAGGCCTCGGCGAAGGCGCCGATAGCGGCGAAGCGCCGCCGGTCCATGCCGTCGGCGACCAGGGTGTAGCGCGTCGCCGGGGTCGACCAGCGGTGCAGCAGATCGAAGGTAGAGAGGTCCTCCGCCTCCGCCGCCGGGCCTCTGTCGGCGATCAAGGTCACCCGGCAGCCACGGGCGCCGCGATAGTGCAGGGCGATGCGCACGCGGCCCTCCTCGTCCAGCATGCGCACCGAGGCCAGTTTCAGGTTGGTGGGCGTGAGATCCGGCGCCTGCAGCAGCGCCAGGCCGCTCCCGGCCGCCAGGGCGGCGCCGTCCGCGCCCGCGAAGTCGAAGGGCTCGGCCGAGAGGGTCGCGTGCAGGCCGCGAATGCTGGCGGCCTGATCCGCTCCGGCTCTCAGCCAGAAGACCGCCAAGCCGATGGCGACCAGCAACAGCAGCGAGGCGGCAAGCGCGAGGAGCGGCTTGGTGAACGCGCGCCGCGGCGGCTCTTCCTGCTCTGTCGGGCGAAGCGCACCCAGGGAGGACTTCAAGCCGGCGATCTCCTCCAGGGCCTCGGCCAAGGGTCGTTCCCGCGAGAGGCGCCGACGCAGCGCAGCAGCCGCGGCGGCGTCCAGCTCGCCGTCGGCATAGGCGTTCAAAGCCTCCCAATCTCTGTCGCTGACCGTCATGACCCGCGCGTCGCCCTCCTCGGCGCTTTCTCGCCGCCCAACAGATCCAGCAGCGCGCGCCGCGCGCGGCTGAGCCGGCTCATCACGGTGCCGTTCGGCACCTCCATCACGGCGGCCGCCTCGGCATAGGTCATGCCCATGATATCGACCAAGAACAGCACCTCGCGCTCACTCGCTTTCAGTTTCTCGTAGGCCCTGCGGACCAGTACGGCATCGTCGATGCCGAGTCGCCGTTGCGAGGCCTCATGCGAGAGACGGCTCACCGCCAGCGCGTATTCCCGGCGCACCCGGCGCTTGCGCAGCTCGTCGATCGAGAGGTTGCGGATGACGCGGAACAGCCAGTGGCGCAGGCCGGCCAGATCGTCGGGCCGGCCCGCCGTCTTGGCCGCTCGCTCCACCGCGTCGTTCACCAGGTCCTCGGCCTCTTCGACGCTGTCCGCTATCGAGCGGGCGTAGGCCCTGAGTTCGGGAAAGAGCGTTGCTATCTGCTCCCAGAAGCGCATGGACAAGCGATGGCGCAAAGCGGAGGGAGACGCAAGCCCGGAGTCCCGGAGGCGGAGAAGGTAAGAGCGATGAGGGCGCGCCCCGCGTCGCCATCGGCAAGGCCCTCAACGAACGCAGACGCAGGTGCAGGGTGCCAGATGGTTGAGCTTATAGGAGAGGCTGCCCACCAGCATACCCGCCACCTCGCCCAGGCCGCGCATGCCCATGACGATCAAGTCGGCGTCGATCTCCTTGACCGCATTGAGGATGCTGTCGGCGGCCCTGCCCGCCAGCAGCTTGGTCTCGACCTGCTGCACGCCCTTCTCCATGGCCACCGTCCTGGCATCGCGCAAGAGCGCTTGCGCGAGCGTCCTTAGCACCTCGTCGGGGATCACGTCGGCGGCGAAGGCGAGAGGCAGGATCGTGCCCCTCTCGTCCAATCTACGGCGGGTCTCGGGATCCAGGCTGTCCGGGCCCAGAACGTCGAGCCACTGCTCGCGCGACCATCCGCGTTCGAGCACGTGGAGGAGAGTCAGGCGCGCATCGAACGTCTGCGCCAGGCCGCTCGCCAGGTCCAAGGCCCGCAAGGCGTGGCTGGAGCCGTCGAAGGGAACCGCGATCTCCTTGAGCCCCTCCAGGCCCGACTGTCCCTTCGCGGCATGAACCGTCACGCAGGTGCAGGGCGCCAGGTGAAAGACCTTGTGGGACACGCTGCCCAGAAAGAGGCCTTGGAGCGGGCTGGCCCCGCGGCTGCCCATGACGATCATGTCGACCGCCGGATGCTTGGCATGGTGCAGGATGCGCTCGCCCTCGTCCCCCCAGTCGATCTCCGTCTCGATGACGCTCACCCCGCGGCTCTTGGCGCGGCGCGCGCCCTCGTCCAGGATCATGCGCCCCATGTGCTCCAGAACCTGGAGGTGACGTGGCCAGTCCTTGTGATCGCTGGTCCAACCGCCCTTTTTCTCCGCTTCGCCGAAGGAGCGTTCGGCCGCCTTGTAGAGATCCATATGAGCCACGGGCTGACGCACCCCGACATGCAAGATCTTCAGCGTAGCCCCAAGCTTGGTCGCCATGTCGGCGCCGACGTCGAGCGCGAGATTAGCATTGTCGGAGCCGTCCAGCGGGACAAGCATTCTATCAACCATAATGCCTCTCCTTGTTTCATCTAGGATGAACCTTAGTGAAGAGGGCTATTTCATAGCTGTGGGTCAGACAATGATTCAGGTCAATATTTCCGAAATACACCGTAGGGCGTCGCATAATACATGCGTTGAAGCAACAAGCGCGCGAAGGGGACGCACTTGCGCATGCGGCCGTGCCGCTGCCCTTCCGGACCGTGTCCGCGGGCCGAAACTCAGCAGTGACTCACGAACCTTGAGGTGATGCCCCACGGCGACGACGGCTGAGCCCAAGACGGCGAGCGAGAGTCCCCTCGCCCCCCGACAGGCATCCTAGAATCTTGGTGGCTAGCCGAAGGGGCAGCGGGCCGACGTCGCCGCGCGCCATGGGACACGACGCGACGACGAGCGGTCAGAGCTTTGCCGGCACCGCATCTCGTGCCGTGACTACTTCGCGGCGTTATAGAGCTCTATGAAGCCGTCGCCAAAGTAGGGCGAGTACATGGTGTTGGGGTTGGTCGCGTACCTGAAGCTGTTCAGTCCGTTCGCATAGACCGTACTGTTCCGGGTGACGGTCCAAGGACCGCCCGAGCAACCGGGCGTCATGTTGTTGTGCATCTGAATGGGATTGGTGCCATTGATGTAGCCGCCCAGCGATTGCCACATGTGCTCGCCGTTGAAGTTGTAGCCCGGGACCGGTGAGGCCGGGTAGCCGATGGCGCGGTAGGGACCTTGATTGGGCGGGAAGTTGGCCATCCACCCCAGCGAACCGGTCTTCGGCCGGATCGGACGATCGACCTGGAACACCGCCATGTCGTAGCGAAAGTCGTGCGATCTGCTCCAGCCTTCGAGGCTCCAGATCTTCGTCGCCGTCCAGCGCCCGACCGGCGCCGACCCATTGTCGTACTGCGGAACGAAGAGAACGTTGTCGGCCCAGCCGCCGTCCGAATCCTTGTCGTAGACGCAGTGACCGGCCGTGAACACCGCCTGCTCGGCGATCACCCAGGCGGAGCCGACGAAGTTCGAGCCATCGAAGACCATGAACATCTTGCCGATGGTGCAGTAGGGAAAGGCGGACAGATCGGCCACCCTGCTCGTCGCGTATCCCGCCGCCGGCGCCGGCTCCTCCACGAAGGGCTCGATCTCCTCGCCATCCGGCGGCCGGGACTCGAAGACGGTCTGTGGTCCGGCTTGCGTCCAAACATCCCTGTGAAGCATCTCAAGCGGCGGCTCCGCGAGCCGCATCTCCACTGGCCGGGCCGCGCGCATGGCGTCCTCCGTCCAGAACGCGTCCACCTCCGCGGTCTCGTGCGCCTTCAACCTACCGACGTCGTCGCTAGAGACCACTCTTTCCAATTCGTCAGCCATCTTTAGTGCCTTTCTTCTTGCCTGGCGGCCTCCCGTCCCGCTCCAGCTTCAAAGGTTTGGCGCTCCGCATGGCCTCATCCGTCCAGTATGAAAGAACGTCAGCATGCGTTTTCTTGGTCTTCTTCGAGGAGACCGTCTGGTCTTTGGACTTTTTTCCATCTGATTTGGTCATCGCATCCTCATCGCCGAGTAACGACTGCAGCGAGAGTAAGATCACACTGAACCGACGAGCCTCGCTCGTCAAGCTTTAATCGTAAAACTATTTCTTACTACCCGCTTACATGGTCAGCCGGTCCCGCGAAGCCTTAGCGCCGCAACCCCCGGCTCTTCCCACAAGGTAGGACGGGCCAACGCGCGCTTCAAAGCAATGGCCGTGCGCGTTCAGCCTCGCCAGCGGCCCCGTCGCTTCGCCGGCCGAAGAGATGGGGGCAGCCATCGATCTCCTGTCGATTGGCCGCCCGTCAGGCTTCGCCTCAAGATGACCGCCGGTCAGATGGACCCGCCGTCCGCAACGCTTTCGGACTTCAATAACGCGGGACGTCCTTTGACTCCCGCCCGCCGAGGTCTCTTACTCGCAGTTCACCATCCAGTTGATCCCGAAGCGGTCGGTCAGTATGCCGAAGCGCCGCGCCCAGAAGGTCTGCTCCAGCGCCATGGTCACCTGGCCACCTTCGGAGAGCGCGGCAAAGGCGCGTTCGGCTTCTTCCGGCTCCTCGATCTGCAGCGAGACATTGTAGCCTTGCGGCTTCACGAAGTGATCCGGCGCCAAGTCGGACCCCATCAGATGCACGCCGGCGACCTCCATATCGACGTGCATGATCTTGTCGCCCCACTCCTTGGGGACCATGCCTTCGCCCGGGCTTCCGGCAAAGCGGTGCATCGCCAAGATCTCTCCTCCGAGCACGCTCTGATAGAAAGTGAAGGCTTCTTCACAGCTACCGGGGAAGTACAGATAGATGTTAACTTTCATGGCGTTATCCCTAGGTTCTGAGATCGATTGCTGGCTGACGGCGTGGCTTCGAGGGGCTTGGGATCGAGCAGCTGAGTGAGGATGCCGCCCCTTTTGGTTACTGCCTACGCCCGATGCTTGCAAGTCTAAGGAGAGGAGGGCCTGAGCCAATCCGGCCGCCAAGCACAACCTCAGTCCCATTTCCCTGTCATCCTACGGCTTGACCGGAGGACCGCTGTCGGCAGGGCAGTCTTGGCTATCGAAGGCACGATCCGGACGACAGCCGGCGACGGCAGGCCGGGCGGCAAGCCGTTCGGCGCTTTCGCGGACGCCACGAGATCCTCCGGTCAAGCCGTAGGACGACCTAGGAGGGGATGCCGCCCGCCCCGAGACGGGCGAGCGGCGACCTGACGACTGCTTAGTTCTTTTCCTTGTCGACCAGCTTGTTGGCCGCGATCCAAGGCATCATGGCCCGCAGGCGCTCGCCCACCTCTTCGATGGGGTGCTCGGCCGCCCGGCGGCGGGTCGCCTTGAAGGAGGGCTGACCGGCCTTGTTCTCCAGGACCCAGTCGCGCGCGAAGCGGCCGGACTGGATGTCTTCGAGGATGCGCTTCATCTCGGCCTTGGTCTCGTCGGTGACCACGCGCGGTCCGCGGGTGTAGTCGCCGTACTCGGCCGTATTGGAGATGGAGTAGCGCATGTTGGCGAGGCCGCCCTCGTAGATCAGGTCGACGATGAGCTTCACCTCGTGCAGGCATTCGAAGTAGGCCATCTCCGGCGCGTAGCCGGCCTCGATCAGGGTCTCGTAGCCGGCCTGGATCAGCGCCGTGAGGCCGCCGCAGAGCACCACCTGCTCACCGAAGAGATCGGTCTCGCACTCTTCCTTGAAGGTGGTCTCGATGATGCCGGCGCGCCCGCCGCCGATGGCAGAGGCGTAGGAGAGGCCCAGCTCTTGCGCATTGCCGCTGGCGTTCTGCTGCACCGCGATCAGGCAGGGCACGCCGCCGCCGCGGAGGTACTCGCTGCGCACCGTGTGGCCCGGCCCCTTGGGCGCCACCATGAAGACGTCCAGATCCTTGCGCGCCTCGATGAGGCTGAAGTGCACGTTCAGGCCATGCGCGAAGGCGATCGCCGCCCCTTCCTTCATGTTGGGGGCAAGCTCGTCGCGATAGATGTCGGCCTGCAGTTCGTCCGGCGTCAGCATCATGACGACGTCGGCCCAAGCGGCGGCCTCGGCCGGGGTCATGACGGTGAAGTCGGCGCCCTCCGCCTTCTTGCGGGTCGCCGATCCGGCACGCAGGGCGATGCGAACCTCGCCGACACCGGAATCGCGCAGGTTCATGGCATGGGCATGGCCTTGACTGCCGTAGCCGACGATGGCCACCTTCTTGCCCTTGATCAAGTTCACATCGGCGTCTCTATCGTAATAGACGCGCATGGCATTCCCCCTTCGGTCGACTGGCTGTCCTGCAGCGTAAGAGTTAGCGAAACGGCGTTCTTAGAGGGCCGGAGCCCCCGAAGGCAAGGCCTCTCGGCGCCGGGCTGCAATGCGCGGCGCTGCCGCGCGCCGGAGCTGCTTGCAATCAGATGGACTCATCTGGTTGCGTGACTCCGCACTCGCTTTCAGAGTTGTAGACTAGGACTGGAACTACTCATCGATTGGAAGTGACGTCATCCCGCGCTAACGCATCACGAAGGGGTTGGGCACCTCGGTCGCGGTCGAGATCCAAACCGACTTCTGCTGCAGGTACTCCTTGATCATTTCCTGCCCGCTCTCGCGGCCGAGGCCGGAGCGCTTGTAACCGCCGAAGGGCGACATGTAGCTGACCGCGCGATAGGTGTTGACCCAGACCGTGCCGGCCTCCAGGCGCTCGGCCATCACCATGGCGCGGCGGATGTTCTGGGTCCAAACCCCCGCGGCCAGGCCGAAGACCACGTCGTTGCCAAGCGCGATCGCCTCTTCCTCGTCCTTGAAGGGGATGACCGAGAGGACCGGCCCGAAGACCTCTTCCTGGGCGATGCGCATGCGGTTGTCGACGCCGGTGAAGATGGTGGGTTCCACGAACCAGCCGTCGCCGCACTCCGGCCGCTCGGCCTTGCCGCCGCCCAGCACGACCTGGGCCCCTTCGCTCTTGGCGATGTCGATGTAGTTCAGGATCTTGTCGTACTGGGGAATGTTCGTGACCGGCCCGACCTGGGTCTCCAGGCGCATGGGATCGCCCATCTGGGCGGTCTTGGCCAGTGCCACCACCTTGTCGACGAACTCATTGTGGATCGATTGCTGAACCAGAAGCCGCGATCCGGCGATGCAGGTCTGTCCCGTGGCCGCGAAGATGCCGGAGATCACCCCCTTGACGGCGTTCTCCATCTCGGCGTCGTCGAAGACGATGTTGGGCGACTTGCCGCCCAGCTCCATGGTGACCTTCTTCATGCCCTTGGCGGCGGCCTGGTAGATCGCCGCCCCGGTCTTGTCGGAGCCGGTGAAGGCCACCTTGGCGACCTTGGGATGCTCGACCAGGGGGGCGCCTACCTCCGCGCCGAAGCCGGTGACCACGTTGATCACGCCGGGTGGGAAGCCGACACGCTCCACCACCCGCATGAACTCCAGCGTCGAGGCGGAGGTGAACTCGGAGGGCTTGACCACCACTGTGTTGCCCGCCGCCAAGGCCGGCGCCAGTTTCCAGGCCAAGAGCATCAAGGGCGAGTTCCAGGGAACGATGCAGGCCACCACGCCCAAGGGCTCCCAGGCCGTGTAGTTGAAGGTCGCGGGCTTGTCGATCGGGATCACCGAGCCCTCGACCTTGTCGGCCAGACCGCCGAAGTAGTGGTACCACTGCGGCAGGTACTTGCACTGCATGCCCATCTCGGCGAGCAGCTTGCCGTTGTCGCGCACCTCCGTAGCGGCAAGAGCCTCTGCCTCCTCCGCCAAGGCATCGCCCAGCTTGCGCAACAGCTGACCGCGCGCCGTCGCCGTCATGCTCCGCCAAGGGCTGCCGGGTCGGCCGGCCCGGTAGGCGGCCTCGACCGCCGCGTCGACGTCGGCGGCGCCGCCGCGCGGGATCAATGCCCAAGGCTTGGCGGTGAAGGGATTGAAGCTCTCGAAAGTCTCACCGCTCGCGGCCGCGACCCAGGCGCCGTCGATGACCATGTCATAGCTCTGCATGTCCGCCATTCGTCCCTTCGAAAGATCAGTGCGTTACGTCTGGAAAGCGGTTTGCTCCGCCCAAGGCAGGATAGCGCGACGCTTCTTGCTTGAGAACAATCGTCCGGTCCGGGGCGGCCGCTATCGCAGCTCGTCCGCCTCGAGCACGACGTGGCGAATGTCCAGGCGGTTGTAGGTGTAGGCGACGTGCACCCTGCCCTCGCCCGTCTGAATGATTGCCGGGTAGGAGTACTCGCCCGGCCCCGCCTCCAGCAGCGGGCCGGTCCGCCACTGCTCGCCGTCGTCCGACAGCAGGATCTGGAGAGGACTTCTCTCCCGACTGGAAGGGTTGTTGACCAGGACGCCCAGCCCGTTCCGCAGAACGACGCCGTCCAGACCGCTGTTGGGGTTGGCCATTTCGGTCCGGCGCAGGTCCGACCAGGTCTCGCCGGCATCGTGCGACCAGCTCTCGCCGACCACGCGCTTGCGCGTGCGGCACAGCGCCTGAAGGCGGCCGTCGGGCCAGGAAAGAAGGGTCGGCTGGATCGCGCCCAACTCCAGCGGATCGCCAAGGGGCGCCAGATCCATCCACGCCCGCCGGGAAAGCGAGAAGCGCTCGACATGCGCGCGCCATCCCTCGTGTTCGGTGCTCGAGGGACAAAGCAGCAGGTCCTCTCCCACCTCCAGGGGCTTGTTCTTGATCGGCCCGAGGTAGCCTTCCGGGAGAGGACCGGCAGCCTCCCAGGTCCGGCCCTCGTCTTGGGACAGCAGGAGCCTGCTGTGCCAGGCCCAGGGGCTGGGTCCAATGCGATAGAACAGGAAGAGGCAGTCCGCCGCGCGGTGCAGGACAGGGTTCCAGCAAGGCACGCCTTCCGCTTCCCCGCCGAGGGCCACGGCCCGATGATCGCCCCACTCCCCGTCTTGAAAGCGCGCGAGCCAGATACCTGTGTCCGGCGAGCCTTCCTCCAGCCCGCCGAACCAGGCCGCCAGAAGACCTTCCTTGGTTTCGACCAAAGTCGCGGCATGGGCGAAGCGATGCGGCGCATCCTCGAAAATGAAGTGGTAGTCCATGGAACCTCCCCCACCATGGTGGTGAAGGCCCCATGCTAAGGGAGCGTCAGGCCACCCAACAAGCCGCGCGTCTTGGCCTCATCCCCTATGTGCCGCGCCTCGAATCGCGGCAGATCCCGTCTCAGCGGCGGTGGGACCTACCGGCTGTACTTCTTCAGCCAGGCATAGACCTCCGGCTCGTAGCCCTTGGCGCCTTTAAGACAGTGCTTACCCTTCGGGAAGGTGACCAGCTTGTGCTCGACACCCTGCTGGTCCAGGGCCTGGGCCAGGCGCTGCGTCCCTTTCAGCGGCGTCACCTTGTCGGCCTCGCCGTGCAGCATCAGGATCGGCACGGTGATGCTCTGTGGCCAGTTCACCACGGAGCGCTCGATGAAGGCATCACGAAGGGCCTTGCCTTCCAGGCCGCTGAACTTCTCGATCAGTTTCCGGTGCTTCTCGCTGAAGTCGTCGAAGTTGGTCAGTCCACAGAGGATGACCGCAGCATTGACCTTAGCACCCCGCTTCAACGCCAGGTAGGTCACCATGCCACCGCGCGACTCGCCGATGAAGAAGATGTTCTTCTTGTCGACGAAGGGGTACTGGCGCGCGATCTCCAGCATCGCCAGAACGTCATTCACGTCGCCCTTTCCGATGACCTCGAGGGCCTTGGCCGCCGAGGCCGGACGATACTGCGGATAGAAGACGACGTAGCCCTGCTTGGTCAGGAACCTGTCGATGTAGCTGACCGAACAGGAGGTGAAGCGCCCGCGATCTCCGGATCCGCCATGGTTCATGACGATGGTCGGATAGGCCTTCTTCGGATCGAAACCGACCGGAACCGCGAGCACGCCCTCGACCGCCTTGCCGTCGAGCGACTTGTAGCGAATGTCGAAGTAGCGCCCACGCCCCTTCTCGTAGCGGCTCTTGCACTTGGAATCATAGGTGCCGCGCTTGTGACGCTTCTGCACATCCTTTGGTAAGTCCGCGTAGGGCACCCAGGGATAGTCCTGCGCCTCGGTAACGCCTTGAGGCGCCTTGAGAGTGGCCAGAAGGGCGGCATCGCCGGACGCGTTGCCGGATCCGGTTATCGCTAGGGAGAGCAGGCCCGCGGCAAGGGCACAGAGGGTCGTCAAACGCATCTCGGGCCGGGCTCCTTCATGTACGGCAGCGTCGAAGAGCGCGCAGAGAACTCTACGCGGGCTGGGAGGGAAAGCATGGACGATTTTCGCGACGGAGGCACCAAAAAGCCTCCTCCATGCTCTGACGCGACCCGTCCAAGCTGAATGCTAGTCAGGGAGCATCAGGGCATGGTTGTCCCAAGCATCGAATCGACCGCTCGGCGCGAAGAGAGGATGCCCGCCTCGCCACAACTCCCCACCCTTGCCGGCAACCATCAGTCCGGCGGAGAGGGCGGCCAATGCATAGGGCTCGCTCAGCCGCACCGCCCGCAGGAAGGCGCCGTCGCCGGCGCGCCAAAGGAGCAAACGATCGCCCCGTGGCGCGGTGACGGCGATTTGGTTCTTCCAGGAAACGATGGATGCGCTGTAGCCGCCGAGCCCGCGCCACCCTTCGTCTGGAGCGGCGGCGAAGCGAAGCCCGGCCTTCGGCGCCAGCCAGCCGACCAGCGGCGGCGCTTCATAGCCGGGTCCTTCATGCTGCGCCGCGAACCAGACTCGGCCGTCGGGATCCAGCGCAAGATGGCGCAACGAGAGGTGGCGGAAGGCGCGCGGCAAGCGGTGGCAGTCCGTCACTCGGCCGTCGCGGCGCCGAATGACGCTCACGTTGGGCGCCATGCTGTCGAGATTGAGCTTGGCCCGGCCATAGTCGGGATGGGTCTCGATTCCGCCGTTGGCCACGATCAACCTGTCCTCGCCCAGCGCCAGCAGGTCGTGCGGACCGACGCCGCCGCTGTCGAACTCTCCCAATCGCCGATAGCCGGCGACTGCGTCATAGACGCCGACGACCCCGCGTGCCGCTTCGTAGTCGTTCTCGCTGGCATAGAGCAGGCTGCCGTCAGGGGAGAAGCAGCCGTGGCCATAGAAGTGCCGCCCCGGTGCCGCCTCCAGAAGCCGCGCGGGCGCGCTGCTTTCGAGATCGAACAGAAGTGCCCAACGACCTGGCCGGCGGGCGAAGAGGATGCCCTCGCGGCGTTGCGGCGACCAAGCCGTGCCGTGTCCGCGCCCGGGCAAGTCGAACGACTTTAGCAGGATTGCGTCTTCGCCGAGGATGAGCAATCTCGGCTGCCCATGATCAGGTCTGGTGGTCGCGGCAAAAAAAGCTGCCTGGCTTCCTCGCGCGCGAGCGGCCAGTAGGGGCAAGACCGAAGCGGCCAACAAAAGCGAGCGGCGGTCAATCCCCGTCATCGACGTTGACATAGGTGCGAAGCCCCAAGACCTCCAGCGCGCGCTCCCCGGCCAGAACCCGTAGAGCCGCCACGCTGTCGAGAAAGGCAAGCGCCTGCTCGCGAGCCTCGGCGTCGGCGGCGGCCTCACCCAGCGGCATCGCCAGGCCGGCTAGGTGAGCGCTGGCCTGCTGCTGGGCTGCGTCCAATCCTGCCGCCAGGTCCGCGTCGCGTTCCAAAGCCAACTCCAGTGCGCCCGACGCCCGAAGGAGACCGACCAACCCCTCCAGATTGGCCGCCAAGGCCTGATTGGTGATCCCGCTCAAGGCGTAGTTGGCGCGCAGCGGCCGGGCTCGGGATAGGTCGCTGCCGAGGGGCGGCCGCAGCTTGCGCTCTTCGAGCGACAGCAGCCCGGCCGGAACACGGCCCAGCAGAAGTGTCGCCGCTTCCTTCGGGGTGCGCGCGATGACGCCGTCGGCGGTCGGGTGCACGAGGGCTTGCACGAAGGGTGCGTCCGGCGCCCAGGCCCGGACCAGCTCTTCTGCGAGGGTGGCCAGGTTGGCGGCAACTGCCGCCGCCAAGGCGCAGCGGTAGCCGTCGTCACCACCATCGCGCAGCACCTCGAATCCCTTCCCGAAGGAGAGGTACTCCAGCGCCGGCAGACCCTGCAGCGCGACGCTCGCCTGAGCCAACCCTTCTTCCGTCAGCAAGGTCGGATCGGCGCTTTGCAGGGCGCGCCTGACGTGCCGGCCGGTAACGCCCTTGCGGTCGGGAAAGAAGTAGATGCGCGGTCCGCGGTCGGCCTCGCGCCAGGGACCGATATCCAGGTACTCCAAGGCGGCCCAAGCGATCGCGCTATCGATGAAGGCTTGGCGTACCTGCGCAAGCCCCGCTTCAGACGGCATGTCGCAAAGCACGGTGACCGCGGCCGCCTGTTCAGCCGCGGTGACGGAGAAGGCTTCCGCTGCCGGCCTGACGTAGCTGGAGATGGCGCTCTCCACCATCGCGGCGTAGTCCTTTGCCGCCAGTTCCGCGCGGGCCGCCTGGATAGGAAGGCAGAACACGACGCCGAGGAGAAGGAGAAGCCGCGTCATCATTGCCGTCAGAGGGACTCGATGAAGCGCAGCAGGGCGGCGCGCTCTTCGGCGGTCATGTTGGCGAAGCGCTCGCGCGCGGCCTCCGCTTCGCCACCGTGCCAGAGAATGGCCTCCGTCAAGGAGCGGGCACGCCCGTCGTGCAGGAAGTAGGTGTGGCCGCTAACTTCCTTGGTGAGGCCGATGCCCCAGAGGGGGGCCGTGCGCCACTCCCTGCCGTCGGCATCGCCCACGGGCCGGTCGTCGGCCAGTCCCTCTCCCATATCGTGCAGCAGCAGGTCGCTGTAAGGCCAGATCAGTTGGAAGGCATGCTCGCCCTGCAGCGCGTCGCGACGGGTGACGAACTTTGCCTGATGGCAGGCAACGCAGCCGGCGTCGTAGAAGAGGCGCTTGCCTTCGAGAACCTCCGGATGGTCGACGTCGCGCCTGGCCGGCACCGCCAAGTTGCGCGAATAGAAGGTCACCAGGTCCAGAACCGGCGGCGGCGCCTCGCTGGGCCCCAGGTCCGCCTGCTCGCCATGCGGCGCCGCGCGGCAAGCCGCCTGGGCCGGGGTGCAGTCGCCCCAATGGGCTTGCGTCTCGGGCGTCGAGATGCCGATGTCGCCAGCGAAGGCGTCGGCACTCTGAGCCCTGATGCTGGGAGTCGAAGCCTTCCAGCCGAAACGCCCTAGCACCAATTCGCCGCTGTCTGCGTCCCGCACCCAACTCGGCTTGCCGGAAATGCCGTCGCCGTCCAGGTCCTCCGGATCCGCCAGGGCAAGGATGTCGCCGGGATGGATCTGCTCGACCAGACCTAGGCCGATCATCTGCGGCGCCACGCGCGGCGAGAGCATGACGTCCGGATGCAGCGGACCGTAAGCGGGATCGCCAACGCTGTAGCTCGGCTTCCGCAGGCTGACCACGGTCCCGTCGGCGAGGGTAACCGGCTGTTCTTCGTAGGTGATGACCATGCGCCCCTCGGCGGCAAGGCCGGGCACCGCGAAGTCCTGCAGCTGCCCGCCATAGGTCGGCTCCGGAATGCGCAGCAGACGCTTCTCGGCCAGGGCCCGGCGCTCTTCCTCGGACAGGGGCGGCACCGAGAGACGCAGGAACATGGAGGTCGCGTCCTTGTCGCCGATCTCCGGCGGATGGCCGCGGCCGTCCTTTAGATGGCAGCGCTGGCAGGAGCGTGCGTTGAACAGAGGGCCCAGGCCGTCGGATGCGCGCGTGGAGGCCGGAGTCGAGACCCAGAGCTTTCTGAAAAGGCCGTTGCCGAGCTTGAAGTCCTGCTCCTGCTCGAAGGTCAGGTTCGCCAAGGGCTGGGAGAAGGCGTCACGGTTCACGTACTTGCGCGAGGTGCCGGCGCCGCCGGCCATGGCCTCGAAGGCCTCCGGCTTCTCGAACTGTTCGGCCGGCTGCGTGACCGCCGCCACCCGCGCCCTGTCCTTCGGCGTCAGGTCATCGCGATGCGCCATAGGCGCCGCGTTCTCGGCGGCGAGCAGAAAGGAGGAGCCCAGAAGGGCGGCGGCCAAGAGGCCGCCGCCGATCGCGAGCGCTCTACTCGAAGACGGCGTTCGGGTCGTCAAGGCTGTCAGAGCCCTCGATCTCGATCTCGCCGATGTTGAGCGCGACGACGATACGTTCGATGGTCTTGGTCTGCTTGATCAGGTCGTCGATCACGGCCTGGACCACGGCATTGCCCTCGGCATTGCCGGGACCGATCATCTGATCGTAGGCCTCGACCGTCTCCGCCCGCTTGGCCATCGTCCGGGCCGCCTTCAAGGTGTTGCCGAGATCGCCGCGCATCTCCCGATCCAACTCCGGCGCCTTGGCCTTGACCAGGTCGGCAAGGCTGGGTCCCTCGACTACGGAGCCGTCGATCCGCTTATAGCGACCGAGGTAGACGTTCTCGATACCCACGACGTCGTAGAGGTGAGAGTTGTGGGTGTTGTCGGAGAAGCAATCGTGCTCTTCCTCGGGATCGTGCAGCAGCAGCCCGAGCTTCATCCGCTCGCCGGCCAGCTCACCGTAGGAAAGCGAGCCCATGCCCGTGAGCATGGAGAGAATGCCGGTCTTGGCGTTGCTGTTCATCAGCGCATCGCGCGCCGCGCCCAGCGGGCCCCAGGCCTCGACCATCTCTTCCAGGTCGCTGATCAAGAGCTGGCTGGCCGCTGTCAGATAGGCCACCCGGCGCTCGCAGTTGCCGCCGGTGCAGTTGGCGAGGTCGAAGTCCGTGTAGGGCCGATCGCCCTTACCCGGACCGGTGCCATTGAGATCCTGTCCCCAGAGGAGGAACTCGATGGCATGGTAGCCGGTCGCGACGTTGGCCTCGATCCCGTCCACTTCGTGCAGCTCGTCCTGCAGGAGCGCCGGCGTGATCTGGCTGGCATCGATGGTTCGACCACCGATGGTCACCTCGGGCGAAGCAATGACGTTGACGGTGTAGAAGGCGTTTTCCGGGGAGCTGTCGCCGTAGACGGCATCGACATAGTCGATCAGCCCCTCGTCCAAGGGCCAGGCGTTCACCCGTCCTTCCCAGTCGTCGACGATAGCGTTCCCGAAGCGATAGACCTCGGTCTGCTGATAGGGAACGCGTGCCGCGATCCAGGCCTCCCGCGCGGCCTCCAACCTAGCGGCGCTCGGCTCGGCGGTCAGTGCCTCCACCGCCTCGTTCAGGCTGCGCGCGGTGGCCAGCGAATCCTGGTACCCGGCTTCAGCGATCTTGGCGTAGGTCAGCAGGACCTCTGCCCTGCTGGGTGCGTCGGCCTGTGCCGCAACGGCGGGAAGCATCACCGCCATGGCCAGGGCCGAGAGGCCCACTCGTCTCATCGTCTTCCGTTCCCTCGTCTGGATGGGACGACGGTGGCTTTCGGCTGGCGTCGCATGAGAATGACTATCATAGGCAACGCGCGGCCCTGATGTGGTCGAACGCCGCGCGCCTCGTTGGTACCTAGAAAGAGATTGCAAGTCCGCCGGCGGCGATGACGCCGGTGTTGACGGCGCCGCTCTCCGCGCTCCAGCGACCGTACATCACGCCGCCGATCGCGTTGATGCCGGCGCCGAGGTCGTAGTCGATGCCGGCGGTCGCGGCATAGAGCTTGTCTTCGTTACCGGTCCCGATGAACCCTGGCGTGCCAGAGGGAGCACCCTCGACCGCGCCCTGGAAGTAACCGGCGCCGATCGTCCAAGGCCCCTGACCATAGGCCACGCCGACATCCCAGCTCTGGCCCTCCGTCGAGTTCACGATGAGACCGGAGTCAGCGTCAAAGGTCACTTGACCGTCAATCGAGTTCGCGTAGGAGCCGCCGATCGTGACACCCGCGTAGGTCAAGGCCGTGCCCACCGAAACGGCCTGATAGTCCTCCCCGCCGGCATCGATCACCTCGTTTGGCGCATCAGACCGCCGGTAGCCGGCGGAGATCGCCACGCCCAGATCGTTGAAGTCCTCGACGTAGTTAACGCCGACCGAGAAGCCGTTGTGGTACTCGGTGTTACGATCGGCCTCCACGGGAAAGTTCTTGCCGTCGCCCGTGAAGGAAATCGCCGGCGCATAAGACAGGCCCAACTGAAAACCCTCGATGCGCGGTGTGTAGTAAGTGAGCGTGTTCTCCTTGTCGCCGTAGTCGATGAAGGTGGAGACCGCCGGCGTCACGAAGGCCACGGTGCTGTCCGGGTTGGCCGGGATGAACACCGTGACCCAGCCGGAGTTCAGCGGCAGACCGACGACCGGCGCGGCATAGTGCATCTGGTAGGCGGCGGAGTAGCGCGAGCCCGCTTCGACCCGCCCATAGTCGCTCTGGACGAAGATGAAGTGCTGGCTGATGGTGTCTTCCGAGGTGCTGGACGCAAAGACCTCCAACTCCACCCTGGCGCCGAAGCGCATGCCGTTGTCGTGTTTGTAGTCGCCCAGGAACCAGACTTCGCCATCGGCAAAGAGGCCGGTGTTGTTGAAGTCCACCTCCGGATCCGGTGGCTCGCCGTCGACGGGATCGCGTCCCGCCGTCGCGTTGATGGCGCCGGCGCTGAAGAGCGTGTTCATGAAGCCGGAGAGTCCCAGCTTGATTCCCTCGGCCTGCGCCTCCTGCCCGGGCAGCAGGGCAGCCGCGCAGAGGGCCGTGGTGGCATAGAGTGACTTCTTCATCGCGCATTCCTTCCAGACGCGTGCTGCGGCCTCTCGCCGGCCGTCCGCCGGGCAAGAGACAGGGCTGGCGGCCTTGCGGTCGCCATGACCCGGATTTCAGCTGTCGGCACGTCAGCCTGCGCGACGATCCCTCGCCCGCAGCAGCGTCTACCCCCCTTTGCCCCGCCGGCACCGAGGTGCAATGCCGTGGCTCCTGGCGGGGACCAGTCGAATGCCTACCCAAGAAAGACGGCGATGAGGGGGATCTCGGCCCACCTTCAGAACGGATGCCAGAGAGGGGCGGCATCAGCCTGAGCAGTGGTGATTCCCGACCATGACGCCGATCCAGGTTGCAGCGCTCAACTGCGACTCATTCCTATCCGCGCTCTCGAAATCCCGTCAAGTATATTTCACATAATCTCAATGTGACAATTCTGCACCAATGTCGGCACGCCAAACCGCGGGCCATGGGCAGGGGTGCGGGAGGGTCGTCGAGTGCTCTGAGTGAAGGAGCACTTCGGGACCCTCCCGCGGGCGAAGCTAGGCCACCACGCTTAGGCCTGCTTCTTGCTGACGACGCACCAGCCTGGCGTAGAGGCCGCCGGCCATTGCCAACTCCGCGTGACGCCCGCTCTCCACCGCCACGCCACGGTCCAGCACGACGATGCGGTCGGCTTCGCGGACGGTTGAGAGGCGATGGGCGATGACGACGGTCGTCCGCCCTTCCTGCAGCCGCGAGAGGGCGGATCGAACCAGGCCTTCGTTGACCGCGTCCAGGTGCGAGGTGGCCTCGTCCAGCACCAGCAGCGGCGCGTCCTTCAGGAAGGCCCTGGCAATCGCCACGCGCTGGCGCTGACCGCCCGAGAGCCCGGCTCCGCGCTCGCCGACCTGCGTCGCCAGGCCGTCCGGCAAGGCGGCGACGAGATCGCCCAGAGCCGCGTGTTCGACGGCCGCCCGCAGCTCGCTATCGCTGCAGTCGGGCCGGGCCATGCGGATGTTGGCTTCCAGGGTGTCGTTGAAGAGGTAGGTGTCCTGCGCCACCAGGGCGACACGCTCGCGCAGCTGGTCCAGCCGGTAGTCGCGCAAGTCCTCGCCATCCAATGTCACGCGCCCTGAGGAGGGATCCCAGAAGCGCAGCAAGAGCTGCGCCAAGGTCGTCTTGCCGGCGCCGGAGGGACCGACCAGGGCTACGGTCTCGCCTGGCGCCGCCTCGAAGGAGACCTCCTTCAGCGCGGGGCGCAGGGTACCGGGGTAGCGGAAACCGACGGCCTCGACGGAGAGCGAAACGCCCTTGGCCCGGGTCTGGGGCAGTGACACGCCCGGTCCGTCCTTGACCGTCGGCTCCTCGATGTCCACGGCGTGCACGCGTCTGGTCGCGCCCAGGGTGTCGGCCAGCTGCCGGCCGACCTGCGCGATCTCGGAGACCGGGAGAAAGGCCGCCAGCGCCAGAAGGGTCAACAAGGGAAGGAGCCCTGCTTCCAGCGCGCCAGACGACACCAGGGAGGCACCCAGGACGACGACCGCCAGTCCACCGAGACCGGTCAGCACCTCCAGGAGGGAGTTCTGCGCGGTCAGCTCCCTGAAGAAGGGCATGCGCAGCGCCGTGTGGCGGTCGGTCAAGCGGTCGACCTCTTCCGCGCGACGCTTCTCCTGCCCGTTCGCGACCACCTCGCCCAAGCCCTGCACGCTGTCGACGGCGTGCGCCGCCAGCTCGCCCGCGGCCTCCCGGGCGCGCGAACCCAGCCGGTCGACGCGCTCGCGCATCAGCCAGGGAGACAGACCCACGGCCAAGAGGAAGGGCAGCAGGGCCACCGCCAGCCAGGGATCGGCCCAGGCCAAGGTACCGAGAACCAAGGCCGGCACCAGCACCGCCACGAAGGCCGGGGCGATGGTGTGCGCGAAGAAGTACTCGACCATCTCTATGTCTTGCGTGGCAATGCCCATCAGGTCACCGGTTCGCCTGCGCACCAGATAGGCGGGCGCCAAGCTGTCGAGTTTGTCGAACATCTTGATCCGCATCTCCGCCAAGAGGCGGAAGGCGACGTCGTGCGCCAGCCAGGACTCGGCCCAATGCAGCACACCGGCCAGCGGGGCCGTCACGAAGAGCCAGGGCAGCAGGGGCGTGAAGTCCCTGCCCTCCTTGAGGTCGAGGATGATCAAGGCCGAGATCACGCCGACGCCGATGAAGGCCAGCACGCGCAGAACACCGAAGATGAAGGTCACGCCCATGCGGAGCTTCCAGGGTGCGATCATCGCCATGAGGATGGAGATCAACTTGCCCCAGCCCAGGCCCTCCGCCGCGACGATCCCCTCGGTTGGGGCGTACAAGGCTTGCTGGCTTGCGGACTCAGCCTCGTCGCTGCGCCCTTCCGGCTGGTCGGGAAGGTCCATGTCGGCATCCGACGCGGTGGCATCGCGGGCCTGCTCGGCCATCAGCGTGGCGTAGACTCCTCCGCTCGCCATCAGCTGGGCGTGACCGCCCTCCTCCACCAACCGGCCCTCGTCGAGCACCAGGATGCGATCGCAGCCCACGACGCTCGACAGGCGATGCGCCAGCACCAGGGTGGTGCGTCCCTCCATCAAGCGGTCGAGGGCCGCCTGGATCGTCGCCTCGTTCTCCGCGTCGACGGCCGAGAGCGCCTCGTCGAGCACGAGAATGGGCGCGTCGCGCAAGACGGCGCGGGCAATGGCGACCCGCTGGCGCTGACCGCCGGAGAGCTTTATCCCCTTCTCGCCGATCGGCGTGTCGTAGCCCTGCGGCAGGTCGGTGACGAAGTCGTGGATGTTGGCCACCTTGGCGGCCGCGATCATCTCCTCCTCGCTGGCCTCCGGCCGTCCCAGGCGGATGTTCTCGCCGACCGTACCGTGGAAGAGGAAGGCGTCCTGCTGGACCACGGCGATGGAGGAGCGGATGGTCTCGAAGGGCAGCTCGCGCAGGTCCCTGCCGCCGATCGTCACCCGGCCCTCCTGCGGGTCGTAGAAGCGCAGCAACAAGCGCACCAGGGAGGACTTGCCGACGCCCGAGGGGCCGACGATACCGACGCGCTCGCCCGGCTTGAGGTCGAAGCTGAGTTGCTGGAGCGTGCGGCGCTTGGCGGTGGGGTAGGCAAAGGTGACCTCTTCGAAGCCAATGCTGGGCGCCAGCTCCGCGACCTTCGCGCCAGCAGGTTCCTCGACGGGCGGCTTCGCGTCCAGCAAGCTGTAGAGCCCCTGCGCCGCCGAAAGCCCCACCATGCCCTCGTGCAGGACGGAACGCAGATCGCGCATCGGCCGGAAGATCTCGACCCCCATGAGCAGGATCATCAGCAAGGCGGAGAGCTGCATCGCGCCTTCGTCGACGCGGAAGGCGCCCAGGGTGAGCGCGGCCGCGGCCCCGATGGCGATCGAGGCATCGGTGATCCCGCGGGCCAGCGTGTTGGTGCCGAGTACCCACATGGTGGTGCGGAAGAGGTAGTGCGCGCGTTCGGCCAGAACGGCGGCGCGCTCGCGCGAGCGGCCGAAGGCCTTCAAGGTCGCCAGGCCCTGGATCGAGTCCAGCAGCTCCGAGGAGAAGGCGGAGTAGGCCTCCCAGCGCGACCTGGAGTTCTTCCAGTCGCTCTGGTGCCAAAGTAGGGGCGCGAAGATGGCGATCAGGGCAAAGACCAAGAGCACGGCAGCCACCGGCAGGTCCATCCAGGCGACCACGGCGAAGATCAAAAGCGGCGTCAGCAGGGCCACCAGGAGCTGCGGCAGATACTTGCCGAAGTAGGTCTCCAGCTGCTCCACGCCGTCGATCATCACTTGGGTCAAGGCGCCGGAACGCTGGGCCCCGACGTAGCCCGGTCCGAGCTCCGCCAGCTTCTCGAAGAGCACGCGGCGCAGGTGCTTCTGGACGATGGCCGCGGTCTCGTGCGCGACCATCACGCGCCACTGCTCGAAGACCCCGCGCAAGACCATCGTGCCCGCGACGATCGCGATCGGCACCACCATCTCTGAGAGCGAGGTGCCTTGGAAGACCTGCGCGATCAGCCATCCGAGCAAAGCCAGACGCACCACGCCGAGCATGACAGCCACCAAACCGACGGCGACCGCATAGGCGATCCGCCAGCGCACACCCTTCGTGTAGGTCCACAAACGGGGTTCGAACTGCATCGCTTGGGCTCCTGCGAATTGGAGTGATTCAAACTTTTCGCAGTCTAGGCCGAACACTGCCGTTCGTCCCTGGACGAGATCTAATCACTGCTGTAAGAAATTTTACAGCGAGGCTTGGAGGTTCACCTTATGGTCGGTGATTGGGACAATCTGCGCGCCTTCTTGGCGCTGGCCGAGGAAGGCAGCCTCACGGCCGCCGCCCAGCGGCTGAAGGTCAGCCACCCCACTGTGGCGCGGCGCATCAAGGTGCTGGAAGGTGAATTGGGAACCCGCCTTTTCGATCGCCTGCCGGATCGCTTTCAGCCGACCGAGACCGCGCTTGAACTGCTGCACGACGTCAAGGAGATGGAGCGCGCCTCGCACGCCATCGAACGGCGTTCGGCCGGGCTGTCGGACTCCGCCCTGGGGACCGTCAGGATCTCCGTCGACGAGACCATCGCGGACTTTCTGGGCCGTCATTTCCTGGCCTTGCGCGAGAACCATCGCTGCATCGAGTTCGAGATCTCGGTCACCCATATCTCGGCCAACCTCTCCAAGCGGGAGGCCGACCTGCTGATCCGCGACCGCCTACCGGATTCGGCGAGCATCGTCGGCCGCAAGATCGGGCGCTTTGCCTTCGCCGTCTACGGCACCCGCGCCTTCGCCGACAAGCTCGACGGCTCCGACTATGCCTTGAAGTCGCTGCCATGGGTCGGCTTCGACGACGAGCACACCTACATGCCGGGCCAGGCCTGGCAGGCGGCCTTCCTCGGCAACGGGCGCGCCGAGGTGCGCACCAACAACGGCGTGGTCCTGGCCACTGCGATCCGCAACGGCAACGGGATCGGCGTCCTCCCCTGCTTCTACGGCGATCCCGAGCCGCGGCTGGTGCGCCTGACGCCAATCCTGGAGGAGGCCTGGGCGGAGCAGTGGGTGCTGGTGCACAACGATTTGCGCCACGTGCCGCGCATCCGCATCGTCATGGATGCCCTGATCCAGCTCTTCCAGGACTGCCGCGCGGAGATCGAGGGGGAGACGACCAGGCTGCGCAGCGTCAGCGGGTAGTCGCCTTCGCGAGGTTGGGCAGGCGCAGGACGACGGCGCAGGGCCGGCTCACCTCCTTGCGGAAGCGGCCGGGCGTGATTCGGAGCCTGGACCGGAAGGTGCGGGTCATGTGCGCCTGATCGGAGAAGCCGCAGGCGGCCGCGATCTCCTTCAGGGCAAGCTCTCCCTCCTGCAGCAGACGCTTGGCGCGGGCCACCCGCCGGTCGACCACGTAGGCATAGGCGGAGCAGTTCATGGCCCGGCGCAGCTGGCGCACGAAGGTCCAAACCCCCATGCCGAGGCTCGCGGCCATGTCCTCCAGCGTGATCGTTTCGTGGAGATTGGCGTCGATGAAATCCTCCAAGCGCGCGAGCTCTTTCGCCGACAGTCCGCCGGATACCTTCTGCTCCCGCCCGAAACAGGAGGCGTAGTTGCGCAGCAGATGCACGGCGAGCTGCACCGAGAGAGCCTCGACATAGAGCGGCCCGCCGGGACTCTGGACCTGCGCCTCGCGGGTGATCTCGTCGGAGACATGGGAGACGATGGGATCGGACCCCCGCAGCACGTCGTGCAGATGGACCTCGTTGACCTCGCGATCGCGCAGCTCGCTGGCCACCCGGCACATGAGATTGTTGGAGAGATAGAGGTGCGAGACCTCGACCCCGTCCGTCCAGTGCCAGTGCGACTCCGCCGAGCGCGACAGCAGCGAGAAGTTCCCGGGCTGGCAGCGGGTCCTCTTCCAGCGCTCCTCCACCTTGCGGTCCATGGGCGTCTCGCCTTGGCGGTAGTGCACGATCATGAAGGTTTCCATCGGCGGGATCTCGACGTCCTGCCCCTTGTAGAGGTAGGAGCGCTGGCCGACGTCCTTCCAGCCCTGCCCGTCACTGGCGCAGACCACCTTGCCCGGGACCCAAACGGGCAGCTCGCGTGGCGTTATCAATGGGGTCGCTCGCATCATGTCCATGGACATCGCGGTAACGGACCTCCCGCTGTGGCGCGCCGAGATGGCGGACGGTGAAGGCTCTGACCCTAGAGTTCCCGCAAGCTATGGCAAGATCAGGGCGCACAGGTCGGCTGCGGGCGGGGCGGCCACGAGGCCGCCCCGACGCGCTTCACGCCGCCTGCTTGACGGTCAGGTGGTGATAGAAGGCCGTCTCGAAATCCAGATAGCCGGCAAAGGAGGTCGGATCTCCGAAGGGCAGGATCTGGGTCGCCCAGAAGCCGCCGTAGCCGTTCTGCCGGTCGATCCAGTAGAAGAGGTTGGCCAAGCCAGCCCAGCCGAGCGCGCCCGCCGGACGCCCGGTCGGCGCCTCCTCGTCGTTCACCATGAAGGAGAGCGACCAGGACTTGGAGAGGCCGGGGAAGAACTCGGCGTCGTTCGACAGGGAGGGTATGACCCCCGGCAGCATGGTCACCTTCTTCTCCGCCAGGTGATTTTGCTCCGCCATACGCACGGTTTCCGGCTTCAGCACCCGGCCGTGCTCTCCGGCACCGTCGTTCAGCCACATGCGGATGAAGCGCATGTAGTCGCCCACCGTGCCGTAGAGGCCATGACCGCCCATGTGGACCTCCGGCTCGGACGGCAATTCGAAGTCCATCGGCGTCAAGGACCCGTCGGCATTGCGCGCGTGCATGCCGGCCAGGCGGCCGCGCAAGCCGTCGTGCAGTTCGAAGGTCATGTCGGTGATGCCCAGGGGCTCGAAGATGCGCTCCTTGAAGACCGCCCCCAGCCGCTTGCCGGCGATGGCCTCGACGATCTGACCGCACCAATCGATATTGCTGCCGTACTCCCAGCGATCACCGGGATCGAACAGCAAGGGGGTCATCAGCGCCGCCTTGGTGGCGGTGATCACGCTGGGCTGGCCCCGCTCCTCGGCCAGGCGCTTGTAGGTCTCGTTGAAGAAGTCGTAGCCGAAGCCGGCCGTGTGCAGCATCAGCATCCGGGTGGTGACGTCGCGTTTGGGCGCGCGCAGCCTGGGTTCGCCGTTCTCGTCGAAGCCCTCGATCACCTGCAGGGTGCCGATCTCCGGGACGTAGGCCTTGGCCGGCGCGTCGAGATCCAAGGTGCCGTCCTCGACCAGCTGCAGGATCGCGGTGCCGGTGATGGCCTTCGTGGTCGAGAAGATCGCGAAGGCGCTATCGGTGGTCATCG
The DNA here is from genome assembly GCA_963669375.1 of Rhodospirillales bacterium. Taxonomy (GTDB): domain Bacteria; phylum Pseudomonadota; class Alphaproteobacteria; order Kiloniellales; family JACOMY01; genus JACOMY01. The sequence goes on along the minus strand of OY770024.1, from coordinate 6,735,206 downwards.
CGCCGTCAGATCCGAAGCGGCGCAGGCCGGCGGCACCTTCGTAGAGGTTCTTCTCGCGGTCCGTCAGCATCGCCACGACGCCGGGGACGGCTGTCTCGGCGGTGACGACGCCCTGCAGGACGGCATCGGCGGCGGCTTGAAAGTCTTTCATGGCTCTTTCCTCCTTGGCTGCGCGCACCGTCGCGGCCGCATTGCGCGCGGCACGCCGGTCGGCGGCAGACCCTTGTTGTCGGGGCTCCGGTGGGCCTCAGCTGAGCGCGAAACCCTCGTAACCCTTCTGGGCGACTTCTTCGCACTTTTTGCGATAGGTGCCAACGCCACCTGTGTAAGAGAGCACGCGGCGCGGCTTGCCGGGCACGTTGGAGCCCACGTACCACGAGGTCGTCTTGGCGATGAGGGTCGCCCCGGCCGTCTCCTCGTGATGGGCGATCCAGGCCTCCTCGCCCTCGGCCGTCGCCTCTATCACGGTGCGCCCGTTATCGCGCATGTAGGCGATGCAGTCGGCGATCCACTCCGTCTGCTGCTGCAGGCAGGTGGTCATGTTGCAGAGCGCGGCGGAGGGCGCCAAGGGCACGGCGGTGGTGAACATGTTGGGGTAGCCGTGCACCTGCAGGCCCATCATGGTGCGGATGTCCCTGCCCCACTCCTCCTTCAGCGAGCGCCCGTCGCGGCCGCGGATATCGATCCGGGTGAGCGCGCCCGTGCCGGCATCGAAGCCGGTCGCCAGGATGATGACGTCCAGCTCGTAGAGCGTGCCGTCGGCCAAGCGGATGCCCTTCGGCGTGATCTCGGCGATCGGGTTCTCCTTGACGCTGATCGCCTCCACATTGTCGCGCAGATAGGCCTCCAGGTAGTTCGTCTCCAATGGCACGCGGTGGGTACCGAAGCCGTAGTCGCTCGGCACCAGCATCTCGCAGAGCCGAGGGTCCTTCAGCCGCGCGCGCATCTTCTCGCGCACGAACTCCGAGACCTCCTCGCTGATCGCCTCGTCGAAGAAGATCTCGGCGAAGGAAGCCAGCCAGAGCTTCAAGGAGCCGTTGGCGTGGATGTCTTCCAGGACGGCGCGGCGCTCCTCGGGGGTCAGGTCGGCCCACTTGTGCTCGAAGTCGTACTCGAAGCCGGTGAAGGTGTTGGGCAGCGTCTCCTTCAGTTCCTCGAAGCGCGCCTTATAGGCGTCGACCTCCTCCGGCCCGTAGTGCGGGCTCTTCATCGGCAGCACGTACTGCGGCGTGCGGACGAAGATCTTCAGTTCCCCGACCGCGTCGGCGATGGTCTGGATCACCTGAATCCCGGTGGCGCCGATGCCGACCACGCCGACACGCTTGCCCTTGAGCTCGACGCCCGCCCGCGGCCAGCGGGAGGTGTGGAAGATCTCGCCCTCGAAGCTGTCCTGACCGGGGAAGAGGTCGCTCATCGGTGCCGAGAGCATGCCGCAGCAGGTGATGAAGAACTGCGTGTCAATCACCTGGCCTGTGTCCGTGGTGACCGTCCAGCGCTCGCTCGTCTCGTCGAAATGCGCCGAGACGATCGTGGTGCCGAACACGATATCTTCGCGAAGATCAAGGCTATCCGCCACGTAGTTCATCCAGCGCTCGATCTCCGGCTGACCGGGGAAGCGCTCGGACCAGCTCCAGTTCTTGTAGAGCTCCTCGGAGAAGAGATACTGGTAGATGTAAGCCTCGGAATCGAACTTGGCGCCGGGATAGCGGTTCCAGTACCAGGTGCCGCCCACGCCCGAGGCACTGTCGTAGGCCTTCACCTTCAAGCCCTGGGACCGCAGCTGGTGCAGCTGATAGAGACCGGCCACGCCGGCACCGATGATGAGAGCGTCCAGCGTCTCGGTCTTTCCCTTGCCGTTGGCGGATTTCGCCCCTGGGGTGACGGCATTCATCTGGCTTCCTCCTCCCTGATCTGAACTCGGGGCCACCCTTTGGCGGCACCACGCGCGGAGCCCTCCTCGCGCTTGCTGGAGCGAGGCGCTTGTCTCCACATCGGGGGGACCCTAGACGCCGGTCTTGCCGGCGGTCTTGAAGGATGCGGGCAATTCCTTGAACGATCTGGGCAGCGACGGCGAAGGCGCCTAGGGGCTGAAAATCAGCATCAGGTAGGCGAAGAAGAGCACCAGATGCACCGCCCCCTGCAAGAGGCTGGTGCGCACCGCCCCGAAGGTCATGGTGCTGACCACCAAGGTCAGGATCAGCATGATCATGGAGGCATTGTCCAGCCCCAAAGTGACCTCCTGGTGGAAGATCAGGCCGATCGCCAGAACGGCGGGCACCGTCAGGCCGATCGTCGCGACGGCGGAGCCCAGCAGGAGATTGATGGAGCGCTGCAGGCGGTTGGAGAGCGCCGCGCCCAGCGCCGCCATGCTTTCCGGCGCCAGCACCAGCATGGCGATGATGACGCCGCCCAAGGCCACCGGCGCGCCCGCCTGGACGATGCCGTAGTCCACCACCTTGGCCAGGCGCTTGGAGAGCAGGACGATCGGCACCAGGGTCAGGATCAGCATGACGGCGTGGTAGGGCAGAGAGCGGATCGGTCCGTGGCCGTGCTGCCCCTCCCCCTTCGAACCGCCCTCGATCGCCGGCTGCTCGAAGAAGCCTCTGTGACGCACGGTCTGGATCGCCAGGAACACACCGTAGAGCAACACCGTTACCAAGGCGAAGAAGCCTGCTTGCAAAGGGGAGAAGGTGGGATCCGGCGTGGAGACGGTGAAGCGTGGCAGGACCAGCGCGAAGATCGACAGCGGCAAGAGCACGGAAAGAAAGGCACGCGCACCCTGCAGGTTGTAGTCCTGCTCGTGATGCTTGAGGCCGCCCAGCAGCAGGGCGAAGCCGACCAGGCCGTTAAGCACGATCATCAGCACCGCGAACATGGTGTCGCGCGCCATGGTCGGCGCCGACTGGCCGGTCAGCATCACCGAGGCAATGAGCGAGACCTCGATGCCGATGACCGCGATGGTCAGGATGAGGGTGCCGTAGGGCTCCCCCAGCAGTTCGGCCAAGGCATCGGCGTGGCGCACGACGGAGAAGGCTGCCCAGAGCATCACGCCGAAGAGCCAGAGGAAGAAGAGCGCGGCCGGCAGCGGGTCAGTGAGCCCGACCAGCAGGCCATCGCCGCCGAACTGGAAGAAAGCCAAGCTCACCAGTATGGCGATCAGCGGAACCTGCTCACGCAGGAGTGACATTGCTCCCCCCTTCACCCGGGTGACCTCTTCCGCGTCCTTCATCCCCCCGTAACTCCCCCGAAACCCAATGCCACGCAATCGCTCCACACCACAGGCGACCAGCTTGAAACCAAGGCTAGCGCCATCTCCTCGAGCGTGGCAAAGGTTGGGCTCTTACGCCTGATTGCCTTGCCTTCCTCGACCTCCCTGCGACCTGGCCGGCAATCGAATGAAATCGTGTTGTCGTATACTGACAGACCGCAAAACCGAAGCTGTCGAAAGAATCCCAATACTCGTATCGGTGGAACCTTAATCCTTGACCCGCACCGTCACTCTGTGAGGTCATACAGCAGCAAGAAGGCCTAAGAAACGCGCCCTAAGGCTTTGTAATTCGTCGGGAGAAGATCTTCGCGCTACTTGGAGGGAGGGGGAAGATCGGGGAGGTAGTCGTGATGAGCACGATCTACGGGACCAGCGGGAACGATTCGCTGCGGGGCACCTCATTGGCCGACGTCATCTTCGGTCTAAGTGTTTAGTCCCGGCATTTGATGGGTTGGGTCGAGTCTGGATCTTTCCGGCTCGGATGTCCACTGCTGACAGATGAACTCGTAGGGTGTGAGGCCTTTGAGCGTCTTCAGTCGTCGACTGAAGTTGTAGGCGGCGATGAAGTCATCAAGGTGGCTACGGAGTTGGCGGTGATCGTCGTAGTGAAAGCGCTTGACGGTCGCGTCCTTGATTGTCCGGTTCATCCGTTCGACCTGGCCGTTGGTCCAAGGGTGGTTGATCTTCGTGCAGCGGTGTTCGATGCCGTGCTCCTGGCAACGCATGTCGAACATGTGCGTCATCATGCTTGCTGTCGGCCCATTGGCGTGGCGCGGCTGATAGCGGAACTGGATCCCGTTGTCGGTCAGCACGGTGTGGACCTTGTAGGGAACGGCCTCGATCAAGGCGACCAGGAAGGCCGATGCTGTCGTCCGGTTTGCCTTCTCCACGAGCTGAGCGAAGGCGAACTTCGAGGTTCGGTCGATGGCCACGAAGAGATGGAGCTTGCCCTCGGCTGTGCGCACCTCCGCGATATCGATATGGAAGTAGCCAATCGGATAGCGCTTGAACTTCTTCTTAGCCGGCCTGTCGCCTTCGACCTCCGGCAGCCTGGAGATGCCGTGACGCTGGAGACAGCGGTGCAGGGAGGAGCGTGTCAGGTGTGGGATCGTCGTTTGCAGCGCATAGAGGCAATCGTCCAATGGCAGCAGCGTGTGTCTGCGAAAGGCGACAACGATTGCCTCCTCCTCGGCTGAAAGACTTGTCGATCTTGGCTGCCGAGGTCCGGTCGGCAGATCGGTGACGGCGTTTCGCTTCTTCCATTTCGCCACCGTCTTCGGGTTGATGCCATATCGCTTGGCAAGGCTCCTCAAGCTCTCTTGACTATGCTGTATCGCTCGACGCACTGCCTCTGTCGTCGTGGCGCTCCCGTGCAGAACCTGACCCATAGTGCCTCCTTCCACTCCTGTGAAAACAGTGCACCATCAAATCCTGGGATCAAACACTTAGAGGGTAACGACAGCCTTTACGGCATCAGCGGTGACGATCGCCTCTACGGAGACGAGGGCGACGACCTGCAGTTCGGCGCGGCCGGCTTGGACCTGCTGATAGGCGGCGACGGTCGCGACGATCTCTACGGCGGCGCGGGCGCCGACACCTTGGAAGGTGGGCTCGGGGATGACCGGCTCTTCGGCCGTGAGGACGACGACAGGCTGGCGGGCGGCGCGGGTAGCGACCGGCTGCGCGGCAACCTGGGCGACGATGACCTTGCCGGAGGCGGCGGCAGAGACAGCCTGATCGGCGCCAGCGGCGACGATCTCCTCTTCGGTCGCGGCGGCGAAGACCGCCTCTCGGGAGGCTCCGGTGCCGATACGGCCTTCGGCGGCGTCGGGTCCGATCATGTCAACGGCAACGGCGGCGACGACCAGCTCTTCGGGCGCAACGGCGAAGACGTTTTGCTGGGACGTCACGGCGACGACCGCCTCTTCGGGGGCCGCGGCGAAGACCTCTTGATCGACGGATCGGGCTCCGCGCGGCTGGATGGCGGCAACGGGGCCGACAGCCTCATCGGCGGCTCCGGCGCGGACAGCATCCTGGGCGAGCGCGGCAGCGACGTCATGGTCGGTGGTGCCGGCCAAGACCTGCTGATCGGGGGTAAGGGCAACGACCAGGGCTTCGGCGGCGACGGCGACGACGTTTTCTACATCGCCACGGTGGCCGACATCATCAGTACGGAAAGCCTCTCGGGCGGCAACGGCACCGACACCCTGCTCTTCGGCGGCGACATCGACACCACATCCCTCGACCTGAAGAGCATTGAGGTCATCGAGAGCGCGGCAGGCGACCTCACCGGCGTCACCTACAATGTCTACAAGGGCACGGACGGCGACGACTCCATCAACGGCAGCGATACGGTCGATGAGATCTTCGGCTATGGCGGCGACGACAGGCTGGACGGCAAGAGCAACCAGAAGATCTACGACAACCTCTACGGCGGCGACGGCGACGACGAGCTTCACGGTAACTCCAGCGGCGACAGCCTCTACGGCTCGACCGGGCAGGACACGCTCTTTGGCGGCCGATCCGAGGACAAGCTCTTTGGCGGGGCCGGCGACGATTACCTCAACGGCGGCACCGACAGCGACATCATCTTCGGCGGCGATGACGCCGACACCTTGCGCGGAGAGACGGGCGAAGACACGCTTTACGGCGACGGCGGCGACGACAGCATCGAAGGCAACTACCGCAGTGATGAGATCTACGGAGGGGACGGCAACGACTCGCTGAATGGAGGTGAAAGCAACGATATCCTATTCGGCGATGCCGGTGACGACTTCATTGTCGATGACGACTCCTATGACACGCTCTACGGCGGCATAGGAAACGATACGCTCAAGGGTAACGACTACGACAACTCGATCTTTGGAGGAGACGACAACGACATCATCTATGGCGGTACGGCCAACAATACACTCGACGGCGGCAATGGCGTGGACACCATCTACGGGAATGCCGACTTCGACACGATCAACGGCGGTGACGGAGACGACAAGATCTACGGACTTGGGGAAAAGGACACAATCTATAGCGGTGACGGAAACGACCTGGTCTACGGGGGACTCGAGAACGACACGATCTATGCCGGTGATGGAGACGACCTGGCCTTTGGGGTTTCCGGGAGCAACAGAATCTTCGTGGCCGGCGGAAGTGATACAGCTTACGGCGGTATAGGCAATGACGCGTTTTACGGCGGGTCCGGCAGCAACACGATCTATGGGAGTTTCGGTAACGATTCGGTTTACGTGGAGTCCGGGACCGCCTTGGTCTTCGGTGACTATGGCAACGACAAGGTTAACAGCGGAAACGCCGACGATACCGTCTACGGAGGAAGCGGCGTCGACTCCATGAGGAGTGACGCTGGCGACGACACCTTCTATGGCAGCTACGGCGGCGACTTCGGTTATGGGGGCTCCGGGAGCGACACACTCTTCGGCGAGGACGGATCCGACCTGCTTTGCGGCGATTCAGGGGATGACACTCTCTTCGGAGCCGGCAGCGAGGATTTCTTGGTCGGGTTTGGCGGTGACGATCGGATTTATGGCGGTGACGACAATGACACGCATTTCGGGTCATACGGCGACGACTACCTGAACGGTGGCGATGGTACTGACGACCTCTATGGAGGTCCCGGGGCCGACACCTTCGTGTTCGACTACGGCTTGTCGGGCACGCAGGCCACGGTGCACGGCTTCAGTGGCGAGGTCGGCGGCGAGATGGACAAGTTCCGGCTAAACGTGGGGCCCAACGGCGAGTTCATCGGCGATGCCGACTTCGGCGGCGTCGGCACCCCCGAAGCGCGCTTCGCGACCGACAAGGACGAGAAGGGCAAGCTGGAGGTCGACAGCGACGGCGACGGCGATGCCAACTTCGATGTCGTGCTGATCGGCATCACCAATGTCGACCAGCTAACCACGACGGACTTCCTCTTCGTCTAGCGGGCGGTCTTCCTCGCCGGCGCTTGCCTCGGACGGCGATCAAGGCCTCGTTCCTGTCCGGGGGCGCCCAGCCAGCCCTTCTCCGCGGCCCAAGACAGATGCGCTGGAGCCTGCTATCTGCTGCCGACCTACCCCCTTGTCCGGCCTTCCTCCCCCAAGCCCGGACCGATAGAGGAGATTCGACGTGGGCGACCTCCTTGCACTCGCGGCCGATCCCAACGTCTGGGCCAGTCTCCTGACCCTGACGGCGCTGGAGATCGTGCTGGGCGTCGACAACCTGGTCTTCCTTTCGATCATCACGCAGAGGCTGCCAAAGCGGGAGGCGAAGCTCGCCCGACGCATCGGCCTCTTACTGGCCATGGTCGGACGCATTGCCCTGCTACTCTCCATCACCTGGATCATGGGGCTGACCGCGCCCCTCTTCGACCTGGCGGGCGAGACCTACTCCTGGCGCGACCTGGTGCTCTTCGCCGGCGGCTTCTTCCTGCTCTACAAGGGCACGATGGAGATCCACGGCACGGTCGAAGGGGAGCACGAAGAGCCCACGCGCGCCGGCAAGTCAGCCGCACTTGCCGTGGTGGTGGTCCAGATCTTCCTGCTGGACCTCATCTTCTCGCTCGATTCCGTGCTCACGGCCGTCGGCATGGCCCAACATCTGCCGGTCATGATCGCCGCCATCGTCATCGCCATCGGCGTGATGCTGCTGGCGGCCGAGCCCTTGAGCGCCTTCGTCGGCGCGCATCCGACCGTCAAGATGCTGGCGCTTTCCTTCATCTTGCTGATCGGCGTGGCCCTGGTGGCCGATGCCCTGCACTTCCACATTCCGCGTGGCTATATCTATATGGCAATCGCCTTCTCGGTCACCGTGGAGGCTCTCAATCTCTGGGCGCTGGCCCGGCGCAGACGGCGCCTGGCGGCAAGGAAGGCGGCGCGCTGATGGCGATCAACATCCTGGGGAAGCTCTTCTTCGGCGGCTCGGTCAGCCTGGAGTGGCTGGACCAGGGCCTGGAGGCGGCCGGCCTCACCGCCGACGGCTTTCCCGAGCCGGTGCGTCTGGCCATGGTGCGCCTTACCAAGGACGCGCTCGGCCTGCCGCAACGCGGCGAGCCGAAGGGACCCGCCGCCCAGCCGCTGATCGAGGCGCTCCACCGCTGCGGCCATCTCTTCGCCTACTGCTACGTCGGCGCGGAGGACTTCGCGGACCGTCAGGGTGAGGACGCGGCAGAAGCCATGGAGGCCCGCTTGGCCGCCGCCGGCGAGGCGCCGGAGGGCTTGGACGCGCGCGTCATCTCCCTCGCCCTCCTCTCCGGCTTCGCCCACCCGGAAATCGCCGAGCGCTACGAGGCGGAGGTCGAAGACGGTCAGCCTCAGGACTAGCACCCGCCCGGAGCAGCTGTCCAAGGAGGCCTCTGCGCAGGCCGGAGCGATACACTATCGACGGTGTCGTGAGAGACTTAGGCAATTTGGACCCTTGCCCTCTCCTGTGTTAGCCACTCGGTGTTGAGCAAGCGTCTCATCAGCCTGGGGCGCGCGCACTCTTTCGCGTGCCCCAGCCACGCCAAGAATCAGACCGGGCTGCCTTTCGGGGATCGTCACCTGGGGGAAGGACTATTTGGATGGACCTCTCAGCCCTGCTCGATAACTTTGGCCATCCCGCAATACTCTTCTTCTTTCTTGGCGTCCTGGCCGTCTTTGTAAAGTCCGACCTGGAGATCCCGCCCCAGATCGGAAAGTTCCTAGGGATCTATCTTCTCTTTCACATCGGTGTCAAAGGAGGATGGGAGCTATACTACGGCGGTTTCGCGGCCCAGGTCCTGATTGTCATGGCCGTCTGCGTCTTGAGTTCCTTCTTCATGCCCTTCGCCGCCTTTCAGGTATTGAGACGCAGGCTCAGCCCACCCGATGCGGGCGCGGTTGCGGCCACCTACGGCTCGATCTCGGCGGTGACCTTCGTGACCGCCGTGTCCTTCCTGGACTCGCAAGGCGTTGAGTTCGGCGGCTACATGGTGGCAGGGATGGCGCTGATGGAATCCCCCGCCATCATCGCCGGGCTGATCCTGATCCGGCTGAACACGCCGGCCTCCGACAGCGACGGAGCCGCGCCTTCGAGCACGGGCGTCTCGCAAGTCATCAAGGAGTCCCTCTTCAACGGTTCCGTGCTCCTGTTGCTCGGCAGCATGGTCATCGGCTATGCCAGCGGCGCCAAGGGGGAAGCACAGCTCGCGACCTTCGTGGACGACATCTTCTACGGGATGTTGAGCATCTACATGCTGGACATGGGCCTCTTGGCCGGGCGCAGGCTGAGCGATCTCAAGCAGTCGGGCGCCTTCGTCGTCTCTTTCGCGCTCGTCTTCCCGCTGCTCGCCGCGGCGTTCGGCCTCCTCCTTTGCTACCTCCTGGGCTACGCACCGGGCGATGCGCTGCTGCAGACCGTGCTCCTGGCCAGCGCGTCCTATATCGCCGTGCCGGCCGCGATTCGCATTGCCGTCCCTCAGGCAAACATGGGGATCTTGCTGCCCATGTCGCTGGGCGTCACCTTCACCTTCAACATCGCCATCGGCATCCCGCTCTACTACTTCGTCATCGAAATGGTCTGGTGAGCTTTCCCATGCGCTACTTCAAGACGGAAATCATCATAAACCGCTCATTCCTCAAGGAGCTCATCGCTCTACTGGAAGGCCTGGGCATCGAGGGATACACCATTCTGGAGATCAACCAGGGGAGTGGGCCGAGACATGGCAAGCAGGTCGCCGAAGGACTCCTCCCCGTGACTCACAGCACCCTCCTCTTCACCATTACGAGCGACGAGAAGGCGGCCCGCATCGCCGAGGAGACCCGCAGCTTCCTGAAACAGCGCGACGGCATGCTCGTTAGCTACCCCCTGCATTACACAACGGGCGTGGAAAGGAAGAGCTAGCGGGCCGCTCAAGATAGAGACCACAGGTCGTTTCGACCTGCGATCATCTTGGCCTAGTCCGCGGGGCAGGCCTTCTCCTTCTCCAGGCTCGCGATCAGATCGATGTTGTGGCGTTGATGCTCGTTCGGGTTGGCCTGGGCGACGGTCTCTGCATTGCAGCCGACATTGTCGAAAGCCGCCTTGGCGCGCTCGCTCTTGAAGCAGTAGCCCAGGGTATAGAGGATGTTGTGGCGGAGGTCCCAGAGTTCATCGCAGGACCAGTTGCCCAGCTGGTTCGCCTCGAAGGACTCCTGACCGGCGCAGATGGTGGTAAAGCCGATGCCGGTCGGGTCGGGCTGGCCGACGCAATCCAGCGGCTCGTCCGCCGCGGCCGGGCGCACGGCCAAGAGGGTGACGAGCAGCAGTCCTCCACATCCCAATCGCAGCATCGCGAATCTCCTACAAGGCCAGTCTTGCAAGCAGTCTTAACACGAGCGACCTGGCGCCGTCGCCATGCCAGTTCACTTTGCGATTCGCGTGAAGATCCTGGAGCTAACCCTCGGGAAAGGCGCGCAAATGGTCGCAGTCTCCCCTGCCCCGCTCCGCCGTGCAGACCGTCTTGCTGGTGAGCGGCCCGCTGCGGCCGGTGGTCTGCAGGGAAAAGGCGCCGACGTAGACCGCTTCGCCGGAGGAATCGAGCAGGCGGAAGAGACCGGCCAGCGAATCTCCGCCGTTCATCGCCTGCGCCAGCAGCGAGAAGCGCTGCACCTTGGCGCGCTTCTTGGCGCCTGGTCCCACGGCCTCGATTTCGCGGCCGTCCGCGCGGAAAGAGAGGCTCGCCGGATCGTAGGTGGCGACCAGTTGAATGGTACCGACGCGGCGCCCGAAGAGGTCGGGCATCTCCGCCGGTGCGGTCACCAGCAGCGACAGGCGCTGCGGCCTGGCATCGCCTTCCAGCCGCGCCTGCGCCTTGCCGGACAAGACGGCTTCGCTGTCCGCTCGGCGAGACGCCAGATAGCCGCCGTTATAGAGCTGGATGCCAGCGGTCGCCGCCGGCACCGGCTTGCCCAAGAGGCCGTAGAGGACCTCGCCCGGGTCCGGCTGAGCAATCGCGATCGCGGCGTAGGGTTCCGGTTGGCGGTTGCCGGCCGTCAGGCCGTAGAAGCGGCCGAACCCCTTTTCCGGGGTCCCCTCGATCGCCAGGCGGTAGCCCTCCGTCACGCTGTCCCACGCGAAGGTGCCGCCGCCGCCGGCCGTCGCGATCGCGAGAAGGGGCAGCTCCTGCGGCCGCTTGCCGATTTCCAGCGCCCGCCCCTCTTGCATGAAGCGCCACCAATAGCCGGCGAGACTGGGTCCCTCGTCGAAGGCGATGGCGGGCATGTTGGCGCTGCGATCCCATGCGAACCCGGCGATCGGTCCGCTGGGCGCGGCGGTCGCCGCCGGCTGCGTGGTCTTGGGCATGCAGCCGTTGACGGCCAGGAGCAGCAGGCAGAGGCAGAGTTCACGGGAAAAGGCTCTCATCGCAGCACCTGCTAGGTGACGGTGACGTCTTCCGGACGCGCCTCGTCCGAGGGCTCCGGCGCCTTGCGTTCGATCTCGGGCAGGCGCGGCTCCGGTTGCGGTGCCGATCCTTCGCGCACCACACAGCCTGATACCGCAAGGACCAGCAGGAGGCCAGCGGTCACTCGGCCGAGACCCGGCATGCTACTTTAGGACCACCGATGGCAGCCAGGTGATGATCTCCGGAAAGGTCAGGCAAAGCAGCAGGCCCGTGAGCTGCAGCACGACGAAGGGCACGATCCCCCGATAGATGTGCTTGATGTTCACGTAGGGCGCCGCCCCCTTCATGTAGAAGAGCGCGAAGCCGAAGGGTGGCGTGATGAAGGAGGTTTGCAGGTTCACCGCGAAGAGGATGGCGAACCAGGGCAGGATCATCGCCGCGCTGCCGACGTGATCGCCGAAATCGAGACCGGCGACGATGGGCGCGAAGATCGGCAGCACGATCAGCGTGATCTCGATCCAGTCCAGGAAGAAGCCCAAGAGGAAGACCACCAGCATGATCATGCCCAGGACGCCCCAGGGGCCGATCCCAAGGCTGTTGATGAGTTCCTCGATCAGAAAGTCGCCGCCGAGCCGCTTGAACACCAGCGAGAAGCAGGTGGCGCCGACGAAGATCCCGAAGATCATGGCGTTGGTGACGGCCGAGCGGTAGCAGACGTCCTTCAGGACCGCATAGGACAGGCGCCGTCGGAAGAGCGCCAGCAGGGTCGCGCCGATGGCGCCGATGCCCGAGGCTTCGGTGGGCGTCGCCCAGCCGGCGAAGATCGATCCCAGGACCAGCACCATCAGGAAGACCGGCGGCAGGAAGCTCTTCACCACAAGGCCGACGAACTGCAGGCCGACGGGTGCGTCGTCGAGGGCCAGCGGCGGTGCCGACTGCGGCTGCAAGGTGGCCTTGGTCATGATGTAGCCGACGTAGAGCCCGGCCAGGAGCAGGCCCGGGAAGAGGGCGCCGATGAAGAGCACGCCGACGGGAACGCTCAACTGGTCGGCCATCAGAACCAGCATGATGGACGGCGGAATGAGAATGCCCAAGGTGCCCGAAGACGCGATGGTTCCGCTGGCCACGCCCGGCGCATAGCCGCGCTTCAGCATCTGCGGCAGGGCCATCAAGGTCAGCAGGACCACCGAGGCGCCAATGATCCCGGTCGTCGCCGCCAGGATGGTGCCGAGCAGGGTCACCGACACGGCCAGTCCGCCGGGCAGGCGCCGGGTCAGGAGCTGCAGGGTGTAGAGCAAGTCCTCGGCGATGCCGGATTTCTCCAGCATTGTCCCCATGAAGATGAACATGGGAATGGCCACCAGGATGATGTTCTCGACCGATCCGGCATAGATCCTGAGCGGAACGGCGTTGAAGTGGACCAGCTTGAATTCGCCGACGGCAATGCCGAGAAATCCGAAGGCCAGGCCCAGCCCGCCGAGGACCAGGGCGACCGGAAAGCCCGAGAAGATGAAGAGCGCCATGCAGATCAGCATGGCGGCCGGGAGGATCTCGTACCAAGGCATGCCCGACTAGCCCTGCTTGCCGTTCGCGCCGTTGCCGCCGCCGAAGCGATGCTCGGGGTGGTCGGCGGCATCCTGCGCCAGTTCCTCCTCGACGTCCTGCTTCATCTCTTCGATCTCATCTCCCTTGACGTAGCGGTTGGCGAGCGGCCGCAGCTCTTCCGGACCGAAGAGGAAGACGATGTGGCGTAAGAGGATCGACAGCGCCGCGATCGCCAGGAAACCGAAGCCGATGACCAGGCTGGACTTGATGATCCAGCGCATCGGCAAGCCGGTCGTGGCGGACGAGCCCTCGTTCATCAGGAAGGAGTTCCAGACCAGGAGACCGGCGGAGAGGTCGACCACCAGGACGGTGTAGGGCAGCACGAAGAACAGGCAGCCGAGAAGCTCGATCCAGGCACGCGTCCGCTGGCTGAAGGTCTCGCGCAGAATGTCGACCCTGACATGGCCGTTGCGGATGTAGGTGAAGCCCAGGCAGAGCATGAAGAGAAAGCCGTGCAGGTGCCACTCCAGCTCTTGCGCCTTGGTCGAGGGCAGGAACTGGTAAAGAGCCGTCTGCTGGAAATCCGGATAGACGTTCAGAAGCTTCCGCTGCAGGACGTCGTAGAGGATCACCAGCGCCATCGGCAGAAACAACCAGGCTGCCGCGCGGCCGACCGCGTCGGTCACCGCGGCCAGGCCGTTGCTGATGGAAAGGAGCGCGCGCATGCGGAGACTATCCTTGCCGCGGAGGAGCCGGTCGAGCCCTCCCCGTCAGCACCCTCTCTCTTGGCCGATCCCGACCGGGCGAGCGCCCGATCGAGGCCTTGTGAGAAGGAGCCGCAGGCGGGCGCCCCCTGCGAAGCCGCGAATGGGGGGCTTCGGGGGAGCGCCCGCTACGGACCTTAGTTCAGATAGCCCAAGTCGCGCCAAGCGGCGTAGTTCTTGCGGAACTCCTGCAAGCTATCCCACACGCGCTTGAACTCCGGGTCCTGCGACAGCTCCGCGACGACGGTCTGCCAGGCCTCCTCGTAGGCGGCGAGCGTCTCCGGCGACCACTTGTGGATCTGAACGCCCTTGTCCTGCAGCTCCTGCAAGGCGGCGAACTGGATCGCCTCTCCCTCGGCCAGCCCGTAGCGCACGGAGTCGCCGCAGACCGCGCCGATCTGGGCCTTCTGCACGTCGGTGAGTTCCTCGTAGGCTTCCTTGTTCATCATCAAATCGAACATGGTCGACTGCTGATGCCATCCGGGGAAGTAATAGTTGTCCGCCACCTGGTAGAAGCCGAGCTTCAGGTCGATGGCCGGCATGGAGAACTCCGTGGCGTCGATCGTGCCCAGCTCCAGGGCCGGATAGATGTCGCCTCCGGCCAAGAGCTGGGTGGAAACTCCCATCTCCTCCATCACCTTGGCGCCCAGGCCGAAGAAGCGCATCTTCAGGCCCTTCAGGTCCTCGGTCGACTTGATCTCCTTCTTGAACCAGCCCGATGCCTCCGGCGCGATGATGCCGCAGATCTCGGAATAGATCCCGTACTTGCCGTAGATCTCCTCGAACATTTCCTTGCCGCCGCCGAAGTAGAACCAGGCCAGGTACTCCGGTGCGGCCGGACCGAAGGGCACGGCCGAGAAGAGCTGCAACGCCGGCACCTTGCCGGCCCAGTAACCCGGCGTCGACCAACCGGCCTCGACGGCGCCGCTGGCGACCGCATCGAAAGTCTCCAATGCCGGCACGATGGCACCCGGCTCTTGGAAGGTGATGCGGATCTCGCCGTCCGAAACCAGGCCGATCTGCTCGTCGATGCGCTTGCCCAAGGTGCCGAGTTGGGTGAGCGAGCCCGGATAGGTGCTCTGCATGTTCCAACGGACCGGGCGCGCCTCCGCGTCGCTCCAAGCCGTGAAGCCGATGCCGGCGGTGAATGCCAGGACACTCGCCGCAGCGGCAATGCGTCTAACCATAGTCATCTCAGGAAGTCCTCCCGTTCTGCCCCTTTGTTGAAACGGCCGTGCGCAGAGGCTGTGAGCCTCTCTTGATCCCGCCCTCGTCCGGGACGGCATGTCGGGTCGACCGTGGTGCGATGGCGGCGACTCTAGCCCCGGCCGGAGAGGCCTACAAGGCGAAAACGGCAGTAACACTGGCCAATCCGCTCGCCTAACGCGCGGTAACACAGTTGTCATAGCCTTGCGTGACGCCTTGGAACCTTCTAGAGTCATAGATCCCTGTGAGAACCGGGAAGTAATGTCCAGACGAAGATCTGAAGACTTGAAGAGGGGAGTACGAACAATGAAGAAGACTTTCGTCACGATTGCAGTCGTTGCGGCCAGCGGATGGCTTCTGGCCGCGCCAGCCGCTGCCGACGAGTGCAGTCCCGCCGCCTACAAGGCCTGGACAGATGAGTCGGGCGCCTACACCAGGGTCGGCGCGCACAAGCTGGCCGACATGTGCTTCGAGGCGGCCGACACCACCGGCGACGGGCGGATCAACCGGCAAGAGTGGTCCAACAGCATCAACGCCTGGTTCAGCAGCCTCGACGCCAACAATGACGATCGCATCACGCACAACGAGTTCTTGCAGAACGAGCCCGGCACGGCCGAGTAGCGGCAGCAGGAGACTGAAGGAGTAGCACCTATGTACAGGTCTTTGACTCTCATCGCCGCCCTGGCTACCAGCGGTTTTCTGATGACCGGCACGGCCAGCGCCGACGATTGCAACCCGGCGGTCTGGCATTTCTTCAAGGCCGACGGCCTGAGCACCACGCGGGTGGGCGCACACAAGCTGGCCGACATGTGCTTCCAGGCCGCCGACACCAACAACGACGGCCACATCGATCAGAACGAATGGTCGAACAGCACGAACAGCTGGTTCAGCGACCTCGACCTCGACAGCAACGACACCGTCGACCACAACGAGTTCCACCAGTGGGAGCCGGGCTCCGAGTGAGCCGCACGGCCAGGGCGGCTTCTCGCTGAAGCCGCTCATGGTTTCTGTTGCCTGCTGCCGCGCCAAGCGCTATACACCGCGCCTCGCAGGCGCGTCGGTGCCGGCGGGAAGCATTCCGGGGAGTAGCTCAGCCTGGTAGAGCACTGTGTTCGGGACGCAGGGGCCGGAGGTTCGAATCCTCTCTCCCCGACCAAGGCAAGAAGGCGCCGGGTCGTCGCGCGAGCGGGCCCGGCGTTTTTGCTGTCTTTCCTGATTGCCGCGAGTGCCGTCGCGGAGTCGGCGATCGGCCGCCTGAACCACGCCGGCTATCGCCAGCAAAGACACTGCACCGCCGTGCTGGTGGCTCCCAAGATCGCGCTGACCGCGGCACATTGCCTGGAGGGGCTGAAGGCGAGCGAGAGTCACCTGCTGCTCGGCTACGACCGCGGCCAGTGGCGCGAACACCTCCGCCCTGATCGTCTGGTTCCGCTGGGCCGCGACCTGGCCGCGCTCTGTCTTGCCCGGCCGGCCAAGACGCAACCGCTTCCGATGGCGAAGAGCGACGTGCCGGACGACGAGAGGCTGACGGCTGCCGGCTACGGTAGACCTGCTGTCCATCGACTGCAGAGACATGCCTGTCGCGTCGTGGCACGGGACGGCAAGGGAGCGCTGAGGCTCGATTGTCCCCTATCTCCCGGCAATTCGGGAGGACCTCTGCTCAGCGCCGCGGACGGCGACGAAGCCGTCATCGCCATCACCGTGGCGAGCAACGCCACCCAATCCCTGGCAATCGAGATCGGCCCGGCGCGCCAGGAAGGCCTTTGCCGCTAGATGCTTCCGTCCCGGCCTTCATCATGGCTGCCTCGGCGACATGCCGGCAACGGCTCAGCTAAGCCCCAAATGAAAGCGGCGCCCCAAAGGGACGCCGCTTCCGGTACGTGACTGGGCCGCTCGGGTCAGCCCTGATCACCCCGATCCGGGGGACCGGGTGTCAGCGCTGGCCGAGGAGGCTGCTCCCCTGCCGACGCTGCGCACCCAGGGAACCCGAGACAACTCGCAAATCACTCGACATTGGATCACCTCCTTTCATGTTGTTGAAACCACGGTTCAGAGCCTAAGCACAGCCGCCGCGCCGTGCCAAGTGAAACTCACGCGAAAAGCCACGCGGCACCCCTGCCGCGTGGCCTCGGCTCATCTTTCCTTAACCGAGCCGGCAAGGCCCGGCCCGCGCTCAGCCCTGACGGACCTTGAAGCGCGGATCCTTTTTGTTGATCACGTAGACCCGACCGCGACGGCGCACGACCCGGCAGTTCTTCTCGCGCAGTTTCGCGGTGCGCAGCGAGTTCTTGATCTTCATCGCTCTCGATCCGATACAAACACGGTGGTTCTTCCGGAGTCTCGCGAGAGACCACCGCTGAGAGCCACCCCAAATTCAGAGCGCGCGAGTATAGTCGGGGGCGCCGCGAGGTCAAGAGCCGCAATGCCCCCTTCCCTAGCGTCTCGTTACCGCGCAGAAAGCAGATATGGCTTCCACTCCTCCCGCGCAAGCTCTCGCCAGCTACGTCATAAACCTGGACCGCGCGACGGAGCGCTGGGAGCAGACGCAAGAGGGTCTCGCCGCCGTGGGCCTCGCGGCCGAGCGCTTCCCGGCGATCGACGCCAGCCGCACCCAGCACGAGACCGTGTCGCGCTATGACGAGGCCGCCTCCAGGCGCTTCCAAGGCGCCCCACAGACGCCGGCGACCATTGCCTGCTTCGCCAGCCACTACCTGCTTTGGCGGAAGATCGCCTCGAGCGGTCGGCCGGCCCTCGTGCTAGAGGACGATCTGGCCTATCACGCCGATTTCCCGCGGGCATTGGACCTCGGCCGGAGCATCATCGCCGATCGCCACTACGTAAGACTTGCGGTCCTGAGCCAAGGGCGAACGCCCAGGGTGCTGAGGTCGCTGGACGGCGATTACCGCCTGGCCTACTACCCGCGCCGTCCCATGGGCTCGCAAGCCTATCTCCTGAGCCCGAGCGGCGCCGAACGGCTGCTGCGCCATGCCGACCGCTGGCGGGAACCGGTCGACGACTACTTGGACGCCTACTGGCGCCACGGTTTGCTCTCCTATGCCATCCTGCCGCTTCGGGCCGAGCATCGCGACGCGGGCCACTCCTATATTCAGAGCGGCACGCAGGCCTATCGGCGCAGCCCCGCCGAGCAGCTGCGCTTCAAGCTCCACCGACGGCTCGACAGCCTGCGGGGGCGGCTTTGGCTGCTCCGCAATCGGCCGCGCTAGGTGGCCCGCCCGTGTCGACGCTGCCGCTTTACGTCATCAACCTGGACCGCGCACCCGAGCGCTGGGCCAAGGTATCGGCGGGGCTGGAGGCCGAGGGGCTGACGGCCACGCGCTTTCCCGCGATCGATGCCGCGCAAGGCCAGCACGAGACCGTGAGCCGCTACGACGAGACCGCGACATTGGCCCGCCGCGGGCTGCCGCTGAGACCCAGCGAGTTGGGTGTTTTCGCGAGCCACGTTCTGCTTTGGCGCAAGGTGTCGGAGAGCGGACGTCCGGCCGTGATCATGGAGGACGACGTCGGCGTCGAGAGCGGTTTCGCGGCCGTCCTGGCGATCGCCGCCGAGATTATCGACAAGCATCGCCTGATCCGGCTGAGCGCGCTGCAGCAGGGCCGTCAGCCCCGTTTCGTCCGGGATCTGGGCCAGGGCTACAGCCTGGTCCGGCACAACAA
The DNA here is from genome assembly GCA_963669375.1 of Rhodospirillales bacterium. Classification (GTDB taxonomy): domain Bacteria; phylum Pseudomonadota; class Alphaproteobacteria; order Kiloniellales; family JACOMY01; genus JACOMY01. The sequence goes on along the minus strand of OY770024.1, from coordinate 6,716,416 downwards.
GGGGCCGGGCGGCCTTCAGGCCTATGCCCTGTCGCCGGCCGGCGCGGAGCGGCTGCTGCGCGACTGCGAGACCTGGATCGAGCCGGTCGACGATCACGTCGACGCCTACTGGCGGCACGGCCTCGCCGCCCTTGCGATCATGCCCTACCGCATCCGGCACGATGACGAGGGCCGCTCCTACGTGCAGACCGCGGCACCGCCGCGGCGCTCGGCGCTGGCCTGGCTGCGGCGCAAGCTGCAGCGGCGCCTCGACCGGCTGCGCGCTTATCTCTGGCTGGCGACGAACCCGCCGCCGCGCCGATGACGCGACCGAGTTCCTCGCCAGCCGGCCCCGCCGTGGGGCTGGCCGACCACGTGCGCCAGACCGTTCGCCTGGCGATACCGGTCATGCTGGCCCGCTGCGGCTTCATCATCATGGTGACGGTGGATACCGTGATGACCGGCCAGGTCAGCGCGCAGATGCTGGCGCACTACGGCATCTCCATGGCGCCGCACATCACGGTGCTGGTGGTGGGCATAGGCCTGATGGCCGCGACCACCATCCTCACCGCGCAAGCCAGGGGCTCTCGCCGCGATCGGGAGATTGGCGCGATATGGCGCACCGCGCTGGTGATCGCCATTGTGCTGGGCATCCTTGCCGGCACTCTCCTCTCCTTCGGCGAGGAGATCCTCTTGCTGCTGGGCCAAAGCAACGACTTGGCGCTGCACGGCGGCGCGGCGGTCCGCGCCTTCGCCTACGGCATGCCCGGGCTCTTTCTCTTCCTGGCCTGCGCTTTCCTGCTCGAGGGGATCGGCCGGCCGCAGATCGGCATGGTGATCACGCTCTCCGGCAACCTGGTGAACGCGGCCGTCAACTGGCTCTTGATCGAAGGGCATTGGGGCTTCCCGGAAATGGGCGCGGCAGGTGCTGCCATGGGCACGACGGTGACCCGCTGGACCATGTTCGCCGCGGCCCTCTTCTACATCCTGGTGCTGATGCCGGACCGCGACTACTTCCGGCTCCTGGGACGCAGCCTGCCACTGCGCGTCGCCGTCAAGCAGCTGAAGCTCGGCCTGCCCTTGGCGCTTTCCGTCGGCTTGCAGACCGCCGCGCTGGCCGCTCTCGCCACCTTTGCCGGCTGGCTGGGAGACAATCAGCTGGCCGCCTTTCAGATCGCCAACAACGTGGTGGCCTTCCTCTTCATGCTCTCGATCGGGATGGCCAACGCGACGTCGGTCAGGGTCGCCAACGCGGTGGGCCGCCTGGACCAGGCCGGGCGCGTGACCGCCGGCTTGACGGGCCTGGGCCTGATCCTCTGCCTGCAGGTCTCTGTCGCCCTCTTCATCGAGCTCTTTCCGGGCCCCTTGGCCCGCGTCTACACCAGCGAGGAAGCGGTCCTCGCCTTGGCGCTTCCCACCTTCGTCTGGGTCGGCTTCACGATCGTCGCGGACGGCAGCCAAGCCGTGCTGCAAGGCGCGCTGCGCGCGATGGGCGAGGTCTGGGTCCCGCTGGCACTCTATGTCGCCTCCTACTGGCTTTTCATGGTCCCCTTGGGCTATCTGCTTGCCAACCGATGGGGCTGGGGTGTCGAGGGGCTGCTGGCCGCTCTCTTCCTCGGCTATGCCGTTGCCGCCGGGGCCATGGCCCTCCGTTTCCGCACCATGAGCCTGCGCGAGGTTCGCCCGCTATGAACGATCAGCTCTTCGTCGACCCAGCCAATCTGTCACCCTCCGCGCGTGAAGCCCTGGCCGAGGCCGACCGCTGTCTGAAGCTGGGCGAGATGGCCAAGGCCCAAGCCGCCTATCAGCAAGCCCAGGCCGGCGCGCCGCAGGACCCCACCATCCCCTTCGTGATGGCCGGTCTTCTACGCCAGCGCGGCCAGCCCATGCCGGCACTCTCGCTGTCACTCGCCGCCTTCCGGCTGGCACCGCAAGATCACATGGCGCGCCTGTCCGTGGTCGCGGCCTTGCGGGGCGCGCGTTTCACCAAGGCGGCACCGGCCGTGGTGCAGACGCTGCTGACGCTCTTTCTCTCTCCCGACGTCTCCGCGCAGGAGCTGGTGGGATCGACCCTCTCCCTGGTGCGCAGCATCTGGCCCATGCAGGGCTTGATCGCGGCCGCCGGCAATCCCGATCAGCTGAGCGAGCTGCTGGCCGACGAGAACACCAGAAGCGGCGCCGAGAAGCTCTTCGCGGAACCCCTCACCCGGGCGATCATGAGCCGGGCGCTGCTGCCGGACATGGAGGTCGAGCGCCTCTTCACGGCCTTGAGGCGCTATCTCCTGCATCACGCCCAGGCGGGCGCCCCTCCGCCCTTCTCGCTAGGCATGATGGCGAGCCTGGCCCTGCAAGCCGAGATTACCGACTACGCCTGGGTCTCCACCCCGGAAGAGCTGGAAGCCGTATCGGCCATGACGCCGGGTGCGACCTGGGACGCGCCGCGGCTCCTCCAAGCGCTCTACGGCCGGCCCTCGCCGGATATGCCAGTGCCGGAGACGCCGCTGGCGGGCGGCGCCGACGGAGGGTCCCTGGCGCTCCTGCATCAGCGGCTCTATCTGGAGCCGAGACGCGAGGCTCAGCTGGCGGCAACCCTGCCCCGTATCGGCGCTGGGGCTTCGCCGGACGCGGAGGCCCCGCTCTTCCCGCGCTGGCGCTCATTGACGCGGCACCCGCCGCGCCCCTTGGCGCAGGTGCTGTCGGAGATCCTGCCGCACCTGCCGGCATCGGACTGGCCGACCACGGAGAGACCGCGCGTCATGATCGCGGGCTGCGGCACCGGCGGCACCGCCGTCCGGGCCTCCAGCCGCTATGCCGGTTGTAGCGTCTTGGCCTTCGAGCGCAGCCTGCCTCCGCTGGCCTACGGACGCAGACAGAGCGAATCCATGGCGGTCACCGAGATCACCTTCGCGCAGGCAGACCTTCTGGCCTTGCCGGACCCGACAGCGCTGCCACCGCCGGGCGGACCCTTCGAGGTCATCGAATGCATGAGCCTCATGCACGAGCTGGCCGATCCCGAGGCGGGGCTGGCCGCGCTCGCCAGGCAGCTGGCGCCGGGTGGCGTGCTGCGGCTGGGCTTCTACCGCCGACAGACCCAACTGGCCGTGAAGGCCGCGCGCGATCATCTGGAGACCATGGGCGTGTCGCTGGAGAAGGTGGCACTGCCGTCGGCGCGCCAAGCGCTTCTGGCCCTGCCCGACGACAGCCCGGCGAAAGCGATCGCCGGCGGCCTCGACTTCTACAATCTGGAGGGTTTCGCCCAGCTGGTCGAGAACGCGAACGCGAGGAGCTTCACCTTGAGCGAGATCGCCTCTCTCCTGGCCGACCAGGCCCTCGACTTCCTGGGCTTCGAACTGGTCGACCGCTCTGCCGTCGAGGGCTTCCGCAAGCGCCACCAAGCCCCCGACGCTCTTCGAGACCTGGCGCTCTGGGCCGCTTTCGAGGAGGAACACCCCAGGCTCTTCCAGCAGTCCTACCAGCTTTGGGCCCGCCCCAAGGCGATCGGCTAGCGAGGAGACGAGGGATGCTGTTCATGGCCGTCGAGCGTTTCAAGGACGGCGATCCCACGCCCGCCTACGCGCGCTTCGCCGAACGCGGGCGCATGTTGCCGGACGGGATCGTCTACCTCGACAGCTGGACGACAACGGACGGCAGCACCTGCTACGTGGTGCTGGAGGCAGCCGACCGGCAGGCGCTGGAGCCATGGATCGGGGCCTGGCGGGACCTGGTCGACTTCGAGATCCAGGCGATCCTGCCGAGCCCGGAGGCGGCCAAGCGCTACGGCCCGGACGGTTCCGGCGTTAAGCCATAGAGCGCCAGCGGCGTTCCGTGCCCGCGGATCGTCTGTTCGCCCAGGGCTGTCGAGCGGGCTAGAATAGCGGCGCCTTCGGGCACCGTGGCCGCCGCCTCGTAGACCTGCTGGCTGAAGAGGATGGGCTGGGGAAAGCCCCGGCTCACGCCCTCGATGCGGCTGGCCACGTTCACCACGTCACCCAGGACGGCGGCTTCCAGGCGCTGGTCGGAGCCGATGTCGCCCAGCACCACCTCGCCGAAGTGGATGCCGACGCCGATCTCTATCGGCGGCTCGTCGCCGCGCGCCCTGGTCCAGTCGCCGATCTCGCGCACCATAGCCTGCGCGCAGACCAAGGCCCTGACGCTGTCCTGCGGATCGCTCGTCAGACGACCGAAGGTGGCCATGATGCCGTCGCCCAAGAACTTCTCCAAGGCACCGCCGTGGCGGAAGGTGCACTCGGCCAGGACGCGGTGAAAGTCGCGCAGCAGTGCAATCGTCGCGACGGGGACCATCATCGCGATCCGCCTGGTGAAGTCGACCATGTCGACGAACACCACGGCCAGCGCACGGACCTGCGGCTCCTCGAAAGGGTTGTCGCGCCCGGCCAAGGCATCGGCCATCGCCTGCGGCAGGTAGCGGGAGAGATTGAGCCGCGCCCGCTCCACGTTGGCATGCTGCGCGACCAGGGCTCTCAGCCGAATGACGATCAGCGAGAGGCACAAGGCCGTGGTGACGAAGACCGCCATATCGGCGATCGCATGACCGATGCCGACGAACAAGGGATCGACGATGACGCCTTGGCCGGCCCAGGACTTGTCGGTGACGGTCAGCGTATCGGGCAAGGACAAGAGAAAGCCGATCAGGCAGGCCCAGGAGAGCGCCGCGGAGATGCCCGCCCAGGCGACCAGGACCGGTCTGCCGGTGAAGGCATAGGAGGCGATCACGAGGAGGATTCCCTCCTGCGTGCCGACATTCAGGACCGACTGCGCGGGGACGTAGCGCTCCGTCAGGATATCCGGTTGCGAGTAAAGAAAGACGATCAAGGCAAAATCGATGAAAGTCACGAGATAGGATATCTTGCGCCGCGCGGGATAGCGTCGCCTCAGGAAGTAATGCACCCAAGGGGTCGCAATCATGACAATGGCGCAGGCGATCCAGTAGAGGATCTTGTCAGCCGGCAAGAAGACAGTAACCAAGACCAGGAACAAAGCACCGATGGCCGTGCGCACCTGCGCGGCAGTACGCAAGCCATAGAGTTCCTCTTGCGTGAAGATGCGCGCCAAACGGCTGCCGAGGTTGCTCTGCAGGCGCCACAGCTCGGCGAAGTTGGCGTGTCTGATGCCGGACACGGCCTTCTCAGGCGGTGCTGCTCGACGGGCTTGCCAAGACGCGGGCGCGGCCGCCATAGGCCGGCAGAGGGGTCTCATCCATTCCACGTCGGTGTCCCGTCGGGTGAGCCTTCGCGGTGTTCCTGGCGCGCATGGGGAAAGAGCCTAACCAATGCGCCATGCGCACACCACAGCCATTGCTTTCCCCCTTGTGCGCCGCTATGCGCGTCCACAAACTGGAGGCAAGGCGAAACGCGAGCGAAGAAGGAACCGAGATGAATAGTGCCAGGCTGCGCAAGCACAAGGAGGTCCTGGAGGAGTACATCTCGCCGAACGGCAAGCGCGTGCTGGACGTCGGCTGCGGCGAGGGCGCCTTGGTCCGTTACTTCGCCAAACGCGGCGCCGAGGCCGAGGGCTTGGACCCGCTCGGGCAGGCGATCGAGCGGGCGCAGGCGGCGGAGCCCGTGGAGGGCGCCAGCTACCGGCTGGGCGGCGGCCAGGAACTGCCCTATCCGAACGAGAGCTTCGATGTCGTCTGCTTCTTCAATTCCCTCCATCACGTGCCCACGCACGCGATGGCCGGAGCGCTGGAGGAAGCCCGACGGGTGCTCCGCCCCGGCGGCCTCATCTATGTCCTGGAGCCGGTCGCGGCCGGCGCCTACTTCGAGCTGATGCGCCCCGTCGACGACGAGACCGAGGTTCGCAAGCAGGCCATCGCCGCGCTTGCCGCCTTCGGCGAGAGCGCGGGCCTGGAGGCCTTGGAGGAAATCCACTACTTGGCGCCCTATCGCTACAAGAGCTTCGACGAGCTGGAGTACCAGGTGCTGTCGGTCGACCCGACGCGGGCGGCGAGGCTGGACGCGCACCGCGAGGCCATCCGCACCGGCTTCGAAGCCGCCTCGGCGGACGACGACGAGGGCGGCTACCTCTTCCAGTATCCGATGCGGCTCAATCGCTACATCAAAGCGGCATGAGAAACGATGTCCATTACCTACGTCTCACGCTACCACTGTCCCGAAGACCCCGGCGGGCTCGTTCGCGAAACGCTGAACCTCGGCGATGACTTCCCGGGTCCGGCGCACGACGTGCTGCTCTCCTGGTCCCTGCGGCTGGACGAGGGCCTGGCGCCGCACGTGGCCGCCCGTCGCTTGCTGAAGCGCTATGATCTCCTGCGGGAACCCCTGCCCTCCGGCGCGTGCGGAGAGTTGGTGCGCCTCCTGCAACAGGCTGCCAAGGAGCCCACCGAGCGACCGGCGCGGCGAAGGGGAGGACGCGATGGTCGGAGAAACTGATGAGTGACGATCCGAAGCTCGATCCGGCCGTCGCGCACAACAAGGAACTCTGGAACAAGCTGGTCCCCTTGCATCTAGAGTCCGACCTCTATGACGTCGCCGGCTTCAAGACCGGCCGCACGGCCCTGGGCGAACTGGAACTGAAGGAGTTGGGCCCGGTCGCCGGCAAGCGGCTCTGCCACCTGCTCTGCCACTTCGGCTTGGATACGCTCTCCTTCGCGCGGATGGGTGCCGAGGTGACCGGCTACGACATCTCCGACAAGGCGCTGGCGGCGGCACGCGATCTGGCCCGCGACTGCGGTCTCGAGGCAGTCTTCGTCGAGGGCGAGATCGCTCAAGTCGGCCAGAAGCTCAAGGGGCCTTTCGACATCGTCTACATGTCATGGGGCGTGCTGGGCTGGATCGCGGATATCGACCAGCTGGCGCGCGACATCGCCAGGCTGCTCGCCCCGGACGGCATCTTCTACATCATCGAGGGCCATCCTCTGGTGAACGCCCTGAGCGAAGACTGGAAGCCCGAAGGCGGCGGTCCCGCCTTCGGCTACGACTATGAGTTGCCGAGCGATCAGACCCTCGTCTACACTTTCCAGGGCTACGCCGCCTCCATCGAACACTTCGAGAAGAGGCACGCCTTCGACTGGGTGCACGGTCTGGGCCGCCTGGTCACCGCGCTCGCCAAGACGGGGCTGGTCATCGAGTTCCTGCACGAGCATCCCAAGCTCGCATGGCAGCAACTGGAGTGCATGGTCGAGGACGGAGACGGCTATTGGGTGATGCCCGAAGGCGCGCCCTGGCTTCCGGTCAGCTTCTCCTTGAAAGCGCGCAAACCCTAGTGCGTGACGCGTCCTTCGCAGCCGTTTCGCAGTGGCTGATGGCGCCAGTAGAAGTCGGGTGAGCAATGCCCGCTAGATACAATCAAAAATTTTGCTGCGGTGCGGCATAAACTCGCTCGGATCTCGGTGGTATTTGTGGCAGTATCCGGGCATCTTAGCAAAACCGGTCTCTTGCAGGGCGCGGACCCCAATAGACAACAGCATCGAAAGGTAGGGAGGGGGCATGAAGATCGCCATCCCACGTGAGCGGCGCGACGGCGAAACGCGCGTGGCCGCATCACCTGAAACAGTGAAGAAGTTCATCGGACTCGGTGCGGAGATTGTCGTCGAATCCGGCGCTGGCCTGGCCAGCGCGATTACTGACAAGACCTTTGAAGACGCCGGCGCGACCATCGCCGCGGACGCCGCCAGCACCTTCGCCGACGCCGCCATCGTTTTGAAGGTGCAGCGCCCGCTTACCGAAGAACTGCCGCTTCTGGAGAAGGGCACGCACCTGGTCTGCGTGCTCGATCCCTTCCGCACGGCCGAGGAGATGCCGGCCCTGGCCGCCAGCGGGACGACCGCCTTCGCCATGGACCTCATGCCGCGCATCACCCGCGCGCAGTCGATGGACGTGCTTTCCAGCCAGGCCAACCTGGCCGGCTACAAGTCGGTCCTGGATGCCTGCGAGCAGTACACCGGCTGCTTCCCGATGATGACCACGGCGGCCGGCACCATTCACCCGGCCAAGGTGCTGGTGATGGGCGCCGGCGTCGCCGGGCTTCAGGCCATCGCGACCGCCCGGCGCCTGGGCGCCATCGTGATGGCGACCGACGTGCGCCCGGCCGCCAAGGAGCAGGTGATGAGCCTGGGCGCCAAGTTCGTGGCCGTCGAGGACGAGGAGTTCAAGCAGGCCGAATCCGCCGGCGGATACGCTAAGGAGATGAGCGCCGAGTATCAGAAGAAGCAGGCCGCGCTCATCGCCGAGACGATCTCGAAGATGGACATCGTGATCACCACGGCGCAGATCCCCGGCCGCCCGGCGCCGCGCCTGGTCGACGCCGAGATGGTCCGTTCGATGAAGCCGGGCTCGGTGCTGGTCGACCTGGCGGTCGAGACCGGCGGCAACGTCGAAGGCTCCGCCGTGGGCCAGGTGGTCGACCAGGATGGCGTCTTCATCGTCGGGCATCGCAACGTGCCGGGCCGAATGGCGTCGGTGGCAAGTCAGCTCTATGCCCGCAACCTCTTCAATTTCCTGGCCCTGTTCCTGGACAAGGAAAAGGGTCTGCAGATCGATTGGGAAGACGACGTGGTGACCGGAACGCTGGTTACCAAGGAAGGCGGCATCGTGCACGAGCGCGTGCGCGATCTGGCCGGCGAAGCGGCACCGGCGGAAAGCCCCGAGCCGGACGCGACGCCGGCGGAAGAGCCAAGCGCTGCCCAGGAAGAGACGAAGGGCGAAGAAGCGAAGACGGAAGAGGCGAAGGCCCCGGCGGCTCCCGCCCCTGCCGAGGCGAGCCCTGCCCCGGCGCCCGTCCAAGCGCCCGCGCCGACGCCGGAGCCGCCGGCCGAGCCAGAAGCCAGCGAAGGCGTCATCGTGGAGTCGGTCGCCTTCAACGAGGAGAAGACGCCAAGCGCCAGCACTGGCACGAGCCTTTCCGCGGCGGCCGAAGCGACCGCGGCGGCCGTTCGATCGAGCGGCCCCAGCGGGACCTCGCCGAACGACGGCAGCCTCTCCGCGGCGGCGGTGGCCACGGCGGCCGCGGTGGCCGGCGAAGCTGCCGCGGCGGATGAGAGCGAGACTGACTCGAACTTCCAGAGCTCCGAGGCGAACATCGCGGTGAGCTCCGCGAGCGACAAGCTCGCCGACGACACCAACGAGGTCGAGCCAGACGAAACCGCGCCGCCGCCGCCCGGGCCGGACGGTGACACCCTAAGAGCGCAAAGCGCCCGCGAGCAGATCGCCCATGAGGAGGGCAGTGACGGCGGCGGGGCCGGGACGACCAAGGAGCCGCAGTCATGAGCGACCTCAAGCAGCAGATCGACGCGATAAAGGATCACGCCGACAGCCTCTCGGACAAGCTGTCGGCCCTGGCGGAGCAAGCCGCCGCGGCCGGACAGGCCGCCGTCGAGACCGCCGGCTCGGACGGCTCCTCCAGCCTCATCATGGGGCTCACCATCCTGATCCTGGCGGTCTTCGTCGGCTACCACGTGGTCTGGCGGGTCACGCCGGCCCTGCACTCGCCGCTGATGGGCGTCACCAACGCCATCTCCTCGGTCATCATCGTCGGCGGCCTGATCGCCGCCGGTGCCGAAGCCGCCCCCTTCTCGGAGGTCATGGGCTTCGTCGCCGTGACCTTGGCCTCTGTCAACATTTTCGGCGGTTTTATCGTGACTTACCGCATGCTCTCAATGTTCAAGAAGAAGCCGAAGCCGGCTGCCAAGGCGAAGGCCTGAGAGGGGGACAGCATCAATGACCTATGAACTTGCGTCCCTGCTCTACCTGGTGGCGTCCATCTGCTTCATTCTAGCCCTGCGCGGGCTCTCGCACCCGGAATCGAGCCGCCGAGGCAACTTCCTTGGCATGGCCGGCATGGTGATCGCGATCGCCACCACGCTCGCCCTGCCCTCGGTCGGCAACATCTGGCTGATCCTCTTGGGGATCGTGATCGGCGGCGCCATCGGCACGGTGGTGGCGCTCCGGATTGAGATGACGGCGCTACCGCAGCTGGTCGCGGCCTTCCATTCGCTGGTGGGCCTTGCCGCCGTCTTCGTCGCTGTCGCGGCCTTCTACAACCCGGCCGCCTACGGCATCGGCGTCGCCGGTGACATCAAGCCCGCCAGCCTGATCGAGATGGCGATCGGCCTGGCCATCGGCGCGATCACCTTCACCGGTTCGATCGTCGCCTTCGCCAAGCTGCAGGGACTGGTCTCCGGCAAGCCGGTCGTCTTCCCGATGCAGCACTGGCTGAACCTCCTGCAAGGCGTACTCCTGATCGTCCTCACGGTCTGGATGGTGGCCGACACCTCCGACACGGCGCTCTGGCTGATCCTCCTCATCTCCCTGGCGCTTGGCATCCTCCTGATTATCCCGATCGGCGGCGCCGACATGCCGGTGGTGATCTCGATGCTGAACTCCTATTCGGGCTGGGCGGCCTGCGGCATCGGTTTCACCTTGGGCAACAACCTGCTGATCATCACGGGCGCGCTGGTGGGCTCCTCGGGCGCGATCCTGAGCTACATCATGTGCAAGGGGATGAACCGCTCCTTCTTCTCCGTGATCCTGGGTGGATTCGGCGGCGACAGCGCGGCCGCAGCGGGCGGTCCGGGCGACGATGACCGGACCTACAAGCAGGGCGCGGCCGACGACGCGGCCTTCCTGATGCGCAATGCCAGCACGGTGATCATCGTGCCGGGCTACGGCATGGCGGTGGCCCAGGCACAGCATGCCCTGCGCGAGATGGCCGACCTCTTGAAGGCCGAAGGTGTGGAGGTGAAGTACGCCATTCACCCGGTGGCCGGGCGCATGCCGGGTCACATGAACGTTCTGCTGGCGGAAGCCGGCGTGCCCTACGACGAAGTCTTCGAGATGGAGGAGATCAACCGCGAGTTCTCCGCCGCGGAGGTCGCCTTCGTCATCGGCGCCAACGACGTCACCAACCCGGCCGCGAAGACGGACAAGACATCGCCGATCTACGGCATGCCCGTCCTGGACGTCGAGAAGGCACAGAACGTGCTCTTCGTGAAGCGCTCGATGAATCCCGGCTATGCCGGCGTGGACAATCCGCTGTTTTACATGGATCAAACGATGATGCTACTTGCCGACGCCAAGAAGATGAGCGAGGACATCGTCAAGGCTTTAGAGCAGTAAGGTGATCGCGGCGGCGGGCGCCGGGGCGCCTGCCGCCATCCACGAGGAAGGTTCCGTTTCCAGCCCGCTTGCGCTAGTTTCCGGCTCCGGGCTGGACCGGCTGTAACATGATGAGGGGTAGCGAAATCATGGCAGAAGAGGCTCTCGAGGCGACGCAGGATGATGTAAGGGCGGAAGACGCCTTTGCCGGGTTCATATTTAGTGCCCGTCGCGCGACCTCACTGCTCAACTCCAATATGCGCCAGCGGGGAATGTCGTCGGACGACATCAACGACTGGTTGACCTTGCGACTGCTGCAAGCCGAGGGGCCGACGCAGTTGAACAAGATCGCCTGGTCCCTGGCGCTGGAGCGCAAGGACATGCTGGGGAACGCGGACCGCCTGCAGGCGGCCGGGCTTGTCGACTTCGCCGACGAATCGAGCGTCATCCGCTTCCACCAGACCGTGGCGATCACCGAGAAGGGCCAGGACAAGCTGTCCGACTACGAGAATGGTCTGGCGAGCCTGGCGAAAGAGGTCGCGAAGATCGTCTCGGGCCAGCGTTTGCTCAGCTATTCGCGCGACGTGGGCCGGGTGGCCCGCGGCCTCAGCAGACGCTAGCGCCCGGCCGCACCAAGACCGCGACCGCAGGACGGAAAGGAACGAGCATGGCCGGCCAGACGCTCGGCATTCTTGGTGCCGGCACCATGGGTACCGGAATCGCCATCGCCAGCGCGCAGGCTGGTTTCGAGGTTGTCCTGGTCGACAGCTCGGCTTCGCAGCTGGATCGCTCGCTTGCCAAGGCGCGCGACTTCTACGACCGTGCGACCGCCAAGGGCCGCATGGACGCCGAAGCGGCGGAAGCCGCCTTGACCAGGCTCAGCGGTACCGAGGAACTGGCCGGGCTCGCCGACAGCGACGTCGTGGTCGAAGCCATCTTCGAGGACTTCGACCTGAAGGCCGACACCTTTCAGCGCCTCTCCCAGGTGGTGCGGCACGACGCTCTGGTCGCGACAAACACCTCTTGCCTCAAGGTCTCCGACCTGGCGCGGCACTTGGAGCGGCCGAGCCGCTTCCTGGGCCTGCACTACTTCAGTCCGGCCGAGATCAATCCCCTGGTGGAGGTCGTGCGGGGCGACGCCACGGACGATGCCGCCTTCGAGAGGGCCATGGCCTTCGTGCGCTCGACCGGCAAGAAGCCCCTGGCCTGCAAGGACGTGCACGGCTTCGCGGTGAACCGCTTCTTCTGTCCCTACACCAATGAGGCGGCGCGCCTGGTCGGCGAAGGGACGGCCACCACCGCCCAGGTCGACCGCATCGCGAAAAGCGCTTTGGGCGTGCCCGCGGGGCCCTTCTTCGTCCAGAACATCATCAAGCCGCGCATCAACCTACACGCCATCCGCAATCTGGCGCCCCTGGGCGTCTTCTACGCGCCTGCCCCCTATCTCATCCAGGTCGGAGAGGCCGACCGCTCGTTCGAGATCGACGAGGAGGACGGCGGCTTCACCGAGAACGACTGGCTGGTGCAGGACCGTCTGCTGGGCGCGACCTTCCTGCCGATTCTGGAGGAGCTGTCGGAGGGCGTGGCACTGCCGAGCGACATCGACATGGGCGCCAAGACCGCGCTCCGTTTCGCCGGCCCCTGCCGTCAGATGGACGACTTGGGCCGCGCGGAGGTCGAGCGCCTGGTCGCGCCCCTGTGCGAGCACTACAAGGTAGCGGTCCCCGACAGCATCGAGCAGGTCGGCAACCTCTTGGCCTGACTCGGGTCACCGACAAGAGGACTCGCGCGCGCCTGAAGGAGTTCGACCGGCCCATCCGGTTCCAAGTGGGCGGACGTCCGCCCTATCCCTACACATGCCTGGGCGTCCCGATTAGAACCACGACGGGATGGATCGCCGCGCTTCGCTCGCGATGACGGCGGGTGGGATGGTCGCGCAAGCCTGTCAGGCTTGGGGTCCGAGACCGGCACGCCTTGTTCAAATGGCCGGCAGACCCCTCTCGTCGTCGCTGCGAGGAGCGCTAGCGACGCGGCAGTCCATAGGGCGACTCCGGAGTGCCATACCGTACTAGAGCGGATCAGGTTTAGTCTGAATCGAAAGGGGATTCCCAAATCGTTGGAGATTTGATTCAAGCTGTGTGCCGGGAGATGGAGGCCGGCACAGATGGGTCGACCCTATTCAGTTGATTTGCGTGAGCGTTGTGTTGCGGCCGTTGAAGCGGGGCAAAGCTGTCGGCAGGTGGCTGAGCGCTTTGGCGTCGGCGTGTCCTCGGTGGTTCGCTGGTCGCAGCTTCACCGGCGTACTGGCGATGTGAAGCCGGGCCAGATGGGCGGCCATCGCCCACGACTTCTGGAGCCGCACAGCGCATTCATCGCCGAGCAATTGCGGCAGACACCGCATCTAACGATGATCCAGTTGCGCGACCTTCTGGCCGCGCGCGGTGTCATGGTTTCGCACGACACGGTGTGGCGTTTTGTGCGCCGTCAGGGCCTGCGCTTCAAAAAAAACGCTTCGGGCTCTTGAGCAAGGCCGCGCTGATATCGCCATAAGGCGCAAGCGTTGGAAGGCTTTGCAGCGTCAACTCGATCCAAGCCGGCTGGTCTTCATCGATGAGACCTGGATCAAGACGAACATGGCGCCGCTGCGTGGCTGGGCACCGAGGGGCAAGCGGCTTTCCGGCTTCGCTCCGCGAGGCCATTGGCGTACCTTGACCTTCTTGGCTGCCCTGCGGTGCGAGCGGATGAGCGCGCCATGCGTCTTTGACGGGCCGATCAACGGCGCGTGCTTCCGTGCCTATGTCATACAGCAGCTCGTCCCGACACTGTGTGAAGGCGATATCGTCATCATGGACAATCTGGGCAGCCACAAGGGCAAGGCGGTCCGTGATGCCATTCGCTCGGTAGGAGCGCGGCTGTGGTACCTGCCGCCCTATTCGCCAGACCTGAACCCGATCGAACAGAGCTTTGCCAAGATCAAGCATTGGATGCGCATGGCTCAGAAACGAACCATCGAGGACACCTGGCGCCAGGTCGGCCGCCTGGTTCCCACCATCACCGCCAACGAATGCGCCAACTACTTCAAAAATGCTGGCTATCAACCAACCTGAATCAGATCTGCTCTAGCCGGCCAGCATTCCTGAACCGCCTCGCGGAAGCCTTGAACTTCTCGTGACAGGCCCGCGCCGGCTTGCCATGGCCGGCCCCGGCCGCCTAGGGTCGGCGGCAGTGGGTATGCCAAGCATCCCGCATCGCCAATCCGAAAGGGAGCAACGCCATGCGCAGATTTCTGGTACCTGCCCTCCTCCTGGCAGCCGGCAGTGTCCTCTTCGTCGCTCCTGCAAGCGCCGATGAAGAGTGCGATCCCGCCGTCATGCATTTCTACAAGGCCGATGGCCTGGCCACGACCCGGGCCGGCTGGTCCAAGCTGGCCGACATGTGCTGGCAGGCCGCGGACTCCAACAGTGACGGCATGGTCTCGCAGGAGGAGTGGAACGCCCATCACGGCAGTCTCTTCGACCTGCTGGATCTCAACGGCGACGACAAGACGTCCATCGACGAGATCAAGGCGCATCAAAATCAGGATTAGTACAGAGATTCCGGCTTGACCGGAAAGCCTATACGGAACGACAGAAAGCGGCGCACGCCGGCCATGGCATGCGCCGTTTCCTTCTTGTCACTGACGGCGACCCTCGGGATGCCCCGGATCGCCGGCGGGAGCCTCGCCTAGAAGCCCTCGCGCTCCATCCGCTTGCGCAGAACCTTGCGATGGCGGCGCACTGCCTCGGCGCGCTCACGCTTGCGCCGCTCGCTCGGCTTCTCGAAGTGGCGGCGCAGCTTCATCTCGCGGAAGACTCCCTCGCGCTGCAGCTTCTTCTTGAGCGCGCGCAGGGCTTGATCGACATTGTTGTCGCGAACGGTGACTTGCACGTCTCGGCAGGCTCCTTCAACCTTCGCCAAATGGCCAAACAACATTGCGCCGCAGAAGGCCTCCTTCCTCGGCGTTGGACAAGAGATAGACCATCGCGGCCGCGCTGTGAAGAGCTAAGGCGCGGCCAAGCAACGCTTTCCACGCAGGTCCCATTCCCCATATCTTGAGGTATGGCACTCTTGAAGATCGCCCGCATGGGCCATCCAACCCTCCTCAGGCGCGCTGCACCGGTCGCCGACCCGCAGGCACCGGAGGTGAAGCGACTGGTGCGCGACATGATCGAGACCATGGAGGACGCGGGCGGCACCGGCCTCGCGGCACCACAGGTCCATGTACCGCTGCGCCTGGTGGTGTTCTTCGTCCAACCCGAGCCCGACTTGCCAGACGGTGTGCCGCTCACCGTGCTGATCAACCCGGAGATCGAGGTCTTGAGCGAGGCGCAGTCGCTCGGCTGGGAGGGTTGTCTGTCGGTGCCGGACCTCGCCGGAGAAGTCCCCCGCTACACGAAGATCCGCTATCGCGGAACTGATCTGGAAGGGCGCGCCTTCACCCGCGAGGCTGAGGGCTATCACGCCCGGGTGGTGCAGCACGAGGTCGACCATCTGGACGGCGTCCTCTATCCCCAGCGCATGACCGACCTGAGCCGGCTGATGTTCGCCAGCGAGATGCGCCACCACCAACCCCAGCCGACGGAGCCCGTGGCATGAGTGAGGACGACAAGGACCGTTTGCTGCTGGCGAGCCTGCCGCACGTCGCCTTCGATGGTTGGGGCGCGGAAGCCTTCCGGCACGGCGCCGAGACCTTGGACATGGATCCGGCGTTGGCGGACGAACTGCTGCCGGGCGGGCCGCGCGGCCGGGTCGTCGCCTTCTCCGACTGGGCCGACAGGGCCATGCTGGCGGCCTTGAACGAAGACGAGTTGGAGCAGTTGGGTGTCACGGCGAAGGTGGCGCTCGCCGTCCGCCTGCGCTTTCAGGCGCTGGCGCCTCATCAGGAAGCGCTGCGCCGCAGTCTCGCCGTGCTGGCGCAGCCGAGCAACGCGCTCAGCGGCATGACTGCGCTGCACCGGACCTCCGACGCCATCTGGAACGCGGTCGGCGATCGTTCGACCGATCACAACTGGTACACCAAGCGCATGTTGCTGGGCGGGGTGATCTCGACCACGACGCTCTACTGGCTGGACGACTCCTCGGACGACAAGCGCCGGACCTGGGCCTTTCTGGATCGCCGCCTGCAGAACGTGGTGAAGGTCGGCGGCCGTCTGGGCCGTGCCTTCGACGGCTGCCTTTCCCTGCCCGACCGGCTGGTGCGCCGCATGCAGACTCGCCGCCGCTGGGAGCGCGCGCCGCGCTAGCTCGTAAGCAGACGGGTGACGTGTCCCATCTTGCGCCCCGGGCGGGCCTCGTGCTTGCCGTAGAGGTGCAGCTTCGCCGAAGGGTCCTCCAGAAGCGATAGCCAGTCGTCGGCTTCGGCGCCCAAGAGGTTGGTCATGACCGCGGGCCCGAGGGCGTCGGTGCTGCCGAGCGGCAGGTTGCAGACCGCCCGCGCGCACTGTTCGAACTGCGAGGTCACGGCGGCATCTATGGTCCAGTGGCCGGAATTGTGCGGCCTCGGCGCCATCTCGTTCACTAGGACATCGCCCTTCGGCGTGACGAAGAGTTCGACTCCGATCAATCCTTCCAGCGCCAAGCCCTCGGCGATCGAGAGCGCGATCGCCTCGGCGGCGGCCGCGGTTTCCGCCGTCGCCGGTGCTGGCACGTGGGTTTCCTTCAGGATGTGGTCTTGGTGGCGGTTCTCCACCAAGGGATAGCAGAGGCGCTCACCCCTCGCATTGCCGGCGACAAGGACCGAAGCCTCGTAGGCGAAGTCCACGAAGCCCTCCAAGATCAGCTCGCGCCCCGCCTCGCCGCCAAGCTGGGCAAAGGCCGCCGCCGCGTCCTCGGGACCCCGAAGCATGCGTTGGCCCTTGCCGTCATAGCCGAACTCCGTGGTCTTCAGCACGGCGGGCGTGCCTATCTCGGCGAGAGCGGCATCGAGGCCTTCCGCGCTCTCGACGAGGGCGAAGGGCGCCGTTCCGATGCCCAGGCTTCGCAGGAAGCGCTTTTCCCTGCCTCGGTTCTGGCAGATGGAGAGAACCCGCGGTCCCGGGCGCACCGGAAGGCGGTCGGCCAGGAAGGCCGCCGTTGCCGCCGGCACGTTCTCGAACTCGTAGGTAACGACGTCTACCTGCCCGGCGAAGGCCGCTAACGCGGCCTTATCCTCGTAAGGCGCGGTGGTGACGGCGGCGCAGACCTCGCCGGCCGGCGCCGCGGACTCCGGACAGTAGACGTGGCAGGGGTAGCCGAGCCGAGCCGCGGCCATGGCCAGCATGCGGCCGAGCTGCCCGCCGCCCAGGATCCCGATGACGCTGCCGGGCGGCAGGCTCGGCGCGCCGCTCACGCCTCGTCCTTCGGTGCGTCGGCCACACCGGCCGTCTGCTCCGCGCGAAAGGCGTCCAACCGCTCGGCCACGCCCGCGTCCTGCAAGGCGATGACCGAGGCCGCCAGCAGCGCCGCGTTGATCGCGCCGGCGCGGCCGATCGCCAAGGTGCCGACCGGAACGCCTGCCGGCATCTGGACGATGGAGAGCAGGCTGTCCTGGCCCTTCAGCGCGTGGCTCTCGACCGGCACGCCAAAGACCGGCAAGGAGGTATGCGCGGCCACCATGCCCGGCAGGTGCGCCGCCCCGCCGGCACCGGCGATGATGACCTGCAAGCCGCGCGCGCGGGCGCCCTCGGCGTAGTCGGCCATGCGCTTGGGCGTGCGATGGGCGGAGACGATCCTGCATTCGTGCGGCACCTGAAGCCGCGTCAAGGTCTCGGCAGCGTTGCGCATGGTCTGCCAGTCCGACTGGCTGCCCATGATGATACCGACCGAAGGCTTATCCATGCGTCCTTGCCCCGTTCCTCCAACCTCAGCTAGGCGATGATATCGGGGATCAAGAGATCCTCCAACTTGGCGATCTGGTCCTTCAGTTGCAGCTTGCGCTTCTTCATTCGCTGCATCTGCAACTGGTCGAAGGGCGCCTCCTCGATGATGCGCTGGATCACGTCGTCCAGGTCGCGATGCTCGCTGCGCAAGTGCTCCAGCTCTGCCTGGATCTGCTCTTGAGAGGGCTTGCCAGTGGTCTCGTCCATGGGCTCTTCTGGTTTCCGGCTTCTAGGGCGCCGCCGCTTGCTAGCGGCATCCGGGGACGCCGGATTTATCGGCTGACGGCGCCATGCGCCGCCGCGCATAATAGAAGCAGGCTCGCCGCCAATCGCAAGTGTCGAAAGTGCAGATCAGCGAGACAGGGAGGGTCATGGCCGGGCCCGGACCGGCTGGAACCGGGCTCGTGGCGGTCGAACGACGGGAGGCAAAGGGCAATCATGGCAAAGGGAATGGAGGTCCTCTTCTGGGACTTCTCGCTGGCGCTCTACCGCGCCGAGGGCGTGCAGGAGGCTTGTCTGGCCCTGCAGAACAACGCCGGCCTGGACGTGAATCTGCTGCTCTATTGCTGCTGGGCCGGCCAGGGAGGGCACCTCTTTTCCCATGGCGAGCTGCGCCAACTGCACAATCTGTCGACCGGCTGGCAAAGCGCCATCATGCGCCCCATGCGCCAGCTGCGACAGCGAATCGGCAAGGAGGTCGGCGCGGAGGGCTGCTACGCCGCCTCCAAATCGCTGGAGCTGCAGCTGGAGAGGCTGGAGCAGTCGCGCCTGCTGCAAGAGGTGCCGCTGCGGTGGGGCAAGGGCGGAAAGGAGACCGCCGCCGGCAACCTGCGGACTTACCTGATGCTGGCGGCCGTGGTGCGCGACCAAGAGGTCAATCGCAACATCACCCATCTTCTCGAGAAAATGGAGTCGCTGACAAAGCCCGGCGGCTAAGACGACGTCTTGAAACGCGCTGCACCGGCCCGCACGCCGGCCACTATTGCGATAGAAACTCGACACACAAGTCCGCGAAAATCCGCGTTCTCTGCTTCCTTTTCCCTCCTTTAGACTGACAGCGGCGTACTAAACCCGCAGACCGTAAGCCGAGGGAGAGAAGTTATGTCAGCCGTCTATGCTGTGAAACCAGGCGATACGCTGTCCAAGATCGCAGCCCGACAGGGAACGACTCTCGACGCGCTCCTCCGACTGAACCCGCAAATCACCAATGCCGACATAATACACCTAGGCCAGCTGATTAACCTGGAGGAAGGGGACGACGATCTCTCGGAAGACGAGGATCCGCCGGTCGCGCCCGCGGAAGCGCCGGAGTGGTACAGGGTCGCCTTGCTGGAAGAGGGCGTCTCCGAGGTCCGCGGCGACCGCCACAACCCACGTGTCATAGAGTACCATCAGTCGACAAGCCTGCGCGCCACCGAGGACGAGGTTCCCTGGTGTTCGTCTTTCGCCAATTGGTGCATGGAGCAGGCGGGCCTGGAGGGCACCGACAGCGCCGCCGCGCGCTCCTGGCTCAACTGGGGCAAGGAGATCGCCACGCCCCAGCTCGGCTGTGTCACGGTGTTTTCCCGCCCGCCCAACCCTTCGTCCGGCCACGTCGCCTTCTATGTGAGCGAGACCCCGACGCACATCATGGTGCTGGGCGGCAACCAGTCGAACATGGTGAGAATCAGCGGCTACAAGCGATCACGGCTCTTGAGCTACCGCATGCCCGACTAGACTCTGTCCCGGCGCTCACCGGTGCCTAAGCGTCGGGCGTCCTGATCCGGCCCTTGCCCACCGACTCGCCCCAACGGGCCACACCCGGCACATCGAGGTCGAAGAGATCGAGCACCCGGCCGACGGTCTGGTTGACCATCTGGTCCAGGCTGGAGAGCTTGGCATAGAAGGCCGGCACGGGCGGCGCGATGATCCCGCCCATCTCGGAGACGGCCAGCATGGAGCGCAGATGGCCGTTGGTCAGCGGGGTCTCGCGCACCAGAAGGACGAGGCGCCGGCGCTCCTTCAAGGTTACGTCGGCCGCCCTGGCGAGGAGCGTGGAGGTCACGCCGCTGGCGACCTCCGCCAGGGATTTGACCGAGCAAGGGGCAATGACCATGCCCATCGTCTTGAAGGAGCCGCTCGAAACGGCGGCGGCCAGGTCCTCGTTGCCGTAGACCCGATCGGCTAGGTCCAGGACCTGGGCGACCTTGCGGTCCGTCTCGTAGGCCAGGGTCACCTCGGCGGAGCGGCTCATCACCAAATGCGACTCGACCGGCAGTTCGCGCAGCAGCTCCAGCAGGCGGATCCCGTAGATCACCCCGCTGGCCCCAGAGATGCCGACCACCAGTCTCCGCACCGAGTCGCCCCGCCTTTCGCGCTCCGTCACGAGCTAGCCTCCCAATCTATCAACAGATCAGGTCTTGGCATGGCTTGTCTCCCGGCGCTAGCCTTCCTACGTCGAGACTGTAGTAGTGGTTTGAAAGGGAGTTGTGGGACCATGTCCACAGAGGATCGCGTCCACTCGTTGAAGGCCCGCCATGAAGCACTCGAAGGGCGGCTCAAGCTCGAACAAACGCGACCTTACCCCGACGAACACACTATTCACGAGCTGAAGCGCGAAAAGCTTCGAATCAAGGACGAAATCGCCAGCTTGGCATAGGGCGAACGGCCCGGCGGTAACGGCCGGGCAGAGGCGAAAAGGTCTCTTTCGGTAACGACAACCTTCTGTCAGGGCTTGCCTTTGGCTAAGCTCGCGCCTTCAGACGAGCCGATGGCAGGAGGCCTGGCGCCAGTGACCGATCCGAAATTCCTGAAGTTCGACACACTCGCGCTCCATGCCGGCCAGCGGCCGGATCCCGTGACCGGGGCGCGCGCGGTTCCGATCTATCAGACGACCTCCTACGTCTTCCGCGACACCGAGCAAGCCGCCTCGCTCTTCAACCTGGAGCGCGCGGGGCACATCTACAGCCGGATCTCCAATCCCACCGTCGCGGTGATGGAAGAGCGAATTGCCGCACTCGACCAAGGCGTCGGCGCGGTCGCGACGGCATCCGGTCACGCCGCCCTCTTCCTGGCGGTGGCGACCTTGATGGGCCAGGGCGGGCATATCGTGTCCTCGCGCTCGCTCTACGGCGGGTCGGTCAACCTTTTCCGCCTCACGCTCCCCCGCTTCGGCATCACCACCACCTTCGTCGACCCGCGCGATCCGGCGGCCTTCAAGGCGGCGATCCGGCCGGAAACGCGCCTCGTCTACGGGGAGGTCGTGGGCAATCCGGGGATGGAGGTGCTGGACGTGCCGGCGGTGGCCGAGATCGCACACCAGGCCGGCCTGCCCCTGCTGCTGGACAACACCTTCCTCACCCCCGCGCTCTGCCGGCCGATCACGCTCGGCGCCGATCTGGTGATGCACTCCGCCACCAAGTGGCTCGGCGGTCATGGTCTGGCGCTCGCCGGGGCCTTGGTCGACGGCGGCCGGTTCGATTGGGAGAAGAGCGGCCTCTTCCCCACGATCACCGACCCCTACGAGGGCTATCACGGCATCGACTTCGCAGAAGAGTTCGGTCCGCAGGCCTTCATCATGCGGGCCCGCGCCGAGGGGCTGCGCGACTTCGGCGCCAGCCTGGCGCCGCAGAGCGCCTTCTACGTGCTGCAGGGCATGGAAACCCTGCCGATGCGGATGGAGCGGCACATGGCCAACACCCACGCCGTGCTTGAACGCTTGAAGGCCCATCCCGCCGTCGCCTGGATCCTGCACCCGGACCTGCCGGACCACCCCGATCACGAGCTGGCCAAGCGCCAGCTGCCCAAGGGCTCCGGCTCCATTATCTGCTTCGGGGTCAAGGGCGGCCGCCCCGCCGGCGCCAAGTTCATCGAGTCGGTGCAGCTGGCCTCCCATCTGGCCAACGTCGGCGATGCCAAGACCTTGGTGATCCACCCGGCCTCCACGACCCATCAGCAGATGACCGACGAACAGCTGGCCGCCGCGGGCGTGGGCGAGGACATGATCCGCCTCTCCGTCGGCCTGGAAGACGCCGACGACATCATCGCCGATCTGGAGCAGGCCCTGCGCGCCTCGCAGAAGGTCTAGGGCGGATGCTCGCGCGGCGCTCTCGCGTGGCTGGGACACGCCTTTACGGAGATAGATTTCACCCTATTACTCAACCATTATGTGTCATCCTCCGGCTTGACCGGAGGATCTGTGTCCACTCTTTCGAACGGCGGATAGAGATCCTCCGGTCAAGCCGGAGGATGACGTGGCGTGGGGCTACAGCTGGCTCCCCCGCGATGTGGGAAGCGAGGCAGGGGCGCACGCGAGCCACCGCGCACGCCGCCGCCGCCCATCCGACAGCCACCGTCACGCCCGCGCGCTAAAGGGGTATCGCATGGAGCTCTCACTCGACGGCCAGTCGGTTTACGCTGCCACCGGCGGCCGCCCCTTCGATGCCGACAAGCCGGCGTTGATCTTCCTGCACGGCGCCGGGATGGACCACTCCGTCTGGGTCTTGCAGACGCGCTACTTCGCCCACCGCGGCTTCTCCGTCTTAGCCCCCGATTTGCCGGGCCATGGCCGCTCCGCCGGAGATCCCCTGGCCTCCATCGGCGAGATGGCCGACTGGACGGTCCGGCTGATGGATCAGCTGGACGTGACCAAAGCAGGCTTGGTCGGCCATTCGATGGGCTCGCTGATCGCGCTGGACTGCGCGGCCAGAACTCCCGACAGGGTGGAACAGCTCTGCCTACTGGGCGCCGCGCCACGGATGCCGGTTCACCCGGATCTTCTTGCGGCCGCCGCCGCCAACGAGCACCGCGCCTTCGGCCTCATCTGCGATTGGGGTCACGGACCAGCAGGCCATTTCGGCGGGCATCGCGCGCCCGGCCTTTGGCTCATGGGCGGCGGGATTCGCCTCTTGGAGCAGGTGAAGCCCGGCGTCCTCTCGAACGACCTGGAGGCCTGCAACGCCTACCTGGAAGCCGCCGAGCGCGGCCCGGCGGTGACGGCCGCCAGCCTGGTCTTGAGCGGTGCCCTGGACAAGATGACGCCGGCCAAGGCCGGGGCCAAGCTGGCCAAGCTCATCCCAGGCGCCGCCTACCTCGCCCTGCCGGGCGCCGGCCACATGATGATGCTGGAGCAGCCGGACGAGACCCTGGACGCCTTGCGCGGGTTCCTCGCGGCATGAGCGAGCCGCGTTTCGAAGCAGGCGCCGATCCCGATCGCGTTGGCCAAGCGCTCCTCGAACACGGCTACGCCATCATCGAAGGCTGGATGGCCGGCGAGCGCCTCTCGGCTCTGAGGCGCGAGCTGGCGCCGCACCTGGCCAGCACCTCCTGCGTCAGGGACGACTTCGGCGGCACCTCGACCAAGCGCTTCGGGGCCCTCTTCGCGAAATCCAAGGAAGCTTGCCTCCTGGCGATCGACCCGCTGCTGCTGGGCGTCGCCGACCGCGTGCTGCTGACGCACTGCGCGACCTATCAGATCAACTACACCGGCGTCGCCAGCCTGCAGTCCGGCGAGAAAGCGCAAGTGCTGCACCGCGACAGCAGCCTCTACCCCTTCCGCAATCCGGCACCGCCGGTCCTGCTCTCGACCATCTGGGCCGTGAGCGACTTCACGGCCGAGAACGGCGGGACCCAGTTGGTCCCCGGAAGTCACCGCTGGGCGGATGCACGAAGGCCGCGGGCCGAAGAGGTCATCCAGGCGGTCATGCCGGCCGGCTCCTGCCTGCTCTACCTCGGCAACGTCATTCACGGCGGCGGCGCGAACCGCGCGAACGCCGCGCGCACGGGCGTCCTGCTGCAGTACTCCCTGGGCTGGCTGCGGCAGGAAGAGAACCAGTACCTCTCGGTCCCGCCCGAGATCGCCAAGACCCTGCCGGCGCGCCTGCAGCGCTTGATGGGCTACGCCTTCGGTGGGATGTACCTCGGGTTCGTCGACCGCAAGGACCCCTTCAATGTCCTGAACGGCTTGGAGGCCGAGGAAGGGAGCCCCCTCTTCCCCGAAGAGCTGGAGGCGGCCGATTCAAGGATCAGACGCCTCGTTCTCCGGGATGCGGCCGGCGGCGGCGAGGACGCCGCCTGAGACAGCCTCTACTCGATCACGACCGCGACGTGATCGGCATCCAGGCCTTCCTGGCCCTCCTCGATGTGAACCGACTTGACCGTCCCGTCTTCCGTGGCCTCGTGCGGCACTTCCATCTTCATGACCTCCATGATGAAGAGGGTGTCGCCCGCCTTCACCTGGTCGCCGGGCTTCACCAGCACCTTCCACATGTTGCCGGCGGTTTGGGTGCGCACTTCCTCGGCCATGGGTCTCTCCTTCCTCGTCTCCGTGTCGATTAGCTCTTGGTCGCGGACTGGCAGGCTTGCCAGACCGCTTCGGGCGTCAGTGGCATATCTAGGCGCGTGACGCCCAGCGGCGCCAAGGCGTCCAGAACCCCGCTCACCACCGCGGCGGGTCCGGCGATGGCACCGGCCTCGCCGCAGCCCTTCACGCCCAGTGGATTGTTCCGGCAGGGAGATTCCAGCGATGCCGTCCGCATGGCCGGCAGGTCGTCGGCGCGCGGCATGGCGTAGTCCATGAAGGAGGCGGAGAGCAGCTGCCCGCTCTCTGGATCGTAGCGGCACTGCTCCAGCAGGGCCTGCCCGGCGCCTTGCGCCAGACCGCCATGAATCTGCCCCGCGACCACCATGGGGTTGACCTGCACGCCGAAGTCGTCGACCGCCATCAAGGCCTTGATCTCCGTGCGTCCGGTCTCGGGGTCGACCTCGACCTCGCAGAGATGGCAGCCGAAGGGGAAGGTGAAGTCGGGCGGGTCGAAGTAGCTGGTCTCCTCCAGTCCCGGTTCCAGCTTGTCCAAGGGATAGTTCACCGGGTTGTAGGCCGCGCCGACCATGGTCATGAAGTCGACCTTGAGGTCGGTCCCGCGCACCTTGAATTCGCCGCCCTCGAAGTCGATGTCGGCCGTGGCCGCTTCCAGGAGATGAGCGGCGATGGCCTTGCCCTTCTCGATTACCTTGTCGAGCGACAGCTTCAAGGCGGAGCCGCCGACCGCGATGGAGCGCGAGCCGTAGGTGCCGATCCCGTAGGGGACGCGGTCGGTGTCGCCATGCACGATCTGGACCCGGTCGATGTCGACGCCCAGGCTTTCGGCGACGAGCTGGGCAAAGACCGTCTCGTGCCCCTGACCGTGCGTGTGGCTGCCGGTCAGGACGGTGACCGACCCGGTGGGATTGATGCGCACGTGGCCGACCTCGTACTGCCCGGCCGTGCCGCCCTCCTCCGCCAACATCTTGGACGGCCCCATGCCGCAGGCCTCCAGATAGAAGGCGAGACCGAAGCCGCGCAGCCTGCCGGCCTTGGCCGAGGCCTCCCGACGGGCCGGGAACCCGGCGTAGTCGGCGACCTCCATGGCCTTGTCGATGAGGCTCGGGAAGTCGCCCACGTCGTAGGTCCACAGCAAGGGTGACTTGTAGGGAAAGGCTTCCGTCGGGATGAAGTTGCGCCGGCGAATCTCGACACGGTCGATGCCCATCTCGGCCGCCGCCCGGTCCATGACCCGTTCCAGCACATAGGTGGCTTCCGGCCGGCCCGCCCCGCGATAGGCGTCGACGGGATTGGTGTTGGTGAAGGCCCCGCGAATGCGGCAGTGGACGGCGCGCGCC
This sequence comes from Rhodospirillales bacterium, assembly GCA_963669375.1. GTDB lineage: Bacteria > Pseudomonadota > Alphaproteobacteria > Kiloniellales > JACOMY01 > JACOMY01. The sequence goes on along the minus strand of OY770024.1, from coordinate 6,690,831 downwards.
TTGTAGGGACCCGGCATGGGATTGGCGTAGAAGAAGGTCGGTATGGCCGGCCCGAAGGTCGAGAGATAGGCGCCCAGGTTGGCTATGGTATCGACCTTGAAGGCCGTCACCACGCCCTCGGCGTCGAGCGCCGCCTCGGCGACCGTGACGTGGTCCCGGGCATGGGTGTCGCAGAGGTAGGCCTCTTGCCGGTCGGCGATCCACTTCACCGGTTGGCCCAGCCGCTGGGCCGCGACGACCACCAGCACTTCTTCGGCGTAGTGGTAGATCTTCATGCCGAAGCCCCCGCCCACGTCCGGCGAGACCACGCGGATCTGCTCTTCGGGGATCTTCAAGGTGGCGATCGACAGCAGCACGCGGATGATGTGCGGGTTCTGATTGGAGGTGTAGAGCGTCACCCGGCCGTTGGCCATGTCGACGTCGCCGATCGTGCCCCTGGTCTCCATCGGGGCCGCGTAGATGCGGTTGTTGATCAGCTCCAGCCGCGTCACGTGGTGGGCTTCGGCGAAGGCGGACTCGACTGCGGGGAGATCGCCCTTATGCCAGTCGAAACAGAGGTTTCCGGGTGCCTCTTCCCATACCTGTGGAGCATCCTCCCCAACACTCGACGGCAGGTCAGTGATGCTGGGGAGCGGCTTGTAGTCGACCTTGATGGCCTCCGCCGCGTCCTGGGCCTGAGCCTTGGTGTCGGCAACCACGAAGGCGACGCCGTCGCCGACGTGGCGCACACGGTCCGTGCAGAGCACACGGTGCGGCGGCTGCACCATGGGCGAGCCGTCCACGGACTGCACCATCCAGCCGCAAGGCAAGCCGCCGATCTCCGCCATCTCCAGATCGGCGCCGGTGAGGATCAGGCGCACCCCGGGCATTCTCGCCGCTTCGGTGCTGTCGATCGCCGCGATCTCCGCGTGGGCGTGCGGCGAGCGCAGCACCACCCCGGTCAGGAGGCCCGGCAGGCGGATATCGTCCAGATAGCGCCCCCGCCCGGTGAGAAATCGCTTGTCTTCCTTGCGGCGCACCGAGGCGCCGATCCAGCTCTTCGTCACGACACTGGCCTCCCGGCTATTCTATCGAGGCTTCGCTGCAGACCTCCCGCATGGCGTGCGCCAAGGCCTGGGCCTGGTCGACCGAGACGGCCTTGAAGTTGTAGACCTCGCCGGGCTTGGACTGCCCCAGCTTCCAGAAGGCCGCCTGCGGGACCGTGTAGGGATTGATGAAGCCGCCCATCGAGGGGCCGTCGTTCACCAGGATGATCGGCGTCTGGCCGGCGAGGTTGATGGCGCCGCAGGGATAGCCCTGGTCCAGGATGTTCGAGGGCTCGGAGCCGTGCTCCGGCAGCTTGTCGTAAGCCTTCTCGGAGAAGGTCCAGTCCGGCCCCTCCAGCCGGAAGCCGGTGCGGTCCGACTTGCCCGAGAGCTTCCAGTCTACCGACAGGAAGCGCTCCTTGCCGGCTTCGTCGATCCAGTCGTCGTTGGGGCCCGGCACCACCTCGATCTCCCAGCGCTTGGTGGTGGAGATCGGCGTGCGCGCCGCTTCCTTCACGCGGCGTCCGGCCCGTCCCTGCCCGTCGCCAACCGGCACCGATTGGCCGACCTGCAGGGCGCGCCCTTCCATGCCGCCGACGCCGGCCTTGTGGAATGTCGAGCGCGAGCCCAGCCACGGCGTGGTCTGAATACCGCCAGCGACCGCGATGTAGCCGCGCGCGCCCGTCTTGGCGAAAGAGAGCGCCAAGGTCTGACCGGCCTTGACCGCCAGGCTTTCCCAGAGCGGCACGGGCTCTCCGTCCAGCTTGGGCTGCATGTCGCCGCCGGTGACGGCGATAACGCCGTCGCGTTCGAACTCTAGGGTCGGCCCCATGAACTGGCACTCCAGGCCGGCGTCGCCCGGCTCGTTGCCGACCAGCACGTTGGCGAGGCGGAGCGACCAGGAGTCCATCGGCCCGGACGGCGGAAAGCCCTGGTTCCAGAAGCCGTAGCGCCCCGGCCAATCCTGCACGGAGGTCTCCAGGCCGGGCTTGATCACTTTCAGCATGACCCTCTCCTCCCCTTAGAAGCGCTTGCTCGCGTCCAGCGTGCCGATCCAGGCCTTGTAGTTGGCCACGGAGAAGCGCTGGTACTCGATGATGTTGTATTCGTAGGTGCCCTCCTCGACCTTGCGTTCGATGGCCTCGAACTCCTCGACCGAGCAGGGAATGAAGCGGATGCGGTCGGCCGGCTGGAAGAGGCAAATGGAACGCTCGAAGGCCGGAAAGCGCTTCTCGGTATCCCAGATCGGCACCGGCGTGCGGGCGAAGATCTGATAGCCGCCAGGCAGGTGCTCGGGATAGATCGCGGTGGCGGCCCCACCCATGCCGACGGTGCCCTTGGGCGTCCAGGTCCGCGGCGGGTTGTACTTGGGCGCGGTGATCATGGAACGCGGGTCGAGCGGCATCAGGAAGGGAAGCCCCGGCCAGAAGCCGAGCGAGGCGACCCAGTACTCCGTGCCGGAATGGACCCGCACCAGCTGCTGCACGTCCTCCAGGCCATTCAGCTCGGCGACGAACTCGGGATCGGTCTGCTTGGGCGTGATCTTCTCGATGTAGTCGGCCACGCACTCCTTGGTCCAGGGGTCCAGATAGACCGTCGGGAAGAGGAAGAGGCGGCTGTCCAGCTCGATCGTATCGGAGGGACCGAGCGAACCGATCAGCGTGTGCATCTCGCCCTGCAGATCGCCAAAGGAGATCTCCTCCGGCTCGTAGTGGATCAGCATGGAGGCGAAGCAGGGCGCCGTCTCGATCACGCCCTTGATCTTCTGCTCCGCGATGGCGTCGGCAAGACCCTGGGCCTTGAAGTTCAGCTCCAGGTTCATCTCGTTGCCGAACTCGATCAGCATGTAGCGATCGCCGCCGGGCAGGTAGCGCGGCTCTTCGTAGATCATGCCTCCCCTCTCCTTCTTTGGGCGGCCGACCGGACGATCGGCCCGTTGACAGATTAGCCTAGCAGCTCCGCCTTGTGCTGATCGACAAAGCCCGTGTGGGTGTCGCCGGCACGAAAGGCTGGGTGATCCAGGGTGCGGATCAAGAAAGCCAGATTGGTGACGATGCCCTCCAAGCGGATCGCCTTCAAGGTCTCCAGACTGCGCTCGATGGCGGCCTCGCGGCTCTCGCCGTGGCAGACCACCTTGGCGATCATCGGGTCGTAGTAAGGGGTGATCTTGTCGCCTTCGCGCACGCCGCTGTCGATGCGCACGCCCGGGCCTTCCGGCGGAAAGGCCAAGGTCGAGAGCGGACCCGGCTGCGGCAGGAACATCTTGTCGGGGTTCTCGGCGTAGAGCCGGCATTCGATGGCGTGGCCCTCGGCTCTGATCTCGTCCTGGTTCATCGCCAGGTCTTCGCCGGCGGCAAGACGCAGCTGCATGGCGACCAGGTCTCGGCCGGTGATCATCTCCGTTACCGCGTGCTCCACCTGGATCCGGGTGTTCATCTCCAGGAAGAAGAAGTCGCCGCTGTCGCCGTCGACCACGAACTCCACCGTGCCGGCGCCGCGGTAGCGTTCCTGCGCGGCCAGGCGCACGGCGGCCGCCGCCATGGCCCAACGGGTGTTCTCCGGCAGGCCAGGGGCCGGGCTCTCCTCGACGATCTTCTGAAAGCGGCGCTGGATCGAGCACTCCCGCTCGAAGAGATGCAGGGCTCGACCGTCGCCCAGACCGAAGACCTGGATCTCGACATGCCTGGCCTTGCGCACGAAACGCTCCAAGAAGACGGTGCCGTCGCCGAAAGCGCGGGCGGCCATGCCTTGCGTGGCGCTCACCACCTTCTCCAACTGGTCGGGCGCCTCGACCAGGCGCATGCCGATGCCGCCGCCGCCGGCCGACGCCTTCACCAGCAAGGGATAGCCCACAGCCTCGCCCGCCGCCGCCAGCCCGCCGAGATCGCCCTCGGGGAAGCGCGGGCTTCCGGGCAGCACAGGGACCTCGGCCGACTTCGCCAAGAGACGCGCGCGCTCCTTGTCGCCCATGTCCTCTATCGTCACCGGGCGCGGCCCGACCCAGATCAGCCCGGCCTCGTCGACGGCACGGGCGAAGCCCGCGTTCTCCGCCAGGAAGCCATAGCCCGGATGGACGGCATCGGCGCCACTCTGCTTCGCGGCCTCCAGGATACGGTCGATCTTGAGATAGCTTTCCACCGCCTTGGCCGGACCCAGCAGGTGCGCCTCGTCGGCGCTTTCCACATGCAGGCTTCCGGCATCGGCCTCGGAGTAGACCGCGACGGTGGCCAGATCGAGCGACTTGCAGGCGCGGATGACGCGGCAGGCGATCTCGCCGCGATTGGCAACCAGAACTTTCTTCATGGGTCCGGCGTCTACTCCGCGGCTTCGGCCATCAGTGGCGCCAATGCCTCCTTCACCGCGCGAGCGACGGCGACGGCATTGGGCGTGTCGGAGTGGACGCACACACTCTCGCCGCGCACGTCGACGTCCTTGCCGGAGATCGCCTTGGTCTTGCCCTCGACCACGGCCCGCTTGCAGCGCGCCGCCGTCTCCACCGGATCGACCGCCTCGTGCTCGCGGGTGATGACGATCCAGCCCTCGTCGTTGTAGTCGAGGTCGGCATAGTACTCTGGCACGAAGGCATGTCCGCGCGCCGGGTAGACGGTCTCGTGCAGGGTTCCCACCATGCCGAAGAGCGGCACCTTGAAGATGTCGGCGACGTCACAGATGGCCTGCGCCGTCTCCTCCTGCCGGGCCGCCATGCCGTAGAGCGAGCCGTGCGGCTTGATGTGGTTCAAGCTCATGCCCTCGGCGTCGAGGAAGCCCTTGAGCGCGCCCACCTGATAGATCAGGCAGTTCGCCAACTCCTCGCGGCCGATCTTCATCTCGCGCCGGCCGAAGCCCTGCAGGTCGGGCAGGGAGGGGTGCGCGCCCACCCTGACACCGTGCTGCTTGGCGAGGCGCACGGTGTTGCGCATGTGGTTGAAGTCGGAGGCGTGGAAACCGCAGGCGACGTTGGCGACGGTGATCAGGGGCATGATGCCCTCGTCATCGCCGATCTTATAGAGGCCGAAACCTTCGCCCATGTCGCAATTGATGCTGACGCCCATCGTTGTTCCTCCCTCGGTGCGACGGTCGGGCCGCCGAAGGGCCCGCCGTCTTGGCTAAGTGCGTTGGGTGCGGATGCGGTCCAGGAAGATGGCCGCCACCAAGACCGCCCCCAGCACGATCATCTGGATATAGCCGTCGACCCGGGTCAGGTTCATGCCGTTCGACAGCACGGTGATGAAGAGCGCGCCGACGATCACCGACTGCACGCCGCCGACGCCGCCGCGCAGCGACACCCCGCCGATCACCGCCGCGGCGATACTTTCGCCCACCAGCCGCAATCCGCCGCCGAGATTGGGTTCGCCGGAGCCGGTGCGCGCGGTCAGCAGCAAGGCGCCGATGGCCGCCAGCACGGCGCAGATGATATAGGCCATGGTGAGGTAGCGGCGCCTGGGCAGCCCGGCCACCTCGGCCGCGCGCGGATTGGAGCCCAGGATGTAGAGCGCCCGTCCCAGCACCGTGTTGCGCAGCATGAAGAAGAGCAGGAGCCCGATCACGGCGGCGTATACAATCGGCATGTCGATGCCCAGAAAGGTGCCGGAGTAGGCGATCTCGCTGAAAGCGCGGGGCACGTGGAAGACCGGCCGCCCGTCGGAGGCCATGGAGGCGATGCCGAGGCAGATGTTGAGGCTGCCCAGGGTGGTGATGAAGGGGTTGACCCTGAGCCAGGAGATGACGACGCCGTTGAACAGCCCGACCGAGACGCCGAAGGCGAGCCCGGTGAGGATGCCGAGCGAGACGGCCCAGAACATGCCCTCCCCTTCCGGACCGACCATGCCGGTCATCACCAGGGCGATCAGCACGCTGACGGCGGAGACGTTGTTGCCGATCGAGAGATCGAAGCCGCGGGTGATGATCACCACCATCTGCGCGCAGGAGAAGATGAAGAGGTAGCTCGCCTGGGTCAGGATGTTGTTGATGTTCTCGAAGGAGACGACCCTGGGCTCGACCACGGCGAAGCCCAGGAACATGATCACCAGGGCCACCGGCAGCAGCAGTTGGGCGAGCAGGACCTGATTCGTCGGCTTGGCCGTCTCCAGCGCCGAGGTCTTGGCGGCGTCAGACATGCTGCTGCCTCCGCTTGCCCAGTTCGTCCAGCGCGACGGCGGCCACCAGCACGACGCCCAGCACCACCAGCTGCATCTTGCTGTCGATCTTCAAGAGGTTCATGGAGTTGGTCAGGACCGAGAGGAAGAGGGCGCTCAAGGCCACCATCTCTGCCCGGCCGATGCCGCCGCGCAAGGAGACACCGCCGATCACCGCCGCGGCGATCGACTGCAGCATCAAGAGGTCGCCGCCCATCGTCGCCTGGCCGGAGCCCAGACGCGCGGTGGCCAGGACGCCGCTGGCCGAGGCCAGGACGGAGCAGAGCACGTAGGTGGCGATGATGCAGGCCGTGGTCGACACGCCGGAGACCATGGCCGCCTGCTGATTGCCGCCGATCGCATAGATGTAGCGCCCGAGCAAGGTCTTGCGCTGTACGATCCAGACCAGGGCGACGATCAGGATGGCCACGTAGAAGGTCGCCGGCAGGCCCCGTTCGGAGAAGAGGCCCGGGAACCAGAGGGCGCGCCCGAACTGCTTCACGAACTCGTCGGGCATGCCGTAGACCGGTATGCCGTTGGTCAAGAGCAGGCCGATGCCGGAGGCGATCCACAGAGTGCCCAGGGTCACCATGAAGGGCGAGATCCGCAGGAAGGCGACGCAGGCGCCGTTGATCAGCCCGATCCCCAGGCCGCAGCCGAGGCCGGCCAGAACGCCCAGGAAGATCACCATGCCGACCTCGCCCGGCATGGCGACGGACAAAGCCGCCATGGTCTTGGCCATGACGCTGGAGGTGAGCGCCACGACGGCACCGACCGAGAGATCGAACCCGCCGATGATCAGCACCAGCATCTGGCCGCAGGCGACGATCGCAAGGAAAGAAGTCTGTCGCAGGATGTTGAAAACATTGAAGAGTCCGGTGAAGCGCGGCTCCACCAACGAGACCACGACAACGATCAGTATCAGCAGGATCGGCAGAAGCCCGATCGCCACCAGCATCCGCGAGATGCGCTCCGACGTGCTGAGACCGCCAGGCGTAGTCTGAAGGCCGTGAATGGTCATGCCCCCCTCCCCGCCTGCTGCTGCACCTTAGCCGCCAGTTGCTGGTCGCCCTCGAAGAAACTGGCCAGCACGTTCTGCTCGCTGATCTCCGCGCCCGTCAGCTCGGCCACCATGTGAGCGCGGTGCATCACGTAGACCCGGTTCGCGAGATTCAAGACTTCCGGTAGCTCGGAAGAGACCAGGACGATGGCGGCACCGGCCTCCACCAGTTGCTTCATCAGTTCATAGACCTCGACCTTGGCGCCCACGTCGATTCCGACCGTCGGCTCATCGAAGAGGAAGATCGAAGTTTCGCGCGTAAGCCCTCTTGCTAGCATGACTTTTTGACGGTTGCCGCCGGAGAGGTTGGCCACCACGCGTTCGATATTCGGCGGCCTGAGGCGCAGCTTGTCGACGATCTCCTGAATGATCCGCTTTTCGCTGGTCCGTTGCAGCAGTTTGTTCTTGACGAACTGGTCCAGGTTCAGCGCGGCCATCGAGGCGTTCTCGCGCACCGGCCGGGAGAGCGCCAAGCCTTCAACGACGCGATCCGAGGGGAAGTAGCAGATCCCCTTCTCCAGACTGCGGCTGGGCGCCGGATGGGCGTAGGTCTCACCGGCGATGGTCACGGTGCCGGCATGGATCGGCTCGACGCCGTAAATGGCGCGGATGAGTTCCGACTTGCCGCAGCCGACCAAGCCGGCGACACCGGTCACCTCGCCGGCCCGCGCGCTGAAGTTCACGTCCTCGACCGAATGGTTGGCGGTGGTGAGGCCGGAGACCTCCAGAAGGGTCTCGCTTGGCTGATGATCAATCTTTGGAAAGAGCACCTCTATCTTACGGCCGGTCATCAACTCGACCAGCTCATTTTCCGTCACACCTTCCGCGCCTAAGGTCTTGATCAGGCGACCATCGCGCAGCACGGTGATTCGGTCGGCCAGCTGCTTGATCTCGCGCATGCGGTGGGAGACGTAGATGATGCCGACCCCCTCGCCCTTCAGCTTGCCGATCAGTTCGAAGAGGCGGTAGGTCTCGTTTTCGGTCAAGGAGGCGGTCGGCTCGTCGAGAATGAGCAAGCGCACATTGGCCATCAACGCCTTGGCGATCTCCGCCATCTGCTGGTGGGCGCGCGAGAGCGTGCGGACCTTGGCCTTGGGATCCAGCTCGAAGCCCAATTCCGAGACCACCTCGGCGGCCCGCTTTCGCATCGCCCCGGCCTTGAGAAAACCCCAGCGACTGCGCTCGCGGCCGAGAAAGAGGTTCTCCTCAACGGTGAGGTCGGGAACCAGGGAGAACTCCTGAAAGACCGGAGAGATCCCCATCAGCCGCGCCTTGTGCGGCGTCAGGCTGCGAACCTCGGCACCATCGTAGTGGTAGGTGCCCCCGTCCGGTCCATAGGTGCCGGCAATGACGTTGATCAGGGTGGACTTGCCGGCGCCGTTCTCCCCGAAGAGGACATGCACCTCGCTTTTGCGGAGATCGAAGTCGACTTGATCGAGCGCCAGCACGCCGGGGAAGCGCTTCGAGATGCCGCGCATCTCCAGAAGAGGCGCCAACGTCTCCCCTAGATTGGATGATCTGCTTTGCACTTCAGGCGGTTCGACCAGTTCGTTCATGTCGTCGCTAGCCTGTATTCCTTCACCTTGCAGCACCCATGGCGTCCAACGAAGACGGTGCGTGAAAACACGGCTGCACGGCCTATCCGCTGCAAGGGGTGCCCCCCCGGGCCTTGCCTCGGCCTAGCCTCACCCAGTTTTCGGGACAAATCAATCAATCCCGACGTCCAAGACCGCTGCGCTCCCTTCGGTCTCGGCTCCACCCCGGTTGATCCGAGACCGGCCGAACCTCTTGCCCCTAGCTTCCCCTATCAGACCGCCCTAGAGAAGTAGATTCTTTGGAGCGCGCTCCATCTGTTTTTCCGATAGTGTTCGAGAGAGTCCCAGGAACGCTGATCCTACCCAGACGTCGGCAGGCGAACTACATGAATTCGGTCGATGTCTCATTCGAACCTCCAACCGGCAAGGCATGAGGATTCCCTTGCACAGACCTCGGGTTTTCATGAATCTACAACAGCTAACTTCTGGAAATTCGATAGAGACTCTTGCAAAAGCAGCTCAGTCGCCATGTCGTTCAACCTGCGCCACCTGAAGTACTTCGCCGCGACCGCCGAACTGGGGCGGGTCAGCCAAGCGGCCATCGAACTCTCCATCTCCCAGTCGGCGGTGACCACCGCCATCAAGGAGCTGGAAGCGGTGGTCGGCGCGCAGCTCTTCGTGCGCTCCTCGCAGGGCATGATCCTGACCGATGCCGGCCGACAGTTCCTCAACGTCGGCTACGAGATCCTGTCGAAGGTGGAGGAGGCCCTGCAGGTGCAGGAAGGCCGAACCGTCTCCGGAACCCTGGCGGTCGCGGCGACCTACACGGTGGTCGGCTACTTCCTGCCCTTCCACCTGGAGCGGATCGCGCGGGTGATGCCGAACCTGACCCTTCGGCTCTACGAGATGACCCGCGAGGCCATCGAGGAAGCGCTGCTCGCGCGCCGCTTCGACATGGCGGTGGCGCTCACCTCCAACATCACCAACCCGGAGATCGCCACCGAGACCCTGATCAGCTCGCCCCGCCGTCTCTGGACCCCCGCCAATCACCCCTTGCTGACGCGCGAGGCGGTCACCCTGGCCGACGTGGCCGAGCGCTTCTACGTCATGCTGACGGTGGACGAGGCGGCGATCACGGCTTTGCGCTATTGGGAGCAGACCCCCTATCGCCCGAACGTCGTGCTGCGCACCACCTCGATCGAGGCGGTGCGCTCCATGGTGGCCAACGGTCAGGGGCTGACGATCCTCTCGGACATGGTCTATCGCCCCTGGTCGCTGGAGGGCCGACGGATCGAGACGATCGAGCTGAAAGAAGCCATCCCGCCGATGGGCGTCGGCCTCGCCTGGCGTCGTGACGTCGAGTTCTCGCCAGCAATGATCGCCTTCCGCGACTACTTCAGGAGCCGCTTCAGAACGCCCCAATCGATGCCGGGGCGCCTTCCCTGATCCATAGGGCTTGGCGGTAGTGTCGCCGCCGCCGCACGACCTGTCCGAGGAACGGTCCGGAGGGCAGAGGAGGAGGGCGTCTCGCGCCCCGTTCCAACTGTGGCAAAGCTCACATCGATGCGTGCATTCCATCGTGTACACTCCTCCCCCGGTACAGTTTACCGCGTACTGAAACCGATGGAGTATTCTGAAATGCCGTCCAACCATACGGAAGAGACCGCCGCCCCGGAGTCCGGCATCAGCCACCCGGCTTACTGTTCCATCAAGCCGGCCCCGGAACCCCAATTCGAATCCGACCTGAGTGCCGGTCACCTCGAAGCAATAATCACCCTACGCACCAAGTGGGTGAACGGTACGACGCTGCACTATTACTTCTTCGACCGCGAGTCGGACGGGCGCTTCCGCACCATGAGCGACGGGTCCCGACGCTTCATGCCCTGGACCACGAACAAAGCCGAAAAAGACGTGGTCCGCGCCGCCTTCGCGAAGTGGAAGGGGCTCGGAATCGGCCTCAACTTCGTCGAGGTCGATGACCGCCACGACGCCGAAGTTCGGATCGGATTCGAACGCTGGGACGGCTATTGGTCTTACCTCGGTCGGGAAATCCTGGAGTTCGGACCGAACGAGCGGACGATGAACTTCGGGCAAAATCTCGCCGAAGTAGCGGACGGTCCCGACACCGCATTGCACGAGATCGGACACACCTTGGGCCTTCCGCATGAGCACCAGAGCCCCTTTGCAGGAATAGACTGGGATGAAGAGGCGGTGTACGACGCTCTGGCGGGGCGGCCGAACTTCTGGTCGCGGGAGAAGACTTACCACAACATCATCCGAAAGATCTCTCCGGACGAGGTGCAAGGGTCGAACTGGGACCGCAACTCCATCATGCACTACTCGTTCGAGGAGGGTCTCATCGACAAACCAGAAGAGCTGCGTAACGGGCTCCACCCCGACCCCGGGCTTTCCCAACGAGACAAGACCTGGATTCAGTCCTTCTATCCTCCATTGGAGGAGGAAGAGGCAGAGCTCAAGCTATTCGAACCGGCGCGATTGACGATCGCCCAAGGCGAGCAGGTGAACCTGGTGATCCGCCCCGCGGCCTCGCGCAGCTACACCGTTCAGACCTTCGGCAATCTGGACACCGTGATGGTCCTCTTCGAAGAGGTCGACGGCGAGCCGGTCTACCTCACCGCGGATGACGACAGCGCCCAAGACAGGAACGCCAGAATCACCACGCGGCTTCTCAAGGGGCGGACCTACGTCCTGCGCGTCCGGCTCTACTACAGAAGCGCCGGAGGCGACTGCGCCGTCATGCTTTGGTAGCCGGACCCGAGGTTGGCGACACGGCGCGGGACGAGCCGGATTGCGGATCGCTCCGGCTCCCGGACCGCCGCGCCAAGAAAGAAAGAGGCCCGTGCCGCCAAAGGGACGACACGGGCCTTTCCAGTCTAACCGTTCCTCTTTCGGGAGTGACTCAGTTCACCAAGCAGACATCCAGCGCCCGGGGAACCGCGTCACTCCGAGAAAGGGCTTACTGCTCGACCGTGTAGACCGGGGTCCAGTCCGCCGGTGCCAAGACCAGGGACATGTCGATGTCGGCGGCCGTCGACTTGGAGATCATGTCCGGGATCGGCTTCACGAAGGCGATCACCGGCTTCTCCTCCAAGGCGCGCACCGCCATGTCGATGGCGACCCGGCCTTCAAGAACCGGATACTGCGTGGCGAAACCCAGGATCTCGCCCCGGTTCATTGCGTCCAGCATGGCCTGGTTCTCATAGGAGGACATGATCAGGATCTCGCCCTCGCGGCCGATCTCGGCCACCGCGCCGATCGCGGCCTCGGCGGTCGGCGCCGTGCCCCAGATCACGTTCATCTCGGGATAGGCCTGCAGGGCGTCCTGGATCAGGGCCAGCTGCACGGCCACGCCGGAGTCACCGAACTTCTCGTCCAGGACGGTAATGTTGGAGCCTGCCAGTTCCTGCTTGAAGCCGTCGTTGAAGGACTCGGCCCAACCGGAGCCGGCCGGACCCGGGAAGGTCACGGCGTTGGCCTTCTCGCCGCCGACGAATTCCTTCAGGTAGCGGGCGGTCTGATAGCCCATCTTGTCGAACTCGACATACATCTTCGCCGTGGTCGGGGCATCCGCCACCGGGTTCACGGTGGAGATCACCGGAATGCCCTTGTCCAAGGCCTCCTGGAACTTCTGCGCCAGACCGGCCTCGGAGATCGCGCCGACGATGATGGCATCGAAGCCGCCTGCCATGCAGTCGTCAAACTGCGCCAGCTGACGCGGCAGGTTCACATAGCCGCCGGCCTCGTAGAGGGTCATGTTGACCCCCATGCGCTCGGCTTCCTTGACGATGCCGTAGGCCACCGCGACCCAGAAGCTGTCCTTCATGTGCGGGAAGAGCACACAGAGGTTCCAAGGCTGCGCGGCCGCCGCCAAGGGCTCGTAGGTAGTCTCGACATTGGATCCGCTAGAGGCGTCATAGACCTTGATCGGCCACCACTTCTCCGCATCCTGCGCGGAGGCGCCGAAGGCCAAGCCGGCGCTGGCGACGCACGCCAAGGCAAAGCTACGCGAGACGATCTTCATCATACCTGCTCCCTGTTCGTTGGACCTGTCCGGGCACCGGGGCTACTATCGCCAGCATCCCCTTGGCCCGCACCACCTCAAGAGACTAGCCTGCCGCCGCCGGCCGGCACCACCTCTCCAAGGGTGACACCAGGCGGTCGACGAGCAAGACAACCACGTGCCGGCTGGCAGCGCCAGCGACGCATGGCTGAAAAAGCCCCCTTGGCCAAGAGCCATGCTGAATGATATCACATATACCAGTCAAGCCGCTTTAACCGACCGCCCGTCGAGCATTCCATCGGCTCTGTCGGGCAAGCCTATCGGACGCACCGGAAGGAACCCAGGGATGACCATCACCGCAAGCCATAACCTTACTTTGGAAGAGATGGACAAGGACAGCCTCTTCCATCCCTACACCGCCCTCGCGCAGCACATGGAGACCGGCCCGCGGATCATCACCGAGGGCAAGGGCGTCGTACTCAAGGACATCGAAGGACGCGAGTACATCGACGCCTTGGCCGGCCTTTGGTGCGTCAACATTGGCTACGGCCGCCCGGAGATCGCGGAAGCGGTCAAGAAGCAGCTGGAAGAGCTGCCCTACTACCACTCCTTCGCCTCCATGGGCACGGAAACACCGGTCAGGGTCGCCGACCGGGTGAAGCGGATGGCGCCGGGGAACATGGCCCGCGTCTTCTTCGGCTGCTCCGGCTCGGACGCCAACGACACGCAGATCAAGCTGGTCTGGTACTACAACAACCTCCTGGGCCGGCCGGAGAAGCGCAAGATCATCTCGCGCAAGCGCGCCTATCACGGAGTCAGCGTGGCGACGGCGAGCCTCACCGGGCTGCCCCTGCTGCACAACGCCTTCAACCTGCCGATCGAGAACATCCTGCACACCGAAACGCCGCACCACTTCTGGAACGCGGCCGAGGGGATGAGCGAAGCCGCCTTCTCCTCGCATCTGGCGGCCGAACTCGACGCGCTCATCGAGCGCGAGGGGCCGGAGACGGTGGCCGCCTTCATCGCCGAACCCGTCATGGGCGCCGGCGGCGTCATCGTCCCGCCGGAGAACTACTTTCCGGAGATGCAGGCCGTCCTCAGGAAGCACGACGTCTTGATGATCGCCGACGAGGTGATCTGCGGTTTCGGACGCACCGGCCGCTGGTTCGGCTCCGAACTCTTCGGCATCGAGCCCGATCTGGTCTCGATCGCCAAGGGCATCACCTCCGGCTACCTGCCGCTGTCGGCAAGCATGGTCGGCGAGAAGGTCTGGAATGTCTTGCTGGAGAAGTCGGGCGACTTCGGCGTCTTCGGTCACGGCTACACCTATTCCGCCCATCCGGTGTCCTGCGCCGCGGCCATGGTGAACCTGGACATCATGGAGCAGGAGAACCTGGTCGAGAGGAGCGCCGAGGTCGGCGCCTACATGCAACAGCGCCTGCGCGAGGCCTTTTCCGACCACGCCCAGGTGGCGGAGGTCAGGGGTGTCGGCCTGATCGCGGCGGTCGAGTTCATCCAGAACAAGGCCGCCAAGCAGCCCTTCGACCCGGCCTTGAAGGTCGCCCCGCGGGTCGCCGCCAAGGCCCTGGAGCTGGGGCTCATCACCCGGGCCCTGCCGAACAGCGACGCCGTCGCCTTCTCGCCGCCCCTGATCATCACGCGCGAGGAGGTGGATGCCTGCGTCGAGCGTCTGGGCCAGGCGATCAAGGAAGTCCAGGACGCGCTTATAGGCGAAGGCGTAGCCCTGGCCGCCTAGGTCCGGTGGCCGTGCCGCGCAACGAGGGAAAGCCCGGCCGCCGCGCGGTGGCCGGGGCGACCTCGGCCGCCGGACTGGCGCCCCCGGTACCGCAGGTCAGCCGCGAGACGCTGCGCACCCGGGTCTACGACTCCCTTTGCGAGGCCTTGATGATGGGCCGCTTCGAGCCGGGACAGGCACTAACCGTGCGCGGCTTGGCGGAAGCCTTCGGCGTTAGTCCCACGCCGGTGCGCGAGGCGCTGCAGCGCCTCGCCGCCTCCGGCGCGCTCGCCGCCGAGCCCAATCGCTTCTATCGCGTGCCGTCGATTACGCCGGAGCGCATCCAGGACCTTCGGCGGGTGCGCGCGGCCCTCGAGGGCCTGGCGGCCGAGCAGGCGGCCGACAGGATCGCCAAGGGCGACCTGCAGCGCCTGGACCGAGCCAACGAGCGGATGCTGAAGGCGATCGCGCGACAGGATGCCAAGGCCTATCTGGCCGCCAACGAGCAGTTCCACTTCACCATCTACGAGGCGGCCGGATCGGAGACCCTGCTACAGATCATTCACGGCCTTTGGCTCAGCATCGGGCCGACCCTAAATCTACTGTTCCGCGATATCACCCTGGTGAAGGCCCTGGACGACCACCACCAGCGCGCCCTGGAGGCCTTGAGCGCCGGCGACGGGCCCGCCGCGCGCGCCGCCATCGTCGACGACATCATGGACGCAGGGGCCTTCCTGGCGAAGGCAGCGGACACGGGAGCGGTGAAATAGCGCGCCCGCGCGCCCTCTATAAGACTGTCGTAGCCTTGCGGGCCTGGCCCGCCGAAGCGCATACTTCACGCTAAGGTGACCGCCCGGCTCGTGGCGGCTGCTTAGAGGAGTATGTTGCGATGACCATAGAACGCATCCTCTCGGGAAAAGGTGGCGACGTCGTTAGTGTCAGTCCGGACGACACCCTTGAGAAAGCTGCGCAGGTCCTTGTCGAGAACCGCATCGGCGCAATCTTGGCGATGCGCGGAGACGAGATTGCCGGCGTCTTGAGCGAACGCGACATTGTGCGCGCCGTCGGAACGACCGGTGCCTCGGCCCTGTCTCAACCGGTCTCCGCCCTGATGACGGAGAACGTGATCACCTGCCGCAAGAGCGACACCATCGCCGATGTGATGGGGGTGATGACCGATCGGCGCATCCGACACGTACCGGTGGTGGAAAAGGGCAAGCTTCTGGGCATCGTCTCCATCGGCGACCTGGTGAAGGAGCGGATCGCCCAGAGCGAGCACGAGGCGGCGGCCCTCAGGGACTACATCTCCGCCGGCTGATACCCGGCGGCTCAGGCCGGCCCAAGGCGCCTGGGCGAGAAAACCAGGTAGCCGAGCACGGCCAAGGTTACGAAAGCCACCATGGTGCCCACCATGGGCCAAGCCGATCCATCGTGGGTGAGTGCGACCAGCAAGCCTGCCAGGCTGCCGGTGCCCATCTGCGCCGCGCCGACCAAGGCGGACGCCGGCCCTTTCGGGCCGCGGGTGACCGCCTCCAGCAGGCAGAGCGGGCCGCTGGCCAAGATGAAGCCAAGGGCGACGCCGTAGAGGCCCACGCCGGCCAGGATGCCGAAGAGCGTGACCTGGTCCGTTGCCACGACGATGAAGAGGAAGAGCGCGCCGAGGCTGCCGACGACGAGCGCCAGCCTGACGAAGGCGGCCGCCTGAACGCGCCGGGCCAGGCGGGCGACCAGCAGGCTCCCGGCCATGTAGGCCACGACGAGCACCGCGTGATAGAAACCGTAGTGCTGGGTCGGCACTCCCAGGTGCTCGATCAGCAGGAAGGGGCCTTCGGTCAGGAAGGCGAACAGGGCTCCGAAGAAGAAGGTCAGCGGCACGAAGTAGCGCAGATAGCCGCGGTTGCCCAGGAGCGCCAGATAGGAGGCCACCATGTGGCCGGGGCGCAGGGCATCGGGATTGCGCTCGCCCGTCTCGGGCACGACACGCGCGACCAGGAGGAAGACCACCAGAATGGCGGCCGACAGCAGCAGGAAGTTCGCCTGCCAACCCCAGGCCACGAAGATGTAGCCGCCGAGCAGCGGTCCCACCGCGGGCACGAGCCCCAGCGCCAGGCCATAGGCGGCCAGAACCTGCATGGCCTTGGTGTCGCTATAGAGGTCCCGGATGATCAAGAGGATCACCACCGACCCGGCGCTTGCCGTCAGGCCTTGCCCGATGCGGCCCAGCGTCAGCATCTCGATGCTGTCCGCAAGGCCGCAGACCAAGCTCGAGAGAAAGAAGCCGGTCAAGCCGTAGAGCAGCAGCTTGCGTCGCCCGATGCGGTCGGAAAGCGGCCCGTGAATCAACTGGGCCAACGCAAAGGCGGCCAGGTTCAGGCTCAAGGTCAGCTGGACGGCGGACACGTCGGTGCTCAGCAGCTCCGGCAGGTGCGGCATGCTGGGCAGGTAGAGATCGGTCGACAGGATCGAGACGCCAGTACAGGTGACCAAGACGCCCGGCACCAGCCAGCCGGCGGATGCGCGCTCACCCCTCACGGCCTCGCGGGAAGCCATGCGCCCTTCCTCACCACTCATGGTCCCCCTGATAGCAGCCGGCCAAGGTCGCGCCTACTGACCAAAGGGCCAGGACCACGCGGGCTCGGCCTCAGCCCTTCAGCTCGATCTCGACGAAGGCGATCTCGGCGCCGCTGTCGTTCATGACGTTGTGGGACACACCGGCCGGCCGGTTGTAGCTCTCCCCCAGCGCGAGGTCGGCCTGGGTGACCTTGCCGTCGTCGTCGGTCATGGTCAGGCGGCCGCCGATGACCGGCACCACGACATAGTCGTACTCATGCACGTGGTGACCGGTCTCGCTGCCGGGCGGAAAGCGGTACTGGGTCACCCGCACCCGCTCGTTGTCGATTTGCAGCGTCGCGATCGCCTGTTCCCTGGCCATGGCGGCCTCCCTCCTTCGCCTCGATGGGCCAAGGCTAATGCAGGACAGTCTCCCGCTCCAGCCCGACGGAGTGCTATTGGCGCGGTCGGAGGGTGGTGGGGCTTTTCTTCAGTCGAACTCCGCCTGGATCCAGTCCGAGAACGCGCGGCTGGCCGGGGTTTCGCCGTGCTTGGGCGGAGGGCGCAGGAAATAGGCTTCCGGCATGTCGGCACGATGCTCGAAGGGCGCGGATAGCCTTCCCGACTGCAGATGGAGCGCCGCCAAGGTGTCGTGCGCCATGGCCAGACCCGCACCGTTCAGGACGGCGGTCAGAGTGATCACGTAGGTGGAGGCCAGATTGACCAGCTTGCCCTTGGGCAAGCGCATGCCTTGACCGGTGAGCCAGGCCTCCCAATTGCCGATCACCCCGGCGCAGTCGAAGAGCGCGTCCTTGCGCCAGTCGGGCGCGCCCTGGGCGAAGCCGGGCTGGCAGACCGGAAAGCACTGTTCGCGGGTCAGGCGCACCACGGCATCGGACATCTCCGATTCGCGGCCGAAGCGGATCTCGACCTCGGCGTCGGGCGCCGTGCGTTCAGGGTCCCAGATCGGGGTTACGATGTGCAGGGTAAGCCAGGGATTGGCCTCGAGCAGGCCGGCCAGGCGCGGCGCCAGCCAGAACGTCGTGAAGGCCATGTTGCTTTGCACCATGAGGGAGCGCCCCCGGTCCCCGCCAGTGAGCGCCCGGGTGCCGATCGCCAGCACGTCGAAGGCCTCGCGCACCGTCGGCAAGTAGTTGAAGCCGGCCTCCGTCAGCTGTAGGGCGCGCGTCCTGCGGATGAAGAGAGCCATCCCCAGAAACTGCTCCAGGCTGCGAATGTGCTGGGAGACCGCGGACTGGGTGAGATTGAGCTCCTCGGCCGCCGCGGTGAAGGACAGATGACGTGCCGAGGCCTCGAAGGCGCGGAGCCAGTTCAAGGGCGGCAGGCCTGCTCCGGACATGGATCCTCCATACAAAAGTCATGCATTAGTTTTCCTACTAGATTGCCCGCGAATCTATCGTTGGTAAAGCGGTGCGAAGCGGCCCAAGACTTACGCCATCGCAACCACCGGGGGCTTTGCCATGAGTGCCACCCTTCCCTTCCCAGCACGGAGCAATAGCGACCATTGGCAAGAGCGGGTCGACCTGGCCGCCGCCTTCCGCTGGACCGCGCGCTTGAACCTGCACGAAGCCGTCGCCAACCACTATTCGCTGGCGGTGAGCGAGAACGGCGCGGAGTTCCTGATGAACCCCAATCAGGTGCACTTCTCGCGCGTCTGCGCGAGCGACCTCCTGCTGCTGGACGCGAACGATCGGGAGACCCTGTCCGGGCCCAACGCGCCGGATGCCACGGCCTGGGGCCTGCATGGCGCGGTGCATCGCCACTGTCCGCATGCGCGCTGCGTCATGCACGCCCATCCGATCCATGCCACGGTTCTGGCCAGCCTGGCCGACTCCCGCCTGCCCCCGATCGACCAGAACACCGCCATCTTCTTCGATCGCGTGGTGATCGACGAGTCCTTCAGCGGGCTCGCCTTCGAGGACGAGGGAGAGCGCTGCGCCAAGCTGCTGTCGGACCCCAAGGTCAAGGTGATGGTCATGGGCAACCACGGCGTCATGGTGATCGGCAGCTCCGTCGCCGACACCTTCAACCGGCTCTACTACTTCGAGCGTGCCGCCGAGACCTACATCAAGGCGCTGCAAACCGGCCAAGCGCTGCGCGTCCTGCCGGACGACATCGCCGAGAAGACGGCACAGCAGATCGCCGACTATCCGGACCAGGCGGAGCGCCACTTCTCCGAACTCAAGGCCATCCTCGACGAGGAAGGCTCGGCCTACGCGACGTGAGGCGAGCGCCATGCCCAGCTATCAGGCCACCAATGCCGCCTCCAGCGGCGTGAAGCTCGACAAGAAGACCTTGAAGGCCATCGCCCAGCGCTCGGACCGGCCGGGGCTCCGCTACCTGGCTCTCTGGGCGGGCGGCTTGCTCTGCACCGGCGCGCTGGTCTGGCTGTCGCTGGGCAGCCCCTGGCTGTGGCCGGCCATGCTGGTGCACGGCATCCTGCTGACCGTCCCGGCCTACGCCATGAGCCACGAGACCGCCCACGGCACGGCCTTTCGCACCCGCTGGCTGAACGAGGCGGTGTTCTGGGTGACCTCGCTCCTCTACATGGAAGAGCCGCTGCACCGCCGCTACACCCACACCAATCACCACACCTTCACCTGGCACGTCGGCAAGGACAGCCAGATGCCCTTCGACACGCCCATGGGCTTGAAGGGCTGGCTGATGGAGGTCAGCGGTCTCGCCCTGCTGCGCTTTCATCTCTCGGTGCTGTGGCACCTGGCGATCGGCCGGCCGACGGACGTCATGCGAATGGTGACGCCCAAGGGCGAACTCGCGAAGATGATCCGCAACGCGCGCATCTTCACCCTTATCTATGGCGCCATGGCGATCCTGATCGCCTCGGGCTTCCTCTGGCCGCTCTGGTTCTTCCTGCTGCCGCGCCTGCTGGGCGCGCCGGTGATGCTGCTCTTCACGCTCATCCAACACGTGGAGCTGCAGGAGAACGCGCCATCGATCCTGGACTCGACCCGCTCCTTCCGCACCAATCGGCTGGGCCGCTTCCTCTACATGAACATGAACAACCACGTGGAGCACCACCTCTACACGCAGGTGCCCTTCCACGCGCTGCCCCGCCTGGCCGAGGCTATCGCCGATCAGGTCCCCGAACCCGACGCCGGTTTCTTCAAGTCCAACTTGGAGGTTCTGCTGGTCGTGGCGCGCCGGTCCTTCGGCCGCTACAGCAAGGCGCCGAGCCTGCGCCAGGCGCCGCACATGATCGCCCAAGGCAGCTTCGAGCGCATCGCCCAGCGGACCATGTGATGCCGGTCAAGAAGATCTACACCTACGGCGGCCGGCCGGCCCGGCGGAACCTGACGGTCGCCGACATCCAGGCCAACAAGGCCAAGGGCATCAAGATGACCCAGGTCTCGGCGGTGACCCGAGAGGAAGCCGCCGCCTGCGAGCAGCTGGGCATCGACCTCATCACCATCGCCGATCTGGACATCGACGAGATCCGCGCCGGCGCGCCCGAGACCTTCGTCACCGGCTCGCAGACCATGACGCAGTACTACACCCGCGACGAGATCCTGACCGCGGCGGTGAAGGTGGCCGAGAAGGGCGCGGATGCGATCTACACGCCGCGCGGCCTGGGGATCGTCGAAATGCTGGCGAACGAGGGCCTCGCGGTACAGGGGCATCTGGGTCTGGTGCCGCGCCGCTCCACCCAGGTCGGTGGCCTGCGCATCATCGGCAAGACGGCGGAGGAGGCCATGCGGCTGATGGAGGACTTCCGCCGATTGGAGGATGCCGGCGGCTACGCGGCCGAGGTGGAATGCGTCGCGAGCGAGGCGCTCGGCGAGATCAACAAGCGCACGCGACTGGTCACGCACTCCATCGGCGCCGGGTCGGGCGGCGACATCATCTTCTCCTTCATGGAGGACATCTGCGGCGACGTCGAAGACCCGCCGCGCCACGCCAAGGCCTGGGCCGATCTCTTGTCGATCAGACGGCGCCTCAAGGAAGAGAGGATCAAGGGCCTGACCGGCTTTCGCGACGACGTGAAGAGCGGCGCCTTTCCCGATGCCGCGCACTCCGTCTCCATGGCCGCGGGCGAACACGAGAGACTCATCGAGGCCTTGGACAAGTGGCAGCCGCTCCACCAATGAACGAGGCCGAGGACTACGGCAGGGCCTTTGCCGTCAGGCCGCGTCCCCTGACCTTGCGGCAGGCGGCCTGGATCACCCCGCCGACCCAGGCGGTCGACACCGAGGCCTTGATCGACGTGCCGCGCCTGCGTGCCTATCGCTTGAACCGCCTGCGCCAGCAGATCATCCAACGCGGTCTGGGCGCGGCGATCCTGGTCGAGCCTCTGTCGATCCGCTACGCCACCGGAGTGCGGAACTGCACGCTCTTTCAGATGCACATCCAGGCCGGCTATCTCTTCGTGCCGGCGGAAGGGCCGGTGGTCTACTTCGACAGCAGTCCCGGCCGCGAGACCGGCCGGCAGCTGGAGACGATCGACGAAATCCGCGACGATCTGCTGCCGCTGTCCTACATGTTCGCCGGCTATCGCCAGGAGGAGTGGGCGGCCAAGTGGGCCGCCCAGATGGCCGACCTGATCGCCCGGCACTGCGGCGGCGCGCGCGGAGTAGCCCTGGAGCGCGCCGGCGCGCACGGCCAGCAGGCCCTGGAAGCGCTGGGCTTTGCCGTCGTCGACGTAGGCCCCCTGCTGGCCGAGGCGCGCAAGATCAAGTCTCCGGAAGAGATCCTCTGCATGAACCAGGCCATCGCCGTGGCCGAGGACGGCATGACCCGGATGCGCTCCGCCCTGCGCAACGGCATCAGCGAGCAGCAGCTCTGGTCGCACATGTGGCAGGCGCTGATCGAGGGTGGCGGCGAGTGGCTGGACTATCGTCTCCTGGCCTCCGGCGAGCGCACCAATCCCTGGCAGCAGGAGGCCTCCTCGCGCATGATCCGGGCCGGCGACATGGTGGTCTTCGACTGCGGCATGATCGGCCCCTGGAGCTATGGCGCCGACATCAGCAGAGCCTTCCGCTGCGGCCCGGGCAAGGCCAGCGAGCGGCAGCGCAGGCTCTATACCCAGGCCTGGTTGGAGCTGCGCCACAACGAGCAGCTGATGCAGCCGGGCGCCAGTTTCCGCGACATCGTCGAGCGCCGCTATCGGCAGCCGGAGGAGATCGGCGGCCAACCCTATCCCTGCATGGCGCATGGGTTGGGCATGGGAGACGAGTGGCCGGTGCTCTACTACCCCGTGGACGAAGCCTTTCACTACGACGGCGTCCTGGAGCCGGGAATGGTCATCTGCGTCGAGAGCTACGTCGGCGAAGTGGGCGGGGTGGAAGGCATCAAGCTGGAGGACCAGCTCTTGATCACGGAGGATGGCCCCATCGTCCTCTCGCGCTACCCCTTCGAAGAAGAGCTACTGGACGAGCACGGCTGACGGCGCGCCGTTAACGGCATTACGGGCGTTGATATGCCGCCCTCGAAGATCGAGCGGCCCGAGTGATGATGGCGCTCCTGGAAACCGGATCGCGCCATGCCGTCAGCAGTGAGTCTCGCACCCTTCTTCCTGGCCACCTTGGTCTTCGCCTTCGTGCCCGGGCCGGGGATGCTCTATGCCGCCGCGCAGACGCTCTCATTGGGCCGGCGCGCCGGCTGGTGGTCCGCGCTGGGCTTCCATATCGCCGGCCTGTGGCATACCGCGGCGGCGGCGCTGGGCGTATCGGCCTTGCTGGCCGTCGTCCCTACTCTCTTCGTCGCCATGAAGTTTGCAGGCGCGGCCTATCTGGTCTGGATGGGCGTCAGATACCTCATGACGCCGCGGTCCTCTCTACCCGATGCCTTGGACTTGGCACGGCCGACGGCGCGCAAAGCCCTGCGCGACAGCATTGTCGTCGAGGTCCTCAATCCCAAGTCCGCGCTCTTCTATCTGGCTTTCCTGCCGCAGTTCACCGACAGCGCGGCAAGCTTCCCGATTTGGCTGCAGATCGTCGTGATGGGTCTCTTGGTCAACACGGTCTTCACGCTGACCGACGGGATCCTGATCGAGGCATCGCATGCCGTCGCCAAGCGCTGTCGCTCCTCGACCCACCTTCTCCTCCTGCTTCGCCGTTTGGGCGGAGGCCTGCTGATCGCACTTGGCGTCAACTTGGTCCTGGCCAGGCAGCAGTAACCGCCTTTCCGCGCGCCAGCGCTCCGGCGCGGCCGGGCGCGCCTCAGGCCACGCTGCCGCTTTGATCAAAGAGCAATAGGCCAAGTCGCCGTACGATGCCCTCATGGTATCATAGAAATCAATAATGGTATCAAACGCAGAATCTGGACAATGTCCGTCGGGTCGAGACCTATCGCGCAACTGGACGAAGATTTTGCGAAACTTTGTGGACTTCCTCGAAACCCCTATGCCAAAGTTGCCCCCCCCCGCTCTGCACTTGGCTTGCAGGCAGGGGGTCTGGCTGAGCAGTGTGGCGATTGGCCTAATCTGCCCGGCTGGCCACACGACTAGTCAAGCATCGACCGCAGAGAACGAGTAATCGAAAGAACTCGTCGGTGCGATAGTAGGAGGCTCAGATGAATTTTCCGGTAAAGATCACCGCGACAGCGTGCCTAGCTGTGGCGTTGGCGTTCGGCGGTGCGGAGATGGCCGCCGCCAAGACTTTCAAGATGGCGCTGGGCGACGCGGCCGGCGGCACGCAGGACGCGGCCGGCAAGAAGTTCGCCGAAGAACTCGAGGCCAGGACCGGTGGCAAGTACAAGGTCCAGATGTTCCACAACGGCCAACTCGGCAGCGAGCAGGACACGGTCAACGACGCGGCCATGGGCCTGTTGGATTTCTCCGTCCTGGCGATCAACAACATCACCCCCTTCTCGCCGACGGTCGGCGTCTTCACCCTGCCCTATATGATCTTGAGCCTCGAGGACGCGGTCAAGCTGACGCAAGGCCCGGTCGGGGAAGAGCTGGTGGAGAACACCATCCGCGATGCCGGCGTGCGCATCGTCGCCTGGTCCTATGCCGGCTTCCGCGTGCTGTCGAACTCCAAGAAGCCGGTCACCACCCTGGAGGATCTGGGCGATCTCGTCATTCGCGTGCCGAAGAACGAGATCATGATCGAGACCTACAACTCCTGGGGCAACAACCCAACGCCGATGGCCTGGTCGGAGACCTTCACGGCCTTGCAGCAGGGCGTGGTCGACGGGCAGGACACCCCCTACATCACCATCCACGCGATGAAGTTCTACGAGGTGCAGAAGTACATCACCGAGATCCGCTACCTCTTCCTCCTGGAGCCCATCGTCATCAGCGAGGGCGTCTTCCAAGAGTTGGATCCCGACGTGCAGAAGGCCATCCTCGAGGCCGGCCAGGCCGCCACGGAGTACAGCGCCCAGTACCTGGCCGACACGGAAGCTGCCTTGAAGGCCGATCTGGAAGCCCGCGGCATCGAGATCGTGCATCCGGCCAACGACGAGAAGGAGTGGATCGAGGCCGCGACCACGCAGGTCTGGCCGCAGTTCTACGAGAGCGTCGGTGGTGTCGACAAGGTCAACGCCATCCTCGAGTCCCTTGGCCGTCCGGCCGTGCAGTAGTAGCGTTTCGCTAAGCGCAACTAGACTGCGACAGGTTTGAGGCTGCGCTCCAGGACCCTCGCCAACAGCGCTCCGTCGCCGTTGGCCTTCCTGGGGCGCAGCCCCACCCACGGGGAGGAAGGGTCATGACGGTCAAGTTCTTTCATTTTATCGATAATATAGAGAGCTTCATCTGCCGCAGCCTGTTGGCTATCTTCGTTTGCTTGCTCTTTGCGCAAATCTTGTCCCGAGAGATCTTCGGTTACTCGATCGCGTGGAGCGAGGAACTCTCGACCTATATGTTTGTTTGGTTCGTTTACTTTGGCGCCAGCTACGCTGCCCGCCTCTCGGCGCATAACCGCGTGACCTTTCAGTTCAAGAAACTGAGCAAGAAAGCTGTCAACTACATCGAAGGCATTGCCGATCTCTTTTGGATCGCGTTCAATGTGTACTTTGTCTACCTCTCCTTCAATTTTGTTTTCTTCAAGATGAACCTTTTCTGGAAGTCCCAGACGCTGGGCGTCCCGATGAAGTACATCTACGTCATTCTCCCGCTCGCGTTCACGCTGATGACCATCCGGATCATTCAAGTGAACTATTTGAAGCTCGTGAAGGGGATCGATATCCGCGATCCGGACAAGCAAGACGTGCAGAAAATGATGGAGGAAGGCGGCGGCGCCAGCACGCAGAAGAGCTAGGCCGGCCACAGTCTCCAACAAGAAAGACGCGGGGAAGCCGTTATGGAAAGCACAATTGTTCTCATCCTCTTCGGAGCCTTCCTGGTGCTATTGGTCTTGGGCGCACCCATCACCGTGGCACTGGGCGTGTCAGCCCTCATCTCCTTCCTCTATTTGGGCGAGAACCCGATCAAGTTCGTCCAGATCGCCTTCACCTCGGTGGGCTCCTTTCCCTTGATGGCCTTGCCGGCCTTCATCCTGGCCGGCGCCCTGATGGAAGCTGCCGGCATCTCCAGGCGCCTGGTCCATGTCGCGGAGAGCTTCGCCGGCCCCTTCACCGGGGGCATCTCGGCGGCCACGGTCTTCGCCTGCCTCTTCTTCGGCGCCATCTCCGGCTCCGGGCCGGCCACGACGGCCGCCGTCGGCATGCTGATGATCCCCGCCATGATCGATCGCGGCTACAACAAGGGCATCGCCTCGGCGATCACCGCGTCGTCCGGCAGCCTGGGCATCATCATCCCGCCCTCCATCCCGATGGTGATCTTCGGCATCTCCGCGCTCGGCATGCAGCCGCCGCCGGAAGCGGTCGAGAAGTACGGCGTCTTCCAGTCCGTCTCCATCCCCAAGCTCTTCATCGCCGGCGTGCTGCCAGGCCTGCTGATCGCCGGCAGCCTCTTGGTGATGAACTACATAATCTGCCGCCGGCACGGCTATCGCGGCTCGGCCGAAGGCTTCTCCGGCCGCAACATCGCTTGCACGCTCTACAAAGGCTTTTGGGCCCTGCTGGCGCCGCTGGTGATCCTGGGCGGCATCTACTCCGGTTTCTTCACGCCGACCGAGGCGGCCATCGTCGCCATCTTCTACACCCTGCTGATCGGCTTCTTCGTTTATCGCGAGCTATCCTTCAAGGACCTCGCGCGATCGCTCGAGACCACCACCTGGCTCACGGGCCGAGTGCTTTTGATCCTCTTCACGGCGACCGTCTTCGGCCGGCTTCTAGTAGAGAATCAGATCCCGGCCATCATTGCCGAGGCGATGCTGAGCGCCACCGACAACATCTACATCATCTGGGCCATGCTGATCTTCTTCCTGCTGTTCGTCGGCATGTTCATGGAGACCCTGGCCACGATTCTGATCCTGACCCCGGTGCTGCTGCCGATCGCCTACAACCTGGGCATCGATCCGGTGCACTTCGGCGTGGTCATGGTCTGCGCGCTGGGCATCGGCTTCCAGACGCCGCCCTTGGGCGAGAACCTCTTCATCGCGTCGGGCATCTCCAACATCTCGATCGAGGAGATCTCGGTGCGCGCCCTGCCCTTCGCGCTGATCAACACCATCGCGATTTTCCTGATCGCCTTCTTCCCGGACATCGTGCTCTGGCTGCCCAGGGCCTTCGGCTACTGACCGACAGAAGGACGAGCGGAGACAAGGAACGATACCCATGGCACCGGAAATCCGCAGCATTCTCTACAGCACAGACCTGTCGCAGCACACGCTGGTTGCCTTCGCCTATGCCGCGCGTCTGGCGAAGCTCACCGGCGCGGACATCCACATCCTGCACGTCTTGGAGCGGCTGTCCGAAGACGCGGCCTTCGCGCTGCAGACCTACATCCTGGACGACAAGAAGCGACACGAGCTGACCGACCTCAGGATCGAGCGGGCCCGCAAGCGCCTGCAGGAGCGCCAAGACCTCTACTGGTCGGCCCAGAGCGCCGAGGACCAGAAGATCCGCCAACAGATCAAGTCCCAGACCGTCTGCGAAGCCTATCCGGCCGAGGAGATCTTGAAGGGCGCGCGTGAGCACAACTGCGACCTCATCATCATGGGCTCGCATGAGCGCGGCCTTAGCCACACCTTTCTCGGCTCGGTGGCCAAGAGCGTGCTGCGCCGCTCGCATGTGCCCACCTTGATCGTTCCACTGGTGGAGACCGACTAGCACCCGGGGGGCGCCGACACCGCGGATCGACGCCGGGACCGGGCAGGACCGGACCGCAGGAGGAAGAAGAATGAAACGAACCTTGGCGTCCATCGCAGCAATGACCTTGGCTCTTCTCGGCGTAAGCGCGCCGGCGCTTGCCGCCGGCCCGGAGAAAGTACGCGTCGCCTACTTCCTGGAGTGGCCGACCGCCAACCAGGTCGCCCAGGTCGAGAAGTGGTACGACGAGGCGCTCGGCGTTTCGGTGGAGTGGCGCGCCTTCGACACCGGCGTCGCCATGGCCGACGCCATGGCGGCGGGCGAGATCGACATATCCTACTCCATGGGCGCGGTCCCCTTCGCTCTGGCGGTGACGGCCGGCGCGCCGATCACGGTGGCCGGCGTGGCGGTCAGCTACGGCGGCAACGACAACTGCGTGATCTACAAGAAGGAGGCCATCGACCGCGCCAACGCGCAGGAGCTAGAGGGCCGCAAGGTCGCCGTGCCGCTCAACACGGTCACGCATTACAAGATGCTGCGCAGCCTCGACTTCCTGGGCGTGGACGTCGACAAGGTCGAGGTCATCGACATGTCGCCGCACGACATCGACGAGGCCTTCATCGCCGGCGAACTGGCCATGGGCTGTTCCTGGGGCGGGCCGCTGCGCCGCATGCGCGGGCACGGCTGGGAGCTCTTGTCGGCGCATGAGCAGGACCGTCTCGGCATTCGGGCCTTCGACGTCATAGCCGTCACCGACAGCTTCCTCGCCGAGCATCCGGACCTGGTGGTGAAGTTTCTCGAAGTGAGCGACCGAGCCACCGAGTACCTCGACGACGAGGGCGACTCGGCCAGGCCGATCATCGCCGAGGCGGCGGGCCTCAGCCGCAAGGAGTCCGATATCGTCCTCTCGCTCTTCGACTTCTACACGCGCGACGACCAGCTGAGCGCGCGTTGGATGGGCGGCGGCGTCCAGGACTTCCTGAAGGAGGTCGCCGACTTCTTCGTCCAGCAGGGTCAGATCGAGAAGGCGCTCGACAGCTACGCGCCCATGGTCGACGCCAGTCTCTACGAAAAAGTCCAGTAGCCTCCCGCCCTCCGACACGCCGGGGCCCCCAAGAGGTTCGTCGCGAAAGCGCGCTTGCGACTCCTCCCCTCTTGACCGGGACCGGTCAGGCTGGCTAGCGTTTTCTGGAACATGTGATCACATATCTCTAGACCCTCGCGCCGGCCACTGCCGTCCGCGCGCGAACGACAGGGATGGGGCCGGGGCGGCTCGGATCGGGATCTCGGGGCTGGGCGCGGACAGCGCCGTCTGCCTGTCAAGATCGTCCATTTGATTGTCAAGCCTTGGCCAGGGGGATCTGCGAGACATAAGAAGAGTCCGAATGGGCAGAGATCAAAAGACAACCGTAGGGAGTGCCTCATGTCGAAAGAAGCCAAGCGTTCAACTGGGAGTGCCCCTCTCGTGGGCAATGCGAGCCGTCGCGGTTTCCTCGCCAGCAGTGCCGCCGTCGGCGTCGGCGCCGCGGCCATGCTGACCAGCGTCAACAAGGATGCCAAGGCGCAGTCGGGCGATCCCGTCCCGATCGGCGCCGCCTTGCCGATGAGCGGCTTCGCCGCCGCGGACGGAATCGAGTTCAAGCGCGGCCTGGAACTGGCCGCGGCCGAGATCAACGAGCTTGGCGGCATCCTCGGCCGCCCGATCGAGCTCTACATCGAAGACACCAAGGAGATGGGCGCCGACCTGACCGGCCAGGCCATACAGCGCCTGATCGACCTCAACGAGGTGCACGCGGTCGTCAATGGCTACAACGTCGGCACGTCGAGCATCGAGATGGACGTGGCGGCGGAGAACGACATCATCCTGGTGCACTACAACACCGCCATCACCGCGCTCGAGAAGTTCATGACGGATCCGGAGTTCTACTACGGTTCCTTCATGGGCGATCCGCCGGAGTACTTCTACGGTCCGGGCTTCCTGCTCTTCCTTCAGACATTGGAGGCCCAGGGGCTGTGGACGCCGCCCAACCGCAAGCTGGCGCTGATCCCCTCGGCCAACGAGTACTCCGTCATCATCGCCAACGCGATCCGCGACAGGGCGGCGGAGTTCGATTTCGAGGTCAGCCTCTACGAGACCGTGCCCTATCCCAACAACCAGTGGGGCCCGGTGATCGCCAAGCTGCAGCAAGACCCGCCGGCCGCGATCGCGATCACGCACTTCCTGCCGCAGGACCTGGCGCAGTTCATGCAGCAGTTCGTGCCAAATCCGACGCCGAGCCTGGTCTACATGCAGTACGGCCCCTCCTTGCCGGCCTTCCGCGAGATCGGCGGCGAGGCCGTCAACGGCGTGATCTACTCCACCGTGATCGGCGCCGTGCCGGACGAGTTCGGGCGCCCCTATCGCGAGAAGTACGCCGAGCTCTTCGGTCCAGACGCCGCCTTCAACACCGGCTCGCAGACCTATGACGGCCTCTGGCACTACGCGCTGGGCGCCGCGATCGCCGGCGGCACGGGAGAGCCCTTCAACAAGGAGCAGAACCAAAGGGTCGCCAATGCCATGCTGCGGCTGATATATCGCGGCGTGAACGGCACCTGCCGCTTCAACCCCGAAGGCCAGGGCGCCTTCTGCTATCCGACGCAGGTGCCGGATCCCTCGCTCGGCATGCCGCATCAGTTCCTGCAGCACCAGGACTACACGCAGCAGCCGAAGCTGATCGCCCCGCCGCTCTATGCCGTGGCGCCCTTTATGACGCCGCCGTGGCTCGGTTAAAGGAGGATACCCCTGTCCCTCCTGAGGGAGCCGCCGTTCGCGGCGGCTCCCTACCTTTCTTCGCAGAGGAGCATCCCTAGGCCGTGAGCATGCTGGTCTGTAGCGCGGTGACCAAGCGCTTCGGTGCCCTGGCCGCCGTCGAGGACTTGAGCTTCGAGGTCGAACCGGGAGTGGTCCTCGGGATCGGCGGCCCGAACGGCGCCGGCAAGACCACCCTATTCGACGTCATCTCCGGCCTGCAGCCTCTGACCTCCGGCCGGGTAACGCTCAATGGCAGCGACATCTCCAAGGCCTCGGCCGACCGCATCTGCCATCTGGGCTTGGCGCGCACCTTTCAGCTGAACGCCGGCTTCGATTCCATGAGCGGGCGGGAGAACGTGCAGGTCGCCGCCTACTTCGGCCGCCGCAACCGCCTCTTCCCGGGCCTCCGACTGGACAAGGACACGCAGCGGCGCACCGAGGCGGCGTTAGAGCTGGTCGGCATGCGCGAGCGCGCGGACGAGCCGGTAGAGAGCGCGCCGGTGCTGGACCGCAAGCTCCTGATGATCGCCGGCGCGCTGGTCACCGACCCCAGGCTCCTCTTGATGGACGAGCCGGTGGGTGGGCTCATCCCCCAGGAGATCGACGAGGTCGAGGCGGTGGTGACCCGGGTGGTGCAAGAGCTGAAGATCACCGTGATCCTGATCGAGCACGTCATGCGCTTTCTCATGCGCCTCTCGGACCGGGTGATGATCATGCACCACGGCAGCAAGCTCTTCGAAGGGCTGCCGCGCGAGGTGGCGGAGAACGAAGCGGTGATCGAGGTCTACCTCGGCAAGGACGCCAAGGCGCGCAGCCGGAACTGGTTCAAGCCGACCGCCGATGCCGAGGCCACGTCATGAGCGACGTGCCTCTGCTGTCGATCGAGGACCTCTCGGCCGGTTACAAGGGCCGGGACGTGTTGCACGGCCTCTCCTTCGAGGTGCCGGAGGGTGCGCTCATCACGCTGATCGGACCCAATGGCCACGGCAAGTCGACCCTGCTGCGCACCATATCCGGCCTGCTGCGGCCGCGGGCCGGCAGCATCGCGGTCGAGGGACGCTCCGTCGCCGGCCTTCCGGCGGAGAAGATCGCCGAGTTGGGCATCATCCAAGTGCCCCAGGGGGACATGCTGTTCCCCGAGATGACGGTGCGCGAAAACCTCCTGATGGGCGCCTACCTGGAGCGCGATCGTAGCCGCATCGAGCAACGCCTGGACGAGGTGCACGCCATTCTGCCGACCTTGCGGGAGCGCGCCAGTCAGCTGGCCAGCACACTCTCCGGCGGCGAGCGGCGCATGGTCGGCGTCGGCCGCGGCCTCATGGCCGGCGGGCGGCTTTTGATGCTGGACGAGCCATCGCTCGGCCTGGCGCCCATCATCATCGATCAGATCTACCAGGTGATCTCGGACCTCAAGGCCTCGGGCCGCACCATTCTGCTGGTCGAGGAGAACCCCATGCGGGTGATCGATCTGGCCGACCGCGTGCACCTCTTGGACAACGGCCACATCGTCTGGAGCGGCGCCGGACAGGAACTGACCGAGCGCTCCGAGGTCCTGGAAACCTACCTGGGCGGATAGCGAGGCGAGACGACGGATGGACGTGCTTCCCCTGATCTTGGTGTCGGCTCTGACCGTGGGGGCGATGTATGCGCTGGCGACCTTGGGCCTTTCCCTGGTCTGGGGCGCCATGGGCATGCTGAACATGGCGCACGGCGCGATGCTGACCTTGGGCGGCTACGCGGCCTACTCAGCGGTCACCGCTGCGGGCTTGCCTTGGCCCTTCGGCCTCTTGGCGGCCGTGATCGTGGGCGCCTTGGCCGGCATCTGTCTCTATCTGGGCCTGGTCCGCTTCATGCTGGGCAGCCAGGCCTTCGAGACCAACGTCATCATCGCCACGGTCGGCATCGCCATCGCCTTGGAGAACGTGATCCTGCTGGAGTACGGCGGCCAGCCGCTGGGCCAGCCGGTCAGCCTCTCCGGCGCGATCAAGCTGGGTCCGGCCACCGTGCCCTTGCAGAATATCCTGATCGTCGTCGTCTCCATCATCATCATGGCGCTGGTCGCCTGGAGCCTGAAGACCAGCCGCATGGGCCGCGCCATCCGCGCCACCGCCCAGAACCGTGAGGCGGCCCGGCTCATGGGCGTGCCGACGCGCAGCGTCTATCTGCAGGTCCTGGCGCTTTCCGGCGGGCTGGCCGGCATCTGCGGCGTGCTGCTCTCCTCCATCACCCAGCTCTCGCCGCCGCTCGGCAATGACCCCATGCTGAAGGCCTTCATCATGTGCGTGGTGGCCGGACTGGGCAACGTGCCCGGCAGCGTCCTCGCTGCCTTCGTGCTGGCCTTGATCGAAGCCTGCACGCAGTTCTATCTGGGCGCGCGCTGGGGCTTTCCGGTCTTGCTCATGCTGGTGATCCTGGCGCTCATCTGGCGGCCCTACGGGGTCTTCGGCCGGGCCCAGGTGCGCAGGCTGTAGGAGCCGCGGAGCCATGCGCGCCACGACCCTGCGCGACCTCGCCGTCGCTTTCTTCTTTCTGGCCCTCTTCGCGGTGATGCCCTTCGTCCTGGAGGGACGCTACTTCCTGGGCCAGATCATCATGCTGTTCTTCTATGCCATCGTCGCCTCGCAGTGGAACCTGGTCTTCGGCATGGCCGGGATCTTCTCCCTGGCGCAGATGGCGCTCTTCGCCTTTGGCGCCTACACCACCGCGATGCTGGGCTACTATTGGGAATGGAGCGTCTGGGTCGCCATGCCGGTGGCCGGGGTCGTCACGGTCTTCGTCAGTCTTCTGGTCGGCATGGCCTGCCTGCGCCTGACCGGGGCTTACGTCGCGCTGCTGACCCTGGCGATCGCGCAAGTCATGTACTTCATGATCGTGACCGACACCGACTGCTTCGTCATGGACGGCGTGCGCTGCTTGCAGTTCACCGGCGGCGCGGTCGGCTTCTCGCGCTTCGGCGATCTCGGCACGCGGGCCGCCTTCAAGGGCGATTGGGTCATCGCCAACTACTACATCGTCCTCGCGCTGCTGATCGTCTCGCTGATCTTCACCTACATCATCGTGCGCAGCCCCATGGGCCTGGCCTTCCGGGCCCTGCGCGACAATCCGGGCTATGCCGTCTCGCGCGGGATCAGCCGCTTCAAGTACCAGCTGCTGGTCTTCGGCCTCTCCGCCTTCTTCACCGGCGTCGCCGGCGGGCTCTATGCCGCGCACTTCCGCGCCATCGGCCCCAACATCCTCTCGCTCTCGCTGATGCTCTTCGTGCTGGCGATGATCGTGGTCGGCGGCGTCGGCCGCTTCTGGGGCGCGCTGGTCGGCGCCATCCTGCTGGTCGCCGCCGACGAGGTCATGCGAGGCTTCGGCGAGTTCCGCACATTGGGACTGGGCCTCATCCTGGCGGTCTTCGTCGTGGCCATGCCGCAGGGGCTCCTGGGGCTGCTGGAGGCCGGCATCGCCCGCTTGCGCAGGCGGGCACCTAGCGAGCCATCCGAGATCGAGGAAGGCCGTACCGCGCGTTCGTGACGCGCCGCGTCAAGCAGCGTCTTGTCTGGAGTCTCGGGCGATCCAGGATCGCCTGTTTCGCGTCCTAGCCGGCTCTGCTATCATTAGGACATGAAGAGGAAGCTTCGTCGACCACTTGCTAAGAGGGGACGATACCATGGAAGGCTTCCTGAAGATGCTGTCTTCGCTGCTGGGAATGCATGCCGAGAAGATCAGCTTGGCGCTTGGCAGCAACGACGACGACAAGCTCCTCGGCGACGACTCGCTGGATGTACTGATCGGTCTGCGCGGGGACGACTATCTTATCGGCGGCGACTTCTTCGACTTGATGCTCGGCGGACGCGGCGACGACCTTCTGATCGGCGGCTCTGGCGGTGACATCAAGGCCGGCGGTCCGGGGAGCGACGTCTATGCAAGTCCCGGCTTCCTGGGCCTCCTGGCGCCGGCGCCGCTCGAGGAGGAGGAGAACTGGCTCGACCGCTTGATCCCCGAGGACATCATCGTCGACCCGGGCAATCCGGACGACAGGGACGAATTGAACCTCTTCGAGTTCGACGAGGAGTTCGCCCGCCTCTCCTTTGCCTTTGATCTGGAGGCCGTGCGCCTCGACTTCGACGGTGACGGGTCCTACGACGACCTGGGCATCCTCGGCGAGCCCTTGGAACACGACATTATCAGCATCGACCAGTTCAAGGGCGACGGCAGCGGGCTGGAGCAGGTGCGCATCGGCAACGGACCCGGGCTGGAAGACGATCTCGTCCTGATGATCCGGCAAGGCACCGAAGGCACCTACGAGAACGACGCCCTGGTCGGCATCGACCAAAGCCAGGGTCGCGAGTACCTGACCGGCAAGGAGGGAGAGGACCTTCTCTTCGGCAACGACGGCCGCGATGTTCTTCGCGGCGGCGACGGCGACGACGGACTCTATGGTGGCCGCCACAACGACGTGCTCGTCGACGGCTTCGGCATGGATTACATGGTCGGCGGCAAGGATAACGACCTCTTCGTCCTGATCGCCGATGTCGTGGCGACCCTTCCCGAGCAGAGCGCCACCACCTGGCTGGATGAGATCGTTCCTTCGAACTTCGATATCGTGTTCGACTTCAACCCGGACGAAGACTTGATCGGCCTCAGCGGCTACCAGGACGCCAAGGGAGCGCCGATCGACTTCGACGACCTCTCGTTCGAAGATGCCGACTTCGGCCACTTCTCCGGCACGATGGTGACCATGCCGGCAGGTCCCGGAGACCTGACGGACATGCTGTTCTTGAACGGGGTCGAGAGCACGAACCTGGCGGAGGCCAATTTCCTCTGGATTTAGGGGCCGAGGCCGGCGACCGCAGCTCTGAACGCAGACAGGTCCGTCTTCGCGGTCTTGGCGCGGGAAGCTAACAGCACGGTTCCACGGGCCGCCGGTCGGCGCCTGGACAGGGCTCGACTCGGCAACTCACCCGGTGCGGTAGGCGATCTCTTGCAGAGCCTTGTTGTACACCCGGTCTTGGTCCAGCACCTGTAGCTCCGAGGAGTTCTTTCCCTCATCTCTCGAGCTCTTTGAGATGAGGGTGAAAGCCTCGTCGTTCAGGGCCGTCACCTCCCAAGTACCCTTCGTGGACTCGGAAATCATATAGGGTTCGCCTATGTTGCCGACCTCGACCACGCTTTGATAGGTCCCGTCGTTATTGAATGTCGTCTGCAAGCGGATCTTGTAGCCGTCCTGAAGGTACTCGATGCGCCAGGTCCCCACGAGGTAGGAGTGGAAGCGCGCATTGTTGTCGACCGCCGGTGGCGCGTCCTTGTTCCAGGCAATCTCTTTTAGGCTTTCAGCCTTTTGCCAGTCTACGAGCCCCTTACGCCACATCAAGGTATCGCGGTCGATCCTGCCTTGGCTGATCATTTGTTCGACTTCCGCGCGTTTCATCGGGCCGACCTTCGCCCCATTCAACACCGCGTAGTAGTCGTGGTCGACCGGCGTCGCTTCGGGCGGAAGCGGCGGCGGCCCTTCGGCCGGTTCGGCGGGATTGGGCGCGGCACCCTGGCCTTCGGCCTGATCGCCTGCGGCCGGCGCTGCCTCTTGCCCCGGGGTCCGGATCTTGATCTCCGCTTGAGCCGCGGCGGCGACGCAAAGAAAGGTAGCGATCGGCAGTAATGCCAGCAGTGATCTTAGCGACATCTCGATACTCCGGAATGAAATCCCGCGCTTGCATGTGCCCTTGCCGTGCCCGCGTGTTCGGCCGCATTCATATCCTTCTGCCCCTTAGATGCTTCCCTGACGCGAGGGTATGAAATCCACGGTAGGGAATGCCAGAAGTTTTTCCCCGCGACCTTTGTCGGGCCGGCGTGCGCAACGCGCTTCGTCGGGATTCTGTTCGCGGTTCTTCCTTGCGCTTATGGCTGCTCGGAGACAGTTTCCAATTACCATTAGCCGACATCCTGCATCCTTCAGACAAATACATGATGGGCCTCATTCTGCTTTTATTTTGATAAAACTCGTAATTACTTTCAAACGATCCAGATTTCACTTTACGAGAGCCAAACGCCGAGCCAAGATACACGCATAAGGAGGGAGCGCTGGTCCTTGTACAAAGAGAGGACGCGGTACGATGAACCCTATCGAGAAACTGCTGGCCGGTCTCGGCCTGGCCGACTTCAACATCGTCGCCGGCAGCGCCGCCGATGAAGAGCTTGAGGGCAGCGAGGAGTTGGACCTGATCCTCGGCCTCGGGGGTCAGGACGTCCTGCGCGGTAAGGGCGCGCTCGACATCCTCGTCGGCGGGCGGGAAGACGATCACCTGACCGGCGGTGGCCAGTCGGACATCAAGCTGGGCGGCGCCGGCAGCGACATCTATGCCTATCCCGAGCTAGCGGCCGCGCTCGTCTATCCCAGCGCCGATGCCTATTACGACGCGCTCGACGTGATCCTGGACCCCGGAAATGCCGGTGATAAGGATATTTTGGACCTGGGTGACGTGGAGGCCTTCACGTTCAAGACCCTGCTGGCGGGCTGTCTCGATGTCCTGCGCGACGGCGAAGTCCCGACCGCTCTCCAGATCGGCGGCGGCGGCCTGATCGACTCTATCCACGTCATGGACCAGTTCAAGGGCG
Organism: Rhodospirillales bacterium; assembly: GCA_963669375.1. GTDB lineage: Bacteria > Pseudomonadota > Alphaproteobacteria > Kiloniellales > JACOMY01 > JACOMY01. The sequence continues at coordinate 6,654,245 of OY770024.1, read as the reverse complement.
ACGGCAGCGGTCTCGAGTACCTGCGGATCGGCAACGGCCCGGGCGACGCGGACGACCTGATGCTGAAGATTCAGCAGGGGCTCGAGGGCTCTTTCGAGGACGACCTGCTCGTCGGCTTCGACCAGCAACAGGGTCTGGAGTGGATCAGGGGCGGCGACGGACAGGACTTCCTCTTCGGTAACCAAGGCCGGGACCGCCTCCTGGGAGGGGATGACGACGACGCCCTCTTCGGCGGGCGCAACAACGATCGCCTCTTCGACGGCGCGGGCAAGGACTTCCTTGTCGGCGGCGCCGACGAGGACCGCTTCGTCTTTCGCCCGGATGTCACGGTCGCGCCCCCGCCTCCGCCGCAGGCCTCGTTGACCTTCGACATCGACTGGCTCCCCGAGGGATTCGACATAGTCCACGACTTCCAAATCGGTGAGGACAAGGTGGTGTTACGGGACTACCTCGCGGTCGAGGAAGGGGCTGCCGCCGACTGCGCGCCTGCTCCGATTCACTTCGCGGACCTGGCGTTCGAGGACGCGCTCCTGGAGGGCGTGGCCGGCACGTTGGTGACCATACCCCATGCGATCATGATCCTGGCCGAAGCGGACGAACCCGCCCGCTACCTAGAGGTCGATGACCATCTCTTCATGGCCAACGTGGCGGCCGCAGAACTGGGCCAGGAGGATTTTGTGATCCCCGGTGTGATCGCCTAGCGCGTGCCTTCATCTAAGCTGAAGGACCAAGCTCGACCAATGCGAGAGGTCTGCCCCGTCACCGGATGAACTGCTCGACATAGTCGGCGCCGAGCCCAACCGCCTCGTAGTGTTTGCGGCAGAGCTCGATCTTGGTGAAGACATCCTCGAAGCCCTCGGCCTTGCCCCAGGGGTCGACGTAGTACATGACGCCGTTCACCTGGAAGAAGGTGATCATTTCCTCGACGTCGTCGGGCACCACCAGCGTGTGGGTCTCGCCAGGCGGCTCGAAGACGTATCCGCCCTCTTCCGCCACCCAGTCGTGCTCCAGGTAGCGCCAGCGGCCTTTCAGGACGAAGCCGTGCACCGCCTGCGGATGCCGATGGCGGGACAGCACCCCTGCCTTGCGCACGCGCAGCAGATTGGTCCAATAGCCTTGCGAGCGATTAAGACAGAGCGGCCGGAAGGAGACGTTCTCCGCCTGCGGCACCCAGATGCGCTCGTCGTCGGGAACGGCCTTCGGCACGACGATCTCGGCCAGCGCATCGGGTGGAAAGGGCAGCTGGTAGGGCATCATCGCTTCGGTTTTCTTTTCGGCTAGGGCCATGTCCTCTCTCCTCATTTCACATCGCGGCATAGCCGCCGTCGACCGGCAGGACGGCGCCGGTGACGAAACTCGCTTGCTTCGACAGCAGCCAAGCCACCAGGGCGCCGACCTCTCGGGGCTGCCCCCAGCGTCCGAGCGGGGTCCGGCCCATGATGGCGCGGTCGCGTTCGGGGTTGTCGCGGATGCCTTGCGTCATCTCGGTCTCGATCCAGCCGGGCGCCACCGCGTTCACGCGGATCCCCTCATCCGCCCACTTGCCGGCCAGCGCCTTGGTGAGCTGGGCCACGCCGCCCTTGGAGGCCGAGTAGGCCGGCACCAGGGGCCCGCCGAAGAAGCTCAGCATGGAGGCGGTATTGACGATGGCGCCCGCGCGCTTCGCCAGCAGGGGCTGGCAGGCGAGGCACATGCGCATGGTCCCGGTCAGGTTGACCTCGACCACCTTGCGGAAGACCTCGATCTCGTACTCCGCCTCGCGGAGCAGGATGCCCGCGCAGTTGACCAGGCCGTCCAGACCGTCGAGGCCCTCGAGCAGGCGGTCGACGGCGGCTTGATCGGTGACGTCCAGTTGGCTGGCGGTCAGTCCGGGCTTTACGGGACAGGCCGCCACTTCCTCCCGGCTGACACCGGTCGCCAGGACCGACCACCCCTCGGCCAGAAGCGCTTCGGCGACGCCCAGGCCGATGCCGCGGGTACCGCCGGTGACGAGAGCCTGGGGCATCACGCCGCCGCCTCGGCGAGCCAGGCCTCGACGGCCGGGCGCCTGGGCATGGGTGCCACCGCGCCGTAGCCTTGGGTCGAGAGTCCCGCCGCCGCATTGGCATAGCGCGCCGCTGAGAAGGGATCATTCCCCTGCGCCAGCTCCGCCAGGAACGCACCGTCGAAGGTGTCGCCCGCGGCGGTCGCGTCGACCGCTGTCAGGGGCGATACCGGAACGATCCGCCTCTCAACGGGTGTCGCCACCAGGGTTCCCGCGACGCCGAGGGTCAAGGCCACGACCTCACAGCCGAGCCCGAGATAGAAGTCGGCGATGGCATCCGGTTCCTCCTTGCCGGTGAGCTGGATCGCGTCCTCCAGCCCCGGCAGGGCGATTTGGCAGAGCGTCATGGCGGCATGGGTGATGGCACGCGCGCGCGCCAAAGGCCAGAGCTTGAGCCGCAGGTTGGTGTCGTAGGAGACCCGGACCCCGGCCGATCGGGCGAGCGCGATCGCCTCGAACACGCTGTCCGCCGCGCTGGCCGAGATCGCCTGGCTGATGCCGGAGACGTGCAGGATCTTGGCGCCCTTCACGTAGTCGGCCGGCAGCTCCCCCGGTTGCATCAAGCTCGCCGCCGAGCCAGCGCGCAGATAGGTGAAGGCATGCCCGCCCTCGCCGTGGGTCACGAAGTAGACGCCGGTGTGGGCGGCCTCGTCGCGGACCACATGAGCGGCGTCGACGCCCTCCTCCCGCCACAGCTGCAACAGCTGATCGCCGAAGGCATCGGCGCCCAACCTGGTCCAGTAGCCGACCGACGCGCCCTGCCTGGCCGCGGCGATGGCGCTGTTAGAGGTATCGCCGCCGTAGCCGGCGAGGTAGCGGCCGTCCGGTTGCTGGTTCAGCTCCACCATGGGCTCGCCGAGGCAGACGATCTCCGGCTGCATGCCGTCCACCACCCGGGTCAGATCCGGCCGTACTTGGCTAGGCCGTCACGCAGGGAGCCGGCCTCGATGATCAGCCTCGCCTGTTCGGCCTCGCGAGCGTCGATCTCTTGGGCCATGGCCAGCACATCCTCGGCGTGGGCGCGTGGCACCACCACCAGTCCGTCGACGTCGCCGACGACGATGTCGCCCGGATGCACCATGACCGAGCCGATGGGGACGGGGATCCCGGACGCCAGGGTCTTGTGCCGGCCTAAGGTGGTACCGGGAGAGGCGGATCGGGCGAAGACCGGGAAGTCGTAGTCCCGGCGGATCTCGACGATGTCGCGCACGCCGCCGTCCAGGACCGCGCCCTCGTGCTTGTTCGCCACCGCGCCCGCGGTCATGAGGCCACCCCAGACGGCAACGTCGGTCTCGCCGGCGATCGAGATGACGATGACGGATCCGGGCGCCGACTCGTCGATGGCATCGAGCGCGTGCTGCGGCGGGACGAACTCGTCGGTCGGACCTTCCAGAACGGTGATCGCCGGGCCGACGATCTTCTTCTCGTTGATGCGCGGCTTGATCGCCTGGTCGAGATAGCCGCGCTTGCCGGCGATTTTGTCGACCACGTCCGCCACCGAGGCGGTGGCGACATCGCGGAAGCCTGCAACGAGTTCCTTCAGATCCATGACAACTCTCCTGAGGTCTAGGTGACGGCGGCCAGGGCTTGGCGCGCCAGGGTTTGAACGGCTGCCTTGTCGCCGGCGGCGAGCGCCGCCTTGGGCATGAGCTCGCCGCCCATGCCGACGCAAAGAGCGCCGGCGGCCAGGTAGTCGGGGGCGCTCTCCGGCGTGACCCCGCCGGTCGGCATCAAGGGAATCTCGGGAAAGACCGAGCGCAGGGTCTTGAGATAGGCGGGACCGCCCAGCAGCTTGGCGGGAAAGACCTTCACCAGCGCCGCACCCTCGCGCCAGCGGGCCAGCACCTCGCTGGCGCTGCCGGCGCCCGGCATGAAGGGAACTTCGCGCGCGCTGGCGACCTCGGCCACTTCCGGCACGGCACAAGGAGCGACCAGGAAGGAGGCACCGGCATCGATACAGCGCCATGCGTCCTCGGCGCCGAGCACGGTGCCGGCGCCCAAGAGAGCAGCGGGATGGGCCGCCGCCAGCCGCGCGATCAAATCGGTCGCGTCCGGCACGGTCAGTGTAATCTCCAGCGCTTCCAGTCCGGCTTCCAGCAGCCAGTCGCAGGCGCGCTCGGCCTCCAGCGTCCGCTCGCTTCTTACGACGGGGACGATCTTCAACTCTTTCAGGCGTTGCAGCAGCATGGCGGACCTCACCAAGGGTTGACCCAGTTCCTCGGCGGATTGCCGCCAAGGACGTGCAACACCTCTTCTGCCGCCTTGCGTTGCAGCTCGGCAACCGCGGTCTCCGAGTACCAGGCCGCATGGTCGGAAAGGACCAGGTTCGGCGCGGAAAGAAGCGGATGGTCCGGCGCCGGAGGCTCGCATTCGAAGACGTCGAGCCCGGCGCCGAAGAGCGCTCCAGACCTCAGCGCGTCCGCCAGCGCCGTCTCGTCGACCAGCCCACCGCGCGCCACATTTATCAGAATGGCATCCGCGCGCATGAGGCCGATCCGTCTGCGGTCGATCAGGTGGCGGGTCTCCGGCGTCAAGGGAGCATGCAGGGAGACGATGTCGGCCTGTCGGCAGATCTCGTCGACCTCGGCCAGCACCACGTCGGCCGTCGCGGCGCCGTCAGCGGTCAGCGCCGGGTCCGCCACCAGAACCTGCTTCATCCCGAGCGCGCGAAACTTCACCGCCGCCTGGCGGGCGATCTTGCCGAAGCCGATGAGCCCCAGCACGGCATCGCGCCGGCCCGGAATGGGCTCCGCTTGCGCGACGCCCCAGCGGCCTCGGCGGACGCTGGCATCGCGCGCCAGCAGACGCCTGGCGGTCGCCAGGTAGAGCGCGACCGCCAGCTCGCTCACCTCGTGCTCGGCCCCATAGTCGGGGACGTTGGCCACGAAGATCCGGCGCCGGCGAGCCGCCTCCAGATCGACATTGTCGACCCCGACCCCGTAGCGCACGACGGCCTTGAGGTCGGACGAGGCGGCAAGCACCGCCTCGTCGACCGGCCGCTCGCGCACCAGGAGGGCGAGGGGTTTTTCCTCGGCGAGGAAAGGCAGGGCATCCTCATCCGCCGCGACCGGCCGCAGCCGCGCGCCGACCGGCGCCAGCACCGCGCGTTCGGTCGCGTAGTCCGCATAGCCGGGCTCCAGCACGGCGACCAGCGGACCGCTTTCGGCGGACATGGGCTCTGCCCTCCCCTGCTCTTTTACTGGCCGCGATAGGCCTTGACGGCCTGGTCCAGCTTGTCGGGCCACTCGCTGCCGATCTCCTCGACGATCCATTCGCGCACGGCCGGCTGGGCCAGGGTGCGGAACTGGGCCTTCTGCTCGGGCGTCACCGGCGTGACCGTCATGCCCTTCCCGGCCAGGATCGTCGCCGCGTTGGCGTCCTGAGCCGCGGTCATGCCGCGGTGGATGACCTTGGCGATCTCGACGCATTGGTTGATGGCCGTCTTCTCGGCGTCGGTGAGCGAAGAGTAGAAGTCGTCGCTCATCATGTAGGCGTGCCAGGAGAAGACATGGCCGTCCAAGGTGACGTGGTCCTGGTGCTGGTAGAGCGAGGCGTTCAGGATGTTGGTGACGCCGTTCTCCTGACCGTCGACCACCTTCTGCTGCAGGGCGCCCGGCAGCTCCGGCCAGGGCACCGGTGTGGCGGACGCGCCCAAGGACTCCACCAGCTTGGTCCAGACCGGGGCGGTCATGACCCGGATCTTCATGCCCTCCATGTCGGCGGGCTCGGCCACCGGCTTGACCGAGTTGGTGAAGTTGCGCACGCCGTTGTCGGCCAGGCCGAAGACGCGGATGCCGGTCTGGTCGCGCATGTCCTCGAAGAGCGCGTCGCCGAAGGGCCCGTCGACGATGGTCCAGGCCATGGCCTGATCGTCGAAGAGGTAGGGCATGGCGAAGACCGAGAAGGGCTTGTAGACGGCGGAGATGGGACCGTCGTGCACGACGCCCATCTGCACCGTGCCGAACTGCAGCGCCTCGATGATTTCGCCGCCGTTGCCCAGCTGGCTCGCCGGATAGACCTGGACGTCGATGGAACCAGCCGTCTTGCCTTCCACGCAGCTCTCGAAGGCCAGCGCAGCCGCGTGCTTGGGCGAGCTCAGGTCGGCCGACTGGAAGTGGGCGTACTTCAACTCCTTGCCGGCCGAGAGCGCGGCTCCGCTCGAGAGCGCCAAGACGGCGGTGGCGCCGAGTAACTGTGCGAGATACTTCATGAGGGCTCCTCCCTTTAACGAGGCTTCAATTGGCGAAGCCGAAAAAACCGGGGACGGCGGTGCTGATGTCGGGCACCAAGATGACCAGCAGCAGCACAGCCAGTTCCGCCGCCAGGAGCGGCAGGACGGCACGCGACAGGCTCTCCATGGGGAGCTTGCCGACGGTGGCGATGACGAAGAGCACGGGGCCCACGGGCGGCGTGATCATGCCGATCGTGAGGTTCAGGACCAGCATCATGGCGAAGTGCAGCGGGTCGATGCCGAACTGCGCGGCGATGGGTCCAAGCACCGGCGTCAGGATGATCAAGGCCGGCAGGGTGTCGATGAAGAGACCGCAGAGCAGCGCGAAGCCGGCCAGGAGGAAGAGCACCGTCAGGCGGTCGTCGGTGAGGCCCGCCACCCAGGCCGCCAGGCTCTGCGGGATCTGCAGGTAGGTCAGGAGCCAGCCGAAGAGCGAGGCCATGGAGACGATCAAGAGCACCGAGGCGGTGGTGACGGCGGCGCGGGTGAAGACCCCGTAGAGCACCGCCGGCGGCAGGCGCCGCATGAGGAAGCCCAAGAGCAGGGCATAGGCCGAGGCCACCGCGCCCGCCTCCGTCGGCGTGAAGACGCCGCCCAGGATGCCGCCCAGGATGATGAAGGGCATGATCAGGGCCGGCAGCGCGGTGGCCATGCTGCCGCCCAGCTCCGGCCAGGAGGCGCGCTCCGCGCGGCCCCGGTAGTCGTGACGCTTGGAGACGACGTGGTTGGCCGCGGCCAGCGCGAGACCCAGCAGGAGGCCCGGCAAGACCCCGGCGAGGAAGAGGCCCGCCACGGTCACCCGGCTGTCTGAAATGGCGTAGACGACCATCAGGATGGAGGGCGGGATGATCGGCCCGATGGTCGCCGTCGCCGCCGAGAGCGCGCCGGCGTAGTCGGGCGCGTAGCCGGCCTTGCGCATCATCCGCATGATGATGGCCGAGGGCCCGGCCGCATCGGCCAGGGCCGAGCCGCTGATCCCGGCGAAGAGCATGGAGACCAGCACGTTCACGTGGCCCAACCCGCCGCGCACGTGGCCGACCAGGTTGTTGGCGAAACGCAGCAGCGCGTTGGTCAGCCCGCAGGCGATCATCAGCTCCGAGGCCAGGATGAAGAAGGGCACCGCCATCAGCGGGAAGGAGTCGATGCCGGCGAAGATCCGCTGCATGGCGGCCAGCGGATTGACCTTGCCGTCGATCAAGACCGCGGCGAGGCCGGAGATCCCCATGGTGAAGGCAACGGGAACGCCGAGGGCCAGGCAGAGCACGAAGAGGAGCACCAGGGTCTGCGCCATGGCTCAGCGCGCCTCCCCTTCCTCGGGCGCGGGACCCTCTGCCTCTTCGCTCCCTTCGAAGGCGCCGTCGACATAGCGGCGCGCGAAGAAGAAGAGGTGCGCCAGGAAGAAAGCCGCGCCGATCGGGATGGCCATGTAGGGAATGCCGCGCGAGATCTGCGTGGCCATGGTCTCCTTGTTCCAGCCGAAGTCCACGAAGGCGATCCCGTACCAGACCAGCAGCGCCATGAAGCCGCCCATGGCCAAGGCTCCGGCCCAGCGCACCAGGCGCCGCAAGAGGTAGGGCAGCCGTTCCAGCAGCATGTCGATCGCCACCAGTCCGCCCTGCCTGAGGGCCAGGCCGGCGCCAGCGAAGGTGCCGAAGATCATGAGAAAGCGCGCGGTTTCCTCCGCCCAGGCGAGCGAGGAGCCGAAGCCGTAGCGCAGCACGACGTTGACGAAGACGATCACGAAGACCGCCGCCAAAGCCAGCGCGACGAGCAAGCGGTTTACCCGCACGAGCAGAGTCTCGATGCGATGCACAAGCGTTCCCTCCAAGGGGGCCGATCGGTCTTGCGCCGATGTGGGTGACTTAACTGGCATACTAGCATACAGTATGTCAAGTGCTAACGTACTGTACGCTAGAGGCGGGACTCCTATAGTGAAACGCGCCTCGCAGCTCAGGAGGATGGAAGATGCGGATCGAACGGCCGAAGTCCTTGACCGGATTGGTCACGGACGCGCTGCGCCAGGAGATCGTCGCGGGCGACCTGGCGCCGGGCGCCGCCCTCTCCGAGGTCAAGATCGCCACCCGCCTGGAGGTCAGCCGCACGCCGGTGCGCGAGGCCTTTCAGCGTCTGGAGCTGGAGGGCCTTGTCCATACCGAGCCGCAGCGCGGCACCTTCGTCTTCACGCTCGGCCAGAAGGAGCTGACGGACATCTGCGACCTGCGCGTCTGCCTGGAATCCATGGCGCTCAAGCGCGCGCTGGAGCGCGATCCGGAGGGCCTCACCGCCGGCCTGGCCGAGGTCGTCGAGGAGATGACGCAAGCCCGTGCCGCCGGCGACGACCGCCGCTATCTGCAGCTGGACACCCTCTTCCACCAGGTCTTCTTCGACCACACGGACAATGCCTTCCTGAACGAGGCCTACCAGACCATCGCCGCCAAGATGGCGGCCTTGCGCAACCGCCTTGGCGCGCATGCCGACCACATGACGAAGTCCTTCGCCGAGCACAGGCGGATCGCCGAACTGGTCGCCGCCGGCCAACTGAAGGAGGCGACGGCCGTGCTGACGGCGCACATCGGGCGCAAGGAAGGCAGCTACTGGAACCTATAGTTCAGACGCTGTGCCGCTAGTCGTAGAGCGCCACGCAGCGGACTTCGATGCTCCAGCGGTCGGGGGCATCGGGCGGCTGGGCCGTATCGTCGAAGGCCGAGTGGAAGCTGAAGGTGCAAGGCCCCTCGGGCTTCTCCCCGTCCGCGATCGCGCCGCCGGAACGCGCGAGGGTGCCGGCGGAATCCCACTGCTTGATCAGCAAGATCTCGTCGCGCGTCATGGCCGGATAGAAGTACCAGCGATGGCCCGGCGCATGCTTGGCGTAGTAGTTCTCGCCGATGCGGTCAGCGTAGTGGATCTCGAAGACCACCAGATCGTGCGGCTGCACGCTCGTCGCGTCGCAAAGCGCCAGCGGATGGGTGGCGACGGGCTCCGGCGCGATGTTCCGCCAGACATTGATGATCGCGAAGCGCCCCTTCGCCAGCGCATGCCGCACCAGGCCGGGATCGAGGAGCGACCTGCCCTCGGCCAGCAGGGATCTATAGGTGTCGTTGCCGGTCGGCGGCTTCGCCAGGTCCCGCAGCCGCTGCGGCGCGCTGGTCAAGGTGTAGTCGCCGTGGACCATGTGGAGCGGCGGCTGGACCTGCTGGCCGCCCTGAGCCACGCGCCGACTCTCGTTGCCCGTGACCGAGCGTAGATTGTGGTCGAAGGCCGCGACCAGAGCGGCCCCGCTGGCCTCCCGAACGATCTCCGTGCACTGCTCGTAGTAGCGCCGCACCACCTGATCGTGGTCCAGGAAATCCACCGCCGACCCGTCCAGGGGAGCGGCCCGCAGCTCGAAGCCGTTGGCATCGAGCGTCCGGCGCTCCGACGCCGCAAGACCGCGCGCGTCGCGGACCGGCATCCGCCGCAAGTCCCTGTCGGCCCCGATCCAGGGACTGTCGTTGCCGCCGCCGTCCCGGCGCGTATAGACCCGGCCGTTGCGATAGAGCGAGCTCTCGACCGACCTCGCCAGGTAGCTGAAGGCCCCGCCGTGCAGCGAGGCGGTCTCCTCCGGTGATAGATGGCCCATGGATTTACCTCGCCCCGCCCTCGTCGGCTCTGTCGGTCAAAGACCCGCGCCCGCCGGTGGGGCCTGGCTGTCTCCAAGCCCCCGCCGGCGGGAACAGGCGCTATGCTACACGAGAGTCGCTGTCCTCTAGGTCTCGACCTGCGCGATGAAGTCGTCCTTCTCGCCCAGGTGCGGGATGCCGTGGTTGTGGCCGCCATGAGCCTCGGTGCCCTTCAGCACCGCGGTCCGGCGAGTGAAGACCACCGTCATCTCGCCGGACATGACCTTCTTGATGGTGTCGTACTGCCACTCGCTGACGGTCTTGGCCGCCGGCCGCGCCGACATCGTCTCGAACCAGGCCGCGATCTTGGGATGCTTCTCCCAAACCTTGTTCGGGATGATGTGGCCGGCGTCGTGCGAGACGAATTCGTGGAAGGCGGCCAGATCGCCGTAGCTGATCTCCTTGCCGCAGACGTAGGGGTCGTCCTTCAGCCAATAGTTCTCCAGCAAGGCCATGGATTCGTAGAGCACGTGGTAGCCCTTGCGCCGCTCGGCGGTGAAGTCCTTGTCCTTGCCGTAGATCAAGGGGGCGAAGATGGTCCAGTGGAAGGCGCCGCCGCCCAGACGCAGGGTATAGGCATACCACTGGACGAACTGGTTGATCCTGGCCCGCTCTTGCAAGGTGGAGCCGAACCAATGGCTCGGGCAGTCGAACTTCTCATGCAGATAGCGGCCGATGGCGACGTTTTCCCAGACCGTGAGAGCGCCGTCCACCAGGATCGGCACCTGACCGGTCGGGTTGTACTTGTCCCGGAACTCCTGCGTCTCGTTGATGTTGGTGGTGATGTCGACGATCTCATCCTCGAAGGGAATGTCGTTCTCGATCATGAACTGCCGCGCCGAACGGCAGGGCTGGGACGCCGGGTGATGGAGTATGCGTAGTGTCGTGCTCATGTTTTGACTTCCTCCCGCTTGTTGCGCATCGCTGCCCGGCTCGATCGGCGTCGATCATGGCGGCGACCCAGGCGCTTTCGGTCCGTCGGACCTGCACAAAGCCTATCGACCTCTGCATAGGATTGTCAAAGTCTTCACATCAAAGTGTAGCTTTGCTTAGAAACTGCACCCACAGACTTGCGACGGCGCCTGCGCCATCGATATAGGGAAGGGTGCGATGCGTGACGCCAGCCTTTCGGGTCACGTGGCCGATCGGCGAGTGGGAGCGTGAAGGGTCATGGCAGCCAAGCCCGACGCGGAGGGGGATCTCCTGAACATCAAGGAGGCGGCCGCCCTCTTGAAGGTGAGCGAGGCCTCCTTGCGGCGCTGGACCAACGCCGGCCAGCTGGCCTGCCTGCGCCTGGGGGCCAAGCGCGAGCGCCGCTTTCGGCGCGCCGACCTGATCGCCTTCCTGGAGAACCGCGCGACCCCCGCCGAGGCGCCGGCGGCGACGGCGGGCCGCGCGACCGAGGTCTTGCTGGAAGGCATCGCCATCGAGTACGGCAATCACATCTGCACCCTCTACGAGAACGACCTCGGCCGGCTCAAGTGGTCGGTCCCCTTCCTGAGCGACGGTCTGCGCAACGGCGAGGGCTGCTTCCTGATCGCCACGCCGGCCACGCGCCAGGAGATCCTGGCGGAGATCGAGGCGGTCTGGGACGGCGTGGCCGAGAGCCGGGCCGACGGCCGCCTGATCGAGAGCGACGGCATCGGCGACGGCGAGGCCATGTGCCGCTTCGTCGAGCGCAGCCTGGTGAAGGCCACCGCCGCCGGCCTGCGCTCCTTCCGCCTCTTGGGCGACATGTCCTGGTGCCTCAAGCAAGGCATGAGCTACGAGCAGCTGGTCGCCTACGAGCGGCAGTACAACTACGACATCGCCCGGCGCTTCCCCTTGGTCAGCGTCTGCCAGTACGACGTCCGCGACTTCTCCGGCTCGGCCGTCCTGAACGCGTTGAAGTGCCACGAAGACACCTTCAACTACCCGCTTTCTCGGTTCTTGGCGCTTTAGGAACGATCCATTCAGGTATCGCTGCGCGTGGGCGTCGGGGTGCGAAGACCACCGACGCCCCGCTGGTCGAGAGCTGCCGCTTACCCTTCCTGTCCGGCCAAGAAGGCCGTGACCGCCGCCAGGAAAGCACCGCGTCCCCGCTCCGGACGATCGAGATGCACGAAGTGCGTGGCTTCGGGAATCCCGACGACGGAAACGTCACCGCTGTCGCGTTCGCCAAGGTGGCGCTGCAACATCGCAACGTCCTCAGGTCTCGACCAAAAGTCTCTCTCAGAGCGAAGGATGAGCGCGTCCGCGGTGAGGAGACGCGCATCCCAAAGGGCTGCGCCCGTGGCAAGGAGGAAGCTGTCCGCCATGGCGCCGGATGGCGCCCGGAAACTCGGCGGATCACGTTCATCGCTAGTCGGATCGCTGGCGAGCGCGGCCTGGACATAGGCCTCCGCTACCGCCGGATCGCGCCAGCTGGCCTTGTCCTCGATTGGGATGGAGCGGTCCCAACCCGGCAACAGGCCGTCCGCGGCGTTCGTCCGGTAGTTCATGAAGCGATCGATGTCGAAACGGTTAGGCGTCTCCGGCGCGGCCAAACGCGAGCCCTGGCCCAGGACCGGGTGATCGGGTGTGTAGCCGTAGAGGGTGTTGTAGAAGACGATCTTCGAGACCGTTTCAGGATAGAGTGAGGCGTAGTGGCCGGCCCAATGGCCTCCCGTCGCCCAGCCTAGGATCGCAACCTGCTCCGCGGCGCGTCGTTCCAGCACCGCATCCACGGCCGCCGCGAGGTCGCGGACCGCGTCACCCGATCGAACGAGGGGTGCGGTCGGGGTCCGTGGCTCACTCATCTCCGCCGGGCGCGTGGAAGCGCCATAGCCACGCAGATCGACGATGTAGACAGCGAATCCCTCCGCGGCGAGGTCGCCAGCCAGGCTGCCATCCGCGACCGCCAGATCGAAAGAAGGAATGCCCGGCACACGCGCGCCGTGCAGGAGGATCACGGGCTCGCCAACCGGGGCCCTCTCAGGATCCAAGACCTCGCGGACCGCGATCTCGATGCCAGGCTCCGAAGGCACGCGGAAGTCTTTTCGCTGGACATCCGCAAGCGCACTGCTCGAGGCGAGGACAAGGGCACCTGCGGAAACGACTGCTTTCATGCTTGCTCTCCAATCTCATTGCGTTGTTTCCCGCAACGACTTGGGGCGCCAACCTATCCGGAAAAAATACCAATATTGGAGCATATGATATGCTAAACCTATCGTATGATCTCTCTTGATCATCGCCTACTGCGGCAGTTCCTGACCGTCGCCGACTGCGGAACGCTGCGCGCGGCCGCGCGCGCACTCAATATGAGCCAGCCACCCTTGACTGCCGCCATCCATCAGTTGGAACAGCGTCTCGGCACCCGCCTCTTCGACCGTAGTGTTAAGGGCATGAGACCGACGCCGGCCGGTGAGATGCTTGCCGACGAGGCCCGGGCCATTCTGGCGCGCTTGCAGCGCGCGGAAGCGCGTGTCGTCGCCGCTGGCGGCAGGGCGCGACCGCTGAAGATCGGGTTCGTGTCCGCCGCACTGACCGCCGTCATCCCGTCTTTGCTGCGCAGCCTGAAGGCCAAGCGGAGGCCGGCACCTCAACTCCATGAGATGACCACGCCTGAACAGCTGGACTCCCTGGAAGCCGGCACCATCGACCTGGGATTGCTCCACCCACCGACGAGAGCCCTGCCGGACCTTACGAGCCTAACGATTGCCCGTGACCCCTTCTGGGCTGCACTGCCCAGCGATCACCGCTTGGCGGAGCGAGCGAGCCTGCGCTTTGCCGAGATTGCCAGCGAACCCTTCATCCTCTTCCCGGAGCGGCAAGGCCCCGTCCTCCATGAGCGCATCCGATCCTTGGTTGCGGAGGCCGGCGGTGACCTTCACGTGGCCGCGGAGGCCAGGCGCGTGCACAGCCAGCTCTCGATCGTCTCTGGCGGTCTCGGCGTCGGGCTCATTACACAGTCAACCGCATGCGCCCTGTCTTTCAGAGGTGTCGCCACGGTGCCGCTGGAAGACACGGCCGATCGCCTCTTTCTCGAGCTGCATCTCGTCGCGGAGCCCGCCCTTGTCGAGGAGATGTCCAAGATGCTGGGCGCGGACGGCAACGGTCGATGAGTGACGCACACTGTCGTTCCCGAAGGTTCGCGGGGCGCATCTTCCAGCTTGCAATGCAGCCCCGCCCGGCTGTGAGGCGAGACCTTCTACGAACTCGACCTATTCAGAGGCAGCGCCCCCCTCCTCCCGCCGCTTTTCGACGAAGTTCGTCAGTTCCTCTTCCACCGCCGGGTCCAAGGGCGGCGGTTCGAAGTCGGCGAGGACCTGTTTGAAGATGCGGTTGGCGCGTTGGGTGGCGGAGAGCGCGCCGGCCTCCTCCCAGCTTTCGAAGTTGCGCCAGTCGGAGAGCAGCGGCTGGTAAAAGGCGGTCTCGTAGCGCTCCAAGGTGTGCTGGGCGCCGAAGTAGTGGCCGCCGGGGCCGACCTCGCGCACGGCATCGAGGCCCAGGGCGTTGTCGTCGACCGGCACGGGGGCCATGAACTCGGCCATGGTCTGCAGCATCTCCACGTCGAGCACCACCTTCTCGAAGGAGGCGACCAGGCCGCCCTCGATCCAGCCGGCGCCGTGCATCAGCAGGTTGGCATGGCCCATCAGCGCACCCCAGATCGACATCTGTGATTCGTAGGCGGCCTGGGCGTCCACCAGGTTGGAGGCATTGGCGTTGGACGAGCGGTAGGGGAAGCCGTAACGGCGCGCCAGCTGTCCGCCGATCAGGGCCGCGCGCGTGTACTCCGGCGTGCCGAAGGCCGGCGCGCCCGACTTCATGTCGACGTTGGAGGTGAAGCCGCCGTAGATCACCGGCGCCCCCGGGCTCACCAATTGGGTGAAGGCGATGGCGGCCAGCGCCTCGGCGTTCTGCTGGGCGAGCGCGCCGGCCAGGGTGGCGGGCGCCATCGCGCCGGAGAGCGTGAAGGGCGTCACCACCACCACCTGCCCGGCCTTGGCCAGCTCGATCGCGCCCTCGATCATCGGCCCGTCGAGGCGCAGCGGCGAGGAGGTGTTGATGACGGAGAAGACCGACGGCTCGCGGCGCAGCTGCTCGGCCGTGATCGCGCGGCCGATGCGGGCGATCTCGATGCCGTCCAGGATCCGCGTGCGGCCCAGCGAATAGGCGTGGAAAGCCTTGTCGGTCAGCCGCACGAAGTTGGCCAGGCAGTCGAGATGCCGGGTCTCCGGCGGCAGGTCGACCGGCTCCACCGGATAGCCGGCCAGGCAGTGTACGATGTTGAAGCTCTGCATCAGCCGCACGAGGTTCAGGAAATCGCGCTCGTTGCCCGGCCGCCGGCCGCCGTCCAGGTCGGAGGCGTTGGGAGTCGAGGCGACGCTGCCGAAGACCACGGCATTGCCGCCCAGCCGCAGCTGGCGGGCCGGGTTGCGGGCATGCAAGGTGATCTCGGACGGCACCGACTCGATCGCCTGCAGGATGAGGTTCCGGTCGAAGCGCACGCGCTCGCTGCCGGGCGTCACCTCCGCCCCCGCCTGGCGCAGGATCTCCAAGGCCTCGGGATGGAGGAAGTCCATGCCGACCTCCTCCAGGATGGTCAGCGAGGCCAGATGGATCTTCTCCAGCTGCTCCTCCTCCAAGACCTCGATCGGTCGATAGGGATTGCGCAGCTGCCGCCAGGCCAGCTGCGCCACCCCGCCGCCCCGGCTCGCCCGCCGGTCGGCTCTCTGCCTGCGTGCACGCCCCATGACGCTCCTCGTCCTTGCGCCTTCCGCTGTTGATGTCTCCGGCTGAAAGGGGTCTTCTCCCGCCCCCTTTCAGCCCGACTCACGCCAAGCCGCGCCTTATCTCTTCTCTACGATGAATTTGTATATACAACTTCGTCAAGCGGCGTTATAGGAGCGTCATTGAATGGCGGCCGCAAGCCGAAAAATTCGGAAAATGGAGCGGCGCGGCGTCAGAGCCGCGCTCGAGTTCAACATGCAAGTAAGGAGGAAGGTTTCGGATCATGTCGATCTTGCCTGATGCGAGAAGCTACGTGGTGGTGGGGGCCGGGATGCACGGGCTATCGACCGCCTGGCATCTGGCCATGGAGCTGGAAGCGCGCGGCATGGGCTCAGGCCGCGATGTCGTGGTGCTGGACAAGACCGCGCCGGGTGCCGGCGCCACCGGCATCGCCTGCGGCTGCGTGCGCAACTTCTACATGACCGAGCCGCTGCACGCGATCCTGCGCCATTCGGTCGACGTCTGGATGAGCGATCCCGTCCGCCTGGGCTTCCAGCAGGTCGGCTACATCTCCGCCGGCGAGGAAAACCAGATCGCCGACTACGAGAAGGTGGTGAACAGCCAGAACGCGGTCGGCTACGAGACCGACCTCTATGTCGGCAAGGACGCCAAGACCTTCCTGCGCAACATCTGGCCGGACATCAACGTCGACCGCATCGAGGTCTGCCACCACGAGAAGCCCTCGGGCTATGCCGGCACCCGCCAGGCGGTGGCCGGTCTCGCCGAGAAGTGCGCGCAGGCCGGCGTGCAGGTGCTCTCCGGCGTGGAGGTCACCGGCTACGAGAAGACCAACGGCCGCGTCACCAAGGTCCTGACCAACCTGGGGGCGATCAAGGCGGACTTGGTGGTGCTGGGTCTGGGCGCGTGGATCGGCAAGCATTGGCAGATGCTGGGTCACCCCGATCGCCTGATCTGTCACTATCCCGACGGCGGCGCGCCTGAGATGGACATGTGGACCTATTGGCGTCTGCTGGAGGGCGAGGTCTACACCAACGAGCCCTATCGTACCTCCGACGACCGCGATCCGCCGATCCTGCACGTCGAGCTGATGAACACCCCCGTGGTGAACGAGGAGACCGGCGAGGAGATCTCCGACCACCTCTACGTCTACTGGAAGAACGGCGCCGAGCGGATGGAGCGCATGGGCGTCCAGGGCGGCACCATCCCGATCAAGATCGGCCCCGAGGCCAAGGTCGACCCCTACGGCTGGGCCAATCCCGCCTATCAGGCCGACCCCTGGTTCGCCGACTACATGACCTCGGCCATGGGCTATCTCATGCCGCGCTTCAAGGGACATCGGAAGAACTTCAAGGACCGGCCGAACGGCGGCATCGGCGCCTTCACGCCGGACAACGTGCCGATCTTCGACTACATCGCCGACAACGTCTACATGATCGCCGACAGCAACCACGGCTTCAAGATGGCCGGCGTCGGCAAGCTGGTCGCCAAGCAACTGCTGGGCAACGACAAGGTGGCGGAGCTCGCTCCCTTCGCCTTCTCGCGCTTCGCCGAGGGACGGACCTTCGGCGCCTCCAACAGCCACTGCCCCTGGGTCTAGAGCGCGATGACGACAGATCGAATCGATCTATCGTCTGAATCGCACTCTAAACCTATGAAAAGAGACCGAGATTCAGACCGCAGGTTGCTTCAACCTGCGATCATCTTGGTCTAGATCGACCCAGACAAGCAGAACTACAGGGGACAGACGCAAGTCTGTCCCCTTTGTCTTTCCAGTAGCGCGCAGTTCTCCGCGCGGCTATCCCTGCGCCCGGCAAGTAACCCAAGGTTGTTGGCACGGATTGTTGGCCATTGACCTGGGTTTTCTGTTACAGAGCTGAGAAAGGCGGTCATAGGATTGCCGTGTCGCGCCGGCAGGATCGGCGAGGTCTGCAACAGGAGGGCCCAGTGCTATGGACGAGCAGATCGATGAAGTGAACAAGCTGGTCGACGAGGCCTATGCCTTTCTGACCACCGAGGGCGTCACCCTCGGCCTCAACATCGTCTCCGCCATCGTCATCCTGATCTTGGGCATCTGGATCGCCCGCAAGATCTCCAACGCCGTCAAGCGCGGCCTGGGACGGACCAAGTCGGTCGACCCGGCGATCGCCAACTTCTTCGCCAGCGCGATCCGCTACCTCATCATCGCCTTCGTGGTCATCGCCGTCCTCAATCAGTTCGGCATCGAGACCACCAGCTTCGTCGCCATCCTGGGTGCCGCCGGCCTGGCGGTCGGCCTGGCCCTGCAGGGCGCGCTCTCCAACGTCGCCGCCGGAGTCATGCTGCTGCTGTTCCGGCCCTTCAAGATCGGCCAGTACGTGGAGGCCGGCGGGATCGCCGGCACCATCGCCGAGGTCGGGCTCTTCACCACCGAGATGGATACGCCTGACAACGTGCGCATCACCGTGCCCAACAGCCAGATCTGGGGCCAGTCCATCACCAACTTTTCGCACCACGCCACCCGGCGCATGGACATCGCCTGCGGCATCGGCTACGGCGAGCCGATCCAGCCGGCGACCGACGCCATGCTGGAGGTGGCGGCACGCGACGAGCGGGTGCACAGAGAGCCAGCCCCGCAGGTCTTCGTCGGCAACCTCGGCGCCAGCTCGGTCGATCTGACCTTGCGTTTCTGGTGCGCGGCCGGCGACTACTGGCAGCTCAAATGGGACATGACCCGCATGGTCAAGGAGGTCCTCGACAGCAGAGGCATCGAAATCCCCTTCCCGCAGACCGTCGTCACCATGGTGCGGAACGGAGACGCGGACAAGCTGTCCGGCGCCGTGCACCTGCAGCCGGCCGGCGCCACGGTCGCGACGCCGGACGCCGAAGAGGAAGAGAGCAAGGGCTAGAGCAGGATGACGTCAAATCGGAACGATTTGACGTCATCCTGCTCTACAACTATGAAAAATAGAGCAGATTCACGCATTCAGGTGAATCCACCTGAATGCGATCTGCTCTAGGGCCCCTGCCCCCGCCCCTACCCTCAGTCGATGGGATCGCGCACCAGCGGCGAGGTCGAGCAGTGGATGCCGCCGCCGCCCTGGAAGACCTTCTCGTAGGGCACCGGCACGATCTCGACCCCCAGCTTGTCGAGCGCGTCGGCGGTGCGCGGGCTGGCGCCGGCCTGCATCACCACCCGGCCCGGCTTGACCGCGATGCAGTTGAGGATGCCGACCGGATCGTCCGGGTGCACCGAAATGGTGCGGATGCCCAGGTCGTCCAGCTTCTCCAGGAACCAGAAGGGAATCTGGGTCGGATTGACGATCGCGGTGTCCACGTCGATCATCACCAGCATGCCGTCGATGTGCAGGCGGTATCCGGTGAGATCGACGCGGATCAATTCCGCGCCCTGGGCGGTCAGCACCTCCTCGACCTGACGGGTCCCCTCCTCGTTCACGCGCGCCGAGCGACCGACCACGGCCAGCTTGGGCTTCAGCCAGACGAAGCTGCCGCCCTCCATCAGGCCGGTGCCGTGGACGGTGCGCAGGATCGGCATGCCGATCTTCGCCAGGGTCTCGGTCACCGGGGCCTCCTCGCCGCGCCGGACCTTGGGACCCAGCCGGGTGACGATGGCGCCGCCGCCGACGCCGATGCAGGAATCGCGGGTATAGATCGCCTTGTGGCGGCCGGGCGCGCAGCGGTCGATCAGCACCACCTCGACGCCTTCGGCGCGCAGGGTTGACGTGAGCGCGTCGTGCTGCTCCTGCAGCTCCTCGATGGAGGGGATGTAGTTGCCGCGCCAGTACCAGGTCTGGCCTTCCGGATCGCCGTAGGAGCCCAGTTCCTCCAGCCGCTTGCTGGGATCGACGATCTTCAACTCGTCGCCCGGCCGGTGCATCAAGACCTTGCGCAACTGGCCCACGTCGTTGTCGCAGCCCCAGGGCTGGCCCCAGATCTCGCGCTGCTGCTCCTCGCTCTCGAAGGCCGGCTCGGCGTGCGAGGGAAAGGTCTTGATGGTCATGTTGTAGCGGAACTCGAACTCGCTCACGGCACTCATCGGCATCCTCCTCTCAACTGTGCTTAGGGTTGGCCGCGATCCGAGCGGCCGCTGGACAGGCGCGAGCGGCGACGCTGGCGAATCCAGAGATCGGTCAGCAGCAGCGCCAAGGTCAGGGCGATCAGCATTGTCGCGACCGAGGCGATGGTCGGATCCAGATGGTCCTGGATGCCGTCCCAGATCCGCTTGGGCAGGGTGTAGACGTTGCGGCTGGTGATGAAGAGCACCATCACGATCTCGTCGAAGGAGATGGTGAAGGCGAAGAGCGCGCCCGAGAGGATCCCCGGTCGGATCGAGGGCACGATCACCATGCGGATGGTCTGCAAGGTCGAGGCGCCGAGGTTGCGCGCCGCCTGCTCCAGCCTGACGTCGAAGTTGGCCAGCGAGGCGGACACGGTGATTACGACGTAGGGAATGGCGACCAGGGTATGGGCCAGGATGGTGCCGACGTAGGTATCAATGATGTCGAGGTCGATCCAAAAGCGGTAGAGCGCCAGGGCTTGGACGATGGTCGGCACGATGATGGGGACCAGCAGGAAGGTCCGAGTCGCCTCCGCCAGGTTGGTCGCCAGCCGCCAGCAGCCGATGGTGCAGAGCGTGCCGAGGATCACCGCCAGCAAGGTCGCGGAGGTCGCGATGATGACGCTGTCCAGTGTCGCGTCCAGCCAGATCTCCTTCTCGAAGAAGGCCTGGTAGTGCTGCAGCGACAGGTCCTCCTTGGGCAGCGAGAGGAAGTACTGGTCGGTGAAGGAGACCGGCACCACGATGACCATCGGCAGGACCATGAAGGCCAGGACGGTCCAGGCCAAGCCCAGCACCAGACAGCGGCCGAAGATGACGCGTGGATCCTTCATCGGGCGCCGAACACCTTCTTCAAGTCGACGAAGCGGGCGAAGATCGCCAGGGTCAGCATCACCGCGAAGAGCAGGCTGGAGGCGAGCATGGTGGCCTGGCCCCAGCGCAAGGTCTCCTCGAAGGAGACGCGGATGTATTCGGAGATCATCACAATGCGCCCACCGCCCAGGATCGCCGGCGTGATGAAGAAGCCGAGCGAGAAGACGAAGACCAGGATCACGGCGGCGATGATTCCCGGCTTGGAGAGCGGCAGGTAGATCTCTCGGAAGGTGGTGAAGGGCGAGGCGCCGAGCCCGCGGGCCGCCGACATCAGCCGCTGGTCGATGCCGGTCATGTTGGAGTAGATCGGCAGCACGGCCAGGGGCAGCATGAAGTGCACCATGCCGATGACGACGCCGATCTCGTTGCGCACCAGGCGGATCGGCTGCTCGATGAGGCCGATCTCCATCAGGCCGACGTTGATCATGCCTTCGGTGCGCAGCAGCATGACCCAGGCGAAGGCCCGCACCAGCACGCTGAGCCAGAAGGTCAGCAGCACGCAGAACAGCATCCAGGTGCGCTGCTGCTCGCCCACCAGACGCATGGCATAGGCCACCGCATAACCGGCGACCACGGTGATCGCCGTGGTCACCACGCAGATGCGTATCGTCGTCCACCAGATCCGATGGATCAGCGGCCGCTCGATCAGCTCCCGGTAGTTGTCCAGGCCGAAGGTCGGCTCGGTCACGCTGAGCCACAGGACCTGGGTCAGGGGAAAGATGTAGAAGACGAGCATCAGAAGCACGGCCGGCGCGATCAAGAGCCAATAGCGCCAACGCAAGGATAGGTTCATCGCCGATCCTCTGCCCGCTGCCCGTCTTCTCTCATCTCAGTGTCGTCCAGGCTCACGAGGAGAGCGCGTCGATCCACTTCTCACGCGAGAGCGCGTCGTTGGTAAGGCCGCGCACGCCGCTGTCGGCCTCATACCACTCGGCGTTCTGGAAGACCTGGACAGCCAGGTTCTGCGGCTGCGAGGGATCGATGTATTGCTGATCCTTCGGCACCAGGGATGCGGCGGCCGGATTGGCCGGGCCGTTGCCCATCACCTCGAAGAGCGCGATCTGCTGCTTGGGATCCTGCGCGGAGGCGATGAAGTCCATCGCCGTCTTGGTGCCGGCCGGGTTGTCCTTGGGCACATTCCACATGCCGGCGGTGACGACGCCGTCGTTCCAGGTCCAGGTGATCTTGCCCTGGCTTTCCTTGTGCAGCAGGTTGGCGCGGGTGTGCCAGAGCGCGCCCATCACCACCTCGCCGGTGCGGAAGAGCTCCTGGCTCTGCGAGCCGGACCCCCAGACGATCACGTTGTCCTTGATCTCCTTCAGCTTCTCGACCGCCTTGTCGATATCGATTGGGTAGATCTTGTCCTTGGGCACGCCGGCGGCCATCAGGCAGATCTCCATCATGCCGACCGGCTGCTTGCGCATGGTGCGGTCGCCCGGGAAGGTCTCCAGGTCCCAGAAGTCCTGCCAATTCTGCGGCGCCCTTGGCACGCGGTCGGAGTTGTAGGCCTGGATGTAGCTGAAGGTGTAGTTGGCGCAGCCGGCCTTGTAGTCGAAGGGCTTCAGGATCTTGTCGCGCTTGACGATGTCGTAGTCGATGTCCTGCAGCACGCCGGCCTTCTCCAGCACCAGGGTGGTGCCCGGTCCGGTGTCGCAGACGTCCCAGGTGACGGCGCCCGATTCCACCATGGCGCGGATCTTGGAGCCGAGCGGCCCGGTGCCGTCGATCACCACCTTCGTGCCCGTCGCCTCCTCGAAAGGCTTGCCGAAGGCGTTGTAGTAGGCATCGACCGCCGGTCCGCCCCAGTTGACCACGACCAATTCGCCGGCCGCTTTCGCTTCGCGGCCGCCCAGGGTGACGGCGGCCGGCATGAGGCCCAGCGCGCTCAAGGCGGCGACGAAGGTGCGGCGCGAGATCTCGCCCTTGGCCAGACGCCCGGCGGCGATCTCCGCGCAGTCCCGCGCGAAGTCGCCGTCGCCGGCCTCTTCGATCTCGGGATAGAGATCCTTCTCGTAATGGGTCTTCAGCAAGGACATGGGGAAGCCTCCTCTTCTTCGCTTGGGGTTCACGCCGCGACGCCGTTCAAGCGTCGCGCACCACGACCGAGGCGTCGGGCTGCCAGCCCAGCCAGACCTCGGTGCCGATCGCGGGGTCGACCCCGCAGGTCCAGGCGGCGGCGGTGACGATCATTTCGCCCAGGCCTTCGGTTGCCACCTGGAAGTGGAAATTGGAGCCGTAGTAGTTGAAGGCCTCGATGCGCCCGCGCACGGCGTTCGCCGTCGCCGGCCGCTCGGCGGCGATCTCGATCTTCTCCGGCCGCAGGGCCAGCAGCAGGGCGTCGCCGGCGGCACTCTCCGTCGCGCCCGCCTGCACCAGGGTGTGGCGCTCGAGCTTGTAGGAGAAGCGGTCGGGCTCGCGAGAGGCCACCTCTCCCTTCAGGAAGTTCGACTTGCCCAGGAAGTCGGCGACGAAGCGGGTCGCCGGGCGCTCGTAGAGGCCGCCGGGATCGCCCTGCTGCTCGATCCTGCCGTCGCGCAGGATGACGATCTCGTCCGACATGGAGAGCGCTTCTTCCTGATCATGCGTCACGTAGATGAAGGTCGTGCCCAGGCGCTGGTGCAGCGACTTCAGCTCCCACTGCAGGTCGGCGCGCAGCTTCTTGTCGAGCGCCGAGAGCGGCTCGTCCAGCAACAGCAGGTCGGGCTCGAAGACCAGCGCGCGCGCCAGGGCCACACGCTGCTGCTGGCCGCCGGAGAGCTGCGCCGGGGTGCGTTCGGCCAGGTGGCCCATCTGCACCAGCTCCAGCGCGTCGGCGATCTTGTCGCGCGCCGCCGACTTCGAGGTCCCCCGCACCTTCAAGGGAAACCAGATGTTGTCGGCCACGCTCATGTGCGGGAAGAGGGCGTAGCCTTGGAACACCATCCCGAAGTTGCGCTTGTCCGGCGGCAGGTCGGTGATGTCCTTGCCGTCCAGCAAGATGCGCCCGGCCGTCGGGTCGACGAAGCCGGCGATCGACATGAGGATCGTCGTCTTGCCCGAGCCGGACGGCCCGAGCAGCGTCAGGAACGCCCCCTGCCCGATCTCCAGACTGACGTCGTCCACCGCCGCCAATGACCCGTAGCGCTTCGACAACCCCTGGATCGAAAGCGCGTGCGAGACCGATCGAACCAATAGAAACCCCTTCCCAGCCAACGGGCTAGGCCGATCTAGGTGTGAGATGTGATCACATCATGCTGGCCGAGCAGAGCCTCCTGACGCAAGACTCTTTCTCACTTTTTTTTGACCCCGGCCTACCCTTTGCGTGCCAGGTAGCGGTCGGTGAACTCCCGCAGACGCTCGCGCCCGAAGCTCTCGCGATGGCCGCCATGGACCACCGCGGCAGGCAAGGTCTGGAGCCGCCGCATGGTCTCGACGTAGTCCTCGACGCTGCTCTCGGGAAGTGTGTCGATCAAGAGGCCGTCGTAGATGACGTCGCCGCCGATCAGCATGCCGGTCTTCTTCTCGTAGAGGCAGACGGAGCCCGGCGAGTGGCCCGGCAGATGCATCACCTCGAAGGCGCGATCGCCCAGGTCGATGACGTCGCCCTCGTCGACCAGCCGGGTGGGCTCGGCCGGCAGGATGCGCCAGGCCTCCGCGTCGAAGCTTGCATCGGGAACGCCGGAGAGCAGCGGCGCGCTGGTGTCGAAGCCGGCGCGCCGCAGGTCGGCCCGGCGGTGCTCCGGGTAGGTCTCGAAGGTGAGGCAGCAATGGCTGGGTGGCGCACGCAGGATGTCGGCTTCGGCCGTGTGCATGATGATCTCTTCCGGGAACTCGTGGGCGGAGCCGACATGGTCGATGTGGGTATGGGTGATGAAGAGGCTGAGCGGCTTGTCCAGATAGGGCGCCAGAAAGCGGCGCAGGCTGGCGATGCCCATGCCGGCGTCGATCAAGAGGTCCCGGTCGCGCCCCTTGATCAGGAACATGTTGGCGCGCAGCAGGCGATAGATGTGCGGCTCCCAGATGCGCAGGACGCTGTCCTGGTGGCGTTCGATTGCGAACCAGTTGTCCGCCGTGGGCAGATCGAAAGACCCCATCGCTCAGCTTTCCTTCCCTTGCAGTGCCGCAACGAAGGCCTCGGCCGTGGCGACCGAGCCGAAGACGCCGCCCTCCACCAGGACGGAGCGCAGCGACCACTCGTGCAGGCCGGGTTCGATGGCGCCGCAGGCCTCTCCGATCAGGAGACACTGGTAGCCGCGGTCGTTGCCCTCGCGCAGGGTGGTGTGCACGCAGACATCGATGGTGTTGCCCGCCAGCGCCAAGGCGCGCACGCCGCGCCCCGTCAGGATCCGCTCCAGGTCGGTCCCGGTGAAGGCGCCGTTGGCCGTCTTGTCGACGACGATCTCGCCCTTCAGCGGCTTCAGTTCCTCGATGATCTGGAAGCCCGGCTCGCCGCGCACCAGCACGCGGCCCAGCGGACCTTCCGCGCCCAGAATGGTGCCGCGCCGCTCCGCCAGGATCCGACGCCACTTGGGCCAGTCGGCAAGGTCGGGGCGGTAGCCTTGGCGGGTGTGGATAACCGTCAGGCCCGCCGCGCGTGCCGCGTCGAGACAGCGGCGGATGGCCGGAATGGGCGCGCGCAGCGGCGTCAGGTCGTGTCCCAGCTGTCCGATGTAGCCGGCCGGATCGCAGAAATCGCGCTGCATATCGACGATCACCAGCGCCGCTTGATGCGGCTCCAGGGGTTCCAGAGGCCAGGGAAAGGGATCAGCTTCGACCGTTCGCATGACGCATCCTCTCCGGCTCGGACAAGTTTTCGCTGCACATCCTGCGCGACTATGGTTGCATAGCCGCCCACTTGCCAAGCCCCCGACGACAGAGAGAGGAGAGGCTCATGGTCATGCTGACGGCGGACCTCATCATCAAGGGCGGGCGCATCGCGACGATGGACGCCGAGCACCGCTTCGTTTCCGCCCTTGCCGCCAGGGATGGCCGCATCGTTGCCTTGGGCGAGGAGGCCGCGCTGGAGGGCCTTGCCGGTCCCGACACCAAGATACTCGACCTGAAGGGGCGAACGGCCATTCCCGGCATCGTCGACAGCCACTGCCATCCCGACGGCCAAGCAGCCCGCCTGGCCTCTTGGCTGGATCTCAGCCCGGAGCGCGTTCCCAGTCGCGACGCCTTGCTGGACGCCATCGCCGAGGCGGCGAAAGCGCGCGCGCCGGACGGCTGGATCGCCGGCGGGCGCTTGAACGAAAACAAGTCGGGCGGCTATCCCACCTTGGCGGAGATGGACCGCGCGGCCGCCGGACGTCCGCTCTTCATCCTGCGCACGGACGGGCACATCGGCTTGGCGAACAGCGCGGCCCTGGAGCGACTGGGCATTGACGAGACGACCCCGAACCCGCCCTTCGGCCAGTTCGACAAGCACCCTGACGGCAGCGGGTTGACGGGTCTCCTGCGCGAGAGCGCGGCGCACCTCTTCGTCGACGAGATCCACGCCGCCGATACGCCGGAAGCCCTGGCGGACGGCTTGGTCCAGGTCTTCGACGACTGGATTTCACTGGGCATCACCACGGTCTACAACTCTCTGGCCTCCTCCCGCTCGATTGCCGCCTATCAGCTCTTGCGCGACGCCAAGCGCTCTCCCATGCGCGTCGGCATCATCGTCTCCGGCCGGGAAGAGGGACTGGTCGAAGCCTTCGTCCAATCGGGCATCCGCAGCGGCTTCGGCGACGACCATCTGCGGGTCATCGGCGTCGAGTGGTGTCCCGACTGCTCCACCTCCGGCCGCACGGCCGCCTACTACGAGCCCTATGTCGGCACCAAGATCGAGGGTGAGCCGGAACCCAACACCGGCATGCTACTCTACGAGCTGGAAGACCTGAAGGCGCGCGCCCTGGCAGCCCACAAGGCCGGCCTGCAGGTCATGATCGAAGGCGTGGGCGACCGCGGCATCGACTTCGCGCTGGACGCCATCGAGCATTGTCTCGACGCCCACCCGCGCGAAGACCACCGCATGCGGGTCGAGCACTGCTGCTACGTGACCCCACCCGTCCTGGAGCGCCTCAAGCGCCTCCAGGTGATCGACAGCTCCGCCACTGGCTTCATGTACGACCTGGGCGACGCCTATCGGGCCAACCGCGGCGCGTCGGCGATGCAGCACATGTGGCCGCACCGTGCGCTGATCGATGCCGGGGTCCCTGCCCCAGGTCATTCCGATGCCATGGTCTGCGACCCCAACCCCTTCGTCGCCCTCTGGTCGATGGTGAACCGCAGCTCCGACAGCGGCGGCGATCTCGACATCAGCCAGGCGGTGACGCCGGCGGAAGCGCTGAGGGCCTACACCTGGCTCGGCGCCTACGCCGGCCGCGAGGAGGCCGACAAGGGCTCGCTGGAGATCGGCAAGCTCGCCGACCTCGCCGTGCTGGATCGCGACTACTTCACGATCCCGGTCGCCGACATCCGCAACGTTCAGGTCTTGCAGACGGTCATCGGCGGGGAGATTGTGTTCGAGCGCTAAGCCTTTGCCCGCTCGGGCGCTGGCGCGTACTTGATGAAGGAGCTGTAGACCTTGCCGGGTATGTCGATCAGGGCGTAGTCGCTGGCGTCCACGAACATCAGTGCCTGCTCGCCGCTGCCCACCATGGTGCCGTCGACGCCTCTGATCTCATGCTCGAGCTTCACGAACTTGCGGTTGAAGCCGCTGATCCTCAGCCGCACGCGCACGTCCTGAAACTCCCTGATCTCGGTGACGAACTTGTGGGAGAAGCTGCGCGTCAGAATGTAGAAGTCCGTGTTCTCGAGATTGAAGTCCGGCATGCAGTGGCGGAAGAAGAGTTCCCTGGCCTTGCCCACCCAGCCGACGTAGTTGGCGAAGTAGACGTTGCCCACGGAGTTGGTGTCACTGTAGGTGGGCACCAGGGGAATGGTGAACCAGTTGGCGTCGAACCAACCGCTCGTGGGCTCGGCCGGGGCCGTCGCCGCGCGCGCGGTCCGGCCCTCCGGCAGCCCGTCCGCGAGACCATCACCATTCGATTGCGGCCCTCCGTCCGTCGCGCCGGCCAGCTCGGGCCTTGCCGTTGGAGCCCCCACTCCACCGACGCGCTGCAAGGTGCGCGGCGTGGCGGTCTTGCCGGGCTCCCCGCTCGCCGTTGCCGAGACCAGCAGGAGCAAGGGCAAAGCGGCAGCCACGATCATGGCCAAGGGCTGGCTCTCGAAGTAGCCGATCGTCATCACCGCCATGGAAACCGCGCCGGTCAGAAAGACCACGCTGCCGCCGCGCGGCGTCGCAGAGGGCCAAAGGGCCGCCACCACCAAGACCGCGGCGTTGGCGAGGAAGAGGGTGGCGAAGAAGATCATGAAATGCTCGAGGTCGGCCTCCAGCGCCAAGGCGCCCCAAGCGATCAGCGCCGCCGTCGCGAAGAGCGGGACCGTGGAAGAGCGCAGACTGTCGGGCAACATGCCGAGCAAGGGACTGAGCGAAGTCCTGTTGAGGTGCTCGAGATACCAGCGCAAGGCAAGCTGCGCGCTGTCCAAGGTCGAGAGCATGGCCATGCCCGCCAGCACGACGAAGAGCAAGAGCGGTAGGATTTTGCCGCCCTGCGACAGGGCTGCCGTGAGCAGGCCCTGACCATGGCTGCGCCCGTCGAGCGCGGAAAGCTCCGGAGCGAGGCCCGCGGGCACCAGCGCGATCGCAAGCCCGCCGACCAGGAGAAGAAGCACGAGGAAGAGGACCGCGCCGACCGCGAAGCCGCGTTCCACGCTTCCGCCGGACTCGCTGATCGCGATGGCGCGCTGCCACTGCTGCAGATCGAGCCAGGGCCCGAACAGAAGGCCGGCCACCAGAGGCACCAGATAGCCCAGGAAGGTCAGGTCGTACGCGGCGCGCGGAGGCTCACTGCCTGGCGCGGCGGCGACGAAGAGAACAGTCAGACCCACCGCCAGGAAGAGGACATAGAAGAGCGCATGCAGGCGCACGACGCCGCGAAAGCCCAGCATCTCCGCGGTCAGCATGGCAAGGCAGAGCAGAGCGAGGCACCAGGCGATGGTAACGTCGGCGCCGATCTCGGCCAGCAGGTACTTCATGACGGCGAAGAGCGTCAGCGCCACTGCCAGGATCTGATAGGACAGGAACACCAGCGGCGCCTGCTTCAGCCTGGCTTCGATCCAGCTCTTCAGGTCATGGCGCCGCCGCAGGTGCCCCAGCCCGAGGCCGAACAGGAAGAGCCCCAAGGCGTTCGGGACCGCGAAGGCGAGCAAGCCGAACCATCCATAGGCATGCGCGAAGTGGATGGAGAAGAAGAAGCCCAGCCCCCAAAGCCACGACATGGCCACCGTGGCGCCCCAGGGGTAGCTGGACAGCACGTGACCGGCTCCGTCCTTGACGCTCGGACGTCCCGGCACGCGGGTCTTTGCGACGTGCTGAGAGTACGCCGTTCCTGTCGATATCATCGCCCTATCATCACCCCAATTGCTTCACCCCTCTCTATCATATCAAGTATAGGGAGAAAATCTACCTGTCCAAAGGGTTAGGGTGACCCTACAAACGGCTATGACCCTACTATGTTAAAGAAGTATAGCGGATATCAATCGTTCAATTACTATGATTCTGGGTTGACACTAAAGTCACGCAGTTCTTATTACCACAGTGCCTTGACGTCGCTGGCGGCGCGCACTGACAAAATCTGATAATGCTGGATGAGCTTAGACTTGGAGGGTTCAATCAAATAAAACCTGACACACTTTCAATACATAAGAGTCGAATTATCACATTAGGGCATTTTGTTACTTCTTCTGGAAAGGTTACGCGGCGTGGCGGTCACAAACTCTCCGCGCCTCACGTGTCGAAGGGGTGGAAAGAAAGGTCGGAAAGATGACGGTGTCTGAGATCAATGTATTGCCGCGCAGCAAAGAAGAGCAGTACTCCATCAACAAGCTGATGGGTCTGGCTGTCTTCGGCGAGATCACCGCGGCCAGAACCTACAACCTGATGGCGCAGCTGAAGCCCGACTACACGGCTCTGCTCAAGAAGTTCGCGAAAATGGAGGGCCAGCACGCCGCCTGGTTCCTCAGCGCCTGCCGGAAGAACGACGTCGAGCCAGACCGCGCCTTCGCCGACAACGAGCTGGGCTACCTGATCTCTCAGGTGGACGCGCACTTCGAGGCGGGCGACTTCGATGCCTTGGCGGTGGTGCAGGGCTTCATCGTCGAAAGCCTGGCGATCGCCACCTACGGCCCCTTCCTGTCGATTGCCCACAAGTACCCGGGCACGCAGCAAGCCTTCCAGAAAGCACTCGACGAGGAGCACTACCATGTCGAGTGGATCAAGCGATACTTCTACCTTCGCTTTTACGACTGCGAAGACGAGTTCGTCGCGCTGACCGACCGCGTCAACGTTCAGGGCGTCGACTGCATCGGCGGCACCATGATGAACATCGCCCGTTTGCTGGACACCATCGGCATGTCCGGCGCGGACTGCGCCGGGCGGATGATGGAGAACTACACCGGCCTGCTCCGCGACGTCGGCATAGAGCAGAAGGCCGCGACCAAGAATGTCGTGCGCCTCTTCATGCCGCTGATCCGCAAGTATCGCCACGGCGAAAGCACCAAGGCGAGTGCCGTGGCATGAGCGTCATCGAACCCATCGACCGGGTGGAGGCGCTGCTGTGGAGCACGCTCTGCGCCTTCGAGGATCTCGCGCAACGCCAGTATCGCGCCCACGTCCCGGAACTCCTCTCCGACGCGAAGGCGCGCTTCGTCGAGCGCGTGGCGGAACGCGCCGGATCGAGCGCCATCCTGTCCGAAAGCTCCGTCGGAGGGCCGATCGGGCGCCTTTTGGCGCGCGCGACCGCAGAGGACCGCGCGGCGACTTTGAACATCCAAGGGCTCATGCTCGAGCGCCTGGGACTGGTGATCTACCAGATGGCGGCCGAGAGCGACGGGATGAGCGAGGAGGGTCGCGCGCTCGCATCGGAAGGCGCGGAGGCCTGCCAGCAAGTCCTGGACCGCGTCCCCTCGCTCCTGAAGGCGGAGATATCCGGCGGCGATGCGCGCCTGAGCGCCTTCGAGCGATCGACCTCTGCGGTCATTCAAGACTTGGACGCGTTGGGAGAGGGCGTCGACCGGGAGTTCTCCGAGCCATTGGACATCAACTACGCCGACGTGATGGGCGAGTTCGCCGGCGAACTCTTGGAAGACTGTGTCGGGCTGGGAATGGAACGGCGGCGCCTGGTCGTCTTCCTCACCGGACAATTGATGGGGCTTTAAGGGGGGCGCGGTCCTATGGGACGGACAATCATGCTCACGGGGGCGAGCGGCTATGTCGGACGCCTGGTCGCCGCCGCCATCCTTGCCAGGGAAGACGACGACCTCGTCCTGCCGCTTCGCGGCGCGCGCGACCCCCTGGAGACGCAACGCGCGATTCTCGCCGAAGCCAAGCTATTGGCCCCGGCAATCTCGACGACGGCGGCCGCCAGCCGGATCCGCTTCCTGTCGCTGGAAGACAGTGACAGCGAGATCGCCGACGCCGTGGGCAAGAGGGTCGGCGAGATCCTCCACTGCGCCGGCTGCGTCGACTATTTCAACGCGGAGCGCCTGCACGAGGGAAACACCGCGCTAACCGACCGCATGCTGGCGCTCGGCCGGCGCCTCGAGGTCGATCGCTTCACCTTCATGTCGACCGCCTTCTCCTGCGGCGACACCGAGCAGGACCCGATCCCGGAAGCGCTCCACCCCGACAGCGACAACGACTTGACGGAGTACATCCGCACCAAGCGGCGGGCGGAATGGCAGGTGGCCCGCGGCGGCCTGCCTTACCTGATCCTCCGGCCGCCCATCCTCATCGGCAACAGTGAGGACGGCCGCTATTGCGGCAAGGCCTACGGCCTGGTCCAGTTCTGGGAGGGCTGCTCGCGCCTGCTCTGCTCCAAGTACCGCGAGGACATTCACTTCGTCGCGCCCATGACGATGACGCCGGTCTTGCACCAGGACGCCTTCCAAGAGGCCGTCTTGATGGCGCGCGCGCACTTGCCGGACGAGAGCGTCGTTCACCTGGTCACGCCCAGCGAGCACCTCGTGTCGGCGCGCGACCTCTACAAGCTCTTCGTCGAGAAGGTGAGACCGGAGCGGGTGCATTTCTACCCAACCTATCAGGACGTGCCGCGCAGCAGCCTCTACTCCGCCGCCCGCACCTTCATCGACTTCTGTGCCGTCAACATCGAGATCTCGGAGCGCAACTGGCGCTTCGAGAGACGCAACATGGAGTACCTGGAGTCCCTCGGCCTGGCGGTGCCGCGCGCGACGCACCAGAGCGTCGGCAACTGTCTGCACTACTTCCTGCGGAACTCCACCAGGATGCAGCGCTACTTCGACCGTTACCGCTCCCTCTTGCCAAAGAAGGTTCGCGTCATCGACCACGCGGCCATGGAGCGCGCGGAAGCCTGAGGCAAGCGGCGGTCATGCCACAACGGGCGCTCTTTTCCGACATGAGAAAGCCTCTCCAAAGAGCTGTAACAAATCAGTAAAGCGGACGCAGCGTAATCCTGCGCGAAACTGTGATCGTCTCCTCTCGTACATCCCGGACGGGCTGTGCCATAGTGCGACGGCCGTCCCCCGGGCGGCGGAACGTGCAAGGCCCGCGCCACAGCGCGGCTCTTATGCGACAGCGGAGGATTGAAGGATGCAGGCAAAACCCGGCTTCACGCGGCTGACCGCAATCGCGCTGGTGGGCTCCGCCATTCTGTTGGGGACGCTCCAGGTCGACCGCGTCCTTGCCGACGAGGACCCCGACATCAAGGCGCGCATCGCGATGATGAAGGAAAACGGCAAGGCGATGAAGGTGCTGGCGCCTATGTTCAAGGGCAAGGTTGCCTATGACGCCATGGCCGTGCGCGAGGCGGCGGCAACGATCAAGAAGAACGGCGGCTCGGAACTCACCAAGCTCTTTCCCGAAGGCAGCCTGAGTGACAAGAGCTATGCCCTGCCGTCGA
Organism: Rhodospirillales bacterium; assembly: GCA_963669375.1. Taxonomy (GTDB): domain Bacteria; phylum Pseudomonadota; class Alphaproteobacteria; order Kiloniellales; family JACOMY01; genus JACOMY01. The sequence continues at coordinate 6,621,706 of OY770024.1, read as the reverse complement.
TCTGGCAGGACTGGCCGCAGTTCGCCCGGCTCTCCGACGACATGACGCTCTACGCCGCCGGTCTGATGGAGGCCGCCAACAACCCGCGCATTCCAGACGACAACGTCCTGGAGGGTGCCGACACGCTCGGCAATCAAGGCGCGACCTTGGGCGACGCCGACAAGGCGCCCACCGCCCCCCGCGACCCCCTGCAGCTGGCCGAGCTCTCGCCCGACATCTCCTTCACGGCGCTCCTGGAGACCTGCGGCACCTGTCACACGGAGTTCAGGAAGGACGATTGACGCCGGCGCCCCGTAGCATGTCTTGTAGGGCATGAAGACAGACTTCGCTGTGAGAGAAGGGCGCCGGAGCGATGTTCAGAACACTCGTCATCCTCTGCGTGATCGCTCTTCTCTCGGGCGGGGGCGTTGCCTACTACCTCTTCACCGCCTCGCCGGCGCCGCGGATCATCGATGCCGAGGAAGGCGACGCGGTCCGAGGCACCTACGTCGCGCGGCTATCCGGCTGCATCGCCTGTCACACCGACAGCAAGGGTGGCCGCGGTCTCCTGGCCGGCGGTCCGGCCATCGAGACACCCTTCGGCACCTTCTACGGTCCTAACATCACGCCCGATCCCGAGGACGGCATCGGCAGCTGGAGCCTGCAGGACTTCGCCGCCGCCTTGACCGCCGGCAAGGCGCCCGACGGCAGCCCCTACTACCCCGTCTTCCCCTATACCTCCTACACCTTGCTCGACGATCAGGAGATCGCCGACCTCTGGGCCGCGCTGCAGACGGTCAAGCCGGTCTCCGGCAAGACGCCGGCCAACGAGGTGGACGCCCCCTTCGACCATCGTTTCCTGCTGATACCCTGGCAGACGCTCTTCTTGAAGCCCGGGCCCTACAAGCCCGATCCCGAGCGCTCGGAAGCCTGGAACCGCGGTGCCTTCATCGTCAACGGTCCCGGCCATTGCGTGGTCTGCCACACGCCGCGCGACATCTTCGGCGCGCTGGACGAGAGCCGCAGCCTCGAAGGTGGCCGCAACGGCCCCGGCGGCGAGCGGGTACCCGCCATCACCGCCGCTGCCCTTAAGGAAGAGGGTTGGAGCGAGGCGGACATCGCCTACGCGCTCAAGACCGGCCTGGCGCCGGACGGCGACACCTTCGGCGGCAGCATGGGCGAGGTCGTAAGCGGCAGCACGAAGTTCCTGGACGAGTCCGACCGAAAGGCGATCGCCGTCTACTTGCTGAGCGAGTGAGCGCCCGACACGCGCCGGGCGCTAGACTAGGTGCGCGCAGCCAAGTGACCGGCTGGGCTTTGCTTTATGCCTCAGCCTTGCTCTCGGCATTCCATCGCAGGATGGCCTTCCGCAGGGCCTCGAACTCCTCGGCGCCCTCTTCCGAATAGAGCGGGTCGCGCTCGTCGCCGGCAGCCTGGCCCAGTTCCTTCCAGTCCTGCTGCGACAGCATCTCCTCGGCCAGCGGAAAGAAGCGGTCACGCTCCATCTCCATATGCCCGCGCTGCGTGTCGATGAACTCTTTCAGAGTCGCCACGAAGGCGCTGCGCGGCATTTCCGATTCCTGCAGCACTCGGTCGACAGCCTCGCTGAAGCGTCGCGCCAGAATGCCGATGCCCTCGTGATCGGCCTCGAGATCGCCGACCGTATCGGCCGTGTCCGGATCGCGCTCGCGCATGCGGCGGAGTATCATATCCTCCTTGGGATGGTGACACTGGTCGGGGAATCCCATGAAGTACTCGGCCGCCGAAGTGAGCACGTCGTAGTCGGGGCGCCCACCGGAGCTGAAGACGTCGAGCTGATCCTCCAAGACATCCAGCAAACGCGCCATGTTTCGGTGTTCTTCACCGAGTTGCTTAAGCATCTCCATCGCGCCCATCTCCTCGACGCTGTGACTACTCCTAACGAGGACAGCAGAGCAGCGCGATGGGCGCCTTGGAATGATCTCGATCAACTGGGCGACGATTGCCGCATCACGGGTACGGGCGCCCTGCTCAGCGTCTGTCTTGAAGCGCGCCGAGAGGCGCGCTTCCTTGGCGGTTCCGGCCCGCACCCCCGCCCGACCACCCAATTCAAGATACTCTCGTGGGTGGTCGGGCGGGGGTGCGGGCCGGTGCAGCGCGTTTCGAGACGACCGCTCAGCCGCCGCCCGCGACCGACACCATCAAGCCGTTGGGGTCGACCGGCTTGGCCTCCTTGCGGATCTCGAAATGGAGTTGCGGCGTGTCGACGTTCCCGGTCTCGCCGACGCGTGCGATCACATCGCCGCGCCGCACCGTTTCGCCGCGGCGAACCAGGACCTGGCTGTTGTGGGCATAGGCGGTCACATAGCCGTCCTGGTGCTTGATCAGCACCAGTTTGCCGAAGCCCTTGAGATCGCCGCCGGTATAGGCGACCACGCCGCTCTCGGCGGCGCGCACCGGCGTGCCCGCGGGTGCCGCGATGTTGATCCCGTCGTTGTGGAGACCGCCCTTCTTGGGCCCGTAGCGGGAGATCACCTTGCCGGTCACCGGCCAGTCGAAGAGGCGCCCCTGACGCTTCGGGGGCGCCGGGAGTGCCGCGTTGCTGGCCGGCGGGGTCTCGGTCGCCGCCGCGCTGGCCGGCAAGGCGACGTCGCGCTCGGGCTTGGCTTGGGGCAAGGGAAGGCTTGGGCCGTCCTGGACCACCGCCACCTGCGTCTCGCTGGCAACGGCCGTTTCGCCGGTCGCGGTTTCCACCACGGCCGTTTGCCGGGTCTCCTCGACCACGGCGGTCTCGGTCGGTGCCGGCACCGCGCCCAACTGCGCGGGTGCACCCAAGCCGCTGGTGCCCTCGAGCGACGCCGGATCGGCCGAGAGGGCGTTACCGCCGGGCGCCTGGATTGCGGCCGCGGGCGCGCTTTGCGTCTGGCTGCCGATCACGGTCGTGGGACGCGCCGTGGCCGCCGGCAGCAACTGAGCCGGCGCGCGGTCCGCCGGCACCGTCTGCGGTTGCGGTGCCGCCGCCTGCAGCAGGTTCGGGTCCCTGGGCACGTCGGGCATGCTCAAGACCTGACCGACTTGCAATTCGTAGGGCGCCACCAGGCCGTTGCGCTCGGCAAGGGCCGCGACCGGTATGCCGCTGCGGCGGGAGATGTCGTAGAAGGTGTCGCCGGCGCGCACCACGTAGCTGTCACCGAGAATCGGCGCCGTGCTGTCCAGCGCGGCCGCGGCCGGCGAGGGCTGACCGCCCGGCAGCCTGACCACCTGTCCGACCCTCAGAACGTAGGGTGCCGGGATGGTGTTGTGGTCGATCAGGCTCTGCAGTTCGACGCCGTGAGCGCGCGCTATGCCCCAAAGGGTATCGCCCGACATCACCGTATAGGTGTTGCCGACATCCTCCGCCTCGCCCGTGCCGCTGAAGCTGCCGGATCCGGCATTGCCGATACAGCCGGCCAAGAAAGCCAGGCTCAGTAAGGCCGAAACACGTCCAAGCCGCCTTGCCCCCTGCATCGCGCTTACCGACCTCCTTGTCCTCAGCCGACTCATCAACGCCCCTGGGCCGCCGAGCCGGCAGCCACCACGTCTCCTTGCCAGATAGGTCCCGCGTCGGTCCAGGCAAACCGAAAGGGCCTAGCGCGCCCGATCGGCGCCGGAGGGCTTGCAATTTCTCGGATCGTATGGCGGTTGCGCCACAATACGCGCCCGGACGCGGTGACCCAGCACCTCCACGCTAAGATCCGCTTCGCCGCCCTTGGCGTCCGGAGTCAGGAAGGCCAGGGCCAGGTAGCGGCCGACACGATGGCCATAGGCGGCCGAGGTGACGATCCCGACCGGGGTCGCGCCGCAGAAGACGGGATGCATGGCGAAGGGCTCCGCCCCTTCCTCCAGGGTCAGCAGGACGAGCCGCCAGGCATCGGCGCGTTCGGCACGCGCCAGCAGAGCCTCGCGGCCGACGAAGCTCCGCCCCTCCGTGCGCACGAAGGCCGCCAAGCCCGACTCCAAGGGCGTACGCTCGCTGGTCAGATCGCTGCCCCATGCCGGATAGCCCTTCTCCAGGCGCATGGCGTTCATCGCGTAGGCTCCGAAGTGGCCCAGGCCGAAGGGACGCCCGGCCTCCAGCAGGGCGTCGTAGAGCGACCCCAGCCGCGCCATCGGCGCATGCAGCTCCCATCCCAGCTCTCCGACGTAGGAGACCCGGAGCGCCCGCAAGGTGGTGCCGGCGACCCGCATGGGGCGGGCCGACAGCCAGGGGAAGGTGGCGTCGTCCAGTTCGAACTCGGCGATAGGCCGCAGGAGGTCGTGGGCGCGGGGGCCCATGACCGCCAGGATGCCGATCTCTTCCGTGCGATTCTCGATCTCCACTCCCGCATAGCTAGCCGAGCGTTCGCGCAGCAGCTGCTCGTCCTGCCGTTCAGCGGCCGCGGCGGAGGTGAGGTAGAAGCGCTCTTCGCCAAGGCGCGTCACCGTGAACTCGGAGGCAATGCCGCCCGCGGGTGTCAGCGCATGCAGCAAACCCAGACGGCCCGGCCTGCGCGGCGGCGGCTTCGCTCCCAAGCCTTCCATGAAGGCCGCCGCGTCCGGCCCCGAGACCTCGAACTTGGCGAAGGCCGACAGGTCGGCGAGGCCGACGGCCCCGGCCACCGTCTGGCACTCCGCCGCCACCGCCTCGAACCAGTCCGGCCGGCGGAAGGTCAGCGCCGCCTCCCCGCCTTCAACCCTGGCAAAGTAGTTCGGCCGCTCCCAGCCGTAGGCGCTGCCGAAGACGGCGCCCGCCGCCTTCTGCCGTTCGTAGAGCGGCGTCACCCGCTTCATGCGGGCCGCCGGGCGTTCCTCGAAGGGATAGTGCACGCCGAACTGCAGACCGAAGCACTCGACCGCCTTCTCAAGGCGATAGGCGCGGTCGGCATAGCCGCCGAACCGACGCGGATCGACGGCCAGCGCATCCATCGGCGGCGCGCCTTCCGCGATCCATCGCGCGAGGAAGGCGCCGGCCCCTCCCCCCTCCATGACACCCATGCTGGAGCCCGTCAGCAGCCAGGCATCAGGCAGGCCGAAAGCCGGGCCGATCAAGGGGTTGGCGTCGGGTGTGAAGGTGATGGGGCCATTGACGACGGTCTTGATGCCGGCCTCGGCCAGCGCGGGCACGCGCGCCATCGCCATGGCCACGATGGCCTCCACCCGCTCCAGGTCGGGCGGCAGCAGCTCCATGCCGAAGTCCGGCGGCACGCCGTCCACGGCCCAGGGCTGCGCCTCCTTCTCATAGGGACCGCAGATGAAGCCGTCGCGCTCCTGCCGCAGGTACCAGCTCTCTTCCGGATCGCGGATGATCGGCAGCTCCGGCGCGCCTTCCGCCTGCCGTTCGGCTACGGCGGCCACGCGGTCGGTCACCAGGTACTGGTGCAGCATGGGCACCACCGGCAGGTCCACGCCCATCATCGATCCGATCTCGCGGCACCAGGTGCCGGCGGCGTTGACCAGCTGATCGGCCAGGATGTCGCCCTTGTCGGTCGACAGCAGCCACGCGCCGGAGGGATGGCGTTCGATCGCCCTGACCGGTCTATGGCGGTGCACGGCCGCGCCCATGGCTCGGGCCCGCTCCGCCAGCCCCTGCGTCGCCTGGCTTGGGTCCGCGTGGCCGTCGAAGGGTTCGTGGATGGCGCCGAGGATACCCTCCAGGCTGCAGAGCGGATAGACCTCCGCCAGCTGGTCGGGCGTGAGAATGCGAAACGCGTGGCCCAGGAAGCGTCCCAGCCCCTGAACCTGGCGAAACTCGTCCATGCGGTCTTGCGAGCGCGTCACGCGCAGGGCGCCGCAGGGATGAAAGCCGATGTCGCGCCCAAGTTCGGCCGGCAGCAAGTCGCGGTAGAGCCGGACGGAGGTGGCCCGCATCTCCATGATGGTGGGATTGTGGGCAAAGTGCGTGCAGAGCCCGGCGGCGTGCCAGGTCGATCCGGCCGTGAGCTCCGTTTTCTCCAAGAGAACAAGATCTTGCCAGCCCAGCTTGGCAAGGTGATAGAGCAGCGACACCCCCATTATGCCGCCGCCGACGATCGCCACCCTGGCGCGCTCGCTCATTCTTCCGCTCTCCGTCTCGCTAGGCCAGTCCGCGCATCCGCAGCCCCTTGGGATCGTAGGGCGGGCGTGCCAGGGCGCGCGCCGGGTGGCGGCGGCCGGCTATCTTGATCTCGTAGCGGCCCGCCAGCACCTCCGCCCGCGTGGCCTCCGGCGCCGTCTCGACGTAGCCGAGCGCCAGGGCCAAGCCGGAGCGGAACCCCAACCCGCCCGAGGTGGTCTGCCCGACGAGGCGGCCGTCGCGGTAGAGCGGCTCGTCATGCAGCAGCAAAGGCCGCTCGGCCTCGACCTCGAACTGGAGAAGGCGCCTGGACACGCCCGCTTGCCGCTGGCGCAGCAGGGCCTCTCGGCCTTGGAAGCCACCCGGCTTGTCCCAGGCCAGGGCGAACCCGAGGCCTGCCTCCAGCGGCGTGTCTTCGGGCCCGATGTCGTGGCCCCAGTGGCGAAAGCCCTTCTCCAAGCGGCAGCTGTCCAGGCAGAAATGGCCGGCGTGGGCGAGGCCCTGGGAGGCGCCGGCGTCGAGTAGGGCGCGGTAGGCTTGGTAGGCAAGCTCGTTCGGCAGGTAGAGTTCCCACCCGCGCTCGCCGACGAAGCTGACGCTGAGCGCGCGGGCGCTCGCCATGCCGACCGCGATCTCCTTGGCCCAGCCGAAGGGGAAGGCCTCGGCCGAGCAGTCCACGCCGCTCACGGTCGAAAGCAGGGCCGGCGCCTCGGGACCCATCACGGCCAAGACGGTCTCGGCGGAAGTGGCATCGAAGATCTCCGCCCGCAGCGCCAGACGGTCGCGCGCCGCCTCCAGCCAGGCCAGGTCCCGCCAGCGCGTAGCCGCGCCGCTGACGACGCGGAAGCGGGTCTCTCCCAGCCGGGTCACGGTGACGTCGGCTTCGATACCGCCACGCCGGTTCAGGAACTGGCTATAGACCGCGCGGCCGATCGGCACGTCCAGATCCGCCCCGGCGACTTGCTGCAGCAGCCGCAGGCTCTCAGACCCGCTGACGTCCAGCTTGGTGAAAGGCGTCAAGTCGAAGAGCGCGACCCGCTCGCGCAGGGCCAGGGCCTCTCTCTCGGCGGCCGGCCACCAGGCCTGCCGGCCCTGGCCGTAGCGAAAGGAGCGCTCTTCCGGCGCGTTGGCGTACCAAAGCGGCCGTTCCCAGCCAGCCGGGGCGCCGAAGACCGCGCCGGCGGCGGCCAGTTCGTGATGCAGCGGCAGGCGGCGCAGATCGCGCGCGCTCTCCTTCTGCTTGAAGGGCCAGTGCATGGCGAACTGGTCGGCCACGGACTCCCTAACCCGCTCTTCCAGGAAGCGCTTGGTGGCCTCCGGCGCCGCGAAGCGCGCGATATCGACCTCCCAGAGGTCCATCGCAGGCTCGCCCTCGCTGACCCACTCGGCCAGCGCCCTGCCCGCGCCGGCGGAGGAGACGATGCCGATGGAGTTGAAGCCGGCGGCGACATAGAGGCCGCGCAGGCCGGGTACCTGCCCCATCAGCTGCTTGGTGTCGGGGGTGAAGCCTTCCGGACCGTTCATGAAGTGGGTGACGCCCGCGCGCTCGAGGAGCGGCATGCGCTTCAGGCCGGCGGTCATGAAGGGCTCGAACTGCTCCCAATCCTCCGGTAACTCCAGAAATGGCGTGTTGCCGTTGGACCCGGCCGAGTCCCAGGTCTTGGCATCAGGCTCGAAGCCGCCCAGGACCAGCTTGCCGGCATCCTCCTTGATGTAGATGCCGCCATCCAGGTCGCGCAGGACCGGAAAGGGCCGCGGCAGGTCGGGCACCGGCTCGGTGACGATGTACATATGCTCGACCGCCTGCACGGGGACCGCCGCTCCGACCGTCGCCGCCAGGTCGCGCGACCAGACGCCGCCGGCCAGCACGACAGAGCCGGCGTCTATGCGCTCTCCGCCGGCCGTCCTCACGCCGGCGATGCGATCGCCGCGTCTTTCCAGCGCGACGACGGGGCAGTCCTCCCGGAGCCGCAATCCCCCCGACCTGGCGCCCTTGAGATAGGCCATGCAGAGGTCGACGGGATTGGCCTGTCCGTCCTTCTCCACCCAGAGCGCGCCGGCCAGGTCATCACAGCCGAGCATTGGCAGGCGGCGGGCGATTTCGGCCGCCCGCAGGATGGCGACCTCCAGGCCGACCAGCTCTCCCATGGCGGCCGTGCGCTCCAGCTCGATGAGACGCTCGGATGACTGCGCCAGCCAATAGCCGCCGGTCCGGCGATAGCCGGTCGCCTGCCCCGTTTCCTCCTCCAGCGCGGCGAAGAGCTCCGTGCTGTAGATGGACAGCTTCGTCAGGTTCATGGAGGAGCGGAGCGGGCCGACGATGCCGGCCGCATGCCAGGAGGTGCCGCTGGTCACCTGATGGCGCTCAAGCAGCAGCACATCCCGCATGCCCAGCTTGGTCAGGTGGTAGGCGATCGAGAGCCCGATCACCCCGCCGCCGACAATCACGACCTCAGCCGAATCCCGCACTTGACCCACCTCGCCGCTGACGCACGCCACTCTCTCTCCGCTCTTGCCGGCCGCAAGGCAATCGCGTCAGAGCATAATAAGGCAAACTTATGCTAGACTGCCGGCGCCGACCGCTCCGAGGGGACACCGTTCATGACCCAGGCCCGAGCCTTCGAATTCAACCTGCTGCGCGCGCTGGAGGTCTTCTCCACAGTGGTGGAGCACGGCCAGGTGACGGAGGCGGCCAAGGTGCTCGGCATGACGCAGTCGGCGGCCTCGCAGCAGCTTAGGACCCTGGAGACCAGTTTCGGCTGCCAGCTGATCGACCGCAGCATCCGGCCGCTGCAGTTGACCAAGGCGGGCATCGCCCTGCATCAGCGCGCCCAGACGCTGCTGGCACAGGTGGAGGAGATGCGCTCCGGCCTGCGCCGCATCGACGGCACGCCGATCCCGGCCCTGCGGCTCGGCATGCTGGCCTCGATCGCCACCACCTTGACGCCGGTCGTCCTGCACATCACCCGGCGGGTCTACGGCATACCGGAGGTGACCACCTATGCCGGCCTCAGCGCCGATCATCACCAATGGCTGGTCGGCAAGCGCACCGATTTGGTCATCACCTCCGACGCCTTCTACGACATCGACGGCTTGGAGCGGCATGCCGTCCTGCGCGAACGCTTCTTCCTGGTGCTGCCGCGCGGGCGCGACGTCCCGATGGACGACCTGCCGCGCCTGGCGGAGCGCTTGCCCTTGGTGCGCTTCTCGGCGGAAACCGCGGTCGGGCGGCGGGTCGATCAGCACCTGCGCCGCGTGCGCCTCACGCTGCGCAGGACGATCGAGGCGGACCGCGCCAGCATGGTGGTGAGCGCGGTGGCCGCGGGGCACGGCTTCGCCATCCTCTGCCCGACCCTCCTGATCGACGCGCTGAAGGAAGGCTGGCCCATCGAGGTGCACCCCCTTCCCCTGCCCGAGTTCTCCCGCCAGATCCATCTGGTCTCGCGCGAGGGCGAGTTGGGCGACCTGCCGGAGCGCCTGCTCTCGGGCATCACGACAGCCCTCAAGGAGGCCATCGCGGGCCTGCTGCCGACCTTGCCGGAGGGTGCGCTCTCCTTCGCCGAGGAGGCCGGGGAGGGCTGATCGCTATCATAAGATAAAGTGATTCTTCGCCGAGAGAGCAGCGCCCGGCCGCGATTTGCGGCATGGGAGAGAGAAACCAGGAGAGGCACCCGCCATGACCACAGCCGTCAGCGAGGGCCGCGCGGCGGGTCGACGCCGCAGGCGCGCCCGCAGCGAAGCGCCGCCGGCACCACCGCCCGCACCCTACGTGGAGCGGAAGGTCGGCGTCTTCACCCTGCTGGAGGAGGACGGCCTGGCGCTGATCGAAAGGAACGCGGACCGCATCCTGGCCGAGATCGGGATGGAGTTCCGCGGCGACCCGGAGACGCTCTCCATCTTTCGCGCCGCCGGCTGCAAGGTGGCGGGCGAGCGAGTGACCTTCGAGCCAGGGTTCTGCCGCCGCACGATCAAGGCCTCGGCACCGGCAAGCTTCGTGCAGCGGGCGCGCAACCCCGAGCGCTCCGTAATGATCGGCGGCAAGAACAGCCTCTTCTGCCCCTCCTTCGGCCCGCCCTTCGTGCACGATATCGACCGCGGCCGGCGCTACGCCACCTTGGAGGACTTCCGCAACTTCACCCGCCTGCACCATCTGCTGCCCAGCCTGCACCACTCCGGCGGCGTGGTCTGCGAGCCGACCGACGTCGCCGTCGAGGTGCGCCACCTCGACATGCTGCTGGGCCACCTCACCTTGAACGACAAGCCCTTCATGGGCGCCGTCACCGCGCCGGAGCGCGCCCGCGACAGCCTCGCCATGGCGCGGATCGCCCTGGGCGACGAGGTGGTGGATGAGGCCTGCTGCCTCTATAGCGTGGTCAACAGCAACGCACCGCTGGTCTTGGACGCCACCATGCTGGGCGCGCTCAAGGTCTATGCCGAGGCCGGCCAGTGCGTCGTGGTCTCCCCCTTCATCCTGGCCGGCGCGATGAGCCCGGTGACGGTCGCCGGCACCCTGGCCCAGCTCCTGGCCGAGGCCATGGCCGGCCTCACCCTGATCCAACTGATCCGTCCGGGCTGCCCTTGCGTCTTCGGCACCTTCTCCAGCCCCATCTCGCTGAAGACCGGGGCGCCGACCTTCGGCACGCCGGAAGGCATGCAGATCCAGATGTGCGCCTCGGCCCTGGCGCGCCGGCTGGGCGTGCCCTTCCATTCGGTGGGCGCGCTCACCGCCTCCAAGGTGCCCGACGCGCAGGCCGCCTACGAGAGCGCCATGCAGCTGACCGGCGCCTTCCTGGCCGGGGTGAACTTCATCATCCACGCCACCGGCTGCCTGGAGGGGCTCCTGACCATGGGCTACGAGAAGACCGTCATGGACGCTGACCGCTGCGGCGCGCTGCAGGCCTTCGCCGCCAACGTCGACCTCTCGGAAGAGGCCCAAGCCCTGCAGGCGATCCGCGAGGTCGGACCGGGCAGCCACTTCCTGGGCAGCGAACACACCCTGAAGCACTTCCGCGAGGCCTTCTACATGGCCGAGCTCTCGGACAACGCCACCTACGAGCAGTGGTCGGCCGAAGGCAGCCTCTGGCAGCACGAGCGCGCCAACGCCCGCTGGAAGCAGCTGCTCCGCGATTACGAGCCGCCGCCGATGGAGGCCGGGCGCCGCCAAGCCCTGGAGGACTTCGTCGCCCGCCGCCGCCAGGAGATCACCGCCGGCCGGGCCTGAAGGCCCGCCGCCCCAAGACAGCACAGCCAGGAGACCCCGCCAGATGGACAGCAGCAAGGTGACAGGCCAGCCCCTCCCCACCGATTGGTCGAGCGAGGGCATCATCGCCCGCAGGGACCGCTACTACGCCGCCTCGCAGCGCAAGTTCGTGCCCTACCAGGAGCCGCTGATCGTGGCCCGCGGCGAAGGTCAGTACCTTTGGGACAACGACGGCAAACGGCTGATCGACCTCTTGGCGATGAACCTCTGCATCTCCGTCGGCCATGCCCATCCGGTGGTCAATGCCGCAGTCCGTGCCCAGGCGGAGGCGCTGCCGCACTGCACCACCATGTTCCACCATCCCGTCCCGGCGCATCTGGCGGAGGAGCTGGCGGCCACCATGCCGGCCGGCGAGGACTGGGTCTGCCACTTCACCAATTCCGGCGGCGAGGCGATCGACCTGGCACTGGTGATGGCGCGCGCCTATACCGGCAACATCGACATGCTGTCCCTGCGCGGCAGCTACCACGGTCCCACCATCGGCGCCATGTCGCTCACCGGCATCGCCGGCTTCCGCCACAAGACGCCGCTGATGAGCGGCATCCAGTTCGTGCCCGAGCCCAACGGCTATCGCGGCATCTTCGGCGACGCGCTGCAGCCCTATCTGGACGAGATCGAGCGGGCGATCCAGCTCTCGACCAACGGCCGCCTGGCCGGGATGATCATGGAGCCGGTGCAGGGCTACGGCGGCATCGTGCCCTTGCTGGACGGCTATCTCACCGGCGCGGCCGAGCGCGTGCGGGCGGCCGGCGGGCTCTGCATCATCGACGAGGTTCAGTCGGGCTTCGGGCGCACCGGTGACCACTTCTGGGCCTTCGAGCGCGAGGGCCTGATCCCCGACATCGTCGTCATGGCCAAGGGCATCGGCAACGGCTATCCGCTGGCCGCCTGCGTCGCCAGGCGCGAGGTGGCCGAGGCGCTGGCCGACAAGTTCCTCTTCCACACCTACGCCTCCAACCCCATGTCCTGCGCCGCCGGCCGCGCCGTCCTGCAGGTCATGCGCGAGGAAAGCCTGCCCCAAAACGCCGCCAAGGTCGGCGCCAAGCTGCTAGCCGGCCTGAGGGACCTGCAGCAGCGCCACCCGGTCATCGGCGACGTGCGCGGCCGCGGCCTGATGATGGCCATCGAACTGGTCGAGGATCGCGCCAGCAAGACACCGGCCAGCGAGGCCACCGCCAAGATCTTCGAGGAATCCCGCCGTCAGGGCCTGGTGCTCAGCAAGTCCGGCCCCAACCGCAGCGTCCTGCGCATGGTCCCACCGCTCTGCCTCTCGGAGCAGGACGTCGGCCCGGTGCTGGAGAAACTGGACCGGAGTTTGGCAGCAGCGCGCTAGGCCTCGATCCTTCGTCGCCTGTACTCGCTGGCCAGATAGAGGATGCCGGCGGTGAAGATCAGGCCGGTCGCCATCTGCAGCCAGTCGATGTTCGAGAGGATGTGCGACAACAGGGTGAAGGGGCCGCCGTCGGTCTGGCCGATCAGGATCGTGGCCGCCTCGACCGGCTCGGGGAAGCGTTCGAAGCGCCAGACGAGGTAGGTCCCGATCGGCCGCTCGGCGCCAGTGCCGCTGATAGCGATGATCCGCTCCAGCAGGACCACGGCGGCCGGGATGAGGAAGGCCAGCGGAATGCTCCAGCGGCGGAAGTGGGTCGAGAGGCCGGCGATCCAGGCGAGCATGGGAGCATACCAGAGCAGGATCAGCACCAGGTAGGCGCCGCCCACCAGGGTCATCTGAAGGAGCACCAAGGCCGCCTCGCCCAGGCCCGGCACGGCGATCATGGGATGTCTTGCCGCGCCGACCAGCAGCAGGGGGTAGAGCACGACCGCCGAGAGAACGGCGAAGCCGAGGATCAGCGCCAGGAAGACGGTGATGCCCGCCAAGGCCTTGCTGGTCAGGACCTTGAGGTCGCTCTGCGGCATGGACTTCCAGAAGAGCAGCGCGTTGTTGCGCCGGTCGGCCGAGAAGCTGTCGGCGTAGTAGAAGACCAGCGCGATCAAGAGGTAGCCCGACCAGAGGAAAAAGTTGGCGGCAACGCCGACGAGGTAGAGCTTCTGCGTGATCGGCAAGCCGCCGGAAGGCTCCTCGACCTCGGCATGACCGCTGACGAAGGCCAGCAGCACCGCGAGGCTCACGGCCAGGAGCAGCAGGGCCGGCGCGTAGAGGAAGGCGATGCGGTGTTCGAGGAACTCCCGTTTGACGAGGGCGGTCATGACGCGCATCAGGCCTCTCCCGGCTTAGCGGTGTCGCGCTGCATCAGGGCGAAGAAGAGATCGGAGAGGCTGGGCGTCGAGGCCTGGCCGAGCGGCGTCAACTCGTCGAGCGACCGCCCCTCGAAGACCATGGCGGTCTGGCCGAAGCGGGTCTCGGCATAGATCGGCGCCAGGGCCTCGGCCGCGGCCAGGCTCTCCTTGTCGACGATCAGCTGCTGAAAGCGGGTGCCCAGCTCCTCCATCGACATGTCGAGGATGATGCTGCCGTCGCGCAGGAAGATGACGTCGCTCAGCATGAACTCGATCTCATCCACCTGGTGGGTGGTGATCAGGATCGTGCGCTCCTCGCTCATGTAGTCTTCCAAGAGCCGCCGGTAGAAGCGCTTGCGATAGATGATGTCGAGGCCGAGCGTCGGCTCGTCGAGAACCAGCAGCCGCGCGTCGATGGCCATCACCAGCGCCAGGTGGAGCTGCGCGATCATCCCCTTCGACAGGGTCTTGATCTTCAGCTCGGGCTTGAGGTCAGTGCCTTGCAGGAAGTGCACGGCCTTCCGCCGGTCGAAGCTCGGGTGGATGGCGGTCACCAGGTCGAAGAGCTGGCCCACCCGCAAGAAGCGCGGCAGAGAGGCGACGTCGGAGACGAAGGCGACCTGGCGCATCAGCTTGGCCCTGTCCCGAAAGGGCCGCAGGCCCAGCACCTCGACCTCGCCGCCGCATTCGGTGAGGCCGAGCAGCGCGTTCAGCGCCGTGGTCTTGCCGGCTCCGTTGTGGCCGACCAGCGCGTAGATCCGCCCGGCGGGAATGGTGAAGTCGATGCCATGCAGCACGGACTTGCGCCCGAACCTCTTGGTCAGGCCGCGCACCCTGGCGATCGCGGGCGCCTCGCCACTCATCTACCGCCCCCCTCGTCGAGCAGTTCTCCGAGGGTGAGCCCCAGCGCCTCGATCTGCGCGCGGATGCGCGGCCACTCCTCGGTGAGAAACCTCTGTCGCTCATAGGCAAGCAATCTGGCCCGCCCGCTCTCGGCCACGTACATTCCCAACCCTCGCCTCTTCTCGACGGCATCCAGATCGACCAACGACTGATAGGCCTTGGTCACCGTCAGCGGATTGACCGAGAGATCCATCGCGATCTGCCGAATCGAGGGCAGGACCTCGCCTTCGCGAATCGTCCCCTTCAGGATCAACTCGATCAGTTGCTGACGGATCTGCAGGAAGATCGGCTGCGTGTCGTTCCAGGCTGTCATGAGTCACTGTCTTAGTGTGCTAGTCATATAGCACACCATGGCACGCATTCAAGCGGCAATCGCCCGTGGGAAAGGACGCTGGTTCGGACTCCTCGCCCGCGCGTCGGCATGCTAGGCCACGCCTATCACCGAGACGGAAGAGAGGGCGGCAGGTGCGCATACTACTACTCGGGGCGACGGGAACGATCGGCGCTGCCCTGCTCGACGAACTGACGGCACAGGGCCATTCGGTCCTGGCATTGGCGCGGCGCGACGAGGCCGCCCGGCAGCTCTCCGCGAGGGGCATCGACGTCGTCCGCGGCGACCTGCGCGCGCCCGCCTCCTGGGCTGCCGCCCTGCGCGGGGTCGAGGGCGTGATCCATGCCGCCTGCACTTTCGACGACGACATGGGCGCCGTCGACCGGCACCTGGTCGAGACCCTGATTGCCGAGGGACGGCAGGCCGCGCGGAGGATCCGCTTCGTCTATACCGGCGGCACCTGGCTCTACGGCGCGACCGGCGATCGGGTGGCGACGGAGGAGAGCGCCTTCGAGTCCATCCCCTCATTCGCCTGGATGATCGAGAACGCCAAGCTGCTGCTGGAGGCGCCCTGCTTCGAGACCATGATCATCCACCCGGCCATGGTCTACGAGAGAGACGGCGGCGCCTTCGCCCGCTTCATCGCGGATGCCCGTACGACAGGACGGATCGAGGTCTGGGGCTCCCTGGACACGCGCTGGCCGCTGGTTCACAGGGCCGACCTGGCCGCCGCCTATCGCCTCGTGCTCGAGCGGGGCACGCCCGGACAGTCCTACAACGCGGCGACGCAAGTGGGCGTGCTGGTCGGCGACGCCGTCGCCGTGCTCGCCGAGCGTTTCGGCGTCACGGCTTCACCCTTGGTGCGCGGTCTGGCCGATGTCCTGGCCGAGCAAGGCGACTGGGCCGAAGGCCCGACGCTCGATCAGCAGATGAGCGGACGCAAGCTGATGGAGAGCCTGGGCTGGCGGCCAACGAGAACCGACGCCCTGGCCGAGATCGCCTGACGTGCGTTAGAGCGCGGCGGAGATGTTCGCCAGCCCGGCGGAGATCAATGCGGCCAAGGTGAGCGACATGCCGACGACCCTAAACCGCATCGGCTCCGGCTCCCTCAAAACGCCCAGGGCATGGATAACCCGGCCGAGCAGCAGGGCGGCGCCGATCGCGTTGATCTGCCAGAGCGGCACGGCCTGCAATTCGGCCAGGGCCATCAGCAGCAGCACGAAGGGCGCATACTCGGCGAAGTTGGCATGCGCGCGTATCGCACGTTCCAGGCCGCGGTTCTCGGCGAAGCCCAGGCTGACCCTTGCACTGCCGCGTAGCTGGATGACGCGCACGCTCAATACGGCGAACAACAAGGCCGCAAGGCCCGCGTAGATCGGGGTAACAGCCATCGGCGCCTCCCAAGCCCGTTCGCGTCACCCCGCAACAGATAGAGGCGCGCGCCCTTAGGGCAATCCCCGGGCTGCCGAAGACGGGGAACCCTGGCGCAAGAGAGGCCTCAGCCGAGCCCCATCTTGGCCGCCATCTCCGCATCCCAGAAAGTCGCCTCGATCTTGTGCCCCTCGGGATCGATCAGAAAAGCTCCGTAGTAGGGAGCACCGTACTCGGGTCGCGGACCGGGCGCGCCATCGGAGCTGGCGCCCGCCGCGACGCCGGCCGCATGGAAGGCGTCGACTTCCTGCTTGGAGGTCGCGAAGAAAGCGATATGGGTGCCGTTGCCCGGCGCCGCCTTGCCGTCGTCCAGCGGGCGCTGGACCCAGAACTCCGGAAAGGCCTTGCCGTAGGCGCGAGCGTCCTCGTGCTCCATGATCATGCGGATGCCGAGCGAGGCCAGCACGGCATCGTAGAAGGCCACGGCGCGCTGGTAGTCGTTCACGCCGATGGAGACGTGTGACAGGATGCTGGGGTTCTCGTCGCTCATCGCGCCTTTCCTCAAGGTTGCAGGGCGCGCATGTCCTATCTCTTGCCGAAGCGGACATCAAGCGCCCAAAGCGGCGCGTGTGGAGGGATCGGCCTCAGCCCGGCGGCGACAGCGTCGCGGCGGACAGCAGCAAGGCTGCGTCGATCATCCACCAGGCCGCTTGATCGCTCTCGATGTTGGGGTTTTCCAGGCCGAAGGCGAAAGCCGGCCAGGCGGCGATGTCGCCGCGCTGGCGGGCCGCGGTGGCAAGATTCCAGCCGAAGTCGACCCTATCGGCTTCCGGCTCCTCGTCCAGCATGGCATAGAACGCCATTAGCGCCTCAAGGTCCAGTTGGGCGCCGCAGAGCGCCTTCTTCCCCATCAGGACGCGCTCAGCCTCCCAAGGCGGAAGGTCCAGGGTCACCGTCAGACAGACGGTCAGAAGGTCCTGCAGCGCCTCATCGTCATAAACCTCGGCCACCATCGTCTTGGTGACATCGATGGCTTGCGCGCGGATGATGGGGTTGTCGTCATAGTCGGCGCCGTAGTCGCCGTCGAAGGCGGCCACGAAGGCCTGCGCCAAGGGCAGACGCTCGGCGGCGAGCAGCGCGAAGATGACGCTCACCCCTTGAATCTCGCGCTCCTGGACGACAGTCAGAGCCGCCTCGAGGCCGCCTTCGTGCCAGGCCGCCAAGGCGTCCATCAGGTCCACGTTCTCGCTCTGGTAGTCGTCCAGCTCTTCCGCCAGGCCCAGCTCCGCCAGGCGGCTGCGCAGCGTGGGGGCGAGGCAGAGCGGCGTCGGCGTGTCGAGGCAGCCCGCCACCTGCGCATGGCGCTGGGCGACCTCTCTGTCCGCATCCAAGGCGGCCAGCTTGATGTGCCGATCCAGGGCCGGCAGGTGCGCGACGGCCTCGGGATGGCGCCTCGTCACCAGCATGACAGCCAGGTCGCTGCCGGGGTGCTCGTCGACGATGCGCTGCAGCAATGACTCGACCCGCCGCAGGACCTCCAACCGTTCGCCGGCCGGCTCCAACGCCATCGCCCGCTCCATCTCGAGGATCGCCTCGACATAGAGCGCATTGGCCGCTTCGTTCTCGCTCGCCCTGGCCGTTCCGACACTGAAGCCGGCGGTCAGGCAGAGCAGCATCACGATGGCGATCGCGTGGCGCATGGTCCTACTCCTCGAAAGGTCCCCGTCGGTGGGGATCTTAGCAAAGGATGCGCCTTGGCGCACGAACGGCTTCTCGGGCGAGCGCCTACTCGCCGATCACCTCCGCGACCGAGGCCATGCCCACCTTGTCGGTCATGTCGAGATAGAGCGGCGTCACGGCGATCTTGCCCTCGGCGACCGTGGTCAGATCCGATTCCGCGCCCGAGGTCTCGTCGGTTAGGTACTGGCCGATCCAGATGTAGGGCCGGCCCCCTGGGTCCCGGCCTTCCACGATGGTGGTTCCGCTCTCGCGCCGGCCCAGGCTGACCACCTTGACCGGCCCCATCTCGTCGGCGAGGACGCCTGGAAAGTTGACGTTCATCAAGGTCTCGCCGCGCCAGGTAAGCGCGCAGAGGGCCCGCACGATCTCCGGCCCGCGCTGCTCGGCACCGGAGAAGTCGAGACTGCCGTTGGGCAAGCGAACCTGGCTCATGGCGATGGCCCTAGCGCCGACGGCGGCCGCCTCCATCGCCGCCGCCACGGTGCCGGAGTAGAGCACGTCCTCGGCCATGTTGGCGCCGAGATTGATGCCGGAGAGCACCAGGTCCGGCTGGCGCTCCTTCATGATGTGATAGCAGGCGACCAGGACGCAGTCGGTGGGCGTGCCGTCGACCGTGTAGTGGCGCTCGCCCTTCTGCTCGACGCGCAGGGGCCGGCGCAGGGTCAAGGCATGGCTGGTGGCCGACTGTTCGGTCGCCGGCGCCACCACCCAGACGTCGTCGCTGAGCGCGAGCGCGATGCGCTCCAAGGCGCGGATCCCCTCCGCGCCGTAGCCGTCGTCGTTGGTGACGAGAATGCGCGCCTTCGAGAGGTCGTCGATCTTCTTAAGCATCGGCGCGCACCATCTCCTGCCCTCCCATGTAGCCTTTCAGGACCTCCGGCACGCGGATGCTGCCGTCGGCTTGCTGGTAGTTCTCCATGACGGCGATCAGCGCCCGGCCGACGGCCACGCCGGAGCCGTTCAGCGCATGAACCGGCTGCGTGCCCTTGCCCTCGCTCGGCCGGAAGCGCGCCTTCATGCGCAAGGCCTGGAAGTCGCCGCAGTTGGAGCAGCTGGAGATCTCGCGATAGGCCCCCTGCCCCGGCAACCAGACCTCCAGGTCGTAGGTCTTGCGCGCGCCGAAGCCCATGTCGCCGCTCGACAGCAGCATCACCCGATAGGGCAGCCCTAGTTTCTGCAGCACGGTCTCGGCGCAAGAGGTCATGCGCTCGTGCTCCTCGGCCGAGCGGTCGGGGTGGGTGATGGACACCAGCTCCACCTTCTCGAACTGATGCTGGCGCAGCATGCCGCGGGTGTCCTTGCCGGCGGCACCCGCCTCCGAGCGGAAGCAGAGCGTGTGGGCGGTGAACCTGAGCGGCAGCTCCGCCTCCTCCAGGATCCGGCCGGCCGGCACGTTGGTGAGCGTGACCTCGGAGGTGGGGATCAGCCAGTGCTCGCCCGTCGTGCGGAACATGTCCTCGGCCAGTTTCGGCAACTGCCCGCTGCCGTAGAGCGGAGCCTCGCGCACCAGGACCGGGGAGTTGACCTCGGTATAGCCGTGCTCCTGGGTGTGCAGGTCCAGCATGAACTGGGCCAGCGCCCTGTGCAGGCGCGCCACCTGTCCGGTCAATACCACGAAGCGGGACCCGGAGAGCTTGGCCGCCAGGTCGAAGTCCATGCCCTTCAAGCCCTCGCCCAGCTCGAAGTGCTGCTTAGGCTCGAAGTCGAAGGCCGGAGGCTCTCCCCACTGGCGAAGCTCCTCGTTGGCGCTCTCGTCGGGGCCGTCGGGTACCTCCTCGGCCGGCCGGTTCGGCAGCGCGGAGAGCAGCGCCTCGATCTCACCTTCCAGGGCATTGGCCTGCTGCTCCAGCGCCGGCAGGCGTTCCTTGAGGGAGGAGACCTCGACCTTCAGCGCGTCGGCCGCCTGGCTGTCACCCGAGCGCATTGCCTGTCCGATCTCCTTCGAGGCCGCGTTACGCCGCTGCTGCAGGTCTTGCAGCTCGGTCTGCGTCTCGCGCCAACGGCGATCGAGGTCCAGGACCTCATCGGCGCGGGTAGGCAGACCACGACGCGTCAGGCCGCGATCGAAGTCGGCCGGATTCTCGCGGATCCATCGAAGATCGAACATAGGGTGCCTCGGTTTGCCTCTCTGGCTCTTTGGGAAACCCCCTTGAGGGGGCCAGCTCTTATAGGGCGCGCCCGGCGACGGGTAAACAGCCACCGGGGCGCTAAGGCAAAAAGGGGCAGTCCGGTCGGTCCGGGCTTAGGCGGGGGGCGTCTTCTCGGTGATTCGCGTCACGCAGCAGCCGTCCTTGCCCGGCGACCAGAGCTCGATCTCCTGATCGAACCCCGCCGCCTCCAAGGTGCCGATGTCGTAACCGGACGCGCACTCCAGCAAGGTGCGCACCTCTTCGTCGCTGCAGCCGGCCTCCATCCAGGCGTCCTTCAAGGGGCAGGTCATCATCCGGACTTCCAGGCAGCTGTCGCTCAGCTCCCGAACCACCGGGGAGAAGGTGGCGCCCTCGTCGGGCGCCTTGAAGAAGGCCCCCAGCATGCCGGCGAAGTCGCGCGGCGCGAAGCAGGCGAGCGGCCGGCCCGTTTCCAGGCCGTGCGCATAGCTGGCGCTGCGCATCACGCTCTTGGCCTCGGCTTCGCCGTAGCGGGTCGTAAGCTCGCGGAAGACCGCGAGGTAGAGACGGGCGCGTTCCTTGATGGCCGCGCTGAGGAGGGGGTCGCCTTTCGTCGTGCACATTCTTCGCGATCACTCCGCACTTCGCCCGGTCCAGGCCGGGCCGGTTGATGACGCGCCGGCAGGTGCCATCCCACTTGGTGGTTGCTTGCCGGCTCTCTCGAGACGGCGCGGACTGTGGCGGTGTGGCCGGCGGCCCGGCAAACCAGAAAATCTCTCCTGCAGACCGAGAGAAACTGAGTCTGAGACGCCTTTGGTGCATGCCATTATGGTCATGCGCGGACAGGGCACCCTGCCGTCCGGATTGAGTTTTCTGCGCCCAATGGAAGAGCGTGGTTAAGCCAAATCAACCACTATTGGTCATGGCCGGACTTGATCCGGCCATCCACGTCCCGCCGCCAGCGCCCACCTCTCCGACAGCGTGCGGCTGGGCCACTTGATCCCCGGGTCAATGCCCGGGGATGACGACAGAATGATGCAAGAGAACGAAGGAAATACAATCAAAGTCTCTAAACCGGACAGCAGTGGATAGAGCACCCGGATGACGTACAGACTTCCAACACTGAACGGATTGCGCGCCTTCGAGGCGGCGGCGCGGCACCTCAGTTTTACCATCGCGGCCAACGAGTTGGGCGTGACCGCGGGGGCCGTCAGCCAACAGGTCAAGAAGCTGGAGGCATCCCTGGGCGTCGCCCTCTTCCGCCGGCTGCCGCACGGGCTCTTGCTGACGGCGGAGGGTGAGGCCTACTACCCGCGGATCTCGCACATCTTCCAAGAGTTGACGCAGGCGACGGAGGACATCGCCCCGGCCTTGAACGCCAAGAAGTTCACCTTGGGGCTCTGCCCGAAGGCCGCTTTGCTCCTGCCCAAGAACTGGCCGCGCCATTCGACCGCGCTCAGCCACTTCGTCAGGGACATCTGCATCACGAATGATCTGGCATTGGTCCTGGACAACAAGCTCGACTGCATGGTGCGGACAAGCAGCGACCCGATTGGCCGCTTGAGCGCAGTGACAATAGGCGGCAGCAACGGGTCAGGACGCGAGACCGGCCTCTACTACGTCTGTCGTGATGGCCTGATCAACTGCAGACAGTCGCAAGCGATCATCGACGATCTCAAGACCTGCCTGGCTTGAAGCGGCGCCAAGGCGCGAGCAGGAAAGAGAATGTGCTCGCTCAAGGATGCCGGCAGGTCTCGCCAAGCCTCGGCAGGACCTTAGCTGGCGTCCGCCTCGGCCTCGTCGGCTTCGCGCTCGGCCTCCGCCTGCGCCTTGGCGCGCTTCTTCTCCACGGCACGCGCAAGCCAGATCGATGCCTCGTAGAGCAGGATCACCGGCACGGCCAGCATGATCTGCGACAGGGGATCGGGCGGCGTGAAGATCGCCGCGAAGACCACCACGGCGACGATGGCGTAGCGCCTGGTGCGCGCCAAGCCGTCGGCGCTGACGATGCCGACCCGGGCCAAGAGCACCATCACCACGGGCAGCTGGAAGGCGATCCCGAAGGCGAAGATCAAGGTCATGACGAGCGAGAGGTACTCGTTCACCTTGGGCTCCAACACGATCGGCAATTGCTCCGGACTGGCCGGCTGTTCGAAGGAGAGGAAGAACTCCCAGGCCAGGGGCATGATCACGTAGTAGACCAGCGCCGCGCCGGTGAAGAAGAGGATCGGCGTGGCCATCAGGAAGGGCCGCAGCGCCTCCTTCTCGTTCTTGTAGAGGCCGGGCGCCACGAAGAGCCAGATCTGCATCAAGATCAAGGGCGCGCAGAGAAAGGCGGCGAAGAAGAAGGACACCTTGACGTTGGTGAAGAAGACCTCCGTCAGGTTGGTGAAGATCATGCGCGCCGCCTGGTCGCTGCCGCGATCGCGCATGGCGTCCGCCAGGGGCTCCACCAGGAAGTTGTAGATATCCTGCGCCACCAAGAGGAAGGAGAGGATGAAGACGACGATCAGCCCGGCCACGCAGTAGAGCATCCGGTTGCGCAGCTCGACCAGGTGATCGAGCAGCGGCATCTTGTAGTCGTCGGGGGTGGTTACGTCACCTTTCATGCCTGACGGCGCTCTTCCTCTTTAGGCTCGGCGCCATCGCCGACGTCCGTCGGCTCGGGCTCGGGACTGGGAGCCGGAGCCGGGGTGGCGGCGAACTGATCTTCGCCCGGCGGCGGCCGAATGGAATGGGCCGGCGCGACGTTGAGGGGTTCCTTGACGATCTTGGCGGCCGGTGCCGGAGCCGGCGCCTCCGCCGGCGGTTCCTCGCTCGCGGCTGTCTCGGTCGCCTTGGTCTCGGGCGCCTTGGTCTCGGGCGCCTTGGTCTCGGGCGCCTTGGTCTCGGGCGCCTTGGTCTCGGGCGCCTTGGTCTCGGGCGCCTTGGCCTCGATCGACTTCTCCGCCTCGCCCGGAGCCGCCGCGGTGCCCTCGGGCTCCGCCTTGCCGTCGGTCTTGGGGTCTTCCTTGGCCGCCGCCTCCAAGGAGCGCATCTCCTTGTCGACTTCGCCCGTAGGATCGACCATGTCCTGCAAGGCCTTGGAAGGACTGGTGCTGCGCACGCTGTTCAAGGCCTTGCGCGCGTCCTCCAGCTCCGCCTCCCGCACGATGTTGTCGATGCCGGAGCGAAAGTCCTGGGCGTAGCGCCGGGCCTTACGGGTGAACTGCGTGATGGTCCTCAGGGCCTCTGGCAGCTGCTTGGGGCCGAGGATCAGCAAAGCAATCACTACCACGACGGCCATTTCCGACCAGCCGATGTCGAACATGGAGGCTTCCTGCTATGGCCGGGAGGAGCCCATCGCCAGCAAGCGCTTAGCTGCCGGCGGCGGTCTTGTTCTTGTCCTCCGCGGTGGCGGAGGAAGCGACCGTGGTCTCCTGCTCGATCTTCTTGGCGTTGGCGGTCTCGCCCTCTTCGTCGGTCTTGTCCTCTTCCTTCAGGCCCTTCTTGAAGGACTTGATACCGGTGCCGACGTCCTTCATGAGGCGCGGGATCTTGCCGCCGCCGCCGAACAGCAGCAGGACCACGGCCAGCACGATCAACCAATGCCAAACGCTCATGCTGCCGATCAGGGCCAGCGTCGCGGGCTCGTTCACAGTCTCGATAATCTTCATGCCTTCTCTTGGCTCCCTTAGCCGCGCCTTGTCGCGGGGCTTGTCTTGTGGGTCTCTTTCGCAGCTCGGCTGCGTTCGGCCCCCTCAATGTGGTGCGGACTATGGCGCAATGCCACCGCGCCCGCAACGTGGGACCGTTCGGCTGCGGGGTATTCAGCCTTCAATTACGTCACTTGGCGGGAAAGAGGAAGACCAGATCTGGATCAAATGCAATAGGAACCTTGGCGCCGACGTCCGGAAGAAAGCGTCCGGCGACGCGCGCATGCAAGTGTAGTGGCGGATGCGGGCGCTCTTGCTCTAGCGTTAGGTGCACCATGCTGGTCCGCCCCAGGAGCCGGGCCGCGACGACATCCGCGGTGATCAGGGGACGCCTCGATCCCGCCACGGCGAGCGCACCCAGCAAGAGGCCTTCCGAACGGACCAGCAACTCCACCCGCGTGCCTTCGCTCAGGTGCGGGGCGGCGATGCTGCCCAAGGCCGTCTCCACCTGGCCCTGGTGAACCGCGCCCGGAACGGCGTTGACCTCGCCGAAGAAGCTCGCCACGAAATGATCGGCCGGCTGCATGTAGAGCCTGTCCGGCGGCCCTTCCTGAACGATCAGTCCATCGCGCATCAGAACGATTCGGTCGGCCATGAACATGGCCTCCTCCGGATCGTGGGTCACCATCACGCAGGCGATCCCGGCCTCCTTCAGCAGGTGCAGGGTCTCGTCGCGCACCTCGCGGCGCAAGGTGGTGTCCAGGCCGGAAAAGGGCTCGTCCAGCAGCATGACGCGCGGCGCCGGCGCCAGAGCGCGCGCCAGGGCGATCCGCTGCTGCTGGCCGCCGGAGAGCGTGTGGGGATAGACCTCCGAATAGTCCTTGAGGCGGACCTGCTCCAACATCTCGTGGGCGCGGCGCCGACGCTCCTCGCCAGGCCGGCCGCGCAGGCCGAAGGCGACGTTCTCCTTGACGTCGAGGTGCGGGAAGAGCGCGAAGTCCTGAAACACCAGACCGACGCCGCGCGCTTCCGGCGGAAGGTCGACCACCCCACCGGCGACCAGGCGCGCGCCGATCTCTATGCGACCGCTCTGCAGCGGCTCGAGTCCGGCCGCCAGGCGCAGGATCGTCGTCTTGCCGCAACCCGAGGGGCCGAGCAGACAGAGGATCTCGCCCTTCTCGACCTCGAGGTCGACATGATCGACGGCGGTGCGGGTGCCGTAACGATGGCTGACACCCTCGAGCCGCAGTTCGCTCATTGCTTGGGCGATTCCACTGGCTCTTGCAGTGGCAGCTGGTCGGGATCCTCTTCCGGCACCAAGGTCTCGCCGAAGTCGGACTCAAGTGGCTCTTCCGGTCCCTCTTCGGCCAGATCGAAGAGACCGCCCTTCTCGCTGAGCGCGGCTATCGCCGGCCGCGCATCCAGAAGACCCGCCGCCTTCAACTCGTCGAGACCCGGCAGCGAGGTCAGGCTCTCCAAGCCGAAGTGGTCGAGGAAGTTGGGCGTCGTGCCCCAGATCACCGGCTTGCCCGGGCTCTGCCGCCGGCCCCTGGGGGTGATCCAGCCGGCCTCCAGCAAGACGTCCAAGGTGCCCTTAGAGAGCGCAACGCCGCGGATCTCCTCGATTTCGGCGCGCGTCACCGGCTGATGGTAGGCGATGACCGCCAGACTCTCGATGGCCGCGCGAGAGAGCTTTCGCTGCACCGTCTCGCTGCGCTGAAAGAGGTGGGCCAGATCCGGCGCGGTACGGAAGGCATAGGACTTGCCGACCCGCTGCAGCACGACGCCCCGGTTGGCGTAGAGACCGCTCAACTCCTCCAGCAGGGCCGGCAGGTCCTCCGCCTCGGGCAAGAAGACGGACAGTTCCTTCACGCTCACCGGCTCTCTGGCGGCGAAGAGCACCGCCTCCAGCGCCCGCAGGATCTCGAAACGTTCGGCCTGGCTCATCTCCCCTCGTTCCCGCCTTGCAGGTAGAGCGGGCCGAAGACGCTGTCCTGGCGCAGCTTCACCTTGCCTTGGCGCACCAGCTCCAGGCTGGCGGCCAAGGTCGATGCCACGGCGGACCGCCACTTGATGCCGCCCGGCAGTTCCTGCGGCAGGAAGTCGAACAGGGGTTGCCAGCCGGGCAGCCGGCCGATCATGCGCTCCAGGCGATGGATAGCCTCTTCAACGGTATGCAGCTGGACGGCCGGGATCTCCAGGTGGCTGCTGCGTACCCGCTGCCGGCAGCCGCCATAGGCCTTGAGCAGATCATAGAGGCTGACCTGATAGACCTGATTTCGCTCCACGGAGACCGGCTCAGGCTGGCCGCGGGCCTGCACGCCCAAGCCCAGACGCGGCCGCGACAAGAGGCGCTCGCCGGCCTTGCGCATGGCCTCCAATCGCTGCAGCTGAAACGCTAGCGCCGCCGCCATCTCGGCGCCGGTCGGCTCGTCCGAGTCGCTCTCCGGCTCCGGCAGCAGGAGCCGCGACTTCAGGTAGGCGAGCCAGGCGGCCATGACCAGATAGTCGGCCGCCAGTTCCAGCCTCAGACTGCGCGCGCGCTGCACGAACTCCAGGTACTGCTCGGCCAGGGCCAGGATCGAGAGGCGCGCCAAGTCCACCTTCTGATCGCGCGCCAGCTCCAGGAGAACGTCGATCGGCCCTTCGTAGCCTTCCAGCGCCAGCCGGAAGCCTTGGTCACCCTCGCGTCCCGGCGGGCTCGCGTCTTCCTCGAAGGCTTCCTCGGTCGGTGTTTCGTCACTCATGGGGTTGCTCCCCTCCGGATCATCCGAAGGCGGGCGCTTGTGCTTTTCTTCGGACTTTGCTCTTCAGGCTCTAAGCCGAGCCTAAGCGCCATGCAAGAGGCCCTCAAGCTCTTCTACTGCGCGACCCCGCTCCGCCCCGCTCATGGCCTTTGCCGGTGCAAGGCCGCGCCGGGCGCGTTCGAGACGCGCGTGCGCCTCCCGGCTCATCGGGCCGGCCGCCATCGCCGCCTCCGCCATCTCCTCCATGCGGCCGTTGCAGTGGAGGACTAGATCGCAGCCGGCGGCGATGCTGGCGCGGGTGCGCGCGCCGATCGACCCGCTGAGCGCTTGCATAGAGATATCATCGCTGACCAGGAGTCCGTCGAATCCGATCGCACCGCGGATCACCTCTCGGACGATCTGCGACGAGGTCGTCGCCGGAGCCTCTGCATCGAGCGTCTCATAGACCACATGCGCGGTCATCGCCCACGACTGGTCGCGCAGCAGGCGGAAGGGCAAGAAGTCGCTGCCCGCCAGCAGCCCCTCGCTCGCCTCGCAGACCGGCAATGCCTGGTGACTGTCCACCAGGGCGCGTCCGTGCCCCGGGATATGCTTGATCACCGGCTGCACGCCGCCGTCCAGGAGGCCTTGGCAGGCGGAACGCCCGAGATCGGCGACGGTCAGGGGGTCGGCACCGAAGGCGCGGTCGCCGATCACGTCGTGCGCGCCGGCGTGGCGCAGGTCCACCACAGGCGCGCAGTCGACGGTGACGCCCACCGGAGCCAGGTCGTCCGCCAGCAAGCGGTGGTTCAGGTAGACGGCGCGGCGCGCCTTCGCCAAGTCGCGCCGAGCCAGCTTGCCGAAGCGTTCGGCCGGCGGCGCGGCGCGCCAGTGCGGCGGCCTCAAGCGCTGCACGCGGCCACCTTCCTGGTCGACCAGGATGGGGGCGTCCTCGCGCCGCAGCAGCCCCCTCAACGCCTCCGTCAGCGCCTTCGTCTGCTCCGGGCTTTCGATGTTGCGCGCGAAGAGGATGAAGCCCAGCGGTTCGGCTTCCTGAAAGAAGTGGCGTTCCTCATCGCTCAGCGTGGGTCCCGAAAGACCGAGGATGAGGGCCCGGCAATGCTCGCCCATGGCAGGGTCAGGGACCGATCACGATGCAAGCCTGGCCCGCGTCCTTCAGCCTCTCGCACAGCTGATCGGCCGCGCGACGACTGGTCAGTGGCCCCGCGCGCAGACGGTAAAAGGTGCCGCGCCCTTCGATCTCGCGCTTTTGCACCGCGGGCGTGAGGCCGGACAGGAGGTCACCGTGCTCGCCGTTGATCTTCTCCCAAGAGGTCTCCGCGGCGCTGGCCGAGGTCAAGGAGGCCAACTGGATGACGAAGGTCGGCGGCTCCTCAGCGGCCGCCGCCTGCTCGGGCGCCTCTGATTCATCGGGCGCGGGCGCGTCTTGAGGTGCCTGGGTGGCGGCGGACGACGTTCCGGCCGTCGAGGCTTCCGGCTGGTTCGGCTCGGCCGCTGCCGGTTGCGGCGGCGGAGACTGCTCTACCGGAGGCGCGATCGCCTGCAGGGCCGAGGCCACCGACGCTTCGCTGCCGTCCAGCTTGGCCGACGGCCTGGGCGGAATGGCGAGCCCCGGCGCCGCCAAGCGTGACGGAGTGCCGCTGTCGGCCTCCGTCTGCGCGGCGGCATCGGGGGCAGCCGACGTCGCTCCGTCGCTCTCGGCCGGCGGCGCGGCCGCTGTCTGCGTGTCGCCGGCGACTTGCGGCGTCGTCTCCGGTGCCTCCTCGGTCGGCGCGGGCGTCTCGCTGCCCGCCGTCTCGGCGGGGGCCTCTGTCGTGGCATCGGCGGGCGTTGGCGTCTCGACCGGCGGCGTCTCGGTGGCGGCGACCTGGGTCTCGGTAGGCTCGGTCGCGTCGGAAGCGGCGTCGGCGGGCGCTGACGCGTTCTCCGGTGACCCGGCCGATTCAGGCGCGTCCGCCGGCGGCGGCTCGCTTGCAGCCGGCGTGCGTTCCGATACAGAGGTCTCGAAGCCCGTCTCCGGATCCTGCGCGGGCGGCGGCGTAATGGTCACCCCGCCCAGCGGCGCGGACCCGGTCCCGAATGACGCCTCGTTCCCGGCCGGCGGCGTGATCGTGACCCGCGAGGTCGAGGGCAGAGGCGCCGGCTCTTCCGGCGGCGGCTGTAGCACCACGGCTTCCGGTTCGGCCGCGGGCGTCTCCTGGTTCAGCACCTCGACATTGCGGTTGGGCACCTGCAAGCCACCGGGCTCGTCCGGCCGCACCTTATCCACCTCGCTCTGCGCCTGCAGCGTCGGCGCCTGGACCGAGGGGACCAGGTCGTCGCTGCCAAAGCCGTAGAGCAGAACGGCGGCGAAGCCGATCAGCGCCAGAATCGCGATGGTAATGGGAAGGAACCAGCGGCGGCGCCTGGAGGGAGCCGCCTCTTCGTACTCGTACTCCTCCTCGCCCGGCAGATAGAGCGGCGGCGCCTGGTACTGCGCGCTCTGTGTCTCGTCGTCGGCGGGCCAGGGCTGCGCGTCCCAGGCCGGCAACCTTTCGGTCAGGGACTCGCCCGGCGGATCGTTCCACTCATCGAAGGTAGCGTCTCTGTCGTCAGGCTCCGAAGGCGCGGGAGACTGCTCGGCCGCCGCTTCGTCATAGCCATGGTCCGGCGCCGGATCCTCCACCTCGGGCGGCAAGTCCCACTGCTCGACGGCGTCGGGAGGCAGCTCTTCTTGAACCCGCTTGAGGGCTGGCGGCACCCAACTCTCGTCCTCGGCCGGCGTCGGTCGCGGCGGCGCCACCGGCGCGCTCGGCTGCGGATGGGCCTGGGGCGCTTGCGCCGCGCGCTGGGTCGGCTGCTCCGCCGCCCTGCCTTCCAGAGGGCTCTGCACCGCTTGGGGCGGCGCGGCCACGGGCGGGCGCGCGGCCACGGGTGGGGGCGCGGCTGGCGGCTTGACTGGCGGCTTGGCCGGCATCGGTCGGCTTTGGGCGGCGGCTTGGCTGGCGGCCTTGGCGGGAGCCGGCGCCTTGCCTTGCTGACTGGCGCGCCGTGCCTCGCTCTGGCTCATGCCGCCCGGCGGCGCCAGCGGCGGCATAACCGGCGGCCTCGTCATGGGCTGGCCGAACGGCGAGGGCGGGCGCATCTCGGCGCTTGTGGCCGGCGGCGGAGTGGACGATGTCTGCCGGCCCGTGTCGTCCGGCGCGCCGGGAGGCGGCATCGGCGGCAGAACCGGCGGACGGTCGGGCGGCTTGCTATAGAGGAAGGCGCCGGTGCTCGTGCCGCCTCTCGCCGGCTCCGGTTGCTTGGGCGCCCGCTGCGGTTTCGACCGGGACGCCTCCCGCAGCGGCGGCTGAACGGGCGGCTTCGTCAAGGGCTCGCGCGGGCTCAGCGGCTCCGGAATAGCCCCCTCGCCCGGTTCACGGCGATCCTTGTCGGCAATGATTCGCCTGATGTCCTCCGCGCGGATCATGTCCGCCATCAGCGCAACTCCTCCAGGGGTTCTATCCCGAAGACCTTTAGACCGGACGCCAGCACGATTGCCATGGCCTGCACCAACGCCACCCGCGCCGCCGTCACCTGCGGCTGCCCAGCAAGAAGGAACCGCAGCTCGGTCTCATCCTTGCCGCGGGTCCAGAGCCCGTGGAAGCGCGCGGCTACGTCGTAGAGATAGAAAGCGACGCGGTGCGGCTCTTCCGCTTCCGCAGCACTCTCCACCAGACGCGGCCATTGCGCCAACAGTTGAATCAACGCCATCTCGTCAGAGTCGGTCAAGTCGTCGAGCACTACCTCGGCAAGGGCGGCAGGGCTGGTGGGCACCTCCGGGAAGTCCTCGCCAGCGTGGCGTAGTACGCTCATAGCACGGGCATGCGCGTACTGCACGTAGAAGACCGGATTGTCGCGGCTCTGCTCCAGCGCCTTGTCCAGGTCGAAGTCGAGCGGCGCGTCGTTGCGCCGGGTCAGCATGATAAAGCGCACCACGCCCGGGCCGACCTCGTCGATCAGGTCGCGCAGGGTCACGAAGGTACCGGCGCGCTTGGACATACGCAGGGGTTGGCCGCCCTTGGTCAGCTTCACCAGCTGGCAGACCTTGACCTCCAGACTGGCCTCGCCGTCGCTGACGGCGGTGACCGCCGAGCGCATGCGCTTGATGTAGCCGCCGTGGTCGGCGCCCCAAACGTCGATCTGGCGCAGGAAGCCGCGCCGATACTTGTCCAGGTGATAGGCTATGTCGTTCGCGAAGTAGGTCCAGCTACCGTCCGACTTCTTCAGCGGACGGTCGACGTCGTCGCCGAAGGCGGTCGCGCGGAACAGGGTCTGCGGCCTGGGTTCCCAGTCCTCCGGCTTCTTGCCTTTCGGCGGCTCCAGGGTGCCGACGTAGACCAGGTCCCGCTCTTGCAGGGTGGTCATCACGTCATCGACGGCGCCGGCCTCGACGAGCGAGCGTTCGGAGGTGAAGACCTCCTGCTGGATGCCGAGGCGGGCCAGATCCTCCTTGACCTCCGCCATCAAGGTGTCGACGGCGAAGCTGCGCACCGGCTCCAGCCATTCCTCTTCCGGCCGGTCCAGCCAACGCCTGCCGTCGCGCTCGGCCAGTGCTTGGCCCACATCCTTCAGGTACTCGCCCGGATAGAAGCCCTCCGGGATCTCGGCCTCGCCCAGACCGAGCGCCTCGCGGTAGCGCAGGTAGGTGGAGCGGGCCAGCGTATCCACCTGCCGGCCGGCGTCATTGATGTAGTACTCGCGCGTGACCCGATAGCCAGCCTTCTCCAAGAGCCCGGCCAAGGCATCGCCGACCACCGCGCCGCGCGCATGACCGACGGTGAGCGGCCCGGTCGGATTGGCGGAGACGTACTCGACATTGACCGCCCGGCCGGCGCCGCGCTCGCTGTCGCCATAGGCCGTGCCGAGGCTCAGGATGTCCCGTAGGCGCTCGCGCCAAATGCCCGGAACGAGGCGCCAGTTGAGGAACCCCGGTCCGGCGATCGAGATGTCCGTCACCGATTCATCAGCCGCCAGGCCCTCGCGCAGCAGTTCGGCCAAATCGCGCGGCTTCATGCCGACGCCCTTGGCCAGCACCAGGGCGGCGTTGCTGGACATCTCTCCGTGGCTGGGATCGCGCGGCGGCTCCACCACCACGCGGCTCACGTCCAAGCCGGCCGGCAGGCGACCGGCCTCGACCAGGCCGTCCAAGAGACTCCGCAGGCGATCGCTGTAGATCTTGAAAAGGTTCATTCGCTAGGTTCGTGCATAGGGATCGAAAAGCTTGGCGTGCTCGGCCATGGCATAGCGGTCGGTCATGCCGGCGATA
The DNA here is from genome assembly GCA_963669375.1 of Rhodospirillales bacterium. Classification (GTDB taxonomy): domain Bacteria; phylum Pseudomonadota; class Alphaproteobacteria; order Kiloniellales; family JACOMY01; genus JACOMY01. Next base: position 6,590,055 of record OY770024.1, on the reverse strand, counting down.
TAGTCGGCGATCAGTCGCGCCCTAACGGCGGCGTCCGCGGCCGCCTCGGCACGGCGCCGCCAGTCCTCCGGCAGGCACTGCGGCGCCTGCATGTACTGCTCGAAGAGCTCGCGCACAACCCGGCGCGCCTTAACGATCATCCGATTGACCCGATAGTGGCGGTACATGCGCTGGAAGAGGAAGCGCTTGATCGCCCTGTTGGCCTCCAGCATCGCAGCGGAGAAGGCCACGAGCGGCCGGTCCAGCGCGCGCACGGCCGCGGCGGAGGCCGGCTGCTCGGCATCGAGCCGCCGCCTGGTCTCGGCCAGGAGGTCGTTCACCATCGTATCGATCATGCGCCTGATCGCTTCGTGCCTCAGCCGCCCGCGCTCCAGACCCTGATGCCGCTCTGCAACAGCGCCGAAGATTTCCCCCACCAGCGGCAGATCGGCCAGATCGGCCTCGGTCAGAATGCCGGCGCGCAGGCCGTCCGCGATGTCGTGGTTGTTGTAGGCGATGTCGTCGGCCAAGGCGGCGACCTGTGCCTCCGCGCCGGCATGGGAGGCGAGCTCCAGTTCATGGCGCAGGACATAGGCGGCAAGCCCCGGCCGGGGATCTCGGATCGGGCCGTTGTGCTTCACCAGCCCCTCCAGGCACTCCCAGGTGAGATTGAGGCCGTCGAAATCGGCATAGCGGCGTTCCAGGGCCGTCAGGATACGGAAGGACTGCTCGTTGTGATCGAAGCCGCCGTAGGGCGCCATCGCCTGGCTGAGCGCGTCCTCGCCGGCATGGCCGAAGGGCGTGTGGCCGAGATCGTGCGCCAGCGCCACCGCCTCGGCCAGGTCCTCGTTCAGCCGCAGCTGTCGACAGATGGAGCGGGCGATCTGCGCCACCTCCAGGGAATGGGTCAGGCGCGTGCGGTAGTGATCGCCCTCGTGATAGACGAAGACCTGGGTCTTGTACTGCAGGCGGCGAAAGGCGTCAGAGTGGATAATCCGGTCTCTGTCGCGCTGAAAGGCTGTACGCGTCGGGCTCTCCGGCTCGCGATAGAGGCGGCCGCGGCTGGATTCGGGCCGATTGGCGCAAGGGGAGAGGTCCGACATGGCGCGGCGGACACTAGCGGCCCGCCCTTACCCGCGACAAGCCTGCTGGCCTTGCGTCGAGCCGTTGCGGGACATGTCGCAAGGACGCTTTGATCCCCGGCGAGAACCGCCTACATTAGGAGACGATAGTGGCCGGGCACGAAGGCCGTGCCGGCATCGAGGGAGACCGACGACAGCATGAACCAAGCGAGCGTCAAGCTGACCGAGAACGCCGCCAAGCGCGTGGCCGAACTGGCGGCTGCCGAGGGCGATGCGAACCTGAAGCTGCGGCTCGCCGTTTCTGGCGGCGGTTGCTCGGGCTTTCAGTACGGATTCTCCTTCGACGACGAGACCAACGCCGACGACCACGTCTTCGAGACCGACGGGGTACAGCTGGTGATCGACGAGATCTCCTTGGAGTTCCTGGCCGGCGCCGAAGTCGACTTCGTCGAAGAGCTGATCGGCTCTTCCTTCCAGGTGCGCAATCCGCAGGCGACCGCGTCTTGCGGCTGCGGCACCTCCTTCGCCATCTGAAACGGCCGGCCCCTTGCCGACAATCGCTTCGTGGAACGTCAACTCGATCAAGGCGCGGCTCGCCAACGTTACCGGCTGGATCGATAGCTTCAAACCCGACGTCCTGCTACTGCAAGAGTTGAAGTGCCAGGCCGAGAGCTTCCCAGAGCTGGAGATCCGCGCGCTCGGCTATCACTGTGCGGTCGTGGGCCAGAAGAGCTACAACGGCGTGGCCGTGTTCTCCACGGAGCCGATCACGGAGCGTCAGCGCGCCCTGCCGGGAGACGCGGACGACCCGCAAGCGCGATACCTAGAGGTGGAGACGCACGGGATCGTCGTGGCCTCCATCTACCTGCCGAACGGCAACCCGGTGGCCAGCGACAAGTTCGGCTACAAGCTGGGCTGGATGGAGCGCCTGATCGACCATGCCGCGGGGCTGCTGCTGGAAGAACGCCCGCTCGTGTTGGGCGGCGACTACAACGTGATCCCCTTGGCGGAGGACTGCTACGACCCGCAGGCTTGGCGCGGTGACGCCCTCTTCCGTCCGGAGAGCCGCGGCGCCTTTCGCCAGCTGGTGAACCTGGGTTTCACCGACGCCTACCGCCAGGCCCATCCGCATACGCGCGGCTACACCTTCTGGGACTATCAGGGCGGCGCCTGGCAGAACGATCTCGGCATCAGGATCGACCACCTGCTGCTCTCGCCGCAGGCAGCCGACCGCTTTAGCGATGCCGGCATCGACAAGACGCCGCGCGCCGCGGCCAAGGCCTCCGATCACACGCCGGTCTGGTGCCGGCTGGACGGCTGAGCGCGGGACGGCTGACAGCGCCACCGCCGAGAAAGGCCGGAGATGCCCTTCGTACCACTAGGCGACAGCAATGCGCGGCTCAGGATAGAGCGGCCCTGGGTCACCTACGCGCTCTTGGCCGGCTGCCTGCTGATCTTTCTATTCCAGATCAGTCTCAGCCACCAAGAGGCCGCCTATCTGGTCTACGGCTTCGGCATGATCCCGGCCGTGCTGACCGGCGAAGCGCAGCTGGCACCGGACCTGGAGGAGATCCCGGCCTGGGCCACGCTCGTCAGCTATCAGTTCCTGCATGGCGGTTGGGATCACCTGATCGGCAACATGCTGTTTCTCTGGGTCTTCGCCGACAATGTCGAGGACTGCATGGGCCATGTCCGTTTCCTCGCCTTCTATCTGATCACCGGGGTCCTGGCCGGATTGGCGCACGTCGCGATAGACCCCCTGTCGGAAGCGCCGCTGATCGGCGCGTCCGGCGCCATCTCCGGCGTCTTGGGCGCCTACCTCATCCTCCATCCCTTCGCGCGCCTGGTGGTCCTGCTGGTCTTCATTCCGCTGCTGTTGCCGGCGTGGCTGCTGTTGCTCTTCTGGTTCGGCTTCCAGTTCTTCGCCTCGCAGGCGGACGGCACGGGTCCCGTCGCCTGGTGGGCCCATATCGGCGGCTTCGCGGCCGGCGCGATCCTGGTCGCCTTCTTCCGGCAGGCCGGCGTGCCGCTCTTCGCCCGCGAGCCGCCCAGGCGGATCAGCCTGATGGTGCCGCGCTCGCGCCGCCGACAGGGACCGATGACACCGCCGAGCCCCTCCGCCGATCCCAGCGGCCGACGCGGCCCTTGGGAGCGCGGTCCCTGGGAACGGAACCAGGACGAGCAGCCTGACAAGGACTGACACCTGAGAGTGATCCTTCCGCGAGAGCTTTGTCGACGCGGGCAAGTCAGCTCTCACCTCGGCTCACGCGCATAACGCGTTTGTGCGCTGCGGTCGGCCGTGCCAGGGCCCACCTGCCGCCTTGGCAGCGGGTCGTCACCGCGGCTGCTTCGCGGACATTAGGAACCAAGGACAAACGCCATGGACTTCACCTACCACAGCATCGAGAGCGCGCCGGAGGCCTCCAAGCCGCTTCTGGAGGCATCGCTTCAGCGCTACAAGTTCGTGCCGAACCTGCACGCCGTGATGGCCGAGTCGCCGGAGCTGCTGCAGGCCTATCAAGTGCTTGCCGACCTCTACAACAAGACCTCGCTCTCCGTGCTGGAGCGCCAGATCGTGCTGCTGGCGATCAACTACGAGAACGACTGCCACTACTGCGTGGCCGCCCATTCGGCGATCGCGACCATGGAGAAGATGCCGGCCGACATCCTGGAGGCCCTGCGAACCGGCGCGCCCTTGAGCGATCCCAAGCTGCAGGCCCTGCGCCACCTCGCCGTTACCATGACCACCACCCGCGGCTGGCCGGCCGATGCCGACGTTCAGGCGATGCTGAGCGCCGGCTACGACAAGCGGCAGGTGCTCGAAGTGATCCTGGCGCTCGGCTACAAGGTCCTGTCGAACTACGTGAACCACCTGGCCGAGACGGAACTCGACCAGAACTTCGCACCCTTCAAGTGGTCGAAGACAGAGGAAGCCGCGGCTTAGCCGCCATTCCTCAATAGCCTGCGGAGCGGTCGACCTCGTTCAGGAGCGGCCGGCCCTCCAGCAGGCGGCGGTAGTTCTCCGCGACCTCGGCAAAGGCGCCGGTCAGGTGCCAGCCCGAGACATGCGGGGTGATGGTCACCTTGGGGTGCGCCCAGAAAGGGTGGTCCGGCGGCAAGGGCTCGCGGCGGAAGACGTCCAGAACGGCGCCGCCCAAATGCCCGCTGTCGAGGCTCTCGAGAAGATCCTCCTCCACGACCAGATCGCCGCGTCCCATGTTGACGAGAACGGCACCCTGCTTCATCGCGGCGAAGGCGTCGCGGTTCATGAGGTCCCGCGTCTCCGCCGTCGACGGCAAGACGGAGATCAGATAGTCGGAGCGTCCCAGGACCTGAAGGAAGCCGTCCCGACCGCTGAGACAGGTGACGCCGGCCTCGTCGCGCGGACTGCGGCTGTACCCCAGTACCTGAAAATCCAATCCGGCGAACGTCCTGGCGATCCGTCCGCCGATGTGGCCGAGGCCCAGGACGCCGATCGTGGTGTCCGTCGCCTCCAGGGGTTCGCGCTTGATCCAGCGGCCGGCTTGCTGCTGGCTTGCGTGAAACTCCAGGTGGCGCTGCTCGCGCAGGACATAGGCGAGCGCGAACTCGGTCATCTCGCGGGCCGGAGCATCGGGTTTCAGCCGCGCGATGCGCAGATGAGAGGGCAGATCCGGTTGCCTAAGGATCGTCTCCACGCCCGCTCCCAGCTTTTGGATCAGCTGCAGATTGGGATAGGCGGAGGCCTCGCCCGCGGCCAGGCCGTCGACCGCCAGCATGGAGACATCGGCCGGGTTCCCGGGCGCCGATGCCAGGCGCAGGTCCGCCCCGGGCAGGAGCTCCGCCAGTTGACGATGGACGTCCTCCGGCTGCATCCAGTCGGTCGTCTTGATGGAGATGATGAGTGCCATGCCCCGCCTTTAGACGAACGCCCGCCCGCTCGCCAGCCTCACGTCGCGACAGCGGGGAGGATGAAGTACCGCAGGATATCCAGCGGCTGACGATGGCCTCGGGCGTCATTGTAGTGACTGCCCGTGAAGACCACGACCAAGTCGAGCTCCGGGAAGACGAAGACCAGCTGACCGCCGTTGCCCGACGCGAAGAAGGCCGAGGTTCGCTCCGTGCCGCCGAGCGCCCGGTAGGTCCACCAGTGATAGCCGTATCCGACCTCCTCCAAGGCCGGCGGCTTGGGGGAGCCGGGCGGAAGCGAGGCGACACGGCGCTTCGTCGAGCGCTCCACCCACTCCTCCGACACGAGCCGCTGGCCGTTCCACACTCCGCGATCGAGGAAGAGCTGACCGAACTTGGCCAAGTCCCTGGGGCGGATGAAGAAACTCCCGCCGGTCATGGCCTGTCCCGAAGGCGAGAAGCTCCAGCGATAATCGCTTATGCACAGGGGCTCGAAGAGGACCTTGCGAGCAAAGTCGGCCACCGGCTCGCCGCTCGCCTGACGCAGAACCCCGCCCAGGAGGACGGAGGTCGGCGTATTGTAGGCGAACTGGGCGCCGGGTTGATAGGCCATCGGCAGGTCGAGCGTGAACTTCATCCAGTCGCGCGACCGCCACATGTCGTCCTCCCGCCAGGGTCCCACGCCGAAGTTCTCTTCGGCATCGAAACCCGGCGTCATGGTCAAGAGGTGCTCCAAGGTGATGGCCTTCTTGTCCTCGGACCAGTTCTCGATCTCCTGGTAGCGCGAGAAGAGCGGTAGGATCGGCGCGCCGACGTCGTCGATGAGACCGCGGTCGATCGCTATCCCGATGAGGATCGAGGTGACGCTTTTGAAGGCGGAGCGCGTGTCATGCAGACTGTCGGCCCCGAAGTCATTGAAGTAGGCCTCGAAGACCAGCCGACCGTGGCGCGCGATCAGGATAGAATCGACCTTCGTGTAGTCGCCCGCATCGATCGCCGCCGCCATCGCCGCCAGGGCCTCCGGATCGATGCCTTCCGCCGCGGGGCTGGACAGGGGCCAGCCGTCGCCGCCCAGCGGAAGACCGCCTTTGGTCCCGTCAGCCGACAAGGTGCAGGCCCCACTGTCTCGCTCCGGCTCGACCGTCTGCTCGCCGGCGGCCTGACCGACCGACAAAACGGTTAAGAGCAACGCCGGCGGCAAAGAGACCAAGAGGCGCTCCAGGACTCCTCGGCCTACCCCACCGTCGTGGCGCCGCTTCTGTCGAGCGGATAGCATTCTTGGCCTCCCCCGGAACCACTCCAACTCCTGTTCTGTTACCCCTGGAGGTCCGCGCCCGGCTAGTAGGTCGGCGGCATCTGCCAAGCGGCCCACATCATCATGGAACCCATCACCACGACCGCGAGCGAGCCCGCGATGGCGAAGCCCTGACCCATCCGGGCACCCCAGACCCCGTCGCTCGATACCAGCGAGAAGGCGCCGCGGCGCGCCATGATGGCGACGAGCGCCAGGGAGCCCACGGCGAGCGCGGTGCCCAGCGCCATCGCCACTGTCGCCGTGACGCCGGCCAAGAAGAGGCCCTGGCCCATGGTGAAAAGCAGAACGATGACGGCGCCGCTGCAGGGCCGGATCCCGATCGAGAAGACCATGGCCCAGAAGTCGCGCTTAGGAATGTCGCCGTGATGGTGATGACTGTGACCAGCTTCGTGCTGGTGATGATTGTGGCCGGCTTCGTGATGGTGATGATGGTGCCCGGCCTCGTCATGGCTGTGCCCGCAGCAGCCGCGCTTGCCCATCAAGGCACGGATCAGCATGGCGACGCCCAGGAGCAGGATCAGCGCGTAGCTGGCGAGTTCGAGCCAATAGACGTTGCGCGCGGTGGAGAGCTGCGCCTGGCCCAAGGCCAGCACCAGGGCGCCGATCAGGATGATGGCGCTGGCTGCCTGCGCCAGGGAGGACACCAGGGTCAGAAGCAGGCTAGAGCGGATGGCGCTGCCGCTGGCGAAGGCATAGGAGGAGATGATGAGCTTGCCGTGTCCCGGCCCCATGGCGTGGAAGACGCCATAGAGGAAGGAGCCGCCGATCAGCCCGAAGAGCGCGCCCGACTCGCCCGCCTTAAGCGCGCGCATCAGGCCGATGAGTTCTCGGTGCAAGGCGGCCTGCTGCATCAGCACCCAGGCGTAGGCCTTGGCCAGCCCGCCGGGCTCGGCTGTCTCGCCCGCCCCGCCACCGATGCCTGGCAAGCCCTGCGCGGCCACCTGACCGGCCAGCAGGAGACACAAGATCAGGAGAGGCAGGCCGAGCCTGGAGCGCATGTCAAACCGTTCCGCAGGCCAAGTGATAGTAGGTGGGATAGATCATGCCGAAGTAGAGCGGCTGGTCGAGCGCCTCTTTCGGCTCCAGCCGGCAGGCCGGATCCTGCACGGAGATGTACTGGTCGTCGAGCAGGATGTCGACATAGTAGCCTTCGTCGAACAGGCCGACGGCGAAGGCCTCCTCGCTCGGATCGACGGCTTCGCGGAGCGGTACGCGGAAACGGTAGAGAAGCTGCACGCCGTCGTCCTCGGCATAGAACTCCTTCACCTTGGCGACCCATGGCCGCTCCTCCCCGACTCGCAGGTGCGTGAAGAAGCTGCTCTCGATCAAGGCCGCCGCGCTGATGCCGACCAAGGCGTCCAGTTCCTGCTGTGACAGCTTGCCGTCACCGTCCTGGTCGAAGTCCTCCCGCACCAACTGGCTGTAGAAATCGTCAAACAGCCAGGTGACGGCGAGCCCGGTCACCTTCCCGTCCTCCATTTCGAGGTCGAGGCTTGCGTCCACCCAGACGTGCGGGTGGGACGAGACCGGGCCGGCTGAGAGTAGAAGCAGGCCCAATGCTGCGAAGATGCTTGCTCTCTTCATGATGGACGGACCTATAGCACAACTGTGGCCATCTTCGGACCGATTCGCGGGTCAACGCCCTGTTACGGCGACAAGGCGCCCCAGCGAGGGGAGGCTTTGCGCCACGGCAAAGAGCACAAGGGCGGCGACCACGATGGAGGGACCGCTGGGCGTGTCCCAAAGCAGGGAGGCCTCGAGCCCCCCAACCACCGACGCGACCCCTAGCCCGGCGGCGAGGACCACCATGCCTTCCGGCGTCCGGGCAAGCCCCCGCGCCGCGGCCGCCGGCAGCAGCAGCAAGGCGGTGATCAAAAGCACGCCGACCAGCTTCATCGCCGCCGCCACCACCAAGGCCAGCAAGAGCAGAAACACAACTTCGGCGGCGCTGCCCGAGCGCCCCTCGGCGGTGGCCAGGTCGGAATCGATGCTGGAGAGCAGGAGCGGCCGCCAGATGAAGGTGAGGACCGCGACGACCACCACGCCGAGCAGCCCGATCAGCAGCAGCTGCGAGCTTGAGACGGCGAGGACGTCGCCGAAGAGATAGCCCAGCAGATCGAGCCTCAAGCCCTCCATGAAGGAGAGCGCCAGGAGCCCCAGACCCAGGGCGCCGTGCGAGAGCAGTCCGAGCGCGGTATCGTTGGCGAGACGCCCACGGCGCCTCAGCAGCAAGAGCAGCAGCGCCATGGCGGCACCGACGATGGCCACTGTCAGGATGGTATCGATGTCCAACAGCAGTCCCAAGGCGATCCCCAGCAGGGCCGAGTGCGATAGTGCATCGCCGAAGTAGGCCATGCGCCGCCAGACCACGAAACAGCCGAGCGGCGCCGCGATGAGCGCGACGGCGACCCCACCCAACAGGGCGCGCATGAAGAAGTCGTCAAGCACGATCCGCCCTCTTGCGCAGATCGACCACTTCTGCGCCGCCACTCCTTTGCTGATAGAGGGCCAGGGCGTCGGCCGCGCGGGGACCCAGAATGCGGTGGTAGTCGGGATCGTGGACCACGCTGTCCGGCGTTCCGGAGCAGCAGATCCTGCGGTCGATGCAGAGCACGCGATCGGTGCAAGACAGCACCAGCGAGAGATCGTGCGAGATCAGCAGCACCGCGCAGCCTTGATTGCGAACCGCGCCGAGGAGCGCGGAGAGTTCCGCCTGACTTTCGATGTCCAGTCCCTGGCCCGGCTCGTCGAGCACCAGGAGATCGGGCTTGCGCGAGAGCGCGCGGGCCAAGAGCACCCTTTGCAGCTGGCCGCCCGAGAGTTCGCGCAGCTGCTTGTCCATAAGGTGGCCGATCCGCAGATCGGCCAAGGCGGAGGCGCCGCGATCGCGCGCCGGCGAGCCCAAGGACATGAATCGCCGCACCGTGATCGGCATGGTGGGATCTATGTTAAGGCGCTGCGGCACGTAACCGACCACGGTCCCGGCCTTAACGTCCAAGCTCCCGCTCTTTGCCTTCAGCACGCCGACCAGGACCTTGGCCAAGGTCGACTTGCCCGCGCCGTTGGGTCCGACCAGGGTCACGATCTCGCCGCGCCGCAAGGTGAGGTCGATGCCTTCCAGCACCAGGGAGCCTTCGTAGGCGAAAGAGAGCCCGCTACCCGTCACCAGGGCTTCAGGCGGCTCAGCGCCGTTAGGCATGGCCCTTCTCGTCACCGTCGGTGCGGCAGGCGGGGCAGAGACCGCTCAGTTCCACCACGAAGCTCTCGACCTTGAAGCCGGCTTCGGCCGCGCGGCGCTCCAGGGCCTCGAAGCAAGCGCCGTCGACCAGCTCCGCCGCCTCGCCGCAGGACCGGCAGAGCAAGAGCTGCCCGCGATGGTTTTCTTCCGGCAGATTGCATCCGACGAAGGCGTTCAGGGACTGCACGCGATGCACCAGTCCTTGCTCTTGCAGGAACTCCAGCGCGCGATAGACGGTCGGCGGCTGCGCCTTGCCGCCACGTTCGTCGGCGAGCTTGGTGAGTATGTCGTAGGCGCCGAGCGGGCGGTGGCCGGACCAGATGAGCGCCAAGACCTGGCGGCGCAAGTCGGTGAGCCGAACACCCCTTTGTTGACAAAGCTCCTCCGCGCGCGCCAAGGCATCGCTCACGCAGCTCTCGTGGTCATGCGGATTGGCCGCGAAGCGGCCGCTGCCGTCCTCCACCACCTGTCGGGTCACCACCGCCTACCCCCAATAAAGCACGCCGGGCGGGTGTGCCCGGTGGTGCATTGATATACTATTGCATTCCAGGGGCGTCCAGGCCACTCTTACGCCAGCAAGCTCCCTTCTCTTTCGCTTGAGGCCCCCACAATGAGATCATGGATTTCCTTGGCTGCGGCGCTTGCCGTAGCGGGATTCGCCAACTCGGCCAACGCCGAGGCACCCGAGGTCGTGGTATCGATCAAGCCACTGCACGGCTTGACCGCGGCGATCATGGAAGGCGTCGCGGAGCCTTATCTCTTGCTGGACGGAACCGCGTCGCCGCACGGCTACAGCCTGCGTCCCAGCGATGCCCAGGCCCTCTCCAGTGCCGATATGGTGATCTGGGTCGGCCCCTCCTTGGAGACCTTCTTGACGGCCTCCTTGGACAGCCTGGCCGAGGACGCGGAGATCCTGACCGCCAGTCGGATCGAGGGGATGCGGCTGCTACCGGCGCGCGAAGGCGGTCTCTGGGCGGAGCACGCGCATGATCACGACGAGCACGGGCACGACGAGCACGGGCACGACGAGCACGGGCATGGCGATGACCACCATGACGACGAGCATCATGGTGAAGAGCACGCCGAAGAACACCATGACGACGAGCATCACGGCGACGAGCATCACGGCCACGAGCATGCCGAGGAACACCACGACGACGAGCATCACGGTGACGAGCATGCCGAGGAACACCATGACGACGAGCATCACGGTGAAGAACATGCCGACGAGCACCATGACGACGAGCATCATGCCGAGGCCCATCTGGACGACGTGAGGCTCGATGGGCACCTCTGGCTGGATCCGCGCAACGCCCAACACCTGGCAGAGGCGATCGCAGCCAAGCTCAGCGCGCAGGACCCGGCCAACGCGGCAGCCTATCAGGCCAATCTGGAGACGCTTCTAGCCGACCTGCAGAGCCTGGACGCGCGTCTGGAAAGCACCCTGGCGCCGCTGCAAGACCGTCCCTTCATCGTGTTTCACGATGCATACCAGTACTTCGAGGACCGCTACGGCCTGGCGGCGGCTGGCTCCGTCACGGTCTCGCCCGAGCACCAGCCGGGCGCGCGGCGCGTGAGCGAGCTGCGTGAAGCCCTCCAAGATCGCGGCGCGGTTTGCGTGTTCGCGGAGCCTCAGTTCTCTCCCGCCCTCTTGAAGACCCTGGCCGAAGGAACCGACGTGGGCTACGGCGTGCTGGACCCCTTGGGAGCGACGGTGGACAAGGGACCGCGCTCCTACCAAGAGATGCTCGGTGGGATGGGCGACAGCTTCGTCGAATGTCTGACCCTGGCCGGATGAGGCCTGGTCCGCGACTTCGAGTGTTAGAACGGCGTGGCGCGATCGGGCAAGCTCACCTGATCGCGCTTTAGCTTAGCCGCGAAGGTCCTTCATCGCCTTCTGGAAACCTTCTTCGAGCGAGGCCCAGGCCGACTTGAGGCGCGCTTGATAGGCGTCCGCCTGGGCCGTGCCGGCCGCGCCGGCCTTCTTCAGGTCTTCCTCGGCCTGTTGCATGCGCGCCTTCATGTCCTCCATATGGCCCTCGAAGGCCTTGCGGGACTGATCGGCCATGGCCTCCATCTCAGCCATCCGCTTGCGCCAGCGCTCCAACTCCTCGTGGCCGCGGTCGATCATGTCGTCGCTCTTGCTCATGGGTCCCTCCCCTGGCATCGGGCGGCCCTCGGACGATCACCACCGACCCTCGGACCTGACACGGCAAGTCTATGTCAAGGACCGCCCGCAGCCAAAGCGCCGCTAAGCACTTCGCGTTCGGGCCGTCAGTTTTTCTGCTTCTCCACCTGATCGTAGATGTAGCCGGCGCCGGCGCCGACCGCGCCGCCGATGACCGCGCCGCAGGCGATGCACCCGCCGGTCAGAACGGTTCCGACCGTGCCGACGCCGGCGCCCAGGGCACCGCCGCTCAGCACACGCTGTTCGGTCGTGTTGAGCCCGGAGCAGGCGCCCAGGGTCAGCACCAAGGCACCAAGAAGGACAGGTTTCACAAAGCTTTGCATCTCGTACTTCTCCCTCGTCACGGGCTCACCGCATAGAGCCTTACGCAGGGAGAACGGATTGATCGGACGCGCATTCCCGACAAATCGCGCATTGCCGCCAAAATGCCATGGATGCGGCGAAACTATGGCGAGCAAAGAAAGGGCGGGCCAAGAGCCCGCCCTCAAGCCACCGGAGCAGCTATCGCTTAGGAGCCGATCACTCCGTCGTCTTCCTTGGTGATGACCACCACCGAGGGACGCGGCGGCATGCCCTCTTGGAAGTCCGGCCAGCGGGTGGCGGGGTCTTCGAAGGTCGAGTTCCTGCCAAAGGGCGCGTAGTCCTTGACGCCGTCGGTCGCCGGATGCTGCACGGCGAGGAAGAGCGTCTTGCCGTCCGGCGTGAAGCGCGGACCGCAAAGCTCGGCGCCCACCGGCACACGGAAGAACATCTTGCCGAGGCCGCGCTCCTCGCCCTGCGTTCCGAGCGCCCAGAGGCCGTCGGCCGTGCCGCTCTTGGGCCAGGAGCCGCCTTGGTCGGTCGACACCCAAAGCACGCCGGAAGGCGAAATCACGCAGTTGTCGGGGGAGGCGAACCAGCCGTTGGCGCTGGTGTGCTCGTTCCACATCGCCTTGGTCTCGGGGTCGGCCGGGTTGCCGGCCTGGACCAGCATGTCCCAGGTGAAGGCGTCGGCCGTGTGGTCGCCATCGGGCGCCACCATCTCGACGATGTGGCCGAAGGTATTGGGAGTCCGCGGATTGGCGCTGTTGGCCTGCCCTTCCTTGCGCTTGGAGTTGTTGGTCAGCATGACGAAGACCTGACCGGTCTTGGCGCTGGCCTCGATGTCCTCCGGCCGGTCCATCTTGGTCGCGCCCAGGAGGTCGGCGGCCAGCCGTGCCTTGATGACCACATCGCCCTGGTTGGCGAAGCCGTTGGCTTCGGTCAGGGGGCCATGACCGTGCACCAGCGGCAGCCAGGTGACCGTGCCGTCCTCGTCGTAGCGCGCCACCGACAAGGTGCCGTGATCCAAGAGGTCCATGTTGGCGGCGCGGTTGTCCGGATCGAAGCTGCCGCCGGAGACGAAGCGATAGACGTAGTCGAAGCGCTGATCGTCGCCCATGTAGACCACCACGCGGCCGTCCTTGGGATTGATCAGGCTCTCCGCGCCCTCGTGCTTGAAGCGGCCGAGCGCGGTGCGCTTCTTGGGCCGCGCCGTCGGGTCCATCGGATCGATCTCGACGATCCAGCCGAAGCGGTTGGCTTCGTTCGGCACGGCGTTGATGTCGAAGCGGTCGTAGAACTTGCCCCAGCCGTACCAGTTCCCGGGCACGCCGACGCGCTCGAAGTTCTCGTAGTTCGGATGGCCGCTATCCAGGTTGCCCCAGAAGTAGCCGTGGAAGTTCTCCTCCGCCGTCAGGTAGGTGCCCCAGGCCGTGATGCCGCCGGCGCAGTTGTTCAGGGTGCCGACGACGGACCGGCCTTCGGGATCGCTCGGCGTCTTCATGTCGGCATGACCGGCCGCCGGGCCGGTGATGTCCATGTGCGTGTTATGGGCCGTGATGCGGCGCGCGTGCTTGCTGTCCGGCACGATCTGCCACTCGCCGTCCACCTTCTTGACCTCAATGACGCTGGCGCCGTGGGCCACCTGCTCGATATCCACCTGCTCGCGCGTCAGGCCGCGGAACTCGTCGCCCTGCTTGCCGCCGAGGCCCGGGAACATGACTTCCTCGTTGGTGTACTCGTGGTTCACGCAGAGCAAGCCGTGCTCAGAGCTGTCCGAGCCCAGAGGCAGCGGCACGAAGCCGATGAAGTCGTTGTTGTAGCCGAACTGCCTGGCCTGCGCGGCCGCGGTCTGTGCCATGGGATCGAAGTCCGGAGCGTCCGGCATGACCTTGTCGCCCCAGCGGATCAGGATCTCGGCCTTGTATCCCGGTGCCACATGGTGGGTCTCGTCGACGCCGTGCTCGATCTCGGCGAAGCCGGCCCCGGTCAGCGGGATGCCCGGATTGGCCTCCGCTCCGCGGCTCATCAGCAGCTGACTGGGCGCGAAGGCGCCGATAGCAGACACGGCCAAGGCACCCTTGAGGAAACCGCGGCGCCCCATGCGGCCGGCGATGATCTCGCCCAGCGTCGCGTTTCCGCTATGGTTGCTGGTCGCGTTCTCGGACAGCTCGAAAGCCTCGGAGCGGGTCAGACCCCGGCTCTCCCAATCGTTCATCTCGGTCATCCTCTCGTGCAACTGGCGAATCGGGCGTGGTTGCAGGAGCGCGGCGCCGGGCGCCGTCTACTCCTAGGAGGCTCGTCCCACGGCCTCTCGTGAAGGCTGCTAACGGCAAGGCGGCGACGAAACGCTGACGACTCGATGAAGGTTTTGTTGTGAGTCGGGCGATGGTGTGTCGTCGCGGTGATCCGTGTCCGCGACGGTGGCGTAACGATAGCTATGACCTGCGACGAGCGCACTCTCCACCCTTTCGACGATAGCGGCGGTGTCGGCGGCACCGGCTAGAGCAGGATGACGTCAAATCGGAACGATTTGCCGTCTGAATCCTGCTCTACACCTTTGAAAAATAGAGCAGATTCACGCATACAGGTGATTCCACCTGAATGCGATCTGCTCTAGTCTTCACTGACGGTCAAGACGCGGCGTCGCGTCGAGGGGGAAGAAGATGCCACTGCCGGCGGGAATCGACTGGGTGACCGGTGCCAGCTCCGGTATCGGCCGGGCCTTGGCCTTGGAACTCGCGGCCCGCGGTCGCAGCGTCGCCGTCTCGGCCAGGCGCGAGGACAAGCTGGACGAACTGGTCGAGGAAGGAAAGTCCCTGTCCGGCCGTATCGTTCCCTTCCCGCTCGACATCACCGATCCCGACGCGGTGGCCCGGACGGTGCGCCGCATCGAGCAGGATCTGGGACCCTTGGCGACCGCCGTTCTGAACGCCGGCCTGCACATGCCGACCAAGGCCAGGGCCTTGTCGCTGGAGGACACACGCACCCTGGTGGAGCTGAACCTCTTGGGCACGCTCTCCTGCCTGAAAGCCGCCCTGGAGCCGATGGCCACGCGCGAGCGCGGCCAGATCGCGGTCGTCGCCTCGGTGGCCGGCTACTTCGGCCTGCCCAGCGCCGCCGGCTACGGCATGACCAAGGCGGGCCTGATCAACATGACCCAAGCCCTCCAGCCCGAACTGGCCGCCATGGGCGTCAAGCTGCAGCTGGTGAACCCGGGCTTCGTGAAAACACCGCTGACGGACCGCAACCGCTTTCCCATGCCTTTTCTCATGCCGGTGGAGAAGGCGGCGGAAGGGCTTCTCAGGGGCCTGGAGAGCGACCGCTTCGAGATCGTCTTCCCATGGCGCATGGCGGCGCTGATGCGTCTCCTGCGCGCTCTGCCCATGGGCCTGGCGCTCAAGCTCACCAGGCGATTGACGAAGCGCTGAGGCCTACTCGGCGGCCTGCTGCTGACCTTGCGCCTCTCGCGCCGCTTGCGCGCGCTCCCAATCCACCATGTAGTCCCGCGTGAGCGGCAGGGCGTCCTGGCGGCGCGTCATCTGCACCTGGACCACCATCAGGCCCTGATGGCGGAAGCCCATCTCGCAGCCGACCAGATAGAGCTCCCACATGCGGCAGAAGCGTTCGTCGTAGAGCTCGGCGACGGCCGCCCGATTGGCGTTGAAGCGCTGACGCCACACCTTCAGGGTCTCGGCATAGTGCAAGCGCAGGATCTCGATGTCGGTCACGAAGAGACCGCTATCCTCGATCACCGGCAGCATCTCCGACAGGGTCGGGATGTCCGCCCCCGGGAAGATGTACTTGCGGATGAAGGGATTGATCGGGCCCGGCTCGTTGAAGCGGGCGATGGTGTGCAGGAGACAGACGCCGTCCTCGCTCACCAGCGCGCGCACCTTGTCGAAGAACTCACGGTAGTTCTTCTTGCCCACATGCTCGAACATGCCGACCGAGACGATACGCTCGAAGCGCTCGGTCAAGGTGCGGTAGTCCTGCAGGCGGAAGTCGCAGCGCCCGGCGAGCCCCGCCTTCTCCGCGCGCTCGCGCGAGAGCTTGTGCTGCTCTTCCGAAAGCGTAACCCCGGTCACGCGCGCATCGGCGACGCTGGCCAGATACATACCGAGACCGCCCCAGCCGGAACCGATGTCCAGCAGCCTCAATTCCGGCTTGTCGAGCAGCAGCTTGGCGGCGATGTGGCGCTTCTTGTCCAGCTGCGCGCGCTCTATGTCGTCGTGCTCATCGACGAAGTAGGCGCAGGAGTACTGGCGATCGCGGTCCAGGAAGAGATCGTAGAGGCGGCCCGAGAGATCGTAGTGGTGGGCAACGTTCTTCTTGGCCTTGCCGATCGGATTGTATTGCTTGAGCCAGCGCGTATGGCGCTGCAGACCAAAGGCCAGCCGCACCAGCCAATGCCGCTCCAAGTGCTCGTAGTTGCGCGCGACGACCTCGCAGAATTCGCCGATGTCGCCCTCCTCGATGGTCAACTCGCCTTCCATGAAGGCCTCGCTCACCCTTAGAGGCGGGTTGATCAGCAGACTCCATTCCAAGGAGCGCTTGTGCAGCTTGATGCGGCAGACCGGCTCGGAGCCGTCGCCGACAATCGTCACCGCGCCGCCGGCATCCTCGATGGCCAGCGCGCCTTCCTTGATCATGGCTTTCAACAGACGCTTCATCATTGCCTGCCTCGCCGGTCGGCTTCCGTCAAGTTCGCCGACCGACGTCCTTCCAAACGACGTGATCCAAGGTTTTCAACAGGTCAAAACGCTAGCAAAACGACGCGCGGGCAGACAAGCGCGCGCAGCAGGTTACAGGGCCTCAATGCCTTACTGTGGCCCTACTGCGACTGCCGTTCGCGCTCGATTCTGCGCCATTCCCGGACTTTGCGTTGATGCTCGGCCAAAGTCTTTGAAAAGGCGTGACCACCGCTGCCATCCGCGACGAAGAAGATGTAATCGGTCTCCTCCGGCCGAATTGCCGCTGCCAGCGACTCGCGTCCCGGATTGGCGATCGGCCCCGGCGGCAGGCCATCGTTGGTGTAGGTGTTGTAGGGGTCCTCGCTCCTAAGTTCGGACTTTCGGATTCCGCGCCCGAGAGGACCGCCCACACCCTTGGTTACCGCGTAAATCACGGTCGGATCCGACTGCAGCCGCATCCCCTTGTTCAAGCGATTGACGAAAACGCCCGCCACCAGCCCGCGCTCGCTGGCAAGGCCGGTCTCCTTCTCGATGATGGAGGCCAGCGTGATCCACTCTTCCTGGCTGTCGAAGGGCAGCCCCTCCTGGCGCGTCGGCCAGAGGTCGCGCAAGGCCTCCTGCTGCGCCTCCCGCATGCGGTCGAGCAGCTGCTGGCGCGTGTCGCCGCGCTCGTAGAAATAGGTATCTGGCAGAAGCGTTCCTTCGGTCGGGATGGCCTCCACCGCTTCGCCGACCAGCACCGGCGCCTCGTTCACCAGCTGGACTATATCCCACGAGGTCAGGCCCTCCGGGATGGTCACCCTGTGCTGCACGATCCTGCCTTCGACCAGCATCGCCAAGGCGGCCTGCATGGAGATGCCGGCGGGAAAGGCGTACTCGCCTGCCTTCAAGGTGCCTGCCTTGTCTTCGATCTTGGCGGCGAGCACGAAGATCTCCGGGCTCGTAATGACTCCGGAATAGAAGAGGTTGTCGGCGATCTGGTTGAGCCCGCTGCCGCGCGCCACCATGACCGTCGTCTCCTCCTTCAGCGGCCCGGGTCGCTGATAGATGTCGAGCGCCCAGAAGTAGGCGCCGACGGCCGCGACCACCAGCAGCAACAGGAAGCCGGTGATGAGCCCGAAGGCGAGCCGCAGGCCCCGGCGGCGCCGTCTGGGGGCCGGCGTCTCGGGCGGAGCAGAGCCGCTCTCGTTAGGCGTGGCGTCCAAGGACCAGACTCGCGTTGGTCCCCCCGAAACCGAAAGAGTTGGAGAGCGCGACGTCGATACGGCGCTCGCGCGCTTGCTTCGGCACCAGATCAATGCCCGCGCAACTCGGCGAGGGGTTCTCTAGGTTCAAGGTCGGCGGCAGGACGCCGTCGCGCATGGCCAGGACCGAGAAGATGGCCTCAACCGCGCCGGCCGCCCCCAAGAGGTGTCCGGTGGCCGACTTGGTGGAGGACATGGAGAGCCCGTCCACCGCCGATCCGAACAGCCGCTTCACCGCGTTCAGCTCGATCTCGTCTCCCAGGGGCGTCGAGGTGCCGTGGGCGTTGACGTAGTCGATGTCGTCGAAGGAGACACCGGCCCGCTTGATGGCCGCCCGCATCGCCCGGAAACCGCCGTTGCCGTCCTCGGCCGGCGCGGTGATGTGGTGGGCATCGCCCGACAGGCCGTAGCCCAAGACCTCGCCATAGATCCTGGCGCCGCGCGCCTTGGCGTGCTCCAGCTCCTCCAGAACGACGCAGCCGGCGCCTTCGCCCAGCACGAAGCCGTCGCGCCCCTCGTCCCAGGGACGCGAGGCCAGCTCGGGCGTGTCGTTGTACTGTGTCGAAAGCGCGCGCGAGGCGGCGAAGCCGGCCATGCCGATCCGGCAGACGGCTGCCTCCGCGCCACCGGCGATCATCACGTCGGCATCGTCCAAGGCGACCAGCCTGGCAGCATCGCCGATCGCATGGGCCCCGGTCGAGCAGGCCGTCACGACCGAATGATTGGGTCCGCGAAAGCCGTGGCGGATGGCCACCTGGCCGGAGCAGAGGTTGATCAGGGCGGAGGGCACGAAGAAGGGGCTGACCCGGCGCGGTCCGCGTTCGGCCAGGATGAGCGAGGTCTCGTAAATGGTCTCCAGCCCGCCGATGCCGGAGCCGATCATCACCCCGGTGCGTTCCTGCGCCTCTTCGCTGTCCGCGCTCCATCCGGAATCGGCGATCGCCTGGTCGGCGGCGGCGATGCCGTAGAGGATGAAGGTATCGACCTTGCGCCGATCTTTCGGCTGCAGCCAGCGGTCGGCGTCGAAGAGGCCTTCCTCTTCGCTGCCCTTCGGCACCTGGGCGGCGATCTTGGCCGGAATGTCGGAGACGTCGAACGCGGTCACCTGCGTGACGCCGGATTTACCTTCGACTAGTCTTTGCCAGCTGGCCTCTACACCGCTGCCCATGGGCGTAACCAGCCCTAGGCCGGTGATGGCGACACGACGCATGCTCTCAACTGCTCTCTCGTAGACGACATGAGTGCCGGTCCCGTCCCAGCGGAACCGCTAGGACAGCTCGGATCGTCGACGGCGGCCGAAGCCGCGCGACGAGCCGAGCCCGGGTCCCGACGTCAGGCGTTCGCCTGAATGAAGTCGATGGCATCCTTGACGGTGACGATCTTCTCGGCGGCATCGTCGGGGATCTCGCACCCGAACTCCTCTTCGAAGGCCATCACCAGCTCGACCGTATCCAAGCTGTCAGCCCCGAGATCGTCGATGAAGCTCGCGGTATCGGTAACCTTGACCTCCTCGACACCGAGGTGCTCCACAACGATCTTCTTCACGCGATCGGCAACGTCGCTCATGCCACTAGATCCTCTGCTTGACGTTTGTTTGTCTGTTCGAAGGTTACGTACGGATGATTTGGCGGTCCCGATGCCTGGCTGCCCTTCGTCCGGCCGCCGCTCCAAAGCCTTGGAAACCGGGCGCCCGAGCCCCCGATAGCCTGTTACAAGGGCCGCCTCTTATCATGATTCCCAAGCCTGTCCAATCTGTCATGGCACCGGTCGCGCCCAAGGTGACACGCATGCAACAACCACCCGGGCCGCGCTGCCCAGAATAGGTGCCATCCGCGCTATAGGCCGCTGCCCGCCTATATCATGGCCATACCGCCATTCACGTGCAAGGTCTGGCCGGTAATATAGGCTGCCTCGCGGCTGGCGAGGAAAACGACGGCGCTCGCCACCTCGCCTGTCTCGCCGAGCCGTCCGGTGGGAATGGCCTTCAGCAGGGTCTCGCGCTGCTTGTCGCTCAGCACGTCCGTCATCGGCGTCGCGATCATGCCCGGCGCCACGCAGTTAACCGTGATCCCGCGCGAGGCGACCTCTCCCGCCAACGACTTGGAGAAGCCGATCATGCCGGCCTTGGAGGCGGCATAGTTGGCCTGACCTGGATTGCCGGCCACGCCGACGATCGACGTGATGCCAATGATGCGGCCATAGCGGCGGCGCATCAGCCCGCGCATCGCGGCGCGAACCAGGCGAAAGCCGGCCGTGAGGTTGACCTCCAGGACCTTGTCCCACTCCTCGTCCTTCATCCGCGCCAGAAGGTTGTCGCGCGTGAGTCCGGCGTTGTTCACCAGGATGTCGAGGCCGCCCATGGCCTCTTCGGCCTGGCCCGGCAGGGCCGCCGTCGCCTCCGGGTCGCTAAGGTCGCAGGGCAGGACGTGCGCGCCCTCGCCCAGCTCGCCGGCCAAGGCCTCCAAGGCCTCGCGTCTGGTCCCGGTCAGGCCGACTTGGGCGCCCTGGCCATGAAGGGCGCGCGCGATGTCGCCGCCGATACCGCCTGAAGCACCGGTCACCAGGGCCTTCTGGTCGCTAAGATCGAACATGGTCTCCTACCCCTTCACTTCGTCGTCGGACTAGAGCTGCGCCAGCAGCGTCTCGACGTCTTTCGGCGATCCGCAGGCCAAGCCGGTCATGTCCGGATGGATCCTCCGCGCCAAGCCGGACAGCACCTTGCCCGCACCCAGTTCGACCAGTTCGGACACGCCGCCGGCCTGCATGGCAAGCACAGATTCGCGCCAGCGCACGCGCCCGGTCACCTGGCTCACCAGCAGTCGGCGGATCTCGGCGGGGGCCTCGACCGGCTCTGCCGTGACGTTGGCGACCAGCGGCAAGCCCGGCGGCGCCAGGTCGGCCTCTTCCAAGGCCTTCTCCATCACCTCCGCGGCCGGTGCCATCAAGGAGCAGTGGAAGGGCGCGGAGACCTTGAGCAGGACCGAGCGGCGCCCGCCGCGTCCCTTGGCGATCTCGATCGCCCGCTTGACCGCCGCGGCGTGGCCGCTGATCACCACCTGACCCGGCGCGTTGTCGTTGGCGGCGCTGCAGACCTGATCGCCGGCCGCCTCGGCGGCCACTTCCTCCACGACCTCCAGGTCCAGGCCCAGGATCGCGGCCATGGCGCCTTCGCCAACCGGCACGGCCTCCTGCATCGCCTGGCCGCGCCGCTTCAGGAGGCGCGCGGCATCCGCCAGCTCCAGCGTGCCGGCCGCCGCGAGGGCGGAGTACTCTCCCAGGGAGTGGCCGGCCACGTAGCGCCCCTTCTCCGCGAGGCTGACGCCGCCCTCGCGTTCGAGAACCCGCACCACGGCCAGGCTGACGGCCAACAAAGCCGGCTGCGCATTCTCGGTCAGGGTCAGCGTCTCCTCGGGCCCCTCGCTCATCAGGCGGGAGAGGTTCTGCTTCAGCGCCTCGTCCACCTCCTCGAAGACCTCGCGCGCGGGAGCGAAAGCCTCGGCCAGGGACACGCCCATCCCTACCGCGTGGGCGCCTTGGCCCGGGAACACGAAGGCTCTCGCCATTGTCCTTACTCTCCTTGCTTCGCCCGCCCCGTCGAAAAGATCGCGGGAAGCTACTCTTTGTCACCCCACTGTCAAGAAGGCAGGCAAAAACCTATCTCTTGCGTCGGCGCGTCGAGACTGTATAGTCCCGCGCTTTCCTGGGCCCAGGCCCGGGAACTCCTTGCCGCTCGACCAACCGTCGTTCGGCTATGGACCGCCCCATCCGGCGGTCCCTGAGAAGCCATAAGGAGCGAGAGAAGAAAAGATGTCGTACTACGAGTGCGTGGTGATCGCACGCCAGGACATGTCTGCCCAGCAGGTGGAAGAGCACACCGAGCAGCTGGTGCAGCTGGTCACCGAACAAGGCGGCGAGATCGCCAAGAAAGAGTACTGGGGCCTCCGGAACCTCTCCTACCGGATCAAGAAGAACCGCAAGGGCCACTACACCCTATTGAACCTCGATGCGCCACCGGCCTGCGTGGCCGAGCTGGAGCGCAACATGCGTTTCGACGAGAACGTGCTGCGCTACCTGACCATCAAGGTGAAGGAGCTGGATCCCAACCCCTCGGCGATCTTGCAGCGGCGCGACCGTGACGACCGGCGCGACGACCGCCGCGGCGGCCGCGGACGCGACGACCGGCGGGACCGGCCGCCGCGCGGCGACGGCGGCGGCATGCGCGAACAGGGCGTGCGCGCGGCAACCCACGGCACGGGAGAGTAGGCCATGAGCATCGAAGTCGTTACCCGCAATACGGCGGTCCGCAAGCCCTTCTTCCGGCGCCGCAAGTCCTGCCCCTTCTCCGGCCCCAACGCGCCGAAGATCGACTACAAGGACGTGCGCCTCCTGTCCCGCTTCGTCTCGGAGCGCGGCAAGATCGTGCCCTCGCGCATCACCGCCGTGTCCACCAAGAAGCAGCGCCAACTGGCCCGCGCGATCAAGCGTGCGCGCTATCTGGCCTTGCTGCCCTACGTGGTCCGCTAGAGGAGACATCGTCATGATCGAAGTCATCCTCCTCGAACGGCTGGAGGGCTGGGGCCAGATGGGCGACGTGGTCAAGGTGCGCCCGGGCTACGCCCGCAACTACCTGCTGCCGCAAAGGAAGGCCCTGCGCGCGACCAAGGCCAACCTCGCCTACTTCGAAACGCAGCGCGCTCAACTGGAGGCAACCAACCTCGCCAAGCGCCAAGAGGCCGAGCAGGTCGGCGAGAAGGTGGACAACCTTTCCGTCGTGCTGATCCGCCAGGCCGGCGAGACCGGTCAGCTCTACGGCTCCGTCACCGCGCGTGACATCGCCGAGGCGCTGCACGAGGAAGGCCTCACCGTCGAGCGCAGCCAGATCGTGCTCGACCGCCCGATCAAGACCCTGGGCCTGACCGAGATCCGCGTGCGGCTGCATCCAGAGGTCAGCGTGACCGTAACCGCCAACGTGGCCCGCACCGCCGACGAGGCGGAGATGCAGGCCGAGTCCGGCGAGATGGTCACGGCCGAGAGCCTGCGCCGCGCGGCGGAAGCAGAGGAAGAGGCGATCGAGGCCGCGCTCGCCGAAGCCGAAGCCAGCCAGGCCGAGCAGCAAGTCTTCGACGAGGAGCCGGAGCCCGAACCGGAACCGAAGTCCGAGGACGAGCAACCCGCCTAGCTGGCGGAGTCGCCTGCTTTCCAGGTCCTTCGAAAGGGCGCCCTTCGAGAGCGGAGGGCGCCTTTTCTCTTTGTCCACAGCCGCTTTCGCTCGGGCCAGCTTTGTCCCCGCCTTTCATGGGGTGAAGCGGCTGGCCCCGCCCTGCTAGACTAGGGTCCGGCGAGTTAGGCGAAGGCCACGGCACCCTATGGCAATCGAACCCACGATAGCGACCGGCGCGTTCGAGCCGGGCGACGGCAGGCCCGAGTCGGGTCCTTTCGGCGGCAGCTTGATGCGCGAGCCTCCGGTCAATCTGGATGCGGAGCAGGCGCTCTTGTCGGCGTTGCTGGCGAACAACATGGCGCTGGAACGGGTCGGTGACTTCTTGAGGCCGGAGCATTTCGCGGACGAGACCCACAGACGTATCTTCGCCGCCTGTCAGCAGCTGATCGAGCGGGGCCAGACCGCGAACGCCGTCACCCTGAAGAATTACTTCGAGCGCGACCAGGGGCTGGCCGGAGTTGGCGGCACGGCCTATCTCGCCCGCCTGCAGGCCGCCAGCGTCGGCATCATCAACGTCGCCGACTACGGACGCCTGGTCCATGACCTCTACATCCGCCGCCAGCTGATCGAGCTTGGCGAGGAGATGGTGAACGAGGCGCACAGCCACGACCTCGACAAGAGCGCGCAGCGGCAGATCGAGGAGAACGAGCAGCGGCTCTACGACCTGGCCGAGACCGGCGAGATCGGCCGCGATTTCGTCTCGTTCGGGGACGCGCTGTCACAGTCGGTGAGCATGGCCGAGATGGCGATGCGCCACTCGGGCGTTTCCGGCGTGGGCACGGGCTTCGCCGACCTCGACAGACTGCTGGGCGGTCTGCACGACAGCGATCTGGTGATCCTCGCCGCCCGGCCCTCCATGGGTAAGACCTCGCTTGCGACCAACGTCGCCAGTAACGTGGCAAGCGCACTGCGCGAGGTGCACACGAGCGACAATCAGGTGGTCGAGGAGCGCCAGCCGGTCGCCTTCTTCTCGCTCGAGATGTCGTCCGAGCAGCTGGCCACGCGTATCGTCTCCGACATGGCCAACGTCAGTTCCGATCGGATCCGCCGCGGCAACATCAGCAACGAAGAGTTCAACCGCGTCTTCGAGACGGCGCGCCATCTGGGCAGCCTGCCGCTCTTCATCGACGACACGCCCGCGATCACCGTCCCGGCCCTGCGCACCCGCGCGCGCCGGCTGAAGCGCCAGCAGAAGGGCCTGGCGCTCATCATCGTCGACTACCTGCAGCTGATGTCGGGCGTCGGCGCCAGATCGCAGGAGAACCGCGTTCAAGAGGTCTCGGAGATCACGCGGGGCCTGAAGGCGGTGGCCAAGGAACTCTCGGTTCCCGTCGTCGCTCTCTCGCAGCTCTCGCGCGCCTCGGAGCAGCGCGACGACAAGCGCCCCCAGCTCTCGGACCTCCGCGAGTCCGGCTCGATCGAGCAGGACGCCGACGTGGTGATGTTCATCTTTCGCGAGGAGTACTATCTGGCCCGCGAGAAGCCGACACAGCGCGCGAACGAGACATCCGAGAAGTTCCTGGAGCGCCAGGACCGCCATCGCGAGAACCTGGCCAATACGGCGAACCTGGCCGAGTTGATCATCGCCAAGCAGCGCCATGGACCGATCGATACGGTGCGGGTCCACTTCGACGGCGAGTTCACCAGATTCAGCGATCTGGCCCAAAGCGACCGTTTGCCTCCGGTCTCATAAGCGCTAAAGGAATGCAGCAACAACGAAACGCGCTCAACCAAGTGCCCTCGGGGGGCATCCGCTGACCCGTCATGCAGGTTCCGCACGCTGTACTCAACGTCGATCTCGGCGCGATCCGGGACAACTACCGCTGTCTCGTCGACCAGGCCGGCGGCGCGGAAGTCGCGCCGGCCATCAAGGCCGATGCCTATGGCCTCGGCGCGGTTCCGGTGGCCGCCGCCCTATGGCAGGCCGGCGCACGCAGCTTCTTCGTGGCCCAATCCCATGAAGCAGCCTTCATCAGGGCGGAGCTTCCGGAAGCCCGCATCTTCGTCTTGAACGGCCCCATGCCGAACGAGGTCGACGCGCTGCGGGCTGGGCGTGTCGTGCCGGTCCTGAACAGCCTGGAGCAGATCACGCTCTGGGCCGAGGCATCGGCTCCCGGCGAGCGCTTGCCGGCGGCCTTGCATCTGGACAGCGGCATGTCGCGCTTGGGACTTCCGCCCTACGAGATCGACCAGCTGGCCGGGGAGCCGGAGGTGCTGGAGCGGCTGGAGATCGTGCTGGTGACCAGCCACCTGGCCAGCGCCGACGAACCCGAGTCGCCGATGACCGAGCGGCAGTACGAGACCTTCATGGCGATGGCCGACCGCTTGCCGGCCGTCGCCGCCAAGGCACCCAGAACTCTCGCCAACTCCTCCGGCATCGGTCATCCGGGCGCACACAACCTGGACATGGTGCGTCCGGGCTTCGCGCTCTACGGCGGTAACCCCATTCCGGGCAGGCCCAATCCCATGCGTCCCGTCGCCACCGTGGAAGCGCCGGTCCTGCAGATCCGTCAGGTGCCCGCCGGCACGCCGGTCGGCTACAACGCGACCTTCGTCACAAAAATGCCCAGCCGTTTGGCCACGCTGGCAATCGGCTACGCAGACGGCTATGACCGCAGTCTAAGCAACCGTGGGAGAGTGGTGATTGCTGGCCTCTCAGCGCCAATCGTGGGCCGGGTCTCAATGGACCTGACAATCGTGGACGTCGGTCATATCCCAGAGCATCTGTGCAAGCCGGGCGTCATGGCGACGGTGCTGGGCTCCGAGCCCTGCTTGGAGGAGGTCGCCGCCACCGCCGACACCATCGGCTACGAGATCTTGGCCCGGCTCGGCCAGCGCCTGCACCGGCGCCACCTGGGAGCCTGATTCGACGCCATGGCCTTGCTGCGTAAACTCGGCCGGACGTTCCTGGCCTTTCTGGCGGCTGCCGGACGACTGGTGCTCTTCACGCTTGAAGCCATTTCGCACACGGTGCGCCCGCCCTTCTTTCTGGGCCACATCGGCCGGCAGATGGTGGAGATCGGCTACTATTCGCTGCCGGTGGTCGGCCTGACGGCGATCTTCACCGGCATGGTGCTGGCGCTGCAGAGCTACACCGGCTTCGCCCGCTTCTCCGCGGAGAGCGCGATCCCGCAGGTCGTGGTGGTCTCGATCACCCGCGAACTCGGGCCCGTCCTGGCCGGCCTCATGGTCGCGGGTCGCGTCGCGGCCGCCATGGCGGCGGAGATCGGCACCATGCGCGTCACCGAGCAGATCGACGCGCTGACCACGCTCTACACCGATCCCTTCAAGTACCTGATGGCCCCGCGCATCGTCGCCGGCACCCTGGTGATGCCCTTCCTGGTGCTGGTGGCAGATATCATCGGGGTCTTCGGCGGCTTCCTGGTCAGCGTCTACAAGCTGGACTTCAATGCCGCGAGCTACCTACAGAACACGGTCAACATGCTGGTGACGCAGGACGTGGTCTCCGGCCTGGTCAAGGCGGCCGTCTTCGGCTTCATCGTCACCCTGCTTGGCTGCTACCATGGCTACCACTCGCAAGGCGGGGCGCAGGGCGTCGGCAAGGCCACCACCAACGCGGTGGTCTCCGCCTCCATCCTGATCCTCTGCTCCAATTACTTCATCACCGAACTCTTCTTCGCCCGATGATCCCAGAACGCGACCCCAAGATCCGCATCAGAGGCCTGCACAAGCGCTTCGGCCGCAAGGTCGTTCTGAACGGCCTGGATCTCGATCTCCATCAGGGCGACTCCATGGTGGTCATCGGCGGATCCGGTAGCGGCAAGTCGGTGCTCTTGAAGTGTGTCCTGGGACTCTTGCGGCCGGACGCGGGCACCATCGAGGTGGACGGCGAGGCGGCGGCGACCTCGATCCACCAGGACCGCGACGAAGTGCGCGCCAACATAGGCATGCTGTTCCAGAACGCGGCGCTCTTCGACTCGCTCAACGTCTGGCGCAACGTCTCCTTCGGCTTGATGCACGGTCAGGGCACGCCGGCCAAGGAGGCGCGCGAGGTGGCGCTCGCCAAGCTGGCGCAGGTCGGCCTCGACGCCGACGTGGCCGAGCTCTTCCCGGCCGAGCTTTCCGGCGGCATGCGCAAGCGCGTCGGCCTGGCGCGCGCCATCGCCACGGAACCGGAGATCCTCTTCTTCGACGAACCCACCACCGGACTGGACCCCATCATGGGTCATGTGATCGACGATCTGATCGTGGCCTGCGTCGAGGAGTTGGGGGCGACCGCGCTCACCATCACGCACGACATGGCAAGCGCCAGGCGGATCTCCAAGCGGATGGCCATGCTCTTCGAGGGCAAGCTGATCTGGGACGGTCCGACCCGCGCCATCGATCGCTCCGGCAACGAGTACGTAGAGCAGTTCATCAACGGGCGATCGGACGGTCCGATCAAGATGCAGATCGGCGACGATTAGGCCGGGCGGCGTGGCCAAAGCGCCGACGGTCCGGGAGGTCTAGACTTGGCCAAGAGCAGCACGCGCTATGTGTGCCAGAGCTGCGGTGCCGTTCAGGCGCGCTGGGCCGGGCGCTGCGATGCTTGCGGCGAATGGAACTCCATGGTCGAGGAGTTGCAAGCGGCCGCGGTTCCGCATGGCGGCAGCAAGGCCCGCGCCCGCGCGACACAGGGCCTGGCGCTCGAGAGCCTGAGCGGCGCCGGCGCACCGCCGCCACGCCTTCCCAGCCGCATAGCCGAGTTCGACCGGGTGACCGGCGGCGGCTTGGTTCCGGGCTCCGCGCTGCTGGTCGGCGGCGAGCCCGGCGTCGGCAAGTCCACCTTGCTGCTACAGGTGGCCGCCCGACTGGCAGTCGAGGAGCGCCGCGTGCTCTACGTCTCCGGCGAGGAAGCGATCGATCAGGTGCGCCTGCGTGCCCGGCGCATGGGCTTGGCCGAGGCCGCGGTGGAGCTGGCGGCCGCCACCCAGGTGGAACCGATCCTCGCCACGCTGGAGGCCGGGCCGCCGCCCGACCTGGTGGTCGTCGACTCGATACAGACGCTTTGGGTCCAAGGGCTCGAGTCGGCGCCCGGCACGGTGAGCCAGGTCCGCGCCAGCGCGCAGAGCCTGATCCGCACCGCCAAGACGCGGGGCTTCGCCCTGGTGCTGGTGGGTCACGTGAACAAGGAAGGTGCCATCGCCGGCCCCAAGGTGCTGGAGCACATGGTGGACGCCGTGCTCTCCATCGAGGGCGAGCGCGGCCATCCTTTCCGCATCCTGCGCGCCGACAAGAACCGCTTCGGCGCGACCGAGGAGATCGGCGTCTTCGAGATGACCGAGGCCGGCCTCGTCGAGGTCGACAACCCTTCGGCGCTCTTCCTGTCCGAGCGGGCCGAGGCCGTCTCCGGCTCCGCCGTCTTCGCCGGGGTCGAGGGAACGCGGCCCATCCTGGTGGAGGTGCAGGCGCTGGTGGCCGGCGAGGCGCCGGGAAGCCCCCGCCGCGCGGTCGTCGGTTGGGATCAGGGCAGGCTCGCCATGCTGCTGGCGGTGCTGGAGACCCGCTGCGGCCTTCGCCTGTCCGGCCGCGACGTCTACCTGAACGTCGTGGGCGGTCTTCGAGTCGTGGAGCCGGCCGCAGACCTGGCCGTCGCCGCCGCGCTGATTTCCGCGACCTGTGACAAACCGGTTCCGGCCGGCAGCGTGCTCTTCGGCGAGGTCGGTCTGGGCGGCGAGGTGAGACCAGTGAGCCGACCGGAATTGCGCCTGAAAGAGGCCGCGAAACTGGGCTTCGACCAAGCCTTCGCTCCCCCTGCCCGGCGCGGTCGGAGCAAGGTGCCGCCGCCGCCCGACGGCCTGCGCCATCACGCACTTGCGCACTTGCGGGACCTGGTCGCACGCTTGGCAAGCGGCGGACCGGACGCTAAGACCCTAAGCGTGGGCGTTGGGCCGCGCCGACGGCGGCAAGAAGCAGCTGTCGGCGGAGGATCGAGTAGACTGCCGGCGGAGAACGGTCCGGTCGGCGGCGGGGGTGAAGAGCGCTGATGGGGGAAGGCTTCGGCGTGCTCGATATCGGAGTGCTGGCGGTCCTGCTGCTGTCGGCCCTTTTGGCTTTGATGCGCGGCTTCGTGCACGAGGTCTTGTCGTTCTCCGCCTGGGTCGGTGCCGCGGTCATCACGATCTATGCCTTTCCCTACGCGCAGCCGACGGCCCGCGAACTGATCGACATCCCGGTCCTGGCGGACATCGTGACCGGTGTCGCCGTCTTCCTGGTGTCGTTGGTGCTGCTGACGCTCTTCGCCAAGCTGCTGGCCGAGCTGGTGCAAGGCTCCAGGCTTTCGGCGATCGACCGGCTGCTGGGGCTGCTCTTCGGCCTGGCGCGCGGCGCCGCCCTTGTGTGCCTCGCATGGCTGATCTTCGCCTGGCTGGTGCCGAAAGAGCAGCGTCCGGACTGGATTCAGAGCGCGCGCACATTACCCTATCTTGAACAGGGTGCGACTTGGCTACAGGACCTGCTGCCGAGTTCCTTCCTGTCCTCGTTAGGCGAAGCGGCGCAGCGCAATGTCGAGGGTGTGATGAGCGGCGAAGGCTCCGCCCCCGCGACACAGCCCAATGTCGCCCCGGCGGGCGGATCACAGGAACCGGCATACGACGAGTCGACACGCGATTCGCTTCAGGATGCTATAGAGACTCTGCCGAACGATGGCAGGGTTGGAGAACCCGACGATGGCAGCCAATGAGGCGCAGCCTTCCGCCGCGCCGAACGCAATCGGGAGCCAGTGTGCCATGACCTCAGCCAACCAGCCAGCCGTCCTCGGCGGCCAGGATGACGACGATCATCCGCGCGAGAAATGCGGTGTCTTCGGGATCTGGGGAGATGGCGACGCCTCGCGCAAGACCGCGCTGGGCCTGCACGCGCTTCAGCACCGCGGCCAGGAGGCCGCCGGGATCCTCACCTTCGACGGCGCCCGCTTCCACGCGCAGCGCGGCATGGGCCAGGTCAGCGACATCTTCGGTAGCGAAGAGGTGATGATCCGCCTCAAGGGCAAGGGCGCGATCGGCCACGTGCGCTACTCCACGACCGGAGAGACGGCGCAGCGAAACATTCAGCCGCTCTTCGCCGAGTTGGCGGTCGGCGGCTTCTGCCTGGCGCACAACGGGAATCTCACCAACGCCAGCCTGGTCCGCCAGGACCTCGTTTCCGCCGGCGCCATCTTCCAATCGACCACCGACACCGAGGTGATCGTCCACCTGATCGCCCAGACCATGGGCAAGACTATCGTCGAGAGGCTGATCGCCGCCTTGCTGCAGGTCGAGGGCGCCTACTCCCTGGTCTGCATGGCCGACGACTGCGTGATCGGCGCGCGCGATCCCCTGGGCGTGCGGCCGCTAGTCCTGGGCAAGCACGGCAAGTCCTACATCGTGACGTCGGAGACCTGTGCCCTGGACATCCTGGGCGCTGAGTTCATCCGCGATGTCGAGCCCGGCGAGGTCGTCGTCTTGAGCGAGAACGGCGTCCACTCGATCAAGCCCTTCCCGCCCAGCCGCCATCGCTTCTGCGTCTTCGAATACATCTACTTCGCCAGGCCCGACTCCCGGATGGAGAACCGCTCCGTCTACGCCGCGCGCAAGCAGATCGGCATGGAGCTGTCGCGCGAGAGCCCGGTGGCCGCGGACGTGGTGATTCCGGTTCCCGATTCCGGCGTGCCGGCGGCGCTCGGCTACAGCGAGGAGAGCGGAATTCCCTTCGAGCTGGGCATCATCCGCAACCACTACGTCGGGCGCACCTTCATCGAGCCGGCCCAGCGCATCCGCGACTTCGGCGTCAAGCTGAAGCACAACGCCAACCGCGCGATGATCGAGGGGCGCCGGGTGATCCTGGTCGACGATTCCATCGTGCGCGGCACCACCTCGGTCAAGATCGTGCAGATGGTGCGCGCCGCCGGCGCGCGGGAAGTGCATCTGCGCATCGCCTCGCCGCCGACCATCCACTCCTGCTTCTACGGCATCGATACGCCGGCCCGCGACGAGCTCCTGGCCTCGCGCATGAGCGAAGCGCAGATGGCCCAGCACATCGGCGCGGACAGCCTCTCTTTCATCTCCATCGACGGTCTCTATCGCGCGATGGGCTTCGGCGGGCGGGACAATCAGCACCCGCAGTTCTGCGATGCCTGCCTGACCGGCGACTATCCCACGCGCCTGGCCGATCGCGAGGCGCGCCGCAACCGCGACCAGCCGGACGGTCAGCTCTCGCTGCTGCGGGAGTTCGCCTAAAAACCTGGCGAGCCCATGGGCGCTATAGGCCGGATCGCCGACGGTCTGGCCGCCACCGGCGGCGCCGCGCTGCTGGCCCAGTTTCCGGCCTTCTATCAGCAATACCTTCAGCGCTTGGGCGGCCACTTGGATCAAGCGGAGCGTGCCGTGGCGCGCATCGCCGAGGCGGCCGAGGAGCAAGGCCTCAGCCTCGCTGCCTACACCCAGAGGTTCCTCGATGCCAAGGACCCGGTGTTTCGCCGCGAGGGTCAGAACCTGCTGGAGACCTTGAGCGAAGCCAAGGAACTGGAAGCCGCCCACAGCGCGCTCATCGAGGCACCGCCGCTGGAGCGGCCGCTCGCCTTCGCGCGTCACCTCGACAGCGATCTGGCGCTCGCCACCTTCGAGCGCTACGTTCCCGCGCTGCCGATCGATGCCGAGGGCCTGAGCTATGCCGCGATCGGCCTGCTGTCAGGCCTGCTGCTCTTGGCCGGCTGTCAGCAGTGCGGGCGCCTCGCCGTCCGCCCCTTTCGCCGGCGCAAGAGCATTGGACCCAAGGAGCACACGTGACCGCCGCAAATCCTCTCGATGACAAACTGATTCTGGTAACGGGCGCCTCGCGCGGCCTGGGGCGCGCCTTGGCGCTCGGCTGCGCCGCCGCCGGCGCCCGCCTGATCCTGGTGGCGCGCACTGTCGGCGCGCTGGAGGAGGTCGACGACGAAGCACGCCGCCTCGGCGCCGAGCCGGCGACCCTGGTGCCGCTCGACTTCAAGGAGAGCGATCCCATCGATCAACTGGGGGCCGCGCTCTACGAGCGTTTCGGCAAGCTGGACGGCCTGGCGGTCGCGCACGGCGTCCTGGGGCAGCTTTCGCCGGTCGGACACGTCCGCCCTCAGGTCTGGTCCGAGGTGATGCAGGTGAACGTGACGGCGCCCTATCGCCTGATCCGCTCCCTCTCCCCGCTCTTGCGCCAAGCCGAGGCGCCGCGTGCCCTCTTCGTCACAGACGAGACCGGGCGCGACCGCGCCTACTGGGCCCCTTACGCGGCGAGCAAGCGCGCACTGGAAGCCCTGGTGATCGCGTTCGCCGCCGAGCACGCGGCAACGAACCTGCGTGTGA
Organism: Rhodospirillales bacterium; assembly: GCA_963669375.1. Taxonomy (GTDB): domain Bacteria; phylum Pseudomonadota; class Alphaproteobacteria; order Kiloniellales; family JACOMY01; genus JACOMY01. Next base: position 6,557,592 of record OY770024.1, on the reverse strand, counting down.
ATCTGATAGCCCCACCGCCGATGGCCACCCGCCTGCGTGCCGACGCCTATCCCGGCGAGAAGCCCGAGAGCCTGCCCACGCCGGAAGAGATCGCCCCGCTGCTGCTGCCTCTCTTGACTGCGGGGGAAGAAAGACAGGGCTCCATCGTCCGTCTAGCCACTCGGCCCCTGCCTGCCTCGGAGCGGTCCGAAGCCGGAGCCTCGACACCGTCCGGCTAGACCAAGATGATCGTAGGTCGAACCGACCTGCGGTCTGAATCTTGGTCTATTTTCATAGATTTAGAGTGCGATTCAGACGATAGATCGGTTCGATCTATCGTCATCGCGCTCTAGACCCACTCGATGACCTCTATGCTGCTGAGAACGACGCCGGCCGGCAGGGTGGCGCCCTCCCCCAGCTGCAAGGTGTCGCTGCCCTTCCCGCCGTCATAGGTCTCGCCGGCGACGATGTCGGCCTGGCTCGCAACGACGAAGATATCCTTGCCGTCGCCGCCGAACTGCTTGTCGATGCCCGATCCCCCTTCCAGGAGATCGTGCAGGCTGCCGCCGTAGAGGCTATCGCGACCGCCGCCACCGATCAGCCAATCCTTGCCGCTGTCACCGAAGAGGCCGCGATCGCTTCCGCGCCCGCCGCGCAACTCGTCGTCGCCCACGCCACCATAGAAACCGGTGTCGCTGCCCCAACCGCCCGTCAGCGTATCGTCGCCGTGACCCCCGTAGAAGGCGAAGTCGGCACCCTGATTGCCGGCGATGACGTCGCCGGCCGATCCGCCGAAGAAGTGGCCGTCCGCGCCCCTGCCACCGTAGAGGGAGTCGCCTCCCTGACCTCCGAAGAAGGCCCCGTCGTCAGCGTTCAGGCCATAGAGACGGTCCCTGCCCGTCAGGCCGGAGATCGCGTTGACACGGTCGTCGCCGGTCAGACGGTCATTGCCGCTCGTCCCGATGCGATCCAGGACGTTGATGCCGATCAGGGTGACGTCATCGGTCAGATAGGCGGCCTCCTCCAGGATCAGGGTGTCGACGCCGGGACCGCCGACGAAGATCTCGCCCGCCACGAGGTCGCCCTGGCTCGTCACGATGAACACGTCGTCGCCAAGACCGCCAAACTGAAAATCACGCCCGCCGCCACCGGCAATCCTGTCGTCGCCCGGGCCGCCCAGAAGGGCTGCATCGTCGTCGTCCGAACCGTAGCTGTGGATCACGTCTACCTTGGTCACGGTCACATTGCCGGGAATGGTGGCGCCGTCGTTCAGTTGCAGCGTGTCGGTGCCGCTGCCCCCGTCGTAGGTTTCTCCCGATTGGAAATCCCCCTTGCTCTCGACCACCAGGAGGTCGTCGCCGCTGTCGCCGTAGATCTTGTCCCTTTGGCGACCGCCGGTCAGGCTGATGTCGTCGCCCTCGCCGCCGTAAATCGTGTCCGCTCCGGACCGTCCCAAAAGCGACTTATCTCCGCCGGAGCCTCCGAACAGGGTGTCGTTTCCGCTATCGCCGTAGAGGGAGCGGTCGGTACCGGTCGCCCCACCGATAAGGTCATGCCCAGACCCGCCATAGAAGCCGAAGTCGTTTCCTTCATCGCCATAGAGCGTATCGCCGGCCGATGCACCTGAGAGGTAGGCGTCGCCGCCGGAGCCGCCGAAGACGGTATCCGCGCCGGTTCCGCCGGTCAGATTGAAGTAGCCGTAGAGCTGAACATCGGGACCCGACCCGCCGAAGATCACGTCGGAGCCGTTGAAACCCAGAACGAGAATGTCGGCACCGTCACCGCCAAAGACCCGGTCATTCCCGTCGCCGCCGTAGAGGCGCAGGTCACCTCCCGACCCACCGAAGATGCGATCGTCGCCAGCATCACCCCAAAGCGACGCGTCCTTGCCGGAGTTTCCGTTGATCGTGTCGTTATCGGCGCCACCGAAGAGCGTAGCGTCATCGCCGCCGTTGCCCTTTAGGAGGTCATTGCCGGCCCCACCGAAGAGCGACGCGTCATCGCCGCCGTTACCGATGACGGAGTCGGCCGCGGAACCGCCATAGAGGTTGAAGTCATCTTGTCCGCCGCCGAAGATACGGTCCTGTCCCGACGCGCCAAAGAGATAGGAATCCGATCCGCTGTCACCATTGACGATGTCATTTCCGCCGCCGCCGGTCGGATTGAAATCGCCATAGAGCTGGATGTCGGGTCCTGAACCGCCGTAGATCTTGTCCGCACCCGTGTTGCCAGCGAGGACGATGTCTCCACCGTCGCCGCCGTCGACGATGTCGGTGCCGCCACCGCCATAGAGAAAGGCATCGTTCCCCGATCCACCTTCGACCAGATCGATGCCGTCACCGCCCGCCAGTTGCCTGTCCTGTCCGGTGTCGCCGAAGATCTGATCGTTGGCCCCTGCCCCCAAAAGGCCGGTGTCATCGCCTTCGTCACCGAAGAGACCATCGTCACCGTCGGCGCCATAGAGCCTGTCCGCATCCTCCTCGCCGAAAATCTGGTTGTTGCCGCCGACCCCAAAGATGACATCGGCAGCGGTTGTTCCATCGAGGAAGTCGTTGCCAGTGGTTCCGTAGATTGTTGCCATGAGATGCCTCCTCCCCGGCGGTTATCCTCCGCCATGGAGGGATAGCATGATGGATGATCGTGGTCACGCCATCGCGGCGATCGCGCTCGTTAGCTCAAGCGCTTCGCGTGTCGCGCGCGCTACTTCTTCTTGGACGCCTTGTCTCCCAGCGCCGAGGCCAAGCGATCGCAGAAGGTGCGCACGACCTTCAACCTCGCAAAGCGCTTGTCGTTGCCCTCGACCAGAGTCCAGGGCGCGGCCGAGGTGCTGGTGTACTGCACCATGTCGTTCACGGCCTGCTCGTAGTCGTCCCACTTGTCGCGATTGCGCCAATCCTCCTCGGTCAGCTTCCAGCGCTTGTAGGGCGTTTTCTCGCGCAGCTTGAAGCGGGCCAGTTGCTCGTCCTTGCCGATGTGGATCCAGTACTTCACCAAAACGATGCCGTGGTCGATCAATTGGTCCTCGAAATCGGTGATCTCGCCATAGGAGCGGCGCCACTGCGCATCGGTGGCAAAGCCTTCGATTCGCTCCACGAGTACGCGACCGTACCAAGAGCGGTCGAAGATGGTGATCTGGCCGGCCCGCGAAAGGCAGCGCCAAAAACGCCAGAGGTAGTGCTGGGCCCGCTCCTCTTCCGTGGGCGCGGCGATGCCGTGGACCTGGTAGTTGCGCGCGTCGAGTGCCTCGTTGATGCGGCGGATGGCGCCGCCCTTGCCGGCGGCATCGGGGCCCTCGAAGAGCAGGAGGCTCGAGATCCCCTTGGACTTGGCGCGCCGGTGCAGCACGTGCAGGCGCGCCTGCAGCTCCACGAGCTCGCTCTCGTAGCGGGCCTTGCCGACCCGTTTCGTGAGGTCCAGCTCACTTAAGACGGTGATGGAGGTCGCCGCCTGATAGCCTTGTTCGTTGCCTTGCTTCGGCGCCTCCGGCGACTTGCCGTTCTTCGCTTTTCGCTTCTCCTTCGCCTTGTTGTTCTTCTTGTCCTGCGCGCGCCGCAGCGATGCCGCCTGGCGAACCTCGTCGAGCCTGTTGCGAAGGGAGTCGCGCAGGATCGTCGCCACCGTCACCGTGCGGTAGTTGTGATCCTCGCCCTCGACCACGGTCCAAGGCGCCACGCCCCTGTTGGTCGAGGCGACCACATGTTCGCCCGTCGCGATGAAGCGCTCGTACATGTGCCAATGCTCCCAGTCGCGCTTGGTGACCTTGGCCTTGGTCAGCGGATCGTTCTCCAGGCTCTTCAGCCGGCGTTCCTGCGCGTCGCGGCTGAGATGCATCCAGAACTTCAGAATGAGGGCGCCGTCGTGGGCAAGCGCGCGCTCGAAGCGAAAGATCCGTTCCAGACGCTTGTTGAAGGTCGGCTCGTCGATCTTCTCGTGCACGAAGTCCAGGACCGGATGGGAGTACCAGGCGCTCAAGAACATGCCGATGCGACCGCGCGGCGGCAGATCGCGCCAGTACTTCCAGAACTCCGGCCGCTCGCGCTCGCCGTCCGTCATCTCGTCGTAGGCCCGGGTAATGAGCCAGCGCGGGTCCATCCAGGCATTGAGTACGCCGACGGTCTCGCCCTTGCCGCCGCCGTCGACGCCGGCGAAGACGAGCACGACCCGAAAGTGCCCCCCTTCGCGCAACTCGTTCTGCAGCTCCAGCAGCTCTTCGCGCAAGACCAGCGCGGACGCCTTGTAATCCTTCTTGGAAATCTTGCGGCCGAGTTCAGCAGTCTCGAACATGCTTTGCCTCCTGTTCGCTTCTTCTTTGTCGTTACACCTCTGTCTCGATCCATTCTGGGGGCAGGTCGCAACCAAAGCACAAGGTCCTGCGTCGAAATGCGGCCCGCGCGCTCAGCTGTCGCTACCGACGCCGGACGGCCTGTGATAGCGTCCGCGCCAGTCCCCTTCCCTTCAAGCCGGGTCACAGATGCCAAAGCTGACGCGCCAGGAGATCGCAGCCGAGATCACCGCCCTGGACGCCACCTACAAAGAAGTCGTGGACAGCGTCTTGAGCGCGCGCGAGCGCATCAACGCGCTCCTGCCGCTGATCAAGAACATCACCCTGCGCGGCAAGCTGCTGCAGGACAGGTGGGAGCTGGAGAAGAGCGTGGGCATGCGGCCGGGCTACTTCAGCCGGGGCGGTCAGGACTGGTGGCTCGACGAGAAGGTCTTCAAGGGCAAGCGCGGCGGCACCTTCGTCGAGCTCGGCGGCTTCGACGGACTGATCGCCTCCAACTGCCTCTTCTTCGAGCTGGTGCGCGGATGGAACGGGGTCCTCCTGGAGCCCTCCCCCTCCGCGCACGAGCAAGCGGCTTCCAACAGGCGCTGCACCTGCCTGCAGCGCGCCATCGCCGCCAGGTCGGGCGAGGCGGAGTTCCTGGAAGTGACCGACGGCTACCTGGAAATGAGCGGCCTGGTCGAGACCTTCGACCCCCGAACCCGCAGCGGCATCAAGAAGCATCCCAATCATAAGGAGAGAACGATCAAGGTTCCGACCGTCTCCCTGGCGGACCTGCTACGCGAGCAAGGCCTGGAGGAAGTCGACTACATCTCGATGGATGTCGAAGGAACGGAGCTGCCGGTGGTCGAGAGCTTTCCCTTCGACCGCTTTCACGTTCGCGCCTGGACCATCGAGAACAAGCCGAGAAACGACGCCATCGCGGATGCCATGCGCAAGAAGGGTTACAAGCGCGTCGAGATGCTGGGCGGCGACGACGTCTTCTTGCTGGAATCGGAGTTTCCGGACTTCGAGAACCGATGATCGCCACCTCGCCGGGCCTGCCCAAAGTGACTACGCCCAAGGTTCTTCTATCCTTCGTGGGCTCGATCGATCGGCAGTGCGTCTACACGACCGTGGGCGACGTAATGGCCCTCTACAACATCCATAAGTCCATTACGCCGCATCTGCCGGACTGCGACATCGCATGGGCACACGATTTGCTCGACCTGAGCGACCGTTGCTCGCGGCTGAAGGAGATCAACGCGTCGGACTACTCGACGATGGTCTTTGTCTGCGGTCCGATCCACGACGCCTTCCGAAAGCTCTTCCGACGGTTCAGAGCGAGCAAGCGCGTCGCCGTCGGTGTCAGCGTGACGGGCGATACCGACCCCTACAGCTACGTCTCGGCGTGCTACGTCCGCGACTCCGATGCCGGAATGACCTTCGACCTGGCCCTGGCCGACGTGGGCTATCCACACCGCCGCTGGTCAGGCAAACGCCGTAAGACGGCCGTTTCCATCTGTTTGGTCGGCCTTCAGCGCCTCTACGGCGAAAATGACGGTAGCGGACAGGTCGAAGCGCTCGTCCGTCAAGCGACCGAAGGCCTGGAGACGAAAGACGTCAATACTCTGCTTGACCTCTCCCGCGACGACCCCTTGTCGGTCGAAGCGGACCTGCAGTCGGCGGAAGCGATGATAACCACCCGAATGCACGCCTCGCTCTTGGCGATCTATCACGGCATCCCCGTCGTCGCGATCGATCAGATCAGAGGGGGAGCAAAGGTGACCCGCCACCTTTCCAAGATCGGCTACCCGGTCCTGAATATCTGGGACCTGCAACCGCAAGATGTCTCGGCGGCTCTCGCGACGGTGACGGCCGACTCCTTTCGCGAGACCCTGGTGAAGGCACGCGAAGAGATGATCAAGCAGGCGCGCGGGGCGCTGGAAGGCGCCCGCGATCTCATTCTTCGGGAAGCGATGTAACGCCGTTCAGCTCCGTCGCGCGGTGGCGCAACACTCGAGCGCGACGGCGCCGGCTTGCGCAGGTGACTAAGATGGAGTCTCGTCGCCTAGGATGTCCGGCGCGAGCAACATGAAGGGCTCGAAGATCTCGACGATCAGGCCGCCCTCCTCGGCGACGTTCATCCCCGTCGGCACGATGCCCGCGCTCTTCAATATCTCGCCGAAGAACACGTCCTCATAGACCTTGAGCGGGTTCTCGCTTGAGTAGTAGGTGAGGCCCAACTCGAAGATGGCCTTCATGCTCCGCCTGGAGAGAAAGTAGCCTAGCCCACCCATGCAGTAGTCGATGGGCGGGTGTTCCGCCCGCCTGGCGGAGGGTGCGTCGTCCGCGCCGCGCCCGTGGTGGTACATGCCGTTCGTGTAGCGTGCGATGTACCCGATGTAATCCTTCCCGGAAGTGAGAAAACCGCTGTTCATGCCTGCAAACTTCTCGACATCCGAGAGGGCGGCATCGTCGTCGATCTTGAACACACCGGCCAGGTTGGTGCGGCAATAGAGGTAGCGGTAAGCAAGTGTCAGCTTCCTGGCCAATCCCAGGTACCCGTCGTCACAGGGCACGATGAGCTCGTGACCGTAGGCGGTCTCCTTGATCGCGGGTGCCTCCAGTTCCGGGTTTCCCCACAGGGTGATGACGGCGAGGTCCGCGCGCTCCTTCATCCGGGAGGCCAGGAACCGCGCTTTCTCCAGGTTGCCCTTCCACGTCAGAATGAGGACAGCGGTCGGCTGGCTCTCGTCGAAACGCATCGCTTGCGTGTGCCGACGCAGCATGCGCCTGTAGTAAGAAAGCAGCACCTTGTCGGTCTTGTTCATCCAGATCGCGCGCTCCAGGAAGGCCAATGCCGCCCCGACGCGACCCAGCCGCTCGTTTACGCGCGCCGCCCTGAAGAGCAGGTCCCCCACTCTCTCCGGAAGCGCTGTTCGAGCCACCACGGGATCGATCGAGCGGTCTATCAGCGCGGCTGCGGCGGTGAGGTCGCCCGATGCTTCGAGCGCTGTCAGCTCGCTCAAGAAGGCCCCCGCCTCTCGGTCGAGGTAGCCGTTGGTCTTCAGCATGTAGGCGACAGAGGCCGACTGCTTGAGCGAGAGGACGGCGGCAAGGAACCCCTCCTCGTCTTCGGTGTTGTCGAGTTGCGCCTTGGTACGTCGAAGAAGGTCTTGCAGGGTTTCAAACTCTCGGGCGCGCACGATCGGAGAAGAGGAATAGAAGGCGGGCCGATCGGTGACATGCCCGATGAGCAGGTACCAGGCGCGCTCGACCTCTCCCGTGGCCCAAAGCACATCCGCGAAGTCGAAGAGGACACGGCGCGGATCTTCCAGGACAGAGAAGGCACGCTCCATCCAGAAAAGCGCCTTGGCGGTGTCCTTGCTAGCCAACCTCAGGCGTGCCAGTTCCAGGATTCCCGAGCGCGTCTTGCCGAAGGCCGCCTCCATGCGGTCGATGATCTGGGCCGTCAGGTTCACGTGGCCGGCCTGCAGCAAGAGCGTGCAAAGCTTGGAGAGATTGGCGAGGTCGCCGCAGAGCCGAACGGCCTTCACTTGACTCGCGACGGCCGCCTCGAGGTTCCCTTGCGCCTGGTGGTCGCTTGCCACCGCACGCGTCAGGAGGTCGTGCGGTTCATCATTGCCGACACGGGCCAAGAGCGCGGCGGCCTGCTCATGCATGCCTGCCAAGCCATAGCACTCGGCCGCGCGGACGACGGGCCGAAGTTCGTTCGGGTGGTCCAAGAAGGCTTGCAGGTAGGCCTCCGCCGCCGCCTGGTAGCGTCGTGTCTCCATCAGCCGTGTCGCGGTCAGGCGCGCGGCGGAGAGAGTTCCGCTTCCCGTCTCCACGCGCCCCTCGTGCCGCCGCTCGACCTCCCTGGCGCTTGCCTGGCGGCCTGCCAAGCGCAAGCGGTTCACGTGCTTGCTCGCGACATCGGGGTCGTCCGCGAAGCGCACCGTCAGGGCCTGGGACTGGCTCAGCGTCAGCCAACCGCCCGCGAGGTTGGCCCTCAGCTCCGCCACCGCATAGTGATCGAGGGGCACATCCTCGCCAAGGCGCACGATCTTCTCGTAGGTATCTATCGCCTCGCCCTGCCGGCCCAGTTCGCCATAGCACTCGGCCAGTTGCCTCAGAGCCGCGCAGTCGTCGGGATGGTGGGTGAGGTACTTCAGCCATCGCGCGAGCGCTGCCTCCGTCCGGTCGCCGCGCACCGCAGCCTTGGCGTGCGCCGCCAAGGCGCGCTTCAGCTTCGGCCGTTTCACGAGAATCCGCTGAAGCGTGGATTCCGCTTCGTCGATCCATCCCAGTCTCAGGCAGGCCTCCGCGAAGCCTACGCCCAGCGCCGGGCTGTCGGGCTGGTCGTCGCTGGCGGCGCGGATCACTTTGATCGCCAAGTTGGGTGGCAAGCTGCGCCGCGCCTTGAGGCAGGCCTCTTGCCACAACTCGGGGTTTTGACGCCCCCCTTCGATCGCCTGATTGCAACGATCGACGAGATCGGTCATGAGATCGTCCAGGAGCAAGTCCCCCAATCTTGACGCCCTTCCTTCGGCCACGGAGACGGCAAAGGACTACAGCGGCCGGAGGAAGGCATCAAGACGGACCCTGTGCGCCTTTGCCCGGTCCCAACTTCGATCCGACCCGTCTTGGATGGTGGGGAGCAGCAAGGCGACTCGCCCGGTAGGGTTGGTAGGCTAGCGCGGCCGGGCAGGCGCTGCGGAGGTCAGCCGCCTCTCGCCGGACAGCGGTCAAGGGAGACGATTGCGACATGCATGTAGATTGGCTTATTCGGCTTTCGGACGTCCTGCCGAAGTCTCAGCTCATGTACTCTGTCCATGTCGATCCGCAGAAGCGCTTTCTCTTTTTCACCAACCCGAAGGTCGGGAGCACGACTATCCTTTCGACCTTGCAAGCCTGCGTCCTCGGCGATCATTCTCGCCTGTCGTGGAACTTTGACGATATTCACGACCGACAGCGATCGCCACTACTTACATTGCGGAGCTTCAGCCAGGAAGAAGTCCACGACCTTTTGAACAACCCGCGGGTCGTTCGCTTCTGCTTCGTCCGGGACCCCTTCATGCGGATTCTATCGGCCTACAACGACAAGATCCTGCTGAACAAACCGCCCAAGAGTGCAGTCCTGGCGACTCTGGGCCATGACCCCGAAGACCTCGAGAAGGACATCTCTTTCCGGGACTTCGTGAAGGCCATTCGGCTGCAAACGCTTCCTGAGATGAATTTCCACTGGGTGCCTCAGTATCTGCAGCTCCTGCATGGAAAGATCAGTTACTCTCACATCGGCCGGATGGAGCAGTTCGAGCGGGATTTTCGTGAGATCCTAACTGTCATTTTCGGCAGTGACGGCGAATCTATCCCGATACCACGGCACGTGGTTGATCAAGAACGATACAGAACGGAGATATCGAAGCTTCCTATTCGCATACGCGCGACCATATTCAACAAGTACTACTGGGACTACCAGTTGTTCGGATACGAGCCGCCGCCCCTTTCGGACGAAAGCTCAGTCTGAACGGAGCAGTGGCGCTTGGTCCTGTCCGGACGCAGAATCCGCTCTCCGAGGCTAAGAGACTGGCACCAGATTTCGGAGCCAGCCGATCGCTTCTTTGCTCAACTCGACTTTCGTTTTCTCGTCTGCCAAGGTCACACCCGAAAGAAGCGCGCGGAGACGCTGCCCTACGACTGCAATGTCGTCCTCCTCTTCCTGCGTCAAAGATCCTTTCGTGAGCCTCTCGAAAATGTCGGGGTCGCGGCTTAGGGCAAGCCACGCCTTGGGAAACTCGGAGAGCAGGATCAGCCACAGCACCATCTGGTGGTACTCAGGCGAATCCTGCCGCAGTCCGATCGTTGCTTGAGCCGCCGCAAGGTAGACGGCGATCATGTTTACGATGCGCTTGGTGCGGCGTGGATTGCCGGGCAGAAGCGCCTTGTAGCTGGCCAGGCTGTGTTCGACCTCTTCGATGCTGCGCGCGGAACTCGCCGTCTTCAGGGCTGCCGCCACGTTGATGCGCTCCTCGGCGATCTGCAGTGCTTCCGGTGACTCGCGGAACTCGGTGGCCGCGCGGGCCTTGGCGCTGGTGAAGATCCGGTCCCTCTCGGCCGCCGTGCGGGCGCCGGCGAGTTCCTTGGCGGTCTCCGCGACCATCGCCTCGATGCCGTCCGCGGTGTCCGCTTCGCCGCCGGCCGCGTCGCTCGGCGCCGGCTCGCGCAAGAGCCGGTCGACATAGGTGCTGCGCGCCTCCTTCGTCGGCTCCGGCAGGACGAAGGAGAGCTGAATGGCCTTCTCGACGAAGCGGCTGCCGAAGGTACTGCCGGGATCGCTGTGGGAAGCCACCATGTCCGCATGGACCGTGGCGAAGGCGGTCTCGATCCTCTTGCGATCGCCGAGCAGCATGAAGACCACGCGCGGCGAGCGGAAGATGGTGATCAGGCCGCGCACGATCTCCACGACGTAAGCCGGCTCGCAGCGGTCCAGGTCGTCGATGACGACCAGCACCGGCTGCCCGATCGCCTTGATCGACTTCTCGAAATGACGCCGAAAGGAGCGCACCGGATCGCTCTCTCCGAGCGCGTTGGCATCGACGGAACTGACCGCGCCCTCGACTATGCGTTTCGTTCCGGCACGGATGGCCCGGAAGATCGCGAGCCCCGCCCCTCCCGTGAAGACGACCAAGAGTGAGACCAGCAACGAGACATCGTCTCCGTTACTTGCGCCAGGAACCTCTCCCGGAGTGAGCATGCTGTAGGCTGCGAAGAACAAAGGCAGAGCGATCAAGACACCAATTGCGGTGCGGACCACTTCCTTCGTGAGCACGCGCCAAAGGAACTCCTTCAGAACGGACTTGATGTAGACCCTAAAGGGAAGGCCCTTGAGACAGCCGGCCCGGATGGCCTCGTAGAGGTTCCACCAGGGCGGCGAGACGTGCTGGTTGGCCCAAGCGTTGAAGTAGACGCTCACCCAGCGCCGCTTCGCGTAGTCGCTCGGCCAATCGGGTGCGGCCATCGTCAGGTGCTCGAAGAGACCTTTCTTCTCAGCCGACCGATCTACCAGATGTCGCTCGGGTCGGAGGCGACGGGAAATCCATTGAAAGAGGCCGGGAGCTTCCTCCAACCGATAGGGGTTCAGGATGCGCGAAACGAAGTTCGCGAAGGTCGTCTTGCCGCCGCCCCAAGGTGCATCGATGTGCATGACGAAGGCCGCCTTGTCCGGCTCTTCGGCTCGCCGCTTCGCATCGGTGTCGCCGTCGCCAGGGCGCACGTCGGACTCTCTCGGGTTCTGTTCAGTCCAAATGCGATTGACGTGGTGCGCCAGAGCGAAAGCCAGGGGCGCGCGGCCGAGCGTGTCGTTCAGGGTTTCGGGACGGTCGGAGGACAGCGGCGTCTCATAGGCCTTTGTCTGGCTTGACTGCCAATTGGCCACCCCCCTTTCCTCGGCGATCTTCAGGAACACGGCTGCTTCATCATCGGTCAGCAGCCTGAGCGAGACCTGGTCGGGCCAGTTCTCTGGCGTGTTCCCTAGCTTTCTCCGCACGTCGTCTCGCCCCACCACATCGTCGGGGTCGACGTACACTAGAGTGATATCGAGACTCGGGCCGTCATCGATCCAACTGACGCCCCTGACATGACCCCAGCCGACGATTCCGCCTCGGCTCTTTTCCCCTTCAGGCGGACGCACTTCGTCAGTGGTCCGCCACAGGACCGCGAGGTCACCCGCGTTCGCTCGTTCCTCCGGCTTCTTCACGTTGCAAGGGAATACATTCCAAGTGAACTCCCTCGTACCCCGTCGTAGTTCCTCCTCTACCGTCGGGTCCTTCGAGCGGCGGTACTGGCAGAGCCACATTACTTGCGACCGCGCCTGCTGCTCCTCCCCCGTCCCCAGCAAGACGGCGATCAGACCCTCGGCGGTCTGACCGAGCGCTTCGAGGCGCTTCGGCACGCCCTCACCCTTGTAGGGACCGTCACGCACGGTGAAGAGGACCCAAAGGACGAGATCGGCCGCAGTGACCGGCCCATCCGCGTTCGTCGCGTACTGCTTGATCGCTCCGGCGAGATTGCCGCTCAGGGTGAAGGTTTGCTCGGCGGCCTCTTCGATCGCCGGGTCGGCTCGCATATCGCGCTCGGCGAAAAACACCGACATCATGGCATCGAGACGCTCGGCGCTCTCCCGGATCAGCAATTGGGCCAAGCGCGCCAAGGGGTCAGGCGGCAGCGGCCGAGAGTCCTGCAGCCCGCCCCAAGCGATCGCGGCGAACAGCAAGGTCGAGGAGGAAAGGGTCTCCTGCGCCACTCGCTTCCGCTTCATCGAGTTCACCGCGAAGGCCAGAAGCTGGTGCGCATCTTCGCTGAACTCAGCAGAGATCCCTGCCAGGCTCGCCAAGCGAGAGACGATGGCGGTATCGCTTGGCTGCGAGAGCTTGGTGTCGTCCGCACTCGAGACGTCGTCCCTACGTTCGACCGCCATCACGCTCGCCCTCGTCGGTCAGGTTCGCCCCCACGCGCGGACACTGTCTGACTCGCTATCGCACCCCTGGCCGCTCCGTAGAGAAGGGAACCACCGCCGAGCGCGACAGTCGCCCAGGAAGTGCCTGGCCCTATAGTTGAAACGCTCCAGTTCGAGATTTCAAGCGGCGATGAACGAGCTAGCCTACGGTCCGGTGTCTCGGTCGGTGCACATGGATATCGTACCACTGGTTCTTGGTGTAAGGCAGGTCCGCCACCACCGTCGGCATCTCCTCGACCGGGAGCCACTGCTTCAGTTTGAGCTCTCGGCCGAACAGTCCGGACATATGTCCGTTGAACCGGGCATCCACAAAGAGGCCTTCGCGTGGAGGATTGGGTGCCTTCAACTCTTCACCCATGGATTGGTCGACGACCTGGCCCTGCGTAAAGCCGAGCGCTATCAGCTTCTCCAACCAGGATTCCCACCCCTTCGCCAGCTCGAACGACAGATACCGCGGGCGGGTCTCCGGTGTCAGGTCTTCGATCACCAAGCCGTCGCTCCCCTCAATATCGATCTTGATGTAGTAGGGAACAGGATACTTCTCCAACAGACTCCGAAATCGTACGTAAGGGACTGAAATTTTGTCGAATTCCCCGCGCCAGTGCTTCGGACTGGAGGTATGCCAATCGCTCTTCTTGGGGTGCACGAAAAAATCGCCCGGCCCTTCGGTCGCCCCGATCGCGACCGGTTCCAGGAAGTACTGCTTCTTCTCGATGTAGGAGGCGAAGCGCCGGCGCAGGTGCTCTACGTGACCCGGCATGGCCTCGACGGCCACAACGTCGAAGCCCTTGCGCAGGTAGAAATCGCTGTCCTCGCCGGTGTGCGCGCCGATGTCGAAGATAAGACGTCCCCGATCGCGCGGCAGCGGCTGCCCTCTGTCCATCCTGATCCTAGTCCCTAAATGCGCATCAACGGCCCGCGGGGGCGATCGCGATCTCCTGTCATAGAGATCACATTTGCGTCCCTCAATGCCATTCCCCCTCCGTCGGAATGTTCAACAGGGCTCCGCAGTGCTTGCAGTGCACGGCATCGGGGTCGTGGCGCTTCAAGCCGCACTCCGGACAGGGAAAGGCCACTTTCGGGGGACGGAAGATGGTGTGCACAAGCCGCAGGAAGAGACCCACGCCGAAGATCATGATCAAGACGGCAAGGGCGCGGCCCAGCGTGTCGGTGAGCGTGATGTCTCCGAACCCGGTGGTGGTCAAGGTCGCCACCGTGAAGTAGAGCGCGTCGAAATAGTTGTTGATGTTGGGGTTCTGGTGATCCTCCAGCACGTAGACCACGGCGGTTACCGTGAAGACGAAGAGCACCAGGTTGAGCGTCGACTGCACCACGTCTTCGTTGCGGCGGAACCAGCGCGACTCTTGCCGCAACTCCCGCAGCAGATGATAGGAGCGCAAGAGGCGCAGCAGGCGGACGACCCTGAGGAAAGCCAGATTGTCGATGAACGCCGGCAGCAGCAGCGAGACGATGACGACCAGGTCGACGATCGACCCGAAGCGGAAGAAGAAGCGCCAGGTGCGGTTGGCGATCATCGCGCGGGCGGCGAAGTCCACGATCAGGACCAGGGCTATGGCGAAATCGATCCAGAGGATCCAGGCGCCCTGCTCCACCATGGAGGAGACGACGAAGAACAGCACTGTCACGATGTCAAAGGCGATCAGTCCGTAGCGGAAGCGCTGCGAGGTCGGCGTGTCGCCGTAGTAGAGCCGGAGCAGGGTCGCCCGCAGTCCGGCCTTCGCCTCCGGCTCCTTCGCTTCTTGGTCGCTCATCCGGCTTCTCTCCTCGACGCAACGCGCTTTGTCTAGCATCTCCACGGCAAGATTTGGCAGTTGCTGCGCGTCGCCCGGAACCCTATTACTCCGGCGCCCAAAGTCCTCCTACGGCTCAACAGGAACGCCCCATGTCCTTGCACCTCACGCTGAGTGCGCGCATCCGCAAGTCGCCCTTCTTCGAAGCCGCGCGCGCGGCCGGCATGACCCATGCCTCGGTCTACAACCGCATGTACCTGCCGGTGTCTTACGGCGATCCGGCGGCGGAGTATCGGCGGCTGATGGAAGGCGTCGCCATGTGGGACGTCGGGGTGCAACGCCAGATCCAGTTGGCCGGACCGGATGCCATGGCCCTGGCGGCCTTCCTGACGCCGCGCGACCTGTCGCGCTGCCAGGCGGGCCAGGGCAAGTACGTGCCGCTTTGCGACTTCGACGGCCGGCTGATCAACGACCCCGTCCTCCTGAAGCTGAACGAGCAGCTGGTTTGGCTGTCGATCGCCGACAGCGACATGCTCTACTGGGCCCGCGCCGTGGCCGCTTTGAAGGGCTTCGACGTCGCCGTCAGCGAACCCGACGTCTCGCCGCTCGCGGTGCAGGGGCCGCTGGCGACGAAGGTGGTGAGCGATCTCATCGGCGATTGGGTGCGCAGCCTCAAGTTCTTCTGGTTCCGCGAGACGGAGCTGGACGGGATCCCCCTGGTCGTCGCGCGCTCCGGCTGGAGCAAGCAAGGCGGCTATGAACTCTACCTGCGCGACGGAAGCTATGGCACGGCGCTGTGGGAGCGCGTCGCCGCCGCCGGCAAGGCCTACGGCATCGGGCCCGGCGCGCCCAACACCGTGGAGCGGGTCGAAAGCGGCCTGCTCTCCTGCGGGACCGACACCGACGACGAGAGCAACCCCTTCGAGGCGAACCTGGGCCACCTGATCGACCTGGATCGCGCGCAGGACTTCGCCGGCAAGGCGGCTCTCGCGGCCATCCGCGACGCGGGTCCCGCGCGCCGCCTGATGGGCATCACCATCGAGGGCGCGCCGCTTAGCGTGAACGAGACCCCCTGGCCGATCCACGCGGCGGACGGCCAGGCCGGAACCGTCCGCGCGGTCGTCCACTCGCCGCGCTTGGGCCGGAACATCGCAATCGCCTTGCTCGGCAGAGCCCACTGCGCGGTCGGCGGCCAAGTCATCGTCGACTGCCCGGATGGGCAACGCAGCGCCGTGGTGAGCGAACTACCCTTCATGCGCTAAGGCAGGAGACCGGCATGGACTACAGACCGCTTGGCCGCAGCGGCGTTCAAGTGTCGCCGATCTGCCTCGGCACCATGACCTTCGGCGATACGACCGAGGAAAGCGAGGCCGAACGCATCGTCGAGGCGGCGAGGGCCGCCGGGGTCAACTTCGTGGACACCGCCGATGCTTACGCGGCGGGCGAATCGGAGCGCATGCTGGGACGCTTGATCGCCAGCGAGCGCGAAGACTAGGTGCTGGCCAGCAAGCTCGGCAACCCCATGGGCGACGGCCCCAACCGCTCCGGCCTGGCCTCGAAGCGCATGCATCGCGCCTTGGACGAGAGCCGCGGCCGCCTGAACAGTGACTACCTGGACATTCTCTATCTTCACCTGGACGACGGCACCTCCCTGGAGGTGGTGATCGAGAGCCTGGGGCGCCTGCTGGATCGCGGCCACATCCGCGCCTGGGGCTGCTCGAACTTCCGCGCCTGGCAGCTAGCGGAGATGGTGCGGGTGGCGGACCGCCTCGGCGTGTCGCGGCCGGTGGTCTCCCAGCCCTACTACAACGCCATGAACCGCATGCCGGAAGTGGAGCACCTGCCGGCCTGCGCTCACTACGGCCTGGCCGTGGTGCCCTATTCTCCGCTGGCGCGCGGCGTGCTGACCGGCAAGTATCGGGCAGGCGCCGCGCCGGCGGAAGAGAGCCGCGCCGGACGACAAGACAAGCGCGTGATGGAGACGGAGTTTCGGGAGGAATCGCTGGCGATCGCCCAACAGCTGAAGGCGCACGCCGAGGCCCGCGGCATGACCGCGGGCCGGTTCGCTTTCCTCTGGGTCCTGAACAATCGCCTGATCACCTCCGTCCTGGCCGGCCCCAGGACCCTGGAGCAGTGGCAAGGCTATCTGGGCGCCTTCGCGCACGATTTCACGGCGGAGGACGAAGCCCTGGTCGACAGCCTGATCACGAGCGGCCATCCCTCGACACCGGGCTACAACGACGCGCGCTACCCGATCACCGGCCGCCAGGCAATCAGCGGCTGACCGCGCGCGCCGGCAATCGGGCTCGGACCTCCAAGGTCGCCGCTAGAAGTTGACCTGGTCGCCGCCCTTGAGCGAGAGGATCTCGCGCGCCTCGTCCGCGGTCGCGACCTCCAAGGACAGGCCCTCGATGATCTGGCGCGCGATCTTGACTTGCTGCGCGTTGGACTCCGCCAGCTTGCCGGCGCCGGCCCAAAGGGAATCCTCCAACCCGACACGCACGTTGCCGCCCATCGAAGCGGCCATGGCGGCGATCGGCATCTGATTGCGGCCGGCGCCCAGGACGGACCATTGGTAGTCGTCGCCGAACAGGCGATCGGCGGTCCGCTTCATGTGCACCACGTCTTCCGGATGCGGGCCTATGCCACCCAGGATGCCGAACACGGACTGGACGAAGAGCGGCGGCTTGATGATGCCGGCATCGAGGAAGTAGGCCAGGTTGTAGAGATGCCCGATGTCATAGCACTCGCATTCGAAGCGGGTGCCGTTGTCGGCGCAGGTCCTGAGGATGTGCTCGATGTCGGCGAAGGTGTTCTTGAAGACGATCTCCTTGCTCTTCTCCAGGTGCTGTCGCTCCCAGTCGTGCTTGAACTCCTTGAAGCGGTTCAGCATGGGGAAGAGACCGAAGTTGATCGAGCCCATGTTGAGGGACGCCACCTCCGGCGCGAAGTGCGCGGCCGGGCGAAGGCGCTCTTCCACCGTCATCGCCGGACCACCGCCGGTAGTGATGTTCACCACCGCTCCGGTGGTCTGCTTGATCCTGGGCAGGAACTGCTGAAAGAGCGCCGGGTCCTGGCTGGGACGCCCGCTGTCGGGCTCGCGGGCGTGCAGGTGGATCACCGCTGCCCCGGCCTCGGCGGCGCCGATCGCGGCCTCAGCGATCTCGTTGGCCGTGACCGGCAGATAGTCCGACATGGAGGGGGTGTGGATCGATCCGGTCACCGCACAGGTGATGATCACCTTCCGCTTGCTCGCCATTGCTGTCCTCTCTCGCGTTTCCAAACCGTGCCTTGCGGCAAGCGCAGTCTTACCGCTTTCACCAGCATTTGCCAGGCCGTGACCGGCCGAGACGGCCAGAGCGGCTGTAAAGACCGGTCTTTGTCGGCTAAGCTCTCCGCCAGGAGTGCCATTCCGAAAGGAGAGCTGAGAGATGGCTGTGCGTGATTGCCGGGGCGTGCCGACTTCTTGCCAGGATCCCGAGTTGGTGGCGGCGCTGGAGCCCTTGCTGGAAGACTGCCTTGCCTTCCGGGGCGACCCGGTGACGGGCGCCAGCGAAGTCCTGAAGGCGCATCCGGACTTCATTCTGGGCCACATCTTCAAGGCGGCGCTGCTGACGCAGGCCATGGAGACCCGCATCTACGATGAGATGCTGGCGAGCGTGGTGGCGGCCGAGGCGCTTTGGGAAGCCGCCAACAGCCGGGAGCGCGGCCACATCCTGGCCTTGCGCGCCTGGGTCGACGGCGACTTCTTCGGCGCGGTCCAGCGCTGGGAGGAGGTCCTGGTCCTGCAGCCCTACGACCTTCTGGCGCTGCAGATGATCCACCTGACCGACGTCCTGCTGGGCGACGTCGTGGGCCAGCGCGATTCGGTCGCCCGCGTCTTCCCTCTTTGGGACGAATCGGTGCCCGGATACGAGTTCGTGCTGGGCTTCTATGCCTTCGGCTTGGAGGAAAACCGCGACTTCGCCCATGCCGAGGAGTGCGGCCGGCGCGCGCTGGCCCTGCGTCCCGGCCATCCCTACGCCATCCACGCCGTCGCCCACGTCATGGAGATGCAAGGCCGCCAATCGGGCGGCATCTGGTTCATGACCAGCCGCCAGAAGGATTGGGCGGAAAGCAACTTCAAGAACCACCTCTGGTGGCACCTGAGCCTCTTCCATCTGGACCTCTGCCAGACGGACCGCGTGATGGAGATCTACGACAAGCACCTGAGAGCCACCAATCCGCATGGCGACAAGTACGAAGAGCTGGACGCGGCCGCCTTGCTTTGGCGGCTGAAGCTCGCCGGTGTCGACGCCGGCAGCCGTTGGCAGGAGCTTGCCGACAAGTGGGAGCCCTCGGCCGAGGACACGCTCTATGCCTTCAACGACGTGCACGCCATGATGTGCTTCGTCTCGGCCGGACGCCAGCAGGCGGCACAGCGGCTGCTGAACGCCAACGAGCGCTACTGCGCGCACGCCAACGACGCCAACGTCGCCATGAGCCGCGAGATCGGCGTCCCCTTCCTGAAGGCGCTGCAGGACTTCGCGCTGGAGCTCTACGACGACTGCGTCGATCGCCTGCTGCCGGTGCGATACAGAACCCATCGGCTGGGCGGCAGCTTCGCGCAGCGCGACATCATCGGCTGGACCTTGCTGGAGGCCGCCCTGCGCTGCGGACGCTTCGAGCTGGCCCTGGCCCTGGCGAACGAGCGCTGCGGGCTCAAGCCGTCGAGCCCGCAGAACTGGCGGATGGCCGCGCGCGCGCACACGGGCCTCGGCGCGGCCCAGAGGGCGGCCAAGGCGGAAGCCAGAGCCCAGTCACTCATCGCCGCGTGAAAACCAAATCATCATAACCGTTTAGACCATGGAGCTGCGACCGCTTCGGACCTTGGTCTCGATCGCCGACTACGGCAGCTTCGCCGCGGCGGCGGAGACCTTGGGCCTGACGCAGTCGGCGGTCAGCCTGCAGATCAAGGCGCTGGAGGTGAGCCTGGGGCAGTCCCTCTTCGACCGCTCCCACCGACCGCCACAGCTGACCGAGCAAGGCCGCCAGCTGGTCGTGGAGGCACGCCAGATCCTCAGCCTCTACGACCGTCTGTTCCAAGCCGACGGCGATGGCATGCTGGCCGGCGAGTTAGCGCTAGGGGCGGTGCCGACGGCGCTGGGCAGCATCATGCCGCCGGCGCTCGCCACCTTGCGCACGCAGCATCCCAAGCTCTCGATCCGGGTCACCAGCGGTCTGTCCGAGGAGCTGGCCGGACTGCTGCGAAGCGGCTCACTGGACGCCGCCCTGGTGTCCGAGCCGCAGCATCTGGCCGAAGGCCTGCTGGCGCGCCAGGTCTACCAGGACCCGCTGGTGGTGATCGCGCCGCCGGAGACCAAGGGCAAGAGCGACCGCGATCTCCTGGAAGCCAACCCCTTCATCCAGTTCAGCCGCCGGGCCTGGGCTGGCGAGGAGATCGATCGGGCCTTGCGCGAGCGCCATATCGCCGTGCAACGGGCCATGGAGATCGATTCGTTGGAAGCCATCATCGAGATGGTGCGTCACCGCCTGGGCGTGTCGGTGGTTCCCCTGCCCTTCGGACGGCGGCCGGAGCAGCTGGGCCTGCGCGCCCTGCCCTTCGGGGACCCGCCCCTGATGCGCCCGCTGGTACTGCTGGAGCGGGCGGAGAGCCCGAAGAACCGGCTGATCGCCGCCCTCGGGCAGGCCTTGCGCTCGATCGGCAAGAGCCAAAACTCCTTACTTAAGGAAAATTAAAGCTTCTGGTGAAAACAACTCGTTTTTATCCAGGCCAAGGTTAAGCTATATCCTTACTCACGCGGCCGTGATCGGAGTCGAGGTCGCCGTGAAGGGGAATCCGAGCATGTTCGACCTGACAGCAGACCAAGAGACCTTGCAAGCGCGCGCACGCGACTTTGCCGAGACGCACTGCCGCGACAAGGCGGCCGAGGTGGACCGCAGCGAAGCCTACCCCTGGGAGCTGGTGCATCGGCTGGCCGAGGCGGGCTTCTTCGGCATGACGATCCCCAAGGAACTGGGCGGGCAAGGCCGCAGCTACCTGGACGCCATCCTGGTGGTCGAGGAGATGGCCAAGGTCTGCGGCATCACCGGTCGCATCGTCGTCGAGGGCAACATGGGGGCCTTGGGCGCGATCCTGCGCTACGGCACGCCGGCGCAGCAGCGCCTCGCCGCCGACCTGGTGCTCTCCGGCGACAAGCCGGCGATCTGCATCACCGAACCGGAGGCCGGCAGCGCGGCGACGGAGATGCGGACCACGGCGGTGAAGCAGGGTGACGGCTATCTCCTGAACGGGACCAAGCACTGGATCACCGGTGGCGGCGTCTCGAAGCTCCACCTGATCTTCGCCCGGGTGATCGAGAACGGTGTCGAGCAGGGAATCGGCGGCTTCATCGCTTTGCGGGGCGAGGACCGGGGGCTGGTCGTCGGCGAGCGCGAGCCGGCCATGGGCTTGCGCGGCATTCCCGAGACCAAGATTCACTTCCGAGACCTGCGGCTTCCGGCCGAACGCCTGCTGATGCCGCCGGAGGGCCTGAAGCACGGCTTCGCCGGATTGATGGATGCCTACAACGCCCAACGCGTGGGCGCCGGGACGGTGGCCTTGGGCATCGCCCAGGGCGCCTACGAGACGGCGCTTGCCTATGTGAAGGAGCGCCGCCAGTTCGGACGGCCCTTGGCCGAGTTCCAAGGGCTGCAGTGGATGCTGGCCGACATGCGCATCCAGCTCGACGCGGCGCGCATGCTGCTCTGGCGCGCGGCCGACAGCGCCCGCAAGAGCCAGGCCGGCTTCCCCGACCCGCTGCTCGCCGCCGAGGCCAAGATCCTGGCCGCCGAGACGGCGATCAAGGTCACCAACGACGCCCTGCAGCTGCACGGCGCCATGGGCTATTCCCGCAACCTGCCGCTGGAGCGCATGGCGCGCGACGCCCGCATGTTCACCATCGGCGGCGGCACGGCGCAGATGCTGCGCAACATGGTCGCCGGCAAGATCCTGGGCATCAAGACGCCGCAGACCCGCGACGGCTACAAGGATGCCGCTCCGCTGCCGATCCCGGCCGCGGCGGAGTAGCCTCCGGGCTTAGGAGGGAAGCGGCTCCAAGGCCTTCCAGCTGTTCTTGCCGACGACGCCGTCGACGCCCAGACCTTGGGCGGACTGGAAGGCCCTGACCGCCGCCAGGGTCTTGCCGCCGAAGTCGCCGTCGACAGCGCCCGGCGAGAAGCCCTTGGCGGCCAGCGCGCGCTGCAAGAGGGCAACCGAGGGACCCTCGTCCCCCTGACGCAAGGTCGGTTGGACCGGCAGGCCGTCCAGTGCCGCCAAGGCTCTTGCCGTGCGGTTACGGCGGTCGTCCAGGCCATGCGTGCCGCCGTTGATGATACGGGTGACCATCTCGACATTGTCGTCATCGGCCCACTGCAGCGCGGTGCGGCCCGAACGGCTGCGCGAGGCCAGATAGTTGGCCGCGATCAGCCAAGCGGTGCCGGGCTCGGCCGCCAGATCGGGAGAGCCGACGAGGTCCAGGCCGATCCGCTCGCCGAAGGCCTTGTAGTTCGCGCGCCCGGTGAGCTGCAGATAGCCGCGTCCGCGAAAGCGGAAACCGTCGCCCGACTCCGGCGGACCGTTGCCGATGCGGTTGGCATAGACGTGGTTGGCCATCTTCTCCGAGTTGCGCAGGAATTGCGCGGCATGGCTCACACCGGTAAAGTGGCGCGGGAACACCGCCATGACCCTTTCCGCCGTCGTGTAGAAGAGCGATTCGGCGACCCGCGTGAAGCGCAGGGATTCGTGCGCGCACTGGCCGATCAAGTGAGCCGCCCGCCGCTCGTTCTCCAGCGCGCCCTGCGCGGCCACGCTGTCACGCACCGCTTCCAGTCCGGCGATCGCCGTTTCCGGCGCGTCGGACGCGGCAGCCTTGATTCCCGCACGCAAGTCCATGGATCGGTCCTCCCCAGCTGAGTGGAGAGATCCAGCGTCAGGCGGGAGGCGAAGTCAAGCCGGGCAAGGCTCCTCGGCGGCAGGTTCCGCAACGGCAGCCAGGCCCGAGAGCCGCGCCGAGGCATCGCGAACGAGACGCTCGATGATCTCGGCGGTGCTTTCGCGGCGCGCCAAGGCCACCGACTGCCCCGCCCAGAGGATCGAGAAGCTATCCTCGCCACGCGCTTCGGCGGCGGCCTTGAGCGGCGCCAAGGCGCCGCCCGCGGTCGGGAAGGCCGGTGCCGCGTCGGACAGGGGGCCGAGTTCGCGCATCAGGCGGTTCATGACGCCGCGCGCCGGCCGGCCGGACAGCAGATTGGTGACCGCGGTGCTCTGATCGCCGGCCGTCGCGACGGCGGCTTGATGCAGCTTGCTGGAGAGCGCTTCCGGTGCCAGCAGGAAGCCGGTGCCGATCGAAACCCCGGCCGCGCCCAAGGCGAAGGCAGCCGCGATGCCGCGCCCATCGCCGATCCCGCCGGCGGCAATGACCGGAAGGGCGATGGCATCGGCGACCTGCGGGACCAAGGCGAAGGTCCCGGGCTGCGTGGCGAGGCTCCCGTCCAGGAAGATCCCGCGATGGCCACCCGCCTCATTGCCCTGGGCGATCACCGCGTCGACCCCGTGCGCTTCCAGCCATCGCGCCTCGGCCACCGACGTCGCGCTCGAGAGGACCTTGCATCCGGCGGCCTTCACCCGTGCCAGCAGGCCGGCCTCCGGCAGACCGAAATGAAAGCTCACGACCTCCGGCCTGAAGTCCTCCACCAGCCGGCAGCGCGCCTCGTCGAAAGGCGAGCGCGACGGCGCGGTGCTCCCGCTCTCGGGGTCGATGCCATACTCCGCATAGTAGCCCGCCAAAGAGCGGCGCCAGGCCTTCTGTTCCTCGGGATCGTCCGCCGGCGCGCGGTGCGTGAAGAAGTTCAGATGGAGCGGCCTGTCGCTTCTTTGGCGAAAGGCCTCGACCTGGTCTCGAATCTCGTCCGGCGTCAGCATCCCGCAAGGCAAGGAGCCCAAGGCGCCCGCCTCGGCCGCCGCCACCGCCATGGCGACACCGTTCGACCCCGCCATGGGCGCTTGCACGATGGGGTGCTCGACCCCCAAGAGGTCGATGAGCGAGCGCTTGGGCCACATGACTGCCTCTTCCTTCACGTCGAGACGGACTCTCTCCGCCTCCGACCCTCAATGTAGGGAAGAAGAGATCTCATTAGAAACGATTCAAAACTATAAGACCGATCACGAATAAAGATGGCACGCCAGCGAAGGCTCGCTAGTTAGGTCTGGCCTCCTCCGCGTCGCCGCTGGCGGCGCTCTCGCCTTTGCCGGCGCCGCTCTCCTGAGCATGGCCCATGAAGTCGGCGAGATCGCCATAGCCGGCGAAGCGGCATTCGTAGGCGAGACCCAGGCGATCGGCGATTTCCCGCGCCTTAGCCTCCAGCTGCGGATCGTGGGTCTGCGGCATGAAGAGGATCTTGCGGTAGTTCCCGAAGACGAACTGCGGCATGTCCGGGCGGCGGTCCAGACCCAGCGCCTCCCAGACGAACTTGTCGAAGTGCCGGCAGAAGTAGTCGGTCAGGTAGAAGGTCGTCAGCTCGTCCTCGGCGCTCTCCTCGAAGCGGTGGTTGCCCATGAAGAAGGAGAAGCAGTGCGGCCCGGGAATGCGCTCTATGCCGCCCTCCTCCTCCAGCACGGCGTCCAGCAGACCGCCCGTGCCGCAGTCTCCATAGAGCACGAAGATCTTGCGGTAACGTCCTGCCGCCGCTCTGATTTTGCCGCGAACGGCTTCGGGAATGAGTTCCGGGCGGTGATGCAGCTTGGCCGGCAGGCAGGCAACGTCCAAATGCTGCCAGCGGTTCCGCTCTATCAGATCGATGATCTCCCGGCCGAGCGCACCGCAAGCGATCAGCAGGGTCTGGCCCCGCCCCCGCTTGAAATCGAACTCGGCGTCGCTGTCGTCATGCATGGCTTTAGGCTGACACGGCGTGCGCCGACGAGGGTCGCCAGGATGCGACGGAGACTAGGGTAAAACTGTCGCTTAGAGCGCGATGACGATTGACCAAGATTCAGACCGCAGGTCCATTCGACCTGCGATCATCTTGGTCTAGAATCCCCACTCCTTGCCCAGGCTCCGTTGCAGACGCGCCCAGTCGAGGACGCCGACAGAGTCAGCCCAGCCTTGCCACTCCTGCCGCAGGCTCTCCGTCATGGGCCGGTTGCGCTTGGCGAGATCATGGAGTTCCGTACGGTCGGCCTCCATGTCATAGAGCTCCCAGGGCGCGCCGTCGCGGCGCACCAGCTTCCAGCGGCCCTGGCGGATGGCGGCGTTGCCCTCGTGCTCCCAATAGATCGGTGCCTGGCGCTCCCAGTCCCGGCCTTCCATCAGGGGCAGCAGGCTTTCCCCGTCCAGCGGCTGCAACGCGACACCCTCGCGCTCGGCCGGATAGGCGATGCCGCTCGCCTCCATCAAGGTCGGCAGGAGGTCCACCACGTGCGCCGGCGCGTGCGCGTAGCGGGGTCCGCCGAAGCGGGCCGGCCAATGCGCGATGAGCGGCGTCGAGATCCCGCCCTCGTGCACCCAGTGCTTGTAGAGCCTGAAGGGCGCGTTGGAGACGTTGGCCCAAGGCAGGTCGTAGCTCATGAAGGTCTGCGCGCCGCCGGGCCTGAGGCTCGGCAAGTTGCCCTTGGTGACCGCGCGGCCGTCGGAAAGCGCATCGGGGTACCACTGGGCCCAGCCGTCCTCCGCCATGAACTCGGCGCAACCGCCGTTGTCCGCCAGGAAGAGGATCAGGGTGTCGTCCAGCTGCCCGGCCCGCTCCAGCGCCGCGACGACGCGGCCGATGCCCTGGTCCATGCGGTCGACCTGGGCGGCATAGACGGCCATGCGCTCGGCCTCCCAGGCCTTCTCCGGCACGTCCGCGAAGGGCGGCGCCTCGCCGTCCCTAGGCGAGATCTCCCACGGCTTCTGCAGCACGCCGCGGCCGTTCATCTCCTCGTGGCGGGCGGTGCGGATCCGGTCCCAGCCGCCGTCGTAAAGGCCGCGATAGCGCGCGATGTCTTCCTCCCAGGCATGCAGCGGCCAATGGGGGGCGGTGTAGGCGAGATAGAGGAAGAAGGGCTGATCGTCGCCCATCGCCGACTCGATCATTCCGACCGCCCGGTCGCTGATCGCGTCGGTCAGGTAGAAACTGCCCGGCTCCACCGCCGTGCGCGCGTCGTCGGCCATCACGTAGTGCGGCTCGAAGAAGCTGCAGGCGCCGTCCAACGTCCCGAAGAAGCGGTCGAAGCCGCGCTGGCGCGGCATGGGATGCCCCTCGCCGCCGAGCCGCCAGACGTCGGCGTGCCGGGCGTCGAGATCGCCGCCGACATGCCA
This sequence comes from Rhodospirillales bacterium, assembly GCA_963669375.1. Taxonomy (GTDB): domain Bacteria; phylum Pseudomonadota; class Alphaproteobacteria; order Kiloniellales; family JACOMY01; genus JACOMY01. Next base: position 6,531,744 of record OY770024.1, on the reverse strand, counting down.
CTTGCCGGACATGAGCGTGCGATAGCCGCCGGTCCGCAGCACCTCGGCAATCGTCGCCGAATCGTCGCGCAGGTAGCCCTGATAGGCCGGCGTGCCGAAGTTCACCACCATGTGCCCAATGCCGGCCTTGTGCGGATAGAGACCGGTCAGCAGGGCGGCGCGCGTCGGACAGCAGCGCGCGCAGTTGTACATGGCGCTCAGAAGAACGCCGCCGCCGGCCAGGCGGTCCAGCACCGGCGTGCGGATCTCGGCCCCGGTGCAGCCGAGATCGGAGAAGCCCATGTCGTCGGCCAGGATCAGGACGATGTTCGGCTGCCGAGCGCTGCTCTCCATGTCACTTCCCTTCGAAGCGCGGGGTTTCCTTGGCGATGAAGGCGCGCACGCCCTCCCGATAGTCCGCCGAATCGCAAAGCCTGTAGGGCCCGCGCAGTTCTTCGGCACTGTAGGGCTCCGGCTCCAGCGCGCGGCGGGTGGCCTCGCGGTGGAAGCGGTGGGCGAGCGGGGCGCCGGCGACGATGCGCGCGGCGCTCTCTTCCGCCTCCGCCACCACGCGCTCGACCGGCAGAACGCGGTTGACGAGGCCCTTCCCCAGGGCTTCCTCGGCGCCGAAGAGGCGGCCTTCCAGCAGCAGCTCCAAGGCGACCGACCGGCCGCAGAGCTGCACCAGGGGGCGTAGACCGCTGAGCGGCAGGCCGTGGCCGATGCGTTGGATCGGCAGACCCAGCCGCGCATCGGCGCCGGCGATCCGAATGTCGCAGTGCAGGGCCAGCTCCAACCCGCCGCCAACGCAAGCGCCTTGGATCAAGGCAATCGAGGGATGGGGGCTGTCTTCGATGGCCCGCGCGGCCGGCTCCATGCGCGCGGCATAGGCTTCGGCCTGCGCGGCGTCGGCGCGCAAGGCTGGAAACTCGGCGATGTCGGCGCCGGCGCCGAAGGCGACGCGGCCGTCGGCGCGCGGCCGGCCGCGCAGCAACAAGCAGCGCAGATCGGGGTCCGCGTTCACTTCCGCCATGGTCGCCGCCAGGGCGTCCCACATGGCCAAGCTCATCGCGTTCATCCGCTCCGGCCGGTTCAGCCAGACGGTGGCCACTCCCCCTTCACGGGTCACCTGCACCAGCTCCGTCATTGCCCCCTCTCCCGCTCTCTCAAGACTGCCTCGACGATGGCACGCAACTCCGTCGCCGCTTGGCGTGGCCGCTGGGCGCCGGCGATCGCCGAGATCACCGCCAGGCCGTCCACACCGCTTTCCATCACGTCCCTGGCGTTTCGCAAGGTGATCCCACCGATGGCGATCGCCGGCACGAGCGGGCGTGCCGCCCTGATCCGGGTCAGGCCGGCCAGCCCCAGGGCGGGCGCGGCATCCGCCTTTGTCTTAGTGGCGAAAACCGGGCCGATGCCCAGGTGGTCGGCCTGTCCGCTCCGCGCGCTCTCCAGATCCTCCAATCGGGTGATGGAGAGGCCGAGGCGGCGACCGGCGGGCAAGCGCCGGCGCGCTTCTTCCGCCGGCAGGTCGTCCTGCCCGACATGCAGACCCGCGGCCTCGCAGGCGATGGCGGCCTCCAGGTCGTCGTTGACTATCAAGGGCACGCCGGCCGGATCGAGCTGGCGGCGCAAACGACTGGCCAGCGCCGCGACCTCGGCGCTGCTTCTCGCCTTCTCGCGCAGCTGCACGGCGGTGACGCCGCCGGCCACCGCCTCGGCGACGACCCAGTCGATGGGACGGCCGGCGCAGTCCGCCTCGCCGATCACCAGATAGACCCGCAGATCCTCCGGCAGCCTCATGAGAGCTTCAGATGCCGGGCGATCGTCGCCTCGTCCAAACCGGCCAGGCTGTCGAGAAAGGCCACGCGGAAGCTGCCGGGTCCCTTGGCCTCTGCGGCGGCCAGTTCGCCGGCGATCCCATAGGCCGCCAGGGCATGCATGCTGGCCTTGAAGGGATCCTCGATCGCCGCCACGGCGGCGGCGATGAAGGCGGTCAAGGCACAGCCGGTCGCCGTAACCCGCGCCATCATAGCGTGGCCGTTGTCGATGCGGGCCACCCTGACGCCGTCGGTGACATAGTCGCTGACGCCGGTGACCGCGACCACGGCCCCGCTGCGCCGGGCCAGGGTCATCGCCACCTCGACCGCCTGCTCGGTGCCGTGGCTGGCATCGACGCCCTTGCCGGCGGGACCGCCGGTCAGGGCCAGGACTTCCGAGGCATTGGCCCGCACCACGGCCGGCTGCAAGGTCAGCAGACTGGCCGCTGTCGCGGTGCGATAGGCGGTGGCGCCGACCCCGACGGGATCGAAGAGCCAGGGGGTGCCGGCCCTGCGCGCGGCAGCGGCGGCGGCCTGCATCGATTCGATCCAGGCGGCGTCCAAGGTGCCCATGTTGATGTTGACGGCGCCCGCCATCCCGGCGAACTCGGCCACCTCTTCGGTGGCGTGTGCCATCACCGGTGAGGCACCGACCGCCAGGAGGAGGTTGGCCATGATGTCCATCGAGACCAGGTTGGTGACGTTGTGCACCAAGGGCGCGCGCTCGCGCACGCTCTTGACCGTCGCCCACACTTGATCGCTTGCGTCCGTCATCTTCTCCGCTCCGGCTTGCCGCAACGACGCTCTTGCCCTTAAGACTGCGCCCATTCGCCGACCGATAGAAGGCTCTCTTGCGACCATGTCCACCACCGATGCCACGGCGCGGCAAACCGCGCGCTGCCTGATGCAGATCGAAGCCGTTCTCTTCCGGCCCGAGGATCCCTTCATCTTCACCTCGGGCCGCGCCTCGCCGGTCTATGTCGACTGCCGCAAGATCATATCCTTCCCGCGGGCGCGCGACGCCCTGATGCGCTTGGCCGTCGAGAAGATCAACGAGGCCTGCGGCTTCGAGGCCTTCGACGTGGTGGCCGGCGGCGAGACGGCGGGCATCCCCTTTGCCGCCTGGATCGCCGAACGCCTGGGCCTGCCGATGGCCTATGTCCGCAAGAAGCCCAAGGGTTTCGGCCGCAACGCGCGGATCGAGGGCGTCATCAAGCCGGGCGACCGCGTGCTGCTGGTGGAGGACCTGGCGACCGACGGCGGATCGAAGCTCGGCTTCGTGGAGGCCTTGCGCGAGGCCGAGGCGGAAGTGGCGCACAGCTTCGTCGTCTTCCACTACGGCATCTTCCCCGAGGGCATTCAGCGCCTGCGGGATGCCGGCGTCAGCCTGCATGCGCTCGCCACCTGGTGGGACGCGTTGGCCGTCGCCGAGGAGCTAGGCTATCTCGACGCCCCGGGCCTGGCCGACGTCAGGGGCTTCCTGGAGGACCCCAACGGCTGGTCGGAGTCGCACGGCGGCAAGACGAGCGCGGAGCTGGCTTAGCGTCACCCCGCCGCGGTCGTGGGGTCGATGGTCTTGCGGATCTCGGTGACCTTCGTCGCCGGGAAGCCACTGATCTCGGCATGCTTGCGGATCACCTCCTCGTCCTTGGCGAGATAGACGCAGAAGGTCTTGTCGCCGGCGACGTAGGACTCGATCCACTGGATGTCCGGCGCCAGTTGGGTCAGCACCTCGTTGGACTTCTGTGCGGCGCCTTGCAGCTGCTCGCGCTCGAAGCTGCCGACGTCGGGGATATCGCGTTCGATCATGAAGCGCTTCATGCTGACCTTGCTCCTGATGAGTGGACCGAGGAGGCCGAAGCCTACCCCATAAGCCGGCCGCGGCGAAGGGCCTCTTGCCGAGACTTTCGGACGATGGCGTCGGACGGCCGCCAGGGTCGGCGCGCGTCAGCGCTTGTTCGCCCAGACATACCAGTTCGGCGCCAGCCAGACCCAGTATCCGGGCTTGGCCGACTGGCCGCACCAAGTTCCGCCGCTCCAGTGCCCCCAGTCGACGAAGTCGCCATAGCGCACTGAATCCTCCGGGCAATTCAGCGTTTGGACCAGGCCGGAGTACTTTCCGTTCACCGACGCTCTCGCATCGTAGGGATCGGCATGAGAGGCCGTCGTCCCGGAACTCGACGCGCCCACGGTGAAGGTCTGTTTCGCCCTGATCTCGTAGCCGCCGTGGGTGGACCCCCAGCAGCAGTAGGCCCGCACCTCGTAGGTCCCCGCCGGCAAGCCCTTGAAGGTGTGGCTGCCGTAGTCGTTGGAGATGTAGGTCCAATAGTCGTTCATGTAGTGGTTGCTCGCGCTGTCCGCCCTAACGATCGAGATCCAGTCCCTGGGGTCGGAGAAGTTGCTGTACTGAACGACGATGCTCTCGCCCGGCGCATAGCTCTGTTTCGATGTCTTGACCGACCAGGCATAAGCAGAGTGGCCCGTCCAGAGCCCCAACAGCAGCACCGCCGTCAGACACGCGAGTGTTTTGTCCATCGCATGCATGTCCCGATCCTTCCCTCTTTTTGTTCTTGTCGTTGCCCTTGATCAGCAGCCATTAAGGCTCTTGGCGTCAAGAGCGTGCTCGTAAACGCGGGCTACTGATCGGCGGATGCCAGATTACTTCATTTCGGTGCTCGGAGGAACCCCGCCGGCTTCACCCGTCGCGCGGGCCCCGCGCGTCCCTTGCCAAGCCAAGCTCGCCTCAGGCAAGACTGACGGCAGCCCGATCCGGTCCATCTGACGAGGGAGTGACATGACTGCTGGCGAACGGCCCTTGGCCGTGGTGGTGCTGGCGGCCGGCGCCGGCACGCGGATGAAGTCCGCCCTGCCGAAGGTGCTGCATCCGGTCGCCGGACGGCCGATGATCGGCCACGTGCTGGCGGTGGCGGAGAGCCTCGCGCCCGCCAAGATCGTGACCGTGATCGCGCCGGGCATGGACGCGGTGGCAAAAGCGGTGGCGCCCCATCCCGTGGCAGTCCAGAGCGAGCCGCTGGGCACCGCGCACGCCCTTCTGGCCGCCCGCGACGCCTTGGCGCCAGAGCTGGCCGCCGGCGCGGACGTGCTAGTGCTCTACGGCGACGGCCCCTTGATCACGGCCGAGACCCTGTCGCGCATGCTCGAGGCCAGACGCGGAGCCTCGCCGCCGGCCTTCGTATGGCTCGGCGTGCGCATGAGCGACCCGACCGGCTACGGCCGGCTCATTCTGGAAGAAGGCGTCCTGGCCCGGATCGTCGAAGAGAAGGACGCCACGCAGGCGGAGAAGGCCGTCGATCTGATCTGGGGCGGCCTCTTGGCCGGCGACGGCAAGCTGCTCTTCAAGCTGGCCGCAGAGATCGATAATCGCAACGCCAAGGGCGAGTACTACCTCACCTCTCTGGTGCGGCTAGGCAGGGCCTCGCTGGCTGCCTCCACCATCGTCGAGTGCGGCTTCGAGGAAGTCCTGGGGATCAACTCCCGCAGTGAGCTGGCGCAGGCCGAAGCCCATGTCCAAGGACGCTTGCGGCAGCGCGCCATGGCGGGCGGTGCCACCTTGGTTCAGCCGGAGAGCGTGACCTTTTCGTGGGACACCGTCCTGGGCCGCGACGTGACGGTCGAGCCCCACGTCATCTTCGGCCCGGGTGTCGAAGTCGAAGAGGGGGTGACGATCCACGGCTTCTCTCACCTCGCCGACGTGCGCATCGGCCGGGGCACGACGGTGGGCCCCTTCGCGCGGCTGCGCGGCGGCGCCAGCCTCGGCGAGGACGTGCGGATCGGCAACTTCGTGGAGTTGAAGGCGGTCGAGATGGGCGACGGCGCCAAGGCGGCACACCTGACCTATCTTGGCGATGCCGGCGTCGGCCCGAAGGCGAACATCGGTGCCGGCACCATCACAGCCAACTACAACGGCGTCTACAAGAGCCGCACCGAAATCGGCGCCGGCGCCAGCACCGGCTCCAACTCGGTCCTGATCGCCCCGGCGACGCTGGGCGCCGGCGCCATCGTAGGCGCCGGCAGCGTGGTCTCCGGGGATCTGCCGGCGGACGCCATCGCCACCACCCGCGCGCCGCTGGATCTGCGCCAGGACAAGGCCGCGCGCTACCGGGCCCGCCTCAAGAAGGAGAAGAAGGCATGAGCAAGCTCAGACTGTTCGGCTGGAGACGCAGCACCTTCACCCGCTCCGTCCTCCTGGCGCTCAAGGAGAAGGGCCTGGACTTCGACTTCATCTCCATCGACCCCTTCGACAAGGAGGGCCTGCCCGAGAGCTACAAACAGATGCAGCCCTTCGGCAAGGTCCCGGTGCTGGAGGACGGCACCTTCCAGCTCTACGAGACCACGGCGATCCTGCGATACCTCGACGAAGCCTTCGAGGGTCCCGCGCTGCAGCCGGCGGGCGCGCGCGAGCGCGCGCGCATGCACCAGATGCTCTCCATGCTGAACAACTACGGCTACAACGCACTGGTCTGGGACATCTATGTGAACCTGCGCGAAGGCACTGGCGACCGTGCCTCGCTCGCGCGCGGCGCCTCGGTCGGCGGACGCCTCTTGGGCGCGCTGGAGCGCTATCGCGTCCGTCCGCTTCTGTGCGGGTCCGAGGTATCGCTCGCCGACTGTCACCTGGCGCCGATCCTCTTCTACCTGCTCTCCGTGCCCGCCGGCGAAGGTCTGGCCAAGGAAACGCCGGGCATCATGAAGTGGTGGAAGATCGTCCTGGAGCGCGAGGGCTGGAAAGAGATCCTGACCGCCGAGGACTCCTCCAAGACCAAGCCCTAGCCGGGCGAAGGCCCAGGCGGCTTGCGCAGGCTCCCGCGCTTCGCTATGCGCAAGGGCCCATGATCCGGAGGAACGGCCCGTGACCGAGCAAGACTTCAAGGTGCTGGACGGCAAGGTCATCGCCCAGGGGATAAGAAGCGAGGTCGCAAAAAAGGCGGCCGAGTTGGCCGAAGGCGGCTGGCCGCCGCGCCTGGTCTCCGTCCTGGTAGGCGATCCGGCGGCCGCCATGGTCTACATCCGCAACCAGAAGCGGGCCGCGGAAAAACTGGGGATCGACTTCGAAGAACGGGTCTTCCCGGAGAGCGTGACCCAGGCCGAGATGCTAGCCGCCATCTCGGCCATGAACGCCGATCCCAGGGTCACCGGCGTCATCCTGCAGCGGCCGGTCCCCTCTCAGCTCTCGATCCGCGTGCTCCAGGCGGCGATCCATCCGATGAAGGACGTGGAGGGCATGCATCCCGCCTCGATCGGCAACATCGTCTACAACGACCTGGTCATGGGGCCATGCACCTCGGTCGCGGCGGTGGAGTTGCTGAAGCATACCGGCCTCAAGCTGCAGGGCCTCGAGGTTGTGGTGATCGGCAGCTCCGAGATCGTCGGCAAGCCCATCGCCTTCCTGCTGATGAGCGAGGGGGCGACCGTCACCGTCTGCCACCACCTGACCCGCAACCTCGCCATGCATTCGCGCTCTGCCGACGCGGTCTTCGTCGCTGTCGGCAAGCCGGGGCTGGTGACCGGACAGATGATCAAGCCGGGGGCCGCCGTGATCGATATAGGCATCAATCAGGTGACCTTGCCCGACGGCTCGACGCGGATCGTCGGCGATGCCGACTACGAGAGCTGTCACCAGGTCGCCGGCTGGATCACCCCGGTGCCGGGCGGCGTCGGTCCGGTCACCGTCTCCATTCTGCTGCGAAACGTGGTGACCGCGGCCGGCCTGCAGAAGGCGCACTACGAGAGCGTCTTCCTGGACACGCACCCGCATGGGCGATAACCCGCCAGAGGCGCTGAGCTTCCGACGCCTGCGCCACGAGGACCTGCCCGAGGCACTCGCCTGGCAGCTCTTCACCGCCGCGCGAGTCATCTTCCACGAGTTCTTCGCCGAGATCCGCGACTGGTCGGAGATCACCAAGGGCTTCGACGGCGTGGAGCATCTGGTGCTGCTGGACGGCGAGCTCCTGGTCTCGCACCTGGCCTTGATCCACACCAGGGTGCGCTGGAACGAGACGGAGGCGCGGGTGCTCGGCGTGGCCGGGGTCATGACCTTGCCGTCCTACCGCGAGCGCGGGCTCGTGCCCTGGCTCTTCCGGCTGGTGAACGAAGACTTGAAGGAGGGCGGGGCGGACTTCGGCCTGCTGTTCTGCGATCCAGAGATGAACCGCTACTACGCCAAGCAGGGTTGGAGCGCCTTTCCCGGAAAGACCACCTTCGGCGACCCGCAATCGCCTCGCCTCTTGAACCCCAAGGAGGATCAGGCGCGCTGGCGAGCGGTCGAGGGTGGCAAGCGGCCAAAACGCCTGACGCCGGTCTATGTGGGCCAGTACCTCTGGTAGCGAACCCCGCCCGACAGAGTCATGTAGGGCACGTCCGATAGCTGAGCGCTCTTCACCAAAAGCGCCGATTTACTGATTTGAGAAGATCCGATCGCCCGTCCTAGCCTCGCTGTGTCACCCCACTTTCGGGAGCGACCCAGATGGGTGCCAGGGCGCAAGCCAGACGCGACAGACAGAGGAGGGACGCAAGACCGCTCCCCGCGCCCAGGGACGCCGTCCGGGGCGGGCGCCTTCGGCCACTCGACGAGCGCGAATGCGATCGGATCGTCGCTTTCGCGATCGACTTGCTGGCCAAGGTGGGCATGGCCGATGCCCCGGCTCATCTGCGGCGGCGCGCCTTGGAGCATGGCGCGACCATCAGCGCGCACGGCCGCCTCTGCTTCCCTCGGACGATGATCGAGGATGCCGTCGCGAGGGCGGCGAAGAAGGTGAACCTGCCCGGCTTCGAGGAGGCGGCGGGTCTGACGATCGGCGGCCGGCAAGTGCACCTGGGCACCGGCGGCGCCGCGGTGCAGGTCCTGGACGCCAAGCAGAAGGGATTCCGCGACTCCTGTCTCAATGACCTCTACGACATCATGCGGGTGGTCGAGGCTTCAGTAAACGTGCGCTATGCCATCCGTCCGCTGGTGGCCCGCGATCTCTCCGCGCCCTTCGATCTCGACGTGAACACGGCCTTTGCCTGCATGAAGGCAACCGCCAAGCCGATCGGCGTGAGCTTCGCGGCCGCCGCGCACCTGACCCCGGTGGTCGGCATGTTCGACCGGGCCTTGGGTGGCGAGGGGCGCTTTCGCACGCGGCCTTTCTGCATGGCGGTGATCGTTCATGTCGTCCCTCCCCTGCGCTTTGCCGAGGAGGGCTGTCAGGTCTTGGAGGCTTCTCTTCGCGCCGGCATGGTCCCGCAGATCTGTTCGGCCGGGCAGGCCGGCGCGACCAGCCCGGTGACCTTGGCGGGCGCGCTGGGCCAGGGCCTTGCCGAGTGCCTGGCGGGCCTGATGCTGATCGACCTGATCAAGCCGGGCGCACCCGCCGTCTTCGCCTTCCTGCCCTTCGTCTCGGACCTGCGCAGCGGTGCCATGACCGGCGGCGGCGGAGAGTGCGCCGTCGCCAACGCGGCCGCCGCCCAACTGCTGCAACGCCTGGAGCTGCCGGCCGCCGTCTCGGCCGGCATGACCGACGCCAAGATCGCCGATGCCCAGGCCGGATACGAGAAGGGCTACAGCGTTGCCCTGGCCGCCCAGGCCGGCGCGGACATGATCAACCTTTCCGTCGGCATGTTGGGCTCCATCATGGTTGCCTCGCCCGAGATGCTGGCGATCGACGACGACCTCTGCGGCGCGATCCTGCGCTCGGTGCGCGGCATCGAGATCAGCGACGACGCCTTCGACATCGAGATGGTGGAACGCGTGGTGACCGGCGAGGGCCACTACCTGGGCGAGGCGCAAACCCTGGCCCGAATGAGAAGCGACTACCTCTACCCGAAACTGGCCGATCGCCGGAGCGTCGCCGAGTGGCTGGACGATGGCGGGCATTCGATCTGGGAGCGCGCGGTCGTGCGCGTGCGCGACATTCTGAGTGCCGATCCCCCATCCCATCTGACGCGCAGCGCCGAAGACGCCATCCGGGATTCCCTACCCATCACTCTCGCACGCTAACCGGCAAGGGGTTCTCTTATGCGAGTAATGCGCAGCATGATCATTGAGGCGCCGATCGCCAAGGTCTGGGCCGCCGTCCGCGCCTTCGACGGAGTCGCCAAGTGGAACCCGGCGGTCACCGCGGCCCGCCTGGAACGGGGTGGGCCGACCGAGGTGGGGGCGCTGCGACTGCTCGACATCGCCGACGGCACCTCTTTCCGCGAGACCCTGCTCGCCCACTCGGACCTCGAGCACTTCTACAGCTACGACATCATCGAGAGCCCCCTGCCGGTGACCGACTACGTCTCGACCCACCGCTTTCTCGCCGTCACCGAGAGCGACCAGACCCTGAGCATCTGGGAGAGCAGCTTCCGCTGCGCCGAGGACCGACGCGCGGAGATGGAGCAGATCGTCGGCGACGCCATCTACGCCGGCGGCATGCGCGGCCTCAACGCCTTCATGAAGGAGATCTGATATGGTGGATACCTTGGCTCCACGGGCCATCGTCGGGGTGATGACGCCGGCCATGAACAGCGTGGTGCAGCCGGAGCTGGAGCTGCTGCGCCCCGCCGGCGTCACCAACCAGATGCAGCGCTTTCGCCTCGGCGGCGAGCAGGTCTCCGACGACGTCATCGAGGAAGGCCTCAAGCTGATGGACTGTCGGCCGGCCGCCATCGCGTTGGGCCTGACCACCGATGCCGGCGCGGGCGGCATCGCCAAGCTGGCCAAGCGCTGCCAGGACCTGGCCGACGCGACCGGCGTGGCGGTCTTCAATGCTTCGGAGGCCGACCACGCGGCCTTGCGCAAGCTGGGCGCCAGCCGCATCGCCGTGGTGACCCCCTTCAATGCCGAGGTCGATGCCGTCGTCAAGGCCAACACCGAGGCCGCCGGTTTCGAGGTCTTGGCTATCAAGGGAACCCAGGCCCCTTCCCTGCCCGCCATCTGCGAGACCGCGCTCGACGACATCCGCAAGGTGTTCCGAGAGGTCGCCGACTGCCCCTGCGACGCCATTCTCCAAGTCGGCACTGCCTTGCCGGTCGTCGCCCTTCTGGACGAGCTGGAAGCAGAACTCGGCAAGACCATCGTCGCCTGCAACGCCGCGGTCTACTGGCAAACGCTGCGTTCCCTGGGGATCGAGGACCCGATCGGCGGCTACGGCCGGCTTCTGGCGGAGCACTAGGCGTGCGGAGCCATGCCCGCGTCGTGGTGATCGGCGGCGGCGCGGTCGGCACGGCGATCCTCTACCACCTGGGCCTCGCCGGGATCGGCGATACGCTGCTGATCGAGAAGGACGAGCTGACCTCGGGCTCCACCTGGCATGCCGCCGGGAACATTCCGACCTACGCGAACAGCTGGCTCGGCATGCGCGCCGGCAACTACGCCTGGCGGCTCTACAAGGACCTCGGGGAGCGCGTGGACTCGCCGATCACCTACCGGCACACCGGCGCCTTCTGGCCGGCGCACACGGAAGACCGCATGGCGCTTTTCCACCACCTCGTGGGCCTGTCGCGGTCGGCCGGCTACGAGCTGTCGATGCTGACGCTCCAGGAGATGGAGCGCCTGCACCCCTTCTACGAGGCCCGCGGAGGTGCTTCGGGCGGCGTCATCGGCGGCATTCTGGACCCCTATGAGGGGGACATCGACCCCAGCCAGCTGACCCAGGCCCTGGCCAAGGGAGCCCGCGCCGCCGGCGCCTCCATCGCCCGCTTCACCAGGGTGACGGGGATCGCGCGGACGGCAAGCGGGGAATGGCGGGTCGAAACGGACAGGGGCGCGGTCACGGCGGAGATCCTGGTGAACGCGGCGGGCTTCTGGGGCGCCGAGGTCGCCCGCATGGCAGGAGACGACATCCCCGTCGCAGCCTTGCAGCACCAATATCTGGTGACGGAACCGCTCAACGCGCTGGCATCCCATCGCGACAGCTTCCCCTTGGTGCGCGATCCGGACATTCGTTTCTACCTCAGGCGGGAAGGCAACGGCCTCCTTCTGGGGTCCTACGCGCACGACGGACGACCCGCCTGGCCGGGAGGCTTGCCCGAGGACTTCGCCCACCAGCTCTTTCCGGACAGCGTGGACGACATCGCCGAGGTGCTGGACGAGGCGATCGGGCACATTCCCCTCCTGGCGACGGCCGGCGCGCAGCGCTTCGTCAACGGACCCATCGCCTACGCGCCCGATGCCCTGCCGCTGATCGGGCCCGCCTTCGGCCTCCCCAACCTCTACCACGCGACTGGCGTGCAGATCGGCATCACCCACTCGGCCGGCATCGGCAAGGCCATCGCCGAATGGATCACCGAGGGCGAGACGGAGTGGGACCTGGCCGCCTGGGACCCGCGGCGCTTCGGCAATTGGGCCACGCAAGACTATGCGATCCGGCGGGCCGCCGAGCTCTATGGCCTGCAGTATGCCATTCCCTATCCCCATCGCCTGCTGACCTCCGCGCGTCCGCTGCAGCGGACAGCCCTTTACGAGAGGCTGGCGGAGAAGGGCGCGGTCTTCGGGCAGATCGGCGGCTGGGAGCGCGCCTTCTGGTTCGCCGGCGCCGACCGACCCGACCCCGGCCACGACGGCTACGGCCACTTGAGCTTCCGCGACGACGAGCCTTGGCGCGCGGCGGTCTCCGGCGAGTGCGCGGCCGTCCGCGACGCGGTCGGCGTGATGGATCATGGCGGCTTCACCAAGTACGAAGTCGAGGGACCGGGGGCGGCCGCCTTCCTGGACCAGGTCTTCTGCGGTCCCCTGCCTCGGGTCGGACGCGTGCGCCTCTCCTACATGCTGACTCCGAAAGGCCGGATCTGGTCAGAGGCGACCGTCGCGCGCTTGGCCGAGGAGCGCTTCCTCCTCTGCGGTCCGACTTTGGCCGAGCGACGCGATTTCGACTGGCTTTGCCGATGGCTGCCGGACGACGGCTCCGTGCGGCTAAGGCGAGGTTCCAAGCGCCCCTCAGCCTTGCTGCTCATGGGACCCAAGTCGCGGTGCCTCCTGGGGCGCCTGACCGCTAGCGATCTTTCGCGTGAGGTACAGCCCTGGATGTCGGTCACGGAACTCGACCTTGCCGGCGTTGCGGTTACCGCCATGCGGGTGTCCTTCGTCGGCGAGCTGGGCTGGGAGCTGCATCTCGCCGACCGCGATCTCGCCCGTCTCTACGACGCCATTGTCGAGGCCGGCACCGACCTCGGGCTCAAGGACTTCGGCTCCTATGCCTTGAACGCCATGCGGATCGAGAAGGGCTATCACGGCTGGGGAGCGGACTTCGGCACGGAGTACACGCTTTTCGATGCCGGTCTCGACCGCTTCGCGGACCTGGGCAAGGCTGCCTTCGTCGGCCGCGACGCGGTGCTTCGACAGAAGGAACAGCATGCCGAGTGGTCCTTCCACGGGTTCGTCGTCCACGACAGCGATGCCGACCCCCTTCCCGGCGACCCCATTCTCCTGAACGGGAGCCTTGCCGGATACGTCACCTCGGCCAGCTACGGCTTTCGGATCGGCAAGCGCCTGGCCTTGGGCTTCGTGATGCGCGGCCTCTCCGAGGAAGGCGGAGAGTTTACGATCGAGAGCTTCGGCACGCGGCGGCAGGCAATCTGCACCGGCCTGCCCTTCTACGACGCGGAAAACCGGCGACCGCGCTCGTGAGCCGGCTCGACCGGTCGCGGAGGGACGTCGTCAGTCCGTCCTCTCCACGTGCTCCCGGCCGTAACCGAAGAGCGGATCCAGCTCCTCGGCGATGAAGCGGTTCATGTAGGCGACGTCGTCTTCGCAGAGGTAGTCGCGATAGCCGCCGATCCGCCCCTTGCGCACCTTGAAACCTTCGGGGTCGCCGTCCTTCGGCGGTGAGAGCTCGACGCTGTCGAAAGCCCGCTCCTCCTCCAGCTTGCGCATGTTGTCAAAGCGGCAATAGTCGACCACGCGCCGGCAGTGGTCGTCCGACTCCCGCGGCCAACCCAGAAAGTCGACGCAGCCGAGAAGGCCCTCCAAGGGCGCGCCTTTGAGGTCTTCATAGGAGATCAGCTTGAAATCCCTCGGGACGGAACGATTGCAAGCCCAGACGTTGTAGAAGGTAACGACGCTCTTCAGGCTGCCAATCTCGTAGCGGAGAAAATCCGACAGGCTGCCGGAAAAGCCGTCGCGGATCCGTCTGGCGTCGCCGCGCTTGACGAACTGGAAGTAGTTCGACACCACCACGTCGCGCGGATCTCGCACCAGGAAGATGACCTTCTTCTCGGCATAGAAGCTCTTGTCCCGCAGTATGTCGCCGTGGCGCCGCCAGTGCGGATAGTCGTCGTGGCTTACCTGAACCGTGGCATGACGCGGACTGCGATAGGTGAGATCCCAGACGCGAAAGGGATTGGCCACCGTCTCGAAGCCGGCGACGTACTTGCCGAGCAGCAGCCGCAACCAGGTGCGCCCGCACTTGGGAAAGGAGATGACGAAGCCATCGGTGTCGCGGCTGCGCAGGTAGTCGAGCAGCCGCGCTTCGAAGCGGAGGCTCTCGTCGATCTCGCCCCGGCGCTCCCAGAAGCCGCGGGTCATGGCATCAAAGCGGTCGAGTTCGGCCGATTGAGCGAAGGCGCTGGCGATCCTCTCCCTTCCCTCCTCGACCGACCCTCTGCGCAGGAGCGCGATGCCGAGCAGGAAGGAGGACAGGGCATCGGCCGGATCGGCGGCGAGCGCGGCCCGACAGCTCTCCATCGCGGCCTCCACCTCGCCGGCCCGGAAGCGATTGAAGGCGCGCACGAATGCCGGTGTCATTGTTTCCTACGGGTCCCGAAGTGATCGCTTCGAGCGGGTACCGGAGGTCCGGCCGAAGCGTTCATCGCGCGGTACTAGCACGCTACCCGGGAGCTTGAGAACAGCTCCGTCAAGAGCCGGCGCCCGCTTCGAAGCCGCCGACCTCTCGGCACCAGTCGCGCAGCGCGTCGGCGGTCAAGGCGATCGGGCCGCCTGCTTCGTCGTCCGAGCGGATCGCGACGAACCAGGGAACGGCAAGGCCCTCACGGCCGACCCGCGCCACGGCGACGCGGCCCGACCTGGCCGTCGGCCTCACCGCCCAACCGGCGAGCACGCTGGTCCCCTGCCCCGCCGCCACCAGCTCGACGATGGCCTCCGGCAGCTCGACCGTCGCGGTCCACAGCGGATAGCTCTCCGACGGCCGGAAGAGCCGCGCGAACTCGCGGTCGGGAACCGGTACCTTGTTGTAGGTGGTGAAGGCTTCGCCGACGATGTCGGGGCCCTCGATGAAGTCCCTGCCGGCCAAGCGATGGCCGGGCGGCATGATGAACAGCAGCTCGTCCTCGAAGAGCCAGCGCCGGGACACGCCGACCTGCGCCACCTCGCCGGAGACCACGATCAGGTCGACGTGGCGGTTGGCCAAGGCTTGCAGGGGCTCCCGCCCCGCGGCCGCCATGACCTGCAGATCGATCCCCGGCGCAAGCTCGCCGAGACGCGCCAGGAATCCGGGCAGCCAATGGTAGGAGCTGTAAGCCTCCACCGCGATTCGCACGACGTGCTCCACACCGCGGTTCATCCGGCGCACGTCGGCCTCGGCGCGCTCCATGTCGGCCAGCACGCGCTCGGCCACCTCGGCCAGGTGCTCCCCCGCCGGGGTCAGACGCAGCCGCTTGTGCATGCGGGTGAAGAGCACGACGTCCAAGCGCCGCTCGGCTTCGCGGATCCTGTGCGACAGCGCCGAGGGCGTGAGCCCCAGATACTCGGCCGCGTCGGTCACCCGCCCCTGCTGGGCAATGGCGCGGATCATCTGCAGGTGACGCAGCTCTAGCAGGGGGCCGACGGGCATGGTGCTGGAACCTGAAAGGAATTCACCAAAGGAAGCAGATTACCCATTTGCTTTTCAGTCAAGTCCTGACGGAGGATGCGGGACCTGTCACCACGCCTGCCCGGGGAGGCCTCGCATGCACGAGCAACAGCACACCGACCGTCAAAGCGACCTATTGGCCCGCGCCGATCGCGTTCTGCCGGCGGGAGGCTTCGGCAACTTCGACTCCTCCGTCGTGATCCGAGAGGGACGCGGCGGGCGCGTCTGGGACGAAAGCGGCAGGGAGTACGTGGACTTCCTCTTGGGATCGGGGCCGATGCTGGTCGGACATGGCCATCCGGAGGTCGTCGAGGCGGTGCATTCCCAATTGGGCAAGGGCTTCACCTTCTTCGCCACCAACGCCGACGGCATCGCGCTCGCCGAGGAGATCTGTGATGCGGTGGCCTGCGCCGAGCAGCTGCGCTACGTCAGCACCGGCTCGGAGGCCGACATGTACGCCATGCGCCTGGCCCGCGCGCACACCGGGCGCGACAAGATCCTGAAGTTCGAGGGCGGCTACCACGGCATGTCGAGCGAGGCCCTGATGAGCCTGGCGCCCCAGCGCCTGGAGAACTTTCCCAGAGCGACCCCCGATTCCGCCGGGATCCCGGACGCCGTGCGCGACAACGTCCTGGTCGCCCCCTTCAACGACATCGAGGCCGCCCGCCAGATGCTGGCCGAGTACGCCGAGGAGATCGCCGGCGTGATCGTCGAGCCGCTGCAGCGACTGATCCCGCCGGCGCCCGGCTTCCTCGAAGCGCTGCGCGAAGAGACCAGGCGGCACGGTATCGTTCTGATCTTCGACGAGGTGGTGACCGGCTTCCGCCTGGCCTATGGCGGCGCGCAAGAACACTATGGCGTGACTCCCGATCTCTGCACCTTGGGCAAGACGATCGGCGGCGGCTTTCCGCTGGCGGCGATCGCGGGGCGCAAGGAGGTCATGGCCCATTTCGACAAGGCCAAGGTGGGCGAGAGCGGCTTCACCTTCCAGGTCGGTACCTTGAGCGGCAACCCGGTGGCCGCCGTCGCCGGCCTCAAGACCCTGGAGATCCTGCGCCGCCCCGGCAGCTATGAGCGGATCCGCGAGACCGGCAAGGCGATCATGGCGGCGCTCACGGAGGCGCTGACCGAGGCCGGCCTTCCGCACCGGCTGGTGGGCGATCCGGTCCTCTTCGACGTGGTCTTCACCGAGCGGCCGGTGCGCGACTACCGCGACTGCCTGGCCGGCGACCAGGGTCTCTTGAAGAGCTTCAACAAGTCCATGCGCGCCGAGGGCATCCTGAAGGCCGAGAGCAAGGTCTACATCAGCCTGGCGCACGACGAGGCCGACATCGAACAGACCAGGGAGGCGATCAGGGTCTCGGCGAAGGCAGCCGCCGCGACGCGGTAGAGCAGATCGCAATCAGGTGGACTCACCTGATCGCGTGAATCTGCTCTATACTTCAATGAGGTAGAGCGGGATTCAGACGGCAAATCGTTTCGATTTGACGCCATCCCGCTCTAGCTCCGGCGCGCCCGGAGCCTGCCGTTTCGCATCCTACCGCACACGTCTTGGCGACCTGCTGCGTAGAAGTAGGTGCGCAATGGCAAGACGTGCAGGAGTTCGATGCGAAAGGTTCGATCAAGCCGCCGGGCGATGAGTCTGACGTTGATGCTGCTTCCCCTGGCCCTTCTCGGTGCCTGTGTGACCCGTGCCGACATCCGTAGCCCCTCGGGCCGCGTGAGGGTCGACGAGAACTCGCTCAGCATCACCAACAACAGGAAGCGCCGCTATGCCAATGACGATGACGACGACGATGACGATTAGGAACGGCGCTCGCGTCCCTTCCCGGCTAGTCGAAGGCGACCTTCGGCAGCCATAGCGCAACCTCGGGGAAGGCCAGCACGACGACGAGCGCGATCAGCTGCACCAGCACGAAGGGAACGATGCCACGGTAGATGTCGCCGAGGCCGACCCGCTCGCCCGCCGTGCCTTTCAGGTAGAAAAGCGCGAAACCGAAGGGCGGCGTCAGGAAAGAGGTCTGCAGGTTGAGCGCGACCAGGATGGCGAACCAGTAGACGACGTCGCGGGAGTCGACGTGGCCGGCGAAGTCCAGCAGCGCCAGGATGGGCGCGAAGATCGGCAGCACGATCAGCGTGATCTCGATCCAATCGAAGAAGAAGCCCAGAAGGAAGACCATCACCATCAAGGCGCCCAGCACGGTCCAGGCCCCCATGGCCGAGGAGTCCACGAAGGAGAGAACCAACTCCTCCCCGCCGAAACGGCGAAAGAGGTAGGAGAAAGCGGTCGCACCGACGAAGATGAAGAAGATCATCGCCACGGTGGTCAGCGACTGCTCCAGCGCCTGCCCCAGCCCGGAGAGCGACAGTCGTCCCCGGGCCAGTGCCAGGACGAGAGCCCCCAGCGCGCCGACCCCCGCCGCCTCCGTCGGCGTTGCCCAGCCCGCCAGGATCGACCCCAGCACCAGGAAGATCAATGCGGCGGGCGGAAGAAAGCCCTTGGCCAGCTGATGCAAGAGCAGGGCACGCTCGCCGGCCGACAGCGGCTTTTCCGACGCGGGCGCCATCCCGGAGCGGAAACAACTGACGGAGGCGATGTAGGCCATGTAGAGGACGGACAGCAGAAGGCCCGGAAGCAAGGCCGCCATGAAGAGCTTGCCGACGGAGACGGTCAAGAGATCGCCCATGATGACCAGCATGATCGAGGGCGGAATCAGGATCCCCAGCGTTCCCGACGCCGCAATCGTCCCCGTGGCAAGCTTCGGCGCATAGCCGCGCTGCAGCATCATCGGCAGGGCCAGCATGGTCAGCATGGCGACGGACGCACCGATGATCCCGGTCGAGGCGGCCAGCACCGTTCCCATGATGGTGACGCCCAGCGCCAAGCCGCCGGGGACGCGCCTCATCAAGGTCTGCAGGCCCGCCAGCAGGTCCTCGGCGACACCGCTCTTCTCGAGCAAGGTGCCCATCACCACGAACATGGGCACGGCGACCATGACCACGTTGGACACCACCCCGCTGAAGATGCGGTTCACCAGCAGGGGCAGGTGGACGAAGCGGATCTCTCCGAGCAGCAGGCCGAGCGCGGCG
This sequence comes from Rhodospirillales bacterium, assembly GCA_963669375.1. GTDB lineage: Bacteria > Pseudomonadota > Alphaproteobacteria > Kiloniellales > JACOMY01 > JACOMY01. Next base: position 6,513,068 of record OY770024.1, on the reverse strand, counting down.
AAGAGAAGGGAGATCCCGCCCAGAACGACGGCGACCGGCAGGCCGGAGAAGATCAGCAGCACCAGCGAAGCGAACATCAGAATCGGCAGGTAATCACCCAGCATCGCGCGTTGGCGCCTAGAGCAGATCGCAATCAGGTGGCCCCACCTGATTGCGAGACTCTGCTCTCTCTTTCAAAGATGTAGAGCAGGATTCAGACGACAAATCGTTCCGATTTGACGTCATCCTGCTCTTGGACCGCGAGCCGAAGGGCCCGCTGATGTCGGCGCCGTCTCTCAGGTAGTGGAGGCACTTCAGCAGCACGGAGAGCGCGGAGAGCACGACGAGGACCAGGCCCAAGGGCAGGAAGGACTTGATGATCCAGCGTTGCGGCAGGCCGCCGCCGGCCACCGAGCCTTCGCCGCTGAGGTAGGCGCGGACCGCGAACTCCACGGCGAAGAAGGCGAGGATGGCGAGGTAGGGGATCATGAAGACCAGGATCCCGAAGACCTCCATCCTGGCCTTCGTGCGCATGCCGAGGCGTTCGCGCAGGAGATCGACCCTGACATGGGCGTCCTTCAAATAGGCACCGCCGAAGCCCAGAAGCAGGGCGGCGCCATGCAGGTGCCACTCCAGGTCCTGCAGCACGACCGAGCCGGTGTCGAAGAACTTGCGCCCCACGACGTCGTATCCGATGACCAGGGCCAAGACCAGGAGCAGCCATCCCCCGACCCGATGGGCTAGGCGCACCGGTAGCGCGAGGCGTTCGGCAAGGGCCAGCATCTTCGAACCTCGACGCCTCGCGCTACTTCAGGAAGGTTGCCGGAACCGCCGGAGGCGTTCAGCGCATGTATCCCAGATCCCGCCACTTGGCATAGCTGTCGCGGAAGGCCGTGTAGGAAGCCCACACCTCCCTGAAATCGGCGTCGGCCGAAAGCTCCTCCACCACTTCCAGCCAGGCCGCATGCATGGCGGCCAGCACCTCGGGCGACCAGTTGTGGAGCGTCACGCCGTCGGCCTGTAGCGTCTCCAAGGCGGCCAGCTGAATGGCCTCGCCCAGTGCGATGGACTCCGTCACCGCAGACCGGCAGACCTCTTCCACCGCGGCGCGGTCGCGATCGCTCAAGCCTTGCCAGGTCTCCAGGTTGACCAGCAGCGTGATCAGGCTGGTCTGCTGGTGCCAGCCGGGAAAGTAGTAGTGCTTGGCATAGTCCGCCATGCCGAGCCGCAGATCCAGCGCCGGCATGGAGACTTCGGCGGCGTCGATGGTGCCCAGCTCCAAGGCCGGTACGGTGTCCCCGACCGGCAGGCTCAAGGTGGCGACGCCCAGCTTCTCCATGACCCGCGCGCCAAGCCCGAAGAAGCGCATCTTCAGGCCCTTCAGGTCTTCCACCTTGTCGATCGGACGGCGGAACCAGCCGGAGGCCTCCGGCGGTAGGGTCGCGCAGAGAATGCTCTTCACGTTGTGCCTGGCGGTGATCTTGTCCCACAGCTCCTTGCCGCCGCCGACATAGTACCAGGCGAGATACTCCGGCGCTTCCGGCCCGAAGGGAACGGAGGTGAACATGGCCGCCGACGGAATGATGCCCTGCGCGAAGCCCGGCGAGTACCAGGCCGCGTCGACGGCGCCGATCGAAACGGCGTCCCAAGCCTCCGGCGCCGCGACCAAGGCACCGGGCTCGTGAAAGGCTATGGTGAGCTCGCCACCCGTAATCACGCTCAGCCGCCGGCCGAGGTCCTTGCCGATCTCGCCGATGATCGGGAAGCTTCCCGGATAGATGCTCGTCATCTCCAGCTGCGTGGCAAGCGCGGCGCCGGGCAGCGACAGACCGGCGGCCGTCACCGCCACGGCAAGAGCCCTTCCAAGAGCCATAACCCCATCCTCCCTTACTTCTTCATGCTTATCAGTCGTTTCACGCCAAGCGACGGGCCGCGGTCCCCGCGACGGTGGAGCCTCAGCGGCGGTCCCTCGCCCGTCAGCTTTCGACTAGCATTGAAAATCTCGTCAAAAAATCGAATAGTTTTGAAGAGATTAATCAAGGAATTCGATGTGTTGGAGCATCGCAACATCGACATCGACCTGCTTCGGACCTTTCTGGCGGCGATCGACCTGGACGGACTGAACAAGGCCGCCATTGCCATCGGCAGGTCGCAGTCGACGGTGAGCATGCAGATGAAGCGGATGGAAGAGATCGTGGGCTGCGCGCTCTTCCAGCGCGTCGGGCGCAAGGTGAAGCTGACCGGCAGCGGCGAGCGATTGGCGGGCTACGCCCGCCGCCTGGTGGCCCTGCACGACCAAGCCCTGGAGGCCATGGCGGACAACCGCATCGAGGGCACCGTGGGCCTGGCGGTGATGGGCGACTACGCCACCCACGTGCTGCCCGAGGTCCTGGCTGGCTTCATGGCGGAGCACCCCTCGATCGTGGTCGAGGTGACGACCGGCTTTTCCGCACAGTTGCTGCGCCAGCTGGGCGGGCGGTACGACCTCGTGCTCTCGACTCATGCCTTAGGCGAAGGCCAGGGCGAGCGGCTAAGGGTCGAGCGGACGCGCTGGGTCTTCTCCGCCAAACACGACGCACCCGGCACGGCAATGGTGCCGCTGGCGCTTCTACCGCCGGGCAACCTCTTCCGCGGCTGGGCGGTGCGCGCCTTGGACCAGGCGGGCATAGGCTGGCGGGAGCTCTTCACCAGCTCCAGCATCGCCACGGTGGAGGCGGCCGCGGCGGCGGGGATCGCCGTCTGCGTCGCGAAGGAAGGGACCGCGCGCGAGGGCTTGCGGTTCCTCGACCGGCGGCACGGCTTTCCCGATTTGCCGGAATCGGAAATCGTTCTGAACCGCTCGGCCGGGCACTATCCCAAGGCGACACGGGCCTTGGGCGACTATCTCGTCAAGGTCTTGAGGGACGGCGGCTAGCGAACGTGGACCTTAGCGCCTGCGCGCATCCAGCACTGCCTTGACCAGGTCTTCCGGCACCTCACCCGGGACCGGTTCTTCGGGGTCCTCGAAAGCGCGCCCCGTCACCTCAATGGTCCGCTTGTAGGCGGCCAGGTACTCGCGGCAGTCGCGGCAGACCTTCAAGTGCAGCTCGAAGATAAAGCGCTGACGCTCGGAGAGCTCGCCCTCGATGTAGGCCAGGATGAAAGCCTCGAACTCGCGACAGGTGATCATCATGGGCATGTGCCGCAGCATCATCCCCTTCATCCATCGCAGCATGCGTCCTGGCAGTGGCCGGCTCATCCTTGCCCTCCGGCAACCAGTCTAGCACGAAACCTCCGGGTCCCGACACCTCGACGGTCCTTTCCAAGCAGGAGGTTACGCCCGCCGCCGCGAACGTGAGCGGCTGCCACTGTCCTGAGAAACCCGTGCAAGGCGTGGCCCGCGCTCCCGCTCATTGTTCCTCTCCCTTGAGCACCGGTTCCAACAGCTTCTTCAAGGCCGAGCGTGCGCGATGGAGGCGTACCTTGACATTGGCCTCGCTCAGGTCGAGCGCCTCCGCAACCTCCCGCGTGCTCATCTCCTCTATGTCGCGAAGCTGGAGGACCAGGCGATAGCTTTCCGGCAGCTCCTGGATCTTGGCTTGCACAAGCCGCCGCCGATCCGCCTGCGAATAGATCTCCTCCGGGGTCGCCAGATGCCGCCAGGGCTCCTCGATGCGGCAGGCGTTCTCGTCGAACTCGGGCAGCAGGCTGTCGATCGGCGCTTCCTTGCGCGCGCGGCGGCTGCGCAGCTTCATCAAGGTCTGGGTGACCACCACCCGGTGCAGCCAGGTCTTGAGGCTGGAGCGTTCCTCGAAACCGCCGATGCTCGCCAAGGCCTTGATCAGCGCGTCTTGCACGCAGTCTTCCGCCAGCTGCCTGTCGGCGATGATGCGCTGCGCCACCGCCAGCATCCAGCCGCCATGGGTGCGGACGAGACGCTCCGCCGCATCGTCCTTTCCGGCCTTGAGGTCCGCGACCAGGGAGTCCGAAGACGCCGGCGTCGCCGTCTCGCTTCTGGCTCCCTCTCCCATCCTCGCCTATGCGCTCCCCCGGTTCTGCACGACCTCTCGCCGATCACCATAGCGCGAGGCGACGCGCCGAACCAGCCGGGCGGAAAAGCGGGCGCGGGTCAGGCCGCGGCCAGTGCCTCCTCCACCCAGTCCAAACGGTCCTGCCCGAAGTGCATCTCGCCGGAGACGAAGTAGGTCGGCGCCCCGAAGGCGCCGCGCTCGACGGCTTCGTTGGTCTCGTCGATCAGGGCCTGCTTGACGGCCGGGTCCTGCAGGCCGGCGGCCACCTCGGCCGGGTCGAAGCCCAATTCGGCCGCCAAACCGCCCAAGGTCTCCCTGTCGCCGATGTCGAGGCCTCGCACCCAAGCCGCTTCGAAGACCGCCTTGTCGACCGCCTCCAGGCAACCTTTCGTCTTGGCCCAGATAGCCATCCGCATGGCCGGCAAGGAGTTGAAAACGAAGTAGGGATTATCGTTGAACGCAACGCCGTAACGTTTGGCGTAGCGCCGCATGTCGTCGAACATCCACGCGCGCTTGGGCGGGAGCCTGACCGGCGTTGCATTGCCTGTCGCCTTGAAGACGCCGCCCAAGAGAAAGGGCTTGCGCACCAGCTCCGCCCCCAGTCTCTCGCAAAGCGCGGGCATCTGGGTCCAGGCCAGATAGGACGCGGGACTGGCATAGTCGTAATAGAACTCGACCTGCTTCATGACTGCGGTCTCCTGCCGATGGGTTTCGCTTACCAGGGTTCGGAATAGGGCCTGAGATCGGCCTCGAAGGTCCAAGCCGAGCGCGGCTGGCGGTGCAATTGCCAGTACGCTTCGGCAATGTCGTCCGGCTGCAGGATGCCGTCGGCCGGGCGGCTCTCAAAGCCTTCGGGGAAAAGCGCCCGGGTCGAGTCGTTCTCGATCAGGCCGTCGATCACCACGTGCGCCACATGGATACCCTGGGGGCCCAGTTCGCGGGCCATGCTTTGCGCCAAGGCGCGCAAGGCATGCTTGCCGCCGGCGAAAGCGCTGAAGCCGGAGGCACCCCTGAGCCCCGCCGTGGCGCCGGTGAAGAGGATGGTGCCGCGCCCTCGCGGCGCCATGCGGCGCGCGGCCTCCCGTCCCACCAGGAAGCCAGCGAAGGCGCACATCTCCCAGACCTTGCGGTAGACCCTGGACGTGGTCTCTTGGATCGGGAAGCGGACATTGCCGCCGACATTGAAGACGACCACTTCCAGGCTGCCGATCTCCTTCTCGATCCGCTCGAAGAGGGCGGCCACCTGCTCTTCATCGCGTGCATCGGAATGCAAGCCCAGGGCCCGGCCGCCTAGCGACTCGATCTCCGCGACCAGGGGAGCCAGGTCGCCCCGCCGGCGCGTTGCGACCGTCGCGTGGCCTTCTCGCGCGAAACGCCTGGCGATGGCGGAGCCCAGGTGATCGCCAGCTCCTACGACGAGCGCGGCACCGCTGCTTTGCGTTTCGGACGAGGTCATGCGTCACTCTCTCCGTTTTGTTGTGCCCGCAGCTTAGGGACCGGCGCTTTCACTCACCAAGGGATTGCCACGTCAGGAAAAGGCGTCAAACAAGGTCCAACCGCCCCAGGCGAGGAGTACCAATCCGAGAAGGTGGCCCAGACAGTGCCCCGCAGGCAATAGCTTTTCCAGCAGCACGACGAGGGCCAGTCCGGCAATCCAGTAGAGGTTCATCACCCCGCCGAAAAAGAGTAAGGCCATCAGAAACCAGCAGCAGCCGACACAGTATGCGCCGTGTTCCAGGCCCATCACGAAGGCGCCCCGGCGCCCGGACCGCCAGCGGCCCATGACGAACTGAAGCGGGCTGCGACAGTGCCTGAGGCAGGCCTGCTTGAGCGGCGTGAGCTGGTAGAGGCCGGCTGCCAGCAAGAGGGCAGCTCCCAGCAGACTGCTCGAACTGACCAGGACCGGGGAGAGCCAGGCAAGGCGTTCGAAGAGCCATTGCAGGCCGACGGCCAGGAGGCTGAAACCGGCCCAAACGGACAGGTAGGCCAGCGAAAAGAGGCCGGCGGAGAGAAAGGGATTGCCGAGTGCGCGCTGCGCGCGGCTCATCTTCGTGAAGATCAGGATCATGGGTGCCGCGCTCGGCAGCATCATCGCCACCATCATGATCCACCACATGAATAACATGACCAGCGCGTAGCCGAGGTCCCAGGTAGCCGGCATCATCATCGAGTCCAGGCCGGCCGGCGCGTGCTCCCCTCGCCTCCCCTGAGCAAGCGACGCGCGGGTCATCTCCAAGGCCGACATCCCCATGCCGGCGCCAGAAAGGAGATAGGCCCAAGACAGCAGGATCACGGCAAGCAGGGCAATGAGCACGATCAGGCGATCGCGCCTCAGCGCCGCCTCCAGGGCCTGGTCGATCGCCACGCCGTTCCCCTTCGTCTCAGGTGTTTTGCCGCCTCGAGGCGACCGGCGGCCTCAGGCCGTCCAGAGGAAGGGCGCCATGTGCGCGTTGTTGCGCCCGCTGTCGTCGTCCCAGTCGATCCCGAAGGCGTGCAGGTGACTGCTGGTCGCCGTCCCCAGCCCCAATCGGGCGTTCACCGGATGAATCGTGTTGTCGATGACGATGGGTTCGGCGGGATCGGACGGGCTGGGCATGCCTTCGATCGCTTGCTCCATGATGCCCGGTATGACGACCCGGTAGGAGAGCCCTTCCTTCTCGAAGCGGATCGGTGCGCGTTCGACGCCGGCAAAGGTCCCGACCAGCGGAGCCACGGCGGCCATGGGGCCGCCCGCCTTGCCGGCAACGATATCGACCAGCGCGTCGCACTGGTCCGCGCTGGCCTCTCCGTCCACCACCAGGCCGACGGTCCAGTTCCCCTCCGCCATGGGGCCGGGCGTTTGGGCCATCACGGCAAAGCAGAGCTCGTCCAGCAGCACCTGACCGTAGTGGCCGCGATCGACCTTGAAGATCATCGCGACCTTGCACTCTCCGTGCGTCGGCTTGGCCGCCTGGTTGCTGGTGATGCAGGGGCAAAGGAAGTCGCAGTTGCAGGCTTCGACGTAGTCGCCCTGCATCTCCCAGGTTGCGTCAGGCATGGTGCAAGCCCTCCAAGAACGCTGGCGTCAGGTTGACTCTAGCACTTCTGCCTTCAGGGTCCACCCGGAGAGAGAGGGGTGGCCGGCCTCTCAGACAGGCGCCTCGGCAACGACGGCCGAAAGGACCTTTCGGGCCAGCTGGTGTGCCGGTACCTCCCAGGCCGGTGACATCCTCGACCCCCGAAAGGCCGGAGATCTGCGGCCGGCTTGCAGTCCCTCCAGAAGCGCGACGTCCTCCAGATTGAGATCGTGCCACATATCCAGAAGGTCTTGGCGGGCAACCGCGAAGTCCGGGCTCCGGGCCGCCTCCTCGCCCACGACGAAGAAGTGAAGATCCTCGACGGTCTCGTCGGGCGCGCGCGGATTGACCGACAGGACGACGAACTGGTCGGCATAGGCCTCGGCGGCGAAGTTGGGGAAGCAGGCGAACCAGAGGCCGCGCCGCAGATCCTCGCCCGTCAGGTTCGGGTAATGGGGCAGCTGGTCGCCGCGGCCCGGCGTCACCTCCGGGGCGATGTAGTCGTTGTAGAAGACGTGATCGCGCCACTCGCCCGACCAGCGCACGCTCATCGGCGCGTGGGCGATGAGGCGCGGGTGGGCGGCAAAGACGTGATAGCCCTCCATGTAGTTCTCCAGCACCAGCTTCCAGTTGGCCTTGATGGTGTAGGACTTCTTCGCGATCCAGCGAATGCGGGAGAAGTCGAAGCTGGCGGTGCGCTCAAGCATCGGCCGCAGCCAATCCTCGAGCGGCGCGGCGATGCCCGAGAGGTCGACGAAGACGCAGCCGTTCCATGTCTCCGCGCGGACCGGCACCAGATCGAGCGCCGGACCGGCCCCGTCGCGAAAGCGCTCGCCCCGGTCCGGCCCGTGGAAGTGCGGGCGCACCTTCAGCTTGCCGTCGAGGCCGTAGCACCAGGCGTGATAGGGACAGGTGATGACGGGCTTGCGGCAGGCCTCCGCCACGAGCCGGGTGCCGCGGTGCCGGCAGACGTTATGAAAGGCGCGCGTGACGCCGGTCCGATCCCGCAGCACGATCAAGGGCGCACCGCCGACCTCGACGGGAAGGATATCGCCGGGCTCCGGGACCTCGGCCTCGGCGGCGGCGAAGACCCACGATCGCCGAAAGATCCTCTCCTGCTCCAGGGCCAGCCAGTCCGCCGACCAATAGGCCGCGTTGGGAAGGCCCGAGGCTTGCTCGATCGGCGCGAAGGCTTGCCGATAGCCCTCTTCACCCAGCAGCCGCTTGGCGTAGTCGACCATGTGGGGATCTTCAGCTCTCATGCCGCCCAACCTCGAAACAAGTGAGAAACTGGAGAAGCATCTTGCGCTCATATGAAAATTATGATCCAAGAATTTTCATGACTGTCAAGCCAGAACGACACGGCGGAAGCGAAGACCACCTGGCGCGCCTGGGCAGCGAACTGCGGTCCCTGCGCAAGGCGCAAGGCTTGACCTTGCAGCTCTTGGCGGCACGCTCGGGCAAGTCGGTGAGCTTCATCTCGAAGATCGAGCGAGGCTTGGCGCGCCCCTCGATCACCGCCCTGCAGGACATCGCGGAGGCCTTGAAGGTACCGATCGGCTGGTTCTTCCAGACCGCCGGACCGGTTCCGGCGGAGGAGCAGCCCTACATCGTCCGCGCGCATCGACGGAGGCGTCTCTCCTACTTCGGCATGGCCTCGACCGACTACATGGGCTTCGAGGATCATCTCCTTTCGGCCAGCCTGGACGGCCAGCTGGCCATGGGCATCTCGCGCTACGAACCGGGAGGCACGGCGGGCGACGATCTCTATACCCATCAAGGCGAGGAAGCCGGCCTCGTGCTGGAGGGGGAGATCGAGCTGACTCTGGACAAGCAGGTCTTCCTCTTGAAGCCCGGCGACAGCTTCTCCTTTCCGGCGAGCATTCCGCACACCTACCGCAATCCCGGCAAGGTCACGGCCCAGATCGTGTGGGCCAACACGCCAGTGACCTTGCGGCACTAACGTTCCCGCCAGGAAGAGGAACCCTCATGAAGTCGCAGGCCCGTGTCGTGATCGTCGGTGGCGGCAACGTCGGGACCTCCCTTGCCTATCACCTCGCCAAGGAAGGCTGGACGGACTGCCTGCTGCTGGAAAAGGCCGAGCTGACCTCGGGTGCCACCTGGCACGCCGCCGGCCTGGTCAGCCGGATGGTCGCCGGCTACGCGCTCGGCAGCTGTCACGACTACGCCGTCGATCTCTACAAGCGGATCGAGGCCGAGACCGGTCAGGCGGTCGGCTGGCACTCCAGCGGCTCGCTCCGCGTCGCCGCCACGCAAGACCACAAGGACTGGCTCCTCCACACCCGCGATGCGGTTCTGGCGCGCGGGCAGGACTGTCGTTGGATCGACCCCGAGACAGTGAAGGCGCTGAACCCGCTCTACGACACCTCCACGATAATCGGCGCGCTCCACACGCCCGACGACGGACATGTCGATCCCTCCGGCACCTGCCAGGCCATGGCCAAGGGCGCGCGCAATCTGGGCGTGGAGATTCTCCGCCGCAACCGCGTCACCGACATCCGGCCCACGCAGTCGGGCGAATGGGAGGTGATTACCGAGAAGGGCAGCGTCCGTGCTGAGCATGTCGTCAACGCCGGCGGCTACCACGCGCGCCAGATCGGCGCCTTCCTCGGCCTCGACCTGCCGATCGTGCCGATGCAGCACCACTATGTCGTGACCGACGCGGTGCCCGCCTTCGCCGAGATGGGCCACGAGATCCCCGTCACGCGCGACGACCACTTCACCGGCTATCTGCGCCGCGAGCAGAACGGCGCCTTGATCGGGCTCTACGATACGCACGACGCGGTGGCGAAATGGCGCGAAGGCTGTCCTTGGGAGTCCGAGAGCGAGCTCTTCGAACCGGACTACGAGCGGATACTGCCCTGGCTTCAGCGTTGCTTCGAGCGCTTCCCTGGTCTCACCGACCTCGGGCTCAAGCGCATCGTAAACGGCGCGATTACCTACACGCCGGATGGCGCCCCCCTGGTGGGACCGGCGCCGGGCCTCAGGAACATCTGGCTCGCCTGCGGGGTCACGGTCGGCATCGCCTGGGGGCCGGGCCTCGGCAGAGCCTTGGCGCAGTGGATGGTGCACGGCACCGCGGCGATCCCCACGCGTGCCTTCGACCCGCGCCGCTTCGGCGCCTGGGCGGACGGCGACTACGCCTATGCCCGCGCGCGGGAGAACTACATGACCCGCCTGTCCCTGCCCTTTCCCCAGGACCAGTACGAGACCTGCCGCGGCCTGCGCCGCTCCGGCGCGCACGAGCGTACGAGAGCGCTGGGGGCGATCTTCGAAGAGGCAGGCGGCTGGGAGCGACCCCGCCTCTTCGCACCGGCCGCTTGGCAGGGCAAGGAACCCAGGACCTGGCGGCACGGCCCTTCGCACGAACGCGCCGAGGCGGAGGCGCGCGCGCTCTGCCGGGGCGTCGGACTGGGCGACTTCTCCGCCTTCTCCAAGTTCGAGATCAGCGGCCCCGACGCGGAGGCCTTCCTGAACCGCATCTGCGCCAATCGCCCGCCGCGGCGCATCGGCGCCACCTGCCTCACCCTGCTGCTCAATCGCCAGGGAACGATAGAGGGGGAGGCCACTCTCGCGCGCCTGGGCGAGAAGCGCTTCTGGTTCGTCGCCGGAGCACCCTCGGAGCGCCGCCTTTGGGACTGGCTCACCTTGCATCAGCTGGGCTCGGAGCAGGTGGCGATCGAAAACCGCTCGGACGACGTCGGGATCCTCACCTTGGCGGGCCCGCATGCGCGGGACGTCTTGGAGAGGTGCGGCGACGCCGACCTCTCGGACGCGGCCTTCCCTTGGCTTGCGGCACGCGAGATCGAGATCGCCGGCTTCCCGGTCCTTGCCTTGCGACTCTCCTTCACCGGCGAGCTGGCCTGGGAGCTGCATGCGCCGAACGCGCGCCTGGGCGCGCTTTGGGACGTCCTCTGGCGGGCCGGCGCGCCCTTCGATATCGCGCCCTTCGGCGCCAAGGCCCTGGACCTGCTGCGCATGGAGAAGGCCTACCGCGGCGGCCACGAGCTGACCAACGACGTCACACCGCACCAGGCCGGCCAGATGCGCTTCGTCAAGATGGACAGGGGCTTTCTTGGCCGTGACGCGCTGGCCAGGCAGCTGGAGAGCGGTCAGGCAAGCGTCATCGCCTACCTGGAACTTGCGCCCGGGGCGGTCGACGCCCTGGGCGGCGAGGCCGTCTTCCTCGGCGACAGGAAAGTGGGCTCCGTCACCTCCGGCGCGCGCGGAGCGGTTACCGGCAAGAGCCTCGCGCTGGCCTTCGTGGAGCCGGAGGCGGCGCGGCCGGGCACGGCGCTGGTGGTCAGCCTCCTGGGCGAGCGGCGCCGGGCCGTCGTCCTGTCCGACGCGGTCCGCGATCCGCAGAACAGCCGCCTCAAATCCGCTCCGGCCGTTCTCCCGGCCTGAAGGTCTCGTCAGTAGAGGAAGAGGAAGTCACCGGCGCTCAGCCGACTGGCGCTCAAGCGGCCCTCGCCCCCGTCCTCGACCGTCAGGATCTCGCCGGCATGCTCTACTCGGACCTCGCCGGGGGCAACGTCCACAAAGGTCAAGTCGTCGAAGGCGAGACCGGAAAAGGCGATGCGATCCTGGCCCGCTTCGAAGTCCTCGATGACGTCTTCTCGGCCGTCGGTGACGATCTGAAAGACATCGTCGCCCTCGCCGCCGGCCAGCCGGTCCTGACCGCGGCCGTCCGTCAACCAATCGTCTTGCGCGCCGCCGTCCAGACGGTCGCCCCCATCGCCGCCGTCGAGGCTGTCCTTGCCGGAGCCTCCTTCCAGGCTGTCCTTGCCCAGGCCACCGAAAGCATGGTCGCTACCGCCGGCGCCGATCAGCACGTCGTCGCCGCGCTCGCCCTCGAGCAGGTCACCCGCCTTGCCGCCATCGAGAAAGTCGCCGCCGCGGCCGCCGTCCAGCAGGTCCGCGTCCTCTCCGCCGTAGAGGGCGTCGCTCCCCTCCCCGCCGTCGAGGGCATCGTCTCCCTTCACTCCCTCCAACAGGTCGTCACCGTCGCCACCGAAGATAAGGTCGCCGCCGCCCCCGCCGAAGATCCTGTCGTCGCCGCTACCGCCGTCCAGCCAGTCGAGGCCGCTCGCCCCCTTCAGAAGGTCGTCGCCCGCATCGCCCCAGAGAGAATCGTTGTGAAGGCCGCCGAAGAGCTGGTCCTTTCCGTCGCCGCCAAAGCCTTGATCGCTGCCCACCGCGCCCAGAAGGACGTCCTTGCCCCCGTCGCCGTAGAGACGGTCGGCGCCGCTGCCGCCGTCGAGACGGTCATTGGCCTCCGCGCCGAAGAGACGGTCCTTGGCGGCCCCGCCCTGGAGGTCGTCCGCGCCCCGGAAGCCGGCGATGGTGTCCCGACCGCCCGCGCCGAAGATCTCATCGGCGACGCCGACACCCAGCAGAAGATCACCATCGTCGCCATCGATCTGCTTCAGCGTCTGAGCGGCCGCGTCCCACGCCCAGCTTTCCAGGTGCGCGCCGTCCTGCTTGCCGTAGAGATACTGAATCGCGTCCTTGTCGAGGGGACCGATGTCGGGCTGCGCGGGACCTGTGTAGCTCAGGGCCGTGTGCGCCTTGTGGTCGAGGTCCCCGGCCAGCTGCGGATCCCCCTCGAAGGGGTGCTTCAGGCCCAGCGCATGCCCCAATTCGTGCTGATAGAGGCCCAGATCGGAGGCATAGCGCCAGTCGATGTAGATATCCCCACCGATCTCGCTTCGGGCGGTCGAGGCGGCGCCGATGGACAGGCTCGGATAGTAGGCAGCGCCCGCGGACCCGGCAAAGAAGCCATGCTTGTTAAAGTCGTAGAGGCCGAAGCGGATGTCGCCTCGGCCCGGCTCCACTTCGATGAAGACCAGGCCGCTCACGTCCTCCCACTGCGCCAGGGCGGTCCGTGCCTTGGCCATGTGATCGTCTTCCAACGGCCGAAAGGAGCCCGCGAAGGCAGCGCCGTCATAGTCGGCCACGTAGCCCGGCACCGCTTCCTCGAAGGAGTAGGTGACGAAGACCGGCCGGCCCACCGTGCCGTTTCCGGCCCAGCTGAAGCCCTGTTCGTGAAGAATCCCGGTGAAGTCCCTGACAACAGTCATGCCGTCCCTCAGTGGCTCGCGACCTCTTTGGCTTCCCCGCGACCAATCTGGCACCGAGAGGACAGGCGCGCAATTCCCGCGACCGGAAGACGTTGGAGAAAGCCCGGCCACAGCGCGCGACCGTCGCCGCTTCCTAAGATCCCGGCGCATTCAGGAAAGCCGGACCGGCCTTTCCCCTTAGCGTCCGACGGTCAGCACGTCATCGGCCACGCCCAGGATCGACCACATGAAGATCACGCGCATATCAGTCTATCGGGCCGGTCTGCCCTACGTGGGCGGCGCCTATCGTTGGGGGCGAGGCAACGCCATCGAAACGGGGCGCACCACCGTCGTGGTGCTGGAGACCAATGCCGGCCTCTCCGGCACCGGGGAGTTTTGTCCTTGCGGCGATGCCTACATGGATGCGCATTCGGAGGGTACGGAGGCGGCGGCCAGGCTGCTGGCGCCGGCGCTGATCGGCGAGGATCCGCGTCAAGTGGCGCGCATCGAAGGCATCATGGACGCGGTGATCCGCGGCCACGGCTATGCCAAGGCACCTTTCGATGCCGCGTGCTGGGACCTCTTGGGGCAGTCCACGGGCGTGCCGGTCTGGATGCTCCTGGGCGGCAAGCTGACCGACGGCGCGCCGCTCTATCACGTCGCCCCGCAAAGGTCTCCGGATGAGATGACCGCCGAGATGGAGCGCTTGCGCAGCGCCGGCTATCGTCAGTTCCAGGTCAAGGTGGGGGCGAACTGGACGCTGGACATCGAGCGGATCCGGCAAACAGTGCCCACCTTGAAGCCCGGGGAGAAGGCCTTCGCCGACGCCAATCAGGGTTGGCATGTCGACGAGGCCTTGCGCGTGGCGCGCGCCACCCGCGACCTCGACTACATCATGGAACAGCCTTGCCAAACCTACGAGGAGTGCCTGCAGGTGCGCCGACGCACCGACCTGCCGATGAAGCTGGACGAGTGCATCACCGGAATGCGGATGGCGCACCGCGTGGTCGAGGACAGGAGTGCGGAGATCGTGTGCCTCAAGATCTCCAAGCAGGGCGGCCTCTCCAAGGCGCGGCGCATGCGCGACTACCTGATCGACCATCGCATACCGGTGGTGGCCGAGGACACCTGGGGCGGGGAGATCACCACCGCCACGCTGGCCCACTTCGCCGCCTCCACACCGGCCGATTTCCTGATCAACACGACCGACCTACACAACTACAACACCATCAGCACCGGGCAACCGAAGCCCGAGGTGCGCGATGGACGCCTCTTCGCCTCGGATGCCCCGGGCCTAGGGGTGACGCCGGACTTTGCCAGCCTGGGCGATCCGGTTGCCGTCTACCCGGCGCCTTAAACCTCTTTTCCTCGTCCCCTTTCTCGGTCCTGCAGCAGGCGCCAATCGACCTTGCCGGTGGCGCTGCGCGGCAGGTGGTCGACGATCTCCACGACGCGCGGCACCTTGTAGGCGGACATCTGCTGGCGACACCAGTCGATGACGTCCTCGGCCGTGACCTCGGGACCGCCTTGGCGCGGCACCACCAGGGCCTTCACCGTCTCTCCGCGGCGCGGGTCGGAGGCCGCGATCACGCAGGCCTCGGCAATGGCCGGGTGGCGGTGCAGGAGCAGCTCGACCTCCGCCGGCCAGACCTTGAAGCCGGCCAGGTTGATCATGCGCTTTACCCGGTCGACCATGTAGAAGAAGCCGTCCCTGTCGATCCGGCCGATGTCGCCGGTGCGGAAGAAGGGCTTGCCGTCGATCTCGACGAAGGCCGCGCGGGTGGCTTCCGGGTTGTTCCAATAGCCGAGAAAGACCTGGGGCGCGTTGATGACGATCTCGCCCGGCTGGTCGGGCCCCAGCAGCCGACCGCTGTCCGGGTCGCGGATGCGGGCATCGACCTCGAAGACGGGCAAACCCAGGCATTTGCGCCGAGGCTCGTCGGGCGGATTGATGTGGGTGGCCGCCATGGTCTCGGTCAGGCCGTAGCCCTCGACGTAGCTGAGCCCCGTGCGCGCCTTCAGGGCATCGAAGAGCGCGTCCGGCATGGCCGAGCCGCCGCCGCCGATCCCCTCCAGACTGGAGAGGTCGCAGTCCGCGAGCTCCGGGTCGCCCAGCAGGTCGATCACCATGGTGGCTATGTTGCGCCAGCGGGTGACGCGATAGCGCTCGATCAGCCGCGCGGCGGTCTTGCGGTCCCAGCGGCTCATCAGGACCAGGGTATGACCCTGATAGAGCGGCGCGTTCATGGAGTTCTGCATGCCGGTGACGTGGAAGAGCGGCAGGCTGACCAGGGTGACGGCATGCTCCTGTTTGCCCGGGTTCCAGGCGATGCCGCCGATCACCGTGGTCATGACGGTGCGGTGGCTGTGCATGCAGCCCTTGGGCGCGCCCGTGGTCCCGGAGCTGTAGGGTATCACCGCGAGATCGTCGGCGCCGGCCTGCTGGTCCGAAGGCGCGAGCGCTGCCGTCATGGCCTCTTGCCAGCCGATGACGTTGCCCGCGAGGAAACTCGAATCCACGGCCTGGTCCAGGGCCTCCGGCAGCGCGATGTCGTTGCCCGCTAGCGTGTAGTCGCTGTAGGTCGCCAGGATCAGATGGTCCACGGACAGGTGCGCCATCGCCGGCAGGACATCGTTGCCGACCACGGCTATCCGGGCGCCGCTGTCCTCCAGATAGTGCCGCAGTTCCGCCTCCCGGTTCATCGGGTTGCCCGGCACGACGATGCCGTCGGCAAGCAGGACGGCGTAGTAGGCGATCACGAACTGCGGGCTGTTCTGCATGACCAGCAAGACCCGCTCTCCCGTGCCAAGCCCCAATTGCCTTTGCAGGAAGCCGGCCAAGCGCTCCACCGCGTCGTGCAGCTGCGCATAGGTGATGGAGCGGCCGTAGTAGATCAGCGCCACGGCTTCCGGACGCCGCTCCGCCTGTTGGGCGATGTGGCGATTGATCGTGCTGTCCGGCACGTGGAAGCGCGGCACGTCTTCGCCTTCCAACTTTTCCCCCTCCGCCTACCTCCAGCGTCTTTCCGGATCGCGATCCTGGCACGAAGCGGGCGCGCGGGTCATCAGACTTGAGCCGACGGCGGGAAGGAAAGCATCATGCGCCGGCTCGACCGGGGCGGGCAGCGCGCCTACCTATTCCTAATCGGTCCACACGAGCGCGGCGGGCAGACGGAGCTGGAGAATGGTTCGTAACGTCCTTTTCATCATGTGCGACCAGCTGCGCTGGGACTATCTGGGCTGCTATGGCCACCCGCACATCAAGACACCCAACATAGACGCGCTGGCCAAGCGCGGCCTGCGCTTCGACAGGGCCTATGTGCAGGCCTCGATCTGCGGCCCCTCGCGCGCCTCCTACTACACCGGGCGCTACGTCTCCTCGCACGGCGCCACGATGAACTGCGCGCCGCTTTCCTTGGGCGAGTGGAACATCGGCGATCATCTGCGCCCCTTGGGCGTCAGCCCGGTGCTTTGCGGCAAGACCCACATGGCGCCGGACTGGCGGGAGATGCGGCGCCTCGGCATCGATCCCTACAGCGTGACCGGCCGGCGCCTGGCCGAATGCGGCTTCGACGTCTACTACCGAGACGACGGCCTGCACCTGGACGACTACTGGGAGCACGGCAGCTACAACCGCCTGCTGGTCGACCGGGGCTACGAGGGCACCAACCCCTGGCACTGGTGGGCCAATTCAAGCGAGAACGAGAGCGGCAGACCCTCGACCGGCTGGCTGATGAAGCATGCCGACAAGGCGGCCCGCATCGACGAGGCCGATTCGGAGACCGCCGTTACCACCGAGCTCGCAATGAAGTTCATCGCCGAGCACGGCGAGACGCCCTGGTGCCTGCACCTCAGCTATATCAAGCCGCACTGGCCCTACGTGGCGCCGGCGCCCTACCACGAGCGCTACTCTTCGGAGGACGTGATCGACGCCGTTCGCAGCGATGGGGAGCGGCAGCGGCCGCACCCGCTGCTGCGCTTCTACATCGAGGAGAGCAAGGCCAGCCAGAGCTTCTCGCGCGAAGAGGTGCGCCGGCGCGTCATCCCGGCCTACATGGGCCTCATCACCCAGATCGACGATCACATCGGCCGGCTGATGGCCTTTCTGGATGAGCGGGGATTGGCCAAGGACACGCTGGTGGTCTTCACCTCCGATCACGGCGACTACCTGGGCGATCACTGGCTGGGCGAGAAGGACTTCTTCCACGAGGCCTGCGTGCGGGTGCCGATGATCGTCGCCGATCCGTCGCCCGAGGCCGATGCGACCAGGGGCGGGAGCAGCGACGAACTGGTGGAGGCGATCGACCTCTTGCCCACCTTCGTCGAGGCCCTGGGCGGCTGGCCGTCGGACCGCTTGGAGGGGCAGTCCCTCCTCCCCCTCCTCAAGGGCGAGAAGCCCTACGACTGGCGCACTTTCGCGGTGAGCGAGGCTGACTACGCCACCGCCGAGTTCCGCCGCCAGACCGGCCGCGGCAGCGACGATGCCCGTAGCTTCATGGTGGCCACCAAGCGCTGGAAGTACATCCTGCCACTGGGCTTCCCGCCCATGCTCTTCGACCTGGAGAAGGACCCCCAGGAGCTGAACGACCTGGGCACCGACGAGGCTCACGCCGAGGTGCGCGGAGAGATGCGCGATCACCTCCTGCATTGGGCCCTGCGCAACCACCAGCGAGTCACGATCGAGCGAGAGCGCATCGACAATATGGTCGGACGCAACGAGGACGTCGGACTCTTCATCGGCTATTGGGACGAAGAAGACGTCGAAAACAAAGCCAACCTACCGCACTACAGCGACTAAATTATTTGAAACTATTAAACTCAACTCCTTCACTTCTCACTTTACCTTATGGATTGTTTGGAGTGGAATAATTCTTCAAACACCAGACCTGTGCAACGTCAGCGCGAGACTGTGAGCACGATCGCTTTGCTCAATTAGAACAGTGGATACGACGCAAGCATTGGCTGAGAACGTGAACTCTGTGCAACTGGACCTTCGTTCAGTAAGTCGCTAAGCCTGATGGCCAGCAACGAGGCGAGGGTACGGGCTGACGAAACCAGTTGAAAAGGCGTCACCATGACATTCGTTCCAGGGACACCCGGGCCCGATACTCTGTCCGGCAGCGACGCCGTCGACACGATCTTGGGCTACGGCGCAGACGATACGCTCTATGGACTGGGCTCGGCGGATAGCCTCTACGGTGGCCGGGCGAACGACAGCCTCTTCGGCGGTAGCGGAGACGAGGCCATCCTTGCCGGAGAAAGCGGACAGGATCTGATCGCGGGAGGCAGTGGGGACGACAGGAACCTCTTCGGTGGATCGCGATCCGACGAGATCGTCGGAGGCCCTGGCGCGGACGTGACCCTGTCCGGAGGAGTCGGCGACGACAGGCTGGATGGTGGCAGCGGCAATGACAGCGCGCTCTTCGGCGACACGGGGGTGGATAGCCTTTTCGGGGGCAGCGGCGAGGATGCCAGCCTCTTTGGCGGCGCTAACAGTGACCGCCTCTACGGAGACGCGGGCGCCGACAGAGTCCTGGATGGCGGTCTTGGTAATGACAGTCTCTTCGGGGGGGACGGCGACGATGCACTGTTCTACGGCGATGCGGGCACGGACGCGCTTGTCGGCGGCAGTCGAGATGACAGCTTCTTCTATGGCGGCAATGGTGCCGACAGCATCTCCGGCGACAGCGGGGCCGATTACCAATTCTTCGGCGGCAGGGGCGCGGACAGCCTCTTCGGCGGCGATGGGTACGACGAGGTCTTCCACGGCGAGGACGGCGACGACAGCCTCTTCGGCGGCAGCGGGTCGGACTACTTTCTCTACGGTGGCGAGGGCGCCGACAGCCTCTCCGGCGGTAGTGGGAACGACTCCGTCTTCTACGGTGGCGCCGGTGGTGACCGCCTCTCCGGCGGTCTTGGGATCGACTACTACTTCTTGGGTGGGAACGGCGACGACAGCCTCTACGGCGGCAGCGGCGAGGATTCCTACTTCTATGGTGGTGCCGACGACGACAGGGTGAACGGCGGCAGCGGCAGCGACAGCGCGCTCTACGGCGACCAGGGATCGGATCGGCTCTTCGGAGGTGGCGGCGACGATGCCAGCCTCTACGGCGGCCGGTCCAACGACAGCCTCTATGGCGGCAGCGGGGCCGATGTCAGCCTGGCCGGAGAGAGCGGGCAGGACCTTATCGACGGCGGCAGCGGAGACGACACGAACCTCTTCGGTGGATCGCGGTCCGACGAAATCAATGGCGGTCTCGGCGCGGACGTCACCCTGGCGGGCGGCGTCGCGGACGACAGGATCTATGGAGGTAGCGGCAACGACAGCGCACTCCTTGGCGACGATGGGGAGGATAGCCTCTTCGGCGGCAGCGGTGACGACGCCGACCTTTTCGGCGGCACCAACGGGGATCTGCTCTACGGAGGCCGGGGCGACGACAGCGTCCTGGACGGTGGCGTTGGAGATGACAGCCTCTTCGGCGGCGAAGGCGCCGACGGGCTCCTTTACGGCGATGTGGGCGCGGATAGCCTCGTCGCGGGAAGCGGCAACGACTTCTCCTTCTACGGCGGTGCCGGCGACGACGCGTTGGAAGGCGGCTCCGGAGCCGATTCCTACTTTCACGGCAATGGCAAGACAGACGAGCTTTCAGGAGACAGCGGCGATGATGCCCAGTTCTTCGGAGGTGGCGGCAACGACGCCCTGATGGGCGGCCTCGGGAACGATGCCTCCTTCTTTGGCCGCAATGACGACGATCAACTTTTCGGAGGCAGTGGCGAAGACTCCTTCTTCTACGGCGGTAGTGGGATCGATAGCCTCGAAGGCGGCAGTGGTGACGACCAGTTCTTCTTTGGTGGATTGGATGGTGACACGATAAGCGGCAGCATAGGTGAGGACGCTTACTTCTACGGCGACGATGGAGACGATGCCCTCTTCGGGGGAAATGGCGGCGACAAGCGCTTCTATGGCGACGCAGGCGTGGATTCGCTCCTTGGCGGCAGTCAAGACGACAGCTTTTTCTACGGTGGTAGCGGCTCCGACGCCATCGTGGGCGACAGTGGAGCCGATTATCAATTCTTCGGCGGAAGCGGCGCCGACAGCCTCTTCGGCGGCGATGGGTACGACGAGGTCTTCCACGGCGATGGCGGCGGCGACAACCTCTACGGCGACAGTGGCTCAGACTACTTTCTCTACGGTGGCACAGGCGCCGACAGCCTCTTCGGCGGCAGTGGGAACGACTCCGTCTTCTACGGTGACAGCGGTGGCGACCGTCTCTACGGCGGCGTTGGAATGGACTACTACTTCTTGGGTGGTAGCGGCGAAGACCGGCTCCACGGCGACGATGGTGCCGACTCTTACTTCTACGGAGGTGCCGCGGAAGACACGGTGGACGGCGGCAGCGGAAGCGATAGCGCGCTCTACGGCGACAGCAATAACGATGACGTTTTTGGTGGCAGCGGCGATGACGCCCTGCTCTTCGGAGGTGACGGCGGCGACTTCCTTGGGGGTGGGCTTGGAAACGATGCCTCCGTCTTCGGTGGAGACCAAGCAGACCTCCTCGAGGGTAGCCTTGGCGACGACTCCTTCGTTTACGGTGATGACGGCGACGACAGCCTCTTTGGCGACAGTGGGAGTGACCAATACTTCTTTGGTGGTTTGGGTAGCGACGAGATTGGTGCGGACACTGGTGACGACAGGTACCTCTACGGCGACGATGGAGACGATTCTATCTTCGGGAGCGAAGGCGCCGACGCTCTCCTGTTCGGTGGATCCGGGATAGACACGCTCTTCGGCAGAACTGGCAATGACACCGGCCTATACGGCGACGACGACAGTGATTCGGTCTACGGAGGTCAAGGCGACGACAGTGTCCTGGATGGTGGACTGGGCGACGACGCGGTCTACGGAGACATCGGCGACGATGCCACGCTCATCGGCGGTGACGGCGACGACTCCCTTGGGGGTGGGCTCGGAAACGATGTCTCCTTCTTTGGCGGATCCGAGATAGACCGCATTGTCGGTGACGATGGCGACGATTCTTTCCTCTACGGCGGGAGTGGCGAGGACAGTCTCTTCGGCGGCAGCGGTGCTGATCAGTACATCTTCGGAGATCTTGATCGCGACTCGATCAGGGGAGGCAGCGGTGCTGACAGCGTCCTGGAGGGAGGGCAAGGCGACGACGAAATCTACGGAGGCGACGGCGATGATGCCTCCCTGTTCGGCGGTGACGGCGAAGACGCGCTTGAGGGTAAGTCTGGAAATGACGTCTCTTTCTTTGGCGGAGGCAACCGAGACTTCCTCCCCGCGGACCAGGGCGACGATTCTTACTTCTACGGCGGGAGCGGTGCCGACAGCATGTTCGGCGACGATGGTGACGATCAGTTCTTTTTTGGTGGGTTTGACAGCGACAACGTCGTTGGAGGAACTGGCGACGACTCCTATTTCCACGGCGACGAGGGTGACGATTCCGTCTACGGGAGTGATGGCGCCGACGCCTTCCTTTTCGGTGGGTCCGGGCTAGACACGCTCTTCGGCAGAACCGGCAACGACGCCGGCCTATACGGCGGAACCGCCAGGGATCTGCTCCACGGGAACCAGGGTGACGACAGCATTCTTGAGGGCGACCTAGGTGATGACAGCCTTTTCGGGGGAAACGGCACCGACGGCTCTCTAAATGGCGGCTCTGGTGCGGACTACCTCTATGGGGGCAGCGGTGACGACTATTCCCTCTTAGGTGGGTCCGGAAGCGACGCGGTCTTCGGTGATGCCGGCGACGACTTTCTCTACGGCGGCGCGCAGTCCGACTCGCTCCTCGGCGGGGCGGGGCTCGATACCGCTTACGGAGGAGACGGTGACGACGTGTTTGTCGTCCTGTACCAGACGGACTTCACCAGCTATCTCTATGATGGCGGCGCGGGGACCGACACCTTGTCTTTGGCGCCTGGCGTCACCCTCCCCGGCGGCGGGCAACTGATCTCCGTCGAGGTGACAATGTAGGAACCGCTCTTCGTGTTCAAACTCTTGAGGCGCTTCTCCTTCCCGCTCTTCGCCAGTCTGCTCTTTGCGACCGGATCTACAGCGGCGCAGAGCCAAGAGGTCGACCTCACCGGTCCGGTGCTGCTGCTCTCCGATGCGCCCAGGCAACTGCGCGAGGCCTGCCCGGGGCTGGCGGGTGCCGGGGCCGACTGCCGGATCGAGCGGGTGACGGCCAAGCAGAGCGGCGCCAGCTGGCTGGGAGAGGCGCAGGTCAAGATCTATCGCCCGGACGGAGCGGTGGACCCTCTGGTTCTCTCGGCGCGCCTGGAGCCCAAGGGCTGCACCCTGGTGGACCGCAAGGTCGAGCCCGCCACTCCGCGAGCGCTCCGCCTTCTCAACATCACCGAGATGCAGATCGCGCTGGCTCGCCGAGACCCTCAGGGCATGCAGGCCTTCTGCCTCATGGCCGGCGGGCTGTTGGAGGGCATCGAGCCGCCGAGCTGCCTCTGTCCGTGATGGCTGACAGAAAGAGCTAGCGAAATTTCGCGCTTGCACCGGCCCGGGCCTGGGTTTAGGGGCGGCAGCTGCGATATGCCTTTGCTATGGGGCCATGGCGATGACCTCCCTGCTGCTTTCTCTCGGTGCTCTGATCCTCTCGTTCGGCATTCTCTTGGCCGGCAGCAGCCTGCAGTTCGTCCTGCTGGCCCTGCGCGCGCCGATGGAGGGCATCTCCGTGGGCTGGATGGGCCTGATTTCGGCCAGCTACTTCGCCGGCTTCGGCATCGGCAGCCTCTATTGCCCCAAGCTGGTGCGGGACATCGGACATATCCGTACCTTCGCCGCCCTGGCGTCGGTCGCCTCCGGCATGGCCCTGCTGATCGCGCTCTGGCCCACGGTGATCGGCTGGGTGCTGCTGCGCATGCTGACCGGCTTCTGCTTTGCCGGGCTATACACCGTGGTGGAGAGCTGGATGAACGCGCGCGTCCCCAACGACATGCGCGGGCGCATTCTCTCGATCTACGGCGTCGCGGTCTTCGGCGGCTTCGCCGTCGGCCCCTTGATCGCCAATCTGGGCGACGCCTCGGGGCTCATGCTCTTTGCCGTGGCCTCGATCCTGATCTCCTTCGCGCTGGTGCCGGTGACCCTGACGCGGGCCGGCGCGCCGGTGCACCAGGAGGAGGCCGAGACCGGCGGGCGCCGCTACGGGCTCCTGCGGCTCTTTCGCGAGACCCCGCTGGGCCTCATCGGCTCCTTCTGCGTCGGCGGCCTGCAGGGCTCCTTCACCTCCATGGCCGGCGTCTACGGAGCCAGCGCCGGTTTCTCGGCCGACGAGACCGCCTGGCTGGTGACCGCCGGCCTGCTGTCGGGTCTGGTGGCGCAGTATCCCATGGGCTGGCTTTCGGACCGCTTTGACCGCCGCGCCGTGCTTCTGGGCATCACCACGCTGGGCGGCACCGCGATCCTGGTCCTCTACGTCACGCTGCTGACCGGTGCGCCGAGCTTCCTCTCGGTGATCCTGGCCTGCGTCATCACCGGCGCGGCGATCTTCCCGACCTACGCCCTGGTGATCGCGCACACCAACGACTGGCTGCCGGAGAGCAGCCTGGTGCCTGCCGCGGCGGCGCTCTTGCTGATGAACTCCATCGGCGGCATGGTCGGCAACTTCGCCGCCGCGGCCTCGATGGGCCTCTTCGGACCCGGCACCTTCTTCCTCTACCTGGCGGTCTTCAACCTGCTGTTCGGTGCATTCATCGCCACCCGCATACGCCGTCGCGAGGCACCGGTCGGCGATACCGCTGCCTACGACTTCACGCCGGCACCGCTGGGCACCCTGCCGCTGGGCGGCGCCCTGGAGCCGGCGGCCGAGAGCGAGGAGGAGAGCGAGGCGCGCTGAGCGGCCCAGCTCAGCTCGTGGACGCTACAGGCTTTCGCCTAGCCTGCATCTGGCCGTCCAGGGAGCGCTTGGGCAGAAGCACGGCCAAGCGCACGCCCATGTAGGCGGCCAGACCGAGGAAGATGTGCCAGAAGAAGTGCGTGCCGACAGGCGCGATGTGACAGACGCTGAGGTCGAGGGTGCGCAGCCCCGCCGCCAGGACGGCCGCGCCCACCATCCACGCCGCCGGCGGGAAGGCCTCGCGACGCTTGACCCAGGTGGCGATCAGGAGACCCGCCGCGACCACGGCCAGCGCCGAGATGGTCAGGATCTGGCCCTCCAGCCTGGAGGAAGGCGGCAGCAGGACCACGAGCGCGAGCGCCACGAGCAGAAGCGACGCCAGAAGATGTCGGCCTCTGACGTGATAGCCCCAATAGAAGACCGCCAGCGCGAAGTAGGCCAGGCCCGGAAAGACATCGACCGCCAGCGCCGTCTCTGTCCTGAGCGCGTGCCAGGCGACGCTGCCGAGCCCGGTCAGGATGGCCAGGATGGCGAGCGCGTAGGCCACGACGTTCCGATGCCGGTGACGCCGCAAAAAGAACAGCGCCAAGATTCCGAAGGCGACGGGCGCAAAGCTGGTGATCGCGTTGATCGGCTCGTAGGGAAAGTGTCCCGCCGTGTTGAGCGCGGTTTCGCAATAGAGCGGCAGAGAGCCGTGCATCGCTGACTTCCTTGATTGCAAATGTCCGAAACCGAAGCGGCGCTCACGCCTCTCCGACGAGCGTCAGCACCAGGAGCTTCAGCGAGCGCAGAAGCTCCAGCAGCTGCTTTCTGTCCTCGGCCTTGTGCTTGAAGCCGGCCGATGAGGTTTGAACGAGGTCGGCCAGACCCGGCAGGGTCATGCCGGCCGACCGGATCTGCCTCTCGTAAGGAGCCAACACCTCCTCGAAGACCGCCTTGTTGCCCGCCTCGGCGCGCGCGATCTCGTCTTTCGCGGCCGCGTTGAAGCCCTCGATGATGTCGCCGGCATGATGCGATTGGTTGAGCAGGTCGAAATGCCTGACGGTCAGGTGATCGAAGAGGATATCCAGCTTCTCGCCCAGCCCCTGCCCTTCCTTGAAGTCCGCCGCGATCGCCGCCAGCGCCCTCTCGGCGAAGAGCCTGATGACGGCGCGCAAGACCTCCTCCTTGTTCGGGAAGGCGTTATAGAGCGTCTGACGGACGATGCCGGCCTCGCCGGCGATGTCCTGCATGGTCGCGCGCTTCACGCCGTAGCGCGAAAACACCGCGATCGCCGCCTCCAGAATCTTGACGTCCCGCTCGTTCATGGTCGGCATATTGACATCCGGCGTCTAGATGTCAATATGGACAGGGCGACAAAATCTGTCGCAGCGCCGTAGAGGTGAACAAGGACGACGGAATGGAAGCGACCGCAACGCGGAAGCAGCCTCATCCGCATCCGAACAGGTGAGAGGGACCGCAGTGAACCCGATGACTCTTGCTGGAATGGCATCTCACTGCCCTGTACCGGGCGCCGGCCCTATGGCTGGGACGCGGCGCAATGGATAGCGCGGATCTCGGCCTATCGCGTCGCTCGCTGGCGGATGTCTCGGCTCTGCCCCAGCGCGAAGACAACGACCGTAAGCGCGCCTACGCCATGGGGTTGGCCATGGTGACGATCAGCGCGATCGTGCATGGCGCCTTCATTCTCTTCTTCTTTCACCTCGATCGGCCGATACTCGCTTACTACAATATAGTGTCGGGCCTCTTCTTCGTCGCACTGGTCTATCTGATGTGGCGATACAAGATGGTGGCCTTGACCTGGTCGCTCAGCTTGTTGGAGTTCGCCATCGCCAGCGCGCTCTCGACCTACGTACTGGGGATCGAAGCCGGCTTCGCGATCGTCACGCTCCTGATCGTGGGCGTGGCGGCGCCCGTGCGTTTCGCACCTCTCCCCAAGCGCGCGGCCGTCATTGCGGTCGCGGTCGCCATCACGGTTGCCGGAGGCGTCTTCTCCATCCTCGAGGGACCCAGCGACCCCTTCCCTCCGGTGGAGACGCAGTGGTACTTGCTGTCGACCGGCCTTTGGGTGGGCCCGGCGGTGTCCGTCATCATCTGGTACTTCATGCGCGAGATGTGGCGCACCGAGCAGGCCTTGGAGAAGGAGTACCAGAGGTCCGAGCATCTGCTGCGCAACATTATGCCCGCCGAGGTCGCCGAACGGCTGAAGGCGGGCGAAGGCACCATCGCCGACGGTCATGCGCACGTGACCGTGCTCTTCGCCGACATCGTCGGCTTCACCGAGCGCTCCTCGCGCATGGCACCGGACAAGCTCATCCTCTTCTTGAACGAGGTCTTCTCCCGCTTCGACGAGCTGGTCGCGCGCCACGACGTGGAGAAGATCAAGACCATCGGCGATGCCTACCTGGCGGTCGCCGGCATGCCGCGAGAGCGGGCGGACCACGCCGAGGCCATCGCCCAGCTGGCGCTCGACATGCAAGCCGCCTGCGCCGCGCTGGGTGTCGAGGACATCGAAGGGCCGGTCCGCTTGCGCATCGGCATTCACAGCGGCGCGGTGGTCGCCGGCGTGATCGGCGCCACCAAGTTCGCCTATGACCTGTGGGGCGACGTCGTCAACACGGCCTCGCGGATGGAGTCCAGCAGCGAGCCCGGCAGGATCCAGCTCTCCGAGGCCACCCACGACCTCTTGGCCGACCGCTTCGAGATGACCGAACGCGGCACCCTGGATATCAAGGGCAAGGGCGAGATGCGGACCTGGTTCCTGGAGCGGCGCGCGCCGGTCGCTTAGCTTAGGCGGGCGCTCGTGGAACTCGGGATGCTCGGGCCGCGTCGCTCGCGAACAGTCCTTTGGTGGATGCGCCAAGTCGGACTGGCTTTGCCTTAGGCGTCAACAATGTGACTTCGGCAGAAGCCCTCGTTCAGCGTGTGTTTCAGGGCAGATAGTGGGAAAGAGTTCAACAACTCCAAACCTATGCCTTGCATTGCCATTCCAACAAACACATTCAGAAGAAACTCGGTACCCTCCCTTACACCTTCACTTCGCTTTATCCGAGATTGCTCCTTCAATTGATACGCACAGCAGCGGCGATCGAACAATACCGTTGCGTTCAGGGAAGCACTGGAGGTACCATCGGCGAGTCGTAGTAGCTTGATTAAGCAGTGTAAGAATGGCGGATGGCAGCAAAATAGGCGCTGCAGAACTTGTGACAATCTTGCTTGCTGAGCGAGATTATCATTCCAGCCACCCGCATGAAGTGGCAATTCAGCTTAACTATTGGATTGCCGGGGCAATACTGACGGTTTTTGCAGCGCTGTTTCTGAAGAAGGATGCGCTCGGCGCATTCCGAATATTTTTATCGAAGAACAAGCGGATTGTTTTTACCCTCACAGCAACCATCTTGGGAGGATGGATTCTTCTTCAGATTGGACTCTCAGAGCATACTAACTTGCATCGTGCGCAGCGCGACAGGTTGGAGAGCGCTGTTCGAGATCTGGTTACAGAAGAAGAGTTTCAATCCGCAGCGTTTTGGAAGAAGCATAGTGAGCTTTCGTTTTTCCCCGACACCGAGGCAACCTTCCTGATTGCTCGCGAACCTGATAAACGTACATTCTGGTCTTACCATGACCGAAAAATCGAACTTGGCGGCTTCTTGATCATGGTGAGCGTCATAGGGTTCATCATTCTTTGGTTGGTACGAAGCGGTGTACCACCCTCTAAAGCTGAGCAACTCGCGGATCGGGCCACGTGTCCCCCGTCAAAACCTAAAGAGTAACGAAGTGCCAGAACTCCAGAGACCAGCAACCGAGTACGCGGGTTGTTGACAGAGAGAACCGCGCGGTAGCGCCCTCGTCCCAAAGTGATTCCCCTTTGAGCTTCCCTCAAATTGCGCATAAGCTTGTGTGGTTTTCTCTCTGGAGACTCCTCTAACACACCTTTCTTCAACATCCGAGGTGAGACCAATGGCGAAGATCTTTGGCTATCCCTATGGCGAGACACTCTTTGGCACCGACAACAACGACAAGATCTACGCCTATGGGGGCGATGACCGGGCGGTCGGCCGATTGGGTATCGATAGCCTCTTCGGCGGCTCTGGCAGCGACAGCCTCTTCGGTGGATCCGGCAACGACAGTTTGGACGGGGACGAGGGAGACGACTTCCTCGCCGGAGGTTCCGGCTACGACACCTTCTTGGGATCGACGGGCAGCGACACGGTCGCCGGCGGCGATGGTGCCGATCTCATGTTCTCCAACAGCGGCGCCGACGTCTTCAGGGGAGGTGACGGCGCCGACGCCGCCTACGGCGGAGACGGTCCCGATTTCCTGCGCGGTCAGAACGGAAACGACGTGCTGCAGGGCTCAAGCGGCGCGGACACCTTGCGTGGCGGCGCGGACAACGATCGCCTGTCCGGATTGGACGACAACGACAGCCTCTATGGTGAAGACGGAATTGACACGATTTTTTGCGGGGACAACGACGACTTCGCCGTGGGAGGCAACGGCAGCGACACGATCTCCGGTGAAGCCGACAACGACAACCTGCAAGGGAACGACGACGTTGACACCCTCTTCGGCGGCGCGGGCCTCGATTCGCTGCGCGGTGGCGCCGACACGGACCGTCTGTACGGTCAACTCGGAGCGGATGACCTGCGCGGCCAGAACGACGCCGACTCTCTCTTTGGCGGTGCCGAAGCAGACGTGCTGTTCGGCGGCGGCGGCAACGACACGGCATCCGGCGACACCGGCTCGGACCGCCTCTACGGGGGTGGCGGTGCCGACTGGCTCTTCGGCGGTCTCGACGGCGACACGCTCTATGGCGGCAACAGTTCCGACCTGCTTGTCGGCGCAGAAAGCGCGGACACGCTCTATGGCGGTGCCATCGACGACCTGCAGTACGGCGGCGCCCTCGGGGACAAGCTCTTCGGCGACGACGGAAGCGATACGCTCTACGGGGGCTCGGGCATAGACAGCCTGACCGGCGGTCTCGACGCCGACACCTTTTCCTTCGTCACGAGCCGAAGCGGCATCGAGGCTGTCGTCTTCGACTTCACCTCGCACGTCACCGACCCGGCCGATGCGGACTCCTTCAAGATCCTGGTTTCCGGCGGCAGCGGCTCGTGGATCGGCGCCGCCGCCTTCACCGGCGGCGGTCCGCAGGTCCGCTTCGATTCCGCCACCGATAGGTTGCGCGTCGATACCGATGGCGACGGGTCCGGGAACTTCGACATTATTGTCGTCGGCGTATCGCAAGCCGATCAGATCACCGCCACCGACTTCATCTTCATCTGACCTGGAGAGCGTGCGTGCGCGTGTATGACCGACCCTAGACCCGGCGCCAACCAGGCGTGCAGACGACGGCGGTGGTGATCTGCCAGCCGCCGTCCGGGTCGTGCCGCAGGACGTAGTGGGCATCGATCTTCTCGATCAGACTGCCGTCCTTGCGCAGGCGCATGACGTTGGAGACATCCAGGACGGCCAGGCCCTCGGCACAGCCCTGTGCCTCCAGGCTCTCGTAGGTGGAGCGCCCGAAGTCGTCCGCGTTGAGGCGCGCGAAGACGGTCTCCATCAGGGCCAAGGCGCCGTTCATGTCCTCCATCAGGATGCTGCGCTCCGACAGCACGAACATGGAGGGCTCCGCGTAGAAGCCGCAGAGCGCCGTGAAGTCCTGCGCGTTCCAGGCGGCCAGATAGGCCTCGAAGAACTGGGTCGCCTCTTCCTTGGTCATGCTGTCCTATCCCTCCACCAGATCGAAGCGGGCCACCCGGTCCATCGTCTCCTGAATGGCCTTCAGGAGCCGCAGTCGGTTGGCGCGCAGGCCCAGACCCTCGATGTTGACGGTCACGTTGTCGAAAAAGGCGTCGACCGGTGCGCGCAGCCCCGCCAGATCGTTCAGCGCGGCAACGAAGTCCTCGCGGCCCAGCGCCAGCGCGAGGGTCGGCCGCACACCTTCCAAGGTGAGCCAGAGCGCTTGCTCCTCATGCTGCTCGAAGAGGTGCTGATCGGGCGCCCCTTCAACCGGGGCGCCATCCTTCTTCTCCTCGATCCGCACGATGTTGGCGGCCCGGCGATAGGCGGTCAGAAGGTTCTGCCCGGCCTCCCCTGTGAGCCACTCCTGCAGCGCCCGCACGCGGGCCACCAGGCGCACGAGGTCGTCCTCCTGCTCCAAGGCGAAGACGGCGGCGATGAGGTCGTGCCGCACGCCCTCGCCCCTAAGCGCCACCTTCAGCCGGTCGGCGAAGAAGCTCAGCAGCGAGGTCGCGGAGAAGCCCTGGGCCGTGTCGCGATAGCCGCCTGCGGCCGTGGTGCAAACCTCGTTCAACGAGAAGCGCAGGTCGTTCTCCAGGATGAGGCGGATGACGCCCAAAGCCGCGCGGCGCAATGCAAAGGGGTCCTTGCTGCCGGTCGGCGTCTCGCCGATCGCCCAGAAGCCGACCAAGGTGTCCAGCTTCTCCGCCAAGGCAACGCAGAGGGTCACCGGCTCGCGCGGGCAGGGATCGTCGGGGCCCTTGGGCGCGTAGTGCTCGGCGATAGCCGTGGCCACCGCCGCGGGCTCGCCCTCGGCCTCGGCATAGTAGCGGCCCATGATGCCCTGCAGCTCCGGGAACTCGCCCACCATGCCGGTGACCAGGTCGGCCTTCGCCAGGCGCGCGGCGGCGCGGACCTGGTCGTGGTCCGTCCCCGGGACCGAGGCGGCGAGGCCGAGCGCCAAGGCCTCCATGCGGTCGACACGCTGGCTCAGACTGCCGAGCTTGGCGTGAAAGACGATGTCCGACAATTGCGGCAGGCGCGCCGACAGTGGCGTCTTGAGGTCCTGCTGCCAGAAGAACTGGGCGTCCGACAGACGCGCGCGCAAGACCCGCTCGTTGCCGGAGGCTACGTTGTCGTGCCAGGGGCCGCCGACGGGCGCCTCGCCATCGGCCACCACCAGGAAGGCCGGCGCCAGCTTACCGTCGCGCCCTTCTAGCGCGAAGTACTTTTGATGGTTGCGCATGGCGGTCACCAGCACTTCCGGCGGCACCTCCAGAAAGGCCTCCTCGAAGCGGCCGAGCAAGACCGTGGGCCATTCGACCAGGCCGACGACCTCGTCCAGCAGGTCCGGATCCGGCCGCAGGCGCAGACCGGCCTCGCGCGCCAGCGATTCCGCCTGTTCCTGGATGGAAGCCGCACGCTCCTCTCGATCCAGCATCACCCGCTTGGCGGTCAACTGACCGACGTAGTCGGCAAAGTCCTTCACCTGGAGGGACTGACTGCGGCATTGCGGATGGCCGAGGGTGCTGTCGCCGAAGCCCAGGAAGCCCGCGTCCTGACCGCTGCTCGCCAAGTCCAGGCCGCCCGTCAGCGGGTGTCCGTCGAAGACGGCCAGAATGGAGCGCAGGGGACGGACCCAACGGAAGCCGTTCTCCGACCAGCGCATCGACTTGGGCCAGGGAAGCGCCTGCAGCGCCTCGACGATCAGCCCCGGCAAGACCGCCGCGCTGTCGCGCCCCGGCACGTCCTTGACGGCGAAGTAGGTCGGCCCCTTCTCGGTCTCGCGTACCTCGGCCTCTTCGACCGAGGCGAGACCGGCCGCCCTCAGGAACCCGGCGACCGCCTTCTCGGGCGCGCCCACCTTAGGACCCTTGCGTTCCTCGCGCGTGTCGGCCTGGCGCGCGGCCAGCCCCTCGACCACCAGGGTAAGACGGCGCGGGGTCGAGAAGGCGCGCGTCGCCGAGGGCGCAAAGCCGGCCTTCTCCAGCCCGCCGCGCAGTAAGCGCTCGAGATCCTCCATTGCCCGGCGTTGCATGCGCGCCGGGATCTCCTCCGAGCGCAGTTCAAGCAGCAGCTCAGGCATGCGCACTCTCCCCCACCCAAGCCTCGCAACAGCCTTTCGCCAGGGTTCTGACGCGGCCGATGTAGGCCTGTCGCTCGGTCACCGAGATGACGCCGCGCGCATCCAGAAGATTGAAGACATGGCTCGCCTTCATGCACTGGTCGTAGGCCGGCAGGGCCAGGCCTTGACGCAAGAGGTTCGCGCACTCCGCCTCGGCATCCTGGAAGTGACGGAACAGCACGTCGGTCGTGGCATGCTCGAAGTTGAAGGCGGAAAACTCCCGCTCGGCACGCAGAAAGACGTCGCCGTAGGACTTGCCGCCCCGGTCCTTCGGCACACCGTCCCAGTCGAGGTCGTAGACGTTCTCGACCCCTTGCACGTACATGGCGAGGCGTTCCAGTCCGTAGGTCAGCTCGACCGGAACGGGGTCGCAGTCGATGCCGCCCACCTGCTGAAAGTAAGTGAACTGGGTCACCTCCATGCCGTCGCACCAGACTTCCCAGCCCAGGCCCCAGGCGCCCAAGGTCGGGCTTTCCCAGTCGTCCTCGACGAAGCGGATGTCGTGCGCGTCCGGCTCCAGACCGATCGCCTTAAGAGACCCCAGGTAGAGTTCCTGAATGTCGGCCGGCGAGGGCTTCATCAAGACCTGGTACTGATAGTAATGCTGCAAGCGATTGGGGTTCTCGCCGTAGCGGCCGTCCGTCGGCCGCCGGGAGGGCTGCACATAGGCACAGTTCCATACCCTGTCGGGTCCCAGCGAGCGCAAGGTGGTGGCCGGATGGAAGGTGCCGGCGCCGACCTCCAGGTCGTAGGGCTGCAGGATGACGCAACCCTCGCCCGCCCAATAGGTCTGCAGGTTCAAAATGAGGCGTTGGAAGCAGGTGGACGGGTCGGCCTCGCGTCCGGTGACGGCGGTCATGGCCCCTGGATACTCCGATAGAACAGGCTGTCAGTGATAAGGCGCAGGACCCTACCCCTGGGCCATGGCCGACGGCAAGGCATCTAGTCCTTGAAAATGAAGTCCAGTTCGCTGCGCTCCGTCACCTTCTGCAGCGGCCGCTCCAGATCGGTCCTTTCTGAGCCAGAGGAGAAGATCATCTCTCCCAAGGCGCCCAGTCCGCCGTCGTCGTCGGGCAGGTCCTCTAGCATCCCCGAACCGCCGAAGTCCGCCAGCAGGGAGTCCTGGTTCGGCGAGAGATCGGCAAGGTTCTCGTTGATGAAGGCCGGGTCCTCCTCCAGCTGGGCGTCCGGGTCGGGGATGCCGCCGTCGGCATTGAACTCCTCGATCATCATCACGTCGTTCGCCGGTTCCGGGTGCGGCATCTCCTCGGCGCCGCTGAAGTCGCCGATGAGCACGGCATCCTCGCTCGCCGTCAGTCCCGACCGAAGCGGCCCGGAGTCCGGCTCCTCTCGCTCCATCGGCGCCAGCCAGTCCTCTCCCTCCTCGGCCATGCTCAGCGTCTCGGCACCGGATCGCGGGATCTCGACGAACCCCTCCTCCTCCGCATAGGCGGTCGCCGGCACCTCCGCCGGTGTCGCCGCCTGCAGGGCGTCGGAGCCGCTGAAGTCGCCCATCAACCCGTCGCTGTCTCGAACCGTGAGCTTCAGGACGACCGCCTCTTCGACGTCGGTGGTGAGGAGCGGCTCTTCCCGCTCCATCCCCGCGATCTCCTCCTCGGCGCTGACCGGATCCAGCCTCCGCCAATCCTCGATCGGCTGCTGCAGATCCTGCTCGGCGTCGCGAATGGCCGCCTCGAACTCGGCCCCGCCGATGCTATCCAAGTGGAAGCCGATGTCTTCGCTGTCGTCGTCCTGCTTGTCGCCGCCACTCATGGCCGGCTCCTTTCGTTACAAAGCAGCGCAGACACTCTAGCGCATTTGGGCCGGAACCACCAAAAAGCGCTGCCTTCACGCCCCTTTGAAGGGGCAGTCCCGTCGACCGCACCCGCCGGCTTCGGCGGCGATGTAGGCGCCGCAGCGTCCACAGGCGGCCATGTCCTGGATCTGGGCCTGATCGCCCGGTGCCGGCTCCTCTCGCCGCCGCGGGCGTCTGGCGTCTTGGGCCTCCCGATTGCGCCGCGCCAGCTCCTGCTGCCGCTTGAGGCTCGAGATCACCCGAAAGGCGGCAATCACACCGGCGATGATCACGATCAGGACCAGGAGCTTTTGAATCGAAATGCCAAACACGCCGTCTCTCGCTTCCTACAGCAGTCAGGGCAGGATCGCATCCACGCGACGCGATCACCTTCTCACCTAGTGAGGCTCAGCTAGCCGACCAAGCCCCCGCGATCCTCTTTGCACTCTCCAAGCGCAGCCTCTACCTTGCGGCGCGGGTCAGCCGGAAAGGAGTCTCAAAGGGTGGTCAAAGGCCTTGTAGCGCAGTTCCTCGCGTCTTGTCTCGCGTTCTGCTGCCTGGCGCTGGTCACGGCGCGGGCGCAAGAAGCCTTGCCCGAGTACGACCTCGAGCGCTTCTGCACCTGGGCGGCACTCAGCCAAGTCGCCGTGAAGCCAGAAACCGACGCCGGTGCCGTTCGCCAAGCCTGCCGACAGCGCGAGGAGACCGCGGTCGAGGCGCTGGTCTCGCTTTGGCCCGACATGCCCCAGCTCGCCCGCAACTGGTGTTCCGGACAGATTCAGAACGCCATCGACCAGGTGCAAGCCCCCACCGGCAGTTACGAACTGCTCTACGAGTGCCTGCTCGACCAGACGGTGGGCTTCGTGCCCAGCTGGAACTAGAGCAGATCGTATTCAGGTGGATTCACCTGTACGCGTGAATCTGCTCTATAATCCAATTCTCTGCCAGGCCAGGCGCTCCTCCACGACATCGACGGCCGCGCTTGCCAGGCTCTCCATCCGGGCCTCGGCGCTTCCGCCGCCGATGAGGTTAGAGAGAAAGCCGCGCCGGCGCTCCGTCGCGATCAGCCGGACTTTCTTTCCGAAGCGCTCGCGCAGCACCTCGCGCGCCTCTCCGATACCATCGGCCAGGCCCAGGTCGAGACCACGCTCGCCGGTCCAAAACGCGCCGGAAAAGAGCTCCTCCTCGCTCGCCTTCAGGCGCTCTCCCCGCCGCTCCTTGACCCAGGCCTTGAAGCTATCGTGGACCTCGCGTTGCAGCGCCGTCAGATGGGCTACGTCCTCGTCGCGCTCCGGCTGGAAGGGATCGAGGATCATCTTGCGGGTGCCCGCCGTATGGACGCGGCGCTCGACACCCAGCTTGGCGATGGCCTCCTGCAGGCCGAAGCCGGCGGAGATCACGCCGATCGAGCCGACGATGGAGCTACGGTCGACGTAGATCTCGTCCGCCGCGCAGGCCAGCCAATAGCCTCCGCTGGCCGCGGCATCCTCGACGAAGGCTATGACCGGCAGACCGCTCTCCTTGGCGTGATGGCGAATGCGCTGGCCGATCAGCGAGGACTGCGCCGGCGAGCCGCCGGGCGAGTTGACCGCCAAGGCGACGGCCTTCGCCCCTTTCGTCTTGAAGGCGCGCTCCAGCGGACCCGCCACCTTCTGCAGCGACAGGCCGCGCCTCAGCGGTCCCCCGCCGGCGAAGATGGGACCGGCCAGGCGCACCACCGGCACCAGCGGGCGCGAGGCGCCGACGAGGCTGCGAAGTGAGAAGGACATGTCTGGACTCGCTTGGCTATGACTGATGCGGCTCGAAGCTTGGGAGATGGCCCCGCCGTCGCGAGCGGGCAAGGCATGCGACCTCGACGGACTGGCGCTCTCCCCGCCACGCGCTACACTGTGCTCGCCATGAGCGACAAGCGCCTTCTCACCTATCTCCTCCGCCATTGCCTGGCCGGCATCATCGCCGGCTGGCTTGTGCTGGCCGGGTTGATCGTGACCGACGTGGGACGCCTCGGCAGTCTGCTGTCGCGTTCGGACTATTGGGTGGAGGCGCTGATCCTGATGATCGTCTTCTTCGCCATCACCTTCGGCAGTCTGGCCATGGGCAGTGCGGTGATGCTGCTGCACGACCGGGGACCCGGAAAGAAAAAGCGCGCCAGGAAGACGCGGAACAGTCCCGTCGGTCCGCTTCAGCCACAGTCCCTCCGCTGCCTGCCCCCTAGGCAAGACTAACCGCCCCTGCCCCGGCCTCCCGCGCGGCAGGGAGGGAGCGGCGCCATCCAACCGAGAGGGGACGACAGGCCATGCGGCGCTTGGGTGCCTTGATCTTTCCCGGCTTCGAGATGCTCGACCTCTACGGGCCGCTGCAGATGCTGGGCCTGCTACGCGAGCATTTCGCCATCACCTTGATCGCCGAACAGGCGGGAGCGGTGCCCAGCAACGGCGGCCCACAAAGCCTGGCCGAGCGCAGTCTCGGAGAGGTCGGGCACCTGGACATGCTGCTGGTGCCGGGCGGCGCGGGAACCAGGAAAGAAGTGGAGAACGAACGTCTGACGTCCTGGCTGGCCGCAGCAGGGCGCGAGGCGGAGATCGTCGCTTCGGTCTGCACGGGTGCGGCACTCCTCGCCCGCGGCGGCCTTCTGGACGGGCGGCGGGCCACCACCAACAAGCGGGCCTGGGCCTGGGCGACCGCGCAAGGCCCCAAGGTCGACTGGCAGGCCAAGGCGCGCTGGGTCGAGGACGGGCCCTTCTGGACCTCGTCGGGAGTGGCTGCCGGCATCGACATGGCACTTGGCTTGATCGCGTCGCTGGTCGACGAGGCGACGGCCGAGGCGGTGGCGACGGGCACGGAGTACGAGTGGCATCGCGATCGCCATTGGGATCCCTTCGCCACGCTCAACGGCCTGGCGGACTGAGCGCTCAGCCCGAAAGCGACAGGCCGGCGCCGCCGCGCAAGATAACCTGCGCCTCGTCGCTATAGCTGCCGTCGTCGCGGTGCAGGACCAGGCCGGGCAGCAGGCGCGCCGGCGACCGGCTTCCCTTGCGCGCTGAGAGGAGAATGCGCTTGGCCGGCTGACCCGCTTTGGGCCACAGCGGCAGGAGGGCGACGGCACCCGCCTTGGCATGCAAGGCGGCGAGCAAGGCGGGCAGGCGATCGGCCCGGTGCACCAGGGTAAGCCCACCGCCCGGCCGCAGCCGCGACAGTATGGCGCCAAGCCATCCGTCCAAGTCCAGGCTGCCCTCCTGATGGGCCTGCTTCTTGGCGTCCAGCGGTGAGTCGCCGCCGCTGCCCCGCTGATAGAAGGGCGGATTGCTGATCGCCCAGTCGAACTGGATCTGGCGCAGCGACGGCGGCTGCCGGGCCGCGTCGGCCTGGACGACGTGAAACCGCTCGGCCATGCCGTTGGCTTCGGCGTTGGCTTGCGCCAAGGCGGCCAAGGTCGGCTGCAGCTCCACGCCGACGGCCCGCAAGTCCGGTCTACGGTGCAAGAGGCAGAGAGTCGCCGCGCCGGCACCGCACCCGAGGTCCAACACCTTGGCGCCCTCGGGCGGGTCGCTGGCGGCGCCCAGCATCACCGCGTCGAGAGAGACTCGATAGCCGGACTTCGGCTGGTGTAGGATGAGGCGTCCATCCAGAAGCGACGCTGGGGGGCCGCCCTGCGCGAAGGTCGACGTCATAGCAAAGCCATAGCATCGGGCCGGCGTCACCGTTAGTGCGACGTGGAGCGGCGAGCGCAGATCGGATGGAAGGGGGAGACCGAGATGGGTCGCCGTCTCTCCATCCCGCCTCCGACCGCCGGTGGTACGATCGGGGATCGTTGTGCTCGCCGGCCCCATTCGCTAGGAGGTGTCGACGTTCCTGGTTGCCGTCATCCCAAGCAAGATCTCACAAACTCCAGGTTGGCAGACCTCACCTCATGGTTCCCTCAGCGCCCCCCAAGCGATCCCTCGTACTCATCATAAACCTCTTGGGCGTTAAGAAGCCGAACTATGAGGACTTTCTCATTCAACACAAAAAGAGGGTCATGAACCGATACGACAGGGTGCACTTTCTCAAGAATGTAGAGGAAGCGCCCAACCTGGATCGCTTCATGTGCTCTTTCGAGGAGAAAGTGACGTTCAATGCCGCCCTGTCGGTACAAGAACCACGCAGCGATGCCTTCCCGGCAGATCAAGAGAGAAGAGTCCGCAGGCGCTTTGCCCGCTGCCTCAACCGGCTCAATCAGGACACGCAGCAGGGGTCATCAGTCCTAATCGCCAAGGTGCTTGACTCCTCGATGGTCACTGACGAGCAGGTGTCACACATCGCGACGGCTTTAACGAGCACGGCGGATCGGTCCATCGTGGTCTTCAACCTGATGCGGCAGGACCATCTTGCCGCCTTGGCCTACGACAGACTGCTGAAGAACGGCGCGACCCTGTCATTCGATGCTTGGTGTGAAGCAGTGGCCGCGCGCCCTAATCTGCACTACGCGACCCTGGTTTCGCGGTGGACCGGCATTCTCAAACCCACCCACACCATCATTAGTTACTACGATGGATCGCAAGGCTTGCTGGCCAGTATTAATAATTGCTGCCTCAATCTGTGCGAGTCGCTGGGAACCAACACTAAGGGATTCAGACTTCCCCTCGTGGACAAGGCATTGCTACCCGTAGCCCGCAGATTTCTACACCAGTACAATGAATTTTTATTTGATAGAAACAAGTTCTTGGACTCGGGCACCGCGGAGAATGTGACCCTGCTCCCATCAAAACTCTATGAGTACCTGCGAAGGCGGCGTGGCGAGGGACAGAGCGACAGGATTTCCGCGCGATTGCACCGCCTGTTCGAAAAGCACCTGCTGGAGAATGAGTCGTTCTGCGAGACCCATGCTTTGGACTGTGCGATCACGAACGGGAACATCGATCAGTTCATCTCGCACGATCCGGATGACCCCTTGACCTCGGCGGAGAGCGCCGCTGTTCTGGCGGACTTCGTCAAGTACTTCGGACCGAAGCTGAAGAAAATGCACGTTCGAGCACGCAAGGAGCCTCTCGACAGCGATCAGGACACACCGGAAGCGCCGCAGGAACCGCGAGAGGAGGAGCTTTGACCGGGGCGCTCGCGCCACGCCGATCCTAGGCGTCGCGAACTCACCCCTTGCGTGCACGGGCTTGTTATGGAGGATTGAGCAGGATGACCCTGCGCTCCGCCCGAGCCGTATCACCTGCACCATGCGGACCTTCACGATAGGCGTTGGTATTGAATAGGAAATTCGTACTCCACATCGGCGTCCCCAAGACCGGCACAACGACCGTGCAGAATTTCTTGGATAGGAACGGCGAGTCCCTTGGCGCCGAAGGCCTGGGGACGCTGAGGGTCTTCGGTCGGAAGAACAACCCGGGCCTCTCGATCTATGCGCAGGAGTTCCGCGAGAGCGTCAACCCCAGACGCGACCGCCGCAGAAAGCTGGGTGTGGATTCTCCCGACAAGCTTCACCACCACCGACAGCAAACCGAAGAGGCTCTGCAACAAGAGATCGCCGGCATCGCGGAGACCGTCCACACGCTTGTCGTTTCCTCGGAGTTATGCGCCACGCTGAGCCTGGAACAGGTAGAGCGTGTGAAGTCTTTGTTGGCACCCTACGCGTCCGCCTTCGAGATAGTCGTGTACCTGAGAGAGCAGTACGAACAGTTCAGAAGCTCCTATTCGACGGCGCTGCGGATCGGCTACGCGGGAACACTCCTCGAGTGGGCGCACCACAACAAGTCAAAGGACACCTTCTTCTACGATCGGCTTCTTGCCAGTTGGGAAGCGGTGTTCGGAGCAGAGGCTCTGAAAGTCCGCATTTTCGATGCCGCCGAGTTGGAGCGCGGCGACATCGTTTGCGACTTCTGCAGTCTCATCGGGGCGGGCTGGAGAGATCACTACTCCCTCACCCGAGCCGCCAACGAGTCGATCGCCGCCCCCGTGCAGGAGGTCGCCCGGGCTTGGAACAGGGCGCTCCCGCCACGTCCTGACCCCGGCACGCTGGCCGCGATCTACATGGTCAAGCGCAGACTCGGCAGCGGAAACTACCGGGGAAGAGGCGCGGACTTGCCCGCGGCCGAGATCCTGGCCCTAAGGGATGCCTACCGGCGGAGCAACGACTCTGTCTGCGCGCGCTGGTTCAAGAACCGTTCGGAGCTTTTTGCGAGCAAGCTGCCGGAAACCGGCAGTACCTTCACCGACCAAGAGGCGGAACAACTCGTCACCAGCTTCGTCTTCTCGTCGGTGACCAAGGTGCTAAGGGGCGTCAGGTAGAGGTCGCGCCAGTGACACCGTCACCAGGCACTGCGTCGGCACGCCAGGTGCGCGATCACAAGCCCGCGCACGTCGAAATCACGCCCAAGGCGCTGTTGGCACGGCCCGGCCCGGTTGTTTCGATCCAGCCGTCTGCTCGGCTGACGGGCTCTTCAGCCCTCCACCGTCGCTCGGGAAAACCCGAACAGTGCTGCGCCGAATAGAAGCAGACGCAGCAGGGCGTTGCTGCTTCTCATTTCCGAGGGTCCCCGATGGCCAGCGCTCTTGGGCCGCGATCTCCCGGTCAAGCGCCGCATAACAATGGTGTCGACCATTGTGGTCGCACTCCTTAGTTTCGAAAAGAGCCCTACCGACCCGGCCCCTGGCTCCCGATCCCCTTGACCGGTGCCGCAGTCCAAGCTGCCCTTTTCGGCGCACGCCCATGATGTTCAGCATCGCAATCTGTGCTACGAGGCTTCTCTGTTAGAGCCTGGTAAGGCTTGTCTCACAGAGCCTGGTTACGTGCTAACATTGCTAATGTACGAAGGCGGCCGCGCGCTGACAAGGAGTCGCGTTTATCAATTACTCACAGTATCCCAAGTCTGCGTGATACCTCACGCCGGGACAGAGGGTCTCACCGGCTGCAGCTTGACGCCCGTCGGCGCCCTTCTATGCTCCGACCAGATGCCCATGCGGTGACGCGGAAAGGAGTACCACTTGTCTGTCAGTGTCGGCGCGTCATCCCTTGCACAGCAAGCCGGAACGAAAGCGCAGAACGACGGCCTGGAACAGCTCATGGCGCTGATGAGCGACGACATGAAGGCGGTGAACCGCTTGATTGTCGAGCGAATGGATTCGCCCGTGGTCCTCATCCCGCAACTGGCCGGCCATATCGTTGCCTCCGGCGGCAAGCGTCTGAGGCCGCTGCTGACCCTTGCTTCCGCGCACCTCTG
Source organism: Rhodospirillales bacterium (assembly GCA_963669375.1). GTDB lineage: Bacteria > Pseudomonadota > Alphaproteobacteria > Kiloniellales > JACOMY01 > JACOMY01. The sequence continues at coordinate 6,472,202 of OY770024.1, read as the reverse complement.
CGGCTATCGCGAGCGCCGGCACCTGGGGCTGGCCGCCTGCGTCGAGTTCATCCACACGGCAACCTTGCTCCATGACGACGTCGTCGACGAAAGCGGACTGCGGCGCGGCAAGACCACGGCCAACTCGATTTGGGGAAACAAGGCCAGCGTGCTGGTAGGCGACTTCCTCTTCTCGCGCGCCTTTCAGCTGATGGTGGCCGACGGTTCGCTGGAGGTCTTGCGTATCCTCTCGACCGCCTCGGCGATCATCGCCGAAGGCGAGGTCCAGCAATTGATGACGGCCAACAACACCGAGACCACGGAAGAAGCCTATCTGCAGGTCATCGGCGCGAAGACGGCGGCGCTCTTCTCCGCGGCGTGCGAGGTGGGTGCCGTGGTGGCCGAGCGTCCGGCCGAAGAGCAGCGGGCACTGGAGGCTTATGGCCGTTCGCTGGGCATCGCCTTCCAATTGGTGGACGATGTCTTGGACTACGCCGCGCAGGAAGACGACATGGGCAAAGCGGTCGGCGACGACTTCCGAGACGGCAAGTTGACACTGCCCGTGGTGCTCGCGATTGCGCGCGGCAGTGAATCGGAGAACCTGTTCTGGCGCCGCTGCCTCGAAGACATGGAGCAGAACGATGACGATCTGGAGCGGGCCGTCGCCCTCATGCACAAACACGATACCTTGAAGGCATCTCTGTCTCGCGCCGCGGTCTATCGGGACGAGGCCCTGGCCGCCCTTTCCGTCTTCCCGGCGTCGGACGTCAAGGATGCCATGATGGAAGTGGCGCGCTTCACGGTCGATCGAGGCTATTGAGCGTAGCCGCAAAGCTTCACATATTGGGGTCAGCGACGAGGTCTTGTCGGCCGTAGCGCGATCCCGGATCGGGGTCACGGAGAGACGACCGGCTGGTACCAGAGCCTTTCGAGACCGCTTGCGCGGACCTCACCTATGGCTATATTCCCTCCCGCGCGCCGGTGGGGATGGCGGTCGCTACGGAATAGCTTGGGCTTCGATGAAAGCGACGTCTTCTTAGGAGGATTTTGTGACCATATTCCTTCATACCGGGAGCCCAAAAGCCGGGTCCACCACGATTCAGGCGTTCCTCAAGAAGAACGAACGGGCCCTGGCGGAGCACGGCTACTTTTTGCCGAAGTTCTTGGGAAGCCTGACGCACACGAAGCTCGCGGTCTATGGCCGCAACAACGGCAACCTCCCTTCACGCCTCGACGCACGCCTGCCCGGCAGCGATGAAGAGTACCAGCTCTTTCGCAGCACGCTGGAGCAAGAGTTCACCGAAACCATCGATCAAGACAAGAATTACATCATCTCGACCGAGTCGCTCGGGCTGCTCTTGCAAGTCCCGGCGGCAAAAAGAACCGTTGCTTTCCTGACCAGCACAGGGAAGGATATAAAGGTCATTCAATACTTCAGGGATCCGAGCGAATATCTGGCCAGCGTGTACTCGAACTCATTGAGGCGCGGCGCCACTGACTCAGACATGCGGCCCCAAAAGGAGAACGTCTCCAAGAGATACAATTATCTTGCGATATGCAATCAGTGGGCAAGCTGCATCGGTGACGAGAACGTGCTCGCCAGGCCGCTCGTCAGGGATCGGCTCGTCAACGGCGATCTGATCGATGACTTTCTGACCTGCCTCGGCCTCAAGTCGGAGACCTTCGCGGGCTTCAAGCGCATCGATACGCAGCTCAACAAGTCACTGGACTACCTGGTGGCCGGGTTCCTGCTCGAGATCAACCGGTCCGGGTCCGATCAAAACAAAGAAAAGGTGCGAAAAGCGCTCAACCAGTTGAGTTCCGTGATCTCAAAGAGAGAAGGGATCCTGGTACCGAAAGAGACGAGGGACTGGCTCCGCGACCAAGTCGCTGACGACCTCGCTCTGTTCAACGAACGCTTCTTCGGCGGCAAGAGGGAATGGCCTTTTCCTCCCTACAGAGAGGACAACAAGCGCCCCATCACGACCCCCAGCAAGGACGAGATGCTGGAGATCTTCTGCGACATTCTGGAGAAGACGAACTACAAGGAAACGGACAAGAAGGCCGTCGCGAGAAAGGCCGCGAAGATCGCGGCGAAGAACGCGGCGAAGGCCCCGCCGAACGGCGCCGTGGAAGCCGCGCCGATAGAGCAGGTCCAGAAGCGCCGCACGCTCGGCCGGGTTATTAGGAAGCGCTTGAAGCGGGCCTATCGCCGGGTCGTCGGCACGAACGCGAACAATCCCGGAGCGGCTGGCCGAACCGCCAAGTAGCCTGAGAGGCTCCCCTGCGCTAGCTCTCCAGAAGGTCCTCCGGAACCGGCCAGGTGACGATGTGGTCTTCCAGGTCCGCGTCGCTCACCTCGCGCTCGTCGACCACGCGGTGGCGCACCGACACACCCGCCAGATGCACGCTCTCCGGATCGCCGGAGACGAGCGGATGCCACCAGTAGAGCGGGCGCCCCTCCGCCAGGAGGCGGTAGGCGCAGGTCTTGGGCATCCAGGCGATCGTGTGCGCCGTCTCGGGTGTTAGCTTGACGCAGTCCGGCACCCTGCTCTGCCGGTTGTCGTAGTCCCGGCAGCGGCAGGTGGCTTCATCGAAGAGGAAGCAGGCCACGTTGGTGTGGTCGATGGAGCCGCTTTGCTCGTCCTCCAACTTGATGAGACAACAGCGCCCGCAGCCGTCGCAGAGGCTCTCCCACTCAGCGTCGCTCATCTCCGACAGTGCTTTCCTCTGCCAGAAGGGTCGCGCGGGGGGAGGTTCGCTCGCCAAGAGATCAGGTACCGAGGTAGTGCAGCCAGATTTCGCGGCTGTGCGGGCTTGCTCTGTGCTCGATCAGGTAGACCGCCTGCCACGTACCGAGAAGAGGCCGTCCGCCGCGCACCGGTATCGTCAAGCTGGCGTCGGTCAAGCAGGATTTGACATGCGCCGGCATGTCGTCGGGCCCCTCGTCGTCGTGCCGCCAATCGGCGGTCTCCGGCGCCAAGCGCGCCAGCGCGTCCTCGAGGTCCGCCTGCACCCTGGGGTCCGCGTTCTCTTGCACGGTGAGCGACGCCGAGGTGTGCCGGCAGAAGAGCGTCACGCTCCCCTCCCCCGCCGGAAGGCCCGAGAGCCAGTCGCTGACCGCCGTGGTGAGATCGGTGAAGCCCGCACCGCCGGTCGACGCGCGCAAGCGCGCACTGGCTTGCCGGGTCACGGGATGCGGTTCAGATACCGCTTCGAGTGTAAGGCGCATGCTAGGGCAAGTGACAAGCCGCGCGGGTGCTGTCAAGGCCAGAGCGGGCTTGCGTCGCGCTCGGGCTTGCGGGAATGGTCAGCCCATGACCGCCGTTTCGTCCAGCAACCTGATCGACGCGCTTCGTCAAGAAGCCTTCGCCCTGGGCTTCGATGCCATGGGAGTGGCTCCGGCGGAGCTGCCGGAGCAGGCCAGCCGGAACCTCGAGGCCTACCTGGACGCGGGACACCACGGCACGATGGAGTGGATGGCCACGACGAGGGAGCGGCGCCGCCATCCGCGCGCGCTTTGGCCCGATGCGCGCTCTGTGATCGCCCTGGCTCTCAGCTACAGCCCCGAACAACCGCCCTTGGCCGATCTCGAGCGGAGGAGCATGGCCAACCTTTCGGTCTATGCCCGCCGCCGCGACTATCACGACGTGATAAAGCCGAAGCTGAAGCGCCTGGCCCGCTGGCTGCTGGCCGAGGCCGGCGGCGAGGTGAAGGTCTTCGTCGATACCGCGCCCGTCATGGAGAAACCCCTGGCGGCGCTTGCGGGCATCGGTTGGCAGGGCAAGCACACCAACCTGCTTGCGCGCGACCTGGGCAACTGGGTCTTTCTGGGGTTCGTCTTCACGACGCTGTCGCTCCCCGCGGATACGCCGGCGGCCGCGCACTGCGGTCGCTGTCGCGCCTGCCTCGACGTCTGCCCCACGGACGCCTTTCCGGCCCCCTACCGCTTGGATGCGCGGCGCTGCATCTCCTACCTCACCATCGAGCACAAGGGACCCATCCCGCGTCCACTGCGCGCCGCGATCGGCAACCGCGTGTTCGGATGCGATGACTGCCTGGCGGTCTGTCCCTGGAACAAGTTCGCCAGATCAGCGAGGGAGGCGAAGCTGCGGGCTCGCGATCCCTTGAACAAGCCCTCCCTCGCCTTCCTGGCGGCGCAAAGCGAAGCCGAGTTTCGGGCTTTCTTTTCGGGCACGCCGGTCAAGCGTATCGGCCACGCGCGCTTTCTGCGGAACATCCTGATCGCACTGGGCAACAGTCTCGAGCCAAGGGCCTTGCCCAGCGTGGAAGCAGCCCTGGACCACGAATCGGCCTTGGTCCGCGGCGCAGCGGTCTGGGCCTTGTCGCGTCTGGATCGCGCGCGCTTCCTCGCGGAGAAGCGCCAACGCCAGGGAACCGAGACCGACCCCGGCGTCCTGTCCGAATGGGCCGAGGAGGAACTACCGGCATGAGTGAGGGTCGCTTGCCGTCGCATCTCTGGGTGATGGCGGTCGTACGGCAGGAGAACGCCGAGGGACGGCCGGTCCTGGTACTGCGCAAGGGAGAGCGCATGGGCGGCGGCCTGGCGGTCAAGCTCAATCTCTTGGACGGTCGTTTTCGCGTGCTGGTCCAGCAACGCGACCTCGACGGGCGCCTGGGCTGGATGACGGCCTTGAAAGAGGCGGATGTCGAGGAGGCGGAGGCCGAGGCCTATCTGGCGCGCGCCGTTCAGCGCGATCCCGACCTCTGGGTGGTCGAGGTCGAGGATCGACAAGGGCGCAATCCCTTCGCCGGCGGCCCCGAGGCCTTCTTCTGACGGCGTGGCCGTTTGGCCGGAGTCGTGGGCCTATCCGGCCGGGCATCGCGCGCCCGACGCCGTCGCGGTCTTCTCACTGTTGTAATTGCGCAACAGCATGCCATAACTGTGGCTGCCCGGAGCGAGTCAAGAAGGCTTCTACGCAGGCTCGCGCGGAGGGGAACGCCCGCCGGACGACCCGCCGCGAGAGGCCGATCGCAACGGCCCGAGCCACAGCGTCCTGGGCCTGATCGTTCTCACAAAACAAAAAATCTCATGCAATTTCATCGGTCTAGGGTTCCGAGCCCGGTGCACACCTCACCTTGGCCAGGCGTGTTCTACACCAAAATTCAGTTTCAACTATGCCGCCTAATCTATTGTAATATAATAACAAAATTACGAAAGAGACCCGCCACGCGAAGCCGCGAACGGGTTCGCGTCGGCTTGACTGGAGGTCCACCTGACCTTTTGGACAGGTGGACCTGTCCGATTAGCTAGATTTGCGATAGCACTTTTGGTTAGAATGAGGACAAAATCGCATAGCTTTCAAACTTCACCCTCTGGTGCGATGATGCGCGCAGTATTGTCCAGAGGGAGCAGAGCTGTGATACGCTATCCTCAGTCGGTCGGGAATGACTCAGAGGTTTTGGGGCGCGCCAAACGTTTGCGGCCTTGGGAAGATCGAGGCACACCGGAGTGGATGCAGATGGAGAAACCAGGGAAGCCCGAGGGTCACTTGACCCCGGATGGTATTCTGGACGCCGCGGAGACGGTTCTGCGGCGGTTTGGCCCGAAGAAGGCCAGCGTCGTCGATGTCGCCCGCGCGCTGGGTGTCAGCCACGGCAGCATTTACCGTCATTTCCCTAGCAAGAAGGCCTTGCGGGACGCCGTCGCCGGCCGCTGGCTGTCGGGTGTGGCCGACCCGCTCGCCAAGATCGCCAATAAGCCCGGTAAAGCCGACGCCAAGCTCTCGACCTGGCTACGCCGCCTGGTGTCGATCAAACGCCAGAAGGTGAAGGAAGACCCGGAGCTTTTTGCCACCTACCGCACCATCGCCGAGACGGCACAGGGCGCGGTGTCGATCCATATGGACGAGATGGTCGATCAGCTGGCGACGATCCTCGCCGAAGGACGCGAGCAAGGACGCTTGAACTTCAAGGACGACCCGCACGTGACGGCCCGCGCGCTTTTCGACGCCACGGTGCGCTTTCACCATCCCTTGATGTTCAACGCCTGGCAGGATCCGGAGATCGATCAGGCCTACGAGTCGGTCGAGGCGCTCTTGATGAAGGCGCTGACCGCGGAAGCGGAACCGCAGGCAGCGGCAGCCCGCCGCTAAAGGACCCGCGTGAGAGTAACCGGCCGGTTGCCTGCCTCACCGCGGGTGGCCGGCCGATGTCGTGAGGCGCCTTGCCCGCCGGCCGCCGGTCCTCGGTGCCGTTGTCCCAATGCAAAGTCCCTGCACGGCTGGCCACTTGCGGTGCTCGGCGCGTAGAGTCTCCGGACCATCCAAGACACGGCTTTGCGAGGGCCGGCCGGAATGCTGCGCGATCGTTTCCGCTGGGCAATCGTCTTTCTGCTCTTCGCCATCACGGTCGTCGACTACATCGACCGCTCGGCCATCGCCTTTGCTGTTCCGGAAATAGAGCAGGAGCTCGGCCTCTCGGCATCGGCCATCGGGCTCATCCTCGGCGCCTTCGGTCTGGGCTATGCGGCAACGACCTTTCTGGGCGGTCTCGCCGTCGACCGCGTCGGCGCCAAGGCCGTTCTGACCGGCGCCGTGCTGCTGTGGGTCTTGGCGATCGGCGCCACCGGCCTGGCGACCGGCTTTGCCATGCTCTACGTCGCGCGCGTGGCGCTCGGCGTGGCGGAGGGCCCCAGCTTTCCAGCCGTGACCGTCGCCGTGCGGCGCTGGCTGCCGGCCAGGGAGCGCGCGAGCGCGCTTTCCGGCGCGCTCGTTGCCGTGCCGCTGGCGCTCGCCCTCGGAGCGCCCGCCATTTCGCAGCTGATCGACGCCATCGGCTGGCGGGCCATGTTTCTGTCGCTGGCGGTGCTGAGCTTCGCCTGGTTGCCGCTCTGGCTCTGGCTCTACCGCGACGATCCGGCCCGAAGCAGGCATGTCACGCCGAAGGAGCTCGATCACATCCGTCATGGCGAAGCGCCTGAGACCCGAGGGGAGCAAGGGAACGGACGGCCCTGGCACCGCCTGATCGCCACGCCCACGCTCTTGGTGAACTACTGGGCCTTCTTCGTCTTCGGCTACTTCCTTTTCTTCTTCATGTCCTGGCTGCCCGGCTACCTCAACAAGACCTATGGCTTGGAGATCGTGACCGCCGGCTGGCTTGCCGCCCTGCCTTGGCTGGCCGCCGTCGTGGCAATGCTGATCTTCGGCGGCTGGTCCGATCGCGTCTTGCGGCGCGGCAGCAGCCTGCGCCAAGCGCGCAGCCTGCAGATCGCCGGCACGCAGCTGATCGCGGCCCTGGCCGTCATCCCCGTCGCCCTGGTCGACAGTCTGACGGTCGCCATGATCGGCATCACCTTCGCCGTCGCCGCGACCATGGCCGCCAATGCCGCTTACTTCGCCGTCAACATCGACGTGCTGCCCCGCTGGTCGGGAACAGCGCTCGGCATCATGGACTGCTGCTTCGCCGTCGCGGCCTTCCTGGCACCGGTGGTGACCGGCTTCGTCTTCGACGCAAGCGGCTCCTTCAGCTCCGCCTTTCTCCTGATGGCGGTGCTGGCGGGCTCCTCCGTCATCCTGGTGCTGCTCTTTCATCACCCCGATCGGGACCGGGACAGGCTCGCGGCCAGCGGCCTCTCGAGTGCCGGATAGCTGCCACGCGTTTGCAATCTCTTGGCGCGGCGGGGCCCTTCAGCCAATATCCACCGCAGTTACGCCGCGCCAGCAGTCAGAGGACTCCGCCGTCATGATCCCCCGCTACAGCCGTCCGGAGATGGTCAAGATCTGGGAACCGGAAAACAAGTTTAGAATCTGGTTTGAGATCGAAGCCCATGCCTGTGATGCGCTTGCGAAATTGGGAGAGATCCCGCCTGAGGCGGCAAAGGCCGTCTGGGAGCGCGGAGGCTTCGAGGTAGCACGCATCGACGAGATCGAGCGCGAGACCAAGCACGACGTCATCGCCTTCCTGACCAATCTGGCCGAGCACGTCGGCCCCGAGGCCCGATTCGTGCACAAGGGGATGACCTCCTCCGACGTGCTGGACACCTGCCTCGCGGTGCAGCTGACACAGGCGGCGGACCTCTTGCTGGCGGATCTCGACCGGCTGCTGTCGGCGCTGAAGGCGCGGGCGCTGGAGCACAAGCTGACGCCCACCATCGGCCGCAGTCACGCCATTCATGCCGAACCGACGACCTTCGGGATCAAGCTGGCCGGCCACTACGCCGCCTTCGTCCGCAACCGCGCGCGGCTGGAGACGGCACGCCAGGAGATCGCGACCTGCGCCATCTCGGGCGCGGTCGGCACCTTCGCCAACATCGATCCCTTCGTGGAGGACTATGTCGCGGAAAAGCTGGGCCTGAGCCCGGAGCCCGTCTCCACCCAGGTCATTCCGCGCGACCGTCATGCCGCCTTCTTCGCCTGTCTGGGCGTCATCGCCGGCTCGATCGAGAACCTGGCGGTCGAGATCCGCCACCTGCAGCGCAGCGAGGTGCGCGAGGCGGAGGAGTACTTCGCGCCCGGCCAAAAAGGCTCCTCGGCCATGCCGCACAAGCGCAATCCGGTCCTGACCGAGAACCTGACCGGCCTGGCGCGCCTGGTACGTTCCGCGGTGACGCCGGCCATGGAGAACATCGCGCTGTGGCACGAGCGGGACATCTCCCACTCCTCGGTCGAGCGCATGATCGGACCGGACGCCACGGTGACCTTGGATTTCGCGCTGAACCGCATGGCCGGCGTGGTCGAGAAGCTCTTGGTCTACCCGGAGCGGATGCAGGCCAACCTCGACGCCCTGGGCGGACTGGTGCATTCCCAGCGCGTGCTGCTCGCCTTGACCGAGGCCGGCGTCAGCCGCGAGGAGGCCTACCGCCTGGTGCAACGCAACGCCATGCCGGTTTGGCTGGAGGGCGCCGACTTCCTGACCATGCTGAAGGCCGATCCCGACGTGGTCCTGTCCGACGAGTCGCTGGAGGCGCTCTTCGACCTCGGCTATCACCTGAAGCACGTCGACAGGATCTTCGACCGCGTCTTCGGTCCGGCCGCCAAGCAGGAAGCCGCGGCATGAGCGACGTCGCGCTGAAGAGCGCAAGCGCGCTCGCCGCCGACATCAAGGCCAAGCGCGTCGGCTGCCTGGAGCTTCTGGAAGCCTGCCTCGCCAGGCTGGAGCGCTTCAATCCGACCTTGAACGCGGTCATCTGGCAAGACCTGGAGCAGGCCCGCGCCCGCGCCCGGGAGGCCGACGCGGCCTTGGCACGGGGCGAGGACTGGGGTCCCCTGATGGGTCTGCCAACCACGATCAAGGAGTCCTACGACTGGAAAGGCGCGCCCACCACCTGGGGGCGGCCGCAGCTGGCCGACAACCTCGCCCAGCAGGACGCGGTCGCCACGACGCGCCTGCTGGACGCCGGCGCGGTCATCTACGGCAAGACCAACGTGCCGATCTATCTCTCCGACTGGCAGAGCTTCAACGCGCTCTACGGGACCACCAACAACCCCTGGGACCCGAGTCGCACGCCCGGCGGCTCCTCCGGCGGTTCGGCCGTGGCGCTTGCGACCGGCATGTCGGCGGTGGAGATCGGTAGCGACATCGGCGCGTCGATCCGCAATCCGGCGCACTACTGCGGGGTCTGCGGGCACAAGCCGACGCATAACATCGTGCCGCTGCGCGGGCACAGCGATCACGAGAGCTACGCGCACCCGGATATCTCGGTCGGCGGCCCGCTGGCACGCGGCGTCGGCGATCTGGAGATGATCCTGGACGTCCTCGCCGGCCCGGACGAGATCGAGGCGGCCGGCCTGCGGCTGGCCCTGCCGCCGCCGCGCGCCAGCACCTTCAAGGAGTTCCGCGTCGCGGTGATGGTGGAGGACCCCAGCGTCGCCACCGACGCCGAGTACCAGCAGAAGATCCTGGAGCTGGCGAAGGAACTGGAGAAGGCCGGCGCCAAGGTCTCCTACGACGCGCGACCGGAGCTGGACACGGCCAGGGCCTTTTGGATCTACATCCGCCTGCTGCGCGCCCTGACCCTGGCCCGGTTGCCCGAGCCCGATCGCCAGGTCTGGCTCGAGCGCGCCGGCACCCTGGCCGAGGACGCGGAAGGCCGCCATGCCGACGTCGCCCGGGCCGCGGTCTTGAGCCACAAGGACTGGCTGGATGCGCACGAGGAGCGCGAAGCGCACCGCTGGGCCTGGCATCGCTTCTTTCGGGACTGGGACGTGCTGCTGGCCCCGGTCGGCGCCGGCCCCGCCTTCCCGCACGACCAGGCAGGCGAGCGTCTCGACCGCACGATCACCGTCAACGGGCGCCAGGAGAACACCACCGACCAGCTCTTCTGGGCCGGTCTCTTCGGCGTGGTCTCGCTGCCCTCGACCGTCTGCCCGCTGCCGCTGCACTCAAGCGGCCTGCCGATCGGCCTGCAGATCGTCGGACCGCAATACGGCGACCGCACGACCTTGATGCTGGGCCGGCTGATCGAAGAGGCCTTCGGCGGCTATCGTCCGCCACCGGGCTACGCGGGCTAGCGCTGCCGCCATGGTGGCGAAGATCTTCAATCTGCCGGCCTATCTGGCGCGGATCGGCCTCAAGCGCGCGCCCGATCCCGATGCCGACGGCCTGGCGCAGGTCCAGTGGGCGCAGCTGAAGGCGATCGCCTTCGAGAACCTCGACATCGCCATGGGACGCGCGCTGTCGCTGGATCCCGACGCCCTCTTCGACAAGCTGGTGACCAAAGGCAGGGGCGGTTACTGCCACGAGTGCAACTCGCTGCTGCATCATGCGCTAAGCGCGCTCGGCTATCAGACCCGCCTGCTGGCCGCGCGCGTGCGCACCGGACGCTCGGAGATGACCGGCCGCACCCACACCCTGGTGCTGGTGGCGCTGCCCGAGGGCCCTTTCATCGCCGACGCCGGCTTCGGCGCCCAGACGCCGCGCGCACCCTTGCGTCTTGCCAACGGCACCTCGGTCAGGCGCGGCAACGTGGTCTGGAGGCTCGCGGCCGACAAGCGCTTCGGCTGGAGCCTCACCATGGAGGACACCACGGGACCGCAGCCGCTCTATCTCTTCGATCTGGGCACAGTCTATCCGGCCGACGTCGCGCTCTCCAACCACTGGACCTCCAGCCATCCGGAGAGCCTCTTTACGCAAGGCCCGCTCGCCGTCCGGCATGAGGAGAGCGGCCGCCGCGTGCTCTTCGGCGGCAAGCTGGTGCGGCGCCAAGGCGCGGGACAGCGCAGCACGGTGGTGGAGAGCGTCGACGCGCTGCTGGCGACCCTGCTGGAGGACTTCGGCCTCGCTCTCTCTCCCTCCCAGCAGGAGCGCAGATCGCTGAGCGACGCCTTGGAGCGCAGCCGCAAGCAACCGGCCTAGGCGGGAGCGCCGTTAGAGAAACGCCTCGGACCGATCCGTCAGGCTCCAGTTGGGTTTCAACTCCACCTCGATCATGACGTTGTCGTCGATCGGCTGCCAGCGCGAGACATCCTCGTCCAGCGGCTCCGAGACCAGCAGGAGGTGGTCGTCGCCGTCGCTGCGGAAGAGCGTCGGGGAATCGCCGTCGGAAGACCAGCGCACGACGAAGAGGCGCCAGCCGTCGCTGAGCGCGAAGGTGCCGCGGAAGGCCGCGCCTTCCGCTACCGCCATGCGGTGCGACTCGATCAGGGCGATAACGGTCCGGAAGGCATGGACGGGATCGTGGTTAAGGCCGTGCGTCACCATCAGCTGGAAGATCAACTCGCTATCGGTCGCGCCCTCCAGGGCGGCGAAGCTCTCGTCCGACAGCAGCGAGAGCAGATGGCGCCGCATGCGCTCGAAGCCGCCGATCTGCCCGTTGTGCATGAACATCCAGCGCCCCCAGCGAAAGGGATGGCAGTTGACGAAGAGGTCGGGCGCGCCGGAGGAGGCGCGCACGTGGCCGAAGGTCACGCGGCTTTCGATGTGTCGGCTGAGCTCGCGCAGGTTCGGATCGGCCCAGGCCGGCCCGGGGTTGCGGTAGATGCCGGGATCGGCCGGACGGCCGTACCAGCCGAGCCCGCCGCCGTCGCCCTGCACGCCAAGCCGCGCCATGTAGGCATGGCGCGCCAGCTGCGCCAGGGCATGCGCGCCGTCATAGACCAGCGGTTCGACCGAGCAGGGTTTTCCGATGTAGGCGAGCCAACGGCACATGATCTGCTCTCCCCAGCCGTTTCCTTTTCCGGAAAGCCTGTGGGCGAAGCCGTCCCAAGGTCAAGCGTCAGACCGCGAAGTGCCGCAGGAGCCGGCCGGGCCGCGCTTCTTGATCGATCGCGCCCTCCCGGTCCATGAGGCGCTTGCCGTTCACCCACAGCCCGTGCAGGCCGATGGCATCGGTGGTCAGCCGAGGCGCGCCGCCCGGCAGGTCGTTGACCCGGCGTTTCGGCCCCCGCCCTACCGACTTGGGGTCAAACAGCAGCAGGTCGGCGGCGTAGCCCGGCGCCAAGCGCCCACGCCCCGGAATGCGGAAGATCTGGGCCGGCTTGGCGGTCAGCTCCCGCACCGCCTCCTCCAGGCTCAAGGCCCCGAGATCCCGGGACCAATGCCCCAGGAGATGCAGACCGAAACCGGCATCGCAGAAGAAGGTAAGATGGGCGCCTGCGTCGGACAACGCGACGGAGGCGTTGGGGTGGCGGATCATGCGTCCCACCGCCGCCTCGTCCGAGTTCAGGAGCTGGGCGGTGAAGAGGGATTCCAGCTTCTCTCCCAGCGCGAAGTCCAGCATCCAGTCCAGCGGATCCTTGCCCGCTTCGGCAGCCAGATCGGCGATCATGCGGTGTTCAAAGACGCGGTTCTCCGGCCGCGCGGCCCCGGTCAGGGCCAGCTTGTCCCACTCTCCGTTGAAGAGCCGGACGCCTGCCGGCTGGCTGAGCTCGTCGCGCACCGCCTGGCGAAAGGAGGGGTCGGCATAGACCGCCGCCAGCGCGTCGCCCTCGGCCTGCATGGCCGGGCCCCAGGCCGCCAAACCCTCCAGCGGATAGGCGGAGGCAAGGGAAAAGTCCATGGTCAAGGCGCAGCAGCTGACTTGGCCCCAGAGTTCGCGGCCCCGGCCGTTCGCCTCGGCGATGAGGTCCAGTTCCTGCAAGGCCCGCTCCGGCCGTGTCGGATTGTGCAGCAAGGCGGCGATCATGACCGGCCGCCCGCACTTGGCCGCCAGCCGCTCCAGATAGGGCACGTCGGTACGGTTGCCCTTGGTCAGCATGAAGAGGCCCCGCCCGGACTGTGCCATGGCGTCCAGGAGGGCTTCGAACTCCTCGTCGCCGGCCAGTCGCGAGGGCATGGGGCGCCCGCCCCAGCCGTTGTGCTGAGGCGCCGTCGAGCTGGCGAAGCCGAGCGCGCCGGCGCTCATCGCCTGGAGCACCATCGCCGCCATGGCGTCGATCTCCTCGACGGTGGCCGCCCGCTCGACCGCCTCCTCGCCCATGACGTAACTGCGCAAGGCGCTGTGGCCCAGAAAGGCCGCCAGATTGGTCGCCGCGCCGCGCCGCTCGAGGGCGTCGAGGTAATCCGGGAAGCTCTCGAAGTCCCAGACGATGCCGCTCCTCAGCACCTCCAGCGACATGCCTTCGACCTGGGTCAGGTTGCGCATCACCAGGTCGCGGTCCTCGGCGCGGCAGGGGGCGATGGTGAAGCCGCAGTTGCCGATCACGCAGGTACTGACGCCCAGCTGCGGAGAGGGCGTCAGGGAGGGATCCCAGGTGACCTGCGCGTCATAATGCGTGTGGCTATCGACGATGCCCGGCATCAAGGCCAAGCCGTCGGCGTCGACCACCTCCGCGTCGGCCGCCGCCGCCAGGTCCCGCCCGACGGCCGCGATCCGCTCGCCCTCCACCAGAAGGTCCATGCCCTCCCGGCGCTCTTCGCCGCTGCCGTCGAAGAGCGTTGCCCGGCGTATCAGCAGGCCCAAGACGGACGACCTATTCCTTCATGATCTGCTCTTTGGCTGTCGGCAGCAGCTGCTCCATCTGATGGCGGACGCGATGCTCCGAGACCTCGACCTTAGCGGCCTCGAAGTCGCCGAGCAGCTTGCGGACGACATCGTCGTCGCCGGGCTCCTCCAGGTCGGAAAGGACCACTTCCTTGGCGTAAGCCTCGGCGTCGTCGCCCGACTTGCCCAGGATCTCGGCTGCCCACAGGCCCAAGAGCTTGTTGCGGCGGTTGATGACCCGAAACTGCAGGTCTTGATCGTGCTGGAACTTCTCTTCGAACTGCTTCTGCCGATCGCTAAAGCCAGACATGCCGTGCGGCTCCCCTTGACTGTCAAATCCAGGCTTTAGGTGACACCTCTAACGGGTCTGTGCAAGCCCAAGCCCTAGCGTTCCGCCTGCAAGACAATCTGGCTCCCAAGACCGCGGGCCACCCAAGTCCTGTTACATATAGGGCGACCGATTGAGGTTAGGATGAGTCATGACGAGGGTGTTGATACCGTCCGGTGCGCTTGGCCTGAGTTTCAGCCAAGACGCCCTCATGACCGGCATAGCGAACAAGCCCGATGTCATCGCCATCGATGGCGGCTCGACCGACAGCGGCCCCTTCTACTTGGGCGCGGGCGTTTCGAAGTACTCGCGGGCATCCATTAAGGCGGAGTGGCGTCGACTCCTGCTGGCGCGTCAGAGCGCGGGCGTCCCCCTGATCATCGGTACGGCCGGGACCTGCGGCAGCGATGCTTCTGTGGACTGGCTGTTCGAGACAAGCCGAGAGATAGCCAGCGAAGAGGGCCTCTCGGCGAAGGTGGCGCTCCTCTATTCGGGTCAGTCGAAGGAACGCATCAAACAGGCGCTGGCCGACGGGCGAATTCACCCCCTCCCCGCTGCCCCTCACATCGACGCCGACATCATCGACGACTGCTCCAACATCGTCGCGCTGGCCGGGGCGGAGCAGATCCAGGCCGCGCTCCGGACCGGGGCCGATATCGTGATCGCGGGGCGGGCGACCGATACCGCCAACATCGCGGCGCTGCCCCTCTTGCGGGGCGATCACCCGGGCGCGGTGTGGCACGGCGCGAAGGTCGGCGAATGCGGCGCCATAGCCACGAGCCAGCCCGGCTCCGGGGTCGTGCAGATCGACTTCGACGGCAGCGGCTTTACCCTTTCGCCCCTCGCCGAGGGCGTTCGCGCGACGCCTTACAGCGTCTCGGCGCATATGCTCTACGAGAACTCCGACCCCTTCGTTCTCCACGAGCCGGGCGGCAGCCTGCATGTCAAGAACGCCACCTATCGCCAGGTCGACGAGAGGTCGGCGCGCGTCGAGGGGGCCGAGTGGCGGCCGGGTCCCTACACGGTCAAGCTGGAAGGCGCGCGGCCGGTGGGCTACCAGGCAGTGAGCATCGCCCTGCTGCGCGAAGATCGCTATGTCAGACACGCTCGCGATTGGGCGGAGAGCATCAAGGCCGATTGCGCGAAGCAGATTGTCGAGACGCTGGCGCTTTCTCCGGACGCCTTCGACATCGACCTGCGCTTGATCGCTGTCGACGCGGTCCTGGGCGCCCTGGAAACCAAAGAGAGCCTGGCGCACGAAATCGGTGTCATGGCCATTGCGGTCGCGCCGACGGCGGAGCAGGTCAAGGAGATCGCCAAGCTTCTGAACCCCTACCTGCTGCACCATCCGCTACACGAGAACGAGCCCATGCCGACCTTCGCGTTTCCCTTCTCGCCGGCCGAATCGCTTCGCGGGCCGCTCTATGAGTTCTGCCTGCATCATGTGCTGGCGCTGGAGGATCCCATGGAGGCTTTTCGGCTTGAGCGGAGAAGCCTCTAAAGATGACCGCGCTCGCCGCCATAGCGGAGAAGGTTCGCTCCAAGAATGCCGGCCCCTTCTGGCTCACGATAGACATCTTCTGCGGAACGCCGTCGCGCTATGAACACATCGTCAGGAACGTGCCGACGGAGTTGGTCGCAAAGCTGCTTGGCGCAAAGGCCGAGGAGGTAAAGCGCTTCGAGGTTGCCGATCTATCCGTTCTGAAGTTCTCCATGCCGCGCCCCACGATCCAAGGGTCTCGGTATGATCGGGACATGCATGGCGCGCAGTGGGCGTGCCTCTTGCAAGAACTGGAGATAGCGGACTACCCGGGGCCTTAGCGGCGCTAGCTTTGCCTGGTTATGCGGAGTGGGTACTGAAGGAAGGCGGACGATGACCCGTGCAACAGCGAGCGGCTTGGTTTTGAGCGGCGACGACGGCCGCGCCGAGGTGACGGACTTGGCGGAGATCAACGCCGTCCTTAGAACGATCGGCATGCGGGTTTGGCCCCTCCCGCTCGACGACCTGCCGCCCGACGTCAAGGCCTTGCTGGGGCCACAGAGCTTGACGGAAGAAGAGGCATCGGTCCTGAAGGAGCACTTCTGTCTCGGGCGCGAGGACTTGCTCGCCCTGATCCGGGAAGCCGGCCGCGAGCCGGCGGTCGCCGGAGGGGGCGCCTTGACCACCCATGTCGAAAACCACGGCTACGACTATCCGCAGCTCTATCAGGTGGGACCGGCAATCGACTTCACCCGCTTTCTACGGCTGCACATCAACACGGCCGACGACGGGACGGCCATAGACGAGACCATTCAGCTCTTGTACGGCGGTGCTATCAGCGCCTACCGCAAAACGCCCGAGGGGACGATCCTGACCCTCACCCTAACCTGCCCGAGTAGGGATCAGGGCTGGATGATGAACTACTCCGGCGGCGACCTGCATACCGGGACCGTCGAGAAGGCCTCCGTCGGCACCAAGGTTCTCGTGCAGGCGATCGGTCCGGCGCGCTGGACCATGCGCTACGAGGACGAGCAGGCTTGAGGTCCTTGTCCGAACAGGGGGCCGCTAGCACGGGATAGCGGTAAGGGACAGCCTCTGCCCGCAGGGAGCATCGCTCAGCGGGCGGCAGTCTCTCCCGGTCCGGCTCGGCCAAGCAGGCGATTTGGCTGATGAGCGACACCCGGAGCGCACTGACGAGGACCAGAGCCTGGGACAAACCCTGGGCGGTTCACCTTGACAAGTGCCCAGGCCGCAACGAACCCTAGGGTTCCACCTGGTCGGAGCAAATGGTGAGTGACAAATGAAGAAAACTAACTCCTCCAATATCGGAGCTGTTTCGCTAGCAGGATTGTTGCTTGTCACCTTGCTTGGCTCAAGCGCGGCCTTTGCGGATAGTAAAACCAGTGAGCAGACTGCGCCGGCGCTGCGCCCAACAATCCAGCTTCAGCATGCGACCTGGCCCGTACCGAACATAGATGCGACCGTCGCCCTGCTCACGACGCTGCTACCGCTTGAAGTGGAGGAACATCCGGTCCAGTTGGGCAATCTCAGACTGAAGTCCTTGCACCCCAAAGCCGACGACATCTTTCGGTTCGAGCTTCACATCATCGAGATAGAAAAAGATCTGGATGATAACTATGCAGATGTCCTAAAGATCGACAAAGATGATCTCAGATTTATGAAGCACTATACGAACTTTATCGAGAATCATTTCGCGATTCGCATACACCAAGAAGACATTGCCATTGCCACGCTGGACACCTTGATCAATCAAAAGTTCCCACAATCAGTCTTAGACACCTATGCGGATGGCAAGGTTCCGCACTTCGGGCCCATGCAGCTCACCAAGGATATCTATCAGTTCTATATCGAGAGTCCCGGCGGGCATGTCATGGAACTACAAGTCTACCACTACGACCGTCTGCTGGAAGAGTACGATTGGTTACCGCCATTTCGTACGTGGGACGAAATGTTGGACCAAGAGCTACAATACTATCGCCACCATCAGCACACCCGGTAGCGGAGACGACCTCCGGGAGGTAGCTCCGTCGTCCGGATGTACAGGGACCTGCGGCTAGTCTTTCGTGGCCGCAAGTCTTTCCGCCAGTTCCTCGACACCGCTGACGGTCACATCCGGCTTGGTGCCGAGTGGGTAGAGAACCCGTCCGGGTCTGGTGACGAACACCGTCTGCATGCCGGCCGCCGCGCCGCCCATCAAATCCCAATGGTGCGCGGCGAAGAGCATGGCGTCCTCCGGCGCCACTCCCATCTCGGCCATGGCCCATCTGTAGACTTCCAGATCGGGCTTGTACTTCTTGATCTCGCCGATACTAAGGTAGCGGTCGAAGTACTTCTCCAGGCCGGCGTGACGCATCTGCTCGCTGACCCCCGCCTCCGACGAGTTCGTCAGTGTGACGAGGGTGAAGCCCATCTCCTTGAGCTTCTTCAAGCCAGGTTCCACGTCGTGGTGGGGCGGCAGCGTGCGAATGGGGCCGCGGATGGCGGCCCGCGCCTGCTCTTGCGTCAAAGGCAGCTTGTTTTCGGCCGCCACCATCTGCAGCGCCGCGGCACCGATATCGGCAAACTCGCTGTAGTTTCCAGTCAAGGTGTCGACCATGGAGTATTGCAGCATGGTCGCGAACCATAGCGGGACCAAATCCGTGCGCCCGTTCAGTGCTTTGCCAGCGGAATCGGAGATGGCCTGCAGGTCTAGCAAGGTCTCGATGACGTCGAAGAAGATCACCTTCGGAGGGTGAATCGCCTCCTTCGGTTGCTGGTCGGCGGCCAACGAACCACAGGACCAGAACAAGAGGGCACCGAGCGTTGCACCAGTCAGCACACGCCTGCGTCCCACCTTCTGTCTCTTGCTTGTTGCTATTGTGGTCAAGGCTCCGTTTCCCTTGCTTTGTAGTTGCCCTCCGGAACCTTCAACAGCCGTTGCAGATCAAGCCGATTGGCCCGTTCTGCGCAAGCCCGCGCGAAGGGTCCGTCCAAGACCGCCAGCACCGACATCGGCAGCAGGTACCAAGTGGCAACATGACCCAGTACCGGAAGCCCAAGCAAGCCTCCGATGATCACCAGTACGAAGGCGTTCGGATAGGTCATGGCGCTGACGTAGTCGACCGCGAAGAGCCCGCGCCGCCCGATCACCGCCATCGTGACCAGCTTCACCATCAGCGCAAGTGCGGTGGCCGTCAGGCCTGCCGTCAGCGCGGAACTCAGATCGATGTTGAGCATCGCCAGCACGATGTAGAGGGCCAGCAAGAGGATCGCGAGATGACCGTTCCGACTGCCGAACTTGGCGGTTCGAATGGGCCAACGCGCCCGCAGGACCAGGATCAATCCATAGGGCAGGAAGACGCTGGCGGAAAAAACCAGAAAGCAGATCGCAACGAAGGTCGGCACCTCGCCGAGTGCGCCGCTGCCCAGCAGGAGCCCGAGGGGCAGAATGCTGACAAGCGACGAGATCACCACGGTTGCCAGTGCCGGCAGAATGAGACCGCCGGCACATCGGCTTGCGGTTATGGCCAGGACGCCGGCCGGTGCCGCCAGAAAGGCCAGGCAGGTCAAAGCCAAGGGCGAGGAGAGCAGCCCTGCCGCGAAGACGATCGCCAGTCCCCCGAGCGGCACCAAGGCAAAGCGCCAAAGGTTCGACAGCAGGATATCCCGCCGGGCAAGGTAGCGCCCGACCTCTTCAATCTCCACCGTGGTAAAGCCGATGGCCGTAGCGGCAGCCAACAGCGCAATCAGGATGTAGGGCGAGACGGCAATCTCCAGGCCCAAAAGGTGCAGCAGAAAGCCGAGGATGACCGCCATTACAAACACGATATGATAGTTGACGGTTATCATGTCGTAGAGTTGATTGCGCCACTTCACCTCTTGCGACAGGTAGCTCTGAAGCATGGCAGCGCAGAGGAACTGAGAGTTCGGCAGGCGCAGGTCATAGGCACCGGTCAGCGGCAACCCCAAGATCAAGCGTGCCAGAAACTCGATGACATACTTGTGCGACACCACCAGCACACGCCTGCCCTGGCGTAGCTCCGGCAAGAGAGTGTTGTAGTAGAAGTCCTCAATCCGACGACGGAAAAGCGCTATCTCCTCCCCAGCCTCCATCGTGGCGCTGTCGCTGTTCATCGCCCTTTCGTACTCCGGTACGCCGAAGCGCCTTTGCAGGACGGCTTTGTTTTGCAGCGTATAGCTACCGAAATCCCGCTCGGCCAGTTTGGGCTCCACGGTGACATGAGGCTTCGGCTCCATTCTGGCGCAAACCAGATCGGCCGTCTGGCGTGCCCGCCTGAGATCGGAGACGAAGACTGAGTCGAAGCTACCGCCGCGCCAGGCGCGGCCGGCCTTCCGAGCCTGAACCAGGCCCAGTCGATTGAGCGGCACGTCACAGATGCCGGCAATACGATGGACCGTGTTGCAGGTGCTCTCGCCGTGCCGCAGCAGATAGAGATTGTTCGAAAGCGTTGCCGGCAGACTCTCCTGCACCATTACCCGGGGCCCGCCGCGGTCGGCTCTTCGTTGCGGGCAGCGTCAAGTCCGAGACGCCGCCGCAGCTCAAGCGGGGTCACCGATACGTCGGTCATGCGGCGCAGGGACTCGTCCGTCAACGCGGCGCGCAGGAGGTCCTCTCCCTTTCCAGCGGGCGGTGACCTTTGCGAGAGCCCTTGGCACAGTTTCCGCACCAGCGACTCGAGCTCTGACTGGATGACAGACTTGTCGGCACGTCGTCGCGCCGACAGCCAATGGACTTTCATGCCGGCCGCCTTGTCGAAGAGCGCATTGAAGTCATCGCGCGCGACGGCGGGGACGCATTCTCGAAGCTGCGCCTGCAATTCGCCGCCGGCATTGTCCGCCGCATCGCTTGCGTCGCGTTCAAGGATCGACACTATTCTCAAGGCCGTTGCGATGGAATGGTTCTTCAAGGTCGCAATGTTGAAGGCAAAAGCACCAAGCCGCCCGTTGCGTGCAATCTCGTCGCCTTCTCTCGGCAGACCCACCGCGCGAATCCTCTCGGAGGCCATTCCGCTGGCAGATACCAGCTCGCCGAAGGGTCCGACTTCGATGCCACGGCCGGTGGCTTTGTGCGGTACGGCAAGCTCCTGCCGGTCGATGAGGTTGCGCCACAGGGGGCTCTTCACCTGAGAATAGTCGCTCTCTCTATTGAGATTGGCGATCACCAAGTCCGCATCGAGCCAGTGTTCGCCTTCCTTATCGCTGTAAGAAATCGTCAGCCCGCCGGTATCGTTCACGACGATATCGTCGATATGCGCGGTGATCGTTGTCAGGTTCAAATCCGCCATGGCCTCGATCGCGTAGCGCATGGCGCCGACCCGCAGGTTCGAGATCAAGGTGTTGTAGTCATGGAGTAAGTGCTTCACGTCGCTTGGCGCAACCATCTCGACCAGCTCGACGACGTAGGGCTCCCACGCCTTGAGAATGCGTTCGGAATAGACGCTTGGCTGGATGTTCGGATGCTCCTTGGCCAGCCAATCGTGAAGGTAGGCCCACTCCTCCAGCACATCCTCGACCAGCGCCTCCTGCCCCCGGTAGCCTTTGTCCAAGAAGGGGGGTCTGCGCACCTTGATGACGGCATGGATGTGATCGGAGGGATAGGCCTGCAAGGCGACACCATGGCGCGAGAACATGTAGACCGGACCGCGGTGACCTAGGTCCTTGCTCAGCGCCAAGGCGGCATCGTAGCCGCTGAGCGCAACACCGATGATCGCTACGGTATCGTTGCTGCGCACCTGCTGCATGCGGGCGTAGCCGTCTTGCGAGTACTGGAGACGGACGAAGGAGCTGTGCTGGTGGCAGTGCTGCGTGAAGGGCAAGCGACGAAACTCGTTTCCCGTCGCAACGACCACCTGGCGCGCATAGATCTTGCGGTCCAGCACTTCGCCGGTGCCCTCCTGAACATGCACGTGCGCTATGACGTGATCGCCTTCTGGCGAGGGGACCAGATCCCAGACCTCTCCGACCTCTTCGCGATACATCGTGCCCTCGGGCGCTTCTCGCAGGGCCTGTTTGAGCCGGTCGGCCAGATAGTCGGCGTAGATCGCGCGCGGTGCCGGGCCGGTGACGGTAAAGCTGGTTTCTGCCCAGTGATCCGGCCAAGCGCGTCTATCGGCCTCGCCGTTGGCCCAGTTTAGAAAGTCGTCGACGTCCTCGCGAAAGATCGACAGGCGGCCAGCTTGGATGTTGTAGATGTTGTGCCAGGTCGTTCCCGGTCCGCCGTAGGCCAAACCACCCTTGCCACGCTGAGGAAAGCGCTCCACGGCGACAATCGAGAGGGGCTTGGACGCGAACTGCATCAACCTGATCGCGGTAGACGTCGCGGCAGCCCCGGTGCCGACCATCAGAACGTCGAAATGGTTCTTGATCATTGCGCCGCCCCCTTACGCCCGACCAGAGGGCGAACAACAAACTCTCTATTGGGCCAAGGCTCTCCTGTCCCGACCCAATCTCAGGCTTCCTCCGGCTTGTAACACTCGACCAACTCTAGCGTGCTGTTGCTTGGGCGCCAACAACATCCCACCGCGAAGCTACCCGGGAATCAGACCAAGAAGTGCCGCAACCGCGATCTCATCCGGGCAATGCGGGATGAAGCCTATTCGGCACTCCGCCGAGGGTCCCCTTGTAGGACCGATCTCTTTCCCATAGCCTGAACTCGAGGCGGGCAGGAAGCGATGGAGAGGGCGCATGTCCGTCACGATTCATGTCGATTTCTCGAACGGCGTCACCAAGACTCTGGCCAAGGTCGCCTTGCCGCTTGAGAAGTCGGTGACCCAAGCACTCGACGCGGCCTCAAGTGTGGCGCCAGGCCTGACCTATGAGTTCGAGTCCGACTTCATCGACCGTGGCGGCAGAGAGGTCGGCCGGGTCAAGTCCATCGACGGTGTCGGCGACAATGAGGGGCAAGTCTGGGCTGTCTGGGTGAACGACCGCGCCGTGTCGGACCTGCGCCGCGTCACGGATTTCAGTGTCACCCCCTTCGGGGGCGTGAGGGTGGAAGACGGCGACGTCATCACCTTCAAGCTGATGCAGATGGAGTGAGAGCATAGCACAGCGATCTGGCACGCGGCGGGCACGCGCTCGCTGGGCCAGCATGCTCTCCTAGCCTTGCCTGCTTGACGCGCGACGCCCTCAACGGTCGTCCGGCTGCCAGAAGCGCAGGCGGTAAATTGCGATAAGACGTTGATAGTAAATGCGAAACTGATCCACTACTTTCAGCGTACCCACACCTGTTCCCACAAACAACGGCGGTTGGACTTGTGGGTGCGACAATCAAAGAGAAGGGCCGGCAAGTCATTCACCTACCAACCCTTTCTTTTGCTTGAGCGCCTGCCCTATGCCGCCATGGGGCAACCTTGGGGCAAAAGCGAGCGGCTGGGCCTACTCCGGGGCGCCCTCGCCGGGCTCGTCCTCGGGAATGGGTCCAAGCACCGTGGCCCTGCGGAGATTGTCGCGAACCTCACTCAGCTTCTCTACCGCGCGGTCGCATCCGCCAAGGCTCAGGTGAAACAAATGGCGGCTGCGATCAACTTCGGCTATAAGGCAAGTGCTGCACGTGTTCGATGACATAGGCATGTTGCGGAGTCGATAGGACCGCTGACCGTCACAGGGCCGGTATGCGATGCATCAGGGCCCTTGAAGAACGAATAGCAAGAACGGCTGCACCAGACGAAGCCTATGCCTGCTGCGAGGTAAGTCATGTTCAAGCATAGCCGTGAAGCCATGCGCAAAGTCAACGAGTATGTTAAACACGATTCCGCGTTAGAGGCTGGCTATGCTGAAGCAAAAGAAATCATAAAGAATTTTAGACGACCTGCGTTTTATGAACTGTCAACACGGTGCAATCTGAAGTGCGAAGGTTGCTACTACTTTGAGGGAGGGGAGACTCAGCGGCCAAATGTATCCGACATCAAGACTTGGGAGCGATTTTTTGAGTCCGAGGCCAAGAGAGGCGTATCTATCGGGTACTTTGTCGGTGCGGAACCCGCACTTGAACAAGATCGCTTGCTGGCGGCAGCGCCCTACTTTCCCTATGGCAATGTTGGTACGAACGGCACCATAGCCCTTGACCCCGCGATACCCTATCGCATCGGAGTGTCGATTTGGGCGGGTGAAGATGAAACCGATCAGAAGCTCCGCGGTGCGAGCGTCTTTCGCAAAGCGCTGAAGACATTTAGGGGTGACCCTCGCGCGATCATGATTTTCACGGTTTCGGGTTGGACCGTGAATCAGGTGGAAGCAGTCGCGGAAATGTGCGCTGACCACGACGTCGATCTAACGTTCAACCTCTATTCTCCGACACAGTCATTCCTTGAGAAACTTGCGGCTGGCGCACAACACGACAATGATTTCTTCAGGGTAAGCTCCACCGGCGACTCGCCGACTCTTGACGCCGAATCGCTACAGAAAGTCCGGAAACAACTAGATCGAGCTATAGAAAAGTACCCGAAGACTGTCCTTTATAATCGCAAGTACAACGAATGGATTTGTGGGGAAGGGTCTCGATACAGTCTCGATCCCGAGACAGGCATTGCATTAGACTGTCATGCGCGCATTCAAGGGCCGCTTCGGTATTATACCGCCGACCTGCAGCCGGCGCGGATAAAATGCTGTACATCGAGCATGGATTGCTCACAGTGCAGAGTCTATTCTGCGGGATGGTCTTCACGGTTCGTGCCCCGTCCTGAAGATGTTGTCACCAGGGAAGCTCTCAGGGAGTGGATAGAGATGATGAAAATGCTCTCCAGGATCTTCCTTTATCCCGCGGCCGACCACATGTCCGCGGCCAAAGAGGCACACCGCCGGGTCCCAACGAGCGACGGTGTCGTTTAGGCCGACGTCCTGTCGGCGACCGAGAGCGGTTTGCTGTATCGAACCGTGAGAGCAGGCAAAACTCGAAGGAGAGGGGTTTTTGGCGAAACGTTCAGCAGAGATCGCTGTCGAGAAGCCTAGTTCAGACACGCTGGCTGAAACTGTTCGGATTGCCTTGATCTGTCCGTCCAGATATGACGGGGACGGCTATGTAATACAGTGGTGGCGCTCCTGGACACCCTCCAACTCCCTGGCAGTGTTGAACGGTATCGTGAGAGATAGCGCACGTCGGCAGATTCATGGCTCCGATGTGCACTTCGATGTCCGCACTTATGACGAGCGGAACACTGTTATAGACGTTAGGAGTGTCTCGGCATGGGTGAAGTCCGGCGCTCCAGGCGGCTTCGTGGGGTTAGTGGGTGTTCAATCAAATCAGTATCCGCGCGCATTGGACATAGCGCTGCAAGTGCGCGACGCGGGCATTGACGTTGTGATAGGCGGATTTCATGTGTCCGGATGCGCAGCAATGCTACCTGATCTCCCTCCGGACTTGCAGGAGGCCGTTGATGCAGGGGTGATCCTCTTCGTTGGTGACGCAGAAGGGCACATGGACTCGCTCTTGCGCGACCTTCGCGCCGGAAACACCCGGGACGTTTACAACTATCTCCACGACCTGCCTGGTTTAGAGAACCAGCCGCTTCCCATGTTACCTGACGAAAGCATGCAGTGGGACGACAAGTGGTATGCGACACTCGATGCGGGCCGCGGTTGCCCTTTCGAGTGTTCCTTCTGCTCAATCATAAACGTGCAAGGTCGAAAGAGCCGCTACCGCACTGCTGACGACATTGAGGGGATAGTAAGGCAGAACGTCGCACGTGGCGTCGTGAAGTTCTTGATCACAGATGATAACTTCGCACGAAACAAGAATTGGGAACAGATTCTGGACAGGATAACCAAGCTCAGAAGAGAGGAGGGAATGAAAATAACGCTTTCCATTCAAGTTGATGTCCTGGCTTACAAGATAAAGAACTTTATCTCAAAGTGCCGCCTTGCAGGTGTCACAGCTGTATTTGTCGGAATGGAGAACATAAACCCGGAGAATCTTGCAGACGCAAAGAAAAAACAGAACAGAATCTGGGAATACCGCGAAATGTTTCAAGCATGGCGTAACCGCGGCATACTCATTTACGCGGGCAACATAATCGGGTTTGCGGGCGATACACCGCAGCGCGTCGAGAGAGATGTTAGAATAATAATGGATGAGCTACCCATTGATATTCTTCGCTTCACAGTATTGACGCCTTTGCCAGGATCAGAAGACCATGCTCGCCTCCACGCCCAAGGCGTGAACATGGATCAAGATATGAACAATTACACCTTAGACCATGTTGTAATTGACCACCCACGTATGGCACGTAGTGAGTGGGCGCGTCTCTATCGTCGGGCTTGGGACATGTTCTACACGAACGAACACATTGAACGTGTGCTTCGTCGCCAAAAATCACGGCAGCTTAGAAAGGGTACAGGGAGATTACTGCTCGCCTACAAGGGTAGTCTCAAGATCGAAGGCGTCGCTCCAGAGCAAGGTGGCGTTTGGCGCCGTAAAGTCCGAAAGCAACGGCGTCGAGGTATGTCACTAGAGAATCCAGTTTTCTTCTACCTACGTCGGTCCAAAGAAATTGCTTTCTCCACTTTTTTGTGGACAAAATTCTACCTGGAGCTACGCTTTATCACCTGGAAGATCGACCGCGACCCATCAGCGCGTTACTATAGTGATCGCTCTTTGCAGTCTGTGGGCGCGGACGAGCAGCAACATGAGTCTATACTAATGACGACTTACGGGAACGACCATGTGAGGAGGACACCCGTCAAGAAAGCCCTATAGGCTTCCTAGACTGGCACCATGCCGGTCACCGAGTGCGCGAACAAAGACAAAAAAGCGTTCGTCACCGGCGGCCTTGTCGCTGGCCCACAGGTTGAACCTCATCAATATGCATCTCCGACATCACTCGTTTCCATCAGGCACGGCGTCACTATAGGCCCTCCGCCTCTTCCAAAAGGCAGCAATCTCGCTGTGCTTCCAAACGGAGAGATATCGTTCAGAGTTCACGCCCTCAACCCAGTCACGCAGGTTAATCGCTGCATCTTCGAAGTTGTAAGGTTCTATGTTGAGATTGACTGATCGAAACCGAATAGCAGTACTCTGTTCCACATTCTTTGGCTTTGTGTGATTGGTGATGGCTAGGTATTTTATGTCCGACTTCAAGAAATTCTCGAAAAACGCATCTATCGCTTTGTTAGGCAAATGCTGAATGAGGTCGCGACAGATCATTAAGTCAGAAGGCGGAAGCGCACTCGTCGTAACGTCGCAAACAATGAACTTTCGAGAAGGTGCGCCGTAGGCCTTGTTGTTAGCAGAGATCATGTCTTCGACAATGTCACCGCCAATGTAAACCACTCCGGGGAGCTCCAAGTGCTGAAACCAGGTGAAGTCACCACAGGGTGCATCGAAGATACTTCTCACCCCCAAGATACTGATAAGGTTAGGGAGCTCTCGCCTTACATATTGCGTGGCGTTCAACGTTGATCCCTTACCGCAAACTGTCTCTGGATAGCCTCCCTTCCACATACCTCCTCGGTAGTGTTTGGAGAAGATCGCCTTCAGATCTTTGCCGTCTTCGCCATCGCTCATTACGTGCGCCTCCTCTCTTCGCGGCCGTCACGCGACTGCAACTCCAGCGCGGAGTCAACGCCCCTCACTACGCCTTCTCCCGCACTTGCCTGCGATCGCGGCGCCTCAACGGCAATCGGCATTTGTTTACCGACCTGGTAGCGAATCTCCAATGCGCCGCTGATGAGTTGGCCAATGCGGACAGCCCGAACACTGTGGGTCAACGAGTACACCATAGCTTTGCCTTTGCGTCGGACCAAGGCCTCAAGGCCGAAGCGTCGGTCTTGCGCACGTCAGACCTGAGCTCTGGACTCTTCCTCGTTTGCTGAGAGAGTCCGCCACTGAAGAGACGGGCTGCGATGGATGCGGTTTTGGACGAATCGATCATAGCTATCCTAAGGGAGGAGGAGCGCGACATCCGGGCCATGTGCTCGCGCTACCTGGGGCTCGGCGCTCGATGCGCGTGCCTACCCTTCGACAGTATGATATGCACAATCAGGACCCTCCTCATGAGCGAGGGAGTCAAGGGGTCGAGGTCAGCATGTGAGCCTAAAGAAGGGGATCTTTATGGGCAAGAAGGAGCCCGATCCGCAGATCACTACTGTGTTGGCGCAGGCCTATGCCTGCCTGAGGTCCGGAGAATTGGATCGGGCCGAGCAATTGGTCGCCGAAACCCTGAACGATCACCCAGAGGACGATCGGGTCTGCCTCATGCGGGCAAAGACTCTGTTCCAACGCGGTCGGTTCCGGGACACCGAGCGCTATTGCAAAGAGACTGGTCGAGAGCGACCGAATGCTGCCTCGTTCGGTTACCTGCGGGCCCGTGCGCTATTGCAGCTCAGTGAACTGAAAGAGGCCAATGCCTTGATCGATCAGCTCCTGCAAGAACACCCCGATGACGGTCAACTCAAGTACGCCAAGTGCACGGCCCTCTATAGGCTTGGGAGCTTTCAGGAGGCTGCCGATCTGGCAGGCCAAGGTCTAGAGAGCAGCCCGGAAGATACACGCTTCGCGACAATGGGGTGCCGCGCCTTGTTGAGAATGGGGGACTTCTTGAAAGCTCTGGCCTTGGCGGAGGCAGCGTTTCAGGACACCAAGTCGGAGGAACAGCTGTTCCGAATCCGCTGCCGTTGCCTTCTTGAACTCGGCCTCGGCAAGGCGCTACGGGACTTGCTGGTCGCTGAGACAAGGGTGGCCGAGGGTGGCGCGCTCGCCTCTCTCAG
Source organism: Rhodospirillales bacterium (assembly GCA_963669375.1). Lineage (GTDB taxonomy): Bacteria > Pseudomonadota > Alphaproteobacteria > Kiloniellales > JACOMY01 > JACOMY01. The sequence continues at coordinate 6,443,810 of OY770024.1, read as the reverse complement.
CACGTACGTTAAGGCTCTGGAGTCAACCGGCGATTGGGATGAAATCGTCCGGGTTGTCGAAATGTACCAGCGGCAGAAAGCCAACATTGAGCTTAGCGTGCGCATTTCCCTCATGATTGCCTATCAGTTTCTCGGAAGAGACAGCGATGGTAAAGCAGTGTTTCAGTCCCTTGGAGACCACTGGCAAGCAGCGAAACCGAGAGACTTGTCCGAGGCCTTCAGAAATGCGGAACAATTCGGTCCGAGCGAGCTTCCAAACTCCGCAATACCCAGCCTGGTCCTAGATCGTTTGTGGCGACTTGCTAACCGAGAGCAATGGAACAAGGAAGATTGGTTGGCGGAGATTCGTTGGGGCTGGGGCGCACAGCATTTGCTCTATTGGACCTACCTGACCGACCATGGTCGCCGAAATGACTTACAGAGGTTGCTTATTCAACCGGACTTTTCCGAGATTCAAGAGGCGATGGGTGGCGGCAGGTCTGTTCTCTTGGTAGGGGCACACTTGGGCCCCTTTGCGGCCGGATCACTGTCGATCGCAAGGGCGAACATTCCGACTGCCTTCGTTTCGGTGCTGCAAATACCTCCAGAATGCCATGCTGGTTCAGTCTACACATTGAACTTCAACAGGCCAGCGATGAGCGCGTTGAGAGATTTGCGGTCGGCGATGCGCGCAGGACACGCCATCTTTGTGCCAGGCGATGCTGACCGTGGATTGGCTCTGGGAGATACCGGCTATCGGATTGGCATCTTCGGAAGGGACGTAGAAGTACCTAGTTTCAGCCCGAGATTGGCCTTTCAGCACAAGCTAGTGAGTTTCTGGTGTCAGCCAAGTTTCGTAGGGGACCGGATCGCCACAACCATCGTTCGCTTGCCAACAGCGGAGTCCGGCGAGTCCAAGGAGGACTTCGCCGCAAAATGGCTCAAGGCCTACTTCGACATCTACATCCACAGTCTAAGTGGCCATCCTAGAAATCTCTTGCTTCGAAATGGACCGGTGTGGAGAGCCTGCTTGCCTGCTGCCCGGCGTGACACAAGCACTGCGAGAAGACTCCCCGTCGAGATTGGCATTCCTGACGTGGCCGCAACATGAGCATATGGCTTGGCGGGCGAGCGAGTAATCGAACGCCAATCGTGTCGCGTCCCGCACGGCCTTGCGCTTACAGGAGAGAGCAAGCAGCAGTGTCAGACCATATGAGGTGGCTCAGCGTCCCAAACTCTGGATGCCGGATCAAACGCTACCGCTGAGCGGACCGGCTAGCTGTGCAGACGAGCAGCTCAAACCTGCCGCTCTTTGATACCCCAGTGCATCACAGACATCACCGTAGTGCTCATCGAACTCTGCAGCCACCTCTTCACTAAAGCAGTTCGTCCAGTCACCCGGCACGCCCTTGCGATAGTGACTGTTGCGGTTCTCCGCGCCACGATCTCGTTTGGATAGTGCCTTGAAGGAGTATTTGCTCTCAAGCTCCGCGAGGTAAGCATGATCAGCTGCCAAACCCAGATGCCGAAGTGCAACAGAGAAAGATTTGGAAAAGTCAGACAACAACTCTTCATACCGCAAGAAGAGTATCTTCGCCTTGTCTTCACGCAGCCAATCGCGCACATTGCGTGCAAAACTCAAAGAGTCTGTGCGTATTAGAAGCAGTAGACCTTTCTTAATGTCATCCAGCTCCTTAAGCTGACGCCTAACATCGTGGACACGATCACTATTGTTCTTATGTGTGACCATCCAGCTCCAATACTGAGAAACCAATGTGTCTTTCGGATCACGAACACAGAGGACGACAGGAGTGTTCTGTGACCCTAAGGTCATGAAGTTCTGGTATGATCCACTCCGGAAAATCCTCATCGTGTTCGTGGCTCCGCGATCAGTCGGAGTGTTGATCTCCGACTGATTGGGCTCATCCACCCATATGTTCATACTTTGTACGTCTGCTATGTCGCGAAACAACCGCCGCGTCCAGTTAGACGCGCACTTGTGAAACGTGACCACGTAAAAGTCCATGCCAGCCCCTTCTGCATCAAGCGGGCAACGTATCAGATGGCTCGACGGCTGAAAACCCGAGAGCTAGGTGATCCCTTTGCCTTAGCTGAGCAAGATGGGCGATTTCTCCCGCGGATGAGGCTGGCTATCTCCGCGACGTCTTGGAGCACTTCAAGCGATCCCTCATGCGTCCCGCTAGATACCGCTCGACGATTGTCCACTGGCCCCTTATCGAATGGACGTGCTAAAGACCCAAGTTACCCAATGACGAACCCTGGTCTAAACACAAGAGCCCGGGTAGGCACAAACCGAAAGCCACTGAGAGGGGATCCTTGTGTTTGGCATCTACACATGCGCAAGCGACTCGATGATGGAGTTCTTGCGTTTGTGGGTGAAGGCTGTCCGCTATCATAGCCCGAGTATACCCATTGCTGTCATTCCTTTCGGAGATAAAACAAGCACAGTAGAGGCATTCTGCTCTCAGGAAGGCCTGGCATTTCCTAAAGAGAAACATGCAGACTGGCTGGCCGTCGGAGAGCGGCTATATGGCGCTGAAGACTATCGCCCAGGCACGCCCGCTCGTTTTTACTTCTCAAAGTTACTAATGTTCAATGGTCCATTCGAGGTCTTTGTGTTTCTAGATGCGAACGCGATACTCTGCGCACCGATCGATGATCTAGAGGGAAGATTCAGAGCCTCTGGATACGACGCCGTCTTTCGCTTTCGAGCACGCCCCTTTCGGAACATAGCCACACAGGAAGATCGTGACTGGCTGAACCGTTTGAACCCGGAGGTTGGTGATGGCTTCAATGCCAACTTCGTTGTGTCGCGGAAAGGCCTCTTCTCCCCTGACGACCCATCGCTCAGACTGGACGGAGGCTGGGCCCGAAACAAGTTGGGGCGCGCACCGGAACAGAGTTTCCTGACACGGGCGATCGCCTTGCGCAAGCTAAAGGTCGGGACGGTCCATCCGATTATGCGCGATCCCATTGGCGTTTCCGCCCGAAACACAGTCGAGCATCGCGACAATGAGCTCTGGACTGACAAAGGAGTAAGGATCATGTTCGTCAAATGGAATGGCGTCAATATGTCAGACGAGCAGCCAAATGCAGACCTTTTCTCATTCTTCTTAAACAAGTACGGCTGATGTTTACTCCAAAACTTGGATACTCAGAAGAAGGCATTAGTTTTTCCGAAACTTCTAAAGGTCAAGAGGGAACCGGACTCTTTGTTTCATTATTGTTCCGGATGCCTCCATGAGTTCTGCGATCTGGATATCTGCTCGCTTCCTGACACGGATACCCCGGCATTGAGGAGGCTGCTGTGTGACGATCAGCGCCTTGTTTTGATTGAATCCGATAACAATCGTAAAACCAAATCCGATCATTGAAACATATGAACCAGTGGCATTGGGCCAGAATGACGCCTCCTGATCCTGGGCGATGTCAACTGGCCCGACGTCACGCCGCAAACGGGCCGCTCATGAAACTCCTCACCCGAGTCGCGCTAGAGTGACAGGTGTTGCTAAAACTGGGGCGAGTTTGTTTGACGGATCGAGCAAACAGATGTCCTGACGACATTTTCCCTTGGAGTTGGTGAACCGTCGGCCTTTGTAGGGCAACGTGCAATGGCAACAGGGATTCCAAGTAACTGCCTCGGATTCAAGGGGTTTTGGCGACCACGAACACGGTCAGTCAATGCAGCAAAACGAATTGCCATCGGGCACTTCTTCAAACCTAGATTAGGCATCGCACCTCCCTTTGCCACCCTTGCTGCATCGGCGCCAAACGATTAGTTTTGAGCCACAGGATCGTGGGCTGCGCCATAGTCATGCTTCTTTTTTGCGCCCACTATTGAAGGGAAGGCCGATGGACGATTGGTCACCTGCTGTTCGCCGCCGCGATGTAGTGGGTACACATGCCAGAGATGACAGTGGCGTAAAATGGAATTTCCAAATCTACTGATCATCGACTTTACCCGAGTTGGGAGTCTGTCGGCGACAGGGCAGCTCAAGGCCACGCTTCTCAAGTCCTGGCCAAGAGAGAAGTGCCTGCATTTTCACCAAGCAGACCACCATGAGATGAGGGTTGCGACGGATATCTTTGATCCCGCAAAGGACTCCTCGCTAGAGAGCATAGAACACGGACTGGAGCTGGTGCGGTCCTTCAATCCGGATGTGATCTACTATCGGCCGCTGGAAGCAAGGGATGAACTGCACGAACTGGCGATGCGATCGATAGCCGGCACACGGGCCAATCTCGTAACGCACATCATGGATGACTGGCCCAGCCGATTGAAGAGCACAGAGCCAGAGCGCGCCCGGCGGTACGATGAGGACCTCCGACGCCTCTTTTCTGCTGCGAGCCGCAATCTGTCGATCTGCAGTTCCATGTCCACGGCCTTCGCGGAACGCTACAACACCGACTTTGCCGTCCTTGCCAATGGTGTCGGCAGCGAAGTGGTCAGTAAACTGACTGCCTTTCGGCAAGACAAAGAGGAAGAAGAGGAGTTTGTCCTAAGGTACATGGGCGGCTTGGCCCATGATATGACACTTCGCTCAATGATGAACGTGGCGGAAGCCATTCGTGCACTGCGTGCTTCCAGCCTCAAGATCAGGCTCGAGATCTTCACAATGCAGATCTGGCAGAGCAAGATCGGAGAGACCTTTTCAGATATCGACGGTGTTTCCGTTTTCTCCTCGGTCGACATCGATACTTACTATCGATTGATTGCCACCGCCGATGCTTGCATAATAGCCTACAATTTCGATCAAGAGTCGCTGCAGTATGTGCGTTACTCCATGGCGAACAAGCTACCGGAAATCATGGCTTCCGGCACGGTGCTCTTCGCGTATGGTCCAAGAGAGCAAGCGACGATAGACTACATTGGAAAGGAAGGCATCGGAATCCTGGTCGATCGCCCCGACCCGGATCTTCTGGCCGACACTCTGCGAAAGATGGTCAAGGAGAGACCGCTTCGCAAACATGTCGCGTCGCGGGCATTCGAGTGCTTCCAGCAACGCCATCGCATGGAAGAGATTTCCGATCGCTTCATGCGTTACTTGGTTGAAGCGGCCGCTGTTCCGCGCTCTTGGGGTGTCTTAGGGCCTGGATCCGGACTCGATCGCTTCTACCGCGTGACGTCGCCATCGGGAGGGCGCCTAGCCTTCGAGATGAAACCGACGAAGGCGGTGGTACTACCGACCTTCGAGAGTCCTACGAAGCTGAGGGACTTTCTGGCGCGTGCGGCCTGGTTCCTGCCTCAAACCTCGATCGAGAAGCTTGTGGTCTTTGCGACAAAGCGGACCTTGGACGCCTTGTCTTGGCAACTGCCCGATGGCTTCGACCCAATCATCGCAGAGAAGCGCTTTTCGCGGCTGAAACGAGTCTTGCGCCTTCGGGAGATCTCCGAGAAAGCCGCGGGCGCAGCGGAGAGCTACTTCAAGGCGATCGAGGAAGCCGATGCGGTCTACTTCACCGATGCTGCGTTCAGGGAGGCCTTGAAGGACTCTTCAGAGGCGGAGCGTCTAAAGAGTAAGCTCCTCTTCAACGTGGACTCGGAGCGCGACAAGAACGAAGGGGCCGCCTATCTCGACACTGCAATGCGGTTGATGGCGGATAAAGACCGTGTCGTCGACGAGCACCGGTTGAAGTTCGAAGACCTTGCGAAAAGGCTCGGTCGCTTCGATCGAGGTTTTGCTCTGGCAACCGGTCCATCGATAGCGGATTACCGGCGCTTTTGCACCGATGGCGCGTTCGTCGTTGCCTGCAACAGCATCATCAAGAACATGGACCTCATGGAGGAGGTCCGACCACAGGTGTTGGTCTTCGCCGACCCCGTATTTCATTATGGCCCCTCCGCCTATGCCGCCGCCTTCCGGACGAACCTTCGAGACGTGATAGGAAGATTTGATTTTCACATTATTACGCCACTAAAGTACTATGCAACGCTTGTTGACATGATGCCGGAAGCAAAGGATCGATCCATTGCTGTTCCGTTTGATAGGGACTGCGGTGTGGTGTTGGATTTGCGGCGTGATTATCGTGTCAATGTCACCGATAACATTCTCACACTCTTGATGCTTCCCATAGCCTTCACTTTCGCACGCGATGTTATTGCGATAGGGTGCGACGGCAGGCCTATCGAAGAGAACGACTATTTCTGGACACACAACGCGTCTGTCCAGTACGTCGATCAGATGTCCAACATCAAGGGGGTTCACCCAAGTTTCTTTGATATGGACTATGACGATTACTACAATCGTCATCTGTCGAACGTAGACCGCTACATCAGGATCGCGGAGGCAGAGGGGAAATCCTTCACTAGCGGAGGCTTCTCCTACTTGCCTGCCATGGCCGAGCGGTCCAACCACAGCCGAATCTCCGCTGGTGGCGTCGCCTCCGGGCAGCAGCGAGCAGCCTCCGCGGCAATCGTGGACATAGGCCCGCTGTCGAAGGAGAGGGACCTTTACCTGGCCAGATACAAGGCGACACTGGAAGGCGTTACCGGACAGTCGGTCAATATCTTGGCTTCCGAGGAGAGCCCGACTTGGTGGGAGGCTGAAGTGACTCACCCTAAGGCGGCGGACATTCTGGATGGCCTGATCCAGAGTTCGAAGGCCACCATCCTTGACCCTGGGACGATCACGAACAGCAGTCCGCCGCGTCATGACGACCCCAGTCGAGCACTCCGGTTCTTGAGTGACTTCCTGGACCAGAACACGGAGAACGAGACCGTCGTCGACGTTGCGCAGATTCGACAGTTGATCGGCGGATTGGGACAGGGGCTGCAAGGCACCTCAGCCACCGGGCCGTTGCGTCTGGGCAATCCGTGGATCGGATTCTCGTCCTGGCTAGGTGATCGGACGGATAACAAGGTCAATGGAACTGCAGCCCATCAGCTGCATGAGCGGACGGCGTACAGCATCACACTCAACTTTCCATTGTCATCTGTGCGGCACGAAGCTTCGACCCGACCGGGCGGCAGCGAACAAGATGATTCGAAAGTCGTGATCGACGGAAGCGACCAATCGGACAACGATGGGGTCTGGCCCGATGGCAAGGCCGCTGCATCAAACATCACCAGATTGTCGCCAACGGCATTGGGTAGCGATATCCGCAAAGCACTTTCTGGTTTCGATGGCTTGGTCTACTATCCCAATAACAATCTGCGACCGCTTATCTGGGCACTGAAGAGATCCGGGCAAGATCTGAGGCGGGTCGAATTGGTCGTCGACTTGCAGCAGCCATTGGCGAGTATGTCGAAGCGGCGCCTTTGCAATTTGGGGCGCGCGGTAGCCGCCCTGCTGGCTCTAGAACGAGACCATGTATCGACCATACGGATCCGCGTGCCCGACCGCTATGCTCAGGACCTGCTCGCTGATGTCTCGGGGATGCGCTTGGAGGTTGCCCCACCTCTGGATCCCGTCTTGTCAGGCGCTCGATTAGACCGACTCCAAGGCGAACTCGTTCGTCCAAGCGCGGTGGAGCCTCACACTCCCATGTCAGTGGTAATTGTCTCTGCGGCGGAAACGCGACGGCGCATGGATATCGCTATCGAGACTGCTATGACCTTGATAGAGCAGGGCTACGACGCGTCCCTCTGTGCACTCAACAAGACGCTCTTGAACACTTCGCTGCCGACACCCGAGAAGGCGAGCGGGTCACATCTGTCCTTGGTCGCAATGGACGATGTAGATTTTCCTAGTGCCGATCTACTGCTCTTTGTTGATGCGGCGCCGAACCATGAGTTCAATGCGAACCGCATCATGAGGCGAGCCATCCTTGCTAGGAAGCCGCTTGTCGCTTGGTCACAGATGCCCATGGCGCGCCTAATCGAAGAGTACGAGTTGGGAAGCACGTACGGTTCCGTACACAAGAACCCCATCCTCCGCGCCTTCGGAGCCACGTGCTCCAACCTCCCCTACTTCGCTCAGAACACGACGTTGGCCGCGCAGGCCATTTCGAGGGAAGGCTCCTGGCACGCTGCAGCTGCAGGTCTGTTCGCGGCTGGCCTTAGGCCAGCGGAAATCGAAGGCCTGCATGGAATTCGGCCCAGTTCACGCTTTGCGCATGCATCGGCTGAGCGGCTTTCGGAGGAGCACTTCTTGCTCCCAGACGGCAAAGACGACGCAGCAATGTTCGTGTTCGAGTTCCCCGTCAAAACCGGAGAACGGATCCGCGCAACCGCGCATGTTCGTGTGCATACAGGCAACGCTGTTCCTACTCTCAGATTGTCGCGTCACAGCAAGGGCCCGTTCGAACAGTCGCAGATCCGCGATTGCTCTACTAGAGAGAGCGAGTTGATCGAGGATGCCATAGTTCTGTCAACTGAACACACGTTCGAGCATACTCATGATAGCATCCGTGCACGATTGTCGACGGAGATGAGTGGCTCTTGCGAGGTGGACGTTCTCGATGTGCGGGTATGTATCGTATCAGTGTCAAAGCCAACTGAAGAGGTCTTGTGAGTTGGAGTGACCTGCCCCCATGATCTGGTCGGTCAGCATGAGAGTTCGACGGTTTGAGTTTGCCCTTTCTGGGCGGCCTTTGTCATCTCACCAGGGGCATGCCCCTGGTGAGATGACGCGAAGTCATCGGGCGTCTCGTAGCCGAGATGAGCGTCCGGCGAAGGCGCCCTTGCGGAGCTTAGGCCTAGCGTGATGCTCTTAGTCGTGGTGCTATCAGTACGACTTAGGAGGATAGCGTCATGGAGGTGCTGGGCATGTGCGTCGCCGTCGGTGGAGCGTGGAGGAGAAGCGTCGGATCGTCGCCGAGGCGAGCCAGCCGGGGATCAGCGCGAGCTGGGTGGCCCTGCGCTACGACATCGCCCCCTCGCAGCTGATCAGCTGGCGTAAGCAGTTGCGCAAGGAGACGGCAGAAAGCTCTCTACCGGTTGTCGTCGAGGACCGCGCCAAGCAGGTTGACATGGCTGGCCGGATAGAGGTGACCCTGGCACAGGGCCACCGCTTGAGCGCCTGTGCGAGCATCGATCCCGATCAATTGGAACGTCTGCTGCGCATCGTGGTTCAGGCAGGATCCCAGTACCGGCGACGGCGCGGATCTGGCTGGCAGCTGGGGCGACGGACATGAGGAAGGGCTTCAATGGCCTGTCCATCTTAGCTGAGAAAGTTCTGCGGCTCGATCCATTCAGCGGACATCTCTTTTTCTTTTGCGACCGCCGAGGAGATTTGGTGAAGGTGATCTGGTGGGGTGAGGGCCCAGCCCGCCATCGGTCCGAGGGCGGACGCGAACCAAGGTGCCTGTCTTTTCTCCAAGCGGCTGGAGCGTGGGCGTTTCGTGGGTAGTGTCCAGTTTCTTTCGCACATTGGGGTTGGCGGCCTGTCCCATCAGGCAACCATGTCCCGCTGCTTGAGCAGGTCCATGTTCATGTAGCGCTTGCTGGACCATTTGGTGCCAGCGATGTGCCTCAACCTGGCCGCGGCCAGGTTGAGGGCCGATTGTCCGTCGGGGAAGGCTCCGACGACACGGGTTCGCCGCCGGATCTCCCGCATGATCCTCTCCAGAGGATTGTTGGTCCTGATCCGGCGCCAATGCTCATTGGGGAAGGCATAGTAGACCAGGGTCTCCTCGACCGTCTCCTCCAGCCAATCGGCGACCTTGGGCAGGCGCATGGCTCTGAGCTTGGCTGCCACCTCAGTGGCCTTGGCGCGGGCCGCCTCGCGGCTCTCCTGGGCATGAATAGCCTTCAGCATGAGAGCGACTTCACGCATCTTGCCGGCCGGCACCTTGCTGAAAGCATTGCGGTACCAATGCACGACGCAGCGCTGCCACTGGGCGTTCGGATAGAACTCCGCCGCGCTCTCAACGAGCCCCATGCAGGCATCCGAGACGATCAGCTCGACACCCGTGAGGCCACGCTCCTTGAGGTGCTTCAGGAAGGCGCTCCAGCCCTTCTTGTCCTCCTTGGCGCCCTCGACGATGCCGAGGATCTCCCTGAAGCCATCACTGTTGACGGCGACCGCTACCAACAGCGACACGTTGCGCACCTCGCCTGCCCAGCTGCGCTTGAGGACAATGCCGTCCAGGTAGAGGTAGGGGTGCTCGCCCTCGATTGGCCGGTTCCGCCAGGTCTCGATCTGGGAGTAGATCTTCTTGTTGAGATTGGAGACCGTGCTGGGGCTCACCCGCGTGCCCCACAGGGCCTCGGTGATGTCCTCCACCCGACGTACCGACACACCGGCCAAATACATCTCCATCAAGGCCTCTTCCACCGAGCTCTCACGCCGACGGTAGCGCTCGATGATCGCCGTCTCGAAAGTCTGCGTGCGAAGCTTCGGCACCTTCAGCTTCACCTCCCCGGCTGTTGTGTGCAGCTTACGCTCGTAGCTGCCAGCTCGTGTGTCGCGCCGCGCCTCGCTGCGCTCATAGCGGCCTGCATTGCATAGCCGATCGGCTTCGGCCTCCAGCAGGCTGTTCAGTGTCTCCTCCACACTGCCGCGCACGATCTGCCTCAGATGATCTTCTATCCGACCGTCGTCGATACGGACCACGTTCGACAGGCCCTTCGTGCTATCCTCGTCCATGGTGGCTCTGGCCTCCTCTATTGGCTTCTCCGTCTGGCGACTGAAAGCCTGAGGGATTCGGGGCCACCAACCCCACACAAATGTGCGAAACTTTCTCTACGTCATCGTTTCGTGTGGCCATCGCCGGCTGAGGGGCGAGTTTCCCTGACGCCAGCCCAAGCCGTCGATGCTCTTGGAGGGGATCGACTGGCGGGCACCGCAACGCACCTGGCGGCCCCTGACTGCGGGGTGAGACGAAGGGACTCGCAGCATCGTTGATGGGCGACGCCGCCAAGAGGCGATAGGCTGTCGTTGATTCCGCCCGAGACCGGATTGCCCGAGGATCCCGCTGCGCTGCGCGCCCTGGTGTTGCAGCGCAAGGCGGAGATCGCGGCCTTTCAAGCGGAGATCCATGCGCGCGATCTGCTGATCGAGAAGCTCAAGCTGCAGCTTGCCGGCCAGCGCCGCCATCGCTTCGGGTCCAGGTCCGAGACCATGGACCAGCTAGAGCTCACACTGGAGGAGGCGGAGATCGCGGCTGCGCAGGTGGATGCGCCTGCCCAGGCGCCCCAGCGAGTAGAGACTGCCACAGCCAAGGACAAGCCGAAGCGCAAACCACTGCCGGCCGACCTGCCGCGCAATGAGGATACTCTTTCACCGGGCGAGACCTGTGGCGCATGCGGCGGCACACTCAGGACGCTGGGCGAGGATGTTATCGAGGAGTTGGAGTACGTTCCCGGCCACTTCATGGTGAACCGTATCGTGCGTCCGCGTCAGGCCTGCCGGCAGTGCGAGGCGATCGTACAAGCCCCCTTGCCGTCGCGCCCGATCGAGCGCGGCCGGCCGGGTCCCGGTCTGCTGGACCATGTGCTGGTTTCAAAGTATGGCGACCACCTCCCGCTCTACCGGCAGAGCCAGATTTTCGAGCGCCACAGCATCAACCTCGACCGCTCAACCCTGGCCGAGTGGATCGGCAAGTCGGCCACCCTGTTGGAGCCCTTGGCTGACGCCATCGGCCGTCACGTGCTTAGTGGAGCGGCAATCTTCGCCGACGACACGCCGATCAAGATGCAGGCACCCGGCAACGGCAAGACCAAGACCGCCAGGATCTGGACCTATGTGAGAGACGAGCGACCTTGGCTCGGCCAGGCACCGCCGGCGGCCTGGTACCGCTATACGATCGATCGAAAGGGCGCACACCCAGAAACGCACCTGGTCGGCTTTGAGGGCTGGATGCATGCCGACGGCTACGCGGGCTTCAACAAGCTATTCGCTCGGGCGGCGTCGAGGAAGTCGCCTGCCTGGCGCACATGCGGCGCAAGTTCGTCAACATCTTCCAAGCCCAGGGCTCAGCAATCGCCGAGGAGGTGATCAAGCGGATCGCCGGTCTCTATGCCATCGAGAAGGAGGCACGCGGACAGGCAGCCGAAGAGCGGGTGCGGCTGCGCCAGGCCTATGCCAGAACAATTCTCGACGATCTTGAGACATGGCTGCACGCGCAACTGCCGAAGATCTCCGGCAAGTCCGAGCTGGCCAAGGCGATTCGCCACAGCCTAACCCGCATGAAGCGCCTGCGTCGCTATCTCGAGCATGGCTTCCTGGAGATGGACAACAATGCGGCCGAGCGCGCCATGAAGCCAGTGGCCCTCGGACGTTAGAGTTTCTTGCTCGTCGGTTCGGAGGGCGGCGGCAAGTCGGCAGCCATCGCCTACACCCTGATCGAGAGCGCCAAGCTCAACGACGTCGATCTGCACGCCTGGCTCACAGATGTGCTTGGCCGCATCGCCGACCACAAGATCACCCAGATCTAAAAGCTGCTCCCCTAGCACTACGCTGCAGCGGCAGCGTAGCCGGCACACCCTACACCGTGCCAAGGGCACCTACGCCAGACGCTTACGCTTGTCCCCTTAGGCACGCCGAAGAAGACGCCGCATCCATAGCGCTTACCGCTACAAATTCGTGATCGTGGCCCTATTCTCTTTCAGTTTAGGTGCTCCAGCAGCGTCTGGGTCATCCCGCCATTGCTGGTTCAGCCAAACACTGACCAGCACGAGCGCGGCCTCCAGTGAGGGCTTGTTGAAAGCCCTCGTTCTCATGGTAGGGAAATCGTGCGGTCTACATTCTTTCGAACGCCCCCTCATCGTCGCACTGGGCGCCCTCATCCTCGCAGCAGGGCTCCCAATCGCTGCGATCCAGCTCGTCGTCAGGGTCGTATCTGCCTGCAGCGCCTTCCCGGTCGAGGTCCGGCTCGCGGTCGGTGTCGCCGTCCATGTGGTCCAGCAGGGCCACAAGGCCCTCTATGGCCGTCTCCAGTTTCTGGCGAAAGGCCAGGTCGTCAGGGTGGGCCATGTCCGGCATTTCTGGCACAGGATAGACGGGCTTGCGCGGCTTGGAAGACGCGCACGGATGCACGTATTGCTCGCTAGCCTTGGTCATGACGCGGCCCTCCCCGTGTCGGGCTGGCAATGGTCGAGAAGCTCCTTGATGCTCTGCAGAACACCCGCTCCCTGGTGAGCGCCAGTCGCTAGCCAGCGCTCAGCATAAGAGAAGTCGCCCCGCCTTGCCTTCGCCTCGGCCAGGTCGACGTTCCGCTCGTGGACATGATCGAGCACGTCACGGGCCTCGGTCACCACGGCGAGCAAGACCTCTGTCTGCTCTTGGTCGAGCCTCAGGACGTAGATGGGCGCCGCCTTGGACGACGCGGAGGACGGATTGGTAGTGTTGGAATCAGCTTGGGTCATTGGGGGTCTCCAATGGTCTGAGTTAGGCTCGGCGGGGTGTTACCAGCACCTCGTCGGGCCGCTTCAGTGTCACAGCTGGGGGACTCGGGGTCAAGCGCGCGACCCGTAGGTGAGTGTATCATGCACGCACCTTAGCGGCGCCTCGCTTCAGAACTTCTCGGCGCCGAGAACCTGTATACGTCTACAGGTTTCAGATCCAGCATGCGGCAGAGATCGTGCTGCTGCTCGGGCGAGAGCGGAGGCAGGACGCGGAGGAGGCCGTGAGTGAATGTGCCAGTTGGCACAACGCCTGTGCCATCGCCATCCGGCGAGCATGTGCCATCCCGGACAAGAGTTGTCACAACCGTCCAAGCCTTCTCATCGATTGCCTGAAGCGCCGCAAACTTGGCCACCTGATCTCGGCTCCACCCAAGATCATCGGCAACGGCCTGCTGCGTCTTGCCCTTGCCGAGCATTTGCCAGATCAGCTCCGCATAGCAGCAGAACGTCATCGGCAGCGCGTCAACGTTGACTCTCCACCCGCCGCTCGCCATCTTCAGGGGTATGGACGAGCCCTACCGCCAGCAGCCTACGAAGAGGCCCGAACCCGGTCTTTCGCTCGACAGCCCGTTGATTGGTGCTGCGCGCCAGGTTGAGCCGCGCTCTGCTTGGGGCGAAATGGATGAGTGGGTCCGTGGAATCCTCATGGTCATCGCCACCATCATCTGCGTTGGCGGCATCGGGTATGGCGTGGTGTGGCAGGTCGTGCGCTGGGTCAGCTAGTCCTTCTGCCTCCACATTATGAAATCGATCGGTGCCACGTCCTCGCCCTCAAAGGCTCGAACGAACGCCTCGACCGTGCGATTGATCTGCCGCGAGGGATAGGCGAACCAGACGCCGCCCACGTTGTTGATGGACTTCAGCGCCGCCGCATCGATCTCGCCCTGATCGATCTGCTCAAAGGCCTTGCCGGTCGCCTCCAGAAAGCCCGTGATGGCGCCACCGCCACGGAAACCGGCTGCCTCTGCGGCGAACTCTCGAACGAAGGGGATGCCGGCCAGGACCGTGCTGACGCTCTCCTTGGCGACAAAGGCGCCTGGGCTCTCGTCCTCGTCATCCGGGAAGGTGCCGCGTAGCAGGGCAATCAAGATACCCTCGACCACGAACAACAAGCTCATGTCGAGGGTCCAGTTCAACACCTCTCCCGGCTTGCGGAAGTCCGTGGTACGGGTCCGCTCGAGGCCGACATTGCTCTTCGCGAGCATGTAGCTCGCCAGCGTGGTCCAGAGCGCCTTGACGCTCTCGCTCTGCACTTGCCCGAACCCCGTGGTGCCGCGCTCCAGCCCGGATCGATCCGAGAAGATGCCCGAGGCCTGGCTCTTCTTCACCATACTGTCCGCGAGATCCCTGGCCTTCTCCTGATCGCCAGCGAAGTCCTGCTGCCCCTTGGCGTAGGCCCCGAGCCAAGTGGCCATGTCGACGACCTGCTGCGTCTTCACGATCATGTAGAACATCGCTTCGCTGAAGCCCTCCAGCCGCTTGCCTTGGAGCGCCCGCCTAGCGGCCGCAATGTCCTTGTTGAAGGACGTCGCCCGGCTCTTCATGAACGGCGAGATCTCGTAGACCGTCTTGAAGATGCTCTGCGGCCCTTGCCAGGGGCTTGTGGCCAGCTTGACGACGCCGCGCAGGGCATTGCGCTTGCCGATGGCCACGGCCGTCTGGAGGATGCCCAGCGGCTGCAGGAGGGCGGTCGAGAAGTTGAAGCCCAACACCGAAGCCGTGAAGCCGACGCGCACCCGCCTGGCGAAGGCGGAGATGATGTCGTTGGCGGGCAACTCACCGGCCGCCGTGTCCTTGAGCCAAAGATCCAGCGTGCGCCAGGTCTCTTGCCGACCGGCGCCCTCTAGCGCTCGACGGACTCTTGGATGCTGCAGGACCCGGTTGACGTACTGGACGGCCTCGCCGAGAGCCAGGTCATGGGCGACCTGGTGCAGGTGCCTGTGAAGCACGCTCATCTCAAGCAGAACCGGCCGACCGCCCGAGCCGACGCGTTCGATGGTATGGCCTCTCGCCGTCTGAGCCCGGCTGAAGCGACCTGCCATCAGGTTCCGCGCCGCCTCGATAACGTCCTCTTCCGAGACCTTGGTGCACTTGCCGGCGTCGTAGTGCAGCGGGTAATAGCCGCCGCGATAGGTCCCGTGTGGCGTCTCGACGGGTGCCGGCACCACGCGCTCGGGCGCCTTGCCTTTACGCAACGTCTCCAGCTCGGCGATCTGCGGCCAGTAGCTGTCGAGATAATCCCAGACCGATTGCGCGAAATCGAAGTCCCGCTTGTCCAGTTGACCGAAGACGATCCGCACCATGGACTCGTCGAGGGGGCCGCCCTCTAGCAAGGCCTCTCTGCTGCTCTCCGAGCCCCAGTTAAGCAACACCGAGATCATCTGCCATCTCGTCATCGGCGCCGGCAGGCCGAGGATCTCGCGCGGCCGGTTCATCTGCCGCCGCTCGCTCTTGCCGTAGACTGACTGCAGCCTCTCCAGATCGTTGTGCATCTTCTCCTGCATCGGAAGGAACTTGTCGGCCACCGCGCGGTCTATCGGCCGCTTCAGGTGCTCGTGCACCGGCCCGCCGGCCTTGCCGCCGTCGAGGTCGCGCAGGATGGTGTCGGGGTTGAGCATGAGATTGACGAACTGCTGCCCGCGATCCTTGACCTGGTCCAGCTTGGACCCTCTGCCGATCCTCACCGCCGCCGGCGTGGTGTTGTCCAGGATGGCGGTCTCGACCTCGTCGACGACAAGCTCCAGCTCTCTGCGCTTCTTCTCGAGCAGCAGCTTGGTCTTCAGCTTGCCGAGGTGCTCGAGGTTCCGCAGCGCGTCGCCTAGGGCCATCAGCTCCGAGATGGGCACCTTGTTGAAGGGCCTCTTGCTGCTTGCCTGGAGGATGGCCGGCGGAATGTCGACTTCATGACCCCGGCCCTCGGCATTCATCCGCCCGACGAACTCAATCAGGCTCTTGCGGGCTCGCTCGTCACGACGGCTCAAGCGGGTGAAGTCGTACTTGTCGAGCAGAGCGTAGATCTGATCCGTGTACTCCTGCCCAATGGCCTCGCGCACCGACTTCTTGCGCAGCTTGGCGACCAGGGCGCGCAGCTTGTCCAGCTGCTCGTTCGCCTGCTTGGCCTCGCGCCAGAGGTAGTGGTTCAAGAGCTGCCTCTGCTTCAGCTGGGCAGCCTCCGCTCGCTTGCCCCGCTGCAATGCCCGACGAGACTGTTCGGCCGACCGACGCTCTGCCGCCAGATAGGCGCTCTCCTGCGCCTGCCGAGGCGTCCAGGTCTCCGCCATCTGCTTGGCCTGGGCTTGCGCCTGCCGCCTCAGAGCGCTCACCAGGGACGGCCTGTCGACCGCCAGCGCCTTGATCTCGGACTCGATGGCATCCGCGTAAGGCTCGCCGTGCACCGCCGACAGCGCGGCCTCCTCAAGTCGACCGTCGCGAAGCATGTCGCCGACCCGCTCCATCAGCATGTCGTCCGTCTGCTGCTCGATAGCGTCGGCCCGCTTGGGCGCCTCCAGCATGGCTCGCACCATCTGGTCTCCCGACCGGAAGCCGAACCATCCCGCTATCGCATCGGGATCGACACCGCCCTCTGCGGCGTAGACCGCCGGCAAGATGTCGTTGCCAGCGGCCCGGTTGGCTATGGTCCTGAGATTTCCGCCATAGTCGAGTTCGATCAGGGCTTGCTTGTTCAAGCGGACATGCTCTTGCAGCTGGACGGGTTGTCCGTCACCGTGCCACCGGCCGAACTGCAACCATTCCCAAGCCCGGTAGACCGGCCGGCTGTTCACGATGGGAAAGGCCTCGTTACGAGTCTCTTCGCGCAATGCCTTGAATTCCGCCGTCTGCGCCTTCTGCAGCTCCTGCAGCAGCTCCCGGAGGACAGATTCCCGACCGCGCTCCAGCGCTTCCCTGGTGGCCTTCAGATACTCCTCTCGCTGCTTGGGGCTCATGAAGTCGAGGGCGGAATCGTCGGCGACGGGTTGCTTGCCCGACAGTGCCTCGGCATCGGCCAGCTCTTCATCGGTGGCCAGCATCCTGTCGAAGGTATCCCGAGCGTCCTTGTCGAGCTTCACGCCCAGCGCGCGGACCTGGCGGTAGACCAACAGCAGCCAGGCCTTGAACCGCCTGAAGGCGTCCTGCAGCTTCGCGGAGGGCGCCTTGCCGGTGAACAGGTAGCTTTCAAAGCCTCGGGCGAACTGCTCGTGCATCCCGGTCCAGATCGCGCTTTCCCGGTCTGTCGTGGCCACCAGGTCGGTTTCGAGGAAGGCCTGCACCTCATCGGCGGTAATGCCTTCGCCGGCCTCCTTGGCGATGGCGTCCGCGTTGCGGCCCCACCAGGCCTTGATGGCCTCCATGTCCTGGCTGACGCCGGGCGCCTCCTGGCCGCTACGCAGGACCGCGAGATTGATCTCCAAGAAATAGTGGCCCAACTCGTGCAGGGCGGTCGAGAGGTCGTAGTCCTTCGTCAGGAAGATGGTGGCTGGCGTGTCGGGACCGAGGCCGCTAGCGGGCGTCTGCAGGAATCCGCGCAAGACATCGCCCGACTTCTTGGAGAAGGTGTTCGTATCCAAGCCGACCGAGAGCTGGCGCTTGATCTCGGCATTGCTCCGGTCGAGATCGATGCCCAGCTGGTCCGCCGTCTCCAGAAGATCCGACACGGCGGCCGCCTGGGCCTCTGCGTCGTCTGCGGCGGGATCGTCGACCCGCACCGGCTTGCCGCGCAACTCGCTGTCCACGGCCTTCAGAAGCTCGTCACGGGGCGACAGTGTCAAGTCGACTTGACTTTCTAGACTGGCCTTCAGCTCCGGCAGGAAGCCTTCGTCCGCCGCCCTGAAGGCTGCCGTCTCGATATCGACACCACCAGGCCGCACCAGCCGCTCGGCACCGATGGCCTCAAGCTCGCCGGCGTCGTCGCGGATGCCGATCCGCTGCAGGAAGGGCACCAGGCTTTCCTGCCGCTGCACGGTCGGGTCCGTCTTGCCAGCCCTAGCCAGGTCAATGAGCTTGTCCAGCTCGTCGCGGCTCAGCTGATTCAGTCGGTCCACCAGCTCACCGCGCACCCGAAGGCCGCCAAAGCGCCGGTACAGCTCTAGCGGGTCCTCGCCGGCCCTTGCGCCAAGGGTCCTGAAGAACGCCGACACAGCCTCGCTGACTTGCCTGGCAACGGGCGCCGAGACACCAGCCTGTCGGAACTCGCCTGCCACTTCGTCGGCAATCTGGGCATCACCGGCGCGCAAGGCCAGCTCGGCATCGATGTCGGCCTGCTGCTCTTCGGCCTGCTGCCGCAGTGCCGTCGCCGCCTCGACGTTGGCCAGGTCCGCCACCGTCTGGCCCGTGGGCGAGAAGCTGGCATTGTCGGCAAACCACTCGCCGTCTTCGCCGACAGCGACACGCGCGGCATAGGTCGAGGTCGGAATGGCTACCCGGACGCCTGCCGTGGCGGCGGTCACCACCTCATCGAAGTTCAAGCCCAGGTTCTCGACCGCCTGTTCGGCATCGCGGCCGCTGCGCTGGAAGTAGGTGAGCATGTCCTCTGCAGGGGCGTAGACGGTGTCTCTGCCGCCCTTGGTGGCTTCGTCCAGGTAGCGTTCGAAATCGGCCGGCGAGCGCTCTGCCAGCTTGCTCTGGCGGACGTTCTCGTTGATGGCATGCAGGGTCTGGCGGTCGGCTTCGGCCTGCTGGGCGGCTTGCTGGGGGGTAGAACTCTGCAAATTTGCAGGGTTTTCGGGATCAAGAGGGCCTGGGCCCTCTTGTGGCTCATTTTGAGCCACTAAACGCCGCCACCCCGGAAACACCAGCTCGCGCAGGAAGGCGAAGAGCCCGCCGGCGCTGCCGCCGATCACGAACTCGCGCCACAGCGACCTGAAGAGCTCTTGGTCGCCCTCGGTCAATGCGTTGGCGATGGCCTGCTGGATCACCGACTCGGTGACCTCCTGCGAGCCTTCCGCCAGCGTGCCCTTGCCGGCCTCTGCCAGGAGCGCGCCGACCCTGCTGCGTAGGCCGGGAATGCGGCTTAAGAGAACGCCGATGCCGAGGCGTTCGGTGACCAAGGTCACGACTCCGCCGGCAAGCTGACCGGCCTTGGCCTCGTTGCTATCCGGGTCGAGCCCGTTCTCCTCCTGCAGCCGGCGCTGATGCTCGACACCCTGGCCGAAGAAGAGAGCCAAAGCCGTGTTCTGCCCGGTGGGGCCGGCGAGGAAGAGGCCGACCTGGCCGACCAGCTGACCGAAGGCGCCGCTGATGTCGTTGCCGAGGGTCCTGTCCTCAGGCGCCACGTCGATGGCCTGGCCGAACTCTTCGACCGCTTCGCCGGCGGGCACTAAGATCTGCCCGAGGCCTTCTCGCAAGTGGCCCAGTTTGTCGAACTGCCGCCCCAGCTCTCGCATGGCCGGGCTGTCCTGCAGACTCTCAGGCACCTCGAACTGCGGTTCCTGCTGTGCCGTGCGTCCGATGCCCTGGATGCCCAGCCCAAAGGCGGTAGGGATGCCCGCCGCAAAGGACTGGCCGAAGCCGGTGGCGCTTTCCCAGAAGGAGAGCGTCTCGGCATCGTCATGGGCCAGGGCAGCGTTCTGCCTCTGCTGCAGCCACTCTTTCAGCCTGGGGCTCGCGTTCACGGCGTCCCGATAGCGCTTCACCCGCGCCAGGTGTTCGGCCTGTTTCGGGTCCAGGTCGGCGATGGCCGCCGGCATGCGGATCTCTTCAGCCGCCTGCCTGCCCGCCGCGATGGCGTCCGGGTCCTTGGCCGTCAGCTTGTTGGCGACCGTCTGCGCGCTGTCGAGCGCATCGAAACGCTCTTTGGCATCACGGTACTGCTGCGTGAGGTCGGTCATTGGGCTCCTCCCGAGAGCTGCACCCTCAAGTAGAGGCGCAGCAGCTCGTCTTCACTGGCGTTGGGGAAGGCGTCTTTCAGCGCCTCCTGATCGGCATCGGGAATGTCGTCGAAGTCGTCGACCTCGCCCAGCAGGGTCTCTCCGCTGAAGAGCCCGCCCTCGTCGACCACGGTCAGAGCCCGCTGCAAGACGGCGTCCTCTTCGTTCGGCGTGAGCTTGTCACGCTTCTGGTCAGCGGCATCGCGCAAGGCCTGGTCCATCGCGAAGCCTAAGCGGCCGCGCTGCTCGGCATTCTTGCTGCCGTTCAGGCCCAGCTGCTCGAAGATGGCCGTCCGCTTCTGGGTGAGGCTGAAAGGCTCGTAAGCCTTGGCCGGTCGCCCGCCAACTAGGTCGCGGGCTTCGTCGCGGCGCTTGGTGATCTCTTTGTATTGCTCGTCCGCCAGGCGGGTGTAGAGCGAGAAGAGGTCCTGCTGCACCAGCTGCTGCGGCGACATGCGGATCAGGCTGTCATACAGCTCCCAGTCCGTCCGCCGATCCAGGCGCTTGTCGTGAGCGTCGCGCAGACTGTTCATCCGGGTCACGCCCAGCTGCTGCCTGACGTCGGCCGGCAAGTCATCCGGGTTCATGCCGCCTTCGATCACCGCCTCGACGTGGCCCTCTAGAGCCGCTTCCCGTGCCTTGATGGCCTTGTCCTCGGCGGATCGCCTCGCCTCCAGCTGCCTCAGCGCCACCGACCTGACGTTCGGATCGGTGATGCCGCTGATTGCCTCCAGCGCCGGGCCGTACCAGCCTATACCATCGTCACCGGTCGGCCCTGCGCCGCCAGCGCGTTGCAGAACCCGCCGGATATAGCCGTTGGTTTCGGCAAACGGGACACGATTGGCGAACTCCAGCGGGTCGATCTCGCCGAGCCGAGGATCGCCAAATTTCTCGATCCAGTCGTCAACCCGGCCAGGCCCGGCGTTGTAGGCGGCGAGCGCCAGGACGACGTCGCCGTCATAGCGTTCGAGCATGGCGTTCAAGTAGAACTTGCCATACCGCCGGCCATTGCCGGTCTCCGGGTCCTTGAGCCAGTCCTTCACCTGATCGTCGGTTAGGCTGTCCAGGTCGCTCTCGCCCAGCTGCTGGGCAACCCACCGTGCCGTGCCGGGCATTACCTGCCATGGGCCGGACGCCCCCTTGGAAGATTCCGCGCTCGGATCGCCCTGACTCTCTTCCCATTCAACAGCCTCTTCAAGGCTGGCAGCTGCCCCTTCCGGCATGAAGAGGGTGACATTGCCGCCGACCCTGGTGCGGTTCTTGGCGATGGCGATTGCCTGGTTAGCCAAGTCCTGCCCGCCCACGACAGCCGCCGCCTCTCTGACCGCCTGGTCCACCAGGACAACGTGGTTGGCGGTCAGGCTGTTGGCGTGGCGCTGGGCATGATCGGCCGCCTCAAGCACGTCGCCGGCGTTGAGATGGCGCTTGATGATGCCGAAGTGGGCGTCGCTGAGGTTGTCGCGAACGAAGGCCTCTGTCCTCTCCGGCCCCCAGCCCATCCGCTGCGCGTGCACGATCGAGACATCGCGGATGGTCTTCAGGTGCGCATTGAGCCTGACAGGGTCGTTGTACATCAGGGCGGCATCGGCGATGTCGTTGGAGATCAACGCCGCATGTTCGCCCTGCTCCCAAGCATCGGCTTGCGCCATGCTGTGCTTCCAGACGTCCAGGCGGAAGGTGCCGTCCTTGGCGGCGTGCAGCTGCGTGAAGCGGTTCTGCTGCTTGGTCCCGCTCAGGCCCATGGTGATGGCCTTGATGCCCGCGTCGTACTCCTTGAGAAGCGACTCTTGCCTGTCTACAGCGGCCCGGCCGCTCAGCTTGAGATATCCGCTCTCCGGATTGAACAGCAAGTTGCGCGTCAGCTCGTCGGCCTTGTTGTTGGCCTCCAGCAGCTCCGCTCTGTCCGTCCTCTCCTGCAAGGCGTCGAGGCCTCGGGCGAGGTTGAAGGAACCCTGCCCAACCGCCTGCAGCCCTCTGCCGACGCCCGCGCCGAAAGCCTCGGCAGTCGCCCGAGCGGGGCGGTGGCTGATTCGCGGAAGCTGTCCGATGGGGCGCTGCGGCGAGACGTTGGCCGCCTGCGGTGACACCTGAGGGATGCTGACGACGGGGACTCGGGGCATGGACTTGGACTCCTTTGGCAACGCGCTGTCTGGCGGACCTGCCGCCCTTGGGCGGTCTGTCCGAGCCGCTGCCGCACTGACGATCCGATCGCTTCTGAGGCGCGCCGAGGGAGAGCGCGGCCAGCTCTACGTCGACTATCGGCGCGGCACCTCTCAGATGCTGACAATTTTCTGTCAGTATGCACAAATTGGAGGAGAATTCCAGCACTTAGCGGCCATATCTTGTGGGAATCGCTGTGGATTGCGGGTCCGTGCGGCGAGCTATCTTGCAGACAGTAGTCCACCCAAATGGGAGTCAAGCGGGTCTGAAGACGACAGTTCGAGCTGTCGCTCATTCCTCTCCATAGGTTCCCGTTTCCAGAATCCTCGTGTTCAGCTCTTTCACGGCCTCAATAAAGAACTTTATCGAATTCTCTTCACAGTAAGATTTAAGGAAGGCAATCTTCTTCTCATTGTTGTTGTATTCGGATCGAGGGGAGTAGTTAGAGGCCCTGGTTCCTGCCAAGTAGCCGTGAACCCAGCTAAGAAACAGTTCTTTAGTCCATTCGGGCTTCTCCACTAAGCTCGCGGTGAAATTGCCACAGCGTGCAACGCCTAAGCCTTGAAAGATCTGAGGTTGGGGTTCGATTTCGACAACTGGTGTCCTTTTACGCTAGTGGGTAGCAACAGAGGGAGAATCAAGAATGACGATAGTAGAATCCAGTAAGGGCTCCTCCACACTGTGAGGACAAGCCCTCTGTATGTCAGAATCTGGAATTTCATCTGACCGCAGACCTCTTCAACCTGCAGGTGGTGTAGCTGAGGTAGAACACTGACGGCTCTTTAGTTCCAAGCCTCTCGTACAGTGCATTGCCTAGATGCCGCGCTGTTTCTTCCTCTGGCGCCTTGCCTCACGCTCCGCCTTGCGGCGCTGCTGGCGGTTCAGGCTCGGGCCCGGCGCCTGCACGGCCGCCGCGGAAAGAGAGGAGGCCCTTCGCCCGGCGCGCGCGGCCAGCCCCTCCGGCGGCGTAAAGCCGGTGCCAACGCCATGCCCGCCAGGCGAAGCCGCGTGACCCGCCGCGATCACGGTCGCCGGCAAGGCATAGCCGATCTCGTCGTTCAGGCTTTCCGGCGTGCCCATGATCTCCTCCAAGGTCAGGCCGGAGCGGGCCAGCACGTAGCCCTCGGGACGCGGCTGCCTCCCGAACTCGTGCAGAGGCGTCGGCGCTTCGCCGTCGTGGCGGTCGATCAAGCCCTCATCCGTCAGCGTATGACCTTGCGCCTCCAGAAAGTCCGCGACGCTCGGCGAGGTCCCGTCATGCCTGGCGTAGCGGGTCCCCAGGCGCACATAGGTCTCGTTCCAGGAGACTGCATCGAGATCGATGGACTCACCCTCCTTGGGGCGAGGGGTTATGGTCCAAAGCATCTTGATCTTACGATCCAGCTCCGAACCGACCGGACAGCCGGTCGCGGCGCGCACCAAGCTGCCGTCCTCGCGGATCAGCGCGCCATCGTCCATCAGAATCTCGATCAGCGGGCGGAACTGACCCTTGTGGGGCCCGTCCCCGCACTGATAGGCATGACCCGGCGTCACCTCGGTGCCGTGAAAGTCCAGAAGGTGCGGAACCTCTTTGCTCCAGACATGTGTCACCCGGCCAGGAACCAGGTTGCCGTGCCCATCAACTCAAAGGTTAAGTCTTGAGGAGTTCCATTATCGTACGCTTGTCTATTGCCTGGTACAAGAGCCTCTCTATTTCCTAAATAGGTGAGTATATTCGAATCAATGAAAAGGACATCAGTCATTGCACCACTCCCCAATCAAGAATTTTCTATTACTTTGCCTTCAACTAACCTTATGATTCCTGGGCCTAACGCTCGCGCTGCATCTTTGTTGAAGTCATCAATTAGACTAACGACACGTGCCAAAGTAGTGTTTGGCCCAGGCGATTCTGTCGCTCCCGCTTTAATACGGTTGGCAGTTCTATGGTAGTTTCTAACAATATTTTCTTTTAATTCAATATATTGATCTACTTTTTTGATAATTGCATCCAACATTTCTTGAGTAAACTCATGCTTTGTTTTCACACCAGTGTTTGGGTCAGTCAGAGTGGTTTGAAGTATGACTGACATGTGGCATCTCTCCATATGTGGTCTCATCTCTTGACGGCCTCTTTGTGCCCTTTTTTCGGGTAGAGGCTAAGGTGATTTCAGCCGGAAATGCAACCCTCACATAGCGAGTCCTTGTTCTCAGGGTGCGTGTGAATGCGCACGATTTCCGCCCCGTCCTGCTGCCCAACCACGCCACCCTGCCGGCGAAGACGTCGTGTATCAGCCGCTCCGCCTCCTCAGCCCGCTGCCGCTAGTAGGTCTGGCGCCACCTACGGGTCAGCGCGTCGGGAAGAGGCTCAGGGCAACTATCCTATCAACGCACCAGTGCGTTCTACTCACGCGGCCTGCGCACCTCACCCGTAGAGGATGGTGTCGATATCGACCAGGACCGCCCCGGCCGGGAGCGTGACGCCGGCCCCCAGCTGCAGGGTGTCGGTTCCATCGCCGCCATCGTAGGTCTCGCCGTCCTGGATCTCGCCCTGGCGGGAAACCTTGAATAGGTCGTCGCCCGCACCGCCATAGAGGCTGTCACGTCCCGCGTCGCCGCGCATGACGTCATCGCCTGCACCGCCGAACACTTGGTCGTTTCCGCCCTGGCCGCGCAGGAAGTCGTCGCCCGCGCCACCATAGATGCCGCCATCAAAGCCGCCACCGCCGAAGACACTGTCGTCTCCCTCACCGCCGTCCATGACGTCGCTATCGGCCCCGCCGTAGAGCTGGTCGTCCCCCTGGTCACCGCTTACGAAGTCGTCGCCATTGCCGCCGAAGAATCCGCTGTCGTTGCCACTTCCGCCGTAGAGCCTGTCGTCTCCGGCGCGACCATAGAAGGCCCGGTCGTTCCCACTGCCACCGAAGAGCGTATCGGCGAAACCATCACCTTCGAATCCACTATCGCTGCCGCCGCCACCGTAGAGAGTGTCCTGACCGCGACCGCCATGAAAGTAACTATCGTTACCGCCGTCGCCGAAGAGGCGATCACTTCCGCCCTCGCCGTAGAAGCCGTGGTCACCCCCGTTGCCACCAAAGAGACTGTCGGTCCCGGAATCGCCGTAGAAGCGCTCATCACTTCCATCGCCGCCGAAGATTCTGTCTTGGCCGTCCCCCCCATAGAAGCGCGTTTCCCCGCCAGAGCCGCCGGTCAGGTAATCGGAGCCAGAACCGCCAAAAAAGCCACGCTCTGTCCCAGCGCCGCCAGAGAGATAATCGTAGCCGGACCCACCAAAGAACCCTCCGTCGCCTCCGGCGTCACCGTAAAGGCGGTCGCTGCCATCACCGCCAAAAAAGTCGGCGTCACTTGCGACGCCACCGTAGAGCCAGTCGGACTCAGACCCACCGAAAAACTGACGGTCGAACCCATCACCCCCATAGAGCCGATCGGAGCCGGAACCACCGAACATGCTCCGCTCCGTCCCAGAGCCGCCAAAAAGAACGTCGGACCCAGGACCCCCAAAGAAGAAGGAGTCCTCCCCATCACCGCCATAAAGTCTGTCGGGGGCGGTGCCGCCGAAGAGGGAGACATCATCGCCATCGCCGCTGTCCAGACGATCAGCCCCGCCATTGCCATCAAGCAGTGAGTCGTTCCCACTGCCACCATAGAGACTGTCGCGTCCCGGACCACCATAGAGACTGTCAACCGCGCTCAAGCCGTAGAGCGTGTCGGCGGCGCCGTAACCAACAATGGTGTCGACCTCTTCTGTCCCGGACAACGTGTCCGGCCCCTCGGTTCCTGGAATGAACGCCATCGCCCTACTCTCCGCCAAGCCCCCCACGCACCATTGCGTGTCAACCTGCGCAAGCTAACGGTTGTGCTGACCGAAAGCAAAGAGATTTACCGCTGCAACAACGTGCTGCCACAGAGCCTCAAGCTTGCTCTTGCACCCCTGCTCCTCAAGGGTCAGTTTGATCTGCTCTTCCGTCGAACGTGAGGGTCTCATGTCCGTCTCCTCCGCGACACCTTCTCCTCTGAAAGAAGGGAAATCCTAGGGCGCAGCGCGCGATCAAGAACATAGGCTCCCTGCCAAGTAGCCGATGAGAGTGGCCAGACCGTAGTTCGCTCATCCGGTTGTCGGAATTCGCGTGCCCGAAGCGGAGAACGACGACTGCATCGGAACAAGCGTTTGAACGGAGGCCGATCGCCGGAGTTTGGGTTGGCAGAGAAACGCAGCAACTGTGGCTTCAAGCATCCCCGTACTCATGCGGCTCTCGCGGTCTGAACTCAACTGTTTTGGGAGTTTCTGGATTCCATTCTTTACGTCAACTAAGGGATGTGGCACGCTTTGGTGGGTATCAAGGGGTGAGGGAGCCATGGCGGTCTATACCGGAACGAATGGAGTCGACACGCTGTCCGGAACCAATGCTGTCGACACGATTTTCGGGCTCAATGGGAACGATGTCCTCTATGGGCTGAACAACGTGGATACGCTAGAGGGAGCTGGCGGCAACGATGTTCTCTGGGGCGGTAGCGGGATCGACAGCCTCTTCGGCGGCAATGGAGATGATGTACTCCACGGCGACGCTGGGTCTGACAGTCTAGAAGGTGGCTCCGGGAATGATACTGGTTTTGGCGGCGCTTCCGGCGACAGTTTCGTCGGCGGCAGCGGGGTGGATACCTTCTTCGGCGGCATCTCTGCGGACAAGTTCTTCGGTGGAGATGGTGTCGATTGGTTCGAAGGTGAAGATGGAAAAGACACCGCCGAAGGTGGTGCGGGCGATGATGTGCTGGACGGCGCATCCTCACAAGATTTGCTCAAAGGTGGGCATGGCGCCGACACGCTCTTCGGGGGTAACGCGAATGATATGCTGCTGGGAGAATCTGGACATGATCTACTTATTGGCGGGTCTGGCGTAGACTTTCTGTTTGGTGGAAGCGGAGATGATGATCTCGAAGGCGAACTTGGCGGAGATCTCTTGTATGGCGAAGCAGGGAACGACGCTGGCCAGGGCAATGAATCTGGAGACAAGTTTTGGGGTGGCAACGGCGTCGATACCTTCTACGGCGCTGGTGCTATCGACACCTTTCACGGCGGAGACGATGTCGATACGCTCTTCGGTGGCGCCAAAGGCGATAATGCCTATGGGGGCGACGGCAATGATAAAGCCTTCGGGGATGGCGGTGATGATACACTGAGGGGGGAAGCCCAAAATGATACGCTAAAAGGCGGCATCGATAACGACAAGCTCTTCGGCGGCGCGGCCAATGATACACTTTATGGCGGCGATGGGGACGACATTCTGGACGGTGGTGGCGGCTACGACGTCTTGTACGGTAGCGTTGGCAATGACACTGCCATTGGGGATAGTCAAAGTGACTCTTTCATTGGTGCCAGTGGAAGCGACACATTCTCTGGCGTGAACGGTGACGATGTCGCCAGCGGAGGCTCAGGGGGTGATCTACTGAGCGGGGGGGCTGGCGATGATACACTGCTGGGCATGTATTATCAGAACTACGGTGGAGATGGGGCGGATACGCTCTTTGGCGGCATCGGAAACGACCTCCTCCAAGGCGGTGGTGGAAAAGACTCGCTATTCGGGGGAGACGGCGACGATGTAGTAAAGGGCAACGGAGGCCAAGACAGCGTCTTCGGCGGCGATGGTAACGACAGCGTAAATGGTGCTGGCGACGATGAGAAGATGTACGGTGGTTCTGGTGATGACTATATTCAAGGCAGTGATGGTGAAGATGTATTATACGGTGGTGACCGAGGCGGCGGTACATTTTTTTTGGACGATGATGGGAATACTGTATCCGCTAACGACAGATTGTTTGGTGGCGAAGAGAATGATATCATGTTTGTCGGAAGTGGCTACAACAAGGCGTATGGTGGCAAAGACAACGACACGCTGTTTGGCGCTTTAGAAACGCTGTCCGACACGATGTCTGGTACAGTGAGTAATGGTACGGGCCTCAATACGCTTCTTGGCAATGATGGAGATGACATTCTTTACTTTACCGGCACGGACACAACGGTGCTAGAAGAGTACGGGTATCAAACGCGAGGTAGGGGGAACGAAGGAAATGACACAATGTTCGGTGGCTCCGGAATCGACAAGCTTTCCAGCGGGACCGGTGACGATGTGAACTTTGGAGGGACAGGAGACGATACTCTGAATGGCTCAGCCGGTGACGACACGATTTTCGGCGGTGACGGGAATGATACAATACTCGCGGATTCCAAACGGCGATCGGGTGCGGACACAGTCTATGGTGGGACCGGCAACGATACCCTACTCCTTCCTGGAAAGGAAGCGGACAACGAATACAAAATCGCTTGGGGAGGGACCGGTGATGACGTCTTTGCATTTCAAGCCGGCACTATTTCGATAACGGGTACTGGAAGTACCGTAGTTGATGTTTCAGGTTTCCACGGGACCATCGGTGACTTCGGGAGCGGTGACAACACTATACTGTTCTCGGTCGATAATACGTCTGGAGCAACATTCATTGGAGATGCGGCCTTCTCTGGTAATGGTTCGTCCGAAGTGCGGTTTGACGAGGCCACGGACAGGGTAGAGTTCGATAGCGACGGGGATGGGACTATGGACATAGATTTCTCGTTAGCTGGTTACACATCGGTTGATCAACTTGCTGCTGGCGACTTCATGTTTACAACCATAGACTTGTCTGCCGATGACTAACTGGCGATAGGGTGAAGGCTGTTGCGGCGGTCTGTAGCTCTCTTCTCAGCCATTAAGAGCGCAGGGCGATCATGCTATAACTTGGCATGTGGCACCCAGTCTGGAAGAAACAGAGTCGGCTTGATTTACCTTATCTCGCGAGCATCTTGCGGGTGCGTCTGGCACTGCATGGTGTGAACCGGCTACGCTGTAGCTATCAGGGGAGAGGCCCTTTGCTCTGGATGATCTGGTGTTCACCGATACGGCTGACCACGCCCGTGATCTAGACCTGGGCGTTGTTTGTCATTGAACTTGGCGTTTACGGCAAGGCAGCACACGAATCTGACCGGGCGTCCAAGCGCGCCAAAGTCGATCGTATCGGAAAACGTCCTATACCTTAAGTTTGGCAACCAAGGCTCGGCTCTCCCGCAGCAGCTCTCTCACCTCTCGGCGCATCTCCTTCTCCTCCTTGGTGTAACACCCGTGCCGGTACCGCCCATGGCTTGGCCCGGTCGGCGGATTGCTCCGAGCACCGTGGAACCGGCAAACCGTCCAGCCCTTGACCGCCGGCGCCCTGCAGCGGCGCCCTGTGCGTTTCGAAGTGGCAGTGCACTGCTGACACTTCGGGAAGCAGCAACCGGATGCGGCAGTCTTGCTGTCCTTCATGAGGGCGACCTCGTTTTCTTCGAGTTGCCCCGCCCCCCGGTCGCTACGTTGCCAACGATGGCCTGACCGCCTTCATTGACCGTGACGTGCTCGACCCTGACATGCTGCTGTCCGCCGGTGCGGTACTTGCGCAGGGCCTCGACCTGGGCCGCGTAGGTGCGGCTCAGCTTGTTGTAGGCGTTGTTGCAGGCCATCACGCGCTCCAGGTCGGTGTGGTTCACCAGGCGCTGCCCCATCTGCATGATGGCGCTGTGCGTGACCGCCATTTGGGCGGCCAACATGGCCTCGACCTCGTCCCTTGGCTTGATGCACTCCACCGTGGACAACAGGAGATTGAAGCCCTCCGGGTCGGTCGTCTCGCCTCTGATCTTGCTCAGCTGGATCAACAGCCCGCCCGTGAAACACATGTCCTCGGTGCCGAATGCCTCCATCAGCGCCTGGCCTGCGTCAGCGCCGCTGCGGTCCATCCGATAGTCTTCGGTGCCGTCCTCCCGCGTGACCGTCCCAATGCGAGGTGTCCGCCGCTTGCGCCGTGCCGCTACCGCCTTCTCGGTCGGTTCAGGCAGTGCGTAGTCAACCAACACGTTATCGTCGCTGTCGGCCATCACCACGCCAGCACGTAGACGGGCGTGCCCTCTGCTTCCAGTTCCCGCTTCAGCTTCCACGCCTCCCACCAAGACGGACCCATCCACGCCGCGTCGAGCGTGCCGCCGTCGTAGTGCAGATCCACGATCCAGAGCGGCCTGCCAGCTTTGTCCCGGCACTCTTCCAGCACCGCATAATCGCCGGTCGGCAGGTCGAAGATCTCAGCGAGCTTTGACATATGGCCGCCTCCTCACTCAAAGGGGTTGTAGTCAGGATCAGGCTCCTGCGACATGATCGGCTGCGCCGGCATGGCGCGACGCTTGGAAGTCCTGCCTCCCCCGGGCAAGCTCGGCAACGATGTCTTTCCAACGGGCGGCAGGCCTAGCCTCTCGCGCTCCCAATCCTTGAGGTCCGGCGGCAGGTCGGCGATGGGCGCCTGGCCACCACGGAGATCTTCATTTGGATCCATCGTCTGCACACGGCTGATGCTGGCCAGCACCGGGTCTGGGCTTTGTTCGGCAACTTGCCGGACATTCTGCTCGGGCTCGGCAGGCTCTACCCCGGTAACCTCACTGGTAACCGGCCCTTCGGCAACCACCTGGCGCGCCTCTTCTGCCTCAAGCTGCGCCATCTGCTCGACGGTCAGTGCCGGCCTGGCCACCGCGTCCAGTACGGCATTAGCCGCTCGGATCTTGGCAGCTGTCGCCCTGCTCCTTGCCCGTTTCCTCTTCCATGGCGAATGAAACCTGCACCGATTGGTGCCGCTTAGCGCTGGCGCTCGACACTGCAGGCCTGTCCTCTTGCTCTGCGCGGTGCAGCGCGGCGCGTTGGGAAACACGGGCTCAGTCTCGGTCCCGGGCGGCGCGTCTGGAGTTTCAGCCATCGCTATGCCCTCGACCCCTGAAACCGCCGGAAACCTGAAACCCCTGTAACTGCCTGTAACCTGTAGCGACAGAGGGCCGTACAGCGCGTGCGCGAGAGGGGTGCGACTTGGCCTAGCCCGCTCCGTTTTCCACCTGCTTTTTTTAACCAGCCCATATCTAAATCCTGTCTACTTTAGACATCCGTACAGCGCGCAGGCGCGTGCGCGTAGTGCGCAGGTTCCTTCCTCAGTCTCGTACAGCGCGCGCGGGCGTATCGTTCGCCTTTTAAGGTCCGAAGAAACTCGCCGCCGCCCCGTACAGCGTGCGCGTGCGCGCGTTTTTTTGGCGCCGCGAAACTCGCCCGCCTTGAAAAATCTTGATTGTTTTTCAAGTCGCTCATCAGGCTGGAGTAGACGCCGGTCGGCCAGCCGAAGGTCTTAGCCAGCGCTGTCATCGGTCTCGGCTTCCTCTCTCAGCAGCAACTCCGTCGCCTCGGGCGCGACGCGCCGGCACTCGTCCACCAGCAGGTGCGCCGCGTCCTTCGAGCCCAGCCACCGCTGCAGCTCACCCGCTGGCGCCCGATTGAAGTAGCCGCAGCGGCTCAGGTGACGACGCAGGGCGTGGCGGCCGTCAGGAGTGCTCACCAGCGTCCGCAACAGGGCGTCGGCCTTCTGGTCCATGGTCTCGGTCATCGGTTCCTCCTCGCGAATTGTCGCCTCCAGGCCTTAGGGGACTCTGTGAAGGGCTTCGACCCTTTGCCGTCCTCGGGCAAAGAGCTGGACCCGGCTGTGTGGTCCAGAAATCGGCGGGAAACGGCATCTCTGATGGCGCGCTGCCTCGGCCCGTCGTCCGGCGCCTTGGTGGGAGCCGCGATCTTGTGATCGACGCGGGTCATGCTGCCGGCCTCCCGGGCGGCGGCCCGAAGGGCTTTGCCGGCGTTGCCCCGCAATACTCCCGCAGCCATTGCATCAGAGCATGCGGATCCGCATTCGGTGCCCGAGCCTCTACGCGACACTGCCTGCGCATCCGAACGACCGACATCACCAGCAAGCTCTCAATCAGCATGTACAGCTCGCCCTCGACCGCCAGCGGGCCGTCGCCTATGCCCATGCGCTGCAGATCCTCTGCCATCTCCGACACCTGCTGAGAGATCCATGACGGCAAGAGAGGCGTCTGCATCTCTTCTTTGACTGGAAACTCGATGATGTTGGTCATCACTCACACTCCTCTGAAGGGGGGATAGGTGTCCCTTGTGTCCCTTGTGTCCCTTGTGTCCCTTGTGTCCCTTGTGTCCCTTTGGCGGATCCCTCGAAAGGGACACCCGTTTTCGTAGGTGTCCCTTTTGCTGTCCCTTTTTGCGAGGGGTGTTTTCCGTTTGTTTGCAGGGGGTTAGGGTGGGCGACGCCCGCAGAGGGACACAAGGGACAGTCGGGACTGGCACCCCCATTCGGGACATTCGGATCGGGACATGTCCCTTCTTTGCCGCTGTCCCTTTCTGTCCCTGCGGGGCTCGAGCCCGCCAAGAAGGCCGCTTGGTACTTGCCCGGACCGATCTTCTCGACCTCACCGTACGGCACCATTCTCTGCAGCAGCTTCCTCGCGTGCTCGTACTTCATACCCGCTTCCCGGGCCACCTGCGTCGGCGTCAGCGGCTCGCCTGCCTCCTGAAGCGCATGGAGAATCTTGCGACGTGCATCGGTGCGCTTTACCTCGACGGCCGTACCAAGCTTGTTCCAACGACGCGTTCCGCTGTCGAAGCTGACCGCCCAGTCGATCTCATCGTCTAGGTCCCGGCCGCGACCCTGCAGGAACGTCCCTTGTGTGGTCCGAATGAAGACCAAGACCGTATCGGCGGCACCGCCCAGACCCAATGTGCCGCTGAGCGTATCCAGGGGGTCGTCGGCTTCGCCCTTGCGCAGATGGTGGACCAGCACGGCGGCGACTCGGCGGTTCGCAGCCCACCTCTGAATAGCGCTGACCGCCGCATAGTCCTGCTCATACAACGTCTTTTTCTGATCCCGAGCGCCTTGCACCGCGACCAACGTGTCGAGGATCACGAGCCGCGGCTCTGAGACGCTGTCGGCCCAAGCGTCCAGCTTTTCAATCAAGCCGTTGCCCAAAGTCGGCAGATCGGTCGCAAAGGTCAGGGCGCCGAGATCGGCGAAGCCGCTGGTCGCCATTAGCTCGAGCCGCTTCTTGAGGCGACGTTCCGTATCCTCCAGGGCGCCGTAGAGCACATCGCCTTGTCGGCTATTGAGATCGCTAAGAACGGTCGTCCCTTGGGCAACGCTTACGGCCGCATCGAGGCAGAACCAGCTCTTGCCCACCTTGGGCTTGCCACCGATGATCGTCAGGCCCTCGACCAGCAAGCCATCGACGGCTGTCCGGGCGGGCTGGAACTCCTTCTCCAGCAGCTCATTGGCATTGACGAAAGTGCTCTTGCTCTGGGCGACGACTTCGCCCTCTATAGCGTCGAACCCTTCGACCGCCGTTCGCACCGGCTCGGCGTCGAAGTCGGGCGGCGGCTGCCAGCCGTTCTGCGTCGCGGCGTAGCGGAGCGTGGCGAAGTTGAGTTTGGTCGGTGGCGATCTGCGATAGCTCTTCCAACGCCGGTCCGTCTCGGCCGCATCATACTTTGCCGACTTGCCTGAGAAATCATGGAAAAGCTCCCTGCCGTGCTCGGAACCACCGGTCGCCTTCCAAAGGGCCATGCCGTAGCGATTCCGCTCTTCCCAAGAGAGATCGGGGTTGGGGATGTGGCTCAGCACAGAGGCCACCGCCGTGAGGCTGGCTTGTGCGCCGTTCGCCGTTGGAGCAGCCTCCCGCTCCTTGTGCCGCCGCACCCAATCCGGACAAGGGGCGGGATCATCGTCCGTCTCGAACCGGTACTCTCCCTTGGCCAGCACCGATGGTTCCAGGAGGACGTAGCCGTTGTGCTTGATGTCCACGCCGGCGCAGTCGGACAGGGTGCCGGGGAAAGTGACGCCCTCCGGCGCCTTGAAGAAGTAGTGCACCCCGCCGCGTGCGCTGTGCTGCCTCAGGGTGTCGGGGACGTCGATGGATTGCGAGAACGCGGACCAGCCGCACTCGGGCTTGTACCGGTCCACATCGACCACCACCAAGCCGGCACCCTTCAGGAACACGCCGATATTCGCCAGCGGCGTCACCCCCCACAACTTCCGTATCTGCTTAGGATCGCAGGTCGCGTCCTTATGGCCGTTCGGCGTGAGCGGCGGATACTTGGCGCCTGGCTTGATCGGGAAGACCGGCCAGCCTCTTTCCGCGTACCCCAAGGCGGCCTCGAGCAGCGCCTCTGCCAGCATGGCGTCGCTGTCGCGCGGCATGTTCGCGCTCATCTGCCCGCGCTATTCGACCGCGGGTCCTAGGCTACTTGTGAGAGCTGCGCAGGCCTGGGCGGCTTGTTTGCCTGCTTGATCCGGTTAGAGCGCCAATCACGCGCTGCTTCGACTGGAATTAACGTTCGCCTGCCGATCTTCATTACCCCCAATCGGCCGGCGTTAACCTCTTGCTGAAACTTGGTGCGGCCGATCTTAAAGGTCTGAAGGAACTCGGGAACAGTTAGCACCTCTAGGGCGTCGAGGGTCTCGGACATTGTGACAATGTCTCCTGCGTGAATTGGTGAATTTCCTCATCCGCAATCTCCTGATTCTCCGTGTTACGTGTTTCGTAGTGCCGTTGCCGGCGGGATTGCCGTGCTTAGAGATGTACGGCATCGACCGGCGCCTGTCAACAACCCCTTGCGGCGCGGGACGGTGAAATCGCATGATCTATGGTTATCCCCAAGATATGGAATCAACCGGAAGATAGAAATTGCGACCACTCTTCCATCAATGCGCGTCTGCGCTCCAGCAGCGTTCCGCGAGCATAGGCCCGTTCGGTCACATCGCCGACCGCATGGGCCAAGGCATGCTCTACGACTTCGCGCGCCACGCCGGTTGCCTCCCCCGCCCACGTTCGAAAGCAGGTCCTGAACCCGTGCGCAGTCGCCGAGGGCTCGCCAGCCAGGCGCAGGATATCGATGAGCGGCTTGTCGGAGACGTGAACCCCTCGCCGCCGGAGCGAGGGGAACAGCCAGCCCATGTCGGCACCAAAGGCGACTCTGCTCTCGATCAACTCCCGCGCTATCGGCGGCAGCGGCACCTGATGCTCACGCCGCGCCTTCATCTTCTCCGCCGGCAAGGTCCAGACCATGGCGTCCAGATCCAGCTCTTCCATGCGCGCTGACCGAGCCTCTCCGGGCCGCACAGCGGTTAGTATGGTCCAGGCCAGCGCCCTGGCCGCCGGGTCGCTGTCGCCCTGTAGACGCCTCCAAAGGGCAGGAACCGCCCTCCAGTCCATCGCCGGTCGGTTCTTGCGCGGTGCTACCTTTGACGGCTTGGCGAGCAGCAGCGCTAGGTGACCGCGCCAGAGCGCAGGGTTCGGTCCCTCACGCAAGCCCGAAACCGTCGCCCGGGCCAAGACCGCTTCCATACGCTCGCGCAGACGCCGCGCGGTATCCGTCTTGGTTAGCCATAGGGGCTCGAGCACAGCCAAGATCTGTTCCGTGCCCACGTCAGCAACGTCCAGGTGCCCCAGCTTCGGAAAGACGTGTTGTTCCAAGCTGGTGAGCCAGCCAACAGCGTTTCGATCGCTTGACCAGCCTGCCGCTTTGGCCTTGTGTGTTTCCCGCGCGATCTCTTCGAAGGTGGGCCTCTGCCGCACTGCGACCGGTCGGGGGTCCTTGCCTTCTGCCAGCAGCTTCCGGGCAGCGGCTGCCTTCTTGCGCGCGTCGGCTAGGCCGACAGCAGGAAAGGCGCCAAGACCCAGGTCATGGCGTTTGCCGCACAATTGATATCGAAAGACCCAAGACCGGCGGCCGCTAGGCTTCACTAGCAGCTGCAACCCGTCGGAATCAGTATAGCGACCGGGACCCGCCGTCTCCACCTTCCGAGCCGATAACACCATGCCGTTCCCACACTTGTTACCACAGACTCCTCTGGTTTAGCACGAACACCGGCGAGCCGCTACGACCATAGACGACAAAGAAGGGCCTGCAGTTATAGACATTTTCCGGCCTTTGGCGGCGCTATGCGGCCAAACGCGGCTAGTCTTGGGGCTGCCAGAAGCGCAGGCGGTTGGCGAAGGGGTCGGTCGCCTCCATCATCAGGCCGCCCCAAGGCGCGGGATCGAGACCTGGCCGGTTGTGGGCATAGCCCTTGGCCGAGATCTCGGCGTGAAAGGACTTGAGATCGCGCGCGACGACGAAGACGGTGCTGCCGGGCGTGCAGTCGCCGTGATGCTCTGTCAGATGCAGCGACACGCCCTCGCGCCGCACTTCGCAGTAGAGCGGTGCTCCCTCCTCGAAGCGATGCTCCCATTCGAGCCGGAAGCCCAGGAAGTCGAGGTAGAAGGCCTTGGCCTTGGCCACGTCGAAGATTCTGAGCAGCGGAATGGCTCTTTCCAGCATGATGTCTCTCTCCCCTCTTGCGATCCGGCGGCCGCTTCTGTGAGGTTGCGGCATGTGCAGCCTTATCATTCTCTTCCGCCCCGATCACGCTTGGCCGGTCATCCTTGCCGCCAACCGCGACGAACTTGCGAGCCGCTCCTGGAAGTCGCCGGCCCGCCATTGGTCTGACCGTCCGGAGGTCGTGGCCGGCCTGGACTTGACCGGGGGCGGCAGCTGGATGGGCATGAACGATCACGGCGTCGTCGCCTGCGTGCTGAACCGTGTCGGCTCCTTGGGACCGCTCGCCGGCAAACGCAGCCGCGGCGAGCTGGTGCTGGAAGCCTTGGATCACGCCTCCGCCGCGGAGGCCGCCGAGGCGCTGGGCCATCTGGAGGCCAGTTCCTACCGCAGCTTCAATCTGGTGGTGGCTGACGAGGAGGAGGTTCTCTGGCTGCGCAACGAGGGCGGCCGCAACGATGCGATCGAGGTTCTGCCGGTGCCCGTCGGTCTCTCCATGATCACCGCGCATGACCTGAACGACGAGAGCAGCCCGCGGATCGCGCGCTTCCTGCCGGCCTTCCGCGACGCCATGCCGCCCGACCCCGAGGGCGAGGACTGGGCGGACTGGGAGGCACTGCAAGCCACCGCCAATCCCGACGACCCGGCCGCCGGTCTCTGCGTCGTCACGCCCGGCGACTTCGGCACGGTCTCGGCCAGCCAGTTCGCCTTGCCTCGGCGGCCGCCGAGCCTGGCGGAGCCGCCGCGCCAAGCGGTCTGGCGCATGTCGGACGGCCGGCCCGACAAGGTTCCCTTCCGCAGCTTGGCCCTCGAAGACATCTAGAATGGTGCAGAAGAAAGAGGCCAAGACTGCGATGTCCAAAAGGGAAAGCGGCGCGCTGAAAACGGGTTCCGCATCATCGTTGCAGCCGCACGACTGGCCCTCGCTGGAACCCAAGACGCTCTTCTTCTGCAGCGGCATGCCCAAGTCGGGCACCACCTTCCTGCAGCGCATGCTGGACATGCACCCCGAGGTCTCCTGCCCGCCGGAGCACCAGTTCCGCTCGCTTTCCATGAAGATCCGCCTCGCGCTCAAGGAGTACGACGAGATTCTGGGAACGATCGACGAGCGCCTGGGCGGCACGGGCCTGGAGCCGCACGCAGGCACGCTCCACCCGAGGCTCTTGAAAGAGGCCGTTCTCACCATGATCTGGCGCAGCGCCGGGTCCAAGCGCATCGCCGGCGCCAACGACAACATCTCGATCATGGAGCGCTTCGGCTTCTACAATCGTCTCTTCGGGCAGCCGCGCTTCATCATCATCTTTCGCAACCCGATCGACATCGCGCTCTCCAGCTGGCACGCCAATCAAGCGCTGGCGGAGGAGTTCGACGACGAGAAGCACCTGGATCTGATGCGCCAGCACGGCGATTTCGACGACTGGGTGCGCTACATCACCAAGGCCTACGGTGCCAGGACCCGCCAGCTGATCGCCGTGCGCCAGGCCAGCAGGAAGATCTACTTCGTTCGCTACGAGGACCTGGTGCTGGAGAAGAAGGCGCAACTCGCCCCGCTCTTCCGCTTTCTGGGGGCCTTCGTGGACGGCTCGATTTTGGATCGCATCGTCGAGCAGAGCGACTTCACCGCCATGAGGGAGGCCTCGACGCGCAAGTCCTTCTTTCGCTCCGGCAGCCTTGCCATGGGCGGTGACGAGGTATCGGCGAGCCTGCGCGCGGAGCTCAGAGATCTCGCGCCCGAGGCCGAGCAACTCGGCTACGACCTGGTCAACGCGAAGCTCCTGAGCTTCCCCTTGTCGGGGACGGCGAAGAAAGCGCCCGCCTCGGGCGGCGTGACATAGAGGGCCGGCGCGCGGTGAGCGGCAAGAGTCTCTTCCTTTGCTCCGGCATGCCCAAGTCCGGGACCACCTTGCTGCAGCGCATCCTCGACATGCACCCGGAGGTCTCCTGTCCGGCCGAGCATCAGTTCATTCTCCTCTCCAAGAACCTCCTCACCACGCTGGAGGCCTACGACAGGACGCTGGTCAAGATCGACCGGCAGCTCGGCACGCCGACGCGCCCGCCTCTCGCGCCCGGCCTGCACCCCAAGCTGGTCGGCTTCGCGCTGCGCGCCATCATCGAAGCGAGCGCCGGCGACAAGCCGATTGCCGGCGCCAACGACAACATCAGCGTGGTCAACAACTTCGCCGACTTCGACGGGCTGTTGGACCGGCCGCGCTTCGTGGCGATCCTCAGAAACCCGATCGATATCGCTATCTCGAACTGGCACTACAACGCCTTCATGGCGGAGGACACGGGCGACCAACGCCACCTCGCACTGGTCCGCGAGCACGGCGGCTTCGAGGGTTGGCTGCGCTACATCGCCAAGGCCTTCTCGGAGAAGGCGCGTCACTGGCTCTCGGCGCGCCGAGCGAACGAGAGGGTGCTGATCGTCCGTTTCGAGGATCTGGTCGGCGAAAAGAAGCCCACCCTGGCGCGGGTGTTCGCCTTCCTCGGCGCATCGACGGAGGAGGCCGTGCTGGACGATCTGGTCCGGCGGAGCGGCTTCGATGCCATGAAGGCGGCCTCGCCGCGCAAGGGCTTCTTCCGCGCGGCCAGCACCTCCATGGGCGGCGAGGAGGTGACCGAAGGCCTACGCCAAGAGCTGGCGCGCCTGGCCCCGGAAGCCGACAGGCTCGGCTACGATCTGGTCGGGGGGCGCATCGGCCCCTTTCCGCCGGGCTAAGAGTCTGTCTTGAAACGCGTCGAGAGACGCGTTTCCTTGGCGGCGCCGGCCCGCACCCCCGCCCGACCACCCTGTTCAGGATACTCTTGTGGGTGGTCGGGCGGGGGTGCGGGCCGGCGCCGGGCGTTTCAAGACGACTTCTTAAGCTAGCGCTTCGCGTCGAAGTCCTTGAAGTAGAGCCACAGCAGGAAACCGATGAAGACGAAGACCTCGATGTTCAGGATGAAGTCGACGAAGCTGTTGGTCATTGCGGCCTCCCCTCCTCTTTCAAGGCCTTGAACAGGCAGACGACCAGGATCAGCACGATAAAGACGAAGGGCAAGGCGCCGAGCGCGATGATCGACTTCACCGCCTCGATGCTGCCGGAGAAGATCATCACCAAGCCCAAAGCACCGAGGATCGCGCCCCAGATCAACTTGACCCGAGGCTTGGGATTGAGGTCGCCACCGGTCGAGAACATTGCCAGCACGAAGGCGGCGCTGACCACCGAGGTCACGATGAAGAGAAAGGCGGCGACGACCACCGCGGCGATGGTGAGCTTGGAAAGCGGGAACTGCGAGAGCACGAAGAAGCTGGCGCTGCTGACGTTGTCGCGGATGACGTCCAGGATCGGCAGCTCGGTCTTGAGCACGGCATAGAAGCCGACGCCGCCGAAGACGCCGAACCACAGGATCGAGAAGCAGGTCGGCACCAGGATCACGCCGACCAGGAACTCCCGGATGGTGCGCCCCCTGGAGATGCGGGCGATGAAGACGCCGACGAAGGGCGCCCAGGCCAGCCACCAGACCATGTAGGTCAAGGTCCAGGACTGAAACCAGTCGCCGACGCGGTCGTCCATGAAGGTGAAGGTGCGAAAGCCGTGCACCAGCACGTCACCGAAGTACTCGCCGATGGCCTGCACGATTCCGCCCATCAGGAAGGAGGTCGGCCCGATCAGCAGGATGAAAACCATGAGCCCCCCGGCGATGATCATGGCGGTGTTGGACAGGACCGCCATGCCGCGGCTGAGATCGATGGTGAGCGGGAAGAGGTAGGAGAGGCAGAGCACCACGAAGATGGCGATCAGCAGGGTGGAGCCGCTGTCTTCCAGGCCCAGCAGTGCGTCGACCCCTTCCTTCACCTGGAAGACGCCCATCGCCACCGAGCCGCCCAGTCCGATGGCGATCGCGATGATGGCCATCAGGTCGCTGATCCACCCGACCCCGCGCGCTATCGGCCGCTCGCCGAAGACCTTGACGATGGGCGCGCTCAAGAGACTGGGGCAGTCGTGGCGAAAGCCGAAGTAGGCGATCACCAGACCGGTCAGCGCATAGATCGCCCAGGCATGCAGACCCCAGTGAAAGTTGGTGACGAAGAGCGCGTTGTCGGCCGCGAACTGGGGGTTCTCGTAGTCGGAGATGATCAGGAAGTGGGTCAAGGGCTCGGCCGTACCCCAATAGAGCAGCCCCACCCCCATGCCGGCGGCGAAGAGCATGGTCAGCCAGGACACGGTCGAGAACTCGGGTTCCTCGTCGTCCCGGCCCAGCTTGATCGCGCCGAAGCGGGAGAAGGCGAGCCAGATCGAGGCGATCAGCATGAAGCTCGCAGTCAGCATGATGAACCAGGCGCGGCTGTCGAACTGAACGGCGACCAGACGGGCCGCGAGAGCCGTCAGGCCCTGCGTATCCCACAGACCCCAGACGGCGATGGCACCGGTGATCGCGAGCGCGACCAGCAGCAAGGGGCTCTTAAACATGGCAGCGGCTCGCCCTTCTTGATCAGTTCATCCGTGACGGCCTCCCTTAGAGCCCGTTTGAGAACTCGCGGCGCCAGCCCGCACCCCCGCCCGGCCGCCCTATCAGGGTACTTTCGTGGGCGACCGGGCGGGGGTGCGGGCTGGCGCCGCCTTGAGAATGGGCCGATCGGCCCATTCTCAAACGGACACTTAAAGCAAAGCCGGCCGCTTGGCGAGACTGCGGCAGATCAGGCGCTTGCATCGCGGCCGCCAAA
Organism: Rhodospirillales bacterium; assembly: GCA_963669375.1. GTDB lineage: Bacteria > Pseudomonadota > Alphaproteobacteria > Kiloniellales > JACOMY01 > JACOMY01. The sequence goes on along the minus strand of OY770024.1, from coordinate 6,402,551 downwards.
GGCGTTCCCTCTCGCCACGCTATCGGAGATCCTAGCCATGCTGCGTGCCGCCCTCCTCTGCCTCCTCTTGGTCCTGCCGCTCGGCGCCCAGGCCGACGACGAGAGCCCCGTGGTGCTGACCATCTCCGGCGTGGTCGACCTGCCGAACCGCGGGCCCTACGACGCCTTCACCGACGCCTACATGGCCCGCTTCCTGGATCCCTTCGACAAGGCCCATGCCTTCACGCTCGCCGATCTCAATGCCCTGCCGCAGCAGCGCCTAACCTTGCAGTATCCCAATTGGGACCAGCAGGTGACCGTGACCGGTCCCAGCCTGCTCTCGGTGCTGAAGGCGGCCGGTGCCACCGGCGAGAAGCTGGAGATGATGGGCCTGGACGGCTACACCGCCGACTTCACCCAAGAGATGATCGTGGGCGGCACCTTCATCCTGGCCCTCACCATGGACGACAAGCCGCTTGCCATCGGCGGACGCGGGCCGCTGTGGCTGGTCTTCCCGCCGGGCGAGGCCGCCCCCTCCTACCCGGGCAAGGACGACCAAGGCCTGGTTTGGGCGCTGTTCCACATCAACGCGCGCAACTGACAAGGGGCTTAAGGATCGGGACGGCCAGCCAGCCGCCGCGGGCGGCTCGCAACGTCGGATGGCACGGAGGCCACCTGTCATCTCTGGCCGTTGAGAAGCGCGGCCTTGCCTGCTATACAGGGCTCGGCTGGTGCCGGCGCCGGGACTTCCGGGCCGGCTGTTTCGTCTTGGGAGAACAGAGGTCACATGCAACGTCCGCGCCGACGCCGCATCTACGAAGGCAAGGCCAAGATCCTCTTCGAGGGTCCGGAGCCCGGCACCCTGGTCCAGTACTTCAAGGACGACGCCACGGCCTTCAACAATCAGAAGAAGGGCACGATCACCGGCAAGGGCGTGCTGAACAACCGCATCTCCGAGTTCATCATGGAGCGCCTGGCGGAGATCAACATCCCCACCCACTTCGTGCGGCGCCTCAACATGCGCGAGCAGCTGGTGCGCGAGGTGGAGATCATTCCCGTGGAAGTGGTGGTTCGCAACGTGGCCGCCGGCACCTTCTCGAAACGCTTCAAGATCGAGGAGGGCACGGCGCTGCCCCGCTCCATCGTCGAGTACTTCTACAAGAACGACGATCTGGGCGACCCGCTGGTCTCGGAAGAGCACATCACCGCCTTCGGCTGGGCCGCACCCGAGGATCTGGACGACATGGTCCACCTCTCGCTACGCACCAACGACTTCCTCTCCGGTCTCTTCCGCAGCGTCGGTCTGCGGCTCGTCGACTTCAAGCTGGAGTTCGGCCGCTTGTGGGAGAACGAGGAGATGCGGATCGTGCTGGCCGACGAGATCAGCCCCGATTCCTGTCGCCTGTGGGACGTCAAGACCAACGAGAAGCTGGACAAGGACCGCTTCCGCCGCGACCTGGGCAAGGTGGAGGAGGCCTATCAGGAGGTCGCCCGCCGCCTGGGCGTCCTGCCCGAGGCCGGCCCGATGGACCTGGAGGGGCCGCGCGCGGTGCAATAGGCGCGAAAGTCCTCCAAGTCCTACATGATCGTGACTTCGATGGAGTTCAGCCCCGACCCGCTTCCCGGAACGGTGACGCCGGTAGCCAGCATCAGCGTGTCGCTCCCGGAGCCGCCGTCATAGCTGTAGCTGGCGAAGTCGCCCTGGCTCGCCACGATGAAGATGTCGGCGCCGCTGCCGCCGAAGGCGCTGTCGAAACCGGACCCGCCGGTCAGCGTATCATCACCCTCGTCGCCATAGAGCGCGTCGTTGCCGCCGCCACCGTAGAGGCTGTCATCCTCGCCACCGCCGAAGAAGCGCGTGTCGTCACCATCACCGCCATAGAGGGCGTCGGCACTGCTGCCGCCGAATAGGGAGGTGTCGTCTCCACTGCCGCCGAAGAGGCTGTCTTCGCCGTCGCCGCCGAAGAAGCGGACGTCATCCCCACTGCCGCCGTAGAGACTGTCGGCACCGTTGCCGCCGAAGAAGCGGCCGTCGACTCCCTTGCCGCCGGAGAGGCCGTCGGCGCCGCTGCCTCCGAAAAAGCCTTGAAAGTCGAGGCTGCCTGCGAAGACGGCATTTCCGTCATCCCCATCGCCACCGAAGAGGATGTCGGCGCCGCTGCCACCGAAGAAGTCATTGTCATCTCCGTCGCCACCAAAGAGGATGTCGGACCCAGCGCCACCGAGCCAGACAAAGTCATCGCCACTGCCGCCGTAGAGGATGTCGGACCCTGCGCCACCTTCGAAGCGGTAGTCTAATTCATCGCCGCCAAAGACGATGTCGTCGCCGTTGCCTCCGTAAAAGAAGGCCTCTTCTCCACCGCCGCCGTAGAGGATGTCGTCGCCGTTGCCTCCATTAAAGCGGCGATCGTATCCACTGCCGCCGGAGAGGACGTCGTCGCCGTCGTCTCCGTAAAAGCCGTTTTCGAATCCACTGCCGCCGGAGAGACTGTCGGACCCAGTGCCACCATAGAAATCATGGTCCCTTTCACTGCCGCCGAAGAGGCTGTCGGCGCCGCTGCCTCCGTAGAAGAAGGAATTATCCCCACCGCCGCCGTAGAGGATGTCTTCGCCGTTGTCTCCGAAGAAGTCATCGTCATCTCCGCTACCACCGAAGAGGCTGTCGACGCCGCTGCCACCGTAGAAGGCGAAGTCGGTTCCGCTGCCGCCGGAGAGGTTGTCGGACCCGCTGCCACCGTGGAAGCTCGCGTCATCTCCGTCGCCACCGAAGAGGATGTCGGCGCCGTCGTCGCCGGAAAACAAGACATCATCTCCACTGCCGCCGGAGAGGATGTCGGCGCCGTCGTCGCCGTAGAAGACAGCGTCACCTCCACTGCCGCTGGAGAGGAAGTCGGACCCAGAGCCACCATAGAAGGCATTGTCTTGTCCACTGCCACCGAAGAGGCTGTCGGTGCCGCTGTCACCGTTGAAGAAGATGCCACTACCACTTCCGACAGAAAGACTGTCGTCGCCACTCCCGCCATAGAAGTAGGAGTCTCTCCCATCGCCGCCGTAGAGGATGTCGTCGTCGGCGCCACCTTGGAAGCTGCGGTCATTCCCATCGCCGCCATAGAGGGTGTCGGCGCCGCCTTCACCGTAGAAACGGTTGTCATTCCCCTCGCCGCCGGACAGGCTGTCGGACCCGGAGCCGCCGTAGAAGGTCTGATCCGAGCCACTACCGCCGGAGAGGTTGTCGTCACCGTCGTCACCGAAGAAGCTGGTGTCTTGCCCACTGCCGCCGGAAAGGCTGTCGGTGCCACTGCCACCGTAGAAGGAGATATCATCCCCCTCGCCGCCGTAGAGGCTATCGTTCTCACCCAGGCCATAGAGCCGGTCCGCGCCGCTTAGGCCCTTCAGGACATTGACGCGATCGTCTCCGGTCAGGCTGTCGGCGCCGCTGGTGCCGCAGCGGATCAGCACCTCGATGGAACTCAGCACCTCGCCGCCCGAGAGGCCGGCACCCTCTTCCAGGATCAGCGTGTCGCTGCCGTCTCCCCCGTCGAAGGTCTCGCCGGCGGTGAGCTCCATCTGGCTCGCCACCACGAGCACGTCGGCACCGCTGCCGCCGTAGACCCGATCCAGACCCAGACCACCGGAGAGCTGATCCGCGCCGGAACCACCAGAGAGGCTGTCGGCGCCGCTGCCACCCAAGAAGGAGATGTCATCCCCATCACCGCCGTAGAGGCTGTCGGCGCCGCTACCACCGTAGAAGCTGACGTCATCACCACTGCCGCCGTAGAGACTGTCGGCACCGTTGCCACCGAAGAAGCTGCTGTCATGTCCGCTGCCGCCGAACAGGCTGTCGTCACCGTCGGCACCGAAGAAGCCGGTGTCATCCCCATCGCCGCCGGACAGGCTGTCGGACCCGGAGCCGCCGTAGAAGGCCCGATCCGCGCCGCTGCCGCCGGAGAGGCTGTCGGCCTCGTCGCCACCGTGGAAGAAGAGATCACCGCCACTGCCGCCGGAGAGGCTGTCGGCGCCACTGCCACCGTAGAATCTAGTGTCATCCCCATGGCCACCGGACAGGCTGTCGGACCCGGAGCCGCCGTAGAAGGTCTGATCCGCGCCGCTGTCGCCGGAGAGGCTGTCAGCACCGCTGGCCCCATAGAAGAAGAGATCACCTCCACTGCCGCCGGCTAGGCTGTCCGCACCGCCGCCACCGTAGAAGGAGATGTCATCCCCCTCGCCGCCGTAGAGGCTATCGTTCTCGCCCAGGCCATAGAGCCGGTCGGCGCCGCTTAGGCCCTTCAGGACATTGACGCGGTCGTCTCCGGTCAGGCTGTCGGCGCCGCTGGTGCCGCAGCGGATCAGAACCTCGATGGAACTCAGCACCTCGCCGCCCGACAGGCCGGCGCCCGCTTCCAGGATCAGCGTGTCGCTGCCCTCTCCTCCATCGAAGGTCTCGCCGGCGGTGAGCTCCATCTGGCTCGCCACCACAAGCACGTCTGCTCCGCTGCCGCCGTAGACCCGATCCAGACCCAAACCGCCAGAGAGCCGATCAGCACCGGAACCACCAGAGAGGCTGTCGGCACCGCTGCCACCGTAGAAATAGCTGTCATCCCCATCGCCGCCGAAGAGGCTGTCTTCGCCGCTGCCACCGTAGAAGAAAGAGTCATCTCCACTGTCACCGGAGAGACCATCGTCTCCGTCGCCACCGAAGAAGCTGCCGTCATGCCCACTGCCGCCGGAAAGGCTGTCGGCACCGCTGCCACCGTAGAAGCTGCTGTCATCCCCATGGCCGCCGGACAGGCTGTCGGACCCGGAGCCACCGTAGAAGGCCTGATCCGCGCCGCTATCGCCGGAGAGGCTGTCGGCCTCGTCGCCACCCTGGAAGAAGAGGTCACCTCCACTGCCGCCGGAAAGGCTGTCGGCGCCGCTGCCACCGTAGAAGCTGCTGTCATTCCCTTGGCCTCCGGACAGACTGTCGGACCCGGAGCCGCCGTAGAAGGCCCGATCCGCACCGCTGTCGCCGGAGAGGCTGTCGGCCTCGTCGCCACCCTGGAAGAAGAAGTCACCTCCACTGCCGCCGGAGAGGCTGTCGGCGCCGCTGCCACCATGGAAGCTGCTGTCATTCCCCTCGCCGCCGGAGAGACTGTCGGACCCGGAGCCGCCGTAGAAGGCCTGATCCGCGCCGCTGTCGCCGGTGAGGCTGTCGTCACCGTCGTCACCATAGAAGAAGAGGTCATCTCCACTCCCACCGGAAAGGCTGTCTGCGCCGCTGCCACCGTAGAAGGTCTGATCGGCGCCGCTGTCGCCGGAGAGACTGTCGGCGCCGCTGGCCCCGTGGAAGAAGAGGTCACCTCCACTGCCGCCGAAGAGGCTGTCGGCGCCGCTGCCACCGTAGAAGGAGATGTCGTCCCCCTCGCCGCCGTAGAGGCTATCGTCCTCGCCCAGGCCATAGAGCCGGTCGGCGCCGCTCAGGCCCTTCAGGACATTGACGCGGTCGTCTCCGGTCAGGCTGTCGGCGCCGCTGGTGCCGCAGCGGATCAGCACCTCGATGGAACTCAGAACCTCGCCGCCCGACAGGCCGGCGCCCTCTTCCAGGATCAGCGTGTCGGTGCCGTCTCCTCCGTCGAAGGTCTCGCCGGCGGTGAGCTCCATCTGACTTGCCACCACGAGCAGGTCGGCACCGCTGCCGCCGTAGACCCGATCCAGACCCAAACCACCGTTGAGGTGATCAGCGCCGGAACCACCAAAGAGGCTGTCGGCGCCACTGCCACCCAAGAAGCCGGTGTCATCCCCATCGCCGCCGAACAGGCTGTCTTCACCGCTGCCACCGTAGAAGAAACAGTCATCGCCACTGTCGCCGGAGAGACTATCGTCACCGACGCCACCGAAGAAGCTGCAGTCGTGCCCGCTGCCGCCGAACAGGCTGTCGTCACCGTCGGCACCGTAAAAGCCGGTGTCATCCCCATGGCCGCCGGACAGACCGTCGGACCCCGAGCCGCCGTAGAAGGCCTGATCCGCGCCGCTGTCGCCGGAGAGGCTGTCGGCCTCGTCGCCACCGTGGAAGAAGAGATCACCTCCACTGCCGCCGTAGAGGCTGTCGGCCCCGCTGCCACCGTAGAAGCTGCTGTCATCCCCATGGCCGCCGGAGAGGCCGTCGGACCCGGAGCCGCCGTAGAAGGCCTGATCCGCGCCGCTGTCGCCGGAGAGACTGTCGGCCTCGTCGCCACCGTGGAAGAAGAGATCACCTCCACTGCCGCCGTAGAGGCTGTCGGCCCCGCTGCCACCGTAGAAGCTGCTGTCATCCCCATGGCCGCCGGAGAGGCCGTCGGACCCGGAGCCGCCGTAGAAGGCCTGATCCGCGCCGCTGTCGCCGGAGAGGGAGTCGGCGCCGCTGGCACCGTAGAAGCTGACGTCACCTCCGCTGCCGCCGGAGAGGCCGTCGTCACCCTCGTCACCGTAGAAGCGGATGTCATCCCCATCGCCGCCGGAGAGACTGTCGGACCCGGAGCCACCGGAAAAGCTCTGATCCGCGCCGCTATCGCCGGAGAGGCTGTCGGCGCCGCTGCCGCCCTCGAACAGGGAATCCTCTCCACTGCCGCCCGAAAGACTGTCCGCGCCGTCGTCACCGCTAAACGCCGCGTCATCCCCATCGCCGCCGTAAAGGCTGTCGGCGCCGCTGCCACCACGGACGTCCTCGTCATTCCCATCGCCGCCGAAGAGACGGTCCGCACCGCTGCCGCCCACGAAACGACCGTCGTCCCCGCTGTCGCCCGAGAGCGTGTCGTCACCCTCGCCACCGTAGAAGCTGCTGTCGTCTCCACTGTTGCCGTCGAGGATGTCGGACCCACGACCACCGTAGAAGGAGGAGTCATCCCCATCGCCGCCAGAGAGACTGTCCGCCCCCGAACCGCCGTAGAAGGCCCCATCGCCACCGCCGCCGCCGAACAGGCCGTCAGCCCCCGAGCCGCCGACGAACCCGGCGTCGTCGCCCTCTCCGCCGAAGAGACCGTCGTCGCCATCCCCGCCGAAGAACGATGTATCGTTCCCGGCATCGCCGTAGAGGCTGTCGGCCCCGCTGTCACCGTAGAAGAGGTCGTCGCCAGCACTGCCGCCGAAGAGGCTGTCGGCGCCGCTGCCGCCGAAGAAGGAAGCGTCATAGCCACTGCCGCCGGAGAGGCCGTCGGCGTCCGTGCCACCGTAGAAATAGCTGTCGGCCCCGGCGTCGCCGGACAGGCTGTCGGCGCCGCCGGCCCCGTGGAAGAAGAGGTCGTCTCCACTGCCGCCGGACAAGCTGTCGTCACCCTCGTCACCGTGGAAGCCGGTGTCACTGCCATCGCCGCCGGACAGGTTGTCGGAACCGGAGCCGCCGTAGAAGCTCTGATCCGCGCCGCTATCGCCGGCGAGGCTGTCGGCGCCGGTTCCGCCGTAGACAAGCCTGTCGCCGCCACTGCCACCGCCAAGCCGATCGGCGCCCTCGCCGCCGAAGATGCTGGTATCCTCGCCGCCTCCGGCGTCGATCGCGTCGGCACCGCTGTCGCCGAATAGGCTCCGGTCCGCGCCGCTGCCGCCGTAGAGAGAGTCCGCGCCAGTCCTGCCGTAGAGGTCCTGATCGCGGCCGCTGCCGGCCAGCAGGACATCGTCCCCTGACCCGCCGTCGAGGTAGGCATCGTCCCCCTCTCCGCCGCGAATCACGTCGTCCCCTGTATCGCCGAACAGCAGGCGGTCGCTGCCACTGCCGGCATCGAGACTGTCGGCGCCGAGGCCACCGAACAAGAAGCGGTCATCTCCACTGTCGCCGGAGAGGCTGTCGGCGTCGCTACCGCCGTAGAGGTGCCGGTCGGCCCCCTTGCCGCCGAACAGGCTATCCGACCCGGCTCCTCCATGGAGGTCGAGGTCGTCGCCCGCGTCGGCATAGATGCTGTCGTTACCCTGGTCGCCGGAAAGCGCCTGGTCGTCGCCCTCACCGCCGTAGATCCGATCGCCGCCACCACCGCCATAGAGGCGCCTGTCGCCGCCATCACCGCCGTACATACGGTCCAGGCCGCTGCCGCCGAAGAGCCTGGAATCATCCCCTTCGTCGCCGTAGAGCCGGTCGGCACCGCTGGCTCCGTAGAGCAGGCTGTCACGCCCGCTGCCGCCGTAGAGCCAGTCTTGGCCCTCTCCCCCGAAGAAGCCGCTATCCCCGTCATCATCGCCGAAGAGGAGGTCGTTGCCGTTGCCGCCGAAGAAGCGGCCGTCCTCGCCTGCACCTCCGTAGAGACGGTCGGCGGCAGCGCGTCCGTAGAAGGCCAGGTCCGCCCCAGCCCCACCGTAGAGGCGGTCCATCCCGCCGCCACCTTCAAAGCTGGCGTCGTTCCCGCTGCCCCCGTAGAGCGTGTCTTTCCTGCCCTCGCCGTAGAAGTGGGAATCGGCGCCGCTGTCACCGTAGAGGCTGTCCTCCCCGGCGCCGCCGAAGAAGGAATAGTCGTCGCCATCTCCGCCAACAAGGCGGTCCGGGCTGACGCCACCGAAGAACAAGGCATCGCTGCCAAGCCCGCCGTAGAGCCGGTCTCCGCCGCGGTCGCCATAGACCAGCCGGTCGTCACCGGTACCACCGTAGACCCGGTCGTTGGCCCGCTCGCCGTTGAGGCCGACGTCGTCGCCGTCGCCCGCCTCGATCACGTCCGCGTTCGGCCCGCCGTTCAACAGACTGTCGGCACCGGATCCGCCGATCAGGGTATCCAGGCCCTTGCCGCCGTAGAGCGAAACATCGTCGCCGCTGCCGCCGAAGAGGGTATCGTCGGCGGCCCCGCCGTTGAGACTGGCGTCCGCGCCCTCGCCGCCGTAGATCCTGTCGGCGCGCGAGCCGCCGTTCAGCCGACTGTCGTCACCCTCGCCGCCACGGATCAGGTCTCGTCCGCTGCTGCCGTCCAGCACGCGGTCGGCGCCGCTGCCGCCCACGAGCGTATCATCGCCCTGCGCGCCGTAGAGCCGGTCTGCGCCGCTCGCCCCATAGAGCGCATCATGGGCGCTGTAGCCGAAGATCGTGTCGGCATCATCAGTGCCTACAAGGATATCTGGGCCGGAAGTGCCTACAACAATGGCCATTGCACGCAGCCTTTCCATTGCCCCCGGGCCGCGACGAAGATGCACGGCCGTTCGGTGCGTGACCTTTCCCTTGCCAGCTGGCGAGCAGCAGTGGAAAATCGGAAGATCTGCACTCTTCCAAACTAAAAAAAACAATAACACGAGTTATTCACCGAAACGACCTGGCCAAGAGGTTCGGTAATACCTAACCAAAAGACCATATTTGACCTGACCAAAAGCACAGGAAGGCGTCTAGTATTCACCAATATAACCGCTGATTGGCGCGGTTCGAATCCTAAACTGGTGATCCGCGCCTGCCATTCCGGGCTCGGGCCGAATGCTATCCACGTGGGACCGTGCGATGACCGCGGCATGAAGGACGTTGATGGCAGCGCAGCCCCGGGACCACCTCCGGACGTCGGCTGGGCGCCTTGCTAGAGGCCGGCCCGATGGACCTGGAGGGTCCCTGCGCGCGGCGCAATAGGCGCGAAAGTCATCCAACTCCTAAACGATTGTTACATCGATCGAGGTCAGCCCCGTCCCGCTTCCCGGAATGGTGACCCCGGCACCCAAGACCAGCGTGTCGCTCCCGGAACCGCCGTCATAGCTGTAGCTGGCGAAGTCGCCTTGGCTCGCCACGATGAAGACGTCGGCGCCGCTGCCTCCGTATGCGCGGTCCGAGCCGGATCCGCCGGTCAGCGTATCGTCACCCTCGTCGCCGTAGAGTACGTCGTTGCCGCCGTCACCATAGAGACTGTCATCCTCGCCGTCACCGAAGAGGCTGGCGTCGTCACCGTCACCGCCATAGAGGACGTCGGCGCCGCTGCCACCCCTTAGGAGAGAGTCATTTCCACTGCCGCCGTAGAGGATGTCGGCGCCGAGGCCTCCATACAAGACCAAATCCACTCCACTGCCGCCGAAGAGGCTGTCGGCGCCGCTGCCGCCGTAGAAGCCGGAAATAATAAAGCTGCCGAAAAGGTAAGCTCCGTCATCTCCATCGCCGCCGGAGAGGCTGTCGGCACCGCTGCCACCGAAGAAGTGTTTGTCATCGCCATCGCCACCGAAGAGGCTGTCGGCGCCGTCGCCACCGATTAGCTGGAAGTCATCGCCATTGCCGCCGTAGAGGATGTCTTCGCCGTTGTCTCCATTGAAGGACGAGTCATCCCCATCGCCGCCGAAGACGCTGTCGGCACCGCTGCCGCCGAACAGGCCGACATCACTGCCACTGCCGCCGAAGAGGCTGTCGGCATCGCTGCCTCCGTAGAAGCCAGCGTCAACTCCACTGCCGCCGAAGAGGCTGTCGGCGCCGCTGCCTCCGTAGAAGCCGGAAACAAGAAGGCTGCCGAAGACATAAGCTCCGTCATCCCCATCGCCGCCGGAGAGGCTGTCGGCACCGCTGCCACCGTAGAAGCGTTTGTCATCCCCATCGCCACCGAAGAGGCTGTCGGCGCCGTTGCCGCCATTGAGGCTGATATCATCCCCAACGCCGCCGTAGAGCCTGTCCTCGCCGTTGCCACCGTAGAAGGAGACGTCGTCCCCATCGCCGCCGAAAAGCCTGTCCTCGCCGTCGTCTCCATAGAAAAAGTCGTCATTCCCACTGTCGCCGAAGAGGCTGTCGGCGCCGCTGCCTCCGTAGAAGAAGGCGTCACTTCCACTGCCGCTGGAGAGGAAGTCGGAACCAGCGCCACCGTAGAAGGCATAGTCATTTCCATTGCCACCGAAGAGGCTGTCGGTGCCGCTGCCTCCAAAGAAGTAGGAGTCCAGCCCTTCATCACCGAAGAGGCTGTCGGCGCCGCTGCCTCCGTAGAAGGAGGTGTCATTCCCATCGCCGCCGAAGAGTATGTCTGCGCCGCCTTCACCGTAGGACCATACGTCATCCCCATCGTCGCCGGAGAGGGTGTCGGCGTCGGCGCCACCATAAAGGGCCAAGTCGCGTCCACTGCCGCCGTCGAGGATGTCGGCCCCGCTGCCACCCATGAAGGCGTAGTCCGTCTCGGTGCCACCGTAGAGGCTGTCGGCGCCGCTACCGCCGTAGAAGAAGCCGTCCCTGGCACTGCCGCCGTAGAGGATGTCGGCGCCGAGATCACCGTAGAGTGAGAGCTCTCTCGCACTACCGCCGAAGAGGCTGTCGGCGCCGCTACCTCCAAAGAAGAAGGAGTCCATCCCCGCATCGCCGAAGAGGCTGTCGGCGCCGCTGCCACCGAAGAAGATGAAGTCAGTCCCATCGCCGCCGTAGAGGCTGTCGCTGCCGCTGCCACCGTGGAAAGAGAGGTCAACTCCACTGCCGCCGAAGAGGCCGTCGGACGCGCTGCCTCCGTAGAAGAAAGAGTCACCTCCACTGCCGCCGGAAAGGCTGTCGGCGCCGCTCCCGCCGTAGAAGTAGGTGTCATCCCCCTCGCCGCCGTAGAGGGTATCGTTCTCGCTCAAGCCATAGAGCCGGTCGGCGCCGCTTAGGCCCTTCAGGACATTGACGCGATCATCTCCGGTCAGCGTGTCGGCACCGCTGGTGCCGCAGCGGATCAGCACCTCGATGGAACTCAGCACCTCGCCGCCCGACAGGCTAGCGCCCTCTTCGAGGATCAGCGTGTCGCTGCCGTCTCCTCCGTCGAAGGTCTCGCCGGCGGTGAGTTCCATCTGGCTCACCACCACAAGCACGTCGGCACCGCTGCCGCCGTAGACCCGGTCCAGACCCAGACCGCCGTTGAGCTGATCCGCGCCGGAACCACCAAAGAGGCTGTCGGCGCCACTGCCACCGTAGAAGGAGATGTCATCCCCATCGCCACCGAAGAGGCCGTCTTCGCCGCTGTCACCGTAAAATCCGGTGTCATCCCCATCGCCGCCGGACAGACCGTCGGACCCGGAGCCGCCGTAGAAGGCCCGATCCGCGCCGCTGTCGCCGGAGAGGCTGTCGGCGCCGCTGGCCCCGTAGAAGCCGACGTCATCTCCACTGCCGCCGGAGAGGCTGTCGTCACCCTCGTCACCATGAAAGCCGGTGTCATCCCCATGGCCGCCGGACAGGCCGTCGGACCCGGAGCCGCCGTAGAAGGCCTGATCCGCGCCGCTGCCGCCGGAGAGGCTGTCGGCATCGCTGCCGCCGTAGAAGCTGCTGTCATCCCCATCGCCGCCGGAGAGACTGTCGGATCCGGAGCCACCGTAGAAGGCCCGATCCGCGCCGCTGTCGCCGGAAAGGCTGTCGGCCACGTCGCCGCCGTGGAAGCTGACGTCATCTCCACTGCCGCCGGAGAGGCTGTCGTCACCCTCGTCACCGAAAATGCCGCTGTCATCTCCATGGCCGCCGGACAGGCCGTCGGACCCGGAGCCGCCGTAGAAGGCCTGATCCGCGCCGCTGTCGCCGGAAAGACTGTCGGCGCCGCTGGCTCCGTAGAAGCTGACGTCACCTCCACTGCCACCGGAGAGGCTGTCGTCACCCTCGTCACCGTAGAAGCGGGTGTCATCCCCATCGCCGCCGGACAGGCTGTCGGACGCAGAACCGCCGTAGAAGGCCTGATCCGCGCCGCTATCGCCGGAGAGGCTGTCGGCGCCGCTGCCGCCCTCGAACAGGGAATCCTCTCCACTGCCGCCGGAAAGGCTGTCCGCGCCGCTGCCACCGTAGAAGCTAGTGTCATCACCATCGCCGCCGTAAAGGCTGTCGACGCCGCTGCCACCAAGGAAGTCCTCGTCATTCCCATTGCCGCCGAAGAGAAGGTCGGCACCGCTGCCGCCCACGAAACGACGGTCCTCCCCGCTGTCGCCGGAGAGCGTGTCGTCAGCGTCGCCACCCAAGAAGCTGCTGTCATCTCCGCTGTTGCCGTTGAGGATGTCGGCGCCGCTGCCTCCGTAGAACGAAGAGTCATTCCCATCGCCGCCGGAGAGACTGTCCGCCCCCAAACCGCCGTAGAACGCTCCATCGCCATCGCCGCCGCCGAACAGGTTATCAGACCCCGAGCCGCCGTCGAACCCGAGGTCTTCGCCGTCTCCGCCGAAGAGATCGTCATCGCCATCCCCGCCGAAGAACCGGGTATCGTTCCCGGCATCGCCGCTGAGACTGTCGGACCCGCTGCCGCCGTAGAACAAGTCGTCGCCAGCACTGCCACCGAAGAGGCTGTCGGCACCGCTGCCACCGAAGAAGAAAGTGTCGTACCTGCTGCCGCCGGAGAGGCCGTCGGAACCATAGCTACCGTAGAAATAGCGGTCGGCCCCGGCATCACCGGAAAGACTGTCGTCGCCGTCCTCGCCGTGGAAGAGCGCGTCGTCCCCATCGCCGCCAAAAAGGCTGTCGGCCCCGCTGCCGCCGAAGAAGTCGGAGTCGCTCCCATCGCCGGCGAAGAGTTTGTCGGCCCCCGAACCGCCGTAGAAGGAGTTGTCGACGCCCTCGTCGCCGGAGAGCACGTCGGACCCCGTTCCACCGTAGAACAAGCTATCGTCGTCGTAGCCGCCGGCGAGTTGGTCGTCGCCGCTGCCTCCGTAAAACAGCCTGTCGCCGCCGCTATCGCCGTCCAGCAGATCGGCCCCGCTCTCGCCGTGGAAGCTCTGGTCCGCGCCGCTGCCGCCGAAGAGAGAGTCGGCGCCGACCCCGCCGTAGAGGTCCTGGTCGCTACCGTCGCCGGCTAACAGGAAATCGTCCCCAAAACCGCCGAACAAAACGCCGTCGTCGCCACTGCCGGCATGGAGGCTGTCGGCGCCCGAATCGCCCGACAGCAGCATGTCGACGCCGCTGCCGCCTTCAAGACTGTCATTCCCTCTGCCGCCGTAGAGGCGACTGTCCGCGCCATCGCCGCCGAATAGACTGTCCGCGCCGCCATCGCCGTAGAGATTCCGGTCGGCGCCGCTTCCGGCAAAGACACCGTCCGAGTCGGCCCCGCCGAAGAGATCGAAGTCACTGCCGCTGCCGGCGTGGAGGACATCCTCGCCCGCGTCGCCGAAGATCAGGCGGTCGTCCCCTCGTCCGCCGAAGAGGCTGTCGCCCTCGTCATCGCCATAGAGGCGGGTATCGCCGCCGTCGCCACCGAAAATCCGGTCGGAGCTGCTACCGCCGAAGAGACGAGAATCGTCGCCTTCGTCGCCGTAGAGACGGTCGATGCCGGTGGCGCCATAGAGCAGGCTGTCCCGCCCACTGCCGCCGAAGAGCCAGTCTTGACCGTCCCCCCCGTAGAGCTTGGCGTCCTCGCCATCGCCGCCGGCCAGCGTGTCGTTTGCGTTGCCGCCGAAGAAGCGGCCGTCCGCGCCCCCGTCACCGTAGAGCCGGTCGACCGCGGCGCGACCGTAGAAGGCCGAATCCTCTCCGGCCCCGCCATAGAGCCGATCGACCCCGCCGCCGCCTTCAAAGCTGACGTCGTTCCCGCTGCCTCCGTAGAGGGTATCTTTCCGGCCCTCGCCGTAGAAGTGAGAATCATCGCCGCTGCCACCGTAAAGGCTGTCTTCTCCGGCGCCGCCGAAGAAGGAATAGTCGTCGCCATCTCCGCCGACAAGGCGGTCCGGGCTGACGCCACCGAAGAACAAGGCATCACTGCCAAGCCCACCGTAAAGCCGATCGCCGGCGCGATCGCCATAGACCAACCGATCATCGCCGGTTCCGCCGTAGACCCTGTCGCTCGCCCGCTCGCCGTTGAGGCCAACGTCGTCGCCGTCGCCACCCTTGATCACGTCCGCGTTCGGCCCGCCGTTCAACAGACTGTCGGCACCGGATCCGCCGATCAGGGTATCCAGACCCTTGCCGCCGTAGAGCGAGACATCGTCGCCGCTGCCACCGAAGAGGGTGTCGTCTCCTACCTCGCCATTGAGACTGGCGTCCGCGCCCTCGCCGCCGTAGATCCTGTCGGCGCGCGAGCCGCCGTTCAGCCTACTGTCGTCACCCTCACCGCCGCGGATCAGGTCTCGTCCGCTGCTGCCGTCCAGCACGCGATCGTCGCCGCTGTCGCCCACGAGCGTATCATCGCCTTGCGCGCCATAGAGCCGGTCTGCGCCGCTCTGCCCATAGAGGACATCATAGGCGCTGTAGCCGAAGATCGTGTCGGCATCATCAGTGCCAACAAGAATGTCTGGGCCGGACGTTCCTACGATTATGGCCATTGCCCGCAGCCTTTCTATTGCCCTCGGGCCGCTTCGAAGATACATGGTCGTCCATAGAAGACCTTTCAGAAGCAGAAAGGCTCGAAGACACTCATTCTTCCAAACGAAGAAAATCAATAGCACAAATCAAGTCACAAAACGACCTAGTCACAAGACCAGATTGGACCTGACCACAAGGTCATACTTGACCTCACCTTAAGCACAGAAAGATAGCTAGCATTATTCATTATGAACGGCTGGCGACGTAGCACCAGTTCCCAGGCGCGGATACGCACTTGATACTGCGGGCCTCGCGATAAACGCGGATAGCAGCGCCGGCCTTGGGTCTCATCCAAGTGGCTGGTGGCCCTGCCCCCACATGCGCCGACAGCCGCTCGGCCCAAGTCGAGAGCATCCCGGTCGGGGCGGCGGTCCGCTACATCGCCGCCGGCACCACTACCGCCCGCCATGAGATAGAAGACCCGAAGCGAGCCCGAAGAACCTGGAGGGCCGGCGCGCAAGACCCCAGGCGCTAGCTTATCGTGAAGTCGATCGAGTTGAGCCCCGTTCCGCTGCCGGGAATGGTGATTCCCGCCCCCAAGACCAGCGTATCGCTGCCGGAGCCTCCGTCGTAGGCATAGTCAGTGAAGTCGGCTTGGTTGACGATCATGATCACGTCATCGCCGCTGCCGGCATAGAAGCTGTCGGACCCGGCACCACTGGTCATGGTGTCGTCGCCGTCGCCTCCGAACAGGAAGTCGTTCCCGGCATCGCCGAACAGGGTGTCGTCTCCCACGCCGCCGCGGAAGAACTGGTCGGAGGCCTCGCCGCCGTAGATCACATCCGCGCCCGATCCTCCGTAGAGCAGAGAGTCGGCGCCGCTGCCGCCGAAGAGCCAGTCCTGCCCGCTGCCCCCATGGAAGCCGGTGTCCGTCCCGGACCCGCCCAGGAGGCTGTCCGAACCGGACCCGCCATAGAAGAAGCTGTCTTCACCCAATCCGCCTTGCAGGACATCGGCGCCGGACTCGCCGTAGAAGCGGGCATCGCCGCCGCTGTCGCCGAAGAGGCTGTCCGCGCCCAGGCCACCGTCAAGGTACTGGTCGGCGCCGGACCCGCCGTAGAGCGTGTCGTTGTCCGATCCTCCAAAGAGATAGCGATCGATCCCATCATCGCCGAGGATGCTGTCGGCACCCCCGCCACCCAGAAAGCTGTAATCGTCGCCACTGCCGCCGAAGAGGCTGTCGCCATCATCGCCACCATCGAAGAGGCTATCGGCGCCACTGTCGCCGTAAAGGCTGTCCACGCCGGCATTGCCACGGAAATCATGATCATCGCCACTACCGCCGAAGAGCGCGTCGTCGTCGTTCTCGCCGAAGAAGCTTGCGTCATTGCCGCTACCACCGAACAGCGTGTCGTTGCCGGCATTGCCTCTGAACAGAGTGTCATCGCCGTCATCGCCTAGAACAGAGTCAACGCCCGAACCGCCGAAGAAGTCGGCATCCTCACCACTGCCGCCAAAAAGGACGTCCGCGCCACTGCCGCCAGAGAAGAAATGATCGCTACCGCTGCCACCGAAGAGACTGTCGTCGCCGCCTACTCCGTAGAAATGGTGATCGTTGCCTTCGTCACCATACAGATGGTCCGTGTAGGTGAAGTTCACGACCGCGTCGGATATGATACCCCCAAAGAACGAAGCATCATCCCCGAGACCACCTGAAAGACGATCATCTCCCTTTCCGCCAAAGAAGTAAGAGTCTTTTCCATCATCACCGTGGAGGCTATCGGACCCGCTGCCACCGCTCAAGCCGATGTCAGTTCCGCTATCGCCAGAGAGTGTGTCGGCACCGGAGCCGCCAAAGAGACCCAATTCAGTGCCGTCTCCACCAGAGATGACATCCGACCCAGACCCCCCAAAGAACCTGCTGTCGTTGCCACTGCCGCCAGACAAAGAGTCGTTACCCGATCCACCGTAGAAAGACACATCGTTACCGCTGCCACCGAAGAGACTGTCCGCTCCGTCATCACCATAGAAGCTGATGTCGCGCCCACTGCCTCCGTAGAGGCTATCGTTACCGGAGTTCCCGAAGAAGCGGCTATCGCTTCCAGATCCACCAAAAAGGCCATCACTGCCGCTTCCACCGAAGAAGCTCGTGTCGTCACCGACCTCGCCAAGCAGACTGTCCGCCCCGTCGTCGCCGCGGAATGTGGCGTCGTCACCGCTGCCGCCGAACAGGCGATCGTCCCCTTCAGCGGCGAGCACGCCGTCGCCGCCAAGATCGCCGCGGAAACCGTAATCACGGCCGCTACCACCGTAGAGACTGTCGTCACCATCGGCACCGTACATCCGACGGTCGTTTCCATCGTCACCGAAGAGGCTGTCGGACCCGGACCCACCGTAGAAATAGGAGTCTATACCGCTGCCGCCGGAGAGATAGTCAGCCCCGGACCCACCGAAGAAGGAGCTGTCACTGCCGCTGCCGCCGAACAAGCTGTCGTCGCCGCCCGCACCGAAGAAACCCAAGTCGTTTCCCTCGCCGCCGAAGAGGCTGTCGGACCCGGACCCACCGGAGAAATGGGAGTCTATGCCACTGCCACCGGAGAGATAGTCAGCCCCGGACGCACCGAAGAAGGAGATGTCACTGCCGCTGCCGCCGAACAAGCTGTCGTCGCCGCCGGCGCCAAAGAAGCCCAAGTCGTTTCCCTCGCCGCCAAAGAGGCGGTCCGTGTCATAGTCGTTCGCGACAAAGTCAGCAGACGACGTGCCGAAGAAGAATCGGTCGTCGCCACGCCCCCCGAAAAGACTGTCGTCGCCGCGGCCGCCAAAGAAGCCAGTATCATTGCCATCATTGCCCTCGAGACTGTCCGCGTCTCGTCCGCCGACAAAGAACACGTCATTTCCACTACCGCCCGACAGGGTGTCGACACCGGAACCCCCACTGAGATCGTTATCGTCACCACTTCCACCGAAGACGCTATCGTTACCAGCGCCGCCATAAAGGCCGGTGTCGGCCCCGTCATCGCCGTAGAGAGAGTCGGACCCCGAGCCGCCATAGAGGAAAGAGTCGCTTTCGTCGCCGCCCGAAAGGAAATCGGCACCCGATTCGCCGTGGAAGGAGGTGTCCTTGCCTGTCCCGCCGAAGAGGCTGTCTGCACCGGAGCCGCCATAGAGGCCTCGATCGGCGCCGTCGGCGCCGAACAGCGTGTCCGATCCCTGCCCGCCGCTCAGTCCGTCACGTCCCTCGGCGCCATAGAGCCGGTCGGCACCGTGATCGCCCAGCAGAGAGTCGTCACCGGAGCCGCCAAAGAAGTCGAGGTCATCACCGCTGCCGCCGTAGAGCCTGTCGGCGCCGCTGCCACCCAGGAAGGTCGCGTCGGCCCCGCTGCCGCCGTAGAGGAAGTCGTCGTCGTCACCGCCGTCGAAGCCGACGTCGTCACCAAGTCCGCCGAAGAGGCTATCTGCTCCGTCCACGCCATAGAAGTCGGTGTCGAACCCGCTTCCGCCGTAAAGGGAGTCCGCGCCCGAGAGACCTATGAAGAGACTGTCGGCGCCGCTGCCACCGTAGAGAACGTCATCGCCGGTGAAGCCGACGAAACCAAAGTCGTCGCCCTCGCCACCGAAGAAGACGTCAAGGCCCTCGTCCCCATAGAAGTAGCTGTCGTGCCCGCTTCCTCCCGACAGGATGTCGTCGCCCGAACCACCGTAGAGGGTCTGATCACCACCGCCACCGCCGTCCAGGCTGTCGTCACCGCTGCCGCCGTAGAGGAAGCTATCGTCACCTGCATCGCCGAAGAGGCTGTCCGCACCGGACCCGCCGAGGACGTTGCTGTCGTTCCCCGAACCACCAAACTGCACATCGTCGCCCGCAGCGCCGTAGAGGCTCGCGTCAGCGCCGCTACCGCCGAAGAGAGAGTCGTTGCCGTTGCCACCGAACAGGGCGCTGTCGTCCCCGCTACCGCCGGAGAGGCTATCGTCCCCACCCCCACCGACCAGGAAGTAGTCGTCGCCGCCGTCACCAAAAACCTTGTCCGCACCGGTGTCGCCAGAGAAGCCGGCGCCGTAGAGGTAGCTGTCCTTCCCCATACCGCCGAACAGGGTGTCGTCTTCCAAGGAACCGAAGAGATAGGTGTCATCTCCGCTATCGCCGAGAAGGGTGTCATTCCCCAGGCCGCCGAAGAAGGAGGTATCAGCCCCGCTGCCGCCGGAGAGCACGTCGGCGCCACCATCGCCCTGTAGCGCACTATCGCTTCCTTCGTCGCCGAAGATTGCATCGTCGCCCGAGAAACCCCGCAAGAAAACATCGTCTCCCTGCCCGCCCCAGAGGCTGTCGTTCCCGGCTTCTCCGTAGATGGCCTCATCGTCTCCGTCACCTGCGGAGACACTGTCGGCGCCGTCCATACCGACCAGCAGGTAGTCGTCACCACTCCCCCCGACTATGCTATCGGCCCCCGACCCGCCCAAGAGGTAGGTGTCGGCCCCACTTCCACCAGAGATGCTGTCCGCCCCCGATCCACCGTAGAGGGAGGCATCGTCGCCGTCGCCGCCGAAGAGCGAATCATTGCCTTTCCCACCGAAGAAGGCAATGTCGGAACCGCTGTCGCCGGCAAGAAGATCAGCCTCGTCGCCCCCTTCGAGAAACGTATCGGCGCCACTGCCACCGAAGAGGCTATCGGCGCCAAGTCCGCCGAACAGGCGATTGTCATCTCCTCCATCACCCTGCAGGACGTCTGCGTTGGTGGCACCAAACAAGCGGGAATCATTGCCGTCCCCGCCGAAGATGCGGTCGTAGCCTTCTTCTCCACGCAAGCTTCCGTCATCCCCGGCACCACCGTAGATCGAATCGTCGCCGTTGCCCCCTAAGAAGCTTACATCGTCGCCTTCAGCACCGAAGAGGAGATCGCGTCCCAGGTTGCCGAAGAAGCTGATGTCAGCACCGGAACCACCGTAAAGGAAATCGTCATCGCTCCCGCCCGACAGACGGAAGTCATTCCCATCACCGCCAAATAGACGGTCCGTGCCCGCGTCGCCGGAGAGATTTCCATCATTCCCGTTCTCGCCGAAGATCGTGTCGTCACCATCATCGCCGAACATAGCGCCATCACCCCCGTCGCCCCCATAGAAGGTGTCTGCGCCAGATTCGCCGTGGATATTGAAGTCGCCCTGCTGGCCGCCGTAGATGACGTCAGCTCCGGACCCACCGAATAGGAAGGAGTCGCCGCCGCTATCGCCGATAAAGGTGTCTGCTCCGTCGTCTCCCCAGAAGAAAAAGTCCCCGCCACAGCCGCCATAAACGCGGTCCACGCCAGACCCACCGGCGAGGGAGCCATCACGACCGTCGCCGCCGAAAAGCCGGTCCGAACCGGAGCCGCCAAAGTGACCGGAATCATCCCCACCGTCGCCGGACAGGGAGTCGTTGCCTAGCCCTCCATCTAAGGAGAGGTCATCACCCAGACCGCCAAAGAGGCTGTCTGCGCCGCTGTCGCCATAGATGCGGTCGTCATTGCCGTCACCGGCGAAGATGCGGTCGTTGCCCTCCCCCCCGAAGAGCTGGCGGTCGGATCCACTGCCGCCGAAGAGGCTATCTATCCCACTGTCGCCGAAGAGGCCGGCGTCCTCTCCGCTGCCGGCCACGATCGTGTCGTTGCCGTTACCGCCGAAGAAGTCGCTGTCGTCCCCGCTACCGCCATAGAGCTTGTCCGCGGCATTGCGGCCGAAGACCTGGCGATCGTCGCCCTCTGCTCCGTAGATGCGGTCGATGCCGCCACCACCATAGATCGTGGCGTCGTTCCCGCTGCCCCCATAGATGGTATCCCGCTTTCCCTGTCCGTGCAGGAAGGAGTCGCCGCCGCTGCCGCCGAAGACGGAATCGTTCCCGGCACCGCCATAGAGCGTGTAGTCGTCGCCCTCGCCGCCGTCGATGCGGTCCGCGCTGACGCCCCCGTAGAGATAGCCGTCGACCCCGCTGCCGCCGTAGAGCTTGTCGCCGCCCCGCTCGCCGTAGAGCAGGCGATCGCTCCCCGATCCGCCGAAGACCTCGTCGTTCCCGCGTTCGCCGATGAGGCGGAGGTCATCTCCGTCTCCGCCTTCGATACGGTCCGCGTTGGCGCCGCCGTCGAGATCCACGTCGATCCCGGACCCACCGTAGATCCGGTCCAACCCGGCACTGCCGTAGAGCTGCCGGTCGTGGCCGCTGTCACCGCTGATGGTGTCGTCGCCCACGCCGCCGTAGAAGAGACGATCGGCCCCATCGCCGCCGGCGAGCAGGTCAGAGCGCGAGCCGCCGTCTAGGTTGCGGTCGTTGCCGTCACCCCCGTAGAGGCGGTCCTGCCCGGTGCCGCCCTCCATCTCGACATCGCCGCCGCTGCCGCCAAAAAGGCTGTCGTCGCCCGCTCCGCCGTAGATGCTGTCGACATCGCTATAGCCGAAAAGCGTGTCGTCCGATCCGTAGCCCAGAATGGTGTCGACACTGGAAGTTCCGAAAAGGGTATCGGGTCCAGGGGTGCCTAGATCCACCGCCATCGCGCTCGCCTCCCCGTTCTATCGGGCCAGCATCCCTCTGCTTGCGCCCGAACAGGTCACCTCGCTCCGATCATTACAAGGAAATCGTCAGCTGTACATTAGTCGGACGGTTATGAACACCTGACCAAAAGGTCAGGTGTTCATAACCGTAAACAGAGGCCGTGAAATCGTGTTCAAAACTATTTTGGCGAGAGGCATTTCGCACGACAAGCTGCCAGCACTGGGGCTCTGTGCCAAGGGGGGACCAAGCGGCATCTCGCCATTAGGGACGAATGCGAAAGGATTACTTGGTACCCGCGAGGGCGTTCACTTCCTGCAAGACCTCGAAGCCCTCGAACTCGGGATGACCGATATAGAGCACTCGCCGCTCGCCGGCGCTCTCGTGCGCCTTGCGGAAGGCCTCCGACTTGGTCCAGGCCTCGAAATCGGCGCGTGACCGCCAGAGCGAGTGCGAGGCGAAGAGCGTGTGCTCCTCCGTCGTCGGCCCCCGCAGCAGGTGAAAGGTCTGGAAGCCCTCGACACCGGCCAGATGGGTCTCGCGCGACAGCCAGACCTCCTGAAAGGCCTCCTCCTCACCCAACTTAACCTTGAAGCGGTTCATGGCGATGAACATTCGGCACACTCCTCTCGCTCGTGATCCTAGGCTGATGTCGGTTCGGGGACGGTCCGGTCAAGGCCGCGCGCCGAGCCTCCTGCGCCAAGGATCTGGCAAGAATACTTTGCAAATGCAAATTGTTTTCAACAACTGGCGCCGGTCAAGCGCAGCGCCCGTAGCGGCGCATCACCTCCACCAGGCGATCATGGTCGATGGCACGGCAGGTGAGACCGGCCGGCCGTAGCGTCGTCATGTCCTCGGCGGCCACCAGCGCGTTCAGGACGGCCTCCTCCACCGCCTCCACGGCCGCCAGGTAGATGTCGTCGAAGACCTCGTCGTTCAGGCAGTCGAGCCTGAGGTGCTTGGCGCCCAGCTGCATCATCGCCACGGGATTGGCGACGGAGAAGGCCAGGAAGATGTCGCCGGAGTTGTTGCCGCCCGGCGTGCCGCCGCGGCCGATGCCGATGGCGGCCCGCTTGGCCAGGCGCTGCAGCTGGTGCGGCAGCAGAGGCGCGTCGGTGCCGAGAAGCACGATGACGGAGCCCTGCTCGTGCGGCAGGAAGAGGCGGTCCTCGCTCATATGCCGGCCGACCGGCACGCCCAGGGCGGTGAACCAGGGCCGGCTGCCGTGATTGGCCTGCACCAGGGCGCCCATCGCGTAGCGCGCGCCCTCGACCTCGATCATCCGCGAGGCGCTGCCCGTCCCGCCCTTGAACTCGTAGCAGACCATGCCGGTGCCGCCGCCGCGGTTGCCCTCGGGCACGGCACCGCCGGCCGCGCCCTCGATCGCGGCGATGGCATCCTTCTCGGTCACGTGCTGGCCGTTGATGTCGTTCAGAAGGCCGTCGTAGGTCTCGGCGACGACCGGCATGGCCCAGAGATGCTCGTCGTGCCAGAGCCGACCGTAGGAGCCGATCATCCAGCGGGTGGCGGCGTGATGGACGATGCCGACGCTGTGGGTGTTGGTGATGCAGACCGGTCCCAGGAAGTAACCGCCGTCGCGCACCCAGTGCGATCCGGTCATCTCGCCGTTGCCGTTCAGCGCGTGGATGCCGGCCCAGACCGGGCGCGGCGCCTCCTCCCGCCCGCGCGGCAGGACGGCGGTGACGCCGGTGCGGACCGGGCCTTGCCCGACGACCAGCGGCCCCTCCCCCTCGATCAGGGTGGTGGTGCCGACCAAGAGGCCGGGCACGTCGGTGATGGCGTTCAGCGGTCCCGGCGTGCCTAGGAAATCGAGGCCGAGGTCGCGCGCTCTTGCCTTGGTCATGCCGCTTGCCTCCGCGCCGCTCAGCGGGTCGCCCGCGAGCGGAAGTAAAGGCCCAAAGAGGCCACGATCAGCGAGAAGAGAATCATCAAGGTGGCGATCGCGTTGATCTCCGGCTTCACCCCGCGGCGCAGCATGCCGTAGATGAAGACCGGCAGGGTGGTCGAGTCCACGCCGGCGATGAAGTAGGTGATCACCAGATCGTCCATCGAGATGATGAAGGCCAAAAGGGCGCCGCCGATCACCCCCGGCGCGATCAGCGGCAAGGTCACCCGCCGGAAGGTGACCCAGGGGCTGGCGCCGAGATCGGCCGAGGCCTCCTCGTAGACCTGGTCCATGCCGGCCAGCCTGGCGCTGACCACGATGAAGACATAGCTGGCCAGAAAGGTGCAGTGGCCGATGATGATGGAGATGAGGCCCAGCTGCACGCCGAAGGTCACGAAGTAGATGAGCAGCGCCAGGCCCAGAACGATGTCGGGGATGATCATCGGCATGAAGACCAGCACACGATAGAAGCTCTTCAGGCGGAAGCGGTAGCGCACCAGCGCCAGCGCCGTCATGGTGCCGATGACGGTGGAGATGGCCGTGGTCGTGAAGGCCACGATCAGGCTGTTGCCGACCGCCGCCGTCAGCTGCTCGGTCGATTCCACGTAGAGCGTCTGCTCGGTGAGCTTGTTGGAGAAGCCGAAGATCGTGCGGTACCAGTCGAAGGTGAAGTCCGACCAGGCCATCATGTTCACCGGATTGGCGTTGAAGGAATAGACCGCCACGATGATCATCGGCGCGTAGACGAAGGCGAAGAACAGCAGGCCGTAGAAGAGGAGCGAGCGGCGTTCGAGCCTGCGCAGAAGAGCCAGCATCACGCGCGTCCCGGTTCCTGCATGGCGTCGGCGCGGCTCGCCAGACGCACGTAGACCAAGAGGAAGATCAGCACCGCCGCCATGACCAGCATGGCGAGCGCCGAGCCGAAGGGCCAGTTGCGCGCCTGCAGGAACTGCTGCTCCACCAGGTTGCCGATCATCAGGACCTTGGCGCCGCCCAGCAGGTCCGGGACGATGAAGTTCCCAAGACTGGGGATGAAGACGATGATCGATCCGCCGATGATCCCCGGCAGGGAGAGCGGCAGCACGACGCGCCGGAAGGTCTGAAGGCGATTGGCGCCGAGATCGCCCGAGGCCTCGAGCAGGCGCCGGTCGAGCTTCTCCAGACTGGCGTAGAGCGGCAGGAACATGAAGGGGATGAAGACGTAGATCATGCCCAGGACCACCGCGCCCTCGCTGTAGAGCATGTCGAAGGGCTCGGTGATGAGGCCCAGCGCCAAGAGCGTCTCGTTGATCCAGCCGGTCGGCTTCAGGATCAGGATCCAGGCGAAGAGGCGGACCACCAGGCTGGCGAAGAAGGGCAAGGTGATGAGGAAGAGGCAAAGCGTCTTCCAGCGCTCCGGCAGGCGGCTCACCCAGAGAGCCGCCGGATAGCAGATCAGCAAGGTGCCGATCACCGTAGTCAGCGCCAGGCGGAAGGAGCGCAGGAAGATGCCCAGATAGACCGGGTCGAACTCCTCGTACTCGCCGTCGGCCCAGCCCAGGATGCGGCCGAAGTTGTGATGGTAGAAGTTCCACTCCACCCCGCCGTAGAGCCCGGGCTCCAGGAAGCCGTAGAGGAAGAGGATGGAGAGCGGGGCCAGGAAGAAGATCGCCAGCACCAGGGTGATGGGCGACAGCAAGCCGGCCAGGCGCGCCTGGCGCCCGCGTCTGACGCTGCCGATCATCCTTCCTCTCCGACGGGAAGCAGGCGGGGCGCGTCGCGATGATAGGACAGGCGGACCTCGGCGCCGCTCTTCAACCTGGAGGCCAGGCTGCGGGAGGGATCGCGCACCGTGGCCTTGATCGGAAAGCCATCGGCGGTCTCGGCGACCAGCTGGAAGTCGGAGCCGACGAAGACGATCTGGGTGAGCGTGACGGCAAGGACACCCAGCTCGGCATCCGCCTCGCCGCCCGCTTCCATGAGGTGCAGATCTTCCGGCCTTATCAGGGCCTTGGCACGCGTTCCTGGCACCGCCTGGCCGCTTTCCCGGTCGCCGTTCAGAAGGATCATCGGCCCTTCGTCCGTTTCCAGCAGGAGCCGGCCCTCGGCCTCGACGAGGCGGCCGCCGAAGAGATTGCTCTCGCCGATGAAGTCGGCGACGAACCAGCTGGCGGGATGATCGTAGATCTCGGTCGGCGTGCCGATCTGCTCGATGCGGCCCTGGTTCATCACCACGATCCGGTCGGACATGGTGAGCGCCTCTTCCTGGTCGTGGGTCACGAAGATGAAGGCGATGCCCAGCTCGCTCTGCAGGCTCTTCAGCTCCAGCTGCATGGCCTCGCGCAGCTTGCGGTCCAGGGCGGAGAGCGGCTCGTCCAGCAGCAGCAGCTTCGGCCGGTTGACGATGGCACGGGCCAAGGCCACGCGCTGCTGCTGCCCGCCGGAGAGCTGACGCGGCTTGCGCCGTTCGAAGCCGGCCAGCCCGACCAGCTCCATCGCCGCGCCCACGCGCTTGTCCCGCTCGGCGCGCGGACAGCCGGTGACGTCCAGGCCATAGCCGATGTTATCGCCGACCGAGAGGTGGGGGAACAGGGCATAGCTCTGGAAGACCGTGTTCACCGGCCGCTTGTGCGGCGGCACGCCCGCCATGGCCTGACCGTCGATGGTGATGCTGCCCGCGTCCAGGTCCTCGAACCCGCTGAGCGCCCGCAGCAAGGTGGTCTTGCCGCAGCCCGAGGGTCCCAGCAGCGTGATGAACTCCTTGCCCAGGACCTCGAAGGAGACGCCGTTCAAGGCGGTGACGAAGCCGCCCTCGGGTGCCGCGAAGCGTTTCGTCGCGCCCGAGACGACGACCACGCTGGAAGTCTCTGTCACCGCCGCCCCTGCCCCCTTCTCCGTCGGCCGCAAACGAGGCGTGGGCGGGACCGAAGCGGACGGCCCCGCCGACGCAACCCGCACTACTGGGTGCGTATCTTAGTCCAGATGCGGTCGTACTTCCTCAGGTCCTTTCCGAGGTCCTCGAAGATCTGCAGCTTCTCCATGACCTCCGGCGAGGGGTTCATGCCGGGGTGGGTCTTCAGCTCCTCGCGCAGCAAGGCGCGCGCGGGGATGTTCGGCGTGCCGTTCATCTGCTGCTCGACGTTCAGCGCCGCGATTTCGGGCTGCAGGTAGAACTCCATGAAGCGCTTGGCGTTCTCCTTGTTGGGGGCGGAGGCCAGGACGCAGATGTCCTCCTGGTACATGGTCGCCCCTTCCTTGGGCACGACGTAGGCCATGGTGTCGGGGTCCTGGAAGACGGTGTACATGGCGCCGACGTACCAGTGCGAGGCGGCGATGTCGCCCGACTGCACCAAGGGGAGCACGTCGTAGGTGAAGGCCGAGACATTGTCCTTGCGCTCCAGGATGTAGTCCTGGGCCTGCTGCAGCTCGTCCGCGTCGGTGCTGTTGACCGAGTGCCCGTTCATGATGAGGCCCACGCCGATGGTCTCGCGCAGGTCATCCAGCATGGTAATCTTCTCGCCATAAGTGTCCGGAATGGCGAAGAAATCATCCCAGCCAGTGATCTCGGGCACCTTGGTCTTGTTGTAGACGATGCCGACCGTGCCCCAGGCATAGGGCAGACACCAGGAGGAGTCCGGATCGCTCGAGGCGCGAATGAAGTCCGGGTCGATGTTCTTGAAGTCCGGATGCTCGTTGATCTTGCTTTCCCAGAGGAGGTCCAGCTTGTGCATGATGTCGTGCATATGCACCGAGGGGAAGACGATGTCGTAGCCCGTCGCCCCCGCCTGGATCTTGGCCAGCATCTCCTCGTTGGTGCCGTAGGTGTCGAGGTTGACCTTGATCCCGGTCTCTTCCTCGAAGCGCTTCAAGACCTCCGGATTGATGTAGTCGCCCCAGTTGTAGAGGTTCAACTCTCCCTCGGCTTGGGCTGACCCGGATATTGCGAGGGACGAGACCGCGGCGAACACCACGGCCCTGCCGTAGCCACCCAAAAAACGCAATGATGTCTGCATCTTACTGCTCCCTTCTGAAGACCTCCCTGATTGATCTTCCTGCTGCAAAGGTCCGCTTGTTTCGGACATTGAGATTGCATTGCGACACGCGTTATGAAAGAACTCTAACAGAGAGAACAGAAGAAAGAAAGCTTTCATGAAGGGTGTTTTCTCCTCGCATCCGCAGGTCTCCGCGCCGCGCTTCGTCGGCCGGATCGAGGAGGTGATCTCGGACCTGCCGAAGCAGGAGGCCAAGGTCGCGCAGTACCTTCTCCTGAACGGCGACGACCTCAGCTTTCAGACCGGCGCCTCGATCGCCGAGAAGACCGGCACCAGCGAGGTGACGGTCAGTCGCCTGCTGCACCGCCTGGGCTATCGCGGCATGCCGGGACTGAAGCGCGAGATCCAGGCCGAGCGCGATGCCGGTCAGCTGGGCATCGACCCCTTGCAGCGCGCGGCCCTGGACGACAATCCCTTGAGAGAGGTGCTGGACGCGGAGATGAAGGCGCTGATCGGCGTCTTCCAACAGTTCCGCAGCCCGCTCTGGCCGCGACTGGTGGAGGCCGTCGGGAAGGCCGACTGCGTGTTCGTGACCGGCTTTCAGACGGTGCGCGGCATCGCCGAGGACTTCACGCGCCGCCTGTCGCTGGCCCGAGACGACGTCCGCTTCCTGGCCGCACACGATTCCATGCTGACGGAGTGGATCGGCCTCTCCGGCGGCGAGAGCCCACGCCGGGACTGCATGGTCATCGTCGACGTGGTCCCCTACGCCCGCGAAGCCCCGCTGCTGGCCGAGCTTTCCAGGGACGCCGGACGCGACGTGGTCGTGCTCACCGACGAGCTCTGCCACTGGGCGCCGGAGTACACAGACCTCATCGTGCATGCCCCCTCCCGCAGCGGGCTCTTCGTCGAGTCGACCAGCGCACTCGCCATGGTGCTGAACATGCTGGTGCACGCCGTCGCCGAAAGCGACCTGGAGCGGGTTCGCGAACGCATGTCGACCTGGCAGGCGCTCTCGCGAAAGCTGAAGATCTTCTGAGGCGCGGACCCATGCCCTTCCGGTGGGAATGCTCGTGTCAGACCAGTCCGAGCTGCCTTCCGGGCCGAAATCAACATAGGCGACAAGCCGGACGACCACGACTTCGCCAATGCGACGAAGAAGATGACCGGCGCGGCGTTCGAGAAGAGGTTCGGGCGTGGCTGATCCGCCGTGCCGTTAGGTGCCGCGCCGCCATCACCAAATGCCCCTCACAGAAGATCGGCCTCGAAGGGGAAGGCTGACAGCAGCTCGATGCCGCTCTCGGTGACCAAAACCTGCTGCTCCAGCTTGACCCCTTCCGCGCCGCCCGCCTCGCCGATGTAGCTTTCGACGCAAAGGGTCATGCCCGGCTCGATGACGCCGTCATAGCCGGCGTCGGGGAAGTCGGCGCGGTGATAGAGATAGGGATACTCGCCCGTCATGCCGCAACCGTGGGCGGAGAGGTAGTAGCGGTTGGCGAAGTAGCGCTCCGGGATCGACCAGGCCGCCGTCGCGTAATCGCGAAAGCTCATGCCGGGGCGCAGGATTCCCATGTTGTGGTGCACCTGCTCGTGCGCGACCTTGTAGAGTTCGCGCTGCCCGGCGCTGGGCCGTCCGGGACCCGAATGAAAGGTTCGGGAGAAGTCCGCGTAGTAGCCGTGGCATCCCACGACATCGGTGTCGAGCGCGACCAACTCGTTCGCTCCGATCACCTTCGGGCCGGTTTCCTGGAACCAGGGATTGGTGCGCTGGCCAGAGCTCAGCAGCCGGGTTTCGCAGTAGTCGCCGTTCTGCGCGATGACGGACTGGTGCAGAACCGACCAGAGCGCGTTCTCGGTGATGCCGGGCTCGATCGCATCGCGCAGCTTGGCGACGGCAATCTCCGTCGCGCGTAGCGAGGCGCGGATGCATTTCACCTCCTCATCCGACTTGATCGCCCGGGCGAACTCCACCGGCGCCTGCGCGTCGACGATCGCGAGCCCCTGATCGACGAGCGCCAGTGCGGCGCCGGCGTTCATCCGCTCCAAGCCGACGGTAGCGCCGGGCCCCACCAGCTCTATGATCGCCGCCGCCATCTCTCTTGCCCAAAGAGCCTCGCGTTCGACGATCCCCGGACCGGCGGCAACGAAACTCGCCGTCCTCGCGGGCCGGACTTCATCGATCGTCTCGAAGCCCGCCGCCAGGTGCGCGCAGCCGGTGAACTCATAGAGGATGGCGCGCTCGGCGGTCATCAGAAGGTAGCGCGCCGGTGTGTTGCGGGAGGAGAAGACCTGCATGTTCCGCGTGCCGGTCGCATAGCGTATGTTCACCGGGTCCGACAGGATAACGGCCGAGATCGCGCGCTTCGCCATCTCCGCGCGCAGGCGCGCCTGGCGATAGAGCCGCACCTCGGCGAGGTCGATCCCCTCGCTCTCGGGCGCCCGGTCCAAGAGTGCGATGGCGCCGAGACCGCCGCGCTCGCCATGCCAATCCAAGTTTGCCATCGCCACACTCCAGCCTACGCACAGTTATGAATAGCGTCGGCTGATTGGTATCACTCCCACTAAAAACTACAAAGTGGACAAATCCTCCCGCTTTTGAATAACTCCTGGTTATGAAAAGCTATCGTCGTAGCCTGCCGTCCTTGGACGCGATGGTCTTCTTCGAGGCCGCGGCGCGCCACAGCAGCTTCACGGCGGCCGCCACGGAGCTCTTCGTCACCCAGGCCGCGGTCAGCAAGCGGATCAAGGAGTTGGAGGCACGGCTGGACCTGCAACTCTTCCACCGCGAGGGACGCAGCCTGTCGCTTACCACCGCGGGCCGGCGTCTTTACGAGCGCACGGCGATGGCGCTGGAGTTCCTGGAAGACGCCATCGCCAGTGAAGCCGGGGGAAGCAGCGAGGTCGTGCAGATCGCCGCCAACGGCGCGACCTCCCTCTTCTGGCTCGGCCCCAAGCTGAGACAGATCGGCTTGGAGAGCGACATCGGCGCCGTCAGACTGCTGACCTCCGACCGGCTGCGCGACCTCCTCGGATCAGACAACGATCTCGCCATCACCTATGGCCACGGCGACCTGCCCGGATGGGACAGCGCGCCTCTCTTCGTCGAAGAACTGACCCCCGTGGCGCACCCGGACTACCTGTCACGGCTGGGCCTGACGCCAACTGGGGAGCTTGTGACTATCGCCAGACACGGCGACCTCCTGCTCCTGGACTACGATCGCCTGGCCCCCGATTGGGTCAACTGGAAAGTCTGGATCGACAAGGTCGGGGCAGAGGCTCTGTCGACGACACCACGCCGGCCCTGCCCCAGCTATGCCCGCGCGATCGGCGAAGCCATCGGCGGAGAGGGGATCGCGCTCGGCAGCCTTGGCCTCATCGATCGCGATCTCGGAAGCGGCGCCCTCTGCACGGTCGGCACGCAGAGCCTGCGAACAGGGCGGGGCTACTTCCTGTCGACCCCGCAGCAAAGACGCCTCTCCCCTGCCGCTGCCAATCTGAAGAGAGCGCTGCTGACCAGTTAGGAAAGAATGGCGCTCGCTTTGGGCGCTCTCGGACCGGTCGAGAGCACGTCAGTACGCTTGCATTGGACACCACGAACGCCACAGTCTCGGACACTCGATGCGCCCGCCGCGCATAGCGCATTTGCCCAGCTTGCTTGGTGCGCGCCGCATCGCTAGGCTCCGCCGCGAAGAAGGGGACGATTCGCCCGTCCCTTGGCCTTTGCTTTGAAAGAGATCCCCCACGTGAAAGCCCGCGTCCACGTCACCTTGAAGCCCGCCGTCCTCGACCCACAGGGCAGCGCCATCAAGAACGCCTTGTCTAGTCTGGGCTTCGACGGCGTCGGCGAGGTCAGGCAAGGCAAGCTGATCGAGATCGAGCTGGACGAGAGCGACAGCGAGGCCGCGCGGAGCAAGGTCGACGCCATGTGCCGCAAGCTGCTGGTCAACGAGGTGATCGAGACCTATCGCCTGGAACTGGAAAGCTAAGGAAGGGAGAAAGGGGCGATGAAGAGCGCCATCATCGTCTTCCCCGGATCGAACTGCGATCGCGATGTCCAGGTGGCTCTCAGCCAGTCCATGGGCAGCGCGCCGATCATGGTCTGGCACAAGGACAGCCAGCTGCCGGAGGTCGATCTGGTCGTGCTGCCCGGCGGCTTCACCTATGGCGACTACCTGAGGGTCGGCGCCATGGCGGCCCACTCGCCGGCGATGCGGGCCACGGTGGAGGCCGCGGCCAAGGGTGTTCCCGTGCTAGGCATCTGCAACGGCTTTCAGATGCTGACCGAGGCGAAGCTGCTGCCGGGCGCCCTGAC
Organism: Rhodospirillales bacterium; assembly: GCA_963669375.1. Taxonomy (GTDB): domain Bacteria; phylum Pseudomonadota; class Alphaproteobacteria; order Kiloniellales; family JACOMY01; genus JACOMY01. The sequence goes on along the minus strand of OY770024.1, from coordinate 6,370,766 downwards.
CCGCAACCGCGACCTCAAGTTCCTCTGCCGCGACGTCATGATCCGCGTGGAGACCAGCCAGTCGCTCTTCACCAGCCGCTACGAGGAAGGCCAGGCGATCCGCATCCCCGTCGCCAATCACGACGGCTGCTACGTCATCGACGAGGAGGGACGGCGGCGCCTGGAAGACCGAGGCCAGATCGCCTTCCGCTATTGCGACGGCGAGGGCGCGGTCAGGCCCGAGGCCAACCCGAACGGCTCGGTCTCCAACATCGCCGGAATCTTCAACGAGGAGAAAACCATCTTGGGCCTGATGCCCCATCCCGAACGCCTGTCCGATCCGGCCCTGGGCGGCAACGACGGCCGGGCCCTCTTCGACAGCCTGGTGGAGGCGCTCAACTGATGCGACGGATTGCAAGCCTGCTCGTCTTCCTCTTGGTCCTGCCGGGTCTGGCCCTCGCCCAGATCGGCCCGGACGAGATGGAGAAGGGCCGCAAGATGTTCCGCGAGTTCATGCTGCTGGAGCAGAGCTACAACCCGGAGCTGATCGACCTCTACGCCGACGAGGCGAACATCTACACCACGGTGATCCTGGAGGGCGGCGAGCGCGAGTTCCAGACCAAGGGCAAGGCCTTCAAGGAGGCCCTGGCGCCCTATCTCCACACCGCGCGGAACGTCGGCGAGTGGTTCGCCTACACCAACGTGACCGTGGTGCCGGAGGGTCGGGGCCTGCGCATTCTGGCCTCGCGCACCTCGCACCTGAGCGATGAGACCTATCCCTATCAGATGTTCGTGGCCCCCGGGCCGGGCGGACGCTGGCTGATCTACGAGGAGCGCTCGGTCGTCCGGCCGGTCAAGGCACCGCAATGACCCGGGCGGAGGAGCTGTCGCCGGAGATCGTCGCCCAGCACGGCCTCTCCGCCGAGGAGTATGCGCTGGCCAAGCAGATCTTGGGCCGCGCCCCCAACCTGCTGGAGCTGGGCATCTTTTCCGTCATGTGGTCGGAGCACTGCTCCTACAAGTCCTCCAAGCGCTGGCTGAAGACCCTGCCGACCGAGGGACCGCAGGTGATCCAGGGTCCCGGCGAGAACGCGGGCGTGGTGGACATCGGCGAGGGCCTGGCCGCCGTCTTCAAGATCGAGAGCCACAACCACCCCAGCTTCATCGAGCCCTACCAGGGGGCCGCCACCGGCGTCGGCGGCATCCTGCGCGACGTCTTCACCATGGGCGCGCGGCCGATCGCCAACCTGAATGCCTTGCGCTTCGGCGCGCCAGAGCACGAGAAGACCCGCCATCTCGTGGCCGGCGTGGTCTCCGGCATCGGCGGCTACGGAAACTGCGTCGGCGTGCCGACCGTCGGCGGCGAGGTGAACTTCCACCCCAGCTACAACGGCAACATCCTGGTCAACGCCATGACTGTCGGCCTGGCGCCGGCCGACCGGATCTTCTATGCCAAGGCCGCCGGCATCGGAAATCCGGTGGTCTACGTCGGCTCCAAGACCGGGCGCGACGGCATCCACGGCGCGACCATGGCGTCGGCCACCTTCGACGAGGATGCGGAGGCCCAGCGCCCGACGGTGCAGGTGGGCGATCCCTTCGTCGAGAAGCTCCTGATCGAGGCCTGCCTGGAGCTGATGGCGACCGATGCCATTGAGGCGATCCAGGACATGGGCGCGGCCGGGCTCACCTCCTCCTCCTTCGAGATGGCCTCCAAGGGCGGCTGCGGCGTGGAGCTCTGGCTCGACCGCGTGCCGATGCGCGAGAGCGGCATGACGCCCTACGAGCTGATGCTCTCGGAAAGCCAGGAGCGCATGCTGATGATCCTGCGCCCCGGCCGCGAGGAGGTGGCGCGCGCCATCTTCGAGAAGTGGGACCTGGACTTCGCCGTCATCGGTACGCTGACCGACACGGGCCGCATGCGGCTCATCTGGCAGGGCGAGAGGGTGGGCGAATTGCCGATCGACCCCTTGGCGCAGGCCTCGCCCGAGTACGATCGGCCCTGGGAGGCGACCAGGCCGCCCCCTCCCCTCGCCGCCGAGGCGCTGGACCACCCCGACCCGGCCCGTGCACTCCTGACCCTCATGGCCTCGCCCGATCTCTGCTCGCGCCGCTGGATCTGGGAGCAGTACGATCACATGGTGATGGCCGACACCCTGCAGCGGCCGGGCGGCGATGCCGCCGTGGTGCGCGTGCACGGCAGCAAGCGTGCCTTGGCCATGAGCCTCGACTGCACGCCGCGCTACGTGAAGGCCGACCCCGTCACCGGCGGGCGCCAGGCGGTGGCCGAGGCCTACCGCAATCTCTCGGCCGTCGGCGCCAAGCCGCTGGCGATCACCAACAACCTTAACTTCGGCAATCCCGAGAAGCCGGAGATCATGGGCCAGCTGGTCGGTGCCGTCCAGGGCATGGGCGAGGCGGCGGCCGCCCTCTCCTTCCCCGTGGTCTCGGGCAACGTCTCGCTCTACAACGAGACCAACGGAAAGGCCATTCTGCCCACCCCGGTCATCGGCGGCGTCGGCCGCTTGGACGACCTCGAGACCATGGCGAGGATCGCCCCGGGGCCGGACCAGAGCCTTGTCCTGATCGGCAAAAGCGAGGGGCATCTGGGCCAGTCGCTCTATCTGAGGGAGTGCTGCGGCCGCGAGGAAGGCCTCCCGCCGCCCGTCGACCTCGAACGCGAGAAGCGCAACGGCACCCTGGTGCGCGCCCTGATCGCCGAGGGATTGGTGGCCGCCTGTCACGATCTCTCCGACGGCGGTCTGGCCGTCGCGGCGGCGGAGATGGCGCTGGCGGGGCGCGTCGGCGTCACGCTCGACGCGACGGAGGGGACGCTCTCGGCGGCCCAATGGCTCTTCGGCGAGGATCAGGCGCGCTACTTGCTTGCGACCGGCGAAGCGGACAAGCTGTTGGCGCGGGCGGACGCGGCCGGCGTCGCCGCCGCGATCGTCGGCCGGACCGGCGGCGAGGCGTTGATCTTGCCGGGTTGCGAGGCCATATCGCTGGCGAACCTATCGGACAAGCACGAAGCCTGGCTGCCGCGCTACATGGATGGCGACGGCGGTCGTACCTAAAGGGAGCACTGGGACCATGGCAATGGACGCAAGCGAGATCGAGCGGCTGATCAAGCAGGCCATGCCCGACGCCCAGGTGACCATCGAGGACCTGCGCGGCGACGGCGATCACTATGCCGCCTACGTCGTGTCCGAGGCTTTCCGCGGCAAGTCGCGGGTCCAGCAGCACCAGATGATCTACCAAGCCCTGCAGGGGCGCATGGGCGGCGAGTTGCATGCCTTGGCCCTGCAGACCTCCGTGCCGGGCTGACGCCTAAGGAAAGGGACCAGACGAGATGGAAAACCAGATTTTCGAGCGCATCAAGCAGGAGGTCGACGAGACCGACGTGGTGCTCTTCATGAAGGGCACGCCGGTCTTCCCGCAGTGTGGCTTTTCCGCCGCCGTGGTCCAGGTGCTGAACCACCTGGGCGTGAAGTTCAAGGGCGTCGACGTGCTGCAGGATCCTGGCCTGCGCCAGGGCATCAAGGACTACTCCAACTGGCCGACCGTGCCCCAGCTCTATGTCAAGGGCGAGTTCGTCGGCGGCTGCGACATCGTCCGCGAGATGTTCCAGGAAGGCGAGCTGACCGAGCTCCTGAACACCCGCGGCGTTCCGGTCGAAGTGCAGGCCTGACCCGCTGCGACTCTTCGAATCGAATGCTTGGGGGTCGGCCGCGCCGGCCCCCTCTTTCTTTGCCTGCCAGGCCGGTGAGAGAACCGGTCGCGAGTGCAGAGCTTCAGGCGTAGGTCAGCGGCAGTTCGGTCGATTCCTTGATCTCCTCCATGACGAAGCTGGCGGAGACGTCGGCCAAGTCGATCTTCTCGATCAGACGGCGGTAGAGCGCATCGTAGGACGCGACGTCGGGTACGCGAGCCTTGATCAGGTAGTCCAGCTCGCCTGACGTGCGATAGACGCCTTGTATCTCCGGCATGGTGCTGGTGGCGCGGCCGAAAGCCTCCGACCAGGCGGCGTTGTGCTGATTGGTCCTGACGGCGATGAAGACGGTCAGCGCCAGATTGACCTTGCCGGGCTCCAGCAAGGCCACCCGGGCCCTCAAGTATCCCTCGCTTTCCAAGCGCCGGACGCGCCGCCAGCAGGCGTTGCGTGACAGGCCGACCGCCTCGCCCAGCGCCTCCAGGCCTAGCCCCGCGTCGCGCTGCAGGAGGGTCAGCAAACGACGGTCCGTTCGATCAAGTGTCATGAGAATCACCATATCTTTGGGAAATTCTCCCGTAATCTAGCAGAATTACCGCCATGTTTGGGAACATTTCTCGCGAATCCCGGAGCAGAATTGCTTCATGCAATGACGAGGTTCCGGTCGGGAGCAGCCACCATGTTGACCAAGCTTTTTCTCGAGCATCCGCGCAGCGTGAACGAGAGCTACGGCGAGCACGCCGCCTTTGCCGGCCGCTTCGCCTTCAGGCTCCTCGCCGCCTCGGCGGCCGCCTTCGTGCATGCGATCCTGCCCTTCTGCTTCGAGAAGACCGCCAGCCGGATGGTGGCCGACCTCTATCACAAGACCTACAAGCGCGGCGCTCCGGCGGCCGACGCCCGCCCGCTCCGCTCCTAGCCCGGCGCTCTCGTTGGGCGAAATCGTCCCCTCTGCGCTGAGCGCGCTTGCCTGACGAACAAGCTTCGGCTAGGAGTTCCGTCCTCGCCCCGAGCCGCCGACGCCTGGAGCGAGTCCCCGCGGAGAGGTGCCGGAGCGGTCGAACGGGGCGGTCTCGAAAACCGTTGTGCGCGCAAGCGTACCGAGGGTTCGAATCCCTCCCTCTCCGCCAGAGATCTACCCTCATTGACGCACTATCGAGATCGCAGCAAAAAGCGCCGCCTTCTCGGCGGCTTGCGGCCGAATGAAAGATCTGAGACCGCATGCTGTCGCCTTTCTTCGGCTCGTTGCTCCTTTTCGTCTCTCTGGTCCCCTTGCGGCGGATCGGTTAGCCGGGCATTTCCCTGTTCATCGGGAATCTGCAGGGATTTGCCTCGGGTCCGAGCCTTTAGCGCTTAGTGGGGATCAAGAAAGATGCCGAAAAGCGAGTAGCTTAGTAGACCATTTCCCTACTTGGTCCGCCCTGAAAGAGTTGGAAGTTATTGAAAATCAAGGATTCCCTTGGGAAAGGGACTGTTGGAGAATGCCAGGAAGGGAGGCTTGAGGCCACGATTCCTGGTGTTTTGCGATGAGAAGTTGGAAGCAGCCCCGCGGTGGCAAGGACCTCTATCGGGCGAGGTTGGACGCTATCATCGACTTGAAGCACCCGCTGGTGCGCCTGGGCGAACTGGTGCGCCGGTCTGATTTGGAGGAGGCTTTAGGGCGCTTCTACAAGGCGGTCGGGCTGCCGGCTAAGCCGACCCGGCTGATGGTCGGGCTGCACTACCTGAATCACAGCTACACTCTCTCAGACGAGGAGACGGTGGCACGCTGGGTAGAGAGCCCCTATTGGCAGTACTTCTGCGGCTTCGAGGCGCTGCGCGCGCATCGCTTCGCGATGCTCAGCACAAGCTCCCGACCGACCCCTCCTTGATGCCCCACTGGCGCAAGCGGATCGGACCTGAAGAGATGGAGCGGGTCTTGAAGGCGACGGTCGAGGTAGCGTTGGAGAGCGGCACGGTGAAGCCCTCGAACCTGGAGCGGGTGACGGTCGATACGACGGTGCAAGCAAAGGCGATCGCCCACCCGACCGACAGCCGGCTCTACCTGAAGGCCCTGCAGACGCTGGTCCGGCAAGCCAAGAAGGCCGGCCTCACAGTGGCCAGAGCCACACGCGGCTGGCCAAGAAAGCGGCGGCCAAGGCCTTCGAGGGCAACCCCTATAACGGCCATACACTCAAGGCCACCGACGAGCAGGCTGAGGCCATGAGCGAGGTGGAAATCAAGGGCATTTAGGCCGGTAAGGGCTATCGTGGCCATGACTACGAGGGCGAGGCCAAGGTCACGCTCTCCAGCCACTCCCGCGGCCTGACGCCGACCATGAGGCGCGAGCTCAAGCGACGAACGGCGATCGAGCCAATGATCGGACACGCCAAGTGCGACGGTCGGCTGGGCCGAAACTGGCTCCTGGGCACAGAGGGCGACAAGACCAACGCCGTCCTGGCAGCCGCCGGGCACAACCTGAGACTCGTGCTGAAAAAGCTCGAGCGTCTTCTTGCACAAATTCTGGGCGCTATCGCATCAGTTCTGGCGCCAGACACCCTGTTCCGGGCCGTCACTACCACCCAATCGGCGTTTGCCGATGTTTGCATCGACCCAGCTTGCCACGCCAACTCAACGGCTTAAGCCCTTTTCAGGACGGACTCATTGTAGTCTCTACGCCATGCCTCCAACTATTCCGCGGTGTCCGCAAGGCTCACGAACCAGTGGGCGTTCATCACTGCCTAGCGCGCCCTTAGTTCGGACGCGGATGAAGAACTCGTTGGTGCGGCAGCGCACCGTCGGTCTTGAAGCGCTCGGCCTCCACCACATCGGCGACCTTGCGGTAGAGGACCTGACATAGCGTGAGGTCGGTGACGGATCCTCTGCAAGGCAGCCACCCGCGACCCGTCGACTCGACGATGCGAGCTTGGCCGATTCTCGATCAGAGGGTGCGCTCGAGCGCCTCTCGGCCATAGAGAGTCGGCGTTATGAACCAGACGACTCGGGTCGGGATCGAGCCTGGGTTTCGGAAGCGATGCAACCGCGTGGCCGGAAAGCGGAAGCTGTCGCCTTCTTTCAGCAGCAGGCGCTTCTCGTCGAGCCAAAGCTCGAACTGCCCGGCGAGCACCAGGCCCCCTTCTTCGCCGACGTGCTGGTCGTTCTCGCGACCGGTACCGCCGCCAGGTTCTATGGTAACCAGCATCATCTGCATCGTCCCGCTGGTGTCGGGGTCGATGTACTCCGTGACGATGCCCTTGCTGTCGAACAGAAGCGTGCGCCGGTCCTGCGGCCTTACGATCACCCCTTCACCGGATGGCACAATGGCACGCGGCTGGCTAAAGAAGGATTCGATGGGCATCCCAAGGGCACCGCTCAGCAGTCTGAGCGAACGATAGGTAGGCGAAGTCTGCCCACGCTCGATCTGGCTGATCATGCCGATGGAGAGCTTGGATCGTGTCGCCACATCCTGCAGCGACAACCCGAGCTCGTGCCGGACCTTGCGCAGGCGAGTGCCAAGGCTCTGCTCGTCGAAGACCTCCTCGGTCTCCTTGGCCGCCTCCTTCAAAGCCTCAACCATCCGGTACCCTTCCCATCTGCTTGACCTGCTTCTACCACCCGCAGGCACGCTAACATCAGCCTTCAAAAAAGGTTGATACCAGCGAGCTTGATGAAGTGGCCGATTCACGCACTAAGACCTGATCCGTCCCGAAACAGGTATTGGTGCGATCGGGCACTAGCGCATCCCTGGCCAGCCGAAGTGCGGAGGCTTGGCTGTATGAAAGGTGCGTCGGCCGCAGACAATTCTAGTATACTGAAAAAGTCATTGCCATTTTTTCACTCATTTGCAACCGTTGTTTGGCAGAAGGGCCTTCGGGAGAAGCGGCAGAGTGAACGTCGGACAGGATGCCATGGCTGGAAGGGTGTACTGGAGTGCATCTGCACGCCGGGTCGTTCCGCCGGTCCCTGCTCTCTTCGGTGACACCGCGTGCAAGGCCGCAGTGATCGGTAGTGGCGCCAGCGGGCGTACGGCCGCGATGGCCGGCATCCGCTGCAAGAATCAGGACCGGCGCGACCTCGCCCGAGAGCGGCAGGGGTGAGCGCGATGCCAGCGCAGCGATTTCTCTTCAAGCGGTCCGAGGACGACGACACGAGATGACGAGAGCGACCCAATACGACATCGGTATCGACATCGGCGGCACCTTCACCGACGTGGTCTGCCGCCGCCCGGGCGAGCCGATGTTGACCACCAAGATCATGAGCACGCGCCAGAACCCGAACGAGGCGGTAATGCAGGCGGTGCGCTACATGGTGGAGAACTGGGCCATCGCGCCGGAGGACGTCGGCCATTTCCTGCATGGCACGACGATTGCGACCAACGCCGTGCTTGAGCGCAAGGGTGCCCGCCTCGGTCTCCTCACCACCGCCGGCTTCAAGGACGTGCTGGAGATTGGCCGGCAGATGCGCCATGCACTCTACGGCATTATCCTGGAGCCGGAGACGCCGATCTTCCTGGCCACCGGCAAGTACCGGAAGGAGATCCCGGAACGCATCGGCTCCGCCGGCGAAGTGGTGACGCCGCTCGACGAGGCGGCGGTGCGCGCCGCCGTCCGCGGGCTGGTCGAGGCCGGCGTGCAGGCCGTCGCCGTCTGCTATCTCTTCTCCTTCCAGAATCCGGCGCATGAGCAGCGCACGCGCGAGATCATCGCCGAAGAGTTCCCGGACCTCATGATCTCGATCTCCTGCGAGGTCGATCCCGCCTTCCGCGAGTATGAGCGCACCGTCGTCACGGCGTTCGACGCATACATGAAGCCGGTGATCGACCGCTACATGGAGCAGATCGAAGGCGGCCTGGAGAAGGCGGGCATCGCATCGCCGCTGCAGGTCATGCAATCGCGCGGCGGCCTCTCGATCTCTGCCGTGGCTCGAAAGCGGCCGGTGCGCCTCTTCATGTCCGGGCCCGCGGCCGGCGTGATCGGCGGCACCATCGTAGGTAAGATGGCCGGTGCCCAGGATCTCATCACCGTCGACATCGGCGGGACCAGCTGCGACATCGCCCTGGTTGACGGCGGCCGGCCGGTGATCCGCCCGGAAGGCAAGATCGACGGCTATACCGTGCGCGTGCCGATGGTGGACGTGAACGCCATTGGCTCTGGCGGCGGCAGCATCGCTTGGCTCGATGCCGGCGGCGGCCTGCGCGTCGGGCCGGAATCGGCTGGCGCCGATCCCGGACCTGCTGCCTACGGCAAGGGCGGCGACAACCCGACGGTCACCGACGCTTCGCTGGTGCTGGGCTATCTCAACCCCTCCTTCTTCGCCGGCGGGATCGTCGGACTCGACGTCGACAAGGCACGCGAGGCGGTGCTGAAGAAGGTGGCGAAGCCCCTGGGCCTCGGCTTGGAGGAGGCGGCGCTGGGCATTCACCGCGTGGTCAATACGCAGATGGTCGAAGGCATCCGCCTGGTCTCCATCCGCCAAGGTCTTGATCCGCGCCGTTTCACCTTGGTAGCCCTAGGCGGCGGAGGCCCGATCCACGCCACCGCGCTCGCTAGCGAACTGAAGATCGACCGGGTGGTGATCCCGCGCTATCCCGGCGTGCTGTCGGCCGCTGGGCTTCTGGCCGCTCCCATCGAGCACGAGGTCGCGATGGCCTTCCCGATGCCGCTGGAACGCCTGGCGCTGGGCAAGCTGCGCGAGGCGCTGAACGACCTGGACCGCCAGTGCGCGGCGCTGATGACGCACGAGGGCGTGGCGGACGATGAGGTGGGGATCAGCTACTTCGCCGACATGTGGTACCTGGGCCAGTCCTATCATTTGGAGGTGCGGGTTCGGCTCGACGACCCGGATCCGCTCGGCCGGCTCTATGCGGACTTCTTGACGGTCCACGACCGGGTCTACGGCTACGCCTCCGAGGCGCCGGCCGGCATCGTCAACCTTCGCACGATCCACGCCACCGAGGCCGAAGAGTCCCTCGGCGAAGGCGACTATGTCGCCGGCGGCGGCGATGCGGTGAAGGGGGAGCGGACCATCCGCGTCGCCGCCGAGCCGGCCGGCATCGCCGCGAAGATCTACGACCGCGCCAACATGACCGTCGGCTTGCGTTTCGCTGGACCGGCCATCGTCGAGCAGGCCGACACCACCACCGTCGTGGAGCCCGGCTGGTCGGGAGAAGTAGCGAGCGATGGCAACCTGGTCCTGACCGGGACGAAGGGAGCGAATTGATGGCAGGCACGACCATTCCCCACGGGGTCGATCCGATCCTGCTGGAGGTGATCCGCAACAAGCTGGACGGCATCGCCGAAGAGATGGAGATGACGCTGGTCCGCAGCGCCTTCTCGGTCATCGTGAAGGAGGCGCTCGACGCCTCGGCCAGCCTCTTCACCGTCGCGGGCGAGCCTTTGGCCCAGTCCTGCGCCATCCCGGCACATCTTTCCATGCTGGTGCCAATGGTGGGGGCGATCCTGCGCGATCACCAGATCGATACCATGCAGGAAGGTGATGCCTACCTGATGAACGACCCCTACGACGGCGCCAGCCACCTGCCTGACGTCGCCGTGGTCATGCCGGTTTTCGTCGACGGTCGGCCGATCGCGCTCTCCGCGGCGCTCACCCACCATCAGGACATCGGCGGGATGGCGCCGGCCTCGGTTCCGACGAACGCCACCGAGATCTTCCAGGAAGGGCTGCGCCTTCCGCCCCTGCGGCTGCGCCGCGACGGGGCCTTCGACGAGACGCTGATCGCGCTCTTGAAGCGCAACGTGCGGCTGCCCGAGGTCTTCATGGGCGACCTCAACGCCCAGATCGCCTGCTGCGCCATCGGCGCCAGACGCCTGAAAGACCTGGCGGAGACCTACGGCGGCAATCTCTTGCGAGCCCTCTTCGGCGAGTTGCTCGACCGTTCGGAGCGCATGGTGCGCAACGCCATCGTCGGCCTGCCCGACGGCACCTACCGCTACGAGCTGCAGATGGACAACGACGGCGTCGAGCTGGACCGCCGGCTGACGATAAAGGTGGCCGTGACAATCGCCAGCGACGAGATGACTTTCGACTTTGCCGGCACCTCGCCACAGGCACGTGGACCGATCAATGCTGTCCCGGCCGGCGCGCTGGGTGCCGGTTCATTCGCCATCAAGGCGATTACCGACCCCTCGATCCCGAACAACGGCGGCTGTTTCCGGCCCCTGCATTTCGAGCTGCCGGAGGGCAGCCTGGTGAACCCGCGCGAGCCGGCCCCGGTGAGCTGCCGTTCGGTGACCTTGAAGGCCATCGTCGGCTGTGTCCTGGGCGCCCTGCGCGAGGCGGCCCCCGACCGGGTGCCCGCGGACGCCTCGGGCGAGCTGATGCTGGTCCACTTCGGTGGCCGGAACGAGGCCGGGAAACCCTACATCACCTCCCAGCTCTTGGCCGGCGGCGCCGGCGCCAGCCATCGGCTGGACGGCGCCGACGTCATCGAGACCGACGTCACCAACTGCATGAACGTCCCGGCCGAGGCCCTGGAGATGAGCGGCCCCTTGCGCGTGCACTCCCTGCGCCTCAGGACGGACAGCGGCGGTGCCGGCGCACACCGCGGCGGTCTCGGCTGCGAGCAGACCATCGAGATGCTGAGCGGCGAGGCCACGATGACCTACCGCGGCGAACGTCACTTCTGGGTATCGCCCGGTCATGCCGGCGGCCAGTCCGGCGCGGCTGCGGCCGGCTGGATCGAGCGCGCCGATGGCCGTCGCGAGGAGATGCCTTCCAAGCTGGTGACCCGCGTCATGAGCGGCGACCGCATCACTATCTGCACTGCCGGCGGCGCCGGCTACGGCAGTCCCAAGAGCCGGCTGGCGAAGGACGTCCAAGCGGATATCGACAACGGAAAGATCAGCCGCGAGGCCGCGGCCGCGGTCTACGGCCAGGCATAAGGAACGACGGGATGTCCAGGACCAACGGCAGCTCGACGCTCGATCCCATCACGGTCGAGGTGATTCGCAACAAGCTGGACGGCATCGCCAACGAGATGGAGTTGACCTTGGTGCGCAGCGCCTTCTCCACCATCGTAAAGGAAGGCCTTGACGCTTCGGCGAGCATCTTCACCCTGGAAGGAGAGACCCTGGCGCAGGCGATTGCGATCCCGATCCACTTGGTCACTCTGCTGCCCATCGTCCGCCACCTGCTAGAGCAGAAGCCGGTGTCGGCGATGAAGGAGGGGGATGTCTTCGTGATGAACGACCCCTACCTCGGCGGCACCCACCTGCCGGACATCGCCGTCCTGATGCCGGTCTTCCACGAAGGCCAGCCGATCGCCATCAGCGCGACCATGACCCACCACCAGGACGTTGGCGGCATGGCGCCGGGCTCGACGCCCACCAACGCGACGGAGATCTTCCAGGAAGGCCTGCGCATCCCGCTCTTGAAGCTGATGGACGGCGGCAAGCTCAACGAGACCTTCATGGCGATCTTGCGCCGCAACGTACGCATTCCGGACGTCGTGACCGGCGATCTGATGGCGGAGATCTCAGCCTGCTCCATCGGCGCCCGCCGGCTCAAGGAGATCGCCGGCAGCTACGGCAACAACTTCCTCCTCAGCGTCTTCGACGAGCTGCTCGACCGCTCCGAGACGATGACCAAAGAGGCCCTACGGAAGATTCCCGAAGGCACTTACAGCTACACCGACTATCTTGACAACGACGGTGTCGACCTCGACCGCAAGGTGCCGATCACGGTGACTGCTCGCATCACCGACGGTGCCGTCGAGTTGGATTTCGAGGGCAGCAGCCCGCAGGTGCGCGGCCCCTTCAACTGCGTGCCCTCCGGTTCTCTGGCGGCCGCCTGCTTCGCCGTACGCGCCGCGACCGATCCGAATCAGCTCGTCCCCAACAACGGCGGCTGCTTCAGGCCGATCTCGCTGAAGCTGCCGCCGGGCAGCATCGTCAATCCCGAGGAGCCGGCACCCGTCGGCTGCCGCACCTCGACAATCAAGCGGGTGACGAGCGTCGTCCTGGGCGCCCTGCGCAAGGCCGTACCGGAGCGGGTGCCCGCCGATCCGGGCGGCGAGGAGGTGATCCTACACTTCGGCGGCCGGCGCGCTGACGGCCGCGGCTTCGTCACCTCGCAGATCCTCATCGGCGGCAGCGGCGCAGCCAAGACCGCCGACGGCGTCGACGTCATCGAGACCGACGCCACGAACTGCATGAACATCCCGGCCGAGGCGCTGGAGCTGGAGGCGCCTATCCGGGTGCTTCGGGCGTCCCTGGCACCGGACTCGGGAGGACCCGGCGAGCGCCGTGGCGGGCTGGGTGCCTGGCTCGAGTACGAGATACTGGATGGCGAGATGACCATCACCTACCGCGGCGAACGGCACTTCTGCCAAGCAGCTGGCGCCGGAGGGGGGCAAGCCGGCGGGAAGGCCTCGGCGGAAATCGTCCGCGGCGACGGCTCCGTCCACGCCATCCCGTCGAAGGAGGTGGCACGGATGCGCGCCGGCGATCGCCTGATCATCCGCACCGCCGGCGGCGGTGGCTTCGGCGATCCGCGCAAGCGTCCGCGCGAGGAGGTTCGCGCCGATATCGAGAACGGCAAGGTGACAGCACGGGCGGCAACACAGGCCTACGGCTTCGAGTAAGGGGCGACGATGCTCTATCCGGGCCATGTCCCCCGCGACGCGCCGGAGATGGCGTACGCGCTTCCAGAAGGCGTTCTGGGGGAGGCCGAGGACATCGTCGCCATCAAGCCCGTCCTGAACGATGTCTACGAGACCTCATTTAACAAGTGGGGCGTCAAGTACTTGGCGACCTTCATCTCAACGAACAAAACCATCAACATCTACTGTAAAGAGCCCGTTGAATCACTGGATGAGATACGCGAGAAGAAGCTCCGCGTCTGGGGCAAGGCGCTCGCCGATACCTTTGCCAAGCTTGACGTCTCGGCGACGATCATCCCGCAGAACGATATGTACGTCGCCCTGCAGACCGGCGTGGTTGACTGCGCCACCCACTATCCCGGTGCCGCCAGCACGCTGTCGCCGCAGGAAGTGACGCCCTACTGGTCGTACCTCTCCGCCTACGCTGTGCCGATCCCGCTCGTGGTGTCGCACAAGCCCAGGGACGAGCTGCCGGACCACGTGCAAGCCATCCTCTCCGAGGAGGCGGAGAAGCTCTCCGCCGAGTTGGCTGACGCCTTACTGGCCGGCAACTACGAGCTGGTCGAGTCGGAGAAGTTCGACGCGGCTGGCGGCCAGAAGCTCGAAGACTTGCCGGTGGTCTTGCCGGTGCTGACCGGCCTCGGCTTCGATCCGGTCTGGCCGGGAGTTATGATCACCCTCATGATCGAGGTCGGTCTGATGCAGGCCGCCTGGGCGACACTGCCCTTCTGGCTGGTGATGACGGCCGCGATAGCGATCCTGACGCTCTTACCGCAGATCGTCCTCTTCCTGCCAAGGCTCATGTAGGAGAAGACCATGCAAGGCAGTGCAGGCGGGCGGGTCGTGGTGATCGGTGCCGGCATCGTCGGGGTCGCCACCGCCCTTCAGCTGCGCCAGAAGGGATGGGAGACGATCATCCTCGACCGCCAGGAGCCGGGCATGGCCTGCTCCTTCGGCAATGCCGGCATGATCGCCAACGACGTTGTCCCGCCGGTCGCCGCACCGGGTATCCTGGCCAAGGTGCCGGGCTACCTGATGGACGGCGAGGCACCGCTGGCGATGCGCCTCCGCTACCTGCCCCAGCTCTTGCCCTGGCTGTACCGCTTCGTCCGCGCCAGCCGCCGCGAGACCTATGAGCGGAACACCCGGGCGCTGGCGACACTGCTGACCCGCACGCAGCGCGCCTACGAGCCGCTGATGGCGGCGGCCGGCGCCGGCGACCTGCTGCGATCCACCGGAGCCCTGCAGGTCTTCGAGACCGTCACCGCCTTCGACGGAGCGCGGCGCGACGCCGACTTCCGCCGCAGCCTCGGCGCCAATATCGAGGAGGTGGCGGCCTACGAGATTCCACAGTTCGCCAAGGACCTAGCGCCGGTCTTCTCCGGCGCCCTCTATCGGCCCGATATCGCCTATGTGCGCGACCCCCTCGCACTGACGACGGCACTGCACAGCCTCTACCTTGAGCTCGGCGGCGCCAGCCACCGCGTCGAGGTCGAGCGACTAGAGCACCGCATCGGCAAGCGCTGGGGCGTCATGGGACGCACGAGCGAAGGAAGCGATGCCGCATTCGAGACGGAGACGCTGGTCGTCGCCGGCGGTGCCTGGTCGACGGGCCTGCTTCGCGGACTGGGCCTGCGGATTCCGCTGGATACCGAACGCGGCTATCACGTCATGCTGCCGCACGCACGTCCGGACCTGCGGCTGCCGGTATCCACCGCCGAGGGCGCCTTCTATCTTACCCCCATGAACGGCGGTCTTCGGCTCGCTGGGACCGTGGAGATGGCAGGTTTGTCGCGCCCACCCGATCCGCGCCGTCCGGAGGCGATCCTCCGCCGGGCGCGCCGCTTCCTGCCGGGGCTGGACGAACGCGACGCCAGCACCTGGATGGGCTTCCGCCCTTCCTTGCCTGATTCGTTGCCGGTGATCGGCCCGGTGACGGGCTTGCCGGGCCTCTTTGTCGCTTTCGGCCACGGCCACCTTGGGCTTTCGCTCGGCGCCATCACTGGCAAACTGGTGGCACAGGCTGTCTCCGGAGAGGCGCCCGAGGTCGATCTGGCGCCCTTCCGGCATGACCGGTTCTAGTATGGCCGCTTCATTCCCACAGGCCTCAGCTCGCTTCGCGCTCCAGCTGCTCGAGATAACGCTGGCGCCGCTGAAGCCACCAGCCGTACTGGGGCGGCCAATGGCGGTAGCCTTCCTCGCCCTCGAGCTCCAGCGCCGCATGCAAGGTCCAATGCGGATTGTGAAGGGCCTCGCGGGCGATGCAGATCAGATCCGCCCGACCATCGGCGAGGATCGCCTCGGCGTGGGTGGCGTGCCTGATCAGACCTACGGCCATCGTCGGCATGTCGAGCTCATGGCGGATGCGCTCGGCATAGGGCACCTGGAAGCCGTGCGGGCGGACCACCGCCTTCAGAGTAGGCGGCGCGCCGACGCCACCGGACGTGCAGTCGATCATGTCGACGCCGATCTCGCGCAAGCGCGAGGCCAGGACGATGGTATCCTCGATGCTCCAGCCGCGGTTCTCGTCGTGGTCGTCTACGCAGGAGAGACGAAAGAGGAGCGGCTTCTCCGCCGGCCACCGGCTACGGATGGCCTTCGCCACCTCGATCGGAAAGCGCATGCGACCTTCGCGGTCTCGACCGAATCCGTCTTGCCGATCATTGCCCAAGGGCGAGTAGAAGGAGTGCACGAGATAGCCGTGGCCGGCGTGCACCTCGAGCAGCTCGTAGCCGGCCTCGTGGCATCGCCGCGCCCCCTCGCCGAAGGCCGCCGACACCTCCATCGCTTCCTCCTCGCTCAGCGCCTTCGGCCGGTGCCAGCCCTCGACCTTCGCTTCCGGCACCGGCGCCACCGGCTGCCACGGCGTCTCGCCCAGCTTCGCCTCGGCCTCGCCGAGTGGCCCGTAACCCTCCCACGGCCGCTGCCTCGAGGCTTTGGGTCCGGCGTGCCAAAGCTGCGCGGCAGGTACGGCACCGGACTCGCGAATCGTGTCCGCCAGGGCCTTCAACCCGGGCAGGTGCTCGTCCGACCACACGCCCATGTCGCCATAGGTGTTGCGGCCACGACGCTCGACCGCGAGCGCCTCGGTGAAGACCAGACCGAAGCCGCCAAGACCGAACTTAGCCAGGTGATGGTGATGCCAGGGCTGCGGGACGCCCTCCACCGCGCCGTACATCTGCATCGGCGCGAGCACGGCCCGATTGCGCACTGTCAGGCTGCGCAGGGTAAAGGGAGAGAAAAGTCGGCTCTGCGTCATCGATTTGCCTCCGTCTTGGACCGGCCTCCGGCGTCGGCGACGCGAGCTTCGCCGACGTTTCTCAGCCGACTCACTGCTACCGCGATCGCCCCGCCATTACAACTAAGATCTCTCGATTCTATAAATAATTCTTTCGATCTTGCTCCAATCGACACGCCCTGAACACACTATTGTAATAGTATTAAAAAATGCCTATAACACGATTTCTCGCTCTTGCTTTCTTTCCATTGTCACTCGGCTATCTTCTTTCGTACCTGTACCGAACGATCAATGCTGCCTTAGCGCCCTACCTTGTTCGTGACTTCGGATTCGACGCGTCGGCGCTCGGGATACTGACCTCGACCTATCTCCTGGCCTTCGCCCTCATGCAGGTGCCGCTTGGCGTCCTGATCGACCGCTACGGCGTGCGCCTGGTGCAGGGAAGCAACCTCCTCGTCGCCGCACTCGGCGCCCTGGTCTTCGCGGTGGCTGACGATCTGGGCCTGCTGATGCTCGGCCGCGCTCTGATCGGCGCCGGCGTCGCCGTCAGCCTCATGGGCAGTTTCGCCTGCTTCATTCTCCTGCTGCCGCCGCAACGCGTGCCAACGGCGATGGGCTTCCTCATGGCCTTCGGTGGACTGGGCGCGGTTCTCGCCGGGACACCGGTCGAAGCGACGATCCAATGGATCGGCTGGCGCAACATCTTCCTAGCGCTGGCGGCGATCACCTTCCTCGTCGCGCTGCTGGTGCTCCTCGTACTGCCGGAGCCGCATCGACAGGGTCGGGCGCGCTGGTCCAGTCTCCTCTCCGGCCTTTGGTTGGTCTATCGCACGCCTCTGTTCTGGCGGATCGTCCCCTTGGCCGTGTTCACCTGCGGGACAGCCTTCGCCTTGCAGGGCCTATGGGCGGGGCTTTGGCTGGCCGATGTTGCCGGTCTGGATCAGGGCGCGGTAGCCCTGCATCTCTCCGCTATCGCCGTTGGCCTCTTGCTGGGGTCAGTGGCCTGCGGTCCCCTGGCCACTGCGGCCGCACGCTGCGGGCTGTCGCTGCTTTCTCTCGTAGGCGTCTTGGGTGCGATGTTCATCACGACCCTCACGCTGCTGGCCTTCGGCGCAAGTGACTTCGCCTTGCCACTGTGGATGCTCGTAGGCTTCTTGATCAACCCGATGTCGCTCTCTTACGTAGCTCTGGCGCAGAGCTTCGACAGCACCATGGCCGGCCGGGTCAACACTGGGGTCAACGTGCTTGTCATCTTCGGGAGCTTCGCCATCCAAGCCGTGCTGGGATGGGTGCTAGACCGATGGGAACGGCTGGACGACGCCCGATATCCGCTGGAGGCCTACCAGGTGGGCTTTGGTAGCCTAGCACTGTTCGGCGGCGCCACGGTCATCTGGTTCTGGCTCGGCACCCGCAAGCTTCCAAGCGAGTAGGAGTGCCATCTTGGTCCGCGAACCCTCCTTTGGCCGGTGCGTTCGCCGCCGCAGACTTCGTGTGGAGCTAGTACTGCAGTTGCGGATGTCCGCGCTGTTTGTAATGGGCGGCGGCGGCTTGAAGTGGACCCCGAGGGCTGGACAGGTTCGGGGGGTGAGTTAAGGTGGATGCCTCCTCACTTGACCTCACGCGACACTTCGTCCACCTGAAAACTCGATAAGGCTGACCCCATCGGCACAAGAGCGATGGAAGGGTGTGTGCCCGCAATCAAGGAGATCAAGCCATAGCCGAAGATGATGGCGTTAAGACGTCACCCCCTAAGGCCGATGAAGTTCTGACGATTCGCGAGCCGGACGACTGGCACGTCCATCTCCGCGACGGCGCCATGTTGGCTTTCGCCGCCGACCATACGGCCCGACAGTTCGCGCGCGCCATCGTGATGCCGAACCTGGTCCCGCCAGTGACGACGATTGCGGCAGCCGAGGCTTATCGATCGCGCATTCTGGACGTATTGCCCGACGGCCGGCACTTCACGCCGTTGATGACCTGTTATCTCACCGATGAGATCGATCCGGAAGAGATCGCGACAGGCTTCGAGAATGGTGTCTTCACAGCGTGCAAACTCTATCCCGCGGGAGCTACGACTAACTCGGCGCATGGCGTCACGGACGTGCGAAAGATCTGGCCGGTGCTGGAGCGCATGCAGACAATCGGCATGCCACTGCTGGTGCATGGTGAGGTTGTATCGCCGGATATCGACATCTTCGACCGCGAGGCCGTGTTCCTTGAGACAGTTCTAACGCCGGTGCTGGCGGAGTTCCCCGGCCTCAAGGTGGTCTTGGAGCACATCACCACCGAAGACTCAGTTCGCTTCGTCGAGGCGGCAGGATCGAACCTGGCGGCGACGATTACGGCGCATCATCTGCGGATCGACCGCAGCGCCATGTTCGAAGGCGGGCTGCGCCCGCACGCCTACTGCCTGCCCGTTGCCAAGCGCCGCCATCACAAGGACGCGTTGCGCAAAGCGGCAACATCGGGCAATCCCAAATTCTTCCTCGGGACCGACTCAGCACCCCACCAGAAGCATGAAAAGGAAAGCGCCTGCGGTTGCGCCGGGATCTTCAGCGCGCCGACGGCGCTCGAGAGCTATGCTCAGACGTTCGAAGAGGAAGGCGCCCTCGACCGTCTGGAGGCCTTCGCATCGGAGTTCGGCCCAGGATTTTATGGCCTCCCGCTCAACGAGGGAACGGTCACGCTGCAGCGAGAGGCGCAGGACGTGCCCGAGCTGATGGGCGATGACAACGTTCGCGTGGTTCCGTTCCACGCGAGCGAAACCCTGGCGTGGCGGTTTGCCGGCCGAACCAATCAGACGACGGATGACGGCCTATTGTGAACGAATTGCCTGCTTGGCGGCCACGCAAGTGACGGAACGGATAAGTGATCGCCCGGCCATCTCGTTCAGCGCTCGGCTTGGGGTAGGTCGCCTGCCGGTGTGTCAACCAGGCCGCCAGGTCACGTCTGATGTCGGTGATGTCGCGGCGGCCGTAGAGCCAGCGTAGCTCCTGCAGACAGTGACCGCATCTTTTGCATGGACTACACCGGCATCCCGTGTCCCTGGGCGCCGCATTACTCCCGCCGCCCAAGCATGTAGAACTCATCGTTCGGGCGCATGTCCACGAAGTTCGCCATGCGGTTCGATAGGCTGAAGAAGGCCGCGATGGCGGCGATGTCCCAGATCTCGTCGCGGTCGAAGCCCTTGGCCTCGAGAGCCGCCAGGTCGGCCTCCTCGATCTCCTGGGCGGACCCGGCCACCTTCATGGCAAAGTCCAGCATGGACCGCTGGCGCGCGCCGATGTCGGCCTTGCGGTAGTTCGCGGCGATCTGGTCGGCGATCCGGGGGTCCTTGGCATAGACCCGCAAGATCGCACCATGGGCAATGACGCAGTACTGGCACTGGTTCGCGCTGCTGATCGCCACGACGATCATCTCGCGCTCGGCTGGGGTCAGTCCGCCCTCCTTGTCCATCAGGGCATCGTGGTAGGCCATGAAGGCACGGAACTCCTCCGGCCGGTAGGCAAGCGTCAAGAATGCGTTCGGTATGAAGCCCGCCTTGTCCTGGATCGCCTCGATCCTGGCCCGGACATCCTGCGGCATGTCATCGAGTGCGGGGACGGGGTAACGGCTGATGGGGACGGTCGATGCTGGCATAACAAGTCCTGATCGCTGGTTCGAGGTGATTTCCTCGGGGTTCACTCAGTCCGCTCCAAGATCTCCGGTGGCGCGAAGGCATCGGCCCCCTCCATTCCGCCGGCCAGGCGCTTGACCTCCACGAGCGCGCTCATGGCCGAGGGGCCTTGGCCTGGGCTAGAGCCCCAAACCGCCATCGACGCGAAGATCGACGCCGGTAATGAAGGCGGCCTCATCGGAGGCCAGAAAAAGCGCCGCCTTGGCAACGTCCCAAGGGGTGCCTTGGCGTCGCATCGGCACCAGGGCGGCCCGGCTGCGGGCGAGCGCGTCCGGATCCTCTTTCTGACGGATGTACGCGTCGACATGCGGGGTATCTATGGGGCCGGGCACGACGCAGTTCGACCGGATCCCTACGGCGGCGTACTCCCGGGCGATAGAGGCCGAGAGGCGCTGCAGGGCGGCCTTTGAGACCTCGTAAGAGACGTAGGGATAGGGTGCGCTCCGCTGCGCCGCCAGGGAGGAGATGAAGACCAGGGCACCGCTGCCCCGTGTCGCCATGCCTGGCAACACCGCTTGGCCGCAGAGCAAGGCGGCTGTCAGGTTGATCTGAAAGACCCTCGCCCAGTCTTCCATCGTTGTCTCGGCCACGCCGCCCCTCGTGCTGATGCCAAGATTGAAGTGCAGGACATCGACGCCGCCCCACAGGTCGTGGATGGCAGCGACAGCGGCGTCCACCGGCCCGGCCAGGGTCATGTCTCCGGCGAAGGCGGCGGCGGTGCCACCCTCGGACTCGATGATCCTTTTGGTCTCCTCGGCGGCGGATGTGCTTTGGTCGATGCAGAGAACCTGGGCGCCCTCACGCGCATAGGTCACAGCGGCGGCCTTGCCATTGCCCCAACCGGGGCCGATAGACCCCGCGCCCACCACCATCACCCTCTTCGAAGCCATGCGATCCATCAGCCGTAGACCTTTTCCGGTAGCCACAGCGAAAACTGCGGGAAGAGCGAGAGCGCCGCCAGCAGCAGGAAGCCGATGACGAGGAAGGGGGCGATGTCGCGCAGGCTCTTCTCCAGGGGCAGCTTGCCCACCTTGCAGGCGACGTTCAAGCAGAGCCCGATCGGCGGCGTGATCAAGCCGAGGCAGAGGTTGACGACGACGATCACCCCCAGCTGTGTCGGATCGATACCCAGCGCCAGGCCCGCGGGATGCAAGACCGGCACCAGCATGACCATGGCCGCATTCGCCTCTAGGAAGGTCCCAATCGCCAGGATCAGAAGATTGGCCAGCAGCAGGAAGATCAGCGGATTGGCACCCAGGGAGGAGATGTAGTCGACGGCCAAGGCCGGTACCTGCGCCTGCGCCAGGATCCAAGCGAAGAGCTTCGCCGCACCGACGATGATCATCACCACGGCGGTCGTCTCCGCGGTTTCCAGCAGGCTGGACCAGAGACGGCGCCAGGTCAGTTCCCGGTAGCCCAGTCCACCGACGACCAGAGCATAAACCACCGCGATCGCCGAGCACTCGGTAACCGTGAAGGCGCCGCTGAAGATGCCCAGCAGGATGAAAACCGGCATGAAGAGCGCCGGCGCCGCGACCAGGAAGGCGCGCTTCAACTCGCCGGGCGCATTCGTCTGGTGCACCGGATAGGCGCGCTTGCGTGCGATCCGATAGGTCACTAGCAACACAGCGGCGCTGTAGACCAGCCCCGGCAGCAATCCGGCGAGGAAGAGCTGGATGATCGACTGCTCCGTGATCACCCCGTAGATGATGAAGCCGATGGACGGCGGGATGATCGGGGCGACGACGGAGGAGGCCGCGGTCACCGCCACGCTGAACCCACGGCCATAGCCCAAACGCACCATCTCTGGAATGAAGATCCGACCGAAGACACTGGTATCGGCCACGGCCGAGCCGGAGATACCGGAAAAGAAGGTCGAGGCCACGATATTGCTCATCGCCAGGCCACCGGTGAAGCGTCCCACCAGGGCGTTGGCGAAGCTGACCAGGCGGCGGGTCATGCCGCTGGAGGACATCAGAGACCCTGCCAGGAGGAAGAAGGGAATAGCCAGCAGGGTAAAGCTGTCGAGGCCGGCGTAGAGGCGCTGGGCGACGATGACCGGATTGATCGAGCCGTCGATCCAGATCACCGACAGGCCGGCGATGATGATGGAAAAGCCCAGTGGCACGCCCATGGCGATCAAGATCACCAGGATCATGCCTAGCAGGATAGCGGTCACGAGAGCTCATCCCCACGCGCAGACGCGGCGCGCTTCAGCAGCAGCAACAGGCCGATCAGAACAGCGCCCAGGGGAATCGCAAGGAAGGGGTAGTACATGGGAACTTCAAGCGCCGGAGAGGCCCGGCGCCCGCCCAGGATCGCATAGCTGTAGCCATAGAATGCCAGCGCACCGGCCATCATGACGATCAGCCCGTCGCGCAGCAAGGCAACGGCGGCGGCCAGGCGGCGCGGCAGCCAGGCGGTGACGATGGTGACGGCGATGTGCCCATCGCGGCGCACGACCAGGGCGCTGCCCAGCATGGTGATCCAGGCGATGGAGAAACGGGCGACCTCTTCCGTCCAGGCGGGTGCGAAACCGAAGAGATAACGCCCGCTCACCTGCAGGCAGATGCTGAGCACCATGACTACCAGGATCGCCACCAGAATGACCTGCAGCGCCCGTTCCACCGCTTTGGCGGTTCTCGCGAACATAAGCTCTCTCACGCCTCCTGCTGGGTATGCCTGGCCGTGGAGATAGCCAGGCATACCAGCAAGCGGCTATTCCGCCACCGAGATCCGCTCGATCCAGCCCTTCAACTCGGGGAACTCCTCTTTCAGCGGCCCGATGGCGGCGCGGAAGTCGGTGAGGTCGAGGACGACGATCTCCATGCCCCGATCTTTCAGAACCTGACGGAAGCCCGCTTCCTTCTCCAGCATCTCCGCCGTCGCCCAGAGCATGGCCTTCTCGGCCTCCTCTTCCAGGATCGTCTGCAGCTCCGGCGGGAAGGAGTTGAAGCGGGCGCTGTCGAAGATGAAGGTCATGCCGCCGATGACATGATTGGTCTCCATCACGAAGTCCTGCACCTCGTCCAGGCGATAGGTCTCGATCACTTCATAGGGGTTTTCTTGACCGTCGATGATGCCCTGCTGCAGCGAGGTGAAGACCTCCGTAAAGGGCATCGGGGTCGGGCTGGCATCCAGCAGTTCCCAGGTACGGGTGTACATCTTCAAGGGCGGCACCCGCAGTTTCAGGCCCTTGAGATCCTCGAGCGACTCCACCTTCTTGTTGGCCGAGAGGACGCGCGCACCGCGATAGCCGGCGCCGATGATCTTGAATCCGGTGTCCTCTTCGATCTGGGCATAGAGCTCTTCGCCGATGGGACCGTAGAAGACCGTCTTGAAGTGATCGACATCGCGGATCAGGTAGGGAAAGGCCTCGATTCCGGGCAGCGGTGCATAGCGATCCAAGGTCCCGACCGATTGGATGACGACGTCGTTGGTGCCGATCTGCAAGGCTTCGATCTGCTCGGCCCACGTTCCTGTCGAAGCGCTGTGCGCGGTGTTGAAGGTCACCTTGCCGCCGGTCCGCTCCGTCACGGCCTTGGTGAAGTGCTCACCGGCATCGTACCAGATGTTGCCCGGCGGATAGTTGTGCGCCATCTGCAAGGTCATCTCCGGGATGTCCTCGGCCTGCGCACTGCCGCCGGTCAAGGCGAGGCCGACCGACAGGGCAACGGCGGACGACAGTGTCGTCAGTGAAGACCGCAAGGGATTGTTGGATTGCGTCGCTAACCACTGGGTCATCGTCATGGCACTTCCTCCTTCGTTAGGGTCCGGGTCTTTCTTAGGCGACGCGGTCGCCCTTCTTCACTTGCACAGTGCGGCTATCCACGGCGGGCAGCATGCGCGCGGGGTCGCGCGTCACCAGGACGTCGATGACCGAGGGACGCGTGCGCTCGGCAAAGGCCGCCGCCAAGGCCGGGGCGATTTCTTCGGGCTTGCTCACGCGGATGCCGTGACAGCCCATGGCCTTGGCTACCGCCGCATAGTCCGTCTCGACCAAGTCCGAGGACTGGTAGGCGCCGGGGCCATACATCAGGTGCTGCAAGGCCTTCACGTAACCGGACGCCGCGTTGTTGACGACGACGATGGTGCAGCCCAATTCCATACGCCGTGCCGTCTCCAACTCGCCCAGCACCATGTTGAAGCCGCCGTCACCGGTGAGAGCGACCACCTTGGCGTCCGGCCGCGCCAGCTGCGCGCCCATCGCGCCGGGCAAGCCATAGCCGATGGAGGCAAACCCGCGATCCGGCACGAAGCTGCGGCCGGCCTGCTTGCTGTCGAAGAGAAGGCCACCCCAATGCGCGGCGAAACCGCCGTCGGCGATCAGATGACCGTCCGCCGGTAGGGCCTTGTTGATCTCGGCGATCAGACGGGCCATGTGGACCGGGCTCTCGTCCGAATTCAGCCGGCCGGAGACCTCTTCCCGCCAAAGCGCCATCTTGCGCGGCACCTCGGCCAGGTAGTCGGCACGGGCGGCCTTGCGGGCAGCGGCATCGACGGCCAGAGCCTCGGTGAGGTCCTCCAACCCGGCGCGCGCATCGCCCCAGAGCTTCAAGGCCGGACGAAAGGTGCGGCCCATTTCCTCGGCGACATTGTCGAGATGGATAACGGTCTGGCCAGGGGCCGGCAGAGTGAAACGCTTGGTGGCGATCTCCCCCAGCTTGCAGCCGACGACCAGCAAGCAGTCCGATGCAGCGATCAGATCGTTGGCGATGCGATCATAACGGCCGAAGAGGCCGGCATTCAGCGGGTCGCCGCAGGAGATCGCACCCTTGCCGGTCATGGTATGCGCCACCGGGATGCCGCAGCTCTCCGCCAAGCGGGTCACGGCGGCGCTGGCCTTCGAGAGATGCACGCCGCCGCCGCAGAGCATCAGCGGCCGTGCAGCGGCGCGCAAGAGCCGCGCGGCTTCGGCGATCGCGGCCGCCTCTGGCCGGCAACGCAGCGCCGGCGCTTGGACGTGGATCGGTTCGCAAACGAACTCTTCGGCCTCGAAACCGTGGAGGCCATGCGCGATGTCCTCCGGCACATCAACCACGACCGGACCCGGCCTGCCGGAGGTGGCCAGGGCATAGGCCCGCCGGATGATCTCCGGAATCCGCTGGATCGCCTCGATAGGGAGCAACGCCTTGCAGGCCGGACGCAGGATCGAGACCTGGTCGGTCTCTTGCGTCATGTTCTTACCGGCGTGGTCGCGCTGCGCATCGCCGACGATGGCGATCAGCGGCGAGCCGGCGTTCAGGGCCTCCACCAGCCCGGTCACCAAGTTGGTCGCCCCCGGCCCTAGGGTCGCATCGACCAGACCCGGCCGCCCGGTGATCTTGGCGTAGGCATCGGCGGCGAAGACGGCGCAACGCTCGTCATTGATGAGATTGTGATTCAATCCCAATCGGCGGGCCGCATCGTAGAAAGGCAGGAGCTGGAACCCGCCCATGCCGAACATCGGGCCGGCGTCATAGGCCAGCAGCATGCGCACCAATGCCTCGCCGCCCGTCATTTCATTGGCAAGCATCTCGCTATCGGTCATGGCTCGTCTTTCGCTAGCGCCGCCGCTGCGGCGGCGATCATGGGGGCGGTCACCCGCAGTTGGTCTTCCAGGTTGGGCGCGTAGGCGATGAGCGCGCGTGGCGCGCCCAGGCGGCGGGCCTTGACCGGCAGCGTCTCGGCGATGCTCGCCAGGACCTCGGCACCGAAACCGCCGACCTGGACCGCCTCGTGCGCGACCAGCAGACGGCCGCTGCGCCCGACGCTCTCCAAGACGGCGGCCTTGTCCCAGGGCCAAAGGCTGCGCAGGTCGAGTACTTCCGCACCCAGCCCCTCGGCGGCCAGCATCTCCGCCGCCTCGACCGCCAAATTGGCGGTGTTGGACCAGCTGACGATGGTGACGTCATCGCCGGCGTGACGGCGACGTGCCTTGCCGAACGCGAAGGCCTCGCCCCGATCGACCTCGCCCTCCAGCGCCCAGAGATCCTTGTGCTCCAGATAGACAACCGGGTCGTCGCAGGCGATCGCGGCATGCATCATCGCGTAGTTGTCCTGCGGCGTCGCCGGGCAGCAGACCACAAGGCCGGGCACATGCACGTACCAGCTTTCCAGTGACTGGCTGTGCTGTGCCGCCGAAGAGCGCCACATGCCCAAGGGCTTTCGGATCACCAACGGCGCCCGCGACTGGCCACCGAACATGAAGCGGGCCTTGGCGATCTGGTTGACCAGTTCATCGGTGGCGCAGAGGGCGAAATCTGAGAAGCGCATCTCGACGAGCGGCCGCGTCCCGACCATCGCCGCGCCGAAAGCCGCGCCCATGATCGCCGCCTCGGAAATTGGCGCGTCTGAGATGCGGTCAGGCCCGAATTCCTCGACCAGACCGGCGTACTGCTTGAAGACGCCGCCCCGGCCCAGATCCTCGCCCAGGCACCAGACCCTCGGGTCGGCGCGCATCGCTTCGGCCACCGCCAGTCTGGCGGCCTCGGCATAGGTCATGCGATGCATCAGTAGGCCGCTCCCTTGGCCGGGCTGCCGATATCCTGGACGTCGTCGAAGACGCTGTCGTCCGGCGGCCAAGGTGCCGCGCGGGCGCTGTCGAGAGCCGCGCTCATCTCCGCCAAGGCCGCTGCCCGGATCGCTTGCAGCTCGCTCTCCGCCAGGCCCGCCGCGACCAAGCGCTCGCGCAGGCGGGCAATGGGGTCGTCGCCGGCGATCATCGCATCGGCCTCGCCCGCCGGGCGGTATCCCGCCGGATCGGCATGGGTGTGCCCCTTTTGGCGATAGGTGCGCGCCAGCAGGAAAGCAGGCGCGCGCGTCGCCCGAATGCGCGAAACGATCTCGCCGGCACTGTCGGCAACCGCGTCGGCGTCGTTGCCGTCGACTTCACTGGTGGCGAGACCGAGCGCACGCGCACGCTCGGCGGCGCCCTTGCCGGCGGTCATCGCCGACGTGAAGGTTGTGGCGGAATAGCGGTTGTCCTCGCAGACGAAGAGGATCGGCAGGTCGAAAACTCCGGCCCAGTTCAGTCCTTCCAGGAAGGGGCCGCGATTGGCGGCGCCGTCACCGAAGAAGCAGACGACGATCTCATCGCCGCCCAGAAGCTTGATGCCGTGCGCCGCGCCCGCAGCGATGGTGATGTTGGCACCGACCACGCCGTTCGCGCCCAGCATGCCGACGTCGAAATCGGCAATGTGCATGGACCCGCCCTTACCGCCGCAGTTGCCGCCCTGGCGCCCCAACAGCTCCTTCATCATGCTGTCCGGCGCCGCCCCCTTTGCCAGGCAGTGCCCGTGGCCGCGATGGGTCGACAACAGGTAGTCCGCCGCGGTCAGGTGGGTCATGACACCGGCCGCCACAGCCTCCTGCCCAATCGAAAGATGTATGGCGCCCAAGACCAGCTTGTCCCGTAGCGCAGCCAGTTCCGCCTGCTGTTCGAAGGCCCGAATACGCTCCATCATCGTCAAGAGCGCCCGACCCCGCGCTTGGTCGTAATTGCCCTCTGTCACCGCCCCTCCTCCCCCGGCAAGCGACGCAACCGTGCGCCCAAGATTTCCACCTCGCGGCGTAAGGCCGGCAAGAGCAACGAATTGATGCGCTCCAGGGGCATACGGCTGTAGACGGCGCCGATCGCCAAGCCGCCAATGACGCCACCATCCGGCCCGACCACCGCAAGGCCGATGGCGCTGGTCTCCGGGTACACCATGCCCCTGTTGAAGGCGTAGCCTTCACGGAGGAAGTAGTCTCGCGCCTCCTCCAGCTGATCCACCGTGATGCCGTATTCGCTTATCCACTGCGCATTCAGCTTGTTGCAGGCCGCCCGCCGGGAATCCGAGAGCATGCAGTAGATCGCAAGCGCGCTGCCACCCACGCCGAGGGGCGCACGGTCGCCACGCTCCAGCGTGAGTGTACGCACCGGATAGGACCCCAGTTCGCGGGCGATGCAAAGGCTGGCCGCCCCCTCGGGAACGCAGAAGAACACGGTATCGCCGGACAGATCCGCCAGCCTGCGCATCGGCCGCTGCGCCACCGAAGCCAGGTCGATGAGATCGGCCTGACGGGCGATGTCGGCCAAGGCGGTGCCCAGCCGGTAACGCCGGCCCTCCGGCTCCTGAACGACGTAGCCAACCTCTTGCAGCAGGGAAAGAACCCGATGCGTGGTGGTCTTGCTGAAGTCCGACGCAGCCACCAACTGCGCCAGGCTGGCGCCTTCGGGCTTCGTCGCCAAGCAGTCCAGAATACGGGCCGCGCGGGCTATGGATCCGACCGCAGTGTCGTCGCTCATCGTCCTCCCGATCCTCCTGGTTCCCAGCAGCAGTCTCGTTCTCTTTGCCAGGCCAACTCTGACTCTTGGCCTGGCTCACTCATTTTGCAGAGATGTTCTGTTTATCGGAACGTTTCGTTCTAATTTAGCATTAGGTTGCATGGCATCGTCAAGGCGCATAGGACCGATAGGATGCAAAATCGGCTAACGCTTCTGCACTCCATCACCGATGCCACAGCCGCCGACAGGGGCAAGATCGCAGTGTCGGGATCGCATGGCGGCGCCTATCCGGCCATGCTCGCCTCGCGGGTGGGCTTAAGAGCCGTGATCTTGAACGATGCCGGCATCGGCTACCAAGACGCCGGCATCGAGGGTGTCAGAGACCTGGCCGCCGTCGGCATGGCTGCCGCCGCCGCCGACTGCAACAGCTGTTCGATCGGTTCGGCCGACGACATGCTGGCGCAGGGACAAATCAGCTATGCGAACGCAATCGCCGAGGACCTTGATGTCTCTGTCGGCATGACGGTTCGCGAGGCAGCGGAACGACTGGAAGCCGCCGCTTCGCCCAAAGGCCGGCTGCCGGACCTGGCGGAGGCGCGTTGGGAGCAGTCCTTAGCCGGCTGCGCCACACCGATCCTCTGCGTCGATTCCGCCTCTCTTGTTCGGCCGGAGGATGCCGGGCGCGTGATCGTCACCGGGTCGCACGGCGCGGTCATCGGCGGCGACCCGGCCCGGGCGCTGAAGACGAAGGCTAGGCTCGCGGCCTTCAACGATGCGGGCTTCGGAAAGAACGGCATTGGCGCATCGCGCTTGCCGGTGTTGGACGAAAGGGGAATCGCGGCTGTGACGCTGTCGCATCGCTCCTGCAAGATCGGCAGTGCCGCCTCCGCACTATCCCGCGGCGTCGTGTCGGCCGCCAACGCGACCGCCGAGAAACTGGGCGGCCATCCAAACACCCGGCTCTCCGACCTGATCCGCCATCTGCTTTCGCGGTCATGACGAGACGCAGCGAGACCGCCGAGACGATACGCCAGGGAGTAAGGCCTTCAACTTCGCCGCCTCGAAGAGTTCCTCCTGCTTCAGCGGAGTTGCCTCGGCCCTGTTCGGCGTCAGGGTCAAGGTTGGTCCGCGCCCTCATCGCCGGCGCTGAGGGCGTACAGCATGCCCATGCCGCCTGAGAGGACGCAGCGTAGCATAGCCCGGATGTTGAGAGATTCCAGCGCCTCGCCCAGCGCCTCGTTGCCCGATCCGCCGACAGTACCAGCGTACCTTGGGTTCTTGGATCGAACCTAACCAACGGATCGTCACGAATTTGGGCTTGGAGCATGCCGTGTCGCCATCGCGGCTGCGGTCGTCGTGGCCGGCCGACACGTCGGTAGAGCTGGCGGTCTCTACGCAGCTGGCGCCGGCTTCAGCTCCGCGCCGCAGACGCCGCAGTAGGCATGGTCCTCCGGCAGCTGCGCGGCCCCGCAAGCACGGCAGGTGAGGCTATAGCCCCCGTAGGGGGCTACGGTGACGTGACCGCTATCGACCGCTTTCCAGCTACCTTCCGGATCAGTCTTCCGCTTCTCGAAGAAGGCGCCGAAGCCTTCCCGGGATTCGGTCGAAGGGAAGTGCAGCGCCAGCCACTCCCTGGCCTGCGTCATCTCGCGGAAGCCCAGCTCCTTGTTCGCGTTGAGGGCGACCTTGGTGTAACGCATGGCATCGGGGAAGGCCCGCGATAGTCGGTCGACGTAGGACTGGACCACCTCGTCCAGCTCTTCTCGAGAGGCGACAGCGTTGACCGCGCCCCATTCCAGGGCCTGCTGGGCACTGATCGGGGTGCAGCAAAGCAGGATCTCGCGCGCCTGCTTGTCGGTCACCGTGAGCGGCCACCACTGCGTCGGGCCAAAGCCGGCGACGCTGCCGATCATGGTACCGACCTGCTTCAGCACCGCCGTATCCACCATCACGGCCAGGTCTGCTGCCAGGTGGAAGGCGTTCGCGCCGCCAACCACGTCGCCGTTGATGCGGTGGATGACCGGCTTGGGACAATGTAGGATCTCAGCGAAAGTGCGTTCCATCGCGCGCTCGTAGGCGCGCATGCCGATCATGTCGTCGCGGTAGCGGGTGTGGTAGTCGCGCACGTCGCCGCCGGTGCAGAAGAAGCGGTCCCCGGTCGCCGTGATGATCGCGGCGCGAATGCCGACGGAATCGCCGATACGCTGAAAGGCATCGGTGATCTCGTCCAGCGTCTGCCGCCGAAAGGAGTTGCCGAGCTTTGGCCGGTCGATGGTGACCCAGGCGGCAAGCCCTCGCTTTTCCAGGCGGATATCCTCGTAGCTCGTCTCCATCACATCGTCCCGCATCAACCGGCGACCTCCTTCATCGCTTGCTTCAACTCTTCTCTCAACCTGGCCTTCACCACCTTACCGAGGGCATTGCGCGGCAGCGCGTCGACAAAGGCCACGCTATCCGGGCGCTTGTAGTGGGCAAGATGCTCACCGCAGAACTCTATCAGGCCGCGTTCTGTGGTCTCTTCCTTGTCCGAGCGCACCACGAAGGCGTGCACGCGCTCGCCCCACTGCCGTTCCGGCCGCCCGACCACGGCGGCTTCGGCTACGCCCGGATGCCAGCAGAGCACCTCTTCCACCTCTTTGGATGCGATGTTGTAAGCGCCGCTGATGATCAGATCCTTCTTGCGGTCGACCATGTAGAGATAGCCATCGGCGTCGGCCCGGGCCATGTCGCCGGAGCGCAGCCAACCGTCCGACAGAGCCTCTGCCGTGCGTTCGGGATCCTGCCAGTAGCCGCACATGAGCTGCGGGCCGCGCATGGCGATCTCGCCAACCTCGCCGGTTTTGACGTCTCGCCCCGCGTCGTCCACCAGCCTCAACTCGCAGCCAAAGACCGGGCGCCCGCAGGCGGCCAGGCGGTCCGGGTTCTCGGCCAGCGCGCGGCGGTGGTCCTCCTTGGAGAGGATAGCGGCGATCGAGGAGATTTCGGTCATGCCATAGCCCTGGACCAGAACCTCACCGAAGAGCTCGAAGGCCTGTCGCACGCGCTCCGGCGGCATCGGCGCCGAGCCGTAGCCAAGGCTCCTGAGCGAGGAGATGTCGTAGTGACCGACCAAGCCCGAATCCATGACCCGGAAGGCCATAGTCGGCACCATGTGGCAATGGGTGATGCGCTCCGCCTCGACCGTCTCAAGCCAGCGCCGGCCGTCGAACCGGCGGGGGTCGAAGAGTACGACTGTCGCCCCCAACATCCAGGCCGGGACATAGAACATGTTGATCGAGGCGATGGAGTTGTGCGGGTAGACCATCAGGAGTCGGCTCTGCTCCTCAATGTCGTAGTAGTGCACGGGGACAGGCGCATGCGAGATAGACTGCCGCTGGCACATGTGCACGCCCTTGGGGGCACCGGTGGTCCCGCTGGTGTAGATGATCATGAAGTCGTCGTCGGGCGAGATCACGACCTCCGGTTCCGTCGGCGATTGCCGGGCGAGCCAGGCTTCGAACTCGGAGCCTTCGTCGCCCGGCGTGAAGAGCATCATCCGCTCCGCAGCGCCCTCGGCCCTGGCCTGCGCCAAGCGCTCCTCGTGCTCGGCGTCCGCCAGGACCATCCCGGCGCCGGAGTGCTTGAGAAGCTGCGAGATCTCGCGCGGTGAAAGGCGCGGGCTGATTGGCACGTGGACGAAACCGCCCTTGGCGGCCGCGCCCACGGCCTCGACGGCCTCCGCTGTGTTGTTAACGACGACGGCCACCCGGTCGCCCTTGGCCAACCCCTCTGCGTAGAGGCCGTTCACCTGCCGGTTCACGCGGGCATTGAAGTCCGCGTAGCTGTAGCGTCGCCCGTCGGAGATCAGTGCGGTCTTGTCGCCGCGCCATTCGGCATTGCGTCGGATCCAGATGGCGAGCGTCATGTCTTCCTCCCCTTCAGTCGCCGGCGTGCCGGGCCGTCGTAGGTCACCTTCTCGTCCGGAACATGCCGCCAGCCCGGCTCGCGCTGACTTTCCTCAAGCGCGTGTACCGCCAGACCGGCGCTTCTTGGGACGAATGCAAGCGCACGGATGAGGCGCCAGTCTAGCCCCATATCCAGACCCAGTGCCGCCATGGCGCCGTCCTGGTTCATCGGGAACCGCCTGCCCTTGGCCTGCTCCAGCACGTCCTCGACGGCAAAGGCGATCTCGGAATGGATGCCGGAGACACCTTCCTCGCGGGCGATTTCATAGAGGGTGCCCACGCGCGGGTCGCCGTCGGGATGCAGCGCATGGCCGTACCCCGGAATGCGCAGGTCCCTCTCGGCGAAATCTGAGAAAATTGCTTCAGCCGCCTCCTTCACCGTCTTTTTGTCTGCTAACACCAGTTCTGCCATACCCGCAAGGGCCTGAGCCAGTTGCTCCGAAGCGCCACCGTAGATGTCGCCGAAACTGAGGATGCCGCCGGCGACCGCCGCCTGAATCGGCGTGCCCGACGAGGCCAGGTAGCGCGTGACGGTGGAGGAGGGCACGATGCCATGGTCGAGGGTCGAGACGAAGATGGCATCCAGGACCCGCGCCTCGCCCTTGCTGGGCAGCTCGCCGCGGGCGAGCAGCAGGACGCTCTCGGCGAAGCTTAGGTTCTGGACCAGTTCCTTCAGGTCGTAGCCGCGAATGTAGACGCCTTCGCGGTCGCCATAGGCCAGCGCCGTACGCCAGGGCCGCTCTTCCGTCATCGGCTTAGTCCTCGTAGATCAGCTTGATGGCTGCGACCGGGCAGATGCCGGCCGCCTCTTCGGCCAGATCCTCGTCGATGTTGTCGCCGACATAGACCGCGTGGCCCTCGCCATCCATCTTGAAGCCCTCGGGGTCGATGCCGGTGCACATGGAGGATCCGACGCAGAGGTCGTGGTCGATCTCGACCTTGACTAGACGCTTGAGAGCCATGGCTGTGCGTCCCGCATCCTCTAGGCGGCGATCGTAAGTCGCAGCGGCGGCTCGATGCTGCGGCTTAGGATGCGTGGCTGGTAGAGGGCAGGAGTGACCAGCTCCAGCGCACGGAAGCGCTTGGACAGTTCCAGCAGAGTAAGCTCCAGCTCCAGCCGCGCGAGCGGTGCGCCGAGGCAGAAGTGAATGCCGTGACCGAATGAGAGGTGCGGGTTGGGCCAGCGGTCGATGCGGAAGCTGTCGGGGTTCTCGAACTTCTCCGGGTCGCGGTTGGCCGAGGCCATCAGCAGCATGATCCGGTCGCCCTCGCGGATCGTCTCGTCGCGAATCTCGATGTCCTCGCCGGCGATGCGCATGGTACCCTTCATCGGCCCGTTGAGGCGCAAGCACTCCTCGATCGCGGTCTTGATGAGCGTGGGCTCCTGGCCCATGCGGTCGATCTGGTCCTTCTCATCGATTAGGGTGGCGATCGAGTTGGCGATCAGGTTCTGCGTCGTCTCGTGGCCGGCGTTCAACAGCAGCATGCAGGCGTAGAGCACGTCGTCGGAGTTCAGTTCCTCGTCGTCGCGCTCCACCTCCATCAGCCAGTTCATCATGTCGTCGTGAGGGTGGCGCAGGTGATCGTCGTATAGGTCCTGAAGATAGGCCTTGAACTCTATGATGACGTCCTGTGCACGCTCCAGGCGCATGTCGCTGCCCACACCGCCGTGCAGCAAGTTGGTCAGCACGTCGGCCCAGTGATGGAAGCGGTCCAGGTCCTCGCGCGGTGCGCCGATCACCGTTGCGATCACGCTGGCAGGCAGGCGGCTGGCATAGTCGGCGATGAGGTCGATCTCCTGGCGCCCCTCCCAGCTGTCCAACGCCTCGCGGACAAGCTGGTGAACCACGGGGCGCATCGTCTGGACCGAGGCGGGGGTGAAGGCCTTGCTAAAAATCCGCCTGAGGCGCGTGTGCCGCGGCGGGTCGAGGAAGACCACCCAAGAGTTGAGCACTTCGTAGGTCAGCGCGAACTGCCGGCGCTCTTCCTCGGTCAGCCTGGACTGGAAATAGGGGGTAATGGTGTCCGCTAGCATGCGCTTGTCGTGTAGCGAGCGGGAGACGTCGCGATAGGTCGAGAGGACCCAACCGCGCCACCTTTGATTGTAGTGAATCGGCATTTCGTCGCGCAGCCTTCGATAGTACTTAAAGGGCTCCGCGATGCGCTCGGGATCCAAGAGGTCGTCATTCACCACGATCATGATCGCCTGTCTCCGGATTGCGGTCGGTCAGGGATGAAATTTTATAAGCAATCGCTTAGTATAAGCAAGCAGTTGCTTATACTAAGCCGACAGGAATCGCCTTTCTGCACGGCTTGCCGTAGCGGTTCCGGCAGGCTGGGCGAGGGTGGACTTGCAAGTGGCCGCACGATCGGAGAGTTCTTTCGGGATCTGCCGAAGGCCCCCGCGACGACCCAGTGATGCCCGCAGCCGCTGCCGGCAGCGCGCCACCGGAGAGGAGAGAGATGTGAGAAGCGACAAGACCACCGGGCGCGCTGCACCGCCCCGCCGCAGGCGGAAGGAGTCCTCCGACATTCTGGGCTTCGCCAAGGAGATCGACGCCGGCTTGCTCTCCATCGTCTTCCCCGAGCAGAAGGAGACCTCGCTGGGCCGGCTGCTGACCTCCGCGGTCGAGTGCTTCGCCCAGAACGGCTATCACGGGACCTCCACCCGCGACATCGCGCGCCACGCCAAGCTGAGCTCGGCTGCCCTCTATGTTCACTTCAAGACCAAGAACGAGTTGCTCTACAAGATCACCCTGGTCATGGCGCGCTCGATGCTGCAGGACCTGCGCAACGTCGACAAGCCGGAGCTGCCTCCGGCGGAAAGGTTGGCGGCCCTGATCCGCTCCTACGTCGGCTGCATCGCACGCATGACCATGGCAGTCAGGGTCTCCACCTTCGAGTTCCAAGCGCTGACGCGCGAGCAGCGCCGCGTAACGACGGCGATCCGCAGCGAGGTCAATGCCATCGTGACGGCCTGCCTGGAGCAGGGGCGCGACCGCGGCCAGTTCCGAATCGTGGACGTCGACCTGATGCGGATCGCCATCATGTCGCTCTGCATCACCGTCTGCCAATGGTACAAGCCCAACGGCCGCATGCCGCCAGAAGAGCTGGCCGATCACTACGTGGGCCTGGTCCTCCGGATGGTGGGCTGCCAGGACGGGGCTGCGATGGACGCCAAGGGGGCAGGACTCTAACGCATCTGCCCCGGCAGCCAGAGCGTGATCTCCGGGAAGACGACGATCAGGACCAGACCCAGGAACTGCAGGCCGACGAAGGGCCAGACAGACTGGAAGATCTGCCCGAGGGTGATGTCCGGCGGCGTCACGGTCTTCAGGTAGAAGACGGCAGGCCCGAAGGGCGGCGTCAGGAAGGACATCTGCATGTTCATGGTGAAGAGGATGCCGAACCAGACCAGGTCGAAGCCCAGTTCCGAAACGATCGGCAGGAAGATCGGCATGGTGAGAAAGAGGATGCCGATGAAGTCGAGCACGAAGCCCAGCACGAAGAGAATCAGCATCATGATGATGATGATGCCCAGCGGCGGCAGGTCGATGCCGACGATCAGCCCGGAGAGATAGCGGGTGCCGCCCGCGAAGTTGTAAAAGCTGATGAGCGCGCTGGCGCCAAGGAAAATGTAGACCAGCCGGCCGATGGCGGAGCCCGTGTCAGTCAGCGAGGAGATCAGCGTCTGCCGGGAGAGCTTGCCCCGCGCCAGGCAGGTGAGGCCCGCGGCCAGCACTGCGATGGCGGCGGCCTCCGTCGGCGTGGCGATGCCCAAGTAGAGGCTCATCAGGAGGGCCGCGATGATCAGTAGGGGAATGACGAAGCCCTGCGCCAGGCGGACCTTTTCCAGGACCGGCATGTCCAGCTCTTCCGGCGGCGCCGGCGGTGCCAGAGAGGGCTGCAGGTAGCTGCGAACCAGGATGTAGCTGCTGTAAAGCAGGGCATAGAGGACTGCCGGCACTACGGCGGCCAGGAAGAGCTGGCTGATCGAGACGCCGGCCAGCACGCCGTAGAAGATCAGCACCACGCTTGGCGGCATCAGCGCGCCCAGCGAGCCGCCGGCGCAGATGGTGCCCAGCGCTAGCGAGCGGGAATAGCCGCGCTTCAGCATGGCCGGCAGGGCGACGATCCCCAGCATGACGATCTCGGCACCGATGACGCCCACCATGGCGGCCAGCACGGCAGCGGCGGCGATGGTGCCCACTGCCATGCCGCCGCGCAGGCGCCCCGACCAGACGTGCAGTGCGCGGAAGACCGCCTCTGCAACCCCGGCCCGCTCCAGCAGCACGCCGGTCAGCATGAAGAGCGGCACGGCGACCAGCGCGTAGGTGTTGACGAACTCGTAGACTTGGTTGGCGATGATGCCGAGGCTGTTCGGGCCGAAGAGCGTCAGCGCCATGGTGACGGCGATGGCGCCGGTCGCGAAGGCCAGCGGCACCCCGGCCGCCAGCAGAGCGAAGAGGCCGACCAGGATGGCGATCGACAGCCACTCGATGCTCATAGAGTCTCGTCTGCCCGCTCGGGTCGCTGCTGCTCGCGCCGCAGCCAGAAGATCACGTTGAGGGCCGACTGCAGCGCGATCAGGGTGAAGCAGAGGGCGATCACTGTCTTCACGATAGTCGGCGAGGGCGTGTCCCAGATGCTGGCCGTGGTCTCCCACACGCGAATCGCGGTGAGGGCGGACTTCCAGCAGTAGTAGGCGGCGAAGGCCATGTAGAAGAGGGCTACGAAGGCCGCAAAGATATCCATCCAGCGTCGCACGGAGGGCCGTGCGAGGCGGTAGAGGCCGTCGATCCTGACGTGGCTGTTCTCCGCGGTAGGCAGCAGGCCGCCGATGATGAACTGGCTGGCGGCAAGCAGGATCGACAGCTCGAGTGCCCAATATGTCGGCGCGTTGAAGACATAGCGCGCCACCACGTCATAGAGGATGACGGCGGCAACGATCAGGTAGACACAGGCCGAATACTTGCCGGCCGCGGCGATCGCGCGTGTGATCCCCCATGCCAGACGCATCGCCACACTCCCTGGAACCTTACCTTGGTCCTGAGCGTCGGCGGGGGGTCGCCACCCGCCAACGGCAGAGGCTAATCCAAGAGGCCGTAATCCTGGAGAAACTTGATTTCGGCGTCGACCACTTTCTGGGTCATCGGCGAGCTCTTGGCGTACTCAAGCCAGACCTCTCTTGCTTTCTCGCGGAAGGCGCGCCGGTCTGCTTCGGACCAATCGATCAGCTCGATGTCGAGCTTGCCGGCCTGGATATCGCGGACGACCTGGCGGTCGTTGCTATCGCGCCAGTACATCGACTGTTCAGCGCCCGAATGCATGGCCGTCTCCAGGATCGCCTTTAGATCTTCCGGCAGTGCATCCCACTTCTCCTTGTTCACGCTGAAATCCAGGATCGGCGCGGAGTGGATGCCGGGATAGATCGCGTAGTCGGCATGGTCGTGGAAGCCCATTCGCACGTTCTCCGCCACCGAGGAGTTGTCGGAGGCATCGACCACGCCCTTCTCCAGCGCGCTGAAGGCCTCGGAGAAGGGCATTTTCACCGGGGCCACGCCGTGCGCGGCCATCACCTCGGAGGTCACGCCACCGGGAAGGCGCACCTTCAGGCCCTCCAGGTCCTTGATGTTGCGGATCGGGACACGCGAGGGCAGAGACTCCGTACCGACAGCGAAGACCCCCACGGTATGCAGGCCCTGCGCTTCGTGCAGCTCGTTGATCAGCTCCAGGCCGGGGCCGTAGTAGTAGAAGTCCAGCGCCTCGTGCGCCGAGGGATAGCCGCCCGGCAGGTCAGCCATCATGGCAAAGGCGGGCTCGATCCCCGCCCAGAGACCGGGCCAGGTGAAGTGCCCTTCGATGATGCCGTTCCTCACCGCTTCCAGCGTACCGGTGGGGCCGACGATCTGTTTGACTGGGATCAACTCCAAGGTTAGGCGGCCGTCGGACATGACCGCCACCCGGTCGGCCACCTGCTGCATGGCCTTGTGATTGATGTTGTCGGGCGGGAAGAGGGACTGGATGCGCCAGACCTCTTCTGCCGCGGCTGCTGCGGACAGCGACACGGAAAGCGTAAGTGCTGCAAGACCTTGGATAACTGCGCTACGCAACATTGGGCGCCTCCCTCTGCATTCCCTCGTCCGGGCCGTCCGGATCATGGCCGGCGGCCCGTCCTGCTTCGCCCCGGCCGAAATCGCAACCTCTCCGCCGCCCGACCGAAGCTCCCGGTTCTCTGCGGCGCGCTCAGACCTCTCTGCCTAAACCGCGGGCCAGGGAACCGACTGGTCATGGCAGTCTGCATGAGCGCGGACCTCGAAATCAACTGCTTATATTTGCTAAGCAAGCGCTTGCTTATTGAATTGGCCCTTTGCTAGCGTGGCGGCACAGCGGATAGAGCTCGGTCAAGGCGGCACGCCCCCCAAGAGAGGAGATCCGGACCATGACGGAAGGCAAGGAAGCCGTCGTCGTGACGGCCGCGGCCGGCGGCATCGGCGGGGCGCTGGTCGAACAGCTTCTGAACGCGGGCTATGGAGTCTATGCCTGCGATATCAGCTCGCGCCGGCTGGCGGCCCTGGCAGAGCGGCTGGCGGGGCGGGCCAAGCGGCTGGAGACCTGCAAGACCGACGTCGGCGATCCCGAGGTCGCGACCCGAATCGCCGCGGCGGCGGTTGAGCGTTTCGGGACAGTCAGCGGTCTTGCCAACGTCGCCGGGGGGATCGCCGGAATCGGCGAGGACGTGATCGACCGGGCTCCCGAGCGGATCACCGTCGAGGATCTGGAGCAGAGCTACCGATTGAACCTGCAGACCGCCTTCGTCATGAGCCGGGCACTGTTGGACCACTTCGGCGAGCGCGGCTACGGCAAGATCGCCAACGTCGCCTCCCTGGCCGCCTGGGGCAACTTCGACAAGATGGGCAATGCGGCCTACGACGCCGCCAAGGCGGCAGTCATCGGCATGACCCGCAGTCTCAGCCGCAGTCTCGGACCGCGCGGCATCCGGGTGAACGTGGTCGCGCCCGGCTCGGTCTACACGGAGAAGGTGCGTGAGGCCTTCAGCGATGCCTTCATCGAGACCCAGCGCCAGCGAATCCCTCTGCGGCGCATGCCGGGACCGGAGGATGTGGCGGCGGTGCTTGCCTACCTGCTCTCGCCGGAATCCGATATGGTCAGCGGCGAGGTGATCCGGGTCGCCGGAGGCCTGCGCTGATTTTTGCCAGCCGCGGCCGCGGCCCAAGGCAGGAGTAGAGAGAATGGCGACACTCACCGGAGTCCGGGTGGTGGAGTTCACCCACATGGTTGCCGGTCCGGCTTGCGGACAGGTCCTGGCCGACCTCGGCGCCGAGGTCGTCAAGGTGGAGCCGGAACGCGGCGACATCACCCGCAGCCTGGGTCCGAAAGTGGGCGATACCTCCGCCCTCTTCGCCTCCAGCAACCGCGGCAAGC
Organism: Rhodospirillales bacterium; assembly: GCA_963669375.1. Taxonomy (GTDB): domain Bacteria; phylum Pseudomonadota; class Alphaproteobacteria; order Kiloniellales; family JACOMY01; genus JACOMY01. The sequence continues at coordinate 6,330,934 of OY770024.1, read as the reverse complement.
GCAGCGTGCGGTTAGACCTGCGCCGGCCGGAGGGCGCCGAGACCGCCCTCGCCCTGGTGAAGGACGCCGATGTCCTGATCTCCAACATCGACGGCGCCATACTGGCAAAGGCGGGCCTTGCCTATGAGGCGCTTTCTCAGGTGCATCCGGGTCTGATCTGGGTCGAGGTCTCCGCCTTCGGTCCCGAGGGACCGCTCGGCACCGACGGGATCGCCCAGGCCAGCGCCGGGCTGATGAGCATCACCGGCGAACCTGACGGCAGGACCTATCGTACCGGTGCAAGCCTTGTCGACGTCTCCACCGGCGTCTGGGCGGCGCTGGGCGTGCTCGCGGCCCTTGAGAACCGCCGGCAGAGCGGCCAAGGCGACCGGCTGAGCATCAGCCTGTATGACGTCTGCCTCTACATGCAGCTGAGCCAGCTTGCGCTCTACCGCGCGGACCCGGCCTCCGTGCGGCGCAACGGCAACTATTCCATGATCTCCTGCACCCCGGTCTTCGAGACCGGCGATGGGCGCCTCATGACCACCATCCTGCACGACCGCCACTGGGACTTGCTCTGCGACATGGTCGGCCGCCCCGATCTGAAGGAGCACCCCGACTTCGCCGACAACGACAAGCGCTGCCGCCGCCAATCCGAGATCGAGAGGCTGCTAAACCCCGCCTTCGCCGCACGCAGCCGCGCACATTGGGCGCAGGCTCTGCGCGAGAAGCGCATCCCCTGCGGACCGGAGCGGAGCTACGAGGAGGTGGTGGCGGACGCGGATCTTTACGCCAGGGGTCAGCTGTTCGAGCTGCCCGAGCCTGGCGGCGGCTCCGTCTTGAATGTCGCCATGCCCGTGCACTTCGAGAGGCAACAGCCCACCCAGCGCCCTGCGGCCGCACTTGGAGAAGGAGACAAGGAGATCCTGGATCCCTTGCGTGCCCAGGGAAAGAAGGAGGCGTGAGCAGCGCAGAGCGTTTTGGCCTTAGTAGCGATGAAAAGGCAGGGCTCGAGGCGGCGGCGGCGATCGCCAGCCGCTACCGCCCGACCGATGAGATGCCGATCAAACGCGATCGTCTTCTCTCTCTGTTCGCGGACCTGGCCCCGCTCGGCTACCTGCGATCGGTGACGACAGGTCCGGAGGGTGAGGCGCCGCTCTCGCCGCTGGCCTTCGGCGCCCTGGTTGAGGGGCTCTCTCCCGATCTCGCGCTGATCGGCAACCACAGCGTCCAGCGCTACATTGCCGGCTATGGGAGCGACGCGCAGAAAGAACGCTTTCTGATGCCGCTCCTGACTGGCCGCAGTATCGCCGGGATCGCCATCTCGGAGCCTGGAGTCGGCGCGGACCTGAGGGCGATGAACACGGAGGTTTGCAAAGAGGGGGCCGGCTATCGTCTCACCGGCCACAAGCACTGGGTGACTCACGGCATGGTAGCCGACCTCTTCGTCGTCCTGGCGCACAGCAAGGAGGGCTTGACCCGCTTTCTGGTACCGGGAGACACGGTGGGGCTAAGGCGCGAGGCCATGGCGGCTTCAGGCCTCTCGCATCTGACCTTCGCCAGGCTTACCTTCGAGGACTGCTGGCTGGGCCCGCAGCTTCTCTTCGGCGCGGCGGGCGGTGGCGGCAGCGGCGCCAAGGAGGCCTTTCCCATAGCCCGGCTCCTCGCCGCCCTGCAAGCCATCCGGATCGGCGAGGCCGCCCTCGACGCGGCCCTGAACTTTGCCGCCGAGCGCTGCCTTTTCGGCCGCCGCCTGCTCGATGGCGAACTTGTCCGAGAAGCCGCCGCCGGCCATCTGACGGACCTGGAGGCGGCTCGCCTGCTCTGCTACCGGGGTCTGGCCAAGGGCGCCGGGATCGAGACCGCCGGCCTAGCGTCCGGCGCCAAGGCGATGGCGACGGATAACGCCACGGCAGCGATCGCCTGGTGCGGACAGTTGCTGGGCGCCGCGTCGCTCGAGGCCGGCCACTCGCTGCACCGCCTCAGCCGGGACGCCGAGATGATGGCCGTGGTGGACGGTACCTCGGTCCTGAACCGCTTCGTCCTTGGACGCAAGCTGTCCCGCAACCGGACGACCGGGCAAGGCTAAGTGTTGGCCCTATCATCTAGCGGATGAACGATCCGCGCCGAGACCACACCTCCGCAGGCCCAACAACAACAGACTGTTGATCTCTTGGTTTAATGGAACAGGAGGCGTCTACCTTGACGCTTACTCGGACCTGTCCAGCTCAAGGGATCCACTTCAAAAGTATCGCGACGCGGCCATTATGGAGTGGTGCCAATCGGCAGCTGTGCGTCAGAGCCTTTCGTACCAGGGTCACGGAGACTGCCTAGCTTCTGTCTGACAGCACCGCCAGAGATCTTCGCTCTCTAACCCAATATCGAGATCGCGGGAAAAGGACCGTCTTTTCCGCAGCTTGTGGCCGGAAGGAAGTTCTGAGACCGCAAGCTACCGCCATTCTTCGGCCAGTTTCTACATTTCGTCTCTCTGGTCCCCTTGCGGCAGATCGGTTGACCGGGCATTTCCCTCTTCATTGGGAATTTGCAGGGGTTTCCCTCAAATCCGAGCCTTTGGCGCTTAGCGGGGGTCAAGAAAGTCGTTGGAAAACGAGTGGCTTGTACCAGCAAGCATTGATCAGAACTCATACGCCCAATCACGACGTCCGATGGACATGATGTGCGATAGTTGATCGACGATCTTGTTCCAGGCGGCGCTGCAGTGATCGAAGATGTCGTCGTAGTTCTTGAAGACCCTGTTCGAGAGGCAGTTGTCATGCAGGAATTGCCAGAGGTTTTCGACCGGGTTGAGTTCCGGTGCACGTGGTGACAGGGGCTCAATGGTGATGCAGTCCGGGACCTGCAGTTTGGCGGAGAGGTGCCAGCCGCCCTGATCCAGCAGGAGGACGGCATGGGCTCCTGGGTCGATCTCGGTTGCGATCTCCTCCAAGTGCTGTTGCATGGCATGCCATGGCTGTCGCAAGCAGCATTTGATCTTGTGCCGTTCAGAGGTGTCGCAGCACGCCTTGTGTCACCTCGCTGGTCTTCGCGTCACCGCCTAGGTCGGGAGGCAGTATCCCCGCCTCGAGAACGCTTCCCACCGCGTCCTCTATCGCACGCGCGGCGGACGCCATGCCCAAGCCGTACTCGAACATCATCGCCACCGAGAGAATGGTGCCGATGGGATTGGCAATGCCCAGTCCGGCAATGTCCGGTGCACTGCCGTGGGTTGGCTCGTAAAGCCCCCCCTTCAAGGGCTGACCGGCACGCGCGGGCCCGGGCAAGGTCGCGGAAGGCAGCATTCCCAGAGAGCCCGAGACGACCCCGATCAGATCGGACATGAGATCGCCGAAGAGATTGTCACCCAGCAGAACATCGAACTCTCCCGGCGCGCGGGCGACGGCAAAGAGCGCAAAGTCCATCAGCAGGTGGGTCAGTGCGACATCGGGATACTCTTCGCGGCCGATCCGATCGACGGTCTCGCGCCAGAGCTTGCCGGTCTCCATGACATTGGACTTGTCGAGAGACGTGACATGGCCACGCCTCCCACGCGCCGCCTCGAACGCGCAACGCGCGATGCGTTCTATCTCCCGCGTGCGATACTCGCTAACCTCGAACGCACGCGCCTGGCCATCGGGTAGCGATTCCCGGCCACGCGGTTCGCCATAGTAGATGCCACCCGCGTTCTCGCGCACGACCAGGAGGTCGACACCTTCCACGCGGTCATGACGATAGGGGGTTCGCGCCAGCAAAGGCGCCCACGCCCGGGCCGGGCGCAGTGCATTGTACACGTCGAGCTCGATCCGAAGGCGCGTCAGGCCGTCGGTCTCGGTGACGGGGCCGTCGATCCGGATGCTGTCCCATTCAGGCCCGCCCACGGCCCCCACCAACACCGCATCCGCGCCGCGGGCCTTGGCGGCAACCTCGTCGGTGCAGAAGGTACCGTGTCGGTCCCAGGACGCTCCGCCAAGCAGGTCTTCGTCGATCTCCACCGCCACATCGAACCGGACGGCCGCGCGGCGCAGCACAGCCAACCCGCCGGCAACGACTTCGGGGCCGATATGGTCGCCGGCGAGCGCCAGAAGGCGAAAGGGATCGCTCATCCCGCCATGCCTTGACGCAGCACCATATGCACCGAATCCGGTTCCAGATCGCGCTGCAGCAAACGCAGGCTTGAGTGGAAGTCGTCCAGATCCACGGACGAGGTCAGAACCGCGCGAGGCGGCGTTTCCTGGGTGAAGCCAGTGCGTCCGTGCAGCAGGCGCTGGTTATCGAAGAGCAGGCCTTCCCCGCCCTTCAGCTCCAGGGTCAGGCGAAGATCCTCATCATAGAGCAAAGCGAAGAGCCGTCTCAAAGCGCGATAGGCCGGCAAGACCCGATCGGCCGACACATCCAGCGGTGAAATCTGCCGTTCGTTCATCCGCACGCCGCAGACTTCTCGCTCGTCATCCAGCTGGATGACCGGCATGCGGGATTTGTACCACCGCAGATGACCGTGGCTGTTGTCCCCCGGGTCAAGTCTCTGGCACGTCACGCGCATGCGACACAGCAGATCGAAATCCGCAGGGTACTGAGCCTTCAGGCGGCGCGCGGCCTCGAAACCGTCGACCAGCGTGGAGGCTCCGCCGGTCGCGCTTGGATGCAGCACCTGAAACACGGTGATCCCGATCGCCGCAAAGCGATAGGGCTCATCCACATGCGGGTCGAGCGGGCCGGTCGTGTCTCCTACATTGGTGACGGTCTTCTTGTTCTTCAGCGTGTAGGTGCCGAAGTGCGTCTGGCGTTGCGCCCCGACCAGATTGATCATCCGCGCGCTTTCCGCCTTGTCGGTCGGTGCGTCGACAATCTTGCAGAACCCGTAGTCGCGCACCGCCTCCAGAATACGCAGTCGGGCGGAAGGGCACTCCTCGGCCTCTTTCAAGGAACCGCTTGGCAGAGTCTCGCCTAGGCTAGCGTCCCAAAGTATGGGCGTCGCGCGCCGCCGGGCCCGCTCCCTATCGGAGTAGCAATGGTTGCGCAGCCAATCCGCCGGATAGTCCGAGACATGGTCCTCGCCGGACCAGGTGACCCGCACACCGCTTCCGGTCAAGGTCACGTTGCCGAAGGCGATCGCTTCATCGATATGATGCAATCGGATGCCCCGAACGCCGGTGACCGGTGTGCCGCAATCGCGGCACCAACATTGATGCCTGAGCCAGATAGCGTGAAAGCAGCTTTCGTGCCCGTCGCCCCATTGCAGAGCCAAGAGCCCCTCCCGGACAGTGGCGGAGAGCAAGGTGTGACGGGCAGCTGGCATAGCGTTTGATCCCTCTGTTTCCCCGGCTCGCAAGGAAGCAGTGTTCGCGCATAATTGACAAGCATTGCTTCGTCATGCAGCAGTTGAGCTCACCTCACTCATAGGACGAACATGCATCCCGACCCAAGAGACCCGTCCTTCCTTGGTGCGCTGATCTACTTTCATCAAGCGGCCGAGACGCTCAGTTTCTCGGGTGCCGCAAAGGCCCTGAACGTGACGCCTTCGGCGGTCAGCCATCGCATCGCCGCGCTTGAAGCGGCCCTAGGAAAGAAGCTCTTCGAGCGGCGTGTGCGCGAAGTGCGCCTGACCCAGGACGGTGTCGTGCTTGCCAGCTCGACGGCGCGCATCTGGGACGAGCTACAGTCAATGACCAAGCAGTTGGACCGACAAGAGGTGTTGCGCGTTTCCGTCGGGCCCTACTTGTCGTCTCAATGGCTTCTGCCAAGGATCGGCGCGTTCGAGGCGATGCATCCCAAACTCAGAGTCGATCTGATCCACCTGATCGGACAACCCGACCCGAGTCTGGCGGATGTTTCGATCGTCTGGTCGGACCTCGAAAGCCTCGGCAAGAACGATCGCCTGCTCTTCGGTACGAATGCCGTTCCTGTCGCTGCACCGGGCCCGCACTTGGACAGCGCGTTCTGGAACGGCATCCTGCCACCCATTCACTATCGCGACCGAAGCGCGTGGCGTCACTGGCTTTCGGCAGTCGGGGCGCCGCTCGGCTTTGCTGAACGCGGGGAGGTCATGGAAGACCCTCATCTGGTGCTCGAGGCAGCAGCCTATGGCCGGGGGATCGCGATAGGATTTCTACCGTTCATCGGCAGATACTTCGAACAAGGACGGCTCGTGCCCGTGAGTAGGCAGACGGTCGACTCAGACCGTGGCTACAAGTTGGTTCTGAACAGGTCTGAACGCTCGACGTGCCATGTCTTCGCGGAGTGGCTCTTGGAGCAATCGTCCCAAAGCTCGCCCTCGTCCGCCGGAGAGCATTGGTGATGATCCTGGCAGGCCATGCCAACCGGCCAGGTACATCCGAACCGGGGCCTCCTCCACCTCGCCCAGATCATCGCAGACCCGATCATCGCAGACCCGATCATCGTTGCCGCGAACGATTTTGTTTCAGGTCTCCGCTCTAGCTGCCCTACTCCATGATCGCCGAGGCAATGCTATCGATCTTCGCCCAGAAACTTGGCAGGCGTCGAGTAGTTGCCGTACACACCCAGTATACTGGTGCCCAAGTCGCCACCGTCATAAAGACCGAAGCCCAAGACCTGCTGTAGGGTCGGACAGAGCTTCCCGGCCTGATCCTTGCTGACATTGAGGAGATTGTTCTCAATCGGCCTGAGCCACCCGAGACAATAGCTTAGAGAGAGTGCTCTCCGCGGGCGGGCTGAGCGATTGGGACCGCCGCCATGTATTGTGTCTCCACGGATGAAAAGCGCATCGCCCGGGTTCATAAGGGCGCAGGTAACCTCGTCATCTCGCGGTACGCGCGTCCTATCCCAATCCGCGCTTTGCGGCACAACGCGCGTGGCGCCATTCTCATGGCTAAAGGGATCAAGCGCGATGATGGCATTTGTAAGAATAGGGCATTCTGTCGAAAAAACGTCCGGCCACTGCCCGGTGTCACGGTGAAGGCGTTGCTGCCGTTCGCCAGGGTTGATTTGTATCAGCTCCGCGGAGTTAAGGACGCAAGTCGTTGAAACAGGCGCGAAGGTGCGATCGCTCCAGCCGACGATTTCTTTGTTGCCAACCACGTCGGCGCCGCTCGGGATGGTATTGAGCAGATTTTGCACTCTCAGTGTCTTATGGCCCAGAAACTCATCGAAATCCGTCGACCCGCTGTTGGGCATCTTGGGCGACGAAGCCGCAATGTAGGCGTCGAACTCCGCGTTCAGACGATCGACCCTTGCCGCATCAAAGAAACCTTCGAGTATGGCACCGCCATTCGCCAAAACTGCATCATCGACATCGTTCCATTCAAAAGGCCTTTGGAACCGTAACAGGAGTGTCTTGCTTTGGGTCTGAAACATAGGAAGGCTCTTTCCTCCTAGACGACAGGCTACGCTCTACCTTGCTGTGAAGCCCACCCCTCCATTCTCCGGCTTGGACGATGCAGGAATGCCGTTAGGCTTCAGGGTGCTGCTGTCGAAACAGCAGCTGAGTCGCCCTTCCCAAGCTGGAGCGGTACGTAGCACCTCCCTAGACGATGCAGTAACCGCCATCGACGGCGAGATACTGGCCGGTCGTATAGCTCGACGCACTGGACAGAAAGTAGGCGACCGCACCAACAAGCTCTTCCGGTTCGCCCCAGCGGGACATGGGGATCTTTCCGGCAATCCGATCGCGGAACGTGGCGTCCCCGTACTTGCCTTCCGTCCCCTGCATGAAGGAGTTCATGTATCCCGGCGCAACCACATTTACCCGGATGCCCCGGCTCGCCCACTCAGTCGCAAGTTGTCGGTTCAGCTGATCGACGCCGCCCTTCGACGCCCCATAAGCCACGAGCCCATCAAAGGCGACAATGCTGCCGTTCGAAGAGATGAGCACGATGGATCCTGGCGTCCCCTGTCTGAGAAACTGCCGGCCGGCCGTCCTTGCACAGACGAAGCAACTGATCAGGTTGGTTTCGATGACGCCGCGGAACTCCTCACTCGTTGTGTCTTCGGCCTTCGTGTGCAGTGCAACGCCATGGTTGACGACCATCCCGTCAAGCCTGCCCTTCCAGGCCGCTGCTTGCGCGACCATTTCTTCCACGCTGGCTTCATCGTTGGCGTCGAAGCTCAAGGGTAGCGCGGATCCGCCCCTTTCCCCGGCTTCGGCGGCGACGGCATCCAGACTTTCTCGTGTGCGCCCGGCCAGAACAACACTTGCGCCCTGAACAACCAAGCCCAGTGCAATCGCCCGGCCGAGACCGCGTCCGGCGCCTGTCACTACGATCGTCTTCTCACTCATCGAGAACAGGGTCTCGGCCATTGGATGGTGTCTCCCCTCCTACTCGGGCACGGTGGTGCATCGTTGCTGCAAAGAACTCTCTTCCAAGACAATTCTCTCCAGGCGAAAGTCTTCGTTCTGATCTTGGACTTCCTGAAACTCGCGCGCAAACCGATGGCCGGCATAGATCGCCTCGGCGATGGTTCCCGGAGCATAGCAATCGCCGATCAAGGTGACGGACCGAACACCAAGGCCCGGCCAGTCGGATTTGCGGTTCAGCAGATCCTTGTAGAGCCGGTCGTTCGGCTCCCGCAGACAGATCACGACGAGCGACGCGGCCTCTTGAACATGCAGACGACCGCTGTAGACGCAAGCCGACGTCACCGAGCTTCCGTCAAAGGACACCAGTTTGCGGTTCGACGCTATCCGAACATCCAGTTCATGCATTCTGGTCTGTACGGACTGCAGTTCGCCGGTAAAGCGTAGCATGCCAGACACTTCCGCTTCAGGTGTCATCAAGGTTACCGCATGGCCTTCCTTACTGAGCTTTTCCGCTATGACGCCGCCCATGTAGTAGCTCTCGTCATCGTAGATGACGATGGGTCCCTCGATCACAGCGCCTGCGAACACGCTGTCCGGCGTGTAGACGGCTTCATGTGTGCAGCCGTCGAATGCCTGCCGGAGGCAGCGTCCGATCCCGTTCCTTTGCCATTTGCTGCCTGTTGCAATGACGATGTCCCCGAACTCACCGACCAGAACATCCTCGACCTGCATATCGCTTTCGAGGAAAGTCTGGACACTCTGCATCTGCGACAACTGGTAGGTGCGATAGTCGCTAACACGCGACCAAGCGCGCAGACCTGGCAATTGCGATTCCTGGGTGACGCGCCCACCAAGGACGTCGCGCGCCTCGGCCAAGGCCACCTCATAGCCGCGCTTGCCTAGAGCGAGGGCGGCCTCCAGGCCCGCCGGTCCGCCACCCACCACCAAGACGCGGGCATCGCTCTTTCTCCGTTGGATTTTTTCAGGGTGCCAGTTTCGACGCCATTCCTCTCCGATCGTGGGGTTTTGCGTGCACCTGATCGGTCCGCCCGCGTACTGCATCGACAAGCACATGTTACAGCCGATGCACTCGCGGATATCCTCGATGCGGCCATCACGAATCTTGTTCGGAAGGAAAGGATCGGCAATCGACGGTCGCGCGGCGCCGATCAAGTCCAGCACTCCCTTCTTGATCAAGCTGACCATCCTGTCGGGAGAGGTGTAGCGGCCCACGCCCACGACGGGCTTGTCGGTCACACCTTTCACGAAGGACGTGAAGGGCTCTTGGTAGCCCTCATCGGTGAAGCGGGAGGTCATCATGTCGAAATCAAGATTGTTTACATTGACGTCCCAAAGATCCGGAACGTCGGCCAGCATTTCGACCACGCGTCGACCATCGTCCTGCCAGCCGTAGCCGTCCTTGCCCAGGACTTCATCGACGCCGAAGCGCAGCGCGACAGCACACTGATCGCCCACCGCATCCTTCGTGTCCGACAGAACTTCCTTCAGAAGTCGGGCTCGGTTCTCAAGCGCCCCGCCATAGTCGTCGTCGCGCCTGTTCACACGTTCCGACAGGAAGTCGGTCAAGATGCTGAGGGTATGGCTCGCATAGACGTAGATGATGTCGAACCCCGCCCTCTTCGCGCGAAGGGCGGCTCGTCGGTGCGACTGTCGGACCTCCAGGATGTCGTCGCGATCAAGGGCTCGGACCTGTGTCGGCATCCCTCTCGTAGGACGTGCCGAGGCGCTCTGTGCCCTGTAGCGAGACAGCCTGTTTGAAGCGGCGCTGCCTTCATGAACCAGCTCGATCCCGGCCAAAGCACCGTGCCGATGCACGGCATTCACCATGAGCTGAAGACCGGGGATGTCATCGTCGCTCCAGATCTTCTCGAAGGAGAAGGGCGAAACGTCCGTATGGGGGTCGATACCGCAAAGCTCGGTGCAGACCACTCCCCATCCGCCCTCGGCCTTCATCTCGCGTAGCTTGGCGGTGTGGTGGGGGTAGAGAGTTCCCATGCCAGTGCAATGGGGGACCTGGAAGAAGCGGTTCTTCGTCCTCACCGGTCCGATCTGTAGAGGTTCGAAGAGCACGTCATAGGCGCCCCTCCTTGCCGAATCAGTCATTGGGCGATCTCGATCTCGTTGAGCACTGGACAGTTCCGACAGGTAGCTTCTCGACGCATGGCCGGATAGGCTCATCCCTACACGAAGATGCCTGGGCTCTACACGCGACCGGCTTCATCGGCAGTCACTCTTGAGCGCGAGCCTCAAAGGGCGATGATGGGCCGCTTGGCTCCGCATAGGGGCCGGCGGCCGGATCTTGAAGAAAAGGGTGCTCGACCGCAACTGCCGCGGCCGAGCACCTTTCACCGGCTAGGTCTTCCACCAGCGCTCCACCACACGGAACCCATCCATATCCCAGTTGCCTGCGATCTCGCCATGTCCAACGTCGGCCCTTGAGGCGAAGACGTAGTTTGCGAAGCAAGGAATGACGGCGCCGCCTTCATTGGAGAGGCGGGTCTGCATCTCCACATACATCGCCCGTCGTTTGGCGTCGTCGGTTTCGCTTCGGGCTTTCACCATCAGTTCATTGAAGCGAGCGTCCTGCCAGAAGGTCTCGTTCCACGATGAGTCCTTTGCATAGGCCAAGGTGAACATCCAGTCCTCTGTCGGCCGACCACCCCAGTAGGACACCGTCCAGGGCTTTTTCATCCAGGAGTTCGTCCAATAGCCGTCCGCCGGGTCGCGCTCGACCTCGATCTTCACGTTCGCCCCGCTTGCTGCGGCCGTCTCCGAGTAGAGGCTGGCCCCATCGACGGCACCGATGAAGGCCGCGTCAGACACCGAGAGCTTGACCGTCAGCTCGCTCAAACCTGCTTGCTTTAGGTGGAACTTCACCTTGTCCGGATCATACTGCCGCTGCGGGAGCTCGGACGCGAAGAAACGGTTTGCGGGACTAATCGGGTGGTCGTTGGCCGGCGTGCCGTAGCCGTTGAGGATCAATTGCACGAAGAGTTCGCGATCAAGGGCGTACTTCAGTGCCAGTCGGACGTTGTTATCGTCGAAAGGCGCCGTATCTGTCCGCATCGGGTAGACGAAATGCTGTGTACCAATAATGTTGTCTACCTCTATTTTGGAGTCTTCCTCCAGAAAGCGCACTGTTTTCAAGTCACAGCGATCCATCGTATCGATAGCACCGGTCAAGAGTGCGTTGGTTCGGGCGACGACGTCGGCTATCGTCATGATCTCCACGGAGTCAAACCAAGCGCGATCGCTCTTCCAATAGTTTGCGTTTCTTTCGAGCTGGGACCGTTGGCCGGGCTCGAAGTGCATGATCTTGTATGGCCCGCAGCCAATGCCGGACTGCCAATCCATCGCACCGTCCTTCGACGGCATGATTGGGAAAGTGTATTGGGCCAGCATGAACGGAAAATCGGTGTTCCCTGCCGCGAGGTCCACGATAACGGTATCCTTGCCGTCGGCGCGAACATCCGTCACCTCGGCCATGATCGACTTGCCGGCGGACTTGGTATCCGCGCCACGGTGATGATTGAGCGAGACGATGACGTCTTCCGCCGTCACGTCACGTCCGTTATGGAACTCCACGCCTTTCCGGAGCTTGAAGACCCATTTGGAGGCAGCGTCCGCGGGCTCCATGCTCTCGGCCAGCTCGCCGATCAACTCACCGGTGGAGGTGATCTCAGTTAGGAAGTTGTTGTAGGCGAAGGATTGGATCTGGGTGAAAGTCTGATCCGCCAAGCCTGGATCCAGAGTGTCCGTTACCGCGCCGGCACCTAGGCCCAGATTGAAATGACCGCCACGCGTCGCGGCATGGGTCGGCTTGGCGGCGAGCGACCCAATGGAGGTCGCCAAAGCGCCGCCTGCCATTCCCAGAAGGACCTGTCGGCGACTGGTTCCTACCTGGCTGTACTTCTTTGTGTGGTGCGTATGATTGAGCGGCATCGTGACCTCCCTCGTCGCCTTTGCGCACTTGAGTAGTTTGTAGGGGCAACAATCCATCCAGACGGCAGGGAGCGTTTCACTCAGGGCGAACGACGTGCCGCTGAAGACGAAACTGATCTGGCAGTTTCAGTCAGGAGAGACCGCCTGCCTGCGGTAACGACACGCGCACTGCCCAATGGGGATTGGACCAAGTCGGCTCAAGAACCAGTGAGCAGACCGAGGGACAGGACGTCAGATCTCCCATCCGGCCTTGAGGCCATCGTAGACCGCTTCCTCTGCCGTCCTCGGACTGACGCAATCACCGATCATCTTCAGATGCCAAGGACCTTCGCTGAGTTCAGCCTGAAGGGTGCTGTCGCTACGCGTGCCATGAGCGGTGACGACCGTATCCACTCCCTCTACTTCGAAGAAGTCGCCCGTAACGGTATGCTGAAAGAATGCAGTTTGACCGTCGACGCCAACGAGTCGTGCATAGCTGCCGACACTGACGTTGAGTCGATGCAGCTTTCCGAGCCAATGATCCCGAGTGTAGACTTGAACGGCTTGGCCGGCGGTCGCACAGGTCGTCATGTAGCGGACGTAGTGGCCGTTCGACGCCAACTGCTCGGCAAGGCCAAGTCCGACCCAATCGCCACGGCTGTCAGAGATCACCACCGCACTGCCCGGATTGACCTTACGCTCAAGAACATCCCATGCTTCGACAGCATGCGTTCCCTCGCCCTTCTCAAAGTGATCTTGGCGGGAACGGCCACCTGTCGCGGCAAGGACAACGTCCGGAGCAAGCTCTTCCATCAGTCTGCGGTTGGCGGTCGTCCTTAGATGTACTTCCACACCGGCGAGCTCCATTTCCCGCGTGAGATTGGTCGCAAGCCCGCCGAACTCGGCTCGGCCTGGAAGCAATTGGGCGAGCAAGACCTGGCCGCCCAACTGCGTTCCCCGCTCAAACAGGGTCACCTGATGGCCGCGCGAGGCTGCGACCGCCGCTGCCTTCATACCCGCCGGGCCGCCGCCGACAACGGCGATCCTCTTCTGGGTGGTGGCCGGGGCCTCGTCAAACTCGAGCTCTCGGCCGGTTTCAGGGTGCTGAATGCAGCTGATCGGCGCGTGGAGCTGCATATGCCCGATGCAGGCCTGATTGCAGGCGATGCAAGCTCGAATCCGGTCGAGCTGTCCCTTAGCGGCCTTGTTGGGCATCTGCGGATCGCAGATGAGAGCGCGTGTCATCCCGCACATATCCGCCTTGCCGGACGCAATGACCTGATCGGCGATCTGTGGTTGGTTTATGCGCCCGGCAACAAACACCGGCCGGCCGACAGCTGCTTTGACCTCGGCCGAGAAGCCCGCGACATAGGCAGGATCTATGCGCATCGGCGGTACGATATGGATCGACCCCGACGCGGTGCTGGATGAGCCCGCGATCACGTTGTAGTAGTCGAGACCACCGTCTCGATCCAGAGCGCGGACAATCTCCAGGGTCTCCGAGGGTTGCAAGCCGTCAGGCGAAACCTCATCCCCTGAAATCCGCATCCCCACGACGAAGTCTCCGCCGACACGATTTCGGACCGACGCAATGACGTCGCGGACGAAGCGCAAGCGCCTCTCCGCGTCTCCACCGTAGGCGTCGTCGCGCCGGTTTACGCGAGGGGATAGGAACTGCGTCGGCAGATAGCCGTGGCTCGCCACGACCTCGACGCCATCCAACCCGGCAGCCTGCATCCTTGCCGCGGTCGACGCATAGCCATCGATGACCTCTTCGATCATTGCGAGGCTCATCGGCTGGGGTGTGACCAGGTATCGCTCCGCGGGACTGTCCGAAGCGCTGTATGCGACGCTCCTGCGGCCATCGTGCAGTGTTCCATAGACTTCACGTCCGGGGTGGAACAGCTGCCCGAACACCCTTGTATCGTAGCCGTGCAGCCTTTCCGCTAACCGGCGATAACCGGCAATGCAGTCGTCGCTGTACCCGGCGATGGTGTTCGCGGTGAAGAAAGCCGTCGGATGGACTGCCGCGATCTCGGTGATGATGAGGCCCGCACCTCCCTTCGCGCGCGCCTCATGGTATGTGATCAGGGCGTCGTTCGGCGCCCCGTCGGTGACCAAGACCGTCTGGTGACCGGTTGAGAGTATTCTGTTCTTGATCTCCAGACGACCGACTCTGACTGGAGAGAAGAGGTGATCAAGGGCCACTGCGTTTGCTCACTCTCGAAAGACTGCCTTCCATGGTTCTCGAGCCGGCCGCGATGGCACGCCGCCGTTGGCCGGCGCGCCAATCTTGGGTCTCCAACGCAGATAGCTGTTGATGGAATACGAAGGCAGGTTGTCCGAAACAGAGACAATGTGGCGCGGATTCTGTCGTGGATAGTGAACTGTTCGCAATCAGTGCACTGCTTTTCGTATTGAGACTGCTCAATTGGCGATCAAGCTGGGACAGTCTCCGCGTGCTGCTAGCGAAACTCTGGAGCCCGGATTGCCACCGCACCCAACCGCCCGAAGCGCCGCTTTGCTCTTATCTTCTCTGATCGGGTTCAGTCCGAGATGACGGAGTCGCCCATCCAGGTAGGATTCTTCCTGGCCGAGAACGCGTCCATGTCTTCGATTCTGAATGTGGTCGAGGTGTTCCGAGCGGCGAACCGCGTTACCGGAGCGATTCTCTTCGATCAGAAGTTCCTTACCGTCGACGGTGGCCCGGTGGAGACTTCCGCAGGATTCAAGATCGATGCCCAAGGTCGCATCGCCGAGGCTAAGCCTTTCGATGTTGTCGTCGTTGTCGCGTCTTACGAGCTGTCGCCCAACCACAGGAACGTATTTCTTGGCGCGTTGAAGAGGCAGGCCCGCCATGGCGCGATGATCTGGGGCATCGACACGGGGGTGATCTGGGTCATCGAGGCCGGATTGGTCGGATCGCGCTGCATTGCTCCGCACTGGGAACATGTTGGAGTCATTCGTGAGCACTGGCCCGATATAGAGATTACGGACGGTCTCTACCGACTGGACGACAACCTGGCGACCAGCGGCGGCCAAACCGCTTGTATTGACCTCACTCTCTTTTTTGTACAGCAGCGTTTTGGCGAAGAACTGGCGCACGTGGTTGCGAAGGAGATACTCTATTCCGGCATTCGATCTCCGCAAACGCTGCAGCCCAATGCGGCGGTTAGTTCTTGGAAAGATCATCGCCTTCTGAAAGAGGCTCTGAAGATCATGGAGGAGAACATCGAATCCCCCGTGCCCATTCTTGAGATTGCAGAACGCATAGGCGTGACGTGTAGACAGCTAGAGTATCTTACCAATCGGCATTTCAAAGAGACACCAACTCACCGATACACGAAAGTGCGCCTGAATCGTGCACGAGAATTGCTTCTTTATTCTGAGTACCGGATCACGGACATCGCGCTTGCCTGTGGGTTCAGTTCCGTGTCGAGTTTTTCACGCTGTTTTCGGCGTCACCTAGAGATAAACCCGAAAGACTATCGCGCTCGTTTCATTGGCGAGCGCGTTCGTCCTTTCTTCAAGGTCGACAAGGGGCAGACTTGAGAGCGTGAGCGGCTTCCGCGCGTGCGAAGGGGCTGCTGTTCGTTCTCGGTGGGGCTGCGTTCGAATCAAGCCTTAACCCGATCGAGCAAATGGGCAGAGTCGTCGAAGACCGAGGAGGTGCGACGGCGCCTCATGACCGAGGAGCTTGAAGCAAGCGGGGGCCCATTGGTGAGCGACCAGAGCAACACGATTCCGAAGACCCAACTCGCCGATATCTATCGTCGTATGGTGACCATCCGCAAGGCGGAGGAAGCCATGGGAGATCTCTCGCTGTCGGGGGAACTCCCAGGTCCCGTCCATCTCTACATAGGTCAAGAGGCTACGGCTGTCGGTGTCTGTGCCCACTTGGCGGATGACGATTGGGTCGCCAGCACCCATCGAGGGCATGGTCACTTCTTGGCTAAAGGCGGCGTCCCAAAGGAGATGTTTGCCGAGGTGTTCGGAAAGGCAACGGGTATCTGCCGCGGGATGGGTGGGTCCATGCACGTTGCCGACGTCAAGCGAGGTATACTTGGCGCCAACGGCATTGTGGGCGGGGGCATCGGATTAACGATGGGTGCCGCCCTCAGTGCGTCGCTCGATGGCAAGGGCAAGGTAGCCGTCGCCTTCTTCGGCGATGGTGCCGCCAATCAGGGCGTCCTAATGGAGGCGTTGAATGTGGCGTCACTCTGGAAGCTCCCGATTGTCTTTGTCTGCGAGAACAACGGCTTCTCGGAGTTTTCGCCTTCTTCGACGGTCACGGCAGGAGAAATCTGGAAGCGGGCGGAACCCTTTCACGTGCCCGGCGTCGAAGTGGACGGCAACGATGTCTTCGCTGTTTGGGAAACGGCCTTTGCCGCCGTTCATCGAGCACGGACCGGACAGGGCCCAACCTTGATCGAGGCGGCCACCTATCGTCTACGCGGCCATGTCGAGTACGAGCATACCTTCTTGAGCAAGCCTTATCGTACCGACGACGAGGTGAAGCAGAAGGCACTTACTGAACCTCTCGTCGTCTTCCGCAGCCATTGTCTCGAACACAAGCTCTTGACGGAAGACGCGCTATCCGATGTCGAAGCCGAGGTAGAGGTCCAGATCGCCGAAGCCATCGCCTTTGCCCAAGATGCGCCCGCGCCTCCGGTGCAGCAGGCGCGTCGCTTCATGTTCGCCTAGGTGAGGAGTTCAGCAATGGCTAGGAAGAGTCTGATCGCCGCCGTCAACGAGGCGATCAGAGAGGAGATGGAGCGCGATCCGCGCGTCGTCCTCTTCGGTGAAGATGTGGAGACGAGCCTGTTCGGCGACACGGCCGGATTGAGCGCGGTCTTCGGTACGAAGCGGGTTCGAAACACGCCGATCTGCGAGACCCTGCTGACCGGGATGGCGGTTGGAGCGGCTGCCAGCGGCTATCGACCGATCTGCCACATGATGTACGGCAACTTCATTTACACAGGCTTCGACGCGATCGCCAATCAGGCCGCGAAGCTTCGCTACATGACAGGCGGCCAGATCACCTTGCCTCTGGTCTACATCGCCTCGATCGGCGGCGGTAAATCCGCGGCAGCGCAGCACTCGGACACCATTTACCCGGTCTTGATGAACCTCGGCGGCATCAAAGTGGTCGTCCCCTCTACGCCGGCAGACGCGAAAGGACTGCTGATATCCGCCATTCGAGACGACAACCCGGTAGTGTTTCTTGAGGTCGGCGGCCGGACCGGACGGGCCGCGGAGGTTCCGGACGGCGAGCATCTGGTCGAACTGGGGAAAGCAGACATCAAGCGGTACGGCAAGGACGTAACGCTCGTGGCCATAGGAAGCATGGTCGCCCAAGCGATGAAGGCGAGCGCGCAGCTCGCAGAAAGCGGCATCGACGCCGAAGTCGTCGATCCCCGAAGCCTCGTCCCCCTGGACAAGGAGACGATTATCCAGTCTGTCAAGAAGACCGGATACCTGGTGGTTGCCGATGAGAGCCGTGATGCCTGCAGTGCGGCGAGCTACATTGCCTCGATCGTCGCGGACGAAGCCTTTGGCGCGCTCAAGGCGTCGGTGCGCCGCGTCACCGTCGCGGACGTCGCGATCCCCTACTCTCCCGCTTTGGAGAAAGCGGTCATACCGGATGCCGGCGCGATCGTCGCGGCCGTCAACTCGCTCAAGTCGGGAAGGAGCGCGGCATGAAGGTGAGATTGAAGCTACCCAGACTGAGCATGAGTATGGAAGAAGGCACATTGACCGCCTGGCTCTTGGAGAGCGGAGGCGCCTTCCGAGAAGGAGATCCGCTGTACGCCGTCGAGACGGACAAGGCAACGACCGAAGTTGAAGCGCCCTGCTCGGGGGTTCTCGTTGAGGTCCTGGTGCAGGCAGGAACCGACATCGAGCCTGGAACCGAGGTCTGTGTCGTCGACGTGCAGCGCTGACGCGAGATGGCCGGACGAGCGCCGGGTGATCCCGCGCGACGGCCACCGAAGCCAAGACTGTGGTCGAGGTAGGGAGCGACCGTTGATGGCATCTAGCGGACCGCTCACCCCTTCTCGTCGGAGTGTCCGCTTGCCAATCCGAGGCTGCCACGTCAGCGTTTTAGGAGCGCACTTGCCCTTTGCGTTGCCACGCGGCTGTAAACATCGACCGGCGCTCAAGGACGCAGAGTCCGCACCAACCTGGCCTAAGAATGACCTGGCTTGACTTGTGCCAGGACGAGTTGGGTTATCAGTTCACGCGCTCTCTCAGGCGTGACTCTCTCGGGTTCAATTGCATGACGCAGCCACAGGCCGTCGGTAGTGGCCAGGATCGTGTCCGCAAGTGCTTCGGCGTCGAACGCCACGCCTGATTCTTCGCCGTATGCGCGGAGTTCCAAGCAGATTGCATCACGCCACGTCGCGTTTTCCCTGCGCCAGATCTCCCTCAGTTTGGCGTCATGGAGACACGCCACACTAAAGGCCATCCAAGCAGTGACTTTCATCGGTTCAAAATTTGGCGGACAGAACATGGAATCCACCATAAGAGTCACTGTCTCAAGCGGCGAGTCTCCCTTAATGGCAAAGAAGTTGCTGCTCCATTCATCGAGGATTGTTTCATAAGCGGCGATCAGCATCGCGTTTTTCGACGCAAAGCCACGACGAACCATCCCACGTGATAGGTCTGCAATCTCAGTGACAGTTGCGACACTGGTGTCCGATAAACCATAGCGATAGATCGACTGAATCGTCGCATCGACCAGTCGTTCCCGTCCACTGCGCTTCTTCTTCAGTGCCTGTTTCTGCATGTCCACTCGTCGGATCAGCCTCTCTGATTCACGCTACGACAGATTCTCCCGGGAGCCAACGGGAGCCCGACACAAAAGGGGTTGACTCGGAGTATATGACTGTATACAGTATATGATCATATACAAGAATAAGTCAGGGAGACCCCAGCATGCAACGCACCATCGAAGCCGCCCGCGCGTCATTGGTTGAAGGACGCCTCTCACGCCGGGATTTCCTCTGTCGGGCCTCCGCCGCGGGGGTCGCCTTGCCCGCGGCGATGATGCTGGCCGACGACGCGCTTGCCGAATCGCCGCGCCGTGGGGGTCATCTCAGCGTCGGTTTGAGCACCGGCAGCACCAGCGACTCGCTCGATCCGACCACCTATACCAACTGGACGATGTTCAGTGTCGCGACGGCCGTCTGCAACTACTTGGTCGAGCTCGCTCCCGACAAGACGCCCATGCCCGAACTCGCCACCAGCTGGGAAGCTATGGATGGCGCCAAGCGTTGGGTCTTTGAGCTGCGGAAGGATGTCTTCTTCAGCGACGGTCGGCCACTCACCGCAGCGGACGTCATCTACTCTCTCAACCTGCATCGCGGCGAGGAGACCACCTCGCCCGGCAAGCCTCTGCTGGCTTCGGTCAGCGCCATAACAGCCGACGGCCCGCACAGCCTCGTCATCGAGCTGTCAGAGGGCGATGCGGACTTGCCGCAGATCCTTGCGACTTTCCAGTTCATCATCGTACCCGAGGACCACAGCGATTGGAGCCGGCTGATCGGCACCGGCGGCTACATCCTGGAAGAGTTCGAACCCGGCGTCCGCGTCGTCGCCAAACGGAACCCGAACTACTGGAAGAGCAACCGCGCTTGGGTCGATAGCTTCGAGGCACTGACAATTCTCGATGCCGGTGCAAGGGTCACCGCTCTCCTCGGCGGATCGGTGTCTATGATCGACCGAGCCGATGCCAAGACCATCGACCGCATTCGAGGCCGTGGCGGCTATCAGATCATTGAGAATAAGGGCACCGCCTACGACTCCAGTGCAATGGATTCCCGCGTTGCACCCTTCGACAACCGCGATGTCCGCTTGGCGCTAAAGTACGCGGTCGACCGCGAAGACATGCTCCGAAAGATCCATCGCGGCTATGGTTGGGTCGGCAACGATCATCCCGTTCCGCCGAACGATCCCTACTTCAATGCGGAGCTGCCGCAGCGAACCTACGATCCTGACAAGGCAAAGTTCCACTTGAAGAAGGCGGGTCTCTCCTCTCTCGATGTCACGTTGAGCGCCGCCGATGCCGCCTTCAATGGAGCCGTCGATGCAGCCGTCCTTTTCGGCGAGCAAGCGAAGGCTGCTGGCATCAACCTCAAGGTCGCCCGCGAGCCTAACGACGGCTACTGGTCGAATGTCTGGATGGTCAAGCCTTTCACGATGGTGACGTGGAGCGTCCGGGTAACCCCGGCCCTGCAGTTCGCGATCGCCTATGCCTGCGGTGCGCCTTGGGCCGACGGCTTCTACTGCAATGATCAGTTCGAACGCTTGTTGAAGGAGTCGCGCGTCACCACGGACTTCGCCAAGAGAAAAGAGATCTTCGGCGAGATGCAAGCCATTCAGCGCGACGAGGGCGCCAATCACGTCTTCATGTTCGAATCGGCGGTGAACATCTTCTCGGATGCTGTCGGCGGCGCGGCCGTCGACGCCGCGGCCCCCAACATGGGCATGCGCGTCGCAGAACGGGTCTGGATGAAAGACTAGTCCGAACGCCACCCTGATCCGGCGAGAGCTCCGTCGAGAATGACTTATCGGTCGGGGCTCGCCAACCGGAAGACCGATCACCGCGAAGTGGGAGTAGCGACGATGCCAGAAAGCGGACACACGCCGTGCGTTGCAGGTGAGGGTTTTACGCAGGATGCCACCTTCTCCTATGCCCCAAGTGCTGGCTTCTACACCGATCCCAAGATTCATGACGCCGAGATCAGGCAGATCTTCCAGAAAGAGTGGCTGTACTTCTGTCATCAGTCACAGCTGCCGAAGCCGGGTGACTATATGGTCGGCGAAGTCGCGGGCCACTCTTTCTATGCGATCAGGGGAAAAGACCAGGAAATCCGTGCCTTCTACAATGCCTGTCGGCACCGCGGTCATCAGCTCTTGACCGGTCAAGGCAATGTTCGAATGGTCGTGCGTTGCCCATACCACTCTTGGGCCTATGGCCTAGACGGTCAATTGAAGGCCGCACCCAAGTGCGACGCCGTCACGGGCTTCGACGTCAGCGGCATCAAGCTCAACCAGATTCGATCCGAGACCATTGGCGGTTTCGTTTTCATCAATCTCGATCCGGCGGCAAAGCCGCTGCGCGAAGTCGCGCCGACGTTCGAGCCGAAACTCCTGTCGATGGTCGCTGAAGCGGCCGACCTCAAGTATGTCAAGCACAAGGAATACGACATAGAGGCAAACTGGAAGATCGTGACCGAGAACTTCCTCGAAGCCTATCATGTCGCCTATTCCGGGAAGGCACATCGTGCACTTGGCAACATTATCGACATCGATACCTACCGCTTCAGCATCGACGGCCGCACGATCGAGTACACCGCGCGCGGCGGGGAGGCTGATGTCCTTCCATACGACGTCAATGAAGAGGACGCTTTCACGAACTCCCGCGGCATGCCCTTCCATCAAGTGTTCTTGTGGCCCAACATGACCTTCTCGGTCTTTCCGCGGACCAACATGCTTTTCGTCTTCAACATGATGCCCGCGGGGATTGGGCAGACAGCGGAACGCATCATTTACTTCACGCTCGATGGAAAGATGTCCGATCCGACAGAGACCGCCGAAGACTATGTGAGCAGCCAGCTCAACCCGGAGGACGTCGAACTCGTCGAAGCCGTCCAACGGGGCATGGAGTCGGGCGGGTACACGCCCGGCCGTCTTATGGTCGACCCAGAGCGACAGGAAAGCTGGGGAGAGCACTTTATCCACCATTTCAATAGCTTGAACGTTGCCGCTCTGACCGCGCCAGGATCGGAGTAGCGGGCTCGGCCTGTCGACAGTCCAAGGGCGCCGATTGGCAGGCCACGGTCTTCAAGGCCTAAGAGAAGACAGGAGAGGCGGCGATGACGGATGCCTTGCGCAAACAGAGGCTCCAGGTGAGACGCGTATGGTCTGAAACGCCACGCATACTCGGAATTGAGCTGCAACACCCTCTCGAGGAGGCCCTCCCGGCCTTCGAACCCGGCGCGCACCTTAGCTTCTACCTGCCCAATGGCATGATCCGCCAATACTCCTTGGCCGGAGATTCTAGAGAGCGAGGCTACTACAAACTGGGCGTCCAGCGAGATCCGAACAGTAGAGGCGGGTCCGTCTGGATGCATGAGAATGTCGTCGCGGGGGCGATACTCGAAACATCGCTGCCTATGAACAACTTCCCTCTTGGCCTTAGCGCCGAGCGGTACCTCCTGATCGCCGGCGGCGTGGGGATTACGCCAATCATGTCGATGCTTGAGACACTGAGCGCGAGCGGCAAGGACTATCACCTGTACTACTGCACGCGGGAACCTGAGGATGCGGCTTTCCGCAACAGGCTCGGTGAGTTGGGTGCGAGGGGCAAGGTTGAGTTCATCTGTGACGGAGGCGATCCATCAAGAGGCCTCCAGGTCACCGACCTCCTCTCGGAATACCGGGACGGCACGGAACTCTATTGCTGTGGACCATCGGGCCTGATGTCCGCTGTGAACGATGCGGCAGCGCATTGGCCGGCTAACACTGTGCATTTCGAGTGGTTTGTGCCCTCCGCCGACCCGACGATCGATCACGAGCAAGGTCAAGGCGCGTTCACCGTCGTCATTCAGAGCACCGGCGATGAGCTCAGGGTTGGTCCGGACGAGAGCCTGCTCGATGTGCTCAACGCGAACGGACTTGAGATCGATTCCGTGTGTCAGGAAGGCGTCTGCGGAACCTGTGTCGTCGGCGTCCTCGAAGGGGAGATCGCACATCGCGATCACATTCTCGACGACGACGAAAAGGCCTCGAACAGCATCATGACTGCGTGCTGTTCTCGTGCAATGTCCAAGAAACTCGTGCTCGATCTCTAGCTTTGGAGGTGTCGGCCGTTTCCGCTTGGCTTGTCGACAGAGCTTTGGCTGTCGAGCACTCCAAAAGCATAAAGTAAGAGGAGCGCTAGAGGTGAATAGGCATGCAGGCCAATTCTACATTGGGGGGACATGGGTCTCGCCCCGCTCAAGTGCGACCAAGGAGGTCGTCAACCCCGCCACCGGTAGAGTCATCGGCCAAATCGCGATGGGCTCGCCCGAAGACGCAAGGCGCGCAGTGAACGCCGCGCGCGCGGCTCTCGATGGCTTTCGTTGCCTGTCCAAGGCTGAGCGTCTGGACTTGCTGACGGCCATCATGCAGGTCTATGAGCGTCGCATGGGCGATCTCGCCGAGGCGATGACCTTGGAGATGGGCGCGCCTAAGGATTTCTCTCTGACGCAACAGGCGCAGTCCGGCCTGGATCACCTTAAAGTCGCTATAGCCTCCCTAGAGCGTTTCGAGTTCGAGCGGATGCAAAACTCGACACGGATCGTCCAAGAGGCGATTGGTGTGGCTGTCCTGATAACGCCGTGGAACTGGCCGATGAACCAGATCGTCTGCAAGGTTGCGCCGGCCCTGGCAACCGGGTGCACCATGGTGCTGAAGCCAAGCGAGTTGTCGCCCCTCTCGGCCCTCTTGTTTGCGGAGATTCTGCACGAAGCGGGTGTTCCTCGCGGCGTATTCAATCTCGTCAATGGAGACGGCCTGGAGGTGGGCTCCACGCTCTGCTCCCACGACGATGTCGCGCTTGTCTCGATCACCGGCTCCAATCGAGCCGGCGTGGCGGTTGCCCAAACAGCCGCCCGGACGATCAAGCGCGTGGTCCAGGAGTTAGGCGGCAAGTCAGCGAACATTCTGCTGGACGACGCCGACCTGGGCCAGGCGGTCAGACAAGGGGTCAAGGCCTGCTTCGCCAACAGCGGCCAGTCTTGCGATGCGCCGACGCGCATGCTGGTGCCTGTGGAGCTCCATTCGATCGCGGCCGGGATCGCGCGCCAAGTCGCAGCGGAGTTCGTGACCGGCGATCCGATGGAGAGGGAGACGGATCTGGGGCCGCTCGCCAACAAGCCCCAGTACGACAAGGTGACCTCCATGATTGAAGCTGGAGTCGACGAAGGCGCCACCCTGGTGGCCGGCGGACCCGGTCGGCCAGAGAACTGCAATCAAGAGGGCTTCTTCGTAAAGCCCACCATCTTTGCCGACGTCACGGCCGACATGACCATCGCCAAAGAGGAGATCTTTGGTCCCGTCCTCTGCATCATGCCTTACGAAAGCGAAGAGGAAGCAGTTTCTATCGCCAATGAGTCCCGCTTTGGTCTTGCCGCCTACGTTCAGTCCGGAGACCACGAGCGAGCGTGCGCCCTTGCAGGGCGCATGCAAGCCGGACAGGTCCATATCAATGGGCCAGAGGTCGATCTCATGGCCCCCTTCGGCGGCTACAAGCAGTCGGGCAATGGTCGTGAGTACGCTCATTGGGGTATGCACGACTTTCTCGAGACGAAAGCCTTGATAGGTTATGGCCGTACTTCTCCACGAGAGGTGTAAGCCGAACGACTTGATCAAAACCGACCGTCTTTCGCACTGATCTTTCGGAATGAGCGGCTTAATCGGTCAAGAATCCGCCCTTCATGACGCTTGCAAGTTGCCGGGCGGCCTTCGCTCGCGTTGGATTGCCCGTACGTAGCCATCCCATGATTGCCCCCTCGACCAGGCCGTGCGCCATGGCGGCATGAAGCCCCACGTCTCCATGACGAAAGGCACCGAGGTTCAATCCCTCTTCATACATCACCACAATCCTCGCCCGGATCCGGTCCCCTGGAAGTCCGCCGTCGTCGTACACCACATCTGTCGTCATCGAGAGCAGCCTCAGCAGAGTGTCGCGCTCCTCCGCCAAAGCGAAGAGACCGTCACAGACCCGGTCTAGCCGAGCGCTGACGTCGCCGCCCAAGGCCCAGTCGGCTTGCATCTGCTCGACAAACTCGTCCTCGAGCGTCTCCAGCATCGCACGAAGCAGGGCTAGCTTGTTCTCGTAGAAACGATAGACGGTGCCAACCGCGATCCCGGCCTCCCTCGCGACGTTTGCGATCGAGACCTTCTCGTAACCGAACTCGGTGAAGAGACTTACGGCGGCCTCCTGCAGCGCGACGCGCTTTCCGTCCGGATCACGTCTGCGCCTTGCCTGCCGCGCTCGATCTTCCTTGCCCATAAATGAATTCTATTCACTAACCTTGAAAGGTCAATGGCGCGACCTATCTCGCTAATGAACTGAGTTCACTAACGCGGTCCCGGTCGATCCAGACAGCCCCCGCCCCGAGGAGCCCATGATGAAACAGGCAATCTACACAGAGCATGGAAGTGCGGCTGACGTCGTCCAGGTAGAGGCTCTCGAGCCGCAGGTGCTCCAACCGGGTCAAACGCGTGTGAAGGTCCTCCGCACGCCCATCAACCCTTCGGACATCGCGCAGATCGCAGGCCAATACGGCATCCAGCCTGCCCTGCCAGCACGTGCGGGCATGGAGGGCATAGGCGAGGTGGTGGAGGTAAAGGGACCAGGCCACAAAGTAGGCACGTTCGTCCTCTTGGCCGATCCTCCGGGCGCTTGGTCGACGGAAAGGGTCTTCTCCAGCCAGAACCTGGTAGCGGTCCCCCATGCCGATCTGGATCAGCTCTCAATGCTCACCGTCAACCCGGCGACGGCATATCTCTTGATCACGACCTATAGAGACCTGAACGCAGGTGACTGGCTCATTCAGTCTGCCGCCAACTCCGCTGTGGGCCGCTACGTTACGCAACTCGCCAAGGCGCGGGGTGTTCGTGTCGCCTCAGTGGTGCGTCGCGACTCCGCCATCGCCGATGTGCAGAGCGCAGGCTGTGATGCTGCGTTCGTCGATGGACCGGACCTGGCGGAGCGCGTCCAAGCCGAACTGGACGCTCGGCCCCTTCTCGCTCTAGACGCCGTTGCGGGCAGTGCCTTTGGTCGCCTGGCTTCCACGCTGGCACCCGGCGGCGTAGCCGTGAGTTACGGCGGCATGTCAGGCGAGGATGTTCGTGTTCCGGACAACCTGCTTATCTTCAACGACATATCCCTGCGCGGTTTCTGGCTGGTGCACTGGCTGACGAGCGCCCCTTTGGCGGAACAGCAGCGCGTCTATGCGGAGCTGACCAATCTGGTTTTGAGTGGCGCGCTCAACGCGCCGATCGACCGGGTCTTCCCACTTGACGAGATCAGTGATGCCCTGGCCCACACCGTGAAAGGCCAACGCTCCGGCAAGGTGCTGATCGCACCGAACGGTCTCTGATCCCACCCCTTCACGACATTCCAAGCATCCCTGGAGACCCCGAAATGGCTCTCACGCTGTTCCACACCCCGGGCACGCGCTCGGTCCGTGCGCTTTGGCTACTGGAGGAAATGGCTACCCCCTACGACCTTAGGACCTTGCAGTACGACGGCGCGTACTTTGCGTCAGAGGCGTTCCGCCAGATAAATCCAATGGGGAAAGTCCCGGCATTATACGATGATGGTACGCTGATCATCGAGTCCACGGCGATTATGCAGTACATCCTGCATCGCTACGGTCCGAGCGACTTGGCTATAGCAGCGGAGGACCCGGAGTACGCTGCCTATGTGCAGTGGTTTCATATGGCCGAGAGTGGAATGGCAAACTATGTGGCGGTTTCCTTCGGCCACAGTTCCCGCCAAGACCCATACAGAGTCTCCGAAGAGTTCGATGGCTACTGCCGCCACCAGATGGAGAAGGCACTCGGCATGCTCGAAATGCAACTCGAGGGGCGAGAATTCCTGCTCGACCGCGGCTTCTGCGCGGCAGACATCTCGCTAGGCTACACCCTGTTCTTCGCAGCGGTTTGCACCGGAACAAGCTACTCCGAGCGGGTCAGCCGCTATCTGCGTCGGCTCTTGGCGCGCCCGGCGTTGCAGAGGGCGCTGTCGGACCTTCCGGCAGATCAACTTGCGTCGATTGGCTAGACTGATCGGCTGCTGTGCGGGCGCACGTCGTTGAAGCCTCGGCAGCAGCAAGCGGGCTGATGGGATGTTGATCCAGAAACACGATGCCAGTCGTTTCGCCATCGTCCCTGTGCATTCCGTCACGCCGAGCGAGAGAGGCGCTATCGAGATCGCACCGCGAGCCACGTTGCGGCTCTCCCGCTGACCTCGCCCCCTTCGAGGGGCGACTGCCAGTGCGCAACGAGCCGCCACAGTCCATGGGCGCCGGTTCGCTCAGTTTGGTCTGAGACTGGAAAGTCGAACCCTTTGCCGGCCCCCTCATTGCGTACGCGGACATAGCCGATGGAAATCAATCTGTTCAATCTCTTCTCGGAAAACCCGGCCCTTGTCGTTTTCGTGGCGATCGGCCTCGGTTTCCTTGTCGGCAGGATCAACATCAAGGGATTCGAACTTGGCTCAACCAGCGGGGTACTGCTGGTCGGGTTGGTGTTCGGCCATTTCGGCTTTAGTTCGGAGCCCATCATCGGAACGGTCGGCTTCGTTCTGTTCATCTATTCCGTCGGTCTTCAAGCCGGTCCCCGGTTTTTCAATGTCATGCTGGAGGACGGCCGGCGGTATGTCGCGTTGTCGATGACGGTGGCGATTGTCGGCTTCGCCGCGGCTGGGGGCCTTGCTGTTCTGTTCGGTTTGGACAATGGCTTTGCCGCCGGGGTTCTTGCCGGGGCCTTGACGAGCACACCGACCCTGGTCGGCGCACAAAACGCGTTGGATGCGGGGATCGCGGTGATCGAGCCCGGGCTTAGCGAAGCCGTACTCCACCAACATATCACCGCGGGCTACGCCATCACCTACATCTTCGGGACTGTCGGGTTGATCTTGATTGTCAAGTTCGTCCCATCGTTGGTCGGAATCGATTTGGCCGAAGCGTCCCGTCGCTATGCCATGGAGAAGGGCTTCAGCGATGGGGAACGGACAGTCGTTCGCGGGCTGCCGATGGTCCGAGGCTATGAAGTCGTGGAAGGAGGTATCGGCGGTAGGACCCGCCGCGAGATCGAATCGGAGTTGCCCGACATCGATATTGCCGTCGTGCGACTGCTCCGCGATGGCGAGGCTTTGGAGCTTGATCTCGACGACGAAGTAATGGTTGGTGATAGGATCGCAATACTGGCGCCGCCTGACCTGCACACCGAGATCAAGAAGACACCAGGTCTGAGATCGGGCGTCTTGGACGCGGACCTGCTCGATAGCTACATCACGACGAGCGAGATTGTCGTCACCACGCAGTACGCCGTCGGCCGATCATTGCGGGACCTGCGCATCGTTGAGCGATTCGGGTGCTTTGTAACCAGGATCGTTCGTTCTCAGATCGATCTTCCGGTCGCAAAGGAAACCACCTTGATGAAGGCGGACGTCCTGACGGTTGCTGGCGACGCGCAGGCCATCGAGAGCCTGGCCGAGCATATCGGAAGCATCGAGAAAGACATCAAGGAGACCGATCTCGCTACCTTCGCGCTCGGGATCGCGCTTGGCCTTGTGATCGGTTTGGTCAGCGTCCGCATCGGCAACATCAGCGTCGGGATCGGCAGTGCCGGCGGTCTCTTACTGGCCGGTGTCATTTTCGGTTACTTGCGCTCATCGAATCCCACATTCGGTCGGGTACCGCCCGCCGCCAGGTACATCATCATGGAGCTGGGCCTTATGCTCTTCATGGTGAATGTCGGCATCAATGCCGGTGCCGGTGTCGTAGAGGTGCTGCTCGCCCACGGCCCCACTCTCATACTGTGCGGCGTCATTGTCTTGCTGCTGCCGGTCGCCCTCGGGTACGCGTTCGGTGTCTTCGTCCTTAGACTCAACCCTGCCCTGCTGCTTGGCTCGCTGACGGGCGCCATGACCAGCACGCCGGCGCTCAGCGCCTTACAGCATGCCGCCAAGAGCTCTACCCCGGCGTTGGGCTACGCGGGAACCTACGCGATTTCAAACGTCCTTCTGACGCTCGCTGGTACGGCAATCATGCTCTTCTAACAGCCGCTAAGGGACGCGTGCCTGGATCGAACCCGGCCAAGACCATCAGGAGCAGATTTCGTGAGCAACCAAGAACTGGAGTGGGATAGCGTTGAGGTTCCCAGCCACTGGCTGATCACGGCCCTTCTGTCCCGCGGCATCGAGCTATCGGCGATCGAGGCAGCCATCGCATGGCAGTTCGACCGAGATCGCCTCGATAGCACCGTCCTGCCGCTGGAGACTTACTACAGGCTGTTCGAATGGGGATCAGACGCGACCGACGATCCCGACCTCGGACTTCACATCGCCGAAGGCCCGCCCTCTATCAATCTCGGACTCTTGAGCTACCTGCTTCGACACTCGCCGACACTGGGCCTATGGGTTAGAAATCTGGCAAAGTATCATCGAATCTTTTCGCGCGACGCGCATGTGTCCTACGAAATAGATAACGGTGAGGTTCGAATAGACTATCAGCCAATCTATTTGGGCAAGAGTGAACAACGCCAAGATATTTTTTTCACAATTGCATGCCTCGTTCTTCATATTCGTCAGATCATCAACTCCTGTTGGGCTCCGTTAAGATGCAGTTTTGTACTTTCTCCGCCAAGCGACGACACCGAGATCTCGCGTGTATTGGGTAGCGATGTGGCTTACTCCCAAAACAAGAACAGCATAGTCTTCTCGTCTAGACATCTAAGGCGCCCGATCAAGGACGCAGACGCTGTTTTGTACTCGATTCTAAAATCTCAGGCGGATGCAATTCTGGAGACCCAGGGACAAACGAACGAGTTGGTGCATCGACTACGACTATTGATAGCGGCCAATCTGTCTGATCAGTCTTTTGGAATGAACAAGACAGCGGAAGTGCTCAACATGTCGGTCCGGAAGCTGCATCGCGAGTTGACGGCGAGACGTGTGTCATTTCGAGAGGTTCGCGACGGCGTGGTCTACGACTCTGCGCGATCCTTGCTCAAGAACGGCGACACGCCGATCAAGGAGATCGCTTATCGTCTTGGGTACTCAGAGACCAGCGCGTTCTCTAGGGCTTTCAAGCGGATCAATGGAACCAGTCCCAACGCATTTCGCAAACGAAGCAGAAGCACGAGCTCGTAACGCCCGTAGATTGCCGCTCCCTTTGGACGTGCCCTAGGCTCCGTGTCCGGGAAGAAGGCCGACGCTCGACGTCGGCTCATAGCTGAATGCAGCTCGCTAGCGACTGTCCGAACATGTCAACACTTGTGCAGGATCGGTCAATTCTGCCGGATAGAGTGAATGCTACCTTCCCTTTCGGATACAAACGCGTGGTCATCCAGCGCGGACTCACGGGTCCGGGCAAACCAAGCCCGCGTCAGTTTCCCTTGTCGTTGTTGAGTGAGAGGCAATGCGGACAGCCGTGAAAAGATCCGGGGAGACAGGACACCTAGGGATTCCATTCCCGTCGCTTCGCGGAGCTCTCGGCCACTCGCTAGATCTCTGAAGTTTGAAACTCGCCTACCTCATCGTTCCACTTTGCAGGCGAGCCGGTCTGCGCAGCCTTGGTCTGGAAAGCCAACTCTCAGCCTGAACCGATGTGATCATAACCAGCCGGCGGGCAACGACGCCGTTCGGGGTCCTTGGCATTGAATCGGATCATGACGCCCTTGGAGACTCCACTTGTGACCGCAGGTCAGATAGCAGCCAAGCCCGTCGTCCTCGCGGCACTCCTCTTAGGAGTACTGCTGACGACAAGCACCATCGCGCGAGACATGGCGGTCCGCCCCGCACTCGTGGTCACCGTTGCGCCGATGGACGCAGCCGCTTCATGGTCCTATCCGGCAACGGTCCTGCCGGCGCGCGAAGTGGAACTGTCATTTCGCGTTGGCGGGAGAGTCGTGGAGCTTCCGGTACGTGAGGCGGACGAGGTCGTCGAAGGAGCCTTGATCGCCCGGCTCGACACGCGCGACTTTGAGAACGCTGTCGCGCAGTTGAGCAGCCAGCTCCAGCAGGCGCAGGCCGATTTTCGCGCGCTGATAGCCGGCGCTAGGGCGGAAGAGATCGCCGCCCTTGAGGCTGCCGTCGCGGCGGCACAAGCCAGCGAGGAAGCGGCACGAGCACAGGTTGATCGCACGCAGCAGCTTTTCGATCGTGGTGTCTCAACCATAGCCAGACTGGACGTTGACCAAGCCGCATGGCGCGTCGCCGCCGCTGAGCTAGAGGCGGCGGAGCAAAACCTCTTGCAAGGCCTGGCGGGAGGACGAACGGAAGAGGTCGAATCGGCTCAAGCCGCAATCCGAGGGCTGGAGGCACGCGTTGCCGACGCTCGAAACGATCTCTCGGACGCAACGCTGCTAGCCCCATTCGACGGCGTGATAGCCCGTCGCGAGATTGAGAACTTCGCGAACATTCTGCCTGGAAAAGTCATTGTCTTAATGCACGAGCTAGACACCGTCGACCTTACGTTCGACGTGCCCGGACCCGACGTCGGCGGCCTGGTAGCCGCCTACGAAGCCGGAGGAGAGATAGCCGCAGTCATCGACGCGCTTGGCGATGGGGAGTTTCCAGCCTCTTTTGTTGAGTTTTCCACCGCCCCGGACCCGCGGACGCTGACGTACCGTGGGAGAGTGGCGATTTCGGTACCGGACGCCAGTCTCGTTCTTCCCGGTATGGCTGGCCGTGTGACCTTGCGAAGCCCGTACGACACTCTGGGCCCTGCCGGCGTTCCCTTGACCGCAGTTGGATCTGATCCGAATGGAGCCCCTTTCGTCTGGGTCGTCGAGGACGGAGGGGTAGTCGCAAGACGCTCCGTCTCGCTGGGCGAGGCCCAGGGCGAGCGTGTGGTCGTTGTGGACGGACTCGCCGTAGGTGAAGTCGTGGTAGCTGCCGGCGTGTCACGGCTCTCCGACGGCATGACCGTTCGGCCGATTACCCGCGTAGGCGACTGATCGACGACATGGATCTCGCGAAGTTTGCGCTCGAAAAGCGGCTCGTCAGCGCGCTTGCCACGCTCTGTATCCTTCTCGGCGGGTGGTACTCGTATCAGACGCTGCCCAGGTTCGAGGACCCTGAGTTCATCATCCGTGAAGCTCAGATTGTTACCCCCTATCCGGGAGCGAGCGGCGAAGAAGTCGCCGAAGAAGTGACAGAGGTGATCGAAAATGCTTTGCAGCAACTGCAAGGCGTCAAAGAGATTACCTCCGTCTCGTCGAGTGGACTGTCCGAAGTAACGATCGCGTTCACGATTCAGTCAACCCCGACGCGCGACGCCTTGATTCAGCGTTTCACGCAAATGCGCGCGAAGATCTCGGATGTACAAATCACACTGCCTCCAAACGCCGGCGGTAGCCAAATCTTCGATGACTATGGCGATGTCTACGCTTTGTACTTCGCGATTACGGGTGAAGGATTCGCCCTCCCCAGCCTGTACGAGTATGCCAAGGATCTACAACGTGAACTTGTTCTGATCGATGGCGTGTCGAAGGTCGTGCTGAACGGAGTGCCGGAAGAGGTTATCTATGTCGAGTACTCGCCCGCGCGGCTCTTTGAACTGGGACTGTCGTCCGAAGCGGTAGCAGAGGTTCTTCGGGGCCAGAACCTGGTCACCTCGGCGGGAACGGTGCTGTCGGGCGACCTACGACTTAGTGTTCGCCCAGTCGCCGCGGTCGACTCCGTGGAAGCGATTGAGAATCTGATCATAGCCGACCCTGAGAGCGGACGGCTCTATAGACTAAGCGATGTTGCCACCGTATCACGCGGACTTCGGGAGCCGGCGAGTTCACTGCTTTTCCGTGATGGTATGCCAGCGATCGGGATCGGGATCTCGAACTCGATCGGTGGCAACGTGGTGAACATGGGCGATGCCGTCCGGGCAAGAATCCAAGAGTTGGAGGTGGAACGCCCTCTCGGCATCGACCTAACGCCAATCTCGGATCAATCGGTCCTGGTGCGCGGGGCTGTGGACGGCTTCGTGATGAACGTGGTGCTGGCGCTCGTGATCGTCGTTGGCACGCTTCTCGTGTTCATGGGGCTGAGGTCGGGAATCCTCATGGGCGGAATACTGCTCGTGACCGTCGCCGGCACGTTGATTGGCATGTCGCTTTTCGGGTTGGACATGCAAAGGGTCTCGCTGGGTGCGCTTATCATCGCGCTGGGGATGCTGGTCGACAATGCGATCGTCGTCGTCGAAGGAACGCTGGTACGCGTCCAGCGAGGTGAAGAGACAGCCAAGGCCGTTCGCGCGGTCGTCGCGCGTACACGTTGGCCTCTGCTTGGAGGCACGGTTGTTGGCGTCACGGCGTTCTCGGCCATCGGCTTGTCACCTGACGATACCGGAGAATATGCAGGTTCGCTCTTCTGGACGATCGCTATAGCACTTCTGTTTTCTTGGATCGCCGCGATATGGCTGACGCCATACTACTGCACGCTAGTGCTGAGACCGAGGGTGCAAGCCGAGGAACCAACACAAGAGCACTGGATCCTGGTCGCTTATCGCCGGTTGCTTCGTACTGCCATCAAGCGGCGCTGGTGGACGATCGGTCTTGTTTCTTTCCTTTTTGCGGGGGCGATCGCCGGCTCCTCGCTGGTGCCCCTCGGGTTCTTCCCGAACTCGACCAGACCTAGCTTCGTCGTCGACTACACGCTTCCGCAAGGCACAGACATCGAGCGAACCCGCGCCGACACGCTGGAGATTGCGGAGTGGGTACGTGGATTGGACGGTGTTAGCGCGACGAGCACGACCGTGGGCGCTAGTCATTTGAGGTTCATGTTGACGTACCACGTCGAGAGCCCGAGTTCCTCCTACGGCCAAGTGATGGTCGACGTGAGTGATTTTGAACGAATTGAACATTTGCTTGATACTGTCCAAGGCCATTTAGATGAGAACTATCCGGAATCAGTATCGAGAGCTTGGCGATTTGTCCTTGGCCCAGGCGGAGGCGCGCGAATACAGGCACGGTTCACGGGTCCCGAGCCTTCGGTACTGCGTGACCTTTCCGCTCAAGCGCGAGAAATCCTCACGTCAGCGGGCGCAATCTCGGTTTCCGACACGTGGCGAGAGCAGTTCACGACACTGCGCCCGGTGTTGAACAGCGAGAATGCTCGTCGGTTGGGATTGACTCGGGCCGATGTCTCCCGGGCAATCGCCGGTCAGTTCGACGGAACGACCATCGGCCTCTATCGCGAGCGAGATGAGCTTCGGCCGATTATCATGCGCCCCTTTGCCAAGGACCGAAGCGACATCGCCGACGTGCAAGACGTTCAGATCTATAGTCCCCTGGCGGACCAATACGTGCCGACAAGGCAAGTGGTCGATGACTTCGAAATTGTCTTCGAGGAAGGCAGCCTCGATCGGGTTGATCGCTCGCTTGCGATAACGGTCGAGGCCAACCCACCACCGGGCGTTAGAGCGTCGGACCTGTTCCAACTGATTCGACCCGCTGTCGAAGCGATCGAGTTGCCACCCGGTTACGCATTGACTTGGAAGGGCGAGTACGGCGATAGCGAAGATGCCAATGCCGGCCTGGCCAGCACCATGCCGTTCGGATTCGGAGCCATGGTGATTGTTGTGTTCATACTGTTCAACGCCGTTCGCCAGCCGTTGATCATTTGGTTGACCGTGCCATTGGCGCTCGTCGGCGTCGTCTTCGGATTGGCTGCCACTGAAACGCCATTGGAGTTCATCGCG
The DNA here is from genome assembly GCA_963669375.1 of Rhodospirillales bacterium. Classification (GTDB taxonomy): domain Bacteria; phylum Pseudomonadota; class Alphaproteobacteria; order Kiloniellales; family JACOMY01; genus JACOMY01. The sequence goes on along the minus strand of OY770024.1, from coordinate 6,296,263 downwards.
ATTCTGGCCGTCCTAAGCCTAACGGGCATGCTGGTAAAGAATGCAATCGTCTTGATCGACGAAACTGATCTTCAGATTGCCAGCGGCAAGGAAAAGTTCCTGGCCGTGACCGACGCCGCCGTGAGTCGTGTCAGGCCTGTCAGCTTGGGCGCACTTACGACCGTGCTTGGTGTCGCTCCGCTGCTTTGGGATCCCTTCTTCAACTCACTTTCCGTCGTCATCATTTTCGGACTCACGTTCGCAACATTGCTCACGCTGGTCGTCGTCCCGGTTCTGTATGTCATTTTTTTTGGGATCGGAAACAAAGATGACCTGCTCCCCTGAATCCGGGTCAGCGAGCGAGAGCGTTCGCCAGATCAGGAGGGCTGATCGGTGAAGCGTCGATTTACGGAAGAGCGGATCAGAGCAATCTTGCACGCTGCCTAGCAGGGCGCGAAGTGCAGGAGGCTGGCGGCGCGGTCAAGGAGATCGCACACCAAACGATCGAGTCCTGATGGATCGACGACAACACCTCTAGCTACCCTCGGCTCTCGGCTACATGACGCCCGGAGTTTTCGCATCATCTCACCAGAGGCATACCCCTGGTGAGATGATAGAGACCGCCCAGCAAAGGCGAGCCCATCCCGTCGAACTCTCATGCTGATCGACCAGTTCATGGGAGCAGGTCACCCTCGGGCAGTCGCGGGCCACTCTCCGGTTCGATCTCAAGAAGCGTCTTCGGCCAGCCACGGCGGCAGTTCGAAGGGCGCATCGGCATAGGGTTCCGGCGCGATGAGCGCGCGTTCCTGATCTGCTTTGCGCACCTGATAGAAGATATGCGGCATGCCCAAGGAGGGGTCGTGCGTGGCGTCCGGGTAAGGGACGGCGGCCTGCCACTTGGGATGAAAGCGGATGGTGCCCGAGACACTGCGATAGACCGTCTTCAGCAGTTGCTTTGAAACCCGACGATTCTGTTCGAAACAGCCGGGCCCGCCGGACCCGCCGGCGAGAGCGGCCGCGATGGCATAGTGATGGAGCGACGTATAGGGTTGGCAACCGACTTCCGGGGTCGAATCGCGGCCAAACCGCGCCTTGTAGGCGGCCGAAAAGCCTTGGCCGAACTCGTCCCTCGGCAGGCCGATCATGGTGCCGACAATAACGCCCTTGCCCCTGTCGCCAACGATGTCGGTGAAGGTCTTGTGCAGTGCGCCATACTGCAGATAGAGCAGACTGGGCACCGGATCCTGCATGAACTGCAGCTGGAAGCGGGCCAGATCGCCGGCGTAGAACTCGGTGTTGGCCAAGACCGCCGGATCCAGGGCCCTGATCTCGTCCAAGACAGGATGCCAACCCTCCCGCGGGCATTGAATGACCTTAGGGCCGAAGACGCAGTTCCAGCCGAACTGGCGCGCCGCGCTGCCCATGGCGTTGGCGATCACCACGCTATAGGGCTTGGCGCCTGAGATCACGGCAATGCGATTGTTGCGCGGCTGCCACTGGCCGCTGTCGCGCAGCCAGGAGATGAACTTGATGAAGCCCTGCCCGTACCAGTACTCGGCCGGATCACCCATGAAGCAGCCGAAATAGCGTTCCGGGTTGCTCATGACCGTGTCGTGGTGCTGCAGCAGCGTATTGTGATGGATGTAGATGATGCCGGCATCGGCAACGGGTTCGTACTCGGCATTCTGCGGGCCGATGTTGTAGCCGTTGATCACCGCGTGGACGCCATGCGTGCCGATCAGGGTGCGGGCTGCACGCACGACCTCGGCCGCGCTCTGCCGACCGGTGTCCATGAAGATGGGGCGTATCGGGCGCCCGAGGATGCCGCCGTCGGCGTTGATTTCCTCGGCTGCCAGGGTGACGCCGTTGCGAAACTCCTTGCCATCGGCAGAAGAGGGACCCGTCAAGGGCACCATGCTCCCGATCGGTATCTCCTCCGCCTTCATTGCCACCTCGTTTGCTCATGCCGCCGGAGTCTTGCTCCAGACGGGCCTCTGGCCGGGCTACATATGCAGTTCCTGCACGAGTTCGGGTTCGTATAGAATGTTATGCATCATCACCCGCAGGCTGGGCGGGCTCACCGGCTTGATGAGGACCGGAAAGCCCTGCCGCCTAATCCTTTCAATCAGATCGGGGTTGGTGTCGGCGGTGACGACGATCGCCGGGCAGGGTTTCTCCAGGCAATCGTTGATATCGCCGACGATGTCCGTTCCCTGTATGCCGCCGCGAAGCCTGTAGTCGGTGATGATGAGATCGGGCTCGCGCTCCAAACCGCGGAGCACCTCCGGTACGCTCTCCAGGGTCTCAATCGAGAGGATCTGCATACCCCAGCGCTCCAAGAGAGCGATGAGCGCATCGCGGAGGATGACATCGTCCTCCAAGACCACCACCAGCAATCCGGTGAACTCGCCACCGATCCGTTCCGAGATTTCGGGCTCCCCGATGTCGCTGTGCCAGATGTTGCCCAGCGGGACCTCGATCGAGAAGACCGAGCCCCTACCCGGTTGGCTTCTGACGGCGATGTCGTGCCCCAGCATCTCGGCCAGGCGCTTGCAGATGTTCAGGCCCAAGCCCAGGCTGTGTTTGCGGTGCGCCTGACTTTCGGAGATCCGAAAGAACTCCTCGAACACGGACTCCTGAAGTTCTTCCGGAATTCCACAGCCGCTGTCCCAGACCTCTATCCTGACATGCTTGTCGCGCCGGCGGCATCCGACGATGACGCGGCCGGTCTCGGTGTAACGCAGGGCGTTGCTGACGAAGTTGCTGACAATGCGTTCGAGCAGGCTGCGATCGCTCTTCAGCGCGCAGGCTGACGGGATGATCCTGAGCTCCAGCCCCTTTTCTTGGGCCTGGTGATCGAACTGCACCTTGATCCGGTCGAAGATCGTGGAGACCTGAAAGGTCGATATCTTCGGCTCGATCTTGCCGGCGTCCAACTGTCCGATGTTCAGGAGCGCGCCCAGCAGATCCTCCATTATGGAGACCGAGACATCCATGGCGTGCAGCAAATGTTCGCGTTCTTCGTCGTCCTGCGCCGTCATGCAGTTGTAGATCAGGATCTTCAGCGCCGCCAAGGGCTGGCGAAGATCATGGTTTGCTGCACGCAGGAAGCGAGACTTCGTCTGGTCCGAAGCCGCCGCCGCGTCGCGTGCCTTCTCAAGGTCCCATTCGATGCGGCGCGCGCCGCTGATGTCCAGGAAGCTGGTCAGGCGTCCCTTCTGGCCGAGATGGCGTCGCTCGACCTTGACGGAGGAGCCGTCGGTGAAAAGATACTCGCTGGTCTCGCCGCTGAGAGCGGCGTTGTGTTCTTTCTCCAGCCAATCATCACGCGAAAGGGGGGTCACGAGCAGACCGGAGCCAGCCAGAAGCCGTAGAAAGTCGGTCTGGGTTAAGCGCTCACCCGGGTCCAACTTGATCGCGGCAAAGCGCTCTAGAAAGGCCTTGTTGCAGGCCACCAAACGATCGAAATCGTCCCAAAGCGCAATGCCGACGTCGATCGCGTCGAAACAGGCCTCGAGATAGGCTTGGCGCTCTGTCACCTCCGCATCGATGCCGGCAGCCGTCATGCTCTTCTAGTCCGCGTCACTGAGCATATGCATGTTCTCCAAGGCGTAGCGAACGGCCGCTTCGCGGGTCGAGAGGCGCAGCTTCTTCATGGCATTGCCAAGGTGGACGCGAACCGTCTGCCGACTGATGGTCAAGCGCTCGGCGATCTCCGAGAGGCCGGTTCCTCGGCCCAGCAGCACGAGAATCTCCCGCTCGCGTGCGGTGAGCAGGTCGAAGAGACTGTCCTTGGCCGGCGCCGGCGCCGCTGGAGCGGAGATCCCGGACGGCGGGAAGACGGTGCGCGCAATGATGTCGCGTGGGAAGGCCACTTCTCCCGAAATGACCCGGATGAGCGCCCGCCTTATCTCCTGCGAGCTGGCGGATTTCGGGATGTAGCCGATAACGCCGTGCGCAATGGCGTTCAAGACGTACTCTGGATCTTCGTGGATCGACACCACGACGATCGGAATCGAGGGGTACTTGGATCGAAGCAGCTTCAAGCCCTCGAACTCTCCGAAACCGGGCATGATCAGGTCGATCAGCATCAGGCCGATGTCGGGCGCAGCGTCGAGAATCTCCAAAGCGTCGTTGAAGCTGGCGGCCTCGATGATCGTGTTGCCCTTGTCCAGGCTCTTGACCACTTGCTTCAGGGACTCCCTGACCACCCAATGGTCATCGGCGATCAGGATGCGTGTCGCCTTCATTGGCGGCGCTGCCGCGTCTGCCTGCTGCATCTTGGCCGCGTCGCTCCTCGCCTTCTTCATGGGTCCGCCGTTTCCAACCTGGTACGTCCAACATGCCTGTCTTCTACGGTGGGCCGCTGAGTCACCGCAATATGTCTTCCTCGAAAGGGCCAGCAGGCGCGGCGATCGCTCCGTCCAAGGAACCGGCGCCAAACGCCCGTCCGGCGACGTGAAGCGGCATCGCCTCCGCTCTACCACCAGCCCCGAACCCGAGCCGGCTGGACTCAGCGGCTGCCGACCTGGTTTCGGGCGTGAATCTAGCCTGGACTTCCCAACGAGTCTAGATGAAACGATATATCTAGCTCATCGCGCCTGAGGAGTCTGCGACTAAATACCTGAACAAAATTGAAAAACCTCCGACCAATCAGACAACAATGAGGGCAAAAGACACCCTGGCCCTCAAACTCGCATCCGGTACGATGCCTAATTGACATTCAAAATTTCAAGCGATAACGTCTAGACACAAATGTAGAGAAATCGATAAACTTTGGCTGTCGAACCTTAGAGGGTCGAGTTGGAGCCTGTCGTCCGCCAGGTGGGTTTACCCGGATGTCGGATGAGACGGCTCACGCTTGAATGAACGGAGGCTACGAGATGACGAGGAAACTACTGACACCGGGCGGCACACGCCGGGGCATCAGCCGTCGCACCGCGGTCAAGACGATCGGTGTGGGCGGCGCGTCCGCCGCGCTCGTGGGCATGGCCGCGCCGGCCATCGTACGGGGCAAGTCCGACAAGATCGTGCTGGGCCTGCCCTCGTCGCTGTCCACGCCCTACGGCGTCGCCGACGACACCGACCATCTGAACGGCACGACCCTGGCGATGGAAGAGATCAACGCACGCGGCGGCGTCGGCGGGCGCGAGATCGAGATCTACGTGGTCGACGTCGACAAGCTCTCGCCCGAAAGCTGCCGTCAGGCCATCGCCGCCTGCATCGACCGGAAGGTGCATGCCATCTCGAACGCCTTCCTCTTCGCGCCGATACCGGCAATGGACGAATCGGCGAAGTACAAGTGTCCCTACCTCAACGGCAACACGCAACGGGCGGCGACCGAGCACTACAAGTCCGATCCGGAGAAGTACAGCCAGGTCATGCAGACCGACCCCTCGGAGGTGAACTACGGCTGGACCCTGCCGCTCTTGCTGGAGCAGATAGAGAAGGTGCAGGGCTGGACGCCGAAGAACCGCAAGGTCCACATCGTGTCGGAACAGGTCGGCTACAACCAGACCATCTTGCGGGCGGCACGCGAAGCCTTCCCCAACTCCAGCTTCGAACTGGCCGCGGAGACGGACATCCAGTATCCGGTCAACGATTGGAGCCCGGTCATCCGCCGACTGAAGGAGGTCGATGCCGGCGCCATCATGATCAACCACTGGGTCGCGGCGGAGTATGCCGCCTTCTGCCGGCAGTTCCGATCCGACCCGGTCGAGGATGCCCTGGTCTACCTACAGTACGGCCCCTCTCAGCCGGAGTTCCTCGAGCTCGGCGGGCGCGCGACGGAAGGCTTCACCTGGAGCACGGTGCTCGGCGTCTACGGCGACGAGACCGGTCAGGATTTCCGCAAGAGATACCTAGCGCGCTTCCCGGAGTACGAGGGCAACATGGGGCTGGTCTACACCGGCAACGGTTACGACATCCTCAACTATCTCGCGGCTGCTTGGGAGGCCACCGGCGACCCCGAGGACTTCGCCGCCAACGTGTCTTGGATCCGCAACAATCCCTTCCGCGGCGTTTGCGGTCTGATGGACATGAACAACGAGTATCAAGAAGCACTGCACTACCCCGACAACGGCTTCGGCAATCAGGCCGACGAGCTTGAGAAAGGGATGAGCCAACTCTTCGTCCAGGTGCAAGACGGCGAGCACAAGATCATCTGGCCGAACGAGATCGCCGAGTCGAAGCTCCGGCCCGCGCCTTGGTGGAGCTGATCGGCTAGGAGCAGAACCCGTGGCTCAAACGGAAGCGCCACCGGTGTTCTCCTGTCAGGGCCTCTCGCTCGACTTGGGCGGGCGAGAGGTCTTGACCAACATCGGCTTCGCGCTGCATGCCGGCGAGGTGCTGGGGATCATCGGCCCGAACGGCGCCGGTAAGACCAGCCTGCTGGAGATCCTATCCGGCCGCTATGTGCCAAAGTCCGGGAAGGTCCTCTTCAAAGGCCAGGACATAACCAAGCGACGCCTCTTCGAGCGGGCGCGCCTTGGCGTCGGCCGCACCTACCAAACGCCGATCGTCTGCGAAGACCTGACCGTGGGCGAGACCTTCAAGGCCGCGCGCCAAGCCTACAAGCCCTACCTCACGCGCTTCGACGCAGAGTATGCGGCAGCCCTGGTCCACTTCGCGACCGACGAGAGCACGGCGAACTCCGGCCTCAAGACCTTTGAGCGACGCAAGCTGCTGCTCTCGTGCCTGTTGATGCGCCAGCCCGAGATCTTGCTGATGGACGAGCCGGCGGCAGGGCTCATCAACTCGGAGATCGACGAGATCGATCACATCCTGCGCATGCTGTCGAAGGAAATGAACATCGCCGTGTTGATCGTCGAGCACCGAATGGAGCTCCTGGACACCATTGCCGACAGCGTCATCGTCATGGACGCTGGCGAGATCATTGCCAGAGGGGACATGCAAGAGATCATCGATTCGCCGGCGGTCCGTGCCGCCTACTTCGAAACCACCTGACAGCGCCACGCGCGAGAGAAGAGCGAAGCCCACCATGGCGGAAATCTTGAACGTGCAGGGCCTATCGGCGGGGTATGGACCGCTCCGGGTTCTGCACGACCTGGACCTGGTTATCAACTCTGGCGAGCGCGTCGGCCTGGTTGGCTTGAACGGACACGGCAAGACCACCCTCTTCTATGCCATCGCCGGACTCACGGGCTGGCAACGCGGCTCCATTCAACTCGCCGGCAAGCAGATCGGCCGCACGCGCAGCCAAGGGCCTGGGCGCTACACCCATCGGATCGTGCGGCAGGGCCTGGCGATCATGCCGCAGGGCGACGAGATCTTTAACGGTTTGACCGTCGAGGAGCATCTCGACAGCGGCGCCTTCACCAGCGAGGCCTGGCGCACGCGCAAGGCGCGCAAAGAGCGTGTCCTCGATATCTTCGAGCCCTTGCGCAAGCTCATGAGGACGCCGGTCGGACGGCTGTCCGGCGGCGAACGGCGTATGGTTTCCATCGGTCGGGGGCTGATGACCGATGCCAAGCTCTATCTGGCCGACGAGCCCTCGCTCGGGCTGGCTCCGAAAATCGGCCTCAGCGTCATGGAGGCACTGCTCTCGATCGAGTTGGAAGACAGCGCCATGCTGATCGCCGAACAGAACGTGGCGCTGCTCGAGCGCCGGGTGGACCGGGTGATCGGCATGCACGCCGGCAAGCTCAAGGGCGAAGCTTCTGCCGCCAGCCGGCAAACCCTCGCATTGTGAGAAGACCTTAGACGATGGACATCAGTTTCATTCTCGTCAATGCGATCGTTGTCGCCTGCATCTATGGCTTGGTCGCAGTCGCGATCTCCATTACTTGGTCAAGCCTGGGACTCATCAATCTTGGCTACGGTTTTGTCTTCTCCTTTGCCGGCTTCGGCGCCTACCTCTTCGACCGCATGGTCTCGGATGCGCCGATCCTGGTCGCCTCGGCCGGGATTCTCACCGGCGCGCTAGGCGGCTTGATCATCTGCCTTGTTGTCTTCATTCCCCTGCACGACAAACCGCACTTCACCACACGCGGGATGATCGCCACGCTGGCGATCAGTCTGATCGGTTCGCAAGCGCTCTTGATGCAGTTCGGCCCCAAGCCGAAGAACCTGCCCGAGCTCTTCGGCTACTGGCAGGTGAGGCTAGGCGATGTCGTCGTCACCTCCGACAAGATCGGCGTGGTCGTCTGCTCCATCGTCATGCTGGCTGTCGTGGTGTTCTGGATGCGCGGCAGCCGACGCGGGCTGGAAATCCGCGCCATGATGATGAACCCACATGCCGCCTCCATTGTCGGGATCGGCGTTCGAGGCACGGGTTTCTACGTGATGGCGATGACGGGCGCCATGGCGGGCCTCGCCGCCGTCCTGCTGTCCCAGACCTACTACATCGGGCCCTTCAGCGGCATCACACCCCTCATCAAGGGCGTCAGCATCGCGCTGCTGGGTGGCCTGGGCTCCGTTCAGGGTGCCGTCATCGCCGCCGTTATCCTGGGTTTCACCGAGGCACTGACCTCGCGCTTTCTGGGCGGTCAGTACGTCCTTATGACCCAGTTCCTGCTGATCATCACCATCCTGATCATCCGGCCGCGAGGCATCTCGGGCCTACTTGACAAGGCACGCGAGCAATGAGCCAAGACGAGCGCAAGAGCCCCTATATCTGGCGCAACCCGCTGGCCGCCTGGGACGCCAAGGGAGGCAACCACGAAGCCCCCTCCGTCCACGTGCCCGACCCGCGTACGGTCTGGGACGAAAACCAGGCCTACAAGGTGCCGCTCTACAAGGTCGGGCGCCTCAAGCACTTCCATATCTGGTCGGCCCATGGCGGGCGATCGTGGAAGCGCCTGCGCTGGTGGCCGACGCGCCGCTACCCCTTGCACATCAAGGGCCTCTACAATCGCAAGACCCTGAAGGCGGAGAAGAAGATCCTGGATCGCCGGCCGGTCTACTGGGCGATCTGCCTGACCTTGCTGGCGATCGCGCCCTTCTTCTTCCCCGACAGCATGCGCAACACCCTGCTGACCGCAGGGGCCACCTTCGGGATCTTCGCCGCCATCAACGTCTGTTGGACCCTTATCCTGGGCACGGCCAGTATCTTCTCTCTGGCAAGCTATGCCGTGGTCGGCTCCGCCGCCTTCATAACCTCTTACCTCTCCATCAATTACGGCCTTCCCTGGTTCTATCTGCCGGGCATCGGCTTGGCGCTCGGTTTCATGATGGGCGGCATCATCGCGGCACCCGCGCTCAGGCTGGACGGATTCTACTACGCCCTCTTGACGCTGGGCTTGAACGAGCTCTGCCGCGTCTTCTTCACTACCTCCAGAGCCTTCGGATCCGCATCCGGCGGGCTCTATGGCGGCTCCACCTACATCTCCGACGACTGGTCGCCGGAGGTTCAGTCCTTGGCCGCCTACTACGGACCCTACTTGCTGTTGCTGGCCTCCTTGTTGATGTTCCGCTTCATCGCCGGCAAGCGCCTGGGACGGATCCTGCGCATGGCGCCAGAGAAGCGAGAGGCCTTCGCCGAAGCCTGCGGCGTCGACTACAAGCGCGCGCGGGTCACCATCTTCCTGCTGTCCTCCGGCGCGCTTGGCTTCATCGGTGGCTTCTATGCAGCGCACTACAGCGGCGTCGGCTTTTCGATATTCAGTTTCGATACGGTTCTGCTTGGGCTTGCCATGCTGGCCATCGGCGGCATCGGCCGGGCGGAAGGCGCCGTTCTCGGCACCCTCGTGGTCGTCGCCTTGGACCAGGTGTTGATCGAATGGGGGCCGATCAGGCACTTCATGATCGGGGCCATCATGCTCTTTGCCGTGCTGTTCCTGAACCAGGGCTTTTTCGGAATCAAGAGACAGTTCAACGCCTGGCGCGACAAGAAACGCGGCGAGTGGCGCTCGTCCAGAAGCGAGAAGGGCGGCGAGGCGCTGCCGGAAGAGGCCACCGAAATCGAAGACAAGGACGCCATCTACCATCGCCGCTTCGACAAGATGCAGCGCGACTACCTGAAGCGCCTGGTCTGCCCCGAAGTCATCGAGGAGCACCGGCGCAAGCCCTTGGGCCAGCATAGCGAGGCACTGGAGCGCCTGCTCCTCTATTTCCGCCGCGCGCCGATGGACGACAAGTATGCGCTCCACCGTGCCGGCCCCGATGGTCCCTACAAGATCATCGCTTTCTCAGGCGCACGGGGCGTAGCACCGCGTGTGGTCGAGGATCGTGAGTACGAGACCGTGGAGGCGGCCTATCACGGTGTCTTCATGCGCCGCGTCCACGACCTTCTGGAATCGTGAGACCGGCGATGGGGAGATCATCGGAGATGTGGGAGAACGCGGACATCCATGTCTATGAGCACTTCAACGCCAGGACAAGGACCTACCTGAAGAGCGTCATCGACGAGGATCTGATCGAGGAGCACCGCAAGCGACCGGTCGGCCAGCACAGTGAGCCCTTGGAGCGCCTGCTCGCCTACTTTCGCCGCCTCCCCTTGTCGGAGCAGTACGCCGTCAAGAAAGAGACCGAGGGCGGCTTCCGTATTGTCAGGCTGTCGGGCCTGCGCGGGACGCCGCCCAAGGCCGTGGACGACACGGCCTATGAGACGCTGGAGGCCGCCTACCATGCGATCTTCCTGCGCCAAGTAGCCGAACTCATGGAACAGAAATAGAATGGCCGAGCAAAAAATCTTCGGATATGCCGACAATATCTCGGTGAAGCCGGGCGACGAGATCGCCTTTCACGTCAACGCGGACGGTGCCGACGAGGCAGAAGCGCAGCTGGTGCGGCTGATTCACGGCGATCATCACGAGGCCGGGCCGGGCTACCAGGAAGAAGAGATCGAGCATCCGATCAACGGCCTCTGGCCGGTGAAGAAGCAGTTCACGCAGCTCGGCAACTACTTCGAGGTCGCCGATCCGGAGCGCAAGACCAAGATCGACGGGCCGCTCTCGATGTTCTGCCATGTCTGGCCGACGATGCCGCATCATGGCGCCCGGCAAACCATCATGGGCCGTTTCGACTGTAAGGACAATTACGGCTATGCCCTGGGCATCAGTCCGCAAGGCTACCTAGAGTTCTGGGTCGGCGACGGCAAGGAGATCGACTATGTCACGGCGGAACTGCCGCTTCAGCCAAAGGTCTGGTACTTCGTCGGCGTCTCCTACGACCCGACGTCAGGCAAGGTGACGCTCTATCAAGAAGGCGTGCTCAACCGCTACAACTCCCGCATCGGCCCCGTCGTGCCCTACGAGTTTCGCTCGCACATCGAAACGACATTCCGCTTTCGGCCGGTCAATAGAGACGACGTCCCCTTTCTGATCGGCGGCGCTTTGGATTCCCACATCCTGCGCGGCGACTTCGTGAACGACCTTCTGGCCGGCAAGATCGACCGCCCCGGCCTCTGCCTCCGCGCGCTCACTGCCCAGGAACTGAAAGCCTGCCAAGAAGGCGCAAATCCGCCAGAGGATGCAGTCCTCGCTTACTGGAACACGGCCAAGGGCTACAGCGATAGCGGCATCGGCTGGACCCTTGCCGACGATGGTCCGCATGGCCTGGACGCCAAAGGCGTCAACCATCCGGTCCGCGGCATGACCGGTTGGAATTGGAAGGGCCGCGACGACTGCTACCGCCTGGCGCCGGATCAGTATGGCGGGATCGAACTGCACCCCGACGCGGTCACCGACTGCCGCTGGGAAGAGACCAACCGCATGCAGATTCCCGAGGGCCTAAAGAGCGGGATCTACGCTGTGCGTCTTCGCATCGGCCCGGGCCGTGGCATCGCCGAGGAGTACATCGTCTTCGTCGTGCGGCCCGCCAAGGCCAAGGCGAAGCTCTGCTTTCTGGTGCCGACGGCCAGCTATCTCGCCTACGCCAACGAGAGCCTCAGTTTCGATGCGCAGATTATCCAGCCGATGACCGGTCAGCCGCCGGTCGTGACCGACCTGGACATCGAAACCTACGAGACGCGGGAGTTCGGCCTCTCGACCTACGACAGCTTCCAGGACGGCGCCGGCGTCTGCTTCAGCTCCTACCGGCGGCCGATCATCAACATGCGGCCGAAGTACCGCATGTCGAGCATGAACATCACCTGGCAGTTCCCCGCCGACCTCTCGATCGTCGCCTGGATCGAGAAGCAGGGCTACGACTGCGACTTCATTACCGACGAAGACCTGCACCGGGACGGCAAGGCAGCACTGGAACCCTACTCCTGCCTCATGACCGGTACCCATCCGGAGTATGTGTCGGAACGGATGCTGGACGCACAGGAGGACTGGGTCCAAAGCGGCGGCCGCCTGATCTACATGGGTGGCAACGGCTATTACTGGTGCGTCGGCTTCGACCCGGACGACCCGGCCTGCATGGAGGTGCGCAAGCTCGATTCCGGCATGCGGGCCTGGGCAGCCAAACCGGGCGAGCACTACCTGCAGACCACCGGCGAGAAGAGCGGTCTGTGGCGCAATCGCGGGCGCGCACCGCAGAAGCTGACCGGTGTCGGCTTCATCGCCGAGGGGTTCGAGACGGCCATGCCCTATCGCAAGATGCCGGACGCCTATCATCGGACCGTCGCTTGGATCACCGAGGGTATCGAGGGCGAGATCATCGGCAACGAAGGCCTGGCCTATGGCGCTGCCGCGGGCATCGAGTTGGATCGCTACGACCTGAACCTCGGTACACCCCCCCATACCAAGATCATCGCCGCGTCCGGCGGTCACTCCGACAACTACGTCCTGGTGACGGAGGAACTCCTCTACGCCTACGCCGGCCTCGTCGGCTCGCTCGACTATCGCATCCGCGGCGACATCACCTACTTCACCGCGCCCAACGATGGCGCCGTGTTCAGCACCGGCTCGATCGGCTTCGGTCAGGCCCTGCCTGCCAATGGCTTCGACAACACGGCCTCAAAGCTCCTCGCCAACGTCGTTGAGGCCTTCCTGAAGAAAGGAGCCTTACCCGGCGGGTCTTGGACGGTGGAGGAAAAGCAGTGGCGCTAGAACAGGATTGAGACGACACATCGTTCCGATTTGACGTCATCCTGGTCTAAGGCGCCGGCAACACCCGTCTCGGCCTAAACGGTGCCGCCCCCCTCTTCGCGATAGTGGCAATGACGTCTTCGTCACGAGCGAGCAAAGCGATTGGACCGCCTCACACCTCTATGACGACCGCGGCGGACCCGACACCTTAGGTCCGCAAGGATATGTGACTATCCCAGACGGCGAGATTGGGCTCCTATCGATCACGGAGCTTCTGTGTCGGATCAGACGTTTGGTTAGGTGCAGCAGCACGGTCGAAGCGCCTGTTGGCTGACAGCAGGTTAGGCTCGATCGGAAGACGGTGCGCCGCCGTTAGGAGCGCGGTCGCCGTCCCACCATCATGTCTCTACCTCCGAGATAAGATCGTGCAGGCGAAAGAGCGCCATCGAGATCAGATTCCGGGTCATGAGACCCATCCCCCTGACATCGCCACGCGACAGCGCGCCCTTGGTCAGATGAATGTCTTCCAGAAGAGAGGCCGCTTCCGCTCTCCAGTCCATACTAGGCAGAAAGTGGAACCACATCCTGACGGATCGGTAATAGAGCTCGTCATAGGTGCGCCTCAGCGTTCCATTTCCGATCAGCCTGCATTTGCAGTCATGCAGCCGCATGTCGATCCGGGCAAAGGCCTCCAGCGCCGGCTGATCCCCGATGGCATTGCATTCCTCTTGCAAGCCTTCGAGCGCGATCAAGAGCTTCTCATCGGGTTGTATCGGATCCAATTCGCCAATGAGCTCGGCAAGATGCATGCGAAACTGCATCGCTTCGCGCACATGCTCGAAGTCGATCTCGGTCACCGCGGTGCCGACCCCGTGGCGCGTGACCGCCAATCCTTCACGCTCGAGGCGCTGCAACACGGTTCGAATTGGCGTACGGCTTACGTGGAACTCTTCGCAGAGTTTGTCGACGTCGAGACGGGTTCCGGGCGGATAGTGAAGCAGGGTGATCCGCTCTCGCAGTTCCCGGTAGATCATGTCGAATCGAATACGCCACGGGCTGCTATCGGTCTCGGAACGCAAGCTATCGCCGTTGGCTTCCGGAAATTCACTGCTCAACATCGCGCTTTCTCGCCATTTTCCAGCTTGATCGGACGCTCTCGCACAGTAAGCAGAGTACCAAAAGATATACACATCCTCAAGAGAAAACTAAGTAGCGCCTAGACGCGAGGATCAGCAAACGCTGCGGCAGTGCGCCGTCGTCACTGAACCCAAAGCGTTTTCATAAGCAAACCCAGACCCTGCGTAAGAGTGTGACTTGGCGCTCTACCACTGTCTTCGAGGAACTAGTAGATGGAGATATACACAAACCCGCGCCTATGCGCAGCTGTCAATGGCCGGACGGACTTGGCGCCCCTCGACCTCTGCCCGAACGACGGGCGGCCGCTTCGCGGACGGTGGGACCGTCAGAAGGGGATCTCCACACGCAGGCTGCCGCCGTAGTCCTGGCTGTTCCTGGAGAGGCTGGTGGCGCCGGCAACGCGCACGGTCGCCCCCAGTCCGGAGAAGACGTCCACCCCGGCCGCGATGTCGTAGCGGGTGCGATCGATCTCCGTCGCGTTGGTGAAGGGCGTACCCCCGGCAAGGAACGAGGCACTGGCACTGGCTGTCGGGTCGCCCAAGTACTGGGTGATTCCCAAGGTGAGATGGGGACGCAAGCGGGTTTCGTCAGAGACGGAGAACTCGCCGCCCAGCTCGACGGCGGGCTGGACATTGACATAGGTCTCTGCATCCGCGTCGACGGCGAGCAGGAAGGCGCTGCTGCCCGTTTCCCGGTAGCTGGAGGAGAAGAAGTGATCGACGCCGACGCCGATCCGCGGCTTCACGAAGAGGTTGTCGTACTCATAGAGGTAGGCCGCGCGCACCTGGCCGGACAGCGACCAGAGGTTCTGGTCGGCGCTCGCATCGCCGCCACCGAAGGGATTGCGCTCGATGTCGAAGCTGCCGTATCCGAAGCCGCCGGATGTGCTGATCTCGATCGCATCGAAACGGCGCTTGGCGGAGAGTCCGAAGAAGAACTCGTCGCCGTCGCTGCTGGCGGCGGCCGCGTCGGCGTTCAGGTTGCTGAAGCC
The DNA here is from genome assembly GCA_963669375.1 of Rhodospirillales bacterium. Taxonomy (GTDB): domain Bacteria; phylum Pseudomonadota; class Alphaproteobacteria; order Kiloniellales; family JACOMY01; genus JACOMY01. The sequence continues at coordinate 6,281,221 of OY770024.1, read as the reverse complement.
GTAGCGGAAAGCGCTGCCGATGTTCCAGACCTCGTCCACCGCGACCTGGCCACCCAGGGTCACGGAGAAGTTGGTCACGTCGAAGCCCAGGTTGTCGCTGGTGGCGTCACGGTTGAAGCGACCGCCTTCGACCTGCAGGAAGCCGCACTGGCCGTCGTCGAAGAAGCGATAGGACGCATCCTGCCCGCCGGTGTTGGCACAGCTGAGCAAGTCGTCGTTGAACTCGCGCAGGGAATTGAGGGCGGAGATCTGCGTGTCGACCGCGACCTCGGCCGACAGCGTGCCGTAGGCCGCGGTGACTTCGCTCGCCTCTTCGAATTCGATCAGCGACCGCGCGGCATCCTCGTCCAGGCCGCGCGCGCGGTAGAGGGACTGAACGGCGCCGGCGACGCTATCCTGATTGTCGTTGCCGGAGGCGAGAATCCCGGCATTGGCGAAATCGATGTTGAAGGCGAGGCTTACCGTGTTCGGGTCGGTTTGAATCAGCCGGTACTGCGCGACGGCGGACTGAGTCACCTCCAGTTCCTCGACGATGCGGCCAGCGACCTGAGGGGCAGGCGTTCCGGCGAAGAACAAGCCATCCTCCGCAATGATGACCGGCACGATCTCTTCGCCGACATCGGCCTGGAAGACGTTCAAGAGATTGACGTCGAGAGAACCATCAAGATCGGCCAGGCCATCGACCCGAAGTTGGTCGTCGATCTGCTCTTCAGCGGCGGACTTCGAGGGATCGAGGTCTACTTCGATGACGCCCAAGCTGGTTTGGCGGATGTTGCCGAGCACAAAGGTCGTGCCAACGCGATCGTCCGGGCCCAGATCCAGGAAGCCCTTGTTGACCACCAAGTCCGCATCGATCTCGGCCGCCTTGATGACGCCGCCGACTTCGTTGTCGACCCTCGCTATGCTGGTGCCCAGGATCTGGCCGGTGATCTTGCCGGAGTTGGTGACGGTGGTGCTGCCGGCTTGGGTTGCGTCGATGGCAATCCCGGCCTCGCCATCGACGCTGCGGATCGTTCCCTGATTGACGATAGAGTTGTTGACGCCGTCCTTCAGAAAGATCGCGGCGCCGCGCTCGGCGCCGATCCGGCTGGCGGTGCCGCCCTCGATCAGACTGGAGGCGTTGCGCACCTGCACGTTGATGCGACCACGGTCGGTGCCGGAGCTCTGCGCGTAGACGCCGTGCGAACCGGCGCCGGTGGCACGGACCTCGCCGTCCACGTTGACGCTCACTTTCACGGTATCGCTGGTAGTGTTGGCGCCGCCGCCGGCACTCTGGGCGAAGATGCCATGCGATTGCTCGCCAGAGGTGGTAACGCGCGAGAACCCGTTCATGTTGACGGTCACTGCCCCGGCTTTACCGACACCGCCGGCGCTGCCGATAAACGCGCCCGTCGCGCCCGACTGGCCACGGCCGGCAACACCGCCGCCGCCGCCAACGCTCTGGACGAATACTCCGGGTGCGTTGTTGCGTGTCGTTGCGACGTTGCTGACGTTCAGGGTCACGAAGGCGAACCCGCCGTCGCCGGATGTATTGCTGCCCGAGCCGATGTCGATGTCGCTGCCGAAGGTCGCGGTCGACCCGAAGATGACTTGGCCGGCATAGCCGCCACCGCCGCCGACAGACTGGGCGATGACACCCGCCGACTGTCCAAGTGCAGTCACGACGTCTGCCCTAGTCAGCGTTACCCTGGTGGTTCCACCGTCACCCACGGCTCCCCCGCTGCCGCCCACGGTCACCGTTCCGGTGGAGCCGGCGCCGACGCCGCCCGTGCCGCCGCCGCCGCCCACAGACTGCGCGAAGACGGCCGTCGACCCCAGGCCGGAGGTGGAGATCGTCTGCCGGATGCCGCCTCGGCCGACGCTGCTGATCGTCACCGGACCGCCGGCGCCGCTGCTGGCGTCGCGGCCGCCGAGATTGATGGCGAAAGAAGAGGAGTTGGTCGCTTGCGGCGAGGTGGAATCGCCACCCGCGCCACCGCCGCCGCCGACCGACTGCGCGAAGAGGCCATAGGAGCCGTCTCCGAAGGTGGAAAGCGAAGCGCCGCTATGAGACAGAGCCACTTCGCCGCCCTTGCCGGACGCACCGTCGGTCCCGCCGAGGTTGAGCGCCAGGTTCCAGAGCGTCCCTCCGGACTGACTGACGATTCCACCGATACTGCTCGAGGTGCCGCCGCCGCCGCCGATCGACTGCGCGAAGAGGCCATGGGAATTGTCGTTGAAAGTGGCAACCTGGTTAGCGAAGCTCTGGTGTACATCAATCAGGCCGTTGTCCAGCTTGACCACACCGCCCGAGCCGCCGCTGCCGGATGCGCCGAGGTTCATGGCGACACCCCGCGTCGTGCCGCCGTTTCCCAAGGTTAGAGACCCCGTCAAGCTGCCTGTACCGCCGCCGCCGCCGACCGACTGCGCAAAGACGCCATGCGCGCCGCTGATGGACGCGTCGCTCCTGCTGGCTGTGTTGCCGGTCGTTACGTTGCCGAGGTTCTGCACCCAGACCGAACCGCCGTCACCGCCGTCGCTATCGCTGGCCCCGATCGAGAGCGCGATGGTCTCCGCGGCGCCGCTGTCGACCTTGCCGTCGATCTCGGCGGAGGCGTTGCCGCCGCCACCGCCGATGTTCTGGGCAAAGATCCCCATGGAGCCGGCGCCTTCGGTCACGATGGAGCCGAAGCTCTGGACCCCCACCCCCGCCTGACGGAAGTTCCCCGACGTCGTCCCTGTGGCGCCACTGCCGCCCAGTCCGCCAGAGCCGCCGACACGAAGGGATAGCGCGCGGCTATCGTCCGAAGCGCTGATGTCGCCTCCCACCTCAAGGCTGCCGACACCGCCGCCGCCGCCGATCGACTGCGCGATGATACCGTGCATGCGGGCAGCGTTGCCGCCCGGGTCGGCCCGGGCGATGATCGAGGCCTGGTTGGACACGATGGCGCGTCCTCCATCACCGCCGCCCCCGCTGAAACCACCGACGTCGAACTCGACGAGGTTTGGGGCCACCGCGTTGTCAGGCGCGGCGATCTCGCCGCCGATCCCGACGTTGCCGCTGCCACCGCCGCCGCCGATCGACTGCGCGAAGATGCCGGCCGAGCCTTCGCCGCTGACCGATAGCGCAGCACCCGCCATGTTCTCGACGATGACGTTGTCGGCGTTCTCGCCGCGCGTCCCGACGCCACCGATGCCCATGGTCAAGGCGGTCGCTTGTGCGGCGCTCTCGATGTCGCCTTGAACGCCAATGCCGCCGGTCCCCCCGCCGCCCGCTATGGACTGTGCGAGGATCGCATGGTTCTCGCTGAATCCGCTATCGCCGCCGGCGTTGGTGGTGATCGCGGCGAAGTTCTCGACGAAGACCTCTCCGCCGGAGCCGCCAGGCCCGGCGACACGGCCGATCCCCAGATCGACGCGCGCGGCGGTCGTCAGGTTGTCGCCGGCCTTTATGCTGCCGTCGATACCGATGCCGCCGTCGCCGCCGGCGCCGCCAATCGACTGGGCCACGATGCCGCGCGAACCGTCGCCCGCGACGGTGATGGCCCCACCCTGGCTGACGACGTTAACCGATTGGGCGCCGCGGCCACCGCCGCCGCCGCCACCGACTCCCAGGGTAGCGACCTGGCTGTCCGCATCGGCCGTCAGATCGCCAGAGATGCCGGCACCGCCGCTACCGCCGCCACCCCCGATCGACTGCGCGAAGATGCCATCCATCTTTCCCGCACTGGAGGTCGTTCCGTCCGCCAAGATGCCGGTGGCGATATCGCCGCCCACGTGCACGAACACGGTGCCGCCACGACCGCCCTCATCGCCAGAGCCACCAATGCCGACCGCCAGCTGGCCATTGGCGTCTTCGGCACTGCTGACCAGCGAGCCTTCGATACCCAAGCCGCCTTCACCGCCGCCGCCGCCAATCGCCTGCGCCACGATCCCCTTGGCGCCGTCGCCGGCCGTGGCGATGGCGCCGAAGCTGGTCACCTGAACGTTTCCGGAATCGCCGCCTCCCCCGCCGGAGCCTCCGACAGCGACCAGTACCCCCTTCTCGCTCGAGTTCGTGACCTCGCCCTTGATCGCCGTGGCACCGGCGCCACCGCCGCCGCCGATCGACTGAGCGACGATCGCGTGCGCGCCATCATCAAAGGTCTGAACCGTCCCGCCAACAACATGCTCCACGATTACGCGGCCGGCCGGATCGGTGCCCGCTCCCTCGCCGCCTACGGCGACCGTGAGGCTGGAGTCATCGCCGGTCGAGAGGTCGCCTTCCATGGCCAAACCGCCGTTGCCGCCGCCCGAGGCGATGCTCTGCGCGAAGATGCCATAGCCTGGCGAATCGTCGCGTGCGACGTCATCGCTGCCATTGCCGCCGCTTCCGGTGATGATGGCGCCGCTGTTGACGATCCGGGCTTCACCGCTGGCGCCGCCCGCTCCGCCGCTTCCGCCGACCGCCACGGAGACGGTGTTGGCGGCGGTCTCTCCAGGCGCGCTGACCATGTGATTGCCGCCGCCGGTTCCGCCACCGCCGCCAATCGATTGGGCGACCAGGCCCAGCGAGCCGACACCGGTCACGGCGACGTCGGCAAAGTTGCGAACGCTGACGTCACCGGCCGTGTTGCTCCCGCCTCCGGAACCGCCGACCGAAACCTGATAGTCGGTCGCGTCCTCGTTGGTTATCGAGAAGGCTGCCGTCACACCGCCATTGCCGCCACCGCCCGAAAGCGACTGGGCGAGGATCCCATGCGAGTTCTCCGCATGCGTGCGAATGCTGCCCAACTTGGTCACGCTAACGTCGCCGGACTGCGCACCCGATCCAGCACTGCCGCCAACCCCCACGTTAAGCGATCGCTCACCGAGGTTGGCATTGCCGCTCAAGACCATTCCGCCATCGCCGCCGCCGCCGGCGATGGACTGGGCCAGAATACCGTACTCGCGGTCCAGTCCCATCTCATCGGCCGTTGCCGCGCTGCCGGTGCTGATGGCGCCGATATGGCTGACGGTTACCTGGTCGCTGTTGCCGCCGCTTCCGCCGGAGCGGCCGACCAGCACCTGCAGGTTCTTCGTGGTGCGTCCGGCGACACTGCCGCCGATCACCATGCCGCCGTTGCCGCCGCCACCGCCCAGCGACTGGGCGACGATGCCGCGGCTGCCGTCACCGGTCACGGTGATGTCGCGTTCCACATCAAGGGCATTGGGGTTAACCGCCACCGCGCCTGCCGCACCGCCGACGCCGCCCGTCCCCCCCAGTCCGAAGCCCATCTGGGTAGAGGACCCCTTGAGGGCGACATTGCCGGTGACGGTGGTTCCGCCATTGCCGCCGCCACCGCCAATCGACTGCGCGAAGATGCCGTCGGAGAGTACGCCACTCGTCATGACGTCGGCGTTCGCGGTCACGGTGACCTGATCGCCATTACCGCTGCCGCCACCGCCCCCACCAATGCTGGCGCCCAATGCGAACGTGCTGTTCAGGCTCACGTTGCCGGTGATTGCGGAGCCGCCGTTCCCGCCACCGCCGCCCACGGACTGCGCGAAGATTCCGGCAGACTGTTCGCCGGAGGTCGTGATCGAACCGTTGGTCAGTACGGACACGGTCGAGCCATTCCCGCCCGTGCCGGCACCGCCGCCCAAACCCAGGTTCAGCCCGGTACCGCCGTTCGTCGAGACGTCGGCGGAGATCGCCATACCGCCGTTGCCACCGCCAGCGCCTACTGACTGGGCAAAGATGCCTTCCGAACGATCGCCGCTGGTGGAGAGGGCGCCGGTGTTCTCGATGACCACGTTGCCGCCAGATCCCGCGGCAGCGCCCGAGCCGCCGAGGGAGGCACCGAGCCTGACCGACTGTGACGTAGAGAGATTGGCTGTGATGGCGAGTCCACCGCTGCCACCGCCGCCGCCGATGCTCTGGGCGAAGAGGCCCTGCGACTGATTGCCGGCCGTGGTCACCGCACCGCTGTTCTGGATTGCCGAAAGAGAGCCGTCGCCACCGCTACCGCCGCCGCCGCCGAGGCCCAGTGAAACGGATGTCGAACCGCTCAAGGAGAGCGTTGCGGCAACCGCGGCGCCGCCGCGTCCACCGCCGCCGCCGATCGACTGGGCAACGATGCCCGGCGCTTCGTCGCCACCGCTCTCGACCTTGCCGCTATTGGCGATCTCGGCCTCCCGGGCGAAGTTACCGGGCCCCCCGCCGCCGCCGATACCGATAGCGACGCCCACGGTGCCAGCTGACGCATTGCCGGAAACCGCCAGACCGCCGTTGCCGCCGCCACCGCCGATCGACTGCGCCAGGATAGGAACCGATCGCGTGCCGGCGGTGGTCACATCATGCTCGTTCATGATCTCGGCCGCGGCCCCCCTGCCGCCTGAGCCGGAACCACCGCCAACGGCCAGAGACACCGTGCCGACGTTGCTTGCCGACAGCGCTAAGGCGAAGCCGCCATTACCGCCGCCGCCGCCAATGGACTGCGCAAAGAGGCCGTTCGAGTCGTCGCCGAGCGTGCTGATCGTTCCGCCTGTGGTTCCGCCCTCGGCGTGTATAGACGCGACGTTGGCGTGCCCACCTGTACCGCCACCGCCGCCGACAGAGAGCGCAATGGCAGGAATGTTCGGCCCCACCGCCGCCGAGGCCGCGAAGCCGCCGTTGCCACCGCCACCGCCGATCGACTGCGCCTGAACCGCATGGGAGCTGTCGCCCGCCGTCGTGGTCTCCGCACCCTCCGTCATTGTAACGGTCACGCTGCCACCGTTGCCGCCACCACCGCCGCTGCCGCCAATGGCGACGGCGGCGCCCAAGCCGGCGGAGACACTGGCGCCACCGTTGCCGCCGCCACCGCCAATCGACTGCGCGAGGATTGCCGTCGAGTCTACCAGCTGCGTCGAGATCAAGCCTTGATTCCGGACTGTCACCGCGCCGCCACTGCCGCCGCCACCCGCGTTGCCTCCGACGGAGAACCAGCCGGCGCTGGCGCCGCCGTTGCCGCCGCCCCCGCCGATCGATTGCGCGACGATGCCATAGGAACAACCCGTGACGCAGGCGTGCCCCGAGGCACTAGCGTCCTTCGACGGTCCCAGCCCGGTCTCGATGCTGCCGAAGTTAGAGACCTCGACGCCGCCAGCGTTGTGCGCGGAGCTGCCCCGACCGCCAATCGCGACTAGGCCGCCGCTGGAGCCGCCAGACCCTCCCGTGCCGCCGATGCTCTGGGCCACGATGCCGGACGAGTCGTTGCCTGCCGTCTTGAGACTGCCGCTGCTTGAAGCGACTATGGTGCCACCGGCGCCACCGACCGCTCCAACGCCGCCGGCTGAGTAGAAGAGTCCGAAGCTGCCACCACCATTGCCACCACCGCCACCGATCGACTGAGTCAGGATAGCCGTCGAGCCATTGCCCTGGGTGGAGATGTCGCTGTTGCTGTCGATCGTCACGCTGCCAGCCCGCCCCCCGCTTCCCCCGGCGGCACCGAAGGAAAAGAGGCCGACACTCTTGCCGCCGGCGCCGCCGCGGCCGCCAATCGCCTGAACCGAGACTCCGACAGAGTTATTGCCGGCCGTCGAGATGCTGCTGCCGCGCTCTAGGGTGATCTGCACATTGCCGGTGCTGCCCGAGTTGGCACCCGAGCCTCCGCTGCCGAAGAAGCCGCCGTCGCCGCCTTGGCCGCCGACACCGCCGACCGAGCTGATGGCGATACCGTCCGATCTGCCGCCCTTGGTCTCGATGTCGAAGACCCCGTTCACCTGGGCGAGGCTTCCGAAGCCGCCCGGGCCGCCGTCGCCGCCGGAAGAACCCTTGGCGCCATCGCCGCCTATGCCGCCGCTGCTGAAACTGACCAGCCCGGGCGAGTCCTTGCCATCGGTCGTGATCTTGGCCGTCATGTTGCCGGCCACGATCTGTCCGGCTCCTCCGCCGGCACCGCCCTTGCCGCCTCTATTGGACCTGGCGGGGCCGCCATTCCCGCCGTCACCCCCGGCGCTTTCGAGCCGTATCCCGGGCGCATCGGGTCCGGCGGTCTCGATCGTCCAGTCGTTGAAGCGCGGACCGAAGAAGAAGGAGCCACCGTCACCGCCGCGACCGCCGTCCTCGCCACCGCGATTGGCGATGACCGAACCGCCGGCTCCGCCGAAGGACGTACCGAGGAGGCCAATCGCACCATCGCCTTGGGTGGTTATCTGGACCCCGTCGCCTGTTGTGTCGAAAAAGACGTTTCCGCCCGCGGCACCGATGCCGCCGGCCTCGCTGTTGTTGCCGGCGACGCCGTCGCCACCCTGCGACAACGCCTGAACTCCGGCAGGACCCGAAACGCTGCCCTCGAGCGTGAGCTCGATGTTCCCGACCGTGCCGCCGTTCCTGGAGAGGAAGTTGAATGCGCCACGGTTGGACACGAGTATCGCCGGGCCCGGCCCCACACCGACCGCATCCCCTGTGAACCCCAGTTCCAGTGGAAAGGCGCTCCCTGGATTGAAGAAACCGCTTGTTGCGACGGATTGAAACCGCACGGCCGGCGCACCGCTGACGGAGAAGTCCCCCATGTCGACGGTCAAGCTGCGCTTAGGCAGGGTCGGAGGGATGAGGGAGGTCGATCCACCCATGTTCCACTGGATGCCAAGGGAGCCGATGTCGCTGGTGAGATCGAAGACGTTGACGGTGTTGGTGTCGCTCGGCACCACGGCGTTCAGATCGAGCCCGGTGGGAAAGCTGCCGATGCAGTCGATCGTGTTCGCGCCGGCCGCTGCGCACTGCGCGGCAGCCGGATTCGGCAGTGCCGAAGCGACGGCCAGTAGGGCGACCCCGGCCATCGCAAACACCAATCCGCTGTTCATAGACTGCAGAGATGCCGCCGGGCGGGCGACAGACCTGAGGAGCAAGCCGCGCACGGAAGGGACAACCTCGACGCCTCGCAACTGCCGGAAACGCTGCATGGCACAGTCTCCCCGCTTCTCCAGCTTGACCAGAAGGGCCAACACAACCAGGAGACTACATCAAGATATACATCTCTTCAAGAAGGAACTCGGCGATGCTTAGGCGCCAAGCTTCGCAGCAGCCAGGAATCCGCAGCGATTAAGCTGAAAATCGGCCTTTGTCATCACGAAGTTAGGATGGAAGCCAAGAGCAGGATTAGTGCTTGTACAGCATCAGCAATCGAGATATATATATGAAAACCCTTGAGGGTATCCGCCTCTCGCTGGTTAAACAGCTGAGTTCGGCTGTCCTCTCGCGATGATCCGGGTGGCGCGGCGCTAGGCTGCCTTGTTCTCGCCCCGCCTGGCCGCCACAGAGCGATGGGTTTGTCTATGCAACCAGGGACGGAACGATGCGCGACGTCTTGGAAGAGCATAGGTACCCGCCCTTCGACGTGGAGATCGGCCTTGCGGCCACCCCCTTCGAAAGCGCATCGCCGCACCAGGAGGCGCCCGTCGACGCCATGACTTGCAGCGGCCCTATCGGGGTCGACACCGTGACCTCGACAGCACCGTCCCAGGGGAACAAGGGCGCTCTGCTCTCGGGAGTCCCCTGCGTCGAGAGGCCAACATCCAAGAGCATGCTCTGGCGCGTTCCACCCCCTGTGAATACGGCACCCGATCGAACAGGCGGCTCCCCCACATGCGGACTGCCGCGGGACGACGGAACCGTCTGATAGAACAGAAGGAGCGAGTGCTATGGCTTTCATACCAGGAACCGAAGGACCGGATACGCTCTTCGGCACCGAGGATGCCGACACCATTCTGGGCTACGGATCGCGCGACAGCCTTTATGGCGCAAGCGGAGCCGACAGCCTCTACGGCGGCACCGGAAAGGACAGCCTCTTCGGCGACGCGGGCGACGATCTGCTCCTCTATGGCGGTGGCGCGCCCGATTCAATCTACGGCGGCGACGGCGCGGACAGATCCCTCTTCGGCGATCCGGGCGACGACAGCCTGTGGGGAGGCAGTGGCGTCGACGTCAGCCTGAGCGGCAACAGCGGGCGCGACCGCATCGCCGGCGGCAGCGGCGCCGACAGCGTCCTGACCGGCGGCTCCCGCAGCGACACGATCTTCGGCGGCGAGGGCGACGACCGACAGCTCCACGGCGACGTCGGGAACGATACCCTATATGGCGACGACGGAGCCGACGGCGATCTCTTCGGCGGCAGCGGTACCGACCGCCTGTTCGGCGGAGACGGGGATGACGTGGCGCTCTTCGGGGGGACCAGGGTCGACCTGATCGAGGGCGGCGACGGCTTGGACCAGTCCCTTTACGGCGGAATTGGAAACGACAGCCTGTCTGGCGGCTCCGGGGCGGACAGCCATTTCTATGGCGACGCCGGGGCGGACATCCTCTACGGGGGCGCGGACGACGACCGCAGCTTTTTCGGTGGCGCCGGCCGCGATCAGCTCCATGGCGGCAGTGGCGATGACCGGCGCTTCGAGGGCGGCGGCAGTGCCGACACGCTGTTCGGCGGCAGTGGATCGGACGACCGCTTCTTCGGGCGCAACGGCAACGACAGCCTCCTCGCCGGTTCCGGCGAGGACGTCCGCTTCTTCGGTGGGAACGGCGCCGACAGGGTCTTCGGCGGAGACGGCGACGACGTGGCCTTCTTGGGCGGCGCGGGAGCGGACTACCTTCGCGGCGACGACGGAGACGATACGAGCTTCTACGGAGGGGCCGGCGACGACAGTATCTTGGCGGGAGACGGCGAGGACCTGTCCTTCTTCGGCGACGCAGGTGCCGACTTCCTCCGCGCCGGTGACGGAAACGATACCGGGTTTCACGGAGGAGACGGAAACGACCGCATCTACGGCGGCGACGGGGACGACCTCTCCCTGACAGGCGGCAGCAACTACGACGAAATCTGGGCCGGTAGCGGCGGCGATTCCCTGATCTTCGGAGGAACCGGACTGGACCAGATCTTCGCCGGGAGCGGTGATGATTCTTTCATCGACGGTGGATACGGAAACGACTTCATCAGGGGTGGCAAGGGCGACGATTACCAGATCATCGGCAATCACGGTAACGACCTGCTCCTCGGGGACAGCGGTAACGACGTCCTCTTTGGTAACACCGGGAACGATCAGCTGAATGGCGGACCCGGAGCGGACATCCTGTTCGGCGGTAACGATGACGATGTCTTCGCGGTGTATCATCAGAGTGACTTCGCCGGCTACACCTATGACGGAGGCTATGGCGACGACACCTTGGTGCTATACAACGGCGCTACGATCCCGGGCGGAGGCGCCAATCTCATCTCGATCGAACACACCATCGTCGTCTAGGCGACCTTCCGAAGTTGCTTAGAGGAAAGCTCCGCAATCCGGCGGTTCCGATCCGTGAGGAGCAAGCGTTGGGGCAAAGCTGCGAGAGCGAATTGGAGGAACGCAACGCGGTAGTTACAGCGATCAGAAGAGCCGCCGCCAAGCTCGACAGCGAAGCCTTGAGCGCCAGTGCCCAGGGACACCGTGACCACAGCGTCCAAGCGCTTCCGGCCAATCGGGAGAGGCGCTCCTCGTGAAAGCAGTTCCTCCCGGGCCTGAAGGAGCGCGGCCTCGGCGGCGTCGAGTTCGCGGTCTCGGACCACCACCCCGGCCTCAAGCGGGCGGCGGCCGAGTTCTTGATCGAGGCCAGGGGTGACTTGGCAGCCTGGCTGGCACGCTGGCAGGCAACCCTCCCTAAGCTGACCGACAAGGTGGGGGAGAACATCGAGGGCGACGCACCGGACCGTGCCACCTAACCAACCTGGTACCATGGCACTCTTGCTGAACTTCCTTGAGATAGCTCGTACATGCGTCACCGAGGCTCCTTAGCCCTCGTCTGACAGCACCGCTAGATCTCTTCCCTTCCTAAGTTACTATCGCAGCAACCCGCGAAGTGCCGCCATTTCGGTGGCGCTCAGTGGGACGACAGGGCCGTGTTCGGCGCGATGGTTTGGGAGCACCTCTGGACACAACTACCGGAGATCACGTGGCGCGGGTCAGCCGTCGTAGTCGGCCAGCGCCGCTTCTAGCCCCTGTTCGAAAGTGAGCGGCTTCCATGTGGGTAAGAGAGCGTGCAACACCCTGTTGTCACCGCGCGGGCTGGTGCGAGTGGGCGCGCCATCCGGCGCCAAGGCCACGCTGCCCTCCGTCCGGGCATTGAGAAAGGCAGCCAGCGCCGCGTCGCTCGTCAGCTCCATCGTGATGTCGGACAGAAAGGCGGAGGAAACATCCCTTAGCAGGGCGCTCTCCGCGAAGGCCGACGCGACGTCGCCGATGTATTCCAGCCGGTGCTGCCACCGGCAAGGCAGGACGTGGCGCTTTCCGGCCAAGGAAGCCTCTATCGCCTCCGTCGCAAAGGCTGTCTCGCCAGCACGTCGTCCACGCCCATAGACGATCGCGGGGCGTAGCCCGATGCTGCCCAGCCCCTCGATCCTGTTCCACGACCTTGAAAACTCCTCGGCCCACAGCTTGAACCCGCCATAGACACTCATGAGCCCGCCCTCGTCGTCTCGCCGGCTTGCCGCGGCACTGCTGCCGTAGACGACATGACCGACGGCGTGACGGGTAGCGGCGGAGAAGACGTTGGCGTGACCCACGACGTTCACCGATGCGCCCAGCGCCGGATCCCGGTCGCACGTCGGGATCAGCAGAGCGGCCAGATGGACGATCGAATCCGGCCGCGTGGCGGAAACGACCCGATCGACAAGGGCCGGATCGGCCACGGAGCCGGGAAACCACTCGATCCGCTCCGCGACGTCCTCTCCGAACACCAGCTTAACCAGCCTATCGTCCGGGCTCTGGTCCAGCGCCGCCACCGAGACCCCGCGACGGGCCAGCGCTCCGAGGACCCAGGACCCGATGAAGCCAGAGGCACCGGTGATCAGGACACGCCGGATCATCGTCCGCCAGCGACGTCTATCGGGTGCCCGTTCACATAGGCCGCCGCCGGCGAACAGAGCCACAGGACCGCCGCGGCAACCTCCTCCGGCGTGCCGGTCCGACCGAGGGGCACGGTCTCGCCGGCAACCTCGCGAACCTGATCCAACTGCCCCGGGGCCGAGAAAATCTCCGTCTCGATGATACCCGGTCGGATGCAGCAGGCGCGTACCCCCTCGCGGCCAACCTCCTTCGCCATGGCCAAGGTAAAGGCCTCGACAGCGCCTTTCGACGCCGTATAGACCGCATCTTGGGGCATGCCGCCCGTGCGAGAGGCGGTCGATCCGATGTTGACGATCGTGCCCCCCTGCCCTCCCGCCGACCTCACCATGCGCCTGAGGGCCTCTCGCGAACACAGCATCATCGCCGCGACATTGACACGAAACAAGCGCTCGACGTCATCCGACGAGATATCGATGATGGCGCGCTCCAGGTCGATGCCCGCATTGTTCACAAGAACGCTGGGAGGACCCAGTTCCCGGTCGACGACCCGGAACAGCTCGACGATGTCGTCCTCCACCGAGAGGTCCGCCTTGACAGCCAAGGCCGTGCCGCCCTCCGCCTTGATGCGCTGCACGAGCGCCGCTGCCCGTTCGGACGATCGGGAGTAGTTCACACAGACGGCGTAACCTTCGCCCGCGGCCCGCTCCGCCACGGCAGCACCAATACCCCTGCCCCCGCCTGTGACCACCATGACCGAACTGGACCTATCTGACGACGCCGCCATGGATCATTGCACCTAATCGACCAACGCTCACGAGAGTGATAGCTCATTGTAGCTTGAGCGACCACAGGCCGACTTCGCCACACGAAACCGCATACGCCGGAAACGAAGCGGCCGTAGATGCGCAAGGCGCCCTATCTCGTCAAAGGTCCCGCTCATCGGCCGTGGCAGGTTGACGGCTGCGGCGACGAAGGCGGCTTCGCGACACTCTTACTGGTGATTGCTGCTTCCGACGCCATGGAGCCTTGACTAGGCAACCGCGACTTCGTGTTGGGGAAAACGCGTTTCGCATAGTGGAAATGAGCGGCACGCCCCTTCGCCACTCTAGCCTGCGATGGAGCGATGGAAGATCGGCGCATGTCGAGTACGATTAGCAAGAGTCCGGCTAGACGCCTGCCCCTACCAAGAGTCATTGAAGGGCGAGGCCTGGTCCTTGTTCTAGTAACGGCCTTGACGATTATCGCCTTTTCTCTGTTTCTGCCCGGATTTCTGACGCTGGAGAACTGGACGTCGCTGGTCCGCAGCGTCTCTGTGCTCGGCATTCTCGGTGTCGGAGCCGCGATCGTGATCATTGCCGGAGGGATCGACATCTCCGTCGTGGCCATCATGGCCGCTACCGCCGGCTGGTTCCTGCAGATGACGCAGGACGACCTGTCCGTCATCTTCGCACTAGCCGCCTGCCTAGGCTTGGCCCTGAGCGTCGGCATCGTGAACGGAGTGCTGGTGGCTTTCTTCGAGATGCCAGCCCTACTGGTCACCATCGGGACCGCGATGTTCCTCTCCGGTCTCACCAAGCTCATCCTCGTCAAGCAAAGCGTCGTGTACGTGCCGGAAGAACTTGCCGACCTTCGTTTCATCGGCCAAGGCTACGCCTTCGGCATCCCGCTTCCCGTCATCGCCTTCGCTTGCTTTGTCGCGCTTGGATACCTCTTTCTCACCAAGACCCGGATCGGTCATTTTCTATTCGCGCAAGGCGACAATCGGGCGACGGCGGAGATCATAGGACTGCCCACGCGGCCAGTCATGGTGCTGGTGTTCATGGTCTCCGCGCTGATTGCCCTCTGCGCGGGCCTCATCACCGCCGCGGCGGCGGGCGGCATGAATGTGCAGATATCCAACGGCACCTTGATCTTCGACGTGATCCTCGTTGCCGTCATCGGCGGGGTGAGCCTGAGCGGCGGCCAGGGCGGCGTCTTGGGCGTCGCGATCGGCGCGCTGCTGATTGGGGTTCTCCTGAACGGGATGACCCTGATGAACCTCAACAACATCTATCAGGACCTGTTCAAGGCGCTGGCGCTCCTGCTCGCCATTGTCTGGGACAACCTGCTCCATCCGGTCGATCCGGAAACAGCCCGCGACGGCGACCTCTAGCCGTGGTCCCGGCGCAAGCATCGATGAAGGGAGAAAAGGGCATGAACAAACTCGCCATAGGCACGCTGGCGGCGCTTTGCGCAACGGCAACGGTCCAATCGTACACGGCGGTCCAGGCCGCCGATCCGACCGACTCCTACAGAGCCACCTACAGCGATGCGGTCAGCGGCAAGACGGTTGGCTTGGTCTTCACCGACATGAACACCGACCTCAGTTTGATCTGGTCGAAGAACATTCAACGCGACTTGGAACAGTTCGGGGTGAAGACGGAGATCCGCGATGCCAACTGGAGCCCCGAGACGCAAGTACAGGCCTTGGAAGCTTACTTGAGCGCTGAAGACAAGCCCGATGTGTTGGTGATCCAGAACTTCAACCTGACGGCCTCCGCGTCGCCGATCAAGCGCCTGAAGCAGGCCGGCATGAAGATCGTGCAGCTGAACATGCGCTCGCGGGTCGACACCAACTACTACGTCGGGGCCGACTGGGTCGGTATCGGCGAAGCGGTGGCGACGGAGCTGGTCAAGGACTGCTCGCCCGCCAACGGCAAATCAGGCAAGGTGGCCCTGGTGCAGGGCGATGTGACCGGTCCTGACAGCTTCTTCCAGATGCAAGGCATGCAGCCGGTGTTCGACGCCCACCCGGAGATCCAGGTCGTCTCGAACCTCGGATCCGAGTGGGACGCCAGCAAGGCACGCGACATCACCGCCGTCGTCCTGCAGCAGCACCCCGACCTTTGCGCCGTCTATGGCTTGTGGGACGGCCACCACGTGGGCAGCGCCGAGGCAATCAAGGAAGCGGGCCTGCAAGGCAAGGTCTTGAGCTACACCAACGGCGCCGGACATCGAAAGGCCTGCGACAGCGTCGCTAGCGGCTTGGTCGACAAGTACTGGAGCTACGATTCCAAGAGACAGGCGAGCGACGTCGTTGCCGCTGTGGTTTCGCTGCTGCAGACCGAGGACGCCGCCGACACCCGCATCGCGGTCTATTCGCCGCTCACCCTCATCAGCAAGGAGACCTTGGACCCGGCCCTCTGTTTCGATCTCGACTGAGGCAAGCCACGGCGATCGGGTGAAGGGGAGAGGCGATGGATCAGACGTCCTACCGGCCGTTCAAGCGCTTGGGCCGCTCTATCCCGAAGCAAGCACTGGGCGAAGCCCTGAGCAAGCCCTGGGCCGAGTCGGTCATCCCCTTCCTCGTCACGATCGTCGTCGTTGGTGTCTTTGCCTCGCTGTTGAGCGGGTACTTCAGCGCCGGGAACCTGGGATCACTCGGGCATCAGTTCTCGGAAACGGCAATCGTGGTCCTCGCCATGGGTCTGGTGGTGATGGTCGGGG
The DNA here is from genome assembly GCA_963669375.1 of Rhodospirillales bacterium. Classification (GTDB taxonomy): domain Bacteria; phylum Pseudomonadota; class Alphaproteobacteria; order Kiloniellales; family JACOMY01; genus JACOMY01. The sequence continues at coordinate 6,264,940 of OY770024.1, read as the reverse complement.
GCATCGATCTCAGCGTCGGATCGATATTCGCGCTGGCCAATTTCGTCGCCCTCTACCTCATCATCGCGCTCGACCTACCGGTCGCGGTCGCGGCGATCGCCACGATAGCGATGGGCGCGGGACTGGGCGCGATAAATGGCTTCCTTTGCGGTGTCCTCAGGATGCGCGCCTTTATCGTTACCTTGGTGACGATGATCATCTTCCGCGGCCTGGTCAGCCTCCTGCTGCTGGAAGCGGGAAGCGAGCTCGCACTCGGGGCGGAGGACACGCCGCTTTGGAGCTTCCTCGGCTACGGAACGGTCATCGGCCTGCCGACCAATGCCTTCGTCTTGCTCCTCCTGGCGCTCGGCGGCCACGTCCTCCTGACCAGGACCAGGTTGGGCGCGCACATCGTCGCGGTCGGCGGCAACCGCCTGGCCGCAAGGCGCGCAGGAATCCCCGCCAACGGAATCGCGATGGCCGTCTACGTTTGTTCCGGCGCCCTCTGCGCGCTTGCCGGTCTCCTCTATGCATCGCGCGTCGGATCCGCCTCCTACACCACCGGCAAGCACATGGAGATACTGGTGCTGACTGCCGTCATCCTCGGCGGCGTCTCGCTGGGCGGCGGTAGGGGAAGCGTCGCGCGCATGATGATGGGCGCGCTGATCGTCTTGGTCATCACCAATGGCATGGTGCGCCTAGGCATACGCGGGGGCATCACCGAGATGGCGACCGGTGCCATTCTTCTGCTGGCGATCCTCTTCGACGTGAAGTGGCTCAAGCACAAGGACAAGATCCTGAACGCGACCTTCGTCTCGCCGATGAAGATGACGCTGCCGCCCCTGCCGGACCTTACGCAAGCAAACAGCCCCTTTGCCGTGAACGATCGCCTGCGCGACGTGGAGGTCATCGGTCTCGACGCCGTGGACGGGCCGGAGGATGTGATCCTCGACAGGGACGGCAACCTCTACACCGGGGTCCGGCAAGGGGAGATCGTCCGTTTTCTCGCTCCGGACTTCTCGCGGAAGGAGGTCTTCGCGCGGCCTGGCGGCAGGCCGTTGGGCATGGCGTTCGATCGGGACGACAACCTTATCACTTGCGTCGCGGGCATGGGCCTCTACGGCGTCCGCCCGGACGGCGACGTCTTCAAGCTGACCGACCAAACGCAGCGAACCTGGTGGCGGCTGCGGGATGACTCGCGCATCTTGATGGCGGACGATCTGGACATTGCGAGCGACGGCCGGATATTCTTTAGCGAGGCAACGGTGCGCTATGCGCTCTCGGACTGGATCGTCGACGGGCTTGAGGCCGCCGGGAACGGCAAGCTGCTCTGTTACGATCCGCACACGGGCAAGACCAAAGCTCTGCTGCAAGGTCTCTACTTCGCGAACGGTGTCTGTCTATCGCACGACGGGTCGTCCGTCCTGATCAACGAGAGCTGGGGATGCTGCGTGCAGCGCTATTGGCTCGAAGGGCCGAAGAAAGGAACCACCGAGCCCTTCATCTCCAACCTGCCTGGCTTCCCGGACAACATCAATCGCGCCTCCGACGGGGCCTATTGGATCGCCATCGCGGGGGTCCGATCGCCGCTTTGGGACTTGGTGATGAAGAAGCCGCGCTTTCGTGCGCGGATGATCAAGCGGATACCGAGGGACGAGTGGATCTTCCCGAACCTCAATGCCGGTTTCATCGCCAAGGTGGACGAAGGGGGCACTGTCCTGGACGTGTTGTGGGATCGCAAGGCAACCCACCACCCCTCCGTGACCTCCATGCGTGAACACCGTGGCTATCTCTACATAGGCGGCCTCGCCAACAACAGAATCGGACGAATCAGACTACCGGATGCCGACCCCAACTGGACGGCCCAGGAGAGCTACTGGGGAGCCCGCTCCAAGAGTGACGCCTCCACCCGCTTGGAAGGAGTGCGGGAGTCGGTCTCTTGAGAAACCTCCTTTCGGAGATCTTGGCCGAGATCCTCTCTCCCAACCGCGAGCAGAGTGCGATCCCGCCGATGGACGGCGCCTGGACGCCGAACAGCCGCCTCGAACGCGCGCCCCGCCTTGCCGAGGACCTTGACGATCCGCAAGACCTATGCATCGGCCCCGAGCGAGACCTCTTCGTCGCCGATGGCTCGACGATCTATCGCTTCTTTGGACCAGGCTGGGCCTCCAAGGAAGTCGTGGCGAGAGCCGAAGCGACCGTGCTGGGCCTGACCTGGCATGCCCGGACAGGACTCGTTGCCTGCATCGACGGCTTCGGCGTGAAGATTGTCGACGGCCCCGGAAAGGGCGCAACTTACGCCGAAGCGGATGGCGTTCCTCTCTCGGCACCGCGAGCAGCGCTCGTGACACCGGACGAGCACTTGCTGGTAGCCGACTCATCGCTCGAGACGAAGGGGTCGGACTGGCTTCTCGACTTCATGGCCAAGGGCAACAGCGGTCGTATCGTCATGTTCGACTTGGAGAGCGGAGAAGCGCGGCAGGTCTGTAGCGGCCTTGCTTATCCGACCTCGCTCATGCTGTCGGCCGGCGGCGATAGGCTCTACTTCACGGAGGCCTGGGGCGCTCGGATCTCCTGCGTGTCGCCGCGGCCCGGGTCCCGGAAGTTCACGGTGCTGCGCAACCTTCCAGCCTATCCTTGGCGCGTGACGCGGGGTGATGGCTGCGTTCTCGCCTCCTTTATGTCGACCAGAACCCAGCTGGTGGAGTTCCTGTTGAAAGACGAGGACTTTCGAGAGGAGATGATGCGCAACGTGCCACGGGACTACTGGATTGCGCCGGCATTCCGCCCGCCATCGCACATCTACGAGCCCATCCAAGGCGGACAACTGCTTCAGCACGGAAAGGCCAAGGCCTGGGCACCCTCGCGTTCCTATGGCCTGGTCGCGGAGTTCCAGCCGGACTTCGAACTGTCGCGGAGCTTTCACTCCCGCTTCGGAGAGCAGGCCCACGGCATCGTCGCTGTCGCAGAGTTGGGCGCGCACAGGCTCGCCCTGTCCGCCGGTGCAGGGGCCATCTTGGACCTGGGGGCCGCGAGGCCATGATCTCCGCGCCCGACGCTCCCATCCTCCAAGTCACCAATGGCGCGAAGCGCTACGGCGAGGCTTGGGCGATCAGAGGGATCGATCTCTCCCTTCATGCAGGCCAATGCTACGGCTTGGCTGGAGAGAACGGCGCCGGCAAGTCGACACTCTCCAAGGCCATCGCCGGCGCGATCAGATTGACCGATGGCGATATCGTCCTCGGCGGTCGCAAGCAGGACTTCGCGGCGCCAATAGACGCGCTTCGTTGCGGCATCGCCATCGTCTATCAGGAAACCAGCCTGGTGCCCAGCATGACGGTCGCGCAGAACGTCCACCTGGGCACGGAGAGCCGCTTCTTCTCACGACGCTCGAGCACCATCGAAGCGGTTCAGCTGTTGCAATCGATCGGCTTCCACCTCGATCCCTCCGCGTTGGTCGGCGCTTTGAGCGCCGCGCGGAAGCAGATGGTCGAGATCGCGCGGGCGCTCCATTGGGACGCGAAGGTGGTTATCTTCGACGAACCGACGGCGACGCTTACTCCCGAGGAGAAGCAACATCTCTTCGCCCTCTTCGCCCAGCTGAAGCGGCGTGGCGTGGCACTTGTCTTCATCAGCCATGCACTCGAAGAGCTGTTGGAAGAGTGTGACACGATCAGCGTCCTGCGCGACGGCGAGCTGGTCATGACGGAGCGCGCCAAGGATCTGAACCGGGAGACCATCATCAAGCACATGGTTGGCCGGGACATGACACCGACTGACACCGGCCCCCGTCGACTGCCTACCCAAGCCGGCAAGAAGCTGGTTAGCGTAGAGAACGTCTACATGGGGCAGATGGTGAAGGGCATGTCCTTCTCCCTCTACGCCGGGCAGGTCACCGTGATGGCGGGACTGGTCGGGGCCGGAAGAACGGAGATGGCGAAGATCCTGGCCGGTTCCTTCAAGCGTCGCTTCCTTCGCGGCGGCCGCGTCACATTGAACGGACGACCGGTACGCTATCGCACGCCGGCCCAGGCCATTCGCGACGGCATCGTCTACGTCACTGAAGACCGGCGCGCCAACGGGTTCTTCGAGACCATGTCGATCACCGACAACATCTATCTGGGTTGGGAAGCCATCCAGCCATGGACGAGGATCTTCAAGTCCAAGCGCGAAGCGCGCCGCATCGCCGAGCATTGGAGATCCAATGTCGACATCCGCGCGGAGAGCCTGTCCTCACTGGTGAAGCACCTGTCGGGAGGCAATCAGCAGAAGGTAGTCTTCGCCCGGGCAATCCTCCAAGACCCTAGAGTCGTCATCTTCGACGAGCCGACCAAAGGCGTGGATGTCGGCGCGGCAAAGGATGTTCATCGGGTGATCAGAGAGACGGCTGACAAGGGCGCCGCCGTTTTGGTGATCACTTCTTCTCTGCCGGAGGTCATGGAGGTCGCCGATCGTATCCTGGTCACCAGGCTGGGACGGGTCGTCGAAGAGATGGACCCAAGGGATGCCTCGCCCGAACGCATCATGTTCGCGGCGACCTACTGACCACCGCCCGGGTATCACAGCGCTTGCATGCGCCTCAGATCTTTGCGCCGATCTTCAGACCTTCGTACACCGCCTCCTCCACCGTTCTGGGCGACACACAGTCGCCGATCCAGTGAATCTCATTGTCCAGGCCACCGACATCTTCGAACGCCGCTGCTTGCGCATAGTGATCGCTGAGGACAACCGTATCCACGCCCTCGACGACGATCGCTTCCTCCGTCGCCGTATGGGCGAAGTAAGCGCTGTCGCCGTCCACGCCGAAGAGGCGGCTGTAGGCCTCTGTCGCGACCCCGAGGGAATGGAGCCGGCCGATCCACTGGTCGCGCAGATAGGAATGCAGTCCTTGGCCTGGCATGTAACCGCTTGTCCTGTAGCGAACGGAATGCCCCCTGGTCGCAAGCAGTTCCGCGATGCCGAGGCCGATCCAGTCTCCCCGACGATCGGCGACGACGACATTCATTCCAATGTTCGGCGTACCGGACAGGATGGAGGAAGCTTCGACCACGTGCGCATCGTCGGCAGTCTCCATGTCCGAGGCCCTCGGCCGCGCCCCCGTCGCGACGATCACGACCTCCGCATCGAGATCCCGCAGGTCCGCCTTGCCTATGGAAGCACCGATACGAACCTCGACGCCGGCCAGCTGCATTTCCCGTTCGAAGTTCGTGATGATGCCGCCGAACTCGGCCCGTCCCGGAAGCAGCTGCGCCAGCCGCACCTGCCCGCCCAACTGCCTGTCGCGCTCGTAGAGGCGTACTTTGTGGCCACGGGCCGCGGCGACCATCGCCGCCTTCATACCGGCTGGACCGCCGCCAATAACGGCGACCTTTCTCGACGTCGCCGCCGCAGTCTTATCGCCATAGACTAGCTCCCGGCCGGTTTCGGGGTGTTGAATACAGGAGATCGAGGCATCCACCTGCATATGCCCGATGCAGGCCTGATTGCAGGCGATGCAGGCTTGAATATCATCGACGGCGCCGAGCTTTGCCTTGGCAGCCATCTTGGGGTCGCAAATCATCGCGCGTGTCATGCCACACATGTCGGCTTTGCCGTCGGCAATGATCCTCTCGGCCTCCTGAGGCTGGTTGATCCGGCCGGCGACGATCACGGGGACATCGACCCGCTCCTTGGCCGAGGCAGACAGCGGTGCGACGTATCCGTTCTCAATGCGCATGGGAGGAACCAGGTGCAGCGCCCCTCCCGCCGTCGCCGAGGATCCGGCTGCCACGTTGTAGTAGTCGAAAGCCTTGACGGCATCGAGAACCTCCATCGCCGTAAGAACATCTCCATGCTGCAATCCCAAGGACGTCTGCTCGTCGCCGGAGATCCTGAGTCCGATCGGAATGGCGTCCCCGATCCGCCTGCGCACGGATTGCGAGACCTCGAGCAGAAAGCGTAGGCGGTTCTCGAAGGAGCCGCCGTAGTCATCGCTTCGAACATTGGCAATGGGGTTGAGGAACTGTGCCGGCAGATAGCCGTGACTGGCAACCACCTCGACCCCGTCGAGGCCGCCTGCCGCCATACGCGCCGCCGCGCTTGCGTATGATTCAATGATCTCCTGAATCATATCTCGCGACATTGCTTTCGGCGCCAGTACATAGCGCTCGGCCGGCACGCTGGAAGGCGCATAGGCCACCGGCCGCGTCCCCTCCGCCGTGAGCCCATAGACCTCGCGGCCGGGATGAAAGAGCTGCCCAAAGACCTTGGCCCCCTCTTCGTGCGCCGCATCCGCGACCTTCCTGTAGCCTGGAATGCAGGCGTCTCGATAGGCTTGTATGGTGTGGGTGCTAAAGAAGGCCGATTCATGCACCGCGCCGACCTCGATAATGATCAGGCCGGCCCCCCCTTTCGCGCGGGCCGCGTGATAGGCCGCGAGTTCGTCATTTGGAATGCCGGTGGAAACGAGAACGGTCTGGTGGCCCGTGGAGACAATTCGGTTCCGGATGTCCAGTGACTTGATCCGAATGGGCGAGAAGAGGTTTGGAAACTTCAAGGCCACGCACTCCCATTGCTGAGCGGTGTCAGGATAGATCGAAAGTCGGCGACATCGCTCTGGAACACGCGAAGCAATTGGTAGGATGCGAAGCCGGACCCAGCGACTTGACCGCTTTCCGAAGGCGTTTGCGGCAACCTTTCGACCCGCACCACGTGTGACGCCACTGATCCCTAGTGCTGCTCGGCTTCGCCGAAGGCCCTGGCGTAGCGGTGACCGTCGTGCACCGCCATGGCGATGGGTCCGGGCGCGACACAGTCGCCGATGGGACGAAGCGACTTGATCCCGGCCTCCGCCAGCGCCGCGTCGTCGCTCAAGAGGTCGGCGAGATCGCCAAGGTCCGGCTCCTTCATCGTCACCATTACGCAAGCGGCATCTTCAATGACGCGCCTGGCACCCGTCCAAAGATGGCTGATGTGGACACCCTCGCCATCGATCCTGTCCAGGTTGTGCTGGACGCGGATGTCGATGTTCAGATCGGTCAAGCGCGCCATGACATGCGGGAACTCCAAGGTGAACTTCGCGAAGGTCCCGACATCGGAGGCTGGTGTGACCAGAGTGACGCTGCAGCTGTCGCGCGCCAGCTTCTCCGCCACCGCGCCGCCCATGTAGAAGTGCTCGTCATCGAAGACGACGACAGATCCGGACAAGGCCCGCCCCTCCATGACGTCGTCGGCGGTGAAGACCCTGTCGCCTTCCCAGCCCGGCACCGGTTTCGCGTACTGTCGGCCCATCCCGTTCTTGCGCCAACGCCCACCGGTCGCCAGGACGACATGCGGAATGCCGAACTCCATGACATGAGCCTTGGTCAGCCGACTTTGCAGATAGAGGCTGACATTGGCCAGTTGCCCCAGCTGATAGGCCCGATAGTCGGCAACCCTGCGCCAGGCGCCAAAGCCGGGAAGCCCGGATTCCGCCAGGACACGGCCGCCGAGCGCGTCGCCCGCCTCCGCGAGCGTGACCTCCGTTCCGCGTCTTGCGAGCGTCAAGGCACACTCCAGTCCGGCGGGGCCGCCGCCGATCACGAGAACGCTTTCCGCTGTCTTGCGGGGGGGCAGGACTTCCGGGTGCCAGCCGTCCACCTCCTTGCCGATCGTCGGGTTCTGGGTGCAGCGGATGGGAACGGAAAGAAGGACGTTCGTGGTACAGATGTTGCATCCGATACACTCACGGATGTCCTCCACCCGGCCGTCCTGGATCTTCCTCGGCAGAAAGGGATCGGCGATCCCCGGGCGCGCGGCACCGATGAGGTCCAGCCTTCCCTGCTTGATCGCCGCGACCATTCTGTCGGGGTTGGTGTATCGGCCGACACCGACGACGGGCTTGCTGGTGACCGACTTCACGAAGTCGGTGAAGTGCCGCTGGTAATCCTCCTCGAAGAAGCGCGATACGCCCGAGTCGTTGGACCAGTCGCTGACATTGACATCCCAGAGGTCCGGAAGCTCGGCGAGCATCTCGACGACCTCTCGGCCTTCGCTGTCCCATCGGAGGCCATCGTCGCCGAGCAGTTCGTCGACGGCGAAGCGCACGGCAACGGCGCACTTGTGCCCCACCGCATCCTTGGTTGCGTCGAGCATCTCGCGAAACAGGCGAACGCGGTTCTCCAGAGAGCCGCCATATTCATCCGCACGACGATTGTAGCGCGGGAGCAAGAACTGCATCGGCAAGGAGAGGTCATGGGCGACGTAGACATAGACGATGTCGCATCCGGCTTGCATGGCCCGTCTGGCGGCGTCGGCCTGCCATTTGATGACGTTTCTAATGTCTTGGCGATCGGCAGCCTTCGCGACGTAGGGGCCGTAGCTCCAGTAGTGAGTTTGCGAGGGCGCCAGAGGGTAGGTACGGGTGTACTTGTTGGCCGCCGACTTGCCGGCGTGGCAGAGTTCGACCCCGAAGAGCGCGCCGTGCTCGTGGCAGGCCTCGGCCATTCTGGCCATGAAGGGGATATCGGAATCCTCCGAGAGCTTCATGTGCGGCGACGGCGAGTGATCCGCGGTGGCGTGAATCATGCACTCCTCCGTGCAGACCACCCCCCAGCCACCTTCCGCCTTGGTGCGGCGGTAAGCGATCGCGTGCTCGGGGTAGGAGAAGCCCATGCCGGAGGCGTGCGGTGCCTGATAGAAGCGGTTCTTCGTCACCACCGGTCCAATCCGCAGCGGTTCGAAGAGGATCGAATAGGGGTCGGAAGCCGTCATGATGCGTCATTTCCTTGGCGGCGTGGGGGGCCTGCCCTCAGGCATCGATGTCATCGCGCCGGGGTTTCATTATAGAGATCGTCAAACAAGGACACGGTGGGAAAGGCGGTGGGATCGGTCCGAACGTCCAGCACGACCGGTCTGTCGGTCGCCAAGGCCTCCTTGAATGCCTGCTCGAAGTCATCCGCCGTCTCTACGGAGATGCCGACACATCCGGTGGCCCTGGCGATGGCGGCATGGTCGATCTCGCCGATCGGAATCGCGGTGGTGTGGTGTCCGAACTTCACGCGTTCGGCGTCGCGCTGATATCCGAGAACACCGTTCTTCAGGACGACCGACACGGTGTTCAGTCGATAGCGGGCAGCAGTTTCCAGCTCCGACCAGACATGGGCGAAGCCGCCGTCGCCGCTGATACCGACGACCGTCCGTTCGGGGCAGGCAAGCTTGGCGCCCAAGGTGTAGGGCAAACCCCATCCGAGCCCGGCCAAGCCACGGGGTAGAATGAAGCGGTCGTTCGACGTCCGGGCCAGGCCGAACCCGGCCAGCCAAGCCGAGGAATAGCTAGCGTCCGCCGCGAAAATGGTGCCGTCGGGCGCGCAGCGGTTCAGAGTCTCGACGAGGTGTTCCGGGCGAATGCCCGCCGCATCGCTTGCCGGGATGCACTGCTGGAGCTGACGACGGGCGGGAAGACGGTCCGAGAGGCGACGGCCGCGTTCGCCGCGCTCCTCTTCCGTCGACAGCTTCCACACCGCGGCGACTAGCGAAGAGAGCGTTTCGCGGGCATCGCCGACAAGTCGCAGGCTGTCATAGGTCCGGCCCACCTCGACGCCATCGATGTCGATGTGGATGAAGCGCGACGAGGGCCCGTAGAGCCGCCAGCCGTCGGTTCCGTTTTGGTTGTTCCTCGTGCCGACGAACAAGACCACGTCCGCTGCCTCGACATAGGCCCGGTGCTCCCGGTTCGGCGCCATCCGTCCCATGAGGTAGCCAATCACGCCAAGCGACAGCGGGTGGCTCTCCTGCACCGCCCCCTTGCCCATCAAGGTGGTTCCCACGGGGAAACCCGCTTCCCGTTGCAGCCGCTCTATCAGGTGCGCCGCGCCGGAGGTATGCACGCCGCCGCCGGCCACGATCAAGGGCCGCTCGGCCTGGATCAGCTGCCGGGCAGCCCGCTCGACCTCCGCGGCCGCGGCGCTTGGTCGGTCGAGCGGGAAGGTCGCGCGCCTGGAGAGCGGCTCGGGGACGTCGGGCGCCTCCTCCAAGAGGATCCCTGCAGGAACCATCAGAACAGCGGGGCCCGGTCGGCCGGTGGCCGCATGCGTGAGGGCAAGCTTCACAAAGTCGTAGACTCGCTCGGCCGATTCCAGCGTGCCGACCCATTTGGCGCAGGATTGGAACAGCGTGCGGTGATCGAACTCTTGAAAGGCATTCTTTTCCCGATGCGCGAAGTCGACCTCTTGCACGATGGCCAGGATAGGTATCGAAGCCTTAAGGGCTTCGGCCAGGCCCGGGACCAGGAGGGTCGCCGCCGGTCCATTCTGCGCCGTCATGACAGGGATTTTGCCCGTCAAGCGTGCATAGGCATCGCACATTGCGGTGCCGGCGTTCTCCGTCCGGACGTGAACTTGACGGATGCTCGTCTCTTCAGCGGCAAGATGGAGCGCCGACGGCAAACTCTGCCCGACGAAGAGCTCGACCCCATGTCGCTCTAGAAACCGTGAGATCGCCTCTGCGACCGTCGGCATGACTGTTTCCTTGCGGATCATGTCCTGGCAGCGATCCCCAGGACTTTAAGAAGGATGAGGCCCCAAGCTAGATGAAGAGTGTGAGGTCCGGCGTCATCCGATGCGAAGAGCAATCAACAGAATTCGATTTGAGTGGAGCAACCGACACCAAGAGCGCTCCATCGTTAGGCCCACTGCTGTATTCGTATTTCGCCAAACCGACTTCGGAAATTGACAAACTCAGCCGAGCCTTGCCAACTACCACTGGTCTCTGCGCCCCAGCCACTATCCGCAAAGGGCGCGAACCGAAGGGAAGAAGAGACGGACTCCTCCTGAGCTTCCAATCACTGGGCCACTGATTCCATGCACCAGCTAGACGCAGCGACGCAAGAACACCCCATAGAGGTCCGCCTTGTCGTAACTCAGGACGTTTCGCTGGCCTCTATTCTGAACATCTACGATCCCTTCAGGCATGCGAACCGCTTGAGCGGCAATAGGCTCTTCGAATGCAACTTCCATAGCCTGGATGGTGAGCCCGTCACGGCGACAAACGGGATGATCATACCCGTCGTCGGCGACATCACCGCCATGGGGAAGACGGACATCCTGGTGCTTGGCGCCAGCTATGACCCTCCAAGCGAGCTTAAGGCCACCACTCTCAGTCTGGTGAACTGGCATGCGCGCCATGGGGCCATGGTCTGGGCGGTCGATCAAGCCGTGCTGCTCTTGGTTGAGGCCGGCATCGTGGGCGACCAGAAAATATCCGCCCACTGGGAAGCGATCTCGACCATCACCGAGCAGTGGCCGCACATCCGGATCACCGACAGTCTCTACTCCATCTCCCGCTGTCTGGCGACCTGCGGCGGTCATACGGCCGCCTTGGACATGACTCTGGCCTACATCTATAATGAGTTTGGCGAAGAGCTCGCGACCGCGGTCGTGAACGAAATGCTCTACTCCGGCATCCGCCCCTCCGAGACCCCGATCCCGAGCGATCATGTCTTTGCGCCCTGGCGCAAGAACTCGGTGCTGAGCAACGCCATTCAGCTCATGGAGAACAACATCGAAACGCCTCTGCGGATCGCCGAGATCGCGGAGGCGGTCGGCGTCTCGGCGCGCCAGCTGGAGTACCTATGCAAACGCTATCTGTCGGAAACGCCGACGAGACACTACACCCGCATCCGCCTCCAACAGGCCCGGCGACTCTTGATCTACAGCGACCTCGAGATCATCGAGATCGCGATGGCGAGCGGGTATGAATCGGTGTCGAGCTTCTCGCGCAGTTTCCACCGTGTCCTCAATGTCAGCCCCTCGGGCTATCGCCAGAGGTTTCTGCGAGAGCACGCCAGGCCTTACGTCAGCGTCGGGTGTGGGTAGAGCCTGCCTCGCCTTCTGGCCCTGTCCGTCTCGCTGCACACAGCCACAAGCAACTGGTTGAACGTCGGGTCCTGCCAGAAGGTCTCGTTCCAGGTGGCGTCCATGGCATAGGCCAGGTGAACACCAGGTCCTCCGTCGGTCTGCCGGGTACCTCAGTGGCGCGACAGTCTATCGAGCAAAAGGGAAAAGAAGGCTGGCACGTCGATGTGCGTTGCCGCGTGAACGTTCCAGGCGCCCTCCACCTTGCGGGTGCGCCCGATTTCAACGGGATCGGTGATCTCGACCTCCACCAGAAACCTTTCCGTTCGTAGGATCTCGGGCTTCAGCAGATGCGCAATCACGCAGGCGTCGTTCATGAAAGATGTCGGATCCTTCCACAGGTCGGCGACCACCAGGGCCGCGGGCGATCCGGTCGACCGCAGCTCGGCGCACCAGGCAGGCGTCGGCATGGTTTCGCGGGTCACCTCAAGGCCGACCATGGTGATTGCCGCGCCGGACTCGAAGACGATGCGTGCTGCATGCGGGTCGCTGTAGATGTTGAAGCTCGCATAGGGCGTGATGTTGCCGGTGGTGAAGGAGCCGCCCATCACGACGATATCGCGAATGCCGTCGACGATGTCGGGTGCCATGACCAGGGCCAGCGCCAGATTGGTCAGCGGCGCGATGCAGGCGATTGTCACGGGCTTCGGCGAGCGGCGGATCGCTTCGATGATCGCGGGTACCGCGTGGACATCCGATACGCCGCTGGTCGGCGGCGACAACTTGGCGCCACCCAAGCCGTCGTCGCCGTGGATATGCGGTATCTGCTCCAGGGTCTGCAGAATGGGGCGTGGGCAGCCAGCGTGGACCGGGATGTCGCTCCGACCCATGACTTCGCACAGGCGCAGGATGTTGGCCGTCGTCTGCGCGAGACCGACGTTGCCGGCCGCCGCGCTCAGCAGATGGACGTCGAAGGCCTCGGGCGCCGACAAGGCAAGCAGAATCGCAACGGCGTCGTCCTTGCCGGGATCGGTATCGATGATCAGCGGGCGGGGGATCACGATAGCGAGCCTTCAGCTGTGCGAGTAGAGCGGCAGCCCGGGCACGGCCACGTCGGCAACGAGCACCTGTCCGCTGTCGCCCTCCGTGATGAAGAGCTGTCGCCGCCCGGACCCGCCGAAGGCGACGTTGGTGGTGGCCCTGCCCGCGCAGGACGAGACGCGCGCGGTCGGTTCGCCGAACTGGTCGAAGAGCCAAACGCAGCCGAGCCCGATATGGGCCACGGCGAGGCCTCCCTCTTCATCCACCGCCAGGCCGTCCGGCCCGATGCCGCCGGAAAGGCGAATGAAGGCGCCGACCTTGTAGGGAGTGCGGTCCGGCAGGAACGGCACGCGCCAAACGGCATTGTCACGGGTCACGTTCACGTAGAGAGCGCTTTCGTCCGGCGCGAAGGCCAGGCCGTTCGGGCTTGGAATGCCCTGCAGGACGATCTCGAGCCTACCGGCCGCCGTCAGGCGATAGACCCGACCCGATGGATCATGCAAGCCGCTGTGGCCTTGATCGGTGAAGTAGAGATCGCCGTTGCCGGCGAACACGAGGTCGTTCACGCCCTTGAAATGCTCGACGCCCAGGCGAGCGGCGAGCGGCGTGACCGCGCCCGAGCGAGGATCGAGCAGCATGATTCCGTGGCGGAAATCGGCGATGAAGATGCGGCCGTCGCGATGGATCTTGAGCCCGTTGGGCTCGCCGTCGTACTCCGAGACCAGCGCCACATCGCCGGAAGGCGAAATGCGGAAGATGCGGCCCCAGGGCACGTCCACGACGTAGAGGTTGCCGGCGCGGTCGAAGGACGGCCCTTCGAGAAAGCAGTCGGTGGGCGCACCGCCGCGCTGGGCGTCGACCCAGACCGAGGAGCGCCCCTTCGTCCGGTAGCGGTCGGGAATGCGCGCGAAGACGCGGGTCTCTATGACGGGCGGCGGTGCGAACATGGCTCAGTACCTTGGACCGGGCGGTATGACGACGCCACGAATGCAGGCTTCGCTCTTCATGCAGGTGCCCTCTCTCTCACCGCTATGCCGTCCGGGGTACTGGCCTCGGTCGCTTCGGGAGGCGGTCCACTGCTTTCGCGGACGATGAGGTTGACGGAGACCGCGGTTGTGGTTGCCGCCGGCTGACCGACGATCTTCGCCAGCAGATACTCGGCCGCCCGATGGCCGATTTCCTCGGCTGGCACGTGCATGGTCGTCAGGGAGGGCTCGATCTGCTCGGCGAACTCCAGGTCGTCGAAACCCACTATCGAGATCTCGGCCGGCACGGAGACGCCTTGGCGGCCGCATTCGATCAGGGCGCCGAAGGCAAGCTGGTCGTTGCCGCAGATGACCGCCGTGGGGCGCGGCGCCATCGCCATCAGCGCCCGTAGCCCGAACTGCCCTTCGGCAATCCTGTAGGGACGCTCGATAAGCAGTTCCCTTGGCAGGGCCAGGCCTCGATCTTCCAAGGCACGGCGAACGCCTTCCAGCCGGGCCGCGGCCCGGTCGTTGTTCTTGGTCAAGCCGGCAATCACCCCGATCTGACGGTGTCCGAGATCCAGGAGGTGGTTGGCGAGCTTGCGCGCGGCCTCCGCGTTGTCGAAACCGACACTCGGCGTGCCGTCACCGGCGAGCGACCAGGTCACGACATAGGGAACGCGCCGTGCCTGGAGAAAACGCACGATCTCCGGATCGCGCCTGGCGCCGACCAGGATGACGCCGTCTACCCCGTGCGCCACAAGAGACTGTATGTGATCGGCCTCCCTCTCGGGGTCGTAGGCCGTGCTCGCCACCAGGAAGTTGTAGCCCGCTTCGACCAGGCGTCGCTGTGCCGCCTCCGCCGTGATCGCGAAGTTGGTGTTCTCCAAGGTCGGGACGATCGCCGCGATGGCGTGCGCGCGCTGGGAGGCCAAGGCGCGTGCCGCACCGTTCGGCACGTAGCCTAGCTCGACGACGGCTTGCTCGATCCTGCGGCGGATGTCGTCGCTGACCGGGCCCGTCCGGTTCAGGGCGCGCGACACCGTGGCGCCGGAAACACCGGCGGCAAGCGCCACATCGGCTACGCGCACGCGGTTCGACCCGCGTCGGGGCGCCCGCTCTTTCTTCGGCTTTCCTCTCTGGTCGTCCATGGCTCGGGCCGCTACCGTCACTCACGCATGCCGGGGTCTCCCGTGAAGTTCATGGCGCAAAACGAGCCACCGTGGAACTGGCGGGACACTGCATCCTCCTCCGGCGCGTCGGCAAGGCGGTGCGCGTGCTCTTCGGCCTTGTCTTCCGGGACGTAACCCAGCCAGTCCAAACCCCGGTTGCTCCAGAAGCTCCCGGCATTGCCGGAGACACCATAGGCAACAAGGAAGCGAAAGGGCGGCGCCTCTATGCAACGCCGGAACAGCTGCACCGTGTCGCGGTGGCTGATCCAGGTGGCCAGCTGGCGGCGATCCATCGGCTGCTCTCGGAAGGAGCCGATGCGCAGGCAGGCGACGCTGAGCCCATGCTTGTCGACATAAAGCCTGCCCAGCGCCTCGCCGAAGACCTTGCTGACGCCGTAGTAGCTGTCGGGTCTGAGCGGGGCGTCCGCATCGACCACCGTTTCGCGTCTGTGGAAGCCGACCACATGGTTCGAGGAAGCGAAGACGATGCGCCGGACGCCGGCCCTGCGCGCCGCCTCGAAGACGTTATGAGTGCCGACGACGTTGGCGGGCAGGATCTGCGACCAAGCATTCTCTTCCGGCTCGACCGGAATGGCCGCGAGATGGACGACACAATCGATGCCGTCACAGGCGGAGGCAGTGGCATCGAGATCGCCGATGTCCAGGGTGACGCACTCCTCGCCTGCGCCGGCCATCGGCTGGGAGGCGATATCGGCGAGGCGCAAGAGGTCGTATCGGCCCGCCAGACCGTCTCTCAGCACGCGGCCGATAGCGCCGGCGGCTCCGGTAATGAGCACCTTCATGCCGGCGCCTCGCGCCCGTCGCCGTGGGTCACGTGGTGCCAAGGCTCTAGCGCAAAGGCGGAGACCGCCTCTTCGTCGAAGTCGAAGCCGAGGCCCGGGCCTTGCGGCAGCACCAGCGCGCCGTCGCTGACATCGAGCTGGCGGTCGATCAGCCGGCGGAAGTTCAGGACGTCGCTATCGGGAAAGAACTCGACGAACCCGGCGTTGGGCACCGAGGCCACCAGGTGAACATGCAGGTCGTGGAACCAGTGGGGCCAGACCGTCACGCCGAAGCTGGCGGCGGTGGCCGCGATCCGCCGCCATTCGGTGATGCCGCCGCACACCGCCGCGTCGGTCTGCAGGATTGCCGCCGCATCCTGCTCGAGAAGCTGCTTGAAACGCCAGCGGCCAGCCTCGATCTCGCCGGTTGCGACCGTGACCGATGTCGTGGCGGCCAGTCGCACATGGTTGTCGATGTCGTCCGGGCTGAAGGGTTCCTCGATCCAATAGGGATCATAGCGCTCGTAGATACGCATGAAGCGCTGAGCGGTGGGCAGGTCCTTCCAGGCGTTGTTGGCATCCAGCATCAACAGCACGTCGGAGCCGATCGCCTCGCGCGCGCAGCGGATGCGCTCTTCTTCCGTTCGCTCGTCCGCGCCTCCGACCTTCATCTTGACGGCGCCAAAACCCATCGCGACGTAGCGCGCCATCTCCTCGCCCACCATCGCCGGTGTCTTGCCATCGAGATAGTAGCCACCGCTGGCATAGGCGGGCACCCTGTCGGTGCGATGGGCGCCGAGAAACTTGTAGAGCGGCAGGCCGGCGGCCCGCGCGTTCCGATCCCAGAGCGCGTTGTCGAGGATTGAGATCGCCCGCATGACGGCCCCGGTCCGGCCCTGTAGCAGGGCCACGTCGTAGAGTCTCTCCCAATGGCGCTCCACGGCATGACAGTCCTCCCCAAGCAGAAGGGGGGCCAAGAGATCGACCACCGCTTGGGTCACCAGGCCACCGGCGCTATGGCCGCCATAGCAGAAGCCGATCCCTTCCACGCCGTCATCGCCGCGCACGCGCACCAGAGCGTAGTCCCGCGCCAGGACCCGGCGCGTTGCGAAGGCCGTGGGCGCATGCAGCGGCACACGGGCAGTGGAAGCGCTTACTCTTTCAATTCTGCTCAAAGCACGCCGCTCCGCCTCTATGGCCGTCGGAAGGCCAATATTCTGCGGACCAGGCGTGATTTTGATAGCTGCCTGGACCTCATTCCCTACAGAGCATCAGGGTGAGGTCGCCACATGTCAAGAGAAGACAGAAAGCGCTTTTATCGATGAACGCGTTGGCCTTAAGAAAGCGCAAGCAGAAAAGCACTTATTTTCATATAGTTATGGAGTCCCATGATCCGATAGGCCGCCAACCAACAGGGTTGACGTTGCAGAATCGCAGCTCTAGTGTAAGCGCTAAGATAGATCTGTGTCTATCAATGCGGCAGGAGGCGAAAGCAGGGTGGACGGCATCGTGCCGACGGCATTCCGTCTCCTGGTTTGGCGGCACGCGCCGCCAGCCCAGGCAAGCGCACCTCGACAGCAAGAGTTGCGGGAACCCGCCGCAGAGCTGATCCAACAGGAGGGCGAGGCGATGGATAGGTGGAGAACATCCAGGCGGCAGGCGGCGCGGATGGCGGTCGGCCTGGCCGCGCTAGGCATGGTGAGCGCGCTTAGTTTCACAGCCGTGGCCGCGGACGAGCTGCGCGTTCTGAACTGGAAGGGCTGGGGCACCGACGAGCCCTGGGCTCTCGCCACCTTCGAGAAGGACACCGGCGTCAAGGTGGTGCACGACTACATGAGCTCTTATCCCGAGGCCTTCGCCAAGCTCCGGACCAACCCAGGCTATTACGACGTGATCGTGCTGAACGCCGCCTTCGTCGGCCAGGCGGCGGAAGAGGGCCTGATTCAGCCGATCGATCCGGCCAAGTTGCCCAACTTCGCCGACCTCTATCCGGAGATGCGCGACTCGCCGCAGCTTAACTTTGACGGTCAGGTCTATGCCGTCGCATGGATCTGGGGCGGGACGTCCGTGACCTACGACACCGACGTGTTCGCCGAGGCGCCGACCTCGCTAGAGGTTCTTTGGGACCCCGCCCACGAGAACCGCGTCTGCTGGCGCGACAACCCGGAGGACTCGGTTCGCTTCGCGGCGCTCGCGCTCGGCCAGAACCCGGATCAACCGGAGGACATGGCTGCGATCCGTGACAAGCTCCGGGCGCTCAAGCCGCAGATCAAGGCCTTCTGGAAGTCAGAGGACGAGTGGCGCAAGCTGGCCGCGGCAAAGGAGTGCGACATCTCCATCTTCTGGACCAGCAGCACCGAGAAGGCGATCGTGGAGGACAACCTGCCGGTCAGCTACTTCGTGGCCGAGGAAGGCGCCGTCGGCTTCCGCGACGGCCTCGCCATTGCGACGGACGCACCCAACGAGGAGGCCGCCAACGCCTTCATCGACTACATGGTCGGCAAGGAGTTCTATGCCGGATGGGTCGATGCGGGCGGTGCGCCGGTCTCCGCCAACGCCGCCGCCTTGGCGGAGCTCCCCGAGAGTTCCTTGACGCGTCAAGTGCTCGGCCAGCCGGAGAACCTGAAGCGGATCAACTTCAAGGGACCGCTCTCCGACGAGCAGCGCCAGTCCTATCTCGATCTCTGGCAGGAAACGAAGGCCTACTTCGCTGAGTAGCGGAGGGAGGACTGGCGCCAATAGGCGACGTTTGAACGCCGAGAGGAGGCTCTCGAGAGAGGCCCCCTCTCGGCTGCAAGGAAGGTAGCCTTTGTCCAGCGGCTCAACCAGTTTGGAGCGCCACGCCCTTGCTTGCCTGGCCTTCGGTGTCATCGGCGACGCGATGGGATCGCCGACGGAGTTGTTGGAGCCGCACGAGATCGAGCGGCGCTTCGGCTGGATCGAGACCGTCGAGACGGACGGCACCGACGACACCATCATGCGCGACCTGCTCGCCGCCGCCATGATCAAGACCGGCGGCTATGCGACTGCCGACGATTGGGCGGCGGAGTGGCGAGGGCATCAGGCGGACATCGTCGGCGAGAAGGTCGAGAGATTCTTTTCCTCGGTCCTCCACGCGAACGACAAGCTTCGCCGCGGCTACCCTCCCCGGACGATTGCCGTCGGCACCATGCCGAGTTCCACCAGCGCCATGTCGATCTCGCCCGTCGGTATCGTCAACGCCGGCCATCCGCGCGCCGCGGCCGCGCAGGCGATGGAGATCGCCAGCCTGCTCCACCTGAGCGACGTTGGCTTCTGTCAGGATGCCGCTGCGGCCGTTGCCGCGGCCATCGCCGACGCCCTGTCGCCCGGCGCAACGCTGGACGGCATTCTTCGGACCGCGGTGGATTGCATCAAGCCCTGGAGTGGCGAGGAGATGCGCGGGCTGATTAGCGATGCCCAGGCACTCGTGCGAGAGACAGACGACTACAAGGCCTTCCGCGCGGCCTACCACCGTGGCTTCCGCAGGGCTATCGCCTGCGACAGCCGGGAGACCGTGCCGGCGGTACTGGCAATCGTCCGGCTGGCCGACGGCGATCCTTGGCGCGCGGCCGTGCTGGGCGCCAACTTTGGTCGCGATACCGACACCATAGCCTGCATGGCGGCGGCCATTTGCGGCGCGTTTTCGGGCCTCGACGAAGCCGGTGCCGCCAGGCTCACGCAGCTGCCGCCGGAGTGCCTGGCCACCCAGAAGGCATTGGCTGGGGACCTGGTCGCGGCCCGTCACGCCAAGGCGGAGACCGAGCGATGCGCGTTGGCGAACAGCCTATGATCGCTTGCGACGGGCCAGGCAATGGGACTCGAACTGGTAGGATAGCGCACCGTGTCCCAAGCGAGACGTAAGTGGGCTTCCCACGGGCTGACCGCGCCCGCCTACCTGTGGCTGGCGGTGACAGTGGTCCTGCCGCTGGCCGTGATGCTCTACTTCAGCTTCCTGTCGACAATGCCGTTCGGCAAGGCCGAGCCTACGCTGTCGATCAAGCAGTACGCGCTCTTCTTCGAGCGTGACTTCTACAGTTTTCTGACCTGGCGCTCGATCAAGCTCGGGCTCTACGTCACCTTCTTCTGCGTGCTGATCGGCTACCCGGCCGCCTTGATACTGGCGAAGAGCGTGCGCGGGCGGTGGCGCGAGGCGGTCTTGCTGCTTGTCGTCTTGCCGTTCTGGAGCAACGCGCTCATCCGCATCTTTGCCTGGACAATGGTGCTGAGGTCCAACGGCATCATCGACCAGGCGCTCCAGGCGGTGTTGCCGGGGGCGCCCTCGATCGGAATACTCTACAGCTATCCGGCCATCGTGGTCGGACTGGTGCACTCCTTCGTGCCCTACATGATCCTCACCTGCTATATCTCGCTGCAGGCGATCGACGATGCCTTGATCGAGGCCGGGCGGGTCATGGGCGCCTCCAGGCTAACCATCTTCAGGCGGATCATCCTGCCGCTCAGCCTGCCCGGCCTGCTGGTCGGCGTGGTCCTGATCTTCGTTCCCGTGGTCGGCGCCTTCATGGAGCCGCGCATCCTCGGCGGGCGTCAGAGCATCATGCTGGGCACGGTCATCGAGGACCAGTTCACGGAGGTGTTCAACTGGCCTTTGGGAGCGGCTCTCTCCTTCATCCTGCTGGCCATCGTCATGCTCATCTTCGCCGTCTCCTATCCCTTCCTGCGCAATCGTCTTCGGCTGGCGTAAGTCCGATGATCCGTCGCCTCGGCTCTGCCTATCTCGCAGCTCTCTTGGTCTTCATCTATCTGCCGATCGCGGTGATGATGGCGATGGGCTTCAACGAGTCGAGCAACTACCAGCTCCCCTTCCGCTTCAGCCTGATCTGGTTCGACCAGCTGAGTGACAACGAGACTCTGTGGCGCGCCGGACGCAACAGCGTGCTGCTGGCGCTCGCCAACACCATCGTGGCGACCGTGATCGGCACCATGGCGGCCCTCGCGCTTGCGCGCTACCGCGTGCGCAGCCACGCAGCCCTTCAGATCCTGCTGTTTCCGCCGATGGCCGTTCCCTGGCTCATTCTGGCCACGGCCATGCTGATTTTCTTCTACTATGCGGGGATCGGGCGCGGGCTGCACGCCATGCTGCTGGCCCATGTCGCCCTGTCGCTCCCCTACGTCATCATCGTGGTCGGCGCCCGGCTCCACAGCTTCGGGCCGGATCTCGAGGAAGCAGCGGCGACCATGGGGGCGACGCCGGTCCAGACCTTCTTCCGCGTCACCCTGCCGGTCATCGCACCCGGCGTTGCCGCCGCGGCCCTCTTCGCCTTCGGCATCTCTTTCGATCAGTTCGTGACCTCCTATTTCCTCTCGCCGCCCGGTGTCACCACCTTGCCGGTGGAGATCTACGCGTCGATCCGCAAGGGCTTCACGCCCGAGATCAATGCCATCTCGACCATCATCATCGTCGTCTCGATGGCGCTCCTGCTGCTGGTGTCGCGTTTCTATCGCTTCGGAGGGACACAGTGAGCCGCGTGGAGATCCGTGACCTATCGAAACGCTACGGCAGCGTCGTGGCGCTCAACAAGGTGTCCCTCAGCCTCGCCGATGGCGAGTTCTTCGGGCTTCTGGGACCCAGCGGCAGCGGCAAGACCACGCTGCTCCGCTCGATTGCCGGCTTCGTCGAGCCCGAGGCCGGGCAGATTCTCATCGACGGCGCCGACGTCAGCCGCATTTCCACCCACCGGCGCGACCTAGGCATGGTGTTCCAGCACTACGCGCTCTTTCCCCACATGTCGGTGTTCGACAACGTCGCCTTTCCCCTTTCGGTGCGCCGCAACGGCAAGACGGAGATCAAGAAGCGGGTCGAGGAGATGCTGGAGCTGGTCCAACTCGGCGGCTACGGGCAGCGCCGACCGCGCCAGCTGTCCGGCGGTCAACAGCAGCGCGTCGCGCTCGCCCGGGCGCTCGTCTCCAATCCGCGCGTCCTTCTGCTGGACGAGCCGCTGGGTGCTCTCGACAAGAACCTCAGGCAGCAAATGCAGGTCGAGCTGCGGCAGATCCAGCGCGAAGTCGGCATCACCACGGTCTTCGTCACCCACGATCAGGAAGAGGCACTCACCCTGTCGGACCGGATCGCCATCTTTCGCGAGGGCGTTGTCGAGCAGGCCGGAGAACCCGGCGAGGTCTATGAGCGACCGCGCACACCCTTTGCGGCCGCCTTTCTCGGTGCCACCAACTTCATTCCGGGCCGGGTGGCTGGCAGAAACGGGTCAGCCGGGACCGTCGTTCTCGGCGACGGACAGCGCCTTCACACCCTGGACCCCCTGCCCGCGGAAGGAACGGCGGTGACCGTGACGGTGCGGCCGGAAAAGTTCACGCTTCACGTCGGAAGCCGCCCCCCTCTCGACGAGGACGGCGCCGCCAACTGCCTTGCCGCGGAGATCGTGCAGCCGATCTACATGGGGGCGTCGATCACCTATCGCGTCAAGGCAGGCGAGATCGAGCTCACTCTCTTCCACCAGAACAGAGAATCGCGGATCGAGCCGCCCGGAAGCCGGGCGTGGTTGAGCTGGGCGCCAAAGCACTCGATCCTGTTGGACGCACCGGTTTCGAAGCCATCTGGTTGACGCGACGCGGTTCCGAGAAAGCTGGTTCGTACGGGCTCTTGTTCGGTGGGTGGCTGCACCAATCGCTGTGCTTTGTTCTGCCGGCTAGGAAGCACCGGCCGGCAAGGCCTGCACACCCGAGAGCGCTTCTGCCACCTGCTGCTGAACGACGAAGTCGACGATCTTGCCGAGCACCTCTTGATCCTCCAGGCTTGGGCAGACAATCCCGGATCCCTCGAGCGCCGTGAGCGTGTCCCGGCAATCGAGGAGGGGGCGCTGCTCGGCCGTGTTGAGCTCAAGAAACGTCAAATCCTCGTCCGAGTGCGTTTCGGTGAAGAACGGCAGCAGCGCGAACATCTTGTTGTCGGGCGACGTCGCATGCGCCTTGATCTGGGCTATCCACTCCTTGTAGGGCACTTGGCTCACGGTCACCCCGAGCCGTTCGACGCAAATCTCGATGACCTTGCCGAACGAGACGGTATGGGGGTTTTGCAGATGATAGACACGTCCGACGGAATCTTCTTTACGCGACAGATGGACGATGGCGCGGCTGACGTAGTCGACGGGTGAGGCGTCCAGAATCACCTCGAGATCGAAGCAAGCGCCGATCTGCAGGCAGTTGGCGACGAGCGTGGACACGAAGTCGTTCGGGTTGCTCGCACCGGTTTCGCTGTCGCCGACAAGGAACGAGGGGCGATGGATCGTTGCCGGCAGCCCCCTCTTCTGCGCCGCCATCACCAGTCTCTCGGCCACCCATTTGCTCTTGGAGTAGCCGAGTACCATGTCCTGCGGCGCGCTCAACTCATCGGCTTCGTTGAAGGAACGCCCTTCACGCGCCGCGGCTTCCCACACGGAGATGCTGGAGACGTGGTGAAGCGTCTTCGGCTCACCCTGGCAGGCGAAGCGAAGGATCTCCCGCGTTCCCTCGACGTTGACCGCTTTCAGCGCGGCGTAAGGCAGGACGAAGTTCAGCTTGGCGGCGCAGTGGTAAATCACCTCGATCCGAGCCGCGAGCCCGGCATAGGCCTCCTCGGATAGGCCGAAGCGCTCACGGGCGACGTCACCGACGATGGGGTGAAGGCGCTGTGCGCGCGTCTCGTCCCACAGGCCGTAACGCTTCAGGTTGCTCGCCAGGTTCGAACGGGCCTCCGCGTCGTCCGCAGCCTGCACAAGGCAATAGATGTCGGCATCCGTTGCCGATAACAGGTCTCGGATCAGAAAGGCCCCCAGGAACCCGGTGCCGCCCGTCAAGAACACGGCCGCCGGCCGGAGATTGGCTCTGGCATCGGCACCCGGAGAGATCTCGGGGTCCAGCTCGGCATCGGCTGCAAGCTCCGCCGCCTCGTCCGGTGCGAGCGGTTGCTTACCCGTCGAGGACCGTGCGTCGTCGCCCTCGGCGACCAGCTCGACCAGGGAAGCGGCGAGATCCCACGCGCTAGGCCCGCTCAGCACCGAGCCCATGGGCATCCGAACGCCTAGCTCCGACTCCACCCGGTTGACCAGCTCGACCGCCATCAGGGAATCGATGCCCAGATGGGCCAGAGGCGCCCGAACATCGATCGTGCTTGGATCGGCATCGAAAACAGAGCCGATCTGCTGCGTCAGAAACTCCACGATGAGGCGATGGCGGTCCTCGGCTCTGGCCGCCAGAATGCGGGAGCGTGCCATCTCCGAGTTCTCGTCCGAGGCACTGCCCGCGACGAGCGAATAGACCGGAGATTCCGCCGCCAGCGGGCTGACCGCGGCGAGCTGCCTCCAGTCGATCACGGAAGCGGCCATCGTCGTCACCTGGCGCGCCAGGAACTGCCGGAGGATGGCCAGCGATTCGTTCAGTTCGTACATCGAGAGGCCGAGCTTTTCGAGATACTGCACCGTCTTCGGGCTGCGCTGGACGACGCCGGCACCGGCAAGCGCGCCCCAGTTGATCGACGATGCCGGCAGTCCCAGGGCCGCGCGATGCTCGCTCAACGCATCGAGAAAGGCATTGGCAGCGCTGTAGTTCGACTGTCGTATGCCACCGATGACGGATGCCAGCGAGGAGAAGGAGACGAAGAAATCCAGCGGAAGCGCGCGGGTCAGCTGGTGCAGGTTCCACGCGCCCAGCATCTTCGGATGGAGCACCTTGTCGAAGCTCTCCTGGTCGAGTGCGAGGATTTCCTGATCGTCGATGATCATGGCGCCGTGGATGATCCCGCGCAGCTTGGCGGGGCCTGCCTTGATGCCATCAATGACCGTCTTCAAGGCGTCGTAGTCCGTGACGTCGGCCCGTGCATCGAGAAGGGTGACACCGTCGCCGCGAAGGCCTTCGATCGCCTCTCTGGTCCGCGCGTCAGGTCCGGAACGGGAGACGAGCGCCAAATGGCGCGCGCCCTGCTCGGCCATCCACCTCGCGACCTCGAAGCCGAAGCCGCCCGCGCCACCGGTGATCAGATAGGTGCCCTCGCCATGAAAGAGGTGGCCGTCCTGCGTGTTCGCCGCGACACTCGGGTTGGGCAGCTCGAAGTCCAGCACGTTCTTGCCGATGTGCTTGCCCTGGGACATGTGGCGGAAGGCATCCTTGGCTTCGGAGAGCGGGAAGACGCGCAGCGGCAAGGGCTCATAGGTCCCATCGCGAAACCTCGGCTCCAGCTCCTGCCAGATCTCGGCCATGTACCCCGGCTTGGTGAGCAGCAGCTGCGCCAGGTCGACCACGAAAAAGCTGATGTTGTCCTTCAGCGGTTCGAGGCCGATTTTGGCGTTGTTGTAAATGTCGACCTTGCCGATCTCGATGAAGCGCCCGAAGGGGCGCAGGCAGCCGATGCCCTTGGGAATGAACTCGCCGGCGAGGGAGTTCAAGACGCAGTCGACCCCCTCGCCGCCGGTGATGGCGCGCACCTCGTCGGCGAAGTCCAGGCTTCGCGAGTCCAACAGGTGATGCACACCCGCCTCTTCGAGCAAGCGGCGCTTTTCCGCCGAGCCGGCGGAGGCGAAGATCTCCAGCCCCAGGCTTCGCGCGATCTGGATGGCGGCCGAGCCCACGCCCCCCGTTCCCGCATGGATCAGGACACGCTCGCCTTCCCGCATGCGCGCCAGGTGAACGAGCGCATAGTAGGCGGTGGCGAACACGGTGGGCAGGGTCGCCGCTTGCTGGAAGCTCAGCCGAGGGGCGACGGGAAACAGGAGGCGTTGGTCCAGGGTCACGAAGCGGCGAAAGCCATAAGGCGCGATGCCAGCAACCCTGTCGCCGACGCGAACATCATCAACCCCCTCGCCCACCCGAACCACCTCGCCCGCGACGTCGTCGCCCAGCCAATGGAGATCCACCGGGTTGCCGGGATAGAGGCCCAGCGCCTTCATCAAATCACGAAAGTTGATGCCACCTGCCTTGACGGCGACTTCCACCTCACCGGCTGCAGGCTGCTGGCGCGGCGTTTCGGCGAGAAAGAAGTCCTGCAGGGCCCCCGGCCGCTCGATCTCCAGGCGAAAGCTCTCTTCGGCGCCGTCCGCGGCCACGACGCGCGTGCGCCGAGGGAGGCTTTCCAGATTGAGCCGGTGCAGGCGGTTCACATAGCGTCGATCCCCGCGGTAGGCGACCTCCGGTTCGCCATCCGCCAAGGTGATCTCTTCGAGCAGGCAATCGGCTTCGTTCGGGCCGCCCTGGGGATCGAGGTCCACCATCTGGACCGGCCACTCGGGGTGCTCGTTGTTGACCACCCGGCAGAAGCCCGTGAGCGGCGTTGCCGCCAGCGACGCCAAGGCCTCGCCTCTCACCGATGCCCGCCCGCGCGTCACCAAGGTCGTACGCAAGGTCGCTTCGCGTCGCGCAAGGGCCTGGAACAAGAGGCGCAGGCTATGAACGCCGGTCGCTTGGGCTGCCACCAAGTCCCTGGAAGCCGAGATGTCCGCTCCGGCACGATCCAGTGTCCAGCAATGTATCAGCCGGGCCGGGGCGCCTGCGGGTCCGTCAAGCGCATCCAGCAGCGCGTCCCAGTCATCAGGAGACTCGGGGGCGACGGTGAAGGTATCGTCGGAGGTGCTAGAGAACGCCTCGCCGGGCCTGACCATGGCAACGGGATGCCCCCTGGTCACCAGGTGCTCCCGCAATCCGGTCGCGGTCCCGGTGGCATCCGCCAGGATCACGATGCGCTCGGCCGGCGTCTCGCTTGGCGGCGGAACGCTCTCCTCTGCCGCATCCTCCTTGGGTGGGGCTTGTGCGACAAAGAGCGTTTGCAGCTCGACTTGCGGCAGGGTCACGGTGCCTGGCTCAATGAATCCCACGCGCTTGAGCAGTGCCTCCCAGGTCTCCGGGGGCATCAGGGGGGAGTGTGCGCGGAGGTCCCGGTCCCGGAACCGCCACCAGCCAGGCAGCAGGCCGAACACGTTGAGCAGCGTTGCGCGCGGCTGGGTAAGCTCGAAGAACAGCAGGACGCCCTCGGGGGCCAGGCACTGCTTCAGGTTCAGCAGCACCTCTTCCAGGTTCTCCGTTGCATGGATAACGTTGGAGCCGAGGATCAGGTCATAGCGCGACTCGCCTATCCCCTGCGCCGCGGGCTCGCCCTCGATGTCGAAGGTCTGGAACCGCAGCGAGGGGTTGTCTTCCAGAAGCTCTCTGGCCTCGCTGGAGAAGGCCTGGCTGATGTCGGTGAAGCTGTACTCGTAGCGTCCGTCGGGCAGTGCGGGCAGCACGGCCCGTGTCAAGGAGGCCGTGCCGGCGCCGATCTCGAGAACACGCAAGGTGCGGCGCGGCGGCAAACTCTCGACAAGGCTCTCCACCGCGCTATGCATCAGCGCGTTCACCGCCGGCCAGTCGCCGCCCTCGCGATAGGCGCGCTTCAGGACCTCGATTGCCCGCCCCCCGGGGAACAGCAGTTCGACGGCATCTTTCTCTCCGCTCAGCACGTCCGCTAGCGATGTCGCGGTGAGGCGCTGCAGCTCGGCCTCCGAAGCGAAGGGCCCGGCACTGTCTATGAGCCGGTCCAGGCTCTCCGCCAGGGGCATGCGCGCGAGCGGCTTTTCCACTGTCCAGCCACCCGCCGGATGGCGCCGCAGATAGCCCGCATCGCTGAGTACGCTCAGCTGCGCCTCCAGCAACTGGCGGTGAGACTCCAGGACTCCAAGCTCGAGGGCCAATCCCTCCAGCGAGACGACATCCCCGGACCGGGGAGCCCAGCCGAGATCGAGCAACGCATTCACGATCGCCTGCTCGGCCGCCTCTTCCAGCTTGACGTAGAAATTCTGCCGGTAGGAGATCAGGTCGTAACGCTCGATGACCTCGGGTACCGCCGCGGCGGTCCGGTCCAGCACCTGCGCAATCGGCGCAAGCTTCGCCGGGCCCTCGCTTCTCGAACCCCAGAGATGGCGTGGCTCATAGCCGAATCGGTAGAAGGAGTTCTCCAGCTCGTCGGTTCGCCGATCCTGCTGCGGTGCCCATTCCGCCTTGAAGTCCAGCACCTCGACAACGGGATTTCCGGCATCGTCGTACGCCATGATACTGGCCGTCAGTGCCTTGCCGTCGTCGAACTCGATCCTGGAATGGGCCCAAAGGCGTTCCGGGACCGCCTCGCTCAAGAGGCGCAGGCGTCCGATCGCCGCCGGCAGGTAGAAGTAGTCGTGGGGATCGGCGCTGCGCGCAGCACCCTGCGCGGCACGCAATCCCTGGAAGCAGGCGTCGAGCACGGCCGGATGAATACGGTAGTCCGTGAACTCCGCGCGCAGGCCGGGCGGTGTCTCGATCTCGATGAGGGATTCGCCTTCGCCTCGCCAGAGGTTGCGGATGTGCTGGAAGCTCTCTCCGAACTGGTAGCCCGTTGCCTGGAAATCGGCGTAGTAGTCCGCGGCGCCGTAGCCTGCTTGGAGCCGATCGCGAATGCCGGCGAGGTCGGCTTTGGGAAATCCGTGGGGCGTGCGCTTGATCAAGCGGCCCTTGGCGTTCAGGGTCCAGGTTCGCGACGGATCGCGTTCCTTGCTCGAATAGACATGAAAGCTGCTGTCGGCCTCGAAGAACTCGATGCGGACGCTCGGCGCGTCGGACTCCTCCGCGAAGAGAGCCTGTTCCACCTCGAAGGCCTCAAGGCAGTAGTCCTCCTTGGGATACAAAGAGGCGGCGAGCGCAAGGGCGATCTCGCAAAAGCCGGCCGCCGGAAAGACCACGGAGTCCCAGAGGTGGTGGTCGTTGAGGTAAGGGAAGAGCCCGAGGTCGAGGCGGAACTCGAAGGTTGGGCAGGTACCCACTACGCGCCGGCCAAGCAGCGGGTGAAGGCGCGGGGCGCAGCGGTAATCGCGGTTCGCCGGCGACTCCACCCAGAAGCGTTCGCGCTGCCAGGGATAGGCCGGCAGCCGGCAAAACCGCCCGGCCGCCTGGTTCACCGCGCGCCAGTCCACGGTAGCGCCGAGGTTGTGCAACTGGGCGAGGTTGGTCAGGATCTCCTGCGTCTCGTCGGTCTCGCGCTTCAGCGAGTGGAAGAGGTACGCGTCCGACTCACGGCTCTGCAGGCAATCCGCCATCGGTTGCTTCAGCGCCGGATGCGGCCCGATCTCGAGGAAATGCCGCTCTCCCCGATCGATCAGGGTGTCAAAGGCCGCGGCGAAGCGAACCGGCTCGCGGACGTTGCGCCACCAGTAGGCGGCATCGAGACCCTCTCCCGCAAGTGCCTCTGCCGTCACCGTCGAAACGAACGGGATGCGGGACGCCCGTGGCTCGATGTCCTTGAGCGACGCGATCAGCTCGTCGCGGATCGGGTCCATCTGGTGCGAGTGAAAGGCGTGCGGGATATGCAAACGGCGCACGAAGGTGCCCTCGGCTTCCAGCGTCTCGGCCAGGCGTTCCAGTGGCTCCGCGTCGCCGGAGAGAGTGATGCTCGACGGGCCGTTGACCACGGCAACCTGGATGCTGTCCTCCAGCCCGCCTATCAGCCGCCGCCCCTCGGCTTCATCCAGCCCGACGGCGTACATCGCGCCGGGTCGCGCCGCGCCGCCCGTCCTCTCCTGCAGACGCGAGCGGTGATAGATCACCTTCACCGCATCCGCCAGGGAGTAGATTCCGGCTACCCGCGCGGCGGCGACTTCACCGACGGAGTGACCGACCACGCAAGAAGGCTCGATACCCCAGCTTCGCCATAGCTCCGCAAGGGCGACCTGCAAGGCGAAGATGGCGGGCTGGGCAATGGAGGTGCGCTGGTAGTTCGACGCCTCCTCGCCACGGGACATCTCTTCCGTCAGGGACCAGCCGGCAAGGGGTCGTAGCTCCGCCTCGACCGCCTCGATGGCCTGGCGGAACAGCGGTTCGCGCGCAAGGAGATCCTGGCCCATCCGCCACCACTGCGCGCCTTGGCCGGTGAAGACGAAGGAGACGCGATCGATCGCTTCCTGAGCAGTGCCGCGAACCACGTCCGCCGCGCTTTGATCGCCGGCAGCCAGCAGGCGCAGCCGCTCGCGCATCTCCTTAACGTCCGTGCCGAGGAGAACCGCCCGCTTCTCGTGGTGCTCCTTATGCGTGCCGGCCGAGTAACAGATCTCGGCGAGATTGGCGGCGGGCGCGGCCAGGTACTGGCGATAGCGCCGGGCATAGGCCTGAAGAGCCGACTCGTCCTTGCCGGAGACCGGCAGGAGGAGTGGTCGCTCGGCTTTGCGGCAGGGCGCGGCCGGCTCCGGAACCTCGGGCGCGGCTTCCAGCACCACATGCGCGTTGGTCCCACCAAATCCGAAGGAGTTGACCGCGGCGACCGGCATACATCCCTGCGCGCTGGGAAAGGGGGTCATCTGGGTGGCCACGCGCAGTCGCATTCCGGCGAAGTCGATGTTCGGGTTCGGCGTCTCGAAGTTGATGCTCGGAGGAACAAATCCCTCCCGCAGCGCCAAGGCCGCTTTCATCACCCCCGCCACGCCCGACGCGGTCTCGAGATGACCGATGTTGGTCTTCACGGACCCAATCAGGCAGGGCGCATCCTCCGCGCGGCCCTCGGCCAGCACGGTGCCGAGCGCGGTGGCCTCGATGGAATCACCGACGGGCGTGCCGGTGCCGTGCGCCTCCATGTAACCGACCCGGGCGGGCGGAATCCCGGCCTTTCGGTAGGCCTCTCGCAGCATGAGCGATTGACTGGGCTCGGACGGCACCGTGATGGACGAGGTCCTCCCGTCCTGGTTGGTGCTCACCGCCCTGACGACGGCGTAGGGCCGCATTCCCCGCGCCAGCGCCCGCGAAAGCGGCAGCAGGAACAGGACGCCGGCGCCCTCACTGCGCACATAGCCGTTGGCGCGCGCGTCGAAGGCGAAGCACTGGCCGGTCGGCGACAGCATCATCGCCTTGGAGAAGCCTATGGAGGTGTCGGGCGCGATCAGCGCATTGACGCCACCGGCCAAGGCGAACTCGATCTCACCGCTCCACAGGGCCTCGCAAGCAAGGTTGATCGCCACCAGCGCCGACGAGCAGGCCGTGTCGACGGCAATGGAGGGTCCGATCAGGTCGAGACAGAAGGAGACACGATTGGCGATGATGGACAGCGTGGAGCCCAGATTGGTGTGCACATCGATCTGCTCCTTGCTGGTAATCTGCACGTTGGCATAGTCGTGCGATCCGGCGCCTATGTAGACGCCGGTGGCGCTTCTCAGCAGCTGGCTCGGCGCGTAGCCGGCATCCTCGATGGCCTCCCACGCACACTCGAGGACCCAGCGCTGCTGCGGGTCCATGCGCAGCGCCTCGCGGGGACTGATGCCCCAGAAGCGGGCATCGAAGTGGTCGATGTCGTCGAGGAAGCCGCCCCACTTGGTGTGCATCGTGACGGGAACCGAGCTGTCGCTGTGGTAGTAGCGCTCGACATCCCAACGATCGGCGGGAACGGTGGCGATCGCCGAGCCGCCTTCGCACAGCAATTGCCACAGCGCGTCCGGGTCGTCGACGCCACCGGGCAATCGGCACCCGATTCCTGCGATGGCAAGCGGCTCACGCTGGTTCACCTGTCTTGATTCCATCTGTGTGCACTCGCAAGAATCAATGTGGATCAACGTTCGTTCACCATCACAGCTTACGTGTTCCACCGCCTCGCCGGAACCGCCAAGTCATACTTTCGCTTAGAGCGAAGTTTTCCTACGGAGCACACTTTTTGTCATGCGGACTTAACCAACCGCGCTTGCGTCGTCGAGCCTGTCGTGGTGCGCGCGCAGGGCCACGCCCGGCATACGCGAAGCATGCGGACCTTGTCGTCTCAATGGGGTCAGTCTTCAGCGATGCCTCTATCGCGGAAAGAAGCGAGGTTTGCGGTGCGCGACGCCGCGTCCGAGGAGTGACAGCAGTCGTCAGTCGCATCGGAAGGGCTCACAGCTATACCACTGAGCTGCTCCCTGATCGCGATGCCAGCAGCCTTGCGGTCGACGTCAGTAACTGCCGTCCTTGAAACGACTCTTGGCACCGGCCTCACGGACCTCTTCCACCGCGGCGGACACGTCGGCCA
Source organism: Rhodospirillales bacterium (assembly GCA_963669375.1). GTDB lineage: Bacteria > Pseudomonadota > Alphaproteobacteria > Kiloniellales > JACOMY01 > JACOMY01. Next base: position 6,233,185 of record OY770024.1, on the reverse strand, counting down.
CGTACTCGTCGACAATGGGAAGATGCACGGGGTTGACGCCCTGCTGGATGGAGAGCGGCTCGCGCATGCGACCGGGGAACCATCCCTTGTCGGCCAGGCGGTCGGCCACCGCCATGATCTCCACCTCCGGGTCCTCGGAGAGGAAGGCATAGAGATTGGCCTCTCCGACCGGCTTCAGGCAGGCGAGCCCGGGGATCGCGTCGATGCCTTGGACCATGCCCATGGTGGCATCCATTGTCGCCTTGGTGGCGGTCAAGTAGCCTTCCCTGCCCATGTAGCGCTGCACGGCCCAGGCGGCGGCGATGGCGCCGGCCGGGCGGGTGCCGAGGAAGGTGGGTGTCGCATAGGTGCCGCGCGGCCAGCCGCCGAACTCAAAGCGCTCGTAGTCCCTGAGAGCGGCATCGCGAAACAGCAGGAGTGAGGCGCCCTTCGCGGCGTAGGCGAACTTGTGCAGGTCGGCCGAGACACTCCAGACCCCCGGGACCGCCAGGTCCCACTCCGGTATGGGATAGCCCAACTGCTTGGCGAACGGCGAGATGAAACCGCCCCAGCAGCCGTCGACGTGGAGCCACAACGCGCGCTCCTCGGCCAGCTTTCCCAGCGCCGCGATGGGGTCGAAGACGCCGTAGGGAAAGCAGGGCGCCGAGGCGAACAGCATGATGGTACCCTCGTCGATTGCCTCGGCCATGGCCGCGACGTCGGCGCGGCGCTCCTCGCCCAAGGGAACGCGGCGGATCTCCACATCCAGGATCGTCCCCGCCTTATCCAGGGTCGCATGAGCCGAGTAGGGCGCGACGACGTTGAGCGGAACTTCGCCGCGGCGGTGGGTGCGATGCCACTTGCGCGCCGTCTTCACCGCCTCGAAGAGGCTCTCCGTCCCGCCGGAGGTGAAGGACATGCCCGCCCCTTCCGGTGCGTGGAAGAGGTCGAATGCCATGCCCGCGATGTCGTCCAGCATGCGTGTCAGGCTGTGGAACACCTTGCCTTCGCCCAGCCCGTTCTCCACTGCGTAGAGCCGGTAGGCCTCCATCTGCACGTCCAAGAGTTCGTCGTTGTAGAAGTAGATGTAGGCCGGCAGCCGACCGCGGCGCCAGTCGTGATCCAGTGCCTTCAGCGCGCTCATCTCGGCGGCCAAGGTCCGCCAATCCGTACCCTTTTGCGGAAACAGCATGCTCATTCTCCCCGCTGCGCTGGCATAGAGTGATATAACATCCTTCGGAAAACCATCTGTCCAGCCCCATTTTCGATGTCATTTGGTGGAAAAACAGAGCCATTGACCAATGATGATGTAACAAATAACATACCTGCTTGCGGGGAAGACGTCTGGGCCCACCCGTCGCGCCCGCAGAACACCAACAGGAGACTCACGCTCTCTCAAAGGGAGATAAGCCATGAGGTTGAAAACGATGTTGACGGCGGCAGCCGTCGCCTTCGCCGTGCCGCTTGCCGCCAGCGCCGGGCAGGTCCTCGACGAGATCAAGGAGCGCGGAAAGCTGCGCTGCGGCATCTACGAGAACGTTCCGGCCTTGGCGACCCTGGACGATAAGGGCCAGTGGCAGGGCTTCGACGTCGACTACTGCAGGGCTCTGGCAGCCGCCATCTTCGGCGACCCCAACGCCGTCGAGTACGTGACCATGACCTTCGCCCAGGGAATGCCGGCCGTGAAGTCGCGCGAGGTCGACGTAGCCGGACTCGCCATCACCTACACGATCGGACGCGACAGCGAACTGGGCTTCGACTTCGTCGGGCCGACGCTCTACTCCGGTCACGGATTCATGGTCCACAAGCGCGCCGGCGCGGAGAAGATCGAGGATCTCGATGGCGCCACCATCTGCGTTGTCGCCGGCACGCTGACCGACAGCCTGATCTCGGACTACTTCAAGGCCCGCGGCATGACCTACACGCCCGTGGCCTTCGAGAACACCAACCAGCGCTACGAGTACTACGAGAACGGCCGCTGCGACGTGGTGACCTCCGAGATTCCCTTCCTTGGCACCCGGCGCCTCAGGATGAAGAACCCCGACGATCACGTGATCCTGCCCGAGACCTTTGCCAAGTCGCACATGGGCCCGGTCATCATCGACACCGATCCCAACTGGTCGGCCATCGCGCGTTGGGTGCACTACGCGCTGATCCAGGCTGAAGAGTTCGGCATCAGCCAGGAGAACGTCGAGGAGGTCTTGAAGACCGAGGATCCGGAGCTGCAACGCTTTCTCGGCATCACCGATTCGATCGGCGAGAACATGGGGCTGCCCAACGACTTCACCGTCGCCATCCTGCGTTCGGTCGGGAACTACGACGACGTCTGGCAGCGCAACTTCGGCATGAAGTCCCCGGTCCAACTGCCACGCGGCAAGAACGCGCTGGTCGAGGACGGCGGCATGCAGTGGTCGCCCAACTGGCGTTGACCGACTGAAGGAGCCTTGCCGCGTGACCCGGCGCGGCAAGGTTTCCAACCCCATCGCCACCCGGCCGCCGATGGCTCTCAGCGATACCCTTCAGCGCCCGAAGAACTCGGGCGGACGGCCGATCTGGCGGCGGCCCTGGATACGTGGCCTCGTCTGGCAGGCCCTGCTTGTCGGGGCCGTCGTGTGGACGATGCTGTTCCTGATCGGCAACGTCGAAGAGAACCTGCCACGCTCCGGGCTCAGCGTCGGCTTCGACTTCCTGGGCGAGCCGACCCGCTTCGAGATCGGCGCCAACTACCTGGGCGCCACGGCGCGCGACCCGGTCTGGCTGAGCTTCCTGGTCGGCGCCTTCAACACCCTTAGGGTGTCGCTGATGGGGATCCTGATCTGCACCGTCTTGGGGTTCCTGGTGGCGCTCGCCAGGCTCTCCAGCAACTGGCTCGTCTCGCACACCGCCTTCCTTTGGGTGGAGACCGTTCGGAACATCCCGCTGCTGCTCCAGATGCTCTTCTGGTACAGCCTCTCCACCCTCCTGCCGCTGCCCGGCGACGCTTGGCAGCCAATCGCCGACGTCTTCTTCACGAACCGGGGCATCTACTATCCCGCATTGGTGCTGGAGCCCGCGCATTGGTGGGTTCTGGCCGCCTTGGCGGTGGCCATCGCCGGCGCGGTCCTCTTGATGATCGCGGGCCGCCGGCACCGCGATGCGACCGGCCGATCCTGGCCGACGGGCTGGCTATCCCTGGCGCTCATCCTCGCCCTGCCGCTGCTGGCCTGGCTGGTGACCGGCGCCGGCAGCGAGATCGAGCGACCCGCCCTCAAAGGCTACAACTTCCGCGGCGGCGCTCTGGTGACGCCGGAGTTCGTCGCCGTGGTGATCGCGCTGTCGGTCTACCAGTCGGGCTTCGCCGCGGAGACCATCAGGTCGGGCATTCTGGGGGTCAAGAAGGGTCAGTGGGAGGCCGCCCGCAGTCTCGGTCTTCCCACCCGCGTCATCTATGCCCGAGTGGTGATGCCGCAGGCCCTGCGCATCGTGGTGCCACCCATGACCAGTCAGTACCTGAGCCTGACCAAGAATTCCTCTCTCGCTGTCGTCATCGGCTATCCCGAATTGGTGCGGGTCACCACGGCAGTCACGGCCGAGACCGGGCGGGCAATCGAGTGCATGGGCATCATGATGTCGGTCTACCTCTGCCTCAGCCTCGTCACCTCCGCCTTCATGAACTGGTACAACCGGCGCATCGCCTACGTGGAGAAGTGAGAGCCATGTCCCTCCTCTCCTCCAGCGAGACAAGGCCGCGTGGTCTAGTGAGCCGGATCCTCTTGTGGATCTGGACCCGCCTCTTCGGCAGCCTGATCAACTCCGTCCTGACCCTGATCCTCCTGTGGATCATCTACAAGGTGGTGCGCAGCGGGCTCGAGTGGATGGTCTTCGACGCCACCGTGGCACCGGCCGACATCCGCCAGTGCATCGACAACGGCGGCGCCTGCTGGGCCTTCCTGCAAGACAAGTGGCGCCTCATCCTCTTCGGCACCTTTCCCTACGACCTGCAATGGCGGCCGGCGCTGGCCCTGACGGTCTTCGCCGGCCTGGTGATCGCCTCCTGCTTCCCGGCCGTCTGGTCGTCCTTGGAGCGCCGGCGCTGGATGGCCGCGATCTGGCTCTTTGGCATGGGCTTCGTCATCGTGTTGATGGCCGGCGGCCTAGGCTTCACGGAGGTGGAGGTGCGCCTGTGGAGCGGCCTGCCGCTCACCGTCATGCTGGCGGCGGTCGGCATGTTCTCCGCCTTCTTCCTCTCGATTGCCCTGGCACTGGGGCGGCAGTCTGATCTGCCCGCAATCCGCTGGATCTGCATCGGCTACATCGAGCTGATCCGCGGCGTGCCTTTGATCAGCCTGCTCTTCATGGCCAACATCATGCTGCCGCTGCTGCTGCCGAGCGATGTCCGTGTCCCCAATCTGCTGCGTGCCCAGGTCGCCTTCATCCTCTTCTTCGCCGCCTACATGGCGGAGACGGTGCGCGGCGGACTGCAGGCGCTGCCGCAGGGTCAATACGCGGCCGCCAAGGCGCTGGGTCTCGGCTACTGGGGACGGATGATTCATGTGATCCTGCCCCAGGCCTTGCGGCTGGTGATCCCCTCGATGGTCAACATCTTCATCGGCGGGTTCAAGGACACCTCGCTGGTGATCGTCATCTCCATGCTCGACCTCTTGGGCACGGCCAACTCGGCCAAGGCCGATCCCAAGTGGCTCGGGCTTTTCGTCGAGGCCTACTTCTTCATCGCCGTCATCTATCTCTTCGTCTGCGCCTCCATGTCCTGGTACAGCCGACGGCTGGAACGCCGGCTGCGAACCGGCCAGGAGCGCGCGTGATGGACGGCCGCGCCAGCCCGCTCATCGCCATGGAGAAGGTGAGCAAGTGGTACGGGTCGCTGCAAGTTCTGCGCGATGTCGACCTGACGGTCGCGGAGGGCGAGCGGCTGGTGATCTGCGGGCCGTCGGGCTCCGGCAAGTCGACCCTGGTCTACTGCATCAACGGCTTGCAGGACTACGCCGCGGGAGCGGTCTGGGTGGATGGCCTGCTCATCTCCGAGCGCGAGGGCACGGCCGAGGATGCACGCCGCCACATCGGCATGGTGTTTCAGGAGTTCAATCTCTTTCCGCACCTGACCATCCTCGACAACTGCACCCTGGCGCCGCGCAAGGTGCTGCGCCTGCCGCGCCCGGAGGCGGAGGAACGCGCCAGGGAGGAGCTGGCTCGCGTGCGGATCGCCGATCAGGCCGACAAATACCCCGACCAGCTCTCCGGCGGCCAGCAGCAGCGCGCCGCCATCGCCAGGGCGCTGTGCATGCGCCCGAAGATCATGCTGTTCGACGAGCCCACCTCGGCCCTGGACCCGGAGATGGTGGCCGAGGTCCTGGAGGCGATGATCGCCCTGGCGGAGGCGGGCATGACGATGATCTGCGTCACCCACGAGATGGGCTTCGCCCGCCGCGTGGCCGACCGCATCGTGATGATGGAGGAAGGGGAGATCATCGAGGACGCCGCCCCCGACCGCTTCTTCGACGAACAGCTGGCCAATCCCAGGGTCAAGGTCTTCCTGGACCAGATCCTGTGACGGCCGCGACGGACATGACCAAGGATGCCGACGCGACTGGCGCGGCAAGAAGGAGGTAGAAGACCGTGTTCCCCGACAGCAACTCCCGCTCCGCCGCGCTTTTCGGCCGGGCCCAGCAGGTCATGCCGGGCGGCAACACGCGCCTGCAGGTTCACTTTCCGCCGCATGCGCTCTATGTCTCGCGCGGATCGGGCTGCCGGATCGAGGACGTCGACGGCAACAGCTACCTCGATTTCATCAACAACTACATGACCCTCATCCACGGGCACGCGCAGCCGGACGTCGTGCGGGTGCTCGGCGAACAGGCGGCGCGCGGAACCTGCTTCGCCTTTCCGACCGAAAGTGAAATCGCTCTGGCCGAACTGCTCTGCGGCCGCGTGGAGAGTTTCGACAGCATCCGCTTCTGCAACTCCGGCTCGGAAGCCGTGATGTTCGCGGTGAAGGCGGCGCGCGCCCATACCGGCCGACCGATGATCGCCAAGTGCGAGGGCGCATACCACGGCGCCTACGACGCCGTGGAGGTCTCCTTCGACACCCACCCCGATCGCTGGGGCAACCGGCCCGCCAGAGTGGCCTACTCGCGCGGCACGCCGGAAAAGACCATGCAGGACGTCGTGGTGCTGCCCTTTAACCGCACGCAAGAGAGCCTCGACATCCTCGCCGGATACACCGAGACGCTGGCCGCGATCGTGATCGACCCCATGCCGCCGCGGGTCGGCTTCGTGCAGGCCCATCGCGCCTACCTCGAGGCCTTGCGCGCCTTCGCCGACCGCCACGGGGTCGTGCTGATCTTCGACGAGGTCGCCTGCTTTCGCTGCGGCTACGGCGGCATGCAGGGCGAGGTGGGCGTGCGTCCCGATCTGACGACGCTCGGCAAGATCATCGGCGGCGGCATGCCGATCGGTGCCGTGGCCGGACGGCGTGAAGTGATGGCCGTCTTCGATCCCTCTCATGGCAAGCCGGCAGCCCCCCACTCCGGCACTTTCGTCGCCAATCCCATGACCATGGTCGCCGGCTGGCAGGCAATGGAACTGCTGACGCGGGAGGCCTTGGAGCGCTTGGCTGGGCTCGGCACCCGCTTTCGCGACCGCGTGACCGCCGCTTTCGAGGAGAGCGGTTCGTCCGGCCAGGTGACCGGCTACGGATCGCTCTGGAAGCTGCATATGAACCGGCGGCGCTTCATCGACTTCCGCAGCGTCTATGCCGACGAGGACGAACGGGCCCGCATGGGCGACCTCTACCTGCGCATGGTCAACCGCGGCTTTCTCATGGGCTCGACCGGCCTGATCGCGCTCTCCACCGCCATGGGCGAGGAGGACATCGACGCCTTCGCCGAGGCGCTCCTATCGGCTCTCCGCGACGCCCGGGACGGCGTCCCGGCGGCAGCCTGACCGGCTAGCGAGGAACAGCGACAATGAACAGCATCGCCCCCAGCGCTCCCCTGATCGAGCCGAAGACCGTTGCCGAGGAACTGGCACTAGCCCTGCGGCGCCACGGCGTCGAGGTGGTCTTCGGGCAGAGCCTGCCGCCCGCCCTCATCATGGCCTGCCATCGTGCCGGGATCCGCCAGCTAGGCTACCGAACGGAGAACATGGGCGGCGCCATGGCCGACGGTTACGCCAGGGTCACCGGGCGTATCGGCGTCGTCACCGCGCAGAACGGGCCTGCCGCCACCTTGCTGGTGCCGCCGCTTGCCGAGGCACTGAAGGCCTCGATCCCCGTCGTGGCCCTGGTGCAGGACGTCATGCGCGCCAACCGCGACCGCAACGCCTTTCAGGAGATCGACCAGGTCGGGCTGTTCCAGCCGGTGGCCAAGTGGGTCGGTCGCGTCGACGTCGCGGCGCGCGCTCTCGACTATCTCGACATGGCAGTGGTGGCCGCGACCTCCGGGCGTCCGGGGCCGGCCGTCCTGCTGTTGCCGCAAGAGCTGATCTGGGAGCCGGCGGCGGCACCGTCCCGGCGCCGGGCCGCCTACGGAACCTACCCGCTTGACCGCAGCCAGCCCGATTTCAGCATTGTGGAGGCTGCAGCCGACCTGATCGCGGATGCGCGCCAGGTAACCGTCATCGCCGGCGGCGGCGTCCTCTCGTCCGGGGCATCGGTAGAACTCGCGCGGCTGCAGGAGACAGCGGCCTTGCCTGTCGCCACCACCGTCATGGGCAAGGGCAGCGTCGCCGAGACCCATCCGCTGAGCCTAGGAGTACTGGCCTATTTCTCGGGCAACGGCAGCCTGGGCAAGCATATGAAACCGATCGTGGCCGAGAGCGATCTTCTAGTCCTGATCGGCACCCGGACGAACCAGAACGGCACCGACGACTGGCGGAACTACCCGAGCGATGCAAGGGTGATTCACATCGATCAGGACGGCCTCGAGATCGGCCGCAACTATGTGGCCGACCTGCGCCTCCTCGGCGATGCAGCCTCAAGCGTGGATGCCTTAGCCGCAGCACTGGCATCGCGAAACATGGACAGGCGGAAGACTGGGAGGGCTGCCTTGGAGGCGCGGATCGCCGCCGCCAAAGCGGCCGCGCGGGCGGAGTACGCGGAAGAAGCCGAGAGCGCACAGAGCCCCATGCGGCCGGAGCGGATCGTGGCCGAGATCGCCCGCCAGGTCGACGAGGATACCATCGTCGTCACCGACGCCAGCTACAGCTCCGTCTGGGTGGCCAATCAGATCGAGGCCTTGTGTCCCGGCCAGCGCTTCATCACCCCGCGCGGCCTGGCCGGCCTAGGCTGGGGGCTTCCCTTGGCGATCGGCGCAAAGGTTGCACGGCCCGACGCGAAGGTGATTTGCATGGTCGGCGACGGCGGTTTCGCCCATAGTTGGTCGGAGTTGGAGACTCTGGTGCGCAGCGACCTTTCCTTTCCCATCATCGTCCTGAACAACGGCATCCTCGGTTTTCAGAAGCATGCGGAGTCCGTGCGCTACGGCGCCTACAGCGATGCCTGCGACCTCGCACCGGTCGACCATGCCGCCTTGGCGCGCTCTTGCGGCTGCAATGGCGTTTCCGTGGCCGAGCCGGCGGCCCTGGCCAGCGCCCTGCAAGAGGCGCTGTCGGCGGAGAGGGCGACGGTGATCGACGCCGCGACAGACCAGAACGCCTATCCACCGCTAAGCATCTACGAAGGCGCCCAGGTGCTGGGCGGTCGCCGGTCGGAGCCGGTCGAAGCGTGAGCGGCAAGACGCGATCGCTTTCCGAGTACGGTCCGGCACCGCATCCGACGCTGAGCGAGCATGTCTATGCCCGCCTGCGCCTGGCGATCGTCACCGGTCATTTCGAGGCGGGAGAGAGACTGACGATCCGCGGCCTTGCGGCCGAGTTGGAGACCAGTCCAACGCCGATCCGCGACGCGCTCTTCCGGCTGGCGGCCGAGGGCGTGGTGGAGATCGTACCCAACCGCTCGATCCGGATCCCGCTGCTCAGTCCGCGCGAACTCTTAGAGCTCCGCGACATCCGCACCTCGCTGGAGGGCCTGGCGACTGAGCGCGCGGTCGCCGTTATGGGACGCCGCACCGTGGATGCGCTGGTCGAGCACGACGCCACCATCCGCCGGCTGCGCGGCAGCGAGGACGTGAAGCCGGTCGTCGAAGCGATCCAGCGCTTCCACTTTACGCTCTATGCTGCCTCCGACATGCCGGCTCTGGTGCAGATGATCGAAGGGCTTTGGCTGCGCACGGCCCCCTATGTGAACCTCCTCTTCCCGACCTATTCGCAGATGGAGCGGGGCACCTTGCGCGGGATGGCCTTGCAAGCCATCGCCCGCGGCGACGCCGTGAGCGCCCGTCGGTGCATGGAGGTCGACGTCGCGAGCGCCCTCAACTACATCATCGATTTGGTCGAAGAGCGTGCGCGCCCGGCCGCGCGGTAGACCTCTTCGACGAGGCGGAGGACGGCGATGTTGTCGGCAGCCTCGGTCTCGAAAGGCTCGCCTTTGGCCAGGCGCGTCACGAAGTGGCGCAAGGCACCGTCGAACGCGCTGTGATAGAGCGAGGATAAGTCCCAGGCGTGCGCCTCCGCGCGCGCCCCTTCCAGCGACAAACGCGTGTCCGCCAAGGTGATCGACCCCTCGTCGCCGGTGATCGTCAGGTGATCGGAGATGTGGGCGGGCGCGAGGGGATCGGTCAGACAAGCGGCGAGCCGGACCTGCCTGCTGTCGGCCGTGCCGAAGTCGATCTCGGCACTGTCCTCGCCGAGCACGGCCGGGCATTGGCGCGAGAGCCTTGCGGACTCGACGCGAAGCGGCCCGAAGAGCCAGCGCAGAACGTCGATATGGTGGATGAGCACTTCGAAGACCAAGAGCCTCGGGAGCTTGGCCAGGAAGGGCTGACGGAGAAGTGCCGGATAGCGCCCCTCGCCGTCCCGCAGCAAGCCGGAGCTTGTCACGGAGAGGCGCACGCTCTCGACGCGACCGATCGATCCAACGTCCAGCCAAGCCTTGATCTGCCGATAGCTGCTCCTGAAGCGCCAGTTCTCATGCACCATGAAGCGCACGCGTGCGCCGACCGCGTCGACGATGGCCCGGGCCTCCTCGGAGCGCGCCGCCAAGGGCTTCTGGCAGAGAATCGCGGCACCGGCGTCGGCCGCGGTCCGACAGAGCAAGCCATGCCGGTCCACCGGCGCCGCGATGTCGACGGCATCGCAGCTCTGTTCGGCCAGCATGCGCCGGGCATCGTCGTAAGTCGCGGCGATGCCGAAGGCGTCGGCACGCGCCTCGGCCCGTTCCCTGGTGGGATCGGCGATGGCCACGACTTGGGCCTCGTCGATCGCGGCCCAGGCTTTCAGGTGATGCTCGCTCACCATGCCGGCGCCGATCAGCCCGATCCGCAGCTTCGGGCCCGATCCCGTCACGATAGCGGCTCAAAGCTGAAAAGGCGGCTGGGCGCGGACCACAGCACCTGACGCCGCGCCGCCGGGTCCGGAAGCCAACGCTTCAGCGCGCTAAGGCAGGGTCCGTAGTCCACCCGGTGATCCATGCGCACATAAGGCCAGTCGGAGCCCCAGACGCAGCGCTCCGGACCGTAGGCCTCTATCAGGGCCTTCGCGAAGCAATCGCTGTCTTCATAGGGAAAGCCGGCCCGCGAGAAGCGGAAGGGGCCGGAGAGCTTGACCGCAACGTTAGGACAAGCAGCCAAGCCCAGCAAGGCAGCGAAGCCAGGCTGCTCGATACCCGCCGCCGGATCGGGCCAAGCCATGTGGTCGAAGACGACCGCACCCGCCTCTTCGCGAAGGAGGTCGAGGCACGCCCGGTCGAGCAGCTCCGCCTTCACTTGGATATCCAGCACCATCTCTTGCCGGCGCAGTTCCGCGACCAAGCGGCGCCCCGCGCCCGTCAAGAAGCCCACCCCTCGCGCGCCCAGATCGAAGCGCACACCGACCATCCCGGCCGACTTCAGCGCCGCCAGGTCCCGCGTCTCGCACTCGCCGTCGACCACCGCGATCCCCTTGAGGCGCTGGGGATGTCGGGCGATCGCCGCGAGGTTGGCGCTGTTGTCACTGCCGTAGCCGGAGGTCGGCGTGACCAGCAGAGCATGGGAGACCGCGTGCGCATCGAGCACGGCCATGAGCTGCTCCACGGTCGCCGTCTCATGCGGTCCAGGCAGGTAGCGCGCCGCTTCGCTGTAGGGGAAGCGCGCCGGATCGAAGAGGTGAACATGGCAATCGGCGGCGAGAAGCGCGGTCATGGGAAACGCACGCGGTTGGCCAGGTCACCGCCGGCGAAGAAGCATCTGAGATTGTCGAAGAGAAAGCGCATCTTCTCTCGCATGGCGTCCTGCGTGCCGGCCGAGATATGCGGTGTCAACACCACGTTGGGCAAGCCCAGGAGCGGGTTGTCCCGCGCCGGCGGCTCCTCTTCGAAGACATCAAGGCCGGCGGCCAGCACATGGCCGCCGATCAACGCGTCGGCCAGGGCCTGCTCGTCGAGGATCCCTCCCCTCGCCGCGTTGACGACGATGGCACCGGGCTTCAGCCGCGCCAAGGCCGCCGCATCGATCATGCCCCGGGTCGAGTCCGTGAGGGGCACATGGAGGGTCAGCACGTCAGCGGCGCAGAGCACCTCCGCGAAGCTGCCTTGACGCAAGCCTAGCCACCTCTCCTCCTCTTCCGCAAGCCGGACCGCGGGATCGCAGTAGATGCCACTGCAGCCGAATGCCTTCAGCCGCTCGGCGACGGCGCTGGCGATGCGTCCCATGCCCACGTAGCCGATCGTCTTGCCGAAGAGCTCGCGGGAGACGCCGCGCAAGCCGTTGACGTGCCATCTTCCGCGCCTGAGCTCGGCATCGGCAAAGGACAGGCGCTTCGCCGCCGCGAGCATCAGCAAGATCGTGTGCTCCGCGACGCCGACCGTGGTGCCGTGCGACGTCAAGGCCAAGGGCAGGCCGCGTCGCTTGATCTCCTGCCAGTCGGTCGTGTCCTGCCAGCCGACGCCTTGGTGATGTATCACCCGCAGCTTTCGAGCAGCGGCAAGGTGATGCGCGCGCAAGGGGGTCGCGGCACAGATCACAGCCTCGCAGCCGGCGATCTTGCGGCAGCGCTCCGCATCGTCGTCCTGGTCCAGGAACAGCATCTCGAAGTCCTCGCCGGCCGCTTGCCGGATAAGGGCGTAGAGGTCCGCCCCGGCATGGCTGAGATAGAGGGCCTTGATCCTGTCGCGCGGCATGACTTGGACGTCGGGTCAGTCGAGGCGGGTGACGGCGTCTGACGCGAAGACGGCGTCCAACCACTCTGGCGCGGTGGCGCCAGCGGCGACGGCGGCATCCATCCTGCGCTCTTTCTCCCGCACCTCCGTGAGGGCCGTCGCGACGGCAGCCGCGCTCTCGCGTGGCACGACGACAACGCCGTCTTCGTCACCGACGACGAGGTCGCCCGGACTGACCGGCATCCCGCCGAGAGAGATGGCCAGGCCGATCGAACCCGGGCCGTCCTTGAAGGGCGAATTGGGCGTCAAGCCACGCGCAAAGGTCGGCAGGCCGAGCTTCCTGATCCCCTCGATGTCCCGCACCAGACCGTCGGTAACCGCCGCCACAACTCCGGCATTACGGGCCATGCCGAGCAGGATGTCTCCAATGACGGCCACCGACTCGCAGTCGTCCGTCGCCACCATGAGGACGTCGCCGGGCCGGGCGACCTTCAAGGCCGCATAGGGCGCAAGGTTGTCGGCCGGCCGAGTCTGCACGGTCAGGGCGGTGCCGACGAACCGCCCCGCGCCCGCAAGCTGCCGGATGCCATGGCAGAGCGCGCCGCGCCGGCCGGCTGCATCCGCGACCCATCCCGTGGGCACGTCGCGAAAGGCGTCGAGCGTCTCCGCGCTCACCCGCTCAAAGTCCGCGCGTATGACGAGCTTTGCCGATCCAGCCATCATGGGCCTCCTCCTTGATGCGACGGGTTCAAGGCTGTGCCGTCTTCATCGAACAGCCGAGATGCCGCCAGGTCGAGATGGAGCGTGCAGCGCTGGCCGACAGCCAGCGCCGCGTCGCCCGCGATGCGTGCGGTGATGGGTGCGCTCACGGTCGGCAGAGCCACGGCGACCATGGTCTCGGCGCCCAAAGCCTCCAGCTGCGTGACCTCCCCCGCCACCTGGACGGCCTTGCCATCGGCAGGCGCCCGAAGCGCCACGTTCTCCGGGCGAATGCCGAAGGTGACCTGCCGTCCGGGCGCGCTCGGCGGCATTCTCTCGCTCGGCAGCGTCAGCCTGCTGTCGCCCACGGCCAAGGTGCGCCCACCCACGTCATCGGTCACCAGGGCCGGAAGCAGGTTCATCGGCGGATTGCCGAGGAAGCCGGCGACGAAGGTATTGACCGGCCGGTGGTAGACCTCGAGCGGCCGGCCGACTTGCATAACCTTGCCGCCGTTCATGATGCAGATCCTGGTGCCCAAGGTCATGGCCTCCACCTGATCGTGGGTCACGTAGATCATGGTGGCGCCCAGCCTGCGATGCAGCGCCGCGATCTCCGAGCGGGTGGAGACCCGCAAGGCGGCATCGAGGTTCGACAGGGGCTCGTCGAAGAGAAAGACCTTGGGGTCCCGCACGATGGCCCTGCCCAGCGCGACCCGCTGGCGCTGCCCGCCGGAGAGGGCATGGGGCTTGCGCCGCAGCAGCGGCGACAGCTCGAGAATCTCGGCGACGGCCGCCACGCGGCGCGCGACCTCCTGGCGATCCACGGACCTGCGCTTCAGACCGAAGGCCAGATTCTGCTTCACCGTCATGTGCGGATAGAGCGCATAGGACTGAAACACCATGGCGATGTCGCGGTCCTTGGCCGGCACCTGGTTCATCACCGCCCCGTCGATCGACAGGGTGCCGGAAGTGATGGACTCCAGCCCGGCGATCATGCGCAAGGTGGTGGTCTTGCCGCAGCCGGAGGGGCCCAGCAGGACCATGAACTCCTCGTCGCCGATCTCCAGGGAGACCCGCTCGGCGGCGGGCGCATGGTTGCGGTCGTAGACCTTTGTCAATTCCTGCAGCGTCACCCGTGCCATCACCCGCCGCTCCTCACTTGACCGCCCCGGCCGTCATGCCCTGGATCAGCTTCTCCGAGAAGAAGGCGTAGATGACGATGACCGGAATGATCGCGATCATCAGTCCGGTGGCGATCATGCCGATGTCTTCCTGGGTGTCGCCGATGAAGCGCTGGATCCCCAAAGGCAGGGTCCGGTTGGCCTCGTCGGTGATCAGCACCACGGCGAAGAGGAACTCGTTCCATAGCAGGATGAAGTTCAAGATGATGGTGGTCGCGACCGCCGGCACCGCGATGGGAAAGGCGACCCGCCAGAAGATTTCCCAGTCGGAGTAGCCGTCGACCCGCGCCGCATCGAAGAGGTCGGAAGGAATGCGGGCGAAGAAGCTCTCCAGGATGTAGATCGTCAAGGGCAGCTGGATCGCCACGTAGACCAGTACGAGGCCGACCTTGGTGTTGTAGAGCCCGTATTGCACCATGATCTGAAAGAGCGAGATGATGGTGATCTGCGGCGGAAAGATGATGGTCGAGAAGAGCACGAAGTAGATTAGGCGGTTGTAGCGGAAGCGGTAACGCGCCAAGCAATGCGCCGCCATGGCGCCAATCACGGTGACGATGATCACCGCGGCCACGACGACCTGGGCCGAGTTAGCGAAGTAGGTATCGTAGTTGGAGTTGAACCAAGCATCCGGATACTTGTCCCAATGGATGGGGTCCGGAAAGGCGAAGTGGTCGAGATGGATCTCCGTCGTGGTCCGGAGCGACATCATCGCCGCCCAGAGGAAGGGACCGGCGGCAAAGAGGGTGTAGCCGGTCAGCAGCAGCAGCACGATGGATCTCTTGAGCACCGTCATCGCCCGCTCCTCAATACTCGAGCTTCTCGCGCAGCCGGAAGAGCCAGGTGAGACCCAGCACGGCGGCCAGCACGATCACGAACCAGACCGTGGCGATGGTCGAGGGATAGCCCAGGTCGAAGGTCGACCACTCGAAGGCCCGCTTGTAGACGTAGGTCGAGACCGTCTCTGTCGACCACAGCGGGTTGCCCTTGGTGGTGATCCAGACCAGGTCGAAGATCTTCATCTTGCCGATGAAGGAGAGCACCACGAGGTTCAGGACCGTCGCCCGGATCATCGGCAGAATGACGAAGACCAGCTTGCCGCCCCAGCCGCAGTTGTCGAGTTCGGCCGCCTCGATGACCTCCTTGGGCAGAGAGTGCAGGGCCGCCAGCAGCACCACCATGTTGAAGCCGACCCACATCCAGCTGGTCACGAAGATGAGCGCCGGCAGGGCGGTGTCGGGATCGCCGAGCCAGGGCCTGGTCCAGCCGCCGAGCCCGAGCGTGCGCAAGACGACGTTGATCGGTCCCCAGTCGTAGTTGTAGATCCAGGCCCAGAGGATGCCGACGACGATGTAGGACATCAGCACCGGCGTGAACCAGGCAACCCGGAAGAAACGCGCGCCCGGCACCTTGGCGTAGAGCGCGAGCGCCAGCAGAAGCGCGACGGTCACCTCGATCAAGGGCGAGGCGCAGGCCCAGATGAAGGTGTTGGCGACCGACTTCCAGAAGATGTCGTCGGCCACCAGTTCGCCGTAGTTGGCGAGGCCGAGGAAGGTCTCTCGGCGCGGCAGCACCTCGTGGAAGCTGTTCCAGAGCGTGCGCACGGCTGGATAGGCCGTCAGAGCCATGTAGATGGTGAAGGCCGGCAGCAGGAAGGCCGTGATCGCACCCCATGGCCGTTTCAGCCCGGGATCGAGGGGAGGTGCAGTGCTGCCCGCGGCCATGGCCTTCGCTTCCTAGGTCCAGGTTCCTTTGGCGAGGCTACGCCGGCGGCCTCGGCAGGAAAACACCGAAGCCGCCAGATCCTCTAGCGTCCAGCGTCAGTAGGCCGCGTCGAGCTGCCGGACCGCCTCCTCGACCGTGATGTTGCCGGCGGGCAGGGCGTTGTTGATGACCTGGGTGAAGACCTCCTTCGGCTTGCCGCTCATGACCTGGATCGGGATGCCGAAGTGGTACTTCGCCCCCTCGTTGGTCTCGGCGATCATGCTGAAGTAGTCGCCGGCGCGGGCGTCGGTCATCTGCGAGGGATCGGCCTTGATGCCGGTCTGCACCATGACGTTCTCCAACCAGCGGTTGCCGACCTCTGGCTGAAGGAAGGAATTGAGGAAGGTCAGGACCTCCTCCGGATGCTCGCTGTCGGCATTGGCCACATAGCTGCCGCCGACGGCGATCGTGCGGCATTCGTTGCAGACCGCGCCCGGCACCGCGGGGAACTGCATGATGCCCAGCGGGAAGCCCTCGGGCTGGCCGCCCTTGTCAGGCGCATTGAAGGCACGCGAGGTGTACCAGCTGCCGTTGATGAACATCAGCGCACCGGGGTTGGTGTGGAAGTAGATGTGCGCCTCGGTCAGCTTCATCGTCGGGAAGGTCGGCGGCAGGAGGCCGGCCTCGGTCAGACTGGTGAGCCAGGTCAGGGTCTCGACCACCCGGGGGTCGCTCCAGGGAGTCTCGCCGGCCAAGAGCTTGCCGTAGTCCTCGACGCCCAGCTTCTTCAGCAAGGCCTCGTGCGCCAGGTGGGCACCCGGGAAGGGCCGGTCGCCGACGCCCAGCGACATGGGCGTGATGCCGGCCTCCTTGGCCGTCTTCACCAGCGCCATGAAGGCCTCGGGCGACAGCTGCAGATTCTCCGGCAGGCTCTGGCCAAGCTCGGCCAGCTTGTCCTTGTTGTAGTAGAGCTCGACCGTCCAAGCCTCGAGCGGCAGGCCGTAGGGCGCGCCCTCGTAGGTCCAGGCTTCCTTCGCCCAGGGCTCGACGGCGGTCCAGTCAAGCGAGGAGAGGTCCAGCAGGAAGCCGTTGTCCATGTACTCGACCTGGTCGGGCTCCGCATAGAAGATGTCGGGCGCCTGACCTGCCCTCAAAGCCGTCTTTAAGGCGGCATAGAGCGCGTTCTTCTCGTACCAGGTCGGCTTGATCTTGATGTTCGGATTGGCCGCCTCGAAGTCCTTGATGGCCGCTTCGACGAAGGAGCGCTTGGGCTCCTCCGCCGACCAGTGGCTCCAGAGCGTCAGCTCGACCGGATCCTCGGCCAGCGCGCCGGCCGCGCCCGCGAGCCCAATCGCTGTGCCCAGCACCATTCCCGTCACTAAGCGTCGCATGGCGATCCTCCCTTGCATGTCTCTTGCACCCTGGACCTGACGCGCGGTCCGGGACTGACGAAGGCCGTTGGCTCGGCCTTGGTCACGCACGCTAGAGAGTCCCTCCATCAGGGTCAATAAGATTATTGATAATTTCATTGATGTTTGGACAGAGGCGGCCGATTATGGCAGAAAGCACGGAGGTTTTCGGTTGAGCGCGCGAGCACCATGGGTAGGGCCATCAAAGCGACAGTGACGGCGGAGCGGTCCGCCGAAGACGTCGTCACCAGTCTGGAGTTCGATATCCTCTTCGGGCGGCTGCGACCGCGAGAGCGCCTGGTCGAGGAGCCCTTGATGGAGCGCTTCGGCGCCAAGCGCCATGTGGTGCGTCAGGCGCTGACCGAGCTGGAGCGCATGGGAATAGTGGTCCGCATCCCCAATCGCGGCGCCATGGTGCGAGACTTCTCCGCCCGCGAGGTCGAGGAGATCGCGGAAATCCGCGAGACCTTGCAGAGGCGGGCGGCGGAGCGCATCGACCTCCCCGCCGACGCAAGCCTGATCGCCGCGCTGGAGGCCGCGCAAGACCGCCACGACAAGGCCGTCGCGTCCCGCGACCCACGGGCCATCGACGAGGCCAATGAAGCCTTTCACGCGCTCTTCTTCGAAGCCTGCGGCAACCGCCACCTTTCGGACGCCGTGGCGCACTACGCCTATCTATCGCGCGCGATGCGGCTCTATCCCATGGTCGAGCCGGCCCTGCTGGAGACCCTGCGCGGCGAGCACCGGGCGATGATCGAGGCGCTGCGCTCGGCTGACCGCCCGGCCCTGGTGCGGCTGGTCGTGGATCACATCCAGCATTCGAAGAGAATCTACCTGGCCGTCCGCCTGTCGGTCGATACGACAGCGTCCACCTAGCTTCCTTCGCAGCACGAACGGATGAAACGAGCGATCGCCTCGTGCGCGTCCATCGCGATCCTCGCGGCAGCCGAATAGTGGAGAAAGCCGTGGGTGCTGCCACCGGGCACGACGAGTTCCCGCGCCACCCCTTCGGCCTCCAGCATGCGGGAGAGGTCCATCGCGTCGTCCAGAAGGCAGTCCAAGGCGGCGCCCAGGACGAAGCAGGGCGGCAGACCGGCAAGCTCCGGCCGCGCGGGCAAGGCGGCTTCCTCGCCCAGATAGAGCCGCCAGCTCTGCTTCATCGTCTCCGTCGCAAGGCCGAAGCGGCCGTCGCCCGAGCGGACATGGCTCGGCGTATCGAACCTCGGCCAAAGGGCGGGATAGGCGAGAAAGAGCCCATCGGGCATGCCCTCGCCGGCGTCGCGCATCGCGAGGGCGACCGAGAGAGCGAGCTCGGCACCCGCGGAATCCCCACCCAGCACCAGCGGACCCTTGCCGGCGGCCCTCACACAGCGCACGGCGGAGAGGCAGGCCTCGAGTATCCCGGCGCGCCTGACCTCCGGTGCCAGCGGATAGTCGAACCCCATCACCGACCGCCGCGTGCCCTCGGCGATGCGGCGCATGATGCCGTCGTGCGTCGCCACGCTCCCTGTCACCCAACCGCCGCCATGCAGGTAGACCACCTTGCCCGGCCGCGGGTCGTAGGGCAGCAGCTGCACGAAGCGCATGCCCTCACCACCGAGTTGCAGGGTCCCTCGCCTCACCTCCGCCATGTCCGGCTCCTTGGTGTTCCAAGGCACCCGACTTTCGGCATAGACGCGCCGCGCTTCTTGTGGAGTCATGCGGGTGATGTCGGCAGCGGGGCGCGCGGCGTTCCGCCGTAGGCAGCGCGCCAGTTCCGGATCGATCTCCGCCGCGCCGGCCTTCATTGGCGACAAGAAGCCAGAGAGGTGTGCGGGATGATGACGCTTAGGGTGCTTATCATGGCCGTCCTTTGCTCGTCTCGATAGCAGGAGGATAGCGAGCCCCGCCTGCCGGTCCAAGACCCGGACCGTCCGCCAAGCCATGACGATTGAGTACCAGGACGGAGATTGCGCAAAATGGGCCTCGATTACCCTCTCCAATTGGTGTTTCAGATAGTCATCCACGTGCAGGGCGTGTCGGTCCCGGGAGACGGCTCATGACCATGTCGATCGACGACGGCGATAGAACCCAATCGGCAGGACCGGTTCTCGGCCTTCACCAGGTTCGCCCTCTTCTATGGCCGGCCCGTGATCGCGCCCCGATCTAGGTCGTAAGTCATGGGCTGGACCGAGTTCGTCGCGGCCTTCGCCGCATTCTTTGTGTCCCACTCTCTGCCGGTCCGGCGACCGGTGAGAGCCGGCATCGTCAAGCGGATCGGCAGCCTGGGTTTTCTGCTCGCCTACTCCGCCCTCTCATTGGCCGCTGTCGCTTGGCTCATCGTCGCGGCCAACCGGGCCCCCTATCTGCAGATCTGGCCATGGGCGCCTTGGCAGCCCTACGTCCCGCTGATCGTCATGGCGCCTGTATGCCTGATCGTCGCGCTCGCCGTCGCCAGGCCCAATCCCTTCTCCTTCGGAGGAACGGACAACGAGAGGTTCGATCCGTCCGAACCCGGCATTGTCGGATGGAGTCGTCATCCGCTGCTGATCGCCCTAGGGCTCTGGGCGGCTGCCCACATCGTGCCCAATGGCGACCTGGCCCATGTTCTCCTCTTCGGCACCTTCGCGGCTTTTGCCCTTGCCGGACAGAAGCTCGTCGACCGTCGCAAGCGGCGCGAGCTGGGCGCGCGATGGGAGGATCTCGATCGGGCCCGCCGTCGCGGTCGATCGGTCACGATAGAGCGCTTGAGACTTGGTCTAGCGGTCCGCATCATAATCGCGGTCGCGCTCTATGTCGCTTTGATCGCGATCCACCCCCTGCTTTTCGGAGTGTACCCTTTACCCTGATCCGGATTGAAGGCGCGTTCGCAGCGAAGATCCACGGCGGCGGGGCTGTATGGCTTCGTCCTTGCCGGGCGATTGCGGCGCCCCCAGATCTCCACCCACTTCGTTAGGAAGTGAGAGGGGATTGCCGTGGGTCTCTTGGCCGAAGTCGTCTTGCCGGTCGCGCTGGCGTTCATCATGTTCTCGCTCGGCCTGGGTCTGACCCTCGACGACTTCGCGCGGGTGGCACGGCGTCCGCGCGACTTCTTCGTCGGCGCCCTGTCGCAAGTTCTGCTGCTGCCGGCGGTCGCCTTTCTGCTTGTCAGCCTGTGGCCGCTGCCGGCGGAACTGGCCCTGGGGGTGATGATCATCGCTGCGGCACCGGGCGGTGTGACGTCGAACATCCTGACCGCCTTCGCGCGCGGCGACGTCGCCTTGTCGATCTCCTTGACAGCGGTGGTCAGTCTGCTCAGCGTCGTCACCATCCCCCTTGTGATCTTTGTCTCCTATGGTCTGCTCGTAGGCGGCGACATCGGCGCCGATGTATCGCTTGCCAAGACGGCCATCAGCGTCTTCGTTATCGTCACTATCCCGGCACTGCTCGGCCTTCTGCTGCGCCGCCGCGCCGAGGGCCTCGCTGTCCGTTTCGAGCCGCTGGCGCGCCGCGTTTCGACCTGGCTCTTTGCGCTGGTCGTGGCCGGCGCGATCTATCAAGAGCGGAGCAACATCGTCGATTATCTCGCCGACGCCGGCCTGGTAACCCTGGTGCTGAATGTCGTCATGATGGCCTTGGCCTATCTGATCGCGCGGATCTTCGCTTCGGGTCCCCGTCAGCGCGTCGCCATCTCAATCGAGTGCGGGCTGCAGAACGGCACCTTGGCGATCGCGGCGGCCACGCTGCTGTTCGGCGGTGGCCTCGTCACCGTGCCGGCGGCGACCTACAGTGTGATCATGTTCGCCACCGCACTGATCTTCACCGCCTTGCTTCGCCAGCGGATGCCTGCGCGGGGGCAGGCCGCCGACGAGCTGGCCTGATCGGCCTCGAGAAAAGACTAAAGCCGCCTTTCACGGCGGGCTAAGGACCGTCGTTCCCGATGATGCTATCCAGCTTCGGAAATCCGGATATCGCGTGAGAGGCCTGCATTCCGGACATGGTCGCCGCTTCGATGCAGCCCGCATTGAAGTTGTTCCGCGTCCAATCGCCAGCCAGGATCAGGTTCCGAAACTGAGACCCCCGCGCTTCCAAGCGCGCCTCCGTCGATCCCGAAACACTGAGCACATACCTGTCGGATGCGCTGATGTTGGCGCGTACATACTTTTGGAGGAGGATACTCCAGTCGAAGTCACCGGACTTTCCCGCGTTTGGCCAGAGATGAAGCATCTCCTTCAACAGCGACCTGCCGTACGCGTCGACTAAAGCGCGGGTTTTTCTTATGATGTCTTTTGAGCCGTTCGGAACCTCATCGTCGCGCATGGGTCCACAAAAGTAGGAGACCTGCAGTGGTTCTTCTCCGGCCGGCGGCGTTTCTTTGTCGGCCAGGTGAGTCATATCGGCCCAAGTGTTCAATGGATCCTGGAAGTTGGTTCCAATCGGTGGATCTCCCTCCCAACCCAAGTCCTTCAACGTCTTGTCCAGCCACACCTGCAGCCCTTGCGTGCGGACGGTCTTGAGACGGCTCACCATTTTCTTGAAACGCCAATCGTGCTCGATCAGATCGGAGCACACTTGCTCGAACGCCCCCACGGAGATGCCAAGTATGACATGGTCGAAACCCTGGTCTCCGCCCGCCCTGCGCTCCAGAACAACTTTCTCCAGAGACTGTTCTTCACGCCAAGTCGAGAAATCGGATTCCAGATCATAGCCGCCTTCCGGCAACTCATCCCCTTGGGAAAGCTCCTCTCTTTCTACGAGCTGGTCGACCAAGGGCGCGCTCGGCCAGCAATCAAGCCCCTTTACGAGCACAAGCGGCTTGTAGTCCGCTCCACCGACGACGGACGCCTGACGCTCCATTTCGATACGCTCGATCTCGTCCCCATCCACTGACACTCGGAGCCTGCGCACGTCATGAAAGAAGCGGAACTTCACCGATCGCTCCTTCAAGACGTCGAAGATGGGGGTGAACACGGTGTCCCCCATGCCCGCCTGCATTTTCCAGAACACGGCGCCCTTGTACGTCAAGGTCATCCTATAGAGTCCGCGGATCGCCACGCCCGCGGCGCAGTTGGCGCGATCTTCCTTTCTCCAGTCACCGTCTAGGTACCCAAACACCAGATCGTACCAAGACGACACTATAGGAGAAAACAAGACCTCATCGCTCGCCCCATACTTTTTGAGAAACTCCCGGAACTCCAAATCGTCGAGCGCATCCAGCCCGTCTCTCCAGATACTGAATAGATTTGCCACCAACCCGGCAAGCAACGAAACCAATAACTGCGTCAGAATGCCGATCCTACGAACGCCTTCGCGCGCGCCCTCACTTACGATCTTGCGCGACAGGATTGACATTCTCTCTAAGTTTGCGACTGCGCCGTCAACGTCACGAGAGCCGCTACCCTCGTTTGCCGTGATCTCCAGGTTTCTAGGAACAGAGTGTAAGACTTCACGCATTTCAGCCAGCGTCTTCGCACAGCTTTCGTCTGCTCGTGCGTCACGCTTGTAACGCTGGAGTTCTGCCATTCGGGTCAGCAAGGCGACTGCTGTGTCAGACCCCCCGTCTCTCTCACCCGACGGGAATACGCCCGCGCTCTCTTCCTCGTCCAGGTCCAGCAAGCTCTCCAGCAGCTCTCGAATGTCACCGAGCATTTTCCATAAACTCAGGCGCTCGCCATCGCCCGGTACGAGGGTGTTCTCCGGAAACCGGAACTCCCACGCATTCCACTTTCCATTGGCGTCCTTCTCGAACAGCGGCACGTCGCTCCACTTCGTGAAGGCGTCCCTGTCCCACCGCTGCCATGGATGCCCTGGTCGACGCTTCCAACTCTTGAAGACATCACGGTAGAGCCTGAAGGCATTCTCATAGAAGCCGAGCCAGATATGCAGCCCGTGTTCTTCGATGCGCTGACCGTGGTGGGCGTTTCTACCGCTCGCCCCTTTGCCGCCCAGCCGCCATCCTCGCTGATAGATCGTGACGTCGTACTTCTCCGCATTAGGGCCTTGCGTTAAGTAGAGCGCCGCTGTCAAAGCGCTCATGCCACCGCCGAGGATCACCACGCGCTTCTTCGCTGCCATTGTCCTCCCCCCCTCTAGCGGGCCAATGCCCCCTTCGGATCAAGAAATCTTCTTCAATACCCGACCGGTCGGCACAACAAAGTCAAGCAAGGCCCAGAAAGACGCCAAAGGCGAGAAGGTCTGCTGATCGGGCAATCCTAAAGAGCGGCGTAGTGGGTGACTGTCATGGTCGTTCAGTTCAATACTCCAATTGAACAGCGGGAAGCCTCGACGAAAGGCGACATCCAACGTTGCGGCTACAATTGCTTGATAGCAGGTCTTCCGCGTGTCGTGGATCTCCGGAATCTGCTTAAGAAAAACAAAGGGTTGATCGGGAATGAGTGCAAACCGAACAAAATCAATGATATCATCGATGGGTCCCAGGGAAATCCCTAGAAACTCAGATGCGGATTCTATCTGCCTTGCGTCGAGGTTCTTCCGCATGCTGTCCAGAACGACGTCAATCTCAGCACTTTCCTCGGCGTCCGGCACGGCGCCTGGCGGGTGCGCGGCGGCGAGTTGCAACCATGCACTTTGCGTATCGGGATGATACGTCGATATTGCCAGAACTTCGGCCGACAAGGACTTGTTGCCCGGTCTCTTTGGCACTCTGAATTTGCCGATATCTTTGGGAAATCCATAAACCTCCCGCCCGATCACCATCGCAAAGAAGTTATCGACTGTCATAAATGCATGATACCAATACTTCTTGGAATCGGTATTGTCCTTGACTCTGATCCAAATCGCAAACTCTTCCTCGGTGTGCCAACCCAATTTCTTGTGTTGCGAGTCTTTGCTCTTGAAATGTTCTATGTGATTGAAAACGGCCATGACCAAGCTTGACCAGATCTCAAAGCGTGGCTGTTGATTTGAAGTAATCCCCAGCGGCTCGTTCAGATAGGGGTCAATGAGGTTCTTTTGAACAACACGCTTATCAACAGGAAGGACAAATCCATAGAAGGACGTCTTGTCCGCCGTGTATGGCGGTGAATAGATTTGGATTCCAGGCCGGTGGATGTAGTCTGGCATGTCGCGCTCCTAGCTTGGTTATCCATAGGACTCCAGGTTCGTTCGCTGGCGCAAGGCGACGTCCCCAAGATCAGCATACTGTTCACTATGCTGCCGTTTCTCCGCGCGAAGGAAAGCGTGCTGATCCGCGTGGAGGGCAAGTGACGAGAGGTAGTTGATCGAGTCCATGCCCAGTGATGCAGCGCCGCATGACTTCGACAGGGAGAATGCGCGCCACCAGTAGGCCTTGGCGTGCTCCAAGCTGTTCTTGCTTCTGGAGATCACCCCGAGCATGTTGAGCAAGAGCGGCGCGCAAATGCCCTCGCCATTGACGAACACCTGGTCCAAGGCATCCTTAGCGGCTGCCTCCGCGCCGCAGGCATCGCCGTCGGTCAAGCGGCACTCCGCCAACATGACGGAAAAGAGTGGCTGCAGCACCTTCGCTCCGATGGCGTCGCATGCCATGAAGCTCTCTTCGACCAACTGCCGTCCCCGCGCGGCATGACCCTGTCGCGACATCACCGTTCCAAGAAACGTGGAGCCGCAAGCCTTCCAGAACGGCATGATTTGCCGCTCGGCGAAGGCCAAGGTTTCTTCGGCAAGTTCCTCGGCGCGCTCAAGCTTCCCGCTGATGAGGTTAGTCATTGTCGCGAACCCGAGGGCCCAGGCCTTCGTGTGCGAATGATCGAGCGACCGTGCCAGGTCGAGCGCCCGCTCGCTCGTGTTCAAGCCCGGTGACTTGTCACCGCTGAACCACTGCGTGAAGGACATGTAGCAGAGCGCGCTGACACCCGGATCCTGACCATAGAGATAGGCGTTCGGATGATGCTTCTCTTGGTCATAGACCGCCCATGCTTTCGTCAGCAGTTCGTTCGCATAGGCGAGATTGCCCTTCCAGAAGTTCGTATTGCCTAACGTCCAGTAACCTTCCACCAAACAGCCGCTATCCTGTTCGAGTGTCGCAATCTCCAGAAGCTCTTCCGAGAACACCGTGGCCTTCTTCAGTTCCGCGCGCACCAGGTGATAGACCCAAAGTCCCCAAATGGAAGAGAAGCGCTCCCGGCGTCGCTTCGCGCGGCCGCTGACTTCGTCAGCGCGTGAATAACACTTCAAGACCTCGTCCGACCCAAAGCCTCTCACCGCGGTCAAGGCCGCGCCGAGCAAGATCAGGACATCCAGTTCCGCATCGTCGCCCGCGGCAAACTTGGCGCAGAAGTGCTGCGCGTTCTTCAGATGATCGATCGCCTCGAGGTAGGCCGACCGTTGGACGGCTTGCTGGCCCGCCTCCATCAAGCGGCCGATCGCCTTCTCCTCCTGTCCGGCCGCGATGAAGTGACGGGCTAAGATTTCCGGTCGAACGTGGCGCACGATGTCGCCGCTTGACTCGAACATCTTCGCGATTTCGGCATGATAGGCTCTGCGCTCGCTCTTCAAGAGCGACTCGTATGCCGCCTCCCACAGAAGCGCATGCCGAAACTCGAAGGCCTGCGGGTCACTCAACGCACTGATAATGTCGGCATTGATCAATTCATGAAGGCATTGCTCCAGCTCATCAGCTGATCCGTTCCAGAGTTGCAGCAGTTGATTGTGCCAGAACGGACCGCAGAAGACAGATGCCAGCTGAGCCACCTTGCGGGAGCGGCCAAGTTCCTCCAGCCGCACCATCAATGCGCCCGCCAAGGTACTTGGAATGCTAAGGTGAATGTCGCTCAAGTTATGAAGAGTCTTGTGATCTTGCCGTTCTGATGCCGTCGAGCAAATGAGTGTTCGGGTGAGTTCTTCGATATAGAGCGGATTCCCGGCAGCCCACTGCGTTATCTTCTCAAGATAGGGGTGGGGAACGGCGCTATCGGCGACATCCTCTATGATTTCGAAGGAGTCTGCCTCGGAAACGGGTCCCAACTCGATGATTCTATCGCAATCCTCAAAGCATGCCTCCAATTCCGAGCCGCTCAATCTCCTGGTGAAAACCATCAGCGTCGGCTCGTCGGCGAGATGAGCGATCAAGGTCTTTATCCAGCCGAGGGTCGAAGGATCGATCCACTGCACATCCTCGAAAACGATCAAGGTCGGCTGTGCGCGCATTGCATGCTCAACCGCCTTTGCCAAGAAAGTCTGCAATCTTGCATTCTGCGCGTCCGCAGTTAGGTGCCCTGAAAGGGCGGCCTTATCATTGAGTTGCAGAAATGACGAAAGTAACAAACCTTCTATCTCCTCCGATCCTCCCAAGGATCGTACGTACGCCATCAGAGACTCTATCTTGTCTTCTGTTGTTTGATGTTCTTGATACATCAGCACGTGCTGCGACAACCACTCCACGGCGGCAAAGTATGGCGTTTTCCGATAGTATGAAATGCACCGGAACTCGAGTACCGTGCTTTTTTGCTTTTGATTGACAATGCGCTTTAGTTCGCTAAGGAGGCGTGACTTTCCAATGCCAGGATCGCCTGCGATACCGACCCTGCAGCTTTCTCTCTGCTCGATCCGCTCCCACAGGTTGCTGAGTGACGATACCTCTTCTTTCCGACCAATGAACTTCGAACCAAAGCCAGAACTCTTGCTTACACCCCCATTCTGCGCCGCCTTGGAAGAAACGATCTCATAAGAAGAGACACTATTCTTCACACCTCTGAGGCGCAGGTCTCCCAAACCCTTAACGACGAAATCCGGCCCGAGCAGCTCATAGGTTGCCGCGGAGGCAATCACACTGTTTGGTCTGGCGCCGTCTTGCAGACGGCTCGCAATATGCGGCACGATGCCGATGATTTCGTTGCGCTGCCCCGACGCCATGTCTCCTGCGACGACCAGACCGGTATCCATGCCAATGCGAACTTGCAGAGGCTCCGGCACCCCGTGATCGATCCATCTGTAGCTTCGAATGTTGGCGATCACCTCCAATGCCGCGTTCGCCGCGCCTCTGGCGCTATTGTCCAAAGCTTGCGGATAGCCGAAGTAGGCCAGAACGCCGTCGCCAACAAATCGAGCCAGGTATCCGCCAAACTTCTCCGTCGACGACATCACTATTTCTTGATAGGCGATAAGGACGTCGCGAAACTCTTCGGGATCCAGTCGCTCAGACAACACTGTCGAGCCAACTACATCACAGAACAAGACTGTCATGTGTCGGCGTTCAGCTTGCCGTTCATCGTGAGGCGAACTAATCCGATCCATTAGCTGCGCTCCGAGAGTTCTCCGGATGCACGCGAGCGTAAATGCGGATCTGACATTTTGCAAGCTGCTTGCCAAGTCCCTTGACCCTTTCGGCATGCCGTAGAGATCTGGCTTGACCTAAACTACGACGCTAGGCGGACCGAGCAGCATCGTGTTTGCCGGAGGCTATGAAGCTTCAGAGGAGAGAGCCATGCGGGATTTCCGCACCGCGTCCGCGGCTCATGACCGGCTTGCCGCCGCGCGACCTCACCCCCCAGGTCATGAGTCATTCGGTACCTGAGCGGACACCACCAAGAATCCCCTTGCAGCGGTCTCCCCTGCATCGTATCCGATAGCTACTAGAGAGTGTGGACCAAAAGAAGGAAAGATCTGTGGTAGACCACACTTGCGATGCTTTAGTAGTTGGCGCCGGCCCGGCAGGATCGATGGCCGCGTTCTATCTGGCTCGTGCAGGTGCGAAGGTCACTTTGGTCGATCGCAGCTCTTTTCCACGCGTGAAACCCTGCGGTGGTGGCATAACTGTCAAGGCCTTGGCCAGGCTACCCTTCTCCGTTGCTGACGTCCTCGAAGAAGTAACACGTAGCGTTCATGTTTCGTTTAAGCACCAGAGATCTCGGACCTTTCGAACGCCTGGAATTGTTTGCGCATTGTCTGTACGCGAGCGTTTTGACGAGTTTTTACTGCGTGTTGCGATCGATGTAGGGGCCGACTTTCAGAAGATTGCCAAGATCGAATCGATCCACCTGGACCATGAGCAAGTTCTCGCGACAATCGACGGCTGTCGCATTCGCGCCAAGTACCTTGTCGCCGCAGACGGCGCCAATAGCAAAGTGCGCCGATTGATGTCTCCTGGCTTTCCCTTCTCTCGCGGGTTCGCGATTGAAGGAAGTCTGGCGGGTGTGCACACCGGACTGGAATCCAAGATCGTGTTCGATTTTGGTTCTGTCCCCTTTGGCTACGGATGGGCGTTCCAGAAAAGAGATCACGTCAATGTAGGCATTTATACCTGCAGAGACACGGTGAAGGTCAACAAGGACAACCTTGTGAACTATTGCCAACGGAGACTGGGGAGAAGCGATCTGAATGGGATTGTGGGATTCCCGACCGGCTTTGGTGGCCATAGATACAATCACACAAGCGAGCGCGTTCTCTTTGTTGGTGACGCAGCAGGACTGTGCGACCCGCTCTTGGGGGAAGGCATCCACAATGCGATCAAATCAGGGGAGTTGGCGGGACAAGCCGTTGCAGTCGCTGTTCGGAGCGGACGCCCCATCGGAAACAGATACAATGCACTTCTGCGCCACATTCGGCGTGACATAACCGTTAGCCGAACGATAGCCTACAACTTCTTCTACAGGTTCGTAGATACGATTGGATTTCGAACACTCCTGTTTCCGATGGTGAACGGCACTTTGATGCGAGGCTACTCCGCCGGCCGCACCCTGTCGGAGATCGTGGAGAGACCTTTCCAGATCCATCGCCCGGCATCCTTCCCGACTCTCTCCTCAAGCGCCGGGCCGAAGGAGACTTGAGCATCTTCGGCCGGAGGCAAGGAGGTGCGCGCTGTCAAAGAGCGCGCGAAG
The DNA here is from genome assembly GCA_963669375.1 of Rhodospirillales bacterium. Classification (GTDB taxonomy): domain Bacteria; phylum Pseudomonadota; class Alphaproteobacteria; order Kiloniellales; family JACOMY01; genus JACOMY01. The sequence continues at coordinate 6,204,255 of OY770024.1, read as the reverse complement.
CAGAGTGTCCCGGGCTGAAGATCTCTCGGAGCGAAGGTCGTCTGGCATGCGCTGACGTGAGTCGCTCCTGACCTGACAGGCGCGTGCCGGACCTGGCCGAGGCCAGGTCCGGCGGCGGTCGAGCCACTCTCGCTCGGGCTTAGGCATCACTCGTCCAGTGAGGGTAGGCTCGGACCGTCGAGCTTTCGTGCAAGCTTGCCTGCACATGGAGGAGGTCGGCTCAAGCCGCTCTCGGCGGGAGCCGACGCACTCCGCTAGAGGTTTTCGACGTTCCCCTCGCGCCAGATGTCCTCGTCGGGCCCACTTTCCGCGCCGCCCGACTTACCAAGCCACGTGAGTTGGCCCCCGCTCATGTAGAGCTCCCAACAGCGCCGCCGGCCATCCTGCCACTTGGTGAACGTCAGGCAGAACTGATCGTTCTCCGTGACGGTCCAGGTCCCCCTATCCGTTTCGGAGCCGCCAACCCAGTTCGCCTTGCCGCGCACCTCGCCCGAGGCATCGTAGTAGACGACCCAGTTCGATCCGGTGTCGGTTCGTCCGTTAACGGTCTTGTCCACAACGAGTATGCGGATCTCTTCGGCGGTCATCTTCGTCGCATTGCTCTTCTGCAGCTGTTCGGCCGTCGAGGTACAGGCTGCAATGGCAGCGCAACAGATGAAGAGTGCGAAGCTCTTTGCGATCGGTCCCATGATACAGTCTCCTTCCTATCGCCGGCGGTCTCTTCCCGTCGACATCTTCAAGGCCTTAGGTGCCGCCGGCGCCAGAGCGCGCCGGCAGCGGGTGGTTGTCACTTAGACAAAGAGGAAGTCGGTGGCGGTCAGTTGATCGACGCCACTGATGTTGTTCAGCTTCACCGTGAAGTCGGCCGTGCCATCTCCGTCGCTATCGACTTCCAGGTCGCCGCTGGCGCTGCCCGTGTCTTCGAAGCGGGCTTCCGGGGTGCCGGTGCCGGAGAAGGCTGCGTCCGCTATCCACGTCCCATTGCCCCCGTCGACTTTCAGCTGGATCCGGTCCTCCCCACCTTCCAGATCCCCGGCGAAGTCGAGAATCTCGCCCTGCTTCAGGGTTGATCCCGCCTCGAAGGCGAAGGTGTCGGCACCGGCCCCTCCTGTCAGCTGGTCGGCAGCACCTTCGCCGCCGTAGAGCACATCGTCGCCCTTGGCGCCGAACAAGACGTCATTGCCTTTGCCCCCGTTGAGGACGTCGTTTCCGGAGTTGCCCGCGAGCTCGTCGCTCCCCTTGTTTCCGTCCAGCCGATCGTCACCGTCCCGTCCTCTCAGGACATCCTTGCCTTTGCCGCCTATCTGCCGGTCGTCCCCATTGCCGCCAAACAGCGCGTCGTTCCCGTCGTCGCCAAAGAGACGGTCATTGCCGTTGCCCCCCTTGACGTCAACGTCGTGACCCTCACCGCCATAGACACGATCGTCACCGAATGCGCCGATCAGCGAGGTGTCGTCCCCGGTGCCGCCGAAGATGCGGTCGTTGCCGGACTGTCCAAACAACTGGTGGTCCTTACCGTCGCCGCCGTAGACCCTGTCTACGCCGGTGCCGCCGAAGGCTTGATAGTCGTTACCGCTGTCGCCGAACACGCGATCGTTGCCGACGTAGCCGCCAAAGTAGCTGTCTGCGCCATTGCCGCCATAGACCCGGTCGCTGCCGGTGTCGCCCCACATGTAGAAATCTCTGCCGCGCCCACCGAAGAGATAGTCGCGGCCCTGGTCTCCAAAGACCCGTGAGTCGTTGCCATCACCGCCATAGACGGTATCGTCGCCCACGAACCCGCCGATTGAGACGTCGTCGCCGAGGTCCCCTAGAACGGTATCGTCGCCATAGGCCCCCCAGAGCCAGGTGTCGTCACCGGTGCCTCCATAGACACGATCGTCTGATGACCCACCCCAAAGCGTGGCATCGTTCCCGCTACCGCCGAAGACGACGTCGTTCAGAGAGCTGCCTGAGACGGTGCTATCATCGCCGTCGCCCAGATCGACAGTGTCGTCGCCAATCCCACCATAGACGCGAACATCGTTTCCACTTCCGCCGAAGATGGAGTCGTTGCCGATGCCGCTGCCGCCGCCGAAGTAGGAGTCATTTCCCGATCCGGCGAAGACGCGGTCGTCGCCCGGACTGCCGAACAGGTAGTAGTCGTCCCCGTCGCCGCCGAAGAGGCGATCCTCACCGTCGCCGCCAAACATCTGCGTGTCGTCGCCAGCGCCGCCGAATACGCGATCGTTCCCGGCGGACCCGCCAAAGTACTGGTCCTTTCCGCCACCGCCAAAGACGCGGTCGTTGTCGGCCCCGCCAAAGAGCGTGCGATCTCCTCCCCCATCACCGTAAAGGCGGTCGTTGCCGACGTCGCCGAAGACTTCGCCCTCCCCGCCGCCGCCGCCGAAGATCTTGTCGTTTCCGGTGATCCCGAAAAGCGAGTCCGCGGCGCCATAGCCGAAGATCTCATCCGCTGCGCTTGTTCCGACAAGCGTGTCGGGCCCATTTGTCCCTATGATAGTAGCCATTGTTCGGTCCTCTTTCCCCAAGTCTGACCGCGTGTAGGGCGGTGCCGCTTGCCGGTCGGAAAGACGCGGCTATCGAACGGTCACCGTCCCCAACGAGACAGAGGCTAGAGTTTGGAGGCGGCCGCTTCTGTGATCATTGCCACAAAACAAGACATCTGCTTTGGCGCCAGTCCGATGTCATTTGACGTAGCGGCCACTGACGCCCCGAAGCCTTATCCGCTTCTCCGGGTTTGGCGGGCTTGCCGACGACGCCTGCCGCTCGACCGCTACGCTGTCGGTGAGGGCCGGTCAGGAGCAACGAGCACAGCCCTCTGATCAAAGGTCATGGAAAATGGCGTAGAGGACAGTTGTCCGTCAGTCTTCGATCGGAGCAAGCGCTTGCAATGTCGCGATGTCTTCTAGGTAAAGGGCTCCGGACGCTTTCTTGACGAGACCTTGCTTCGAAAGCGTGCTCATCTCCCGTGAGACGGCTTCGCGATGCGTGCTGATGCGCGCCGCCAACTCGAAGTGAGTAGGAGCCGGAGAGATCACGGCATGGTTCTCCGCCGTGCCGTCGACGCCGGCCAGGCGCACCAACTCACGCACCAGTCTCTCGCGCACCAGCAACGTGCTGTACTCGAAGATGCGCGTGGTCAAAGTGCGCATCTGCATCGAGAAGTATGCGAGCAACGACCACATCAGCTCGTCATGGCCGGCAACAAGCTGCCTGAACTCGGCGTGGCCGAGACGCCCCACGAGGGTTGGCTCCAAGGCGGTGACGCTGGCCGAACGGACTTGGCCGTCGATCGCCGCCAGCTCTCCAAACATGTCGCCTGGCACGATCTCTCGAAAGTCGACCGACTTCCCTTCCACGGACACAAGCGTGACGCGGGCTCTGCCTTCCAGCACAAAGAAGACATCCCGCCCCTCGTCGGATGCCGAGATAATCATCTCTCCGCTGACGTAGCGTCGTGTCGTCAGGCGGCTGCAAAGCGCCGCGCGGTCCTCTTCGGACAGCCTGTCAAGGATAGGAACCGCGGAAGTCATTTCAGATCTCTATCGTTGTGACGGCGAAACCTCTGCCGCGGGCTACGCCTCGCAAGGCCGATGGTATCACTATACCCAAAGTGTGCGCTCTCGCACAGTCTTGCGATCCGGCATGACCGAAGCTGCCGCCCACTAACTGCTTTGTGGGGAGGTAAGAATGGTCAAGCAGCGCGAGTCCCTATCGGACCTCGTCTGGCAGGAGAAGGTGGAGCTGGTCCGATTGCTGCCGGAACGCACCGTCGCTCTATGGGTGATGAGGACCCTGCTAACGCCTCTGGGATTTCGGCGGAGGGCGACGCGAGCCTACCGGTCGATGATTGAGATGAAAGGCAGACCGAAGAAGGTGGCTTGATGCCGACGGGGTTTCGAAGTGGCCAGTTGGCTGCCGCTCCGCCGAAAACGTCACCAGTTCTTTCGCCAATCTGTGCCGGCACCCGCGGCGCGACGACTCCGAGGTCCTCCAGCCTCTAAGTCAATGTGAGAAACCCCACGGAACGCCAACCCGGCAACGTCAATCCTGCCCAGGAAACAGCGACGTCAGAGCGGAGGCGAAGAGGTGGAGGAGATTGGACGAAGCCACGGGCCAACTGTCCTCGAAAGGAGCCGCACCGTGAAGATGCAGGGCAAGGATGTGTCGATGGTTGCCGTAGCGACAAGGATCTCAGCAAGCGCCGGTGACGTGAGGCAGTTCTCCGAGACCGAAAACGCACGTCTGATGCTATTCGCGAGCTAGAGGTCAGTGACAATGTCGACAGTTGAACAGGTCAGAGCACAAGTAACCAACACCAAGGGACATCTCGATCTTCTGCAAAGAGATCTGCAGGGGGAGATCGAGGATTTGAGGGCGCGTGCCAGGGAACCGGGCGGCCTGACGGCGGAAGAGCAGGCCCGCCTCGACGAACGGCGCGCGCAGAGAATGGAGGCAGGCGTGGCCTTTCGAGATCTCACTTTCGTGGCGCTGAGCAAGTTGGACAACTCGCAAGAAGTCGCCAACATGATCGCCAAGATGAGGCGGGTGAACCAAGACCTCAAGGACGACATCGAGCGGTTGCGCCATATCGCACGCTATGCCGACACAGCGGCCCAGATTGCCGCCGGCATTTCGACAATCACCGCCACTCTGGCGACGTTCGCGTAGCAGCCGACGGAAGACTCGGTGCGTTAGAGCAAGGTCTTGCCAGCTATCTGGTGATGAACCTGATGTGCGCGTTGTTGGCGTCGTGCAGGTTGATGACTAGACAGAATCACAAGCCTACTAGAGCAGATCGCAGTCAGGCGGGGTCACCTGACTGCGGGACTCTGCTCTCTCTTTCATAGATGTAGAGCGGGGTTCAGACGACAATTCGACCGATCTGACGTCATCCTGTGCTAGCCGACGCGGCTGCCGTTGTGGACAAGGCCGAAGGTCACATGCACGGGCTTGGCCACGCTGTCGCACATGGGAGAGAGAGCCGTCGCGGCGCTCGTGAAGCTCTCCAAACTTGCCTGATCGCCGCCGCCCTTGATGCGGACCTTCGCCCTGATGTCCCTGTAGCCGGGCGAAACGCGGTCGTCGAGATCGGAGAAGCCCTGCAGGTCCATGCTTCCCTCGAAGTCGACCTCGAACTTGTCCAAGGCAATAGCCGCCGCCGCCGAGTGATAGGAGTTGGTGACCGATACGCAGTTGGCCATCGCATGGAGAAGCGTCTCCGACGGAGACGGACCGGCGTCGCCGCCCAGCAGTTCCGCCGGCTCATCGCCGACATAGCTCAAGGGTGTCGGCGAACGATGCTCGATCGTCCCGTCGCCTTCTCCCTGATCCCAAGCGGAATGGCTCGAGCGCACCTGTGCTCCGCCTTGCCACTCCACCGTGGCATAGAACTTGCACTTGGCGAGGCTCGGATTGGCGTCGACGGCCGCCAGCGTTGCCGACAATGCCTCGAAGTCCACGCCATGCCGGACCGTCCCCTCATCCGGTTCGGCACCGCTCGCCTCTACCTCGAACTCCCAGCGGATCTCGGTCGGATAGCGCACGGTCGAGCAGATCGGCGAGCGGCCCTGCGCGTACTGGAGAAGGTCACTGACCTCCTCCGTCGAATTCGGCGAAGCGATGTGGACGTCCAGGTGGATGTGCTTGAAACCGGGCCTCACGCGGTCGTTCTTGGCCAGAAATCCGTTGAGATCCAGACTGCCGCTGGCCTCGACCCGTAGGGCCTCGATCTCGACGCCCCTGGCGGCACCGTGGTAGGCGGTGGTCACGCTCAGGCAGTGGCCCATCGCATGCAACAGGTGACCCGACGGCCCGACGTGCTTGTCCGTACCTAGCAGGCCGGCCGGCTCGTCCCCGCCCAGGCTGTGCGGACGCGCTCGCTGCCGGTCGGCACCGGCCTGCTTGTGACCGTCGAAACTGGAGGAGATGACGGCGCCCCCCTCCCACTGGCTAGCGCTTCTGAAATCGAAAGCCGCCTGCGAGGGGTCTTCGGACATCTTGGCGACTAGCTGGCCCAAGGCGTCCAAGTCGACGCCGTTCTTCACTTTCTCGCTCATTGCTGTTCCTCCCTGGTCAGCGGGTTCCAAACAAAACGACCTCGGCACTTGGCCACCCGACCGACAGCGCTCATGCCGGCTCCCCCGCGAGTGCCGGTCCGGCGGCGGTGGAGCGCTCACTCCGGTCGAGACCGTCTTCGCAGGCGAAGAGCTCGCTGATCTCCTTCACGGCGATCCTTCCACCGACGCCAAGTGTCTCGACGGCCGCGCTGTACATGACGATGTCCTTCGGGCAGGTGACCACGAAGTGTTCGACTCCCTCGATCTCCAGGGCTTCGCGGATCCTGTTCTCGCTGGGCCTTTCGCGCGTGCTCTCGTCCTCCATGAAGATCCGCCCGCCACCGGCGCCGCAGCAGAAGCTGTTCTCCCGGCAGCGCCGCATGTCCTGGAGCTCGTAGCCGAGCGCGTGAATGATGTTGCGCGGCGCCTCGTAGCGCGCGTTGTAGCGGCCGAGGTAGCAGGGATCATGATAGGTCACGATGCGTCCTCGTCCATTGGACTCGAACGACAAGGCTCCGCTCCTCATCAAGCGATCGAGAAGCTCCGTATAGTGCAGGACCTCCGCCTTCAATCCGAAAGCCCCGTACTCATTCGTCAAGGCGTTGAGGCTGTGCGGGTCGGTCGTGACGATCTTCCGAAAGCGGCACTGGGCAATGGCCGCGGCGTTCTCCTCGGCCAATTCCTGAAAGAGGCCTTCCTCGCCGATGCGGCGGATATCGTTGCCGCTGTTCTTTTCCCGCTCGTAGAGAATTCCGAAGCTGACCCCTGCCCGCTGCAGCAGTCCGGCGATGGCCTGCGTCCGCTTGACCACAAGCGGGTGATAGGAGGCGTAGTCGCCGACGAACCAGAGGAACTCCACCGCCTCTTCCTGCGCATCGGGGATCTCGAAATCCAGCTGCTTGGTCCACTTGGGCCGTTGGCGGGCCGGCTTCTTGAAGGAGTTGCCGTAGCGTTGCACGCTGGTCAGCGTGTTCTGCAGCGATGGGGGCAGCGCGCCCTCGTTAACCAAGTCCCGGCGCATGTCGACGATCTTCGGCACGTGCTCGATATGGAGCGGACAGGCCTCCATACAGGCAAAGCAGGTCGTGCAAGACCACAAGGTGTCAGCGGCGATGACGCTATCGGCTAGCGTGGCCTCACCCGCCGCGTCGCCGGTCGCGCGGTCGACCAGGTGATCGCGCAGGTCCATGATGAGAGACTTGGGGCTGAGCGGCAGCCCCGCGGCATAGGCGGGGCAGACCGCCTGGCATCTCCCGCACTCGGTGCAGCTATAGAGATCGAGCATGCCTTTCCAAGGGAGCGCATCGATCCCGCTTGCCGTCGTCGCCGAGAGGTCGCCGTCGGGGAGTCGGCCGCGCGGTCCGAGGTTTCGAAAGATCAGGTTTGGAATCCCTACGAACATATGGAAGTGCTTGGAGCCGGGCAGGTAGACGAGGAAGCCCAAGATCGCCGCGATGTGGAGCCAGTAGAAGAAGGCTTCGAAGGCTTTGGCGCTTTTCGGCGAATTGACAATCGGCGCAAGCGCCTCGGCCAGCAGAGAGGCCACCGGATGGTAAGGCAGACCCGGCGCGCCGGAGAGCTGTTGGAAGGCGAACTCCAGCTCCATGGCGACGACGATGGTCGCGATCAATGCCAGAACCACGAGGGCGTCGCGCTTGTTCGACCCCACGAAGCGTTCCGGCCTGATGACGAGCCGGTTGTAGAGCGCCAAGCCGACGCCGATCAGCATCGCCACGGCGAAGACGTCCTGCAGGACGGCCAGTACATCGGAACGACCCAGGGTCGGCCAGAGGACCTTCGCATAGGCTTGCAGGATCGCGGTCAGCAGCACGAAGAAGCTGACGAAGACCAAGACATGGATCGTACCGGATAGCCGCAGCCGGCGGAGGCGCCGATGCAGGCCGATCTCGGGCAGCAGATAGGTCAAGCGCTGTCCCATGCGGTCGCCGCGCGCGCTGGCTGGTGCCGCCAGCAGCGGCTTCAGGCGATGCGAGACACGCCAAGAGGCCAAGGCCAATGCGGTCACGGTCAGTGCCAACAGCACGACGGCTTGTGTCACGCGCCCGCTTCCTTGAGCTTCTCCGTTAGGACCGGCAGCAAGTCCAAGGCATCGCAGGTCGTGCCGAGATGGGCGACATCGAAAATCGGTGCCGTCGGATCCGAGTTGATGGCGACGATCAGGTCTGCCTCGCGCATGCCCTCCAGATGTTCCGGCGCGCCGGACACGCCGACGGCGACATAGAGCTTGGGCTTGACCGTCTTCCCGGACTTGCCAACCTGGCGTGTCTTCTCGACCCAACCCAGGTCCACGACCGGGCGGCTCGCGACGAGTTCGCCGTTCAGGGCTTCGGCCAGATCCCGCGCCAAGGGAATGTTGTCCTCCTCCTCGATGCCCGGGCCGACGCAGACCAGCCGCTCCACCTGGGTGATGTCCAGGTCTGACTCCGCCGCCCCGCTGGTCGACAGGACTTCGATCTGGTCGCCTTGCGGATCGCCGAGATCCAGAGTGACGACCTCGCCACGCCCGCGCGCCTCGGCCTCAGGGAAGCATCCGGGGTTGACGGCAATGACAGCCGGCAAGGGGCACTCGGTGAGGGCCTCCAGCTTTCCGCCGTGGACTTGGCAGCGCGCGGAGAGCCGCTCGCCCTGCAACGCGACGGAGGTGCAGTAGCTCAGCAACGGCCATCCCTCGGCGGCGGCGACGGCGGCCGCCAAGTCGAGCCCGACAACGGAGTTGGGAAGGAAAACGACGGCAGGTCGTTCGGTTTCGACGGCAACGCGCAGCGCCGCCAAGTGGCGGTCGGACGTATAGCCTGCAGCCGATGCCGACCCGGCAAGGAGAATTCGGTCCGCCGCGACCAGCTCCTGCGCCAGGCTGTCTGCCTCGCCCTCGATCACAAGGGCCACGGTGTCGCCGTCACCTCCGCAGAGCTGGCGCGCACCGGACAGCAATTCCAGGCTGGCGCTCGTCGGGACCCCCTCGGCCGTCTCGATGTAGACCAGCGCGCTAGCCATGGGCAGCACTCGCGGCCAGGCCGCGCTCGCTCAGGACCTCCAAGAGGCGACTTGCCGCGCTTTCCGGATCGTCGCCCAGCATTTCGGCGCTACCGGTGACGGAAGGCACCCGAAAGCCGGCCACAAGGGCGAGGTCTTCCCCGCACGGCGTCGCGCACTCCCTCCTTTCGATCTCGGCGGTCTGGCTAGCCTGCCGCAAGCGACTACCCGAGACGTAGCGCGGCGGCTGTCTGGACGCCTGGATGCCCAAGACGGCTTGCGGAGACAGGGAGAGCGTGGCGCTCCGTCCGCCGCCATACTCCTGGACGACGTGAAGGCGGTCGCCGACGCACTGGACCGAGGTCACGCCATTGACCTGCGGGCGATCGAGAGCGACGGCAAGGCAAGGGACCAGCTGGCCGAAGATGTCGGCCGGTGTTTGCACGCCGGTGAGGACGAGGTCGGCCCGCAGCTGCCTCAGCGCCTCGGCATAGACTGGCGCCATGGCCCTGGAGGACAGCGTCTCGTAGTAGTCGCCGACCAGGCTTACGGCACGGTCCGCCCCGCGCGCCAGCGCCGTCTGCAGGATGCGCTTGCCGTGGGCCTCCAGGCTAAGGGCGATCACCGTCGCATCGCTCTCTTCCTTCACCAGGACAGCCTCTTCGAGGGCGTGGTCGTCGAACTCGTTCAGATGCAGCGCGACGTTCTCGTGGTCCAAGGCACCATCCACGAGCGGTAGCTCTTCGAGCGGATCGGGCACCAGCCGCAGGATCACGACAATGTTCATTTCAGGTCCTTCGCAATCGTCCCGCCATGGGCTTCGCGCTTCCTGCCCGGTGTCGGCACATAGACCGGTCCGCGATCGAAGACGCGTTTCAGCGTTCCGTCGGTGACGTAGGAGGGTGTTGCATAGGGGTCCGGGGACTCGACCCGCTCTTGCCCGGGATAGCCGATCAGCTCGCGGACTACGGGCTGCATCAGGTAGCCGCCAGAGGCAGCGGTCGACAGGGCATCGAAGGCCTCGGGATCGTCATGATGCAGGCTCTCGGCGGCGGCGGCACCCGCCATGCCCTCGCAGGCTCTCAGGCCGCGCACGATTGGCGTCAGAAGGTCGGGGCGCGCCTGAACCACCTGGTCGAGCACCGCCCCGGCAATGCCGACGGAGGAAGCCGACGGCATCTTTCCGCAGGCCGGGATCAAGTGGTCCGCTATGGCCGCAAACCGCTGGCGCAGGTCCGGTGTCAAGTCGCGCATCTTGGCTTCTTTCATCATGCGGCCTCCTGATCGCGACGTCCGCTTGCGATGTGGCGCGAGGTCCGCATCGCCAAGGACATGATGGTCGCCGTGGGGTTCACGCCTCCCGATGTGGTGAAGACGCTGCCGTCGATGATGTAGAGGTTCGGCACGTCGTGCGCGCGGCACCACCTGTCGACCACCGATCGCGAAGGCTCGTCACCCATGCAGGCCGTGCCCAGCAGGTGCCAGCCGGAATCGCGGATCTGATGCACGATCATCGTCTCGACCGCCCCGCAGGCCACGAGCAGTTCCTCGACCTTGCCTTCGTGGAACGTCAGCAAGCGGCGGCAGTTCTCGTCGACGCGGTAGTGTATCTTGGGCGCCGGAATGCCGTCGGTGTCCGTCAACTTGTCGTCGAGGACGACGCGGTTGGTCTCATAGGGCAGATCCTCGCCGATGATGGCGACGACCATGCAGCGCCCGAGGCGCTGTTCGAGGTTGCGGTGATAGTTCTCACCCCAGGTCTCCTTGAGCGCGCTCCCGGCAAAGACCTTGGAGCCGGCGATGCTGCTGACGCTCAAGGGACCGCCGTTCGGCAGCACCGCCCACTTGGCGCCGCGCACGAACCCACGGCTCTTGTCCGTCTCGTAGAACTGATAGGACTCGATCAGCTGGCCATAGGGGCCGCGCCACGACTGCAGGTTCTCTGCGAAACGCCGAGTCCGGCCGAATAGGGGTGAAACATCAAGCGCGCGCCGACCAGGCCGGAGGAATTGGCCAAGCCCTTCGGAAAGCGCTTCGACTGAGAGAGCAGCAGCAGGCGCGGCGTGCCGATGCCGTTGGCCGCCAGGATCACGACCTTCGCCCTTTGCCGCCGTTCCCTGCCGTTGCGGTCGAAATAGACGGCGCCAACCGCCAGGCCCTGCGCGTTGACCTCGATCTCGCTGACCCGCGCGCCGGTGACAAGACGCACACCCGCCTTGAGCGCATGCGGCCAAAGCGTCAGATCGGTGGTCGACTTCGCGCCTTCGGGACAGCCGGTGCCGCAGGTGCCGCGCCGAACGCAGGGGTTGAGCCCGTTGTGGGCGACGGAGGCGATCGCATTGGTGCCCGGCCACCAATGCCAGCCGAGCTTGTCGAAGCCCGCGATGGCCTTGCGGCCGACCTCTCCCACCGGCAGCGGCGGCGTCGGAAAGTCCTTGCGCGGCGGGTGCATCGGATTGCCGCGAAAGCCGGACACGCCGGCCAGCTGCTCGACCTCCTCGAGGGACGGCAGCAGGTCTTCATAGCTGATGGGCCAGTCGTCGGCCACGCCGTCGAGGCTGCGCACGCGGAAGTCCGACGGCAGCATGGGCGCCCAGTGGGCGTTGAAGAGGGTCGCGCTGCCGCCGACGCCCGCGAACATCAAGGGGTTGATGTCGGACTCCGACGTGTCGATCGGATAGTCCTGGGGGTTGTCGCGGATGTTGGGATTGGGATGCCATGTCTTCTGGCTGCTCAGCTCCCACTCCGGCTCGCGTCCCGTGTACCTGTCGCGATCGGGCATGAAGCCCTGCTCGAGGCAGACGACGGAGAGGCCTTGCCGCGACAGCTCGTAAGCGGCGACGGAGCCGGACGGCCCCGCGCCGACGATAAGCACATCGCTCTCGGACCGGGAGGCCGAACCAGAGTCAGGACGATCGATCATTTGGGCACTCTCATTTGCTCGTTCCTTGCTGGTCCGGCCCATGCTTGGCTCTAAGCGGTGGGCGGCGCGGAGGGGCCGGTGTCGGTGCCGCCAGCGCTGGCCGAACCCAGATAGAACTCCTTGATGTCGTCGCGCCGCATGAGCTCGGACGCCGTTCCCGAGGCGACGACGACGCCGTTCTCCAGGACGTAACCGCTGTCGGCGTACCGCATCGCCAGGTTGGCGTTCTGCTCGGCGATGAGGAAGCTGACGCCATTGCGCGCGTTCATCAGCCTGATGATGTCGAGGATCTCGCGGATGATCACCGGCGCCAGTCCCATGGAGGGCTCGTCGAGCAGCACCAGGACCGGCTTGGTCATCAGCGCGCGGCCGATGGCCAGCATCTGCTGCTCGCCGCCGGAGGTCAGGCCCGCCCGCGACTTGCGGCGCTCTTTCAGGCGCGGAAACCACTCGTAGACCTGCTCCAGCGATTGGGCGAGCGCCGCCCGGCTGGGGCGGCCGACGAACCCGCCCGCCTTGAGGTTCTCCTCGACCGTCAAGTGCGGAAAGACATGGCGGCCTTCGAGGACCTGAACGATCCCCTTGGCGACGAGATCGGAGGCGGAGAGCCGCCGCAGCGACTCTCCGCGAAAGAGGATCTCCCCCTGGGTGACCTCTCCCCGCTCTTGCTCCAAGAGGTTGGATATCGCTTTGAGCGTGGTCGACTTGCCGGCCCCGTTCGCGCCGAAGAGGGCGACGATGGACCCCTGAGGGACCTCCAGCGACACGTCCTGCACCGCGAGAATGGCCTCTCCGTAGTGGACTTGAATGTTCGAGACACTCAAGAAGCCGCTCGTCTCCATAGCGATAAACGCCCTCGCCGTCCGATCAGGTCGAACAATCGAGATCGCGCGGCTCCAGGCCCTTCTCGGCGGCATAGGATTCCGCCCTGGCCATGAAGTGCGGCCGGAAGAGCTCGGGATCGACCTCGATCCAGTCGGAGGCGTTGAACTGCTCGCCGTCCCACTGGTGGACCTTCGCCTGAATCCGCTCGCCCTGGTGATTGCAAGGCGTGAGCTTCAAGGGCGCCAACAGGCCGACCGCGCCGATCTCCGCTAGGCGCTCCTCGTCGATGTCGAGGTTCTCGTAGGCCCAGGAGGCTTCCTCGCCGGTGATTGGCCTGGTGCCGAACTTCTCGTGCGCGACGCGCAGCATCTCCGAATAGATCAGGGCTTCGATGACGCCGAAATTGTAGTAGACGGTGCCGAAGCGGCTCATGTCGTCCAGATCGCCCTTGCCGTTGTCATAGAGCACTTCCTTGATGTTTTGGATGAGCTCGAAGTCGGTGCCGGAAGGGAAGATATTGACGGCACGGTAGCCGACAGCCGCGTCGCCCGCCGGGCGCACGTCGTCTTCCGAGCCGGCCCAGATGTCGCCGATGATCCGATCGACCGGGAAGCCGAAACGCTTGGCGGTCTTGATGCCGACCGGCGTCATCGCCCCCCAACTGCGGAAGAAAACCCAGTCCGCGCCCACCTGGCGGATCTGCTGCCACTGGCCGTTCTGCTGAACCCCCGGATGGGCAACCGGAATCTGCACGTCCTTGAAGCCGTACATTTCCGACAGGATGCGCATCGGCTCGATCGTCTCCCGGCCGTAGCCGGAATCGTGATAGAGCGTGACGATGGTCTGATCCTTGAGCTTGTCGTAACCGCCGATCTCCGACGCGATGAAGTCGACGACGACCTGAGCCTCGCGCCAGTAGTCGAACATGACCGGGAACTGATACTGCGAGAAGCGGCCGTCGATGGAGTGCGCCGTACCGCCGCCGGGCGAGAGGTGCGGCACCTTGTTGATGCGGTCGCGCTCTTCGGTGGCCGAGAAGAGACCGGAGGAATGCCCGGCGATGGTCGCGGTCGGCGCCCCCTGGTAGCCCTTCACATACCTATCGTAACACTCGATGCCCTTCTCGATCTCGTAGGAGGTCTCGCACTCGACCATGAGGTTGTAGACGCCGTTGACCCCGCCCTCGGTCTCGTTCAGGTAGTTCAGAAGATCGATGTTGCCGGCGATCAGCGACTTGCCGACGTTGGCATAGGGGCCGGTCCGATAGGTGAAGAGCGGATAGAACTGCTTGTCCGCGTGCTCGCCTTCGGCCTTGACCGCGGGTGCGCCCAAGGGGGCGGCAAGTCCGACGGAGGCGATCGTCGCCGCCAACGCCAACCGCTTGAGTTTGGTACCAGACATTTGTTTCCTCCCTTTTTGTGATGTCCCGAGGGACTCTCCCTGTGCGGGCCTCGACCGCACGCGCCGAACGTCGCCGGACGCACTCGTGCGTTGAGCTCTATGCGTTGCCCCCGTCATGAGCCGCCACGCACACCACGCGCCGCGCGGCCGAGCGATCTCAAGCCGCGCTGCACCAGCCGCGCCAGGCCGTCCGGCTCCTTGATGAGGATGTAGATGATCAGCGCCCCGAAGATGACGCGCTCGAGATTGGTCAGCGTCCCGATGTCGGCATAGTCGGTCAGCCCCAGCCAAGACACGCCGAGCTTCAGAAAGACCGGGGTCAGGATGATGAAGGCGGCACCCAGGAAGTTGCCGTAGATCGTCGCGGTGCCGCCGACGATAACGATGAACAGCACCTCGAAGGACTTGTCGAGATCGAAGGTGTCGGCGTTGGCCGTCTGGAGGTAGGCGAAGGCCCAGAGGATACCGGCTACGCCGCAGTAGAAGGAGCTGATGCCGTAGGCCAGGAGCTTGCGGTGCGCGACCCGGATGCCGATGACCGTGGCGGAGGTCTCCATGTCGCTCAAGGCGATCCACTCTCGGCCGATGCGGCTCTTCACGATCCAGCGCGCGAGCCAGACCATCAGGATCGTGGTGATCAGCGCGAAGAGGTAGCGGCCCTGCGCGGACTTGAGGTCCCAACCCAGGAACTCGAGACGCGGGGCGGTGATCGTCAGCGACAGGTTGTTGTTGCTGAACCAGGGGAAGGTGGTGAAGAGCCAGATGAAGAAGAACTGCGCCGCCAAGGTGGAGGCGGCCAGGTAGAAGCCCCTGATTCGCAGACTGGGCAAGCCGAAGACCACCCCTGCCGCCGCGGCGATCAGACCGGACAGAACGATCACCAGGGGAAGCGGCAGCTCGGGCAGGCGCAGCAAGAGGTTGAAGCTGGCAAAGGCGCCGATCGACATGAACGCCGCCGAGCCCAGCGAGACACAGCCCGTATAGCCCATCAGCAGGTTGAGCCCGACGCCGGCGAGTCCCATCGCGATGGTCGGGATGATGATCGAGTTGATCCAGTAATCGCTCAAGGTCAGCGGAAAGGCGCAAAGGCCCGCGATCACCACGGCGAGACCCGCCTGCTTGGCCAGGTCGCCCTGAGCCCTGGGCTTCACGAGAGTCGACCGAGATGCATATGACGCCTCAACCTTGGACACTTCGCCTAGACCCTCACGATGTCCCGTTCACCGAAGAGCCCGGTCGGCCTGAAGAAGAGGAACACCAGTGCCAGCACGTAGGCGAACCACGTGGAGACCGTGCCGTTGATGAAGCGGCTGGCGTAGAAATCGGCGAGGTTCTCGGCGGCGCCGACCAGGAGACCGGCGATGATCGCGCCCGGGATCGACGAAAAGCCGCCGATGATCAGCACCGGCAGAGCCTTCAGTGCCGAGAGCGTCAAGGCGAACTGAACGCCTTGGCGCGCGCCCCAGAGCAAGCCGGCGGCCAGCGCGACGAAGCCCGCGACGCTCCAAACGATGCGCCAGATGCGCGGCAGCTGAATGCCGATCGATTGCGCCGCGACCACGTCGTCGGCGACCGCGCGCAAGGAGATGCCGATGCGCGTTGTGTTGAACATGAAGGACAGGACGACCAGCAGCACGCCGGCCATGGCGGTGGCGAAGAGATCGAAGGTGCTGAGGAACATGCCGTCGACCTCGATGATGCCGTCTTCGATCCCCAGTTCCAGAATGTGCACGTCGGTGCCCATCGCCAACTGCGCCACGCCCTCGATCACGAAGCTGAGGCCCAGGGTCGCCATGAAGAGGACCAGTGGGTCGCGGTTAGCCAGGGGGCGCAGCATCAGGCGCTCTATCAAGCAGGCGCAGATGACCATCACGATCAGCACGATCACGATGGCGAAGCCGGACCAGATCCCCTTCTCGACCAGCGTGACGTAGGTCAGGGCGGCGAAGAGGACCATCGCGCCCTGCGCGAAGTTGAAGACCCCAGAGGCCTTGTAGATCAGCACGAATCCGAGGGCGACCGACGAGTACATGACGCCGGCGAGCAGCCCGTTGATCAGCACTTCAATCAGCATGTCCCGGGTCCTGTTCGTTGTCGACGCCGAGGTAGGCCGCGATGACGTCCGGGTTGCTGCGCACCTCCTGTGGCGGCCCGTCGGCGATCGTGCGGCCGTAGTCCAGAACGACGATCCGTTCGGCCAGGTCCATGACGATCCCGATATCGTGCTCGATCAGCACGATGGTGGTGCCGAAGCGCTCGTTGACGTCCGAGACGAAACGAGCCATCTGCTGCTTCTCGCCCGTGTTCATTCCCGCCATCGGCTCGTCGAGCAGCAGGAGCTTCGGCTCGGGCCCGAGCGCGCGCGCGAGATCGACCCGCTTCTGCACGCCGTAGGGAAGCGTCGAGACGCGCTGATCGACGTAGCCTTCGAGACCGAGAAAGGCGATCAACTCCTCGGCGCGGGCAGCAAAGCGTCTGCGCTCTTCTCGATCCCTGCCGATCCTGAAGGCGTTCTCGATGAAGGTCGTTCTGGCCTTCCGGGCCAGGCCGGCAAGGATGTTGTCGAGAACGCTCAAACGTTGGAACAGCGCGTTGTGTTGAAAGGTCCGGCTGATGCCGAGCCTGGCGGCGCCCCTTGCCCCGACGCCCTTGAAGCGCACGCCGTCGAAGATCACCTCGCCCTTGTCGGCCCGGTAGATCCTGTTGATGACGTTGAGAAGGGAGCTCTTGCCAGCGCCGTTCGGACCGATCAGCGCGCGAATCTCGCCGCGGGCGACATCGAAACTGACGTTGGACAAGGCCCTGATGCCCTTGAAGGACAGAGAGACGTCGCGCAACTGCAGGATGGGTTCCACAAGGGACCTGCTCATGCGCCCGCCTCTCCGCAAGTGACCCTTTGCTTCAGCCGACCCTCACGTTCGGCCCGCGCCGCCGCGCGGCCAAGAGGTCCCGTGGGCAACAGCGGAGCCCTCGGCCCGTGCCGCGCAGGCCCCGCATCCGGCCAAGTCTCCTTTGGCCCGCCGCTACTACGCCGCCCCAGTGCAGTCCCAGTCCGCACCCTGTCTGCTCCTCCCTCCGGACCGGCGAGCGCCCTAGCGCCCGCCGTCCAGCCACCCTGTGATGGCTTGTGAATTAATTGTTGACAATCGAGCCTAGGCCGATAGCTTTTTGCTTGTCAAGCACCTCTCGCAGGATCGCGGCAGTTGGGGCGGCGGTTCGGCGAGCCAACGAAACCGAGTGGGAACCTGGGACTCCGAGGATCGAGCCAGTGGCATTTGTTCTGCGTCTGACAAAGAAAAACGCGTAACCTGGTTGGTAAAGTTCGGTAAAAGGTAAAAAGAACGATGTTGGTTTGCAGTTTCATGATGGACATCGGTACATGATCACTGATTTCGAGCTGCTATCCTGTGACGGCGGCTGGCGGAACTATCATTTCCTGAAGCTGACGGACGATTCCGGCCACGTCGGCTGGAGCGAGTTTGACGAGGCCTTCAGCCCTCCCGGCGTCTCGGCCGCGTTGCAGCACTACAAGAAGCGCGTGATCGGGCGATCGGCGAGCGAGCATGAACGCATCTATGCGGAGCTTTTCGCCATCAGCAGACCGGCGCCGATCGGCTTGACGGCCGAGGCGCTCGGCGCCATCGAGAACGCGCTCCTCGACTTGAAGGGCAAGATCCTGGGCGTGCCCTGCTATCAACTCTTCGGCGGCAAGCTGCGGGACAGCGTCCCCGTCTACTGGTCGCATTGTTGTACCTGGCGCATCAATCACCCGGAGTTCTATGCACCCGAGATCGAGGGGCTCGACGGGGTCAAGCAGGCCGGGCGAGACGCACAGGACCAGGGCTACAAGGCCGCCAAGACGAACATGTTCAGCTACACCAACGGCAAGCCGACGGCCTGGATGAGCGGTTTCGGAACGCCGTGGGAGCCGGGCCTGACCGTGACGCCGGAGCTGATGCGCAATGTCCGCGATCACCTGGAGGCCTTTCGTGACGGCGCCGGGCCAAACCTCGAGATCCTGATCGACCTCAACTTCAATTGCAGAACGGACGGATACCTGCAGATGATCCGTTACCTGGAGGACTTCCCGCTCTTCTGGGTTGAACTGGACATACTCAATCCCGACGCCCTCGCCCATATCCGTCAGCAATCGTCGCACCCCATCGCGAGCTGCGAGACCCTGTTCGGGACCAGGCAGTTTCTGCCATTCTTCCAAAAGCAGTCGATCGACAACGCCATCATCGATGCGATCTGGAACGGCGCCTGGCAAAGCATGAAGATCGCAAACGCGGCCGACGCCCACGACGTCAACGTGGCGGGCCACAACTTCTACGGACACCTGGCGACGATGATCAATGTGCACCTGCTCGCCGCGGTCCAGAACGTTAGGGTCCTGGAACTCGACGTCGATCGGTTGAGCTGGGACGAGAGCATCTTCACGGCCATTCCGGAGATCAAGGATGGTGCCGTCGTCGTGCCCGACACGCCCGGCTGGGGCATCGACCCGATCGAGGAAGCACTCAAAGAGCGCCCGCCTCGCGAGATAAAGAACTTTCTCGGGTACAAGGACTGATGGCGGCTCCTCGCGAAGAGGCGCGACAGACGCGGATCTCGACCGCAGGCACGCCCCTTCGTGCCTGTTTCGTCCGGCCGGTCCCCTGCGCTAAGCTGCCGCCGTCCTCAATAGGGGCCACGGTGAGCAATGAGTTCGAGTCCTAAGGAGCAGCTCTTGGAAGGTGTCGCCCCGTTCCGATCCCCCATCGTCAAGGAGAGCCTCGACCGCAAGGCCGCGAATCAACTGCGGGAAGCGGTTCTGGCCGGGTCGCTGCCGCCGGGGTCGCGGCTTACCGAACAAGCCATCGCCTCGCAGCTGGGACTTTCGCGCAGCACCGTGCGCGCCGCATTCCATCGGCTGGCCGCCGAGGGCCTGATCGTCCAGAACCTCTACTCCAGCTGGGAGGTCATGAAGCTGACGGCCGAGGACGCGGGCGAGCTCTACGCTTTGCGGGCCAGCCTGGAAGGCCTGGCAGGACGCCTTGCCGCCGCGCGGATGACGCCGGACAACAAGGCAAGGCTCCAAGCGGCCTATCGCTCGCTCGTGGAGGCCGCCGACAGCGGCTCCAAGCCCGCCTTGGCGGATGCCGATCTCTGCCTGCATAGGACGGTGGTGGAGATTGCCGACAACAAGCGTCTCATCCATCACTACCGTCAGGTGGAGATGCAGTTGAGGATGTACATCGCCTCCGTGAACGCCTTGCTGCCCAGCCCGCATCTCGTGGCGTCGGCGCACGAACCCCTGGTGGACGCTCTTCTGGCGGGCGACGAGAAGCGGGCGGAGACCCTCCTCGTCGAGCACAGCCACTACTACGGCCAGAAGCTGGTCGACGACTTCACGATGCTGGAAACGCAACAGCAGACCTCGACGTAGGCTGCTCCGCTGGAACCTGGACAAGTCAGCGAGCTTGCTTGGCGACGGTCCGCCGGCATCGCCGGAATCCTCCGCCGCCTAGCCCACTGCGCTCACTCCCGCTCGCCCTCCAAGGCGTCCAGAAGGTCGCGCAACTGCTCGGGATCCTCGAAGTCCTCCTCGGCCTGCGCGCGGGTCAGGTGATCCATTCGAAAGCACGCCATGATCCACCAGACAAGAAAGATCGCGACGATGCCCACCCAAAGCCCTTCGGTGCCGGGGAGCGGATAGATCGGGCCGACATCGGCCAGCCCAGCCGTCCAATCATCTATCGGACCCGTCGACATGCCCTACTGCCTTTCCTTGATCAGCTCGTCTACATAGGCGCGTTCATGGCCGTGGAGCTCGTAGCGGCTGTCCTCGGCACGGCGCAGCGCCTCGATGTCTAGACCGCTCAGCTCGACCACTTGCGCCAGCCGCAGGGCACCGAGGAAAGCCAGGATCCTCGCACCAAGGTAACCGGGCAGATAGCCCAGCAACCAGAAGAGCAGCAGCGCGCCGGCGGCCTGCCCGAAGGGATTGATGTCCGCGTCGTCGGGATTGGGCGAAGCCGGATAGCCCCACAAGAGAACACCAGCGATGACCAGACCCCAGAAGCCGGCGAAGCCGTGGAAGGCCACCGTGCCGGTCACGTCGTCGAGGTGAAAGCGCGTCTCCAGCCAGTGGTAGCCGCGGTGACAAAGCCAGGCCAGGATGAGGCCCAAGAGGAAGCTCTCGAGCGGATGGTAGAGATCGGCGCCCGGCGCCGTCCCGACGATCGCGGCAAGGGAGAGGCTCAGGGCGCGCGGCAAGTCCCCGCCGGTCAGGACATGCCCGATCAAGAGGCCGGCCGAGCCCGCCATCAGGAGGTTGAGCAGGAGACCGCTTAGCGGCACCGGCGCGCCGTAGATGTTGCTAGCGGCGAAGAGGGTCGTGTCCGCCAAGGCGATGGCCGCCGCCGGCTGCAAGGCGGCCAAGGCCAAGCCCGGCAGTCCCGCCAGCATCGCCACGCGACCGGCGATCACCATGCCGTCGCTATGCGCTGGGATGGTCACGGCCTGCCCCTTGGCGTCGTGACGCGCGATCCTGGGCTTCAGGACGACCAGAACGCCCAGCGCATATCCGCCGGCCAGGGTGCTGAGGACAGCCAGGCCGAAGGCGTCGTGAAAGCCCATCAATGCGACCATCCATCCGTCGGCGGACCAGCCCCAGGCCGCACCGATCGGGTAGCACAGGGCGGACAGGGCGACGGCCAGCACCATCAGCCCGCCGCCGCGAATGCGTTCCTGTACCGCTCCGGCCAGGAGGCAGGCGGCAAACCACGCGAAGACCATGAAGACGACAAGCCGTAAGAGCCGATCGCTGTAACCGCCCGCCTCGTCGCGGAAGAAGCCCGGCCCCATGGTTTCGGCCCAGGGAAGCGCGATCCAAGCCTGGCCGAAGCCGTCGGTGATCCCGGGCCCGGTCGGAAAGACATGATAGAGCAGCCAGCCGACGAGATAGGTCGCGGTTGCCGCCAAGGGCAGGAGCAGGATCATCCACCCAAGGCCGGTGAAGCGGTGCTTGAAGCGCGCCCAGCCCGTGGCGGTCAGCGCCAAGCCGGCCGGCGCCAGAACGGCCAGCAAGAGCGCCAGGGCGGTAAAGGCCTGGGACAGGAGCAGGCGGACGGCGCCGATCTCACTTTCCATGGCGGCTCATCCCGACTGTCTCATCCAGCGCCCGAGCCTGGCCTTGCGGGGGGAGCGGGCATTCTGAAACTGGCGTAGATCCGCGGTCTGCCTGGCGACCTCCCAACGCGCGCGCGGCTTCCAATGGAAGATGTCGTGGACCAGGCCGACGAGACCGCGCGGCAGGAAGATCATCACCAGCAGGATGATGAGCGACAGACCGGCGACTCGGATGAGGCCGAAGTCACGCAGCACCGTATCGGCCAGCATCAAGGCCCCCGCCCCCAGCACCGGCCCCCAGGTGGTGCCGCGACCGCCGACCACCATCATCGACAGGAGGAAGAGCAGAAGCGTCAAGGAGAGTATGTCGGGACCGATGGTGCGCTGCACGCCGGCATAGACCCCGCCGGCCAGGCCGGTGAAGATGCCGGAAAGGGCGAAGACCAGAAGCTGGTTGCGGATGCGGTCCACGCCCCGCGCTTCCGCGCAGATCCGGTTGTCTCGCAGCGCCCTGAAGGTCGCGCCCAAGGGTCCGTAGATCACGAAGAGCGCGAAGATCATGCCGAGCGCGAGGAGAACCAGGCTGACGTAGTAGTCGCCGAGCAGACGATGCTTGAAGCCCAGCCACTCCCGGAAGCCGAAGTCGCCGTACTGGATCAGCCCCCGGGCGCCGCCGGTGAAGTTCAGGCAGAGCGATCCCTTGTAGATGAAGCACTCCACGTCGGTGACGATCAGGGCGTGGATCACCTGGGCGATGGCCAGGGTCATGATCGCGACGTAGGGGCCGCGCAGCCGCAGGGTGGCGGCGCCGATGAGAAAGCTGGCGATGACGGCGGCGATGGCGCCGATGGGCAAGGCCGCCCAGAGGTTCCAGTTGGCGTAGAGGCCCATCATGCCGGCGACGTAGCCGCCGACCGCGAAGACGGCCATGTGGGCCAGCGAATAGACCCCGGCGACGCCGAACACCAGGTTCCACTGGGTTACGACAGCGGCCCAGATGAAGAAGAGCGTGATCTGGGAGAGGACGTAGTTGCCGGGCTGAAAGGCCGGAAGGACGATGGCGACCGCGCAGAAGGCGAGACCGACCCAGATGTCCTTCCAATAGGCGCGAGAGCCGGTGTTGGATGTAGAGGTCGTCATACCCGCTCCACCGTTTCCCGGCCGAAGAGCCCGTAGGGACGCACGATCAAGACGGCGATCACCAAGGCCAGCATGGCCGGAAACCCGAAGCGCTGACCGAAGATGTACTGCACCGCCACCTCGAAGAGGCCCAGCAGGAAGGCCATGAGGATCGCGCCCCTGAGATGTCCCAGCCCGGCGATGATGCAGATCACCAGGGCCTTCAAGGTCGCATCGAAGCCGACGGCCGGAAACAGCTGCGTGGCGCCGGTGACCAGCACGCCGGAAATCGCCGCGATCGCGCCGGCCAGCATCATGGCGCGCGCGAAGGAGCGCTTCACGTCGACCCCCATCAGCTGCGCCGCCTTCTGCTGCTGCGAGACGGCGCGGATGACCTGACCGAGCTTGGTGCGCGACACGATCGCCCCGACCACCAGCATCAGCACGATGGCCACGAAGACGGTGAGGAGAGTCTGATAAGGCAAGACCACGTTGCCGACGTCCAAACCGCCGCTTACTCGGAAGGGCTGGCGCTTGGCCTCGGGACCGGCGACGTTCAGGATGCCGTTCTCCACCAGGGCGGCGATGGCGACGGTGGCGATGATGATGTCGACGCCGAACTCCCGGCGCTCATACATCCAGCGGACCACCAGATGGTACATCAGGTATCCGGCGACAACGCCGGCGACCAGCGCGAAGGGCAAAGCGAAGACCCAACTGGCGCCAAGCACGCTCATACAGAAGTAGGCGGCATAGCCGCCGAGGGCGATGAAGGCGCCATGGGCCAGGTTCATCATCCCCAAGGTCCCCCACAGCAAGGATAGCGCTATGGTGCCGACCGCGTACATGGCCCCGAGCGTGATGCCGCTGATGATGATCTGCAGGAAGATATCCATCGCCGTCACGCCCCCAGGTAGGTGCTCAGCAATTCGCTGTTCTTGCCGAGCTCGTCGGGCGTGCCGTTCCAGACGAACTCTCCGTTGTCCATCAGGTAGATCCGGTCGGCGATCTCCTTCAGCCGGTTGGGGTTCTCCTCGACGATGAGAACGCTGGGCGACACCATCCGCAGCTTGGCGATGACTTCGTAGACCTGGTCGATGACCTTGGGCGCCAACCCCAGCGAGGGCTCGTCGATCAGCATGACGCGTCCCTCGGTCATCAGCCCCCGGCCGATCCCCAGCATGCGGCGTTCGCCGCCGGAGAGCGTTCTGGCGATCTGCGGGCGCCGCTCGGCGATGCGCGGGAAGAGGTCGTAGACCTGGGCCAGTCGCCTTTCGATTTCGGCCCGTCCTTGCGCCAGATAGCCGCCCAGCATCAGGTTCTCCTCGACCGTCATGTCGGGGAAGACGAGGTCGCCCTGCGGAATCTGCACCAATCCCAGTCCGACGCGCTCGAAGGCGGGAACCGAGTCGATCGCCACGCCGTCCAGGTAGATCTGTCCCGACCACAGGGGCACCAGGCCCGAGATGCCCATCAAAAGGCTGGTCTTGCCATGGCCGTTGGGTCCGATGATGCCGATCACCTGGCCCTCGGGAAGGGCCAGGGACACCCGGTGCACCACCTGCCGCCGGCCATAGCCGATGGTGACGGCGCTCAGCTTCAGCGCGTCACCAGCCATGGTCGCCGCCTTCGCCCGGTTCCTTGGGCGGTGTGTTGGTTGCGACTTGCCACGTCAGCGCCGCCCGCAGGTCGTTCAGCTGCCGCTCGCCCAGGGTCTTGCGGTCCAGCGCGTCGACCAGTCGGCCGGCCGCTTCCTCGATCAGCCATGCGCGCTGCTCCGCTGGCGACTGGGGCACCGAGTTCGCGGCGGCCTTCCAACCGATCCCCATGGCCTCGGCCTCCTCGAGCATCCTCTCCAGCAGCTCGAAGTGTTGCCGCAGCTCGGCGCCCTTGGCGCGCGCCGCGGCCAGACCGCGTGCCGCCCGCGCGATCCGCGACGACCTCTCCCCTTCGTCCCGCTGATCGAGCAAGCGCTCCAAGGCCAGGTAGTCGATGGGATAGAGACGTCCGCTGCGGTACTGGCGCACCAATTGACGGGCTGCCTGACGCACCTCGCGGGCCCAGCTGTCGTCTACCTCGTCGTCACCGACGGAGGCGAGGTCCAGTGCCGGCTTACCCTCCGCGCCGGCCTTGGGCCTCCGCGCCAACTGGGCCGAGGCCCCCTCGCCCAGATAAACGTCGACGACCTGGCGGTCCTGGGCCAGGCCCTCCGGCGTTCCGTGATAGAGCTTCTCGCCGTAGTTCATGATCATGACTTCGCTGGAGAGCCCGGTCAGGAAGCGCATCACGTGCTCGATCAGGATGATCGTGATGCCCTTTGCCTCGGTCAGGTGTCCGATGATCTTCTCGACCTGATCGATCTCGCGCGGAATGAGCCCGCCGACCGGCTCATCCAGCAGCAGCAGTTTCGGCTTCGTCGCGATCGCCGAGGCGATCATCAATAGCTTCTGCTCCATCAGCGTCAGATCCGACACCGTGGTGGCCGCGCGCCCGGCCAGCCCGACCGTCTCCAAGGCCTCGTCGGCATCGCGATGTTCCGCCTGATGGAAGGTGACCTTCGGTATCTCGTGCGGGTTGTAGCCATGGTGCGTGCTGATTAGGAGGTTTTCGCGCACCGTCATGGTCTCGAAGGCTGCGTTCAGCTGGAAAGTCCTGGCGACTCCGGCATGGCAGATCTGATGCGGCTTCAGCCGGGAGATCGGCTGACCGTCGAAGATCACCTCGCCGCTGTCGGCCTGCTGCACGCCCGAGATGACGTCGAACATGGTCGTCTTCCCGGCACCGTTCGGACCGCCGATCCCGAACACGCGGCCCGGCTGAACGTCGAAGCTCATCTTGTTGACGGCGACGAGGGCCCCGAAAGACTTGGTGACACGGCGGCAGGACAGAATTGCCCTGCCGGCCTCGCCGCTCTCCTCCTTGCGGAGCAGCAGCGATCCCCGTCTCTTTCGGAGCCCTTGCATCGTCACGCGTCGATCCGCAACAGCGACGCTAGCTGAACCAGGGCGGGGTTTGAAAGGCGCCCACGTTGTAGGGTTCCGGGTAGATCACCACCGGGGGCCTTGTCTTGTCCTGGATCTGCTGGAGCATCTGGGGATGCCCGAGGGAGGGGTCGCGGGTGTAGGTCGGATAGGGCAGCGTCGCCTGGTACTCCGGATGGTACCAGTAAGCGCCGGTCGGACCACGGAAGGTGAAGCGCTTCAAGGCCCAGGCGATCTTCCGGTTCTGCTCGTAGTTTCCGGGCTCTCCCGTCCCGCCGGCCACGGCGGCGGCGAGGGCATAGTGGTGCATCGGCCCATAGGACAGGGCACCGGGCTGCGGGTCGGACTCCGGACCGTACATGGCCGCGTGGGCATCGACGTAGCTTTGCGCATAGTCGTCGGAAAGCAGCCCGTCGACCGTCCCGGTGAGCGCCCCCACGGAGGCGTCGCCGGCAATGTCCCGGAAGTCCTTCTGCAGCGCGCCGTACTGATAGTAGAAGAGGCTGTCGGTGGGGTTCTCCACGAACTGCAGCTGACACTGCGCCAGGTCGCCGGCGAAGAAGTGCGTGTTGGCGATGGCCGCGGGATTGACCTGCCGGATCTTGGCCAGCACCGGCCCCCATTCGGTCGTCGGCGTCTGCACCACTTCGGAGAAGCTGACGACGAAGCCGCGATCGCCGGCCGTTGCCTTCATGGCATCGGCGATCACGATCGAATAGGGGATGGAGCCGATGATGATGGCCAGTTCGTTGTTGTGGGGCTGCCAGAGCCCCTGGTCGCGCAGATCGCCCAGCATGGTGATATAGCCGGGCCCGTACCAATACTCCGCCGGGTCGGCCATGAAGCAGTTGAAATAGCGCTCGGGATCCGACATGACCGTTTCGTGGTGCTGGATCGCCGTGTTCACGTGCATGTAGATGATGCCCGCATCGGCAATGGGCTCGTACTCGGCGTCGTTCGGGCCGATGTTGTAGCCGTTGATGATGGCGTGCACCTCGTGACGGTCGATCAGGAAGTTGGCCGCCGCCACCACTTCGGCGGCGCTCATGTTCTTCGTATCGACGAAGTAGGGCTCGAGCGGCCGGCCGAGGATGCCTCCGTAGTCGTTGATCTCCTCCATCGCCAGCTCGATGCCGCGCTTGTAGCCCTGACCGTCGGTCGCGGCGGGGCCGGTCAGCGGATACATGGAGCCGATGGGAATGGGGTCGCCGGACTGCGCGCTCGCGGACTCGTTCAGCATGGCCAGCGCGCCGATACCCAGCATGCCGCCACCGCCGAGCTTCAGCAGATTGCGGCGCGTGCTCTCGACCAGGTCGGGAGTGACGGCCTTCTCCGTCAGCTTGGCCTTGCCTTCGGCGTTGGCGACGAGTTCGGCGGTGTTGTGGCTGCGGTTCAATCGCGGCCGATGGCGGTTCTGTCTTCTCATTGCTAGTCTCCCTTTGCTTGCTCTCTCATTGCCGTGGGTTCTCCACCCCTCCCTCGTTCGAGACGGGGTCTTCGTCCCGACCCGTCTCAAGCGTCCGCGAGTCCTCCTGGACTTCTTCTTCCGACGTTCCCGCGCGGGCGAAGCCCGCCAACCTGGCGCGGTAGCTCCGCTCCAGCGCGATCGCCTCCGCGGTCTTGCGTTTGACGGCCGGCCCCATGATGGATTCGCCCGGCACGCGGACGACCGCCGGGTTCTCCAGTCGCAACGCGTCCGCCTTGGCGCGCGCCGCGTCTTCCGTCTCGAAGACGAGGTCGGAGAAAAGCTGGAGCGGCTGCTGGGTGTCGGCGCGGAGCTGGCCCACGGCCCAGGCCTTGCCTGGCCGGACACAGACCACGACATACCAGCCGGCGACGGGACCGGGCCGGTAGCCGTTCAGCTTGTAGAGCACCTTGGCGAAGTCGGCGTAGGTCCCCTGCCCCACCGGCATGCAGGCATCGCTGTCGCGAGGCGGCGTCGGCGGCGGATCGTCGGAACGCACCCAGAGGTGAGAGCCTTCCGGCATGGCATGCGCGGCCGGAGCGGTCAGGGACTCCTTGGCGCGCAGGGCCGGATGGATCCACCAGAAGGCGTCCTTGTTTCGATTGAGATCCTCGACCAAGGGTTCCTTTGCCGAAGGCGTCATGGCAGGGAGCCCTCCCTCTGGAAGCAGTCCAGTACGTTCGCCATCATGCGCGACACGTTGTTGTCGTAGTTGTTGTGGGACAGCGACCCGCACCAGGTCATCGAACCCACCGAGAAGACGGCGCCGTCGTTGGGCGTCTTGTAGTAGACGATGTCGGCGCGCGTGTTAGGGTTGTTCTCGCCCGTCCCGGCGGAGAAGTAGCCCCGCGCGTGAAAGGTCGATTCCTCGGACACCGTCACGAACATGTCGTTGTGTCCTTCGGAATGGGCGATTAGGTAGGCCCGATGCGGCGTTCCCAACTCCAAATCGTAGCGGTCCAGCTCCAGACCGGCCGCGCCGTCGCCGATGAGACCGAAGTTGCCGATCGGCTCGTCCAGTCCGATGCCCTCGCAGATCCAGGCGCATTCGGGCAGCTCGCTGTCCGGCGCGCGGCGATAGTAGGAGGAATAGGTGAGACCGAAGGAGGTGAAGGAGACGCCGAGCAGCTTCGACATGGCGCGGCCGCGCACCCGCCAGAGCCCGCCGTGCTTGCCGTCGAAGGCATTGCAGTACTCGCCTGGATTGATGGTCCAGGCACGCGTGCCGTTATCGCCCTTGCGCACCTCGACGATGTTGGGGTTGTCCGGATGGGCCACCGTAATCCAGTAGAAGCCGTTGGCCGCCAGATAGCAAAAGCGCCCGCCCGCCATCTGGTAGTCGTGATAGGCATCCATCATCTCTTCGGTCTGATACTCCGGATGATGGGGCGTCATCACGCAGCGGTAGCCTTTCAGGAGGTCGACGCCCTCGCGCTGCAGATCTTGATCGCAGTGGATGTCGACCTGATAGCCCTTGGCATGCAGCCAGTCGATCAGGTGCAGGTCGGCGTTGAGCTGCCAGAGCGACGGCGAGAGGATGTGGATGTACTTCGGCCGCATGTTGAGGATCGGCCGCAGGCGCGAGGAGACGTTCACCCCCCAACCGTCCCGATAGGTGGTGTAGGTGCCGAGACCGTAGCCGCGCTCTTGGTTCAGCAGCAGGTCTTCCGGCTGCAGCAGCGGCACGCGACCGGTCAATAGCTGGGCGATCACCGAGTTAACCGCGAGATTGTCGTTGGCATAGGCCATGTAGCTGAAGGTCGGCATGATCAGCGCGATCTTCGCGCCGCTGCCCTGCTCGGCCGGACGCACGAAGAAGGGGATGTAGTCCTCGGTCGTGGGCGAGGCCACGCGATTGACCCGCAGCCGCGCCGCGTAAACGCCGCTCGGCAGACCGTCGGGTATCGTCAAGGCGAAGGACTCCGCCCATCTGGCGTCGTCGACCGACTCGTCATGGAAGTGAATGGCACCGTGTTCCTGGGGCGCGTGCTTGAAGCTCATGAAGTCGGACGACCAGTTGAACCCCGGCACGCCGCGAACCGGCATGTTGACCCCTTGGCCGTGCGCCTTGCGCAGGCTTTTGTCGATGATGGTGGGCGAGGCCGCGTTGACCGTGATGTTCTCCGCGAAGTCCCACGCGCCGACGACCGCGTCGCGCAGTTCGTTGCCGAGGGTCTCGATGCCCCGGCAGGCCAGCAGCAGTTCGACCTCGGCATCGCTCAAGGCCCGCTTGGCGAGCTTGGGCCGCTCGATCTTGCCGTTGTACTTCAGCGTGTGGACGGGAACTTCCCACGGCTCGGCAAGGTCCTTGAAGTGACCGCCGAAGATATGCCGGCCCGAGCGGGACTTGGCCGTGGCGGCAGCCATCAAGAAAGGACAGTCGTTCGGGGCGGGACCGCCCATGTAGCTGGAGCCGGTGAACTCCCCCGCGGTGTCGGCCAGGGGGTGCAGCATGCTCATGCCGTGGCCGCCGTTGGTGTTGGTGACATGGGGCCGCTGCACCACGCGCACCTTGCCGCTCTCGGCATCGTAGCTCGCCGCCACCTTGTACCAGACCTTGCGGAAGAGCGGCTTGCCGGTCGAGAACTCCTCGACCTTGCCCTTGCCGTGGCCGATGCGCAGGCAGAGCTCGCCCTCCTCGTTGATGAAGAGACCGTAGCCCGTCTCCTCCCCCGCATCCCACTTGGAGAGGATCGCCTGTGGGCCGACCCGAACGCCCTCGACATCGACATAGGGCGTTGTCGGGTAGATGAATGCGCAGAGCGTGAAGCTGTTCAGGTTGAACCTGTCATCATGCGGCACCAGGACGTAGCTGCCGGCGTGTATCGGCTGATGTCGGCCTGGATAGACGTCGCTGACCGGCGTATGGATCAGTTCCTCCTTGAAGCCCGGTCCTTCGGGATTGGTATCGCCGTGGATCAGCCGGACGATGTCGGCCTGAAAGGGTTCCTCGAACTCGGAATGCACGTAGAACCTGACGGTCTCGCCGGGGCGCGCCGAGAAGCGGTCGGAGTATCCCGTTATGCGGAGGACGAAGTCTTGCGTATCAATGACCATGTGGGCCCCTAGCTGTCGCGTGCATGCCGTCGCACGCCCTCACGCCTCGATGCCGTAGAGCGTCAAGAAAGCGGTCAGGCGTTTCAGGAAGATCGCGTGCTCGGCCTCCTCTCGCGTCGGATAGGTCTCGTCGGTGACTTGCACCCGGCCGCCGCGACGGCCCGGCAGAAGGCCGATCGCGTACGCCTCCCAGGGCTTGACCTCGACGATCGTGTGCTTGCCGGCTTGGGGCAGGCAGCGCAGCTTGTCGATGAGCTTCGTCAGCACCTCGGAGTACATCGGCGCGGGCTCGCCCGGCTGCGTGCCGGCGTAGACCGGAAGGGCCCGATGCTCGGCGATGATGGCCTCGCGGCTCTCCCTGTCGACCAGGGCCGGCAGCACGTACATGCGCATGTCGTAGTCATCGAGCGCGGCGAAGCCGTAGTTGGCTTGCAGCGCCGTCTTGGGCGGTTGGTGTTTGCTCTGGGCCATCGGCCTAGCGTTCCTCCAGACTGCGTTGCGGCCGGATCAGTTGGCCCTGCCCTTGGGAAGTCCCTTGCCGAAGGCGACGGAGGGCTTGCCGCGGACCAGGTCGCCAAGGCTCTCGCCCTCGCCGGCCAAACCCACGTCCCGGATCAATTGATCGAGAACGGGTGCGTGCGTGCGATAGCGCAGCGCGCCGGACACGGCGCGGTCTATGAGATCGCCGTCGCCCGCCCCGCCTTCTGTCGGCTGAGCGCCCTTGCCGTCACCAGGGCCCGTCGCGGTCTGTCCCTGACCGCCGTTCAGCCCGCCGAGATCGATGATCTTGATGCCGTCGATGTTCTCGATCGGCTTGACGCTCTCGCGAATGATGTCGGGCAGGCGTTTGATCGTATCCAACTTCACCTGCATGTCGACCTGCTCGGAGGAGAGGATGTTGGCTGCCTCGTTCAAGCGCTGACGCCCTTCGGCCTCGGCCATCCGCTTCACCCTTTCGGCCATGGCCTCGGCATTGGCGATGATCTCCTTGGCGGCCGCCAGATCTTCCGCCGCAAGCCTTTCGGCATCGGCCGCGATCTTGATGCCGATGGCTTTTTCTTGAGCGATGCGTTCCGAGCGGAGCGCCGAGACGGCCTTCTCGCGTTCGGCCCGCGCAACCTCGCGAGCCGTATCGACCTGCTCTTCGGCGCTGGCCGCCTTTGCCTCGGCCAGACGGGTCGTCTCGGCCGTGGCGGCCTGTTCCTGGCGTTTGGCGAGCAACGCGATCTCGCGGTCTTGATCCGCGATCTTCAGCTCCCGCTGGCGCGCGATCTCCACGAGTTCGAGCAGCTTGGCCTTCTCCAGTTCGGCCTCCCGCAAGGCACGCTCGGTCGCGATCCGGTCGAGCGACACGGCTTCTTCCGAGGCCAGGCGCCGCTTCTCGACCACCTCGTTCTCGACAATCTCGGCCTCGGCGGAGGCGCGCTTGCTCTCGGCCTGGGCCTTGGCGATTTCCGCCGTCTGCCGGGCGCGCCGCTCGGCGATCTGGAAATCGGTCTGGATGCGCGCGAACTCCGACTGACGCTTCACGTCCAGGCTCTGCTCCTCGGCCGCGAGGTTGGTCTGTTCGATCTTCAGCTCCGATGCGCGCTCGATTTCGTTGCGCGTCCTGCGGCTTTCCGCGGTCTCCTTGGTGATCTTGACCAGGCCTTCGGCATCGAAGGTGTTGTTCGGGTCGAAGAACTGCTTTTCGGTCTGATCCATGTTGGAGAGCGAGACCGACTCCAGCTCCAGGCCGTTCTTCGTGACGACCTCTTCGATGAGGCCGGCGACCCGCTCGGTAAAGGCCGTGCTCTTGGCATGCAGATCGTCGAGGTCCATGTCCGCCGTTACCGCGCGCATCGCGGCGACGAACTTTCCTTCCAGCAGCTCTTGGATGGAATCGGGGTTCAGCGTGCGCGGACCCAAGGTCTGGGCGGCAAGCGCCACCCCCTCCTTCGTGCCGACCACGCGCACGTAGAAAGCCGCCTCGATGTCGACGCGCATCTTGTCCTTGGTGACCAGCCCCCGGTCCTTCGTGCGCGCCACGAAGAGCCTAAGCGTGTTCATGTTGACCGGCGTGGTTTGGTGGATGATGGGGATGGCCAAGGCGCCACCCGTCAGCACGATCCGCTCACCCCCGAAACCGGTACGGACAAAGGCCACGTCCTTTGAACTGCGCTGGTAGAATTTCACATAGACGACCAGGAGAATAAGAAGGAGGACCAGTCCAATCAGAATGAGGTTCGCGGACACCATCTTTGCCCCCTGTGACCGTCCCAGTTCTCCGCCCCGGCCGCTTTGCCGCCTCGACGTCCGTTCGAGCCGACCCTAGCGGGTCCGGCTAGCAGCAAAGCACTTAGGCACTCTCGCCTTCACGACATTGGTTATGCCGATTTGATTATGTGAAGATCGTAACATCACAACAGAGCTAGTCAATAGGTTTATTAGCTGCCATGGTTGACAGCATATAGTCAAATTGATTATTAGAGTGTACGACCAACCAATGGGATGGACTTACCCTCGCCGACACCGCTACGCGTATCAGGTCGGCTCCGGAAGTTGCTGAAACGGCTAAGGCGACGGTGTAACCTCGAATCACCGACTCCAATGGTGCGAGCTTCTGACAAACAGCAAACTTTGCAATTCGAGGCGCTTGACCAGGCGCGAACCCGGGCGGGCAACCATGGCGAAGAGATCATCCTGATGAAGATTCTGATCGCGGACGACCATTGGCTGGTAAGAGATTCGATTAAGCATGTGCTGGAGCGGGTGCGCGGCAAGTTCGAGCCCTTCGACGCGACGACCTTCGAGGAAGCCCTGGAAATTCTCGACGCCAACCCGGACATCGCGCTGATGGTGATCGACCTCATCATGCCTGGATTCGACGAGTTCGCCGGTCTCGCCAAGCTGAAACGCGCCTTTCCGAACATCCCGATCATCGTGCTGTCCGTGCATGAGGATCGCGACTACGTCATGACGTCGATCGCGCATGGCGTGGTGGGCTACATACCCAAGTCGACTAGCGGCACCGACATGGAGAGAGCCTTCTCTCATGTTCTGGACGGCGACGTCTCCTTCCCACGCCATGTGCTCACGCAGATCTCGACGAATCCGGAGGCCGAGAGCAAGGCGCTCCCCACGCAGGAGCCGCGCAGGCGCCCGCAGCCGATGGCGAGCGGTCCGGCGGAGATCGATCGATTGACGCCGCGCGAACGCGACGTGCTCCGGCTCCTGGGGCAGGGCCTGTCGGACAGCAAGATCGCCGGATCGATGAAGATCAGCCCGAACACCGTGCGAGTCCACGTCAGAAAGATCATGCTGAAGCTGGATCTGGCGGACCGGGCGGAGACGATCCACTACGCCGTCAAGTTCGCCGAGCGCGCGCAAAAGCTCGCGGGCTAAGCCAGCGGTGTAGCTGAATGGTGTACGACTCGCCGAGATCACCGAACATCGACTGGTTCTCCGTCGCGGCCAGTCTGCTGGATTGCCTCTCCTATGCCCTGCGCATAGATGAAGAGGGAAGGCCCAGCACGATCTGGCATGCGGGATCGCTGCGCGAGCTGACGACGCCGCCGGCGACCTTCCACACCATGTCCGGCGGCAGGGTGGCCCGCATCGCCGAACCGGACATCGCGCTGTTCGAAGACCATTGGACGAGGCTGCGTTCCGGCACCAAGTCGGTGGAGGAGTATCGTATTATCCTCGCCAGCGGCTCGACCTGCTGGGTCCGCGATGCCGCGACTCCCTTTCACAACAGACAGGGCGTCCTCACCGAAGTCGTCGGATCGGTGCAAGACATCACCAAGACGCGGGCGACGACCGCGCTGGCCGTGGACGAAAGCCCCCTGCAAAGCGCCTTTCGTCAGTCCGATACCGGAATGGCTTTCTGGGATCCGGACGACCGGCTCGTGATGTCCAACCCGAAGTTCGGCGAGTTCTTCTACCCCGTGTCCGCCTATCTGGAGCCGGGTTTGACGTACCAGGAGTTCCTCGAGAGAGCGGCGGCGGCGGCGGAGATCTTCAACGGCGAGGACCGGGAGGCCTGGGTGGCGACCCGTCGTGCCGCCCATGCGGACGGCGGGTCGGGCGTCATCCTGCTCCCCGACGGACGCTATCTCGAGATCAAGGAGCAGAACCTGGGGGCGTCGGGCGGCGTCACGCTGATCAGCGACCTCTCGGCGCAACGTCGAGGCGAACTGGCCTTGAAGCGCGCCAAGGAGCTGGCTGAGACTGCCAACGCGACCAAGTCCAGGTTCCTCCGCGCAGCCAACCACGACATTCGGCAGCCCTTGGCGTCACTCAAGATCCTCATCTACAGCTGCATGACCGAAGAGGACGAGGCGCATCGGCAAGACCTCCTGCACGCCATGGATATCTCCGCCAGCATCATGGAGGATATCCTGGGGGTCTTGCTGCAGGTCGGACAGCTCGATGCGGGCAAGATCACGCCCCGGGTCACGAACTTCCAGATCGCGCCATTCCTGGAGCGAATCCGCATCCAGTTCGAACACCAGGCATTGGAGAAGGGCCTGGTCCTGCGGGTGCTGCCCAGCCAGGCGACGGTCGTCTCCGATCGCGCCTTGCTCGAGCGCGTGGTCAGCAACTTCGTCGCCAACGCCATCCGCTACACCAGCCAGGGCAAGATCCTGGTCGGCTGCCGCAAGCGCGGCACGCATCTGCGCCTGGAGGTTCACGACAGCGGCTGCGGCATTCCCGACGAGCATCTGCAGACCATCTTCCAGGAATTCTACCAGATCCCCGGCGAGCACAATCGGCGCAAGCAGGGGCTGGGCCTCGGGCTCTCCATCGCCCAGCGTATCGCCCAGATCCTGGATCATCCGCTCGCCGTCTCGTCGAAACCCGGCAAGGGCTCGACCTTCTCGCTCGAGATACCTCTGGGCGATGTCTGGAAGAGCCAGATCGACGAAGCCGAGATCACCGAGGCGATCGGCGGGCAGTTCGTCGGCACGCGCGTGCTCGTCCTCGAAGACGACGAGTTTCTGCGCGAGACCCTCGCGAACCTCCTGGCCCGATGGGGCGTGGATGTCCGTCAAGTGGGCAATGCCGACGAGATCTCCTCCCTGATCGAGGAGGACGGATGGGCGCCCGACCTCCTCCTGGCCGACTATCGCCTGCGGCTGGGGGCAAGGGGAACGGACGTTGCCGTAAGCGTCAGGAAACAGCTGGATGCCAACCTGCCCTGCATCGTCATGACGGCGGAGACCGATCCAGCCCTGATCAAGAGGATCAAGGCCGAGAACTTCCCGCTGCTGATCAAGCCGATCAATCCGCCCCAGCTTCGGGTCATGATGCATAACCTCCTGTTCGAGCCGGAGCTGCTGGACCAGGCGGCGCCATGAGCACGAAAGCGGACAGCATACCGATCGGCTCCATGGTGCCCTTGACCGGTCCCTCGGCCGCCGACGGTAGCGAGTTCTTGAACGGCGCCCTGCTTGCGGTCGAGGAGATCAATGCGGGCGGCGGGATCGGCGGCAAGCGGCTCGAGCTCATCCCGGCCGACACCTGCCGGCAGACCGCCGGCGAGGTCATCTCCGCGGCCCAAAACCTGATCGGCGCACACAAGGTCCATGCGATCATCAACGGATACAACATCGGACCGCAGAACTCGGAGTACGACCTCATCGCGGACGCCGGGATCATCTACATCAATCATAACACCCTGCTTCAACATCATGACACCGTGACCAGCGATCCCGATCGTTACTTCGGCTGTTTCATGGGGGACCCCGCCGACTATTGGTACGGGCAGGGATTCATCAAGTTCATCTCCTGGCTGCGCGACAGAGAGAAGTGGAAGCCGCCCAACAATCGGCTGGCGATCATCTCCGGCTCGAAGCCCTATAGCATCGTCATCGCCAACGCGATGCGTTCGGTCGCCGAGGACTTCGGTTGGGACCTGGTCTTCGGCCCGGAGATCGTGCAGACCCCGACGACCGAATGGCGCCCCGTGCTGGACCGCGTCAGGGCGCTGGAGCCGGCGGTCATCGCCAACACGCACTTCTATGCTGTCGATCTGGCGCACTTCCAGATCCAGTTCATGGAGAACCCGACCGACAGCCTGATCTACCACCAGTACGGCGCCATGCATCAAAGCTTCGTGGACCTGGCAGGCCCGGCGGCGGAGGGCGTGACCGTGGGCACCGTGATCGGCCTGCTCCATGACGAGATGGGGCGGGCCTACGCGCGGCGCTACCTGAACAGGTTCGGCGAGAACTCCACCCCCGGCGTCGGCTGCCTGCCCTACAGCTCGGTCCATCACTACGCCATCGCCGCGTCCTTGGCCGGCGGCACCGGCGGACCGGGCGACTTCAGACAGAATCGGCAGATCGCGACGAAGCTGAAGGAAACCATCTATCGCAGCGTCGTCGGCACGATCAACTACCACCCGAAATGGCAGGCGGCGATCCCCTACCCCGACGCGACCAACGACCCCTCGCTGGGCGTGCCGCACCTCTTCTTCCAGATCCAGGACCACCGCAAGGAGCAGGTCCTGATCGCGCCCGAGCCCTACAACGTGGGCGATTTCCGCCTTCCGCCCTGGTTCTCCAGCTGACGCGGTGAAGGAACACGGTCTGGTAGCAATACTGCCCCGCAATGTGGGATTCCTCACTGAGCAAGGCTCCCGTCTTCCCTAAGGTCCGGACTTAGATCCTCCGGGACTCCGAGGTCCAGCATGCCTCGGCCCGGTTCGGAGCGCCTTGTCGTTGCCGGCGGAGCGCTGTTCTTGTAGCGTGACCTTCAAAAAGTTGTATTCGCGATATAGTTTTCGCCACGGGAATGGGGAGAAAGACAATGCGAAAGATCGCTGCAGAGGCACTCCGCAGCTATTTGGCGGGGCTGACGCCTGCCGGTGACATCGACGAAATGGTCACGGAGATGCCGCAGGCACGGAGCGCGGAAGCCTTCGCGGCAAACGCTAGCGGCGAGAGCGGCATCATGGAGAAGGTGGCGCGCGGGCAGGAGCTGACGCCGCCGGAGCAGTTCCATCTAGAGGCGATCATCATCCCGGACAAGCGTCCGGCAATCGATGTGGTCAACGACAGCTTCGAGGCCTTCCATCCGAACTGGCTTCATCTGAACGACGCCGCACCGCGCAAGGTGATCGAGGCGGCCATCCCCTCCATCGGCCGCGTCGAGGTGATCGGGGCCCACAACATTCCCTATGGCGGAACGGCATTCGTGGTCGGCCACGACCTCTTGATGACCAATCGCCATGTTGCCGCGCTGTTCGCCGACGGCCTCGGCGACCGGGGCATCTACTTTATCTCAGGGCGTGACTCGGCAATCGATTTTCGCCGCGAGCGCGGCAACAGCAGCTCCGCGCCCTTTGACGTGGACGAGGTGGTGATGATCCACCCCTGGTGGGACATGGTGCTGCTTCGCGTGCCGGGCCTCGGCGCGCGCCATGCACCGCTCAAGCTCGCCGCGACGCCGGCGGATGATCTGATCGGGCGAGAAATCGCCGTCATCGGCTATCCCGGCTATGACGGGCGCAATCCGGCGGACGTGCAGCACCGCGTCTTCAATGGGGTCTACTACGTCAAGCGTCTCCAGCCGGGTTATCTTCGGGCCCGGGCCGATGTGGAGAGCTATGACCGCATTCAGCATGTGCCGACCCACGACGCCTCCACGCTTGGCGGAAACTCCGGGTCCTGCGTCGTCGACACTCGCAGCGGGCACGTGGTGGGCCTGCATTTCGCCGGCTTGTATCTCGAGGCCAACTACTGCGTGGCGGCCAGCGACCTGGCGCTCGACAGCCGGGTGATCGATGCCGGGGTCGCCTTTCACGGCGAGCTGGCCCCTGAGAGAGGCTCCTGGACACAAGCCTGGACCCATGCCGATAGCATGGCGGTCGGAGAGCAAGGACAGTTGCCGGCGGACCAGCCTGCCGCCACCCGACCTCCGACGGATCCGCCCAGTCCACCCGCATCGCAGCCGGCTGCGACGGTGCAAGGGCCGCTTGGCGGGGTCACCATGACAATCCCGCTGCACATATCGGTCAACCTGGGCACAGCCGTGACGGGCACGACGCTCCCGCCGGATGCCGGACGGGGTCAAGACATCATTCCGGCGGGCGGTGACGCGCGAGCCGCCGGCGCGGCACTGGAGAGACAGAGGGAGAGACCGCCCAGGGGCAAGCCCTTCTGGGATCCGGACTACGCCACGCGGCGAGGCTTCGAGACCAACTTCCTGGGCATCAGCGTGCCGCTGCCGACGCCGCGCAATCCCGGCGAGATCCTGGATGCGCCGGGTGGCGGCAAGTACCTGCACTACCATCACTTCTCGCTCGCCATGCACAAGGAGCGCCGCTTGGCGGTCATGTCGGCGGCGATGGTGGACAACTCGGACAAGCTGAAGCGTCCGGGCAATCGGCCGTCGGGCGACTACTCGCGGGACGGCTTGGCGGGGCGGTCCAAAGATGCCTGGTTCGAGGATGACCGGATCGCCGAGGGCGCGCAGTTGCCCGACCGCTTCTTCACCAATGACCGCAATGCCTTCGACCGTGGCCACGTCGTGCGCCGCGACGACGTGGCCTGGGGCAGCACCTACGAGGAAATGCGCAACGCTAACGGCGACAGCTTCCACTCCACGAACTGCTCGCCTCAAGTGTCGGCCTACAACCAGGCCAGTCGCGGCACCGACAATTGGGGTGATCTCGAAGTCCTGGTCGAGAAGGAGGCCGAGACCGAACGCTTGGCGGTTTTCGCCGGGCCGGTCTTCAAAGCCAGCGACCGATCCTTCAAGGGCATCGACAACGACGGCGACGTCGAGGTGCAGATCCCGGAGAGCTACTGGAAGCTCATCGTCGCGCGCAAGGGCGGCGCGCTGCAGGCTTTCGGTTTCTTGCTAGAGCAGAACCTGTCCGACGTCGCGTGGGAGTTCGCGATCCCGTCGCGCTGGACGCGTTTCATGGTGCCGATCAGCGACATCGAAGCGGCCTCGGGCTTCGATTTTCACGACTCCATTCGCGCCGCCGATCAGTTCGACACGACGGAGGGCGTGACATTCGCCGCCGGGTCCAGAATCCCACCGCGCCGCATGGCGGCGCCGGCCGCGGCGACCGAAGGGCCAGCCTCGCCGCAACCCGCGACCGGCACCCTCGAGGCTTGGCGCAAGCAACAGCGCAAGGCTGGCGCTAAGAGCCGCGACGACGCGATTTTCGTCGTCGAACTTGACGCGCCCATGACCGATGCGACCATCGACCGGCTCTTGACCACGGCGCTCGGCCTCAATGTCAGGGTGACGGCCTTGTTCGACGGCGACCCGAACCTCGACCGCTATCGCGAGGTCGCGGTGCCGGGGATCGGCGATGCCGACCGCGCCGACCTCTTCGACATAGCCCAGCTCATGCGGGACACGCTGAGAGCAGCCTCGGTCGAGCCGGATATCGACAGTCCTTACTACGACAACGATGTCGAAGAGCGGCCCGACGAAGGCACGGAGGAAAGCGCGGGTTTCGCGTTCTGGTGCTGGGCGCCCGATGAATCGAAGCCGCAGGACAAGGATTGGGCGGTGAAGCGGCTGAACCTGCCGCGGGCCTGGGAACGCTCCGAGCGCGAAGGCAAGCCGTCACGCGGCAAGGACAGTCTGATCTTTCAACCGGACACGGGCGTAGTACGTACCCACCGCGAACTGCCCGCGAATTTGGCCGATCACCCCTCAGCCGCGAACTTCGTCGAGCCCGGCCAATCGGCCGAGGATCCGATGACCGGTGGCGGCAATCTCGGCCACGGTACAGCGACGGGAAGCGTCGTCGCCAGCTCCGAATTGGATGAGGTGCGCGGCGCCGCGCCAGAGGCAGAACTGGTGCCGATACGCGCGATCCGCTCGGTGGTGCGCTTCCGGCAGAGCCGTGTCGCGAAGGCCGTCGATCATGCCAGGCTGAAGGGCGCGCATGTGATCACCATGAGCCTGGGCGGCGTGCCGAGCCGCGCCTTGCGGGCCGCCCTGCAACGGGCCGTGGCCGAGAACATCATCATCATGTCCGCCGCGGGCAACTGCGTCGGCACCGTGGTTTGGCCAGCGCGCTATCCGGAGGTGATCGCGGTCGCGGGCAGCAACGCCGCCGACGTTCCCTGGCGCGGATCGAGCCGGGGCGGCTCGGTCGACATCACGGCACCCGCGGAGTTCGTGCTGCGCGCCGACGCGCGCGATCCGGCCGACCCGAACAAGGCCAGCGGCGGGCAAGGCACCAGCTTCGCCGTGGCCCTGACCGCCGGTGTGGCCGCCTGCTGGCTCTCTCATCACGGGCGCGACGCCCTGATCTCCGGGCTGCGCCCGGGCGAGACACTGCAGGAGCGGTTCAAAGGACTGCTGCGGCAGACCGCGCAACAGGTCCCCGGTCTCGATCCGGCGAAGTTCGGCCCCGGCCTGCCCGATGCCGACGCGCTCATCGCGGCCGATCCGGTCCCGGCCGTCGCGCTGGAGACCTTGCCCGCCGCCCCGGAGAGCGTGGAGGACGAGGTCATCGACCTCTTCGCCGAGCTGGCCGGTGTCGGCAAGGAGAGCGCGGCCATGCTGGCCTTGGGCGACGGTGTTTCGGCCTTGGAGCTTGCCGCGATCGGCCTCGACCGGGCCCGTTTCTCCGGTTTAGAGGCTTTGGAGTCGCGGCCGCCGCTGTCGGTCTCGACTTCGCTGCGCCGGCTCGCCGGCGACGCGGTCGCGCGGATCCTGACCGAGTGAGGCCAAGACGGGCGAGCCAGGGCCGGCAGCGTGACAGGCGCCGCCGTCAGGCGATCCGCAGATGCAGCCGGGCCTGGTCGCTGCGGTAGATGGCGCGATAGCACTCGATGGGCTTGGCGCCATCCCCGTAGGCCACCGACTCGATGGCGATCACCGGGTGATCCGGGGTGATGTCCAGCAGCCGCGCATCCTCGGCCGACGGCAGCACCGCTTCCAGCCAGCGGTCGGCGGTGCGGAAGATGATGCCGTACTGCCGCTGCAGGACGTCATAGAGCGAGCGGTTTTGCAGCGAGGCCTGCTCGATCCCCGGTGCGATACCCTCCGGAATGGAGATGTGGACGATGATGCGCGGCAGGCCGTCGACCGAGAGCACGCGGGAGATCGAGACGACGCGCTGACCGGGCTCCAGCTGCAGCAGGCGCTGGGTCCGCTCATCCGGTGCCTCCAGCCTTTGGTGCAGCACGTTGCGGGAGACCGTGTGGTGCTTGCTCTTCAGCTCGTCGGAGAAGCCGATCGTGGAGCCGACGAAGTCCTGCTCCTCGCGCTTGCCGGCGACGAAGGCGCCCTTGCCCTGGATCTTGTAGATGGTCCGCTCGAAGACCAGCTGGTTCATGGCCTCGCGCACGACGGTGCGCGATACGCCGAAACGGCTGCAGAGCTCGTGCTCCGAGGGCAGCCGGGCATGCTCGTCCAGGCGCTGGTCCCTGATCATGGCAAGCACCGCCGACTTCACCTGCGACCACAGCGGTATGCGGGCGCCGTCGGCCGCCGGCGGCTCGCCGGCCGCTCTATCGGGCTTGTTCATCGGGTTCTCTTCTCGGCAAGGGCTGCCTCTATCGCCATGGGCCAGGCTCCTCTCGAAGCCGGTCGGTCATCCTCTGGAGTCTAAGTAATGCCATTGCGCTTGGAAAGGTCGAGGCGCAGGTGACTGGTCTCCCGCTCCCGCCGCGCCGCATCCCACCCCAGCTCCCGGCCGGCTATCTCGGCCAGCCTGGCGATGGTCGCGTCGCTGAGGAGGCCTTCGAAGGCCATCAGGCTGCGCCTTAAGGCTATGTCGGTGAGGCGGGTGACGCGCTCCTGCCGGGCCAGATAGGCGACCTCCACCTCGCAGTAGCCAGGTGCCGACGTCAGCGGCCTATCGCCCTGGGCGGCTATGGTTTCGGCAAGGCGCCGGGCGCGCGATCCGTAGCGGGCGACCAGGGCGCGCACGCGCTCCTCGTCCAGTCCGCTTTCGGCCGCGATCTCCGTGGTCAGCGCCTCTGCCCCGCCTCGCGGCCAGTCCTTGCCGCCGCCGATCGGCAGGTCGCGCGTGTCCTTGCGGCGGCTCAGCCCTTGCGCGGCCAGGACCGCATCGGCGATCTGGGCGGCACAGGACCGGTAGGTGGTCCACTTGCCGCCGACCAGGGTCAACACGGGGAAGGGCCTCTCGGACGCGGCCGGAAAGGTCCTGATGCTGTGATCCCGGCTGATCGCACCCGTGGCACCGGCGCTGCTGAGCGGCAAGGGGCGCACGCCGCTCACCCGGTAGACGATGTCGCCGCGGCCGAGCGCGACACCGGGCAGAACCCGTCGCGTCACGTCGAAGATGTAGTCGACCTCCTCCTCCGTACAGGCGCAGAGGTCCGGCTCGTCGCAGCGAAGGTCGGTGGTCCCCAGGAACAGCAGGTCTCCGTCCAGGCGGTAAATGAGACAGAGGCGATGGTCGAAGGTCTCGAAGTAGAGCATCCGCTCGCCCAAGCGCGCGGCCAGTCCGGGCGAGCGGACCACCAGGTGCGAGCCCTTGGTGCCGCCGATCAAGCGCTCTTCGATGCCCAGCAGCGCGTTGACCCGGTCGGCCCAGGCGCCGGCCGCGTTGACCACCTGCTTGGGCCGCAGGCGCCAGGTCTTCTCGGTCAGGACGTCCCGCAGCACCACCGCGCCCGCCTCGCGGCCGGCCACGGCCAGATAGGGGATGGCCATGGACCTGGGTTCATCGGCCTCCGCATCGGACACCAGCTCCGCCACCAGGCGTTCGGGGTGGCTGATGCGGGCATCGTAGAACTCGGCGACCGCGCAGAAGTCCGCAGCAAGATCCGGCAGGCTGGCCCGCGCCCGCTTGCCGGCGATCATGCGGTGACGCGGCATCGACCGCCAGCGCTTGCCCAGCCAGTCGTAGAGCAGCAGGCCCATCTTGGTCACCACCGCCCCCTTGGACCCGGGATTGCGGACCAGGCGCAGAAAGCGGGCCGGCGCGGAGAGGAGACCGCCGAAACGCGAGACCAGCGGCAGCCACACCGGCAAGGGCGTCACCGTGTGGGGCGCATTGCGTAACAACAGGTTGCGCTCTTCCACCGACTCCCGGACCAGGGCGAACTCCCCGGTCTCCAGGTAACGCAAGCCGCCGTGGATCAGTCGCGAGGGGGCGGCGCTAGTGCCGGCGCTGAAGTCTTCGCGCTCGACCAGAAGCGCGGCACAACCCTGGGCCGCCAGGTCACGGTAGAGGCCGACGCCGTTGATCCCGCCGCCGACGATCAGAACATCGACCTCGGCACCATCGTGCAAGCGATCGAGGAGTGCGTCGCGTGACTGCATAGAGCGCCTCTCCTCCTTGAACCGCCGCGCAGCGCGCCCCGATGGGGTTCCGCCAGGGATCATCTCCCATGGCCACGCTCTCCTGGATGCCATCACTTGTAATTATATTTTTTTCGCTGCGTCAAGGGAGCGTCCTGCACAACTACATGAAAACCCTGGATATAGTCATTTCTCCGGTATCGCACTTGACGCACTGATAGCGCTGTGTCCCAATATGTAATTACAAGCTGAATGAAGGGCGACGAAGCCGAGGCTAACGATCGCCGATGGAGGAGGAAGCACGATGGCGGAGCGCCTCATCGGCGTTGATGCTGGCGGGACCATGACCAAGGCGGCGGTCTTCGACGCCGAGGGTCGCGAACTGGCCTGCGAGCGTCGGCCCAATCAGATGCTCTTCCCTGCCCCCGGCCACACCGAACGCGACCCCGATCACATGTGGCGCGCCGCCTGCGAGGCCATTGCCGTCGCGCTGGACTCAAGCGCGACCTCGCCCGGCGACGTCGCCGCCCTCTCGGTGTCCGGCTATGGCGCGGGCCTCTATGTCGTCGACGGCGCCGGCGACCCGGTCCGCCCCGGCATCGTCTCCACCGACACGCGCGCCAGCGCCCTGATCGCGGAATGGGACAGCAACGGGCGATCCCGGCGCAACGGAGAGCTGGTGCAGCAACGCCTCTGGTCCGGCCAGCCCCCGGCGCTTCTCGCCTGGCTATGCGCGAACGAGCCCGAAGTCGTCTCGCGCGCCCATTCCATCACCTTCTGCAAGGACTTCCTGCGCCGCCGGCTCTGCGGCGATCACTCGACCGACGAGAGCGACGCCGGTATCGCCGGTCTGATCGACGTCACGCGCGCGGCCTATGCCGAGGATCTCTTCCGCGACCTGGGGATCGACGCCTGGCTCGACAAACTCCCGCCCATCGCACCGGCGACGGAGGTCGTCGGCGGCCTGCTTCCCGACGCGGCGCGCTTGACGGGCCTCAAGGCCGGAACGCCGGTGGTGCGCGGACTGGTGGACGTCAGCGCTTCCGCGCTTGCCTCGGGCATCGTGGA
Organism: Rhodospirillales bacterium; assembly: GCA_963669375.1. Lineage (GTDB taxonomy): Bacteria > Pseudomonadota > Alphaproteobacteria > Kiloniellales > JACOMY01 > JACOMY01. The sequence goes on along the minus strand of OY770024.1, from coordinate 6,160,011 downwards.
CGAGAGCCAGCTGGTCGCGGTGGCCGGCACCTTCTCGATCAATCAAACCCTGCACCGGGCACCACGCATGAGCCGGCTGCCCTTTCTGCAGAGCGCCTATCCGCTGGACGGCTTCTACCTCGCGACGGAAGGCGGGGCCACCTCCGCCAGCAATCTGGAATGGTTCTGCAAGCAGATCCTGGGGGCCGAAGCCGAGAAGGCGGCGGCAAGGGGCCAGTCGATCTACGAGGTCTGCAACGCCCTGGTGGCGAGCGGCCTCGACCGACCGAACGATATTCTCTTCTTTCCCTTCCTCTTCGGCGGGCCGGGCGGGGCGCCGGCCGGGCTCTTGGGCCTCACCGTCGGCCATGACCTCTCCGACGTCCTGCGCGCCGTCTACGAGGGCATAGCCTTCGCGCACAAGGCGGACATCGACGCCCTGACGACCGGACCGGACGCGGCCTCTCCCCAGGTGGTACGCTTGGCCGGCGGCGCCTCGCGCAGTCCGGTCTGGGCACAGATCTTCGCCGATGTGCTGGCCCTGCCGGTGGAGACCACCGAGAGCAGCGAGCTGGGCGCGCTGGGGGTCGCCATGACGGCCGCCGTCGCCGTGGGACTGGTGCCTGACCTGGAAGCGGCGGTTGCCCGCATGGTCCGGCGACGGAGCCGCTTCGAGCCGCGCCCCGAGCGCGTCGAGGCCTACGCGCGCAAGTACCGCCGCTACGCCGAGACGGTCGAGGTCTTGGGCGGACAGTGGACATGACCCCAGGTCCCGCAAGGCCGGGAGGGGCGGCATGACCTTGGCCGTGGAAGGCGTCACGAGCAGCGTGGCGGGAGAGATCCACCTGGACGACATCAATCTGGCGCTGGAACCAGGCCTGCATGTCGTGATCGGCCGCACGCTTGCCGGCAAGACCTCCTTGCTGCGGCTTCTTGCAGGCCTGGACCGCCCCACCAGCGGCCGCATCCTGATCGACGGCCAGGATACCCGGAAGGTGCCGGTCAATCGGCGCCGGGTCGCCTTCGTCTATCAGCAGTTCATCAATTACATGGGCTTCTCGGTCTACGACAACATCGCCGCCCCCTTGCGCCGCTCCGGCGTCGCGCGCGGCGAGATCGACGGCAGGGTCCGCGAGACCGCCGAGATCCTGCGTATCGATCACCTGCTGGGCCGCCTGCCGGGGGCGCTGTCCGGCGGTCAGCAGCAGCGCGTCGCCATCGCCCGCGCCCTGGTGAAGGAGGCGGACCTCTTCCTGCTGGACGAGCCCCTGGCGAACCTGGACTACAAGCTGAGGGAAGAGTTGCGCGAGGAATTGCGGACGGTCTTCCGCCGCAGCGCCTGCACCGTGGTCTACACCACCACGGAGCCGACCGAGGCCTTGATGATGGGCGGCAACGCCGTGGTCCTGGTCGAGGGCCGGGTGCTGCAGAGCGGGCCCGTTCAGGAGACCTACCGCGCGCCGGCCTCGACCGCCGTCGCCGAGGTCTTCTCCGATCCGCCGATGAACCTGGTGGCAGGCCATCTGGCCGGGGAGAGCCTGAGCTTCGCCGGGTTGACGATTCCCTGGCCGACGCAGATGCGCGCCTTGCCCGAAGGCGCGGTCACCATCGGCATTAGACCGAACCATCTGACCTTCGATCCGGCGCCGGACCGGGCCGCGCTTAGCGGCGAGGTCGAGCTTTCGGAGGTCAATGGATCCGAGACCTTCGTCCACGTCTTCGTCGGGGATGCCAGCTTCGTTGTCGAGCGCGAGGGCGTTCATCCCATGCCCGCGGGCTTGGCAGTCCGGCTCGGAGTCGAGCCCGAGAGGCTCTATGCCTTCTCCGCCGCCGGCGACCTCTTGGCCCTACCCGACGCGGGGTTGCGGCAGTGAGCGAGATCCGCATCGAGGGCCTGCGCCACAGCTACGCCCGCAACCCGACCGCCAGCGACCCCTGGGCGCTGAAACGGGTGGATCACGTCTGGCGCGACGGCGGCGCCTACGCCCTGCTCGGCCCCTCGGGCTGCGGCAAGACCACGATGCTGAACATCATCTCCGGTTTGGTGCGGCCGACCGAGGGGCGCATCTACTTCGGCGAGCGCGACGTCACCGACGTGCCGACGGAACGGCGCAACATCGCCCAGGTCTTCCAGTTCCCCGTGCTCTACGACACCATGACCATGCGCGGAAACCTGGACTTCCCGCTGCGCAATCGCGGTATCCCCAAGGCAGAGCGCCGCGCGCGGGTCGAGGAAGTCGCCGCCATGCTGGACCTGAGCGACAGCCTCGACCTGCGCGCCTCCGGCCTGGGCGCGCCGGAGAAGCAGATGATCTCGCTTGGCCGGGGGCTGGTGCGCTCCGACGTCGCCGCGATCCTCTTCGATGAGCCGCTGACGGTGATCGACCCACAGGTGAAGTTCACCCTGCGGCGCAAGCTTAAGGAGGTGCACGAGCGCTTCAAGCCAACCCTGATCTACGTGACCCACGATCAGAACGAAGCGCTGACCTTCGCCGACCAGGTGGTGGTGATGTACGACGGCGAGGTGGTGCAGGTCGGCACGCCCGAAGACCTCTACGAGCGGCCGGCGCATAGCTTCGTCGGCTACTTCATCGGCTCTCCCGGCATGAACTTCCTGCAGGTGGAGCCCTCTGGCGGGAGCTTGGTCTTCCAAGGTGGCGCCTTGGCGCTGGACGAGACCGTCGCTGCCGGACTGCCAAGCAAGGGCGCGCTCAAGCTGGGCATCCGCCCCAGCGCCTTGCGGATTGCCGACCGCGGGACGCCGGGCGCGATCGACGCCGACGTCGTCGATGTCGAGACCCTGGGCGCCTACGCCATCGTCGAGCTGGCAATGGGCCCGACCCGGATCAAGGCGCGCGTGCGCGACGGCGAGCCGATCCCCAGCGGCGCGACCGCCGTGAGCCTGCCGCCGCGCCAGACACTGCTCTACGCGGACGAGCGGCTGATCGGAGCCTTGGCGTGATTCAAGTCGACAACAACCGCGCCTGGCTCTTGGTGCTGCCGGTGGTCGTGGTGGTGGCCTTCACCGCCATCGTGCCCTTGATGACCGTGGTCAACTATTCGGTCCAGGACATCTTCGGCCCCGAGACCCGCGTCTTCGTCGGCGTCGAGTGGTTCCGCGAGGTCATTGACGACGACCGCGTTCGCGAGGCCTTCGGGCGGCAGTTCCTCTTCTCGGCCCTGGTCCTGCTGATCGAGATCCCGCTGGGCGTGGCCGTTGCCTTGATCCTGCCGCTGCGCGGCTGGCGCTCCTCGCTCGCGGTGGTCGCGATCGCCCTGCCCTTGCTGATCCCCTTCAACGTGGTCGGCATGATCTGGCAGGTCTTCGCACGGCCGGAGATCGGTCTCTTCGGCACCAGCGTGAACGCGCTCGGCATCCCCTTCAACTACACGGCCGATCCCCTGTCCGCCTGGGTCACGATCGTCATCATGGACGTCTGGCACTGGACGCCGCTGGTGGCGCTTCTGGCCTTCGCCGGTTTGCGCGCGATCCCGCCGGCCTACTACCAGGCCGCCCGCATCGACGGCGCGTCGCGCCTGGCGGTCTTCTTCTATATCGAGCTGCCGAAGCTGCGGAACGTGCTGACCATCGCGATCCTGCTGCGCTTCATGGACAGCTTCATGATCTACACGGAGCCCTTCGTGGTGACCGGCGGCGGCCCCGGCAGCTCCACCACTTTCCTCTCGATCAACTTGGTGAAGATGGCCGTCGGACAGTTCGATCTTGGGCCGGCGGCCGCCTTTTCACTGCTGTACTTCCTGGTGATCCTACTGTTCTCCTACATCTTCTATACGATACTGCAACAGGTGGCGAGCAAATGAGCGCCATCTCGCAGCCGGCCAAACGGAGCGAAGCCCTGGGAGAGAAGCGGCGCGATGCGCGCCGGCGCGGCCTCTCGCGCTGGGGCTCGCGTGCCGCACTCTGCCTCTACATCGCCTTCGTGTTCGTGCCGATCTACTGGCTGGTGCGCATGTCCTTCATGGAGACGACCGACATTCTTGGCGGCTTCTCCATCCTGCCGCGCAACGTCACCCTGGCCAACTACGAGACCATCTTCACCGATCCCTCCTGGTACTTGAGCTACTGGAACTCCTTGGTCTTCGTCACGCTCAACACCTTGATCTCGCTGGCGGTGGCGTTGCCGGCGGCCTATGCCTTCTCGCGCTTCCGCTTCATCGGCGACAAGCACATCTTCTTCTGGCTCTTCACCAACCGCATGGCGCCGCCGGCGGTCTTCCTGCTGCCCTTCTTCCAGCTCTATTCGACTTTCGGGATGATCGACACGCACCTGGCCGTGGCGCTGGCGCACTGCCTCTTCAACGTGCCGCTGGCGGTCTGGATCCTGGAAGGCTTCATGCGCGGCGTGCCGCGCGAGATCGACGAGACGGCCTACATCGACGGCTACTCCTTCCCACGATTCTTCGTGACGGTCTTCATTCCGCTGATCGCCCCCGGCGTCGGGGTCACCGCCTTCTTCTGCTTCATGTTCTCGTGGATCGAGCTCCTGATCGCCCGCACCCTGACCTCGGTCGAGGCCAAGCCCATCGTCGTCGCCATGACGCGCACCGTCTCGGCCTCGGGGCTCGACTGGGGTCTCCTGGCGGCAGCCGGCGTCCTGACCATCGTGCCGGGCGCCATCGTCATCTGGTTCGTGCGCAACTACATCGCCAAGGGCTTTGCCCTGGGGCGCGTTTAGGGAGGCCGGCGCCGATGCTGCAATGGATGGCCTGGACCCTGCCGACCGCCGCCTTCTTCGCGACCATCGCGGTCCTGCTGGTGGCGATGATGATCTGGCAGATCCGCGCGCCCTCCTTTCCGCGCCGCGGGCTGCTGCCGATGGCGACGACGCGCGGGGACCGCCTCTTCATCGCGCTCTTGAGCGCGGCTTTCATCACTGTCGGCTGGATCGCCGTCAGCACCGCGCCGCTCTGGTATCCGCTGGGCGGCGCGCTCGCCATTGGGGTCGCCATCATGCGCTACGCGTGACGGGCGACGTCAAGCGGCCGGCAAAGATTCGGTCGCATCGCGACGGGCCGGGGCACCGGGCCTGGAAAACCAAGGCCCCGGCCCGTCTCCACCGAAGCACCCGCCAGAAGGCGTGTGCGCTCGTACGATGGGAGGACAGAGATGTCACCAAACAGGGATTGGCGCAAGCATGCGGTCGGACCGGTCACGGCGGCCGCGGCGCTGGTGCTCCTGGCAGCACCGCTCGCGGCGCAAGAGGACCAAATGACGGCCGCGGCGCAGCAGTGGGTGGAGAACGAATTCCAGCCCTCGACGATCTCCAAGGACGCGCAGCTCGAGGAGATGAAGTGGTTCATCGACGCCGCGGCACCCTATCGCGGCATGGAGATCAAGGTCGTCTCCGAGATCATCCCGACCCACCAGTACGAGGCCACGACCCTGGCCAAGGCCTTCGAGGAGATTACCGGCATCAAGGTGAGCCATGATCTGCTGCAAGAGGGCGACGTCATCGAGAAGCTGCAGACCCAGCTGGCCTCGGGCGATAATGTGTACGATGCCTACATCAATGATTCCGATCTCATCGGAACCCACTTCCGCTACGGCTTCGTCGAGAACCTGACCGACTGGATGGCGGGCGACGGCAAGGAAGTCACCTTGCCGACCTTGGATCTGCCCGACTTCATGGGCACCAGCTTCGTCACCGCGCCGGACGGCAAGCTCTACCAGCTGCCCGATCAGCAGTTCGCCAACCTCTATTGGTTCCGGGCCGACTGGTTCGCGCGCGAGGACCTTCAGGCCAGCTTCAAGGAGAAGTTCGGCTACGACCTGGGCGTGCCGCTCAACTGGTCGGCCTACGAGGACATCGCCGACTTCTTCACCAACCATGTGAAGGAGATCGACGGGGTCCGGATCTACGGGCATATGGACTACGCGAAGAAGGATCCCTCGCTGGGCTGGCGCTTCACCGACGCCTGGTTCTCCATGGCCGGCAACGGCGACCGGGGCCTGCCCAACGGCAAGCCGGTCGACGAGTGGGGCATCCGCATGGAGGGCTGCCGGCCGGTCGGCTCCTCGGTCGAGCGCGGCGGCGACATCAACGGCCCTGCGGCGGTCTACGCGCTGACCAAGGCCAAGGAGTGGATCGAGGCCTACGCACCGGCCGAGGCCAAGGGCATGACCTTCTACGAGTCGGCGCCCTACCCGACCCAGGGCACCATCGCCCAGCAGATCTTCTGGTACACCGCCTTCACCAGCGACTACGCCAAGCCGGGCCTGCCCATCGTCAACGAGGACGGCACGCCGAAGTGGCGGGTCGCGCCCTCGCCGCGCGGTGCCTACTGGAAGAGCGGCATGAAGCTCGGCTATCAGGACATGGGCTCCTGGCTGCTGCTGAAGTCGACCCCGATGGATCGGCGCAAGGCGGCCTGGCTCTATGCCCAGTTCGTCGTGTCCAAGACGGTATCGCTGAAGAAGACCCTGGTGGGCCTTACCCCGATCCGCGATTCCGACGTCCGCTCCGAGGCCATGACCGAACTGGCGCCCAAGTTGGGCGGCCTGGTGGAGTTCTACCGCTCGCCGGCGCGTGTCGCCTGGACGCCGACCGGCGTGAACGTGCCGGACTACCCCAAGCTGGCGCAGCTCTGGTGGCAGTACATCGCCGAGGGGCTTAGCGGCGAGACGACGATCCAGGAGGCCCTGGACGGTCTGGCCGAGGCGCAGGACAAGGTGATGGCCCGCATCGAGCGCTCCGGCGCCCAGGGCGAATGCGGTCCGAAGTTGAACGAGAAGCGTCCGATGGAGTACTGGGTGGAGCTGGCCAAGAAGGAGGGCAACCTGGCCCCGCAGCCCAAGCTGGCGAACGAAAAGCCCCAGGGTCGGACGGTTCCCTATGACCAGTTGCTGGCAGCCTGGAAGGACAACAAGGTTCTGCCCGACAACATCCACCTCGACTGATCGTCACGCACGACGCCAAGGGGCGGTCGCCATGCGCGGCGGCCGCCCCACTTTTTCCTTTGACCCCCCCCTTTCGCAAATCCATCGATCGGAGAAGACCATGGCCCATGCCGGAGACCTGCTCGCGGAACTCTTGCTACGCTACCATGTCGAGTACGTTTTCGGCATGCCGGGTGGCCAGACCGCCGCGCTGCACGACGGCATCTCCAGGCGCGCGCCCGAGATCCAGCACATCCTCGTCCGCGACGAGCGCAGCGGCCCCTATGCCGCCGATGCCTATGCGCGCATGACCGGCAAGCCGGGTGTCTGCGACGTTACCGTCGGTCCGGGCACCACCAAGCTGCCCGACGGCCTGGTCGAAGCGCTGAACGCCTCGATCCCCATGATCGCCATCGTCGGCGAACTGCCGCTCGACTGGACCTCGCTGCGCGCCAAGGGCGTCGCCTCGCAAGGCTTCGACCAGGTCGCCTTTCTGACGCCCATCACCAAGGCGACCTTCCTGGTTCCCAGCCTCGCCGCCCTCCCCGATCTGGTGCGCGCCGCTTTCCGGGTGGCCACCGCGCCGCGGCCGGGACCGGTGGCCCTGGTCATCCCGCACGACGTCATGGACGCACCCTGGGACGGCGACATGTCGGCGATCGCGGTCGACGAACGCTGCTCGGCGGCGCCCTCGCTGCGCTACCGTCCCGCTGACGCGGATCTCGACGCCGCGGCCGCGCTCTTCGCCAAGGCCGAGCGACCGGCGATCATCGCCGGGGGCGGCGTTCGGGGATCGGATGCGGCCGAGGTGCTGACCGAGCTCTGCGACCGGATCCAGCCCTTGGTCGTGACCAGCCTTTCCGGCAAGGGCGCGGTGCCGGAAACCCGCCCCTATGCCGGCGGCGTGTTGAACCCGCTGGGTTCCGCCGCGGCCATCGCCCTTATCAAGGAGGCCGATCTGCTGGTCTGGCTCGGCTCCAAGGCCAGCCAGAACACCGCGTTGAACTGGACCATCCCCGGCGAGGGGCAGGCCACCATCAACATCGATCCCGACCCCACGGAACACGGCCGGACCTTCGGACCGACAGTGACGCTCTGCGGCGACGCCCGCCTGACCTTGGAGGCCCTGGCGCCGCGCCTTACCTCGGCGCCGAAGAAGGACTGGTTGGCGCGCATCGCCGAGGTCAAGGGCGAGGAGCGCGCGGGGCTGGAGCGGGAGATGGCCTCCGACGCCACCCCGATCCTGCCGCAGCGCGTGATGGCCGGCCTGGCAGAGCGGCTCGGCGGCGATGACGTGGTGATCTCCGACGCAAGTTGGGCAGCCGGCTGGATCTCCAGCTACATCCCGGCGACCCGACCCGGCCGACAGTTTCTCTTCGCCCGGGGCCAGGGCGGCCTGGGCTACTCCATTCCAGCGGCCATCGGCGCCGGCGCGGTCGCGCGCGGCCGCGGCGGCCGCGTGGTGACCGTGTCCGGAGACGGCGGACATTCCTACGCGATCGGCGAGATCGCCAGCCTGGCGCAGAACGGCTTCCGGGTGGTCAACATCGTGCTGAACAACGGCATCCTCGGCTGGCTGCAGATGTGGCAGGAGTTCTTCTTCTCCAACCTGCGCCAGTCGGTGGACCTCTCCTTCGGCGACAAGCCCAACTATGCCGCCGCCGCCGAGGCCATGGGCCTCAAGGGCATTCAGGTGCGCCGACCCGACGATATCGAGCAGGCATTGGACGAGGCCTTCGCCTTCGAGGGCGCCTCCGTCGTCGAAGTGCTGATCGACGCCCGGGCGACGCCGATCCACAGCTTCCGTCGGCGCCTTGAAGAGAGCGGACGCGAGATGGCGCGTCCGGGCACGGTCTACACGCTGCGGGCCTGGAGGAACTCGCCGGGTCTCGGATAGAGAGTCGACCCGCGCGCCTCAGCGTTCGTTACGCGGCCTGTTGATCTTTCAGGAACGCCAGCCATTCCGCCATGCCCTGGCCGCTCTTGGCGGAGAGCAGCAGGATTCGGGCATCGGGATTGATCACGCGTATGTTCCGCGTCAGGAGGTCCAGGTCGAAATCGATGTGCTCCGCCAGATCCATCTTGTTCACGATCACCGCCTCGGCGGCGCGGAACATATGGGGGTACTTCAGGGGCTTGTCCTCGCCCTCGGGCGTGGAGATGACGGCCACCTTCATGCGCTCGCCGAGATCGAACATGGCGGGGCAGACCAGGTTGCCCACGTTCTCGATCAGCAGCAGCGAGCCGGGCTTGGGGTCCAGGGACTCGATCGCGCTGGCGATCATGTCGGCCTCCAGGTGACAGCCGGCACCGGTGTTGATCTGGATCGCCCGCGCGCCGGCGTCGCGAATCCGCTCGGCATCGTTGGTGGTCATCTGATCGCCCTCGATGACGGCGATCTCGACCCGCCCGTCCAGCGCGCGGATGGTGCGCTCCAGCAGGGTCGTCTTGCCGGCGCCGGGAGAGCTCACCAGGTTCAGCGCCAAAACGCCACGCCCCTCGAACCAACCGCGGTTGCGCTGGGCGATGCGGTCGTTCTTGGCCAGCACCGCCTGCTCCAAGGTGATAACTTCTCCGTTGGGGCCATGCACATGGGGGACGTCGTGATCGTGGTCATGATCGTGGTCGTGGTGATGATGATGGTCATGATCATGATGGTGATGGCCGTGGTGATCGTGCGCGTGACCGTCCAGAACGCCCGGCGCGAGGGCACCCTGCCGCAGCAGCGCCTCCTCGCCCTTTGCCAGATCGGTCATGACCACCATGTTCTCCGGATCGGAGCATCCGCAGGTGCCGCACATCAGGCTGCCTCCTCCAGTTCGTAATCCTTGATGACGAAGGTGTCGCCGTCGGCTTCCAGGAACTCCAGCGACGCGCCGGCCAAGACCGTCCCCTCGGCGATGATGTCGAAACAGAAGCTGAGCGCGCGGCGCTCCACGCAGGCCAGCGGCCCGATGGCGAGGCGCACGCGACGCACGGACCTGCCCGCGGCATGCTCCGCGACGATGGCGACCAGAGATCGCGTCAGGCCCATCTCGTGCATCAGCCAAGCCCCCAGGCAAGCGCGCCGGTCTCGCTCATGACCGAGACGCCCAAGAAGATGGCGAGCAGCGCGGCGCCCAGGGTCATGGCGTTGTAGAGCAGCTTGGCATGACGCTCGGCGGCACCCAGTGGCCAAGCAGCGGCATAGGTGAGCACCGCCATGCCGAGGATGGAGCCGAGGCCGAAGAGCGCCACGTAGCCGACGGCGGTCCAGGGCTCTTGCGTCGCCGCCACCGCCAAGGCCAAGAGGCCGGCCGATCCGGCCGCGCCGTGAACCAGCCCGATCAGCAGGGCCTTCAGCGGAAAGCCCTCCAGATGACGGTGGTCGTGCGGATCCTCGGCATGCGCGACCGCCGCGCCTTGGTGGCTGTGGGCATGGAGGTGGCGGCGTTCGCCGCCGTGGCTGTGCAGATGAAAGTGCACCCTCTGCTTGCGGAAACGGCGCAGGACGTCGAGGCCCAGCAAGACCAGCATGATACCGACGCCGAACTCCAAACCGGCGGCCAGGCGGTCGGTCAGGGTAAAGCCCAAAAGAATGGCGGCCGCGCAGATCAGGAAGAGCGTCACCGTGTGTCCCAGGCCCCAGACGGCGCCGCGCACGGCCAGGCCTCGCTTCGAGCCTCTGTGGCCCACCGCCATGGCGCCGACGGCGGCCAGATGGTCGGCTTCCAGCGCATGCTGCATGCCGATCAGGAAGCCTAAAGCCAGAAATCCCTCCATACGCGCCTCCCCTCAACAGATTCTAGGCAGCTGCTCGCCGACCAGCATATCGACGATACGCCCTCCGCCGAAGAGCGTCTGCATGACCACGCGTCCCGGATGGCCGGCCACGGCCTTGCCGATAACGCGGCTCTCCCGGCCGGCCGGGTGGGCCCGCATGGCGGCCAATGCGCCAGCCGCCTCGCGCTCGGGCACGAAGAGCACCAAGGTCCCTTCGTTGGCGAGGTAGAGCGGGTCCAGACCCAGGATCTCGCAGACCCCCTTGACCTCGGCCCGCAGAGGCAGGGCGGCCTCCTCGATCTCGATACCGAGGCCGGCCGCGTCCGCCATCTCGTTCAAGGCGGAGGCAAGACCGCCCCGGGTGGCATCCCTTGCCGCGCGCAAGCCCGGCGCCGCGGCGGCGACGGCCGCCATCAGACCGTTGAGCGGCTGGCAGTCGGAGCGGATATCGGTGGAGAGCGCCATGTCGCCGCGCGCGGCCAGAATGGCGGCTCCGTGATCGCCCAGCACGCCGTTCACCAGGGCAACGTCGCCCGGCTCGATACGGCTGGCCGCCAAGGCGGCGCCGGGCGGCATGACGCCGACGCCGGCGGTGGTGACGAAGACCTGGTCGGCGGAACCCTTGCCGACCACCTTGGTGTCGCCGGTGACGATGGCGACGCCGGCCGCGTCGGCGGCCTTGCGCATGGAGCCGGCGATGCGCTGCAGCAGGGCCACCTCGACGCCTTCCTCGATGATGAAGGCGGCCGACAGCCAGAGCGGCTTGGCGCCGCCGACGGCCAGATCATTCACCGTTCCATTGACCGCCAAGGTGCCGATGTCGCCGCCGGGAAACTCCAGCGGCTCCACCACGAAGCTGTCGGTCGTGAAGGCCAGCTGCGCACCGGGCGCCGCCAGGGCGTCGCTGGTCAGGCGGGCCTGGTCCTCCATCTCCCCCGTCTCCGGGTTGCGGAAGGCGGCGAGAAACACCTGCTCGACCAGGTCACGCATGGCCTTGCCGCCGCCGCCATGAGCCAGGGTCACCCGCTCCGGCAGGCTCTGCCGCAAGGGCGCGGTCATGTTCATTCCGCCGCCTCCAGTCGCGCGGCGCCGTACTGGTGATAGGCCGCGCAGGCACCCTCGGAGGAAACCATCAGGGCGCCCAATGGCCGCTCCGGGGTACAGTCCTTGCCGAACTTGGGGCAGGCCGGCGGCTTGATCCGGCCGGTCATCACCAAACCGCAGGCACAGCCTTCCGGCTCCGCCACCGCGCGCGGTCCGGCACCGTAGCCGATCTCGAACTTGCGCTCGGCATCGAAGGCGGCATAGGGCGCGCGGATCTTCAGGCCCGACTTGTCGATCTCGCCCAATCCGCGCCACTCGAAGCGCTCGCGCGGCTCATAGACCTCTGCGCAGGCGGCCAGCGACTGGGGATTGCCGTCCGCCGGCACCACGCGGGCGTACTGGTTCTCCACCTCCGCCCGGCCCTCGGCCAGCTGGCGCAGCACCATCAGGACCGACTGCAGCAGATCCAAGGGCTCGAAGCCGGCCACGACGATCGGCTTGCCGTAGTCCTTGGCGATGAAGCGGTAGGGCTCCAAGCCGATCACCATGGAGACATGCCCCGGCCCGACGAAACCGTCCAAGGTCATCTCGGGATCGTCCAGCAGAGCCTTGATCGGCGGCGGCACGGTGATGTGGTTGCAGAAGACGGAAAAGTTGGTGAGGCCCTCCGCCGCCGCCTGCAGGATCGAGAGCGCCGTCGAGGGCGTCGTGGTCTCGAAGCCCAAGCCGAAGAAGACCACCTCGCGATCGGGGTTCTTGCGTGCCAAGGCCAACGCGTCCAGCGGCGAATAGACCATGCGGATATCGGCGCCGTCGGCCTTGGCCTGCAGCAAGGACTTGCGGGTTCCCGGCACCCGCATGGCGTCGCCGAAGGTGGTGAAGATGACTTCCGGCCGCTCCGCCAGCTCAACGCATTCATCGACGCGGGACATGGGCAGCACGCAAACGGGACAGCCCGGCCCGTGGATGAACTCCAGACCCGGCGGGGTCAGGCGATCCAGTCCGTAGCGGAAGATGGCATGGGTGTGCCCGCCGCAGATCTCCATGATGCGAACCGGCTCTTTTTCGGTCGCGCCCAAGTCCTCGACGACCTGGGCGATGGCGGCCAGAACGCCCTTGGCGGCGACGGGATCGCGGAACTCGTCGGTGTAGCGCATGCCCATCACTCCGCCGCCGCCGAGGCACGCATGGCCTCGATCTCCTGCTGCGCCTCGCCGAGCTGCATCAGTATCTCCAAGGTCTTGGCGGCTTCCGCCTCGTCGATCAGGCTCATGGCGAAGCCGACGTGGATCAGGGCCCAGCTGCCGACCAGGCTCTCCAGCGGCTTATCCTCGGGTTTGATGCAGACGACGTTCACCTCGCGCCGCACGCCGGAGATTTCGACGGTCGCGAGCTTGCGCTCGGGGTCGGAGATGGCGACGATTCGGCCCGGAATTCCTAGGCACATGGCTTTCTCCCTGCTTCTTGGTGACGAGCCAGCGCGACCGCCGCCTGACCCAAGGCCAGGCCACCGTCGTTCGCCGGCACCTTTTCGTGACTGAGGACGCTGAAGCCCTTCGCCTCCAGATCTTGGTGGACCAGGTGGAAGAGCGTGCGGTTCTGGAAGCAGCCGCCGCTGAGCGCCACGGTGGGGTAGCGCCCCTCCGCTGTCGACAGGCGCTGCGCCATCGCCACGACGGCCTTGGCCAGCCCGCGGTGGAAACGCGCGGAAATGGTGCCGATAGGAGTCCCTAGATGCAAATCGCCCAAGAGTGCGCGCCAGGCAGCCAGCGGCTCGATGTAGGGAAGGTCCTTGCCGGCCAGCAGTGGGATGGCGAAGGGATAGGCCAGATCATCGGCCTCGGCCAAGGCCGCCTCGTCGAGCGCGGCCTCAAACAGCATGGCTGCCTGGCCCTCGTAGTCCTGGCTCTCCCACGCCAGTCCCGTCATCGCTGCCGCCGCATCGAAGAGACGCCCGCAGGATGAGGAAAGCGGCGCGTTTAGGCCCTTAGCGATCATGGCGTCCAAGGTGGCCCGCGGCTTCGCCTCCAGCTTCTTGAAGAGCGGCAGGTGAGAGAAGTTCATGGCGAGTTCGGCCCAGCCCATCTCCGCCATGAGGTGGGCATAGGCGTTGCGCCAAGGTTCGCGAACCGCCGCGGCACCGCCCGGCAGGGCCACCGGCTTCAGGCAGCCGAGGCGCTCGAACCCGCGGTAGTCCGCCGCCAGGAACTCGCCGCCCCAGACCGTTCCATCCGCGCCATGTCCCAAGCCGTCCAAGGCGATCCCCAGCACCGGTGGAGCCTCCAGCGGACGAGCGTTCTCGGCCAGGCAGGCGGCGATGTGCGCATGATGATGCTGCACCTCCGCGACCGGCAGGGCGGCGGCCCGGGCCATCTCGCGGCCGCGCTTTGTGGAGAGATAGTCAGGATGGGCGTCGACGGCGATGACCTGCGGCCGGTGCTCGAAGAGATCCCGATAGAGCGAAAGGTTGTGCGCGACCTCCTCGTGGGTCGCCGCGTCCTCCAGGTCGCCCATGTGCTGGCTCAAGATCGCCTGGCCATCCTTCACCAGGCAGAAGCTGTTCTTGAGCTCTCCGCCCATCGCCAAGAGGTGCGTCGCCGCCTCGAAGCCCTGCGGCAGCGGCAGGGGCGCGGGCGCGTAGCCGCGCGCCCGGCGCAGCAGGCGCGGCCGTCCAAGGTCGACGCGCAGGACCGAATCGTCGATACGGTTGGCGATCGCGCGATCGTGCAGGCAGGCGAAGTCGGCGATTGGCGAGAGGCGCGCGCGTGCCTCCTCGTTGGCGGTGCATTGGGGTTGACCGGAGAGGTTGCCGCTGGTCATGACCACCGGCCGCGTCATGCGCCGCAGCATCAGATGATGCAAGGGCGTGTAGGGCAGCATGAAGCCCAAACGGTCAAGACCGGGTGCGACTGCCTCCGGCAGAGGCTCACCCTCGGCTTTCAGGAGGACGATGGGAGCGCCGGGGTCGGAGAGCAGGGCTTCTTCCTGCGGTGAGAGGCGGGCGAAGCGGCGAATGACGTCCAGGTCGCGCGCCATGAGCGCGAAGGCCTTGCCCCGGCGGCGCTTGCGGGCCCGCAGCCGTTCGACCGCCTCCGCCTTGGTGGCGTCGCAGGCCAGATGGAAGCCGCCCAAGCCCTTCACCGCGAGGATGTGCCCCTTCATCAATATGCCGCCGGCCGCGTCGACCTCGTCCAGCATGGAGAAGGCCTCGTGGCTGACCGCGCCGCCGCCCAAGTGCTCGATCCAGGCGCGCGGACCGCAGGCGTGACAGGCAATCGGTTGGGCGTGAAAGCGGCGGTCAGCCGGGTCGTCGTACTCAGTGGCGCAATCCGGGCAGAAGTCAAAGGCGCGCATGGTCGTCTTCGCGCGGTCGTAGGGCGCCCCCTCGACGATGGAGAAGCGCGGCCCGCAGTTAGTGCAGTTGGCGAAGGGATAGCGGTAGCGACGCTGAAAGGGATCGCGGACCTCGGCCAGGCAGTCCGGGCAGGTGGCGGCATCGGGCGTCACGGCGGTGCGCATGACCCCGCCGGCGGATTGGGCGATGGAGAACTCGGCCGGCGGCGGCGCGTCCAGCGGCGCACGCTCCAGCCGCTCGATCCGGGCGAGGGCCGGGACCTCTTCTTGAAGGCGTTCGGCGAAGCGGTCGAGGTCCCTCCCCCAAAGGCGAATCTCCACGCCCTCGGCGGAGTTGCGGACGTCGCCCGTCAGGCCGAGTTCCGTCGCGATCCGCCAAACCGTGGGGCGGAAGCCGACGCCCTGCACCTGCCCGCTGACCGTGATCCGCTCGGCGCCGATGCTCATGGCGCCAATTCCCACAGGAGGACCCGGTTGTTGCCGCTGTCGGCGATCGCCAGGGTCCCGCCGCGCAGCGACAGGCCATAGGGCCAGCAGAGAGTCACTCGCGATGCCGGACCCCAGGCATTGTCGCCCTTGCTGGCGAAGTCCGGCTGACCGGCGAGACGCTCCGCCGGCGCCCCGGTGAAGCCAGACTCGAACCCCAGGAGGCGGGAATTTGCCGTATCGGCCACGATCAGTCGCTCGTCCGCGGCAAGCGCATAGGGCATGTTGAGCGCCGCGGCAGAGGGATAGTAGCTGGCCTGATTGTGATCGCAATCGGCGAAGCCGGCCTGGCCCAGCACCGCGTCGGCCGGCGCACCGTTCTTCATCGGAAGGCCGTCCCATAGCATGACCCGGTTGTTGCCGGCGTCCGCCACCGCAAGCCGCCCGTGCCACAGCGCAAGGGCATGGGGCCAGCGCATCCCGGCGGCATCCACCGGACGGCCGCCGTTCTCGTCTCTCGTCGTGAAGTCGGCCTGTCCCAACACCAGGTCGGCCGGCTGTCCGCGCTCTTGCGGGTCCCGCCACAGCAGCACCCGTCGGTTGCCGCTGTCGGCCACCGCGAGACAGCCGTCGATCTCGGCAAGGCCGTAGGGCCAGTTGAGTGTCGTCGCGTCTGGCTGAGAGGCGCCACGGTTGGCCAGGGTGGCACCGAAGTCACGCTGTCCCAAAACGATATCGGCTGGTTGGTTCCAGGCCTCCGGCACACGGCGCCACAGCAGGACCCGATGGTTCCAGGCGTCGGCCAAGGCGAGGCCCTTTCCCCAGGCGCAAAGGCCCGTCGGAACGTTCACGCTGCCGGGACCGGCCTCTTGCTTGCCGTTGCGCCCCTCGCTCTCCGGGGTCGGTTGACCGATGACGATGTCCGCTGGAGCGTTGTCCGAGCCGGGCGTTCGACGCCACCCGAGCAGACGGTGATGACCGGTGTCCGCTACCCAGAGCGAGCCGTCGGGATGCAGGCAGACCCCGCGCGGTCCGAACAGGGTCGACAGCGAAGGCTTGATCGGCGCCGCCCAAGCGTCGGCTGTCCAGCCGAGCACGACGCTCGGTCCCGTCGGCTGCAGCAAGGGGCTGCCCGCCGTTTCCGTTCCCGGCGCCTTCACCGGATCGAAGCTGGTGGAAAGGGAAACCCGCATGCTCGCTAGTCCGTCAGCTGCACGAGCACTTGGCCGTCGGCCAGGCGCACGGCATGGGGCTGCAGCTGCACCTCGGGCGCGGTCAGGCATTCGCCGCTGTCGAGCGCGTACTGGAAGCCGTGGTAGGGACAGGTCAAGCGGCCCTCGGCGATCTCACCGCCGTCCATCGCCATGCCCATGTGGGCGCAGGCATTTTCGAAGCAGGTCACGCGATCACCGAAACGCGACAGCAGCAGGGAGTGGCCGTCCAACTCCAAGAAGCGCGTGTCTCCGTCCTCCAGCTCGTCGAGGCTCAGCGCTTTGGTCCAAGCCGCCGCGTCGTTCTTGGCGAAGGGAGAGGTGAGGTGCGCGGCCTGGCTGCCGCCCAGTCCCTTGCCCTGCTTGACCTCGGTGATCTCCGGGACCTGGTCCTGGATCGCCTTCTTGACCCCGGCATAGAAGGTGAGCGCGGAGGCCGGACAGCCGTCGCAGGCGCCCAGCAAGCGCACCTCCGCCACCGGCGGGGCGACGGAGACCAGTTCGACGTCACCGCCATGGCCGGCCAAGGTGGGCCGGATGCCCGCCAGCGCCGCCTCGATCCGCTCGGCCAGGGAGGGCTTGAGGATGCCGTGTCGGCGCAGGACGGCGTAGACCACCTCGTCCGCCGCCGCCTCGCGCAAGGCCGCCGCCATGCCGGGCAGCGGCTTCAAGGCACGGATCAGCCGACGGAAGGCCTCGGCGTTGAGCGCCTCCACCGCCCGCGCGCGCGCCTCGGCGGCATTGCGCTGGCCGTCCGGCCAGTCGGCCGAGAGCGCTTCCAAAGCGGCCAGGTCGCCCAGCAGGGAGGCCAGGTCCCTCGCCTCCTCCGGCCGTTCGATTGCGCCTGGTCCGCCGTCCGCCATCGGCTATCTCATGCGTACTTGAGGTCTTTGAAGAGCAGTGGCTGCAGCAGTCCGCTGACCGCGCCGCCGACCAAGGCCGCCAGCCACAGGGGGGCGAAGAGGCTGAGCACGATGAG
This sequence comes from Rhodospirillales bacterium, assembly GCA_963669375.1. GTDB lineage: Bacteria > Pseudomonadota > Alphaproteobacteria > Kiloniellales > JACOMY01 > JACOMY01. The sequence continues at coordinate 6,142,358 of OY770024.1, read as the reverse complement.
GACGATGGCGCCGGCGCCGGCGCCCAGCGCCAGCTGGCGCATGGCCTTGCCATTGTCGCGGAAGAGCTTGCCGGCGAAGAGGAGCTTCGCGGAGTCGATGGCCGTACTGATCATGATCCTGCCTCCCCTAGAACAAGAGCGCGATGATCAGGCCGACGATCACGGCCGGCACCCCGGCGAGAAAGCCGTAGAGCCCGCCCATGTAGGCCGCCAGTTCCTTGCCCAGCGCCTCCGCGCCCAGCCGCATGCCCGAAAGCGCACCGCAGCCAAGGGCGGCGGCGATGCCCAAGACCAGGGATAGGATGATCACACCGATGTCCATGTTCGACCTCTTGCTGTTGGGAAGGCTCTGCCCTCAATTCACTCCGTTCGCCCGTCGCGCGCCCGGCGCCAGGTCCTGCTCCACCAGGGCGACGGCTTCGGCCACGGCGCCCGCCTTGTCGGCCTCGCCATGGCTCAGGAAGATCGCCTCGGCCTCGCGGTAGAGCGCGACGGCGGCGGCGGCGTGGCGCGGGTTGCCGCGCTCCGGATGGTCCGGATCGTCCGGCAGGTTCGACAGGCAGTTGGCCTTGTTGGCGATGGTGTTGGCATAGGCGCCGGGGCTGTCGCGCCGGGTGCGCACCTTCAAGGCCTCGTCATAGGCCTCGAGCGCGCGATAGCCGTTCTCCACCCGATGGCTGGAAGAGACATACTGCAGGGCATTTCCCAGGTTGTTCTGCAGCATGGCGTATTCCGCGGGATGGTCGATCAAGGTGACCACGGCCAGGCCTTCCTCGAAGGACTGCACGGCCAAGGCCTCGCGCATCTTCGCCCGCTCGTCGGTGAAGGGGATCGACAGGAAGGCGGTCGCGAGGTTGTTCTGCAGGATCGCGAACTCCTTGGGATGGCTGGCCTTGTCGAAGGTCCGCAGGCTGCGCTGGTAGGCGGCGATGGCGTCCTGGATGCGGGCGCGGTTGAGGCCGTGCAGGCTCTGTAGCACCAGGCCCAGGTTCATCTCGGCTTCCGCGACCTCGGCCGGCAAACCGTCGGCGCGAAAGACCTCCAGCGCGCCGTCGAAATCCTGCCGAGCCGCCTCGAGGCTCTCCCAGCCGTCCGACGGCAGGGCCATCAGCGCCGTTCCCTTGCGGGCGCGTATGCGGGCCGCCAAGAGCAGCGCGTCGTCGGGCAAGAGGCCCAGCGCGGTCTCATAGAGCCGTACGGCAGCCTCCAGGTCGGCGGCTTCCTTGGGCTTCTGCTGCAAGCCCAAGGCGATCTCCATCAGCATCTCCGCCTTTTCCGCCGTCGTGGCCTCGGCCTCCTCGACCGCTGCCAGGGCTGCTCGGACCTGATCTTCCGTGCGGCTTAGCGCCGGCATCCTCGCCTCCTGCTCTGCAAAGATCTTTTGCAGAGAGTAAAGCGGACTTGCAGAGAGCTGTCTATCTTTTTTTCATTATGTAAAGTTAGTTTGCAGTTTGGGGATTGAGAGATCGATCACCAGGGACCCCCGCTCCGCCGACCAGCGCGCCTCCAGGCCCTCTCCTTGCCAGTCGGCCAAATCGTGCTCGGCAAAGACGTCGGGCGCGCTGGCCACCTTGTCTCCGGCGGCGTTGCGGATCTTCAGGAGGCAGCCGCCGGCCGCCATGCGATAGACGGGCAAGACCTCCAGCCGGCCGTCGCGGATCAGCACCACCACGGCCTCGATGCCGCGGAAGTAGGCCTCGGCGACCGCGGCCGGAAGGTAGACCGCGCCACGCCGCACGGAGACCAGGGCACTCACCGCCATGCTCCCCGGGCATAGCCTCGGCAAAGCGTCTCCACCTGCTCGGCGGCCTTGTCGGCGGCCTCGGCGACGCTCTCGCTCAAGCTCAAGCCCAGATCCAGCGACTGCGCCTCGATCAGGATGACCTTCACGTGGTCGGGAAAGTCATCGCCGTAGATCTGGCGCCCGGCGAAGAGGGCATGATCCCAGCGAAAGTCGTGCAGGTTCATGCTTCGCGGCGGCGGCGCTTCCAGGATCTCGCCGGGGACCTCGTAGATGGCCCCCGGCGCCCGGTCGGGCGCGCGGGCATCGATGACGATCAGGTGCGTGGCGCCCCTGGCCCGATAGAGCACCGCCATGCCGTCGGTGCCGGCGTCGTAGAGCGCGACCCCTTCCGGCAGGCTCCGCTCCCTCAGACGGGCGATCACCGCCGGGCCGACACCGTCGTCGCGGCGATTGGGATTGCCGCAGCCGATAACCGCCAGGCTCATATCCGCCAAAGGCGGCAGGACCACTCCGGCTCCACCGGCAGCATCAGCTCCGGCAGCTCGCAGAAGCGGCGGTGCTGCAGGAAGTACATGCAGGTCTCGCAAGGCTGCTCGATCTCGTCGGCCTCGATGGTGTGATCGGTCATGCCGGAGATGGCGAGCTTGGCGTCGAGGCTGCCGCCCGCCTCGCTTTGCAGGCGGGCGACGATGGCGTTGACCATCTCGGAAGTCTCGGCCCTCGGCCAGACCTCGGTCTTCAGTCCCGATGCAAGCTTGCCGGCGATTTCCTGGCGAAGTCGGTCATCCTCGCTCATCGGCCTCTCCGCTAGATCCGCCAAAGACGGCACCACCAGTCGGGCTCCGCCGGCAGGCTCAGCTCCGGCAGGTCGCACCAGCGCTTGTGGACCAGAAAGTACATGCATTCCTGGCAGCGCATCTCCTCCTCGCCGTAGGGCTTCAAGAGCCAGCCGCTGATCACCAGCTTGTCGCGCAGCTGGTCGGCGCTGAGCGGACGCAGCTCGTCCAGGATCGCGGCGAACTCCCTGTCGGTCTCGGGGAAGGGCTCGAGCTTGGTCTTCAGGCCTTCGCGCATGAGGTCTTCGATCATGCGCAGCAAGGTGGCGTGATCGGCCTCCGACGGCGCGACGCCATAGCGCTTGATGAAGTCGGCCCGCTCGTCCGAGGTCGAGTCCCGTTCGGCCGTTGCGGCCATTGATGCCTCCCTGGCTTTTGGCTCGGTTCCTTATTATTGGGCGGAGGCCGCCTTGGCGACAGCCCCCACCCTCACACGCCGCTTTAGGCCGTGCGGAAGCGCGCCAGTTCCTCCCCCGACTTGGCGTCGTGGGCATGCACCGTGCAGACCAGACAGGAATCGTAGGAACGGCAGACATGCCCGACCTCGACCGGGTCCTTGGAGTCCTGAATCGGCGTGCCGATCAGGGCCTCCTCGATCGGTCCGCGCTCTCCGTCGCTGGCACGCGGGCCGACGTTCCAGGTGGTGGGCGCGATGATCTGATAGTTCTTGATCTTGCCGTCCCTGACCTCGATCCAGTGGCAGAGCGCGCCGCGGATCGCCTCGGTGGCACCCCAGCCCTGGCCGTCCTTCTCGGTCGGCTTGATGTACCACTCGTCGTTCAAGCGGAACTCGCGCAGGATGCGTTCGGCCTGGCGGTAGAGCTTGCAGAGTTCGTGCATGCGCGCGAAGTGGCGTAGCAGGATCGAGGGGCCGCCCATCTTGCGGTACATGTCCAGCACCAGGGGATCCTTGTGCTGCCAGTCCTCGCCATGATCGCCGCCGGCGATCAGCTGGCGGGCCAGAGGACCGGCCTCCAGCCTGCCGTTCTCGGCGTGCCTGACGGCGGTGCACCAGGAGTACTTGCCCTCGATGTCGACCGGGTTCTTGGAGACCGGTTTGGTCACCCGCTCGAAGGGGTGGGTCTCGCCGCTCTCGTCGTACCAGGCGTGGGTCAGATCCTCGCGGGCATAGACCTGATCCATCGTCTTGAAGCTGTCGCTGGCGCCGTCGTAGACGCCCGACTTCATCAGGACGGCGGCCTGGCGGCCCTCGATGGTCGGCTTCTGGTACCTGTCCTCGTGCGGGAGATAGCCCCAGGAGACGTACTTGCCGTGCCCACGGCCATAGTTCTGCAGGCCGATCTCCATGCCCATGCGCCAGTAGAGGCCCAGGTCGGAGTTGGCATGCTCCGGCCGCTCGTCCAGCCAGGCCATGAAGTCGTCGTAGGACTGGATCTCCTCGTAGCGCTCCATCGAGCAGCCGAACCACAGCGGCTCCACCCAGTTGCGGCGGAAGTGCTCTAGGATCGACCAGGCGCGGGTGACGTCGGTCAAGGTTGGCGCGCACATGACGCCGCCCGGGACCATGAAGGAGGAGTGCGGCCACTGCCCGCCCATCAAGGCGTAGATTTCCACCGGCCGGCCGGAGATGGTGACGCCGGCCTCGTAGGAAGTGCCGGTGAAGGGGGCATAGCGCTTGACCGCCTCTTCGAAGAACTGGCTGCCGCCGTAGTTCTTGTTGGTGAAGTCGATCATGAAGAGGCCGTAGTGATGGCGCGGCAGCGACTGGATCGATTCCACGATCTGACCCAGGTTGCGGGCCAGGATGGCGTTCCGAGGCACCGTCGTGCCCCAGGCCGTGTCCAAGGCCCAGGCCGCGCAGGTGAGGTGCGAGGCGCCGCAGATGCCGCAGGCCCTGGGCGTCACCACCAGGCCGGCCTGCGGGTCCTTGTCGCGCAGGATGACCTCGAACCCGCGGAATAGCTCCGCATGGGTCCAGGCATTGGTCACCACCCCGTCCTCAATGTCGACGCGGACGTCCAGGTCGCCCTCGACGCGGCCGACGGGAGAGATGTCGAGCGTTTGAACGGCTGACATGTCGATAGGTCTCCTTCTCTCTTTCGCCCGTCTCAGACGACGAAGATGTCTTCTTCCGCCCAGGCCGGGGCTGCGCCCTTGGCGGCGGCGGTCAGTTTCACGTAGCCCTTCTTGTCGACGCCTTCCGGCAGGTCCTTGGGCACGCCCATCATGGTCTGGGTCTTGAAGACCGTGCCGGGCGCCAGATCGAAGAAGGGGAACTCCGGCTCGGTGCAGCCGAGGCAGGGCATGCCGGCGCGGGTCTTGGAGGAGACGCGGTTCCAGAGGATGCGGTTGCAGGGCGAGTGCGTCATGGGCCCGCGGCAGCCCAGGTCGTAGAAGAGGCAGCCCTTGCGCTGGCCGAAGGCGGTGCTGGAGACCTTGTAGGCGAAGTGCATGTTCCGCGTGCAGCCGGTCTGGGTGAAGCTGGAGAAGAAGGTCTTGGGCCGCTGGAACTGATCCAGGCTCAAGTCGCCGGCGCGGCCGGTGGCCACCGCCACCAGGATCTGGGTCACCCAGTCGGGATGGGCCGGGCAGCCCGGAATGTTGATGACCGGCAGGCCCGACTTGGCGGTGAAGCCGGCGCCCAGCGCCCCGCCGCGATCGCGCTTCAGGAACTGCAGGCCCATGCTGTCGGAGGGATTGGGCGCGGTCGCCGGGATGCCGCCCCAGGTGGCGCAGTCACCGATGGCGACCACGAACTGGGCCGCGCCCGAAAGCTCCGCCACCCAGTCCTTCATCGGCCGGCCGCAGAAGCGGTTCCACTCGCCGGTGCCGTCGGGCGCATGGACGACGGTGCCCTCGAAGACGAAGATGTCGAGCTGGATCTCGCCGGAGATGCACTGTTCCAGGATGGCCTTCACGCCGTCGCCGAGCTCCAAGCCCAGCGAGGGCTGCCACAGCACGTTGATGCCGAAGTCGGTCACCAGATCGCACGCACTGGGTTCTTCGGCGTTGAGGAAGGACATGGTGTTGCCGGAACACGCCCCCCCTTGCAGCCACAACAGGTTCGCCATCCCTTATCCTCCCTCTATCGGCCTGGCTGGCTGGAAGACCGCCACCGCGGGGTCTTCTCGGCTAGCGCGGCACCGAATGTGATAAGCAAGTATCGTGCCAAGTTGACTCCGGCGCGCTTAACCCGCCTGCGAGAAGGGCTTACCGCAGTGCAGCACAGAAAGGTGAGGCGGCGACGGGCAGGAAGTGCAAAGTAACTTTGCTGGCGTTCTTGTAAGCTTGCTTTGCAGCTCAGCCGTGGCGGTTGCCGCAAAGCGGGCACGCCGTCTCCTGTCCCAGGCCATACCAGACTCCCTGGCAGCGGCTGCACCAGTGACCCTTGAGGTTGCGCCCCTCGGGATCGAGGCGACGGGCAAGCGGGCTTACCCCCAGCTCCTTCACCGGATGCCGTTTGCCACGGCCGGGGACGCGCGACTGCGGAAAGGGGACGACTTTCGGCGGATCGGCCATCGCGCGCCTCGGTCAGACGCCTTGCAGGCCGTAGCGCTTGATCTTGTTGGCCAGGCCGACGCGCGACAGGCCCAGCTCTTCGGCGGCCCTGCTCTGGTTCCAGTGGTGGCGCTGCAGGGAGAGTGACACGACGCGGCGCTCCAGGTTCTCCACCATCTCCTTCAGGCTGTCGCCCTCGGGCTCGAAGGCGGCCGCCGCCTCCTCGCGCGGCTTCAGATCGCGGATGGCGGGGGAGAGGTGGCGGGCGGCGATATAGCCGCCCTGTTCCGCGATCGCCACCATGCGGCGGATCTCGGTCTCCAGCTCGCGCACGTTGCCTGGATAGTCGTAGGCCTCCAGCTTGGCCAGCGCTTCCTTGGTCACGCCAACCACGCGTCGACCGACCACCCCGGCGTACTTCTCGATGAAGAACTGGGTCAGCGCGGGCACGTCCTCGGGCCGCTCGCGCAGTGCCGGGATATGCAATTCGAAGCCCTTCAGGCGGTAGTAGAGATCGCGGCGGAAGGCGCCCTCGGCCACCAGACGGTCCAGGGGGCGGTTGCTGGCGGCGATGATGCGGACGTTGCAGTGATGGATCTTGTCCGAGCCCAGCGGCTTCACCTCGCCTTCCTGCAGAAAGCGCAAGAGGCTCACCTGAAAACTGGGCGAGATCTCCGACACCTCGTCCAGAAAGACGGTGCCGCCGTCGGCGGCGCGGAAGAGGCCCAGTCGATCGGCGATGGCGCCGGTGAAGGAGCCGCGCACATGGCCGAAGAGCTCCGAGTGGAGCGTGTCGTCGGCGATCCCGCCGCAGTTCTGCACGTGCATCGGCGAGTTCATGCGCGCCGAGTTGAAGTGGATGGCGCGCGCCAGCAGCTCCTTGCCGGTGCCGGTCTCGCCCTGGATCAGAACCGGCAGTTCGGTCTGGGCGGCCTGCTTGGCCTCGGTGCTGAGTTCGGCCATCTTCACACTGACGTAGACCAGCTTCTCGAACTGCGACCAGCCGCCCTTGACGGAGAAACCCTCGCGCTCGGCGAAGATGTCGTCGTCCATGGAGATCTTGAGTTCGCGCGACAGCAGGCGATGGCGGCGCGAAAGCTCGCTGAGCTCCAGTGCGCGCTTCACCGTAAGGCGGATCAGATCCTCGGTCACCGGCTTCAGCATGTAGAGATAGCCGGCCGCCCGCCGTGCGATCTCGGCACAGCGTTCCGCCGACTCCCGCGATCCGATCAGGACCCGGGCGATGGCCGGATGGGAAATGCGGGTGGAGATCAGCACGTTGTCTGACGCATCGCCGATCGCGTCGGCATCGCAGAGGATCAGATGCGCCTCGACCTCCAGCAGCCGCGCGGCGGCCTCGCTCTCGCCGCGGCAGACGATCAGGCGATAGTCGGTGTCCGCCCCGATCGCTGCCGATACGAGGTCGCGCAGCTTCGCGTCGTCCGCGACCAGAAGAACCGTGTGATCGGTGCGCACTGAAAACCTTCTTTTCAATCTGAAAAGTTTGCATGCAGTGTAGCGGCTGCGGCTGACTCGTCAAGCCTTGATCATGGCGCCTTGTCGCTGCAAAGGGCGGCAGGCTTCATGGCACGCCCTCGGCGAACCACACCGCTGCACACCTCAGGGGCATGTCGTGACGTTTCCCGATTGACGGAAGCGCCTCGAGGGGCTTGCCTGGAAGAGATCTTGGAGATGCTAGGAAAGCCGGGTCACCATGCCGAAAACAGCCGAAAGATGAAGGAGACGGACGCCCTGGCGATGCTCGGCGCTCTCTCTCAGGAGACGCGCCTCCACATCGTTCGCTACCTCATCGGACGCGGTAACGAGGGGGCCGCGGCCGGCGAAATCGCCGAAGCGATGAACGCCATCTCGTCCAAGGCCTCCTTCCACCTTGCCGCCTTGGAGCGGGCCGGACTGATCGAATCGGAGCGGCGCTCTCGGAAGATCATCTACCGCGCGCGGCTCGATAGCCTGGGGAACCTGGTGTCGTTCATGCTGAACGATTGCTGCGGCAACCACCCCGACATCAGGGCCTGCTGCGGGCTTCCGGTCGAATGCCGCTGACCCGCGCTAGTCGCGATCCGAGCCCGGTCGGCCAGCGCCGGACGCAAGCCGCCGCAAGAGCCCGGCAAAGCCCGAATTCGTCTCGAGGGAGGCCTCGACCCCGACGCAGCAGGAGCTGAGCTCGCGCGCGGTCGCGACCTTCTCGCTCAAGAAGACCACCTGTCCGACGTCGCGTCTGTCCTTGCTTGGCGGCTGTCGCTTCTTCTGCATGGCGTCACCCTCGCGCGCTGCCGATGGCTCGGCGATGCCCCAAGCTACCACCGCGAGCACCGCAATCAATGCCGACGACAGCAGAACACCTCTCCGCCGCGCGCGGCATTAAGTGCCTCCGCCACCTGGCCCTTTATCCAGTCGGTCCCCGAGAAGAGACTTGACGTCGCCTTTGAGCACCAGACCACCTTGGCATTGTTGGCGTTGGACCAAGTGGCAAGCAAGTCCGAAACCTCTGCCGGGCGAAAGGACGTGCCGAAGCGCACCGGTCGCGACAGCGTGGGCGCACTTACCTGTACATTTGCCATATCTTCTGATATATCAAAAGAGATACAAAGACGATTCGAGGCGTGGGATCCCATGGTGGCGAACGGCTACGGAACGAGCGACCTACTGCGCGAGGACGCGATGCCTTGCGCCGGCGTCTTCGACGTCGCGGTCGCCGGCGGCGGCGCGGCGGGCGTATCGGCGGCGGTCACCCTTGCCCGCAAGGGCCACAGGGTTCTTCTGATCGAGCGCTACGGCTTCTGCGGCGGCGGGGCCGTCGCCGGCATGTCGGGAACGATCTGCGGCCTCTATATGTCGAGCGATCGTCCCAGCAACCGCCCTGAACAGGTGGTATTCGGCTTCGCCGACGAGTTCCGTCGGCGGCTCGTCGCGCGCGGCGGTCTGACCGAGCCGCAGCGCTACGGAAAGACCTGGACCGTCACCCACGATCCCCTCATGTGGCGCGAAACCGCCGACGATCTGCTGATCGAGGCCGGCGTCGAGGTCCTCTTCCACAGCCGTGTCGTCGGCGTCTTGCGCGACGGCGACAGTGTCAGAGGCCTGGTCATCGACACCAAGTCCGGCATGGCCCGGATAGAGGCCAAGCTGGTGGTGGACGCCAGCGGCGATGGCGACGTGGTCCATCGCGCGGGCTGGGCGACCACCAAGGGTCGCGACGGCCTGCTGCAGAATCCCACGATGATCTTCCGTCTGGGCAACGTCGACATCGCGAGGTACCTGGCCTATTGGGGTCAAGACACCATCAGCCCGGATCATGTCGTCCAAGCGCTGATCGAAGCCGAGAACAGCGGCGGCTACCGCCTGCCGCGCAAGAAGATCTGGATCTTCCCGACGTCGCGGCCGAACGAGGTCCTGGTGAACGCGACGCGGATCCTGGGGCGCGACGGACGCGACCTCGATGTCACCGATCCCAGGGATCACAGCGAAGCGGAGCTGGTTGCCCGGGCGCAAGTGCGCGAGTATGCGCGCTTTCTGAAGGACAGGGTCCCCGGCTGCGAAGCGAGCTTCGTCGTCGACACCGGTGTCGAGGTGGGAATCCGCCAGACCCGCTCCATCGTGGGGATAGAGCGCTTGCGGAACGCGGACGTGGTCGAGCGCCGCAAGCATCCAAGCGGCGTCGTCCGCTGTCCCTGGCCGATAGAGCTGCATGCCGGGGCGAAGCCCAGGGTCGAGTGGCTGCTCGACGATTTCTACGAGATCCCCTTCGGTGCCCTGGTGCCGGAGGTCGGCGAGAACCTGATCGTGGCCGGTCGTTGCCTGAGCGCTGAGCACGAGGCCCTCGCGTCAGCGCGGGTGACCGCCCAATGCTTCGGTTACGGCCAGGCCGCGGCGGTGGCCGCCGACATGGCACTGCGCGAGCAGGTGCCCATTCGCGCCATCCAGGGCGCGGAGGTGCGCCACCGCCTCAATCGCGAGGGCGCGGCGCTCGACTGACGGCCGCCGGACCGCGTTGGGGACTGGGTTGAGAGCGCGGCGGCATGAGCTGAGAAAGGGTCCCATGGTCGGTCGGGAAAATGAGGACGCACCCCTCTCCGATGCGGAGGCAACTTTCCGCAAGCTGGAAGAGTTGATCGTCCTGACGGAGTTGAAGCCGGGCGTCATGTACTCCGAAAAGGAGCTTTCCGCGCTCGTGGGCTATGGCCGCACGCCGGTGCGCGAAGCGCTGCATCGCCTGGAGATCGAAGGCCTGGTGGAGATCAAGCAACGCAAGGGCGTGCTGGTCTCCGGCGTCGACGCGGACGTGCAGCTGCGCCTCCTGGAGATCCGCCGCCCCTTGCAGAACTTCGCCGCCGAGTACGCCGCCATCCGAGCGGACGAGGCTGATCGCGCCCGGATGCGAGAGTTCTCGGAGGAGCTGGTGACGGCAAGCAAGGCCCCGCCGGCCTCGAAGGCGCAGGCCCTCTGGGCCGTCAGGCGGGCCCACGATCTGGTCGTGGAAGCCTGCCACAACGAGTTCGCGCGGAAGACACTGCGGATCGTGCAAGGCCTGTCGCGCCGCTTCTGGATCTTCCATATGCGGCGGGAGGACTTCAATCGCGCGGCGGAACTCCATGCCAGCTTGCTGAGCGAGGTGGCCAAGGGCGATGCCTCGGCCGCCGTGGGTGCCTCCAATGCATTGGTCGACTACCTCGAGGCCTTCGCCCGGCGCACCCGTGTCTGGGAATGACCGCCCGCCGCCACAGGTGAGCGCCGACCAGGGCTCCAGCGCCTCCCCTCCCCGAGCAGTGCATGGAGCGATCGCGCCGACTCTCAGGCTGCTTGACTTAATGATATAATGACATATCATTATAAAACTCAAAAGCAGGCGAGGCCCGATGGCGCAGAGCAGCGAAGCAGTGAGGGACTTTGCCAAGCGGCTGCACCCGACGCCTGGACAGCTCGACCCCTCCGGCCCCGTGCCGCTCTACCACCAGATCTTCCTGATCCTGCGCAACAGGATCTATGCGGGTGACCTCTCCGCCGGCGATCTGGTGCCAAGCGAGCAGGATCTGACGACCGCCTTCGATGTCTCCCGCATCACCGCCAAGCGCGCCTTGAACGAACTCGCGGATGCCGGCCTGGTGGTGCGCGAGCGAGGACGCGGCACGCGCGTGCTGGCCCGTCCGCCGGTGCCCGCGGTCACCTCCTCGATCGACGGCTGGCTGGAGAACATCTCACTCATGGGCCTCTCGACCGAGGCCCAGGTTCTGGAACTCACCTACGTCGACGCCGGTGACGACATCGCTTCGGCCCTGGAGATCGAGCCCGGGACAGAAGTCCAGAAGGCCATTCGCGTGAGGCGCCTCGACGGCCAGCCCATGTCCTATCTGGTGACCTACGTCCCCGCCGACATCGGCCGCGACTACGATCAAGACGACCTCAACGTCATGCCCTTGCTGCATCTCTTGGAGCGGGCGGGGGTCGACGTCGCCTCGGCACGCCAAACCATCTCCGCGACCTTGGCGGATGCGGGCGTCGCAAGCGCGCTCGAATGCCCGAGCGGCGCCCCTCTAATCGAGGTCCGCCGCGTCGTGCGCAACCGCGACGAGCGCCCCGTCGAGTACATCCGGGTGCTCTACCGCCCGGACCTCTACCGATTCGAGATGTCCATGCGCCGCGTCACCGACGAAGGCGACCCGCACTGGACGACCACAAGCTCCGCCCCGGTCCCGGCCGACGGCGGATGAAGCGAAGGGACAGCCGGGAGTTTCAGGCCCTGAATGCGGCCCACAGTGGGAGGATGCGATGAGGAAGACGATGAAGACAGCCGCGCTGCGCAGGCGCGAGTTCATGGCGGGTGCCGCGGCGCTGGGGGTCGCGGCGACAGGCTTTCCGGCGGTCCTGCGGGCCCAGCCGGCACCGGTGAAGATCGGTATGATCCATCCCGTCACCGGGTTCATCGCCTTTTCGGGCAACCAATGCCGTCAAGGCGGCCTGATGGCGATCGAGGACATCAACAAGGCCGGCGGCATCCTGGCGCTCGGCGGCGCCAAGATCGAGCCGGTGCTGGCCGACAGTCAGGGCAAGCCGGAGCTGGGCGCCGGCGAGGTCACCAAGATGGCGGAAGCCGGCGTCGACGGCATCGTCGCCGGCTACGCCTCCTCCATCTCGCTCGCCACCTCCCAGGAGGCGGCCAAGACCAACACGCCGCACGTCGTGGACGTCGGCGTCTCCGACAAGATCGTCTCGCGGGATCTGCCGAACACCTTCAGGTTCGGTCCGGGCTACGGCAAGATTGCCGAAGTCGCCGTGGCCAATCTCGACACCATCAACAAGGCCGCCGGCTCGCCGGCCAAGACGGCCATGATCATCCACGAGGAGTCGCTCTTCGGCACGGGCACCGCCGGCTTGCTGCAGAAGCGCCTGCCGGACATCGGCATCGAGGTCGTGGACGTCATCAAGCACGCCAACCCGACCCGGGACTTCACCAACATCGTCCTGCAGCTGAAGTCCAAGAAGCCGGACATCATCATCCCGGCCAACTACTACAACGAATATGTGCTGCTGGCCCGCACCATGCGCCAGCAGGGGGTCGAGGCCAAGGCCATCTACTCGGTCCTCGGCGGCGCGGCTTCCAGCTACAAGTTCGTGCGCGAGTTCCCCGAGGCGGCCGACAAGATCATGGACTGCAATCACTGGTTCAATCCGAAATCCGAGATCGCGCTGGCACGCAAGAAGGCGGCCGAGGCCAAGGGCCTGGACTACACCTACGAGGTCTTCCTGACCTACAACGCCGTGCTGGGACTGGTGAACGCGATCGAGCAGGCGGCGACCACCGACAAGGAGGCCGTCAACGCGGCGCTGGCCAGCTCGACCATGGACATGTCCTACATGCCCTATGGCCCCACCAAGATGGTGAAGGGCCAGAACCAGGGCGCGCAGCCGGTCAACACGCAGGTCCAGGACGGTGAGATCGACGTGATCCTGCCGGAGGCCTTCGCCAACGCGAAGCCGAACTTCCCCATGACCGGGTGAGGCCGCAGACCACCGAAGGGCCGGGCGGCGTGCTGCCCGGCCCCTCCCCCTCTCAGCGAAACGTCACGGGACCGCCATGCCGGACCTAGCGATCATCGTCCCCTCCGTCCTCAACGGGCTGACCACCGGCGCGCTCTACGCGCTGGTGGCGCTGGGCCTGACCTTGATCTACGGCGTGCTGCACATCATCAACTTCGCGCATGGCGCGCTGCTGATGGTGGGGCTCTACGCGGTCTTCTTCCTCAACGTCCTCTTCGGCATCGATCCCTACGTGGCGCTCTTGATCGTACCGCCGGCGATGTTCGCCTTGGGCTACGCGCTGCAACGCGGCATCATCACCAAGGCGAGCCACGGCCGTGACGAGAACATCCTTCTGGTCACCCTGGGCCTGGCCATCGTGATCGAGAACCTGGCGCTCTTCTTCTTCAAGTCGGACACGCGCATCATCGACACGCCCTATGCCTTCGACGTGGTGGAGGTCTTGGGCGCCTTCATTCCGCTGCCCAAGGTGGTCGGCTTCCTCGGCGCGCTCGTCACGGCAGCGCTGCTTTGGGCGCTGATGGCCAGAACCGATCTCGGCAAGGCCATTCGGGCCTTGGCCAAGGAGCGCAAGGGCGCTGAACTGGTCGGCATCAACAGCGAGCACGTCTTCGCCGTCAGCTTCGGGCTGGGCGTCGCCTGCCTCGGCATCGCCTCCTGCCTGCTCCTGCCCAGCTACTACGTCAGCCCGCAGGTCGGGCACGGCTTCGTGCTGATCGCCTTCACCATCGTGGTGCTGGGTGGCATGGGGTCTTTCGTCGGCGCCTTGCTGGGCGGGCTCATCATCGGCGTAGTCGAGGCCCTGGGCGGTCTCTTCCTCGGCGAGAGCCTCGGCCAGATCGGGATCTTCCTGATCTTCATCCTGGTGCTGATCTTCCGGCCCACCGGTCTCTTGGGCCACAGAGTCTAGGTCGGCGATGCGCACGCTCCCCGCCCTCCTCGTCGTCTTCGCAGTCCTTGCCCTGCTGCCCTTGGTGATCCAATCGGACTTCTGGCTGAACCTGGCGATCATGACGCTCTATGCGGCCTTGCTCGGTCAGGCCTGGAACATTCTCGGCGGCTACGGCGGCCAGTTCTCTTTCGGCCATGCGGCCTTCTTCGGAACGGGCGCCTATACAGTCGCGGTGCTGCAGGTCGAGTACGCCATCAACCCCTGGATCGGGCTTGTCGCCGGCGGACTGCTGTCGATGGCCGTTGCCGCCTTCATCGGCTTCTGCACCTTCCGCTACGGTTTGCGCGGCTCCTATTTCGCGCTGGTCACTCTGGCCTTCGCGGAGGTCCTTCGCATTCTCTCCAACTCGGTCGACGTCACCGGTGCCGGCGTGGGCATCCTGATCCCGCTCGATCCAGGCGTCGGCTCTCTGCAGTTCGAGGACAAGGCCGGCTTCTTCTGGCTGGTGTGGGCTTTCACCTTCGGCGCCTTCGCCACCGTCTGGTGGATCGGCAACTCGCGCTTCGGCGCGCGCCTGATGGCGGTGCGCGACAACGAGGCCGCCGCAAGAGCGCTGGGCGTTGACCCCTTCCGAGTGAAGATGCTGGCGATCATGCTCTCGGGCTTCTTCTCCGGCCTGGCCGGTGTCTTCTACGCGCAGTACTTCCTCTATCTCGATCCGGGCATCGCCTATGGCCCGGCGATCTCGGTCGAGAGCCTGCTGGTGCCGATCATCGGCGGGATGGGCACCCTCTTCGGCCCGCTGCTGGGCGCGGCGGCACTCCATGCGCTCTCCGAGTTCACGCGCGAGCTGCTGGGCGACCTGCCGGGCGCCAGTCTGGTCCTCTACGGCTCTTTGCTGGTGGTCATGGTGCTCTTCGCCCCGCGCGGGCTGGCCGGCCTCATCGCCCCCCTCGCCCGCCGTCGCCCGGCGGCCAAGCGGGAGAGGCGCCATGCTTGAGGTAAGCGGACTCTCGAAGAGCTTCGGCGGCCTGCGCGCCACCAACGAGGTCTCCATGACGGTCCCGGCCGGCAAGATCACCTCGCTGATCGGCCCGAACGGCGCGGGAAAGACCACCCTCTTCGCGTTGATCAGCGGTTTTCTCGTCCCCGACGCGGGCAGCGTCGCCTTTCAGGGCGAGACCATCACGGGTCTCTCTCCGCAAGCCATCGCGGAGCGCGGCATGATCCGGACCTTTCAGATCGTGCAGCCCTTCGCCGGACAGAGCGTGCGCGAGAACATCGCCGTGGGCGCCCATCTGCGCATCCGTGGCCGCCGCGAGGCCCTGGCCAAGGCCGACGCGGTCGCGCGCCAGGTCGGACTGGGTGAGCGCTTGGAGGACGATGCCGCCTCGCTCACCGTGGCCGGGCGCAAGCGCCTGGAGGTGGCCCGCGCGCTGGCGACCGACCCCAAGCTGATCCTCTTCGACGAGGTGCTTGCGGGCCTGACCCCCTGGGAAATCCAGGAGGTGATCCCGATCATCCGCGCCATCCGCGACGGCGGCGTGACCATCCTCTTGATCGAGCACGTCATGCAGGCCGTCATGAGCCTCTCCGAGCACACCTGGGTCCTCAATCAGGGAAGCCTCATCGCCGAGGGCGCGCCGCGCGACGTCGTCGAGGACCCGCAGGTCATCGAGGCCTATCTCGGCAGCGGCATGGCGGAGCGGATGAAGCAGGAGGCCGCCCATGCTTGAGGTGAAAGGCCTGCACGGCGGGTACGGCCTGGTGGAGGTGCTGCGCGGCGTTTCCTTCGACATCCGCGCGGGCGAGATCGTCGCCCTGCTGGGGTCGAACGGCGCCGGCAAGTCGACCATCACCAGCCTGATATCGGGCCTGATGCGCCCTTGGTCCGGCGAGGTCGTCTTCCAAGGGCGCTCGCTTGCCGGCCGCTCCCCGGCTAGCATCGTCGACCTCGGCCTCATCCAGGTCCCGGAAGGGCGCCACATTTTCCCGAACCTGACGGTCCGAGAGAACCTGGAGTTGGGCGCCTACCGCCGCGGCAAGGCGAGACGGGCCGACAACATGGACCGCGTGACCGAGAGCTTCCCGCGCCTGGCCGAACGCTTCCCGCAGAAGGCGGGCACCTTGTCGGGTGGCGAGCAGCAGATGCTGGCCATCGGCCGCGGCCTGATGGCCGAACCGGAATTGCTGATCCTCGACGAGCCCTCGATCGGCCTCTCGCCCCTGCTGGTCGAGGAGATGTTTCAGCTGATCGAGCAGCTGAACGCGAGCGGCCTGCCGATCCTCCTGGTCGAGCAGAACGTCATGCAGTCGATGGAGATCGCCTCGCGCGCCTTCGTGCTAGAGAACGGCGAGATCAGCCTCCAGGGCGCCGCCGCCGAACTGATGGCAGACCCGGCGCTGAAGCGCTCCTACCTGGGCTTGGCGTGATGGCGAAGACCCTGGCCCAGAAGATCATTGCCCGCGCGGCCGGACGCGCGGAGGTGCCGCCCGGCGAGATCGTGACGGCGAAGGTCGACCTCGCGATGATCCACGACAGCGGCGGGCCCCGCCGGGTCGAGCCGATCCTGCGGGACCTCGGCGCCGGCCTCTTCGACCCCGCGAAAGTCGTGCTCGTCTCCGACCACTTCGTACCGGGCGACACGGAGGAGGGTGCGCGCATTCTCGCCCTCACCCGCGCCTGGGCGAATGAGCGGCAGGTGGCCTTCCATGACGGCGAAGGCATTTGCCACGTGGTCCTGCCCGAGCGCGGTCACTTGACGCCCGGCATGCTGGTGGTCGGCGGCGATAGCCACTCCACGACCGGCGGCGCGTTCGGCACCTACATGTTCGGCATCGGCGCGACGGAAATGGCGGGCGTGCTGGCCACCGGCGAGATCTGGCTCTCGGTGCCCGAAACCATCCTGATCGAGTGGCACGGCCGGCTCGGCGCGGCGGTGACGGCAAAGGACATCATGCTGTTTCTCTGCGGCAAGCTGGGCATGGACGGCGGTCAGTACCAAGCCATCGAGTACGGCGGCGACGCGATCGCGGCGCTCTCGATGCAGGAGCGCATGACGCTGGCCAACATGGCGGCGGAGCTCGGCGGCCAAGCCGGCCTCATCGCGCCGGACGACACTACCGCGGCCTACCTCGGCAAGGAGGGAGCCCAGACCGGTGCGTGGGAGGACCTCAGGACCGACCCCGACGCCCCGCTCTTGGCGCACCATGTATTCGATGCGGCCGCGTTGGAGCCCCAGGCGGCGGCGCCGCACTCGCCGGCCAACGCCGCGCCCATCAGCGCCTGCGAGGACGTGGCGATCGACGTCGCCTACCTCGGCGCCTGCACCGGCGCCAAGTACGAGGATCTGAAAGGGGCGGCATCGCTCTTGACGGGTCGCCGCGTGGCACAGGGTGTCGAATTGCTGGTGGCGCCCGCCTCGCGACGGGATCAAGAGCGCGCGGCCCGCGAGGGCATCATGGCCACCCTGGAGAACGCGGGGGCGCGACTTCTGCCCAACGCCTGCGGCATCTGCGCGGGCTACGGCGACCACAGGCTGGGAGAGGAGGTCACCTGCGTGTCCTCCACCGCGCGGAACTTCAAGGGCCGCATGGGCGCCGCCTCGTCCGAGGTCTGGCTGGCCTCGCCCCTCACCGTGGCTGCTTCGGCTATAGCCGGAAGACTTGCCGACCCGCGCGCCTTTCTGCCGCCGGGCAGGAGCGCGGCATGAGCGGGCGGGTGTTCCTTCTGGGCGACGACATCGACACCGATCAGCTGGCCCCTGGCAAGTACATGCGCGGCGGTGTCGAGATGCTGGCGGCGCACTGTCTGGAGGCCGTGCGGCCGGACTTCGCCGAAAGCGCGCGGCCGGGCGACCTGGTGGTGGCGGGACGCAACTTCGGCATGGGCTCCTCGCGCGAGCAGGCGGTCGAGGCGCTGAAGCATCTGGGCATCGCCGCCGTCGTCGCGCGCTCCTTCGCCGGGATCTTCTTCCGCAATGCCATCAACCTCGGCCTTCCGGTAGTGAAGGCGTCGGACACGTCGGCGGTCAGGGACGGCGCTCTCGCGGAACTTCAACTGGCGCAAGGCCAGCTGATCTTGCGCGAGACGGGAGAGCGCGTGGCACTGGAGCCGCTGCCCGGTCACTTGATGGCGCTTCTGGGCGACGGCGGCCTTATCCCGCACCTGAAGAAGCGCTTTGCAAAGGAGCAAGGGCAATGCGCCTGAAGCAACGACTGGGAGAGGAGAAGATCCTCCTGGCGCCCGGCGTCTACGACGCGCTGACGGCGCTGATCGCGGAGCAGGCCGGCGCCGAGGCGGTCTATCTCTCGGGCGCGTCCATTGCCTACACGCGGCTCGGGCGACCGGATATCGGCCTGGTCTCGATGAACGAGGTCGCGGATTGCATCGCGGCGGTCAGGGATCGAGTAGCGCTGCCCCTCATCGTCGACGCCGACAACGGTTTCGGCAATGCGCTCAACGTCCAGCGCACCGTGCGGCTCTTCGAGCGGATGGGCGCCAACGCCTTGCAGATCGAAGACCAGACCCTGCCCAAGCGCTGCGGCCACCTGGACGGCAAGTCGCTGATCTCCGCCGAGGAGATGGCCGGCAAGATCAAGGCCGCCTGCGATGCCCGCCGCCATGACGATACCCTGATCGTCGGCCGCACGGACGCCATTGCCGTCGAGGGCTTCGAGCGCTGCCTGGAGCGCGCAGCGCGCTATCAGGAGGCCGGTGCCGATCTGCTCTTCATCGAGGCGCCCCAGTCCATGCAGCAGATCCAGGAGGTCGTGGCGCGCTTCGGCAAGACCACGCCCTTAATGGCCAACATGGTGGAGGGCGGGAAGACGCCGCTGGTCGACGCGGCACAGCTGCAGGAGCTGGGCTTCAGCCTCGTCATCTTCCCCGGCGGCATCGTCCGCGCGCTGGCCGCGACCGCCCGGGACTACTACGAGAACCTGGTGACCCGGGGCTCGAACGAGGCCTTCCGCAACCGCATGTTCGATTTCGCGGGGCTGAACGGAGTGATCGGAACCGAGGCCCTGCTGGAGAAGGGACGACACTACGACGGAGACCTGGCCGATGGCACTTGATCCTGTCACCTTGGCCATCCTGAAGGGGCGGCTGGAGCAGATCGCCGACGAGATGGATGCGACCCTCTTCCGCTCCGCCTTCAACCCCATCATCGCCGAAGCGCACGACGCCTCGCACGGCATCTACGACGCCAAGACCGGCGAGACCCTGATCCAAGGCAAGTCCGGCCTGCCGATCTTCGTCGGCGTCATGGCCTTCGCCGTGAAGGCGGTGATCGACAAGGCCGAGGCGCAGGGCGGCCCCAAGGAGGGCGATGTCTGGATCTTCAACGATCCCTACGACGGCGGCACGCATCTCTCCGACTTTCGCCTGGTCAAGCCTCTCTTCCGCAAGGGAGAGGTCTTCTGCTACCTGGCCTCGGTCGGTCACTGGCACGACGTCGGCGGCAACGTCCCGGGCAACTACAATCCGGCCGCCACCGAGTGCTTCCAGGAAGGCATGCTGATCCCGCCCGTCAAGCTCTACGACCAGGGCGTCTATCGCCAGGACATCGTCGACATTCTCTCGGCCAACACGCGCTTGCCGCTGTCGCTCTACGGCGATCTCAACGGCCAGATCAACGCGCTGGAGCTGGGCGAACGGCGCATGGCGGCGCTTCTCGACGACTACGGCGAGGCCACCGTCGCGGAATGCCTCGGCCAACTGAGGGCGCGCGCGGCACAGATGATGCGGGCCCACATCGCCGATCTGCCCCAGGGAAGCGTCTCGGCGGAGGACTACCTCGACAACGACGGCATCAAGGACGAGGCCTTGCGGATCGCGCTCGATCTCTCGATCGAGAAAGACCGCATGGTGATGGACTTTAGCCGCTCCTCGCCCGCTTGTGCCGGCCCGGTCAACATCTCCCGCTCCACCACCATCGCCGCCTGCTATGTCGCGCTGAAGCATATCTTCGGCGACGTTCCAGCCAATGCCGGCGTCCTGGAACCCGTGGAGTTCCGCATCGATCCGGCCTCGCTGCTGGCCGTGAAGGCGCCAAAGCCGGTGGGCGGCTACACCGAGACCATTCTGCGCCTGATCGACGTCGTCTTTCAGGCGGTCGCCAAGATCGCGCCGAAGGCGGCCGTGGCCCCTGCCTACGGCACCATCAATGCCTTGTCCCTGGCCGGCCACCGCCAGGACGGCCGGCGTTGGGTGATGTTCTCCTTCTTCGGCGGCGGCCACGGCGCGCACGCGGAGGGCGACGGCCTGAACCACGGCAACGCGCCGATCTCTACGGCGACGATCCCGCCGCTGGAGATCCTGGAGGCCGCCTACCCCGTGCGCTTCACGCAATGGGCGCTGCGTCAGGATTCGGGCGGCCCCGGCCGGCAGCGCGGCGGGCTCGGCGCGGTCTACGAGATCGCGCTGCTGGAGCAGGAGGCCGAGGCCTTTCTCTTCGGGGAGCGCGGCAAGCACGCGCCGCCCGGCATCGCCCAAGGCGGACCCGGCGCCAAGAACGTCTTCACCTACGAGCAGCGGGACGGCCGCCATACCGCGCCAATGGTCTCGAAGATGGTCGGCATGACGCTCACAAACGGGCAGAGGCTGCGCCTGGAGACTCCCGGCGGTGGCGGCTTCGGCCCTGCCCTCCTGCGCGATCCCGAAAGCGTCGCGGAGGATGTTCGTCTGGGCTACGTCTCGGCGGAGCGCGCCGCGAAGGACTACGGCGTGTCCCTTCTGCCGAACGGTGACCTCGACTTGGCGGCGACGGGAGCCCTGCGCGGCGGGAAGGCGGCGGAATGACGACGCCGTCCCTGATCGTCGGCGTGGATGTCGGCGGAACCTTCACCGACGTCTTTCTGCTCGACGAGGCCAATGCGGCCTTCGCCACCGCCAAGGTGCCAACCACCCGCCCGGACCAGTCGAGAGGCTTCATCGAGGGCATCGCCGCCTGCGTCGCGCAGTTCGGCGAGATGGCGACCGTGGTGCACGGAACCACGGTCGGCACCAATGCCCTCCTGGAGCGCAAGGGCGGTCGCACCGGCATCATCACCACCGAAGGCTTTCGCGACGTGCTAGAGATGCGGCGCCGCGACCGGCCGACCACCTGGGGTCTTCGGGGCTCCTTCCGCCCCGTCGTGGCCCGGCCGGACCGACTGGAGGTCGGCGAGCGGACCCTGGCGGACGGCTCCGTCCTGAGAGCCGTCAACCAGAACCAGGTGCGCGCCAACGCCAAGGCCCTCGCCGAAGCCGGATGCGAGGCCGTTTGCGTCTTCTTTATCAACGGCTACGCCAACGACGACAACGAACGCCGCGCGGTCGAGGCGGTGCGCGCGGTCTGGCCCAATGCCTATGTGACCGCCGCCACCGAGATCCTGCCGGAGATCCGGGAGTTCGAGCGCCTCTCCACCGCGACCCTGAACGCCTATCTGCAGCCGGTCGTCTCCTCCTACCTCGACCGGCTGGAAACGGCGCTGGGCGAGCGGGACTTCGGCGGAGAGACCTTGATCGTGCAGTCGAACGGCGGCGTCATGGGGTTCGACGGCGCCAAGCGCTTCCCTGTCCGCACCGCGCTCTCCGGGCCGGCGGCCGGCGTCATGGCGGCGACGGAGATCGCCGCCGCCGCCGGCTTCGACAACATCATCACCTGCGACATGGGCGGCACCTCCTTCGACGTCTCGCTGGTCGCGGACGGCAAGGCGGCCCTGGCGGCGCAGACCTCCATCGACTTCGGCATGGTGGTGAGAACGCCGATGATCGAGATCACCACCATCGGCGCCGGCGGCGGCTCCATCGCGTCGCTGGACAAGAGCGGTCTCCTGCAGGTGGGACCGGATTCCGCCGGCTCCGATCCCGGCCCCGTCTGCTACGGCCTCGGCAACGAGCGGCCGACGGTGACCGATGCCAATCTGGTGCTCGGGCGCATCGATCCGGACCGCCCGATCGGCGGCAAGCTGGAGCGGCTCGACATCAATGCCGCGCGGCGGGCCATCGACGAGCACATCGCACGACCGCTGGGCCTGGACATCGCCGAAGCCGCCGAAGCCATCCTGCGGCTCGCCAACGCGAAGATGGCCGGCGCCATCAGACTGGTCTCCATCGAGAAGGGGCACGATCCGCAGAGCTTCGCGGCCATGCCCTTCGGCGGCGGCGGCGCGCTGCACACCGGCGCCCTCATCAAGGAAGTGGGCCTGGGCTCAGCACTGGTGCCGCGCTTCCCGGGCGTCACCTCGGCGCTGGGCTGCGTGGTGGCGGATCTGCGTCACGACCGCGTGCAGACGGTCAACAGCGCGCTCGACGCGCTCGACTCCACCGATCTCCAGGCCAGGATGACTGCCGACGCAGAGACGTTGGAGCTGCTCCTCGGGGAGTCGAAGGCTCGCCTCGCGGCGGTCGAACGGCTGTTCGAGCTGGACATGCTCTACCTGGGACAGACGCACAGCGTCGCCGTCCCGCTCGCGGTCACCGATGACGCCTTGACCCGGCAGGCAATCGTAAAGGCCTTCGAGGCAGCCTATGAGGCCGCCTACGGCCGGCTGCTGGAGGGCATTCCTCAGCGGGTGATGAACTACCGCGTCGCAGTGATCGGCCGACGGCCCAAGCTCGACATGGCGCTCTTCGCCCCAACGGAGGGCAAGCCGCTCGAGGCCTGCAGGACACGAACGCGGAGCGTCTATGCCGACGGGCAGACCTGGAGCTGCCCCGTCTACGAGCGCCTGGACATTGCCGTCGGAGAGAGCCTCACCGGACCGGCGCTGCTCGAACAGGCGGACACGACCATCTTCGTCGACCCCGGCCTGGCGGCCCAGGTGGACCGCTTCGGCAACCTGATCATCACCCGCGAGGCCTAGCCCAGCCGTGTCGCACGCACCGATCGACCCCAAGAGCAGCGGCCTGCTGATCGTGGATCTGCAGAACGACTTCCTGCACCCGGAGGGTGCCTACGGCCGCGCCGGCCAGACAAGCGAGGCCATCGCCGCCCTGCCGCGGAGGCTTGCCCCTCTGGCCGACAAGATGCGGGAGAGGGAGGGCTGGCTCGTCTCCACCCACTTCACCTTGGTGGCGGGCAAGAAGGGCGAGCCCTTCATCTCCCCGCACCTGAAGACGCTCCGCCCCTTCCTCGCCAAGGGCGACTTCCTGCAAGGCGCCTGGGGCCATCGGCTCTGCGATCAGCTGCAGCCGGCCGACCTTTCCGTCTCCAAGGTGGCCTACTCGGCCTTCTACCAGACCAACCTGGAATGGGTCTTGCGCAAGGCCGGGATCGCCACGCTGATCGTCTGCGGCATAGTCACCAACGGCGGTGTCGCCTCCACCCTGCGCGATGCCCAGGTGCGCGACTTCCGGACGATCCTGCTGTCCGACGGCTGCGCGGCCTTCTCGGCCGAGGTCCACCGCCATGCCCTGGCCGACCTGGCCACCCTGTCCGAGACCGCCAGCTGCGCGGAAGCAATGGCGCTACTCGATGGCTGACCGGGCGGTGTCGGTGGTCCGAACCCCGCCGGAGCGCGTGGACGCCGAATGCGAGGTGGTGGTGGTCGGCGCCGGCGCTTGCGGTCTCACCGCGGCCCTGCGCGCCAAGGCGGCCGGCGCCGAGGTGCTGGTCCTGGAACGCGACGCCTCGCCTACCGGCTCGACCTCCCTCTCGTCCGGTTTCGTCCCGGCCGCGGCGACGCGCTTCCAAAAGGCGGCGGGAATCGACGACGACAGTCCCGATCTCCTGAAGCGCGACATCGAGAGGAAGACCCACCGGCGCGCCGTTCCCCACTTGGTCGATCTGGCCTGCGACCGCATCGGCCCGGCCCTGGAGTGGCTTGCCGAGGCGCACGGTCTCGAATGGATCGTACTGACCGACTTCCTCTACCCTGGCCATAGCCGCCACCGCATGCATGCCGTGCCGGAGAAGACCGGCTCGGGCCTGCTGGCGAGGCTGCTTGCCGCCGGTGAGGGCATCGGCCTGCCGATCGCAAGCAATGCCCATTGCGACAGGCTCTACCTGGACGAGGGCGACTCGGTCACGGCGGTCGGAATCGCCCGCCCGGACGGGGGCGAGGAGATCGTCGCCTGCAAGGCCCTGGTGCTCGCCTGCAACGGCTACGGCGGCAATCCCGACCTGGTGCGCCGCTACATTCCCGAGATGGCCGACGGGCTTTACCACGGGCATCCCGGGAACAGAGGCGACGCCCTTCTTTGGGGCGAAGCTCTGGGCGCCAAGCTGGAGCACCTGGGCGCCTACCAAGGGCACGGCTCGCTGGCGCACCCGCAGAGCATCCTGATCACCTGGGCGGTGATGATGGAGGGTGGCATACAGGTGAACCGCTCCGGCGCGCGCTTCTCGAACGAGCATGGCGGCTATTCGGAGCAAGCCGTCGCGGTTCTGGACCAAGCCGATGGCCTTGCCTGGAACCTCTACGACCGCCGCATCCATGACTTCGCCCTGGATTTTCCCGACTATCGGGAGGCGCTCGCCGCCGGCGCCGTTCGCCGTGCCGACAGCTTGGCAAGCCTTGCAGAAGTAACGGGGCTCCCTGAGGAGGGCCTGGCCGAGACCTTGAGCCTGACGCGGGCCTGTCACCGAGGCACGGCGCGGGACCCCTACGGCAGGGGCTTCTCGGGCAAGCCGCCGCTCGAGGCCCCCTACTATGCCGTCAAGGTGACCGGCGCGCTCTTCCACACGCAGGGCGGCCTGGTGATCGATGAGCGCGCCCGCATGGTCGGCCGCGACGGGCGGGCCTTCCGGAACCTCTTCGCCGGCGGCGGCGCGGCCTGCGGCGTTTCCGGTCCCGAGGTCTCCGGCTATCTCTCCGGCAACGGTCTGCTGACCGCGATCGCCTTCGGGTTCGTCGCCGGAGAGAGCGCGGCGGCTCAGGCCAAGGGCTCCCGAGCCGCCTCCTGACAGGCGGCAAGGCGCGGTCAGCGCTGCTCCTTGCCGGCCAGGCCAACCCGCTCATCGCCGAGCACGATGCCGAGCGCGTTGATGATGCGCGACCAGTAGGCGAAGGAGGCCGAGATCTGGGCCAGATAGACGATCTCCCTGTCGGAGAGGCCGGCACGCCGCAGGGCTTCGATGTCTTCCTCGGCAATGCTCTCGGGCGCGGTGGCAAGCCTCTCGTTGAAGGAGAGGATCGCTTTCAGTCTGGCGTCGGCAATCTCTTCCCTCCAGCCGCCGCGACGGAGCTGATCCAGCAGCGCTTCGGAGCGCTCTCTGTCGCCATAGAAGTCGTGAAAGTTCTCGCCGTGATGGGCGACCGCATAGCCGCTATCGCAGAGGATCGCGACATGAACGGCGACCAGTTCCCGAAGCCATGGCTCCAAGGGACAGGCGTCGTCATGCATCAGCGCGCGATAGAGCCGGTCCGCCGGCGCTATCGCCGCCGGGACGAGGGACATAGCCTTATAGAGGTTGTGCACCCGCCCGTTCCCGTCCGCGACGGCGCGATAGGCATCGCGCACTGCCGCCTCCCCGCTCGTCTCGGGCTCGAACTCGACCCGGCATACCTTGCTGTCGCGCATTGCCCTCGCCTTCAGATGCCGATGTCCCACCGCATGTCGTAAGCGCCCTCGCTGCCAGGATAGCACTCGAGGATCCGCCTGACCTCCGGCCGCTCCAAGAAGACGAAGCGGCCGCCTTCCCAGAAGTCCTCGCCATCGAAAGAGATCGTCGCGTCGAAGAGCGAGATCGCGATGTCGCCAGGGTCCCTGCCGCAGGCATGAAAGTGCGTGTAGCGTGGACTGCCGTAGACCATGCTGCTCCACTTGTCGATGTCGTCCTCGGCGCTGGCGGCGTAGAAGGTCCTGGGATTGATGCCGCAGTGCCAGGAATTGAGGGCGAAGGCCTCGCCCCCGAAGAGGCCGGCCACGCGCTCGAAGTGCCGCTCCACCCGCGCGACCTCGGAGGCCTCGCCGTGGAAGCACCGGATGCGCCCCCGCTCGACGTCGGCACAGAGCGTGTGCCGCAGAGTAAGCAAGCTCTCGTCGTATGCGTGCGTGGAGGTCGACATGAGCCAACGGCTGAGCGCCAGACGCCCGGTGAGACCCGCGGCCGAGAGGGGCGGCGTGATCATCGTCGGAAAGTAGGCGACGGTGAAGTCCTGCGTCGTGGGGGCTTGGCCGCCATCGGCCGCCGGGACCCCGCCCTCCAGGTCCGTCCCCTCCGGGCAGGTGATGCGGCAGTGCCGCTTGCCCGCCAGCCGCGCCAACAGCAGGGACGACACCTCCTCGAAGACGCCATGGGGCACACGGGCAAAGGCATCGCCCAGGTAGGAGGTGTCGTAGAGCGCGCACATGGTCTTGCTGCCGCTCCCCGGCAAACCGCTGAAGCGGACTTGATCTCCCAGGCGGCTCAGGAAGACCGTGTGGTCGGCGGTGCGCATGGTCTCCAGCAGGTCCCGCGGCAGGTCCTCCGGCCCGCGCACCTCCCTTGCCAGAATGACCTTGGGAACGGCGCCCAGACCGACCGCCACCTCCGCGATGACCGTCGAGACC
This sequence comes from Rhodospirillales bacterium, assembly GCA_963669375.1. Classification (GTDB taxonomy): domain Bacteria; phylum Pseudomonadota; class Alphaproteobacteria; order Kiloniellales; family JACOMY01; genus JACOMY01. Next base: position 6,115,890 of record OY770024.1, on the reverse strand, counting down.
TCCGGCCGGAACCAGGCATCGCTTTGCCCTTCGCCGACGATGAGCAGGGTCTCGCCCGCCCGCAGGCCAACGCAGTTCGCCAGCAGATTGCGCGCGCCGGCCTCGAGATCCGCGGCGGAGGGTCTCCTCGACAGGTGATCCACCAGTTGGCGGTCAAGCTGTTGCTCTCGAACGCTCACGTGCCCGCCTCATCCGTAGAGAATGCTGTCGACGTCGATCAGCACGACGCCGACCGGCAGGGTAACGCCGGCGCCCAGCTGCAGGGTGTCGCTGCCGGCGCCGCCGTCGTAGGTCTCGCCATCCTGGATCTCCTCTTGGCGCTTGACCTTGAAGAGGTCGTCGCCCTCGCCCCCGTAGAGCGTGTCGCGCGCCGCGTCGCCGCGCATGACGTCATCGCCCGAGCCGCCGAAAAGCAGATCGTTGCCGCCCTGTCCGCGCAGGAAGTCGTCGCCCTTGCCACCATAGAGGCCGCCATCGAAGTCGCCACCACCGAAGACACTATCGTCTCCCTCGCCGCCGTCCATGACGTCGCTGTCGGCCCCGCCGTAGAGCCTGTCGTCGCCCTGGTCACCGCCGACGAAGTCGTCGCCGTTGCCTCCAAAGAGGCCGGTGTCATTACCATCGCCGCCGTAGAGCCTGTCATCGCCGGCGCGACCATAGAAGCCACCGTCGTCTCCATGGTCGCCAAAGAGGCGGTCGGCAAAGCCGTCGCCTTCGAACATGCTGTCGGGCCCGCGACCGCCGTAAAGAATGTCCTGTCCGCGCCCGCCGTAAAACTGGCTGTCAGCCCGTTCACCGCCATAGAGGCTGTCCGCGCCAGAGCCGCCGTAGAACGCCCTGTCGGGCCCTTCCCCGCCCGCGAGCAAGTCGCTACCGCCATTGCCTTCAAAGTGCTGGTCTGACCCATCAAAACCATGAAGAGTGTCGGTGCCAGGACCGCCATAAAAGTAGGAGTCAAGCCCGTCCCCACCGAAGAGCTTGTCAGAGCCGGACCCACCGAACGCTTGAGAGTTCGGACCATCGCCGGTGAAAAGCCTGTCAAAGCCTGACCCACCGAAAAAGAAGTTGTCACTCCCATCGCCACCGAAGAGGCGGTCGTTACCTTCCCTGCCATAGAAGTGGCTGGCGTCCCCCCTGCCTCCAACCAGGTCGTCTGACCCCGATCCGCCGAAGAAGCTCGCCGCATCTCCTTCATCGGCGTCGAGCCTGTCAGAGCCATGCCCGCCATAGAAGTTCGCACTACTCCCGCTGCCGCCGAAGAGACTGTCGTCATTGCCTCCGCCGAAGAAGAGGTCGTCCGCGCCCGAACCGCCGAAGAGCAGGTCACGTCCTGCCCCGCCGTAGAAGCTGGTGTCAGCCCCATCGCCGCCGTAGAGCCTGTCGGGCGCCGTACCGCCAAAGACCATGACGTCATCGCCCTCGCCGCCGTCGAGCAGGTCACGCCCGCCAGCGCCGTCCAGGATCGAGTCGGCCCCGCTGCCGCCGTAGAGGCTGTCACGCCCCTGTCCGCCATAGAGAGAATCGTCGGCGCTGACGCCGTAGAGCGTGTCGGCGGCACCGTAGCCCAGAATGGTGTCGACCTGGTTCGTCCCGCTCAGCCTATCCGGCCCATCGGTCCCTGGAATGAACGCCATCGCCCTACCCTCCGCCCCAATGTGAACGTGCCCCACGACTCGCCATCATGAAGCTAAGGGTTGTAGAGACCGAAAGCAAAGAGGTTTCGAACGGCGCCTGGGCCCTGATCTGGCCCGTCGCCCCGCACTAACTAGGACGACGGGAGATCATGCCCCCTCGGACATTTGGATGAATCCGGGGCGCACCCGTGGCGGCGGTCGGTCGCCTCAGCTCTTGATCCACCAGCGCTCGATCATCTTGTAGCCGTCGAACTCCCAGTTGCCCGCCACCGTCTCCGGCCGGCCGACGTTGTCGTTGTAGGCCATGATGTGGTTGGCGAAGAGATGCACCACGGAGCCACCGTCGTCGCGGCAGAGCTCCTGCATGTCGTGGTACATGCCGCGGCGCTTCTCCTCGTCCAGTTCGGCGCGCGCCGCGGTCAGGAGCTGGTTGAAGCGCTCGTTCTTCCAGTAGGATTCGTTCCAGCTGGATTCCGCGCTATAGCCTTGGGTGAACATCCAGTCGGCGGTCGGTCGGCCGGCCCAGTAGCTGGCGCACCAGGGGTGCTGCATCCAGACGTTGGACCAGTAGCCGTCATTGGGAACGCGGTTGACCTCGATATCGATGCCCGCGCGCTTGGCGTGCTCGGCGTAGAGGACGGCGGTGTCCACGGCGCCGCTGTAGAGCCCGTCGGCGGCGCTGAGGCGGAGCTTCACGCCGTCGAGGCCCGCCTTCTTGAGATGGTGGCGGGCCTTGTCGGGATCATAGGCTCTCTGCGGCAGGTCGGCGTTGTAGAAGCGGTCGTTGGGCGAGATGGGATGGTCGTTGCCCAGGGTACCGCGCCCGCCGACGATCTTGCGCAAGACCTCCTCGCGGTCGATGGCGTGCTTCAGGGCCAGGCGCAGGTCGACGTTGTCGAAGGGCGCGTCGGTGGTGCGCATGGGGAAGGTGTAGTGCTGGCCGCCGGTGACCTGGTCCAGCGTCAGGCCCGACTGGCGCTCCAGCAGGTGGGCGGTCTTGGCCTCGACGTCGCCGATGACGTCGACGGCCTTGGTGATCAGCGCGTTGTTGCGGGCCGCCGGATCGGCGATGGTCAGGATCTCGGCGCTCTCGACATGCGCGCGATCGGGCAGGAAGAAGTTGGGATTGCGGGTGAAGCTCGCCCGCTGCCCGGCGGTGAAGTTCTCCAGGACATAGGCGCCGCTGCCGACGCCGAAGTCGGTCGCCTGGCCGTCCTTGGTCGGATGGATGGAGAGCTGCTGGGCGCTCAACACGAAGGGGAAGTCGACGTTGCCTTCCTTCAAGGTGAAGATAATGCCCCGCGCGCCCTCCTTCTTCATGTCGACGATGGTCTCGGCGAAGGACTTCATCGCCGAGGTGGAGTCCTCTCCGCGGTGGCGATCGATGGAGACGATGACGTCCTCGGCATCGACCGTCTTGCCGTTATGGAACTCCACGCCGTCGCGCAGGACGAAGAGCCACTTGGCGGGATCGGCGTTCACCGGCTCGAAGGACTCGGCCAGCAGCGGGACCAGGCTGCCGTCGGGCGCAACTTCGGTCAGCTGGCTGTAGACGGTCATGAAGAGGAAGCTGGTCATGCCGCTGGTGAGCTTGCTGGAGTCAAGCGTGTCCGTGGTCGAGCCCTGCACGGTGGCGGCGCGCAGGTGACCGCCCTTCCGCGGGCCGGCGGCCTTGGCCTCTTCGGCCAGGACCCCGAGCGGCACCGCGGAGAGTGCGCCCAGGGCCGCGGCCCTGCCGATGAAGGCGCGGCGGCTCATGCGCCCGGCGGCGAACGCGGCTTGAAGCCTTTCGAAACTCGAGGACATGGCTGGGTCTCCCTTGCTTTGTCATTTGCCGCCATCGCGGCCTAGATTGCCTCCCCAGGGCGTTCGTCGCTGAGCCTCGCCACCAGATGGCGGTACATGCTGCTGATGCAGCTCTCCCACGCCGGCGAGAGCACGCCGCCGTCGTCGACCGCGCGGGACTCGGCACCGTGCTGCACTTCGCTCATCACGGCGATGTCCTCGTCGATCACCGCCTCCTCGAGCGTGCGCCAGCCCTCGATCTCCTCGGCCGAAAGGCTGCGCCCCGAGGTGGTGTACCAAGCCTGCTCCATCCAGGAGCGCCGCGGATCGCGCATATCCGGCAGGATCATGGTGTCGACGATCACGTCGGGCGCGTAGCTGGTGAGGAAGAGGTTCGGCAGGCGGCAGAGGTAGCGCGCGCTCATGTCGAGGTTCGAGAGATTGAGCGTGCCGGCCCGGTTGGTGTAGCTGGAGCCCGGCACGTCGATGGCGGAACCGATCACCGGATCCTCGTCCACCATGTAGTGCTGCGAGAGGGGCTGACCGGCCGCCGTCACCTTGTGCACGTAGGGCACGTGGTAGGGCTCCATGGTGTTCTCCAGGCAGATCTTCCAGTTGGCCGGAATCTCGCGCTGCTCCATGGTCAGGAAGTGGCGGAGGGCGGCGAAGTCGACGAAGTCGAGCTTCCGCGCCATCGGCGCGACGAAGTCCTCCAACGGCGGCGCTTGCCCATCGAGATTCATGAAGATCCAGTCGTGCCAGATCCCGCAGCGCACCGCGATCAAGCCGTGCTTGCTCGGATCCAGCGCGTCGGAGGCGTGGACCCCGTGGCCGGCGAAGTGCGGCGTGATCTTCAGCTGCCCGTTCAAGGCATAAGTCCAGCGATGATAGGGGCAGATGAGGCTCCTCAGCCCCTCGCACTTGCCCTTGACGAGACGGTGCCCGCGATGGCGGCAGGCATTGTGGAAGATATGCACCTCCCCAAGGGCATCGCGCACCAGGAACAGCGGAAAGCCGGGGATCGGCTTGGCGTCACCCGGGTTGGGGATGTCGGAGCAGCGGCCGACGAAGAGCCAGGTCCTGTCGAGCCAGGCCGTCTGCTCGAAGCGATGATAGCTGTCGGAGCGGAAGACCAGGCCTGGAAGGCGGCGCAGTCTGCCGTTCGCCTGGGTGACGCCCGCGATGTCAGTCTCGCTCAGGAAGTCCGTCAGTTTTCCCACCTGATACGCTCCCGCCTACCAAGTTCCGCTGTTGCCCATGCTGGCCCAAGGCTCCTGGGACGGCAGCGCCGCCCCCGCCTGCAAGAGCTCGATCGAAATGCCGTCGGGCGACTTGACGAAGGCCATGCGCCCGTCCCTCGGCGGCCGGTTGATCGTCACGCCGGCCGCCTGCATGCGATCGCAGAGCTCGTAGATGTCGGCGACCTCGTAGGCCAGATGGCCGAAGTTACGCCCGCCGGACAGAGCCTCGGCGTCCCAGTTGTAGGTCAGCTCGACCTGGGCCTCCTCGTCGCCGGGGGCCGCCAGCATCACCAGGGTGAAGCGGTCGTCGGGATAGACGTAGCGCTCCACCTCCTTCAGCCCCAACAGCCCGCAGTAGAAGGCCAGCGACGCCTCCAGATCCACCACCCGGACCATGCTGTGCAAGTACTTCAAGCCCATGGTTCACCTCAGCCTTCGACACCTGCCTATCCGTAAAAAATGATGCCTGTTGCGCATGGTGTCGAGGCGAAATTTCCGCTCTTTATGTCCACGAAAACCTCCTCTTTCCGGTTCGATTTGGGATTTCTGTCCTCGCATCCGTCGCAACGAGGAGCAGGCGATCGTCCGGATAGAGCATATTTTTCTGCTTGTTATCGAGGATTCCGCGACAGGAAGCAGGTCTTGGACGGCAAAAAAGAGGGATGACAAATCTGCACAGTCTACGCTAGGAAATCATGATTATTTATCATAGGTGAACTATGCAGCGTCCCAGGCTGGACATTCGGCACCTCTCCATGATGGATGCGATCGCGCGCCTGGGCAGCGTGTCGGAGGCGGCGAGATCGCTCGGCATGACGCAGCCGGCGATCAGCCGGCGCCTGCAGGAGGCCGAGCGCCGCCTGGGCGTCGAGCTCTTTCATCGCGAGGGCAAGTCCATGCGCCTCACCATCGCCGGCGACACCATCGTCCAATGCGCCAGGCGCACGCTGGGAGACCTGGCGCACAGCGAGCGCAGCGCGGCGCAGATCCCCGAAGACCCCTTCGTGCCCTTGCGGATCAGCCTCGGCCACTACGATGACTACGGCTGGTTTCCGGCCTTCTTCAAGCATGTCGAGCGGACCCATCCCCAGGTGAGCCTGGGCATCGTGAATGCCGGAGAGATGGACCTGACCCAAGCGCTGGACGGCAACCTGATCGACCTCGCGGTCATGGCGGGCCCCATCGACCGTCGACACTTTGCGGCAACGCCCCTCTTCGAGGACGAACTGGTCGCCGTCTCCCACCCGACCCATGCCTTCACGGAGAAGGGCTACCTGGAGGCGGAGGACTTCTCCGACAGTATCTACGCGACCTATGGCGTTTCCTATCATAAGGGCTTCGAGAGCGACCGCGTTCTCTTGCCGGCCGATGTCTGGCCGCATCGCGTCGTCTCCATCGGCTCCAACCACGCCATCCTCGATTTCGTCGAGGCCGGCGCCGGCATCACTGTCCTCTCCGCCTGGGCCGCGCGCAAGAGAAAGGACCAAGGCCGCGTCGCCACCAGCAAGATCACGGCGGAGGGGCTGCCGATTGCCTGGAACGCGGTGGTCCGCCGGGCGGACGGCCCTCAAGCGATCGCGTCGAAAGTCGCCAAGACGCTCAAGCGATGGTGTGCCGGGAAGCGGGCTGCCTTGGCAACGCCCCCATAGACGCTATGCCACCTCGGCTTCCTCCTGCAGGTCCTCGCGCAGCACGACGAGCTGGTAGAGGAGCGCGCGCAGCTTGGCCGGGCGCAAGGGTTTGAAGAGAACCCTGATGTCCTGCTCCTCCAAGGCCGATAGGTCGATGCCGTCGATGTCGCCGGTAACGACGACGGCGGGCAAGTCGCTCCCGAGCATCACCCGGGCCTCGGCGATGGCCTGAATGCCGTTCATCCGGCCCGGCAGGCGGAAATCGGCCATGATCGCGTCGGGCGTAAGCCCCTCCCGCAAGCGGTTCATGGCGTCGTCGACACGCAAGGTCGAGGTGACGCGACAGCCCCAGAAGCGCAGCAGCCGGCTGGTGGCGTTCAGCACGTCCAGGTCGTTCTCGATCACCAGAACGCTGATGCCGGTGAGGTCGGAGGCGTGGTCCTTGACCGGTGTGGCGTCCAGCACTTCAGCCGGCTTCGGCTGGCTTCGCTCGACCAGCACGGCAAAGCGCGAGCCCTGGCCGACGGTGGAGCCGTGCTCGATCTCGTGGTTCAGGCAGAGCGCCAATCGGCGGACGATGGAAAGGCCCAGTCCCAAGCCCTTGCTGCGGTCCCGCTCGTGGTTACGCAGCTGGTGGAAGTCGTCGAAAATGACCTCGCGGTGCTCCTCGGGGATCCCGCAGCCGGTGTCCCACACCTCGATGGAGACGCGGTCGCCGCGCCGGCGGCAGCCGATAAGCACCTTTCCGACCGGGGTGTAGCGGATCGCGTTGGAGGTCAGGTTGGAGACGATCTGCTCCAGAAGGTCCGGGTCGCTGCGCACATAGGCATTGGTGGGGACGAAGTGCAGGCTGAGGTTCTTTCGATAGGCCTCCGGCCTGAAGGAGCGCCCGACGCGCCGGAAGATCTCCTGTACGGCGAAGGTCTCGAGGTGGGGCTTCACGGCGCCCGCCTCGAGACGGGATATGTCCAGCAGGGCATGCAGCAGGCGCGCGGTGGAGACCGAGACGGCCTCGATGTCGCCGATGATGCCCAGCGCCTCCTTGCTGCGCACCTCGTGCCGCAAGGCGGCGATGTACATCCGCATGGCATGCATGGGCTGGCGCAGGTCGTGACTGGCGGAGGCCAGGAAGAGCGACTTCGCGCGGTTGGCGCGCTCGGCCTCTTCTTTCGCCGCCTCCAGATCGCGGCCACGGGCGCGCAGATCGTGCTTCAACTTGCTGAAGCTCTTGCTCACCATGCCCAGTTCGTCGCCGCGCGCCAGGAGGCGGCGCTCGTAGGGTGTCTCCTCCTGCTCCTTGGCGGCGTCGAAGGAGCTGATGACGTGGGTCATCATGTGCAGCGGCCGCGAGATGTTGCGGCGGATGACCCAGAAGACCACGGCGATCACCAGCGACACCATGATGATCGAGGCCAGCATGGTGTAGCGCGAGGCATTGTCCTCGACGCGGGTCGCGTAGGCGACCGAGGTGCTCTTCACCTCCTCCAGCATGGAGACCAGCCGATCCAGTTCCAGCGTCAAGGCCGCCTCGCTCGCCGCCACCTCCCCCAGCATCTCCATCCCCATCAGGAAGGAGCCGTCTTCCACGTGCTCGAAGATGTTCTCCACGCGCTTGGTGAGAACGCGGTTGGCCTGGCGAATCTTCGACAGCTGCACCAGGAGCGGCTCGCTGTACTTGACGATGATCGGCTCTTCGTCGGTTTGCGTCTCGGTCGCCGCGCGGATGAGATTCTCGGACCAGCGGATCTGTTCGAGGATGTCCTTGTTGCCCAACTCGTAGCGTGCCCGCGCGCCGAGATAGGTCTCCTCCGCCTCCTTGTCGTAGACCACCCGCCCGCCGACGAAGATGATCTCCTTGAGATTGAGACGGTCTTCCTGGATCGACTGGCGAATGCTCTCGGTCGAGGAGAAGAGCGGCAGGTAGAGATCCGCCATGTGCCGCACCTCGGTGCCCACCGAGTGGATCTGGGAGATCGCGATGGTGGTGACCATCGAGTAGGAGAGAACCTCGAAGAAGATCACCGTCATGACCTTCTGGCCGACGGACAGGCGATTGGTGAGGTTCCAGAGACGCTTCAGCCCGAGCACGCAGAGGTCCTATCCGCAAGCGCTGGCAGCGGCCGACCCATCGCTAGGACGCCGCCTTGACGATCTTCCCCGACGGCAGATGCAGTCCGTCGGCACGACAGACTCCCCGGTCGGGATAGAGCACGTAGGGCTCGGGGCGGATCGGCTTGGTCTGCTCGTAGAGAAGGTCGACCTGGCCCTTTGCGTTGAACACGCCGATCTTGGGGGTAAGCCAGGTGTTGAAGTTGTCGGGATCGATCATGACCTCGCCCTCCGGCGAGACCGCGTCCGAGAGCTTCAGACCGGCCGAGTAGCGACGCACCTCGGTCGGCGTCAAGCTGGCAAGGCCGACGTCGGCGACCAGTCGCTCCACCGCGCTCTGGAAGAAGAGGAAGGCGAGATAGGTCTCCTCCATGTTGTAGTGAGTGACGCCGCTCTCGCCGAAGGGGCTGTTGAGGAAGCTCTCCACGAAACGATGGTTTGTCGGGTTGTCGAGGCTCTGGAAGTAGGGCGCGGAGAGGATGTGCCCCTCGCCGTACTCCGTCCCCATGATCCTGACCTCCATTTCCGAGGTGGTCAGGGAGGCGGTGGGCAGCTGATCGGGACGAAACCCGGCGCGGATGTACTGTTGGCGCAGGTAGAGATCGGAGTCCCCCACCACGGTGGAGAAGATCCAGTCCGGCGCCTGCCGCCGCACGTCGTCCAGGATCGGTCCGAAGCGATCCAGGCCCAGGGGCATGTAGGCCTCGCCGACGATGCTGCCGCCCACGTCTTCCAGCCAGCGCTTGGCCACCCGGTTGGATTCCCTAGGCCAGACGTAGTTGGAGCCGATGAAGTAAGCCCGCGGCCCGTACTTGCGCACCATGAAGGGCACGAGATCGCGCGAGTGCTGGTTGGCAATGGGACCGGTGCAGATGATGTGCTGCCAGCATTCGCGCCCTTCGTAGCAGGTCGGGTAATAGAAGAGGCTGCGGTTCAGCTCGACCAGGGGCATGACCGCGCGCCGGCTGGCCGAGGTGTAGCCGCCGAAGGTGGCTAGCACGTTCTCCTCGCGAACCAGATGCTGGAGCCCCAGGCGATAGGCCTTCATGTCCGACTTGGCGTCGATCACCACGGCTTCGACCGGCATGCCGGCCAGCCCGCCTGCGGCGTTGATCCGATCGACCCAGAAGCGGCCGACATCGACGGAGGGCTTCTCGATGACCGCCAGGTGTCCCGTCAAGGACCACAGCATACCGACCTTGATCCGGCCCTTGCGGCTGACCCAGGGCGAGCGCACCGCTCTGGCGGCTGCCGCTTCCCTCGGACGCAAGCAGGCCGCCGCCAAGAGCCCCGCCGACGAAGTCAAGAGGCGGCGGCGGAGCGGGTCAATCCCATCTTTCGCGCGACTGCGCCTAAAGTTCTTATCCGACAATCGCTTAGGCGCATTTGGACGAGCTGCGCTTTTGGCTCTGCGTCCCAGCATTGGGCCCCCAAGTCTCGGCTCAAGGTTTGTTTTCTGTTTCCCCCTTCTCCCATTCTTCATGCCCTTGCTCAAGAGGATAGCACTGAACCTGGTCAAGTGGAAGTCAGTCGAATGGGTTAAGGCTCCTGCTCCCTGACCAGCAATTGGGGGGCCGTCAACAGACCCTCTAGACGGAAGTCCAGGTGTCGCTGGGGCGTGCCTTCGGACGGAGCCGGTAGGGCCGATTGTTCCGCCCCGCCCCACAGTTCGATGGTGCCGCTTGCCTCTATCTCCTCCCGCCCGGGAGCAACGCGCGCCTCGAGCGCGAGCCGGGTCTCTTCGGGAGGCGTGCTGCCCGGTAGATCTCCATCCAAGGCGGCATGCAGACCGGCAAACCAACGCGGAACGAGGGCGGAGAGGTCGACACCGTGCAGCTGCGCGGAGAGCGCGACGAGGAGCACGCCCTGCCGCTCCTCGATCGCCCCCTCGACCCGCACATCGCCTTCGACGAGGTCGATGACTGCCTCGTCGAACTCCAGGCGTGGAACATGCGGGTCATAGCGGCCCGCTATGCCCAAGGATTGGACATAGAGGTTGTTCGCGGTGTAGGCGGCAACCTCCAAGCTGCCGGCACCGCCGGCGAGCTCGAACTCCAGATCGGCAAGACGGCCTAGCCGATCCAGCTGCAGGCGGACGGTACCGGAGATCGGCAGCTCGAAGGGGTAGAGGATGCGGCCGCCGGGCAGCACCTCTCCCAGGACGGCCGGGTTCACCTCGTTGGCGATGAGCGCGACGGAGACCGCTGCGGTATCGCAGTCCCGACGCGCCTCCAGAGCGAAGTCCAAACGCTGATCGCCGACCAAGAGATCAAAGGCCATCAGGGCTTTCACCGCGTCAGCCTCCCGACGCACGCTGGCGTCCAGATCGGCGAAGAGGAGATGGACGGCGTTCACCGGGTCGACATAGCTGGCCGCGCCGTCGACGACCTTGACCTCGGGAAGGGGGGCGTCTTCGCAACGTGACAAGGCACCCGCAAGGGCCTTGAGATCGCCAGGCGAGAAGACCGCCCTGTCCGGCGAGGTCTCAGGTGAACCGAGCGAGATCTGAATAGCCCGGTCCTCGGCGCGGGTGACCGCCACCTCGGGGCGCGACAGCTCGATCTCGACTGGATCGAGGGCACCGGTCAGGAACGAGCCCAGAGGCAGCCGCGCCTTCGCGCTCGGCGCCGTGGCAAGCAAGCGCCCACGTTCATCGAAGAGGGTCAGGCCTTCGCCGATCAGAATGACGGTGGGACCGGCCGGATCCCACTTCCAGGACGTTTCCTCGATCGTCAGGCGCCAGGGCTCTAGCCAGGCGTCGAACGCGCCAGCGACGCTCTCGCGGTAGATCGAGAGCGGCAAGGGCCGATAGAGTGCGACCAGGAGCAAGCCGGCAAGGGACAACAAGAGCACGACGGCCGACGCCAGACCTGCCCAAATCAGCACCTTGGGCCGCCGCCGCATGCGGACTATGCGACGCGACGCGAGGGGCCGCGAACCTGCCAAGGCAAGGTCATTGCCGCCTGCGCTCGGCACGTCCCCGCCCTCTTGCGCTCATGCGAGCGCGGCAGCCCCGTTCAAGGCGTCGTGCGCGCGCTCTTCTTGAACATGTATACACAATCCATGTCTTCCCGAGCCTTGGTCACGCGGACACCGTCGGTGTTCAGCTTCTCCAGGAAGTAGTCCTGCACCGTTCGGCAGGCGTGAAAGGTCAAGGCTTGCTTGTAGATCCAGATGTCCGCCTCGCGGTCGACGCCGTGTTGAGCGGTCATGGTGGAGAGTGGATCGGCGGCGATTCCGACGAACCAGTCCTGGAAGCTGCCGCCGAACTCCTTGATGGTCGCCAGCAGTTCGAACTTCATTTGCTGCACGCTGTGGATCATCGCCAAATGTCCCCGTGATGCGGCCCGTCAGGATGGCAGCGGCATGATCCTTGCCGGACCTGCCGTGGCTTCGGTCCTGCCGCGCCACTGATCGAAGAGCCGCATGCCTTCGGCCTTCTCCTCGGCCGACATGGCTTCGACCACCGGCTCCAAGGCGTTGAGGGCGGTGCCAATGCCGTGCTGTGCCGCCAGCGTCAGCCAGAGGTAGGCCTGCACCCGGTCCTTGGTGACGCCTCGGCCGTGTGCATAGAGGTAGCCGAGCCTCGATTGGGAGGGGTAGTGCCCCCGCTCGGCCGCCTCACGGTAGCAGGCCGCCGCCTTCTCCAGGTCCTGCGGCACCTTCTCCCCCTCGGAATAGATCACGCCCATGTTGAAGAGGGCGTTGAGATCTCCCGCCTCCGCGGCCTTGCTCAACAAGCCAACCCCGCGCTCGAAATCAGGCGCCGCGCCTTGCCCCATGAGCAGGAGCGCGCCGGCATTGGCCATCGCCGGCACGCTGCCGCCCGCCCCGGCCTTGAGAAACCACGAGAGCGCCTCTTTCGCATCAGCGCTCCGCCCCTGGCCGTTCATCGCCAGCGTGCCGACCCAGGTTTGCGCATCGGCATATCCGGCTTCGGCAAGGGGCAGCATAACCTGCCACACGCGGGCGAAGTCGCCGGCCATGTAGGCCTCTTCGGCTGTCGTCAAGGTATCCTGCTCGAGCGGTTTCAAGGCTGCGCTCATCCTTCTCTCCTCTCCTCGCTACCGTCGAGAATGCGGCCGATCAGATAGTCCTGAAAGCGCCAACCCAGAGGACTACGCTGCACGGGTGGCAGTCGGTTCTCCGTCCCGGGACGGGACGGCGTGCCCCAGGCGCTCAGCTCTTGCTGAGTCGAATTCGCCAGGTCACTCGCGTCGAGGAGGAGCCCTCGCCAGCCCTGCCGCAAGGCGGCGAGCGCATCCCCATCCAGCTGGGCGACATCATTGTCGTGGACCAGCAGGTACAGTCGGATTTGCGTCTCGTTCATGCTGAGCGGCTGCAGAATGATCACCGCCAGGAAGGAGGCGGTATGCAGCACCAGAAGGTTGGGAAAGGCCCAGGCGAAGGTGATGCGCTGGCCTGCCCCATGCGCGCTGTCCGCTAGGGGGAGCGTCCGCGAGAGCTCGGCGATCGGCCAGGTCTCCATAGCATGGCGAGGCGCGCCGCCGCGCCGAGGCACCGCGGCCTCGGGTGCCAAGAGATCGCGCAAGGCTGGGCCGACCAGCTTCCAGTTGGCCGTGGCCTCCAGCCAGTCGCTCGCAACCAACCGCAACTCGGACGAAGGCGACTGCTGAAGCCCCCGCAAGCAGTCGGCCAGGTCATGGTCCAACGGGCTTGCGTCGGGGTCGAGACAGGCAAAGACGAGCGGTCCCCGGCAGGCCGTCCGCACCGGCCAGAGACGCTCCGGCCTCAGACCGAGATACTGATCGGAGACGGAGCCGTCGCGCTCCAGCTCGCTTGCCGTGACTTCCGCTCTGTCGCGGCTGTAGCCGCAAGAGGTGAAGGAGCAGCGAGTCCGGCTACCGGTCTGGCATTGCAGGGGCACGCTGCGGCAGCCGCCATGCTGGGCCTTGTTGAAACGGCCGATGAGCGCGCCATCCGTGCCGCGCTGGATGTGAATGCCGTGATAGCCGATGGTGAAGGGCAAGAGGTCGCCGGCCTCGGGTATCTGCTGCGCCACGCCGACGGCGACCCAGGCGCGCGTCCAAAGCCGATTGTCCTCCAGCGCGCTGAAGATCCTCGAGCGATAGCTCGCCGGCGGCAGGGTGGTGGCGCGGCCGAAGCTGCCACGCGCCGTGTCGTAGACCGCTCTATCGGTCAGGTCCACGCCTTCGTCGTAGTAGCCAAGGAGGGGATTCAACAGCATGGGGGCCGATGCCTCGCGTCCGTGCGATCTCCAAGAAGGCCGCAAAGAAAAGGGCGGGGCCGGCCGCCGGCTGAGATACAGCCGGCCCCGAGAGTGGGCTCGCTACTTCACCGCCTTGTTGGCGGGCGGGTCGTAGTCCGCACGGCCGCGATGCTTGTAGGCATCGGCGGGCGGCGGCGGGAGGGGCCCGTCCACCATGAAGCGGTTGAGCACGTTGCCCACCAGCTTGGAGATGTTGTTGTCGCAGTTGTTCCAAGGCAGCGAACCGCAGAAGGCGATCGAGCTGAAGGCGAAGCAACCTCCGCCGTTCGGCGTCTCGTGGTAGGCGATGTCGGAGCGCACACGCGGATGCTGCGTGCCGTCCAGACCCTGCTGGTTGAAGCCGAAGTCCTCCATCACCAGCAGGTAGGCCTCGGTATGGCGGCCGGCCGAGGTCGCCACGACCAGGGTGTGCGGCGGCGAGCCCAGCATGGTGTCGACGATGTCCAACTCGGTGCCCGCGGCACCGCCACCGACCAGACCGAAGTTGCCCAGCTTCTCGTCGTACTCGATGCCGTCGAAGGCCCAGGAAACGCGCGGGTCGTTGCTCTCGGGCGTCCGCGAGTAGTAGGAGGAGATGTCGAAGCCTTCCGACGACATGCCGGTGCCGGCCACGGAATGCAGGTAGCGCCCGCGGTAGCGCCACATGCCGCCCAGCTCGCCGGTGCCCTGGTGATAGTACTCGCCGGGATCGGCGCGCCAGGTGCGGATGCCGGATTCGCACCGCCGCATCTCGGTTATGACGCCGCGGCCCAAGTGCTCGTAGGCCGGATGGTAGGAGTGGATCCAGTACCAGGCGTCCGCGCCCATGTACATGAGCCGTCCGCCCCTTTGCGTGTAGTTGTGGAGTGCATCCAGCTGCGGGCCGGAATTATGCTCTGGATGCGAGCCGGTGATGACGACGTTGTACTGCTCCAATCGGGCCAGGCCGTCATAGGTCACGTCTTCGTCGGTGATGACGTCGTAGTCGTAGCCCATGGTCTCCAGCCAGTAGATCATGTGCAGGTCGGCCGGGTACTGCCAGGGCGCCTGCATCAGGAAGTGATCGTACTTGGGCCGGATGGAGAGGATCGGCCTGAGGCGCGAGGAGAGGCAGATGCCGCTGCCGTCGGTGTGGGTGTCGTAGATCGAGCCGCCGTACTCCCGGTGCTCGCTCAGGAACATGTTCTGGTCCTGCATGATCGGCACGCGATAGACCAGCAGCTCGGCACCGCCGGCGTTGTTCGCCAGATGCTCGTTGGCATAGGCCATGTAGGAGATGGTCGGCACCATGTAGGCGATCTTGGCCGTCGCCTTGCCCACCTCGGGCACCACCCAGAAGGGGATGTAATCCTCGTCGCCCTCGCTGGTGGTGAGCTTGGCGGCGTAGAAGGCGCTCTTCTGGTTCGCCGGGACGCTCCATTCGAAGTCGACCGACCAGCGCGCGTCGTCCACGTCGTCGTCGTGGAAGTGGATGGCCCCGTACTCCTTGGGCGCATGCTTCCAGTCGAAGTTATGGCCGGAGAAGTTATGGCCCGTCATCGCCCGCGTCGGGCAGCCGACGATCGCGAAGTCGTAGAGATAGGGGCCGTGATCCCTGCCGATGGCGGTGTCGATGCCGTCGGAGAAATCCCAGGCACCGACGATGCACTCTGACAGCGGACCGGTGGGTCCGGAATTGCGCCGCTCCGTCAAGCCCGGCTGCGCGCCGAGCTTCATGGTCTCGATCTCTTCGCGGCTGAGCGCGCGGTTGCAGAGCCGCGGGCTGTCGATCTTGCCGTTGTAGGGACCGGCCATGACGATGCCGGCCGGCCTGGAGGCCTGGGCTTGCGGAGAGCTGTCCATGCCGCCGCAGTAGGTCGCGACCGTCAGCGGAACGCCGGCACCGTGCTCCACGCCGCCACCGACCTGCGCCTTGACCGGGGGAATCTCCGGGTCGAGGGCATAGCGGATCTGCGGCTCGTGGTAGAGCGTCGCCTCACCGCTCTCGGCATCGTAGCTGGCCGCGACGAAGTGCCAGGCGTGATCGCGGATCGGTGCGCCGGTAGTGATCTTCTCGCCGTTGATCCTGAGCTCCAGACAGCCTTCGTCGTTGATGAAAAGGCCGTAGCCCTTGCCGTCGCACCACTTGGCCAGCAGGCCCTGGGCGCCATGCTTCCAGTACTTGGGATGGGTCTTGGGCGTGGTCGGCCAGATCCAGCACTGCAGGGTGAAGGACTGCAGCTGCAGATTGGGATTGTCCTCCACGTAACCGTAAGAGCCGCTGTAGATGACCTGCTTGCGGCCCGCGTGGTTGCCGTTGCAGGGCGCATCCACGGCCTCTTCGATCTGGCCGGGGCCGCGCGGGTTGGTGTCGCCGTGGATCATTTTCACGATCTGCACGTCGTAGCTCGCAGGCCCGTCACAGTTGACGTAGAAACGGATCGTCTTGCCGGGATTGACGCCGAAAAGGTCCGCGTATCCCGTTAGTCTCATCGCGCACATGAAGCCAACTCCTTGCTTCCAGCGGGGCTTGGCTTCGCCCCTTGTTCAGTCCTTGTCGGCAATCGGCCCGAGCAGAGTCAGGTCCGCGTCCAGCGGTCGTCGCGGCGCTTCCAGCCTTCGTGGAAATGCTCGACCTGGCCGTCCTCGGCATCGAGCTCGTCGAGGCGCATGAGGAAGATGTCGTGCTGGGGGTCCTGCTCGTTGTCGTAGACCTTGTCGCCCACGAAAGTCGGCGGGACGCCGCGGATGCCGGACAGGCGGCCGATCCGCCACTCCTTCTCGACCTTGGTGCAGATCACGACCAGCTTGCCCGGCTTGTCGCCCGGGTTCATGGCGCGCATGCGCAGCAAGACCCGGTTCAGCAGGAAGTCCTCGTGGATGCCGCCGCTCACGTTGGTGGTGTCGCCCGGCGTCTCGCAGCGCAGGATGGTGCAGCCGGGAACGCCCTTCATCGACTCGATGCAGGCCTTGTGCTCGGCGATCAGACGCTCGCGCTCCGGCGTGCCCTTCTTCGGTATCGTGATCATCTCGCTCTCCTTTCGTTCTCTGGCCTCGGTCGCGGCCGAGGCCCCTTCGCTTCAGATGGTCAGGTGCTCCTTGATCAGACTGTCGCTGAGATCGGCGATCGGCCCTTCGGCCACCACGCGCCCTACATCCAGGATGAGGAAGGCATCGGCCAGCTCGCGGGCGATCTTGATGTGCTGCTCGGTCAGGATCAGGGTCAGGCCGAGGTCGCGGTTGAGATGGCGCATGGCGTTGCGGATGTCGGCGACGATGTTGGGCTGGATGCCTTCCGTCGGTTCGTCCAGCAGCAGGATCTTCGGGTTGGTGGCCAGGGCGCGGGCGATCGCCAGCTGCTGCTGCTGACCGCCGGACAGGAGGCCGGCCCGCTTGTTCAGGTTCTCGGCCAGGTAGGGGAAGCTCGCCAGACAGGTCTCCGGAATTCCGCCGCGGCCGTCGTCTCGGGCAAAGGTGCCGAGCTCCAGATTCTGACGGACCGTGAACTTGCCGAGGATGCGCCGGCCTTGCGGCACGTAGCCCAGCCCCGCCTTGGCCCGAAGGTAGGTCGGTGAGCCCTCCAGCGACCTGCGGTCCACCGTCAGCTTGCCGGTCATGGAGGTGACGAGGCCCATGATGGTGCGCAGCAGCGTCGACTTGCCGACGCCGTTGCGGCCCAGGACGCAGAGACACTCCCCCTTGCCGACCGTGAGGGAAATGTCGTGCAAGGTCGGGGTCTTGCCGTAGAAGGCGGTGACGCTTGCCATCTCAAGCATCGCCGATCCCCTCCGATCCGAGATAGACCTCCATGACGCGCGGGTCGTTCTCGATTTCCTGAATGGTTCCCTCCGCCAAGTTGCGGCCGAGGTGCATCACGGTGATGATGTCGGCGATCTCGCGCACGAAGGACATGTCGTGCTCGACCACGACCAGGGTGTGAGTTCCCTTCAACGCATTGAAGAGCTCTGACGTCTTATGCGTCTCCTGCTCGGTCATGCCGGCGGTCGGCTCGTCCATCAGCAGGAGCCGCGGGTCCTGCATCAGCACCATGCCGATCTCCAGCCATTGGGTTTCGCCGTGCGAGAGGATGCCGGCCTGGACCTGGAGCCGCGCCTTGAGGCCGATCAGCTCCACCACCTGCTCATAGCGCTCGCGGCCGGCGGCTGAGTGGCTCAGCAGACCGAGCATGTTGGCGAAGGGCGACTTCACCTTGTTGAAGGCCACCTGCAGGTTCTGTTGCACCGTCAGCTCCTTGAAGACCGCCGGTACTTGGAACTTGCGGCCGACGCCCTGCCTGGCGATTTCGTGCTCCGACAGGCCGGAGATCCGGCGGCCGCCGAAGTGAATGCTGCCGCCGGTGAGCTTGAGGCGCCCGGTCATGAGATCGATCGAAGTCGACTTGCCTGCCCCGTTGGGTCCCAAGAGGCAGCGCAGCTCGCCTTCCTCGACCGATAGATCGAAACCGTCCACCGCGACGAAGTCGTTGTAGGCCTTGGAGACGCCCTTGAGCTCGAGGATGCTCATTCGGCCACCTCCTTGGCCAGGTCAGGCCGCGAGTCAGAGGACCGCTTGCCGCTAGAGAGCCGCTCCAGGCAAAGCTCCAGGAGCCCGGCCAGGCCTTTGGGCAGCAGCAGCACGACGGCGATGAAGATCGCGCCCAGCACCAGCAGCCAAACCTGCTGCAGCTCGTCGCCCAGGTAGCTCTGCGTTCCGTTCACCAGGAAGGCGCCGACGATAGCCCCCAGCAGGGAGAGGCGGCCGCCGACCGCGGCCCAGACCACCATGGCGATCGACAGCGTGATCTCCAGCGCGGTCGGCGAGACGTACTGAACGATCATCACCCAGCAGAGGCCGGCGCAAGCGGCAATGAAGCCGGAAATGGCGAAGAGCGTGACTTGGTAGGCGGCAACGTTGTAGCCAAGCATGCGGGCGCGCTCGGCGTCGTCGCGGATCGCCTGCACGATGAGGCCGAACTTGGTGTGCATAAGGAACTTCGCACCCAAGGTCAGCGCGGCCAGGAAACCCACGCACACCAGATAGGCGGGCACGCCGTAGGGATCGAACGAAAACTCGCCGAGCGAGAATGGCAGGGGCGGCGAGATGCCGTTGAAGCCCGCCGTGAAGGGTTGCATGTCGTAGGCCATGGAGTACCAGGCTGCCAGCATCGCGATGGTCATGATGGAGACGAAGACGCCGGCGACGCGGGCCTGGAACATCAGCGCGCCGAAGACGACGAAGAAGAGCGTGGGCACCGATAGGGTGAGGATAAGGCCGGCGGTGGTCGACCAGAAGGGCTCCCATAGGAGCGGCAGGCTCTCCAGCTCGTTGGTCAGCATGAAGCTGGGGATGGGATCGTATTCCGGGTCCTGGAACTGCATCTGCATGGTCATGCCCATGCCGTAGGCGGCCAGGCCGAAGGCGATCCCTTGCCCCAGGCTCAAGATCCCGCCGTAGCCCCATACCAGCGACACCGAGACCGCGAGCATGGCATAGACGCTGTAGCGCGCGAGCTGGTTCAAGGTGAAGGGATTGTCGACGATCAAGGGCACCAGGGCCAAGAGCACGAAGGCGCCCAGGTAGGTGAGCCATTGCGCCCTTTTGTTGTGGTAGAGATTGCCCCCCATGGGTCCGCTATCCCTGCTCTTCGCCCGGTCCGCCATTCATCGCCGGGTCACGCCTTCCGAGATCAGCCCTTGCGGACGGAAGCGTAGGAAGACGACGACCATGGTGAAGAGCACGAAGCGCGCGAAGGTATCGTTGGTGAAGTAGGAGAAGACGGAGTTCAGCTCGCCCAGCAAGCCAGCGCTGATCACGGTGCCGACCAGTTGCACGCCGCCCACCACCACGACCAGGAAGGCCTCGACGATGTAGCCGCTGCCCATGTCCGGGAAGAGCGTCTTGACGGCACCGAAGAGGCCGCCGGCGATACCGGCCAGTCCCGCGCCATAGGCGAAGGTCAAGGCATAGACGCGGCTCGCGTTGACGCCGAACGACTGCGCCATCTCCTTATCTTCCATGACCGCGCGGACCATGACGCCGAAGCGCGTGCGATAGAGCAGGATCCAAGTGAGCGCGACCAGCGCGATGGCGACGACGATGATGAAGATGCGCAAGCCGGAGAGGCTGATGAAGCTGGCCTGCAGCACGAAGTTCAGCCACTCGGGAACGCCGACGTATTGTGGCTCGCCACCGAAAATGAGGCGCACGCCCTGGATCAGGATGAGCGACAGTCCCCAGGTCGCGAGCAAGGTGTCGAGCGGTCTGGCGTAGAGCGGTCTGACGATGGTGCGTTCTATCAGCAGCCCGATCGTCGCCACCACCATGAAGGAAAGCGGCAAGCAGACCAGGAAGGGCAAACCCAGCAACGATTGAAAGACGAAGGTGCTGTAGGCGCCGAGCATGAGGAACTCGCCATGCGCCAGATTGATGACGCCCATGGTGCCGTAGATGATGGTCAGGCCAAGCGCCGCCAGCAGCCATATGCTGGCCAGGCTGATCCCGATGAAGAGCGCATTCAGGAAAGGCAGGAAGGAAAAGGGTGTCCAGAAATCATGTACGCTCATCGTCGAGGGATTCCCTGACTTGAGTTCGCCAGCCCCGGCTCGCCTCAGGGGGAGCCGGAGCGCGGCACGGCGCGAGAAGAACGCTTGGCTCGGGCGGGCGCCGGCGACGCCGCGGACGCCCGCCGAACCCGGTTCTAGAGGACGTTCTTCCTGATGCCGCCGTCGGGCGTCAGCAGGCCGTCGGCCTTGCAGACGCCGCGCTCGGGATAGATGGAGAAGGGATCGGGGGCCACGTGCTCGGGCGCCGCCTTCACCACCTTGAACTGCCCGTCGCTCTGGCACTGGCCGATCTTCGGCTTCAGCCAGATGTTGAAGTTGTCGGGATCGATCCAGACCAGGCCTTCCGGCGAGATGTCGTCGCCCAGTTCCACGCTGCCCGAGGAATCGCGGATCATGCGCGGCGTCACCTCTTCGACGTCGCCGGCATTGGCCGCGGCCTTCTCCAAGCCGGCCTTCCAGACGTAGACCGATAGGTAGGTCTCTTCCATGTTGTAGTGGGTGACCCCGCCACCGCCGTACTTGCTGGAGAGGTAGCCCTCGACGAAGGCCTCGTTGGTCGGGTTCTCCAAGGTCTGGAAGTAGGGCGCCGAGAGGAAGTGACCGGCACCGGCCTCCGCCCCCATCGCGCGGGTCTCGATCTCGCCGGTGGTGAGCGAGGCGATCGGCATCTTGTCGGCCTTGAAGCCTTCCTGGAGGAACTGCTTGTGTAGGGCGATGTCGGAATCGCCGACCACGGTCGAGAAGATGAAGCTGGGTTCGGTCTGGCGCACCTTGTTGAAGATCGGCGTGAACTCGGAGCCGCCGAGCGGCACATAGTCCTCTCCCACCACTTCGCCGCCGGCGCGCTCCAGCCAGATCTTGGCGTTCTTGTTGGATTCCTTCGGCCAGATGTAGTTGGAGCCGATCAGGTAGACCTTCTTGCCGAAGTTCTCGACCATGAAGGGGATCAGGTCCTTGGAGTGCTGATTGGCCAGCGGCCCGGTGCAGATGATGTTCTGCGTGCACTCGCGGCCTTCATAGCAGGTCGGATAGTAGAAGAGGTGATCGCGGGCCATCACGATTGGCGCCACCGCGCGGCGGCTGGCGGAGGTGTACCCGCCGAAGGTGGCGATCACCCGATCGCGCAGGATCAGCTGGCTGATCTTCTCCGAATAGACCTTGATGTCCGACTTGGCGTCGATCACAACCGGCTCGACCTCTTGGCCCATCACGCCGCCATTGCGGTTGATCTCGTCGATCGCGTAGAGCACGACCTGGGTGGAATCGTTCTCCACCACGGCCAGGTTGCCGGTCTGGGAGAAAAGTACGCCCACCTTGATCTTGTCGTTCTTGTCGATCCAGGCGGCATGGGCCGGATTGGGGATCCAAAGACTGGGCGCGGCGACGGCCGCCGCTCCGGCGAGCGAGCCCTTCAGAATGGATCTACGGCTGAGTTTCATAACCTAGGTCTCCCATTGCTCATGTCCCTGGTGGAGGCACCCGGTGCCAGCGCGACGCCGAGACCTCCGGCTTCAGCGGCGGTGGCGCCTCGACAGGACGCTCCGACGCCAACAGTTTCAGCCTTTTGGCCATATACCTATTGATATAAATGCAAACATACTCCCATTTGGGAGTCAATGGCCTTTAGGCAGTCCACCGGGCTGGCGTGTCGAGCCTGGCAACCTGTACTAAAGTCGGAAGCGGAGACGGAGAGCGACGCAGAGGCTCGAGGAGTGAGATACTTTCCCTTTGATTCAATTAGTTGAGCTTCCTCTGGCTGAATGGTCGATGCTCTGGCCTCGCCGGAATACGCTACCTTTAGCTGAAGCCTCGGATCAAAATCTCCTATCGGGCTTATGCCTTTGGTGTATAATCCGCCGGGAAGCAGGCCAAAAGTTGGACCGACACTGGCCGGTACGCCAGGCCAGCCGATCCGCCGCTTGGTGAAGTCGCCGCTAAAGTGTTATACCAGCTTAGTTTTACTGGAGCAGAAGGTTGCCGACCTTGCAGGCAAGTCAGAGTGAGGTATCGCGGTTGGACCTTGGCGATACGGGAAGCGGCTCGGTGCCGGACCACAGCGCGGCGCCGTTGCGGATCGTCCTCGCCGACGATCATGCACTCTTTCGCGGTGGCTTGGTCCTGCTGATCAAGCTGATGGACCAGCCGGCGGAGATCCTGGAAGCCAGTGACCTGGACCAGGCCACTGGCTACTTGGCAGGAGGTCCGCCAATCGACCTGCTGCTTTTGGACCTGCTTATGCCGGGAATGAACGGTATCGAGGGCGTTCGCCACATCTGCCGAAACTGGCCCGACGTTCCTGTCGTCATCGTGTCGGTGAAGGAGGATGCCAAGGCCATTCGAGAAGCCTTGCAGGCCGGCGCCATGGGCTACATCCCAAAGACCTCCTCTCCCGAGACCACCACCAACGCACTCAAGTTTATCCTGGCCGGCGGGGTCTATGTCCCGCCGCACATCCTGCACCTGAGCGACACGCGCCCGACCCTTCCCGCGGAGCGCGATCGCGGCGGCTGGCAGGAGACGCCCGGCGGCGAGAAGGCGAGCGACGCCCTGGGCCTGACGGCCCGCCAGGTCGAGGTGCTGCGACTGATGGCGGAAGGCAAGTCGAACAAGGATATCGCCGCCGACCTGGATATCTCCCCCGGCACGGTGAAGATGCACGTCTCTCGCATCTTCAAGGTCCTGAAGGTGGAGAACCGAACGCAGGCGGCTTCAAGGCTGACCGAGTTGACGGCGGAACTGGCTGGCAAGGACAAGGATTGAGCCTCGTCCGAACGCAATCCGCCTGAGCGCCTTCGGATGAGAGGGGCCGGGGGCCTTGGGGTGTTTCCTTCGGCAGAGTGTTAAAGCTGTTCCCCTGTCCTGCCCGATGCTGTCCTGCCGAGTCGTCGCCAGCCTGTAAAGCCACCCCACCCGCCGTCATCGCGAGCGGAGCGCGGCGATCCAGGTTTGGTCGGCAGGGCCCGCAGCACTGGATTGCCGCGTCGCTGACGCTCCTCGCAATGACAGTGGGGAGGGCTTGCCGGCCGCTCGGACAAGGCTTGTGGCTCTCGACTCTCCAATCCTGCCGGCCTGTGCAACCGCCCCATCCGACGTCATAGCGCGCGAAGCGCGGGGATCCAGCCTCGGTCGGCAAGAGACACTCTGTTGTGGATTGCCGCGTCGCTGACGCTCCTCGCAATGACGGCGGCGGGGGCTTGCCGGCCGCTCGGACAAGGATTGTCAGGCTCGGCTCTCCAAGCCTGCCGGCCCGTGCAACCGGCGCACGCGGCGGACAGCGACACGAAGAACGCCGGTCGCATCGTTACGACCGGCGTCCCGGACACTCTCGGCTTAGGCCAAACGAAAGGCTCGGCTCAGGCCTCGGCCTGGGCCTCCTTCTCTTGAGCGGCCTTCTCCTTGGCCGCCCGCTCCTTGGCCTCTTGCATCTTCCTGCGTTCGGCGACGGAATCGGGATGCAGCTTCGGCAGAACACGTCCGTCGGACAGCTTCTGGGCATGGACGGAGTTGCCCATCAGCCGCAACCAGGGTTGCGTGCCCGTCGCGACCTTGAGGTCGCGCAGCCACTCGTCGGTGTACTCGCAGCCGCGCACCTCGGGGAAAGCCGGGATGCCCATGGTGTAGTGCGCCAGCTTGGCATCCTTGCGCGGCGGCTCGTATCCGACGCAGTGGTTCCACTCGGAGGGGAAGCTGCCGATGAGGCTCTCGTCCTCGATCCAGCCGATCTCGTGCGGCACGCGGCACCGCTTGGCGTCGTCGACATAGTCGGGGGTGAGGATCTTGTTGGCCTCGTGGCCACAGTTGAAAAGCATGGCGCTGGCCCACTCGAAGCGTTTCTGCTCCTTGCAGACCACCACCGCCTTGCTGTCGTCGGCATAATCGAACAGCTCGGCGATATCGCCCAGCACCAGCATGTCGAGGTCGAGGAAGAGGGCCCAACCCTCGAAGTTCATCAAGTGGGGCACCAGAAAGCGGCTGAAGGTGAAAGGCGTCAGGCCGCGCCGGGTCATCGGCAGGGTCTTCAGCACCAGCGGGGAAATGGCGACCGGCTTGGAGGCCCGCCAAAGGATGGAGTGCTGCAAGACGGTGTAAGACAGCGGCTGACGTTCGTCGAAGCCAATAAAGATCGGTAGTGTTTCCACGGACGCGCTCTCCTTCGAAAGGGCGAGTTAAGGCTTTCGGCGCATTGGCACGTGAGGTCCCGTTATCTCTGCGGCCTTGCGCCCCCTGCCGTCAAGTCCTGCATGGCACCGCGCTGATTCGCCCAACGGTGGCGGTCCCTACTCCGCGGCCTCCTGCGGCTCGCCCTTCTGCACGATCACCGGGCCCATAGCCTTAAGCTCATCCTCCGGGATGTGGCAGAGGATGCGGTGCCCCCCGCCCATGTCCACTTGCGGCGGAACCTGGGACTGGCAGATGTCGCCGATCTTGCGGTGACAGCGGGTGTGGAAGACGCAGCCCTTGGGCGGATTGATGACCGACGGCAGGCTGCCTTCCAGGATGATGCGCTTCTTCTCGATCGAAGTGTCGGCGATGGGGACGGCCGACAGCAGTGCCTCGGTGTAGGGATGGTAGGGCGGCGAGAAGATCTCCTCCGTGGTGCCCTGCTCCACGATGTGCCCCAGGTACATGACCACCACCCGGTCGGCCAGATAGCGCACCAGGCTCAAGTCGTGGCTGATGAACAGCAGGGTCGTGCGATAGGTGCGCTGAATGTCCATCAGGAGGCCGGTCACCGCCGCCGCGACGGAGACGTCCAGCGCGGAGACCGGCTCATCCGCCACCACCATGGTCGGGTTGCCGGCGAAGGCGCGGGCGATGCCGACGCGCTGCTTCTGGCCGCCCGAGAGCTGGCGCGGCCGGCGGAAGTAAAAGTCGCTGGGCAGCTTGACGATGTCCAGCAGCTCCAGCACGCGCCGGCGCACCGCCTCGCCATCGGTGATGCCGCCGAACTTGCGGATGACCCGGCCGAGCTGGCTGCCGACAGTGTGGCTGGGATTCAAGGTATCGAAGGGATTCTGGAACACCATCTGCAAGGCCTTGACGTCATCGCGCTGGCGCTGTTGCACCGGCACCTGGCTCAGGTCCTTGCCTTGGAAGTTGACCGTCCCCTCCGTCGCCGTCTCGAGGCCCATCAGGACCTTGGCGAGCGTGGACTTGCCGCAGCCCGATTCGCCGACGATTGCGACCGTCTCGGCTTCACGCGCCAGGAAGGAGATGCTCTCGTTCGCCTTGACGTGCCGCGAGCTGCCGCCCTTGATCATGGCGGCCATCGAGGTGTCCTTGAGCTCGTAGTACTTCTTCATGTGCTCGACGTTGAGCACGCTTTCGCCGAAGTCCGCGTGTACGTCCTGGCCCGCGCCCGCGCCGACCCGCGTCCAATTGATCTCGGTCCAGCGCAGGCACCGCGAGCCGTGTCCGCTAGCCTCGTCGACCGTCTGCATCGAGATCGGGCCGCCGTCGCACAGGCCGTCCCTGAAGTGATCGCAGCGCGGTCCGAAGTAGCAGCCCTTGGGCCTGGCGTGCGGCAGCGGCAGCTGGCCGCGGATAGCCTGCAGCGGCCGGGCGTTCTTGTCGGCGGTGGGCAGCGGGATGGCGCTGAACAGCCCCTGCGTATAGGGGTGGCGCATCTTGTCGAAGACCTCCGAGACGCTCCCCTCCTCCACCACCTGACCGGAGTACATGACGTTGATACGGTCGCAGGTCTCCAGGATCAGACCCAGATTGTGCGAGATGTAGATCATCGAGGTCTGAATGCGGCCGGCGAGCTCGGCGATCAGTTCCACGATGCCGGCCTCCACCGTGACGTCCAGCGCCGTGGTCGGCTCGTCCAGCAAGAGCAGCGAGGGCTCGGACAGCAGGGCCATGGCGATGACCACGCGCTGCTGCTGGCCGCCCGAGATCTGATGCGGGTAGGAGGCCATGACCCGCTCCGGATCGGGAAGCTTGACGTTGGACAGCATCTTCACCGCCCGGTCGTAGGCTTCCTGCTCGCTCACATGCTCGTGGTAGAGCGGCACCTCCATCAGCTGGCGGTCGAGCTTCATCGCCGGATTGAGCGAGGCCATGGGCTCTTGATAGACCATGGAGATCTCGCTGCCGCGCAGCTGGCGCAGCTCCTCTTCCGAGAGGGTCGCGAGGTCGACGCCCTTGTAGAGCACCTGGCCGCCGGTGATGGCCATGTTCTTGCCCATGTAGCGCATGATCGCCATGGCCACGGTGGACTTGCCGCAGCCCGACTCGCCCACCAGGCCGATGGTCTCGTTCTTCTTGAGGGCCAGATTGAAGTCCTGCACGGCCGGTATCTCGGCGGCGCGGGTGTAGTAGGAGATGGACAGGCTCTTGCATTCGAGAACCGGTCCATCCCAGTCGGCTTGAAACTTACCCATCGGCTTGCCTCCCGATTCCTGGCGCCTAGTCTCGCAGGGAGATTTCGCGCAGGCCGTCGGCCAGAAGATTGAAGCCCAGCACCAGCGAGGAGATCGCAAGGCACGGGAAGAGCGAGATGTGCGGGAAGACCTGGATCATCTGCCGGCCTTCCGAGATCATCCGCCCCCAGTCGGGATCGGGCGGCGGCAGGCCAAGGCCCAGGAAGGCCAGGGTGCCGATGGTGATGATGACATAGCCCAGTCGCAGCATGGCATCGACGATGAGCGGCCCTCTCGCGTTGGGCAGAATCTCCATGAAGAGCACGTACCAGAGCGGCTCGCCGCGGGTCTCCGCGGCGAAGACGTACTCCCTGGGTCTCAGGTCCATCGCCAAACCACGCACTATTCGGAAGATCCCCGGGGCCGAGGCGAAGACGACGGCCGCCACGATGTTCATCGACGATCGGTCGATCGTGGTGATGATCAGCACGTAGAGGACGAGGACGGGGTAGGAGAGAATGACGTTGGAGATGAAGGAGAAGATGGCATCGACGCGGCCGCGGCTATAGCCCGCCCACAGCCCCATCGGAATGCCCACCAGATAGGCGAAGAAGGTCGCCATGGGGGCGAAGATCAGAACGGTCTGGGCACCCCAGATGATGCGGCTCAGGATATCGCGCCCGAGGTTGTCCGTGCCGAGCCAGAAGGTGCCGCAGTAGACCTTGCCCGGCTCGTCCTCGATCGGCGTACAGCTGTCCTTGGCGACGAACTTGCCGCTCTGCCAGTTGGCGTCGGTGACGAACTCCGTCCCGGGCGTGGCGATCGGCACCAGATTGTCGTTGGGACTGAAGGGCGCAAGCACCGGGGCGAAGACGGCCACCAGGATCCAGAAGAGGACCAGGGCGGCGCCCAGCATGCCGACCCAGGATTCCCGCAGCAGCAAGATCGCCTTCAGAACACGCGTCGCCGCGCTGGGGCGCTTGGAGAGCTGCAATGCAGAGTCCGTCATGGCTGCCTCCCCTTAGCTGAAGCGAATTCTGGGGTTGAGGAAGGTGTAGCCGATGTCCGAGATCGCCTGCGATCCCACGGCCACGATCACGGCGATCACCGTGCAGGCTTCGATGACGAAGATGTCCTGATTGAGCGCGGCTTCCAGAAGAAGCGCCCCGAAGCCCTTGTAGGCAAAGAAGTATTCGGTAACGATCACACCCGAAAGCAGCCAGTTGATCTGCAGCATGACCACGGTAAAGGGCGCGATCAGCGCGTTGCGCAAGGCGTGCTTCACGATGACCCGCTTGTAGGGCAGACCCTTCAAGACGGCGGTGCGGATGTAGTGCGTGGTCATCACCTCGGCCATGGAGGCCCGGGTCATGCGGGTCACGTAGCCGAAGTCGTAGAGCACCAACACCATGGTGGGCAGGATCAACTCGGCGATGCTGAAGCCGTTCTGGAAGGAAGAGGTGCCGGGCAGAATGCCGAGCAGGAAGACGAAAATGAACGCTAGTATGGGCGCGCTGGCGATCTCCGGTACCGAGGTGGTGAAGATCGAGACCACCGAGATGGTTCTGTCAGTCCGCGACCCCTCCCGCATGCCGGCCAAAACACCCAGAACGAGGGATATGGGGATGACCAAGGCCATGGTCGCGGCGGCCAGAATCGCCGTGTTGCCCAGTCTTGGCCAGAGAACGTTGGAGACCTCGGTCTTGAAGCGGGTGGACTCTCCGAAGTCGCCGCTGAGGAAGTTCCCCAGCCAGACGACATAGCGTTCCCAGATCGGCTCGTTGTAGCCGTTGTTCTCCAGCCAAATCTCGCGCTGTTCTTCGGAGGAATAGGGACCCAGCACCTTCGTGGCGACGCTGCCGGGCTGCGCTTCGAGTGTGATGAAGGTGAGTGCCGAGACGACCAGCATCACCAGTATCATCGACCCCAAGCGTCGTCCGATCAGAATGAGCATTGGTTAGGGGGTCCCTCGCAGTTGGCTAGGCTCTTCTTCTTGTCGTCAGGGGACAAAGAAAGAGGCCGCGAACTTGCGTCCGCGGCCTCCCTTTCTTCCTACTCCATCCAGACCTTGTTCCACTGGTGGTACTGGGTTGGATGCGCCTGGATGTTCTTGACCTTCTCGGAGGCGGCCATGAAGACGCTGCGCCAAAGCGGCAAGGCGATGACCGCGTCTTCCTGCATCAGCAGTTCGATGGGCTCCATCTTCTTGCGCCGCTCGTTCACGTCCAAGGTACTGCCGGCGTCGTCCAGCAGCGCGTCGAACTTGGGGCTGTTGTAGCGGGACTCGTTCCAAGGCACGCCGGAGCGATAGCCCAGGTTCAGCACCATGGTGCCGAGCGGACGGTGCGTCCAAGAGGTGAAGCCGAAGGGCGTCTTGTCCCAGACATCCCAATAGGACGCGCCCGGCATGATGTTCAGCTGCAGGTCGATGCCGGCCGGACCCAACTGCTCGCGGAAGGCCTGCATGACCGCCTGATGCCAGCCCTCGGCCGCGCCCAGGTCGATCTTCAGGCTGATGCCGTCGGGATAGCCCGCTTCCTTCAGCAGCGCCTTGGCCTTGTCGTAGTCCTGCTTCCAGGGCGGCAGGCGGAAGTACTCGGGATGGATCGGCGCGACATGGAAGTTCTGCCCCTGGGCACCGCGGCCGCGATAGCCGAAGTTCAAGAGCTGCTCGGGGTCCATGCAGGCCAGCACCGCCTGGCGAAGCTTCAGATTGTCGAAGGGCGGGTTGTCGACCTGCATGCGGGCCACGCCGGTCTGCGCGGTCGTCGTCTCGTAGACGATGACGCCGGGCAGACGCTCGACCGTGTCCAGAAGCGAGATGGAGACGCCATAGAGCTGATCGACCTGATCGGAGGCGATGGCCGAGACCGGCGCCATGGGATCGTCGCCCAGATCGACATAGAGGATTTCGTCCAGGAAGACCTCGCCGCCCCAATAGGGGTCCGCCCGCTTCTTCAAGAGGCAGCGCTCGCCGACGGAGAACTCGGCCAGCGAGAAGGGACCGGTGCCGACCGGCCGCTTCGAGAGGTCGCCGCCCTCGGCGTCGAAGTTCTTGTCGACGATGGCGGTCGGGTAGTTATAGAGGTTCTCGGGAATCTCCAGGACCGCGCGGTTCAGGTGCAGGCGCACGGTGTGGTCGTCGACCTTCTCGACGGCGCCTTCCTTCATCTTGGTGCCCATCTTCGCGCTGCCGTCGTCGTTCTTCTCACCCGTATCGTAGCTCGTGGTCATGGAAGAGAAGAGGCCGATGTTCGACGAACCGACATTGGGATCGAGCCAGCGCGTGAAGTTGTGGACCACGTCGTCGGCGCCGAAGTCCTGGCCGTTCGACCACTTGATGCCCTTGCGCAGATTGAACTGCCACATGGTCAGGTCGTCGTTGGCTTCCCAGCTCTCGGCCAGGTAGGGCCGGGTGACGTTATCCGGGCCGGTGATGGTGAGGTACTCCAGGATCGGCCGGGTCTGGTTGGACATCTGCGTCCAGTCGTAGGTCGCCGGATCGTCCATGCGTTGCACGCGCATGGCCGAACGCAGGCGCCCGCCCCGCTTGGCGATCTGGTCGACATCGCTCTCGGCCCTGGCGGCGCCGCTGAAATCGCCGGTCACCTTGCCGGCCAGCGCGTAGGCCGCCGGTGCCGCGACACCTAAGAGCGCCGCCGTGCGCAAGAACTCGCGGCGATCGACCTTGCCGTCGCGCAGCTGCTCGCAGAGCTCCGGAACATAGGGGTGCACCCGCTTGCCGGCCTCGTCCTTCAGCACCTTTTTCATCCAAATCACTCCCGTTTCTGTCACGTCGGCCGCTCACCACCTGACCGGCGGTCATCTCGATCGGACTCGGCGAACCGGACCCGCCCGACAAAGGCCACGTCGCGCCGGAAAGTTGCCTACCGCCGCGTAGCTCTCCCAATGGTGCTAGGGCCTGGGAGGACTCGAAAGACCTTTTCGGATGAAGGAGATATGACGCGTTGGCATGCGACCCTCGTGGTGTCGCCCAACCAACTGCACCGACAGCCGAAGCATCCCTCGGCCGCCCTCGGCGATCTCTCGTCGCCGTCGAAGCGGCCCAGTTCCTAACACTGCAAAAATTCTATTGATTCCACCTCGACTAGCAACCGCCAAATTTCCCCTATGCGGCTAGTGAGGCACACATTGCGTCGCTTACGGACAAGAGTGGCTTGACTTGACCTCAGTCCGCCTCTGTCTCGATCACGACTTCGTGCGTCAATGTCCGATGCACCGGGCAGCGATCGGCGATCGCCAGGAGTTTCTGCCTGGTCTCGGCATCGAGGTCGCCGAGGAGCGCTATGCGCCGCGAGATGCGGTCGATCTTGCCGGTCTCGGTCTCGCAGGTGGCACAGTCCTCGGCATGGATGCGGTCGTGCGTCAGCAAGACCGACACGCCTTGAAGCGCGATGCCCTTGCGGTCGGCATACATGCGCACGGTCATCGACGTGCAGGCTCCCAAGCCGGCCAGCAAGAGGTCGTAGGGTCCCGGTCCGGCGTCGAGGCCACCCACGCTGCTCGGCTCGTCCGCGTCGAGACGGTGCTTGCCCATCACCACGTTCTGCAGGAAGCGTCCGGTGCCGGTCTCGCTGACCCGCACCTCGCCCGCGCGCAGCGTCTCCTGCTTCTGCCGCGGCAGATAGCGGCCGGCCCAGGTGGCGATGACGTCGGCGGCATACTCCGCGTCGGCGCGGCGGGTGAGCAGATGGTTGGCCCGGTCCAAGGAGACGAAGCTCTTGGGATGCTCGGCGGACTTGTAGATGAAGGCGGCATGCTCGACCCCGACGATCTCGTCGACCGGCGAGTGCAGCACCAGGACCGCCTTGCCCAGGTCCTTCAGGCTGTCGCGCAGTCTGTGCTTGCCGATGTCCTCGAGGAAGTCCTTGCCGATGCGGATTGCCTGCCCGCCGAGCGAGATCTCGCCCACGCCCTTGCTCTTCACCTCGTCGAGCACCGGGGTGAGCAGGTGCTCCACATGCTTGGGGTCGCTGGGCGCGCCGATGGTGACGACGCCCACGGCCTCCGGCACCGAAGGCGCGGCCGAGAGGACGGCCGCGCCGCCCAGGCTGTGGCCGATCAAGAGGCTGGGTGCCATCCCCTGCCCGCGCAGGCTCTCGGTGGCTTGCACAAGGTCGGCGACGTTGGACGCGAAGGTGGTCTCCGCGAAGTCGCCCTCGCTCTCGCCCAGACCGGTGAAGTCGAAGCGCAAGGTGGCGATCCCGCGCTCCGCCAGCGCTTGGGAAACGCGTGTGGCGGCAATGCTTTCCTTGGAGCAGGTGAAGCAGTGCGCGAAGAGAGCGTAGGCGACCGGCTTGCCGGCTGGCCGGTCCAGGCGCCCAGCCAGGCTGGCGCCGCCGGCGCCTTGGAACTGAAAGGCTTCGCTGGTGTAGGTCATCTGGGGCCTCCGGGCCTTGGTGCGGAACCGCTTGCCGGCACTATGCGGTAGGGCTGTCGGCAGATCCAGCCGGCGCAGCCCAGCACCGACGGCAAGGCCTTTGACCACCGCCGGTTCGGACCGCTAGCAATGGGGAACCGCTCCGCTCGCGACCTCGGGCGGGACCAATCCCCGCCATGGAGGTAGGCTTGTCGGAACGACCCGCAGACGAAGATGACCTGGAGGTCCTGGAGGTTACGCCGCTGCACCAGGGTTTCCACGACCTGGTCCGGGCGACCGCCCGGCACCGGCGAAGAGACGGCAGCTGGAGCCGACCCTATGGGCGCGAGGTCTTCATGCCCGGCCTGGCCGTGGCGGTGCTGCCCTACGACCCGAGCCGCGACCGCGTCGTCCTGATCGAGCAGCAGCGCGTCCCCGCCCGCTTCGCCGGTATGCCGACGCTGATGGTGGAGATCGTGGCCGGCCTTGCCGAAGAAGGCGAGGCGCCGGAGGAAGTGGGACGGCGCGAGCTGGAGGAGGAAGCCGGCCTCGTCGCCGGCGCCATGGTGCCGATCGCCGACTTCATGCCCTCGCCCGGTTCCAACTCGGCCCGCTTCCAGATCTACTTCACCCAGGTCGACAGCGCCGATGCCGGCGGCTGGCACGGCCTGGAAGAGGAGGACGAGGAGGTGCGGGCCTTTCCGGCGACCACGGCGGAGGTCGAGGCCATGCTGCGCGAGGGCAGCATCCGCAACGGCCTCACCCTGGTCGCGCTGCAGTGGTTCCTGCTCAATCACAAGACATTGCGGAAGGGCATCTTGCCGGCGCCCGTTCCCACCCCCTAGTTAGAGCCAACGCGACAGCAAGAGAAGCACGAGGATGAAGACCAGAGACGGCTTTGTCGGCACGATCGGCAACACCCCCCTCATCAAGCTCAAGGGTCCTTCCGAGGCCACGGGCTGCACGATTCTCGGCAAGGCCGAGTTCCTGAATCCCGGCGGCTCGGTCAAGGATCGCGCCGCGCTCGCCATTGTCCAGGACGCGGAGGAGAAGGGCCGTCTGCGCCCCGGCGGGCTGATCGTGGAGGGCACGGCTGGCAACACCGGCATCGGCCTGGCCCTGGTCGGGCGCGCGCGCGGCTATCGCACCCTGATCGTCATCCCCGAGACGCAGAGCGAAGAAAAGAAAGAGATGTTAAGGCTTTGCGGCGCGGAGTTGATGCAGGTGCCGGCCAAGCCCTACCGCGATCCCGGCAACTACGTACATATCGCCCGCCGCACCGCCGAGGAGAAGGCCGCGAGCGAGGAGTTCGGCGCCATCTTCGCCGACCAGTTCGACAATCAGGCCAATCGCGGCGGCCATTACCGCACCACGGGGCCGGAGATCTGGGACGAGACCGACGGCACGCTCGACGGCTTCATCTGCGCGGTCGGCTCCGGCGGCACGCTGGCCGGCGTCGCCATGGCCTTGCGCGAGCGGAGCAAGGGCGTCGTCATCGGTCTTGCGGACCCACCGGGCGCCGCGCTCTACAGCTACTTCACCACCGGCCAGCTGAAGGCGGAAGGCAGCTCGATCACCGAAGGCATCGGCCAGGGCCGGATCACCGGCAATCTGGAGGGCTTGGAGGTCGACGAGCCCTTCTTGGTGCCGGACGGCGAGGCCGTGGAGACCGCCTTCCGGATGTTCGAGGAGGAGGGGCTCTGCCTCGGCCCCTCCAGCGGCGTCAACGTCGCCGGCGCGGTCCGCCTGGCGAAGAAGATGGGGCCAGGCCACACCATCGCGACCATCCTCTGCGACGGCGGCCAGCGCTACGCCAGCCGGCTCTACAACCCCGCCTTCCTGCGATCCAAGGAACTGCCGGTGCCGATCTGGCTGGAGAAGGCCGTGGCATGACCGAAGAACTCTTTCGCCGGGATTCCTATCTCAAGAGCTGCGCGGCCAAGGTCACGGCCTCCGGCCCCGAGGGTATCGAGCTAGACCGCACCGTCTTCTACCCGGAGGGCGGCGGCCAACCGGGCGACAGCGGCGTCCTGCGTCTGGCCGACGGCAGCGAGGTGGCCATCGCCACCACGCGCAAGGGCAGCATGCCCGGCAGCATCCTGCATCAGCCAGCCGACCAGGGCGTCACCCTGCCGCCCGGCACCGAGGTGGTCGCGACGATCGACTGGGATCGGCGCTATCGCCTGATGCGCATGCATACTTGCATGCACCTGCTCTGCAGTCTGGTCGAGGGCGAGGTCACCGGCGGCCAGGTCGGCGAGGGCAAGGGGCGCCTGGACTTCAACCTGCCGGACGGCCCGCCCGACAAGGCTTGGCTGCAAGAGGAGCTGAACCGCCTGGTGCAAGAAGATCACGCTGCCGACGCGCGCTGGATCGAGGAAGCGGAGCTGGAGGCCAACCCCGGCCTGGTGCGCACCATGAGCGTCAAGCCGCCCAGCGGCAGCGGCCGCGTGCGGCTGATGGATATCGAGGGCGTCGACCTGCAGCCCTGCGGCGGCACGCATCTGAAGTCCACCGGCGAGGTGGGCCGCGTCGAGGTCGGCAAGATCGAAAACAAGGGCAAGCAGAACCGTCGCATCAATCTGCGCCTTGCGGACTAGCCCGTCGGGACCCGAGAGGCGGACTAACTGTCGCCTTGCCCCTTAACGCTTGGCGAGGCTAGGCAAGGCCCGATCATCAATGGGAGCAGTCAGAATGGACGACGGACAGGGACCGCTGGTCTCGACCGCCTGGCTGGCAGAGCACCTGGGCGCACCCGACGTCCGCGTGGTGGATGCCACCTACTACCTTCCGGTTGAGGCTAAGACCGGACACGAAGAATACTTGGCTAACCATATCCCCGGTGCGGTGTTTTTCGACATAGACGAGATCGCCGACAGCGACAGCGCCCTGCCGCACATGCTGCCGGCGCCGGAGAAGTTCTCCTCCAAGGTCCGCAAGCTCGGCCTGGGCGACGGTGTGCGCATCGTCGTCTACGACAGCCGCGGCGTCTTCTCGGCCCCCAGGGTCTGGTGGATGTTCCGCCTCTTCGGCCACAGCGACGTCGTCGTGCTGGACGGCGGCCTGCCGAAGTGGCTGGCCGAGGGACGCGCGACCGAGGAAGGGTCGGTGACCTTGCGCGAGCGCCACTTCACCGCGCGCATGAACTCGCTGATGGTGCGCGACCTGGGGCAGATGCAGGCCAACCTGAAGAGCGGGCGCGAACAGGTGCTCGACGCCCGCGACGCCACCCGCTTCGCCGGCGAGGGCGAAGAGCTCTGGCCGGGGCGACGCAACGGCCACATCCCGGGTTCGCGCAACCTGCCCTTCCCGCAGCTCTTTCAGCAGGACGGCAGCCTCAAGCCGCGGGCCGACCTCGCGGCCCGCTTCGAGGAGGCTGGGATCGACCCCAAGAAGCCCATCGTCACCTCCTGCGGGTCCGGCGTGACCGCGGCGGTCCTGGCGCTGGGGCTGGAGATCGTCGGGGCCAAGGACGTGGCGCTCTACGACGGCTCCTGGGCGGAATGGGGCTTGCCCGAGGAGGAGGGCAAAGAGCGGCCGATCGAGACCGGTCCGGCTGCCTAGTGGCCTTGCCGCCCATGGTTTCGGTGCCCAAGATCGAGTGCACCATCACCTTCCTGGAGATGTTGGCGCCGCCAGGTCGAACGCCCGCCAAGCCGCTTGGCGGGCCCGGACTGGGCCTGATGCTGGTCGAGAAGCCCACGGTGCCCTTCTACCGCTTTCTCTACAACACCATCGGCGCGGAATGGCTCTGGTTCGAGCGGCGCTTGATGAGCGATGCCAAGCTGGAGAGCATTATCCAGGACCCGAAGGTAGAGGTCTGGGTGCTCTACTGCGGCGGCCAGCCAGCCGGCTACGCCGAACTCGACTTCCGCCCGCAGGCGAGCCGCGACACGG
Organism: Rhodospirillales bacterium; assembly: GCA_963669375.1. Classification (GTDB taxonomy): domain Bacteria; phylum Pseudomonadota; class Alphaproteobacteria; order Kiloniellales; family JACOMY01; genus JACOMY01. The sequence goes on along the minus strand of OY770024.1, from coordinate 6,080,076 downwards.
TCGATCTCTCCTACTTCGGTCTTATGCCAGCCTTCATCGGCCAGCGCCTGGGGCCTTTCCTGCTCGACTCCGCCCTGCAGCGCGCCTGGTCGAGCGAGCCACGGCGCGTGACCGTCAACACCAACACCATGGACCATCCGCGCGCCCTGCCGCTCTACCAGCGCTTCGGCTTCCGCCCTATCCGCCGCGAGACCCGCGTCTTCGACGACCCCAGGGCGACGGGGCTGATGGGGTAGGGATTGCTTCGTCTGAGGGTTGGCGGGTTGGTTTGGTCAAGCGGCACAATTGGGGGTTTCCTCGCCCAACCAAACCCTTATACCGTCATCCTCCGGCTTGACCGGAGGATCTCTAACCGCCTAGTGAGCGAGTGGATAGTGATCCTCCGGTCAAGCCGGAGGATGGCGGTAGTGGGCGCCTGTCTTGCTCTACCCGACTTCTTCACGCCCACCGATCAATCGCGACCCTTAAAGCGATCGCCGCCTTCCAGGTCGTGCTCTCGCACGGCACGGTCAAGCCGGAGGATGACGCTAGTGGGGGGCTGTCTTGCTCTACCCGACGTCCTCACGCCAACCGATCAAACGCAATCCCTAATGCAGCCGCAGCCATCCAAGCCGTGCTCTCCCACGGCACGATCAAGCCGGAGGATGCCGCTGGTGGGACCGTCTTGCACGACACGCTCGGCTGCGGCACGGTCCAGTCCCGTGGTCACCGGCGCGCTGGGGCCCCTCCCGTGGCAGTACACAGGAAAGCGCCATGCACGCCGTCGATTGCCTCATCCCGGTCTACAATCCTGTTTTCTCGGAGCTGCACCAGGCGGTGCGCTCGGCACTGGCGCAGGAGGAGCCCTGCACCGTCACCCTCGTCGACGACGGCAGCCACGCGGAGGGCCGAGAGGCCATTCGCGAGGTCGCCGCCGAGATGGGCGTCGCCTTGGTCACCCTGGGCGAGAACCACGGGCCGGGTCCCGCCCGCAATATCGGCGCGGCGCTCGGCCAGGCGGAGTTCCTCTGGTTCTGCGACGCCGACGACTGGGCGGAGCCGCGCTTCCTCTCAACCGCCGTGGCACGCCTGCGTAGCTTCCCAAAGATCGTCGCCTTTCAGTCCGCCGTGGACTTCCTGGGCGACCTGCCGCCGCTGCCTTTGACGGACAAGCGCTTCACCAAGTATTGGCATGCGATACCCGGCAACAAGGTCGTGAGACGCTGGGCTTTTCACTTGGCCAATGGCTTCGGCACGGGCCCTGCTTTCCGCGGTCCCTTCGCAGGCGAAGATGTGGCCTTGAACATGAGCCTGCGCCTCTTCGGCAAGATAGGATACGACCAGCGAACGGACCCCGAGCACAGGGCTCACTACAACTATAGAGCAAAGAAGGGGGATCATTTCTGGCTTTATGTCGAGAACACGACGCTGTCGGAGGACAATTCCGTGGCCTTTACGGGAAAGAAGCCGCCGCGAGAGATTGTCGAGGCGGTGAGAGAGCAGAAAGCCTGTACCACGAGGAACATGACCAGCGTCCGCCGCTTCTTTCTCGGCTCAGGCAACGCTGAAGCCGGAGACCCCGATGCCGGAATGGGTGACGACTTCATAGGGCTCACGGCCTTCGAAGACCTCTCGGCTGGCGAGGAGCCCTGAGCGCCGGCTTGGCATGACGCCAACCCCTTCGACGCGCCGTGGCCTCGACAGGTCGGCCTCGCGTCGTGCCTACCATTGGCTGTCGGCCGTCTTGCGCGGCGCGCGCCGCTGCGGCACGGTCAGCCCGGAAGACGTCCCGTTCGGGGGACGGACCGAAGAAGAGATCAGGTAAGCACCATGCGCGCCGTCGACTGCGTGATCCCGGCCTACAACCCAGACTACGTCGAGCTCTGCCAAGCCGTGCGTTCGGCCAAGCAACAGAAGACACCCTGCACCATCACCCTCGTCGACGACGGCAGCCACGAGGAAGGCGGCAGGGTCATCCGCCAAGTCGCCGAGGAAATGGAGTTGGAGCTGATCTCGCTAGGCGAGAACCGCGGCGCCGGGGCCGCGCGCAACATCGGTGCCTCCATCGGCAAGGCGGAGTTCGTCTGGTTCCTCGACGCTGACGACTGGGTCGATCCGCGCTTCCTCTCCACCGCCATCGCGCACCTGCGGAAGTATCCACAGGTCGTCGCTTTCCAGTGCGGCTTGAACTTCGTGGGCGAGGTCCCTCCCCTCCCCGACGGCGACCCCCGCTTCGACATCACCGCCAAGGCCATCCCCGGCAACAAGGTGATCCGTCGCTGGGTCTTCCACCAAGCCAACGGCTTCGGCACCGGCCCGGCCTTTCGCGGGCCGCTCTCCGGCGAGGACGTGGCCCTCTACCGGGGCATGGTGGTCTTCGGCAAGATCATCTCGATCAAGAAGCCGCTCTACAATCTCAGAGTCTCCAAGGGCGACCACTTCTGGCGGCTGGTCGAGGATTCGACCATCAAACCCAACGGCAGAATTCGCTTCAATCAGTCGAAGCAGCGGGCCAAGACCGTGCAGGCGGCGAACCAGCACAAGAAGTGTGCTGCTCGGAACCTGGACGAGATCCGTCTGTTCTTGAAGAACGCGGAAGAGGAGGACGTGCAAGACACGAGCCCCGAAGCGGCTGCGGGCGCCGCCGACTGGCCCTGAACCGCAGGTGCCGCCAGCGGAGTTCTTTCGGGTCGTCCAAGAAAACACCCCCCTTCCGCTCGCGCCCGCTTGCGGTTAGCCTTTCCGATCACTGATGGCCACCTGGGAAAGGAGCGGGCCCATGGTGGATGAACGGGCGCTAAACGTGCTGGGAGAACCCCTGGTCGACTGTTCCTTCGATCCCCTGACAGGCTTTTATCGCAACGGCTGTTGCGACACCGGGCCGGAGGACATGGGGATCCACACCGTCTGTGCCCAGATGACGGACGAGTTCCTGGCCTTTTCCAAGGCGCAGGGCAACGACCTCTCGACGCCGCGCCCGGCCTTCGGCTTCAAGGGCCTGAAGGCAGGCGACTGCTGGTGCCTCTGCGCCGGGCGCTGGTACGAAGCCTATCGCGCCGGCAAGGCGCCCAAGGTGCGCCTGGAGGCGACTCACGAAGAGACCTTGGCGATCATCCCCCTGGACGCCTTGAAGGAATTCGCCCTGGACCTCAATTAAGGTTTCATGACGCTCGTCATTTCCGGCGCCGGTGCCCAGGATCTGGAAGACTGGGTGGCCATGCGCTGTCAACTTTGGCCCGACCTGTCAGAGAGCCAGCAGCGATCCGAACTCCGGGACCTGATGGCACGGCACGGCTATCGCGGCTGGATCGCGCGCGAGGACGGCAAGGCCGCCGGCTTCGTGGAGGCCTGCATTCGCCCCTACGCCAACGGCTGCGAGAGCACGCCGGTGCCCTTCCTCGAAGGGATCTGGGTCGAGCCCAAGATGCGTCATCTGGGCGTCGGGGCACGGCTGGTCGCCGTGGTCGAGGCCTGGGCCGGCGAGCAGGGGTTCGCCGAGCTGGGTTCCGACGTCGACATCTCCAACCTTATCTCCCAGGCCGCCCACCAAGCCTGGGGCTTCGAGGAACGCGAGACGGTGGTTTACTACCGTCGCCGGCTCGCTGGCGCGAAGCGGCCCGCATGACCGCCCTGCCGCGGCGTCGTTGCGAGGAGCGCTAGCGACGCGGCAATCCAGAGCGAAGAGGCGCGCGGGTAAGACCTGGATCGCGTCGCTGTCGCTCGCGATGACGTCGGATTGTCGGGTTGTTGGTGGAACAGCAGGAAGTGAACCGGTCACCTGCGCTTGAACCAGCTTAGAACCTCCGGCGCGTCCCCCGCCTTAGCCAGTCGCCAGGAAACCCTTCGTCACTTGGGCCTCGCGGTCCAGCATGATGCGCTGGGCAGCACGCATGTGGGCCTGCATGATCGCGTAGGCCTCGTCGGCGTCTCCGGCCGACAGCGCCGCGATCAACTGGTCCTGATAGGAGACGCCGCGCTCGCGCAGTTCGGGATTGGGCTGGTCGTAGATCCGGCGGCAGACCGTCAGGTCCTTCAAGAGCCTGGTCAGAAAGCGGCAGGTCAGTCGCAGGAGGGGATTGTCGGAGAAGCCAGCCAAGGTCTCGTGGAACTCCAGTTCGGCGATACGCTGCTCGCGTTCCTCCTCGATCGATGCGGGCGGGGCCTGGTAGGCGCTCATGCGGCTGCGCAGCTCGGCGATCTCGCTCGGCGTGATCCGCAAGGCCAGGTCGCGCGCCAACTGCGGCTCCAGCGCGATGCGCATCTCGTAGATGTCGGCGATGGTCACCTCCTTGAAGAAGAAGTGATTGGCCAGCAGCGCGGTGGCCAGGGCCTCGTCCACCTCGGTGATGAAGGCGCCGCCCCCGGGACCGGTGCGGGTGCGGATCAGGCCCTGCGCCTCCAGCACCTTCAGCGCCTCGCGCACGGTCCCCTTGCTGACGCCCAAGTCGGCGATCAGCTGATGCTCTTGCGGCAGGCGGTCGCCCGCCTCCAGGCCCTGGCTGATGATCCACTCCTTGATGGTCTCGGCGATGGCCTGCGGGCGATTGCGGCCGCGCTGCGGGGGCGGCGCCCGGGGAGCCTCAATCGAGGGGGTATCGGCAGGCAACGGCATGCTCCTCCGTCAGGGGCGTCAGTGTCGGCACGGCGCTCCGGCAGTCTTCCCGGGCGCGCGGGCAGCGGCCGGCAAAGGCGCAGCCCGGCGGTGGTCGCAAGGGATCGGGCAGCTCGGCGGCCACGCCCTCGCCGCGGCCCAAGGCTCTGCCGACCACCGGCGCGCTGCGGGCCAGGAGCTCGGTATAGGGATGCCGCGGCCGTTTGAAAACCGCGTCGGCCCGGCCCAACTCCACGACGCGGCCGAAGTAGAGCACCGCGATACGGTCGCTCACCGCCTCGACGACGGCCAGGTCGTGGCTGATGAAGAGGTAGGTCAGACCGTAGGCGCGTCTGAGTTCGGCCAGCAGATTGATCACCTGCGCCTGGACCGAGACATCGAGCGCGGACACCGGCTCGTCCAGGATAAGAATGCGCGGATTGGCTGCCAGCGCGCGGGCGATCCCTATCCGCTGGGCCTGCCCGCCGGAGAACTCGTGCGGATAGCGCTCCAGGAACTCCGCGCGCAGAGTGACGGCCTCCAGCAGCTCGGCAATGCGCGCCCGGCGCTCCGGCGCGGACATCGCCAACAGATGGATCAGCGGCGCCTCCAGGATCTGGCGGATGGTCTTGCGCGGGTTGAGCGAGGAGTTGGGATCTTGAAAGACGTACTGTATCACACGACCGAAGGCGGCCGGGTCTCCGCTCTTCTCCGAGAGGTCGCTGCCCTCTATCGCGATCGTCCCGGCGCTGGGCTCCAGCAGGCCGACCAGCATGCGGGCCAAGGTGGTCTTGCCGCAGCCGGACTCGCCGACGATGCCCAGCACCTCGCCGGCCGCGACCTCGAAGCTGACGTCGCTGACGGCGTGCACCTGGGGCTTGCGGCGGCCGAGCAGACCGCGTCCGCCGCCGAAGGTCTTGCGCAGTCCCTTGACGGCCAGCGCGGCGGTCATGCCACCTCCTCCGCCTCGGGATGGAGGCAGCGCAGGCCCCGTCGGCCGCGCGTCTCGAGCGCTATCTCGCCCTGCCGGCACGCCGCGTCGGCCTTGGCACAGCGCGGGGCAAAGGCGCAGCCGCTCGGCAAGGCATCGACCGGAGGCGGCAGGCCCGGTATGGCCTCGAGCTGCCGCTGCCCGGCGCCCAGTTCCGGCACGCAGGCGATCAGTCGGCTGGTGTAGGGGTGGCACGGCCGCTCCAGCACCTCGCCGGTCGGACCCGTTTCGACGATCTTGCCGGCGTACATGACCGCGACGCGGTCGCAGAGCTGGGCGACGACGCCGAAGTCGTGGGTGATGAAGACCAGGGCCAAGCCGCGCTCGCGCCGCAGCTCGTCGAGGAGCGCCAGCACCTGCGCCTGGACCGTCACGTCCAGGGCCGTGGTGGGCTCGTCGGCGATGATCAGGTCGGGATCGTTCGCCAAGGCCATGGCGATGGCGACGCGCTGGCGCATGCCGCCGGATAGCTCGTGCGGGAAAGCCTTCGCGCGCTGCGCCGCGTTGGGGATCCGCACCCGCTCCAGCAGCTCCACGGCATGAGCCCAGGCCGCCTGGCGCTGCAAGGGACGGTGCGCGCGCACCGCCTCGACCAATTGGTCGCCGATCCTGGTCAAGGGGTGCAAGGTGGCCAAGGGGTCCTGAAAGATGTAGGCGACCCTGCCGCCGCGCAGGCGCCGCAGCGCCTCGGGCGCCATGGCCAGGGTGTCCGCGCCGTCGAAGACGACGGCGCCGCCGGTGATCACGCCCGGTGGCGAGGCGACCAGGCCCAAGAGCGAGAGCGCGGTCACCGACTTGCCCGAGCCCGACTCGCCGATGACGCCCAGGCATTCGCCCGGCCGAACCTGGAAGCTCACCCCGCCGACGGCCTTGTAGACGCGTCGACCCACCTGGAACTCGGTGCGCAGGTCACTCACCTCCAGCAAGGCCTCGCCACGACCCGGCGACAGCGCCTCCTTGCGATCCACCAGGGTTGCCGCGGCCGGCCGGGAAAGCGCGCCGGAACGCAGCCGCGGATCCAGGGCGTCGCGGATGCCGTCACCCAAGAGATTCACGCTCATGACGATGAGGAAGATCATCACGCCGGGCACGATGGAGGCGTGCGGTGCGGTGATCAGGAGCTTGCGCCCCTCGCCCAGCATGGAGCCCAGATCCGCCTGCGGCGGCTGCGAGCCGAGACCTAGGAAGGAGAGGCCGGCCGTCTCCAGGATCATCCAGCCTATCGTGGTGGAGGTCGCGACCACGATCACCGGCAGCACGTTGGGCAGAATCTCGGAGCAGACGATCTTCAGCCTGCTCTCGCCGCAAAGGCGGGCCGCGTCGACGAACTCGCGGTGCGCGACGGCCACCGTGGCCCCACGGATGTTGCGGGCGAAGAAGGGTATGTTGACGACCGCCACGGCATAGAGCGCGTTCAGGAGGCCGGGTCCCAAGATCGCCACGATGGCCAGCGCCAGCAGGATGTAGGGAAAGGCCATCAGCATGTCGACGCCGCGCATGATCAATCCGTCGGTGCGTCCGCCGTAGAAGCCGGCGACGATCCCCATGGCGGAGCCGACCAGGGCCGCGATCGTCGCCGCCCCGAATCCCACCGCGAGGCTCAGCTGCGTGCCCCAGATGAGGCGGGAGAGCAGGTCGCGTCCCAGGTGGTCGGTTCCCAGCAAGGCGCCCTCGCTGAAGGGGCGCTTCAGCCGGTTGGCCGGGTCGGTCAGGTCCGGGTCGGCCAGCGGCAGGAAGGGCGCGGCCAGACACACCACGATCAGCAGCAGCAGCACCAGGCCGCCGAAGGCGGCCAAGCGGTTGCGCAGGATCAGCTTCAGCGTGGTCATCCCGCGGCCTCAGGTCTTGACCCTGGGGTCGAGCCAGCTTTGCGCCAGATCGGCCAGCAGGTTGAAAAGCACGTAGCTGGCGGCGACGACCACCACGCCGCCCTGCACCAGCAGGATGTCGCGGGTCGAAATGGCCTGCACCAGCATGCGACCCACACCGGGCCACTGGAAGACAGTCTCGATGTAGACGGCGCCGCCCAGGACGAAGCCGGCCTGCACGCCGATCACCGGAATGATGGTCACCAGGGCCGCCTTGAAGGCATGCCCGTAGAGCACCCGGCGTTCGCTGACGCCCTTGGCTCTGGCCGTGCGGATGAAGTCCTGGCGCAAGACCTCCAGCATGGCGGAGCGGGTCAGCCGCGCGATCACGCCGGTCGCCACGACCGCCAAGGTCGCCGCCGGCATGACCAGATGGGTCAGGAGGTCGAGCGGGCCGCCGCCGCCGTAGATCGCGAACATACCGCTCGCCGGCAGCCAGCGCAGCTTGACCGCGAAGAGCAGGATCAGCAGCAAGCCCAGCCAGAAGGAGGGGATCGAGATGCCGATCAGCACCAGGAAGGTGAAAATCCTGTCGGTCCAGCCGTACTGCCTGGCCGCCGTCCAGATCCCGACGAGCAGGCCGAACACAGTGCAGAGGATCAGTGCCGCGCCCGCCAGCACCAAGGTGGCGGAGAAGCGCTCCAGCACCTCGTCGAGCACCGGTCGATTGAGGCTATGGGAGCGACCGAAGTCGCCCTCCAGGAGGTTGCCCAGCCAGATCACGTATTGCTCGAAGAGCGGCTTGTCGAGGCCCAGCTGTCGGTTCAGTTGCTCGACATTCTCGGGCGTCGCGTAGGAGCCCAGGATCGCGGTCGCCGGATCGCCCGGGATCAGCGCCATCATCAGGAAGACGATGACGGTGAGCCCGAAGAGCACGGGGATCAGTGCCAAGAGACGCTTCAGGGCATAGCCGAGCATTGGCGATTGCTCCTCGACGCGGCGCGCCAACGTGACCGCCGGAGAGTGCTCAGCTTTGGCACAGACTGATAGACTCCATCTACTAGGTCACTATCGCATAACCACAACGACGTCATCGCGAGCGAAGCGCGGCGATCCAGAACCTCCTTGCGACCGCGACATACCCTGGATTGCCGCGTCGCTGTCGCTCCTCGCAATGACATCCCATCGAGAAGGAACCGCAGGTGCAATTGGTGCCCTTCGTCATCAACTCAGTTTTGAGGTGCGTGGGCGTAGGCGTCTCTGAGCTTGGCGTTGATGATGACGATGAGCTTTCGCATGATGGCAGTGATGGCGACGATGGGCTTTTTTCCGTTGTTGATGAGGCGGAGAAAGACGGCCTTGAGCTGAGGGTTGTATCGTCGCGCTGCCAAGGCTGCGGTGAAGAGGGCTCGCTTGATCTCCGGTCTTCCGCCGCGGGTGCGTCGGTAGCCGTCTCTGGAGGCGCTTTGATTGGGGTGCGGTGCGAGGCCGGCGAGAGAGGCGGCCTCTTTGCGTTGGAGCTGTCCGAGCTCCGGCATAAGGGCGACGAGGGTGACGGCGGTGACGCTGCCGCAGCCGGGGATGGCTTGGATCACCTTGGCGGCGGCGGCGCGTTCAGGCTGGCTGGCGAGCAGTGCGGCGATGTCATCCTCAAGGGCTGCGATGGCCTGGTCGGCATGGTCGATCATGCTGTGCAGGTGGGCCTGGATGGCCTGTCCTCCCGGCGCGGTGCGCTGCACCTTGAGAGCGGCGCGCTGCTTGACGCACTGGGCGCGCAGGCGCACCAGGCTTTGCAGGTCCTTCAGTGCGGCCGGCGGCGGGGTCCAGCGCGCCAAGCGCTCGAAGCGCTCGCAGCCATAGCGGGCGAGGCCGCGAGCGTCGATGGCGTCGCTCTTGGCGAGCTTGCCGAGGGAGCGGATGAAGGACTTGACCTTGCGGGCGTCGGCGCGGTGCGCCGGCAGGCCGGCAGAGACGGCGGCCTGAAGCAACGCTGCCTCATAGCCGCCGGTGGCCTCGCAGACCAGCAAGGCTTGCTTGGGCAAGCGGGCGACGAAGCGGCGCAAGATCTCTGGCTGGTTCTTGAGGGTCTGGAGTTCGCCGGAGTGGGTATCAAAGGCGACGATCTCCTGCTTGCCGACATCGCAGCCGATCACATGGGGCGGCAGAGTAGCCTTGGCGGTCATGGCAGTGTATCCTCTGGTCTGCTTGGGATTGTCTTCGGGTGTCAGCCGGCTCATGTCGGGGTCGGTCCCAGTCAACTCATCAAGCGAGCGAGAGAGCGGATGGGCGACCCCGATGACGGCGGGTGTAAGCCCAATCGCGAGACGGTCGGCCCATCCGCGCCGTGACCGGGGTGGCCACCCCGGTCACGGCATCCCGATGATGACGAGACACCCCCACCTTAGCAAACCGCCAACAGACAATCGCGAGCGAAGCGCGGCGATCCAGGACCTCCTTGCGGCCACGCCATACCCTGGATTGCCGCGTCGCTGTCGCTCCTCGCAATGACGTCCCAACGCGAGGTAGACACGGCCGCGTCTGATCGGTGGCGTCCCACCTGAAACGCCGAGGCACCCAGGCGGGCGGGGCCGGGAGCGCGGCCCCGCCGGCACCTGTCAGTTCTTCGTCACGCCGTCCAGCAGCAGGAAGAAGGAGGGCTGCAGGTTGAAGCCCTCGACGCGGTCGGAGGTCGCGGCGTTCTGCTTCCAGTTGGCGATGAAGGCCCAGGGCGCGTCCTCATAGACGATCTCCTGCATCTCCTTGTAGAGCCTCGCGCGCTCGGCCTGGTCGGTCGAGCTCCGCGCCGCCTCCAAGAGCTTGTCGACCTCTGGGTTCGAGTAGTAGCCGGAGTTGAAGCCGCCCTTATCGGGGAAGGCCTCGGTCCTGAGCGCCAGGTAGGGCAAGGTGTCGGGATCGTTGGTCATCCAGGCCATCTCGGCCATGTCGGCCTTGCCCTCCAGACCGGGGTTCACCTGGCTGAGGAAGGTGTTCCACTCGTAGGTCTCGATCTCGACGTCCAATCCCACCTTGGCTAGGTCGGCCTGGATCGCGGCCGCCATGGGCACGGGATCGAGCATGCCGGAGCCGCCTTCGGTGACGTAGAACGTGAGCGTCGCGCCGGCATGGCCGGCCTCCTCGATCAGGGCCTTGGCCTTCTCCGGGTCATATGGATAGGGCTTCAGGGCATCGTTGTGCGCCCAGGCGAAGGCCGGCGGGGTGGGGCTGGAGGCGACCTCCGCCGTGCCCTGCAGGATCTCGTTCACCATGGCTTCCTTGTCGATGGCGTAGTTGATCGCCTGGCGCACCCGCTTATCGGCGAAGGGCCCCTCCTTGGCGTTCAGGATCAAGAACCAGAGATGCGGGCCCGCCTGCTCGTGTAGGACGAAGCCGTTGCCGTCGAAGCCGGCGACGGAGTCCGGCGGTATCTCGACCATGACGTCGATGCCGCCCGACAGCATCTCGGCGACGCGCGTGTTGGCGTCGGTGATCGGGCGGAAGACGACGGCCTCCAAGGCCGGCGCACCGCCCCAGTAGTCGTCGTTGCGGACCGCCACGACCTTGGCGTTTGATTCCCACTCGGCGAAGCGGAACGGCCCGGTGCCGGAGGGGTTGCGCCCGAAGTCCTTGCCGTGCGCCTTGACCGCCTCGGGCGAGACGATGAGGCCGGTCGGATAGGCCAGGTTGGAGAGGAAGGGCGCGTAGGGCGCGTTCAAGGTGAAGCGCACCGTCTTGTCGTCCGGGGCCGCCACCTCCTCGATGGCCGAGAAGAAGAAGGACAGCGGGAAGGGCCCGGTGTCGTGATAGGGATGGCTCTCGTCCAGCATGCGGTCGAAGTTGAACTTGACAGCCTCGGCGGTCAGCGGCGTGCCGTCGTGGAAGGCGACCCCGTCGCGCAGGGTGAAGGTGTAGACCTTGCCGTCCTCGCTGATGGTCCAGCTCTCGGCGAGCGAGGGCTCCACCTCCAGGGTGCCGTCCTTGTAGCGCACCAGGCCGTCGTAGAGGTTCATCAGGATGCGGAAGTCGTTGACCGCGGTAACCGCCGCCGGGTCCAGCGACTTGGGCTCGGCGATCTGGCCCACGACCAGAACGCCCGGCGGCGTCTGCGCCAAGGCGGCGGGACTGGCGAGCGCGGCGGCAACGAAGGCCGCTCCGATCCCGGCTCTCAAGATGCTGTTCATGAGTGAGCTCCCTGTTGTCCTTCCGCGAATTTATCATTATAAATCCCTTTAAGCAAGTTTATCATGATGAATTTGCGCGGACAGGGAACGCTGGAGGAACGCCGCCGCCATGACCTTCTCGGTACTGGCCTTGGACTCGCGAGACGGCGCGATCGGTTGCGCCGCGATGACCGGCAACCTCGCCGTCGGCGCCTGGGTCCTGCGCGCGGCGGCGGGGGTCGGGGCCGTGGCCACGCAGGGTCTCAGCGTCAGTCCTCTCTGGGGCGACGAGGCGCTCGCCGGTCTCGCCGCCGGCGAAAGGCCGCTGGCCATCGTCGCGCGCCTGGTCGAGCGCGATCGCGGCAGCGCGCTGCGACAACTGAGCGTCCTGGACACGCAAGGCGAAGGTGCCGCTTGGACCGGCGAGAGAAACGAAGACGTCAAGGGACACCGCATCGGCGAGGGCTATGTCGTCGCCGGCAACTGGCTCGCCGACCGCGCCGTCCTGGACGGGATGCAGCGTCGGCTTGACGGCCCCAGGGAGCAACCCTTCTCCCAATCCCTGTTGAGCGTGCTGGAGGCCGGCTACGAGGCCGGCGGCGATGCCCGCGGTGCCCTTTCCGCGGCGCTGCGGGTGGTCGCCGAGGACCGCCCGCCGATGGACCTCAGGGTCGACCACGACAGCGCGCCTCTGGTCCGCCTTTCGGCGCTGCACGACATGGCGACCAGCCCCCCCTACCGAGACTGGCTGACGAGCCTTCCCACGCTCAAGGACCCCTATCGCTCCTAGCGCTCGGGAGGCCGCCACGCGTCATGGACCCGGCGTAAGGGACGGGATAGGCTCCCCTCATCGGGGAGGGCCCATTGGAACGACGTCTCGCAGCGATACTGGCAGCCGATGTGGTCGGCTTTTCCCGCCTCATGGGGGCGGACGAGGCCGGCACCCTGGCAGCCCTCAAGGCTTGCGAGACGGAGGTCATCGAGCCGGTGGTCGAACGCCATGGCGGGCGGATCGTCAAACGCATGGGGGACGGCTACCTGGTCGAGTTCGCCAGCGTCGTCGCCGCCGTGGAGTGCGCCCTGACCTGGCAAGCGGGCACCCTCGAGCCGCTCGCCTTTCGCATCGGGATTCACATCGGCGACGTGATGGTGCAGGAGGGCGATCTCTACGGCGACGGCGTGAACGTGGCCGCCAGGCTGGAGGCGCTGGCCCTGCCCGGAGGCCTCTGCCTTTCCGAAGACGCCCAGCGCCAGGTGCGTGGCAAGACATCCGCGACCTTCAAGGACATGGGCACGCAACAGCTGAAGAACATCGCCGAGCCGCTGCGGGTGTACCGCACGGTGCCGGCGGAGGGATCAGGCGACGCCGACGACGAGCGGACCTCCGCGATGGAACCGAAGCCTGGCGGCACGGCGTGGCGGATGCCCCGGGTTCTGGTCGCGCCCTTCCGGCCACTCGGCGCCCAGGCCGACGCGGAGGCTTTGGCCTCGGGCCTGACCGAGACCCTGGCGGCGGCACTGGCGCACTTCGAGGAGTTCGAGCTGATCGACCCGGGTAGCGCCAGCGGGGCGATCGCCGACAAGGGCGCGTTGGCGGCCGGGCGCGCCCTGGGCGCCACCTATGTCTTGGAGGGAACCTTGCAGATCGCGCTCGGCAAGGCGCGGATCGGGGTTCAGCTGGTCGACGTGGCGAACGGCGAGCGGGTCTGGTCCGAGAAGCTCGACCGGAGCCTCGACGACGTCTTCGCCCTGCAGGACGACATCACGGATTTCGTGGCCTCGACCATGGGCGAGGCCGTGGGTGAAGAGCAGGCGCGCGCCATCTCCGACAAGCCGGACGCGGAGCTCACCGCCTATGAGCTCATGGTTCGCGGCATGCAGCACCTGCACCGCGTCAACGCCGAGGACAACCGCATCGCGCGCTCCTATTTCGAGCGGCTCCTGGAGCGGAAGCCGAACCACTACTTCCCGACCCTCTGCCTTTGCTGGACCTACGCGATCGAGTCCTTTGGCGGATGGCCCACGCGCCCCGACCCGCTCGGCCACGCGATGGGCCTGCTGCGCCCCTTGCTGAGACAGCACGACCGCTCCGCCCATCTGCACCGCCTCATGGCGCGTCTCTGCCTACAATCCGGCGACCTCGAGCAAGGCTTGGCCCACGCCGAGCGGGCCTACCGGCTCAATCCCCACCACAGCGACATGGTGCTGAGTTACGGCGTGGCCCTTCTGTGGATCGGGCGCACGCGCGAAGGCTTGGAAAGGCTCGAACGTGCTTACGAAGTCAATCCCTACGCGCCGCCCTACTATAGAGCGCACCTGTCCCTCGGCTACTTCCTGGTCGGACGTCACCTGGACGGCATCGAGGTCTTGTCCGGAATCCAGGGTGCGATCCTGAACTCGCGCTTCTACCGGATCGCCAATCTGGCGGCCCTGGAGCGCCTCGACGAGGCCAAGGCCGAGGCCACGACCGTGCTGCGCGAGGACCCCGACTTCGACCTCGCCCGCCTGCTCTCGAACCTGCCCTTCGGCAAAGCGGAGGACAGGCAACGCTTCGCCGACGCCCTCAAGCGGGCGGGGCTGGAGTGAGGCACGGCCCGCGGGCGGCTCAGGCAGGCGGAAATGGGGTGAGGTGGAGTACGTCGCGAGAGCGCAGGAGTGCTATCCTCGGGCTGTCACGCCTGTTCCATTCCTGCCAGTTCCTAAACCCAATCAGGAAGAGTGTCATCGCGAGCGAAGCGGCGCGATCCAGCCTGACTCGGTCTCACAACCTCAACTGGATTGCCGCGTCGCTATCGCTCCTCGCAATGACGGCGAAGGGGAGAGCTTGGCAATGAACGTACCGGCTTTCGCGGGGGAGCGTCCCGGACCTCGGCGCCAAAATCTACCCCTCCCCACGCACACTCTCCGTCATCGCGAGCGGAGCGCGGCGATCCAGTGTCTAGCGAACTCATCACGGACCAGGCGATGACGCAAGCGAAACGACCTGGCGTGAAACCCCTACGATCCGGGACCTCAACAGCCACGCAAGCTTGTTCCACGCCTTCGCCTATGGCCACATGGGTCACCCATCCGCCGCTGCCGCCAAGATCACGGCAGCGCCCCGACTGACGAGGGAGCCAACAGCATGATCCGCGTCCTGGTCGCGCTCACCCTCCTGCTGGCAAGCGCGCCCCTGGCCGCCCGTACGGTCACCGACAGCGCCGGGCGGCAGGTGGAGGTGCCGGAGAGGATCGAGAGCGTCTTCGCCGCCGGACCGCCGGCCGCGATCCTGCTCTATGTGGTGAGGCCAGAGGCGCTGGTCGGCTGGCCGCGGGCCCTGCGGCCGGAGGAGCGCGCCTACATCGCCCCGCCCTACCGCGACCTGCCGGAGACCGGACGCATAACCGGGCGCGGCGGCGAGGCCAACCTGGAACGGGTCCTGGCGATCCAGCCCGATCTCATCGTCGACTTCGGTTCGGTGCGCGACACCTACATCGATCTGGCGGACCGGGTGCAGGCGCAGACCGGCATACCCTACCTCTTGATCGACGGGCGCTTCGAGGCGACACCCGGTTCCCTGCGCCTGCTGGGCGAGGTGCTGGGCGTGCCCGAGCGCGGCGAGCGCCTGGCGGAGGCGGTGGAGGCGACCTTCGCCCGGCTGGACGGGGTCCTGGCCGAGGTGCCGGAGGAGGCACGCCCGCGGGTCTATCTGGCACGCGGGCCCGCCGGGCTGGAGACCGGCACGCGCGGCTCCATCAACACCGAGATCATCGAGCGCGCCGGCGGCCGCAACGTGGCCGAGGCGCCGGGGCGCGGGCGGATCGTGCAGGCCTCGATCGAGCAGGTGATCGTCGCCGACCCCGACACCATCGTGACCTGGGACCCCATCTTCTATGGCCGGGTGTTCGAGGATCCCCTGTGGAGCCAGATCGCGGCGGTGCGCTTGGGGCGCGTCTACCTGGCGCCGACGGCGCCCTTCGGCTGGATCGACCGGCCGCCCTCTTTGAACCGCATGATGGGGCTGGTGTGGTTGGCGGGGCTCTTCTACCCGGAGCGCTGGAAGGGCGACTTGGCCAAGGAAACCAAAGACTTCTATGATCTCTTCTACCATGTCGATCTAAGCGACACCGAGCTGGAGACGTTGCTGCGATGGAGCGAGGGAAGACCGCCCAACTGAGCCTGGCGGGGGCCACCAGTCCCTCGCTCGCCTTGGCGTTGGTGCTCACCTTGGTGGCGCTGGTCTTGGCGGCCCTGATGATCGGGCCCTTTCCCATCGCGCCGCTCAGAATCTTCGCCGTGCTCGCCGGCGGCGGCGAGGCGCAGGAGCAGATCGTCATCTGGAACGTGCGCCTGCCGCGGGTCGGCGCGGCCCTGCTGGTGGGGGCCGCCCTGGCGGCGGCCGGCGCCGCCTATCAGACCCTCTTCCGAAATCCGCTGGTCTCGCCCGACATCCTGGGCGTCTCCGCCGGCGCCGGTCTGGGCGCCGTGCTGGGGATCTTCCTCTCCCTGCCGGTGGCCCTGATCCAGCTCTCTGCCTTCGCCGGCGGACTGGCGGCCGTCGCCCTGGTCTGGCTGGTGGCCGGCGCCGTGCGCCACGCGGACCCCATCCTGGTGCTGGTCCTGACCGGCGTGGTGGTGGGCGCCCTGGCCGGCGCCGCCACCTCTCTCCTCAAGGTCCTGGCAGATCCCTACGACCAGCTGCCGGCCATCACCTTCTGGCTGCTGGGCTCGCTGGCCGCGATCACCTCGGCCGACGTCTGGCCGGCCCTGCCGGCGGTCGCCATCGGCCTGGTGCCGCTCCTGCTGCTGCGCTGGCGCATCAACGTCTTGGCGTTGGGCGACGAGGAGGCCCGCGCGATGGGGATCGAGGCCGGCAAGCTGCGGCTCTGGGTGGTGGCCGCCGCGACCCTGGTGACGGCCAGCGTGACGGCGATCGCGGGCGTCGTCGGCTGGGTCGGCCTGGTGATCCCGCATGTGGCCCGCATGCTGGTGGGTCCCAGCTTCGGCCGCCTGCTGCCGGTCTCCATCGCGATCGGCGCCGGTTACCTCTTGATCGTCGATACCCTGGCGCGCTCCATCGCCCGCAGCGAGGTGCCGCTGGGCATCCTGACGGCGGTGATCGGCGCGCCTTTCTTCATCTGGCTGCTGGCGCGCGGCCGGCGGGCCTGGTCGTGAGCCTGGCGGCCGAGAACCTGGCCATCGGCTATGGCCGCAAGCGGATCGGCGAGGCCATCTCGCTGACCGTCCGGCCCGGCCAGATCCTCTGCCTCATCGGCCCCAACGGCTGCGGCAAGACCACCCTCTTCAAGACTCTGATGGGCCTGCTCCCTGCCTTGGACGGCGCGGTCCGGCTGGACGGCGATCCCCTCCCCCGCCTCGGCCGCGCCGAGATCGCGCGGCGCATCGCCTACGTGCCGCAGAGCCACGCCCCGCCCTTCCCCTACGCCGCCTTCGAGATCGTGCTGATGGGGCGCACAGCGCGCCTCGGCCTCTTCGCCCAGCCTGGCCCCGCCGACCGCCGCGCCGCCGAGGCGGCGCTCGCCCGTCTCGGCATCGCCGATCTGGCCGGCCAGGACTACACCCGCCTCTCCGGCGGCCAGCGCCAGCTGGTCCTGATCGCCCGGGCCTTGGCGCAGGAGGCCCCGCTCATGGTGATGGACGAGCCCACCGCCAGCCTCGACTTCGGCAACCAGGCCGCCGTGCTGGCCGAGACCGCCAGCCTGGTGCGTACCGCCGGCGCCGAGGGCCGCGGCGTCATCCTCTCCACCCACGACCCCGACCAGGCCTTCGCGCTGGGCGCCGAGGTGCTGCTGATGCGCGCCGGCCGCGTGTTCGGGCAAGGCCCGCCGGAAGAAGCCCTGACGGGCGAGAGCCTGAGCGCGGTCTATGGCGTGCCGGTGACGGTGGAGCGCACCGAGAGTGGGCGGTTGGTCTGTGCGCCGCGTATGGCCAGGTAGCAGCACGCGACTACAGGCCGGTCGCCACGATTCACCCCTCCTCCCGTCGTCGTCCGGCTTGACCGGAGAGCCGCTATGCGCTTTGCACGGTCGCAGATACTCTAGGTCCAAATCATGACGAACAACGCCTGAAAGATCGTGTTGATCGAAGCGCGGAACCTGAACTGGGAGGACCTCTATCCGCTGTTCGTGTGAGGGGCAGCAGATCGTCCGGTCAAGCCGGACGATGACGGTGAGGGGGTATTGGTGGAGACCCATGGCTCTTCACGGTCGATCCGTTGGCTATCTGCGCACTTTTTCGGTATCCAATCCCTCACGGCCCTCGCCACAGCAAATCCTGGCCGCTCCGACAGGTGTTCGCGCCTCGCTGGGCCAAGTAGCAGTGTTTCACCAAGTTAACCGGCTAACAGCTTGAATTGCTTCAAAATAACTCCCACCCCTCGTCGTCCTCCGGCTTGACCGGAGGACCGCTATCCGCTTTGCCAATGCGTCGATGCCTTACGTCTACATCATGACGAACCGCGCTTACGGAACGCTGTACATCGGCGTGACCAACGACATGGCCCGCCGGGCGTGGGAGCATCGAGAAGGAATCGTCGAAGGCTTCACCAAGACGCACGGCTTGAAGCGCCTGGTCCACTACGAAGCCTTCGAGAGCATCACCGATGCCATCCGGCACGAGAAGCGCCTCAAGCGCTGGAAGCGCGTCTGGAAGGTCGCGTTGATCGAATCGCGGAATCCGAACTGGGAGGACCTCTACCCGCTGCTCGTGTGAAGGGCGGCAGATCATCCGGTCAAGCCGGACGATGACGTTGGGGGGTACGGGTAGAGACCTGATGTCCTTCTCGGGCTGTCAGTTGGGTTTCTCTGCTCTGCCCCGCCCCGGCGCACGGTTCTGACGGCGTCGACCAAACCGGATGGAAACCCGCCGCCGCTCGGTACCACAAGCGCCCGATCCGCGCCAGGAGCGCCTTCCCCGGAGCACCCTGACCGGTCCGATTGGTCCACGCGCCGCATATCGTCTAGTTTCTAGGAGTTCACAAAATGGCTGGGCAACTGCCTATTTTTATTCAGAAAAACTCCTACCTTTCGTCGTCCTCCGGCTTGACCGGAGGACCGCTATCCGCTTTGCAAGGTCGCAGACACCTCAGGTCCAAATCATGCCGAAGCGCGCCTGGAGAATTATGTTGATAGAAGCGCGACACCGATACGGGGAGGACCTCTACCCACTGCTCGTGTGAACGGCAGCAGATCGTCCGGTCAAGCCGGACGATGACGCTAAGGGGGTACGGAAAGAGGCACAATGCCAATCGTGGTCGATTCGTTGGCTATCTTTGCGCTGCTCCAATGTGCAATCCCTTACGGCCCTCGCCCCAGCAAACCCTGGCCGATCCGATAGGTGTTTGCGCCGCGCATGGCCAAGTAGCAATGCTCTACCAAGTTGACCGGCTAAAAATTTGAATTACCTCAAAAATCCGCCACCTCTCGTCGTCCTTCGGCTTGACCGGAGGATCTCTACCCGCTGCCCGTGCGCACGGCGGCAGATCGTCCGGTCAAGCCGGACGATGACGTGGGGGGACTGTTGAAGGTTGCGCGGCTAGCGACCGGTACCCTGCCCAAGAATCCAATCCCGCACCGCCCTGGCCCCGCCCGACAGCTCCGTCCGTTCCGACCAAACCAGGTAGAACCCCGCGCCCGTCACGTGCCGCCAGGGTCCGATGGGCGCCAGCAGCCCCTGCCCCATCAGGCCGCGCGTCACATGCGCGTAGCCCATTGCCACGCCTTCGCCCGCCATCGCCGCCTGCAGGACCAGGGCGTAGTCGTTGAGGCGCAGGCCCTCGCCCTGGTCGCGGTAGTCGAGGCCGAAGGCCCTGAACCAGTCGCGCCAGCTGGGGCGGGGGCGGTAGGGCTCTTCCAGGTGGATCAAGGGGGCGGCGCGCAGGGCCTCCAGGGTCTTGATCGGGCCGGCGCGGGCGATCCACCGCGGGCTGGCGACGGCGAAGAGTTCCTCGGGCGCGATCAAGGCCGAGCGGTAGCCGCGCCAGTCGCCCTCGCCGCGGCGCACGCCAAGCGAGATGCCTTCCTGGGCCAGGTCCAGCTCCTTGTCCGTGGTCTGCAGGCGCAGGTCGACGGCCGGGTGGCGGCGGTGGAAGTCGGCCAGCCTCGGCACCATCCAATAGTTGGCGAAGGCGGTGGAGACCGAGAGGGTCACGTGGTTGCTTCGCGCCAGGCGGCCCAGGTGACGGACGGTGGAGGTCACCCGCTCGAAGCTCTCGGCCACGTCGTGCTGCAGGAGCGCGCCGGCGTCGGTCAGCTCGATGCTGCGGTGCCCGCGACGGAAGAGCGGCACGCCGATGGCGCTCTCCAGGCGGCGGATGGCTTGGCTCACGGCCGGCTGGGAGACGTTCATCTCCTCGGCCGCCTTGGTGAAGGAGCCCAGGCGGGCGGCCGCCTCGAAGACGGCCAGGTGGTGCAGGGAGCCAACCTGGCGGATGAGATCACGCATAATCTGACCTTATGCGTAGCCCCACAATTTTCCAAGGTCACAGAGGGCGGGCCACCATGTAAGCTTGCGCAGACTCAAGGGAGGTGGCCCCAGGGGATAGGACCATGAGCGAAGCGGTCTCCAAAAGCCGGCGCGGACGCAGCAGAGGAGGTGCCAGGGAGGCCAAGGTCGCCCGGCCGCAACCCGCGGCTCCGGCTTATGTCACCCGCAAGATCCCCTTCTACGCGCTTCTGGAAGAAGAGGGCCTGGCCAAACTGGAGGAGCAGGCCGACTGGCTGATCCAGGAGATCGGCCTGGAGTTCCGCGAGGACCCCACTGCGCTCGACATCTGGCGCAAGGCCGGCGCCGACGTGCGCGAGACCCGCGTGCGCGCGCCCAAGGGCATGATCCGGGAGCTCTGCCGGACGGCACCATCGGAGTTCACGCAGCTGGCCCGCAATCCGGCGAAGAGCGTGCGCATCGGCGGCAACAGTCAGGTCTTCGCCGCCGTCTACGGCCCCCCCTTCGTGCGCGATCTGGAAGCCGGCCGGCGCTACGGCTCCATCGCCGACTTCGAGAAACTCGTAAAACTGACCTACCGTCTGCCCGCCATCCACCACGGCGGCTTCGTGGTCTGCGAGCCCTGCGACGTGCCGGTCTCCAAGCGGCATCTCGACATGCTGATGATCCATATGACCTGCTCGGACAAGCCGCATCTGGGCGCGATCACCGAGATGAGCCGGGCGCAGGACAGCGTCGACATGGCCCGCATCCTCTTCGGGGCGGAGGTCTTCGACAACAACTGTGTGATCATGGGCAACGTCAACACCAACTCGCCCCTGCTGGTCGACAAGGTGGTGACCGAGGCGATCCGCACCTATTCCGCCAACGGCCAGGGGATGATCGTCGCGCCCTTCATCCTGGGCGGCGCCATGGGACCGGTGACCACCGCGGCCTCCATTGCCCAGGCCTTCGCCGAGGCCATGATGTGCTGCGCCTTCAGCCAATTGGTGCAGCCGGGATCCCCCTTTATTCTTGGCAACTTCCTCTCCTCCATGAGCCTGAAGTCCGGCGCGCCCACCTTCGGCATGCCGGAGCCGGTGCTCTCCAACCTGGTGATCGGACAGCTGGCGCAGCGCCTGGGCGTGCCGCTGCGCTGCGGCGGCTCGCTGACCGCCTCCAAGATCCCCGACGCGCAGGCAGCCGCCGAAAGCGCGGACTCCATGATGTCGACGGCCCTGGGCGGCGCCCACTTCGTGCTGCACGCCGCCGGCTGGCTGGAGGGCGGGCTCTGCACCGGCTACGAGAAGCTGATCCTCGATGCCGACCGGCTGGGCGCCTATCAGGTCATGCTGCAGGGCCTGGCGCTGGACGACAACGCGCTGGGCCGCAACGCCTACGACGACGTGGAGCCGGCCGGCCACTTCCTGGGCTCCGCCCACACCATGGCCAACTACGAGACCGCCTACTACGACGCCGTCCTATCCGACAGCGAGAGCTGCGAGCAGTGGGAGGAGCGCGGCTCCAAGGATTCCGCCCGGCGCGCCTACGAGCGCTGGAACGCCCTGCTGGCCGACTACGAGGCACCGCCCCTTGAGCCCGCCACCCGCGAGGCGCTGGAGGCCTTCGTGGCGCGCCGCAAGGAAGACTTGCCGGACGCCTGGTACTAGGATCTGACGAGCAGACCCGAAACCACGTCCGACAGGAGCCGCCGCCATGAGCAGGAGCATTCGCCTCAGCCCGCAAGACAACGTCGTCGTCACCACCCGCCCCTTGGAGGTCGGCGACCAGATAGAGGACGTGAGCGCACGGAGCCTGATCCCGCGCAGCCACAAGATCGCCACGCGGGCGATCGCGGCTGGCGAACCAGTGATCAAATATGCGCAGGTGATCGGCTATGCCGAGGGCGACATCCAGCCGGGCGAGCATGTCCACGTCCACAACGTCGCGTTCCGGAACACCGAGCACGACTACCAGTACTCCGTCGACGTCAAGCCCGTGGCCATGGTGCCGGATGCGGAGCGGCGCACGTTCATGGGCTATCACCGGCCCTCTGGCCGGGTCGGCACGCGCAACTACATCGGCCTGCTGACCTCGGTGAACTGCTCGGCGACGGCCGCGCGCATGATCGCCGAAGCCTTCGGGCCCGAGGAGATGGCCGCCTATCCAAACGTGGACGGCGTCGCCGCCTTCGTGCACGGCACCGGCTGCGGCATGGCCGGCGACGGCGACGGCTTCGCCGCCCTGCAGCGCGTGCTCTGGGGCTATGCCCGCCATCCCAACTTCGCCGGCGTGGTGCTGGTGGGCCTGGGCTGCGAGGTGAACCAGATCGACTTCCTGCTGGAGGCCTATGGCATCGAGCGCGGCCCGCTTTTCCAGACCATGAACATCCAGGAAGTGGCCGGCCTGCGCCGCACGATCGAGGCCGGTATCGCCAAGGTGCGCGAGATGCTGCCGCACGCCAACGAGGCGCGGCGCGCCCCGGCGCCCGCCTCCGCCCTCATGCTGGGCCTGCAGTGCGGTGGCTCCGACGGGCTGTCGGGCATCACCGCCAATCCGGCCCTGGGCCGCGCCGTCGACCTGCTGGTGGCGCAGGGCGGCACCGGCGTCCTGGCCGAAACGCCGGAGATCTACGGCGCCGAGCACCTCTTGACCCGCCGCGCGGTGGACGAGAAGACCGGCCGCAAGCTGGCCGGCCTGATCACCTGGTGGGAGGAGTACACCGCCCGCAACAGGGGCTCGATGGACAACAACCCCAGCCCCGGCAACAAGCAGGGCGGACTCACCACCATCCTGGAGAAGTCGCTGGGCGCGGCGGCCAAGGGCGGCACCACGCCGCTGACCGGCGTCTACCGCTACGGCGAGTTGATCGACCGCCCGGGCTTCGTCTTCATGGACAGCCCCGGCTACGACCCCTGCTCGGTCACCGGCGAGATCGCGTCGGGCTGCAACCTGGTGGCCTTCACCACCGGGCGCGGCTCGGCCTTCGGATCGAAGCCGGCGCCCACCATCAAGATCGCCACCAACACGGAGCTCGCCCGGCGCATGCCGGAGGACATGGACGTCAACGCCGGCCGCATCGTGAGCGACGGCGCCAGCGTCCAGGAGGTGGGCGAGGAGATCTTCGAACTGCTGCTCAAGGTCGCCTCCGGCCAGCCCTCGCTGTCCGAGGCGCAGGGTCTGGGCGATTACGAATTCGTTCCCTGGCAAATCGGCGCGGTGATGTAGCCGCGTCCCTCATCTCACAGGAGCCAAGACAGAGATGCAGAGCCACGCAAAGGTCGTGATCATCGGGGGCGGCGTCGTCGGCTGCTCCATCCTCTTCCATCTGGCCAAGTTCGGCTGGAAGGACGTGGTGCTGCTGGAGCGCAACGAGCTCACCTCGGGCTCCTCCTGGCATGCGGCCGGGCAGATCCACACGATCAGCTCCGACCCCAACATCTCCCGCCTGCAGGGCTACACCATCAAGCTCTACAAGGAGATCGAGGAAACCTCGGGCCACTCGGTCGGTATGCACGCTACCGGCGGCTTCTACCTGGCCTCCAATCAGACCTGGTACGACTACCTGAAGCGCGAGCGCTCCAAGGCCCGCACCATGGGTCTCGACCAGGAGTTCATCTCGGTCAAGGAGGCGGCCGAGCGCCATCCCTTGATCGACCCCAAGTTCTACGTGGCCGCCCTCTGGGACCCGCTCGACGGCGACATCGACCCCTCGGGCGTCACCTACGCCTTCGCCAAGGCGGCCAAGGTGCACGGCGCCAGCTATCACACCCACACGCCGGTGATCGAGACCAACCAACGCGCCGACGGCGGCTGGGACGTGGTGACGCCCAAGGGCACGATCCGGGCCGAGATGGTGGTGAACGCCGGCGGCCTCTGGGCGCGCGAGGTGGGGCAGCTGGCCGGCCTGCACCTGCCGGTGCAGCCGATGGAGCACCACTACCTCATCACCGAGGCCATTCCGGAGATCGTGGCGCGCCCGGCCGAGCCGCGTCTGCCGGCCGGCGTCGACTACGAAGGCAACATGTACTTCCGCCAAGAGCGCCAAGGCATGCTGCTCGGCACCTACGAGCCGATCTCGACGCCCTGGAAGGTCGCCGGCACGCCGCGGGACTTCGGCCACGAGCTGCTGCCACCCGACCTGGACCGCATCTCCGACCGGCTTGAGATGGGCTTCGAGCGGATCCCGGCCTTGGGCCGCGCCGGCATCAAGGACATCATCAACGGCCCCTTCACCTTCGGCCCCGACGGCAATCCCATGATCGGGCCGGTGCCGGGCCTGAAGAACTACTGGACGGCGGTGGGGGTCATGGCCGGCTTCTGCCAGGGTGGCGGCGTCGGCCTCACCATGGCCGAGTGGATGATCGAGGGCGAGCCCTCGATCGACGTCTGGGCGATGGACGTGGCCCGCTTCGGCGGCTTCGCCACGCCCGACTGGGGCACGGTGAAGTCGGCGGAGAACTACGAGCGCCGCTTCGTCATGACCTTCCCCAACGAGACCCTGCCCAAGGGTCGCAAGCAGAAGACCACGGCGCTCTACGACCGGCTGGTGGCCAAGGGCGCGGTGATGGACCAGGCCTTCGGGCTGGAGCATGCGCTCTGGTTCGCCGACGGGCCGGAGGACGCGCACGAGGACCCGACCTTCCGCCGCTCGCGCGCGCACGACTACGTGGCCCGCGAGGTCAAGGCGGTGCGCGAGGCGGTCGGCTGCATCGAGATCGCCAACTTCGCCAAGCACCAGGTGAGCGGTCCCGGCGCGCGCGCCTTCCTGGACCACCTGCTGGCCGGCCACGTGCCGAAACCCGGCCGGCTGACATTGACGCCGATGCTGACGCCCAAGGGCCGGCTCTACGGCGACCTGACAGTCGCCTGCCTGGCCGAGGATGACTTCATGATCTTCGGCTCCGGCGCGATGCAGGAGGCGCACCGGCGCTGGTTCGAGGCTCGCCTGCCGGCAAGCGGCGTCACCTACGCCAACCGCTCCGACGACTTCCACGGCATCGCGCTCTCGGGCCCCAAGTCGCGGGACCTGCTGTCCCGCATCACCCGGGACGACGTCTCGGCCGAGGCCTTCCGCTTCCGCGACATCCGCAAGACCTTCGTCGCCGGCGTGCCGGCCATCCTGGCCCGCATCTCCTTCTCCGGCGAATTGGGTTACGAGATCTACGTCGCCCCGCAGTTCCAGTTGCGCCTGGCCGAGGCGATCGAGGAGGTCGGCCAGGACCTGGGCCTCACCTGGTACGGTGCCCGCGCGCTGCTGTCGCTCCGGCTGGAGAAGAACTGGGGCGTCTGGACCATGGACTTCCGGCCCGACTTCACCGCGGCGGAGAGCGGCATGGCCGCCTTCATCAAGTGGAACAAGGACTTCCTCGGCAAGGCGGCGGCCGAGGTCGAACGCAACACCATCCCGGAACGCCGCCTGGTGAGCCTGGTGGTCGAGACCGACGACATCGACGTCTCAGGCGACGAGGCGATCCTGAAGGGCGACGAGGCGGTCGGCTACGTCTCCTCCGGCGGCTACGCCCACCATCTGAAGAAGTCCATGGCCATGGGCTACGTCCGCTCCGACCTCGCCGAGGCCGGCGCCGCCCTTGCCGTGGAGATCAACGGCGAGGTCTACCCCGCCCAGGTGCAGGCGGGCGCGCTCTACGATCCGGAAGGCTTGCGCATGCGCGGCTAGTCAAAGGGGCCGGGCGCGAGTTCAAGCGGCCGGCGCCCGGCCCTCTTGAAGCGCCGCGAAGGGAATAGGTTCGGCCGGCGCAGCGCCGAGCTCTTGCAGTTGAAGGGCCCACCAGCCGACGTCGTGCCAAGCGCCCTGCTTGAAGCCGACGCCGCGGTAGACGCCGATCGGCTCGAAGCCCAGGCTTTCGTGCAGCCTGACGCTGGCCGGATTCGGCAGGGCGACGCCGGCATAGGCCTGCCCCAGACCCTGGGCCACCAGGCAGTCGAAGAGCGCGCCGTAGAGCCGGCGACCGAGACCGCATCGGCGTGCGCGCGCATCGACATAGACGCTGACGTCGCAGGCCCAGCGGTAGGCCGCGCGCGCCCGGTGCGCGCCGGCATAGGCGTAGCCCGTAACCCTCCCTTCCTCTTCCGCGACGAGCCAGGGAAAGCGTTGGAGCGTCGTCTCGATCCTGGAGGCCATCTCCTCGGCATCCGGCACCAGGCTTTCGAAGGAAATGATGCTGTCGCGTACGATGGGGGCATAGATGGCCGCAACGGACTCCCCATCGCTCACCTCTGCAACGCGTATCTGCATGCTCTGTTCTTTGCTTGTCGGACGAGACTGGATCGCAAGCGGAATCTCTATCAGGGTTGCCGTGGCATCGCCAGCTTCCGGATGCCCAACCGCGTGCCTTGCCGAGTGCGCGCGCCCATCGCTAACCTTGTCCCGGACCTCGACAAGAAACCCCTACGGAGACGATGGATGCCCCCGAAGCCTGATGACATCCGCGATATGGCCGTTCGCTATGCCAAGGCCTGCAGTTCGCACTCGCCGGAGGCCGTGGCCTCCTTCTTCGCGGAAACCGGACGGATCTCGATCAACAACGCCGAGCCTCTGCTCGGCCGCCACGCGATCGCGGAGATGGCGGCGGGATTCTACAAGGAGTTTCCCGACCTGGTGGTGACGCTCGACGAGATCCGCACGGCCGGGCAGAACGCCGTCTTCCTCTGGACCCTGGAGGGCACGCACAGCGAGACCGGCAAGGCGGTCAAGATCAGCGGCTGGGAAGAGTGGTGGCTCTCCGAGAAGCTCTTGATCGAGATCTCTCGCGGCCGCTTCGATGCGGAGGAATACGAGAGACAGATCGCGGAGGGCGTCTAGGCCAAGATGGCGGATCACGCGACGGACCCACGGCCGATCGTGCCCGCGGCCATGCAGGCCTACTACGACGATTGGCGCATGTCCCCGGGGCTCGCCTGCCAGGGCTTTCTCTTCCTGACCGGCTTCACCGGCGTAACCCCCGAGGGACGCCTTGCCAGCGACCCCGAGGAGCAGATTCGAGAGGCCTTCCAACAGGTCCAATCGGTGCTGCGGGAGGGCGGCATTGACTTCGGCCACGTCGTTGAGATGACCAGCTACCACGTCGGCCTGAAGGAGCATCTGGAAATCTTCAAGCGCGTCCGCGCCGAATTCGTGCGCGAGCCCTACCCCGCCTGGACCGCGATCGAGGTGGCCGACTTCGTCACCGAGGGGGTGATCGTGGAGGTTCGGGTGATCGCTCGACGCACCTAGTTGGCTTCAAGGCCCTAGAACAGGATGGAAGCCTTGAGGCCGCCGCCGTAGCTTTGCGTGTTGCTGGACAGGCGGCCCACGCCGACCGCGCTGACGTTGATGTTGTGCACGGTCAGGACGTTCACGCCGGCCTCCAGGTCCAGATAGGTGCGGTCCAGCTCGCTCTGGCTGGTGAAAGTACCGCTGCCGGCCGGGTCGCCGATGAAGGAGGCGGTCGAGGTCGGCGACGTGCTGGTGAGGAACTGGGTGAAGCCCACGCTGATCCAGGGCCGCGCGACGCTG
Organism: Rhodospirillales bacterium; assembly: GCA_963669375.1. Classification (GTDB taxonomy): domain Bacteria; phylum Pseudomonadota; class Alphaproteobacteria; order Kiloniellales; family JACOMY01; genus JACOMY01. Next base: position 6,052,610 of record OY770024.1, on the reverse strand, counting down.
CCGGAGGCGAAGGCGTGCTCCATGCCCACCTCCAGGGCCGGCTGCAGATAGACGTAGACGTCGTCGCTGTCGCGGACCCTGAGATCGAGACTGCCCGCGCCGCTCTCCGTCAGGCCGCCTGACGAGATGTAGTCGACGCCCAGGTCGCCGCGCGGCTTGACGTACCAGTCGGTGAACTCGAAGGCATGCTCGCCGCGCAGCTGGCCGGACAGCAGCCAGAGGTTCTGATCGCCGTCCGCCGTGGCGCCGGTGAAAACACTGCGGCTGGTGTCGAAGCTGGCATAGCCGCCGGAGAAGGCGCCGGAGAGGAGCGTGTCGCCGAACTGGCGCTTGGCCACCAGGCCGCCTTGGAACTGCCAGCCGTCGGCGTCGGCATAGCCGCCGTCCTCGTCCAGCGAGCGATACTCGATCGAGAGTGCGCCGCCCAAGAGCCAGTCCTCGGCGGCGGCGAACTGCCCGCCGCCGGCGAACTGGAAGGCGGTCTCGTCGAAGCCGCGGCTGGCGTTGGTCTGATCGCGATTGAGATGACGACCGTCGACCCGCATCCAGCCGCACTGAGCCTCGGTGATGAAGCGGGCATCGCCGCTGCGCTCGCCGCAGCTCAGCATGGAATCCTTGAAGTACTGGCTGGAGTAGAGGGTGGTCAGCTGGGTGTCGGCATAGATCTGCCCGTCCAGCGAGCCCAGCACCTCCTTGTAGCTGCCGAGATCCTGGATCTCCACCAGGTCCGCGAAGATCGGCTCCAGCGCGCCCGCCTCGAAGACGCCTTGGATGTGCTGGGCGACCTCTCCTTCGTTGTGGGTCGTGCCGGCCAGAATCTGCGGACTGGCGAAATCGATGTCGTAGCTGAGATCGATCCGGTTCCGGCTCACGAAGGCCAGCTCGTAGCCGGCGACCACGCTCGGCTGGATGTTGAAGGTCTGAGGAGATGTGGCGGAGAGACCGCCGTCGGCCGTCACCAGGGTGACCGTCTCTCTCGGTTGGGCTGGACCGAGATCGAGCAATTCGATCACGAGCGAACCACGTAGATCGGCCGTCCCGCTGATATCCATGCGGTCGGCCGTGTTGGTGGCGGGATCGAGGGTCATCTCCATCACACCGGTCTCGGTATGCTCGAAGTCGCCCCTGTGATCCAAGGTCGAAACCTGTCGCGGGCCGCCGAAGCGCAGGATGCCGCGGTTCTCGAACTTGGCGACATCGTAGCGGCCGCCCGCGTTCAGGATGCCGCCTTCCTCGTTGACCAGCGTGATCGTCGTGTTGGGCCTGGGCGCCGCGGCCGCTTGGATAGCGGCCGTCGGCGGGGCCGCGGCGCTCACCACGTCGCTGGCCACTGCACAGTTTTGGCTGCCGGTAACCTGATCCACGCAGATCCAGCCGTCGATGACACCGCTGTTAGTGATCATAATCTCGCTGGGCGTTGCCACGCCCGGAACATCGACCGCGCGAACGGCGACGCCTGAGTTGGGGTTGGTGCTGCCGGTGAGGCGGATCGTGCCCTTGTTGACGATGCTGTTCGAGGTCCCGCCTTGAATGACGATGCCCGCGCCCGTGGCGGCGCCGGCGCCGGTAAGGGCGCCGCCGCTGGTCACGGTAGCCCCCTCTTCGATGGTAATCTCGATGGGGCCTCTGCCGTCGCCGCTTGACTGCGCATAGATGCCGTTGGCGCCGGCTCCGCCGGCCTCGACCGATCCCGAGACCGTGACGGCCACCATCGTGTCCGTGGTGGTCGAGCTGCCGGCACCGCCGGCGCTCTGCGCGAAGACGCCGTGCGCCGTCTGGCCGGACGTGGTGATGCTGCCGGTGACACTCACCGTGACCGGCCCGGCCGTTCCCTCGCCGCCGTTGCCGCCGTTGCCGCCATTGCTTCCGATCGTTGCGCCAGACGGATTGTGCGTTACCTCGCCCATGACGCCGCCGCTGCCGCCGACGGATTGCGCGAAGATACCAATGGAATCCTTGCCCTCTGTGACCAGCGAGCCGCCCATATTCACGGTGACCGTTCCGCCGTTGCCCGAGGCGTTGGTGCTATTGCTGCTGAGCATCTTGGCGGAGCCGTAGAGGCTGTAGTCGTTGGAGCCCATGGAGACATTGCCGGAATGGCCGCCGCCGCCACCCACCGACTGGGCAAAGATGCCGTAGGAGGCAACGGTGATGTCGCTGCCCGCGGTGTTGGCACCCGCCTTGATCGAAGCAGAGCTTCCGACAGTGACCGAGACGTCGCCGCCGTCGCCGGTCGCGGCACCGCCGCCACCGACCGAGACACTGCCGCCCTGACCGATCGCGCCGGTGCCGCCACGCCCACCACCGGCGCCGACAGACTGCGCGTAGATCGCCGTCGAGCCGATGCCTTGGGTGGTCAAGAGGCCATCGCTCTGCATCACCGTGATCGCACCGCCGTTGCCGGATAGATCGCTGCTGCCATCCACGGCACCCAGCAAGGTGTTCAGCACCGTGAACTCGGTGATGCCGACGGCCTGGCTGCCCTGCGACAGGGCCGAGGCATCGCCGGCGGAACCGCCACCGGCGCCGATCGTCTGCGCGAAGATGGCATAGGAACCCGGCCCCTCCGTGGTGATATCGGCAGAGTTGGTCACGCTCAGATCGCCGCCATCGCCACCGCTTCCGGTCTGCCCGCCCAATTGGACCGTGGCGTTCCAAGTCGTCGTGGCGGCGTTGCAGCCCTTGCTGTTGCCGCAGTCCTTGAAGGGATTGCCGAGCGAGCCGGAGGACCCGCCGCCACCGCCGACCGACTGTGCGAAGACGCCGTGCGATCCCCTTCCTTGCGTGGAGAGCGCGCCGCTGTTGGTCACCGTGACCATGCCGCCGGTGTTGCCGGACCCGAGCGTTCCGCTTGCGGTGTACTCCGTCGAGAACGTCGGTGCTGGGTTGTTCGCCACCAGGTCCGCCAAGGAGAGGAAAGCCGAGTCGGCATCGCCGCCGCCACCGCCGATGGACTGGGCGAAAATGGCGTGCGAGTTCTTGTTCACAGTCTTGACCACGCCCGAATTGGTCACCTCGACAGTGCCGCCGGTGCCGCCGTCGCCAGAGCCCGACATCTCCAGATCCAGATCGTGGCTTTGATTGTCGGAGTCCGCGGCGAGCTGAAGCGTGCCGGTGATAGCGCCAGATCCACCGCCGCCGCCAACCGACTGGGCGAAGATGCCGTGATTCTGGGTGAAGCCCTGCTGACCCGTGCTGCCGGTCGCAATCTCTACCTGGTTGGAGACAGTGACCGCACCGCCGGCACCGCCGTTGCCGCCGTTGCTGCCTAGGTTCAGCTGATACTGGTTGGAATCACTGGATGCGGAGAGGCTGCCGTTGAAGGTCATGCCGCCGTCGCCACCACCGCCGCCAACGCTCTGAGCGAAGATGCCCTTGGAGCGGTTGCCGACGATGGCCATACCGGTCGTGAAGACAGGCGGCAGGGCGGCGGTCACCTGGACCTTGCCGCCGGTTGCGCCATCGCCCGCGTTGCCGCCGAGGGACAGGTCCACGGAGACGCTTTCGCTGCTGGTGATATCCCCGGCGAATGTCATACCGCCCTTGCCGCCACCGCCGCCAAGCGACTGGGCCAGGATGCCGCTCGACTCGTCGCCGGCTGTCGTGACGGTTGCGGTGGTGCTGTCGACCGTGACCTCGCCGCCCACGCCGCCGATCCCGCCCTGGCCGCCCTGCGCCATGGTGAAGTTGCCCTCGCCATCGAAATTGGCATTCACGGCGGCGGTAAAGCCGCCCTTGCCACCACCGCCGCCGAGCGATTGGGCCACGATAACGGAGGAGTTGTTGCCGGTGGTGCTAAGAAGGGTACCGATCGTGCTGACGCTGACCGCGCCCCCGGATCCGCCGGTGCCGCCATTGCCGCCGAAGGCCATGGCCAAACCGGCCGAGCCTTCGCCTAGCGTTGCCGTACCAGAGAGCGTGAGGCCGCCGGTACCGCCGCCGCCGCCCACCGATTGGCCGAAGATCGCGCTGGAATCGTCGCCCAAAGCGCCCACGTCGCCGGCGCTGGTGATCTCTACTTGACCGCCGTCACCGCCGCCGCCGCCATCGGCGCCCACCGCGAGCGCAACGGCCGGCAGCTCGAAATCACCCGAGATCGATGCGCTGGCGCCGCCGTGCCCGCCACCGCCGCCAATCGACTGCGCCCAAAGAGCGTGCGAACTGTCCGAATTGCCACCAGTCACCTTCTCTGCGTTGTTCTCGATCGTGACCGACTCGCCATGCCCGCCAATGCCACCTTGTGCGCCGATGGCGATGGAGGCGCCCGGCGCCAAGGCTAACGCCATCCCGCCGCGGCCGCCGCCGCCACCGACCGATTGCGCATGGATGCCCGGTGACTCCTTGGCGTCAGCGGGATCGATCGTGCCACTGTTGGTGACCGAGACCTCTCCGCCGTCGCCGCCACCGCCAGCCCTGCCGCCGAGAGAGAATTCGGAAAAGCTGCTGCCGCCGACACCACCGCCACCGCCGATCGACTGCGCCACGATACCCGGCGAACAGCCGACTTGGCAGATCGCATCGTCGGCGGCGTCGCCCGTATCGATTGTGCCGCTGATGTCGCCGCTGTTGTCGATCGTGACACTGCCGCCGTTGGCACCATCGGAGGCTCGCCCGCCCAGGGAAAGGATCTTGGCGCTCGACGTCCCGCCGGAACCACCCGTGCCGCCGACGGAGTGGGCGACGATCCCGCCACTTGAGTTTCCGGAGATGGAGATCGTTCCTGCGTTCTCGACCGATACGCTTCCGCCGTTGGCACCGATGCTGCCGTTGCCGCCTTGGGCATAGAAGTCGGCAAAGCCGGGGATCGAGGAGGAGCCGCCGCCATTCCCGCCGCCGCCACCGATGGATTGCGCAAAGATGGCGACGGCCTCGTTGCCCTCGGTGGTGATTGGAACAGCGTCGCTGTTCGTCACCGTCACGTCGCCGGCCGCGCCCGCACTGCCCGCCGATGCGGCAAAGGAAACGACCAGAGACTCCGCGGTTCCGGCGCTGCCGGCATGACCGCCGATAGATTGAGCGAGGACGGCGTGCGATCCCGTGCCTTTCGTGGTGATGCCATTGCTGCCGCTGTCGAGCGTGACAGTGACATTGCCTGCGGGACCGCTGGCACCACCGCCGCCACCTTTCGTATCGCAACACCAACCGCCATCACCACCTTGGCCGCCGGGTCCACCGAGGCTGAGGGCGGCAATACCGGCCGAGTTCTCTCCGCTTGTGGAGATATCCCATTGACCGGAGATAGAGACGTCACCTGCGCTGCCGCCGAATCCGCCGGCACCGCCATTTCCGAAATTCTTCCCGCTGCCGCCGTTCGCTCCGGACCCGGCGATGGACTTTGCCAGAAAGGCCGGCGCGCTGTCGCCCAGCGTGGTGATCGTGCGCAGGCCCGTCGTTCCGCCATGGGCAACCACATCCCCCGCGGAGCCGGCATCGCCGCCACGGCCGCCATCATTGTCCGTGCCATTCAAACCCGCGCCGCCGTCACCACCCGCGCTCAACAGCTGAAAGCCGTAGGAATTGTCGCCTTGGGTTGCCACCGACCAACCGGCCGTACTGCTGGCTGTGCTGCAGTCGCCGTCCAGGCAGACAGAGCCACCGGAGCCGCCGAGGCCGCCAACGCCGCCATCCTTCGCACCGTGCGCACCTTCGCCCCCCGCTCCACCGATACTTGAGGCTAGGACGCCCGGCACGACCTCTCCGGATGTTGTGATGCTCGCTGCACTTCCCCCTTGGCCGCCTCCGACAATCTGGACGATCCCTGCGTTGCCGCCGAAACCCGCATCGCCGCCATTGTTGACGCCTCCGGATGCGCCACTTCCCGTTCCACCGTCGCCTCCGGTGCCGCCTTCGCTCGTCACGACCAGCGCCGCTGCCTCGTTGGGTAACGTGTTTGCGCTGTTACCGAAGGTTATGGTGCCATCGAAGGTGGCTGAGACATCGCCTCCGTCGCCAGCCAACCCACCGTTCCCTCCGTCACAGGCTAGCGGGAAGGAGCAGGTCGTTTCTCCCCCCAAGCCGCCGGAGCCGCCAGCACTCACAATGGAGACACCGCTCGCGCCATTGAAGATCGGGCCGGTCTGAAAGAAGTCTCCGACTAAGGAAACCTTTGCGTCCTGACCGTCGCCTCCATTGGCACCGTTCTTGGCAGATTCAAACTCCTCGTCGCTCCCCTTTGAACCGGTGTTTCCAACGGTAATGACAGTTAGGAGACTACTATCGGGATCGCTGTTCCCAATTTTGAAGTCGGGCAAGGTGGAGACGCTGAGTTCCACGTTAGAACCGGCGGCTAGCGGAACGGCCCACTGCAGCAAGGCAAGGTCGTTCGCAATGTTCTGAACCTCGACCAGATTGGCCGTGTCGGGGACCTCGACCTGGATGAACAGCTCGTCGGGCAGCGTGCCGGAACAGAGGAACTGCGTGGTGGTGCCGTTCTGAGCGACGCAGTCGGCGGACGAGGGTGTCGTGCCGGTGAGCAAGAAGAGCAGCACAGTGGCGGCTCCAGCCGAAAGGTACCCCAGTGCTTTCGAAGCGCGACGTTCAAGACCGAGATTCGCGAGAAAAGCTCTCATCGCCCCCCCTTGCCCCGCCAATCGCGATGTCGAACAATAGATAACTGCTCAAACAGCGACTTTTTTGCTCCGGCAGGGTCCTTGCCGAGTAGCGTGTCATAGGAAAGCTTGACGGGTCAATAATTGTTTTTTGCACTGATCTTCTAATGAACGAACGTCCAAGCCATTTTCCTAGTGGTGTATTCTCCGCAGACCCTAGGCAAGTGAGGCGCACTGTCAGGTCGGTGACGATGACTTGTCTTTCGGCGGAACTGCCGTGCTAGGCTATCGTTTGTCGCGTCAAGGGCAGCCACCGTAAACGCCGGACGCCTTCCTAGCAGGAGCACCGCTCGCTTACGCGCGATGCCCGGCCAAGATCGCCGCGACCGACTCCTCGATGAAGAGCTCGGGCTCGAAGCCGGACTGCCTCGCGCGCACGCGCACCGCAAGGCTGTGTAGCAGGGCGCCAGCCATCCGGCCGAGCTTCGCCGGCTCGGCCGCGCCGCTGAGCTCTCCCCGGTCTCGGGCCAGCGCGAAGCGTGCCGTCAAGGCCTCGTCGATGCAGTCGAGCGCACGCGCCAGGTCCGCTTGAATGTCGTCATCGACGGCCGCCTCCACCGTCGCCGTGCAGATGACCGGGCAGCCTTTCGCCACGCCCTCCCCCGACCGGTAGGTCGGCAAGGCGGCCAGATAGAAGCCCGCCAGATCCGCCGCGATCCCCTCGTCGGCGAAGAGCGCCGCCTTCAGTCGACCGAGGAAGTCCCGATTGAACTGCTCGACAGCCTTTCGGTAGATCGCCTTCTTGTCACCGAAGGCCGCGTAGAGGCTCGGCCGGTTCATCCCTGTGGCAGTCGAGATCTGGTCGAGACTCGTGCCGGAAAAACCCTGCCGCCAGAAGGCCTCCAGCGCCGCGCCGAGGGCCGTCTCGGGATCATAGCCGCGGGGCCGCCCGCGCCTCTTTTCGTTCATTTTGTACCAGTCCGCATAAAATTATTGACTCCTTTGCTCCGCCGGATCATCAATATATGCGAAGCGGTACAAAATTCAAAGGCAACAGACGCCTCAACGCATCGAAGGAGACGGGCAATGACGATGGAGGGTGCCAAGACCGACCAGGTGATCCCCGACTGGAGCGTCTCCGGCGATTGGTTCGACGTCTGCTCCTGCTTCGTCCCCTGCCCCTGCACCTACGCGCAGGCACCGACCGGGAACGCCTGCGACGCCATCTTCGCCTACAAGATCAGGGCGGGACACTACGGCGAGACCAGGCTGGAGGGTCTCAAGGTCGTGCTCATCGGCGCCTTCACCGGGAACCTCTGGACCGGAGACAAGGCCGATGCCGCCGTCTTCTTCGACGCCTCGGCCGACGAAGCGCAGAGAGAGGCCCTGCGGATGATCTTCACCGGTGCCGCCGGCGGCTGGATGAAGCAGTTCTTCCCGGCCATCGGCACCTTGCGCGGCGTGGAGTTCGCCGACATCACGGTCGAGGTCGAGGAGACGCTGGAGCACTGGCGCGTGGAGATTCCCGAGGTGATGCGCGCCAGCGGCGAGGCGCTGACCGGCCCGACGGCCGATCCCAACAAGCGCATCCAGACCTTCAATCCGCCCGGCAGCGAGGTTGGACCGACGGAGGCCGCCGTCACTTGGGGCAAGTCGGTCGACGGCTTCTGGCGTGCCTTCGGCTTCGACCAGGACCTGCCGGCCGGCCGCAACAGCAAGCACATCCCCTTCGACTGGAGCGGACCCGACGCATGACGCACGTTGCACAGCCGGCCGGGCTCGGCATCCGGCAGCGTGGCGCCGGCGGCGCGCGTATCTCCTGGGTGGCGGTCTCGGCGACCGCCTTGGTGGCGGCCAGCCTCCTCGCCTGGCTCCTATCGCTCGTCGTCATGGCGGACATGGACGAGGGACCCGGGACGCCGCTGCACGACTTTCCGACCTTTCTGATCGGCTGGGTCGTCATGCTGACCGCGATGATGCTGCCCTCCGAACTGCTCTACGTCCGCGCCTTCGCCTCGCTCACGCAGCGGCAGCCCCGGCGCGGCGCCAGCCTCGCCTGCTTCCTCGCCGGATACGCCCTGGCCTGGACTGCCTACGGCGTCCTGGCGTTCGCGCTGGACGCCGCGGTCAGGGCGGCTGCGATCGACGCGATAGCGTGGGAGCGCGCGGGGCCGGCCCTAGCCGGCTTCGTGCTGTTCCTCGCCGGGGTCTACCAGGTCTCGCCGCTGAAGCAGGCCTGCCTGACGCACTGCCGCATGCCGGCCAGCTACTTCGCGCGCCGCTGGCGGCCGGGACGGCGAGGCGCCCTGATGATGGGGACGGCGCACGGCCTGGTCTGTGTCGGCTGCTGCTGGGCACTGATGGCCGTCATGTTCGCCGTCGGCGCCATGAGCCTTATCTGGATGGCGCTTCTGGCCTTGGCCATGCTGGCCGAGAAGATCCTCCCCTCCGGGCAGCGGCTGACCCTGCCCATAGCTGCTAGCCTATGGGTCATGGGCGCCTGGATCGCGTTGGACCCCGGTTCGGCCCCGCTCCTGGCCGATCCCCTGCTCTATGGCTCCAGCATCTGCCTCACCCTCTAGTGCGACAGCCACCACCTTGACGGCCCGATTGTCCCTCACCAGATATCAGAGCGAACGATATGGAAAAGGCGATCATGGCACGCACGCGCGAGTTCGACCCGGAGGACGCCTTGGAGAAGGCCATGCACCTCTTCTGGACCAAGGGTTACCACGACACCTCGATCCGCGATCTGGTGGACCGCACGGGCGTCAACTACTACGGCCTCTACAGCGTCTTCGAGAACAAGCATGGCCTCTTCCTGGCCTCGCTCGACCACTACCGGAGAACCGTCACCGCCGAGATCCTGACGGCCCTGGAACTGCCCGGTCCGCCGCGCGCCGCCGTCAAAGCGGCACTGGAAAGGGTCGCCGAACTGATGCAGACACCGGAAGGTCGGGTCGGCTGCCTCATGTGCAACACGGCGATCGAGCTGGCCCCGCACGACGACGAAGCCGCGGGCAAGGTGAAGGCCCACTTCGACCTCCTGCGCCTGGCGTTCCTGTCAAGGCTCCAAGAGGCGACGGCGGCGAAAGGAAAGAAGCGGAGCGAGACCGACGAACAGCTGGCGGAGTTCCTCTCCACCACTGTCTACGGCATCGGCTTGCTGACCCGTCTGGGCCAGTCCGACGCCATGATCACCCGTCACATCCGAACCGCGCTCGCAGTCTTGGGCTAACTTTTTTTGGCCTATTTCATAGCGATCGCTATGTAATGAAGAGAAAGGAGACCGAGACGATGGCCTATCTAAGCTACACCAAGGAGGTTCCCGGCATCGCCGATGTCTTTCTGCGGGATCCCGGCCTTTACGGGCCGCTGCTTCAGTTCATCGAAGGCGTGATGACCCGCCCGTCCGAGCTGACCAAGGTCGAGCGCGAGATGATCGCCGCCCATGTCTCCAAGCGCAACGGTTGCGGCTTCTGCCTCGGCGCACATCACTGGACCTTGGCGGCGTTGGATGTCGGCTGGGAGGTGATCGAGGCGCTGGAGTCCGGCGACGACAGCGAAGAGATCTCGCCGCGCCTGCGCCAGATGCTGCGCTTCGCGGAGAAGCTGACGGCGACGCCGGAACGCATGGAGCAGGGCGACGTCGACGCCTTGACCAAGGCCGGCTGGTCCGAACAGGCGGTCGAGGACGCCATCAACGTCATCGCGCTCTTCAACTACGTGAACCGCATCGTCGATGCACTCGGGATCGAAGGCGAGGAGCCCTACTTCAAGCGCATCGGCAAGGTGCTTGCCAACAGCGGCTACGCGCCATTGATCCAGACGGCCCGCGCACGCTCGACCGCCGAGCAAGCCGCCTAGGAACCCACCCCGGAAAGAGAGAAGGAGATCATCTCATGACCGTCCAACAGGACTACAACAACGCCGCGTTCTCGGCTCAGCCCGGCTACGACGAGGCCCGCACGCGTGTCGAGTTCGCCAAGCTCATGCCGCTCAGGACCATCATCATCTACTGCTACGACCCGCGCGCGGCAGGGATACCGGCAGCCGTGGCCAAGGAGCTTGGCGACGTCTACCCGGGTGAGGTGGTGACCGACGCCGACGGCAACGGCATCGCTACCACGGCGACGGTGCTGAACGTCGTGGTGGCCGGCGGCCGGGCGATCGACGCCCTGCGCTCGATCACGGTCGGCCAGCACCTGCTGGGCCTCGAGAACGTCGTCGTCGTGCATCATACCCACTGCGGCGCCAGCTCCTACACGCCCGACGGCATCATCGCCGCGCACAAGCACGAGCACGGACTGGACATCTCCGACCTCTACGAGCGGGAGAGCGTCGCTATCTCCGACTACACCACGTCGCTGCGGCACGACACCAATCTGGTGCGCAATTCGGCCGGCACGCCGCGCCACGTCAACGTCTACGGCTATGTCTACGACATCGACACCGGCGACCTCACCAAGGTGGTCGAGGACAGGGGCGCGGAGCGGCCGGTCGTGGCCGTCAGCGTCTAGCCATCGACATTCGAAGAAAACCACGCGCCGCCGGAGGCCCGGACCCCGCGCCCCGGCGGCGCCACCAGCAAGAGAAAGCGAGAGGAACGATGAACGACACCTTGCCCTGGCACATCCAAGGGGTGAGCTTTATCGACGGCAGCCGCTTGGCCGAGGACTGGCGTAAGATCCACGAGAGCGGCGAGTGGCACTGGCAGTACGACACCCACGAACTGACCTTCGACATCTACGAGCACGACGGGCAGTACTGGAAGCTCTACCGGGCCCGCTTCGCGCGCGACGACGGCTCCGGCTATGCCTACGGCTTCGGCGGTCAAGCCTGCCGCATGGCGCTTGTCCGCTATCGTCGGCAAGCCAGGTCGCCGCACTCCCATCGGCTGATGGCGGAAGGCGCGGAGGAGTGGGTGCGCACCTACGAGGTCGAGGAGTCCATCCACGAGGTCGTCAAGGCCGGCCGAGAGGACCCGAAGTACGGCGCGCCCTACGGCCCCAAGCAGGCCGCGTGACGGGAGATTGCACCATGTCGCGACCGCTCGCACTGATCACCGGTGTCGGTGACAGCACCGGCAGCGCACTCGCCCGGCGCTTCGCCAAGGGCGGCTACCGGGTGGCGATGATCGCCAGAAAGGCCGAGCGCCTGACAGCGCTGGAACGGGAGCTGGACGGCGCCCGCGGCTTCGTCACCGATCTCCATGACCTGGATGCGCTCGCGAAGACCCTGAAGCGCATCCGGGCCGAGATGGGCGTGCCCGAGGTCTTGATCCACAACGCCGTCGCCCACACCTTCGACGGCTTTCTGGACGCCGATCCGAGCGAGCTGGAGCGCAACTTCCGGGTCAACACCACGGCCCTGCTCCACCTCGCCCGCGATCTCGCGCCCGATATGATCGCCGCCGGCAAGGGCGCGATCCTGGTCACCGGCAACACGGCCGCCCATCGCGGGGTCCCGAAGTACGCGCTCTTCGCCCCCACCAAGGCGGCCCAGCGCATCCTCGCCCAATCCCTGGCGCGCGAGCTGGGACCCAAGGGCATTCACGTCGGCTACGTCACGGTCGATGCCGCCATCGACGTCACCTGGCTCGGCCCCGAGGAGGAGCGCCCCTCCTGGCTGGTCCCGCCCGCCGACTGGCCCTGGCCGCGCGAGGACTTCTTCGCCAAGCCCGAGGCCATCGCCGAGGAGGTCTACCACCTGGCCCACCAGGATCGCTCCACCTGGTCCTTCGACCTCGTCATCCGCCCCTTTGCGGAGAAGTGGTGAGGGAGGACAGGAGCGCCGGAGAACGTTCCGGCCTCACCACCTGTTTATGCGCTGAGGGGCACCGCCACCCGGCGTATGCCCTCGTGGAAGGCATCAAGGGTGAACTGCCAGCTGTCACGGGGCCAGAGCAGGTTCATGCTGGACTGCCGCGGCCGGTAGACGGCGGTGTAGAGCGTGCCGAAGCCGGCGGCGAAGGCCGTCGAGTAGAGGGGCGGCTTCAGGAAGGCGGCGATGAACTTCTCTTGCGGCTCGCGGTGCAGGCTGAGCCGCTGCAGCAGGAAGCGTTGACGCTCGACGGTGGCGGAGAAGCGGGCGTGGCGGCTCCACTCCACCCGCTCCTGGTGATTCGTCGCCACCGCCTGCTTGGTCAACTGCGTTTCGCGGTCCGGGGCCAGGTAGGCGGTCAGATAGCGGCGCTCGCGGTCGACCACGGTGATGTTGTAGCTCATGTGCGTCGGCAGGCGCCGAAGCGCCTCGCCGGCCTCCTTGGTGGTCTCGCAGGTCTGCAGGAGGTAGCGCAGGATAAGCGGCACGCCGAAGCCTTCGCCCACCACGCGCCGGCCGCCGAAGGTGAGCGAGACCGCCAGCCCGGCATCGTTGATGCCGTCGACCAGGCCCCAGAGGCCGTCGCTGGTGCCCATCACCGCCCTGCCCTGCCATCGTGTCCGCAGCACCACGGCATCGAAGGCCATGGCGCTGTAGTCGTAGTTCCGCACCAGGATGGGCTCGCTCTCCGGCAGGATGGCCTGGCTGCAGGCCGTCAGATAGGCCGGCGGGCAGTAGAAGCTGAGAAAGCGGGCGGCCTGATCGCCGCCCCCGGCCAGCTCGCAGAGCTCTTCGTAGAGCGGGGCGATCTCCGGCATGTGGCGGCGGACCGCCCGCCTGGCGGCCAGATAGGTCGGCCTTGCCTCCGCGCCTTCCTGCAGCCACCAGCGGCGGTAGGCCGGCCAGTACTCCGAGAAGAGTCCGGCCCACTTGGGCCCGGGTAGGTCCTCGCTGACGGCGCGGAAGGTCAGCTCCATCGCATCGCTGCTAAAACAGGCCGCAGTCGGGTGGACTCACCTGACTGCGTGAACCTGCTCTCTCTTTCAAAGTCGTAGAGCAGGCATCGGACGACAATTCGGTTCGACTTGACGTCATCCTGCTCTAGAGGATCTTGAAGGCCGGGTCGTTGAGCGCGCCGGCGGCCGGCAACGGCTTCGCGGAAAAGGCCTTTTTGATGCCCTCGATCCAGCGCTTGGAGCGCTCGGTCAGCTTGTGCCGCTGCGTCATGGAGCGGCCGCGGATCACCAGGATGCCCAGGTCCGCCCCTTCGTAGCGGTAGTCGCCGGGCTTCAGGATGCGCAGGAAGAAGGCTTCCTTCTCGCTCTCGACCGCGCGGCGGTGATAGTCGAAGCGGTCGAAGACGACCTGGCCGTCGTCCAGCATGCGGTAGATTCCGCTGGGCGGCGCGTCGGTCAGGATGTCGACCGTGTCATCCGTGTGCTTGATCACCATCTGCGACCAGGAATCGATCATATCCGGATCGGCCCAGCGCGCGTTCAATTCCTCGACGTCGAGGTCGAAGGGCTTGCCGGAGAACTCCAGCAGATGGAAGAGGAAGAGCGGCGCGTCGGCATGCGCGAAGGCCGCATGATTGGTCATGGAGGAAGCACCGGTGATGCGCGGGTTCAATTCGCCCAGATAGATCTCTCCCGTCTTCTCCTCGACCAGGAAGTCCAGCTCGAAATAGCCGCGATAGCCTTCCTTCTTCAGCTGCTCGCCGAACTTGAAGGTCAGCTGGCGCGCCTTCTGACGAGTCTTGGGCGGAAAGGCGGTGGCGAAGATCTCGTTGCCGCACCAGCCACCGCGGTAGGGCGTCAGCTCCTTGAAGCCGACCAGCTCCGTCATCAAGGGGCCGACGATGGTGCCCTTCTTGGTGGCGCAGGCCTCGATCGCCGAGCCGCGGCAGACCAGACGTTTCATCACCTTGATCTCGCCCTCGCCGACGATCTCGTGCTCGTGCCGGCGGAAGTCGGCCTCGGACTTGATGAAAAAGGTGGTGTGGCCGCTGTCGCCGAAGGCCGACTGCAGCACCAAGTCGGTGCCCAGCTTGGCCTCTTTCGCCACCTCCATCAGATGGTCCCAGCTCTCGATCTCGGAGAGCGTGTTGGGCGCCGACGGCACGCCCGCCTTGTTGCCGATGCGCACCGTCTCGATCTTGTTGTCGACGCGGTTGCGCAGCTTGGCCTTGGGGAACCAGACCGTGGCGCCGATCTCCTTGGCCAGCTTCTCCGTGGTCTCGTCGAACATCAGGAAGACGAAGACCGGCTTGGGTCCGCGCCTGCCGAGGAAGTCGATTACCTCCTTGTGCTGCAGGAGATAGTTGTTGATGTCCTCGATCGACTGGAACTCGTCGTGCGGCTGTTCGGAGGGGATCATCACGTTGGGATGCTTGCCGTCGAAACAGTCCAGGTAATTGATATACTTGAGATTTTTAACCCACTCGTCGAGCCCGAGCAGGTTGAAGTTGGTTGCCGAGACGAAGTAGATCGGCGTCTCGTTGCGGTGAAAGAAGCGGCGGATTTCGGAGATGTTGCGAAGAGTCTTCTTTGGCATTGCGAGTGAGGCCCCTGTTCTGCCTGAGTGCCGCCCTTGGGGCGGCGGTTACTTTCTGTCTTGAAGCGCCTCCTGGGTGAAGACGCGCAACCCCAAGTCCGGGCGATAGCCGTGGATCTCGTTCACGTCCAAGGCCCGCATGAAGGCGAGGATCTCCTTGGAGATCACCTGTCCGGGAACGAGGATCGGGAAACCCGGCGGATAGGGAATGATGAAGGAGGCGGAGACGACTTCCTGCGCATCGTCGGTCAGGATGTCGGCCAGATCCTCCAGCGCGAGGTAGTCGCACTTGTCCTCGTCGTAGGCCAGGAAGAAGGCCGCGCGGATGTCGCCCTCCGGCGTGCCCTCGGCGTCGGCCGGCCGAAAGGCGTCGTGGAAGCGGCTGAAGTCCGGCAGGGGCGGACGCTCTTCGGTGAGGCTCCTCACCCGCCGCTCGAAGGAAAGCCGCTCCATCTTGGAGGCATCGTCCAAGCGCTCGTCCAATTCCTTGGTGATCTGCACCAGCACCTCGATCAGATAGGCGACCGAGGAGCGCGTGGTGCCGATGTTGGTCATGAAGAGCACGGTGTTGCGCGAGGTCTTGTTGATCTGGATCCCGTGCTTGTCCATCAGGATCTTGGTCTTGAAGGTGTCGCCGTCCCAGCCGGTGCCGCCGACGGCCAAGGTCACGCGCGTGGCATCCAGTACGAACTCGTCGCTGGCCCAGCACTCCCAGATGTCGGCCCAGCCCTGCGCCGGGTCGTAGTAGCTCTCGATGCCGCTCTCGCGATACTCCTCCGGGATCATGTCGCCGGCCGTCAGCAGCTTGAAGTACTTGGTCAGCTGCGGATGGGTGAAGATCGCGCGGCGCAACGACATGGCCGATTCCACCTGGCGCTGCACGAACTCGAAGCCCTCCAGCTCCACCTGCCGCCTGCCGACGTCCAGCGAGGCGATGATCTGGTAGTTGGGCGAGGTCGAGGTGTGGGTCATGTAGGCCTCGTGAAAGGCCTGCTCCACCTCGCCTTTGAAGTCCTGATCGTTCACGTGGATCATCGAGCCTTGACGCAGCGAGGTCAGGGTCTTGTGCGTCGACTGGGTGGAGTAGACCCGAACCCGGGCGCCGGGCGGCGGGATCAACCGCGTCTTGATCAAGGTGGCGTCGTCGGCGCCCTCCAGCTTCTCCCGCTGCTTTTCGTGATCCTTGGCGTGCTTGGGGTCGCGCAGCTTTTGGCGCAGGTTGTTGGCCGCGTTCATCGCCGTGCGGTGGCGATAGGTGGGGCCGAAGCGCGCGAAGGCGAACCAGGCCTCGTCCCACAGGAAGATCAGGCCGGGCTTGATCGCCAGGCACTCGTCCATCACCCGCTCGACGTTGTAGACGAGACCGTCGAAGGTGCAGTTGGTGAGCAGCAGCATGCGCACCTTGTCGAGCTTGCCGGCCGCCTTCAGCTCCAATAGCTGGCGCTTGATCTCCTTGATCGGCACCGCGCCGTACATGGAGTAGTCGTTCAAGGGGTAGCTATCGAGATAGATCACCTGGGCGCCGGCCAGCACCATGCCGTAGTGGTGCGACTTGTGGCAGTCGCGGTCGACCAGGACGATGTCGCCAGGGCGCACCAGGGCCTGCACCACGATCTTGTTGCAGGTCGAGGTGCCGTTGGTGGCGAAGAAAGTCTGCTTCGAGCCGAAGGCGCGGGCCGCCAACTCCTGCGCTTCCTTGATCGGTCCCACCGGCTCCAGCAGGCTGTCCAGCCCGCCCGAGGTGGCGGAGGTCTCGGCCAGGAAGATGTTGGGCCCGTAGAAGGCACCCATGTCCTGGATCCAGTGCGACTTGGCGATCGACTTGCCGCGGCTGATCGGCATGGCGTGAAAGACGCCGGTGGGCTGCTTGGAATACTCCTTCAAGGCCGTGAAGAAGGGTGTCTTGTAGCGGGCGCCGACCCCGCGCAGGATATTGAGATGCAGCTCCAGGAAGTCTTCTTGATTGTAGAAGACCCGCCTGCAGCGGCCCAGATCGTGCCCGGCGATGTCCTCCACCGAGCGGTTGGTGATCAGATAGACGTCGAGTTCCGGCCTGAGCTTGCCGATCAGCCGGCAGAGTTCCGGGCCGTACTCCTCCGGCAGGATGGCGTCGACGTCCTCTTCGTCGCTCACGCGGTTGAGGTGGCGCGTCAGGATTTCAAGCTCATTGTTCGACTTCAGGCTGAGGCCGGGGCGCACCACGACGGCTTGGATGTTGTGATTGAAGAGGATGGCGATCAGCGCGTCCTCGACGCTGGGGACGATCACCGGCTCATAGAGGAACTGGTCTTCCGGGCGGCGCATCCGGGCCAGGCTCTGCCGCAGCCAGCGCTCCTGGAAGTCCAGCATCTCGTCGACGATGAGCGTTTCGAAATAGGGCCTGGCCAAGGCCCGCGCCTCGATCGGCAAGGTCGATTCATCCTCGACCTCGTCGGTCTCCTCGTCCTGGACCAAGGGGATCACCCGACGGCGGTAGGCGCCCGACGTCAAGGCCCGCACCACCCTGCGGATGGAGAAGGCGAGATCGTCCCAGTTGCGGGCCTCCATCAGGCGGCGCAGCTGATCGAAGGCGCGTTTGCCCGGGAAGGCCCAATAGACCTCGATCGGCGCCAGGCTCTCGAAGAGGTCCGCCGCCCGCTTCTGCTGCTTGACCTCGCCGCGACCGCCGGCGCCGATGCGCGCCAGGTTCTCCACCGTCTCCTTCAGCGCGCTCCAGCGGTCGGCCCGCAGCTGCACCGCGGAATAGTAGTCGCTGATCTTGTGGGTCGGATGTACGCCAACGTCATCTGGCATGAGGCTCTCCCTGCCTTCTGTTCTTCTTGCCCTTCGTCTCCCCTCCCCGCCTTGGCCTAGCTATCGGTCAAGATGCCCTTGAAGGGCGCCATGGTCTCCGCTTCGGCTTGCGCCAAGGTGCGGTCGACCGCGGTTCTGGGATCGGCAGTCTCCAGGCCGGCGCGTGAGCCCTGCCGCGCCATCTCCAGGGGTCCTAGACTATGGAGATAGGCCTCGCTGCCGGTGCTGCGGTCGTAGACCGGGAAGTCGGTCGAGCGGTCACGGAAGCTCTTCAGCACCTGACCCAATCCGCGCAGACCCGTCTCCCGCTGACGGCGGACCATCGAGAGGTCGATCTCGATCGGGAACATGTCCTCCTGGCCGGCCGACTGGTGCAGGACATTGGCGCTGGGATCGACCACGCAGGAGCGCCCGACCCCGCCCGCGCCCAGACCGTTGACGTCGAAGACGTAGCACTGGAACTGCGCGGCCGTGGCGCGCGCGATCGCCAATTCGGCATCGCGGTCGGTGGTGCCGGTCAGCACGGGGTGCAGCAGCACCTCGACTCCCTGGCTGGTCAGCTGGCGGGTGGTCTCCGGGAACCAGATATCGTAGCAGATCGACAGGCCGAAGCGCCCGACCTCCGGCACGTCGAAGATGCAGAACTCGCTGCCCGCCTCCACGTCGGCCTCATAAGGACGAAAGGGGAACATCTTGCGGTACTTGGCGACGATCTCCCCATCGGGATTGATCACGACGGAGGTGTTGTAGATCAGGCCGTCGTCGGCCTTCTCGAAGAGGGAACCGGGGATCAGCCATACGCTGTGCCGCCGCGCGTCGGCGCAAAAGCTCTCCAACACCTGATTGGGAAAGGGCTGCGCATAGCGCGGCAAGGGACCGTAGGGCGCCAACTCGCTGAAGAGGACCATCTGCGTCCAGGGAAAGCGCGCCATCAGAATGTCCAACCGGTGGCGCATGCCTTCGACATTGTCGTGCAAGGCGGCGACATGCATCTGCACACCGGCAACCGCAAAGGGCGTCATAGATCAGCCAACTCCCATCTCGTTTTACACTCTGGTGATGCTATGGCGCCGGAGCGCCGGCAACAACCCACTTGCTGGCAGCCGGGGCCGCGCAAGCCCCGGGATGCCGCCAAGCCCCGCTATCTTCACGGAATCGGCCTTGAACCGGGGCACGCGCGGCACCAAGCTTGCGACGTGACGGTGCAGCCGGAGTCATCCGGGCGTGGACGCGCCGCCGAATCGTCCCAATGTCGGAGGAACCACCATGAGGCCCCTATTGCTCGCGGCTTGCAGCCTTTGCCTTCTGACGGGCCCAGCCCTGGCCGACCGAGACGTCACGCCCGAGGAGCGGGCCAAGATCGACCTCGCCATCCTGGCCTATGGCTGCACCGCCACCGACATGGAGTATGACGAGGACGACCGGCTCTACGAGGTCGACGATGCGACCTGCGGCGACGGCCGGACCTACGACATGGAACTCGACCGTTCCTTCGCCATCGTGGGCGGCGAGCGGCCGCTGAGCGAAGACGAGCGGGTGCAGATCAACATCGCCCTGGAGGGGGAAGGCTGCTCGGGCGGCCGTGCCGAGTTCGACATCGACGACGATCGCTTCGAGGTCGATAAGGCGGTCTGCGCCGACGGTCAGACCTTCGACCTCAAGTTCGACAAGTCCTATAAGCTCATCAAGAAGAAGCGGGACGACTGAGCGGACTTCGGCCGCTTGGAATGACGGGTTCAGGCCAGACCTGACAGGCCCGAAACGGCGTGAACTCCCTCGCGATCGAACCAATGCGGGGGCGAATGCGCTGTGCCGCGATGATGGCGAGAATCTCCGAATCACGGACGAAAATCTCGAAATAGAGCCCTGTCCGCGCGCGCACCATTGTGCTGGTTGCGCATGTCGCCAAAAAGCAATATCTGAAATGCGACGCACTGTCAGGGAGACCGACATCGTGAAGAAGATCGACCGTCTAAAGGCAGACTATCGTGGCGGACGGATCAGCCGCCGCAGTTTCATGCAGGGTGCGCTCGCCCTGGGGCTCACGGTGGCCGGCGCGCAGGCCTTCGTCGGCAAGGTGCAGGCGGCCTCGCCAAAGCGCGGCGGCACCTTCCGCCTCGGCCTCGGCGGTGCCAGCACGACAGACACCCTCGATCCGGCCACCTTCATCTCCACCTTCACGCAGATCGGCCTCACCTACGGTGTGCACAACAACCTGACCGAGGTGACGGCCGAAGGCGAGCTGGTACCGGAACTGGCGGAGAGCTTCGAGGCCACGCCCGATGCGAAGACCTGGGTCTTCGCCCTGCGCAAGGGCGTGGAGTTCCAGAACGGCAAGACCATGGACGCCGACGACGTCATCGCGTCGGTCCAGCATCACCGCGGCGAGGACTCGAACTCCGCGATCAAGCCGCTGCTGGAGAGCATCGCCGAGATAAAGGCCGACGGCAATGACAAGGTCGTCGTGGTGCTGACCGAAGGCAATGCCGACTTCCCCTTCCTGATGAACGACTATCACCTGCCGATCCTGCCGGCCAAGGACGGCAAGATCGACTGGCGCAGCGGCATCGGCGCCGGCGGCTACACGCTGGAGCACGTCGAGCCCGGCGTGCGTATGCTGCTGAAGCGCTTCCCGAACTACTGGAAGGGCGACGCGCGCGCGCATTTCGATGACGTGGAGATGATCGGCATCGCCGATGCGGCGGCCAGGACCAACGCGCTGGTCACCGGCGAGATCGATGCCATGAACCGGGTCGATCTCAAGACCGCCAACCTCTTGGCGCGGCAGCCTGGCATCGTCTTGGAGGAGGTGACGGGCACCCAGCACTACACCATTCCGATGAACACCACCGTGCCGCCCTTCGACAACAACGACGTGCGCATGGCCTTGAAGCTGGCGGTCGATCGCGACGCCCTGGTGCGAACCATCCTGTTCGGCCACGGTCGGGTCGCGAACGATCATCCCATCGCCCCGCCCAACCGCTACTACGCCGATGACCTGGCGCAGCGTACCTACGACCCGGACAAGGCCAAGTTCCACCTCAAGAAGGCGGGCATGGAGGGGCTGAAGGTCGATCTGTCCGCTTCCAACACGCCCTTCGAGGGCGGCCTGGACACGGCGGTGCTCTACAAGGAGCACGCGGCCAAGGCCGGCATCGACATCAACGTCGTCCGCGAGCCCAACGACGGCTATTGGACCAATGTCTGGATGGTGAAGCCCTGGTCGCTGAGCTACTGGGGCGGCCGGCCGACGGAGGACTGGATGTTCACCGTGGGCTATGCCGCCGGCGGTGCCTGGAACGAGACCTTCTGGAGCAACGACCGCTTCATGAAGCTGCTGGTCGCGGCCCGGGCCGAACTGGACGCGGACAAGCGGGCGGCGATGTACCACGAGATGCAGGCGATCGTGCGCGACGACGGCGGTGCCGTCATTCCCATGTACGCGAACTATGTCGACGCACGCTCGGAGAAGGTCGGGCGGCCCGAGGTCATCGCCTCCAACTGGGAGCTCGACGGCTGGAAGCTCATCGACCGCTGGTGGATGGAAGAGTAGTCGGATCCCGTCCGGGCCGATCGGCATCGGTCGGCCCGGACGGGGCGGCGCCGAGCAAGTGACGGGCGAGACGCGTGTTTCCCGGTCGTGAGGCACCGGACCTGACGATCGTCGAGACCTTTCCGGAGGCGGTTCTCGACGCGCCCACGCAGTGGATCGAGATGGCCGACGGCATCCGCCTGGCCGCCCGAATCTGGAGACCCCGATCGTCGGACCTGACGCCGGTGCCGGCGATCCTCGAGACCATTCCCTATCGCCGCCGCGACGGCCGCCTCGCCGACGACGAGCAGAGTCATCCCTACTTCGCCGGCCATGGCTATGCCTGCGTCAGGCTCGACATTCGCGGAAGCGGCGATTCCGAGGGCCTTCTCGAGGACGAGTACCTGCCGCTTGAGCAAGATGACGCGATCGCGGTGATCGAGTGGATCGCGGCGCAGCCCTGGTGCAGCGGCGCCGTCGGCCTCGTCGGGCTCTCCTGGGGCGGCTTCGCCGCGCTCCAAGTGGCCGCCCGCGCGCCGGCGGCGCTGAAGGCGGTGATCGCGGTGGGCGCCACGGTCGACCGCTACAACGACGACGTCCACTACAAGAACGGCTGCCTTCTGAACGAGAACTTCGGCTGGGCGAGCAGCTTTCTGTCCTTCTCCACCCGGCCGCCGGACCCCGACGTCGTCGGGTCGCGCTGGCGCGGGATCTGGCACGAACGCCTGAACAGGCTCCGCTTCTTCGCCGAGCCCTGGTTCGAGCATCAGAGCCGGGACGACTACTGGCGCCACGGCTCGGTCGCGGAGGACTATGCCGCGATCGAGGTCCCCGTGATGATCGTTGCCGGCTGGGCCGATCTCTACGTCAATGCCGTTCCGAGACTGCTGGAGAACCTGTCGGTGCCGGTCCGGGCGATCGTCGGCCCTTGGGCGCACCAGTTCCCGCATCTGGCGACGCCCGGCCCCGGCCTGGACTTTCTGGGCGAGGCAAGGCGCTGGTGGGACCGCTGGCTCGCCGGCGAGGAGAACGGAGTGGAGGAGGATCCCGTCTATCTCGGCTTTCTCGGCGAGAGCGGACGCGGCGGGCCTTCCGCCAGCGAGATTCCCGGAGAGTGGATGGAGGCAGGGGCCTGGCCGCCGGCCTCGGGAACGCGCAGCCTATGGTACCTGCGTGAGGGGGGTCTGAAGCCGCTCCCAGGTCCGGCGCCGGAGACGCAATTCCGCACGCCTCCCTGCGCCGGCACTGAGCGGGGCGAGTTGATACCGCACTGCTCGGGCCCGGAGATGGCCCGAGATCAACGGCTCGACGACGGCGCCAGCCTGCTGTTCGACAGTCGTCCGCTGGAGGAGCCGCTCTCCATCTGGGGCGATCCGATCCTGCAGATCACAGTGTCGTCGGACAGCCCCACAGGCCACCTGGTCGTGAGGCTCTGCGATGTCGGTCCCGACGGCGTCTCGCGGTTCGTCACCTGGGGACTCCTCAACCTCTGTCATCGCGATGGAAACGACCGCGCCCGGCCGGTGACGCCCGGCGAGGCGATGACCTTGCACGTTCCCCTGGACCACGTCGCCCATCGCTTCCGGACCGGCCACCGTCTGCGCCTGGCGCTCTCCACCGCATCTTGGCCCAACGTTTGGCCGGCGGCCGACGATCCGACCTTCACTCTAGCAACGGAAGAGGCTGTCTTGGCCCTTCCGCGGATCGAGCCGGGAGAAGATCCGCGCTTCGTGACGCCGCCCCCGCCCTGCGCCCCGCCGGCCACGCCGGCAGAGGAGCGACGCGCGCCCTCTTCCCAGCGCAGCGTCACCCACGATCAGGCCGCCGGAGAGAGCCGCTTCGAGATCGTCGACGACTACGGCAAGCTGATGCTGGGCCGCTACGGCATCGCTATCGGGGGCCTGAAGCGGGAGACCTACCGCCTCTCGCCAGAGGACACCACCTCGGCGACCGCCTCCTTTCACTGGACGCAAGAGCTGGAACGCGACGGCTGGCGGATCCGCACGGAGACCGAGACGCAGCTCACCTGCAGCCGCACGCACTTCCATCTGCACGCCAAGGTCCAGGCCTTCGAGCAAGACCGGCGGGTGTTCGAGAAGGAATGGTCGCGCTCCATTCGCCGCGAACCCTTCACGGCGGAGGAATAGAGACGTCCGTGTCGGCTGAGGTCGCGCCTCCAGCCCATTGTCCGTCATCGCGGGCGATAGCGACGCGATCCAGTCTGGCTCGGTCTTAAGATTTTCACCTGGATTGCCGCGTCGCTCACGCTCCTCGCAATGACAAAGAAAAATAAGAATTGCCATTTTACTACAATGCACTAAGTGTCTTCTCTTAAGACTCTTTATGACACTTCCCACCCATCCCCACGAAACGACCCCGACGCGTGGCCGCTACTCCACCTCCTGCACGACGCCTTGGACCTCGTCGCCCATGTAGATGGCGAAGCGGCCCCTTTGCGCCTCCTCGACGTAGCGCTTCAGCATGATGCGGCAGGCCGTGTCGGCGACCTCCTCCCATGGCTTCTCGTCGAAGGGAACGTAGGCCATCCCGGCCGGGGCCTCGCCCGATGCGCGGCCGCGAAAGTAGATGGTGGTGGCGCCGCTGCGCTTGTCCTCGAAGACCGCATAGACGAAGTCGATGGCCGGCTCCAGGCGCGTCCCGCCGAAGCGCGCGAGCAGCTTGCCGAGCGTCGCCGGCTTGCCGTCGCGCCCGACCGCCGGTACGCGCAGCCCCTCCTCCGCCCGTTCCAGCAGCAGGGCGTTGTCCCGCTCAAGAACCGCGCCGACCACCGTGCCGGCCTCTCGGCCCGCGGCATCGACCAGGGAGGCCTCCAAGCCCAGGGTGAAGTAGCTGCCGCGCAGGTAGCCCAAGGGCTGGGCATCGCGGTAGCCGAAGTCCTTGACATGCCCGAACAGCACCACGTGATCGCCCGCGTCCACCAGATCATGGCGCTCGCAGTCGAACCAGGCCAGGGCACGATCGAGCAGAGGCGCTCCCAGGCGGCCCGGCCGCCAGCGCGTCACCTGGAACTTGTCGGGCCGCTGGGTGGCGAAGAGGGTCGAGATATCGCGCTGCCCCTCGGCCAAGACATTCACAGAGAAGCTCGGCGCCTGGCAGAAGACCTCCAGACTGGCGGCCGTCTTGGCCACGCAGACGAGGAGCAAGGGGGGATCGAGCGAAACTGAGGTGAAGGAGTTGGCGGTGAAACCGCGCGGCGTCCCGTCGGCCTCCACCGTGGCGATGACGGTGACGCCGGTCGGGTACTGGCCCAGCGCCCGCCGGAAGGCCATGCGGTCGATCTCTTCACCCACGCGAGCCACCTGGCGCGTGGCCGCCGAGGAAGGAGAGCAGAGCGCGGTTGTAGGCATCGGGCGCCTCCACCATCGCCATGTGCCGCAATCCGGGCAGGACGATGCTGACTGCTTTGCTGATCTCCGCGGCGATGGCTTGGGTCATGGCCGGAGAGTTACCGTAGTCCTCCTCGCCCGTCATCACCAAGGTTGGACAGTCGATCGCGCTCTCCGGTGCCACCAGCTCCGCCACGCCTTCCGCCAGCACGGCGTAGATCTCCGCATAGACAGCGGGATCGTTGGCGAGCAGCCAGCCGCGCACCAGATCCATCGTTTCCGCGTTGCGGGCGCGGAAGGAATCGCCGAACCAGCGCTTCAGCGCGGCCTCGACCGTGGCGGCGGGCCCCTTCTCGCGCGCCAGGGCGACGCGGTCGCGGATGGCCTGCTGGGCGGCGGCGTCGCGCGCGTGGGCCGAGTTGAGGACGGCCAAGGCCCAAAGCCGCTCGCCGTGGTCCATGGCGAAGCGACGCGCGATCATCCCGCCCAAGGAGAAGCCGACGACCGCCACCTCGGTCAGCGCGAGCCGGTCCAAGAGCCCCCGCAGCTGCTCCGAGAAGAGCGTCAGGTCGGGTACGGCGGGCGGCGGGGCACTCTCGCCATGGCCGTAGAGATCGTAGGTGACGAGCCGATAGCGCGCCGACAGGGCCGCTTCCTGCCAACACCACATACCGCGATTGAGCCCGAAGCCGTGCACCAGCACCACGGCGGGCGCGTCGCCGCCGCGGTCCTGGAAGGCCGTGCCGTTAGGATGCCGATCCGTCATTCGGGGCTGCCTTGGGGCGGTAGGCCACCACCTCTACCTCGACGCGGACGTCCACCAGCAAGTCGTTGACCACGGCGGACCGGGTCGGCGGCGCGTCGGGAAAGTACTCGCCGTAGACGGCATTGAAGCCGGGGAAGTCGGCACGGTCGGTCAGCCACACCATGGCCTTCACGACGTCCGAGAGCGCGCAGCCCGCTTCACGCAGGGTCTCCTCGATCGCATCGAGCACGGCCCGCGTTTGCTCTTCGATGCTGCCCTCGGTCATGACCGCGCCGTCCTTGAAGGGGACCTGCCCCGTCAGGAACACGAAGTCGCCGGCGCGGATGGCACGCGACAGCGACAGCGTCCTCCCGCCGATCACCAGCGGCCCACCGATTACTTCCTTGAACGACATTGCTATTCCCCCTTTCGCTGTCCTCGGAAAGGCTAACCAAGCCGACCCGCGGCATGAGCAAGTTTTTGGTCGCCACCTGGCGGATTTTTCTGAACATCCTTCCCGGGGCTGCCATAAGCCTGGCTGGCAAGCAGAGAAGGGATGCGGAATGACTGCGCTCGAGCACTATCGCATGATGATCGATGGCCAGTGGGTGGACGCCAGCGACGGGCGCAGTTTCGAGAGCTTCAATCCGGCGAGCGGCGAGGCCTGGGCGCGGATCCCGGAGGCCTCGGCCGACGACGTCGACCGCGCGATCCGAGCCGCCGACCGGGCCTTTCGTGAAGGCACCTGGGCGGGACTGACGCCGACGGCGCGCGGCAAGTACCTGCGCCGCCTGGCCGACCTCCTGGCCGAGCAGTCCGAAGCCTTGGGCCGCGTCGAGACCATCGACACCGGCAAGATGCTGAAGGAGACCCGCTGGCAGGCCAAGTACATCGCCGAGTTCTTTCACTACTACGCCGGCTGCACCGACAAGATCCAGGGATCGACCCTGCCGATCGACAAACCCGACATGCTGGCGATGACCCTGCGCGAGCCCTTGGGCGTGGTTGCCGCCGTGGTGCCTTGGAACTCGCAGCTCTTCCTGGTCGCGGTCAAGATCGGCCCGGCACTGGCGGCAGGCAACACCGTGGTGTTGAAGGCCTCCGAGCATGCCTCCGCGCCGATGCTGGAGTTCGCCAAGCTGATCGAGGAAGCAGGCTTTCCGCCCGGCGTTGTCAATGTCGTGACCGGCCATGGCGACCCCTGCGGCAGGGTGCTGACCTCGCACCCGCTGGTGCAGAGGATCAGCTTCACCGGCGGACCGGTCTCCGCCCGCCACGTGGTGCGCAACTCGGCCGAGAACTTCGCCCAGGTATCGCTGGAGTTGGGCGGCAAGTCGCCCTTCATCGTCTTCGAGGACGCCGACCTGGAGAGCGCGGTCAACGGCTCCATCGCCGGCATCTTCGGCGCCAGCGGACAGAGCTGCGTCGCCGGCTCCAGGCTCTATCTGCAGGACAGTATCGCCGACCGCTTCCTGGAGACGATGGTCGGCCGGGCCAAGGAGATCCGCATCGGCGACCCGCTGGCCGAAGAGACCCAGATGGGCCCCTTGGCGACGACGGGCCAATTGGAGCACATCGAAAGAGAGGTCGCGCACGCGATCGAGGAAGGCGGCCGGCTCCTGACCGGCGGGCAGCGGCCGAAGGACCAGAACCGCGGCTGGTTCTACGAGCCCACCATCATCGAGGCACCGGCACAGTCGCTGCGCATCGTCGACACGGAACTCTTCGGGCCGGTCTTGAGTGTTCTTCGCTTCAAATCGGAGGAGGAGGTGATTGCGCGCGCCAACGACACGCGCCACGGGCTGGCCGCGGGGATCTTCTCCAAGGACGGCGGGCGGGCGCTGCGCGTAGCGCAGGCCGTGCGGGCCGGCATCGTCTGGATCAACACCTACCGCGTGGTCTCGCCGATCGCCGAGTTCGGCGGCTACAAGGAGTCCGGCTATGGCCGGGAGAGCGGACTGCAGGCGATCTACGACTACACCAGGCCCAAGACGGTCTGGATCAACACTTCCGACGCGCCCATGGCCGACCCCTTCGTCATGAGGTAGCGGGCGTGAGGGTCACTCGAACAAAGCTTGCTGGTTTTGGCATTTCATCCCGACACAGGGCGCGCAGCCAGTTTCCCCTTCGTCATCGTGAGCGAAGCGCGGCGATCCAGCCCGTCTCGGACAAGGGTGCTGCACTGGACTGCCGCGTCGCTAACGCTCCTCGCAGTGACGGCGGGGCGGGCTTGCCGGCGTGTCGAGCAAGGCTTGCTGGTCTTGGCGCTTTATGCCGACACCGAGTGTGCAGCCAGCTACCCCTTCGTCATCGCGAGCGAAGCGCGGCGATCCAGCCCGTCTCGGTCGAGGGTACTGCGCTGGACTGCCGCGTCGCTATCGCTCCTCGCAGTGACGGCGGGGTGGGCTTGCAGGCCGGTCGAGCAAGGCTTGCTGGTCTTGGCGTTCCGCGCCTACTCAGCCAGCTACCCCTTCGTCATCGCCAGCGAAGTGCGGCCAGTATGAGGCGGTGCCCAGAATGAACATGCGGTCGATGTCCAAATCCGACAAGGAAAGACAGCAGGTGCTGCATCGGCAGCTGGCGGCTTGCCGGGCAAGCCCCGAGGCCGCGCTCTCGCTGCCGCCCAGCTGCTACCACGACGAAGCGGTAATGCAGGCGGAGATCGAGAGGATCTTCCGGCGGTCCTGGATCGGTCTCGGCCGCGCCGATCAAGTGACAGCGGCCGGCGATTACGCGGCGCTCGACATCGCCGGCGCGCCGATCATTCTCTTGCGCGACAAGACCGGGCGGCTGCGGGCCTTCGCCAATGCCTGCCGTCACCGCGGAACCCGGCTCGCCGACGGCACCGGCAACTGCAAGCGGCTGCGCTGTCCTTTCCACTCCTGGGTCTACCGCCTGGACGGCAGCCTGGCGAGCGCCCCGAAGATGGATAAGCTCCCCGGCTTCGAGAAGAACGACTACGGCCTGGTCGAGTTTCCCGCCGAGGAACGTCTCGGTTTCGCTTTCGTGAACCTCGAAAGCGATGCGCCGTCGCTCGACAGCCAGCTAAGCGGGCTTGCCGAACCGCACGCGCCCTGGCCGCTGGAGGGACTGCGTTCCGCGCGGCGCCGCAGCATGACCGTGGCTTGCAACTGGAAGGCCTTTCTCGAGGTCTTCAACGAGCACTATCACCTCCCCTACGTCCATCCCGATTCGATCAACAGCCTCTACCTCCCGCCCGATCCGGCCGACAATGCCCGCGGTGCCTTCGCCAGTCAGTTCGGCCCGACCGAGGGCACGGGCGGGCTGCTGCAAGACCAGCAGGGCGGCGCCCTGCCGGCCATGCCGGGGCTGGCGGGGCGGGCGGCCTCGGGGGTTCGCTACACCTGGCTCTTTCCCAACATGACCTTCGCGGCGGGCAGTGACGCCGTCTGGGTCTACGAGGCCTACCCGATGGATCCGCGGCGCTGCCTGGTCAATCAGACGATCTGCTTCCCGGCCGAGACCATGGCACTCCCGGATTTCGAAGAACGCGCGGCCGCCTACTTCCACCGCCTAGACGCGGCCCTCGCCGAGGACGTGCCCGCCCTGGAGAAGCAGCGGCAGGGTCTGGCCGCTCCGCATGCGCGGCAGGGACCCTTCCATCCGCTTCTGGAGGCCAATGTCGCCGCTTTCGCGCACTGGTACGCCGAGCAAATGATCGCGGGCGCCTAGCCGCCTATCTGGGACTGCCCTCCGAGAAGCGTACGGCGTCTGCGAAACGCGTTCGCCAGGGAGTCCTGGTCGAAACCGCTGGGCGCTTCCCCATCGGTCGCATAGCAGTAGATCGCGCTGCGGGTGATCGTCATGAGCGCGCTTGCCACAAGCGCGATGAGCAACCAGAACACAATGGCGACCGCCAGGTAGATGAGCAGTGCATGATTGTTCCCGGTCGATCCGATGATCATGGCAGGCAGGACCGTCAGAAAGAGACCGAACGAGAACACGGCGTTTATGCCAAGGTTCGAGACGAGTGACTCACCCCAGGTCTTTCGAATGATCTCGACGGATCGTTTCACGGCCGTGACGGGTCCGGCGCCTTCGGCAACCATCACCGGCACGGCGAAGTAGGTCGCCACGGCCCAGAGAAGCCCCGCGAAGAAGGTGAAGAGCCTCATCACGATAGGAACACGCGACTCTACGGCGCGGAGCAGAACTCCCACACTCGCACTTAGCAGCGACCAGGCCACAATCTGGGGCAGTCGCGTCAGCGCCGCCTGCACTCCCTTGGCAATCGTCGGCTTGCCGCCCCGCAAGCTGGTGATGGCGCAGCTTATCAGCGCCGCATTGAAGAGCGTGATCACCAAGTAGTTCACAAAGTAGAACAGAAACAATAACACCAAGTCCGCAGCTTCTGCTTCATAACTCTGCCCTGAAAGGAATTGTTGCAGCTTCTCACTTCCGATGATTGGAACCGCAAAGCTGATCAGCACGGCCACGAGGGATAGAGCGCTCAAGAACGGAAAGATCAAGAGGCGTTTGTCTTTGCTCAGCACATGCCACGATTGGCGAATAAGCAGCAATCCACGACTGAAACGATCCCACCAGCCCATCGCGCTCTCTCCTTTGCCGGGTGTACAACTTAGCCCTTGGTAACTACCGGCCTGTTTCCATCGCTTGCGGATGCCAGCAGTTCGGTACGAACCCGGAACGTTCCGAGTGCGCGAACACTGCATTGAGAATGCGCGGCATGATAGTCGCCCTCTGTGAGGACGACCAGGGCTTTAAGAGCGGTTCCCGACAGGTTCGATCAGAAAGACCGAATGAGCTGAAATTCCTTCTTAGACACTCTATCTATGATAGCAAGTCTTCCTGTGAGCATGCACGCCGGGCGCAGAGCTTTATTGCCTTCGCACCGTGGGATGGACGGGTGAAGATTCTAGGCCGCACCGCGATAGCGCCGCAGCAGCACGTCGACAGCGCAGACCCCATCCCTTTGCACGAAGAGCGGATTGATCTCGACTTCCGCCACGTCGTCCCCGGCAAAGCAAAGCTGCTCGGACAGCCGCTGCAAGGCATCGATGAGTGCCTGCTTGTCCGCGCCTGGCTTGCCCCGATAGCCGTCCAGCAGGGGCGCGCTGCGCAGCTTGGCCAGCGCCGCCGCCAAGTCGTCCCGCGTCGCCGGCAGCAGCAAGGTCACCGCGTCTCGCAGCAGTTCCACCAGCACGCCGCCGGAGGCCAAGGTCATCGCCAAGCCGAACTGCGGCTCGCGGCGAACGCTGACCAGCAGCTCGGCGACGGGGGCGTCGGCCATCTCCTCGATCAGGAAGCGGTCGCTCACCGCCTCGGCATCGTAACGCGTCACGTCACGGTGCATCCGGGTGACCGCGTCGGCCAGGGCTTCGGCGCTCTCCAGACCGAGCCTGACCGCGCCGGCTTCCGTCTTATGCGGAAGGCGCGCGCTCACCATCTTGAGCGCGACCGGAAAGCGTAGGGAGCGAGCCGCGTCCGCCGCCTCGTCGCCGCTGACGACTACACCTTTAGGCACGGCGAGGCCCGCCTGCCGTAGCCAGGACTTGGCCGCCGCCTCGTCCAGCAGCCCGGTCGCTCCGTCGGCATCGCGCCCGCCGGGGACCAGGGACATCGACGCCCGGCCCAGCAGCTGAGCGCGACGCTTGCTATACCAAGCGCTGCCGGCAAGCGCGTTCAAGCAGTTCTGCAGGCCCTGCATCGGCGCCACGCCGCGAGAGACAAGATAGGCTCTCGTCTCCTCGTCGAAGTTCTCCGGCAGGCTGCTGCAGACGATGGGCGGAATTGCCTTGTCGGCCACCGCCTCGATGAAACTGTCGGCATCGCTCAGGTAGCTCGGCCGGCTTTCGTCGAGGCCAGCCGGCGGATAGTCCTGCACGATGAGGGCCGCATCGTAGTCGTCCGCGAAGAAACTGCGAAAGGCCGGACGCGTCCTGTCCGGCCGTCCCCAGATCGGCGTCGTGTAGTCGAGCGGATTGGAGACCGTGGCGGTGAAGGGCAGCAGCTCGCGCAAGGCGGCGGTCGTCGTCGCCGTGGGCCTCGGAAACTCCACGCCGATCGGCGCGCCGTGATCGGCCAGCATGGCGGCGCTCCCGCCGGAGCAGGTGAGCGCCCCCACGCGCGGCCCGGCCGCCGCACCCGCCACGCAGAGCAGCTTCAAGGTCTCCAGCAGCTGCACGGGGTCGTGCACGCGGATGATTCCCAAGCGGTCGAAAAGCGCGTCGTAGAGGTCGTCGTCACCGGAGAGCGAGCCCGTGTGGCTGACCGTCGCCTCGGCGCCGAGCCGTGACGTGCCGGTCTTGAAGGCGACGATGGGAACCTTCCGTTCCAGGGCCTTGCGACAGGCGGCTTCGAAGGCAAGGACGTCCTGGAGACCTTCGATGTGCAGGCCGATGGCGCGAACCTCGGCACGCTCGGAGAGCACATCAACATAGTCCTCCAGGCGCAGCACCGACTGGTTGCCCGCGGAAATCATGTAGGCGAAGGGGACCGAGCGCTGGGTCATCGAGAGGTCGGAAGCCATCATGCCGCTCTGCGTGACGATAGCAGCGCCGTAGCCGGGGCAGCTGCCGCCATGCGCGAAGGGCCAGAGCGCGACCCGGTCGACATAGTTGATGACGCCATAGCAGTTCGGCCCGACCAGAGCCAACTCGCCGGCGCTCTCGATCAAGCGGGCCTCGGCCGCCGCACCTTCCTCGCCCGTCTCGCGAAAGCCCGCCGTGTAGCAGACCACCCCGCCCGCGCCCATCGAACGCAGCTGGTCCAGCGCCGCGATCGCCGGCTCGCGCGGGACCGCCAGAAAAGCGGCGTCGGGCGGCTCCGGCAGGTCCTCCAGCGAGCGAAAGCAGGGATGGCCGCCGATCTCCTCTCGGCGCGGATTGACCGGCCAGACCGGCCCCTCGAAGCCGATCCTGGCGCACTCTCCGGCGACGGTGACGGCGTCAGCGCCGCCGATCAAGGCGACATGACGAGGCTTCAGCAGGCGCTGAAGATTGGCGCGCCGGCCTGGCGTCATGCACCCAAAGGCCTCAACAGGGATCGGGTGATGATGTGGCGCTGGATCTCGGAGGTGCCGTCCCAGATGCGCTCCAGGCGCGCGTCGCGCCACAGCCGCTGGATCGGCAACTCCTCCATCAGGCCCATGCCCCCGAAGATCTGGACCGCGCTGTCGGCGGCCCGGTTCACCATCTCGGAGCAATAAAGCTTCACCATCGCAGCATCCGCATCGCCCAACGTCCCCGCATCGGCCTTGGCCACGGCATCGCCCACCAGCAGGTCGGCGGCGCGAAGCTCCACGGCCATGTCGGCCAGCTTGAAGCCGGTCGCCTGAAAGCGGCCGATCGGCTGACCGAACTGCTTTCGGTTGGCCGCCCAGTCGCTGGCCAGGGCGAGGAGACGCTCCGCCTTTCCGCAACAGGACGCACCGACATAGATCCGCCCCATGCCAAGCCACTTGCCAGAGAGCTCCAGCCCCCTGCCCTCCTCTCCCAATATCTGTTCGGGGCCCAAACGTACATCGGAAAAATTCAGCCGAAAGGTATGGTAGCCGCGATAGCTGACGCACTTGCTGCCGAGCCCGATCTCGAAGCCGGCCGTGCCGACGTCGACCAGGAAAGCGGTGATGCGTCGCCTGGGTCCGCGCGGCGTCTCCTCCTCGCCAGTGGCGGCGAAGACGATGGCGAAGTCGGGCATGACGGGCCCGGAGATGAAGTGCTTGGAGCCGTTCAGGATCCAGCCGTCGCCGTCGCGGCGCGCGTTGGTCCGCATCGACATGATGTCCGAGCCCGCGTCCGGCTCCGTCAGGGCGAAGAGTTCCCGCTTCTCACCCGTCACCGCCGGCAGGAGGTAGCGCTCTCTCTGAGCGCCCTCGCAGGCCAGCAGGATCTCGGTCGGGCGGGCGACCCAGGAATGCAGCGCGTGACTGGTCTTGCCGTATTCCCGCTCGACCAACCGCATGGCGCTGTAGTCGAGCCCGCCGCCGCCGACCTCGCTCGGCAGGTTGGCGGCAAAGAGACCGACTTCCTTCGAGCGGGCCTCGATCTGGCGGCCGAGGTCGATGGGAACCTCGCCCTCGCGGTCCACCAGCTCTTCGTGCGGATAGAGCTCCTCCTCCATGAAGCGCCGCACGCTGTCCAGCAGCATCTCCTCTTCGTGCCGCCGCTCGCTCAGCATGGCTCGGCACCCCTGAGGCCCAGCTTCTGGCGCGCCTCCGCGGGGCTCACCGGCCGGGCGCCCAGGCGTTCGATGATCTCGACGACACGCTCCACCAGTTGGCCGTTGCTGGCCAGCACGCCGCGATCGAGATAGAGGTTGTCCTCCAAGCCCACCCGCACGTTGCCCCCCATCGCCACGGCGGTCGCGGCCAAGGGCATCTGCATGCGCGAAAGGCCGAAGGAGGTCCAGATCGCGCCCGCCGGCAGCTCGTCCTTCATCACCTTCATGGAGTCCACCGTCTGATCGGCGCCCCAGGGGATGCCGAGGCAGATCTGAAACATCGGCGGATCGGCCACCAGTCCCTCGGCGAGCATTCGCTTGGCGAAACGGATCTGCCCCAGCTCGAAGACCTCCAGCTCCGGCTTCACGCCCCAGGACCTGGTCAACTCCGCCATCTTTCTGAGGTAGGCGGGCGTCGAGATGTAGATCTCGTTGCCGTTGCCGAAGTTCATGGTGCCGCAGTCCAGACTGCAGATCTCCGGCAGCAGGCTCTCGACATGCGCCAGACGCTCGAGCGGGCCAATCATGTCCGTGCCAGGCCCGGGCAGGGCCGGATCCTCGTCGCTGGGCACCCAATCCCCGCCCATGCCGGAGGTCAGATTGATCACCACGTCGGTATCTTCGGATCGCACCCGGTCGACGACCTCCTTGAAGAGCTCCGGGTCGCGGGAGCCCTTGCCAGTCTCGGGGTCGCGTACATGGATATGGGCGATGGCCGCCCCGGCCTTGGCTGCCTCGATCGTCGCCTCGGCGATCTGCGCGGGCGTCACCGGCACGCCCGGATGGCGCCCCAGGGTGTCGCCCGCCCCCGTTACCGCGCAGGTGATGATGACGTCTTCGTTCATTGGCCGCCTCCTCCAAGCAGGGTCTGTGGCCGCAATTCTTGAACCCGCCTGCCCGGCAATTTGCGAGTTAATCGTCAGCACTTTTCAGATTTCCGACAAAGGCCATCTGGCGCATACTGCAACCGCCGGAAGTTCGAGGGAGAGAGCCGTCATGGCGTTGGGAGAGGCGAGCGCCGTCGCGCCGACCGCCGCGCCGCGGAGAGTGGCCATCGTGCTGCTGCCGCGCTTCAGCATGCATGCGCTGACGGCCAGCATCGAGCCGATGCGGGTCGCCAACTACCTGGCTTCGACGGAGCTCTACCGTTGGGACCTGCGCGCCACCCAGGCCGGCACCCTGCCGGCCAGCAATGGCCTGGAGCTGGCGTGCAAGAGCCTGCAGGACGAGTCCCTGCAAGACCCGGACATCATCGCCGTCTGCGGCAGTTGGGGGTCCGAGCACCACGATTCCCGCGCGCTGAAGAACTGGCTCAGACGGCACGAGCGCGCCGGCCGTCTTCTGATCGGCATCGAGCTCGGGGTCTACCCCTTGGCCCGCGCGGGCCTGCTCGACGGGCGGCGCGCCGCCCTTCACTGGTCCTGGAAGCCCGGCTTCGTCGAGCAGTTTCCCGATATCGAGGTCTCGGAGCAGCTCTTCACCATCGACCGCAACATAATGACCTGCGCCGGCGGGACCGCCGTGCTCGACTTCATGCTGCAGGTGGTGGCCCGGCATCACGGCGACCTCTTGGCGGCCGAGGTCGCGAACCAGATGCTCTACTACCCCTGCCGGCCGGCCGAGGCCGCCCAACGCCAGATCCTCAGCAGCCTGGACCGCCAGCTGCACCCGACCGTCGAATCGGCGATACGCCTGATGGAGTCTCGCATCGACGAGCCGCTGCCGGTCCCGGAGCTATGCCGCGAGCTGGAGGTCTCGCAGCGTCAGCTGGAGCGGCTCTTTCGCCGTGACGTCGGCTGCTCCGTGGTCCAGCTCAGCCAGTTGATCCGACTGCAGTACGCGCGCGTGCTCCTGACCAGCACCAAGCTCTCGGTGCGGGAGGTCTCGGTCGCCTGCGGCTTCAGCTCCATGTCCTACTTCTCGCTCTCCTTCAGCAAGCGCTTCGGCAAGCGGCCGAGCGAGTATCGCCAGACCTGGCCGCAGCACGAGCCGCGGCCGTCGTGGCCGGGCACGGTCTACTCGCTCATCAGCGAAACGAAGGCCATGGCGGCGCGGGAGCGGAAGGACCCGGTCAGTTCCTGACCTCCGCCAGCGCCCGCATGACAGCGACGATGGCCCGGTCACGCTCTTTGGCCAGATCGTCGAAGGCGCGTCCGGCGGCCATCTCCAGGCAGCCCTCGACCATGCGGTCGCGCAGGTCCTGCGTCAGCTCCGGCGCTTCGAGCCGGGTCCAGGGCAGCTTCAGCGCCGGTCCGAACTGGTCCAGGTTCGTCGCCATCCCTCCCTCGCCGCAGGCGACGTGGAAGGCCATGCACTGGCCTTGAAAGGCCATGCGCGGCGCCGGGCCGTTGATCAGGGCCGTGTCGATGTCTTGCGGCGTCGCCTCGCCGTTCGCCACCATGTGCAGGGCCTCGCGCCAAAGCGCCTCCTGCAGCCGCGTGGCGACGAAGCCCGGCACCTCCTTCCGCATCACCAAGGGCGCCTTGCCGGCCGCGGCATAGAAGTCGCGCGCCCAGGCGACAGCGTCCGGCGCGGTCCTGGCGCCGCCGACGACTTCCACCAGGGGCAGAAGATAGGGCGGGTTGAAGGGATGACCGACGACGGTGCGCTCAGGCGTGGCGCAGGCCGCCTGGATCTCGGTCATGGTGAGACCGGAAGTGGAGGAGGCGATGACCCTTTCCGGCGGCACCAATTCGCCCAGGCGGCGGTAGAGCGCCTGCTTGATCTCCAGGCGTTCGGGCGCGCTCTCCTGGACGAACTCCGCCTCACCGACGACTGCCGAGAGATCGTCGGAGAGGAAGAGGCGATCGCGCGTGGCGCCGGGGGCCAGTCCCAGTGCCTCAAGGCTGCGCCACGCGCCGTCGACGATGCCGCGAAAGGCCGGCTCCTCCTCCATGCTGTGGAGGTAGGCGCGCACCTCGTAGCCGCGCGCCAGGAAGAAGGCGGCCCAGCCCGCGCCGATGGGACCGCCGCCGATGGAGGCGACGCAGCCAACCTGATCGGGTGACGGGCGCCCCACGGCGTCAGCGACCCTTGAAGACAGGCTGGCGTCTCTCGACGAAGGCCTTGATACCCTCTTCCGCGTCCTCCGACTTCAGCATGGCGCGGTAGGTCGGAAGCTCGTCGGTGCGCATCTTACCGAAGGCCTGCTCCAGCGGCTGGCATTCGATGTGCCGCAGAACCTCCTTTACCGTCTGCAGGGCGAGCGGCGCGGCGGCGGCCAGTTGGTCGGCCCAGGCCCGCGCGCTCTCCATCAGATCGGCCTGGGGGACGACCTTGTTGATCAGGCCGTAGTGCGCCGCTTCCTGCGCCTTCATCCGGCGGCCCAGCAGCAGCATCTCCATGGCGATGTTGTGGGGGATGCGGCGCGGCAGTCGCTGCAGGGCGCCGGCATCCGGCACGATGCCCAAGGGCATCTCGGGCAGGGCGAACTCCACGGTCTCGGCGGCGATCAAGAGGTCGCAGGCCATCGCCAGCTCGAAGCCGCCACCGATCGCCAGGCCATTAATGGCGGCGATGACCGGCTTGTTGAGCACCCAGTTCTCGGTCAGGCCGGCGAAGCCGCCCTCGCCGAAATCGCCCTCCTCCCACCAGTTGTCGAGCTTGCTGTCTCCGGAATTGACGGCCTTCAGATCCCAGCCCGCGGAGAAGATGCGATCGCCCTTGGCGGTCAGGATGCCGACCCTAAGTTCGGGGTCGTCTCGCAACTGGGCGAAGGCGGCGGCCACCTGCTGGCTCATGGCGTCGTCGATGGCGTTCACTTTAGGCTTGTCGAGCGTCACCTCCAGCACGTGGCCGCGCCGCTCGACGATCACGTAGTCGGCCATCTCAGACCTCCTCCCTCGCCTCGGCGCGTCGCGGCGCCTCCTCTGAGAAGGCCGGCATCACCTCCTCGATGAAGAGCTGGAGCGAGCGCTTCTGCTCTCTGTGGCCCAGGCCCAGGCTGGCGTAGTAGGTGAAATGGTCGACGCCCAGCGCCTCGTAGAGCCGCAGCTTCGCGACGACTTGATCCGGCGTGCCGAACATGAGGTTCTCGTGCAGCATGGTGGGATCGTACTCGTCGCGATTGGCCAGGCCCTCGAAGTCGACCGCCTTGGGGAATCCGTTGGTGACGTCGCCCAGATTCTTGAAGAGGTTCTCGAACTGCGCCAGCTGGCGCTGCGCGGCCTTGACCGGCACCATCCAATCGTCCGGCCGGTCGTAGACGGCGGTGTGGCGCATCATCGAGAAGATCGGTCGCGGCTTGTCCGGATGCTTGGCCAGGGCCTCGTCCAGGCGCCCCTTATAGAGCTCCGCTTCGCTCATCGGCCGGGTCAGCGGCCAGGACATGATGTGGCAGCCGTGCTTGACGGCATAGTCGTAGGTGATGGGCGCGCGGGCCGCGACCCAGACCGGCGGATGCGGCTTCTGCAGCGGCTTCGGCACGGAGGTCGAGAGCGGGAACGTCCAGTAGTCGCCCTCGTGCGCGTAGTCGCCTTGCCATAGGGCCAGGACGGCCGGCAGCATCTCCTGCATGTAGCGCCAGGCATCGGACTGCTTGAGGCCCGGGTGCATGCGGTCGAACTCGCGCTGATAGGCGCCCGAGCCGATGCCGAACTCCAAGCGCCCGTTGGAGACCAGGTCGGCGACGGCCGCCTCTCCGGCCAGCCGGATGGGGTGCCAGTAGGCCGCCACCGCCACCGCGGTGCCGAGGCGAACGCGATCGGTGTGATTGGCCCACCAGGCCAAGAGCTGGAAGGGGTTGGGCGCGATGGTCATCTCCAGCGCGTGGTGCTCGGCCGCCCAGACGATCTCGAAACCGCCGCGGTCGGCCATCTGCACCATCTCCAGCGTGTGGCGGGCCACATCGCGCATGTCGATGTCGTCCGCAATCCGCTCCATGTTGATCGCCAACTGAAACTTCAAGGTTCGGCCTCCTCGCAACAGGGCTTCCGGTCGGTCGTCGGGCCCATTCTTGTAACGGCAACAGCGCGCCAATTACGAGATTTTCGACAAGGGCGACAAGGTTTTCGCAACCGAGGGGCCCTCGCCTTGCTTTGTCTCGTCACTGCTTCCTGGATCAGCCCGCCTCGCAGAGATAGTTTTCTAGAGCCTAAGCCAGAGGAGCGCGGGATGTCAGCGAAGAGAAAGCCGAAGACCGAGCCGACCAAGGGTGGGTCGGTCTATGTCGATCCGAAAGCGATCGACTGGGCGCCGAGCCAGTTCGAGGGGATCGAGATCAAGGTGCTTTACGAGAACAAGGAGGCAGGGGAGATGACCTGCCTCTTGAAGTGGCAGCCTGGCGCCTCCCTGCCCTTCCACAAGCACCCGGAAATCGAGCAGTCCTACGTCATCGAGGGCTCTTTCTACGATCACGACGGAATCTGCAAAGCCGGGGAGTTCGTCTGGCGCCGGCCGGGCTCCTTTCACGAGACGCACTCCGACGAGGGCTGCGTGATCCTCGCCGTCTACCGCAAGCCCAACGTCTTCCAGAACACCGCCGGCTTCTACAAGGACCCCGCGGCCAAGGGCTTTGAGGCTGACTAGGCGCACGACCCTGTCGGCGCCGACATTGAATCCCTGGCGGGCTGACAGACCAGCCGATCGAATTCAGGCCCGGATCCGCTTTACCTCCCGCGCCGATGGTGAAACCCTGTCGGGCGAAAGGGAGGGATGCCAATGACGTTACCTTGCCCCTCTGGACCTAGCCCCTCTGGCGAGGTGGCCGATGTCTTGATCATCGGTGCCGGCGCCACTGGCGCCGTTGCCGCCCGCCACCTGGCCAAAGCGGGTTTCAAGGTCGTTTGCCTGGAACAGGGCACCTGGGTGGACAGCAGCGAATTCTGGGGCGACAAGCCGGAGTGGGAGCTGATGGCGCAGAAGCGCTGGCACCCCAATCCAAATGTCCGCGAACTGGGCGACGACTATCCGATCAACTGCGAGGAGTCGGACGTCAACCCGCTGATGTTCGCCGCGGTCGGCGGCAGCACGGTGATCTGGGCGGCGCATTGGCACCGCTTTATGCCCTCGGACTTCCGGGTCCGCTCCCTGGACGGCGTCGCCGAGGACTGGCCCTTCACCTACGAGGACCTGGAGCCCTTCTACGAGCAGGCCGAGCTGGAGATGGGCGTCTCCGGCCTGGCCGGCGACCCGGCCTATCCGCCGATGAAGCCGCCGCCCCTGCTCCCCTTCCCCATCGGCAAGATCGGCCGCCGGGCGGCCAAGGGGATGAACGCACTGGGCTGGCACTGGTGGCCCGGCTCGCAAGCGATCCCCCCCAGCCCCTACGGCGGGCGCAATGCCTGCGCGCGCCGTGGCACCTGCATGACCGGCTGTCCGGAGGGCGCCAAGGCCTCCACCGATCTCACCCATTGGCCAGCTGCCTTGGCCGACGGCGCCACCCTGGTGACCGGGGCGCGGGTGCGCGAGATAACGGTGAACGCGCAAGGCCTTGCCGACGGCGCGATCTACCTCGACCGCAGCGAGGTGGCGCACCGCCAACGCGCGCGCACCGTCATCCTTTGCTGCAATGGGGTCGGCACCCCGCGCCTGCTGTTGCACTCCACCTCGAACCGCTTCCCGGACGGTCTCGCCAACAGCTCCGGTCTGGTGGGCCGGAACCTCATGATGCACCCCTTCGCCGCCGTCACCGGTAGCTTCGACGAGCCGCTGGAGAGCTGGCTGGGGCCGACGGGGCAGGCCATTCAGTCGATGCAGTGGTACGAGACCGACGAGCGCCGCGGCTTCGTGCGCGGTGCCAAGTGGAACTGCATGCCGACCGGCGGACCCTTGGGCATGCGCGCCGCCTATTCCGGCAAGGCCCTGGAGGAAGCCTGGGGCGCGAACCTGCACCGCAACACCAAGCGCGTCTTCGGTCATTCCTTCGAATGGGGCATCATCGCCGAGGACCTGCCGGACGAGGCCAACCGCGTGGTCCTCGACCCGGAGCTGACCGACAGCGACGCCATACCGGCGGCCAAGATCCTCTACCGCAACTCGGAGAACACGGAACGCCTGCTCGCCTTCCACCTGGCCCGCGCGCGCGAGGCGATGGAGGCCTCGGGCGCGCTGGGCATGACCGAGACCACCTTGATGCGCGACTGCGGCTGGCACCTGATGGGGACGGCGCGGATGGGAGAGGACCCCGCCCGCTCGGTCGCGGACCACAGCGGCCGGACCCACGACGTGCCCAACCTCTTCATCTTCGACGCCAGCCTCTTCCCCACCTCCTCGGGCTTCAACCCGACGGCAACCGTGGTCGCGGTGGCCTTGCGCTGCACCCATCACCTGATCGAAGCGCGTCGTTCCTTGGAGGTGGCCGCCCTATGAGCATGATCTCGGACCGACAGCGCGCCGTCTTCGCGGCGCTCGCCGACATCCTGATTCCGGCAGCCGAGGGCATGCCCTCGGCCTCCGAGGCCGGCGCGGAGGGCAGCGCACTCGACCGCGTGATCGAGCTGCGCCACGACAAGCGCGAGGCCTTCTTCCGCGGCCTGAACAAGGCCGCCGATCGGTCCCCGGCCGCCGCCCTGGAAGAACTGAACCGCGACGATCCCGATGCGATGAGCGCCATCGGCCTCTTCGCGTCCGCCGCCTACTACCTCCTGCCCGAGGTGCGCGCCCTGGTCGGCTATCCCGGACAGGAGAACCGCCCGGTCGAAGCCGGGACCGAGCCCGACTACGAAGACTTGCTGCAAGCCGTTCTCGACCGAGGGCCGATCTACCGGCCGACGCCGGATGGCGACGCGTAGACCGCGCTCGTGATCCGATTTCATAGAACCTTGCCGCTTTGTCCTTTGTAGGTCGGCCCTCGACTTCCCTATCTTCGGTCAAAGACAGCAGAAGGATGTCGCCGAAGTCATGTCAGGGCCTCTAGAGGGCGTCAGGATCGTCGACCTGACGCAGATGATCGCCGGTCCCCTGGCCACCATGATCCTGGCCGATCAGGGGGCCGAGGTGATCAAGGTGGAGAACCCCAAGGGCGGGGACCACACCCGTCTGGTCTCGCAGACCAGGGGCGGCCTCACCGCCTCTTACCTGAACAATAACCGCAACAAGCGCTCGCTCGCCCTCGACCTCAAGGCGCCGGAGGGCCTGGCGGCGCTGAAGCGCCTCGTCTCGACCGCCGATGTCTTCGTGCAGAACTTTCGGCCCGGGGTGATGCAGCGCATGGGTCTGGACGAAACCACGCTGCGCGCGCTCAATCCCAAGCTCATCTATGTCTCGATCAGCGGCTTCGGCGACCGCGGCCCCTACTCCCAGAAGCCCGTCTACGACCCTCTGGTGCAGGCGCTCTCCGGCCTCACCACGGTGCAGGCCGGCTCCGACGAGGAACGGCCGCGCCTGGTGCGCACCATCCTGCCCGACAAGCTGACCGGGATCACCGCCAGCCAGGCCATCACGGCGGCCCTCTTCGCGCGCGAACGGCAGGGCAAGGGGCAGCACGTGCGGCTTTCGATGCTGGACGCCGTGGTCGCCTTCCTCTGGGCCTCCGACATGTCCAGCCAGACCTTCGTCGGCGCCGAACGGCCGCAGCAGGAGGCGCAGTCCTTCATCGACCTGGTCTACGAGACCGAGGACGGCTACATCACCGTCGCCGTGCAGTCGAACAAGGAGTGGACGGGCCTGGCCAAGGCCTTCGCGCGGCCGGAATGGCTTTGCGATCCGCGCTTCAAGACACCCTCGGACCGGCAGAAGAACATCAACGAGCGCTTGGCCCTGACGCAGGAGGTCTTGGCGACCAACACAAGCCAGCACTGGCTGGCGCTCTTGGAAGCCCATGACGTGCCCTGCGCGCCGGTCTTGCGGCGGCGCGACCTGGAGGCGCATCCGCAGATCCAGGCAAGCGGGATCATCCAGGTCTTTCAGCACGAAGCGGCGGGCGCCCTACGCCAGGCGCGCCCGGCCGCGGAGTTCTCCGAGACGCCGCCCCGCTATCGCCAGGGCGGCAGCGCGCTGGGCGCCGACAGCGCAGACGTGCTGGCGGAGGCCGGCTTGACCGCCGACGAAATCGCCGCCTTGATCGAGGGCGGCATCGCAGGAGCCGAGGCATGATCGATTTCTATTACTGGCCG
Source organism: Rhodospirillales bacterium (assembly GCA_963669375.1). Taxonomy (GTDB): domain Bacteria; phylum Pseudomonadota; class Alphaproteobacteria; order Kiloniellales; family JACOMY01; genus JACOMY01. The sequence continues at coordinate 6,010,014 of OY770024.1, read as the reverse complement.
ACACCGAACGGCTGGAAGGTGGCCATTCTCCTCGAGGAACTGGGCCTTCCCTACCGCATGATCCCCGTGAACATCGGCGCCGGCGACCAGTTCAAGCCGGAGTTCCTGGCGATCAGCCCGAACAACCGCATGCCGGCCATCGTCGACCACGAAGTAGAGGGCGAGCCGGTGACGCTCTTCGAGTCCGGCGCCATCATGCACTATCTGGCGGAGAAGACCGGCCGCTTCATTCCGGCCGACACCAAGGGCAAGAAGGAGACCCTGGAATGGCTCTTCTGGCAGGTCGGCAATCAGGGTCCGATGGCCGGCCAGTTGAGCCACTTCGTGAACTACGCGCCGAAGGATCAGGTCTACGGGCGACAGCGCTATCTGAAGGAGTACGACCGCTGTCTGGGCGTTCTGGAGCGCCGGCTGGAGGGGCGCGACTTCATCCTCGGCGACTACTCCATCGTCGACATGATCTGCTGGCCCTGGGTCTTGATCGCCAAGCCGCTGGGCGCTTCCCTGGAGACCTTCCCTGCCGTCGCGGCCTGGCGCCAGCGGGTGAAGGAGCGCCCGGCCGTCAGGCGCGGCGTGGACCTGGGCAAGGACCTGCGGCGCGACGGACCGCCGAGCGATGCCGAACGCAAGGTCCTCTTCGGGCAGACGGCGGCAAGCGTCAAGGCGCAGACGGAGCCAGCGTAACTCGGCATAGCTGCTTGCTATTGGAAGAGCAGGTGACGGATTGCGTTGGGCTCCAGGGATTACCATGTCGCGGGTGATCGGATGCCTGGCCGTTTCGCCGAGGCGAATGGCCTGTCGTCTCACCCCCGACATGAGGATCGAACCGATGAAACGGAACCTCTTCGTTTCGCTCGTCGCGGCGGCCCTTCTGACCCAGGCCGCCCTGGTGCCAGTCTCACGCGCCGCCGCCGCGTCGCCGAGCTTCGCGAGCCCGCACTGGGGCACCGGGCACGTCGTGACCATCGAGCAGAGCAGCAGCTTTCTCACCCGACTGAGCCAAGGCATCGCCAACGCGATACGCTTGCCCGAGGCGGCCAGGTAGGCTAGCCGGGAAAGCAACCCACGCCCCTTCGGCCAAGAGAGGAACGACATGACGCGGCCCTATCGCATCTACGGCAACATCTGGACCCGTGTCGTCGCTCCACTGATGGTTCTGGAGGAACTGGGCCTGCCCTACGAGAACGTGCCGATCGACGTGCGCAGCGGAGAGCACAGGCAGCCGGACTTCCTGGCGATCAACCCGGCTGGCTTCCTGCCTGCCCTCACGACGCCGGAGGGCGAGCATCTGCACGAGAATGCCGCGCTCATGCTCTATCTGGCGGAGAAGCACGGCGGGCCCGAGTTGGTGCCCGGGCCGCAGGAGGCCGAACGCGGCCGCTTTCTCTCGCTCTTCTTCTACCTGAGCAACGACATTCAGCCGCCGACCAAGCGCTTCTTCTACCCGCACCGCTACGCGGTTCGGAAGGAGGACGTCGCGGAGGTCCGCCAACGCGCGCGCGCGGCAGCCGAAGAGCGTTGGAGCGTGCTGGACGCCATGCTCTCGAACGGCGGCCCCTGGCACTTGGGCGAGCGCTTCTCCATCGCCGATCTTCAGATGGCCGTCTGGGCCGCCTATGGCTTCGACGGGCCGGACGACATCATCGGCGCCTTCCCGGCCGTGAAGCGCGTCTACGAAGGCGTCCTGGCGCGGCCCAGGTCAGGCCGGCTGCTGCAGGAGCAGCGCGACGAGATGGCCAACCTGCGGCTGGCGACCTAGGAGATTTCGGGCGCAGTCCGGCGAGGACCACTGCTGCGCGGTTAAGGCGTGTTAGCCGATGGAGCAAGGCTTACCGGCCGCGGGCCTCCAAGCCTGCCGTGCCTGCGCAATCATCTCGCCCGATGTCATCGCGAGCGAAGCGCGGCGATCCAGAACCTCCTTGCGGCCGCGCCATTCCCTGGATTGCCGCGTCGCTACCGCTCCTCGCAATGACGACGTGAGGGACTTGTGGGGCGGCTTAGCAAGACTTGCCGATCCGGTCTCACCAAGCCAGCCGGGCTTGTGCAACCACCCGGCCCTTCGTCATCAACTCAGTTTTGAGGTGCGTGGGCGTAGGCGTCTCTGAGCTTGGCGTTGATGATGACGATGAGCTTTCGCATGATGGCAGTGATGGCGACGATGGGCTTTTTTCCGTTGTTGATGAGGCGGAGAAAGACGGCCTTGAGCTGAGGGTTGTATCGTCGCGCTGCCAAGGCTGCGGTGAAGAGGGCTCGCTTGATCTCCGGTCTTCCGCCGCGGGTGCGTCGGTAGCCGTCTCTGGAGGCGCTTTGATTGGGGTGCGGTGCGAGGCCGGCGAGAGAGGCGGCCTCTTTGCGTTGGAGCTGTCCGAGCTCCGGCATAAGGGCGACGAGGGTGACGGCGGTGACGCTGCCGCAGCCGGGGATGGCTTGGATCACCTTGGCGGCGGCGGCGCGTTCAGGCTGGCTGGCGAGCAGTGCGGCGATGTCATCCTCAAGGGCTGCGATGGCCTGGTCGGCATGGTCGATCATGCTGTGCAGGTGGGCCTGGATGGCCTGTCCTCCCGGCGCGGTGCGCTGCACCTTGAGAGCGGCGCGCTGCTTGACGCACTGGGCGCGCAGGCGCACCAGGCTTTGCAGGTCCTTCAGTGCGGCCGGCGGCGGGGTCCAGCGCGCCAAGCGCTCGAAGCGCTCGCAGCCATAGCGGGCGAGGCCGCGAGCGTCGATGGCGTCGCTCTTGGCGAGCTTGCCGAGGGAGCGGATGAAGGACTTGACCTTGCGGGCGTCGGCGCGGTGCGCCGGCAGGCCGGCAGAGACGGCGGCCTGAAGCAACGCTGCCTCATAGCCGCCGGTGGCCTCGCAGACCAGCAAGGCTTGCTTGGGCAAGCGGGCGACGAAGCGGCGCAAGATCTCTGGCTGGTTCTTGAGGGTCTGGAGTTCGCCGGAGTGGGTATCAAAGGCGACGATCTCCTGCTTGCCGACATCGCAGCCGATCACATGGGGCGGCAGAGTAGCCTTGGCGGTCATGGCAGTGTATCCTCTGGTCTGCTTGGGATTGTCTTCGGGTGTCAGCCGGCTCATGTCGGGGTCGGTCCCAGTCAACTCATCAAGCGAGCGAGAGAGCGGATGGGCGACCCCGATGACGGCGGGTGTAAGCCCAATCGCGAGACGGTCGGCCCATCCGCGCCGTGACCGGGGTGGCCACCCCGGTCACGGCATCCCGATGATGACGAGACACCCCCACCTTAGCAAACCGCCAACAGACAATCGCGAGCGAAGCGCGGCGATCCAGGGCCTCCTTGCGGCCGCGCCATCCCCTGGATTGCCGCGTCGCTACCGCTCCTCGCAATGACGACGTGAGGGACTTGTGGGGCGGATGAACAAGGCTTGCCGATCTCGGCTCCCCAAGCCTACCGGGCCTATGCAACCGCCCCGCCCGACGTCATCGCGAGCGAAGCGCGGCGATCCAGTCTCCCTCAGCCGAGTGTCTCCTACTGAGAGGCCCGCTGGCGGCATAGCAGCTGTTCAATGAAAGAAATAGAATTTCGATTGCGTCACGCCGTGGCGATACCACCTCTTGATCAGCGATCGGACAGCTTGCCCGGCATCGGCGCGCGCAAGGACTGTCCGGACTTCAGCCATAGGAGGATGTAGCGATGCGGTGGAACGGAACCGCTGCGTTTGTCGCAGCCTGCATTCTGGCCATGGCAGCTCTCGTTTCTGTCACGGCCGTCACCATCACCCCTCAGCTGGCCTTCGCCAGCACCTACGCGGTCTCGGCGACGACTGCCCCGGCTCAGCACAGCGGCCATCTCGGCACAGCCTTCGGTGAAGGCATTGCCAAAGCGCTCAGCATGCCGGAAGCCTCGATGTAGCAAAGCGAGAGCTTCGCCCGCCCTCTTCTCGATCGCTGGCGAAGCTCTCCGGCTAGATTGTGGGGTGATAGGTGCGCTTCCAACGCCACGCCATAGCGCTTGCTCTTGCTCGTTCGTGCCGGTCTTGCTGGCTCGACCTTCGAAGCATTGTGCTAGCAAAAGCGTGCGGGCCTCAAAGCACTGGTGATCTCCAGATCCGCTCTTCAACTAAAAAGAGGCTGCCAATCACCCGTGAGCACTGTAAGCTCTCAAGCAACAGGGCTTGTAAGCGGGGCGCATCATGGCATTCATTCCAGGTTCCGACGGACCGGACACGCTGTTCGGCACCATCGCGGTCGACACAATCCTGGGCTACGGCGCCAACGACACGCTCTACGGATTGAGCGAAGCCGACAGCCTCTATGGCGCACAGGGTGACGACAGCCTCTTCGGAGGCAGCGGCGACGATGCCACGCTGACCGGCGGCACCGGACAGGACAGCCTCTTCGGCGGCGACGGCGACGACACAGGCCTCGAGGGGGGATCGCGGTCCGACATCCTCTATGGCGGTGCTGGCGAGGACAGCGCCCTGGCGGGTGGTGTGGGCAACGACACGATCTCCGGGGGCGCCGGCAACGACAGCCACCTCTTCGGCGACAACGGCGTCGACACGATCTTCGGAGGCAGCGGCAACGACCGCTATCTCGACGGCGGCGCCAACGGCGATACCATCTACGGTGGTCAAGGCTTCGACCAGTTCCTCTACGGCGGCTTGGCCAACGATGTCATCTTCGGTGGCGAGGGAAGCGACGTCCTGCTCAAGGGAGAGGCCGGGGTCGACAGTCTCTTCGGCGGCCTCGGTATCGATCAGCTCCTCTACGGCGACACCGGCGGCGACGTCCTTTACGGTGGCGACGGCTACGACCTCTACCTCTTCGGCGGCGCGGGCGTCGACGTCATCTCGGGCGACAGCGGAAACGACTTCTTCCTCTACGGCGGTGGCAAGAAGGACAGGCTGTCGGGTGGCAGCGGAGACGATGCTACCTTCTTTGGCGGCGGTGGCGTCGATACCCTTTCCGGCGGATCGGGTGACGACCGCGAACTCCATGGCCGTGGAGGCTCGGACAAGATCTATGGCGACGAGGGTGACGACAGTCTGCTCTACGGCGGCAACGACAACGACACGCTCTTCGGCGGTGACGGCAGCGACGGCACGGCCTTCGGTGCCAGCGGCATAGACCGCCTCTATGGCGGCAGCGGTGTGGAGCGCTCCTTCTACGGTGGTCTCGGCAACGATAGACTGTTCGGCGGCAGCGATGCCGACGGCTTCTTCTTGGGTGACAGCGGCACCGACACCCTGGCGGGCGGCCTCGGAAACGACCACGCCTTCTATGGGGGCAGTGGCAACGATAGCCTGTCCGGAGAAAGCGGCCGCGACTCTTTCTTCTTCGGACGGGACGGTGACGACAGTATCTCCACCGGAAGCGGATTAGACACCCTCATTCGCGGCAACAGCGGAAACGACATTATCTTCAGCGGGGCCGGTCAAGACTTAACGTTCAGGGGCGAGGATGGCGCCGACAGCCTATACGGCGAGGGTGGACCAGACGGCGCGTTCTACGGCGGCTCCGGCGATGATCTGATCTTTGGCGGCAACGGTAGCGACAACGGCTTTTTCGGTGAGAGCGGCAATGACCGCCTTTATGCCGGCGTCGGGAACGAGTTCCAGTTCGAAGGTGGCGACGGCGACGACAGCATTCTGGGAGAAAGCGGGTTTGACTACTTCTTCTTGGGCGACAAGGGTGACGATGACCTCTTCGGCGGCAGCGGAAAGGACGTCACCTTCTACGGTGGGCTAGGCGACGATAGCCTCTCCGGCGACGCCGGAGCGGACACGGCGTTCTATGGAGCCAGCGGGTCCGACAGGCTCTTCGGCGGTCAAGGCAACGATTCCGGCTTTTACGGTGGCAGCGGCAACGACTACCTCTATGGCGGCAATGGAGGGGATCACCAGTTCTTCGGCGGAACGGGCTCCGACATCATTGACGGCGGCGACGGTGACGACCGCCTCTTCGGCGACGGCGGCGCCGACGCCATTACCGGCGGTACCGGCGTCGACCGTCTTTACGGTGGCAGAGGCAACGATGCCTTCATCGTGCTGGACCAGGCGGAGTTCGCCGGGCACTACGACGGCGGCTCGGGATCGGACACGCTGGTGCTGAACGACGGCGTCACGATTCCGGCGGCCGGCGTGACGCTCGACTCCATCGACTTCACCATCACCATCACCGCCTGACTGCCCTCCTCACACGGCTGCGGGGACGTCTTTGCTGGCGCTCCGCGGCGAACGACGGCCTCCTTGCTCCGGAATGCCCGGGTTCGGGCCGCCTCGGGGCGCAGAAAGCGAGAGACGACATGCGTTCGATCGACCACTTCGTGCTCGTATCGGCAAGCCTTGCCGATGCCCGCGCGCGCTATCGGCGAATGGGCTTCACCGTCGCGCCTGACGGGGTGCATCCCTTCGGCACCTACAACGCCAACATGTACTTTCGCGACGGCCCGATGATCGAGACATTGGCCATCGAGAACCCGGCACGATACGCGGAGGCCGTCGCCGCCGGGAACAGCTTCGTCGCGAACGATGCCGCCTTTCGAGCGGCGCGGGGCGATGAGGGTTTCTCTCACGTCGTGGTGACGTCGCGCGACGCGGAGCGCGATCACGCCGCATTCCTCGATCGCGGCGTCTCTGGCGGCAAGCTCGTCTCCTTTTCGAGAGACTTCGAACTTCCGGACGGTAGAATGGAGCGGGTCGAAGCCAAGCTTGCCTTCGCGACACCCGCCGGCGCGCGATGCGGGTTCTTCTTCACCTGCGAGGACATCGTCGTGCCGGCGATCGATCGCTCCTCGCTGCTCGATCACGGGAACGGAGCCCTCGGCGCACGGCAAGCGCTCTCCTGCGCGCAGGAACCACTGGCCTATGCGGACTTTCTCAAGGGGCTCGTCGAACCGAACGAGGTCCACGTCGGCGCGCAGCGCGTCGACTGCGTCTTCCCGAACGGGCGCGCGTCCATCGTGACGCCGGAGTTGCTCGCGGGGGACTTCGGACTTGAGGAGAGTCCAGACGCGGCGGGCCTCCAGCACAGGGCTTTGCTGTTCCAGGTCAAAGACCTCGGGAAAACGGAGAGGCTCTTCGCACGCAACGGCCTTCCCTTCACGCGGCACAAGGAGCGTCTCGTCGCCCGGACCGGCCGGGAGCCCGCGCCTGTCTTCGTGTTCGAGCAACGCCGCTAGAGGCTTAGCTCTCGCTCAGGCACGGAGACTGGAGACACGGACTCAATCCGCGCCCATGCGCCGGTCGATCTCTTCCTGCTTGACGCGGGCGCGGTCGAGAAGCTCGTCCTTCAGGCGCTTGGCCAGGCGGCTGGTCTCGCGGTATCGCGGCTCGATCAAGGAGAGGTCCAAGGTGGCCAGGCGTTCGAGCGGTCGCGTGATCAGGCCGCGCGCCTCGAAGGCCTCGGCGGTCAGGACGTCGACGATGGTCAAGCCGAAGCCCGCCTGCACGATCTCCGACGCGGCGGCCGTGGTGAAGACTTCGATGTGCGCGGGCGTGCGCGGCGCGACCTGGGAGAGAACACGCAGCTCGGTGCCGCCGCTCTCGAAACTCCTGAGGCGGACGAAGCGTTCGTGATCCAGTTCCTTCAGAGCGATCCGATCCATGGTCTCGAAGCGATGTCCCGGTCGCATGAGGCACACCAGCGGCAAGCGGAACAAAGGCTCCTGCGAGACCCCCGACGGCGCCGCGGGATCGGTGAGGCAGAGGCCGAAGTCCATGCGCCCGGCGGCGGTTGCCCGGTAGATCCAGTCGGAGCTGCGGACCGGAACGAACAGCTGGGCGGACTGTGCCTTGAGCGCCTGCTCCGCCAGTATGCGCGGCAGCCAGAACTCCGCCAGAAGCGGCATCGTCCCAAGGACGACCTCGCCGATGCGATGGTCGCGGATTGCCTCGGCGAACTGGCTGACCTGCTCGAGCCCGGTATAGACCGTCTCGATCTTGTCCTGCAGAAGCAGCGCCTCGACCGTCGGCTCCAGCCGGTTCCCGGAGCGCTTGAACAGCGTGAACCCCACCGAGTCCTCCAGCAGGTGGATCTGCTTGCTGACGGCAGGCTGACTGACATTCAGACGGCCCGCCGCCGCAGTCACCGTTCCCGACAGCATCACGGCGCGGAAGACCTCGATCTGCCTTGGAGTCATAACTTTTCCTATGACTGATCGCCCAAGAATCGATTTGAGTTTATGACTTGACGCCCGAACAATAGCAACCTGTGGAGCAACGAACCCGGCGCGAGACAGCCCTTGACCAGCATTGCCATGCCGACAGCCGATCGCAGTCCGGGGCGCAGACTTTGGCCGGACGAGCTGGCTTTCGGGGAAGAGGTCTATGCCGCCCGGCTCGAAGGCGTCCAAGCGGCCATCCAGAGGGACGGCCACGACGGCGCGCTGCTCTTCGACCCGGAGAACCTCTTCTGGCTGACCGGCTATCAGACCATTGGCTACTTCACCTTTCAGTCCATGTATGTGCCTTCGGTCGGCAAGCCCACGATCGTCACCCGCATCGTCAACCAAGACATGGCCTTGGCTCTGCCGACGATCGGCGACGCCGTCGCCATTCGCGACACGGAGAACCAGATCGCCGTCCTGGCGGCCTTCTTGAACGCGAGCGGTGCGGCAAGCCTGGGGTTAGAGGCGACCTCGCGCTACCTCTCCATAGAGGACTACCTATCGCTCTCCAGCGCCGCGGACGCGACCTTGACGCCCTGGGTCGGTCCGATGGAGGTCTTGCGCGCCGTCAAGTCGGAACCCGAGATCGAGCGGATGCGCCAAGCCGCGCGCTGCGTCGAGAGGGGCATGGCCGCCGCCATAGACACGGTCGAGGCCGGACGAAGCGACAACGACGTGGCCGCCGCGCTGTACCAGGGGTCCATCGCGGCGGGCAGCGAGTACATCGGCCATCCGCCCATGGTCGTCAGCGGGAAGCGCTCGGCGCTCTGCTTTGCCTTGTGGAAGCGCAAGGTCATCCGGCGCGGCGACGTGGTGTTGCTCGAGGGGGCCGGGTGCATCGATCGCTACCACGTGATGATGTCCCGCTCCGTCGTCGTCGGCCCGCCGACGGACGAGCAGAAAGCGACCGCCGAGGCCTTGACGGAAGCTCTGACGACAGCTGTCGAGACGATCCGCCCCGGCCAGACCTCGGGCGACATCGACAGGGCCTGCCGGGCCCGCATCGAGCGCCTGGGACTTGGCAAGTACTTCAAGAGCAGAACGGCCTACGGCATCGGCATCGGCTTCCCGCCCAACTGGGCCGAGGGGCATATCTACGCGCTCCGGCCCGACGACCCCATGGTGGTTGAGGAAAACATGACCTTTCACATCATCCCGACCATGTTCCGCGAGGATTTCGGAATGGCGATCAGCGACAGCGTCCGGGTCAAGAATACCGGGTGCGAAGTCCTGACGCGCTACCCGCGCGACCTGGTCGTCAAAGACTAGCTCTTCAGAGGGAGACCATCATGAAAGCAACGACCACACTGGCAGCCGGCGCGATCGCCATGGCACTGTCCCTCCCCGCCGGCGCGCAAGAGACCTGGGACATGCCGTCGGCCTATGGTGCCGGAAACTACGTGTCCAAATCCTATGCGGCTTTCGCCGAGGAGGTGAACGCCAACGCCGACGGCAAGTTGGAGATCGTCGTTCATCCCGGCGGTTCGCTCTATGCCGGCGCCGAGATCCTGCGCGCCGTCCGCTCCGGCCAAGTACCGATCGGCGGGCGCTACATGGGCGCGCATGCCAGCGAGGACAGGATCTTCGGGCTCGATACCGTGCCCTTCATCGCGACGGACTTCGATCAAGCCTGGAGGCTCTATCAAGCCTCCAAGCCGGCTATCGAAGCGGCGCTGGAGGAGCGCGGCATGAAGCTGCTCTTCATGCCGGTGTGGCCGCCCCAGGGGCTGTTCTCGACCGAGGCGGTCGAGACCATCGGCGACATGGAGGGGCGCAAGTTCCGCGCGGCGGACGCCAACACCGCGAGACTGGCGGTTCTCATGGGGGCGGTTCCGACCAAGACCGAGGCGACCGAGATCAGCCAGGCTTTCTCGACCGGCGTCGCCGACAGCATGATGGGCTCCGGGGCGATCGGCGTGTTCCAGAAGATGTGGGACTTCGCCGACTACTTCTACACGGTCAACGGCTGGCTGCCGAAAAGCGCGGTCATCGTCAACATGGACGCCTGGAACGCTCTCGACGCCTCGACCCAGGACGTCATCCTGACGGCAGCCGCCAAGGCCGAAGCCGATGTTTGGCAGGCGGCACGTGACGTCACCGACAGCTACAACGCGACCATGGCCGAGAACGGCATGACGGTCACTGCCCCTTCCGCCGCACTGGCGGCCTCCTTCGCCGACATCGGCAAGACGATGGCCGAGGAGTGGTCCGGCGACGCCGACGACGCGGCCAAGGAAGTCCTGGAGGTCTACCTCTCCGGCAACTGAGGAGTAAGGGGTCATCCGGCAACACTTCTCTCGTGTCGCCGGAAAGTCCGGAGCAGCCGAGATGATCAGAGCACTCGACCTCGCCATCCTCTGGATCTGCCGGCTCAGCGGGTTGATCGCCGCTCTGACGATCGTCGTCCTGGCGGGCCTGGTCGCGGCAAGCATCGTCAGCCGGCTGATGGGGGTCTATGTCGCCGGCCTGACCGACTACTCGGCCTATTGCCTCGCGGTCGCGGCCGCGTTCGGCATGGCTTACGCCTTCGGCGCGCACGGCCACATACGCGTCGAGCTGCTGGTCGACCAGCTGCAGGGGGGCGTGCGCTACTGCCTCGAAGTCGGCGTTCTCGCGGTCGCCACCGCTATGGTGGCTTACCTCGCCTGGTATCTGGTGCGCATGACCTTCGTGTCGCTCGATTTCCAGGACCGCAGCGACGGGTCGGACGAGATCCTGATCTGGATCCCCCAGGCGCCCTTCGCCGTCGGCTTCACCCTCTTCGCGGTCGTGCTGGTGCTGGCCCTTCTGCGCGCGATTCTGCGTCGCGACCTGAAGGGCCTGGCTGCGGAACGGATCGCCAAGAGTTGGGACTAGCCGATGGACGAGACAGCACTTGCCGGGTTCATGATCCTGGCCCTCTTGGGGCTGCTCGCGCTCGGTCTGTGGATCGGTCTCGCGCTGATGGGCGTCGGGCTTCTCGCCATGAGCATCTTCACCGCGCGCCCCGTCGGCGACGCGCTGGCGACGACGGTCTGGTCCCACAGCGACAGCTGGGGGCTGGCCTCCCTGCCGCTCTTCATCTGGATGGGCGAGATCCTCTTCCGATCCCGCCTGTCGGACGGGCTGTTCAAGGGACTCTCGCCACTGATGCGCGCTCTTCCGGGCGGGATGATTCACATCAACATCGTTGGCTGCACGACCTTCGCCGCGATCTCGGGCTCGTCGGCGGCGACGCTCGCGACGATCGGCAAGATCACCGTGCCGGAGCTGCGCCAGCGCGGCTATCCCGACAAGATGGCCTATGGAACGCTGGCCGGCGCCTCGACCTTGGGCCTCTTGATCCCGCCCTCGATCATCATGATCGTCTATGGGGTCACGGCGCAGGTCTCCATCACCCGGCTCTTCATGGCCGGGATCGTTCCGGGCCTGATGCTGGCACTGCTGTTCATGGGATACATCTATCTCTGGGGCCGCTTTTCCACGGAGGGACGCGCCATGCGCGAACCGCGGGCCGGCTGGGGCGAGAAGCTGCGCGCCCTGGGGCACCTGGCGCCGGTCGCGACCCTCATCGTCGTCGTGATCGGGTCGATCTACAGCGGCATCGCCTCACCCACCGAGGCCGCCGTGCTGGGGGTGCTCGGCGCGCTGCTGCTGTCGCTCGCGGAAGGCTCGCTCAGTTGGGAGTCCTTCCTCGACGGCTTGATGGGCACCACCAAGACCACGGCGATGATCATGCTGCTGGTCGCCGGTTCGGCCTTCCTGACCTTGGCGATGGGCTTCACCGGCCTGCCCCGCGCGCTCGCCCAATGGATCGGCGGCATGGAGCTGTCGCCCTGGATGCTGATCGCGGCCTTGACGCTCTTCTACATCATCCTCGGTTTCTTCTTGGACGGGATCTCCTCCATCGTGCTCACCATGGCGGTAATCGAGCCCTTGGTGCGGCAAGCCGGGATCGACATGATCTGGTTCGGTATCTTCGTCGTCCTGGTGGCCGAGATGGCGATGATCACGCCGCCGGTGGGCTTCAACCTCTTCCTCGTGCAAAGCATGACCGGGCGCGACCTGGCCTTCATCGCCCGCGCCGCCTTCCCGATGTTCTGCCTGATGGTGGTGGGTGTGGTCCTGCTGACGCTGTTTCCGCAGCTGGCGCTTTGGCTGCCCGACGTGCTGATGGAGCGGTGAGGCCGTGACGGGCAGGCTCCTCCTGGCGCGCGAGATCGACGATCTGGAGAGTTGGGTGCGGAAGCGGAACACCGCCCCTCGGATTCGGCTCCGTCGGCCTTCCCGCTGTTGCTTGGACCGCCCCCTTCTCTATGCTTGTCGCGTCACGCGAACCGACTTTCTTAGGAGCCAGCCATGAAGTCAGTCGCCGTGTTAGGCCTCGGCAAGGTCGGAACCCTCGCCGCCGATCTCCTGGTCGAAAGCGGGTTCCAGGTCACCGGCTACGACCTGGTCGCGCCGGCCGCGAAGTCCTATCCGACCCATGCCTTGGACAGCGCCGAACCCGATGCTCTTGAGAAGGCGCTCTCGTCGGTGGATGCCGTGCTCTCCTGCCTGCCCTACCACCTCAACATGGCCGTTGCCGATAGCGCGCACGCTGCGGGCATCCACTACTTCGACCTGACCGAGGACGTGCCGACGACCAAGCACATCATCGCGCTGTCGACGTCGGCACGCGGTCTGATGGCCCCGCAATGCGGCCTCGCGCCGGGTTTCGTCGGCATCGTCGGGGCCGACCAGATCGCCAAGTTCGACAGCTGCCGCTCCTGCCGCATGCGGGTCGGCGCCCTGCCGCAGCATCCCACGGGCCTCATGGGTTACTCCTTCAACTGGTCTCCCGAAGGCGTGGTCAACGAGTACCTCAACGACTGCGAAGTCCTGGAGAACGGGGAGATCAAGCTGGTCTCTCCGATGGAGTGGCTGGAGAAGATCTACATCGGCGGCGTGGAGCTGGAAGCCTTCACCACTTCCGGCGGCTTGGGCACCATGTGCGAAACCTACCAAGGCCGGGTGCCGGACATGGACTACAAGACCATGCGCTATCCGGGCCACGCCAGGCTGATGAACTTCTTCTTCCACGAATTGCTGATGCGCGAGCGCCGCAAGGAAGCCGGCGAGATCCTGGTGCACGCCAAACCGCCGGTGAATGCCGACGTGGTCTACCTGCACGTGGCGGCCGAGGGAGACCTCGACGGCCGCTTGCGGCGAAGCGAGTTCGTCAAGGCCTACTACCCCATGGAGATCGCCGGCAAGACGAGAACGGCCATCGCCTGGACCACGGCAGGCTCGGTCGTCGGCGTCATCGAACTGGTTCGCGACGGCGTTTTGCCGGCCAAGGGATTCCTCAAGCAGGAAGACATCCCGCTCGACGCCTTCCTCAAGACCCGGACCGGGGCCTTCTATGCGGGAGGCGCGGTTTAGGCTCGGCTTCGGAGCTATGCGATTGAGCCGGAGCCATCGGAATCAGCCGAATCAGCAAAGCGAGAGATCATCTTAGCAGAGCACATCCTCGGTGGATCGGTCAAAGATAGAGGTAACCACTTCAGAAGATTGCAGGAGCAGCCCTGAACTCTCTCGTACGACTTAGAGCATATTGCCCACAGCACTTCAATGAAACCTAAAAAACACTCCCTACGTTACCATCTTGACATTGAATCGTCAGTTCAGGCGACGAGACAAGAAGCAAATATTTGGCGAGAAACCCTCTGAAGCCAACAGCTTTCTATAGAGCCGTTTGCGTTTTGGCGAGATTCTCGTAGTCTCTTCTTGGGGAGGGAGACGAGGGGGAGAGGCAAGCCATGGCATTCGTTCCAGGCACGGGCGGACCTGACACGCTATCCGGCTCCGATGCGATCGACACCATCCTCGGCTACGGCGCGAACGACAGCCTTTACGGGCTGAGCGCCGCCGACAGTCTCTATGGCGCGGCGGGCGACGACAGCCTCTTCGGTGGTAGCGGCGACGATGCCCTTCTCGAAGGCGATAGCGGACGCGACAGCCTATTCGGCGGCGGAGGCGACGACAGCAGCCTCTTCGGCGGCTCCAGAGCGGATCTGATAGAGGGTGGAGATGGCGCGGATTCCCTGATCTACGGCGGCGTGGGCGATGACACAATCGCCACTGACAGCGGGCAAGACCGATATCTCTACGGCAGCGCCGGTCTGGACAGTCTGTCCGGCGGTAGCGGCAGCGACCGCTTTCTCGATGGTGGGGCCAACGCCGATGTGATCTACGGTGGAGAGGGGCTCGATCAGTTCCTCTACGGAGAGCGCGCCAACGACAGAATCTTCGGCGGCGAAGGAAACGACCTTCTGCTCGATGGCCAGCGCGGCTCCGACAGGCTCTACGGCGACGCTGGCATCGATCAGCTGTTCTACGGCTACGTCGGAAGCGACACGATCAGCGGCGGCGACGGCGACGACTTCTACCTCTACGGAGGGGCCGGCACCGACAGCCTTTCGGGCGACAGCGGGGACGACCTCTTCCTCTACGGCGGCGGCAGGAAAGACAAGCTCTTCGGGGGCAGTGGAAACGACGCCACCTTCTATGGCGGCGGCGGCATAGACACGCTGTCAGGCGATGACGGTGACGACCACCAGCTGCTGGGCCGGGCGGCCAACGACAAGATCTACGGTGGTCTCGGCGACGATTTCTTGGTGTTCGGCGGGAACGATAGAGACACGGCCTTCGGGGGTCTCGGCTCCGATCGCAGCTTCTTCGGCGGAGACGGGAACGATCGACTCTTCGCGGGCGTCGACTATGAGGTCGACCTAGGCAGCGACGATGACTCCTTCTTCTTTGGCGGAACCGGCGCGGACACGCTCTATGGCGGCGGTGGGCGCGACCACTATTTCTATGGTGGCCTAGGATCGGACAGTCTCTCCGGCGGCAGCGGGCGCGATGCCCTCTTTGTCGGCGGCTCCGGGTCCGACAGCCTCTTCGGCGAGAGCGGCGCGGATTTCTACTTCGATGGCGGTTCCGGCAGCGATAGCCTCTTCGGCGGTAGCGGCGAGGACACGCGCTTCTATGGCGGTGACGGCGACGACAAGCTCTACGCCGACGAGGTCTACGACAGAACCTTTCGCGGCGCGTCGGGGTCGGACCAGATTTTCGGCGGCAGCGGGCTGGACTCAAGCTTCTTTGGCGGCCTGGGATCGGACAGCATCTCCGGTGGCAGCGGGAACGACGTGATCGTCTTCGGAGGATCGGGGAGCGATGTTCTCTTCGGAGACCAGGGTAACGACCGCCGCTTCCTTGGCGGCTCGGGGGCCGACAGCCTCTTCGGCGGTGACGGCACCGACGGTGCGTCCGTTTCCCCAAGCGGGAACTTTCTCTTTTACTTCGACGGCGGCGTGGGCGACGACCTTCTCTTCGGGGGCGATGGCTACGACGTGGTGTTCATCGGTGGCTCTGGCCATGACAGCCTCTACGGCGACGCGGGCGACGATCACTACTTTTACGGTGGTTCCGGGTCCGACAGGCTTTCCGGAGGAAGTGGAGCCGACTATCGCTTCTATGGAGAAGCCGGTGACGACCGTCTCTTCGCGGATCAAGGAGATGACTTCTCCTTCTACGGCGGTTCGGGGTCGGACAGTCTCTTCGGCGGTTACGGAGACGACTTCCGCTTCTTCGGAGGGTCCGGGTTCGACGAACTGTCCGGCGGTGCGGGAGATGACAGCAGCTTTTTCGGCGGCTCGGGCTCAGACAGCCTGGCCGCGGGCAGCGGGATGGACGGAACCCTCTATGGCGGATCGGGATCCGATGACTTGGAGGCCGGCAGTGGCGCCGATCAGCGCCTCTATGGCGACGCCGGTGATGATCGCCTCTACGGAGGGGACGGCGATGACTTCAGCATCTACGGTGGTGCCGGCAACGACACCTTGGATGGCGGCGGTGGAGCGGACGCCGGCTTGTCCGGAGGTAGCGGAGATGACGTAGCCTCGGCAGGCAGCGGCAACGACAGCTTCGTCTTCGGCGCTTCCGGAAGCGACTCGCTTGCCGGAGGGAGTGGCATCGACAGCCTGTTTCAGGGAGGGAGCGGGTCGGATCGCCTTGCCGCCGGCAGCGGCAATGACGTCAGCTTCTTCGGCAATGGGGGCGATGATAGCCTTTATGGCGGTGATGGGAACGACAGCAGCTTCGCGGGCAATGACGGTGGCGACAGCCTCTCGGGCGGCAGTGGCAACGACGCGAGTTTTCTTGGCGGCTTTAGCAGCGACAGTCTCTCCGGTGGCAGCGGAGCGGACAGTCGTTTCTTTGGAGACGACGGAGACGATACTCTTCTCGGCGATGACGGGAATGACGTCAGCTTTTTCGGTAGCGGCGAGAATGACATCCTAAGTGGTGGCGCCGGGGATGACGCCAGCTTCCTCGGAGGCGACGGTAGTGACAGCCTCTTCGGTGGCAGCGGGGACGACAGCTACTTCTATGGCGGGCCGGATGAGGACTTTCTGTCGGGTGGCAGTGGCAACGACTGGCTGGAGGGCGACAACGACGCCGACACCCTGATCGGTGGCGCGGGTAACGATACCCTTTACGGCGATGGCGGCAGCGACACCTTCATCGTCGCCAGCCAAGGCGACTTCGTCGGCTACCTCTATGACGGTGGCGGCGGCTCCGACACGCTCATTCTGGGCTCGGGCGTAACCATTCCCAACAGCGGCAATGACCTCGTGTCCATCGACGTGACGATCTACTAGACCAAAGGTCGGCAAGAACGCTCGCCTGCCGGGCTTCGCGTGCCCCACGGCGCCCAACGCGCCCCTCTGCTACCCAATTGTGCACGACTTTGGGAGGCCTATGCCTATTGCACTCCATAGTGTAGAGTGGTTCGCGCAAGCGGTGAAGAGATCATTCCGGATACGGAACCGATCGCATTGGGGGAGGCAGCGCTATGGCATTCGTTCCAGGTACGCCTGGGCCCGATACTCTGTCGGGCTCGGACGACGTCGATACCATTCTTGGCTATGGGGCGAACGATACGCTTTACGGCCTGAGCGACGCCGACAGCCTCTATGGCGCGGAAGGCGACGACACGCTCTATGGAGGCAGCGGCACGGACGTTGCGCTCTTCGGCGACAGCGGTCGCGACAGCCTCTCGGGCGACGCGGGCGACGACAGCTATCTCTACGGCGGCTCCAGGGCCGACCTGCTTTCGGGCGGCGCCGGATCGGACGCTCGGCTCTTCGGCGATGTCGGGGATGACACCATCGACGCCGGCAGCGGCAACGACAGCCGGATCTTCGGCGGCGCCGGTCTCGACACCATCATGGGGGGCAGCGGAGGCGACAGGAGCATCGACGGCGGGGCCAACGCCGACGTTATCTACGGTGGCCAAGGCTCCGACCTGCTCCTCTATGGCGAGCGCTCCAACGACACTATCTTCGGCGGCGACGGCAGCGATATCTCGCTTGATGGAGAACGCGGCTCGGACACGCTCTACGGCGGAGACGGGATCGACCTCTTTCTCTTTGGCGACGTGGGAGGCGACAGCCTCTCCGGCGGAGACGAGAACGACCTCTATCTCTATGGAGGGGCCGGCCTGGACTTCCTGTTCGGCGACAGTGGGCTCGACCGCTTCTTCTACGGCGGTGGCAAGCGCGACAGGCTGTTCGGCGGCAGCGGTGACGACGCGACCTTTTTCGGTGGCGGCGGCAACGACACGGTCTCGGGCGACGACGGCGACGACCGTGAACTACATGGGCGGGCCGCGGCCGACAAGCTATACGGAGCGACGGGCGACGACAGCATCTTCTTCGGCGGCAACGACAACGACACCCTCTTCGGCGGCAGCGGCGGCGATCAGGCCCTCTACGGCGGCAGTAACGCCGACCGGATCTATGGGGGCAGCGGCGGCGACGGCTACCTCTACGGGGACAGGGGCAACGACAAGGTCGCGGGCGAGGATGGCGACGACCAAAGCCTTTTCGGCCGCAGCGGCCGCGACAGTCTCTACGGCGGCAGCGGCGCCGACGCCTACCTCCATGGCGACAGCGGCGCCGACAGCCTCTACGGCGGAGAGGGCGACGACTTGCGCCTTTACGGCGGCGATGACGACGACAGCCTCTTTGGCGGCAGTGGCGCTGACGCCTACCTTGATGGTGGCTCTGGCGCCGATAGTGTCTTCGGCGGCGAAGAGATAGACGTCACCCTCTTTGGAGGCAGTGGTAACGACAGCATCTTCGGCGACGAAGGCAACGACAGCTACTTCTTCGGTGATGACGGTGACGACGCCATTTTTGGCGGTAGTGGGGTGGACGTCGACTTGCTGGGCGGCTCCGGCGCGGACAGCATCTCCGGCGGCGAAGGGAATGACGTCGACCTCTATGGCGGCAGCGGCGACGATAGCATCTTCGGCAACGAAGGCAACGACAGCTACTTGTATGGCGATGCTGGAGCGGACGCCATCTTCGGCGGCGAAGGGAAAGAGCAGTATATTCGCGGAGAGATGGGTGAAGACCGCATTTACGGCGGCAGTGGGAGCGATACCTACTTCTTCGGCGGCGGCGACGCGGACACCATCAAGGGCGACGACGGAAAAGACAGTTACTTCTATGGCGGTGGCGGCGACGACAGTCTTTTCGGAGACAGCGGAAACGACCGGGACTTCTTTGGTGCCGGCGGGAACGATCGCGTGTACGGAGGCAGCGGCGGCGATACCTTTCTTTACGGCGGCAATGGCGACGACGGTATTTTCGGAGGAAGCGGGAGCGATCGGGATCTCTCGGGTGCCGCTGAAAACGACCTCTTGTACGGCGGCAGCGGCGCTGATGTCTGGCTCTACGGCGGTGACGGCGACGATAGCCTCCATGGTGACTTTGGAAACGATCTGATCTTCCGCGGCGGGGCAGGCCTGGACGCGCTCCTCGGTGGCAGCGGCGACGACCAGAGGTTCTACGGTGACGGAGGTAACGACCGCCTCTACGGCGGCAGCGGTGCTGACGCCTACCACTATGGCGATGATGGCGACGACGGCCTCTTCGGCGGTGCAAGTTTCGATAGCAACTTCGAAGGTAGGAACGGGGATGACAGCCTCTTCGGTGGCAGCGGGGCGGATTTGAGTTTCCTTGGCGGCTCGGGCGCCGACAGTATCTTCGGCGGTGGCCAGAACGACGTAGATCTCTATGGTGGCAGCGGCGACGACAGCATCTTCGGCGATGACGGCAACGACTTCTTCTTTTACGGTGGTGGAGGTAACGACGCCGTCTTCGGCGGTGACGGGAAAGATGGGTATCTCCGTGGGGGGCCGGGCGAAGATCGCCTGTACGGCGGCAGTGGGAATGAGACCTCCTTCTTCGGCGGCGGCGACGCGGACACCATCAAGGGTGACGACGGAAATGACATCTACTTCTTTGGCGTTGGAGGTGATGACAGCCTTTTCGGGGGCAGCGGAAACGACCGGGACTTCTCGGGTGGCGGCGCGAATGATCTCCTTTACGGCGGTAGCGGCAAGGATACCTATCTCACCGGCGACGACGGCGACGATAGCCTTCACGGTGACCTTGAGAACGATTCGATCTTCTACGGTGGGATAGGCCTGGACGCACTCTTTGGCGGCAGCGGCAGCGACCGAGACTTTCACGGTGACCAGGGCGACGACCGCCTCTATGGCGGAAGCGGTGCGGATGCCTCCTTCTATGGCGCTTCCGGAGCAGACACTCTCTTCGGGGGTGACGGCGATGACAACTCCTTTTACGGAGGGTCCGGGACAGACGCCCTGTTCGGCGGTGGGGGCTCCGACAGCCTCTATGGCGACGATGGCAACGATGCCTCTCTCCATGGGGGCGAGGGAGACGATTCTCTCTTCGGCGGAACCGGTAGTGACGGCCGCCTGTGTGGCGGCTCGGGGAGCGATGCCCTCTTTGGCGATGGCCAGAACGACACGCTCTTCTTCGGCGACGAGGGCAACGACAGCCTCTTTGGAGGCGCTGGGGCCGATGGCGGATTCATCGTTCCATTCGGCCCGACCTTCTTTGGCTTCTATGGAGAGACCGGTCTCGATCGCCTCTACGGCGGTGGCGGCGACGATCTTCGTTTCTTCGGCGGCAGTGGCGATGATCGGCTGTCTGGCGGCATTGGGAACGACCGCTTCTTCTACGGTGGTTCGGGATCTGACAGCCTCGAGGGCGGTCGCGGGAACGATGTCTCTTTCTTCGGCGGCTCGGGCGCGGATTACCTCTCCGGTGGCAGCGACAACGACCAGCTCTTTGGCGACGATGGCGGCGACACCTTTTTTGGCGGCGCCGGCGCCGACAGCCTCTACGGTGGCGAGGGCGACGACGTCTTCATCGTGAACAATCAAAGCGACTTCAGCGGCTACCTCTACGACGGTGGCGGCGGGTCCGATACCCTGGTTCTGGGCCAGAACGTCACTATTCCGGGGGGCGGCGCAGGGCTCCTCAACATCGACGTCACGATCTGACATCCAGACAAGCCGTGCCGCGACGGCTAGGAACGGATGACGGTGGGAGGTCTATGCCTGCTTGCCCCTTTTAGTGTATAGTGCGGCGCAGAGCGGAAGAAAGCCGCCCGAACTTCGCGCCGGTCGCATTGGGGAGGCAGCGCCATGACATTCGTTCCGGGTACGCCTGGACCCGATACCCTGTCGGGTTCGGACGACGTCGATACCATCCTTGGCTACGGGGCGAACGACACGCTCTTCGGGGAGAGCGCCGCCGACAGCCTCTATGGTGCGGACGGCGACGACACGCTCTATGGAGACAGTGGCGCGGACGTTGCGCTCTTCGGCGACAGCGGGCGCGACAGCCTCTCCGGCGACGCGGGCGACGACAGCTTCCTCTACGGCGGCTCCAGGGCCGACCTGCTTTCGGGCGGCGCCGGGTCGGACGCGCAGCTCTTCGGCGACGTCGGGGACGACACAATCGACGCCGGCAGCAGCAACGACAGCCAGGTCTTCGGCGGCGCCGGTCTCGACACCATCATGGGGGGCAGCGGGAACGACAGGAACATCGACGGCGGCGCCAACGCCGACGTTATCTACGGTGGCCAAGGATCCGACCAATTCCTCTATGGCGAGCGGTCGAACGACACGATCTTCGGCGATGGCGGCAGCGACATCTCGCTGGATGGAGAGCGTGGCTCGGACACGCTCTACGGCGGCGACGGCGTCGATCTCTTCCTCTTCGGCGACGTCGGCGGCGACAGCCTCTCCGGCGGCAACAAGGACGATCGCTACTTCTATGGAGGCGCCGGTCTCGACTTCCTCTTTGGCGACAGCGGGCAGGACAGCTACTTCTACGGCGGCGGCAAGCGCGACAGGCTGTTCGGCGGCAGCGGGGACGACGCGGTCTTCTTCGGTGGCGGCGGGATCGACACGGTTTCGGGCGATGACGGCGACGACCGGGAATTGCACGGACGCGCCGCGGCCGACAAGCTCTACGGGGCTACGGGCGACGACAGCATCTTCTTCGGGGGCAACGACAACGACACCCTCTTCGGCGGCAGCGGCAGCGATCTGACCCTCTATGGCGGCAGCAACGCGGACCGGATCTACGGTGGCAGTGGCAGCGACGGGTTCTTCTACGGGGACAGGGGCAATGACAGGATCGCGGGCGAGGAAGGCGACGACGAAAGCCTCTTCGGCCGCAGCGGCCGCGACAGTCTCCACGGCGGCAGCGGCGCGGACACCTACCTCCATGGAGACAGCGGTGCCGATAGCCTCTACGGCGGCGAGGGCGACGACCGACGCTTCTACGGCGGCGAAGACGACGACAGCCTCTTTGGTGGAAGTGGCAAGGACGCCTACTTCTTCGGCGGATCCGGATCGGACAGCCTCTACGGCGGTCACCTCAATGACGTTTTCCTCAATGGCGACAGCGGCGAGGACAGCATTTTCGGCGACGAAGGCACCGACAGCTACCTCTTTGGTGACGCAGGGGACGACGCCATCTTCGGCGGCAACGAAAGAGACTACGAACTCCGCGGAGGGTCGGGCGAAGACCGCCTGTACGGCGGAGGTGGTTACGACACGGCCTTTTTCGGCGGCGCCAATGCGGACACCATCAGGGGCGACGTGGGGAACGACGCCTTCTTATTCGGCGATGGGGGCGACGACAGCCTTTTTGGAGGTAGCGGCAACGACACGCTCTTTGATGGCTTAGGGGGCAATGACCGCCTCTATGGCGGTAGCGGTCGGGACACTTTGCTCCTTGGCCGAGATGGCGAAGATCGTCTCGAAGGGGGTGTAGGGGGCGATCGGAACTTTTTCGGCGGCAGCGGCGATGACAGTCTCTTCGGAGGCAGCGGCAATGATCGGAGCTTCGTCGGCGAGAGTGGAAACGACCTCCTTTACGGTGGTAGCGGGACGGACCGCGATTTTTACGGTAACGACGGTGACGACAGTCTCTTCGGAGGAGGCGGCGCCGACAGGACTTTCTACGGGGAATCCGGTAGCGATAAGATCTTCCTCGACGAAGGGGATGATTTTCATGTCTATGGCGGTAGCGGCGACGACAGTCTCTTTGGTGGCGATGGAACCGATTCCGGATTCTACGGTGACGCCGAGCTGGACGCCCTCTTCGGTGACGACGGCGACGACACCTCCTTCTACGGGGGCGATGGCGACGATTCCCTCTTCGGCGGAAGCGGCAGCGACGGCGGCCTCAATGGCGGGTCGGGTGCCGACGTCCTCTTCGGCGACGACGCGAACGACACGCTCTTCTTCGGCGACGAGGGCGATGACAGCCTCTTCGGAGGAGACGGAACCGACGGCGCGCTACTGGTTCCCGTGGGGAACCTGACCTTCTTCGGCTTCTATGGAGAGTCCGGCCTCGATCGCCTCTACGGAGGCAGCGACAACGATCTTCGTTTCTTCGGCGGCAGCGGCGATGACCGGCTGCTCGGCGACGAGGGGAACGACCGCCGCTTCTACGGTGGATCGGGATCCGATAGCCTCTACGGCGGTCCCGGGAACGATCTCGCTTTCTATGGCGGCTCGGGCGCGGACAGCCTCTCCGGTGGGAGCGGCAACGACCGGCTTTTCGGCGACGAAGGCGGAGACACGATGATAGGCGGCGAAGGCGCCGATAGTCTCTTCGGAGGCGACGGCGACGACGTCTTCATCGTCAACAACCAAAGCGACTTCAGCGGCTACCTCTATGACGGTGGCGGCGGAACTGACACCCTAGTTCTGGGTCAGAACGTGACTATTCCGGGGGGCGGCGGGGGGCTCCCCAACATCGACGTCACGATGTGACCTCAAGCTGGGCCGATCTATTCGTACTATTGTATGGTTGGGCGGATCTTGATGCTATCTTTAGCGGCAGCTGTTGGCTCTCAATAGTTATGGCCGGACTTGATCCACGGCTGTCCGGATTGAATTTACCGCGCCACATGAGAGAATACTGTTGGTCAAAATCAACCATTAGTGGTCATAGCCGAACTTGATCCGGCCATCCACGTCCCGCCGTCAGCGCCCAGCTCTCCGATAGCGTGCGGCGGGGCCACTTGATCCCCGGGTCAATGCCCGGGGATGACGAGAGAAAGAGGCAGTCTTGAGAAGAGAGACGACCACATCTGCCAAATCGGACCTCCATGGATCAAGTCCACCATGCCGAACAACGGTTGAAGACGATAGTATAATGTTCTCGCCTGGGGCGCTGCTAGGCCTGTTCGGAAGAAGCAGTGAGCGATCCCCGGGGAGGACGGGCAAAGGCCATGGGCGGAGCCGCGAAGCCTTGCGCTGGAACGCCACGCTCCCGGCCGCCTCGACAGACGCGTTCGAGCGAGACCGTCGGACCGCTTTCGGTCAGCCTATGTCTTTGAAAGGATGGCGGGAGTGACGGGACTTGAACCCGCGGCCTCTGGCGTGACAGGCCAGCGCTCTAACCAACTGAGCTACACCCCCCCGGGAAGCCTCTCGGAGGCTCTTCGGCGCCGGTTCCGCGCGGTGAAGAGGCGCGTCTGGTACGCCACCCGGCCAGACGCGTCAAGTCGAAAATGGGCCGTTCGGCTCACCCAGCCAAGAGGCTCCAGAGCAGGAGCGGCGTTGTGACCACCGATAGCAGGGAGGAGAGCAGCACCACACCGGCCACTTGCGGCCCCGCGGCGCTGTAGCGCTCGGCGAAGAGATAGTTGAAGACGGCGGCCGGCATGGCGGCCTGGAGGATCAGGACCCCCCGCTCCGCCCCTTCCAGGCCGAAGGCCCAGGCAACCAGGAAGCCCAGCCCCATCCCGAGGCCGATTCGAAGCAACGACAGCACCAGGGCGCGGCCCAGGTTGGCGATGGTCAGTCGGGCCAGGGAGACGCCCAGTGCCAGGATCATCAAGGGGATGGTGATGCCGCCGATCAGCCGCACGGTCTCCGCCAGCCAGCCGGGAAGGCTTACGTCCGTCAGCATGATGACCACGGCCACCGGCACGGCGTAGAAGATCGGCATGCGCGCCATCTGCCGCGGATTGACACTGCCGGCGGCGATCGAGAGGCCCAGGGTGAAGTTCATGATCGCCGAGACGGCGAAGAGCGTGATGCCCAGCGCCAGCCCCTCCTCGCCATAGGCGAAGAGGCAGAGCGGCAGGCCCATGTTCCCGGTATTGCCGAAGATCAGCGAGGGCAGATAGTGGCGCTGCCGCCAGCCCAAGCCCAGCAGCCCGACGAAGCTGGAGAGAGCCACCAGCCCATAGAGCGCCAGGGTCGCCAGCACCATGGTCGCGAAGGCGTCGAGCGATATCTCCGCCCTGAGGAAGGTGTCGATCACCAGGCAGGGCGTGGTCAACAGCACCGTCAGCTGCGTGACCATTCCGGTGTCGAAGGAAAGCCCCCGCCGCGCCCAGAGATATCCCAGGGTGGCGATCAGGAAGACCGGCGCGATGATGGATAGGATCTCTGCGATCAAGAAGCGTCCTCGGCTCTCGTCCCCTGCCCGTCATAGATCGCCAAGGCACCGCGCTCAAGCGCTGGTCTGGCCTCTTTCAGGGGGAGCGGTCTAGGTCAGGAATCCCCTCGCCGCAAGCGGTTAGCCAATGCGGGTGTCGCCTTCATCCTGGATTCGCCCCGTACGACGCCGGGTCCCCAACCGGTCTATGCGGAATACGAATAGGCCATGCATCACACAAATAGCGATTTTGCTTTTTTGTCATGTTAAGCTAGCAACCTATCGGCCCCTATGTCAGGCTTGCACGCAACCGACAGCAAACAAGAGACGTGACGATGGCCTTCATTCCAGGCACCAACGCCCCAGACACACTGTTCGGAACCAACGACCCCGACACCATCCTCGGCTACGGCGCCAACGACACGCTCTACGGCGCCAGCGGTGCCGACAGCCTCTATGGCGCGCAAGGGAACGACACGCTGATCGGCGGTAGCGGTAACGACGTTACGCTGGACGGAGACACCGGCCAGGACAGCCTCTTCGGCGGCGGAGGAGACGACAGCGGCCTCTTTGGCGGGTCCCGCGCCGACCTCCTGGTCGGCGGCGCGGGTGCGGACGCCTCACTCTTCGGCGGCTTGGCAAACGACATGCTGTCGGGTGATGGCGGCGACGACAGCTTTCTCTACGGCTCCGCCGGCCTGGATCACCTGACGGGTGGTTCGGGTGACGACCGGCATCTGGACGGAGGCGCCAATGCCGACCGCATCTACGGCGGCGAGGGTGACGACAGCACACTGATCGGCGAACGCGCCAATGATCTGATCTTCGGCGGAAGTGGTGACGACCGCCTGGTCTATGGTGAGCGCGGCGGTGACAAGCTCTACGGTGGATCGGGTGCCGATACCGCGTTCTACGGCGGCGCCAGTCCCGATCGCCTGGATGGTGGCGCGGGCGACGATGCTGGCTTCTACGGAGGCGCAGGAACCGATTCGCTCTTCGGCGGCGGCGGAAGCGATTCCAGCTTTCATGGCGAAGGCAAGGCGGACAGACTCTACGGTGGCAGCGGAGACGATGTCGCCTTCTACGGAGGCGGCGGCATGGACCGGATGTACGGCGACGCCGGCGCGGACGCCTTCTTATCCGGTCGCGCCGCCAACGACCGCATCTACGGCGGCGAGGGTGACGACAGTAAGCTCTACGGCGGCAACCACAAGGACACCCTGTCCGGGGACGAGGGCAGTGATTCCGCCCTCTTCGGCGCCAGCGGTTTCGACTGGCTCTACGGGGGCCAGGGAGACGACCGGAGCCTGTTCGGGGGCAACGACAATGACGTCCTCTTTGGCGGCGACAACGACGACGCGGGCCTTTACGGCGACGCGGGCGCCGATCGGCTATACGGCGACGGGGGAGACGACCGATCGTTCTTCGGCGGGAACGATCGCGACTCCCTCTCCGGAGGCGCGGGCGACGACAGCTCCTTCGCGGGCGGAGCGGGCGACGACCTGCAGGATGGAGGCCTCGGCGGAGATGCCTTCTTCTTCGGAGGGACGGACAGCGACATCCTGCTGGGTGGCAGTGGAGACGACAGCCGCTTCTATGGCGGATCGGCGGGCGATAGCCTCTCAGGCGGCAGTGGGGCCGACCGAAACTTCGACGGTGGCGCGAACGCGGACAGCCTCTACGGCGGTGACGGTGACGACAGCGCCTTCGTTGGCGGTAAGGGGGAAGACAGCCTCTTTGGTGGATCTGGCGACGATCGCAATTTCGATGGCGGCGAAGGCGTCGATAGACTGGAGGGAGGCGCCGGCGACGACCGCCTCTTCTTCGGCGCCCAGGGAAGCGACAGTCTCGACGCCGGCAGCGGCGCGGATTTTGCCTTCTTCGGCGGTGCGGCAAGCGACTATGTGGCGGGCGGCAGCGGCGACGACGGCGACCTCTACGGCGGCTCGGGTGCCGACATCCTGGTCGGCGGCAATGGTGACGACCGCTTTCTCATCGGCGGCACCGGAAGCGACAGCCTGTCAGGCGGAAGCGGAGAGGACAGCACGTTGCGCGGCGGATCGGGGGTGGACCGGCTGTCGGGCGACAGCGGCGCCGATAGCCGCCTCTACGGGGGCGACGGGGACGATAGCCTCTACGGCGGTGCGGGCGCCGACGGCTCCCTCATGGGCGAGACGGGCGATGACGCGCTTCACGGCGACGACGGGGACGACAGTCTTCTCTACGGGGCCACTGGCAGCGACAAGCTCTTCGGGGGCAGCGGCGCCGACAGCCGCCTATTCGGTGCCGACGGCGACGACAGCCTTTTCGGCGGCGCGGGCGACGACGCGTCACTCTTCGGCAGTTCCGGCGCCGATCGCCTTTTTGGCGGCGGCGAAGCAGATGCATCCTTCTTGGGCGGGTCCGGTGAAGACCGGCTCTATGGCGATGACGGTGCCGACAGCCGGTTTTTCGGGGGGTCAGGCGACGACAGTCTCGATGGTGGAGCGGACAGCGATGTTTCCTTCGTCGGCGGTATCGGAGACGACCAGCTATCAGGCGGCAACGGCGCCGACCAGTCCTTCCTAGGTGGATCTGGACAAGACATCCTGTCTGGCGGCAGTGACAGCGACGGCCTCTTCTATGGCGGCTCGGGCGCGGACAGTCTTGCTGGCAACGACGGAGCCGACACCGGTTTTCACGGCGACACGGGCGACGATAGCCTCCATGCCGGTGACGGAAATGACTCCTCTTTCTTCGGCGACAGTGGAAGCGACTTGCTCTCGGGCGGTGGTGATGGAGACATCAGCTTCTACGGCGGAGTCGGCGCTGACACGATTTTTGGCGGTGAAGGCAACGACTCCAAGCTCTTCGGCGACGATGGCGATGACCGCATCTTCGGCGACGACGGTAGCGACGGGCGAGGATCGACCATACCGGACAGTGGCATCTTTGGTGGTTCTGGGTCCGACTACCTCTCAGGCGGCAATGGCTCAGACATAGCGCTCTATGGCGGTTCCGGTGTCGACAGGCTCTTCGGCGGCTCTGAGCGTGATGCCATTCTCTCTGGCGGAAACGGTGATGATAGCCTCTTTGGCGGTAGTGGTTCGGACGGGCTTGAAGCTTGTATACCCGGGCTCCTCTGCGTTGGCTTACTTGGCGGCTCAGGCTCGGACAGACTTTTTGGCGGCGGTGGCGAAGACATTGGCTTAAGCGGCAGTTCCGGTTCCGATACAATCTATGGAGGCGACGGAGACGATTACATTGCTAGTGGGGGCGATGGATCTGATGTGCTGAAGGGAGAGGAGGGGTCCGATCGGTTCTTTATCGGCCGTTCGGGAGACGATAGCCTTTATGGTGGCAACGGCGACGATGTGTTCTTTGACGGTAGAACAGGCGACGACAACCTATTCGGCGGCGGCGACGGGGATACCTCCTTTCTTGGCGGGGACGGCAGAGATCGTCTCTATGGTGATGCTGGCGATGACGCTCGCTTTTTCGGCGGGAGCGGCGCCGATACCCTCTCGGGCGGTAGCGGAGACGATTCTTTCTTCTATGGTGGCAGTGGCGCTGACAGCGTCTTCGGCGGGTCCGGCGCGGATCTCCTGTTCGGAGGGTTGGGTCAAGACTTGATCTCGGGCGGTTCGGGCGCCGACATCCTGATCGTACGCAGCCAATCGGAGATCGTGTCGGGCGACCGTTTTGAAGGCGGCGACAGCAGTGATACCTTGATACTGGAAGATGCCGCCAACCTCGTCGCCGGTGTCGCTCTGAGTTCGATTGAGGTGCTGATCCGCTATGGCACCAGCGCAAGCGACACGCTGACCGGCGACGATCGTATCAATGTACTGAAAGGTCTCAGCGGCGCCGACCGGCTCTTCGGTCTTGACGCGAATGATACACTCTTTGGGGGGAGCGGAAACGACTACTCTCTCCTGGGTGGAAGCGGCGCTGACAGCCTCTTCGGCGGCGAGGGGAAGGACACCGACTTCCTCGGCAACCAAGGCGACGACAGTATCCTCGGCGGCAGCGGCGAGGACGGTGGGCAGCTGTCCCCCTTCCCCGGCGGCAACCCCAGCGGCGGCTTCTTCGGTGGGTCGGGCGCCGACAGCCTTGCCGGTGGCAGCGGAGACGACGAAGTCCTCTTCGGCGGCTCGGGGTCCGACAACCTCTTCGGCGACGAGGGCCGCGATCTCGGTTTCTACGGCCAGAACGGGGATGACAAGCTGTTCGGCGGCAGTGGAGAGGACGGCGGAATCAGGAACCTCTTCGTCTATGGCGGATTCTTCGGCGCTTCGGGGAGCGACAGTCTATTCGGTGGCAGCGGCGACGACAGCTACTTCTACGGCGGTTCCGGTGCCGACAGTCTCTTCGGAGGCGATGGCCGAGACTTCAGGTTCTATGGCGATAGTGGGAGTGACTATTTCTCAGGCGGGCTTGGAGACGACCTCATTTTCCGCGGCGGCTCCGGGCTCGACACGCTTTTCGGCGATGTCGGCGACGACGGTGGCTACTATCTCACTGGGACAGGGCTGGTGGGCGGCTTCTTCGGCGGCTTGGAATCGGACAGTCTCTTCGGGGGCTCCGGGGCAGATCTCAAGTTCTATGGCGGCTCGGGATCGGACAGCCTCTCGGGCGGCAGCGGATCCGACAGCTTCTTCTACGGTGACTCCGGTAACGACGAGCTGTTCGGTGGCGACGGAGATGATCTGCTCTTCGGCGACGACGGCGACGACACCCTGACCGGCGGAGCCGATGTCGACAGCCTCTTCGGCGGCAGCGGTGACGATCTCTTCCTGGTGGAGAACCAGGCCGATTTCGCCGGTCTCTACGACGGCGGATCGGGAAGCGATACGCTTGCGCTCTCGGCCGGCGTCACCCTCCCGGCAGCCGGCGTCACACTCGATAGCGTGGACTTCACGGTTACCGTTTAAGGTGCGCACCGGGTTAGTCACGCCGGAGAGCGATGGCGCCAGAGCGGCGCCTTCTCCCTCCGCGCTGCAACCTGAATGGTGGGCGGTGACGGAGTTGAACCGCCGACCTTCTCGGAGTCACTTGCCTCCCTTTACCTGCAAAAACTCGCCCTACAAGCGTAAGATACCTAAAGAAAATGATGCTTAGGAGTAAGTATTTCCATCCTGTGAACGCCAGGAGCTCTAAGTTGAACGCCCACTCGTTTCGGAGAACTGCCCTTCCTATTACCGCAAGATTGTCAGACTTTGCAACAGTTCCGATCTAACGCCCAGCTTTCACCCGGTGGTGGCAGGCACAGGATCGATGGGCAGCGATCAGAATCCAAAGTTCAGGTTTCTTTGATTACTACGTGCAGCCAGCGTGCTTGCCCCTCTAATACGATCATTGGTTGCATCGTTCACAGACATCAAGGCCGCTAATGTGAGGCCTTCTGTCCTGGTGTGCATTCCATGCGAGTTCCTTACGTCCGACTCTGCTATCTTGGTAATTGCCAAGATGCTCATGACCACCTTTGCTGAGATAGATGCAACTGAAGTCCATTAGTCTCTTCACCGGGATAGGCGGCTTAGACCATGGCTTTGAAGCCGCAGGCTTCAGAACTGTCATAGCCACCGACAATGATCCTTTCGTGTTACGAACGTTGCGTGCAAGCACGCGCTGGAGGTTGGTCGATGGCGATATCAACAGACTTAGTCCGACAGACCTTAAGTCCACCACGCAGCTGGAGACGGACGAGATTGACATGCTTCTTGCTGGGCCGCCGTGTCAACCGTTCTCAAAAGCTGCTTACTGGAGTCGAGACGGCGCCGCTGGCCTGAGAGACCCGCGCGCGCGCACTCTCCAATCATTCATTGATGCTGTTTCGGTCTTGCGCCCGCGCGCGTTCCTCCTAGAGAACGTGCCCGGATTTGCACACAAAGGCGACAGAGGCGGCTTGAACTTTCTTCTTGAGCGCATTGCAGACATCAATCAGCGGCTGAGTACGAACTACAGTGTCAGTTGGGCTGAACTCAATGCCGCCGATTATGGCATTCCCCAAATTCGGAAGCGGGTTTTTGTTGTAGCTTCACGCGATGGCAGGCCATTCCTGTTTCCGGCTCCAACTCACGCGCCGACGGATAAGACAGACCTTGTATTGGAGCCATATCGGACGGCATGGGATGCCATCGGAGATCTACCGCAACACTCTCGTCACGACACCCTGAGGCCAACCGGCAAATGGGCCGATCTCTTGCCATCAATTCCTGAAGGGCATAACTACCTCTGGCATACTAGTCGTGGCGGTGGTCAACAACTGTTTGGATGGCGAACTCGGTACTGGAGCTTTTTGCTTAAATTGGCCAAGAATAGGCCTTCCTGGACGATCCAGTCTCAAACTGGCTCCGCAACTGGGCCATTCCATTGGTCGAACCGAAGGCTGTCGACAGAAGAACTTTGCCGCTTGCAGACCCTTCCAGACAGCCTGCTTGTCGAAGCTCCCCGTACTGAGATCCAACGCATGATCGGTAATGCCGTGCCGTCTCTGCTAGCCGAAGTGCTAGCACGGGAGATCCGCCGCCAGTGCTTTGGCGACACGATCATTGCCGGACGCCCTCTCCAGCTCCTACCGCCACGCCGTCCCCCGCCACCACGTCGACATCCTGTTCGCCCTGTACCCAACTCATACCTTGAGCTGATCGGCAACCACGAAGACCATCCTGGCACTGGACTCGGCCCCGCCGGCCGCCGTACAACTATTGGCACCCCAATGATGTAAAGACGGGAGCACCAATGCCAGTTAATGCGGTCAACATTCAACCTGGTGTGAGCGTGTTATCCGTACTTCGTCATCTAAACTACCGCCCGTGGTTCGCGCTTGCAGAATTTGTCGACAACGCGCTTCAGAGCTATCTCGCCGATCGCGAAAGACTTGAGGCCCTGCACGGTCCGGACTTTCAATTCACTGTCAGCATTGCGATTGACAACAGTGAGAATGGCCGCATCACTGTTCGGGACAATGCAGCCGGCATTGATACCGAGAACTACGCACGTGCCTTTCGTCCAGCCGCTGTGCCGACCGATCGTAGCGGATTGTCCGAGTTTGGCATGGGCATGAAAAGCGCCGCTTGCTGGTGGTCTCCCTGTTGGAGCGTCCGCACATCGGCACTTGGGGAACCTTACGAGCGCCGAGTGTTCTTCGACATCGCTCGTATCGTGCATGACGATCTGAGCGAACTTGATGTCGATGAAACGCCGTGCAGCCCGGACACCCACTTCACCGAGATCGTCCTGGAAAGACTGCACCGTCTTCCGGTTAAGCGTACGCTTGGTAAGATTAAGGACCATTTGACAGACATTTACCGCGTCTTCCTGCGTAACCACACGATGACCCTAAAGTGGAATGAAGAAAAGCTCGAGTATATTGCGCCCAAGATATTGAAAACGCCTTATTTCAGAGACGAGGATGGTCCCCCTATCCTGTGGCGAAAAGAGGTTGCGTTTGACTTCGGCGACGATATGGAAGTTACCGGCTTTGCCGCTATCCGTGAGATCGCCAGCACATCAACCGCCGGCTTTGCCCTGTTTCGACGAGATCGTCTTATCCAGGGAAGCGCGGATGAACCATATCGGCCCGAGTCCATATTTGGGAAGCCAAACAGCTATAGATATCAGCGTCTCTTTGGCGAACTTCACCTGAAAGGTATCGCTGTCGCCCAGACAAAAGATGGCATCCGTTGGGACGAGAATGAGCAGCCATTTCTTGAACTGCTCTACGACCACCTTGACTCGGATGAGATGCCGATGATCCGTGAAGCAGAAGGCTATCGCGCTCGATCTGCCCGATCAGCTATCCAAGAGGCAGCCAAAAACGCAACCCACGAGACGGCTGAGTCAATCCGCCGTTCTGCTGGATTGGTTGCCACTGAAATCACGCGCATGCCGCCGGTTGAAGACCCCCCACCAGCAGACTTGCCGAAACCGTCGACGCTAGCCACAGCTGAGCGCCACATCGAAGTGACTATCGGCGGCCAGCTGTGGCAAGTTACTATAGAACTCTGCGATGATCCGGCGGTAAGCGATTGGCTCGATGTGGCATTCACCGGGGCAGCCTCTCGGCCTGGTGAAGCTCGGACACTTCGGCTTCGGCTCTCGTTAGCCCACCCCTTCATGTTGAGGTTTTCCGGAGCAGGCGGCGAAGCGGTTGAACCGCTCGTCCGGGTAGCTGCAGCGACTGCACTTGCTGAAGTGCTCGCTCGGGAGTCTGGTGTGAAACTGGCTGGTACGGTTCGTCGCAACATCAATGAGATACTGCGCAAATCTCTGTCTAGGCCATAGGGTGAGAATCACATTGGAGGTGCAACTTGGGGAACAAGCTACGACGTTGGCAGCCAAAGATAGGTGATGAAGCGCAAGCACTACTCGAAGCTTCGGCAGCGCCAGAAGATGCCTACGACGCCATCCTGGCATCGTCCCAGAGCATCCTGTCCAAGTGCCTTGCCCCAAGCTCAGAAAAGGGCCAAGAGACCGGCCTAGTGATAGGTTATGTGCAAAGCGGTAAGACCCTTTCATTCACGACAGTTGCCGCCATGGCAAGGGATAACTGTATTCCCATCGTTATCCTAATCGCAGGCACGACAGTTGCACTTTTTGATCAATCCTCAGAGCGCATACAGAACGATCTGCGCCTGAAGAGTCGGCCGGATCGCAGGTGGCAGTTTCACCGGTTCCATAGGGATGTTCACAACGAAAGTATGGCTTCCAGCATCCAGAGTGCATTGGATGACTGGGCCGACTCGCGAGTACCCGAACACGACAAGAAGACAGTTCTCATCACGGTGATGAAACATCACCGGTGGCTAGCGCAGCTTCGGGAGATGCTTGTGCACATCGATCTTGCCCGTGTCCCCGTTCTACTGATCGATGATGAGGCTGACCAGGCAAGCATGAACACTCGTGCTGGAACCAACGACGACCCTAGCACGACTTATCAGCGCATCATGGATCTACGAGGGGCGATCCCCCATCACACGTTCCTACAGTACACCGCCACCCCGCAGGCACCCCTGCTGATTAACATCATCGACGCTTTGTCACCAAACTTTGTCGAAGTCTTGGAACCGGGCGAAGGCTACGTTGGCGGTCTGCAGTTCTTTGGCAATCTCATCAACACTTATGTTCGGGTTATCCCGCCGCAGGATGTACCTAACAACGATAACGAGCTTGACGGGCCGCCGCAGTCACTCCTTTACGCGCTGCAGGTCTACATGGTTGGTGTTGCCGCACACCTGGCCGAGCACGGCGACGTCGGTCAGCGGTCCATGCTGGTCCATCCGTCTCGTCTGACAGCATCGCATCGCCTCTACAATCTCTGGGTCAGCCAGACATTCAATCACTGGCGACAGACCCTTGCTTTGCCGCCGACGGATCCAGACCGCCGCGACCTGCTCCGCGAGTTTGAACTCGCTTTTGACGACCTCGCCAGCACAACAACCGACATCCCGGACTTTGACCTTATCACCGACACGCTCGAACGTGCTTTCCGCCAGACTCAACCAATAGAAGTGAACGCCACCCAGGGCAGAACACCACCAATCCCGTGGCAGAACAGCCTTGGCTGGATTCTGGTCGGCGGTCAGGCCATGGATCGCGGCTTCACAGTCGAAGGCTTAACAGTTACCTATATGCCGCGTAACTTGGGTGTGGGGAACGCCGACACAGTTCAGCAACGCGGCCGTTTCTTTGGATACAAACAAGAATACGTCGGTTACTGTCGGATTTTCCTGGAGGCAGGTGTCCGCGATGCTTTCCACGACTATGTCGACCATGAGGAAGACGTTCGCGTTCAGCTGAAGACCTACGAGGTTAGCGGCGCACCGCTGAACGACTGGAAGCGTGCTTTCATCCTATCACAGGATCTCCGGCCAACTCGCCACAATGTTCTTGCTCTCGACTACATGCGCGGCCAGTTCAGTGACCAGTGGGTTCATCCACGCTACCTCGTGGCGCACGATGATATCCTCACACACAACCGTGCGGTCTGTGGAGAGTTCCTCAGTGCGCTGGATATGGCCGAGGACGAAGGTAGTCCTGACCGTACCGCCAACATGCGTCACCGGATCGCCACCGAGGTCCCACTTCGCAGTCTTCTTGAAGACCTACTAATTCGTTTCCGGGTCGTTGCACCGACAGACTCGCAACGCTTCACCGGCATGATGCTTCAAATCGCCGGTGCCTTGGAAGCTAACTCCAATGAGACTTGCACCGTCTACCGTATGCGCCCACACACAGAAGCACGCCGGACTATCAAACGCGAGAATGGACGCCTGAAGTCTAACCTTTTCCAAGGCGCCAATCCGTCAACTGGCCAAAATCAGGGCACCCTCTACCCCGGCGACCGAAACCTTAGACGAGACGGCGACCTCACGGTTCAAGTCCACACATTCAACCTCACTGAGTCTCGGACCGGCCCTGTTGTTGCCGAAGATATTCCAGTCATCGCTACGTGGTTGCCGCGGCGCATGTCGGCTGGCTGGGTCGTCCAAGATACCGCAGCGAACTAGCACTGTTGCGTTATGCGCAATGCCCGGAAAACCGTGTGGACTGAGCCACGCTCTCGGCACGCCGCGATACTCCATTGTCTCGAATGGTGGGCGGTGACGGATTTGAACCGCCGACCCTCTCGGTGTAAACGAGACGCTCTCCCGCTGAGCTAACCGCCCCTTGATCGCTGGATCTAAAGCCTAGTGTCGATGGGCGGCGGCTTCAAGATGGCGCGCCCCCGCCTTGGGCCACTTTGCCCCATGCCGCGCCCACGCGAGGCTGCTAGGCTTTCCGCCATCGCTGCCGCGGTCGCTTGGCTGCGGCCTTGCCTCCCGCATGCCATTGACCTCGTAGCCCCGTGATCACCCTCACCCCACACCCCGCGCGCGACCGGCTGATCGCCGAAGCCCACTCCCGGCCATCGGCCGATCTTTCCGTGCCGGTGCAGGTGAGCTGTCTCGTCATGCTCTCCGACGAGAACGGGGGTGCCGCCGACCATGCGCACCTGCTGCGCCTCTGCCGCAAGCTGGGCGTATCGGAGCCGGGCGACGCCGCCAGGCGCCATCAGATCGAAGCCGGTCGCCTGACCTTGGTGTGGGAGCGCCACACGGAGTTCTCCAGCTACACGCTGATCACCGCGCAAGGCCCCGACCAGCCGCTCTCCTGGCGCGATGCCATCGAGGCGACGCCGGAGGACTGGCTGGTCGACCTGCCGGGCCGGCTCCTGGTCGCCGTCCACATTGCGGTTAGGCCGCGCACCTCCGAGGCAGCCGACCAGGCGGCGATCCGCAACGTCTTCGGGCAGAGCGAGGTCCTGGTCAGCGAGCTACAGGGCGGCAGCGCCACCATCGCCGCGGACTTCCGTCCCGACGGCGAGGGTTTCGTGCGCATGCTGCTGTTCGATTCCGACCAGAGCGAGCGTCGGCGCGGGCTGCTGGTGCAGCGGCTGCTGGAGATCGAGACCTATCGCATTGCCGCCTTGCTCGGCTTCGCCACCGCCAGGGCCACCGCCGACGCGCTCCGCCAGCTGGAGGAGAGCGTCACGGAGATCTCCGACGAACTGGCCGAGCCGGCCGACGTCGCCCGCGATCGCGACCTGCTGGATCAGCTCTCCGCATCCGCCGGCAAGGCCGAGGCGCTGCGGACCCGCACCTCCTACCGCTACGCGGCGACGCAGGCCTATTGGCGCATCGTTCAGGAGCGCATCGACAGCCTGCGCGAAGAGCGCGCGCCCGGAGGCTCCAGCATCGCCGGCTTCATGGAACGCCGCCTGGCGCCGGCCTACCGCACCTGCATGGCGGCCGACGCGCGGCAGAACGCGCTGACCGACCAGATCGCGCGCGCTACCCGCCTGCTGGCCACGCGGGTGGACGTCAAGGTGTCCGAGCAGAACGCGGAGCTGCTGGCCTCGATGAACCGGCGCGCCAAGCTGCAACTGCGCTTGCAGGAGACGGTCGAGGGCCTCTCCATCGTCGCCATAACCTACTACGGCGTCAGCCTGATCCACTATCTGGCGGCGGGCTTGGCGGACTTCGGCATCAAACTGAACAAGGGCCTGGTCACCGCCGTCGCCATCCCCCTGGTGGCGCTGGCGGTCTTCGCCGGCGTCAGACGCGTGCGCCGGCGCCTGGCCCAGGAGGAAGACGCGGGACACTGAGCCCGCGCCGCGCCCCCTCCCCTCCCACTCGAACCTACCCCTCTTGGTCCGGTTGCACTGGCAGATCTTGCCCCCTGTCCTTTCTCCGCTAAGAGTTCGCCACGCCTTTCGCCCTATTCCAATCTAATTGACAGAATTCCTAAATTGATTTTTCTTGTAGCAGGCGACCGCCAACCTACATGACTAGCGAAAGGCACTAGAGCACTAAGCACGCCAGCCTGCCGCTGACTTTCGCGCGGCGCCGGCGCACTCCGGATCTACTTTCGGCGGTCCCTCGAATCCGCCCGTAGCAACGAGAGGAGCAGTGTCATGAGCGATCACCGAAACTGTCTGTCGAACTGCTTGGACGCCATGGAATCGGAGCGCGCGAGCATTCTGATCCGTGGCCACGCCTTGAGCGCCGCGGAGCTTGCCAGGGTCGCCGCCTTGGAAGGCGCCATCGCCAAGGTGATGTGGGCCCTGTCGGATCTGCGCGGCCAGAACGGCGAGGGAGGCGATACACCCCCGCAACCCGAACCGCCGCCCGCGCCCGATCCGGGCGAAAGCGCCGCCCTTCTGGACGGGCGCTACAGCGGCGCCAATGAAGAGAAGGCCATCGAGCTTCGGGTCGACGCGGCGGTATCCGGCATGGTCAGCGCCGACATCTTCCAGATCGGCCCGAATGGAGAGCGCACCTGGCTCGCCTCCCTGCGCAGCGTGCCGGGAGAGATCATCGACCCGGACGAAGGCGCCTGGGACATCGTCGCCGAGGATCAGGAGGGCAACCTCGTCCTGGGCGAGCTGACTGCAGGCGTGACGAGCATCGAGCCCTTCACGCTCTCCGTCGGCCTTCTGCTCGACCAACCGGCGACCGGCATTCCCGCCGGGATCGCCCAGCAGTTCATTGCCACCTGGAGAAGCGAGGCGCTTCGCAGGCTGGGCCTGGAGGTGGAGCACGAGGCCGGTATCGGCGAGGAAGCCACCTACCAGCGGGCAAGCGGCGAGACGGTGACGATTGGAACCTGCCTGGCGGACGCCGGCTTTGCCCGCCGCGACATCGGCCAGCCTTCGGAGATCCCCAGCCCGACCACCCAGAACGGCAGATGGGGAA
This sequence comes from Rhodospirillales bacterium, assembly GCA_963669375.1. Lineage (GTDB taxonomy): Bacteria > Pseudomonadota > Alphaproteobacteria > Kiloniellales > JACOMY01 > JACOMY01. The sequence goes on along the minus strand of OY770024.1, from coordinate 5,971,851 downwards.
CCGCGCAGCTGCATGGGCTGATGGTACAGCACGCGCAGGATCCGCTGACGCAGGCCAAGGAAGGCCTGCATCTGCTGCGGCTCCATCAATCGACCCTGAGCGGCCTCCTGGGAATCATGTTCGATGCCGGCGGCGACCTACCGCGCCAGGGCAGTGCCGTCTTCGAGCGGGAGATCCGGACCTTCTACCCCTTCGACAGCGACCGCAAGACCATCCAGACCACGGTGCACGAGCTGGGCCACGCGCTGAACCTCGCCCACCGTTTCGAACGCGAGGTGGGCCGCGCCGACTCGCTCTCCTTCATGAACTACGATTCGCGCTATCTGGGAGGCGGACAGGAACAGGCGTTCTGGCAGAACTTCGACTTCAAGTTCGACCCGGACGAGCTGGCCTTCCTGCGCCACGGACCGCGCCCCGCCGTCATCCCGGGCGGTCACGACTTCCACACCGTGCCCTACTGGTCGGAGGGCAACGGCGGCTACGTGCCCTACATGCCGGAAGAGGAGCTGACCTTCGTCACCTTGGAGATTCGCGGGCCGAACGCCACGACCGAACCGATGGTCTTCGACTTCCTGCAGCCCGTCTTCCTCGAGGCGGAATTGACCAACGTCAGCGGCCAGACGATGGAACTGGGCGACTTCCTGCTCGATCCCAAGTCCGGCGTCCTGGACATCGTGGTGCGCCGCGTGCAGGGCGGCGGTGGCGCCCAGCCGCCGGCCTTGTGGGTGCCGATGATGCAGCGTTGCCGCGCCGGCATGGGTGCCATGGCCGCGGTGGCGCCCGGCCTGCTCGATGTCGTCCCGGACGGCGGGTCCATGACCCGCAACCTCAACATCACCTTCGGCGCCGCCGGCTTCACCTTCGCCGAGCCCGGCGAGTACGAGATTCAAGCCGTGGTCTCGCTGCACAACGAACAGGACAATCGCAACTACATCGTACCCTCGAACGTGCTGCGGGTGCGCATCGCCTTCCCCCACTCCCGGCAAGAGGAGGAGGATGCCCTGATCGTGCTGCGCGACGACGTCGGCCAATACCTCACGCTCGGCGGCTCGCGCGTTCTCGCGCGCGCCCGCAAGGACCTGGAAGGCGTGCTGGAGCGCCGCTCCAAGGGCAAGATGACCCCCGTCGACGGTCTTTCGGCGAACATTCTGCGCTGCATGGGCATCGATGCCGGCCGCCCCTACCTCCTGCGCAAGGATGGCGCGCTTAAGCCGGACGACGGCAACCGCGGCCAGGCCGCGGACTTCTTGGCGAAGCTCAGCCCGGCGGTGCTGAAGCGCTACTTCGACGCCAACACGGCGGAGCAGACGGCGAAGCTGGCGGCAAAGCACAAACGCTACGCCTAGAGTAGATCGCATTCAGGTAGACTCACCTGTATGCGATCTGCTCTATCTTTCATAGTTTTGGAGCAGGGCCGCCGAAGGTCGGGCGACACCGCCAGTACGTCAACCGCACACTCCTCGCCGCCCAGAGGCTAGGCCGCCGCCTCCTGCCGCTCCTCCGGCACCAGCCGCGCCAAGAGCTTGCGCAGGCCGGCGACGCGTCCCTTCGGCTTGCCCCACCCTGCCTGCACGACGACCCGCTGATCGGGGCGCAGGCGAATGGATCCGTCGCGGGCGCCGGACTGCAGCATGGCGATGAGACGGTCGGGCGCCGCCGGCTTCTCCTCGTGGAAAGCCAGGACCGCGCCCTTGGGGCCGGCGTCGACCTTCGCCACGCCGGCCTGCCGGCAGAGCTGCTTGATGGTCATGACCTGCAGCAGGTAGTCGACCTCCGCCGGAAGCGGACCGAAGCGGTCGATCAGCTCGGCGGCGAAGGCCTCGATCTCCGCGCCGGCGACCAGGTTGGCCAGTCGCCGATAGAGGCCCATGCGCACGTTGAGATCGGCGACATAGGCCTCGGGGATCAGAACCGGGACGCCCAGGTTGATCTGCGGCGTCCAGCCTTCCGAGCGCAGCGGCAGGACGTCGTCCTCGCTCTCCTGCTGCTTCAGGCCTTGGACAGCCTCCTCCAGCATCTGCTGATAGAGCTCGATGCCGACCTCGCGGATGTGGCCCGACTGCTCCTCTCCCACCAGGTTGCCGGCGCCGCGTATGTCGAGGTCGTGCGTGGCGATGGCGAAGCCGGCCCCCAAGGTATCCAGGGTCTGCATCACCTCCAAGCGCCGTTGTGCCGTCGGGGTGAGCTTGCGGCCAGCTGGCAAGGTCAGATAGGCATAGCCGCGCAGCTTCGACCGGCCGATCCGGCCACGCAGCTGATAGAGCTGCGACAGCCCGAAGAGATCGGAGCGGTGGATGATGAGCGTGTTGGCCGTCGGAATATCCAGCCCCGACTCCACGATGTTGGTCGACAGCAGGATGTCGATGCGCCGGTCGAGAAAGTCGGTCATGACCTTCTCCAGCGCCGCGGCCGGCAGCTGGCCGTGGGCGACGGCGAAACGTGCCTCCGGCACCAGCTTGGCCAAGCGCTCGGCCACCTCGTCCAGATGCTCGATCCGAGGGCAGACGTAGAAGACCTGACCGCCGCGCAGGCGCTCGCGCAAGATGGCGTCGCGCAGGACGACGGGGTCGTAGGGCAGCACGAAGGTGCGGACCGCCAGACGGTCGACCGGCGGGGTGGCGATAAGGCTCATCTCCCTGACCCCGGCCATGGCCATCTGCAAGGTGCGCGGGATCGGCGTCGCGGACAGGGTCAGCACGTGTATGTCGGAGCCCAGTTCCTTCAGCCGCTCCTTCTGCTTCACGCCGAAGTGCTGCTCCTCGTCGACGATCAGCAGACCCAGGTCGCGGAACGTCACCGACTTGGACAGCAGGGCATGGGTGCCGATCGCCAGGTCCAGGTCGCCGCTGGCGATCTCCTTTCGCACCTCCGAGGCGCGCTTTGGCGCCACCAGGCGCGAGATCCAGTCGGTGCGGATCGGCAAGCCCTTGAAGCGCGCGGCGAAGGTCTGGGCGTGCTGGCGCGCCAGCAGGGTGGTCGGGGCCACGATGGCCACCTGCCGGCCGCTCATGGCGACCAGGAAGGCGGCCCGCATGGCGACCTCGGTCTTGCCGAAACCGACGTCACCGCAAATCAGCCGGTCCATCGGCCGGCCCGAGCCCAGATCCTCCACCACGTCGCCGATGGCCGCCAACTGGTCGTCGGTCTCGGGATAGGGGAAACGCGCGCAGAACTCGTCATAGAGACCGTCCGGCGGCTCGACCGGCTCGATCGTCTGCAGCTGGCGCAGCGCGGCGATGCGGATGAGCCGCTTGGCGATCTCGCGGATCCGCTCGCGCGCCTTGGCCTTGCGGGCCTGCCAGGCGGCACCGCCGAGGCGGTCCAGGTCCGCCACCGCGTCTTCGCCACCGAAGCGGGTCAGGACGTCGATGTTCTCGACCGGCACGAAGAGGCGGTCGTTGCCGGCATAGATGACCTTCAAGCAGTCGTGCGGGGCGCCGCCGACGTCCAAGGTCTCCAGGCTCTCGAAGCGGCCGATGCCGTGCTCGACATGCACGACCAGGTCGCCGCCCGCCAGCGAGGCCACCTCGGTCAGGAAGTTCTCCGCCTTGCGGCGCTTGCCGGCGGCCCGCATCAGCCGCTCGCCCAACAAGTCCTGCTCGGTCAAGAGCAGCAGGTCGGCCGTGCTGAAGCCGCGCTCCAGCGGCAGGCTGGTGAGCGCAAGGGCGTCGGCCGGTCCTTCCGCGGCACCCGCCCAGTTCTTCACGCTGTGCTGCTCCGCCAGGCCGTGCTCGGCCAGGAGACTGCCCAGCCGGTCGCGCGACCCGTCGCTTGAACCGGCGATCAAGAGGCGCTGCCCGCTCGCCCGCGCGCCCTGCCAGGTCTCGGCCAAGGCCGCATAGAGCCCTTCGCTGCCTTGACGGGCCTGCGCGAAGTCGGGCGCGGGCCTCGCCCCCAGGTCCAAGGCCTCCTGCCCCTCCGGCGCGGAGAAGGCCGAGAGACGCGCGACCGCCACCTCGGCCAGCATGGCGTCCCAGTCTTGCGGCGCCAGATAGAGCGCATTGGGCGGCAAGGGCCGGTAGGGAGCGGAGCCGTCGTCGCGCGCGCGCATGTTCGCGCGCCGCGCCTCGAAGAACTCGCCGATCGTCGCCAGGCGCTTGTCGCGTTCCTCCTCGGCCTCGTTGCTCAAGAGCAGCAGCGCGCCGTCCGGCAAGTAGTCGGTCAGGCGATCCAGGCGCTCGTAGAAGAGCGGCAACCAGTGCTCGACACCGCTGTAGTGGCGCCCTTCGCTCACCGCCTCGTAGAGGGGATCGTCTCCGCCGCTGCCGAACAGGCTGCGATAGCCCTGGCGAAAGCGCTCAATCGAGGCCTTGTCCAGGCGGAATTCGGTGACCGGCTTCAACACCAGGCCCTTCGCCTTGCCGGTGGAGCGCTGGTTCAAGGGGTCGTAGGCGCGCACCGATTCGACGGTGTCGCCGAAGAAATCGAGACGCAGCGGGGCCGATCGGCCGGCCGGGTAGACATCGATCAAGCCGCCGCGCAAGGCATACTCGCCGGGCTCGCTCGCGGTCTCCACCCGCTCGTAGCCGCGGTCGGCCAGGGCCTTCTGTAGCGCCTCGGGCGCCAGTTCGTCGCCGGGGCGGACCACCAGCGTCCGCTTCCACAGGAGCGCGCGCGGCGGCATGCGCTGGAGGAGCGCGTTGACCGTGGTGATCAGGACGCGACCGCGCCCGCGGATCTTCCCCCTGAGACGGATCAGGCTGTCCAAGCGCTGGGCGACGATATCGCGGTGCGGCGACACCCGGTCGTAGGGCAGGCAATCCCAGGCTGGCAGCCGCAGGACCTCGGTCTCGGGCGCAAAGAAGCGCAGGCCCGCCGCCGCGCGCGCCAAGGCCGCGTCGTCTCGTGCCACCAGGACCAGGGTGCGCTCGGGCGCCTCGGCCAACAGGCTGGCGATCCACAGCGCCTCCGATCCCTCGGGCGCGCCATAGAGCTGCGTCTCGCCTGGTGACCAGAGGTCGGCCATATGGCCCGCGTCAGGCATCGTTCTCGCTAGATCCTCTTCGGCCGCGCGTGGAAGTCGCGAATGGCGAAGACCAGGGCGTCGAAGCCCTCCGGCATCCCGGTCAAACCCTCGGGCTCCTGCTGGCCGATCAGCAGGCTGTAGATCAGTGGTTCGGGTAATTCCATCAGGGTCTCGAAAGTATCCATCGCGGCTTTGTCGCAGCCGACCAAGGCCTTGTCCGCGTAGGGCCCCAACAGGAGGTCCAGCTCCTTGGTGCCGCGATGCCAACTGCGATAGCGCAATTTTTTCGAGCGAACCGTCAGATCGTCGTCACTCATGCTTGCTTCCCCGGGCGCTCCGCATAGACCTATCCCCGCACGGCAACCCCTGCTGCCGATTCCGCCATCGTCTAACCTGGTCTAGGATATAGACTGGGCCAAGCGTCCTGTCATTCCATGCGGTCATGGCTGCTGCAACCGGGAGAGCTTCGTAGCCGGCATGCGTCCCCAGATCCTCTACCCGCTCTTTGCCGAGGTGACCGCCCTTACCGGGATCGGGCCGCGACTGGCGAAGCTGATCGAGAAGCTGGCCGGTCCGCGCATCGTCGATCTTTGCTGGCACCTCCCCTCCGGTCTCATCGATCGGCGCTACCGGCCGCGCCTGGCAGACGCCCAGGTCGGCCGTCTGGTGACCTTGGAGCTGCTGGTCGGCGCCACGCAGGCGCCGCGCAGCAAGCGTCAGCCCTTTCGGGTCACCTGCTTCGACGAGGGTCACGCCCTCGACCTGGTCTACTTCCACGCCGATCCGGGCTGGCTCGGCAAGCTGCTGCCGGAAGGCAGCCGGCGCCTGGTCAGCGGCAAGCTGGAGCGCTACGGGCCGCATCTGCAGATTACCCATCCCGACCACGTTCTCCCGCCCGAAGAGGCAGGCCAACTGCCGCTGGTGGAGCCGGTCTATCCCATGACCGCCGGCCTGACGCCGAAGACCCTGCAGCGCGCCCTGGCGGGGGCTCTCGAGCGCGTGCCCAAGGACTTGCCGGAATGGCAGGACCGACCCTTGCTGGCCAAGCACACACTCGCCGGCTTTCGCGATGCCTTGATGGCGGCCCACAAGCCGGAGGACGAGCAGGACATCTCTCCCCTCTCGCCCGCGCGCCGACGCCTGGCGCTGGACGAGCTCCTTGCCAATCAGCTGGCCCTGGCCTTGGTGCGGCTGCGTCAGCGGCGCAAGCGCGGACGCTCCATCAAGGGCGACGGCCGGCTGCGCAGCCGCGTGCTCGACGTCCTGCCCTATCGGCCGACCGGGGCGCAGCGCCGCGCGGTCGAAGAGATCTTGAGCGACATGGGCGGCGAGCGGCGCATGCTGCGCCTGCTGCAGGGCGACGTCGGCTCCGGCAAAACCTTGGTGGCCCTGATGGCCATGCTGTCGGCAGCGGAATGCGGCGGGCAGGCCGCCTTGATGGCGCCGACGGAGATCCTGGCGCGCCAGCACCTGCACAGCCTGCAGCCCTTGGCGGCCGCGGCCGGGGTCGGCATCGAGTTGCTGGTGGGGCGCGATCGCGGCAGCGGACGCGCCGACGCCCTGGCCCGCATTGCCTCGGGCGAGAGCCACCTGGTGGTCGGCACCCACGCCCTCTTCCAGGAGGATGTGGTCTTTCGCGACCTGCTGCTTGCCGTGGTCGACGAGCAGCATCGCTTCGGCGTGCACCAGCGCCTGGCCTTGGCGCAGAAGGGCCAGGCCGTCGACATTCTGGTGATGACGGCAACGCCGATCCCGCGCACCCTGACGATGACGGTCTACGGCGACATGGACGTCTCCCGTCTGGACGAGAAGCCGCCCGGCCGCCAGCCGGTCGACACCCGCGTGCTGCCGCTCTCTCGCCTGGACGACGTGGTCGAGGGCCTGGCCAGAGCCCAGTCGGAGGGCCGCAAGGTCTATTGGGTCTGCCCCCTGGTGGAGGTCTCCGACGACAGCGATCTGGCCGCGGCGGAGGAGCGCTTCGCTCACCTTTCGACGCGCTTTCCGGGCAAGGTCGGGCTGGTGCACGGACGGCTCGCCAGCCGCGAGAAAGAGAAGGTCATGCGCGCCTTCGCCGAGGGGCCCCTGTCGCTCTTGATCGCCACCACGGTAATCGAGGTCGGCGTCAACGTGCCCGAGGCCACCATCATGGTGATCGAGCATGCCGAGCGCTTCGGTCTCTCCCAGCTGCACCAATTGCGCGGACGGGTCGGGCGCGGCAGCGAACGCTCCAGCTGCCTGCTGCTCTATCAGTCGCCGCTGGGCGATACGGCCCGCGCGCGGCTGGAGACCTTGCGGCAGACCGAGGACGGCTTCGTCATCGCCGAAGAGGACCTGCGCCTGCGCGGCGCCGGCGAGGTTCTCGGCACCCGCCAGAGCGGTCTGCCGCAGTTCCGCCTGGCGGACCTGGCCGTACACGGCGAACTGATGGCGGCCGTGCGCGACGACGCGCGCCGCATCGTCGAGCTGGACCCCGACCTCAAGGGCGAGCGGGGTGGCGCCCTGCGCCTGCTGCTCTATCTCTTTGGCCGCGATGAAGCAGTGCAGCTCTTGGGATCGGGCTAGAGCTGTCGCTGATATCGATCTCCTCCATCATCACCGAAAGAAGGAGAGCTTCCTTGACCGAGCTTAGCGATCAGGAAGAGAAACAGTTGAAGCGGTATGAACGCCTTTATGACCGCATAAGAGCCCAGGTTTCCGATGAGAACAATTTGTACAATCAGAGAATCATCTGGCTCATCACCATGCAAGCCTTTCTCTTTGCCACGGTGGGATTGATCTTGCGCGGGAGCATCTCGAGCGACGACGCTGGCGAGAGCCTCTTCTTAAAAGCGGTCTATTTGATCATAGCCGGTACCGGGATCCTCGTAGCGCTCATCTGCTACAGGATACTTGGCAATGCGCGCGAAGCCTTGGATAGTCTCGAAGACAGCTGGAACGAGCATCTCCTTCAGATGCCGAGCGGGATACGGCATCTCTTTCCGCACCCAAGAGGCCGCGTCGTTATGAGACGCCCGCAGTCGTCCGGATCACCGCCGCGCAAACTGCTCGGTTCCGGGAACCTACCCTTGGTGTTCGTTCTGGTCTGGCCTCTCTTCGTGGCGATCCTGCTGGTGAATTGGATCGGGTCCTAAGAACTGAGCCCATCAACCTCGCTCTTGGGAAGCGCCGCGCTGCACCCGCTTGAGAGGCGCGACGTTAGCTCAAGCGTTCTTCGCCAAGTCGAACACCATGGTCGCGGCGGCCAGGTTGCCCATGTGGATCGCCGTGTTGACGTTCTGGTGACCCTGGTAAAGGAGATCGCCGGCGGCGTAGATACCGTCTATCCCCGTTCGGTAGCCCTCGTCGACGACGACGGCGCCAGCGTCGTCCAGGGTCAAGGCCAAGCTTGCGATCAAGTCGCACTGCCGCTGATGCGGCCAGAGCACCATGGCCGCGCGCTCGACCTCGCTACCGTCTTCCAGCCGCAGCGCCTTCAATCCGTCCTCATCGCCAAGGAACCGTCGGATCCTGCGCCGCTCCAAGCCGAACCCCTTGGCCAGAAGGTCCGCTTCGCGCTCTTGCGAGGGCTCCATGCCCGGCTCCAGGAAGAACACCAGATCCTCGCTCCAGGTCCGGTAGATCTCGGCGGCGTCCAGCATCTCCAGGCGATGGACATAGATTCCCCAGGGTTTGCCGCGCAGCTCGAAGCCATGGCAGAAGGGGCAGTTGATGATGCTGGACCCCCAGAAGGAGGAGAGGCCCGGTACCTCGGGAAAGATGTCGACCATGCCGCAAGCCAGCAACACGCGTTGCGCCTTGGCACGGGGCCCCTTTTCGGTCGTCAGGAGGAAGCCTTCGCCGCTGTCGCCCTCAGTCCTGGCCACCCCATCGTCGACGAAGCGCGCGTAGCCGTAACCTTCGATCTCCTGCCGGCCCAGCCCGCGCAGGTCCTGCGGCAGCAGACCGTCGCGTCCCAGTACCGAGCCGACCCCCGGTGAATCGCGGTTCCGATAGCGATCCTCAGGGTCGAAAACGATCGTGCTCTGCAAGGAGCGCGAGAGCGTCAGCGCCGCCGCCAGACCGGCGGGGCCTGCGCCGACAACGGCTGCCGCATAGGAACCGAGATCCATCGGCTAGCCTCGCGCCGGTCCGCCCGGGACCAAGCGCACGCCGGGCCGCAGACGCTTGTACTCGAGAGCAAGATGATCGACCGGATTGGGGCCGGGCGAGGCCACCACCAGGATCTCCGAGGCGATGGGCGCGAAGTCGGCGCGGAAGTGGACGGAGGACTTCAAGGCCAGGATCGGCGCTTCCACGGGCTCCAAGCCCAGGTGACGGAACATCTCCTGGTCGGCGGCCTGGGTCTTGCGCGACGAGACGGCGACCAGCACGCCCTCGACCTCCAGCAAGGCCATGGGCCCCAGGTTCATGCGGCTGCCCAGGCTGAAGGGTCCGGTACAGGTGAAGCGGCCGTCGCCGAGCGCGCGCACCCTCGCGTCCGTCTCGTAGGGAGCGTGTCCGGGAATCCCCGACTTGGCGCCCAAGGAGAAGCGGCCGCTGGCGCCCGCGCCCAGCGCATGGGCCCGCGCCGCGCTCTCGCCGTCGGCGAGGACGCCGAGGACCGCGCCCTCGGCCTTCTGCGCAACCAAGGCCGCCAGCAGTCCGACGGTGTCGCCGTTTCCGCCCGCGCCCGGATTGTCCTGGGTATCGGCCAAGACAACGGGCTTGGCGCCGTTCGCCCGATTGGAGAGCGCCCGCGAGACAGCCTCCTCGGCGGAGAAGATCGGCGTGGCGAAGTCCGTCTCCTCCGCCAGCGCCAGGTCTGCCAGGGCCTGGGCCAGGTCCTCGGCCGCGGCGGGCGTGTCGGCATAGGCCAAGGCGGAGGGACCGCAGTGCGGCGTGTCGGCCGGCGGGAAGCCGCAGGCGAAGGAGAGGACGGCGCCGCTCTCCAGCTCCATCTCCGCCAAGCGGCGATAGAGGCCGGCAGCCGGCTCCTGCATGGTGCAGCCGGCCGTTAAGGGCAGGAGGAAGGGCACCTGGCGGAAAGCCCGATGCCCCAGTCCACCGGCCATGAGGCGGGCCAGCCAATCCATGGTCCGGGCGCCGGTCTCGGCCATGTCGACATGCGGGTAGGTGCGAAAGATGGTCAACACGTCGGCGTTTTCGACCATCTCGGGGCTGACGTTGGCGTGGAGGTCGAGCGAGACGACGATCGGCAGATCGGGGCCCAGCTGCGCGCGCAGGCGCGCGAGCAAGGCCCCCTCCCCGTCGGGCAGATGCTCGGCCACCATGGCGCCGTGCAGATCGAGATAGAGCGCATCGACCCGCCCGGCCGCCGCGAGACGGTCGGAGATCTTGCCGGCGATGGTCTCGAAGGCCCGCTCGGTCACCACGTCCGAGGGTTCGGCCGCCGCCCAGGCCAAGCCCACAAGCTCGTGGCCGGCGCCCAACGCCGCCTGCGTGAAGCCGGCGACGGGCAGATTGATACCGGCCGTCTGCTCGAAGATCTGGTCTCCCTCGCAGAGACCGGGCCAGGCACCGCCGGCGACAAAGACGTCGAGATCGGCCTTCGTCGGCGCGAAGGTATTGGTCTCGTGCTGAAAGCCGCCAACGGCGATCCTAGCCATTCCGGGCGACTCCTCAGATGTCAGCGAAGCACTGGGTCTCGCCCTTGCCGCCCGGGTGCACGACCGCGCCCTTCTCCGCGTCGCCCACGGTCTGGGCATAGCGCCAAATGGCGCCGGAGCCGAACTCGGTCGGGCGCGGCTGCCAGGCCTTGCGCCGCTCGGCCAGCTCCTCGTCGGAGAGCGCCACCTCGATGGTGCCGGCCTCGGCATCGATGGAGATGACGTCGCCGTCTTGCACCAGGCCGATGGGACCGCCGACGGCGGCCTCGGGCCCGACGTGGCCGATGCAGAAGCCGCGGGTCGCGCCCGAGAAGCGACCGTCGGTGATCAGCGCCACCTTGTCGCCCATTCCTTGGCCATAGAGGGCCGCCGTGGTGGCCAGCATCTCGCGCATGCCGGGGCCGCCGCGCGGGCCTTCATAGCGGATGACCAGCACCTCGCCCTCCTTGTAGGCCTTATTCTGCACCGCCTCGAAGCAGTCTTCCTCGCAGTCGAAGCAGCGGGCCGGGCCGGAGAAGGTGATCTTGCTCATGCCGGCGATCTTCACGATCGCCCCCTGCGGCGCCAGGTTGCCCCTGAGGCCCACCACGCCGCCGGTGGTGCTGAGCGGGTTGGAGGTCGGTCGCACCACGTCCTGGTCGGTCGGGAAGACGACGTCGGCCAGGTTCTCGGCGATGGTCTTGCCGGTGACGGTGATGCAGTCGCCGTGCAGGTAGCCGCCGTCCAGCAGGGCCTTCATCAGCACCGGCACGCCGCCGATCTCGAAGAGGTCCTTGGCGACGTAGCGTCCGCCGGGCTTGAGATCGCCGATATAGGGCGTCTTGCGGAAGATGTCGGCGACTTCGTGCAGATCGAACTCGAAGCCGCACTCGTGCGCGATCGCCGGCAGGTGCAGGCCGGCGTTGGTCGAGCCGCCGGAGGCCGCGACCACGACGGCCGCGTTCTCCAAGGCCTTGCGGGTGACGATGTCGCGGGGCCTGAGGCCGCTGGCGAGCAGGCGCATGACCGCCTGGCCCGAGGCCTCGGCATACTGATCGCGGCTCTCGTAAGGAGCCGGCGCGCCGGCCGAACCCGGCAGGGCGATGCCCAGCGCTTCCGACACGCAGGCCATGGTGTTGGCGGTGAACTGGCCGCCGCAGGAGCCGGCGGAGGGACAGGCCGCGCACTCGACGGCGTGCAGTTCCTCGTCGTCGATGTTGCCGGCCGAGTGCTGGCCCACCGCCTCGAAGACGTCCTGCACGGTGATGTCCTTGCCCCGAAGACGGCCGGGCAGGATGGAGCCGCCATACATGAAGACCGCCGGCACGTTGAGGCGCACCATGGCCATCATCATGCCCGGCAGGGACTTGTCGCAGCCGGCGATGCCGACCAGCGCGTCGTAGCAGTGGCCGCGCATGGTGAGCTCGACCGAGTCGGCGATGACCTCGCGGCTGACCAGCGAGGACTTCATGCCCTGATGACCCATGGCGATGCCGTCGGTGACGGTAATGGTGGTGAATTCGCGGGGCGTGCCGGCCTGCGCCTTCACCCCCAGCTTCACCGCCTGCGCCTGGCGGGAGAGCGTGATATTGCAGGGCGCCGCCTCGTTCCAGCAGGTGGCGACGCCGACGAAGGGCTGGGCGATCTCTTCCTCGCTCAGGCCCATGGCGTAGTAGTAGGAGCGATGCGGCGCTTTCGCCGGTCCGACCGAGACATGCCGACTGGGCAGTTTCGACTTGTCGTACTTCGGCTTATCGCTATCGAGCGGCATGGTCCTCTCCTGATTTGGTCTGCTGTGTCCCGTTGTGCGCAGAGCCTAGCGGCTCGCGTTGGTTGGCTCCAGTGGAGTGATGCGCAAGAGGAATGCGTTTACCGCATACCTAGACCGGTCTATGCATGATCTGCACGCATGCCTTGGCGATCTGGGCGCCTCTTCGCTCGTGCCGCAAGAAGATCGGACGTCCTCAGCTGTCGTCGTCTATCAGGCGACCCTGACCTTCACCCTACTCGGCGGCAGCTTCGTTGCACGCGGCAAGCGCGAGGCCGTGCAGGCCGACCAGGGCGAGCATCATGCCGCAGCCCTCGCACCTTGAACCCTCTGGCCACCGAAGGTTGGAGAGGCACAGCCTGCGGCACGCATGAAGACACCTCTCCAACCATCACACTTGACAAGAAAATTCCCATCAAGAGAAGATCTTGCGCCAGCGGAAAATCGTAGGGCGCAGCCCTCCACACACACGACCCCAGCGGCAACGACGCGGTTCTTGGGTCCGCGCTAGGCAATCCAGGCAACGAAGCCTGCCGTTCCCGGCGGATGCCATAGCCTTGGCATCGCTACAATCCTTACAAGCAAAAGGGGGATGGGTTTCATGTCAAAAGATGAGAAGTCTTCCGAGAGAACCTTAGACACGCAAGCGAACGAGCCCGAGGGCGGCCGCGGACCGGTGATGCCGCGACGCACCTTCGTCAAGACCTCGGCCGTGGCCGCCGGCGCGCTGGCCGCGCCCATGGTGGTGCCAGGCCTGAAGATGGCCAGGGCCGACGACGGTCCCATCAAGGTCGGTCACATCGAAGACCTTTCCGGCAATCTGGCCGTCTATGGCGTACAGAAGGACCACGCCGCCCAGCTCGCGGTGAAGGAGATCAACGAAGGCAAGACGCTGAAGGGCGGCCCGGTCGGCTCCGGCGGCCTCGGCGTCATGGGGAACTTCGCCGCCAATCCGCCGGTCATGGCGGAAGGCGACAAGGACCTGAAGATGGTCAACGACGGCGGCGCCCTGAGCAACTCGGGCATGGCCTTCGTCGAGGACGAGGACGTGCTGATCGACAGCGGCGAGAAGGGCCTTCTCGGGCGCGAGGTCGAGCTGATCCATCCGGACGGCCAGTCCAACAACAACATCTGGCAGCAGCTGACCCGCCGCCTGATTCAGGAGGACGAGGTCGACGTCCTGGTCGCCGGTTTCACCAGCGCCGAGCGCGAAGCCATCCGCCCGATCGTCGACCAGCACAAGCAGCTCTACTTCTACACCAATCAGTACGAAGGCGGGGTCGCCGACTCCAACACCTTCTGCACCGGCGCGATCTGCGAGCAGCAGGTGATCCCGGTCGTCGACTACATGATCCGCAAGTTCGGCCCCAGGGTCTACACCATCGCCGCGGACTACAACTTCGGCCAGCTGACGGCGGCCTGGACCAAGGCCTTCGCCCCGCTGGTCGGCGGCGAGATCATCGAGGAAGAGTTCGTGCCGCTCAGCGTCTCGGACTTCACCACCTCGATCGCGCGCATTCAGCAGGCCAAGCCGGACTGGGTCTTCACCCTGCTGGTCGGCTCCAACCAGTCGAACTACTACCCGCAGGCGGCGGCGGCCGGGCTGGAGTACCCCATGGCCTCCACCGTGAACATGGCGCAGGGCTACGAGCATCGCCGCTTCAAGGCGCCCTCGCTCGACCGCATGTACAACTGCGTCAACTACATCGAGGAGATCCCGACGACGCGGAACAGGGCCTTCGTCAAGCGCTGGTACGAGATGTTCCCGGAAGACCCCTACATCGGGCAGATGGCGCAGAACACCTACTTCTCGATCCACCTCTACGCACTCGCGGTCCGGCTTGCCGGCACCACGGACCAGGAGCAGGTCAAGAGGGCATTGGAATCCGGCCTCAGCATCGAGGCGCCCGAGGGCGGCGTCTTCCTGGAGCCCTCCACCCACCACTGCTCGCACTACATTCGCCTGGCGACGGCCGACAAGGACCACAACGTCAGCTTCGTGCGCGAATGGCCCAGCATTCAGCCCTGGTGGCTGCAGCGGGTGGGCGTCAACCTGGTGCGCCACAAGGAGTACAAGCAGTACATCCCTGACGAAGATCCCTTCTTCAGCATGTTCAACAAGACCTAAGGACTCTTCTTGGGTGAACGCGGGCCGGGCGCCTGTCCCGGCCCGCCCTTGTGCCGGCAGCCGGCTTTCTTCTAACCTTTGAGGTGAGAAGGCGTCGGCCCGGGTGAGATAGCTTCGCACAGCCGGCTTCCCGGCTGCTTTCGAAACCCTGATCCCGAAGGGGGGGTGCGGTGACGGAGACACTGCCCTTAGTGGCAAGTCTGCTCTATCAGCTGGGCACCACGGCGGCCTTCCTGTTCTTGGCGGCCGTCGGGCTGATCATCATCCTGGGCATGATGAACATCATCAATCTCGCGCATGGCGAACTGATGATGATGGGCGCCTATACCGCCACCATCACGCATCACATGGTGGGGCTGCCCTTCTTCTTGGCGGTCATCGTCAGCTTCTTCGTGGTCGCGATCTTCGGCGCGCTGATGGAGATCTTGATCATTCGCCGCTTCTACGGGCGCGAACTGGGGGCGCTGGTGGTGACCTGGGGCATCAGCCTGATGCTGGGCCAAGGCACCTTCCTGATCTTCGGGCCCTTCATGGAGGCGATCAAGATCCCGGGCGAGTCCTTCGCCTACGGCGCCTTCTCCTTCTCCGAGTACCGCTTCGTTCTGATGGGGGTGAGCCTGCTGCTGATCCTGGGGCTTTGGCTCGTCTACAACCGCACCACCTATGGGCTGCAGGCCAAGGCGACCATGCAGAATGCCGAGATGGCGCGCAGCCTTGGCGTGCCGACCAAGCGGGTCTACACCCTGACCTTCGCCTTCGGCGCCGGCCTTGCCGGCCTCAGCGGCGCCTTGCTGGCGCCGACCTCGACCATCGCGCCTTTCATGGGACAGCAGTTCGTGGCGCCCGCCTTCATCACCGTGGTCGTCGGCGGCGGCGCCAACGTGATCAGCGGCGCGGTCGGCAGCGGCGTGCTGCTGTCGGCGGTGCAGACGCCGGTCGGCATGGCGCTTGGCGCTTTCTCCGGGACCGTGGCCTTGCTGGTGGCCGCCCTCGTCATCATCCGCATCATGCCGGACGGCATCTCCGCCCGGCTGCAACGCTACTTCGACCGGCGCGCCCAGAAGGGACAGCGCTGATGCGCGGCACCCTGCGCCTCATCGGCGGCGACGCGGACATCGGGCGCACGCCGATCTTCTGGATCGGCTTCGCCATCGCGCTGACCTTCTTCCTGCTCTATCCGACCCAGGTCTCCTCCTTCCGCGCCTCCAATGTCGCCTATTACCTCCTGAACGTGCCGATGGGCCTGGGCATGGCGCTGCTGTGGGGCTATTGCGGGGTCTTGAGCTTCGGCCACGTCGCCTACTTCGGCATCGCCGGCTACCTCTACGGCATCATCGCCGGCAACATGGCGGGCAACAGCTGGGGGCCCCTGGTGGGCGTCGGCGGCGGCCTCCTGGGCTGCGCGCTGGTCGCCGCCGTCTTCGGCTACTTCGTCTTCTATGCCAGGGTGCAGAAGTGGATCATTCCCATTCTGACGCTGGTCTTCACCCTGCTGCTGGAGACCTTCCTGGGCCAGACGGCCGGCTATCAGTGGCGGGTGGGGACCGTGCTGCTCGGCGGCTACAACGGCATGACCGGGATCCCCTGGTTCCAGCTGGGCGGCTTCGTGTTCGAGGGCTACTCCTTCTATTACCTCTGCCTGGCGGTGGTGGTCTTCTGCTACTTCGGACTGCGCATGCTGGCGAACTCGCGCTACGGGCGGGTCATCGTCGCCATGCGCGAGGACGAGCTGCGCACCGAAATGCTGGGCTACGACACCCGTGCCCGGCAGTGCGCGGTCTTCGTCCTCTCGGCCATGCTGGCGGGCCTCAGTGGCCTGCTCTACGTGCAGTGGGGGAACTACATCACGCCGAGCCAGGTGGGCCTCCTGCAAGCCGCCCTTCCCGTCGTCTGGGCCGCCGTGGGCGGGCGCACCAGCCTGCTGGCCGTGGTCATCGCCACCATCGCGCTCAACTGGCTGACCTACACGCTCTCCTCGCAAGGCAATCAGTACGCCATGGTGATCATCGGCGGCCTGCTGGTCGTCACCATGATGTTCTTCCCCAGGGGCATCGTCGTCATGCTGGCGGAGAAGCTGAGCCGCAGGCGCCCGGCCGAATCGAACCAGGGTCTGAGGCAGGCATGAGCGCGAGCACCCTGCTGGAGACCAAGGCGCTCAACAAGCGCTTCGGCGGCGTCGTCGCGGCGGAAGACATCGACTTTGCCGTCGGCGAGGGCGAGATGCGCTGCCTGATCGGCCCCAACGGTGCCGGCAAGTCGACGCTCTTCGCCATGCTGGGCGGCTTTCAGCGTTCCGACAGCGGCAAGATCATGGTCTTCGGCGAGGACATGACCCGCCGGCAACCCTTCTACCGGGTGCAGCGCGGCGTCGGCCTCACCTTCCAGACCAACCGCGCCTATCACGAGCTCACCGTGCAGGAGAACCTGGCGACGCCCCGCCCCGCGCGCGCCGGCGCCGATCGCGACAAGGCCGCCGAGCGCTATCGCTATGCCTTGAGCGCCTTCGAGCTCGACCCCGAGGACCACACCAGGGCGGGCGCGCTCTCGCACGACAAGCTGCAGTGGCTGGAGATCGCCATGGTGCTCGCCGGCTATCCCAGGCTGGTCATGCTGGACGAGCCGACGGCCGGCATGTCGACCGAGGAGACGGCGCGCACCGCCGAAGTCCTGAAACACCTGAACGCGAGCGGCCTGACGGTGCTGGTGGTCGAGCACGACATGGCCTTCGTCAAGGAGGTGGCGGAAAGCGTCACCGTCCTGCATCAAGGCCGGATCTTCGCCGAGGGCTCGGTCGAGGAGATCACCTCCAGCGAAGAGGTGAAGAGCATCTATCTGGGTAAGGCATGACGCCATGGCCGTTGTAAGCGCGGAGAACCTGGTCGCCGGATACGACACCGCCAACGTCCTGCGCGAGGTCTCGATCGAGGTCCGTGCCCGGGAGATCGTCGCCGTCGTCGGCCGCAACGGCGTCGGCAAGACAACCTTGATGCGCGCGCTGATCGGCCTCTTGCCGCTGCGCGGCGGCAGCATCGCCTTCGACGGCGCCGACATCACCCATGAGCGGGCCGATGCTCGGGCGCGGCGCGGCATCGGCTACGTGCCGCAGGGCCGCGGGATCTTTCCGCAGCTCACGGTCAAGGAGAACCTGCGGATGGGCAGCTTCATCCACGACAGCGGTCCCGCGCCCGACATCGAGCTGGCGATGGAGAGCTTTCCCTTCCTGAAGGACCGCTTGGGCCAGCGCGGCGGCACCTTGAGCGGCGGCCAGCAAGCCATGCTGGCGATCGCCCGCGCGGTGGTGCGCCAGCCCAAGCTGCTGCTGCTGGACGAGCCCAGCGACGGCGTCCAGCCCAGCATCATTCACGAGATCGGCGCCTTCCTGACGCGCCTCAACGAGACCAGCGACGTGGCGATCCTGCTCGTCGAGCAGAACATCGAGCTGATGCAGCACACCGCCCAGCGCGCCTACTCCATGGACAAGGGCATGGTGACCGCGGAGCTGAGCGGCGACGACCTGAAGGACGAGATGATCCTCGCCACCCATGTCGTCGTCTAGGAGCGCTCTTGCCGGTCCCCGATCGGACCGAGAAACGAAGGGAGAGACCTGATGGAACTCGTGATGCGCCAGTACCCGCACGATTGGCTCGGCCGGTCGATCATGAGCAAGAGAGGGGTTGGCGGCGGCGGCGGCGGCAAGACGCATTCTCTCTCGGTCGAGGATCAGGGGACCTATCACTACACCATCGGCCCCTACTCCGATCCGGTGCTGACCATCAAGCCGGGCGACCGGGTGGTGGTGGAGACCCAGGATGCCTTCGAGGGGGCGATCAAGTCCGAGGACGACAAGCCCTCAGAACTCTTGAAGATGCCTTTCCTCAATCCGCAGTGCGGGCCGATCATGGTGGAAGGCGCGGAGCTGGGCGACACCGTGGCCGTCTACATCGAATCCATGGCGCCGAGAGGCCCGCAGCCGCGCGGCACCTGCTGCATGATCAAGGAGTTCGGGGCGCTTACCGGCACCTACTACACGGCCACCTTGAACGACCCGCTGCCGGAGAAAGTGCGCAAGGTCCATGTCGACGAGGAGAAGGTGATCTGGAGCGATCGGGTGACCCTGCCCTACCGGCCGCACATCGGCACCCTGAGCTGCTCGCCGCAGATCGATTCCATCAACTCGCTGACGCCGGACAACCACGGCGGCAACATGGACCTGCCCGACATGGGTCCGGGCACGGTGACCTACCTGCCGGTGCGCGCGGAGGGCGCGCGCGTCTTCATCGGCGATGCCCACGCCTGCCAGGGCGACGGCGAGGTCTGCGGCGTGGCCGTCGAGTACCCCACGACCACCACCATCACCATCGACCTGATCAAAGGCTGGTCCATCGAGTGGCCGCGGCTCGAGGCCGACGACTTCATCATGGCGATCGGCTCCTCCCGGCCGCTGGAAGACGCCACCCGCATCGCCTACCGCGAACTGGTCTATTGGATGGTCGACGAGTACGGCTTCGACAAGTGGGACGCCTATATGATGCTGAGCCAGTGTGGCAAGGTCAGACTCGGCAACTTCGTGGATCCCAAGTACACCGTGGGCGCGGCGATTTCGAAGAGCTACCTCGCCTGAGGCGGATGAGTCCGCGCCTGCCATTCGGCGAGGCGCTTCCACCGTAATCGCGAGTGAAGCGACGCGATCCAGCGTTTTGCGGCCGGAAGTCTCGCAATGGATTGCCGCGTCGCTGACGCTCCTCGCAATGACAGCGTTGGGGTGACATGGCGAGGAATGCGCCGGCGCGCAGGGACGTCGACCCCGGACCCCAGCGCCCTCTCCCATGCCTCCTCCCTTCCTACCCTCCGTCATCGCGAGCGAAAGCGACGCGATCCAGTCTGGCTCGGACTCGGAGCCTCAACCCGATAGCCGCGCTCCTCGCGAAGACGGCGACGTGGGCGCCTTACGAGGCAACCTCGCCCGCACCCTTCGCCTTGGGTGCGAAGACATAGGAGGCCGTCACGATGAGCAACGCGCCGCAGAGAATGCCGACGAAGCGCTCGATAACCGGCAGGATGCTGTCCGGCGGTCCGGCACTGGTGACCAGCGTGATGATCAAGGCGAGCCCGCCCTGCGTGCCAAAGTAGGCCCATCTCCCCTCGCCGTGGTAGGTCCTGCCGAAGAGGACGAGGCTGAAGAAGAGCGCGCCCGCCCAGACCCAGAGCGTGTTCAGCTGCAGGCCGACGAGCAGAAGACCCAGGAGACCGCCGCTGAAGCAGCCCAGCAGTCGCATGCCCGAGCGATCGCGCGTACGGATCACGTCGCGATCGATCATCGCCAAGGTGGTGATGCCCACCTGGACCATGCTCGGCAGCTCCAGCCAGGTCCAAAGCAGCGGGATGGATAGGGCCACCGCGGCGGCCAGCAGGGCCACCTGGTTGATCTCCAGCAAGGTCTTCGCGCCGGGCGCGGCGGCCGCGGGCGGGCTTGCCGGATCGCCCGGCACCAGGATGTTGATGAGCGTGCAGAGACCGACGCCGAGGCCGACCTCGAGCACGCGCGCATAGGCGAAGCCGACCAGGTCCACCGGTTCCAGAATGGAGATGAACATCATCATGACGATCATCTTCATGCCGATGAGCCAGGCGTAGGCGTAGGGGCTGATCAGGCGGCGCCGCGTGATGAAGAAGGCGGCGGCGAAGATCGCGGTACCCTGCAGCAGCATGACGCCTTGGGAGGCGAGGGCGAGTTCCAGCCCCAGGGCGGCGCCCACCACCGTCGCCACCAAGCGCATCGTGCCTTTGAGTACGAGCCTGTGACGGTCGGCGTGGGAGACCACGAAGGCGGAGAAGGCGGCCCACCAGGGGTTCTCCAGCTCCAGCCAGATCGCGGCCAACGCGGACAGCACGGTCGCCGACGCTGTGGTGATGGCTTGGCGTGTCTCCGGCCGCAAGCGCGCGCCCTCCCCCGTGCTAAGGCCTTACGGCATGCTTGCCGCGCGCTGTTCCCTGCCGAGGGCTCCGATCCTCACAAGAAGGCCCCACCCCGGCTAGAAGAACACGAGTACGCTGGCGTCCGCGCCTTGATAGAGGCGGCGCTCTCGCTCCAGGCCCATGAGATCGATCTCCACCGGGAAGCGTCGCGGCAGGCGGATCCAATCGGTGTTGGGATCGACGTAGGGCAGCACTTTCTCGTCGTCCGGCGTGCGGGCGATACCGGCGGGAAGGGCGCGCACCTCTCCGCGCCGCCAGGTCCAAGGCTCGCTCGCCAGAGTGAACCAGACCGTCTGGCCCGGCGCCATGGCATCCAGGAAGCGCTCGCGCACATTGGCGACGATGCGCCAGTCCTCGTCGCTCACCAGCGCCAGCACCGGCTGCCCGACCTTGATGTAGTCGCCCTCCTGGGCCGTCGCCGGACCGATCCGCCCGGACGTTGGCGCCGACACGGTGGCCTGCTCCAAGGCCCAGCGCGCATCCGACACCCGCGCGCTGGCGACCCGCAGCGCCGCCTCCGCCCTTAGGACGGAGCGCTTCGCCTCCGTGGCGTCCCTAACGGCCTCATGCACCCGCCGCGCGGCCAGGACCTCAGGCGGCACGTCATCCTCTTCCGCGTCCTGGTCTTGAAGAGTCGCCGCCGACCCGCCGGCGGCCTGCATCGCCGCTTCCCGCTCCGTCACCCTGGCTGCGGCTTCGGCGGCACGATCCCGCGCTGCGGTCAGCGCAACCTTCGCCTCGTGCTCCAGCGCGCCGTAGCGTTCCAGCGCCGCCTCGAGAGGCGCCGTGTCGAGGGCGAAGAGGACATCGCCTTCCTTCACCGCCTGGTCGCGCTTCACATGGAGAGCGCGCAGCTGGCCCGCCACCTGCGGCGCCACGAAAACCACGTTGGTGGTCACATAGGCATCCTCGGTATAGACGAAGAGGTAGGTCGAGGCCTCGTAGGCGGCGTAGATCAAAACCGCTGCGATCAGGATCGTCGCGCCCACATGGCCCTTGATCCATCGCCACATGGCGGCCTCACGCGGACAGGCGCGCCAGCGCCCCGCTCAGGCGCTCCCTGCGTCCGCTCATGTCGGCCAAGCGCTCGCGGTTCTCCTCGACCACCTCCTCCGGCGCCTTGGCCAGGAAGTCGGCGTTGCCCAGCTTGCGCTCCAGCTTGGAGGCCTCGGCCGTGAGCTTTCCGACCTCCTTCTCCAGTCGCGCCCGTTCGGCCGCCAGGTCGATGACGCCCGCCAGGGGGATGGCCGCCGTGGCCTCGCCGATGACGAAGAGCGCGGAGCCCTTGGGCGGCGCATCGCCGACCGCCTCCAGGCGGGAGAGCCGCGCCAAGCGGCTGATCGCCTCGCTCTGCGCTTCCAGCCGGCGCTTGGTCTCGGGACCCGCGTCGCTCAACAGCAGCTCGACCTTGGCCGCCGGCGGCACGTTCATCTCCGAACGCAAAGCCCGCACCTCCCCCACCAGCGCGATCAGCCATTCGATGTCGGCATCGGCGGCGGGGTCGCGCAGCGCCGGCGGATAGTCGGGCAGACGCTGCGTCACCAGCGCCCCCTTGGCGCCATAGCCCAGCTGCTGCCACAGCGTCTCGGTGAGAAAGGGCATCATGGGGTGCAGCAGAAGCAAGGTCTGCTCCAAGGACCAGGCCAAGGTGGCCCGGGTCTCGTCGGCCGCCGTCTCGTCGGCCAGCAGGGGCTTGGCCAGTTCGATGTACCAGTCGCACAGGCGGTTCCAGACGAAGCGGAAGACGCCGCTGGCCGCCTCGTCGAAGCGATAGACCTTGAGCGCGGCGGCCAGTTCCGCCTGGGCCTCGACGGTCTTGCCGATGATCCAGCGGTTGACCGGCTGGCGGCAGGCGCCGGGATCGAAGCCGGCCGTGGCGGCGGCCGTTGCCCCGTTCATCTCGGCGAAGCGCGCCGCGTTCCAGATCTTGGTGGCGAAGTTGCGATAGCCCTCGAGCCGCGCCGGCGCCAGTTTCAGGTCGCGGCCCGGCACCGCCAGGGCCAGCAAGGTGAAGCGCACGGCATCGCAGCCGTACTGCCCGATCAGATCGATCGGATCCATGGCATTGCCCAGGCTCTTGGACATCTTCTTGCCGCGCTCGTCGCGCACCAGGCCGTGGATCACCACGTCGCGGAAGGGGACGTCGCCCATGAAGTGCAGGCCGAACATCATCATCCGGGCGACCCAGAAGAAGATGATGTCGAAGCCGGTCACCAGCACGCTACCGGGATAGTAGCGCGCCAGATCGGCCTGCACCCTGGCGTCTTGACTTGGCCAGCCGAAGGTGGAGAAGGGCCAAAGCCCGGAGGAGAACCAGGTGTCGAGCACGTCGGGGTCGCGGGTGAGCGCCACCGCCTCTCCGTAGTGGGCCTTGGCGGCGGCGGCCGCCTCCTCCTCGGTCATCTCGACGAAGCAGGTCCCGTCCGGGCCGTACCAGGCCGGGATCTGATGGCCCCACCAGAGCTGGCGCGAGATGCACCAGGGCTGAATGTTGCGCATCCACTCGAAGAAGGTGTTCTCCCACTGCTTGGGATGAAAGACGGTGCGCCCCTCCTCGACCGCGGCGATCGCCGGCTTGGCCAGGGTGGCCGCGTCTAGGTACCACTGCTCGGTCAGGAAGGGCTCGATCGGCACGCCGCCGCGGTCGCCGTGCGGCACCATGTGGCGGTGCGGCTCCACCTTCTCCAAGAGACCCAGCGCCTCGATGTCGGCGACCACCTTCGACCTCGCCTCGAAGCGATCGAGGCCGCGATAGGCTTCCGGCACCCTGTCGTTCAGATGCGCCGTCTCGTCGAAGATGTTGATCTTCGGCAGGTCGTGGCGCAGACCGACCTCGAAATCGTTGAAGTCGTGCGCCGGCGTGATCTTCACCGCGCCGGACCCCGTCTCCGGATCGGCGTAGCTGTCGGCGACCACGGGGATCGGACGGTCTACCAGGGGCAGGACGACGTTGCGGCCGATCAGGTCCTTGTAGCGCGGATCGTCGGGATGAACGGCAACCGCCGTGTCGCCCAGCATGGTCTCGGGCCGGGTGGTCGCCACCGTCAGGCTGCGTCCCGGCTCTCCCTCGACGGGATAGCGGAAGTGCCAGAGATGGCCGTCGGTCTCCCGCTGCTGCACCTCGAGGTCCGAGATGGCGGTGCGCAGCTTCGGGTCCCAGTTGACCAGCCGCAGGTCCTTGTAGATCAGCTTCTCCTTGTAGAGACGCACGAAGACGGTCCGTACCGCCTCCGACAGCCCCTCGTCCAAGGTGAAGCGCTCGCGCGCCCAGTCGGGTCCGGCACCCAGACTGCGCAGCTGGTTTCGGATGGTCTCGCCCGACTGCCGCGTCCAGTCCCAGACTCGCTCGACGAAGGCCTCGCGCCCCAACTCCCGACGGGTCTTGCCTTCCTCGGCCAGGCCGCGCTCGACCACCATCTGCGTGGCGATGCCGGCATGGTCCATCCCGGGCATCCACATGGCGTCGTCGCCCCGCATGCGGCGATAGCGCATCAGGACGTCCTGCATGGTGTTGTTCAGCGCGTGGCCGGTGTGCAGCTTTCCGGTGACGTTCGGCGGCGGGATGACGATGGTGAAGCGCTCGGCATTGCGCTCCGGCTCGGCCGCGAAGGCGCCGGTCTCCTCCCACAGACGATAGGCTTCGGCTTCGGCCTCCTTGGGCCGGTAGGTCTTGTCCAGCACAGCTGGGTCCTCGAACTGGAGTTGCGGCACCGCAAGAGGCGGCGCAAATAGGCCGTCCTAGTGACACCAGGAACACCGCAGGGTCAAGTCGCGATGGCCGGACCCAGACTTGCGCGGTCAGGAGGTGGCGGCCTGGAGCTGGCGGTCTGGAGCTGGCGGTCTGGGGAGGGTCTAGTCCTTGCCGGCCTGCTCGACCATGCGGGAGACCTCTTCGCGCACCACCCGCTCGACCATTTCCGGCAGGTGATGATCCATCCACTCCTGCACGATGGGCCGCACCGCCTCGGAAATGCTCTTCTCGGTCAGGCTCGGCAGGTTCTTGCGCACCCATTCTTCCGCGAGCGGGACGATCGCCTCCTGCACCAAGGGAGAGACCTTGCCGCCGCCCTCGTTGCCCATTTCCTTGGCGATCGTCGCTGCCTCGCGCAGGCCGCGGAGCTGGGCGACGACGGCGGGTCGGGAGCGGACCTCGTCGCCCGGCCTGCCGGCGGCCGGCCTGGGCTGCGGGGCGATGCCCAGAACCTTGGAGGCAGGAAGCGGCTCGTCGTCCTCGTCCTCGACAAGGTCGGTAAGCTCAAGCACGTCGTCCGTGCCGGCCTCCGTCTTTGGCGGCGCATCGGCATCCTGCTCGGGCGCACGCTGGACGGCTTGCTCCTCGGTGATGATCTGCTTGATGGAGGTGAGAATCTCCCCCATCGCCGGATCGGGCTTGGCCTTGGTCTCGATTTCAGCGTTCATCGTGCCTGCGACCCCTGACTTTGAGTACCGGTCAGGATAGCGACTCGGTCGGAGTCTCCAACAGCTACGTCACTCAATGCCCGGCGCGCCCAGAGAAAACCAGGTGTTGCGCACCTTCTCGTAGTCGATCTGCGGGTTATAGAGCGGCACACCCAGGTCCAGGTTGGCCGCGGTCAGGCGGCCGATGGCGGTGGCGACTTGGAAGGAGGCCACGACCTCGTCCCTCTGCGCGCCCACCAGGCTCACCTGCGCATCCAAGAGCTCCTGCTCGGCGTCCAGCACGTCGAGGACGGTACGCGCGCCCACCAGGCTTTCCTGCTCGACGCCTTCCAGCGCCACAGTGTTGGCGCGCACCTGGCTTTCGAAGGAGCGAATCTGCGCTTGCGCGGTCACCAGCGCTTCCCAGGCGGCGACGCCGTCCTGCTCCGCTTGGCGCAGAGCCTCGGTGATCTCCAAGCGACGCTGATTGGCCGTCTGCTTCGTCTGCCGCACGGTGCTGGAGGCGAAGCCCTGCTGATAGAGCGGCACCGTCACCTGGGCAACGATCGCGCCGGATGCGAAGTGCAGGACCGGATCGTCGGACGATATTTGGGAGTCGCGCGAATAATCGAAGAGGGCCACGAGATCCACGGTCGGCAGCAAGGTGCCGAGTTGGGCGCGAACGTCGGACAGCGCCGAACTCTCCAGGAAGCGTGCCGCGACCACGTTGGGTGCATCCTGCTGCGCCAGAGCGACCGCCTCCAACATGTTGCGGGGCAGTACGCTCAAGGGCGGCGCCTGCTCGATGGCCTCCGGCTCCAGGCCGATGATCTGATAGAAGATCGCCTTGGCGGTCGCCAGGTCGCCCTCGGCGCGGATCCGTTCGGCAGTGGCGCCGGACAAGCGCGCATCGGCCTGCGCCACGTCGGTTCGGGTCACCTCACCCACGTTGAAGCGGTCGACCGTGGCTTCACGCTGCCTGCGCAAGCGCTCTTCGTTGGCGATGTTGAGATCGACGATCGCGCGCGCCTGCCAGACATCCATGTAGGCCGTGACCGCCGCCAGCAGCACATTCTGTTCGGTGTCGGCCAGAAGTGCGCGCTGCGCAAAGACCACCGCCTCCGCGCTGTCGACATCGGCCCCGATCGAGCCGCCGGCATAGATCGTCTGTGTCACCCGCAGCTCGGCACCGGCGGTGTAGCCGTCAGCACTATTCTCCCTGGTAGAACCATCGAAGTTCTCGCCAGGATTGAGAATCCGAGTGTGTTCATAGCCGAAGTCGCCCACCACCGAGACATTCGGCCGCCACCCGGCCAAGGCTTGCGGCACGCCTTCGTTGACGGCCCTGAGCTCCGACCTCGCGGCCAGCAGCGTGGGATTGGTCAAATAGGTGTTGGACAGTGCCTCCTTCAGGGTCACTGCCGCTGCAGGCGCCGCACCCATCGAGGCAGAGGCCAGGAGAGCCGCCGAGCAGAGAGCCGCGCGCGTCAGACTGCGAAAGCCAATCATCAGAAAACGAAACCCGCTTGCCGTTGAAAACCAGGTAAGAGTGGTGTGCCCGCATCGAACAGCGGCCGTTCGGCCAGAGAGTCGCCGAAGCGCTCCACCAAGGTGGCGACGCCCATGGCGTTCTCGGGCTTGACCACCAGGCCCATGCGCCCCTTGGAGGAGAGCTGAGCCACCAAGCGCTCCGGTACCTCGGGGACCGCGCCGTTCAGTAGAATGAAGTCGTAGGGAGCCTGCTTGGGATAGCCTTCGGCCAGGCGTGCCTCCACGACGACGGCATTGTCGACGCCCATCTCGTTCAGCACGTCATTGGCCTTGTCCGCCAAGTCCGCCTCTTCCTCGATGGCAACGACCGTGCCGGCCAGGCTGGCCAGCAGCGCGGTGGAATAGCCGAGCCCGCAGCCGACATCGAGCACAATGGAATCGCGGCCGATGTCCAAGGCTTGCGCCAGGCGCGCCAGCACCATCGGCTCCATGAGATAGCGGCCGCCGCCGATCGGCAGATCCTCGTCGACGTAGGCCAGACCTTGATAGCGCTCCGGCACGAACTGCTCTCTGGGCAGGCTTCCCATCGCGGCCAGGATGGCCTCGTCGGTCACCTTGTTGGCGCGGAGTTGGTTCTCCACCATCTTGCGCCTCGCCAGTTCCTGCATCTTCGCTGCCTAGCCCCCTGACTCCGGCTGAAAAACCCGCGATTGCCCCGCCCGCGGCAGGGCACCTCCAAGAGGGAGGCTTTATAGGAGAGAAGCCGAGGCGCCGACAAGCATCCCGACAGCCCCATGGTCATCGGCTGTCTCTTGTAAGACACTATCAAACTGTCTAAATGATTGCAAAGTGTAATGAGCTTGTGTCCCGACAGGCGGCGTTGCGCGCCAGGAGATCCGCTGCCGCGCGGCAGTGTGCGCCGGATGCCATAGCGAGAGGAAAAAAGGTCAGAGAAGATGCTCAATCCAATCTTCGCCAAGACCTTTCTCACCCTCGTCGACAACGGCAGCTTTCGCGCGACGGCGGAAGAGCTCCAGGTGGCACAGCCCACGGTCTCGCAACACATCAAGCGGCTGGAGGACAGGTTGGGGGTCGCGTTGATCAGGCGCAGCCACGCACGCTGCGCGCCGACACGCCATGGCCGCCTGCTGCTGCCGCACGCGCGCGCCCTGGTCGCCGCGGCGGAGAGAGCGGCCGGAGCACTGCACAAGGAGTCCCTGCGCATCGGCGCCAGCGGCACGATAGGCACCTACATCCTGCCACGGCTGATCAAGTCCTTCGCCCGCCGCAAAGCGCTGGCGCCGACGCTGTCGATCGAGCTGGCACCCAATCCCGAGGTAGCGGAGCGCATCCTGTCCGGCGCGCTCGACGTTGCGCTGTTGGAATGGTGGGAGCCGCGGCCCGGCTTCCAGGCGTCGATCTGGTCCCATGAAGAGCTGGTCGTGGCGCTACCGCCCGACCACGCGTTCGCCAAGCGCCGAAGCCTGTCCGCCCCGCAAGCCGCGGAGCTGACCTGGATCGGTGGAGAGGCAGGTGCCGGAACGCGATCCCAGCTGGGTTCGTTGCTAGGCGTCAGCGCGGAGGAGGCGCCACCGCTCATGGCCTTCGGCAGCACCGAGGCAGCCAAGCGGGCGGTCAGGGCCGGACTGGGTGCGGCGCTGGTCATGGCGGCTGCCGTGGAGGACGAGGTGAACGCCGGGCAACTGGTAGCGCTCGACATCGAGGGACAGCCGACGAGGAGGCCCCTCTACGTCGTCTTGCCCGACGCCATGCCGCCGCACTCCGCGGCCGTGGCCTTCGCGGAGTCCCTGCAACGCGCCAGATCGCAAGGCGAGCCATGACCGGCGATCGGCGGTCAGAGCTGCGTTCCGCGCGCAGCCGAATCCTTCTGCAAAGCCTTGACGAAGCTGCCTTCGCTGCACTACATCCTGCGCCTTCATCGAGACAGCGGCTTGCCTGCGAACACGCTTGGAGTGGGCGCGGCAGGTTCACCTTGTGGAAAGAGAGTAACCTCATGTCCCGTCGTTGTGACTTCACCGGCAAGGGCGTGCTCGTCGGCAACAACGTCAGCCACGCCAACAACAAGACCAAGCGCCGCTTTCTGCCGAACCTGCAGCACGCCTCGCTGGTCAGCGACCTCCTGGGCCAAAGCGTCAGGGTCCGGCTCACCACCCGCGCGCTGCGCACGGTGGAGAAGAACGGCGGCATCGACCAGTTCCTGCTGGCCGCCAAGGCCGACGACCTGGGCAAGAAGGCCCGCGATCTGAAGAAGCGGATCGAGCGCGCCAAGGCCAAGCAGGACGCCTCGCCGGCTACCTGATCCGGCAGTGCCCTTGACGTGACGCTCGGGGCCGCAAGCTCCTTGCCCTCGGACAGATCACCGTCAGCTCTCGATCAAGCGGAAGAGCATCAGCAGGCTTCTCTGCCGACGGCTGAAGTTGTCGTCGGATCCTAGCAGGATCAAACTGCTTCCGTCCCGGTCCCTGCCGGTCAGCAGGATCTCGAAGTTGTCGACCGTGAGAGGCCTGGAGAACTCCGCCAGGAGCGGACCGGTCAAGGGGCCGACGCCGTCCAAGACCTCTGTGGGTATTCGGCGCACGCGCGCCTTCGCGCCCACGGCCGGACTGTAGAAGCGCTCCAGCACCAAGAGATCGCCGCCGGGAAGGAACCCGGCATCCGTCGCGCCGTAGGCGTTCGGCAAGAGGTAGGATCGTTCCTGCCAGCCCTCTCCCCAGTCGATGAACGCGGGCGTCTGTCCCAGAGGCGACGGTCCCTCGAGGATGGCGACTAAGACGCCGTCGTGCGAGGCGGCCAAGGCCTCCACGCCACCATTGGCGCGCCACGCGGGTAGCGCCGACAAAGCCTTCGGCGCGATGTCGCCGGCGGCGGGACCATCGATGCCCTGCTCGTAGCGCAGGATGCGATGGTCGCGTTCGAAGCCGACCGCGAAGGCGCCATCGGCCAAGCGCGCGAGAGCCTCGGCGTCGGTCCGCGACTTGCCCGACAGCGGCCGGCCGGCGGTGTCGCGGAGCGGGAAGAAGGCGCGGGGCTCGGCATCATCGAGAAGGCCGCTCCGCCGGTCGCGTTCGAGCGCCAGGACCAGCACCATGCCGCGATCACCGACCAGGGTCACCTCGCTCAGATCGCCATTGCCGACACCGCCCGACCAGCCGCCAAAGCGCGCGTCTTCGCTGCTGAGCGCCAAACCGCCCAGGTACTCGAGTTGGCCGACGCGCGTCTGCTGCAGGTCCGTGGGGTTGAGCGCCACGGGTTGGACCAGAAGATCGGGCACTTGGGCTTGGGCCGGTGCCGTGACCATGAGGAAGAACACTATCAAGAGAGGCAGGGTGGTCCCCAGTCGACCCCGCGCTAGGTTTTCGCCATGCTGGTCCCCCGGGACCGCTTCCGACGGACCTGCGTTGCCCGGCCCCCGCCGGGGAGATTGACATCTAGGAGACCTAGACATGACCGTACTGCCTCGTCGTGCATTCCTGAGTGCCGCCGCCGGTGTCCCCCTTGCCGCGGTCCTGGCCGATCCTAAGCTAGCGAGAGCCGCGGCCGACAGTCTAAGCGATGTGGAAATCTCCACCCGCGCCGGCCGCACGGTGAAGGGCGCCGTCGCGGTGCCGGCACAGGTCCCGGCTCCCGCCGTGCTCCTCATTCACGAGTGGTGGGGCCTGAACGACCAGATTAAGGCGGTCGCCGCCGAGCTGGCCAAGCAGGGCTACGTCGCGCTCGCCGTCGACGTCTACGAAGGCAAGGTCACCGACGATCCGGAGAAGGCGCGCGAGTACATGGGTGCCGTCAACGCGGACAATGCCAAGGACACGCTGGTCTCTTGGGTCGACTACCTGAAGGTGACGCAGAAGGACGCACTGCAGACCACCGGGAAGGTCGGCACCGTCGGCTGGTGCTTCGGCGGCGGCTGGTCGCTCAACACGGCCCTGGCGACGCCCACGGACGCCTGCGTCGTCTACTACGGCCGGGTCAACAAGACGGCCGCCGAGCTGGCGCCGCTGGCCTGCCCGGTGCTCGGCCAGTTCGCCACCAAGGACAAGTGGATCAACAAGGAGATGGTCGACGGATTCGAGGCGGCGATGAAGGAAGCCGGCAAGAAGGCGGAGATCTATTGGTACGACGCCGACCACGCCTTCGCCAATCCGACGCAGGCCCGCTACGACGCCGCCGACGCCAAGCTGGCGTGGGAGCGGACCACCGCCTTCTTCAAGCAGCAGCTGTAGGCCTTACGCGACCGAAGGACGGCGGCGCCCGCTTCGCAAAGCGTCGCCGTCCCTCGGAGGAGACCTCGGCCACAGTCCCGCCGAATGCGCTCTCACCGAGCGTTAGGGAATGAGATTACCTGCATCCGCCAAGATCGCCTCCACCCTGTATCCTTGATTGCGGTACCACCTGTTGGGATTGGCTGGATCCCGCACTCTTTGATTGTGCAGGGCCACGACATTGAACCAGTCGTCGAACACGGGTGAGCCTGACGTACCATAGTCCGTGTCGGTCACGTACTGAATGAAGTCGTTCGCCACCGCCCTCACCTGGTTGTCTCGAAAGGCGATCTCCTGAAAACGGCCCTGCGGGTGCTGTATTATGTTGACCCTTTGATTCTCATGGACGGTCACGCCGTGGCGGATGTTGAAAGAACCCCAAACATCTCCGGCGTTCTTCCCGCCTTTCTTCTTCACCCTGACGATACTGTAGTCCAGCGCCGGGTTCGTCTTGAACATGTCGTCAGGATCGCATTGCCACTCGTCGCGTTGCGCCGGGTTCTCATCGGCGAGCATCCGGAAGTTGAATTGTAGCTTTGCGTTTCGAGCATCCTGTTCATTCTCGAACACATGGTTGTTGGTCATGAAGACATCAGGCCCGACCAGGAAGCCAGTCGCGGAGCCCGCTCCGAGTTTGACACGCGCCACGCTGCGCGAAGCCTCGATGGCGCTCTCAAGCCACCAAATGGCCTTGAAGTTGGGCTCGTCGATCACGGCTTCCACGAAAGGTCCTGCGTCACCGCCGGCCGTGGCGCCGCCAACCCATTTGAACCCGGCTGGCGGTGCCCCGGACATGATCCAATGACTCTTCATAACTACCTCCTTTTCGATCTATGCATGAACGCGTGCAATAGAATGGGCTTCGGCTTTGCCGATAGTCAGCACGCGCAACCGATAGCCTATCGAGGCCTTGCGTCTATTTCAACCATTGCGTCACAAAATCATACGGACCAGCGCGCCGCGTCCGCAGGGCGAACACCCGACGGAGACCGGATCGAGCCACGGGGCCGTCACTCCTGGCGCAGCCGCCGATGGCGATCGACCGCCTCGTCGAAGATGACCTGCCAGAGGCGCTCGATGAAACCCGGGTCGAGCGTGCTCTCCGCGGCCAGGGACTGCAGCCGTCTGACCTTGGCCTGCTCCCGCTCCTTGTCGGTGGGCGGCAGGTCGTAGCGCCGCTTCAGCTCCCCCACCTGCCGGATCACGCGAAAGCGCTCAGCCAGGAGGAAGAGGATCGCGGCGTCGATGTTGTCCAAGCTGTCTCGGTAGTCGAGCAGCGCCTCGCGGCAAGGACTCCCCGGCCCGCAGTCTTCCTCGGCCGACGCGGGCGCGCCCATAAACGAGAGCAAGATCAAGGCTGGCAGCAGCCATTTCAGTGACACCATTCTGGTCTCCTTACATCTGTCCTTGACCGCCTCGCGGCTTCGCGCGCCGCTTCCTCGAGAGCCTGCGGCCGAGAGCGCCGAGCGGTGGTGTAGGAAGGGCGCGCCTTGCGCGTTTGTCACTCGCCGGCCTTGGCGCTAGCGACCCAGCAGGGTCGATCCTCGCCGCCGGTCTGCGCGTCGCGCGGTTGGAAAGAGCGGACGATCACGCTGAGCGGGGTGGTGGTGCCCTCGCTGGTCCAGATCCTGACCGGCCGGTTCCG
Organism: Rhodospirillales bacterium; assembly: GCA_963669375.1. GTDB lineage: Bacteria > Pseudomonadota > Alphaproteobacteria > Kiloniellales > JACOMY01 > JACOMY01. Next base: position 5,939,614 of record OY770024.1, on the reverse strand, counting down.
CTGCGGCGCGCCCGCTTGCTGGCCGGCCTGTGCGCCGGTCACCCCGGTCGTCCCGGGATCGGGCTCGATGCAGTCGAAACGAGCAACCAATCCGCGCATGTTCGGCAGGACCTCGACGCTGCTGGCCCACTGATGGCCCAGGCGCACGCGCGGGTTCTTCCAAAGGCGCGAGCCCACGAGGGTCACCACGCCCTCGCGTCCGACCTCGACGACGTTGGTCTGGGCCATGTCGTCGTTCAGGTAGGGCGCCTTGAGCGGAAAGAAGGCCATGCGCGACAGGACTTCGTCGGCGGTGCCGGGCAGCTTGACGTAGAGGACGTGCTGCTGCTTGCGCACCCCATCGGCCGTGGGCGTCTCGCAAAGGTCCTCCGATTCCAGGATGCCCGAGACCTGCTCGCGCTCCATCCAGCAGGTATCGACGTCGACGCGGACCCGGCCCCACCAGCTGGGCAGCGACACCAGCGCCGAGACCAGCACGCTGTCGTCGACTTGCGCTTCCTGGCCGCTCTCCGTGGCGGCCTCCCGGCGCGGCAGGATCATCCACCCGAAATGCGTGGTGATGGGAATGACGCTGCGCTGCATGACGAAGAACTCGCCCACCGCCGCGCGGAGCTGATCGGTGAACTCGAACTTGCCGGCGCCGCCAGGGAAGAAGTGCCGGTAGCGCTTGTCCTCGGACAGGCGGCAACCGCTGCGGGCGGCCGGCGAGAAGTGCTTCCGGCCCCAATCTCCCAACCCGATGATGGTGGGCTGCTCGACCTGCCCGCTCTGACTGCGCTCGCTGGAGGCCTTGACCGGCCCCGTCGCCTCGTTCTGCGACAGCAGCGCCAAGGTGGCGCGAGAGAACTGCTGAAGGCCGAGATAGCTGGTGTCCTTCTTTGGGGTGAGCGCATAGGTCTGCGCCCGCGCGCCGCAGTTCAGCTCCTCGTAGAACTTGTGCATCAGGAAGCGGAGACCCTGCCGGCGGTCCCTCAGCTGCTTCCTGACGTTACGGGTGTAGGAGACGTAGATCGAGCAGTCCTGGGGCGAGCAGCTGGCCAGATCGAAGGAGAAGAAGTCGCCCAGCCGAAGCTCGCGGTTCAAGCGCTTGCTCTCCATGATCTCCATGGTGCGGCGAACGAAGTCGGCGACGGCGATGCGGGTCGAGGGTACCGTACCGGGCCCGTCACTGGCGAAATCGCGCCGCACCGCGCGCACCGCCTGCGCGAAGGCCGGACAGTCGTGCACGAAGGGCTTGACCCGCTGGGGTCCCTGCGGGGGCGCCGATTGCCCGTTCCGTGCGCCTTCGCCCCCTTTCCCCGTGGAGGCGTAGAAGATGTAGGAGACCGCGTCCATGACGGCCTCCAATTCGACACCCGCCCCCGTCGCGCAGGGATGCGCGAAGCGCTCCTTGCCGCCACTGGCTTCGATCTCAGCGCGGAAGAGGCCCTTCCGGTCCATCGGCAGGCTGTAGTCTTTCAGCCCGTAGAGTTGCGCGGCGATCGCCCGCAGCGCGGTGATGACCTGAAAGCGGGAGACCAGCGGCCAGTTCCGCGGACGCGTGCTGCAAGGCAGCGGCAGGTTGGTCATGAGCCCGCTGTCCATGGAGGACGGGAAGACCTCGCTGGCGTTCACCGGCGTGCCTCGGCTGTGGCAGAGGCTGAAGTAGCGGCCCAGCAGTGTCTGCCGGTCCTGCGGTGACGCCCCCTCGCCGAGGCTGGCCATGAGCGAGCCGGCGACCGCCTGGTTCTGCCGGTCGTCGAATGACTTGCGTGCCTCCGTGAGCTGGCCCAGCGAGGCGTTCAAGAAACCCTCCGCCTCCTGCCTGCTGAAGGCATTGGCGCCGCTCGACCTCAGCCGCGGGATCAGCATCTGAATCTGATGGCGGACGAAGTGATCGACCTGATTGTTCTCGGTCGGCGCGAAGGACTGGCCCTGCTCGATCGTCCGCACGCGGTCGCGATAGACATTGTCGACCGTCTGCTGCACGGCATCCAGGTACTCGCTCATCAACTGCGCGTAGTAGCGCGCCAACTCCGCCGGACGATCGCTTTCGCGGACCGCGATCTTGACCACGGCGAGCGCGTCCTGATTGTGGTTGGGCAGCACCGAGATGGAGAAGTTCATGCGGTAGAGCGTGTTGGAATCGATGTCGTGGGCATCGTCCAGCTGGGTCGCGATCTTGGCGTAGCGTATGCGGTTGCGATAGGCCAAGGCATCCTCGTACTCCCAGACGGGCGCCGGCCGCTCCACGCCCACCTCCGCCTTGCCGGGGGTCTCGGGCGCCTCGCCCGCCGCCTCGCCGATCGAACGGCTGATGGTTTCCTGCATCCAGAGGTAGGGGCGTGCGAAGCGCCCCTCTTCGAGGAGCGCATCGGTGCGGGAGAGCTGATCTCCCAGCCAGCGCTCTTCGGTCAGGCGGTCGTTGACGAGACGCTCTCGGGTGAAGACCTGGGGCGAATCCACGACGATCAAACCGTCCGGCGGCGGCCGGTCGATGGCGCGCCAGATGTCCATGACGTGGTCGCGGGTGTGCAGTGGAAAGACGGCGGCCACAAGCAGCAACGTGAAGACCATAAGGCCAACCACCCGCCTGCCCGGCCAAAGCCAAGTCATCGCCCCCCCAATGGCCCTACCTGTCGCACGAGCCGGCCGGACCAGCCAATGGAAATGCCACCATTTCTTGGCCAGTGAAGGGTCCGAACCGCCCTCGCTCATGACGCCATACTCCTTTTCCCCTGCGCCACTTTGCGGTCCAGGTAGGTGGAAAGCAATGTCTTAATGGTCAGGCGACAGAAAAGAGTCTCATCACTGTCCAGTTGCTTGGTCTCGCCCCACTTGTTGGCCGGCGCGCCGCCCCCGCACCAACGAAAGTACTCGCAGTTCGACCTGCAGCGGCGTCTGCCGGCCTCGATGGCCGCGGCCGCGCGGCGCAGGGCCGGGTCGCGCAGCAGATCCTCCGGCCGCTCCATGGCCTCGATCTCGCCGAATAGGAAGTCGCCGTAGCCGGGCGCCGCCATGCCCATCAGTTCGGGCGAGAAGGTCGAGACCCTACCGGCCGCGTCGACCGAGAGGATGGCCAGGGGCGAGACCTGGTGGTTTCGCGCAAGCGCGCGTGGCCGGGGCTCGAGCACGGCCGACTGGCAGAACTGCACCTCGCGCACCCAGGGCGGCCGCTCGGCCGTCTCCAGCTCATCCAGGAAGGCACGGAGAAAGGCGGCGTAGCGCGCCTCCATCTCGCCGCCCGCCAAGGAACTGGACCTGTTGATCCCGTCGATCTCCTCGATGTTGAGACAGACCTCGCCGAGTTCCAGGTCCAGGAAGAAGCGAGCCAGGCGCCGTGGCTGCGCCAGACTGGCGGCACTCAAGACAGAGATGACGTGGAAGGGGATGGCGGCGGCTCGCAGCCTCTCAAGACCCGCCATGACCGATCGGAAGCTGCCGGCGCCGCCACGGGTCTTGCGGTGCAGGTCGTGCAAATCCTCGGGTCCGTCCAAGCTGACGCCGAGCCGCACGTCGTCCCGCGCCAAGAGCCGCAGCCAGTCCTCGTCGATCAGCGTCGCGTTGGTCTGAAAGGAGTGGGTGAGAGCAAGGCCGGCCGGCCGATGTCGCTCCAGTATGTCGAAGGCTTCGCGATACCACCCGGCGGGCAGGACACAGGGCTCGCCAGCATGCCAGACCACGGTCACCCGGTCGGCGAGACGGCCTTTGGCCAGGACCACGCGGCCACAGGCCTCGAGCACCGCGCGGCTCATGCGCGCCTTGGAGTTGCGCTGCGGCAGATAGCAGTAGCTGCAGTCCAGATTGCAGAAAGGCGTCGGCTGCAGGATCAGAAGCTCGGTCGGTGCCCGGTACAAGCCGCTCTCCCGCGCTCAGTAGTTGCTCCAGTTGTTGTTCCAGTGGTTGAACCAGTTCGGCCAGTTGTTCCAGTTGTACCACTGGGCCAGCTGCCGGCCGACGCGCGCGAGCCTGCTGGCGGGCGGTTGCCCGGTCTCCGCTTCGATGAGGGGGCGTACCTCTGCAATCCGGCTCAAGAGAGCCGCTTCCCGCGCACCCACGTCACCGGCACGCCCTGCATCGCCTTGCGCCGCTGCAGCGCTGCTCGCCAATCCGGCAGTCAAGGCCATCGCTAAGAAGCGCAAGGGTCTCATCTCGACCTCTCTCCTTCTCGCCCCGGTCGGGACGGGCCATAGTCTATCGGCCGATGCCTTCGCGGTATTCATGATGATTTCATGACAAGCTGCTGGCGCGCAAGCATTTCCGCTCTGGCGACACCCAGAACCAGAGGAAGCGTTGAACGGGGAGACAGGGGCGCCGGGCCACTCACACCGGCTCATCCGAGGCGTCGCGCTTCTCCCTTCGTTCCACCCAGAAGACGAAGAGGGCGGCGGCCAGTCCCAATGCGGAGGTGGAGAGCATGACGGCCAGCAGGGCGGTGGCGCCGCCGTCGCCCGCCACCGCGACGCTGGCGATCGGGGTCAGAAGGGCCCCCGACGCGACCGTCAGGGCGCCGGCCAAGCCCGATGCGCTGCCGGCCAGCTGAGGATTGACCGAAAGCGCGCCGGCACTGCTGCTGGGCGTGGTCAGCCCGTTGCCGATGCCGACGAAGATGGTCGGGCCGAAAAGCAGCAGGACATGCGTGATGCCGGAGGCCAGGAGCAGCAGGCCGACCAGTAGGCCCGTGCAGGCGACGAGCCGCCCGGCGATCATCATCGAGGTCAGCGCGAAGCGCCAGGCCAGCCGGCCGGAGAGAAAGCTGCCGAACATGAAGCCGGCGGAAATGGAGCCCATCGACACCCCCAGCATCGAGGGCGACATCTCGTAGAGCGTCGCGGCCACCAAGGGCGCGCCGGCCAGAAAGGCGTGAAAGGCCGCCGTCGAGAATGCCATGCAAAGCGCATAGCCCCAAAAGCGCGGCGCGCGCAGCAGCTGGGGATACATCCGGAACTGCCGGACCAATGTCGAGGAGCGGTTGGCGTTGGTCTCGCCCACGTCGGCCCAACTGAGGGCGAAGAGACAAAGCCCCACGATGAAGTAGGTGTAGAAGCTGGCGCGCCACCCCAAGGCCTCGTCCAACGCGCCACCGAAGATCGGTCCAATCATGGGAGAGACGGCCATGGCCATGCTGACATAGCCGATCAGGCTCGCAGCCTCTCTGGGCGGAGCGACATCGCGGATCATGGCCAGCGATAGGGCCCAACCGGCGATCACCACGCCTTGCAGGACGCGAAAGGCCAGGAAGACCCAGATGTCCGTCGTCAGCGCACAGACCAGGGAGGCAAGGATGAAGATCGCCAAGCACACCAGCAGCACCGGCCGCCGGCCGAAGCGGTCGGACAGGGGACCGATCAGGAGCTGAAGAACGGCGGTGATCGCCAGGTAGCCGGCGATCGAGAGGCTGACCAGCGAGTAGTCGGCACGAAAGTCCACCGCCATGTTCGACAGCGAGGGAAGGAACATGTTCAAGGACAGCAGCGACAGGCCGGTCAGCAGAATGAGCGTCGAAAAGCGCGGCGGCGAGCTAGCGGAGCGGAACATGAAACCCTCTTCCCGGACGTTCCGTGGATGGCGTTAGGGCAAAAAAAACCTCCGAGGGATCGGAGGCGCAGCAGGAGCCGACAGGCGATCGATCACCAGCCCCCGGGCCTCACTCCCGCCGAGACGACGATGTCCAACATGCCAAAAACCCTTTCCCTCGTTGAGGATAGGTGCCCATTGATCGCCGGCGCGGTGCGAAGAGATCCCGCGACTCTGTTTCCGCGCACGTGCGAACGGCCAGGACGCTACGGTGGAGGCTGCGGCACGTCAAGCGAGAGAGGCGAATTAAATGTCAATTCTGAGGCACAAGTGATTATTAAATTCCTCATTCTACCGCCTTCTCAAAATATGATTGCGTTTCCATTGAAGTATCCCGCCTTTCCCGTCGCCTGCCGCACCGCCGCGACAGGCGACGCGGCAGCCTCGCACAGGGCGAGGCCCCTTCAGAGCGGACGGCACCTTTGCCGAGAGACCGCTTGCCTAGCCGCGCCTTGCAGGACAGCATGACCACGCTCACATCCCGATCAAGACAGCAGCGAGAAAGAGACCATGGAAGCCGTCCAACCAGTCAGCCAAATCGATCCCAGCCAACAGGTCCGCTACGACTTGGCGGCCTGCTACCGGCTGGTCAGTCACTTCGGCATGGACGATTCCATCTACACGCACATTTCGGCCCGGCTGCCGGGGCCGGAGCACCACTTTCTCTTGAACGCTTTCGGATTGCGCTTCGACGAGGTGACGCCCGACAACCTGGTGACGGTCGACTTGAACGGCGAGATCGTGAACGATCCCACCGGCTACGGCATCAACCCGGCCGGCTTCACCATTCACTCCGCGGTCCACGCCGTGCGCGAGGACGTGGTCTGCGTGCTGCACACCCACACCGTGGCCGGCGTTGCCGTTTCCTGTATGGAGGGCGGCCTCAGATCGACCAACCAGTGGGCGCTGCAGTTCCATGACCGCATCGCCTATCACGACTACGAGTCCATCGCGCTGGACCTGTCGGAGCGCGAGCGTCTGCAAGAGGATCTCGGGACGAGGCTGGTCATGATTCTGCGCAACCACGGTCTGATGACCTGCGGGCGCAGCGTCGGCGAAGCTTTCAGGCTGATGTACAACCTGGAGCGCTCCTGCAAGGCGCAGATCGCGCTCATGACCTCCGGCGCCGCAACGATCCCGGTACCGGAGGAGCTCGCGGAGAAGACGGCCGGGCAGATCGGCCACTTCTTCGACAAGGTGGCGGAAGGCGCCTGGCGCGACCGGGAGTGGGCCGCCTACCTCAGGCTGCTGGACAGAGAGCATCCCGGTTGGGCAAAGGGCTGAGCAGGCCTTCCCTCCCCTCCGGCAAGGATCGATCACCCCCGACCACTTCGTCCCGGTACCATCAAGACATGCAGATCATCTTCGACGAGCGCCAGCTGCTGCACGCGCCGCAGAGCTACTTCCGCCAGGGCGGGATCATCCCTCACCCCGAGCAGCCGCAGCGGGCCATCCTGCTGCGCGATGCCCTGCTCCAGGCGGGACATAGCCTCCTGCGCCCCAGGGATCACGGCCGCGAGCCGATCACGGCGGTGCACGACGACGGCTATGTGGCCTTCCACGAGACCGCCTGGCAGCGCTGGGTGGAAGAGAAGGGCGCCGACCTCGCCGCCGTACCGAACTACCATCCCATCGGCCGCCTGCAGCGCCTGCCGAAGGGCGTGGTCGGCGAGTTGGGCTACTACTCCTCGGGCACCTCCTGCCCCATTGTGGAAGGTACCTGGGAGGCAATCTACTGGTCGGCGCAGAGCGCCATCGAAGGCGCGGTACGACTGATGGACGGCGAGAGCCTCATCTACGCCCTCTGCCGGCCGCCCGGACATCACGCCCACCGTGCGTGCTCCAACGGCTTCTGCTTCTTCAACAACGCGGCAGTCGCCGCCCATCACCTGCGTCGCCGCTTCGAGCGGGTCGCCCTGGTGGACATCGACACGCACGCCGGCGACGGCTCGCTGGAGATCTTCTACGAGCGCGGCGACGTCTTCTTCGGCTCGATCCATACCGACCCGAGTGACTACACGCCCTATTTCCTGGGCTACCCCGACGAGACGGGAGCGGGAGACGGGGAAGGCGCCAGCCTCAACGTCACGCTGCCCTTCGGCGCCGACGTCGACAGCATTCTTGGCCGCTTCGAAGAAATCCTGGCGGCGGTGCGGGCCTTCTCGCCCCAGGCGCTGGTGGTCTCGCTGGGCTTCGACATGGCGGAAGACGACCCGCTCTCCGAGCTTCAGATGACGACCGCCGGATTCGAGAGCATGGCGCGCGGTCTGGTCGGATTGGGTCTGCCGACGCTGCTGGTTCAGGAAGGCGGATACCTGGGACCCTCGCTCTCGAACAACGCCGTCGCCTTCCTCGCCATGGCCCAGCGCATGCGGAGCTAGTTCTTCTCGTCTCCCAAGAGCGGATCGAGGTCGAGACCCAGCGGCGCCGCGGCGTAGCGAAGGCCGGCCTCCAGCACGCCGTCCAGGGGAATGCCGTCGCGCCGCCGCTCCTCCATCGCTCGGCGCTCCAGCTCTCCGGGTATCATGACCGCCTCGAAGCCCTCGCTCGGCGGCACGGCCTTCACTTCGCTGAGGCACTGCTCGGCGGCGGACGCAAAGGCCGAGGGCGTGCGGAAACGCGCGAGATCGAGCGCCACGATCAGCCAATTGAACTCCTTGGGCACGCCGATCAGAGCGAAGCCGATGAGCTCGGCGATGAGCGCCAGGCCGTAGCCCTTCGGCCCGGCGGCCGGCAAGAGCGCGCCGCCCTCGTAGAAGTCCTTGGCGTCTTCGCTCGGCCGGCCTTCCTTGTCGATCAGACTGTCCGGCGGCACCGGGGTACCGCGCTCGTGCGCCACGGAGAGCTTGCCCTGCGCGATCGTCGAGGTGGCGAAGTCCACCACCACCGGCCCCAAGCTTCCGCCCGGCAAGGCCAAGGCATAGGGATTGGTGCTGAGCACGCCGCGGCTGCCGCCGAAGGGAGCGACCCGCCCGCCCTGTTGATAGGAGCCGCCACCGAACGCGAGGCCGAAGCAGCCGGCGTTGGCCAAGGTCTCGACGTAGCGGCCGATGCGGCCGGTGTGGGCGACATCCAGCACCGAGGCGGCGGCAATCCCGCGCTCGTGTGCGAGAGGGGCCAGGCGATCGGCCGCCAGCTGCATCGCCGGGATGCCGAGGCCGCCGTTGCCGCGCACCTGCATGATCGCATCCTGCACCGACGCGACCTCGGGCTCGGCATCGGCCAGGATGTAGCCCTCGTCGATACGCTCGAGGTACTGCGGGATCCGCTCCAGACCGTGGCTGTCGACGCCCTTCAAGCTGGCATCGATCAGATGGGTCGCCACGACATCGGCCGGTTTTGGCCGGACCCCGGCCGCCCGCAGCATGGTTTCGGCCAGGCGCTTGGCCTGGCTCTCGCTGAGATATCGCATTGGCATCCCTCCGAAAGGAGACCGCATCCTGGCCGAAGTGCCCTCGCCTCTCAACCGGCGCATCTCGTCGCTTCCGCTTTGGCCGCCCGTCAAGACAGCTACGCGCGTCGGCGGGCTTGATAAGTCCGATCGGCCGAGGCTAGCTCAAGGGCGGCAACCGCTCAGCGAGGACAGGAATGTACAACCCGCCCGCATTCAAAGAGGACGACCCGGAGGTTCTGCACGGCCTCATGCAGGCCTCGCCGCTTGCGACTCTGGTGACCCATGGCCCCGACGGCCTGGCGGCATCGCACCTGCCGATGCTGCACCTGCCCGAGCGCAACCAGCTGCTCGCCCATTTCTCGCGGGCAAACGACCATTGGCGGCGGATCGGCGAAAGCGAGGGACTGGCGATCTTCCAAGGCCGGCAAGCCTATGTGACGCCCGCCTGGTATCCCTCCAAGCAGGAGCACGGCAAGGTGGTGCCGACCTGGAACTACGAGGCGGTGCATGTGCGCGGCCGCCTGACCCTGATCGAAGGGAAGGAGGATCTCTTGGCGCTCGTCGCGCGCCTTACGCAATGGCGCGAAAGCGGCCGCAGCGCGCCCTGGCAGGTGAGCGACGCGCCGGACGCCTTCATTGCCGCCCAGCTCAAGGGGATCGTCGGCTTGCGGATGGAGATCACGCGGATCGAAGGCAAGCGCAAGCTGAGCCAGAATCGCCCGGCGGCGGACAGACAAGGCGTCGTCGACGGCCTGCGGCAAGAAGGAACTGCGGAGACGACAGCCGTCGCGGCGGCCATGGAGGCGCTGGAGAGAAACTGAGCTTCAGCTTGTTCGCCTCATAGAGGCACAGCTATCTTTCCACGACGTCATCCAAGCGCGGGAGATCGGTAACATGGCGGATGAGACTAGTAGCACCGGTAGCGATCTGGAAGCGCTCTGGGACTCCCACACCCGCTTTGAGTTCGAGACCAAGGATCCCGAAGCGACGTTGGAAACCATGGTCGACGACAACTACGTCAATCACGTCCCGACCATGACGGGCGGCAGCGGCATGGAGGCCTTGCGCAGGTTCTACTCCAAGTTCTTCATCCCTGCGGTGCCGCCTGACTGGGAGGTGAAGCTGATCTCGCGGACGGTCGGCAAGGACCAGTTGGTCGACGAACTCTATACCTCCTTCACCCACAGCCTGGAGATTCCTTGGCTCCTGCCGGGCGTCCCGCCGACCGGCAAGAGGGTCGAGATGGTGGTCGTGGCCATCGTCAGCTTTCGCGACAACAAGATCGTTCACGAGCACATCCATTGGGATCAGGCGTCGGTCTTGGTTCAGGTGGGGCTCCTCGATCCCGCCGGCCTGCCGGTGAACGGCGCGGCCTCCGCCCGCAAGGCCCTCGATCGCACCCTCCCCTCCAATGAGATGATCAAGGACTGGTAGGGACCTTCGCTCAGAACCAGATCGCCATGTCGAGGCCGCGCGCGTCGCGTTCCGGCTCGCCCGGCAGGCGTTCGGCGCTCCCCGCAGCGATCCGCGTGGCCGTGATCAGCAGCACCGCGGCGTCATAGAGATCGTCTGCCTGCATCGGCCCTCTCGGCAGCTGCTCCAGCCATGCGCCGAGGGTCGCGAAGCCCGCGGCCTCTAGCAGGGCGCGCCGCGCTGCCTGCCCGTCGGGGCGGCGCTTGGGAGGCAATGCCTGCCCACCCGCCAGGCGGTCGAAAGCCAGCTCGGGATGCGCCTCGAACACCTTGGCTTGATCGGCGGGCACCAGCGCCGCGTCCAGCTCGCCGATCTTGCCGGTGATGTTCCACGCCTGTTTGGAGAGGCCTCTGCCAAGCGTCGTCTTACCCCAGTGGTTGGCGGAGGCGTAGTCGCCGAAAGCCAGCATAGCGCGGGCCGGCGTCGCGAAGACGCTGGACTTCCTGCCTGGGGGTAGACGCTCGCGCGCCAAGCGGTCGCAGCTGCGACGCCCTTCTTCAGCCAAGCCGATCGGCATGTCGACGGCCAGGACGCTCAGGTCGCCGAGGGCTATGTCCCGCCAATGAGGGTGGAGCGAGACGCTGGCCGTCTCCGGGCCGGAGCCTTCGACGAGAAGCCAACCGCCACGGCAGCCGTCGACGCCCGCATAGGGACCCACGGGCAGGCTAGGCCGTCAGCACGCGCCCGCAGCTTTCCGGCCGATAGACCCGCACTTGCGAGGCCGGAAACTTCTTCAGCTTTTCCTTGGGCCGGGTCGGGCGACGAACCAGTTCGCCACCACAGTTGGGGCAGCGATGGTGCAGATTGGTCTCCGCGCAATCGCGGCAAAAGGTGCACTCGAAAGAGCAGATCACGGCTTCTTGACTGTGAGGCGGAAGGTCCCGGTCACAACATTCGCAGCCAGGCTTGAGCAACAGCATTCCCAACCTCCTTCTCGCACACCAGGCGGGCCCAGTGTCACAGATCGAGCCCCCTCCCGCCAGCAAAAGCCGGCCGCGCGCGCTTGCCGAAAGGAGTGGGTCCCGACTCTGTCCGGCGCGGTGTATTGGTCCTTGATCTAGGCCCTCGGCGCCACGGCCCTCGCGGAATTCCAAGAATCTTCAATCAGGGACTGGATACCCACCTCAGGCTTGTTAATTCAGTCCTGTTAAGGGGACACGACAAGTCGGACCGGGCGCATCGGCAAAGAGTGCTGTGGAGGCATGAGATGAGCGAGAGTGTCGAACCTAGAAAGCCTGCGCGCCGTACCGCGGACCTGGCCGGCAGAAAGCGGCAGAACAACCGACGCGGCAAGCTGCTCGCCGCCGCCAACAAGCTCTTTGCCAGCAAAGGGCTCGACGGCACCTCGATGCGCGACATCGCGACCGAGACCGGGATGCTGCCCGGCTCCCTCTACTACTATTTCGTATCGAAGGACGATCTCTTCGAACAGGTCCATGCCGATGCCATGGATCTGATCGCGGCGCGGGTAGACAAGGCGCTGGAGACGCTGAGCGATCCCTGGGAGCGGCTGGAGGCCGCCGCCGCCGCCCATCTCGAAGGCCTGCTGGAAGTAGAGGGAAGCGTCGTCATCGTCACGCCGAACGCGCCCAGCGACAAGCCCCAATTGGCCGAGCGTCTCAAGGCGCAGCGCGATGCCTACGAGGAGCGCTTTGCCAGGCTCGTCTCCGAGCTGCCGCTGCCGGGCAAGACCAACCGCAGCCTCTTTCGCCTCATGCTGCTCGGCAGCCTCAACTGGGCCACCCTCTGGTACAAGCCCGGCAAGGGAAAGATGAAGCCCGCGGAGATCGGCCGCCACCTCGTTCGCTTGATGCGGCAGGACGCCTGAACCGCCGAGCCCGGCGGCCACACGCCGGCGGGCCTATCGTTCCAAGCTCTCTCGATTCGCACGGGCTCCAGCTCGCGGTGAGATTGGGACTATCTCGACAAAGGCCTTCGTCCGGCAGCGCGCAATGACTTGATCACCAGCCGACCTGGCGGGACTCAAGGCACAGGATGCTACGCTCTGTCGCGTAGTCTCCCGAAGGACACAACACTGATCCATTGACGTGATGTATAATTCCGCCAGTGTGTGGAGACCACACGGCTGCGATGCCTCTTGCAGCTTTTAGCGGAAGAAGAAACGCCGCGAAACAAGGAATAAGACCGCTTTCGGGAGTAGGTGGATCTTGCGTGCCGACGAAATATTCGCTCCGGTGGTTGCCAAACGCGATGGTTTCTTGCAACGGATGCAGGGCGAAGCACCCCGCTGGCTCGACATTTCCCGCAGTGCCCAACGGGAACTTCCGCCCACCTTCGCGGTCGGGGTCATTCGCCACGCGCAGCGACAGCGGCCGAAGAACGCGAACATCCAATTCCTGTTGGCCGAAACGCTCGCGCGTTTGGGCGATGTCGCAGCCGCGCAAGCCGTGGCGGCGCAGATCCCGAGCGACGAGGCCCAGACGTTCCGCGCAAGCAGGCTACGCGCCCAGATCGCGCAACGCCTCGATCGCTGGGCGGACGCCAAGGGGATCTGGCAGGAAATCCTGCGGGAGGATCCGGACAGTTCGGTAGCGGCTAGGGGGCTCGCCCGCTGCTGCGAAGCGCTCGGCGATTGCAGGAGTGCCATCGCGGCCTACCAAGAGGCACTGCGGCTGAACGGCGAACGGCCACCGGATCACCTGGCAATCGCGTCTCTTCAGGCCAGAGAGGAGGGGCGCTGGCTGGGCCTAGAGGAGATCCGAGCCCTCCACGAGCGCTTTCCCGAGGATCTGGAAATCGCCATTCGCTACGTCAATCACCTGCGAAGCCTGGGCGACGAGAGAACCGCCGACAGGCTGATCGCGGCACGAAGCGAGGCGGCGGGAGGCGCCAATCGCCAGTTGGCGCAAGTGCGCGCTCGGAAGCACTTGAACGCGCAGCGCTACGAGGAGGCGGCCGAGCTACTGCTCGAGACCTTCGCCGTGGATCATGGCGATCTTCGAACGATCATCACCGCCGCTTCTTGGCTGGCCCTGGCCAAGGCCTACGACGCGGCGGATCTCTTGCTTGCAAAGGCCGCGAACGACGAAGCCTCAGACGAGGTGCTTCGAGCGCAAGCGCGGCTGAGGCTGACGGCCGGCGACCGCCGGGCGGCATTCGCCCATCAGGTACGGGCTTTACGGCTCTGCGGCAACCTCGCCAATCACACGGCGCTGTGCGAGATCTTTCTAGAGTCCGGCAGAGCCAAGCCGGCAGCAGACGTCATGCGGCACATCGCCGGGACCTTCGGCGAGACGAAATCCGGGTGGAGCGAACTGGGTGTTTTGCACCTGAAGGCGAAGAACTTCACCTCGGCACTTCCTTGGTTGGAGCGCGCCGGCGACGCGCTCTTGGAAAATCAGCCTCTGCTGCAGCATTACGCAAACGCACTCTGGCAAGCGGGAGACACCGGCCGGGCCTGGTACGTTCTCCTGGCGCTCGCAACGGGTCGGCGCCCCTTTCTCGCGCCCGACGCCGCGCGTTGCGAGAAGGAGTTGCAGGCGCTTCGCGCGGACCTGGCCTCTTGCAAGGAGTCCCTGTCCGCGACGCAGGGGAATGGGGAATTCATCGACGCGTCCCTCGCCGTGAGGCGTCTCTTTTCCAAGCCACACCTCATCAAGTGGAATGGGGCCCGGAACCAAGAAGTAGCCACCTTCATGCGGACTTTCACGCGGCTGGAAGGCGATGGCGACCTGGAAGCGGCGGCCGCCCTGGTCGCGGAGGGCTTGGACAGTGTGGTGGCGCAGACGTCGCTCTCCGTGCGGCTGGGCGACGTGCTCTATCGGGCGGCCCGCGTTCACGAAGCGCTGGGCCGGCACCAGGATGCGCTGGACTATCTGGCGCAAGCGCTGTGGATGAACAAACACGATCCGGTCTTGCACCACGCCTACCGGGCAATGCTTCGTTCCCATGCCCCGCCGCTGCGCCTTCCGAGCGATTCGAGGGTGCTGGTCCTCATTCCGACCTGGGAGAAAAGCGCGCCGCGGGCTCGCTTCCTCGCCGAGCAGCTAAGAAAGCACTGCGGATTGTCGGTGATGACGGTGCAGGGCGAGCCCACCCAGCAGACGATCACTTGCACGCCCGCCAGCCACGGCTTCGATCTTCGCCTGCCCTGCGAGGAAGGCTATCTGGCATTGCCGGCCAAGCTAATGCTCGCCTATCGCTATCTCGGCTGCTGCAGCAATTGCCTCGGCGTCTTCAAAATGGACGACGACGCCGCGGTTGCGGACTTCGGCAAGTTCAGCGCGATGCTTCGACATTTCGTCGACGCCGACCTGGACTATGCCGGGCGTGTCCTGAACTACCACAACGGCACCTACCATCACGGCCGAAACAGCAACAGCCACCAAAGCCCGATCATCGCGGAGTATCGGCCGGTGCACTTCTGTCGCGGGGAAGGCTACTACCTCTCGCGCAGAGCCTTGAGATCCTTGCTCGAAGTGGGCTTGACCTACTATGCGACCAGCAACCCGCGAAAGGTCTTCGAGGATGTGCTCGTCGCGGAAATCCTCGAGACCGCCGGCATTGCACCGGTCAACTTCGATCCCGTCGACAGGGGCGGCATGCTGTCGGAGATTCTGGAGCCGCTCACGCTCCTGGCGGATTGACCGCTAGGGCGGCACGCAGAGCGCGAGCGAGGTCCCGTTTTTTGAACGGCTTGGTCAGGAGCGATCTCCCGTCCTCCAAGAAGGTAGTGCCCGTGGCCGCATCCGCCGAGTATCCGGACATGAAGACCACCCGCAACTCCGGATGACGGGCGCGTAGCCGGCGAACCATCTCGGGCCCGCTCGTCCCGCCGGACAAGACCACGTCGGTGAGAATGAGATCGATCCCCGATGCCGCCGCCAGGGCCTGCTCCGCCGCTTGCGCATCGCCGACCGCGACGACCTCATAGCCGAGCGCGGTCAGCATGCGCTGGGCGAGCTGTCGAACGTCGACATCGTCCTCGACGACCAGGATTCTCTCGCCCTCGCCTTGCGGCATCTGCTGCCGGCGGCGAGGTGCTTGCGCCACCGCCTCCGCTTCGGCGCGCGGCAGCATCAAGGTCACGGTCGTGCCCCTACCCGCCTCGCTGTCGATGGTGACGAAGCCGCCGGACTGCTTGGCAAAGCCATAGACCATGGAGAGACCGAGGCCGCTGCCTTCGCCCACTTGCTTGGTGGTGAAAAAGGGCTCGAAGGCCTGCGCCTTGACTTCGGGCGGCATGCCGCAACCGTCGTCCGAGACGGCGAGCGAGACGTAGTCGCCGGCAACGACCTCCAATGACTCGGCCAGATCGGCTCCGTCCAAGGTCCGATTGCGGCAAGAGACGGCGAGTCGCCCACGGCCGTCCATGGCGTCGCGCGCATTGAGCGCAAGGTTCACAAGCGCATTCTCCACTTGGCCGGGATCGGCAAGCGCCCGCCAGAGATCGGGCTCCGCGTGGGTCGCGATCTCGACCGCTTCGCCCAGGGTCCGCGCCAGCCATTGCGTCAGGCTCCGCGCCAACTCGCCAAGGTCGATGGCCTGCGGCCGCAGCGGCTGCTGGCGTGAGAAGGCCAGGAGCCGCTGGGTCAGCTCCGCACCCCGTTCGGCCGCCTTTTGGATCGCATCCAGCGCCGCGTCGTCGGCGCCGAGCCTGTCCGTCAGCAACTCCGCATTTCCCAGGACAATCGAAAGCAGATTGTTGAAGTCGTGGGCGACGCCTCCGGTCAACTGGCCGACCGTCTCCATCTTCTGCGCCTGCCCGAAGCGCTCCTCGCTTTTCTTGCGTTCGGTCACGTCGTAAAGCGTGATGTAGGCGGCGATCCTCCCGCGCCAGTTCACCGTACCGGCGACGCACTCCAGATTGATGATGGAGCCGTCCTGCTTCACGCCGTCGAACTCGTAGCGAATTGGCCCCTTCGGCCTGCTGAGAAAGGGTTCGCGGATCTTATTGAGGCGTTCGACTTCGTAAGACGCGATCAAGGGAAGGGTATTGGGCAGCGCCAGCACCTCTTCCTTGCTGCCATAGCCGAAGATCCGGGCGCACTCGTCGTTGCAGAAGAGCGGCTTGCGGCGCGCATCGGCGATGAGGATCCCTTGAATGGAGCCCTCGGCCAGCTGTCGGAAGTCCTCTTCGCTTTGGCGCAGGGCCTCTTCCGCCCGCCACTTGTCGGTGATGTCCCGGGCCAGGGCCAAGAGCCTGCTTTCGCCCTGCAGGTCGACCAGTCCCAATCTGATCTCGACGGGAAACAGCGTCGTATCGCGACGCCGGTGCATGCCCGAGATCGTGATTGTCTCGTCGATCGTGAGATGGGCGATCAAGGCGCGGAAAGTCTCCGCGGGAAACTCCACGTCGATGTCCGGCACCGAGAGCGCGAGCAGTTCCTCTCTCGTGTAGCCCAGGGAGCGGCAGGCCTGGTTGTTCACGTCGACGAAGCGGCCGCTGGCCGGATCGATGACGAAGAGCCCGTCTCCCGCCTGCTCGACCACGCTGCGCAGGTTGGCTTGGGAGAGCCGCAGCTTCTCTACCACCGCGCGTCGTTGGACGATCTCCTCGCGCAGCGCGCGATTGGTCGAATGCAGCTGATGGGTTCGCTCGACGACCGCTTTCTCCGACCGGCTTTGCGCCTGCCGCAGCGCCGCTTCAACCTGCTTGCGGTCGCTGATGTTCTCGACGAAGCCCTCGAAGTACCAGAGGCGGCCGTCAGCGTCGCTTACCCGATAGACGTTCTGCCTTACCCAGATCGGTTCCCGCGACTTGTGCCGATAGACCTGACACTCGAAGGCCTCTACGTATCCCTGCGCCTCCAGGAGGCGCGCCATTCGCGCGCGATCCGCCGCCTTGACGTAGATCTCTTCGGCGACGTTGCGGACCGCCGCGACCAGTTCGGCCTCGCTCTGGTAGCCGTGTAGTCGCACGCCCGCGGGATTGGCCTTCAGGTAGCGCCCGTCGGGCGTAGAGCGAAAGATCCCGATCGACGAGCGCTCGTACATCCGCCGATAGTCTTCGGAACGGATGACGTCGGCGTCCTCAGCGAAGTCGTCGGAGCCGAGGTCAGGCAAGGTGTGGTCTCATGCGCTCAACAAGGTCCCCTCGGAAGACCTTCTAGCACGCAAAGGAGAAGGGAGAGCAAGTCTCGGACAGAGTCCGGCGGCCTTTAGCTGGCATCCTACAGGCACTGCCGACTTGTCGTGCGGAGACCTTGGGTTGAGCGGTGATCCTCGGTAATCGCGCGGCCCGGTCAAATGGCATAGCCGGTCAGCGCGCCCTCGTCCCACTCCAGGCCGAAGCCGGGTTTCTCCTCGATGATCATGCAGCCGTCCTGGCGGGGCACGGGGGTCAGGCGGATCGCCTCCGCCCAGTCGACGAACTCCACCCAGTGGCAGGTCGGCGTCACCGCCAGGAGATGGACCGAAAGGTCCGGGAAGAGATGGCAGGAGAGCGGAATCCCGCTGGGCTCGGCCAAGGCCGCCGCGCGCAGCCAAGCGGTGGGACCGCCGATCTTCATGACGTCGGGCATGTAGAGGTCGCCCGCGCCGACGGAGATCGCGCGCGCCAGCTCGCGCGGGCTCCAGAAGTTCTCCCCCAACTGGATCGGCGTTCGCGCCTGAGCCCTGAGGCGCGCGTGCCCCTCCAGATCGTCGCTGGGCAAGGGTTCCTCGATCCAGGCCAGGCCGGCGTCGTCAAGCGCCAGCACCCGAACCGAGGCTTCGGCAAAGCTGAGCGACTGGTTGTAGTCCGCCATGATCGCGATACGCTCGCCCACGGCGTGGCGCACGGCGTCGATGACGGCCAAGTCCTCGGCCAAGGTGGGATAGCCCAAGCGCAGCTTGATCGCCTTGAAGCCCTCGTCCACCAGCTCCACGGCCTCGCGCGCCGCCGCATCGGGTCCGATGATACCCAGTCCGTTGGAGTTGTAGGCCGGCAGTGCCTTGGGTTCGCCGCCGAGGAAACGCACCAAGGGGAGGCCCACGGCCTTGGCCGCGGCGTCCCAAACAGCCATGTCGATCGCGGCCAGCGCCATGGTCACCAGGCCGGTCACCCCCAGCAGCCGGAACTTGCCTTGCAGAAAGCGCTCGACCTCGTAAGGCGCGATCGCGTGACCGGTGAGCAGCCCGCCCATCTCCTCGATCAGGCGCGCGGTCGGGGCGAGGGCCTGGGGTGCATAGGTGAAGATGTAGCCGCGGCCGACCAGCCCGCCCTCGCTCCTGAGGTCGACGGCGATGAGAGGCGCGCGCTCGACCTGGCCGCTCGCGACCACCAAAGGCCGGCGCAGCGGCACGAGCACAGGCCGCGCCCGGATGGATGCGATGGTGTCGCTCATCGACGCTCCTCTCTCGATCTCAGGCAAGATCCGGCTGCAGAGAACCAAGAAGGGCCCGCCGCCCGCCATCGAGGGACGACGGCGGGCCCTTCCCGCTTGGTCTTGCGGCTAGACTCCGGCTAGCCGGCGAACCACCAGCGCTCCGAGATACGCATGCCGTCCAAGGGATAGTTGCCGGCAATCGTCTCGGGATGCTGCAGCTTCTCACTGACGCCCATGACGTTGTTGGCGAAGGCCCAGATCACGGCGCCGCCGTCGTCGGAGACGATCTGCTGCATCTCGGTGTACATGTCGCGGCGGAGGTCCTGATCCAACTCGGCGCGCGCTTGGACGAGGAGCTCGTTGAAGCGCTCGTTCTGCCAGAAGGTGTCGTTCCAGGCCGCGTCCGCGGCATAGGCCGTGGAGAACATCCAGTCGGAGGTCGGCCGGCCGCCCCAGTAGCATGCGCACCAAGGCCTGTTCATCCAGATGGACGACCAATAGCCGTCGCTGGACACCCGCTGCACGTTGATGTCGATGCCGGCCGCCTTGGCGTGCTCGGCATAGAGCACCGAGGCGTCGACCGCGCCAACGTAGGCGGCATCGGACGCCGCCAGGTCCACGGCAAGCGACGAGAGACCGGCCTGCTGGAGGTGCCACTTCGCCTTTTCCGGATCGTAGGTCCGCTGCTCTTGGCTGGCGTTGAAGAAGGCGTCGTTCGGCCCGATCGGCTGATCGTTGCCCAGGGTGCCGTGGCCGCGCATGATCTTGCGCATCATGTCTTCGCGATCGATGGCGTACTTCAGCGCCAAGCGCACGTTCACGTCGTCGAAGGGCGGCGTGTCGCATCGCATCGGGAAGGTGTAGTGCATGTAGCCGGTGTTCTCGATCACCTTGACGCCGGAGACCTGCTCCAGGCGCTTGACGATCTTGACGTCGACGCGATCGATGGCATCGACCTCTCCGGTCTGCAGCGCGTTCACGCGTGCCGAGGGGTCGTGGATGGCCAGCACGGTGTAGGCGTCGAAGAAGCCGTGATCGGGCTTCCAGTAGTTCTTGTTCTTGGACATCTCGACGCGGATGCCGGGCTCGAAGTTCTCCATCACGTAGGGGCCGGTGCCCCTGCCCTCCGACCAGTCCATCTTGCCGTCCTTCTCCGGCAGGATGATCAGGTGGTAGTCGGACAGCAGATAAGGGAAGTCCGCGCTGCCGGCGCTCAGCTGGAAGACCACGGTCTGATCGTCGTCCTTGCGGATGTCCTGGATCGACTTCAGGATTCCGGCTGCGCCCGACTTGCTGTCCTCGCCCCTGTGGTGGTTGATGGAGGCGATGACATCGTCGGCCCCCATGGTCTTGCCGTTATGGAACTCCACCCCCTTGCGCAGCTTGATCGTCCAGGTCGCCGCGTCCGACGAAGCCTCCCAGCCCTCGGCCAGCTCCGGCGCCAGATTGCCGTGCTTGTCGATGACGGAGAGGTTGTTCCCCAACGACCAGCCGAAGGCCAGATCGAAGGTGTCGTCGTAGACCGCCGGATCCAGGCTGTCAGTGGTCGAGCCGGCGGCGATCCCGAGCCGCAGCGTGCCGCCGTGCCGCGGCTCCGCCGCTCTCGCCGTACCGGTCCAGAGGTTCGTGGCCGCCATCGCGCCGACGCCGAGCGCCGAGGCGCGCAGCATGAAGTCCCTGCGCCCCAGGCGCTCCTTGATCCTCGCCGCCAGCAGCAGCTTTTCCTGTCTGTCGTCCATCGTCCCCGCTTTCGTCCCTGTTCCAACGGAAAGCCCGCCGTGCTGCGGGCAGCCGCATTCTCCGAGACAAAGGCCCCACGACGCAAGCGCAGATGCCACCTGGCTCCGCATTGTCCCGGCTGCGCGATATCTCACAGCTTGTAACTAAATTTCTGTTACAAATACCATTGCAGGCGGCGCATACCGTGATATCCTGTTAGAAAGACGTCTGGGAGGGAGCAACGACGTGCGGGCGGAACTGCGCCGTCAGAAGATGCTGGAGGTGATCCGGCGTCACGCCACGGCCTCGGTCGATGAACTGGCGACTGCCTTGAGCGTCAGTAAGATGACCGTGCATCGCGACCTCGACCACTTGAGCCAGCAGCGCTTGGTAAGGAAGATGCGTGGCGGCGCAACCATGCTGCCCTCCGTTCTCTTCGAAGCCGACTATCGCCAGCGCGAGCAACTCAACCAGCCGCTCAAGCTGGCCCTGGCCGATGCGGCGGCGGAACTGGTCGAACCCGGCATGTGCATCGCGCTCGACGACAGCACCACGGTTGCGCCGATCGCCCCGCTGTTGCGGGAGAAGCGCCCCCTGACGGTCCTGACCAACTCCCTGCCGCTGATGACGGAGCTGGCCGAGGTGGAGGACATCACGGTCATTTCGGTGGGCGGCACCTACGACCGCATCGCCAAGGCCTTCTTCGGCCGGGTGACGGAGGATGCCATCGGCTCGCTCTGGATCGATCTGGTGATCATGTCGGCATCGGCCGTGCGCAACTGTACCACCTACTACTTCGACGCCGACATCGCGCGCACCAAGCAGGCCTTTCTCGATATCGCCGATCGCAAGGTGGCGATCTTCGACACCTCCAAGTTCGAGAAGTCCGGCCTGCACAAGTTCGTCCATCTCTCCGCCTTCGACGAGGTGATGATCGCGGGCCCGTCTCCGGCCGAGATGTGGACGCGTCTAGGCGAGGAAGGCGTTCATTACCGCCGTGTCGAGGCCCTGCCCGCCGGCGACAGCAACGGGAGGAGCCGATGAGCGGCAAGGCCTTGCGAACAGCGGCTTTCCTCAATGCCGAGAGCGGCCGGTCCTTCTCCATCGCGCTGGACCACGGCATGCAGCTCGGACCGGTCCCCGGCCTGGTGAGCGCCCGCCCGATGATCCAGGCGGCGATCGAGATCGGCGCGGAAGGACTGCTGCTCACCCCGGGGCAGATGACGCAGAACGTCGACCTGCTGGCCGTGCGCGGCCGACCGGCCATCATGCTGCGGGTCGATCAGACCACCATGTGGCGGCTGGGCGGCGAGATGGGCTACACCGAAGGCCACACGCGCCTGGTCGGCACCGCGGAGGACGCCGCGCGCCTGGGCGCGGAAGCGGTCATCACCTACCTCTTCACCTGTCACAAGGACCCGGCGCTGGAGAACCGCTCGATCGAGATCTGCGGGCAGATGGCCGAACGCTGCCGTGCGCTCGGCCTCGCCTTCGTCGTCGAGCCGATGGCGGCGCGCGAGGGTATGCTGGACGAGCCCTTCGCCGCCGACGTCATCGCGATGAACTGCCGGATCGCGGCCGACCTGGGCGCCGATCTCTTGAAGACCGACTGGTCCGGCGACGCCGAGAGCTTCGGCCGGGTGGTCGAGGGCGTCGACGTGCCAGTGCTGCTGGCCGGCGGTCCGGCGGTCAAGAGCACCAAGGCCATGGTGAAGGCCATCATGAAGACGGGCGCCAGGGGCCTGGTCTTCGGCCGCAACCTGTTCCAGGCCGGCGACCCCAAGCGCATGATGAAGGAGCTGCAGAAACTGGTTCACGGTGCCGCCTGACGATCGGCCCGGGCGGCGAAAGCAAAGGGCGGCAATCCGCCCGAACCCGAGGGCGAGGCCCGCCGTCGCGGCGGACGCCCCGAACAAGTGGAGGAGAGCATGACGAGACCTACGGCAAAGCAACGGAGCCTCTGGCTGTCGGCTGTCGCCGGCCTGGCGCTCTTGGGCGCGGGAGCCGCCAACGCCGAAGAGGAGACCTTGACCTTCGTCTGGCACGCCGGAACCTGCGCCGACGCCATCGTGAAGATCGCCGAGCGCTATCCCGACAAGAACGTCAAGATCGTCCCGGCCTTGGTCCCCTACGGACCCGAGTGGCACGGCAAGATCGCCTCGGAGTTCGCGATCAAGGGCGACGGCTTCGACTTCGCCATGTGGGACAGCCAGTCGACAGCGGAGTTCGCCGGGGCCGGCCACGCGCACTCGATCAACGATATCTTCGCCTCCTCCGACGTGCTGGAGGAAGGGCTCTTCCCGCGCGCCTCGCTCGCCCGCTACGGCGAGTATCCCGACAACTCCGGCCAGTTCTGGGGCCTGCCGGTCAACCAGGACGCCTACGGCTTCATGTACCGCAAGGACCTCTTCGAGGATCCGAAGGAGCAGGAGGCCTTCAAGGCCAAGTACGGCTATGACCTGGCGGTGCCGCAGACCTATCAGCAGGCCCGCGACATGGCCGAGTTCTTCACCCGGCCGGACCAGGATCTCTATGGCTGGGGTCAGATGGGCGGGCGCGAGTACGACTTCGCGACCACCGCTTCCAACTCCTTCCTCTGGTCCTTCGGCGGCGAGCTCTACAATCCCGAGACCTTCGAGGTCGACGGCTATCTGAACTCTCCGGCTTCAGTCGACGGCGTGCAGGCCTATGTCGACATGTTCCAGTTCGGCCCGCCGGGCTCGCAGAACTGGGGATGGGACGAGGTCAATGCCGCCTGGCAGCAGGGCAAGCTGGCCATGGCCATGCAGTGGTACTACTTCCACGGCTCCAACGCCGACCCAGACGTCAATCCCTATGCCGAGTCCACCGGCTACGCCAATTTGCCGGGCGCGATCGGCCGTGACGGCAAGTTCCGGCGCCAGTTCTCCGTCGGCGGCCAGGGCATGGGCATCAACAAGTACTCCAAGAAGGTGCCGACCCTGGTGAAGTTCATGGAGTGGTACTTCCAGCCGGAACAGCAGCGAGAGTACGCCGCGGTCTGCCAGACGGGCCTGAAGTCGGTGCTGGACAGCGCCGAGTGGCAGGAGCTCAACTCCTACAACAAGCACTTCGCCAAGGCCCTGGACTACACCAACGACTATTGGCACCTGCCGGAGTACGCGATCCTGCTGGACGAGTTGCAGGACGAGGTGAGCAACGCGATCACCGGCAAGAAGACCGTTCAGGAAGCGCTCGACGACGCGGCACGCAGGCATGAGCGCACGCTGCGGCGCGCCGGCTACGAGATCAAGCGGGGAGATTCCGCGCCTGAGGTGCCCGATCAGGTGATCACGCCGGTCGGTAAAGACGAGATCGAGGTCCTCATCGTAAACTGAGGCCCTCGAGACCTGCCGGGCACGGTCCCCCCTGTCGACCGTGCCCGGCAGTCGCTCTAAGCGGGAGTGAGCGGCGTGCCGAGAGACGACCAGCGCGGAGGAAAGATCGCCGGAGCCGCGTCGATGACGGCGGGTCCCGGCACGCTGGGCCGTGCCCTGCATTTTCTGCCGGTGGTGCTGCTGCTGATCTATAGCTTCTACAACATCGGGCCGATGTTCTGGCTGGTGATCTCGTCGATCAAGGACCGCCAGGACCTCTTCACTTTCCCGCCGACCTTGATCTTCGAGCCGACCTGGTCCGGCTATCAGGCCGTCTTCGGCGTCGGCGCCGCGGCCGGATCGGCCGCCGCCATCGGCCTGGTCGACGCCTTGATCAACTCCATCGTCATCTCGGTTTCCGGCACAGTGGCCGCCGTGGCCCTGGGGACCTTCGCCGGCTACGCCTGCTCACGCTTCGCCTTTCCCGGGCGCAACGACTTCCTCTTCTTCGTGCTCTCGACCCGCATGCTGCCGCCGGTGGCGGTGCTGGTCTTCTATCACATCATGTTCTCGGAACTGGGGCTGGCCGACACCCGGATCGGGCTGATCCTGATCGCCACCTTCATCAACGTCGGGCTGGCCACCTGGATCATGAAGGGCTTCTTCGACGGGGTGTCGACCGACATCGAGCGCATCGCCATCAACTGCGGCTACTCGCGCTTCTATGCCTTCCGGCGCCTGGTGATCCCGCAGGTCAAGGGCGGCATCGCGGCGACCAGCGGCTTCTGCTTCATCTTCGCCTGGAACGAGTTCGCCTTCGCCTCGATCATCTCCACCACGCAAGCTAAGACCCTGCCGGTCAAGATCGCCTCGGCCATGGGTGCCACGGGACTGGAGTGGACGCAGATCTGCGCGGCCGGCACCGTGCTGATCGTCCCGGTCGTCATCCTCTTCTACTTCCTCAGGCACTATCTTCTGATGGGCATGACCTTCGGCGTGCTGGGACGGGCGAAATGACCGGCGCCGGCCGCTTCGAGCTATCCGACCGGGCCATCATCTGGCTCTTTCTGGTGCCGACCTTGGTGCTGCTGATCGGCATGGTCGCCTACCCCTTCATCTCGCTGATCATCCTCAGCTTCTACCGCTTCTCCATTCTGCGTTCGGACGCCGGGCGCGAGCCCATCGGCCTGGAGAACTACGAGTTCCTGCTGGGCGATCCGGAGCTTTGGGAGCGCTTCATCTTCACCGGCCAGTTCGTGATCATCTCGGTCGCCTGCCAGTTCATCATCGGCATCTTCGTCGCCTACCACCTGCAGAAGTCCTTCCGCGGCCGCGACATCATCTTCACCGTCCTGATGATGCCGATGATGGTCTGCCCCATCGTGGTCGGCTTCCTGTGGCGCTACATGTTCAACTCCGAATGGGGCGTGGTGAACTACCTCGTCACCTTGACCGGATCCGACAAGGTCGACTGGCTTGGCGTGACCGACAACGCGCTGATCGCCGTCGTCATCGCCGATACCTGGATGTGGACACCCTTCGTGATCCTGCTGGCGACGGCCGCCTTCCGCGGCATCCCAAGGGTGATCTACGAGGCGGCCGACATCGACGGCGCCTCGGCCTTTTACCGCTTCACCCGGATCACCCTGCCGCTCGCGGCCCCCATTCTCTTCATCGCGCTACTGTTGCGCATGATCGACAGCTTCAAGCAGTACGACCTCTTCTTCGCCATGACCGGCGGCGGGCCGGGCTCCACCACGCAGACCGTCTCCTTCACCCTGGGCAAGGTCGCTTTCAGCTACTTCTACACCGGCGAGGCCTCGGCTCTGGCGGTGATCCTGCTGTTGATCATCATCGGACTGTCGCTGGTGCTGGTGCGCTACCTCAACCTGCTCAGCGCCAAGGCGCGAGGCTAGTCGCCATGGCCGCCATCTCGATCGAGAGCCTCATGGTGCGCTTCGGCGACTTCCGCGCGGTCGACGAGATCTCGCTGGAGATCGCGGACGGCGAATTGGTGGTCTTCCTGGGGCCGTCGGGCTGCGGCAAGACCACCACCCTGCGCTCCATCGCCGGCCTGCAGGAGGCGCACGGTGGCGCCATCCGCTTCGACGGCGAGCCGATCCAGGACCTTTCGCCCAGCGCGCGCAACGTCGCCATGGTGTTCCAGAGCGTGTCGCTCTACCCCCACCTCTCGGTGGCCGGCAACATTGCCTTTCCTTTGAAGGCGCGCGGCGAGACCCGCCAGACGGTGCGCGAGAAGCTCGACTGGGTGGCCGGCGTGCTCGACCTCGGCCCGATCATGAAGCGCCGGCCCGGCGGCCTTCCCCCCGGCGCCCTGCAGCGCGTCGCGCTGGCCCGCGCTATCGTTAGAGAACCCAACGTGCTGCTGCTGGACGAGCCGCTGTCGGCCGTCGACGAGCAGTTCCGCGAGAACATGCGCTGGGAGCTGGGCCATATCCAGCGCGAGCTGGGGGTCACCACCATCTACGTGACCCACGACCAGCGCGAGGCCATGGCGCTGGCCGACCGCATCGTGCTGATGCGCGACGGCAAGATCGAGCAGTTCGGCGACGCCGACGACCTCTACTTCCGCCCCGCCACCGCCTTCACCGGCTACTTCATCGGCTCGCCGTCGATGAACTTCTTTCCCGTGGAGACGACGGACCAGGGGGTCGCCTTGGCCGCGCTCGGCGCGTTGCACGGTGCGGGCAGCGAGGCCCTCGCGGCCGCGCTGGCCGGCAGGCAGGGCTGCCGGCTCGGCATACGCCCGCAGGATCTGCATCTCAGCACGGCGGGAAGCGGCCCGACGCTGGCCGGCGCGCAAGAGGTGCTGCCCTACCGTCAAGGCAGCGAGCGGCTCTTCTCCTTCAAGCTGGGAGAGCAGGTCTTCCTCGGCAGTGACGAGAGCGGGGGCGCCGCCGACGCGGCGATCCGGCTGAACCTCTCCCGCGCCTTTCTCTTCGACGCCGAGGACCGCCGCCTGGCCCTCGACCTCGGCGCGCTGGAGGGGGTGTCGTGAGCTTCCTGGCGGTCCGCGACCTCGCCAAGCGCTTCGGCCGGACCCGCGCGCTGGACGGCCTCTCGCTGGATCTGGCCGAAGGCGAGGTCCTGGCGCTCCTGGGGCCCACCGGCGCCGGCAAGTCGACCACCTTGCTGTGCGTCGCCGGGCTGGAGCGGCCGGATGGCGGCACGGTTCACCTGGCGGGGCAGAACCTGGACCAACTGCCGGCCAATCGCCGCGACGTCGCCATGGTCTTCGAGGGTCTCAACCTCTTTCCCACGCTGAGCGTGCGCGAGAACATCACCTTGCCCTTGACCTCGCCCGGCCGCCGGACCGACGCCGGCCAGATCGAAAACCGCTTGAAGACCGTGACGGAGCAGTTGCGCATTTCCCACCTGATCGACCGCAGGCCGCAGGGATTGAGCGGCGGCGAGACGCAGCGCGTGGCGCTCGCCCGCGCCCTGGTGCGCCGCTCGGCGCTCTATCTGCTGGACGAGCCCTTGAGCGCGCTGGACCTCAAGCTGCGAGAGGACCTGCAAGCGGAGCTTCGCGGCCTGCACGCCCACTACGGCTCCACCCTGCTCTACGCCACGCACGACTTCCACGGCGCCACGGCCATCGCCGATCGCCTCGCCCTGGTCGCCAAGGGGCGAGTGATCCAGCTCGGCCGCCTGGACGACATCCTGGCGCGTCCGGCAAGCAAGGCCGTCGGCCAGCTCGTCGGCAGCCCGCACATGGCCTTTCTCAAGGCACGGCGCCAGGGTGCCGAGATCCGTCTTGCCGGCGACGAGCAGCCGCTGGCGCTGGAGACCTTCCGGCCCGAGAACGAGATCCCCGACGAGGTCACGATCGGCGTCTGGCCGGAGGACATCCGGCTTCTCGGCGAGGCGGACAAGGGCATTTCAGGCGAGATCTATGCCGTCAACCGGCGCGGCATCGACAAGGCGGTGCAGATCGACGGCGCCTTCGGGAGTTTCCGAAAGGCCGTGCCGCTGGAGCTGCCGGCGCGCCAAGGCATGGCCTGCCGCTTCGCCTTCGATCCAGAGCGCGCCTTTCTCTTCGACCCCAGCGAGGAGAGGGTGCTGAGCGCGGCGCAGCGCGAGGGGGCCGGCACATGAACGCCAAGCTTCACGGCCGGCTCTTCGCGCTCCTCTCGGCGCTGATCTTCCTGGCCGTGGCCTTGATGATCCAGCCCTTCGCCTTCGATCTCTTCACCTGGGGCTTCCCGCTGCTCCTGGCCGGGATCGTCGGCTTCATCCTGCTCGATCATGTCCCGGCCAGGGAGCCGGAGGGGGAGGACAGCGACGATGTTTAAGATGAAGAAGATCATCAACGACCCTGCCGGGGTCGTGGAGGAGACCCTGGCCGGCCTGGTGCTGGCCTACGACGGCGACGTCACCCAGCTGCCAGGCGTCAACGCGCTGGTCCGAAAGGACATCCCAGACGGCAAGGTCGCCCTGCTGATCGGCGGCGGCAGCGGGCACGAGCCGATCTTTCCGGGCTTCCTGGGCCGCAACTTCGCCGACGGGGCCGCCTGTGGCGGGGTCTTCGCGGCCCCGCCCCCCGACGTCATCCTGGAGGCCACCAAGGCCGTCCACCGGGGCCGTGGCGTGCTCTACCTCTACGGCAACTACGCCGGCGACAACATGAACTTCGACATCGCCGCCGAGATGGCCGCCGAGGAAGGCATCGAGGTCCGCACCGTGCGGGTCTGGGACGACGTCGCCTCCGCGCCGCCAGACCAGGTGGAGGAGCGCCGCGGCATCGCCGGCGACGTCTACATGATCAAGATCGCCGGCGCCGCCGCCGCCACGCTGGACAGCCTGGACGCGGTCGAGGCGGTTGCCGTCAAGGCCCGCGCCAACCTGCGCAGTCTGGGCGTGGCGGTGCGCGCGGGGTCGATCCCCGAGACCGGCAAGCCCACCTTCGAGCTAGGCGACGACGAGATCGAGATCGGCATGGGCGCCCACGGCGAGGCCGGGGTCCGCCGCCAGAAGCTGACCCCTGCCGACCCCCTGACCGACCAGATGATGGAGGTCATCCTGGGCGACATCGAGCTGGCGTCGGGCGACGAGGTCGCCCTGCTCTTCAACAACCTGGGCGCCACCACCTTCATGGAGATGCTGATCGTCAACCGCCGTGTGCGGCAGATCCTGGCCGAGCGCGACATCGCGGTCCACAAGACCGACATGGGCGCCTTCGTGACCAGCCAGGAGATGGCTGGCTTCTCGATCTCGCTCCTCAAGCTCGACGAGGAATTGAAACGCTACTTCGACATGCCGGCCTCCTGCTTCGCGATGACCCGATGAACGGAGGCAAGGCTTGAACGCGGGCGAGACCAAGACCGCCTTCCTGGCCATCGCCGATGCGGTGGTCGCCGCCGAGCCGAGGCTGACCGATGCCGACCGGGCGATCGGCGACGGCGATCACGGCATCGGCATGAAGCGCGGCTTTCAGGCGGTAACAGAAAAGCTGGCGGCGAAGGACCCGGAGAGGCCGGCCGACGTGCTGAAGGACTGCGGCATGGCGATCCTCTCCAAGACCGGCGGGGCCGCGGGCGCGGTCTTCGGCACCTTCTTCCGGGCCGGTGGCGCCGCGCTGGGCGAAGCCGAGACGATCGATGCGGCAGGCTTCAAGCGGCTGCTGACGGCTGGCCGAGATGCCGTGATGAAGCGTGGCGGCGCGGCCGAAGGCGACAAGACCATGCTGGATGCCCTGGCCGAAGCCATCCGCGCGGCCGAGCCGGAGGAGAGCCTGCCGGCCGCGCTCGACCGGGCCGCCGCGGGCGCGGCGCGCGGGGCGGAGGCGACCCGTGCCATGGTCGCCCGCTTCGGCAAGGCCAAGACCTTGGGAGAACGCGCCCTGGGCCACCCCGATCCCGGCGCCCTGACCATGGCCCTGGTGCTGGAGGCATGGCGGGACAGTCAGGCATCCGCCTAAGCGAGGTCCAGAAGGCTAGGCGCGGGAAAAGGCGAAGACCTTGTCTTGACGCCTCAAGAATCAAAGAGAGCGCTCGGCGTGAACCGCCGAGCGCTCCTTGAGTGAGTGATGGCTGACGCGCTCAGGCGTGCGCCGGGGCCGCCTGGTGGCGGTAGCGCCACTCGACGATGACCGCGGTCACCACGGCGAAGAGCACATGGCCGACGAGGGCCACCCAGGTGATGCCGGTGAAGTTCAGGAAGGGCGGGTTGCCAGCGATCCAGGAAGCCATGACGAGAAGGGCGAAGACCCAGAGGGCAACGCCGTAGGCAACGGAGCCCACGAACCAGTTGAGCTGCGGGACGAAGGCCCGGCGCAAGGGATCGACGATCAGCATCCAGCCCAGCGGATAGGCGATCATGCCGGCGAAGTAGTGGAGAAACTCGCCGGCCGGGCGGAAGCCCTCGCCGCTAAAGACCTTGACGACCTGCGTCGCTAGGGGCACGGGCGCCAGAGTTGAGAAGCCCAGCATGGGGCTGAGGCTTTGACCGAAGAAGTCGAAGGCCACCGTCGAGAAGGCCCCCGCCGTCAGCATGGTGATGAGGTAGAAAGAGAGCGATCGGCCGCGCAGGATATCCATGTTTCCCTCCATTCCTGAGACGATCTGAACCGACACGGGCCTCTTGGCTCGCGCCATTCGGGAGAGTCCGCCTTTGATGAGGGCTCATCTCCCGTGGTTACGCGGGCGTCTCACCGACGATCCCTCTTTGCCGGCCATCCAGCGGCGAGGAGCGATGCCTTGCCGGCCGCGCGACCACGTGCGGCAATAGCTAGAGCTGCCTCAGGACCGCCCAATTCAAATATCGAGCGCGAAAGTTCACGCGGACGGCAACCGGGGTGAGCGCGCGCGAACCGGCCTTGCCCCGTCGGCGCCGGCTGCTTCCGACGGGGATCGCGGGACAAGCGCCGAGGCCCAGCCTTTCCCCAGGTTTTCGGCCCTCTTCGGAAGGCTCGGGACAGCTTCTCTTGCTACCGACGGCGGTAACGCCCGAAAGCGCTCGCTCACGCGCCTGGAGCGGGCCGGCTTTTCGTGCAAGGCTGTGTCGCGGGAATGTATGGCCGGGGCGCGCGCCGTCGGGCCCGACTTCGCGAAGAGGGAAAGGACAGAAACCATGGGAGACGCCCGACAACCGATCGGTTTGTCGTCCGAGACCTTTCACAAAGCCATGGCGGAGAACGCGCTCGTCGCCTGCGTCCTCCATCGTGGCCCCTTCGCCGATTGCGCGGCCGAGGTCTCGGCACTTTCCGTCGAGGGCGAGAGTCCCTGGACCTGGGCCGCGATCGACCTCTCCGCCGCGCCCGACATCGCGCGCATGTTCGGGCTCACCTCCACGGAGCCGCATCTCCTGCTGATGCGAGAGCAGGTCGTGCTCTACTGCGAAGCGCTCTCCGAGGCGACCCCCGACTATCTGGCGCGAGCGGCGCGGCTGGACATGCCCCAGATTCGCGCGGCCCTGGAGGCCGAGCGCACAAGCCAGCAGTCGCTCTTTGCCCGGCGGGTTTGCCCGACCGCCTTGCGGTCGCGGTGACACCGGACAACGCCCACGGCCGCCGTTCGGGTCTCAACTAGAAGCGACGTTTGCGTCACGCGCAGTCGGGTTCGCGCTCGACGGCCGCCCTGTCCGGTCTGTGAAGGTGGGTCAGCGGTATGGGCCTGTCCGACTTGACGCGCTTCAGCGCGAAGTTGGCGCGCAGGTCGCCGATAGTGGCGAGGGTCCTCAGCTGCTCTCGCATCAGTTCCTCGAAAGCCTTGACGCTGGGGACCACCACCTCGGCCAGGAAGTCCGCCGGGCCGGACAGCATGTGGCAGTTCACGATTTCCGGGATCTCGTTCAGCGCCGCTTGCAGGGCCTCGGCCGCTTCCTGCGAGGGCTGGCTCAGCTTGATCTCGACGAAGACGGTCAAGGAGAGCCCCACCGCCTCGCGGTCGAGCACCGCGCGATAGCCGCAGATGAAGCCCTCGCGCTCCAGCCGCCGTACACGACGCAAGCAGGGAGAGGCCGAGAGCCCGACGCGGTCGGCCAGCTCCGTGTTGGTCAGGCGGCCATCGGCCTGCAGCGCCTGCAGTATCTTGAGGTCGATGGCGTCGAGGTTGACGTAGGGCAAGGGCGACCCTCTCGTGGCGCAACAATCTTCCAAAACATACGAGATCGGTAACCGAGAACGCAAGGACATGCCGGAATAGCTCGTGGAATGATGCGCACCACAGTAACGGAGAGAAGGTGTCGCATATGGCCCCAATCAGGCAAGAGTGCCAGTCGGCCAGGAGCGCATGGGTCGGCTACGGTGCCGCCTTGGCCGCCTGCCTTCTGGGCGCCGGCTGGCAGATCGCCACGCGAAGCGGCGTCTCCACCACGCTGGCCCCCATGGACCTGGCGCTTCTGCGCTATGCCGTGCCCGGCCTAGTCCTCCTGCCGCTGTGGCTCAGAACGGGGCTCGTGCCACGCACGCTCGGCAGGGGCACTCTTCTGGTCATCGTCCTGGGTGCCGGCCTGCCCTTCGGTCTCGCCGGCATGGAGGGCGCGCGCCTGGCCCCTGTCGCGCACATGGGGGCGCTGCTGCCAGGCGCCATGCCTCTCTTCGTCGCCTTGCTCGCCTACGTCCTCTTGCGAGAGCGTTTATCCGCGTGGCGCTGGTCGGGCTTCGCCTTGATCGCCCTCGGCATCCTCGCCATCGCCTGGCCGGCGCTCGCCGGCCTTTCGGCTAGCCACTGGCGGGGCGATCTCCTCTTCCTGGCAGCCGCCCTACTCTGGGCCTTCTACACCGTCGCCTACAAGAAGAGCGGCCTTTCGCCCTGGCAGGCCGCGGCGCTGATCAACGGCTGGTCCATGCTGGCTGTGCTGCCCCTCTGGCTGACATCGGACAGCGCGCGCCTCCTGGAAGCCCCCCTTGCCGACGTTGCGACGCAGGTCGTCTGGCAGGGCCTCCTGGCCGGTCTCACGGGCATATGGATCTACGGCGTCGCGGTGGCGGCAATCGGCGCCAGTCGGGCCGCCGCCTTCGGCGCCCTGGTCCCCTTGCTGGTCGCCCTCGGCGGCTGGCTCCTGCTGGGCGAAACGGTCGATGGGCTTACCGCGGCCGCCATCCTGGTGACCGCGATCGGCGTGGCGCTCTCCACCGGCCTCTTCGAGGGACGGCCGCCTCGGCGGGCTTTACGCCCGCTGGATCGCCGCCTAGGGTGACCCGCGAAGGAATCGCCTCCCTCGTCGGAAGAACCGCAAGAGCGCCATGCAGCAGATAACAGTCGAAGAGATTGCCGAGGCCGTACCGGACGGTGCGCTGCTCGGCGTACCGGCCGACTACTCCGGCGTGCCCATGGCCGTCACGCGGGCGCTGATCGCCAGGGGCGCCAAGGATCTTCGCCTCTTCTGCCTGCCCTTGACGACGATCCAAGGCGACCTGCTGGTCGGCGCCGGCTGCGTGGCCAGCCTGGATGCGGCGGCGGTGACGCTCGGCGAGTACGGCTTAGCACCGCGCTTCTCCGCGGCCGTGGAGTCCGGCCGGCTGACGATGCGGGATTCCACCTGTCCGGCCTTGCATGCCCAGTTGCTGGCGGTCGAACGCGGCGTTCCCTTCATGCCGCTCAGAGGCCTGATCGGCTCCGACATCCTCCGCCATCGCCCGGACTGGCGCGTCATCGACAATCCCTTCGCCGAAGAGGGCGATCCTCTGGTGCTACTGCCGGCCCAACCCCTGGACGTCACGGTGATCCATGCCCCCTACGCCGACCGAGAGGGCAACGTCTTCATCGGCAGGCGGCGAGAGCTGGCGACCTTGGTGCATGCCGCGCGCCGGACCTTCGTCACGGTGGAGGAGATCGTCGAGGACAGCCTCTTCGAGGCGGAAACCACGGCGGCGGGCGCGCTGCCCGCCTTCTACGTGGAGGCCGTGGCGCTGGCCGAAAAGGGGGCATGGCCTTGCGGCCTCGCCGACCTCTATGCGCCCGACGGCGCCGAGCTGCGGCGCTACGCCGAGGCCGCCAAGACCACGGCCGGCTTCGCCGACTATCTGGCCAGCCTGGGACTCTCGGCGAAGGCGGCGGCGTGAGCCAGGGCCGCGAAGAGCTGCTGATCTCGCTGCTGGCCGACCGCCTGGCCGGCGATCGTCATGTGGCGGTCGGCGCGGCCTCGCCGATCCCGGGCGCGGCGGCGCTGCTCGCCAAGGCGGAGAGCAGCCGACCGATGCAGGTGACCATCCTGCACTCGCGCCGCTACAACAGCTTCACCGACGGCTCGCGCGAGCTCTTCGACTGCGCCGCGCAGGGTCGGATCGACAGCTTCTTCCTGGGCGGCGTGCAGATCGACGGCCAGGCCAACATCAACCTGGTCGGGATCGGCGACTATCCGACGATGAAGAAGCGCTTTCCGGGCTCTTTCGGATCGGCGCTGATGTACTACGTCGTGCCCAAGGTCATCCTCTTTCGCGAGGAGCATTCGCGGCGGAGCCTGGTCGAGAAGGTGGACTTCGTCTCGGCACCGGGCAGCAGTGCCGAGGGTGTCTATCGGCCCGGCGGGCCGAGCGCCCTGGTGACGAACCGGGCGGTCTTCGCCTTCGACCGCGCAAGGAAGCGCTTTCGCCTCGAGCAGATTCACCCGGGCGAGACGCTGGAGGGCATCGCGGCGGCCACCGGCTTCGCCTACGACCTCGGCGAGGTCGCCGAGACGCCGCCGCCCTCGGCGCAGCGGCTGCGGCTCCTGCGCGGCACGATCGCCAAGCAGGTCGGACAGTTCTATCCGGAGTTCGCCCAGCGCCTATGGGACGTCTCCGGTTCCGCGGCGGCTTGAGGCGGGTCAAGGATTGTCTGGACGGCTGTCCCTTCGCTAGACTGCGGGCAATCTCTCGTCGCTTTGCATGCAGGAGACGACGGTGCTTATCAGAAACCTAGTGGGCATGGCGGCCCGGCGCCTGGCGAGCGACCCGAAGCTTCGGGCCAAGGCCCAGGACTTCGCCAAGACGCACGCCATGCCGGTGGTGGAGCGCAAGACCAAGGCGGTCAAGGACGTCGTGCGCGGTGCCGAGCCCGGCACGCACCCGGCGCGCGTGGCCGGCCGCGCCGTGCGTCGGCTCTTGAAGGACTAAGACGCACCCGCCGCGAGGCCGTGCCCGCCTATTGGCGGATCGCCTCGGCCTCGATGATGACCTGAATCTCGTCACCGACCC
Source organism: Rhodospirillales bacterium (assembly GCA_963669375.1). Taxonomy (GTDB): domain Bacteria; phylum Pseudomonadota; class Alphaproteobacteria; order Kiloniellales; family JACOMY01; genus JACOMY01. The sequence continues at coordinate 5,904,727 of OY770024.1, read as the reverse complement.
ACTCGTTCTCTACCGCGTAGGTCATGCCGAACTCGCTGCGCTTCACCATCGTCCTGGCGGAGATCCCGATCACATAGGGGACGGCGCCGCCTTGCGGGAAGGGATAGGGCCCGATCTTGTTCAAGGTGACGTCCAAGGTGACCGGCCGGGTCACGCCGAGGATGGTCAGGTCGCCCATGACCTGCCCGCTCTCCGTGCTGTCGGCCTTGGCGCCCGTCATGCGAAAGGTGATTGCCGGATAGACCTCGACGTCGAGAAAGTCGCGCCCGCGCAGATGCTTGTCCCGGGCCTCGTCGTTGGAGAACACGCTGGCCGCCGTGACGTTGACCGTCAGATCGGAGAGGTCTTGCGTCTCCTCGTCGTAGACGAAGCTTCCCTCGACCTCCAGGAACTGCCCCAGGGTGTTCTGATAGCCGATGTGGTGGACGAGGAAAGCGAGCGTGGTGTGCCGCGGGTCGATGCGATAGGTCTCGGGCGCCGCCAGAGCCGGTCCGGACAAGAGGGCCAAGCCGCCGGCCAGGACCGTCATCATCCACAAGGGCTTCAGCCGAGCCGTCCTCATCCAAGGGTATCCCATAGCACGCTCCTCCTGAGTTGCCCCGGCACCGGCGGGCCGGCGTACCAGGAGAGGTGTGGCATCGGACTGCACTTGTCCAGTCAAGCGCTTGTCAGGTGGATGCTAGGGAGGGCTTCGCCCGTCGGTCGAGGCGCGTGTCGGGAAGATCGGAAAGGCACCGGAACTCCGGCCACCCAAGCGCTCAGGCCTCTTCTTTCTTCGCGTGGGCTTGCTTGACGGCCCGCAGCCGCATCCTCATGCGCCAGCGAGAGGGAGTCTTCACGCCCTTCTTGGCCATCTCGTCGCTCAGGTGAATGAGGTACTTCAGCACGCCGATCTGGTAGACGCGGTTGGCCTCGCTATCCCGCAGCTTCTTGAAGCCCCGCATGATGTCGGGCGCCCGTCGCAGGATCTCCTCGCGCAGCTCGTCGGAAAAGCGCGGCTGCACCAGGGCCCGGGTCGCGATGTTCTCGAACACCGGGAAGTCGATCTTCTTGGGATGGTGGTCCTCGACGGCGTTCATCAACGCGAGGGTATCGTCCGAGATCCCCTTGGGTCCCCCCTTGAGGGAGCCGGCGAAGTAGTGTCCCTGTATCCTGGACACCCGGGCGCGGTCCAGGTTTGTCGACTGCAGCTTGAGCACGCCCTTCGGCTTCTCCTCGATCGGCAGGTCCTGTCCGCGCGTGCCGCGCAGGTCCTCCAGCAGCTGCAGACACCCCATGAAGTGGTTGTCCACGTTTACGCCGGTGGCGGACGAGGCATGCCAACGATAGCTGGACAGCGGTTCCTCGCCGGGGAAGCCGATCTGCCAGCCCTCTTGCATGATGTCCGTCATGTACTGCCAGTCTTCGGCGTAGCGCTTGCCCGGGACGAAGCGCTGCCGCTTCATGACGTCGCTGCGCCCCATGATGGCGGAGATCTGACAGGGCACCTGCCAGGCATCACGATACCAGGATGCCGAACGGCGCCCCACCACCAGGTTCAAGCTCCTACCGTCCTGGTCGATGATCGAGGTGAGGCCGCCGCAGACGTTGTAGGTGCCCTCCTCCAGGAACTCGTAGCGCCGCCTAAGGGAGCCCGGTGTCACCAGATCGTCCGCATCGAGAAAGCAGACATAGCGCCCGCGCGCGAAGTCCAGCCCGCGATTGCGCGCGACCGACACGCCGGCGTTCTCCTGGCGGTGGACGACGATACGCGGATGGCGCGCTCGGTTCTTCTCGACGATGGCAAGCGAGTCGTCCGTCGAGCCGTCATCCACGATCACGATCTCGAAGTCCTTGAAGTCCTGCGCGATGATGCTGTCGAGCGTCGTCTGCAGCAGCTCGGCGGCGTTGTACATCGGCATGACGATGCTCACCGCGGGCCGCTCATCCCGGTCGGAGAGTGCGTTCTCCACGTAGAGCGAGCGTACCGACTTGTGCTCCGATCGAACGTTCGTGAGGGGATAGACGTCCATGCCCCGTAAGAAGTTGATCAATGTCGGAAGCAGGAGCGGATCCGAACCCTGCAAGGACTCGAACTCTCTCTGAAAGTCGTAAAAGAGTACCTCACCACCCTTCGGCAGATAGGAGAACACAAGGTTGGCAAGAAAAAAGATGTCGGTGAACACGCCTCTGTCGGGCCGCGATCCGACGGCGCTGCCCGCACTTTGCTGAAAGAGAAGAACGCGGTCCATGCCTCTCAATGCATCGAGACAGTCTTCATCCGATGAATCACTCGTGTTTACGGCAATTTGTGTGCCCGGGATGGAGAGAATCTGATCGACTTTCTTAAGGACCTGTTCTTTCGGGAACATCAAGATTGACCGCTCAAGTGCTACAATCACTTTCCGGTCACGCTCCAGCTGGCCCAGCTTACCGGTGAGTGACGCCGGAACAACAATAATGCTCTCTCTTCTTTGGTCGTTGATGTGGTAGATATGCTTCGATTCACTGCCGACAAAAACAATTGAGCGCGCAGGGTTCACCTTTTTTTCCGGCAAGAGCAAATCGTTGGCAGCAGCATCACGCATGTTATTCATGACAGTCTGACTAGACTGCAGAACACCGCTCATGCCGGCCGCCTCACTCATTACAAATTTAGTCCCTCTGAAAGTTGTTTCCTAAAGCGATGGCCGCCCGTGCCATGTAGACACTTGCTTGGGCGTGGTTAGCTTCTGCCCGCCGCACTGTCAAGGCAACCGAAGAAGACTGCCGAAGGCGCTGTAAAACTTACCACAGTTTATCCGCGCCATGGCAGGAGCGCCACAGCCCGCCCAGGGACTCCCTCCGCCAAGGGTCCGTCCGATAGCGACCTCCCGCGGTTCCAGTCCTCGTCATCTGGCACCTTGGGCGTCCCGCCCTCAAGTGACAGCTTGATTGCAGTCGTGAACTCTCCCGTCCACGCTGGCCGAGATTCACGACGACGCCAGGTTACGCCAAGAGCTTACCGCCACCCGTGACCCAGCTCAAATCAAGAAGGCGCGGGCTTGACACTTGACGCAGACGGACGTCTTTGACGATGTAACTCATCTCCAGCGTTCGCCAGTACAGAGAGAGTCCATGGCGCCAGGCCAAAAGTCGTCCGCACCCAAACCTGTCCGGTCATCCGGCCAAGGCCGCCAGTCCGATTGGATCGGCATGAAGAACATGACTGGTAAGCGGTGCGACCAGCTACATGTCACCAAGGAGCTCTTGGATCACTCCAAGCTGATTTTCAACCACCTGCCGAAAGCAGGCGGCAGCTCGCTCTATCAGTTCTTTCAAGAGTTGTTCGGAGAGGGGCGGGTCTTTCGCTTTTGGTCTCGGACCGTCACGGCGGAGACCAAGACCATGGAGTCCTTGACGGAGGACGAGAAGACCAAGTTCAAAGTCTTCCAAGGCCACTTCAAGTACGGTTATCACAAACTATTCCAGCAGAAATGCCTCTACTTCGGCATCATGCGCGACCCCATCGATCGCATGATCTCCAATTACTACTACACAAGAGAGAAGGGGCGCGAGGATCGCAAGCAACACGCGCTCTCCGTCGACTTGGAGACCTTTGTCGAAGGGATCATTGCCGAAAGCGGGAAGTACTTCGGTGCTGCTCAGGTCGGCTTTCTGACCGGGCAGTCCGACGTGAAGGTCGCGAAGCGCATCATCGACACGGAGTACCTAGCTTGCTGCACGACCGACCAACTGAACGACTGCCAAGCCTTGCTGGCGCGCCTCTATGGCCGCCCGGATCTCGCGCCCAAGCGCGTGAACGTCACCAATTCCGACGACAAGGCACATCACGCCCGCGCCGCCTTGCGGGAGAGGTATGACGATTTCTTCCGACGCGACTACGAACTTCTGAACTACGTCCGCAAGCGCTTCGACACGCACTACTCGAAACTGGACGCTCTTCTAGAGGTCTAAGGCAGATCGCCTCGGCTCAGGCGGAAACTGTCACGGGGCCATCCCTTCGCCTACGCGGAAAGCACGCCGCGAGCGACATCCGGCTTGACCGTCCAGTCCTAGTCACCGTGGCCATGCCCTTGGTGAGAGGGCTGTGCCCCTTCCCGGTCGCTCTCCGCGTCCTGGTCCGCGTCATGGCCCTGCATGTTCATGGCGTTGGCATCGCCGAATTCGTGCTTCACGACGACCTTGTCCCGGACCCTTTCCTGCGTGCCGGCCACGACGCCGTCGATCTCGATGGAAAGGGCCCACTCGCCGAACATTTCCAGCTCCAGGTCGGCGACGTAGGTGCCCGGCTCGCCCGGAACCGGAAGGGCCTGAGCGGGGGGCACGTTGTGCGCCATCGGCATCGACGGCATGTCCGCCTTGACCACCAGTTCATCCGCTTCCAGGGGCTCGCCGGACTTCTTGCCTTCGAGCGTGATCGTGCAGCTGTAGTGAAGATGCGCTTCAGACGCGCTGCAGTCGACCTGGGCACGCGCGCGCTCGCCGGCCTGCGCGGCACTTGCAAGCGCGAGAGCCGCGACCGACAGCACTGTTACGGCGATGAGATGCATGCTCACTCCTCCCTTTGAAGGCCGAGATAGGCGTCGGAGATCCTCTCGTCGTGGAGGAGGTCCGCAGCCCGGCCTTCCAGGCTGATCGTGCCGCCCGCCAACACATAGGCACGATCGGCGATCTTGAGTGCTTGCCTGACGTTCTGCTCCACCAGGAGTATTGTCAAGCCTTGCTCCCTTAGGCTGTGGATCAGGTGAAAGATCTCTCTGAAGAGTAGCGGAGAGAGCCCGAGCGAGGGCTCGTCCAGCAGCAGGAGCTTCGGCCCGCGCGCCAAGGCGCGCGCTATGGCGAGCATTTGCGCCTCTCCGCCGGAGAGACCGGCGGCGAGGCGGTCGGACCGCTCCGCCAAGCGGGGGAAGAGCTGGAAGAGATCGTCGAAGCTCCGGCGTCGCGGCGCCGCCAGGCGCAGGTTGTCAGCGACGCTGAGCGTGCCGAGGATCATGCGCCCCTCCGGACAGAGAGCAACGCCGCGTGCCATGACCCGATGGCTCGCCATGCCGGCAATCTCCTCTCCGGCAAGCCGTATCGAGCCAGCGCTCGGCTGGACCAGGCCGCTCACCGCCTTCATGATCGAGCTCTTGCCCGCGCCGTTCGCGCCCACCAGGGCGACGATCTCGCCGGCGGCGATGTCGAGCGACGCCTGCCGGACGGCCGACACGCCGCCGTAGCGCACCGAGAGTTGGCGGATCTCAAGCATCCCTGCCCATGTAGGCCTCGATCACGCTTGGCGCGCGCAAGACCTCGGCCGGCGTGCCTTGCGCAATGACCTTGCCGAAGTTCAGGACAGCCATACGCTGACAGAGTGCCGCGATCATCGCCATCTTGTGCTCGACCAGGATGATGCTGCGTCCCGGCGCGGCATGCTTGCGAATGAGGTCGGTCATCTCCTCCGTCTCCCGCGGCATCATCCCGCCGGAGGGCTCGTCCAGGAGAAGCAGCTTCGGATCGCGGACCAGCGCGCGCGCCAGCTCCAATCGCCGCTGCAACGCCAGCGGCAGATCGCCGGCCAGTCTGGAGGAGTGCGCGGAGAGGCCCACCGCGTCGACCAGCGCCCTGGCCTCGGCGCGGCGCTCCCGCTCCCCGCGCCCGGTGGAGAAGATCAGGTCCCGCGCCGAAACGCCGGGAAGACTGTTCTGTGCCGAGAGCACGTTCTGCAGAACGGTCATTCGTTCGAAGACCCGCAGGTTCTGAAAGGTCCGAACGATGCCCCGGCCGACGATCCGCTCGGGCGCCAGACCCAAGAGGTTTCGGCCTTCGAAAGTGACTACACCCTTAGCCGGGTAGAGCCCGGTCAGGACGTTGATCAGCGTCGTCTTCCCCGAGCCGTTCGGGCCGACAAGTCCGAACAGCTCGCCCTCTCCCACGTCGAGACCGATCGCGTCCAGCGCCGTCAGGCCGCCGAAGCCGACGCTCAGGTTCCTAATGGCCAGCACGGCGCGTTCTCGAGAAGAGCTGACCCAAGCGGTGCAGGGTGACCTCGTCCAAAATGCCGCGAGGGCGGAAGATCAGGAGAACGGCCACCAGTCCGCCGAACACGATCATGCGGTAGCCGGAGAAGAGCCTGGTGGATTCCAGGACCCCGATGTCCAGCACCACCCCCAACAGCGGCCCGAAGGCCGTGCCCAGGCCCCCGATCAGGCCGTAGGCCAGGCCATGCACCCCCAGCATGACGTTGAAGATCTTGGGCTCGATGTAGGTGTTGAGGTGGGCGTAGAGCACGCCGCCGATGCCGGCCACCAGGCCGGCGAGGGCCACGGTCGCGACCTTGCACAGGCGCACGTCGATACCCTGCAGGCGCGCCAGGACGGGGTCTTCTCCGACCATACGCAGGACCGCGCCAAGCCGGGAGCGCTCGATCTGCAGAATCACGGCCATGGTCGCGGCCAAGAGCAGATAGATGATGATCATGAACTGCAGGTTGGAGATGTCCGCCTCGTAGATATAGCGGATGTCGCGAAAGCCCTCGGACCCGTTGGGGCCGACCAGGTCGCCGTCGATCTCGATCTGATAGACGAAGATCTCCAGCAGGAGGCGCACCATCTCGGCGAAGGCCAGGGAGGCCACGGCGAAGTAGAGGCCGCGGATGCGCAGCGTCGGAAGCGCCAAGAGTAGCCCGGCCAGCCCGGCCAGCGCGGCACCCCAGACCAGCGCCAGGAAGAAGGGCCAACCCCACATGGCGCTGGCGATACCGGAGGCATAGGCGGCGATCCCGAAGAAGGCCTGCTGGCCGAAGGAGATCTCGCCGACCAGAAGCACCAGGTAGGCCGACAGCGCGATGAAGGAGATCATCCCGATGTTCGACAGGACACCGATCAGGTAGAGGTCGAGCACCGTCTAGACCCGCGTCGCGGCCGTCTGCTCGGCCCTGAGAGCCGCCTGTCCAAGGAGCCCGCCGGGCCGCAGGATGAGAAAGCCGAAGAGCAGGAGGTAGGCGGCCAGGTCGCGGTACTCGATCCCCAGGTACCAAAGCGCATTGGCCTCGACGATGCCCAGCAGCAGCCCGCCCAGAACGGCCCCGGGAATCGAGCCCATGCCGCCCAGCATCATCGCGATCAGGCCCTTGAAGGTGGCCCAGAGGCCGAAGAGCGGCGTGATCTGCTGTTCGGAGGCGACGATCAGGAAGCCGGCCACGCCGCCCAGCGCGGAGGCGAGCGCGAAGGCAAGGAAGGTCACGCGACCGACATTGACGCCGGCCACCTTGGCGGCCTCCGGACTCTCCGAGACCGCGCGCACGCAGAGCCCGAAATGGCTGCGGTTGAGCAGCTGCCAGAGCGCCAGGACGCACAGCCCGGCGACCAGCAGCATGACCACCGCCGATGCCCGAAAGAAGAAGGGCCCCAGGAAGAGCGACTCCTCGTCGAAGAGCCCCGGAAAGGGGTAGGTCCGGTTGGGAAAGACCAGGGTCACCGCCTCTTCGATCTGCATCCAGATCGCGAAGCTGGAGACCATGGAGGCGATCGCGGCCCCGCGGCGGATCGACCAGAAGCAGAGCCGCTCGACATAGGCGCCCACGAGAACGGCCCCCAGAACCGTGGCGGCCGCCACCTCCAGCAGACCGGCGCTGAAGTTGAGGAAGAGGAGCGTGCCGACGAAGGCACCGGCCATGATCGAGGGACCGTAGGAGAGGTTCAGCCGGCGCAGCACGCCGAAGATCAAGGTGAAGCCCAAGGCCAGCAGCGCGTAGGCGGAACCGATCATCGTCCCGTCCAGGCAGTTCTGAATGAGATCGACCATCGCCGCTCAAGCCTGATCGGCGGTCTTGTTGGTTCCCAGGTAGGCGCGTTGGATCACTTCGTCCTCCGCGAGTGCGCCCGGATCGCCGTCGAAGGTAACCCGTCCCTGCTCCAGGAGATAGAAGTGATGGGCGACGGTGAGCGCCATGTGCGCGTTCTGCTCGACCAGCAGGATGGTGACGCCCGAGCGGTTGAGCTCGGCAATGGCGTCGAAGATCTCGGCCACGATCAAGGGGGCGAGGCCCAGCGACGGCTCGTCCATCAGGAGGCACTTGGGCCTGGCCATGAGGGCGCGGCCCACGGCCAGCATCTGCTGCTCGCCGCCGGACAGCGTGCCGGCTTCCTGCCAGGCCCGCTCGCGCAGGCGCGGGAAGCGCTCGAACATCTCTTCCAGGTCGGCCAGGACGGCGGTGCGCTGGCGCGGCAGGCGCTGGTAGGCGCCCGCCATCAGGTTCTCGCGCACGCTCATCTGCGGAAAGACCAGCCGGTTCTCCGGCACTAGGGAGATGCCCCGCTTGACCACCGCCACCGAGGAAAAGCGCGCGATGTTGCGCTCTTGAAAACGAATGGTCCCGCGGCTCGGCTTCAGGACGCCGGCGATGGTCATCAGCAAGGTCGTCTTGCCGGCCCCGTTCGGGCCCAGGATGCAGGTTATCCGGCCCTCGGCGGCGTCGAGGTCGACGCCCTTCAAGGCTTCGATCCTGCCGTAGGCGGTGACCAGGTCGCGTACTTCCAGCATGGCCGCCTCATGCCGCCCCGAGGTAGGCTTCGCGCACGGCCGGATTGTCCTGAATCTCGCCCGGCGTCCCCTCGGCGATCTTCTTGCCGAAGTTCAAGACGGCGATCCGATCGGTGACGCCCATCACCAGCTCCATCACGTGCTCGACCAGCAAGATGGTGATGCCGCCGGCCTTCAGCTCCTTGATCCGCTCGGCCAGCTGGCCGACCTCCTCGGCGTTCATGCCGGCGGCCGGCTCGTCCAGCAGCAGCATCTTGGGCCGGGCGGCCAGCGCGCGCGCCAACTCCAGGCGCCGCTGCTCGCCGAACGCCAGGTTGCGGGCCAGCTCTCCGGAGCGGTGGCCGAGACCGGAGAACTCCAGCAAGGCCTCGGTCGCGGCCCGGCCGCGCCTGGCGCCGCCCAGCCAGCGCGAGATCAGCCCCTCCGAGCGTTTGGCATCGAGCGAATTCTGCGCCACCCAGAGGTTCTGCCAGACGCTGAGATCGCCGAAGAGACGAATGTTCTGGAAGGTACGGGCAATGCCCGCGCCCAGCACCCGGTGGGCGGCGAGCCGGGTGATGTCCTCGCCGGCGAAGGTTATGGAGCCCGAGGTCACGGGAAAGACGCCACAGATGAGATTGACCGTGGTGCTCTTGCCGGAGCCGTTGGGCCCGATCAGGCCGAAGACCTCTCCCTCCCTCACGGCAAGAGACAGCTCGTCGACCGCGCGAACCCCGCCGAAATGCTTGGAGAGCGCGGCTACCTCAAGCATCGGCCTTGAATCCCAGCAGACGTTTCAAAAGGCGGGTCACCCTCGCATCGAAGAGGCCATCGGGACGGACGTTCATGGCCAGCACGATCAGCGCGCCGAACAGGAGGTTGCGCCAGTCCCCCAGGAAGCGCAGGGCCTCCACCAGAACGCCCTGGATGAAGATCACGGCGATCAGCGTCCCCAAGACGTTGGAGAGCCCGCCCAGGATCGGATAGGCGATCGCGAAGGTGGCCAGCACCACACCGAAGTTGCTGTGCTCGATGTGGGTGGTGTAGTGCGCGTAGATGGCTCCGCCCAGGCCCGCGATGAAGCCGCCCGCGCCCATTGCCGCAACCTTGACCGAGGTCAGGTTGATGCCGACGGACTGCGCGGCGAGTTCGTCCTCGCCCACGGCCCGTAGCACGGCGCCGGCGCGGCTGCGGTCCATCCACCAGAGCGCCAGCATGACGAGGACGACCCAGAACCAGATGAAGAGCGCGACCTCGCCCGTGGTCCAGCCGTTCTCGGGAAAGAAGCGGATCTGCTTGAAGCCCTCGCCTCCCAGCGGCCCGACCTGGATGTCGCCCTTGGCGACCTGATAGTCGAAGTTGAACCAGAAGAGCCGAACGGCCTCGCCGAAGGCCAGCGTCGCCACCACGAGCATCAGGCCCTTCACCCGCAAGGCCGGAAAGCCGACGATGGCGGCGACCAGCGCGGTCGCCACGGCCGCCAACAGCATGGCCGGCACGATGTGCCAGTCCGACAGCACCGTCAGCATGCCGCCGAGGTAGGCGCCGATCGCGAAAAAACCGGCCTGGGCCATGCTCACCTGCCCGGTCAGGAGCACCACGTAGGCGGAGAGGCCCAGCAGCGTGTGCACGCCGATGAGCTGCGCCATGCCGTAGTAGAAGTCCATGGCCGGGCCTCGCCTAGTCGCGCGTCGAGACGCGCCCGAAGATCCCTTGCGGACGCACGACCAGGAAGAAGAAGAGCAGCAGCATGACGTACATGTCGCGCTCGGTGACGCCGCGGAAGAACTGGAAGACGTTCTCGAAAGCCCCCACCAGAAGCCCGGCGACGATCGCGCCCGGGATCGAGCCCAAGCCGCCGATCACCGTCACGATCAAGCCCTTCACGGTCAGCGGCAGAGCCAGGAGCGGCGAGAGCACGCCGACCGAGGCGCCGATCATGGCGCCGGCCAAGCCGCCCAGCATGCCGCTGATGACGAAGGTGAGGCCATTCGTGGTCTCGCGACTGATCCCGCAGAGCTGCGCCGCCACCGGCTGCTGGGCGACGGCGCGCGTCGCGATCCCCAGCTGCGTGCGGTAGAGAACGTAGAGCAGCACCAGCATGGCGACGATGCTGAGGCCGAAGATCAGCAGGAGATCGCCCCTGATCCAGAAGGGTCCGATCACCAGCATCACGTCGTCGAAAATGGCCGGATAGGGCTCGGGGAAGCCCGCGGTGACATGCACCACGACCTCGTCAATGAAGATCAGCATGCCCACGGAGGACATGAGGGTCGCCAAGGGCCGTTCTGTCGGTATGAAGCGGAAGCAGCAGAGATAGACCAGGAAGCCGATCAAGCCGGAGGCCAAAGCCGCGGAAAGGAAGACCAAGAGGGCCGGGGCATCCAGATGCACATAGACGACCAAGCTGGCATAGGCGCCTCCGATCGAGGCGGCGGCATAGGCCAGATTGATCTTGTGCATGACCCCGAAGATCAGGGTGAAGCCGATCCCGATCAGCGCGTAGATCGAGCCGAACATCAAGCCGTCCAGGATCGACTGGGCGGTGTCCAGGACGTTCCACCAGAAGTCTTCCATGACGCCCGCCTAGAGGAGGTCGGAGGGAAGGAAGGCGGGCCGCGGCTGCGCGCGGCCCGCCCTGCGAAGACCAGGCGCGATCACGAACCCGGGTCGTGCAATACCTTCCAGGCGCCCTCGTCGGCGAAGACGAAGACGTAGGGCTTGATGGCTTCGCCCTCGTCGGTGCGCTGGATCTTACCGAGCAGCCCCTCGGCCTCGTTCAAGGCGGCGAGGCCGTCGCGGATCGCGCGGCGGTCGGCCTCGACCGTGTCGGGCTTGGCCATGACGCCGGCGTTCTCGATGACGTCCTTCAGGGTCATCATGATCTCCCAAGCGGCGGCCGAGTGGAGATCGGCGGAGCCGCCCTTGGCCGCGGCCGCGTCGGCCGCGGCCTGCGCCGCGTCGGTCACCGGCGCGAAGGAGGTGGGAATGATGATGCCTTCAGCCTGCTCGGCGCAGCCGTTCAAGGTCTCCAGGCTGGATGACGAGGTAAGCCCGACCAGGATCATCGGCTTGACCCGCTGGCGCGCCATCTCCTTCAGCACGCCGCAGGTGGTGAAGGGGTGGGCTGAAATCGCGATGATGTCGGCCTCGGCGCGCCGCATCTCGCGGACCTGGGTGGTGAAGTTGGTATCGTTCAAGAGCCACTTGGACTCGCCCTTGACCTCGTAGCCGGCTTCGTCGGAGCGCGGCTTCATGACGTTGTACCAGGTAAAGCGCGAGTGGGCGAAGTCCTCCTCCACCCCGCCATAGACCGTCTTGGCGTCGGGGTGCTCGCTCTGCAGCCACTCGAAGAGCGAACGATACATCTCGCTCTCGTTGGGCACGTTGCGGAAAGCCCAGTCGGAAATCTTGGCAAGGCCGCCCTTGATGGCCGTGTCGGTGAAGATCGGGAACTGCAGTCCGCTGTCGCCCGCGTCGTCCACCGAGCCCTGCAGAATGCCGAACAGCGGCTCGGCGACGTTGGAGCAGGTGGGGCCGACGCCGACGATGGCGTCGGTCGAGGCGATACGACGGATGACCGAGATACCTTCTTCGGCATTGCAGCGATCATCGTCGAAGGTCACCTCGATCATGCCGACAGAACCGTCCGCCAGCTTGACGCCACCGTTCGCGTTGATCTGCTCGGCGGCGGCCTGCATGACCGCTTCGGTATTGATACCGAAGGACCGGACCACCCCGGACTTGGCGCCGAAACCGGCGATCTTGACTGTCCGATCCTCCGCCGCGGCGACCGTGGCCATGGAAAGCGCCAAGGCCGTGACACCTAGGGCCGTCATCACTCTGTGCATGATGTCTCCTCCCAGCTGGATGTCTGGCTTCAGGATGCCGTGCCGCATCTCTTTTCCAGACCGCTTCGATGATAGTAAAAGTCACATCAAGGAAACGTCAACAAAGTCGGGGCATCGCCGCCGCGCGGTCGCGCCAAAGGGATGGAGACAAGAGGATGATCCGTTCGATCGGTGAGATACTCCCACGGTCAGCCGCGAGATATGGCGCGAAAACCGCTCTGATCGTCGGAGACATGCGCTTTACTTTCAATGAGATGGAGGAACTTTCCAACCGCGTGGCCAACGGGCTGGTCGCGCTCGGGATCGTTCCCGGCGACCGGGTGACGCTCTACGGCCCTAACTGTTGGGAGTGGCTGGTCGCCTACTACGGCATCGCCAAGACCGGTGCCGTCGTCAACCCGATCAACGTCATGCTGACGCCCGAGGAAGTGCGTTACATCGTCGAAGACGCCGGCTCGCGCGCCATCATCGCCTCGCCGGATAAGGGCGAACCCCTCCTGGACATGAAGGGGGGCCAGCTGGCGGACGTCATTCTCTGGGGAGAGGAGGTGCCGAGCGGCGCCACCTCCTTCGGCGACTTCCTGGCCAAGGGAGGCCCGGACTTCACGGCCCATGCCGTCGAGCCCTCGGAACTGGGCGCCATCTGCTACACCTCTGGCACCACCGGTCATCCCAAGGGCGCCATGCAGAGCCAGCGCAGCATCATCGGCTCGGCCGTCGGCACCGCCTTGATGGGCGTGCGCACGGACCGGGACGTGGTGGTCAGCCCCCTGCCCTGCCCGCACGTCTACGGCTCCTGCGTCTTCAACGCCGCAATCATGTACGGCTCCACGTTCGTCATGGTTCCGCGTTTCACGGAAGAAGAGGTCCTGGCGGCCGTTCAGACCCACCGGGCCACCATCATGGACGGGGTGCCCACCGCCTACTACTACCTCCTGGCCCACAAGGCCTTCGACAGCCACGACCTCTCCTCGCTCACCCGCGCGGCGGTCGGCGGTCAGACCCTGCCGGCCGCGAAGTCCGTCGAGTTCCAAGAGCGCACCGGCGCCCCGGTGCTGGAGCTCTGGGGCATGACGGAGCTGGCCGGCGCGGCGACCTGCAACCCCTTCTACGGCGAGAACAAGCCCGGCAGCATCGGGCTGCCCTTCCCCGGCAGCTTCGCCAAGGTGGCCGACATCGACAATCCGGAGCGGGAGATGCCGGCCGGCGAGCGCGGCGAGTTGATGTTCAAGGGCCCGCTGGTGATGGACGGCTACTTCGGCAACGAAGCCGCGACGGCGGACGCCATCAGGCCCGACGGCTGGCTGCACACGGGCGACATGGCGACGATGGACGCCGACGGCTACTTCACCATCGTCGACCGCAAGAAGGACATGATCCTCACCGCCGGCTACAACGTCTATCCGGCGGAGATCGAACGGGTCTTGTGCATGCACCCCTCGGTCGCGCTCGCCGCCGTCTGCGGCCGGCCGGACGAGGCCAAGGGAGAGCTGGCCAAGGCCTATGTCGTGCTGAAGCCCGAGACCGAGGCCTCGAAGAGCGAGCTGGTCGACCACTGCCGCCAGCACCTGGCCGCCTACAAGGCGCCGAGAGCGGTGCAGTTCGTGGAGTCCGTCCCCATCACCTCGTCCGGCAAGATCATGCGCCGGCTCTTGAAGGACATCGACGACGGAACGCTGTCGGTGGACTAAGGGAACAGGCTCGTTAGAAGCCGCCCGTCTCCATCCAGCGGTCCATCTGGTCCATGCGGTCGGTGCCCCAGAAGGATTCGCCGTCGATGAAGAAGAAGGGCGAGCCGAAGACGCCGCGAGCCATGGCGTTCGCCGTCTCCTCGCGCAGCCGGTTCTTCACCGCGTCCTCTTGCATGCCGGCCTGCACGGCCTCGGCCGAGAAGCCCAGCGTCTCCGCCGCCTGAACCGCCGCGGCCGGGTCGGAGGTGTCCTTGCCGTCGATCCAATAGGCGCGATAGGCGGCCTCGCCATAGGCCGCGGCCTTGGCGGGGTCCTGGCTCTCGATCCAGTAGAGGACGCGCGAGGGCGGCACGGGGTGCGCGGGGAAGTTCGCCGGGAACTGCATGCCCTCGATGCCGTGGAAGCGCGCGTTCCTGAAGAAGTCCTTCAGCGCATAGTCCTTCTTCAAGGGGTGCTCTAGGGGAACGCCGCCATGCTCCTTGTAGACGGCGCCGATCAGGAAGGGGCGCCAGACGACGCGGCGACCGTGCTTGGCGGCAAGATCCCCGATCAATGCACTCGCCACGAAGCCGTAGGGCGAGGAGAAGTCGAAGAAGAACTCGATGTCGGCGGGCATGGCGGGAGTCTCCCCGATCGTTTGCTGAGGGCCGCAGGCTAGCACCAAGCCTGCGGCTGGCAAACGCGGGGCACCGGCGCAACACCTGGTCTCACCAACACACGAAGCCGCCGTCGACCAGCAGGTCGACACCCGTGACGAAGGAGGCCGCCCGGCTCAAGAGGAAGACCGCCGGACCCACCATCTCCTCCGGCTTGGCCATGCGGCCCATCGGCGTCTCCGCCTCGAAGACCTTCACCTGCTCGGCGACCTCCGGGCGCAGGTTCATCGGCGTCGCGGTGTAGCCGGGACTGATCGCATTGACCCGAACCCCGCCTTGGCACCACTCCATGGCCAAGCTCTTCGTCAGGTGAACGACCGCCGCCTTCGAGCTGTTGTAGTGGGCCTGCAGGAGCCCGCGGTTGACGATGCTGCCGGACATGGAGGCGATGTTGACGATGGCGCCTCGGCCGTTGGCCAGCATGGCCCGGCCTTCCGCCTGACAGCTCTTGAAGAGGCCGGTCACGTTTATGTCCATCAGGGTCTGCCACTGCTCGACCGCCATCTCCTCGGCCGCCGCGGCGTTGGCGATGCCGGCTGCGTTGACCGCCAGGCTCAAGGGACCCAGTTCCGCTTCCAGCAGGGTGACGGCAGCGACGATGGTGTCGGCATCGCGTACGTCACCGGTCGCCACCAGCGCACGACCGCCGGCGGCCTCGATGCCGGCAACCGTCGCCTCCATGTGGGCGGCCGTCGGCAAGTCGAAGCAAGCGACCATTGCGCCGGCCTGGGCAAGGCCGATGGCGATCGCTTGGCCGATGCCGCTTCCGGCCCCGGTCACCAGAGCCGTTTCGCCGTCCAGTCGAAAGAGATCCATGCCGGCCTCCCTTGCCTTTGCCTAAGCTCTTTCCCTTCGTCGCAAGGCGGCCCTGCACGCCGCCCCGTCACGGGGGACTTGGTCCAGCGGCTCTACCGGGGATAGTCTGGCCGCTCAGTCCTCAATGTGGGTGGAGCCCTCGACGTCATGAAGATCACCCGCCTGGAGACCTTCCGCACGGGCCACTGGCCAAGCCTGATCTGGGTCCGGGTGGCAAGCGAGGACGGCCTGGTGGGCTTGGGCGAAACCTGGTTCGGCGCGGCCGCCGTCGAGGCCGACATACACGAGCGCATCGCGCCCCTGGTGCTCGGCGGCGATGCCTCGGAGATCGGCGACCTCACCCACCGTATGACACCCTACGCCGGTTTTTGCGGCACCGGAGCCGAGTTGCGCGCGCTTTCGGCGGTCGAGGTGGCCCTCTGGGATCTGGCCGGCAAGGCCGCGGGGAGGCCGCTCCATGACCTGCTGGGCGGCAAGCTTAGAGAACGGATCGCCCTCTACAACACTTGCGCCGGCCCCGGCTACGTCTCGCAAAGCTCCGACGTCAGGCCCGACAACTTCGGGCTTCCGACGCAGAGCGAGGGAAGCGCCTACGAGGATCTCGACGCCTTTCTGAACCATCCGGAAGCGCTCGCCGCCCAGCTCTTGGAGAGCGGCATAACGGCGATGAAGATCTGGCCCTTCGACTTCGCGGCGGGAGCCAAGGACGGCTCGGACATCTCGGACGAGGACCTCGCGACGGCCTTGAAGCCCTTCGAGCGTATCCGCGCGGCCCACGGGGATGCCATGCGCATCAAGGCGGAGCTGCACGGCCTCTGGTCCTTGCCGGCCGCGCTCAAGATCTGCCGGGCATTGGAACCGCTGGACGTCGACTGGGTGGAGGATCCGGTCTGGATGGACCGCTTCGACGACCTAGGTCGGCTCGCCGACACCACGCCGCTGCGCCTTGCCGGGGGCGAGACCTTGGGCGGCCTGGGCCAGATCGGCGACGTGATCGCCCGAGGGCGGGTGGGCGTGCCGATCATCGACCTTACCTGGGGCGGCGGCATCGGCTTCGGCCGCGCGGCCGCCAACCTGGCCGCCGAGGCGGACCTGCCCATCGCCTTCCACGACTGCTCCGGCCCCGTCACATTGGCCGTCTCGACCCACCTGGCGCTGGCCACGGCCAACGTCGAGGAGCAGGAGTTCACCCGCGCCTTCTTCCATGGCTGGTACGGCAAGGTGGTCGACGGGCTGCCGACCATCGAGGACGGCATGATCTCGCTGTCGGACGCGCCCGGTCACGGCCTGACCTTGGCGACCGAGCGGCTGGATGGCTTCGACCTCACCTACCGCACGAGCAGCCTGTGAGCCTAACGCGACAGACCTCGCCTTGCCGCCCCACTCGGCCGTGCCCACCTCAGAAGAACCGGGGGGCAATCAGGCAGAGGATCGGGCCATGGGCGGGACCGGCAGAGCCCGGCAAGACGCGCCGAGGGCAGCCGAGCGCGTGCGAAGCGGGAAGGCGGAGGGGCTAAAGGTCTATGCCCTCACCTGCGGCTGGCTTTCCTGCGACATGGCGATGATGCTGGAGGGCGTGGAGGGGCAGATCCGCTTCCCGGTACCTGCCTACCTGATCGAACACCCCAAGGGCCGCGTGCTCTTCGACGCGGGCCTGCATCCCGACGCGCAAGACGATCCCTTCGGCCGCATCGGCGACCTGGCCCGCTCCTTCAAGGTCGAGATCGCGCCTCACGAGACCATCCAAGCGCACCTGCGTGCCTTGGAGATCGACCCGGAGCGTATCGACGTCCTGATCAGCTCTCACCTCCATTTCGACCACGCGGGCGGCATCGAGCACGTCCCCAACGCCACCATCGTGATCCAGAAACGCGAGTGGGAGGCGGGCCATCGGCCGGAGATGGTCGAGGCCAACGGCTTCAATCCGCAAGACTACGACCTCGGCCACCGCATCCAGCAGGTCGAGGGCGCCTACGATCTCTTCGGCGACGGCAGCGTCGTCACCCTGCCCACCTACGGCCACACGCCGGGCCATCAGTCGCTGCAGCTCGCCATAGAGTCCGGCCCGCTGGTGCTCTCCGCCGACGCCTGCTACTTCAAGCGCTCCTTGGACGAGTTGCATCTGCCGGCCCTGGTGAACGACCGGGAGGAGATGCTGGCCTCCCTGCGCCTGCTGCAGAGACTGCGCAGCGCCGGCGCCACCATCTTCTTCGGCCACGATCCCGAGTTCTGGGAGAGCCTTCCCAAGGCGCCGCTGGCAATCCTCTAGCAAGAAAATCCAAGAGAGGCTCTCAGTACGGCAGGCCCACGTAGTTCTCCGCCAATGACGTGGACGCGGAGGCCGAGCCGACAAGGTAGTCGAGTTCCGCCTCCTGGATCTTCTGACCGAAGGCGCCATCTTCCGGGAAGCAGTGCATCATCGAGGTGAACCACCAGGAGAAGCGAACGGCCTTCCACACCCGGGCCAGGGCCTTGGCCGAGTAGGCCTCGAGGCCGGCGTCGGAGCGCTCGCCATAGTGTTCGCGCAAGGCCTCGAAGAGGTAGTGCACGTCGCTGGCGGCCAGGTTCAGTCCCTTGGCGCCGGTCGGGGGAACGATGTGCCCGGCGTCCCCGCAGAGGAACAGGCGGCCGAAGCGCAGCGGTTCGGCCACGAAGGACCGCAAGGGGGCGATCGATTTCTCGATCGAGGGGCCGGTGGTCACGCTTTCCGCCACCGCGTCGGGCAGGCGGGCGCGCAGCGCGTCCCAGAAACGCTGGTCCGACCAACGCTCCACCTCTTCGTCGAGGGCGCATTGAATGTAGTAGCGGCTGCGGGTCAAGGAGCGCATGGAGCAGAGCGAGAAGCCCTGCGCGTGATTGGCGTAGACCAGTTCCTCGGTCGCCGGCGGAACGTCGGCCAGCAGTCCGAGCCATCCGAAGGGATAGACCTTCTCGTAGTGCCGAACGGCGGCCTCGGGCAGGCTGGCCCGGCTGATGCCGTGGTAGCCGTCGCAGCCGGCGATGAAGTCGCAATCGATACGCTGCGGGCGGCCCGCGCTCTCGAAGGTGACGTAGGGCCGCGCGCCGTCGAAGCCGTGCGGCTCGACGTTCTCCGCCTCGTAGACCGTCGCCGCGCCTTCGGCCTCGCGCGCCTCCATCAGATCGCTGGTCACCTCGGTCTGGCCATAGACCATGACGCTCTTGCCGCCGGTCAAGGCCTTGAGGTCGATGCGATGAAGCGTACCGCTGAAGGCCAGGTTGATGCCCTCGTGGACGAGACCCTCGGCATGCATGCGCGCGCCGCAGCCGGCGCTGTCCACCAGATCCACGGCGCCCTGCTCCAAGACGCCGGCGCGGATGCGGGCCAGCACATAGTCCTTCGTGTGCCGCTCCAGGATGACGGCATCGATGCCCGCCTTGTGCAGCAGCTGTCCCAGCAACAGGCCCGAGGGTCCGGACCCGATGATCACCACCTGTGCGCGTCTGGCCATCTGCGAAGACCTCCCTTTCAAGGCCCTAGTAGAGAGCCGTCACCAGGAACAGGGTGATGCCCGGAAAGAGCACCAGGATCACCACGCGGATAAAGTCGCTGAGGATGAAGGGAAAGGCGCCGCGATAGGTCTGGCCGATGGGGACGCCGTCCGAAAGCGAGTTGATGACGAAGAGGTTCATGCCGACCGGCGGCGTGATCAACCCCACCTCGACCACGATCAGCACCAGGATTCCGAACCACAGCGCCGTCTCCTCGGCCGACATGCCGAAGTCCAAGGCCATCGCCATGGGAAAGAAGATCGGAATGGTCAGAAGGATCATGGAGAGGGAGTCCATGATGCAGCCGAAGAGCAGATAGCAGAGCAGCATGATCGTGAGAACGAGCCAGGGACTGAGACCGCTTTCGCCGACATAGCGCGCCGCCTCCTGCGGCAATTGCGAGAAGGCAAGGAAGGAGTTGAAGACCGCCGCCCCCAGCACGATGAAGAAGATCATGCCGGTGGAGACCGCGGTCGAGAGGATCGATTCCTTGAGACCGGTCCAGTCCAGGCCACCGTTCAGCCAGGCGATCAGGCCGGTGCCGGCCGCACCCACGGCAGCCCCCTCGGTCGGGGTGAACCAGCCGGCGTAGATGCCGCCGATCACCAGCAGGAAGACGGTCAAGACCGGCCAGACCTTGGCTAGAGCCTGCCAGCGCTCGGCGCTCGGCACGGCATCGCGTTGCCGCGCCGAGTCCGGGAAGAGACGCACGTAGAGCGCGATCGCCAGGATGTATCCGAGCGCGGCCAGCAACCCCGGCAGCAGGGCGGCGATGAAGAGCTTGGCGATGTTCTGCTCGGCCAGGATGGCGTAGATCACCAGGATGACCGACGGCGGGATCAGGATGCCGAGCGTTCCGCCGGCCGCCAGACAGCCGGTCGAGAGCGAGCCGGAATAGCCGTAGCGCTTCAGCTCCGGCAGGGCCACCTGACCCATGGTGGCGGCCGTCGCCAGCGAGGAGCCGCAAATGGCCCCGAAGGCGGCGCAGGCCCCCACCGAGGCCATGGCGACGCCGCCCCGGCGATGACCGATCCAGGCAGCCGCGGCCTCGAACAGAACCTTGGACATACCGCCCCTGGTCGCGAACTGCCCCATCAGCAAGAAGAGCGGAATGATGGAGAGCGAGTAGCTGGAGAAGGTGTCGTAGGGTACCGACTTTAGTTGCGCCAGGATGGCCCGCGAGCTGCCGGTGACGCTCCAGACGCCGAAGAAGCCGATCAGCAGCATCGCCAGGCCGATCGGAATCCTGAGGAAGATCAGCAGCATCAAGACGGGGAAGGACAGCAGGCCCAGGTCGATCCCGCTCATCGCCCGTCTCCCTCGGCCGCCCGGCCGGAGAGCGCCTGCAGGCTTTGCACCATGGTAAGCGCGCTCACCGCCACGAACAGGACCGCGCCGAGCGCGGCTGCGGAGTAGCCGATCCACAGCGGAATGCCCAGGATGAAGCTGGTCTCGCCATAGCGCGCCTTGTCCATCAGACCGAGCCACAGGCGCCAAAGGATCACGGCGGCCGCCAGCGTCAGCAGAAGGTTGGCGAGGACGTCGACGATCAGGTTGGCGCGCCGCCCCAGGCGCTCCATGAAGAGGTCGACGGTCACGTGGCCACGCTGCAGCTGGCACCAGGGCAGGAAGCTGAAGACGGCGAAGGCGCCCCCCATCTCGATCAGCTCGTAGGTGCCGGGCACCGGCCCCAGGCCTAGCCAGATCAGGCCGCGCCCCGTGATGCTGGCGACCGTCAGCAAGGTCATGGCCACCAGCACCAGGCCGCCGGCGAGCGCCAAGGCCAGCGCCGCCCTATGAATGAGACGCGCGATCACCATTCGGTCCAATCGGTTCGAACGTGCGTGGGACGCGCCGCGGCGCGCCCGACCTCGGCTACTGGGCGGAGTGCTTCTCGACCAGCTCGCGGGCCTCTTGGACCAGCGCGGCCCCGTCGATGCCGTCCTCCTGCATGGTCTGAATCCACTCGTCGACGACCGGCTGGGCGGCATCGCGCCAGCGCTGCGTCTCGGCCGCATCCAGGATGATGATGGTGTTGCCCGACTGGGCCGCCTTCTCCTGGCCGACGACGTCACCGGCATCCATCGCCGCGCCGAAGCTGGCCGCCGCCTCGACGCCGGAGTTCGCGTCAATCACCGCCTTGAGGTCGTCCGGCAAGCTTTCGTAGCTGTCGCGGTTCATCACAAGGGCGAAGGTGGCCGTGTAGAGGCCGTGGTCGCCCTCGAAACCGGTGTGAGTGTCGACCAGCTCCGGCACTTTCAGCGGCACGGTGACTTCCCAGGGAATGACGGCACCGTCGATCACGCCCTTGGAGAGCGCCTCCGGCACGGCCGGCACGGGCATGCCGACGGCGGACGCGCCGAGGCTTTCCAGCATGGCGGTGATGACGCGCGTCGGCCCGCGCAGCTTCAAGCCCTCCATGTCCTCGATGGAGCGCACGCCGTCGCCCTTCACGTGCAGGAGACCGGGCCCGTGGGTGTGGAAGAGAATGGGTTGAACGTCGACGAACTCGTCCATCGCGTTCTTCGCCACGTACTCGTGGAACGCCCGCGAGGTTGCCTCACCGGTGGTCACCATGAAGGGAAGCTCGAAGGCTTCGGTCTTGTCGAAGCGGCCCGGCGTATAGCCCAGCACCGTCCAGACGATATCGACCACCCCGTCGCGCGCCTGGTCGTAGAGCGAGGGCGGCGCACCGCCCAGCTGCATGGCGGGATAGTGCTGGACGTCGATGCGTCCGCCCGATGCCTGCTCGACCTTCTCGATCCAGGGGTCGATCGCCTTCGAGGGAATGGTAGCCTGCGGCGGCAGGAACTGGTGCAAGCGCAGGATGACCTCTTCGGCCAGCACGCCGGTCCCCGGGACCGACAGCGCGGCCGCCAGCAGCCCCATCGATAGCAGTCTGCGTTTCATAGCCTTCTTTCCTCCCTAGTCTCGCCTTTGCGGCGCGCTCTTGCGTTCACCTGCCCCGGGAGTTTGCATCACGAAGGGCAAAAGGAAAAATGAGGATTTCACGGTTTTTCATAACCCTGCCGTTATCGAACTCCGAGAACCCTAGGGCGCGGCATCGGCGACAATCCTGCGAAGAATGCCGGTGAAGCGGCTCAAGGTCGGCGTCATGCCGACCTCGGCGCGCATGGTCAGGCCGACCGGACCCAAGGTCTGATCGACGGTAAAGGGCAGCTCCACCAAGTGCCCGTCGGCGATGTCGAGCGCAACGACGCCGTAAGAGATGAACCAAACGGCATCGGTCTTGCGGACGTAGGAGCGGCCGAAGGTGGCCGCAACCGTATCGATCCGGTCCGGCAGGCGGGCAATGCCGCTGGTGATCAACAGCTGCTCGGCCAGCTCTCGGATGGCGGCGCCTTGATCGGGGAAGAGCACGGTATGCTCGGCGATGCGGCCCAGGTCGTTGCTCTCCAGCAGCGGATGGCCGGCGCGGACCACGACCGCGACGCGTTCCGAATAGAGGTGATTGAAGCTCAGGCCCACCATGCTTTCCTGAGGCCCAAGACGACCGACGACCAAGTCCAACTCGCCGTCGCGAACCAGATCGAGCAGGAAGGGGTTGGGACCGGTCACGATCTGCAGCCTGACTTCCGGCGAGGCCCGCTTGAAGTCGGCGACGGCGGAGGGAATGATCCGCGCGGCCACGCTGGGAAGCGCGCCGACGGTCAGGCTGCTGTCACCCTCGCGGGCATGCGCGATGCCGTCCATGCCTCGCTCCAGCGAGGCGAGCGCGGCCCCGGCATAGTGCAGAAAGATCTCCCCGACCGGCGTCAAGCTGGCGCCGCTGCGTCCGCGCTCCATCAGGCGCGCGCCGGCGATCTCCTCCAGCTCCTTCAGGGTCTTGGAGACGGCTGGCTGGGTGACGGCCAGGACGTCGGCCGCCTGTTGGACGCTGCCGCGGCGCGCCACCTCGACGAAGGTGCGCAGGTGTCGGAGCTTGATTCTCGGATCTAGCATTACTCTGGGGTTATCCTTCGCGATCAAAACATAATTGTACATGACCCAGGCGATCGCGCAGTCTGGACGCAAGGTCCCTTGGGAGGAAAGAACGCGATGAAGGCGGCGGAGATCGACGGACGGATCATCGAGTACGACATGGTAGGTCCCCCTTACGGCTCGGTCCTGGCCTTCTCGAACTCGCTGGGCACCGATCCCAGAGTCTGGGACCCCTTGCTGGAACACCTGCCGGCCGGGATCAGTTTCCTGCTCTACTCCACGGCCGGACATGGCTTGAGCGACTCTTCCGGCGAGCGGCCGATAGAGTCCCATGCCCGGGACCTGCTTGCCCTCTTCGACCGGTTGGAGATCGAGCAGGCTTTCGTCGCCGGCCTCTCCGTGGGCGGCATGATCGCGCTGGCGCTCGCCGAAGCGGCACCCTCGCGCGTGGCCGGCCTCATCCTCTGCTGCACCGCGCACCGCATCGGCACGGCCGACCTCTGGAACGAACGCATCGCGGCCGTGCGCGCCGGCGGCATGGAGGCCGTCGCCGAGGGCGTGCTGGAACGCTGGTTCTCCGCTAAGTTCCGCCAGGAGAACCCGCAGGAGATGGCGCTCTGGCGCAACATGCTGCTGCGCACGCCGGTCGAAGGCTATACCCAGCTATCGGCGGCCATCCGCGACGCCGACCTGACCGACGCGGCCCGCGGCGTTCGGGTGCCGACGCTCTGCATCGCCGGCAGCGAGGACGGCTCCACGCCGCCGGAGGTGGTCCGAGGCATGGCCGAGCTCATTTCCGGTGCCCGCTTCGAGACGATCGAAGGCAGCGGCCACATCCCTTGCGTCCAGGAACCCGCAGCCTTGGGGAAGCTCATGGGCGGATTTCTTCAGGACTACGTCCTTGCCTAAGCCCGCCCCCTGCCCGGACGGCGAGGCTTTTCGCCAGGGCATGGCGACCCGGCGCGCGGTGCTGGGCGACCGTCATGTCGACCAGGCCCAGGCCCGCACCACCGCCTTCGACGCCGACTTCCAGCGCTTCATCACCGAAACCGCCTGGGGTTCGGTCTGGTCGCGGCCCGGCCTCACCAAGCGCGAACGCTCGCTCATCACCATGGCGATCCTGGCGGCACGCGGACAGGATGACGAACTGGCCCTGCACGCCAGGGCCACGGCCAACACCGGCGCCAGCCTGGACGACATGAAAGAGCTCTTGCTGCATGTCGCCGTCTACGCCGGGGTCCCGGCCGCCAACCGGGCCATCGGCGTGGTGAAGCAAGCGCTGGACGACGTCGCATGCGGACCGAAAACCTCTGGAGAGGGCTCGACATGAAGAATGCGCCGCACGAGTTCGGCAACCTCATCCCGCGCGACATGGCCTGGCATCCGCCGGCACTGGCGCCCGGCTACAAGACCAGCGTCCTGCGCGCGCCGCAGCGGCCGCTGGTCGCTCACGAGGCAACGCTGTCGGAGTTCAGCGGGCCGGTCTTCGGCCACGAGATGTTGGGACCCTTGGACCACGACCTGATCCGCAACTACGGCGGCGAGGGCGAGGCGATCGGCCCGCGCATCCTGCTTCACGGCCGGGTCAGTGACGAGACAGGTCGCGCCCTGCCCAACTGCCTGATCGAGATCTGGCAGGCCAATGCCGGCGGCCGCTACCGTCACGTCAAGGACGGCTACCTGGCCGCCCTCGATCCTAACTTCGGCGGATGCGGACGCACGCTTAGCGATCAGGAGGGACGCTACCTCTTCTGGACCATCATGCCCGGCGCCTATCCCTGGCCGAACAACGTTAACGACTGGCGCCCGGCGCACATCCACTTCTCCGTCTTCGGCGCCTCCTTCGGCCAGCGCCTCATCACGCAGGTGTACTTCGAGGGCGACCCCCTGATCCCGCTCTGCCCGATCCTGAACGCCATACCGGACAAGCGCGCGGTCGAGCGCCTGATCGCGCCCCTGGACATGAAGGCCAGCCGTCCGATGGACGCACTGGCCTACCGTTTCGACATCGTGCTGCGCGGCTCTCGTTCGACGCCATTCGAGAACCGGCTGGAGGGGAACTGACATGGATCTCGGCTACCTGAAGGAGACGCCCTCGCAAACGGCCGGTCCCTACGTTCACATCGGCATGACGCCCAGCGTCGCTGGCCTCCATGGTCCCTACGACGACCCCGGCCGGACAATCGCCGGTCCCGAGGCGCCCGGAGAGCGCATTCGGATCGAAGGCCTCATCCGCGACGGTGATGCCATGCCGGTGCGCGACGCGGTGCTCGAGGTCTGGCAGGCCGATGCCAAGGGGATCTACAACTCGCCGCTCGACCCCAGACATGCGGACTGCGGTCCCGACTTCATCGGCTGGGCACGCATCGCCGCTGATTCGAACAGCGGCGACTTCGCGATCGATACCGTCAAGCCCGGCCCGGTGCCCGGCCCCAAAGGCACCTGGATGGCCCCGCACCTTGCGTTATGGATCGTAGCGCGGGGGATCAATCTCGGTCTCTCCACCCGGCTCTACTTCCCGGAAGAGAGCAGAGCGAATGCGGACGACCCGATCCTCGGCCGGATCGAGAACCCGGCCCGGCGCGACACCCTGATCGCCAACCTCGTCGAGGACGGCGGCGCGGTCCGGCGCTACCGCTTCGAGATCAGACTGCAGGGCCAGGACGAGACGGTCTTCTTCGCGACCTGACGGATCGACCAGAGGCCGACGCGGCGGCTATCCGAACATGCTGGAGCTGGTCTTGAAAGGGCCGACGATGCGCGAGGTGATCCAGCCGCCGTAGAAGTCGCCAGACTGCGCGTAAGCCCGCTCCGCGCCGACCCAGCAGGCCTGCATGCAAGACGCGTCGAAGGCGAGCCAATTGGCAATGGCCCGGAAAGCGGCCGTCGGGTTAGCGTAGCTCCAGGCCGCCCGATCGGCGCGGGCGGGACCGACCACAACCGACCAATAGCGTGCGCGCCCCTTGAACTCGCACCAGGACTGACCGCGGGCCGGCCGCAGGAAGTCCTGCCTGACGTCTTCGGGCGGAATGAAGAAGACCGGCGGACGGCTGGTCTCCAACACGCGCAGTCCTTTCGTGCTCTCCGCTACGGTCTCTCCGGCAAAGTCGACGCGCAGACGCTCACTCACCCGTTCCAGCCGCGGCGGGCGTGGATAGTCCCAGACCGACTCCTGGCCGGGGCCCGGTTCGATCCGTTTGCGGTTAGCAAGCACGCCGGCTCTCCTCTCCCTAAAGCGGTCGAAAACCGCAGAAGTTGCAGCGCAAAGCGAGATCGCCTGACAGGGCCGTTCCATTGATGTGGGAGGGCAAACGCCATAATCGGCGAGCGCGGTCTCCCATCGCCAGGCCAGCGATCTCCGGAGTTCCCCAACCGTCATCCCCCTCGCCAATTCACTTGGTCTTTCGCCTAAAGATGGGGCTTCCAGACCCGCTCGCCAATGCGCGGGATTGACCACCCGGCATGAATAGGCGGTGACATTCGAACTTGTGATCTCGTCCAAGACGGCGGCCGCCGAGCGATCCGGCGCGCCGGCTCCCGCGTATCAGTCGTCGAGAGAGATCGGCTGTCATGATCTCCATAGGAGGGAGAATGTCCATGCGGCGAGGATCCTCTTTGCGGTCGTTTGGCAACGACGTAACCGCGCTCGTCGTCGGGGCGACGGGCGGCATCGGGAGCGCCTTCGTGCAGGAACTCAGAGACGACCCCGGCGTCGCCTCGATCCACGCGCTGTCGCGATCGGCGCTGTCGACGGTGGGTGCCTCGATCACTTGGCATCCCATCGACATAGAGAAGGAAGAGAGCATCGCCGCGGCCGCGGAGGCCATCAAAGACCGCGCCGGTTCCCTTCAACTGATCTTGCTGGCTTCCGGCGTTCTGCACCAGGGCGATCGGCTGAAGCCCGAAAAGACCTGGCGAAGCCTGGACGGCGAGGCGCTGGCCACCGCCTTTCGCGTCAATGCCATCGGGCCGGCGCTGGTGGCCAAGCACTTCCTGCCCCTGCTGTCGCAAGAGCGGAAGACGGTCTTCGCCGCGCTGTCGGCCAGGGTGGGCAGTATCGAAGACAACGCGCTGGGTGGCTGGTATGCCTACCGCGCCTCGAAGGCGGGCCTTAACATGCTGCTCAAGACGCTCTCCATAGAGCTGGCGCGCCGGAACCCGACCGCGATCTGCGTCGGCCTCCATCCGGGCACGGTGGACAGCGCACTCTCGAAGCCCTTTCAGAGCAGCGTGCCGCGCGGCAGGCTCTTCACGCCGACGAAGGCGGCCCACGCGCTCCTGGACGTGGTGGACGGGCTCACGGCCCGCGACAGCGGCAAGGTCTTCGCTTGGGATGGACAAGCAATTCCCTACTGACTCCGTCGAGCAGTGCCGCGTCGGTGCCGTGGCGTCCCAAGGCCCGTTGCCTCCAAGCCATCGTTCGAGGAGATCGTCATCCTAGCGCACGAGATGTCACGGCAATGACTTGAATTGGGCGCCGCCGGGCGTTAGTGGCATGCGCAACCTCGCCGACCCTCCCTGCGCCCTTCCAAGGAATTCGATGCATGAAGCTCTATGGCCTCCGCGTGTTTGTCGAAGACTATGAAGCGGCACGAGCGTTCTACGTCGACACCTTGGGCCTCCCGGTCGCCTGGGAGATGGCGGAGCACGGTGCGTTGGGCGTCAAGGTGGGCGGACCGCAGCTGATTATCGAGCAGACCACGCGGGACGAGGAGGACGGCGATCTCATCGGCCGCTTTCTCGGCGTCTCGCTGCAGGTGGCGGACATCCATGACCGCTACGAAGCGCTCTGCCAAGAGGGCGTGGTCTTCAACGGGCCGCCGGAGAAGCAGTTCTGGGGCGGCTGGCTCGCGCACTTCGAGGATCCTTCCGGCAACACCTTGACACTTCTGGGAGAGGATTCCTAGAGAAGATCGCACTAAGGTGGAATCACCTGTGTGCGTGAATCCTGCTCTGGTGCGCTCGCTCCCACAGGCGGTCCCCCTCCTCCACGACCCACACACTTAGAGCTCGTCCCGTGCCGAAAGGGTCCCTGTTCCAAAGGTACCGGCTGTCGACATCGCGTAGGCATAGTTCCGCCACCAAATAAGCAAAGTGCTTCCTTTGCAGCTATTCCAATGAACAACTATATCAATAAAGGAGAGAGGACAGCACATTACTTGCTGAGGGGACCGCAAGATGGCGTATCTTGCCGAGAAGGAAGCTGTCGTTCATCCCGACGCGGACAGGCGGCTGCCGGTCGTCGATGTCTCCGCCTTGCTCGACGGCGGAGCGGTCGAACGACATCTGGCCGCCGCCGAGTTGAACGACGCGGCCAGCAGGTCCGGGGCCTTCTACATCGCGGGCCATGGGGTATCGCGACACCTGATCGACGAGATCTTTGCCGCCTCGCGGCGCTTTCACCTGATGCCGCGCGTCTACAAGATGCGCTACTGGTGTGGCTTCAGCACGCACCACAGGGGCTACGTGCCCTTCGAAGAGAACCGCGCCGACTTCCCGGCCAAGATCGACTTCACGGAGGCCTGGGACCTCTCCTTCGAAGCACCGGCCGACCACCCCGACTACCTCGCCAAGTGGCGCATGACGGGTCCGAACGTCTGGCCCGACATCCCCGGCTGGCGCCACACGGTGTCAGCCTACTACAGCGCCGTCTTCGCGCTCGGCCTGACCCTGTTGGATGCCTTTGCATCGGCCTGGGGCGTCGATGCCGCCAGCTTGCGCCGACACGTCAAGAACCCGACCTCCCGGTTACGGCTGCTGCGCAACCTCGGCAAGGAGACGCAGAAGAGCCCGATTGGACTGGATAGCGGTCCCCGCAGCGGCTTCGCGTGCTTCTCCCTCCTGCTGCAGGGCGGACCCGGACTCCAGGTCAGAGCCAGGGACGGGACTTCGGTCGAGGCACCGCCGCTTCCCGGAACCTTCCTCGTCACCGCCGGCGACATTCTGGAGATATGGACCGCCGGCGCGGTGCGCGCGAGCCAGCAGCGCGTCGTCACCTCGGGCCTGGAGCGCTACGCCATGGCCTTCTCCTTCGGCCTGGACTACCACGCCGTCGTCCGCCCGCTGGAGCGGTTCGCCGCCGCGGACTCCCTTGCCGCCTATCCGCCCGTCACGGCCGGTCGGCAGCTCTTGCGCAGCATGATCGACGATTTCCGCTACCTCGCCGACGCGGCGGATAAGGGCCTCCTTCCGGAGGAGGCGGCCGCCGCCGAAGAGCTCTTGGCGGCCTGACCCGCAAAGAGAAGGGCGAGGCTTGGTGGTGCCAAGCCTCGCCCGCTCAGTCGGTACCCAGTCTTAGCTGAAGTAGATCTTGTCCAGGTCGAACTCGTCCACGCCCAGCAAGGCGATACTGCCGTTGGAGCCGGCGGCGTCGACGTCGAGGACGATCCCGTCGGGACCCTGGCTCACCGTGATGTCGTCGGCCGACGCCCCGGAGATCTCGATCTGATCCTCGTTGGGGTTCAGGTCGGTGATGATGTCGTTGCCGAACATGCCGGAGAAGGCGAAGTGATCGGCATCGGGGCCGCCGGTCAAGAGATCGTTGCCCCGCCCGCCTTCGATGAAATCGGCGCCCAGACCGCCGGTGATCTCGTCATCGTTATCGCCGCCGAAGAGCAGGTCGTCACCCTTGCCGCCTTCGATGTCGTCCTCGCCGGCCTCGCCGCGGATCTCGTCGTCACCGAGGCCACCTTGGATGTCATCGTCCCCGCTACCGCCCTCGGCATAGTCGTCACCGCCGCCGCCGGAGATCTGATCGTTGTCGGCACCGCCGAAGAGCATGTCGTCATGCTTGCCGCCGATGATGTCGTCCTGACCTTTACCGCCGACGATCTCGTCCATCCCGGCACCGCCGTTCAACTCGTCGTCGCCGAGGCCACCGATGATCTCGTCGTCGCCGGCCGCACCCATGACCGCATCGTCGTCGTTGCCCGCGAGCACATAGTCGTTACCGGCCCCGCCGTCGATCATGTCCTCGCCCATGCCGCCGATGATCTCGTCATCGCCGCCATCGCCGCGAAGCTGATCGTCGCCGGCACCGCCGGAGATTACGTCGTTCTTGTCGCCACCGCCGATCATGTCGTCGCCGGCACCACCGCCGATGTCGTCCTCTCCGGCACCGCCGAGGATCTCGTCGTCGCCGTCGCGGCCCTCGATATAGTCGTTGCCCTTGCTGCCGAACACGAGATCGTCACCGGCACCGCCATTGATGTTGTCGTCGCCACGACCGCCGATGATCTCGTCATCGCCGTTACCACCTTCGATGATGTCGAAGCCGTTACCGCCCGAGATCAAGTCGTCACCGTTGAGACCGGTAAGCTCGTCGTTGCCGCCAAGGCCGAGGATGATGTCGAAGCCCCTGCCGCCGGTCAGGTCGTCCGGTCCATCGGTGCCGGCGATGATCTGGTCCTGCGGGTCGAGACGGAACTTCGCCACCACCGGCTCGTGATCCGAGACGAAGTCGAGGAAGTCCACATTGACGTGGGCGATGTCGATCTCCGCCTTGTTCAAGAGGTTGTCGGTGACGAAGATGTGGTCCAGGAGCTGGCTGTTGCCTTCGAAGATGAAGCTGTAGGCCTCGTCGCCCTCCAGCTTGTCGATCAGGTTGGTCAGCACCCGCTCGCTGCCGACACCCGGCAGGTCCTCCGTCAGCTCATCGGTGAACTCGAAGGTGTTGAGGTCGCCCAGGACCACCACGTTGGCCGCCGGATTGCCGGCGAGCAAGGCATCCACCACCTCGTTCAGCGCCTTGGCTTCGGCTTCGCGTTCGGCCTCGCCGGCCTGGACGAAGGGCTGCTGGGCACCGAAGACCGGCGTCGATCCGAAGCGCGACGTCAGGTGATTGTTGATCAAGGTGATCTCTTCACCATTGAACTGGAAGACGCCGAGCAAGGGATCGCGGGTGCCGTCGAAGGTGGTGGGATCGCTGACGCCGAGAGCAGCCAGCTCCGCCTCCTCCAGGGTCGTGATCTCCTTGGCCTCGACGCGCTCGGGGTTGTAGAGGAAGGCGTTGCGGATGTTGCCGCCCGGGATACCGCCGGTCTCGCCGTTCACGTCGACCACGGCGCTCTCGAACTCGTAGGCCGGTCCGCCGGCCGCCACGATGGCGTCGACGATGGCCTGCAGGGTCTGCTCAGCGCTCAAGGTGCCGTCGTTGGTGACGCCGCTGTCGTCCTGGATCTCCTGCAGGGCAAGGATGTCCGGGGAGTTCAGGTTGTTCACGATCTGCTGAGCCAGGGCGGCGATCTGCGCCGCGTCGCCATCAGCCGGATTGGAGGTGATGTTGAGCACGTTGTAGGTCGCCACCGAGAGCTCGTTGTCGTCGCCCACGAGTGAGGTCACCTCCCTCGTGTTGCTGCTGGGCTCCTCGACGGTGAAGGCCTCGGTCACCAGGATCTCGAAGTTACCGAAGTCGTAGTCGACCACGCCGGTGATGTCCGAGAGGTTGTCGCCGACCTGCAGGTTGGGCGGCGTGAAGCCTTCCGGCAGCAGATCGAAGAAGGCGTCGTACTGCACCTGGATGCGCTCGGGATTGACGTCGCCGTAGCCGTCCTCGTCGGCGTTGATGTTGAGGCCGCCACGGTCGTTCAGGCCGTTGCTGGGCGAGGTCGCGTTCTCACCGTCGTCGGCCACCATCCAGGTCTCGTTGAAGGTGCTGGTCCGCGAGATCGCGACGGGGTCGTCGATCGTCACCCGCATGCCCTCGAGACTCTCGAAGAAGTCGATGCCGTCCTCGTCGGGATTGAAGATGCCGGGGTCGTTGGCGAGATCGACCGGCAGCTCGTCCTCTGAGATCACCTGGCTGTTCGGCGGGTTGCGGCCCGCCTCGCCGATGATGACGGCCTCTGGCAGCGCGTTGCCGCTGGAGAGGACCTCGGCCTCGGCCGTCGAGATCCGGGTGACCGACAGCCCGCCGGGCTGCGGCACCACCTCTTCGACCAGCCCCTCGATCTTGACCTTGTCGCCGACCTCGACCGGCGAAGTCGACCCCGTTCCGGTGAAGACGAAGATCGCGTCTGAGGTGGCGTAGTCGCCATCGCCCTCGGGGTCTTGCAGGTAGTAGCCGTTGAAGTCGACGGCGGTGACGATGCCCTTGGTCTCGACCATCTCGCCGACGTACTCCGAGATGTGGCCGGCGCCCTGGATCTCGGGGATGGTTAGCTCGAGCGGAGCCGGCTTCAGGTCGTAGACCACCGTGGTGCCGGAGATCTCGTAGGCGACCGCGATCTGAGCATGACCGGAAACGCTGTCGGCGGCGGAGATGAAGGCCACGATCTCGGGGCCCTGGCGCGCCACCTCGCCTTCCGGCGTCAAATCGGTGAACTTGGGTTCGATGTAGTTGACGAAGTTCGCCTCGGCCGGGTTCGTCACGTCGTAGATCATGATCCCGCTGTCACGCTCCAGGCCGATGAAGGCATAGACGTGACCGTCGATCTCGCCGATGGAGATGGCCTCGGGCTCCGGACCCTTGGCGTCGGAGCGATTCTCGTCGGGACCGCCGTCATCGTCGTTGAAACGCGCCGGCGCCCGCTCGGCGATGATCTTCTCGAACTCGGGGCCCGAGTCGAAGACCAGGTTGCCGTCGCCATCGAAGATCGAGAAGGAGCGCGAGGAGAAGGTGTGCAGGACGTCGATGTCGCCGTCGCCGTCGGTGTCGCCGTCGATCGTGGAGACCTCCAGCCGCTCCAGGCCGATGTCGCTGTCCTCGTCGTCGTCGATCAGGCCGTCCGCCTTGAGCTTGGCGACCAGGGCCGGATCCAGCTTGCCGTCTTCGGCCAGGTCGGCGACGCGGTCCTCGTCGAAGTCGCGGCTGTCGCCCTCGTTGGCGGTGGCCACGTAGGTCTGGCCGTTCACCTCGAAGGTGGCGATGGAGTCGACCATGCGGAAGCCGACCAGGTTCTCGAAGTTCCTGATCTCGATGACGCTGTTGTCGTTGGCGTCAAGCTGGCTCTCGGAGCTGAAGTCCACGGTGCCGAGGGAGAAGACGTCGACGACCTTGTCGTTTGCCAGATCGATCTTCGCGATCGCGTTGTTCTCCTGCAGCGAGACGAAGGCGTAGCCGCCATCGGGGCTGATCGCGATGTACTCGGGCTCCACGTCCTGGCCGAAGCTGACGCCTTCCTGGATGCGGATGCCGGCGTCGCGGGCCTGCTCCTCCATGCCGTCGAACTTGGTGAAGTCCAGGATGTTCGCGCTCGGGTTTGCGGGATCGCCGACGTCGATGACGGCGACCGTGCCGAGCGGATTGTCGTCGTGATCGCTGTCGTCGTTCTTCTCGCCCTCGCCCGCGACCAGCAGGGTCAGACCGTCTTCGGAGAAGGTCAGTTGATCCGGCAGGTTGCCGACATCGACCGTCGACAGCAGGACCTTGGTCTCGGCGTCGAAGAGCGCCACGAAGCCCGGCTGGGAGATCAGCTGGGTCTCGCCGTTGACCTCCATCTCCTCCGGCGCGCGCGCGATGGCGACGCCGATCACGCCGTTCTTGACGGCGACCGACTGCACGCCGTCGTAGCCGTCCAACCCGTCGAGCGGGATGCTGGCATGGAGCGACTTGGATGCCAGATCGAAGATGTCGATCTGATCCTCCGCTCCGTTGGTGACGAAGAGCTTGCCGTCTTCGTGCGCGACGACTTCGGAGGCACCCTCGCCGCCCGCGCCCACGAACTCGGCGAAGACCTCGTACTCCAGCTTCTCGCTAGCGATGGGCGCATCGACGGTGCCGCTGCGCTCGTCCAGATTCTGGATACGGCCGTCTTGGCCCGGGTCGGTATCCTCGATGCCGAAGGGCGTGTCTCCGTCCTTGGGAAACTCCTCGCGCAGCAGGTCGGAGAGTGCCTGCTGCTCGCCGATGCCCAGATCGACGACATCGGAAAAAGAGCCGAAGGGATAGCCGTCGCCGCCACCGGCAAGGAAGTTCAGGGTCACCACCTTGATGCTCTCCGGGGCATCAGTGGCAACCGCGCCGTCCTCGATGATCATCTGCTGCGGCACGCCGTAGGCATCGACCAGGGCAACGTCGTGCACGCGCGTGCCGGCGGCCAGCACCTCGCCGTCGTCGCCCAGCTCCTGTGCCGTTCCGTCGGGATCGAAGGAGAAGTGAATGCCCCCGACTTGCGGGAACTGACCCGGGGTCGCGCCCTCCTCCGTCGCGGCGACGCCGTGCTCCAGGATGATCTTCAGCTGCTCCGGCGTCAGCTCCACCACGACCAGGCCGTTGTCGAAGCGCAGCGTGTTGTCGATATCGAGTTCGCTGATCTCGCCGGCTTCCTTGCCCGACGCGGGGTTGGCGGCGGTGGTGGTCCTGGTCGAGGTGCCGTCGCCGTTGTCGACGATCTCACCGATCGCGGCACGGATGCCGCCGCCGTTCTTGAAGGAAACCAGGACCTCGTGGTCGACCTCCTGCGCCGCCTTCAGGTTGGCGTCGGCGGTCAGGTTGCCGAGGTTGGTCTCCTCGGTGCGGACCGAGGAGCGCTCGCCGTTCAGGAAGACGGAAGACTCGCCGGCGATGTCGCCGTCGAGCGTGGTCACCACGTCGGTGACGGCATCGACGAGGTTCTGCACGTCCGTCGCCTTGTCGGAACCGGCAATGGCCTCCTCGAGATCGGCGGCGCCGGTGACGCCCAGTACGCCGGCTTCGTCGGTCGCGTAGGCGCCGTTCACCGACTCTTCCAAGGCGTCGGTGACGACAACCCCGTCCTCGTCGAAGGTGACCACCAGGCGGCCGACGTAGGCGTACTCGCCGTCGGTCGAGACGATCAGGGCGGGATCGCCGTCGGCGTTGGTGACCTCGACCGGATAGTCGCCCTGGCTGACGTCGCCCGGGCGCAGCTGATCGTCGCCGTCGCTCAGCAAGGTGTCCGAGCCGCCGGCGATGATGACGTCGACGCCGTTCAGCAGTCCGGCGAGTTCGGTCTCGAGCGCGAGCTGCTGCAGGTGGCTGACGACAATGATCTTGTCGATGCCCTGATCCAGCAGCTGGTCGATCACCGGCTGCAGGACGGCGGCCAGGGCCGGCATGTCGTTCGTGCCGGGGCTGGAGACGTCATCGATGTTGCCGGTGGAAGAGAGCGAGGCAATGAGCTGGGTGGTGGCTCCCACCACGCCGATCATCTCGCCCCCCTCCTCGAGGATCGTGGCCGGCGCGATCTTGGGATCGTTCGAGTCGACGCCGACTTCGCTCGGATCGTTGGGATTGACGCGCGCGCTCAGGAAGTCGGAGAGGAAGGCGGAGGCCGGCCAGATCTGTTCGGTGAAGAGCGGTCCGACGTCGAAGTCCTGACTGAAATCGAGATTGGCGGTCAGGTAGGGGAACTGCACGCCCAGCCAGTCGATCTCGTTCAGGTAGTTGTCGTTGCCGAAGCGGCCGCCGGAGAGGCTGTTCCCCTCCTCGCTGTCGTAGTTGATGATGTTCTCTAGGGCATCGGTGCCGGCGTCGAACTCATGGTTGCCGACGGCCGAGGCATCGAAGCCGAGCGCGTTCATGATGGAGACGTCGACGCGACCCTCGAAGGTGTCGAGCTCCTCGAAGAAGTCGACGAAGCCGTCGCCGTTGATGTCGGTCGTGTAGATGTCGGTGACGGTCAGCGAGCCGCCGTCGATCACCGCCTGGATCTCGTCGTTGTCGAAGAAGCCGTCGCCGTTGGTGTCGTCGGCGGCATCGAGTTGCGAGGTATCGATTAGGCCGAAGAGCTCGTTGTAGAAGCCCTCGTAGGTGGCCGCCAGGCTGGAGTCGCCGCCGGCGTTGAAGAAGGGTCCCGGGATGAAGTTGTCGCCAGCCGACAGCAGAATGGAGCCGAAGCCTTGATTGCTGGCGTCCGCCTCCAAGGCATCTACCACCGCGGCGAAGTTCGGCGCGTTATCCAACGCTTCGAGGCCGCCTTCCAGATCCGACGCATGGAGAATTTGCAGCTTATACATGACAGACGACCCTCGTTTCGTGCCAGCGCGCCAAACACAAAGGCGGGCCCCTCCAGCGCGCAGCAAGAAAAGCCCGGCGATTGCAAACCGCCGGGACTGTCGTCCGGTGCTATTTCAGCTTTGTGACCAGCTTCTTAAATTCACATGTCAGAGTCTGTTACGTCCAAGAGACAGGATTAAGGCCAAGATTGAAAGCCGCCGTTCGCCTTAGTGGAGGCCGGATGGCCGTCGGGAAGCCGCACGTCCGATCGTGCTGCTTGCCGCGACAGGAAGGGCTAGACGGTCAGGCTTGAGAAAGGGTCTCGCATAGGCCCGTCGGCCAAGCGAGACCCTGACGAATCAGCGGGGCACCACCTTCTTGTAGAGGTGCCAGGTGGCGTGGCCCAAGAGGGGCAGGACCACGATGAGACCGACCAGTGCCGGGATCGATCCGGCGACCAGGGACCCGGACACGATCAGGCCCCAGACGGCCATCGTGCGCGGGTTGGCGCGCACGGCGCGCACGGAGGTCTCCACGGCCGCATAGACGCCGATGTTGCGATCCAGCAGCAGCGGGAAGGAGACGACGCTGACGGTAAGGGAAACGACGGCAAAGACGAAACCGACGCCGCAGCCCAGGATGATCATCGCCCAGCCCGCGCCTGTGGTGAAGACATCGCTGAGGAACGAGCCGACCGAGGCCGGGGGCTCGGGACCCAAGGTGGCCCAGTAGATGACGTAGGCCGCGCCGATCCAGGCCGCGAAGATGGCGAGCAAGACCACACCCAGGCCCACGATCGACCAGAAGCCGGGCGCCCGCAGCACGCCGAAAGCCGCCGTCCAGTTCACTTTGTCGCCCAGTTCCTGCCGGCGGGAGATCTCGTATAGGCCGACGGCGATGAGAGGACCGAGGAGCGCGAAGCCCGACGCCAAGGGGAAGACCAAGGGCAAGAGTTCGTAGCCGGAGGCCGCGCGTGCCAGGATCAACCCGGCGATCGGATAGATGATGCAGAGCATCACGACATCGGACCTGTTGGCCCCGAAGTCCTTGGCGCCCAGGGCCAGGCA
Organism: Rhodospirillales bacterium; assembly: GCA_963669375.1. Taxonomy (GTDB): domain Bacteria; phylum Pseudomonadota; class Alphaproteobacteria; order Kiloniellales; family JACOMY01; genus JACOMY01. Next base: position 5,867,815 of record OY770024.1, on the reverse strand, counting down.
CTCCTTAAGGTCGGCTACCGATACGCGGCGGACCGGCGGGTGCGTGTCGTGGTGCACCTCCTCTTGCGCGCGCGAAGTGTCGTGCTCATCGTGCTTGAACAGGTCGATGGCCCATTCGATCGGGTTCCGGATGTGGTTCTCTATAGCCATACTTACTCCTCCCGAACTATTGGTTCGGGGGGCCGATGGCCACCCAGGGCTGGCGCCAGAACAGGCTTCTCATTACCGAGGAAGCCACGACCCGCCAAGTAGGTAGGTTACTCCCTTTCCCGATCCGGGTCTCGAAAAAATTTACACAGATTTTCGCGTTATGCGGTGCCCGATCCCCATTCGCCCGCAAACGCCGAGGCCGCGCGGCTATCGGTCGACAGCGCCAGCTACGGTAAGGGAGCGCGCAGATTCCCGTCGCCCGCGCAAGGACGGCACTCCCTTGACTGCGGCTTATGGTCCCTTGACGGCTCCTTGCCGCGCCGTGCAGCGTTTTGGCCAGATTGACCGCGTTCACCCAGGAAACGCTGGCCGACGGCACGGCCGAGTTGGCTCTAACCCAACCGCAAACGAGCCGTGTCGCCGCGAGTAGCGGGCCGCCAACTGGTTGGTAAGAACGTGAGCATTGGCGGCCGGCGCACTCGCAAGTGGAGGGGTGCGCAAGATGTGCTTGAAGGCACGCGTCGCCGTCGCGACGGAGGTTGTGGAGGCCGACTCCGCAAACCTTGTTCTCCAGAGAGGAGACCTACTCTGGAGCAAAGGGGCGACTGCGGCAAAGATCGACCCTCCCGATACCCCGTTTAGACCAGCATTCTCCGCAAGAACGCTCCGAAAACGCAACGACTCACCCGCCATCCAGACTGTTCGGCCGGCAAAGGAGAGGTCGTGGCACCTCTTTTCATCCTCCGCCGCCGAGCGCTCGTCGGCTCCAGCTAGGGGAGGAGCGCGAAGGTGACCAACGAATCGAAATGGCTCTTGGGCGGGGGCTTCGCTCTCCTCTGCCTCTTCGGGCTCTATCTGGCCAGCAGCGCCGGCAGCGGCATGATGCACTGGATGGGCTTGCTCCTCTTCGCCATCGGCGTCCTGCTGATCTTCAATCTGATCCGCATCGCCTTCGACGAGAAGGAAGGCAAGGACAGGAAAAAGCGCGATTACGTGCCGCTCGCGATGTTCCTCGTCGGCCTCGGCACGGTGCTCTTCCACATCCTGAGCCCCTGGTGGTGGGCGCCGATCGCGTCCAACTGGGGCTACATCGACGACACGATCGATCTGACCTTCTGGATCACCGGCGCGGTCTTCATCGCCGTCGTGCTCTTCATGGCCCACTGCATTTCCCGTTACCGCTATCGGCAGGGCAGACGCTCCGAGTACGAGCCGGAAAGCAAGCGACTCGAGATCACCTTGACGGTGGTGACGGCCGTTCTGGTCACCGCCATGCTGGCGCCCGGCCTCTTCGTCTGGAACCAGTTCGTGCAGGTCCCCGAAGACGCGTCCGAGATCGAGGTCGTGGGACAGCAGTGGTCATGGAGCTACCGTCTTCCCGGCAAGGACGGCCAGCTGGGCGCCAGCGACTGGGCCAACATCAGCCTCGAGAACCCGATGGGTCTCATCCCGAACGACCCGCACGGCCAGGACGACGTCATCGTCGAATCGGGCGCGCTGCACCTGCCGGTGGGCAAGCCCATCAAGGTGCTGATGCGCTCCAAGGACGTGCTGCACAACTGGTACGTGCCAGAGTTCCGGGCGAAGATGGACATGGTTCCCGGCATGGTGACCTACTTCTGGTTCACCCCTACGCGCACCGGCGAGTTCCAGGTGCTCTGCGCCGAACTCTGCGGCGTCGGCCATGCCCAGATGCGCGGCGATGTGATCGTCCAAGACGAGGCAGACTACCTCGCTTGGCTTGAGGACCAGCAGACCTTCGAGCAGCTGGCCGCCGCGCGGCGGGAAGAGAACCTGTCGCGCCTGTCCACGGACGCCGGGGGTCAAGCCCATGGGGGCCAAGCGCAATGACTGACAAGAAGGGTGCCCGGCAGAGGCGCCACCGTCCCTGCGCAGGGGAGAGGAATGCCTGATGGTCGATGTAACTGACGATAGACTAGGTGATTTCGACGACCGCGTCCCGCCGTCCGAAGTCGAGGAAGTCGAGCTTTATCACGCCCACAGCTGGTGGACGAAGTACGTCTTCTGCCAAGACGCCAAGGTGATTGCGATCCAGTACTCCGCGACCGCGCTTGCGATCGGCTTCGTCGCCCTTGTTTTGTCGTGGTTGATGCGACTGCAACTCGGTTTCCCCGACAGCCTCTCCATCATCGACGCCGAGCAGTACTATCAGTTCATCACCATGCACGGCATGATCATGGTGGTCTACCTGCTGACCGCGTTGTTCCTGGGAGGCTTCGGGAACTACTTCATTCCGCTAATGGTCGGCGCCAGGGACATGGTCTTTCCCTACGTCAACATGCTGAGTTACTGGGTCTACCTCCTGGCGGTGCTGATCCTGGTGGCCAGCTTCTTCGTCACCGGCGGGCCGACCGGCGCCGGCTGGACCCTCTATCCGCCGCAATCGATCCTTTCCGGCACGCCAGGTCACAACTGGGGCATCATCTTGATGCTGATCTCCCTGGTGGTCTTCATCATCGGCTTCACCATGGGCGGGCTCAACTACGTGGTGACCGTGCTGCAGGCGCGCGCGCGCGGCATGACCTTGATGCGCATGCCGCTCACGGTCTGGGGCATCTTTACCGCCAGCATCCTGGCCCTCCTGGCCTTCCCCGCCCTCTTCGTCGGCGGCGTGATGCTGCTGCTCGACCGCCTCGTCGGGACCAGCTTCTTCATGCCGACCATCGTCGAGATGGGGCAGTTGCTGGACTACGAGGGCGGCAGCCCGATCCTCTTCCAGCACCTCTTCTGGTTTTTCGGCCACCCCGAAGTCTACATCGTGGCCCTACCGGCCTTCGGCATCGTCTCGGACCTGATCAGCGTTCATTCGAGGCGCAACATCTTCGGGTACCGCATGATGGTCTGGGCGATCGTGATCATCGCCGCCCTCAGTTTCATCGTCTGGGCGCACCACATGTACGTCAGCGGGATGAACCCCTATTTCGGCTTCTTCTTCGCGACGACGACCTTGATCATTGCCGTGCCCACCGCGCTCAAGGTCTACAATTGGGTGCTGACCTTGTGGCGCGGTAACATCCACTTCTCGATCCCGATGCTCTTCGCGTTGGGCTTCATCATCACCTTCGTGAACGGCGGTCTATCCGGCCTCTTCCTGGGCAACGCGGTCCTCGACGTGCCGCTGTCGGACACCATGTTCGTGGTCGCCCACTTCCACATGGTGATGGGCGTCGCACCGGTGCTGGTGATCTATGGAGCGATCTACCACTGGTTCCCCAAGATGACCGGGCGGATGCTGCACGAGGGGATGGGGAAGTTCCACTTCTGGATCACCTTCATCGGCGCCTACGCCATCTTCCTGCCGCTGCACTACATCGGCCTGATGGGCGTGCCTCGGCGCTACAACGAGCTGGGCGAGATGCCCTTCGTCCCGCCCTCGGTGGTGCCGCTCAACGAGTTCGTCACCATCGTGGCCCTGGTCGTCGGTTTCGCCCAGATCGTCTTCGTCTACAACATCATCCACAGCCTGCGTCACGGCAAACCCGCCGGCCGCAACCCCTGGAAGGCGGCCTCGCTGGAGTGGCACACGCCCGAGTCCCCGCCTGGGCACGGCAACTGGGGCAAGGAGATGCCGGTGGTCTATCGCTGGCCCTACGACTACGGCGTGCCGGACGCGGCCGAGGACTTCATTCCGCAGCATATCCCGCCCAGCAAGGCGCGGGCGCCGGCGGAGGAATGGCCCAAACACGCCTGATCGCTCGGCGAAACGGAAGCGCGCGAACAAGAGCCAATCCCTCCTGACAGGAGGGCGGACAATGGGAGGAAAGCCATGAAGATCCTCCGTCACTTGATGGAAAAGCCCTGGGAAGGGCCCAGTCCCGAACTCGCCTACGCCGGCGCGGCCAGACCTGGCGCGCCGCCGGTCCAGAAGATCGCGCTGCGGGTCTTCCTCTGCGTGGTGAGCGTGCTCTTCTTCCTGCTGATCGCCGCCTATGCGGAGCGCATGGCCTTCGAGAACTGGCGTCCAACCGCGCCGCAATGGCTCTTGTGGTTCAACACCACGCTCCTGATCGAGAGCAGCATCGCCTTCCAGTGGGCGGTCTATGCGGTGAAGCGGCGGAAGATGGAGGACACCCGCACGGCGATGATCGCCGCCGGCGTCCTGGCCGTCGCCTTTCTCGTCGGCCAGGTCTGGGCCTGGGTGGTCTTGAGCGAGATCGCCCGCTTCAGCCTGAGCAACGCCGCGATCGACTTCTTCTACCTGATCACGGCGCTGCACGGACTGCATCTGGCCGGCGGCCTGGTGGTCTGGGCCAGGACCACCTATAGCCTCTGGCACAAACCCGACGCCGCCAAGACGGAGCTGCGGATCAGGCTTTGCGCCGGCTACTGGCACTACCTGCTGGGACTCTGGGTGATCCTCTTCATCCTGCTGTTCACCCAGAACGACAATCTCTCCGCCTTCCTCGCCTTCTGCGGGCTGCAATAAGAGGCTCGAACCGCCATGGCCGCCGACTCCGCATCGACAACGGAAACCGCGGGAGCCCGCCCGCTTCACCCCGGCTGGAAGGGTTTCTCCGAGGACTGGTCCGCCGACCAGCGGGCCTTCAAGACCGCCTCTTGGCACAAGTCCATGATGTGGATCTTCCTCTTGAGCGACACCTTCGTCTTCAGCTGTTTCCTGATCGGCTACATGACCGTGCGCATGTCGACGGTCGAGCCCTGGCCGAACGCCAGCGAGGTCTTCGCGCTCTCCTTCGGCGGCGCGCCGATCCCCTTGATCCTGATCGCGATCATGACCTTCGTCTTGATCAGCAGCAGTGGGACCATGGCGATGGCGGTCAACTTCGCCTACCGCAGAGACCGCAGGAAGACCTGCGCCTTGCTGCTGGCGACAGCGCTGCTGGGCGCGACCTTCGTCGGCATGCAGGCCTACGAGTGGTCGAAGCTGATCGAAGACGGCGTGACGCCTTGGGGGAACCCTTGGGGGGCGCCGCAGTTCGGCGCGATCTTCTTCATGGTGACCGGCTTCCACGGCACCCACGTCACGATCGGGGTGATCTTCCTGCTCATTGTCGCGCGCAAGGTCTGGCGCGGCGACTACGACGTCGGCCGCAAGGGCTTCTTCACCAGCCGCAAGGGCGACTACCACTTCGTCGAGATCACCGGCCTCTACTGGCACTTCGTCGATCTGGTCTGGGTGTTCATCTTCGCGTTCTTCTATCTCTGGTAGGGGGGAAGGCTATGGCACAGGCACAAGCGGACGCGCAGGGCAAACCGCAAGCCGCGAAAGAAGGCCAACAGCATCCGATCAAGACCTATCTGGTGGTCTGGGGATGGCTCTTCGTCCTGAGCTTCCTCTCCTACATGGTCGACTACTACCAGCTGCAGGGCTACCTCAGATGGACCCTCATTCTCATCTTCATGACGCTGAAGGCCGGTCTCATCATGGCCATCTTCATGCACATGGTCTGGGAACGCCTGGCTCTGGTCTACATCATCCTGGTGCCGCCCCTGGCGGTCCTGGTCTTCGTCGCCATCATGGGCATCGAATCGGAGTACACCAACTTCACCAGAGAGTACTTCTTCATCGTGGGACCGCCCCGGTGAGCCCGGCGCAACGATCGGCCGTCGGCGTCCTCTCGCCCTTGGCCGGCGCCGCCGTCGGCCAAACGCCGAAGCTCGCGCGGAAAAGGGCCGCGCGATCGGCTGCCAGGGAAGGGCCCAGCCGCCTCTGCCTTGCCGTGGCGGCGACCTTGAGCGCCGTCGCCACGCTCAGCTGGTGCCTGTGGATCTGGCTCGCCTTCGCATCCTCTTGAGATCCGGAGACCTCTGCGCGATACCAGGGAAGCGTCGGAGCAATCGCTCCCTCGCCCATTGGCAAACTTCGCTAGGTGGCCCCACCCATGGCTAACGCGCCCGAGACCCTTGTCGGCAAGAGCATCGAATGGCGGGGTGTCCACCACTCCGAACAGGGAGACTTCACGGAGATCTCCACCCATACGGTCAGCTACGAGACGGACGGCATCTGCTACGTCACGGCCGCGGGCGCCCTGGTGGGCGAGGCGCGCTATACCTACAGAAAGCTCGACGACCGCATGGGTGTCTGCGTCTACCACCCCAAGGAGTACCAGGGGAGGTCGGACGTCGTTCTCTATGCGATGTTCGACTTCGCCGAAATGACGGACCGCGCGGTCATTCTGGCTGGCGGCAAGCCCTTCGCGGTGGCCAACGGCGACATGCGGGAGGTCGAGACGCCGCCCCGTCCCGCCTGACTTGGTTAGAGTGATCCGTGTTGGTCAAGGCCTATGAGGAGACCACAAGCGTTGATCTCTGAGTAGGGCGTTGGCGAGTATGACGAGCTTACGCATGAGTGCGGTGAGAGCGAGTTTGGGTGGTTTTCCGGCGTTTCGGAGTCTCTGGTAGACGGCCTTGAGGTCATGGTTGTGGCGGGCGGCGACGAGAGCGGGCATGTAGAGGGCCTGTCTGAGGAGCGCGCGTCCACCGGCGATCATGGCTTTTCCTTTCCACTTTCCTGACTGTCTGGTGAAGGGAGCGAGGCCGGCGAGGCAAGCGGCTTGTTTGGCCTCGAGGGATCCGAGTTCCGGGGCTTCGACGAGCAGCAGAGTGGCGGTGATGGAAGAGATGCCGGGTATGCTGGCGAGGATGTCTCGTCGTGCGGCGAGTTCCGGATCGCCCTTGATGATGGTGTCGATCTCGGCCTCGATGGCCTTCATCTGGGTCTCGATCTGCAGCAGCCGTGCTTTGGCTTGGTCGATCAGCAGCGGACGGGTGATCTGCTTGGTCCGGTTCTTGGCGGCGGTGCGATCCTTGACCAGGGCCTGGCGGGCGATAACCAGCTCTTTGAGCTGTCTGATGGTATCGCTGAGCGCCGCTGTCGGGGGGAGGTCGAGGGTGGCCGCCATACGGGCCAGCATCCGCGCGTCCACCTTGTCGGTCTTGGCGCGCGTTCCGATCGCCTGGGCAAAGCGGCGGGCCTGCAAGGGGTTGATCTTGACCGCCGGCAGGCCGGCAGCGGCAAGCGACTGCTCGAGCCCGCGGTGGTAGGGTCCGCTAGGTTCGAAGGCGATCGGCGCGCCCTCGCTCCACTTGATCAGGGCACGCCAGCCGGACTTGGAGTTGGCGAAGCGGCGGTCGGCGCGATCGGCCAAGCGGTGCGCGTCGAGCCAATCCTTGGAAACATCGACACCGAGGGTGAGATGGGTCATCTTCTGAGAGCCTATGCTTGTCATGCGGAGCTGGTCTCCGTTGATCCGTTCAGGCCTAAGGCAGAAGACGAGGGCGATCCTACTCTAACTCGGCCCGCTCAGCGGCCCGCAGATTTCCGATCCGTCCCTCGCCGCCGGAGGGTGAGCGGTCACTCACCCTCCGGCACCTCATCTTGCCTCGATAAGGTGGGAAGATCATAAGACAAGCGGATCGCATTCAGGTGGATTCACCTGAATGCGTGAATCTGCTCTATTTTTCAAAGTTGTAGAGCAGGATTCAGACGACAAATCGTTCCGATTTGACGCCATCCTGCTCTAAGGTCTGTTGAGAATTAGGATTCCCGACGCGTGAGCGATGTGATTCAAGCTACGGATGGATCGCAGAGTTCTGACAGATGCCCAGTGGGCGAAGATGGAGCCGCATTGCTTGGGGAAGCCTTCTGACCCCGGGCGGAGCGGGATCGACAACCGTCGCTTCATAGAAGCGGTGCTTTGGATTGCACGGACGGGAAGTCCCTGGCGGGACCTTCCGCCCTGCTTCGGTAAGTGGAACACGGTCTTCAAGCGCTACCGCGACTGGGTGAAAGCCGACGTCTTCGTCCGGCTGTTCGACGCCTGCTCGGACGAGCCGGACATGGAGTACGCGATGGTCGATGCCACCATCGTCAAGGTGCATCGCCACGGCCAGGGCGCAAAAGGGGGACTAAGAGCCAGGCCATAGGCCGCTCCAAGGGCGGGATGACAACCAAGATCCTTGCCCTGAGCGATGCGCTGGGCAATCTCGTGCGCTTCCGCCTCCTGCCTGGCCATCGCTACGATACGGTCGGTATCAAGCCTCTGCTTGAGGGTCTCGACTTCGGCGCCCTGATCGCCGACATGGCTTTCGACAGCGACGCCATCATCGCCGACTTGAACCAACGCGGCGCACAGGCCGTTATCAAACAGCACCCACGGCGCACGATCCCTCACCCCTTCGACAAGGACAAGTACCGATGGCGTCATCTGATCGAGAACTTCTTCGGCAAACTCAAAGAGTTCAAACGCATCGCCCTGCGCGCAGACAAAACTGACCAAAGCTTCGAGGCCTTCATCTACCTCACTGCCGCCGTCATCAACTCAAGATGATTCTCAACAGGCCTTAGCAGGTTCGCCACCGACGTGAGACCTTGTTCTTCATGCTCCGAAGAGCTGACGCATCAATAGGTTATTGCGCGGTTTTGCGGAACTCTTCGAAGTCGATGGCGCCGTCGCCGTTGGCGTCGGTCCTGGCGAACTCCTCGTCCATCTGGGCATCGGTCATGCCTCCCGCCATCATGCCCATGGCCACCTTTGCCTCGGCCGGCGCGATCAAGGCGTCGCCGTCGCTGTCGAAGTAGTCGAAGAGGCGCTGGGCCTGTGCCTCAGTGATGCCGCGCTGCCCGCCGCCGGCGAGCAACTGGGCAAACTCGTCGATCGAGAGCGTATCGCTGGCGTCCTCGTCGAGCATGACGACCATCATGGTCAGCCGTGCGTCGGCATCGCTACCGAAGAGCGCGCGCAGCTCATCGATGGTCAGCAGGCCGTCGCGGTTGACGTCCAGCTGCCGGAAGCCCTGCTCGATCTCGACCGGATTCTGCGCCGCGACGCCACCGGCGGTGAGCAGACCGGTCAGGGCGACACCGGCCAGAGCCGCGAGAACTCTTGTCATGATCGCATTCCCTTACGACAAGGAGGCGGCGACTGCACCACAGCCGGCACCGGCTCCGCAAGCCCGTCTCACCCCTTGAGCGCCGCTTGCGCGGCCGCCAAGCGGGCGATCGGGACCCGGAAGGGCGAGCAGGAGACGTAGTCGAGCCCGATTTGCTCGCAAAAGGCAACCGACGCCGGGTCGCCGCCATGCTCGCCGCAAATCCCCAGTTTCAACTCCGACCGCGCCTGCCGGCCGCGCGTGGTCGCCATCTCCACCAAGGCCCCCACGCCCTCCTGGTCCAGGCTGACGAAGGGGTCCTGCTCGATCAGCCCCTGTGCCTCGTAGGCGGGCAGGAAGGCGCCTGCGTCGTCGCGCGACAGGCCGTAGGTGGTCTGCGTCAAGTCGTTGGTGCCAAAGGAGAAGAACTCGGCATCCTCGGCGATCTGACCGGCCAGAAGACAGGCACGCGGCAGCTCAATCATGGTGCCGACCAGGTAGGAAAGGGAGACGCCGCGGTCGCGCTCGACCTCGCCCGCCACCCTGCGCACGCGCTCCTTCAAGGCCTCCAACTCGCCGGGAATGGAGACCAGCGGAATCATGATCTCGGGCTCTACCGTCAGATTCTCCTGGCTCTGCAGTTCGGCTGCCGCCTCGAAGATGGCGCGGGCCTGCATCTCGTAGATTTCCGGATAGGTGATGCCCAGCCGGCAGCCGCGGTGCCCCAGCATCGGATTGGCCTCGGTCAGCTTCAAGGTGCGCGCGCGCACCTGATCCAGGCTGATTTCGGCGGCCTCCGCCACCTCCTGCTTCTCGGCGTCCTCGTGCGGCAGGAACTCGTGCAGGGGCGGATCCAGCAGGCGCACCGTCACCGGCAAGCCCTGCATGATACGGAAGAGCTCGACGAAGTCGGCGCGCTGCATCGGCAAGAGCTTGTCCAGTGCGCGCCGCCGCCCCTCGCTGTCCTCCGCCATGATCATCGCGCGCACGACCACGATGCGCTCGGCGTCGAAGAACATGTGCTCGGTGCGGCAGAGGCCGATGCCCTCGGCGCCGAAGGTGCGGGCGGCCTTGGCGTCGCGCGGGGTCTCGGCGTTGGTGCGCACCTTGAGGCGCCGCGCGGCATCCGCCCACTCCATCAGAATCGCGAAGTGACCGGAGAGTTCCGGCTGCAAGGTCGGCACGCGGCCGAGAAAGACCTCTCCGGTGCTGCCGTCGATGGTGATCTCGCTGCCGGCCTCCAGCACCTCTCCGCGCACGCTGACGGTCCCCGCCACGCGGTCGATCCTGAGCTCTCCGGCACCGGAGACGCAGGCCCGCCCCATGCCGCGCGCCACCACGGCGGCATGGCTCGTCATGCCGCCGCGCGCGGTCAGGATGCCGGCCGCCGCATACATGCCGTGAATGTCTTCCGGGCTGGTCTCCACGCGGCAGAGGATCACGGCCTCGCCGGCGGTCGCGCGCCGCTCCGCCTCGTCGGCGTCCAGCACGATGCGGCCGGAAGCGGCACCCGGGGAGGCCGGCAGCCCGCGCGCGAAGAGCTGGCGTTCCGCATCGGGATCCAAGGTCGGGTGCAAGAGCTGGTCGAGCGAGGCGGGATCGATCCGCTTGATCGCCTCTTCCTTCGTGATCAGGCCCTCTTCCACCATCTCGACGGCGATGCGCAGGGCGGCCGGCGCGGTGCGCTTGCCGCCCCGGGTCTGCAGCATGAAGAGCTTGCCCTGCTGGACGGTGAACTCGATGTCCTGCATGTCCCGGTAGTGGCGCTCGAGCAAGTGGCGCACGTCGTTCAGCTGCGTGAAGACCGCGGGCATCACCTCTTCCATTGCCGGAAGGTCGGAGCCCTGGGCCTCCTTGCCGGCCAGGGTCAAGAGCTGCGGCGTGCGGATGCCGGCCACCACGTCCTCGCCCTGGGCGTTCACCAGGTACTCGCCGTAGAAGAGGTTCTCGCCGGTTGAGGGATCGCGGGTGAAGGCGACGCCGGTCGCGCAGTCCTCCCCCATGTTGCCGAAGACCATGGCCTGTACGTTGACCGCCGTGCCCCAGTCGGCGGGAATGGCGTGCAGGCGCCGATAGGTGATGGCGCGCTGATTGTACCAGCTGCCGAAGACCGCCGTGATCGCCGCCCAGAGCTGATCCAGGGGTTTCTGCGGGAAGGGGCTGCCGAAGGCCTCGACCACCGCAGCCTTGTAGTCGGCGATGACCGCCTTCCAGTCCTCCGCCGTCAGCTCGGTATCGAGCCGCACGCCGCGGTTCTCCTTGGCGTCTTCCAGGATCTCCTCGAAGCGGTAGTGCTCGACGCCGAGGACGACGTCGCAGAACATCTGGATAAAGCGGCGGTAGGAATCGTAGGCGAAGCGGGCGTCGCCCGAGCGGCGCGCCAAGCCCTCCACGGTCTCGTCGTTCAAGCCGAGGTTCAAGACGGTGTCCATCATGCCGGGCATGGAGGCGCGCGCGCCGGAACGCACGGAAACAAGCAAGGGGTTCTCCGGGTCGCCGAAACGGGCGGAAACGCTCTTCTCCACCGCCGCGAGCGCGGCGTCCACCTGCTCGCGGAGGCTATCGGGATAGACCTCGCCGTCGGCGTAGTAGGCGGTGCAGACCTCGGTGGTGATGGTAAAGCCCGGCGGCACCGGCAGGCCGATGGACGACATCTCGGCCAGGTTGGCCCCCTTGCCGCCCAAGAGGTTGCGCATCTCCGCCTTTCCCTCGGCCTGACCGTCGCCGAAGGAGTAAACCCACTTGCTCATCGCCTGCCCTCGTTAGCGCGCTCGTCTTGGCAAGAGGACTAACCCGCCTCATGCTGCATCGCAATATCTAGTGGGACGACGGCCCCGGGACGCACCTAGACCGCCAACGCAAAGCGGCGGCCGACCCCTAGGGTCCGGCCGCCGCCGTCAGCCCGATAGGGGCGAAATCTCGCTAGTTCCTCGAGTAGTACTCGATCACCAGGTTCGGCTCCATGCGGGCGTGGTAGGGCACGTCCGCCAGCTTCGGGGCCTGCACGAAGCGGGCCCGACGATCGCCGATGTTGACCTCGATGTAGTCCGGCACGTCACGGTCGGGCGTATCCAAGGCCGACAGCACCAACGGCAGGTCGCGGCTCTTGGCCCTGATCTGGATCTCGTCGCCGTCCTTGACCTGGAACGAGGGGATGGTCACCCGCTTGCCGTTCACCAGGACGTGGCCGTGGTTCACGAACTGCCGCGCGGCGAAGACGGTGGGCACGAACTTGGCGCGGTAGATGACGGCATCCAGCCGCCGCTCCAAGAGCTCGATGAGGTTCTCGCCGGTGTCGCCGCGGCGCCGCGAGGCCTCTTGATAGTAGCGGCGGAACTGACGCTCGCCGATGTTGCCGTAGTAGCCCTTCAGCTTCTGCTTGGCCATCAGCTGCGTGCCGAAATCGGTGGGCTTCTTGCGGCGCTGGCCGTGTTGGCCCGGCCCGTAGGGACGATTGTTGACCGGGCTCTTGGGGCGACCCCACAGGTTGACGCCCAGTCGCCGGTCGATCTTGTGCTTAGAATTCAAACGCTTCGACATAGATACTCATACGCTCCTTCAGCGTGCTTGTGACACTGAGCCTGATTGGCTCGGTCCTTTGTCCCGGTAGGCTTTGCGCGTTGCCGCGCAAAGCCGGATCGGTTCGGAAACAAGGCCCGTCCGCCGCATTGCCGGGAAGAGCGCTGACATGCGCCTTCCCTGCCTTTCTGTCAAGGCCGGCGAACGCGGGGCGCGGCGTCAAGACTTGCTTGGCGGAAGCGGACCTGCTGGAAGGGTATCCAGTGACGCGAAAGAGCAGGGCCATAGACAGAGCGCGCGCCAAGGGACTGATCATCACCACGTTGGGTGTGCTGATTCTCACGCCCGACGCCCTCCTGGTCCGCCTTGTCGGCTTGGACCCGCTCACCCTCGTCGTGCCGCGCGGCCTGCTTCTGGCGGTCGGCGTCTTCGCCATCATGCTGGTCTTGCGTGGCCGCAGGACGTTTGCGGCTTTCCGCACGCTCGGGCGCAGTGGGGCCTGGATGGTGCTGCTGTTCGCGCTGGGCCACCTTTGCTTCGTCACCGCCTTGGACCGCACCAGCGTCGCCAACGTGCTCGTCCTCTTGGCAGTCATGCCGCTCTTCGCCGCCCTGCTCGGGCGCGTGGTCCTGGGCGAGAGGCTGCCGCCGAGAACGCTGCTGGCGATCGCGGCCGCTCTCACAGGCACGCTGGTGGTGGCGGGCGAGAGCTTGGGAGAGCCCACCCTCACGGGCGACCTGACGGCCATGGCGGCCGCACTTCTCTATGCTGCCTTCTTCGTGATGGTCCGGCGGCGGCCGGAGGTCGACAGGATGCCCACCGTCGCACTCGGCGGTCTCACCGCCGCCCTTATCGCGCTGGTGGCCGGCCAGGTCCTGGGACCGGGCATGGCGGAACTGACGCTGCTCGACTGGCGTCAAGTCCTCTGGATCCTCCTGATGGGCCTGGTGGTGCAAGCGCTCTCCTTCGCCTGCATCGTCACCGGCCCCAGGTACATTACCGCGGCCGAGGTGAGCCTCTTGATGCTGCTGGAGGCCGTCTTCGGCCCGCTTTGGGTGTGGCTGGTCTTGGCGGAGGAGCCGCCGGTCGCGACCTTGATCGGCGGCGGCATCATCCTGGCCGCGCTTGCCTGGCACAGTCTGGACCAGCGCACGAAGTAAGGCGCGCGGGCTGGTGCCGGACTCACGCTCTCTTGCGGTACTGCATCAGGACGAAGGGCACGGTCAGGCCGAAACCGACCAGCATGGTGTAGAACTCGGGCGCGATGAAGAAGAAGGACGTGAGGCCGATCCACCAGCGTTCGAGCCGGCTCATGGGCGCCAGGAAGTAGCCGGAAAAGGCGATGCCCAAGCAGCTGATTCCCAGAATCGCACCGGTCAGGGTCAGGATGAAGAGCGGCCAGGTAAAGCCGTCGGCAACCAGCAGCAGCGAGGGCGAATAGACAAAGATGAAGGGCACCAGCGCCTTGGCTATGCCGAGCCGAAAGGCCGTGTTCCCGGTGCGGAAGGGGTTGGAGCCGGCAATGCCGGCGGCCGCATAGGCAGCAAGCGCCACGGGCGGCGTGATGTCGGCCAGGACTCCGTAATAGAAGACGAAGAAGTGCGCCACCAGCGGCTGGACCTGCAGCTGGGCCAGTGCCGGCCCCGCGACGGCGACCAGGATGATGTAGGTGGCGGTGGTGGGAATGCCGGCGCCCATGATGATGCAGGCCCCGGCGACCAGGACCAGCGAGCAGAAGAGCGCCCACTGCTCAAGCGAGATGTAGGCCAAGGGCCAGACCGAGGCCAGAAACCCGCCGATGTCATTGGCGGTCTGCACGACGATGAAGCCCAGGCGGAAACCGACGCCGGTCAAGGTGACGACACCGACGACGATGCCCACGGTGGCCGCCGCGGCACCGACCGCCAGGGTGTTCCTCGCGCCCTCGGCCAGCGCGCTCAAGAGATCGCGGAAACTCAGCCGGTTGACCGGGTTGATGAAGCCGACGACGACGCAGGCGATGATGCCCCAGACCGCGGCGAAGTCGGGCGTGCGCCCGGCCAGGACGAGATAGACCAGGATCACCAGCGGAACGACGGAGAGCCAATGGCGCCGCAGCACCGGGATCACCTTCGGCAGCTCCGAGGCGGAGAGGCCGCGCAGGCCCAGCCTCTTGGCCTCCAGGTGCACCATGACGAGGATGCCGAAGTAGTGCAGCAGGGCTGGAAAGAGGGCGGCGGCCAGCACGTCCCTTAAGGGGATCTCCAGGTACTCCACCATGATGAAGGCCGCCGCGCCGAGCACCGGCGGGGTGATCTGCCCGCCGGTCGAGGAGGTGGCCTCCACCGCGCCGGCGAAATGCGGCGGATAGCCGATGCGCTTCATCGCAGGGATGGTGAGCGCGCCCGTCGTCACGGTGTTGGCGATGGAGGAGCCGGAGATGGTCCCCATGAAGCCCGAGGCGCAGATCGCCACCTTGGCCGGCCCGCCGGCATAGCGGCCAGCGACGACCATCGCCAGGTCGATGAAGAGCTGGCCGAGACCGATCCGCGTCGCCAGCACGCCGAAGAGAATGAAGAGGAAGACGTACTGCGCCATGACGCCGATGGCGAGCCCGTAGATGCCTTGGTTGGTGAGATAGAGGTGGTTGATCAGCCCCGGCCAGCTGGCCCCGCCGTGCTTTAGGGCACCGGGCGCCAAGGGGCCGAAGATGGCGAAGAGGATGAAGATTCCGGCGATGATCGGCAGCGTCGGGCCGACCGATCTTCGTGCCGCCTCCAGGGTCACCAGCAGCAGGCCGGTGCCCATGATGACGTCGATCTGCGCCGGATTGCCGACCCGCTCGGCGACCACTTCCGGCGGCAGCAGGGGCAGGTAGATGGCGGCACCCACCGCCAGGATGCTGAAGGCGATGTCCAGGATATGGACGCCGCCGATCCTGTACCAGGCAGCCGGCCGATCGCGCTCGCCGATCCTTTCGCGCCGAAAGGGGTAGAGCAGGAAGGCCAGGCCCAGGACGAAGGCCAAATGGATCCCGCGGTGCAGCAGCTCACGGATCAGACCGAAGCCCGAGGCATAGAAGTGATAGGCCGACATGGCCACCAGGGCCGCCGCGATCACGAAGGCGATGTGCGGTCCGGTGGCGCGAAAGGCAGTTTCCCGGTCGTACCGCCTCTCCAGCGCCTTGATCTCTTCCGGGGTCAAGGCGTCGCTGTCGTTAGGCGGGCTCGCCACTGGGTCGGCCTCCTGGCGTCATAGATAGATGGGGCCCGGACACCGAAGCGTCCGGGCCCCACGGGTCGTCAAGGGTTAGTTGAGAAGGCCGGCTTCCCTGTAATAGCGCTCGGCACCCGGGTGCAGCGGCACGCCGACGCCGTCAAGCGCGCTCTCGACCGTGATCGATCGGCCCTTGGCATGGCCGTCGTCCAGGAGCTTGCGGGTCTGGTCGTTCCACAGCGCCTTGGTGATCCCGTAGATCAGCTCCTCGTCCTGGTCGGCGTTGGTGAACCACTGCGCGCCAACGGCGACGGTCGGGACGTCGCCGACGCCTTCGTAGGTCCCCGCCGGAATGTCGCTCGCGGCGAAGAAGCCGTACTTGTCGACCAAGGCGACGGCGCCCGGGCCTTCGATCGGCACCAGCTTCATGTCGGCGACCGAGGCGAGCTCGACCAGCGAGCCCGTCGGATAGCCGGCAACCACGAAGAAAGCGTCGATCTTGCCGTTCCTCAGCGCCTCCGACGCGGCGTTGCCCTTCAGCGCCTCGGCGGTCAGATCGTCGGCGGTAAGACCGTTGGCCTCCAGGATGAGCAGCGCATCGACATAGGTGCCCGAGCCCGGCTCGTCGAGCGAGACGCGCTTGCCCTTGAGATCGGCGACCGAGTTGATGCCGCTGTCCTTCAGGGTCACCAGGTGGATGTGCTCGGGGAACAGCGCCGCGATGGTCCGCAGACCCTCGGCCGGCTCCTTGCCCTCCATGGTGCCGCTGCCGGTGTAGGCCCAGTAGGCGACGTCGGACTGGGCGAAGCCGGAGTTGCGCAGGCCCGACATGATCGCATTCACGTTGTCGACCGAGCCGCGCGACGAGACGGCCGAGGCGATCAACCCATCCACGCCGCAGCTGCCGCCGGCATCGCAGGGGCGAGACCCCGGCGGCTTGGAGATCGCATTGGCGATGATGCCGCCGATCGGATAGTAGGTGTAGGCGGTACCGCCCGTGCCGATGGTGAAGAACTGCAGCTCCTGGGCGGACGACGTGCCCGCAAAACCGCCCGCAGCCAGGGCGACAAGCCCCGCCGATAGAGTTCTCGTTAGTCTATTCACTTCTCAGGCTCCCGCTTTGGAGATGAAGGCTTCCGTACTCGCCAAAAGATCTCACCAAGAACTACTGTAGATCTCAATACACCTCTTCACGGTGTGGTGAACTACAGCTGCTCTCTAATTCGGCAAAGCACGAACACCAAAGGGCTATGGTTGCATAAGGCTATCAAACGACATTCAGGCGCACAAGGCAGGTAACCCGATGGTGCCTAATTGGACGCGCGGCGGATCAATTTGCCCCACCGTGGCCGAGCGATCGGCCGTCAACCATGGGTGGCATACCGCCGTATACAGGCCTGCCGCGGATCGCCGCGCGGCCCATGGCAAGACCACGCCCCTACTCCGCCGCGGCGTCTCTCTCGTTCGCCGCCGCGGTCCCGCCGTGGCGTCCCACCCACTCGAAGAAGGCGGCGCGTATCGAGGGGTCTTCCAGGAGATCCAAGTGCTGCCCGCCTTCCAAGACCAGGGCGGTCTTGGGGCAGCTCGCGGCGTCGAAGAGGCGCTGCCCGGCGCTTAGGGGCGTGGTGCGATCGTCGCTGCCGTGCATCCACAGCAGGGGTTGTCGCACTTTGTGGACGATGGCGAGACTATCCCAGGTCTCGCGCAGGAAGGGCTTGATGATAAGCCAGGGATAGGCGGCCTTGGCGGAGGACAGCAGGCGGTCGAAGGGGCCGTCCAACACCAGGGGCGCCGGCTCGCCTTCCGCCGCCAAGGCGATGGCGATCGCCCCGCCGAGAGACTCGCCGTAGATCACAATCGGCGCGTTCGGCAGCCGCTGCCTCAAGGTCGCCAGAGCCGCCTCGGCGTCGGCGATCAGGCCCGCCTCGTCCGGCTTGCCGGGGTTGCCGCTAAAGCCCCGATAGCCGACCAGCGTGAGGCCGTAGCCTGCCTCGACGAGAAACCCGAAGCACTCGACCCGATGCCCGATGTGCCCGGCGTTGCCTTGCAGGAAGCAGATCGTCGGCTTGTCGCGATCGCGGGCCGTCCAGAGCCAATGGCTGCAGCGCTGGCCGTCCTTGGATGTCGAGACCAGGATCTCCGGCAGGCGTCCGTCCAGCGGCGCGGCTTCCGGTGTCTTGCGGCTGGAGACATAGATCAGCCGCTTTTGAAAGAGAAAGAGCAGGAGCGCGATGGCCAGGTAGGCGCCAAGCGCGCCGAGGCCGACCCATGCGATCCAGGCGAGATTCTCGAGCGACATGCTCCGCCTCTTCCTCTAGGCCGCGAAGTCTTCGCCGTCGCGCTCCAAGAGGCGCTTCAGCGCGCGGAAGTGTCCTTCGCCGTAGTCCTCCAGCGCCTGATACTGAGCGGCGGTCAAGGTGGCGACGTTGTCGCCGACGCTGCGCAGCGGCCGGCCCGTCTGCATCGCGTTCACCTGCTGCTGGCAGGCGCGCTCCAGGTAGTAAAGACGGTCGAAGGCGACGGCGATGGTCGGGCCGGTGACCAGCACGCCGTGGTTGGCCATGAAGAGGACCTGGCCGCCCCCCAGCACGCCGGCCAGCCGCACACCCTCGGCGGGGTCGTCGGCCAGGCCCGCGAAGTCGTCGTCGTAGGCGACCTGTCCCCAAAAGCGCAGAGCCGTCTGGTGCAGGGGCAAGAGCCGCTGGTCTTCCAGCATGGTCAAGGTGGTGGCATAGGGCATGTGGGTGTGCAGCACGGCGCGCGCATCGGGACAGCGCAGATGCACCGGGGCATGGATGCAGAAGGCGGTGCGCTCCGCCACGCCCTGGCCGTCGAGCACGCCGCCGTCTACGTCGACCAGCAGGATGTCGCTTGCCCGCATCTCCGCCCAATGCCGGCCTTCGGGGTTCAGGAGGAAGAGGTCGGCCCGACCCGGCAGGGCGAAGCTGAAGTGATTGCAGATACCTTCGCTGAGGCCGAATCGGTGCGCCAGGCGCAATGCCGCCGCGAGATCGCGCCGCGCCTCGGCCACCGCTTGCCAGTCGATGTCGCCTGCGCCGGTCGCCGAGCCTTGCACAGCACTCATATCTGCCCTCCTCTCGCCCCTCTGCCCCATCTCTGCCAGAGTGAGATAGCAAGCAAGCGGACAGCTTGAAAGCGCCAACGGACTGCAAACCGCCTTAGCGAGGACATCATGCCCGAATGCGCTCTCGGCGAGACTCGGTGGTACGCCCGGGTACTCGTCCCTCCATCACTTACGCGTCACGTGGGAGCGGCAGGTCTGGCTGATGCGCAACACTAGTTTTCAGGTCATCGAAACGCATTGGATTCCGCTTTCGGACGGCACCAGGCTGGCTGCGCGGATCTGGCTCCCCGACGAGAGCAACGAGAAACCCCTGCCGGCCATCTTGGAGTACCTGCCCTATCAGCGGCGGGACGGCACGGCGATACGCGACGACTGCACCTATCCGGCCTTCGCCGAGGCCGGCTACGTCGGCGTGCGCGTCGACCTGCGCGGCAGCGGCGATTCCGAAGGCAGCTTCGACGACGAGTACTCGCCGCGAGAGCTAGCCGACGCGGTCGAGGTGATCGCCTGGATCGCCGAACAGCCCTGGTGCAGCGGCAAGGTCGGCATGATGGGCATCTCCTGGGGCGGCTTCAACAGCCTGCAGGTCGCCGCACTGAAACCGCCGGCCTTGAAGGCCGTCATCGCCCTTTCCACCACCGTCGACCGCTTCAACGACGACATCCACTACAAGGGCGGCAGCCAGCTGTCGGCCCAGCACTACTGGTCCTCCAACATGCTGAGCTACCTCTCGCGGCCGCCCGATCCAGCGGTCCTGGGCGAGGCTTGGCGCGCGCGTTGGCTGGAGCGCTTGGACGGCTTGGAGCCGCCGATCCATCTCTGGCTGTCGCACCAGCGCCGCGACGACTACTGGCGCCACGGGTCCATCTGCGAGGAGTACGGCGCCTTGGACGCGGCGGCCCTGGTGATCGGCGGCTGGGCCGACGGCTACCGCAACGCCCCGCCGACCGCGGCCGCCCATCTCACCGCGCCGGGCAAGGCGCTGAACGGCCCCTGGATCCACAAGTACCCGCACTTCGCCTGGCCGAGACCGCGCCTGGACTTCGTCGGCGAGGCGCTCACCTGGTGGGACCGCTGGCTGAAGGGCAAGGACAACGGGGCCGAGGCCCTGCCCTCCTATCGCGCCTACCTTTCTGAGGGCGTGCGCCCCTCTCTCTGGCGAGGCCAGGAGGCCGGCCGCTGGGTGGCGGTGGCGGACTGGACCGGGGAGCCGCCGAGCGAGACCTACTACCTGGGCAGCAAGGGTCGGCTGGCCCAGCAGCCGGGAATGGATGGCCAGCGGGTCATCGATAGTCCGCAGGATTGCGGCACCGCCGGCGGCGAGTACTTCACCGTCAAGCCCGACGCCGAGCTCCCCGGCGACCAGCGCGAGGACGATGCCCGCTCGCTGACCTTCGACAGTCTGCCGTTGGAAACCCCCTTGGACATCCTTGGCCGGCCGGAGGTGACCTTGCGCGTGGCCATCGACCGGCCGGTCGGCACCTTGGTCGCCCGGCTCTGCGACCTGCACCCCGACGGCACCTCTCACCGGGTGGCGCTCGGCGTCCTCAACCTGTCGCATCGCTGCTCTCAAGCGGAACCGCGCGCGATGGAGCCGGGAGTCGAGACCGAGGTGGTGATCCGGCTGGACGAGAGCGGCTACCGCTTCCTGCCCGGCCACCGCATTCGCCTGGCACTCTCCACCGCCTACTTTCCCATGGTGCTGCCGCCGCCCGAGCGCGTCGTGGCCAGCCTCACGACCGGCGCGGCCTCGCGCTTGGCCCTGCCGATCCTTGAGAACGCGGAGGAGATCGGCCTGCCGGAGCCCGAGGACCCCGACCCCTTGCCGAACTACCCGCAGCACGAGGCGCCGCGGTCACGCCGCTGGGTCGAACGGGACCTGACCGCCGGCCGCACCACCTATCACCTGCTCGAGGACGGTGGCGAGACGGAGCATCCCGACCACGGCATGCGCTGGCGGGAGGTTCGGCGGGAAAGCTGGTCGATCGCCTGGGACGATCCGGCCAGCATCGAAGGCGTTACCCACATGACCGCCATCCGCAAGCGCGGCGACTGGGAGGCCAGGACCGAGGTCAAAGGACGCCTCACCACCGACGGAACGGACTGGATCCTGGAGCACAGCCTCGAGGCCTCTCTCGACGGGGAACAGGTCTTTGCCAAAGAGTGGCGCAAGACCATCGCTCGAGACCTGATGTAGGCTTGCCGCCATGCTCGACGACTTCGAAGAACGCAGGCTCGCTCTCGACGATGCCGAGATCTACCTGCGGATCGGCGGCGAGGGACCGCCCTTGCTCCTCCTGCACGGCTATCCGCAGACTCACCTGACCTGGCGCTTGCTGGCGCCCTCGTTGGCCGAGCACTTCACCCTGGTCCTGCCCGATCTGCGCGGCTACGGCGAGAGCAAGGGTCCCCCGCCGGATCAGGAGAACCGTGCCTACTCCAAGCGCGTGATGGCCGAAGACATGCGTCACGTCATGCGGGAACTGGGCTTCTCCCGCTTCGCCCTGGGCGGCCACGACCGCGGCGGACGGGTGGCCTACCGGCTCTGCCTCGACTATCCGGAGGCGGTCAGCGCCTTCGCCGCCGTCGACATCGTTCCGACACTGGACCTTTGGGAGGGCATGGACGCCGCCGGCGCGATCGGCGCCTGGCACTGGCCGTTCCTCGCCCAGCCCGCGCCGCTGCCCGAACAAGCCATCGCCGGCGCGAAAGAGGCCATCATCGGCTCCTTCCTGCGCAAGTGGGCGGGGTCCCCGGATGCCCTGGAAGCGGACGCCGTACAGGCCTACCTGGCGCAGTTCGACCGGCCGGAGGTCATCGCGGCCACCTGCGCCGACTACCGCGCGGGCGCGAGCGTCGATTGGCAGGCCGACGCGGAGGACCGCGCCGCCGGGCGCCGCTTGGCTTGTCCCGTCCTGACGCTTTGGGGCATCGACTACATCGGCGACGAGGAGCCGACGCCGGTGACGATCTGGAAGCGCTGGGCCGACCGGGTGGAAGGCCGGGGGCTGGCTTGCGGTCACTTCCTGCAGGAAGAAGCACCCGAGGAGGTGGCCGAGGCCTTGACCGCCTTCTTCCTTGCCAATCCGTGATCAGTGCGCCAGCTCTAGGGCTGGACCAGTGAAGGAACCTCCCCATGGACGGCAGCATTGCCAGCCAGTTGCCCAAGACCGCGCCCGAAGGCGAGGTGCTGCCCGAGCCGGGCGCACTCAATGAGATCGCGCCGCGCCTCTACTGGCTGCGCATGCCGCTGCCCTTCGCGCTGGATCACATCAACCTCTGGGCCATGGACGAGGGCGATAGCTGGACCCTGGTCGACACCGGCCTCAACAACGACGAAACCAAGGGCTTGTGGCGGCAGATCTTCTCGGGCCCGTTGGCCGGCAAGCCGGTTGGGCGGCTCTTGATCACCCATCACCACCCGGACCATTTCGGGCTGGCGGGATGGCTGGTCGAGGAGATCGGAGCGGTCCCCTGGATGAGCGAGATCGAGTTCTCCTTCGGGACCTGGCTCTACAACCTGCCGGACGAGCCCTACCAACGCCGCATGCGCACCTACTACCGCCGCCAGGGCATGCCGGAGGAGACCAACCTCAAGCTCACCAGCCGCGGCAACCTCTACCGTGGCCGCTGCGGACCGCCGCCGGCCGAGGCCAAGGTGCTAACGCTGGGCGGCAGCGTCGATGCCGGCGGGCGGACCTGGCAGATCGTGCCCGGTCACGGCCATGTCGAGGGACACGCCTGCCTCTATGCGGAGGAAGACGGCATCTTCATCGCCGGCGATCAGCTGCTGCCGAGGATCAGTCCCAACGTGTCCGTCCACGCCTGGAACGCCGAGGCCGATCCCCTGACAGCCTTCATCGAGACCCAGCAGCGTCTGGCACGCATCCTGGACGACGGCGTCCTGGTGCTGCCGAGCCATGGACGTCCCTTCCACGGGGCCACCAGCCGCGCCACCGCCCTGGTCGCACACCACGAAGACCGTCTGGACCGCGCCGTGGAGGCTTGCCGCGAGAGCCCGCGCAGCGCCTATGACGCCATCCCCGCTCTCTTCAATCGCAAGCTCGACGACCACCAGCTCTTCTTCGCGCTGGGCGAGAGCTTGGCGCACCTGAACCATCTGGCCGTGCTCGGCCGGCTCAGCGGCGAAGACCATAAAGGCGTGCTGCGCTTCCATCCGGCTTGAGGCCGGGCCCTGCCGTGCCGCATATCCTGAGCCGCCGCGACCTCGACTTTCTGCTCTACGACCTCTTGGGGGCCGAGGACCTCACCGCCTTTCCGCGCTTCGCCGAGCACTCGCGCGAGAGCATGGATCAGGTGCTGGACCTGGCCGAACAGCTGGCCGAGGACCTCTTCCAACCGCATGCGGCCAAGTCGGACGCGGAGGAGCCACGCTTCGACGGCCAGTCCCTGCGGATGATCCCGGAGATAGGCCAAGCCCTCGACGCCTATGTGGAGGCTGGCTTCGTCGGCGCCGGTTTCGACGTGGAGCTCGGCGGCCTGCAATTGCCCTATAGCGTCGTCCAGGCCGTGGCCGCCATCTTCTACGCCGCCAACGTCGCCACCGCCGGCTATCCCATGCTGACCATCGCCGCGGCCAACCTGCTCGAGGCCTATGGCGACGACGCGCAGAAGCGGCGATACCTCAGACCCATGGTGGCCGGCCGCTTCTTCGGCACCATGTGCCTCTCGGAGCCGCAGGCCGGCTCCTCGCTGGCCGACATCCGCACCAAGGCGGTGCCGCAGGCGGACGGCAGCTATCGGCTCTTTGGCAGCAAGATGTGGATCTCCGGCGGGGAGCACGACCTGGCGGAGAACATCGTCCATCTGGTCCTGGCGAAGATCGAGGGCGCGCCGACCGGCGTGCGCGGCATCTCTCTCTTCCTGGTACCCAAGTTCCCGGTGGGTGAGGACGGCGGCCTCGGCCCCAGGAACGACGTGCGCTTGGCTGGCCTCAACCACAAGATGGGCTATCGCGGCACCGTCAACACCGTGCTCAGCTTCGGCGAAGCGGAGGGCGCCCGGGCCAGCCTGATCGGCGAGCCGCACCATGGCCTCGCCTACATGTTCCACATGATGAACGAAGCCAGGATCGCCGTCGGCGTGGGCGCGGCGGCCTTGGCCTACACCGGCTACCTTCACGCCCTGGACTACGCCCGCACCCGCACGCAAGGCCGGCATCCCGACGCCAAGGACCCCGGCCAGCCGATGGTGCCGATCATCGAGCATAGCGACGTGAGGCGCATGCTGCTGCAGCAGAAGGCCTACGCCGAGGGTGGCTTGGCGCTCGGCCTCTACGCCTCCAAGCTGGTCGACCTGCAGAAGAATGGCGACCGGGAGACGGCGCTGAAGGCGCGCCGCCTGCTGGACGTCATCACGCCCATCGTGAAGTCCTGGCCCTCCGAGTACGGCCTGAAGGCCAACGAGCTGGCGATCCAGGTGCACGGCGGCTACGGCTACACCCGAGACTATCCGGTGGAGCGCTTCTACCGCGACAACCGCCTGAACGCGATCCACGAAGGCACGAAGGGCATCCAGGCGCTCGACCTTCTGGGCCGCAAGGTGCGTCAGGAGGAGGGCGCGGCCTTCCAATTGCTGATCGCGGAGCTGGAACCGAGCGGCGTGGGGGTCGGCGCGGGCTTACAAGAGGAGGCCTCCGCCCTCGGCGCGGCGGTGGCACGCATCGCGTCGCTCACCCGAGAGATGTGCGAGCAGGCCGCTCAAGTCGGTGAGCGGCGCTATCTGGCCAACGCGACCCTCTACCTCGACGCCTTGGGCCATGTGGTCGTCGCCTGGCTCTGGCTGCGTCAGGCCGCGGTGGCGGAACGGCTGTTGGAGGCGGAGCCGGCCGCGGAAGAGGCGGCCTTCCTCAGAGGCAAGATCACCGCGTGCCGCTACTTCTTCCGCTACGAGCTGCCGACGGTCGGCCCCACCCTAGACCTGCTGGCCAAGTTCGACGATACCTGCCTGGCGGCGAGCGGCGACGCGTTCTAAGGTCTGTTGAGAATTAGGATTCCCGACGCGTGAGCGATGTGATTCAAGCTACGGATGGATCGCAGAGTTCTGACAGATGCCCAGTGGGCGAAGATGGAGCCGCATTGCTTGGGGAAGCCTTCTGACCCCGGGCGGAGCGGGATCGACAACCGTCGCTTCATAGAAGCGGTGCTTTGGATTGCACGGACGGGAAGTCCCTGGCGGGACCTTCCGCCCTGCTTCGGTAAGTGGAACACGGTCTTCAAGCGCTACCGCGACTGGGTGAAAGCCGACGTCTTCGTCCGGCTGTTCGACGCCTGCTCGGACGAGCCGGACATGGAGTACGCGATGGTCGATGCCACCATCGTCAAGGTGCATCGCCACGGCCAGGGCGCAAAAGGGGGACTAAGAGCCAGGCCATAGGCCGCTCCAAGGGCGGGATGACAACCAAGATCCTTGCCCTGAGCGATGCGCTGGGCAATCTCGTGCGCTTCCGCCTCCTGCCTGGCCATCGCTACGATACGGTCGGTATCAAGCCTCTGCTTGAGGGTCTCGACTTCGGCGCCCTGATCGCCGACATGGCTTTCGACAGCGACGCCATCATCGCCGACTTGAACCAACGCGGCGCACAGGCCGTTATCAAACAGCACCCACGGCGCACGATCCCTCACCCCTTCGACAAGGACAAGTACCGATGGCGTCATCTGATCGAGAACTTCTTCGGCAAACTCAAAGAGTTCAAACGCATCGCCCTGCGCGCAGACAAAACTGACCAAAGCTTCGAGGCCTTCATCTACCTCACTGCCGCCGTCATCAACTCAAGATGATTCTCAACAGGCCTTAGAGCGGATCAGGTTTAGTCTGAATCGAAAGGGGATTCCCAAATCGTTGGAGATTTGATTCAAGCTGTGTGCCGGGAGATGGAGGCCGGCACAGATGGGTCGACCCTATTCAGTTGATTTGCGTGAGCGTTGTGTTGCGGCCGTTGAAGCGGGGCAAAGCTGTCGGCAGGTGGCTGAGCGCTTTGGCGTCGGCGTGTCCTCGGTGGTTCGCTGGTCGCAGCTTCACCGGCGTACTGGCGATGTGAAGCCGGGCCAGATGGGCGGCCATCGCCCACGACTTCTGGAGCCGCACAGCGCATTCATCGCCGAGCAATTGCGGCAGACACCGCATCTAACGATGATCCAGTTGCGCGACCTTCTGGCCGCGCGCGGTGTCATGGTTTCGCACGACACGGTGTGGCGTTTTGTGCGCCGTCAGGGCCTGCGCTTCAAAAAAAACGCTTCGGGCTCTTGAGCAAGGCCGCGCTGATATCGCCATAAGGCGCAAGCGTTGGAAGGCTTTGCAGCGTCAACTCGATCCAAGCCGGCTGGTCTTCATCGATGAGACCTGGATCAAGACGAACATGGCGCCGCTGCGTGGCTGGGCACCGAGGGGCAAGCGGCTTTCCGGCTTCGCTCCGCGAGGCCATTGGCGTACCTTGACCTTCTTGGCTGCCCTGCGGTGCGAGCGGATGAGCGCGCCATGCGTCTTTGACGGGCCGATCAACGGCGCGTGCTTCCGTGCCTATGTCATACAGCAGCTCGTCCCGACACTGTGTGAAGGCGATATCGTCATCATGGACAATCTGGGCAGCCACAAGGGCAAGGCGGTCCGTGATGCCATTCGCTCGGTAGGAGCGCGGCTGTGGTACCTGCCGCCCTATTCGCCAGACCTGAACCCGATCGAACAGAGCTTTGCCAAGATCAAGCATTGGATGCGCATGGCTCAGAAACGAACCATCGAGGACACCTGGCGCCAGGTCGGCCGCCTGGTTCCCACCATCACCGCCAACGAATGCGCCAACTACTTCAAAAATGCTGGCTATCAACCAACCTGAATCAGATCTGCTCTAGTTCGGAGGCCTGGAGCGGCAGCGCCGCAGCGATCCAGCACCGGGCGGCCGCGCAATTTGCTTAGCCGTACAGAGTAAACTCGACGTTCGAGACCAGGACCCCGGCCGGCAGGGTCACGCCGGCGGCCAGCTGCAAGGTATCGCTGCCGCCGCCGCCATCGATGGTCTCGCCCGCGACGAGCTCGCTCTGCTCGGCGACAAGGAAGGTGTCGTCGGCGGCGCCGCCATACTGGGTGTCGCTGCCCGAACCGCCGGTCAGAACATCGTTGCCGCCGTCGCCCAGCAGGAGGTCCGCCCCGCTTCCGCCGAACAGGCTGTCGAGGCCGCTGCGACCGCGCAACAGGCTGTCGTCTCCCTCACCGCCGTAGAGGGTGTCGTCGCCGATGGCCCCGAAGAGGCGAGCATCGTCGCCGCTGTCGCCGTAGATCCTATCGTCGCCGGGACCGCCCAAGAAGGAGACATCCCCTCCGGGGCCGCCGAACAGCCTGTCGTCCGACGAGCCGCCGTTGAGAATGGAGTCGACCTTGGCCCCGCCGAAAATGGAATCCGCTCCCGACCCGCCGATCAGGAAGGAATCTCGTCCGCCGTCTCCGCCGACGCGGTCGTCACCGTCGCCGCCGATAAGCGAGGCATCGTCACCGCCGTCTCCGTTCAACCGATCGGCGCGGATGCCGCCGCGAAGCAGTAGATCGTCCCCCGTGCCGCCGAAGAGGGAGTCGTTGCCGGCATTGCCATAGAGACCGCTGTCGTCGCCCGCGCCACCGTACAAGCTGTCCGATCCGGTCCCGCCGATCAGGTGCAGATCGTCGCCGGTGCCGGCAAGGATGTAGTCGTCGCCGTCGTCGCCCAGAAGGGAGCGATCGTCGCCAGTGCCGGCGAAGATAAGATCGTCGCCGGCACCGCCGAAGAGGGAGGCGTCGTTGCCCTCAGACCCGAAAATCACGTCCTCGCCTTCATCCCCGAACAAGCCGACATCGTCGCCGAGAGAGCCATCCAGAAAGTCGTTTCCGAGACCGCCGTAGAACAGCCGGTCATCGGCGTTGCCGCCGCGAATGACGTCGTTGTCCTCCAGACCTCTCGCCTGCTGGACCAGGTTCCGGGTCAGGTCCGACGGCGCCAGGATATCGGCCCCATCGGTGCCGATCCGCTCCACCACCTCGATGCTCTTCAGCGTGATCGAATCCCCGACCGAGGCGGCCTCGCGGAGAATCAGGGTATCGCTGTCTACTCCGCCGTCGAAGACCTCGCCGCCGGTCAGCTCCGCCTGGTCGTAGACAAGGATGCTGTCGGCCCCCTCGCCGCCGGCCACGAAGTCCGACCCGCTGTTTCCCGCCAAGGTATCGCTGCCGGCGCCGCCGTAGAGGCGTCGATCGTCACCGCTGCCGCCGGCGATGAAGTCGTCGCCGTCATCGCCGTTGTGGTTACGATCGTCGCCGATGCCGCCGAAGATCGAATCGTTCGCGGAACCGCCGAAGACCTTGCTGTCCGATCCGTCGCCGCCGTAGATCCGGTCCGCGCCGTCACCGCCGAAAAGCGAGCGCTCCCGCCCACCGCCGCCGTAGAGCCGGTCGGGTCCCGACCCGCCGAAGAACACGCTGTCGTCGCCGCTGTCGCCGAAGATGCGGTCGCTACCGCTGTCGCCGAGGAAGAACCTGTCGAGGTAACCGCCCCCATAGATCGCGTCGTCCCCGGGACCGCCGCCCAGATAGATGTCGAAGCCGCCCTTCCCGAAGATCGTGTCGTCGCCCTCGTCCCCGAAAAAGCGAAAGTCGAAGCCGGCATCGCCATAGAGGAGGTCGTTTCCCGACCCCCCATAGAAGGATTGGTCGTCATAGGTCCCGCCGAAGAGCTTGTCCTGCCCCGATCCTCCATAGAACTGAGAGTCGGCGTTCTCGTCTCCGAAGAGGAGGTCGGTACCGTCGTCACCGTAGAATCGCTTGTCGATCGCGCCGCCGCCGTAGATGGTATCGCCTCCGGAGCCGCCGAAGGCCGAGCGGTCTTGGTTGTTCTGCAGCTTGATGAAGTCGCTGCCGCTGCCGCCGAAGGCCTGGTCCGGATCGTCCGCGCCCTTCAGCGTATCGTCACCCTGCTCTCCGAACAGCGTGTCACCGCCGTCGCGGCCATAGATGCTGTCGTTCAGGGACTGCCCGAAGATGGTGTCGACTTTGTTGGTTCCCGAAAGGTCGTTCTCGACCCCCGTCACCCCATAGATGATGGCCATGCAACGTGTCTCCCCCGATCGCACAGGCGCAATGTGGCCGACTTCCCGGGCAAGAGACTAGGCGATTGCTCCAACCTTTGCGAGCGATTGCGCACACAAGCGGCAAGGCGCGCAGGCCGCCGCGTGGCGGCCCCGAGAGCGGCGGCCGAGGTGCCGCCTTCTAGCCACCCTCCTCCATCATCGCCGTGTAGCGGCGCTGCATTTCCTCCGGCGTCACCTCCTCGATGGCATGGCCGATCAGCCAGTCGTAGCCGGAGGGATCGCGGACTCTGCCCGAACGTTCGCCGTAGAAGTGGTCTTGCGCCGCGCGGACCAAGCTGGCGCCGGCCTTCACCGCCTGCTCGATCAGGGCGTCGGCATCCTCGACATGGAGGTGGATGGTCATGCTGCTGGGCGCCGCCGGATAGGGGGCATGGATGCCGTACTCCGGGAATTGATCGGAAACCATGACCGTGGTCTCGCCGAAGAGCAGTTCGGCATGACCGATACGGCCGTCCGGGTCGACCAAGCGGAACTTCTCCCGCGCGCCGAAGGCCGCCTTGTAGAAGGCGATGGCGGCCTCGGCGTCCCTGGCGCACAGATAGGCGTAAACCTCGTGGATCGTCATGCTCGTTCTCCTGCCGTGGACCTTGGTCCGGCAGTCTGAGCGGCAAGTCTCTTCCTGTCTTGAAGAAATCTGACCTCGCGGCCTCAGATCGGCACGTGATGGGGCTGCGCGGGCGCGAGCCGCCGATAGCGCGCGGGCGAGAGCCCCGCATGTTCGCGGAACTCGCGGCTCATGTGCGCTTGGTCGGCGTAGCCCTCCGCAACGGCGATCTCCGCCAGAGAGGGGGATCCGCCGGCGTTGAGGCGGTCCAAGACTCGGCCGAAGCGGCGGAGGCGGCCGTAAGCCTTCGGGCTCAATCCCACGGCCTCTCGAAAGCGGTCGGCGAAGTGCCGGTGGCTCCAGCCGCAGCCAGCGGCCGCCTGGGCGACGCCGACACCGCGATCCAGGCGCGCCAAGGCCTGGGCGAGCGCCGGCGTCAGCCTGGAGGGCGCGGTCCAAAGCCGCGCCAGGACCGCCTCGACGACATCGAGGCGCAGAGAGAGCGTCGGCGCCGCCTCCATCCGCTCTCCCAGGGAGTCCAAGGCGGCTCCCGGCCAAAGCTCCGCCAACCTCGTATGCCTCCCGGCGAGAAGGCTGGCCGGCGTTCCCGAGTGGGGATCGCCCACCCCTGGGTGCAGCAGCAAGCCGACCGTCGCGCCGCCATGCGACCTCTCCTTCACCAGGGCTTCGCGGCCGAGGCCGGCGATGTTCGCCCAGTCGAGGAGGTAGCCCTGGCGATCCTCACCATCGGCGAAGTAGCGCGGTCGGCGGCCTCCCAGCGTGAAGACCACGTGCATGGCGCCGTTGGGCAGAAGCAGCTCACGGGATGGCTGCAGGCCGGGGTCGGACGTGGGCGCGGACGCCCAAAGCAGCTGCACGTAGGGGCGAAGGGCGGGACCCGGAAGTCGGCAGAGCGCGCCGCCCCGCTGGCCGTCGCGGTCGCTCATGCCCCCCTGCGCCGTCGGACCCCCGTCTGCAAGGGAAAGCCCAGCAAGAGCACGGCCGCGCTCACCGCCGGCGCGATCAGCCCGGCCGGCCAGTCCATTCCCCAGGCCGTCAGGCCGCTGACCACGCACCAGCCGATCGGGATCGGCAGCAGGAACCAGCGCATCTGGCCCTCCAGCAAGAGGAAGAAGCCCAAGGTCGCGACCGCGGTGGAGTCGGGTGTCAGCCCGAAGAGCTCTATGCCCGACCACTCGAGGCCGGTCAGCGGTCCGATCAAGGGCTGGCCGACGATGGCAAAGGCCATGAGGAAGAGGCCGGGGCCGCGCGGCTTCAGCTGCAAGGCCGGTCGCTTGGCCCCCATCACCGCCAACAGCAGGGCCTGCAAGGCGAAGCCGGCCGCCAGGTAGTCCGCGGCCCAGTTGATCGTCGCGTAGTGCTCAAGAAACCAGCCCCAGGCGACCCAGAACCAGGCAACCACCAGGATCGCGGCCGGCAGCCCCGCCGAACCCGGCTTGCGCACCAGCCAAAGCAGCCCGAGACCGAAGAGCAGGGCCGGGATCTGCGCCGGCCACAGCCAGGCATTGTAGAGTTGGAACAGCCGGAAGTAGGTCTCCGGCGCGAACAGCAGGAAATCGGATAGGTTGTAGGTGAAGAGGTCGCGCATCTAGAGCTGCTGCAGGTAGTCCAGCATGCGCTGGCGTTCTTGGGCATCGGGCATGCGGCCGAGGCCGGCGTCCATGTTCTCTTTCATGTGTGGCACCTTGCTGGTGGCCGGGATCGCGCAGGTGACGGCCGGGTGGGAGACGATGAACTTCAAGAGAAAGGCGGCCCAGGTCCGGCAGTCGATCTCTCCGGCCCAGGCTGGCAGAGGCTGGTTCTGTACCCGGTCGATCAAGCGGCCGCCCTGGAAGGGGCGATTGACGATGACGGCGATCCCGCGTTCGCGCGCCAGGGGCAGCAGGCGCGACTCGGCCTCGCGGTCGACCATGTTGTAGGTCAGTTGGACGAAGTCGAGCGGACTGCGCTCCATGATCTCTTGGAACTGCTGGTGCCGGCTGCCGTGGGAGGTGGTGATGCCGACATAGCCCAGCTGTCCCGTCTGCTTCATCGTGTAGAGCGTCTCGAGATGCGCTTGCCAGGCCACGAGGTTGTGCACCTGCAGGAGGTCGAAACGCGGCAAATCCCACTCGGCGAGCGATTCGGCGATCTGCGCCGGTCCCTTGCTGCCGGCCGAGGTCCAGACCTTGGTGGCCGAGAAGAGCCCCGGCGGCTCGCCCAGCTGCTTCAGGCAATAGCCGACCACGGCCTGAGAGGAGGCATACATGGGCGAGGAATCGACCATGCCGCCGCCGGCCTCGAAGAAGGCGCGCAGGACCTCCACCCGCTGGTCGCGCAGCACCTGATCCTCGCCCACGTTGAAGGTGATCCAGGTGCCCATGCCGATCGCCGGCAGGGGCTGGCCGCTGCTTGGAATGGGCTTTTCCAGACGACGCTCGGCCGCATGGCCCGCCTTGGCGCCCAGCAACAAGGCACTGCCGGCCGCCCCGAGCAGAAAGCGGCGGCGAGCGGCGATCAAGGGGCCTTCCCTCTCCTCTCTCTGGTCGCTCATGGCGTCTCCCACGACGTCCTTCGGCATCTTGCGAGGGCACTATAGTGCGAGATCGGGCCGACGCCATCCCCGGAGGCGAGGAGAGGCGCATTCTTCCCGCCTCACGCGTCCTGAATGTCCCCGGTCATGCTGAGGAAGGCATCGGACAGGCTCTCCCCGCCGGCGATCTCGCTGGCCGATCCCCGCGCCAGGACCTTGCCCTTGTGCAGCACGACCACGCTGTCCTCGGGCTCGATCTCGTCGAAGAGGTGCGTCGCCCAGAGCGCGGCCACGCCTTCTTGGTCCACCAGATCGCGGACCAGCTTCACCACCTCGCGCCGCGATTTGACGTCCAATCCCACCGTCGGCTCGTCCAGCAGGAGGACCTCGGGGCCGTGCAGCAGGGCGCGGGCGATCTCCGCCCGGCGCGCCTGTCCGCCGGAAAGCGCCGCCACCCGGCTGTCCATGCGCTCGCCCAGGCCCATCTGCTCGATCAGGTCCTTCGACCGCTCGCGGATCCGCTTGCGGCTCAAGCCGTGGAGCGCGCCGTGATAGGCCATGTTCTGGCGGATGGTGAGGTCCCGGTCCAAGGCCCGGCTCTGAAAGACCACGCCGAGGCGCGCCAGGGCCGGTGTCGGCTGGCGGCGGACGTCATGGCCGCAGACCTTGATCGCGCCGCTGACGTTGTCGTAGAGGCGCGTGATCAGGGAGAAGAGCGTCGTCTTCCCCGCCCCGTTCACCCCCAAGAGCGCGACGAAGCGGCCTGCCGGCACGCTCAGCGCGACTTCGTCGAGGGCGCGCGTGGCGCCGAAGGCGTGGCTCACGCCTTCAATTTCAAGGGCTGGACGTCGCTCTTCCGTCATGACGGGAGGACTATGGCGCCCTCCCCCATGTCGATGGAACCCGCTTTCGTGCCTACTCGCGCTCTAGGCGCCGTTCAGGTAGCCGTGGGAAGAGAGGTAGGCGATGATGTTGTCCGCCGCACGCTCCGCCGTCATGGCCGTCGTGTCGATCCTGATCTCGGCATTCTCCGGCGGCTCGTAGGGGCTGTCGATGCCGGTGAAGTTCTTGATCTCGCCGCGGCGCGCCTTCTTGTAGAGGCCCTTGGGGTCGCGCTCCTCGGCGGTCTCCAGCGGCGTGTCGACGAAGACCTCGATGAACTCGCCCCCCTCCAGCATGTCGCGCGCCATGCGCCGCTCGGCGCGGAAGGGCGAGATGAAGGAGACCATGGTGACCAGGCCGGCGTCGACCATCAGGCGCGCGACTTCGGAGACGCGGCGGATGTTCTCCACCCGGTCGGCATCGGTGAAGCCCAGGTCCTTGTTGAGGCCGTGGCGCACGTTGTCGCCGTCCAGTGTGTAGGTGTGGCGTCCCATGGAGTGGAGGCGCTTTTCCACCAGATTGGCGATGGTCGACTTGCCGGAGCCCGAGAGCCCGGTGAACCAGAGCACGCAGCTCTTCTGCTGTTTTAGCTCGGCGCGCGCCTGCTTGTGCACGTCGATCGCCTGCCAATGGATGTTGGAAGCACGCCTCAGCGCGAAGTCGATAAGCCCCATGCCGACCGTGTTGTTGCTCAAGCGGTCGATCAGGATGAAGCCGCCCATCGCGCTGTTCTGCTCGTAGGGCTCGAACGCCACCTCGCGGTCGAGGGCTGCGTTGCAGACGCCGATCTCGTTGAGCTCCAGGGTCTTGGCCGCCAGGTGCTCCATGGTGTTGACGTTGACCTTGTACTTCGGCTGGGCCAGCTGCACCGAGGCCGTGCGCGTTCCCATCTTCATCAGATAGGGACGGCCGGGCAGCATGGGCTCGTCCGACATCCAGATGATCTTGGCCTCGAACTGATCGGCGACCTCCGAGGGCTCGTCACCGGTGCAGATGACGTCGCCGCGCGAGATGTCGATCTCGTCCTCCAGGGTCAGGGTCACCGACTGGCCGGCGACGGCCACGTCGAGATCGCCGTCGTAGGTGACGATGCGCGCGACCCGGCTCTGCTTGGCCGAGGGCAGCGCTTTCACCATGTCGCCCGGCCGGACCGAGCCCGAGGAGACGAAGCCGGAGAAGCCGCGGAAATCCAGGTTCGGGCGGTTCACCCACTGCACCGGCATGCGGAAGGGCTTGACCGCGACGCCGTCATCGACCCGCACGGTCTCCAGATGGCTCATTAGGGTGGCGCCGTGATACCAGTCCATCTGCTGGCTGGGCTCGGTGACGTTGTCGCCCTTCAGGGCCGAGACCGGAATGGCGACGATGTCGGTGATCCCCAGCGGCGTGGCGAAGGCGCGGTAGTCCTCCTCGATCGCCTCGAAGGCCTCCTTGGAGTAGTCCACCAGGTCCATCTTGTTGATCGCCAGCACCACGTGCTTGATGCCCAGAAGCGAGACGATGAAGCTGTGCCGGCGGGTCTGGGTCAAGACGCCCTTGCGCGCGTCGATCATGACGATAGCCAGCTGCGCGGTCGACGCGCCGGTCGCCATGTTGCGGGTGTACTGCTCGTGACCCGGCGTGTCAGCGACGATGAACTTGCGCACGTCGGTGGAGAAGAAGCGGTAGGCGACGTCGATGGTGATGCCCTGCTCGCGCTCGGCCGCCAGACCGTCGACCAGCAGCGCGAAGTCGATCTCCTGGCCTTGGGTGCCCATCTTCTTGGAGTCGGCTTCCAGCGCCGCCAGCTGGTCCTCGAAGATCAGCTTGGATTCGTAGAGCAAGCGGCCGATCAGGGTCGACTTGCCGTCGTCCACCGAGCCGCAGGTGATGAAGCGCAGGAGCGACTTCTGCTCCTGCGACTTGAGATAGCCGGCGATGTCTTCGGCGATGAGGTCGGACTTGTGCGCCATTAGAAG
Organism: Rhodospirillales bacterium; assembly: GCA_963669375.1. Taxonomy (GTDB): domain Bacteria; phylum Pseudomonadota; class Alphaproteobacteria; order Kiloniellales; family JACOMY01; genus JACOMY01. The sequence goes on along the minus strand of OY770024.1, from coordinate 5,832,966 downwards.
TAGCCTTCCTGCTTCTTCTTCTCCATCGAGGCGGCGGCGTCATGGTCGATGACCCGCCCCTGGCGTTCGGAGGTGGTGGTCAGCAGCATCTCTTGGATGATGTCGAGCAAGCTGGCGGCTTCCGATTCGATGGCGCCGGTCAGCGGGTAGCAGCCCAGGGTGCGGAAGCGCACCGACTTCATCTCCGGCTCTTCGCCGTCGTGCAGCGGCATGCGCTCGTCGTCCACCATGATCAAGGTGCCGTCGCGCTCCACCACCGGCCGCTTGGCCGCGTAGTAGAGCGGCACGATCGGGATCTCCTGCAGGTAGATGTACTGCCAGATGTCCAGCTCGGTCCAATTGGACAGCGGGAAGACCCGGATCGATTCGCTCTTGGCCTTGCGGGCGTTGTAGATGTTCCAGAGCTCCGGGCGCTGGTTCTTGGGGTCCCAGCGGTGCTGCGCGGTGCGGAAGGAGAAGACCCGCTCCTTGGCCCGGCTTTTCTCCTCGTCGCGCCGCGCGCCGCCGAAAGCGGCATCGAAGCCGTACTTGTCGAGCGCCTGCTTCAGCGACTGGGTCTTCATGATGTCGGTGTGCAGGCCCGAGCCGTGGGTAAAGGGCCCCACGCCCTGCTCCACGCCCTCCTGGTTGATGTGGACGATGAGGTCCAGGCCCAGGTCCTTCGCCAGGTTGTCGCGGAAGGTGATCATCTCCCGGAACTTCCAGGTGGTGTCCACGTGCAGCAGCGGGAAAGGCGGCTTGGAGGGGTAGAAGGCCTTCATCGCCAGGTGCAGCATCACCGCGCTGTCCTTGCCGACCGAATAGAGCATCACCGGGTTGTCGCACTCGGCGGCGACCTCGCGGATGATCTGGATGCTCTCGGCCTCCAGGCGCTGGAGATGGGTCAGATCGTCCATGGCGGTCTCCTGGCGGCGGGCATCGGGGGTCATCTGCGTGCTCTCGGCTTCCAGGCGCTGGGCTTGGGTCAAGTGATCCATGACGGGGTCCTGATGGCTCTGACGGGGGTGGACGCGATCTAGACTGCGATTCGGCGAAGGCGGTCGACCGGGCTCGCGCCGCCGGGCGACGAGAGGCTGGCGCGACGGAAGCCGGTCAGGCGCGCAGCCTTGCCACCCGACGTCGCGTTCCTCGCGGACAGCCCGATCCTTGCGTCGAACACGCGCTCTTCTCCTCACACGGCTTTTCGCAGTTGCGAAAGACGGCCACTCACATATGGGATGTCCGCCTCTTGTGCAATTGCAGGCCGGTCACGGCAAGAGATTTTCTCAGGGCGAGCGGCAGAATTGCAGCAGTGACATGGAGGCGGGTTCAGCCCGCCAGCAGGCGCACCTCAGGGCTGTAGGCGATGAAGTGCGGGTTCTCGAAGCCGGGTTTGCCGTAGCGCAGGGGCTCGCCGGAGGCCGCCTCGACGATGCCGCCGGCGACTCGGAGCACGGCGTGCGCGGCGGCCGTATCCCACTCCATGGTGCGGCCCAGCCTGGGATAGAGGTCGGCCTCGCCGCTGGCGATGAGGCAGAACTTCAAGGAGGAGCCGGCGCTCTTGAAGTCGGCCACCTGGTAGCGGGCGATGTAGTCGTCGGTCGCGGCGTCGCGGTGCGACTGGGAGGCGACCACCGCAAGCGCGGCGTTGTCGGCCGGCCGGACGGCGATCGCCTCGGCGTCCGCCGGTGCCTCGGGGTCGATGTCGCCCGCCTCCTGCAAGGCCCGCTCGGGAGTCTCTGTCCAGAAGAGGCGCTTCTTCGCAGGTGCGAAGACCGCGCCCATCACCGGCTCCCCCTTCTCGACCAGCGCGATGTTGATTGTGAAGTCGCCACGGCCGGAGACGAACTCCCTGGTGCCGTCCAAGGGGTCGACCAGGAAGAAGCGGTCGGCGGGCTCGTCCGCATGGGTCTCCGCGCGCTCTTCCGTCACCACGGGGATCTCGGGGAAGGCGGCCTCCAGCCCAGCCACGATGATGTCGTCGGCCGCGTGATCGGCGGCCGTCACCGGCGAGCGGTCCTCCTTGGCCTCCACGGCCAAGCTCTCCTTGCCGAAATAGGTCAAGGTCGCCGCCCCCGCCTCCAGCACGAGGCGTCTCATCACCAGACCGATCCTTGCGTAATCCACGCGCCCAATCCTCCAAGCAACATCGTTTCGCAGGTGCGAAAGAGACTGCCTCTCTTAGGGACTGATCGCCGCTTATGCAATCGTCGCCCGGCGCCGGGCGCGGCGGTTTGTCGGCCGGGGCGGCAAAAATGCAGCGACGCCGATGAGGCCGAGCCTTGCCTGCTCTGCTATGCTGCGCCGCGGCCGATCCCTAGCCATCGAGGACAAGCGCCCCATGCCCGATCCCGTCTCCTGGTCCTTTGCCTGGCCCTACTTCCTGGGCGCGCTGGTCTTGGCCTACCTCTTGGGCTCGCTGCCCTTCGGCCTCCTGCTGACCAAGGCCGTGGGCCTGGGCGATATCCGCCAGATCGGCTCGGGCAACATCGGCGCCACCAACGTGCTGCGGACCGGCCGCAAGGGCCTGGCGCTGGCGACCCTGGTCTTGGACGGCGGCAAGGGCGCTGCCGCGGTCGGCCTGGCCTCCTGGATCGCGGGCTCCGAGGTAGCGCTGGTGGCCGCCTTCGGCGCGGTCTTGGGTCACCTTTATCCGGTTTGGCTGAAGTTCAAGGGGGGCAAGGGCGTGGCGACCACGCTCGGCACCCTGCTGGCGCTGACCTTCTGGGTCGGAGCGCTCAGCTGCCTCACCTGGCTCGCGGTGGCCCTCCTCTTCCGCTACTCCTCCTTGGCCTCGCTGGCCTCGGTCGCCCTGGCCCCCTTCTACGCCTGGCTGCTGCCTTGGGGCCTGAGCCTGGACGAGCTCTTCGCACCGGGCTTCGGCGAACTGCTGTTCCGCGGCGACCTTCAGCTGGTGCAGATCACCGGAGCCCTGGCGGTGCTGGTGTGGATTCGCCATTGGCCCAACATCCTGCGGCTCCTGCAAGGCGAGGAACCGAAGATCGGTCAGCGCAAGACCTGAGAATTCTCGCGCGAATGGTGTGAAAAGCCTGTGTGGCCGACTCACTTTTTGGCGTACAACTAAGTGGACGAGCCCGCCGCTCCGCGCCATCCTCCACAACCGTAGGGGAAGCTGTATCGCGGTGTCGTCGACAATCGAAGCGACTTCGTCGGAGAGGTCTTAGCGACCTATCTGAACGTCGCTTGCGTGGGTCGGCGCGGTCATGCTTCCCAACCCGGATCGCCGCTGAGGGGGAGGCAAAGCGATGACCTACTTTCCCGGTACACCATTGGCGGACACGCTGTTCGGCGGTTCCGGCGCGGACACCATCGTCGGTTTCAGCGCGAACGACACGCTTTACGGCGAAAGCGGTGTCGACAGCCTCTATGGCGACGAGCAGAACGACAGTCTCTTTGGCGGCAGCGGTGCCGACAACACCTTGGAGGGTGGCGCGGGCAAGGACCTGCTTGACGGTGGAGCAGGCGACGACACCAGCCTCTACGGCGGCTCCGGCGCGGACAGGATCGAGGGTGGATCCGGCAGGGACTCCTTGTTGAACGGTGATGGCGGCAACGATCTGATCTTCGGCGGCATGGACGGAGATTTCCGGGTCCGGGGAGGCAGTGGCAACGACACACTCTACGGAGGCGACGGCGGCGACCAGAGCCTGGACGGCGGTCAGGGTCGCGACACTCTCTACGGAGACGATGGTGACGATCGCCTGTTGTTTGGCGGCGTGGGTGACGACCTGTTGTTCGGTGGCGCGGGAGGCGATGCCGGCTTCTTTGGTGGCAAGGGAAGCGATACCATCAGAGGGGACGAGGGCGTCGACTTAGATCTCAGAGGTGGCGCCGGGAATGACATCATCGCCGGCGACGATGGCGACGACATCGGTCTCTACGGTGAAGGCGGCAATGACAAGCTCTATGGCGGCAGCGGCGGCGACCAACGGTTGAGGGGCTATGCCGGCAACGACCGGCTCTTTGGAGGCTCGGGCGACGACAGCTTGCTCTATGGCGGCGGCAAGGCCGACACGCTGTTCGGCGGCAGCGGCTCGGACGGCGTTTTCGACGGGGGCGCCGGCGACGACAGCCTGAGCGGTGACGCCGGTGCGGACTACTTCTTCTTCGGTGGTCGGGGCAATGACACGCTGACGGGGGGTAGCGGAAACGACCTCTACTTCTACGGGCTAAGCGGTATCGACAGCCTAGCGGGAGGCTCTGGCGCGGACTCCTTCTTCTTCGGGGGCAACAGCAACGACCTGCTGTTCGGTGACGACGGCGACGACAGCCGATTCCTGGGCGGCCGCGGCGACGACCAGATTGCCGGCGGCAGCGGCGACGACCGCGCGCTCTTCGGCGCCATGGGGGCCGACACGCTGTCGGGCGGCAGCGGGCCGGATACGAGGCTCTCAGGCGGCAGCGGCGCGGACAGCATCTCCGGCGGCGAGGGCGATGACGAAGGCTTGGCCGGAGGCTCCGGCGCGGACTACCTCTTCGGTGGTTCTGGCGCCGACACCTCCCTCAGCGGCGACGACGGGGACGACAGCGTGAGTGGTGGCGCGGGCAGTGACCGCTCCCTTTTCGGTGGCAGCGGTGCCGACCGATTGGATGGTGGCGGCGACAATGATGCCCGGTTCTTTGGCGGCAGCGGTGCGGACAGTTTGTTTGGCGGCGATGGCGACGACAGAAACTTCTATGGGGGCTCGGGCGACGATCGGGTGTTCGGTGGCGAAGGCGGAGACGACTACCTCGGTGGAGGCTCGGGCAATGACTTCCTCTACGGCGGCGGCGGCGAAGACGATAGCTTCTACGGAAAGGCCCGAAACGACGTCTTGGAGGGCGGCGACGGCAGCGATTACTCCGCCTATGGCGGCGATGGCGATGACAGCCTCTTCGGCGGCAGTGGCGATGACCGCTATTTCTTCGGTGGCGACGGAGTCGACAGCTTGTCGGGTGGCAGTGGCGACGACGAAAGCTTCGTCGGGCTGGATGGAAACGACGTTCTCTTCGCCGGGCTAGGAAATGACACCGGTTTCACCGGCGGATTGGGCGATGACACCCTCTATGGCGGCAGCGGCGCCGACGTGAGGTTCCGAGGCCGGGAGGGGGCGGATAGCATCTCCGGGGGCAGCGGAGACGACCTCTCCTTCCTTGGAGGCGACGGTGCCGACACAGTCGCTGGCGAGGATGGAGACGACCACTCCTTCCACGGTGAGAACGGCGATGACAGCCTGTTTGGTGGCAGCGGTGACGACAGCTACTTCTTCGGCGGCAGCGGTAACGACAGCCTCTTCGGCGGCAGCGGCGCCGATAACTCTCTCGCCGGCGGCAGCGGAAATGACAGCATCTCGGGCGACGAGGGTAGCGACAACCGTTTCTTCGGGGGCTCGGGCCAGGACACGCTCTCCGGCGGCGACGACGGGGACGACGTGTTCTACGGCGGATCCGGAGCAGACAGCCTTTTCGGCGATGAGGGCAAGGACCGCTTCTTCTACGGCGAGGATGGCGACGACAGCCTCTTCGGTGGTGGCAGTGTCGACTTGAGTTTCTATGGCGGCGCCGGAGCCGATAGGCTCTATGGCGGCAGTGGAGATGACTCTCACTTCTATGGCGCCGGTGAGAATGACGTGCTGTCGGGTGGCAGCGGAGCCGACTACTACTTCTATGGAGAGGACGGTAGCGACCGGCTGGACGGCGGTAGCGGCGACGACGTTAGCTTCTACGGCGCGGAGGGCGACGACGTTCTCGAGGGCGGCCTTGGTAACGATGCCTACTTCTATGGTGAAGCGGGTGTCGACAGCCTCTTTGGTGGCGAGGGATACGACAGCTACTTTGAGGGCGATGACGGCAACGATAGCCTCTTCGGCGGCGATGGCGACGACAACTCCTTCTTGGGTGACAGCGGAGACGATCGCGTCTACGGCGGCTCCGGGGCCGACAGCTACCTCTTCGGGGGCGAAGACGCGGACAGGCTGTTCGGCGGTCACGGCGATGACTACATGGTCGAGGGCAATACCGGTGACGACTACCTGGCCGGCGGCGATGGCGCGGACAAGTACTTCTACGGCGGTGACGGCAGCGACAGCCTCTACGGGGGCGATGGCGACGACAGTTCCTTCGAAGGCGGCACGGGAGACGACTATCTGAACGGCGGCAGTGGCAATGACGGCGTCTTCTATGGCAGCGACGGCGTCGACACCCTGCTAGGCGGCGAAGGCGACGACTACTTTTTCGATGGTGAAACAGGTGACGACTACCTGTCTGGCGGGAGTGGTAGCGATGGTTTCTTCTTCGGCAGCGAAGGCGTCGACACCTTGGTAGGTGGTGAAGGCGACGACTACTCCTTCGAAGGAAGCACTGGCAATGATCGGCTCTTTGGCGGCTCCGGGGAGGACTACCAGTTCGACGGCGGTCAGGGGGACGATTCCCTATCGGCAGGCAGCGGCGACGACTCGAGCTTCTACGGTGGCGCCGACAACGATCATCTCTTCGGCGGCGACGGCGAAGACTATTACTTCTTCGGCTCCATGGGGAACGACTATCTCAACGGTGACGGCGACGGTGACGTCAGCTTCTTCGGCGGCGAAGGTGTCGACACGCTTGTCCGCGGTGGCGACGAGGACGCAAACTTCGACGGAGGCAATGACGCCGACTACCTCTATGGCGGTGAGGGCGATGACGTCACGTTCTTGGGCGGCTCCGGCAGCGACCGAGTCTCGGGCGACGCGGGAGACGACAGCTACTTCTACGGAGGCCTCGAGAACGACATCCTCTATGGCGGTGCCGACTCCGACCTCTATTTCGTCGGTGGGGAGGGCGACGACAGCATCTCGGGCGACGAGGGGAACGACTACTATCTCTTCGGCGGCGATGGGGATGACGTCCAACTCTACGGCGGGCTCCACGCGGACTACATAAGCGCAGGCAGTGGCGACGATTCCTCTATCTATGGTGATGCTGGGGCAGATGCTGTCTTCGGCAATTCCGGCGACGACGGCCTCAATGGATCCGACGGCGACGACTTCGTCTATGGCGGGGGTGGTGCCGACTACCTGCAAGGCGGGGCTGGCTCCGACACCCTCTACGGCGGTAGCGGTGACGACATTTTCTACGTCGGCATCCAGTCGGATTTCACCAACTACTACTACGACGGGGGCGAGGGCGACGACACCTTGCTGCTGGCCAACGGCGTCACCATTCCGGGTCTTGGCAGCGGCCTGGTCGACATCGACAACACCATGGCGGTCTAGAGTTCGGCGGGGGCATCACTGCCCCCTCCTCTCTCGCGCGCCGGCAGCCGGCTTGGCCGGAGGAGCGGGCCCGCAGCATTGGAGCTCGCTTTGCCACCTGGACTTGCAGCAATAGATGCTCTATGATCGTGAAACCAAACAACAAGAGTGCGAATGCGGATCGCCGTCGATGCCGTTAGGCTTGTTGCGAAAGGTTAAAGCACGGAGTTTGGACTGACCGGCGTCGCGCCCCATCGCTCCGCCTTCGCATCGAACGATGAGGGGGACGCCTGCAATGACCTATATTCCCGGTACACCCTTGGCCGACACGCTCTTCGGCGGTTCGGGCGCGGACACCATCGTCGGCTTCAGCGCGAAGGCCACGCTTTACGGTGAAAGCGGCGTCGACACTCTCTACGGAGACGAGCAGAGCGACACGCTGTTCGGTGGCAGCGGAGACGACCTTTCTCTGGAGGGCGGCGGCGGAAGAGATCTGCTTTACGGTGGTCCGGGTGACGATGTCACCCTGTCGGGTGGATCGGGTGCGGACAGCATTGACGGCGGCGAGGGCGGCGACCGCCTGCTGGACGGTGGCGTCGGCAACGACGTGATCTTCGGGGGCGACGGCAACGACCAATCCTTGCTTGGTGGCAGCGGCAATGACGAGATCTACGGGGGCAACGGCGACGACAGGAACCTCTTCGGCGGTCAAGGAACGGACACCCTTCATGGGGATGACGGTTTCGATCGTTTGTTCTTTGGAGGCGGCGGGAACGACCTGCTGTTCGGCGGCGGCGCGCCGGCGGAGCTATTTGACGGCGGCAAGGGCGATGACCGAATCTACGGTGGTGAGTCCCGCGATGCCAACTTCAGGGGCAGCGCCGGAGACGACATCATCCATACCTACGGCCGCGGCGATGGAATGATCGACGGCGGCAAGGGAAGCGATACCCTGTTCGGCGGCGGAGGAAGCGACGCCAGCTTCTACGGCGACGGCGGGAACGACAGCCTCGACGGAGGCAGTGGCGACGACGCCTACATCTACGGCGGCGGAAAATCCGACATCCTTCTGGGAGGCAGCGGTGGGGATGCAAGCTTCTTCGGCGGTGGCGGCGCCGACAGCCTCTTCGGCGGCAGTGGCGAGGATGCCGGCTTCTACGGCGGGCGCGGCGCCGACAACTTGTGCGGCGACAAGGGCGCCGACGTGGGCTTCTCCGGACTGAGCGGCGACGACAGATTGGACGGTGGCGACGGCGACGACTACTACTTCTACGGAGGCCAAGGCGACGACCGGCTTTACGGCGGCAGCTGCGACGATATCTCCTTCATTGGCAAGAGCGGCAGCGACAGTCTTGCCGGGGAGTCCGGGGAGGACTCCTTCTTCTTCGGGGGTAACGGCGACGACGTGCTGTCCGGTGGCGACGGCGAAGACGGCCGCTTTCTGGGCGGGCGTGGCGATGACCGGATCTCCGGCGGCAGCGGCAATGACTAAGCGCTCTTCGGCGCCGCGGGAGCCGACACCCTGTCGGGTGGCAGCGGCGCGGATAGCCTGCTCTCCGGCGGCAGCGGCGCGGACAGCATTTCCGGCGGTTCCGGTGCCGACAAGCTCTATGGCGGCGACGGCGCCGACGCGGGCTTCCTGGGCGGATCCGATGCCGACCGCCTCTACGGCGGAGACGACCGCGACCTCGGCTTCTTCGGCGACGAGACCGTCGCGCTCGTCGGCTCCAGCGGAGGCGACGATGCCATATTCGGCGGCAACGGCGACGATCTGAGCTTCTATGGTGGCAGCGGTAACGACAGCCTCTTCGGTGGAAGCGGCGAGGACTACAACTTCCAAGGTGGCGCCGGTGACGATTGGCTCAACGGTGGGCTGGGTGTGGATACCCGCTTCTCCGGAAACGACGGGGACGACAGCCTCGAAGGTGGGGACGGCAACGACATCAACTTCAACGGCGACGCGGGCGCGGACCGGCTCTTCGGCGGCGACGGTGACGACAACGGCTTCTCCGGCGGCGAAGGCGACGACAAGCTTTACGGTGGCGGCGGCGACGATGCACGCTTCCGGGGCGTAGAAGGCAACGACTATATGTATGGCGGCGATGGAGGGGACTCCATGGCCGGTGGTGGCGGCGACGACCGCCTGTACGGAGGCGCCGGCAACGACCGGCTGGACGGTGGGTCGGGGAACGACACCTTCTATGTTGCCACCCAGACGGACTTTGTCGCGGGCCAATACAGCTATGACGGAGGCACCGGGTCGGACACGCTGATCCTCGCCGCCGGCGTCACCGTTCCCGGCTCAGGCACCGGCCTCGACAACATAAACGTGACGATCCCCTAGGCCGGCATGCTTGCTTAGAGCAACAGGTCCGGTTCCGATCGCAGCTGAACAGCTCTAGAGGTGACGAGGACTTTTAGTTCGAGATTCTGCCACCGCCCGATTCCGGGGCTGGGCGAAGGATTGGTCGACATCGACGGCACCATTGCGGTCAAGAGAGCGGTGGGGCATCGCTGCCCCCTCCCCTCTTCTTTCCGACGACCGATGGCTGCTCCCCTAGTCTCCACGATGCGCGGCCTGCCCACCCGGTTCGGGAGCAATGAGAGCGCGTAAGCACGGGACAGTACCCGCTTTTCACCACACTATCGTGCTCTCGGAGATTGTCCGGCGTTTGAGTGTAGAGGTTACGCCCCGCATCCAAGTGCATTCTCTACCGTTGCCTCCGGTTACTTATCGCAGAATCTCATTTTCAATCAACTTTACTGTGATTCAGTATCGTGATTCGCAAAACATGCCTTTCAATTTCTCTCCGTACGAGCAGTCAGCTTGGACTCAACACTGACTCCTGGTAGGATGACCGTGGGTTTGGATCGGGGGGTCGGGTCATGGCATTCATCCCAGGGACTCCGGGGCCGGACACGCTGTTCGGCGGGAGCGGCGTCGACACCATCCTGGGCTACGGCGACCAGGACACTCTCTACGGCGAAAGCGCGGCCGATAGCCTCTACGGCGGCAGCGGCAGAGACATCCTCTACGGGGGCAGTGGGAACGACGTCACCCTTCTGGGCGCCAGCGGACGCGACCGCCTCTACGGCGACGAGGGGAACGATTCCGGCCTCTTCGGAGACTTTGGCACCGACACGCTCTCGGGCGGGGTGGGCGACGACGGCTCCTTCTTCGGCGGCCTGGGCAGCGACAGCGTCTTCGGCGGCAGCGGCGCCGACGAGAGCCTGGAGGGCGGCGACGGGCCGGACCGCCTGTTCGGCGCCTCGGGGGCAGACAGCCGCCTCTTCGGCGGCACCAGCGGCGACCGACTCTACGGCGGCGACGGCGACGACGCCAGCCTGGAGGGTGGGCTCGGCAACGACAGCGTCATGGGCGGCAGCGGCGCGGACAGCTCGCTGCTGGGCGGCGAGGGCGCCGACAGCATCTCGGGCGGGTCCGGGGCTGACGAGACCCTGGAGGGTGCCTCCGGCGAGGACAGCGTCTCCGGCGGCGCCGGCGACGACCAGTACCTCTTCGGCGGCACCAGGGCCGATGCGGTCTTCGGCGACGACGGCGAGGACGCCTCGCTCTACGGCGGTCTGGGCGACGATATGGTCTTCGGCGGCAGCGGCGACGACGTCGGGCTGGCCGGGGACAGCGGCCGCGACCGCCTTGCCGGGGGCAGCGGGGCGGACAGCCTGTTGGAGGGGGGCTCGCGCACGGATTCCCTCTATGGTGGCGATGGCAACGACACCAACCTCCGGGGCGGCAACGCGAACGACAGGGTCTACGGCGACGACGGCGACGATGTGCGTCTCTACGGCGGCAGCGGCGCCGACACGGTCGCGGGCGGCGACGGCGACGACCTCTCGCTCTTCGGCGGGACCAAGGTAGACACGCTCTACGGCGGCGAGGGCCGGGACCTCTTCCTCTTCGGGGGGATCGGCAACGACACCCTGGTCGGCGGCAGCGGGTCGGATAGCTTCCTCTACGGCGACGAGGGCGCCGACCGGATGTATGCCGACGCCGGCAACGACCGCACCTTCTACGGCGGGCCCGGACGCGACACGCTCTATGGGGGCAGCGGCGCCGACCGCCGTTTCGAGGGCGGCGGCAGCGCCGACACGCTTTTCGGCGGCAGCGGTAACGACGACCGCTTCTTCGGGCGCAATGGCAACGACAGTGTCTTCGGCGACATCGGCGACGATGCCCGTCTCTTCGGCGGCAACGCCAACGACAGCGTTTTCGGCGGCGAGGGCGACGACACCTCGCTCTTCGGCGGGGACGGCGCCGACAGTCTCTCGGGCGACGCGGGCAACGACGTCTCGCTCTTCGGGCGGACCGGCAACGACAGGATCGAGGGTGGCGAGGGCGACGACGTGACCCTGGCCGGCGGCGAGGGGAACGACCTGATCTTCGGCGGCAGCGGTGGTGACCGCCAGCTCTACGGCGACGCCGGCGACGACCGGCTGTACGGAGGCTCGGGCGACGATAGCTTCCTCCTCGGCGGGGAAGGAGACGACAGTCTTTCCGGGGGCAGCGGCACAGACGCCAGCTTCCAAGGCGGCAGCGGCGCGGACGAGATCTCCGGTGGGAGCGGCGGTGACGCCTCTCTGGACGGAGGGTCGGGCGACGATAGGATTTCCGGCGGTGACGGCGACGACACCGCCCTAGCCGGCGAAGCGGGCTCCGACAGCCTCTACGGTGGCAGCGGCGACGACGACTTCCTGGCCGGCGGTGACGGCGAAGACTCCCTTTTCGGCGGCAGCGGGGACGACCGCGCCTTCTTCGGCGGAAACGAGAACGACGCGCTTTACGGTGACGACGGGAAGGACCAGAGCTTCTACGGCTATGGCGGCGAGGATCGTCTCTACGGGGGCAGTGGCGACGACAGCGGCTTCTATGGCGGCGCCGACGGCGACAGCCTCTTCGGCGGTTCTGGCGACGATGCGCTCGCGGGCGATGGCGGCAACGACCTGCTGGACGGCGGCAGTGGGTCGGACAGCATGGCCGGTGGTGCCGGCGACGACACCTTCATCGTCGACACCAGCAGCGACGTGGTGGAGGACGGGCCGGGCGACGGCAGCGACACCGTCATCGCCTCTGCCTCCTTCACGCTCCCCTCCACGGCGACGGGCCAGTACATCGAGGACCTGGTGCTGGCGGAGGGCGCAGGGAACATCGATGGCTTCGGCAACGAGCTGGGCAATCGGATCCAGGGCAACAGCGGCGACAACAGGCTTGCCGGGGCCTCCGGCGCCGACAGCCTCTATGGCGAAGGCGGCGACGACGGACTCTATGGAGGTAGCGGCAACGACACCTCGCTCTACGGAGGGGCTGGCGACGACAGCCTCTTCGGCGGTGACGGCGACGACTCCCGCCTCGATGGAGGCAGTGGAGCCGACAGCCTCTTCGGCGACGATGGCGCGGACCGGACCCTCAGCGGAGGATCTGGCGCGGACAGCATCGAAGGAGGGAGTGGCGACGACGGCTTCTTCTTCGGCGGCGACGCAGCGGACGTCATTCGAGGGGGCGACGGTAACGACAGAACGCTTTCAGGCCAAAGCGGCAACGACAGTCTCTACGGCGGCGATGGTAATGATACGGCACTCTTGGGCGGCATAGGCGCAGACCTTGTCGAGGCTGGCGATGGTGACGACACCCTCCTCTTTGGCGCGGATGGCGACGACAGCCTCTTCGGCGGCAGTGGCAGAGACACCTTGCTCTTCGGAGGCAGCAGCGACGACAGCCTTTACGGCGGTAGCGGTAATGACCTTCGCTTGTACGGCGGTGATGGACACGACGAAGTCCACGGAGCCGAAGGTGCCGATCTATCTCTCGAAGGCAACGCCGGCGATGACCGCATCTATGGGGGAAGTGGATCGGATGGCGGCCTCCGAGGCGGAAGCGGTGACGACGCCCTCTATGGCGGGTCGGGCAATGACGGCGGACTCCTGCTGTCCGGTGGCAGCGGCTCGGACAGGATCTACGGTGACCAGGGCGATGACGTCCTCCTGATAGGCAATGACGGCAACGACAGTATCTTTGGAGGGAGCGGCGCGGATACCGTGCTCTACGGTGGCTCCGGCGACGATGCCGTCTACGGCGGCAGCGGGGCTGACATCCGGCTCTATGGCGGCCACTACACGGGCACGGACAGCGGAAACGACAGCCTCTTCGGCGGGGATGGAAACGACGTCTCCCTTTTCGGCGAAGGCGGCGACGACTCTCTCTTCGGCGGCAGCGGTGCCGACAGCCTGGCCTATGGCGGTAGCGGGGCCGACACCCTGTACGGCGGCGACGGCGAAGATCGCGGCTTCTACGGTGGATCGGGCGCGGACCTCCTCTACGGAGGGGACGGTAACGACAACAGCTTCTCGGGCGGATCGGGCGCCGACATCTTCCGGGGCGAGGATGGCAGCGACTACCGCATCTACGGCGGCTCCGGTGCCGACAGCCTCTACGGCGGCGACGGGATCGACAATAGCTTCCGGGGCCTGGAGGGAGACGACAGGCTGTCCGCCGGCAGCGGCATCGACAGCGGCTTCGAGGGCGGCTCGGGGGCGGACCGGCTGTCGGGCGGCAGCGGCGGTGACTATCGCTTCTACGGCGACACGGGCGCCGACGTACTCTACGGCGGCGAAGGAGACGACAACAGCTTCCGCGGCCTAGGCGGCGACGACACGCTCTTTGCCGATTCCGGTAAGGACAGCGGATTCCATGGCGGCTCCGGTGCCGACAGCCTCCACGGCGGCGAAGGAGACGACTACGCCTTCGAAGGCCAGGAGGGCGACGACAGGCTCTATGGCGGCAGCGGCGCCGATGCGACCTTCTTCGGAGGCTCGGGCGCCGACGTCATCGAGGGCGGCGAGGACAAGGACGCTATCCTTCTGGGCGGCTCCGGCGCGGATACGATCCGCGGTGACGACGGCGACGACCTCTCGCTCGTGGGCGGCGACGGCGATGACAACCTCGATGGCGGCAGTGGCGAGGACGGCACTCTGGAGGGCGGCAGTGGCGCCGACCGCCTGTCGGGCGCCAGCGGTGACGACAGCTATTTCTTCGGTGGCTCGGGCGAGGACAGTCTCTTCGGCGGAGATGGGGACGACACCGCACTCTTCGGTGGCGCGGACGGCGACAGCCTCTTCGGCGGTGCCGGCGACGACCAGCTGGCGGGCGATGGTGGCAATGATCTGCTGGACGGCGGCAGCGGGTCCGACAGCATGGCCGGTGGTGCCGGCGACGACACCTTCATCGTCGACACCAGCAGCGACGTGGTGGAGGACGGGCCGGGCGACGGCAGCGACACCGTCATCGCCTCTGCCTCCTTCACGCTCCCCTCCACGGCGACGGGCCAGTACATCGAGGACCTGGTGCTGGCGGAGGGCGCAGGGAACATCGATGGCTTCGGCAACGAGCTGGGCAATCGGATCCAGGGCAACAGCGGCGACAACAGGCTTGCCGGGGCCTCCGGCGCCGACAGCCTTTACGGGGAGGATGGCGACGACTGTCTCCATGGAGGCAGCGGCAACGACACCTCGCTGATCGCGGGCAGCGGCGACGACTGCGTCTACGGTGGCGAGGGCGACGACACCTCGCTCTATGGCGGCGCGGGTGCCGATAGCCTCTTCGGCGGCAGCGGTGACGACCGCCGCGTGTATGGAGGCGAGGGCGACGACAGCATAGCCGGCGGCAGCGGCGGCGATGTGAACCTCTTCGGTGGATCGGGGGATGACCTGATCCACGGCGGTGACGGGGACGACATGGGTCTCGGTGGTGACTCCGGCGAGGATACCCTCTTCGCCGGTAGCGGAGACGACAACTTCCTAACCGGCGGATCGGGTGCCGACAGGATCTACGGCGGCTCTGGCGAGGAACAGGCCATCAACGGCAATGACGGGGCGGACCTCATTCGCGGCGGCGACGGAGGCGACTCCTTCATCAACGGAAACAGCGGTAACGACAGCCTCTACGGGGGCGATGGCGACGACAATCGTCTTCGCGGCTACTCGGCCGACGACCTCGTCCATGGCGACGATGGCGCCGACACCTCCCTCATGGGCTACGACGGGGACGACAGCCTCTCTGGTGGCAGCGGAAACGATACCTCGCTCTTCGGAGGATCCGGCGACGATCGGATCTTTGCCGGTGACGACAACGACACCCGCCTCGATGGTGCTAGCGGCGCCGACAGCCTCTTCGGTGGCAGCGGCGATGACACCGCGCTCTTCGGCGACGGCGAGGCGGACAGCCTCTTCGGCGGTGACGGGAAGGACCTCTCCCTCTATGGGGGCGACGGCGCGGATCTGATCCGCGGCGACGACGGCGACGACACCACGCTTTCGGGCGGCAATGGCGACGATAGCATCTTCGGCGGCAGTGGCGCGGATACCGCGCTCTACGGAGCGGACGGCGACGACAAGCTCTATGGTGAGGATGGATTCGACCTCTTTCTCTACGGTGGCGATGGGGCCGACAGTCTCTTTGGCGGCAGCAGCGTTGACAGGGTCTTCGACGGTGGGTCCGGAGCGGACAGTATCGACGGTGCTTCCGGCACCGACATCTTCTTTAACGGCGGGTCTGGCAATGACCACCTTTTCGGTGGATCCGCGAAGGACCTGACTTTCTACGGCGACGATGGCGACGATCGCGTTTACGGAGACAGCGGTGACGACTCGCTGCTCTTCGGTGCGACCGGGAACGACTTCGTCGACGGCGGCGACGGTGACGATTTCGGCATTCAAGGTGACAACACGGTCGGCGCCGGGGGCGCGGACACGCTCTATGGAGGTAACGGCAACGACGCATTCCTCGTCGGCCGGGCGTTCGAGGACACGCTCTTCGGGGGTGCCGGCGACGACTCCTCCTTCTTCGGCGGCAGCGAAGATGACAGCCTCTTCGGCGGCGACGGGAAAGACGAGACCCTCTTCGGCGGCGTCGGCGCGGATCTCATCCGAGGCGGTGACGGCGACGACTTCTTCTTCGCGGGTTCGGAAGGGAACGACAGCCTCTACGGCGGCAGTGGTTTCGATTCCGTCCTCTTCGGAAGCAATGGTGACGACAGCCTCTTCGGTGGAAGCGGCAACGACATCAACCTCATTGGAGGATCGGGCGCGGATCTGATCCATGGTGGCGAGGGCGACGATGTATCGCTTGCCGGCGAAAACGGTGCCGACTCCATCTTTGGCGGTAGCGGCGCGGACCTGCTGAACGGTGGCAGCGGCAACGACTTGCTGGACGGCGGCAGCGGGTCGGACAGCATGGTGGGTGGATCGGGCGACGACACCTTCATCGTGGATACCAGCGGCGACGTGGTCGAGGACGGACCGGGCGAAGGCACGGACACGGTCATCGCCTCTGCCTCCTTCACCCTGCCCTCTACCGCGACGGGCCAGTTCATCGAGGACCTGGTGCTGGCGGAGGGTGCCGGGAACATCGATGGCTTCGGCAATGAGTTGGGAAACCGGATCCAAGGCAACAGCGGCGACAACACGCTTGGCGGGGCATCCGGCGCCGACAGCCTCTATGGCGAGGACGGCTACGATTGCCTCTACGGGGGCAGCGGCAACGACACCTCCCTCTTCGGAGGCTCCGGCGACGATTGCGTCTTCGGGGGCGATGGCGACGATGCCACTGCCTTCGGCGGCGAGGGCGCGGACAGGCTCTACGGCGGCGCCGGCGACGACAGTGACTTCGAAGGGGGTGCCGGAGACGATCTTATCGAGGGCGGTGACGGTCGCGACGGCACCGGCGTCTTCCGGGGCGGCGACGGCGCCGACACCTTGGACGGCGGCAGCGGCGACGACATCCTGCTCAACGGCGGGGTGGGAGACGACCTGATCTACGGTGGCAGCGGCAATGACTATCAGTTGAGCGGTAGTCAGGGCAACGACACGATTTACGGAGGCGACGGGGACGATACCTACCTGCGCGGCCTACAGGACGACGACGCGATCTTCGGCGATGACGGCGACGACTACGACATCGTAGGGCAGGCCGGAAACGACCGCCTCTACGGCGGCAGCGGCGCGGATCGGCAGTTCAACGGCTATGCCGACCAGGACAGCCTCTTCGGTGGTTCCGGCGACGACGTCAACTTCTTCGGCGGCGATGGCGCGGATTCGCTTCATGGCGATGAGGGCAAGGACAGCACTTTCTTCGGCGACAGCGGTGACGATCGGATTGCGGGCGGCGACGGGGACGATACGTCCCTATTCGGCCAGGACGGCGAAGACAGCCTCTTCGGCGGCAGTGGCGATGATCTAAGTCTGCTCGGTGGCTCGGGCGACGACATCATCGAGGGCGGCGAGGACAAGGACGTCAGCCTTGTGGGCGGATCCGGCGCGGACATCATCCGCGGCGACGCGGGTGACGACGCCACTCTGCAGGGCGAAGACGGCGACGACAGCCTCTTCGGCGGCAGCGGCTCGGAGCTCTTCTTGGAAGGCGGAGACGGCGACGACCGGGTCTATGGTGGCGACGACATCGACCTGGTCATTCTCGGTGGCTCCGGCGACGATCACCTCTTCGGTGGGGAGGGAGCCGACACCATACTCTTCGGAGCCACCGGGAGCGACAGGCTCTACGGCGGCAGCGGCGACGACTTCAGTCTGGTCGGCTTCGAGGATGCCGACCTGATCTTCGGCGGCGAGGGTAACGACACCCGGCTCATCGGAGAGTCGGGCGCCGACACGATCTACGGAGGCGACGGCGACGATGTCTCGCTCTCGGGCTTGCTGGGCGACGATTCCCTGTTCGGCGGCAGCGGTACGGACGTGCTGTCCGGCGGCGACGGGATGGACCTGCTGGACGGCGGCAGTGGGTCCGATACCATGGCCGGCGGCACGGGCGACGACACTTTCATCGTGGACACCAGCGGCGACGTGATCGAAGAGGCGTCGGGCGAAGGCACGGACCGGGTGATTGCCTCTATCTCCTTCACCTTGCCCTCCACGGCGACGGGCCAGTACATCGAGGATCTGGTGCTGGCGGAGAACGCCGGCAACATCAATGGCGACGGAAACGAGCTAGACAACCTCATCATCGGCAATAGCGGCGGCAACATCATAGCCGGTTATGCCGGCGATGATCGCCTTTACGGTCTCGATGGCGACGACAGCTTCCTTACCGGTGGAGACGGCGACGACACGATCGAGGGTGGCGATGGCGACGACTTCGTCCTCTCCGGACAGGACGGCGACGACTCTATCTTTGGAGGCAGCGGCGAGGATCTCGCGATCGGCGGTGGATCGGGCGCGGACCTGATCTACGGTGGCAGCGGCAACGAGTACAGCATCTCCGGCGGCTCCGGCGCGGACAGCCTCTTCGGCGAAGACGGCCTGGATGTCCTGAACGGCGGTGCCGCCGCCGACTACGTCTCTGGAGGCTCGGGCACCGACTATGCCTATGGCGAAGATGGCGACGACCGGCTGTCCGGCGGCGCCGACGAGGATAGTCTCTTCGGTGGCGATGGGCTGGACGTCCTGATTGGCGGTGCCGCCGCCGATCTCGTCCTTGGAGGCTCGGGCAGCGACCATGCCTATGGCGATGAGGGCGACGACCTGCTGTACGGCGGCAGCGGCGCGGATACGCTGGTCGGCGGGGCGGGAGGCGACACGGCCTATGGCGGTAGTGGCGATGATATCTTCAGGGTTTACAACCAGGCTGACTTCGTCGGCTACCTCTATGACGGCGGTGCCGGCACCGACACCCTGGCGCTGAGCGTCGGTGTGACCGTTCCGGGTGGCGCGGGGCTCTCCAACATCGACGTCACGATCACGGTCTAGCGGGAAGGGGCGGCTCCTCGCCTCGCCGCCATCCAGCCTGTCGCGGCCGAGAGCCTCCTGCGGCGACGCTCCCGCACCGACGCGGCCTCCGCCATCCTGGCGTTGGTCTATTTGTCGGCAGTCGAGACTTAGGACTATGCCTTCCGCATCGACAGCGATCGCGGACCGCCGCCGGCACGGTTGACGGAGGGAGAGCAGGTGAGACCATCCGCCTGAAAGCGCTCCTTCGTGGAAGATGCACCGAACGACGGGTTCGAGCTGGATCCGCCCAATTCTTTTGATAGTGAGCGGCGATAACGCTACGGTTTCCGAGGAGGGTGGATTGGAACGGCGTGTCGCAGCAATTCTTGCAGCCGATATGGTCGGCTTCAGCAGTCTCATCGAGCACGATGAGACGGGGACGCTCGAACGCCAGAAAGAACACCGGCATACGCTTATCGAGCCGACCTTCGGCAGGCTGAACGGTCGCATCATCAAGCTTACCGGAGACGGTCTGATCGCCGAGTTCAACTCGGTCGTCGAAGCGATGCAGGCGGCCCTTCACGTCCAAAAGGAAATAGTCTCGCGCGAAGCCAGCCTGCCCGAGGGCCGTCGTATCCGATACCGTATGGCAATCCACCTTGGTGACATCGTTCTGGACGAGGGCGACATCTACGGTGACGGCGTGAACATCGCCGCGCGACTGGAAGCGCTGGCCGACCCTGGTGGGATCGTCGTTTCCGGGACCGCGCACGATGTTCTCAAATCGCAGGTGGAGGTGGACTATAGATCTCTCGGTACAAAGAAGCTGAAGAACATCGCGAGGCCGGTCCGTGTCTTCCAGGTGGTCCGACCCGGCGTGAGATCGTCGCGGTGGACGACGAGAACGCTCGTGATCATGGTCTCGATCATCGCGCTGGTCGGCATTCTGGCTGCGGGAGCTGCCTGGATGCGCTCGGATTTCGCGCAAGTCGATCCGGACGAAATGGCGCTCGAACTACCCAATGAGCCCTCGATCGCCGTCCTGCCCTTTGCGATGCGCGGCGACAGTCCGGACCAGAACTGGATAGCCGATGCCATTACCGAGAGCACGATAGCGACCCTGTCCTTCGCGCCCGACATGGTCGTCATCGCCTATTCCACCATGTCGGGCTATGGCGAGCGAGATGTGACGCCAGCACAGGCCGCGCGGGAACTTGGCGTGCGCTATGTCCTGACCGGCAGCGTATTGCCTACAGGAGACCAGTTGCGCGTCACGGCGGAACTGGCCGATGTGGTGGATGGCACACAGATATGGTCGATCCAGAAAGACCTTTCGACAGACGACCTCATCGCCGTTCAGGACGAGATCGCGCGCAGTGTCTTCGAAGAACTTTCCGTCTCGTTAACGGTGGGAGAAGCCACCCGATCCTGGATCGAGTATGTGGGCGGGTTCGAGAACTACGTCACGATGATCAAGGGCCGCGCCGAGTTCCAGAAGTTCAGCCCTGAAGGCCACGCGAAAGCCGAGCGGATCTGGCGGCAATTCTATGAAGACAACCCGGACCTGGCATTCACCAACTACCTGATGGGATATCTCTACTGGCAGAAACCCGTTATCGGCATCAGCACCGATCCGGCAAGGGATCGGGCCACCGCGCTCCGTTTCGCCCAGCGCGCCTTGGAGATCGAGGAGTTCGGGGACGCCTACACGCTGGCGGCCCTCTTGACGCTGTCTCCGAACAGCTATGATGAGGCAATCGCCCTGGCGGACAAGGCCGTGGCCTTATCGCCGGGCAGTGCGGACGCCAATGCCTTGGCCGGTCTGGTCAAGTCGACCGCGGGTCAGGCCCGCGAGGGGCTAGAGCTGATGGAACGCGGCATGCGGCTCGAGCCCGATTTTCCCGGGTGGCTGCCCGAACCGATCAACTTCGCCCGGATGGAGCTGGGACGTTTCGACGAGGCCAAGCAGCTCGCGGAACAGGTGCTGGCCTCGGACATCAATGACGTTCGTGCAAAACCCGATGCGGCCGCTGCCCTGACCGCGATCGCCGTCTTCGAGGGAGACATGGCCGAAGCGCGGGCGAGGGCCGACAAGCTGCTTGAACTCTATCCGGCGGCAAGCGCTGCCTGGGCCAGGCAACAACGGGCCGGATACAAGGATCGGTCCTTCACCGAAAAGTACGTCGATGCGCTGATCAAGGCCGGCATACCCGAAAGCTAGAGGAATTCGGCTCTGGCCGCACATATATGACACAGCCCGGTCAATGTGCGCTTCGATCCGCGGCTCGGACCAATCGCGGTCCTTGCGCGAACGTCCCTACCGATTGCAAGTCAGCTTCTACACAATAAAGCTGCAGATCGAGATGACGGCGGTAGCAGGTGCGACACGCCGGCGCCACACGCCGGCATCGGGTTGAACTCGATCAAGGGACGACCGCTGTCTAGGGGCAAGACAGGACAACGCGAGCCCTCGGCACGGGCGACGATGCCGGCGCCCTCCGCGATCTAGACCTCGCTGCCGTCGAAGGTCAAACGCAGGGAGAGCGACCTCGGCTGCGTCAGGTCCACCAGGCAATAGCGGCCTTCGCGTCTGACCGCGAAGGAAACGTCGCGCTCGCGCAGATGCCCCTGTGCCAGGAACCGCCCCTTCTCGACCGTATAGCGCGCGTCGCCGTCGATCTGCCGCCCGATGGCGAGGCTGCATTGGCCTGAGACCTCGCCCGCCGGGCGCATCTGCGGCGGATCCAGCGCAATTCGCACGCGCTTCGTCCGCTCCCGGCCGAAGAGCGAGGCTCTCAGGTCCAAGCCCAATGACGAGCGGTTGGCGAAGAGAACCTCGCCGCTACCGGCGTTGATCCAGACCAGCATCTTCACTTCGACCCCGAAGCCGATGCCGGCTTGAAGGCCCGGCAGGAGATAGTCTCTGAGGTCGAAGTCCGGCGCCGCCAGGGCTCCTTCCCCGCTCTCGTGTTGCAGCGCTTTCATGGCCTCCCCCATACCACCGGCTGTCTTGGGCGCATTCGCCCCTTCCGAGTGGCGGAGAGTGCACCAAATTGACCCATGAACGGAAGCCCGCTTAATCTGATCTCTCCCCCTCGTTGCAGAAAGACCGCCATGACGTCCGAAGAATTGCCCGAAGGAGAGCGCCTTGCCCGGTTGCGCCTCATTCGCAGCGAGAACGTGGGGCCCATCACCTTTCGTCAGCTATTGCTTCGCTTCGGATCGGCCGCCGCCGCCCTCGACGCCCTGCCCTCGCTCGCGGCGAGCGGCGGCCGGCGGGGACGCCTCAAGGTCTGTCCGATCGAGCCCGCGCGCGCCGAGTTGGTGGCCTTGCGGCGACTGGGGGCCCGGATGATCACGCTGGGCGAAGCCCTCTATCCGGAGGCCCTGGCCGCCATCGACGACGCGCCGCCGGTGATCGCGGTCAAGGGCAGAAGGGAGCTGCTGCGCGTACCGATGTTGGCCATCGTGGGGGCCCGCAACGCCTCCGCCAACGGCCGCACCTTCGCCAGGCGCCTGGCGCAGGCCTTGGCCGGGCGCGGCCTCGTCATTGCCTCCGGCCTGGCGCGCGGTATCGACGCAGCCGCGCACCGAGGTGCACTGGACGCGGGCGCCGCCGGCGGCACCTTGGCCGTCATCGCCGGCGGTCTCGACAGCGTCTACCCGCCGGAGCACGCGGCCCTGCAGGAGGAGGTCGCCGCCAAGGGCCTGCTGGTCAGCGAGGCGCCGCTGGGCACCGAGCCGCAGGCCCGCCACTTCCCACGCCGCAATCGCCTGGTCTCGGGGCTCAGCCTCGGCGTGCTCGTGGTCGAAGGCGCACGGCGATCGGGCTCTCTCATCACCGCGCGGCTGGCCGCCGAGCAAGGCCGCGAGGTCATGGCGATCCCCGGCTCTCCGCTGGATCCGCGCGCGCAAGGCCCCAACAGCCTGATCCGCCAGGGCGCCACCCTGGTGCAGTCAGCCGAGGACGTGATCGAGTGCCTGCAGCCACTGGTGGGGCGCCCCTTCGCGCAAGCGCCGGCGCCCGATCCCGGCATCAGGGCCTCGCCGGAGCCGGGTCCGCGCGAGACCTCGCAAGCCAGGGCCGAGATCGAAGAGCTCTTGAGCCCGACGCCGGTGGCGGTTGACGAAGTGCTTCGCCGATGCCAATTGTCGGCCCCCCTGGTCCAGGCCGTGCTGCTTGAGCTGGAACTGGCCGGGCGATTGGAACGGCAGGCCGGCAACCGTGTGGCCTTGATTGCCTGAGTGCAGTCGGCTAAGGGGGCGCCCCTGTTTTGCGTCAATGCTTGAGGTCTTCGTAAGCGCCAGACCATGAACATCGTCGTCGTCGAGTCACCGGCAAAAGCCAAGACGATCAACAAGTACCTGGGCAAGGACTACCAGGTGCTGGCCAGCTTTGGTCATGTGCGCGACCTGCCGTCGAAGGACGGCTCCGTGCAGCCCGATTCGGACTTCGCCATGTCTTGGCAGGTCGACGACAAGGCGGAAAAGCGGCTGAAGGAAATCGCCGCGGCGGTGCGCAAGGCCGACAAGCTGATCCTGGCGACCGACCCCGATCGCGAAGGCGAGGCCATCTCCTGGCACATCCGCGAAGAGCTGTCGCGCCGCCGGGCGCTCTCCGGCAAGCCGGTCGAGCGGGTTGTCTTCAACGAGATCACCCAGAAGGCCGTAGCCGAGGCCTTCCGCCATCCCCGCGACCTCGACGATCACCTGATCCAGGCCTATCTCGCCCGCCGCGCCTTGGACTACCTGGTCGGCTTCACCCTCTCGCCCCTGCTGTGGCGCAAGCTGCCGGGCAGCCGTTCGGCCGGGCGCGTGCAGTCGGTGGCCTTGCGCCTTGTTTGCGAGCGGGAAGCCGAGATCGAGGTCTTCCGGCCGCAAGAGTACTGGACGATCCAGGCCGAGTTGGAGACCGAGGCGGGCGAACGCTTTCGGGCCAATCTGACCCACCTCGACGGCCGCAAGCTGGACCGCTTCGACATCGCCGACGAGGCCAGCGCCAAGGCGGCAGCCGACCGCGTGCGCGCCGGCCGCGCCTTTCGCGTCGACAAGGTCGAGGCCAAGCAGGTCCGGCGCAATCCGGCCCCGCCCTTCACCACCTCGACCCTGCAGCAGGAGGCCTCGCGCCGCCTGGGCTTCGGCGCCTCGCGCACCATGCGCATCGCGCAGAAGCTCTACGAGGGCGTCGACCTGGGCGGCGAGACCGTCGGCCTCATCACCTATATGCGCACCGACGGCGTACAGCTGGCCGGCGAAGCCATCGCGGCGGCGAGGCGCGTGATCGAGGCCGAGCACGGGGCCAACTACCTGCCCCCCTCCCCGCGCCAATACCGCAGCAAGGCCAAGAACGCGCAGGAGGCGCACGAGGCTATCCGGCCGACCGACCTGGGCCGCCTGCCCGGCTCGCTTCAGCAGATCCTCGACAAGGACGAGCTGTCTCTCTACCGGCTGATCTGGCAGCGCACCCTGGCCTCGCAGATGGCGAGTGCCGTCCTCGACCAGGTCGGGGTCGACGTCAAGGTGGGCGACGGCGAGGCCACCTTGCGCGCCACCGGCTCCACCGTACGCTTCGACGGCTTCCTCCGGCTCTACAAGGACGTTCGCGAAGAGGGCGAGAAGGCGGAGAGCGGCGAACGCCGTTTGCCGCCGCTGAGCCAGGACCAGGCTTTGGCCTTGCAGGACGTCCTCAGCGAGCAGCACTTCACCCAGCCGCCGCCGCGCTATAGCGAGGCCAGCCTGATCAAGAAGCTGGAGGAACTGGGGATCGGCCGCCCCTCGACCTACACCTCCATCCTCCAGGTGCTGCAGGATCGCAACTACGTCCGACTGGAGAAGCGGCGCTTCCACCCGGAGGACCGCGGCCGCGTCGTGACCGCCTTCCTGACCGCCTTCTTCAATCGCTATGTGGAATACGACTTCACCGCGGTCATGGAAGAGCAGTTGGACGACATCTCCGGCGGGCGGATCGACTACCTGAAGGTGCTGCAGGACTTCTGGGATGCCTTTCAGGCCGCCGTCGACGAAGCCAAGGGCCTGCGCATCACCGACGTGATCGACACCTTGGACCAGGCGCTCGGGCCGCACTTTTTCCCGACCGACGCCGAGGCGCCGGAGAAGGATCCGCGGCTCTGCCCGACCTGCGGGACCGGGCGGCTCGGCCTCAGGCTCGGCAAGCGCGGCGGCTTCATCGGCTGTTCCAACTACCCGGAGTGCAAGTACACCCGCCCCTTGACCCTGCCCAGCGACGACGAGACCGGCAACGGCAACAGCCCGCGCATCCTGGGCGTCGATCCGCAGACCGGCCTGCCGGTGAGCCTGCGCGTCGGACCCTACGGGCCCTACGTGCAGTTGGGCGAGGGCGAGAACGGCGAGAAGCCCAAGCGCTCCTCTCTGTCGAAGGGCCAAGACCCCAATCAGCTCGACCTGGCGGCCGCGCTGTCGCTCCTGGCGCTGCCGCGCGAGGTTGGTCTCGACCCCGAGACCGGCGAGATGATCTCCGCCGGCATCGGCCGCTTCGGCCCCTACCTCAAGTGCGGCAGCCTCTTTGCCAATCTGAAGGGCGGCGACGAGGTGCTGAGCGTCGGTCTCAACCGCGCGGCCACCTTGATCGCCGAGGCGCGCGCCAAGAAGCGCGAGAACACCCGCGAGCTGGGCAAGCACCCCAAGAGCAAGAAGCCGATCGAGGCCAGGCGCAGCCGCTTCGGCATCGAGGTGGTGCTCGGCAAGACCAAGGTCCGCCTGCCCAAGGGCAGCGAGTTGGACGGCGTCACCCTGGAACAGGCGATCGCGCTGCTGGACGAGAAGACGGCGAAGGACAAGGCCGCCAAGGGCAAGACCAAGAAGACCAGCACTGCCAAGAAGACGACCACGACCAAGAAGACGGGCCAGGCCGGCACGAGCGATCCGTGAGGGCGCCGCGCCCCGGCAAGGTTCCGCTGCCGACGCGCGAGCAGATCCTCGACTATCTGCGCAACAGCAACACCGCGCTCGGCAAGCGCGACCTGTCCCGTGCCTTCGGACTCAGGGGCACCGACCGCATCTGGCTGAAGGAGCAGCTGCGCCAGCTGAAGGACGAGGGCCTCTTGGAGAGCGGTCGCGGCAAGCGCCAACTGCCGACGGACCGCCTGCCGCCCGTGACCGTCCTGGAGGTCAGCGGCCAGGACGAGGACGGCGAGGTTCTGGCCAAGCCCGCCACGGGGCCTTGGGCGGAGACCGGCGACACCTGGACCATCTACCTGGCCCCTGATCGCGGCGGACAGCCGCCGGCGGTCGGCGAGCGCGTGCTGGCCCGCCTCACCCCGATCGAAGGGACACGCTATCGGGCCAGCATCATTCGCCGCTTGGGCGGCGCGACCCAGCGGGTGGTGGGCCGATTCCAGAGCGGCGAGCGTGGCGGCGGCCTGGTGATCCCGGCCAACCGACGGGTGAAGGAGGTCTACCGGGTCGGCCCCGAAGAGCGGCTGGAGGCCGGCGACGGCGAACTGGTCCTGATCGAGCCCCTCCGCGGCGACCGCCGGCGCGGACGCGACGAGGCCCGCGTCGTCGAGCGCCTCGGCGGCAGCGACTCCCCCCGCTCCTTTAGCCTCATCGCCATCACCGAGCACGGCCTGCCGGACGTCTTTCCGCCCAAGGCGCTCGCCGAGGCCGAGGCGGCTGGACCGACGCCGCTCGGCAGCCGTGAAGACCTGCGCGAGCTGCCGCTGATCACCATCGACGGCGCCGATGCCCGTGACTTCGACGATGCCGTCTTCGCGCAAGCCGACACGGACCCCGCCAATCAGGGCGGGTTCCGCCTCCTGGTGGCCATCGCCGACGTCGCCCACTACGTCCCGGCCGGCGGCGCGCTAGACCGCGAGGCGCTGAGGCGCGGCAACTCCGCCTACTTTCCCGATCGCGTGGTGCCGATGCTGCCGGAAGAGCTCTCCAATGGCTGGTGCTCCTTGAAGCCGGAGGAAGACCGCCCCTGCTTGGTCGCGGAGATGTGGATCGGCGCCGACGGAAGCCTGAAGCGGCACCGCTTTAGCCGCGCGTTGATGCGCTCTCGCGCCCGCCTCACCTACGAGCAGGTGCAGGACGCCATCGACGGCAGGACCGATGAGGCGACCGAAGACCTTCTGGAAGCAGTCCTGAAGCCGCTCTACGCGGCCTTCGCCGCGCTCGACCAAGCCCGCGTCAGGCGCGGTACCTTGGACATGGAGATCGCCGAGAAGCAGGTGCTGCTGGGCAACCAAGGCGAGGTCCGAGGCATCGTCCCGCGGCAGCGGCTCGACAGCCATCGCCTGATCGAGCTCTTCATGGTGACCGCCAACGTGGCGGCGGCCGAGGCGCTGGAGGCCCGCCGCCAGGCCTGCATGTACCGGGTCCATCCGCCACCCGACGCCGCCAAGGTCGCGGCCCTGGGAGAGGTCTTGCGCGCGCTGGGCCTGCCCTTCGCCAAGGGGCAACCGATCCGTCCCGCCCTCTTCTCCAAGGTGCTGGACCAGGTCGCCGGCACGGCGGCCGCCCCCTTGATCGGCGAACTCGTGCTGCGCAGTCAGAGCCAGGCCTTCTACGCGCCGTCGAACGAAGGGCACTTCGGGCTATCCCTCCTGCGCTATGCCCACTTCACCTCGCCGATCCGCCGCTATGCCGATCTGCTGGTGCATCGCGCGCTGATCGCCGCCTACGGCCTGGGCGACGACGGCCTGGCGGCCGAGGACGCCGCCGGCTTCGCCGAGTGGGGCGAGGCGATCTCCAAATGCGAGCGGCGCGCCGCCATGGCCGAGCGCGATACGCTCGATCGCTTCACCGCGCACTTCCTGGCCAAGCAGGTGGGCGCGATCCTCCCCGGACGCGTCACCGGCGTCACCCGCTTCGGCCTCTTCGTGCGCCTGAACGAGAGCGGCGCGGACGGACTGGTGCCGGTCACCTCCCTGCCGGACGACTTCTACGACCACGACGAAAGGCTGCATGCCCTGGTCGGCCGGCGCTGGGGCCGCCGCTATCGGCTGGGAGAGCCCGTCATGGTCCGCCTGGTCGAGGCCGAGGCGCTCACCGGATCGCTGATCCTGGAGCTCACCGAAGGCGAAGCCGGACCCTCGCCCTGGCCGGAGCTTCCGAAGAGCAAGAGCGGTCCGGCCGGAACAGGCGATCGGCGCGGCGCGCGGCGGGACAAAGCAAGAAAGTTGCGTCGGCAGAAAAGACACAGGCGATAGCGACGCTTCGGCTCCCGCCGCAATGCTATCTAGTTTCCGCCACAACAGGCGACTATGCTGTCAATCTGTTTGGTGAGGGCCTTCACGAGGATCTGGCGAATGCGGGTGAGCTTCCGCGACTGCAGCCTAAGAGCGGGCAAGGCACTGGCTCTGTTCTCCACCCTGGCGGTGGCGGCCTGCGCCGCCGGCACGCCCGGAACCAAGAGCGCGAGCCAGACCTCGGCGCGGGTTTTCGCCGTCGGTCTCGCCGACGTGCAGCGCGTCTACATCGACGACGTGGAGATCGACGACATCGCGCTCGCCGGCGTGGAGGGCCTGCTCGAAATCGACCCGGAGATCTCCATCGAGCGGCGCGGACAGAACGTGCAGCTGGCCTTCAAGGGCGAGACCACGGGGTCCTATTCGGCGCCCGGCGACCACGATCCCGGTGGCTGGGGCCGGCTCACCGATTCACTTGTTCGTGATCTGGCCAGCGTCTCGCCGGCCCTGGCGAACGCCGGCAGCGAGCGTATCTACGAGACGATCTTCGACGCCGTGGCCGACAGCCTGGACAAGTACTCCCGCTATGCCTCCAGGAGCGAGGCGCAGGAGAACCGCGCCAACCGCGATGGCTTCGGCGGGGTCGGCATCCGCATCGACGTGGTCCCCGAAGGCGTCGCGGTGCAGTCGGTCATGCGCAACACGCCGGCCGAGCGCGCTGGTCTGAAGGCCGGCGACATCATCGTTGCGATCGACGGTGTCAGTGCCGAGGGGATCGATTCCAAGAATGCCGTCAAGCGGCTGCGCGGTCCCTTGGACAGCGAAGTGCTGCTGACCGTGGAGCGCGGCGAGGACGGCACCTTGGCGATCACCGTCGTGCGCGACTTCATCGTGCCGCAGACCGTGACCTGGGAGGTCAGGGACGAGGTACTGATCCTTAGGGTCGAGGGCTTCAACCACGACACAACGCGCGCGCTGCAGGCGGCGGCGATAGAAGCGCGCACCAAGACCAGCGACCCCTTCGCCGGCGTGGTCCTGGATCTGCGCGGCAACCCCGGCGGCCTGCTGGACCAGTCCGTCAGTGTCTCGGACCTCTTCCTTGACGAGGGCACGATCGTCACCACCCACGGCCGCCATCCGGAAAGCCATCAGGTCTTCAAGGCCGAGCGCAGCAGCGTCTTGCGGGAGCTGCCGATCGTCGTGCTGATCAACGGCTACTCCGCGTCGGCCTCGGAGATCGTCGCGGCAGCGCTGCAGGACAACGGCCGCGCCCTGGTGGCCGGCAGCGTCAGCTACGGCAAGGGCAGCGTGCAGACCCTGCTCCGCCTTCCCAATCAGGGTGAATTGACCTTGACCTGGGCACGCTTCCACGCGCCCTCCGGCTACCCCTTGAGCGGTCGCGGCGTAATGCCCAACGTCTGCACCAGCGGGATCGCGGCGGCGAGCGAGGCCCTGCTCGCGGCGCGCCGGCAGTCGCGCAGTACCGATGACCGCACGCGGGTGGTCAACCACAAGGACGAAGCCGCGCTTGCCAGCTTCCGGTCCCGCTGCCCGTCGCAGCGCGAAGAGAGCGATCTCGACCTCCAGGTAGCGGTCCAGCTGATCAAGGACGGCCGCCTCTATCGACAGCTGATCGACCAGGACCTCGCCCTGCTTGCCAACTGATCCCAGCGGCGGCACTTGCCCTCCAAGCCTATTCGGCCCACCGACGCGGCCGGTCTGGTCATTCTCCGCCGGACCCCGTCGGGGAAAGACGTCCTCCTAGGGCGCCGGCGCAGCTCCGCCCGCTTCCTGCCCGGTATCGTCGTCTTCCCGGGCGGACGGCTGGAACGCGAGGACCATCGTCCCTCGGGCTTCACCGAGCGCTTTTCTCCTTCGCCAGGCGGCATCGATGCGGAAACGAAGCGGAAATGGCCGGGCCTGATCCGTTGCGCCATCCGGGAGACCTGGGAGGAAACGGGCATCTTTCTGGGCCGCGACGAACGCGGTTCGCCGCGCTCCTCCGGCCGGCCGACCCATTGGCAGGCCTTCGCCGATCTCGGCCTCGCCCCGGCATTCGAGCAGCCGAGGCTGCTCGGCCGGGCGATCACGCCGCCCGACTCGCCGATCCGTTTCCACACGCGTTTCTTCCTGGTCGAGACCGCTTCCTCCACGCACGGCATCGCACGGGACGGAGAGTTGGAGCAGGTCGCCTGGGTTCCGGTCGACGAGGCCAGGCGGCTCGACATGATCGACGTGACCCAATTCATGCTGGAGCGCGCCTTGACCGAGGGTGCCAGCGATCCCGCGCCGCTGTTCCGCTATCTGGGCGAGAAGAGCGAAGTGATCGAGGGCTCGGCGCGGCGACTCTGGCAGGCGTGGCCCTAGAGCAGATCGCACTGAAGTGGAATCACCTGTGTGCGTGAATCTGCTCTCTCTTTCAAAGTTGTAGAGCAGGATTCAGACGACAAATCGTTTCGATTTGACGTCATCCTGCTTGTCTTATGATCTTCCCACCTTATCGAGGCAAGATGAGGTGCCGGAGGGTGAGTGACCGCTCACCCTCCGGCGGCGAGGGACGGATCGGAAATCTGCGGGCCGCTGAGCGGGCCGAGTTAGAGTAGGATCGCCCTCGTCTTCTGCCTTAGGCCTGAACGGATCAACGGAGACCAGCTCCGCATGACAAGCATAGGCTCTCAGAAGATGACCCATCTCACCCTCGGTGTCGATGTTTCCAAGGATTGGCTCGACGCGCACCGCCTGGCCGATCGCGCCGACCGCCGCTTCGCCAACTCCAAGTCCGGCTGGCGTGCCCTGATCAAGTGGAGCGAGGGCGCGCCGATCGCCTTCGAACCTAGCGGACCCTACCACCGCGGGCTCGAGCAGGCGCTTGCCGCTGCCGGCCGGCCGGCGGTCAAGATCAACCCCTTGCAGGCCCGCCGCTTTGCCCAGGCGATCGGAACGCGCGCCAAGACCGACAAGGTGGACGCGCGGATGCTGGCCCGTATGGCGGCCACCCTCGACCTCCCCCCGACAGCGGCGCTCAGCGATACCATCAGACAGCTCAAAGAGCTGGTTATCGCCCGCCAGGCCCTGGTCAAGGATCGCACCGCCGCCAAGAACCGGACCAAGCAGATCACCCGTCCGCTGCTGATCGACCAAGCCAAAGCACGGCTGCTGCAGATCGAGACCCAGATGAAGGCCATCGAGGCCGAGATCGACACCATCATCAAGGGCGATCCGGAACTCGCCGCACGACGAGACATCCTCGCCAGCATACCCGGCATCTCTTCCATCACCGCCACTCTGCTGCTCGCCGAAGCCCCGGAACTCGGATCCCTCGAGGCCAAACAAGCCGCTTGCCTCGCCGGCCTCGCTCCCTTCACCAGACAGTCAGGAAAGTGGAAAGGAAAAGCCATGATCGCCGGTGGACGCGCGCTCCTCAGACAGGCCCTCTACATGCCCGCTCTCGTCGCCGCCCGCTACAACCATGACCTCAAGGCCGTCTACCAGAGACTCCGAAACGCCGGAAAACCACCCAAACTCGCTCTCACCGCACTCATGCGTAAGCTCGTCATACTCGCCAACGCCCTACTCAGAGATCAACCCTTGTGGTCTCCTCATAGGCCTTGACCAACACGGATCACTCTAAGCAGCCGCTCGTAGCCCGTCATGCGGCATCGAAGGGATCCCAGGCCGGCGAAGCCCCGCGCAGAAAGTCCGCCAGCCGGGCGGCGAAGGCGTCCGGCGCGATCGCACTCTCCTGGCCGCCAGAGAGCGTCATGCGCGGCGTTATCTCGGCCACGCCGTCGAAGCGCCAGCGCGCCTGGCCGGGCTCCTCGGCGGTGAGGGCTTCCGCCAGCGGCGTCAGGTCGACCCGCGGCAAGGGAGGATCGATAACCATCTGCACCCAGCTCTCGTAGCGGTAGCCGAAGGCATAGCGCCTGCCTTGCTGCGTGAGGATGCGGTTGCGTCGGGTCGTATTGTGGATGGCCATGCGATGACAAGGGAAGTCCGCCGTGGCGTCCCGGCCGGCGTCCGGCTCCGCGCCTGTGCGCACGATGGCGAGGTCGATGGCCGGCTGCTCCTCGATCGTCACCCGGCCGTCCGCGAGGGCCTGCTCGCTGTCGCTGAGAAAGGCGTCCTCGGCCGCCCAATGCTCTCGAAAACGCTCGCTGTGGTGCAGCATCTCGCCGACGCGGGGCAGCAAGGCCCGATAGAGCGCCGCCGTCTTCTCGGCATAGCCGAGATCGAAGATGGCCGCATCCAGCGGCGAACGCGCCGGGTCGGCGAAAGCGGCGATGGTGAAGGCGATCCGCGCCGCCCGCCGGTCACGGTAGGTCTTGAAGTCCCCGGCATGGGCAACGCCCACCACCAGCTCTTCGATCGCGCGGGCCGGTTCCGGCTCCAGCAAGGCATAGAGGCCCATCAGGCCGTCTTCGTCGAAGTGGTTGTTGGTGACGGCCCTGGCCTCGACGTGGAATGCGGGCGTGGCCAGGTACTTGAAGACGATCTCCGCCGAGGTGTCGGCCTTCAGCGCCCGTGGCGTCCCGCTCTTCGGCCAATGCGACAGGGTGATCGCGGTGGCGGCGTTGCCGGCGCCATCGACAACGATGTTGGGGGTCCGGCCGAGGCTGTCGAATGCCTCGAAGTGCAGTCCGCGATCGGCTGACATGCGATCCACTCTTTCGGTTTTCCAGTGTCGGAGGTCCGCAACGTTAGAGCGCGGCCGCAAGCCGGACAAGGCCGATGCTGTCGCCGAAGTGCGAGCCATCCGTCCCTGCCCGCCTTCTCAAGCAGCCGGAAGACGAGGCCTTGACGAGCGGCCGACTTCGAACATAGATAGCCATATGGCTATATACTATCAGACACCGCTCGACCGGACCTTTCATGCCCTCGGCGACGAGACCCGTCGCCGGATGCTCTCCATGCTGGCCGCGCAAGGCGAGCTTACCGCCGGGGAACTGGGGGCACCTTTCGACGTCGCCCAGCCAACGACCTCGAAGCACCTCAAGGTCTTGGAGCGGGCCGGGCTGGTGTCGAGAGAGGTGGTCGGGAGGTCGCACCGCTTTCGACTGCAGCTCGACCCGCTGAGCGAGGCGGAGGACTGGATCGCCCGGCATAAGGCCTTCTGGGAAGGCACGCTGACACGCCTGGGCGGCTTTCTTCAGGCCTCCGGCAGTGCGGACGACGACCAATGACCGTCGGTCGGCCCTCGGTCACGGTCAGGCGTCGCTTCCCCTTCGCCCGCGAAGAGGTCTTCGACGCCTTCCGGCGGGAGGACGCCTTGGCCCAGTGGTTCTCCCCCAGCCAGAAGATCGAGGTGCAAGTCCTGGCGTTCCAGTTCCGGCCGAACGGCGGCTTCCGCTTCCGCTATCGTTTCCCCGATGGCGCGGAGAGCGTCGTGCGAGGCGTCTACCGCCAGATCAGGCCGCCCGAGGCCCTCTCCTTCTCCTGGGTGTGGGAGGAGCCCGACCGCCATGCGGGCATCTTGACCGAGGTGAGCGTCGCCTTCGCCGCGCTGGGTCACGAAACCGAGGTCGTCGTCACCCACGGCCAGCTCCCCGACACGGCCGCCCAAGACCGCTACGCGGCGGGATGGAGCGCGCAACTGGATCGCCTGGTGGTCCACTTGTCAGATCCCGCACAGCCTCAAGAAACCTAGCCCGACCCAAGCAGAAAGGAGCGAGACATGCCCGAAACGATGCAAGACATCGAGGCCTACTACGACAGCACCATGGCCGCGGCGCCGGAGGCCGTGAAGACCTTCTACCTATCCCTCAGCGCGGGAGACGCAAAGCGGCTGCGCGCCGTGCTCTGCGACGACTTCACCTTCGAGAGTCCCTTGGCCAGCTTCGACACGCCGGAAGGCTATGTCGACATGGTCGGACGCTTCGGCGGCTGGGTCGAGACATCGCGCTTCATCGTCAGCGGCGATCACGTCGCCCATACCTTCGTCTATCACATGACCGCGCCCGGCAAGGCGGACATCCCGGTCTGCGAGGTCTTCGAGCTCGAGGACGGCCGCATCCGCTCCTCTCGCGCCTACAACAACGCCGCCGACTTTCCGGCCGAGGAGTGCTGAGCGGGCCGGTCGCGCGGCCGGGATCTTGACGGTCCTGGCCGCGGCAAGCCTCAAGCAGGCAACGCAAGACGCAGCTTGACCATCCAGTTCGCTAGTCGATCGGCGCCCCGCCCTCGCGCGTGCGCCGCGCCACGAAGTCGGCCAAGGCCTCCTTCCTGCCTTCGTCCAGCGGCGGAGCCTGGTAGTTGGCCAGGGTCTCCTTCATGACCTCGTGCGCGCGCTCCATCGCCGTCTTGGAGCCGGTCTCCTCCCAGCGGCCGAAGTTGCTCCAGTCGGAGACCAGCGGCTCGTAGAAAGCCGTCTGATAGCGCGACATGGTGTGGCTGGCACCGAAGAAGTGGCCGCCGGCCTCGACCTCGGCGATGGCGTCATAGGCCAAGTCGCCCTCTTCCATCGGGCGGGGCTGCAGGACCTCCGCCATCATCTGCAAGGCTTCGATGTCGACGATGAACTTCTCGAAGGAAGCGGTCAGCCCGCCCTCCAGCCAGCCGGCGCCGTGCATGAAGATGTTGGCCCCGCCGAAGAGCGCGCCCCATAGCGACATCTGCGATTCGTAGGCCGCCTGGGCGTCGACCGTGTTGGCGGCCGTGGCGACCGACGAACGCCACGGCAGATCGACGTGGCGCGCCAGCTGGCCGGCGCCGAAAGCGGCATGGACGTACTCCGGAGTCCCGAAGGCGGGCGCGCCCGACTTCATGTCGACGTTGGAGGTGAAGGCGCCATAGGCCACCGGTGCGCCCGGCTTCGCCAGCTGCGCCACCACCAGACCGGCCAGGAACTCCGCGTGCTGCAGCACCAGGGCGCCCGGCACGGTGATCGGCGCCATGGCGCCGGAGAGCGTGAAGGGCGTGATGATCGAGGCCTGCCCGGCCCTGGCCGCATCGATGATGCCGCTGAGCATGGGGATATCCAGCTGCCGCGGCGAGTTGGTGTTGATGATGGTGTAGATCCATGGCCGCGCCTCGAAAGCCTCTTGGTCGAGGCCGCGCGCGATCTTGATGATCTCGTAGCAGTCGCGCACCTGGGCGGAGCCGCGCGAGTAGTAGAAGGGCGGCTTGCGGCAGAGCCGCACCTGGGCGTCCAGGAAGGCCAGATGGCGCAGGGCGACCGGCACGTCCTGCGCCTCGACCAGCGGCGTCTGGATGTGGAGCACGTCGTAGCTCTCCACCAGGCGCACGAAGTTCTCGAAGTCGGCGATGGTGCCCGGCCGCCGCCCGCCATCCATGTCGCTGGCGTGCGGCGGACCGCCGACCGGCGCGAAGATGACGTTGGCGCCACCCAGGGTGACCGTCGTCTCCTCGTCCGCGCCGGCGACCGTGAAGGTCGAGGGCGCGGTCTTAAGCGCTTGCTCGACCAGGCCGCGATCGATCTGCAGGACCTCGTCCTTCTCCTTGCCGCCGGCGGCCGCCACCAGGGCCCGCGCCTCGGGCAAGAGCATCTTGATGCCCAGTTCCTCCAGCACCTTGAGCGCCGTCCGGTGGATCGATTCGACCTGGTCGTCGGAGAAGAGCCTGACCGGCGGAAAGGGGTTCACCAGATGGCGGTAGCGCAGGCTGCGCGGCTTGGCTTCCGCCGCCTCGCCTTCCTGCGCGCGGCGACGGCCGCGTCGGGCCCGACCTGTTGAGACTGTGCCCATGCCACCTCCCTCCTCTTGCCTGGCCGGCGGGATTGGTCCCCGCCGTCGTTAGCCTGGCGACGATGCTATAACCATACACATCTGTATGGAACGCTTCAATGCGACTCAAATCTGGTTCTGTGTCTTCGCCCAGGCGACAAAATCCTCGACATCGCCGGCTTCCACGTCGCTGCCGCCGAAGGCGATGACATAGTCCCTGACGGCGCTCAGCCGGTAGTCCAAGCTCTCCCCGCTCTCCAGCGCGAAGTAGCCGATCTGCATGAGGTAGAGGACCCGGGCACGCACGAAGGCCTCCTCCCGAGAGAAGCCATGCCGGCGGTACATCGCCGCCAGGGCGTCCGTACGCTCCTCGTCGGCCTGGCGCATCAGCGCCCGCACCGCCGGCGCGCGGCGGCCCCACTCCCTGACCGCGAAGTCGAGCCGTGGATCGAAGAAGCGATCGCTGGTCCAGCAGGTGAAGACGTTCAGGATCGCCCTAGCCAAACTCGTGGCCGGCCGCTCCGCCTGGCACACCAGGGCCGAGGTGTTCTGTCGGCGCCAGCTGACCAGAAGCTCGTCGATCAGCTCCTTCCGGCTGCGGAAGTGATGATAGAAGCTGCCCCTAGTGACCCCCAGGCGCTTGGCCAGCCCCAAGATCTTGACCTGCTTCTCGCCCTCCTCGATCAGCACCCGCTTGGCGAGCTCGATCCACTCCTCGCGGCTGACCTTGGCGTTGGGGCCTCTTTGCAGTGCTGCGTCGATCTTTGCTGACCTCCCACTCCAGCTATGCGCCGACCTTGACTTGACAGCCGGTGCGAAGCAGATAGTGTCTCCCGCTTCGAGACAGGACAACCTGCGGCATGACGCGGCCCCCGCATGACGGGCCGCGGTGGCGCAGCAGTTAGGACGGACAGAGCCATGGCCAAGCCGACGACCACTTTGATCAAGCTGGTGAGCACCGCCGACACCGGATACTTCTACGTGACCAAGAAGAACCCGCGCACGCAGACGGAGAAGCTTCAGTTCAAGAAGTACGATCCCAAGGCGCGCAAGCACGTGCTCTTCAAGGAAGCCAAGATCAAGTAGCGCCACCCATCGCGCGGCGCGAAGGGAGAGCCCCTCTCCGGCGATGACCCCAAGCCTCGACCCGGGCTGGAACGAGATCGAGGGCAAGGCGCCGAAAGAACTTCACTGCGTGGCCTCAAGCGGCGGGCGGACGTCATGACGTCGCCCACGCTTTGTCGTGACTGCCTCAGCGTCGATCCGGGGCCCGGTCCGCGCTGCGCGGCCTGCGGCAGTCGCCGTCTCATGGCCCATCCGGAACTCTTCGACCTCGCCATCGCCCACATCGATTGCGATGCCTTCTACGCCAGCGTGGAGAAGCGCGACCGCCCGGAGCTGCGCGACAAGCCGGTGATCGTCGGCGGCGGCCGGCGCGGCGTGGTCTCGGCCGCCTGCTACACCGCCAGGCTCTACGGTGTGCGCTCGGCCATGCCGATGTTCAAGGCCTTGAAGCTCTGTCCAGACGCGGTCGTGATCCGGCCCGCGATGAGCAAGTATTCCGCCATCGGGCGCCGCATTCGCCAATTGATGCAGGAGACCACGCCGCTGGTCGAACCGCTGTCGATCGACGAGGCATTCCTGGACCTCACCGGCACAGACGTGCTGCACGGCGGCCCGCCGGCCCGCACCCTGGCGGCACTGGCGTTGAAGATCGAGGCGGAAGAGCGGGTCACCGTCTCCATCGGGCTCAGCTACAACAAGTCGCTCGCCAAGATCGCCTCGGACCTGGACAAGCCGCACGGCTTCAGCGTCCTGGGCCGGGCCGACGCGCCCGGCTTCCTGGCGGCGCAGCCGGTGTCGCTGATCTGGGGCGTCGGCAAGGCCTTGCGCGCCCAGCTGGAGCGCGCCGGGATTCGGCAGATCGGCGATCTTCTCGGTTACGAGGAAAGCGAGCTGGTGCTGCGCTTCGGCGCCATGGGGCGGCGCCTCTACCACTTTTCGCGCGGCGAGGATGCGCGTTCCGTGTCGCCGGACGGCGCGGCGAAATCAATCTCTTCCGAGACGACATTCGAGTACGACCTGACCGAGCTGGCCGACTTGGAGAACGCGCTCTGGCCGCTTTGCGAGAAGGTCGCGCGCCGTCTGAAGCGGGCGGAGCTCGCCGGCGGCGCGGCCGTGCTCAAGCTCAAGACCGCCCAGTTCCGCATTATCACCCGCCACCGGCGGCTGGAGGATCCGACCCAGTTGGCCGGACGCCTCTTCGAGACCGCGCGGCCGATCCTGGCCGCCGAGGCGGACGGGCGCGCCTTTCGGCTGATCGGCATCGGCTGCGACGACCTGCGGCCGGCGGACCTGGCCGATCCGCCCTCGCTGCTCGAACCCGACCGCAAGCGGGAGGCCGCGGTGGAGGACGCGATCGACCGCTTGCGCGACAAGCTGGGCGAAGGCGCCATCCAGCGCGGCCGCTCTTTCAGTGCGGCCAAGAAACCGCCTAGAGCGCGATAACGATAGATCGAACCGATCTATCGTCTGAGTCTTGGTCTAGCAATCGCTCTCGGGATGAAAGGTGAGTTCGGACAGGACCGCCGAGAGCACGAAGTCGCCGTAGTCGAAGAGCTGGTCGTCCACCACGCCGTTCTCGTAGAGCCGCAAGCGCACCTCGTGGCTCGGCAGGGCACCGGAGTCGCGCGCCTCGTAGAAGGCGAGGCTGATGTTGTAGTAGGGCACGTTGGCCAGGGCCGAGATCCGGGGATTCTCATCCCTGTTGGGACCGGTGATGGTCGCCGAGGCCGTCATCAGCTGCTCTGGCTCGTCCTCGGAACCATCGAAGAGCGGCGCCATGAAGAAGGTCTCCCCGGCCTTGGCGGCATCCAGCACGGCGAAAGTGTGCGCGCTCGGGAAGAGCGTCCCTTGGGGCAAGGGCACGTTGCGATCCGCCGGCTCCGAGAAGACCGCCTCGCCGGCCCCGGAGGCGTCCAGACTGGCGGTGCCCTCCAGGTCGCGCGACGGCAGAAAGGTCGCCCGCTCCTTCACCAGGTAGCGGAAGGTGGTCCCGTCCTTGGACTCCCAGGAATCGACCGCCGTGCCGAAACGCAACTCTTCGCCCTCGGGATCGAAGAGCCGCACCCTCAGGTCCAAGTCGGTCGCCCAGCCGTCGCAGACGTCGGTCCAGTCCATGGTCATCTCCCCGGCCGCCGAGGCGACGGAGTTGGAGCCGGTGACCGAGTCCAGTCCCAGCACATAGCGCGCCCGATGCGGATCGATCTCCGCGGCCGACGCCGTCGAGGCGATGCAGGCAAAGGAAAGGGCAAGAACAGTGCACGAGCGATGCATGGCGAAGACTCTCCGATGAGACCGAGGCCAGACTAGATATGGTGCAGCGCAACAACAAGTCGCACTCGCCGTCGCACCGCCTTTGGCTATTGCAAATCCTCCAGCAGGATGGTGAGAGTGAGGCAATGTCATAAAAAGGAGGCAGCGGAGATGGCGCCGAGGCTTTTGATCACCCGGCCAATGCCGGATGCTGTGCTGGCGAGGGCGGAAAAGGACTACCAGGTCACCTCGAATCAAGAAGACGCCGCTTGGGCGCAGACCGATGTAGCCGGCCGGGCCGAAGGCGCCGACGCCATCATCACCGCACCGGGATCCGCCTTGAGCGCCGCCGTGATCGAAGCCCTACCGGCAAGCGTCAAGATCGCCGCCACCTGCTCCGTCGGTTTCGATCACGTCGACCTTGTCGCGGCCAAGGCGCGCAGCCTGGTCATCACCAACACGCCCGACGTTCTGACCGACGCGACCGCCGACACCGCGATGCTGTGCCTCCTGGGTGCCGCCCGGCGCGCCTATGAAGGCCAGGACATGTTGCGCCGCGGCGCCTGGACCGGCTGGAGCCCGGTGCAGCTGATGGGCACCCACCTCGGCGGCAGACGGCTCGGCATTCTCGGCATGGGCCGGATCGGCCGCGCTCTGGCGACGCGCGCGCGCGCCTTCGGTCTCACCATCCACTACAGCGACCAGGCCCGCCTGCCGCCGGAGCTGGAGGGCGGTGCCATCTTCCACGAAGACCCGCACGACCTGCTCAAGGTCTCCGACTTCTTCTCCCTCAACGCGCCGGCGACGCCGCAGACGGAGAACTTCCTGAATGCCGAACGCATCGAGATGCTGCCGGAAGGCGCCATCGTGGTGAACACCGCGCGCGGCAATCTGGTCGACGACGAGGCCCTGATCGCCGCCCTCAAGTCCGGCCGCCTGGCCTCGGCGGGCTTGGACGTCTACCGCGGCGAACCGAAGATGAACCCCGGTTACCTGACCTTGGATAACGCCTTCCTGCTGCCGCACCTGGGCAGCGCCACCCTGGACACGCGAAACGCCATGGGCTTTCTCTGTCTTGACAATCTGGACGCCTTCTTCGTGGGTAAGGACCCGCCGACCAGGATCGCCTAGACCAAGATTCAGACGATAGCTCGACTCGATCTATCGTCATCGCGCTCTCGCGCCAAGGAGTCCCCGTCGCCCCGCCGGATCAGATGAGACCGACCTCTTCGTAGTACTTTGCCGCCCCGGGGTGCAGCGGCGGGGTCTCGACACCCGTCACGGCGTGCGCCAGCGTGATCTGATGGGCCAACTGCTCGTTGTTTTGAGCGATGTAGTGCATCGTCTCGCGGTCCCAAAGCGTGGCCGTGATCTCGTAGACCAAGTCGTCCGGCAAGTCGTCCGTGGTCACCCAAAGGGCGCCGACGGAGATGGTCGGCGTCACCCCGATATGGTCGTAAATCCCGGATTCTATCTGTGCCGTCTTGAAGGTCGGCCGCTGCCTGATGACGTTCGACGCCACCAGGTTGTTGACCTGGAGGAGGTTGATCAAACGCTGATCCGCCAGCCCCGAGACCGCTGTCGAGGGGACCCCGCTGATCTGCAGGAAGGCGTCCATCTCGTCGTCGCGTATGGCGGCCGCCGCGACGACGCTGGAAAGCGCGCTGATCTCCAAGGTGTCGGCCTTGAGCCCGAAGGCCGCCAGGAGAAGCGGTCCGTCGAAGTGGGTTCCGGAGCCCTCGTCGCCCAGCGACACGCGCTTGCCGACCATGTCGGCGAAGCGGCGGATCTGCGAGGCGCGGCGCACGACGACGTGGAGGTACTCGGGAAAGAGGTAGGCGAGCACGCGCAAACGCGAGCCCTCCTCCTTGTCTATCCCCGCCATCTCGCCTTCCGCCACACGTCTGGCGATATCGGCCTGGCAGAGGATCGACTCCACCTCTCCCTTCAGGAGCTTCTCGATGTTGTCGAT
Organism: Rhodospirillales bacterium; assembly: GCA_963669375.1. Lineage (GTDB taxonomy): Bacteria > Pseudomonadota > Alphaproteobacteria > Kiloniellales > JACOMY01 > JACOMY01. The sequence goes on along the minus strand of OY770024.1, from coordinate 5,791,883 downwards.
CGAGCCGTTGCTGGTCTGCGCGACGGCGAAGAGACCGGGCACCCCGCAGACCGCGCCGACGGCGCAGCCCTCTGCCGTGTGCGGGTTGCTGAGCGCGGTGGCGATCAGCCCCGCCACGGGGTAGTACATGCCGCCCGAGGAGCCCGAGCCTATGCGAAAGAAACGCTTGGGTGAGGCGTAGGCCGTCCGTCCGGCTGCCGCCGCCAGAACCCCGCCGGCGGCACCCTTCAGAAGGCCACGGCGGGTAAGCGGCATGATGGCTGATGCCTCCTTCACGTCTTGGCTCCGGATCTCGCGGCCCCCGGCGACGCCGCGCGGAGGCTGCGGAAAAGCTATAGCAAGGCCCTGCCGCGCCCTCCAAGGGACAAGGCGAAGCGGATCAAGGAAAGGTGACCCTAGGCCCCTCCTCCGCCCGCCGGTCCCTTCTAGGCCGCTTCCGCCGCCAGGGCGCGGATGCGCTGCACCATGGCGAAGAGGCCATTGGTCCGGCTGGGCGAGAGATGCCCCTCCAGGTCGAGGCTGCCCAAGAGGTCGCGCGCGTCGACGGCCAGGATCTCTTCCGGCGAGCGACCGTCGAAGAGGCGCAGCAGAATGGCAAGCAGCCCGCGCACGATATGCGCATCGCTGTCGGCCCTGAAATGGAGCACCGGCGGCGGTCCGCCGTCGCGCTGGGCCACCAGCCAGACCTGACTGACGCAGCCGTCGACCTTGTTCTCCGGCGCGCGTTCGTCCGGTTTCAGCGCGGGCAGTCCGCGCCCCAGCTCGATGACGTAGCGATAGCGCTCTTCCCAATCCGGCAGCAGCTCGAAGGCCTCCTGCACCTCGGCGAAGGCCTCGTTATCGAGCGCATGGCTCTGGTCCTCGGGCATGGTTCTCACTCCACGGGCTGGCTGATCTCCACCAGCCGGTCGTCTCTCAAGGCTCGGTAGAAACAGTTCGGTCGGTTGGTATGGCAGGCCGGGCCTGTCTGGCGCACCAGCAGCAAGAGCGTGTCGCCGTCGCAGTCCACGCGCGCCTCCACCAGCTCCTGCACGTGCCCCGAACTCTCGCCCTTGCGCCAGAGCGTGCCGCGCGAGCGCGACCAATAGCACACCCGGCCGGTCGTCAAGGTCTCGCGCAGGGACTCGGCGTTCATCCAGGCCATCATCAGCACCGCGCCCGTGTCCGCCTCTTGCGCCACGGCGGGCACCAGGCCGCGCGGATCGAAGGCGACGGCGGCCAGGAAGGCCTCCCGGCCCTTCGTCGTCAAGGTCTCTTGGCTCTCTTCAATCATCCTGCCTAATGTCGTCATAGACGCGTTCCACGGCAAGCGCAGGCTTGGCGCAGCCCCATCGAAAAGGCCGAGACCCTGACCGAATTCTTGAGCCTACTCCTGCTGGCGCTGGCGATCGAAGCGCTGGTCGGCTACCCGCAGTGGCTCTTCCGCGCGCTTCGCCACCCCGTGGTCTGGATCGGCGCGCTGATCGACGGGCTGGACCGCCTCTTGAACCGAGAGCATTGGGCCGCGCCCTGGCGGCGGGTCGCTGGCGGCGTCTCGCTGCTGCTCGTCCTGGCGGCGGCCGCCCTCCCCGCTTGGTACCTGCAGAGCCTGGCGGCCAGCTGGGCTTGGCCCGCCGGCCTGCTGCTGCTGGCCCTTCTCGCCAGTTCTCTCTTCGCCCAGCGCAGCCTCGACAGCCACGTCGCGGCAGTCGCGCGCGGCTTGGAACGGGACGGCCTTGCCGGCGGACGCGCGGCCGTCGCGCTCGTCGTCGGGCGCGATCCGGAGAGCTTGGACGAGGCCGCCGTCTCCCGCGCCGCTATCGAGAGCCTGGCCGAGAACCTCTCCGACGGCGTGGTGGCCCCTGCCCTCTATTGCGCGCTTGCCGGACTGCCCGGCCTTGCCGCCTACAAGGCCACGAACACGGCGGACTCCATGCTGGGTCACCGTAGCCCACGCCACCTCGACTTCGGTTGGGCGGCGGCGCGCTTCGACGACTTGGTGAACCTGCCCGCCTCCCGCCTTTCGGTGCTTTGGATCACGCTCGCCGCCACGCTCCTGCCCGGCGCCTCGCCGCGCGAGGCGCTGCGCGCCGTCTTCCGCGACGCCCGCCATCACCGCTCGCCAAACGCCGGCTGGCCCGAAGCCGCCTTCGCCGGCGCGCTCGATCTCCGCCTGGCCGGACCGCGCCGCTATGGCGACCGGCTCGTCGATGACGCCTGGATGGGCGCCGGCCGCGCCGAGGCGGACTCCAGCGACATCCGCCGCGCCTTGCGGCTCTATCGCCTGACATTGGCGGTGCAGTTCGCGGCTATGGGTGTCATTCTCGCGCTCAGCCTCATTGGCTCATAAGCCAACTGTCCTAGCAATTGTGCCTGTCTAGCAATTCTAGATCAGGTTCGCTTATGAACCCATAAGGCTCACTCAAGATTCACTAACAAATAGACAATGCGGGATTTCATCGAAATATCAGTAAACTTCATGATCTTGTTGCTCGTTTCGGGAAATATTGTCTTGTTTTTCTGGCGGCGCTGGATGATTCGCGACCTTGAAAGAAGGATGGAACATCACTTGGAGGAGGATGTTCGCTTAGGAAAGCTGAACGAATACGCAACAAGCTTCAAGTACAAACGGGAAAGAGCCGTCATAAGAAAGCACTGCCCTTGGTGTATATTTGTTGTTAGGGCTGGGATTGTTTGGATCCTTTTCACAGTGGCGGTGTTTCTTGCCTTTAAGATCCTCAGCGACCACACTTAGATTGACAAAATCAAGGATCGAAACACCATTATTTACAAGAAACTCTTTCGATGTTGAGTAACTCAAACCATGGAGGTGAAGTCAAACGGTGAACAAGTGCACCCCTTCGACGGTCTGGCAACAGGCCTGTCCGGACGAGGCTGACGACACACGCCCCAAACACTGAAACGCCCGCTTTGCAGCCGAAACCATCAAAGAACTGCGTCCTTGACGGCCGAAGCCCGCGATTGCTATCGCTTCCCGGCTTGGTGTTCCGAGGCCACAAGGCCGAGGCATAATAGGGAACCCGGTGAGCTCCACTCAACGGCGAGCAAGTCCGGGGCTGTACCCGCAACTGTATGCGGTAGGGAGTGCTCACTTAGCGCCACTGGGACGACCCTGGGAAGGCGAGCACGGCAAACCCGACAACCGCGAGCCAGAAGACCTGCCAGGCAAGTTGAAACCCACGACTGGGGCGGGTGTCCCCAAGGGAGATGACGATGCCGACGCACGGCCGGCCCGCCGAAAGCCGGACTGAATACAATCTGACATCCGCGAGCACGCTGCACCACCTGATTGCCGTTGGCCTCGCCTGCGCGGGACTCTGGATCCTCATCGTCGCGACCCTTGGCGCTTGAGCGCACTCTAGGCCGATGGCGCAGCCCACCCTTCTCTCGGCCGCCGGGCTCACGCTCGGCTATCGGGATGTAGCCGTCGTCGAGGACGTCGCGTTCGAGCTTGCACGCGGCGACGTGCTGGCCGTCGTCGGCCACAATGGATCGGGCAAATCGACCCTGATCAAGACCCTGCTGGGCGCCTTGCCGCCCTTGGCCGGCGCGCTCGACTGGCCGGTCGGGAAGCCACGGACCATCGCTTATCTGGGCCAGCGTACCGAGTTCGACACCCGCTTTCCGATCAGGGTCCGCGATCTGGCGGCGATGGGCACCTGGTCCGGGCTGGGCTTCTTCGGTCGGGTCGACAGCACCTGCCGGGACCGCATCCGCTCCGCCCTGGAGCGGACCGGCACTTCCGCGATCGCCGACATGCCGTTGCACCAGCTCTCGGCGGGACAGCTGCAGCGGGCGCTCTTTGCCCGCACCATGGTGCAGGACGCGCCGCTGATCCTCTTGGACGAGCCCTTCACCGCCGTCGACCAGACGACGGAGGCCGCGTTGCTGACCTTGATCGACGGCTGGGCCGCCGAGGGACGCACCGTCATCCTGGTCCTGCACGACCTCTCCGCCGTTCTGCAGCACTGCAATACGGCGCTTCTGCTGGGCGACGCCCGCGCGCTGTTCGGCAGTCCCAAGGAGACGCTGACGCCGCACAATCTGGTCAGCCACCGCTACCTGTCCGAGAGCCAGGCCGCCTGGATCGAAGGCATGTACAGGCAAGCGAAGGCCGACCATGTTTGATTGGCTCGACTACTCTTTCATGATCCGGGCGCTGGCGGCGACCACGGTCTTGAGCTTCTCCGTAGCACCGGTTGGCGCGTTTTTGGTGTTGAGACGCCTGTCGCTCGCCGGCGAAGCCATGGCGCATGCGATCGTGCCCGGTATCGTCATTGCCTTCGTAGTCGCCGGGCTCTCGGTCGCCTCCATGATCATCGGCGGCTTGACCGCCGGAATCGCGGTGGCCGCGCTGACCAGCTTTCTGGCACGCATGACCATCATCCGCGAGGATGCGAGCCTGGCGTCGCTCTACCTGATCGCGCTGGCGCTCGGCATCTTCATTCTCTCGGCGGCGGGCTCGGCGGTGCCGCTGAAGAGCTTCCTCTTCGGCTCGATCCTGGGCATCGACGACGACACCCTGATCTTGATCGGCGCCACCGCGACCGTGACCTTGGTGAGCTTCGCGATGATCCTGAGACCGCTGATCACCAACACCATCGATCCGGTCTTTCACGAGAGCCAATCAAAGCGGCCTGGCCTGGTGACCCAGTGGTTCATGTTCCTGGTCGTGCTCAATCTCCTGGGCGCGTTCAAGGCGCTCGGCACCCTGATGGCGGTGGGCTTGATGATCCTGCCGGCGACCGCGGCGCGCTATTGGGTCTCGACGGTCACCGGCTATCTGCTCGTGACCTTCCTGTTCGCGCTCTTGAGCTGCTGGGTCGGGCTGATCGTCTCCTTCTACCTCCCCGACGTACCGTCCGGCCCCGCCATCGTGATCGTCGCGGCGGTCTTCTTCGTCGTCAGCCTGATCTTCGCACCCTTTGGCTTCCGTGCCGGCGTGCGCCTCAACCCCTTCCGTCGCCGGGCACTGCCCGCCGTTCAACCGGCCCCCAACGAGAGAGAGAAGGTCTATGAGAAAGCTCCTTAGTAGTCTGCTGATCGTGGGTCTGGCGGTCATCGCCATCCCCGCCCTGGCTCAACACAAGATCAAGGTCGTCGCCAGCTTCTCCATTCTGGGTGACATGGTCGGCCAGGTCACCGGCGATTTGGCCGAGGTCACGACCATCGTCGGCCCGGACGCCGACGCGCACGTCTACACGCCCAGCGCCAGCGATGCCAAGGCGGTGGCGGATGCCGATGTGGTCTTCGTGAACGGTCTGGGTTTCGAGACCTGGTCGCAAACCTTGATCGAGACCTCGGGCACCGATGCGACCGTCTTCGTCGCCACCGAGGGCGTAACGCCCTTGACGGTCGAAGGCGAGATCGATCCGCACGCCTGGAACGCGCTCACCAACGGCATGATCTACGTCGCCAATATCGCGGACGCCATGGCCAGCATCGACCCGGAGCACGCGGAGACCTACCAGGCCAATGCCCGCGCCTACGCCGCCCGGCTGGAGGCGCTACACGAGCGCGCTCTCGGCGAACTCGACAAGCTGCCGGCCGAACAGCGCACGGTGGTGACCGCCCACGACGCCTTCGGCTATCTGGCCGATGCCTATGGCATGACCTTCCTGGCCCCGGTCGGCATCGACACCGAAGCCGAGCCCTCGGCCAAGGAACTCGCCGCGCTGATCGATCACCTGAAGGAGACGGGCGCCGGCGCGCTTTTCGTCGAGAACATCACCAGCCCGGCGCTGGTCGAGCAGATTGGGCGCGAGACCGGGATCAAGATCGGCGGGCGGCTCTACTCCGACGCCCTTTCGGAGCGCGGCGGCCCGGCGACCAGCTACGAGGCGATGTTCGAGCACAATCTGGGCGCGATCATTCAAGCGCTGAGCCAGCAGTCTTAAGGCCGTCGAGACGAGACGAAAACACTCGGCTCGAAGGCACTGCCGTCCGGCTAAGGGTCGGCGGCATAGTTGAGGCGAGTCTAAAGAAAGATCACTCAACCATTACACGTCATGGCCGGGCTTGACCCGGCCATGACGATTAATACTTGAGTGGTGCTTGAAAAAATTCCCCTTTTAGGCGATCTCTCAGCTAAACCGGACAGCAGTGGGTCAAGCCCGGGCATGACGATAAAAGGTTGACCAATCATGATAGAATTCAATCCGAAAAGCTAAACTGGACAGCAGAAGTCGCGGCCCGGGATGACGATATAGAGGTGACCGAGTTAACAGAAAGCACAGTCCGACACGCCAAAGCGGACCGTTGTAACGGTCACTTGGCCAAGTCGAACAGCGCCGCGCTGTCCAGGTGCCGCTCTAGGTGCTCGGCCAGACCGTCCAAGGTCTGCTCCACCGCCGCCTCGTGCGTGTAGCTGGAGGGCGCGGCACCCAGACGCTTCAGCCAAGCCGCGCGCTGCCGATCGTCGGCGAAGAGGCCGTGGGCGTAGCTGCCGCTGACGCGGCCGTCCGCCGACGCCGCGCCGTCCAACTGGCCGTCCTGCAAACGCAACTGCGGCCGCTCGCAGTCCGCGCCTTCGGTGCGGCCGATGTGCATCTCGTAGCCGCGAAAGGGCACCTCGTCGGGTAGGGAAACGCCCGCGACCTCGACCAAGTGCTTATCGCCGGTCATGACGGTGTCGATATCGAGCAGCCCAAGGCCGGCTATGCTGCCTGGCGGCCCCTCGATGCCGTCCGGGTCGGCGATCGATCGGCCCAGCATCTGGTACCCGCCGCAGAGACCCAGAATGCGGCCGCCGCGGCGATGGTGCGCGAAGAGGTCGACGTCCCAGCCCTCGGCTCTCAACGCCTTCAGATCCGCGATGGTGGCCTTGGAGCCGGGCAGGATCACCAGATCGAGCCCGGCCGGCAGCGCCTCGCCAGGGCTCACCATGATCAGCTCCACGTCAGCCTCGCCGGCAAGCGGATCGAAATCGTCGAAGTTGCCGATCCTCGGCAGCAGCGGCACCGCGATCCTGACCTTGCCGGCGCTGCGCAGCGCGCGTCCGCGTTCCGCCAGGTCCAAGGCGTCCTCGGCGGGCAAGCGGCGCGCATCGGAAAAGAAGGGGATCAGGCCCAGCGGCGACCAGCCCGTCATCCCGGCGATTGCCCGCATCCCCTCCTCGAAGAGGCTGGGGTCGCCGCGCATCTTGTTGACCAGAAAGCCGCGGATCATGGCGGCGTCTTCCGCCGGCAGCACCGTCTTGGTGCCGACCAGACTGGCGATCACGCCGCCGCGGTCGATATCGCCCACCAGCACCACCGGCACGGCGGCGGCCCGCGCGAAACCCATGTTGGCGATGTCGCCCTGGCGCAGGTTGATCTCCGAGGCACTGCCGGCGCCTTCGACGATGACCAGATCGTGCGTCGCCTTCAGCCGGTCGAAGCTCTCCATGACCGCCGGCAGCAGCCTCTTCTTGCGGCTCTGGTACTCCCGCGCCGAGGCGGTGCCGACGACCTTGCCGTGCACCACCAGCTGCGCGCCGATCTCGCTTTGCGGCTTCAGCAGGATGGGGTTCAGGTCGACGCTGGGCGCGAGGCCGGCGGCGCGGGCCTGCAGCGCCTGCGCCCGGCCGATCTCCCCGCCCTCTCGGGTCACGGCGGCGTTGTTGGCCATGTTCTGCGGCTTGAAGGGCGCCACCGAGAGCCCCTTGCGCCGCGCCAGGCGACAGAGCCCGGCGACCAGCAGCGACTTGCCGACGTTGGAGCCGGTGCCCTGCAGCATCACGGCCCGGCCAGGCCCGGCCATCAGAACTCGATCCCCTCCTGGGCCTTCACGCCGGCTTTGAAGTGATGCTTCACCAGGCTCATCTCGGTCACCAGGTCGGCGACCTCGATCAAGGGCTCCTTGGCGTTGCGGCCGGTCACCACGACATGCAGGCCGTCGCGGCGATCCCGGAGCCTGGCCACCACCTCCGCCAGATCAAGGTACTCGTAGCGCAGCGCGATGTTGAGCTCGTCGAGGACCAGCAGGCGGAGGTCCGGGTCATCCATCAAGGCGAGCGCCTTCTCCCAGGCAGCCTTGCATGCGGCGATATCGCGCGTCTTGTCCTGGGTCTCCCAGGTGAAGCCCTCGCCCATGGCATGCCAGGTGACCTGCTTGCCGAAGGCCTTCAGCGCCTTGGCCTCGCCGGTGTCCCAGGCGCCCTTGATGAACTGCACCACGCCGACCTTGCCGCCACGCCCCAGCATCCTGAGCGCCAGGCCGAAGGCGGCGGTCGACTTGCCCTTGCCGGGCCCGGTGTGGACGATCAGCAGGCCCTTCTCGAGGGTCTTGCTGGCGACCTCTGCATCCTGCACCGCCTTGCGCTTGGCCATCTTGGCCTTGTGGCGGGCCGCTTCCTCGGCATCACTCACCTTGCTTCGTCCTTCACGATCATCGGCATTCCGGCCACCATGAAAATCACACGACCGGCGCCGGCCGCAAGCCGCTGATTGAGGGATCCAGCCACGTCGCGGAAGCGCCGGGCCAGTGCATTGTCGGGGACGATGCCCAATCCGACCTCGTTGGCGACCAGCACGCTCAAGGCCTGACGGCGCGCCAGCTCCCCCTCCAGCTTCTCGAACTCCGCTTCCAGGTCGTAGTCGTCCGAGAGCATCACGTTGGTGAGCCAAAGGGTCAGGCAGTCGATCAGCAGCGCCTGCTGGGCCGGCGCGCGCTGCATGGCCGGCACCAGGTCGCGCGGCGCCTCGAAGGTGCGCCAGCCGGTCCGCCGCCGCTCGCGGTGCTTCTCGATTCGCTCCCGCATTTCGTCGTCCAGGGCCTCGGCCGTGGCGATGTAGGTCCAAGGCGGCGGCTCTTGCGCCACCAGCGCCTCGGCATAGCGGCTCTTGCCGGAGCGCGCGCCGCCCAGAACCAGGGTAACCTGAGGAAAGGACACCGGCCGAAAGCTCCCATTTTGTCGACAGAGCGACATCGCAGAACAGCGAGTGTCGAGAGTGCGATTGACAGCATGGCACGGCAATCGTCAAGAATGTCGATGACGGTCCCGCGCCGGCTAAGTCCGGTGGGTGAAAAGGGAATGCGGTGCCGGCGGTAAGGCATTGCCGCCTCAAGCCGCAGCTGCCCCCGCAACTGTGGGCGGTGAGCTGGTTGTCAAGCGCCACTGGGGAGTTTCGCTCGGTTCGGGCGGTACCTTGGGAAGGCGACAATCGGCGTCGAACCGCAAGCCAGGAGACCTGCCGTCACGCGCGTTCTCGCGGAGCGTCCTGGGCGGGGTGTCTCAGGAGCAAGCCCTTCGGCACGGCACAGCATCACGGGCCGGGACGGGCGCGCTCCTCGCGAGGACAGGTTGTTTGTGGCTTGGCCTTGGAGAACAGTCCGTCATGTCGCTTCGTTCGCTCCTGGTCGCGCTTTGCGCGCTGCCGCTCTTCGCCGCCTCGATCCCGCCGCGCCATTCCTCGGCTGGCGCCGCGCAGACCATCGCGTGAGGGAGAGCCGCATGGAAGACATCTCCGTTCTGCGCATCTGCGTCACCTGCCGGCAGGACCGAAGCAAGGACGTGGCCGATGCCGATCGCGACGGCGCGCGGCTCTATCGCGCGCTGGAGGCCGACGCGGATCACCTGGCCGCCAAGGGCGTGCGGCTGGAGGAGGTGCGCTGCCTCTCCGGCTGCAAGCGGGCCTGCACGGCGGTCATGAGCGGCAGCGGCAAGTGGTCCTACGTCCTCTGCGAGATCGACCCCGAGAGCGATCCCGCCGCCTTGATCGACTATGCGGAGCGCTATGCCCGCGCCGAAGACGGTCAGGTCCCCTGGCGCGAAAGGCCGGAGAGCCTGAGGCGCAAGACCCTGGCCAGGATCCCACCGCTGGAGCAACGCCAGCCTTCCGAGAAGGTGAAAGCCGCATGACGCGCGCCGCCAAGATCCCCACCACCGTCATCACCGGCTTCCTGGGCGCCGGCAAGACCACGCTCGTCCGCCACGTGCTGGAGAACGCCGGCGGACGCCGGATTGCCGTCATCGTGAACGAGTTCGGCAGCCTCGGCATCGACGGCGAGATACTGAAGGGCTGCGGCATCGAGAGCTGCGGCGAGGAGGACATCGTCGAATTGGCCAACGGCTGCCTCTGCTGCACCGTCGCCGACGACTTCGTCCCCACCATGGAGGCCCTGGTCGAGCGCCCCGAGCCGCCGGAGCACATCTTGATCGAGACCTCGGGCCTGGCCCTGCCGAAGCCGCTTCTGAAGGCCTTCGACTGGCCCTCGATCCGCTCTCGCCTCACGGTCGACGGTGTGATCGCGGTAGTCGACGGCCCCGCCGTCGCCGAAGGCCGCTTCGCCGACGATCCCGAACTGGTCGAGCAGCAGCGCCTCGCCGACGAATCGCTCGATCACGACAATCCGCTGGAGGAGGTCTACGAAGACCAGCTCTCGGCCGCCGACATGGTGCTGGTGAACAAGAGCGACCTCCTGGGCGAGGCTGGCCTGGCGCGGGTGCAAGGCGAGATCACCGCCAGCCTGCCGCGCGCGGTCAAGGTAGTCTCCACCCGCGAGGGCGTCGTCGATCCCACCGTGCTCCTGGGCCTGGGGGCTGCCGCGGAAGACGACCTGGACTCCCGCCCCTCCCACCACGACGGCGCCGACGATCACGAACACGACGACTTCGACAGCTTCGTCGTAGCCTTGCCGGAGCAGAGCGCGCCGGAACCGCTCCTGGCTCGTCTGAAAGATGTCGTGCAGAAGCATGATATCCTGCGTGTGAAGGGCTTCCTCTCAATCGCCGGCAAGCCCATGCGCCTGCTGCTGCATGGGGTGGGTCCGCGCTTCCGCCACCACTACGACCGTCCCTGGGGCGCCGAGGAGCCGCGCGGCTCCCGCCTGGTCGTCATCGGCCGCAGCGACATGGACCAGTCGGCGATCCGGGCAGCCCTGGAGGGATGATGCGCGATGCATCTGCTGGTCCGAGAGACCCGGAGCCTTGACGAGGCCGAGCCTGCCCAGGACTTGGAGCAGAGCCCGGCCGACCTGGTCTTCCTCTCCTTCACCGACAGCGACCTCGCTGCGGTGGCGGGAGCCAGGCGGCCGGAGGGCCTCTCTCTAAGACTGGCCAGTCTTGCGCGTCTGCGCCATCCCCTCTCGGCCGATCTCTATCTGGAGAAGACCATTCGCGGCTCCAAGTGCGTGATCGCGCGCATTCTGGGCGGTCTGGACTATTGGCGTTACGGCGCCGAAGAGCTAGCACGCTGCTGCCGCGAAGAGGGAATCCCTCTGGCCCTCCTTCCCGGCGATGCGCGCGCGGACCAACGCCTGACGGAGCTCTCGACGCTTCCCGCACAGGAGCTTGAGAAGCTAGATCGTTACTTCGTCGAGGGCGGCGCGGAGAACTGCGAACGTCTGTTACGAGAAGCCGCCTTTCTTGCTGGGCACGCGGACAATCCGGCCGAGGTCGCCCAAGCCCTGCCGCAACAGGGCTTCTACCGCGCCGGCCTGGGCTCCGTCTGCAAGCTCGATCTTGAGGCGAGGCGAGACCTGGCGCGTCCCTTGGCTGCCTTGGTCTTCTACCGCTCCTACCTCCTGGCCGGAGACCTGGCGGCGATCGACGCCTTGGCGGAGGGGCTCGAGCGGCGCGGCTTCGATGTCTGGCCGCTCTTCGTCGCCAGCCTGAAGTCGGCCGATACGGCGCACTGGTGCGCCCGCCTGCTGCGCGCGGCCCAGCCGGCGGTGGTCGTCAATTGCACGGCCTTCTCCGCCCAGCGCGAAGCCGGCGGCGACACGCCGTTGGAAGCGGCCGGCGCCCCCGTGCTTCAGGCCATCCTCGCCGGCTCCAATCAGAGTTCTTGGCAGGAGTCCGGGCGTGGCCTCGCCGCCGCCGACCTCGCCATGCAGGTGGTCCTGCCGGAGCTGGACGGCCGCCTGATCGCCGGCGCCGTCTCCTTCAAGGCCAAGAGCCAGGTCGTGCCCGATCTCGAGTTCGCCCTGACGCGGCACCGGCCCTTTGACGCCGGCGTCGACGCGGTCGTGGAGCGGGCGGCCGCCTGGGCACGGCTCTCCCGCGCCGCGCCGGAGGAGCGCCGCCTTGCCCTCGTCCTCTCCGACTATCCCGGCGGCGGCGGCCAGATCGCCCACGCGGTCGGCCTCGACGCCTTGGCCAGCACCACGGCGATCTGCGCGCTTCTGCGCAAGGCCGGCTACGACCTGCCCGAGCCGGATCCCGACAGTGCAAGCCTCGCCACGGCGCTTGAGGAGTGGGGCGCTAAACCTTTCCTATCATTGGATAAATACGAAGCACTTTGGCAAGAGTTGCCGGAAACCTTTCGCGATGAGGTGCGGGCCGCCTGGGGTCGTCCAGACGAGGACCCGAGCCTGGTCGAGGGCCGCTTCACGGCGCGTTGGCTGCGTCACGGCAAGCTAATCGTCGCGCTGCAGCCCGACCGCGGCGACTGCCTGGACCGCAAGGCCAGCTACCACGATCCCGATCAGCCGCCGCGCCATGGCTACATCGCCTTCTACCTCTGGCTCCGACGGGTCGAGCGGCGGCACGCCATGGTGCACCTGGGCACGCACGGCACCTTGGAGTGGCTGCCGGGCAAGGCCGTCGCGCTCTCGCCCGACTGCGCCCCGGCCGTGCTGACCGGCGCGATGCCCGTCGTCTACCCCTTCATCGTCAACAACCCCGGAGAGGCAGCCGCCGCCAAGCGACGCCTCTCGGCCGTCACCCTGGGACATTTGACGCCACCCTTACGCAGTGCCGGCGCGCACGGTCCCTTGGCTGAGCTGGAGCGCCTGGTCGACGAATATGCCGCTGCCGACGGCCTCGACCAGCGCCGCATGGGCTTGCTGCGCAAGGAGATCCGTCGTCGGGCGGAGGAGACCGGTCTGACGGAGGAGTGCGGCGTCACCCGCGACATGGCCGACGACGAGGCCTTGAATCGCCTCGATACCTACCTCTGCGACGTCAAGGATCTGCAGATCCGCGACGGTCTTCACGTCTTCGGTCTGGCGCCCGAGGGCGAGCGGGCCGAGGCCCTGGCCGCCGCGCTGTGCCAAGGAACGCCCAACCTGACCCGGGAGGAAGCCGCCGCGAGGATCGCCGCGAGCGGCAAGGAGGAGGCAGCCGCCTTGGCGGCGGCGCTGGACGGGCGCTTCGTGCCGCCGGGTCCCGCCGGCGCGCCGACCCGGGGCCGCGCCGACGTGCTGCCCACCGGCCGCAACCTCTTCACCGTCGACCCGCGCGCGGTGCCGACTCGCTCCGCCCTGGTGCTGGGCAAGAAGGCGGCCGACGAACTGGTGACGCGCCACCTGCAAGAGCAAGGCGACTGGTTGCGCGGACTGGTCGTCGACCTCTGGGGCAGCGCCACCATGCGCACCGGCGGCGACGAGCTGGCCATGGCGCTGGCCTTGCTGGGCGTCGAGCCGCTCTGGGACGAAGGCTCGAACCGGGTCAACGGCTTCGAGGTGCTGCCGCTGGCCCGCCTGGAGCGCCCCAGGGTCGACGTCACGCTCAGAATCTCCGGCCTCTTCCGCGACGTCTTCCAAGCGCAGATTGAGCTGTTCGATCGTGCCGTCGACGCGGTCGCCGCGCGCGACGAGGCCGACGACATGAATCCCTTGGCCGCCGCCTGCCGCGGTCTCACCGGCCAGGCACGACGCGAGGCCAGCTGGCGCATCTTCGGCTCCGCACCCGGCGTCTACGAGGCGGGCGTCACCGCCCTGCTCGACCGCGGGGCCTGGGAGAGTGCAGCCGACCTCGGGGCGAGCTACCTGGCGGCGGGCGGCTTCGCCTACGGCTTGGGCCAGGAGGGAACCGCGGCCGCCGAGGCCTTCGCGCGCCGGGTCGGGACGGCCGATGCCCTGGTGCACCTGCAGGACCACCGCGAAGTGGACCTGCTGGAGAGCACCACCTACGCCGCCTTCGAGGGCGGCTTCGCCGCTGCGGCCGAGACCTTGGGGCGCTCCGCCCAGGTCTACCACAGCGATATCTCCGACCCCGCTGCCCCCAAGACGCGCACCCTGGCCGAGGAGCTGGCGCGCGTAGTGCGCGGCCGTGCCGCCAACCCCATCTGGATCGAGGGCATGATGCGCCACGGCTATCGCGGCGGCTCGGAGATGGCCAAGAGCCTGGACAGCCTCTTCGCCTTCGCCGCCACCAGCCGCCTGCCGCTCAGCCGGCAGTTCGACCTGCTCTACGACGCCACCCTGGGCGACCCCGAAGTCGCGGCCTTCCTAGAAGAAGCCAATCCCGCGGCGCGCACCGCCATGCGCAACCGCTTCGCCGAAGCGCTGCAGCGCCGTCTCTGGCAACCGCGCCGCAATGCCGTGGCCGCCGAGATCAGGGGAGAGGTCCTGTGACGGCCCGCGTCAAGGGCTGGTGCCCCAGCCTGTTGAAGCCCATGCGGGCCGCCGACGGTTGGCTTCTGCGCGTGAAGCCGCCCGGCGCCCGCCTCTCGGCTGAAGCGGCCGTCCGTCTGGCCGCCGCCTCCGGACGCCATGGCAACGGCAAGCTGGAGCTCACTCAGCGGGCCGGCCTGCAGCTGCGCGGTGTCTCCGACGCGGGCCTGCGGCCATTGGCCGAGCTGGCGATCGAACTCGGTCTCGCCGCGAGCGACCCCGACGTCGAGGCGCGTCGCAACGTGATGGTGAACCCCCTGGCGGGAGACGATCCTGCCCTGGTCGGAGATGTCCTCTCCCTTGCCGCCGAGATCGAAGAGGGTCTGGCCCGCCGCCCCGCGCTGGCGGCCTTGCCCGACAAGTTCGGCTTCCTGGTCGACGGCGGCGGCCATCTGCCCATGACGGACCAAGCCAGCGATGTCACGCTTCGCCTCCCTCTGGCCCGGATCGAGCTGGCCGGCAAGGTCGCGCTGCCGCTGACGTCTCAAGCCAAAGCCGCTTCTCAAGCTGTTGACATAGCAGAGATTTTTCTTTCGCACAGCGATGAGGCGCCGCGCCGTCTAAGCGATCTCCTGGCCCGGCGCGACCCGACCTCCCTAGGGTTCCCTGATAGCCGAACCCTCCCATCTGCCGGCAGACCACGGCGACCGGACCTGGGCTTTCTCGCTTACGAAGGCCTACGACGGGGCGCGATCCTGGCCGCCTGGCCCTTCGGTGCCTTGATGGCCAGGCAGTTGGCGGCGGCGGCGAAGGTGGCCGCTGAGCAGGGCGATGGAACGCTCAGGCTGACGCCTTGGCGCGCCCTGGCCCTCCCCGGGGTCGAGGCGAGCCAAGCTGAGGTCGTGCTGGAGGGCCTTGGGGCGAGCGGCGCGCTCTTCGACGCGACCGCGCCACTCCTGCGGATCGAAGCCTGTCCGGGCAAGGGTGCATGCGCGGAGGCCACGGTCGACACCCGTGGGCTGGCGGCGGACCTGGCGACACGCCTGCCCGCGAACGGCGATCGCGTGCATCTCTCCGGCTGCGCCAAGGGCTGTGCGCACCGCGCCGCGACGGCCTTCACGCTGGTCGGCGATCACGGCCGCTGGAACGTCGTGCGCGATGGCGACGCCAGCGCAGAACCCTGGCGCAAGGCATTGAATTCAAAAGAGGTACAGGATCTGATCTGCCATGCCTGACGGCTTCGACTACATCCGCGACGGTGCCGAGATCTATCGGCGCTCCTTCGCCATGATCCGAAGCGAGAGCGAGCTTTCCGGCCTCTCCTTCTGGGAGGAGCGGGTGGCCGTGCGCATGATCCACGCCTGCGGCCAGCCGGATATCGCCGCCGATCTGCGCTTTTCGCCCGACTTCGCGGAAACCACGCGCGCGGCCTTGGTGGGCGGCGCCCCGATCCTCTGCGATGCCAAGATGGTGGCCAACGGCGTCACCCGCAGTCGCTTGCCGGCCGGGAATGACGTCGTCTGCACGCTGCACGACCCGCAGGTGCCCGACCTGGCGAAGGCGATCGGCAACACGCGCACGGCCGCTGGCCTGGAGCTTTGGGGTGAGCGCCTGGCCGGAGCCTTGGTGGTGATCGGCAACGCCCCCACGGCCCTCTTCCACCTTCTGGAGCGGCTGCAGCAAGGCTGGCCCAGGCCGGCCGCCGTGATCGGCATGGCGGTGGGCTTCGTCGGCGCCGCCGAGTCCAAGGAGGCCTTGGCCGAAAGCGGGCTCGTTCCCTTCGTCATTCTCCAGGGCCGCAAGGGCGGGAGCGCGATGGCGGCCGCCGCCGTCAACGCCTTGGCGCAGGAGCGCGAGTGATGGCGGCTTGCGGCACCCTCTTCGGTCTCGGCGTCGGTCCCGGCGATCCCGAGCTCTTGACGGTGAAGGCGCTCCGCCTCCTGCAGAGCGCGCCCGTCGTCGCCTACTTCGCCGCCCGCAACCGGCCGGGCGTCGCCCGCAGCATTCTGGAGGGCCTGATACCGTCCGAAGCAGAGCAGTTGCGCCTCGAGTACCCCGTCACCACCGAGATACCGGTGAGCGATCCCCGCTATGGCGAGGCCATGGGCCGCTTCTACGACGAGGCGGCCGCCAGTTTGGAGGCGGAGTTGCGGGCCGGGCGCGATGTGGCCCTGGTCTGCGAAGGCGATCCCCTCTTCTACGGCTCCTACATGCATGTGCATCGCCGATTGGAGGGCAAGGTACCGATCGAGGTGGTCCCCGGCATCACCGGCATGTCCGGCTGCTGGTCGCGCGCGGGGCTGCCGATGACCTACGGCGACGACGTGCTGACCGTCGTACCGGGCACCTTGTCCGAGGAGGAGCTTAGCGAACGCATCGCCTGCTGCGACGCGCTGGTGGTGATGAAGCTGGGCCGCAATCTGGCGAAGGTCCGACGCGTCCTGAG
Organism: Rhodospirillales bacterium; assembly: GCA_963669375.1. Classification (GTDB taxonomy): domain Bacteria; phylum Pseudomonadota; class Alphaproteobacteria; order Kiloniellales; family JACOMY01; genus JACOMY01. The sequence continues at coordinate 5,775,178 of OY770024.1, read as the reverse complement.
CGCCGCCGGACTGCTGGAGCGGGCGCTCTACGTCGAGCGCGGCACCTCCGAGCAGGAGATCCGCCGCCCCTTGAGCGAGATGGAGGACGCGCGGGCGCCCTACTTCTCGATGATCCTGGTGCCGGGACAGGGACGCGCGCCGTGAGCGGGCGGCTGACCGTCGTGGGCTTGGGACCCGGCGATCCGCAGCTGACCGCGCCGGCCGTGGCACGGGCGCTGGAAGAGGCCCAAGATCTGATCGGCTACATCCCCTACCTGGCGCGCGTTCCCGAGCGGCCCGATCAACGCCGCCACGCAAGCGACAACCGGGTGGAGATCGACCGCGCCAAGCACGCGCTCGAACTGGCCGCGGAGGGCCGCAGCGTCTGCGTGGTCTCCTCCGGCGATCCGGGTGTCTTCGCCATGGCGGCCGCCGTCTTCGAGGCCTTGGAGCAGGGCCCCGAGGCTTGGCGCGCCCTTGAGGTCTCCGTGCTGCCGGGCATTTCCGCCATGCAGGCAGCGGCGGCGCGCCTGGGCGCGCCGCTGGGCCATGACTTCTGCGCGATCTCGCTCTCCGACAATCTCAAGCCTTGGAGCCTGGTGGAGCGGCGCCTGACCGCCGCGGCCGAAGCGGGCTTCGTGCTCTCGCTCTACAATCCGGCCTCCAAGGCGCGCCCTTGGCAGCTGGGCCGGGCCTTCGAGATCCTGCGCTCGATCCTGCCGGCCGACACCCCGGTGATCTTCGCAACGGCTGTCACCGATGGGCGTGAAACCATTGATATCACGCCTCTATCCGAGGCCGATCCCGCTCGCGCCAACATGCGCACCCTGGTGATGATCGGCACCGCCGAGACGCGGCTGATCGAACGGGCGGCCGGCAGGCCGTGGGTTTACACGCCGCGGCGCGCGGAGGCCGCCTCGTGACGCACCGTGAGCCAAGCCAGGGCCTCGTCCGCCGTCGCGACGCTTTCGACCGATGGCAGGACGGGGCGTCGCAGCAGCACCACCGGCAGGCCCAGCCGGCGCGCCGCGGCGATCTTGCCGTAAGTGGCCCTCCCGCCCGAGTTCTTGGCGACCAGCACCTCGATGGCTTCGCGCCTGAGCAGAGCCTCTTCCTCCGCCTCGGCGAAGGGCCCGCGCGCGGTGATGACCTTGAGCCGTGGCAGCGGAAGTTCGCCCGGGTGATCGACACTGCGGATCAGATAGGCGTGCTGCGGAGACCGCGCGAAGGGCGCCAGCTCCAAGCGGCCCATCGCGAGAAAGACCCGGCGCGGCGCCTCTCCCAAGGCCGTTGCCGCCTCGGCGGCGTCGGCGACCTCCTGCCAGCGGTCGCCCTCTTGGCGTTCCCAGGGCGGCCGGCGCAGCGCGAGGAGCGGCACCTCGGCTATGTCCGCCGCGGCGGCGGCGTTGCGGGACATCTGCGCCGCGTAGGGATGGGTGGCGTCGACCAGAAGGTCGATCGCCTCGCGCCGAAGATGTCCGACCAAGCCCTCTATGCCGCCGAAGCCGCCGATGCGCTGCGGAATGGCTGCCTTGGCCGGGTTCTTGGTGCGCCCGGCCAGCGACAGGGTCGCCCGGAAGCGCCCATCGCCCGCCAGTCGCCTGGCCAGGGTCGAGGCCTCGCTGGTCCCGCCGAGAAGAAGCACGTTCATGGCTGGTCACTAGGGGAGACCGCACAGCACGCGCAAGGGTCCGCCTTCGACGACGCGACCGAGTGGACGACCGAGGCCGGTACCTCGATGGATTGCCGTGTCGCTCACGCTCCTCGCAGTAACGGGTCGGCGAGACGAACCACACAGCGCGCGTTTGGGGCCACCTTCGACGTCATCGCGAGGAGCGCCAGCGACGACGCGATCCAGCGTTTGACGAAGGCCGGTGCCCTGGTGGATTGCCGCGTCGCTCACGCTCCTCGCAATGATGCGTCGGAGAGAGGTGTCGCGCGGCGCGCGCTACGCGCCTCCTTCGACGTCATCGCGAGGAGCGCCAGCGACGACGCAATCCAGCGTTTGACGAAGGCCGGTGCTCTGGTGGATTGCCGCGTCGCTTACGCTCCTCGCAATGACGGGTCGGAGAGAGGTGCTGCACGGCGCGCGCTACGCGCCTCCTTCGACGTCATCGCGAGGAGCGCCAGCGACGACGCGATCCAGCGTTTAACGAAGGACGGTGCCCTGGTGGATTGCCGCGTCGCTCACGCTCCTCGCAATGACGGAAGTCCGTGTTGCAGTGATGGACGAGTATGGCCTTCGAAGAGCTGGCCGGCGGCGCCGGGCCGTGGTCTCCGACACCGCCCCGCCCCTCCGAGCGCGCGAACCCGTCCATGACGAAGCGCTGGCTTTCCCTGATCGGAATCGGCGAGGGCGGCGCCGACCAATTGAGCGCTTCCGCGCAAGCACTCGTCCGCGATGCCGAGCTGGTCGCCGGTGGCGCGCGGCATCTGGCGTTGGCGAAGGACCTGATCCAGGGGGAGACCTTGGCCTGGCCCTCGCCCCTGTCGGAGGCCCTGCCCTCGATCCTGGAGCGTCGCGGCCGTCCGGTCGTCGTCCTGGCCTCCGGCGATCCCTTTCATTTCGGCATCGGCGCGAGGCTGGCCGCAGCCGTCCCCGCGGAAGAGATCGCCTGCTTGCCGGCGCCCTCGGCCTTCTCGCTCGCGGCTTCGCGACTGGCCTGGAGCCTGCCCGACGTGACTTGCCTCTCGCTCTGCGGCCGCCCACTGGAGAGCTTGGCGCCGCACCTCCAGCCCGGCCGGCGCCTGATCGTGCTCAGCGCCGACGAGACGACGCCCGGCGCCGTCGCCGCCTATCTCACCGCGCGCGGCTTCGGCCAAAGCAGCGTGATCTTGCTGGAAGCCCTTGACGGACCGCGGGAAAAGCGACGAGAGACCCAGGCCGAAGACTTCGCCATCGCCGATGCCGACCGCTTGAACTGCTTGGGTATCTCCTTGGTGGCGGCCCCCGGTGCGCGCGTGATCCCGCTTTCGGCCGGCCTCGCGGACGACTGCTTCGAAAGCGACGGGCAGATGACCAAGCGGGAGATGCGCGCGGTCACCCTCTCCTCCCTGGCGCCTAGCGCCGGCGAGCTGCTTTGGGACATCGGCTGCGGCTCGGGTTCGGTCGCCATCGAGTGGCTGCTGCGCCATCCGGCCAACCGGGCGATCGGCATCGAACCCAAGGAAGAGCGGCGCCGGATGGCGGCCGGCAACGCCGCCAATCTTGGCGTGCCACGGCTGGAGCTCATCGCCGGCTCGGCACCGGAGGCTCTCTCGGGCCTGCCGCAGCCCGACGCCATCTTCGTCGGCGGCGGCGCCACCGCGCCCGGCGCGCTGGAAACGGCCTGGGAGGCGTTGCGCTCCGGCGGTCGCCTGGTGGCCAACGGCGTGACGATCGAGACCGAGAGCCTGCTGGCGGCGCGCTTCGGCGCGCTGGGCGGCAGCCTTGTGCGGCTCTCGGTCGAGCGTTCCGACCAGGTCGGCCGCTTCCATGCCTTCCGGCCGGCGATGGCGGTCACCCAGTGGAGCGCGGTGAAGCCATGACCGCCGTGATCGCCGGCATCGGCTGCCGTTCCGGCTGCTCCGCGCGGGAGATCCTGGCGCTTCTGGAGCAGGCATTGCAGCAGGCCGACGCGCCAGGGCTGACGGCCTTGGCGACCTCCGACCACAAACGCGACGAGCAGGGCATCATCGAGGCCGCCAAAGAGCTGGACAAGCCGCTCCACTTCATCTCGCGCGAAGGCTTGATGAGCGCCCAATCGATGCTGCGGACGGTCTCCGAGAAGGTGGCCGAGCACACCGGCTTTCCCTCCATCGCCGAGGCGGCGGCGCTGGCGGCCGCCGGGCCCGATGCGCGCCTGCTGCTTGCGAGAATTCACACCGAACGGGTCACCTGCGCCTTGGCGGAGCCCGCGCCATGACCATTCACTTCATCGGCGCCGGTCCCGGCGCTCCCGATCTCCTGACCTTGCGCGGCCGCGATCTGATCGCGCGCTGTCCCTGGTGCCTCTATGCAGGGTCGCTCATCCCGGAGGCGATCCTGGCGCACTGCCCGCCCGGCGCGCGGCTGGTGAACACGGCCCCCATGAGCCTGGAGGAGCTTGTCGCCCAGTTCGAGGCCGCCCACGCGGAAGGGATCGAGGTAGCGCGCCTCCACTCCGGCGATCTCTCCGTCTGGAGCGCCATGGCCGAGCAGGTCCGCGCGCTGGAAGAGCGCGGGATTCCCTATAGCGTCACCCCCGGCGTGCCCTCCTTCGCCGCCGCCGCGGCCGCGCTCGGCCAAGAGCTGACCCTGCCGGAGGTGGCGCAGTCCCTGGTTCTTACGCGCACCAGCGGCCGCGCCTCGGCCATGCCGGAGAAGGAGCGCCTGGAGGTCTTCGCCGCCAGCGGTGCCACCTTGGCCATCCATCTTTCGATCCATGTATTGGCACAGGTGGTCCAGCGCCTCCTGCCCTTCTACGGCGCCGACTGCCCGGCGGCCGTGGTCTATCGCGCCAGCTGGCCGGACGAGACGATCATTCGCGCGACGCTCTCGGAGATCGCGGACAAGGTGACGGCCGAAGAGATCGAGCGCACGGCGCTGATCCTGGTCGGCCCGGCCTTGGCCGCTGGGGACTTTCGCGCGAGCGCCCTCTACGACGCCAGCTACCAGCGCCGCTTTCGCGGCCGTGACGACAATCCGGCGAAGGAGGCCTAGGCGTGTCCCACCAGGTCTCCCTGTCGGTCGAAGACCGCGACGTCCAGGCTTATCGCCGCCGGCACCAGCACGGCGCGCGCCGTCTCGGCCGCCGCGGCGGCCACCCGCTCGCCGATCGGCAGGCCCGCCTGCCGGCAAAGCGTGAGCGCGTGCAGGGCGGAGTTGGCCTGCTTCACGGCCTCCACCAGCGCGGCGTCCGCGCCGATACGGCCGGCCTCGTCGGCGAGCCAGAGAAAGTCCACCTGGCCGCGCTTGGAATGGAGATCCAAGAGGCCTTGGCCGAGCTTGGTCATCTTGGCGAAGCCGCCGGCCACGGTCACGCGCGCCACCGGGTGCTGGCGCAGGTACTTCAGCATGCCGCCGACGAAATCGCCCATGTCGATGAGCGCCGCTTCCGGCAGGCCGTGCAGCCTGGCCACCGCGGCCTCGGAGGTGGCCCCCGTCGCACCGGCCACATGGGTCAAGCCTTCGGCGCGCGCGACGTCGATGCCGCGATGGATGGAGGCGATCCAGGCCGCGCAGGAATAGGGGATCACGACCCCCGTGGTGCCCAGGATCGAAATGCCGCCGAGGATCCCCAGGCGCGGGTTCCAGGTCTTGGGTGCCAGGCGAGCACCATCGGGGACGATCACCTCTACGACGGCGTCGCCGGCAAGGCCCTGGGCCTGGGCCACCTCGGCCAAGGCCGCGCGCATCATCTGCCGCGGCACCGGGTTGATGGCCGGTTCTCCGGGCGGCAGCGGCAGGCCCGGCTTGGTGATGCGCCCCACGCCGTCGCCGGCAATGAAGGTGACGCCGCTTCCGGGCGCGCCGTGACATACGCGGGCCTTGATCAAGGCGCCATGGGTAACGTCCGGGTCATCACCAGCATCCTTCACCACGCCGGCCTCCGCCCAGTCCGGGCCGCTGGCGTGACAGGCCAACGCGAAGCTGGGGGTCGCGCCCTTGGGCAAGGTGACGCGCACGGGATCGGGAAAGCTGCCAGTCGCCAGCGCCTGGTAGGCCGCCTTGGCGGCCGCGGTGGCGCAGGTGCCGGTTGTCCAGCCGCGGCGGAGCTGACCGCCTTGCCTCTCCTCGCTCATGCCGGCGGTCATAGCGCGCCGGCCACGTGCTCGACAATGGAAGGAAAGCCGACCTCATGAGCGTCAGCCTGCCGCCCGGCCTCTTGATCGCCGCACCGCGCTCGGGCTCCGGCAAGACCACGGTGATGCTGGGCTTGCTGCGCGCCTTCGCCGAACAGGGCCTGAAGGTTCAGGCCTTCAAGTGCGGACCCGACTACATCGACCCGGCGTTCCACGCCCACGCCACCGGTCGGCCCTCCTTCAATCTCGACTCTTGGGCCATGACCGACTCTTCCTTGGCGGCCATCGCCGGCCGCGCCCAGGGCGCCGACCTGGTCTTGATGGAAGGCTCCATGGGTCTCTTCGACGGAGTCGCCAAGGCCGGTGCCAGCGGCAACGGCGCCAGCGCGGACATCGCGGCCAAGACCGGCTACCCGGTCTTGCTGGTGATCGACGTCGCCGGCCAGGCGCAGTCGGCGGCGGCGACGGCGCTGGGCTGCGCCAAGCTGAGAGACGACGTGCGGCTGGCCGGCGTGGTCCTGAACCGCCTTTCCAGCCCGCGCCACCGCCACCTGACCGAGGTCGGCATGGCGCAGGCCGGCATAAGGGTCCTGGGTGCTCTCGACAAGCAGAGCGACTTGGCCTTGCCGGAACGCCACCTGGGCCTGGTGCAAGCCGGCGAGACGCAGGACCTGGAGGAGAAGCTGACGGCGCTCGGCAAGGCCCTGGCGGAGGCCGTCGACCTGCAGGCGATCCGCGCCGCCGCCGACCCCGGAACCATGACCGCCGCCGCGCGCGCCAGCGTTCTCGCGCCGCCGGGTCAGCGCATCGCCCTGGCGCAGGACGCGGCCTTCTCCTTCATCTATCCGCACCACCTGGAGGGCTGGCGCGCCGCCGGCGCCGAACTGCTGCCCTTCTCCCCGCTGGCCGACGAGGCACCGGACCCCACGGCCGACGTCTGCTGGCTGCCCGGTGGCTATCCGGAATTGCACCCGGGCCGCTTGGCCGGCAACGCAACCTTCCTGGACGGCCTGCGGCGCTTTGCCGAGCGCGCGCCGCTGCACGGCGAGTGCGGCGGCTACATGGTCCTGGGCCAAGGCTTGATCGATGCCGAGGGCACGCGCCATGCCATGGCCGGCCTCCTGGGGCTCACCACCGATTTCTCGCGCCGCAAGATGGCGCTCGGCTATCGCCGCGCCCGCCTCCTGCAAGACTCGCCGCTGGGTTCGAGCGGCGCTAGCTTCGCCGGACACGAGTTTCACTACGCCCGAATCGCCGAAGCGGGCGAAGACGCGCCGCTGTTCCATGTCGAGGACGCCAATGGCACAACGCTCGGCGATGCGGGCAGCCGGCGCGGACGGGTCAGCGGCTCCTTCTTCCACCTGGTAGCTCCCCTCGCCAACGGGGCTGGGTCCAACTGAGAGAACAAGAACGATGGACATGCCTCCTACCCAAGAAAACCAACGCCTGCCGCAAGAAAACGCAGGAAGCCGCATGGCCGCGCTCAGCCGGTTGCCGCTCTTCATCTCGCTGCGGGGTCGCCAGTGCCTGGTGGCCGGCGGGACCGCCGCGGCGGCCTGGAAGGCGGAGCTGCTGTCGGCCGCCGGCGCCGAGGTCCTGATCCTGAGCGAGGCCCCCTGCCCCGAGGCCGAAAGCCTGGCGGCGCTTCCCCCGCCCAGCGACGAGCACGGAGCGATCTCCTTGCAGCGGCGCGCATGGGTGGAAAGCGACCTCCAGGATCAGGCGCTGGCCGTCGGCGCCTTCGACGAACAAGCGGAGGCGGAGCGTTTCACGGCCGCGGCGAAGGTGCATGGCGTGCCGGTGAGCCTGGTCGACCGCGCCGAGGCCTCCGCCGTCACCTTCGGCAGCATCATCAACCGCTCGCCCCTGGTGATCTCGGTCAACACCGACGGCGTGGCGCCGCTCTTCGGCCAAGCGGTGCGGGCGCGCATCGAAGCGCTGCTGCCGCAAGGCCTGGCGGGATGGGCGGCCGCCGCCAAGAGTTGGCGGGACAAGGTCAAGGCTCTGCTGCCCGGCCGCGCTGGGCGTCGGCGCTTCTGGCAGACCTTCGTGCAGGAGGCCTTGGAGCGGCCCGAAAGCTATGCCGACCAGAGCACCTGGCAGCGGCTGCTCGACGCCGCCGAACCGAGCCTGTCTGGCGACAAGCGCGGCCGCATCACCCTGGTCGGTGCCGGGCCCGGAGAGCCGGAGCTGCTGACCCTGCGGGCGCTGCGCGCGCTGCAGTCGGCCGAAGTGATCCTCTTCGACGACCTGGTGCACCCCGCGATCCTGGACCTGGCGCGCCGGGAAGCCAGAAAGCTGCGCGTGGGCAAGCGCGGCTACGGTCCCTCCTGCAAGCAGAGCGACATCAACGCGCTCCTCTTGGAGTTGGCCGAGCAAGGCCTGCAGGTGGTGCGGTTGAAGGGCGGCGATCCCATGATCTTCGGTCGCGCCGGGGAGGAATTGACCGCGGCCCGTGCCGCCGGGATCGCCATTGAGGTGGTGCCCGGCATCACCGCCGCGCAGGGCGCCGCTGCCCGCCTCGGCATCTCCCTCACCCACCGCGATCACGCCAGGCGGCTGCAGTACGTGACCGCCCACGCCAAGGGCGGTCGCCTGCCGCAAGACATCGATTGGGGCGCGCTCGCCGACCCGACGGTCACCACCATCGTCTACATGCCCAAGCACACGCTGGCGGAACTGGTGGCGACCGCCGTCGCCAAGGGCTTGGACCCGGAAACACCGGCGCTCGCCATGGCGAACGCGACCAGGAGCGACGAATCCACTTTCGCCGCCCCCGTCGCGGCACTTCCCGATCGCCTCGCGGGGCAGATGCCGGACGGCCCCATGCTGGTGATGATCGGCCAGGTCTTCGGCTCTTTCGAGGCGCTCGACCACGCTGTAGAACCAATGACGGAAGAACAGGTCCCAGCCTAGCGAGTGAAAGGAGACCCGGGATGGCACGACGTCTGAGCAGGCGCGATCTCTTTGTGGCGGCGGCGGCTCTGTCGGCGCTGGGCCTGGCAAGCAGCGCCCTGGCGGCCGATCCGATCCGCCTGGGTTTCCATGCCCCCCTGACCGGCTTCGCCGCGGGGGACGGCAAGTCCGCATCGCTGGGCGCGGAACTGGCGGTCGAGCAGATCAACGCTGCCGGCGGTGTCCTGGGCCGGCCGCTGGAGCTGGTGGCCTACGACGATCAAGCCAAGGCGGAGCAGGCCGTGCCCATCGCCAACAAGCTGATCGGCGACGACGTGGCGTTGGTCATCTCCGGCAGCTACTCCGGCCCGACCCGGGCGGCGGCCGGCGTCATGCAGGCCAAGGGTGAGCCCTACATCGCCGCCTATGCCGTGCACCCCGACATCACGCGGGCCGGCGACTACGTCTTCCGCACCTCCTTCGTCGGCGAGGTCCAGGGCCGGGCCGGCGCCAAGCTGATGGGCGAGATCATGGGCGCCAAGAAGGTCTCCATCATCACCATCAACAACGACTTCGGCGAATCCCTGGTCGCCGGCTTCAAGGAGAAGGCCGCCGACTTCGGCATCGAGGTCATCAGCGAGTACTCCTATAGCGTCAAGGATCGTCAGTTCGGCTCCATCGTCGCCGGCATCCGGCGCGACAAGCCTGACGCCATCTACGCGACCGGCTACTTCTTCACAGGCGGCCCGCTGATAAGCCAGCTGCGCGCGGCGGGGGTCACCGCGCCCATCGTCGGCATGGAGGGCTTCGACAGCCAGAACTTCATCGACATCGCCAAGCAGGCGGCCGAGGGCGTGATCATCACCACCTCGCTCGACCGCGATACCGAGAACCCGGTGATGAAGGCCTTCATCGTGGACTTCGAGAAGAAGGCGGGCTTTCCGGCCGACATGGTCGCGGCCTCCGCGCACACCGCCGTGCTGGTCGCGGCCGACGCCATCGCCCGCGCAGGCTCCCTCGACAAGGCCGCCATTCGCGACGCCTTGGCCGGAACCGAGGACCTGGAGGTCTCGACCGGGACCTTGAGCTTCAACGACCTGGGCGAGATCTATCACGAGGTGACAGTGCAAGAAGTGGAGGACGGCCACTTCAAGCGCTACGCGACGATCGACGACCGAGTTCTGCTGGCACCGCCGGAGAACTAGGCCGCCTCCGCGCCGAGCCCTTGAGCAGGATGATGTCAAATCGAAACGATTTGCTGTCTGAATCCTGCTCTACAGCTTTGAAAGAGAGAGCAGATGCACGCGATCAGGTGTGTCCACCTGATTGCGATCTGCTCTAGGCGGCGATGTTCCAGCTGGAGCTCTTGGCGGCCGGTCTCGTCCAGGGCGCCACCTATGCCATGATGGCCTTGGGCCTGACCCTGGTCTATGGCCTGCTGCGAATCCTGCACATCGCGCACGCCGCCCTCTTCACATTGGGCGCCTATGTCGGCGTGGTCGCCGCCAACCTGGGCCTGCCAATCGTTCTGGCCGGGCTGGTGGCCGTCGCCGCCGGCGCGCTCGCCGGGCCTCTCGTCTATCTGGCGGTCTACAAGCCCTTGCTGGACAAGCCGCCCTACGTCGCGCTGATCGCATCCATCGGCCTCTTGATCGCCTTGGAGGACGGCTTTCGGCTGGTCTTCGGACCCTACGGTCTCTCCTTCGACCACAATCCTTGGTTCATCACCGGGTGGGACTTCGGCGGGGTCTACCTCAACGCCGTCCAGCTCACCATCGCCGTCGCGGCACTGGTCCTGATCAGCGGCTTCGCGCTCTTCGCCGCGCGCTCCAGGACGGGGGTCGCCTGGCGCGCGACCGTGACCGATCCCGCCATGGCGGAGACCTTCGGAGTCGACCCGGAACACATCCGCATGCTGAACTTCGCGATCGCCTCCGCCCTGGCGGCGGTCGCCGGAATCCTGGTCGGGCTCTTGAACAACCTGGTGGAGCCCGGCATGGGGGCCATCATCAGCTACAAGGGCCTGGCCATCATCGTGCTGGGCGGGCTCGGCAACGTCATGGGCACCCTGGTGGCGGCCCTGATGCTGGGCGTGGCGGAGAGCTTCGGGCAAGCCTACCTCGACCACATCCTGGATCGCGACGCCATCGCCTTCTTCATTCTGATCGTAGTTCTCATGTGGCGGCCGCACGGCCTCTTCGCGCGCGGGCGATAGCGATGGACGGCTATCTGATCAGCCTGGCGACCTTCACCGCGATCAATGTCGGCCTGGCCTTGAGCCTCAACCTGATCAGCGGCTTCTGCGGCCAGATCAGCCTCGGCCATGCCGCCTTCTTCGGCACCGGCGCCTATGCCTCGGCCCTGCTGTCGGTCAATGGCTCGCCCTTCGTCCTGAGCCTTCTGGCCGGGGGGCTGGCGGCGGCGATACTCGGCCTGATCGTCGGCCTGGCCTCGCTCAGGGTCCGCGAGGACTTCCTGGCGATCACCACGATGGGCGTCAGCTTCCTCTTCATCGGCTTCGTGCGCAAACAGGAATGGCTGGGCGGAGAGGTCGGCATCTCCAGCATTCCCAAGCCGCTGTCCGACGAAGGCATGGCGATCCTGGCCTTCGCCCTGGCGGCGGCGATCGGCCTGCTGCTGTGGCAGATCCGGCGCAGCTGGATGGGCCGGATCTTCGACATGATCGCCCAGGACGAAGACGCCGCCCTCTCGCTCGGGATCGACACGGCCCGCTACAAGCTGGCCGCCTTCGTCCTGGGGACCGCCGCCGCCGGACTGATGGGCGTGGTCTATGCCCATCTGGTCCAGCTGATCGTGCCCGACGCCTTCGACTTCATCGTCTCGGTCACGATACTGGCAATGGTCGTGGTCGGCGGCGTGGGCTCGATCTGGGGTGTGGTGGCCGGCGCCCTGCTGCTGACGCTGCTGCCCGAGATGGTGCGCTTCGTGAACGACTATAAGCTCCTGATCTACGGCAGCTTGATGATCGCGGTGATGCTCGCCAGCCCCGGCGGCCTGGCCGGTGTTGCGGCCAAGCTCCTGAAGCGCGGCGGCTAGGCCCATGAGCCTCCTGGAGATCAAGCAGCTGTCCAAGTCCTTCGGGGGCGTAAGGGCCACCGACGCGGTCACCTTGAGCGTGCAGGAGAACGATCTGCTCGGGCTGATCGGACCGAACGGCGCCGGCAAGACCACCTTGCTGAAGCTCATTACCGGCACCATCAAGCCGGACGCGGGGCGGATCTTCCTGAAGGGCGAGGACATCACCGCGCTGCCCGGCCACCGGCGCGCCCGGGCGGGGGTCATCATGACCCACCAGATCGTGCGGCCCTTCCGCGGCATGACCCTGCAGGGAAACGTCATGGCCGCGACGCCCGCCGACCTCTTCGCCAGACCGCTCGGCGCGATGCTGCGCCGCCCCGATGCCGAGAGCGAAGCGCAGGCGCAGGGTCTCCTGGATCGCCTGGGCATCGCCGACGCGGCCCAGCGCAAGGCGCCCGAGGTGCCGCTCGGCTACCTCAAGCGCCTGCAGATCGCCCGCGCGCTCGCCGCCCGGCCGAAGATCCTGCTGCTGGACGAACCGCTCGCCGGCCTCAACCATGCCGAGGCGCGCAAGATCGCCGACCTCATCCGCCAACTGCACGACGAGAAGCTGACCATCGTGCTCATCGAGCACAATCTGAACGAGGTCTTGCGCGTCTCCCGGCGACTGGCCGTCCTCGACAACGGGCGCCTGCTGGCCGAAGGCGATCCGAAGGAGACCATCCGCAGGGCCGATGTCCGGGCCGCCTACCTCGGCGGCAAGGCGGAGGCCGGCTAGTGCTGCGCCTGGACGCCATCTCCTGCGGCTACGGCGACGCGCGCGTCGTCGAGCGGCTGACGATGGAGGTGGCGGCCGGAGAGATCGTGGCCCTGCTGGGCCCCAACGGGGCGGGCAAGAGCTCGACCGTCATGACGGTGGCGGGTCACGTCACCCTCTTCGAAGGCTCCATTCATTTCGACGGCAGCGATCTCTCGCGTGCCGGTCCCGCCAGGCGGACCCGCGCCGGCATCGGACTGGTGCCCGAGGGCAGGCGTCTCTTTCCCGACCTGACGGTCGCGGAGAACCTGCTGGTCGGCGGCTACACCAAGCCGAAGGAGGAGGCCGCCGCCGGCGAGCAGGAGGCGCTAAGCCTCTTCCCGCGCCTCGGCGAACGCTATCGCCAGCTGGCCGGCACGCTCTCGGGCGGCGAACAGCAGATGCTGGCCATCGGCCGGGCCCTGGTCGCGCGCCCGAAGCTGCTGATCGTCGACGAGCTGTCGCTCGGCCTCATGCCGGCCATGGTGGAGCTCTGCTTCGAGGCGATCGAGGCGCTGAAGGCGCGCGGGCTGGCCTGCCTGATCGTGGAGCAGAACACCGCCAAGGCGCTGGAGCACGCCGACAAGGTCTATGTGCTCTCGGCCGGCCGGCTGGTGCACGAGGGGCGCCAGAGCGGCGATAGCCGGGACGCCGACTTCGTGAACACGCTGCTTGGCCTCGAAGACATCGACTGACGCGCCGGCTCCTACTCCTTGCGCTTGGCGAGGCCGAAGGACAGCGCCAGAACCAGGAAGATCAGGACGCCGATACCGACCTGCTGCCAGAAGAAGTTCCAGCCGATCAGCAGCAGTCCGTTGCGCATCACCGCCAGCATCAAGACGCCCAGAAGCGCGCCGAGCACGCTTGGCCGGCGCTCGGCGCTGATCGCGGTGCCGATGAAGGTGGCGCCGATGGCGTCCAAGAGAAAGGCGTCGCCGGACAGAGGCACGTAGGACTTTACCGTTGCCGACAGCAGGATGCCCGTGATGCCGCAAAGGAAGGCGCAGCCGACGAAGACGAAGGAGAGCTGCAGGGGAACCCGTACCCCGGAGTAGCGCGCGACCCCGGGCTGCTCGCCAAGGGCGGCCACATAGCGACCGAAGACCGAGCGGTGCAGGGCCAGATAGACCGCAAGGCTGCAGAGGATCAGCACGACCACCGGGGTCGGCAGGCCCAGGACCTCGCTGCGCGCGATGGCATCGAAAGGCGCCGCGTACTCCTCGCGCGTCAGATAGATCGGCACGCCGCCTTGGGTCGCCAGCTGCTGGGCCGACTTGCCGATGAAGAGAACGCCCAAGGTCGCCAGGAAGGCGTTGATCTTCAGGCCATTGATCAAGAAGGCATTGAGCAGCCCAACGACGACCGCCGCCGCCAACCCGCCGATCACGCCGACGATCCCCGCATAGCCCGCCGCGATCAGCATCACGAAGACCATGCTGGAGAGGTCCACCGAGACGCCGACGGAAAGATCGATGCCGCCCGCGGCGATCACGATGGTCATGCCGAGGCTGACGATCGCCAGCAGCACCACCTTGTTCACCACCAGATTGAAGAGGTTGTCGGCGGTGAGGAAACCTTCCGCCACCACGGCGAAGAAGAGGGTCAAGAGGGCGAAGGCCGCGATCACCGCATAGTTGGCGACTGCCTCCAGGGAGATCTTGGACTTCGCTCGCGGCGCACCGTCGCTCATCCGCTCAGCCTCCGTCCGACGGCTTGGCGAGAGAGGTGGCCGCCACGACCAGGAGGATGAGCGCGCCTTGCACCCCGCTGACCCAATAGGAGGATATGCCCAGAAGCTGGAAGCCGTTCACCAGAAAGCCGATGAAGAGGACCGCCAGGAGGGTGCCGCCGATGGTCGGCACGAAACGGCGGGAGAAGACCATGCCCAGCAAGGCCGCCGCCAGCACCGGCAGCAGCAGCAAACCGGTGCCCGGCGTCGAGGCGGACAGGCGAGAGACGATCAGGATCGAGGCAATGCCGGCGCAGAAACCGGAGAAGACGTAGCTGGCGATGATGTAGGCCCCGGTGTTGATGCCGGCAGCACGCGCCGCCTCGCGATGGCCGCCGACGGCATAGAGCCTGAGGCCGAGGCGCGAGTGATGCACCGCGACGGCCAGGACGAGCGTGACCAGGATCAAGCACCAGGCCAGGCTGGAGACCTCCAGGAACCGCCCGAAGGCCAGCGCCTCCACCAAGTCCGTCGAGGCGCCGACCACGGTGTTCTCCGTCAAGGTCAGCTCCAGGCCGGCGGCGACGTTCATCACCGCAAGGGTCGCCAGCAGCGGCAAGATCTTGAAGACCACCACGGCCAAGCCGTTCACCAATCCCACCAGCATGCCCGTGGCGATCGCGGCGAACGCGGCCTCGGCGTCCGAGTGGCCGGCCTCGGCAAGCACGGCGAAGACGGCGGCCGAGAGGCCGGCATTGGCGGCAACGGACAGGTCGACGCCCCCTTTCTGGACATCGGTGCCCGTGCCGATGAAGACGATGGTCATGGCAAAGGCCAGGATGCCGAGGATGGCCGATTGCTCCACCACGTTCAGAAGGTTGTAGGGCGAGGTGAAGCCCCGCGCGGTCAGAGCGAAGTAGATCATGACGACGCCAAAGGCACCGAAGGCGCCCAAGCGCACCAGGACGGAGGTCATCGCGGCCGCGTTGGGCCGCTTGCCGGCCGAGGCGCTCTCCAAGGTCATGCGACGGTCGTCGCGCCATCGACCCGCGCGCCCGAAGCCGCCGCCAGGAGGCGGTCGCTGTCGAGTTCGGCACGCCGGAACTCCCGGGTGATCCGGCCGCGATAGATGACGAGCGCGCGGTCACAGATCTCGGCGATCTCCTCCAGGTCGGAGGAGAGGAAGAGGATCGCCGCGCCCTCGCCGGCCAGGCGGTTCATCAAGGTGTAGATCTCGACCTTGGCGCCGACGTCGACGGCCACCGTCGGCTCGTCCAGGAGATAGACCCGCGAGCGGCAAGAGAGCCACTTCGCCACCGCCACTTTCTGCTGGTTGCCGCCGGAGAGGTTGCGGACCAAGGTGCGCCGGCCGGGGGTCAGGATCTTCAATGCCTCGATGACCCGGTCGACCGCACGCGCCTCCGCCCCGCGACGCACGAAGCCGTAGTCCGAGACCTGCGGCAGGGAGGCGAGCGAGATGTTCTCCGCCACCGAGAGACCGATCGCGACGCCGTGCGCCCGGCGGTCCTCCGGAATCATGGCGATCTTGTTCTTCACCGCATCGACCGGCGCGCCAAAGCGCATCGGAACGCCGTCGACCGAGAAGCCGCCCCCATTCGGGCGCTTGAGGCCGAAGAGGCACTCCAGCACCTGCTTGTCGCCCGACCCCAGAAGCCCGGTCAGGCCCACGATCTCTCCCGCGCGCACATCGAAGGTTACGTCTTGGAAGTGACCTGACAGCGAAAGGCCTTCCACCGTGAGCACCGGCTCGCCCACCCGACCTTCCCGGCGCGGATACATCTCGCCGGTATCGCGATCGATCATCAAGGCGACGATCTCCGCCAAGCTGGCCTCCTTGGGGTCGAGCACGCCCACGGTCCGGCCGTTGCGAAGCACCGTCACCCGGTCGCAGATATCCCGGATCTCCTGCATGTAGTGGGAGATGAAGATGATGGCGATGCCCTGCTCGCGCAGGCGCCGCAGCACGGCAAAGAGACTCTCGACCTCCTTGCTGACCAGCGCCGCGGTCGGCTCGTCCAGCACCAGCACCTTGGCGTCCTGGGCCAAGGCGCGCGTGATCTGCACAATCTTCTGCTGCGCCGTCGACAGCGTCTGGATCAGCGCGGTGGGCGCGAGATCGAGGCCGAAGTAGGCCTTCAGAAGCTCGCTGGCCCGCCGGTTCATCCGCCGACGGTTCAAGAAGGGGCCGAAGCGCGGTTCGCTGCGCAGGAAGATCGCCTCGGCGAGGGTCGCCGTCGGCACCAGGAGCCGGTCTTGATGGATGAAGTGGACGCCGCGCCGTTCGATGGAGGCGGGCGTGATATCGGTAAGCCTTTCGCCCTCGACGCTGACAGTCCCGGAATCCATCCCGTAGATGCCGGCCAGCACCTTGATGATGGTCGACTTGCCGGCGCCGTTCTGCCCGATGAGGCCGTGGATCGAGCCCTTCTCGACCACGAGGTCGGCGTCCGCCAATGCCGTCACCGGACCGAAGGTCTTGGTGATCGAACGCATTTCGACTGCGATGTCGCCCATCGGACCCGCTTGAACTGCCGAGAAGAGGTCTCCGAGGCGCCCGCTGGACGCCTTGGAGTCCAGGATAGCGCCTTAGTCTTTCGGCAGGAAGTCGCCGGCAAGCTCCGCGGCGTTCGCCTTGTTGATCAAGACGGCGGGCATGAAGGAGAAGGGCGGCACCTCTTGCCCCGCCAGATAGCGGGCCGTGTTGCGCACCGCGCTGATGCCGATCTCGCGGGGTTGCTGCGCCGCGACGGCGGCCGCCGGCGAGTTCGGATCGGCGACCATCTCCACATACTCGGGACTGCCGTCGACGCCATAGGTCTTGACGTCGTTTCGGCCGGCCGCCTGGATCGCCTGGGTGGCGCCGATCATCGGCACGTCCCAGCAGGCCCAGACCGCCTTAAGGCCGCTGTCGGCGCCGTACTTGGTCAACATATCGGTGGTGTCCGCATAGGCCGACTGCACCGTGTTGGGAATGACGTCGCGCAGCTCCGGCTCGATGACCTCGATCCCGGGGAAGGACTCCAGAACGTAGCGCAGCTGGTCGTAGCGGATCTTGCACACCGGCACCGAGTAGAAGCCGTTGAAGACCAGGACCTTGCCCTCGGCCCGCATGTCCTGGACCATCTGCAAGGCAAGCTCGGCGCCGATGTTGTAGTTGTTCGAGGTGCTGTTGTTGATGGCGTAGGGCGTCGCCGTGTCCACGGTGAAGAGCGGGATGCCGGCATCGCGGATCCGCTTCAGCCAGGGGTTCAGTACATCGAGGTTGCCAAGCTGCTCGATGATGGCGTCGGGGCGCTGGGCGATGAGTGTCTGGATCTGCGAAATCTGGGTCTGGTCGTTGCGCCCGGCGTCGAGCGCGATGACCGTCCCGCCCAACCGTTCGATCTCTTCGATCTGGGCCTGGTAGGCGACGAGATCCCAATGGTGATCCGTGCCGATGACGGTCACGCCAATGGTCTTGCCCTCCAGCGAGAGCTCTTCCGCCTGAAGAAGTCCGGGTATGGCGGCTACGGCCACGGCCATGGCGAGAGCCAAACGGCGCGTCATCGCGAAAATGGTCATCCTTTGCTCCTCCCTATTGACGGTTGCCGCTCGTTCGCGCGCCACGCCAGCGAGGGGAGGCGGATGCGTCCGCGGCCTTCCCCCGAACGGCCGCGGGCAGTCTTGCTCCCGAAGTGTTTGGCGCCAGGACCGACAGTCCTTTGCCAGCAGGCAGGCCGGGACCGCGCGCCGACAAGGGACGCGGATCGCGGCTGCCTCCAAGCACGACACAGCGGCACCGCTTGCCCTGGAAGGCTAGGTAAGCGCGCCATTGCTGTCAATCTGATTATATCCAGAATTATGGCACGCCGGACCGCCCGGGTGCCGACATTCTCCAAGGCAGAACAGTGAATTAGCGGCTGGTCGAGACGTGCACTCTGGCGACCGCGGAGTTGTAGTAGGCCCGGTAGAACTCCAGCGGCCCGCCGTCGGGATCGTAGGCGACGGACTCGATCCAGATCATCGGTTCGTCCTCGGGCACGCCCATCATGGCCGCGGCAGCCGGATGCGGCATCGCCGCGCTCAGCCAGCGTTCGGCCCGGACGGCGACCAGGCCGTAGCGTTCTCGCAACGTGCCGAAGATCGAGCGGCCATCGAGAGCGATCTCTTCGATGTCGGGGACCTTGTGGCCCGGCAGGGAGATGTGGGTATAGGTGAGCGGATTACCATCCATGTAGTAGACGCGGCCGATCCGCACCACGCGACCGCCGTCGGGAAGGCGGAAGACCCTCTGCTCCTCTTCGTCCGGCAGGGTCCGGACGAACTCGAAGGTCTTGGAGGTCACCTCGTGGCCGCGCGCCGAGAGATCGCTGTAGACGGAAAGGTTGGCCGTCAGGAACTCGGTCTCCTGGCGCGGCGGCGCGATAAACATGCCGCGCCGCGGCATCTTCGTAACCAAGCCGTCGGATGCCAAGGAGGAAATGGCGCCGCGCACCACCGGCCTGGAGACATTGAAGAAATCGCAGATGGTCTGTTCGGACGGCAGGCGCGCCAGCGGGCCCAGCTCGCCCTCTCGAATGGCATCCTCGATCAAGTTGCGGAGCTGCACCCAAAGCGGTTCGGAGGCCCCGCGCTCCAAGCAACCGCTCTCTCCCATGCGTCGCAGGACCGCCGCGGCGGCCCGATCCTCCAGTTCATTGCGCGGTCGGCCGCGGCCGCGCTTTTCGCGTGCAGGCTCGATCAAGTCGCCTCCTCGGCTCGCAGTCGGACTGCGGCTCCCCAAGCCCAAGGACCGCTGTGGAAGCTGCCCCCCGGTTCTATCCCAGGTGCCCGATGACCGCAATCCGCCCAGGTCAAAGCCTGTCTACGGACGGCCGCTCCGGGGGCGAGCCAGAAGGGCGGCAAGTATAGGCAGCCAAGCCCAACACGCTCTTCCTTGGTCGCGCGGCGGCGAGAGAAAGGAGGCAAACTCGACCGCTGTCGTCGGACCCAAATGAGCCCTGTCGACGAGCGCACCTGTGTCGTTGCGCTGGACCCAGACACCAACCATGCCATAGCAGCTTCAGACTGCGGATCGTTTTCACTAAGACTACTTTGCAGTAGGGTGAAGCGGAACCGGACATCACCTCCTCACCCGGTTGTGGTGACGATGGCATCTATCGCGGCCCGATCGACGGTGCTATCCCCGCCAGCGGCCGCGCCGCGCGGATCGTCGGCGACAGCGACGCAAGCCTTTCACATCTAGATTCTCTGTTACCTGATTAATACTTCTTATTATCCGAAAAATGCCATTAACGCCCGCTCTGACTTGACGCCAGGGCTACTCTCTTGGTGGCATGCGGAGCACGATATCTTGAAAGCACTTTGCACTAAACAGCCGATGACTTGCCTCGTGCAAGCGTTGTTGTCATGCTCGTTGGATGTTGCAGCACCTCGAATGGAGCCTCTGGCCCATCGCCGCCGGCGTTGGGCTCGCCCTCGTGCTGAGCGTGACACTGCCGAGGTGGGCGCGCACGCGCCATCTCCTCAAACGCGCCGTGCAACTCGTCATGGTCGCCACCGCGGCGGCCCTGACGCCTCTCTTCGTGGTTGATCCTCTCGACGGCTTCGCCTTCTCCGGCACGCATCTGCTGATGTCGATCGGTGGCGTCATCGTCGCCGGCCTCTGCGCCGCGGTCTACCTCGGCATCTTTGCCCGAAAGGGCTGACCCGCCGTCACCAACCGGCGACGGAGGCCTGATCGATCTCGATGAGCGTCGGCCCGGAGGCGTCAATGGCCTTCCTCAATTCGCTCTTCAGGTGTTCGAAACCCTCGGCGCGAACCGCCGTGCAGCCGAAGCCTTTCGCGATCGTCTGGAAGTCAGGCGTATAGATGTCGACGCCGATCTCGGGGATCGCACGGTCGGCCATGTACCGCTTGATCTCGCCATAGCCCTGGTTGTTCCAGAGGAGAATCGGGACAGGCAGGCCGAGCTCCACGGCCGTCGCCAACTCGCCGACGGTGAACTGCAGACCGCCGTCGCCGATGAGCGACACCACCGGCCGTTCCGGCGCCCCCAGCTTGGCGCCCAGGGCGGCCGGCAGGCCGTAGCCCAAGGTGCCGTAGCCGGTCGAGGAGTTGAAGTAGGAGCGCGGTCCCGCCGGCTCGAAGGTAAGGTTGCCGCCGTAGACCGGCTGCGTCGAATCCCCCACCACGATCACCCCGGGCAGGGCCTCGGCGACCTGGTCGAGAAAGCGATGGTGGAGCTTGTAGGTTTCCGCGACCTCCTTGGAAGCCTCGGCCCGCAGCTCGGCCACCTTGGCTTCCGACCGAGACCGCTCGGGTCCGGCATTGCCGAGAGCCTCGGCGAGAGCGCGCATGGCATGGCCGGAATCGGCGCAGATCGCCAAGGCGGGTGCCGCGTTTCGCGTCAGCTGACCGGGGTCGATGTCGACCCGGATGACCTTGCCTTGCAGGTCGAGCGTGCCGTCGAACAGCAGGCTCTCGGTCTCGCCGAGCTCCGTCCCGATCGCGAGCACCACGTCCGCCTCCCGCACGGCCTTCAGCACCGGCGTCGAGGAAAAGGAACTGCCGAGGCTGAGCCGATGTCCGGGAGGCAGCATCCCCTTCGCATTGATGGTGAGCACGGCGGGGGCGCCCAGACGCTCGACCAGCGCCAAGGCCTCCGCCGGCGCGCCCTGCGTTCCGCCGCCCAGCACCACGATGGGGTCGCTTGCTTGGCTCAGCATCTTGGCGGCGCGCTCTATGGCGGGCGCGCTGGCCGTCGGCTTGGCCGCGCAGGCATGGGCTTCCAAGTCCATCTCGTCGCCGGCGGCGGAGATGACGTCCAGGGGAAGCTCTATGTGCACCGGCCCGGGACGCGCGCTGTCGAAGAGCGCGAAGGCCCTGGCGATCACCTGCGGCAGCTCTCTGGGCCGCAAGACCCGATGACTGAAGAGCGACACCCCGCGGATGAGCGCGCTCTGGTCGGGGAGTTCGTGCAGACGCCCCTCCCCCAGACCCAGCTCGTGGCTGTTGTTGACGCTGGAGATCACCAGCATCGGGATCGAGTCCGCGAGCGCCTGGCCCATGGCGGTGGCGATGTTGGTCATGCCGGGGCCCGAGATGATGAAGCAGGCGGCCGGCCGGCCGCTGGCCCGCGCGTAGCCGTCGGCCATGAAACCCGCCCCCTGCTCGTGGCGGGGCGTGATGTGCGTGATTTTGGTCTCAGGCAGCCCCCGGTAGAGCTCTACCGTGTGCACGCCGGGAATGCCGAAGACGGTGTCGATCCCGTAGTTCTCAAGTATGCGAACCAGCATTTCGCCGCAGGTCTTCATCGTACCGAGGCTCCCCAATCAGGTCCGATAAGCCACGCCCGGCATGACGCAGAGCATCTCGTAGGCCAGGTTGGCGGCGGTCAAGGCCGTGTTGCCGCTGGGATCGTAGGGCGGGGAGACCTCCATGACCTCCGCGCCGACCAGATCCAGACCGCGGCAGCCGCGGATCACCTCGATGCCCTGGATGGTCGTGAGCCCGCCGATCTCCGGCGTGCCGGTCCCGGGCGCGAAGGCCGGGTCCAGCGCATCGATGTCGAAGGTGAGGTAGACCGGCCCCTCGCCCAGTTGATCGCGCACCTCGGCCATCAGCGGCGTCAAGGACTTGTGCCAGCACTCCTCGGCCTGGACCACCCGCACGCCCTGCTGGCGCGGCCAGTCGAAGTCGTCGGCCGCGTAGCCGGTTGCCCGAAGGCCGATCTGGACCATGCGCTTGGGCTCGATCAGGCCCTCCTCGATGGCACGGCGGAAGGGCGTGCCGTGTGCGATGGGCTCGCCGAACATCTTGTCGTTGACGTCCGCGTGGGCATCCAGATGGACCACGCCCAGCGGTCCGTGAACCTTGCGCATCGCCCGCAGGATCGGCAGCGGGATGGTGTGATCGCCGCCCAGGGTGATGGGCTTGCAGCCGTGACTCAGGATCTCGTCATAGGCCTCTTCGATGATCCGCATGCTGTCGAAGATGTTGAAGGTGTTGATGGCGACGTCGCCGATGTCGGCGACCTGGAGCGAGTCGAAAGGCGCCGCGCGGGTGGCCATGTTGTAGGGCCGGATGAGGCTCGATTCCCCGCGGATCTGCCGTGGACC
This sequence comes from Rhodospirillales bacterium, assembly GCA_963669375.1. Classification (GTDB taxonomy): domain Bacteria; phylum Pseudomonadota; class Alphaproteobacteria; order Kiloniellales; family JACOMY01; genus JACOMY01. Next base: position 5,752,915 of record OY770024.1, on the reverse strand, counting down.
GAAACGCGCGCCCGAGCGGTTGGAGGTTCCGATGTCGAAGGGCACGCCCACGAAGCAGACGTCGAGGCCTTCCGCCGTCGGCTGGCTGGGCAGGCGCATCATCGTCCCGGGTCCGCCGAAGCGCGGCATCTGGTTACCGCCGAGCGGCTGGTTGAAGTTGCTCATGACCTCTCCTCACTGCGTGACCGACCGGCCGCTCGCGCTAGGGGTTCCGACCCGAGCGGTGCATCCCTCTTGTTTCGCGCGCCAGATGTACGCCAGCCGGGCGGATCGGATAAGACCCAAAGATCGTCACCTGCCCTGCGCCGGCTTCGCTTCGTCATGGCCCCAGGCTCCGGACGGGCCGCAAACCCTCCAAGGCGCGCGCAAGATCGTCGCGAGCCTGCAGGAGCGCCTCGTTCGAAGCGCCCAGCCATTCGGAGAGACGCAGCCTCAGGCGCCGGATCTCCTCGCCGAAGTCCGCCTGTTCCATCGGACGGTTGAAGAAGGCGCGCGCCAAGAGGGCCCCGCGTGAGCCAAGACGCGCTTGCTGCGCGTAGACCAGGTCGGAGGCGATGGGAAGACTGCTGTCGCCGGCGCGCCCGAGGCCGCCGACGCAGAGCTTCAGGTCCTGGTCCGCGGCGATCGCGGCGATACGGTCCATCGTCGGCGCCACCAGCACGCCGAGGCGCTGCTCCAAGCCCAGCTCGATGGAGAGGTCGTTCAGCCCGACGTGAAACTCCTCCAGGCCGAGAGATCTGAAGCCCTCGATTGCCTCTAGCGCACCGAGCCGCTCCACCAGCGGCACGACCTTGGCCCGGCCGGCGACGATCTCCAGGTAGGCCGCGACCTCCTTCACAGAGGAGAAGTTCGGTAGCATCAGGACCGACACCCCGGCCGCGACGAGCCCATCGACTTCTTCGGCCGATGCGGGATTGAGCGGATTGGTCCTGACGAAGAGCTCGGCGCGCCGGACCTGCTTGCGCAGCACCGCCAAGTCCTCGACCCGGTGCGGCGAGAGCCAGGTGGCGAGCCCGGCCTGCCGATCCGCCTTGCCGAGCCGCTCGAGGTCGAGACCGATCCGGTCCACGCCGGCCGCGTCCGCCCATCGCATGCGCTGGGCGGAGTTGGTCCACAGCGTCAGGGTGAAGGCCATCGCGTCACCAGCTGTAGGGGATCGCCGAATCGTCCGCGGCAAGACGCTCTTCGTCCGGTGCATCGAAGTCGAAGGGCCGGCTGTTCAGATGCAACAGAAAGGCACCGCTGTCGCCGAGGGCCTGAAAGCCGTGCCACACACCGGGGGGAATGCGGACCAGCCGCGGCTGCAGCTCTCCCATCAAGATCTCGTCCAGCTGACCCAGGGTCGGGCTGTCCTGGCGATCGTCGAAGAGCACGAGCTTGACCAGTCCCGTGATCGCCGCGATCTGGTCGATCTGCTCGCGATGGCGATACCAGGCCTTGACGACACCGGCAAAGCTCTGCGTCACATAGACTTGTCCGAAGCCGGGGAAGTCCGCTTCGTCCGCGCGCTGCACCTCCATCAAGCGGCCTTTGGCGTTGGGCAGCAGCTTCAGGTCTTTGACGACCACTCCGGCAATGTAGTTTTTCGTTGCGGACATCTGTCAGATACGGTCGATAGTGATGGCGCAAGCTAGCCGGACGGCGAGGGCCTGTCCAAGGCTTACTGGACAGCCTTGTCGGACCGCGTCGCACATCCTCGTCGCGCGGCGCGACTGGGTCAGCAGGAAGGAGAGGTTGCGGGCCGGATGGAGAGACTGGTCGGAGAGATCATGTCCGCGGCCGTGGCGCGGGGCGAGGCGCTCGTTCGAGAGGGCGCCGGCAAGCCCGATCGATGGCGCGACATCTCCGGCTCCGCGCGCGCCTCCCTCCCGGCCACGGTTGCCGTCAAGGTGCTTCGCGAGGCGCACGCGAGCCGACCACGGGACGCCGTCGTACAGGCCCGCCTGGCAAGGGTCGAGACGCTGCTGGGCGAGGTTACGAGCGCCTCCCGCCTCGTCGAACAAGCACTTGCACGGCGACCAGACCTCAAGGCCGCTCTGATCGCGCACGCGAAGCTCGCGGCACGCGAGGGCCGGGTCGACCTGGCGCGGAAGCGCTATGAAGCAGCGCTGAAGAGACATCCGGGTAGTCCCGAACTGCTGCGCTCCCTCGCCGCGTGCTCAATCGACCTCGGCGACCGCGCCGCCGCGGTTTCCGCCTTGCAAGAGATCCGCGATGGAGAGGCCGCCAGTCCCGCCGATCACTATCTGCTGGCCGAACTGCAGGCGAGCCTCGAGGGAAGATGGATCAACGTCGCCGAATCACGCGCGCTCCGGGACCGCTTTCCCGAAGACAGCCAAGTCGTGCAAGCCTATCTGGCGCGCGTGCAATGGGCCGGCGATATCGTCGCTCTCGACGATTCTGCCTGGCGCGTCACCGGCAACGCCGACACCCCATCGCAGCCGTCCGCCCTTGGTCAAGCAGAAGCCTTCGAGGCGCAGCGAGAGTTCGACAAGGCCGCGTCCGGTTATCTCGCGCTCTTCGCGGACAATTGGACGAACCTGCGTGCCGTCGCCAATGCCGCCCGCTGTCTGGGCCTCGCCGGCCGTCACGACGAAGCGCAACGGCTCTTGCTACGGGTCGGAAACGGCGAACGCTACGACCTCATCCTGCAAAGTCAGGCCACAGTGGCCGGCTTGGCGGGCGATGCGCCTCTGGCCTTGCGCCTCCACATCGCCGCCGTGAGGCTTTGCAGCAGCTTGGACAACGCAGCCTTGCTCTGCCGTTTCCTGTTGGACGCCGGGCGGCTCGACACGGCGCTGAGAGTCCGCCAAGCCATCGAGAGAGCCTTCGGCGCCACGCAGTCGGGCTGCTTGGCGCTCGCTGCCTTGGCGGCGAAGGCGAAGGACGCCCCGGACGCTCTGCGGTGGCTGGAGAGGGCCTGGCGCACGACCTCTCATCCGCGCCAGCTCTTGCAGAGCTTCTCCGATGCGCTCTGGGCGGTCGGCGACAGCGAAGCCGCCCGCGCCGCGATGCTCGCGCTGGTCACGGATCGCCCGCGGCTCTTCGAGAGGCCCTCGGTATGCGTCGACGCCGAGATGGCGGCACTGCGAGAGGAGCTCGTACGATGCCGCCGGGACCTCGACGCCTGCGACGACTACGGCAGCTACCTGGAAATCGCCAAGCGGCTGAAGCGCTTCGCGGGCACGCCATACCTCTTGAAGACCGATGCCGTTCCCGATCGGGAGACGGGCAGGTTTCTTCGCTCGCTCACGCGCCTCGAAGCGCGGGGCGCGCTGCGGGAAGCGGCCGACCTCGTCGATGACGAGATAGAGCGGGCGATCGCCAACACCGCCGTTCCCGCGCGCCTCGGCAACCTCCTTTACAGGGCCGCGCGGGTGAACGAGAAGCTCGGCCGCCACGGCAAGTGCCTCGCCCTCCTCGAACGCGCCGCTTGGATGGACAAGGGCGATCCGCTGCTGGTCTCCGCCTACGCCCGGGCGATGCGCGCCCACCAGGAGCGCGTGAGGCTGCCATCGGACCAGGCGACGGTCGTGATGATCCACACCTGGGCCGGCAACGCGCGCCGGGCGCGCATACTCGCAAGAGAAATCCACGCGCGGACAGAGCACAGGGTCTTCGCCTTGCAAGGCGACCCGTCACTGGAGATTGTCCGCTTGGACAGGCAGGACTACGGCTACGACCTCTTCGTGCCGGGTGACGACGGCTACATGAGCGTCACCAGGAAGCTGACGCTTGCCTACCGCTATTTCTACAGCTGCACGAATGCAGCCGGCCTCTTCAAGATCGATGACGACCACCTGATCTGGGACTTCAGCCAGTTCGAGAACCTGCTGCGGTACGTTTCATCCTCCGGCGACGACTACGTCGGCCGAGTCACCCGCTACGCCAACGGGGTCTATCACCACAAGAGAACGCAAGACCGACGCGCCGTCGCCAGGGTGGCGGAGCATGCCCCCGTCGCCTACTGCCACGGGGGCTGCGGCTACTACCTCTCCAGAGCCGCCTTGAAGGAGATCTTTCACCTGAGCCTCACCTACTTCTCCAGCCGCAACGCGGAGAAGATCTACGCCGACGTCTACTTCGCGGAGCTGCTTGCCAGCCGCGGCATTCAGCCGAAGCACCTGGACGTCGTGGCGCGCGGAGGGCTCATCGAGGAGATCTTCGAACCCCTCATGTTGCTTTGAAGCGCCTTGGCCTGGGACAACTTAACAGGACCAGGATCAGATTCCGTCGCGCGGGTCCCGGGCGAGAGCGGCGAGGTAGGCGCCGTAGCTCGAGCCCTCCATCGCGTGCGCGAGCTTCAAGAGCCGCGCCCGATCGATGTAACCGCGCGAGAAGGCGACTTCCTCCGGGCAGCCGACCTTTCGCCCTTGACGGTTCTCCAGGGCACGCACGAACTCGCCCGCCTCGATCAAGCTGTCTTGGGTGCCGCCGTCCAGCCAGGCGATCTCGCCGCTCATCGGCAGGACGCTGAGCGTGCCTTCGCCCAGGTACTGGTTGATCAGGTCGGTGATCTCCAGTTCGCCGCGCACCGAAGGTCGGATGCTCCTCGCCAGCCGCGGCGCGCGGCCATCGAAGTAGTAGAGGCCCGGCACGACCTGGTTGGACGTCGCCCGCGCCGGCTTCTCCTCGATCGCGATAGGCAGGCCCTCCTCGTCGAAGGTCAGGACGCCATAGCGCTGGGGATCGGCCACGCGATAGGAAAAGACGGTACCGCCGTCCCTCTTCGCATCGGCGGCAGCCAGGAGCCGGGGCAGGCTATCGCCGAAGAAGATATTGTCGCCGAGGATCATCACCGAAGACGCACCGCCCAGGAAGTCCTCGGCCAGGACGTAGGCTTGCGCGAGCCCGTCGGGAGACGGCTGCGCAATCCAGGTCAGCCGCAGGCCGAGATCGCTCCCGTCCCCCAGGAGGCGTTGAAAGAGCGCCTGGTCTTGCGGCGTCGTGACGATGGCGATCTCGCGCACGCCGGCCTGCATCAGCACGGTCAGCGGATAGTAGATCATTGGCTTGTCGTAGAGCGGCAGCAGCTGCTTGGAGACGGCGCGCGTCACCGGGAAGAGCCTCGTTCCAGACCCTCCCGCCAGCAGGATCCCTTTTCTGTTCATGCCGCGGCAGCCCCGATCGATTAGCGGTTTCGAGAGAGCGCCCTAACACAGAGCAAGGCTGCGGGGTAGCCTGCTTGCCCTCCGCCGTCTCGGCTGACGGATTGACTGGACCTATTTGCGCAACCCCAGCCTTTGGTCTGTCCCGTCGCGCTCCAGCAAGGGACGCCACCAGGCCTCGTTGTCGAGGTACCAGTCGACCGTCTCCGCCAATCCCTGCGCGAGGCTGCAGGAGGGAACCCAGCCGAGATCTCTCTCGATCTTTCGAGCGTCTATCGCGTAGCGGAAGTCGTGTCCGGGCCGGTCGGCGACGAAGGATAGAAGCCTTTCGTGCGGTGCGGCGGCCGGGCGACGCTCGTCCAGCAAGCGGCAAAGCGCGCGCGCGATATCGATGTTGCGGGTCTCCGCCGAGCCGCCGATCGCATAGGTCTGGCCCACGGCCCCATGGCACAGGGTCAGGAGCAGCGCCTCGGCATGGTCATCGACATGAAGCCAATCCCGCACGTTCTCGCCGCTGCCGTAGAGCGGTATCTCCCGCCCCCTCAGCGCGTTCAGGATCACCACCGGCATCAGCTTCTCGGGAAACTGATAGGGACCGTAGGTGTTGGACCCGTTGGTGACGAGGATCGGCAAGCCATAGGTCGCCCCCCAAGCCCGCACCAAGTGATCGGACGCCGCCTTGGAGGCGGCGTAGGGGCTGTGCGGGGCGTAGGCCGTCGTCTCGTCGAAGGCCCCTTCCCGCCCGAGCGCGCCGAAGACCTCGTCCGTGGATACGTGATGAAAGCGAAAGGCCGCGCGCCGTGCCGCCTCAAGGCCGCTCCAGTAGGCGAGGGCTGCTTCCAGCAGCGTGTAGGTGCCCATCACGTTGGTCTCCATGAAGGGCGCCGGCCCGTCTATGGAGCGGTCGACATGGCTTTCGGCCGCAAGATTGATGACGCCATCCGGCGCGTGCCGGGCGAAGACGGCATCGAGGGCCGCGCGATCGCCGATATCGGCGCGCACGAAGTCGTAGGCGGCCTCCCCTTCGATCGCGCGCAGCGTGGCCGGACTTGCCGCATAGGTGAGCTTATCGAGATTGACGACGCCGTGGCCCAGGGCCAGAGCCCGACGCACCACGGCGGAACCGATGAATCCGCATCCCCCCGTAACGAGCAGTCTCACGTGACCCCTTCCCTGCGCGAGAATCCTGTGCCGCAGGGTCTTTCGACCCGACGCAACCCTTCCTATAACAAGAAACGTTGAAGGAAGCCCGGCTCCGCTTCGGACAAAGGACAGACATGCAGCAAGGCAAACCCTACGCACCGATCAAGGACGCGCTCACCCACTACCGAGCCGGCGACTACGATACGACGGAGCGGATCTGCGCCGCGATCCTCCTGGCCAATCCGAAGAGCGCCATGGCCAGCTACGTGCTGGGCCTGAGCTTCATGCGCTCGGGCCGGGCCGACAGCGGCGAGGCCAAGATCGCCGACGCCCTGGAGCTCTTGCCGGAAATCGGCTACTTCGACACGCAGCGCGCCGTCCGCCAGCAGATGAACAAAATGGACGAAGTGCAGATCTCCGAAGCGCGCCTTCACCTCTACCTGGAGAGCCTGCAGACCAACGCCTTCCTGATCTCCTTTCCCAAGAGCGGCCGCACCTGGCTGCGCCTCTTGCTAGGCAAGTACATCTTGGGCTTCGAGCAGGAGAGCGATCCGCTCGACGTACGGAAGCTCTCCTATGCCGCGCCGAACTTCGCCACCCTGGACGTCAGCCTCGACGACTATCCGCAATGGAAGCCCTACACCCAGATCTCCGACGACAAGCGGGCTTTCGCCAGTAAGAAGGTCTTGATGCTGGTGCGCGATCCCCGGGACGTCCTGGTATCGAACTTTTTCCACTTCCTAAAGCGCGGCCACCTCAACATTCCGGGCTTCAAGTTCACCGGCAACCTCTCCGAGTTCATTCGCCAGGACATCGGCGGCCTCAAGAGCATCGTCGCCTTCTACAATGTCTGGGCACGGCAGCGGGAGACGCCGGCGGCCATGGAGTTCGTCACCTACGAGGAACTCGCGGCGACGCCGGTTCCGACGCTGGCGCGCTGCATCGCCTTCCTGGGGTGGCCGGAGCGGCCCGAGGGCTATCTGGAGCAGGTCGTCGCCTACGGCAGCTTCGAGAACATGCGCCGGATGGAAGAGGGCAACGTCTTCGACAACTTCCGCCTGGCGCCGCCCAAGAACCGCGATCCCGAAGGCTTCAAGGTGCGCCGCGGCGTCGTCGGCGGCTATCGTGACTACCTGCCCAAGGAAGACCTTGCCTTTATCGATTCCTACATCGCCCAAACGCTTGATCCGATCTACCCCTATCATCCCGAGCAGACCGCTGCCGCCAATCCAGGCTAGCTCCGAGCGACTTGGCGGCGGTCGGCCATCCCTTGCCAATGACCTTGAACCGGCGGTGCGTCCCTGCCCACTAGATCCTGTTACACTGAGTAGCGAGAAACCGAAAAGGCTACTCGGAGGATCCAAGAATGAACGAAGACGCACCGACTGCGCCATCCGACTGGGAGAAGCACAAGTTCGAGACCGAACTGTCGCTCAGGCGGAAAGAGCACGAGCTTGAGCACGTCAGGCTCCGCAACGAGCACAGAAGAAACCTCCTGATCGGCTTCCTGATACCGGTCATAAGCGTTGGCCTCACGTCATTCACTCTGCTGGTCAGCCACATCGACCAAAGAAATCAGAATGAACAGAGGATCAGGATGGAACAGCAGAGGAGCTTCACGGACGCCGAAAGAAGCTATACGGCCCTACTTCTGGAGACGATGAAGCTCGAAGACGAGGTCAAGGCTTTCTATCTCGTCAAGTACATCGTCAATGCGGGGTCCTTGAGCAACACGCAGCGACCGGTCGCATCCTCGCTCCTGGACTATCTGATGGAGAAGAACCGCCACCGCATCCCAGCCGACTAGAGGAGAGGGTCGGGTTGGGAGACCTCACCGTCAGATCCACCGCTGTCCGGTCTAGCTGGAAGATCGCCTAAAAGGGAAGCTTCAAAACCTCATAGCAACCATTAATAGTCATGGCCGGGCGTGACCCGGCCATCCACGCCCCGCCGTGAGCACCCACCTCTCCAACAAGGTGCGGCGGGGCCACTTGATCCCCGGGTCAATGCCCGGGGATGACGAGGAAAAAATGCAAATGCATGACTGGAATGCTAGCATAGTCTCTAAACCGGACAGCAGCGCGTCAGATCAGCTCGTCGGTCCGGTCGTCGGTTTCGCCGAAGCGCTTGAGGACGGCGGGCTTGGTGCCTTCGTAGGCCTTCTCCAGGTTGGCGGCGATCTTGGCGTTCTCCCGCTCGAAGAGGCTGTTGCCCTCCAGATCGCTCTCCACGAGGAAGGGACCGAAGTTCTCCACCTCGATCACCCAGAGGGCCTGGGCCAGTCCGAGCTCTTCGCGCCAGTGCAGGCCACGCACCCGCTTGACGCCGCGGCCCAGCAGCGCGCCGGTGCCGTAGCCGACGGTGGTGAGATAGATGGCGCCATGGGGCACGAAGTGGTCGCGGTAGTCGGCAGGGTTCATCCCGCCCTTGCCGATAATGATCTTAGCGCCGGATTTCTCCAACCAAGACCCGATCCACTTGGAGAAGCGGAAGGAGGCGGTGGCCGTCACCGCGCCCATCGAGAAGCTGCCGTCCTCCAGCTGGTTCGCCGCCGGAGAGCAGTGGAAGTTCGCCGCGCTCTCCGCCGGCAGGTCGAGCGGTAGGGGAACGCCCTCCTCGATCGCCCTGATGTAGACGCCCTCGCGGCCGGTGTAGACCACGCCGTCCAGGTAGACCACGTCGCCGAGGCGCAATTCCGCCAGGGCGTCCGGGGTCGGATTGGCGCTTAGGCGGACTTTGCGTGTGCTTGCGGCGCGATCCATTCCACCGTCTCCCGGCGCTGATAGTCGGTGAACCACTCGGGGTCCGTGCGATGCTCGACTCTGCCGTCGGCATGAATCCTGGCCACCGCCCGGCGGGAAGAGAGGCAGAAGGCATGCACGCTCATCTGCATGCCCCCCGTATGGCAGTAGCCCACCTCGATATGGCAGTCGATCACCATGGACTTGCCGACGAAGCCCATGGCGCCCATGCCGATGGAGTTGCCGAGTTCCTTGAACTCCTCCTCCAGGGCGGCGATCTTGGGGTCGGGGTTGCGGTCGCCGACCACCCGCAGACAGGCCGCGCGCTTGCCCAGCACCATGCAGGCATCCTTGGAGCCGCCCAGCCCGATGCCGATGATCGCCGGCTGGCACGCCAGCCCGCGCTTGCCGAAGGCCACCAGGCTGTCCAGGAAGAAGCGCTTGATGCCGGGGATGCCGTCGCTGGGGAAGAGCATGCGGTAGTCCGTGCCGAAGAGCCCGCCCTTGTGCACGGTGGTGAGATCGATCCAAGCGCCGTCCGGCTCGAAGGCGTACTCGATCTCGGGCGCGCCGATGCCGACGTTGTTGTCGTGGTCGGTGCGCCACAGCGGATGCACGCGGTTGGGGCGCAGCGGAATGGAGCGCGTGGCCTTCGCCGTTGCGCGCCTGAGCGCCGCCTCCAAGGCCACGGGGCCACCCTCGATCCGGGCCTCGTTGCCCATCTTCACATACCAGCGCGGACAGCCCGTGTCGCCGCACATGGCCCGGCGGTCTTCCTTGGCGGCCTCGTAGTTCTCCAACATGGCCTGCAGCACGAAGGACGAGAGGTCGCCGTCCTCCTCGCTAGCGGCCGTCTTGAGGCCTTCCAGATAGTCCTCCGGGATTTCGATGGCCGCCTTGTCCATCAGGACTTCGGCGGTGCTCTCGATTGTCTCGATCGTGATCATCTCGCCACCTTTACCAGGCTTTCTGCCTCGTCGTCCCGCAGCAAGGTCTCTCCGGGCTTCACGATGGTGAAGTCCACCGGCTGTCGCTCGACCGTGACCCTGCCTTCGCACCGCCGTGCCACGGTGAAGTAGGAACTCTCCAGCGCGCCGGTCTCCGGAAAGTCCTCGCGGAAATGCGCCCCGCGCGAGTTCTCGCGCGACAAGGCGGCCCTGGCGATGACTTCCGAGACCTCGACGAGGCTCTGCAGGTTCAGCCAGTCGTGCCAGGTGAGGTTAAAGGCCAGGTCGTCGCCCGCGACGCCCAGCGCACGAAGATCGGACCCGATCTCGGCCACGCGCGAGACGCCGCGCTCCATGCCCTCGGCGGAGCGGATCACGCCGACATCCTCCCACATCGCGTCCATCAAGGCCTCGCGCAAGGGGTGGATCGGCGCGTGCTTCTTGCCCAGCGGGTAGCGCGCACGCTCGATCTCCTGGGCGATGACGGCCTCGTCGGGGTCCTTCGCCGCGGTGACGCTCCGCGCATCCTTGGCCATCACCTCTCCGGCGATGCCGCCGAAAACGGTGGAATTGGCGACCCCGTTGCCGCCCAGGCGATTGGACCCGTGGGCGCCGCCGGCATCCTCGCCGGCGACATAGAGGCCCGGCAGCTCCGTGCGGGTATCGGGCGCGACGACGACGCCACCCATGAAGTAGTGCGCCGTCGGCACGACCTCCACCTTTCCGGCCGCCAGATCGAAGCCGCAGTCGGCGCAGCGCTTGACCATGCCGGCGAACTTCCGGCGGACGCTGTCGGGGCCCAGGTGGCCCATGGAAATGAAGACGCCGCCGTTCGGCGAGGGCGCGCCTTGTGTCATCTCGGCGATGATGGCGCGGCTTACCACGTCGCGGGTGGCGCGCTCTCCCAGCGGGTCGTAGGCGAAAAGAAAGCGCTCCTCATTGCCATTGAGAAGATGACCACCGGCGCCGCGCAAGCCCTCCTCCAGGACGGTGCCGGTCATCTTGGTCCCCTCGCCGGCCAAGAGGCCGGTGGGGTGGAACTGGACCATCTCCATGTCGCGGAGCGGCAGGCCCAGCCTGAGCGCCATGGCCAGGCCGTCCATGGTCTTGTCGCCCGAGGGCGTGTGATAGCGGTACATGGTGGGGCCGCCGCCGGTCGCCATCAGCACCGCCTTCGCGCGCACGAAGCGAAAGAGGCCGCGGCGCATGTCGATGAAGAGGACGCCGGAGAGGCCCTCGCCCCCCTTGGCCGGGATGAGGCCGATGGCGCGGTGCTCCTCCAGCCGCTCGACCGGCCGCGCCAGGACCTGCTCCATTAGGCGGTTGATGATCTCGATGCCGGTAAGGTCGCCCTTGTGCACGGTGCGGTCGGCGGTCTGCCCGGCGAAGGCCTTCTGGTGCAGGCTGCCGTCGGGATTGCGATCGAAGAAGCAGCCGACCTCGTTCTCCAGCTCGCGAACGCGCTCCACCGCCGTCTCGCAAAGCCGCCAGGCCATCTCCTGATGCGGCAGCCACTTGCCGCCCTGGATGGTGTCCATGAAGTGGCGCTCGACGGAATCGCCGGCGCCCAGCGCCACGTTGTAGCCGCCTTGGACCATGCGGGTACAGCCGCACTTGCCCAGCAGTCCCTTGACCGCGATGGTCACCTTCTGGTCGGGGGCGGTCTGCTGCGCATGCAGCGCCGCGAAGAGGCCGGCGCCGCCACTGCCGAGGATGAGGATGTCGGTGTCGTGACGCTCCAGCATGGCTAGACCGCGTTCAGAAGGAAGGTGCCGGAGACCAGCAGCGCCAATGCGGTCGCGCCGGCGGCGAAGGTCTTCTGGCGCGGCGACCAGGGCAGGAACTCGAGCGCCAGGAGGCGCAGTCCGCCGAAGAGGTGCACGGCCAGGAGGAAGACCAGCGCAAACTCGGCGAGCTTCACCAAAGGCTGGTCGGTCCAGTGCAGAAAGCCGTCCAGACTGTCGGGCGCGGTCAGCGCCATGCTCAGGACGAGGAAGTGGACCGGCAGATAGAGCGCCAGCAAGAGGCCGGAGACGCGGTGCAGCAGGAAGGCGTACCAGAGGGGGTGGGAGCGGTGCGGCCTCGTCATGCCGCGGTCACGGCGTAGACCGCGCGCGCTCCCAAGAACAGCAGTCCCAAGAAGACCAGCCAGGTAAAGGCGGCGAGGCCGAGGCCCCTGAGCTTCAAGGTTTCCGCCACGATGACCCGAAGTCCGATGGCCGCATGCACCGACACGGCCAGCACGAAAAGGCCGTAGAAGAGCGCCCAGGCCCAGCTTCCCTGGGTTCGGCCCAAGATCTCTGCCGCGGAAAGCCCGTCCTGGACGGCATAGATCATCACCGCGATGTGCCCGAGGACCAGCGGCGCGAGGATCAGCGCCGAGAGCCGCTGCAGCATGTAGAGCCTGAGGTCCAACACCTCCCCTACCTCCGGCGCCCGAGGAAGTTCTTGGCCGTCTCGCGCTTCAGTCCCGCGATCGAGGCCGTGGGATTGAGGCTCTTGGGACAGAACTGAGCGCAGCCCTGTTGCGAATGGCAGTTGTGGCAGCCGCCGCGCCGCGAGACCGCCGCAAGACGCGCCTCTTGTCCTTGGTCGCGCTCGTCGTTCAGCAGGCTCCAGGCCCGGTTGAGCGCCGCCGGTCCCAGGTAGTCGGCATTGGCCGCGACGACGTCGCAGGCCGCGTAGCAGATCCCGCAGTTGATGCACTCGATCGCCGCGCTGGCGTCGATCCGCATGGCGCCGGCCGGGTCGACCGGCTCGATCGGATCGGCGCGGGTCTTGCTCGGACGAAAGACTCCCTCGGCGGCGATCCACTTGTCGAAGAAGGCGGACATGTCGGTCGCCAGGTCCTTGATCACCGGCAGGTTCCTAAGCGGCGCGATCTCGAGGCCACCGTCCTTAAGCGCCCTTTCGATGTGGGTGCGGCAGGTCCAGCGCGGCTTGCCGTTCACCATCATGGCGCAAGAGCCGCACATGCCGACCCGGCAGGCATAGCGGTAGGCGAGAGTCGGATCGGCGTTCTGCTGTATCCAGGTGACGACATCGAGCACGGTCTGGCTTTCCCGAAGCGGCACCTCGAAAGCCTGAAAGGCACCTCCCTCGGCATCTCCGCGCCAAACGGACACCGCCATCGTGTTCGCTTGCCCGTCCACTCCGTCAGTCTCCAGACCTTGATCCGCACTGTCGCACAGACCCCTTCTAGGCCAGCTTGGTGCTCGATGGATAGGCCGAAACGAGAGGCGGACTACCGTGACGCCGACCGTAAGAGACGGCTGCCAGTCAAGTTCCAGCTATCCAGCGAAAAGCTTGAAGCGGCGTCTCTCAATACTGGTTCTACCGAGACCTCTACCCTTAGCCGGTCACCGTTGGCTTCGCGCTCCGAAGTCCGCTATGGGTAGACATGAGCCGCGTTCTAACGGAGTCCACGTCCCGGCAGCCGTTCGATCTGGCCGGTCTGCCGCTCTGGCTCGTGGAGCGTGGCATGCTCGGCCTCGCGCTTGACGAGCAGATAGCCGGCTTCTGCCAAAAGGTTCTCGACAGCGGTTTTCCGATCAAGCGGGTGCAGATGGGCATGTCGACGCTGCATCCCTTGTACGGTGCGCACACCTTTCTTTGGCGTGCCGGCGCACACAGCGTCGAGCATGCGCGCTACAAGCGTGCGCAAAGCAATCAGGACTTCTATCTGAAGAGCCCGATCCATCATATGCGAAGCAATGGTCTGCTCTCGCTCAGGCGGCGGCTCGACGTGGGCGAACCCAATGAGTTTCCCCTGTTTCGCGCGTTGCGTTCCGAAGGGCTCGTCGACTATGCGGCAAAGCTCGTGCCCTTCGATCCCCGGCAGGCGGAGATCGTGGCCAGCGGCTTGGACAAGGGGGGCGACCGGTTCAATCAAGGTCAAGGGGTAGACGGGATCTTCGTCTCCTGTGCCACCGACCGGCCGGAAGGTTTCGACGAGGAAGAGCTCGATCAGGTCTTCGAGGCCCTCCCCTATCTGGCGGTATCCGTAAAGTCGCGCCTGACCTATGACATCGCCAGCACCGTGCTCGGGACCTATCTCGGTGCCGATGCCGGCCATCGGGTGCTGGCGGGCGCGATCGAGCGTGGATCAGCGAGGGCCATACGCGCCATCATCTGGTTTTCCGATCTGCGCGGCTTCACCGGGCTGACCGATAGGCTGCCGCGCGACCTGCTTGTCGAGACCCTCGACGACTATCTCGAGGCGATGGCCGCCCCGGTCCAAAAGAACAACGGCCAGATCCTTAAAATCATGGGTGACGGCCTTTTGGCAGTCTTTGACCTGACGGACAGAGACGCCTCTCTGGTGTGTCGCGACTCTCTAGAGGCCGCGGCAGAGCTGCGTAGCGGGTTTCCCGTCTTCAACAAGGCCCGTGAAGCCGCTGGCAAACCGACGATGGACTTCGGCTTGGCCCTGCACATGGGAGAAGTGTTCTACGGCAACATCGGTGCCAGCGACCGGCTGGACTTTACCGTGATCGGCCCCGCAGTCAACGAAGCGAGCAGAGTTCAAGCACTCTGTCGTCCCCTCGACCGAAACATTCTGATCTCCAGCACCTTCAAGGCAGCCGCCGGCAGCCAACGAGGGCTGGAATCGCTCGGCCATCACAGGCTTCGAGGCGTCCGGGAACCGCAGGAGCTGTTCGGGCTCACGGAGTGACTTGAACTCTACTTCGTGCTCAGGGCATCACCGACCTGCAGAACGAGCCACTTCCAATCTCTGTATGTGAGCGCCAGCATCGGCCGGACGAGGGTCGGAAGTTGAGAACAGTGTCAATCGGCCCTTCTCCACCCAAAGCGACCGGATCCAGATTGCGTTGTCCGCACCTGGGCGAGGCACCTGCCAGTCTGAGCAGAGGGTGCCGCCCGCTCGCGGTTTAGAGTGTCAACTCGCCACAGTGAGCGGCGTCTCGAGCGCGACCCGGGGATTTGGCGGCGAACGCGACAGATAAAGCGCGCACAGGCTGGCTGTGGCGGCGGTTAGCCCGCGCCAACAGATGTCCATTTCGCCTTCCGACGCTGCCTTGCAGCGGCCTTCGAGACACCGGGAGGGCAATCCCCTGCTTGACCGGGCTCAGTCTTGCCCGCAAGCCGCTTGTCGAAGATACAATTGAGAATTCCCGCATTGCAGATCGTTGGGACGGTGTATGAGCGGCTCAGGAGATGCGCCGCCAAAAGGAGGAAGACATGGCGAAGTTCGCGTTCTTGGGCCTCGGAAAGATGGGAGGCGGCATGGCCTCCTGTTTGCTGCGCGCGGGCCACGACGTTACCGTTTGGAACCGCAGCGCCGACAAGGCAGCAGCCCTGGTGGCAGCCGGCGCGAAACTGGCCGCAGACCCGAAAGAGGCGGCACAGGGTGCTGACGCGGCATTCTCGATGGTTGCGGACGATCAGGCGTCCGATCGCTGTTGGCTTGCCAAAGACGGCGCGCTCTCGGCACTGAAGGCGGGCACGTTTGTGATCGAATGCTCCACCATATCGCATGGGCAGAGCGCGAAACTGGCACAGGCGGCCAAGTCGCTGGGACTGCGCTATATCGACTGTCCAGTCAATGGTCCGCCCGCAGCGGCGGCCAGCGGTGACTTGGTGTTGCTGGTCGGCGCAGAGGCCGACGATTTTCACGCGGCGCGACCCTGGCTCGACGCGATGGCGTCATCGATTCTTCATTTCGGCCCGGCCGGAACCGGTACGGCCTACAAGTTGATCAACAACCTTCTGGGCGCCGTGCACGTCGCCGCCGTGGCCGAGGCCGCTCATCTGGCCCGGCAACTGGGGCTTGACGTGAACACCACGGTTGCGGCGGTGGAGAGTGGGCCGATTGCTAGCCCGCATACGAAAAGGATGATCCGGCCGATGCTTGAGGGTCGCCCGGCGGATAGTTTTGGTTTGGCCATCGGACTGCGCGAAAAGGACGCTCGCTATTGCCTCGCCATGGCCAAGGGGATGGGATTGGACATGGCAGTAGGCGAGACCGCGCACGCCTGGTACGCCGCCGCGTCCGAGACTCATGGCGCAGACGACGATTCCCTGATGCTCAACACGATCGCCGCGCATGACGGCAGGGCACCGCGGCGCCAGTGAAGGGACCAGTGAAGGGAAACGTCCTGAGCCCAGGCGCATAGGAGAGAGCCCCCCCCCCTGCGTGGTCCATCGACAAAGTCGTTGAATGACCGGTCTCATTCCTCATGCTGCTGCTCGCCCGAGGCCCCTTCCGTGCGCGAGGTCGGCTTGCTGCGTTCGATCCCCTTCTCCTCCAAGGTCTTCGCCGCCCGGTCGGCCTCGAAAAGGATGCGGCCGGGGGGAGCCTCTCCCTCCTTATCGACCCCGAAGTAGAGGGTGGTGTGCGGGAAGGGGATCTCGATGCCTTCCTCGTCGAAGCGCTTCTTCATGCGCCGATAGAACTCGCGCTTGACGGCCCACTGCATCATCGGCCTGGTCATTATGCGGCAGCGGATGACGACCGCACTGTCGGCCAGCTCCTGCACACCCAGAACCTCCATGGGCGCCATGATCTCCGCTGACCATTTGAGATCGGCCTGCAGGTCCGCCGCGATCTCCGTAAGGACGGCGGAGACGTAATCTGTGTCTTCGCGGTAGGCCACGCCGACATCCATCAGGGCGTAAGCGAAGTCTCGGGTCATGTTGATTACGCTTGTGACATCGCCGAAGGGGACAACGTGCACACTGCCGGAGAGGTCGCGCAGGCGGATGGTGCGCAGCGACAGCTCCTCGACCACGCCGGTATGGCCGCCGGCCGTCACCACGTCGCCCACCGCCACCGTATCCTCGATCAGGATGAAGAGACCGGTGATGAGGTCGCGCACCAGGGCCTGGGAACCGAAACCGATGGCGAGGCCAAGGACGCCGGCGCCTGCCAGCAGCGGGCCGATGTCGACACCGATCTGCGAAAGGATCACCATGACCGCGAAGGCACCCAGCACGATCAGGATGGTCCGCTTGAGCAAGGGCAGCAGGGTCTTGGCCCGCCCGCTCGCTTCCCTGGGCGAGCCGTCGGGGTTGGTCCCGGACAAGGCCTTGGCGATGGAGCGCGCGGAGTACTCCCAGACCAGGAGGGAGATGACGACCACGACCAAGACGATGGCGGCACTGTGCAGAATGCCAGCCCGCGTCTCGGCCTCCAGGGCGGTGTAGACGTCGATATCCCAGGCCTCCAGGATCACCACCAGGGCGATCAGCCAGAGAATCAAGCCCAGGGCTCTCGACAGCATGGGCCGATAGAGGTTCGACCGCTCGCGTAGGCCTGGAAAGCGGCGGTCGAGGTCGTCGTCGACCCTGAAGAGCATACGCAGGAGGCGCGCCATGGCCTCGACCAGGATGCTGACCGCGATGATCGCGGCGAAGGTCACGCCGGTCGCTTCGGATATGAAGCTGAAGCCGTCGCGCGCGCCGGAGACGAAGATGCCGAAGACGACCAGCACGTAGATGATGGCGAGCACGTGCCAGATGTCGGCCAGCCTTCGCCGGACCTGGCCCGGCCCCTTTTCGCCGGTCCCCCTTCCCTTGATGAAGTTTGCCACTTGGCGGCGCGACTGGATGATCAGCACCAGGAACATGCCGGCCAGCACCGAGGCTGCGCCGATCTCGATCGCCCGCATGCCGGACCAGCTGGCGCCCAAGGGCAGGGAGATGCGCGAGAGAACGAAACCGACCACCGCGACAAGCGACAGCCGCATGACCCAGAGATAGGTATAGGCCGCGCCTTCGTCGCCGATCGGCAAGGGACGAAGGCGAATCGAGTAGGGCGCCAGCAAGAGCCGCGCAAAGACGCCGATCCCGGTCTGCAGTGCGAAGCCCCAGATGACCAGTTCCGCGATGCGCGCCGCCTGAAAGCTGCGGTCCACGAACCAAAGGACGGCATAGCCCGCGGCCAGCACCGCGGCGACCTGAAAGGCCTCCAGCACGCTGCGGGCGAGCGCCGTGAACACACGGGCCTGTACGCTTCTGGGATCGGAGGCCTGCAGGCGCCGGACCACGCCGCGCAGTGCCAGGGCGACCAGCCAGCGCGCGAGAATGGCGACCAGCAGGGGCAGCCCCAGCCCGACCGTGGCGATCTCGATCCAGAACTCGCGGCGTTCCGGCTTGTCCACCTGCTCTTCGAACCAGGCCGGCAGGCGTTCGACCTGCGCGACCGCGTCCAGTACGCGCCCCAGCACGCTGGTCACCTTGTCCGCGTGCTCCTCCATCTCGCCGACCAACTGGCCGGCCGCCTCTCCCGCCGCCGTCTCGGGCTTGCCTTCTTCCCCCGTCCCGATCGTATCGATCGGCGGCGTTGACGTGCCTTCTCCGCGCTGGAGGGCCAGGAGCGCCCTCAGATCCTTGACCAATTGCTGGCGTCTTTCGGGATCCTCCAGCGTGGCCAAGAGCCTCTCCAGATCCGCCGTCTCGACCGAGGCAGGGGTCTGCGGAGAGCCGTCGCTGTCCGAGCCGCCTTCCTGCGCGGCGGCATCGGCACCTTGGGAATCCTGGGCGAGCGGCCCGCCGCCGGGCGTGAAGGAAAGCAGGGCCAAAAGGACGAGGAGTCCTCCCAAGGCTGCCAGGCGACGCGAAACTCCAACTCTTCTCATGGTCTCTCTGCCCCTCGCGGACCTGGTGGCATGCTGCCCGACTTCCTATCCCCAGACTAGTTTCCTACCCCGCCAGGCCGTTCATGCCAGTCCTCCCATGGCGCGACAGAGAGTCTCGCCAACGACGACTGCGACTGATTAGCGGCTCAATTGCGTGGGCTGATCACAAGACAATGACCATAGCGAGGCGCCCTTCTTCATGGCCGCGCCCCACCCTATCCCCTGAGGCGAGTAGAGAGAGATCCAGATAACTCAGTCGCGCCCCTCAAGTGTCAGTCCAAACGAGACCTTTACGTCTCGTGTTGATTGATCGGGATCGAAGTCTATTAACATCAGCAATTTGTATTTATAGCGAACCTAGTCGATTACTAACAGGGGTGTCACAGCTAAGCGAGGGCGCGCGCTCGTGTATTGCGGCCTCTCCCAGGCTTCGCGTATCATTCCCGGACGTTCATACGGGAGGAACGAAATGACTCTGGGAATCAAGACCTTGGCTTTCACGGCAGGCGCGCTGATGGCTACCAGCGGGCTGGCGGCGGCGGCCGAGTGCGACACCATCGTGTTGGGAGCGGCCATCTCGCTCACCGGCAAGTACGCGACCAACGGTGTCCACGCTCAGAACGGCTACGACTTCGCCATCCAGAAGATCGCCGACAACGGCGGCATCACGGTCGGCGACAAGTGCTACAACTTCGAGGTCATCTACTACGATGACGAGTCCAAGGGCGACCGCGGCGCCACCCTGGCCGAACGGCTGATCAATCAGGACAAAGTCCAGTACATGCTCGGCCCCTACTCCTCGGGCTTGACCAAGGCCATCGCGCCGGTGACCGAAAAGTATCAAATTCCCATGGTGGAAGCGGAAGGCGCCTCGCGCTCGCTCTTCAACAAGGGCTACAAGTACCTCTTCGCCGTGCTCTCGACCTCCGAGCAGTATCTGGCCTCGGCCGTCGACCTGGCGGCTGAAGTCGCCAAGAAGGAAGGCAAGGACCCGAGCGACGTCAAGGTGGCGATCGCGGTCGAGAACGACCCCTTCTCGCTGGATATCCGCGCCGGCGTCATGGAGGACGCGGAGAAGTACGGCATGGATATCGTCATCGACGAGAAGCTGCCGCGCGATCTTTCCGACATGACGGCGATCCTCACCAAGGTGAAGCTGGTGAAGCCCGACCTGCTGGTGGTCTCCGGCCACTCCAAGGGAGCGGCGACCGCGGTGCGCCAGATCGGCGAGCAGAAGATCTCCACGCCGATGATCGCGATCACCCACTGTGAGGCCGCCGACGTCACCGGCAACTTCGGCGACTTCGCCAACGACATCCTCTGCTCGACCCAGTGGGCCGAGACCTTGACCTACGAGGATCCGATCTTCGGCACGGCCGCCAACTACGAGCAGGAGTTCAAGGCGGCCTATCCCGAGTATGCCGAGAAGAAGGTGCCCTATCAGACGGCCCAGGCTTCGGCCGCCGTCTACGTCTTCAAGGATGCCTTCGAGCGGTCCGGCTCGCTGGACAAGGAGGCCTTGCGCGACGCCATCGCCGAGACCGATCTGCAGACCTTCTACGGACCGATCAAGTTCTCCGAGGCCGGCAACAACATCGCCAAGCCGATGGTGCTGCGCCAGATCCAGGACGGCGAGTACAACGTGGTGGCACCCTCAGCCTTCGCGTCGCACGAGCTTAACTGGCCGCGCCAGCCGAACTAGCCTTGCGTCCAACGTCGGGGCCGGGCGCTCTCTGCCCGGCCCCGATGATTCGTGATTCCAAAGACCGCGCGTCGGGCCTAGGCTCGGTTTCCCTTTTCGACAGCTGAAAGGACCGCTGATCCCATGGATCAGATCCTTGGCAACCTCGGGCTCCTCTGGCAGTTCCCGATCGTCAATCTGAAGATCGTCATCGACGGCATCATGATCGGCGCGCTCTTCGCGCTGGCCGCCTACGGACTGGCGCTGGTCTGGGGCGTGATGAACGTCAAGAACCTGGCGCAGGGCGACTTCGTCATCGCCGGCGGCTATGTTTCCTGGTGGCTGGCCAAGCAGGGCCTGCACCCCTTGCTGGGCGTCCCGGTGAGCTTCCTGGTGATGGGCGGCATCGGCTGGGTCTGCTACAAGCTGATCATCTCGCGCGTGATCGAGCGCGATCTCTTCACCTCGCTTCTGGCCACCTTCGGGCTCGCCATCATGATGGCGCAGATCATGAACCTGCTCTTCGGCTCGGACACGCAGAGCATCAAGCTGGACTACCAGACCCTCTACTTCGCCGACGGCCTGATCGACGTCCCCATCGCCAAGCTGATCGGGGTGCTGATGGCCGTCGGCCTGGCGGCCGCCGTGATCTACTTCATGAAAGCGAGCCGCATGGGCCAGGCGATCCGCGCCACCGCCCAGGATGCGCGCGCCGCCCGCGTGCTGGGGATCGACACCGAGAAGGTCTACGCCTTCACCTTCTCCCTCAATGCAGCGATCTGCGGCGCGGCCGGCGCCATCATCGTCATGGTCTGGGTGATCCAGCCCTTCTACGGCATCACCTATTCAGTACGCGCCTTCGTCATCGTGACGGCCGCGGGCCTCGGCAACCTGCCGGGCGTGATCGCCGCCGGCTTCGGGCTGGGCGTGGCGGAGCAGTACGGCAGCCACATCTTCGGCATCAGCTATCAGCAGGCCATCGCGGTCATGCTGCTGATCATGGTGCTGGTCTATCGCCTCATGCGCCAGAAGCGCCTCAGGCAGGTCCTGCAGTAGGAGGCCTGGCAGGACATGACCTCCACCGCCGGCAAGAGCGCCTTCTACGCAGCGATCATCGCGCTGACGATCGTCGCCCCCTTCCTCTTCCCCGACTACAAGACCCAGCTGGCCACCCTTTGGCTGATGATCATCGTCGCCATGACCTGGGACATGACGGGCGGCCAGATGGGCTACAACTCGCTGGGCAACATCTTCTTCTACGGCACCGGCATGTACGTGGCCGCCGTCATCACCATCGCCATGGTCTATCCGGTGGGCGAATACACCGATGCCTCCGGCGGCGGCACCTTCTCCTTCACCCCGGCGGAGTACTTCACAGGCCTGGCCCTGGGCAGCCTTGGCGCCGGCCTCTTCTGCGCCTTCACCGCGCTGATCCTGGGCTACGTGCTCTTCGGCCTGCGCGGTCCCTACTTCGCCATCGGCACCTTGGGCGTGGCCATCGCGGCGGGCGAGCTGGTCTCCAACTGGGACTGGATCGGCGGCGGGCAGGGCATCGCGCTGCCGGTCTATCCGGGCGACTTCGAGGAGGGGAAGACCTTCATCTACTTCCTCTTCGCCGGTACCGGCGTGGTGCTCTTCATCTTCTTGAAGTGGCTCTATGCGACGCGCTTCCGGGCGGCCATCAACGCCATCCGCGACGACGAGGAGAAGGCCGAGGCCATGGGCCTCCACACCCTGCGCTACAAGCTGGTGGCCTGGGCGCTTTCCGCCTTCTTCATCGGCATCGCCGGCGCGATCTCCGCCTTCCAGTTGATCCACTTCGAGCCGCTGGAGACGGCCTATCAGACCATCAACCTCGGCATCTTCATGGTCGTCTGCGTGCTGCTGGGCGGCAAGGGGACGATCTGGGGCCCGATCATCGGCGCCATCCTCTTCCACGTCTTCAAGGAGGTGACCTGGAGCTACCTCCTGGGCTGGCAGTGGGTGGCCTTGGGCGCCCTCATCGTGGTCACCGTGGTCTACTTCCAAGACGGTCTCATGGGCTGGCTGCGCCACACCCGGCCGGAGTGGTTCGGGCTCAAGGTCGAGAAGAAGGACAAGGTCGTCTCGGAGGCGGCCGAATGACCACCATCATCGAGGTCGAGCGCGTCTCCAAGTCCTTCGGCGGCGTCCAGGCCAACAGCGACATCTCCATCACCGTGGAGCAGGGCAAGATCACCGGCCTCATCGGACCCAACGGCTCCGGCAAGACGACCCTCTTCAACTCGATCGTGGGCTACCACCCGATCGACGAGGGCTCGATCAGGTTCGAGGGACGCGAGATATCCAAGCTGCTGGTGCCGGAGATCGCGCGGCTGGGCCTCTTACGCACCTTTCAGCAGACCCGGATCTACGGCGCGATGAACTGCGTGGAGAACATGCTGATCTCCCTGCCGCAGCGAAAGATGACACTTCTTAACAGCTTTGGGCGCAATTCCAAGGAGGACCGCGAACGGGCGGAGAGCTTGTTGGACTTCGTCGGCCTCTACGAGAAGCGCTTTCTGCGCTCCGGCTCGCTCTCCTTCGGCCAGCAGAAGCTCTTGGAGTTCGCCATGGCCTTGATGAACGAGCCCAGGGTGCTCTTGCTGGACGAGCCGACGGCCGGCATCAACCCCACCTTGATCAACGGCCTGATCGACCGCCTGAAGAAGGCCAACGAGGATTTCGGCATCACGCTCTTCATCATCGAGCACAACATGCGCGTCATCATGAACATGGCCGACACGATCTACTGCCTGGCGCACGGCAAGCTCCTGGCCTCAGGCACGGCCGAGCAGATCCAGACCAATCAGAGCGTCGTCGACGCCTACCTCGGCGCGCATTGAGGAGCGCGTGAGATGAGCGACAAATCCAAGGGCGGCGTCAGCGGTTACGGCAAGGGGAGCGTGGACGCCGTCATCTCGGTCGACGAGGTGACCCGCCAGGTGGCCTCCATCGCCGAAGAGGTCTCGCTCGAGAAGCTCTCGGCGCTGGTCGCGGGCGAGCCCTATGTCGTGGTCAGCGACCTGCGCGCCGGCTACGGCAAGATGGAGGTGCTGCACTCCATCAACCTGCAGGTCGGCCGCCGCCAGTCGCTCTGCCTCATCGGTCCCAACGGCGCCGGCAAGTCGACCGTGCTGCACGCCATCTTCGGCTTCAACAGCATCTTTTCCGGCAGCATCGCCGTCGGCGACGGCGCTGGTAAGCGCGACATCACCAAGCTATCGCCCAACGAGAAGCTGCGCCAGGCCGGCATCGCCTACATCCTGCAGGACAAGTCCGTCTTCCCCGGCATGACGGTGGAGGAGAACCTCTGGATGGGCGGCTTCCTGAAGGACCGCCCGACCGAGGCCAAGCAGGCCGCGGAGATGGTCTTCGAGAAGTACCCGCGCCTGGCCGCGCGGCGCAAGCATCAGGCCAAGGTCCTCTCCGGCGGCGAGCGGCGCTTGCTGGAGATCTCCCGCGCCCTGGTGATGGACCCCGAGGTGCTGCTGGTCGACGAGCCCTCCATCGGCCTGGAGCCGCGCTTCATCGACATGGTCTTCGAGATCCTGCACGACCTGCAGCACCGCGACGGCAAGACCATCATCATGGTCGAGCAGAACGCCAAGAAGGGCCTGGAGTTCGCCGACATCGGCTACGTCATGGTCTCCGGCGAGATCGCGATCGCCGGCAAGGGCGACGAGCTACTGCAGAACCCCAAAGTCGGGCAGCTCTTCCTAGGCGGGTAGGCTACGCGCCGGCCAGGACCGCGAGCGGTCGCTTTCCTGTTGGGCGAAGGGTGCCCCCTCTCCACCCCACTCGCGTCGTCTTCCGGCTTGACCGGAAGACCAGTCTCCGCCGCCTCGCCTCGCGATGACGGCGTGGCGGGCTTACGGGATGCTCGAGCAAGGCCCGTTGAGCTTGGCTTGGCATCCAATGCCGGCCAAGCGCTCGCAATCAGCTCACTCGCCGTCATCGCGAGCGAAGCGCGGCGATCCAGGTTTGTTTGGCACGGCCCGCAGCACTGGATTGCCGCGTCGCTGACGCTCCTCGCAATGACGTCGTGGCGCGCTTGTGGTATGCATGAACAAGGCTCGTCGGTCTCGTCACTTGACGCCGACGCAGCACGTGCACCCTCAGCCGACCAAAGAGTCCGCAGCCTATCCCGAAATCCCGAGCCGATCGCGCAGGCGGTAGTAGGCGACGCTGGCCGGCAGGAACCACGGCCGTCCGCTGTAGAGGGGCCGGGTCTGGAAAGCCGGCCGTTCCAGGGCGCTGAGACCCTCGGGGCGCTCCAGCACGCGCTGGCCGATACGCATGCCCAGATAGCTCGCCATGCCGACGCCGGAGCCGCAGTAGCCCATGGCGTAGTAAATGCCGTCGTGCGCGCCCAGGTGCGCCAGGCTGTCGAAGGTGTAGGCGACGAAACCCATCCAGGAATGGGAGATCTTGGCGGACCGCAAGTCCGGGAAGATCCGGGACAGCGCATTATGCAACAGCGGACCGCTGACCTTGGGATCGCTCTCGCCGGCACTCACCCGCCCGCCGAAGACGATGCGCCGGCGGTCGGGCGAGGGGCGATAGTAGTAGACCACCTTGCGGCTGTCGGAGACGATGCGGTTCTTCGGCATCAGCCGGGCCATCAGGTCCTCTGGCAGGGGCTCCGTCGCGATGACGTAGCTGCCGATCGGAATGACGCGCCGGCGGTGCCAGGGCGAGAGGGGGCCGCTGTAGCCGTTGGTCGCCAGCACGACCTTGGCCGCCGTCAGCCGGCCGCGCGGGGTTTCGACCTGAAAACCGGCGCCGTCGCGCTGCAGGGCGGTCACCGGAGTCTCGGTCACGACCTCCGCGCCGGCCGCCCGAACCAGGCCCAAGAGCCCGGCGAGGTAGCGGCCGGGGTCGAGCGAGGCGTGACGCTCGAAGAGCAGCCCACCGTGGTAGGCCTCGGTGCCCAGCTCGCTCCGCTGTTCGGCGCGAGGGACGACCCGCGCGGGGGTGTCCAGCCAGTCCGGCTTCGCCCGGTAGGCGGCCACCATGGCCTGAAAGGCCTTGGCGCTGTGCGCGGCGTGAAAGCGGCCGCAGACCCGGAAGTCGCAGTCCAGGCCCTCCTGGCGCAGGAAGTCGCCGATCCAGGCGAGCGAGGCCACGCCCTCCTCCAGGATCCGTCGCGCCGTCTCGGCGCCGTGGCGCTTGGTCAAGGTGGCGTAGTCCGGCTTGACGCTGCTGCTGATCTGCCCGCCGTTGCGGCTGCTGCAGCCCCATCCGGCCGAGCGCGCGTCGAGGACCACGACCCGCCGCCCCGCGCGCGCCATCACCAAGGCCGCGTGCAGACCGGTATAGCCGCTGCCCACCACCGCGACATCGCAGGAGGCGGGAAGCGCCGCATCGCCCGCCTCCTCCGGCGGGCTGCGGTCCCACCAGTAGGGCGTGGTCTTGAAGTCGTCGCTGAAGAGGTCGGATGACATGAGGCGCTCCAGATGGAGGCCTCACTCTAACTCAGAGATTGTGCCCCGAGAGAAGAGAGTTTCGCTCACCTCTAAACAATGCGCGGTCGCAGACTCTGTAACGTAAAGTGGCAGAACGAGGCTTGGCAATGGTGGTGACTCCCTGCTAACTGACATCCGACACTTGTCAATTCGCGGATAACCGGGAGCAACACGGAATGGCTGTAATATTCGGTACCGCTGGTGAGAACAACACCCTCACTGGAACCGACAGCTCGGACACGATCTACGGCCTCGCCGGAGACGACAGCCTCATCGGACTGAGCGAGATCGATACACTCCTTGGGGGCGATGGCAATGACAAACTCTATGGAGGATCTTCGGCCGATAGGCTCTATGGCGGCTTCGACGACGATCATCTCTACGGCGGCCCAGGACCAGATAGCAGTCATTTCGGGGGGAGAGGCACCGACGATCTCTTCGGCGACCAAGGACGTGACATTCTCTTCTTTGGAGGATTGTCTCCTGACCGGATCTATGGTGGGCAAGGAAGAGACTCGCTCCTTTACGGAGACCACAGTCCAGACACCCTCTTCGGAGGCTTTGGCCAAGACAAGAGTCTCTTCGGTGGAAGCGGCAGCGATACATTGTTTGGAGGTGAAGACTCCGACTTCTTCCTGGACGGCGGCTCCGGAGATGACATCGTTCACGGTGGCATCGGCGATGACCACCTTTTGAGCGGTGGCAGCGGCAGCGATCCTTTCGGCACAAAAGGCAATGACATCATTTACGGAGGTTCGGGAAACGACACCGGGTTGTTCGGATCGTCTCAAGATCCCCAATTCCGAATACACAACGACAAAATTTTCGGCGGAAGTGGAAACGATTATTCCCTGTTTGGAAGCGATGGAAGTGATTTGATTTATGGCGGATTTGGAGATGATACGTTGCTGATAGGAAACTCCGAGCGGTATCTGTACAGCGTTGGGAGCAGAGAGTTAAACACCATCTTTGGCGGCACAGGTAATGATCTGCTCCTTAATGCGGGCTACGGCAAAGCCTATGGCGGTAGTGGAAATGACACCTTCTTGTTAGGTGATCGTGTCTACGGCGGCGACAATGCTGACATCTACCTTTTTGGCGGCGCGCGTTACGCAGGCACTGCTTTCGGAGGCAATGGCAATGATGCTTTACTCTACGGGGAGACCGTGTATGGCGGCAATGGAAATGATTCTTTGCTGTTTGGAGCGCTAAGAGTAGACGACGATTATCGCTTGGTGAATGCGTCTGACATTATCTTTGGAGGTGGCGGCAGCGACAACTTCCTCCTGGGAGATCTTATTGGCGGTATCGGCGAGGGCGGTGATCGCCTCTTTGGTGGTACCGGACACGATAGCAACTTGTTTGGTGGTACAGGCAACGATCGCGTGCTCGGTGATCGGGGGGACGATCAACTGTTCGGCGATAGTGGCAATGACAGCATGTATGGAGGTCGTGCCAATGATGTTGTTTATGGCGGTAATGGCGAAGATGAAGTGCGTGGCAATCGAGGAGAAGACAGCCTCTACGGAGGCCAGGGGCAAGATCATTTATGGGGAGGCGAAGGGAGTGATTTCCTAGTCGGTGGAGGTGGAACCGACCTTATGAGGGGTAACCGCGGCGATGATCGCTTCTTGGTGGAGACGACGACTGACAGAGTCCGCGAGTTGATCGAAGGGGGAACCGACCTCGTAATCTCCAAGGTCGATTTCACCCTCCGGTCAACGGAAGACAAGTTCGGATTCGTAGAGGATCTCAGATTGGCAAATGGCCGCGGCGACCTGAATGGCGGCGGCAACGAGTTAGACAACGACATTCGAGGAAACAGCGCCAGCAACTCGCTGAATGGCTTCGAAGGAGGAGACCAGATCCTTGGCCGCGATGGCAAAGACCACTTGTTTGGCGACAACGGCAAGGATTCTCTCTTTGGTGAAACTGGCGCTGACGGTCTGTTTGGCGGAAAGGGCCGGGATGACTTGTTTGGCGGCAAAGGCCGTGACTACCTCGACGGTGGAAGCGGCAGCGACAAGTTGACCGGCGGATCGGGTGGCGACACCTTTGCCTTTAGGGCCGGTCTGACGGGTGATCAGGGCGAGATCCTGGATTTCGAGGGACAGGTCCAAGGCGGCCAGGACAAGATCCTCTTCCACGTGGACGGCAGCTTCGGACAGTGGATAGGGACAGATCAGTTCGACGGCAACGGAACTCCACAGGTCCGGTTCCACCCAGAGGACGCGACCAGCGGCTTTGTGGAGATCGACACCGATGGCGACGGCACCGCCAATTTCGAAGTCGAGATGGCAAACGTCACCAGGGCCGACCTCCTGACTGGAACGGATTTTCTTTTCAGTTGAGTGCATCCGGGACCACAGCATGGCGACGTTTGGCTGGTAGTGGTCTGTGCAAGAACCATCTCTGCGTGCCGCCCAGTGCCTGCCATTGCCGAGACGCCAAGGACAACTTACCGGATTATTCACGTTCTCGTTATCGTAGATCGGCCAGCGCATCGACCAGACACAAAGCGCACAACGGAGTTGCTGGAGGTTAGAGCGGCAAGGCACTAACAGATGCATCGCCATAACCTAGCTTGATCACTCGGGCATTTTCGGCGCACGGTCAAGGGCTTGACGCTGCCCTATAGTCGACGTGATGGATGTTCTTGGCCATTTGGCAGTAGTCTCCGGTCATCCGGCAGATCCACGCGCCCTAGCTCTGACAGGCGCGCCAATGAGGAAGTCGAGAGCATGATTGTGTTTCGGGGATAGGCCGGCGCTGCTGGCGTATAGTAATGCGAGGCGCCCCGAAGAGCGGGCTGTGGCTGGGTGGCAAGACCGGGATGTCTAGAAGGGCAACTGTCTGGGTACTGTGGTTGGCGCTCGTCGCCAGCCTGGCCGTCATGGGCTTCTTCATGCTGGAAGCCTGCGGCCTCAGGAGTCCCGGCGGCCCTCTGATCATCAAGCTCTGCGGCGAGCGGCACGAGCCGCCGCTGGCGGCGCTGGCCGCCGAAGAGCGGCGCGGCCTCCGCCTGGAACGAGAGATCGTCGAACTGGAGCAGCAGCTGGCACAGGCCGCGGCCTGCCCTGCCCCACCGCCGGAACCTGAACCCGAGCCAGAGCCCGAACCGGAACCGGAGCCAGAGCCGGAACCCGAGCCCGAGCCTGAGCCGGAACCCGAGCCGCAGTCCCCACCGCCCGAGCCCAAAGAGGAGGCCAAGGCCGAGCCGCCGCCGCCGATCTCCTGCCCGCGCCCGCGCCCGGTGGAGGTCGCGCTCCTGCTCGACAGCTCGGCCAGCATGGGCTGGGACTTCGACCTCGACCCGGCACAGGAGCAACGCTCGGAAGCCCTGATCCAGCGGCACAAGCAGCTTGAGGCACGCCTCAACCGTGCGACCCGCGGCATCAACATCTTCGAGATCGCCAACTTGCGGAGCGAGCTGGCCGGCATCGAGCGGCAGCTGAAGCGGCTGTGGCACGGTTTCGACACCCCCGGCAAGCCGAACCGCATCGACGTCGCCAAGAGCTCGCTGAAGAGCGCCATCCGCAACACGCCGGACGACATCAACCTGGCGCTGGTCAGCTTCGGCGACTGCGGAGCGATCCAGTTCCACGGCAACTACACGCCGAGCCGGCGCTCCGCGCTGATCAGCAGGGTCGACCAAGTGCGGCTCGGCAACGGCACGCCCTTGGCCGAAGCCTTGCGCCGGGTCCCGCGCACGATCACCGGCGGACAGAGCGAGGACAAGCCGGTCAGCGTGGTGCTCTTTTCCGACGGCCGCGAGAGCTGCGGCGGCAATGCCTGCGCCGAGGCGCGGCGCCTGAAGCAGCGCTATCCCTACCTCTACGTCAGCGTGATCGCGATCGGCAGCAGCCATCAAGAGCAGCGCTGCATCGCCGATGCCACGGGCGGCCTCTTCCTTCAGCCCGACAACAGTGCCGGCCTCAAGGAAGCCTTGCGGCAAGCCAGCGGCCAGGACATTCCGGAGAACTGCCGATGAGCGACGAGAAGACCTCCCCGGACGCTCCCCAAGGACCGGCCGAGACCCCGCCCCCTCCTCCGACTGCGACCGTGGTCGAGCGGCAGGGCCGGCCCTGGCTGCCGGTGCTGATCGCCACCGTCGTCGCCTTGCTGGTGCTGGCGCTGATCCTGATCCCGGGGGTGCTTCTCTATCCCGAGGAGGACACGACGGCGGAGGATCGCGCGCGCATGCTGGCCCTCCAGCAGGAGAGCAACAACAGCCTGGAAGAGCGCATCGCCAAGCTGAAGGCCCTGGTCGAGGCCGACGTCTGCGTCGCCGAGGAGGGCTACTTCAAGCGCAACGAGGAGGGCGAACTGATCCCCTTCGGCCCGGCCGAGGAAGCGCTGCTGCCGCGCTCCGCCCAGGCCCTGCCGGTGCCGGAGGAGTCGGCCCCCGCGCTCGCCCCGGCCGAGGGCGATGGCAGGCAGGCATCGCTGGTCGACCTGCTGGATGCCGCGACCGTGATGGTGTTGGCGCCGGAGGACGGTGGCCAGGGCACCGGTTTCTTCGTGGCGCCGGGCATCGCGGTCACCTCCATGCACGTGGTCGGCGACCGCCGGGACCAGCCCCTGGTGGTGCTCGGCAAGGGGCTGGAGCGCCCCATGCAAGCCCGCATGATCGCCAATACCGGCTCCGTCGACTTCTTCACCCCCGACTTCGCGCTGCTGAAGGTCGAGGGGGCCGAGAGGCTGCCCTTCCTGCGCCTCTCCGACAAGGCGGAGCGGCTGCAGGACGTGGTGGCGGCCGGCTATCCCAGTCTCTTGAACGAGACCGACGAGGACATCCGCCGCCTGGCCTCTGGCGACATGCAGTCCATGCCCGACCCCAGCGTCACCAGCGGCGTCATCACCGCCCGGCAGGCACCCCGCGGCGCCCCCGTCCTGGTGCACACGGCGGCCATCTCCGGCGGCAGCAGCGGCGGTCCGCTGGTCGACCACTGCGGACGGGTGGTCGGGGTCAACACCTTCATCCGCAATCGCGAGCAGGACGGCGGGCGCATGAACTATGCCTTGGCCACGCCCAGCCTCGCGTCTTTTCTCAGCCAGAACGGCGTGTCGGCGAACGCCAGCGACCAAGCCTGCCGGCCGACGGGCTAGCGGCGCGAGAAGGGGCGGCGGGCGATGAACCGACAACTGGTTGCCGAAACCACCCTGGCGGGCCTGCGCCCGCTGGGCATGGGCAGCCGGCGGATCCAGGATTCCTGGAACGAGATCGACTCCTACCTGCGCAGCGCCCTGGGCGATGCCTATGCCGAGCTCTTCGCCGAGCCGGTCCCCGGCAACCGCGGCATGTCCTGGTTCGCCGCCCCCGAAGGCCAGGTCACCGCCTACTCTGACCTGGACGAAGAGGCACAGTCGGCGCTCTTGGGCGCGCTGGAGGAGCGCAGCCAGACCATCCGCGAGCACATCGCGGGGCTGGCCGAGAGCAGTCAGGACAGCGACCGCCGTCTGGCGCAGACCTTGGAGTGGGCGCTCTCGGTCCCGGAACGCCGGCCCGAGCGCGACTTCCTCTATTCGGTGGAGGGCCAGCCGGTCCTGGTCAACTGGGGCACGCGGGACGAAGGGGCGGACGGCGAGCGGGCCGCGTTGCAGGACTTCCTGCGCGGCGAAGCCCTGCGGCTGCACCGCGCGCGCGAGGCAGGGCCGTCGCCCGCCGGGCCCGGGCACCTGCCGCCGGGCGCCGTCGTCGGCCAGGCGGCCGTGCAGAGCAACTGGTGGTGGCTGCTGTGGCTGCTCTTCGGCCTGATCATGGTCGCCATCATGTACCTCCTCTTGATCGGCTGCGGCGTGCGCGGCCCCTTCGGCCTGGAACGGCCGAGCTGGCTCAACTTCTGCCCCGGTGCCTTGGCGGCCGCCGATCCCAACGCGGAAGCCCTGGAGGACGCGCGCGCGCGCGGCCTCGACCTGGAACGCGAGCTCTTGGCGCTGCAGCGCGAGCTGGCGCGCAAGCCCCGCTGCGCCGCCGACGCTGCCCGGCTGGATCTGGTCCCCATCGAGAGGGCGCCTGAGCAAGCCGAGGTCGAGGTCGTTCAGGAAGAGGAGACGGTCGTCGAGGAGGAGTCGCCTCCGGAAGTCGAGAACCCGCCGGAAGAGGAGACGAGCGAAGAGGAGGTCGTCGAGGAGACCGTCGTGGAAGAAGAGCCGCCGCCCGAGCAGACGGCGGAGAGCCGCGAGGCCTTCGAGGACATTCGCGAAGAGGGCGGCGAGGAGGGCGAGCTGGAGATCATCCTGGAATGGCAGGGCGACGCCGACCTCGATCTGCACGTGCTCTGCCCCGACGGCAGCCGCATCCATTTCGACAGGCCCAGGAGCCCCAGCTGCGGCGGCGTCCTGGACGTGGACGTCAACAAGGACAAGGACGACATCCACGGGGAACCAAGGGAACACATCACCTGGCCGGGGACGCCGCCGCCGGGTGAATACAAGGTCATCGTCGACAACTATGCTGGACGCTCCGCAGGACCGTCGACCCCGGTGCCCTTTAAGGTCTATGTGAAGCGAGGTGATAGAGTTGAGACCCATGAAGGCAGCATCGCGGACGTTCAGCCCATGGGGCTGGTCACCACCTTCACCATCCCCTAAGCCGATTGGCATTGAGGGAGTGGGTCTCGCGATGCGCCTTTTGACAGTGACGGGAAAGCAATGCTGAAGACGCCCTACGACTTCCGCCCGGTCACCAGCCTGATTCCCAACACCGGGATTCAGTTCCTGGACTTCGCCCTGAAGGGACAGGACGTCGAGCGGCTGTCGCGGACATTCTGGCCAGAGGTGCATCGCGACCAGACCGACGCGGAAGGCCGCCCCCTGGTTACCCTGCACGCCCTTACCAAAGACGGCGAGGGCCGCTTTCTGCACGTCACCCCCGCCCATCCCAACGGGATAGAGCCGCCCGAACAGGAGACCTTCTCCGTCCGCGCGCCACAGGCGCTCGAGCTCTTCGAGCGGCAGTGGCTGCCGATCCCCTTCCTGCGCGAAGGCCAACGCGGGTCGGACAACCTGCCGATCTTCGACAAGGGCCCCACCAACTGGGCGCGGCTCTGGGTCTCCGCCCTGCCGGAGACGGACGAGGACGGCAACACCCACCGGGTCGTCATCGCCTTCGACACTCTGCTGCTGGAACGACGCGCCGACGGGCCCTATGCCGCGCCGGCGCCCAGCGACGCCCTGGAGGACGTGGAGTTCTGCCTCGTCAGCGCGCCTGACGCCAACCGGCCCTTCCTGGCACTCGACTGGGTGCGCGGCTGGCTGCAGGAAAGCTACCTGGAAGGCCGGTCCCGGCGCCGCGGCCGGCCGGTGGCCTTGGAGGATCTGCAGCATCCGGGCGAGCATTGGGCCAACTTCATCGTCCTGCTGGAGGCGGTGGCTGCCGGCTGCAAGATTCCCAGGATCCGCTTCACCGACACCTTGACCAAGTCGATCCAGAGCGACCCCATCGATGTCGACCTGGTGATCGACGTCGGCAACAGCCGCACCTGCGGGGTATTGATCGAACTTTCCAAGCAGCTGGGCAGCGTCGACATCTCTCAGTCCTATCGACTGGAGCTGCGCGACCTCACACGGCCCGAGCAATCCTACTCGGAACCCTTTGAAAGTCGTGTGGAATTCACTAACGTCTCTTTCGGCAGACGAGAGTTCTCCAGGCGGTCCGGCCGGCCCCGCCGGGATGCCTTCTGGTGGCCGAGCCCGGTGCGGGTGGGACCGGAAGCGGCCTGGCTGGCCTCCCTCTCGGACGGGACCGAGGGAACCAGCGGGCTCTCCAGCCCCAAGCGCTACCTCTGGGACGAAGCCCCCAGGCCGCAGCCCTGGACCAACAACAGGGGTTTGCTCGACCCGGCACGCTCGGTCCCGGCGATCAGCGGACCGATGACGGCGAAGCTGACCGAGGACGGCGACCTCGTCTCGCCCACGCGGCCGCGCGCCGTGGTGGGCATGATCCCGCGCTACTCGCGCTCGTCGCTCTACACCTTGATGCTGGCCGAGCTGCTGATCCACGCGGTGGGCCAGATCAACTCCGTCGGCGTGCGCGAGCAGCGGGTCAACGCCGACCTGCCGCGCCGTCTGCGCAGCTTCATCCTGACCCTGCCCTCGGCGACCCCCCTGGCCGAGCAGAAGATCCTGCGCCGGCGCGCCGAGTGGGCGGTGGAGCTGGTCTGGCAGACCATGGGCTGGTCGGCCGACGACCCGATCCATCCCCACCCGCAGATCAAGCTGGACTGGGACGAGGCCACCTGCACCCACCTCGTCTACCTCTACAACGAGATCAATCAGAAGTTCCGCCGCAATGCCTACGACTTCTTCCGCCTGGTCGGCCGCGAGGGCAAGGGCAGCGGCGGCGGGCCGGCGCTCAGGGTCGCTTCCATGGATATCGGCGGCGGGACCACCGACCTGATGATCATCCAGCACGAAATCGAGCCGGGCCAGCAGCAGACGGTGCATCCCAAGCAGCTCTTCCGCGAAGGCTTTCGCCAGGCCGGCGACGACATCGTCAAGTCGGTGATCGAGCACTGCGTGCTGCCGCAGCTGAGCGAGAAGCTGGGCGAGGCCGGCGTCGCGCGCCCGGAGGTCATGCTGTCCGCCCTCTTCGGCGGCGACAGGGCCGGCGTCGGCCAGCCGGAACGCTCCATCCGCACCTTGATGACCAACCAGGTGCTGATGCCGGTGGCGATCGGTCTGCTGTCTGCCTACGAGAATGTGGACCCGCGCCGCCCCTCCAGTCCGGAGCATCTGCGCCTCGCCTCGCTCCTCGCCGAGGACCGCTGGCCGGCGGCCGGCCTGCTGACCTATCTCGACAAGGCGGTCCGCGCCGCCGGCGGCAGGGACTTCGACCTCCTGGCCTGCGACCTCGTCATAGATGCGCACGAGGTCAGCGGCGCCATCCACTTCGTCGTGCAGCGCATGATCGAGGACCTCTGCGACATCATCCGGGCCTACGACTGCGACGTGCTGCTGCTCTCGGGCCGGCCCTCGCGCTTTCCGGCCATCCGCGATCTCATCTTCGCCAACGTGCCGCTGGCCGCCAACCGCGTGGTGCCGATGGACGGCTACGAAGTGGGACAGTGGTATCCCTTCCGCTCGGTCGATTTCCGCATCAACGATCCCAAGACCACCACCGCCGTGGGCGCGATGCTCTGCCAGATCTGCGAAGGCATCGCCCCCGGCTTCGTGATGCGCGCCAGCGAGATCAAGATGCGTTCGACGGCCCGCTTCCTCGGCATGATGGAAACCAACGGGCAAATCCTGGAGCAGAACTGCTACCTGGAGAATGCCGACCTCATGAGCGGCGCCAACGTGGTCGGCTTCACGGTGCCGATGGAGGCGCCGGTCTTCATCGGCTTCCGGCAGCTGCCGCTGGAGCGCTGGAAGACCACGCCGCTCTACTTCCTCTACTTCAAGAACCCGGAGCGCCACGCCGGCTTCAAGACGCCGATCGCCGTCACCTTGGAACGCGCTGACCCCAAGGACGAGCACGACGAGGTGGTCATGGAGGACTTCAGCGTCGCTGAGGCGACCGACGCGGAGGGAGAGGACGTCAGCCGCGAAATCGGGCTGCGGCTGCAGACCATGTTCATGGATCAGCAAGCCGAAGGCGGCTACTGGCTGGATACCGGGGTCTTGCGCACGAGGGGGCGCTACTAGGCGATGCTACGCGACAAGGACAAGGCGCTGGCCGAGCGCTGCAGCGAGATGGCGCGAGTCTCCTTGGACTCGCTCGGCTGGTTCGCGGAGAACGGCAAGCTGGTCGGCGCCCGCCTGCAGGGCCTGCAGCGCAGCTTCCGAAAGCACGCCGTGGAGGCGGAAAAGCTGGCGACGGCCGCCAAGCGGCCGATGTCGGTGGCCGCTTTCGGCGCCAGCCAGGCCGGCAAGTCCTTCCTGATCGGAGCCCTGATCTCGCCGCTCGAAGGCGGCGCCGACGTGGTGTTCGGCGAAGGCGCGGAGGCCCGCCACCTGGACTTCCTCGACGAGGTCAATCCCCAGGGCGGCAACGAGACCACCGGTCTGGTCACGCGCTTTTCCATCACCCCGCACCCCACACCCGCCGGCTTCGAGGTGGCGCTGCGCCTCTTGAACGAGATCGACATCGTCAAGATCCTGGCGAATTCCTTCCTCTTCGACCTCAGCGCTGAGGGCGATTGGCACGCCAACGACCAGACCCTGGCGTCTCTGCGCGACGAGCTGCAAACAGCCGCTATCGACCGCCAGGTGGACGCGCTTCGGATGGAGGACGTCTTCGAGCTGCGCGACTACTTCGAGCAGAGCCTTCCGCGCCATCCGCTGTCGCGCAGCCTGGGCGAGCGCTACTGGGATTTCGCCGAGGATTTGCTGCCGCGCCTCACCGCCGGCGACCGCGCCACGGCCTTCGCGCCGCTGTGGGGCGGCCTGGAGGAGTTCACGCAGCTCTACCGCCGCCTTAAGGCGGCCTTGGACCAACTCGGCCATGCCGAATGGGCCTATGTGCCGCTGTCGGCGATCACCGACCGCTCATCCGGCATTCTGCACGTCCGCATCCTCTACGGCCTGGACCAGGAGGGCGGAGAGGCTTCCTCGGACGTCGCGGTGTCAGTCGGCAAGGGACCGCCGGTCAGTCTGCCCAAGCCGGTGGTGACGGCACTCACCGCCGAATTGCGGGTGACCTTGAGCAAGGCGCCTTGGCCCTTCTTCGCCCACACCGACCTGCTGGACTTTCCCGGCGCCCGCTCGCGCCTGGACAGCACGGTGAAGCAATGGCTGCGCAACCCCGAGGAAAAGCCCGACGGGCGTGCGCAGTGCTTCCTCCGCGGCAAGGTCGCGGTGCTCTTCGACAAGTACGTCTCCGACCTCGATCTCAACTCCATGCTGCTCTGCGTGGGGCCGGAGAACCAGGAGGTCCGCAAGCTGCCCGAACTGATCGAGGGTTGGATCGGCAGAACCCACGGCCGCCGGCCGGAAGACCGCGACGGGCGGCGCGTCTCGCTCTTCTTCTGCATGACCAAGGCCGATCGTCTGTTCGATCAGTCGACCGGCAGCAGCGCCGAGGAGAGCATCCGCAACCGCTTTGCCAACAACTTCGGATTCTACCCCGGCTGGACCGAAAATTGGACGTCCGGCCAGTCCTTTAGGAACAGCTACCTCATTCGAAACCCGAAGTTCCTGCGCGACGATCTCTTCGACTACGAAGGCAGCATCGAGGGCGCGGATGAAGGGCACGTACCGCCGGAAAGGAGGATTCGAGAGGACAAGCTAGCCTGGCTTTCCAGTTACAAGCAGGCCTTCCTCGCCGATCCCATGGTACAGCGCCACGTCGGCGAGGCGCTGGAGGCCTGGGAGGCCATGCTGCGCCTCAACGACGGCGGCATCTCGCACCTGGCCGGCAAATTGGAGCCGGTCTCCGATCCCGACCTAAAATACGATCAGATCCTGCCGCGCGCCGAAGAGCTGCAACGCCAGATCCTGGCTGAGCTGACCCACTTTCACGAGACCGGCGACCTGCAGAGCCGGGTCGAGGAGCGCCTCGCCAAGGCCGGCCAGGTGGTGCAGGCCCTGCATGCCGCGCCGGAGCGCATTGGCTGCTTCTTCCGCGAGCTGATGGCCGACGAGGCGCGCATGGGGCAGTCCTACCTGGACTACATGCGCCAAGTGCGCCGCGGCGACGATCCGGAGAAGTCGCGACCGGCGACCGCGGCCAGCATCATGATCGAGCTGCCGTCGGACATGGCACCGCCGCAGAGCGATGCGACTCCCGCCACGAGCGGCCAGCGGTTCTTCGGCGACGCCGCCCTCCAGTCCTGGCTGGAGGAATTGGAGCGCAAGGCGGGCGACGAGGCGCTCTCCTCGGCCTACAACCTCTCCTCCGAGCAGTTCCTGGTGGTGGTGAACGAATTGGCCGTCGCGGCGCGCCGGCTCAAGGTGCGCGACGCGATCGAAGAGCAGATGCACGCCGTGCCCCGCTTCACCTCTCCCGACGAGGCCGTAGACCGTGTCGCCATGGCGGCGTCGCTCGCCATCAACGGCCTGGTGAACCGCCTGGGCACCGATCTGGAGAGCGAGGAAGTGGACGCGGGCGGGGAGACACGGCTGCCGCCCGTCAACCCGATCCGGTTTCAGTCTCCCGAGGAGATCGCCCCGGGCGCGCTGCCGGACCTGCCCGCCGACCCGGCCAAGATGGGACGCTTGCGCGGCCGCTACATCTCCACTTGGCTCGCGGCCTTGCGGGAGCTGGCAAAGCGCAACGCCTCCTGGGGTCAGGGCGGATTCGTCGACGCCGAACAGAACCGCCGTCTGGGCGGCCTGATCGAACGGCTGAGGGACTGAGTCCTTGGAGAGCCATCCGCTCCGCGTCGAAGACGACACCAGCCGGCCTGGCGGCGGCTATGCACGCCTGATCTTCGAGGGCCTGGGGCCGCGTAGCGGAGCCTCCCTGACCGTCACGCTACGCCGGGGCGTCGAGGCCGACCCCTGGCTGGGGCCCGGCGGCTGGCAAGCAGGCGAGCACGCTTTCACGCCGCAGGAGGTGCGGCGCGACGGCGAAGACCTGGTGGTCGTTCTCGGTCCCGAGGTCGCCGGCCAGG
Organism: Rhodospirillales bacterium; assembly: GCA_963669375.1. Taxonomy (GTDB): domain Bacteria; phylum Pseudomonadota; class Alphaproteobacteria; order Kiloniellales; family JACOMY01; genus JACOMY01. The sequence continues at coordinate 5,714,652 of OY770024.1, read as the reverse complement.
TGGAGGACTACACCACCGTCCAAGCCACCTTGCCCGAGCTGGACGCCTGCGGCGTGGTGAACTGGGAGGGCGTCACCAAGCCCTTCGCGATCGAGACGCCGCCGCCGCGACGCGAAGCGGTGACGGTGGCCTTCCAGCTCTTGCCGAGCGGCGCGATCGCTTTCGAGGATGCAAGGGATCGTCTGGGCGAGATCGCACCGCCGTCGACCTTGGCGGAAGGCCAATCGCTTCTGGGTGTCGACTACGCGGCCTTGAGACGCTGCTTCCGGGGCGAGCTGCAGGTCGACCCCGAAAGCCTGCAGGCACGGCCGCTCCGCGGCGCGGAGCCGCCCGCGCGCATCGTCTTCGCCGGCGACACGACCGGCGGTCTGCGCTTGCGAGGCGAGAACGGCTCCGACTACCAAGCCTCTGTTGGGAAAGGAGAAAGCGTCTTCGGACTGGCTTTCGCCGATCTTGCCGCGCAAGGGGAAGGCGTGCTGGAACTGGAGCCGGAAACCTTCCTGGCACGGCTGGTCGAGCCGCCCAGGATCGAGGTGCCCCCGTCCGAGCCGGAGGCAAGGGGGAAGAAGAACTACGCCTGGGTCCTGCCCCTCTTGGTGTTCGTCGTGATCAGCGGCGGGGTCGCCTACCTGCTGCATCAACGCAGCGACGCCCAAGCGGGTGCCGAGGAGAGCCAGGCGGCTGAAACCCCGCCCGACGCCACGGCGCCCGCCACGCCAGAGGCGGCGACGGAGACGCCCGAGGAGCCACGGCAGCCGACGGCGGAGGAGATCTTCGCCGAGGGGGTAGCGGCCCACCGCTCCGGCGAGGCCGACAAGGCGAGGCTACTGCTGCGCCAGGCCGAACGTCAGGGCCATCCCCCGGCCCTGCTCTACCTGGCTCGACAGGTCGATTCGATCGACTTCGAACCGGGCCTCTTCGCCGAGCCCGACGATATCGAGGCGCTGGGCCTCTACGCCCGGGCCTGCGCCGCGGGCCTGGCCGAAGCCGTGGACGACGTCGCGGCACTGCGCGAGGTCTTGGAGGCCAAGGCGGAAGCAGGCGACATTCTGGCACGCGAAACACTGGAGGGACCACTCGTGGAGACGGAGGAGATCTGCCAATGAAGGCCCCTGCCCTCCCCAAGACCCGGCGGCGCGCCACGGCGTTCCTTGCCGCCGCCGCGCTCATCCTGGCTGGCGCCAGCCTGACCGCGTCGCCGAGCCTGGCGCGCGAGCCCTTGATGCAGGAGAACACCCAGTCGATCCCGCAGCGCGTGCTCTCCCGGCCCGGCGCCAAGGTGAGCGCGGAACGCGGAGGCAGTGCGCTCAAGGAGGAACCGCCGCCCTTCACCCTCTACTACGTCTTCGATCGCCAGGATCACGAGGGCAAGGAGTGGATCGAGGTCGGCCCCAACCGCAATCAGGATCCCTCGGGGTGGATGCCGGCGGCCGATGCCGTCGACTGGAAGCAGACCCTAGTGCTGACCTTCAAGAACCCGGCGGGCCGGCTGCCCACCCTCTTCTTCGGCGACAGGACGTCCCTCATCGACTTCGTTGAGAACGAGCAGCTCCCGGTCCTGGCCCCCGAGTACGTCGAGGCCACGCGCGCCGGCCAACCGCCGGAAGGGTCAGGCATCGTCTCAATAGAAGGGGAGGAATTCGTTGATTTCAGGGAAGAATTCTACCTTCTACCGATCCTGAACGCGGAGCAGGTCCTGCTCTCCGCCACCGCGCAGCGCTCCAAGATCTTCGAGGTCGCCTCGATCCCCTTGAAAGAGGCGCCACCCGCGGAGGAAGAGAGCGCCGCCGAGGCCTTCCCCGTCGGCCTGGTCTTCGTGATCGACACCACGCTGTCGATGGATCCCTACATCAACCGAACGCGCGAAGCGGTCCGGAAAATATCTGAAATCATTCTCGAATCCGACCTTGTGGACCGGATCAGCTTCGGCATCGTGGGCTTCCGCGACGATGTCGAAGGGCTCGAAGATCTGGAGTACACCGTCAAGGTCTTCGCGCCGCTGACCGTCGATTCCGACCCGAAGGAGGTTCTCAAGCAGATCGAGGAAATCCAGGCCGCCACCTCCTCCAGCCGAGGCTATGGAGAGGACGGGCTGGCGGGCGTGCTGGCCGCGCTCAACCAGGAGACCTGGAAGGCATTCGGCGGGCGCTACATCATCTTCATCACCGACGCGCCGCTGCGCGTGCCGCCCGATCCGCGCGCCACCACCGGCCTCACCATCGAGGCGATCAACAGCGTCGCCCGCGACCGCCAGATCGCCATCATCTCGCTGCTCCTGCAGACCGACGAAGGCACGGCCTATCACCGCCGGGCCGAGAACCAGCTGCGTCGCCTTTCCTTCTGGCGCCAGGATTGGGCCACGCCCTTCTACGCCGTGCCGCGAGGCTCGCTGGCGGAGTTCGGTCCCACCATCGACAGCCTGACCGCCCGCATCGTCGAGCAGGCGACCCAGGCCGAGGAGACGACGACCGGCACCGCCGAAGACGAGGAGGCGGCCGCCTCCGACGCCTGCGAGCAGGTCGCGAACTCGATCGAATGCCTAGGCTACGCGATGCGGCTTGCCTGGCTGGGCCGGACCAGCGGCGCCCAAGCGCCGGACGTCTTCAAGGCCTGGGTGCCGCAGTTCGCGCTGAACGATCCGGTGAACGGCCAGGCGCTGGAGGTGCGCATCCTGCTGACCCGCGCGCAGGTCAACAACCTCTATGCCCGCCTCGGCCTGGTGCTGGAGGCAGCCGACCGCCTGGTGGGGCAGGACCCGGGCCTCTTCTTCGACGTGCTGCAGTCGGTGATCGCGCAGGCCGCCAACGACCCCTCCATGCTGGAGGACCTGGACCCGGCGCAGGGCGTCAGCTTCGAGGTGGAGGACCTGCCCAACCTCGGCAGCCTCTTGGGCGAGTACTTCCAGCACCTGCCCTTCAAGACCCGGCTGATGCGGGTCGACCGCCAGGCCTGGGACCGCATGCCGGGCAGCGAGCGCGAGCAGATCCTGATCAGCGTGCGCAGCGCCCGCCGGCTCTTGAAGACCTACTACCAGAACAGCGACCGCTGGATCGCGCTGCACCCGCAAGCGTCCGACGGCGAGAAGGTCTATCCCTTGCCCATGGAAGTGCTGCCGTGAGCCCTGCCCCGGGGGTGCTGGCGCTGGAGCGGGTGCACAAGGTCCGTCAGGACGACGAGCGCCGCTTCGAGTTGGAGGTGCCCGCCTTCCTGATCCGCCAGGGCGACAAGATCGCCTTGCTCGGCCGCAGCGGCAGCGGCAAGAGCACGATGATCGAGGTCCTGGCCGCCGCCCTCCGGCCGGAAGAGCTCGGCGGCTTCATGATCCAGCACCCCGAGGAGGAGGCGCCACGGGACATCGCCGCCGCCTGGGATGCCGGCGACGACGCCTTTCTCTCCGCCACGCGGGCCCGCTGCTTCGGCTACGTGCAGCAGATCGGCGGTCTTCTGGGTTTCTTGACCGCAAAGCAGAACATCGCCCTGTCGCTGGCGATCCTGGGCGCCAAGGAGGCGGGCGAGATCGAGGACCTGGCCGAGACCTTGGGCCTCGCGCGGCACCTGGACGCCTATCCGGAGGCGCTTTCGGTCGGTGAGCGTCAAAGGGTGGCGATCGCCCGCGCTCTGGTGCATCGCCCGGCCGTGGTGCTCGCCGACGAGCCGACCGGCGCCCTCGATCTCGGCACGGCGCAGCAGGTGATGGCGCAGCTGACCGAGACGGCCGAGGCCTGGGGCAGCACCTTGGTGATCGCCACCCACGACCGTCAGCTGGCCGAGGACTTCGGCTTTCGCCTGATCGAGGCCGAGATCGCCATCGAGGAAAGCAGCCAATGGACGCGCTTCACCTGCCTCGACGGTTAGAAGGCCGGCTGATCGCGCTCGCCGCCCGGCTGGGCCTCAGCGACCTGCTGCGCGAGCGCACGGCCTTCCTCTGTCAGGTCTTCGCCATGGCGGCGGTGCTAGCGCCCCTGCTCATTCTCTATGGTCTGAAGTACGGCCTCATCACCACCTTGACGCAAGGCTTGGCGGCGGACGCCGACGTCAGGCAGATCACCATCAAGGGCGTGGGCGACTATTCCGAGAGCCTCCTGGCCGAGCTCGAGAGCGACCCCCTGGTGGGCTTCGTCGCCCCGCACCCGCACCCGATCAATGCCGACACCTTCTTCGCGGTCGCCGGCGAACGCGGCGCGCCGACCTTCCACGGCACTATTCTGGGCTCCGGGCCGGGCGATCCCCTGCTCGGCTCCGGTCTGGCGCCCCCGGCCCCGGACGAGACCGTGCTCTCCGCCGGCCTAGCGCGCGACATGAACGTCGCCGCCGGCGACCGGATCCTGGTGCTGGCCGAGCGGAACCAAGGCGAGGTGGCGACCCTGCCGGTCACCGTCGTCGGCGTGCTGAGCCCCGCCGCCTGGCCGGCGCAAGGCGCCCTGCTCCACCCCGACAGCCTGATGGCCGTCGATCGCTGGAGCGAGGGCTATCTGGTCCTGGCCTTGGGCGAGAGCGGCCGACCGCTGACCCGGCCGACCATTCCGACCTTCAGACTCTTCGCCAGCGACATCTTCGCCGTCCAGCCGCTGGCCGACGCGCTGACCGCGCGCGGGATCAACGTCGCCACGCAGGTGCGCCGGATCGAGGCGCTGCAGCGCCTGGCGCTGATCCTGGACGTGGTCTTCTCCACCATCGCCGTCGTGGCCGGCCTGGGCTATCTCTTCTCCTTCAGCGCCAACCTCTGGGCCAACGTGTCCCGCAAGCAGCGCGATCTCAGCATCCTGCGCTTGCAAGGCCTCGACCGGCGGGCGGCGGTCGCCTTCCCGGCCGCCCAGGCGCTAGCGATCGGGCTCGCCGGGTGGCTGGTGGCGACCCTGCTCTACCTGCTGGCGGCAAGTCTGATCAACGACACCCTGGGCCAGGACTTCGCCCGCGCCTTGGGCGAAGGCTTCCTCGGCGGCGCGATCGCCCGGGACAGGGTGCCGGACGGCGAACTCGCCCTGCTCGAAGCGCATCACCACCTCTTGGCCTTGGGCCTTTGCCTGCTGGTGGCCTTGGCCGCCGCCGCGGCAGCCGCCAAGCGCATCATGAAGATCGACCCCGCGGAGGGGATGAGACTTGCCTAGCAGAGCCATCATCACGCCCTTGGCCGCCCTTCTCGCCTTGCAGCTGGCCGCCGTCGGCGCGGGCGCGCAAGACAGCTGGGAGGAGAGCTACTGGAACCGTCAAGCCATGGAAGACGATCTCGTGCTGCCGCTGCCCTGCGGCGGCGCCATGGCCTTCCGGCCGGTGGCGATCAAGAGCGCGGACAACTGGCTGAGCGATATGGCGATCGAGCTGGGCTCGACCGAGGCGGAAGCCCCCTTCTCCGAGTATCCCCACGCGGGCTTCATCGCCGGCTCGATCAGCAGCGACGGCAGGCCCGACGAGCGGCTCTACTACCTCGGCAAGTACGAGGTGACCAAGGACCAGTTCGCCGCCGTGATGGACGACAGTTGTCCGAGGCCCTCTGGCCAAGGCAGCTTTCCGGCGGAGAACCTCTCCTGGTTCGAGGCGGTGGAGTTCACCAGGCGCCTGTCCGAGTGGCTCTTGGCCAACGCCATCGATCAGCTGCCGCATGAGGACGGCGTGCCGGCCTTCGTGCGTCTGCCGACCGAGGCCGAGTGGGAGTTCGCCGCGCGCGGCGGCATGGCGGTGACCGACAGCCAGCGCCGCGACCGGCTGCCGCCGATGGAGGGCGAGATCGACCTCTATGCTTGGTTCGACGCGCCGGGCTCTTGCGACGGCGCGACCCAGCCGGTCGGCTTGAAACGGCCGAACCCGCTGGGCCTCTTCGACATGCTGGGCAACGTGCAGGAAATCCTGCTGGAGCCCTACCGCATGACGGTGGCCGGCCGATTGCACGGCCAGGTCGGCGGCTTCATCGCCAAGGGTGGCTCCTGCAACAGCCGGCGAGAACTGCTGCGCAGCGCCGAGCGCCAGGAAAAGCTCTTCTTCGACCCCTTCACCGGCAAGGCCGAGCGGCCGCAATTCACCGGCCTGCGCGTCGCCTTGGTGGCGCCGGTCCAGACCAGCGTGCCGCGCATCAGCCAACTGCGCGAGGATTGGGAGAACACCCGCCGCCAGCGCAGCGAAGCCACCGAGGGCGCGGACCCCCTGGATGCCCTGGCGGGCCTGATCGACGAGACCCGCGATCCCGACCGCAAGCGCGCGCTAGAGCGCGTGGAGGCCAGCTTCAGCAACGAGATGCAGGCCCGCAACGCCCTGGACGAACGCTCAGCGCGGATGGCGATCATCGCCGGGGCGCAGATGATCCGCGGCTACCGCGCCGACGTGCGCCGCGTCAGAGCCAACGAGAAGGCCTCTCAGTTCTGCAGCGACGAGGCCGACTGCGACGCCCATGCGGGACGTCTCGAACGCGCGATCCTCAACGCCGAGATCGGCGCCAATGCGCTGCTCGATCTCTTGGGACACGCGGTCGTGGACTATCGCCAAGAACTTCTGGAGAGCCAGCTCGCCGCGGTCCTGCAGCAGTACGGCGGCTTCGAAAGCGGCGGCTTCGAGACCTTCGCTCGCCGTTTTGTGACCTTGATCGGAGAGAAGCGGGCCACACCCGGGTTCAGTGACGCCGAGGTCTTGGAGCGCGTGCTGCAGTGATCGACGGCCCCCGCCGTCCAGCCGCAGCCAATCACATGCGCAGGAGATGGGCGCTTTATCAGCTGCTTAATGGTGAGATTTAAGATAAGCTGGCCGACTGATCCCTGTCCCAACACCCGCCGCGCGAGGAGCATTACGTGCCGCTGGGGTCGGGACTTCCGGGCGGATGCCTTCGTCTCTTGCGAGAGGGAGGGGCGCGCCGCTTCGGCCGTATGACTATCGGGAGGACATCATGAGCACTCAATCAGTCAAGATGCCACCGACCCCTGCTCGACTGGCATCAATCGCATTCGCGGCCGCGCTCGGCCTCTCGGCCTGTGCGTCTTCGGGGACGAAACCGGTGAACCCCTCCAACGATCAAGCAGCGCTCTACGACTACGCCGATTCCTTCGCGACCGAGGGCGCGGTCACGGGCGCCTTGCTTCTGGGTGCCGTGGGCTGCCTGGCGGGCGTGCTGGTCGCTGACGCCAATGCGCTGGCCGCCTGCGCCATCGGCGGCGCGGCGGGAGCGGCGGGCGGCGCCTTGCTGGGTGGTGGCGCGGGCTACGCCATTGGCTCCAATGCCGACTACTACGCCAACGAAGAGGCAAGGCTACGCGCCCTCTCCGAAGCAGCGGAGTTCGAGCTGATCGACGCGCGACGCGCGCGTCAGGGCGCGGAGAACGCCGTCGCCGGCCATAGGGAGCGGCTGGGCCAGCTCCAGGCCAGTGTCAAGGCAGGCACTGCCAACCGCAAGGCCTTGGAGCGTGCGCTGGAAGTGGCGCGCTACGACCAGGATCAGATCGGCCGGGCCAGGGAAGGACTGGAAGACCAGATCAGCGAGCTGGATAACGGCATCTGGCAAGCCCAAGAGCGCGGCGTCCGCATCCCCTCGCGGCTCACCAAGAAACGTAACGACCTGGTCGGAGAGCTCAATCTCTTGAATCAGCAATACAATGCCTTGACCGCCGAGATCGAGGGCGCGGAGGCCGCGGTTTGAACGGACCGTCGGCGCGCCGCCCGTTCGGCGGACGCGGTCTCGGTCTTGGCCCGCTCCTGCCGTTGATCGGTCTGCTGGTCGTGGTCGGCTGCGCCAAGCAGCCGGTGGACTGCGATCCCACTCAGTTCACCAGCGTCTGGACCGCCGGCGCCTGCCAGGCCTCCGGCGCCTCCCAGGCGCGCGTCGATGCCCTGCGCGCCGACGTCAATGCCAAGGTGGAGGCCTATCGCCTGACGGAGGCGGAAACCCTTAGGCTGGAGGCCGAGGCTGCCCGGCTTGCCAACGATAACGCGCTCTGGCAGGCCCGCGTGGAGGAGATCGACCGCGACCTCAAGCGGCTGCAGCGCCAGCTGGGCGGCCTTACCGCCGTCAACGCCGAGGAGCAGGCGCGTCTGAACGCCTTGAAGCAGGAACTGGCCGACGCCCAAGGCGCCCTCGATCAGGGCGCGGACGATGCGGCGACGCGCGCCGAGATCGAACGCCTGACCCTGGAGATCGAACGACGCAAGCAGGCGATCGAGGTCTACAGCCGGGAGATCGACGTGGTCGAGTAGGCCCTGCCGCGCTACTCGATGATCAGAACCGACTGTCCGCTGTCCAGTACGGAGAACTGGATGCCGTTCTCCTTGCAGTACTGCTGCCAGGCCAGCGAGCAGCCCGGAAAGGCGGGCGAGCCGAAGTCGTCGTTGAGGATCACGCCGCCCGGCACCATGCGGGGCACGAAGTACTCAAGGCAGCCCTTGGTCGGTGCGTAGAGATCGACATCGATGTGGACGAAGGCCCACTTGGTCTCCGGCAGCGTCTCCAGCACCTCCGGTATCCAGCCCTTGTGGAAGGAGACGCCGGGATAGGCCTTGAAGTTCGCGCGCACGACCTCGATGTCGGCCGCCATCGTGCCCTGTCTGTTGTTGTAGATCGGCTCCTTGTCATCATCGGCCGGCTTGCCCCGAAAGGCGATGGCGTCTTGCGGCGAGGACTCCGGGAGCCCCTCGAAGCTGTCGACCAAGTGCAAGCCCTCGCCCTTGTAGTCGGGCTGCTGCATCGACTGAACCTGGGTCATCATGTAAGCGGAGAAGCCGTTGAGGACGCCGCATTCCGCCCGCTCGCCCTCCAAGGTCAACGAGTACTTGTAGTACTGCGCAAGATAAAACGCCCGCATGGCGCGGCGTACCACTTTCCACCGGATGACCTTGGTGTTGGTCTGTGTCAGGCATTCTTGATACAGCTCGACGAATGGCTTGTTGCCGATGCGCAAGTCGTTGAACATGATCCCGAAGTCGACGATCGTCGGCGACCACTTCAAGAGGTGCTTGGCGAACTTGAAGTGCCCGCGCATGCTCTTGGCGAATTCGTCTTCAACTTGCTGGGGCAAAGCGATTGTCCTTGTATCGAGCGGGACCGACAGGGCGCCGAACCTAACAGGGGCTCTTTGCGCTAAGCAAGTGCGGCCTGTGCGATCATTCGCGCCGCTCGGCGCATTGAGTTCAACGCCGGAAAAATGTAGATATAGGGGACCGCATACCAGATCCCATTTCCGCCTGGAGCGCTGGCATGGCTCAGCCCGACTATCGTCAATTGGTTGCAGACACCTGCATCGCACACATGGTCGCGCGGGTGGACGAAACGGCCCCGCAAAGGAAGCCCTACCCGAACTTCTGGACGGGCGGCTTCTTCCCGCCAGACATCTACGAAGAGCTGCTGGAGCGCATGCCCCCCAAGGAGCACTTCAACGGCTACGCGGGAAAGAATTCGGTCCATGGGAAACCAGCCCGCTTCATCTTCAAGCTTCTGCAGTGCGAGTTGGATGACCTCGCGCCGAAGGACCAGCAGTTCTGGCTGGGCCTGCGCGACGCGCTGGCCTCTCCGGCTCTGAAACGCGCCGTCTTCGCCAAGCTGTCGCAAGGCATCGCCTATCAACACAGGATCGACCCGCGCGACGCGGCGGACCTGGCCGCCTATCCCAGGGTGGAGGTGATGAAGGAACTGCCGGGCTATGTCATCACGCCGCATCCGGACACGCGCCGGAAAGTGGTGACCATGCAAATCTGCCTGGCCAGGGACGATACGCAGACCGACCTGGGCACGACGATGTACGCGATCAACTGGAACCCGCTGTCGCTCATGCGCTTCAAGGACGGCTTCGCACGCTTTCGAAAGGTTGGCCAGCATCCCTTCCTGCCGAACAGCGTCTTCGCCTTTGCCGTCGTCAACGGCATGAAGATGCGCAGCTGGCACGGCCGCGCGCCCCTGCGCTCCGACTGCGGCGAACGCGACTCGATCCTGGCGATCTACTACCGGGATCGGGACGATGGCAACCCGGAGATCGTCTCCGATCACTACAGCGAGCCGGCGGCCGCCTAACCTCTAGCTCGGGGTAGCTAGGCCGATACCGATCGTCGCCATGAGATTGGCGGCGCGCGCCTGTGTGCCGGGGCGCCTGCCAGCCGCCAGGGCGGCGCCTTCGGTGAGGTCCGCGCCCAGCTCTTGACCGCGCACCACGACGGCCCGTCCATAGCGGAGGCGGTCGGCCTCCCACAGCGGCAGCGCGACGCGGTGGTCGTAATCGGCGGCCTCGAGGGCCTCGGCCAAGGCCATGGCATCCGCAGCCGCCTTGGTCACCCCCATGCCGACGTGCGGCCGCCCGACAAAGGCCGCATCGCCCATGAGGAGCACTCGCCCGAAAACCAGCTTTGGTGACTCCAGATCGTAGATGGGCTGGAAGAAGGGACGTTCCGTCAGGCGGACGACCTCGTTGAACTCTGGCGCCAAGAGGCGCTCGGCGTCCGCGCGCAAGCGGGCTGTCACCTCGTCTCGAACCAGGTCGGGCGGGATGGCCATCTCGTGTCTGCGCCCCTCGGCATCGGTCAGCAGGTCGGCCAGTCCGCTCTCCGCCGCGGCCGGCCGATACCAAGCCCAGTTGTAGCGCCGGTGTCCTGGCCGCAGGTCGTCGCCGACGCCGGCGACCAGGTAGCCCAGGATCTGCTCGTGCCTGGGCAAGCAGAAGCCGAACCAATCGATGAAGTCCGGGGAGCAGACCCGCGCCAAGGCCGTCTCCTCGACCAGCCCGCGCCAGGCGACATAGCCGGCATAGGCCGGGGCAAGCTCCGGCATGAGCCGCGCGCGCAGGCCGGACCGGAAACCGTCCGCGCCGATCAGGAGGTCCGCCCGATCCCTCCTGCCGTCGCTCAAGGTGACCTCTACGCCCTCACCCGACTGCTCGAAGCCCTCAACGGCCGTGCCCGTGTGATAGGCCTCCGAGGGAAAGGCGTCCCGCAGCAACCGATAGAGGCGATCCCAGGAGGTCGTCATCTGAACCAGCGGATGTCTGCCGAGGATAGTGCCGTCCCGGTCCAAGGTGATCCTCCCGGGCACCTCGACCCCCAGCGAGCGGTCCTGGTGGAGGCCGCAGGCGGCAAGCACCCGATAGAGTTCGGGATGGGTGACGATCCCGGCACCGCGGCTGGCCAGTTCCTCGCCAGAGCGCTCGTAGATGTCGACGCGCCAGCCTTGTCGCCGCAGCAAGAGACCGGCAAAGAGGCCGGCCATCGATCCACCGCAGATGGCGATGCGTCCCCTGTCGCCTTCGTGTTGCTCCGTCACTGCGGTTCCTTTCAGGTCGTGCCTAGACGCGACAATCCTTATTTATCCACTGATAATTAATCAATCAAGGTGCGATCGCCAACCGCCTGCCAGGCCAACCGTAAGAGGGATCAGCCGCCGGATAATTGAGAGCCAGTTAGTCAAGTGTATCTTTCGAGGCACCGGCAGCAACGGCGCGCGTATCGAGGTCGAAGGCTGCGATCTCTTTGCCCTAAGAAACGGCAAGATCGCCATCTAGCGCGCTTTTCGCAAGCAGCGCCCGCCGATCCCCGCCCGATCGCCGTCACCTGAACGATGGCGGGGCCCGCGCCAGAGGACGACTGATCAACACGCCAGTCAGCGAACCCCAGACCCTGCCAAGGCCGCCTGGGGGGCTGCTCGCGTCTGCAAGCATGCGCGGTCGGAAGGGAGAGCCGGCAATCGCGCGCGCATCTCAGAGCAGGATCGTCACAGTCATCTCAGCCTTCCGAGAATGGGTAGACACCCGCAGCATCGAGATTCCGATAGGTCAAGGAGGTCAGGTCAGCGCGGCCATGGTCGGGCGTGTCCACAATCAGGATCGCCTCTGAAGCGAGCTCATAAAACGCCCGGAAGTGGGTCTTTGAGCGGAGCACGATGATGTCGTAGTCACTCATGTCCTGGCCAAAGACGCGGAACGCATCCCCGTCGACAGCGAAGGCAAAGTTCGACACGACGCTGACCTCAACGCCGCCGATACGCAAGAGCGCCGTCAGACCCAGATCGACATGTTGCCCCTGCAGCACGCGACCCGTGATGTGATAACTCTTTTCACCCGTCTGCAGGATCTCGCAATCATAGGTCCGCCTTGGCCCGGCCTGCGGCGAACTCCAGGCGCCGATGGGCAGGCGCATGCGCGTCCCCGCTCCAGCCGCGTGCGCCGCCCGCGCTGCCTCGGCATCCCATAGAAAGGGAATGGCGGCCCGCGGCACGCCTCGATCCACGAGTTCGGCCATGAGATAGGTCGAATCGTTCAAGCGGTCGGCATGCTCCAACAGGACCACGGGCTTTTGCGCAGCCTTTACAATCTGCCGGGCGCGCGTGACGCCACCAGAGACGTCATAGACAGGCAGCGGCCGATAGAGTTCGCGCCGCGCGGCATGGATCTTGGCAGCGACCTCTGCCGCGACCCGCTCGGCGCTGTCCTGTCCCGCGCCCGCGACGACGAGCACGGAAAAGCCGGTGTTGTGGCTGTCGGCATAGGAAAAGCCTGCCATCACCGAGATATCCAGAAAGGTCTCGCTCTCATCTTCCCGCCGTCGGGCGTCGGCCAGGATGTCTGCCAGTGGCTGCAGTGACGTCGCACTAAAAATGCTCGGAACCAGCAGTCCTGGCTTGGCGACCGCGACGCCCGGCCGCTCACCGCTCGCCAGCATGTGAAACAGGCACGCCGCCCCGCGCTTTCCGGTATCAGCCATGTCCGTATGCGGCGATTTCCGATAGGCAAAGGCGGCGTCGGCGGCCTCGACCGTTCGACCGTCTATGTTGCCGTGATAATCGAAGCATACGACCAGCGGAACCTCAGCCCCAATGGCGTCGCGGGCAAGCTCCAGGAACGACCCTTCGACATCCGGATAGCCTCGCGCCCAGGTGGCACCATGAAGGTGCAGGAGAACGCCGTCCGGGCGCGTCTGGCGAAAATGCGCGGCAATCTCTTTGGCATAGGCATCAACTGCAGCGTCCGACGCCGGCCCGAGTGCACCGAGAAAGCTATAGACACCACCCATGACCTCGGCGCCAGCACCTCGGCATGCATCGACAAAGCCGCCTGGTACGGTGTTCGTACCCGCATAGTCGCGAACAAGCGCATCGCCACGCACGGCGTTGGCCTCGAAATCCCTAATCTCCGACACCCGCGGGAGGGTGCTGGCAGATTCGAGGTGAAATCCAGAAACTGCAATCTTCATACGACGCCCGACGCTATTGAACCCTCACCGTTGAGCATTCGGAGAGATCCGTCAATTGTAATGGCTTCGGCCATTATTGCGAGACCCATGGTCTTGCCGAGCGCGCTGCTGCGGACTGCCCGGCGAGCAAAAGTAATCCTAAACAAGCATTCCCCATTTGCGTTCCTGCCATGGAGCTTGCGGGCACAACCGAGCCCTATCAAGCATAAAGACGCCCGTGCGGTGTCGCCGGAGCGGCGTTTGATGCCATTCCGGTCACCATAGTTGACAGCAGGGTAGCGACGGCGAGCACTCTCTCGGATACCGGTCATAGCTAACCCTTCGTCGCCTTCTTGCGCCGACGATCTGGAGTAAACCGCAATCATGCTGACGCCGTCTCGGCCGGTGGCCCGCGCAGGCCGTTGATCAGATTGAGGATGCCCGCGAACACCTCGCGCGGCACTGCGGCCTCCGCCAGTTGGATGACGGTGTTGCGGGCGTGGCGCACCAGCCGGCCGCCGGTCTTGACCAGCCGCCCGCGCAGCGAGGTCAGCGACCAGGTCTCGATCGCCCGGTGTCCTCCGCGGCCTTGCGGGTGCCGAGATAGTCTCGCTGATCCTGGTCGGCCTGCAGCTTCGCCAAGTGAACGACCGCCCGCTCGCCGAGATAGATCCAACCACCCAGAAACTGGAACGGCGCCCTCTCTCCGACCCGCGGACCCAGAACCCCCACGCAGAAGTCGCGCGTGGCCTCGAGATCCTCGGCCAGCACGACAAAGTGGTTCACGTTCCCTGGCGGCACGGCGGTCACTCCTTGCCTTGCGGTTCGCCGGCCTCGGGCCGCAGCGACTTCAGCACGGCCGGCACGCCGTCGAAGAGGGAATCCACGCAGCAGCGGATCATCTCGTCCACGTCTTCGTCGACCTTCGTCTGGTAGACGTACTTGCGCACGCCATAGTAGAAGATTCCGGCATGCATGCTCCAAATCATCTCGGTCTCGGCGCTGGTGATCGCCTCGACCTCGGGCGGCGGCAGGCCGTTCTCTCGGCGAAAGGCCGCGCAGATGCGCGATAGAAGACGTTCTTCCACCAGCTTGATGTAGCGCCTGTTGATGTCGGCGCCGCGCAGTCCGGCGAAGAGGTAGATCCGGATCCACTCGTAGGAGAACATCACCTTCGAGTAGCTCTTGTAGAAGGTGATCAAGCGTGCCCGAAGCGGCTCAGAGTGGTCGTCCAGCAGTCTCTCCCACTCCGGGTCCCAACGGCCCAGGAAGACCTCTTGATAGACCCGGTCGATCAGGTCCGCCTTCGTCGGGAAATAGCGATAAAGCAGCGGCTGGGTCACGCCCACGCGCTGCGCCAATTCACGCGTCTGACCGCCGAAGCCGACTTCGGCGAAAAAGCGGATCGCCTCCTCGACGATCAGCCGCTCTCGGTCGTGGGGAGACAGTCGGCGCGTCGGCGGCTTCTCCGATCGCGGCGCGCCCGCCTCCCCGCCCAGCTGCGGTTTCCTATCGACCATGGCCCGAGGGGCCCCTTCTTGTCATGGTTCGCCGGAAGTGCAGCCTCGCGTGCCGCTTCCGGTTTGACAAGCGGCTCTCTCAAGCGCCCGCGCGCGCTGATTCCTGAGGGGCAGGCGGCGGCCAGTGAACCAAGCGGGTGCAGCGGGAACGCGCGCTCAGCGCGCCGCCCGCCACTCGCTGCTGGTCAGGCGTCGCTGCACTGCTTTCTTGCCCAGGATGCTCTCCAGCATACCGTTGATGACCTGTGGCGTGCCGTCGAGGTCGGCGTGCCCGCAGGGGCCGGCGTCGCCGTCACCATCCACCTGCCGCAGCTGGACCGCCCAGCCGTCCCGCTTGGCTTGCTTGCCGAGCGCCTCTGCGTAGCACGGCAGGGCAAGCGACCTGGCCACGGGAAAGTCCCTCGCGCTCCCCGAGGTACGGACAATATCCAGTTTATCCACATCGATCTTTTCGCGTGCGCGGACGAGCCCCATCACGCGCGCCCAGAACTCCGGCCAGCTGTTGGGGTAGCCGGGGTGGAAGCGGTCCCGATCCGCCTGCGCCTCGCGTCGGTGCCAAAGGACGGTGTTTTCGATGACCGGCAGATCCAACTTCGAGCGGCGGTTGACCTTCCCCTCACCACGCGGTGTCAGGTAGGGAACAAGCTGCCTTTCGAAGCAGTCGTGATCGATGAGAGGGGACACCAGATGAAGTGAACTGAAGACGGGCGCATTGTTCCGCCCCACCTTCTCGTACTTGGCCAGTAGCTCCAGGATGAAGCGCGCACCGAAATCGTGCGTGGCGATATGGTAGGACATGCCGCCTTGGCGGTGCCGCCAACTCAGCTTCTTCAACATCCAGTGGAGCAGCTTGATGCCGTCGGACCGGTAACCGTCGGCATCCTGAGCGTCGCGGACGAAGAAGCGCCGCATCGAGCGCTCGAGCTCGCGGCTCAAGCGCGCGGGCACACCGGTGGCCTCGATCTCGATCAAGCGCGCCAGGGTCTGACTGGGCGCGTGGCCGCCGGCGTCCGTACGGTCGGTCATGGCGTCGATCAAGCGACCCACGCCCTTGCGCAGCTCGCACCATAGACCGCTGTCCCAGGTCAGGAAGACCGGGTAGATGCCGTTCGCCCGAAAGACCGGATGAAGCATCCGCACCAAGCGCGCCGCCTCGGTCTGATCGCGCGTCCCGCCCAGCGCATAGAGCAGGACGTGCCGATAGAGAAGGTCGCGTTGGCTGGCCTTCGTGACGTCCGGGGCCATCGCCTGTCCGCTTTCCAGCTGCTTCTTCCAGGTATGGCGGCGATTAATGATGTCGACTGTTTCCATCAATGTGGGCGTATCATGGTGATAGCGTCCATGGCCGACCAGGCGGCCGTCTTCGATCGGCACCATGTGGCCCAACACGTCCATTCTGGTGGGCTTGGAGCGCTCGCGCAGCGAGGTGACCCCGGTCGGGGCCGTCGTACCCTGCATCCCGACGGAATAGCGGAAGGTATCGGGGATCGGCGCCGCCAGGCGCAGCGCCCAGACGTCGGCGATGTTGTGCGCCCAGTCGGCGTAGCTCCAGATCGCGACCCCGCGATCGCCCCAAGACGACCCCCAGGAGTTCTGGACGATCCAGCCCCTCGTCTCGTAGCCGATGACGGCGAAGGCATGATAGCCGGTGGCGGCGGGCGGCCTGGACTCGTCGAAGGAGACGAGGTGCTCCCCATCCGGCCGGTACCAACCCGCATGGATGCGGGCGGTCGCCACCAGGACGCGGCTCTCGTCTAGCGCGCAGTGCATGTCGGCCAGGACCGGCAGGACGCGGTAGTAGGCGCCGAGCATGACGTTTCGCGCGTCCGCCATCACCAGGCGGTTGGTGTACCAGCGCCATCCCGACTGGCCGATCCTCGGTCCATTGGCGCTCGCCTGGTCGAGCAGTTCCGCGGCCGTCTCGATCGAGCAGAGGCCGTTCAGCTGAAAGCCCTTGAGGGCACCGCGCAGGGAGGAACCGCTGTAGCCCTCCCCGTCCCACTCGTCGTGCAGCTGGGCATTGCCGTAGATCATGAACGCGCTGGCGTAGGGCTGCTGGAGACGCTCGAGGGAAGGCGTCGGATCGCGCGCGCCGTCGATCTCCAAGCGCTCGATCGCCAAGAGGTGATCCACCGCCGCGGCAAGGGCATGGCCGGTGCACGACGGGTCTTCGCCTTGGTTGCGCACGCGGCCTGGATGCCACCATCCGCCCTGCCGGCGCGGGTCGATGGCGGCCTTGGCCGTGCCCAGCGACGGGCGATAGATGCGGTCTCGGCGGTCGGGAACGTCCGAGCGCGCATCCAGGACAAGGCTGTCGGCAAAGCCGCTCATCGCATGGTGCCGACGGCCACGGGCACGACGCTAGCGTCCGAGGATCAGATCTGCGGGGCCGCGGATGGCCAACGCCCGGTCGGACACCTCCTTGAACACGTGCCGGAGGGAAACCGACTCCGCCGCGCTCTCGGCGACGCCTTCGCTGGCTTCGCGGAAGGTGTCGGCCTCGCGCAGGGTCTGGAAGTCGAGCCCGGTCAAGCGCTCCAGATCGGCGACGCTCACCTGGTAGGTCTCGAAGCCCTGCCCGAACACCCGCTCCAGGTCGCGGTCGTCTACCATGTCCCATTGCCAGATGACGAAGGCCTGCGCCTCCAGGACCTTGCGCCCGCGGTTGCTGCGCCCGATGGAGGCGACGACCTTCCAGAAGCCGAGGGGAATGCCGACCTCCTCCAGGCCGGACCTCTTGGAGCGCGGATCGGCGAAACCGAAGACCGGGCCTGCCAGGACGGAGATCCTGGCGTCCCGGCTGCCATCCTCGAAGCGGCCGAGGATGTGGTTCTCCAGGTCCAGCCAGATCTTCTGGTTCAGGTCCTTATGCTGGGGGGCGGCATTGGTGTAGTGGAAGGTATCGTCCTCCGCCTGCGCGGCCTCCGCCTTTGGTCCCCAGACGGGATCGAGCCGGCGCACCAGATGCCCCCTGTCGAAGTCGTTGTGCTTGTAGAGCACGTTGTCGACCTGGGCCTCGTCCGCAATGCGCGGGTCGGTCTTCCACTTGTCCTTGCCGCGCCGCTTGTGCCAGAGGTCGCTGCCGTCGATGTTGACCGCGCTGAAGTAGGCGAGCCGTCTGGCAGCATTCATCACCACGGAGAAGTGCGTGTACTTCAGCTCAATGCCACCGTCCGCCAGGCGTGCGACGTGACGCACCTGCAATGCGTTCAGCTGCGGCAGCGGCACGGCCATGCGGCCGCTGCCTAGGAACTCCGGATCGAAGCCGGCGCGGTCGTCCAATGTCACTACCCGCTCCGCGTCTCCTGGTCGGACATCGCGGGCACCCTCTTCGAACCGGCGGACCTGGACACGCGCGCGCGTGGCCCGATCGAGGATGGCTTGCGGCCTGACCGCGAAGTTCGCCTGACCTTCGCGGCCACCGAAATGCAGACCCACGGCGCATCCGCGCGCCACATCGATGACGACCGAGCCGGAGTTCCCGCCCAGCGTCGTGCAGATATGGGTGAAGATGTCGGGCCGCACCCTGGCATCGCGAACCTTGCCGGGAGCGAAGCGCTTGACCTCGTAGATGTCGTCGAAAATGCGCGCCTGATCGTCCAGGTCGTTGCGGCGGTCGTGCGCCGGGTAGCCGATAACGGCGACGAACTCGGCATCTTCCAAGCGATCGGAAAGGGCGATGGGCGCGATGCTCAGCTTGGCGAAGGCGCGACGGTCCATTCGGAAGAGCGCCAGGTCGACACCGTTGCGCGGCTCGACGTGCACGACCTCCTTGATCGCCGCGACCAGCTCCTTGGCATTGCCGTGCTCTTCCTTGAAGTCCACGGAAGCCTGCAGCCCATGCGTAATCGTCGGCGCGCCGCTCCGGCTGTTCACGAACTCCTGGGCGACGTGACGATTGGTGATCACCGTCTCCTCGTCCAGAACCCAGGCGGTGCCGACCCAGCCCGGATCCCAGAAGGGGTGAAGCTCGACGCGCCCCACCCCCTTGATGGCATCGTCGATCGCGGTGCGATGCGGGTTCAAACGATCCCGCCAGACCTTCAGCTTGGGCTCTTCAAAGGTCCCGTCGCGCACCAATAGCGAGGGATAGCCGTGCCGCATGATGATGGCCTCGGCCGCGGAGGGGGCGAAGGGGTCGTCATGCCCCGCCGCCAGCCGCGCCAGCCCCTCCAAGAAGTCGTCCAGACCACCGATCGCCGTCCTGTCCGCCGAGGGAGCAACGGATTCAGGAGCGGCCGCGGCCTCCTCGAAAAGCCCCCCTTCCTGCAGTTCCCGATAGACTTCCCGGTCCTGAAGGACCGCCTGCATCCTGCTTTCCATGTCCATTCCCCCAAAGGTTTCAAGCCAAAACCGACAAGACACGTCCAGACTCTCAATTGTAGCAGGAAGAAAGACAGTAATCTACAGGAGAATTCAGAATCACAAATTATTCATTAGCGTGCAACCCAGGAACCAAACAGCGGAACCTGCAGTCCTGGCGGCATGGAGGTGCGAAGCACGCAAGAGAGCGCTGGATCGCACGCGCGTCGACTGCAAAGGCCGCCGCGTCGTCTCGCGCACGGAAAGGTGCCGATAGTTTCGTGATCGCCTTACTTTTTCAAGTTGTTCCGTTACAAGCGGATCAAACGCCGTCTCCCAAGTCGCGACGGGGATCACGACACGGAAATGCCCAAGTCGTCCGGCTCCTCGGAACCTAGAAACGACGTTTGTCCGCCTTCCCGTCCGTCATTCTCGGCATCCGCGTACTCACTGCCAGCCGTCGATGTCGGACATTCTAGGCTCGGCCGATTAGTCTCCACTCTCCGGACAGGAGTTCCTGCCGGACAGTCCAGCCTACTTCGTGTCGCGGCCACCATCGGTTCAGGCGTAGACGCGTCACCGCTTGCTCTTCTTGCATGATACTGGACGGCCCCGGTAGCCAAGAGTCTTGCGCTCCGGCCCTCCTATGCTCCCAAAAAGGATCAGGACGCGGATGTCAGCTGAGTTGGTCTAGTAGGCGTGTCGCTTCCAGAAGGTCAGGCATTTGCTGGCCCTCGCCGAAGGTCTGAACGACCGGCGCCAGCAGGTCGGCGGCCCGGCGGCGGTTCGAACGGGCGACCAGCAGCGAGGCCAGATCACGCGCCGCGCGCAGTTCCAGCATCGGCGCTTCCTGGTCGCGCGCGATCTCCAGGGCGCGATGCAGGTCCGCCTCCGCGGCGTCCTTGGCGCTGGCGTCGGCGTCGAGCGAAAGCCTGGCCCGAACGCGGTGAAGGTCGGCGGCCAGAGCTACGTCCTCGCTGCTGGTCAAAGCGTTGAAAGCGTGATCTATGGCGGCAGTGGCGGCATCATGACGTCCCGAAGCGGCGTAGGCTTCGGCCGCGAAAGACCAATGGATCGGTTCGAACCGCCCTGCACCGATGCGCTTGACCTCGTCGATACCGGCCTCGATTTCGGGAAGTCCCGAGCCTTTGCCCTGCAGCTTCAACGCCGCGCCGAGGTGGATGAGGCCCCAGCCGTGCCATAGCGCGAGCGACATCTCCTCCGCGATCCGCATCGCTTCGCGCGCGGCGAGCTCCGCCCTTTCCGGCCGGCGGAGCCAGTAGTTCGTCAAGGCCACGCCATAGCAAAGGGCCAAACCGGTGGTGTTGGGATGATCGACCCCGCGCGCCCATGCCAGCGTTTCCTCGACCTGCCGCGCCGACTGTTCCGGGAAACCCAGGTACCAAAGGTTCCAAGCGCGATAGTGGCCCGCGGCGACGCGCGGGTCGTGGCCGA
Source organism: Rhodospirillales bacterium (assembly GCA_963669375.1). Lineage (GTDB taxonomy): Bacteria > Pseudomonadota > Alphaproteobacteria > Kiloniellales > JACOMY01 > JACOMY01. The sequence goes on along the minus strand of OY770024.1, from coordinate 5,694,253 downwards.
AGCGCAGCTTGAGTTCGCCATGTGCCTCGGGCCGATAAAGGGCGATCGACTGTTCGGCGAGAGCCAGGCTGCGGCGGTAGTGACCGGCATGGAAGCTCTCGAGCGCGAGCATGCGCAGACCGATCAGGCGCATGCCATCGTTCTTCTGCGGTTCCGCGATCCTAGCAAAACGTTCGGCGAGATCTGACGACCCAGTAGCGGCAATGTAGCGTCCTGCCCATAGTCCGAAGACCGCGGGAAGCTGCAGTTCCGGCTCGTCTGTCTCGTCCGCGAGTTCCATCGCCCGCTCGAACGCCGATAGCGTTTTGGGGCTAGAATAGCCTTGGCTTGCGATGAGGGCCTGTCCGAGTTGGACCTGTATGGCCTGTTCGCGCCGGGTCCACCGCGAACCCGGCCCCAACGCGTTGCAGGCGCGTACGGCCGCCTTGAAGTCGGCAATGGCTTCGCGGAAGGCAGGGCGGACGACTGCGGCGCGCCCCGCTTCTTCCCAGGCGTCCAGCGCCTGTTCGAGGCGACCTGCCGCCTCTGCATGCTGGGCGCGAATCTCGGGCTCGACATCGCCGCGCTCGACCAAAAGGTCGTGAAGCCGGCCGTGCAACTCGACCCGACGGCTCTTCAGCAGGCTCTCGTAGGCGGCGTCGCGCACCAGCGCATGCTTGAAGAGATAAGTCGCCTGTGCGCCCGATCCGCGACGAAACACGAGTTCGGCGGCGACCAGCCGGTCGAGGGCGTCCGAAAGCGCGGCCTCGGGCTGCGCCGAGAGGGATGCCAGCATCTGATGATCGAAGGCACGACCGATGACGGCCGCTGTTTGGGCGGCCTCTTTGACACCATGCAGTCGGTCGAGCCGCGCCATAAGCGAATCGTGCAGCGTCGCCGGAACCGCAATTGATTCCAACGCGCCGTCACGTTCGTAATCCTGCTCCGTCTGACGTGAACTACCGGCTTCCAACACCGCCTTGGTCATCTCTTCGACAAAGAGTGGAACGCCGTCCGTCCGCGCGGCGATTTTCTCGATCACTGTCTCTGGCAGACTATGGTCGCCGCTGATGCGGGCAATGATTGATCGCGTCGCGCTGCGGGCCAAACGGTTGATCGCGAGGCGCATCAACGCTGGATGGCTCGCTAGGTTCGCCGTGAAAGTCGGACGGGCCGTCACCAAGAGGAGGACGCGATTGGTCGCGAGCCCGTCAAGGGCGAGTTCGATGAGCTCCAAGGTCGTCGGATCGATCCAGTGCGCATCTTCGACCAACCACAGGACCGGTTTGCGCCGAGCGAGACCGGCGAGCTGTTGGACGAGGGCCGCGAGCGTCCGGCTCCGGCGCTGCTGCGGCGTGAGTGCCGAGGGAGCGTAGCGCTGGCTTGCGTCGAGTCCGAGCAGATTGGCGAAGAGGGGCGCCGCTGCGATGCCGCCATCCTCGTCTCCCTGCGCCAAGAGAGACTCGAGCCGATCGAGCCGCCGCTCTACGTCATCGTCCACGAGGAACCCGGCGGCTTGGATGATCTGTTGGATCGCCGGATAGAGCGCACTGTCACTGTGATAGGGCGAACACTGGTAGCGCAGGAGCACGTGGGGTCCCGCCTCCACCGCTGAAACCAGCCCTTCGGAGATCCGCGACTTGCCGATGCCTGCTTCTCCCGTCAGCAGGATTGCCTGGCCCTCACCGGCCTCGGCCTGGCGCCAGCGCTCCATCAGCAATGCCAGTTCCTGATCGCGGCCGACGAGGGGAGCCGGCGCGCCGCCCTGACGCGCGGCGAAGCGGCTGGTCAGCGCACGCTCGCCCAACAGGGCGAAAGCGGAAGTCGGCCCTTCGATGCCCTTCAGGTCGCGCGGCGGCAGCGTCTCAAAAACAAAGAGGTCGCCAAGCAATCGGCGCGTCGCCTTGGCCACGACCACCTGTCCGGGGCCGGCTACCGCTTGCAGTCGCGCGGCGAGGTTCGGCGTGTCGCCGACCACGGCTTCCTCTTGTGCCGCGCCCTTGCCCACCAGGTCCCCGACGACCACGAGCCCGGTTGCAACGCCGATGCGGCAGGCCAGATGGGCACCACCGCCCTTCAGCCGAGAGACGGCCGCGACGATCGAGAGGCTGGCGCGAAGCGCACGCTCGGGCCCGTCCTCGTGGGCACGCGGCCAGCCGAAGTAGGCGAGGACCCCGTCGCCCATGAACTTCGCGACATGGCCTTCGACGCGCGCGATCTCGCCTGCAACGGCGTTTTGGTAGGCGCGGATGACCCCGCCCATGTCCTCGGGGTCGAGCCTGGCCGAAAGCGCGGTGGATCCGACAAGGTCAACGAAGAGGACGGTCAACTGTCGCCGTTCCGCCTCGGACGTCCCGGTCGGCTGCTCTCCGACCGGGGCCGGCGCAGGGGTGGACGAAGAACCGGGCGCATCCCCGCCATTCATCACGGCGATGGCGCCTAGCAGTTTGCGTCGGTGTCCGATCGAGGCGACACCGAGTTCACGCAGATCCTCGGCAGTAAGGCTCGCGGCGACGGTCGCGTCGACGTCGTTTTCTCGGAAGGCGGCCTCGTACTGGCTCAGGCCAAGAGCGCCGAGCCAAACACCGACGTCCCACATGCATCCGCCTCCTAACCTTCTTCTTCTCCTAGAGCAGGCGCCTCAAGCGCGACCTGCCTTGGAGTTGACTGTCCTTTGCAGTCTACACCTACCGATGCGGGCGAGTCTGCGATGATCGACGGATCACCTCAAAGGGATGAGGGACGGGCCCGCTACGCCAACGGCAATCACGCCTAGGGCCTTGAGCGCGGTAAGCGACGTCAGCAAGTCGAACCGTTCTGACCGGATGGCTGTTGCCGTGTCGCCGGCGCCGTGCCCCCTCGCTCAACGCCCCTTGAAGTTCGGCTTCCGCTTTTCATTGAAGGCGCGCACGCCCTCCAAGCGGTCTTCCGTCGGCACGGTGCGGTTGTAGGCTTCGATCTCGAAGGCAAGGCCGTCGCCGAGCGACATCTGCAAGCCCCGGGCTATGGCCTGCTTGGCTTGGCGCACGGCGATGGGGGCGTTCGCGGCGATGGCGACGGCCGCCGCCAGGGACTCATCGAGCAGCCGGTCCTGCGGATAGACGGCGTTGACCAGACCCCAGGCCTGGGCCTCGGCCGCCGTGAAGGGCCTGCCCGTCAGGATGAGCTCCTTGGCGCGGCGCTCGCCGACCGCCCTAGCCAAGGTCTGCGTGCCCCCGGCGCCGGGGATGATGCCGAGCTTGGTTTCAGTCTGCGCGAAGCGTGCCGTCTCGGCCGCATAGAGGAAATCCAGGGCGCAGGCGATCTCGCAGCCGCCGCCATAGGCCGCGCCGTTGACGGCGCCGACGATCGGCAGCGGACAGGCGATGATGGCCCGCGCCATCCGTTCGTAGACCAGGTGCTGGCGCCCCCAGGCCTCGTCGGTCATGCCGTCGCGCTCCTTGAGGTCGCCGCCAGCGCAGAAGGCCCTTTGCCCCGCGCCGGTCAGCACCACACAGCGATGGCCACCCGGATCGAGCGCCAGCCCTTCGAAAAGCGCGACCAGGTCCCGGGCCATCTGGGTGTTGAAAGCATTGGCGGCCTCCGGCCGGTTGAGGGTGACGAGGAGCACCCCGGGTTCCGGATCCGCCAGCAAGAGGGTTTCGAAGTTCACGTTCATCGCCTCACCACGACCGGCTTTGGAAGGTTCCCGTCTCAGCCCGCCCCGCCGACCCGCTCGGCAACGGCCAGAATGCGGTACATCTCCCGCAGGACGGGCTTCTCGATCAGCTTGCCATCGACCACGAGCAGCCCCGTGTCGGCCTCCTCGAAAGCCCGGATGACCCGGCGCGCGCGCTCGACGACGGCCTCCTGGGGCGTGAAGACCTGGTTGATCGGGGCGATCTGCTTGGGATGGATCGCCCCCTTGCCGGAGAAGCCCAGATCGCAGGCCTTCAGCGCGGCCTGCACCAGTCCCTCCGGATCCTCCAGGTCGAGGAAGGGGACGTCGATCACGTCCAGGCCGGCGGCGGCCGCTGCATGGACGACGCGAGAGCGGGCGTAGAGAAGCGGCTCCCAGGCATTCACGCAACGCAACTCGGCGGCCATGTCGACCCCGCCGAAGAAGAGCGCGTCGATCCGCTGGCTGCATTGCGCGATCTCGTAGGCGGCCTCCAAGCCTTCATTGGTCTCGATAATGATGTGCAGGCGGGTGGCGTGCCCGCGTTCGCTCAAGAGGTCGTCCAACCAGACGATCTCGTCCGGTGTGCGCACCTTCGGCAGCATCAGCGCCGGCGGCGGACTGTCGGCATCCAGCACGGCTTGCACGTCGGCCAGACCGAAGGCTTCGCGCAGGCAGTTGATGCGCACGATCCGCTCGATCCCGTCGTCGGCCTGCGGCTCGGCGAAGAGCGCCATCACATTGGCCCGCGCGGCGGCCTTGTCCTTGGGCGCGATTCCGTCTTCAAGCTCGACGCAGACGATGTCGGTGCCCGAGGCAAGGGCCTTGGGAAACATCTCCGGCTTGAGCCCGGGCGAAAAGATGAAACTGCGGCGTGGGCGGATGATGCGGGTCTCGCTCATGGCGTCGTCCTTGCCCCTGCTCGCTGCCCCCGTCCCATAACGCCTCCCTCCCCCTATCACCATCGCCGCGCCAGCGAAGCCGGCGTTAAACACCTAGTCCGCCTCGGCTATCCAGTCGAGGAAGATCATCGCGCCTCGATGGTTCGCGGCGCGCGGCATGACGCAACAGTGATAGCCGCGATCGGTCACCACCTTGTGGTCGCAAGCGACCTCCAGCGCGCCCGAGTCCAACATTTCCTCGATCAGCCGGCACCAGCCCAAGCCGATGCCGCCGCCGGTCTGAATGGCGCGCAGATAGACCATGTAGCTCAGGATCCGGTCCAGCGGCCGAGGCTGCGGCGGCGCGGCATCCGACCCCTCGAAGTAGCGTTTCCAATCGTCGGCATGGTCGGGGCTGGAGAGGTGCAGGAGCCTCTGCCGGGCGAGGTCCCTCCGCTCGAGCGGCGCGTCGGAACCCAGATAGCCTGCCTTGCAGACGGCTATCAGTTCCTCCCGGAAGACCAGCTTCGACCTGGTGCCCGGAACGCCGGTCTCGCCGAAGGTCATCACGATGTCGCACTTGGCCGGATCGAAATCGGGGTTCTGGTCGCGGGTGACGATCTCCAGCCGGACATCGGGGTGCAGGGTCTGGAACTCGGCCAGGCGCGGCAGCAGGAAAAGGCTGGTGAAGCCGATGGCCGCGTTCACCACGATGACCTCGCCCTCCCTCAAGGCCTTGACCTGGCGCATGCCCGAGGCGATTGCGCCGAAGCCCGCCGACACCGCTTCCAGCAGGACCTCGCCTTCGGCGGTGAGCGTCAGGCGCGGCTTGCTGCGCCGAAAGAGCGTCGCACCCAGCAGCTGCTCCAGCATGGCGACCTGCCGGCTGACGGCCGGCTGCTGCACGTTCAGCTCGCTCGCCGCGCGGGTGAAGCTCAGGTTCCGGGCGGCGGCCTCGAAAGCCTGGATCTGATGAAGTGGGACGGGATCCTTCCGCATTCATTCATCCCATGAACGATTGCCATTCATCATTTCAGCCTACGCCGATCCTTTCAACGGCCTAGAATGCGCCGGATCGGGAGCAAGGGATCGGTCCCCATGGCTGAGCTGCGGTTGTTGGCGCTGGGTGGCGACGGTATCGGGCCGGAGGTCCTGGCGTGCGGCCTCGCCGTCGCCGCGGCGGCCTGCCAGCAGACCGGCATCCGCCTGCGGGTCCGGCACGACCTCTTGCACGGCGCGGCCTGGGAGGTTCACGGCACCTTTTGCCGCGAGGAGACACTGGTCGCGGCGCAAGCGGCCGATGCCGTCCTGGTCGGCGCCGTCGGCGGCCCGGCGTGGGACGAGATCCGCGTGCCCGGCGGGCCGGAGATGCAGGACGGCCTGATGCGCCTGCGCAAGGAGTTGGACGCTTACGCCGGGCTGCGGCCGGCACGCGCCTGGAGCGCGCTGGCCGAGCGCACACCGTTCCGCCCCGGGCTCGCGCAATCCGCGGACGTCCTGGTGGTGCGGGAGATGTGCGGCGGCGCCTTCTTCGCCGCGCCGCGGGGCATCGAGCAACGCTCCGGCCAGCGCTACGGGTTCGACACCGCCGGCTATGGCGAAGGAGAGATCGCGCGGCTCGCGCATGCCGGCTTTCGCCTGGCCCGCGCGCGTCGGGGCCGGCTGGTCTCCGCAGACAAGGCCAACGTGATGGAGAGCTACAAGCTCTGGCGCGCGGTGGTGAGCGAGGTCGCCACCGACTATCCCGACGTCGCGCTGACCCACCTCTACGCCGACAACTGCGCCTATCAGCTGGCGCGCGACCCCGGCGCCTTCGATGTCGTCATCGGCTGCAACCTGATCGGCGACCTTCTCTCCGATCTCGCGGCCGTCGTCTCGGGCGGCTTGGGCATGCTGCCGTCGGCCTGCCTCTGCGGGCCGCCCGGCACGCCCGTGAAGGGCATCTACGAGCCGGTGCACGGCTCCGCGCCAGACATCGCCGGTAGCGGCCAGGCGAACCCGCTCGGCATGATCCTGAGCGTCGCCATGATGTTCGAGCATAGCTGCGGCCGACCGGAGATCTCGGCCCGGATTGAGCGCGCCGTCGAGGCCGTGCTGGCCCGCGGCATCGCCACGCCCGACATCGGCGGCGGGGCCTCCAGTCGGGAGGTCACGGCCGCCGTCGTGAAGGAGCTGGCGGCATGACCCGGAGCTTCGACTACGTCATCGCCGGCGCCGGCTCGGCCGGCTGCACCTTGGCCGCGCGCCTGGCGGAGGATCCGGACGTCACCGTCTGCCTGGTGGACGCGGGCGGCTGGCGGCACGGCCTCTGGTCGCGCATGCCGGCCGGCAACGGCTTTCTCTTCGGCAACCCGACGTACGACTGGGGCTTCTACAGCGTCCCGCAAGAGGGCCTCGCGGGCCGCCGGATCTACTATCCGCGCGGCAAGGGGATCGGCGGCAGCTCGCTCATCAACGGAATGATCTACATGCGCGGCTGCGCCGGCGACTACGACCGCTGGCGCCAGAAGGGACTGAGGGGCTGGTCCTATGCCGAGGTACTGCCCTACTTCCGGCGCTCTTGCGCGGCGCCGCATCGAGCGGGCGACCCCTTTCACGGCACCGAGGGTCCGCTCAAGCTGACGGCAGCCGGCAACTTCGATCGGATCAACGAGATCTTCGTCGAGGCCTGCCGGGAGGCCGGCAACCCCTTGAACGAGGACTTCAACGGCATCCGCCAGGAGGGCGTGGGCCGCATAGACGTGAAGGTCTGGGGCGGACGGCGCCAGTCGACGGCCGCGGCCTACCTGCGGCGGCGGCCCACGAACCTCACCGTGCTGACGGGGAGCCACGTCACCAAGGTCGCCTTTAGCGGCAAGCGCGCCACGGGCCTGGCGCTCGCCCATGGAGAAATCCGCGCCGAGCGCGAAGTGATCTTGAGCCTCGGCGCCTTCGGTTCACCGCAGTGCCTCATGCTCTCGGGAATCGGGCCGGCCGACCATCTCTCCGAGCAGGGGATCGAGGCGATCCTCGACCTGCCGGGCGTCGGATCCACGCTCTACGACCATCCCCAGATGCCCGTCACCTTCGAGCTGATGGACCGCCGCCTCAGCTTGGCCCGCTTGCAGCGCCTGGACCGGGCGGTGGCGACGGGCCTCCGCTATCTCCTGACCCACGGCGGGCCCGGGGCCGCTCCCTTCTGGTCCAGCGTGCTGTTCCGCGCTTTGCGGGATCACGATTGCCCGGAGCTGATGGTCTACTTCACGCCGATGTGCGTGCAGGAGGAGGAGGCCGGCTGGCGCTGGTCCCTGGAGGGACTGCTCAACATCGGAACCCTGGTGATGAGCCGTGGAAAGAAGGCCGTCGCCGGCGTGCAGCTCGAAGTTCTGCTGCAGCGCCCTAGAAGCCATGGGACGCTCAGGCTGGACAGCGCCGATCCCTTGGCAGCGCCGAGGATCGACCCCTGCTGGTTCACCGACCCTCAAGACATGGCCCAGATGCTCGCCGGATTGCGTCACGTGCGCCAGATCATGCGCCAGCCGAGCTTCAGGGGTGTCGTCGGCCGCGAAAGGCAACCGGGATTGGACGCGGTGAGCGACCGGGCGCTGGAGGAAGGCGTGCGCCGCTACGTCACCACCGGACACCACCCCGTCTCCACCTGCCGGATGGGCGCCGACAACGATCCGGGCGCCGTGCTGGACGAGGCCTTGCGGGTGCGCGGCATCGAAGGGCTGCGCGTAGTCGATGCCTCCTCCTTCCCCGATCAGGTGGGCGGCAACACCAACGCCCCGGTCATCATGTTGGCGGAGAAGGCGGCGGACTTGATACTGGGGCGGATGCCGCTGGCGCGCGAGAACCCGAGGGAGAGAGCGGCATGAAGAGCTATCACTTCTATGCGGACGGCGCTTGGCACGAGCCGGCGTCGGGACGCTGGATCGAGAGCGAGGACCCTGCCGACGGCACCGTCTGGGCAAGGGTGCCCGACTGCGACGAGGCGGACATCGCGCTTGCGGTGTTGGCCGCCAAGACCGCCTTCGACGAAGGGCCTTGGGGCCGCATGACCGCCTCCGGCCGCGGCCGCCTCTTGACCCGTATCGGCGATGTCCTGGTCGCCAGCGCCGCGCGCCTGGGCGCAGTGGAGACGCGCGATAACGGCAAGCTGCCGGCCCACATCACCCCGGCGCTGCGGACCTGGCTGGCCGACAGCTTCCATTACTACGCCGGCATGTGCGACAAGTTCGAGGGCAGCCTGATCCCGGCGGATGCGCCGAACGTGCTGAACTACCAGCGCTGGCAGCCCTTCGGCGTGGTCGCCCTGATCACCGCCTGGAACTCGCCCTTGGGGGTCTTGATCTGGAAGCTGGCGCCGGCCTTGGCGGCCGGCAATGCCGTGGTGATCAAACCCTCGGAGCATGCCTCCTGCTCCACTCTGGAGCTGATGGCGGTCCTGGAAGAGGCCGACCTGCCGAAGGGCGTCGTGAACGTGGTGACCGGCTATGGCCCCACGACCGGCGAGCCGCTCGTCGCGCACCCCGACGTCCGCATGGTGAGCTTCACCGGCGGCGTCGCCGGCGGACGCGCGGTGGCCGCCGCCGCGGCAGGGCAAGTGAAACCCCTGGTGATGGAACTGGGCGGGAAGTCGCCGCAGATCGTGCTGCCGGATGCCTCGCTCGACCTGGCGGTCAGGGGCGTGGCCGCGGGTATCTTCCCGGTGAGCGGCCAGAGCTGCATTGCCGGCTCGCGCCTTCTGCTGCACCGCAGCCTCGCCGACGACTTCAGCCAGCGCCTGGTCGAGGTCGCCAAGAAGGCCAGGATCGGCAGGCCGGACGATCCCGCCACCCAGGTCGGCCCCATCGCCAACGCGCCGCACTACGCGCGCATCCTGGAGCGGATCGCGGCGGCCGAGGCGGCCGGGCACCGCCTCTTGCTGGACGGGCGCGGCGCCCGCCGCGACAGCGGCTATTACATCGGCCCCACCATCTTCGCCGAGGTCTCGAGCGAGGACGAGTTGGCCCGGAGCGAGGTCTTCGGCCCCGTGGTCTCGATCGAGATCTGGGAGGACGAGGCGGAGGTCGTGCGCATTGCCAATGACAGCATCTACGGCCTCGCCGCCGGCATCTGGACCAGCGACGTGAACAAGGCGATCCGGCTCGCCGATCGGATCGAGGCGGGCACCGTCTACATCAACAACTACTTCAACGCCGCCGCGCAGTCGCCGGTGGGCGGCTTCAAGCAATCGGGCTACGGCCGGGAGAACGGTTGGGAGGGCATGCGCTGCTTCCTGCAGACCAAGTCGGTCTGGCTCGACACCGATCCCGATCAGCCCGATCCCTTTCCCGCCTGACTCCGCTTTCGTCAAGGACGCATCCCATGCGCGACAAGAAGGCATCCTCCCCGACCGGCAAGTGGCACTATCAGCCCGATGTGCCGATCGCCGTCTCGCCGATCCTGGACTGGCCGCCCAGGCCGCTCGCCTGGCTCAGGTGGCTGGCGGGCTACTGGCTCGCGATCAGCTCCGTGGTGCTGGAGTTCTTCCTGGCCTGGGCCGTCTTCGCCTGGCTGCAGCCCGCCAGCGAGACGATGCAGACCCTGGCCTTTGGATGGATCGCCCAGATCTGGCTGCGCAACCTGGCCCTGCTGACCCTTGTCGCCGGCGGCCTGCACCTATGGTTCTACGGCCTCTCGGCCCAGGCCAAGCGCTTGAAGTTCGACGCCCGCGACCTCGCCCGCGACAGCGCCACCTTCACCTTCCGCGATCAGGTCAAGGACAACCTCTTCTGGTCGCTGGCCAGCGGCGTGACGATCTGGACCGGCTTCGAGGCGCTCTACTGGTGGGCGGCTGCCAACGGCTATGCGCCGGGACTGGTCTTCTCCGAGAGCCCGGTCTGGTTCGCCCTCTGGTTCGTGCTGATCCCGATCTGGTCCAGCTTCCACTTCTACTGGATCCACAGAGCCCTGCATTGGCCGCCGCTCTATCGCATGGTGCACAGCCTGCACCACCGCAACGTCAATATCGGCCCCTGGTCCGGCATCTCCATGCATCCCGTCGAGCACCTGCTCTACTTCTCCTCGGTGCTGATCCACTTCGTGGTGCCCTCGCATCCGGCCCACGTGCTCTTTCACTTCTACCTGGACGGTCTGAACCCCGCCTTCAGCCACTCCGGCTACGAGAGCCTGCTAGCCCGGGACAAGAAGCTCCTGAAATCCGGCGACTTCTTCCATCAGCTCCACCATCGCTTCTTCAAGTGCAACTTCGGCACCGCGGAGCTGCCGTGGGACCGCGTCTTCGGTTCCTTCCACGACGGCACCGAGGAAGCCTCGCGGGCCATGCGCGCCCGCGTGAAGCAGCGTGCGGCCGGTTGACCACGCGACGCTCGCCTGGCCAAACAGCACCGCATCGCTACGGCTTTGCGCGCTGCTGTTCTCCTGCGTAGGATCATCGGACCTTGGGCAGCGGCGAAGTCAGCGGCAGGCACTATGGAAGACAGCGAGATCCAGAGCCTGCTGGAGCAGGTGGCCGAGGAGGCGCGCCCGCTGGCGGCGACGGGCCGCGTGGCCGACTACATCCCGGCGTTGGGCAAGGTCTCTCCCCGGAAGTTCGGCCTCGCCGTCCATTTCCATGACGGACGGGAGTTCGTCGTCGGCGATGCCGACGAGCGCTTCTCGGTCCAGAGCGTCTCCAAGGTCTTCAACCTGGCCATCGCGCTGGACTGGATCGGCGACCAGCTGTGGGAGCGTGTCGGGCGCGAGCCCTCCGGCACCAGCTTCAACTCCCTGATCCTGCTGGAACAGGAGCGGGGCATCCCCAGGAACCCCTTCATCAATCCGGGCGCCATCGTGGTGATCGACGCCCTGCTCGCGCGCTATCCCCTCTATGTGCAGCAGCTGCGCAACATGATGCGGCGGCTCTCGGGCGACCAGGAGGTCCACTACGATCACGAGGTCTGGCAGTCCGAGCGGGAGCATGGCGACCTCAACCGGGCCATGGCCTGGCTCTTGAAGGCGAAGGGCAACCTCTTCTGCCCGCCGCACGACACGCTCGACGTCTACTTTCGCGCCTGCTCGCTGTCGATGAGCTGCCGTTCCCTGGCGCGCGCCGGGCGATTCCTGGTCGGCGGCGAGGGCGAGTGGCCGATCTCCGACGCACCCGGCCGGCGGCGGCGGATCCACGCCGTCATGCGGCTCTGCGGTCTCTACGACGCCGCCGGGGACTTCGCCTACAGGGTCGGCCTGCCGGCCAAGAGCGGCGTCGGCGGCGGCATCCTCGCCATCGTGCCCAGGGTCTGCAGCATCTGCGTCTGGTCGCCGGCCTTGGACGCCAAGGGGAACTCGCTGGCCGGCGTCCACGCCCTCGAGCTGTTGGTCGCCAGTCAGATTACCGGCTAGAGGAAGGCTTTCGCTCCGCTACACGAAGAGGAAATCGGTCGTCGTCAGTTGATCGACGGACGTGACGTTGTTCAGCCTGACGGAGAAGTTGGCGCTGCCGTCGCCGTTGACGTCGACCTGCAGGCGGCCGTCGGCTTCGCCGTTATCCTGAAAGCGGGCCTCGGCCGTGCCATCGCCACCGAAGGCCGTATCGCCAACGAACTCCGGATTGATGCCGGTGACGTTCAGCTGGAACTTGTCGCCATCGCCGCCGATGGCGCCGCTGAAATCGCCGACCAGCCGGCTAGCGCCGGTCAGATCCGCGTCGAAGGCGAAGGTGTCGGCGCCGCTGTTGCCGAAGAGCACGTCGTCGCCCTCCCTGCCGTTCAGGAAGTCGTCGCCTCCGCGCCCTCTCAGCGTGTCATCGCCCTCGTTGCCGATCAGCGTGTTGTTGCCGGTGTTGCCACGGATCAGGTTATCCAGTTCGTTGCCGGCACCGTCGATGTCGCCCGCGCCACCGACCAGACGCAGCTGTTCGATGAAGCCGAAGTCGGCCGTGCTGGTGAGCTCGAAGTCGGCCTTGGAGAAGACCGTGTCGCTGCCCTGATCCGAGGCGTCGCTGACGGTGTCCGTCGCGGTGTCCACCCGGAAGGTATCGTCGCCCAGACCGCCGCCCATGAAGTCCGCACCGGACCCGCCGTTCAGCAGATCGTCGCCGCTGCCCCCGTCCAGATTGTCGGCGCCCTCACCGCCGAACATCATATCGTTCCCGTAACCACCGTAGCCGAAGTCATCGCCCGCCTTGCCCAGCAGCAGATCGTCGCCCGCATAGCCAGTGAGGGCATTGTCGAAGCTGTTCCCGTGGATCGTGTTGTCGCCTTCGTTGCCCTCGCCGCTGATACCGCCGGCACCCTTGGCTAGCCGCAGCACCTCCACGTCGACGCCGGCCTGCAGGCTGAAGGAGCGCGCGCTGGAGATGACGGTGTCGCTGCCCTCGCCCACGTTCTCGGTGATCTTGTCCGCGAAGGTGTCCACGACGAAGACATCGTCGCCGATGCCGCCGAACATCTCGTCGACGCCGGCGCCGCCGTTCATCCGGTCGTTATCGTCGCCGCCGTAGAGTGTGTCCGAGCCGGTGCTGCCCAGCAGGCTGTCCTCACCGTCACCGCCGACCGCCCTATCGTCGCCAAGGCCGCCGCGCAGCAGATCGGCACCGTCGCCGCCACTGAGGTAGTCATTGTCGGCATTGCCATTCAGCGTGTCGGCCTCGCCGCGCCCATAGAGAAGGTCGTTGCCGCTGCGCCCGAAGATGGTGTCGACCAAATCCGACCCGGACAAGGTATCATTGCCGGATCCACCACTATAGATAGGCATCGTCCCCTCCCTCGTCTCTCGATCCTTGGCAGTTGCCAAAGGCCGGGTCTGCCGCTGAGCAACTGATCACCAGTTCGATCTATAGACGCAGGGGAGGCAACTTGCCACTAAAAATCCAGGAAGCCTCTGTTATTGCGATAAATCCGGCTTTGAAACGACCGACTTGAACCGAACCCGAGAGACCTGCCCTTCCTCGGCAATGTCGAAGGGGGAACCAAGATCACGGGCCAGGCCTGCCGGCAGAGCGGGCCGAGAGGCGCGCGCGGGCTATCACGGTCCGCCGGGGAGGAACAAGAAGTCTGACGAGGTCAGCTGCGAGGCGGCGGTGAAGCCCACCATCTCGATGTCGAAGTCGAGGGTGCCGTCGCCGTCGACATCCACCTGCACCAACCCGTTGGCGGCACCTTGATCGTCGAAGCGCGCCTCCGCGTCGCCCAGGCCGCTGAAGGCCGACGCACCGATCCAGTAGCCCATCGGGGTATCGATCTCGAGCTCGATCATGTCGGCATCGAAGATGGCGACCGTCTCGGAAGACTCGAAGTCGCTGATGGTGTCGCTACCGTCCTCGTCGTTCTCGAAGCTGAAGACATCGTTCGAAGAACCACCGGTCAGCGTGTCGTTGCCGAGGCCTCCCACGAGTATGTCGAAGTCCGCGCCGCCGCTGAGGTCGTCGTCGCCCGCCTCGCCGCTCAGCACGTCGCCTCCGGCACCGCCGGAGAGCGTGTCGTCACCGTCATCGCCCTCCAGGAAATCCATATCGTCGCCGCCGTCGATCGTGTCGGCAGCGTCGCCGCCGAAGAGCCCGTCCATCCCCGAACCGCCGTAGAGGCTGTCGGCGCCGTCGTCGCCATAGAGCGTGTCCGCCCCACTGCCGCCATCGGCCTTGTCGGCACCCGACCCACCGTAGACGAAGTCGGTGCCGGAGCTTCCGTAGAGGCTGTCTCCCTCGCCATCTCCAAAGAGGGTGTCGTCGCCGCCTTGGCCATAGGCCACGTCGACGCCGGAACCGCCGAAGATGTCGTCCGCGACCTCTCCACCCTTCATGACGTCGGCGCCGCTCTCTCCCAGCAGCAGGTTCGAGCCGACATCGCCATAGAGGTAGTCGTTATCGTCGCCACCGGCGAGGACGTCGTCGCCTGTGTTGCCGGAGAGCGTATCCGATCCAGTTGCGCCGAAGATGATATCGCCGCCGGAAAGGCCGGACAGCACGTCATCGCCGCTTCCCAGCGTGATGGAGAAGGCATAGACCTCTATGCTCGAGATCCCCAGGAACTCGGTCAGGGAAAGCGCGCTGGTATCGGCCACGCCGAAGAGCAGCCTGTCGGTACCGCTGCCGCCATCCAGGGTCGACTGCTGGGCATCGACGACCTGATCGATCACGATGGTGTCCCCGTTGTCGCCGCCGTAGGCACTGATCGCGCCGGCGCCGCCCAGCAGGTAGTCGTAGCCCTGGCCACCGACCAGGATATCGTCCCCGCCCTCGCCGTAGAGGCGGTCGCCGCCGCTCCTCCCCTCCAGCCGATTGCCCAAGCTGTTGCCCGTCAGCGTGTCGTTGTCGTAGTCGCCGTAGCCGTTAACGTTCTTCACGTTCTCCGCGGCCAGGAACCGCTCCACGCCCGTCACCAAGGTGAAGGAGATGCTGGCGAGGGCCAGGTCGCTGCCGCCGGAGAGGTCGACGATCGAGTCCGATCCCAAGATCACGAAGGTGTCTTGACCGGACCCGCCGTAGGCAATGTCGGCGCCGGAGCCCCCGGTCAGGACATCGTCTCCGAGGCTGCCGAAGAGACTGTCGAGGCCGTCACCGCCATAGGCGGTGTCGTCGCCGACGCCACCGTAGAGTATGTCTTCGTCCTGCGATCCGGAGAGAAGATCCGCCCCGCTGTCGCCCGTCAGGGTGTCCCTACCCGACCCACCGTAGATGCTGTCCGCCCCCGACCCGCCGAAGAAGGCGTAGTCGTTCCCATCGCCGCCATAAAGCCTGTCCGATCCCGTTCCGCCGAAGAAGGAGCCATCGGTTCCGGCGCCGCCGTCAAGCCTGTCATCGCCGTCGCGACCGTAGAAGTAGCCATCGGAATCGGCGCCTCCATCAAGGCTGTCGGCACCCGATCCGCCGAAGAAGTCGTAATCGCTTCCGCCCCCGCCAAACAGGCTGTCGCCACCGGAGTCGCCGTGGAAGGAGTAGTCGTCGCCGCCGTCGCCATAGAGAGCGTCGTCGCCATCGCCGCCGAAGAAGGACTGATCGTATCCGGCGCCGTCCCCGCCGAAGAGGCTGTCCGCGCCGGAACCGCCGAAGAAGCGTGAATCGGCGTTCTCGCCGCCGAAGAGGAGATCGAGCCCGGACCCCCCTTGGAAGCTGACGTCGCTTCCGTCGTCGCCATGGAGGCTGTCGTCGCCGTCCCCTCCGGTCAGGGTATCGCTATCCAGGCCACCGTAGAGCTCATCGGCACCGGATCCGCCGGAGAGGCTGTCGTCTTCGAAACTGCCTTCGATGCTGTCGTCTCCTGACTGGCCAAGCAGAACATCGTTGCCGAGACCGCCAAGAATCAGGTCGTCTCCACTGCCACCGTCTACCGTATCGTTACCATCGCCACCAAAGACGCCATCATCGCCTTGGCCACCGTAGACCTTGTCACCGCCGACGCCACCATTGGCACTGTCGTCACCGCTTCCCGCCAGGAGAAAGTCGCTGCCACCATTGCCTTCCATGTAGTCGCGCCCCGATCCGCCGTACATGGTGTCGCTGCCGTCTTCGGCGTACAAGGCATCGTCACCGTCCTCACCGTAGAGGAAGTTGTCTCCGTCCTCGGCATAGAAGACGTCGTTGCCGCTGCCACCGACCATGGTGTCGATGCCGTCCTCGGCGTAGGCCTTGTCGTTACCGCTGCCACCGAAGAAGATGTTGGAACTGCCGCCGCCGTAGAAGCTGTCGTTCCCTTCGCCACCGAAGAAGTCGTCGTCATAGAGGCCGCCGAAACCCCGGTCGTCACCGGAACCGCCGAAGATGGTGTCGTCGCCCGCATTGCCGTAGAGACTGTCGGCACCGCTGCCGCCGTGGAAGCTGTCCACGTCGCCGCTGGTGATGCTGGAGGACCCCATTGCGACGTCATCGCCGAGACCGCCATAGAAGAGATTGTCCCCGGCCGAGGCAACGACCCCGCCGCCGTAGTAGGCATCATCCCCGTCACCGCCGGTGACATGGTCGTCACCCTCGCCGCCGTAGAAGCTGTTCGAACCGGAGAGATCGTAGAGACGGTCGGCACCGCTGCCGCCGAAGAGGGAATCGTCTCCATCTCCGCCGTAGAGAGAGTCTTTCTCCGTGCCGCCTCGAAGTTCATCGTCGCCGCCCGCACCGTAGAGGCTGTCGCTCCCGGTAAAGCCCCGAATGCTGTTGTCGCCGCTGTTGCCGATGATCCGGTCGTCAAGGTCGTTGCCGCCGCCATCTATGTTGCCGGCATCGTCCTTTAGAATCATGATCTCGACGTAGCCGCTGGATCCCGATCCGGGGAGGGTGAAGTCGACGGACGAGATCACGGTATCGATGCCCGCTCCCGGTGCCTCGACAACGGAATCGCCTGAGTCCGATACCAGGAAGGTGTCGTCACCAGAGCCGCCACGCATGGCGTCTGTCCCAGACCCGCCGACCAAGTAGTCGGCTCCGGAAGCACCGTAGAGTTGGTCTGTTCCGCTGCCACCGTAGAGGCTGTCGGCACCGCTGTCACCGCGAAGACTATCGTTGCCTTCCAGCCCATAGAGTGAATCGTCTCCCGACAAACCCTGGAGCGTGTTGACGGCCGAGTTTCCGAGCACGTAGTTGTCCAGATCGTTGCCGACGCCGTCTATGGCGCCCCCGAAATAGGCCAGCTCCAGCTCTTCGATGTAGCCGTTGGCGGCGCTCGACGGCAGCGTGAAGCTCACCTCTGCGAAGACGCGGTCGGTTCCTTCGTCCGCGTTCTCCATGACGACATCGCCCGCCTCGTTCACCTGGAAGGTGTCGTTGCCGCCGCCACCCGACGCGGTGTCCGTGCCCGCTCCGCCGTCAAGAAAGTCGGAGCCGGAGCCGCCATAGAGAGTGTCTACATCGTCTAGACCGAAGAGGCTGTCGTCGCCACTGCCGCCGAAGAGCGTGTCGTTGTTTCCGTCTCCGAGAACCTTGTCCTCACCGTCTCCACCCTCGACGACGTCGGCGCCGGACTCGCCGTAGAGTGAGTCGTCACCGTCGCGGCCCTGCACCCGGTCGTCGCCGGCGCCACCGCGTAGCCGGTTGCTTGCGGTGTTGCCGCGCACCAGGTTGTCCAATTCGTTGCCGGCCCCGTTCAGCGCGGAAGAACCGCCCACCAGGCGCAGCTGTTCCACATCGCCCATGGAAGCCGTGCCGGGCAGGGTGAAATCGGCTTCGGCGAAGACCGTGTCGCTGCCCTCGTCCACCGCTTCCGCCACCACATCGGCACTGGTGACGATGCGGAAGGTGTCGTCCCCGGACCCTCCATAGGCCGTGTCCACGCCGGCACCGCCCTTCAGGAAGTCATCGCCCAGCCCGCCGTAGAGCGTGTCGGCGTCGTTGTCGCCGAAGAGGGAATCGCCCCCGGCCTCCCCCTTCGCCACGTCGGCGCCGCGCTTGCCGCGCAGTTCGTCCGCGCCGCTGCCGCCTTCCAGACTGTCGGCACCGGTGCCCGCGTTCACCTTGTCCGCGCCGGAGCCTCCCACCAGGAAGTCGTCGCCGGTGTTGCCGACCAGCGAGTCCTCGCCGTCGCCCCCGTAGGCGCTATCGTTGCCGCTGCGTCCCAAGAGGCGGTCGTCGCCCCCGAACCCGCTGATCCTGTTGTCGCTGGAGTTGCCCCGGATCCGGTTGTCCAGCTCGTTGCCGCCGCCAGAGATCGCACCGGCATCGCCCGCCAGCAGCAGTTCCTCGACCTCGCCCGTCGCGCCGCTCGGCAGGGTGAAGTCGGTCGAGGCGATGACGCTGTCCGTGCCCTCGCCGGCGAACTCGATGATGACGTCGCCCGGTTCGTCGACCAGGACCACGTCGTTCCCCACGCCCCCGGCCACCGTATCCACCCCGGTGCCGCCCACCAGGCGATCCCGGCTGTTGCCACCGTAGAGCAGGTCCGAGCCCTCGTTGCCCAGAAGCGTGTCGCGCCCGCCGGAACCGTAGGCCGTGTCGTCGGCCGCGGCGCCGCGCACCACGTCCAGACCGCCGCCGCCGAAGAGGATGTCGCCGGCCCCGCCGCCATAGAGGAAGTCGTCCTCCGCCAGACCGTAGAGCCTGTCCGCGCCAGCCAAGCCGAAGATGCTGTCGATCTGATCCGTGCCCGAAAGCGTATCGGGGCCGCCCGTGCCAGTGAGAGTCGCCATGCCGTCCTCCCGTCGCATCCGGCTGCCTTGAGGGAGGATCGCGGCCAGAGCTTGCCGCGTTCGCGCGCCTTAGCGCCGACTTGCGTGCTCCAGTCCGAGGCGGCGCCAGGCCTATCCCGATCGCTGCATCGGACCGCCTTCGTCCTGCGCAGTAGATAGCAAATGACAGTATCGCGATAGCTATCCATAAGGTTATGCAACCTAGTCTAACGGTCAGGCTCAGCCGGAACCGCGGTCTTGGGCCGGAAGAGACGCGAGTGCGGAGACCTTAGAGGCTGACCTATTGAAATCATTTCTCTCCCGGAACAGCAGCGTCGATCCGGGCGCGCCGGCCTTCGCGTGGCGTCCTGCTGCCGCGCTTCGGCCAAGCGATAGGAAGCAATTCCGAGCCTCAAGTCGGAGAGCGAGGGCCCGACACCTCGCTGGCGGCATAGCTGACCAGCGGCCAGCGGCCTGACAGACGCGTCGCGGCTGTTCTAGTCTCCGGCTCTCGATGCCAGACAGCCTCCGCATTGCCGCCACGCTCGCCTTGGGATCGCTCGGCGGCTTGCTGGCCGTCTGGGCGCAGCTGCCGCTTGCCTGGATGATCGGCGCCATGGTGTCGGTCACAGCACTGGCGATTGCCGGCATGGGCGTCAAGGCATCGCCGCCCCTGCGCAGCGGCATGGTGGCCGTCCTAGGCGTGATGCTGGGCAGCGGCTTCACCCCCGACATGGTCGACCAGATGCCCCTGTGGTCGATCAGCCTGGCCGGGCTCTTGCCCTACACGGCGCTTTCGGGCCTGGCGGGCTATCTCTACTTCCGGCGCTTCTTCGGGTACGACCCCGCCACCAGCTACTTCTCGGCCATGCCGGGAGGCCTTTCGGAGATGATCCTGGTGGGCGGCCAGTCGGGCGGCGACCCGCGGGTGATCTCCCTCACACATGCCGCCAGAATTCTGCTGGTGGTGATGATCCTGCCCTTCGGCTTCCAAGCGGTGCTCGGTTATGAGACCGGCGGCAGCGCGGCACCCGGCAAGCCTCTCCTGGAAGTGCCCCTGGCGGACCTCGCCTTGCTGGCCGCCTGCGCCCTGGTGGGCCTGCCGTTGGCGCGGCTGCTCAGACTGCCGGCCGCACAGCTGATCGGCCCCATGGTGCTCTCCGCCGTCATCCACCTAGCGGGCCTGACGACGGCAGCACCGCCGCTAGAGCTGGTGGCGGCCGCGCAGGTCGTGATCGGCTCGGCCGTCGGCACCCGCTTCGCCGGCACCGACCTGCGCTTCCTGGTCCGCGCGCTCTTGGGCGCCGCCGGCCTCAGCTTGCTGCTGCTCGCGATCACCTTGGTCTTCGCGCTGCTGCTGACCCTCCCGACCGGTCTCCCGCTCGAGCCGCTCATCCTAGCCTACGCGCCTGGCGGTCTCGCGGAGATGAGCCTGATCGGCCTGGCGCTGGGGCTGGATGCCGCCTTCGTCGCCACCCATCACAGCGTGCGCATCGTGCTGATCGTGATCCTGGCGCCCATCGCCTTCCGTCTTGCTAGCCGGTGGCGCCGTACTGAGCCGTGAGGCCGCCGTCGACCACCAGTTCGGCCGCGGTGACGTACTTGGCCTCGTCGGAGGCCAGGAAGAGCGCCGCGTAGGCGACGTCCCAGGCGTCGCCCATCTTGCCGGTGGGACATTGCCGCTCGCGCTTGTCCACCATGACCTGGAAGTCGGGACCGTAATGCGCCTTCAGCGGGTCCACGATCATCGGCGTGTTCATCAGGCCGGGCAGCACGCAGTTGGCGCGGATCCCGTGGCGGGCATACTCGATGGCGATGGAGCGGGTGAAGGGCAGGACCGCGCCCTTGGTGGTGTTGTAGGCGACATAGGGCACGCCGGTATCCCGGATACCGGCGATGGAGGCGATGTTGACGATCGCGCCGCCGCGCCCCTCCGTCTCGAACTGCCTCAGCATCACCGGGATCACATGCTTGCAGGTCAGGAACATGGAGGTGAGGTTGACCTTGAGCACCCGCTCCCAATCCTCCAGCGCGACCGCGACCGGCCCGCCCAAGTGCATGATGCCGACATTGTTCTCCAAGACGTCGATCCGGCCGTAGCGATCCAGGCAGGCCGCCGTCATCGCCGCGACCCCGTCGGGGTCGGAGGCATCGCAGGCGAAGGCCGCAGCCTCCAAACCCTCGTCGCGGATGATCCCGACGGTCTCCTCGGCCGCCTCGGCCTTGATGTCGACGCAGAAGACCCTGGCTCCCTCGCGCGCGAAGACCAGCGCCGCCGCCTTGCCGTTGCCCCAGCCGGGCCCGACCGAGCCCGCGCCCACGACCACCGCCACCTTGCCGTCCAGACGTCCCGCCATGCGCGCTCCTCCCGTGCCAAGACCGTCCGGCAGGTCTAGCACGCCCCTTCGCGATGGCAAGGCGCCCGCTCGCCGCTCCGGCCGACGGCGGGCCAGGCGACGGTCTCCCCCGACCGCCCCCAGTCCCTCCAAGAAGGCTCCATGGTCTCTTCAAAATGCGGCAGTCGGTAAGAAAACGCCATGAAATCACCCCGACATCTTCAAAGCTTCCCTCTTCATCGCGGTCCTTTTCATTTCCATCTATTCAAACAGGCAAACGAGAACACCTGACGTCAAAGAGGAGGGTTCTATGGCTTATGTGACCCATGACTATGATGTCGCGGTCGGTACGCAGGGCAAAGGCGCTTTGGCCCGCTTCTTCGGCCGCATCGGCGCCGCCCTTGCGCGCGCCCGCCAGAGGGAAGCGGAGCGCGCTTACCTCAGCCAGCACATGGACAGCATCACGCGAGACACGGGCATCGACCGCACCGCGCTGGGCAAGGAAGTGAACAAGCCTTTCTGGAAGAGGTAGTCCGCGGCCTCGCGGATCTGGGTCGGCCTGTCTTGCCGGTTCAGATCCGCGTCCGGCGCAGCCGCAGCGCATTGCCGACGACGCTGACCGACGACAGCGACATGGCCGCGGCACCGATGATCGGCGAGAGCAGGATCCCGAAGAAGGGGTAGAGCACGCCCGCCGCCACCGGCACCCCCAGCGCATTGTAGATAAATGCGAAGAAGAGGTTCTGGCGGATGTTGCGCAGGGTCGCGTGCGACAGATGCCGGGCCTTGACAATCGCGGTCAGCTCGCCTTGCAGCAAGGTGACGCCGGCGCTCTCCATGGCGATGTCGGTGCCGGTTCCCATGGCGATGCCGACATCGGCCGCGGCCAGCGCGGGAGCGTCGTTGATGCCGTCCCCGGCCATGGCGACCACCTTGCCCACCCTCTGAAACTCCTGGACCGCCGCCGCCTTGTCTTCCGGCAAGACCTCGGCGCGGTACTGCGTGATCCCCAGTCGGCCGGCGACCGCTTTGGCCGTCGCCTCGGCGTCGCCGGTCAGCATGACCACCTCCAGCCCCGCCTCGCGTAGGTCCTTCAAGGCTTGCGGCGTCGTTTCCTTCACCGGATCGGCAACCGCCAAGAGGCCCGCTGGCTTGCCGTCGAGGGCGAGATAGATTGCCGTCGCCCCCTGCCCGGCCTCCTCGGCGGCCTTTCCGTCGAGCGGGGCGGTATCGACGCCGGCCTCGCGCAGCAAGGCCGCATTGCCCAGCAGCACGGCGCTGCCATCCACGCTGCCCCTGACCCCACGGCCGGTCGGCGCGTCGAAGTCCGTCACCGTCGCGAGGGCCAGGCCGGCGTCGCTGGCCGCCGCCAGCACCGCCTTGGCCAGCGGATGCTGGCTCGACTGCTCCAGGCTGGCGGCCTTCACCAGCAGCTCCTCCCGCCGGAAGCCGTCGAGCACGTGGAGCGCGGTCAAGGCCGGACGCCCTTCGGTCAAGGTCCCGGTCTTGTCGACCAGCAGAACCTCCACCTTCTCCATCCGCTCCAGCGCCTCGGCGTCGCGGATCAGGATCCCGGCCTCGGCGCCCCGGCCCACCCCCACCATGACCGACATGGGCGTGGCCAGGCCCAAGGCGCAGGGACAGGCGATGATCAGCACGGTCACCGCGGCCACGATGGCGAACTCCAGGCTGGGCGTGGGACCCCAGACCAGCCAGACGAGAAAGGCCAGGGCGGCGATCGTCAGCACCAGCGGCACGAACCAGCCGGCCACCCGATCGGCCAGACGCTGGATCGGCGCGCGGCTGCGCTGCGCCGCGGCGACCAGGGTGACGATCTTCGACAGCATGGTATCGGCGCCGACCTTCTCGGCGCGCATGACGAAGCTGCCGGACTGATTGACCGCGCCGCCGATCACGCCGTCGCCGGGACGCTTGGCCACCGGTAGGGATTCACCGGTCACCATGGACTCGTCAACGTGCGAGCCGCCCTCCACCACGGCGCCGTCCACCGGAACGGCCTCGCCGGGGCGCACGCGCAGCAGGTCGCCCATGCGCACGCTGTCCAAGGGCACTTCCTCGTCGCCGCCCTCGCCCACCCGAACCGCCGTCTTGGGCGCCAGGTCGAGGAGCGCGCGAATCGCCCCGCCGGTCTCCTCGCGCGCCCGCAGCTCCAGGATCTGGCCCAGCAGCACCAGCACGACGATCACCGCGGCGGGCTCGAAGTAGAGCCCGACGCCGCCGCCCGCGCCGCGCAGCTCTTCGGGGAAGAGGCCCGGGAAGAGGAGCCCCACGACGCTGTAGGCGTAGGCCGCCCCCACGCCGATCCCGATCAAGGTGAACATGTTGAGCTGGCCGCTCCGGAGCGAGGCCAGGCAGCGCTGGAAGAAGGGCAGGCCGCACCAGCCGACCACCGGCGTCGCCAGAACGAACTGCAGCCACTGCAAGGCGCCCAGCGACAGCCAGCCGGGACGGCCGAAGAAATGACTGCCCATCTCGACCACCACCAGCGGGAGCGTGAAGACGAGACCGATCAGAAAGCGGCGGCGGAAGTCCTTCAACTCGGGGTTCTCGACCGCCTCCAGGCTGGGCGCCATGGGCTCCAGCGCCATGCCGCAGATCGGACAGCTGCCGGGCCCCACCTGCTGGATCTCCGGATGCATGGGGCAGGTGTAGAGCGCGTCGGGATCGGCCGGTGCCGTGGCGGCAGCGGACGAATGGTGATGATGGCCGCAGGAATGCTCCGCTCCCGCCGCTTGGTGCTGCTTGTCCGCCAAGGGGCCCGGTCTCCTCTTTCCCGTGTCACGGGACTTCGTCGCAGGGTCTCCAGCTTGCCAAGAACGGCCCGGTCAGGCTAGGTCGGCTGATCGCCGCGCCCCTTTGCCGATCGAGAAAGACGCATGTTCGCCGCCCAAGACATCGTCGGGCTCTTTCCGAGCCTGGCTTTCCGCGCCGGCCCGCTGCCGGGCGGGCCCGAGGCCCTGCAGAGCCTGGCCGCCGCCGCCGAGGCACAGCCCCAGACCGCCCAGCCGCCGGGCCAGCGCCGCCGCTCGCCGCCGACGCTGCAGACCGACCCCGGTCTGCAGCCCTTGGTGCAGCATCTGGCCCGCCTGGCCGTCGAGGCCCTGGCCGCCGCCGACTTCAAGCGGCAGGACTGCGTGGTGACCGCGCTCTGGAGCGAGAGCTTGCCGCCCGGCTTTTCCGAGCCGCCGCAAGTCGCGCCCAACGCACATTTCTCCTTCGTGCTTCCCTTGGCGGCGCCGGGGGGCCTGGGCTTGCGCGTGGCCGATCCCAGGCCGGCCGCCCAGGTGATCGTCCCCATGGTGAGCGAGCCCAACGAGCTGAACGCGCGGGAGGTCACCATCCCCCTCGTCGCCGGCCAGATCCTGCTGCTGCCCGGCTGGCTGCCGCAAGGCCTCACGGCCGGCCCGGCCGAAGCCGCCCTGCTGCTGCGCGGCCAGACGCTCTTCCGCAACATGGCCGAGGCCATCTCGCCGCCCATGTGGACCGGCATGACCGCGAACAGGACCTGAGCCGATGTCCGACAGCCAGCAGACCGCCCTGGAGCCGCTGAAGCTCTTCCCTACCTTCATCTACAGCTACGACCTGGAGCCGGCGCGCGCGGCGGCCTTGAACGAGACCATCGCCGGCCTGGTCTACCGCCTCTTCGACCCGCCGCCCAACGTGATGCCGGGCCAGAATCTCTCGACCCATCACGACCTGCACAAGAGGCCCGAGATGGAGCCCTTCCTGGAGGCCTATTCGGCCGCCATCGAAGCGACCATCGCCAAGCTGAAGGTGCAGCACCGGGGCTGGGCCGTCACCGGCTGCTGGGCCAACGTCAACAAGCCCGGCATCTCGCATGTCGCGCACAACCACCCGAACAACTGGCTGGCCGCGACCTACTACGTGAAGGCGCCCAAGGGCGGCAACGCGATCACCTTCCACGAGCCGCGCCAGCAGGCCTTCCCGATCCGCGCCCCGGCCGAGCGGCACACGCCGGCCAACGTCTCGGCCCATCCCGTGCCGGTGAAGCCCGGCCGCTTCGTCATCTTCCCGGCCTGGCTCTACCACTCCGTCCCGGCCAACGAGGCGGGCGAGGACCGCATGTCGATCGCCATCAACATGATGTTCCTGGACGCCGACCAAGTCCTCCCACCGCTGCTCTGGCGAACGTGAGACCGAGCCGCCGGAGCAGGATGACGTCAAATCGGAACGACTTGTCGTCTGAATCCTGCTCTACAACTTTGATAGAGAGAGCAGATTCACGCTATCAGGTGATTCCACCGGCCAACGATCTGCTCTAGGATCGCGCCACCTCCACCGGGCGTGGCGGAATTGGTAGACGCAAGGGACTTAAAATCCCTCGGGCTTTTCGCCCGTGCCGGTTCAAGTCCGGCCGCCCGGACCAGCGGTAGAGCAGCAATGGATGACTGCGAGCAGGCACGCGCCGCGCGGCAGACTGCGCGCGCCCTCTAACGGCGGCCTCTTCGAAAGAAAGAAGCGCCGGCCGCGCAGGGGGATGCTGGTAGGCGGCCGGCGCTATCCCGGACAACAGGACTCGGTACGGAGGGTCAGGACTAAGCCGCTTCCGAATCAGCCCGGGATTTCGTCACGTAAGCGCGTGCGCAGTGCTCCGAACAGTAGGGCTTGCCCGGCAAGCTGTCGGCGCCGCAGAAGCGGAAGTCGCTGTCGCCGGGATCGCCGATCGGCCAGAGGCATTTGGTGATCCGCCCCGCCGGTGTCTTGGCGGTGCGCCGCTGGCCCACGCTTGCCTTCGAGAAGCTCTCGCCGGTGGGTAGCGGCTGGCGGGCGGTCGCCGCCGGCATCCCCAGGGCCTTCGCCTCCTTCGCCGGCGCCTCGCGGGCCGGTGCCTTGGCGTTGCAGTCGGTCGTCGGCGCGGCTTCGTTGCGCAAGGCCACCATCGGCGCGTTCGGCAGGGTCGGCCGCGCCAGGACGGTCGCCCGGCGCACCGGCGGTTTGCTGCTTTTACGAATCGGCGACGGTCTAGAAGAAAGCTTCAGGCGGTGCGCCTTGCCGACCACCGCATTCTTGGTAACGCCGAGGACACGACCGATGGATGACGCACTCAGGCCCTGCTCCCACAGTACCTTGAGCTGCTCGATGCGTTCCTCGTTCCAGGTAGGTGCTTCTCCCGCACGATGACTGCTCATGCCGCTCTCCCCAGCGCGGGCCTCGCGCCCGAAACTCCTCAACGGATCGTTTTGGCTCATCTTGTGCCTCCACCAATATGTTGAGGTCTCTGCCCTGAAAAAAACTATATCCTGAGGGTCCTCCGCTGTCGAGGGGCTAGACTCCGCAATCTGTGGAAAAGTCGGTGCAATCGCGAAGAAGACTATTCCGCTTCTTCAACTAACTGGTCTTGACTTGCCGCAAGGCCCGACAGTAGTCAGCCTCGGCGAAACAGATGTGCGTCGTCTGTTGTGGCCTCTTCCACGAGCTTTGGCAGCCTCCTGGGCATACCTCATCAATGTCCCGTCAAGCCCTGGCGAAGAGAATTATCATGCCCTTCAAAGAATTGGGGCGCACTCTTCGTGTAGAGCTGGATATAGTGCAGCTTGCCCGCCTTGGCAAGATGACTCTGCAGGCGCGTGGCGCCCCGGACCTTGCGGAACGCCGGCGGACTTGCTAGAGCCGGCCCGCCGCAGCGCCATTTGAGCCCTGGCATTCCCATCGGACGACGGCGAGATGACCCAACAAACCTACCCGAAAGCCAGTCCGGCATCCTTGCTGTCGGCCGCCACGGCCATGGTGCTCGTGGTGGCGATCTCCAATTACCTGGTTCAATTTCCCTTGAACGACTGGCTGACCTGGGGCGCCTTCACCTATCCGGTGACCTTTCTGGTGACCGATCTGGTCAATCGGCGCTTCGGGCCGGGTACGGCGCGGCGAGTCGTTGCCGTGGGGTTCCTGGCCGCGGCCGTGATTTCGCTGGAGCTCGCGCCCTGGCGGATCGCCGCCGCCTCGGCCAGCGCCTTTCTCTTCGGACAGCTCTTTGACGTACAGATCTTCGACCGCCTGCGCCGGGCCAACTGGTGGCTGCCGCCGCTCATCTCCAGCACCTTGGGCTCGGTGCTGGACACCATGATCTTCTTCTCCATCGCCTTTGCCGGCAGCGGCGCGCCCTGGATCAGCTGGGGCGCCGGCGATCTCAGCGTCAAGCTGGCCTGCGCCCTCTTCTTCCTGGCGCCCTTCCGCGCCCTGATGAGCCGCCGCGACGCCCTGGCGGCGGCGAAGTAGGCCTTGGTATCCGTTCGAGAATGGGCCGATTGGTCCATTCTCAAGGCGGCGCCAGCCCTCACCCCCGCCCGGCCGCCCTATCAGGGTACTTTCGTGGGCGGCCGGGCGGGGGTGAGGGCTGGCGCCGTGAGTTTTCAAACGGACCCTTACCCGAAGGGCAGCAGGATCTGCCGCACGCTCTTGCCGTCGGCCAGGCGGTCGAAGGCCTCGTTCACCTCGTCGAAGTGCAGGGTCTCCGACAGCAGGCGGTCGACCGGCAGCCGGCCGTTCTGGAAGAGGCCGACATAGCGCGGAATGTCGCGCGGCGGCACGCAGGAGCCGATGTAGCTGCCCTTCAAGGTGCGCTCCTCGGCGACCAGGCTGACGGCTTGAATGGAGATGTTCTTGGAAGGGTGCGCCAGGCCCGCCGTCACGGTGGTGCCGCCCCGCCGAGTCAGCTTGTAGGCCAACTCCAGCGCCGGCGCGGAACCGGCCATCTCGAAGGCGAAGTCGACACCGCCGCCGCTGACCTCGCGCACCTTGTCGATCAGATCGGGATCGCGGCCGTCGAAGGCATGGCTGCAGCCCAGCTGGCGGGCCAACTCCAGCTTCTCCGGCACCAGGTCGATGGCGATGGGATGACCGCCGACCAGGAGAGTGCCCAACAGTGCATTCAGGCCGACCCCGCCCAGACCGATGACCGCCGCCGAGGATCCCGGCGCCACCTGGGCGGTGTTCAGGACCGCGCCCACGCCGGTCATGACGGCACACCCGAAGAGCGCGGCCTGCACCAGCGGCAGGCGGCTATCGACCTTCACCAAGGAGCGCCGCGAGCAGACGGTGTAGGTGGAGAAGGCGGCAACCCCCATGTGGTGGTTGATCGCCTGGCCCTTCTTGCTGAAGGGCCGCCGGCCGCTCAAAAGATGGCCCGCCCCGTTCGCCGCCGCCGCCTTCTCGCAGAGCGCCGGCCGGCCCTCGGCGCAGGGCAGGCAGTCGCCGCAGGAGGGTACGAAGATCATCACCACATGGTCGCCCTCGGCAAAGTCGGCCACGCCCGGCCCGACCTCGCGGACAACGCCGGCCGCCTCGTGTCCGATCGCCATGGGCATGGGCCTCGGCCGGGCGCCGTCGATGACCGAGAGATCGGAATGGCAGAGCCCGGCGGCCCGCACCTCGACCAAGACCTCGCCCTCGCCCGGACCCTCCATGTCGAGTTCCTCGACCTTGAGGGGCTGGCTCTCGGCGTAGGGTCTGGATTGACCCATCTCATAGAGCACGCAGGCCGTGGTCTTCATGCTGGTCCCTTCCGATCGGGGTTGGCTGGTGCCGGCGACCATAGCGTCAGCACGCGGGCGAGCGCAAAGGCGACAGTTCGGCGCTTCTCGGCGGGGAGCGCCGGAGCTATGGTCGCCGGCGGCGCGCCAAGAAGAGTGACGAGAGACTAGGCCATGCAGCTGACCAGAGAGGCCCTCCTGGCCCAAACCCGCTTCGTTCCCTGCTTCTCCACCCCGGTCTTCCGCATCCGTTTGGCCGAGGCGCAGCGGATCAACGCCACCTTGAAGGAGGTCATCCTCGCCAAGGAGAAGGCGTACGCCAGCCAGGGCTACAGCAACTTCGGCGGCTGGCACTCCGGCTACAGCTTCGCCGAGTGGGGCGGGGCGGCGCTGCAGGAGATCCTGGAGGCGGCCAAGGGCCTGGCGAGCCGCGCCACCAAGGAACGCGAAGGCCGGCGCCAGCGACTGTCCTGGGAGGTGAAGACCTGGGCCAACGTCATCCGCCGCGGCAACGCCAACAACATGCACAGCCACGTCGGCTGCTACTGGTCCGGCGCCTACTATGTCGACACCGGCGACGACGGCGGCAGGCCGGAGAGCGGTGGGGTCCTGGTCTTCCACGATCCGCGCAACGGCGCCGTCACCCTGGAGCTGGCGACGGTGCACAGTGGGCCGGAGACCCGGCCGGCCGCCCTGCCGGAAGCCGGCGTCCTGGTCCTCTTCCCCAGCTGGCTGCAGCATTCCGTGACGCCCTATCTCGGCGGCGGCGTGCGCATCTCCGTCGGTGTGAACCTGGCCCTTTCGGCCTCGGCGCGGGGGCTCTTGGAGTGACGGGCGTGGCCACCGCCGACCTGCGGCGACTCGACCTCTTCGCCACCCCGGCCGCGGTCGTGGTGCCGCCCGGCGCTCAGGAGCTCACCGCCGCCCTGGCGCAGCGCGTGGCGCAGCTGTGGCAAGCCTCCGCCGGCGCCGAGAGCCCCCTGCCCTGGCAGTCGCCGCCCCAGGTCATGAGCCCGGAGGACGGCGGGCTCGCACCCCTGGCCTGGATGGCGGGCACGCTTGCCGAGGCCATGGCGCCGTCGCGCCGCCAACCTGGCCAGGCCCAGCCGCAGTGGGACGTGCTCTGGTTCGCCGAGGTCTTCCGGCCCGGCCAAGGGCTGCCGATCCACGACTTCCCGCGGGCCACCTGGTGCGCCTGCTATCTGGTCGACGACGGCGGCGCGGCCGGCAAGTCGGGCGAGATCGAGCTTCTGGACCCGCGCGGACCTGCGGTGATGACCTATGCGCCCGATCTCACCTTCGATGCCCCGGGCGGCGAAATCCTGGGCATCAGTCAGACCGTAGCCCTGACGTCGGGATCGCTCCTCATCTTCCCGGCCTGGATGCGGCAGGGCACGGCCGTGCATCGCGGCGAACGCCCGCGCCTCTCGATCAAGCTGCTGCTGACCCAGAGGGGCTAGAGCGCGATCACGATAGATCGAACCGATCTATCGTCTGAATCGCACTCTAAATCTATGAAAATAGACCAAGATTCAGACCGCAGGTCGATTCGACCTGCGATCATCTTGGTCTAGCTCTTCGGCCGGCCGGTCAGGATCAGGAGGTTGCCGGAAAGGGCCAGCACCACGCCGACGCCGGCGACGAGGCTCCAGCTGTAGCCTTCGAAGACGCTGGAGATCGCCAGGGCCACCACAGGAAACATGACGGTGACGTAGCCGGCCCTGCCGGCGCCGATCCGGCCCAGCAAGGTCAGATAGCTGGCGAAGGCCACCACCGAGGCGACGACCGCCAAGTAGGCCAAGGACAGGAGGTAGGCGGCCGTCGGCTCGACGATGAAGTCCTGGCCGCGGACCAGCCCAAGGACGGCCAGGATGAGCGAACCGTAGGCCATGCCCCAGGCATTGGCCGACAGCACCGGGATGCCACGCTGCTGCGTCCCGGCGGAGACGACATTGCCGACACAGAAGAAGAGCGTCCCAAGCAAGCAGTAGCCCAGTCCGCCGACGGCCGCCCAGTTGAGCTCCGCCCCGACGATCTCCGGCCAGAAGAGGCAGCCGACCCCGGCCATTCCGAGGGCGGCGGCAAAGAGGGTGCGCGCCCCGATCGGCGCGCCCAGGAAGAGCGCCGCCAGGAAGAGATTGACGATAGCGGCCGTGGAGAAGACCACCGACAGCAGGCCCGAGGGGATGGTCTTGGCGCCGTAGTAGAAGAAGAGGAAGTTGAAGCAGAAGAGGCAGGCCCCCATGGCGGCGAAGCGCAGGTGGGTCTTGAGGGAGAAGCGCCAGGGCTTGCCGCTCAAGGCCAGCCACACCGCCATGATCGCGGCGCCGGCCGCGAAACGCCACAGGACCGAGATCTCGGGCGCCACCACGCCCACCTGCAGCTTCAGCGCGATCCAGCTGGCGCCCCAGGCGAAGACGGTGACGCCGTAGAGGCCGAGGTCGACCGCACCCAGAGCGTTGGCCGAACGCCCGGGACGCAGAGGACTGGAGGCGGTCGTGGGAGCGGTCATGACGCCCGCAAGGGAGCCATCGCGACCGCATCGCCACCAGCGTCCTTTTAGAAGGTCAGCCCTGCATCGGCACGCGCGCGGCTGCGCACCCCGGCCGAGGACCGGGGTGCCGCAATGCTATTCCTTAGCCGCCGCGGGAAGCGCGGTCCGCCGATGCCGGCGCCCGCCGTGGCCAGCGAAGAGCCGGAAGACGAGCGCGAGGCTGACCAGCAGGAGAGTGAGGCCGAAGGCGCCGCGAAAGGTGATCTCCGGCAGTTGAAAGACCACAGCCACGAAGTGGTTCCAGCCGCTGTGGAACAGCAGGGGAAAGCCGAGGAGGAGAAGCGCCGCTCCGACCAGGACCCAGGCGAGATGGCGCAGCGTGAAGAGGTGCATTGCTGCTATCCTTTCCTTGTGAAGCGGGTCGCTAGGGCGTAGCGACCGCACTAATGACAATCTAGATGCCATAATGACATTTGAGTTGTCAATATGGCATGGGAGGCCCCGTGACGCCTTTGCAGGAGAGTCCGCCGGACGCGGACGAGGTGCTGGATTTGGCCATGGCGGTCATCGCCGCCTTTCATCAGCTGCGCGCGAGCGGGCAGGAGATCGGCGCCGTCTCGGCGCAAGGCGGCGGCACCTGGGGGGTGTTGCGCAGCCTCTCGCGGGAGGGGCCGCAGAGCGT
Source organism: Rhodospirillales bacterium (assembly GCA_963669375.1). Taxonomy (GTDB): domain Bacteria; phylum Pseudomonadota; class Alphaproteobacteria; order Kiloniellales; family JACOMY01; genus JACOMY01. Next base: position 5,662,663 of record OY770024.1, on the reverse strand, counting down.
GCCGCAGCTGGCCCGGGCACGCCCGGTCGCGCGCCAGTACATGCAGAAGATCGTCAACCAGTTGCTGGACGAGGGCCTGGTCGCGCTGCGGGACAACCCTGCCCACCAGCGCTCCAAGCTGGTCGCGCTCACCGACGAGGGCGCCGGTCAGGTGGCGGCGTTGAACGCGCGCATCGAGAGCTGGTGCCAGGACCTGGCACCGCAGCTCGCGGGCGCCGACATCGCCGGGACCATCGCAACCTTAGGACGGCTGCGTGCCGCCTTGGTGGACGTGCCTCCCCCAGAGCCGTCGTGACAGGGAGAGGTGCACAGGGGTCCGCGCCACTGCCATCCGGTTTCGCGATTTGGATTGCACCGGTGGGTGCTGTTCTCGAATCCCCGTCGTCATCCGCGGGTCGGGGTGTTCTGTCCGGAGACAAGGTACGCAGCTTGGAACCTATTGGGGAGCGACGCTGTGGGTGCGGTGAATGCCTATTCCACCCCCGCTGCGAGAAGCGTCAGCGACGCGGCAAACCGGCGCGAGCCCACGACGGCGACAGACTGGATCGCCGCGCTTCGCTCGCGATGACGGCGGGCGGGGCGGTCGCAGAGGCCCGGCAGGCTTAGAGAGGCGAGACCGGCGAGCCGTTTCCTAGCCGTCGAGGGGGCGCACCCAGACCACGATGAAGGTGTGGAGTTCCTCGTCCATCTCGCGCACCGAGACGTAGTCGCCTTGGCGGAAAGTATGGGATTCGAAGTGGAAGCCGGTCTCGTCTTCGTCCGGATCGCCTTCGATGTCGTAGTGAAAGGCCCAGGTCGAACCCCCGGCTCCGCCTGCGCGATGAATCAAGTGACCGCGCATGCGCTCGTCCTGCGCGTGGAAGCGCTGCACCGTGCAGCGATCGCGCACCGTCCGCCAGGCCTCGCTATCCAGGCGGCCCATCTCGTCGATCGGCGCGACGAACTCGTAGCCGTGCCGGCGATCGCCCTCCGGGTGATCGGGATCTCGGGCCAATTCCAGGCGTATCAGGTGCAGGTTGATCATAACAACAGATTTGGGTTCTTGTTGGTCAATGTGCCATATAGATGGCCAAGTCGCTGGCACGCAAGGCTTCGCGCGTCGCGCCGCCGAGCAGCAGCTCGCGCATGCGGCTATGTCCGTAGGCTCCCATCACGAGCAGACCGGCGCCGCTCTTGCGCACTTCCTGGACGAGCGAGCGGGCCACCGGCCAGTCATCCGGCTGATAGCGCCAGGTCGCCGTTTCCAGTCCGTGCGCGGCCAAGTAGCCCGCCAGCGCGCTGGGCTGCGCTTCCGGCGGTGCCTCGTCGCTCTCGCCGGAGATGACGACCACCTCCTCGGCGCGTTTCAGGAGGGGCATCGCCTGGGCGACGGCACGGGCCGCCTCGGCCGAGCCGTTCCAGGCGACCGCCATGCGGGAGGGAAGCGACGTCAGTCCCTGGTGCGGCGTCAGGAGGACCGGCCGACCGCTGTTGAACAGCACGCCCTCCACCGTCGGGCTGCTGCCGCCCTCCTCGCGCGTCGGGTGCGGCAGAACCACCAGGTCGGCGAGCTTGGCCCTGGCGCTCAGAACCTCTTCCTCCACGCCGACGCTCTTTTCCAGGACAACGGCGAAGACCCCCGGCTTCGGCCGTGCCCCCTTCTCGATCAGCGGCAAACCTCGATCCAGGCAGAGTTCCCGATAAAGCTGATCGACGGCGGCATCCGCGCGCTGGGCCTCCGCCGCCAACTCGGCCGACAGCCTCGACGCCATGGTGCCGGACATGCCCTCGCTCAAGAGGGGAATGGCGCGCGCCGGATCGACCGCGACATGCAGCAAGCGCACCTCGGCCTTGAAGGTAGTGCCCAGGCTGAAGGCCGATTCGATAGCCGCGCGCTCGGCGGCCGCCAGATCGCGCTCTTCCGATGATGCTCCGACGACGAGGCTGACGATACGTGCGATGGTCATGATCCACTCTCCCCTGCCAGCATGACACGATCTTGGTCTCCAGTCAGCACCAGGCGCGCCAGGTAGGCCTTGACTTGCATCAAGCACTTCGCCGCCCGAAGCCAAGCAAGCAGTACGCCCGGGATCCCGGTCCATCGCGGCTTGTCGAGCCCTAGCGCTACGGCCAAGAGTCCCGTCCCACGGGCACGGCGCAGATAAAGGTTGAAACGGAGCGCAGGGGGTGCAGATTGCAGAAGGGGCAGCGAGACGCGAACAACCTGGCGATCTTGTCAGCACGTCAATGCGCTCCGGCCCTTTCGCGACCTCTCAATCGGTAAGCACGATGGCTCCCACGATCACCGAACCTGAAAGCAGCAAGGGAAATGGCCGGCTTCCCTCCGAGTCCTTCGCGAAAAAGAAGTTCAACCTGCTCTACCAGGAGGAGGACGCGGATTTCATCGACTATCAGCTCTTCCCGCAGTTTCAGCTTCATCTGAGAGGACCTGCCTGGGATCCGAAGGAAGAAGCCGTCATCAACGCCGTCGGATCGGCCAGGGTCTTCGGGCGCTACCTGCACTACCCCTTCTCGAGGATCTTGACGGAAGACTACGGCCTGCTCTGCCGGAACATCGGGTTTTCGGGCTGCACGCCGGCGGCCATCTACAAGAACGAAGCACTGCTCGCCTATCTGCGCGACAGCCCGGCCATCCCGCTCATTCAAGTCGGCGCGGGCGACGGCGCGGGCTGCGACTGGTTCCAGCCGGCCGGCTTCCGTCGCTGCATCCTGACCGTGGACAACGCGAGGGCCAGTAGCCGCAATCAGGTCAGGACCTTCTTGGACGACCCGGGCAACCTCCAGCTCTACTGCGACCTGCACGGCCTCTCCGCCGATGAGGTCTGGGAGCGCTTCGAGCAAGGTGCGCGCCTGCCGCGAAAGATGCCCAGGGGCCTCTTGGCCCGGGGCGGCCAGTTGTTCGGGCTGCTGCAGAACACCAAGAACCGGCGCCAATGCCTGGAGCAGGTTCAAAAGTGCCAGGATTGGATCGTGGAGGAGTACAAGACTTTGGCCGACTTGCTGGGCAGGCCGACAATCCTGCTTTACTTCAACGCGAAACGGGTGAAGGCGGCCAGCAAGCGGAACATCACCAAGGTGGTGAAGGACTATCCGCAGTTCCTCGACAATTCAGTCCTCGGGAGTGTGTCCCCCTTCTTCGACGAGACGATCGTCGCAACCTCGAGCAGGGGTATGCCCTACCTGCAGCCCGGCACGGATCCGGCGGAAGAAATCCACTCCCTCTATCCGTCACCGGAGATGCATCGCCATTGCGCCGAGAAGATAGCGATCTCGATCTTCGCCCGGCGCATCAGGGCAAAGCGGCGCAGTCGCCAGATTCAGCGCCGGACCGGCGGCGAAGGCCGTCGCAACGCGTGAGGCCCCCGCCGCAGCCCCCGTCGCCTCGAATCGCCTGACCTGTCGCCCCCGCCAGGCTGACCGACGGTCTAGGGATAGAGTCGCTGTCGCCGCCAGCTTGTGGCCGCTTCGGCCACTCCCTCCCCTGGCGTGTAGCGGATACGGTCGTGCAGCCGAAAGGCGCCGTCCTGCCAGAACTCGAAGGCCAGCGGGGTGACGCGAAAACCGGACCAGTAGGGCGGGCGCGGCACCTTTCCGAGCGCGAACTTCGCGGCATAGAGCGCGACGCGTTTCTCCAGCTCCAGCCGGCCTTCCAAGGGGCGCGACTGCTGGCTCGCCCAGGCGCCGATCTGGCTCTGCTTGGGCCTGCTGGCGAAGTAGGCATCGGCCTCTTCGTCGCTGACCCGGCTGACCGTGCCTTCGACCCTGACCTGGCGCCGTCGGCTCTTCCAGTGAAACAGGAGGGCCGCCTTGGGATGGTCCAAGAGCTCCCCGCCCTTGCGGCTCTCGTAGTTGGTGTAGAAGACGAAGCCGTCAGCATCGGCGCCCTTCAGCAACACCATGCGAAGCGAGGGCATGCCGTCGGCCCCCACGCTGGCCAAGGCCATGGCGGTGGGATCGTTGGGCTCGCTCTCCTTGGCCTCTTCCAGCCACTGATCGAAGAGCCGGAAGGGGTCCGCTTCATCCTCGATTCCAGCCATTGCCTCTTCGCTCTCCTTGCCGCTCGACGGAGGTCACCATTAGGGCTCTCTTCAGCACTTGCCAAGCGGTCGTGTGAGAGACACCTATGCGGCAGCGGCCGCGCGACGCGGGCGCCCTAGCGATTCCCTAGCCAGGCAAAAGAGGCTAATGTGGCCGCCATGCGCGATCCCTATGCCGTCCTCGGGTTGGACCCCAGCGCCAACGACGCTGAAATCAAGCGGGCCTTCCGCATGCGCGCCAAGGCGCTGCATCCGGACAACAATCCCGACGACCCGCTGGCCGAGGCTGCTTTCCGCGACCTGACGGAGGCCTACGCGACCCTTACCGACCCGACCCTGCGCGCCATCATCGATCAGGCCCAACCGCCGGACGCTGACACCGACGTGGAGGACGAGCCGCGGAGCAGAGCCCGCAGCTTCTTCGACCTCGATCGCGAGGACCTGAGACAGACCATCATGCCGGAGAAGCGCGAATCCGAGCCGATTCGCGTGGCCGATCCCGATTTCCCCTACAAGGAGAGCTGGCAGTTGGACCAGGGCGAGGCCGCCGTCGAGCCGCCGCCGCCGCATTGGCCGGAAGAGCCTTGGACCGCGATGGAGGCGGCCGGCCTCAACCCCGATCTCGCCGAGAAGGAACGCGAGGCGCTCCGCGAAGAGACGAGCGAGGGGCCGGACATCTTCGACGAGCTCTACGCCAGCCCGGACCTCGGAAGAAAGCGCCACCAGGCCGCTCGCCCGGAGGCACTGGACCAGCACTACACCATCACCATTCCCTTCATGCTGGCGGCGCGCGGCGGCTATCAGCGTCTGCTGCTGGCCGGCGACCGCGACATCGAAGTGCCGATCCCGGCCGGCATCGAGGAGGGGACCATCCTGAAGGCCGGCGGCATGGGCGCGCCGAACCCGGCCGGCGGACGGCCGGGCGATGCGCTGCTGCGGGTTCAGATCTCGCCGCATCCGCTGTTTCGGCGCAAGGGGTCGACGGTCTTCGTGTCCGTGCCGATCAGCCTGGACGAGGCGGTGCTGGGCGGCTCCTTGAAGGTTCCGACCTTGGAGGGCCTGGTGCGCGTCAGGCTGCCGCCCGACCTGGGCGCCAAGGCGAAACTGAAGCTCAGCGGGCACGGCGTGCCGCTCGATCCCGGCAACCCGCTCGCCGGCAAGGGCGATCAGATCCTGGAGCTGGAGCTGGCGCTCCCCGCCTCGCCCGATCAGCGTCTTCGCAGCTTTCTTCAATCCTGGCGGCCAACCCGTTCGCCTCGAGAGGAAAACGGCTTCGACGAGCTCGTCGAGCACATCGCCGGAGAGCCGCTGGAGCCCGATCCCATCGAAGCCGCGCCCGAGTAGGAGGGCCGCTCGGCCAGGCCGGCAAGAAGGCCACGGCAAGGCGGAATGTGCGGTCGGCCTTCACCCCGGCTTGCAGGCCAAGGGCTTTGGTGTAGGATGCCGCGCCTACCGGGCCCTTGAATCCCTAAGGCCACTGGCGACATCGTTTGGACGAGCAATTAGGCGGACAAGAGAGAAGCAATGAACCAGGCAGCAGCGGAACCCGCAGCAAAGACCGGTAACCTGATGGCGGGAAAGCGCGGCCTGATCATGGGTGTCGCCAATGATCGCTCGATCGCGTGGGGCATCGCCTCGGCCGCGGCGGCGCAGGGCGCGGAACTGGCCTTCACCTTCCTGGGCGAACCCTTGGAGCGCCGCGTGCGGCCGCTGGCGGAGACCCTCGGCTCGGACCTGGTCGTGCCTTGCGACGTCGCCGACGAGGACTCGATCGACCAGGCCTTCTCCGAGCTGCAGAAGAAGTGGGACCGCCTCGACTTCGTGGTGCACGCCATCGCTTTCGCCGACCGCGAAGAGCTGAAGGGCAAGTATCTGGAGACCAGCCGCCAGAACTTCGCCATGACGATGGACATCTCCTGCTACTCTTTCACCGCCGTCGCGCAACGCGCGGTGCCCATGATGACCAACGGCGGCAGCCTCTTGACCTTGACCTACTACGGCGCGGAGCGGGTCATGCCGCATTACAACGTCATGGGCGTGGCCAAGGCGGCGCTGGAGGCCTCGGTGCGCTATCTGGCGGCCGACCTGGGCGATCAGGGCGTGCGCGTGAACGCGCTTTCGGCGGGACCGATCAAGACCTTGGCGGCCAGCGGCATCGGCGACTTCCGCTACATTTTGAAGTGGAACGAGCTGAACGCGCCGATGCGCAAGAACGTCAGCCTGCAGGAAATCGGCGGTGCCGGGCTCTATCTGCTGTCCGACCTATCCGGCGGCGTGACGGGCGAGGTGCACCACGTGGACGGCGGCTACCACGTCGTCGGCATGATGAACACCGCGCTCGCCAAGGAGTTCGCCAAGCTGCTGAACGCCAGCGGCCAATAGGAGAGCGGGCCCCGCGGGCTCCGTCACGAGATGGCCGGGAACTCTTTCGGCAGCGCCTTCCGCTTCACCACCTGGGGCGAGAGCCACGGGCCGGCCCTGGGCTGCGTGATCGACGGCGTGCCGCCGCTGATCCCCCTCAGCGAAGAGCAGATCCAACCCTTCATGGACCGGCGGCGGCCGGGCCAGAGCCGCTACACCACCCAACGGCGCGAGCCCGACCAGGTCGAGATCCTCTCGGGCGTTTTCGAGGGGCAGACCACCGGCACGCCGATCCAGCTGCTAATCCGCAACCAGGATCAGCGCAGCAAGGACTACGGCGAGATCGCGGCCAAGTTCCGTCCGGGTCACGCCGACTACACCTACTGGGCCAAGTACGGCATCCGCGACTATCGCGGCGGCGGGCGCTCCAGTGCCCGCGAAACGGCGGCTCGGGTGGCGGCGGGCGCCGTCGCGCGGGCCGTGATCGACCAGCTGCTGGGTGCCGGAGAAGCCAGGATTCGCGGCGCGCTGGTGCAGATGGGGCCGCATGGCGTGGACCGCGCGCGCTGGGACTGGGCCGAGGTCGAGCGCAATCCCTTCTTCTCTCCGGACACGGCGGCGGCGGCGGCCTGGGGCCCCTACCTGGACGGCTTGCGCAAGCAAGGCAGCTCCATCGGCGCCGTCATCGAGGTCGTGGGCGAAGGCCTGCCGGCCGGCCTGGGCGAACCCCTATACGACAAGCTGGACGCCGACCTCGCCAAGGCGATGATGTCGATCAACGCCGTCAAGGGCGTGGAGATCGGGGCCGGCTTTGGCGCGGCCGCGCTCACCGGCGAAGAGAACGCCGACGAGATGCGCCCTGGAAACGACGGCCGGCCCCGTTTCCTCTCCAACCAAGCGGGCGGCGTCTTGGGCGGGCTTTCGACGGGTCAGGACCTGGTGGTCCGCTTCGCCGTCAAGCCGACCTCCTCCATCCTGACGCCCAGGCAGACCGTCACCACCGAGATGGCGGAGACCGAGATCGTGACCAAGGGCCGCCACGACCCTTGCGTCGGCATCCGCGCGGTACCGGTCGGCGAGGCCATGATGGCGATCGTCGTGGCCGACCACCTGCTTCGTCACCGCGGACAGATCGGATAGGCGGCGAGGCGACGGCCCGACTGGCGCTTCTCTCCCACCGGCCCCCACGTTGGTGGCGGCACGAAGGTGACCGTCGCAAGCCGTGCAAGGCACCGCTGGCCGCGCATTGGACCGCCTCAGGGTTTCTGCCTCGCCGAGAGCCTCCACCCCTGCGTTAAATGCATGCAATTTAGTTCTGGCCAGTCGATCTAAGCATAGCACTTCAGTGCTGACCTGTGCTATGATGCATACAACGAAAGCAGAATAGCGCAGAGGTGGGCAGTTGCGAGGTGCCGCCTTCAGCGAGGGGTAAACTCCGGCCCGCGCTCCGCCGAGAAAAGCAACCAAGAGACCCGATTAACGGGAGGCAGGGCAATGGCATTCATTCCGGGGACCAATGGTCCGGACTCGCTGTTCGGAACCTCGAACGTCGACACCATTCTGGGCTACGGCGCCGACGACACGCTCTACGGGGCGAGCGGCGCGGACAGTCTCTATGGCGCACAAGGCGATGATTCGCTCTTCGGCGGCAGCGGCGCGGACGTGGCGCTGCGCGGAGGAACCGGCCAGGACAGCCTCGCCGGCAATGGCGGAGACGACAGCAGGCTCTTCGGCGCCTCCAGGTCGGACACGATCGACGGTGGCGACGGCGCCGACGCCTCTTTCTTCGGCGGGCGGGGTGAAGACAGCCTCTCGGGCGGCGACGGCGACGACAGCTTCCTCTACGGCCAGAACGGCCTGGACCGGCTCTATGGAGGAAGCGGGGCCGACAGCCATCTGGACGGCGGCCTCAATAAGGACTGGATCTATGGCGGCGACGGCGCCGACACCTTCCTCGACGGCGATCGGGGCAACGACACCGTCCAAGGAGACGCCGGCGACGATCGGCTGATCTACGGAGAGCGCGGCGGAGACCAACTCTTCGGCGGCTTCGGGGACGATGGCTTGGTCTTCGGCGGCGTCAGCTCCGATCGCCTCGACGGTGGCGAGGGTGACGACTACTCCTTCTACGGAGGGGCCGGGAACGACAGCATGTTCGCCGGCAGCGGCAACGACTCCTTCTTCCACGGGCAGGGCAAGCGCGACACGATCTATGCCGGCAGCGGTGACGACGCAACCTTCTTCGGCGGCGGCGGGGTCGACCGAATCTACGGTGGCTCGGGCATCGATGTGGATGTCTTCGGCCGAAACTCCGCCGACAAGCTCTACGGCGATGACGGCAACGATCAAAGGTTCTTCGGCGGCAACGACAACGACACCATCAAGGGCGATAGCGGGCTCGACTATTCGCACTTCGGCGGAGATGGAAACGACACCTTCTTCGGCGGCTCCTTCACCGACGGCATCGTCTACGGAGGCGACGGCAACGACCGCCTGTTCGGCGGCGACGGCTTCGACGTGCTCAACTACGGCGGCAGCGGGGTCGACCGGATCTACGGCGAAGACTTTATCGACGAGAGCCACTTCGGCGGTAGCGGGGCGGACCGGATCTATGGCGGCGACGGAGACGATAACAATCTGATCGGAGACGCCGGAAACGACAGGCTCGAAGGAGGGAGTGGCGATGACAGTCGCCTTTTCGGGTCGTCCGGCAATGATCGCGTTTACGGCGCATCTGGAGACGATGCATTCCTGGCGGGAGGTTCCGGGCGCGACACGCTGATATCCGGTCTCGGACATGACCAACTCGTCAACGGTGATGAGGGCGATGACTCGCTTTCAGGCGGTGGTGGCAACGATTCCTACTTCTCTGGCGGTCTCGGCAACGACGTCATGCTTGCCGGTAGCGGGATCGACGTCAGGTTCAACGGTCGTTCGGGAGACGACAGTCTCTTCGGCGGCAGTGGCGACGACTGGGGTCTCTACGGTGCCTCCGGCGTCGACAGGCTCTATGGAGGCAGCGGCAGCGATTCGCGGCTCTTCGGGGACGACGGAGCCGACACGCTGGTCGGCGGCGACGGCGACGATCATACCTTCGAAGGGCGGTCCGGCGGCGACCTTCTTTATGGCGGCAAGGGCGTGGATAGCGCGTTCTATGGCGGCAGTGGCGTGGACAGCCTCTTCGGCGGCGAGGGCGAGGATACGGAATTCTACGGCGGCGATGGGGACGACCGGCTACAGGGCGGCGATGGTTCCGACAGCGGGTTCTACGGTGGAAGCGGCAGCGACCGGCTTTACGGCGGCGAGGGGGACGACGCCGATCTCCAAGGCTATTCCGGGGCCGATACGCTGTTCGGTGCGAGCGGCGCTGACAACGGCTTCTTCGGCGATGACGGCGACGACTCCATCTTCGGCGGCAGCGGGGCCGACCGCTTCTTCTTCGGCGCGGATGGCGACGACAGCATCTTCGGCGGAGACGGCGACGATCTGTCGATCCGAGGACGCGAGGGAAACGACTACCTGTCGGGCGGCAGCGGCAGCGACGGGCTCCTCGGCGGAACGGGTGTGGACGCCCTTTCCGGTGGTTCCGGCAACGACAGCATTTACGGCGGTGATGGTAACGATACCTCCCTCTCGGGTGGTTTGGGAGACGACAGCATCGTCGGTGGCAGCGGCAACGACTACAGCCTCATCGGCGGAGCGGGCTCGAACACGATCCATGGAGGAAGCGGGGATGATCGCTACGTCACCGGCGGCATCCAAGACGACCGTCTCTATGGCGATGACGGCCAGGACAGCTTCTTCTACGCATACGGCGGCAACAATGTCGTCGACCTAGGCAATGGTGACGACGGCCGCGCGACAGGCGGAGCCGGCCAGGACACTCTGTCCGGTGGCAGCGGAAACGACATGGAGGTCTTCGGCTTCGGCGGAAGCGACACGCTCTACGGCGGCAGCGGGATCGACAACCAGTTCTTCGGCGGCGCCGGCGCCGACACCGTGATGGCCGGCGACGGCGACGATTTCGTCTTTTATGGCGACTTCCTAGGCTTCGACGGTATCGATGGGGCCGACAGTCTTTCCGCCGGCAGCGGCGACGACAGAAGCTTCTTCGGCGAGTCCGGAGCCGACGTCCTGGACGGTGGGTCGGGGAATGACTCCGCCTTCTTCGGCGGATCGGGCGGCGATCTCATCTCCGGTGGACAGGGAAACGACTATCTCTACGGCGACGACGCTGCCGACACGCTGATCGGTGGTGCCGGTTTCGACACCGCCTATGGTGGCGCCGGCGACGACGTCTTCATCGTGGCGAACCAGAGCGACTTCGTGAGCTACTACTACGACGGCGGCGCCGGAACGGACACCTTGGTCCTGGGCGCCGGCGTGACGATCCCGGGCGGTGGCGGCGTCCTGACGGGGATCGAGGTGACGGCCTAAAGTAGATTACAATCTGGGAGAATCACCTACTAGGAGACCGACCCAAAGGCCGATTTTCGCAACAAACCCACTGCCGCCTGCTTGGCAAGTCGGATAGTCGTGTTGGGCGCTTGTCCAACTCCCATCGTCATCCCCAGGCCTCGACAGGCTCTCCCGCGGCGTGGGGAGCGACGCCTTGGCCCCCGCGACCTCGCCCGGAACGGGCGCCGGCCTCTCCAGCATCGACGTTACGCTCCAGGCTCTTGCCGCCCCTTCTTGAGAGCAGGCTGAAGGCCCCTGCACCGCGCGCCCAGGAGACCGCGCATCTCTTTCCCGCGTTCAGTCCGCGACGCGGTTTACAGCCACCTGAGCTAGCTTTACAATTTTTGTTACAGTTAGACTGGCTAAGGGGTAGCGCCGCGCGGACCGAGACGCCTTTGATGCGGCCCCTCCCCGCTCTACTCGCTCCGTCACCGCCGAGACGGTCCGAGACAATCAACAAGGCGGAGGGACAGACGATGGCATTCATTCCAGGAACCCCAGGCCCGGATACGCTCTTCGGCGACAGCGCCGTCGATACCATTCTCGGTTACGCCGCGAACGACACGCTCTATGGGTTGAGCGCCGCCGACAGCCTCTATGGGGCGGAAGGTGACGACAGGCTCTACGGCGGCAGCGGCGCCGATGACACGCTGGAGGGAGGTACCGGTCGAGACACCCTCTCGGGCGACGGCGGCGACGACAGCAACCTCTCCGGTGGTTCCAGGTCCGACATTCTGGGCGGTGGCTCGGGCTCCGATGCCTACTTCTTCGGCGGGGTGGGCGACGACACGCTCTCGGGTGGCAGCGGAAACGACAGCCGGATCTACGGTGACGCGGGCCTCGACAGGCTCTACGGCGGCGCGGGTGACGACACGCACCTCGACGGCGGCGCCAACGCCGACGTCATCTACGGCGGCGACGGGGCGGACGTCTCCCTGTTCGGCGAGGATTCCAACGATACCCTCCACGGAGACGACGGCGACGACAGCCTGGCCTATGGCGCCGGGGGTAGCGATACGCTCTATGGCGGCAGTGGGATCGATGCCACCTTCAACGGCGACACCGGGTCTGACCTGCTGGAGGCTGGCGAAGGCAACGACTACTCCTTCTACGGAGGCGCCGGCAACGACATCCTGCGCGCCGGCGGCGGCGAAGACTCCTACTTCCACGGCCAGGGCAAGCGGGACACGATCTATGGTGGCAGCGGGAACGACGCCACCTTCTTCGGCGGCGGCGGGATCGACCGGATGTACGGTGCCGACGGCGACGACCACCACTTCTTCGGCCGCAACTCGGCCGACAAGCTCTACGGCGCCGACGGAGACGACCGGTACTTCTACGGCGGCAACGACAATGACACGGTGAGAGGGGGCAGCGGCGCCGATCGCCTGCTCTACGGAGACAGCGGCAACGACAGCGTCTTTGGCGGCGAGGGCGACGACCAGCAGTTCTTCGGAGAGATGGGCAACGACAGGCTCTACGGCGACCTAGGGCAAGACAGCCTGCTCTACGGAGCCAGTGGCGTCGACCGGCTCTTCGGCGGCAGCGGTGCCGACAGCTACCTTTTCGGCGGCTCCCGTGTCGATACCCTCATGGGCGGTTCCGGAGAGGACTACTACTTCCATGGTGGGGACGGCAGCGACAGCCTCTTCGGAGGTGACGGCATCGACTACTCCTTCTATGGAGGAGCGGGGCAGGACACGCTCTATGGTGGCAACGGCGGTGACTCCTACTTCACCGGCAGCTATGGCGACGACACCCTCTTCGGCGGCAGCGGGATCGATACGGACTTCCGCGGTGGCGACGGGAACGACGTGCTTTTCGGCGGCAGCGGAAGCGACACCGACTTCACCGGTCAAGACGGCGACGACACGCTCTACGGCGGCAGTGGCGACGACTACAGCTTCGACGGAGATGACGGGGATGACCGCGTCTTCGGCGGAACGGGTAACGATCAGTTGGAAGGCGGTGACGAGAACGACGTGCTGTCCGGTGGTCTCGGCGACGATACGCTGGACGGCGACGACGGCGACGACTACAGCCTAACGGGTGGTCAAGGAAACGACACCCTCGAAGGCGACAGAGGGAACGACAGCTACTTCTTCGGTGGATCGGGGGCGGACTACATCGACGGCGGCCGAGGAAGGGACGCCGCTCTCTATGGCGGGTCCGGGGCTGACACCGTTCGCGGCGAAGACAGACGCGATACCAACATCAAGGGCGAAGACGGCGACGACACCCTCTTCGGGGGCGACGGCCAAGATGCCCTGATCTGGGGTGGGCAAGGAGACGACTCACTCTACGGTGGCGAGGACACAGACACTGCCCTTTACGGCGGGTCGGGGAACGATCTTGTCGAAGGCGGCCTCGGCGACGACCTTAGCCTCTACGGCGGCTCGGGGAGCGACAGGATCGACGCCGGCTACGGCAACGACTTCCAGGTATTCGGAGGGGCTTCGGCGGATACGATCGACACCTCCACCGGTTTCGATTCCTTCGTCTTCGGTGACGAGGGGAACGACAGCCTGGAGGCCGGCGAAGGCGACGATTATTACTTCTATGGAGGCTTGGGAGACGACTCCCTTGCCGGTGGCAACGGCTACGATCGATACTTCTACGGCGGATCCGGGGCCGACAGCATTTCCACCGGTAGTGGCGCGGACAGCTACGTCTATGGCGGGTCTGGTGATGACAGTATGGCCGGCGACGAAGGGAACGAGTTCCGCTTCTACGGCGGCGACGGCGACGACATTCTGCAGGGTGGGGACGGCAACGATCTCAGCTTCGCGGGTGGAGACGGCAACGATGACATCGCGGCCGGCAGCGGCGATGACCGCAGTTTCTTCGGTGGCTCCGGTGACGATAGCCTGACGGGCGGCAGCGGCGCCGATCAGAGGTTTTCCGGTGGGTCGGGCAACGACGTCCTGGACGCCGGTGACGGCAAAGACTCCTTCTTCTACGGCGGCGATGGTGACGACAGTCTTTCCGCGGGAAACGGCAATGACACCAGAATCACCGGCGGCAGTGGCAACGACAGGATTTTCGGTGGCAGTGGCGACGACACCGCTCTCTCCGGCTATTCGGGTGACGACTTCATCTATGGTGGCAGCGGCGATGACCGCAGTCTCTTGGGCCGCAATGGCGACGATGTCATCTATGCCGGCAACGGAGATGACGTCAGCCTGTTCGGATCCAACGGCGCGGACAATGTGATTGGGGGCAATGGGAACGACTCCTACCTGGAAGGCAATTCTGGGAACGACTTCCTTTCCGGCGGTTCGGGGGACGATGCCAACTTCTACGGCGGCTATGGCGCGGACTCGCTTTACGGCGGCAGCGGGGCGGAGATCAACTTCAATGGCGGCGAAGGATCGGATTACATCGACACCGGGAGCGGCGCGGACGTTTCCGCCTTCGGCGACGAGGGTGATGACACTCTGCTCGCCTACGCGGGTGATGACACCTACTTCCGAGGCGGGGAGGGCGATGACAGCGTCTTCGGCGGCAACGGCGACGACCTCTCCTTCTTTGGCGATTCGGGGCACGACACGCTGTCAGGCGGTGTTGGCAATGATAGTAGGTTGTTCGGCGGCTCCGGTGACGACATCGTCTCGGGCGATGACGGCGACGATCTCACGCTCCGCGGACGCGACGGTGACGACCGTGTCTACGGCGGTAGCGGCGCGGACACCAACTTCATAGGCGGCGATGGGGCCGACCGCCTCTTCGGCGGGTCCGGAGATGATTTTGTGATCAACGGAGACTTCGGCGATGACACCGTCTATGGCGGTGACGGCGCGGACATGCTCCTCACCGGCAAGCTCGGCAACGACACCCTCTTCGCCGACAGCGGCGACGACTTCAGCGTCCGTGGAGAAGGCGGCAACGACCTGGTCTACGGCGGCGCCGGCGACGATACCTTCCTTCGGGGCGAAGATGGTGACGACCGCGTCAATGGCGGCAGTGGCGCCGACGAAACACTGAACGGCGATTCAGGGAACGACACGCTCTCCGGAGGTTCCGGAGCGGACGCCAGCCTGTTCGGCGGGTCCGGTGCCGATACCATCATGGGCGACGACGGCGACGACCAGACACTTGACGGCGGTACCGGAGCGGACAGCCTCTTCGGCGGCAGCGGCGACGACACTAGACTATATGGCGGGTCCGGTGCGGATACCGTCATGGGCGACGACGGCGAGGACCTTACACTATCAGGAGGTTCCGGAGCCGACAGCCTCTTCGGTGGCGACGGCGACGACACGAGGCTGTTCGGTGACGACGGCGACGATCGTGTCGCGGGCGGTGACGGAGCAGACATCTCACTCCGCGGACGTGACGGCGCCGACAGAATCTACGGCGGCAGCGGCGCGGACACCAACTTACTGGGCGGTGATGATGCGGATCGGCTGTTCGGCGGATCGGGGGATGATGAAAGGATGTCCGGGGACTCCGGCGATGACATCGTCTATGGCGGCGACGGAGCGGACCTGCTGCTGACCGGGAAGCTCGGCGACGATACCCTCTTCGCCGACAGCGGCGACGACTTCAGCGTGCGTGGCGAAGGCGGCAATGACCTTCTCTACGGCGGGGTTGGCGACGACACCTACATCCGCGGCGAGCGCGATGATGATGGCCTCTATGGAGGCAGCGGCGACGACGCCTCCCTCTACGGCGGGTCCGGGAACGATGTCTTGGCGGGCGGTAGCGGAGACGACACCAGCCTTCTGGGCGACAGCGGCGCCGATTCCGTCTACGGAGACGACGGCGACGATGTCCTCTTCGGTGGGGACGGAGCTGACACCTTGGCCGGCGGATCAGGCATGGATACGGCCTACGGCGGCAGCGGCGACGACATCTTCTTGGTGGCGAGCCAGGGCGACTTCGTCGGCTACTACTATGACGGAGGATCCGGTAGCGACACGCTGGTACTGGGCGATGGCGCCACCCTGCCCGGCGGCGGCGCCGGGCTCGCCAACATCGACGTCACCATGTGACGCCCGCTATCGCTTCCGCGCCAAGGTGAGGCCGTCGCCGATCGGCAGCATCGAGAGGTCGACCCGCCGGTCCTCCTTCAATGCCGCGTTGAAGGCGCGGATGGCCGTCGTGCTCTCCGACTGATCGGCCGGGTCGATCACCGCGCCGTCCCACAGCACGTTGTCGGCGGCAACCAGCCCGCCTGGGCGCAGCAGGCGCAGCGCGCACTCGTAGTAGGCCGCCTGGTTCTCCTTGTCGGCGTCGATGAAGCAGATGTCGAAGCTCCCGGCCCTGCCCTCTTCCTCCAGGGCCGCGAGGCTTTCGAGCGCCGGCGCCAGGCGCAGGTCGATACGCTCCGCCACGCCGGCTTCCCGCCAATGGCGCCGTCCGACGGCCGTCCACTCTTCGCTGACGTCGAGGCAGGTGAGCTCCAGTTCCGGCGCCGCCAAGGCCATGGCCAGGGCGGAGTAGCCGGTGTAGGTGCCGATCTCCAGATAGCCGCGGGCGCCGATCAGATTCGCCAGAAACCCCATGAACTGCCCCTGGTCGCGGGAGATCTGCATGCCCGACCAGGAGATCGTCTTGGTCTCGGCGCGCAATGCGGCCAACCGCGGATGATCCCGAAAGCTGCTGTCGAGAATGTAGTCGTAGAGGTCGTCGGTGACGTCGATGATGCGCTTTCCCATGGAGCTCGTTTTCCTCTGCTGCCGCCGGAGGGGAGCATGCCAATGGAGCCGCGACAGGAACAGTCGTCTTTTCGGCTGACCGCGACGGCGAAGCGCGCTAGAGCTTGCCGTGGTGGCTGACATCCGGGCGCCGCCGTGGCCCTTGAGGAGGAGGAAGCATGACTCGAGCAGGTGAGCTGCTGAGAGACGTCCACAGTGCGCTCGAGGCGACGGAGGCCAAGATCCGTCGGCACCCCTACCTGGCAGCGGTCAAGGCCGGCTCCGTCTCGCTCGAGGCCCTGCGCGCCATCCCCGGTCACCAGTACCACATGTGGCAGAGCGACCTGCGCTCCGCCGCCCATCTGGTCGCCCGCTTCGGCACGCGCCCCTATGGCAGCTTCTTCTTCGGCGACCTGGACGCCGAGGTCGCCGCGCGCGGCGGCATCACCGCCATGGCCGCGAAGCTGGGCATGAGCGAGGCCGACCTGCAGAGCTACGAGCCCTCGCCCCAGGGCTTCGCTTATGCCGCCTACTTCGCTTGGCTGGCTCTCTACGGATCGGCGGCCGAGGTCGCTTGCGGCTTGACGGTCAATCTCTCGGCCTGGGGCCACAACTGCGCCGAGGTCAGCAAGGCACTGCGCGCGAACTACGGCTTTTCGGCCGAGGAGACCGCTTTCCTGGACGGCTTCGCCGCCCTGCCGTCCTTTGACGAGATCGCGACGGAGATCATCGCCGACGACCTCGCGCGCGGCGTCGCGCCGGCGGAGATCATGCGGGCGGCCCGTCTCATCCAGGCCTACGAGGCGATGTTTTGGGACGCGATGGCGAGCGCCGCCGCCTGAGGACCCGCGCGCGGTGAGCAGCAACGCCAACGAGGCCGGCGGCCTTCAGCGGCGCATCACCTGGGTGGGCGTCTTCTGGGTGGTCAGCGGCGTGCCGGCCTACGTGCTGATTACCTTGGGGGATATCGCCGCCACCGTGGGCACGCCCTCCTGGCTGATCTGGACCACCTCGGTCCTGATCGGCTTCGTGCAGGGCTTCGTCTATGCCGAGATGGCCGGCCTCTTCCCCAACAAGTCCGGCGGCGCCTCGGTCTACGGCGCGGCCGGCTGGGTCCGCTACAGCAAGGTCATCGCGCCGGTCTCGGTCTGGTGCAACTGGCTCGCCTGGTCGCCGGTCCTGGCGCTCGGCTGCACGATCGCCGCCGGCTACATCCTGGAGGCGCTCTTCGCGCCGGGCTCCTCCGTGCACGGCTGGCGCCTGGTGCTCTTCGACCTCAGCTTCATCCGGCCGGACTTGCATGTGCGCATCAACAGCACCTTCGCCATCGGCCTGGGCCTGATGCTGCTCTGCTTCGCCATCCAGCACCGCGGCATCATGGGCACCGCGCGCCTGCAGACGGTCATCGGCCTGGCCGTCATCGTGCCGCTGCTGCTGGTCGGCCTGGTGCCGATCCTTCTGGGCGAGGTGGAGCTTGCCAACTTCGAGCCCTTCGTGCCCGGCCCCGATCCGGAAACCGCCCAATGGGACAAGCAGGGCTGGGTGCTGATCTTCAGCGGGCTCTTCCTGGCCGGCTACTCCGCCTACGCCTTCGAGACCGCGATCTGCTACACTAGCGAGCTCACCAATCCCAAGACCGACACCTTGAAGGCCATCGTCTTCTCCGGCTTGCTCTGCATCGCCTGCTTCTTCCTGGTGCCCTTCACTTTCCAGGGCGCCTTGGGCCTGGAGAAGCTGATCCAGCCGGACATCGCCGACGGCACCGGCGTCGCGGCCGCCTTGGCCTCCCTGATGGGCTCGGGCGGCGGCGCCCTCTTCGATGCCTTCGTGGTGATGATGGTGCTGGCGCTGATGCTGGGGATCATGACCGGCATGGCCGGCAGCGCGCGCACGCTCTACCAGGGCGGCGTGGACGGCTGGCTGCCGAAGTACCTGGCCCACGCCAACCGGAACGGCGCACCGACCCGGGCGATGTGGACCGATCTCGGCTTCAACCTCTTCCTACTGTCGCTTTCCGACTACCTCTTCATCATCGCCATTTCCAACGTCTGCTACATGGTCTTCACCTTCCTGAACGTGAACGCCTGCTGGCTGCACCGCATCGACGCCGGCCATGTGAAGCGCCCCTGGCGGGTGCCGACCTGGCTCTTGGCGCTGGCCGTCGTGCTCTCCTTCTTCAACCTCTTCCTCCTGGGCGCCAGTGCCCACGTCTTCGGCGCCGACACCCTTCTGGAGGCGGGCATCACCATCGCGCTCATCCTGCCGGTCTTCCTCTTCCGCCACTACGTGACCGACCGCGGCCGCTTCCCGGCCCGCATGCTGGAAGACCTGCACCCCGGCGAGGGCAAGGGCTTGCCCAAGCCGCGGGCCGGCGCCCTGCCCTTCCTAGCCTTGGCGTTGGGCCTGGCCGTGGTCTTGACGGCGAACTGGGCCTTCTCTTGACCGGTCAGCGCGCGGGGGTTCAAAGCGGCGCCGGAGCCTAGCTGAAGAGGAAGTCGGTCGCCGTCAGCTGATCGGCGGAGGCGATCCCCGACAGGCCGATCTCGAAGTCGGCCGTGCCGTCGCCGTCCTCGTCCACTTGCACGCGTTCGCTGGCTTGGTCGAAGCGGGCCTGCGGGTCGCTGCCGTCGAAGGTGTCCGCGCCAATCCAGGTACCTTCGGAGCCCGAGATCTCGAGCAGGAGGAGGTCGGCCGCGGCCGGGTCGGTGACGTTCGAGGTGAAGTCGGTGATAATCGCCTCCAGCCCGCTGGAGAGATCGTCGAAGTAGAAGCTGTCTTGACCCTGCCCGCCGGTCTGCGTGTCGGTCCCGACGCCGCCCACGATGAAGTCGTCGCTGCCACCGCCGTAGAGACGATCGATATCGTCGCCGCCGAAGAGGCGGTCGGCTCCGCCGTCGCCGTAGAGGCTGTCGAGGTTGGTGCCGCCGTAGAGCGTATCGTGATCGGCACCGCCGAAGTGGGTGTCGTCCCCATCGTCGCCGTCCAGCCAATCCTTGCCGTTCTGTCCGCGCAGGACGTCCCCGCCGGAGTCGCCGTAGAGGCTGTCGTCGCCGCCACCGCCCCGGAGGTTGTCCGCGCCGCCTTCGCCCATGAGGCTGTCGACGCCGTCGTTGCCTTGAAGCGTGTCGTCGCCGAACTCGCCGAAGAGCGTATCGCCGCCGTCGCCGCCCACGATGAAGTCGTCGTCCCGCAGGCCGTAGGCGATGTCGGCGCCACCCTGCCCATAGAGACGATCGTTGCCGTCCCCTCCGACCATGACGTCGTCGCCACCGCCGCCCCGCAAAGTGTCCGCGTCGCTGTCGCCGTAGAGGCTGTCCTTACCGTTCTGACCGATCAGCAGATCGCCGCCGTCGCCGCCGAAGGCCACGTCGTCGCCGTTCCCGCCGCGAAAGACGTCGGCGCCCAGTTCGCCGTAGACCAGGTCATCGGCCAGGCCGCCCAGAGCGGAATCGTCGCCGTCGCCCAGGTAGAGGACATCGTCGCCGGACCCTCCGGTCAGGATATCGCCGCCTTCCCCGCCGCGCAGCGTGTCGTCGCCGGAGTTGCCCAGCAGGCTGTCGGCACCGCTGCCGCCCTCGATGATGTCCTCGCCATCGCGCCCGGCGACACGATCGTCGCCGGAGTAGGCGAAGACAAGGTCGCCAAAGTTGCCGCCGTAGAGGGTTTCGGTGATGGGATCGCCCAAGATCGTTGCCATTGCTCTCTCCTCCTCCTCTGCCGCCGTCGCTTCCGGGAGCGGCGGCCTTGCGTGACGAGGGTGAGCGGACAGCGGCGGCGCCTCGGCGTGCCTCTCGAAGGCTCCTCTCGTCACGGGGTAGCGAGGCGGAGATAGGTCGCGGGGATCAAAGGGGCGTCAAAGATCGGGTCAAAAAGCAGTCAAAGTAGCTACTAGAGACCGAATCCCACGTCCGGTGCCGATCTATCCGTGGCGAAGCAACGAGCTGTCGGCCAAGTCAGCCAGCGCAAGCGAGGTGCGGAAAGAGTGGCGGCCGGTGCGGGTTTTGGGGGGGACGCACCGGCCGCTCGTCCTCAGCAATGGCAATCGGAATGAGGACAGACTTTTATATGAGGAGCAAACCTTGGCGAGATCGTGATGGCTTTATGACTTCTGCGACCAAGATTGGTGCCTCGGAGCAAGCCATTGCGGTTGCGTCCCTCTTGGCGGGTTAGCCGAACGCTCGTTCGGTTCCGCGGAACTGCTTTCAGAACCGCGCTTCGGATTCCCGAAAGGTTGCGGACCCGCTGCCTCCTCGAAATCCGGAAGCCCGCTTAAGGCACTGGGGTAGCACAAAAAAAGCGGCCGGTGCGGGTTTTGGGGGGAACGCACCGGCCGATGGGTCCTCAGCAATGGCAATCGGAAATGAGGACAGACTTCTATATGAGGAATGAACCTTGGCAAGATGATGATGCCATTGTGATTTCTGAAGATGCGATTGCCGCAATCGTTCGATTGCCGATCGGAATTGCCCGCCTGGAGGGCCGCCGCGCGGCGACGATCGCCGAAAGCCGGCCGCCGAAGTCCGGCCCGAGTCGCCGCAGAGGGCCCTCGACGCCCTCTCCGCTAACCTATCTTACGTGTCGCGCATTGCCACACTCCCCGAGGATCGTCGCCCTTTGGTCTCATTTCGTTCTTTACCGCTTCACGGCCCTGGTCTAGACAGCCGGCAGCAACGCTGGAAACTCCTGCGCGATCGGGGCGTAGCTCAGCCTGGTAGAGCGCATGCTTTGGGAGCATGAAGCCGGAGGTTCGAATCCTCTCGCCCCGACCAGCCAATGGCGGCCAGGCAGGCTTGGTTTCCGGTCCTGCGGCGTGCTAGTAAAGGCCTTGGAACAACCCGGATCCGACCAGGACGGCGAGAGGCATGCAGGCAAGGCTCTATCAACCGGCGAAGACGGCGATGCAGTCCGGGCGCGGCAAGACACATCGCTGGCTGTTGGAGTTCGAGCCGGAGCAGGCCAGGCGGATCGAGCCCTTGATGGGCTGGACCGCGTCCGGCGACACCAAGCAGCAGCTGCGCCTCTGGTTCGACACCCGGGAGGAGGGAGAGGCCTACTGCCAACGCCGCGGCATCATGTGCACGGTCGAAGAGCCGCAGGAGCGCCACGTGAAGCCCAAGGCCTATGCCGACAACTTCGCCTACCGGCGCGCCTTTCCCTGGACTCACTAGGGCAGAGCCACTTTCTTACGGCCCCTTAGCTCAACTGGATAGAGCGCGAGCCTTCTAAGCTTGAGGTTGCAGGTTCAAGTCCTGCAGGGGTCGCCATCGCACCCGAAGAAGGGCTAGGCTGAGGCTGTCCAGCAAGGGAGTGCGGCAGCCTTGAGCGATAGCGCGCAAGCACAGCAAGACGGGCCGGATTTCGCCAAGCTAAGCGTCCAGGACGCCTTGGACAGGCTCTCCAGCGATGCCGAGCGGGGGTTGAACGCGGCCGAGGCCAAGAAGCGCCTGGATGCGGAGGGACCCAACGCGCTTCCCGAGGAGAAGCGCAGCCTGCTGGCGCAGATCGCCGCCTACTTCTGGGGACCCATCCCCTGGATGATCGAGGCAGCCGCGCTGCTCTCGGCGATCGCCGGCGACGTCGAGGACCTCTTCATCATCCTGGCCATGCTGATCCTCAATGCCGGCATCGGCTTCTGGCAGGAGCACCAGGCGAGCAACGCGCTGGCGGCGCTGAAGGACCAGTTGGCGCTGAACGCGCGGGTGCGCCGCGACGGCCAGTGGCAGGACCTGCCGGCCCGCGACCTGGTGCCGGGCGACATCGTCCACATCCGCCTGGGCGACGTGATCCCGGCCGACGTCAAGCTGGTCGGCGGCAGTTATCTTTCTGTCGATCAGGCGGCGCTTACGGGCGAGTCCCTGCCGGTCGACAAGGCGGCGGGCGACATGGCCTTCTCCGGCTCGCTGGCTAAGCAGGGCGAGATGGACGGCCTGGTGACCGCGACCGGCACCAAGACCTTCTTCGGCAAGACCGCCCAGCTGGTCGCCAGCGCCGGCGCCAAGTCGCACTTCCAAGAGGCGGTGATGCGGGTCGGGAACTTCCTGATCCTGGCCTCGGTGGGCCTGGCGGTCATCCTGGTGGCGCACGAGTTGATGGCCCAGACGCCGATCCTGGAACTCCTGCAGTTCGTGCTGATCCTGGTTGTGGCCTCGATCCCGGTGGCCATGCCGGCTGTCCTGTCGGTCACTATGGCGCTGGGTGCCTTGGCGCTTTCCAAGCAGAAGGCGGTGGTGGCGCGCCTGCAGTCGATCGAGGAGATGGCCGGCGTCGACGTCCTCTGCTCCGACAAGACCGGCACCTTGACGCAAAACAAGCTGACCCTGGGCGAGACTAAGCCCCTGGGCGCGGCCACGCCCGACGACCTGATGCGGGCCGCCGCCCTGGCCTCCAGCGCCGACAACGACGATCCCATCGACCTGGCCGTGCTGGCAGGGGTCGCCGACAAGGAGAGCCTCGCCGGCTATCGCCAGACCGCCTACACACCCTTCGACCCGGTCTCCAAGCGCGCCAGCGCCGAGGTCGAGCACGAAGGCCAAAGCCTGAAGGTCGCCAAGGGCGCCCCGCAAGCCATCGTCGAACTGGCCGCGCCCAGCCAAGAGGTCGCGGCCGAGGCCATGGCGGTGGTGGACCGGCTCGCCGGCCAGGGCTACCGCGCGCTGGGCGTGGCCGAGGATCGCGGCCAGGGCTGGCAGTTGCTGGGCATCCTCTCGCTCTTCGATCCGCCGCGCGAGGATTCGGCGCCGACCATCGCCGAGGCGCGCAAGCACGGGATCACGGTCAAGATGGTCACCGGCGACGACGTCGCCATCGGCCGCGAGATCGCCGGCCAATTGGGGATCGGCCAGCGGATCCTGCCGGCCGCCGAGCTTTTCGAGAAGGCGGACAGCATGGCGCCGCACGAGATGGCGCGGACGATCGAGGGAGCCGACGGCTTCGCCCGGGTCTTTCCCGAGCACAAGTATCGCATCGTCAAGGCCCTGCAGGAGGAAGGCCACCTGGTGGCCATGACCGGCGACGGCGTCAACGACGCGCCCGCCCTCAAGCAGGCCGACGTCGGCATCGCGGTCTCCGGCGCCACCGACGCGGCCCGCGCGGCCGCCGCCTTGATCTTGACGGCGCCCGGGCTCGGCACCATCGTCAATGCCGTCGACGAGGCGCGCCGCATCTTCGAGCGCATGCTGAGCTACACCGTCTACCGCGTCGCCATGACCATCGACATCATGGTCTTCGTGGTGCTGGCGACGGTGCTGCTGGATTTCCGGCCGCTGACCGCCGTGATGATCATCCTGCTGGCGCTCCTGGACGACATCCCGATCATGGCGATCGCCTACGACCGCACCAAGGTCTCGCCCAAACCGGTGGTCTGGAACATGCACAGGACGCTCACCATCGCCTCCTGGCTGGGCCTGCTGTCGGTGATCGAGAGCTTCGGCCTGCTCTACCTGGGGCGCGAGCTCTGGCAGCTGGGCAACGAAGAGCTGCAGTCGATCATGTTCCTGCAGCTGGTGGCCGGCGGCCATCTTCTGCTGCTGCTGACCCGCACCCAGGGCTTCTTCTTCCATCCACCCTTCCCCTCGCCGATCCTCCTGGGCGCCATCTTCGGCACGCAGATCGTGGCGATCCTCATGTGCGGGATCGGCTGGCCTGTGCCACGGCTGGACTGGGGCACGATCGCGCTGGTCTGGGTCTACAATCTCGTGTGGATGGTCATCTTGGACGTCATGAAGGTCGGCGCCTATCGCATGCTGGACCACCGAGGAAAGCACGACTTCGGCAAGCACATCGCCCACTAGAATGGCCAGCAAGACACCGACTTCCGGAGGCCGCACCAATGCTCACCAACGACCAACTGGACCAATGGGACCGCGCTAACTTCTTCCACCCCTCGACGCACATCGCCCAGTTCGCCCGCGGCGAGGCGCCGAGCCGGATCATAGAGACCGCCAAGGACAGCACCATCGTCGATCGGGACGGCAAGTCGCTGATCGACGCCTTCGCCGGCCTCTACTGCGTGAACGTGGGCTACGGGCGCAAGGAGATCGCCGAGGCGATCGCCGAGCAGGCGCACAAGCTGGCCTACTACCACGCCTATGTCGGCCACGGCACGGAAGCCTCCATCACCCTTGCCAAGATGATCCTGGACCGCGCGCCGGACCACATGTCCAAGGTCTACTTCGGCCTCGGCGGCTCGGACGCCAACGACACCAACGTGAAGCTGGTCTGGCACTACAACAACATCCTGGGCCGGCCGGAGAAGAAGAAGATCATCTCGCGCCAGCGCGGCTACCACGGCTCCGGCCTGATGAGCGGCTCGCTGACCGGCCTGCCGCTCTACCACAAGACCTACGACCTGCCGCTGGCGCGCGTGCTGCACACCGAGGCCCCCTACTACTACCGCCGCCCCGATCGGGCCATGAGCGAGGAGGACTTCGCCCAGTGGTGCGCGGAGCGCCTGGAGACCCTGATCCTGGAAGAGGGCCCGGACACGGTCGCCGCCTTCATCGGCGAGCCGGTCCTGGGCACCGGCGGCCTGGTGCCGCCGCCCAAGGGCTATTGGCAGGCGATCCAGGCGGTGCTGCAAAAGTACGACGTGCTGCTGATCGCCGACGAGGTGGTGACCGGCTTCGGGCGAACCGGCAGCATGTTCGGCTCGCTCCACTACGACCTGAAGCCGGACTTCATCTCGATCGCCAAGGGCCTCACCTCGGCCTATGCGCCGCTCTCGGGCAGCATCGTCGCCGACCGGGTCTGGGAGGTGCTGCTGCGCGGCAGCGACGAGACCGGCCCCATCGGGCACGGTTGGACCTACTCCGCCCATCCGCTCTGCGCGGCGGCGGGCGTCGCCAACCTGAAGCTCATCGACGATCTCGACCTCGTCGCCAACCTGCGCAAGGTCGGCCCCCACTTCCTCGACGGCCTGCGGGCGGCCCTGGGCGATCATGCCAATGTCGGCGAGGTCCGCGGCGTCGGCCTGCTGGCGGCGGTGGAGCTGGTCGAGGACCGCGACGATCGACGCTTCTTCGACGCGGGAGAGAAGATCGGCCCCAAGGTGACGGCCGCCATGGCCGAGCGCGGCGTCGTCGCCCGCGCCATGCCGCAAGGCGACATCATCGGCTTCGCGCCGCCCTTCTGCCTGACCGAGGCCGAAGCGGACAAGGTGGTGGAGGTGACGGCGGAATCCGTCCGCGCGGTGCTCGCATAGGGCAAGGACCGCAATAGCGCGCGGTCGGGAGACGGGCGCCGAGCGGTCCCCTCTCCCGACCGTCCGCCACAAGAAGGATTGCATCTGCCGGCCGGCCGCGCCAATTTGGCGCCGGCTTGAGGTCGGCTGGCGATTCTGCCGTCCAGCTCGGCCGTCAAAGCCAACCTCGGACGATCGGCGGCGCGGCCCCGCGTTGCCTCCCCAAAAGAACGACAATTCGGATTGGTGGCTCGATGACGATATCCCTGACGCCCGTGCCTGAGCTCTATGTCTCCGCCGAAAGCGCCGCGAAGCTGAAGCACGAAGCCGGCGACCTCGCAAGCTGGGACCTGACGCCGCGCCAGATCTGCGACCTGGAGCTCCTGATGAACGGCGGCTTCAACCCGCTGAAGGGCTTCCTCGGCAAGACCGACTACGACGGCGTGGTCGAGAGCATGCGCCTGGCCGATGGCGCGCTATGGCCCATGCCGGTCACCCTCGATGTCTCCGAGGCCTTCGCCGAGAAGGTGGAGCCGGGCCAGGACATCGCCCTACGCGACCAGGAGGGCGTCATCCTGGCCATCATGTCGGTGACCGACAAGTGGCAGCCCGACAAGGAGCGCGAGGCAAGCAAGGTCTTCGGTTCAGACAGCGACGACCATCCGGCCGTCAACTACCTGCGCAACGTCGCCGGCCCGGTCTATCTGGGCGGCCCCGTCACCGGCATCCAGCAGCCGGTGCACTACGATTACCGGGCCCGCCGCGATACACCCAACGAGCTGCGCGCCTACTTCCGCAAACTGGGCTGGCACCGCGTGGTCGCCTTCCAGACCCGCAATCCGCTGCACCGCGCGCACCAGGAGCTGACCTTCCGGGCCGCCAAGGAGGCGCATGCCAACCTGCTGATCCATCCGGTGGTCGGCATGACCAAGCCGGGCGACATCGACCATTTTACCCGCGTGCGCTGCTACGAGGCGGTGCTGAACGAGTATCCCACCGGCACCACGCACCTCTCGCTGATCAACCTGGCGATGCGCATGGCCGGCCCGCGCGAGGCGGTCTGGCACGGCCTCATCCGCAAGAACCACGGCTGCAGCCACCTGATCATCGGCCGCGATCATGCCGGCCCCGGCAGCGATTCCAACGGCAAGGAGTTCTATGGCCCCTACGACGCCCAGGAGCTGTTCAAGCAGCACCAGGAGGAGATCGGCGTCGAGATGGTCGACTTCAAAAAGATGGTCTACGTGCAAGAGCGCGCCGAGTATCAGCCGGCCGACGAGGTCAGCGAGGACATGACGGCGCTGGACATCTCCGGCACCGAGCTGCGCCGCCGCCTGGCCGAGGGCCTGGAGATACCGGACTGGTTCTCCTTCTCAGCCGTCATCGAAGAGCTGCGGCGCACCAGGCCGCCGCGTTCCCACCAGGGCTTCACGGTCTTCTTCACCGGGCTCTCCGGCTCCGGCAAGTCGACCATCGCCAACGCCCTCATGGTCAAGCTGATGGAGATGGGCGGCCGCCCGGTGACCTTGCTCGACGGCGACGTGGTGCGTAAGCACCTCTCCTCGGAGCTGGGCTTCTCCAAGGAGCACCGCGACATCAACATTCGCCGGATCGGCTACGTCGCCTCGGAAATCACCAAGAACGGCGGCATCGCGATCTGCGCGCCCATCGCGCCCTATACGGCGACCCGCCGCGCGGTGCGGGAGATGATCGAGAACGGCGGCGTCTTCATCGAGGTGCATGTCGCGACCTCGGTTGAGGAGTGCGAGAGGCGCGACCGCAAGGGCCTCTACAAGCTGGCCCGCGCGGGCAAGATCAAGGAGTTCACGGGCATCTCCGACCCCTACGAAGCGCCTGAAAAGCCGGAGCTTCGCCTGGATACGGAGCACACCGACCCCGACAGCTGCGCCCATCAGGTGATGCTGACCCTGGAGGCGCACGGGCTCTTCGGCTAGAGCGCGATGACGATAGATCCTGTCGGTCTATCGTCTGAATCGCACTCGAAAAGCATGAATACAGAACAACATGATCGCGGGTCGCTGCGACCTGCGATCATGTTGGTCGAGGGCACCGAACCGGAAAGACACACCGGCCGGCGGAGCTCTCTCCGGCGATCACGTTCATGCTACGCTGCCTTGCGGCTGCCGCAATCCCAGCTACCTTGCGGCTAAGTCGGTATGCTGGCGTAAGGATTCGCGATTGTGAGGGCTCTGCCGAGGCTGCATTGGTGGCTTGGTCTGCTGTTCGGTGTCACCGCCATGCTCGGCGGTCAGGCGCTGGCCGCCGAATCCTCCCCGGCCGGCAGCGAGCGGGTGCAGGTCCGCCTCTTGAGCGATGTCGAGGCTGTCGCCCCGGGCGTGCCCTTCACCCTGGCGCTTGAACAGCGGATCATCCCGGGCTGGCACACCTACTGGAAGAACCCCGGCGACAGCGGTCTGCCGACGGAGATCGCCTGGCAGCTGCCCGAGGGTGCGACGGCCGGGGAGATTCTCTGGCCCTATCCGCACCGCTTCGACGTGGGGCCCATCACCAACTACGGCTATAGCGACCAGGTCGTTCTGTTGAACGAGATCACGCCGCCCGCGAGCCTCCAGGCCGGAGAGGTCTTCCCGGTCAAGGCGGCCGTGCGCTGGCTGGTTTGCGAGGAAATCTGCATTCCGGAGGAGACGGAAGTCAGCCTTCTGCTGCCGGTCGGCGACCCGCCGGCGCCCGCCGTCGACCATCCGCAGCTGGCGGAAGCGCGCGCCGACCTGCCGGTGGCGAGCCCCTGGGCCAGCGCCGCCGAGCTGAGCGGCGAGGATTTGACGCTGGTGCTGGCCATGCCGCGCGGATCGCTTGAGTCCGTCGTCGAGGCAGCCTTTTTCCCCGACAGCTGGGGCCAGGTGCTGCACAGCGCGCCGCAGAGCTTCGATGCGACGAGCCAAGGCTTGCGGCTGGCGCTCGAGGCGGAGAGCGGCTTCGACCCCAAGGCCGCCCCCTTGAGCGGCGTCCTGGTGGTGACGGAGCGCCTGCCCGACGGCAGCGACGCGACGCGGGCCCTCGACATCAAGACCGAGGTCGGCGATGCCGGCGCCATCGCGGCCTTGGGCGGCGGCGCTGGGTCGGGGTCGGCGAGCCTCTTGACGATGGGCGGAGGCGGCGCCGGCACGATCAGCTTCCTTCCGGCCCTCCTCTTCGCCTTCCTGGGCGGGATCATCTTGAACCTCATGCCCTGCGTCTTCCCGGTCTTGTCGATCAAGATCCTCTCCTTGACGCAGAAGGTCGGCGGCGAGCGGCGCACCATGCGCCGTCACGGCTATGCCTACACCCTTGGCGTCCTGGCGAGCTTCGCGGCCCTGGCCGGCCTGCTGCTGGTGCTGCGCGCCGGAGGCGAGGCCCTGGGCTGGGGTTTCCAGTTCCAGTCGCCGACCTTCACCATGCTGATGGCCCTGCTGTTCTTTGCGCTTGGCCTCATGCTCTCCGGGGCGCTGACGATCGGCGCCTCGCTGATCGGGGTGGGTAGCGGGGTCGCGGGAAAGCCCGGGATGAGCGGCAGCTTCTTCACCGGCATCGTGGCTACCTTGGCCGCCACGCCCTGCACCGCGCCTTTCATGGGCGCCGCAGTCGGTTACGCGGTCTCGGCCAGCGGTGCCACCGCAATGGCGGTCTTCCTCGCGCTGGGCTTCGGCCTGGCCCTGCCCTATCTGCTGCTGACCTTGGTGCCGCGTGCCTTGTCCTGGCTACCCAAGCCCGGACCTTGGATGGAGCGGCTGAAGCAAGCCCTCGCCTTTCCCATGTACGGCGCCGCCGTCTGGCTGGTGTGGGTCCTGTCGCAGCAGAGCGGCTCCGAGGGCGTGCTGGCCGCCTTGGCCGCGATGCTGCTGCTGGCGCTGGGCGCCTGGATCTTCGAGACGACGCGCGGCCTGAAGCTGGGCGGACGCCTTGTCGGCACGACGGCCGTCGTCCTGCTGCTGCTAGCTTCCGTCGTCGCGCTGCCGCGCCTGCTGCCGCCCGCGGCCACGGGTCCGGTTGTCGCCGCCATGGAGGACGACCTGGTTCCGAGCGAGCCCTACAGCCGCGAGCGGCTGGCGGCGCTCAGGTCCGAGGGCCGACCGGTCTTCGTGAACTTCACCGCTGCCTGGTGCATCACCTGCCTGGTAAACGAGGAGATTGCCTTCAACGACGAGGAGGTGGCCGCCGCCTTCCTCGCCGGCGACGTCGCCTACCTGAAGGGCGACTGGACCAACCGCGATCCCCTAATCACCGAGGCGCTGGCCGAGCATGGGCGTTCCGGCGTCCCGCTCTATCTGCTCTACCCCGACAACGGCGGCCCGCCGGAGATCCTGCCGCAGATCCTCACCGTGGCAGGCCTCTTGCAGTCGCTGGCCGCGGCGAGCGACGCCAAGACCACGCAGCAGGCCTTGGCGAGCGAACCGCAGTAAGCCACTTGGCCGAAGCTACGATCACGCCCTACTGGCAGGACTTGTAGGACAGGGCGAAGCCGCTCTCCACGCGGATCATCTCGCCGCTGTCCGTGGGCATCAAGAGCATACGGTCGGTCCAGTCGGTGCCCTCTCCCGTGCACTGCGCGTCGTAGAGAACGGCACCCGTCATCCCACGCACGGGTTCCGGGTTGGTCAAGGTGCAGCGCGACTCGTAGAAGGTGATCTTGTCGCCCTTCACCGTAACCTGGCCTTCCAGTGCAGCCCCGGAACAGTTGATGAAGTTGTACACGCCATCGGCGACCTGAGCGCTTGCCGCGCTTGCGCACAGCAGCAGAGCCGTTACTGCACCCACCACGCTGACTCTCATCGCTCTCTCCTTCGGACAGTCTCTCGGGCAGACTTTCGGGCAGTACGCAGACTCCGCGTGCAAGGGTCTGAAAACACGCGCCATCTCCGTTCTCACTCTTCTCGGCACAAGGCGTTTGCCAGGGCCAGGCATGGACGCAGCCGCTTTCCGCTCTATCTCCCTATTGAGTGATGGTGACTCGCGCGCGCTTCTGCCGCAACATTCCATCGACCAGGGACTTCATGCAGCGTCCTTTGCCAACTGCAATGGATGATCGGACAAGAGCCGGAGACAGCGACCATGCCGAGACTTGCCATTCTTGCCTCCGCGGCACTCCTGACAGCATCTCTCGGAACGGCGAAGGCGACGCCGGCCGTCGATGCCCCCGCGCCCGACTTCGACGGCATCACGGCCAACGACGAGACCTTGAGCCTGGGGGACTTGGAGGGACAGACCGTCATCCTGGAGTGGACCAATCATCAGTGTCCCTTCGTCTCCAAGCACTACGGCGCCGGCAACATGCAGGCGCTGCAGCAGGAGATGACGGAGCAAGGCATCGTCTGGCTGCAAGTGATCTCTTCCGCGCCGAACCGACAGGGCTATGTCGAGGGAGACCAGGCCCAAGCCCTCAACGAAGAGAGAGACGCCGCTCCCAGCGACATCCTGCTCGATCCCGAAGGCACCATGGGGCGCGCCTACGCCGCGCGGACGACGCCGCACATGTACATCATCGACCCCGCCGGCACCCTGGTCTACATGGGCGGTATCGATTCCATCGCGTCGGCCAATCCCGCCGATATCGCGGAGGCCACCAACTACGTGCGCGAGGCCATGGCCGCGCTGGCGGCCGGCGAGGCCGTGCCCAACCCGGTCACACGCGCCTACGGCTGCACGATCAAGTACGCGCCTGGCTCCTGACGGCCGGCGCCTTTCGGGCTCTAGTCCTGAGAGCGTTTGAGCCGCTTCTCGACCTGTCGCTTTTCCCAGCCGGCACCGAAGAGGGAAAACCACTCGAACACTGCTAGGCCGTGTGCGGCCACGCCCAGGCCCCATCCCAGCGCCGGCCAGATGTACCAGGGGTAGTCGGTCTTGTAGAAGAAGGTGGAGATCACCATTGCCGTGATCGAGATGAGATAGATGATAAAATGGCTGTAGAAGCCTTTGATATCCCTCACATACTCTAGGGCTTCCTGCTCCTGGTCGCTGACCCCTCGTTGCTTGTACATGCTCGTCTCCCGCGACAGCGTGGCTATGTCCACTTCGAACGCGGCCGCCAATGCACCGAGAGAGTCCAAGCTGGCGTTGCCGCCACGCTCGATGCGCTGAACCGTGCGCACACTCAGGCCGGCGATCTCCGCCAGGTCTTCCTGAGACCATCCCTTGTTCAGTCTTAGCTTGCGAACGAGCATCCGTTCCGCCTCTCGGCTGCCTTGGCTCCGGTCCGACGAGCATGGAGAGCAAGCGGCCGGACCACCATGTCAGCGGCCCGACAGCAACCCGTCAAGGGCCTGTCAGCCGGCCGCCGGACGGCCGGAATCGGCCGGACGGTCAGCTATGCCGTAATGGAGCTTGTCGAGGGAGGGGCGGCGGCCTCTTCTGCCGCGCATGGATCGCAACGAAAGCCTTGGCTATCTGTTCGGCCTCCTCGGCGTATTGGCTTTCAGCCTGACCTTGCCGGCGACGCGCATCGCGGTCGCGATGATGCATCCCGCAGTCGTCGGCCTGGGCCGAGCGATCCTGGCCGCGCTGGTGGCCGGACTGATCCTCCTGCTGGTGCGTCCGACCTTGCCGCGCGGGCGGGAGTGGCTGAGCCTCGCCGTCGTCGCCGGTGGCGTGGTCTTCGGCTTTCCCTTCCTCAGCGCCTGGGCCATGCAGCATCTGCCCTCGGCCCACGGTGCCATCGTTCTGGCTCTGCTGCCGGTGGCGACGGCCGTTTTCGGCGCGCTGAGAGCCGGTGAGCGGCCCTCCATGGGGTTCTGGCTGGTGTCCCTGCTGGGCAGCGCCCTGGTGATCGCCTTTGCCGTGCAGAGCGGCGCGACCGGCCTGCATCTGGCCGACCTGGCACTCATCGGCGCGGTGCTCGCCGCTGCCCTCGGCTATGCCGAAGGCGCCCGCCTGGCACGGCGCCTGGGCGGGTGGCAGGTCATCTCCTGGGCGCTGGTGCTCTCCCTGCCCTTCCTCCTGCCGCCGGTCCTGCTGACCATGGGCGAGGTGCCATGGGAGAGCCTGACCGGCGAGGTCTGGATCTCCTTCCTCTACGTCGCCCTGATCAGCCAGTACCTGGCCTTCTTCGCCTGGTACACAGGCATGTCGCTAGGCGGCGTCGCGAAGATCGGTCAGCTGCAGCTGCTGCAGACCTTCTTCACGCTGGGGTTTTCCTGGCTGCTGTTGGGCGAGCCCATCGACCTCGCCACCAAGCTCTTCGCCGTGGCCGTCTTCCTCTGCGTCGCCTGGAGCAGGCGCATGCCGGTCAGCCGACGCTAGAGCAGGATGACGGCAAATCGGAACGATTTGCCGTCATCCTGCTCTACACCTTTGAAAAATAGAGCAGATTCACGCATACAGGTGATTCCACCTGAATGCGATCTGCTCCAGTATCAGCCGGTATTCTCGGCGATGAGCTCTTGCAGCCGAGGCCGCGCACGCACGGCCGTCGCCAGCCTCGAGAGGTTCCGGAACTCCCGATGCAACGCTTCTTCGCTCGGATCGTGCCAGGTCATCAGCATGAAGAGGTAGAAGTCCACCGCGCCAAGCGGGCCGATGAGGCCGGGGCCGGCCCCCTCCAGCGCGCTTTCCAGCAGGCGATAGGCCTCGAGCGCGTCGGCCAAGCCCTTGGCCCGCACCTTCTCCGCGTCGGCCGCGCCCGCCGAGGTAAAGCGGTCGGAGTAGTTGACCCTGCGATAGGCGCCGTAGAGCGTGCCGGAGAGGAAGGCCATCCATTGCAGGAAACGCGCGTGCGCGGCGCTGCCGGGCGCCGGTGCCAGGCCGGCGCCAGGGTGCGCCAAGGTCAAGTGGATCGTGATCGCCGCCGATTCGAAGATCGTCTGGCCGTTGGGCAAGGTGATCGCCGGCACCATCGCCGTGGGGCAGAGCCTGCGGTACTCAGCCGAACGGGCAGCCTCGCCGCTGATCGGCACCAGTTCGTAGGGCTGCTCCATCTCGACCAGCAGCATCTCCGGCGCGAAGGAGCCGGTGCCGGCGCGTCCGTAAAGGCGATAGGCACACATAGTCGCCAGCTCAGCTCCAGTTGGTGAAGATCGAGGGGCTCACGGAAACCAGGAGCGCTTCGCCGTTGTTGTAGGCCCGCCCGATCTCGGTGGCCGGCGTGCCGCCCGCCAGGGCCCTCAGCGGTGCCGGGGGAGAGAAAGACTGGACCGGCAGCGGCGCGGAGACGAGGAAGTAGCTGATCTTCTGGTTGACCACGCCGACGGTCCTGACCGGACCCGACGCGCCCGGCAGCCGGAGGATCGGCCCGGTCTCGTCGCTGTTCAGCAGCTTCTGGGCCAGCGCCTGGCGGCTCAGCTTGCTGCGGTGCAGATCGACCACCATGGCATCGTTGACCCGAAAGGTGAGGCCGATCTGGCGCGAGGCGTCGAAGTCGCGCGATCTGAGCCTCGGCGCGAAGAGCTGGCCCACCAGCGGGATGTCGCGCAGGATGCCGATGCGATCCTCGTCGCGCTGCACCACGCGTCGCTGAAAGCTGGCGTACCAGGCCGCGTTGTCGCCCAGCACCAGCAGCGATTTGAGGCCGAATCGCCGGTTGCCTTGGCCGACGAAGAGCATCTGGCTCTGCCGCCCGACGCTGCCGGGCGGGGGCTCGCTGGGACGGCTGCTGTCGGCACCGGAGCGGAAGTCGAAGGCCATGGCGCTCGCCGGCAAGAAGGCGGCGGCCAGGCCCAGAAAGGTGCGGCGCGGGATGGTCATGGGATTGATCCCTATCCAAAGAGCTGGACCCAAGCCTCCGCCCGGATCCACATAGATAGTACGGCATTTTTGCACGAATCGCGGATCTTCAAGGGCTGGCGTCACTCCGCCTGTCCGGGATGGTGGCAAGCGATGAAATGGCCCGGTGCGATCTCCCGGTAGTCGGGTGCCTGCTCGCGGCAGATCGCGCTGCATCTTTGGCAGCGACTGGAGAAGACGCAGCCTTTCGGCGGCTTGGCCGGGCTGGGGATGTCGCCCTTCAGGATGATCCGCTGGCGCGCGTCCTCGATATCCGGGTCCGGCAGGGGCACGGCCGAGATCAGGGCCTGGGTGTAGGGGTGCAGGGGCGCGCCGTGGATGGTCGCCTCCTCGGCCAGCTCCATGATCTTGCCGAGGTACATGACGGCGACCCGATCGCTGATATGACTGACCATGCTGAGATCGTGGGCGATGAAGAGATAGGCGAGGCCGAAACGCCTCTGCAGGTCTTCCAGAAGGTTGACGATCTGGGCCTGGATGGAGACGTCGAGCGAGGCGATGGCCTCGTCGCAGACGATGATCTCGGGGTCCAGCGAAAGGGCTCTGGCGATCCCCACGCGCTGCCGCTGGCCGCCGGAGAACTCGTGCGGGAAGCGGCTGGCGTGGGCCGGGTTCAGCCCGACCAGATCGAGGAGTTCGGCGACGCGCTGCCGGACCGCGGCCCGGCTAATGCCGCCGCGCACCTCCAGGGGCTCGCCAACGATGTCCCCGACCCGCATGCGGGGGTTGAGCGCGGCGTAGGGGTCTTGAAAGACCATTTGGACCCGTCGCCTGGTCTGCTTCAACGCCTCGCCTCTGAGCGCCAGGAAGTCCTCGCCGTCGAGCAGGACCGATCCCGCCGTGGGCGCCTGCAGGCCGACCAGGCTGCGGCCGACCGTGGTCTTGCCGCTGCCGCTCTCGCCCACCAGGCCCAGGGTCTCGCCCTTGGCGAGGCTGAAGCTGACTCCGTCGACAGCCTTGATCTCGCCGACCTTGCGGCTGAGCACGACGCCCCGGGTGATCGGAAAGTAGACCGCAAGGTCACGGACCTCGAGCAAGGGCTTGGCGCGATCCATGGGCTCACCGTCCATCGACGACGGCCCGCCAGTGCCAGCAGCGCACGCGTTCGCTGTCGTCCGGACCGTCGAAAGGCGGCATCTCCGCCCGGCAGCGGTCGTCGGCGAGGCCGCAGCGGGGCGCGAAGGGGCAGCCCGCTCCCAGGCGGCTCAGATCCGGCGGCTTGCCGGGAATCGAGGTGAGGCCGCCGCCCGAAGGCCGGTCCATGCGCGGCACCGAGCCCAGGAGACCCAATGTGTAGGGGTGCAGTGGCTCCTTGTAGATCTCCCTGACCGAGCCGCGCTCGATCAGATAGCCGGCGTACATGACGTTCACCCGCTGCGCCAAGCCGGCGACGATGCCCAGGTCATGGGTGATCCAGATCACCGTCAGACCCAGGTCGCGCCTGAGCTCTTTGATGAGTTCGATGATCTGTGCCTGGATGGTGACGTCGAGCGCGGTCGTGGGCTCGTCGGCGATCAGAAGCTTGGGATGGCAGGCCAAGGCCATGGCGATCATCACCCTCTGGCGCATGCCGCCGGAGAGTTCGTGCGGATAGCTGGTGAGCCGCAGGTGCGGATCTGGGATGCCGACAAGGTCCAGCAGTTCCGCCGAACGCCGCTTTGCCGCCGCCCCACCGAACCCCAGGTGCGCCCTCAGCGTCTCTGCCAGCTGAAAGCCGACGGTGAAGACGGGATTGAGGGAGGAGATCGGGTCCTGGAAGACCATGGCGATCTGCTTGCCGCGCACCGCCCGCATCGCCTCCTCCTCCAGGCTCAGGAGATCGCGCCCTTGGAAGGAGACCCGGCCGGCGACGATGCGTCCTGGCGGCGAGGGCACCAGCCGCATGACGGAAAGCGCATGGACGCTCTTGCCCGATCCGCTCTCGCCGACGATGCCCAGCACCTCGCCCTCCTCGAGCGCGTAGGACACGCCGTTGACCGCTTGCACCAGCCCCTCTTCCGTCTCGAAGCTGGTGGTCAGGTCCTCGATCTCAAGCAACGGCGCCATGTCTCTCCGCCTTGGCTCGCACTGCCGAACAGCCTCCGACAACGACGGCCTCGATGCTAGACAGCACGAGATAGCTTTTCAAAAAGTATCTTTCGATTAACATACCTCTTGACCCTTCTTCCGGCCCCACGATAGGCTTTTTGGCAAATGCCAGAAGACGGCAAGCAGGGAGGAATGCGGCCATGACCACAAAAGACTTTGCTCTTAAGGGGATGGTGGCAGCCCTAGCGCTGGCCGGCGGCCTCTCGCTCGGATTTGCCGGAACGGCCAAGGCGGACGAGGTCTGCCCGGTGCGCGGCGGCACCTTCACCCTGCCCTTCGCCGTCGAACCGGCCGACCTCACGCCCGGCAAGAACGCGCAGTATCCGCCCAGCCTGATCTTCGATCAGATCTACGACACGCTCCTGGTGCTGGACGCCGACGGCAAGCTGCTGCCCGGACTGGCCACCAGCTACGAGGTGGCGGACGACGACAAGTCGATCACCTTCAATCTCAGGCCCGGCGTCATGTTCCATCATGGCCGGGAGTTCGAAGCCAAGGACGTGGTCTTCACTTTCGAGCGCCTGCTCGACCCCGATTTCGCGTCGCCCTGGGCCAAGCAGCTGGCGTCGATCGAGTCGGTGGAGGCACTGGACAAGCACAAAGTTCGCCTCAACCTGACGGAGCCCTTCGCGCCGATCCTCAGCATCGTCGCGACACCTTGGTACACCGCGATCGTGCCCTACGACTTCGCGCCGGAAAACAATCTGAACGAAAAGGCCTCGGGCACCGGTCCCTTCATGCTCGTCGAGTACGTGCCGGACGACCACATCACCTTGACCGCCAATCCGAACTACTGGGAAGAGGGCTATCCCTGCATCGACGGGGTGCGGTTCGACATCATCCCCGACCCGCAGGCGCAGATCTCCGCCTTCCGGCAAGGCAACGCCGACATCGTAGTGCTGGCGGACCCCAAGTTCATTCCGATCCTGCAGCGCGAAGAGGGCGTGCGCTTCATCGAGCCGGCGGGCGCCGTCAACGAGTCCGGCCTCGGCATCAACACGGCGGAGGGACCGACCGCCGACGTGCGCGTGCGCCGCGCGCTCAGCCTCGGCACCGACCGTCAGGCGATGATCGACACCGTTCTCTTCGGCCAAGGCGAGGTCGGCACCAAGATTTCCTGCGGCAAGGTCCCCTACGGCTGGTGCGCCGACAAGGACGAGCCCCTGCCCTACCATGCCTACGATCCCGAAGAGGCACGCCGCCTTTTGGCCGAGGCCGGCTATCCCGACGGACTGGACCTCACGATACAGGTGAGCCTGCCCCTGGACATTCAGACCGCCGAGATCCTGGCCGAGCAGTGGGAGAAGATCGGCGTCAACCTCACCGTCGAGCAGATCGCCGACTTCAATCAGCAGCTGGACAACTACATCAACGTGAACCACCAGCTCTCGATCGTCTCGCTGGTCTGGCAGCCCGATCCCCACTCCGACGTCTATCAGATCTACTACTCCACCTCGCCGATCAACCTGGGCAAGTTCGCCGATCCCGAACTCGACGCGCTCTTGGATGCCGGCAAGGTGGAGCTGGACGTCGACGAGCGGATCAAGATCTACAAGGACGTGCAGCGCCTGGTGGCCGATCAGGTCTACATGCTCTATCCCTTCACCAAGCCCACCAACTGGCAGTTCGTGCGCGACTACGTGAAGGGCTACGAGGCCATGCCGAGCGGCACCTACCGCGACCTGCGCTACCTCTGGCTCGACAAACCGGGCTAGTCGTGCGGTTCCAGGCGTTGGCTCCCAGGCCCCCTCGAGCGTCATGGCCGTGCTCGACACGGCCATCCACGTCCCGCCTCCGGTGCCCAACGCTCAAGCGGCGTGCGGCGGGGCCACATGGATCCCCGGGTCAAAGCCCGGGGATCACGCTGGGTAGGAACCAGATGTCAGCACCACCCCTAGCGGGATAGCGAAGAGACATGGGCCGCTATCTGCTGCGCCGGATCCTGCTGCTGATCCCGGTCGTCCTGGGCGTCACCTTCCTCACCTTCACGCTGATCCGCTTCGTGCCGGGCGACATCGTCACCTCCATGATGGGGGTGACGGCCGCCAACGACGACGAACTGCGCGCGCGCATCCTCAACGAGCTGGGCCTGGACCGGCCCTTGATGGAGCAGTACCTCTGGTGGCTCTCGCGCATCGCGCAGGGTGACTTCGGGCACTCCTTCATCCACGGTGGGCCGGTGATCGACCAGATCCTGCGTCGCCTGCCGATCACCTTCCAGCTGGCCACCATGTCGATGGCGATCGCCATCCTGATCGGCGTGCCGCTGGGGGTCTTGAGCGCCGTCAGGCGTGGCAGCAAGGCGGACTTTCTGGCCCGCGTGATCGCCCTCTTCGGGATCTCCACGCCCAGCTTCTTCACCGGCACGCTGATCGTGGTGCTGGGCGCGATCTACTTTCCCAGCATCTCCACCCTGGGCTACGTGCCCTTCTTCGAAGACCCGCTGGAGAGCCTGGAACGGATGATCTGGCCGGCCCTGAGCCTGGGCGTGGGCATCGGCGCCATCATCCTGCGCTACACCCGCTCGAGCGTGCTGGAGGTGCTGGGCGAGGACTACGTGCGCACCGCCCGCTCCAAGGGCTTGGCGGAAACCAGGGTCGTCTACATTCACGCGCTGAAGAGCGCGCTGATCCCGGTGATCACGGCGATCGGCATCTGGACCGCCTTCCTGGTCAGCGGCACCGTGGTGCTGGAGGAGGTCTTCGCCATTCCGGGTCTGGGTCGCCTGGTCTTGAGCGCCATCGAGAACCGCGACTATCCCATCATCCAGGGCACCGTTCTCTTCCTCTCTCTGGGCGTCGCCCTGGTGATGCTGCTGAGCGACCTTCTGGTGGCCGCGGTCGACCCGCGGGTGAAGCTGACCTGATGGCCCAGCAGGCCGACAGCCCCGCCGAGGCATCGGCGCTCGCCGCCGAGCTTCCGCCGCGGATCTCCGACGGCAGGCGTTTCCTGCGCCACCTGAGGCGCGATGCGGCCACCTTGATCGGCCTGGCGATCGTCGCCCTCTTGGTCCTGACGGCGCTCTTCGCGCCCCAAATCGCGCCCTACGGCGCCAACGAGAACACCGGCAAGATCCTGGCGCCGCCCAGCCTGGAGCACCCCTTCGGCACCAACATTCAAGGCCGCGACCTCTTCAGCCGGGTCGTGCTGGGCAGCCGCAATTCGTTGGGCGTGGCCCTGCCCTCCGTGCTGCTGGCCTTGTCTGTGGGTCTGCCCATCGGCCTCTTGGCCGGCTTCATCGGCGGCTGGTTCGACAGCATCGTGCTCAGGGTCTTCGACATCATGTTCGCCATGCCGACGATCCTCTTCGCGATCGCGCTGGTGGCCTATCTCGGCCCCAGCCTGCGCAATCTCATACTGACCATCGCCGTGCTCTACATGCCCAGGGTGGCCATGGTCGCGCGCGGACCGACCCTCTCTCTGCGCAGCCGCGAGTTCGTTCTGGCGGCGAAGATG
Source organism: Rhodospirillales bacterium (assembly GCA_963669375.1). Lineage (GTDB taxonomy): Bacteria > Pseudomonadota > Alphaproteobacteria > Kiloniellales > JACOMY01 > JACOMY01. Next base: position 5,622,713 of record OY770024.1, on the reverse strand, counting down.
TACGGCGCCGGGACCGGGCGCATCCTGCGCCGGCATCTGCTGCCCAACGTCATGGCGCCGGTGCTGGTCGAGGGCTCGCTGCTGCTGTCGACCGCGCTCTTGACCGAGGCGGCCTTGAGCTTCCTCGGCCTCGGCGTGCAGCCGCCCAATCCCAGCTGGGGCGCTGATCTGGGGCGCGGCCGCCAGTTCATGGAACTGGGCATCCACCAGGTGCTTTTCCCCGGCATGATGATCATGCTGGCCGTCCTGGGCTTCAACCTTCTGGGCGACGGCCTCAGAGACTTCTTCGATCCACGCATCCGCAAGCTCCGCTAGCCAAGGAGACCGCCATGCCCCCCCTCAAGATCGCCGCCATCCAAGCCGTCTCGCAGGCCAAGAGCTGGGAGGAGAAGTGGCGGGGCGCCGACGTCCCTCATGCCCTGGAGTTGCTGCGCGCCGCCGCCGAGCAAGGCGCGGATCTAGCCTGCTTTCCGGAGCTCTACCCCCTGGTCGGCGAGACCGAGATCTCGGCGGAGGCCAAGGCGCTGGGGGTCTATGTCATCGCCGGACTGGCAATCGGCACGCCCGCCAGCTGGCAGAACACCTCCAGCCTCATCTCACCGGAAGGTCGGCTGATCGGGCGTCAAACCAAGAACTACCCGACGGCGGGCGAACGCGATCAGGGCGTCGTCCCGGGCGACAGCTTCGAGGTCTTCGAGACGCCGGTCGGAAGGATGGGCATCGTCATCTGCGCGGACTTCGCCTTCTTCAAGGACGGGATGGAGACCTGCAAGCGGCAGGGCGCCGACATCCTCTTCAATCCGGCTCTCTGGTTCGCTCTCTCGGAAGCCTTTCCCCACACCGTGGTCGGCCGCCACATGGAGTACTCGCTGCCCATCGTCGGCGTGAACCTCGGCCGCGGCGAGGACAAGGTGCGAGACTTCCTCTTCCCGCCCGCCGGCGGCTACAGCACTGTCTGCGTGCCGCCCCCGGTCACCGACATGGACCAGCTGTGGGACTGGTTCCGCAACAAGCCCGGTCACATCGATTCGACCGAGGGCTTCATTCAAACGCTGGGCACCGGCGAAGAGATCCTGCTGGTCGAGATCGACGTCCACGCCGTCCGGCGCTTTCCCGGATACTTTTCGACGCGCACGCCGGTGGAAGCCTGAGGTTCAGCCCTCGTGGGTCAGAATGAGACGACGCAAGAGGCCGCCCAGGGCGTCCCGCTCCCCGGCGCTCAAGTCGGCGATAATGGCGCGTTCGGCCTCGGCATGCGCCTCCATGGCCTTGTCCGCCAAGGCCTTGCCCCGCTCGGAAAGGCGGACGTGGACCTCGCGTCGGTCGCGTTTGGAGTTGGTCCGCGTGACCAGGCCCTCGCGCTCCAGCCGCGCCAGCAGGTTGGAGGTTCCGCCGGAGCTCAGCAGCAAGGTCTGCGTCAGTTCGCTCGGCGTCATCTCGTAGGGCGCGCCGCTGACCCGCAAGGTGGCGAGGACGGCATAGGAGGGGTACTTGAGGCCGAAGGGCTTCAGGGCCGCGTCGACCTCCCGCAGGATCACGCCTTGCAGGCGCAGGATGCGGCCCACCACGGCCTTGCCGCTGCAGTCGATGTCCGCGCGTTCGCGCCGCCAGCGATGCATGCCCTGTCCGACGATGTCCTCTTCTGGGGCCTCGACGCTCTCGAGGTCGGGGGACAGACGGTCGGGCCGCTCTGCGGCAGTCTTCGCTGCTGAAGTCATGCGTGCGTTCTTGGGCGGCAAGTGCTGGAGATGACAGGTGATTCCTTGCTAGACCAGCAGCAGCTCTAACGCAATCCGGTCGAAATGTCTTTGTTGAAAGCTATTTTCCCGAAAGATACAATTCCCGCAACGGACCGCGGCTGAGACCGAGGGGAGACAGTTCAGTGCCAATGACCTCCAGGGGGTTTCCGGTTCAGCTGACCTTTGACCTGGATGCCGAGACCATGTGGACCAGCCGAGACCCCAAGAACGCCCGGCGTCCCATCATCATGTCGCAGGGTGCCTACGGCTGGAAAGTCGGCCTGGGCCGCGTGCTCGCCCTGCTCGCGCGCTACGAGATCAGGGCCACCTTCTTCGTGCCGGGTTTGGTGATCCAGCAGCGGCCGCAGGCCGTCGAGGCGATCCTGACGGGCGGCCACGAGGTCGCGCACCACAGCTGGTCGCATTCCTGGATCGTAGGCCTGAGCGAGGCCGAGGAACGCGAAGAGATGGAGAAAGGCTACGCCATCATCAAGCAGGTGACCGGCGCGCCGCCGGCCGGCTATCGCTCTCCGGCGGCCGAGTTCAGCCCCATCACGTTGGGCCTCTTGCTCGAGTATGGCTTCAGCTACTCCTCCAACTACTTCGACGACGACTCGCCTTATCTTCACGTCGTCGACGGCAAGGAGACCGACCTCGTCGAGTTCCCCTTCCACTGGGTGCTCGACGATGCGCCCTTCTTCAACTACTCGATCACCTTGCCCGGCCGCACCATGCAGGCCCCCTCCGCCGTGCTGGAGGCCTGGAAGCTGGAGTTCGACAGCCTCTATGCGGAGGATCGCGCCTTCACCCTGGCGCTGCATCCGCAGATCATCGGCCGCCCCTCGCGCCTGGCAGCGCTGGAGGGCTTGATCGAGCACATCCGATCCCACGAGGGCATCTGGTTCGGGCGCTGTGACGAGGTCGCCCGGGACCTGCGCCCGCGCCTCAAGCGCCCGGCAATCCAAGCGGCGCAATGACGGCCTGGCTCGCCGGTCGAAAGGTCCTAATCACCGGCGCCGCCAAGGGCATCGGCCGCGCGGTCGCCGAGCGCGTGCTCGCCGAGAAGGGCGCGGTCGCCGCGCTCGATCGCGACGCGTCGGGACTGCGGGACATGCGCGAAGGCCTGGGCGCGGCGGAGCACCTCCATTGCCAGGTGATCGACGTGTCCGACCGGGCGGCCGTCGGCAAGGCCATGGGCGATCTCGGCGCCACGCTCGGCGGCCTGGACCTGGTGGTCAACAGCGCGGGCATCGATCTCTACCAAGACTTCGAGGACATGGCGGGCGATGCCTGGCAAGCCGTCATCGACGTCAACCTGACGGGTGCGATCGCGGTCTGCCAGGCCGCCGTACCGCTGCTGAAGCAGTCGGGCGGCGGGGCCATCGTCAATGTCGCGTCGGCGGCCGGCCTCCTGCCGATTGCCAAGCGGGTCGCCTACTGCGCCTCCAAGGCGGGGCTTGTGATGGCGACCAAGGCAATGGCCATGGACCTCGCCCGGCACGGCATCAGGGCCAACGCAGTCTGCCCCGGCGCCGTCGACACCGAACTGTTTCGCGGTGCCCTGGGTGGAGAGCTTACGAGAGAGTCCGTCGAGGCGCGCTACGCCCTGGGCCGCGTCGCCTCGGTCGAGGAGATCGTCGGCGCCATACTCTTCCTCGGCAGCGACGAGGCCTCCTACATCACCGGTGCGGCGCTCGCGGTCGACGGCGGCCGCAGCTTTCACTGAGATCAGCATGACCACTTCCCTCCCCCTCGCCGGCCGCACGGCCCTGGTCACCGGTGCCGCCGGCGGTATCGGACGCGCGGCAGCGCTCCACCTGGCGGACCTGGGCGCCGACATCGCCGCCATCGATCTCGATGCGGACGGCCTCTCCAGCCTGGAAGCCAGCGTGCGGACGTCGGGCCGGCGCAGCTTCCTGGAGACCGGCGACTGCCGCTCGTCGGAGAGGCTCGCCGGCTTCGTGGCGGCGGCCGAGAGAGAGCTGGGCGCGCCGGATATCCTCGTCAACAACGTCGGCCAGAGCGCGCGCGCCAAGGCCGGCCCCTTCCTCGACAGCGAAGAGGAGACCTGGCGCTTCGTCGTCGACATCTCCTTGATGACGGCCTTGCGGGCCACGCGCCTCGTGGCACCCGGCATGAAAGCCCGGGGGTGGGGGCGCATCGTGACCGTGGCCTCGGACACCGCGTTGATCGGGGACGTCGGCCTGGCCGACTACGCGGCTGCCAAGGCCGGGCTGATCGGCTTCACGCGCTCGCTGGCGCGCGAGCTGGCGCCAAGCCGCATCACCGCCAACGCCATCTGCTTCGGCGCGGTCAGCACGGCCGCGCAGAAAAGCATGAACCCGGCCGTGGTCCAGGCGGTGCGGGACAGCATTCCCATGGGCTACATCGCCGAGCCCGAGGAGGCCGTGCAGGTCATCGGCTTCCTCTGCGGGCCGGGCGGCAGCTACATCACCGGCCAATCGATCGCCGTCAACGGCGGGCGCTGGTTCCTGTGAGCGCGTTCTTCCCCGACCCGGAGGAGCTGGCAGGTCTCCCCGTCACCCGCTTGGCGCCCTTGCTCCGCGACAAGGAGGTCTCTCCCGTGGAGCTTATGGACGCCGTCTTTCGCCGGATCGAAGACCTGCAGCCGAGCCTCAACGCCTTCATCACGCTCTGCCCGGAGACGGCCTTGGCCGGCGCGCGAGACGCCGAGAGCGAGATACTGGCCGGCCGCTACAAAGGGCCGCTGCACGGCATTCCCTTCAGCGTCAAGGATCTGACCTTAACCGCCGGCGTGCGCACCACCATGGGCTCCAAGCTCTTCGAGCACGTCGTGCCCGAACGTGACGCGGTCGCGGTCGCGCGGCTTAAAGAGGCGGGCGCGATCCTGGTCGGCAAGACGACCACCCCGGCCTTCGGCCACAAGCCGCTGACGGAGGGACTTCTCTTCGGGCGTACCTTGAACCCCCATGACGCGAGCCGCACCTGCGGCGGCTCCAGCGGCGGCGCGGCCGTGGCCCTGGCCAGCGGTCAGGCCCCGCTTGCCTTGGGCAGCGACGGCGGCGGCTCGATCCGCATCCCGGCGGCCTGCTGCGGCGTTGCCGGCTTGAAGGCGACCTTGGGCGTAATCCCGAACCTGCAGGCGCCGGACCTCTTCGGCGCGAACTCCTACGTCGGGCCGATGGCGCGGAGCGTCGCGGACACGGCACTCGCCTTCGACGCCATCGCCGGTTTCGACGCCCGCGACCCCTATGGACAGGGCGTCGCCCCGGAAGCCCCTCGGCCGAGGCTGCAGGATCTCAAGATCGGCTGGCTTCCGCGCGTCGGAAACGAGGTCCTGGACCGCGCCTGCCTAGCCGCGGCGGATGCGGCGGTCCGGCATCTGGAGAGCCTCGGTGCCTCGGTCGAGGAAGCGGAGATCGACTTCGTCGCCCTGGAAGAGGCCTTTCTCATCCTCTTGCAATCGCTGCTCTGCGCCCGGCTGGACAAGGACCTGATCGAGCGTCCGGAGTGCTTCGAAGAGAGCCTCGCCAAGACGGTGCAGGCCGGCCGGCAGTGGACGGCCGCCGACCTGCAGCGCGCCAATGCCGAGCGCTCGCGCGCCTTCACCGAGGTGCAGGAGCTGCTTCAGCGTTTCGATATCCTGCTCAGCCCCACCTTGGCGGCACCGCCTCTCCCGGTCGAGCAGGACCCGCACGCCGACGTGGTGATCGAGGGCCGCGCGGCCGGCCGGATCCGGGCCGGCTGGTACCCCTACACCTACCCCTTCAACCTGACCGGCCATCCAGGTCTGGCCGTTCCCTTCGGCCATGAAGAAGGAAGCGGGCTGCCCCTCTCGGTACAGCTCGTGGGCCCCTGGCATTCAGAAGCGCTGCTGCTCCACCTCGGGGACGTGCTGCAGCAAGCCGCTCCATAGAGCAGATCGCAGTCAGGTGGGATCACCTGATTGCGTGAATCTGCTCTATCTTTCAGAGGTGTAGAGCAGGATTCAGACGACAAATCGTTTCGATTTGACGTCATCCTGCTCCAACTCTCGGATCAGACCTCCGGCAGGCCCGGGTGGCGATAGGCATGCCACAGGAAGCGGGCGGCGGCGGAGCGATAGGGCCGCCACGCCTCGGCCAGCGCGCGCAGGGCCTTTTCGTTCGGGCGCGCGTCCAGTCCCTTCATGCGCTGGGCCGCCGTTTGCAGCGCCAAATCGCCCGCCGGCATGATGTCCGGCCGGCGCAGGGAGAAGAGCAGGTAGATCTCCGCCGTCCAGCGGCCGATGCCTTGCGCCGTCGACAAATGGCTGACGGCCGCGTCGTCCGCCATCTCGTGCAGATCGTAGAGCTTGATGTGGCCGGCAAGAATGTCCTCGGCCAGCGCGCGGCAGTAGTGCATCTTGGCGCGCGAGAACCCGGCCGCCTTGAGCTCCGCCTCGCCAAGACTGAGAAAGGCCTGCGGCGTCGTGCGGGGCAGCGTTTCGCGCAACTTGCGCAGGATGGCCGCAGCGGAGGCAGTTGAAACCTGTTGAGAAACGATGATTTTCAGCAACCCGGGAAAGCCCAGCGCGCCCCGTCGCCGTGGCGGCAGGCCACAGAGGTCAACCGCCTGCGCAATGTCCCGATCGCGCTCCGCAAGAATTGCCAGGGGCTCGGCAAGTGTTGGGTCGACAGGTTTTCCCATGGGAAACCGCTATAGCGAAGAATTCGGCCAAATGAAAGACCAGAACATGTATGGAAATATAGAATCACGATAGAGTTCAAAGCATTGACGACATCGGATACCACACGCTTCGCCCCGTCACCCAGTGGTCTGCTTCACCTCGGCCACGCCTACGCCGCCATCTTTGCCCGGGTCGCGGCGGGAGAGGGCGGATGTTTCCTGCTGCGAATCGAAGATCTGGACGGCGGGCGTGCCCGGCCCGAGTACGAAGCGGCCATCTTCGACGACCTGGCATGGCTCGGCCTCGATTGGCCCCAGCCGGTCCTGCGCCAGTCGGCGCGCGCCGATGCCTATGCCGCGGCCCTTGCGCGCTTGCGGGACGAGGATTTGCTCTATCCCTGCTTCTGCACGCGCGCGCAGATCCGCCAGGAGATCGCGGCGGCCGGTCAGGCACCGCAAGGGCCGGAAGGGCCGCTTTACCCCGGCACCTGCCGCCGCCTGGGCAAGAGCGAGCGGGCCGCGAGGCTGGCCGCCGGAGAGAGCCACGCCTGCCGCCTCGACGTCGCGCGTGCCGTCGAACGCGTCGGTCCCTTGACCTGGATGGACCGCGCGGAAGGGGCGCGCACAGCCGAGCCCCAACTGCTTGGCGATGTCGTTCTGGCGCGCAAGGACCTCGGTGCCAGCTATCACCTGGCGGTGGTGGTGGACGACGCCCATCAAGAGATCAGCCTGGTGACGCGCGGCCTCGACCTCTTCGCCGCCACCCATCTGCATCGCCTTCTGCAGGCCTTGCTGGGGCTGCCGGTGCCGGAGTGGCATCATCATCGCCTGATCACCGACCAGGCCGGCAAGCGTTTGGCGAAGCGGCACGATGCGCTCAGCCTTCAGGCGCTGCGCGAAGAGGGCTGGACGCCCGACGACGTGAAATCCGCCGTCGGGCTCGAGACTGCCTGAAGAAACCCTAGAGCAGATCGCACTCAGGTGGACTCACCTGAGTGCGTGAATCTGCTCTATTTTTCATAAGCGTAGAGCAGGATTCAGACGACAAATCGTTCCGATTTGACGTCATCCTGCTCTAGTTTTCGGGTCGGATTGCGTCCGCGGTGCCCTGCACGAAGGCCACGATCTGCGCCACCTCTTCCGGCGTCAGCTTGCCGGCGAAGGAGGGCATGCCCTCCTGAGCCAGCGCATCGCTCAACACGATGTCCGCGGCGTGGACCAGGGTCTCCGGCGAGGAGTAGCCGAGATTGGGGATGTTGCCGCCGTTGTTGACCCCGGGCACGCCGTGGCAGAAGAGGCAGCTGGAGACATAGAGGGCGAGACCAGGGGCCACGTCGTCCGGATCGTAGGGAACGCCGCTCACCAAATCGCTTTGCTCATGGATTTTCATCTCCGGCATGGCCGCCTCGCCGTCGAGCACGAAGGTGTAGACGCGGCCGGGGTTCATGCGCTCGCTCGCGCGCTGCAGCTGGCCGTAGACGCCGCCCCAGCCGACGGCGATGGTGACGTACTGCTTGCCGTCCAGCTCATAAGTCGCGGGTGCCGCGATGACGCCGGACCCCACCGGCGTCTGCCATAGGGGCTCGCCCGTCGTCGCGTCATAGGCGACGAAGCGGCCGTCCGCCGTGCCTTGGAAGACCAGATTGCCGGCGGTCGTCAGTGTCCCGCCGTTCCAGGGCGAGATGTGCTCGGCGCGCCAGGCTTCCTTCTGCGCCACCGGGTCCCAGGCCAGAAGCTGGCCGAAGGGCGTGGCCTCCGGCGCGATGGTGTTCAGCTGATAGCCGAGGTTCCATCCCATGTTCGACATGACCGTGCCGGGGTTGTGCTGGTTCAACGCCCAGGCGGGATCGGTCTGCTGCGCCAGGGGAACGCCTTGCGCCGGGATGTAGACCAGGCCGGTGGCGGGGTTGAAGGACATGGGATGCCAGTTGTGCGCGCCGTAGGCGCTGGGGACGGTCTCCCACGGCTCCGTCCGCGAGCGCGCGCCCTCGACCTCGATCGGGCGGCCGGTCTCGTCATAGCCGCTCGCCCAATTGACCTCGACGAAAGGCTCGGCCGAGATGAACCTGCCGTCGGTGCGGTCGATGACGTAGAAGAAGCCGTTCTTCGGCGCCTGCATCAGGACCTTGCGCGGCTCGCCCACGATCTCGAGATCGGCCAGAATGATGTGCTGGGTGGAGGTGTAGTCCCAGGTGTCGCCCGGCGTGTTCTGATAGTGCCAGAGGTATTCGCCGCTATCGGGGTTTAACGCGACGATCGACGCCAGGAAGAGGTTGTCGCCGCCGGCGGGGCTGCGCAGGTGCTGGTTCCACGGGCTGCCGTTTCCGGTGCCGACGTAGAGGATGTTCAGCTCCGGATCGAAGGCCATGGCGTCCCACATGGTGCCGCCGCCGCCGGCCTCCCACCAGCGCCCGGCCGGATCCCAGGTCTTGGCCGCCATCTCCATTGAGGCATCCTCGAAGGGCTTGGAGGGATCGCCCGGCACGGAGTACCAGCGCCAGGCCTGCTCGCCCGTCTCGGCGTCATAGGCGGTGAGGTAGCCGCGCACGCCGAACTCGGCACCGCCGTTGCCGATCACCACCTTGCCGTTGTAGACGCGCGGCGCGCCGGTGATGGTGTAGGACATGTCGCGGTTCTCGATGGTGTCGACCGACCAGAGCGTCTCGCCGGTCGCCGCGTCGAGCGCATGCAGGTGGCCGTCGTAGGCCCCCACGAAGACCTTGCCTTCGTTGAGCGCCACGCCCCGGTTCACCACGTCGCAGCAGCCTCGGTAGCCCTGGTCGCGCGGCACGCCTGGATCGAAGCGCCAGATCTCCTCGCCGCTGCGGGCATCGAGCGCGTGCACGATGCTCCAGGGACCCGTCACGTACATGATGCCGTCGACGACGATCGGCGTCGCCTCCACGCCGCGCTTGGAGCCCAGGTCGGCGGTCCAAGCGAGGCCCAGGGAGGCCACGTTGTCGGTGCCGATCGCATCCAGGTTGCTGTGCCGCGTTTCCGCGTAGTCGAGGCCGTGGGTCAGCCAGTTCTTGCTGCCCGGCTGGTTCGCCAGCACCGCGTCTTGATCGACTGTTCCGGTGACGCGCGCGATCTCCTCGGCGGTGATTGTCTGACCAAAGGCCGGTGCGGCAAGGGTGACGAGGGCAAGAGCGGTCAGGACGGCAGGCTTCATGGCTTCCTCCCAAAAGGCGTCTGGCGGCCGAGTGCCCTCGGCTCATTGTCGGATTGATTGCAAGCTTGCCATGTTCGGGCCGGATCGGCAAAGGCCCGATCCCGCTAAGGGCCCGTTTGAAAACTCACGGCGCCAGCCCACACCCCCGCCCGGCCGCCCTATCAGGGTACTTTCGTGGGCGGCCGGGCGGGGGGTGCGGGGGTCCAGACCGGATAGATAGGTAACATAATAGACCGGATAGATGGGTGACAGGCGAGATGTCGGCCAGGAGGTGGCCGATGCCCTGGAGAGAGACCTGTCAGATGGACCAACGTGTTGCATTTGTGAGTGAGGCTTTGCTTGGCAAATCGACGATGACGGAGCTGTGTGCGCACTATGAGATCAGCCGGAAGACGGGCTACAAGTGGCTGTCGCGCTATCGCAGTGAGGGCGCGGCTGGTCTCGAGGATCGCTCTCGTGCTCCCAAGCGTCATGGTCGGGCGATGGCGTTGGAAGTGGCGGAGGCGATCCTGCAGCTTCGCCGGGAACGCCCGAGCTGGGGACCCCGCAAACTGCGTGCTTATCTAGAGGCTCATGCCCCGGATCGCGCTTGGCCGAGTGCGAGTTCCATGGGCGATCTACTGCGTGCGCATGGTCTGAGCGCTTCGCGCCGCCGTTCAGCCCGCCGGCCGGGCCCGCTCTCGGCGCCCTTTGCCGAGGTGAGTGCGGCCAACACAGTCTGGAGTGTGGACTTCAAGGGCTGGTTTCGCACCGGCGATGGTGTGCGCTGCGATCCGCTGACGGTGAGCGATGCTTATTCGCGCTATGTGCTGCTCTGCGAGATCGTGGAACCGAAGAGCGACCCAGTGGAGCGTGCTATGCGGGCGCTCTTCGAGCGCTGCGGTGTGCCGCAGGTACTGCGCATGGACAACGGGCCTCCCTTCGCATCTGGGGGCCCGGGCGGCTTGACCGCTTTGTCCTTGAGCTGGTTGAAGGCCGGGATCGGCCTGGAGCGGATCGCACCTGGCCATCCAGAGCAGAATGGGCGCCACGAGCGCTTTCACCTGACCTTGAAGCAGGAGACCTCTTGCCCACCGGCGGCCAGCCGGGCCGAACAGCAGCGACGCTTCGATCGCTTCTGTCATAGCTACAACAGCGAGCGCCCGCATGAAGCCCTGGGTCAGAAGCCGCCGGCCGCCTTCTGGCAGCCCTCGCCTAGGCGCTACCCGAGACACCTTCTGGAGCCCTGGTACGACGCTGACTTCGCCGTTCGCAAGGTACGCTCCAGTGGCGAGATCAAGTGGGCCGGACGATCCTTCTTCATCAGCGAGACGCTGGCGGGCGAGCAGGTCGGCATCGGCGAGACAATCGACGGTGAATGGCTTGTACGCTATGCCAAGATCGACCTCGGCATCTTGGACCTGAAGCGTAAACGATTGATCCGCTTCTTTCCGCCCCGGTCGGGGCGGAAAGAAGCTACAGGACCGCAAAAACTGTTACCCATCTATCCGGTCTAAACTGTTACCCATGTCTCCGGTTGCTCAGGCTGGCGCCGCCTTGAGAATGGGCCGATCGGCCCGTTCTCAAACGGACACTAAGCCGCGAATGCGGCGTGCGAAGCTCTCTCCCGTCGACGGAAATGGCTGGGCGGCATGGAGAGAACCTGTCGGAAGGCACGCGTGAAGTGGGCAGGATCCTCGTATCCCAGATCGAGCGCGATCGCCGTCACCGGCTGATCGCTCTCTAGCAGGAGCCGGCGCGCCCGGTCGATCCGCAGTTCGGTCACGAGACCGCGGTAGGAATGACCTTCCTCACCCAGCCGACGCTGCAGGGTTCTAACCCCGATCCCCATGCGCTGTGCCACGCCGTCGATGTCGACCCGCCCCTCCAGCAGCCGCGTGCGGCAGATGTCGGCGACGATGCCCACCGTGCTTTCGGGCGGTCGCCGGCGCACCAGGGTCATCAGGTCCGACCAGGTGATCGCGGGGCCTGCCGGCAAGGGCTGTTGGCGGCGGAGCGTAAGGTCGGATGCTGGAAAGACGATGGCCAGGCGTTCCCTCGCGGCATGCATGGGGATCGCCAGCGCGCGCTCGACCTCGGCCATCCGCCGATCGGCGGCATAGGCGACCTCGATCCGGAGGGGACGCCAATCGATGCCGCCGAAGAGCTGGAATGTCTGGAGCAGGGCCGGCAAGGTGTGCTCCCAATGCTGGCGGCCGCCCGAGGGAGGGCGCAGGCCCACGAAGTAGGTGAAGCTCGCAAGCTCCCCCTTGACGCTGAGCACCAGGCGGGTTCCCGATTGATGGTAGCGCAGTCCCCGCGCGATCCTCAGCAGGCAGGCGCGCAAGGTAGGCGCCATGCGGGCATAGCGCCCGAAGACCCCGAACCCATCGGCCATGGCCTCGCCCACTCTCAGCCCGAAGAGGGGATCTCCCGTCGCCTGCGCGGCAATCTCGAAGAGCCGCATGAGGTCGCTCAGCGGCAGTCTGCAGTCCGGCTCACGGATCACCGACAGCGGGAGGTCGACGGCATCGAACAAGCGCTGCAGCGTGGGAAAGCCCTCGCTTGCCTCGACCAATGCGGGCAGCGGCCCCATCCCCCGGGCCGAGGTCATCGGCGTCAGTTGCATGCCCACCAGGTTACACCCGTCTCCAGCGCCGCAGAAGAGTAGTGGAACTCTCTAAAGAGAAGGAAGAATAGCTTCAATCAGTGTCATTTGTCGAGTTTGACACCGGGCGCATTAGTGGATGGAAGATTCGACAGCGGCGCCCTTGCGTGATTCGCGCCTCATCCCGACAGGGATTGGACCGCCAGCCGTAGAGCGCCGCGATCGAGTGCTCGGAGTGCACGCCGCCGGCCGGGCCGATGATCAAGGGAGCGGGCCGGTAGCCACGGCTGGTAAGCCCCCGCTGCACCAACCGCGCGTCACGGTCACGCTGTCGGCGGCCAGCGGACACCAGAGATAGCCGTTCAGCAGGTTGCCCGGATAGACCTGGAAGGAGAAGGTCGGCCAGAGGAGCCAGGAGCTGAACTCGGTGACCAGGGAGATAGCGGCGACGTCGCCCGGATAGCTCATACGCTCCAGGTTGGCAGCCTTGGTGGTGTGGCGCAGGCAGTGCCCGCCATTCGGCGCCATGTCTTTGCTTAAAGTCTGCACAACCTTTAGCTTGGTGACCTCCAAACGCATTGACGCAGTCACGTCTTCACGGAGGGTAGGGCCATGGCATTCATTCCGGGCACCGGAGGGCCGGACACGCTAAGCGGGACGAACCAGGTCGACACCATTCTTGGCTTCGGCGCGGACGACACGCTTTACGGCCTGAGCGCCAGCGACAGTCTCTATGGTGGGCCGGGACGCGACAGCCTCTTTGGCGGCAGTGGGGACGATTCCCTGCTCGACGGCACGGGCGGGCGCGACCAGCTCTACGGCGGTGAAGGAGACGACCATTCGCTCTTCGGCGGCTACGCGCCCGACAGGCTCTACGGCGGTGGGGGATCTGATTCAAACCTCTACGGCGGGCCCGGGCGGGACAGCCTCTTCGGTGGCTCCGGGGCGGACGAGCTCTTATTCGGGGGGAGTAACGACGATAGCCTCTTCGGCGGCAGTGGATTTAGCCGCCAGTTTTACGGCGGAGCAGGCGCCGACGAGCTGAACGCCGGCGACGGCGGTGCTGCCAGCTTCTTCGGTGGGTCAGGGTCCGACAATCTCAGCGGCAGCAGTGGGGATGTCAGCTACTTCTACGGCGGGGAGGGAAACGACAGGCTCCAGGGTGGCGAAGGAAGTCACCAGCGCTTCTTCGGCGGATCCGGCATCGACCGGCTCTTCGGCGGCTATGGGTCGGACTCCCGCTTTTACGGAGGATCCAGCCCAGATAGGCTTTTCGCCGGTGAGGGCGTCGACCGCTTTCTGTACGGCGGAGATGGCTCCGACCAAATACAGGTTGGCGAAGGATCGGACCATGCAGTACATGGCGACGGCGGTAACGACAGGCTCTCTGGCTCGGACGGAAACGACTGGGAGTTCTTTGGCGGCTCCGGTGCCGATAGCCTCTTCGGCGGCGAAGACGATGACAGCCTGTTCTACGGCGGCCGCGGCCTGGACAGTCTTTACGGCGGCGAAGGCGACGACAGTAAGTTCGAAGGCGGCGGCTTTGCCGACCGCCTCTTCGGCGACAGCGGGGACGACAGCGCCTTCTATGGTCGCGCCGGTGACGACAAGCTCTACGGCGGCGCCGGCGACGACAGCGGCTTCTACGGCGGAAACGGCGACGACTTCCTGCGCGGCCAGGGCGGCAACGATGTCCTTTTCGGCGGGGCGGGCGATGATGTCATGCGCGGCGATGCGGCGCGCGACAAGCTTTACGGGGGCGCCGGAGACGACCTCTTCCGCGTGAATCGCCAGGGCGAGATCCAGGACGGCGAGACTTATGACGGCGGCGAAGGCACCGACACCCTGCAGCTGGGCGCCGGCGTCACCTTGCCGGCCGGTGTCGCGCTGATCGACATCGACACCATACTCTACGGCTGACCGGCGCGGATCACCGGTCACGCAGGCCTCGGCTCCGGTGACGGCCTGCCGCTCTTCGGCCAGGGCGCCTCACCCCACCGCCAGCCGCCCCTCCATCGCGTCCGTCCACCAGCCGTAGAGCGCCGCGATCGAGTGCTCGGAGCGCACGCCGCCGGCCGGGTCGATGATCAAGGGGGCCGGGCGGTAGCCGCGGCTGGCGAGCCCGCGCTGCACCGACTCGACCAGGCGGATGTCCTCGGCGACGGTAGTGTCCAGGTCCTGCTGGGCCAGACGCCCGATGTCGTCCGATTCGATGCCGCCCGCGCTGTACCAGCCGCGCGTCACGGTCACGCTGTCGGCGGCCAGCGGGCGCCAGAGATAGCTGTTCAGCACATTGCCCGGATAGACCTGGAAGGAGAAGGTCGGCCAGAGGAACCAGGAGCTGTACTCGGTGACCCGAGGGTTGGCGGCGACGTCGATCGGATAGCTCATGCGCTCCAGGTTGGCGGCCTTGGTGGTGTGGCGCAGGCAGTGCCCGCCGTTCGGCGCCACGTTGTAGCTCTCCGGATCGATCACGCCGCTGACGAAGGTGGGGTGCACCCGCGCGCAGTGATAGCACTCCGAATAGTTCTCCACCGAGACCTTCCAGTTGCAGGCCTCCTCCACCTCGTTCCGCAGCATGGGCCTGAGATCGTCGATGCCAGGCACGTACTCGGCCAGGGCGGCGTGGACGCCCGGATACCAGGCCTCCATCGGTTCCGCATCGGGGTCGAGGTTGACGAAGAGGAAGCCGTGGAAGTCCTCCACCTTGACCTCTTCCAGGCAGATGTCCTGGCGCTGGAAACCCTGCACCTTGCGGTCGCCCGGCGCCTTCATCAGGCGGCCCTTCAGGTCGTAGGTCCAGGCGTGATAGGGGCAGACCAGGACCGAGCGGTTGCCGCTGCCCTCCAGCATCTCGTGCGCGCGGTGCTGACAGACATTATAGAAGCAGCGCACCGTCCCGTCGCGCCCGCGAACGAGGAAGAGGTTCTGCCCGGCGACGGAGAAGCAGTGATAGTCGCCGGGCTCGGCCAGTTGGCTGGCATGCGCGGCGTACTGCCAGGTGCGGTAGAAGATCGCCTCCTTCTCCCGCTCGAAGATCTCGGGATCCAGATAGTGCTTGGCCGCCATGGCCCGGACCGGCGCGTTCATCACGTCTCCTCCCGCCAGTAGATGCCCAAGTTGGTACGCTCTTCCTGAAAACGTTCGATGCTGGCGACCGCCGGCTCGCCGGCCTCGGCCACCACGAAGGCGAAGAGCGTCTCCAGGAAGGCCACCGCCGCCATCGTCGAGGTGAAGGGCTCCGGCGTCTCGACCGAGAGGACGAAGCTCTGCACCGCCTTCAATGCGATGGGCGCGGTACGGCTATCGCTCAGCGCGATCACCGGCACGCCTTGCGCCTGCGCCCGCTCCACCGCCGCCACCACC
The DNA here is from genome assembly GCA_963669375.1 of Rhodospirillales bacterium. Taxonomy (GTDB): domain Bacteria; phylum Pseudomonadota; class Alphaproteobacteria; order Kiloniellales; family JACOMY01; genus JACOMY01. Next base: position 5,607,220 of record OY770024.1, on the reverse strand, counting down.
TCGTTGCGGTAGGGCTGGAAGGTCATGGCCAGCAGCAGGTCGGCCGGCCCGGCCTTGGCGATGTCGTCGATCGGCAGGCTGCCGTCCCTGGGCACGGCCACGACCTTGTCCAAGGCCATGCGCGAGAGGTAGGCGAAGGAGTGCACCAGGCCGTAGGCCACGCCGACGCCCAGCACGTAGGTCACGCGCGATGCCACGATGCGCTTGGCCGCCGCCCGCACGTCCGCCGCGCGGTAGTCGGAGAAGAGCTGCTCCAGGTTTCCCAGCAGGCTCTCCGCCATCTGCGCGTAGAGCGCGCCCTGCCGCCCGCCCTTGGTCAGAGACTGCAGCCAGCGCGCGCGGTCGGGGTAGCTGACGCCGCCTTGGCGCAGCGCCTCGCGGAAGGGCCGGCGCAATTCCTCGTAGCCGTCGAAGCCGATGGCGCGGGCCAGGCGTACGAGCGTGTTGGGCTTCACCTTCGCCGCCGCCGCCACCTCGCGCACCGAGCCGAAGCCCACGTCGTCCGGGTTGTCCAAGAGGTATTGGGCCGCCTGGCGCAGTTGCGGCGACATCTCCGGCACGGCCGTCGCAAGGCGCGACAGCACCGGCTTCAGCGCCTCCGTCCGAGAATATGGTACAGCTGTATCATTCATGGTTGACTATGGTACAGCAGTTCGCACATAAACGCACGCGGAAAATGCGCTCTTGCTTGAGGAGGCGGACATGGCCGAGCAGCAGGCCAAGGTCATCATCGTCGGCGGCGGCATCATGGGTGCCAGCCTGCTCTATCACCTGGCCCATGAGGGCTGGACCGACAGCGTGTTGATCGAGAAGGCGGAGCTCACCTCCGGCTCGACCTGGCACGCGGCCGGACAGATCACGCATTCGGTCTCCGGCTTCTCCATCGGAAAGATGGTCGGCTACGGCATCGATCTCTACAAGCGGATCGAGGCGGAGACGGGACAGTCGCCGAGCTTTCACGACTGCGGCTCCTTCCGGCTGGCCTACAGCGACGACGAGGTCGACTGGCTGCACTACACGCTCTCGGTCGGCGCCAGCCTGGGCCACCCGATGGAGCTGGTGGGCCCGGCGGAGATCGCCAAGCGCCATCCCTTCTACAACCTCGACGGCGTCAAGGCCGCACTCTGGACGCCGGAGGACGGCCACGTCGACCCGGCCGGCGCCACCTTCGCGCTGGCCAAGGGGGCCCGCCAGCTGGGCGCCAAGGTCCTGCGCCACAACCGGGTGACCGGCATTTCCCGCCAGGCCAATGGCGAATGGCTGGTGGAGACCGAGCAGGGCAACTGGCGGGCCGAGATCGTGGTCAACGCCGGCGGCACCTATGCCCGCCAGATCGGCCGCTGGCTGGGCGTCGACTTGCCGATCACCTGCATGACCCACCACTATCTGGTGACCGACCCGGTGCCGGAGTTCCAGGACCTGACGGAGGAGCTGCCGGTAGTGCGCGACGACCGCCTGGTCTCGGGCTATATCCGCATGGAGCAAAAGGCGGGTCTCATCGGCATCTATGAGAAGGCCAACCCCAATACGGTGTGGCTGGACGGCACGCCCTGGGAGGCCGAGCACGAGCTCTTCGAGCCCGACTACGACCGCATTCTGCCCTGGCTGGAGAACGCCTTCGAGCGCATGCCGGTCTTGGCCGAGCGCGGCATCAAGCGGGCCGTCCACGGCGCGATTACCCATCCGCCCGACGGCAACATGCTGCTGGGCCCGGTGCCGGGCGTCCGCGACGCCTGGTGTTGCTGCGGCTCGCAGATCGGCATCGCCTGGGGACCGGGCGCGGGCAAGTACCTGGCGCAGTGGATGGTGCACGGCGCGGCCGAGATCTCGATGCGGGAGTTCGACCCGCGCCGCTACGGCGCCTTCGCCGACGAGACCTATGCCGTGGTCAAGGCCAAGGAGGACTACCTCCTGCGCCACGAGATCCCCTTCCCCGGCCTCAACCGCACCGACGGCCGGCCGGTCAAGACCAGCCCGCTCTATCAGCGCCTGAAGGAGCAGGGTGCCATCTACGAGGAGGTCTTCGGCTGGGAACGGCCGCGCTGGTTCGCCACCGACGGCCTGGCGCAGGAGGATCTCCACTCCTTCCGCCGCACCGCCTGGCACGAGGCCGTCGGCCGCGAGGTCTCGGCGGTGCGCCAGCGGGTCGGCCTGATGGATGTCTCCGCCTTCGCCAAGATCGAGGTCTCGGGTCCCGAGGCCGAGGCCTTCCTCGACCGCGTGGTGGCCAACCGCGCGCCGCGCAATGTCGGCCGCCTGGTCTTGACCCACGTGCTGAACGCCAAGGGCACCATCGAGTGCGAGATCACCCTGGTGCGGCTGGCCGACGACCGCTTCTACCTGGTGACCGCCGCCTTCTTCGAGCTGCGGCTGCTCGACTGGCTCATCCGGCACAAGGGCGCGGCGCGGGTCGAGATCGCCAACGTCTCGGAGGACTTCGGCGTCCTGGCCCTGCAGGGCCCCGCCGCCCGCGAGGTGCTGCGCGCCACCACCCAGGCGCCCTTGGAGAACGACAGCTTCCCCTGGCTCACCTCCCGGGAGATCGAGGTCGCCGGCGTGCGCCTGCACGCCATGCGGATCTCCTACTCCGGCGAGTTGGGCTGGGAACTGCACACGCCGATGGAGGGGCTGGCCAAGGTCTACGACGCGCTGTGGCGGGCCGGCCAGGCGCACGGCATCGCCAACTACGGCTCCTATGCGATGAACGCCATGCGGCTGGAGAAGATGTTCAAGGGCGCGCATGAGCTGACCAACGAGGTGACCCTGCCGGAAGCCGATGTCATGCGCTTCGTCAAGCTGGACAAGCCCGGCGGCTTCATCGGCCAGGAGGCGACCGAGGCCAGCGCGGCCAAGCCCCTGCCCTGGATCTGCGCCTATCTGGAGGTCGAGACCGAGGATGCCGACTGCCTGGGCTCCGAGGCCGTCTTCGTCAACGGCAGCAAGGTCGGCGCCGTCTCCTCCGGCGGCTACGGCCACGGCGTCGGCAAGTCCCTGGCCTTCGCCTACCTGACGCCCGAAGCCGCCCAGGCCGGCACCAAGCTCGACGTCATGGTGCTGGGCCAGCGCCGCCCGGCCGTGGTGCTGGACCGCCCGGCCTACGATCCCGACAACCACCGCCCGCGCCTCTAGGAGGAACATCCGATGGCTCTTGCCGCAACCGCAACCGCCGCCCCGCCGGACCAGCAGGAGGCGCTTTACGAGATTGCCGAGCGCACCCTGCCGGGCGCCGGCCTCGGCGGCTACTCCCTGCCCGCCGACCTGCGCTTCGTCGTCGCCCGCGCCGAGGGCGCCGGCCTGATCTCGGCGCAGGGACGGCGCTACATCGACTTCGTCGGCGGCGCCGGCGCCAACATCCTGGGGGCCAACCACCCGGCCGTGGTGGCGGCGGTTCAGGCACAGGCGGCCAAGGCGATCCACGTCTTCGGCACCCTGAACGACGCCGCCATCCGCCTGTCGGAGCGGCTGGTCGAGGTCATCCCCTGCGCGGAGAAGGTGATCTTCACCACCACCGGCTCGGAGGCCACCGCCTATGCCCTGCGCATGGCCCGCGCCTTCACCGGCCGCGACAAGGTGCTGAAGTTCGAGGGCGCCTATCACGGCAACCACGACTATGCCTCCTTCAGCCAGTTCCCGACCGCCGCGGCCAACTATCCCCAGGCCACGGCCGACAGCGGCGGCGTGCCGCGCGCGCTGCAGGACACCATGCTGGTCGCCCCCTACAACGACCTGGAGGCGGTCGAGCGCATCGTCGCCGCCGAGGCCAAGGAGCTTGCCGCCATCATCGTCGAGCCGGTGCAGCGGGTGATCTTCCCGGAGCCCGGCTTCCTGGAGGGTTTGCGCCGCATCGCCGACGCCCACGGCGTGCTGCTGATCTTCGACGAGGTGGTGACCGGCTTCCGCCTGGCGCTGGGCGGCGCGCAGGAGTACTTCGGCGTCACGCCGGACCTCGCCAGCTACGGCAAGATCGTCGGCGGCGGCGGTCCGCTGGGCTGCGTCGCCGGCCGCGCCGAGGTGCTGGAGCGCACCAACCCGAAGAATAAGGGCCAGGCCGACTACGCCTATATCAACGGCACCCTGCACGGCAATCCCATCGCCGCGGCGGCCGGCGCGGCCACCCTGGAGGTGCTGTCCGAGCCCGGCTTCCACGCGGCGCTGAATAGCCGGGCGGAGGCCTTCTACCGGCGCATGGACGCCGTCCTGGCGCGCCACGGACTGTCGGCCATGGTGACCGGGCGCGCCTCCTTCTGGCAGTTCCTCTTCGCCGCCGAGCATCCGAGGAGCCAGCTCGACGTCCTGGCCGCCGACCAGGCGCGCGCGCGGCGCCTCGACCTGGCGCTCCTTAAGCGCGAGATCTATGTCCTGCCGACGGTGCGGCGCTTCTTCTCCGGCGTGCTGGAGGAGGCGGATCTGGAGATTACCCTTGCCGCCCTGGACGAGGCCTGCCAAGAGCTGGCCGGAGCTTAAGCGAAGGAGGAACCGGCGATGGACAAGGAGCGTTTCGAGAAGGGCCTGGCCAAGCGCAAGGCCACCCTGGGCGGCGACTACGTGGAGAAGACCCTGGCCCAGGCCGACGACTTCTCCCGTCCCTTCCAGGAGATGATGACGGAGTACTGCTGGGGCTTCGGCTGGGGCGACGAGACCCTGCCGCCCAAGACCCGCTCCATGCTGAACCTCACCATGATCGCCGCCCTGAACCGCATGCACGAGTGGGAGCTGCACTTCCGCGGCGCGATCAAGAACGGCGTCACCAAGCAGGAGCTGCAGGCCATCCTGCACCAGATCGCCATCTATTGCGGCGTGCCGACGGGCGTGGAGTGCTTCCGCATCGCCAAGCGCGTCTTCGCCGAGATCGAGGCCGCGTGAGCGTGGCGTCGCAGCCCCTGCCGCACCCGCTGCCGCCAACCATGCGCGCCGTGGTGCTGACCGGGCACGGCGGGCTGGAGAAGCTGGTATACCGCGCCGACTGGCCGCGCCCGGAGCCGGGGCCGGGCGAGGTGCTGATCAAGGTCGGCGCCTGCGGCATGAACAACACCGACGTCAATACGCGCACCGGCTGGTACTCCTCGGGCGTCACCCAAGGCACCACGGCCGAGGGCGGGCGCGGCGGCTTCGCCGAGGGCGTCGAGACCGAGGCCGCGACCTGGGGCGGCGCCAGCATCGCCTTCCCGCGCATCCAGGGCGCCGACGTCTGCGGGCGCGTGGTGGCCCTGGGCGAGGGCGCGCCGGCCAACCTGATGGGCCGGCGGGTGCTGATCGACACCTGGCTGCGCGACTGGAACGACCCCTCGAACACGGAGAAGTGCGGCTACTACGGCTCGGAGCGCGACGGCGGCTATGCCGACTACACCACCGCGCCCGCTAGCAACGTCTACGCCATCGAGAGCGACCTTAGCGACGTCGAGCTGGCGAGCTTCGCCACCTCCTCCATCACCGCGGAGAACATGCTGGCCCGCGCCCAGGTGGGCGACGGCGACCGGGTGCTGATCCCGGGTGCCTCGGGCGGCGTCGGCACCGCGCTGATACAGCTGGTCCGCCGCCGCGGTGCCGCGGCGATCGCGCTCTGCGGCGCGGAGAAGGCCGACGCGGTGGCGGCGCTGGGCGCCACCGTCCTGCCGCGCAGCCCGGCCGACCTGGCCGGCGCCCTGGCAGAGGCCACCGGCTCGCCCGAGGTCGAGGTGGTGGCCGACGTAGTGGGCGGCAGCCTCTGGCCGCAGCTCCTCAAGGTGCTGGTGCGCGGCGGGCGCTACACCTGCGCCGGCGCCATCGCCGGCCCCCTGGTCCCGTTCGACCTGCGCGACTTCTACCTGAAGGACCTGACCTTCACCGGCGCCACCATCGTGCCGGCCCACCTCTTCGCCGACCTGGTGGGCTACATCGCCCGCAAGGAGATCCGCCCCCTGGTCGCCGCCACCTACCCCCTGACCGCCCTGCGCGAGGCCCAGGACGCCTTCCTGGAGAAGCGCCACGTCGGCAACATCATCATCGACATGAGCCTCGGTGCGTGAGGGCGGCTTTTCGGGAACATTGAGTAGGATCAATCAATCGTTGTTCGTCATGGCCGTGCTTGACACGGCCATCCACGTCTGACCGCCAGCGCCCAACTCTCCGACAGCGTGCGGCGGGGCCACTTGATCCCCGGGTCAACGCCCGGGGATGACGAGAGAAAGCGCAGGGGCGAGGCCTGACAGGCAACCGAAGGCGCCAGTCCGAACAGCAACGACCCTTGAACGAGCCGCAGCCATCACGGGCAGCCAAGCCCCTCCATCCCCCGACACCCTCGCGAAATCCGGAATCGCTTGACGCGGCCCTCCCCTCGGCCGCCTGCTGTCGCGGGACCCACTCCTGGCCCCCGAGGCCACGGCGAAGAAGAGCAAGGCACGCCCCATGAAGATCGCCCGCATCGAGGTCTACCAGGTCGACCTGCCCGCTCCCGGCGGCGTCTATCGCCTCTCGGGCGGGCGCGAGTACCGCAGCTTCGACAGCACCGTGGTGCGCATCGAGGCCGACGACGGCAGCGAGGGCTTCGGCGAGGCCTGTCCCTTCGGGCGCGGCTACATGCCGGCCCACGCCTTGGGCCTGCGCGCCGGCATCGCCGAGTTCGCGCCCGACCTCATCGGCCTCGACCCGCGCGAGACCCAGCGCATCGACGAGGCCATGGAGGCCGTCCTGCCGGGGCTGGCCTACACCAAGGCGGCCGTCGACATGGCCTGCTGGGACCTCTTCGGCCGCTGGGTCGGCCTGCCCTGCTACCGCCTGCTGGGCGGCCTGGCGCGCGACCGCCTGGCGCTCGCCAGCTCCGTCTCCACCGGCACGCCCGACGAGATGGTGGCCAAGGTCGAGGCCTTCCGCGCCAAGGGCTACGTCGCGCATTCCATCAAGGTGGGCGGCAGCGACGCCGCCGCCGACGTCGCCCGCATCCGCGCCGTCCTGGCCGCCCGCCGGCCGGGCGAGGACTACCTGGTCGACGCCAACCGCGGCTGGACCCAGGACACGGCGCTCAAGGTGGCAAGCCAGCTGGACGGCGAGGACTTCACCCTGGAGCAGCCCTGCGCCACCTACCGCGAGTGCCGCGCGCTGAAGCCGGCGCTGCGCCAGCCCCTGGCCCTGGACGAGAGCCTCGACGGCCCGCGCATGCTGCTCCAGGCGCTCGCCGACTCCGCCATCGACTTCGCCAACATCAAGCTCACCAAGGTCGGCGGCCTGACCCGCGCGCGCACCATGACCGACATCTGCGCCGCCGCGGGCCTCGGCATCTCGCTGCAGGAGACCGCCGGCAGCGACATCGCCTTCGCCGCCATCTGCCACCTGGCCGCCGCCGTCTCCCCCCGGGTCCTGCGCCACGTCTGGGACCCCCGCGAACTGGCCGCCGTGACGACGGCCGACGGCGCACCCGTGGTGGCCGACGGGCACGCGAGGGTGGCGGAGCGGCCGGGGTTGGGGATTACGCCCAGGCGGGAGGTGTTGGGGGAGATTGTGGCTTGCTACATTTAGGCTACCCGAGCGCACAATAAGGAAACATCCAAAAATTTGTTGTGTGGTTACTGCGTAGTTTCTGACTGTTTAGGGACGTGCATCCTGAGTGACTAGTACCCTCTTTGTGTCCGCGCTTCCGCAGATTGGTCCGTGGAATAGAACTAGCCCTAGTGGGGTGACCTCACTTGGCGCCAGATGTTAACCTTGGATGCCCGGGGGTTCGAGTTTCAGAAGGCAACCGACGTGAGCCAGCGATTCGCAGCACGACAATTATCCTTGGATGAGAATCTGCCTGGCTCGCTACTCGCTCAACCCAACAGTTATCCTCTAAAGTTAACCGCCAATCTCTTTGTGAGCACAAATCGAGCACAACAAGAAAGCCAATCCGTGGTCCGGTGAGTTGGTAAGCAGCTGCTTGGCCAAGGTACTTCCGAATACCCTCTCGCGACGCATCTTTTAGCTCTCGCTTTAACTCCAACACTAGTTGCCAATCTGGCCTTATAATTGAGATATCAGCCCGGCCTGACGCAATGTCTGGAACTTCTCGAATAACTTGGTGTGGAGGAAAACCATGGATCTGAAGCCTCAGAAAAGTCCAAAGGCTTTTCTGTAGTTCGATTTCAAGTGGCTTAGTGGTGTTGCTATCCCGCAGGAAGCCAAATGCAACATCAGCCATAGTCGATGTAGCATCTAAGCAATTCACAGCATATAGTAGAAGATAAGAGGTCAGAATTAGCGTATCTCTACGAACAGATCCTTTATAGTCAGAATGGTGTTTCAGGCCTGTATGAAGTGCCAGAAAGGTCTCTTCTGTTTTGCCGGTAAGAGATGAGAAATCTCTTACCTCCATAAGGCGCATTAGCTCAACAAGTTCTTGAGGCTGGGCGTTGTCGGGGTTGCTAGGTGCCTCGTCACCTACCAACCCCTCCGCTTTTCCCGGCGTTCGATGGTCAGCCGCTTCGATCGCCCGGAGGAGAGCCCTAGCGTGCTCTCGGTCCTCGTCGTTGCTATTGCTATCTTTGGCCCATGATCTCACGTGCGCCCGCAAACCGTCTTTGGCGACAAGACCGTCAGCTATCCGTGACGTTACCGCTGCTCGGAGCACGTCTCCTGGAGGCCCAGCAACCGCAATCAACGCCCGCCGGAGCCTCCCAAGCTGCTGCAGTACGGGTACAGCTCGCAGCCAGCTGCGCTCTTCTAGACGTTCGGAGATTCCTTGTAAGCAGTTTGATAGTTCGCACCATGCGATTTCTGCATCGACAGATGGGCGAAGCCAATCCCGAAGGGAGATGTTGTCCAGCTCCAACGCTCGCTCAGATGCTGCGGATTGGGCCGCTAGGATGGAGGACTCAATAATACTAGGAGGCTCCGATTCGCAGAACTGAATAATGGCGTGAACGGCGTGGAAAAAAGCCACAGCCTCAGTAAGGTCGGGATCCGCACATACTGCTGCGCCAAAGAGGTCCGCAGCTTTGTGCAACCCGCATCTGAGCATGACCTCGGTCGGCTGGGAAAGTGCATTGTCAAGGGCAATGACTGCAAGTTCGTACAACGCCTGTTCCCCAGCGTCATCGCTCGAAGCGAGGCGATTGAGGATATCTGTCAGATCGGCGGACTGCCGCCAGAGCCACGCTAAGCCAGCAAGCTTCGAGACTCGACGCACAAGAATCGGCGGGTCGTCAGCTTGTACCTCATCAAGCGCCGCGACTAGTGCTGGTTTAGATCCACCCTCTATCGCTGCTAGAAGAAACGCGCCAGCCAGGCTCTCAGAAGCAATGTCTGCTTCGATGCTAGTCTTGCGTTTGGCAATCCGAGATATCAGGATTCGCTGTGCCTGTCTAACATTCTCCGGGGAGAATCTTCCTTTGGCAACATGTTGGCTAGCAGCAGCGAGCACTAAAGGGTGTGCGTTTTCTGCAAGAACTCGAAAAACGACGCAGACAAGGTCCTGCCTGGCCATTCCCGGATGGAACACAATCGCTCCTACGAGGCGATCCGCATGCAAATCGCGACACACTGCAGCTCCCTGCTCCACCACAACGCGATAGCCCCCGAGTTCGTTAAGGCTCGGGGCCGGGTGCGTAGCAAGCTTTTCTACTAGCGAAGCCACAGTCGCCACGATGAAGAGTGTGCGCTGGGCATCAGAAGATGGCTCCCTTTAAGTCCGGGAGTCTCACGTTAGCGGTTTCGAATGCAGGCCTCAGGACATCACCGCGGGCTGAAGCTACGAAGACCTGGAGATTAGGAGTTTCACTGGCCACTTGACCAATCTCAGTCATCATCGCAAGAAGATCTGTATCACTCAGTTCTTCGCTGCCAGGTGCATCAATTAGCAGTAGGCCTGGATGATGACCGAATCCGCTTCGGTGTGCCAGGCGCATCATGGCTGTAACCAGCGCCACACGGAGCCGGAGCTTTTGGCCCGCAGTCTGCTTACTGTAGGTGCTCCGAACCCCGGAGACCGTAAGCGTTATACCATTCCCGCGAATCGTGATGGCCTCAAGGCCGCGAAACCCAAACCGTTGAGCCACATTTGTTACCTCCGCCTCAAGCTTGGAGAGCTGGTCAAGGCTACCGGACTTCATCCGATTCTCGGCGATTGCCTCTGCGGCCTTCAAGACCCCCACTCGCTCCGCATCTGGTTGGATCAGATCATCTTGCGAAGCTAGTGCACGAAGCTGGTCCAGGGCACCGCTCAACTTCATTGCTGAATCTTCTAGCTCGCGGCGGCTGCGCAGAGCTTCTGTCTGTCTTTCTACTTCACGGATCTTGGCGGCCGACTCCGTGCGCCGCGTTTCCGCCACTTTGAGCTTCTTTTGTAGTTGACCGAGAGTCTTCTGCGCCTCATTTTCAGCACGCGTCAGCCCGTCCAGACGTTCGCCCGCAAACTGCAACGCGTCTTGCAGTGCTCCTTCGTCTTTCCCGAGTGTGGATCTGTTGCAGACAGCGCAGCGACCCTCGGCTTCTTCTACGTCAACTTGGCTCGGCGGAAAGGCGCTCGCACAGCGCGGACAGCACACGGGATTCAGACCCGCAAACACCTTGCGCGACTTGGCACCTTCATGCAGCCGGCGTAACGTAGCGCGAGCTTCATCTCGTTGTGCCTTTAGCGCAGTCGCACCTACCTGCGCCGAAGCAACTCTTTCTTGAAGCTCGCTGACACTGCGCGTAAGTGTTGCACTCTCTTTAGTAAGTGAATCTAACTCTCTAGAAGTAACGGAGGTTCTAGGAAGATCATCCAATTCAGAACTGATACGCTTTTCTTCTTCTTCAAGGCGCTTGATTTTAGCATCATAGCCCCGTTGCGTTTGCTGTTTAGCGCCAAAGCCTTCGCGCTTGGCCTGCTCTAGTGTTAGTGCGTTTCGGAGCGCCATGTGCGTCGCTGCGTACGGCATACCGACAAAAAGGTGAAGCATGCGCCACCAGAGGGCTCCAACTGTAACGTCGCCGAGAATTGCCGGGTGGGAACCTTCTATGAACATAGACGCTGCATACGCGGCCCAGGCGTGAAAGTACTGGTTCGCCTCGTCGCCCATATGGCTGATATTAGGTATTGGCTGCAGAACGAAGCGCCTCATCATTAGTTCGCCCATTAGCCGCTCGAATGCCTCATCACCTTCGAATGTATCAAGCGTTCGCGGTGGACCTGGCACTGTCATTACCAGCTTGCCACGCGGTACGGAGCCAAAATCAGTAAAGCTGACGCAATAGAGTTCTTGTCCTATAGTAAACTCCAGCTCAACCTCGTTGATCCACTCGCGAACCTCTGACTTCAGAGAGCGAACTCGCCCTCGAAGCGCCCAGAGCATCACTTCAATGACAGTGCTCTTACCGATCTGATTCGCCCCGTCGCTCAGTACACCCCAGAGACCTGGCGCTAGGCCCTCCCAAAGAAAGGTGTACTGCCCGTCTGTCATGTGCGTGTCTTGCTTCTCACCGCTGAATGAGAGTCGCCTAAGAGCAAGGTGGTCGGCACGCCGTGTTGCCTTTTCTTCAACTACTCCTGCTTCGCGCAGCACCCTGTCGACGATCGCACGGGTTACTTTTGCGCGCTCAGCCACAGCTTCCTTGAACGGTGGAATAGGAGGTTGAGCGGGCGGTTGCTCAGACATGACGGCCCTCCATCGTGGCTAAGCGCGCCCGGACCTCAATAGCGATTGATGCGATTGTCTCTCCGTTTGGAGCATTCGCATACTCGGGCCTCTTGTACTGCATTCGTGCGAGATCTGCGCCGGTCCGCCCACGACAGAAGTCACCGACCAATGCCGCGCGGGAAGCGTACCAGCGCGCCTCCGATAGGTCCTTTTCCATCTGCCTTGCGACATCTGCTCCTCGCTTCAACAGAAGGAAGCTGCGCCGTCGGGTTTCTGGATTTCGCTGTGTCTGTGCTAAGCCGTAACTAATGAGCGGGGCAATACCAGTGTCGATTGGTTCATATGCACCCCACAAATATTTAGCCATCGCATCTCGACGAATCTCTGGTTCTTCTGATTCCAAAATTTCTCTTGCGTGTATTAACCAAGCAGCTTCACCCTCGACTTCGTACCTATCCAGTAGCGCATAAGCCAGGTGGTCTGGATTTCGCACCCAGAAGTCCATCTTCTGTAGGCGTTTCTGAGAAGAGACAAACCGCACAGAGTTAGGTACAGGTGGTGGCTCACCGACCTCCTCGCCGCCATATGCAAGGATGAAGAGGAGGCGCAGAGCGTCCCGAAACTGCCGCGTTGGCTCATCAGGATAGGCTAGTGGTCCCAAAGTGACGTCATCCTCCCATTGGACTAACGCTATGCTACCTTCTAACCCGCCAAGAACAAGCACTGATTGCGACCCTCCAATGTTTCGGCCACACTATGCGGTCGCTGGTGAAATGGAGCCCGCTACCGATGCGCAATGCGCCACGCAGGATTAGGTTCTAGCTGGGCAGCACTACATAGGTCAGCAAACCATAGAGGACGACACAGAGGATGCCGTTGCAGTCAAAGATGATGGTGTACTGGCCATCCGGCGCATACTCGTCAGATAGCTCGCCTCGCTAGCCCTTACGGCCTCATGCCGCCATAGTAGGAGGCACTACCTACTCCTCACTCCGGCGCCGCCCCATCCGCCTCCTTGCCCTGCCGGTAGGTGCCCGCTCTCAGGCGCAGGCTGGCGTCGAGGATGGAGGCGAGCGCGGCGGCGCTAACCAGGAAGCCGGAGATGGGGACGATGGCGACGGCGTACTTCTTGGGCATGTAGTTGGGCTTGAAGACCAGATCGCCGTCCTCCCAGGCGAAGTACCACATCTCCCAGTACTTGCCGCCCATGGTGCGCACCGCCTCCAGGCCGTAGACGATCATCACGATGCCCAGGCCGAAGATCACCAGCGACCAGAACTGGCCGATCGCGAAGGCCGCCTTCAGCGGCAGGCGGGCATAGATCAGGTCGAGCGCGATGTGGTCGCGGTCGCGCACCGTCAGGGCCAGGGCGAAGAAGACCAGCCAGATGTTGCTCAAGACCGTCAGCAGGTCGCCCCAGACCGGCGGGTCCTCGAAGACGTAGCGCATGACCACGGAATAGACGGTGAAGGCCACCATCATCAGCAGCAGGACGCCGCAGAAGGCGGTCAGGACCTTCTTGACCGCGCGGTCGATGAAGGCGGCGAGGGCCAGCATCAGTTGGCGAACCCGAAGGCGCGCGGCAGGTACATGGTGATGTCGGGCACGACGATCAGCACGAAGAGCAGCGCGAAGAGGGCGGCCAGATAGGGCAGCATCGCCAGCGCCACCTTCTCCAGCCGCACCTCGGCGATGGCGCCGGCGGTGAAGAAGGCGACCCCGACCGGCGGCGTGACCGACCCGATGAGGAAGCCGACGACGACGACCAGGGCCGCCTGCACGTCGGGATAGCCGGCCTTCACCATCACGTCGACCAGGACCGGGCCGACGACGATGATGTTGGCGGCGGAGTCCATGACCATGCCCAGCAGACAGATGAAGAGCACCAGCACTAGCGCGAAGAGCAAGGGGTTGTAGGTGTAGCTCAGCAGCCAGGCCTCCAGCTCGTTGATCGCGCCCAGGGAGGTTACCAGCCAGCTGAAGGGGCCCGAGGCCGCGATGATGATGAAGACCATGGCCGAGTTGCGGGCGGCCCGCACGAAGGCGCTCTTGCAGTTCGTCCAGTTGATGGTGCGGTAGATGAAGAGGCCGACGACCAAGGCGATGGTCGCGGTCAAGGCCCCGGCCTCGACCACGCCGGCGATGCCGAAGACGACGGAGCCGACCAGCACGATGGGGATCAAAAGCGCGAAGGAGGAGTGGTAGCTCTGCACCAGGACGGCCTTGGCGCTGAAGGGCTCGGTGCTGCGCTCGAAGCCCTTGCGCCGCGCGATGACGTAGTTGATCGCCATCAGCAGCAGGCCGATCAGGAGGCCCGGCACGATCCCGCCGGCGAAGAGCGCGCCCACCGAGATGCCGCCGGCGTTCGCCAGGACGATCATCATGATCGAGGGCGGGATGATGCCGCCGATGGTGGAGCTGACGGCGGTGATCGCGGCTGCGAAGGCGGAGGGATAGCCGGCCTTCTTCATCGCCGGAACCAGGAGCGAGCCCACGGTCGCGGTGTCGGCGACGACCGATCCGTTCATGCCGGCGAAGAACATGCTGACCAAGACGTTGGCCTGCGCCATGCTGCCCCGCATGCGCCCGATGATGCGCTGGCTCAAGGTCACCAGGCGGTCGGTGATGGTGGCGCTGGTCATCAATTCGCCGGTCAGCATGAAGAAGGGAATGGCCGTCAGCGGCACGGAATCGATGGCGCTGAACATCTGGCTGGGGATCAGGATCATCGGCGCGGCGTCGGTGATCAGGATGTAGACCACGGGGATCAGGATCAGCGTGAAGCCGACCGGCGCGCCCAGCAGGATCAACAGCACGAGGACCAGAAGAAGCAGGATGCTTTCCATGGAAGGGGTCGGTCCTCTTGCGGTGGGCCTAGGCGATTAGCGAAGGAAAGCGTGGCGCGGGGCAAGCCTCCCGCGCCACGCCGGCGTGGTGGTGTGCGGGACCGGCTAGAGCGCGCCCGCCTCTTTCAGCTGGACGATGAAGCTGGTCATGCCCTGCTCTTCCAGGACGCGCGTCGCGGTCTCCGGGTCGAAGGTCCCCTTGGCGTTCAGCCAGGCGTCGATCGCGCCAGCCCGCCATAGCTCCATCTCCGCCTCCGTCGGGACGTACCACTCCTCGATCTCGGCCTTGATCGCCTCCTCGCCGGCCTCGACCCAGGCGCGGTCGAGCTCCTGCACCTTCCGCCCGAAGGCCTCGGCGGCGACGTGCAGCCATTCCTTCTCCTGATCGCTCAAGGCGTCGTACTGGCGCTTGTCCATCGACAGCTGGTTGCCCGACCAGGAGCCGCCGATCTCGGTGAAGTACTTGGCGACCTCGTGCAGCTTGGCGACGTGCTGCCAGGGCGTGGCCACGTACTGGCCGGAGACGACGCCCGTCTGCAGGCCCTGGTAGAGCTGCGCCCAGTCGTAGGGCACGGGAATGGCGCCCCAGTTCTTGATCAGGGTGTATTCGATCGGGCTCTTGGTCACCCGCCACTTCACGCCCTCCATGTCAGCCGGCACGTGGACGGGGCCGTGGGCATTGCCCAGCTGGCGGAAGCCGCCGCTGGAGTAGACCGTGAGGCAGACGTGGCCGGCTTCCTCCGCGGCGATGTCGCACTGCTTCTTGGCCAGCCACTCCGAGGAGATCCGGTCCGCGTCCTCGATGCTCTTAAAGATGTAGGGAAGATCGAAGATTGCGAGCGCCGTGCCGAAGTTGCCGAAGTTCGCGGTGGAGCTGGTCCAAAGCGCGATCAGCCCCTGGTTCGCCTGCTCGCCGCAGGACTGCTCGCTGCAGAGCGACTTGCGGTAGTGCGGCTCGATGGTCAGCTGGCCGCCGGAGACCTCCTCCAAGGTCGGGATCAAGGCCTGGTCGATGGCATCGCCGATCGGCATCCCGACGAAGCCGACCGTGCCCAGTTTCAGAACCTTCTCGGCGGCGGCCGGCTGCGCGAAGAGCAGGGCTGCCGATGCGATGCAGAGCGCCTTGCCTATCGAGTTCAGTTTCATCGCCTCATCTCCTCTTGATGGCCTCTTGCTTGCCGCCATCTTTCACCGCGCCTCTGTCCCCTTGAAAGTGACAGATGGGTTGAATGAAGGGGACAGGCCGATTTAGATGAGGCGCCGCGCGGCCTCGCCGGCTATCCAGTGGGCGGCGCGCGGGGTGCGAACGCTGGGAGCAAGTGGGTGAGTCTGACGACACCGCGTTTCTTGAAGCTTCCCGAAAGCTCGAACCTCAGCCTGCGCGACCAGATCTGCGAGGCGGTGAGCGCCGCCATCACCTCGGAATCGCTCGCCTACGACCGCCCGCTGCCCTCCTGCCGGGAACTGGCGGAGCAGTTCGGCGTGTCGCGCAACACGGTCTTCGCCGCCTACAATCGCCTGGTCGATCTGGAGCTCATCGTCTCGCGCGACCGATCGGGCTATTTCGTCAATCCGCAAATGGAATCGCTCAGCCAGACGAAGCCGGCCGGTGCGGCGAACGGCAGCCGGCAGCCCTGCCCCGTGACCTTCGCGCCCAACGACCTCATGCCCGTCGTCAATCCGCTGGACTGGCACGCCTATCCCTACCCCTTCATCTACAACCAGATCGACCCCGACCTCTTTCCGGTGGACGGCTGGCGCGAGTGCACCCGGCAGGCCCTGGGCCGCAAGCAGATGCCGCTCTGGGCCAGCGATTCCGTGGAAAGCGACAGCCCGCAGCTGGTGCAGCAGCTGCGCCAGCGGCTGCTGAACACGCGCGGCATCTATGCCGAGGACGACGAGATCCTGATCACCTTGGGCTCGCAGAACGCCCTCTTCATCATCGGCACCATCTTCGCCAAGTTCGGCAAGCCGATCGCCCTGGAGAACCCCGGCTTCTTCGGCGCGCGCAACGCCTTCCGCCTGTCGGGCAACGAGTTGATCGGCGTGCCGATCGACGGCGCGGGGCTGATCCCCGCCTGCGTTCCCGACGGCTGCCAGCTGGTCTTCACCACGCCCAGCCACCAGTTCCCGACCATGGTCACCATGACCCGCCAGCGCCGCGAGGAGCTGATCGAGGCGGCCGCCGCGAAGGACTTCCTCATCATCGAGGACGACTACGAAGCCGAGATGAACTACGTCGCCAAGGCGACGCCCTCCTTGCGCTCGATGGACCGGAGCGGGCGGGTGATCTATGTCGGCAGCCTGTCCAAGACCGTCTCGCCGGGCATCCGCATGGGCTTCATCGTGGCCCATCGCGACATCATTCGCGAGGCGCGCGTGGCCCGCGGCGTGATGATGCGCCACCCGCCGACCATCGTCCAAGAGATCGTGGCGCTCTTCTTCCGCCTCGGCCACTACGATGCCCACCTGCGCAACATCGAGCGGCGCTTTCAGAGGCGCTGGCACGCGATGCACGCCGCGCTCACCCGGCATCTGGGGATGCTGGAGCAGACTCAGTCGAAGGGCGGCACCTCCTTCTGGCTCACCGGGCCGCCGGGCTTCGACGCCTCGGCGCTGGCGAAGAGGCTGCGCGAGAGAGGCGTCCTGGTCGACAGGGGGCAGGACTACTACCTCGACTATGACGACAGCCGCAGCTTTCGGCTGGGTTTCGCCTATGTGCCGGTCTCCAAGCTGGAGGCGGGCGTCAAGGTCATCGCCGAGGAAGTGCGCGCGGTGCTGTAGCGCCGCGCGCGCGCGGCGCCGTCATCTGTCCCGTCGAAAGGCGGCGCCTGTCTCTCACCTTTCACCCCGGTCTCTAGTTAGCTGGCCCTAGCGTTGCGCCGCCGCCTGGCCGCGGCGCGCATCGAAGCGATCGAGGGGACCGGCCCAGTGCAGGATTTCATCGCGAACAGTCCGAGCGTGACGCCCTTTCGGTGCCACGTTCCCGATGAGGTCCTCGAGGAGATCCGCGCGCGGGTGGCGCACTACCCCTGGCACGAGATGCCGGACGACGGCGGCTGGGGCTACGGCACCAACCTGGACTACCTGCGCGAGCTCTGCGCCTATTGGGTGGAGGCCTTCGACTGGCGCGCGCAGGAGGCCCGGATCAACAGCTTCGCGCACTTCAAGGCGCCGGTGCAGGGCATCGAGATGCACTTCATCCTGGAAGAGGGCAGCGGCCAGGCCCCCCTGCCCTTGATGATCAGCCATGGCTGGCCCGGGTCGGTCGCCGAGTTCCTCGATCTGATCGAGCCCTTGGCCCATCCGGAGCGCTTCGGCGGCAAGGTGGAGGACGCCTTCACCGTGATCGCGCCCTCCCTGCCCGGTTTCGGCTTCTCGGGCCGCCCGCCGCGCCCCTACGGACCACGCCGGATGGCCGGCGTCATCAACGCGCTGATGACCGACACCCTGGGGTTCGGGCGCTATCTGGCCCAAGGCGGGGACTGGGGCGGCGCCATCTGCTCGTGGCTCGGCTTCGATCACGCGGCCTCCTGCCGGGCGATCCACATCAACGTGCTGACCATGCGTCATCCGGACGGACCCCGAACCCCGGAGGAAGCGGCCTGGCAGGCCGACTTCGAGCGCGACCAGATCATGCAGAACGGCTATCGCACGCAGCAGGCGACCCGTCCGCAGACCTTGAGCTATGCCATGATGGACAGCCCCGTCGGCATCGCCGCCTGGCTGATCGAGAAGTTTCACGACTGGTCGGATGTCCGCACCGGCGACCTGGAGGCTGCGCATTCCAAGGATGCGCTGCTGACCAACATCATGATCTACATCACCACCCGGACCTTCAACACCGCCTCGTGGATCTACTACGGCCGCCGCGAGGAGGGCGGGCGTATCCTCTCGCCCGACGGCAAGCGCGTCGAGGTGCCCACCGGCTGCGCGGTCTTCCCGGCGGAGATGCTGAACTGGCCGCCCCGCTCCTACGTCGAGCGGCTCTACAACGTCCGGCACTGGACCGAGATGCCGCGCGGCGGCCACTTCGCGGCCATGGAGGAACCCGACCTCTTGCTGGAGGACATCCGTAAGTTCGGGCGCTTGGTTCGTGCCGACTGTGCCAATTCATAGCGGTAGACATGCACCACAGTCGTCAACGATAGAACGGCGGGACCCATATTGAGTTACTCGCCTAATCTATAGAGTATAAATCGTAATATTAATGTCTTTTCTTGTAGAGAGCCGCGCCCACATCACCAAAGAACTTTGAAAGCCCTGCTACCTATTTTTGAGATCTCTTGCTCTTGCAAGATCGTCCGCCGCCAGATTCTCATAGCCCTGTTCTTTGTACAAGCGCCCTCTGTTCTCGTACGCGATCCAAAAGCTAGGATCCATGCTAATGGCCTTATTGTAGTCAGTAAAAGCAATGTCAATTAATCCCAATTTTTGATATGAATACCCTCTACTGCTGTAGAAATTAACAATATCAGGATCTAATTCAATTGCTTTGTTAAACTCTTTCACTGCGCGATCATACAAACCCATAGCATTAAATGTTACTCCACGACTGTTGTAGCCCCATGCCTCGTTCGGTTCTAGTGCTATCATACGATTGAAGTCTGAGATAGCTCTGTCATACTGACCTTTATTATAGAATATACTGCCACGATAAGAGTAGGCCAACATGTTACCTGAGTACAGGTCGATTGCATTGTTAAAATCAGACAGTGCTAAATCTGTAATTCCTTTAGCATTGTAAGCCCAACCTCTATGATAGTATGCTATAGCTTTTTGCTTGGCGTTGAGCGGGGCAGATTGGAGACAAAGCGACTGCAATTCTATCACCAGGTCAACTTCCGACCTCAAGGCAGCCTCTTTGCCTTCCTGGCAGGCAGGCGGCAAAGCCTTGTCAGGCTCTGACGCTGTTGCGACTACAGTAGACCCTGTCTGATCCGCGCCCGCTTGCAACTCCTCGGCGCGCTCTGTTTCCTGGCGCTCGATCTCCTGGCCCCGTGCCATGAGCTGCTTGGCCTGGTCCGACGTCAGGAAACCGCTGTCCGCAACACCGGAGGCGCTTTGCCACGCGGCGAGGGCCGCGCGCGATCGTCGGCCGAAGAGGCCGTCCACGACACCGGCCTCGTGGCCCAGATCGTTGAGCGCGCGCTGCACCAGGCGACGATCGCGGCGCGACAGGGACAGGGCGGCTTCCGCCGCGCGGGCCTCGGCCTCGGGAGAGGCGTCCGGCAGGGCGGCGGACTGGCTGGCCTCGACTGCCGGTGCGCCCTCCTGTTCCTCCGGCTGGCTCTCGGCCTCTTGCTGCTGGCTGCCAGCCGCCGCGCCCGCCTCGTCGCGCTGCTTGAGCCTGTCGCGGCGACGCTCGGCCAGGCCGGCGAAGGTGCCCCCGTCGCCATAGCGCTCCAGGTAGTCCTCGAAGTCCCGCCAGTCCTCGCTATCCTTGACGCTCTCCCAGAAGGCCAATTCCAACCGGCGATCGTCGACCGTGGAGGCTGCCGCGGCGGCAGAGCCGCCCTGGGGCGCGGTCACCAAGACGAGGCGCCCGGAGATCGCTTCGTTGACCCAGGGCGTCTGCTTGCGCTTGGTGGTCTCCTCCACCCGCTCGCGCACCAAGCCGAAGACCGTGCGGATGTCCTCACCGGGTGTCGGCAGATAGGTCAGCAGCGCCTCGGTGAAAGGAGAGTTCCGCCCGCGCCCGTCCGCGGCGACGTCGCCGGGCGCGGTGGCGAAGGCGATCAGGGTTCCCGACGTGCCGGACGTCTCCACCGGCGCCAAGCCCCGGCCGGCGCCCAGGGAGCGGTTGGCCGCGACCAAGGGATTGTCGCGGCAGGCGTCCAGCAAGGCCAAGCGCACCTTGGCGCCTTCCATCACCGCCAGGACCTCGTCCAGGCTCACGGTCCGGAAGCGAAGCGCGGCCTTGCTCGTCAGCTGCGCATCCACCGGCAGCAGATAGTTCCGGCCGTCCACCTGCAGGCCGTGACCGGCGTAGAAGAACAAGGCCACCTCCGCGCCGTCCGCCTCCTGGGCGAAGTCGATGAGACCTTGCTGCATCGCCGCCTCATCGGCGTCGCTCAGGCGGGTGATCGCAAAACCCATGTCTTGCAGCGTCGCGGCAATGTCGGCCGCGTCGTTCAAGGGATTTGCAAGGGCCGCGGCATGCTCGTAGCTCGAATTGCCGATCACCAGGGCGACGCGCTTGGCGAGCGACGGCGACGCCAATCCCTGCGCCAAGACCAAGCCAATGGCCAAGACCGCGATCCGACCTGCCTTCCGCCCGAGCATCCTCACCCTCCTTATCCCGGTCGCTGCCGAAAGGACAGCGTCCCTCGGTCTCCGCCGCCCTGCCGCGGGGTCTGGTGCTCTTGACCGACTTCGCGGAGGAAACAGGCGACCGCGCCCCGACGCCGAGCGATGACATGGCGTCGACCCGACAGTGGCTCTCACCCCGGTCCAGTGCCAGCTGTCGAGCGCACCAATGCTCGGTGATCGCAACGAGGCAGCAAATCACCCTTGACGTCGATACGCAAGTTAGGACGGCCAGCAGGAGGGACCTGTGCGCTGCATCACAGAAGACAGCGGAAACGTGCCACCGGTCCAGAACAACAGTGCGGCCCGGCGGGGCGAGTCCGCAAGCATCGCGGCGGCGGCCTAGTTCAAGAGAAAGACGATGCCGATCTTCAGAGTGACCTGCGGCGACCCGCTCGGCGGGCGCGGCAAGGGGCTGGCCCGCTCCAGGAGCGCAAGCACCTCGCTGTCCAGACGCTCATGGCCGGAGGAGGCGACGATCGAGCGGTCGAGCACGCGCCCGTCGGAGCCCACGGTGAAGGCCAGCGTCACCGTCCCCTCTTCGCCGCGGCGACGGGAGCCGCGCGGATAGCGCTTGTGACGCTCCAGCCAGGCGGCCAGCTGACCGGCATAGCCGTTCATCTCCGCGCCGCTCGGGCCGGCCCCGGCGCCCTGCGGTCCCTGGCCTCCCGCGCCGGCGTTCCCGGCCTTTCGATCGCCGCCCGCGCGCGCGCTCTGTCCTTGGCCGCCTTGATCGAGGGTAGCACCCTGACGGACCTGGTCCGACGCCGCCACGGCCTGCTCGACGCGCGCCTCCTCCGACCGCTCCGCTTGGAGTTCTGCGGTCGGCGCCGGGCTTCTGTCAGCCACCGCCCTGGGTTCGACTTCGGGCAGGGTCACCCGGCGCTCCGGCTTGCTCGGCGGGATCAAGAGACCGCCGGTCTCGTCCGGTTCCGCCGGCGCCTCCACCGGGGCCAAGGCCAACTGCGTCTCCTCCGGAACCGGCACATCCGGCGGCAGGTCGCGTGGGGCGGATTGAGGCTGCGCTTGCGTGTCCGTCGTGACCTCCAGTTCAGGTGGCCCGGCGGCGAACAGGGCCTGCGGATCCGACATTTCAGGCAGGTCCTGGAGGTCCGGAGCAGCCAATGACGCAGCCTCCACGCGCTCCGGCATCACGGCCTCGCCTGCTTCCAAGAGGTCCCTTGCGTCGCTCGTCGGGTGTAGTTCGGCGAGATGGTCGTCTAGGCGCTCAAGATCGGTGACCTCGGTGGGGACCAGGTCCAAGGCATGCTCCGCTTGTGCTTCGACAGGCTCCACCGGCTCCAGCATCTCATGCAGGGTCCCGGCCTCCTCCAAGGGCTCGCCTGGTTCCGAGACCGCGAGCAGGCCGGGCGCAGGTTCCTCCTCCACCATCTCTTCGACGGAGGTCGGCTGCAGCTTCACCGGGCTCGGAGCCTCGAACCCACGCAGCTCGCTTGGCGCGAGCCTGGCTTCGGGCGGAGGCGTTTCAGCGGCCCGAAGCGACGCTTGAGGCATCGCCGCGACCAGTTCCTCGGCTGGTTGCGAAACCGGCGATGGCGGCGGCAGAACAGCAGCCGGGACCTCAAGGAGCGCCGTGACGGCGCTGCCCGGGCCTCGGGCAGGCGTCGGCTCAAGCGGTTCCACGGCCCGCTCGATCGCCGAAGGTGTGAATGTCTGCAACAGCGCTGGAGACGGCGTCAACGCCGGCGCGTCGGCCAGGAGCGGTTGCGGAAGAAGCTCGGCCGCGGGCGTCGGCTCTATCTCTGGAGCCACGTCATTCGGTTCGGGCAAGGCCGCTTGCCTGGCGGTCGCAAGCGATATCGGGGCCGGCATATGGATGACGGCAACGTCGGTGCCACCCATCCCGGCACCGCCGGCGGAGCCGCCGCCCCCACCGCCGCCGACAGGCTCGTACTCCCGCGACAGGCCCAAGAGCAGGATCCCGACGATAGCGGCGTGGACACAGGTAGAGAGGGCAATGCCGCCCAGCCTCGACCACGTCCCGTCCGGACTGGCCGGCAGGGCGAGGGAGCCATCGGCCGAGAGAGACGCGACCGTCATTGCCATCGAGGGATCGCGGTCACTTGAAGAAGGTGACGTCGGTCCGGTTCCGCAGCGCCACCATAGCCAGGCAACCGCCTTCGATCTCGGCAGCGGCGCCGCAGGTCGAAACGTCGTTCAAGAGAAGGCCCCCCAAGTCGGCGCAGGAGAGATCAGGAACATCCAGCTGCTTCAGACTGGTCTTCTCGCCCGGCAGCGGGCCCGCTTCAACCGAAAAGCGCCGATCGATGATCTCGTCGCGGTCGAAGAAAACCAGATCCAACGTCAGCCTGTCGAGATGGACCGCCCCCGCATTGCGTACGAGAAGATAGAGCCGGCAAGACTGGCTTTGCTGTTGGACGCGGTTGAGCTCCAGCACGACCGGGACCGCTTCCTCCGTCGCCACCGCGTTCTGCTCCGCCTGCGCCACGCCGCTTGCAAGGCCAAGCGTCAGACAGACCGGCGCCATCCAATGCAAAGCTCTCACCAGCGTCCTCCTTCCTCCAAGAGGTCAAGCCCGCGCCGCTATAGGCACAGAAAGGAAGAGAAGTTGCAAGCAATTATCATTCGCAATTGGAATCGGGCGCTGCTCCGCGTGGCGACCATTGCCCTGGGACGGCCGCATGGAGCGCCCACATCGTCATCGCTTGGCTGGCGACAAGCGCTGGGCCATTCGACATAGTCCGAAGCCAGAGACACATCCACCAGCCAGGATTGGGCCATTCGCAAGGCCGAGGTCCGATACCACTGAGCCCGGTTAACGACATGAACATCACTCCTTAGGCGAGAGAGAGGATCTTAGCAAAGCAGTCTCGGTCGTGCCAAGGCGGCGAGGCCGGCTGCCCGGCCACGCCACCCGGCGGCAAGCGAAGGAGAGCGGGAAACACGCAGCGCGGCGCTTCCAAATCCAAGCATCACAGCGTCATTCCCGTGAAAGCGGGAATCAGCCTCCACTAGGGCGCCCTATCCCAACTGATCCCCGCCTTCGCGGGGATGACACCCTGGGCAAGGGATGCGGTCTTAGCGCCTCACCCCTAGAGGATGCCTCAGCCGTAGAGGATGGTGTCGATGTCGATCAGGGTGACACCGGCCGGCAGGGTGACGCCGGCGCCCAGTTGCAGGGTGTCGGTCCCATCACCGCCGTCGTAGGTCTCGCCCTCCTGGATCTCGCCCTGGCGGCCCACCTTGAAGAGGTCGTCGCCGGCACCCCCGTAGAGGCTGTCGCGCCCCGCGTCGCCGCGCATGACGTCGTCGCCCGCCCCGCCGAACAGCTGGTCGTTACCGCCCTGGCCCCTTACGAAGTCGTCGCCCTCGCCCCCATGGAGGCCGCCATCGAAGCCGCCGCCGCCGAAGAGGCTGTCGTCTCCCGCGCCGCCCTTCATGACGTCGCTGTCGGCCCCGCCGTAGAGCTGGTCGTCTCCCTGGTCACCGCTTACGACGTCGTCGCCATTGCCGCCGAAGAAGCCGCTGTCGTTGCCACTTCCTCCGTAGAGCCTGTCGTCTCCGGCACGGCCATAAAAGGCCCTGTCGTTGCCACTGCCACCGAAGAGCGTGTCGGCGAAACCGTCACCTTCGAACCCTCTATCGCCGCCACCGCCGCCGTAGAGAATGTCCTGGCCGCGACCCCCATGGAAGTAGCTATCGTTCCCGCCGTCGCCGAAGAGGCGGTCGCCGCCCCCCTCGCCGTAGAAGTCGTGGTCACCCCCGTTGCCGCCGAACAGGCTGTCGGTCCCGGCCCCACCATAGAAGCTCTCGTCGCTTCCATCGCCGCCGAAGAGGGTATCCTCTCCGTCATCGCCAAAGAACGAAGTGTCGACCCCAACGTTGCCGGAGAGATGATCGGAGCCAGACCCACCGAAAAACCTGAAGTCCAGGCCGGCGCCACCTGAGAGGTAGTCGGCACCAGTTCCACCGAAGAAACCGGCGTCTCCTCCGTTGTCGCCATAGAGGCGGTCATCGCCTCCTGCACCGACTAAGTTGCCATCACCCGAAGGACCTCCGTACAAGCGATCGGAGCCGGACCCACCGGAAAATGCACCGTCCCCCGCTTCACCGCCGAAGATGAGGTCGGAGCCGGACCCACCAAACAAGCTGCGGTCACCGTCATCACCGCCGTAGAGTCTGTCGCTTCCGAGACCGCCGTAGAACACTAGATCGAATCCAGCACCGCCATAGAGCCTGTCAGGCCCGGTGCCGCCGCGGAAGAGGATGTCATCGCCTTCACCACCGTCCAGCAGGTCTTGCCCACCGTCGCCGAAGAGCCGTTCGTCGTCCCCACTGCCACCGAAGAGACTGTCGCGCCCCCGCCCACCATAGAGCCTGTCAACCGCACTCAAGCCATAGAGCGTGTCGGCGGCGCCGTAGCCCGCAATGGTGTCGACATCTTCGGTCCCGGATAACGTGTCCGGTCCCTCGGTACCTGGAATGAACGCCATTGTGTCCCCCCTCCGCTGAAACTCACCCGCGCCATTGTCTGCTGACTTCGAAAAGCTAACGGTTGTGCTGCCCAGGAGCAATGTCCATCAAGGCGGCAAGCGAGCGAAGGCAGGAAGCGCCCATCGCGCGGTGCTTTCGCGGCGCGCCTCAATCCAAGCATCACAGCGTCATTCCCGCGAAAGCGGGAATCAGCCTCCACTAGGGCGCCCTATCCAAACAGATCCCCGCTTTCGCGGGGATGACACCCCAGGCTGGGGGTGCGGTCTCGGTGCCTCACCCGTAGAGGATGGTGTCGATGTCGATCAGAGTGACACCGGCCGGCAGGGTGACGCCGGCGCCCAGTTGCAGGGTGTCGGTCCCATCACCGCCGTCGTAGGTCTCGCCCTCCTGGATCTCGCCCTGGCGGCCCACCTTGAAGAGGTCGTCGCCGGCACCCCCGTAGAGGCTGTCGCGCCCCGCGTCGCCGCGCATGACGTCGTCGCCCGCCCCGCCGAACAGCTGGTCGTTACCGCCCTGGCCCCTTACGAAGTCGTCACCCTCGCCCCCATGGAGGCCGCCATCGAAGCCGCCGCCGCCGAAGAGGCTGTCGTCTCCCGCGCCGCCCTCCATGACGTCGCTGTCGGCCCCGCCGTAGAGCTGGTCGTCGCCCCCGTCACCGCTTACCACGTCGTTGCCATTGCCCCCGAAGAAGCCGCTGTCATTGCCACTTCCGCCGTAGAGCCTGTCGTCTCCGGCCCGACCATAGAAGGCCCTGTCGTTGCCGCTGTCACCGAAGAGCGTGTCGGCGAAACCGTCACCCTCGAACGCGCTGTCGTCTCCATCGCCGCCGTAGAGCGTGTCCTCGCCCCGGCCGCCGTAGAACCCAACGTCAACGCCACTGTCGCCAAACAGGCTGTCGGCACCGCCTTCGCCTTCGAATCTGCGGTCACCACCGCTGCCACCGTGGAGACCGTCCTGGCCATGACCGCCATAGAAGCCGCTATCGTCGCCATCGTCCCCAAACAGGCTGTCGGAACCGGAATCGCCGTAGAAGCTGCGGTCATAGCCGAACTCGCTTCCTCCGAACAAGCGGTCGGACCCGGAGCCGCCGAAGAACTCTTGATCCCCGCCACTGCCGCCAGAAAGGACGTCATCGCCGTCACCGCCACGGAAATCGTAATCCACGTCGATGAGCCTTGTACCGGAGCCGATGAGGCTGTCGGCGCCAGACCCACCGAAGAGCCTTGCCCCGCCATAGAGCGTATCAATCCCGTCTCCGCCATAGAGACTTCCACCGCCGAACAGCCTGTCGGTGCCAGCGCCACCGAAGAGATATCTATCGCCGTAGAGTGTATCCGAGCCATCCCCACCGCCTAGGTTATAGGTACCAACGATGAGGTCGTCTCCCGCAGCCCCGAAGAGGTCGAACACACCGAAGACGCGGTCGTTTCCATCATCACCGTGGAGGGAGTAGTTGCCGTCGTCGAGCGTATCCGACCCGGAGCCGCCGAACAGTCCGATACCGCCGAAGAGCCTGTCGGCACCCGAACCGCCGTAGATGGCACGGCCAAAGGCGTTTCCGCTATAGACCCTGTCGTCACCCTCACCGCCGTAGAGTGATCTGTCCGCTCCGCCGTCACCGAAGATCAGGTCGGAGCCGGACCCACCAAACAAGTTGCGGTCATTCCCATCGCCACCGAAGAGAGTGTCGTTGCCACCACCCCCATAGAAGAGTCGGTCTGAATCAGCGCCGCCGGAAAGAAAATCGGAGCCTTCTCCGCCAAAGAACCTGGCGTCCAATCCATCGGCGCCGAACAGTCTATCGTCGCCTTCTGCTCCATAAAACCTGTCGTCACTGTCAGCGTCGCCATAGAGGCGGTCGGATCCGGATCCGCCAAAAAAGCGTTCGTCACCATCATCACCGCCGAAAAGGCGGTCAGAGCCAGAATCTCCGACGAAGCTCAAGTCCGGCCCAGCATCACCGTAGAGATCGTCGGAGCCTACGCCACCGGAGAAGCCGCGATCCTGACCTTCGCCTCCATAGAGCACATCATTCGCAGAGCCACCGAAGAACAGCGCGTCCGATTGATCGCCGCCAAACAGGCTGTCGGTGCCTGGACCGCCGTAGAAGAGAGAGTCGAACCGTCCTCCGCCATAAAGCCTATCTGGCGCCGTACCTCCGAAGAGCCGGGCGTCGTCACCCGCGCCACCGTCGAGCCGATCAGCGCCACCATTGCCTTCCAGAAGGTAGTCGGCCCCACTCCCGCCGTAGAGACTGTCGCGTCCCCGCCCACCGTAGAGGCTGTCGCCGGCGCTCAAGCCGTAGAGCGTGTCGGCGGCGCCGTAGCCCACGATGGTGTCGACCTCGTCCGTGCCGGATAACGTGTCCGGCCCTTCGGTGCCTGGAATGAACGCCATCGCCCTACCCTCCGCTGAAGTTCATCCGCGCCATTGTCTGCTGACTTCGAAAAGCTAACGGTTGTGCTGCCCGAGAGCAATGTCCATCAAGGCGGCAAGCGAGCGACGGCAGGAAGCGCCCATCGCGCGGTGCTTTCGCGGCGCGCCTCAATCCAAGCATCACAGCGTCATTCCCGCGAAAGCGGGAATCAGCCTCCACTAGGGCGCTCTATCCAAACAGATCCCCGCTTTCGAGGGGATGACACCCCAGGCTGGGGATGCGGTCTTAGCGCCTCACCCCTAGAGGATGCCTCAGCCGTAGAGGATGGTGTCGATGTCGATCAGGGTGACACCGGCCGGTAGGGTGACGCCGGCGCCCAGCTGCAGGGTGTCGGTCCCATCACCGCCGTCGTAGGTCTCGCCGTCCTGGATCTCGCCCTGGCGTGCCACCTTGAAGAGGTCGTCGCCCGCACCCCCGTAGAGGCTGTCGCGACCCGCGTCGCCGCGCATCACGTCATCGCCCGCCCCGCCGAACACTTGGTCGTTGCCGCCCTGTCCGCGCAGGAAGTCGTCGCCCGCGCCACCATGGAGGCCGCCATCGAAGCCACCGCCGCCGAAGAGGCTATCGTCTCCCGCGCCGCCCTCCATGACGTCGCTATCGGCCCCGCCGTAGAGCTGGTCGTCCCCCTGGTCACCGCTTACGACGTCGTCGCCATTACCCCCGAAGAAGCCACTGTCGTTGCCACTTCCGCCGTAGAGCCTGTCGTCTCCGGCACGGCCATAAAAGGCCCTGTCGTTGCCACTGTCACCGAAGAGCGTGTCGGCGAAACCGTCACCTTCGAACCCTCTATCGCCGCCACCGCCGCCGTAGAGAATGTCCTGACCGCGACCGCCATGGAGGTAGCTATCGTTCCCGCCGTCACCGAAGAGGCGGTCGCCTCCTCCCCCGCCGTAGAGCCCGAGGTCACCCCCACTGCCGCCGAAGAGGCTGTCGATCCCGGCCCCGCCGTAGAAACTCTCGTCGCTTCCATCGCCGCCATAGAGGCGGTCGTCGCCGTCATCGCCAAAGAACGAAGTGTCGACCCCAACGTTGCCGGAGAGATGATCGGAGCCAGACCCACCGAAAAACCTGAAGTCCAAGCCGGCGCCACCTGAGAGGTAGTCGGCACCAGTTCCACCGAAGAAACCGGCGTCTCCTCCGTTGTCGCCATAGAGGCGATCATCGCCTCCTGCACCGACTAAGTTGCCATCACCCGAAGGACCTCCGTACAAGCGATCGGAGCCGGACCCACCGGAAAATGCGCCGTCACCCGCTTCTCCGCCGAAGATGAGGTCGGAGCCGGACCCACCAAACAAGCTGCGGTCACCGTCATCACCGCCGAAGAGGCTGTCCCGCCCGAGCCCGCCGTAGAACCCGCGATCGAAACCGACGCCGCCATAAAGTCTGTCAGGCCCGGTGCCGCCACGGAAGTACCTGTCATCGCCTTCACCGCCATCCAACAGGTCACTCCCGCCGTTCCCGTCGAACCTCGTATCGTCCCCACTGCCGCCAAAGAGGCTGTCGCGTCCCGGCCCGCCATAGAGACTGTCAACCGCGCTCAGGCCGTAGAGCGTATCGGCGGCGCCGTAGCCCACAATGGTGTCGACATCGTCCGTCCCGGATAACGTGTCCGGTCCCTCGGTTCCTGGAATGAACGCCATCGCCCTGCCCCTCCGCTGAAACTCACCCGCGCCATTGTCTGCTGACTTCGAAAAGCTAACGGTTGTGCTGCCCAGGAGCAATGTCCATCAAGGCGGCAAGCGAGCGAAGGCAGGAAGCGCCCATCGCGCGGTGCTTTCGCGGCGCGCCTCAATCCAAGCATCACAGCGTCATTCCCGCGAAAGCGGGAATCAGCCTCCACTAGGGCGCCCTATCCAAACAGATCCCCGCTTTCGCGGGGATGACACCCCAGGCTGGGGGTGCGGTCTCGGTGCCTCACCCGTAGAGGATGGTGTCGATGTCAATCAGGGTGACACCGGCCGGCAGCGTGACGCCGGCGCCCAGGTGCAGGGTGTCGGTCCCATCGCCGCCGTCGTAGGTCTCGCCCTCCTGAATCTCGCCCTGGCGGGATACCTTGAAGAGGTCGTCGCCGGCACCCCCGTAGAGGCTGTCGCGCCCCGCGTCGCCGCGCATGACGTCGTCGCCCGCCCCGCCGAACAGCTGGTCGTTACCGCCCTGGCCCCTTACGAAGTCGTCGCCCTCGCCCCCATGGAGGCCGCCATCGAAGCCGCCGCCGCCGAAGAGGCTGTCGTCTCCCGCGCCGCCCTTCATGACGTCGCTGTCGGCCCCGCCGTAGAGCTGGTCGTCTCCCTGGTCACCGCTTACGACGTCGTCGCCATTGCCGCCGAAGAAGCCGCTGTCGTTGCCACTTCCTCCGTAGAGCCTGTCGTCTCCGGCACGGCCATAAAAGGCCCTGTCGTTGCCACTGTCACCGAAGAGCGTGTCGGCGAAACCGTCACCTTCGAACCCTCTATCGCCGCCACCGCCGCCGTAGAGAATGTCCTGACCGCGACCTCCATGGAGGTAGCTATCGTTCCCGCCGTCGCCGAAGAGGCGGTCGCTTCCGCCCTCGCCGTAGAAGCCGTGGTCACCCCCATTGCCCCCGAAGAGGCTGTCGATCCCGGCCCCGCCGTAGAAGCTCTCGTCACTTCCATCGCCGCCGAAGAGGCTATCAACGCCATCATCACCGAAGAAGAGCCTCTCCACCCCAACATCACCTGAGAGGTGATCGGAGCCAGATCCACCGTAGAACCCGTCGTCCAACCCCTCGCCCCCAAAGAGGGTGTCAGAACCAGTCCCTCCGTAAAATCCTCCGTCTCCTCCGGTGTCTCCGTAGAGACGATCATCGCCACCTGCGCCGAAAAAGTTGCCGTCACCCGAAGGACCTCCGAACAAACGATCGGAGCCCGACCCACCAGAAAATGCGGCATCACCCGCTTCGCCGCCGAAGAGGATATCAGAACCGGAATCACCGAAGAACCTGCGGTCGCCGTCTTCGCCTCCGTAGAGACTGTCGCGTCCGAGGCCGCCGTAGAACGCAACTTCGAATCCGCCGCCGCCATAGAGCCTGTCAGGCCCGGTGCCGCCACGAAAAAGGACGTCATCGCCCTCTCCGCCGTCCAGCAGGTCTTGCCCACCATTGCCGAAGAGCCGTACGTCGTCCCCACTGCCACCGAAGAGACTGTCGCGTCCCGGCCCGCCATAGAGACTGTCAACCGCACTCAAGCCGTAGAGCGTATCGGCGGCACCGTAACCAACAATGGTGTCGACCTCGTCCGTGCCGGATAACGTGTCCGGCCCTTCGGTGCCTGGAATGAACGCCATCGCCCTACCCTCCGCTGAAGTTCATCCGCGCCATTGTCTGCTGACTTCGAAAAGCTAACGGTTGTGCTGCCCGAGAGCAATGTCCATCAAGGCGGCAAGCGAGCGACGGCAGGAAGCGCCCATCGCGCGGTGCTTTCGCGGCGCGCCTCAATCCAAGCATCACAGCGTCATTCCCGCGAAAGCGGGAATCAGCCTCCACTAGGGCGCTCTATCCAAACAGATCCCCGCTTTCGAGGGGATGACACCCCAGGCTGGGGATGCGGTCTTAGCGCCTCACCCCTAGAGGATGCCTCAGCCGTAGAGGATGGTGTCGATGTCGATCAGGGTGACACCGGCCGGTAGGGTGACGCCGGCGCCCAGCTGCAGGGTGTCGGTCCCATCACCGCCGTCGTAGGTCTCGCCGTCCTGGATCTCGCCCTGGCGTGCCACCTTGAAGAGGTCGTCGCCCGCACCCCCGTAGAGGCTGTCGCGACCCGCGTCGCCGCGCATCACGTCATCGCCCGCCCCGCCGAACACTTGGTCGTTGCCGCCCTGTCCGCGCAGGAAGTCGTCGCCCGCGCCACCATGGAGGCCGCCATCGAAGCCACCGCCGCCGAAGAGGCTATCGTCTCCCGCGCCGCCCTCCATGACGTCGCTATCGGCCCCGCCGTAGAGCTGGTCGTCCCCCTGGTCACCGCTTACGACGTCGTCGCCATTACCCCCGAAGAAGCCACTGTCGTTGCCACTTCCGCCGTAGAGCCTGTCGTCTCCGGCACGGCCATAGAATGCCCTGTCATTGCCGCTGTCACCGAAGAGCGTGTCGGCAAAGCCGTCACCTTCGAATCCTCTATCGCCGCCACCGCCGCCGTAGAGAATGTCCTGGCCGCGACCGCCATGGAGGTAGCTATCGTTCCCGCCGTCACCGAAGAGGCGGTCGCCGCCCCCCTCGCCGTAGAAGCCGTGATCACCTCCGTTGCCGCCGAAGAGGCTGTCGATCCCGGCCCCGCCGTAGAAGCTCTCGTCACTTCCATCGCCGCCATAGAGGCTGTCGTCGCCGTCCTCGCCAAAGAAGCGCTTTTCCGCTCCAGCGCTCCCTGAGAGATTATCGGAGCCAGTCCCACCGAAGAATCCAGAGTCCGAACCCGCGCCCCCAGAGAGGGTGTCAGAGCCAGTTCCACCGAAGAAGCCGGCGTCTCCTCCATTGTCACCGTAGAGGCGGTCATCGTCACCTGCGCCGAAAAAGTTGTTGTCACCCGAAGGACCTCCGTACAAGCGATCGGAGCCGGACCCACCGGAGAATGCGCCATCTCCCGCTTCGCCGCCGAAGAGGATGTCGGAGCCGGACCCACCATACAGACTCTGGTCACCGTCATCACCGCCGAAGAGGCTGTCACGCCCGAGCCCGCCGTAGAACCCGCGGTCGAAACCGACGCCGCCATAGAGTCTGTCGGGCCCGGTACCACCACGGAAGTATCTGTCGTCGCCCTCACCACCGTCCAACAGATCTTGCCCGCCGTCGCCGAAGATCCCTCTGTCCTCCCCACTGCCACCATAAAGGCTGTCGCGCCCCTGCCCACCATAGAGCCTGTCAACCGCACTCAACCCGTAGAGCGTGTCGGCGGCACCGTAACCCACAATGGTGTCGACCTCGTCCGTGCCGGATAATGTGTCCGGTCCTTCGGTACCTGGAATGAACGCCATCGCCCTACCCTCCGCTAAGCCCCCCACGCACCATTGCGTGTCAACCCGCGCAAGCTAACGGTTGTACAGACCGAAAGCAAAGAGATTTACCGCTGCAACAACGTGCTTCCACCGCGTCTTGAGCTTGCTCTCGCAATTCTGCTCCTCAAGGGTCACTTTGATCCGCTCTTCCGTCGAATGCGACCGGCTCATATCCGCCTCCTCCGCGACGCCTTCTCCTCCGATCGACGGGAGATCCTAGGGCGCAGCGCACGATCAAGAACGTAGGCTCCCTGCCAAGTAGCCGCAGAGAGTGGCCAGACCGTGTTTCGCTCATCCGGTCGTCGGAACTCGCGTGTCCGAAGCGGAGAACGGCGGCAGCATCGGAACAAGCGCTTGAACGGAGGCCGATCGCCGGAGTTAGGGTCGGCAGAGAGACGCAGCAACTGTGGCTTCAAGCATCCTCGTACTCATGCGGCTCTCGCGGTCTGAACTCAACTATTTTGGGAGTTTCTGGATTCCATTCTTTACGTCAACTAAGGGATGTGGCACGCTTTGGTGGGTATCAAGGGGTGAGGGAGCCATGGCGGTCTATACTGGCACGAACGGAGTCGACACGCTGTCGGGGAGCAATGCTGTCGACACGATTTACGGGCTTAACGGGAACGATGTCCTCTATGGACTGAATCACGAAGACACCCTTAAGGGAGGTAATGGCAACGATGTACTCTGGGGCGGTAGCGGGAAAGACAGCCTCATCGGCGGCAATGGAGATGATATTCTCCACGGCGACGCAGGGTCAGACACTCTAGAGGGTGGTTCCGGGAAAGATACTGGTTTTGGCGGCGCTTCCGGCGATAGTTTCTTTGGCAACAGCGGGGCGGACAGCTTTTTCGGCGGCGTCGCCGATGACAGTTTTTTCGGCGGAGATGGTGTCGATTGGTTCGAAGGTGGAGATGGAAAAGATGCCGTAGAAGGTGACGCGGGGAACGATGTGCTGGACGGCCAATCCGGAGACGATCTGCTCAAAGGCGGGCATGGCGCCGACACCCTCTACGGCGACAATGCAGATGATTTGCTGTTGGGAGAATCTGGACATGATCTGCTGATTGGCGGGTCTGGCGTAGATTCACTCTATGGCGGAAGTGGAGATGACTATCTCCAAGGCGGTCAAGGCGTAGATAGTCTATGGGGAGGGGATGGAAACGACACTGGACGGGGGGACGAGTCTGGCGACACGTTCTATGGCGGTAGTGGCGTCGATACATTTTCCGGTGCTGCCGGAATCGACACCTTTTACGGCGGATCCGGTGTCGATTCACTCCGCGGCGGTGCCAAAGAGGAAGATGGTTTCGGCGGGGACGGTAATGACATCGCCTGGGGAGACGGGGGCAATGACGCCCTGTGGGGCGAAGCTGGAGACGACACGCTAAGAGGCGGCATCGATAACGACACGCTCTTTGGCGGCGGCGCTAACGATGTACTCTATGGCGGCGATGGGGACGACATTCTGGACGGTGGTGGCGGCTACGACGTCTTGTACGGTAGCGTTGGCAATGACACTGCCATTGGGGATAGTCAAAGTGACTCTTTCATTGGTGCCAGTGGAAGCGACACATTCTCTGGCGTGAGCGGTGACGATGTCGCCAGCGGAGGCTCAGGGGGTGATCTACTGAGCGGGGGGGCTGGCGATGATACACTGCTGGGCATGTATTATCAGAACTACGGTGGAGATGGGACGGATACGCTCTTTGGCGGCATCGGAAATGATTTCCTCTCAGGTGGAGGTGATGAAGACTCGATATTCGGTGGAAATGGTAAAGACGACGTTAGGGCCAATGGCGGACTAGATAGCGTCTTTGGCGGCGCGGGTGACGATAATCTGAATGGCGCCGGCGGTAATGACACGATGTCAGGAGACGGCGGTGATGACGTTTTAATTGGCGCAGATGGTGATGATACGCTGAGAGGTGGCGACGTTGGGGATGGTATATTTGTAGATACCGTTGTTACTGTCAATGACACCATCACTACAATTGAGATAAAAATAAATGATGTATTAACTGGCGGCAACTATAACGATCACTTGTACGTAGGAAGTGGCTACAACAAAGCATATGGGCAGGATGGAGACGACATTCTCTTCGGTGGCTTTAACAAGTATGGCGGTTCTCTGGTTGGCTACAGTGACGGAACGGGCCTTAATACACTGATCGGAGGCACCGGAGATGACATTCTTTACTTCACCGGAATGGATACGGATGTACTCACGAAGTACACCTATCACACGCGCGGAAGGGGCAATAATGGCGCCGACACCATATTCGGCGGCTCCGGCAATGACAAGCTCTCCAGTGGGAGCGGCGACAATGATACGAGTTGGGGTTTTGGGGGAGATGACTTCCTTAACGGCTCAGAGGGCACCGATACGCTCTTTGGCGGCGACGGTAACGATACTCTCGTTGCCGACGGCATGCGGCAACCAGGGTCCGATTCAATCTGGGGTGGCTCAGGCAGCGATACGATAAATTTGGCCGGAAGGGAGGACACTATCGGATCCAAACGCGCATGGGGCGGGTCTGGCGGCGACACCTTTGACTTTCGACCCTATGGCATTGAGTTTGAAAGAGAAACTGCACCAGAAATCGTTACAGTCGACGTTTCGGGTATGCAGGGTACCATCGAGGACTTTGGAACGGACGATAAAGTGCGGTTCTTTGTAGATGATACCGTGGACGCGGCGTTTATTCGGGACGCCACCTTTTCTGGTGGCGGGTCGTCGGAGGCACGGTTTGACGCGTCCCAAGAAAGGGTGCAGCTGGACGGTGATGGTGACGGGACCATGGACATCGAGTTCAAGATCACAGGCGTTAGTTTGGCCAACCAGTTGACCGCAACCGATTTCCTCTTCGAGCTGCCTCCCTAAGGAGAGTGTCCGGTCCTCTGTGCATGAAGCTCAGATGACGTCGCCGTGACGTCGTTATGATGACCCGCCTAGTCGGTCACCGAACACAGTCGTAAACTGTGCGTTGGCCTGTGTTCAGGGTGTCCAAAGGTGGCAATCCACCGACACAAAGCTGCCAGGGTGCATGCTTCCCCAACTGGCGACCCCCGCCCCAGGAACCCCCGAAGCGACCCGCCCTAGCCTTTGGTCCGGCCGAGTGCCGCGCCGTCGCGGATGTCGAGGCCCT
The DNA here is from genome assembly GCA_963669375.1 of Rhodospirillales bacterium. Taxonomy (GTDB): domain Bacteria; phylum Pseudomonadota; class Alphaproteobacteria; order Kiloniellales; family JACOMY01; genus JACOMY01. Next base: position 5,571,432 of record OY770024.1, on the reverse strand, counting down.
CTCGGTTCATCCGCTCCATGCGGGCCAGCGAGGGCTCGTGCACCAGGAGGTCGCAGAAGAGGGTGCGCTCGGCGGCCAGGCCCTGCGCCAAAGGCTGCTCCAGGGCGGCGCGGATGAGGGCCTTGATGTGGGCGAGCGCTCTGGCCGGCTTCTCGGCCAGCTCTTCGGCGAGCGCGAGCGCCCTCGGCAGAACCGGGCCCTCGACGCAGTCCTGGACCAGACCTAGGCGCAGGGCCTCTCGCGGCGAGAGCGTGCGGCCGAGCATGACCAGCTCCGCCGCCTTGGCCAGGCCGACAAGGCGCGGCAGGCGCTGGGTGCCGCCGGCGCCCGGCAGCAGGCCGATGTTGACCTCCGGCAGGCCCAGCGCATGGGGGCCCGCCTCGACAAGGCGGAAGTCGCAGGCCAAGGCCAGTTCGAAGCCTCCGCCCATGGCGGTGCCGTTCATCGCGCAGACGAAGGGCTTGGGCGAGGTCTCGATGCGCCTCAGGCACCGCAGATAGGGCGCTTCCGGGATCGGCCGCTCGACCTCGAAGCGCTGCCCGCGCGCCTGCAAGCCGCGCCCCAGGGCCGCCAAGGCGCCGACGTCGTAGTGCCGGATGAAGACGCCCGGATCGCCCCCGGTCAGCACCGCGACCCGCGGGCCGTCCTCCGCGTCGAAGCGGTCCAACAGGCGGGTCAGGTCCTCCACCGTGCCCTCGTCCATGAAGCCCTCGGGCGGGTTGGAGAAGCGCCAGACCGCGATCGCGCCCAGACGTTCCTCCTCGACCCTTCCCTTGCCCATGGCGGGTTAGGCTTCCGAGGACTGCCGGAGCATGCGCACGAAGGCGCGTCCGATCTCCGCCGGGCTGCGGCGCCTGGCGCCGGTCTTCAGCCAATGGGGGGACCAGTTGAGGCTGCCCAGGAGCATGAGGCGTAGCAGGCGCCTATCGACGTCAGGGGCCAACGGCAGGGCCTCCACCAGGGCGGAGAAGCGCGCCTCGTAGGCGTCGCGCTGCTCGCGCAAGCGCGCCGAGAGCTCCGGCTTGTCGTCGGGGAAGACGGGCTGCAGCAGGGCCACCGTCCCCTCCTTCTCGAACATGCCGGCCATGTGGGCGGCGGCCGCGGCCTCCAGGCGCTCCCAGGGGCCGACCGTCTCCTTCAGCGCCGCGTCGACCCGCTGGGCGATCTGCCCGGCGGCTTCCGCGTGCACCTGCAGGAAGAGATCGTACTTGGAGGGAAAATGCCAATAGAGCGAGCCCGGCAGCATGCCGGCCGCGGCGGCTATGTCGCGCATCGAGGTTTCCGCCAAGCCCTTCTCCGCGAAGAGCTTCGCCGCCGCGGCGCAGACCTGGTCGCGACGGTTGTTCTGCCTTTGGCTGGCCGCCGTCTCGGCGGTCCGCCGCCGCGCGGTCTTCTTCGTTCCTGCCTTCGCCATAGCGCCCCTGTTGTCCGCCGCAAGCGGCCGTCGCCCAGCCGCGATGGGTGACACGCATCGCGTCGCGCCAGCCACCTTCCGCGACCGTCAGCTCTACAAGGTGATGAGCGCGGCGCCGGCATGCAAGAGAATCTTAAACAAACGATTGTTTGGGATCTAGTGCTTTGCTAAGTCTATGGGATGGCGCCGCGATTGCAGGGCCGCAGATCATCTCGATAGGAGCGACAGCCATGGCGCTGGTCTACGATCCCGGCGACCTCTCGACCCAACGCGATCCCTTCCCGATCTTCCGGCGCTTGGCCGAGGAGGATCCGGTGCACTGGTCGCCGGCGCTGAAGAGCTGGGTCCTGACCCGCTACCGGGACGTGCGCCGGGCCCACGCGCAGCCGCAGATGTCGCCGGGGCGGCTGGAGCCCTTCTATCGCAGCCTGCCGGCGGAAACGCGCACGACCTTGAGCGAAGTCATGCGCTACCTCACGCTCTGGCTGGTGTTTCACAACCCGCCGGAGCACACGCGGCTGCGCCGGCTCTTGAACCAGGTCTTCACCGCCGAGGCGGTCACGGCGCTGAGACCGAACATCGAGAGCATCGTCGATCACCTCCTGGACGAGATACCGCCGGGCGAGGAGCTGGATTTCATCGCCTCCTTCGCCATGCCGCTGCCGGCCCTGGTGATCCTCGACATGCTGGGCGTGGAGCGCGAGATGCTCTGGCCGATGAAGCGCTGGTCGGACGACATGCAGGTCTTCATCGGCTCGGCGCGCGGCGTGCCGGACAAGTACGAACGCGCGCGCTCCGGCGCGGTGCAGATGTCGGCCTACTTCCGCGGCAAGATCGAGGAGCGGCGGGCGGCGCTGGGCGACGACATCATGAGCCGCCTCATCACCGTCCGCGACGAGCAGGGCCAGGGCTTGAGCGAGGACGAGCTTGTCGCCTGCTGCATGCTCTTCCTCTTTGCCGGGCACGAGACCACGACCAACCTGATCGGCAATGCGCTCTTCATGCTGTGCCGAAACCCGGAGGAGCAGGCGCGTCTGCGCGGCGACCCGGGCTTGATCGAAAGCGCGGTCGAGGAGTTCCTGCGCTACCACGGCCCGACCAACGCCAGCGCCCGCGTCGTCGCCGTGGAGCACGAACTGGAGGGCAAGGTGCTGAAGGAGGGCGAGCGCGTCTTCGCGCTGGTGAATGCCGCCAACCGCGACCCAGGCCGCTTCGCCGAGCCGGATCGATTCGACATCACCCGCAGTCCCAATCCGCACCTGACCTTCGGTCAAGGCATTCACTTCTGCCTCGGCGCCCCGCTGGCGCGGCTGGAGGCGCAGGTGGCGCTGCCGAAGCTGTTGGACCGCTTCCGAACGATCGAGATCGCCCGGCCGGTCGAAGAATTGGACTGGCTGGATGCCATCATCATGCGCGGGCTGAAGCGGCTGCCTCTGCGGCTCGGCCACTAGCGACGGCGAGACTGGCAACGTCATGAAGGCTATCGAGATCTACGCGTTCGGCGAGCCCGCCGCCGTGGTCCGCTGCGTGGAGCGGCCCGACCCGCCGCCGCCAGGGCCCAAGGAGGTGCTGGTACGGATGCTGGCCATGTCGATCAACCCGGCCGACCTGCTGACCATGGAAGGCCGCTACGGCATTCTGCCGGAGCTGCCGGCGGTGCGCGGGGCCGAGGGCGTCGGCGAGATCGCAGCGGTCGGCGCGGCGGTGAAGGGCCTTTCGGTCGGGCAGCGGGTCGTGCCCTTCGCGACCGAGACCTGGCAGGAGTTGATGACCTGCCGCGCCTCGGCACTGATCGCCCTGCCAGAGGGCGTCGACCTTCGCCAGGCCGCCATGCTGAAGGCCAATCCGGCGACCGCCGCGGTGATGCTGAGCGAGTTGACGCCGCTGGAGCCGGGCGACTGGGTGATCCAGAACGCGGCCAACTCGGCCGTCGGCCGCTTCGTGCGCCTGCTCGCCAAGCGCGACGGCATCCGCAGCGTCAACCTGGTGCGCCGGCCCGGTCTGGAGGCCGAGTTGCAGGCGGAAGGCGGCGACGTGGTGCTGGTGCATGACGGCGAGGCGGAGCTGCGCGAACAGGTTCTGGCCGCGACCGGCGGCGTCGCGCCCAGGCTGGGGCTCGATGCGGTCGGCGGCGCGGCGACGCGCGGACTGGCGGCCAGCCTGGCGGACGGCGGCCTCTGCGTGAACTACGGTCTCCTGAGCGGCCGGCCCTGCGAGATCGACGCCGCGGACCTGGTGTTTCGCGGCATCGTCCTACGCGGCTTCTGGCTTTCCCCTTGGTTCCGCGAGGCCGGGGCGGAGCGGATCGGCGCGCTCTACCAACGGCTTGTGGGGCTCTTGGAAGAAGGGGTCTTGTCCGTGCCGGTCGAGGCGACCTACCCGCTGGAGGAGGCACCGGCCGCGATCGCGCACGCGGCCAAGGGCGGGCGCGGCGGCAAGATCCTCTTCACCACCGCCGCCGGCCGCGCCGCCGGTTTGGAATGAGTTTGGAAGGCAAAACGCGATGAGAGACGTCTACCTCTTGGGCACTAGCTGCACGCCCTTCGCCAAGAAGCCGGAGGAGAGCTTTCGCGACCTGACCCGCGAAGCCTATCTGGCCGTGCTCGCGGACGCCGGCTTGGAGCGCGGCGACGCCATCGAGATGTCCTGGTTCGGTAACTGCGGGATGGGCAGCTTCGGCCAGCGCAACATTCGCGGCCAGGTCTGCATGACGCCGCTGGTGCGCGAGGGTCTCTTCCCCGAGCGCGTCTCCATGATCAATGTCGAGGGCGGCTGCGCCACGGCCTCCATGGCCTTTCACGGCGCCTGGAAGGATGTCCTCTCGGGCGACGCCGAGCTCTCGCTGGCGATCGGGGTGGAGAAGACCTACGTCGAGGGCGAGCCGGCCAAGACCCTGGAGATCTTCGAGGGCGGCATCGATCAGCTCGACCCCGAGGAGTGGCGGGACTACTACCGCGACGCCGGCGAGCGCTCGGGCAAGCCCTTCGATGCCAATGGCGGCGGCGGCACGGTCTTCATGGACACCTACGCGATGCAGGCCGCCTATCACATGCAGCGCTTCGGCACGACGCAGCGCCAGGTCGCCATCGCCGCCTCGAAGAACCACAAGCACGGCAGCATGAACCGCTTGGCGCAGTACCGCTTCGAGGTCTCGGTCGAGCAAGCGCTGCAGGACCGCCTCGTCTCCTGGCCGCTCACCCGCTCCATGTGCGCGCCGGTCGGCGACGGTGCCGCAGCCGCCCTGCTCTGCTCCGAGGACTTCCTGGCCGCCCAGCCCGAGGCGGTGCGGCACCGCGCCGTCAAGGTGCGTGCCTCCACGCTGTCCGGCGGCAAGTACCGCGATCTGGACGAGCCGGGGCTGTCGCGGATCGCCGCCCAGAAGGCCTACAAGCAGGCGGACCTGGCGCCGGAGGAGATCGAGGTGGCCGAGGTCCACGACGCCACCTCCTTCTGCGAGATCTACCAGTCGGAGATGCTGGGCTTCTGCGAAGAGGGCGAAGGCGGTGCTTTCATCGAGTCCGGCGCCACCAGCCTAGGCGGAGCCAAGCCGATCAACCTTTCCGGCGGGCTGGTCTCCAAGGGCCACCCGGTGGGCGCGACGGGGCTCTCCATGATCCACGAGCTGGGCCTGCAGCTGCGCGGCGAGGCCGGCCCACGCCAGGCGCGGCCCAACGGCGACGGCCGCCCGCGGATCGCGCTGGCCGAGAACGGCGGCGGCGTCATCGGCTTCGACGAGGCGGCCTGTTCCGTCGTGATCCTGGAGGGTCCCGAGGCGTAACGCCTCAGCCCAGCCGCAGCGCCCCGTCCAAGCGGTAGGTCGCGCCGTTCGCCATGGGCGAGCGGATGAGAAAAGCGATCAGTTCAGCGAACTCGTCCGGCTCGCCGCAGCGCTTCGGGAAGGGCACGGCATCGATGATGCCCTGGCGCCATTCCGGCTTTACCGTCTCGAACATCGGCGTGCGGAAGACGCCCGGGGCAATGGTGTTGACCCGAATGCCGTGACGGGCCAGTTCGCGCGCGGCCGGCAGGGTCATGGCATGCACGCCGCCCTTGGAGGCGGCATAGGCGATCTGGCCGATCTGTCCCTCGAAGGCGGCGATCGAGGCCGTGTTGACGATCACCCCGCGCTCGCCGTCCTCCAGGGCTGCCTGCGCCGCCATCTGGCTGGCGGCGAGACGCAGCGCGTTGAAGCTGCCCAGGAGGTTGACGGAGAGAACCTTGCCGAAGTCCTCCAGCGGCATGGGATTGCGCTCGCGGTCCAGGATCTTCTGGCTGGTGCCGATGCCGGCGCAGTTGACCAAAACCCGGCAGGGACCTTGAGCGGCCGCGATGTCGCCGAGCGCGCCTTCCAGTGCCGCGGCGTCGGAGACATCCGCGGCAAGGCCGATCCCGCCTATCTCTTTACCGACCTGCGCCGCCCTGTCGGCCGAGAGATCGATGACCGCGACCTTGCCGCCCAGTCCGGCTAGATGGCGCGCCGTCATCTCGCCGAGGCCGGAGCCGCCACCGGTCACCACGATCGCCGTGTCTTCGATACGCATGGCTAGTCCTGATCCTGCCAATAGGGTTGTCGCAAAACGCGCTTCATCACCTTGCCAAGCGCGTTCCTGGGAAAGTCCTGCCGTAGCTCCACCGCCTTCAGGCGTTGCGGCTTGGCCAGGCGTTCGTTGGCCCAGGCCTTGATCGCCTCGGGATCGACCTCCTTTCCTGGCTCCGGGATAACGAGCGCCAGGCAGCTCTCGCCCCAGCGCGCGTCGGGTACGCCGATCACGGTGACGTCGCGCACGGCGGCATGCTTGCCGACGATCCCCTCGACGTCGGTCGCGAAGACGTTGAAGCCGCCGGAGATGATCATGTCCTTCTTGCGGTCGAGGATGTAGAGGAAGCCGTCCTTGTCCAGCTTGCCGATGTCGCCGGAGCGCAGGAAGCTGCGCCCGCGCGGATCGCGCCAGATGAGCGCCGCGGTCTCCTCCGGGCGCTTGTGGTAGCCCTTCATCAGCCCGGCGCCGTAACCGGCGATCTCTCCGACCTCGCCGCGCGGCAGCTCCGTGCCTTCTTCGTCCAGGATGGCGACCTCGAAGCCCAGCACCGGGGTGCCGACCGAGGCGAACTTGCGCGCGTGTTGCTTGGGTTTCAGCATGGTCGCGAAACCCTCGGAGAAGCCGTAGAGCTCGATCAGTCCCTTGCAGAGGCGCTCGACGATCTCCTGCTTGGTGTCGCGGCGCAGCGGCGAGCCGGCCGAGAGCAAGGTGCGCAGGCTGGAGAGGTCGCGGCGGTCCAGGCTCTCTTCGGACAGCACCATCACATATTGGGCCGGCACCATGAAGCTGTGGGTGATCCGCTCGCGCTCCACGGTCTCCAGGAAGGCCGTGGGATCGAAGGCGGGCATGACGTGCAGGGTCCCGCCGGCGAAGAGGACCGGCAGCATCACCAGCCAGGTGCCGTTCGAATAGAGCGGCGTGGTCGAGAGCGCGCGACTGTCCGAGGTGAAGCCCATCTCGATGGCGTTCGAGAAGGCCCAGTGCGTGCGCGCCCGATGGGTCTGCACGATCCCCTTCGGCAGGCCGGTGGTGCCGGAGGAGTAGATGATGTTGAAGTCGTCACCGTTTGCGTATTGGAGGTTGGGCGGCTCGGCGGAGGCGCCGTCAAGAAAGTTCGGATAGGAGATCCAGCCCTCGGCCTCGAAGCCGAAGCCGATCCAACGCTCCGGCGCGATCTTGGTCAGGGTGCGGCGCAGCGGCTCCAAGGGCTCGGCATAGTCTTCCGACACGAAGGCGAAGCAGGAGTCGCTGTCGTCCATCAGGCCGACCTGCTGTTCGGCGGTCAGCATGCCGGACAGCGGCACCACGCAACCGCCTGCCTTCACCACGCCGAAGGTGACCTCCAGCATCTCGACGGCGTTGCCCATCACCACCGCGACCCTGTCGCCCTTGCGCAGGCCACGCGCGCGCAGGCCGTTGGCGACGCGGTTCATGTTCCGACCGAAATCGCCCCAGCTCCGGCTGACAGCTCCGCAGACCACGGCCGTCTCGTCGGGCTGAAAGGCTGCATGCGTGGCGAACACGTCCGGCAGAAAAACCTGCGGATCGTCCAGCTGCTCCATGGCGTTCCTCTTCTCTGGAGCGGATCGCTTGCCGACCGCTCGCGTCGGTGTAAGCACCGCTCTCACCTGGTCTCGGAGTTTACCAAACAAAAGTTTGTTTGATAAACTCAGAAAGTCCGTCCCGGAAAGAGAGGTGAGAGCATGTGGCCTCGCGCCGAAGGTCCGGCCGCATTGCGCCGTGCGCTTGCCGACAGGCTCGCCCTGCCGGCGGTCGTCGCGCCCATGTTCCTGGTCTCGGGTCCCGACCTCGTGCTGGCGGCCCGGCGCGCCGGCTTGGTCGGCGCCTTCCCCACCTTGAATGCCCGCACGAGCGAAGAGCTGGATCGATGGCTCACCGCCATGATGGCGCCGGACCTGCCGGGCCCGGTGGCCGCCAATCTGATCCTGCACCGCTCCAACCAACGGCGCGAGGCCGATCTCGACCTGGTCGTCCGCCACCGCGTGCCGATCGTGATCGCCAGCGTGGGACCGCCCGATCCGCTGGTCGCGCCGGTCCATGGCTATGGCGGTCTGGTCTTCGCCGACGTGGCCTCGCTGCGCCATGCGCGCCGCGCCGTCAAGGCAGGCGCGGACGGTCTCGTACTCTTGACGGCGGGCGCGGGCGGGAACGCGGGCTGGCTCAATCCCTTCGCCTTCATCGCCGAGGTGAGGCGGATCTTCGACGGCCCGATCGCCGTTGCCGGCTGCATCGCCGAGGGGCGCGCGCTGAGGGCGCTGCAGCTCTTGGACGCCGATCTGGGTTACATCGGCACGGCCTTCATCGCCGCCGAGGAAAGCCTGGCCCCTCGGGTCCACAAGGAAGCGCTGGTGGCTAGCGACGCCGACGGCATCGTGCTCACCGACGCGGTGACGGGCCTGCCGGCCAACTTCGTGAAGTCCCGTTTGATCGACGCCGGGGTGCTGGATGGCGCGGGCAAGCCGGCGGTCACCGGCAAGACCGACGTGAAAGCCTGGAAGGAGGTCTGGAGCGCCGGACAGGGCGTGGGGGCGGTCACCGCCGTGCGGCCGACGGCGGAGATCGTGGCCGAGCTGGCGGCGGGCTATCGCGAGGCGTCCGGCAAGCAAGGCTAGATCTTGCGCTCCCGGCCTTCCCAGTAGCGCGCACGGATCTGGCGCTTCAGCACCTTGCCGGTGGCGTTGCGTGGCAGGGCCTCCCAAACCTCGACGCTCTTGGGCGCCTTGACGCCTCCCAACTCTCGCCTGACCAGCGCGATCAGCTCTTCCGGCAGGATCTCTCTTCCCGGGATCGGCTCGACCACGGCCTTGACCGCTTCGCCCCAGTAGTCGTGCGGCACGCCGAAGACGGCGGCCTCCTGCACGTCGGGATGGGCCAGCAGCACGCCTTCCACCTCGGCCGAGTAGACGTTGAAGCCGCCGGAGATGATCATGTCCTTCTTGCGGTCGACCAAGGTCACGTAGCCTTCGGCATCGGCCTTGCCCAGGTCGCCGGTCAGGTACCAGCCCTTCTGCCGGGCCGCCGCCGTCGCCTCCGGATCGTCGAGATAGCCGGGCGCGACACCCCAGGAGCGGATCGCGACCTCGCCGACCTCGCCGGGCGCGAGCGGCTCTCCGGTCTCGTCGAGAATGGCCAGGCGCCGCAGGTAGGAGGCGCGGCCGATCGAGCCCAGGCGCCGCTCCCAGGTCTCGCCCTCGTCCGGGCGATGGTCGTCGGGCGGCAGGAAGGCGATGGGCCCCAGAGCCTCGGCCTGGCCGTACATGTTCATCATCACCGGTCCGAAGCGGGCGATCGCCGCCTTCAGCTTCTCCGGCGCCATGGGTGCCGCGGCATAGGCGAAGGTCTCCAGGCTGGAGGTGTCGAAGCGTGCGAACTCCGGCTCGGCCAGCAGCGCATAGATCAAGGTGGGCGGCAGGAAGAGCACCTGGATCCGCGCGCGCTCGATCGCCGCCAGGATGTCGCGCGGCACCGCCCTCTCCAGCAAGACGTGGGTCGAGCCGGTGATGGTCAGCGCGAAGATGAAGGTGCCGGCGAAGTGGGTCATGGGCGCCACGACCAAGTGGTTGCGCGGTCCCGAGACCCGCATCGACAGCAGCATGTCCATGGAGGTTACGAGGTTGGTCAGATGGGTGTGCATCACCGACTTGGAACGGCCGGTGGTGCCGCTGGTGGCGTAGAGCGCCCAAAGGTCCTGCGGATCGGACTCCACGGGCGCCGCCAGGCTGCCGGCCACAGCCATCCAGGTCTCCAGCGCGGCGATGCCGGGTAGCGCCTTGTCCAGGCAGACCAGCCGGGTCAGCGCGGGGCAGGCCGCGGCTGCGGCCCTGGCCTCCTCGGCGAAGTCGGAATGGAAGAACAGCAGTTCGACCCCATTGGCCTGAAGGATCTCGATGTTCTGCTTCACGGCGTTGCGGGCATTGACCGGCGCCATGACGCAGCCGGCGCGAAAGAGGCCGAAGATGGCCAGCAGCCCGCGCCAGTCGTTCTGCGTATAGAAGCCGACCCGCCGGCCCGCGCCCAGCCCCTCTGCCTGCAGCGCGGCGGCGATGCGCTGCGTCCAGTCCGCGCTTTCCCGGTAGGTCAAGTCCACCGCACCCTGCTTGACGAAGGAGCGCGCGCCGTGGAGGTCCACCGCCCGGTCGAAGAAGTCGATCAGACGCATCGGGGGTCAGGCGCCCATGGTTTGCGGCAGCCAGGTGGAGATGCCGGGGAAGGCCAACAGCAGGGCCAGCACGACCATCTCGATGGCGAGGAAGGGCAGCACGCCCCGAAACAGCTGGCCGGAGGAGACCTGCCGCTCGGCGGCGGCCAGGACGGCGAAGAGGTTGAGGCCGACCGGCGGCGTGATCGCCGCGATCTCGATCAGCTTCACGACCAGGACTCCGAACCAGATGGGATCCAGGCCCAAGGTCTGCGAGATCGGAAAGAGGAAGGGCACGGTCACGACCAGCAGCGAGACCGAGTCGATGAACATACCCAGGATCAGAAAGATGATGCAGGTGATGACCAGAAAGCCGAAGACGCCGAGGTCGCTGTCGATGACCAGCGTCCTGAGATCGCCGATGAACCCGCTGATCACCAGGAAGCGGCTGAACAGCAACCCCGCCATGACGATCAGGAAGATGACGCAGGTGATCTTGGCGGCGTCGATCAGGGCGTCCCAGATCCCGCCAGGACTGAGCCGGCGCATCGCCAGCCCGATGACCAGGGCGCCGGCCGCCCCCACCGCCCCCGCGGCCGAGGGCGGGAACCAGCCGGCGTAGATGCCGCCCATGACCAGACCCATCAGGATCAGGATCGACCAGACCCTGGAGAGCGAGCGCATCTTGTCGCCGAAGGAGAAGCCTTCCTGCATCCTGGGCGCCCAGTCCGCACGGAAGATCAGGAAGATGCGGATGCCGATCAGGTAGGCGCCGGCGGTCAGGATCCCCGGCAGGATGCCGGCGATCAGCAGCGCCCCGATGGGCTCTCCGGTCAAGACGGCAAACAGCACCATGGCGATGGAGGGCGGAATGAGCCCGGCCAGGGTCCCTGCCGCGGCGATGCAGCCGGCCGAAACGCCGGGGTCGTAGCGAAAGCGCAGCATCTCCGGCAGGGCCATGCGGGTGAAGACGCTGGAGGCGACCACCGTGGACCCCGAGGCCGCGGCAAAGGCCGCCTGCGCCAGCACGGTCGCCATCAGGAGACTGCCGCGAACCCGGTCCAAAAGACGATGGGCGGCGGTATAGAGGTCGCCGATGATGCCGGCGCGTGCCGCCAGGCCGCCCATCAGCACGAACATCGGCACGACGACGAAGGTGTATTCGCTGCCGAGCGTGTAGGGCAGGCTTTCGACGGTCGATAGCAGAAAGCGGTCGCCGATGGTGAGGTAGAGCCCGACCGCCGCAACCGAGGCCATGGCGAGCGCAACCGGCACACCGAACGCCAGCAGGACCAGGAGGACGGCGAAGCTGAGCCCGCCGATTGCCAGAGCCGACATGGCGTCAGGACCTCACTCTGGCGCGGAGCGCCTGGGCAATCTGCTTCAGCACCACCAGCAAGGTCAGGCTGGTGCCCAAGGCGCAGGCAAGCTTCGCCGGCCAAATCGGGAAACCCAGGGTCGCCGGCGAGACCTCGAGGATGGCGACGCTGTCGATCGCCATGATCCAGGAGCCGTAACAGATAAGCCCGAAGACCAGCAGGGCGGCCAACTGCGCAAGCAGGTCGCCCAGCGCCTTCAAGGGCGCGGGCAGGTGTCGATAGATCAGCTCGACCCGGATGTGTTCGCGCCGGCTCTGCGCCAGGGGCCAGGCCAGAAAGACCGAGACGGCCAGCATCATGCTGGAGAGATCGACCTTGAACGCCAGCGGGTAGCCGAAGATCTCGTCCAGCAGAATGTCAATCGCGCCCACGGTCATCATGACCAGGAGCGCAAGCGCGCAAAGCGCCAGGGCTAAGCGTTCGAGTAACATGAGATGAGGCTCTTACGCTTTCGCCCCGACTGCAAGCGAAGGCCTAGGGGCGATCCGCCCCCAGGCTCCATCATCGCTAGTTCTTGAAGCTCTCGGCAGCCTTGCGCTGCAGCGGGACGATTGGCTCGATCTGCTGTCCCATGCCCTCCTCCGTCGAGCGCTCGATCCAGATGTCGATCATGTTGGGCGAGGTCTCGGCGAAGGTCTCCATATCGGCCAGTTCGATGATCCGGCCGTCGGCTTCGGCGAAAGCGGCGAGCGCCTTGTCACGCACCACCGGCAGGTTCTCCAGGTCCTTCACCATGGATTCCTGCGCCACTTCGATCATCAGGTTCTGCACGTTCTCCGGCCAGCCGTCGAAGGTGTCGCGCGGCACCCAAAGCTGGAAGGTGGTGAAGGTGCCGGTGTTGATGTCGGAGAGGTAGGGCGCGACGTTCTGCAGGCCGAAGATCGGCACCCACTCGATCGGACCGAAGTTGCAGTCCAAGGTGCCGCGCTGCAGACCTTCGCGGATCTCGGTCGCCTGCACGCGGGTCGGCACCATGCCATAGGCTTCCATCCAGATCGGCACATAGGCGCCGCCCACCGCGCGCACCTTCATGCCCTGAAGATCGGCCGTCTCCTTGATCTCCTTGTTGCACAGCAGGCGGTAGGGGTTCGTAACGGTCCAGCGCAGCGGCTTCAGGTTCAAGAGCTCCTGCTCCGCGATCACGCTGTCGGTGGCGTAGCAGTCGCGGGCCAGTCCGTGCGCGGTCTCCGGATCGGCCGAGACGCGGTTCAAGAGACCGGCGCAGACCGAGGTCAGCGGCATCTCGGAGGCGTGCACCGCCTGGGCGAAGACGCCGACGTCGACGGCGCCAGACTCGACCAGCCCCTTGATCTCCAGCAGGTTGCCCAGCTGGCCGGCCCAGAAGATCTCGACGTTGATCTTGCCACCAGAGCGCTTGCTGACCTCTTCGGCCCACCACTTGTCCCACTCGACGCCGGGCCAGACCTCCGGCAGCGGGTGGGCCATGCGGAGCGTCATGCTGGGATAGTCTTCGGCCGAGGCAGCGGTCGCCCCGAAACCGAGCGCCGCAACGAGCGCGGCCGTCACAATCTGTATTCTCATTGTCTGTCCTTCTAAGGGCTGCCGCGCGGGAAGGCTCTTCTTCAGGCGAGCCGTCCCGCGCAGCCGTTCAACCAGAATCGGGGCCACTCACTTCTGCGGCTGGGTGAAGGAGAAGCTGGCGTTCTTCAAGTGCCCGGCCGCCAGGACCTTGGCCACCTTGGAGCCTTGCAAGTAATGGTCGGCGGCCGCCGAGAGCTCCAGCGCGCCATGCGGCTCGGCCGCGCAATAGCCGCCGGCAAAGGGAATCGGCAGGACGATGAAGGTGCCGTCCCCGGCCTCGCCGACATAGTTCACCGTGCCGTTGATGACCGGGCATTCGCTCGCGACCTTGGTCGTTTCGATGGCGAAGAGCGGCTTGCCGTCGCTGTGGGCGCTGGCCCGGACCACGCCGTCCTTGGTCTCCTGCTTGGTCTCGCCCAGCTGGACCTTGAAGCCGTAGTAGCTCTTCATCGCCTCGGCGACCGGTCCGGGACCGTAGATTCCGCCCAGCACGTAGCGCCCCGGCAGCTTGCTGTCGGAAACATGGCTGTTCAGATTCACGTAGAAATAGGCCGCGCTGTAGGCGCCGAAGCCGTAGCCGGCATCGACGGTGTAGAGATTGATCCCGCCGCTGTAGTCGTCCGCCGCCTTGAGACCTTCGGGCAGCAGCGGATCGATGCTCCCGGGCTCCCAGCTCACGGCGTAGAAGCTGCTGTTCATGCCCATCATCAGATAGGGGGGTGGCGGTGCCTTCGCCTCTTCGGCGCTGCCCGTCGCGGCAAAGGCCATCAGGAAGGCGGAGGCCAGAGCCGTGCAGCCTGCCCTTCGCATCATCGATCCAAGCTTGCTCATCCTTTCGCTCCTCCCCTTGTCCGCCGGGCGTCCTTCCGCCCGACGTCTTCTGTCTTGTCCGACCCGACTTTGCAGGTTCCGGCAGCCGCTCTTAACCAAACAACTGTCCGATTGGCTAAGCATGGAGCGAAGCGCTGCCGGATTCAAGGATTTTCAAGCTCTGACTCCCGCAATTGCCGAGGGTGGGCCGGAGTGGGACTGTCATAGGAGAGTGAATGCCTTTTGGAGGTCCAGCACCTTGGTGTGCGGCAGCGGAGGCCAATATCCAGTTCGGCTGAGGAGACAGGATCGCGAGGGAGGATCGAACGTGGAGCGGTTGCTGACAGCTTGTGGTAGGCCGGAGGGACGGACGGCCTATCGGCCCAGGGGCGAAAGATGAGCGGGCCGGTGCCGTCGCGGCTCCGTGCCGCCCTCTCCTTCGCGCTCGTCGGCCTGCTGGCCGGGACCGCGCATGTCCTGGCGCATGAGCCCGAGAGCCCGCGCCTTTGGCGCGAGGTCCTGCCTCTCGCCTGCATCGTCGGCGCGGTTCTGGGTGCACTCTTCCGGCCCTCGGGTTGGTTTCAGGGCCTGTTGGTCGCCCTGCTAGCGCTTCCGGGCTTCGCCATCGTCTATGCCGTCGCCGAGACCGCGATGATGGCCGGTCGCGGCGAGATCGCCGGCTTGGCCGAGTGGCCCGCGTGGATCCTCCACTGGACGGCGCTCGTCCTGACCCGCTCCGCGGTCGGCGGTCTGGTCGCGATCATGGCCGGCGCCGCGGCGGGTTGGCTGAGCAAGCGCTAGAGGGTCGGCGCAACGCGTCTAGCCGACGCGCGCACTGAGGCCGCGCACTGAGGCATCGGTGTGGAGCGAGACCGCAAGCAAGGGTTACGCTCAACCACGCAGAGTAGATCGGGCTTGCCCTACACTGCACCAATGATAGAGAGTGACCCTTCGACAAGAGCGAAGAAAGAACTGCGTGAGCATTGATCTCAACAACAGGAGAGGATGCGCAAATGGCGGATGCCCAAGACATCATAAATCGGTGCGAAGCTGAATTCGAGGCAAACAAAGACGACTGCAACAAGTTTGCGAAAGCAGTGTCTTCACACTTCGGCATCACCCTGACCGGAAATGCGAATGCGATCACCGAAGAGATCCAGGGGTCCGACTGGATTCCTGTAGCCGGCGGCAAGGAAGCCGCGGACATGGCGGCAGGAGGGTTCTTGGTCATCGGCGGATTGAAGGGCTCCGATCAGGCAGAACCGTCCAATCACGGCCATGTCGTGGTGGTGGTGCGGGGTGAGTTGGAGCACGGCAAGTACCCAAAGGCCTATTGGGGACAGCTGAACGGTTCAGGCAAGAGGAACAAGGGCGTGAACTGGGCCTGGCGCAAGGCAGATCGTGACAAGGTGAAGTATGGCGCCAAAGCAACTTCCTGATATCAGGGCTCCAGCTTGACCCGAGCGCTGTCGTCGGGCGCATAGGAGCAAGCCCTTCCCGGAGCCAACAGAGTCCCATGGGTGCGGGTTACCGTTGGTTCCGAGTAGGCCTTGTTCGGGAAAGTGATCTGGCCGGCGCCAAGGAACTCTAAGGAGTGGTCGCGGGAAGACACCTTAGAATCCCGGTCATGAGAGACCCCTCACGATCCCAGCGCCTGGGCGAGCGTCGACGCGTTGTGGCGCATCATGTCGAGATAGCTGGGCGCGGGGCCGTCCGGGCCGGAGAGCGCCCCTGGATAGAGCGTGCCGCCGATAGAGGCGCCGGTCTCTCTCGCGATCTGCTCCAGAAGGCGCGGGTCGGAGATGTTCTCGACGAACACGGCGGCGATGCCTTCCGCGCGCATCTGTTCGATCAGGCGGGCCACATCCTGGGCGGATGCTTCCGACTCGGTGCTGAGGCCCTGCGGTGCCAGGAACGTCAGCCCGTAGTCGCGGCCGAAGTACTGGAAGGCGTCATGCGATGTGACGACGGTGCGCGCGCTCTCCGGTAGGGCCGCCATTGCGGCACGGATCTCCGCGTCGAGCGCTTCGATCTCCGCCACATAGGCGGCTCGGTTGCCGTAGAAGTCTGCCGCGTTCGCGGGATCCATCTTGGCCAGAGCCGCGGCAATGTTGTCGGCGTAGATTACCGCGTTCCCAAGGCTCTGCCAGGCATGCGGATCATAGGCACCGTGGTGGTGACCGGCATGGTCGTCGTCGCCGGCGTGCTCGTCGTGATGCTCATCCTCGGCGTGCTCGTCGCCGTGGTCGTCATGATGCTCGTCCTCGGCGTGCTCGTCGCCATGGTCGTCGTGATGTTTGTCCTCGGCGTGTTCGTCATCGTGGTCGTGATGATGCTCATCCTCGGCGTGTTCGTCATCGTGGTCGTCGTGATGCTCATCCTCGGCGTGCTCGTCGTCGTGGTCGTCGTGATGCTCCTCGTCGTGGTGGTCGTCATGGTCGTCTTCAAAGGCGATCGGTTCGATGCCGGCGGTGGCTACAACAAGCGTGCCATCGAACCCCGCTGCCTCTCGGAGCCGGTCCAGCCAACCTTCGAATTCCAGCCCGTTGACGAGCAAGAGCTCGGCTTCCTTCACGGCACGAGCGTCCGCAGGCGTAGGCTGGTAGACATGGGTATCGCCGTCGGGGCCGACCAAGGTCGTTACGGACACATGCTCTCCGCCGACGCGTTCGACCATGTCGCCCAGGATGGAGAAGGTGGCAACCACGCGGATCGGTTCGCTCGCCTGCGCGGCCAGCGGTGCGGCGAGAGACAGGGCGACAAGTGCGGTGGCGGATTTCAGCAAGGTTCTGCGGGTCGTCATGATCGGGTCCTTTCAGGTCTCAAGGGGGCGTTGTGAGCGTAGCCGTGTGATGAGGCCACCTTCCGGTCCCAGCGCCAACGACACCCCGTAGGCGAGGCCCGCCACGAGGATGATCGCCGGCCCGGACGGCAGGCTGTGGTGGTAGGAAAGCAGCAGTCCGCTGAGGCTCGAGAAGGTGGCTACGGCGATTGCAACCCCGATCATGCCGCCAATGCTGGTGGCCCAAAACCTTGCGGCCGCGGCAGGAAGAATCATGATGCCGACCGCCATCAGCGTGCCCAGCGCCTGGAAACCGCCGACGAGGTTCAACACGACCAGCGCCAGGAAAGTGTAATGGGTGACCGCGCTGAGCCCGCTGACCGAGCGCAGGAATTGAGGGTCCGCGCATTCGAGAACCAGCGGCCGGAAGAGGAGCGCGAGCGTCAGGATCGACAGGCTCGCGATCGAGCAGAGCAGGATGAGCGCCGCGTCATCGAGCGCCAGCACCGTGCCGAAGAGCACATGCATGAGGTCGACGTTGCTGCCTCGGGTCGAGACAATCAGCACGCCGAGCGCGAGCGAAACCAGGTAGAAAGCCGCGAGGCTTGCATCTTCGCGGAGCGGGGTCGCGCGCGTGACAAAGCCCGACAGCAGCGCCACGGCCATGCCGGCCACCAGCCCGCCAATGGTCATCGCGCCGAGCGAGAGGCCCGCCACCAGGTAGCCAACGGCGGCGCCCGGCAGAATCGCGTGCGCCATGGCATCGCCGGTGAGGCTCATCCGCCGCAGCATCAGGAAGACCCCCATGGGAGTCGCGCCGACCGAGATGGCGACGCAACCCATCAGCGCGCGCCGCATGAAGCCGAAATCGGCGAAGGGCTGGACGAGGCCCTCCCACATCACGCCGCACCCCGGCTGCAGGTGTGCGGGGGCCCTGCGCAGGCCTCGCACATCTGCCTGGCGCGGAACTGGTTTTCCGCGGTGAGCACCCTGGCCGTGGGCCCATGCGCGACAAGCTCGCGCGCCAGCATCAGCGTCTCCGGGAAGTGCGCGTGGACCGTCTCGAAATCGTGCAGCACGGCAAGCACCGTGCGTCCCTCTCCGTGCCAGCGCCGCATCACCCCGATCAGGTCGGCCATCGTTCTGGCGTCGACCGCGGTAAAGGGTTCGTCCAGTAGGACGAGCCGTGCGTCCTGCAGCACCAGCCGGGCAAAGAGCGTACGCTGTACCTGGCCGCCCGACAGCGACCCGATCGGCCGCGTCTCGAAGCCTGTTAGTCCGACCGCCGCGATGGCCTCCGCCACTCGCGCGCGATGGGCGGCCCGAAACCCGCCAAAGGCGCCGATCTCTCGCCAGAGCCCCATCGCCACGAGATCGACGACCCTGATCGGGAAAGAGCGGTCGACGTCCGACTGCTGCGGCAGGTAGGCGATGTCGTCCCGCGTCAGCGCGCCGAAGGAGATCCGCCCCCCAAGAGGAGAGAGCGCGCCGACGACGCCCTTCAACAGCGTGGACTTGCCTGCCCCGTTAGGCCCGACCACGGCCGTCAGACTGCCCTCGGCAATCTCTACGCATAGGCTCTGCACGGCCGGATGCCGGTCGTAGCCAAGGGTCAGGTCCTGGAACGCAAGGGCGTGAGTCATGGGCTTCCCGGCGTGGCGGTAGCCCAGAGGAAACCGAGCCAAAGCGCCGCGACGATCAGTAATGCGCCCGCCAACCTGGGGCCGGCGCCAAGCAACAACAGCCAGAGCGAATGACCGCGTCGCGCCCTCATGCCAGTGCTCTCGGACGAAGGGCTCCCGACCCCGCCCCTAGAGAGCCGGGGCCTTCGCTCCTCGCCCTTGCAGTACCCGATGCTGCTGTGCCGCTACGCGCTAGGCCTGACAGCATCGGTGCCAGGGAAGAGTGCCAAAGGTCATCCAGGGTGCGGCTCTCCATGGCTGCGGCTCCCCCTTCTCTCTCAGACCAGGTCCGAGTCAGCGCACCGCGCACAGGTTCCCTCGACCTCAACCATGCAGCGCGCCATGGCAAACCCCAAGGCGGCCGCGTCTTCGGCAAGCAACTCTCCGATCCGCTCGTCTTCCAGCTCGATCGATGATCCGCAGCCGCTGCAGATGAAGAAGAGGCATTCCTGTCCGCGCTCCGGGTGGACACAAGGAACGTAGGCGTTGAGGCTTTCGATTTTGGAGACGAGGCCCTGCGCCATGAGGAAGGCGAGCACCCGGTAGACGGTGGGTGGCCCCACCGGCCGCGCGTTTTCGGATTTGAGCGCCTCGATCAACTCGTAGGCACCCGTGGGCCGACCGTTGGTCCACAGCTGCTCCAGGACCCTCTGGCGGAGTTTCGTCATTCTCTCGCCGCGCGCCTCGCAGATGGATTTGGCCAGCGCGATGCGCTCACGCGGCGAGTGCAGCCCGCTGCAGTTCGGATCGGTGCAGGGCTGGGGTCGAATCGAGAGTTTCGTCATCACTCCGCCCTCCCTTGCACCCTTGATAAGCAACGTTATAACGTTCATTTCAATGGCGCAAGAAGGATCGCCCGCGCAGGCGAACCGGAGATTGACGAAAGGTATCGAGATGGATAGCGCGGATCTCGAGGTTCTGGCCTCGACACCGTCACGCAACGGGTCAGCGGTGCGCCGCAGGCCGAACCGATCGGAGGCCGAGGCCGCCGTACGCACCCTGATCGAGTGGGCAGGAGACGATCCCGACCGGGAAGGTCTGATAGAGACGCCCAAGCGGGTCGTACGTGCCTATGAGGATTTCTTCGCCGGCTATGGCGAGGATCCCGTGGCCTTGCTGGCGACCACGTTCGAGGAGACCTCCGCTTACGACGAAATGATAGTCCTGCGCGATATCCGTCTCGAATCCCACTGCGAGCATCACATGGTCCCTATCCTGGGAAGAGCGCACGTCGGCTACCTGCCCGCGGGGCGGGTCGTTGGTCTCTCCAAGCTCGCGCGCCTCGTCGATGTCTTCGCCAAGCGGCTGCAGATCCAGGAGGCGCTCACGTCACAGATAGCGGACACGATTCAGACCTTGCTCCAACCGCGCGGGGTCGGCGTGGTCATCGAGGCGGCGCACCAGTGCATGACCACGCGTGGTGTCCATAAACCGGGAGTGAGCGCGGTGACCAGCCGCATGCTCGGCTGCTTCCGCGATGATCCGGCAACGCGACGAGAGTTCATGTCGATGCTCGGCAATCAAAGGAGCGTCCAACATGAGGGCTGACCAGGCCGAGCAGATCCCCCATGGCACCGGGATCCCGCCAAGTCCAGGGACCCCAAGCAGCTTTCGTGCGGCGTGCGATAGCGTCAGAGCCTGCGAGGCGGCGGACGGCCTTGGCGCCATCGCCGGCTCGGACGTCGAGCTGGTGATCTGGCAGCGCGCACTTCCAACGGATTTCGGAGACTGGCTGGAGCGAATCGATGCCCGGCTGCTGCCGAACATCCGCGTTCTGCTGCGGCCGGCAGACCTTTCGAGGGCGCTGGTGCCGCTGTTGAACGACTGTGGCCTGCCCGAAGGGCCGAAGCGCTACCTGCTCCTCCGCGACGTCGAACAGCTCGTCTCGGCCTTCGCCCGAATAGCCCGGACCGATCTCGTGGACCTGCGGCTGGAGAGCGTCAGCGGAGATGCTTGCCGGAGGTTCCATCGCGACTGCGTGGAGGCGCGCCTCTTGACCACCTATCGCGGTCCGGCGACCGAGTGGATCCGGCCGGACCACGCCAAAGCGGCACTGGAGGACCAGACAGCTTTCGAAGGACCGATCGAGCGTCTCCGGCGTTACGACGTCGCGATCTTCAAAGGAAGCTGCGCCGAGGCTGCAAGCGGCATCGTCCACCGCTCGCCACCGATTTCGGGCACCGGCCTCACACGATTGCTACTCTGCCTCAACCAGCCTTCGGCAACCTCTCCAAGGCCCTGGCCCAAAGATCCCGGACACGCTGCGCCGCGTCCCTGAGAATTGGATCGCCGACCTTAAGTCCGCCAGATGCGTCCCGGCCAACTGATTAAGCCTGGCCCTACGGCCGCCTTCGCCACTCTCCGCACGAGATCGACTAGTCGTCGGGCAGACGGTGCAGGATCGTGCCGCCATCGCCGACGGCGACGACCCCCGCTTCGCGGCTGATCGCGACGCCGCGCAAGCCACCGTCGAACCCGCTGTCTTCTCGCTGCCACTGCCCCTCTCGGTGCCTGAGGGTGCTGCCGGCGGAGCCGACGGCGTAGACCCTGTCGCCCAATCCGGTGACCGCCAGGAGATCGGCACGGGCGCGGGCCGGGGTCAGGCTCCAGCGACGGCCGTCGAAGTGCCCGATGCTGCCGGAGAGACCGACGACGAAGATGTCGTCCAGGCCGCTGCCCCAGACGTCGAAGAGGAAGTTCTCGGTGCCGGCGTGGAACTCGTCCCAGCGCTTACCGTTCCAGCGCAGAATCATTCCGAAATCGCCGACCGCCAAGAGGTGGTCCGCGTCCTGCCCCCAAAGACCATAGAGCGCCGACTTGGTGCCGCTGGTCATGCGCTCCCATTCCCTGCCGTCCCAATGCAGGATCAAGCCCTCGTCGCCGACGGCGAAGACCTGGCCGCTCGCATCGGACCAAAGGGCAAGGATGGTGACGTCCACGTGCAGATCGAAGTGCTTGCGCCAGGTCCGGCCATCGAAGTGGTGGATCTCCCCCAGCTGACCGGCGGCATAGAGCCCGCCGGCACCGTCGGAACAAAGGCTCCGCAGGCCGAGATCGCCCAGTTTCGGCAGGTGCTTCCAATGGCCCTCTTCTCGCACCAGGACCAGTCCCTCTTCTCCGCAGGCGTAGACGTCGCCGCTCTCCGGATCGGCCCAGGCACCCCAAAGCTGACGGTCGGTTCCGCTCTCCGCGAACTCCCAGACCGGACTGCCGCCGGTGATCGTTGCCGGACTGGCCAAGGCCTCGTGGAAGTCGGGCGCGGCGGTCAAGAGCGTGCCGAAGTCGCCGACGGCAAGAGCCTCGCCGGTCGCGAGCGGTAGAATGCCGAGCAGATCGTGATGCGTGCCGCTCTCCAGACGCGTGACCCGCCGATCGCGGATCAGGTGAATCTGTCCGCGATCGCCGACCGCCAAGGCGCCGTCGCGATAGGCGGCGAGGCCGCGAAAGCGCGAAACGTCACCCGGCAGGGCCACCGGCTCTATTACGCCTTGCCGCAGGAGCAGGAGGTCGCCACGAAAGCCGTTGGCGTCCGGGAAGTAGCGACCGCCGGCTAGCAGAACCCGCTCGTGGTCCAGGGCCAGGATCGCTTGGAGATTGCTTCTGACAGGGCAGTCGAGCTTTCGCCAAGCCCCCTCCTCGTCTCGAAGCAAGACCGTTCCGTCGCCGCCAGCGGCCAGCAGGCGCCCCTCGCCCAGCGGCGTGATCGCGCGCAGATGGGCCTCGCTGCCACACTGCTCTCGCCGCCAATCCTCGCCGTCGTAGTGCAGGATCGTGCCTCGGTCGCCGACAGCCCAGAGGTGTCCCGCCACATTGCCGGTGACGTCGAAGAGGGGCGTGTTTTCTTCCTCGGCCGCGTACTTGCCGGACTCGTCGACCTTGCAGCCCCGCAGCAGCCGCCATTCCCCGCCGTCGAAGTGCAGGACCGTGCCCATCCAGCCGACCGCGTAGAGGTCGTCCCAGGTCCGTCCCCAAAGAGCGTGCAGGGGAAGCGGAACGGGGCTGGCTTGGCGGATCCACTGTCCGTCGTCGTAGCTGAAGATGGCGCCCTCGTCACCGACGACGACCACTGAGCCGTCACCGCACCAGCCGGCCCAAAGCACGTCGCCCGCGCCCGCCACGACGCTCTCCACCGGCCGCCAGATCTGCTGCTGAGCGCGCTCACCAGCCCCGACCAGGAGGTCGCGAAAGAAGCGGCGGCGGCCCGGGGCTTCCGACGGGCTTGCAAGCGCGCTCATGGCTTGTTTCCCGCCGCCGGCGAGTCGGTGGCGGCTTGGTGCAGCCGCTGGGATTCCTCCGACAGCAGGTCCTCCAAGGCTTCCCTGACGGCGCCTTGCTCCCCGTCCGGGACGCCGGCCAAGGCAGCCTCCATTTGCGCCGCGCCCAGGTTCTTGTCGAAGACCTCGTCCAGGGCGCGCGCGACGGCGCCGTTGAAGTCCGAGCGGCCGATGGCCATGCAGGCCTCGATCGCGCCCAGAAACGCCTGTGCCACCGGCTTGTCCGGGTCGGAAAGGACGACGGGCGTCCCCTCGTCGGAGGCCGATGCCAACTCGATCGCCAAAGGCACCTGGCCCAGGAGCGGAACATCCGCCTTGGCCAAGGCTTGCTTCAGGTCCGCGTCGGGGAAGACCTGCACCTCGTTGCTGCAGTGCGGGCAGACCAATCCGGCCATGTTCGCCAGCGCCCCGATCATCGGCAGGCCTCTTTCGCGGCAGAAACGCACCGCCTTCATGGAGTCCATCATCGCGACGGCCTGCGGCGTGGTCACCATCAGCGCCGAGACATTGGCGCCTTCCAACATGTCCGAGAGGGTGATCAGCTCGTTCCCGGTACCGGGCGGCATGTCGACGATCAGATAGTCGAGCGATCCCCAATCGAAGCTGCCTATCAGGTGGTGCATGAAGTCGTGCTTGTAGGAATCGCGCCAGACCACCGGGGTGTCGTCGCTCTCCAGCAGGAAGGCCAGGCTTCCGACCTTGATGTCAGCCTCCAAGGCGGCATGGCGATAGTCGAGAGCCCCGAGACCGTCGTCGCCAAGGCGCACCTTGCGCCCGGCGAAGCCGAAGAAGCGGCTCTGATTCGGGCCGTGCACGTCGGCATCGGCAACGCCGACCCGAAAGCCGCGCGCGGCCAGGCCGGCTGCCAGATTGGCCGAGACCGTGGACTTGCCCACCCCGCCCTTGTTGGCCAGGACCAGGATGATCTGGTCGATCTCCTCAAGGCGCCGTTCGATCAGAACGCGGTTGTGGTTGGGCTTGTCCAGCGCGCAGGTCTCTTGCTGCGGGCAGAAGGTGCAGGCATGGCCCAGACCGCAGTCGATCGAGGCGGTTTTCTCGCCGAAGGTCACGTCCGCCGTCTCCCCTATTCGCTTGAGAGATCGACCATGATCCAGTCTTCCGACGCGCTCTTGAGGCCGTCACGCTGGTCCTTGTGGCCCTGCCAGAGGGCGAAGGCGATCGGAACCGACTTGCGATCGAATGAGACCTGATAGTCCCCCTCGCTGGCGATGGGCCGCGACATGACCAGCACCCATTGATTGGCCGCCGGATCCTCGTCGGGGATGTAGAGGCTGTCACCGGTCACCGGCTGCTGATCGAGCAGGGTCGTGCTGCCCGGGCCGCCTGCCGCCAGGCTCTGCACCGTTCCGTCATCGGAGCGCCAGTACCAGATGTTCACCGGTTCCTCCGGACCGCTGCCCATGATGTAGGAGGTCTCGGCATCGCCAACGGCGAACTGCACGGCGGCGCCGTCGCGGAAGCGGTCGGACAGCGTGACGGTGTCGCGGGTGGCATCGTGCCAGCGCAGGCGCACATAGAAGCGATCGGAGGTGCGGGCCACGGTGAAGTAGACGTCCTGGCCCGCGTCTTCATCGTCGTAGCGCAGCATGACCGACTCGTGCACCGGCGGGGCCTGCATCAGATGCGCGCGATATTCGGGCAAGCGCTGCCAAACGGTGTCGCCGGGGTCGTTGACACTGCGCAGAAAGATGCCGTCGGGAATGCGCGAGACCTGGACCGTCCCGCCCGGTTCGATCAGCTTGATGTTGGCGTCGGTCAGGCTGTCCTCGGCCGAGGCGCCCGGCACGGCCAGGGCGAGGAGAAGGCAGGTGGCGCCGGCCATGGCGAGGGCATGTCTCTTGGTCATCTTGGCTCTCCTTATCCCCACAGGTCTTGGTCGACGACGCGTCTGCTTTCTTGTGACGATGCGGCCGCGACCCTAGGTCCGCCGGCGTCCGCCTCCGGATCGCGATAGGGGCCGACCCTGACCTCCAACTCGCCGGCCAGCCTCTCGGCGAAGGCCGGCAACTCCTGCACCAACTGTCGCAAGGTGGGATCGAGATCGGCCAGGCCGCCTTGGTCGCGCAAGGCGGCGTGGACCCTATGCAGCAGGCCGATCAGATGCCGCCGCAGGAAATCGCGCTGCGCGCGCCGATAGGGGCCGGCATCGCGACCTTGGCGCAGCGCGCGGGCCTCCAGATGCGAGAGAACCGCCATGAACTCGGCCATGCTGGCCAGGTGATCGGGCTCGTCGTTGTAGCCTTCGTCTTGGGTCGCCGCCTTCAGCCCGAAGTGACGATAGAAGGCGGCGACGTTCAGCATGAAGACCGGGCGCGTATGACCGGCCAAGAGACCCTCGTACTCGCCCGCCAGCAGGGACGCCAAGGGCCTCCCCTTGCGCCCGTGCAGAAAGGCGATGATGTAGCCGGCCTCCAGGCTCGCGAAGTCGGCAGATGCCGGGCTCTTCGGCCAGCCCTTGCCGGTGACCTGCCACCAGGCCTCGGCAAAGGCCTCGTGGAAGGTGCCGGATCGAATGGCCTCTTGCAGTTCCGGACCAGGATGGCAGAAGGCCGCGGCGGAAAGGCGCCAGAGCGTTTCCTTGGCGGCCGCGCGCTCGGGCGATTCGCCGTCCGCCGGGCGCCCGGCGCCGTGATCTGGAAGAGACATGCCCGGCTCAGCTCAGCTTGAACATCTCGGCGTGGCGATAGCCGATCAAGGTGTCCATCAGTTCGCTGTCCTGCCCATCCGCCTTCTTCTGCCGTTCGGTCGACAGGGTCGACAGCGCCGCGGAGACCTGGTCGCCGAAGAGGCTCTCCAGATAGTCCAAGGGCACGCGCGCCTCGCCGGTGGGCGCGCCCTTGTCGTCGATCTTCGGCGGCGACATGGGCGGCACGTAGAAGACGTTGGGCTTGGTGCCCCATTCCGGATGCAGCGGCAGAGCCACCTTGTACTTCTCGACCAATAGGTGGATCGGCCCCGCCTCGTCGTCGCGATAGCCGATCCAGCGGATGCGCCCCACGCACTGCTTGGCGCAGGCGGTCGGCAGCCCCTTTTCGATTCGCGGATAGCAGAAGATGCACTTCTCCGACTTGGAGATCTGCTCGTTGAAGTAGACCTTTTTGTAAGGGCACGCGCCGACGCAGTAGCGATAGCCGCGACAGCGCTCTTGGTCGATCAGGACGATACCGTCTTCCTGGCGCTTGTAGATCGCATTGCGCGAGCAGGCGGCCAGGCAGGCCGGCTGTTCGCAGTGGTTACAGAGGCGCGGCAGATAGAAGTAGTAGCTGTTGGGGTAGTCGCCCTCGCCCTCGTCCTCATCCCAATTGGCCCCCCAGGTCGGCTTGACGTTGGGGCGCAGCCAGGGATCGGTCCCGGTCATCAGCGCGGATTCGTAGTTGTATTCCCACGGCACGCCATAGTCTTCCATGCTGGGTTCCTGACCCATTTTCAGCGCGCCGTCCTCGTCGAAGCCCCCACCCATCTCGGCGTAGTTCCTCGGATAGCCGGTGCCGGGCATGGTCTCGACGTTGTTCCAATACATGTGCTCGCGGCCGTTTCGATTGGTCCACTGCAGTTTGCATGCCGAGGTGCAGGTGTGGCAGCCGATGCACTTGTTCAGGTCCATGACCATGCTGAGTTGACGCTTCACAGCCATCTTCTTCGTCTCCACCCTTGTTGCTTCAACGCGGATTTAGGCCGCTTCGATATCAACGCTGCTTTCGTGCGCGAGTTGGTTGGCGTTGTACTTCCAGAGCTTGAAGCCCAGGTGTCCCCAGTCGCCGCAGAGCTCCAGCGGCTGCAGCAACGTCGCCATGGCATTGTTCATCGGCTTGTTCTGCTCGTACTGATGCGGCTCCCAGCCGTGCTCCATCATGATCGCGGTCTCCGGCAGGCTGGGATAGAACTTGGCCTGCGCGAAGAACTCCCCGATGCCGTTGAAGACCCGAACGCGGCCGCCGTCCTCGATGCCGCGCACGGCCGCCAGCTTGGGGTTGATGTAGATGTTGGGCACGCCGCGCTGCAGACGCAGCATGAGCTTGTTGGAGCGCCAGTTCGAGTGAATGCCCCAGCGCGTGTGCGGCGAGTAGAAATCCAGCGGATAGTTGGAGGCCTCGCGCCCCGCATGGAGGCGAGCCGTCGGCGTCGCCGCACCCAGCTTCATGAAGCGGGGATGGTCGCAATAGAAGGTGATCCGACCGGTCAGGGTGTCGTAGGGCTTCTTGCCCTCGGTCTGGGCGACGAAGGGATTGTAGGGTTCGTGGGCCGGGAGCGGCTGGTTGGAACCGCCGGCGGCCGACATCACGAAGAAGCCTTGCTTCGTCCCCTCCTCCAGGCTGACGCCGCCGAACTCGGGACTGTTGTCGACGAGCCACTTGGTGGCGTCGTAGTCGGTCATCAGGGTCCCGCCCATGGTGAAGTCGTCATGGATGGTGTGCAGATCCCGGCTGACGTTGCCGTCGGGGTAGGAGCCGACGCCGCGGGCCACGGCGCGCTCCTGTATCTTCCGGGTCAGGAGCACCATGATCTCCCAGTCCGGCTTGGCCTCGCCGATGGGATCGACCGGACGCGAGAAGACGTTGACGAAGCGGTGGAAGCCCACCGACCTCAGGTCCCAGGCCTCGTAGTGGCTAGCGGCCGGCAGGAGGTAGTCGGCCCACTGCGCGGTGGAATCCATGCGCACGTTGATGTTGACGAAGAGCTCCTCGACCTCTTTCAGGATGCGCTTGCGATAGGCCTCGGCATTCTTGTTGCGGCGGAACTTGTTGTCGGCGATCGAGATCAAGCCCTTCATGTCGCCCCAGTAGGGCATCCACCCCTTGGAGATGGTCTCGTCGATCATCTCCTCCATCTCATCCAGGTCAAAGCCGACGCGGGCCTTCAGCTTCTCGTTATCGAAGTGCTTGCGGGAGTACTCGATCATGTGGCCGCGCTGGAACTCGCCCAGGCCCCCGGCCTCCAGCCGCGGGAACTTCTGGAAGCCGAAAAGCGCCAGCTCCAAGAGCTTGCCGTGGTTCCACTCGATCCAGGAGGTATCGAGACCGCCGGCCTTGCCGCCGTGCCCGGTGAGCGCCAGCATCGAGGCAAAGGCCCAACCGGTGAAGATACCGTTGGTGTAGCGGCCGATGTTGAAGCCGGTCATGACGATGGCTTTCTTCGCCTTGGCGAAGCGCCTGGCCTCTTCGCGGACGGTGGCCGCCGGGATGCCCGTGGCGGCAGCACTCGTCTCCGGCGTGTACTTGGCGGCCTCGAGCTTCACCTTCTCGAAAACCGTCGTGACGGCGATGCCCTCGACCTCGAAGTTGCCCTCCAGAGCCGGATCCACACCGGCCAACGCCAGGGTCTTCTCCTCGGAGCCCATGGAGCCCTTGAGCTGCACCGGCGCGTTGCTCGCCAGGTCCCAGACATAGAAGAGCTGATCGGAACCCCCCTCCTTCAGGTCCGACTCGCGCAGCATCATGCCGTTGTCGGCGCGCACCAGGACCGGAAGGTCGGTCTGCTCCTTCATGAAGGCGGGCTTATAGAGCTGCTCCTCGATGATGACGTTCACGAAGGCCATGGCGAGGAAGGGATCGCTGCCTTGCTTGATCGGCAGCCAGAGATCGGCATGGATCGAAGAGGGGTTGTAGTCCGGCGCCAAGGAGACGACCCGCGCGCCGTTGTACTTGGCCTCCCAAATGTAGTGCGCATCGGGAATGCGGGTCGCGTTCGGGTTGAACAGCGACATCATGATGTAGTCGGCGTCGAACCAGGCGTCGGAGGTAAAGCTCTCCAATGGATTGCCGTAGGCCAGATGCGCGCCGGTGTTGAGATCCCCCACATCGGTGAAGATGTCGAGCTGCACCCCGCCCACCAGCGACGCGAAGCGGTAGGGCGCCGCCAAGCGCACCATGGAAAGATTGCCGGAGCCCGTGTGGGTCATCAGCTTGCCGGGGCCGTACTTCTCGAAGATGTCGATGACCTTGTCGGCGATCTCTTCGGTGATCTGGTCCCAGCCGACGCGCTGCCACTTGCCTTCGCCGCGCGCGCCGACGCGCTTCAGGGGGTAGCGCAGGCGATCCGCCTCGTACATGGCGGAGGAGTGAATCGCACCCTTCTGGCAACCGCGGGGATTGGCGTCCGGGACGTCGGGATTGATTTGCGGATACTTCGCCAACTGCTCTTCGCGCAGCACGATGCCGTCCTTGACGTAGACGTCGAAGGCACAGTTGCCGACGCAGTTGATGCAGTGCGCGGCCTTGCCGACCTTGTCCCAGGTGAACTCCCGGCGATAGAGGTCTTCCCAATCGCGATAGGGATAGGCCTCGTCCAAGGTGTCGTAGAGCGGCTCCAAGCGATTGAGCGACCAGGCCTTATTGCTGGCCAAGACCCCGGCACCGACCAACGACGAAGCCTTCAGGAACTCCCGGCGTTTCATGTCATCCCTCCCTTGTCGTCGCCCCTGGCGGTCAGCCGCTCCGAGCGGCGGCCGCTTCGGCACTGCGCTTAGCTTTGACGACGAGGCTAACAAGATCGCGGAGCGCAAAGGCTGCGCAGATGTGAAAGATTGTAATGCGAATGTAATCGGCGGCCTGCTTTGTTGCCCCGCCCCGCCGAGGATGGTCTAGTAGCGAAAACGCCTATAGGGAGGGGCGGCCGCAAGGTCGCTGAGCCAGCACGATGTCACGCGCTCCAACGCTTGTCGCTGGGGACGTCGGTGCAGCCAGCCCGTTCGAGGCAGATCTGCCGGCCTATCTCGCAGGCCTGCAGGACACGCTCGTCGAGCAGGCGATTGCCGTCGCCAAGACCTACGGCTATGCCCAGTACACCACGACCATCCGCGCCGCTTGGGTGGAGGCGATCGAGACGCTCACGAGTTCCTTCGCCGACTACCTCGCCAGTCCGCTGGCGATCGGCGCCGGCCTGCATGCCGAGACCGACTACCTGAGCGATCCCCGCTTTGCGCGGCTTCGCGACAATGCAAAGCGGCATCGCTCGATGGGGGTCACCCTGCAGCTCTACGTCGGGCTCTTCAAGCACTTCCGCAACCTCTACATGGACGCCGCGGGACAGCTGCCCGCCTGCCCTACGGTCCGCGCTGCCGCACGAGCCCAGCTTGCAGCCTTCTTCGATGCCGCCGAGCTCAGCATCGTCAGCGATTGGGCGGAAGACAGCGAGGACGAGCGTCTGCAGGAACTGCAGGCCCGCGCCCGCTCCATCGCCCTGGACAAGGACCGCTACTTCTCGATTTTCGAAAGCCTGCGCGACCCGGCGCTGCTGCTGGACAGACAGCGGCAACTGGTGAACGCCAACCAAGCCGCCGCCGTGCTCTTCGTCGACCAGGCGGGCGCCGGCGAGATCGTCTACCTGCGCTCGACGCGTGTCCCCATGGCCGAGTTGGAGTCGCTCTTGGCGAAGGCCGAAGAGGCGCTCAAGAGCGACCCTTCCTCGGTCTGGCTGGACACGCCGAAGGGCCGCAAGTGCTTCGACGTTGGCGAGCGCACGATCCACGATGCGGTCGGAAACATGACCTTGGGCCATGTCGTCATCCTGCATGACGTGACGCCCCATCGCCTGGCGACGGAAGAAGCGGTTCGCGCGCAGCGTGCGATGTCGCATTTCTTGGCCACCATGAGCCACGAGATCCGCTCTCCCCTGCACGCCGTCCTGGGCGCCACGGAGTTGCTGCGCGACGCCGAGGAGGAGGAGCATCTGACCTATGTCGATGCCATTGAGTCGGCCGGCCGCACCTTGCTCGGCACCCTGAACAACGTACTCGACTACTCGAAGTTTGAGGCCAGGCCGCCGCAGGCCAGTCCCAAGCCCTGGGAGCTGCGCGTGATCCTGGAGGACTACGCGCGCGTGGCGCAGATCTGGGCCAATCAGCGCGAGGTACCGCTCGCTCTGAGCGTGTCCGGCCAGGTCCCGCGCTTCGCCGCAATCGACTGGCAACTGATCCAACAGGTGCTGACCAACCTGGTCACCAACGCGATCAGGTTTGACCCGGGTAGCGGGGTCACCATCGCGCTCGGTCGGCGGGTGAGATCGGCCGGGGAGACCTTCCTGCACTTCGAAGTGTCGGATGGTGGACCGGGTCTGGCGGCGGAGAACCTCGACCTCCTGTTCCAGCCCTTCGCCTACCGCAGTCGCAACGCCAGCTCCAGCAGCGGCTCGGGTCTGGGTCTGGCCATCTCCCAACGCTTGGTCAGCGCCATGGGAGGGACCATCGGTTACAAGCCGCAACAGCGGGGAGCCCTCTTCTGGTTCGAAGTCCCCTATCGGCGCATCGCCGCCGACCAGGCACTGCGCGAGGCTGCCAGGAGCGCGCCCTCCCCCAGGGCTCAGCAGGTGGCGGGACGGCGCTGTCTCCTGGTCGACGACGACCCGGTCGGCATCTTGATCACAGCCGAACAGCTGCGTGGAAAGGGGCTGGACGTCACCACCGCCGGCTCCGCGAAGATCGCCCGAGAGGCGGCCGCCGCAAGCGAGTTCGATGTCTTCGTCGTCGACTACTTTCTCGGCGACGGCAATGGCGCCCAACTGGCGACCCTCTTGAGACAGATGGCCGGACCCAACAAGAAGGCCCGCTTCGTGGCCTTGACGGCGAATGCCGACCGGCTGGCCGAGTTGGAGAACGGCGGCAGTCCCTTCGACGTGACACTCTCCAAACCGGCGGCGGGCGAGGAGCTCTTGGCGGCCATCGAAGGCTATGCGCCGCCCTCGGTATCCAACTATGCCTTCAGCTCAAGCTCCAACGACGAAGCGGCCCTGGTCGGGGTTCCGGTGCGGGTCAAGGAAGCCATGGCGCGGGAGTTCTCGAACGGCTGGTCCGCTGGCGTGAAGCGCCTGGAAGCCTGTCTGGAGCGCGGGGATCGCGAAGGCTTGGCCGCGATCTCGCATCGTCTGGCCGGCAGCTGCGCGGTGATGGGTCTCGCGGACGCGGCCGCGCTCCTGCGCCAACTGGAGCGTGCCTGCGAAAACGGCGAGCAGCGCGTGGACTGCGCGGCCTGGCGGTCCTGCCTCGACAGTCTCTTGTCCGACGCGCCGCAGCGGGCGCTGGCCATAGCCGAAATGGCGGGTGTCTGATGGGACAGCTGCTCTCGCGCGGGCAAGCTCACCGCGGCCGCCAGCCAGCCCGCGTCCTCGTCGTCGACGACGATCCGGTGGCCCGGGTCCTGCTTCGGGAGGTACTGGGAAGTGCCGGCCACGCGGTCGTCGAAGCGGAGGATGCCGCGGCGGCGGAGCGCCATCTGGAGAAGCGGAACTGGGACCTGGTGCTGCTCGACCGGCGTCTTCCGGACTGCGACGGCCTGCTGCTCCTACAGTCGGTGAAGGAGAGCTGTCACTGCCCGGTCATCGTGCTGACCGTGATGGACGACGAGCGCGATCGCATGCTGGGCTTGGGCCTGGGCGCCGACGACTACATGACCAAGCCCTTCAATGCCAGCGAGATGACCCTCCGGGTGCGGAACCTGCTGCGCATGAACGACGCGCCGGTGGTGCCCAACGAGCGCGGACCGATCACCCTCGGCCCCTTCACCCTGGTGCAGGCAACCCGCCGGTTGGAGGTGAAGGGAGAGGTCCATCACCTCACGCTGGCGGAGACGCGTCTCTTGTCGGTCTTCCTGACCCGGCCGGACGAGGTCCTGGACCGCAGCCTCCTGACCCGCATCGTCTGCCAACGCGAGTGGGCCCACGACGATCGCTCGATCGATGTGCTGGTGTCGCGCCTGCGCAAGCAGATCGAAGCCAATCCCAAGCTGCCCGAGTGGATCATCACCCTGCACGGTGTCGGCTATCTCTTCGACAGTCAAAGCACCGGCTCATCAACGGCCAACCTGCCGTCGCCCATCGGCTCGTAACTGAAGTCCCGGCAGAAGGGCTCTACTCGATAGAGCCCTTCATTGCACCGGCCCGCAGTCAACCTCGCCTTTCGAGAGGATCATCTGCGACAGCGCCTGGGGCGTCAGCCCCGCGACGGGCAGGCAGGCGACCGTGCGCCCGCCGGACAGCAGGGTCACCCGATCGGCGACGGCCACCACGTCGTTCATGTTGTGGCTCACCAGGATGACGGTGATGCCCGTCTCCTTCAGCTGGCGGATGAGCAGCAGCACCTGTTCGGTCTCGCGCACGCCCAGCGCCGCCGTCGGCTCGTCCATGACGATGATCTCGGCCTTCCAGCGCAGTGCCCGGCAGATCGCGACAGCCTGGCGCTGGCCGCCCGAGAGCGATTCGACCGGCGCCGTCATGTCGGTGAGGCTGGAGCCGAGCCGGCCAAGAAAACCACGCGACTGGCGGATCATCTCGGCCCGGTCCAGCAAGCGGACACCGAGCATCCGGCGTACCAACTCGGACCCCATGAAGACGTTCTGGTAGATCGTCATGCGCGGCGCCAGGCCCAGGTCCTGGTGGATGGTGGCGATCCCGGCGTCCAAGGCATCGTGCGGCGTGGCGAAGCGGCAAGGCTGCCCACGCACCAGGATCTCGCCCTCGTCCGGCAGCTCCACGCCGGCGATCAGCTTGATCAGGGTCGACTTGCCGGCACCGTTGTCGCCGCAGATGGCATGGATTTCACCTGCACCGACCTCGAGGTCGGCATGGCGCAGGGCTTCGACGGCGCCATAGGCCTTGCGGGCCCGGCGAACGGTCAGAATCTCGGCCATCAGGTTCCTTGCGAGGCCGGGGGCCGGCCGGCGGTAGCGGCCGGCTGGCCCATGAGCGTCACTTGATGAAGGAGTCGACGTTCGACTGGTCGACCAGATCCGCGCCCATGAAGAGGTAGGGACCGCTGGTCACCGCGCTCTTCGGCGCTCCCTGGACGGCGATCCGGTCCATCGCGTCGACCGCTGCCCCGCCCATCGCCTCGAAGGGGATGGCAACGGTGGCCATCAGCATCGAGTCCGGCGACTTGATACGGCGGAAGCTCTCCGCCCCGCCATCGACCGAGACCAGCACCACGTCGCCCTTCTGCATCCCCTGCTCTTTCAAGAGGTCGTCGATGATGAAGGCCTGGCCGTCGAAGGAGGCCCAGATGCCGTCGAAGTTCCCGGCATTCTGCAGGATCAGCGCGCTCATGCCGTTGCGCACGTCTTCCCGCCAGCTCTGCGTGCGCGCCATTGAATGCGAGCCGACCTCCTCGACCGCGGTGTTCTCGCTCAAGACCGCGTCCAGGATCTTGCCGCGGATGCGGGTGCCGACGTTGCTCTCGAAGCGCTGGGTCAGGATCGAGCCCTCGTAGCCCAGCTGGCCAAGCAGGTAGAGTGCCGCATCGGCGCCCACGGCGTACTCGTTCACCTGGATGTCGAAGAGCGTGTGCGGGCTGGCGCCGCTCATCACCGTGATCACCGGGATGCCGGCCTCCTTCGCGGCCTGCATCTGCGCATCGAACTGCACCGGCTTGGACATCGCCAGCACCAGACCGTCGACGCCGCGCTGGATCAGGTTCTCGATCTGCTCCGCATGGGTCGGCAAGGCGCCGTTGGAGTTGAGGACCGTCACGTCCCAGCCCTTGTCCTCGGCCGCCGCCTGCACCGCGTTGGCCACCCGCGCGTGGGTCTCGGCCGACATCTGGAAAGCGACGACACCCAGTTCGAAGGCCTCGGCGGCGACGGCCTGCCCGAAGACGACGGTTGCGGCCATGGCCGCCATCAGTGTTCTGCGTTTCATGGGATCCTCCCCTTTCTCACTCACGTTCATGGGCTCGGTTCAGACCGAAAAGGCGGCCTGCTTGAGGACACTGGCCGACACGCCGACGGACGCGATCATGATCAGGCCCAGGACGATGTCCTGAAGGTAATAGGGCGCGCCCAGAAGTACGAGCCCGTTGTCGAGCACCGAGATGATGAGCGCACCGGCAAAGGTGCCGGCGATGTTGGGCCGCCCCGGCTCGAACATGGTCATGCCCAGCAAGACCGCGGCGATGCCGTTCAGCAGGAAGTCGCCCGCCATCTGTGGCGCCGCCGAACTGAGGTTGGCGACCAGCAAGACCGCGGTCACGCCGGCCGCCAAGCCGGACAGGCTGAGACCGATCAGCTTCATGCGGCCGGTCGCGATGCCGGCGCGGTGCGCGGCCTCGGTGGCCTCGCCGGTCGCCAGCATGTGCACGCCGAGGCGCGTCTTCTTGCTGACGAACCAGGCCAGGGCCACGACGACGGCCATGAAGAAGATCAGCACCGGCACGCCGGCGAGCTTGCCGCGCGACAGGGCCAGGAAAGACTCCGGCCAGCGGCCCACGAAGGCCACGCCGCCCGTGATCATGAAGGCCAGCCCGCCGGCGATGGCCGCGGTTCCCAGGGTCGCGATCAGCGAGGGCACCTTGACCAAGGTCACCAAGAAGCCGTTGGCGACGCCGCCCAGGGTCGCGGTGGCCAGGCCGGCGAGGGCCGCCAGCGGCCAGGACACTTCGCCGTGCACCAGGCCGCCGGTCACCACCGCACCGAGGCTGCAAAGGTTGGCGAAGGAGAGGTCGAGCTCCGAGGTGATCAAGGCGAAGGTGAAGCCGACAGCCAGCACGGTGAGGAAACTGGCCTGCTTCAGCACGTTCAGGAGGTTGGCGGCGGTCGCGAAGTTGCGCGCGAAGAGCAGCAGGAAGAGGAGCACGGCCAGCCCGGCGAAGAGGGTGCCGTACTTGGCGATAGCCGCCTTCACCGGCTCCGGCAGCCGCTGCCGCTCGGGCGTTCGGATCGGGCTCTTGGAGCTGCTCATGGAGCCGGCCTCCGCCCGCCTTGGCAGGCGGCTGCTTCGGCTGGAGGTGGATGCTGCGCGGCAATCGCCGTCAAGCGGTGGGAGACTTGGGCCACGTTGGCCTGGGTCTCGCAGAAGAGCGCGAAGAGCGCATCGAGCCGTGCTTGCGCCGAGCGCTCCGGCCGGATCCGCGCGAGCTTGCCGAGGGCGGCCTCGCCCGCCGTGGCCATGTCGGGATCGAGGCCGAGGCCGACCCGCGCCAAGGCCAGGCAACCGGCCAGTCCCATCTCGACATCCGGCGCCGCCAACAGCGTCCGGCCAAGGCAGTTCGCCCGAGTTTGGTTCCAAGCAGGGCTGCGGCCGCCGCCGCCGCCGAGCCGTACCTCCGAGGCCAGCTGACCGGTCGCGCGCTCGGCCCGCTCCAGCACCGTCCTATTGAGAAAGCCGACCCCTTCCATGACCGCACGCACCAGGTCGCCCGGGCCATGCGCCGCGCCGAGGCCCAGGAAGGACGCGCGCAGGTCACGGTCCCAGAAGGGCGTGCGCTCGCCGAGCAGATAGGGATGGAAGAGCAGCGGCTGAGCACTCCGGGGAGCCCGCAGCAGTCCATCCAGGCGCTCGTCGAAGGGGCGTTGTCCGGGCTCCAAGAGGTCGACGATCCAGCCCAGCGCGTTGGCGCCGTTGAGACCCGGCCCGCCGGTGTGCCAGAGGGTTGGCCCCCAGGGAATGGTGATCAAGCCCGGCGCCTCCGCCGCCGCCTCGGTCAAGAGGCCCAAAACCTCCGAGGACCCGGAGATGCAGTAGGCCCGCCCGGGCCGCAGGGCGCCGAGCCCGGCCGCCGCAGCCCAGCTGTCGTTCGAGCCGCAGAAGACCTCGGCGCCGGCCAGTGGCGCCAGGGCCCTTGGCAGATTCGGCAAGACGCAGCCGACGCGGTGCGCCGGCGCAAGGATGCGGGGTAGCGGATCGCGGTCCAACCCGGCCGCCTCGGCCAGCGAGGCCTCTCCGCCCTCCAGCGCCTGTCTCAGCCAGTACTGCGAGATGGCATCGGACGAGGCCTCGCCGGTCAGGCGCAGGTTCAGGTAATCCTTCGGCTCGAGGAGCAGCTGCGTCGCCGCCCAAGCCTCCGGCTCGCTTGCCTTCAGCCACAGCAGGCGCGCCAAGGGATGATAGGCATTGAGCTGCCGAGCCCGCGGATGCGCGGCCACGTCCGGGCGTGACAGCGCGGCATCCGCAGCTTCCTGCGCGCGCGAATCGCGAAAGCCGATCGCCGGCCGCAGGACCTGGCCGTCGCCGCCGAGCAGTACCTGCGTCCTGGTAAAGCCGCAGACGGCCACGGCAGTCACCTCGGCAAAGCCATCGGGCGCCTCCCGGGCGATCTTAGCGCCCGCCCGTAGCAGCGCTTGCCACCAGACCTCCGGGTCCTGCTCCGAGCGGCCGCTTGCGTCCTCTTCGAAGGCGAGCGCTACGCTGGCTTTCGCGAGTGCCGCGCCCTCAAGATCGAAGAGGCAGGCCTTCAGTGCCGAACCGCCCAAGTCGATCGCCAGCACCGCGGCCATGCAGCCCTCTCCTCTCTAACCAGTGAAGGGGCCGCGACCGAATGGGGCCTGCCCGAGACCGCCAAGCTCTATCACGCGCTTCTCCAGCCTCTCAAGGTTGCGCCGTCGCGACCGGGGAGAGACGGCCCATGCAAGGCGGCGCGCCACCGTGACCCGCGTGGGCAATCCGGCGTCAGATCTTGGATGCGACTTCCAGCCCCTCGAAGATGGCCTCTTCGGCGGAGCGCGGCGATAGGCAGTCGCCGACGAGATGGACACTGCCCGGATAGTCCTTCAGGCCGTCATGCAGCGCCGCGACGCGCCGCACGCCCTTGGCCACGACGATCGAGCTCACATCGTCGAGAGCGATGGCCTCGCCGCTGAAGGTGTCCTGAAAGTAGGCCGTCTGCGCATCGGCCCCCGACAGGCGGGCGTTGGGCGTGACCGACACCTCGAGCCTTCGCAAGGCATTGAGCCACTGGTCGCGCAGGAAGCTCTGCAGCATGGCGCCGGGCATGGCGTTGTTCGTGACGTAGCGGACCCAATGGCCGTCGCGTGCCAGCATCTCCGCCAAGCCCACGCCCACCCAATCGGCGCGGCTGTCCGCGACCACGACGGAATGGCCCAGGCTCACCTCCTTCTTCAGCACCTGCCAGGCGTCAACGATGTGAGCCTCTTCCTCGCCTTCGATCGGCTGCGCGTAGGGCCGCGCACCTGTCGCCAGGATCACGCTGTCGGCGCCGTGGTCGAGCAGCAGCCCTGGCGTGGCCTTGACCCGCGTCCTGACGGCAACGCCGGCCAAGGCAAGCTCTTGCGTCAAGTTGCTCGCCAGACCGCCGAACTCCGCCCGGCCGGGCAGCAGCTGGGCCAAGAGCACCTGACCGCCCAACTGGCTATCCTGCTCGAACAGCGTCACCTCGTGCCCGCGCGAAGCGGCGACGGCGGCGGCTTTCATACCGGCCGGGCCGCCGCCGACGACGGCCACGCGCTTGGGCCTCTTGGCAGGGATTGGCAGGGCGAAGCGCAGCTCTCGACCGCTTTCCGGAAACTGGATGCAGCTGATGGGCGCGTTCTTCTGCATGTGGCCGATGCAGGCCTGGTTGCAGCCAATGCAGGCCCTGATGTCGTCGAGGCGGCCCTCCGCCGCCTTCTTCCCCATGTCCGGATCGCAGATCATGGCTCGGGTCATGCCGCACATGTCGGCCGAGCCAGCGGCGATGATCCGGTCCGCGACCTGCGGCTGGTTGATCCGCCCGGTGACGAAGACGGGGCGCTCGGCGAAGCCCTTCACCTCTTCGGCCGACCCGGCGATGTAGCCTGGCTCGAAGCGCATGGTGGGAACGATGTGGATTGCGCCGGCGGTGCTGCTCGAGGAACCGGCGGTGATGTTGTAGTAGCTGACGCGGCCATCCCGCTCGACAGCTCTGAGCGCGCCCAGGCAGTCCTCGGCATCGATGCCGTCGACCGTCATCTCGTCGTGGGAGATGCGCAGGCCGAGCAGGAAGTCCTCGCCGACGCGCGCACGCACGGCGGCTATGACCTCCATCAAGAAGCGCCGCCGCCCGACGGCATCGCCGCCGTAGGCATCCTCCCGCTCGTTGATACGCGGGCTCAGAAACTGCGCGGGCAGGTAGCCGTGGCTCGCCACGATCTCTGCCCCGTCCAGTCCGGCCGCCTGCATCCGGCACGCCGTCGCCGCGTAGCCTTCGACGATCTCTCCTATCAAGTCCGTGCTCATCGGAACGGGCGGCACCAGGTAGCGCTCGGACGGGGTCTCCGACACGCCGTACGCGATCGCCCGGCGGCCATCGGCCGTGGCGCCGAAGACCTCCCGCCCCGGATGGAAGAGCTGGCCGATCACCGGTACGTCATGGCGATGGAGGGCTTGCGCCAGGCGCTCATAGCCGGGGATGCAGGCATCCTTGTAGCCTTCGATCGTCAGGTGGCTGAAGAAGGCCGTCGGATGAACCGCCGCGATCTCGGTGACGATCAAGCCGACGCCGCCGCGTGCCCGTGCTTCGTGGTAGGCGATGAGCGCGTCGTTGGGGACGGCGGCATCGACCAGGCAGGTCTGGTGCCCGGTCGAGAGAATACGGTTCTTGGTTTCCTGCCCGCCGATCCGCAGCGGCCGCATGAGATGAGTCAGCTGCACGCCTGCCAGTCCTTCCTTCGTCGCCGTCGAGGGGTCGACGACCGGTGAGGATGCGAAGAGGCCCCCCTATGGAGACAGAAGCTCTCGCGCGAGGGCCGCGATGCCTGGGGCATCCAGGCGATAGTGCGCATAGAGCGCCGCGGGAGGGCCGATGGGCGCGAACTCGTCGGGCACGCCGTGGCGCAGGAAGGGCACGCGCGGGCAGTCGATCAGCACCTCCGCCACGGCCGAGCCGAGCCCGCCGGTGACGTTGTGCTCCTCCACCGTCATGACCGCGGCCGTCTCTCGCGCGGCGGCCTCGATCTCGCAACGGTCGATGGGGCTGATCGTGTGCATGTCGACCACCCGCGCCGCGATGCCCTCGGCCATGAGGCTCTCCGCGGCATCGAGGCTGGGCCGCACCTCCGCGCCGGTCGCGATGATCGTCAGGTCCTTGCCGTCGCGCAGGCGGTTGGCCTTGCCGAAGGCGAACCCCTCGGGCGGCGTTTCGTAGACGACCGGGTCGCGGCCCCGTCCCAGGCGGATGTACATGGCCCCGGGATAGGTGATCGAGGCGCGCAGTATGCTCCGCAGAAGCGCGGCATCGGTGGCCGACACGACGGTCAGGCCGGCAATGCTGCGCATCATGGAGATGTCTTCGAGCGCATGATGGCTGGTGCCGTAGAAGCCCATGCAAATGCCGGAGTGGTGCGCGACCAGCCTGACCGGGAGATTGGGGTAGGCGCAGTCGGTGCGAATCTGCTCGGCGCAGAGAATGCCGAGGAAGGACGCGAAGGTCGCGGCGAAGGGGATATGGCCGCAGGCCGCCATGCCGGCCGCGGCGGTGACCATGTTCTTCTCCGCGATTCCGAAATCGAAGAAGGACTGCGGATGACGCTCCTTGAACTCGACGGTCCTGTTCGCCGAGGCGAGGTCGGCGGTCAGAACGGCGATGCGCTCATCGCCGTCGGCCAGGTCGGCCAGCTCCTCGCCCAGGACGAAGGCCGGCATGGCCCTGGCCGGCGTGCCCTTGACCGTTCCCTTGTTGAACTTGTACCCGCCACCGCCATCGCCGGTGAAGAGATCGCTTTGGTCCTGGCCCTGCGTCTCATGCGCGTGGTCGCTCATTGGCGGTGCTCCCAAACCGGCGGCTTCAGACCGGCGTCCAGTTCGTCAAGGACTTGGGCATAGTCCGGATCCGCCAGATTGCCGACGTGCCAATTGAGGGCGCCCTCCATCATCGCCACGCCGCGGCCCTTGACGGTGTCGGCGATGATGACCTGCGGCGGCCCTTCCCCTGGCGGGGCCAATGCATCCAGGGCGGCCAGGATCGCTTCCAGGTCGTGCCCGTCGATCCGGCACACTTTCCACCCGAAGGCGGCAAAGCGTTGCTCCAGCGGTTCGATCCCCATGACCTCCTCGGTGTGACCGTCGATGCAGAGGCCGTTGCGATCGACGATAGCGACCAGCGACGCGAGCCGGAAATGGGCTGCCGCCATGGCCGCTTCCCAGATTTGACCCTCGGCCAGCTCACCGTCGCCCAGCATGGCGTAGACCCGGAAGCCACGCCCCTGCATGCGCCCAGCCAACGCCATTCCGACCGCGACCGAAAGGCCATGCCCCAGCGACCCGGAGCTGAAGTCGATGCCCGGCACCTTCTTCATGTCCGGGTGGTCGCCGAAGGGGCTGCCCAGGCGGGTGTAGCTGTCCAAGAGCGCCGGGTCGAAGTAACCCAGATCGGCCAGCACCGGATAGAGGCCGATCGCGGCGTGCCCCTTGGACAAGATGAAGCGGTCTCGGTCGGGCCAATCGGGCTCCGACGGTCGGATGCGGAGGCGCGCGTAGTAGAGGACGGCAAAGAGCTCGGCTGCCGAAAAGGTGCTGGAGTAGTGCCCGGCGCCGGCGATCTTGGAGAGCCTGACCGTCTCCTTCCGGACGAACTTGGCACGGTCGGCCAAGAAAGCCGGGCTGGCGTTGCGCCGCGCTGGGCCGCTTTCCTTGGAGGTCTCCTGGTCGGTCATCGTCAATCTCCGCTGTTCGGGTCGGCGTCAGCCTCTGGCGGCAATCGCCTCGAAGCCCTTCTGCGTGGCGGCAAGGGCAAGGTCGATGTCTGCTTCCGTATGGGCGGTCGAGAGGAACATGTTGTGCCAAGGATGCAGATAGGCACCGTGGTCGAGCGCGGTGGCGCAGAAGAGGTTGCCCATGGTGAAGTCTCGGTCGCCGTCGAAGAGTACCAGGGGCATCTGCGGCGGCCCCGATTGGCGGATCCCGATTCCCAGCGCGTCGGCCTGTTGCTGAATGCCCTCGCGCAGCCGCTGACCCAGGCGCCGCAGAATCGTGGGTGCGTCGATCCGATGGAGCTTCTTTAGGGTGGCGCAAGCAGCAGCCATCGGAACGGGGCTGTACCAGAAGGACCCTGTGACGAAGATCCGCTGCGCCGCCTCGCGCATGCGCTCGTTGCCGGTGACCGCCGCCAGCGGGTAGCCGTTGGCGAGCGCCTTGCTCCAGGCGGAGAGGTCGGGCCTGACGCCAAGCGCTTCCCAACTGCCGCTAAGATCGAGCCGGAAGCCCGCGCGCACGTCATCCAGGATCAGCGCCGCCTCGTGCCGCTCAGTCAAGGCGCGCGCCGCCCGCGCGAAAGCAGGGCTCGGCATTTCCTGGTCGATCCTGGTGTCATGCCGAAAGGCCGAGACCAGAACGGCCGCCAGGTCCTCTCCCGCCGACGCGACAGCCGCTTCCAGCGACTCGACGGAGTTGTACTCGTAGGTCAGGAAGTGCGCCCGCTCCGCATCGGTCACGCCCGCGTCCACCGGCGTGCACCAAGGCGCCGACCCATGGTAGGCGCCCTGCGCGACCAGGACCTTGCGCCGCTTGCTGGCCGCGCGCGCGATGGTCACACAGGTCGTCGTCGCGTCGGTGCCGTTCTTGGAGAACAGAGCCCAGTCCGCGGCGGGGAGCGTTCCGACCAAGAGCTCGGCAAGCTCGAGCATGACCTCCGCCGGTCCGTTTCCGATGTCCAACCGCCCTCTTTGCTCTTCGGCTGCCGCATCGACCTCCTGATCGTGGTAACCGAGGATCATCGGCCCGTAGGCGCACATGAAGTCAACGTAGGTCTTGCCATTGGCATCGGTGATGTGCGCGCCCTTGGCGGAAGCGAAGAACTGCGGATAGTTCGCCGGCAAGCGGCGGGCATCCATGTGACCCCAGATGCCGCCGGGGATGACCCGCTCTGCGCGATTGCGGAGCAGCCGGTCACGGTCGTTCCGAAGGCTGTCTTCGTCGCTCGTCAACAAGGCTCCACTCATCCGCGCCTCCCCTTCCAGCGGCCTGCCCCGGATCCGGTTCCGGCCGGCATCAAGGCGCCCAACGACGGAAATGAGCATAACGCGCAATTTGCTTGACAAACTTTGCGCAAAACGAAGTGATTTGAGAGGAGTGCGCAGTCGAGGACAGGTGAGCCGGCCCCGATGACGACAGGCGTCTCGTCGCAAGCAGACGACATCGAGCAGTGCGAACGACCGGCCGCGAGGCGGGTCGCCGTCTGCCTATCCGCGAACACCTCCTTGGTGTCGGCGCTCTTGGCCTGCGAGCCCTTGCGCGCGGTGAACCGCCTGCATCAGCAACCGGCCTACGAGATCACCATGATGGGCGCGAGCCTCGACCCCATCACCACCGGCATCGGGATCGAGGTCACACCCGGCGCCACCTTCGAGGACGAGAGCATCTACGACTTGGTCATGGTGGTGGCAGCCTACGACCAACCGGACGACTACATCCGCCCGCTCCGCAGTTTCTTGCGGCGGCAGGCGCGGCGCGGCGTCGACATCTGCGGGATCGACTATGCCGTCATGCTGCTGGCCGAGTCCGGACTGCTGAACGGCTACCGTGCAACCGTCCATTGGGAGGTCCTCGAAACGGCGATCGAGAGCTTTCCCGACGTGGACTTCTGCGACGACGTCTTCGTGCTCGACCGGGACCGCATGACCTGCGGCGGACATCTGGCCTGCAGCGATCTCTTCCTTGAAGTGGTCCAGCGGCACCACGGAACGAAGACCGCGCGCTTCGTATCGGCGGACTTGATCTACGGCGCGACCCGCCCCCCCGAGACACGTCAAAGCAATCCCCTCAGCTGGGATCCCTTGATACGTAACGTTCACCTACGTCATGCCATCGACTTGATGCAGGAGAACGTCGAAACCCCGCTCTCCATCCCGCAAATCGCTCAAGAGATCGGCGTTTCGGCCAGGCACCTGCAGCAGCTGAGCAGGAAGTACTTCGGCGAAACACTGTCGAACAGGTATCTCAACATCCGGCTGAACGCGGCACGACGCATGCTGATGTACGCGGACATGCCGATCACCGAGATCGTGGCCGCGACCGGGTTCAACGACGCCTCCACCTTCAGCCGCGCTTTTCGTCGCCGCTTCAAGACGACAGCCCGCGCCTACCGCCGCGCCTTCACCACGAGCTTCTCCGGGCCGGTGTTCTTCGGGACGGATT
The DNA here is from genome assembly GCA_963669375.1 of Rhodospirillales bacterium. Taxonomy (GTDB): domain Bacteria; phylum Pseudomonadota; class Alphaproteobacteria; order Kiloniellales; family JACOMY01; genus JACOMY01. Next base: position 5,528,023 of record OY770024.1, on the reverse strand, counting down.
GAGCACCCGAAACCGCCGGGACGAGCGGCCTGTGCCAAGTGCCGATCCATACCCAATCGACTTCGTAATTGATCAAAAACGCAACGGATTCCGTCTAATCATCGCACCGCACCGGCCATAGCCTTTCCACTGGCAAGATGGTCGTCGGCGGAGCCTTGCTGCCTCAGCCTAGGCTGCCCGCCCGGAGTGCCATCCCGGCTTCTTTCAGACCAGCGCGCCAAAGGCCGGTCCGCAAACCTTGGGAGGCAAAGAGAAAATGAGCAAAGAGTCATCAAGGCAAAGTATTGTTGGGGGGGCGCTTTCCGCGGTGGCCCTCGTAGGCTTAAGTGTCACGCTGCTGGCGTCTCCGAATGCGGTCCAGGCCGACAACGACACGATCGTCATTGCCAGGGACACCGACTTCAACTCTTTGGATCCAAACCAAGCCTGGTGCGACAGTTGCCAGATCTACCTGACGGCCGCCTACGAACAGCTGGTGCGCGTCGGTGACGACAACAAGACGATCGTTCCGCGCCTGGCGAAGGAGTGGAGCGTCTCGGACGACGGGCTTACCTATCGCTTCGTCTTGGACGAGAGAGCGACGTTCAGCGACGGCACGCCGGTTGAGGCGAAAGACATCGCCTTTAGTCTGATGCGGCAGAAGAACCTGAAGGGTAGCCCTTCCTTCTTCATGGAAGGCATAGACAGCATCGCGACCCCGGACGCAGGGACCGTCGACATCACGCTGTCCGCGCCGGATCCCGAGTTCCTCGGCAAGGTGAGCGCGCCCTACGCCGCGATCCTGAACGCGGACCTCTTGGCCCAGCACGGCGGCGTCGCGGGCGAGGACGCCTCGACGAAGGACACGGCCGAAGCCTGGCTGCAGGATAACTCGGCCGGCAGCGGCGCCTACGTGCTGGAGAGCTATCGTCCGGACGACGAGCTGCGCCTGGTGGCGAACGAGAACTACTGGCGAGATAGGCCCCAAGCCTCCACCATCGTGATCAGAGAGGCCGACGACGCGGTCACCCAGATCCAGATGCTGCAGTCGGGCTCCGCGGACATTGCGATGCAGGTCGACCCGGACACGGCGACGACCGTCAATGCCGAAGGCGTCGTCACCGAGCTGGTGCCCTCGGCCAACTTCATCTATGTCGCCCTCTCGCCCGGCGCCAAGGGCATGGAGGTGCCGCTGAGCCCGGCGCTGCGCGAAGCCATCGGCCATGCCATCGACTACGACGGCGTCCTTGAGTTCACGCTGGGCGGTGCCGCGGACAAGATGGCCTCTCCGATTCCCAACGGCTTTCCGGGAACCGAGGGCCTGCCGATGCCCGAGCAGGACATCGAGAAGGCCAAGGCGATCCTGAAGCAAGAGGGTCTCGAAGACGGCTTCAGCATGGTGGCCGCCTATCCCGAGTTCAACGTCTACGGCGTCGACCTGACGACCATGATGCAGAAGGTTCAGCAGGACCTGGCCAAGGTCGGCATCGACCTGAAGCTCGAACCCGTGACCTTCCCGGTCTGGCGCGAGCGCGTCGGCGGAGACCACATTCCGATGACGGCCGTCTTCTTTGCCCCCGACTACTACGGCTCTGGCCAGTACACCGGGTACTTCGGCATGGCGCCGGGGATCACCTGGTACAATCGGGCCGGCGGTGACGAGGTCGAAGGCCTGCAAAACGCGCGCATGGTGGAGCTGCTGGACCAGGTGCGAACCGCGAACGCCGACGAGGCGGTCGACCTCTATCATCAGATGGGACTTGAGATGATCAAGGATCGGGTGATTATACCCCTGATCAACCCGAAACTGGTGCTGGCCTATCGCGATGGCATCAAGGGCGTGCGCTACGCCATCTGCTGCAACCTGCCCGTGGAGGAGCTGTCGAAGGAGTAGGGTTGCTTTAGCGCGGTCGGCGACGCTGCGCCGGCCGCGCGGACGGCCTTTGGGGACGCGGACGCGATGACGAGATACGTCCTACGCCGTTTGTTGGCTATGCCGCTTCTGCTGCTGGGGGTAGCGACCCTGGCCTTTCTGCTCGGCAATCTCGTCAAGGGCGATCCGCTTTCCTCAATCCTCAACGAGCGGCAGATGAACAATCCGGCCCTGGTCGAGGCGGCCAAGGCCAAGTGGGGATTGGACGAGCCGATCCCGGAACGATACCTCACCTACATCGGGAACCTGCTGCAAGGCGATCTGGGCGTCTCCTTCAGAACGAAACGGCCGGTCATGCGCGACCTCATGGAGCGCTTGCCCGCGACCTTGGAACTGGTGGTGAGCGCGATGCTTGTGGGTTGTCTCTTCGGCGTCGCGCTCGGCGTCGTCGCCGCGCATTGGCGCAACGGCCCGGCCGACCACGGCGCGCGCCTCTTTGCGCTGATCGGATCCTCCTTGCCGGTGTTCTGGTCCGGTCTCATCGCGCTCTTCGTCTTCTCGGTGGAGCTGTCGTGGCTGCCGGGGCCCGGCCGGATCGATGCATCGCTACCTCCGCCCCAGTCGATCACCGGCTTCTACACCATCGATTCCTTGATCACCGGCGACTGGCCCGCCTTGCGCAGCGCCCTCCTCCACCTCTTGATGCCAAGCGTCATCCTCGGCTGGACCGTGCTCGGCGTGATCTCGCGCATGGTCCGCGCGAACATGCTGGACGTTCTGCAGCAGGACTACATCACCACCGCACGCGCGAAGGGGGCGGCGGTCCTTCGGGTGCTGCTGCGCCATGCCCTGCGCAATGCCCTGGTCCCGACCATCACCATCATCGGCTTCGCCTTCGCCTATCTCATCACCGGCGCCGTTCTGACCGAGACCGTCTTCAGCTGGCCGGGCATCGGCTCCTACGCCGTCGCGGCCGCGCGCGCACTCGATCACCCGGCGATCATCGGCGTGACGATCCTGGGGGCGGTCGCATTCCTCTTGGCGAATCTGGCCGCCGACATCGCCTACGTCTTTGCCAATCCGCGCATCTCCTTGACGTGAGGCGCCGATGACCGCAATCGATTCTCCAATCCCGCGGACGCGATGGTGGCGGCACCTGCTGACACCCGCGGCGCTGGGACTGCTCGTCATCCTGTTCTGGGTCGTGACGGCACTAACCGTCCAGTTCTGGCCGCTCGACCCGCCGCTAGAGATGGTCGCCCGGCGCCTGCAGCCGCCGAGCGCCGAGCATTGGCTGGGCACCGACGCGCTTGGCAGGGACGTGCTCTCCCGGACGCTGCACGGCGCGCAGTACTCCATTCCCATCGCCGTGCTGGTGGTCGCCGTCGCCGCCATTGGCGGCGGCCTGCTAGGCGCGCTCGCCGGCTACCTCGGGGGATGGGTGAGCGCCCTGGTGATGCGCCTGGTCGATATCACGCTCGCCTTCCCGCCGATCCTGCTGGCCATGGCGGTCGCGGCCTCCCTGGGTCCGGGATTGGAGAACGCGGCGATCGCGATGGTGATCGTCTGGTGGCCGATCTATGCGCGGCTGGTGCGCGCGCAGGTCTTGGAGGTCCGCGAACGCGAGCATGTCGAAGCCGCCGTCGCCTCGGGCGCGGGCCCCACGCGCGTCCTGCTGGTGCATGTCCTGCCGCTCTGCGGCACGCCGGTCCTCGTCAACGCCTCCATGGATTTCGGTCAGGTGGTCTTGCTGGCCGCCAGCCTGAGCTTTATCGGCCTGGGCGCGAGCCCGCCGACACCGGAGTGGGGCGCCATGGTCTCCGACGGCGCCAAGCACTTCTATCACTGGTGGGTCGCCTTCGGCCCCGGTGCCGCGATCTTCATCGTGGTGCTGGGCTTCAACTTCGTCGGCGACGGCCTGCGCGACCTGCTCGATCCGCGAACGGACTAGGGCATGGACGAACCGCCACTGGTCCGGATCCGGGGCCTCAGCGTCGACTTCCTGACCCCCGAGGGGCGATTGAACGCCCTATCCGACATCGACCTGGAGGTCGGCGCGGGAGAGGTTCTCGGCCTCGTCGGCGAAAGCGGGTCCGGCAAGAGCCTCGCCATGCGCGCCATCATGGGGCTGCTGCCGCCACGGGCAACAGCAAGCGGGAGTATCCGCTTTCGCGGCCAGGAGCTCATCACGGCGAGCGAACGCGAGCTGCGCCGCCTGCGCGGCGGTCGCATCGCCATGATCTTCCAGGACCCGCTGACCGCCTTCAATCCGGTCCAGACCATCGGCACGCAAATCGGCGAGATGCTGCGGTTGCACAATCCGGGAATGTCACGCCGATCCATCAAGGACCGCACCGTGGAGTTGCTGGAGTTGGTGTCGATCCCCTCCGGCGCCAAGCGGCTCCGCTCCTACCCGCACGAGTTCTCGGGCGGGATGCGCCAGCGCGTCATGATCGCGATGGCGCTCGCCAACAATCCGGAGTTCCTGATCGCCGACGAGCCGACGACCGCGCTGGACGTCACGGTGCAGGCGCAGGTCCTGGAGACGCTACAGGGTCTCCAGAAGGAGCTGGCCGTCGGGCTTTGCCTGGTCACGCACGATCTTGGCGTGGTGGCCGGCATGGCGGATCGCGTCGCCGTCATGTACGCGGGCAGGATCGTCGAGCAAGCGGAGGTCGACCGCCTCTTCGCGACGCCGAGCCATCCCTATACGCGCGGGCTTATCGGTTCGGTCCCCCGCTTTGAAGGACGCGGCAGGTCCCTGGTGGCGATAGAGGGGGCCCCGCCGTCGCTGGCGGCGCGCCCGCCGGGCTGCGCATTCGCGCCACGCTGCTCCTACGCACAGGCGGCCTGCCGCGAGCAGCGGCCGGAGCTCCGCCCGGTCGGCGCCGGACTGACCGCCTGTCACTTCGCCGAGGCCGTTGCAAGGGCGCCCGCCGACGGCGAGACGGTCGCATGACGTCCGGGCTGCCTTCGCCCGCACTCTCCGTGCGGGGCTTGATCAAGGACTTCCCAGTCGGCCGCAGCCTGCTTGGCAACCGCCCCCTCGCGATGCTGAGAGCCGTCGACGAGGTTTCCTTCGACGTCGCCAAGGGCGAGACCTTCGGGCTTGTCGGCGAGTCCGGTTGCGGCAAGTCCACCCTGGGCCGCTGCATCGTGCAGCTCTTGCGGCCGACAGCCGGCAGCGTGACCTTGCACGATCAGGAGCTGACGGAGCTCGGCGGCCAGGAATTGCGGGCGGTGCGTCGACGGCTGCAGATTGTGTTCCAGGACCCCTACGCCTCCTTGCATCCGCGCATGCGCGTCGAGCGCATTCTGAGCGAGCCGCTGATTCTCGCGGGCCTCCCCGCCGCTGAACGACGCCACCGGGTCCAGGAGCTCCTGGCGCTGGTGAAGCTGGATGCGGAGCACGCGCGCCGCTTCCCGCACGAGCTCTCCGGCGGCCAGCGGCAGCGGGTCGGCATTGCGCGGGCCTTGGCGCTGGAACCGGAGGTGATCGTCCTCGACGAGCCGGTGTCGGCGCTGGATGTTTCGGTGCAGGCCGGCGTCCTCAATCTGCTCGACGATTTGAAGAGCAGGCTCGCACTGACCTATCTCTTCGTGGCGCACGATCTGGCGGTGGTGCATCACTTCTCCGACCGCATCGCCGTCATGTATCTGGGCCAGATCGTGGAGATCGCCGAGGTCGGACAGCTCTATGCCGAGCCGCAGCATCCTTACACCCAGGCGCTGCTGTCCGCGGCCCCGGTCCCCGACCCGATCGAGGAGCGCGCGCGCCAGCGCATCGTGCTTCATGGCGACATCCCCAGCCCGATGGAGCCGCCCTCCGGCTGCAGATTCCGGACGCGTTGTTGGAAAGCGCAAGAGGTCTGCGCCCGCGAAGCGCCGCCTTTACAGGAACAGCGGGCGGGGCACCGCGCAGCCTGCCATTTCCCGGGCTCGCCTTAGGACTGGCTGACGTCGAACTGAAACGCGCCTTGGACGCAGGCGAGCGTTGGCTAGGGCACATCCCTGGCGGACTCGCGATGACGGCGTCCAACCACTCTCGACAGAAGTTGATAGGACCGCGTGACTGAATTCTGTTCTCCGTTACACAACACCAGGCAACTTAGATCATACACTCCTGATGAACACACGCAATTTGTGCAAGAAAACCCGTAACTCCTGACCTTTTGGCCAGGTTTTCTCTGAAGAAGAATTGAGTAAAACTATAGTTGGGGCAATTTTATGCTATGGGGATTCCACAGTGGGACCGGATGAGGTCGCAAACCTCCTGGACCGGGGCGAGGCCGTTGTCGGCGAAGCTGCCTGCGCGCGGGAAAGAGCCTGGCGAACAGCAGCCAGATCGATATCCGGTGCCAGGACGCTTGGCGATCTTCTCGTGGCACGAGCGGCGAAGAGCCCCGACCGGCATGGCTTCGGCTTCCTGACCTATCGCGATGGCGAAAAACCCGAGGCGGAGAACCTAACCTACGGCGATCATCTCTTCCGCGCCAAAGCCGTTGCAGCCTCTTTACAGGCGTCCTGTCGCCGGGGAGACCGGGCGCTGATCCTCTGCCCTCAGGGACCCGACTACATCGTTGCCTTCTTCGCCTGCCAGTTGGCTGGCCTCGTGGCGGTGCCGGCCTATCCGCCGCGCAACACCAAACATCTAACCCGGCTCGAGGCGATCGTCGCCGACTCCGGTGCCAGGACTGTTCTGTGCAACCAGGACGTCGAGGCCAAGCTGCGCCGCTGGGACAAGAACCGCCAGGCGCTACCGAAACTGCTCGTCGTCGACAATGTAGCGCGCGAAGCAGCCAAAGACTGGCGAAGGCCTTTGTCAAAACCTGATGATCTGGCCTTCCTGCAGTACACGTCCGGCACCACGGGCAACCCCAAGGGCATTATGGTGACCCACGCGCAGGTTCTGCGCAACTTGGATGCCATTTCCGCAACACTAGCGCTCGATGAGACCTCGGTCGGCGTGCTCTGGCTTCCGCCCTATCACGACATGGGGCTGGTGGGCGGGGTGCTTGCTCCTCTTTACCGAGGGTTCAAAGTTCATCTGATGTCTCCAGCCGCCTTCTTGCAGCGTCCGCAACGTTGGCTGGAAGCGCTCTCGTCCTTGAAGGCGACGATTACGACGGCGCCGAACTTCGCCTGGCAGCTCTGTGTTGATGCCGTGCCGGAGGCAGCGCTGGAAACCCTGGACCTATCCCGGCTGCGCCATGCGCTCTCAGGCGCGGAACAGGTGCGGGCAAGCACGGCCGTCGCCTTTGCGCGGAAGTTCGCCCGTTGCGGCTTTGACGCCTCCGCAATCACCCCTGTCTACGGCCTGGCCGAGACGGTTCTTCTCTCCACGTGTCCCAGTGCGACGCGCGGCGCCAAGGTGCTTGACCTCGATGCAGCGAGCCTGGAAAGCGGCACCCTCGTGGCACGGGAGCGCAACGGGGTTTCCTCCGCAGGGCTGCCGTCACCCCGGCCCGGACAGCGCCGCGTCGTCTCCTGCGGACGCGTAATCGGTGGACATGCGCTTGCCGTCGTGGATCCAGAGACGGCTCAGCGCCGTGCACCGGGCCAGGTCGGCGAGATCTGGCTGCAGGGACCCTCGGTGGCAGCTGGCTATTGGAAGCAGCCCGAACTGAGCGCCGCGATCTTCCGGGCGCGTCTCGCCGATGCTCCGACTTCGGGTCCGTGGCTAAGGACCGGCGATCTAGGTGCAGTGGTACGAGATGAGCTTGTGGTCCTGGGGCGCCGAAAAGAGATGCTGATCGTCCGCGGCCGCAACCTCTACCCGCAGGACTTGGAGGCGACGGCAGCTGCAAGCGATCCAGCCTTGGGACAAGACAACATTGTCGCTTTCGGACGGGAGGGCGAAGGAGACGAGCAGCCTGTCCTGCTGCACGAGTTGACCCGTTCGGGACTGCGCTCCTTGTCGGAACTCGGACGTGCGGAGGCGCTTTGCCGGGCCATGCGGGCAGCCGTGCTTGAAGCCTTCGATGTCGATGTCGCAGCCATCTTTCTGCTGCGCCCCACGACCTTGCCACGCACCACCTCCGGCAAGCTGCAGCGCGGCAAAGCCAAGCGCCTGTTCCTTGAGGGCGCACTGGCCGAAGCCTGGCGTTGGGAGCGGCCGGCGACGACGAGCAGGCCGGCGAGCGGTTCGGGCCTCTTGCCGTGGCGCGACCCGAGCGGCCTAGAGACGATGCAACGGCAGGAGTCCGAGGCGGTCGATGGCGTCAAGCGCGACTGTCTGGCTCGGCAAAGGACCGGGTCGAGTTCTCAGACGCTCGATCTCCTGCGGCGACTGGTGGGCGAGCAGTTAGGTGTGGCGGCCGAAACGGTGGCCGTCGATGCGGATCTGACCTCGCTGGGGATCGACTCTCTGGCTGGCGCCGAGCTTGCCGCGCGGGTCGAGCGCAACCTGGGTAGACGCCTGGATGCCAGTCAGCTTTACGACTATCCGACCCTGCGGGCGCTGGCCAGCTACCTGGCCCCGCAAGAAAGAGTGAACCGACCGGCCGGCCTAGAGTGCGCGGCAAGAGAGACGCTAGCGCCAGGCGGGGCCGAGCCGATCGCCGTCGTTGGCCTTTCCTGCCGCTTTCCCGGGGCAGACGAGACCGCGGAGGGCTTCTGGTCGCTACTATCGAGCGGGCGCTCCGCGGTGCGCGAGGTATCGTCGGATCGCTGGCCCGTGGCGGACCTCGACGGACATGCCCGCGGCTACGCGGCGCTGCTCCAGCGGGTGGACACCTTCGATGCGGGCTTCTTCCGCACGACGCCCTTGGAGGCCCAGTCAATGGATCCCCAGCAACGGCTCCTCTTGGAGACGGGCTGGCATGCCCTGGAGGACGCCGGACTGGATTCAGAGACCCTGGCAGGCAGCGCCACGGGCGTCTTCCTAGGCATCAGCAGCAGCGACTACGGCCACCTACTTGCCGGACGGGAGGCCTCGGACATCGATCTCTACCAGGTGACCGGCAATGCCAACAGCGTGGCGGCAGGTCGCCTTTCCTATCTGTTGGGGTTTCAGGGACCGGCGGTCGCGGTGGACACCTCTTGCTCCTCGTCTCTTGTGGCGGTTGACGAGGCGGTCAAGGCGCTGCGGCTCGGCGAGGTCGCTCTGGCGCTTGCCGGCGGGGTCAACGCGATCCTCTCTCTGGATCTGAGCGTTGCCTTTAGCAGCGCCGGCATGTTGGCTGCGGATGGTCTGTGCAAGACCTTCGATGCCCGCGCGGATGGCTATGTGCGCGGCGAGGGCTGCGGCCTTGTGGTCCTCAAGCGCCTCGCCGACGCGAAGCGTGACGGCGATCCGATCCGAGCGGTGATCCGGGGCTCCGCCGTCAACCAGGACGGAGCGAGCAACGGCTTGACCGCGCCGAACGGCCCGGCACAGGAGCGCGTGATTGCGCAAGCCCTCGCACGCGCCGGCCTGCAGCCGGCGGAGGTCGATTGCTTGGAGTGTCACGGGACGGGGACGGAACTGGGCGATCCGGTCGAGGTGCGCGCGGCGGCGGCTGCCTATGGACCGGGTCGTGCCGCCGATCGCCCGCTTCTGATCGGCTCGGTCAAGACGAACATCGGTCACCTGGAGGCGGCGGCTGGGATCGCGGGCGTGATCAAGGCTGTTTTGTCGCTGCAACACGGTCTGATACCCCGGCACCTGAACTTCGCGGAGCCCAATCCGCATATCGACTGGGCGGCTCTGCCGGTCGCGGTGACGACCGAGGCGACGGCGCTGCCGCGGATGGAGCGTCCCGCGCGAATCGCTATCTCGGCTTTCGGATTTAGCGGCACGAACGCGCATGTGGTGCTGGAGGGTTATGGGGCTGCGGAGTCTGGCGGCGCGACTAAGCTGGCGTCCGGACCGAACCGCCATGCGGTTTTGTCCGAAACGGTTTCGTTGCGCAAGCGGCGCATCTTGCCCTTGTCGGGCAAGTGCAGTGGCGCGCTTCGCGACTTGGCGGGTCACTATAGGTCTTGGCTGTCGGCGCAGCGGGAGACCGAGAGCGATCCTGAGGCCTTGGCAGCCTTGCTGGCGGATGCCTGCTACACGGCGGGCGTGGGTCGGAGCCATTTTGGCCAGCGAGCCGGAGTGACGTTCGACACCGCGGAGGAGTTGGACGCAAAGCTCTGCGCGCTTGCCGAGGCGGGGGCCGAGCCACTCACCGATGGGCTTGTGCCCGGTGTGGCAACGGGGCTCTCGAAGGGGGTGGCGCGCGTGGCCTTCCTGTTCACGGGCCAAGGCAGCCAGTGGGTCGGAATGGGTCGCGGCCTCTATGAGACAGAGCCGGTGTTCCGGTCGGTCCTGGACCGCTGCGAGGCGGTTGTTCGAGACCTGCGCGGTCTGTCGTTGCTGGACGTGGTGTTCGAAGGACGTGGCGGCGATCTGAACGACACGGCCTGGACGCAGCCGGCCTTGTATGCCCTGCAGGCGGGCTTGTTGGCGCAGTGGGAGAGTCTCGGCGTCAAGCCGTCGGCGGTGCTCGGCCATTCGGTGGGCGAGATCGCGGCGGCGCGGGCAGCTGGCGTGTTCTCCCTGGAAGAGGGCCTGCGCTTCGCCGCCGCCCGCGGTGCCTTGATGGGAGCCTTGCCGAGCAAGGGCCGTGAGGCCGGTGCCATGGCAGCGGTCTTTGCATCGGCGGATCGGATCGCCGAGGTGGTGGAGGACATCGGGAACGACTTGTCGGTGGCGGCCGACAACGGAGCACATGGCGTGGTGTCGGGTCGCTCGGTAGAGGTGGCTTCGCTGTCGGAGCGGATGACGGCCGAGGGTGTCCTCGTGGCTCCCTTGGCGACGAGCCATGCCTTCCACTCCAGTGCGATGAACCCGATCTTGGATGATCTGGCAGGGTTCTTCACGGGCCTCGCACCCAAGCCGCCGGAGGTCGCGCTGATCTCGACCGTGGCGGGTCGCGCTCTGGGCAGCGAGGCCGTTTTGGACGGCGCCTACTGGCGCCGCCATGCGCGCGAAGCGGTGCGTTTCGCCGACGCCGTCGAGGCCTTGGCCGTTGCCGGGGTCGACCTGATGATCGAATTGGGTCCACGGGCGGTGCTTGGCCCCATGGCCGAACTGGCTTGGCCCGAGGAGGTACCCGCCCCGCTGCAGGCGGCAAGCATGAGCGCGCCGAAGGATAGCGCTTCCTCACCCCGCTCCGACGCTGACTCCTTTGCCGAAGCGGTGGCCCGTGCCTACGCGACCGGCGCAAAGCTCTCCTTTGCCGCGCTCTATGACGGCGAGCGTCGGTCCAAGGTCTCGCTGCCCCGCTATCCCTTCCAGCGCAAGCGCTACTGGATGGATCCGCCGAAGAACTCCGGGACGGCGCGGGCCGCCGGCCTGGAGGCCCTGCTGAAGGGTGATGAGGCAGCGGTGCTCGAGCGGCTGGACCTAGCCGAGTTAAAGGGCTCCGCCGAGCCTTTGCTGAACGCGTTGCGTCGGCGTCTGGCGGAAGAGCGATCGACGACAACACTCTCCGAGCTGTCTTACGAGGTGATCTGGCAGGGCGCCGACGCGGACTCTACCGCCGGCGGGCGATCGTCGGATGGTCCCATCCTGGTGGTGTCGTCGGAGGACGAGGCCGGTGCTGCATTGTCAAGCGGCCTTTCATCCCTCCGTGGCCAGGACGTCGCCCTCCTCGCTTGGACCGATCGCGAAGCCCTGTCGACCTGGCTGTCAGCTCTGGCGGAACAGGGCGCGACGGCACACCTGGTAGCCCTCTGGCCCGAGCAAGCAGAAGAGTGCGATGGGGCCGCCGAGATGCGTGCACTCTCGGCACTCTTGGGCCTATTGCAGGCAGCGGTCGCGGCGCCCGGGCCTGTCATCCTGACCCTGGTGACGCGGAACGCGCAAGCCATCGCGGAAGGAGAACCCGTTGTGCCGTCCGCGACGGCGGCCTGGGGCCTTCTGCGCTCGGCCGCCTTGGAGCATCCGCGGCAGGTCGGGCGCTTGATCGACCTGGCGGTCGGCGACCCGGCCGACTGGCCGGCCGTGGCCAGGGCCGTTGTGGGTTCGGGACCGGAGGACCAGCTGGCCTTAAGGAAGGATGGCTGGCTGGTGCCGCGCCTTGTCCCCGCGGCCGAGCCCGTCGCCTCGGTGCAGCGGCAGGGACTGTCGAACGGCAGCATTCTGATCACTGGCGGGCTCGGGGCCTTGGGCTTGGCAACGGCCGCTTGGCTGACGGAGCAAGGGGCAAGGCATCTGGTCCTGGTCTCCAGGCGCGCGCCGGACGAAGCGAGCGCAAACCACCTCGCGGCACTGCGGGCTCGGAGCGGGGCGGAGATCCTGACGGCTCCGGTAGATGTTGCGGACGAGACCGCGGTGGCGGCGCTGGCGGAACGCTTTGCGCGCCCGAACAGCAAGGACGGTGCTGACTGGCCGCCGCTTCTGGGTGTGATTCACGCCGCCGGTCTATCGGGTTTGGCGCCTTTGCACGCGCTATCGGCCGCAGAGTTTAGACAGCTCCATGAAGGCAAGATGCTGGGAGCGATAAACCTGCACAGAGCGACCGCCGACCGCGATCTCCGCTTCTTTGTTGCTATCTCTTCGATAGCAGCGGTTTGGGGCAGCCAAGGCCAGACCCACTACGCCAGCGCCAACGCCTATTTGGATGGCCTCATGGCCGCGCGGCGAGAAAAGGGCCTCGCCGGCTCGGTGGTGCGCTTCGGTCCCTGGTCCGGCGAGGGCATGCTGAGCGGCGAGGCGCGCCTACGGCTGTCGCGTATCGGTATCGGTACCCTTGCGCCATTCGAGGGGACCGCGGCCCTGCAGAGTGCAATCGACGGAACGAGGCTTGCTCCAGTCGTCACGCGGATAGACTGGCAGCTCTTTGCTCCGGTGATGGCGTTCCAACGCCCGCGCGCGTTCTTCGCTGCCTTGGCGCCCGGCGACGCAAAGAGCCGGCCGGAACCCGGTGAGCTTCAAGAGCGTCTGCGCGCGCTGCCAAAGGAGGCCTGGAACGAGAGCCTGGAGAGGTTCGTTCAAAGCGAAGCTCAGCGGGTGATGCAGCTGTCGAGCCCTCCGGAGGCAAGCAGCGACTTCGGCGCCATGGGCATGGACTCTCTGATGGCGGTCCAACTGCGCGAGCGGCTGAACAAGGCTCTCGGCGGCGCCGTCACGCTGCCCGGCGCGGTGGTCATTGAGCATCCGAACGCTTCCGCCTTGGCAACTTACCTGACGAAGAGACTGCTTGCGGCTACCTCGCCCCCCGTCGAGCGTCGACAGGATCACACGGACCGCGGCACCCCGTCCTCGGCCGAAACGCATCAACCGACCTTGGACTTTGCAAAATACTATCAGGGGAGCTTGAGTCAGACACAGTTGGATTACCTGCAGGCTCGCTATCAAGACTTAACCGAAAGAGTGGGTCACGTCATTCAACCTCGAATCGACACATTGTTGTCAGAAGAAGTCAGTGCGCGAGGCCTCTACAACGATTTCTACAAAGACAGATACCTTCAATCGCGCGCCCGCCTCCCCTTTGACCCATCCATGCCGATCATCAACAGCACAATTCGACTGCCTCAGCCGATTTGCGATGAGACGCCGGAGGTCATTTGCGGCTTAATCATCACCGCATTGACAGGGCTGACCGAAGACATCAAGACTGATCGAGAGTCCTTTACATTCGACAGCAAGAGTCACGAAATTAGTGACATTTTGCTGACTGCTCGTCGCATAAGGCCAGAAAAAGACCATCTAATCGAGGTCGATAGCTCAGCTCCTTACTTTATTGTATCGCACAAAGGCCAGCTATTTTCGGTTGATTGCGAGAGAGAGCGGGGGTTTCTCGCAGTGGACGCGATCGCCGCCTCAATCGCACGAATCGCATCCCTAACGGTGGATGGGGGCGCCAATCCAACCCCAATCCTCACCATGCTTCCTAAAGCCAAGTCCACCGAGCTGCGCGATGAGTGGGAGCGTGACAAAGCAACAAAAAAGGCAATATTGCACATAGAGTCCGCCCTCTGTTTTGTAGACCTGGATTGCGTTGACACTGATGAAAAAGCCACGGCATCTGAGCTTGCAAAATCGAATGCTTTTGGGTGCGGGACCAATCGCTGGTTCGGCAAAATCAACATTATGATACGGAACAGTGGCGTCGTGGGCCTATTGCTAGATCACAGTCTATGTGATGGCTACACAGCATCCATACTACTTAACTCCTTACGATCAATGCTCGTTAGTGTTCAAAGTGCACGAGACGCGCACAGAGATCGGCAGGCACTGGTGCCGCCCCGCAACATCGATCCGGTCGCACTGTGCCCTCCGCCCTTGCCGCGCTGTTTGAGCATCGACAGCGAACTGTCAAGCTACCGGAGCTCTGTTGAGCGCATCCGCGTTGAACACTTCGAGAATAGGATACCGGATGCCCATGCTGGAGCATTGGCGAACCTGCTGCCAATCGGGTCTCTGTGGGCCTGGTACAGCACGGTGGGTGCGTTGGGAGCCTTCTACTCATCGGTCTCCCTGGCCGAGACGACGTTCGGGCGGGTGACTGGGATCAGAGCGTGCCCTCCGGCAACGGCACGCTGTGTCATGGCCGCCGGGCGATCGGCGCCTCACTTCGACAAGCAGTCGGTGCAGGACGCGGCCTTCGAGCTGCAACGCCTGCACCAGGAAGCGCTTGCCGGCGAAGGACTGTTCATGCGGCTCACTCTCCTATTGGCATTCTCGCCTGAAAGCACCCGCCCTTCGGTAAGCGCGTTCTTCGAGGACCGCATGATGGGCGCGCTCATAGATTGGGCGGACGTGACTTCGACCGGGGTGATCAGGAGCACGTCACCCAGCTGGAGCGCATTGCCTCCTCCCGAAGGCTCTGTCGCCATGTCTCACGCCCTGGTATCGGAGCAGGATGGCGGCGGCCCCTTCCGACTCTTCACGTCCGCATCGTCAAAGGAAGAGTTCCTTACAGAGTTCTCCAGAAAGTGCGCGCTTGCATTTGACCGCCTCCTTGCCTCCTTGGACGCGTAAGCACCTCGGCACAATGCTGGTCTCATGAGGGCGCGCTTCTTCAGCACTTCTTAGTTAGGACGTACGGAATCTATACCCATAGGGGAGAGACATGATCACACAGACCTTGAAGCGAATGTTTGCATTTGGCGGTGCAACGGGAACAAGGCCAGAGAAGCTCAAGAGCGCCAAAAAGCTCCAATACAACTTGATAGGGCTGTTTTCCAGCAGCATTCAATTCTTGAACTATGGATACGTCGAAGAGAGCGAACGGGACTCCTTGCTTAGATTGTCCGATGAGGAAATGGTGCTCAAGGTTTGTGGTGGGCTCTACGATGTCGTTGCGGCGGAGCTGCCGCTTCGGGGAAACAAGGTGTTGGAGGTTGGCTCGGGACGTGGCGGCGGCGCAGCACATCTCTTTCGCACCTACGAACCGCGGTCTTTGATCGGTGTGGACCTCTCACCGCGCAATGTAAAGCTAGCCAACCGCCTGGAAGTTCCCGACGCCTTATCGTTCAAGCAAGGCGATGCGGAGAACCTGCCGTTCGAAGATGAGAGTTTCGACGTCGTGATCAACGTAGAATCATCTCATTGCTATCCAGACTTCAAACGGTTTCTGGAGGAGGTGGAGCGGGTGTTGAAGCCTGGCGGATACTTGGGCTGGACTGATTTCATACCGATGAATGCCCTTGCCGACTATGACGCACTGTTCGAAGGATCGCCCCTCGAGTCACCCGCCGCGAGAGACGTTATGCCCGGCGTCATTCGGGCACTGGATGTCCTTGACGACTTCAAAACCAGAACAATGAAACACTATCCCTTTCTCAAAGGATACTTAAAAGAGTTCATGGTAACCCGAGAATCGAGCAGCTATGCACAATTCAAGAGTGGTGAGTATGTGTATTTGGCCCGGCATCTAAGGAAACCCAAGAGTTTGCATTAGTCGACCGGGCAAGATCTCTTGTTTGGCGGAGGGGGAGCATACCGAGTTAAGCCATTCTCCATCCACTTCGCCACACGGGAGCAGCGCCTGCTCCAGAACCACCTAAGGCCCCTCTTGTGGGGGGGGCTTTAGTGGTTGCGGGGGCGCGCAACCAACTTTGTGCAGTGCTTTCGGCACGGTGGTCTTGTTCGAAAGAGTAGGTTCATCTCGTCGGCCAAGTTCGGGTCCCAAGGTAGTCTCGAGGAGTTACTGCAAGAGTGTCATGGCGTCGGATTCATTCGGCGGCACACTCCGGCGCGTTGTCAGCGCAAACTCCGTGACCTCTGCCCCAGACTCTCCCATGTCTAGGGCCCGCGTGATGCTGGAGAACATGCTAGAATCGTCTAGAGTCTCTGGTTGCGAATCCAAGGTCGAACTCTCCGCAGTCTGCGCAGCCTTCGTTGACGCCTCGCTTTGGCTTTGGGGCTAGGGTTGACCCAGGAGATCACGTCTTGGGTTTTCTCAGGCTTCGAATCGCGAGCGGATACCTTAATGGCGCCGAGGTGTCCGACGGCTGCTACCGCTCTGCAGTGGGCATCACGAAGGGCTCAGGACTGAGGAAGCGTCTCAAGACGTTCTCGCTGATGCGGGATACGTTGTTTGCATAGCCGTCGTGGCTCAGGCTGCCGCACCACGCGATCGAGCCAGTGGTGAAGACGGCACCGCCGCCGCGGGTCTCAAAAAAGACTAGATCGGCGGCAATGCGCTCATTGGTTGGGCCGGTCACGTTGGGGATCATGATGCTGACCTCCTCGTTAACCAGGCGGTAGGACTCCGAATGAGGGGTCGATGTCGCCAAGACCAGGGCATGCTGGGGCGTCCCCAGGTCCTTGTCCGCACGGTCCAGCTCAACACCGGCGGCCCCGCCGCCTTGCAGACCGAAGTCGCCGATGGGTTCCTCCGGACCGATCCCTTGAAAGACGAAGGCAGCGCGCGGGTCAAAGCTGTCGGGATTGCGCCGGTAACCGCTGGAGACATCGAAGCCCTCGGCGACAAAGCCGGTCCCCTGGATGCTCTGCGGCGGGCGTCCGACCGCCCGCCAGAGACCGCCACGCAATCCGTCGAAGCTTTGAAAATCTTCGCCCGGCGCGGTTTCCCAGGTCCGAATCGCCGGGCCGCTGCGTCGGACCTCGATGACATGCGGCAGGCTGCGGTGATAGGCGATGCGCCAGTAGAAGCCGTTGCCGCCAAGGATCATCATGCGCCCACCCTGGTCGCCATAGGCCTTTGCCGCATCCCACATCGCAGTCGACCAGTATTCGGAATGGCTGGCCGTCATCACCGTGCGATAGCGTTTCAGCAAAGCCAGGCCGTCGCGTTCCAGGTCGTGGTCGCTGATCAGGTCGTAGGCGAAACCCCTGGTTTCCAGCCAATCCAAGAGATGCGTATCGGCGTTGAACTCACGCAAGGAGGACCCGGCCCCGCCGAAGGAACTGACGTAGCCGGGGCGCATGTTGAGGATCGGCCGCAGCAGCGAGGAATAGCAGACCCCGCTGCCATCGGAATGCTGATCATAGAGCGAGGCCCCCCATTCCGGGTGCTCGTCGATCAGCAGGTTCGCCTCATCCAGCACGATGACCCGGCTGGACAGCAGCTCGGCGATGTCGAAAGGGACCGGGTTTAGATTGGCATAGGCCAGCCAGGTCGCGGTGGAGGCGAGGACGGCAATCTCGGCCGTCGCCCGATCACGAGGCGGCCGGACGACGAAGGGGATGCAATCCTCCTTGCCACCGCCGCTCAAGCGGCAGGCATAGAGGCCGCTAGGCAGGTGGCTTGGAAGGGTGAGGGTGAGGGTCGGCTCCCAGGCCGCATCGAAGATATCATCGTCATGAAAATGGATGGCGGCAAAGCGCTCCGGATCCTTCACCCAGCTGCTATGCTCTGGCTCCCAATCGGATCCCGTCATCCCACGTGTCGGCAAGTTAACGGCTTCGCCATGCAGTCGATTGGGCGAGCGATCGCGGATGGCGGTCCCGGATATGTCCTGAGAGAAGTCCCAAGCGCCGACCACCGCCGGCAGGAGGTCGGGCGGCAGTCGATCGGCGCGCAGCCGTTCCAGATCCTTGCGATCCAAGGCGCGATTGCAGAGCCGCGGCCGTTCGATCTTGCCGTTGTAGTGACCCTCGACCAGGACCCGGCCATCCTCGCGTCGCTCCTGCCAACCGGCCAAGACCAGCGGGCGGCCAGAAGACGCCAAGTCCCTTGGGGGAACCGACTGCACCTCTTCTCGTTCGGCCGATCCGTCGAGTGGCGCCTGCAGCAAGGTGACCTCGCCACGATCGGCATCGTAGGTCGCGGAGACGAAGCACCAGATCCGGCTGGCCAGCGGCAGCTTGCTGGTGATCAGCACGGGCTCGCCCTCGCCGTCGCCCATGATCAGCCCGAGCGCGCCGTCCGCGTCCAAGATCATGCCGAAACCGCGTTTGCTCTCTGCGTCCCAGCAGGTCAAGAGACCTTGCCGACCCTTGGTCGGCGTGGTTGGCCAGATCACTGCCTGCAGACTGAAGCTGGTGAGCGCGGCAAACGAAGGGTCTGCCGGCACAAGGACGTGCGAGCCGGCGCGACAGATCTGCTCGGTGACGGGATAGGAGGCGGCGAGGTCGCTGGCCACCTCCTCTTCCTTGAAGCCCGGCCCGGCGGGATTGCGGTCGCCACAGATGGTGCGCACGATCTGGACATCGACACGGGTCGTGCAGTTGCTGCTGGCCATGAAGGACAGCGTCTCTCCGGGAGCCACCGAGATCTCATCGGCATAGCCGGTCAGGTAGGGCCGTGCCATGACCTAGGGTACCTCTTCGCCCATCAGCGCTCGCCAGCGGCGCCGGTAAATGTCGCGCTCGGCTACGGCCAGGTCGGTGTAGCGGACCTTCTCGTACACGATCACCGGATCGCCGCGCACACCGGTCAACTCCGCCAGGACCCAGCTCTTGTGCGTCTCCTCGGCCAGCAGCACGTACTTTCCCTTAACCGGCGCGCCGCGCATGTAGAGCAGTACCAGTTGCAGGTTGGGGCTATGCTTGCCCACGGGGTTTTCGGAGAACTCGCGATAGAGCTCCACCGGCGAGCTATCAAGCGCTGCGATCGCAGCCCGCTGATCGGCCTTCCTGCGCACCGCCTCGTCCATCAGATGACCCCCTTCGCTCGCAAGGCCGACAAGGCCTCCTGATCCAGGCCCAGGATGCCGCCCAGCACCTCCTCGTTGGCGCTGCCCAGCACCGGGCCAGGGCTGGCAACGCGTCCTGGGGTATCGGACAGGCGTGGGAAGGCTGCAGGCACCACCACCTCTCCGGCCGCCTCGTCATGCATGGATACAAGGTTCTCGCGCGCGCGATAGTGAGGATCGGCAAAGATGTCTTCGATCGTGTTCACGGCCGCACAAGGTACCTCACCCTTGATGCAGGCTTGGATCACCTCGTCGCGGCTGTGCTGTCCGACCCAAGCGCCCACCAGGCCGTCGATGAAGCTGTTGTCGGCAATGCGACGGACCGCCGTCCCGTAGGTCTCCGGCTCCGCCAGGTCCGAACGCTGCATCAGTGCGGCAAGACGAGCCCACATCTTGTCGCTGGTGCACGCGATCGCCACCCACCGCCCGTCGGCAGTCTGGAAGTGCCCGTGGGGACAGGCGTTCGACGTGCCGAGACCCAGCCGGCCGCGGGTCACGCCGGCGCTGGCGTAGGCCGGTGCCAACTCGTCCAGCAAGCGCAGCACCGGCTCATAGAGGGCCAGATCGATGGCCTGGCCGAGGCCGGAGCGCTCGCGCTCCCGCAAGGCCATCATCACGCCGACCAGGCCGTAGAGACCGGAGATGTAGTCCGCCAAGGAGGTGGATCCCGGCGTCAAGGGCGGACCGCCGGGCATGCCGGTCAGATGCGCGAGACCGCCGAAGGCATGGGCGATGCGGGCAAAGCCCGGCCGGTCGCGATAGGGCCCTGTCTGTCCGTATCCGGAGATACGCAGCACCACGAGCCGCGGGTTGAGCGCGTGCAGAGACTCCAGACCCAAGCCCCAGCGTTCCAAGGTGCCGGGCCGGAAGTTCTCGCATAGCACGTCGGCTTGCGTGACCAGCTGGCGGAAGAGCTCTGCGCCCTCGGGCTTACGCAGGTCCAGAGTCACCGACTTCTTGTTGCGTGCTTCGCTCAGCCAGCAATAGGTGTCACCCCTTGCAGTATGCGTTCCGAAGTTCCGCAGAGGATCGCCCTTGCCGGGCTGCTCCACCTTGATCACCTCAGCACCGAACTCGCTCATGATCGCTGCGCTGAAGGGCGCGGCGATGAAGGTCGCCGCATCGATGACCCGAACGTCCGCTAAGGGTGGGCGTCTTTCCAAATCGTCCTCTCGATCCTGCCGTTGCTCGCGCCGGCCAGTTGTCTCGGTCCGGCAAGCAGAACGGCTACCGCTCTGCCGCCAAGCCGAATCGGGCACGAGGCTGGCGAAAATCTCCTGTGGGCGCAATCAGGGAAATCTTCTAGCTTTAGAGCAATTTGGTATAGCCGGGACATTTGGGATGGATGTTCGACAGCTTCGCTACTTCGTCAAGATCGCCGAATGCGGTAGCTTTTCGCGGGCGGCGAGCGAGCTCAACGTGGCGCAGCCGGCGCTGAGCCAACATGTAGCCAACGTCGAGGCCGAGCTCGGCGTGCAGCTGCTGCGCCGCAGCACCAAGGGAGTGACCTTGACCGAGTGCGGGGAGACCCTACTGGGCCATGCCGAGGCTATTCTGCGGCAGATGGAGAACGCGGCCAGAGCGGTGCGCAATCAGGCCAACGACCCGACCGGCAGCGTATCGGTCGGCTTGCCCAGCAGCGTTTCGCTGGTGATGGCGGTACCGCTCCTCATGGAGGTCGAACGGCGCTTCCCCAACATCGAGGTTCGGGTGATCGAAAACCACAGCGGCTATGTGCTGGAGTGGGTCAAAGCCGGCCGGCTGGACCTGGGTATCGTCTTCGATGCGGAAGAATCGCCTGCCGTCCACCTGCGCCCGGTGATGCTGGAAGACCTCTATTTCATCAGCCCCGCCTCCGGCCAAGCCACTGCGGCAGAGGAGATCGCATTTTGCGAGCTGCCGCGCTTTCCCCTGGTCCTGACCGGAACCGCACATGGTCTTCGCAAACTGATCGAACGCCATGCCAGCGCAGTCGTGACCAGGCTCACCATCAAGACGGAATTGGACTCGCTGACAGCCATTAAGGACGTCGTCGCGTCCGGCTATGGCTACTCCGTTCTGCCCTGGCCGGCCGTGCGTCGCGAGTGCCTCTCCGGCGTCCTGCGCGCCCAGCGCATTGTCGAGCCCAGCGTCACCCGGCGGGTCCAACTCGCCAGCAGCGGCGACTGGCCGGCCATGCTGGCAGCGCTGCGCATCAGCAAGCTGCTGCGCGAGCTTATGGTCGATCTCGTGAAGAAGGACCATTGGCGCGCCACCGTCTACGACGAGGCCCAGGCAGCAACCCGTGACAGATAGCAACGGTTATCGAAAATGACCGTTGCTGCTCGACGGCGCCGGCCCGCTCCCCCACCCGGCCAGCCACGAGAGTATCCTATTGGGTGGCCGGGCGGGGGAGAGAGCTGGTGCGAAGCGGTGAGCCCTGCTCACCACCACAAGCGCTGGCGTTGAGAGGCTCACTATAGCAAAATCTTATCGCACTATCCGCTTTTGCCGGCTTGTGAGCGGCCGCAGTCGGCTTCTAGGCTGATGCTAAGCAAGTCGGTGGAGGGCTAGAGCTGCCGCAGTGCGCGGCACGCCGATCCTTAGTGGTGTGCGGGCAGCATCGAGCCCTTGCGCACTTACGGATGCCTTCAGCCGGACAGGGAACAGGAAGAGGGACCATGCCCATGCACGTTACGAAGATCCTAAGTGCCGTCGCTCGACGCGGACTTCTGACCTTGGCCGCAGCGGGCCTTGCGTCGATGAGCCTGGTTGGCCTGACGTCGACGACGGCCGATGCCGACGACAAGACGGTTGTCCTGGCCGTCCTCGGCGCCTTTGCAGGCCCCTTCGCCGCCGATGCCGTCGAGGGCTACAACGGTGCCCTCCTGGCGGCCAAGGAGATCAACGAGGCCGGCGGGATCGACGGTTTCATGTTCGAGGTCGAGCGGTTCGACACCAAGGACATGACGCCGGACAACGTCTTGTCTGCGGTCGAGCGCCTCAAGGCGGAGGACAACTTGGGCGCCATCGTCACCCCCTTTGGCAGCCTCTCGGGCTTCGAGATGGACTACATTGCGGAGATCGGCGTGCCCTATATGGTCGCCGCCAACTCCAACCAATACCGCTCCATCATCCGGAAGGACCCGGAGAAGTACAGCAACGTCTGGAGCCTGGCGCCGTCCTACGACGCCTACCAGACCGAGCTGCCCGTGGTTCTGGAAGAGATGATCAAGGCGGGCACCTTTACGCCTGAGGAAAGGACCCTGGCGATCATCGGGTCCGATAACCCCTACAGCATGCCGATATACGAGGGCCTCAAGAAGAGCATGGGCGAGTACGGCTGGACCGTCACCTTCGACGACATCGTTCCCCCGGTCGAAATCAACGATTGGCGGGTCATCCTCTCGAAGATCAGGGCCAACCCGCCGGCTGTCGTCGTCAACACCGAGGCTTCCTCTTCAAATGCGGCCAGCTTCATGAACCAATTCATGGAGGACCCGACCGACTCGCTGCTCTTCATCCAATACGCACCTTCGGTGCCGGAGTTCGTCGAGCTGACGCGTGAGAACTCGACCGGCGTGCTCTACAACATGCTGGGTGGCCCGATCAGCGAAAGGGTGAGCGAGCGCACCCTCGAAATTGGCCAGAAGTATGTCGATGAGTATGGCTACGAGAGCAGCATCTATGGCTACATCTGCTACGAGATGGTCTACCTCTATGCCGACGTGCTGAAGAAGGTCGGCAATCCCGAGGACTATGCCACGATCTCCGCCGAGCTGGCCAAGACCGACAAGGTCATGGTGCACGGCCGCGTGAAGTTCGATCCCGAAACCCACCTCTCCTTGCAGGGCGGCGAGTTCCTACCGATCCAGTTCTATCAGATCTGGGAGGGTGATCGGATCACCATCTATCCCTCGCAGTACGCAACCGGTGCTGCCCGGCTTCCGCCCTGGATGGCCGAGTGATCGGCGTGGCGTGATCGACAGCAGCAGTCGATATCGGCGATACTATACCTGTGACGTCGGGCGGCACCGTCGGATGCCGCCCGAACGTATTGAGCAGAGCCGCTATCCAGGGCCGCGTCATGGCTGACTTTCTTACGGTCGAGAAGGTGACAAAGACCTTCGGTGCCTTGCGCGCGGTGGACGACATTTCCTTTCAGGTCGGCGAAGGCGAGATCCTGGGAATTGCCGGCCCGAACGGCAGCGGCAAGAGCACACTTTTTAATGCCCTCACCGCCATCCCCTATCCCGCGAACGCCGGACGCATCAGCTTTCGCGGCCAACGCATCGATCGGCTGAGCCCGCATCAGATCGCCCGTGCCGGTATCGCCAGAACCTTCCAGACCGAGACGGACTTCGAGAGCTTGTCGGTGCTCGACAATGCCATGATCCCGCTGATCGCCGCCAAGACCGGAGCAAGCCACGCAGAGCGCCTTCGATTGGCCGAAGAGACCTGTCACTTGGTCGGGCTTGCGGGAGACCTGGGGCGGCCGGCGAGCGCGCTCTCGATCTTCGATCGCAAGCTCTTGATGCTGGCCAGCGCGCTCGCTCTCAGACCCAAGCTGCTGCTCCTCGACGAGCCGGCCTCAGGGTTGTCGCGCCCGGAAGTCCAGAAGACCACCGAGGTCATTCGTCAGATCAACGCCATGGGCATCACCATCATGCTGATCGAGCATGTGATCCCGCTGTTGCTCTCGGTCTCCGAGCGGCTGATCGTGCTGAATTTCGGCCGCAAGCTCGCCGAGGGGGAGCCTGAGAGCGTGGTGCGCGATCCGCGCGTCGTGGAAGCCTACCTCGGATCGGAGGCGGAAGATGACGGCGCCGCTGCTTGAAGTCCGTGCACTCTCTACCGGCTATGGTCGCACCCCCGTCCTACACGATATCTCGATAGAGCTGGGCCAGCACCGGCGGATCGGCCTGATCGGACCGAACGGGCATGGCAAGACCACATTGCTGCGCGCCATCTCCGGCCTGATCGCCCCTTGGTCCGGCGATATCCTCTTGGGTGGCACGTCCATCGTCGGCGCACAGCCGGCGCAGATCGTGGCCGAGGGGCTGGTTCACGTGGCCCAAGCCAATGCCCTCTTCCCGCACATGACGGTCCAGGAGAACCTGCGGCTGGGCGCCTACAACAAGCGCGCTAGAGCCAAGAGCGACGAGACCCTGGAGAGGGTCTATGAGCTCTTCCCGGCCCTGCGCGAGCGTCGCCGACAGGAGTGCAGGACGCTCAGCGGCGGCGAACGCCAGATGGTATCGATCGGGGCGGCCTTGATGGCGCAGCCGGAGATCCTGATGCTGGACGAGCCCACGCTCGGCCTCTCCCCTAAGCTGAAAAAAGAGCTCTGCTCGGCGATCGAGCGCATCTGCGAGAGCGGCGTGCCGACCATCGTCGTCGAGCAGGACATCAACTTCATGCTGCGGCTCACCGACTACTTCTACCTCATCAACCAAGGCCAGGTGACGGCGGAGTTCCACGCCGACCAATCCCTCGACAACCGGCAGATCATGGACATGTACCTTGGACTGGATTGATTCGATCCTGGCCGCCGCCCAACCCATTCTGGTAAGCGGCATCGTGCTGGCCTCTCTCTATGCCTTGATGGCGACAGGGCTTGCACTGGTCTGGAACACGCTGGGTATCTTCAACTTCTCGCACGGCGTCTTCATGACCTTGGGCGCCTACATCGCCTGGCAGTTCGCCGACGCGCGCGGCTATGGGCTCGGCCTCTCAATCGGTATCGCCATCTCCGTCGCGGCACTGGCTGGACTGGGCGTGCTCTTTAACCGCCTGCTGATCGCGCCTTTTCTGGGGCGCAAGGACATCGTGCTGGTCGCCGTCATGACCACGCTGGCCGGTGCCTTCTTCCTGGAGAACTCGGCGCTCCTGACCTGGGGGCCGCGGATCAAGCAGCTCGAGCGCATTCTGCCCGGCAACATCAAGCTGATGGGCACGGCCATATCGCTGCATGAGTTTCTGATCATCGTGTTGGCGCCTCTGGTTCTGCTGGCGCTCTGGGCCTTCCTCAAGTGGACCCGTCCGGGATCGGCGATCCGTGCCGTGGGACAGAACCGCGACAGCGCCCTGCTCTTGGGGATCAGGGTCAACGCCATCTACGCGCTCACCTTCGCCATCTCGGCAGCGCTTGCCGGCGGTGCCGGCGTGCTGCTCGGCGCGATCCGCTTCATCACGCCCACCATGGGGACCGAACCGCTGTTGAAGGCCTTCATCGTCGTCATCCTGGGCGGTCTCGGCAGCTTCGGCGGCACCATCGTCTCCGCCTATCTGGTCGGCTTCATGGAGGCGATCTCCACCTTCTTCTTCGGCGCCTACTGGACTCAGGCGGTGATGTTCGGCCTCTTCATCGTGATCCTGGTCGTCTTGCCGCGCGGGCTTAAGGGGCGCGATTGATGACCCAGCCGGTAAGACTCGTCTGGCCGCTCGTCTTGGCTTGTCTGGCCATCTTGCCGCTGGTCAACGCCGACAGCTATCTGCGCCACGTGGTCATCGTAGCACTGCTCTACGCTTCTCTGGTGTCGAGCTGGAATCTGACCCTGGGCGTCGCCGGCCTCTTCAACTTCGGCCACATGGCCTTCTTCGCCATCGGTGCCTATGCGGCCGCGATCTCCACCCAGACCTTCGGCCTCTCGCCCTGGATCGGCTTTCCGATCGCGATCGCAAGCTCGCTTGTGGCCAGCGTCGTGGTCTGTTTGCCGGTCTTGCGGCTGAAGGGCATCTACGTCGTGCTGGTCACCTTCGCCTTCGGTCAGCTCTGCTATCAGGTCGTGCTCAATCAGCGTGACATTACCGGCGGCACCTTCGGCATCGTGTCGATCCCGCCGCTGCAGCTCTTCGGGCATTCCTTCGCCGAGAACTTGAACCTGGGATACTACTACGCAGCCCTCCTTCTGCTGGTGCTCTCCACCGCCTACGTGAAGCGCCTGATCGCTTCAGAGTTCGGCCGCACCGTGATCGCGCTCAGGGACAACGAGACCTATGCCGTCAGCCGCGGCGTGGCAGCGGCACGGAACCGCTTGCTGATCTTCGCCGCCAGCGGTCTTTTTCCGGGTGCGGTCGGCGCTCTCTATGCCTTCTATGTGCGCTCCGCCAGCCCGGATCTCTTCGGCTTCTCCCTCATCACGCTCGGCCTCAGCATGCTGCTGGTGGGCGGCATCGGGACGCTTTGGGGGCCACTGATCGGCGCTGCCGTGCTGACCGTCGTCTCTGAGCTGATGGCCGACCTGGGCCCCGCGCGCTATCTGGTCATCGCCGTCATGATCGTCGCTGTCTTGCGCTTCTTTCCGGGCGGTCTGGCCGGCGCGGGTCTTCCCCTGGCCCGCCTCTTTGGCCGCGCGACCGGCAAACCACGAGAGCAGGAGCACTAGCCCATGCAGAGCTATCCCATGTACTACGGCGGTGCCACGCACGAGTCTTCGTCAGGTGCCTGGTTCGAGACCGACGACCCCTTCCGCGGCAAAGGCTGGGCCAAAGTGGCGCGCGGTAGCGCCGAGGATGCCGAGAGCGCCGTTGCCGCGGCGCATCGGGCCTTCACCAGCGGCGACTGGCCCGCTCTCACGGCCAGCCAACGCGGTGCGCTGCTGCGCCGGGTCGGCGATCTGATCGCCGAGCGTGCCGAAGCGCTGGCCGACTGCGAGGTGCGCGACAACGGCAAGCTGAAGGCCGAGATGCTTGGCCAGACCCGCTATATTCCCCAGTGGTTCTATTACTACGGCGGTCTGGCGGACAAGATCGAGGGCGCGGTCATCCCCTCGGACAAGCCCGGCGTCTTCAACTATACGCTCATGGAGCCGCTGGGCGTTTGCCTAGCGATTACCGCCTGGAACTCGCCGCTGTTACTAGCGTCGTGGAAGATCGCCCCGGCGCTGGCTGCCGGCAACACGGTCATCATCAAGCCGTCGGAGTTCGCTTCGGCCTCGAGCCTGGAGTTCGTGAAGCTCTTCGAGGAAGCCGGCTTTCCTCCAGGTGTGGTGAACGTGGTGACCGGCTTCGGCCCCGAGGTCGGTCAGGCCCTGGTCGAGCATCCGCTCGTCCGCAAGGTCGCCTTCACCGGTTCGGTCCCCAGCGGACAGCGGGTGAACGAGGCCGCGTCCAAGACCCTAAAGCACGTCACTCTGGAGCTGGGCGGCAAGTCGCCCAACATCGTCTTCGACGACGCCCACATCGACAATGCGGTCAAGGGGGCGATCTCCGGCATCTTCGCCGCCAGTGGCCAGACCTGCATCGCCGGTTCGCGTCTGCTCGTGCAAGAGACGATCCACGATGACTTCGTCGAGCGCCTCTTGGCCTTCGCCAGGACAGCCAAGATGGGCGATCCCAGGGACAGCGCAACCCAGGTCGGGCCGATCACCACGCCGCCGCAGTACCAAAAGACCTTGGACTACATCGAGATCGCCAAGGGCGAGGGCGCTACACTCGCACTGGGCGGCGGTCCGGCGTCGCGGCCGGAGTGTGGCGATGGCTGGTTCGTCGAACCGACGATCTTCACCGATGTGAGCAACGCGATGCGCATTGCCCAAGAGGAGGTTTTCGGCCCAGTGCTGTCGATCATCCCCTTCAAGGACAGCGAAGACGCGCTGAGGATTGCCAACGACGTCCAGTTCGGCTTGGCCGCCGGTATCTGGACCAACGACATCAATCGGATGCAGCAGATGGTCCGACGGCTGGAGGCGGGCACCGTCTGGGTGAACACCTACCGCGCGGTATCCGTGACCTCTCCGATGGGCGGCTACAAGATGTCCGGTCTCGGCCGGGTCAACGGCCAGGCCATGATCGACAGCTATCTGCAGACCAAGAGCGTCTGGGTCGACAGCAATGCAGAGGTGCCCAACCCCTTCGCCATGCGCTAGCGCGGATCGGCTGCGCCGGATGCCGGCATGGCTTGGCCGACAAAGCGATTGGTCCATTACGTGAGCAGCGAGACTTCGCCATCGGAGCAGCAGGCTTCAGCCTAAAAATGAGGTTGACATCATTTTCATAAAATCCTTGACTGAGTTCCGAGCAGTTCGTGGAGCGGGCGCATGGCAGCAAGCGATCAGGTGTTGAGGCGCCCTCTCGAGGGACGTGTGGCCATCGTGACAGGAGCCGGTCGCGGCTTGGGGCGCGCCTATGCTCTGGCGCTTGCGTCCGAGGGTGCCGCCGTCGTCGTCAATGATCGGGGCGGCGACCTCCGCGGAAAGGGGATCGATGAGGCGCCCGCCCATGCGGTGACGCGCGAGATCGAGGCGCTTGGCGGCAAGTCTGCCGCCAGCGGCCACGACGTCGGCGATTGGCGTGAGGCCGGCACGCTGGTTGCGTTGGCCATCGAGCGCTTCGGCGGGCTCGACGTCCTGGTCAACAACGCCGGCATACTGCGCGACCGGCTTTTCGCCAACATGCCGGAAGACGACTGGGACGCGGTGATCCGGGTCCATTTGAAGGGCCATGCCGCAACGGCCCATCATGCCATGGCCTGGTGGCGGCAAAGATCGAAGGCCGGCGCTTCGGTAGCGGCCTCGATCGTCCACACGACCTCGCTCGCCGGCCTGATCGGCAACTTCGGCCAGGCCAACTATGCGTCAGCCAAGCTGGCGGTCGTCGGCCTCTCGCACACCTTGGCCCGTGAGGGCGCGCGATATGGCGTGCGCTCCAATGCGGTCTCGCCCTCGGCGCGCACGCGGATCGAAGAGTCGCTGCAGCCGGCACCGGAAGGCAGCTTCGATGTCTTCGACCCCGGAAATGTCGCGCCGCTGATCTGCTGGCTGGCGCGTGCCGACTGCCCGGCCAGCGGACAGATCTTTCAAGCCTATGGCGATCGGATAGAGGTCTTGGCGCCCGCCGGCATATCGGCGGATTTTCGCAATGGCCAACGCTGGACGCCGGACGCCATCGCCAAGGCGCTGGACGGTCGGCTGCCGGCGATCCCCACGCTCACCGACTTCGTGCCGGAACTGGGCGAGTGACGACCGCGACCCTCAGCCTTGCCGACTGCGCAGCCAAGATCGGCGCCGAACTGCGCTCGGAAGAGTTCCGCACCAGTTCGCACCGCCTTGCCCAATTCGCCGCGGCTTGCGACGACAGTAACCCGGCGCACCTTTCCGGCCAGATCGCTCTGCCGACCTTCGCGCACATCCCGGTCATGCAGTCGATGGTCCAGGTGCTGCAGCAGATCAGCAGCGCCTTCGTCTTGCACGGTGAGCAGGACTTTCTCTTTCACCGGCCGATCGTGCCGGGACAGCGACTCTTCTCGCGCTCGCGGTTGGTCGGCGTCCGCGGCACCAAGGCCGGCATTCTGATAGTCTTGCGCGCCGAAACCGCGACTCATGAAGGCGAGGCGGTCTGCACCCAGTACATCACCTGTCTCCAACCTGGCGGTGCCGAACCCGGCACCCATGGCGAAACTCCACCGGAAACGCCAAAGGCGGCGGCAAGCGAGACCAGCGACAAGCGCTTCACCATCGCGCCCGAGAAGACACGCGCCTATGCGGAGGCGGCGCGGGATTACTCGGCCTACTGCCTAGACGTGGAGGCGGCAAGAGCCGTGGGGTTCGAGGCACCGCTGGTGCACGGCATGCTTTCACTGTCCTTGGCCGCCGTCGCCCTGGTCGAGACGGTGGCTGCTGGAGACAGCAGCCGGCTGCGTCGCCTGGGCTGCCGCTTTTCGCACCCGCTGTTCAGTCGTGACGGCGAGACACTTCAGGTCACGCACGGCAAGGACACCCGGGGCCGGGTCGCCTTCACCGCAACCGACAGCGCCGGCAACCCCATCCTCAGCCGCGGCTTCGCCGAGGTAGCGACATGACAATGGCAGACGACCCCTCTCGCACCGTCAGCACGCCGCGCCCGGCCGATTGGGTCGACCACGGCGAGGTTGCGCCGGCTTGGTCGGCGGTCCCGCAAGACAACATCATCACCCTGGTGGCCGAAGGCTGCAAAGAAGACCCCGAGCGCCCGGCGATCATCATCGATGGCGGACCGGTCATGACCCGGCGGGACTTTCTGGCCCGTTGCGAGACCTTCGCCGGCTATCTCAGCCGCATCGTCTCACCGGGCGACCGGGTCGCGGTCATGTTGGATAATCGACTGGAGTTCATGCTCGTCTTCTTCGCGATCGTTGCCAACCGCGGCACCCTGGTCTCGATCGCACCGACCGCGAAGGCCTTTGATGCCGGCCACATCCTGAAGGATGCCCAGCCCGTGGCCTTGATCCACGGCCCGGCACAGCGGGAGACTGCCGAGGAGATCACCGCCGGGAAGCGCTTGGAGGTGATCGCCCTGAAAGGCGAGGAGCCGGAGGGCCTGGCCGACTTTGACTGCAGCCCGCTCGATTTCGCCGCCAATGCCTGCGAGCGCGACGACATCGTTTCGGTCTACTACACCTCCGGCACCACCGGGGCGCCAAAGGGCTGCATGCTGCATCACGGCTGGTGGCTTCGGGTGATCGACAGCGACCTGCGGCTCTTTACACGCGGCTGGCAGGATCGCCAGCTCTGCGTGCTGCCCTTCTACTACGCCGATCCCACCATCCAGCTGCTGACATCCCTGTCGACGCGCGGCACCCTGATCGCCATGCGCCGCTTCTCGGTCTCCCGCTTCTGGGAGGTGGTGAACACCTACGATGCGACCGAGCTTCTCTCGATCGCCTCGATCCCGGCCCTCTTGATGACGGGAGAGCCAGGGCCCGGCGAGCGCGACCATCGCATCCGCCTAGCGATCCATGCCGGCCTGCCCGCGGACATTCACAGCGCACTGATCGAGCGCTATGGCTTCCACTGGCATAACCAGTACGGCAGCACCGAGGGCGGAGTCATGTCCCGCGTGCCGCACGCCCTGGCGGACGAGCTCGTCGGCACCGGGACCCTGGGTGTCGAGCCGCCCGGCGTCACCATCCGCCTGGTCGACGATCAGGACCGCGACGTGCCGCTTGGCGAGGTGGGCGAAGCCTTGATCGCCGGTCCCGACCTCTATCGCGGATACCTGGGCCGGCCGGAGGTGACAGCCGAAGCCAACCGCGGCGGCTGGTATCATTCCGGTGATCTGCTGCGCCGCGACGCACGCGGTCTGCTCTACTTCGTCGGCCGAAAGAAGGAGATCATCCGCCGCTCCGGCGAGAACATCTCAGCCTCGGAGGTCGAGGCCGTTTTGGGCGCACACCCGCTGATCACCGAGGCCGCCGTGGTGCCGGTGCCCGACCCCCTGCGCGGCGAAGAGGTAAAGGCCTACCTGTTGCTGGCCGAGGGCGCGCGCCTGCCGCCGGAGGCGGTCATTGCCCACTGCAGCGAGCAGATGGCCGGCTTCAAGCTGCCGCGCTACATCGCTTACCGCTCGGAAGACTTTCCGCGCTTGCCCTCGATGAAGGTCGACAAGCAGAGCCTGAAGGCGGAGACAGCGGATCTGACCGAAGGCGCCTGGGATAGCGAAAATCCCGACGGCGACGGCAACAGATGAAGGACCGCGCGCCCGAGCACTGCGATCTGCTGCTGGTCGGCGGGTACATTCTGACCCTCGATTCGGGCCGCCGCGTGTTTGCCGACGGCGCCATCGCCGTGCGCGCCGGAACAATCGCGGCGGTCGGTCCGACGGCAGAGGTGACCGCGGCTTGGACGGCAGACCGGCGTATCGAAGCTGCCGGCGGACTTGTCCACCCGGGCTTCATCGATGGTCACTACCACGCCGGCCTGCACCTGATCCGCGGCGCTCTGCCCGACGATCCCAGCCTGTCGGCGGGTGACGACAGGGGGCCCGGCGCCTTCGTCCGCTGGCTGAATGTCCTGCGCGAGGAAGACGAGGCCATTGCCACCAAGGTGGCCGCCTGCGAGATGGCGATGAACGGCTTCACCGGCTTCGTTGAGGGCGGCACGGCCTTCTACCCCTCCATCGTCGCCGAGGCGGCCACCGCTGTCGGCCTGCGCATCTCGGTCGCCGACTGCATGCTGTGGGATCAGCCGACCCGCGATCCCATGCCGACACAGATTCCGCGCGCGCCCTGCGATCGCGCCCATGCCGAAGCAAACCTGGGCGGCGAGCTGTGGCGCAACGGTGAACCCGGATTGGCACGCGGCCACGTCGCCCTCTACGGCCTCGCCAGCGCCTCAGACGAGTTGATGCGCGCCGCCAAGGCCAAGGCCGAAGCCGCCGGCGCCCCCGTGCACCAGCACCAAAGCTTCACGCCGGCCGATGCCGAAGAAGACCGAAAGCGCTTCGGCAAGCCGCCCCTGCTGCACTTTGCCGAGCAAGGGCTTATCGGTCCGGAATGCGTCTTCACCCACATGAACGTACTGAGCGATGCCGAGGTCGAGGCGGTGGTCGAGAGCGGCATGGCGCTGGTCTGGCACCCGGGCAACGCCCTCTACTACGGCATCGCCTCCAAGACACCGCACCGCTTCCCCGAATTGAAGCGGCGCGGGACGGAGATCGCCTTTGGCACCGACGTCGCCAAGGCCTTCAGTTTCGGCGACCTTGGCTTCATCGCCTACCTCGCCAGCCGGACCTGGGGCGACTACCTCTCCGCCGAAGCGATGCTCGAGATCTACACCCGGGGCGGGGCACGGACCATGGGGCTCAGCGATCGGCTCGGCTGCCTGGAGGTCGGGCGGGCCGCCGACATCGTGGTCCGCCGCGCCGACAGCCCCGACCTCGCGCCCGCGCTCGATCCGCTGCGCCAGCTGGCCCTCATCCAGCGCACCAAGGGCGTTGCTTGGGTGATCTGTGACGGTGCCGTCATCGTCCAGGACGGGCAGCCGGTCGGGGTGGATTTGGAGGCCTTGCTGGTCGAGGCCCGCAAGTCGGCACTGGACCTGGCGGCGCGTGCGGATGTCAAGCCTGCGCCGCGCTGGCTGGCGTCATGACCAGGGTCCGCTTCAACGGAATCACCAAGACCTACGGCTCGGTGCGCGCCATCGACAACATCTCGGTCTCAATGCACTCGGGCGCCTTCACCACGATCCTGGGACCCAGCGGATCGGGCAAGACGACGATACTGTCGCTGATCGCCGGGATCATCGAGCCGACCTCCGGCACCATCGAGGTGGGCGAGCGCGACATCACCCATCTGCCGGCCTCCGAACGCAACACGGGGCTGGTGTTTCAGAGCTATGCGCTCTTCCCCCACATGACAATCTTCGACAACATCGCCTTTCCTCTGCGCATCCGCAAAGCCTCCGCCACGGAGATCAAACGGCGCGTCGGGGAAGTCTTGACCCAAGTCCGCCTCGAGGGTTTCGCCGACCGCAAGCCCCACCAGCTGTCCGGCGGCCAACAACAGCGCGTGGCCCTGGCACGCGCCATCGTCTTCAAGCCGGACATATTGCTGCTCGACGAGCCGCTGGCCGCACTGGACCGCAATCTGCGCGAAGAGGTGCGAATTGAGATCCGGGCGCTGCAGCACAGCCTAGGCATCACCACGGTGTTGGTGACCCACGACCAGGAAGAGGCCATGTCGCTCTCCGACCACGTGGTCCTGATGTCGCACGGTCGTATCGAACAGGTCGGCACCCCGGACGAGCTCTATCACCGGCCCGCCACGCGCTTTGCCGCCGGTTTCCTCGGCACTGCGAATTTCCTCGAGGGCACATGGCGCGACGGGGCGATCCATTCCGAGCGCGGCGAGATCTTCCCGAGCCACGGCAAGGCTCTTTCCCCCGGCGCACGCGTGACCGGGATGCTGCGTCCCGACGAAGTCCGTCTCGCGGCCGGACCGGGCGTCCTGGAGGGCCGCATCGTCGATGTCGATTTTCTGGGCGAGGTCGTGCGCTACACGCTCAGCACCGCCCAAGGTCAAGAGTTGCGTGCCCACGTCACCGGGCAGCATGCGCGCCATAGGGAGGGTGCGCAGGTCCACCTCACCTGGGACCCCGACCGGGTCTGGCTCTTGCCGGATTCCCTCGAGGCGAAGGGCGAGGCAGCGGACGATCCCGCGGCAGATCGGGCAGAACATCTGCACCCAGCGAAGGAAAGGATCACACAATGAGAACTTTGAGGCCTCTCACGCACCTCTGCTCCGCGGCGGCTCTCGCACTGGCGCTGCCGGCCGGCGCCTTGGCGGACGGGACGCTGAACGTCATGAACGCAGGCGGCGAGTATGGCGATTCCCTGGAAGCCTGTATCAACAAGCCCCTGCTGGAAGACAGCGGCATCACCGTGGTGATGGAATCACCCGGCGGCTTCGCCAAGATGCAGGCCCAGGGCCGCTCCGGCGTTATCACCAATGCCTCCACCGACGCATCCACCGGCGACATGCTGCGCATGGCGGCGGCCGGCCTGATAGAGCCGATCGATTGGGCGAAGGTGAACCCCGAGCCCATGTTCGAGGAGGCCAAGAACGACTACGGCTTCGGCGCCAGCTACTATTCCACCATCATGGCCTGGCGCGACGACGCAAAGGCTCCGGCCAACGTCCAGGAGTTCTTCGATACCGAGAACTTCCCGGGCGTGCGTGCGCTGCCCGACTATCCCGATTTCGTCCTGCCCTTCGCGGCCATGGGCGGCGGCATGACACCAGAAGAGGTGGCTCAGGGCATCGACCTCGACCTCGCCTTCGCGACCCTGGACAAGATCAAGGACGACGTCATCTGGTGGCAGTCCGGCGCGCAACCGGCCCAGCTGTTGAAAGACAACGAGGCGCAGTACGCCATCGCCTGGTCCGGCCGTGTCTTCGGCCATGACGGCATCACCGCCACCTACAACCAGGGCATGCTAGATATCTCCTGGTGGGTGGTGGCCAAGGGCATCACCGACGAACAGCGCGAGATGCTCTACACCTGGCTGCGCGCGCAGACCAACGCGGAAAAGCAGGCCTGTCTGGTCTCCTATCTGCCCTACCCCGGACCCAGCCCGGACCTGGCCAAGCATGTCTCCGCAGAGCTGGCGGCGACCTTCCCGACCACGCCGGAGAACAAGTCCGTTCAATGGCTGGTTCCCGGCCAGTGGTGGTTCGACAATGCCGAGGAGGTCGAGAAGCGCTGGAACGAGTTCAAGCTGCTGCAGTAGGTGTTTCAATCGGAAGCAGGAGGCGTGCGCCACGCCGTGACCTCGGGGTCTAGCGGGACCGCTTTGCCAGGCCAAGCGGTCCCCACGACCCAGTCTGCGCCCCAGTCTGGCCCCCGGCGCCGTCGGCGACGGACGGAGCTGCTGCTGCTGATCTTGCCGGTGGCGCTGCTGGTCGTGGTCGTGTTCGACTATCCGATCCTGAACACGGTCTACTGGAGCATCCTGGACGAAGAGACCGGCCGCCTGACCACGGCGCACTTCGAGGACTTCTGGGAATCGAAAGCCTACATGCGGATCATCTGGCGCACGCTGGTCATCTCGGCGGAGGTGACGGCGCTGACGGTCCTCCTGGGCTATCCGCTGGCCTATTGGGCGACCAAGCTGTCGCCGCGCAAGCGACTGCTGGTGCTGGGCCTGGTGGTGATGACCTTCTGGGTGTCTATCCTGGTGCGCACCTATTCCTGGATCGTCATCCTGGGCAGTGCCGGCCTAGTCAACCGCAGCCTCTTGGCAAGCGGCTTGATCGAGAAGCCCTTGCAGTTCCTCTACAACGAAGGCGGCATTCTGATCGGCATGGTCAACGTGCTGCTGCCCTTTCTGGTCCTGCCGCTCTATGCCGCCATGTCGAAGATCGATCCGCGGCTCATGCAGGTGGCGGAGACGATGGGGGCGAAGCCGCTGCGCATCTTCTGGCAGGTCTACTTCCCGCTCACCCTGCCCGCCCTCGTCACTTCCTCGATCCTGGTCTTCATCTTGAGCCTGGGCTTCTACATCACGCCGGCCGTCCTGGGCGGCGGGCGCGTGCCCTTGATCGCCAACATGATGGACCTCTTGATGAACCGCTTCGCCAATTGGGAGATGGCGGCCGTCGTCTCCGTCGTCCTTTTGGCGATGACTCTCTCGCTCTACCTCCTCTACCAGCGTCTCAGGGAGCGGCAGGCATGAAGAGCGCCACCAGCCTTTGGCTGCCGATCTACGGCATCGGCGTGCTGATCTTCCTCTGCCTGCCGGTCCTGATCGTGGCACCCATGTCCTTCTCCTCGGCGCAGTCCCTGGAGTTTCCGCCGCCCGGATTCTCCCTTCGCTGGTACGAAACGCTCTTCGGCAGCGCGATCTGGATCGAGGCCGCCTGGAACTCGCTGATCCTCGCCGTCACCTCCAGCAGCGTCGCGCTGGCCTTGGGCACAATGGCGGCCTATGTGCTGGTGCGCGGACGCTTTGCCGGTCGCGGCTTGCTGGAAGCCAACTTCATCGCCCCCATGATCGTTCCGCCGATCATCACCGCCGTCGCGCTCTACATCTTCTTTGCCCGCGCCGGCATCCTGGGCAGCTTCGGCGGCCTGATCCTCGGCCACACCATCATCGTCATTCCCTACGTGATCCTCGTCATGCAGTCCGCCATCCGCGGCTTCGACCATCGCATCGAGCAGGTGGCAACGACCCTGGGCGCCACGCGCTGGCAGGTACTGACCCGCATCACCCTGCCCAACGTCATGCCCAGCGCGCTGGCGGCCTGGATCTTCTCTTTCGTTCTCAGCTTCGACGAGGTGGTGATCACCATCTTCGTCTCGGGCACGCACCTGACGATTCCAAAGCGCATGTTCAACGAGCTGACGATTCAAGTGAACCCGACGATCACCGCAGTCGCCACCCTGCTGGTGCTCTGCAACCTGATTGCGCTTGGCTTGCTGGTCATGGTCTCGCGGCGCGGCGTACTCGCCTTTGGAGGGCGCAGATGACGGACCCCGAGGACAAGATCGTCGGCGAATGGCGCTTTCACGTCGAGGCCGGCAAGATCGCCGAGTTCGACCGCGCGCTCGGCGCCGAACGAGACGACACGGACGTTGCCCCGCCGACTTTCACGGTGGTCGCAGCCGCCGATTTCGTCGAAACCCTGGTCAAGGACATTCTCAAGGTCGACCGCAAACGCATCCTGCATGGCGAACAGGGCTACGACTACTTTGCGCCGATCCGGGCCGGCATGACGCTTGCCTGCACAGCACGTATCCTGTCCGACCGGATGAAGCGCGGGCGCCAGGGGGGCCGCATGCGCGTTGTCACCGTGGCGATCGACTACAGCGATGCCGCGACGGGCGCGATGCTCCTACGGGAGAGCATGACGACCATCGAGAAGGAACTCTAAGGTGACCCTTCTTCCTGAACCCCATTCCTGGGGGCCGCTTACGCGGACCGACCTGGTGCGCTACGCCGGCGCGTCGGGCGACTTCAACCCCATTCATCACGACGTTCCCTTCGCCAGAGCAACGGGTCTGCCGGATGTCATGGCCCAGGGCATGTACTCGGCCGGCCTTGTCGCCACCGCCCTGGAGCGCTGGTTCGGGCAGGGCTGCCTGCTGTCCTACCGCGTCCGCTTTCGCGCCCCGGTCTGGCCGGGAGACCGGCTGGTCGCGCGCTGCGAGGCGCTGGAGAGGCTGGCGGGAGTCCACGCCAAGGCGGAGGTAATCCTGAGCCGCGCCGACGACGAGGTGGTCCTGGCTGCCGCCGCCCAGCTCCGCCTTTCCGAAAAGGTGACACCATGACGACAACTGCCACGGTTCGCCCGGCCATGTCCAAGGACCGCGCGGTCTTCCTGGAGATGTGGGATGCCTTCGTCGCGACCGATCCGAACGAACCCGGCGACCGCGACATGGGCGAGGCCAACTGGGCACGGATCCACGATCCGGCCTGTGCACTTGGGTGCCTCATCGTCGTGGACGCAAGCGATCGTCCACAGGGCTTCCTCTTGCACCTGGCGTTCCCCTTCACCTGGAGCAAGGGGGAGGTCTGCTATCTGCAGGACCTTTATGTGAAGGAGGCGGCGCGCGGCCGCGGCTATGCCCAAGCCCTGATCCACCGCCTGGCGGCAATGGGCCGGGAGGCGGGCTGGTTCAAGATCTTCTGGATGACGCAGGCCGACAATTATGCCGCCCAGCGGCTCTACGACAAGCTGGCGGCGAGGAGCGACTTTCTGCGCTACGACCTCTCGCTGACGGCAGCCCCGCGCCCCTCCGGCGTCGAGAGGTGATCGGGGTCCTTGCCATGAACACCTCGATACCAGAGCACCGACAAGGTCTCGGCCATCTCGGCCGGATCGCTGTCCTCGGACTCGATCAGGGATTCTCGGGTAACGGCGGCCGCATAGAGGTAGTTGAAGACCATTCCCTCGAGCGCTGCCCCGATCTTCAACGCCCGCTCGTGCGTGAGACCTGGATCGGCGGAGCGCCGCAGAATAGAACGCGCCAAGGTCTCCTGCCACCGGCGATGACGCGGTTCCCAGTGGGAGCGGAACTCAGGCACTTGGCTTTGCAGCTGCACATGGCAGCGCATCAGGCCGGGATTGTTGCGATAGGCCAGCACGAAGAAGAGGTTGGTGCGATAGATCGAGTCATACTCCTTGGCGCCCCGCGCGTCCTCGCGGGCCTGCTCGTAAAGCAAGTTTATGAAGCTCATCACCACGTCGATGGCAATCTCCGTCTTGTCCTGAAAGTAGACATAGAAGGTGCCGAGCGCGACCTGGGCCAGACTGCAAACGTCGGAGACCTTCAGGTCCTGAAATCCGCCCTCCTCCAGCGCCATCGCCGCGGCGATACGCAGGCGAAAGCGCGTGCGTTCTCCTTTGGAGGAAAAGGCCCCCGTTGCAAGCCTCTGTCGCAGGTAGTCCGCATAGCCCACCTCCGACAATCGCGGCGGGGCGCTATCCGGACGACTGGCCACCACTTGGCGTTCGGCTTCCACGCGGGCTCCTCCTGCAACAGCTCTGCTTCCCGGTCTCTAGGCGCAAGCCTAGTCGGGCGCCAGCCGGGAGGCAATTTCTGATGTTGATATCAGATTCATTAATGAAGCGCGTGCCGTGTGTTGTTCAAGTATCTGCGGCAGCAAGGCCACTCGCAATCCAGATGGAGGACCCCTTGTGACAGCCCTAACCGACGTTCCGATTTTCATAGCCGGGGTCGCGGAGACCGCGCTTGGCAAGGTCGTCGACCAAAGCGAGTTCTCCATGGCCGCTTTGGCGGCGCGCGTAGCCTTGGCAGAGGCCGGCTTAGCCCTGGCCGACGTGGATGCGCTCTTCACCAACTACATGGGCGAAGAGGGTTCGGTGCAGCTGGGCGAATACCTGGGCATCCAGCCGCGCTGGGCGGAATCCTCCGACATGGGCGGCGCCTCCTTCGAGTTCTTCGTGCATCATGCACTGCTGGCCTTGGCCGCCGGGCGCTGCGATGTCGCACTGATCGCCTATGCCTCGCGCCAGCGCAGCCGGCGCAGCCGCAAGCAGGCCAGCGAT
Source organism: Rhodospirillales bacterium (assembly GCA_963669375.1). Lineage (GTDB taxonomy): Bacteria > Pseudomonadota > Alphaproteobacteria > Kiloniellales > JACOMY01 > JACOMY01. The sequence goes on along the minus strand of OY770024.1, from coordinate 5,488,847 downwards.
CAGCTCGACGGTTCGCTCCCGGCACAGTTCGAGGCGCCTTTCGGCATCCACGTCCCGATCGGCCACTATGCCTTGAGCGCCTCCAGGCATATGCATCAGTTCGGCACCAAGCCTGAGCATTTGGCCGAGGTCGCGGTAGCCGCGCGCTCCTGGGCTCAGCTCAACCCCAAAGCCTGGGTCCGCGACCCCTTGAGCCTGGACGACGTGGCCGCCTCGCCGCTGCTGGCCGATCCCTTGCGCAAGCTCGACTGCTGCCTGGTGACCGACGGGGGCGGTGCCGTGGTGCTCACGCGCGGCGACCGCGCCCGCGACGCCGAGAAACGCCCGATCCGCGTGCTGGGCGCCGGCGAGAGCCATGTCCAATGGCAGGTCGCACAGTGCCCCGATCTCACCGTGACACCAGGCCTGGTCTCCGGCCGCGAGGCCTTTGGCATGGCCGGGGTGACGCCCTCTGAGATCGACGTCTTTCAGCCCTACGACAACTTCACCCATGCCGTGCTGCTCTATCTGGAGGATCTGGGCTTCTGTGCCAAGGGCGAGGCCGGGGACTTCGTCGCCGACGGCCGCCTGCGCCCCGGCGGCGCGCTGCCCAGCATGACCTCGGGTGGCGGCCTCTCCTATTGCCATCCCGGCGCGCTCGGCATCCTGCTGCTGATCGAGGCAGTGCGTCAGCTGCGCCACGAGGCAGAGGGGCGGCAGGTTCCCGATGCCCGGATCGGCCTGGTGCACGGCACCGGCGGCCTCGCCTTTTCCACCGCGTCGACAGTGGTGCTCGCCCGTGACTGACTATCCCTTCTCCGAGCGCGGTGCCGCGGACCCCACCACCGAGGCATACTGGGCCGCCTGTGCCGAGCGACGCTTGACGGTGCAGGTCTGCCAAGACTGCGGCCATCACCAGCACTACCCCCGCCCCTTCTGCCTCTCCTGCCAGAGCGATGCCTTGCGGCTGGTCGCCGTCAGCGGTGCTGGGGTCATCTATGCGCTGACCACCATGCGCTTGCCGGTGATCGGGGCCTTGCCGCCGCCCTATTCCCTGGCGCTGGTCGATCTCGAGGAGGGACCGCGGCTCTTGACCAATATCGTGAGTGACAGAGAGCAGGTACCCCGGATCGGCGCCCCTGTCGTTGTGGCCTGGCGCGAGCGCGAAGCGGGACTTCCGCCGCTGCCGGTCTTTCGCCTGCGACGATGAACGCAGGCTTCGATGTCATCGTCGTCGGTGCGGGTATTGCCGGGGTCGCGTCCGCCTGGTTCCTGACGGCAGACGGCCACAAGGTGCTGCTGATCGACAGCCAGGTCCCCGGCTGGGGCGCTTCGGGCCGCAATCCGGGGTTCCTCTGGCTGCAAACCAAGGCCGCGGGACTGCCGATGCAGTTCTCTCTGCGCGCCCGCAACTTCGCCGAGGACTTCGCCCGAGAGCGTGGCGACGAAAGCTTCCGTGCCTGCGGTGGTCTGCTGCTCTATCGCGACGCGGCCTATCGTGAGGTTGCGGCAGCTTTCGTCGCAGACCGCCAAGCGGCCGGTCTGCCGGTGACCCTGCTGGATCGGGCCGAGGTGCTGTCGCTCGTACCGGAGCTTGGTCCGGCGGTCTCCGGCGCCGTCTGGAATCCGCTCGATGCCCATCAGGACAGCGCCGGCTTCGTGAAGAGCCTTGCCCGCGCACTTGCCGCTGCCGGCGCAACGATCATGACCGGAACCCCGGTGGTCGGTCTCGACGTCTCCACCTCGCGCTGCAGCGGCGTCCGGCTTGCCGATGGTCGGCGCATCGAGGCGCCGCTGGTCCTGGTCGCGAACGGTCCCTGGTGCAATGGGCTTCTGGCACCCCTGGGTCTGGGCATCCCCGCCACGCCAATGCGCTTCGAAGCAGCCGCCACGTCGCCCACAGCCTTCCGCCTGGGCCCGGTCCTGGCCGGCCAAGCACTGTTCGACTTCTTCACGCCAGCCGGCGTCGATCCCCACAGCCTGCCGCGAGACCCAAGCCAAAGGCTTAACCCCGCCTTGGGATTTACCGAACAGGTGGCGAGCCTGCCGGACGGCTCGCTTCAGTTCGGATGCGCCTATGAACCCGGCAGCTTTTCGGATCGTGCGACCGTAGCCGGGCAAGCCATGGCTTGGGCAATCCTGACACAGAACCTGGCTGGCCTGGCCGAGCTGCCGATCGAGCGGGTCTGGGCCGGCATCGTCATGCAAACCCGTGATGGCCTGCCGGTGATCGACGCCACCCCCGGTTTGGAGGGTTTGGCCCTGAACGTCGCTCACTTCTTCGGCAATCTGGCCGGCGCCTACTCGGGAAAGCTCATCGCCGATGCCATCGCCGGCCGCAGCCCCGACCACTCCCTGGACGCATTCACCGGCAAGCGCCTGGCAGCAGCGCGGTAAGGGTCCGGGGATATTGCATATGGCACCAGCGCAACACCGTACCTTGGCCACGACCGGGGTGAGGACGGATTGACCGTCGATGAGAACGCCAGTGGCACATCTTGGGAGGACTCGTTTGCCGGAGGAGGATTAGCCCCACCGCAGTCTGCGCGCGGGCTGTTCGCCCGTGCTCGACCTTCGGGCTAGGATTGATCCACTGGATCAATCCCTTAACGCCCTCAGCCTTCATGTTATGAGCGGGCGGCCTGGTGGCCGCTTGCCAGAACCTTCATGGGCGAAAGTTCAAGAGCCCTGCTTCAGAACCACCTAAGGCCCCGCGGTTGCGGGGCCTTAGGTGGTTGCGGGGGTAGGATTTGAACCTACGACCTTCAGGTTATGAGCCTGACGAGCTACCGGACTGCTCCACCCCGCGAAGAGTGTGAGAGGGTTGGATGGTGGGTGTTGTCAGGTTGGGGTCGGTCGATCGTTCGTGAAGCGTTGGGTCGAGGGTGTCATGCGGGCCTCTCTTTGGGGGGGCCTCTCTTTGCAAGACCTGGCGGCGACCTACTCTCCCACGCCTTAAGACGCAGTACCATCGGCGCAGAGGGTTTTCACGTTCGAGTTCGGGATGGGATCGTGTGGGTCTCCCCTCGCCATAGCCACCAGGTCGTGCAAAGAGAGGCTGGGGCGGCCTGGTTTGGCGGCCCCCTCCTCTTGGGGTTGCGCGTGTCGCGTTTAATTGGGCTCAAGGTGTTGGAGTTGCGTTTTTGGCATTGCGCTTTTAGTCCTTGGGGACGCCGATGTCGGCTGTCTTCCAGGGGTTTTACGAGGTGGGTGATGCAAGCCGATCGAGCGATTAGTACCGGTCGGCTGAACGCATTGCTGCGCTTGTACCTCCGGCCTATCGACGTGGTGGTCTACCACGGCTCTTAGGCGAGACCTGGTTTTGAGGCTGGTTTCCCGCTTAGATGCTTTCAGCGGTTATCCGTTCCGCACATAGCTACCCTGCTGTGCCGCTGGCGCGACAACAGGTCCACCAGAGGTGCGTCCATCCCGGTCCTCTCGTACTAGGGACAGATCCTCTCAAGTCTCGAACACCCACGGCAGATAGGGACCGAACTGTCTCACGACGTTCTAAACCCAGCTCACGTACCGCTTTAAATGGCGAACAGCCATACCCTTGGGACCTGCTCCAGCCCCAGGATGCGATGAGCCGACATCGAGGTGCCAAACCTCCCCGTCGATGTGGACTCTTGGGGGAGATCAGCCTGTTATCCCCGGCGTACCTTTTGTCCGTTGAGCGATGGCCCTTCCACGCGGGACCACCGGATCACTATGACCGACTTTCGTCTCTGTTCGGCCTGTCGGCCTCACAGTCAGGCGGGCTTATGCCATTGCACTCAGCAGCTGATGACCGACCAGCTTGAGCCCACCTTCGCGCGCCTCCGTTACTCTTTGGGAGGCGACCGCCCCAGTCAAACTACCCACCATGCAGGGTCCCGACGCCGGATGACGGCGCGCGGTTAGACATCAGACTCTCTAAGGGCGGTATTTCAAGGATGGCTCCACGTCAACTGGCGCCGACGCTTCAAAGCCTCCCGCCTATCCTACACATAGGGGGTCTAATGCCACTGCAAAGCTGTAGTAAAGGTGCACGGGGTCTTTCCGTCTGACCGCGGGTACCCCGCATCTTCACGGGGAATTCAATTTCGCTGAGTCTCTGCTGGAGACAGTGGGGAAGTCGTTACGCCATTCGTGCAGGTCGGAACTTACCCGACAAGGAATTTCGCTACCTTAGGACCGTTATAGTTACGGCCGCCGTTTACCGGGGCTTCGATTCGAAGCGTGAACCTCTCCTCTTAACCTTCCGGCACCGGGCAGGCGTCAGACCCTATACGTCACCTTACTCGGTTTCGCAGAGCCCTGTGTTTTTAGTAAACAGTCGCCACCCCCTGGTCTGTGCCCCCGGCCCTGGGTTGCCCCAAGACCGGGCCCTCTTCTCCCGAAGTTACGAGGGCAATTTGCCGAGTTCCTTCAGCAGAGTTCTCTCAAGCGCCTGGGTATTCTCTACCAGTCCACCTGTGTCGGTTTCGGGTACGGTCAAAAGCGGGGGTTCTTTCCTGGAAGGATCCAGCCGCCGAGACAATCCGATAAGCCTCGACCACGTTTCACCTTCGTCACCACCCGCTGGCTGGGGACTATTAACCCCATTCCCATCGACTACGCCTTTCGGCCTCGCCTTAGGGGCCGGCTAACCCTGCGCGGATTGGCCTTGCGCAGGAACCCTTGGACTTTCGGCGAGAGGGGTTCTCACCCTCTTTATCGCTACTCATGTCAGCATTCGCACTTGCCATACCTCCACCGCCCCTCGCGGGTGCGGCTTCGCAGGCCTAGGCAACGCTCCGCTACCGCTTGCCCTAAGGCAAGCCCGCAGCTTCGGTGTACGGCTTGAGCCCCGGTACATTTTCGGCGCAGGACGGCTTATCTAGACCAGTGAGCTATTACGCTTTCTTTAAAAGATGGCTGCTTCTAAGCCAACTTCCTGGCTGTCTTGGCCTTCCCACATCCTTTCCCACTTAGCCGTAACTTGGGGACCTTAGCTGGCGGTCTGGGCTGTTTCCCTCTTGGCAATGGACCTTAGCACCCACTGCCTGTCTGCCGGACGATACTCCTCGGTATTCGGAGTTTGGTTAGGTTTGGTAAGGATCGCTCCCCCCTAGCCCATCCAGTGCTCTACCCCCGAGGGCACAAATCCGACGCGCTACCTAAATAGCTTTCGCGGAGAACCAGATATCTCCCGGTTTGATTGGCCTTTCACCCCTAGGCACAGGTCATCCCTGTCTTTTTCAACAGACGTGGGTTCGGTCCTCCAGTGGGTGTTACCCCACCTTCAACCTGCCCATACCTAGATCACCGGGTTTCGGGTCTGATCCTACGAACTAAAGCGCCCTCTTCAGACTCGCTTTCGCTGCGCCTACGCCTAGCGGCTTAAGCTTGCTCGCAAGACCAACTCGCTGACCCATTATACAAAAGGTACGCCGTCACGCGTTCACCGGAGGTGAACGCTCTCGGTCGCTTGCTCCGGCACCAGCCCGCTCCCCCTCCCGACCACCCAATAGGATACTGGCGTGGGTGGTCGGGAGGGGGAGCGGGCTGGTGCCGTCTGGTTGCAACACAAAGAAGCGTTCGCCTCGGGCGAACGCGCTCCGACTGTTTGTAGGCATTCGGTTTCAGGGTCTCTTTCACTCCCCTCATCGGGGTGCTTTTCACCTTTCCCTCACGGTACTGGTTCACTATCGGTCACCGAGGAGTACTTAGGCTTGGAGGGTGGTCCCCCCATGTTCAGACAGGATTTCACGTGTCCCGCCCTACTCGAGGACCAGAATACGCCTACCCGTACGGGGCTATCACCCGCTGTGGCGCGCCTTTCCAGACGCTTCCGGTTCACGTTCTCCTGGCCACTGGCCTCGTCCGCGTTCGCTCGCCACTACTTGCGGAGTCTCTGTTGATGTCCTTTCCTCCGGGTACTGAGATGTTTCAGTTCCCCGGGTTCGCTTCTCCCGGCCTATGTGTTCAGCCGGGAAATGACCCTATAGGGCCGGGTTTCCCCATTCGGAAATCCGCGGATCGAAGGTTGCTCTCACCTCCCCACGGCTTATCGCAGAGTGCCACGTCCTTCATCGCCTCTCGGTGCCAAGGCATCCACCAAATGCCCTTACAGACGCTTGCATAACCCACCACGCAAAACCCCTTGGATCCGGCTTCGCCCCGAAGGACCCGCCGGCCAAGACCGCTCGCGTGTGTACAGATTACGTCAAGACCTTGAGCATAAGACAAAAGCCACCCCCCACCTCTCGGCGGCGGGCAAGGCTCCTGCCTCTACTCGCTTCACGTTTGATCAACCATGTCATGAAACCTGAACCCAGAACCCTGAATTCGGATCTCGCAAGAGACGCTTTCCCCCTTGCGACATCGAAATCCAGACACTCCCC
>OY770024.1:3370000-5480000 GCA_963669375.1 Rhodospirillales bacterium | reverse complement strand
GTCGCGGTGAAGAGCTATATAGGCAGGGCCTCTCGGCCTGTCCAGAGAAAAAATGAAGGCCTGATGACAGGCCTACCAGCAGCCCAAGGCGCGCAGTTCCGCGGCCAAGGTCGAGGGCAATCCCTCGGCCCGTCCAGCCAGATCCTTGGGTGCGTCCCGCGGCCGCAGATAGCGCCAACCCTGGAAGGCGCGGTGCGGCCTGGGCTCGACCTCGACGATCTCGGAGCCCAGCATCAGCAAGGTCATGGCCTGCCCGCTCTCGGTGACGCCTGGCTCCAGGCCGACCAGGGCCTGGCGGCAGAGAATGAGGCCCTTGATCACCCAGTAGATGGAGCCGCCGTCGAGCAGTTCCTCGCCGCGCCGCGGCTGCTGGCGGGTGCCGTGATAGAGGCGGCCCTCGCGCTCCAGGCGCTGACGCTGCCAGCCGCGCAGGCTCTCGACGCTCTCGCTGCCGACCGAGAGCTTCAGGAGATGCAGCGTCATGGCTCGCCGCCCTTGTCCCGGCGCTGCTTGCGCGCCGCGCGCCTGACCTTGCTGCCCGGGTCGAGCCCGGCCAAGGCCCGATAGTCGTCGTGCCGCAACACCGCCAATTGCTCGTCGACGGCCTCGCCGGGGCTGCCCAGCAAGGTGAGCAGGGCTGCCCCCAGGCGCAGGCTGCCCTCGACCGCCTCGGGCACGGCCTCCACGGCGCCCAGGGCCTTCAGGCGGTCGGCTTCGGCCACGTCGCGGGCGCGCACCAGGACGGGCAGGTCCGGCCAGCGCTTCAGGCTCGCTTCGACCGCCCGCTCGGCGGCGGGCGCCGCGTCCAGGGTCACCAGCAAAGCACTCGCCCGCTCCGCGCCGGCGGCCTCCAGGATCTCCGAGCGGCTGGCGTCGCCGAAGTAGACCGGCTGGCCGGCGCGCCGGCTGCGCGCCACCCGGCCCGAATCCATGTCCAGGGCGACGAAGGCGATGCCTTCGCTGGCGAGCAGCTGCGCCACGGTCTGCCCGACGCGGCCATAGCCGGCCAGAATGACATGGTCATGGCGCTCGCGGCTGTCCTCCCGCATCGCCTGGCGCATCGGCCCGACCGGCTTGGAGAAGCGCGCGGCAAGACGCCGACCGACCAGGAAGCCCAGGGGCGTGCAAGCCATGGTGACCCCGACCACGGCGGCCAGCAGGCTGGCCAGCGAAAGCGGTACCAGGTCGTGCAGCACGGCGGCGGCCAGCAGCACGAAGGCGAACTCGCCGCACTGCGCCAAGGCGCCGCCGCAGCGCAGCGCGATCCCCCAGCTCTGCCCGGTGACGCGGCAGCAGGCGGTCACCACGATGGCCTTGCCGACCAGCAACAGCGCGGCCAGGCCCAGGACCAGCACCCAGGATCGCAGGATCACGTCGATGTCCAGGGAGACCCCGACGTAGATGAAGAAGAGCCCCAGCAGCAGGCCCTTAATCGGCCGCAGATCGGCCTCGACCTGATGGCGGAATTCGCTGCCGGAGAGCACCAGGCCGGCCAGGAAGGCGCCCAGCGCCATGGAGAGCCCGGCCAGCGAGAGGAAGTAGGCGCCGCCCAGCACGGTCGCCAGGGCCAAGGCCACCAGCACCTCGTGATTGCGCGCGCCGGCAACCAGCCGATAGAGCGGATGCAGGATCAGGCGGCCGATGGCGAAGGCGACCAGGATCGCCGCCGCCGCCTTGGCGAAGGCCCAGAGACTCTGGCCCAAAACGTCGCTGCCGTCGCCCGAGAGCACCGTCACCATGGTCAGGAGCGGCACCAGTGCCAGGTCCTGCAACAGCAGGATGGAGAAGGTGACGCGGCCGTAGTTGGCGGCCATGTCGCCCCGCTCGCCCAGGTGCTGCAGCACGATGGCGGTGGAGGAGAGCGCCAAGGCGCCGCCGATGATGGCCGCCGTCGCCGGCGGCTGGCCGACCGCGAGCGCGACCAGCGCGATGATGAGCCCGGTGACGAAGACCTGCAGACTGCCCAAGCCGAAGACCAGGTTGCGCAGCGCGATCAGACGGGCGAGCGAGAGCTCGAGCCCGACGAAGAAGAGCAGGAAGACGACGCCCAACTCGGCCAGGAAGGCCAGCTCGCGCGGCGCCGCCAGGCCCAGGCCGTCCGGCCCCAGCAAGACGCCCGCCGCGATATAGCCGACGATGGAGCCGAGCTTGAGGCGCGGCGCGAGGCCGACGATGACCACGGCGGCAGCCAGGAAGATCAGGATTTCCGCCAGCTGCGTCTCTTCGTGCATCGCGCTCCCGCCGTTCGCCGTACCTCTTGTGGCATCGATTGCCTGGCAGACCAAGCCGCTCTCGGCAGGAATCCATCCACAAGCGGCAACCTGCCCCGTCGTCGGCTAGGGCCAGACGGGCTTGCGCTTCTCCAGGAAGGCGCGCACGCCCTCCCTCCCCTCCGCTCCGGCGCGAATCTCGGCGATGCGCCGGGCCGTGTCCTCGATCACCGCGGCATCGAGCGGCCGGTCGACGGCGAAGACGAGGTCCTTCGACGCGGCGACCGCGGCCGGGCCGGCGGCCAGCAGCGCCGCCAGCAGCTCCTCGACCGCCGCATCCAGCCCCTCGGCCGGCACCACCCGGTGCAGCAGCCCGAAGTGAAGCGCCTGGGCGGCATCGAAGCGCTCGGCGGTCAGGAAGTAGCGGCGCGCGGCACGCTGGCCGATCGCCTTGACGACGTAGGGACTGATGACGGCGGGGATCAGACCCAGCTTCACCTCCGAGAGCATGAAGCGGGCGGCCTCGCTGCCGACGGCGATGTCGCAGCAGGCGACCAGGCCGACGCCGCCGCCGAAGGCAGCGCCTTGGACCTTGGCGATGGTCGGTTTCGGCAGGCGGTCCAAGGTCTCCATCAGGCGGGCCAGCGCCCTCGCGTCGGCCAGGTTCTCGGCCTCGCCGTAGCTCGCCATGCGCTTCATCCAACCGAGATCGGCGCCGGCCGAGAAGGACTTGCCCTCCGCCGCCAAGACCACCGCGCGCACGGCGCCATCGGCGCCCAAGGCCTCCAGCGCCTCCGTCAAGGCCGCGATAAGCCGGTCGTCGAATGCGTTGTGCACCTCCGGCCGGCTCAAGGTCAGCTCAGCGACGCCGCGCCGATCCACCTCTCTCGTCAGCATAGCTTCTCTCCTCGATCCCAAGCCGACCGGCTCATGGCTGTTCTTCCGAAAGGGCAGTCCGGTCCGTTGGCGCGGCGGTGCTAACCTTGCCCGGCTTCCGAGACCGGTCGCCGAGACCGGCTGCCGCTGCTAACAAGACCGCAAGGAGGGTCGGGAGACAAGCGATGACGAGAGCGCCCGCGGGCCAGCTGCCCGACAAAGCGGCCCTTGAGGCGGCCGAGCGCGTGGTCGGCGCGCACTTCGCGGGAACGCCGCAGTACAGCTGGCCGCAAATCAACGATGCCGTCGGGGCGGAGGTCTGGATCAAGCACGAGAACCACGGCCCGCTCGGCGCCTTCAAGATGCGCGGCGGGCTGGTCTATCTGGACGCCCTCACGCGCCGCGACCCCCGCTGCCCGGGCGTGATCGCGGCGACGCGCGGCAACCACGGTCAGTCGATCGCCTTTGCCGCCGCGGCGCGGGGCCTGCGCGCGGTCATCGTCGTCCCCCGGGGCAATTCGCATGAGAAGAACACGGCCATGCGGGCGCTTGGCGCCGAGCTGATCGAGGTGGGCGAGGATTTCCAGGACGCCCTGGAGCACGCCCGCACGCGGGCGCGCCAGGAGGGTCTGCATGCCGTTCCCTCCTTCCATGGCGACCTGGTGGCCGGCGTCGCCGGCTACGCACTGGAACTCTTCCGCGCCCAGCCGGATCTGACCCGGCTCTATGTGCCGATCGGCCTGGGCTCCGGCATCTGCGGCGCGGCCGCCGCACGCGCCGCCCTGGGTCTCGAGGTCGAGTTGATCGGCGTGGTTTCCACCGGCGCCACGGCCTATCGGGAGTCCTTGCGCCAGGGACAGCTGGTCTCGCGCGCGGTCACCACTGAGCTTGCCGACGGCATGGCCTGCCGCACGCCCGATCCGGAGGCGTTCCAGATCATCGCGCGCGAGGTCGGCCGCGTCGTCGCTGTCAGCGACGCCGAGGTCGCCGAAGCCATGCGCCTCCTGTTCCGGGCCACGCACAATGTCGCGGAGGGGGCCGGGGCCGCCGCCCTGGCGGCGCTGATGCAGGAGGGCGCCGGCGCGGAGGAGAAAATCGGCGTGGTCCTGACCGGTGGCAACATCGACAGCGCGCTCTTCTGCCAGGCCCTATCCGGAGCGATCTGAGCGCCGCCGCAGCCAAAGGTGGGGCGGCAGGTCGAGCCAGGTCCTGCGGCGGTCGAGGACCACCTTGGCCAGTCCCTGCACGATCACCAGGCAGATGAAGGCCGAGGCGACGACGTCGCTCAGATAGTGGGCGCCGTTGACCATGCGGCTCAAGCCCACCAGGGCGGCCGCGGCGAAGATCGGCAAGCGCAGGCTCGGCAGGGCCAGGGCCAGCACGGCCGCCACCGTGACCGCGACCTGGGTGTGACCGGAGGGGAAGGAGTTCATGGGAGAGCCTTCGGCGATCCAGCCGAAGCCGTAGATCCCCTCCGAGAAGAAGACGCTGGGCCGGCTGCGCCCCAGCAGCGCCTTCAGAAGGTGGATGACGATCCCGGTGGCCGCGAGGCTCGCCAGCAGCAGCAAGCAGTGGCGCCCGATCCAGGCGAACCAGTCGCCGTGACGACCTGGGTCGCGATGCCGGGCCCAAAGGCATGCCCCGTAGAGCAGCAGGGCGCCAACCACCCAGCCGGTCGCCCGGCCCAGTTCGCCGATGCTGTCCAAGGCTGGCCGCAACAGGCTGAAACTGGAGTTCCTGAGATAGATCGCGAGCGGCAGGTCGACGAAGATGACGATGACCACCAGGCCGGTCACCGCGACCAGGCTCCAGTAGGCAAGCGGGCGCTCCGCCATCCAGGCGTCGAAACACCAGGTCGGCGTCATGGATCCCTGCCGTAGAGCGTGATGACGTCGCGCCGACCCTTGGAGTAGTTGACGCCCTTGAGCTGTCCGCGTGCCACCGGGGTGATGCCTTCGGCGGCGGCGGTGGCCTTGAAGCTCTCGGCTTCCCTATCGGTGACCGCCACCAGCGCCTTGGGATTGGCGGCGAGGTACTCGGCCGCGGCGGGCGCCGAGAGCAGGCCGATCTCGCGCCCGGCGAGGAACACGAGACTCGGCTCGTGATAGCCGGCGCTGGCCAGGGGCGGCGCGCCCTCCGGCTTCAGTTCATCGTAGGCGGCCACCAGACGCGGGCTGAGCCAGAGGAACTGCAGCTTCGGCGCATAGAGTCCCAATCCCCAGGCCGCCACCAGCGCGGTCATGGGAACGCCCCAGACGAGCGACCGCAAGGGCTGGCCGCGCCAGGCGAACCAGCCGGCACCCCAAGCCGTCGCCAGCACCAGGAGGGCCGCGACCACGGCCGGCCCGACGGCCGCCTGCTCGTCGAAGGCGACGGGCAGGTAGACCACGCCGACTGCCAAGACCAGGCCGCCCAGGAAGGTCAGCACCGCCAGGCCCTTCTGCAAGCGGCCCTTGAGCCAATCACTGCCGGAGAAGACCGCCCAGGCCACCATGAGCGTCAAGGCCGGGTAAGCCGGCAGGGTGTAGTGCACGAGCTTGGTCGGCACCAACTCGAACACCAGCCAGCTGGGTATGAGCCAGGCCAGCAGGAAGGGCAAGGCACCGACCCGCCGTCGCGCGAGCCAGGCGGCGATCGCCGCCGGAATGGTGAAGAGCGCCGCCGGCCAGTAGGACAGCAGGTGCGCCACCAGATAGCTGCCGGGCGGCGCGCCGTGCGACTCGACACCGCGCAGGATCTTGGGAATGAGATCCTCGTTTGCGGCGCGGATGAGAAAATCGCTGTCCCGCAAGGTGATCGCGACGAACCAGGGCGCGGCGATGAGCAGCATCAGCGGCACGCCGATCAGCGGCCTGAGCGGTCCCAGCCAGCGCCAGCGCCCGGTCGAAACCGAGAGAGCCAGGACGGTGAGACCGATCACCATGGGATTGATCGGCCCCTTCACCAATATGCCGAGGCCGACGGCGGCCCAGAAGGCCAGCGCCGTGCCCAAGCCGGGCTTTTCGGCCTCGTCTCTCGCCATCCAGCAGCGCGCCAGGGCCAACTGCGCCGACACCACGGAGAAGAGGAGCACGGCATCCGTCTTGGCATAGAAGCCTTCGACCGCGACCAGAATGCAGCCGCCCAGCATGGCCGCGGCCAACAAACCCTGCCTGCGCCCGAAGAGAGTCTGGCCCAACTGGAAGGTCACCAGGACCGCCAGGATCGCGCCGGCGAGCGAGGGTAGCCGGTAGGTCCAGATCTCGTGCGCTTCGGAATCGCCGAACAGCCAGACCGAAGCGGCTTGCAGCCAGTGGATGCCCGCCGGTTTCTTGTTGCGCGGCTCGCCCTGAAAATGGATCGATATGTAGTCGCCGCTTTCGACCATCTGGCTGGTGGCCTGGGCGAAGCGGGCTTCGTCCCGGTCCAGCGGCGGCATTGCTATGAGGCCCGGCAAGGAGCCCAGCAGAACGAGCAGGACCAGGAAGAGGCGGGGGCGGCGCAAGACGAGATCCGCCCAGACACGCCAGCCGGCGGCCCGCGCGGACGAGCCGCCGCCAGATTGGAGGGTCGCGGAGTCTTCGGTCATTGCATGCGCGATATAGCGTTTCCAGTGGTTGACAACAGGGCCGGCAGCCGATTTTCGTGCTGCGCACAGGCTTCGAGTCCCCGCGCGTGACCTCAGCCATTCTCAAGCAAAGGACCGCGTACCTTCATGGCGCAACACCCTGAGGCGGTGCAAGAGACACCGCACATTGCAAGGCCACAAATCAGCCTCGTCATTCCGGTGATGAACGAGGAGGAGAACGTCGAGCCGCTGGTGCGCGAGATCGCCGAGGCGCTGGACGGCAAGTTCGCCTACGAGGTGGTGTTCGTCGATGATGCCAGCACGGACGCCACGGCCGCGGTCATCGAAGCGCTCATGGCGGATCCCAAGACCCCCGGCGCCGGTCGCGTTCGTATGATTCAGCACACCAAGCGCGCCGGCAAGAGCGGCGCGGTCATCACCGCCGCCACCTGGGCGCGAGGCGACTTGCTAGTGATGATGGACGGCGATCGGCAGAACGACCCGCAGGACGTGCCGGCGTTGGTCGCCGCCTTCGAGGCGGCCGGCGGACACGGACGCGTCGGCGTGGTTGACGGCCAGCGTCGCAAGCGCCGCGACACGGTGATTAAGCGCCTGTCGTCGAGAACCGCGAACGCCGTACGCCGCGGACTGCTGCGGGACAAGACGAAGGACACCGGCTGCGGCCTGAAGCTGCTGCCGCGCGAGGTCCTCTTGTCGCTCCCCAGGTTCGACGGAATGCACCGCTTCATTCCGGCGCTGGTGGGCAGGCTCAACGTCGAGATCGTGCTTCAACCCGTGAACGACCGGCCGCGTGTCGCCGGTGTGAGCAAGTATGGTTTCTGGAACCGGCTGTGGGTCGGAATCGGCGATATGTTAACCGTATGGTGGATGATTCGCCGCAACCGCCATCCCGGCACGGTGACCGAAATCGAGAGCAAGGAAGAGCGCGCCGCGCTCGATCGAGAGGAGGTGCAAGGCCGGTGAACAATGCTGCGGAAGCCTGTGTCGAGTACATCCCGCTTTTTTGGCTGATAGTCGGCTTCGTTGGACAGGCCCTCTTTTCGAGCCGCTTTCTCATCCAGTGGATCGTCAGCGAGCGGGCCAAGCGCTCCATGGTGCCGACGGCCTTCTGGCTCTTCTCCATGGCTGGCGGCTCGGTCATGCTGGCCTATGCCATCTACCGCGAGGACCCCGTTTTCATCGTCGGTCAGGCGGGCGGCCTGCTGATCTACGCACGGAACATCTGGTTCATCTTCAACAGCGCCAAGACGGCCAGCGCCGATCCGCCGCGCACCGTCTGACCGGGAACTCTCGCCCGGTCTCGCCCGGCCCCTCTTTACCAGCCACCGGAGCGCACCCAGTCCGCCATGTCCTCCAGGCGGTCGTGACCCCAGAAGGGCTCTCCGTCGACAATCATGAAGGGGGCGCCGCAGACGCCGGCGGCGAGGCTGGCGTCCACCGCGTCGCGCAGGCGCTGCTTGACGGCAGGGTCTTGCAGCGCGGCCTTGAGTTCCCGCCCGTCCAGCCCGAGCGTTTCGCCGACCGCGATCACGCCCTCGGGTCCGGAAATGTCCCGGTCCTGCTGCCAGGCGGCCCGCAAGAGCGCGTGCACGAGGTCCACGGCCAGATCGGGATAGTCCCGCTCCACCCAATAGAATGCGCGGCAGGCGGAGATCGAGGCGAAGGGGAAGTTGCTGGGCATCCGGCAGGTGATGCCGAGCTTCCTGGCCGAGCGCATCAGGTCGCGTCTCGCATAGTCGCCCTTGATCGGGATCTCGGTGAGCGGACGCATCCCCGTGGCCTTTAAGACCGCGCCCAGAAGGATGGGCTTCCAGGCGACGGCGCGCCCGACCTCGGCCGCGACCCGCTCGATGCGTTCGCTGCCCAGAAAGCCGTAAGGACTGGAGAAATCGAAATAGAAGGAGATCGGATCCGCCACGCGTCGTCACCCTATCCGCTAGGCTGTCGTGTCACCGACCGGGACGCTAGCATGGCCGGGCAGGACAGGGGAGCGGCGGTGCCATGCGCGTCCGGATCATGACCTTCAACGTAGAGAACCTCTTTCGGCGCCTTCCGGCCTCCCACGGCCCGGCCTTCGCCGACCGCTTCGGCCTTTCGGAGGGGACGAGGCCGAGCGAGGAGAGCCTGATCGCCGAAGCCGCGGCCCTGATGCAGGAGGACGAAGAACGCGGCTTGGCCGCGCAGGCGATCAGGGCCGGCCGCCCCGACGTCGTGCTGCTGCAGGAAGTCGCGGGTCCCCAGGCCATGAGCCTCTTTCACGATCGCTATCTGACCCGCTTGGGAGGGCCCGAGTTGCGCCATCGCGCGATGCTTGAGGGCAACGATTCCAGGGGCATCTGCGTCGGCGTGATGAGCCGACTGCCACTGGACGCGATCACCAGCCATCGCCATCTCGCGCTCGGCGATCTCTTCGATGACGGCTTCCGCTTCGAGGACCACGGGATCAAGCATCGCTCCGTGGTGCACGATCGCCTCTACAGCGACCCCACGACCGCGGTCTTCTGCCGCGACTGCCTGGAAGTCCGCTTGGAGATAGCGGGAGAGCCGCTGCTGCTTTTCGCCGTCCATTTCAAGGCCGCCCTGCCCAGCCGCGCGCACACCTTGATGGCGCGCCTCGCCGAATCGGCCGGTGTCGCTCACTTGATCCGCACCAGGGCACAGGCGCGGGGCCATGAGCGCTGGATCGTCGGCGGCGACCTCAACGACTACCATCAGGTCGAGGGCTCGGCCGCGGAAGGCCATGGCTTGGCACCCCTGCTTGACAGCGGACTCGTTCACGACCCGATGGAGCGATTGAGCAGCCCCAAGGATCGCTGGACCCACTACGATCCCGGTGAGGATCGCTATCGTCAACTCGACTACCTGCTTCTCTCGCCGCGGCTGGCGGCCGACAACCCCGATGCCAAGCCGGAGGTCGTGCGCTCCGGGCAGCCCTGGCGGGCGGAGCGGGTCGCCGACGCACGCTTTCCCCGGGTCGGCTGGGATCGACCCAAGGCAAGCGACCACTGTCCGATGGTGATCGAGCTGCGGATCTAGAGAACGGGCGCCTCTCTCTCATCGCTCCGCCCGTCAGAGGAGACAGCGGATCGGACGGTCTCGCCCGTCTTCGGCACCGAGGGTCGGTCACGCCGACAGGGTTGAACCATGCCCCACTTCCGCGAATCGCTATTGACTGCATCTCGAAAATGAATATGAATTCGGATTCATGACTGAAACCCTGACCAAGCGTGGAGAGGTGAAGCGACGGGCCCTCTTGGCCGCAGCCAAGAGGGTGGTGAGCGATGGCGGTTTTCAGCGGCTGCAGATGACCGTCGTCGCGGAGGCCGCCGGAACCGCCGTGGGAACCATCTACCGCTACTTCCCGGCCAAAGCCGACCTCTGCGCCGCCTTGGTGGCGGAGGTCTCCTCGCGCGAGCTCGCGGTGTTGAGCGATGTCGCCGGAAGCGGTGCCCAGCCGCCGCGTGCCCTCTACGACTCGGTCACCGTCTTCGCGCGCCGGGCCCTGGCCAACCGCCGCCTGGCCTATGCCATGATCGCCGAGCCGGTGGAGCCAGCGGTCGATGCGGAGCGGCTGATCTGGCGTACCCGCATCGGCGAGACCTTGGCCAAGGTGATCGCCGCGGGAACGGCGGACGGTGACTTCCGATCCTGCGATCCCAGGCTTGCCGCGGCCTGCATCACCGGGGCCTTCATGGAAGCCCTGGTGGGTCCCTTGTCGCCCTCGACCGAAGCCGGCGACGACAAGGCGCTCAGCCTTGAGATCGCCTCGCTCTGCCTCTTCATGCTCTCCCCTACCCCGCCCGGGAACGACGACGATGCACATGCCTGATGCCGGCGACCACGCCACCCACGAGGTGACCAACCAGCCGGGAGACCTCGCCGACTACAACGCCTATGGCGCCGACATCGCCCTCCAGCAGGCCGTGGCTGCCTTCGATGCCGCCTGGGCCGGCCCTCTCTTGACCGAGACCGGCGCGGTCGTGGGCTCGGCCCGGGTGCAGGACCTGGCCAGGTCCGCCAACCGCTTCTTGCCGGAGCTGGTGACTCACGACCGCTTCGGCCACCGCGTCGACCGCATCGAGCTGCACCCCGCGTGGCACGAGCTGATGGGGCTCTGCTTCGCCAGCAAGGCCCATTCGCTTGCCTGGGAGGAGAGACGACCCGGCGCGCAGGTGGCGCGCGCCGCGCTCTCTTTCCTGTGGAACCAAGCGGAGAACGGCATCTGCTGTCCGATGGGCATGACCTTCGCCTCGGTGGCGGCCCTTCGCCACGATGAGGACCTGGCCGCCTACTGGGAGCCGCTGTTGCTGCGCCCGACCTACGATCCGCGGCCGCTGCCCGCCGAGCAGAAGACCGGCCTGACTGCAGGCATGGCGATGACCGAGAAGCAGGGCGGCTCGGACCTGCGCGCCACCCAGACCTGGGCCCGGCCGACCGACAAGGCACGCAGACGCTGGCTTCTGACCGGGCACAAGTGGTTCTTCTCGGTACCGCAATCGGACGTCTTTCTGACGCTGGCCCGTGGCGAGCGCGGCATTTCCTGCTTCCTGGCGCGGGGCTGGCTGGAGGGCGGCGCGCGCAACCGTCTGCAGCTGCAGCGCCTGAAGGACAAGTGCGGCAACCGCTCCAACGCCTCGTCGGAGGTCGAGTTCCGCGACCTCGAGGCCGATCTGGTCGGCGAGGAAGGACGCGGCATCCGCACCTTGATCGAGATGGCGCACCTGACGCGCCTGGACTTCGCCATCGGCTCGGCCGGCCTCATGCGCCAGGCGGTGGCCCAAGCGCTTCACCACACCTCTCATCGCCGGGCCTTCCAGAAGCGCCTTATCGATCAGGCGATCATGACCAAGGTCGTCGCCGACTTGGTGATGGAGTCGGAAGCCATGCTGTGGCTGGGCTTGCGTCTGGCCGCCACCCTGGATCGCGAGAGGGAGGCCGAGGAAGAACGGCTGCTCGGCCGCATCGCCACGCCGGTTGCCAAGTACTGGGCCTGCAAGCAGGCGCCGGGCGTGGTGGCGGAAGCCCTGGAGTGTCACGGAGGCAACGGCTTCATCGAGACCCATCTCATGGCCCGCCTCTATCGCGAGGCGCCGTTGAACGGCATTTGGGAGGGAAGCGGCAACGTCATCTGCCTGGACGTGGTCCGTGCCCTGCAGCGCGAGCCGGACTGCGCCGCCGCCTTCCTGAACGAACTTCGCCTGGCGCGCGGCGCATCGCCCTTGCTCGACCGGGAAATCGGCGCGCTTGCCGACGTCCTGCCGGACCTGGCCCGCAACGAAGGGATCGCACGATGGGTGGTCGAGCGCATGGCGGTCGCGCTGCAGGCGAGCCTGCTGTTCCGCCACGCGCCCTCCCCCTTGGCGGAGGCCTTCGCGCAGAGCCGCCTGGGCTATCGCCGGTCAGGCCACTTCGGCGCCCTGCCCGACGGCTTGCCCCTGCGCCAGCTGATCGAGCGCGCGGCACCGCCCGGCGGCGCCTGACGAGAGTAACGCCTGCGCTTGGACTCGCGCGGCGCCTGACGAGAACAACGTCTGCGCTAGGACTCGCGCGGCGCCGGCGTGATCCAGCCGATGGTGGCGCCGATGGCATCGCGGACCATGGCGATGCGGCCGACCTGCGGTACGTCGAAGGGAGGCTGCAGGACCTCGCCGCCGGCGCCAGCCACTTTCTCCAGGCGGACATCGACGTCGTCCACCTCGATGTAGGCCATCCAAGCGCTCGGCATCCCCTTGGGAAAGCCCTTCTCTTCCGAAAGCTGCATGAGGCCGCCGACGAAGTCATCGCCCTGCTTGATGACCCAATAGGTGCCGCCGTCGGGCATGTCCCAGCCTTCGAAGTCCCAACCCAGGGTTCCCGCGTAGAAGGCCTTGGCCTTCTCCACGTCCCAGGTCATCAGCTCGTTCCAGTGGAATGTTCCGTGTCCGGCCATAGCGCCTTCCTCCCCATAGCTGTTGCGAGGACGGATCGTAGCGTGCCGCCGGCGCGCGAAGAAGCCTCTCGGGCTTCGCCTCGCGAAACTTTAAAGAAGACCTTCCTCGTCGACGTCGATGCAGTTGGAGAGAAGGCCCTGAGAGGTGCCGGTCAAGTTCGCCCGGTCGAGCAAGATGGTCAGCTCGCGCACCCCATCGGTGAAGACGATCCCCAGGTCGCTCGGAACCTGGCGCAGATCGTATTCGGCGCCCTGCACGGTGACGCGGACCGTCGGGTCCGCGGCCCTAAAGAAGACCTCGAACTCCTGGCCGCTTTCGCAGCGATAGGTCACGGTGTCTTTCGAGGGGTCTCGCCTCGGTTCGTCCGGCCCGCAAGCGGCAAGCAGCACAAGCGCCGAAAGGCCGGCGATCTGAGCAAGGGGCAAGAAGGCGGTTACAGCCGTCGTTCGAATAGCAAACTTTGTCCGCATGTCGGTCACTCTGAAGAGACCGCGCGCCGATCGCAAGTGTCTGAAATCCTTCTTCCGCAGAGACGGCTTGCCGCAGTCCAAAGCGCGAAAGAATGGGCTCGCATACGCGCGGCTTTCAGGAGAAGCGCCGATCGGCAAGACAGAGCAGAGGCCCGCTCATTGAGCTTGCGATCAGACGACGGCTCGTTAGGGTCTGGGACCCGATACCGCTCGCAAAGCCCCTAGAAAAGGACCGCCATGCCGCCCCTGGACCTCATGCACGGCTTTCCGCCGTCGCCGGACCGACAAGTCACGCTGGCCAACTGGCGTCAGGCGCCCTTCAGCAGCTGGAGCTTCCTCAACGTCCGCCAGATCCTGCCGAGCGCCGGCTTGCCGCCGAGCCCGAACCCGACCCCGCTGCCGGAGGCACCGCGCACCTTGGACTGGCTGCGCGTGCACGACGAAGCCGGGGAAGAGGTCACCCTACCGACCCTGCTGGCCAACACCCACAGCGATGCCTTTCTGGTCCTGCACCGCGGTGCCGTCGCCTATGAGTGGTATGACAAGGGTATGTCGGCCGATCGGCCGCACATCGTCTTCTCGGTCACCAAGTCGGTCGCCGGGGTGCTGACCGGCGTGCTGGCCGATCGCGGCCTTCTGGATCCCGACGCGCCCGTCATCGACATCCTGCCGGAGGTCGCGGGCTCGGCCTACGAAGAGGCCACCATACGGCACCTGCTGGACATGACGGTCGGAACGGACTTCGTCGAGGACTACGAGAATCCGACGCCGGAGTACCTGCGCTATCGCGAATCGACCGCCTGGAACCCCAGTCAGATGGCCCAGGAACTGGATATGCGCAGCTTCCTGACCAGCCTCTCTCCCGGCGGCGCGCCGCATGGAACCGCCTTTCACTACGTCTCGCCGAACAGCGACCTCTTGGGCTGGGTCTTGGAGCGGGCGAGCGGACGTCCCTTCGCCGAGCTTCTGGCCGAGACGATCTGGCAGCCGATGGGCGCGACGGGAGAGGCCTACATCACCTTGGATCGCCTGGGCGCGCCGCGCACCGCCGGCGGGCTCTGCGTCACGGCCCGAGACCTGGCGCGCTTCGGCGAGCTGGTCCGCCGGCGCGGCTGCCTGCAAGGCAAGCAGATCCTGCCCGGCTGGTGGTTGGACGACATCCAGACCGGCGGCGATCCCCATGCCTGGCAGCGCGGCACCTTCGCGGAGTTTCTTCCGCAGGGATGCTACCGCAGCCAGTGGTACAGTCTGGGCGACGCCAAGGGCTGCTACTGCGGTATCGGGATCCACGGTCAGTGGCTCTTCATCGACCCCGTGTCGGAGACGGTGATCGTTAAGTTCTCCTCGCATCCCCAGGCCTTGAACGAGAGCAGCGACGCCATGCTGGTCGCCGCCTTCAAGGCTATCGGCGACGTCCTCTCGACCTAGAGTACCATTCAGACCCTAGGACCTGCGATCATCTCGGTCTAAGCGCTGATGCCATAGGGCGCCGCCCAGCCAAGCCCTGCCGTCGTCGCTCCGCGCGGGCGGTACTCGCAGCCGACCCAGCCGCCATAGCCAAGCTCGTCCAGCCTTGCGAGCAGGCGGTCGTAGGCGACCTCGCCGCCATCCGGCTCGTGGCGCTCCGGCACGCCGGCGATCTGGGTGTGACCGATGTGCGCCAGGTTCGCCTCCAGCCTGCGGATGAGGTCTCCCTGCATGATCTGGCAGTGATAGAAATCCATCTGCAGGGAGAGATTGGGCCGCCCAACGGTCTGCAACACGTCCAGCGCGTCTTCCTGAAGCGAGAGATGGTAGCCCGGCATGTCGCGCTGATTGATCGGCTCGACGGTGAGGTCGATCGCGTGCGGACCGAAGAAGTCCGCCGCCTTGCGTAGGCTGTCCAGATAGGTCGGCCGGCAGTCCCGCGGCGCCAGACCGGCCAGGACGTGGAGCCGGCGTGCCTCGAGGGCCTGGGCATAGGGCAAGGCCTGCTGGAGACTGGCGGTGAAGTCTGCCTCCCGTCCGGGCAGGGCGGCCAAACCCCGCTCGCCGCCGGCAAAGTCCCCGGCCGAAAGATTGAAGAGGGCGACCTCCACCCCCGCCGCCTCGCGCGCCCGGGCGACCGCCTCCGGTGTCTCCTCGTAGGGAAAGAGAAACTCCACCGCCTTGAAGCCGCAGGCGGCGGCCGCCGAAAAGCGCTCCAGGAAGGGCACCTCGGTGAACATCATCGAGAGATTGGCGGCCAGCTTGGGCATGGTCTCAGTCCCCGTAGTAGTCGCGATACCAATTGACGAAGGCCGGGATACCCTCGCCGATCTCGACCTCCGGTTTGAAGCCGGTCAGGCGGTGCAGAAGACCGGTGTCCGAGTAGGTACGCGGCACGTCGCCCGGCTGCATCGGCAAGTAGATGCGCTTGGCCGGCCGCTCCACCACGCGCTCGATCTCGGCGACGAAGTCCATCAGGCCGACCGGCGCGCCGCGACCGATGTTCACCACCCGGTAGGGCGCACTCGGACTGACCCCCGGCTCTCCGGGCGCGGGCGGCGACGCTTGGGTCAAGAGCACGATGGCGCGCACGATGTCGTCGATGAAGGTGAAGTCGCGCTCCATCTGGCCACGTCCGTAGACCTCGATCGGCTCCCCGGCGAGAATGGCGCGCACGAACTTGAAGAGCGCCATGTCCGGCCGGCCCCAGGGGCCGTAGACCGTGAAGAAGCGCAGCATGGTGATCGGCAGACCCCAGGCATGCGCCTGGGCGTGCCCCATCGATTCGCACCCCAGCTTGGTGGCGGCATAGAGGGTAAGCGGCTTCTGCGTCGGCTGGTCCTCGCGGAACGGCATCTCTTCGTTGCCGCCGTAAACCGAACTGCTGGAGGCTACCAGCAAGTGCTTCGCGCCGGCTTTGCGCGCCAGCTCCAGGACGTGAAAGCTGCCGACCAGGTTAGCGCCGATATAGGCTTCGGGATGCTCCCTGCTGTAGCGCACGCCGGCTTGGGCCGCCAGGTGCACCACCAATTCCGGCGGGCCGGCGTCGAAGGCCCGCTCCAGCGCGGGGCGGTCCTCCAGCATTCCTTCATGGCGCACGAAGCCGGGAAAATTCCCCAGTATGTCGTGCCGTCGCTGCTTCAAGGCTACGTCGTAGTAGTCGGTCATGCCGTCGAAGCCGATCACCTCCATCCCGGCACGCAGGAAGCTCTGCGCCAGGTGGAAGCCGATGAAGCCCGCGGTTCCGGTAATCAAAACAGTCGGCATCGATCGTTGAACGACCTCTCGTGGTTTCTGGGAATGGAACGGCCAATGCCAATCGGCAAGCGATCTTGTCAAGCGCCCACCTAGAGCGCCCACCTAGAGCGCCCACCTAGAGCGCCCAATAGGCCAGCCCCGGCTCGGCGCGTAAGGCAGGAAAGGCCGACTTGATGTCAACGAAGAGCCCGCCCCCGCGCAGCTTGTTCTGCAGCGCCGAGGCACCCAAGGCAAGATAGGAGGCGTGGGTAACCGCCAAGAGCAACGCGTCAAGCTCCTCGATCCGGTCCATCGAGACCGGCCTCTGTCCGAAATCGCGCTCGACCTGATCGGGATCGGCGAGCGGGTCATGCAGCAAGGGCGAGATGCCGAAGTCCCTCAGTTCGCTCACCAGGTCGACGACTTGGGAGTTGCGCAGGTCCGGGACGTCTTCCTTGAAGGTCAGTCCCAGGACCGCCACCCTGGCCGCCGTCAGGGCCTTGCCGTTGCGAGCCATGAGCTGCACGGTGCGGCGCGCCACCTGGCGTCCCATCTCATCGTTGATGCGCCGGCCGGCGAGGATGACCTGGGGCTGATAGCCCGACTGCACGGCACGGCTGGTCAGGTAGTAGGGGTCCACGCCGATGCAGTGGCCGCCGACCAGGCCAGGGCGAAAGGGCAGGAAGTTCCACTTGGTCGCCGCGGCCTCCAGGACGTCCAGGGTCGGGATCTCCAGGCGGTCGAAAATCAACGACAGCTCGTTCATCAAGGCGATGTTGAGGTCGCGCTGCGTGTTCTCGATCACCTTCGCGGCCTCCGCCACCTTGATCGAGGTGGCTCGATGCAAGCCGGCCGGCACGATCGCGCCGTATGCGCGCGCCACCCGCTCCAGGCTGGCATCGTCCTCGGCGGCGACGATCTTGGTGATCCGCGCCAAGCTGTGCTCTCGGTCTCCGGGATTGATCCGCTCCGGGCTGTAGGCGAGATGGAAGTCCCTGCCCCGCGTCAGGCCGGACACCTCCTCCAGGATCGGTCCGAACACCTCTTCGGTGGCGCCCGGAAAAACGGTCGATTCGAAGCAGACGATGCTGCCGGGCGCCAGCACGCGCCCGATGGTCCGGCAGGCCTTGCTGAGCGGCCCCAGATCGGGTCGCTTTTCCTTGTCGACCGGGCTCGGCACGCTCACCACGAAGAAGGTCGCGCCCTTGAGGTCCTCCTCCCTGTCCGAGGCTTGCATGTTGCTGGCGCGCAGGGCCTCGCCCTCCACCTCCCCGGTCCAGTCCTCGCCGCGCTTGATGGCGGCGACGCGCAGCGGATCGATGTCGAAGCCGACCACCGAGCGAGCCGCCTTCGCGAAGGCCAGGGCCACGGGCAGACCGACGTAGCCGAGACCGATGACGGCGACGCGCTCGTCCAAGGTGGGATTCTGCTCGAGAGCCATGAAGGCGACGTGGGTCCCTTGCTTAGGAGAGTGAACGGCGGCTCATAGCACGTCGTTTCGCCCCTGTCTGGTATCTGCGCGCCTCGCCCCTCGGCAAGGGTGAGCGAATGGCCATCGCCTGGGCGCATGGCGCCGTCTTGTTCTTGCCGTGCGCAATCCCCAGGCACGCATGCTACTTAGTCATTCCCTAGGAAAAAGCGCGATGGCCCTCTTCGAGATTTCGCACCGTACAACCTACAGCTACGCCCAGGCCGTCACCTTCGGCGAGCACCGCGCCCTGATGCGCCCGAGGGTCAGCCACGACATCCACCTGCGCCACATGGAGCTGACTATCGAGCCCGAGGCGCATCTACGCTGGGTCTCCGACGTCTTCAACAACTCGGTCGCCCTCATCACGCCGAACGCGCCCGCCGAGCGACTTTTCGTCGAGAGCCGGATGCTCCTGGAGAGGTTCGAGGAAGAGCGCTTCTCGGTGGCGCCGCGCGGCGAGGTGATCGAGACCTATCCCTTCCTCTACGACGACTCGATCCTCCCCGATCTCGGCACCACCCATCAGCGCCACTATCCGGACAACGACGGCTCGGTGCTGAGCTTCGCGCGGCGTTTCATCAAGCCGGATATCGATTCGGCGGAACTCCTGGCGCGCATGATGTGCGCCATCCGCAGCGAGATCGCCTATCGCCCGCGCTACGAGGAAGGCACGCAACATCCGGCCGACACGCTGGCCATGGGCAGCGGCACCTGCCGCGACCTGGCGCTCTTGATGATGGAGGCCGCTCGGGCCTTGGGCTATGCCGCGCGCTTCGTCAGCGGCTATCTCTACGACCCCTCGCTGGACCAGCAGAGCCAGATCATGCGCGGCGCCGGTGCCTCGCACGCCTGGGTGCAGATCTACCTGCCGCTGTCCGGTTGGGTCGAGTACGACCCCACCAACGCCATCATCGGCGGCAGGGACCTCATCCGCTGCGCCGTCGCCCGCGACCCCAGCCAGGCCATCCCCCTGTCGGGCACTTTCCATGGCGCGCCGGCCGACTACCTAGGCATGCAAGTGGATGTCGAGGTCCGCTCCGTCGGACCGACGGCCGCCAACCAGGCCAGAGAGGCCGAGACCTCGGTCTGCGACCGCTGGCCCGATGCTCCCGGCGGCGAGCGGCTCAGCCTTGGCGAGACACAGTCTTGAGCGAGACACGAGACCCCCTCTATCGCGGCGGCTGCCAATGCGGCGCCCTGCGCTACGCCCTCTTTGCCGAACCGGAGCAGGTGCACCTCTGCCACTGCCGCATGTGCCAGCGGGCGGTCGGCAACAGCTTCGCCGCGCTGGCGCCGGTCCGCCATCGAGACCTCGAATGGACCAAGGGGGCGCCCGCCGAGTTCAACAGCTCGGCCAAGGCGGCACGTGGCTTCTGCGCCAACTGCGGAACACCGCTCTACTTCAGGTATCTCGAGGGCGAGTGGATCGATGTCACGATCGGCAGCCTGGACAGTCCCGACCTGATCTCCCCGAAACTCAACTACGGGGTCGAGAGCAGGCTCTCCTGGCTCGCCACCATCCACGACCTGCCCGACCGAGAAACCAGCCCCGGCGGCCTCACGGGCGGAGACGAGGACTAGCGGCCCCTAATCCACGCCCGGCCCGGTCGCGGGGTTGATGAAGAAGGAGAGCGCGATGAGGTCGGTGGCCTTGACCAACTCGCGCTGCGCCCAATCGATGGTCTCGTCGACGCCCTTCTGGGTCACCTCCTCGATGGTCTGGTCGTGCAGCGCCGACTGGAAGGACCAGAGGTGTTTTACCGCCAGCGCGCCGTTGGAGAGATAGTGCTCGCGCCGAAGCGCGCTCAAGGCGTCGGTGACTTCGTTGACCGCGCAAAGCAGCGAGCGCGGAAAGTGTGGATTGTACAGAAGGAAGGTCATCACCGATTCCGGCGTGGGGTTGGCCGGATGGGCGCGGCTGTAGGCCTGGAAACCCGCCGCCGCGCGCAACAGCGCATGCCATTGGCTGACATCCACCGCCGAGCCCTCCTCGACCCCCATCGGTAGGAACTGGTGATACTTCATCCAGAGCAGGCGCGTGGTCTGATCGGCGCGCTCGATCTCCTGGCCCATGACGTAGAAATAGTAGGTCTCGTCACGGTAGAGCGTCTCTCGGACGATGCCCACGTGGGTCTGGCAGTTCTCCTTGATCATGGTCGCCAGGCGGCTGAGGCGGCGCGGCGTGGCATCGACCGGCGTCAGGTCCAAGAGAGAGCGGTAGAAGCCGTTCAGCTGCATCCACAGCTCGGTCGAGATGATGGGCCGCAAGGTGCGCGCGTTCTCGCGGGCCTGTGCGATGCAGCTGCGCACCGACGAGGCGTTGGTCTCGTCCAGGAGGTGGAAGAAGAGCACGGCCTCCGGCGTCACGCCGCCGTGCTTGGAGAGGAACTCCTCGTCCTGCTCGTAGAGCCTAAGCAGCATGCGCCAATTGCGGCCGCCGCGCGTGTCGTAGCTGTAGGCCTGGTTGACCTCGAGCACGCGCGCCAGCGCGTTGGCGCGCTCGACCTGGCGTCCCATCCAGAAGACGCATTCCGCGAAGCGTGCAAGCAACCTAGTCAAGGACCCAGGTATCCTTCGATCCGCCGCCCTGCGAGGAGTTCACCACCAGAGAGCCTTTGCGCAGGGCGACGCGGCTGAGTCCGCCCGGCAGCACCCAGGAGTCCCGTCCGGTGATGACGAAGGGGCGAAGGTCGACATGGCGGGGACCGACCTCGCCGTCGACCAAGGTGGGCGCCACCGACAGCTCGATCATCGGCTGGGCGATGAACTTGTGCGGCTCGGCCTTCAGCTTGTCGCGCATCTCGTCCAGTTCTTCCTTGCTCGCGTGCGGACCGATCACGATGCCGTAGCCGCCAGACTCGCCGACCGGCTTCACCACCAGCTCCGAGAGGTGATCCAGCGTGTAGGCCAAGCCCTCCTTCTCGCCGCAGACGTAGGTCTGCACGTTCTCTATGATGGGGTCTTCATCCAGATAGTAGCGGATGATGCGCGGCATATAGGCATAGACCGCCTTGTCGTCGGCGACCCCGGTGCCGATGGCGTTGGCCAGGGTCACCCGCCCCTTGGCCATGGCGCGCACCAGGCCGGGCACGCCCAGCATGGAGTCTTCGCGGAAGACCTCCGGGTCGAGAAAGGCGTCGTCGATCCGCCGATAGATGACGTGGACCTCTTGCAGGCCGTCGATGGTGCGCGCGAAGACGCGATCGTCCTCGACCACCAGGTCCTGGCCCTCCACCAGGGTGATCCCCGCCTCGCGGGCAAGGAAGACATGCTCGAAATAGGCCGAGTTGTAGGTGCCCGGAGAGAGCAGCACGACCCGCGGATTGCTGACGCCCGACGGCGCCAGCTCGCTCAGGGCCTTGGAGAGCCGCTGGCCGTAGTCCGAAACCGGCCGGATCGCCAAGTCCTGCACCAGATCGGGAAATGCGCGCTGCATCAGGTGACGGTTCTCGACCACGTAAGACACGCCCGACGGCGTGCGGCAGTTGTCTTCCAGAACCCTGAACTGTCCGTCGCCGCCGCGGACCAGATCGGTGCCGTTGATCACCACGTAGCTGCCGTGCGGCACGGTGATGTCGCGCATCACCGGGCGATAGTTCTCGTTCCCCAGCACCAGCTCTTTCGGCAGGATGCCGTCCGCCAGCACCCGCTGCGCGCCATAGATATCGGCGATGAAGAGGTTGATGGCCGTCACCCGCTGGATCACGCCGCGCGCCAGGCGCTCCCACTCGGCGCCGGCCAAGACCCGCGGGATGACGTCGAAAGGCAAGGTGCGATCGATGCGGTTGCGCTGACTGTAGACGGTGAAGGTGACGCCCAGCAGCATCAGCTCGCGTTCCGCGGCCAGGGCGCGCTCGGCGAGGTCCTCGGTACTGAAGGCGTTCAGGCGCCGCACCAGTTCGTTGGCCGCCTCGGCGTCATCCTTGCAGGCCTCGAAGAGCTCGCAATAGAAGCCGCCGGGCGCGTAGCGCGACAACAGCCCCTGCTTGCCCTTTCCCACCATGTCCTGCGACTGCGTCGCCATGCAGGCGCTCCCCTCAGCGATTCCTTGCCGAACAGTACTTACCAGTATGACAGGACAGCTGCACTGCGAAAGGACTTTCAGCGGCTCGGCACGCGGGACTTCCGTGGCAAGAGTCCGCCGGCGTTCTAGAAGAACGGGAGGCCGGCGACGCGCCAGCTACCGGTGACCGACACTTCGGCGATCACCGACCAGAGCGCGAGGCCCAGCAAGCAGACCGTACAGGCCATCGTCACCAGCTGACCGGTGCGGTCGAAGTAGCTGCGGCCCCACGCGATGACCTCCTTGCCGGCCAGGATCAGCAGGAAGAGCGACAGGGCTTTCAGGCAGCTCATCACGAACTGGCTCGTCGTGCTGCCGACCGAAGAGCCGACGATCACGGCGGGCAGGCCGAATCCCACGATCCAGAGCATCACGGTGAGGACGACGGAGATGGCCCGCCTGAGTGCCTCGGACTCCTTTGAGGTGCCGCTCAACAGGGCGGCGACGACGAGAACCGGCACGGCAAACCAGAAGAGAACGTAAATGAGACCGATCGCCAGCGCGCCGAGGCCGGCCCAGCCCTCGGCCTTAAGGGTGACGACCCTCAGCATCTCCGTCGGCCAGACGAACATGCCCGCGGAGACCGCGACAAAGACCGCCGTAACGCCGGCTATCCTAGCTGCGGCGTGCATGGAGACGAACGTGGCTAGGGACCATGCGCCAACTACTGCCCTCTCTTCTCTGGATTCGGCGAGAGGAAAGCAGTGAATGCTTGCCGCCTGGCGCATCTTCCAAGTCGATCCGGGCAAGCAACAATGGAAGTGTCGCGGGCGGACTTAAGCCCGGCACTGAGTTGTCCCAGGAAGTCGCGGTCGCCGCTGCGCTGGCTTGCCGGTTTTCGGCCGCCCTTGGAGCAGCTTCGGTCTCGGCAGTTTCCGCCGTTTGGAAGGGAAGGGTCCGGCGGCGTCTGGGAGAACGCCGCCGGACGTCAAGTCGGGGTTATGCGAACCACCAACGCTCCAGACACTTGGTGCCGTCGAGATCCCATGAGGCGGCGAGGCGGTTGTGCGCCACCTTATCGCTCATCGCGAAGACGTAGTTGGCGAAGACCGGGATGATGGCGCCGCAATCGTCGGTGCAGAGCTGCTGCATCTCGGTGTACATGTCGCGCCGCTTGTCCTGGTCGTGCTCGACCCGCGCCAGCTTCAAGAGCTCGTTGAAGCGCGGATTGTTCCAGTTGGTCTCGTTCCAGGGCGCATCGTCGGAGAAGGCGGTGGAGAACATCATGTCCTCGGTCACCCTGGGGTTCCAGTAGGTGGCCGTCCAGGGCTTAACCCTATTGATGTTGGTCCAGTAGCCATCGTTGGGCGTGCGCACCACCTCGATGTTGATGCCGGCCTTCTTGGCCTGCTCGCTGTAGAGCACCGCGGCGTCCACGGAGCCGGCGAAGGCGGCATCGGCGGCGTAGAGCTGGACATTGATCTCGTCCAGACCGGCCTTCTTCAGGTGGTGCTTTGCCTTGTCGATGTCGTAGGGACGCTGCTCCAGCTCCGCATAGTACTTGTAGGTCCTGCCGATCGGGTTGTCGTTACCCAGATAGCCATGGCCGTAGAGCAGCTTGCGCAGGATCTCTTCGCGGTCGATCGCGTACTTGATCGCCAGGCGCACGTCCGGATGGTCGAAGGGCTCGCGATCGACCATGGCAACATAAGCATAATACTGCGAGCCCGAGGGCTCTTCGATCTTGATGCCGTCGTTGCGCTTCAGGAGGTGCAGGGTCTTCAAGTCCATGCGGTCGGCGGCATCGACCTCCCCGGTCACCAGTGCGTTGGTGCGCGCCGGAACGTCGGTGATCGAGAGGACGACGACCTCGTCGAAGTGCCCGTTGCCCGTCTTCCAGTAGTTCGGGTTGCGCACCAGTTCGGCGCGCTGGCCCGCCTCGAAGTTGTCGAGCTTGTAGGCGCCGGTGCCGACGCCCGACATGATCTCCAGCTCGCCGTTCACCAAAGGCATCATCGGCGCGTGATAGTCGGTCAGGAGCGCCGGGAAGCCGACATTGCCTTCCGACAAGGTGATTTTGACGGTGTGGGAGTCCTCTTTCTTCATCTCCTGAATGGGCTTCAGGATGGCCTTGGCCGGGGACTTGGAGTCCGGGCCGATCTGATACTGCAGCGACGCGATGGCATCGTCGGCATCGAAGGTCTTGCCGTTGTGGAACTCGACGCCCTTGCGCAGCTTGATGGTCCAGGTGACGGCATCGTCCGACGCCTCCCAGCTTTCCGCCAGCTCCGGAACCAGTTCGTCGTTGTTGTTCATCTCGGCCAGGCAGTTGCGCAAGCCATAGCCGACCGTCTGCATGTAGCTCTCGTAGTAGGTCGCCGGATCGAAGGTATCCGAGGTCGCCCCGCCGCCGATCGCCATGCGGAAGGTACCGCCCTGCTTGGGCTCGGCGGCCTGCAGGGCCTTGCCGGCAAGCGAGGTGGCCAGCGGCACGGCGACGCCGGCGGCGACGGCGCGGCCGATGAACTCTCGCCGTGAGATGTGCCCCGCGGAGAGTTGTGTGGAGTAGTGCTTCAACAGCTTATCGTTCGACATCGCTTGGTCCCTGTTGGTTGGAGTGCTCCGCCTGGCGGCGATTTGTTTTGTATTGCAAAACTCTGGTTCTGCTTTATAAAATATGCCATCATCCTTTCGCGGCGTCAACACGAAGCGCCGCGACAAGGGCCGGCCGTCTCGGAGGCGCGGGCTTGACGGCCCGCCTCGAGACGGGCAGAGCCTCGGTGCTGCTAGGGAGGAGCCTCGCGGGCAGGAAGCGCAAAGTGGGTAGTTCGATCATCGATAAGTCGGTGGCTCTCATGGAGGTGCTGGGAGACGCCAGCCGACCCCTGGGCTTCACCGCCCTCGTCAACGCGAGCGGCCTCAACAAGAGTTCCGTCCACCGCCTGCTGACGATCCTGATCGACCACCGCTTGGTCCAGTATGACGAGCGCGGCAAGACCTACATGCTGGGACCGAAGCTGCTGCAGCTGGCCAAGAAGGCGCGTGCCGGCTACGACCTGCAGAGCGTCGCCTACGACGAGATGCAGGAACTCTTCCAGAGCTACGGAGAGAACGTGACCCTGGGCGTCCTGAAGGGCAGCTCCGTCGCCTACATCCGCACGATCGAAGCCTATCACGACTGGTCGATCCTGCAGGCGCCGGGCCTGAGGGAGCCCTTTCACTCCACCGCGACCGGCAAGGTCCTGGTCGCTTTCTTGAGCGCCAAGGCCCGCACCACGCTGTTGGACGACTACACCTTCACCCGCTACACCGAGCGGACCATCGTGACGCGCGATGACTTCGAACAGGAACTGGCGAGCGTCCGCTACCGCGGCTACGGGACCAGCGACCGGGAGAACGTCGCCTACGTCAACGGCATCGCGGTGCCCATCTTCAACTACATCGGCGAGCCGATCGCCGCGCTCAACATCTGGGCGCCGGCCTTCCGGCACGACCTGACGGTCCTCCTGGGTTGGGTCGATGCCCTGAAGTCCGCCGCGCACAGGATCTCGGAAACGATCGGCAGCAGCGACACCCCCTTCCAAGGCTTCGAGTACCTGCCGACCGGCCCGAAAGCCTCCGACTCCTAACCGCGCCGCACCTCGCGCCGGTCCTGTCGGCGCATCCACCAGACCACCATGTCGGCGCCGATCCGATGGAAGCGGTGCAGCGGATAGCGTCGAATGGGCGTGACGGGAAAGGGCAGCGCCTCGATCGGCTTGCCGAGCACGCGCTCGGCCAGGACGCGACCCATGACCGTGCTCATCGCCACGCCGCGCCCGTTGTAGCCCAGGCCGGCGAGAACGCCCGGGGCGGGCTCGTGCAAATGCGGAAGATGATCGCGCGTGACGGCGATCTGTCCTCCCCAGCGGTGCACCCACTTGACGCCGCGCAAGGCCGGAAAGATCGCGTCGAGCTCGCGGAAGAGCGCCTTGAAGGCCGCATTGTTGCTGCCACCGGCGATGCTGCCGATGCTGCCGAAGAGAATGCGGCCGTCGGCTTCGCGCCGACCGTAGATGATGGTCCGTCTGGTGTCGGCCATGGTCCGCCCACCGGGCAAGATCTCCTCGAAGGCCTCGCCGTCGAGCGGCTCGCTGGCCGCTTGGATTGAGACCAGGGGCACGACGCTTTGTGCTAGGCCCGGCCAGAGGCCATCGCTGTAGCCGTTGGTGCAGAGCAGGACCTGCCGGGCGGCCACGCGGCCGCGGGGCGTGCGGACCAGCCACTTCTGGTCCCTTCGCGTCAAGGAGAGGGCCGGCGTGCTGCCATGGAGTAGGGCGCCGCGGGCCTGGGCCGCGCGGGCCAGTCCGCGCGCGTAGGAGAGCGGCTGCAGCGCGCCGCCCGCGCGGATCAAGGTGCCGCTGCGGAAGTGCGTCGAGCCCACCGCGGCCTGCAGTTCCGGGCCTTCCAAGAATTCGACCTTGGCGCCTAGTCCGGCCCAGGCCTTGGCGATCGCCCAAGACTGCTCTTTGGCCTTCGCACAGTGGTCGACGCGCAGCCAGCCGGACTGGCGCGCCTGGCAGTCGATTTCGTAGCGGCCGATCAGGGAGAAGACCTCGTCGGCGGAGCCGAGGAAGGCCTCTGCCATGCGTTCGAAGTGACGCGGTCCGGCAAGCTTGGCCATCTCCTCCGGTCCATTGACCGGCGGCAAGGGGTTCACCTGACCGCCGTTCCGCCCGGAGGCACCCCAGCCGATATCGCAGGCCTCGAGGACCGCCACGCGCTGGCCCGCCTCGCTCAAGGCCAAGGCGGCGCGCAATCCGGTGAAGCCGGCGCCGACGACCGCCGTGTCGACCTCTATCTCGCCGTCGAGCTCACTCGTCTCTGGCGCCGCTGTCGCGGTCTCATACCAAAGAGAGCGCGGCCATTCCCAATCGCCGCCGGTCGGGATCGCGGCAGAGGCGGACATCGGCTTTCTCCCATGCAGTGTCTGTCTGCCGACAGCTATAGGACGCTTCATCACTTTTCACAATGCGGACCTGAGTTTTCGTAATATGAAATTATAGCGTACACAAGTGTATGTTTACTCGTGACGCTCCATGCTCTGCGCGGACCTTCTCGATGTCGCCACGCTAGCGCGCGTGGCGCGGCCTTAGGGATCGACCAGCACGTCCAGGATGTAGCTGTGCCCGGCGGCCACCGAGGCCAGGCCGCGTTCGATCGCCGCCTCCAGGTCCTGCAAGGCCTGCACGCGCTCCCCGGCACCGCCGTATCCGTCGGCTGCCTTGTAGTAGTCGGGCATGGGATGGATGACGTTGCCGACGAAATCCCCGCCGCCGACCGCGGCCCCCTCGGGGTAGTAGCGATGGATGTTCCAGGTCTGCGAGAAGTACTGCGCGTTGTTGCAGATGACGATCAGCAGCGGCAAGCTGTACTCCTGCGAGAAACCCAAGGCGGCCGGCACGGGATTGTAGTGCCAGGCGCCGTCACCGATGACGCAGACCACCAGCTGCTCCGGCTTGGCGGCCTTCACGCCCAATGCCATGCCGAGCGAGGTGCCGAGCGCGCCCTGCCAGCCCCTGACCTGCTGGATCGGCTTGGTTTCGAAGAGAAAGTGGGTGTACTCGACGATCTGCGAGACGATCTCGTCGACGGCAATGGCGTCCTCCGGCAGGGCCGCGTGCAGCGCGCGGAAGAGTTCGGCGGCCGGCACCTTGTCGCCCGCCGCGTCCCTCGCCTTGTCCGCCTCCGCCGACACGGTCTGACGCTGCCCGGCGAAGCGCGCCTCCCAGTGCTGTCGGCGCGGCGCCTCCCGCGCTGGCCCGGCGCTCAGCGCCTCGGCCAAGGCCTGGAGGTTGCGGCCGATGTCGCCCGCCAGGCTGTGCGTGGTGGCATAGCCCCAGTAGGGCGCGCGCGGCCGCAGCGGATCCTCCGCCATGTGGATCACCGCAGCGCCAGGTTTCAAGCTCTGCAACGGCGGGTGCCAGGGCGCGTTGGAGCCGGCGACGAAGATGACGTCGGCCTCGCCGATCACCTCTTCGAAGGCACCGCGGCCGGACAGCGGGTGGCTGCGCGGGAAGTTGTGGAAAGTCGGCATGATGAACTCGTAGACCGGCGCCCCCAGCCGTTCGGCGATGGTCACCAGCGCCCGCTGCTGCTCGGCCGTCCGCCCGGCGAACTCGGTCGTGATCACCGGGTTCTCGGCGGCGGCCAGCAGGTCCGCGATCGCCCGAACCTCCTCGCCGGGCGCTACCAGGCCGGCCGCCGGTAGGGAGGGCGGCTGGACCGCGAAGGCTTCGCCCACCAAGAGGTCGAAGGGCAACTCCAGCAGGGTCGGACCGCGCGGCACCGACTGGGCGACGTAGAGCGCGCGGCGCCATTCGTGCACCAGGTCGGACGGCGTGCGCGCCTCCCTGGCCCACTTCACCACCGCCTCCCCGCTCTTGGCCGGCCCGGCGCAATGCGACAGCAAGGAGGGCCATTCCGGCCCCGGGTCCGTCTCCGGGTCTTCTCCCCAGGTCATGGAATCGATGGAGACCGCCACCATCGGCACATGGTCCTGCAAGGCCGTGCGCAGCGCCATGGAGCCGTTCTGCACGCCGAGGTTGGTCGGCAGAAAGGCCACTTGCGGACGCCCGGTCACCTGGTAGTAGCCTTGCGCGGCGGAGACGGCGAGCAGCTCGTGCCGGCAGCGGTAGTAGCGCAGACGCAGGCTGTTGCCGCGCAGCGCCAACTCCTCCCAGATCGGCGCCATGACGGCGATCGGCGAGGCGAAGACGCAGTCGACCCCGTCCGCTTCGAAGAGATCGAGCAGCATGGCCGCTCCGTTGCGGGCTTTCTCGTCGGGCATGGCGGGTCTCCTGGTCCGATCTCCTCAGACTGATCCTTGGCTGGCGTCAGTCGGCCTGTCGGGCACTCTAAGGCTCCCCGCCGGAGATGGCGAGCGGAGCTGCGGTCTCGGCAGGGGCGCTTGACCCCGGCCTGGGCAGCCATTGCCGCTTTACCACGCCGGGCCCTCCCTCTAACGTCTCGTTCGAGGAGCGAAGCCGCGGGCCGGCGGGGAGCTGTGCCGACGTGAGCACGATCTACGGGACCAGTGGCAACGACACGCTGATCGGGACCTCGTTGCCCGACCTCATCTTGGGGCGCGACGGCGACGACCGGATATCGGGGCGCGGCGGCGACGATCGCTTGCAGGGTGACAGCGGGAACGACCTCGTCTTCGGCAACGCGGGCCGGGACCGGCAGTTCGGTGCCCAAGGGGACGACACGCTCTACGGGCGGGAGGGCGGCGACCGGCTCTACGGCGGCGAGGGTGCCGACGTCGGCGCAGGCGGCGCGCAGCAGGACGAGCTTTTCGGCCGGAGCGCGGCCGACCGGCTGTTCGGTGGTGATGGCGGCGACCGGATCAAGGGAAACGACGGTGACGACCACCTCTACGGAGGCGCCGGCGCCGATTTCCTGATCGCCGCCAGCGGCGCCGACAGCCTCTTCGGCCATGCCGGCGAAGACAGCCTGATCGGTGGCTCCGGCAACGACGAGGCGCGCGGCGGCGTGGGGCCCGACGAAATCAACGGCAATGGCGGCGACGACCGCCTCTTCGGCGGCGAGGGCGAAGACCGGCTGCTGGGGCGCCAGGGCGACGACCGGCTCTTCGGCGGCGCCAGCGAGGACAGCCTGACCGACGGCTCGGGCGCGGCCAAGCTCTTCGGGGGCGAGGCCGGCGACCGGCTGACGGGGGGATCGGGCAACGACCGCCTGTTCGGTGGACTGGGCGACGACCGCATGGTGGGCGGTGCCGGCCGGGACCTCCTGATCGGCGGGCTGGGCGAGGACGACGGCTACGGTGGCGGCGGCGACGATGTCTTCTTCATCGCCGATCCGACCGAAATCGTCGGCACCGAGACCCTGTCGGGAGGGATGGGCAGCGACACGCTTCTCTTCGGCGGCGAGGTTGATACCAGCCGGCTCGTCCTGAAGAGCATCGAGGTGATCGACACCATCGCGCTCTTGAACGGTCAACCGGCCGACGACGGTCCCAACGTGATCACCGGCACCAACTACAACGACAAGCTCACCGGCACCGAGGAGGTAGACGAGATCTTCGGCTATGGCGGCGACGACAGCCTGATCGGCAGGAGCGCGGCCGACACTCTCTACGGCTCCACCGGCAACGACAGCCTGGAGGCCAACTCGGGCGACGACCTGGTCCAAGGCAGCTCCGGCGCCGACACGGTCGTCGGCGACCACGGCGACGACAGCATCTTCGGTGGCGCCGGCGCGGACAGCGTCGACGCGGGGCGAGGCGCGGACAGCGTGACCGGGGGTGCTGGCGACGACAGCCTGCTGGGC
The DNA here is from genome assembly GCA_963669375.1 of Rhodospirillales bacterium. Lineage (GTDB taxonomy): Bacteria > Pseudomonadota > Alphaproteobacteria > Kiloniellales > JACOMY01 > JACOMY01. Next base: position 5,449,937 of record OY770024.1, on the reverse strand, counting down.
GGCTCCGACTCCGACCGCGTCTATGGCGGTCTTGGCTCGGACTACCTCTTCGGCAACTCGAGCGACGACAGCCTCTACGGTGGGCGGAGCAGCGACAGCCTGGACGGCGGCCACCGGAACGACCTTCTCTTCGGCGGTGAGGGTGACGACTGGCAGGTCGGGTCTGATGGCGACGATACCCTCTACGGGCGGTCGGGTGCGGACCGGCTCTATGGCCAAGAGGACAGCAACACCTTCTACGGCGACAGCGGCGCGGACCTGATCTACGGGGGCAGCAGCACGGACATCGCTTATGGCGGCACGGGGGATGACAGTCTGGAGGGCCAAAGCGGCGACGACACCCTCGTCGGCCTCAGCGGCCGGGACGCCCTCTTCGGCGCCGGCGACAACGACGTGCTCTATGGCACGGAAGGTGACGACACCGCCTATGGCGACGACGGCGACGACGCGGTCTTCGGCGGCTCGGGCGCGGACAGCCTGTCAGGAGGCTCGGACCCGGACTCCCTCTTCGGCGGCGAGGGCGGCGATCTTCTCTACGGCGGTTCCAACAAGGACCTGATCTACGGCGACGCTGACGACGACCGGCTGTTCGGCGACATCCCGGGCGACGGTCAAGGCGGTAATGTCGATACGCTCTTCGGCGGCAGCGGCAACGACAGCGTTCAGGCCGGCACCCAAGGCGATACACTCTACGGCGATAGCGGTCGGGACGTCCTGATCGGCAACAGCAGCGAGGATTCGCTCTTCGGCGACGATGGCGACGACCTCCTCTACGGCGACCAGGCCTTCGATGCCGGCGATGGCGGCAGCATCGACTCTCTTTACGGCGGGTCCGGCGCGGATACGCTCTTCGGCAGAACCGAAAAGGACAGCCTGGTCGGTGGTTCCGGCAACGACCGTCTCTATGGCGACAGCGGATCTGACAGTCTCTATGCCGGTGCCGGCAATGACCTTCTGGACGGCGATGGCGGCGTGGATCGCGCGAACGGCGGCCTGAACGACGACACCTTCCGCGTCGACACCAGCGCCGACGTGGTCCAGGAAGCTGCCGACGAGGGCAACGACACGGTCCTGGCCATCATCGACTTCAACCTGCCCGGAACCGCCGACATGGGCTATGTCGAGGACCTGACCCTGGTGGCCGGGAGCTCCGCCACCGTCGCCGTCGGAAACGAGCTGGACAACGCGATCAGCGGCAACAGCGCCGACAACAGCTTGAGCGGCGAAGACGGGGACGACTCCTTGGCGGGCCTGCTTGGGGACGACAGCCTCAATGGCGGCGATGGGGTCGATAGTCTCGCGAGTGCCGCGGGTCTGGATCAGCTCTTCGGCGGCAGCGGCGCCGACCACTCCCTCTATGGCGGTTTCGGCTCCGATACCCTCTATGGCGACAGTGGTGACGACAGCCTCATCTTCGGCGGAGCGCGCGGTGACGGGATCTCCGGTGGCGAGGGAAACGACCGCACGCTCAGCGGTGGCAGCGGCAACGACTATCTCTTCGGAGGCAGCGGTACGGACGCCTTCCTGCTCGGGCTCGTCGGCATCGACAGGCTCTACGGCGGCAGCGGCACGGACTCCTATCTTCTCGGGCACGGCAACGACGACATGATCTTCGGCGACGCCGGCGACGACGGCACCCTGTGGGGTGGCTCGGCGGACGACATGATCTTCGGTGCGGCGGGTTCAGACCAGCAGGTCTTCGGCGATCAGGGGAACGACGCGCTCTACGGCGGCAGCGACGCGGACTCCTTCCACTACGGAAAGACCGGCAGCGACGGCCTCTTCGGCGGCAGCGGCGCGGATAGCTATCTCTACGGGGGAAGCGGTACCGATAGGCTCTACGGCGGACTAGGAAGCGACCGGGGCCTGCTCGGCGGAAAGGAGGCCGACACCCTCTTTGGCGACAGCGGCGCCGATCTGAGCCTCGTCGGTGCGAGCGGAAACGATACCCTCTTCGGCGGCAGCGGGGACGACAATGCGCTGCTTGGGGGCAGCGGCATCGACCTCCTGTCGGGCGGCCCGGGAGCGGACAGCTTCCTCTACGGCGGAAGCGGCGCGGACAGCATCTACGGTGGCAGCGGCGCGGACGGACGCTTGGTCGGCGACGACGGCGACGATCGTCTCTTCGGCGGCAGCTCCAGCGACTTGGGCCTGATCGGCCTGAACGGCGCGGACAGACTCTACGGGGACGGGGGCTCCGACGGCTATCTGCTAGGCTACGACGACGCGGATGCGCTCTTCGGCGGCATGGGCAAGGATAACGACTTCTTCGGCGGCGAAGGCGACGACAGTCTCTACGGCGGCAGCGGCGGGGACTCGCGCTTCTACGGCGACGACGGCGTCGACAGCCTCTTCGGCGGCAACGGACGGGACGCGGTCTTCTACGGCGGCTCCGGCGGCGACCTACTGTCCGGCGGCAGTGGCGACGACTTCTTCCATTTCGGCGGTGACGGGAAGGATGCGCTCTACGGCGGCAGCGGGGCCGACTCGCTCCTCTATGGCGACACGGGCGCGGACCGACTCTACGGCGACGAAGGAAACGACACTTCCGTCTACGGTGGCAGCGGCGACGACAGCCTCTTCGGCGGCAGCGGCGCCGACACGCTCTTCGGCGACGATGGCCAAGACAGCCTCACCGGCGGGTCCGGCAGCGGCGATCTGCTGTACGGCGGCAATGGCGACGACATCTTCTATGTCGCCGATCAGGCCGATTTCACCGGCTATCTCTACAACGGCGGCAGCGGCACGGACACCCTGGTTCTGGGCGCGGGCGTGACCATTCCGGGGAACGGAACCGGCCTCGTTTCGATCGAGGTCACGCTCTAAAGCAAAGGGGGCCGCGGCGCGGCCCCCTTCGGTCTTTCAGAGGCAGTAGGCCTTGAGCGGCGCGAAGCCGTTGAAGGCCACCGACGAGTAGGTCGTGGTGTAGGCACCGGACGCCAGGATACGCACCTTGTCGCCGGGCTTCAGGGCCAGCGGCAGGCTGTACTGGGTCTTCTCGTAGAGAACGTCGGCGCTGTCGCAGGTCGGGCCCGCCAGGATCACCGGCCCCTCGGGGCCGCCGTCGTGCGGCGTGACCAGGCGGTACTTGATCGCCTCCTCCATGGTCTCGGCCAGGCCGGAGAACTTGCCGATGTCGAGGTAGACCCAACGCGTCGTCTCGCCTACGTCCTTGGTGGAGACCAGGACCACCTCGGCCTCGATCACGCCGGCCTCGGCCACCAGGCCGCGGCCGGGCTCGGCGATGAGGCGCAGGCGGCGGCCGCCCATCTGCCGCTCGACGGCTTCGATCACGGCGGCGCCATACTCACGCGGCCCCAGGACGTCACGCTGATAGCGGGCCGGGAAGCCGCCGCCCAGGTTCAAGAGCCAGGGCGTGAGGCCGGCTTTCTCCAGCTTGCCGTAGAGCTTGGCGATGTCGGCCAGCACCTTGTCCCACTGGCCGATGTCGGTCTGCTGCGAGCCGATGTGGAAGGAGACGCCGGCGGCATCCATGCCCAGCGCCTTGGCGCGGAGCAGCAGCTCCTTGGCCATGCGCCGGCTGCAGCCGAACTTCCGCGACAGGGGCCACTCCGCGCCCTCGCCGTCGACCAGAAGGCGGCAGAAGACCGAGGCGCCGGGCGCATGCTCGGCCAGCTTCATGAGCTCGGCCTCGCTGTCGAAGGCGAAGAGCTTCACGCCACGCTGATGGGCATAGGCGATGTCGCCCACCTTCTTGATGGTGTTGCCGAAGGAAAGCCGCTCGGCGGTGATGCCGAGGTCGAGGCAGATGTCGATCTCACCCTTGCTGGCGACGTCGAAGTTGGCGCCGAGACGCGCCAGCGCCCGCAGCACTTCCGGCTCCGGATTGGCCTTGACGGCGTAGAAGATCTCCGCCGGCCTCAGGCCCTTGGCCAAATCCAGGTAGCTGCGCCCCACCACGTCGGTGTCGATCACCAGGCAAGGCGTGGTCGGCTCCATCCGGTCAAGAAAGGCCGCCATCTTCGGCGTTACGCCACCGCGCTCTTCCGGCGCCGGCGGAACCAGCTTCAGATGCGCTTTCGTGCCGGCCTTGTTGGCCGGGGTGCTGATGGGCTGCGGCTGTGCGCCGATACGGATGGGGGCGGCTTGACCGCCCAGCTGTGCGATGTGCATCGTCGTTCCCCTTCGGAAACCGACACGCCCTCCTGCAAAGGTACGTGCCTGCCATTTGCCAAAAAGGACGCGATCCGCGGGTCCTTCACCTCTCCCATGGAGAAGGCCAGGGGCACATGCGTTAGGCGTCTGAGAGAGCACCTAAGTCATTGCCGGGCTTGGTACAAGCAGGAAAACTGGCCGCATTGCACAGGCCCCCATGCAGTGAAAGCATGGCACCGCAGGAGGATCGAGTCTCAGCCATGCCGAGAGGCCGGGCTCAATCGGGGAAAGCAGTCTCATGGCGTCAAGCAGCGGGCCGCGAATAGGCACCTTCTCCGCCCTGTCGATCGGCATCGGCGGCATGGTGGGCGGCGGCATCTTCGCCGTCACCGGGCTGACCATCCAGCTGACCCAGGGGGCCGCCCCCCTCGCCTTCGTCGTGGCCGGCATCGTCGCGCTTCTGACCAGCTATTCTTACTTGAAGCTCACCTTGCGCTTTCCCAGCGCCGGCGGCACGGTCGAGTTCCTGAACCGGGCTTTCGGGCCCGGCACGTTCACCGGGGCCGCCAACATCCTGCTGTCGCTCAGCTACGTCGTGCTGCTGGCGGTCTACGCCTATGCCTTCGGCAGCTACGCGGCCAGCTTCTTTCCCGAGGCCGATTTCGCTTTCTGGAACCACGTCTTCTCCAGCGGCCTCATCGTGGCGCTGGCGGCGATCAACGCCTTCGGCGCCACGCTGGTGATTCGCTCGGAGAACTTCTTCAACGCAAGCAAGATGGCGCTCCTGGCGCTCTTCATCGCCGTCGGCTTGGCCATGCCGATGGACTGGTCCCGCTTCTCGCCGGCCCACTATGTGCCGCCGCTGGAGATCATCTCCGGCGCCATGATCATCTTCCTAAACTACGAGGGCTTCGAGCTGATCGCCAATGCCGGACCGGACATCAAGAACCCGAGGAAGAGCCTCCCGATCGCCTACATCGGCGGCGTGGTGATCGCCATCATCCTCTATGTGCTGATCACCCTGGTGGTGCTGGGCCATATGAACTTCGCGGAGGTCGCCGAGCACTCCGACTATGCGCTATCCGTCGCCGCGGAGCGTTTCATGGGGACAAGCGGCTTTCTAATCGTGACCGCGGCCGCCCTCTTGGCCACGGCGTCGGCGATCAATGCGACCTTCTATGGCTCCGGCCGCCTCACCTACGTGATCGCCAAGTCCGGCGAACTGCCGAAGGAGTTGGAGCGCAGCATTCGCGGCCAGCCCTTGGAAGGCATGCTGATCTTCGCCGCGCTGGCCCTCTACCTGGTGAACTTCCTGCCGCTGAACGCCATCGCCACCATGGGCAGCGCCGGCTTCCTTTTGATCTTCCTGGCCGTCAACATCGCGAACCTGCGCCTGGCCCGTGAGACGGAGAGCAGGGCCTGGATCTCCGCCGCCGGCGCCATCGCCTGCGCCCTCGCGCTGGCCGCGCTCTGCTGGCAGGTCTGGAAGGTGCCGGCGACCCGCGGACACCTCTGGATCCTGGTGGCGATGATCGCGGCCTCGCTGGCGCTGGAGATCTTCTATCGCGGCCTCACCAGGCGGCAGATTCACCTGGGCCGCCACCGCCGACCGGATCAGACCGAGCAACCGTCGGACTGACCGCGAGCAGCCGGGCCTACTCCGCCGCCTCGGCCCGCGCCGAGCCTTTCGGGATCACCTCGTAGCCGGGTTCCTCCGGCTCGTCGTCGACCATCTCGTCGGGAAAGCCCGGTGCCAGGATGGAGAGGCCGGTGGCGTCCTCCAACCGCTTGACGATGTTCGGCGACCACTCGCGCGCGCCATAGCGCGCCATGCCGTCCTTGAAGATCTCGATCAGCAGGGGCGAGACCTCCAGCGGCACGCCGGCGCGGTCGGCCACGGCCTGGAAGAGGCTGATGTCCTTCACCACCAGGTCCATGGTGAAGTTGATGTCGCGCGAGCCGTTCAGGATCACCTGGCTCTCGGTCTCGTGGACGAAGGAGTTTCCGGACGAGATGCGGACCGCCTCGAAGGTGGTGTTGAGATCCATGCCGGCCGCCTTGGCGGTGACCAGCGCTTCGCACAGCGTGATCAAGTTGGCGGTGGCCAGATAGTTGGTCAGGACCTTGAGGACGGAGGCGGAGCCCACGGGCCCCGTGTGCAGGACGCGGCGCCCCAGGGTGGTCAGCACCGGCAAGGCGCGCTCGAAGGTCTCGCGCGCGCAGCCGGCGAAGATCGAGATGTTGCCGGTGGCCGCGCGGTGGCACCCGCCGGAGACCGGGCAGTCGATCGCCTCCGCGCCCTTGGCGACGACCAGTGCCGCCAGCCGCTTGACCTCGGCCTCGTCGGTGGTCGACATCTCCGCCCAGATCTTGCCCTCCGAGAGGCCGGCGAGAAGCCCGTCGTCCGCCTCCATGACCGCCGCGCACGCGGCCGGCGACGGCAGGCAGGTGATCACCATGTCGCAGGCTTCCGCCATGGCGCGCGGGCTGTCGGCCCAGCGGGCGCCCTTATCCAGGAAGGGCCGGGCGGCATCTCGGTCGAGATCGCGGACGGTGAGCTGGTAGCCGTTGCGCAGGATGCTGCCGGCCAGCTTGCCGCCGACATTGCCCAACCCGATGAAGCCTATTCTCATGACCTTTGCTCCTTCTCCGCCTCGGCGCGTCGCCCCCTTCGCGGTGAGCCCTCATCTGCAGAAAGCGCGGATAAGGCATAGGCCGCTAATCGACGCCCTCTGTTCCAGCCGAGACGATTTTGCGGGGTTCCCTATGACTGCCCGTCAGATCGCGGCGTGTTGACCGCCGTCCACGACCACCGTCGATCCCGTCATGTGCGAGGAGGCATCGGACGCCAGCAGCAGCAGGGGCCCGGTCAGCTCGCTCAACTCGCCGAAGCGGCGCTGCGGGATCTTCCGGCGCAGCTTCTCGCCCGCCGGACCGGTCAAGGTCTCCCGGTTGATATCAGTCTCGAAGTAGCCAGGGCAGAGCGCGTTGACGCGTATGCCGTGGCGTGCCCATTCGATCGCCAGGCTGCGGGTCAGATTGACCACGCCAGCCTTGCTGGCGGCGTAGGAGGCCAGCTCGACGGCACCGCCCAGGGAGATGATCGAGGCGATGTTGACGATGGAACCGCCGCACCCGCAGTTCAGCATCACCCTGGCGGAGGCCTGGGCGACGCGGAAGACGCCGGTGAGGTTGGTCTCCAGCACCCGCGCCCAGCTCTCCTCGCTGGTGTCGAGCGCCTTTTCCGCGATGGCGATGCCGGCATTGTTGATGACGCAGTCGAGCGCGCCCAGTTCGGTCTCGATCTGGCGGAAGGCGGCGGCCACGCTGTCGGGGTCGGTGACGTCGAGTGGAACTGGCAGGGCACGGCCGCCGTCGCCGCGTATGGTCTCCGCCAGATCTTCCAGCGCGTCGGTCCGCCTGGCCGCCAGCACCAGCTTCGCGCCGGCACCCGCCAGCTCCAACGCGAAGTGCCGGCCGAGACCGGAGGAGGCGCCGGTCACCAACGCGACCTTGCCCTCAAGATCGAAGGGATTGGCCATTGCCTTAGAGGTCCTTCGCCTGTTGGCGCAGCACGAACTTCTGGATCTTGCCCGTCGAGGTCTTGGGCAGCGATCCGAACACCACGGTCTTGGGCACCTTGAAGCGGGCGATGGAATTCCTGCAGTGCTCGATGATCTCAGCCTCGTCGGCCTCGGCGCCGCGGCGCAGGGTGACGAAAGCGCAAGGGGTCTCGCCCCACGTCTCGTCCGGCCGGGCCACCACCGCGGCTTCCAGCACCTTGGGATGGCGATAGAGCGCCTCCTCCACCTCCAGGCTGGAGATGTTCTCGCCGCCCGAGATGATAATGTCCTTCGAGCGGTCCTTGACCTCGATGTAGCCGTCGGGATGGCGCACCGCGAGGTCGCCGGTATGAAACCAATCGCCGGCGAAGGCCTCGGCCGTGGCGGAGGGGTTCTTCAGATAGCCCTTCATCACCGTGTTGCCGCGCAGCATGATCTCGCCGATGGTCTCGCCGTCCCACGGCGTTTCCGCCAGGCTCTCGGGGTCCTTCACCGTGGCGCCGTCCAGGGTGGGGTAGCGCGCGCCCTGACGCGCCATCATGGCTGCCCGCTCGGTCAGGTTCATCTCGTCCCAGCCGGCCTGCCAGTAGCACGCGGTGGCCGGTCCATAGACCTCCGTCAAGCCATAGGCATGGATGATGGAAAAGCCCTGCTCCTCCATCGCCTGGATGATGGCGCTGGGCGGCGCGGCACCGCCGGTCATGACCTTCACCGGCCCGGCCAGCGGGCGCTTGATCGCCTCCTCCGCGCTCGCCAGCATGTTGACGACGATGGGCGCGCCGCAGAGGTGGGTTACCCGCTCGGCCTCCAGAAGCTGGAAGATCAATGCCGGGTCCACCTTGCGCAGGCAAACGTGCGTGGCGGCGGCAGAGGTCACGGCCCAGGTGAAGGTCCAGCCGCAGCAGTGGAACATCGGCAGGGTCCAGAGATAGCGGCTCTGCCCCGTCAGCCCGAAGGTCATGCGGTTGCCCATGGCGTTCAGGGCGGCGCCGCGATGATGATAGACCGCGCCCTTGGGGTTGCCGGTGGTGCCGGAGGTGTAGAGCAGGCAGATCGACTGCCACTCGTCGGCCGGCTCGTTGGCCTCGAAGGTGGGGTCGCCCTCGGCCAGGAAGGCCTCGTAGTCCTTCTCGCCCAGCAGTTCCCCGCCCTCGGCCAGGGGATCGTCGATGTCGATCACCGTGATGGGGCGCTGCAGTTGCGCCAGGGCGGGCTTGACCGCGGGCGAGAGCTCCTTGTCGGTGATCAGAACCTCGGCCTCGCCGTGCTCCAGCACGAAGGCGATGGTGGCCGGATCCAGGCGCGTGTTGATGGGGTTGAGGATCCCTCCGGCCAGGGGCACGCCGTAGTGCGCCTCCAACAGTGCCGGCACGTTGGGCGCCATGACGGCTACAGTCTTGCCGTGGCCGATGCCGCGCCGCTTCAAGGCCGACGCCAAGCGCCGGGCGCGGCCGTAGAACTCGGCATAGGTGAATCGGCTCTCGCCGTGCACCACCGCGGTGCGCTCGGGATGCACGAAGGCGCTGCGGCGCAGGAAGGAAAGCGGCGTCAAGGGCGCGAAGTTCGCCGCGTTTCGCTCCAGGCCCTGTTCAAAGATGCTGTGCTGTTGGGTCATGGTCACCAAGCGATAGACTTTGGAAGGCACGGGAAGCAGGCACTATATCTTTGGACTATCGTGGCGAGGCCGACGCGCCGGGGTCAAGCGGCAAGACGAGGGCTCAAGGAAGAGAGGCATCATGCGGATAGAGATCTTCTCCGACACCATCTGCCCCTGGTGCCTTATCGGCAAGCGGCGCCTGGCCCGTGCTCTTGCCGAGCAACCGCAGCCGGATCTTCAGATCACCTGGCGCGCCTTTCAGCTCAATCCCTCCATGCCCGCCGCCGGCATGGACCGTCAGCGCTACCTGGAACTGAAGTTCGGCGGCGCCGAGCGGGCGGCCACGGTCTACGAGCCGATCAAGCAGGCCGGCCGCAGCGAAGGCATCGCCTTTGCCTTCGACAAGGTCACGCGCACGCCCAACACGCTGAACTCGCACCGCCTCCTGCGCTTCGCCCAGGCGCAAGGCCAGGCGGTCGGCGACGCCGTGCTGGAAGCGCTCTTCGCCTCCTACTTCTTCGAGGGCGGCGATATCGGCGAGGTCGAGCACCTGGCACAGCTGGCGGCCAAGGCCGGTCTCGACCGCGACGAGACCCTGGCCTACCTCGAGAGCGACGCGGATCGCGATGCCGTCGCCGCGGAGGACGCGCGCGCCCGAGAGATCGGGATCCAGGGCGTGCCGACCTACATCTTCGAGGGCAAGTACGTCCTCTCCGGCGCCCACCCGCCCGAGGTCCTCTTCCGCCTCTTCGACCTGGTCAACGGGAAAGAGCCGGCGCAGGTCGAGGGCTGAGGGCGGCGTTGCCATTGGCGCCTCCCCGTAAACCGGGGTTCCGTCGCCCTTCACGCCCTGCACGTCGTCCTCCGACTTGATCGGAGGACCTGGTGGGGCTCCGCACAAGCGCGTGGAGAGAGGTCCTCCGGTCAAGCCGGAGGACGACGGTGGGAACGGCCGGAACCAGCGCTACGAGCGCGCGGAGAGGGGCCTCCTGATCAAGCCGGAGGACGACGGCAAGAACGGCTGGACCGAGCGCCACATTGCCGAAACAGAGTCATAGATTCCCTGGACGAGGGGGGTCTCACTCCCGCCGCGTCAAGGTGCGCGAGACGGCATCCTTCCAGCCGGCGTAGAGCGCCTCGCGCGTCGCCTCGTCCATTTCGGGCTCGAAGCGCCGCTCCAGCGCCCAGGTCTCGGCGAAGCCGGCTTGGTCGGGGTAGAGGCCGGCGTGCATGCCGGCCAACCAGGCAGCGCCCAGCGCCGTGGTCTCGGCGACCTGCGGGCGATCCACGGGCGCGCCCAAGGTGTCCGAGAGGTACTGCATGGCACGATCGGAGGCGGTCATGCCGCCATCGACCCGGAGCACCGTGGCGGCGCGCTCCGCCTCCGGCCAGTCGCGCCACATGGCCTCCAGCAAGTCGCGGCTCTGATAGGCGACGCTCTCCAGGGCCGCGCGCGCGATCTCGGCCGGTCCGGTGGCCCGGGTAATGCCGAACATGGCACCGCGCGCCTCGGCATCCCAATGGGGCGCGCCCAGTCCGGTGAAGCCCGGAACCAGGTAGAGCCGCTGATGGGGATCGGCCTTGGCGGCAAGGTTCTGGACCTCCTTGGCCTCCTGGATGATGCCGAGCTGGTCGCGCAGCCACTGCACCACGGCGCCGGCGATGAAGATCGAGCCTTCGAGCGCGTAGGCCGTGGTCCCGCCCAGCCGATAGGCGATGGTGGTGAGCAGGCGGTTGGTCGAGGCGACGGCCTCTTCGCCGGTGTTCAAGAGCGCGAAGCAGCCGGTGCCGTAGGTCGACTTCACCATGCCCGGCCGGAAGCAGGCCTGGCCGATGGTGGCCGCCTGCTGGTCGCCGGCCACCCCGGCGATGCGCAGAGGACCGCCGAAGAGATCGGCCTCGGTGGTGCCGAAGTCGGCGGCGCAGTCCTTGACCTCCGGCAGCATCGCCGCCGGCACCCTGAAGATCTCCAGCAGCTCGTCGTCCCAACGCCCCTCGCGGATGTTGTAGAGCAGGGTGCGCGAGGCATTGGTGGCGTCGGTCGCATGCACCTTGCCGCCGGTCAGCCGCCAGATGATCCAGCTGTCGACCGTGCCGAACAGCAGATCGCCGCGCTCGGCCTTGGCGCGCGCGCCCTCGACCCGGTCCAGCATCCAGGCGACCTTGGTAGCGCTGAAGTAGGGATCGAGCAGCAGACCCGTCTTGGCCGTCACCCGGGGCTCCAGACCCCGCTCCTTCAACTCCTGGCAGAGCTGGGCCGTGCGCCGATCCTGCCAGACGATGGCCTTGTGGATCGGCCGGCCGCTTTCGCGGTCCCATACCAAGGTGGTCTCGCGCTGGTTGGTGATCCCCACGGCCGCGATACGGCCAGGTTCCGCGCCGACCTTCCCCATCGCCTCCCGGCAGGTGGCGAGCGTCGTCGTCCAGAGATCCTCCGGATCGTGCTCCACCCAGCCGGAGTCAGGAAAGTGCTGCGGGAACTCCTGCTGCCCGACGGCGGCGATCTTCAGCGCGGAGTCGAAGAGGATGGCACGGCTGGAGGTCGTGCCCTGGTCGATGGCAAGCACGTAATCTGTCATCCAGCAATGCTAGCCGCTTTCCGGGTCCGCGCAAAGAAAAGGGGCCGGAGAGCGCCCTGCCCTCCGGCCCCGAAAGGGTGGTCAGCGACTGCGCTTAGTTAGCGCGCGGTGCCGCCGCCCAGGTCTTCAAGAGCTCGTCATAGTCGACCGTGACGGGCGTCGGCTTCTCGTTGTCGAGCTTGGCCTTGGGCGCGCCCGGCTGGTTCAGCCAATGGCTCGGATCCTGCGGCTCGTTCAGCTTCGGCCCGCAGTCACCCTGCACGCCGGCCCGCTCCAGGCGCTCCATCACCTTGTCCTGGGCCTCGGCAAGCGCGTCCATCGCCTCTTGCGGGCTCTTGGCGCCCGAGGAGGCATCGCCGATGTTCTGCCACCAGAGCTGCGCCAGCTTCGGATAGTCCGGAACGTTGGTGCCGGTCGGGGTCCACTGCAGGCGGGCAGGCGAGCGATAGAACTCGATGAGGCCGCCCAGCTTGGGCGCACGCTCGGTGAAGGAGGGATCCCAGATGTCGCTCTCGCGGATGAAGGTGAGGCCGACGTGGCTCTTCTTCAGCGAGACCGTCTTGGAGACGGTGAACTGCGCGTAGAGCCAGGCCGCCTTGCGGCGATCCAGCGGGGTCGACTTCATCAAGGTCCAGGAGCCGGCATCCTGATAGCCGAGCTTCATGCCCTCTTCCCAGTAGGAACCGCGCGGCGAGGGGGCCATGCGCCACTTCGGCAGGCCGTTCTCGTCGACCACCGGCAGGCCTTCCTTGACCATGTCGGCGGTGAAGGCGGTGTACCAGAAGATCTGCTGGGCGATGGCACCCTGCGCCGGCACCGGGCCGGCCTCGGAGAAGGTCATGCCCGCGGCCGCCGGCGGCGCGTAGTCCTTCAGCCAGTCGACGTACTTGGTGACCGAGTAGACCGCGGCCGGGCCGTTGGTGGCGCCGCCGCGCGCGACCGAGGAGCCGACCGGACGGCAGCCCTCGACCCGAATGCCCCACTCGTCGACCGGCAGACCGTTCGGGATGCCCTGGTCGCCGGCACCGGCCATGGAGAGCCAGGCGTCGGTGAAGCGCCAGCCCAGCGAGGGATCCTTCTTGCCGTAGTCCATGTGGCCGTAGACGGTCTCACCGTTGATCTCGCCCACGTCCTTGGTGAAGAACTCGGCAATGTCCTCGTAGGCCGACCAGTTGACCGGCACGCCCAGATCATAGCCGTATTTCTCTTTGAACTTGGCCTTCATGTCCGGGTCGGTGAACCAGTCGTAGCGGAACCAATAGAGGTTCGCGAACTGCTGATCGGGCAGCTGATAGATCTTGCCGTCCGGACCGGTGGTGAAGGAGATGCCGATGAAGTCGCCGATCTCCAAGGTCGGGTTGGTGACGTCGGCGCCTTCGTTGCCCATCCAATCGCTGAGCGGCACGATCTGCTGATAGCGGAAGTGGGTGCCGATCAGGTCGGAATCGTTGATGTAGGCGTCATAGATGTTGCGGCCCGACTGCATTTGCGTCTGCAGCTTCTCGACCACGTCGCCCTCGCCGATCAGGTCGTGGTTGACCTTGATGCCGGTGATCTCGGTGAAGGCCTTGGCCAGCACCTTGGCTTCGTACTCATGGGTGGTGATGGTCTCGGAGACGACGTTGATCTCCATGCCCTTGAAGGGTTCGGCGGCCTTGATGAACCACTCCATCTCCTTCATCTGCTCGTCCTTGGAGAAGGTCGAGGGCTGGAACTCGTCGTCCACCCACTTCTTCGCCGCCTCCATGTCGGCGGCCGCCGGCCCACCCAGGCCGATCAGCAGCGCGACGGCGGAGGCAGTCGCCATGACGCGAAGTCGTTTCATTCCTTTGGTCCTCCCTATGGATCCCAACTCGCTAAAGACACCCCGCCCGATCTTTGGGCGGGATCACCGACGTCACACCCAGCGGAAGACCGCGGCGGCGTAGACGAGTGACACTCCAAGACCGCCCCACAGCGGCGGACCGAAGGCCGCCAGCCAGGCGAGACAGATGAAAGCTGTTCCCAGGAGCGACACGAAGAGACGGTCGCCCGGCGTGGTGGCGAAGCGCAGGATGCCGACGCGCGGCGCCTGCGGAGCGCGCACGGCCCAGATCGTCATCGCCACCAGCAAACAGAAGATCACCAGGAAGAAGCCGGCGGTCGCCCAGGTCCAAGCCATCCAGTCGAGGTTCATGACAGGGGCCTCCCTAGACCCGGCCCAGGGCGAAGCCCTTGGCGATGTAGTTACGCACGAACCAGATCACCAAGGCACCGGGGATGATGGTCAAGATGCCGGCGGCGGCCAGCACGCCCCAGTCCAACCCGGAGGCCGAGACCGTGCGCGTCATGGTTGCCGAGATCGGCTTGGCGTCGACGCTGGTGAGCGTGCGGGCCAGCAGCAGCTCCACCCAGGAGAACATGAAGCAGAAGAAGGCGGCGACGCCGATCCCGCTGGCGATCAGCGGCATGAAGATGCGCACGAAGAAGCGCGGCCAGGAGTAGCCGTCGATGTAGGCGGTCTCGTCGATCTCCTTCGGCACGCCCGACATGAAGCCCTCCAGGATCCAGACCGCTAGCGGCACGTTGAAGAGGCAGTGCGCCAAGGCCACGGCGATGTGGGTGTCGAAGAGCCCGATAGAGGAATAGAGCTGGAAGAAGGGCAGCGCGAAGACCGCGGCCGGCGCCATGCGGTTGGTCAGGAGCCAGAAGAAGAGGTGCTTGTCGCCGAGGAAGCGATAGCGCGAGAAGGCATAGGCCGCCGGCAAGGCCACGGACACGGAAATCACCGTGTTCATAACCACATAGATGATGGAGTTGATGTAGCCTGAATACCAGGAGGGATCGGTGAAGATCACGCTGTAGTTGGCCAGGGTCGGTTCGGCCGGGAAGAGCGTGAAGGTCGAGAGGATCTCGTCGTTGGTCTTGAGGCTCATGTTCAAGAGCCAATAGATCGGCAGCAGCAAGAACAGCAGGTAGGCTGTCATGATGAGCCCGGAACGGGTCACTCTGAAGCCGCCGTTCATTGTCCCTGCTCCCCGCGCGGCTGCTCCACGCCGACGTTGGTCATGACCGTGTAGAAGACCCAGGACAGCAGCAGGATGATCAGGAAGTAGACCAGCGAGAAGGCGGCCGCGGGCCCTAGGTCGAACTGGCCGATCGCCATCTTCACCAGGTCGATCGAGAGGAAGGTGGTGGAGTTGCCGGGCCCGCCGCCGGTCACCACGAAGGGTTCGGTGTAGATCATGAAGCTGTCCATGAAGCGCAGCAGAATGGCGATCAGCAGCACCCGGTTCATCTTCGGCAACTCGATGTAGCGGAAGACCTTCCAGCGGCTGGCGCCGTCGATGCGGGCGGCCTGGTAGTAGGCCTGGGGGATGGAGACCAGACCGGCGTAGCAGAGCAGGGCCACCAGCGAGGTCCAGTGCCAAACGTCCATGACGATGACCGTCAGCCAGGCGGCCAGCCAGTCCTGCGTGTAGTTGTAGTCGATGCCCAGGGCGTTCAGCGTCGCGCCCAGCAGGCCGATGTCGACGCGCCCGAAGATCTGCCAGATCGTGCCGACCACGTTCCAGGGGATCAGCAGCGGCAGTGCCATCAGCACGAGGCACAGCGAGACGGTCCAGCCGCGCTTGGGCATGGAGAGCGCGACGATGATGCCGAGCGGCACCTCTATTGCCAGGATGATGAAGGAGAAGACGAACTGCCTCAGCAGCGCGTCGTGAAAGCGCTCGGAGGCGAGGATCTGCTCGAACCACTCCAGGCCGGCCCAGAAGAACTGGTTGTTACCGAAGGTGTCCTGGATCGAGTAGTTCACCACGGTCATGAGCGGGATGACGGCGCTGAAGGCGACCAGGATCACGACCGGCAAGACCATGAACCAGGCGCGATGATTGACAGTCTTTTCCATTAGAGCGCCCTCCCCTCGACCAGCCAGCCGTCGGCATAGACATTCACGTGCTTGGGGTCGAAGCGTACCTGCGTCAGGTCCTGTCCGAGGCTTTCGCCCTCGCCCACGATGACGTTGACTTCCTGACCTTGGAAGTCGGCGCGCACGATGCGGTGCCGGCCGACGTCCTCGACGCGCTTGATGGTGACCGGCAAGCCGTCCCCATCGCGGGTCAGGGTCGCGAACTCCGGCCTGACCCCGATCTCCACCGTCTCGGTGTTGAGCGCATCGTAGGCACGTCCCAGCGGCAAGGCCGCCTCGCCCAGGTGCGCGACGCTGCCCTCGATCTTGGCCGGCAGCACGTTCATGCCCGGAGAGCCGATGAAGTAGCCGACGAAGGTGTGCTGCGGGCGCTCGAAGAGGTCTTCCGGCGCGCCGATCTGCACCACCTCGCCTTCGTACATGACCACCACCTCGTCGGCGAAGGTGAGCGCCTCCGTCTGGTCGTGGGTGACGTAGATCATGGTGTGCGCGAACTCGCGGTGCAGTGCTTTCAGCTGCGTGCGCAGCTGCCACTTGAGCTGCGGGTCGATCACGGTCAGCGGCTCGTCGAAGAGGATGGCGGCCACGTCCTCGCGCACCATGCCGCGGCCCAGCGAGATCTTCTGCTTGGCGTCGGCCGTCAAGCCGCGCGCCTTGCGCTTGAGCGATCCCGTCAGGTCCAGCATTTCCGCGACGGCCCGGACCCTGGCATCCACCGCGCCGGCCTCGGCACCGCGGTTGCGCAGCGGGAAGGCCAGGTTATCGAAGACCGTCATGGTGTCGTAGACGACCGGAAACTGAAAGACCTGGGCGATGTTGCGCTGCTCCGTCGCCAGCTCGGTGACATCACGCTCGCCGAAGAGAACGCGGCCCTCCGACGGCGTGATCAAGCCCGAGATGATATTGAGCAAGGTGGTCTTGCCGCAGCCCGAGGGACCCAGGAGGGCATAGGCCTTGCCGTCCTCCCAGGCGTGGTCGATGCGCTTCAGCGCGTAGTCCGCCGGCCCCTTCGGTTGCGGCAGGTAGGAGTGCGCCAGGTCGGAGAGCGTGATGCGTGCCATGATCTCGCCTCCTCAGGCCGCGGTCGCGTAGGTGGCCGTCGCCGCCAGGCCGCCCGCCTCGTCGAAGAAGTAGAGGTGGGCTGGATCGACATAGACCTCGATCGCCTGCCCGACGGAGGGAACGCGCACGCCGTGAACCAGCGCGATCCAGCGGTCCTTGCCATGGTCCAGATGCACGAAGCTCTCGGAGCCGGTGAGCTCGGTGATGGCAACCTGCGCCGTGAAGGCAAGCGCCTCACCCGCCGGCCGCTCGATGGTCAGGTGGTTGGCGCGGAAACCCGCGCGATAGCGCCCGTCCGGCAAGGCAGCGGCGGCACCTCCCGCCGGCGCCGACTGCTCCGCCCCGTAGGCGATGGTCCCGCCGCTTTTGGTAAGCTGCAGAAAGTTCATCGGCGGATCCGAAAAGACGCTGGCCGTCGTCGCATCGCCCGGCTGTCGGTAGACCTCCGGCGTCGCCCCGAACTGAGTCACTCGCCCCTCCCAAAGGGTCGCCGTGTTGCCGCCCAACAGCAGGGCTTCGTGCGGCTCGGTGGTGGCGTAGACGAAGATCGCGCCCGACTCCTGGAAGAGCCGTGGGATCTCGGCTCGCAATTCCTCGCGCAGCTTGTAGTCCAGGTTGGCCAAGGGCTCGTCCAGGAGAATGAGTTCGGCGCCCTTGACCAGCGCGCGGGCCAAGGCCGTGCGCTGCTGCTGTCCGCCGGAGAGCTCCAAGGGCTTGCGCTGCAGGAGCGGCGTCAGCTTGACCAGTTCGGCCGCCGCCTCGACCTTCTGCCTGATCTCCTTGCGCGCCAGGCCTTGCAGGCGCAGGGGCGAGGCGATGTTCTCGAAGACGCTCAAGGTCGGGTAGTTGATGAACTGCTGATAGACCATGGCGACCTTGCGGTCCTGCACCTTGCGGCCGGTCACGTCGTCGCCGTCCCAAAGGACCTTGCCGTCGCTCGGCTTGTCGAGACCGGCCATCAGGCGCATCAAGCTGGTCTTGCCCGAGAGCGTCGGTCCCAAGAGCACGTTCAGGCTGCCGCGCTGCAAGGTCAGGGTCGTCGGGTGGATGTGGGTGCGGCCGTCCACCAGCTTCGACACGCCGTCGAGGGTCAAGGTCATCGCCGCACTCCTAGGCCGCCGCCTGACGGGCGGGACGATTGGCCTGCATCCAGAGATCCAGTTCCCCGGCCTCCTCCTTCGTCAGCCGCAGTCCCAGCTTGGAGCGTCGCCAGAGCACGTCGGCCGCTTCGCGCGCCCATTCCTCGCGCATGAGATAGCGTACCTCCCTCTCGTAAAGCCCGCCGCCGAAGGCACGGCCCAATCCATCCCGGTCCCCGGCATCGCCGAGCAGGTGCCAGGCGTCCGTGCCGTAGGCGCGAATGAGACGGCGTTGTTCCGCCTCGGTCAAGAAGGGATAGTCCTTGCCAAGCTTCCGCATGAGGTCGTCGGCGCCGGTCGCGTCGAAATCGCCGCCCGGCAAGGGAGCCTTGGCGGTCCAGTCGCCCTTCAGGTCGGGATAGAAGGGCTGCAGCTTGGCCATGACCGCTTCCGACAGCTTGCGGAAGGTGGTGATCTTGCCGCCGAAGACGTTCACGACGGGCAAGGCCCCCTCCCGCTCGTCCAAGGTCAGGAGATAGTCGCGCGTCGCCGCCTGCGCCTTGGAGGTCCCGTCGTCGTGCAGAGGGCGCACGCCGGCATAGGTCCAGACCACCGAATCCCGCTCGACCGGCTTGTCGAAGTACTCCGAGACCGAACGGCAGAGATAGTCCACCTCGTCGTCGGTGCAGACCGCCGTCGCCGGATCGCCTTGATGGTCCTGGTCGGTGGTGCCGATCAGCGTGAAGTCTTCCTCGTAGGGGATGGCGAAGCAGATGCGACGGTCGGAGTTCTGGAAGATGTAGCAGCGGTCATGGTCGTAGACGCGCTTGGTGACGATGTGACTGCCGCGCACCAGCCTGATCTTCGCCCCGGCGTTCGCGCGCAAGCGGTTGTGAATCACCTCGTCGACCCAGGGTCCGGCGGCATTCACCAGGCCGCGGGCACGGATCTCGTACTGCCTGCCGTCCTCCTCGTCGCCGATCTTCACCAGCCAGCTGTCGCCGTCGCGCTCGGCCGAGAGGCAGCGGCTGCGGGTCACCACCTTGGCACCCATGCGCACGGCGTCCCTGGCATTCAGCACGACGAGGCGCGCGTCCTGGACCCAGCAGTCCGAGTACTCGAACCCGATCCGGAAGTCCTTCTTGAGGGGCTTGCCGGCCTCGTCGCGCCGAAAGTTGAGCTTGCGCGTACCTGGCAGCAGCTTGCGGCCGCCCAAGTGGTCGTAAACAAAGAGACCGAGGCGCAGAAACCAGGCCGGCCGGAGCCCCTTGTGGTGCGGAAGGATGAAACGCAGCGGCCAGACGATGTGCGGCGCCGCGCGCAGCAGCACCTCGCGCTCCTTCAGCGACTCCCTGACCAGTCTGAACTCGAAGTGTTCGAGATAGCGCAGACCGCCATGGATGAGCTTGGTGCTCGCCGACGAGGTCGCTTGCGCCAGATCGCCCTGCTCGCAAAGGAACACCGACAGGCCGCGCCCGGCCGCATCGCGCGCTATGCCGCAACCGTTCACGCCACCGCCGATGATGGCAAGATCGTAGACCTGCTGAGCCGTCACGATTGGCCCTTCCCCCACGCTTCGCGAATCTCGATCGAGCAAAGAACCTGATGATCGTCCGCGTTATCCATATGCTTTCGCTTTTTTTCGCTCTTGTCAAGAGAATGCGCGCTTTCGATTGATTTTGAGTCAATTTGTGCCCATCGTTCATGGATGCGATCGCTCTTGATCGGATTGTATCATTGCAGAGCCGAAACGAAGCTCTCGGCTTGACAGCGTAACGCGGCTCAAAAAGAGTAACGTCCGTCGTCTGGTTGTTGTTTGGGTGGATTGAGGAAGAGCGGGGCTGGAGAGGTCGATGCCACTTGCTTTTCGCCAACAGGAAATCGTCGAGCTCGCCAGGACGAACGGGCGGGTGCTCGTCGAGGAGCTGGCCGAGCACTTTTCTCTCTCGCTGCAGACGGTCCGCCGCGACCTGAACGAGCTCTGCGAGCAAGGCCTACTGGCGCGCGTCCATGGCGGGGCCGTGCTGGCCATGGGTACGGAGAACCTGGCCTACGAGGCGCGCCGCGCGCTCTCCGCGACGGAGAAGGAGGCCATCGGCCAACGCTGCGCCGAAGAGATCCCCAACAACTGTTCGCTCTTCATCAACATCGGCACGACGACGGAGGCGGTTGCGCGCGCGCTTACCCGCCATCAGGGCCTCCTGGTCATCACCAACAACCTCAACGTCGCCGGCATTCTCATGCCGAACCAGGGCTGCGAGGTCATCGTGGCCGGCGGCATGCTCAGGCGTAGCGACGGCGCGCTGGTCGGCGAGGCGACGGCCGACTTCGTCAAGCAGTTCAAGGTGGACTACGCGGTCATCGGCGCCTCGGCCATCGACGAGGACGGCGCGCTGCTGGACTACGACTATCGGGAGGTCAGGGTCGCCCACGCGCTGCTGGAGAACGCCCGGCAGGCCTTCCTGGTGGCCGACCGCAGCAAGCTCGCGCGCTCCGCACCGGTTCGCATCGCCCACGTGCGCCAGCTCGCCGCCTTCTTCACCGACAGCTTGGCGTCAGCGCGCCTGCGCCGGCTCTGCCAGACGCTGGGGGTTGCCGTGCACGAAACGGCGCCCGAGATGCCGATGGAGGCCGTGGCGGAGCAGGCCTGAGCGCGCCATCAAGCCGTCGGCGCCGGCTCCTTCTTCTCGCTCGAAGCTTCCTCGCCCTCGCTCTCCGGGGTCAGGAGACCGCCGGAGATGATCATCTTCATCGCCTCCTCCACCGTCATCCGCAGCACGACGGCATCGTCGGGCGAGACGAACAGCAGGAAGCCCGACGTGGGATTGGGGGTGGAGGGCACGAAGACGTTGATGATGCTCTGTTGCGTGCCGCGTTCCAGCAGCTCGCTGCTGCCGCCGGTGACGAAGGCCAGGGCATAGACGTTGGGCCTGGGAAACTCGATCAGGACCACTTCGCGAAAGGCCATGGACTGCTGCGAGAAGAGGGTCTCGAAGACCTGCTTGATGGCCTTGTAGACCGAGCGGACGATGGGCACGCGGTTCAAGAGGTTCTCGCCCGTCTGCAGCGCCCAGCGGCCGACGATACCGGCCACGAACATGCCCAAGAGGATCAAGACCAAGAGGATGATGATGACGCCGATACCGGGTATCGCGAAGGGCAGGTAAGTCTCGGGGTTCCAGTCCGGCGGGATCAAGGGGCGCACGCGCGCATCGAAGAAGGAGACGATCTGCCAGGCAAGCCATACGGTAATGGAGATCGGCGCGGTCACCAGCACGCCGGTCACCAGATAGGTGCGTAAGCGCCGCAGCAGCGGGCTGCGCTCCTTCTGCGGTCGGTGCAGCGGTCCCTCCTTGGCCGTCTGCTCCAGCTCGTCCAGACGCTCGGCCACGCGCTTTTCCACCTCGCGGCGGGTCCCGTTGCCGTTCGCCTCGTCGCCGGCGCTGTCCGGCCCGACGATACCGCCCGACATGATGAGCTTCAGCGCCTGATCGACCGTGATGTCGAGCGTCCGCACGTCTTGGCGTCCCAGGAAGACCAGGAAGCCGCCGGTCGGGTTGGGCGTCATCGGCACGAAGACGTTGATCACCTCGTCGGCGGTCAGTTCCTGCACCTCGCCCACGGTGGTGCCGGTGACCAAGCCGATGGCCCAGGCGCCCGGGCGGGGAAACTGGACCAGCACCACTTCGCGAAAGGCGGTGCCCTGGCGCACCAGCACGGTCTCGAAGATCTGCTCGGTGGCACCGTAGATGGAGCGTAGGAAAGGCACGCGCGCCATCGCCCGCGAGCCCTGGGCGCGGATCGCGCGGCCGACCATGCCGGCCGTCATCATGCCGACGAAGATCAGGAAGATCAGCACGATCAGGAGACCGAGGCCCGGCACCGAGAAGGGCATGTAGGTTTCCGGGTTCCACCCGGTCGGGATCAGGGGGATGACGCTGTTGTCGACAAAGGCGAGGAACCAGAGTGCCAGCCAGACGGTAATGCCGGCCGGCGCGGCCACGAGCACGCCGGCCAGGAGATAGGTCCTGAGGCTGCCGAGCAGCCCGCGCTTGGCCGGCGCTTTCGGCTCGGGGCGCTTGCCGCCCACCTCGGTATAGACGCGGTGACGGGCCCGGTCCTTCAGTTGGCCCGAGGCGATCGGCTCTTCTGGTCGCTTCGGACTAATCGAGAAACTCCTTCAAAGCTGTGCGTGTCTCCTCCGGCCGCTCTTCGGGGAGGAAGTGCCCGCCGTCGAGGGCCTGCCCGGTGACCTGCACCGCCTTCTCCCGCCAGACCGCCAAGGGATCGAAGAGCTTGCCGACCACCGAGCGTGCCCCCCACAGCACCATCAAGGGGCAGGCCACCTTGGATGTGATATCGGCGCGGTCGTGCTCCAAGTCGATGGAGGCGGCCGCTCGGTAGTCCTCGCAGGCCGAATGAAGGTTGGCCGGATCGCGGAGCGCGGCCTTGTAGGCCGCCACCGCCTCGGGATCGAAGGTGCCGCCGCCCCAACTGCGCAAGGTACGGTCCATGTAAGCATCGAAGGCGCCGGCGATCATGCGCTCCGGCAGATCGGCGGGCTGGATCAGGAAGAACCAGTGATAGTAGGCCGTGGCGAACGCCTGATCGGTGGCCTCGAACATGCTAAGGGTCGGGCAGATGTCGATGACGACGGCCTTCTGAACGCGCGACGGGTGGTCGAGCGCCAAGCGATGGGTGACCCGCGCGCCACGGTCGTGCCCCACGACCTGGAAGCGTTCGAAACCCAGTGCGTTCATGACCTCCACCTGATCCAGTGCCATCGCCCGCTTGGCGTAGCCGGCGTGGTTCTCTCCGTCCGGCGGGTTGGAGGAGGCGCCGTAGCCGCGCAGATCCGGGCAGACGACGGTGTAGCGCTCGGCCAGGCGGGAGGCCTGGCGGTGCCACATGACATGCGTCTGCGGATAGCCGTGGAGCAGCAGCAAGGCCGGCCCCCGGCCGCCGATCCGCAAGAAGATCTCGGCACCGGATGTCGCGATCACTCTCTCTTCGAAGCCTTCGAACACCGGCCCCTTCGCCTCCCAATTCCCTTTTCGGGGTTGTACATTATCGCCTCCCATAGGAAAGCTCGACCTCTCGACCGGGGACAAGGGCAAAATCCGGCAAAGTGCAAAGAATGTTCGCTGACCCGCCCGAGGACCAGGCTGGCGCCGTCGGCGCCGCAGCTGCGATAAGCTTCCGGGCGCGGCGCGCAAGCAGGAAAGGATCCCGGAGCCTTGGAGATCGAAACGATTGAGATGCACACCGGCGGCGAGCCCACGCGGATCATCGTCGCCGGCTACCCGCCCTTGCAAGGCGCCACCCTGCTGGACAAGCGGCGCGAGGCGAAGGACCGGCACGACCGGCTGCGGCGCCTCTTGATGCGCGAGCCGCGCGGCCACAAGGAGATGTACGGCGCCCTGCTGGTCGAGCCGGACCATCCGGACGCCGACCTGGCGGTGCTCTTCCTGCACAACGAGGGCTACAGCACGATGTGCGGCCATGCCGTGCTGGCGCTCGGCCGCTACGCCGTGGACCAGGCCATTGTGGCGGCGCGCGAGCCGGAGACGCTGGTGCGCATCCAATGCCCTTGCGGGCTGGTGCCCGTGACCGTGGCGGTCGACGGCAGCCGAAGCGGCACCGCGCGCTTCACCTCGGTGCCCTCCTTCGCCCTGGCCTTGGATGCCGAGATCGCCACCGAACACTGGGGCGGGGTCAGGCTCGACATCGGCTACGGCGGCGCCTTCTACGCCATCCTGCCGGCCCGGCGCCTGGGTCTCGACCTGGCCGCGACGCCGATCGGCGCGCTGGTGCAGGCGGCGGCCGCCGTCACGCAAGCGACTGCCGGGCAAGCGCGGATCGCCCATCCGACGGAGCCCGATCTCGGCTTTCTCTACGGCACCATCCTGACCGACGGCGGTCGGGGCGACGGCGCGCCCAGCCGCAACCTCTGCGTCTTCGCCGGCGATCAGGTGGACCGCTCTCCCACCGGCTCGGGCGTCACCGCGCGCCTGGCCGTCATGCGGGCACGCGGTGAGGCGGCCGTCGGCGAGCCGCGCCGCTTCGAGAGCATCGCGGGCAGTCGCTTCACTGCCACGATCCTCCGCGAGACCGGCCTCGACGGCCGACCGGCGGTCGAGGTGGAGGTGGAAGGAAAGGCGCACTACACCGGCCGCGCCAGCTTCCTGATCGAACAAGACGACCCCTTCCCCGACGGCTTTCTGATCTAACTTGCGAGTGCCGCCATGAGCTTCTTTCCCTCCCTGCCCCAGGACAACGACCTGCTCGCCCTCTGGAAACGCCACAACCGCGGTCTGGAGCCGCTGTTGGCCTATCACGATGCCATCCTTAGGGGTCCCTCGCAGTTGAGCGAAGGCGAGCGCGAGCTGATCGCGGCCTACGTCTCGGCGCTGAACGGCTGCCGCTTCTGCTTCGCGGCGCACAGAGCGCATGCCATCGCTTGGGAGATCGCGCCGGAGGTCTTCACCGAGATGGCCGTCGATCCGGGCCATCCCTCCTTGCCGGCGAAACTGGGTCCCGTGCTGGCCTATGTCGAGAAACTGACGCGCACGCCCCATGCCGTCGAAGCGGCCGATGCCGAGGCGGTGCTGGCCGCCGGCTACGGCGAGGCCGGGCTCTACGACATCATCTCGGTCACCGCGCTCTTCAACTTCATGAACCGCATGGTCGAGGGCAGCGGCATCAAGCAGCCCTTCCCGGGCCCGCAGCCGTCACCGGAGGCGAAGCGAAAGATCCGCTACTCGGACCATTGGAAGGCGGTCGCCGCCGCGACGCGGCAGAAAGAAGAGTCGTGAGGCAAGGCCCTCGCGCCGGTCACGCGTCGGACGGCCCGGAAGAACGCCGGCGGCCGTGACAGTGTCGCTCGTCGGAGAGGGCACTTGGTGCGGCTGAGTGGACTCGAACCACCACGGATTGCTCCACAGGTACCTGAAACCTGCGCGTCTACCAATTCCGCCACAGCCGCACGCTGTGCTTCAAGCGCCCCGAACCTGGCTGCCCCGCATGCGATGGTGCGGCTGAGAGGAATTGAACCTCCACGGGATTGCTCCCACAGCGCCCTCAACGCTGCGCGTCTACCAGTTCCGCCACAGCCGCCTATCACCGGGGCAACGCGCCAAGTGTCCTCGCCGAGGCGACGACCTTCGCAAGCGCCACAGGGGCGCCCTTATAGCGAGGCGCCCTGCGGAGTGCAAAGGGTATTTTGGCAGTCCGGCGGCGCTTATCAACGAAAGAGATCGCGGTGCTGATCGCGTAGCTGGTTCTTCTGCACCTTGCCCATGGCATTGCGCGGCAGCTCCGCCACGAAGAAGATCCGCTTGGGCTGCTTGAAGCGGGCAAGCGCACCGCGGATCCCCTCCAGGATCGCCCCTTCCTCCAGCGCCACACCGGCTTCGGGCACCACGACAGCCACCACGCCCTCGCCGAAATCGGGGTGCGGCAGGCCGATCACCGCCGACTCCAGCACCCCCGGCAAGAGGTCGATGGCCTCCTCCACTTCCTTGGGATAGACGTTGAAGCCGCCCGATATGATCAGATCCTTGGCGCGGCCCACGATCACCACATAGCCGTCCTCGTCGAGCCGCGCGAGATCGCCGCTGATGAAGTAGCCGTCGTCGCGGAACTCCTCCTTGGTCTTCTCCGGCATGCGCCAATAGCCCTTGAAGACGTTCGGCCCCTTCACCTCGATCACGCCGACCTCGCCGGGCGCCAACTCCGCCCCGCTCTCGGTGTCGACGATGCGCAGCGAGACCTCCGGCAAGGGGAGGCCGACGGTGCCGGCCTTGCGCGCGCCCTCGTAGGGATTGGAGGTGCTCATGTTGGTCTCGGTCATGCCGTAGCGTTCGAGAATGCGGTGACCGGTGCGCGCCTCGAAGGCCTCGTGCGTCTCCGCCAGCAAGGGCGCCGACCCCGAGGTAAAGAGCCGCATGCCCGCCGTCGCCTCGCGCGTGAAGTCGGGCGAGGCCAGGAGGCGGGTATAGAAGGTGGGCACGCCCATCATCGAGGTCGCCTCGGGCAGAAGGCGCAACACCTCCGCGACGTCGAAGCGGGACAGGAAAAGCATGGCGCCACCTGCCGCCAGGATGACATTGGTGGCGACGAAGAGGCCGTGCGTGTGGAAGATCGGCAGGGCGTGTAGCAGGACGTCCCGCTCCGTGAAGCGCCAGAGCTCGGTCAGGGCCAGCGCGTTGGACAGCAGGTTTTCCTGCGTCAGCATGGCACCCTTGGAGCGCCCCGTGGTGCCGGAGGTATAGAGAATGGCCGCTAGATCCTCCGGCGCCCGCGCGGCGACCTCAGCCTCCGGACACTCCGCCGCGGCCGCCTCGCTCAGGCTGCCGTCGCCCTTGGCATCCAGGGTCAAGAGCCGGGCGCCGCCGCGCCGCGCCAAGGGCTCCAGAGCCGAAAGGGCGGCCGGATCGGCGACCACGACCCTCGGCTCGGCATCGTCCAGGAAGTAGCCGACCTCGGCCGGGGTGTAGGCGGTGTTCAGAGGCAGGAAGACGGCGCCCAGGCGAACGCAGCCGAAGTAGAGGGCCAGGGCTTCCGGCGACTTCGGCACCTGAACGGCAACCCGATCGCCCGGCGTGAGGCCCAAGTGCGACAAGGCGTTGGCAATGCGCCCGCTCTCGGCGATCATCTCCCGGTAGGAGCGGCGGCGGCCGTCCGGCTCTTCGATCAAGAGTCTCTCGTCGTCGAGATAAGGGGCCAGCAAGCGGTCGAACAGGGGGTTTGACACGTGCGATCCTCCTCTTCAGCCGGCAATCGCCGAGGGTGGCGGCAGAAGCGAGCGGACCGCCCGCGAGGCCGAGACCTTGCGCTCCTCGGCGAAGGCTTCGTGATTGGCCTCCAGGCGGTCGAGGTCGTAGCGGTAGTTGACCATGATCCCGGCCGCCCGGGCGAGACCGCGGTCCGACAGATCGGCCATCCATTGAACGCGGTCCAGGTAGGCACCGTTGCCCAGATGGAACCGTGCCACGGGGTCCAGGGGAAGTCCGCTCTCCCGCTTCCGGTTCAAGAGGTAGTCGGCGGCCAGCGCCAGTCCGGCCGGGCGCAGCCGCTCCGCCTCCTTCTCGTCGTCCTGCCAGTCCGGCCCTTCTATGCGCGCAAGGAACTCTTGCGCCAGACCACGCGGACTGCTCTCGGCCTCCTCTCGGAGCCAGCCGACGAAGCCGGGCAAGGGCGAGAGCGTGGAGAAGACACGCAAGTGCGGCAGGGCGCTGGCCAAGTCCTCCACCACCTGCTTCACCAGGAAGTTCCCGAAGGACACGCCTCTGAGGCCGACTTGGCAGTTCGAGATCGAATAGAAGGCGGCCGTCGTCGCGCTCTCGGCCGGAATCACCTGGCGCTGCTCGGCCAGGATGCTCTGGATGGAGGACTGCACGGCGGTGCAGAGCGCCACCTCCAGGAAGATCAGCGGCTCGTCCGGCATCGAAGGGTGGAAGAAGGCGTAGCAGCGCCGGTCGCCGGGCTCCAGCCGGCGGCGCAGATCGTCGAAGGAGGCGATCTCGTGCACGGCCTCGTAGGCGATGATCTTCTCCAGGATGCTGGCCGGCGTGCTCCAGTCGATCCGCCGCAAGACCAGAAACCCGCGGTTAAACCATGAAGAAAAAAGATGCAGAAAATCGGCATCTATTCGGACTAGCTCCGGCGCCGTGCCCAGCAGGGGAAGCAGATCGCGCCGCATGGCGACCAGGTCCGCGGTGCCGTTCGGCGCCATGTTTAGCCGGCGCAGAAGCTCCTGGCGGGGAGGCTCGGCCGCCGCCACCAGGCTGGCCAGGTGTTCGGACGTCGGGGTCTTCCTGAAGGCCTCCGCCGCGGCGCGCACGGCCTCGCCGTCGGGATCGAAGCGCTGCGCCAAGCCCTGGAAGAAGCTCGACCGCTCTTGCGGAACGAGGCCGCGATAGCCGCGCATGATCTCGCCGGCCAGCGCCACGCCCGAGGCCTCTCCACGCCGGGACAGCAAGGTCTCGCAGAGGGCGATCAACCCCTCCGCCCCTGCCCCGCCATCGTGACCGCGGTCGATCAAGCGTTGGCCGCGGTCGATCAGGCCGCCCAGCATCTCTTGCAACATGGTTTTGCCACTCACCGCGCGGTCCCCATCATCGCCTCCGGCAGCCAGGTCGCCAACTCGGGGAAGATACAGAGAATGACGATGGCCAGCACCATGCATCCGACGAAGGGCGCGGATCCCACCAGGATCTGCTTCAGCGAGATGTCGGGCGCAATGCCGTTGATGACGTAGAGGTTCAAGCCGACCGGCGGCGTGATGAGCCCGATCTCCATGTTGATCGTCAGCACCACGGCGAACCAATAGGGATCGAAACCGGCCTGCGTGATGATCGGCAGCAGGATGGGCGCCGTCATCAAGATGACGGCCACCGGCGGCAGGAAGAAGCCGGCCACCAGCAGAAAGACGTTGATCACGCCCATCAGGACCCAGCGGTTGACGTCCAGGGCCGCGATCCACTCGGCGATCGACTGGGTGACGAAGAGCGAGGAGAGCGTGAAGCTGAAAAGCTCCGAGGCGCCGATGATCATCATGATCATCACGCTCTCGCGGATGGAGGAGCGGAAGACCCCCCACATGGGCCGCACCTTCCACATCCGGTAGATCACGACGACCAGCAGGATGCAGAAGAAGGCGCCGGCGCCGGCCGCTTCCGAGGGCGTGGCGACGCCGCCGTAGAGCACGTAGAGAATGGCGGCGACGATGATCAGGAAGGGCAGCACACGCGGCAGCGCCTGCAGGCGCTCCGACATGGTGTAGCGCTTGGTCATCTCGGCCAGCGAATAGCCGCGCCGCCAGCAGTCGAAGATGGCCCAAGCCATGAACAGCGCGGTCAGCAGGATCCCCGGAATGATGCCGGCCATGAAGAGGCGGCCGATCGAGGTCTCGGTGGCGATGCCGTAGACGATCATGGTGATCGAGGGCGGGATCAGGATGCCCAGGGTGCCGCCGGCGGCGATCGATCCGGCCGCCAGGGACTTGGGATAGCCACGCTTGGTCATCTCCGGGATGCCCATCTTGCCGATCGCCGCGCAGGTCGCCGGCGAGGAGCCGGAGAGCGCGGCGAAAAGCGAGCAGGCGCCGATGTTGGAGAGCACCAAGGCCCCTGGCACCCGGTTGAGCCAGCGGTCCAGCGCCTCGTAAAGATCGCGCCCGGCCGGCGAGGATGAGACCGCCGCCCCCATCAGGATGAACATGGGAATGGAGACCAGGCCGAAGTGCGCCAGGCCGGCGAAGAAGGTCTCGCCCGAGAAGACGACGGCGCCGAAGCCTTCGGTCACCCAGAGCGCCAGCAGGGAGACCAGACCGAGGGCGAAGGCGATCGGCATGCCGAGCGCGAGCAGGCCCAGGAGCACGAGCAGAACAACGGCGCCGGCTTCCAAGGGACTCATCGTGCGACCTCCTCGAGCTGGCCGCTTCGCCCGTCCAGCAGGATCAGCACCTCGGCGATGTACTGCAGGAAGAGCAGCGCCATCCCTAGCGGGAAGGGCAGCAAGGGGATCCAGAGCGGCAGGGCCCAAACGGTCTCCGTCGTCCAGCCGCCGGACCAGGCTTCGTGGAAGTAGACCCAGGCGGAGTAGCCCAGGAGGGCCACGAAGAGCATGGCGAGCGCCGCGTTGATCAGCTGCAGGATCAGGCGCCACCTGGCATTGACATGCTCCAGCAGGAGGTCGACGCCGACGTGGCCGCGCAGCATCAAGACATAGGGCGATGCCAGGAAGGTGGCCGCCGTCAGGCCATAGGTGACGAACTCCGTCTGCCAGATGGTCGAGGCGTTCAAGACGTAGCGCATCACGATCATGTGGCAGACCACCAGGATGCTGGCGGCCAGGAGGAGGATGGCGGCAACGCCCCCCGCCCGCGACAGCAGCTGGGCCACCGCGATGAAGCTGCGCATGGCAGCGCTCCTATCGTTTCAAGAGAAAGGGCATGGTCGCCCCGACCATGGCCGAGGCGACCCGCTGGGGGCGGTCCTAGTCGACCGCGAGAGCCTTGTCGATCAGGGCCTGACCGCCGTCGACCCGCTCGGCGAACTCCTTGTAGGAGGTCTCCTGCGCGATGGCGCGCCAGGCGGCGGCCTGCTCCGGCGTCATGGAGACCACCTTCACGCCGGCGTCCTTGTAGGCCTCGACCAGCTTGTCGTCCAAGCCCTTGGCGGCGGCGAAGAAGTAGTCCTCGGCCGCCTGGCCGGCCGCCATCAAGGCAGCCTGCTGCTCCGGCGTCAGGCTCTCGAAGCTCTTCTTCGACATGAGGATGGGCTCGTACATGAACCACAGCGCATTGTCGCCAGGCTCGGTCAGGCAGCCCACCTGCTCGTAGATGCGATAGGAGACGAAGGAGCCCGACGAGGTGTTGGCAGCGTCCAGCACGCCGGTCTGCAGGGCTGTGTAGATCTCCGAAGAGGGCATGGAGGCGATCGAGGCGCCGGCGCCGGCCAGCATCTTCTCGAAGGCCGCGCCCGCCGCGCGCATCACCTTACCCTCTGCCGTGGCCGGCTCGAGAATGCAGCTCTCGTCCTTGGTGACGAAGCCGCCGGCAAGCCAGGCGTCGGACAGCACGATGACCCCGGCGCCGTCGATGATGGCCTTGATGTCATTCATGAACTCGGAATCGTTCAGCCGCTTGGCGTGCTCGTGGTTCTTCACCAGGCCCGGCATCAAGGTGGTGTCGAACTCGGGATGGCGGCCGGCCGCATAGGCCAAGGGGAAGGCGGAGATGTCCAAGCGATTCTTGGTCATCGCGCCCCACTGCTCTCTGGGCTTGTAGAGGGACTTGCCGGGATAGACCTGGATGGTCAGGCCGACGTCGGCCGCCTCGGCCTCCTTCTTGATGATCTGCACCATCTCGTCGCGCACGTCGCCCTTGCCGCCGGGCCATTGGTGCGAGGCTTTCAGTGTGACCTCTTCCGCCATGGCCTGGCTGCCGGCCAGGGCGATGAGCGATACTGCGATCAAGGTCTTGCGCATGCTGGTTCCTCCCTTTGCTGCGCCCCCCAAGGGGTTTGCCTGTCGACCGGCGCAACGGTGACGAACTCTGCATCCTCTGTCAATGATCTTGTATACAAGAATTAGGCCCTTGTCTCCAAGGGATGACTCGCTACCTTAGAGCCATGGCTAGGATCGCCGACTCAATCGCGACCGCCTTGGTGAACGACATCGTCGCCGGCGCCATCGCGCCGGGCACGCGTCTCGACGAGACGGCCTTGAGCACGCGTTTCGGCGTATCGCGCACGCCGGTCCGCGAGGCCTTGCAGCGGCTCACCTCCTCCGGCTTTGCCGAGCAGTTGCCGAGGCGCGGCACCTTCGTGCGCAAGATCAGCCTGCGCGAGATGGTGGAGATGTTCGAGGTTATGGCCGAGCTGGAGGCCCTGTCGGCCAGGCTGGCCGCAAGACGCCTCACCGCCGAACAGCGCGCGGCCTTGGATCGGGCTCTGACCGACTGCGCCGAGGCGGCGGCGACCGGCGACACCGACGCCTACTACGAGGCCAACGAGGTCTTTCACCAGCTGATCTATCGCGCCTCGGGCAACCGCTTCCTGGCCGAGCAGGCGCGCAGCCTGCAGGGGCGCCTGCAACCCTATCGCCGCCTGCAGCTGCGCGCCGGCGACCGCATGCGCCATTCCCTGGCAGAACACCGGGCCATCGTCGCCGCGATTGTCTCGGGCGACCAGGCGGAGGTCGACAGCGTGGTGAAGGCCCACGTGCTGGTGCAGGGCGAGAAGTTCACCGACCTGATGGCGCGACTGGGGGAGGAAGAGGCCGCCGCCCTCTAGAGGCACGCGAGGAGGCGGACCCTAGCGGCGGCGCCCGCGCTTGTCGGCCAGCTTTTCTCTCACGCCGCCCTCTTCCGCTTGACCTCCTTGGGCTTGAAGACCACGGCGCCCGGGACCATCCGCAGGATGAGCGCGAAGAGCTTGTCGAACTCGGCCCTGCGGTCGTCGTTCAGAAGCGGCGACTCGTTGGCCGCGAAGGCGGCATCGATTTCCTCCCAGTCCTCCTTGGTCAACGCCTGGAGCGCCAGCGGCAGCACCTTGCGCTCCTCCAGCTTGATATGGTCGCGTTCGTGGCGCGCCAGGCGGGCGGCGGCATCGCAGAAGGCCTCCTTGGCGCCGGCATCCTCGCGATAGGCCTCGAGCCCGCGCCGCAGACCGGAGACGAGGTCCAGGCCGTCGGCATGCTGCCCGCAGAGCCGCTCGAGGGTCTCTTCGCTCTCCGGCGCCCGCCGCCGCAGCGCCTTGAAGAGGTAGTCCTCCTCCTTCGGATGATGGCAGGTCGCGGGAAAGCTCTCGACGTAATCGAGCATCAGCGCCAGGAGCTCGAAGTCCGGCTCCCAGGTCTCCTCGCGCAAGGCCTCGGCCAGTTTGCCGAGGCACCTCATCACCAGGTCCATCTCGAAGTGCTCGCTGCGGATGATGCGGTAGGCCAAGGTCATGCTGCGCTTTCCTCCGTCTCATTGGGCTCCGCCGGCGGCGGCCGTTCGGTCGGCCGCCATGGGCGTGGACCATGCATGGGCTGCCGAGCGTGGCGCCTCGTTGCCGGCCTTTTCTACCAATGGAGGATCGCCGGCATTGTCCTAGATCAAAAACCCTGCTTTTGGCCGGCGGCATCCGTCTTGCCTTTGCGCCACGGCACGGAAAAGGGCGGGACCGGCAACCGGCCCCGCCCTTCCCTACTCATGACCTGGCGAAGGACCCCTGCCCGGCCCTCGCCGCCAGCCGCTATTGCTTCAGTTCGATCTGAACGCCCTCGGCCGCCAAGGTCAGCTTGGCGCCGGTCTGAGTCGCGGTCAGGCTGATCACCACGCCGTTCTGGTTCTGCATGCGCGAGGCCGAGGCACCGCCGCCCACTGCCGCGCCGGCTTGACCGGCAATATAGTTGCCGTTGAAGTCCTCCAGGCGCTCCAGGCCGAAGACGGGGCCGACGGCGGTCACGCTGGAGACGCCCAGGTCCAGTACGGAAAGCCCGGTCACCGAGAACTTGTAGACCTCGCCCTTGTAGGTCAGTTCGCCGTCGCCCCAGGTGACACCGATCCCCAGCGCCACCGAGGTGCTGGTGATCCTGACCGTGCCAGAGCGCTCTTCCTCGGCGAAGGCCTGTCCGACCAGGGCGAAACCGCAAAGCGCGGCAGCAATAAGTCCAAGTGCAGTCCGTCTAAACATCATCGACACTCCATCCTGCTTGATGCCGCCGGCAGGCCGCCGCCGGACTCTTAGACCCCTCGCTACCTCTTTGGCAGATGCCATCGCGTTGCGCTAGGTCAGTTTGGCGCGAAGTCTCCTGCCTGAACCCGGACGATAGAGCCCCCGGGCCAAAATACAACCGCCAGCGCAACCATTTGAAGTTGCGCGTGCGGCTGACAGGTCCATCGCGCTGTTGTATAGTCTGGATTGGCGGTGTGTCGGAGGTTTTTTTGGGGGAAGCGCCATGGCTATCGTGACGGGCACGGACGGGCCCGATGTTCTTTTTGGAACGCCTGACAACGACACGATCCTGGGATACGGCGCAGACGACACGCTCTACGGCCTGGGGGCCGCCGATAGCCTTCTGGGCAGCCAAGGCGACGACAGCCTCTTCGGAGGCAGCGGCGACGATGTCGCCTTGGAGGGCGACAGCGGTCGGGACTCCCTCTTCGGCGGGATAGGAGACGACAGCGGCCTTGCCGGCGGCTCGCGATCCGACCTTCTCTCCGGCGACGCGGGCGCCGATGCCGAGTTCTTCGGCGATGTCGGCGACGACAGTCTTGTCGGCGGCAGCGGGGCGGACAGGCTCCTCTACGGCGGCGCCGGCTTGGACTGGCTCGCGGGCGGCAGCGGGGCGGACACCCACCTGGACGGCGGCGCCAATGTCGACAGGATCTACGGCGGCGACGGTGCGGACACCTCCCTCATCGGCGACAAGGGAAACGACCTCATCTTCGGCGGCGGGGACGACGACCGGCACCTCGACGGCGGCCGCGGCGGCGACCGGCTCTACGGTGGCGGCGGGCAGGATGCCTTCGCCTACGGCTACGTCAGCTCGGACCGGCTGGAGGGAGGCGAAGGCGACGACTACAGCTTCTATGGAGGGGCCGGCAACGACAGCCTCTTCGCCGGCAGCGGCGAGGACTCCTACTTCCACGGCAACGGCAAGCGCGACACGATCTATGCCGGCAGCGGCGACGACGCCACCTTCTTCGGCGGCGGCGGTGTCGACAGGATCTACGGCGAAATGGGCGACGATGAGCGCTTCTTCGGCCGCAACGGCGCCGACAAGCTCTATGGGGGGAGTGGCGACGATAGCGGCTTCTTCGGAGGCAACGGCAACGACACCCTCACGGGCGGGAGCGGTGACGACGAGGAGTTCTTCGGGGGAAGCGGCAACGACAGCCTCTTTGGAGGCAGCTTCTACGACTTGTCGTTCTACGGTGGGAGCGGCGTCGATCGGATCTACGGCGGAACGACCACGGATGCATTGTTCTATGGTGGATCCGGCAGGGATACGATCTTCGGGGGTGATGGAGATGACGGCGCCATCTTCGGCGGTAACGGAAACGACAGCCTCCACGGCGACAGCGGCTATGACGCGAACTTCTTTGGCGAAAGTGGCAGAGATACGCTTTTTGGCGGCAGCGAACTTGACTACTTCTTCTTTGGTGGGTCCGGCGCCGACAGGATCTATGGAGGTAATGGAAACGACGGCGAGTTTTTCGGCGGCCTAGGTGACGACAGGCTCTTCGGCGACGACGGAACCGACAGATCTCTCTTTGGCGGCATCGGTGACGACAGCATCTTCGGCGGCCAAGGCAGTGACACATTGCTCGACGGCGGGGAAGGCGACGATAGCCTGTCAGCCGGTCTCGGCAACGACCGTTCGCTCGTGGGTGGGTCGGGTGACGACCAGCTCGACGGCGGGTACGGTAACGACCGCTATTTCTATGGCGGAACTGGCAACGATAAGCTGGTCGGCGGCAGCGGGAATGACCGCTATCTTTTCGGCGGAAGCGGTAGCGACACGCTCTATGCCAACGAAGGGGTAGATATATCCTTCCTCGGCGGCGACGGTGACGACACGCTGCTAGGCGGCAGCGGACAAGATATCGATTTCTTCGGAGGTAGAGGCGCCGACACTATCTTCGGCGGCAGCGAAGGAGAAGTCCTCTTCTATGGTGGAGACGGCGACGACCTTCTTTCCGGAGAGACTGGCAGTGAGAGCTTTTTCTCCGGGGGCCTGGGAAACGACACACTGCTTGGCGGCAGTGGAAACGACTTTCGCTTGCGGGGAAACGAGGGCGCGGACAGCATCTACGGTGGAGAAGGCGATGATCGCTCCTTGCTGGGAGACGCCGGGAACGACAGCGTTTTCGGCGGGAGCGGCGCGGATCTCCGTCTCTTCGGAGGTTCCGGGAGTGACTCTCTCTTTGGGGCGAGCGGCAACGACAGGTCATTGGATGGCGGATCGGGTGTCGATGTCCTGATCGGCGATCTTGGTGACGACCGCGACCTCACCGGGAGTGGCGGCGATGACTCGCTGTTCGGAGGGAGCGGATCGGACGACCTCCTCTTCGGTGGCGACCATGCGGACAAGCTCGACGGCGGGAGTGGCGACGACGGGACCTTCCATGGAGGCAGCGGCAACGACAGCCTCTACGGCGGCGACGGAGCGGACAGTCTCTTTTACGGTGGCGACGACGGCGACGGCCTCCATGGTGACGCGGGTAACGATCACTCCTTCTTCGGAGCCTCCGGAACGACTCCCTTTTCGGAGGAAGCGGAGACGACGCCTACTTCTATGGCGACGATGGAAGTGACACGCTCTATGGCGGCGACGGAGCCGACGTCTCCCTGCGCGGTGAGGATGGCGACGACAGCATCTTCGGGGACGAGGGCAATGACACATCGCTCGACGGTGGAGAGGGCAACGACAGCCTCTCAGGGGGTCTCGGCAGCGACCGGACGCTCGCAGGCGGATCGGGAGCCGACGAGATCGATGGAGGCGACGCGAATGACCGCCATCTCTTCGGCGGTAGCAGTGGCGACAAGCTGTTCGGAGGCAGCGGAGCAGACAGTCTCTTGTACGGCGGTAACGCCAGCGACAGTATCTTCGGTGGTTCAGGCGCTGATAACAGCTTAGCGGGTGGAATGGGAGACGATGTTCTTTACGGAGGCGAAGGTGCGGATGTCTTCCTGAACGGTGGAGATGGCGCGGACACGATCTTTGGCGGCGCTGACAACGACGTGCTTCTAGAAGGCGGTAACGGGGACGACAGCCTGGTGGGTAACAGCGGGAGTGACGTCCTGTTCCGCGGGTACGCCGGCGCCGATGCGCTCTTCGGTGACAGCGGAAAGGATATCGGGTTCCGCGGAGACGGTGGCGACGATCTCCTTCTCGGTGGAATCGGCAACGACACCAGTTTCTACGGGGGCCGGCACGCCGACACTTTGTTTGGCGGGAGCGGTGCTGACTACCGGTTCTTTGGCGAAGACGGCGTGGATAGCCTCTTCGGTGACGATGGTGACGACAGCTCCTTCGTCGGCCGCACCGGCGACGATCACCTTCTCGGAGGCAGCGGAGACGATCGCTATTTCTTCGGCGAGCAAGGCACGGACAGCGTGCTTGGCGGCGAAGGTAACGACATCTCCTTCTTCGGTGGCGTTGACGACGATTACCTATCCGGAGGGGCCGGGGACGACGACTACTTCTTTGGCGGTGCTGGCGATGATACGATTTTTGGAGGAGAGGGCGGCGATTCTCGATTTGAGGGTCGAAGTGGCGCTGATCTACTGTCAGGCGGCGATGGAGACGATCTCTTTCTCTTTGGCGGAAGCGGGAAGGACACGATCCTTGGCGATAGCGGAGACGACTCTCTCTACGGAGGCGACGAAGGCGACCTTCTGGTCGGCGGAGCGGGTAACGACACCCTCTACGGCGGCGAGGGATCGGATACGATCTTCGTTATGAGCCAAGGCGATTTCGTCGGCTACCATTACGACGGCGGCGCTGGGACGGACATCCTGGTCCTGGACAATGGAGCAACCATTCCTGGTGGTGGTGCAGGTCTCATCTCTATCGACTTCACATTCACGATCTGATGGCAACCACATCTCCATCAGGCGGCAACGGTAACAGCCTTGCCAGGGTCCATTTTCTGGCATGAGCGGCTAGGAGGAAGCGCCATGGCTATCGTTACGGGTACGGACGGGCCCGATACCCTTTTCGGAACGATCGACAATGACACGATCCTGGGATACGGCGCCGACGACACGCTCTACGGGCTGGGGGCCGCCGATAGCCTTCTGGGCAGCCAAGGCGACGACAGCCTCTTCGGGGGCAGCGGCGACGACGTCGCGCTGGAGGGCGACAGCGGCCGGGACTCCCTCTTCGGCGGGATAGGAGACGACAGCGGCCTTGCCGGCGGCTCGCGATCCGACCTTCTCTCCGGCGACGCGGGCGCGGATGCCGAGCTCTTCGGCGACGTGGGCGACGACAGTCTTGTCGGCGGCAGCGGGGCGGACAGGCTGCTCTACGGCGGCGCTGGTTTGGATCGACTGATGGGTGGTAGCGGCGCGGACACCCACCTGGACGGCGGCGTCAATGGCGACAGGATCTACGGCGGCGACGGGGCGGACACCTCCCTCATCGGCGACAAGGGAAACGACCTCATCTTCGGCGGCGGGGACGACGACCGCCACCTCGACGGCGGCCGCGGCGGCGACAGGCTCTACGGTGGCGGCGGGCAGGATGCCTTCGCCTACGGCTACGTCAGCTCCGACCGGCTGGAGGGAGGCGAAGGCGATGACTACAGCTTCTATGGAGGAGCCGGAAACGACTCTCTTTTCGCCGGCAGCGGCGAGGACTCCTACTTCCACGGCAACGGCAAGCGCGACACGATCTATGCCGGCAGCGGCGACGACGCCACCTTCTTCGGCGGCGGCGGTGTCGACAGGATCTACGGCGAGGCGGGCGACGATGAGCGCTTCTTCGGCCGCAACGGCGCCGACAAGCTCTATGGGGGGAGTGGCGACGATAGCGGCTTCTTCGGGGGCAACGGCAACGACACCCTCTCGGGCGGGAGTGGTGATGACGAGGAGTTCTTCGGGGGAAGCGGCAACGACAGCCTCTTTGGAGGCAGCGGGGAGGACACCGGTTTCTATGGGGAGAGCGGCGTAGACCGGATCTACGGCGGATCGGGCTCGGATTGGTCGCTCTATGGGGGGTCCGGCAGGGACACCATCTTCGGGGGTCAAGGCAATGACAGAGACATGTCCGGCGGCCAAGGAAGCGACAGCCTTAACGGTGGTAGCGGCGATGATGCCTTTTTGCTCGGCGGAAGTGGCAGAGATACGCTTCGTGGCGAGAGCGGTAATGACACCGCTCTGTCTGGCGGGTCCGGGGCGGACAGGGTTTATGGCGGTGGCGGAGAAGACCAAATACTTATCGGCTACCTCGGCGACGATCTGATCTTCGGCGGCAACGGATCCGACAGCTATCTGTTTGGTGACTATTTTTACTACGACAGTGGTTTCGACACACTCTACGGGGGTTCCGGAGCTGACGCGACTCTCTTGGGCGGCGGCGACAACGACACGCTCTTCGGCGGCAGCGGAGTGGATCGCGTTCTCCTTGGCGAAGAGGGTGACGACAGCATCTTCGGAGGCGAAGGAAATGACACGTCGCTCAACGGCGGAGAGGGTGACGACAGCATCTTCGGAGCCGAGGGCAACGACTATTCGCTCGACGGAGGAGCCGGTGACGATAGGCTCTACGGAGGTTCTGGCAGCGACGCGCGCCTCGAAGGCGGTTCGGGCGCGGACATACTGGAAGGAGGCGACAGCAAGGACGGCTTCTTCTATGGTGGAACAGGCGCAGACACAATCTTTAGCGGAAACGGAAGCGACAATTTCTTCGTCGGTGCCAATGGAGACGACACGCTGCTGGGTGAGAGCGGAAACGACCGCATTTTCCGCGGCAGCAACGGCGCCGATAGCTTGTCAGGCGGCAGCGGACTCGATCAGAACTTCTATGGTGGCAACAACGACGACTTTCTCTTTGGAGGCATTGGCAACGATCGTAGCTTTTACGGAGATCAAGGAAACGATACACTCTTTGGTGGGAGTGGGAAGGACACAGGATTCCTTGGCGAACAGGGAGACGATATCCTGTTCGGCGGAAGCGGAGCGGATAACTCCCTCCTTGGTGACGACGGCAGCGATAGCATTCTCGGGGAAGCAGGCGATGATCGGTCGCTCGACGGCGGAGATGGCGATGACAGTGTCTTCGGCGGATCAGGCTATGAGCGTTTTCTCATAGGAGGAGAGGGCGACGACAGTGTTTTCGGTGGCTCAGGCAATGATTACTTTCTTACAGGTGGCATGGGAACAGATGTTCTTGACGGAGGCGCGCTTACAGATACCTTCCTGTTCGGTGGAGATGACGTAGACACCATCTATGGCGGAGATGGCGGCGACAGTCTCTTGTACGGCGGCGAAGGTGACGACAGTCTGCTGGGTGGGAGCGGGAACGACGACTTTCTCTTCGGGTACAGTGATGCCGATCGGATCTCCGGTAACAGCGGAAGCGACTACAGGTTCTATGGCGGAGATGGCGACGATCTTCTTTTCGGAGATGCTGGCAATGACGCTTCGCTCTACGGCGGTACGGACATTGACACCCTGTACGGCGGGAGTGGAGACGACTATCGGCTGTTTGGCGGAGAGGGCGCGGACAGCCTCTACGGTGGAGAGGGTGCCGATAGCTCCCTCATTGGGGACGCTGGAGACGATCGACTTGCCGGAGGAAGCGGAAGCGACACGAGCTTCTATGGCGGTGTCGACAACGACACCCTGTTCGGCGGCAGCGGAGCAGACAATTTCCTCCAAGGAGATGACGGCAGCGATAGCATTTACGGTGACGCAGGCAATGATAATGGGCTCTTCGGAGGCCTAGGAGAAGACCGGCTGTTCGGCGGTCTCGGCGCCGACCGGCAGCTCAGTGGTGGTTCGGGGGCCGACATTCTTGAGGGAGGCGATGCCAAAGACCGCAACTTCCTTGGTGGTAGTGGTCATGACACACTCTATGGCGGAAATGGAAACGACGGTGACTTCTTCGGCAACGATGGAGACGACCTCGTCTTGGGCGAGAGCGGAGATGACAGCTTCTTCCGTGGCGGTGATGGCGACGATTGGCTCTTTGGCGACAGCGGATCGGATATCGGCTTTAACGGCGGTAACAACACCGATAACCTCTATGGAGGCTCTGGCAACGATCGTAACTTCTACGGCGTTGAGGGAAATGACAAGCTTTTCGGCGGCAGTGGAGACGATACCAGTTTCTTAGGCGATGACGGGAGCGACAGCCTCCATGGTGACGCGGGTGACGATCGTTCCTTCTTCGGAGGCTCCGGGAACGACTCCCTTTTCGGAGGAAGCGGAGACGATGCCTACTTCCATGGCGGCGACGGAAGCGACGCGGTCTATGGCGGCGACGGAGCCGACGTCTCCCTGCGCGGAGAGGACGGGGACGACAGTGTCGCGGGCGGCGCTGGCGATGACAGCCTGATCTATGGTGGTACCGGCGATGACAGTCTCTTTGGCGGGAGCGGTGCGGACCGCGGGCTGAACGGCGGGTCCGGAGATGACTACATCCTTGGCGGAAGCGGTGAAGATACTCTTTTGTCGGGCCGATCTGGCGCCGATATCCTGGTGGGCGGCAGGGGTAGCGATTTCAACTTCGATGGAGCGGAGGGAGACGACTCGCTGTTCGGCGGTAGCGGCTCCGAGACGCTCCTGCTCGGCGGCGAGGGCGACGACGTCATCGATGGCGGCAGCGGGTCCGATCTGGGACTGACGGGCGGGACCGGCGCGGACAGTCTCTACGGTGGCGATGGAGACGACGCGCTGCTGACCGGCAGCTCGGGCGCCGACAGCCTCTTCGGAGGCAGTGGGTCAGATGAGACGCTTTCCGGTTCCAGCGGCCTCGACAGGGTCTACGGCGGCTCGGGCGCGGACCAGGACCTCTACGGCGACGACGGCAATGACACGCTCTTCGGCGGAGAGGATAGCGATAGCGGCCTGGAGGGCCGAAGCGGAGCCGACTGGATCTTCGGTGGCGATGGAGACGATTTCTTCCTCTCGGGCGGAACCGGGAAGGACACGATCCTTGGCGATAGTGGCGACGACTATCTCTACGGAGGCGACGGAGGGGACTTGCTGGTCGGCGGAGCAGGTAACGACACCCTCTATGGGGGCGAGGGATCGGATACGATCTTCGTTATGAGCCAAGGCGATTTCGTCGGGTACCATTACGACGGCGGCGGCGGTACGGACATCTTGGTTCTGGACAACGGAACAACCATTCCCGGAGGTGGCGCGGGCCTCCTCTCCATCGACTTCACGCTGACGATCTGATGCAGGCCGCCTCTCCACCAGGCGGCAACGGCAACAGCCTTGCCAGGGTCCCTATTCTGGCACGAGCGGCTAGGAGGAAGAGCCATGGCAATCGTTACGGGCACGGACGGCCCTGATACCCTTTTCGGAACGATCGATAACGACACTGTCCTGGGGTACGGCGCCGACGACACGCTCTACGGGCTGGGGGCCGCCGACAGTCTCCTGGGCAGCCAAGGCGACGACAGCCTCTTCGGAGGCAGCGGCGACGACGTTGCGCTGGAGGGCGACAGCGGCCGGGACTCCCTCTTCGGCGGTGTAGGAGACGACAGCGGCCTTTCCGGCGGCTCGCGATCCGACCTTCTCTCCGGCGACGCGGGCGCGGATGCAGCGTTCTACGGCGACGTCGGCGACGATAGCCTCGTCGGCGGCAGCGGGGCGGACAGGCTCTTCTACGGCGGCGCCGGCTTGGACTGGCTCGCGGGCGGCAGCGGGGCGGACACCCACCTGGACGGCGGTGCCAATGTCGACAGGATCTACGGCGGCGACGGCGCGGACACCACCCTCATCGGCGACAAGGGAAACGATCTCATCTTCGGCGGCGGGGACGACGACCGCCACCTCGACGGCGGCCGCGGCGGCGACAGGCTCTACGGTGGCGGCGGGCAGGATGCCTTTGCCTACGGCTACGTCAGCTCGGACCGGCTAGAGGGAGGCGAAGGCGACGACTACAGCTTCTATGGAGGGGCCGGCAACGACAGCCTCTTCGGGGGCAGCGGCGAGGACTCCTTCTTCCACGGCAACGGCAAGCGCGACACGATCTATGCCGGCAGCGGCGACGACGCCACCTTCTTCGGCGGCGGCGGCGTCGACAGGATCTACGGAGAGGTGGGCGACGACGCTCAAGTCTTCGGCCGCAACAGCGCCGACAAGCTTTATGGGGACGCCGGCAATGACAGCGCCTTCTTCGGAGGCAACGGCAACGATACCCTCTCGGGCGGGAGCGGTGATGACGAGGAGTTCTTTGGGGGAAGCGGCAACGACAGCCTCTTTGGAGGCAGCGGGGAGGACATCGGTTTCTATGGGGAGAGCGGCGTAGACCGGATCTACGGCGGGTCGGGCTCGGACGAATCGCTCTACGGGGGATCCGGCAGGGACACGCTCTTCGGGGGTCAAGGCAATGACAGTGAAATGTCCGGCAACCAAGGAAGCGACAGCCTTAACGGTGGCAGCGGCGATGATGCCCTTTTGCTCGGCGGAAGTGGCAGAGATACGCTTCGAGGTGAAAGCGGCAACGACACCGCTCTGTCTGGCGGGTCCGGTGCCGACAGGATCTATGGTGGTGGCGGACAAGACGAGCTACTTGTCGGCTATCTCGGCGACGATCTGATCTTTGGCGGCAGCGGGTCCGACAGCTATCTGTTTGGTGACTATTTTTCCTACGACAGCGGTTCCGACACACTCTACGGTGGCGACGGTCGTGACGCGACCCTCTTGGGCGGCGGCGACAACGACACGCTCTTCGGCGGCAGCGGAGCGGACAGTGTCCTCCTTGGTGACGAGGGCGACGACAGCATCTTCGGGGACGAGGGCAACGACACGTCGCTCGACGGCGGAGAGGGTGACGACAGCGTCTTCGGGGGCGACGGCAACGACCGAACCCTCGTTGGCGGATCGGGTGCCGACCAGCTCGACGGCGGGGAGGGGTATGACAGCAATTTCTACGGCGGAAGCGGCAGCGATAGGCTGTTCGGCGGTGGCGCCACTGACCGCTATCTCTACGGCGGAAGCGGTAGCGACAGGCTCTATGGCGGCCTTGGGACAGATGTAGACTTCCGCGGCGGCCACGGTGGCGACACTCTGCTGGGTGGCAGCGGCGAAGATGTCAATTTCTACGGAGGTAACGGTGCCGACACAATCTTCGGCGGCAGCGGACGAGACTATTTTTTCTATGGTGGAGACAGCGACGATCTTATCGCCGGAGACAGCGGCAATGACAGCTTTTTCTTCGGGGGCCTGGGAAGCGACACGCTGCTTGGCGGGAGTAGCAATGAGTATCGCTTGCGAGGCAACGAGGGGGCGGACAGTCTCTACGGTGGAGAAGGCGACGATCGCACCTTGCTCGGGGACACCGGGAACGACAGCATCTTCGGAGACGAGGGCAATGACAGGTCGCTCGACGGTGGAGAGGGTGAAGACCGGATCTCCGGAGGCTCGGGCCTCGACGCGACCCTTCTTGGCGGAGATGACAACGACACGCTCTTCGGCGGCAGCGGAGCGGACAGCGTCCTCCTTG
Organism: Rhodospirillales bacterium; assembly: GCA_963669375.1. GTDB lineage: Bacteria > Pseudomonadota > Alphaproteobacteria > Kiloniellales > JACOMY01 > JACOMY01. The sequence continues at coordinate 5,406,348 of OY770024.1, read as the reverse complement.
GCAACATCGGCGACGACCGCATTTACGGAGACCAAGGCGATGACATGTCGCTCGACGGGGGGAGTGGAGACGATAGCCTCTCGGGCGGGCTCGGCGACGACTCGCGGCTGGAAGGCGGATCGGGCGTCGATATCTTGGAAGGCAACGAGGGCAGAGATCTCTTCTTCTATGGAGGAGCCCTTGCCGACACGCTCTTCGGCGGCAGTGGAAACGATAGTTCCTTCCTAGGGGAAGCCGGAGACGATCACCTGTCGGGAGGAAGCGGAGACGACGCCTACTTCTTTGCCGGCGAGGGAGACGATAGCCTCTATGGTGGAGATGGAGCTGACTACTTCATCCATGGCGAGGAAGGGGACGATCGCTTCTTTGGCGGTACGGGAAATGACAGCAACGTCTATGGTGGCGACGGCAACGACAGTCTCATCGGCGGCAGCGGCGCTGATCGTGGGTTCTCTGGCGGGTCCGGAGACGACTACATCCTGGGGGCCAGCGGTGACGATTCGGTTCTGTCGGGCCGCTCAGGTGACGATGTTCTGGTGGGTGGCCTGGGTAGCGATTTCAATTTCGATGGAGCGGAAGGAGATGACTCGCTGTACGGAGGCAGCGGCTCCGAGACCCTCTTGCTCGGCGGTACCGGCGAAGACTTCATTGATGGCGGCAGCGGGTCAGACCTCGGGCTGACAGGTGGGACTGGTAACGATCTGCTCTACGGCGGAGAGGGAGACGACAGGCTGCTGACCGGGAGTTCCGGCGACGACAGCATCTTTGGCGGCAGCGGGTCCGATGAAACGCTCTCCGGGTCGAGCGGTCTGGATCGGGTCTACGGCGGCTCGGGGGATGATTCGCAACTCTACGGCGGCGATGGTGACGACAGTCTTCTCGGTGGAGAGGGCGACGACTATCATGTCGACGGCGGGAGTGGTGACGATTGGCTCTATGGCGGCAGCGGAAACGACTCGGGCTTTTACGGCGGCAGTGGAGAAGACCTTCTCTTCGGCGGTGATGGTAACGATTACCTCTATGGAGAGCGGGGTGATGATTTTCTGATGGGGGGAGTAGGCAGCGACACGCTTTTCGGCGGCAGCGGTGCGGACATCTTCGTCATCTTCAGCGGGTCCGATCAGGCCGGAGACTACTACTTTGACGGCGGCTCCGGCACCGACACCCTGTGGATAGACAGCGGAACCATCCCTGGAGGCGGCGCCGGGTTCATCTCGATCGACTTCACGCTCACAGTCTGACGCTGCTCCTCCCCTCTACGGACGGAGTGAATGACATTCTCGCGAGGATCGACTATAGTCGAGCAGGCGGCGATTGGGGAGAGCGTCAATGACAATCTTTACGGGCACGAACGGCCCCGACACTCTGTTCGGATCTTCAGACGCCGATACGGTCCTGGGCTACGGTGCGGACGACACGCTCTACGGAGCGAGCGGCGCCGACAGCCTGTTGGGTGCCAGAGGCGACGACAGCCTCTTCGGGGGCAGCGGCGACGACGTGGCGCTGGAGGGTGACAGCGGGCAGGATTCCCTCTTCGGTGGCTTGGGTGACGACAGCGGGCTCGCCGGCGGGTCGCGGGCCGATGTCCTGGGCGGTGGCGATGGCGCGGACGCCGGGCTTTTCGGCGGTGTCGGTGACGACAGCCTGTCAGGCGGCAGTGGGGCGGACAGCCAGTTTTACGGCGGCGCCGGTTTGGACCGGCTGGAGGGCGGCTCGGGGGCGGATATCCATCTCGACGGCGGCAGGAACGCCGACAGCATCTACGGCGGCGACGGGGCCGATGCCTCCCTCTTCGGCGAGCGGGGTAACGATCTGATCTTCGGCGGCGACGGCGACGACCGCAGCGTCGATGGAGAGCGCGGTGGCGACCGGCTCTACGGTGGGAGCGGGTTGGATGCCTTCTTCTACGGCCACGTCAGCCCCGACCGCCTGGAGGGAGGTGAAGGCGACGACTACACCTTCTACGGAGGGGCCGGCAACGACGATCTCTTCGGTGGCAGCGGCGCCGATTCCTTCTTCCACGGCAACGGCAAGCGCGACACCCTCTATGCCGGCAGCGGTGACGACGCCACCTTCTTCGGCGGCGGCGGAATCGACAGACTCTATGGCGATGCCGGCGCGGACTCCTTCTTCTACGGACGCAATGCCGCCGACAAGCTCTACGGCGGCGATGGTGACGACAGCGGCTTCTTCGGAGGTAACGACAACGACACCGTCTCGGGTGGAAATGGCAACGATTCCTTCTTGTACGGAGGCAGCGGGAACGACCGTGTCTTCGGGGGCAGCGGCACGGACGTCTACCACTTCGGTGAGAGCGGCGTCGACAAGATCTATGGAGGTTCGGGCGCGGACATCTTCCTGGTCGGTGGGTCCGGCAGAGACACGCTTTTCGGCGGTTCGGGCGACGACACCAGCCTCTTCGGCAGTGACGGCAACGACAGCCTTTTCGGCGGCAGCGCTTCGGAGACGTTTCTTGTCGGCGGGGCCGGCTCCGACCTGATCGACGCTGGCCTCTCCGATGACCGCCTCATTTTCGGAGGAGACGGTAGTGACATCTTGGCCGGTGGCGAGGGCGATGACCACGGCTTCATTGGAGGAGAGGGCAACGACTCGCTGAGCGGAGGCAGTGGAGACGATAGTTCCTTTTTTGGTGGACCCGGCAACGATATCCTTGAGGGCAACGCAGGAGTTGACGACAGCTTCTACGGCGGTGACGGCAGCGACGGGCTCTTCGGCGGGTCAGGCAACGATCTTTCCTTCTTCAGCGGCAGCGGCGACGACAGCCTGTTCGGGGGCGCGGACAAGGACGCCTTCTTCTACGGCGAGGAGGGCGACGACAGGCTTTACGGCGGCAGCGGCGCGGACACGGTCTTCCACGCCGGGTCGGGAATGGACACCCTCTTCGGCGGCGCACAGTCCGACACCTACTTTCGGGGTGGATCGGGCACGGACTCCCTCTTCGGCGATGACGGGAACGACAGTTTCTTCTACGGTGGGCATGGCGATGACAGCCTCTTCGGCGGCAGCGGAGCAGACCGGCGCTTCCGGGGCCACTCGGGGGCCGATTCCCTTTTCGGAGGAAGCGGCAATGACAGCCGCTTCTATGGGCAATCCGGGAACGATGTGCTGTCGGGAGGCAACGGAGACGACTATGCCTTCCGCGGCTTGCAGGGGAACGATGGCATCTTCGGCGGCAGCGGAGCGGATCACACCTTCTACGGCGATGAGGGTGACGATAGCCTCTTCGCCGGCAGCGGGGCGGACACTGGCTTCTATGGCGATGCGGGAAGCGACAGCCTCTACGGCGGCCTTGGGAACGACACCAGGTTTGCCGGCGGCAGCGGCTCGGATCTGATCCGAGGCGACGCCGGAGCCGATATGAGCATCTTTGGCGGAGAGGCCGACGACCGACTCTACGGCGACGACGGTGAAGATGTCAGGTTTTTCGGCGGATCGGGGGCCGACAGCCTGTTTGGCGGTGCCGACGACGACACGAGTTTCCTCGGCGGATCGGGCGCCGACTACCTGTTCGGCGGCGATGACCGTGACGAATCTTTCTTGGGTGGCTCAGGTTCCGACAGGTTGTACGGCGACAAAGGAAACGATTTGCTCTTTTTCGGTCAGTCGGGCGAAGACAAGCTGTACGGTGGCGGCGGCATTGATCTCAGACTCTATGGCGGTGCGGGCGCCGACAGCATTTACGGTGGCGCTGGCAGTGACAATAATCTCCGCGGCGACGACGGCTCGGACAAGCTGTTTGGCGGCGGTGGAGGTGACAGATTGTTCCTTGGCGGCGCCCAGGATGATGCCCTCTATGGCGGCAACGGCACCGACGTCAATTTGCAAGGCCAAGCGGGTGCAGATTTTGTTTCCGGTGGCAGTGGCGATGATAGAGAACTGTCAGGTGGAAACCTAATCGGTCTGTACGGCGGCGCTGGAGACGACACCGTTGCCGGTGACGGTGGCGACGACGCTCTCTTCGGTGGCGCCAATTCCGACACGCTTATCGGCGGCTCGGGTTTCGACAGCGCCTTCGGTGACAGCGGCGATGACATCTTCATGGTGGCGAGCCAGGGAGACTTCATCAGTTACTACTACGACGGCGGTGCCGGGTCAGACACCCTGCTGCTGGGCGACGGTGCGACGGTACCGGGCGGCGGCGCCGGTCTCAACTCGATCGAGGCTACCCTGACGATGTAGGCTTGCGCTCAGACGCCGCTGGCTGCCAAGTAGGCCTCGAAGGTGGCCACCTCGCCGGCCTCGAAGGCGGCGCGGAAGCCCTGGTTCAAGGCACGCTTGGCGCCGATCCGCTCCTTGGCGAGCGCAATGAGCCCCGGCGCGCCCAAGCCGTAGCCGTCGGCCTCCAGCCGCTCCAGAAGCGCCGAATAGCCAGACTCCGCCCGCTCGGCCGAGTCCGGCGAGTGGCAGATCGAGCCGTCGCGCACCCGATACTCGCGCAGGATCTCGGCGGCGACAGGCACCTTCGGCAGGCGGGCGAAGATCTTCAGGTTGAAGGCCAGGTCGTCGCAAAGGTCGATTGCCTCGTCCCAGCCCTCGACCCACGCGCGCCTGACCAGCGGCATCATTGGCACCGGCAGCTCCAAGAAGGTGCCGGCCTCCAGCAGAAAGTCTTCTCCACCGTCGAGGTAGTGCTGCATGACCGCGCCATCGGTCTCGTCGACCACGCTGAGACCGTCGAACGCGGCCCCTGCCCGCTCGGCCCAGGGCAAGAGGCGTTCCAAGCGGCGCGGCAGGTAGAGATCGTCGGCATCCAAGGGCGCGATGAAGTCACCTTTCGAGAGGGCCAAACCCACGTTGCGCGCGGTCTGCGGGCCGGTGCCGATTCCGCCGCTCATGCAGTATCTGATCCGGGGGTCGTCGATCCCGGCTGCGTGCGAGAACGCGGCATAGTCGAGGCCGTCGTCGCTCACCACCAGCGCTTCCCAGCCCTCGTGGCTTTGCGCGAGGAGGGAGCGCAAGGCGCGGACGAGGGTCCCTTGCGAATGAAACGCGGGGATTATCACCGAGACCAGGGCAGGCATGGCGAGATGCTCCCGTCTTCCCATCACGCTCCGTCGCACGCCCAAGCTAGCAGAGACCGCCGCCGCGTGCGCAAGCCGTAACTCTGACCCGAGGCGCCTCTTGCCATGCGATTCGGGTCAGGACGGCGACAGATCGATGAAGATCTGACGTCGAGGCGGCCGATGCGGCGCCTTCCGCTTCGGGCGTCAGGCCTCCTGCACCTGGCCGCCGCGCTGCAGGCGGCGGGCGATGCGGGCCGTCTGGTACTGCGCGCGCTCGGTCGGCGCGTGGGCGGCCAGGAAGCGGGTGACGCCGACCAGGACGTTGCGGCCCGCCTGCCCGCCGCCCCAGGCCTCGTACTGGCGCAGGCCCGCCTCCAGGATCTGAAAGCTGTGAAAGCCCGCGTCCTCCCGCAGCAGAGCCTGCCCCAGGCAGGCGATCAAGGCATCCGGCTCGTGCCCCAGATCCAAGTAGCGAGCGACGAGACTGGCGCTGTGGTTCACCTGCTGCTGGCGGTCGAAGGCGGAGAGAATCTCGCGGCAGAGTTCCTCCGCCGTCTCCGGCAGGTCCCCTGCTTTCGCCGGATCGGGCAGCCGCGCCGGCGGCATGTTGAGATAGCGGGTGAGGTAGAGCGCCATCGCGCCGTGATAGAGACCCCTCAGACCCAGGAGCCGGCGCGCCTCGTTATCCGCCGCGTGGGCCCGGCAGAGCAGCTGATGCAGGGCGTTGCAGTAGGTGAAGACGTGATGCGCGCTGTCCCAATCGGAGAACTCGTTGGAGGTTCCGAAGCGCGCCACCCGCAAGGCCGCCGCATAGCTGAGCGCCAGGCCGATGTCGCGCGGATCCAGCCCGGCGGCGAAGGCATCGTCCAGGGCGGCAATGACGTCCGCCGGCTCTTCGGCGAGCAGGGCTTCGGCCAAGTCGGCGGGCGCGAGGCCCTGCCGGCCGCCTCGCCGCCCTTCCGCCAAGAGCGCCGGCAAGCGTTCGAAGGCGGCCTCCTGCAAGGCGATGAGATCGACCGGATGGCGCCAGGAATCGCTCTCCTCCCCGCCGCGCGCGGTCACCAGGTCGTTCACCACGGTCGGCAGGATGGCCGCGGCATGCTGCCAGCCGATCACGTCCAGGCACTCGACAGCCTTGTTGATGAAGTCCAGCGTATGGCCGCCGTCGGCGAAGTGACGGTCGGTCACGGCGGCCAGCAGCAGGCCCGCCAGCTGGGCCTGACCGGCGCCGCTCTCGATGGCGGTCAGAAGCGTGCGTTCGGCGGCATTGCGCTGGCGCACGGCGGTCCACTTGCGCAGCCAGCCCTCCAGCGTCTTCAAGGGCACCCTGTCCCCGCCAAGCGCTTGGCGGTCGCGCCGGGGCGTCTCGCCCTCGCAGTCGGCCGCCGCCCGCCGGATGCCTTGGTAGAGGGCGAGATAGGCCTCCTCCTCCGGCAGCTTCGGCAGGATCTGCGCCAAGGCCGCCAGTATGGTCTGCCCGCTGCCCCAGCCGTCGCGGTTCCTGGCGGCGAAGAGCGCGGCCTCGCGCACCAGTTCGGCCTGCGTCGCGCCGGCCGCGAGAGAGCCCAGTACGGCCTTGCCGATCACCAGGCCGATGCTGTGCGCCATGCCGTCGCCGAGGCGGCGGCGCCAGTGGGCGCGCGGGTCGGCGAAGCCGCACTCCGGCGCCACCCAGACCTCCTCGCCCTTCACCACCACCCGACCGGGCGGCACGTCATCGGCCCAGAGGTCGAAGGTGCAGCCGCTGGTCACGTCGAAGCGGGCGTGATGCCAGTGACAGGTCAGGATGCCGTCCTCGACGGAGCCTCGATCCAGGGGAAAGCCCAGATGGGGACAGCGGTTGTCCAGCGCGTAGACCTGGCCCTGGTGATGGATCACCAGGATCGGCTGGCGCCCGCCGCGCACCACCATGCGGCCCTTTTCCTTCAACTCGCTCAGAGTGGCGACGCAGAGCAGGTTCTCGGCGACACTGTCCATCTCTTCGGCCTCCTTGCCCCCTTGGCCAAGCTTAGCGCCGGGCGCTGCCTGGCGAAAGGCCGGGAGGTCGGATGAAGGTCCCGACCTCCAAGCTGCTGCGCATCAGGTCCAGCACGTCGATACCTGACTCGCATTTCATGTGGTGCTTCTGTCCTTGCTGGTGCACGCGGATAAAGACTGGCCAAGGGCTGCCGCTTGGTCTTCAGTAGCGGGCAAGAGAATCGCGGGCGGCAAGAGCGGGGGCGACCACCCCGACTCCGGTCGTAGGGTGACGAGAATTGATGGGAGGGCTTTGTGATGGACCTGGTTAGGAAAAGCTTGTCGGCCAGCCTGGTGACCGCCGGCATGGCCTTGTCGCTGGGCGGTGGCGCGGCACTGGCGCAGTCTTCGATGCCGCTGCACCAAGGCTCCATCACCCTTGAGCACTGCCTGCAAATGACCCTTAGGACGATCAAAGGCACGCCGCTCATCGTCGAATACAAGACGGAGGACGGCACGCCGCAGTACGAGTTCGAAGTGCGCGACGCCAAGGGCGGGATCTGGAACGTGGAATGCGACGCCACGACCGGCCACATCATCGAGATCGAGCAGCACGTCAGCATCGACCATCCGCTCTTCGCCAAGTCCGCCAAGCTGAGCCTGGAAGAGGCGCAAGCGATCGCGCTGGCGCACATGCCGGGGATCGTGGAGCGCTACGAGATCCTGCTGGACCAGGATGGGCCGGCCTACGAGTTCGACATCCAGTCCGACGTCGGCCGCGAGTTCAAGGTCGAGATCGATGCGGCGAGCGGTGCCGTCACCAGTATCAGTCCGGAGTATTGGGAGATCGGCGAGGGCGACTGATCGGGGCCGGCCGATCACCCACCGCGTAGGCTGCTGGCCCGCGCGATCAAGCGTGGCTCGATGGCGATCCTCTTCGCGTCGTGGCCTTCGTCCCGGCGGGACAGCAGCCTGACGATCGTCTCCGCGGCGTTGAGACCGATGGCGCGCGCACCGACGTCTATCGTGGTGATGGCCGGATTGGCGTGCTCGGCGATGTCGTAGGCCCCGAAGCCGGCGAGCGCGATGTCGCGCGGCACGGCCAATCCGGCGCGCTGACAGTGCGAGAGCGCGCCGAAGGCCGAGAGGTCCGAGACGCACATAACCGCCTCGGTGTCCGGCCAGAGACGCAAGAGTTCGCCGATGGCGCGCGCCCCTTCGCGCATGGTGATCGGCGGAACGCCATGGGCGAGGACGCGGCGGTCGTCCAAGCCTCGGCGGCGCAATGCCTCGACGAAACCGTGACGCCGGTCCAGCCCGCGCCGATCGCGAGCGGTGTCGCCGCCGATGAAGGCGATCTTGCGGTAGCCTTCGCCCACGAAGTGCTCGACCATCAGCTTGGCCGCCTCCGCATTGGAGAAGCCGACGACGGCATCCAAGGGATCGCTCGGACGATCCCAGGTCTCGATCACGGGCACACCGGCATTCGACAGCAGCTTGCGGCAGCGTTCGGTGTGGACCCCCCCGGTCACCACGACGGCCTCCGGCCGGCGCCGCAGAAACTGCTCGACCAGGCGCTCCTCCTCGGCCGTGTCGTAGTCCGTATAGCCCAGGAGAATCTGCAGCCCGGCGGGCTTCAGGCCTTCGGTCAGCCCTTTCACCGTCTCGGCGAAGTTGGCGTTGTTGATAGAGGGAATGGTGACGGCGACGAAGCCGGTGCGCCTGGAGGAAAGTCCGGCCGCGGTGCTGTCCAGGACATAGCCCAGTTGCTCGGCCGCATCGCGGATCCGCCGGCGCGTCCCCTCCTTCACCGAGGCCTCCGACTTGAAGGCGCGCGAGACCGTCATCGGCGAAACGCCGGCCATCCTGGCGACGTCCGCCATGGTCGGCGCTTTCCGCTGCTGGCTCATTCGCTCCCTGCTCGCTTTCCGACACGGGAGAACCTCGCGGAGACGTGGGAGAAGCGCGTCCGGGTCGCGAAGAGGATCATGCCTCCGACGCTTCCAACTTCGATCGGATCGAGGCCACGACCGCCTCGGTGGCGCCGTCGATGTCGACGGAGATGGCCAGCTCCTCGGGCCCGGGGACTTCGAGCGCGGCGAACTGGCTCTCGAGCAGGCTGGCTGGCATGAAGTGTCCCCTGCGCCGATGCATGCGCCCGGCGATCAGTTCGCGTGAGCCCGAGAGATGCACGAAGAGCACCGGCTCTCCGGCAGCGTCCGCGATGCGCTCGCGGTAGCTGCGGCGCAAAGCGGAACAGCCGCCAACGACGAGGCCCGGCCGGGCCGCTATCTCGCGCGCGAAGCGGGCGAGCCAAGGCCAGCGATCGGCGTCGCTCAAGGCTTGGCCTAGCGCCATCTTCTCGATGTTGGCCTTGGGGTGAAAGCTGTCGCCGTCCAGGAAGGTGCCGCCGTAGGCCTCGGCCAGCGCCTGGCCGATGGTGGTCTTGCCGCAGCCGGAGACACCCATGACGACCAGCAGTCGCGCGCCTCTAAAGCGAAGCCGTGATACCGCCGTCGACATAGAGCACATGCCCATTGACGAAGCTGGAGGCCGGCGCGCTCAAGAAGACGCACGCGCCCACCAGTTCCTCCAGCCTGCCCCAGCGCCCGGCCGGCGTGCGTTTCTCCAGCCAGGCGGAGAAGTCGGCGTCGGCGACCAGGGCCGCGTTCAGCGGCGTGTCGAAGTAGCCGGGCGCGATCGCGTTGACCTGCAGGCCGTGCCGCGCCCAGTCAGTCGCCATGCCCTTCGTTAGGTTGGCGACGGCCCCCTTGCTTGCCGTGTAGGGCGCAATACCGGGACGGGCGAGCGCCGTTTGCACCGAGGCGATGTTGATGATCTTGCCCCGCCCGCGCCCGATCATGTGCCGGGCGGCCGCCTGACCGACCAGAAAGGCGCTGGTGAGGTTGGTGCGCATCAGCGTCTCGAAGACCTCCGCCGGAAAGTCCTCCAGCGGTCCTCGATGCTGCATGCCGGCGTTGTTGACCAGGATGTCGATGGGGCCCTGCTCGGCTTCGAAGCCGTCGACGGCGGCCTTCACCGCCGCCGCGTCCGTCACGTCGAAGGCCAGGCTGTGCACCCCTGCCCCAGCCGCCGCCAGCGCGTCGGCGGCGTCGGCCAGCTTCTCCCGATCGCGGCCGTTGAGGACGACGGCGGCGCCGGCCTCCGAAAGCCCCCGCGCCAAGGCCAGCCCGATCCCTTGCGACGAGCCCGTGATCAGTGCCGTCTTGCCGGCAAGGTCGAAAAGCTCTGGACCGCGCAGCACTTCGTGGCATCCCTTTCCTCTCGACAGGCGATCCTTCAGCTGTATATGTTATCGATAACAATGGCAAGCGGCGATGTTGGACGAGGATGGTGACAAAGGCGCATATCCTGCAGATCGGCCCCTATCCCAGCTGGGATGAGACGGCTTTGAGCGAGCGGTTCGTCCTGCATCGCTTCTTCGAGGTGGACGACAAGGCGGCCTACTTGGCCGAGCATGGACCCGAGATCCGGGGCATCGCGACGCGCGGCGACCGCGGTGCCGACGGCGCGCTGATCGGGGCCCTTCCGAACCTGGAGATCATCGCGGTCTACGGCGTCGGCTTCGATGCCGTGGATCTGGAGGCGGCGCGCGCGCAAGGCGTCAAGGTAACCAACACGCCCGATGTGCTGACCGAAGACGTGGCCGACTTGGGTATCGCCATGATGCTGGCCAAGGCGCGCGGCATGATGGGCGCGGAAGCCTGGGTGCGCAGCGGCCGCTGGGCCAGCGTGGGCGGCTATCCGCTGCAGAACCGCGTGCACGGCAAGCGCGCCGGCGTGCTGGGCCTGGGCCGGATCGGCATGGCCGTCGCCAAGCGGCTGGCCGCCTTCAACATGGAGATCGCCTATGGCGATCTTGGCCCCCGCCCAGGCGCGGAGGCCTGGCGCTTCCTCGCCGACCCCGTGGCGCTGGCCGACCATTCGGACTTTCTCTTCGTCACCCTGGCCGCGTCGGCCGAGACCAGGCACATCGTTGACCGCGCGGTGCTGGAGGCGCTGGGGCCGACGGGGATGCTGATCAACATCTCGCGCGCCGCCAACGTCGACGAGACGGCCTTGCTGGAGGCGCTGGAACGCGGCCGGCTGGGTTCCGCCGCCATCGACGTCTTCGAGGGCGAGCCGAACATCGACCCGCGCTTCCTCGCGCTCGACAACGTCCTCCTGCAGCCGCACCAGGCCTCAGGCACGACCGAGACCCGCAAGGCGATGGGCAAGCTGGTTCACGACAACCTGGTCGCCCACTTCGAAGGCCGGCAGTTGCTCACGCCGGTCGTGTGAGGAGGCAGCGATGAAGGCGATCGTCGTCCATGCCGCTCGGGACCTCCGCATCGAAGAGCGCGAGAGCAGAGGCCCGCAGCCAGGCGAGGTCAAGATCCGCACGGCGGTCGGCGGGATCTGCGGATCGGACCTGCACTACTACAACCACGGCGGCTTCGGCACGGTCCGCTTGAAGCAGCCTATGATCCTGGGACACGAGGTGTCGGGCCACGTCGCCGCCCTCGGCGACGGCGTGGAGGGTCTCGAGGTCGGCGATCTCGTCGCTGTCTCCCCTTCCCGGCCCTGCTATCAGTGCCGCTTCTGCCGGGAGGGCCTGCACAATCACTGTCTCAACATGCGCTTCTACGGCTCCGCCATGCCTTTTCCCCACATTCAAGGCGCCTTCAGCGAAGAGCTGATCGTCTATGCGGGACAGTGCGTAACGGCGGAAGGCCTCACCCCGGCGGAAGCCGCCATGGCGGAGCCCTTCTCGGTCGGGCTGCACGCCACGCGGCGGGCCGGCGAGATGCTGGGCAAACGCGTCCTGGTCACCGGCTGCGGACCGATCGGCAGCTTGGCGATCCTCGCCGCCAGGCAGGCCGGCGCCGGAGAGATCGTTGCCACCGACCTCTGCGACAATGCCCTCGCCTACGCTAGGCTGGTCGGCGCCGACCGCACCATATCCGTCACAGAAGAGCCTCGCGCGCTTTCCGCCTATGCTGTCGACAAGGGCTACTTCGACGTTCTCTACGAGTGCTCGGGCGCGCCCCGTGCGCTGGCTGCCGGGATCGAGGTCCTGCGGCCGCGCGGTGTTATCTTGCAGCTTGGTCTCGGCGGCGACATGACGGTGCCGCTGATGCAGGTGACCGCCAAGGAGCTGGAGCTGCGCGGCTGCTTCCGCTTTCACGAGGAGTTTCCGCTGGCCGTGCGCCTGATGCAGAGGGGCCTGGCCGACGTCAAGCCGCTGATCAGCCACACCTTGCCGCTGGCGCGGGCCGAGGAGGCCTTCCACATCGCCAATGACCGTAACCTGGCGATGAAGACGCAGATCGCCTTCGCCTGACGCTCAGCCGACCGGATCGGCGCCGATCGCGGCCAGGCCCGCGCGCCCGACGATGAGATCCTGATCGCTCTTGCCCGACCCGACCCCGATCCCGCCGACCAGCCGGCCGTCCTTCTTGATCGGCAAACCTCCTTGTAACCAGGTAACCGCCCCACCGGTCGCCAAGGCAATCTCCGGGCGCATGTAGTCCGGCACCGCCGAACTGGCGGCGCCCATCGAGGCCGCGGTCAGAGCCTTGGCCCTGGCGCTCTTGCGGCTGAGGAACTTGGCGCCGGTCATTCTGACCTCGGCCAGCAACTCCCCGCTTGCGTCGACGATGACGATGCACTGCGGGGCGCCGATCTCCTCGGCCTTCGCGACGGCTGCCGTCATCATGGCGAGGGCGCCCTTGTGGGTGAGGCTGGGGCGCTCTTCGATCCAATCCACGGCTCTCTCTCCTCTCGTGACAAAGCTTGCCCTCGTCACCTAGTCTCTAGGCCGCGCTTTGGCCTAGGGAAACCCAGCGATGTCCTTCGAAGTAATAGAAAAGGAGTTTGGACGCTTCGTCCTCTTCAACGCGCCGCTGAAGCAGCTGGCGAGCGGCTTCGACTGGACCGAGGGGCCGGTCTGGTTCGGCGACGCGGGCTGCCTGCTTTTCTCCGACATTCCCAACAACCGCATCATGCGCTGGACCCCGGAGGTCGGCACGAGCGTCTATCGCTACCCCTCCAACTACGCCAACGGCCATACCCGCGACCGCGAAGGCCGTCTGGTCTCCTGCGAGCACGGTGCCCGTCGGGTGACCCGCACGGAGTACGACGGCAGCATCACCGTGATCGCCGACGGCTATCAAGGAAAGCGCCTCAACTCGCCCAACGACGTGGTCGTGAAGTCGGACGGCACAATCTGGTTCACCGATCCCCACTACGGGATCGCGACCGACTACGAAGGTTTCCGGGGCGAAGAGGAACTGCCCTGCAATGTCTACCGTGCCGATCCAAGCACAGGGACCTTGGAGGCCGTCCTCACCGACTTCGCCTGTCCCAACGGCCTGGCCTTCGCCCCAGACGAGCGGCGCCTCTATGTCTCGGACACCGGCCGCATTCACGACCGGGAGTTCGAGCGTCACATCCGGGTCTTCGACGTTGCCGAGGATGGGACGCTCGACGGCGGCAAGGTCTTTCACGTCATCGACCCCGGCGTCTCCGACGGCATGCGCTTGGATAGCGACGGGAACCTCTGGTCCTCTGCCGGCGACGGCGTGCATTGCCTCAACCCGGACGGTGTTCTGCTGGGCAAGATCTTGGTGCCGGAGATCGTGTCGAACGTCTGTTTCGGCGGCCGCGCCAAGCACCAGCTCTTCATCACCGCGACCACCAGCCTCTATTCGGTCGTCCTGAACCGGAACGGCGTGCAGCGGCCTTAGGCCCAAGCCCTACCGGAAGGAAGGCCCGCCTCAGCGCGCGTTGCGCGGCACCAGGGGGACAGAAGTGCGAATATTTCGCTTTCAAGCCAATAGATTCCTTCCTTTCATCCACGCCACTGGACAACAAAAGATCTAGGCATTTCACGCACTTGTGCTTTGTCGGTAAAGGTTCCGTGATTTCTGAGCCAAATATTTGCCCGACTCGACAAAGGCACCATATTATGCCCGGATGCACAGCCCAATTGGGCGAAAGGAGGCGACCATGACACGGATTATTTCTGGTCTGGCCGCCCTAGTGGCGGCCTTTTTCTTGAGCATCACCGCGGCCGAAGCGCTGCAGTGCGCGCCGCGCGATGCGATCGAGAGCTGGCTGAAGAACTCGTACGGCGAACAGCAGGCTTTCGTCGCGCTCAATCACAAGGGCGACCAACTGCTCGTCTACCTGAACCCCGAAAGCGGCAGCTGGAGCGCGGTGCTGCGCCCGCGCAAGTCACCCGATCTGCTCTGCCCGCTGGACAGCGGCCGGCAAGGCCGACTGCTTTGGACCGTCGTGCCGCAGGTCTCTCTGCCGGCGGCGCCGCCACCTGACGCCCCCGCGCTGGCCGAAGCGCTCTGGAGCAGAGGCCAGTAGGCTCCCGTCCCTTGCCCGGGCGCGCGACCACCGCGCGCCCTCAGAGCAGGATGACGTCAAATCGGAACGATTTGCCGTCTGAATCCTGCTCTACACTTTGAAAGACAGAGCAGATCGCATACAGGCGATTCCACCTAAATGCGATCTGCTCTGGGGCGAAGCCTCCTCGCGGCGGCTTCCCTGCAAGACACTTCGCCTTCCACATCGCGACTGCACGTTCGGTAGAGGCAAGGCTGCGCCGACCAGGACAAGAGTGGGCGCAGGATAGCTTCGTTAATTAACATTAATTCCACCCCTATCGAGCAACAAAGTGACCGGCCGCACTAGAAATCGTTCCCCCCGATCCTGATCTTTCTCTCTGACAGGCGCCGATAAGAGGCACCTCTAACCAGAAGAGGCGGGAGCAAGCAAAGACCTCGACAGAAACACGCAAGAATCTCGAACAGCAATGGCCCTAGGAATCGACATCTCACGCAGAAAGAGGACAAACCGATGACTCACGACCAGTTCCATGACTGCGCCACCGACGCGGCCTTCGAAGCACGCCAGTTCCTGATCTCGCAGACCAACGGAGATTCGGGCGTGGTCTTCGGGGCAAGCCTCCATCTGACGGCGGTCATCATGTCGGAGCTGCTCTATCGCGGCGAGCTGGAGGAAGGCGCATTGGACGTGACCCTGGCCGCCATGAAGGCGACGGTCGAGGAGATGACCGATACGCTCCGAAACGACGGCAAAGTCCTGCTGAACTAGTCATCCCGTCAGGCCGAGATCGTGTCTCGGGCGCCCCTGACGCCCGCAACGGGTTGGGACACGATCAATAACTCTAGTCTCTCCTGAGTACATTCCTTAACGTTCGCGCGCGACGTCCTTTTCTCACCGGTTAGCCTCACCGAGACCCCAAAGCACCCAGCCCCGCCCAACGCCATCGCATTCGCACTCTCCGAAGGGCTGACAGACCCGCCCCGCGGCGATAGACTGCGCTGCAGAGGGCTGTACTTCCGCTGGTCTCGCCATAGGCCAGGTGCCTCGCTCGGATAGGGCGACACCTCGACAGCTTGGACGACAGCCTCCATGGCTTCGGATTGGCCATGACGTGGGGTCCGGAATTCAGTGCCGGTCAGGTCTTTCTCCGCACCGGTGGGGAAGCGAACAGGGGGAATGATGCAGGCTCTCCTGATCGAGGCCGACGAGAACGCCCTAAGGGACATGACCTCCACCATGAAAGATGGAGGCTTTGCCGTTCATGCGGTCTGCGACTCCGAGTCCGCGCTCAATCATCTCATCTGCAATCGCTATGAGATCATCGTCCTGAACTACACGACGCACGATCTCGCCGGGCAGAGACTCTATGACCGCTTCAGTCACGCCGGCCTGCCCACGCCAATCCTTCTGATCGCGGAACAAGAGGAACGCATCGACAGGGAAAAGGTGATCGCGATCACGAAAGACAGCATCTTGACGAAGCCGGTCAACGACGAGGAGCTGCTCAACTGGTCCAAGGCCCTGATCGATTTCAACAACATCAACGTGGGGTTCATGGACTTCCCCTCCATCGTCCGGCACGACCCCTCCCTCGAATCGCAGGCGAAATTGCGCAAGGGTCCCAAGGATATCGAACTGACCCTGGCCGAGAAGAGACTGCTGGGGTTCCTGCTCAAGAACCGGGGACGGACGGTTTACAAGAGCGAGATCCTGCAGAGCGTCTGGAACTCCGAGGAAGAGGAGGTCTTCACCAACATCGTCGAGGTCTACATGACCCGACTGCGTCGCAAACTGGGCGAGCACGGAAAAAACCTGCTCAACATCAGGGGCGTAGGCTACCGCTTCGAACTCTGAGCCCGAGCTTCGCTAGGTGTCGCCGACCCCTACCGCACGGGAGACCGGAGAGCATCGCCACTTGGTATTTCCGGACCCGGAAGCACTTGGTCGAGAAGGTAGGTCATCTGCTCCCGCGCCGCGCCGCCGAAAAGCCGCAGGCGCCCGCTCTGCTCCAGCACCAGAAGCCCGACGGACTGCGCCAATAGGCTCGTGACCATGACATCGCCCTTCGACAGGCCGGCACGGGCGGTGGATTGCGCGAGGGCGCTGTGGATTCCCGCCAGCTGGTCGTTGAGAGCGCGGTCCAGGTCGGGCCTCAGTCCCCGCGGCTTCAAGCCTTGGTGCAGGTAGAGACCGAGCGCCAGATTCTCCGGCCGCGCGGCATAGTAGTCGAAGAATGCCATGATACCGGCCCTGACGGCGGCCAGGGGACAGCCGTCAGCGCGCATGGCACCGGACACTGCTGCCTCCAATTCGGTCAGACTGGCGGACAGAACCTCCGCGTAGATCTCCTCCTTGCCGTCGAAGTCGGCATAGAGCGCACCGGTGGTGCAGCCGATCCGACCCGCGATGGCGCGCATGGAGGTGGCTTCCAAGCCGCGTTCGGCGAAGAGGTTGGCGGCCGCCTCCACCACCATCTCGCGCCGGAAGGAGCGGATGCGGGCGCGGCGGCTCTGCTGCGGCTGCGTGGCGGCCGGCTCAGTCGGCGGCATTGATCGGGCGATCCCGCGTCCAGTCGTAGGTGCCGAGGTCGCGCTCCCGCACCGCCTGCTTCCAGCCCACCGTCTCGGCCCGGCGCTTGAAGGCCACTCCCTCCGGCGAGTGGCGGGTGACGCCGTCGAAAAGGGTGGCAAACATCTGCGTCGTCCGCAGGCCCATGTTCTCCAGCGCCTGGTTGACCATCAGCTTCTGCATCATCAGCTGGTTCACCGGCACCGAGGCCATGCGGTCGGCCAGGGCCTCGACCTCTTCGTCCAGCTTGTCGGCGGGCACCGCCTTGAGCACGAGGCCCATCTCCGCGGCCTCGCGCCCGGTCACCTTGTCGCCGGTGAAGAGCATGCGCTTCGCCCGCTCCGGTCCCAGGCGATAGACCCACATGGCGGTCGAGGGGCAGCCCCAGACGCGAGCCGGCATGTAGCCGATCAAGGCATCCTCGGCCATCACCACGAGATCGCAACAAAGCGCGATGTCGGACCCGCCGGCAACGGCATGACCCTGGACCTTGCAGAGCACCGGCCGCTTGCAGCGGAAGAGACTCATGAAGTGCTCCGTATTGGCCATCATGAAGGCATAGTCCCGCATGGGATCCCAGGGCATCTCTTGAATTCCGGGATTGCTGCCGGGGCGTTGGGCGAAGAACGCCAGGTCGTAGCCGGCGCAGAAGCTGGCGCCGGCGCCGGACAACAGGATCACATGGATCGCGGGATCGCCCTCGGCCTCCGCGACCGCGGCGGCAAGCAGGCCCGGCACCTCGTCATCGATGGCGTTCAGCACCTCCGGACGGTTCAAGGTGATGCGTCCGATCCTGCCGTCTTTCTCGTAGGTTACCTTCGACATGGCCGTTTCCTCCTTCGACATTTCATAGCATATGCACGCTTTCATAACGATGTTATGGAAAGTGAAAAAAGAAAGCGACCCTCCTCTTCGGAAGGCCGCAAGAATGGAAGCGACAGGACAGTTCCGGCAGTCAGGCCACGGGCCGCCGGAACCGCCTCGCTGGAGTGGGCTAGACGGCCCTTAGGTTGGCTGCGGCATACTTGTTCTTCCGCGGATCGTGCTGGAGCTCGTAGCCGAGCTTCTGACCTTCGTTCAATGGGGGCAAGCCTGCTGCCTCGACAGCAGTGATGTGGACAAAGACGTCGTTGCCGCCCTCATCGGGCTCAATGAATCCATAGCCTTTGGTGGAGTTGAACCACTTCACGGTACCAGTGGCCATCATAGTCTCTCCTTTCGACTTGAGACATCGCTCTATAGGGGGCCTGATAGTCTTACGTCGTCGGCACGGCGGTGGTGCCGGCTAGGCAGCCCGGGTCTTGGCTGCGACGTAGCGTCTGCCAAGCAGACGACGAAGTCCGGCGTCGTCGGCTTCTGCTGCGGGTTGTCTCTCCCCGCATGGCCGCTTTCCGCCGGCGCGGGAACGCTGGGCGCCCCGCGATTCCGCTTCTTTGGAGAAGCTGGAATTCCTGTTTGGTGCCAGTCTCTTGGTGGCAGCTTTCGGAGCGCCGTCCCGGGCCCGACCCAATACCGCACCGGGCGGCTGCGTGATCGTGCCTGCCTCATTGCGGAGGCAAAGAGAGTGGTGCTCGGCAAGGCCGAGTTGGTTTCGAGATATCACGTGTCGGTCTCTGAGTTTGCCGCGACGTCAGGGCCTTCGGCCCGCCATCATGCGGCGAGGAGGGTGTGGTCGATGGAAGTTATCGTAGAAGAGCTGCCTGCTGTTCTGTCCGAAGACACCACATTCGTTAGTGTGCAAACTCTAGTGAGTTGCCGGTTGTCTCAAGTTGCGCCCCTGGTCTTGACTTGTCGATCAAGGCAACGCTTCCTTGAGAACATCACATGGTTACTAGGTCCCGGTGCGTGCAAGGGCTTTTCCGCATTCACGGCAAAAAATTTGTGAATGCCCGGAAGGCGGCCGATCCGGCTTTCGAGGAGGGACCATCGCTCGCCTTGATCCCGAACCGGCAGGTGGCGCAGTCTCCAAGGTGCCCAACAGCGGCCAACTCTTAGGAGAAATGCGGCATGGAGGTAGACGGCAAGCCCTATCGCACGATCTGGGTGGCCGAGGACGGCGAGAGCATCGAGGTCATCGACCAGACCAAATTGCCGCACCGTTTCGAGATCCTCGCACTCGCCGACTTGGAGGACGCCGCGCGCGCCATCGAGATCATGGTGGTGCGCGGCGCGCCCTTGATCGGCGCCACCGCGGCCTACGGGATGGCCCTGGCGGCGCGCCGAGATCCCTCGGACGGCGGGCTGGAGGCCGCCTACACGCGCCTGCTCTCGACCCGCCCGACGGCCGTCAACCTGCGGTGGGCCCTGGACGAGATGATGGCCTGCCTGCGCAACCGCCCGCGCGGCGAGCGCCAGGCCGCAGCCTATGCGCGCGCCGGCGAGATCTGCGAGGAGGATGTCGAGATCAACGCCGCCATCGGCCGTCACGGCCTGGCTGTCCTTCAGGAGATCGCGGCGAACAAGGGTGAGGGACCGCTCAACATTCTTACTCACTGCAACGCCGGCTGGCTGGCAACCGTCGACTGGGGCACCGCCACCGCGCCCATCTACCACGCCCAGGCGGCCGGTCTGGAGGTCCATGTCTGGGTGGACGAGACGCGCCCGCGCAACCAGGGTGCCTCCCTCACCGCCTGGGAGTTGAACCATCAAGGCGTGCCGCACAGCGTCATCGCCGACAACACCGGCGGCCACCTCATGCAGCACGGCCTGGTCGACCTGGTGATTACCGGCACCGACCGCACCACGGGCTCGGGTGACGTCGCCAACAAGATCGGCACCTACTTGAAGGCCTTGGCCGCCAAGGATAACAGAGTGCCTTTCTATGTCGCCCTCCCCTCCCCGACGATCGATTTCTCCTTGAGCGACGGTGTCGCCGACATCCCGATAGAGCAACGCAGTCCCGACGAGGTCGGCCGCATCACCGGCCAGACGGAGGCTGGCGCGATCGAGACCGTCTCTTTGCTACCCGAGGGTTCGCCGGCGGTGAACTACGCCTTCGACGTGACCCCGGCTCGCCTGGTCACCGGTCTCATCACCGAGGCCGGCGTGGCGCCCGCGAGCAAGGAGGGGCTGGCCGCGCGCTTTCCCGAGCGGGCCAAGGCCGGCCGCTAGGACCGGAGCTCGCTCGGCCATGTCGCATCGCTTCGCAAGACTCTTCATCGCCGCGGCGCTTTCCTGGGCCGCGCTTGGAGCGCAACCGGCGGCGGCGGACTGCTGGAGCGCGTGCCAGAGCGCCTACGACAGCTGCAGGCAGGCCTACGACGAGCGCGATTGCGCCACCACCAGGAGCATCTGCCAACTGGGATGCAGCTTCGAGAGCTACGGCGCCATCGCCTACTCCGAGCAGACGGGTGCCTTTGGCTGGTCCTTCGAGCACGGCACGCAGGCCGCGGCGGAGGCCTCGGCGCTCGGCTACTGCCAGGAGCGGCAGGAAGGGACGGAAGACTGCCGCGTGCTCACCTGGTTCCGCTCGGCCTGCGGAGCGCTCGCCCTCGACCCCTCCGGGCCTTACGGCGCCGCTTGGGGGCAAAGCGAGGAAGAGGCCTCCCGCAATGCGCTGGCGGTCTGTGGGCAGTATGGCGGCGGGGCCTGCGCGGTCGCGCAGACCGTTTGCTCCCGTTAGACCTCGACCGGAAGGCGAAACCCTCCACTTGGCGGAGGTCATCGTTTGACTTCACCGGTTGCGCCCAGGTCAAGTCTTGGCCACTATCGCACAGGAGAGCGGCATTACAGGGGGACTCCTGGCTAAGAAGGAAGGCAAGGCCACGCGACACGGATGGTGGCACGTCTTGTTCCATCGTTCGCGGCGCCGGCGCCATCCTTGAGCGTTACTCGAACGGCACCGCCCAAGGAAAGGCACATCAGGCAGTAGCCGGAGAGTAGCGTAGGGACGCCTATAGACCTGTGCGCGCTTTGGGGAGGCAATCGGAGGTCAAGAGGTCATGGCATTCATACCGGGTACGTCTGGGCGCGATACGCTCTTCGGAGGCAACCAGGTCGACACCATCCTGGGCTATGGCGCCAACGACACGCTCTACGGCGCAAGCGGCGCGGACAGCCTCTTTGGCGGGTCCGGCCGCGATACCCTGTTGGCGGGAGCCGACGGCGACAACGATCTGCGAGGCGGCGACGCCGCCGATCTCATCTACGGCGACCAAGGGGCGGACTTCAGCGTTTTCGGCGACAGCGGAAACGATCTGATCTATAGCGGCAACGGGAACGATAGCCTGGTCTTCGGGGGGCTTGGTAGCGACGTGCTCCGCGCCGGCAACGGAAACGATGCCTTCTTCTACGGCGACAACGGCGCCGACACGGCACGGGGCGGGTTCGCGAGCGATTTCTCCTTCTATGGCGGCGCCGGGGTCGACGTGCTCTACGGCGGTGCGGGCAACGATGCCTTCTTCGACGGCGATGCCGGAAACGATACGATCTTCGGTGGTAGCGGTACGGACCAAGCATTCTTCGGCGGCGGCAAAGATGACCGAATGTATGGCGATAGCGGCGCGGACATCGGCTTCTTCGGCCGCAACGGCAATGATTACATCTTCGGAGGAGTTGGGGCGGACGTCGGCTTGTTCGGCGGCAACGATGACGACGCGGTGTTTGGAGGCAGTGGCGACGATTACATCTACGGTGGCGACGGAGACGATACGCTCGTCCCTGGCTCGTCCGAAGACAAGGCATTCGGCGGTGACGGCAACGATCTGTTCATGATTGATGATTTGAATGAGATCAGCGGTAGCGAAACACTGGACGGCGGCAGCGGAGTGGACGCTGTCGTTTTCGGCAGCGCGATCGATATCTCCAGCCTCGAGCTGATCGACATCGAGTACCTTGTAGGCCAGTCTCCGGGCTCCGCAGACGACCGCCTCAGGGGCACCTCCTACGCGGACATTCTCATCGGCAATTCCGGGACCAACTTCCTCTACGGAATGAGCAAGAGCGATCGCCTCTATGGCGGCGGTGGGACGGACTACATCGCAGCCGGAGCGGGGAAGGATACGGCCAGCGGCGGCGACGAGAACGACATCATTCTGGGATACAATGGTGCCGACCTGATCTACGGTGGCGGGGACATGGATGGCCTCTTCGGCTTTTCCGGTTCCGACACCATCTTTGGCGGTTCCCAAGACGATGTGATCTACGGCGCCACCCAAGGGGACAAGCTCTTCGGTGGTGAAGGCGATGACTTCCTGGACGGTGGCTTCGGCTTTGACAGTCTGTTTGGCGGAGATGGAGCCGATCGGCTCTTCGGTAGCGAGACCAGGAACTTCATCTTCGGCGACAGCGGCTTCGACTACTTGACGTCAGGCGGCAGCAACAACTCGCTCCTCGGTGGCAGCGGGACCGATGTCATTCTCGGCGGCGCGTTTGCCGTACTCTTCGGTGGGGAGGGGGATGACATCTTCCGCTTCCCTGGCGGCGAGACGGGCAATCGGGGCTACCTTAGAGACTTCGAAGGGGAGAACCAGGGCGGCGGCGACAAGATCGAACTCTATATACCGCTCACCGCGGCATGCGTGACGATGAGTGAGATTTGCAACGAGTTCATCGGCACCGCCTCCTTCTCGGGGAACGGGCAGGCCGAAGTGCGCTTCGACAACCCGAACAACGGCTCCGGCGGTTTCCTACAGGTCGATCGGAACGGCAACGGCAATGCCGACTTCAGCATAGGGACGACGGGGATCTTCGATGCCACCGTCTTCACCCAAACGGATTTCATCTTCAAGCTCTACTGACCGATAGGCTCTCGTTCTGCCCGCGGTTGGCGCCGGCTCGGTTCGGTGATGCACGGGCGCGGTCTTGAGGGGCACCCGCCATGTCGCGTATCGAGCGGGCCGCTTTCCGGTAACCCGCGGTCTCCACATCGTCTTGCGAATGGACCCACTGGCCCAGGTCGTCGACCGACCTTTGGCAAGCCGACCCAATAGCAGGAATGGGTGGTCCTGCCTCACCTCGAATGCGCGCAATGAGACGAGAGTAGGGTGCCTTGGGGCCAATCAGAACGATCTCATCGTCTCGACCAGGCTCGGCGGGTCCGTCCGCCATCGCGACTACGCGCCTCGCGCCTCTCCGGTAGCCAAACAAGAACGATCGTCCGGCAAAGAGAAAAACACTGACAGACTCTTCCTACTGTTCTGAAGATACAAGATACTGAGCCATGCTTTGCATTGATCGTGCGCTCAAGACAAAGACTGATTCTTGCCCGATCAACGCAACGCATACGTGCTTTCGCATTACAGGAAACATACTTTACAGTATTTATTGTTTATTACTGATGATCCTGACAATTGTTCTTGTATCCTTCGAGTCAATGCGAGCCTCTTACTTCATCAAGCAAATGTTCCGGTTCCGATACTATTTGCGCCAAAGTGTCGCGCTTATGCGGTAACTACTGATGCAGCAATGTCAAAACACGCAATCATAACGCGATTTCTCCAGAAAGCACAAATTTCGAAACCTAATAATTTCAGTATGCTAGATGACAAACTAGCACGCTTGCGCTGCAACTGCATCCTCTCTTACCGTGGAGGGGAATGCCTTGACGGACAGGAGTGTCTAGGAGAAATTCCGAGGAGGCATCGAACTATTCATAAGCCGAGAGAACCCGTTTCGCGCGCCCTTCTAGAGCGGCCGAACAATAACGCTCGCACTTTGGACGCCGGCAGACCGGGCAACCCCGAACAATGAATTACAGGAGCAAGTCATGGCGAAGATCACCGGCACCCCTGGACCCGACACGCTCTTCAGCTTGACGGGTGCCGACAGCCTCTACGGCTATGGCGACAACGACATTCTCGTGTGGGATAGCGGCGACGGACGCGATCTCTTCTTCGGCGGCGATGGGGACGATCAGATTCTGACCCGAAATGCCAATTTTCAAGGCTTGCAAGACGACTTCGATGCCGGCGCCGACAGCATCGAAGCAATCGGCTTCGATAGCGACGGCAACAACGTGGCCAACAGCGGTAAGGCCTTCACCATCGAGGCCGACAACGGCAGCCAGGTCTGGGACTTCTCCGATGCCGAGTTCCTGAACGGCAAGGTGACCGTTTCGACCGGCAAGAGCGCCGATACGGTCACCGCTTCCGACAGCTCCGACGCGACCTACAAGGGCGGCGACGGCGACGACGAACTGAACGGCGGCGCCGCCGCCGACGTCTTGAAGGGACAGAGCGGAACCGACTTGCTGCGGGGCGGCGGCGAGGATGATCTTCTCTACGGCGGCCACGACAGTGACGAAGTGCTGGGCCAAGCCGGCGACGACAAGATGATCTGGTCGGCCGGCGAGGGCCGCGACTCCTTCGACGGCGGTGGCGGCGACGATCAGATCTTGAGCCGGGCCGCCAAGTTCGAAGGGCTGCAAAACGACTTCGATGCCGGTGCAGAATCCGTCGAGATGATCGGTTTCGACAGCGACGCCAACAACGTGGCCAACAGCGGCAAGGCTTTCACCATCGAGGCCAACAATGGCAGCCAGGTCTGGGACTTCTCCGATGCGGAGTTTCTGAATGGCAAGGTCACCGTCTCGACTGGCAACAACGCCGACACGGTCACCGCGTCCGACAGCTCTGATGCGACCTACAAGGGCGGGGATGGCGACGACGCACTGAACGGCGGCGCCGCCGCCGATGTCCTGATAGGGCAGAGCGGTTCGGACCTGCTCGCCGGCGGGGACGAGGACGACCTGCTCTACGGCGGCCGCGACAGCGACGAGGTCTTGGGCGAGAACGGCGACGACAAGATGATTTGGTCGGCCGGCGATGGCCGTGATTCCTTCGACGGCGGCGACGGGAACGATCAGATCCTGAGCCGGGCCGCCAAGTTCGAGGGGCTACAGAACGACTTCGATGCCGGTGCGGAGTCCGTCGAGAAGATCGGTTTCGACAGCGACGGCAATAACGTGGCCAACAGCGGCAAGGCCTTCACCATCGAGGCCAATAACGGCAGCCAGGTCTGGGACTTCTCCGATGCGGCGTTCCTGAACGGCAAGGTCACCGTTTCGACTGGTAAGAGCGACGATGCGGTCACCGCGTCCGACAGCTCCAGCGCGACCTACAAAGGCGGCGACGGCGACGACGACCTTCAGGGCGGCGCCGCCGCCGACGTGCTCAAGGGGCAAAGCGGTTCGGACCGGATCGCCGGCGGCGATGAGGACGACCTGCTCTACGGTGGCCGCGACAGCGACGAGGTCTTGGGCGAGAACGGCGACGACAAGATGATCTGGTCGGCCGGCGACGGCCGCGACTCCTTCGACGGCGGCGACGGGAACGATCAGATCCTTAGCCGGTCGACCAAGTTCGAAGGGCTGCAGAACGACTTCGATGCCGGCGCCGAATCCGTCGAGGAGATCGGCTTCGACAGCGACGCCAACAACGTCGCCAACAGCGGCAAGGCCTTCACCATCGAGGCCAACAACGGCAGCCAGGTCTGGGACTTCTCCGATGCGGCGTTCCTGAACGGCAAGGTCACCGTTTCGACCGGCAAGAGCGACGATACGGTGACCGCGTCGGACAGTTCCAGCGCGACCTACAAGGGCGGCGACGGCGACGACGACCTTCACGGTGGCGCTGCCGCCGACGTGCTCAAGGGGCAAAGCGGGACGGATCTGCTCGCCGGCGGCGACGAGGACGACCTGCTCTACGGCGGCCGTAACAGCGATGTGGTCCTGGGTGAGGACGGCGACGACAAGATGATCTGGTCGGCCGGCGACGGCCGCGACTCCTTCGACGGCGGCAAGGGCGATGACCAGATCCTGAGCCGGGCGGCCAAGTTCGAGGGATTGCAAGACGACTTCAATGCCGGCTCCGAGAAGATCGAAGCGATCGGCTATGACAGCGACGGCAACAACGTCGCAAACAGCGGCAAGGACCTTGCCATCGAGGCCAACAACGGCGCGCAGAACTGGAACTTCGCCAAGGCCGAGTTCCTGAACAAGGACGTCGTCGTAAGCACCGGGAAGAGCGACGACCAGATCACGGCCTCCGACAAGTCCGAAGCCACCTACAAAGGCGGTGACGGGGACGACGAGATCGTCGGCGGTTCGCGGACCGACGTGATCAAGGGCGGTACCGGCTCCGATCTGGGCGTCTTCTTCGGCGCCGACGCCGATCAAGGCGACGACTACGACGGCGGCGCGGGGAACCAGGACCTCCTTCGCCTGTCGCTTACGCCCGAGCAGCTGAGCGGAGGCGTGGTCGGAACCCTGGTGCCCTTCAGCAACGACCTGCTGACGGAGATCGACGCCTTTCGCGCGCACATCGCCACCGACTCCTCTGTCCCCTTCACCTTCACCGAGTTCGGGGACCCCACGAAGGACGACCTGACCGCCGTCAACTGGGAGGACGTGGAGATCGGCTTCCAGGACGGCAACAGCTTCGCGTCGCTGGAAGACTGCTTGGCCAAGGGCGTTGATTCGGTCCTCATCGGCAACTCGGGCGCCAATGATCTTGTGGGCGACGGCGCCAACAACCTGATCCTCGGCCTGGGCGGAAGCGATACGATCAACGGCCGCACGGGCGAGGACTGCGTCTTCGGTGGCGCCGGCAACGACACCATCGAGGTCGCCGGGAACCAGGCGGAGTTCGACCACATCGACGGCGGTGCCGGTAACGACCTGGTGCTCAACGTCTCCAACAGCCATGTCACCTTCGATGCCTTCAACACCAACGGATCCATCGAAGAGCTCGACGCCAACGGCAAGGAGGTGAAGGGCAACGGAAACGCCAACGTCTTCGACTTCGACGGCGTCAAGATGACCGACGTCCAGAGCGTTCGCGGCCAGGGCGGTGATGACGACATCACCGCCTCCAATCAGACGAACGATGTGACCTACATGGGCGAGGGCGGCGACGACAAGCTGACCGGCCTCACCCGGGTCGACGTTCTCTTGGGCGGTGACGGCGATGACGACATCGATGGCGGCAAGGGAGCCGATACGCTCAACGGCGGAACCGGGAGCGATAAAGTCTCGGGCGGTGACGGCAACGATGTCATCCAGGTCGCCGGTGGCCTTGCCGAGTTCGACGAGATGTCGGGTGACGGTGGCAACGATCTCGTCGTGAACATCTCCAACAGCCACATCACCTTCGACATGTTCAATGCCGACGGCTCCATCGAGGAACTGGACGCGAACGGCAAGGAGGTGAAGGGCAACGGCGGCGGCAATGTCTTCGACTTCGACGGCGTGGAAATGACCGCGGTGAAAAGCGTTCGGGGCCTGGGCGGCAACGATGACATCACCGCATCCAACCAGACCGACGGCGTCACCTACGAAGGTGGGGAAGGAGACGACACGCTGACCGGCCTTACCCGGGTCGACGTTCTCTTCGGAGGCCACGACAACGACACCATCGACGGCGGTAAGGGAGCCGACACCCTCAATGGCGGAACCGGGATCGATACCGTCTCGGGCGGCGACGGTAACGATGTCATCCAGGTTGCCGGTGGCCTTGCCGAGTTCGACGACATGTCGGGTAACGGCGGCAACGATCTCGTCGTGAATGTGTCCAACAGCCATCTCACCTTTGACATGTTCAACACTGACGGCTCCATCGAGACGCTGGACGCCAACGGCAAAGAGGTGAAGGGCAACGGCGGCGACAACGTCTTCGATTTCGACGGCGTTGCGATGGTCGGCGTTGCCAGCGTTCGCGGCTTGGGCGGTGACGACGACATCACCGCCTCCAACCAGACCGATGGCGTCACCTACGAAGGCGGTGGCGGCAACG
This sequence comes from Rhodospirillales bacterium, assembly GCA_963669375.1. GTDB lineage: Bacteria > Pseudomonadota > Alphaproteobacteria > Kiloniellales > JACOMY01 > JACOMY01. The sequence continues at coordinate 5,378,708 of OY770024.1, read as the reverse complement.
ATCAGCTGAATGGCCTTACTCGCGCCGACGTCCTGTTGGGTGGCGAGGGCGACGACGACATCGAGGGCGGTAAGGGAGCCGATACCCTTAACGGCGGAACCGGGATCGATACCGTCTCGGGCGGCGATAGCAACGACGTCATCCAGGTCGCCGGTGGTTTGGCAGAGTTTGACGACATGTCGGGTGGCGCCGGCAACGATCTGGTCGTGAACATTTCGAACAGCCATCTCACCTTCGACATGTTCAACACCGATGGCTCCATCGAAGAGCTGGACGCCAACGGCAAGGAGGTGAAGGGCAACGGCGGCGCCAACATCTTCGACTTCGACGATGTGTCGCTGGTCGATGTCACCAGCGTTCGCGGTCTGGGCGGAAACGACGACATCACGGCCTCCAATCAGACCGACGGCGTGGTTTACGAAGGTGGAGCCGGTGACGATGCCTTGACCGGCCTCACGCGCGCCGACGTGCTTCTCGGCGGCGAGGGCGACGACCTGATCGTCGGTGGGCGCGGGAACGACACGATCAATGGTGGGACCGGAAACGACGATCTCACCGGTGGCGCCAACAACGACACCTTCGTCTTCGACGGCGCGCTCAGCGGCAATGAAGGCACGGTGCAGGACTTCGGTGTCGGCGACGACCTCTTCAAGATCAACGTCAATGGCGACGGCAGCAACGCCAGCTTCATCGGCGACGCGGCGTTCACCGGCGGCGATCCCGAGGTGCGCTTCCAGAAGATCGACGGTAGCTCCGGGGAGCTGCAGGTCGACAGCAACGGGAACGGCAGCGCGAACTTCACCATCGGTCTCAACGGAGTGACCGCCTCGAGCCAGCTCTCCGCGGGCGACTTCATGTTCACGTAGCATCGGGCGCTTGGCGCGGCCTGAGTGTTAGGCCGCGCCAAGCATCGGCCAATCCAATGCGCCATCGACAGTCACGAGGGGCTCCCTGAGCCTCTTCCGCCGTGTTTGCGAGGAGCCTCAGCGAGGCCGCAGTCCAGTAAGAGCCCGTCGGCGGCGACAGGCTGGATCGCCGCGCTTCGCTCGCGATGACGGTGGGCGGGGTAGCCGCACAAGTCTGGCAGGCTGGAAGAGCCGAGACCGTCGAGCCTTGCTCGACCGGTCGACATGCCCCTCACGGCGTCACTGCGAGGAGCGGCAGCGACGCGGCAGTCGAGGGGGTGACTCCAGAACGCGACACCGCGCGTTCACCCTCTGGCTAGCGCCAAGCAGCATGGCCCTCCAGGTCGCTGGCACCAAAACTGACTAACAATCCTTCTCGGAAATCGCTCTTTATCTGTGCCCCGGCTTGACCCGGATAGCAGTGACTTGCCATTGGCCGCTGCCATGGCCGACTAATGGCCTAGCCAAGTGGATCGCTAGAGGACCTCGGTCGGCCCCGATCGCGAAGGGGCAGGGACAGTGCAGCAGCGGGGAAGGCATGAGCAAGTCGGTCGTAGGTGTTCTCTGGGGGCTGGCCTTCGTCGCGCTGGAGGCGGTTCAGTACGTCTACTTCGGCGGGCTCTTCCAGCGGATGAGTTCCTTTCTCTTCGGCTTCCTGGTCTTCGGGGTGACTGTCGTACTCTTCGTCGGCTGGACCGCGCTGCGCAGACCCAAGGAGCTGGCGATCGCGATCCGCAACCCCAGGACGCTGATCGCGGTGAACCTCTCGGCCACCTTGGGATGGGCGGCTTATCTCACCTCCGTGCAATTGATCGAGCCGGCGGTCGCCTACACCATCGGGGCCGGGGCCATGCCGCTCACCGCCTACATCGCGCACCGCTTCGGCGTGCCGGAGGGCGAGGCCATGCGCAACCGCACCGAGGCTCTGGGCAATCTCATCCTGCTCTGCGGTATCCTCTATCTGACCATCGTCTCGGTGGCGGGCTTGTCGGGCTTCGTGCGGGGCGGCTCCCTCGTCGCCATCTTAGGCGTGCTCTGCGCCCTCGCCGACGGCGTGCTCTTCACCTGGATGCTGATCTACTGCCAGCGCTTGGACCGGGTCGGCGTCAGTCCGAGCGCGGTCTTCGGGCTGCGGTTTCCTCTCTACGTCGTCGCCGCCGGCGCCCTCGCCGGTCTCGGCGTCGATCACAAGGAGAGCCTGCCCTCCTCCGAGATCCTCTTGACCCTTCTCATCGGTCTCGCGCTCACGATCCCGCCGCTCTTTGCGCTGCAAAAGGCGGTGGCGGACATCTCTACCCTGACCATCGGGGCGCTGACCGCGCTGGGGCCCTTCGTCATCTTTGGGATGCAGATGATCGAAGGGCGGGTGTCCTTCTCGACGGAAACGCTGATCGGCCTCTTCGTCTACTTCCTCGGCGCCATCCTCTCGGCGCTGGGTGCCGTTAGGGCCGCGGTGAAGCAGCCCTTGGGCGGAAGGACCGCGTGACGAACCCGCCCTCAATCCCCGACAGGCCGCGGCCTCAGTCAGGCTGACGAGAGAGGGAAAGCGCGCCCTCGAGCGCGGGCAGGGCCGCCAGAAACTTGAACCGACGGGCCTCTTCACAAAGGCGCCACACCCGCCCCGTCCCTTCCGGAGAAGGACCGTCGCGGCCTATCGCCATCAGCGCACGGCCGCGTTCGATGAGAAAATCCGTCAACGGCAGCGGTTCTTCGCTGGTGTAGGCCTCCAGAGCGGCGGCGTGGCGCTCGACTTTCTCCCAAGCACCCCTGCGAAGCGCCGACTCTATAGCCCCGATGTGAAACTCGATGTGGCTAGCGCTGACGCAGCCACCCGCCAGGAGCGCTTCTCCCTCGGCGAGCGCTTCCTCGCCCTCCTTCTCATCGTCCGAGGTAAGCGCGATGTCGGCCAAGATTGCGGACCCGGCATAGCGAATGCCGGTTTGGCGACTGATCGTCATGGCTTCGCGATACTTGGCGAGCGCCGCGCTTCGATCGCCCCGCCAGTACGTGCTCCGCGATGATCTGCGCGTCCCGATCGCTCAGAGGTGCAATGTCGATCGTCGTCAGAGGTGTCCCGCCAAGAGCGGGACGCCAGCCCCCGCTGAGCGGATCGCCTTCGAGGCGGGAGGTGAGCAGGAGCACGGCGCGACAGTCCGCCAAGGTCGCGGCCAGGTTGGCAAGGTGGGCGAGCGTCGCCTCGTCCGCCCAATGGACATCCTCGACCGTCAGCAGAAGGGCGCTCTGCCGGCTGCGGTGGGCGAAGAGTCCGGCAACCAGTTTCCGAGCGCCAAGAGTTCTGGTCTCGTTGTCCATGGCGTCGAACAGAGAGCGCAGCCGCACCGGCTGCGGCAGGTCCAGGAGCTCGTTCAGGAAGACCAGCTGATTGGCGCCGATGGCCCCCTCTCGCAAGGCCGCTTCGGCGGCCGCCTGACGCCGTCCCTTGGCGCTACCCGAGGGGATTCCCAGAAGGCCGCGCACCAGAGCCGGAATCGGGGCTTGCCCCTTCTCAACCCCGAAATCCAGGACCAGGCACCGATGGCAAGAAAAGCCCCGTTGCTTGGCCAGGATTGCCAGTTCCGCGGCGAGCCGACTCTTGCCGATCCCGGCCTCGCCTCGGAGGAGGACCATGCGACCGCCGCGGGTTCGCTGGCACTCGTCCAAGATGCTTTCGAACTGTCGACATTCGCTTTGGCGACCGACGAAAGGGCTCTCGCCATCGCTTGCGACAGCCGACCGAAAGCCCTCCAGACGCCAGACCTGCAGCGGTTCCTCCGCGCCCTTGATCGCGACCTCGCCCAGACTCGTGCAGGAGACCAGGTGCGGCAGGAAGCGGTAGACCTCGGCGGAGATGAGCGTCTCGCCGCCGCCGGCAAGCTCCTTCAGCCGCGCGGCCAGGTTCACCGAGCTTCCCGTGACGGTGTACTCGCGGTGCGCCCTGCTGCCCGTGCCGCTCGCCACCACCTGCCCGCTCGCGACGCCGATATGCGCCGTCAGCGGCTGGCCCACCTCCTCGCCGAGCCTCGCCAGGCGCCGGTGGATGTCGAGTGCCGCGCGCACCGCCCTCTCTGGATCGTTCGCATGCGCCAGCGGCGCGCCGAACAGGGCCATCACCTCGTCACCGATGTGCTTGTCGATCGTCCCGCCGTAGGCCTCGATCACGCCGTCCACGACGGCAAAGAAGCGGTTCAGGAGAGCGTGCAGCTCCTCCGCATCCAGCCTGTTCGAGAGATCGCTGAAGGCGGAGAGATCGGCGAAGAGGACGGTCACCTGCCGCCGTTCGCCGGGAAGTGTCAAGGCCCGCGCCCGATCGGGCGCGAGAGTGCTCTCCTCCCGCGCCATGGTCTCAATGGCCTTCAGCAGGCACTTGCGATCGACCAGTCGGGCGACACCGAGGTCCTTCAGATCATCGTTGGTCAGTTCGCGGAGCAAGCGCGCATCCGCGCCGTTCCGGGCGAATGCCTCCGCATAGTCCTCAAGCGCGAGTTCTCTCAGCCAAGCGGCAACATCCATTGCCCGTCCATCAACCCCTCGACCGTCTGCGCCACCCTAGCACGCTTGCGCCGGTAGCGCCTGAAGGAAGTCGCGCGTTGCGGAGGCACTGCTTGGCGGGGCAGACCAGGTTCGCTCACCGTCGCCGGGGTGGGATCACCTTGCAGTAGCTGCCGTTGGCTCTGAGCGTCTTGCAGGCACGCTGGGCCTCGCCACGGGTCAGATTAGCGAAGCGGGCCTGGAAGCGGTTGGCACCCATGCCCTTGGCCCGCGCGATGCGCTGCTGAGAGAAGCCGAGGGCCGAGGTCAGACGGCGGAGCGAGCGCATCTTGCGGCTGGCCGCGCCATAGGTGCGGAAGTTGCCGACATGAATGGCCCAAGGCCCACGCGCCATGCGCGGCGCCGCGCCGTAGATGCAGTCCGCCGGGGTGAGCACGGTGGGCGGCGGCTCCGGCGCGCCGCCCAAGGTGTCAGGGTTCAGGGGAGCCAGGGGTGTGCCGCGCTGCGCCATGCGCCTGGGTGCTAGATCCTCCTCCAGCCCCTTGAGATTGGTGAAGGCGCGCTCCACCACCTCGTGCGCCTTGTCGCTGCGGTCCAGCGGCGAGCGTTCGCCCAGGATCACGGCGATCACGCGCTGCCCGTCCCGCTCGGCCGAGACCACCAGGTTGTAGCCGGACTTGCAGGTGAAGCCGGTCTTGAGGCCGTCGGCCCCCTCCAGGCTGTTGAGAATGCCGTTGATGTTGGCGAGCCAATCCTTGCCGTGGGTCAGGCCGTCCCGCCCGAAGAGCTCGTAGCGCCGCGGCAGGTCGATCAGCAGGGCACGCGCCAGGATCGCCATGTCGCGGGCCGTGGTGACCTGCCGGTCGTCCGGCAGGCCGTTGGCATTGACGAAGCGGGTCTGTGTCATGCCCAGGCGCTTGGCGGTCTCGGTCATACGCTGGGCGAAGCGGTCCTCGCTGCCGTCGATGGCCTCGGCCAAGACCACGGCCGCGTCGTTGGCGGAGCGCAGCAGCATGGCCTCCACCGCCTTGCCGACGGTGATCTTGTCGCCCTGGTGCAAACCCAAGGCGACCTCCGGCTGCGCACCGGCCGCGGCCGAGACGGTGAGCTCCCAATCCCACTGCAGCCGGTCCAGAGCCAGCGCCTCGAAGGTCAGATAGGCGGTCATCAGCTTGGTGAGCGAGGCGGGATGCCAGAGCCGGTCCGCCTCCTCCGCCTCCAAAATCCGACCGTCCTCGAAGGAGACGCTGATCACGGCGGCCCGGCTTTGGCCGGCCAGCAAGACCAGCACCATGCCAACGGCGATCAGGCAGAGCCGCAAGCCCATTCCTTGTTTCGCTTCTTTCCTAGGCGCCGGAGAGGCCGGCCGTCTGGCTGCCGCGCTCCGTCTTGCCGCCGGCCGGCCGTCTCGGACCCATGCGGGTTCTTTGCGGCGTCTGCTTGAAGCGTTCGCGATAGCGCTTGGCGAAGTGCGAGGCAGAGACGAAGCCGCAGGCCAAGCCGACCTCGGTCACCGAGAGGCTGGAGTGGGTCAGGAGCCAATGCGCGCGCTGCAGGCGCAATTCGACGTAGTGCGCCCTGGGCGTGCAACCCAGGTACTTCTGGCAAAGCCGCTCCAGCTGGCGCACGGAGATCTCGGCCAGTGAGGCAAGCTCCGCGGTCGACAGCGGCTCTTCCAGGTTGTTCTCCATATGCCGCACCGCCTCGATCAGCTTGGGATGACCGACGCCGACCCGCTGGCGCAAGGTCATGCGCTGCTCGTCCTCCAGACCGCGGATGCGCTCGTGCAGAAACTGCTCGGCCACCTGCAGCGCCAGGTGGTTGCCGTGATCCTCCTCGATCAAATGCAGCATCATGTCCAGGGAGGCCGTGCCGCCGGCGCAGGTGAAGCGGTTGCGGTCCAGGCAATAGAGTTCCGAATGCACGTCGAGCTCGGGGTGCATCTCCTTGAGGCTGGTCTGACACTGCCAGTGAATGGTGCAGGCATAGCCCTCCAGCAGACCGGCCGCCGCGAGCACGTGGGTGCCGTCCGAAATGGCACCGACCCGCGCGCCCTGGCGGGCTTGCCGCCGGAGCCAGCCCAAGGCCGCCTTGTCCTGGAAGCGGTGGGCATCGAGGCCGCCGCAGACGACGACGCTATCGAACTGGGTCGGATCGGCCGGGCTGCCTTGAGCGTTCACCTCGATACCGTTGGAAGAGGCCATGGGACCGCCGTCGGGCGTCAAGACCCGCCATTCGTAGAGCGTCTCTCCATTGAAGACATTGGCGACGCGCAGGGGCTCGACGGCCGCGGTGAAGGCCAGCATGGCAAAGCGCGGCAGCAGCAGAAAGCCGAAGCGCTGCTGTTCCCCGTCGAATCTCCCGCCGGCCGGTTCGCCCGTCATTCCCGCTCCGCTCCTCCAAGAGCTATCGGCAGTCTAGTCACCTTCGACCTTCTGCACCAAGGGGATTGCGGGTTGCCCTTCGGCCGCCAGCACGCGGCGGGCCTCGGCACCGTCGGCATGCATCTGCGCCCTCAGCGCCGGCAGGCCGTCGAAGGCCATCTCCGGGCGCAATCGCTCCACCAAGGCGACCCTGACCTGGCGGTCGTAGAGGTCGCCCGAAAAGTCGAAGAGATGCACCTCGAGCAGCGGACGGTCGTAAGCGAACATGGGACTGATGCCGATGTTGGCGACCGCGGCGTGCCAACGGGCGTCGCCCTCCTCGTCCAGGGCCGCGCGCACGGCATAGACTCCGAAGGCCGGTTGCAGCAGCCCGCCGGGATCGATGTTGGCGGTCGGCATGCCGAGCTGGCGTCCCCGCTTGGCGCCGTGCAGAACGCGGCCGCTGATCTCCCAGGGCCGGCCCAGCAGACCGGCGGCGGCCGGAAGATCGCCGGCGGCGATCAGCTTGCGCACCTCGGTCGAGGAGATCGCCCGCCCTTGGGCCTGCACCTTGGACATGAGGGTCACGCCGAAACCCAGGTCCGCCCCCATCTGCTTCAGCAAGGCCGGCGAGCCGCCGCGCTTGGCGCCGAAGTGAAAGTTGTCGCCGACGACGACATACGAGATGGCGAGGCCCTCGACCAGGACCTCCCGAACGAAATCCTCCGCTTGCAGGGTGTAAAGATCGGGCTCGAAGCGCAGGACCACCAGCAAGTCGAGACCGAGGTCCGCCAAGACCCGCGTCTTGGTCCTGAGCGACGTGAGCCGGAAGGGCGCTTCCTGGGCGCGAAAGACCTGGCGGGGATGCGGCTCGAAGGTGAGCACGCCGTAAGGGCGGCCGGCCGCTTCCGCCACACGCTTGGCCTCGGCGATGACCGCCTGATGGCCGAGATGGACTCCGTCGAAGTTGCCGATCGCCAAGACCGCGCCTCTGGCGTCTTGCGGCAGGTTGCTGTGATGGCGAAAGAGGCGCATAGCCGGCAAGATGGCCAAAGGCGGGCGCGCCGTCCAGTCTCCCTGCCGGCGGAATGCTTGAGAGCAAGACAAGGCATCAGAACCAATTTAGTACCAAATTTATACCAAAATTGACTGGATTGTCGGAATTGGCCAGACTACAGTCTCTCTGCAGACAAGAAGCGGGGCGACGGTAGATGGGCGAAAACAGCCAGGGAACCGAAGGCTTCCTTCCCAGCTTGCTGGTTCGGCCGACCTCTTCGATGGCCGCGCAGCCCGGTCTGGCGCGCCGCGCGACGGGGCGCGAGGTCTATCGCGTCGCTGGCGGCGGCAGCCTGGTTATCGCGATGGCGCCGGGCGACCGGCTGGCCTTGCGCGACCCGGAAGGCCAGCAAGCCGGCGAGATCACCGCCTTCACCTTGGACGGCGGCCTGGCTCTCGGTCAGCTGAGCGCCAAGGATCAGGGGCCGGCCGAAGGCCTGCTGGCGGGCCTGGCGGACGGCAGCGAGAGCGCGGCGCGCATGGCGGCGGGCCTCGCGCGCCAGGGTGTGGAGCCGCGCCACGCGCGGGCCCAGTACCTCTTCGGCTCGGAAGGCAGGCGCGGGGCGGAGGCACGCTTCACCGCGTCGGAAAACCTCATCGTCGCCCTCTCCGCGCCCGGACAGCCGATGGCGCCGGACGAGCAGAGACCGCCGACCGACCTGGAAGCCGTCGTCGTGCGTGCCAATCCGCTGGCCCCCAATGACCTGCCGCTGCCGGAACCCCTGGCCGATCCGCGGCTCGACCTCCGGGTCGAGGCCCGCACGGCGGAGGCCTACGAGGTCCGCGCCGGCGACTATATCCAGATCATCGACGTGGCCGGACGGGAATGCTCCGACTTCAGCTGCTTCACCAGCGCCGCCCTGCAGCGCGGCAAGGAGTTCCTGCCCGACATGATCACCACCCGGTCGATGATGGGCAATCAGTACCCCATGCCCGGGCTCTTCGATAAGTACTACGACTTCAATGCCCAGGCGATGATCGAGGTGATCCAGGACACGGTCGGACGGCACGACACCTTCGGCGTGGCCTGCACGGACAAGTACTACGACGACAAGGGTTATCCGGGGCACGTCAACTGCTCGGACAACTTCAACAAGGCGCTGGGGCCCTACGGCGTCGAGGCGCGCCGCACCTGGTCCAGCATCAACTTCTTCTACAACACGGCGATCGACGACGCGCACCTCTACACCCTGGACGAGCCCTGGAGCCGGCCCGGCGACTACGTGCTGCTGCGCGCCACGCAAGACATGGTCTGCTGCTCGTCCGCCTGCCCGGACGACACCTCGCCGGCAAACGGCTGGACTCCGACCGACATCCACGTGCGGGTCTACGGGCCCGAGAAGCTCTTCAAGAAATCGGTGGCCTATCGCATGACGACAGACGCAGCGCCGCGCGAGACGCGCGAGACCGGCTTTCATCCGCGCACCTCGGCGCTGACCCGGCAGATGGTGGAGTATCGCGGCTTCTGGCTGCCGAACCACTTCCACAACGAAGGACCAGAGGCCGAGTACTGGGCCTGCCGCGAAGCGGCGATCGTCATGGACCTCTCCGCCCTGCGCAAGTTCGAGGTCTACGGACCGGACGCCGAGGCCCTCATGCAGACGGCGCTCACCCGCAACGTGCGCAAACTAGCGGTGGGCCAGGTGGTCTATTCCGCGATCTGCTACGAGCACGGCGGGATGATGGACGACGGCACCTTGCTGCGGCTTGGTCCCGACAACTTCCGTTGGGTCTGCGGCGACGACTACTGCGGCGTCTGGCTGCGCGAGCTGGCCGACAAGCTGGGGCTCAAGGCCTGGGTGAAGAGCTCCACCGACCAGATGCACAACGTCTCCCTGCAAGGACCGAAGAGCCGCGAGATCCTGAGCCAGGTGGTCTGGACGCCGGATGCCCAACCATCGGTGACGGAGATCAACTGGTTCCGCTTCACCATCGGTCGGGTCGGCGACCATAACGGCGTGCCGCTGGTGGTCAGCCGCACCGGCTACACCGGCGAGCTGGGCTACGAGATCTGGTGCCATCCGCGCGATGCCGTGACCGCCTGGGATGCCGTCATGGAGGCCGGCCAGCCGCATGGGCTGACGCCCTTGGGCCTGGCCGCGCTCGATACCTTGCGGATCGAGTCGGGTCTCATCTTCTACGGCCACGAGTTCTGCGAGCAAACCGACCCCTTCGAGGCCGGCATCGGCTTCACCGTGCCCTTGAAGTCCAAGGAGGACGATTTCGTCGGCCGCGCCGCGCTGGAGCGCCGCAAGGCCAATCCGCAACGCAAGCTGGTCGGCCTGGAGATGGCCAGCAACGAGGCCGTCGGCCACGGCGACTGCGTCCACGTCGGCCGCCCGCAGATCGGCGTGGTGACCAGCGCCGCGCGGTCGCCCATCCTGCGCAAGAACATCGCCCTGGCCCGCCTGGACATCGCCCACGCGGAACCCGGCACCGAAGTCGAGGTCGGCAAGCTGGACGGCCACCAGAAGCGCATCGCGGCCAAGGTGGTCCCCTTCCCCTTCTACGACCCGGAGAAGAAGAAGCCGCGCTCCTGAACCGGGACTGCGACGACGGGTTCGCCGCAAAGGCGCCGACGATGACATAGGCTAGGGCTCTGCCACACTGAGGAAAAGAGCCCCATGAAAGCCTCCGACCTGCTGGTCCGCTGTCTCGAGAAGGAAGGCATCACCCACATCTTCGGCGTGCCCGGCGAGGAGAACGCCGACTTCATGATGTCGCTGGAGGGCTCGTCGATAGAGTTCGTCCTGACGCGTCACGAGCAGGGGGCGGCCTTCATGGCGGAGGTCTACGGCCGGCTGACCGGCAATCCGGCGGTCTGCCTGGGCACCTTGGGACCCGGTGCCACCAACCTCATCACCGGGGTCGCGGACGCCAACATGGACCGCGCACCCCTGATCGTCGTCACCGGCCAGGCCGCCACCACGCGCCAGCACAAGGAGAGCCACCAGGTGATGGACGTTGTGGAGATGTATCGGCCCGTGACCAAGTGGGCCGCCTCCATCCATCAGCCGGACACGGTGCCCGAGATCGTGCGCAAGGCGGGCCGCCTGGCCCGCTCGGAGAAGCCGGGCGCGGTCCTGATCGAACTGGCGGAGGACGTCGCCAAGCAGGAGACATCGGCGCAACCGATCGAGCGGCGGCGCCTGCGCCGCCCGGGCGCGGACGAGAAGATCAGCGAGCGCGCCTGGCAGCGCATCCGCCAGGCCAAGCGGCCCATCGTCATCGCCGGCAACGGCACCGTCAGGAAGCGTGCCAGCAAGCAGCTGCGGCTTTTCTGCGAGGCGACCGGGATCGGCGTCATCTCGACCTTCATGGCCAAGGGCTGCGTCGACCGCGACGCCGACTACTGCCTCTTCACAATCGGCTTGCAGCAGAAGGACTATCCCGCGCTGGCCGTCGACGACGCGGACCTGGTGATCGCGGTGGGCTACGACCTGGTCGAGTATCCGCCGCGCCTGTGGAACCCGCAGGGCGACAAGCCCATTGTCCATCTGGATTTCCTGCCGGCGGAGATCGACACCCACTACGGCCCGGAGGTCGAGGTCGTCGGCGACCTGGCCCACGCGCTCTGGATGCTGAATGAGCGGGTGAAGCGGGACGGCGTGCCGACCTTCGACCTCTCCTACCAGGCCAAGGTCCGCCAGCGCATGCTGGAGGATTTCGCCGCCCACGCCGACGACGAGACGGTCGGAAAGATCCGACCCCAGAAGGCGCTGTGGGAGGTGCGCAAAGCCTTGGGCCCGGAGGATCTGCTGCTGTCGGGCGTGGGCGCCCACAAGATGTGGATCGCCCGCTACTATCAGTGCAACGAGCCCAACACCTGCCTCATTCCCAACGGTTTCTGCTCCATGGGCATGCCGTTGCCAGGCGCCATCGCCGCGCACATGGTCTTGCCGGAGCGCCGTGTCTTCGCGATCGCGGGCGACGGCGATTTCCTGATGAACGTGCAGGAGATGGAGACGGCGCACCGCCTCAACGCCAACATCACCGTCATGGTGTGGGAGGACGGCGGCTACGGCCTGATCTCCTGGAAGCAGAGCGCGGAGTTCGGCCGTCACACCAACCTGGCCTTCGGCAATCCCGACTGGATGAGCCTCGCCCAGAGCTTCGGCTGGCAGGGCCAGCACGTGACGGAAGCCGCCGCCTTACCGACGGCGATCCAGGCGGCCTTGGACCATCGAGGCCCCTCCCTCATCGTCATCCCGATCGACTACCAGGAGAACCTGAAGCTGACCGAGCGCCTGGGCAACATTCAGACCGCGCTCTAGGAAGGTCCGCCGGGGAAACCGGACCCTAGGAATAGTCCCCGGAGAGGTCGGATGCTGCTGTACGCTGGTGGGCGCAACTGGCCGCGCTACGAACTGCCGGAGAGCTTAGGATAGGAGGTGCCGATCGTGGCGGAGTGGAACGCTCAACATCGCGCCGCCGTTGCGCAGCCCCAGGAACTGCGCATCGGCCCGCTCGACATCCTTCCCAACATCGTCCTGCCGAACCAGCACAACCAGGTGACCAACCTGCTCGACTTCATGGCGGGCGACATGCTCGTCCTCCTGATCCTGTCGGATCCGCGATCGCCCGCTTGCACAACCCAGCTGCGGCGCTTCGCGGAGCACTTCGAGGCCCTGCAGCGGCGCGCCAACTTCTTCGTCGTGACCGGGACCCCTCCGGAGGTCAACGCCAGCCTGGCGAGAGGCGCCCTACCCTTCTACATGCTCTCCGACATTCGCGGCGAACTGGCCGGCGCCATCCGGCGCGGCAGAGGCCCGACGGCACCCGCCGGGCCGCAAGGCGAAACCGGCGTGACAGTGCTGATCGCCAACGAACGCATGCGCATCCTGCGGGTCGACCACGACCTGTCCGATCCCGACTACGTGCGCTTCGCCTTGCGCTTCCTGGACGAGGTGCCCCGTTCCGCGCCCAGGCACTTGGCCGGCTTCGCCCCCCTCCTCCATGTGCCGGAGGTGTTGGAGCCGGCCTTTTGCGACAGCCTGATCAATGCGCACCTGACGCAGGGAAGCCACCAGAGCAAGGCGCCGACCCTCGTCGGGGGCGAGCTTCGGCAAGTCGCCAGCGCCGCCAAGGTGCGGCGCGACCACAAAGTCACCGATCAGCAAACCTTGGCGGCGATCATGGAGCGCATCACCAAGCGGGTGCAGCCGGAGATCGTGAAGGCCTTCACGCGCCAGGTGAGCGGCGTGGAGGAGTACAAGGTCGTCTGCTACGAGGCCTCCGACGGCGGACACTTCAAGGCACACCGGGACAACACCATGGCGCACTTCGCGCATCGGCGCTTCGCCATGACCATCCACCTCAACACCGGGGACTACGAGGGCGGATTGCTGCGGTTTCCGGAGTATGGCCCGGACCTCTACGGGCCGCCCAAGGGGGACGCCGTCATCTACTCCAGCTCGCTCCTGCACGAGGTGACGCCGGTGACCTCCGGGCGCCGCTTCGTCCTGATCGCCCACATGTTCGACGAGGAGAGCCGCCAGCAGAGCCCGATGTTCCGAAGGTGACGCAGCCCTCTTGCTCGGCCCTGGTCACTGCTGTTCGGTTCAAGTTCCGCATCCGTGTCGGCTGCCTATCCGGTAGCAGACCCCGATGCTTGGGGCCTCTTGCACCCAGGCCAACGGTGACGAGCGAACTGGTGTCCGATCAGGCAACGGAGAGCGATCCTCCGATCAAGTCGGAGGATGACGATGGGGGCCGTTTTGGGCGCGCCTCCCCGCGACGGCGATTGACCTGGTCAGCCGACGATGGTGCGTCCCGGAACTTAATTGAACGTCGTCCTCCGACTTGATTGGAGGACCACACGCCACTCGGTGACGCCATGAGATTCGCTCCTCTGGGACCACGTGCTGTATCAGTGACGGCGTTATCCCGATAACAGGTCCCTTTGCCTTGGATCTCTCCGACCGAGGCGGTTACGAACGGACAGGCGTCCGATCGGGCAAGGGAGAGCGATCCTCCGATCAAGTGCAAACCCCGGGGATGACGTGGTAACGCTGACGACACCGCTGGGAGGCACAATCCCACGCGTCAGGCGAGACGGCAGTGCTTCCTAACAGAGATGCACGTCGTACCACTCGCGGCTTTCCCAGGTGAGCTTCGGGATGGCCTCCATCACGGCGTCGAAGCTCACCCAGGCGTCGGGCAGGTCGAGGCCGAAGAGCCCGCTGTTGTGATTGGTGAAGCGGGCATCGACATAGCTGCCCTCGCGCGACGGATAGGGCGCCCTGAGATCGCGATGCTTCGACTGATCGACGATCTGTCCGCGCGTGTAGCCCACCGCGCGCAGCTTCACCATCCAGTCTTTCCACCCCGGAGCCAGTTCGTAGGACAGGTAGGGCGGCCGCTGCTCCGCGGTGAGATCCTCGATGACCATGCCGTCGTTGCCCTCAATGTCGATCTTCACGTAGTAGGGCGGCGGATACTTGGCCAGAAGGGAGGCAAAGCGGACGAAAGGCACGGTGATCTTCTCGAACCTGCCGCGCCAAGTTTGCGGTTTGGCGGTGTGCCAATCGCTGTTTCTGTGGTGGACGTAGAAGTCGCCCTCTTCCTCCTTCAGGCCGATGGCGACCGGCTCCAAGAAGTAGCGCCCTTCTTCGATCTCGGTCGCGAAGCGCTGGCGCAGCGAAGCGACGTGGTCGGGAAAGGCCTCGACGGCGACGACCTTGAAGCCCTTGCGCAGGTAAAAGTCGCTGTCCTCGCCGGTGTGTGCGCCGACGTCGAAAATGTAGCGTGCTTCTTCGTCGGTCATCTCTGATCCGCAGGTCTTAGGGAGAGGGGAGAAGGGTGCCTAGGCACCGGCAAAGAGCCGACCACATCCGGGCTTTTCAGCGGGCAACCCGGCCAGGGTAAGCGCGTGCCAGGCCAGCGCATGGTTGGACGAGGTCACGGGCTTGCCTATGGCCGCTTCCGCCTCGCTCAGGATCTCGACGACCCGCAAGCTGGTGCAGGAGACGAAGACCGCCTCGCAGTCGTCGCGCCGACCTATCTCCCTGAGAGCGCGACCGATCGAGTCGCTGGTGATGCGGGCCACGCGATTGTCGTCGGCTTGGTGGAAGGAGCCCATCACGGGAACCTCCAGGCCGCGGGCGAGGAGGCGCTGGCGCAGACCTTCGTTCACCTCCGGCAGGTAGGGCGTCAGCAGTCCGATGCGCGAGACGCCCAGGTGGCGAAAGGCGGCCCGCATGGCGGTGACCGGGTCAGTCACGGCGGCCCGCGGCTGAGCCGAGCGGACCTGCGCGGCCACGACCTCCTCACCGATGACCATGGCACCGGAGGTGCAGGCATAGGCGACGACATCGAAGTCGACGCCGGGAGGCAGCAGGCCAGCTGCGGCCGGCAGCCTGTCTCGCATCTTGATCAAGGTCTCGGGCGTGACCTCGGGATCGTTCTCGAGACGGCTGTGGTAGACGGCAAGACCCGGTTGATGGGTCAGGGCTTGGAACTCGCGCTCCAAGGTCTGGTCCGTCGCCAGAACCAGCAGGCCGATGTTGGCCTTCGCGCCCAGCCCCCCATCCGTTTGGAACGGGAAAGCCCCCAGGTCGGTGAAGGCATCCTCGGCCAGATCGGATGCCATGGTGTTTCTCCTTCCTTGCCCTCTCCTCGCCCCCTAGGCCGCCAGCAGCAGCCCGTCGAGGTCGATGGCCGGCTTGCGTCCGGCAATCAGGTCGGCGGTGATCCGGCCGGTGCCGGACGCCATGGTCCAGCCCATATGGCCGTGCCCGCAGTTGACATAGAGATTGCGATAGCGCGTGGGTCCAAGCAAGGGGGTGCCTTCCGGCGTCATCGGCCTGAGGCCGGCCCAGTAATCCGGCTGCGCGAAGTCCGCGGCCTCGGGAAAGAGCTCCTTCACCGCCCGCAGCATAGGAGCGTAGTCGGACGGCTTGTGCGCGGTGTCGTAGCCGGCGAACTCGGCGGTGGCGGTGACCCGCAGACGATCGCCGAAGCGGCAGTAGGCCATCAGGTTGTCCTCGTCGACGCCGCCCAGCCTGGGTGCGTTGTTGCGGCCGGCAATGGGAAAGGTGACCGAATAGCCCTTGATCGGATAGATCGGCAAGCGGGCCTCCAAGGTGCGCGCGAAACGCGGGCTCATCACGCCCAACGCCAGCACGAAGGCATCGGCGGGGAAGGAGCCGCGGTCCGTCTTGGCGGCGGCGATCGCCTGTCCATCCTTCTCGAAGCCTTGAACCTCCACGCCGTACTCGAAGATGACACCGCCCTCCCGGCAGCGCTCTGACAGAGCCTCGGTGAAGAGCCTGGCGTCGCCGCTCTCGTCGCTGGCGCAAAAGAGGGCGCCGGCGAAACGCTCGCGCACCGGCGCCAGCGCGGGGTCCTGGGCGGCCGCTTCATCGGGAGAGAGCGTGCGCAGATCCAAGCCCTCCTCCGCCAGGATCGCGCTGTTCAGGGCGCCGCGCTCGAAGCTCTCCTGACTGCGGTAGAGGTAGAGCAGGCCGCCGGTTTGACCGTCGTAGGCCAGGCCTTCGCGTGCCGTCGTCTCCTGAAGACAGCTTTGCGAATAGCGGCAAAGCCGGACCTTGCGCTTGGTGTTGATCCGCGCCCGCTCGGCCGTGCAGTTCCTCAGGAAGGCCAAGGTCCAGGCCCAGAGGCGCGGATCCGCGCTGGGGCGGAAACGCAAGGCCTGACTCTTGTCGAAGAGCGACTTCAGCAGGATCCGCGGCGCACGCGGCGAGGCCCAGGCATAGGCGTGCCCGGGCGCCACCAGGCCGGCATTGGCGTAACTGGTGAAGAGCGCCGGGCCTTCCAGGCGCTCCAGCACCGTAACCTCATGGCCGTCGCGCATGAGCTCGTAGGCCGCCGTCACGCCGGCCAGCCCCGCGCCCATGACGACGACCCGCATGACGGGCGCCCTCTAGCGGGCCGCGATCAAGCCGATCTCGACCGTGAAGTCCGGCGAGGCCAGGCGTGCCTCTACGCAGGCCCTGGCCGGCGCGTTGCCGCCCGTGGACCAGGCGTCCCAGACCGCGTTCATCTCGTTGAAGGTATCCATGTTGGCCAGCCAGATGGTGGCCGAGAGCGCCTTGGACTTGTCGGTTCCGGCCTCGGCCAGGAGACCGTCGATCTGATCGAGAATGGCCTTGGTCTGATCGGCGACGCTGGCGCCGGGCGCCGCCAGCGCCACCTGTCCTGCAAGATAGACCGTGTCGCCGTGGATCACGATCTGGCTCATACGGTCGTTGGTCTTCTTCCGCTCGATGCTCACCGGCTCTCTCCTCCTGAGTAACGATCCTGAGACTTAGGGAACGGGGCTGCGACAGGGCTCCTAAGCGCGTGCTCCGCGGGAGCGGCCTCCCGAGGTGCTCTGCGTTGCGGGCCCGCCGACCTGCTTTCGACGTCGGCGAGCCTAGTGCCAGCTCTTCGACGCGTCGAGCATTCCGCGTGCCAAGGTGCCTTGCCTATTGCAGCAGTGGTAGGACGCGTTCGACCACCCGGCCGTCGCGCTCCATGGTCTCCTGAACCACATCGGCTTCCTTCAGCACGATGTCGACCCCATTCTCCGCCGCCGCCTCCATCACGGCCGCGTCCGAGCTGACGCCACGGAAGAAAGCCGCGGAGATGCGCGCGACCAGCACCGGATCCATGGCCGGTGGGCCGAAGAGGGCAACGGAGGTGGTGAAGGCGTCATGACGCTCGCCGCTCATCTCCGCCAAGGTGGGCACGCGATTGCGCAGCAACGGGCTTCGCTCCGCGCCGAAGGTCAAGAGAGCCCGATAGTCGCCCTGCAGGTCCGGAAAGGTGAGGACGCGGGTGAAGATGATCGCGGCATCGGCCGCGCCGGACTCCAGATCGCGCAGAATGGCGGTGAGGTTATCGCGGCTGGCGAAGGCGAAGGGCAGGTTCAGCCGCTTGGCCAGCATGGCCAGGGCGACGCCGGAGCTGGAGCGCTTGCCGAAGGTGGAGACGGTCAGGGTCCGCTCGCCCGCCGCCGCGACCAGGTCTTCGAAGCTCTCGATGGGAGAGCCGTCGCGCACCACCAGGGCGACCGAGACGGACTGCGCCAGTTTCAGAATCGGTGTCAGCTGCGAGAGCTTCGTTTCCTGGCCGGAATCAGGCAGCGCTTCGTCGATGGAGCGCGTCAGGAGTTCGGTCACCAGCAGCGAGCTGCCGTCGGCCGGCAGACGGCCGAGGAGATCTTGTGCCAGACCGCCGCCTTCGCCGATCACGGTCGCAACCTCGACCGGCTTCTCCAGGGCGCGCTCGAGGCCCGGCTGCATGACGGACGCCAGGATGCCCATCAGATCGTCCTGCCCGCTCGGCACCAGAAGAATGGTCTTGTCGGCGCGCGCGGCGGACCCGCCGCCGATCAGCATGACCACGACCAGGAAGGCAAGGGCCCCCCGCCAGAGTCCTCGAGACATCGTCACCATGACACCCCACCCCCAAAAGCAAGCAGCTGGCCTAAGCTACCTTCAACTCCTTGAAAAAATCATGGCCTTTGTCGTCGATGACGATGAAGGCGGGAAAATCCTCCACCTCGATGCGCCAAATGGCCTCCATCCCCAGCTCGGGATACTCGATGCACTCGACCTTCTTGATGCAATCCTGGGCCAGGCGGGCAGCCGGGCCGCCGATCGATCCCAGATAGAAGCCGCCGTGCTTGCCGCAGGCCTCGCGCACCATGGGGCTGCGATTGCCCTTGGCCAGCATCACCATCGAGCCGCCGGCGGCCTGGAACTGGTCGACGAAGGAATCCATGCGCCCGGCCGTGGTCGGACCGAAGGAGCCGGAGGCATAGCCTTCCGGCGTCTTGGCCGGTCCGGCGTAGTAGACGGGATGGTTCTTGATGAAGTCCGGCAGCGGCTCCCCGGCTTCCAGCCGGGCACGCAGCTTGGCGTGCGCCGCGTCGCGGGCGACGATCATCGGTCCGGTGAGCGACAGCCTGGTCTTGATCGGGTGGCGCGACAGGGTCGAGAGGATGTCCGGCATGGGGCGCGAGAGATCGATCTCCACCACGTCGCCGCCCAGGCTGTCGGCCTCGACCTCGGGCAGATACCGAGCCGGATTGGCCTCCAGCTGCTCCAGGAAGATGCCGTCGCGGGTGATCTTGCCCAAGGCTTGGCGATCGGCCGAGCAGGAAACGCCGATGCCGATCGGCAGGCTGGCGCCATGGCGCGGCAGTCGCACCACGCGCACGTCGTGGCAGAAGTACTTGCCACCGAACTGCGCGCCGATGCCGAGGCCCTGCGACATCTGGTGGAGGGTGGCCTCCATCTCCAGGTCGCGAAAGGCGTGACCGCCGTCGCTGCCCTCGGTCGGCAGGCCGTCGAGATAGCGGCAGCTGGCCAGCTTCACGGTCTTGAGGTTCAGCTCCGCCGAGGTGCCGCCGATCACCACGGCCAGGTGATAGGGCGGACAGGCCGCCGTCCCTAGGCTGCGGATGCGCTCTTCGAGGTAGGGCAGCAGGCGATCGCGGTTCAGCACCGAGGGCGTAGCCTGGTGGAGAAAGGTCTTGTTGGCCGACCCGCCGCCCTTGGCGATGAAGAGGAACTTGTAGGCCTCCTCGCCATCGGCGTAGATCTCGATCTGGGCCGGCAGGTTGGTGCGCGTGTTCTTCTCCTCGAACATCGAGACCGGGGCCACCTGGCTGTAGCGCAGATTGCGCTTGAAGTAGGCGTCCGCGATGCCGGCCGACAGCGCCGCCTCGTCCCGACCCTCGGTGAAGACCAGTCGTCCGCGCTTGCCCATGACGATTGCCGTGCCGGTGTCTTGGCACATGGGCAAGACGCCGCCGGCGGCAATGTTCGCGTTCTTCAGAAGATCGAAGGCGACGAAGCGATCGTTCGACGAGGCTTCCGGATCGTCCAGGATCTTTCGCAGTTGCGACAGATGTCCGGGCCGCAGCAAGTGATTGATGTCGATAAAGGCCTGCTCGGCCAGAAGGCGCAGAGCTTGCGTCGAGACAGTCAGAAGCTCTCGCCCGCCGAGGTTCTCCAGTCCGACGCCCTCGCTGCCGAGGTGGCGGTAGGGCGTCGTGTCCTCACCCAGCGGAAAGAGGGGCTGATGGTCCAGCAACGCGTCGGCATCGCCGAGAATGGCTTCCATGCTATCTCTCCTCGCCCATGGGTACGGGAGCGCAGGGCCTAGCCTTCGCGCCCGGCCCACACTCTAGCCATGAACGGCTCACCGACCAGAAGAAAACCATCCAGAGAGACCGCCCCAGAGAAGCCGCTGGATTACCCCTCTTGCTTGTCGCCGCCTTCGGTGGCCTCGGGCTGCTCGCCGCCGTCGGCCGGCATCGGGAATTGACGGCGGTGCGAGCCCGTCTTTTCTTCTTCGCTCTCTTCGCGCGGTTGGCGGCGATAGCGGGTTCGCGTGCGCGGCGTCTTCTGACCGTTGCCGCGGGTCGACTTCTTCGCGGGAGGCGGCGCCTCGCTGGCGGCGGCGTCCGCGACAGGAGCCTCGCTCGCGTCCGCGGCTGCTTCGCCCTGCTCCTCGGGAACCGTCAGGACAGGTGCGTTGCCGAGCGTGCGCTCCAGGCCCTCGCTGTCCTCGCTGCCGGCCGCTTCGCCGTTCACCTGCGGCGGCTTGGCGGCGGCCGGCTGCACGCCGTCGCGGATGCGGGGCGCGGGCGCTCCGGGCTGTGCGCCCTCGGGCTCGGCCCGTGCCACCTCTTCGCGGTCCCGCTCCTCCGGCTGCTCGTCATAGCGGCCCGGGCGATGATGAGGACGGTTGCTGCCGGGTGAATCGGGGTCGGTGGATTCGTGGATGATTCGATAGTAGTGCTCGGCGTATTGATAATAGCTTTCTGCCAGCACGCGATCGCCGCTCGAACTCGCGTCGCGTGCCAGGTTTTGATACTTCTCCAGCACTTGATGCGCGTTGCCGCGAATCCGGACCTCGGGCCCGTTGCTGTCGAAAGTCTGTGACTTCAGCGGGCCCGGCCTACGGCTCGGGCGTCCACCGCGGGTGCGGCGACCGTTGTTGCTCTGTCGCATATGCGCTCGTCTGCTTCGTTTAACGCTTGGGTCGAGTTGCTCACGGACCCAGCCGGCTGTCGGTATGTGCTTCTGGCTCCACCCGATCTCTTACCGGTGGGTTGGGAAGCTTCCGCAGAGTGCCTATCGGTCGGAAAGGCCTCCGCGTCATCTACGCCCGAAGTGACCCTAGCGACCCCAACTCGCGCTTCCAAGCCCTTTTTTGCCGTGTTCTGCCCTGCGCTACAGGCTGTTGCAATCTTGCCTGACCTTGCGCACGCAAAGGGCCCGCGCGATACCCGCTAGATCGTGGCTGACCGCCGGATCTACAAGACCCGACGCTGCAAGAAGGGCTGCGACCGATTCGCATTGCCCCTGGCCGATCTCCAGGACCAAGGCGCCGCCCGGCGCCAACAGGGACGCCGCCTGAGGGATCAGCGCCCGGTAAGCCGCCAAGCCGTCGGGACCGCCGTCGAGAGCCAGAACAGGGTCGTGCAAGGCCACTTCCGGGGCGAGCTTGGCCAGCGTGGCCTGCTCGACATAGGGCGGATTACTGACGATCAAGTCAAAGGACCCGGAGAGCGCCATGCCCCAATCCGAGGCGACAAAAGCCGCACGCGCGGAGCTGTCCAATCCCCGGGCGTTCGCGGCCGCCTGCTGGAGTGCCGTGACGGAACGATCGACCCCGATGCCGCGCGCGGCAGGTCGCTCCGACAAGAGGGCCAGCAGCAAGCAACCGCTGCCGGTACCGAGATCCAGCAAGCGATAGGCACCCATTCTATCCGGAAGAGACGCCAGCGCGGCCTCGACCAAAGTCTCGCTGTCGGGGCGCGGCACCAAGGTCGCTTCGTTCAGATCGAAGGAGAGGCTCCAGAACTCCTTGCGGCCGACAATCCGAGCCAAGGGTTCGTGCCCGGCGCGCCGCGCCGCGGCAGCGCGCAAGGTCGCCGCCTCCGCGGGCGCCATCGCGCGGGTGCGGTCATAGACGGCCGAGGAGGCATCGCCGAGAACGACCCTGGCCAACTGCCTCGCCTCGCGCCGCGGCTCCTCGATTCCCGCCGCGGCCAGACCTCGGGCGGTCTCCTCCAGGAGCGCGCCCATGGTCGGCGCCTGGCTCACCCCTCGGCAACGGCCGCCAGACGGGCGGCCTCATCCTCGGTCCGCAAGGCCTCGATCAGGTCGTTCACCGCCTCTCCGGCCAGCACTCGGTCCAGCTTGTAGAGCGTGAGGTTGATGCGGTGATCGGTGACCCGCCCTTGCGGGAAGTTGTAAGTGCGAATGCGCTCCGAGCGGTCGCCGGAACCGACCTGGCTCTTACGCGTGCTGGCCAGCTCTTCGTCACGCTGCCGGCGCTCTTCGTCGTAGAGCTTGGCGCGCAGCATCTTCATCGCCTTCGCCCGGTTCTTGTGTTGGGACTTCTCGTCCTGACACTGCACCACGATGCCGCTGGGCATATGGGTGATCCTGACGGCGCTGTCCGTCTTGTTGACGTGCTGGCCGCCGGCGCCCTGGGCACGATAGGTGTCCACGCGCAGGTCCTTGTCGTCGATGGCGACGTCGACCTCCTCGGCCTCCGGCAGCACGGCGACAGTGGCCGCGGAGGTGTGGATGCGTCCGCTGGTCTCGGTGACCGGCACGCGCTGCACGCGGTGCACCCCCGATTCGAACTTGAGCGCCGCGAAGACGCCCTTGCCGGAGATCAGCAAGGAGCCGGCCTTGCAGCCGCCGAGGTCGGTCTCTTCGTAGTCCAGGATCTCGGTGCGCCAACCGGACAGCTCGGCGAACCGCTGGTACATGGTGAAGAGGTCGCCGGCGAAGAGCGAGGCTTCCTCTCCGCCTGTTCCGGCGCGCACCTCGAGGACGGCATTGCGGTCGTCGGCTTCGTCCTTGGGAAGCAGCAGCACCTTGACCTCGTGCTCCAGCGCCGGGATCCGATCCTTGAGCTGGTAGTACTCCTCTTCGGCCATGGCCTTCATCTCGGGGTCGTCGGCCTCGCCCATCAGGCCTTCCAGATCCTCCATCTCCCGGCGGACGGCGCCTAAGGCGTCGATGCCGGCGACCACCGGCTCCAGCTCGGCATACTCCTTGGCGATGCGGGTATAGTCGGGCGATCCCGGCTCCGGGTGCTCGGCCAGAGATCGAGACAGCTCGCTGTGCCGGTCGCGGACAGCGTCCAGCTTTTCTTCGAGGCTCACGAAAGCTCCTCTGATCTAGTCGTTCTGTTCCTTCGGCCGCGCCTCTAGCGTACGCGGGAAGAGCCGCCGCATGGCAGCCTCCAAGGCAGCCAGGTCGGCCGGTTCGGCAGCCGCCTGCCGCAAGGCTTCGGAAGGCGCATGCAGCAGGCGGTTCAAAAGGAGCGCGGTGGCAGCCGCCGCGTCAAGCCTCTCGTCGGCCAGCACGTCGCGGCGCAGGTCTTCGGCGTGGGCACGCAAGGCGGCGACGCTCGGCACGGCCCAGCGCTCCGACAGGGCACGCTCGAAGAGCGCCAGCTCCTCGCCCAGGATCTGCCAGGCCCGAAAGGACTCGTCCTCTCGCGAACTCTTCCCCTTGACCGCCAGGCGCTCCAGGTCCGCGAGGTCGTAAACGAAGGCGTCGTCGAGCTGCTCGACGCCCGGTCCCAAGTCGCAGGGCAAAGCCACGTCCAAAAGCAGCATCGGCCGTCCGCGGCGGCGACGCAGGACGCGCGCCAGGAGGTCCTTGGTGATCA
This sequence comes from Rhodospirillales bacterium, assembly GCA_963669375.1. Lineage (GTDB taxonomy): Bacteria > Pseudomonadota > Alphaproteobacteria > Kiloniellales > JACOMY01 > JACOMY01. The sequence continues at coordinate 5,355,241 of OY770024.1, read as the reverse complement.
CGGCCTGGCCGGAGCCTTGGCTCAAGATCACCACGTCCGCGCTTTCCAGCGCCTCGGCCAGCTGCGCGCCGCTCCAGGCCTGCGCCTGCAGCTGCCGGGCCACGGCGGTCGCCCTGTCGAGGTTGGCATGCAGAACGCCGCAGCGCTTAAGGCCGCCGGCGCGGAAGTAGTCGGCCAGAAGCTCGCCCAGCTCGCCCAGGCCGATCAGCAGGAGGACACGCTCGTCCAGCGCGCCGTGCAGGGTCCGAGCGACCTTGAGGGCCGCTGCAGCCAGCGAGACCGGAGCCTCGCCCAAGCGGCTTTCGCTGCGCACCCGCTTGGCGGTCTGATAGGCCCCGGCGAGCAGGCGGTCCAGCACCGGGCCGCTGGCACCCAGTCGGCGCGCGCGGGCGTGGCTTGCCTTCACCTGCCCCAAGACCTGCGGTTCGCCCACCACCTGGCTGTCCAAGGCCGCCGCAACGGCGAAGAGGTGGCGCAGCGCCTCGCCGCCGCTGTGTTCCAGGGCGCAACCTTCGAGCGCGCCTGCCTCGAGACCGTGAAAGCGCGACAAAGCCGCCAGGGCGTCGCGCGGGCAACCGGGATGACGGGCCAGTCCGATGACCTCCACCCGATCGCAGGTGGACAGCAGCAGCGCTTCCTCCGTGCCCGCCGCCGCCAAATCCCGGTAGAGCGCGCCTTCCCGGGCTTCCTCGACGAGGAGGCGTTCTCTCAGGGGCGTCGGCGCGGTGCGGAAGGTGACGCCGACGCTGAAGAGGCGCTCGAGGCTATTGCGCAGTGGGATCATCGAACTCGGGTCAGGCCAGTGCCTTCAATTCCTGTGACAGCCTCTCCAACGCTAGGGTGCTCTGCTGGCCGCTGTCCAGGTCTCTCAACACGATCGCCTCCTGGGCCAGTTCGTCGTCGCCCAGGACCAGGGCCGCGCGCGCGCCCAGCTTGTCGGCCCGGCGCATCCTCTTGCGCAGATTGCCGGAGAAGGCGAGGTCGACGGTGAAGCCCTCTCGGCGCAGGCTCTCGGCCAAGAGGCGCGCGCGCGCCTCCGCCGCCGCGCCGATCGGCACCAAGGCGAATGGCCGAGGCGCCGGAGGGTCCTCTGCCAGCAGCATGGCCATGCGCTCGATCCCGGCCGCCCAGCCGACGCCGGGAGTGGGCTGGCCGCCCATGGTCTCGACCAGATAGTCATAGCGCCCGCCGCCCATGACGGTGCCTTGAGCACCCAGGGCCTCGGTCGTGAACTCGAAGGCCGTGTGGCAATAGTAGTCCAGTCCGCGCACCAGCCTCGGGTTCAGGACATAGGCAATGTCGAGCGCTTCCAGCCCGCTTCTGACGGACGCGAAGAAGTCCTTCGCCGTGCTTGTCAGGTAGTCCCCGTAGGAAGGCGCATCGGCGACCACGGCGCGGTCGCCGGCATCCTTGCTGTCCAGGATGCGCAGCGGATTGCGGTCGAGGCGCGAGAGGCTGTCCTCGGAAAGCTTGGCGCGATGGTCCTGAAAGTAGTCGACCAGGGCAGCGCGATAGGCCTGCCGGCTCTCCGCGTCGCCCAGCGTGTTGAGCTCCAAGGTGGTCTGCGACAAGAGCCCCAGCTCGTCCAGAATGCGCGCGCCCGCGGCAATCACCTCTACGTCGCCCGCCGCGCCCGGCACGCCGAAGAGTTCCACGCCGATCTGATGGAACTGGCGTTGGCGGCCCTTCTGCGGCCGCTCGTGGCGGAACATGGGCCCGGCGTAGAAGTACTTCAGCGGCAATTCCTGCGCCAAGCCGTTGGAGAGAAAGGCGCGGGCCACGCCGGCGGTATTCTCGGGGCGAAGCGTAATGCTGTCGCCCTCGCCAATCGCGAAGGAGTACATCTCCTTGGTCACGATATCGGTGGCCTCGCCGATCGTGCGCTTGAAGACTTCGGTGAACTCCATGATTGGGGTCGCCATCAGGAGGTAGCCGTAGCGCTCGGCGACCGCGCGCGAGACTTCGACGACATGGCGGTGGCGCCGCATGGCTGCGGGAAGCAGATCGTGGGTACCGCGGATTGGCTGCAGGTTGGACACGGGCGGGCTCGGACCTGCCTTTCTGACTGACTGATGGACGGAGGCGTTGATGTAGCGGCTTCCTCGCGCAATGAAAAGCACCAGTCACGGGACTATGCGACCAGGACCCGGTTACCGTGCTTGGCAGTTGGCAAGGCATCGCGACCTGTCGAAGCGACGCTCCCTGTGCAGCAAGCCACGCCGCCGTCGAACAGATCGAGCAATGAGCATCCGGAGAGGCATTCACTGAAAGGGAACCGCCTCTCGAACCTGCCGCTGGATCTGCCGATCGAAGACATCGGAGAACAACCGCTGCACGCCAAACATGGAGTGCTCCAGATTAAACAAGAGCACCTCTCTCAGCGCGGGATCTTGCAGCACCGGCTTTTCGCACCTCTGGTTAAAGTCGCGAAAAGCGTCATAAGCGCTCCTGAACCTTTTATCCGGCGAGCGGATCGTGTCGTAGGACTCGTCAATCCAGTCGCCGAAGGTCAAGAACCCCAAGCGCCGGATGAGCTCCAAGGCATTGTAGTTTCCGAACACGATCAGGGGGTGGCAGTTCGCGAGCGCCTTGAAGGGCTTTTCCGTCAGCCTGCGCGCGAAGCGCTGCATTTCCGTTTCGGTGATCAATGAAAAGGCAGATCTCTGGAAGAGGTCGCTTTCCAAGTCCAACGTGCGCACCTTCGTATCGTCGTCTTTGCCATGCACCTTCGAACCAAAATACACTTTCTCCTTGTTTTCCAAAGCACCCAGGAATTTCTCTGATTCAGGGGAGATTTTTAGCTTCAGGAACTGCGAAACCGGGTCAAGGCTGGGAGGAATCCCCTCTCTCTTGACTATCTTCAGATCGCTTTCCACCAAGCCCCCAAAGGAAATGAAGCCGTCGTCCCACAGGCCGTCTCGGATCAAGTGGGTCAGAAGGGCGATTCTCCATGCTCGCGGTTTGTAGTTCAATGAAATATAGTTCCTCTCTATGATTCTTTTTCTCAAAAAATTTGCTTTTCTTCTTACATAAACATCGGATGGCTTCCTCCAGGATCTGGAGAAAAAGCGCTTTATGTAGTAATCGTATGTCAGCACATGCAGTTTCTGGGGCAGAGAATGGGTCGTCGCCCACGCCAGGTACTCTGCCCGGCAGTGCATGTTCTGTGTCACGTAGATGACGCGGCTGGGATCGATGGCCAATTCGCTCAGAGCCGCATGCCAGGCAGCCGCCCTGTCGGCTCTATAGGCCGTACCCTCTCGAGAGTGATCCAGAATGAGACCGGCCCGTCCGCTGCGAACCGCCTGCAGGTGCTCGCTCGGGACGACCCGCAGATACTCGTCCAGCTCAGTATCGCTTCCTCTCATCAGGACGACAAAGTACCCTTTACAACCCCCGCCAAGTATTTGCTCTGGTCGGACTCTTGAGAAAAGCGGCTCCCCGATCAAACTTGTGAAGGTATCACCACCAATAAAACTGACTTCGCCCGCCACCTCAGCATCATTATTCTTCAGATATGACACGAATACTTCTTCAGTTCTCTTAGGAAAGGGAGGAAGATAAGAACTCGCTCCTCTGTATGCGCTCTTATCCAGCTGCGCGCGCCGAAGATCTCCACGGACAGTTCGGATCGACTTCTTCGCACGGGTCAGACGCTCGCGGACCATACGAATCAATCGCGGCATGGACTAAAGGCTCTCTTCTTGGGCGCAGACAGGACTTACCTGCGCGGACTAGGGCAGACGCTTGGGAAGCGAATCGTTCGTCGGCAACGGCAGACCAGCGGTCGCGTTGGGCGCTCTCATATCACGACGTGACGGGCAAGCAAGCGAGGAAGCGTGACGCACCTCGTCGTCTGCGAGCATCCCTCTAGATCAGCAGCGTGTGCGGGTCCTGGATCGGCCGCTTGTCGAAGGTGGCCAAGGTGGCACGCAGGCAACGGACGGCATACCAGAGGTACAAAAGGCCCAAGACCACCCAGCCAATCCAGATCAGGGTCAGCACCCAGCCGATCACGCCGACGCCGAGCCCGACCCAGAAGGTGGTGATGAAGTAGGTGAGAATGCTCTCGCCCCAGGTGCCTTCGACCTCGTCGCGCTTGGCGTAGGCCAGCGCCACCCCGATCAGCGCCCCGGCCAAGGTGAAGAGGCCGGCGCAGAAAGAGAGCGCGACGAAGAGCGGGACCCGCTCCTTGGCGATCATGATGCTGCTATTCGGCGGCGGCCGGCTGCTCGCGGTCTTCCTCAGCCTTCTTGGCGGCTTCGATTTCCGCGGCCTTGGCCTCAATCAGTTCGACCAGGTGGTCGACGACGCTCGCATCCTTCAAGCGATGATGCGGCACGCCCGCCATGTAGACCTGGTGCGTGCCCTTGCCGCCGCCGGTGAGGCCCAAGTCCGTCATCAAGGCCTCGCCCGGACCATTCACCACGCAGCCGATGACAGACACCGTCATCGGCGTGGTGATGTGTTCGATCCGCTTCTCCAGCTCCTCGACCGTCTTGATCACCTCGAACTGCTGGCGGGCGCACGACGGGCAGGAGATCACGTTGACCCCCCGGTGGCGCAGGCCAAGGGATTTCAGCAGATCGAAGCCGACCTTGACCTCCTCGACGGGATCGGCCGAGAGCGACACGCGCAAGGTGTCCCCGATGCCGGCCCACAAGAGGCTGCCCAGGCCGATCGACGACTTGATCGTGCCGCCGCGCAGACCGCCTGCCTCGGTGATGCCGAGGTGGAGCGGATAGTCGCAGACCTCGGCCAGCTGCTGATAGGCGGCAACCGCCAGGAAGACGTCCGAGGCCTTGCAGGAGATCTTGAACTCGTGGAAGTCCTCGTCCTGGAGGAACTTCATGTGGTTGAGCGCGCTCTCGACCATCGCTTCCGGGCAAGGCTCGCCGTACTTCTCCAGCAGGTCGCGCTCCAGCGACCCCGCGTTGACGCCGATGCGGATGGAGCAACCGTGGTCGCGCGCGGCCTTCACCACTTCGCGGACCCGCTCCCTTCCTCCGATGTTGCCGGGGTTGATCCGCAGGCAGGCCGCGCCGTTCTCCGCCGCTTCGATGCCGCGCTTATAGTGGAAATGAATGTCGGCGACGATCGGGACCGTCACCTCGGGCACGATCTGGCTGAGCGCCGCGCTCGATTCCGGGTCCGGGCAGGAGATGCGGACGATATCGGCGCCGGCCACCTCCAATGCGCGGACCTGCGCGATGGTCGCGGCCACGTCGTGGGTCAGCGTGTTGGTCATGGACTGCACCGTGATCGGCGCATCGCCGCCGACCGGTACCTTGCCGACCATAATCTGCCGGCTCTTACGGCGCAGAACCTGTCGCCAGGGGCGCACCGCCGTGTGATCGCTCATCACCTGTCCTCAATGCTCGCAACTTCCAGGGTATGCCCCGCAAGATGCTGGCCCGCTCAGCCAAGTTCAAGGCCTGGGCGTATCTAGCCGGCCTTCAGCGAGTCCGGATTGAGCGACACGTTGCGGCGCACCTGTCCCGAACGGCCCAACTTGGGGATCTCTTCGCCGTCGACGGTGATCGCCAGGCCGCCGGCGTTGCCGGTCAGCAAGGTCAGGCCGGACTGGTCGGGCACTTCGTAGACGTCGCCGGCACGCAGCACCCGGGTGAAGATCGAGGCGTTGCTGGCATTGCGGATCTGCACCCAGCTGTCTTGCGTCGCCTTGATCACCACGCGCGGGCCGTCGTAGGGCAACGCCGCGGCGGTGGCGCTCTCGCCCGTCACCTCGGCCGGCTGGCTTGAGGATGCCGCCTCGGTGAACACCACCTGGCCGACGGCGCCCGTTGTCGAAGCGCCCGTCGCCGAAGCCCCCGCGGCGCTGCCGCCGGCCGGATCCGCGCTCGTGCTCGCGGCCAAGGTCGCCGCGGGCGAAGCAGTGCTCTGGTCGAGGGTCGGCGTGGCGGCGGGCGCCGCCGATGCGGGTGCTTGAGCGGCTTCGGTCGTGCTCGCTTGCTGAGTGGCCGACGGGGCCGCGGCGCTCTGCTCCGGCGCTTGGGCGGACGCCGTGCCTTGCGTGCCGGCCTCTACTTGCGCGGCATCGCCGGCGGTTTCGGCTTGCACGGCTTCGCTCGTCTGCAGGGCCGCCGGATCGTCGTCTCGCGACACATAGGTCCAGGCCAGGTAGGCGAGCCCAGCCAACACCAAGGACACCAGGATGATCGCGCCGGTCGGCACCTTGGCTTCGGGAACCGGAGTCGGAAAGCTGAGGTTCGGGGTCCGATCGATGCCGGCGGCCTCTTCCTTGAAGCGACTGACGCAGTCGTCGACATCGAGTCCCAGGTAGTCTGCATAGCTGCGCACGAAACCGACGGCATAGGCCAGGCCGGGCAGATCCTCGTGCCGCGATTCCTCGATCGCGCGCAGGAAGACCGGGCGGATGCGCAGTGCCGCGCAAACCTCTTCGATGTCCTGGCCGAAATCGCAGCGGGTCTCGGCCAGAAGAGCGCCGACCGTGCCGGGTATGACCCGTGACGGCTCTTCCTCGTAGACCTCGGCCTCCTGATAGTCCTCCGCCTCGTCGGTGTCGGAGCGCTCGGCGATCACCGGCGGCTCGTCTCCCAGCGGCTGGTCGTCCCAGTCTTGCCCGGCCGGCCCTTCCGCGTAGAGGGGAGCTTCGCGAGAGGCCTCCACGACGGGTTCGTCGGGAAGGCGATGATCGGGCAAGGGCGGCGGCGTCCAGACTTCCGGTTCCTTGCGGCCGCTTCTGCGGCCGGGAGGGGTCTGAGTAGCGCCCTGCGCCCCACCGGCAGGACCTTGGCGATCACGTTTCAGAGTCTTGAGCACGCGGTCTTTCCTTAAAGCCTCCAGAGCCCCTCGCCGCTCGGCACAGGCGGCGTTCCGATCCGTCGAGAGGCCGTCGCCGCAGCCACCAAGGCCGGGCCGCCGTTGTCAGCCCATCAGGCAGTGCTGCAAGCGAGTCGGACAAGCCTTTGTCGGCCAAAGTTTTGTTTCGAAGGCGCGCGCCGGGCGACCGCAGCTATTGCCGGCTCGATCGGTCCCAGTCAGACGACCACGCCGTGATCGAGCGCGAAGGCCCTGACCTCGGAGGTCATGGATCTTGAGTCTAGGCCCTGACGGCTGTCGAGAAAGGCCCGAAAGCCGGAGAGATCGAGACTACGGATCATCATCTTGATCGGTGCGACGGCCGCCGGCGGCATGGAGAGGCGGCGGAAACCGCTGGCCAGCAAGACCATGGCTTCGAGGGGGTGGGCCGCCGATTCACCGCAGAGAGAGAGCGGCGTTCCGGCCAGCGCGGCCTTCTCCGTCAGGTCGCTGAAGAGCCGGATCGCCGTGGTGTTGAAGACCCCGTAGCGGCCGGCCAAGGCCGGATTGCCGCGGTCGCTGGCAAAGAGGAACTGCAGCAGGTCGTTGCTGCCCACCGCCACGAAATCGGCCTTGGCGAAGAGCCGGTCCAGCTGCCAGAGCAGCGCCGGCACCTCCAGCATGACACCGCAGGAGACCTTGCTTGGCGGCCGCTCGCTCAGCGCCAGCTCGCGCGCCAGCAAGGCCTTGCAGCGCTCCAACTCGTCGATCGTGCTGACCATGGGGAACATGACCGAAAGCTCGCGCCCGGACGCAGCGCCGATCAGGGCGCGCAGCTGACGGCGCAAGATGATCGGACGGTCAAGACCGATCCGGACGGCACGCCAACCGAGCGCCGGGTTCTCCTCGTCGCCGCCGGACCAATAGGGCAGCGCCTTGTCGCCGCCGATGTCCAAGGTGCGGAAGTTAACAGGCTTGCCGGCGGCCTGGTCCAGGACCTGGGCGTAGAGATGCTGCTGCTCGGCCACGCTCGGGAAGTCCTCGCGCACCATGAAGGGTACCTCGGTGCGATAGAGGCCGATACCGTCGGCGCCGCAGGCATGCAGCTGCGGCAGCTCCAGCATCAAACCGGCATTCATCTGCAGGCTGATTCTGACCCCGTCCTTCGAGATCGCGGGCAGGTCTCGGGTCTCGGCGAAGAGGCGGCGGCGGCGATCCTGATCGCTGAGTGCCAGGCGATAGCTGTCGCGCACCTGCTCGCGCGGGCGCACCAGAACCTGGCCGCTGTCGCCATCGACGATCACCGGATCGCCCGGCCTGATCTGGCTCATGGCCGCCGGACAGCGTCCCACCATCGGCAGGCCCAGCGCGCGCGCCACGATGGCGACGTGCGAGGTCGGCCCGCCTTCGCCCAGGATGACGCCCTTGAGGCGCGCGCGGTCGTAGTCGAGAAGGTCGGAGGGGCCGAGGTTGCGGGCCACCAGGATCGCCTCTTCGGGCAGCTGTGCGGCCGGCGCCTCGCCGCCCACCAGGTGCTGCAGCAGACGATTGGCCAGGTCGTCGAGGTCATGCAGGCGCTCGCGCAGATAGGGGTCCTTCACCTGTGCCATACGCTGGCGCAGGTCGTTCTGTACCTTCTGCGTCGCCGCCTCCGCGGTCAGCCCCGCCTCGACCGACTCCTCGATGCGCCCGATCCAGCCGCGATCCTGGGCGAACATGCGATAGGTCTCCAGCACGTCTTGGTGCTCGCCCGATTCGTCGAGGTCGCTCGCCTTCATCAGGCGCTCCAGGTTGGCGGCCAACTCCTCGCGGGCGCGGTGCAGGCGCTGCAGCTCCTCGACCGGGTCCTCCGCGACGAAACGGCGGATCACCAGGCCGCGATGGTGCGGCACCGCCTCGCCCATGCCCTTGCCTTCGGTCAGGGACATGCCGGTGAGGCGGGCCGGCAGCAAACCGCTGCTCTCCACCAGGCGGCGCTCTTCGGCGCTCACCAGGCCGCTGGAGGCCAGCATTTCCGAGACCACCAGCGCGATGGTCTCCAAGGCCTCCACCTCTTCTTCGGCATAGGCCCGCTGGGTGACGTTCTGCACCACGAGGACGCCCAGCACCTGCCCCTCGCGCAGCACCGGGACCCCCATCAGCGAATGGTAGCTGTCCTCGCCGATCTCCGGCCGGTAGGCGAAGTTGGGATGGCTCTGCGCATCGGCCAGCGCCAAGGGCCGCGCACTGGCGGCGATCTGTCCGACCAAGCCCTCGCCGAAACGAAAGCGGGTGCGATGGACGGCCTCCGGCTTCAAGCCGATGGTGGCGAAGAGCTCCAGCACCTCGCCGGCCCGCGTGACATAGAGCGAACAGACCTCGGCCACCATGTAGCTGGCGACCAGCCGGGTGACCTGATCCAGGCGCTGCTCAGCCGGACCGCCCTGCTGCAGCAGGTCGCGAAGCTGCTTCAGCAGGCGTCTTGCCGCAAGCCAGCCCGGTGCTCTGGCCATCACCCTCTCCCCGCCGCCCAGGATGAGGCAGCGTTTTCGCTATTTCCTTAGCCGCTCAAGCGGCGTCCAGGCCATAGGCGCTGTGCAGGGCGCGCAACGCCAGCTCTACATAGTCCTCGGAGACCAATACCGAGACCTTGATTTCAGAGGTGGTGATGACCTGGATGTTGATGCCCTTCGAAGCCAGGGCCTGAAACATCTCCTTGGCGACGCCGGCATGACTGCGCATGCCGACACCGACGACGGAGACCTTGGCGACCTTCGCGTCGTGCTCCAGCGCGTCATAGCGCAAGCTGTCGTGGTTGCGTTGGATCACCGCCAGCGCGCGTTCCAGATCGCCGCGTCCGACGGTGAAGGTCATGTCGGTGATCTCGCCGTCCAGGGAGACGTTCTGCACGATCATGTCGACGTTGACGCCGGCGTCGGCCAGGGGGCCGAAGATCGCGGCCGCGATACCGGGGCGGTCGGGAATCCGCACCAGGGTGATCTTCGCCTCGTCCAGCGAATGGGCGATGCCGCTGACGATTGCCTGTTCCACGATCTCATCCTCATCAACAACCAGGGTGCCCGGCTTGTCCTCGAAACTGGAGCGGACCTGCACGCGAACCCTATGTTTCATGGCCAGCTCTACCGAGCGCGTCTGCAACACCTTGGCGCCCAGCGAGGCCAGCTCCAGCATCTCCTCGTAGGTGATGCGGTCGAGCTTGCGGGCACTGCTCACGATCCTCGGATCGCAGGTGTAGACGCCGTCGACATCGGTATAGATATCGCAGCGCTCCGCCTTGAGCGCGGCCGCGAGGGCGACGGCGGAGGTGTCGGATCCGCCCCGGCCCAGGGTCGCTATCCGCCCTTTCTCGGCTAGGCCCTGGAACCCGGCCAGGACGGCCACCTGCCGTTCCTCGGCGAAGCGGCGCGCCAGTTCCTCAGTGCCGATGGTCTCGATTCGGGCGCTGCCGTGCTGCGGCGAGGTCGCGATCGGCAGCTGCCAGCCCAGCCAGGAGCGCGCCGGGACGCCCAGGCGCTGCAGGACGATCGCCATCAAGCCGGCGGTCACCTGCTCGCCCGAGGAGACCACCACGTCATACTCGCGCAGGTCGGCGAGCGCGCCGGCCTTGCGGACCAGGTCGACCAGGTGGTTGGTCTGACCGGCCATGGCGGAGACGACGACGGCCACGTCGTGGCCCCGCTCCCACTCGGCCTTGATCCGGCCGGCCGCTCTCTCAATGCGCTCCAGATCGGCGACGGACGTGCCGCCGAACTTCATGACCAAGCTTGTCATCGTCGTGTGTGATCTAGTAGGCCGCCATGGCGTGGCCCGGTAAGGCGGTCTCGCCTCGATGGGTTAGGGCCGGCGGCTCAGGCTTGTCGTTGCACCGGGCGCTATCCATACTTTACTCGGCATCCGCGGCGCAAGGCGCGCAAGCAGCGGAGCGCGAAATGACAAGGACACGACAAGTGGCGGCGATGGAGAGCAGCGCCCCGGCAGGCCGGGAAGGCGTGGACCCGCAAGAGATCGGCAAGTTCGACGCGCTGGCCGAAGAGTGGTGGGACCCGCAAGGGCCGATGGCGCCGCTGCATCGCCAGGGGCCCGCGCGCTTGACCTTCCTGCGCGACCAGTTGCGCGGGCTGGGCACTGGTGCCGCGACCTCCGTCACGCCGCTGTCCGGGATCAAGATCCTGGATCTGGGTTGCGGCGCCGGCCTGGTGTCCGAGCCCTTGGCCCGGCTGGGCGCGGAGGTCACCGCCATCGACGCGGCCGAGGAGGTCTTGGCCGTGGCCCGCCGGCATGGCGCAGAGGCCGGTCTTTCGATCGACTACCGCAACGAGACCGCCGAAGCCCTGGCCGCCGAAGGCCTTCTCTTCGACGCGCTGGTGAGCTTGGAGGTGATCGAGCACGTTCCGGACCCGACGGCCTTCGTGGCGGTGGCGAGCGCCCTGGTCCGGCCGGGCGGCGTGATCGTGCTGTCGACCCTGAACAGGACCGCCAAGTCCTTTGCCATGGCCATCGTCGGCGCGGAGTATCTGCTGCGTTGGCTGCCGCGCGGCACCCACAGCTGGCGCCGCTTCCTCAAGCCCTCGGAAGTCGGCCAGCTGCTGCGCCAGGAAGGCTGCAGGGTCACGGCGGCGGCCGGCCTGGTCTACAACCCCCTGGACCAAGGCTGGCGCCTCTCCCGCCGCGATCTCGACGTCAACTACATCCTTGCCGCAAGCAAAGGCGAGGAGAGCGGCTAGTTGCCGCTCGACCTCGCCCGCGCCAAGGGGCTTGCCGCCGCCCGCCGCTTTCTGGCAGCTCTGATACCTTCGCCCTATTCCAATTGAAGCAATGGACCAGCCATGCAGGCCGAGACCGACCCCAAGTCCTTGAAGCGCGCGGACTTTCCGCACTTCCAGACGATTCCGACGCGCTGGATGGACAACGACATCTACGGTCACGTGAACAATGTGGTCTACTACTCCTATTTCGACACCCTGGTGAACGAGAACCTGATCCGCCACGGTCTCCTGGATCTGGAGGGAAGCGACATCATCGGTATCGTCGCCGAGACGCGCTGCAGCTTTCTGGCCTCCATCACCTTTCCGGAGGCGATCGAAGGCGGGCTCAGGGTAGCCAGGCTCGGCCGATCGAGCGTCACCTACGAGATCGGCCTCTTCAAGGAGGGGCTGGAGGGGCCCGCCGCCTTCGGTCGCTTCGTTCACGTCTACGTGGAGCGCGAGACCATGCGTCCCGTGGAGATCCCGGCCAGGACCCGCGGGGTCCTCGAGACGCTCCGTGCCCTCTAGGGATCTCACCCGCCGACTGGGGTTGAGCCTGCCGATCATCCAGGCGCCCATGTCCGGCGGCGTGACCACGCCCGACCTGGTGGCGGCCGTGTCCGAGGCCGGGGGCCTGGGCTCCCTCGGCGCCGGCTACATGAGTGGGAAGGCGATCGTCGCCGCCGCGGAAGCGGTTCGCGCGCGCACCCAACGCCCCTTCGCCATCAACCTCTTCGCGCCCGGACCGCGGGCGAGACAGCCGAGCGAGGAGCAAGCCGTCGCCGCCTCCGCGGCGCTCGACCCCTATCGCGCGGAGCTTGGCTTGCAGCCGAACCCGCCCCTGCCGCCCTACCGCCACGCTTGGGAGGAGCAGGTCCGAGCGGTGCTCGAGATCAGGCCCGCCGTCTTCTCCTTCTGCTTCGGGATCCCGGAAATCGGCCTGCTCGATCGCCTGCGCGATCGCGACATCTTCCTGATGGGGACGGCCAGCACGGTCGCCGAGGCACGCCTCTTGGAAGAGGCCGACGTCGATGCGGTGATCGCGCAAGGCTTCGAGGCCGGCGGCCATCGCGCGACCTTCACCGTGCCCTACGACCAGGGCATGATCGGTCTCATGGCCTTGCTGCCGCAGATGGTGGATGGCGTCGACCTGCCCATCGTCGCCGCCGGCGGCATAATGGACGGGCGGGCCATCGCCGCCGCCCTCGCCTTGGGCGCGGCGGGGGCGCAGTTGGGGACGGCCTTCGCCGCGTGCGAGGAAAGCGGTTTCGGCGAGGTTCAGCTGCGCGCGCTGATGGCGGCGCACGAAGAGGGAACGGCGCTCACCCAGGCCTTTACCGGAAAGGCCGGCCGCGCCCTCAGAAACCGCTTCATGGTCGAGGCCTTCGAGAAGCAGCTGCCGGCCGCGCCCTACCCCCTGCAGCACCGCCTGACCAGCGACCTGCGCCGTGCCGCGGCCGAGCAGGACCGCCCCGACCTCATGGCAATCTGGGCCGGCCAGGGCGTCGGGGAACTGCGCTGCCGCAGCGCCAAGGACCTGATGGCCGAGCTGGAGAGCGAGCTGAAGGACTGTCTGGCCGCGATGGGGCGGCTACAAAAGGGCTGGTGACCGGCGCGGACGCCCCTAGTTCCTAGCCCTTTGCCTCGGCTTTTTGCGCTTTCAGGAAGGGGAGCGCCAGGCCGCCCGGCAAGGCCGTCAGCACGGTCGCCGCGCCATAGGCCAGGGCCAAGGCCAAGGCATCGGCCTCGCTCAGGCCCAGGGGGACGAAGAGCAGCACCGCGGAAGCCTCGCGCACGCCCCAACCGCCGAGCGAGATCGGCAGGGCCGAGAGCGTCAAGAGCAAGGGCACCAGGGCAGCGGCGGCGAAGGGATCGAGCGGCAGGGCCAAGGCCTTGGCCAAGGCGACGAAGGCCGCAACGCCGGCGACCGCCGACAGGAGCGACACGAGAAGCGAGGAGAGTGCCTGGCGCGAGACCGCGAAGAGGCGCGTATCCCGGGAGAGTCCGACGAAGCCGCGCAGGAGCAGGTGATCGCGCCAGGTCTGCGGCAACAAGCTGATCGCGGCCAAGGCCGCGAGGGCCGCGATGGCGGCCAGAAGGCAGGCGATAGGCGCCCAACGCAGCCAGAAGGAGGGCAGCAGCGTCCAGATCATCGGCAAGGCGGCGACGCCGAGGAGGAAGAGCGCCAAGAAGCCGATAGCGCGGTCCAACAGGACGCCGGAGGCCGCGCGGCTCAGCGCCTGGCCCTGCTTGTAGGCATGCCAGACGCGCACCGCGTCCCCGCCGATAGCGGACGGCAGCGCCTGGTTGAAGAAGAGGCCCAGGTAGCAGACCAGCCACACCCAGGTGAACGACGGGCGTTCACCGAGGCCGATCAGCACCAGATGCCAGCGCCAGGCCGCCGTCGCGTATTGCAGCAGGAAGAAGAGGATCGACAGCAGGACCCAGGAATAGGACGCCTGGGCAAAGCGTGCGCCCAGCTCGTCCACCGGGACCTGGGAGAGCAGCAAGGCGATCAGCCCGAGCGTGATCCCGGCCTTGAGCGCGAAGGCCAGTCGCGACTTCCAACGAGGGGCCGGCGCCTTGGCCGAGGAGGGGGATGGTTGCACGCGTCTTCGCTCTCGGGCCTCGCGGTCCCTGCCGCCAAGCTCTCACTCTTGAAAGAAGCGCCCTTAATAGGCGATCCGGCGGTGCGGAATCGAGCCCGAGGAACGCCGCAGGCCGGCATAGCGGCCATGAGCCTATGCGTGACCTGCCCTGCCGGGGGCGGATCTGGACAGACCGTAAACATCCTGGCATGTCTGGCCGCTTGCGGCGGTCTATCGAAGGCCGGCCGGGTCGCCGTCCCAGCAAGGTGAGGTCAAAGACAATGCGCTTCGCGTCTCTCGTCGATCGTGTTTCCGGGCGTGGTGCCGAGGCTTGGGCCCTACACGGACTGGGTGTCGAGCAAGAGCGGCGGACCGGCAAGCCGGTCATCTTTCTGACCGTGGGCGACACCGACTTCGACACGCCAATGGTCATTCAAGACGCGGCGGTCGCCTCCATGCGCGGCGGCAACACCCACTACACGCCGATCGTCGGCACGCGGCAACTGCGCGCGGCCATTGCCGACTGGCACGAGGAGACCTCGGGCCAGAAGGTGTCGCCCAGTCAGGTCGTCGTGGCGCCCGGCGCGCAGTGCGCGCTTTTCTGCGTCATGCAATGCCTGGCCGGTGCCGGCGACGAAGTCATCACCACCGACCCCTGCTACTCCACCTACGAGGCGGTGATCGGCGCCAGCGGCGCAAGAATGGTGACCGTGCCCTTGCTGCCGGATCGTAACTTCGCGCTCGACCTCAAGGCGCTGCGCCAGGCGGTCACCCCGCGCACCCGCGTCATCCTGCTGAACACGCCGCACAACCCGACCGGCGCGGTGCTGCAGCCGGAAGAGTTGGAGGCGGTCGCCGCGCTGTGCCGGGACAACGACCTCTGGCTGATGTCCGACGAGGTCTACGGCGCGGTCACCTTCGACCATTCGCACCGCTCGCCAGCCGCCCTGCCTGGCATGGCGGAGCGCTGCGTCGTGATCAGCAGCCTGTCGAAGTCGCACGCCATGACCGGCTGGCGGCTGGGCTGGGCGATCGGTCCGGAAGCCCTGACCCCGCACCTGGACAACCTCATGCTCTGCATGCTCTACGGCTGCCCCGGCTTCATTCAAGACGCGGCGGTCGCCGCCTTGACCGACGGGCGTTCGGCCGTGGCCGAGATGCGCGCCGCCTACCACCGCCGCCGCGATCTCTTGGCGCCCTGGCTCGACCGGCTGCCCGGCCTCTCTTGCGCCAGTCCGGAGGGCGGCATGTTCGCAATGCTGGACGTGCGCCAAACCGGCATGGACGCCGAGAGCTTCGCGCGCGGCCTCTTGGCGGAGGAGAGCGTGGCGATCCTGCCGGGCGGCGGCTTCGGCGAGCAAGCCGAGGGCTTTTGCCGGGTGTCCCTGGGCTTCTCTGACGAGACCCTGGCCGAAGCCTGCCGCCGCATAGAGGCCTATGCCACCCGGCTGGATGCCGGCAACACGGCGACATCGGCGGCCGTCGGCAGCTGACGGGATCAATCGCTGCGCCACAGCGCCAAGGCCAAGCCGCACAGGACCAGGGCGAGACCGGCGCCGTCGGAGGCGGTCAGCGGCTCCGCCAGGAAGAGGGCGCCCAGGAGAGAGGCGGTCAGCGGGCTCAAGCCCATGAAGGCGGTAACGTTGGAGGCCCAGACGTGCTGCAGCGCGTAGAGCCACAGCAGATAGCCGACGCCGCTGCATAGACCGATGCCGAGGATCGCCAGCCAGCCATGCGCGGTGATCCCCGGCAGGACTTGCAATAGACCTTCAGGGATCGCCAGCGCGCCCAGAAAGACCACGGCCGCCAGCATGGCGAGCGTGCTGATCTGCACGGTGGGATAGCGCTGCAGATAGGGGCGGTAGAGGACCGAACAGAGGGCGCCGGTGGCGGCGCTCAAGAAGGCGGCCCCCACGCCCCACCACGCGCCGGCCGACAAGCCCTCGTCTAGCGCCGCGCCGCCGATCGCCAGCGCGACGCCGGCGATGGTAAGCAAGATCCCGACCGCCCGGCGCAAGGTGAAGGGCTCCTGGCCCATGGCGACGGCGAGCGCCATGGTGAGCAGGGGGAGCACGGCAAAGATCAGCGCCGCCTGACCGGCCTCGATCAAGGTGACGGAGTAGTTCAGAAGCGCGATCAGGATGCCGAACTGCCCGATGCCCAGCAGGACGATCGGCACCAGGTCCCGTCGCCGATAGGGCACCGAGGTGCTGCGCGCCAAGAGCGGCAGCATGAACAGAAGGCCGATGAGGTAGCGCAACGCGGCGATGGTGATCGGACCGGCCTGGTCGACCACCGAACGCGTCAGCACCAAGGCCACGCCGACCACGATCCCGGTCGCCGCCGCCGCGAGGAGGGCGGCGGCCTTGGCGCTCACAAGGGGCGTTCCCAGATCTGACCGACCAGGTCATGGCCGAAGCTGTGATGCGGCTCCTCGCTCACCAAGGCGAAGCCCGTCGTCTCGTAGATGCGCCTGGCCGCGTGCAGCACATCGTTGGTCCACAGCGTCATGCGGCGGTATCCCACGGCCTGCGCGAAGGAAATGCACTCCTCCACCAGCCGCCGTCCCAAGCCCTCCCCGCGCGCGGCCGGCTCGACGTAGAGCAT
This sequence comes from Rhodospirillales bacterium, assembly GCA_963669375.1. Taxonomy (GTDB): domain Bacteria; phylum Pseudomonadota; class Alphaproteobacteria; order Kiloniellales; family JACOMY01; genus JACOMY01. Next base: position 5,338,518 of record OY770024.1, on the reverse strand, counting down.
GCGGAGTTTGGCGAGGTCGTCGTCGACGCGGACCAGGAAGACGGAGCCTAGAATCTCACCGTCACGCTCCGCCACCCAGCAGTGCTCCCGCTTGGGATCGTGCTCGCTCAGGAAGGCGCCCGCGATCCCGGCGACCAGTCCCTCGAAACGCGCGTCCCAGCGGTACTCCTCCCAGTAGAGGCGCGCCTGGCGGTGCACGATCCAGCCGATGTCGCCCGGCCGATGGGGCCGAATGACCGTCGGCGGCGCCTGCCGGTCCGGTTCGAGAATCGCGCGGACCTCGCGCATCGCCGACAAGAGGCGCGTCTGCTCTTGCGCGCTTAGCCCCTTGAGCAAGGCGCCGACCTCTTGCCGTGACGCGCTGTTCAGGATCGAGAAAGCCTCTCTTCCCTTCTCCGTCAAGGCGAGGAGCCGGCGGCGCCGGTCCGCGGAACAGGCCTGCGTCCTGAGCAAGCCCTGCTGCGCGAAGCGCTTGAGCAGGCGGCTGAGGTAGGCCTGATCCAGCCGCAGGTCGCGGGCTAGGTCGGCGGCCGTCAGGTCGCTGGAGAAATTGAGCTCGTAGAGGACCCGCGCCTCCGTCAGGGAAAAACGGCTCTTCAGCAGCCCCTCGTTCAAGGCACCGACGTGGCGGGTGTAGAAGCGGTTGAAGGCGCGCACGCCCGCAACGCGCGCCTCGAATGCATCGTCGTTCACGCTACCCTCTCCTGATGCGCGAATTTGCATGTCCAGAACATACAAAATACTGGACATCGTCAAGCTTATTTCGAACGGGCTTGAGTCTGCCGCCGGGACGCGCAGGATAGCCGGTTCCTCTCCCCTCTTGAGCGAAAAGCGGAACGACTCGGATGATCGATCACGTTTCCCTGGCCGTGGCCGACCTGAAGCGGAGCGTCGGCTTCTACGAATCGACACTGAGCCCGCTCGGACTGACACTGATCGTCCGGGAAGAGCGGCGCGCCGGTTTCGGCAAGCGCTATCCGGAGTTTTGGGTCAACCTGCGCCCCGGACTAGCGCCGCAGCCCGACGACACCGGCACTCACATTTGCCTGCGCGCGCCCTCGCGAGCGGCAGTCGAGGCCATTCATCGCGCAGCGCTCCAAGCCGGCGGCCGCAGTGACGGGCCGCCGAGAGACCGCCAGGCGACCACCACGGGTTACTTCGCCGCCTTCGTCAGGGATCCCGACGGCAACAAGATAGAAGCGGCGACCTTCCCGAGAAGCCCTTAGCGACGGGTTTCGGGACCTTGCGGCGCCGGCCCTCTCCCGAAGGCTCGGCAGCCTCAGGCCAACAGGCTCAGTGGAGGAGGAACTCCGATGTGACCGGCGTTACGCGGGGCGGCTGCACCAGGGCCTTGCGGCCGACCGTCACCGAATGGAGGGCGGCATCGATCTCCTGTCGCCAATAGGTCAAAAAACGGTTGAGACGGGGATAATCGGGCGCGAGATCGTAGTGTTGCCAAATGAAGCTCTGCAGAACACCTGGATGGTCGGGCATGTAGTAGAGTATCTCTGCCGTCGACAGGCGATAGCCTTGTAACTGAAGCTCTAGGGCACTTTCCCGATCGCACGTCATCGCAGTCCTCGCTCCCTTTCTCTTGTCTCCCCCTGTCATCCCAGTGCGGCCCTTTCTTGCGGGCGCGTCTTCCTAACGTGTAAGGAAGCCTCACCCGTGCTCACCACACAAATCAAGTAAAAAAGCGTTTGGAGTCAGAATGTTAGCAGCAGGCTTTCGTGGCTGCTAACAGACCTGTGGCTGGCTGCCGCCCATATCGCTGTTGGCGATGCTGAGCACGAGGTGGAGAAACCCACGGCGCTGATCGCGGTCCGCGATTTCTCCGTAGGAGCGCACCAGTGCCAGGATCTGGCCGTCCTGGGATTCCTCCTCCGGAACCAGGCTGGCCCCTTGATCGCGGCCGTCTTTCAGGTCCGGCAAGCCCTCGAAGAAGAAGTCGACCCCCACCTCCAAGGCGCTCGCAAGCGCGACCAGTCGTTCGGGCGTCACCTGGCTGTGACCGTTCTCATATTTCTGTATCTGTTGGAAAGTGACGCCCAAGGCACTGGCGAGTTGAGCCTGCGAAAGACCTAGCAATATGCGACGACCCCGCAGGCGTTGCCCGACATGCGTGTTGACGAGCTTGCTACTTTTAGAAGAACCCCGTCCTTTGGTTCGCATAGAATAACTCCCTCTCCTAAAAGCGTTCCGATAGATGAACGCGAGAGAGAGAGCTTGCCACGCCGGATAGGAATTTCAAAGTTTTTCGCGAAATAGGCGTGCCGATCGAATGTCAGCCAGCCAAACCAACAGGCCAGAAGCGGCGATCAGCACTATTCCGGCAAGGGCACTCCACCCCGGCAACTGGCCCCAAATCGCCCAGCCCAGGAGGACAGCGAAAGCCAGCGCCAGATACCGCAGAGGGGCCAGGGTGCTGACCGCGGCCCGCCGCAGCGCGAGGATCTGGAGTAGGAGGCCGGCGGAGAAGAGAAGACTGGCTGCCACCAGCCAGGAGGCCTCCTCCAGACCCGGCCAGAGCCAGTCTTGCCGCAGCAAGGTGGCGAGACCCGCCAAGGCGATGAAGGCATGGGTGTAGAGCAGCACCGTGACGCCAGGGGCGCGGCGCATGAGGCGACGCGTTGCGATGTCACTGAGCGCCAAGCCGACGGCCGCCAGCACCGGCAGCAGCGCGGCCCAGCCGATGCGCCCCCCGGGTGCCGTGATCAGCAGGACACCCCCGAATCCGACCGCCAAGGCCAGGCAGCGCCAGCGCCCGACCTCTTCTCTCAGCAACCAGGCGCCAAAGAGCGTGGCGAAGAGCGGCGCGGTGAAGACCAAAGCCATGGTGTCGGCCAAGGGCAGGAGGCTGAGGCCCCAGAAGAACAGAAAGACGGAGGCGGTCAAGGCCAGGTTCCGGGCGAGCAGAAGCGGCCAGTCGCGCCAGCCGACGGCGGCGCCCCAATCCCCGCCGCGCAGCAGGAAGGGCAGCAAGACAACGAGGGAGAGGCCGGAGCGCAGGCTCATCAGCTGGCCGAAGGGCAAGGTCGCGGTCAGCCACTTGATGATGGCCTCGTTCGCCGCCAACAGCAGCGAAGCGACGGTCATTGCCAGCATTGCCGGCCAGGCGGCGCCCGGCCTCGCCATCGGCCGCGCTAACCGATCAGGGCCAACCAGTCCTCTTCGCTCAAGACCGTCACGCCCAGGGCCTCAGCCTTGGCCGCCTTGGACCCCGCGTCGGCCCCGACCACGACGTAGTCGGTCCGCTTGGAGACCGATCCCGCGACCTTGGCGCCCAGCGACTCGGCCCGCGCCTTGGCCTCGCTGCGGGTCATCTGCACCAGGGTTCCGGTGAAGACCAGGGTCTTTCCGGCAACGGGCGACTCTCCTTCCGCCGGGGCTTCCGCGTCCTCCACCGCCAGCGCGGCTTCGAGGCGCTCGAGAACCGCCAGGTTGTGCGGCTCCTGAAAGAAGAAGCAGAGGTCGTCGGCGACCGAGACGCCGATCTGATCGATGTCGCAGAGCGCGGCATAGGCCTCGCCCACCTCCTCCGGCTTGGCCTCGTCGGGGGACGCGCGGCGCTCCTCGGCCGCTTGCCGCATGCCCTGATGCCAGGCTTCCAGACTGCCGTAGCGGCGGGCCAACAGCTTCGCCGTGGCTTCGCCCACCTGGCGGATGCCGAGCGCATAGATGAAGCGCTCCAGCGCGATTTGCCGCCGCGCTTCGATCGCCTGGAAAAGGTTCTCGGCCGAACGCGCGCCCCATCCTTCCCACGTCGACAGCGGCGGATGGTCTTCGCCGTCCCGGGCCTGCAGCGTGAAGAGCTCGTCCGGACTGCGGACCAGGCCCTTCTCGAAGAAGGCTCTGATGTGCTTCTCGCCCAGGCCTTCGATGTCGAATGCGCCCCGACTGGCGAAGTGGCGCAGTTTCTCGACTTGCTGATGCGGGCAAGCCAGCTCGCCGCTGCAGCGCGCCACGGCCTCGCCGGGCTCGCGCACCACCGGGCTTTCCAAGGCGCAGGGACAGTGCTTGGGGAAGGCGTACTCTTGGCTGTCCGCCGGCCGCGCATCCAGGTTGACCGAGACCACCTGCGGGATCACGTCGCCGGCGCGCTGTATCACCACGCTGTCGCCGACCCTGATGTCCTTGCGCCGGATTTCGTCCTCGTTGTGCAGGGTGGCGCGCGAGACCACGACTCCGCCGACGGTGATCGGCTTCAAAGCCGCGACCGGCGTCAGCGCCCCGGTGCGGCCGACCTGAATGAAGATGTCTTCCAACAGGGTGGTGGCCTGCTCGGCGGGGAACTTGTGCGCGATCGCCCAGCGCGGCGCGCGGCTGACGAAGCCCAGGCGGGCTTGCAGGTCGAGGCGGTCGACTTTGAAGACCACGCCGTCGATGTCATAGGCCAACTCCGCTCTACGCCTGGCCATGTCATCGTAGGCGGCCAGCGCCTCCTCCACGCCCGTGCAACGGCGCGCCAAGTCGTTCACCGGCAAGCCCCAGCGCTTCAGCCGTGCCAGAGCGTCCCAGTGGGTATCCCCCAGCAGTTCGGCGGCGGGACCGCTGAGTTCGCCCCAGCTGTAGGTGAAGAGCCGCAGGGGCCGCTGGGCGGTGACGGAAACATCGAGCTGGCGAAGGGAGCCGGCGGCGGCGTTGCGCGGATTGGCGAAGACCTTCTGTCCCTGTTCGGCCTGGCGCGCATTCATGGCCTGGAAGTCGTCGCGGGTCATGTAGACCTCTCCACGGACTTCCAGCACCGCCGGAGCCTCGCCCGCCAGCCGCTCCGGAACCTCCTTCAGGCTGCGCAGGTTCTCCGTGATGTCCTCGCCCTCGCTGCCGTCGCCGCGGGTGGCACCGCGAACGAAGAGACCCGCCTCGTAGCGCAGCGATACCGAGAGCCCGTCGATCTTCGGCTCGGCCACGACGGTCTCCGCGGCCGCCCCGTCCTTGCCGAGGAAGCGGTGCAGGCGGGCGAAGAACTCCCGCATGTCCTCTTCGCCGAAGGCATTGCCGAGCGACAGCATCGGCACGGCGTGGCGCACCTTGGCGAAGCCCTGGGCAAGCGGGGCACCGACCCGCTTCGAGGGGGAGTCGTCGCGCACCAGGGCCGGAAAGCGCGCCTCGATCGCCTGATTGCGGCGCACCAAGGCGTCGTAGTCCGCGTCGCTGATCTCCGGTGCGTCGTCGCGGTGGTAGCGCAGGTCGTGATGGCGGATGAGCGCGGCCAGACGTTCCAGCTCCGCGCCGGCGCCGGCCTCGTCGAGCGCGTCTACCGGAAGATCGATGGGGTCGCTCATCCTTGCTTCTCCAACAGCTTCGCCGCCGCCAGGCGTGCCTCCTGCGTAACCTCGGCGCCGGCCAGCATGCGGGCAATCTCTTCCCGCCGTTCCTCTTCGACCAGTATCGAGACCGCGGTCAAGGCACGACCTGCCTTTTCCGACTTGTCCACCTGGAGGTGCTGCTCGCCGCGGGCCGCCACCTGCGGGCTATGGGTGACGACCAGCACTTGCCTGTCGCTCGCCAACTGCGCCAGTCGGCCCCCGACCGCCGCCGCCGTGGCCCCGCCGATGCCGGCATCCACCTCGTCGAACACCAAGGTCGTCGCCGGGCCGACCTCGGCCAGGACCACCCGCAGAGCCAGCAGGAAGCGCGCCAGCTCGCCGCCGGACGCGATCTTCGCGATGGGACCGGGCGCGGCACCAAGGTTGGTGGCAACCAGGAACCGGACACGCTCGGCGCCTGTCGCGCCCCAGTCCTCCTCCTCCAGCCCCTCGATTTCCGTCACGAAGCGTGCGCGCTCCAGCTTGAGCGGCGGAAGCTCTGCGGCGACGGCGGAATCCAGCCGGCCGGCCGCCTCTCGGCGCGCGGCGCTCAGCCGCCGCGCCGAGGCGCGGAAGCGCTCTTCGCAGGCCTCAGCTTCGGCCCGCAGGCGCGCCAGCTCTTCCCCGCCGCCTTCCAGCATCTCCAAACGCTGCTCGAGGTCCCGTTGCAAGGCCGGCAGTTGGTCGGGTTCGCGGCCATGCTTGCGGCCAAGGTCCTTCAGCGCGAAGAAGCGCTCCTCGACCTGTTCCAGCCGGCCCGGATCCAAGTCGCTGTCGGCGCCGACGGCGGCAAGCAGGCGCCCCGCCTCCTCCAGTTCGGCGAGCGCGCGTTCCAAGGCCTCCAGGGTCGGCGCCAAGCGTTCGCCCGCCTTCTCGGCCACCCGCTCCAAGGTCCTGAGCGCCTGCGCGGTCAGGTTCTCGGCTTTGCCGGCGCCGAAGAGCCCGCGCTCGGCCTCGGCCATGGCATCGAGGATGGCCCCCATGTGCAGCAGGACCTGCCGCTCTTCGGCCAGGCGGTCCGCCTCGCCTTCTTCCGGGGACAGGCTCGCCAACTCCGACAGGTCGTGACGCAAGGTCTCTTCTTCCTGGCGCGCCGCGTCCAGGCGACGCGCGGCCGCCTCGGCACGCTCGCCGGCCGCGCGCCAGGCGGCGTGGTCCGCGCCGACCTCGGCCAGCAGCGCGCCGTTGCCGGCAAAGGCGTCCAGCAGCTCGCGATGAGTCTTGGGGTCCAGCAGCCCGCGCTGCTCGAACTGGCCCTGGATCTCCACCAGTAGATCGCCCAGACGACGCAGCAGCCCCACGCTCGCCGCTTGATCGTTGACGAAGGCCCGGCTGCGGCCCTCCGGCGTCAAGCTGCGGCGCAGCAGGAGCGTCCCGCCCTCGTCCGGCAGGTCCTGATCAGCCAAGACCTGGCGAACCGGATGGTCCTCGGCCAGGTCGAAGCTTGCCACCACTTGCGTCTGCTTGGCGCCGTCGCGCACCAGCTGGCCATTGGCCCTGGCACCCAAGGCCAAGCCCAGCGCGTCCAGCAGGATGGATTTGCCGGCCCCCGTCTCCCCCGTCAGCACCGCCAGACCGGGCTCGAGTTCCAGGTCCAGACGCTCGATCAAGACCAGGTCACGGATGGAGAGGCCGCTCAGCATCGAGGCCTCGACGGCGGCGCGAGGGCTAGAAGGGCCAGACCCCGGCGATCCAGGAGTCCTCGTCCTCCTCCGGCCGCAGGTCGACGCCGGTCAGCAGATAATAGCTGTCCGTGTACCACTGGCTTCCGGGATAGTTGTAGCCTAACACCGCCGCGGTCGCCTGCGCCTCGCGGGTCACCCCCAGCGCCAGATAGGCCTCGACCAGCCGATGCAGCGCTTCGGGCACATGGGTCGTGGTCTGATACTGCGTGATGACGCTGCGATAGCGGTTGATGGCGGCCAGGTAGTCGCCTCTTTGCTGATAGAAGCGGCCGATCTCCATCTGCTGGCCGGCCAGGTGGTCGACCGCGAGGTCGCGCTTCAGCTTGGCGTCGCGGGCGTACTGGCTGTTCGGGTAGCGCCGCATGACCTCTTCCAGCGAACTGCGCGCCTGTCTTGTCATGCCTTGATCGCGGCGCACGTCGGAGATCTGCTCGTAGTAGCAGAGCGCCTTCAGGTAGTGGGCGTAGGGCGCGTCCTTGCTGCCCGGATGCAGTTCGATGAAGCGGTCGAGCGCGTTGATCGCCTCGTTGTAGTTGTTGTTGAGGTAGTAGGCATAGGCCGACATCAGCTGAGCGCGCGGCGCCCAGACCGAGTAGGGATAGAGGCGCTCCACATCGTCGAAGAGCAGCGCGGCCTGGCGATACAGTCCCGCCTCCATCGTGGCCACGGAGCGGTCGTAGAGCTCCTCCACCGAGGCCTCGTTCGGATCGGTGAGGGGCAGCTCGTCGTCGCTCGAGCATGCCGCCAGACCAAGCGCCAGAAAGAGTGCGAGAAAGAGGCCCAGGGGCCGCCTGTCACGTGCCGCCGTCAGCCTGACGGAAAGTGCAGACATCAACTACGCTCCAAATCTGTAAACAGCTGCGCTCGACCGCCTTGGCCGCCGCGCCGCGTCACTATCTAGCATTCTCGCCGCGTCGCTTCAAAGGGACCCTTGTGCGACCTCTCTGCCCGCCGGGATCGGGGCCAGACTAGTCGCCGCCGCGCTCGTAGCAAATGATTGAAAGATAACGCGCCGGCAGCTCCAACAGCTCCTCGGGCCCATGCGGCGCGTCGGCATCGAAGAAGAGCGAATCGCCGGGCTCCAGGACGTAGGTTCGGTCCGAATGGCGATAGCCGACGCGTCCTTCCAGCATATGGAGGAATTCGACGCCGGCATGCTGGAACAGGGGAAAGACGTCCGATTCCTCGGTCAAGGTGATCAGGTAGGGCTCGACCGCCAGCCGGCGGCTGGTCCCGTGCCCCAGCAGTTGATACTGATGGCCGGCTCTGGTCCCGCGGCGCTCGATCTCTATGCCTTGCCCGGCCTTGACGAAGGTCGCCTCGCGCGCCTCTTCGAAGCGGCGGAAGAAGGCCGTGACCGGCACCTGAAGCGCCTTGGAGAGGGCTTGCAGTGTCGCCAGCGACGGCGAGGTCGCTCCGTTCTCGATCTTGGAGAGCATTCCGGTCGAAAGCCCGGCCGCGCGCGCGGCCTCGGCGACCGTCATGTCGAGCGCGCGGCGGAAGGACTTGACCTCCCTGCCGATGGCGACCTCAAGACGGTTTTCCTGAGCGCCAGCCGTCGCATGTGGATTCTGATCGTCAACCATAACGAATTCTTGACCAATGCCTCTCTTCTAAAAGGCGAAATTCTTCCATCCTCCTGAAACATTCCTTACTACGATGCAAAAATCTTTTCCACCTCTCTAACGGCAAGCGCCCTGGCGAAGGCCTCCCACCGCTGATTCGCTCAAACTTAGGGCAATTTGTAGCAGTGCCCAATTTTGTTGCACGCTGCCGCGCCGCGCGGCATCCACCGACGCCGCGACCGGGGTAGGTAGAACAAAAAGTCCCACCATGCTCGCCGGGCATCATTATCTTTCGCTGTCGCCTGTCCGCGTCGCGCGGCGGCGGTCGTCGCTGCATAATATTTACGCAGTAAACATTCCTCCAATTCAGTATCTCTCTTAATCTAAATCACTTTTCCGTAGCGGAGATTCGGTCATAGACTATGCTGCATCGCAGCAATCGAGATGAGAACCATCTGAAGAATCGTCAATGCCAAAAGGCGAGCAATAAATATCGGCAAAGGCAGGGGATTCCGAGGGCTGGGGCTGGCTTCGACTAGACGTTGAAAGAGGAGAACGCGTCAATGGAAGGACAAGATCTTCAAGCCGTCATCGACATGATGAATACGATCAACATGGAGGTCTATTACTGGTGGTGCACGGCCCTCATGGTGATCATCCATGCGGGCTTCCTGGCCTATGAGATGGGCGCCTCGCGCATGAAGAACGCCTTGGCGTCCGGCGTGAAGAACATCCTGGCCTTCGCCTTTCTGATCCCCACCTTCTTTCTCTTCGGATGGTGGATCTACCTGGCCTTCCCCAACGGCTTCGTTCCGATCGAGGCGGCCGACGGCCTGCCGTGGGCGCAAGCCATGGGGCCCAACCTGGCGGACAACGCGACCGGCGTCTTCTGGGCGGCCTTCACGCTCTTCGCCGCGACCACGGCCTCGATCATGTCCGGAGCGGTCATCGAACGCATTCGCGTGAGCGGCTTCATCATCCTCGCCGTCGTTCTGGGCTCGGTCGTCTGGATCCTGGGCGCCTCGTGGGGTTGGCATCCGGAGGGCTGGCTCACCACCGAGCTCGGCTTCCACGACTTCGGCGCGGCGGGCTGCGTGCACACCGTCGCCGGCTTCTTCGCCTTGGGCGTCCTAATCAACCTCGGACCCCGCATCGGGCGGTTCAACGCCGACGGCAGCGCCAATCCGATACTGGGTCACAGCGTGCCGATGACCCTGATCGGGCTCATGATGATCATCGTCGGCTTCTTCGGGTTCCTGGGCGGCTGCGCGATCTACCTGGGCGGCGAGCAGTGGGTGAACATCTTCGGCCAGCCCATGACGCTCTCCTCCATCGGGTTCAACACCTTGATGGGCTTCGGCGGTGGCATCATCGGCGCCTTCCTGGTGACCCGCGATCCCTTCTGGATGATGTCGGGCGCACTTGCGGGGATCATCTCCGCGGCCTCCGGCCTCGACATCTACTACCCGCCGCTGGCCTTCCTCATCGGCTTCATCGGCGGCTGCATCATCTATCCGGCGAACGCGCTGATCGAGAAGTTCCGCATCGACGACGCGGTGGGCGCCTTCGCCGTCCACGGCGTCGCCGGCGTCTGGTCGATGATCGCCCTCGGCATCTTCGCCTCGGGCTACCCCCAGGCCAATCCCGACTGGCCGGCGGTCAGCCTGGGCGGCATGGCCGTGAGCGCGGTGGTGATGATGGCGCTGGGCTTCCTTCCCGGCTACGTCATCTCGCTGGCGCTGAAGGCAGGCAATCTGCTGCGCGTCGGCGGCAAGGCCGAGGTCATGGGCCTGGACGCGGCAGAGCTGCCGATCCGGCCCTACCCGGAGGCAGGAATCCCCGCCGCCTATCGTCAGCCGGCCGAATAGAGACAGCCACCACTCTTTAAGCAGAGGAGAACAACCATGGAGTCCGCACCCTTTGAGACATGGGAGGGGGCCGAGGCCATCTTCACCTTCGCCGACAGCCCCGGGTGGCTTGCCGTTTTCCTGGCCTTGACGGTGCTCGTCGTGGTCGGCGTGGTGGTGCAGTCCGTGCGCCACGAGAACGAGAGCTTCCGTAAGGCCGAGGAAGACGGCTAGCCCATAGCACCGGAATTCCTACCTTCATGCTGGCCGCGTTCGAGTCTATAGACTCGGGCGCGGCCTCATGCCTTGTGGGGCCGCAATGCCATCCCAAAGGAGGGGGCGGAGATGGATTGGGGCATTATCTTAGAGATCTTCGTCTTCTGCCTCATCGGCGGCGTCATCGCCGGCATCGGGGCGGGGCTCTTCGGTCTGGGCGGCGGGCTGACGACGGTTCCCATTCTGAACTACCTCCTGCCCTTGGCCGCGGTACCGAACTCCGCCTTGATGCACTGCGCCTTGGCCTCCTCCCTGGCGCTCATCGTCATCAACACGGGCGCCGCCGCCCTGAAGCGTTGGCGCAGCGGAGAGCTGGACATCGCGCTGCTGCGCTGGCTGATGATTCCCTTGGGCATCGGCGCCATCATTGGCGCCGCGGTGGCCGACCTTATCTCCACGCACGTGCTGCGGCTCTTCTTCCTGCTGGTCGTGCTCAACTCGATCCGCAGCAGCCTCATGGGCTTGATCGGCGGCAAGAAGGGGCAGGATGCAGCCCCCCTGCCCTTCAAGCGACCCCTGGCGGGCGCCATGGCCTTCGTCACCGGAGCCGCCGGCTCGCTCGGCGGCACCGGCGCCGGCACCATCATGGTGCCCTTCCTCAATCGGCGCGGCTTCGACATGAAGCGGGCCAGCGCCCAGGCGACCGCCCTAAGCGTCCTGATCGGCGCCGTGGGCACGGTCGGCTACGTGATTGCCGGGCTGAACGAGGTCGGGATGCCGCCGGCCAGCGTCGGCTACCTCTACCTGCCGGCTCTCTTGGGACTGGGCATCGGCGGCCTGGCGGCCTCCCCCTACGGCGTGAAGCTCTCGCAACGCTTCGACGAGGGGCGGCTGCGCTGGATCTTCTTCATTCTGCTGCTGGTGATCCTGGCCGCCATGCTGCTGAAGATCTTCGGCATCACCTGACCCCATGCCGATCGAGCAGCTGCTGCTCTTTCTGGCCGTCTGCGTCCTGGCCGGCGCCCTGGCCGGAGTCCTCGCCGGGCTCATCGGCATCGGCGGCGGCTTCACCACGGTTCCGATCCTGAACTATCTCCTGCCGCTGGCCGCCGTGCCGGAGCGGCACGTCATGCATGTCGCCGTCGCGACCTCGCTGGCGCTGATGATCGTCAACACGGCCAGCGCCGCTTGGTTCCGCTGGCGCAGCGGCAGCCTCTCCCCGCCGCTCCTGGCCTCGCTGGCCCTGCCCGTCGCCCTGGGCGCCGTGCTTGGCGTGCTGTTCGCCGATGGCTTGCCGGACTGGGTCCTGCGCGCGGGCTTCACCGCATTCGTCGCGATCGCCCTCTTTCGCGGGGTGCAAAGCATCTGGCGGCCGAAGCGCAAGCCGACGCCGCGGGCGCCGGGGCAAGGCAGCCTCCCCTCGCCGGTCGTCTGGGCACCTTATTTCATGGTGACGGGAATGACCGGGGCCATGGCCGGCGGCGGCGCCGCCACCTTGACGGTTCCCTTCATGATGCTGCGGCGCTACTCCATGCAGGAGGCCGCCGGCCAGTCCGCCGCCTTGAGCGCCACCATCGGCCTGGCCGGCGCGATCAGCTTCGCGCTGCTGGGCCAGGGTCCGGAAGCCATGCCCGCCTGAGCTTGGGCTACCTCTACCTGCCGGCGCTGGCCGGTCTCCTGGTCGGTGGCCAGTTAGGCGTCCCCCAGGGGCTGCGCCTTGCCGGCCGACTGGGCGAGAAAGGCTTGCGCCTGGCTTTCCTGAGCCTTCTCGCCCTGGTGCTGCTGGCCATGCTGGGCAAGGAGGCCGGGCTCTAAGCACGTGTTCCCCGGGACCCTGCCGCCAGCTTGCCAAGGCCACATGCCGGGGCTACCATCATCTTGCGCGATACATGGGCGCATCCAGTCCGCGGAAAGGGCCAAGCCCACCAGCAGTTCGTGCTTGAAGTCTTGAGCACCTCTTTCTGCCCGACATTGCGGACAGCGGGCGGCAACGAAGGAGGGCGCTATGCCTCATGCTTCTGCCGAGGGCGGACAGCTTCCAGCCTACCCGAGTATCGAGAACCTCAAAAAGCAGGCGAAGGCGCTGCTGCGCGCCATTCGCGCGGCGGAACCGGACGCGCTGCGAAGACTGCGGTCCGTGACCGCCCAGCCCGGCAATCCAGACTGCATCCAACTGAGCAACGCCCAGTTCGTCCTAGCCCGCGAACACGGCTTTGCCAGCTGGTCCCGGCTCAAGGCCGCTGTTGCCGACCAGGCCGGCGCGTCGGGAGCGGCCATGGACGACAGGATGCTGCCGCTGGTGCCGCTGCGCGATCTGGTCCTCTATCCCGGCGAGACCCTGCCGATCTTCGTCGGCCGCAAGAAGTCGATGAACGCCATCAAGGCCTCCTTGCCCGACAAGTCCTTTCTGGTTTGCGCGCAGCACGACGAGGGCAAGGACGAGCCGCTCGACGCCGATCTCTACAAGGTCGGAACCTTGGTCAGACCGCGCGAGTGGGTCAGCCTGAGAGACGGCACATTGCGGGTCATGATAGAGGGCAAGGCGACCGCCGAGATCAGCGCGCTGGACTTCTCCGGCCCCTATATCGCCGCCAGGGCGGAGATCTCCTCCGCCAAGCCGCATGGCAGCGCCTCGACCGGCCAGTTGGAGAGCGCCAAGGCGCTGTTCTGCCGCCTGGTCCGACTTCTCGACCATCCGCCGGCCTTGGCGGCCGCCATCAGGAAGGCGAAGAGCGCCGATCGTCTGATCGCCTTGGCATCACGATACTTCGGCCTCGACCTGGCACAGCGGCAAGCCATGCTGGAGTGCGTCGACCCGGCGGAACGCCTGGCCTTCGCCGTCGCAAGGCTCGAAGGTCTGGAGAGCGACCTTCAGGCAGTCCGCCTGGGCGACTATGCAGGGCGCTACCGCCTGGGTCCCGACTTTGCCCTCGAGGTGTCGGCAGAGGAGGGAGAGCTGCTGGCAGCCACGCCGTGGGACCGGCTGCGCTTGCGTCCGCAAGGCCGGGACTGCTTCCGGGCCGTCAGCGAGACCGCCACTTTTCCGATGGCGGAGGATGGTGGCTTGGAGGCGGCAATGGCCGCGGCGCGGGCGACCATCGGCTTTCGCTTTTTCAGGGAGGCATCGGGCGAGGTCTCTCGTGTCGTCAGACGAGACACGACGGGCAGCTGGCCGCCGGCAAGCCGCATCGCCAGTGAAGGCGCCGCGGACGGCTCAAGGCCGTCAGCCACGGCAGCTTTGCGGCGGCACGTCGGAGGCTACGAGCGGGGCGACGGGCATGAGCGCCAAGTCGATGAGAGTGCCGGCACGCTCAGCCTCGATGCTGCCGAGCTCACACAGGTCGACGACCTGGAGTTCTTCGCCAAGAACGCCGTGCTTCGTGTGCTCTTCAAAGTGAACAATGACGGGCACACCGTCGGAATGCGGGTAACGAGCGCGGGCGAAACCCATCATTACTATAAGATGGCCTAAGCTCACGCCTTGATGTGAGCCCCTGGACGCGGGGCTCACATCTACCCTGACGCCAGCGATTGCCCCTCTGAAGAGAGCTTCGTTGCGATTGCGGCCCTTTCATTTCGTGACCGGCCGATCTTTCTTTGCTATGAACAGGCCATTGTGCGTGAAGAGCGCGACGACTTCAGGTGAAGCCCCCCTGCATCCGGCACTGGGCCCTATGCTGGTAAAGGTGGCAAGGGATGAACGAGAACAAGCCACAGGCGTCCATCGTGGCCGACCGCGTGCTGGAAAGCCGAACCGATTCCGCTCTCTTGAAGACGATCAACGACTTCGCCCTGCGCCTTATCAGCATTGGCAGCAAGGAGGAGCTCTTTTGGTACGTCGCCCGCGAAGTGGTGGCGAAGCTGGGCTTCACCGACTGCGTTGTCTACGATCTGGACCGAGAGCGCGCGCTCTTGCTGCAGGCCGCGGCGATCGGGCCAAAGAACCCGCAGGGCGAGGTGATCGCCAATGCCCTGGAGATCCCCGTCGGCAATGGGGTCACCGGCCATGTGGCCGAGACCGGCCGGCCCAGCATCGTCGAGGACTTGCGCCAGGATCCGCGCTACATCCCCGACCTTGAGCCGGCCCTCTCGGAGATCTGCGTCCCGATGATGATCGAGGGCACGACGGTCGGCGTGATCGACTGCGAGGATCCCCGCGCCGACCACTTCGGGCCCGAGCACCTGGAGGTCCTGAGCACCGTCGCGGCCATGACCAGCGCCAAGCTGAAGCTGCTGCAAGAAGCGGGCGCCTTGGAGCAGCAGAACAGAACCTACGGCGCGCTGATCGAGGAGCTCACGGCCGAGGTAGAGGCCAGGAAGCAGGCCGAGACGGCCCTGGCCGCCATGGAGAAGCGGTTGAGCGACATCGCCGCCAACATCCCCGGAATGGTCTATCAGACCCTGGTCGATAGGGAAGGCAGGCTCACCTTCTCCTACGTCAGCCCAGCGGTCCGCGCGATAGCCGGCCTGTCGGCAAGCGACGTCCTGGCCGATCCGGACCTGTGGTTCCGAAACATCCATCCCGACGACCGCGCCGAGAGAGAGGCCGCGGTCCGGCGGGCCGCCGATGGCCCGCGTCCCTATCGCTGGGAGGGACGCATGCTGCGCGCCAACGGCGAAGCCTGGTGGGCCCGCGTCTCCTCGGTGCCCACCCCGCTGGAAGACGGCAGTGTCTTGTGGAACGGCCTGGTCCTGGACGTGACCGAGCAGCGCGAGGCGGAGGAAGCCGTCAGGACGCGCGACAGCTGGCTGCGCGCCATCCTGGAGAACTCGCCGGTCGAGATCGTGCTGAAGGACCGCGAGGGCAAGATCATGGCCATCAGCAAGAACGTGGCCGACGAGTTCGGCTCCGACGCCGAAGACTTCGTGGGCTTCGTCACCGCCGACATCATCCCCCTGCCCGTCGCGCAGCTCTATATGGCCGCGGACCGCAAGGTCATGGAAAGCGGCGAGCCGATCCAGCAGAGCGTCGTGGAAGAGTGGGAAGGCTACACCCGCCACCTCTTGAACCAGAAGTTCCCCTTGCGCAACGGCGGCGGCGAGATCATCGGCGTCTGCAGCATCACCAATGACCTCTCCCAGCTGAAGGAGGCCGAAGAGAAGCTGCATCATGCCCAGAAGCTGGAGGCCGTCGGGCAGTTGACCGGCGGCATCTCGCACGACGTCAACAATCTGCTGGCCGTCATCCAAGGCAACGCCGATCTTCTGCTGGATGATCCGCGCGATCCCCAGGTCTATCTGGAGAGCATCATCCAGGCGACCACGCGCGGCGCGGAGCTGACGCAACGCCTGCTGGCCTTCTCTCGCCAACAGCCCCTGCAACCCAAGGTCCTGTCGCTGGCCGACCTGGTGCAGCGCATGACGCCCCTGCTCAAGCGCACATTGGGACCCACGATCTCCGTCAAGACCAAGAGCGAGGCGGCCCTTTGGCGCGCCATCGCCGACCCCGGTCAGGTGGAGAACGTCATCCTGAACCTGGCACTGAACGCCAGGGACGCCATGCCGGAGGGAGGCGATCTTACGATCGCTTGCGCGAACGTCCGCTTGGACAGCGAGACGGGCGACCTCGAGGAGGGGATGGCGCCGGGCGACTATGTCGTCCTGGCGGTGGAGGACAGCGGCTGTGGCATGCCGCCGGAGGTATCGGCCCGCGCCTTCGAGCCCTTCTTCACCACCAAGCAGGTCGGCCAGGGGAGCGGCCTTGGCCTGTCGACGGTCTACGGCTTCGCCAAGCAGTCGAAGGGGCGGACGGTGATCGACAGCAGGCCGGACGAGGGCACCGCCGTGCGTATCTACCTGCCGCGCGCCGAGGGCGAGCCGGAGCCGCTGCGCCAGGCCGAGAGCAGCGGGCAGCCCTCGGCACGGGGCGAGACCGTCCTGCTGGTCGAGGACGACCCGGAAGTGCGCGCGATGCTGCGCAAGCTCTTGCTCGGCCTCAGCTACGACGTCTTGACCGCGGAGGGCGTCGATCCGGCTCTCAAGATCATGAGCGAGGCGGAGAAGGTCGATCTCGTCCTGACCGACATCCTCTTGAAGGACAGCCGCAGCGGCCTGGAGCTAGCCGCCGACATCGACAGGGACTATCCCGACACGAAGGTCATCCTCATGTCAGGCTATCCTGCCGAGGACAGCCGGCTTCGCCCGGACCAGGTGCTCCTGCCCAAACCCTTTCAGCGCAGCCAGTTGGCCAAGATCCTGCGCCAGGCCTTGAGCTAAAGTGATCCGTGCTGGTCACGACCCGTCCCTCGCCTTGATGCGTGCCGCGAAGAGCGGATCGTAGGCGGGCGCTCGGATCCGCTTGCGGCCGGGCTCGACGGCGGACAGCGGCTCGACCGGGCGCAGCTTCTCGTGCGCTTCGGCCGCAAGGCGGCGGTAGACGCCGGTGCCCTCGCGCTTCCAAGCGATCTCCTGCTCGCTCAGCTGCCGGATTACCTTGGCTGGCGAGCCGACGGCGAGCGCGCCGGCCGGGATCTCCGCCTTGGCCTTGACGAAGGCCATGGCGGCGACGATGGCGTTCTCGCCGATCACCGCTTCGTCCATCACCACGGCGTTCATGCCGACCATGGCGTTCCGGCCGACCCTGCAGCCGTGCAGCACCGCGCCATGGCCGATATGGCCCTCGCTCTCGATCACCGTCTCAAGATTGGGAAAGGCATGGACCACGCAGGTCTCCTGCAGGTTCGAGCCCTCTTCCATGACGATACGCCCGAAGTCCCCGCGCAGGCAGGCCGCCGGACCGACATAGCAGCCGGGTCCGACGATGACGTCGCCGATCAGGACCGCCGCCGGGTGCACGAAGGCCGCCGGATCGACCACCGGCACGACATCGTCGTAGGCGTAGATCTGCGCCATGGTCAAAGCGTCACGTCGATGCCGTACAGATTCGCCCCGCCGCCTGGAAGCGTCGCTCCGTCCATGAGGATCAACGTGTCCGTTCCGCCGCCACCGAAGTATTGATAGCCGACGAGGTCTCCCTGACTTGCAACGATGAAGACATCGTCGCCGCCGGCGCCAAAGGCGGTGTCGGATCCCGCCCCACCTTGCAGAACATCGTTGCCAGCCCCTCCGGACAGATGGTCGTTTCCGTTGTCGCCATAGAGGCTATCATTGCCACTACCGCCGACGATATTGGTATCGCTTCCATCGCCGCCGTAGATGGTATCCCTTCCCGAACCACCATTAAGGAAGGAATCGTCGCCGGTGTCGCCCTTGATCAGATCGGCGCCAATTCCACCATTGAGGCTCTGGTCTCCGCCGGCTCCGCCATAGATGACATCGCCGCCGCCATCGCCATTCAAAGAGAGGTCGACACCGAACCCACCAGCCAGATAGTCGTTTCCGTCTCCGCCGAAGAAGGCACTGTCGCCTTGCAAGCCGCCGTAGATGCGGTCGGCCGCACCGCCGCCATAGAAGGAGGCATCCAACCCCTGCTCGCCATAGATCCTGTCGCCGAACTCATCGCCAGCGAAGAAGGAGTCGTCGCCGTCCCCACCGAAAAGCCGGTCGGAAGATCCGCCGCCATAGAAAGACCTGTCACCGCCCAGGCCACCGGAGAGGCTGTCGGCGCCGTCGCCGCCATAGAAGGAGCGGTCGGCCTCCGCACCGCCGTAGAGCTTGTCCGCGCCCTCGCCGCCGCTCACGTCGACATCGGAGCCACCGCCACCGTAGATGCGGTCATCCCCCTCCTCACCGCCCAGGATCGAGTCGTAACCGGCGTCGCCGGTGATGATATCCACGCCGGACCCACCGATCAGGCTACCGTCGTTTCCGCTTCCCCCCGACAAGGAGTCATCACCCGACCCGCCACGAAGCCTAAGGTCGGCTCCGCTGCCGCCGAACACCGAATCGTCCCCGTCATCACCGTACAGAAGCTCGTCCAAGCCGTGCCCACCATAAAGTCTATCTAGGCCAGTGCCACCGCGGAGCGCGCTGTCGTCACCACTCCCCCCGAACAGGCTGTCGTCTCCTGCCTCGCCGACCAAGAAGTCATCGCCTCCGCTCCCACCGAACACGCTGTCGTCACCGCTTTCTCCGTTCAAGCTAATTTCGTCACCGCTGCCGCCAAAAACCGTGTCGGCTCCCGAGCCTCCACGTAAGTTGGCATCGTTCCCGGTATCGCCGTAGATCGTATCGTTGCCGCTCCTCCCACGGAACTCCCGGTCGTCGCCATGGCCGCCGAACAGGACGTCATCGCCTGAATCGCCATAGAAAAGCCTGTCGCTTCCGCTTCCGCCGAGGAGGCTGTCATCGCCATTCTGGCCGAGGAAAACGGTGTCCAAACCATTGTCTCCGAACAGCGAATCATTGCCGTCACCACCAGCGATGGCAGTGTCATTGCTTTCACCTCCAAAGATACTATCGCCACCCTCGCCGCCGTAAAGAGAAAGGTCCTCGCCTATTCCGCCATGAAGCGTGTCTCTGCCCGATCCCGAGAAGAGGCGGCTGTCGTCGCCCCCACCGCCAAAGATTCTGTCGACACCGGTGTCGCCGTAGAAGGAAACGTCGACGCCGTCACCGCCATAGAGCCAGTCGATGCCCGTGTCGCCGTAGAAGTGGGCGTCGTCCCCGCTTCCAGCACGCAATGTGTCGTTGTCGTTGCCCCCGTAGAAGTAGGAATCGGATCCCGACCCGCCATACATCTTGTCCGAGGAGTTGCGGCCGTAGAAATAGGCGTCCGCGCCGTCGTCGCCATGGATGCTGTCGATGCCGCCACCGCCGAAGAAGGTCTGGTCGTCGCCGCTGCCAGCAAAGATGGTGTCCTTCTTGCCTTGGCCGTGGAAGAAGGAGTCGTCCCCGCTGCCGGCGAACATGGAATCGTTCCCGGCCCCTCCGTAGAAGGAGTAGTCGTTGCCCTCGCCCCCGTCCAGGCGGTCCGAGCTGACATAGCCGTAGAAGTAGGCATCATCGCCAAGGCCACCGTAGAGCTTGTCGCCGCCCCTGTAGCCATCGATGGAGCGGTCGTCGCCGGCGTCCCCATGGATCACGTCGTTCCCGAGGTCGCCGTTGAGCGAGGCATCCGCGCCATCGCCGCCGTAGATGACGTCCGCATTGCGGCCGCCGTCCAGATCGCTGTCAATCCCGTTGCCGCCGAAGATCGTGTCGAGACCGGCCCCGCCGTAAAAGAAACTGTCGTTACCGCTATCGCCGCTGAGGCTGTCGTCGCCGACATCGCCGTAGAACTGCGCATCGTTACCAATGTCACCGCTGATCGTATCCGAGCGAGACCCGCCGGAGAGATAGCTGTCGTCACCCTCGCCGCCGAAGAGTGTGTCTCGCCCCGTCCCGCCGTCCAGCGCCACATCGGCGCCGTCGCCACCCTCCAACAGGTCATCACCCTGGTCGCCATAGAGACTGTCGGAACCACCGAAACCGAACAGCGTGTCGTCGTCACCATAGCCCAGAATCGTGTCTACGTCGTTCGAGCCATAGAGCGTATCGGGCCCTGGAGTCCCCGGAATGAATGCCATCTCTTCCCCTCCTCAAGAAAGAGCCCTGCCGCTCCCGTCTCTTGTAGGACGGGAGCCAGAGCTGCTTTGGTGGCTCTCCGATCGTGGTCGCAGAGAAAAAGCCGCACCCGTCACGAGCCGAGACTGCCCTACACCATCGTAACGTCGATGTTGACGAGGTCGGCACCGCCACCGGGAATCGTCGCGCCATTGAGCAAGAGCAAGGTATCGGTCCCGCCTCCGCCGTTGTAGTAGTAGCTCGTCAACTCGGCCTGGCTTTGAACGACGAAGACGTCGTCACCCGCGCCGCCGAAAGCCGAATCGATACCCGTTTCGCCGCTCATTCTGTCGTCACCCGCGCCTCCAAAGAGCGTGTCGTTGCCGCCACCTCCATAAAGCGTATCCTCTCCGGAACCACCATAGAGGTAGCGGTCGTTTCCGATCCCGCCATAGACGAGGTCGTCCCCCTCCCCGCCCTCGAGGAAACTGTCCGGCCCACCGTCACCGTAGAGGCGGTCGTTTCCCTGCTCGCCACGCAGATAGGCATCGCCGTTGCCACCACCAAAGATGAAGTCATCGCCGAAGTCACCCTCGAAAAAGCTATCCGTGCCAAAGTCGCCGTAGAGACGATCATTGGCTGCCCCTCCATAGAAAGAACGGTCGCCATCCGCACCGCCGTTTAGTGTGTCTTCGCCGTTACCGCCAAAGAAAAAACGATCCATTCCGTCACCGCCAAAGAGCGTGTCGAGGTCGCCGCCACCGTAGAACGAGATGTCGTTGCCTCCGCTCCCGAACAGACTGTCGCGATCAGCGCCTCCAAAGAACGCGAAGTCGTTTCCATTTCCTGCTTCGAGCTGATCATTGCCTGAGCCGCCGAGGAAGGACATGTCCGCTCCCATTCCGCCAAAAAGCAGATCAGTGCCGGTGTCTCCCGATGCGACGTCGACTCCGTCTTCACCAGTAAGCCTGTCGTTCCCGTCTCCGCCGAACAAGTAATCATCGCCCGAGCCGCCATTCAATGATCTATCATCTCCCTCTCCGCCATAGATCAAATCCGAACCGGATCCGCCATAAAACTTACTATCCACTCCGCTACCGCCATAGAGTGAGTCGTTTCCTGTTCCTCCATAAACCGTACTATCGTTGCCCTCTCCGCCTCTCAGCAGGTCGTCTCCATCTTGACCACGAATTCGTCCATCGAGTCCCTCCCCGCCATCGATAAGATCGTCCCCCGAGCCGCCATTCAGGATGAAGTCATCGTTGCTGTCACCGTAAAGATAGTCATCTCCGGAGCCTCCGTAGAGGTTGGCGTCGTTCCCCACCCCGCCGAACAGCCAGTCATCCCCATTGCGGCCTTCAATCGTCCTGTCCAACCCATCGTCACCCATCAGCGAATCATCGCCGTCGCCACCATAGAGCTTCGAATCGACGCCACTGCCGCCGAACAGCGAGTCGTTCCCGGAGCCTCCATTGAATCCGGTATCTACTCCTGAACCACCGAATAGGATGTCGCCGCCGCTACCACCTCGGAGGATCGAGTCATCGCCATTTCCGCCATAGAGGCTGTCGTTCCCCTGCTGTCCTTCCAGACCCTCGTCATCCCCATCGCCGCCTTCCAGAATGT
The DNA here is from genome assembly GCA_963669375.1 of Rhodospirillales bacterium. Classification (GTDB taxonomy): domain Bacteria; phylum Pseudomonadota; class Alphaproteobacteria; order Kiloniellales; family JACOMY01; genus JACOMY01. Next base: position 5,316,826 of record OY770024.1, on the reverse strand, counting down.
CCCTGCCCGACCCGCCGTAGAGGTCAACATCCTCCCCATCGCCGCCGAAGATCCTGTCGACGCCGGTGTCGCCGTAGAAGGAGGAGTCATTACCCTCGCCGCCATAGAGCCAGTCGATTCCCGTATCGCCGTAGAAGTGAGCGTCGTCCCCACTTCCGGCACGCAGCGTGTCGTTGTCGTTGCCTCCGTAAAAGTAGGAGTCGGACCCAGACCCGCCATACATCTTGTCCGAGGAGTTGCGGCCGTAGAAATAGGCGTCCGCGCCGTCGTCGCCATGGATGCTGTCGATGCCGCCGCCGCCGAAGAAGGTCGCGTCGTCGCCGCTGCCGGCAAAGATGGTGTCCTTCTTGCCTTGGCCATGGAAGAAGGAGTCGTCCCCGCTGCCGGCGAACATGGAGTCGTTGCCGGCCCCTCCGTAGAAGGAGTAGTCGTTGCCCTCGCCCCCGTCCAGGCGGTCCGAGCTGACATAGCCGTAGAAGTAGGCGTCATCGCCAAGGCCACCGTAGAGCTTGTCGCCGCCCTTGTAGCCATCGATGGAGCGGTCGTCGCCTTCATCCCCATGGATCACGTCGTTCCCGAGGTCGCCGTTCAGCGAGACGTCCGCGCCGTCGCCGCCGTAGATGACGTCCGCGTTGCGGCCGCCGTCCAGGTCGCTGTCGATCCCGTAGCCGCCGAAGATCGTGTCGACACCAGCCCCGCCGTAGAGCAGGCTATCGTCACCGCCGTCGCCGCTGAGGCTGTCATCGCCAACATCGCCGTAGAACTGCGCATCGTTGCCAGTCCCACCGCCGATCGTATCCGAACGAGATCCGCCGGAGAGATAGCTGTCGTCGCCCTCGTCACCGAAGAGCCTGTCCCGACCCGTCCCGCCGTCCAATGTCGCCTCGGCGTCGCGGCCCCCATAGAGAAGGTCGTCGCCCTGGCCACCGTAGAGACTGTCGGCGGCGCTATAGCCAAAGAGCGTGTCGGCGTCGCCGTAGCCCAGTATCGTGTCGACATCTTCCGTGCCGTAAAGCGTGTCCGGCCCCGGAGTTCCTGGTACGAATGCCATCTGTCCCCCTCCTCAATGAACCGACCCCGGATCCGTCCTTTCCTATCCAAGACAGAAACAAGGGTCCTTGTGGGCGCCTGCAAGCCTCACCATCCTGCAAGCCAACTGCGCGCACGACGGGTCAATCCTACATCGTAACATCGATGCTGACGAGATTGGCCCCGCCGCCGGGGATCGTCGCCCCGCCCAGCAAGACCAAGGTGTCGGTCCCGGCGCCGCCGTTGTAGTAGTAGCTGGTCAACTCCGCCTGGTTGCCAACGATGAAGACATCGTCACCGTCTCCGCCAAATGCCGTATCGATACCCGACCCGCCTCTCAGGCGATCGTCTCCTGCTTCTCCATGAAGGGTGTCGTTGCCAGCATCGCCACGCAGCGTATCCATTCCGGAGCCGCCATAGATAAAGCGGTCGTCTCCCGCTCCGCCGGAGATGATGTCGTTTCCGTCTCCACCCTCCAAGAAGCTGTCTACTCCGCCGTCACCGTAGAGCCTATCGCTGCCCTGCTCGCCGCGCAGGTAGGCATCGACACCGCCACCGCCGAAGATGGTGTCGTTGCCGAAATCACCCTCCAGAATGCTGTCGAAACCGATGCCGCCGTAGATGAGGTCGTCGGCCGCCCCACCATAGAAAGAGATGTCGCCATCGGCGCCACCATCCAGCTTATCGTCCCCATTACCGCCAAAGAACAGGCTATCCGTGGCGTTGCCGCCAAACAGAAAGTCGATGTCGCCACCACCATAGAACGATATGTCGTCCCCACCGCTTCCGTGCAGGGTATCGGGATCTGCGCCGCCAAAGAAGCCGGTATCGACCCCGGCGCCGCCCTCGAGCAGATCATTGCCGGTCTCGCCGAAGAAGGACCTGTCTGCTCCACCCTCGCCGCGAACTATGTCAGTTCCAGAGCCGCCCGAGGCCGTGTCGGCGCCGGCGCCACCATAGAGAAAGTCAGTGCCTCCCCCTCCGAACAGAACATCCTGGCCCGACCCGCCCGCCATGTCCCTATCGCTTCCTTCTCCGCCGAAGACGCTGTCGGACCCGGACCCGCCATAGAACTTGTCATCACCGCCACCGCCACCATAAAGCGAGTCGTCTCCATTGCCGCCATAGAACGACGTGTCGGTCCCGCCCGCCCCCTTCAGGACATCGTCGCCTTCATCACCGCGAACGCGCCCATCGTTTCCATCGCCTCCATCGATAAGATCGTCCCCCGACCCGCCATTCAGGATTAGGTCGTTGCCGCTATCTCCATAGAGGCTATCGACCCCGGACCCGCCGTAAAGATTGGCGTCATACCCGGACCCGCCGAAGATCCAATCATCCCCCCCGCGGCCTTCGAGTGTCTTGTCTCTTCCATCGCCGGCCAGCAGCGAATCATCGCCGTCGTCTCCATAGAACTTCGAATCGACGCCACCGTCGCCGAACAGCGAGTCGTTCCCGGAGCCCCCATTGAAACCCGTGTCCACTCCCAAGCCGCCGTAAAGGATGTCGCCGCCGCTACTGCCTCGAAAGGCGGAGTCGTCGCCACTCCCGCCATAGAGGCTGTCGTTCCCCTCCTCTCCTTCCACACCTGCGTCATCTCCATCGCCGCCGTGCAGAATGTCCCTGCCCGACCCGCCGTAGAGGTCAACATCCTCCCCATCGCCGCCGAAGATCCTGTCGACACCGGTGTCGCCGTAGAAGGAGGAGTCGTTACCCTCGCCGCCATAGAGCCAGTCGATTCCCGTATCGCCGTAGAAGTGGGCGTCGTCCCCACTTCCGGCACGCAGCGTGTCGTTGTCGTTGCCTCCGTAAAAGTAGGAGTCGGACCCAGACCCGCCATACATCTTGTCCGAGGAGTTGCGGCCGTAGAAATAGGCGTCCGCGCCGTCGTCGCCATGGATGCTGTCGATGCCGCCGCCGCCGAAGAAGGTCGCGTCGTCGCCGCTGCCGGCAAAGATGGTGTCCTTCTTGCCTTGGCCATGGAAGAAGGAGTCGTCCCCGCTGCCGGCGAACATGGAGTCGTTGCCGGCCCCTCCGTAGAAGGAGTAGTCGTTGCCCTCGCCCCCGTCCAGGCGGTCCGAGCTGACATAGCCGTAGAAGTAGGCGTCATCGCCAAGGCCACCGTAGAGCTTGTCGCCGCCCTTGTAGCCATCGATGGAGCGGTCGTTGCCTTCATCCCCATGGATCACGTCGTTCCCGAGGTCGCCGTTCAGCGAGACGTCCGCGCCGTCGCCGCCGTAGATGACGTCCGCGTTGCGGCCGCCGTCCAGGTCGCTGTCGATCCCGTAGCCACCGAAGATCGTGTCGACACCAGCCCCGCCGTAGAGCAGGCTATCGTCACCGCCGTCGCCGCTGAGGCTGTCGTCGCCGACATCGCCGTAGAACTGCGCATCGTTGCCAGTCCCACCGCCGATCGTATCCGAACGAGATCCGCCGGAGAGATAGCTGTCGTCGCCCTCGTCACCGAAGAGCCTGTCCCGACCCGTCCCGCCGTCCAATGTCGCCTCGGCGTCGCGGCCCCCATAGAGAAGGTCGTCGCCCTGGCCACCGTAGAGACTGTCGGCGGCGCTATAGCCAAAGAGCGTGTCGGCGTCGCCGTAGCCCAGTATCGTGTCGACATCTTCCGTGCCGTATAGCGTGTCCGGCCCCGGAGTTCCTGGTACGAATGCCATCGTCCGCCTCCCTCTTACGCCCGTGCGCTATGATAGCAGAGCGGGCCAGAGATGACAAAAAGCCTCTGGGAGACGTAGGCGTAGCGGGGCCTCGCGCCTTAGCGCTTGGAGCGCATCGGCCCCTGGAGCGACCTAGCGTCAGGCGGAGAGATGCCGGTACCAGTCGGCGATGTTGCGGCCGATGGCCTCCGGCTCATCCTCCTGTATGAAGTGGGAGCCGTAGCCGACGAAGCGCGCCTGGCAGTTGGCCAGGTTGGCCTGCATCCAGTGCGCGGCCTCGGCCCGCAGGAGCGCGCCGGGGTGGCAATAGAGCACCAGCTTCGGCAGGGGGTTCCGGGCCATCCAGGCGCCGTAGTCGCGCACGGTGGCGACGTTGCGCTGGGGCTCGCCGCCGATCGGGATCTCGCGCGGCCAGACCAGGGTCGGCAGGCGGCTCTCCTCGCTCCGGAAGGGCGCGCGATAGACCGCCATCTCGGCCTCGCTCAAGGGGCGCAGGATGGAGCCGGGCAAGACCTTCTCGACGAAGGTGTTGTGTTTCAGGATCAGATCCTCGCCCTCGCCTTGGGTGCGAAAGGCCTGGAAGAGGGGCGCCACCTTGGGGCCCATCTCCTCGATTGCCGCCATCGGGAAGGTCGGCGGCACCAGCGCTTCCATCATGGCCACCGCCTTGACGAGACCCTCCCGCCGGCGGGCGATGTCGAGGCCGATGGCCGAGCCCCAGTCGTGGATCACCAGCACCAGGTCCGTCAGGCCCAAGGCATCGATGAAGGCCTCGACATAGGAGATGTGGGTCTGCAGGCGGTAGTCGATCGCCGGCTTCTCCGACCGGCCAAAGCCCGGCAGGTCCGGCGCCACCACCCGCCCCAGGCCCTCCAGGTGCGGCATGACATTGCGCCAGAGATAGCTGGAGGTTGGATTGCCGTGCAGGAAGAGAAAGACCTGGCCTTCCCCCTTGTCCAGATAGTGCAGCTTGCAGCCCTTCACCTCGATGAAGCGCGAGTCGTAGGGAACCTCCGCCGAAAGCGCCTCCGCACGCCAATCCCGTTTCGCCATGGGCTCGCCTCTCTTTCGCACCCGACCCAACCAAGGTAGACGGCACCACACTGCCGAACGCCGCCCGCGCGGTCACTGCTGGACATTGAAGGGAAGATCCCACCTGTTGGCCGCGGCTGCAATCCCAGTCCTTGCGGAGCCTTCGAACAGGAATCAGCGCCGCTCGTCGCTAAAGGAAGGCGATCAAATGGAGAAGCATGAGATGAGCGTGGCGGGCGGCAACCGCTGGCCTCGTCTTCTCCCGACCAATCGGGGGAGCGTCACGACGATCCTCGGTCTGCCGTGGCAAGTGCGCCACAGAGATGCAGAACTGTTCGAATCAACTCGGCCATTAGTGAGTGGACCCAGCGGCCGGGGTCGAATGCAGTGTCGCGGGGACCGAGCCGGCCGCCCACGAGCCCAAGCCCCTGGCTACCGCCTCACTAGGAGGTGCGTCGGGCTATACCCAGTCGCTGAAGATGCTTCGAGCCGCGCGCGTCATCAAAAGATCTGCGTTCCGTTGATCGCGGCTTCCAGCCAAGTCTCCGCACCGGATCGATGCCTAGAGCCATCTGCCAGTCGGAATCTTGCTCTGATTCGGCGGTCGGTTCGGCCTCGTCGTTCGCGTCCATCGTCGTCGTCGCTCGTTCAGCCATGTTTCCCTCCACCTTACATACTCTCGTTCATAGACGGAACCTTCACCTGAGCCAAGACGTAATCCCTGCCCCACAGTGTTTCATCCACCGATGCCTTCGTAGCAGCATTGCACTCAACCGCTTCTCTCGACAGCTGCTTCACAGCTTCTTCCACTCTCTTCTTGAGAGAATAGCGCTCCTTGATTAAAAAATCGTTGAAATACTGATGAAAAAACACGCACACATCGATGATAAGCGTCACATCAATGATGTTCTCGTTCGGGCGGAAGCCAAGCCTGATATCACCTCTTCTGTGGTCCGTTTCGCGGCTTGCAGCTTCACAGTCCAACAAGAGGCGTAGAGACTCCACCAGCTTGTCTTTTGCAAGCTCCCTCAGCCCCGACATCCTCCTGAGGCCTTCCGAGTTCTTTTGGAAGCCGCTCAACATGTCCTGAACCTGACCGAAGAGGAAAACAGCGAGAGCGCGCGGTATATCCACCTGATATATGGACCATTCGGGAACGGTCTTGTCGAACTGGAGTTCCTGATAGGCCGACACAATGTTCTTTTCTGGAAGATAGCCATCGAAACGGGCCGCCAAGAGGTGCTTCCAGTAGAGAATCATCGATCGCGGGTGGAGCTGTGGTCCGACCTTGAGTTCCTTGATCTCTTTGACCTCAACCTCGTCAGCCGGGTGGCGGTCAGCAAACTCACAGAACTCGCTATATAATTGGCGTGCCATACGCTCCCTGGATATGCCGACTTCGACTCTCTCACCCGACCGAACATCCATCTCGCAGTATAGGAAAGCATCGGCTCTGATGCGCAACTCTTCCAGTTGCACCAGATAGATCCTTTCGCGCACGAGCATCAGCCGAGAGAGCAGCCTAGATCTTTCATCGGAAGCCGTTTCGTTCCCTACTTTTCTCAGTTCCTCGGTCAATTCCACCTTGTTCTTTTTGAAATCACCTATCCATTGACTCAAACAATTCCTTGCACTTCTATAATACCCCAAGAGTTGTTCCCACATGGATTTTGTTAACTCTACTTTAGTTCCTACTTCTTTTTCTATAAATCCATTCAAAGAGCTCAAAATATCAATATATTTATGGGAAATCTCACCCAAGTCCCCTTGATCCATATCTCCAATGTAGTAAACCATCGCCAGACAATATGAGTGCCTTCCCATTTTTTCCTTAATTCTTTGTGACGTTTTGCTATTCCATATCTCCAAGCTTTCTTGTGCATCTCGCGACAATGTGTGAAACTCAATGATGTCTTTAGGAAGGTTATTTACTATTTGCTTTATGTCGGCGGATTTTGCTTCAAGAAGAAGCCTTTTTCTTTGATACTCATATGACCAGACATAGGGATCTGAAGACTTGTAGAGGAGCTTGTGGCTCAGCTCCGCCCAAATGTCTTCGGCAGCGGTGCGCACTTGAATCTCCAGCGGTATGTAGAGTTCGAAATCCGGGAAATAGCTTACAGAATTTAGCATGATGTGCGCCGACGAATATTCAGTATCCCTTTCAATATCAAGTATTATTTTCTTAGATTCGACAATCCTTTCGACCTCATCTTCGTTATTTATACCAGACGCATAGAGTTTTTCCCTCAATTTATTAACGAAAAACTCTTGCGCCATGCGATAGACATCCGTACTTTCTTTACTCCTTGGCACGAAAAGAGCTTCGACCAAAGCGTTGCTTACCGGCCCCTTATCAAATAGCGGGTCATGCAGATAGGCGCCGGCTTCAACTAGGTCGAAGATGAAGTCGATCGCACGCTCTATCTGATGGTCGAACAGCGTGACGATCCTGAAGCCGACGAGGTCCGTTAGCTGACGGAAGGAGTAGTCCGGATCGGGGTCATCTTTCCTGCTTCTCTTCAGCTTGACTTTGTTGACGATGCTGTCGACAGCCTTGGTACGAGCCCGGACGTAGAACTGCTCCGCCTGTGCCGAGGGACCGACACTCGTTGCCAGGGTTCGCAATCGCTGGGTCACCTGTTCGGCGCCGGCAACAGCCGTTGACAAGCTGATTTGCGGTCGATCAAGAGACCACACATCTCGCGCCTCATCCGTTCGGGTTTCATGCGTCATAGCGTTTCCCCCCAATCGCTTGACACTATCTAAGCGTTAAATTTAGGAAAAGGCAACACGCTAGCGATGAACCAGGAGGCCGCTGATCATCACCGCGACAAAGCGGGCGGGTTTTTTAGGCGATTTCAACTAACAAAGTCGAGCTCGTTTGGCAGGCAAGCAGAGATCGGACCGCGCGAGAGTCAGCGGCTCTAACCTCGGCGGCGTGATGGGGAACGTCGAAACCGAGTGAGGGAAAGAGCGCGTCTCGGCACTGCTTGGACAGAAAATCTGCCCGGACCTACCTGGTCCGCCCGTAGAAGGTCATCAGGTTGTGCGGGTCGGAGTGGGTGCCGGGCTGCGGGGCGTAGCTGAAGACGGCCATCAGGCGCGGGCGCGGGCCCTCGATCGGGCTGACGCGGTGCAGCGTGCGGCTGCCGCGGAAGACGACCAGGGCGCCGGGGCCTTGATGCAGCTCGCGCACCAGGTCCGGCGCCCGGCCGTCCAGGACCCGGCCCACGGTCTCGTAGTTCTCCTCTCGCTCCGAGCGGATGAAGGGCGCATACTCGAAGGCGCCGCCGACATCGGCCTCCGCCAGCATCAAGGTCACGACGAAGGTTGAAACGTCGAAGTGCCAGCCGAGCGACTGGCCCTCCCGGTAGACCAGGATATTGAGCGGGGTCAGGTTGTCGGCATAGGGATAGAGCGCCGGAAAGCCCAGCACGTCCGCCAGGAAGCCGCGGAAGGCGGGCGCGCGATAGAGCGCCTCGATCGCGGCACCGTCGGGCAGATCGTCATAGGCCAGGGTGGCCGAATCGGTGCGTTGCTTACGGTTGCGCGGATGATCCTCGGCGAAGGCGGGGTCGTCGGCGATGAGATAGGGGCTGTGGCTCTTGGTCTTGCAGAAGGCCTTCGGCAGGGCCGGCGTCACCTCTTCGATGATCCGGGATAGCGTCTCGGCCGGCACGAAGCCCTCGAGCACGGCGGCGCCGCGCTCGGCCAGCTGCCCTTCGCAGTCGGCGAGCAGCGCGCCATAGGCCGGGCTTTCGCGGCGGTCCAGCGGAAAGCGGTCGAGATCGATCAGGCCGTCGCGGGAGAGCGCCTTGGACATGGCTTCTTATCCTCCAAGCTATGGTCAACCATACATATCTGTATGTTAGATCGCCAGTCGAGGGTTGCTTCTCGGAACCCGTCAAGCGCTGATGCAGAGCCGACATCTCCGCGCTACTGTCACCTGACCGGCGCCCAGAGCACCTGTTCGATATCGTCGGCGGCGGTCAGGAGCATGACCAGGCGATCGAGCCCCAGCGCGATGCCGCTGGCCCGCGGCATGAGGGCCAAGGCCGCGAGGAAATCCTCGTCGATGGGATAGCGCTCGCCGTAGAGCTCCTCCTTCAGATCCATGTCGCTCTCGAAGCGGCGCCGCTGCTCTTGCGGGTCGGTCAACTCGCCGAAGGCGTTGGCCAGCTCCAGCCCGCCGACATAGAGCTCGAAGCGCTCGGCCAGATGCGGTGCCGCCGGCTGCGCCCGAGCCAGCGCCGCCAGGCTGAGCGGATAGTCGGTGAGGAAAGTCGGCCGCTCCAGGCCCAGCTGCGGTTCGATCCGCGCCAGCATGACCTTGGTCACCAGGTCGGCCCAGCTGTCGTCCTCGGCCACCCTGATCTCGGCGCCTCGCGCAGCCCGCCGCAAGGCATCGGCGTCGGGTCGCAAGGGATCCGGCGCCGTGGCCAGGAGGTCGATGCCCGCATAGCGGTGAAAGGCTTGCGCCAGGGAGACCTGCGGAAAGGCGCGGAAGGGATCGACCGAGCGTCCTTGCCAGGTGAGATGGCGCACGCCGGCCGCGCGCGCCGTGTGGCGCAGCAAGGCGACACAGTCCTCGATCAGGCTCTCCAGCGGCGCCTCGGCGCGATACCACTCCAGCAGGGTGAACTCCGGGTGGTGGGTGGCGGCGCGCTCCCCGTCGCGAAACACCCTGGCCAGGGAAAAGAGGCGCGGCTCGCCGGCCGCCAAGAGCTTCTTGCAGGCAAACTCCGGCGAGGTGTGGAGGTAGCGGCGGTGCTCTGTCCCGTCCGGATCGGTCAGGCGGGTCGCGAAGGCCTTGAGGTGCGGCTCCAGGCCGGGGGAGACCTGCAGGGCCGGCGTCTCCACCTCGACGAAGCCGCGCTCCAGGAAGAAGCCGCGCACGGCAGCGGTGATGCGCTGGCGCTGCAAGAGGTAGGGTCGCCTCGCCGCGTAGACCTCCGGGTCCCACCAGGCTGTCTCAGGTCGTTCCATAGCCGGCTTCCTTCCCACCCCTCTTGGCGCTCGACGGTCAAGCTGCTAAGACCCGGCGCCAGCAGAACACAAGCCCCAAAGAGTCGAGAGGTAGCAGGGCCCGTGAAGGTCAACGCCAACCAATTGCGCAACGGTCAGGTCATCGAGGTCGACGGCAAGCTCTACGCCATCCTCAAGGCCGAGAACATCCAACCCGGCAAGGGAACGCCGGTGACGCAGATCGAGATGCGCCGCCTGTCGGACGGGGTCAAGGTGACCGAACGCTACCGCACGCAAGAGCAGGTCGAACGCGCCTTCATCGACGAGGGCGAGTTTCAGTTCCTCTACGACGAGGGCGAAAGCTTCGCCTTCATGAACTCCGAGACCTACGACCAGGTGAGCGTCCCCAAGGACATCGTCGGCGATCAGGCGGTCTTCCTGCAGGACGGCATGCTCTGCACCATGCGTACCCATGAAGGCATCCCGGTCAGCATCGAGCTGCCGGCGCGCGTGACCCTGGAGGTCACCGAGACGGAGCCGGTGATCAAGGGCCAGACCGTCAGCTCTTCCTACAAGCCCGCCGTGCTCGACAACGGCGCACGCACCATGGTGCCGCCGCACATCGGCGTGGGCACGCGCGTGGTGATCTCGACGGCGGACGGCAGCTACGTGGAGCGCGCCAAGGCCTAAAGCGCTTGCCGCCGCCGTCTTTCCCGGCGAAACCGGCCCGACGCCGCCGATAGGCCGCTCACAAGCACAAAAAGAGGGGTGATGCGGCTGCCCGCATCACCCCGGAGAGGTGAAGGATGGACGCCTACTCTTCGTCGTCGATTCGGACGGCGATCCAGGCGTAATCGTTCTCGGAGTAGACCAGCAGTGTCACCACGCGGTAGCCCTCTTCGCGGGCCTTCTCGATCTGCTTGGCCACGTCGGCCGGCGTCTCGACGCCCTCCTGGTCGACCTCGACGATGACGTCGCCGGCGGTGATGCCCTTCTCGGCCGCGGCGCTGCCGCCGTCGACCTTAGTCACCATGACGCCCTTGACGTCGGCCGGCAGCTCGAACTCCTGGCGCATCTGGCCGCTGATCTCGGAGAGCTCGATCCCCAGGGCCGACACGGTGTCAGGCGTCTCCTGCGGCGGCAGGGTGCCCGGCGCGGCGGCCGCGATCACGGCTTCGGTAAGCGCGCCCAGCTCGGCCTTGACGGTCACTTCCTCACCCTTGCGCCAGACGGTCACCGGCACTTCGGAACCGATCGGGGTCTCCGCCACCATGCGCGGCAGCTTGCTGGATTCGGGCACACGGCGGCCGTTGAACTGGACGATGACATCGCCCTGCTGGATGCCGGCCTTCTCGGCCGGGCCGTCCGGCGTGACGGAGGCAACCAGCGCGCCGTAGTCGTCGTCCATGCGCAGGCCCTCGGCCAGCTCCGGGGTCACCTTCTGAATGCGCACACCCAGCCAGCCGCGGCGAACCTCGCCGTGCTCGCGCAGCTGGTTGATGACGTTCTTCGCCATCTGCGAGGGGATCGAGAAGCCGATGCCGACCGATCCGCCCGAGGGCGAGAAGATCGCGGAGTTGACGCCGATCACCTTGCCGTCCATGTCGAACAGCGGACCGCCGGAGTTGCCGCGGTTGATGGCGGCGTCGGTCTGGATGAAGTCGTCGTAGGGTCCCGAGCGGATGTCGCGACCGCGCGCCGAGACGATGCCGGCGGTGACCGTGCCGCCCAGCCCGAAGGGGTTGCCGATGGCCATCACCCAATCGCCGATGCGCGCGCCGTCGCTATCGCCCCAATTGGTCGAGGGCAGCGGCTCCTCGCTCTCCACCTTCAAGAGCGCCAGGTCGGTGCGCTCGTCGCTGCCGACCAGGGTGGCGATCAGGCTGGTGTCGTCCTGCAGGCGCACGGTGATCTCGTCGGCGCCGGCAACCACGTGGTGGTTGGTCACCACGTAACCGCTGGAATCGATGATGAAGCCGGAGCCCAGCGCCGCGCCCTCCGGCGGGCGGCCGTTGCCGAAGTCCTCGAAGAACTCCTCGAAGTCGCTGGGGCCTTCGCCGTCGTCGATGTGCTTGGTCGAGATGTTCACGACCGTCGGCAGCAGTTCCTTCGCCAGATCGGCGAAGGTGTCCGGCGCACCGCGGGCCTCGGCTTGAGAGATGGTTCCGGGCAGCAGCAAAACCGCCAGGCTGGCCGCGACCAGACTGCGCCTCATGGCTTGTCCCGGGAATGTGGCTGACATGAAAGACATGGGGACTGGGGTACTCCCTATTCGTTAATGCCGCGTCGGCAAGGATCAGGACCTGCCATCTGCAATGTGCCTAGACAGTGCCAGGGGGCATCGCCCGTTGCGATGACCTCTGGACTCTGGGCTAGATCCTATCAGGGATTGAGCTGGCGATTCTCGGCGGAAATATGACAGCTTGACGCAAAGAAAATGACCGTCTGTCATCTAACCGCCCAATATAGTAACGCACCCAGGCTCGCCGCGCCGAGTCCGAGGTTGCGCAAGCGGTCGACCGGCTGCGCCTCCAGGAAGCGCAGGATGTCCCCCAACCGCTTGGGCAACAAGGCGAGCGCAAGGCCCTCCAGGACCAGCACGAGCGCCAGGGCGGGCCAGAGCTGGTCCATGGGACGGGCGGAGGCCTGCCTAGGCGCTCGCCGTCATGGGCAGGCTCAGTTGCTCGTCGCCGAGGTACCCTCGCCGGCCGCATCGTCGCCCGGCACCTGCGCCGTCGCCTCGGCCTCGTTCACGGAAGAGTGACCGGCGGCACCTTGGTCGGCGGCCGCTTCCTCGCCGCTCGCCGGCGCCTGGTTGTCGTTCGCCGCCGTCGAGCCGTCGTCGGTCGTCGGAGTCTCGGAGGAGCCGGTGTCGGTCGCCGGGGCTGCGGCATCGGCGTCGGCCGGCGGGAGTTCGGCGCCGGGCACGCCAAGCGGTGCCGCGGCGTTGAAGAACTCGAAGAACTCGCTGTCCGTCGTCAGCACCATCGAGGTCGTGCCCGGGTCGATGGCGTTGCGATAGGCCTCCATGGTGCGGAAAAAGCGGAAGAACTCCGGGTCCTTGGAGTAGGCATCGTTCAGGATCCGCGTCCGCTCGCCTTCGCCCTCGCCGCGCAGAATGTCCGCCTGGCGCTGGGCCTCGGCACGTATGACCGTCGACTGACGATCGGCTTGCGCGGTGATGGTCTGATACTGCTCCTGGCCCCTGGCGCGGAAGTCGGCGGCCAACCGCTCACGCTCGGCGCGCATACGCGCATAAACTGCTTCCGCCACCTGCGGCGCCAAATCGGCACGGCCGATCCGCAAGTCCACGATTTCGATACCAAAGCGGGTGGCGTCCTGGTTCACGCGCTGCCTGATGTCGCCCATGAGCCGTGCGCGCTCGGTCGACACCACGTCGCTCAAGGTCGCCTCGCCGAAAACCGCACGGACCGCATCGTTGACCACTGGCCCCAAGCGGCCATCCAGAATTGTCTCCGTCCCCACCGAGCGGATGAAGATCAGCGGATCGCTGATGCGATAGCGCACGAAGGCGTCGACCACCAGTCGGCGATTGTCTTCCAGCAGCACCGTCTGCGAGGCCGGGTCCAAGTTCAAGACGCGCTTTTCCAGATAGCGGACGTTCTGGATCATCGGCAGCTTGAAGTGGAGACCCGGTTCGGTGATGACCCGCTTTGGATCGCCGAACTGCAGCACTACGGCCTGCTGGGTTTGGTAGACGATGAAAGAGGAGGCATAGATGATGATGCCAAGCAGGATCACCACGATGCCGGCGATGAGAGGGATGCGTCCACGCATGATGTCAGACTCTTTTCTCGCTACCCGGTGCCTATTTGCTGCCGCCGGTCGTGGTTGAGGTTGATCCGCCCTTAGGCCGCAGCTCGTTCAACGGCAGGTAGGGAACGGTTCCGTCCTGCACCTTGGAATCGAGGATCAGCTTGTCGGTGTTGCCGAGCACATTCTGAAGGGTCTCCAGATAGAGCCGCTGCTGCGTCAGCAAGGGCTCCAGGCGATAGGCGTTGAAGACCTCCACGAAGGCCTGCGCCTCACCTTCGGCGTTCTTGATCACCCGCTCCTTGTAGGCGTTGGCTTCTTCAACCGTCCGCCGCGCGAAACCGCGGGCCTCGGGTACCACCTTGTTGCGGTAGGCTTCGGCCTCGTTGCGTACGCGCTCCTGGTCCTGCTGGGCGCGCTGCACGTCTTCGAAGGCGTCCAGCACCTGCTGTGGAGGCTGCGCGTCCTGCAAGGTCACCGATGCGATCAGGATGCCTGATTGATAGGAGTTCAACACGTCCTGGATCCGCTCTTGCGTCTGACGCGCCACCTCGTCACGGCCCTCGGCCAAGGCCGGCTGAATGTCGGTCTGACCCATGGTCTCGCGCATGGCGCTCGCCGAGACCGCCTTGATGGTCTCTTCCGGCTCGCGGATGTTGAAGAGGTAGAAGCCGGCGTTGTCGATGCGCCACTGCACGGTAAACTCGATATCGATGATGTTCTGGTCCTGGGTGAGCATCTGCCGCTCTTCCTGGATCGCCCGCTTGCGACCGCCCGCATTGGAAAAGCCGATGTCGATCTGCCGCACCTGGTCGACGTTCACGATCTCCGCCGTTTCGATCGGGTAGGGCAGATGCCAGTGCAAGCCCGGCTCCGCCAGGTTCTCCTGGTTCACCCACTCGCCGAAGCGCAGCACCAGGCCCTGCTCGCCTGGGTTCACGCGGTAGAAGCCGCTCAAGAGCCAAAGGCCGACCAGAACGGCGATCACCACCGCCAAGCCGATGCCGCCAAGCCCGCCGCGCGGCAGGATCGTCTTCATCCGGTCCTGGCCGCGCTTGATCAGGTCTTCGAGGTCCTGCGGCCGACGCCCGCCGCCGCCACGGAAACCGCCGCCGCCGAAGCCGCCGCCGCCACCGCCGCTGCCACCGCCGCCGCTGCCGTTACCGCCGCCGCCGCCACCGCCGCTGCTGCCGCCCCACGGGCCGCCTCCGCCGCCGCTGCCGCCTGAGCCTCCACCGGACCCGCCTCCCGAGCTGCCCCAGGGACCTCCCGAACCTCCACCTTGCGATTGCCAGGGCATGGGCCTTTCAAGCTCCTCGCTATGACCGTTTATGTTGTCTTGTCGGACTGCGGCTCAAAGCCGCCCTCCGCAGGTGCCTACCGGATCGACCCGCCAAGGTCTATATCTCTGCCACGCTTGGCGCTCCGGCGCGAGCTGAGCGCGGCCCCAAGTATGACGGCAATCCCTTTGATGGCAACCCGTCCGCCCCGCTCAATATTAGAGAAACTAAGGGGTTTTCAAGCATGGCGAAGGTGAGTGAGGCCCAGATCCTGGATGCGCTGCAGTCGGTCCGCCCGCCGGGCAGCGATCTTAGCATCGTCCAAGCGGACATGATCGAGGGGCTTGTGGTCCGCGATGGCAACGTCGGCTTCGCGATCAGAATCGACCCCAGCCAGGCTAAGGAGATGGAGGCGCTGAGAAAAGCCGCGGAGAAGATCGTCTTCGAGCTACCCGGCGTCAGCTCCGCCAGCGTCGCGCTGACCGCCCACCGAGCGGGACCCGCCCCGGCACCCAAGCCGACGCAAAAGGCCCCGGCTACCGGCGGCAAGGCGCCGCTGCCCGGCATCGGCGCGATCGTCGCGGTGGCCAGCGGCAAGGGCGGGGTCGGCAAGTCGACCACCGCGACCAACCTCTCGCTGGCGCTGGCCGCCCAGGGCCTGCGCGTGGGCCTGCTGGACGCCGACATCTATGGCCCCTCGCAGCCGCGGATGATGGGGCTCTCCGGCCGGCCGCGGTCTCCGGACGGCAAGAAGATCATCCCGCACGAGAGCTTCGGCGTGCGCTGCATGTCGATCGGCTTCCTGGTCGGCGAGGACACGCCGATGATCTGGCGCGGCCCCATGGTGCAGTCGGCCCTCATGCAGATGCTGCGCGACGTGGTCTGGGGCGAGCTCGACGTCTTGATCGTCGACATGCCGCCCGGCACCGGCGATGCGCAGCTGACCATGGCGCAGCAGGTCCCCCTGACCGGCGCGGTCATCGTCTCGACGCCGCAGAGCGTCGCGCTGGCCGACGTGAAGAAGGCGGTCAACATGTTCCGCAAGGTCGACGTGCCGATCCTGGGCGTGATCGAGAACATGAGCCTCTACATCTGTCCCAAATGCGGGCACGAGGACCACATCTTCTCGCACGGCGGCGCCCGCCTGGAGGCCGAGGCCCAAGAGGTGCCCTTCCTGGGCGAAGTGCCCCTGGAGCCGGCGATCCGCGAGGCTTCGGACGAGGGACGGCCGATCGTCGCCGCCAGTCCCGACAGCCGTCAGGCCCGGACCTACAACGCGATAGCCGAGAGCGTCTGGGCGCAGGTCGCAAGCGGCGCGACGGCCCGCGCCCAGCCCGCGATCGTGATGGAATAGCCGGTAACGCGCCCTCTCACGTTCTCTTGACGGCCCGTGTGGCCGATAAGGAGCGTCAGGGCCTTGGTTGGCGGCCTCGAGAAGCCACCTCCTGACAGGACGCTAACCGCCATAAGAAAGGACGGCTTCATGGCACTGGTGTTTCGCACTCTCTTCTTGGCCCTGGTGGCCAGCGCAACCCTGGGCGCCGGAGCGGCGCTCGCGGGCGACGCCAAACCCTTGATCTTCCAGGGTGAGGAACAGGTGGCCATTCGCGGCTACGACCCCGTCGCCTACTTCGTCGCGGGCGAGCCGGTGAAGGGCGACGCCGCCTTCTCGGCCGAGCACCTGGATGCGACCTGGCACTTCGCGAGCGCCGAGAATCGCGATCTCTTCGTTGCCGATCCCGAGCGCTACGTGCCCGCCTACGGCGGTTGGTGTGCCTACGGCATGGCGATGGGCGGCAAGGTGCCTATCGATCCCAGCGCCTGGAAGATCGTCGACGGCACGCTTTACCTCAACGTCAACCAGAAAGTTCAAGGCTGGTGGGAAGACGACATCCCCGGCTTCATCGCCAAGGCCGACAACAACTGGACCACGGTTCAATATGAGTAGTCACGGTTCTTAGACCGACGGCAATCGGACAGGGGCGGCCCCGCGAACGCGCAGGGCCGCCCTTCGTCCCTTAGACCTCCGGTTTCAGGACGGCCAGCAGTTCGCGCCACTCGCGCGCGGTCAGCCCGCTGCTCTCTTGCGTGACCTCTTCGCCGGCCAGCATGCGCCGCAGCACGACCAGGCCCTGGCGCGAGATCGAGGCGGCACCGAGGCGATAGTCCTCGAAAGCCTCGGCCGTCAGCGGTACCCAGCGGCGCACCAAGTCCATCAGTAAGTCGGCATAGGCACGTATCTCATACTGCGCATGTGGATCGGCGCGTAACGATAGGAAATGCAAGAGATTATGCAGGTCAACTTTCCAGTACCACTGGGTGTAGGCGCTGACCGGCAGCACCATGCGTGACAATTCGCGCGCCAAACCGGGCCGCTCCGCATCGACCTCGCCGCCCTCGTCCGGCTCGTTCAAGAGCCAGAGGTAGTCGGCATAGGCCTGGGCGCTGCCGGCCGCCATGCGGGCCTGCACGGCCGTCGCCTGGTCGTCGTCGAAAAGCTCGCCGCGGCCTTGACGGTTGCTGGCGGACTGCGCGGCCAGTTGCTCCGCATCGGGCAGGTAGAACTCCCGATCGAGGATCGAGTAGCGGGCCGAGTACTCGTTGACGTTGGCGGTGCGATGACGAATCCACTGCCTGGCGACGAACATCGGCAGCTTCACGTGCAGCTTGATCTCGCACATCTCGAAGGGCGAGGTATGGCGATGTCTCAAGAGGTAGCGAATAAGGCCCCGATCTTGCTGGACTTTCTTTGTGCCGCGACCATAGGAGACGCGGGCTGCCTGCACTATGGCCGCGTCGTCGCCCATGTAGTCGATGACCCGCACGAAACCGTGGTCCAGCACCGGCAGCGGCTCGTAGAGCACCGCCTCCAGTTCCGGCGCCACCGCCCGCCGCGTCGGTTGGCTCTCATCGCTCACGCTGTCAGGCCTGCGCTTTGCGGCTGCGTCCAGCACCGATGCACCGGATGGGCCGTCGTCGTCATTCTGCATGCTCATGGAGCCTAGAGTAAGACCAGTGCCGTGTGAGTCGCGAGGCCCCGTGACGCGCTTGCCTGTGAGTCATGGGGATTGCGCTCTTTTCTCGGAGCGCGGCAAGGCCTACATTGGCTCTTGCCGGACTTGTCCGGCTATGGCGCTAAACTGGCTTGCGGAATAAGCGTAGTGGACCCGGGGGCAGTACCCGGCGCCTCCACCAATCCTCTCGGACATCGCGTCGGCGTGACGGCGCGGCGCTTCGAGATCATGGGGGCGAAACAGGATCGACACGCGTGGTAAAGGCTTGTTGGGTTCCCGGCATGGTTCCGCCGTTATCGGGCCGTTCTACAGGTGCCAACGACAATCGTATGGCCCTCGCTGCCTAACACACACTAGGCAAGCGCGGTTCGGGGGGCACCGGGCAACAGAAGCCCCCCACTCGAACACCAGGCATTTTACTCACGGCGCCTTCCATCTTTTGGAAATTGCCTTATTGTCGATCAGGAGAAATCCCGCTAGGCAATAGTTTCGCTTGTAGCGGCAGAGACTCCGCTAGCCCGACGGCAAGCGACAAGCAAAACGGACGGGGAAGGAAATTTGGTTTGAGCGACGCTTCTGGAACGGACTTGCTGCGCTATGACGTAATGTTGCAGCAGGCACTGCGCAGCGTCTTGCGGCAAACGCTGGAGATCGCGGCGGAGAAAGGCCTGCCCGGTGCCCATCATCTGTTCATCACCTTCCGCACCCAGGCCGACGGAGTCGAGATTCCCGACTACTTGATCGCTCGCTATCCCGACGAGATGACCATCGTGCTGCAGCACGAGTACTGGGGCCTCGAAGTCGAGGCGGAGCGCTTTTCCGTCACCTTGAGTTTCAGCAACAGGCACGAGCGGCTGGTCATTCCCTTCGAATCCGTCAACGCCTTCGCCGACCCCTCGGTGCGTTTCGGCCTCCAGTTCAACAAGGGAGAAGAGGACGAAGGCAAGGCGGAGGAGGACAAGGCCGCCGCCGGCGCCGAGGACGCCCCCTCGCTCGACGAGGAAGAGGCCCCGGACAGCGGCAAGGTTGTCGCCCTAGATCGCTTCCGCAAGAAGTAGGGCCGACGGCGAAGGGTGACGCAAGAGGCGGACACCCCGGACCCTATCCGCGTTGCCATTCTGGTCCTGCCCGGCTTTCCGCTGATGGCCTTTAGCGCCTTGGTCGAGCCGCTGCGCGTCGTGAACCTGCTCGGCGCGACACCGCGCTACGACTGGACCATCGTCGCGCCGCGGGCGAACACGGTCGAGACCTCTTCCGGCGTCGCCATCACCGCCGAGGCCACGGTCGATCCGGGTCCCGACGTCGATCGCTTGTTCGTCTGCAGCGGCGGCAACGCCCACGCCTTCGAGGCGCCGGCGGCGTGGAGCTGGCTCAGGCGCCAGGCGCGCCGAGGCGCGCAACTGGGCGCGGTCGCGGACGCCACCTTCTTTCTGGCGCGCGCCGGGCTGATGCAGGGCTATGCCTGCACCATTCATTGGCAGAGCCAGGCGGCCTTCGCCGAGCGCTTTCCCGAAATCGACCTGCGTCCGGACCTCTATGTCATCGACCGCAAGCGCCTCACCTCCGCCGGCGGCATCGGCGCCTTCGACATGACCCTGGATCTGGTCGAGCGCGAGCATAGCGCCGATCTGGCCCAGCAGGTCTCGCAGTGGTTCGTCCACGAGCGGCTGCGCGGCGGTGCCGACCGGGAAGCCCTGACTTTGCGGTTGCGCACCGGCCTCAACGACCAGCCCTTGCTGGCGGCCATTACCCGCATGGAGCGCAACCTCGAAGCCCCCTTGAGCGTCGTCGACCTGGCGCGCGGCCTGGGCATCTCGCGCGACGCGCTCGAACGCCGCTTTCGAGCCGCGACCCATCTCTCGCCGCTGCAGTACTATCTACGCCTTCGGTTGGACCGGGCGCAGGACTACCTCTGCCACTCCTCGATGAAGATCGGCGACATCGCGCTGGCCTGCGGCTTCTCCGATCCCGGCTACTTCGCCAAGCGCTTCAAGGAGAGCTTCGGCGTCAGCCCGCGGGAGCAACGGGCCGCCTATCGGCAACGCTTCCAGTAGCTCGGCCTGCGGCAATCGTCCGATTCCGGGCGGCAATTCTCATAGGATGCCCATCTTGGCGCGTCGATGCTCTGGCCGTAAAGCGGCAGGACCGAGCGGCCCTCTCTGAGTGGGAGATGGGCTCGACGAGAGCGGTCACCGCCGGGCCGAGGGTGCCGGAAAGGGAGGAAGGGCATGACCAAGCGAGCGACCAGCCGGAGAACGTTCAATCGTGGCCTTGCCGCGGCCGGCCTGACGATGGGACTGGGCCTTGGCGGCGTGAGCCTTCGCGCCGAAACACCCCAGAAAGGCGGGGTCTACCGCCTGGGCCTGCGCGGCGGCAGCACGGCGGAGACCTTGGACCCGGCGACCTACGGCACCGGGATCATCAACCACTTCATGACCGGCGCGGTTGGTAACTGCCTGGCCGAGATCAACGCCGAGGGAGAGGCCATCCCGGAACTCGCCGAGAGCTGGGAAGCCAACGCCGACGCCAGCGAGTGGACTTTCCGCCTGCGCAGGGACGTGGTCTTCCACAACGGCAAGCCGCTGACCGCCGACGACGTCATGGCGTCCTTCAACTATCATCGCGGCGAGGACAGCAAGTCCGGCGGCAAGGCCCTGGTCGCGCCGGTCACGGCGATACGCAAGGACGGCGACCTGACGGTCGTCTTCGAGCTGGAGACCGGCAACGCGGACTTCCCCTACGTCACCGCGGAGTACTTCTTCATCATCTTCCCGGAGAAGGACGGAGAGCCCGACTGGCGCGCCGGCCAGGCGACCGGCGGCTATAGGCTCGTCGAGTTCGATCCGGGCGTGCGCTACGTCGGCGAACGCAATCCCGACTACTGGAAGGACGGCCGCGCCCACTTCGATCGGGTGGAGATCCTGGCGCTGAGCGACAAGGCGGCGCGCACCAACGCCCTGCTCACCGGCGAAGTCGACGCCATCGACGGCGTGGACCTCGATACCGTCCGCCTGCTGAAGCGCAACGATGGCGTCGCCATCGAGGCGGTCACCGGCACGCAGCACTACACCATGCCGATGTTCTGCGACGTCGCCCCCTTCGACCAGGTCGACGTGCGTCTTGCGCTGAAGCACGCGATCGATCGCGATCAGCTGATCGAGACCATCCTCGCCGGCTATGGCCAGGTCGGGAACGACAGCCCGATCACGCCCGCCAACCGCTTCTTCAACACGGAGATGGAGCAGCGGCGCTACGATCCCGAGAAGGCAAGGTTCCACTTGAAGAAGGCTGGCCTGGAAGGCCTTGCCGTCAGGCTGCACTGTGCCGACGCGGCCTTCGACGGGGCGGTCGACACGGCCGTGCTCTTCCGCGAGAGCGCCGCCAAGGCCGGCATCGATATCGAAGTCGTGCGCGAGCCGAACGACGGCTACTGGTCCAACGTCTGGCTGAAGAAGCCCTTCTGCACCGCCTTTTGGAGCGGACGGCCGACCGAGGACCTCATGTTCACCACCGGCTATGCCAGCGACGCTGCCTGGAACGACGCCCATTGGAAGAACGAGCGCTTCGACAAGCTGCTGATCGAGGCGCGCACCGAGCTCGACGTCGGCAAGCGCCGCCAGATGTATTGGGAGATGCAGGAGATCGTGCGTGACGACGGCGGCACCATCATCCCGATTTACGCCCAATACGTGGACGCCCGCCGCAAGGGCGTGCACCACGGGCGCCTGGCCGGCAACCGGAACCTGGACGGCTGGAAGTCGATGGAGCGCTGGTGGCGAAGCGGCTCGACCTGACCGATTACGCTTTGCTCTGAGTGTGTTAGATGTCTTTCCTCAGCCCGCGAAGCGGGGCTCGGGCAGCCCGCGCACGCCCAGACCGTGAATGGCGAAGAGGTTGCCGGCTTGCGGGTAGGCTGCCAGCTCCGCCTCGGTCATGAAGAGGCGCTGCGAGGTGACGTAGAGGGTCTCGTGCGACGGGCCGCCGAAGGTCGGACAGGTCGGACGCGGCACCGGCATGTCGATCTCCAGGTCGACACGGCCCTTCGGATCGAGCCGCAGAACCTGGCCGCCGGCCACCAGGGCGCACCAATAAAAACCCTCGGCGTCGACCGTGCCGCCGTCGACCATGCCCGGCCGGTCCTTGGTCGAGAAGAATTCCTGCTGGTTGGAGAGCGCGCCCGTATCGGGATCGAGGTCGAAGCTGTAGACCATGTCTCCCAGCGTGTCGGAGAAGTACATGCGCTTGCCCTCGAGGTCGAAGGCGGTGCCGTTGCTGACCCGGAAGTGGAAGTCGGGTACCAGCGCGTGCACGCTCCAGTCGGGGTCCAGGCGGTAGATCCGCCCGGTCTCCGCCTCGATCTTCTTGTTCATGCTGCCGCACCAAAAGCGTCCCTGGCGGTCGCACTTGCCGTCGTTGAAGCGGTTCTGCGGCCGCTCGCTCTCCGGATCGACCACCCCCTCGAAGAGCCCCTTGTCGAGATCGATCTTCAAGAAGCCCTCGGCCGACGCGCCGACCATGCCGCCGGCTTCGCGCAGCGCGAAGGCGCCGATCGGGCCGGGCGTGTCCCAGACCGTCACCGCGCCGCTCTGCGCGTTCCAGCGCTTCATCTTGAAGCCGACGTGATCGGACCAGTAGAGACTGGCCTCTTCCTCCACCCAGAGCGGCGCCTCGCCCAGACCGTCCTGGCTCTCGTGGACGCATTCGATCTCGATCGGCATGAAAGCCTCCTACACGGGGTCGCGCAGGAGAGGACCGGTGGAGCAGTGGATCGAGCCGCCGTTGGTCTGCACCTTGTCGTAGGCGAGCGTAGTGACGGAGACGCCGGCCTCGCCCAGCCGGTCCATGGTCTGATTGGAGGCGCCCGGCGGCATCAAGACATCGCCCGGCGCGACCGCCAGGCAGTTGATGATCCAAGGGTCGTCCTGCGGCGTGATCTCGATCGTGCGCACCCCCAGCGTCTTCAAGCGCTCCAGGAAGGTGAAGGGCAGGCCCTCGGCCGCGACCAGGGCCAAGTCACGATCGATCATCATGAAGCTGCCGTCGATGTGGATGTCGTAGCCGCGCAGGTCGACCACGATCAGCTCGACGCTCTGGGCGCGCAGCACCTCGTCGAGCTGGCGGATGGCCTCGTCGTTGACGCGGATAGACCGGCCGATGACGGCGGTCTTGCTGTTGAGCCAGGCGAAGCTGCCGCCCTCCACCATCCCGATGCCAGTGATGGTGCGCAGGATCGGCATGCCGATCTTGGCCAAGGTGCGGGTGACGCAGAGCTCCTCGCCGCGCCGGATTCTGGGCGCCATGCGCGAGACGATAGCCCCGCCCTTGATCGCGATCACGCTGTCGCGGGTGTAGCAGGCCTTGATGTTGGGGGCGGCCACGCCCTCCAGCCGGATGACCTCCACGCCCTTCGCCTCCAGGGCGGCGGTCATCGCGTCGTGCTGGGCCTGCATCTCTTCCACTTGCGGGATGCTGTTGTGCTGCCAGTACCAGCCGATCTCCGGATCGCCGAAGGCATCGATCTCCTGGATGTACTTGGTCCGATCGACGATCTCCATCTCCGCGCCCGGCCGGTGCACCAAGACCTTGCGCAGGCGGCCGACGTCGCTGTCGCAGCCCCAAACGCCGCCCCAGGTCGCCTGCTGTTCGCCAGGATCCTCGAAAGCCGGTTCCGGAACGGAGCCGAACTTCTTGATCGTCATGGCATAGCGAAACCCGGACACACCCTCTCCCGCCATGGCTTCCTCCCTCGAATGACGTAGCGTGGTCGACAGGTAAGCAGAAGCCGGCCGACGGCTCAATCACCCGCCGGGTCATAGCTGAGGCTCCAGCGCGGCGACCAGAACCAGGCGCGCGCGGGGTCGCCCGGATCGCCCCAGCGGAGCGACCTGACCTCCGATAGGCCGGGTCCGGCGAAGGCCGCGCTCAAGGCCTCCGCCTCCTCCGCATCGCCCAGACTCGATTCGGCGAAGACGAAGGAGACCGGCATGAGGGCACGTGCCGCGAAACCGCCGGCGCGCCGCTCGACCGAGAGCATCACCGCCGAGTCGCTGCTGCGAAAGCCGCCTCTGGGCGGCGCCGGCGCGCCCAGGGGAAAGATCAAGCGCCCACCCACCCGAAGGCTGTCGAGCCAGGCAGGTGCCGGCCCCGCGGTCGCGACGCTCGCATAGACGCCGTCCACCTCTTCTTGCGGGTAGAGCGCACCATCGCCATGGACGACCTCGACCTGCGACCAGGGTTTCAAGTTCTCGGCGGAGGACGCCGCCAAGGCCTCGCCATACTCCACCGCCACGACGCGGCCGTCCGAACCGACCAGCTCGGCCAGGATGGCGGAGTAGTAGCCGCCGCCGGCACCGATGTGGGCAATGGCCTCCCCAGGCCGGGGCGCGAGCGCGTGCAAGAGCTGGGCATGCAGCGAGGGACTGCCGTTGTTCACGCCCCGGCGCGGCTCCAGCTGGATCAGGCTGTCGCAGTAGAGCGCTTCCGGCTTGCCGGTCTCGCGGGTGAGCCCGGCGCAGAGGCCTTCCAGCGCCACCACGCGCCAGGGCGGCCGGCCGGCGAAGTCCTCGCGCGGCACCTTGGCGAAGGCCGCTTCCAATCGCTCGTCGCGCAGGCCGCTGCGACCCAGGATGTGCCGGGCGTAGGCAAGCCTTCGCGCCGGCGTCACCATGGCAGGGCCCGTTATCCCCGCAAGGGCTCCAGGATCGAGGCGTAGTTGGCCACCGCCGCACCGCCCATGTTGAAGATGCCGGCCAGCTTGGGATCCTTGACCTGCATCTCGCCGGCCGTCCCCAGGAGCTGCATGGAGGCCATGATGTGCATGGAGATGCCGGTGGCACCGATCGGATGGCCCTTCGACTTCAAGCCGCCGGACGCATTGACCGGAAGCCGGCCGTCCTTCTGCGTGACGCCCTCCTTGATCATCTCGGCCGCCCGGCCGCGCTCGGCCAGGCCCATGGCCTCGTACTGGATCAATTCGGCGATGGTGAAGCAGTCGTGGGTCTCCACCAGGGAGAGGTCGGCGATGCTGGTGCCCGCCTCGGCGTGGGCTTCGCTCCAAGCCCTGCGGCAGCCGTCGAACTCCAGAATGTCGCGACGCGCCATCGGCAGGAAGTCCTGCACGTGCCGGGCGGCGCGGAACACAACCGCCTTGGGCATCCGCAGGGCCGTCTCGACGTCGGTCAGGACGACGGCGGCGGCGCCGTCGGACACCAGCGAACAGTCGGTGCGTTTCAGCGGTCCGGCGACGTAGGGATTCTTGTCGCTGACGTTGCGGCAGAACTCGTAGCCCAGGTCCTTCTGCATCTGCGCCAAGGGGTTGACCGCGCCGTTCTTATGGTTCTTGGCGGCGATCATCGCCAAGGCATCGGACTGGTCGCCGTGCTTCTGGAAGTAGAGCTCCGCGATCTTGCCGAAGACGCCGGCGAAGCCGCCCTCGATGTCGGCCTCGTCCTTCACGTAGGAGGCCTTGAGCAGCACGTCGCCGATCTCGCGCGTCGGCAGGCCGGTCATCTTCTCCACCCCGACGCAGAGCACGAAGCGCGCATCCTTGGCCTTCAGCGACTTGATGCCCTGGTGCAAGGCGGCGGACCCGGTCGCGCAGGCGTTCTCGACGCGCGTCGCGCGGGTGTAGCGAAAGCCGTCGTCGGCCTGCAGCACCAGCGAGGCCGGGAAGGCCTGGCGGGAAAAGCCCTCGTTGAAGTTGCCGAGCACGATCTCGTCGACGTCTTCCACCGCGATGCCGGCGTCCTGCACAGCTTGAACCGCCACCAGTCGGATCAGGCTCTCCAGATCGTCGCCTTCGTGCTTGCCGAACTTGCTGTGCGCCCAACCGACGATGCAGGCAGACATGGCGGAACTCCTTTGCGAACCAGGGACAGACGTAGCTTAGGTGGAACTGACATAGCGGGCGCCATGCTGCGGTGCAACGCCCGCCCTGCTTCAGCTGCCGTTCCCCCGCGGCAATGACCGTTGCGTCAGGAGAGACCGGCCAGGAAGTCCGACAGCAGGCGGCTCACCGCTTCCGGATCCTCTATCATGGGGAAGTGCCCGAGACCGGCCAGAACCTCTATCCTGGCTTCGGGAACGCGCGCCGTCACGTACTCGGTCCAGGGCGTTCCCTCGCCCTCGGCGAGCCAGCGCCGTCGCCGGTCCTCGCCGATCACGGTGCTCTGCAGGACCATGAGAGGAACCGTCTTGAGCGCCGTCAGCGCGCGATCGCAGCCCCCATGGTCCCACTCGGCGCCATCCTCCAAGAGGCGCGCCATCTTGTCGGACGGCATCGTCTTGGCGCGCGCGATCAGGCGACCGGCCGTCTCTTCCGGCATCTTCGGGCCCATCATCTGGCCGAAGAAGTCTTCGGCGAAGGCAACCGGATCCGCCTCCACCATGGCGCGCCAGCTGGCCGGCGTGCCGGCCGTCAGGCGGCTGCCGTCGATAAGAACAAGCCCGGCGACGCTATCGGGCTGCCGCCTCGCGGCCTCCAGCACGACCCGGCAGCCGAGACTGTGGCCGACCAGGACCGCCGGACCGTTCAAGAGCTGATGCGCCACCAGGACCCGCCTGGCCAAGGAGGCGATGGTGGGCGCCGGCGCCTCCACGGCAAGGGGATCGAAGAAGCCCAGATCTACGGCGGTGCGCGCCTGCAGCTGATCCAGAGTGGCGATGACGCCGTCCCAGTCCTCCGGCGCGCACGCCAGGCCGTGGACGAAGCAAAGAGGGGGATGGCTCATGAACCGTTGGGTTTCGGTTGCGGCAGTTGCACCCAGTCGGGTGGCAGCACGCGAACCGCCTCCCCCTGCAGCGTGATGGCGGCACCGTCCTCCAGCGCCTGAAGGCGGATCAGCGCCAGTGCCTGATTGCCGCTGTGGGAGCGAACCTCGCCGACCGACTTGCCCCCTTGCTCGATGCTCGGCATCTCTTCTGAAAAATCTGTTTCTTTTTCAATGGGTAACAGGCGCTTCTTGACCAAGCCTCGATATCTGGTGCGTGCCGTCAGCTCCTGCCCCATGAAGCAGCCCTTCCTCCAGTCGACGCCGCCGAGCTCGTCGAAGCCGTTCTCGAGAAGTATGGCCTTCTCCACCTCCATGTCACGGCTGCCGTCGGGAAGGCCCAGGCGAATCCGCAAGGCTTCCCAATCGCTGCGCTCGCCAGGCGGCAGATCGGGCGCGGGCGCCGAGGCGCCAAGCAGCATTCTGGCGCCGAGCGCGGCATGTCGCGGATCGACGAAGGTCACGGCCGAAGCCGAAGACGAGGCCTTGCCGGCCTCCTCGGTCAGGCCGAGGCGCGCGGTCGCGCCCGCTCCCCAGACCGCGGCGACCCGCCAGTCTTCCGAGACATCGCTGACGGTGACCTTGGAGCGAAGCTTGTAGAGCTTGAGGCGCCGCAGCAGATCGCCGCGCCGCGCGGCCTCGCAGTCCAGCAGCAGCACACCCTCGTGTTCCAGCAGGAAGAAGTCATGCAGAAACTTCCCCTGCGGCGTCAGGAAAGCGGACCAAAGTACTTGATCGGGCTTCACTTTCGAGACGTCGTTGCTGACGATACCCTGCAGGAAGTCCCGAGCATCGGGCCCTTCGACCGCGATGACCCCACGGTCTTCGAGCCAGCAGAAGCGCGCGTCTTGCACTTTGTTGCTCCCTATCCCAGCCATGCCCGCGATGTGGCCGATCTGAGAGGCAATCGCAAGTCCCTAGTAACCGGCTATTGACGGAAAGGCTGCCGTGCCGCCAGGGAAGAGGCATGGCAAGCGACGCCCTCAGCCGAGCGCCGGAGTCGGCATCCGAAACCCCACCCGGCCTGCGCGTGCTGATGACCATGGCCGGGCGCGCGGAAGGCGGGGCCGAGACCTTCTTCTGTCGACTGGCGGCCGCTTTGGCGAGCAGCGACGCCCGGCTCGGCGCCGTGGTGCGCCCCCATCCGGCCGTACTGGCGGGCCTGTCGGCGGCGGGAGTCGACACGACCACCGCGCCCTTCAAGCGGCGCTTCGACATAAGAACCCGCCAGCGCATGCGCGACGCCTTGGCCCGCCATCGCCCGCAGATCGTTCTGGCCTTCATGCAGAGGGCGGCGGCACTCACCCCGCGGGGACGTCACAAGCTGGTGGGCCGCCTGGGCGGCACCTACCCGCTGAAGCGCTTCGGCAACTGCGATCACCTCATCGCGCCCGCGCCGCATCTGGTCGAGCACATCGTCCAGGCCGGCTGGCCGCGCGACGCCGTGAGCCTGATACGCAACTTCGTCGCCGACCGCTTCGCTGAGAGACGGCCGCCGCCCGGCTTGCCGCGACCGGACCAGGGGACCCTCTTGCTGGGTCTGGGTCGCTTGCATCAGGTCAAGGGCTTCGAGATCCTGCTGCAAGCCTTGGCGAAGCTCCCGCGCGCCACCTTGTGGCTGACCGGCAGCGGCCCGGAGGAACTGGCCCTGCGCCACCAGGCCGGCGCCCTAGGGCTGACCGCCCGGGTGCGCTTTCTCGGCTGGCAGGACGACCCCTTGCCGTTGCTGCGCGCCGCCGACCTGCTGGTCGTGCCCTCGCTGAAGGAGCCCTTGGGAAACGTCATCCTGGAGGCTTGGATGGCGGGATGCCCGGTCTTGGCGAGCAACGCCGACGGGCCGGCCTGGCTGATCGAGGACGGCGTCAGCGGCCGGCTCTTTCGGCGCGGCAGCCCCGATGCCCTGGCCGAGGCGGTCAGGTCCATGGCCGGCGACGCCGACGGCCTTCGCCAGCTTGCCGCCGGCGGCCGCGCCGCCTATCTGCGGAGCTTTACCGAAGCGCGAGGCCTGGCCGCCTACCACGCGCTCTTCGCCACACTTCGGGCCAAGCGCAGCGAGAATCCTTGAAGCCTGCGCCCTTGGCGGGTCAAGCTGCGCGCTCACTCAAAAGGAGAGGGCCGAAACCGACGTCATGAGCCAGACCTACGACTTGATCTTGCGGGGCGGCAAGGTCTTCACCCCTGGCGGCCTCGTTGAAGCGGACATTGCGATCAGCGGCGGCAAGATCGCAGCGGTCGGTGCCTTGGGCGAGGCGCCGACGGCGCAGCGGATCAATGTCGGCGGCCTGACCGTCCTGCCCGGCGTGATGGACACGCAGGTCCACTTCCGCGAGCCCGGCATGGAGCACAAGGAGGACTTGGCGAGCGGCACCAAGGCGGCCGTCCTGGGCGGCGTCACCGCCGTCTGCGAGATGCCCAACACCTCTCCGACCACGACGACCGCGGCGGCGATCCAGGACAAGCTGGACCGCGCCAAGGGGCGCGCCTGGTGCGATCACGCCTTCTTCGTCGGCGCGGCGGCGGAGAACGTCGACAGGCTGGGCGCGCTGGAGCGGCTGCCGGGGGTGGTCGGGGTCAAGCTCTTCATGGGCTCTTCCACCGGCACCCTCCTGGTGGAGGACGATGACACCCTGGAGGCGGTGCTGCGCTCCGGCACGCGCCGCATGGCCGTGCATGCCGAGGACGAGCCGCGCCTGCGCGCGCGCATGGCCATGGCCGGAAACGGCGGTCCGGCGCAGCATCCGGTCTGGCGCGACGTCGAGACCGCGCGGCTTGCCACGGAACGCCTGCTACGGCTGGCCCGCAAGGCCGGCAGGCGCGTGCACGTGCTGCACATCACCACGGCCGAGGAGCTGCCTCTGCTGGCCGCCAACCACGACCTGGCGACCGTCGAGGTGACGCCCCAGCACCTGACCCTGGAGGCGCCGGACTGCTACAAGGAGCTGCGCAGCTATGCGCAGATGAACCCGCCGATCCGGGAAGCCCGTCACCGCCAGGCCCTCTGGGCTGCGGTCGCCAACGGCCTGGTCGACGTCATCGGCAGCGACCACGCCCCGCACACCAGGGCGGAGAAGGCGCAGGCCTACCCCGCCAGCCCGTCCGGCATGCCCGGCGTGCAGACCCTGCTGCCGCTGCTGTTGGACCACGTGAGCGCCGGACGCTTGACCCTGGAGCGCCTGGTCGACCTCACCTCCGCCGGCGCCCAGCGGATCTATGGCCTAGCCGGCAAGGGCCGGATCGCGCAGGGCTACGATGCCGACTTCACCCTGGTCGACCTCGAGGCACGCCGGCGCATCGAGAACGCCTGGCTGGCCAGCAAATGCGGCTGGTCGCCGTTCGAGGGGCGCTTCGTCACCGGCTGGCCGATCATGACCGTCATCCGCGGCCGCACCGTCATGCGCGACGGCCAGGTCATCGGCGACCCGCAAGGCCAACCGCTGCGCTTCGTGGAGACCATGCCGAAGGCCGCCTAGCGATCCCGGCGACCGCACGACCGCGGCCAATCCCGCAAAAGCTTGCCAGTCGGCGCCCGGCGACATAGGCTACGCGCTCTTGACCAAGGGGTGCCCCCGGCAGGGGGCTGAGATGGCGCTGATGCCCGCGCCGGACTCTTAGAACCTGATCCGGGTCATGCCGGCGAAGGGATGGTGTCCAGCCCTCCCGAGCCTCCGCCAGACAAGGCACCGGATCCAACCGGAGTTGGCGCCTTGCCGCGCATCGAGGTGATCGGAAGTGGAGTGGTCGGGCTGACCTGCGCCCTGGTCTTCGCCAGGCGCGGCTGCGACGTGCACCTGGTCACCGCCAGCGACGGACCCGACGCCGCGTGCTGCTCTTGGTGGGCCGGCGGCATGCTGGCGCCTTTCTGCGAGATGGAGTCGGCCGAGCCGCTGATCGGACGCTTGGCCGAGGACAGCCTGGCCTTCTGGCGGAAGGAAGCGCCCGAGGCCCACTTCAAGGGATCTTTGGTGGTGGCACCGCGCCGCGATGCCGGCGAGTTAGAGCGCTTCTCGCGCTTGACCCGCGGCTGGCAATGGCTGGACGCGCAGCAGCTTGCCGCCTTGGAACCGGATCTGGAGGGGCGCTTCGCCCGCGGTCTCCACTTCGAGCGGGAGGGTCATCTCGACCCGCGCGAGACCTTGCGTGCGCTTTTCCGGGGATTGACGGCGGCCGGCGTCAAGGTCGAGACCGGGCGGCGGCTGCCCGCCGGCGCATTGGCGGCCCCGCCGCAAGCCGACTGGCGCCTCGACTGCCGCGGTCTCGCCGCCCGCGACAGTCTGGCCGATCTGCGCGGCGTCAAGGGAGAGATGCTGGTCCTGAAGAGCCGGGACGTCCGCCTGTCGCGGCCGGTGCGCCTGCTGCATCCGCGCTTTCCCCTCTATGTCGTGCCCCGCGAAGACGGGCATTTCATGGTTGGCGCGACCATGATCGAAACGGAAGACAAGCGCCGCATCACGGCCCGCTCGCTGCTCGAGCTTCTCTCCAGCGCCTATGCGCTGCACCCGGCCTTCGGCGAGGCGGAGGTGGTGGAGATCGGCGTCGATGCCCGACCGGCCTTTCCCGACAACCTGCCGCGCCTGGTGCGCCAGGGGCGGCGCTTGCACGTGAACGGCTGCTACCGCCACGGCTTTCTGGTGGCGCCGGCCTTGGCCGAGCGCGCCGCCGATCTGCTGCTGGAGGGTCGCGGCGATCCGGAGGTGACCTATGACGGTGACGGTGAACGGCCGGCGGCTTGAGACCTCGGCCGCGACCTTGGAAGAGCTCTTGACCGAGCTGGGCTACGGCGAACGCAAGGTCGCGACGGCGGTCAACGGCGACTTCGTGCGCGCCACGCTGCGCGGCGACACCCGGCTTGCATCCGGCGACGCCATCGACGTCGTCGCCCCCATGCAGGGAGGCTGACGCCATGGCCCTCACCCTTTACGGCGAGACCTTTCGCTCTCGGGTGCTGCTTGGCAGCGCGCTCTACCCCTCTCCGGACATCCTGCGCCGCTCGATCGCGGCGGCCGGGTCGGAGGTGGTGACCGTCTCGCTGCGCCGGGAGATGGCGGGCGGCAAGGAGAGCGAGGTGTTGCTCTCCATCATTCGCGAGGCGGCCGTGCGCGTCCTGCCCAACACGGCCGGCTGTCACAGCGTGAAGGAGGCCGTGACCACCGCCCAAATGGCGCGCGAGCTCTTCGACACGCCCTGGATCAAGCTGGAGGTGATCGGCGAGGAAGACACCCTGGCCCCCGATCCCTTCGGATTGGTCGAGGCGGCGCGCATTCTGACCCGGGACGGCTTTCAGGTGCTGCCCTACATGACCGAGGATCTGGTGGTCGCCGAAGCGCTGCTCGACGCCGGCTGTCAGGTCCTGATGCCCTGGGGCGCGCCGATCGGCAGCGGCCGGGGCCTGAACAACCCCTATGGCCTCAGGACGCTGCGCAATCACTTCCCCGACGTGCCCTTGATCGTGGACGCCGGCATCGGCCGCCCCTCGCACGCCGCCGAGGCGATGGAGCTGGGCTACGACGCCATCCTGCTGAACACCGCCGTCGCCAAGGCGGGCGATCCCGTGGCCATGGCCGGCGCCTTCGCCAAGGCGGTGGAGGCCGGGCGCGTGGCCTTCGAAGCCCAGCCGATGGAACCGCGCGACATGGCCAGTCCCTCCACGCCGCTGGCCGGCCTGCCCTTCCGCCTGACCGAGCGGGCATGACGGCGATGCTGCCTGCATTCTATCAGATTATCGACGCAAGCCATTGGCTTGAAAGGTTTCTTCCCCTCGGCCTCAAGCTCGTGCAGCTGCGCGTGAAGGATCTTCCCGACGCCGCGCTCAAGCGGGAGATCGCCCGGTCGCGCGACCTCTGCCGGGCCGCCGGCTGCCAGCTGATCGTCAACGACTACTGGCGCTTGGCGCTGGATCTCGGCTGCGACTACATCCACCTAGGCCAGGAGGATCTCGAGGCGGCGGACCTGGGCGCCATTCGCAGAGGCGGCCTGAAGCTGGGCGTCTCCAGCCATGACGGGCAGGAACTCGAGCGCGCCCTGTCAGTGGAGCCGGACTACGTGGCGCTGGGCCCGATCTACCCGACCATCCTGAAGGCCATGAAGTGGGCCCCCCAAGGCCTCGAGAAGATCGGACAGTGGAAGGAAGCGATCGGCGACCTGCCGCTGGTCGCCATCGGCGGCCTGACGGTGGAGCGCGCGCCTGGCGTCTTCGCCGCCGGCGCCGACTGCTGCTCCGTCGTCACCGACGTGCTGCGCAACGCCGACCCCGAGGCACGCCTGAAGGAATGGCTGGCCGCGACCGACGCGGTGCGGACCGAGTAAGTCCGCCGCGTTCCCGACGGCTAAGGACTTCGCCTGCAACACACACCGTCGTCATTGCGAGGAGCGACAGCGACGCGGCAATCCATGTGTGGCCAAGCACCACCCTGGATTGCCGCGCTTCGCTCGCAATGACACCCTTTTGAACGCTTCGCGATGCCGCAAGAGGCTTGAGACAGCGGGCGAATGACGTCAAACGGCCGCCCTCTCCTCCAACAGCACCACCCTAGGACCCAGGCGCGTCCAACAGCCGCCGGACCTGCGCTAGCTGGGCGAAGGGCGATGCGGCCGTCGCCGCCAGCGAGGCAGCGGCCTTCGCCAGACCTTTTCGGCCGTAGTCGGCGCGCACGGCCTCGGCAAGCCAGGCCTTGCCTTGCGCGGCGCGCCGCCGCCCCAAGAGGCCCCGCTCGGCCAGATGACGCCGATGCCTCTCCGCCAGCTCCAGCAGGGACGCGGCGGCATCCGGCTTCTGCGCGGCCAGCTTGAGGCAGGCGACGGACCAGCCGTCCGCCGGGGCGCTCAGGCCCACGGCGGCCTTGAGATCGGCCAGCGCACGCTCGGCGGCCGCGCCCAGATCGGCCTTGGTCACCACGGCGATGTGCGGGATCTCGATGATGCCGGCCTTCATGAACTGCACGGCGTCGCCGGAGGCAGGCTGCACGCAGAAGACCACCGTGTCGGCCATGTCGGCCACGTCGGTCTCCGACTGCCCCACCCCCACCGTCTCGACCAGCACGAGGTCGAAGAGCGCGCGCAGCAGGGTGATCGCCGGAAAGGCCTCGTCGGCCAGCCCGCCCAGGCGGTGCCGGGCGGCCATGGAGCGCACGAAGCAGTCGGCATCGCCGGCCGGGCTCATGACGCGCAGGCGGTCGCCCAGCAAGGCGCCGCCGCTCAGCCTCGAGGAGGGATCGATGGCCAAGACCGCGACCCTGAGGCCCCGCGCCCGCGCCTCCTTCAAGAGCGCCCCCACCAAGGTCGACTTGCCGACACCTGGCGGCCCGGTGATGCCCAGGACCTGCGCGCCCTCGCCCGCGGTGACGAGCGACCAGGCCTCGGCCAAGAGGTCCAGGCTCTCGGCGCTCTTTGGAGCCCGCTCCAGGCGCGCCAGAGCGGCGGCGACGGCGGCCTTGCCGCCCGCGCGCAGGGGCGCCAGACCTTCTGATAGCAGTGTTGTTTCCATCAGCCCTGCCTGCCCGCCCGTCGTCCCTCCGTCAAGCCTCCGCGTCGCGACGCTGCAGCACGAAGAAGACGTAGGAGTAGCTGCCCTGGCTCTCCTCGAAGACGGCAATCTCCTCGAAGATGCCGTCGATCAGCGACCGCAGGGTCGGATCGGTGGTGCTCTCGCGCGCCAGGTCTTCGGCACGCTGGCGCAGCGGCCCGTAGTAGGACCACCAGTCTTCCGCCGCCAGGGGCCAGGCATCCAGCACCCGGTAGCCGAGTTCCCCCGCCCGCTCCAAGGCCTCTTGGCGCGACAGCATGCCGGGGTACTCGCGCTCCCAAAAGGCGGCGACCCGCCGGGGCGGTTCCTTCAACCAAACGACCTCGGTCAAGGCGAGAAATCCGCCGGGCGCCAGCAGCCGACGCCAGTCCTTGAGAGCCATCTCGAATCCCAGATTGTACGCCGCGCCTTCGGACCAGAGGAGGTCGTAGCCCCGCTCCGGCGTCTCGAGCTTGCCGAAGTCCTCCCGCCTGGGGAGAATCAAGTGGTCCAATCCGGCCGCCTCCGCGCGCCGCCGCAGACGTGCCAGGAAGGCGGGGAAGAGGTCGACTGCCTCGATCGGGCAGTTCAGCGTGGTGGCCAAGAGCAGGCTGGAAGCCCCTGTCCCGCACCCCAAATCCAGCACCCTTGGCCGGCTCGGCAAGCCGACGCAGGCAGCCAGCGCCCGCCGTGTCGCCGCTTCGCTGCCGGGTCCCAGCCGTCTCAACGGCTCATAGAGCTTGGCCAGGGCGGCGAACTCCTCGTCCTCCATTGCGTCTTGACCTCCTTCCGCCATAGTGGTTCTACAGGCATTGACCTAAAGAGAGTAAAGATCGATTATCGTACATCCCTTACGAGAGAGAGGCGATTATGTCGCTTGAAGAATATAGGGATCGCTTGAGCGTCACGCGACGCCTCGTGCTGCTGCCTGCAATCTTGGCTTGCATCCTGCTGGCCGGCGGCTGCTCGCCTGGCCGTAGTCTGGAATCGCTCTCTCTTCTGAAAGCCATGGCCGGCGGCGAGCTGGCCGAGCAGGTTCACCGCTCCGCCGTCAGCTTCGCGGGCCAAACCGGCACGCGGCAGGCCGACCTCTACCGGAAGCCCGGGGTCGAGCCCGAAGCAGCGATCATGATCCTGCCCGGCGCCAGCCCCAACGGCCGCGACGATCCGCGCGTCGTCGCCCTCGCCTCGCAGTGGGCGAAGTCCGACTTCCTGGTGATGGTGCCAGAGATCGAGAATCTTAGGCGCCTGCAGGTCTCCGCCGCCGACGCGGACGTCATGGCCGACTCGCTGCGCTATCTGGCGCACCTGGCCGGCCCCGATCGCCCGGTCGGCGCCTTCGGCCTCTCTTACGCCGTCGGCCCGCTGATGGTGGCGCTCCTGCAGCCGGACCTGGCGACGCGGATCGACTTCCTGGTCGCGCTCGGCGGCTACTACAGCAGCGAGACCGTTGCCACCTTCTTCACCACCGGCGCCTATCGCAAGAGCGCGGAGGAGCGCTGGCGCCAGGGAGAGCCCGATGCCTTCGGTCCGTGGGTCTTCGCACACTCGAACGCCGGCCGCCTTTCCGATCCCGGAGACGAGTGGCGCCTAAGGCAGATCGCCCAGCGCCGCCTGGACGACGAGACGGCCGACATCGGCGAGTTCACCGAGGGACTGGGCCCCGAGGGTCTTGCCGTCCTGGCCTTCCTGGAGAACGACGACCCCGATGCCGTGCCGGAGCTGAGTGCCGCCCTGCCGGAGGCGATCAAGGCTGAGATGGAGGCCTTGGACCTCTCCCGCTACGATCTCAGCGGGCCGGGACCGCAGCTGCTCTTGATCCATGGCAAGGAGGACCGCGTGATCCCCTTCACCGAAAGCTTGGCGCTTGCCCGCGCGGTCAACGGCCCGGATGGCGACGGCAGGGCCGAGATCTTCCTGCTGGACGCCTTCGAGCATACGGAGCTGGGGAGCACCACGGTGGGCGACATCATCATGATGACCAGCGCGCTCTACCGCGTCCTGGAGATCCGTGACCGGGGTCCCGCCGCGCGCAGCGACGCCGCCGGGGAATAGCTGCCTCTCACAGCCAGCGTAAGACGCGCGGGACTAGAGCCGGCACTATGGCAAGATGAGAGAGTCAGCCGGCACCGGCAGGGGCAACTGGAGACGACCATGGAAAGCGAACGCAAGACGATCCTGATCACCGGCGCCAGTGCCGGCATCGGCGCGGCGACGGCCTTGCTCGCCGCCCGTGACGGCTATGCCATCGGCCTCAACTACAGTTCGAACGACACGGCGGCCGAAGCCGTCGCGGCGGAGGCTCGCCAGCGCGGCGCCGAGGTCGTGCTGCTCAAGGCCGACGTCTCGCATGAGGCGGAGGTGGAGGCGATGTTCAAGACCTTCGACGACGCGCTCGGCCGGCTCGACGTCCTGGTCAACAACGCCGGCATCCTCTTCCAGCAAAGCCGGCTGGACGAGATGTCCCTCGACCGCTTCCGCCGCGTGCTGGACGTCAACGTGCTGGGCTGCTTCCTCTGCGCGCGGGCGGCGGTCAAGCGCCTGTCCAAGGCGCACGGCGGCCGGGGCGGCGCCATCGTCAACGTCTCGTCCGTCGCCGCCAAGATGGGATCGCCCTTCGAGTACGTGGACTATGCCGCCAGCAAGGGCGCGCTGGATACCATGACGGTCGGACTGGCCAAGGAGCAGGCCGATCAGGGGATCCGGGTCAACGCCATCCGTCCGGGCATCATCGAGACCGAGATCCACGCCAAGGGCGGCATTCCCGACCGCGTGGAACGCTTGAAAGACCAGGTCCCCATGAAGCGCGGCGGCAAGGCCGAAGAGGTCGCCGAAGCCATCCTCTGGCTCGCCTCGGACAAGGCCTCCTACACCACCGGCAGCATCATCGAGGTCTCCGGCGGACGCTAGAGCGGGATGACGTCAAAGGTACAGAGTAAACTGGATGGAGTTCAGTCCCGTCCCCCCACCCGGAATGGTGGTCCCATTCTCCAAGTACAAAGTGTCGGCACCGCCTCCACCGAAGTAGTTGTACTGTCCTGCCTGGAAATCGGCTTGGGACGTAACCGTGAAGAGATCCCTGCCGGTCCCGCCGTAGAGCCGGTCGGTGCCCGCCCCTCCATAGAGCGTGTCCCTGCCGTCAGTGCCGTGCAGCTGGTCATTGCCCGCCCCTCCGAAGAGTTGGTCGCCGCCCCCGTCACCGAAAACTAGCCGATCGTCGTCATCTCCACCGAAGATCGAATCGTCGCCGGCTCCTCCGAAGAGACTCATGTCGTCTCCCTCGCCGCCATAGAGGGCATCGTCGCCGTTCACGCCGAAGAGACCGAGATCGTCACCACCGTCACCGAAGATCGAATCGTTGTAGGCATAGCGGTCAGGTTCATCCGACTCATAGTCGCCGAAGAGCCGCACATCGTCTCCGGCGCCGCCATAAAGCCAGTCGACGCCGTTACCGCCGTAGAGCAGCGCATCGTCGGCACCACCGCCGGAAACACCGTCGTTGCCCGAGCCACCGAAGAGAACTACGTCGTTCTTGCCGCCGCCGTAGATCAGGTCCGGCGAGTTGCCGCCATAGAAGCGGGTGTCGGCACCCTCGCCACCGAAGAGGGTGTCGGAGCCGTTGGCGCCGTAAGACAACTCGTCACTCCCGCCACCTGCCGCGAGGACATCGGCAGAGTCGCCGCCGAAGAACTGAAAATCACTGCCGTCCGCCCCAAAAAGCGTGTCAGTGTTCGCTCCGCCGAAGAAGCTGTTGTATTCACCACGACGTCCGGAGAGATAGTCCGCGCCGTCACCGCCGAAGAAGCGTTCATCGCTACCGTGGCTCCCAATCAGGCTGTCGTCCCCCATGCCGCCAAATAAGCTCTCCTGAACCATACGGTTGCTGCCGGCATAAAGTCTGTCATCGCCGCCCTCTCCAAAGAAGCGCGAATCGGCACCCGAGTTTCCAAAGATCCTATCCGCGCCGTCACCACCCCAGAAATCCCGGTCGTCTCCGGCGCCCGCGTCGATGGTGTCGTCGCCATCGCCACCCAGAAATGATGTATCGTCGCCCCTGAGTGCATAGAGACGATCGTTTCCGTCACCGCCAAAGAAGCTGATGTCGGTTCCGTTGTCCTCGACAACTCTGTCATCGCCCCCATCGCCATAGAAGCGCCAATTGGTTTCGGTTGTTCTGTTGAACGGTTCCTGGGCAGCGAGGTTATCGTTACCAGATCCTCCAAAGAACGCGGAGTCCTCTCCACGCATTCCCACCAAGAAGTCGCTGCCGGACCCACCGTAGAACAAAGAGTCATTGCCTTCGCCGCCAAACACGGTGTCGTCACCGTCGCGACCGAAGAACCACTGATCATTGCCACCGCTGTCGGACAAGGTGTCGTCGCCAGATCCGCCATAGATCAAGCTATCGTTGCCACTACCGCCATTCAAAGAGTCCCCACCCGAATCACCGTAGAGTTCGGAGTCCGTTCCACTACCTCCGAAGATCGAGTCATCGCCCCTGCCGCCAAAGAAGCTCTCTTCGTTTCCTATGGCGCCAAATAGGGAATCGCTTCCGTCGCCTCCGAAAAAGCTAAGGTCGTCGCCAATGTCAGAGAACAGCGCATCACTTCCCCGACCGCCATAGAGGGCAAAATCATCTCCGACGCCACCATAGAGAGCGTCATCGCCATCGTCGCCCAAAAGCGTGGCGTCGACGCCGCTACCGCCAAAGACCCGGTCAGCTCCCGAGTCACCGATCAAGAAGCGCTCGTCTCCTGTACCGCCATAGATGGAGTCCGCTCCGGAACCGCCGAAGAACAGGGTCTCCAATCCGCTGCCGCCAAAGAGCGCATCCGCGCCGGAGTCGCCGTGGAAGTAGCTTTCGCCCCCGCTGCCGCCGAAGAGCGCGTCACTGTCCGCACCACCGAAGAAGGATCTGTCGCCCCCGCTGTCGCCAACAAGCCGGTCGTTCCCCTCGCCACCGAAGATGCTCTCATCCTGCTCCTTGCCGCCGAAGATGCGATCCGCGCCGCCGTCGCCGTAGAGCCTCCGGTCCTGACCGTCGCCGCCATCGACTCGATCGTCGCCGTCGCCGCCGTAGAAGTTGGCGTCGTTCGCCGCGCCGCCGTAGATCCGGTCGAGCCCGCTGCCGCCGAAGAAGCCGTAGTCCAACCCGCTGCCACCGAAGAGCCAATCGGTCCCGGTGTTGCCGAATAGGGTGCGGTCACGGCCACTGTCGCCGGAGACCCGGTCTTCCCCGTCACCACCGGCAAGGACCGCGTCGTTGCCGTCGCCTCCATAGAGCCGGTCGTTACCTTCGGCGCCGCCGATCGAGATGTCGTTCCCGTCACCGCCCTCGATGGTGTCGCTTCCCCCGCCGCCGAAGGCCGCGTCCACGCTGCCCGAGCCGTCATTGCCGCTGCCAAGCGCGATCCGGTCGCTACCCTCCCCGCCCCGGAAGCCCGACTCACGGCCGCTGCCGCCGAAGAGGCTGTCGTTACCGTCGCCGCCGAAGAAGCTGACGTCGTTGCCGTCGCCTCCGTAGAGCGCATCCGCCGCCGTGCCGCCCAGAAAGGTCCGGTCCGAGCCACTGCCACCGAACACCCGGTCCGTGCCCGACGCCCCATAGAAGCGCCGGTCGGCACCGCTGCCGCCGTAGAGCGCGTCGTCGCCGTCGCCGCCCCTGATGAAGCCATCGTCACCTTCGCCGCCCAGAACGCTGTCGGAGCCCGTGCCGCCGAACAAGACGCCGTCGGCGCCGCTGCCCCCGGACACCGTGTCCGAGCCCGTCCCGCCGTAGAAGCGCTCATCGCCGCCGCTGCCACCGCTCAGTGTGTCGAAGCCGGTACCACCGAAAAACGAGCCATCCACGCCCAGACCGCCAAACAGGGCGTCGTTGCCGTCGCCACCCTCGAAGAGGCTGTCGTTTCCCTCGCCGCCGGCCAGCAGGTCCGCGCCCTCGCCGCCCTGGAAGCCGACATCTCCGCCGCGACCGCCGTACAGACTGTCGTTGCCCGCTTCGCCCCAGAAGTCGCCGTTGGCGCCCCCGCCCGCCTCCAGCAGATCAGCGCCCGAACCGCCCGCGAAGATGCTGTCGGACCCGCTGCCGCCGTAGAGCCTGTCGTCGCCGGACCCTCCGTAGAAGGCCTGGTCCACGCCGGTCCCGCCGAACAGACGGTCGTCGCCGTCACCACCCACGAAGACGCTGTCCGCCCCCTGGTCGCCACGTAGGCTGTCCCCGCCCGAGCCGCCGAAGAGACGCTGGTCGTTGCCGCTGTCTCCGGCCAAGAAGTCCACGCCGCTGTCGCCGAAGAGATAGGCCTCGCGACCGCTGCCGCCGTAGACCCGGTCGGCCCCATCGCCGCCGCCCAGGGAGGCATCGCCGCCGTCGCCGCCGAATAGACGGTCCGATGCACCGCCGCCGTATAGACGATCGCTATCCGCCCCGCCATAGAGGCTGTCCGGAGAGCCCAGCCCATAGAGACTGTCGTTCGCTCCATAACCCAGAATGGTATCGACCTGATTGGTCCCCGTTAAGGTATCGGGACCACCGGTGCCCGGGATGAACGCCATCGAGAGAGCCTCCCCAAAGTCAGTGTGGATCGATCCTCGCCGGCGGCAGCAACCACTAAGCGCATCAACCCGACGCCCCAGAGTACGCCATCAACAAAGTAACACAACAAGTAGTTGTGAAGAAATTTCAGATTCTGTCAAAGTTGATCAATCACCGAAGCGATGATGCTACGGCGGAACGACAGCGCGCAGAAGGAGGCGAGAAGGACCCGGACGGCGCCATTTCACAGCGGTTTCGGATGCTTTGCAGCGGACAGAACACCAACCGCTCGTAGCTCTTCTTGTTCAGGCCGCCCGTATGAGGTCCTACGCCTTCTTAAACTTGAAGCGAAGAGCCGGAGCTTCGCCACACCAGCAGTTGAGAACGACCAGTTGTGACCCGGCAAACTCCAGGCGTGCAGTCCGCTGACTCTAGATTGCCGGCCCGGATCCACCTCCGGTGGTCGCCTGCCATGAAGGTCGCCAAGGACCCTGGCGTGCTCTGCCGACGACGAGACCGACGCCACGCGCCGAGACCTCGCCGCGGTCGCCGCTGTGACGGAACGCAGCTTCGCCGGTTAGTAGTTCTCCGGCACTTCCAGGTCCGACTGGTCCTCGCGGTGATAGCCCGGATTGCGCACGCGCTTGGGCAGGACGACCGGATCGTGCTCGATCTCCTGATAGGGGATCTGGGTCAAGAGGTGGCTGATGCAGTTCAGCCGCGCGCGCTTCTTGTCGTCGCCCTTCACCACCCACCAACGCGCCTCGGGGATGGAGGTGCGGTCCATCATCTCCTCCTTGGCCTTGGTGTAGTCCTCCCAGCGGCGGCGCGATTCCAGGTCCATTGGGCTCAGCTTCCACTGCTTGAGCGGGTCGTGGATGCGCATCCGGAAGCGGAAGGCCTGCTCGCGATCGGTGATGGAGAACCAGTACTTGAGCAAGATCGTGCCGGAACGGATGAGGGTGCGCTCGAACTCGGGCACGGTGCGGAAGAAGTCCTCAAGCTGATCGTCGTTGCAGAAGCCCATGACGCGCTCGACGCCGGCGCGGTTGTACCAACTGCGGTCGAAGAGCACGATCTCGCCGCCGGCCGGCAGGTGGGCGACATAGCGCTGGAAGTACCACTGGGTCTTCTCGCGCTCGCTAGGCGCCGGCAGCGCCGCCACGCGGCAGACGCGCGGATTGAGCCGCTGCGTGATACGCTTGATGGCGCCGCCCTTGCCGGCGGCGTCGCGACCCTCGAACAGCACCACGATCTTGGCCTTGGTCTCCACCACCCAGTCCTGCAGCTTCACCAGTTCGCGCTGCAGCTTCACCAGCTCGTTGAAGTAGACGCGGCGTGGCAGCCGGCCGTCGGTGGGCGGCGGCTCCTCGTCCAGCAGCAGCATGCGGTCTTCGTCCAGCTCCAGCTCGATCTCCTCGTCGAAGGCGTCGAGCATCTCGTCGAAGATGCGCTGATGTTCCTGGTCCAGGTCCTTATCGCTCGTGCTGCTCATGCTGCCCTCTTGTCATTCTTCGAGCCCGCGACGACCGGGCCTCCACTCCCTCTCTACATCCCGCCATCGCCAAGAGCGATGACGGTTCCTTGATAGGCCCACTAACCTGCCAAGGCGCGCCAGCCGATATCGCGACGGCAGAAGCCTTCGGGCCAGTCGATTGCGTCGACCGCCCGGTAGGCCAGGGACTGCGCCGCGGCGAGCGTTTTCCCCTTCGCCGTCACACCCAGCACCCGACCGCCGCTCGCCAGGATCCGCCCGTCGTCGCCGGCCTTCGTGCCGGCATGGAAGACGGCCACGCCCTCCATCGCGCCGGCCACCTCCAGCCCGCGGATCTCGCTCCCCTTCTCGTAGCCGCCGGGGTAGCCCTTGGTCGCCATCACCACGCACACCGCGCTCTCGTCGTGCCAGCGCAGGCTCATGTGCTTCAGGCCACCCTCCGCTGATGCCACCAGGGCCGGCAGAAGATCCGACTGCAGGCGCGCGCAGAGCACCTGGCATTCCGGGTCCCCGAAGCGAACGTTGTACTCGATCAGCTTGGGGCCGGCGTCGGTGATCATGAGCCCGGCGTAGAGGACGCCGCGGAAGGGCCGGCCCTCCGCCTCCATGCCCGCAACGGTCGGGCGGATGATCTCCGCCATCACCCGCTCCGTCATGGCCTGGTCCAGCAGCGGCGTCGGCGAGA
The DNA here is from genome assembly GCA_963669375.1 of Rhodospirillales bacterium. GTDB lineage: Bacteria > Pseudomonadota > Alphaproteobacteria > Kiloniellales > JACOMY01 > JACOMY01. The sequence continues at coordinate 5,274,079 of OY770024.1, read as the reverse complement.
GCGAGCCCATGCCGCCGGTGTTGGGGCCCTGATCGCCGTCGCCCACCTGCTTGTAGTCCTGCGCGCCCGCCAGCGGCAGCACGCTCTCGCCGTCGACCAGCGCGAAGAAGCTCGCTTCCTCCCCTTGCAGACACTCTTCGATCACGACTTCGGCCCCGGCCTCTCCAAAGACACCCTCGTCCAGCGCGGCAATCACCGCGCGCTCGGCGTCAGCCAGGCTGGTCGCGACGGTCACCCCTTTGCCGGTCGCCAAGCCGTCCGCTTTTACGACGATGGGCGCGCCCTGCTCCTTGAGGTAGGTCAAGGCCGGCCCGCTCTCGGTGAAACGGCGGTAGGCGGCCGTCGGTATGCCGTGGCGATCGCACAGTCCCTTGGTGAAGGCCTTCGAGGCTTCCAGCTCCGCGGCCGCCGCCGAGGGGCCGAAGACCGAGATGCCCTCCTCGCGCAGGCGATCGGCAAGGCCCAGCACCAGCGGCGCTTCGGGTCCCACCACGACGAGGTCGACGGCCTTGTCCTTGGCCGCCCGCACCAGGCCCTCGACGTCCTCGGCGCCGACCGCCAGGCACTCGGCCTCCTGCGCGATGCCGGCATTGCCGGGAGCGGCATAGAGCCTCTCGCATAGCGGCGAGGCCGCAATCGCCCAGACCAAGGCGTGCTCGCGCCCGCCGCCGCCAACCAAGAGAATCCGCATCCTGTCTCGTCCCAACCCTTTCGTCTCTTTCGGCGGCGGAGCCTAGCGCGCGCGGCGGCAAGACGGAATGCCGCTCTTATCCCCACCGCTTGCGGCCAGCTCCACCGGGATGAGATAAAGGGGCCATGCAGTGGGCTGACGATCCGGCGCCCGGCGCCAACCTTCCGACATACAGCGTCTCCGAAGTCTCGGGCGCGGTGAAGCGCACCCTGGAACAGGCCTTCGAACGCATCCAGGTGCGCGGCGAGATCTCGCGGCCCAAGTACCACAGCTCCGGCCATCTCTACCTGACCCTGAAGGACGACAAGTCGGTCCTGGACGGCGTCTGCTGGCGCGGCCGCGCGCAGAACCTGCCGTTCCGCGCCGAGGAGGGCCTGGAGGTCCTGGCCACCGGCCGCATCTCCTCCTATGCCGGCGGCGGGGGCTCCCGCTACCAGCTGGTGATCGAGGAGCTGCAGCTGGCCGGCGAAGGCGCGATCTTGAAGCTTCTGGAGGAGCGCAAGAAGAAGCTGGCCGCCGAAGGCCTGTTCGACAGCGAGCGCAAGCGCGCCCTGCCCTTCCTGCCGGCCGTCATCGGCGTCGTGACCTCGCCCACGGGCGCTGTCATCCGCGATATCCTGCACCGCCTGGAGGAACGCTTTCCCCGCCGGGTGCTCCTGTGGCCGGTTCGGGTGCAGGGCGAGGGCGCGGCCGAGGAAGTCGTCAGCGCCATCCAAGGATTCAACGCACTCCAATCGGACGGCGCGCTGCCCCGCCCCGACCTCTTGATCGTGGCGCGCGGCGGCGGCTCGCTGGAGGACCTTTGGGCCTTCAACGAAGAGGCGGTGGTGCGCGCCGCGGCCGCCTCCGAGATCCCGCTGATCGCCGCCATCGGGCACGAGACCGACACCACCTTGATCGATCTCGCCGCCGACCGTCGCGCGCCGACGCCCACGGCGGCGGCCGAGATGGCGGTGCCGGTGCGCGCCGAGCTGGAGGACCTGGTTCTCGCGCTGACGCAGCGCATGATTGGCGGCCTCAGGCGCGACCTGCGCGAACGGCGCACCGCGTTGGAGGGCTTGGCGCGCGGCCTGCCGGAGCCGCGGCGCCTGCTGGAGACCGCCATGCAGCGCCTCGACGAGCGCGCGGAGCGGCTGGAGGGCGCGATGCGCGGCGACCTGGCCCGCCGCCTGGCCACCGTGGGCGAGATGAGCGCGCGTCTGCCGCACCCGCGCCAGCAGGTCGCCCTGGCCGGCGAGCGCCTCTCCGCCTTGGCCCAGCGCCTCGCCGGCAGCGGACGGCGCGGCCTGGAGCGCGCCGAGGAGGCCTATGCGCGCCTCGATGCGCAAAGACGCCTCGAGCGTGCGCTTTCGGAGGGCTTGAGCGAGCGCGAAGACAAGCTGGAGAGCTTGGGGCGCCTGCTGGAAAGCGTCTCCCACCGCAAGGTGCAGGAGCGGGGCTACGTCCTGGTCTCCAGCGACGGTAAGCTGCTCACCAGGGCCGCTCAGGTGAAGTCGACGGCAGCGCTCACCCTCAGCTTCGCGGATGGCGAGGTCGGCGCGGTCGCCGAGGGCAAGCCGCGCAAGCCCGCACGGGCGCCAGCCAAGGACAGCCGCCAGGGCGAGCTCTTGTGATTGTCCGCCTCTTTCTGCTTCTCACGCTGCTGCTGGTAACGCCGCTTTCGGCGGAAGAGGCCCTGCCGGTCACCGGGCCGTTCGAACAGGGCGGCCTTCTCTACGGCAAGGCGGCGCCCGGCAGCCAGGTGACGCTGGACGGACAGCCGGTTCCGGTGTCGCCCGAAGGACACTTTCTCTTGGCCTTCGACCGCGACGCCGCGGCGGCGGCAGGGATCGTGATCCAGGGACCGGACGGCGGCCGTCTGCACCAGGTCGTCTCCATCGCGCCCAGACGCTACAAGACCCAGCGCATCGATGGCCTGCCGAAGGACAAGGTGGTGCCGCCCGAAGCCGTCTGGGACCGCATCATCGCCGAGCGCGACCTGCTGATCGCGCTGCGCCAGCAGAGCCGCGCTGCCACCGACTATCTCAACGGCTTCGCCTGGCCCGCCAAGGGCCGCATCAGCGGCGTCTACGGCAGCCAGCGCATCCTGAACGGCGAACCGCGCCAGCCGCACTACGGCATCGACATCGCGGTCCCCACGGGCACCCCGGTCCTGGCCCCCGCCGACGGCGTCGTGGCCTTGACCCATCCCGATCTCTACTTCGCCGGCAAAACCTTGGTGATCGACCACGGCCAGGGCCTGAAATCCAGCCTGTTGCACCTCTCCGAGATCCTGGTCGAGGAGGGAGAGGCGGTGCGCAAGGGCCAGCCGGTCGCCAAGGTCGGTGCCACCGGCCGGGTCACCGGCCCACATCTCGACTGGCGGGTCAGCTGGTTCGACCGCTGGATCGATCCGGCGCAGTTGGTGCCGCCGCTCTAGCACGAGCGGCCTGCTTTCCGCCGCCGTCACGATTGCCACCTGCCCCGGCGCGCTCGATACTGCAGCCCAATGACAGAGCAGAGCCTGCGGCAGGAGCCGCCGGAGGGCGGCGCACTCTATCGGATCATCGTCTTGTCGCTTGTCGCGCTGGCGATAGGGCTCTCTGTCGCCTTCGCCGCGATCGCCTTCGTCGAGGCGGTGTCCTGGCTGAACCATCGGCTCTTCATCTCGCCGCGCGCCAGGGTGCAGATCGAAGAGAGCCCCTGGCTGCTGACGGCGGCGACCATTCTGGTCCCGACGGCCGGCGGCCTCCTCGTCGGGTTCTTGCTGACCAAGCTGGCGGCCGAAGGGCGGCCCCTGGGACCGCCCGACGTGGTGCAGTCCGTGCAGCTGCGCCGGCCCTTGCCCGATGCGCGCAGCGGTCTGCTTTCGAGCGGCGCCGCCGTGATCTCGCTGGGCTTCGGGGCGTCGGTCGGACAGTACGGGCCGATGGTCTACCTGGGCGCCATGCTCGGCCAGATCGCGACAGTCCTGCGGCTGCGCGTGCGCAACCTGCCGGCCATCGCGATCGCCTGCGGCGTCGCCGCCGCGATCTCGACCGCCTTCAACGCGCCCATCGCGGGACTGGTCTTCGCCCACGAAGTGGTGCTGCGCCACTACTCCATGCAGGCCTTCGCGCCGACCACTGTGGCCTCGGCCAGCGGCTACGTGATCGCCAACGTGGTCTTCGACCGCCCCGCCCTCTTCCTGGTACGCTTCGACGGCGTGGAGCACGGCTACGAGTTCCTGCTCTTCGCCGGGCTCGGACTGCTGGCAGCGGCGGTGGCCGTCCTCTACATGCGCCTCATCCTGGGCGCCGCCGCGCTCGCAGGCAGAAGTCCCTTGCCCCCAGCATTGCGCCCGGCCGCCGCCGGGCTGGCCGTGGGCGTCACCGCGCTCTGGCTGCCGGACGTGCTGGGCATCGGGCAGGAGGCCTTGCGCTTCGCCACCATCGAAGGCGCCTTCACGGCGGGCGAACTGGTGACGGTGGTCGTCGCCAAGATCCTGCTGACGGCGCTCTGCATCGGCTTCGGCTTCGCCGGCGGCGTGTTCAGCCCGGCCTTGCTAATCGGGGTGCTCTTCGGCGCCCTCTTCTGGACCCTGCTGGCCGGCAGCGGCTTGCTCTCCACCTCCGGCATCGTCGTCTACGCCGTCTGCGGCATGATGGCGGTGACCAGTCCCGTCATCGGCGCGCCGCTGACCACCATCCTGATCGTCTTCGAGCTGACCCGAAGCTACGACCTCACCATCGCCGCCATGGTAGCGGTGGTCTTCTCGAACCTGGTGGCCTACCGCACCTTCGGACGCTCGCTTTTCGACGTGCAGCTCGCCAAGCGGAATGTCGATCTTTCCGCCGGCCGCGACCGGGCCCGCCTCGACACCGTGCCGGTCACCCGCTACGCGCGGCAGGACTACCTGCAGGTCGATCCGGACACGACGATTGCGGCGGCGCTCTCTCGCTTGCGCGAGAGCCAATGGAGCGAGGTCTTCGTCGTCGGCGAGGACGGCGCGCTTCTCGGCACGCTCAGCGGCAAGGAAGGCGTCCAGGACGCCGCGGCCCCGGTGTCGCGCCACCTGCGCCCGGCGCGCGTGGTGCTGGAGGAGGGAACCTCGATCTGGCAGGCAATGGCCGTTCTGAAGGGCTTCGTCGGCGATGCCGTTCCCATCGTCGAGCCACAATCCGGGAAACTGATCGGAGTAGTGACCGAGGCCGCCATCATCACCGCCTACTTGGAGATCATCCATGATCTGCGCCGGGAAGAGAACAGCGCGCTTTAGCGCCGTGCTGACGCTGCTGGCGGCCTTGCCGGCCTGGGCCTCGGACAGCCTGACCGTGGTCACCTGGGGCGGCCCCTACGAGGCGGCGCAGCGCCAAGCGATCTTCGAGCCCTTTACCGCCGAGACCGGCATCGAGATCGAGACCCGCCGCTATGCCGGCGGGCTGGAGGCCTTGGCGGGCCGGGCGGAGGCAGAAGGCTGGGACGTCGTCGACATGCTGGAGAACGAAGCCATCGCCGGCTGCGAAGCAGGCCTGCTGCGCCCACTGGACGGCATGGCCGCCACGCCGCCCTCTCCCGACAGCGATCCGGCCGACGATTTCCTGCCAGGCGCCTTCCGCGACTGCTCCGTCGCGCAGAACGTCTTCGCCACGGTGATGGCCTATGACCAGCGCGCCTTTCCGGGGCTGAAGCCCAGCCGCATCGAGGACTTCTTCGACCTGGAGCGCTTTCCCGGCAAGCGCGCGGTGGAGAAGAGCCCGGACGTCATCCTGGAATGGGCGCTGCTGGCCGAGGGCGTGCCGCCAAGTCAGGTCTATGACCTCTTGAGCACCGATCGCGGCCTCCGCCTGGCCTTCCGCAAGCTGGAGACCATCCGCGACGCCATCGTCTGGTGGGAGGAGGTGGCGGAGCCGGCGGAGCTGCTCGAGGCTGGCGCGGTCAGCATGGCCAGCGGCTACAATGGACGCTTCTTCGCGATCGCCCGCGATCAGGGAGCGCCGGTCACCATCGTCTGGGACGGCCGGGTCATCGGCTACGAGGTCTGGGCGATTGCCGCCAGCAGCCGGAAGCCGGACGAGGCCGAGCGCTTCCTCGGCTTCGCCACCGCGCCGCGCCAGCAGGCTCGCCTGGCCGAGCTCATCCCATATGGTCCGTCACGTCTTTCGGCATTGGAGCTGGTCGGCCTGCATCCGGAGACCAACATCCCGATGCAGCAGCAGTTGCCCAACGCCCCGCAGCACGGTCCGCGCTTTCTGCTGCGCGACAGCCCCTGGTACGCCCACACCGAGGCCTTGCGCCAGCGTCGTTTCGAGGCTTGGCTGAAGGGCACGACGCAGTAAGGGAGCGCCCTCATGCTGAAACATCCCGATCACGTGACCGTCGTGGTGACGGACCTGGCGGCCGCGCGCCGCTTCTTCGAACTGCTTGACTTCGAGGTGGCGATCGAAACGGTGATCGCCGGAGAGCCCTTCTCCTCCTACATGGGCGTCGAGGCCATCGAGGCCGACCACGTGACCTTGGCGCTTAAGGACTGCGATCCGCGCTTCGAGATTCAGCTCCTGCACTATCGCCATCCGGCCGTGGCCTCGGACCCGGAGGTCCGCAACCTGGCCCGCCCGGGCCTCAACCATCTCTGCTTCGCGGTCGAGAACATCGAAGCCAAGGTCGAGCGCCTGCGCGCGGCCGGCGTCACCTTCCGCAACGAACTCATGACCTTTCACCAGCGCAAGCTCATCTTCCTGGAAGGCCCGGAGGGCATCACCGTCGAACTGGCCGAATGGGCGTAAGCGACGACCTTACTGCTCCAGCAGAGCCACCAGCGTCTCCAGCCCGTCCGCCTCCTCGACCGGCTTGTCCCAGCGGATGCGGCTGACGCGCGGGAAGCGCATGGCGATGCCCGACTTGTGACGGCTGGAGCGCTGCAGGGCGTCGAAGGCGACCTCCAGCACCAGACCGGGTTCGACCGCGCGGACCGGGCCGAAGCGCTCGGTCGTGTGATCGCGCACCCACTTGTCCAGCTGCTTGAGTTCCTCGTCGGTGAAGCCGAAGTAGGCCTTGCCGACCGGCACCAGTTCCGGCCCGGTCTCGCCGTCGCGCCAGGCGCCGAAGGTGTAGTCGGAGTAGAAGGAGCTGCGCTTGCCGTGGCCGCGTTGCGCATACATCAGCACGCAGTCGGCGATCAGCGGGTCGCGCTTCCACTTGAACCAGGGTCCCTTCGGCCTGCCTGCCAGGTAGGCGCTGTCCTTGCGCTTCAGCATCAGGCCTTCAATGCCGTTGGCGCGGGCTTCGGCGCGCAAGGTGGAGAGCTGGTCCCAGCCCTCGAAGGCGATCAGCGGAGAGAGGTCCATGCGCGCCGGCATGCGTGATCGGTACCAGGCCTCCAGTCGCTCCCGCCGCGCCGTCAAGGCCAGCTGGCGCAGCTCCTTCCCCTCCAGCATGAGGGCGTCGTAGAGGCGGATGTGCGCCGGGCTCTCGGCCAAGAGCTTGGCCGTCGGCGCCTTGCGGTTCAGCCGCTGCTGCAGGGCGTTGAAGGAGCCCACCTCGCCCTCCTGCAAGACCAGCAGCTCGCCGTCCAGCACGGCCTGGAAGTCGGCCGCCTCGAGGATCTCCGGGAAGGCCGGCCCGACGTCCTCTCCGGTGCGCGAGAACAGCCGGCGCCCGCCCGGCGTGGAGACCAGCTGCACGCGGATGCCGTCCCACTTCCATTCGGCCAGGAACTCCGCCGGCGCCAGGCTGTCGAGCGCGCCCTCCTCCAAGGGCGTGGCCAGCATCAAGGGGCGGAAGGTGGGCGCATCGCCGGCATCGGGCTTGGGGCCCTTCCCCTCCAGCCAGTCGAAGAGCGGCCCGTAGGGCGGCTCCAGACTGGGCCAGATCTCCTCGATGTCGGCCAGGGGCTTGCCGGACCACTCGGCCAGCGCGGTCTTGGCGAGCCTGGCGGAGACGCCAACGCGCAGAGCACCCGTGATCAGCTTCAGCAAGGCCCAGCGGCCGGTGGCGTCCAGGCCGTCCAGCCAAGCCTCGATCAGGGCCGGAACCTTGGCCCGCGTGGCCTCCTGCAGGGCCTCCACCACCTCCGGCAGGTCGGGCGGGCGATTGGCACCGGGACGGGCCTGCCAGATCAAGGCCGTCGTTTCCGCCAGGTCGCCGACGTAGTCGTAGGACCAGCGGAAGAGCACGGGGTCGCTCCGCTCCTCGGCCAGCGCGCGGATGGCGCCGGCCTTGGCGCCCGCGAAGCTGAGCTCGCCGGTAAGCGCGGCCAAGGCGTAGCCCCGCGCCGGATCCTCGACACGGGCGCAGTAGTCGGCGATCAGCCTCAGCTTGCCGTTGCGCGAGGCCATGTAGGAGAGGGCGTCGAGCAGGGCGGAGAAATCCTTCATGCCGGTTCCGCCGCTTCCTGCTCCGCCTCGCCGCGGCCGACGAGCGACAGGGCGCGCGCGCGAATGCCGAGGCCGGAGGCTGCATGGCAGAGCGCCTCTTCGTTCCCATGCGTCACCCAGACCTCGCCGGCCTCGACCTCCCGGACGGTCTGAAGCAGTTCGTCCCAATCGGCATGGTCGGAGATCACCAAGGGCAGTTCGGCACGCGACTGGCGCGCGCGGGCCCTCACCCGCATCCAGCCCGATGCGACCGCGGTCACCGGATCGGCGAAACGCCTGGACCAGCGGTCGCCGATGGCCGAGGGGGGCGCCACGACGATCTCTCCGGGCAACTTCTCCCCTTTCAGGTTGGTGGCCGGCCGCAGCTCGCCGAGTTCGACGCCGAGCTCTTGGTAGAGCGCCATCAGCTTCTGCATGGCGCCGTGCAGGTAGATCGGCCGGTCGTAGCCCGCCAGGCGCAGCATGCGCACGACGCGCTGCGCCTTGCCCAGGGCATAGGCGCCGACCAGGTGGGTGCGCTCCGGAAAGACGCTCAAGGAATGGAGCAAGCGCGCCACCTCACCCTCGGCAGGCGGATGGCGGAAGACCGGCAGGCCGAAGGTCGCCTCGGTGATGTAGAGATCGCAGGCCACCACCTCGAAGGGCGGACAGGTCGGGTCCGGCCGCCGCTTGTAGTCGCCGGAGATGACGGCGCGCACCCCGCGCCACTCGATCGCCACCTGGGCGCTGCCCAGCACGTGCCCGGCCGGCGCCAACCAGAGGCGCCCGTCGCCCATCGAGAGGCGCTCGCCGAGCGCCAGCGCCTGGAAGGAGCCGGCCGCGTTCTCGCCATAGCGGGCCTTGACGATGGCGATGGTCTCGGCGGTCGCCAGCACCGCCTGGTGACCGGGCCGTGCATGATCGGCGTGGCCATGCGTCAGCACGGCACGATGCACCGCCCTTGTCGGATCGATATAGCAGTCCAGGGGTTCGCAGTAGAGCCCGGCCTCGGTTACTCTAAGCCACGTGTCCACCGCGGGGGGTGAAGGAGAAGGCGACATGAGCGAAGACTTCGTCCTGCACGAGCTGTTGGTCAAGGAGACCTACGAAATTGCGGATTGGCCCCTGTGCCGCGTCCTCTTGATGGACGACACCCACTATCCCTGGATCGTCCTGGTGCCGCGCCTGCCCGACCTTTCCGACCTCGACCAGTTGGACGACAAGACCCTCCAGGTCTGCATGAACGAGGTGGTCCAGGCCAGCCGCCGCCTGAAGAGCCTGACCAAGGCGCAGAAGATGAACGTCGCCTCGCTGGGCAACCTCTGCCCGCAGCTGCACATCCACATCATCGCCCGATTCCGCACCGACGTCGCCTGGCCCGGCCCGGTTTGGGGCAAGGTGCCCCGCAGCCCCTACCCCGCCACCACCGGCGTCTTCGGGAACATGCCGGTGAAGGAGCTCTTGGCCCGCCTGAAATCGAGCGTGGGGCGATTGGACTAGGAAGGGCCCCGGTCCGCGGCGGCAGGAGACTCGATACTCTTCTGGACAAAAGGAGAGGTGACAAGGCCTTTATTGTCGTTCTTGAAGAAAAGCGCCAGGAACTTCTGGCGCTAACCCAAATCCGACCCCGGCAGTCGAACCGAAGCAAGACAAGACGCTCGAACTGGCCCAGCCTAAGCGGTTAGGTGTCCCAGCATGAGGTCTCCGGCCATGGCGTCGACCCAGGTGACAGAAGCGGCGATCGGCGCCTACGCGCAGCGCCCCCTGGCCGGGATCCTCTTCCTGCTTCTGGCGACCACGATCTTCCCGATCCAGGACGTCATCATCAAGAGCTTCAGCGACACCTATGCCGTCCATCAGATCGTCTTCCTCAGAAGCGTCTTCGCGGTGCCGGTGGTGATCGCCATCGCCTATTTCGAGGATGGTCTTCGGCCCTTGAAGATCGGCTCCTGGCGCCTCCAGCTGCTGCGCGGCGGCATGGCCTTCGCGTCCTACACGGTCTACTACATGGCGCTGGCCGCGATCGGCTTGGCGGAGACGGCGGCGATCACCTTCTCCACGCCGATCTTCGTGACGGTTCTGGCGATCTTCTTCCTGGGCGAGCGCATCGGCCGGCAGCGCTGGATCGCCGTCTTCGTCGGTCTCGCCGGCGTCATGGTGATCGTTCGGCCGGGCGCCGGGGTGTTCGAGCCGGCCGCTGTTCTGGCCCTGACCGCGGCCTTGGCCTATGCCACCTCGATCATCGCCACGCGCAAGCTGGGCAACCAAACCAACGGCAGCACGATGACGCTGGTTACGCTGGGCGTCTATATCCTGGGCGGCGGGCTCTTCGGTCTCGTCTTCTCCTTCGTGAGCGTCGAGGCACCGCACCCGAGCCTGGCCTTCCTATTCCGCGCCTGGAGCTGGCCGGAGCCCCTGCACTGGCTTCTCTTCCTGGCGTTGGGGCTTATCTCCGGCATCGGCTTCTACGCCTTGTCGCAGGCCTATCGCCTGGCCGATGCCAGCGTGGTCACGCCCTTCGAGTACACCTATCTGCCCTGGGCCGTGCTCTGGGGCTTCGTCTTCTTCGGCAACCTGCCGGATCTGGAGACCTGGATGGGACTGGTGCTCATCGTCGGCGCCGGGCTCTTCATTCTCTTCCGGGAGAGCGTCAAGAACAGGAGCGTCGTGCGCAAGAGGGGGCTCGGCGTCCTGCGTCAGCGATAGCTTGCGCCCTCAGCCGCGCCGTCAGTCCCGCCGTCCATGGGGCGCCTCGAAGCGGCAGCGTCGCTTGAGGGCCGTGTCGCTCAAGCCCTCCAGATCGAGGAGCATGGCGTAGGGATCGCCGGCCAGCCCGAGTGCCCTGGCGAAGGCCGCCTCCGTGCCGAAGCCGTCGGCCTTGAGCCTCAGGACCTCTTCGCGTAGCGCCAGGCCATAGAGCCCCAGCAAGCGGCCCTCCACGACCATATGCCGATAGGCGTTCTGGCGTTCGACCGCGAGATCTTGGCCGAAGACCTCGAAAAGCCGGCCTTGGAATTGGAAGCGGCAGACCACGGCCGGCGGCGGACCGGCCCTGCGCCACTGCGTGGACCCGCCCCTTCCGCCGAAGGCCCCTCGGCAGTGCGCGGCGAAGCGCTCCAAGTCCGGCGCGTGGCAGAGGATGTCGACGTCGGCACCAGGCAGTGCGACGGCCAGGGGCCAGCTGCCGGCCACCACGGGATCGAAAGCAGCAAGCGCGTCGAGGAGACCGGCGGCCTCGACCGCCGCCCAAACATCCGGGCAGGTCCTGACCCACCTCCTCGGATCGCCGTCGAGCTTCATCTTGAAGCGCCGTCGGACCCGGAGCAGGTGTTCCCTGCTGATGCGGCTCTCTCACTCATGACGCGCCTTAGATCGCCTCGGTCAAGGGCGCCGCGCAAGATCGAAGGCTCGTCGCGCGACTGGTCGAGGCCTTGGCCGAACGCTTTACAAGACCTGCGAAGACCATCTTGCCGCGTGCCAAGCCTCGGCGGCCATTGCTATGCGGCAGCCGCTTGCAAGCCGGCCGCTTGGTCCCGCACCCGGCGGAAGGTTATCGTGACCTGGGCCAGGCCGATGCCGAACTTGGAAAGCCCCGCGCGATTGATCATCACGCCGTCCGGCAAGACGTGCATTCTATCGTCGAAGTCGACGACCATCCGCCGCCCGCCGATCGGCAGTCGCAGCCGGTAGCGCCACTGGAAGGAGTCCTTCGCGACGCGGCCGAGGGCCCGGCCGACCAAATCATGGGTGCGGCCCTCGTAGCGACCGCCGCCCAGCGCGGTGAGCAGCCAGGTGCGCGCGCTGTCCTCGCCGTCATCGAACTGGATTCGTTCGTCCAGGCGCAGGCCCTCCGGCAGAGCCTCCCCGACGATCTCCATCGTGAAGCGACGGCGCAGGCGGCCGAATCGGTCCTCTACGAGACCCCAACCCTTCGTGCGCCCTGCGAAGTAGTCTTCCAGCGACAGACCGTGACGACGGCCCGCTGTCGGCTCGACGCGCATTCCAACCTCTCCGATGATGTCAGGGACAGCCGGTTCGCCCGGCTCATCGTTCACTTGCTTCTACGCGAGCGGATGCCTGCGGGATCACCCTAGCAGGCGCTCAAGCGGCGAGCGTGACGTGCTTCAGGTCCGTGCGGCCGGTGCGGAACCCCGCTTCACAGTAGCAGAGGTAGTAGCGCCACAGGCGGCGGAAACGCTCATCGAATCCCAAGGCGGCAATGTCTTGCCAGGCGGCCTCGAAGTGCTTGCGCCAAAGCGCCAGGGTGCGTGCGTAGTGCTGCCCATAGCCCCGTTCCTCGCAGAGCGTGAGGCCGGCGCGCTCGGCCTGTTCTCGGAGGCTTTGCGGCGAGGGCAGCATCCCGCCGGGAAAGACGTGACGCTGGATGAAGTCGGCCGAGCGGCGGTAGCGCGGAAAGAGCCTCTCGTCGATGGTGATGGCCTGCAGGGCGACGCGGCCGCCCGGCCGGGTCAAGCGCCGCAGCTTGTCGAAGAAGGTCGGCCAGTAGCGCTCACCCACTGCTTCGATCATCTCGATTGCCGCCACCGCTTGGTACTGCCCGGCGAGATCGCGATAGTCGCGCTTCTCGATGATGACCCGCTCCGAAAGGCCTTCCGCCTGGATGCGTCGTGCCGCCGCTTGGTACTGCGAATCGGAGATTGTGACCGCCGTGACCTTGGCCTTGCGCTGGCGCGCCGCGTAGCTAGCGAAGCCGCCCCAGCCGCAACCGATCTCCAGCACCCTATCCCCCTCGCCGATCGAAGCACGCTCGCAGATCAAGCGGTACTTGTTGTCCTGCGCCTGCTCCAAGGCCTGCTCGTCGTGCTCGAAAACGGCGGCGGAATAGGTCAATCCGCGGTCGAGCCACATCCGGTAGAAGGCATTGCCCAAGTCATAGTGGGCGGCGATGTTGCGCCTGGCGCCGGCCCGGCTGTTGGGGCGCAGGCGATGGGCCAGGCGTGTGGCCACCCGCAAGGGCCAGCGCCCCTGCATGAGAGCGCCCCAAGCCTCGTAGTTCGCCGCACCGAACAGCAGCATGGCGGTCAGGTCCGGACTGTCGAAATCGCCGTCCAGATAGGCCTCGGCAAAGCCGTTTCCCCCACCCAAGAGAAGCTTGCGCAGCAGTCGCGTGCTCTTGACCTCGATGACGGCCTCCGGTCCGGGGTCGGGACCGATCAGCAGGTCACGGCGGCCGTCCGGCAGCACCACGGTCAGCCGCCCGGCGACGATCCTGCGGGCCAGCTGACGATAGAGAGTGGCATCCAAGGGGTTCATCAAACCTTGCGCTCTCTTCCGCTTATAGGCGCAATCTCGGTGGTCGGACGGCCGTCCTTCGGGCGCGGGTGGAACTTGGCCCCCTTCCACCAAAGGCGCAGCGCCTCCCAATGAATTGCGCCCAGCACCTTCCAGCCAAGCGCGGGGTGGCGCAAGAGCATGCGGGCCAGAGTCGCATCGCTCAAGGCCTCGCGGCGCCCATGCATGGCGGCGAAGAAGAAGGGTTTGTCATGGCTCTGCAGCTGCATGGCAAAGCTGAAGCGCTCGCCCGGCAAGGTGAGGCGAAAGCTGTAGTGCTGCTGCATGGCGATGAAGGGGGAGACGTAGAAGCTCTTGGCGCAGGCCTGCCGGACGGGTCCGGCCGCCGCTTCGGCGGCGACGGGCAGGACGTAGCTGTGATGCTGCCCGAAGGTGTTGTGCACCTCGTGGATCACGCCGCGCAGAAGACCGTCGGGGCCATGGCAAAAATAGAGGCTGAGCGGATTGAACTGGCCGCCTAGCACGCGCGGCATCGCCAAGAGCCGGATCGCGCCGCCCTCGATCTCTATGCCGGCTTGCGCCAAGCGTCTTTCCACCCAGGGCCGCAAGGGGCTGCCGTCGTGCGGGCCGTGATCGCTGTCGCGGTGGGCGATCGCACCCCAGCCGTTGTAGGAGAACAGTCGCAAGCGCTTGGCCAGCGCCGGCAACGCGTCCAGGTCCACCAGCAGGCTGGTGATCCTGTAGGCGAACGCGTGCCGGACCGCGTCGCGGCGCTGATGGGTGACGCGCAGGCGATAGAGTGCGGCGGACGGCTCGGACATGGGCTTATTCTGCGGCCACCGGCAGGGCCGAGCCAAGCGTCGCGATCCTGGAGGCCGGGCTGCGAGGCGTCACCTCCGCCGCCCAAGGCGCCGCGGCGCCGAGCGCGCCGGCTACTGCGAAGCCTGCCTGCACGGCATCCTCGTGGAAGCCGTAGCCGCAATAGCTGCCGCAGAACCATATCCCGCGGCGCCCTTGGATCCCGGGCAATCCGGCCTGCGCGTCGATGGCCTCCTGGTCGAACAGCGGGTGGCTGTAGGCGAAGCGGCCCAACACGGTGGACGGCGCCGGATCGCGGCGCGGATTGAGCGAGACGAAGAGAGGCAGACCGGGATCGAGGCCCTGCAGACGGTTCATCCAGTAGCTCACCGAGACGGCGGAAGCCTGGCCCTCGGAAGCCGCCGCGTAGTTCCAGCTCGACCAGGCACGTGGCCGCTTCGGCATGACGCCGTGGTCGCTGTGCAGGATGGCCTCGCTCTCGCTGTAGCGGAACCGCTCCAGAACCTTCCGTTCACTCGGAGTAGCACCCGACCCCAGAAGTGCCAGCGCCTGGTCGGCGTGACAGGCCAGCACGACCTGGTCGAAACGCTCCCGTCGGCCGGCGCGCTCCCTCACCTCGACGTCGAAGGGCCCCGTGCCGAGCCCGACGACCTCGCAGCCGAGGCGCAGGCGCGACGCGCCCAGGCTGGCCGCCACGGCGTCGACGTAAGCCCGGCTGCCCCCGGCGAGGGTCCGCCACTGCGGCCGACCGGCGAGACTGAGCAGACCGTGATTGTCGAAGAACCTGAGGAAGGTCGACAGTGGAAATGCCAGGATGTCCGCCGTCGGCGCCGACCAGATGGCGGCGGCCATCGGCAAGAGGTGGCGGTGCCTGAAGGATTGGGAAAAGCCGTGACGGTCGAGAAAGGCGCCGAGCGTTCCTCTGTCCCGTCCGTCGTCCAGGGCGCGCTTGGCGATCCGAAAGAAGCGCAAGATGTCGGCGACCATGCGCCAGTGCCCGAGGCGCGCCAGATTGGTAGGTTGCGCGAAGAGACCGGTGAGGCTTCCGGCATACTCGTAAGCGCCCTCGTCCATGGACACGGAGAACGACATGTCGCTTGGCTTGGTCGACACGCCGAGACGTTCCAGGAAGCGGACGAAGTTGGGATAGCTGGGCTCATTGTAGACGATGAAGCCGGTGTCTACCGCGATCGTTCCTCTCGGCCCTTCGACCGCCACGGTGTTGGCGTGACCGCCGAGGCGCTCGGCGGCTTCGTAGAGCACCACGTCGTGCACCTGCGAGAGGGCCCAGGCGGCCGCCAAGCCCGCGCCGCCGCTGCCGACGACGGCGATCCGCAGCGGTGACATGAGACTGCTGTCTCTCACGCGGCTCTCTCCTTCTTTAGGGTCTCGAAGGCCTCGAGCGCCCTTAGACGCGCCAAGCCATGGTCGACCAGCCGCTCCGGGTAGTTTCCGCCGAGGCGCACGCCGGCCTTCTCAAGGTCCGCCTCCGAGGCCTCCCAGGGCTTGTGAATGACCTTGTTCGGCAAGTCGGACAGCTCCGGCACCCAGCGTCGCACATAGGCGCCCTCGGGATCGAAGCGCTCGCCCTGCAAGACCGGATTGAAGATGCGGAAGTAGGGTGCTGCGTCGGCGCCGCATCCGGCGACCCATTGCCAAGAGGCGGTGTTGTTCGCCGGATCGGCGTCGACCAGCGTATCCCAGAACCAGGCCTCCCCCTCCTGCCAGGGAATCAGCAGGTCCTTCACGAGGAAAGAGGCGGCGATCATGCGCACGCGGTTGTGCATCCACCCGCAGGCCCAGAGCTCGCGCATGCCGGCATCGACGATGGGGAAGCCGGTGCGACCCCTCTGCCAGGCTCGCAGAGCGGTCGGATCGGGCTGCCAGGGAAAGCGCTCGAACTCCCGGCGCAGCGGCCGGCGCGCCAGATCGGCTTCGTGGAACAGCAGGCTGTAGGAGAACTCGCGCCAACCCAGTTCGGCCAGGAACTTGTCGGCACCCGCCTGGCTCGCGCCGGCGACCCCCAGCCGGTCGTGAACGGCCTGCCAGATCTCTCGCGGCGAGATCTCGCCGAAGCGCAAATGGGGAGAAAGACGCGACGTTGCCTGTCGGTCCGGCCGGTCGCGCGCCTGCTTGTAGCTCGCAAGGCCGCCCTCGAGGAAGCGGTCAAGCGCCTGCTTCGCGCCCGCTTCGCCCGGGGTCCAGCTCTCGCCGAAAGGCGCCGCCCAGTCGGGGTTGCGGGGCGTCAGTTCCCAGTCTTCGAGCCGGTCGCCGGAGAGACCGGGGACGGGTGTCAGCTTCGCGGGCGCCGGCAGCGGCGGCGCTACTTGGCAGTTGCGTAGAAAGCTGCGCCAGAAGGCGCTGAACACCTTGAAATGCTGCCCCTCCTTGTTCCTCGCTTCCCATGGCTCGGCCAGAAGCAGCGCGCTGAAGCTCTCCACCTCCAGGCCGGCTTCGGCGAGGTCGCGCTTGATCGTTCGGTCGCGTGCTATGCTTTCTTGGTCGTAGCAACGGTTCCAATAGACAGCCTTAGCCTGCGTCCGCGCGACCAGATCCTCGAGGATCGGCGCGGCCCGTCCCCGACGCAACACCAGCTGCCCACCGCGCCGCCGCAAGGCGTCCGCCAGCGCGGCGAGACTGTGGTGCAGCCACCAGCGTTGGGCGGCACCCGGCTTGCGGTCGCCGAAGGCCTCGTCGTCGAGCACGTAGATGACAACGATCCTGCCGCCTCTCTCGCAGGCCTTCGCGAGAGCGGGGTTGTCGCTCAGACGGAGGTCCTGGCGCAGCCATACAATATTCGTAGCATCCGCCATGGGGCCTCCGCGTTCCTCCAAGACTGGGCAAGTGGTCGACAAGATCGACGAGCGGGTCTTCGATCAGGTAGTTTTATACGCCCAAGAGAGAGCCTGCGATCACCAAAGAAAATATTTTTCTGCTTCAGCTTTTAAGACTTGACGGTCGCTGTTGTCGCGATAGTTCCCCGCCATCCGCAGTGCAAGCTCAGGAGTGCGCAGCGGTCCACTAAAGTACGGCCACCAAGGAGCCAACGACCTATGTTCAAGAAGCTTGCCCTTTCTCTTGCCACTGCCGGATTTGTTGCTGGCGCCGCCACCACCGCCTCTGCAAAGGACATCGTCGAGATTGCAGCCGGCAATGAAGACTTCAGCACGTTGGTAGCCGCCGTGCAGGCCGCGGGACTGGTCGAGGTGCTGCAGGGAGACGGCCCCTTCACGGTGTTCGCCCCGACCAACGCAGCATTCGACGCACTTCCGCCGGGGACCGTGGAGTCGCTGCTGCAGCCCGAGAACAAGGACAAGCTTGTCGCCGTGCTGACCTACCACGTGGTGCCCGGTGCGATCATGTATGGCGACGTGCAGGGCGGCATGGTCGATGCCACCACGGTACAGGGCTCCACGGCCAAGATCGACGCCAGCTACAAGGGACCGAAGATCAATCAGGCCAACATCATCGCCAAGGACATCGAGGCCGACAACGGCGTCATCCACGTCATCGACGCGGTCATCCTTCCGCCCGCCAACTAGCAGTCGATAAAAGCTTGATGGCAAGGGGAGCGGAGATAGGCTGCCTCCGCTCCCCTCTTACATTTCTTGATCAAGACTAACATTGAACGATCCGCTCGTCGTTCGCCCCCTTCGCTGGAACGCTTACCAAGGACACGACGGGCACTCCGCGAAAGCACGAACGCCAGCCGAAGGGCCTCAAGGGGACTTGAAGGCCGTTGAAAGAGGAAAGGTGCCCTAGCCGCTTTCCTTAATCCAGCTTAGCGATTATACCTCCTGTTCAACACTGGGGAAGGTTGCCGGCTTGGGGGGCCGCGGAACCGATATCCGCAGACAGGAGATTCCGCCTTCTCGGGGGGGTCCCGATTGACCGCCGCTACTGGAAGGCGGCAAGGATACTGAAGGGCGTTACTGATAAGCTAGGGGTGAGAAGCAATGCCTACTGCCTGCGCGCGCCGACTGATGGACCGGGCCGGATTCGAGTTCGTTTCCGACGCCCCAATCCTCCCCCGCTAACGCAGGAGCGATACGATGACGATCCTCTTCGGCACGCCCCTGGACGACACGCTCTCGGGAACCGATCAAGTCGACAGCATCTTCGGTTTGGCGGGCGACGACAGCCTCTATGGCCTGGCCGCCGACGACTTCCTCTACGGTGGCAACGGGCGCGACTCCCTCTTCGGCGGAGGCGGTATCGACATCATGCGCGGGGCCAGGGGCGCCGATAAGATCTACGGCTCCGGCAGTCGCGACACCTTGATCGGCAACAGTGGCGACGACTTCTTGTATGGCGGCGCCAGTCGCGACCGCCTGGTCGGCGGCAGCGGCGTCAACCTCCTGGCCGGCGGCGTTGGTAACGACGTCATGCTGGTCGACAACTCCAGCGATACCCTGATCGAGGTGGCCGGCGAAGGCACGGACAGCGTCATCGCTTCGGTTGACTTCACCCTGCCCTCAACCGCGGGTGGCCAGGGCTATGTGGAGGAGCTGCTGCTGGAACAGGGAGCCGGCGCGCTCACCGGAATCGGCAACGAGCTCGACAACCGCATTCGCGGCAACACCAGCGACAATGTGATCGGCGGCATGGACGGTGTCGACCGCCTGCTCGGCCGCGACGGAAACGATACTCTGGTCGGCGGTGACGATGACGACTCGCTGATCGGCAACAGCGGCGACGACGTCCTGCAAGGTGGATCGGGGGCAGACAAGGTCAACGCCGGCGACGGCGTCGACACCGCCTTCGGCAACGCCGGCGACGACATCCTGCGGGGCAAGGAGGGCGACGATCTCGCCTACGGCGGCAACGGTACGGATTCGCTCTTCGGCGACGCGGGGGCCGACACGCTCTTCGGTGACGGCGGCGACGACAAGCTGCGAGGTGGGGGCGGAACCGACACGGCGTACGGCGGGGCTGGAAGCGACACCTTCTTCGTCACCAACAGCACCGACGTGGTCATGGAGAAAGACGGGGAAGGAAGCGACCTTGTTTCCGCGTCCGTCGACTTCACCCTGCCCAGCACGCTTGGCGGCTATGGCTATATCGAGTCGCTTCGTCTGGAACAGGGCAGCAGTGCGCTCAATGGTGTCGGCAACGAGTTGACCAATCAAGTCTCCGGCAATTCCGGAGACAATCGACTGAGCGGGCTCGCCGGCGACGACGTGGCGCTCGGCAGGAGCGGCGACGACGAGGTCTACGGCGGCGTGGGTGACGATCGCCTTTACGGTGCGGATGGCGCCGATACTCTGGAGGGAGAATCTGGAGCGGACAGCATGTTCGGCGGCGCCGATAGCGACCAGCTCTTCGGCGGGACCGCTGTCGACCTTCTCTACGGTGGCGAGGGCGCCGATACCATGAGCGGCGGTGCCGGTGACGACACCATGTATGTCGACGACAGCGGCGACTCACTCATCGAGCTTGCCGGGGAAGGCACCGATCTCGCCGTTGCCAGCCTCGACTTCACGCTGCCCGGCGCAACCGGCGGCGACGGCTACGTCGAAGGACTGCAGCTCGAGAACGGCGCCGGCAACCTCAATGGCGCCGGCAATGGTCTCGACAACGGCCTCTTCGGGAACAGCGGCACCAACATCCTGCGCGGACTGGACGGTGACGACGTGCTCAAGGGCTTCGATGCCGTCGACACGGTCTACGGCGGCAGCGGTGCCGACTACATGTATGGGGGCGACCTGACGGACTACTTGTTCGGCGACGAGGGAGCGGACTCCTCCAATGGCGGCTTTGGCGACGACATCATCTATGGCGGCGAGGGTACGGACTCGCTGAGGGGCCGGCTGGGCGACGACACCATCTTTGGCGGAGATCAGACCGACACTCTGAGGGGCGAGACCGGTGACGACCACTTGGAGGGAGGTCTCTACCGCGACAGGATCATCGGATCCGACGGCGACGACAGCATGTTCGGCGGCGAGGGAGACGACACCAATTCCGGGGGCTCGGGCAACGACTGGAACTTCGGCGGCAGCGGGGTCGACACGCTCAACGGTCAGAGCGGCGACGACACTCTCTACGGGGGAAGCGGGAACGATCTGATGCTACCCGGCTTCGTGTCGGATTCGGCCACTCTCTACGGTGGAGGAGGCGACGACCAGGGAGAGGGTGCGAACGGACAGGTCAGTATCTTCGGCGGTGCGGGCGACGACACCTTTGCCTTCTACAGCGACACCGTGATCACGGAGAACACCTACGAGACTATCTTCTTCAGCGGAACCCAAGGGGAGATGTTCGACTTCACCGGGGCCGCGGAGGGCGGCGGCGACAAGATCAGCTTCCTGCAAGTCGACCTTCCCGGTCAGTGGATCGGCTCGGCGACCTTTTCGGGTGGCGGCACCGCGGAAGCCCGCTTCGCCATCAATGGCTCGGGCCAAAGCGTCGTCGAGCTGGATGCCGACGGCGACGCCAGCGTCGACATAGAGGTGGTCATGGTCAACATCGACTCGGTCGACCAGCTGACGGCTACCGACTTCATCTTCAGCTGAGGACAGGCGGGCGCCGGGCCATTGCCCGCGCGCCCCAAGCATTGCCGGTGTCTGCGGCGGCATCTGGCCCGAGCTTGGGGCTTCCTGGTGACGGGCGGTATTGGGAGTTGCCCCCTAGGACTTAGTCTGCCAAAAGCAGACGCCAGATGTCCTATTTCACATCCATGGTCGCGGTTGGACGCAGCGGGATCATCGGGGTGTCTGTACACCTAGAGTGCAGGGCTGGCAGATCGAGATGCAGACGCCGTGGAGTGGCAGGCCGATAGGACCGCTCGATGGCGTCCGTGTGGAGCTTTGGTTGCGGGAGCGAGAGTGTCATGAACGCTGAAGATCCGAAAGCGCAGGCAGCGTTGGATGTCAAGGAAGCGCGGAAGTCGTTGAAGGCGGGCGAGCACGAGGCGGCTCTCGAGCGCTTGGCCCCACACCTCAAGGACACGACCCTGGGCGTCGCCGTGGCGGCGGTGGCCGTTCAGTGCTACTTGGCGCTCGAGCGGCATCCCGACGCCACCACCGTCCTGTCGAAAGTGTCCCCCAAGAGGATCGCCGACAGCCGCATGACTAGGCTCTTGCACCGCCAGCTTCGCGAACTGGAGAAGCGGGAGGACTGGGACGGCGTATCCAAGCTCTTGCCGCTAGTGGCAAAGGTCTTGGCAAAGAACCCCGGCGACCTGCGCCTCTTGGTGCTGCAGGGTCGGGCATTGCTGAAGATGGACCGCATCGCCGATTTCATGAAGGACAAGGCGTTGCAGGGCGTGGCCGACCAGCCACTCAGCAAGTCCTTGCTGTCATTCTATGCGCGCGCCCTGCGCGAGCGTAAGGACTGGGCCGGTATCGTCGCTCTCGTGGAGAAGCAAACGGCCGCCGGCAGCGAGATCCCGGAAGGCGTGCAGAAGAAGCTGGAGCTGGCGCAGCGACGCCTGGGCAAGTCCTAAAAGGCGCGCCGCTATAAGTGTCTTCTGAGCGCAGTTGCGCGCAGCTCACGGCACCAAGGCGCTCTGCGGCAAGAGAGCGGCTTTCTCCTTTCCCAGCACCACCAGCTTGAAGCCCCTGGGGAAGAGGGCTTGGATCTGCGGGTGGCGCGCATCGAGCCCGCCGGTGTAGGCACCGAAGGCGGGCAGGATGAGCCTGCGCCGATCGAAGAGGAAGCAGCGCGCGGACGCGCTGCCCGTCGACACGCGAATACGCGCCTTAGGGTGATAGTGGCCGCTGACCTCTCCCTCGACCGGCCCACGCGAGGCTTCGTGACGGAAGACTAGGGGGCCTATGCTCCTCTCGGCGTAGGCCACGCCCATGCCGGAGGGAAGGGAGCCGAGGTCGTGGTTGCCCTCGATCCAGATCACTTCGCTCCTCTCGGCCAACCACGTGAGCGTGCTCCGATCCTGCGCCGCCATGCGGTGGGGTCCGCCAGGATCATGAAAGTTGTCGCCCAAGAAGAGCACCCGGGCCGGTTGCAAACGCTCCACCAATCGCTTCAGCGCCGCCAAGGTCGCCGCCGTGTCGTAAGGCGGCAGCAGAGCGCCGCGGCGGGCAAAGGCGCTGCCTTTCTCCAGGTGCAGATCGGCGACGGCCAGCAGATGGCGCTCGGGCCAATAGAGCGCGCCGCTGACGTGCGCAAAGAGCTCGGCACCGTTCAGCTGGAAGGGCTGCATGCCCGGCAGGATCACAGCGGCAACTCCGCTTGCGCCGCTTTGTCGTCCAACGCCTCCTCGGGCAGATCGGCCAAGGCCTCGGCGATGAGAGAGTCGGCCGCCTCGTCCAGCAGGCTGTCCACGGCTCCGCCGGCGACCTGCACCTTGCCGATGTCCAGCAGCACCGGCACCGCCAAGGGGGACACGCGGCCGAGCCGCCGGTGGCGCACCTTGCCCTTGACCCGGGCCAGCATGTCGGCCAGGCGGCGGACATCGGTGAGCCCGCCGGCCGCCTCCGCCCGGGTCGCGCGCAACAGCAGGTGATCGGGCTGGTACTTGCGCAGCACGTCGTAGATGAGGTCGGAGGAGACGGTCATCTGGCGGCCGGTCTTCTCTTGACCCGGGTGGCGTCGTTCGATCAGGCCGGAGACGATGGCGATGTTGCGGAAGCTGCGCCGCAGCAGCGAGGACTCCGCCATCCACTCCTCCAGATCGTCGCCCAGCATGTCCTCGGCGAAGAGGGCGGCGATATCCGACGGGCGGCCGAGGCTCCAGGTGGCAATGGCATAGTCGGACGCGACGAACCCCATCGGCCGGCAGCCAGCCCGCTCCAGGCGGCGCGTCAGCAGCATGCCCAGGGTCTGATGCGCGTTACGGCCGGCAAAGCAATAGGCGACCAGGAACTCCTTGCCGGCGCGCGGAAAGCTCTCGACCAGCAGCCCCTGAGCCGGCGGCAGGAGCGAGCGGTAACGCTGCAGCCCCAGCCACTGCCGCACCTCGGCCGGCAGATCGCTCCAGCGGCCCGGGCTCTCCAGAAGCGCGCGCACGCGGGTCGAGAGCTCTGCCGTCATCGGCAACCGGCCGCCGGCATAGGCCGGGATCGCGGGATCGCCCTTGCCGCCCTTGGCGACCAGCGCGTCGGTCTCCTTCATGCCGAGAAAGGTCAAGAGCTCGCCGGCGAA
This sequence comes from Rhodospirillales bacterium, assembly GCA_963669375.1. Lineage (GTDB taxonomy): Bacteria > Pseudomonadota > Alphaproteobacteria > Kiloniellales > JACOMY01 > JACOMY01. The sequence continues at coordinate 5,250,898 of OY770024.1, read as the reverse complement.
GATGAAGGTGTCGCCGGGGACCAAGCCTTGGATGAAGTACTCCTCCACCTCGCCCAGCTTGCGGCCGTTCTTCAGGCGCACCATGACCACCGGCTCCTCGACGATGGTGCCGACGTTCATGCGATAGCGCTGGATGAGGCGCGGATTGGCGACGCGGTGGCGCCCGTCCTTACCCAACACCAGGCGGCGAAAGCGCTCGTAGGCCTTCAGCGCGTAACCGCCGTCCTCGACGAAGCGCAGGGTCTCGTCGAAGTCGGCACGGCTCAGCCGCCGATAGGGCTGGGCACGGCGCACCTGATCGTAAAGGCTGTCGGCAAGGAAGGGCGCGCCGGCGGCTGTCCCCATCATGTGCTGTGCCAGCACGTCGAGACCGCCCGGCCTGAGGTCGCCGCCGTCCAGCTCGCGTGCCTCGATCGCCTCGACGGCGGCCCGGCATTCCAGCACTTCGAAGCGGTTCGCCGGGACCAGGAGCGCACGGCTGGGCTGATCGAGGCGATGGTTGGCGCGACCGATGCGCTGCACCAGGCGCGCGACCCCCTTGGGGGCGCCGATCTGCACCACCAGGTCGACCGCGGCCCAATCGATGCCCAGATCGAGCGAAGAGGTGGCCACGACCGCGCGCAGCTTGCCGGCGGCCATGGCGCCCTCCACCTTGCGGCGCTGGGCGACGTCGAGGCTGCCGTGATGCAGGGCGATCGGCAGCGTGGCCTCGTTGATCTCCCAAAGGCGCCGGAAGAGGACTCCGCCTGGGCGCGGGTGTTGACGAACAGCAGGGCGGTGCGGGCGTCGAGAAGCCGTCGGTAGACCGCCTCCAGCGCGTGCCTGGCCATGTGGCCGGACCACGGCAAACCCTCGGCCGTCTCCAGGATCTCCACCTCGGCCCGCGCGCCCGAGCGGCCCAGCAGGAGTGCCACCTTGGCGGGATCGTAGCTGCCCTCGGGCGAGAGCCAGCCGGCAAGGCCCTTGGGGTCGGCCACCGTGGCCGAGAGGCCGATCCGCGTCAGGCCCGGGGCCAGATCCTGAAGGCGCGTGAGCCCAAGCGAGAGGAGGTCGCCGCGCTTGTTGGCCGCCAGCGCGTGGGTCTCGTCGATCACCACCTGGCGCAGGCCGCCGAAGAGCTCCGCCGCGTCGCCATAGGACAGCAGCAAGGCCAGCGACTCGGGCGTGGTCAGCAGCATGTGCGGCGGCTTGGCTCGCTGCCGCTGCCGCTTGCTCGCCGGGGTGTCGCCGGTGCGGGTCTCGATGGTGATGGCCAAGCCCATCTCGGCCACGGGCTGTTGCAGGTTGCGGTGGATATCTTGGGCCAAGGCCTTCAGGGGCGAGATGTAGAGCGTGTGCAGGCCGGGCTTGGGATCGGCCGCCAGCCGAGTCAGGCTGGGCAGGAAGCCGGCCAGTGTCTTGCCGCCCCCGGTCGGTGCAACCAGCAAGGCCGAACGCCCCCCCTCCACCGCCTCCAGCAAGGCCAGTTGATGGGCATGCGGCTGCCAGCCGCGCCCCTCGAACCAAGCACGAAAGCGCCGCGGCAAGATCGCCAGGGGCGGTGACAGCAGGTCGGGGTGCTGAGGCAGGTTCACCCGCCTGCAGATAGCGCAAGAGGGCCCTTCCGCCTAGGGGGCAGACATCCTCCGCCAAGCACATCGGAGGTCACTTGCTGGGCCGCTCCCGCCTCTGTCAGGATGGCGCCGCGTCGCCTGGCGGGCGCGCCGAGGAGGAGAGGCACATGGCTGTTCAGACGACTTGCATCGGCGCCTATCCAAGGCGCGCTACATCGACGACGCGCGCTGGTGGGAATCGGCCGATACGGAGGACCCCGACGCCGCGCGCCCTTTCGGCTATGTCTCCAACGATACGGGCGGTGTCAGCGAGGCGCTGCTGGACCGGGCCACGCGCGATGCCGTCGCCGACCAGCTGGCCTGCGGCATTGACGTTCCGACCGACGGCGAGCAGCGGCGCGAGAACTACATCCACTATCACTGCCGCAATCTGGAGGGGATCGACTTCGAGACCCTGACCCGCAAGGTGCACCGCAACGGCGCCGCGGTCGCGGACCTGCCGACGATCTACGGCAAGGTGCTGCCGCGCGGCGATCACTTCCTGGACAGGGATTTCAAGGTGGCGCAGGCGGCCAGCGCGCGACCCGTGAAGATCACCGTGCCGGGTCCCCTGACCATCGTCGACACGACGGCGAACGTCCACTACTCCAGCGAGCGCGCGCTGGCCTTCGACCTGGCCGACGCGCTGAACCACGAGATCCGCGCCCTGGCGACGGCTGGCTGCAAATACATCCAGGTCGACGAGCCGCTCTTCGCCCGCAAGGTCGAAGAGGCGCTCGCCTACGGGGTCGAGTGCCTGGACCGCTGCTTCGACGGCGTGCCGGACGACGTCACCCGGGTAATGCACATGTGCTGCGGCTACCCCGGCCACCTGGACGACGAGCACTACGCCAAGGCCGACCCGCAGAGCTACTTCCGGCTGGCCGAGGCCGTAGACCGCACCTCGATTCATCAGGTTTCAATCGAGGACGCGCACCGGCACAACGACCTGCGCCTGCTGGAACTCTTCTCCGACTCCGCCGTCATTCTGGGCGTGGTCGCGGTCGCCCAAAGCCGCGTGGCCGGCGCCGAGGAGATCGCCGCGCGGCTGACCGCCGCCCTGGACCACATCGACCGTGATCGGCTGATCGCCGCGCCCGATTGCGGGCTGGTGATGCTGGGCCGGGACCTGGCCATGGCGAAGCTCAAGAACCTCTCGGCGGCGGCGGCCGGCATCTAGCGCCACGGCGAACAAGGAAAGGAGTGCAACGTGAGCTCAAGCGGAACGCTGTTGTTCCTCGGTGTCGTCGGCATCGCGATCGCGGCCTTCGCCACCAAGCCCAGCCCGGGAGACATCGAGGACAAGGTGAAGGACTTCGTCGTTTCCGAACTACAGGAGAAGAGCGTCGGCGGTTCGGACAACTTGTTCGGCGATCTGGCCTTGATCGGCTGCAAGCTCGACGTCAATCAATGCTATGATCTCATTCGACAAACCATCTCAATCAAGTACCAAGACAACATCGTCTATGCCGACGTCACCATCAGCACCCCCGCAGCGAAGCTCAACTGCGTGGGGGTCTTCAATCAGATGTATTGCCCGGGGTTCTTGAACGAGTAGGGGGTGCCCGCCGACGGCACGAGGCCGGATGGCCGTGCTCAATAGGTCTCCACGTGATAGCGGCCCTCGTCGCGCATGCGCTCGGCGAGACTCTTCCAATCGAGGCCGGCCTCGCGGCAGAGGCTCTCCAGCGCCTCGGTCACGCCGCTCTCCATCCCTTTCAAGCCGCAGACGTAGAGGTGGGTCTTCTGCTCGCCCAGCAGGGCGGCCACGCCGTCGCCCTTTTTGCGCATGCGGTCCTGCACATACTCCTTGGGCTGGTCGTCCAGGCGCGAGAAGCAGAGTTCCTTCCGGATCAAGCGGTCGGGCAGCTTCATCAGGGGACCGAAATAGGGCAGCTCTCCCGGCGTGCGGGCACCGAAGAACAGCAGCAAGGTGCCGCGCGTCTCGCGGCGGCGTCGCCGGCGCTCGGTCATCGCGCGGAAGGGTGCCGAGCCGGTGCCGGTGCAGACCATGATGATGTTGGCTTCGGGGTCGTTCGGCATCAGGAAGGAGGTGCCGAAGGGACCGGTGACCTTGACCTCGTCCCCCTTCTTCAGGTCGCAAAGATAGCTGGAGGCCACGCCTTCGTGTCGGACACCCTCCACCACCGCCACGTCGCGCTTGACGGTCAAGGAGAGGTTGTTGTGGTTGGGACGCTCGCCGTCGCGCGGGCTGGCGACGGAATAGAGGCGGACGTGATGGGGACGCCCCTTGGCATCCACGCCCGGCGGCACGATCCCGATCGACTGGCCCTCGAGCACCGGGAAGGAGTGGCTGCCGAAGTCCAGCACGATGTGGCGGATGTCGGAGTCGGTCGTGCCGTCGGTCAGGCGAAAGTTGCCGGCCACCTTGGCGACCGCGGGCTCGCCGCGGGTATAGAGGTTGACGTAGGGCGTGGAGGCCGACGCGGGCGGCTTGGACTTGCCGCCCAGCCCCGCGTGCGCCTCGGCCAGGAGGCGGGAGACCTCGTCCTCCAGCGCCTCTTCCACGGCACCCGGAGCGGTTTCTTCCAGCGTGAGGTTCTCATCCTCCTCCGGCAGCTCGTCCCACTCGAACTGCTCCTCCAGGGAATAGGGGGTGCTAACGATACGCCAGTTGTCGATGGCGCCGGTGGGACAGGGCGAGATGCAGTCGAGGCAGGCGTTACAGATCGCCGGATCGACGACGTAGTTGTCCTCGTTGTGCGTCACCGCATTGATCGGACAGGTCTCTTCGCAGGTGTTGCAGCGAATGCAGATCTCCGGATCGATCAGATGCTGGCGGATCGGCGTCGTCATGGCACTGCCGGACGCAAGGGCGCCTAACCTTTCAAGCGGACGTACTCGAAGTCGCCCGGCTGGTTGTCGATGCCGACCTTGGGTGCCGCGATCCAGGGGGCATAGCCGCCCGGCTCCTGCACCGGCTCCATCAACGAGTTGACGAAGGCCAGGTCGTCATCGCTCGGCAGCCACTCGTCGCGGCGCTTGTCCCATGCCTCCCGGCTCAAGACCTCGCCGTCGGGCGTCGCCGGCAGGTCGCGGAAGGCGCCCACTTGGCGGTTGAAGGCGACATGCGGCAGCGAGAAGGCGAAGTCGACCCCGGCCTTCTGGATCACCTTGTTCCAGCGCTTGAGGCCGCCGGCCGCATCGCGCTCGTAGTCGTCGCGCAGCCGCGCGTTCAAGGCCGAGAGCGCCGGCTCCTCCACCGTCTTGAAAGCGCCCCCCTCGAAGCGCAGCACCGGGTAGGTGTCGCCCGTCAGCTGGTGATCGTCGTCGATCTTGGTTTCCTGGAAGCGGCCCTTGAGGCCGGCGTTGAAGGCATTGGCCGCGTTGGTCGAGACCTCGGCACCGAAGAGATCCAGGGTGACGGCGTAGTGGAAGTTCGCCTTGCGCTGCAGGGTGGGCAGATCGATCACGCCCAAGGCGCGGATAGGGTCCACGTCGGTTGGATCCTCGATCCCGGCCTCCTTCATCGCCTCGCAGGTGCGCTGCACGATGCGGCTGATGCCAGACTCGCCGACGAACATGTGATGGGCCTCTTCCGTCAGCATGAAGCGCGTGGTGCGCGAGAGGGGATCGAAGCCCGACTGCGCCAGCGCCTCCAGCTGCATCTTGCCGTCACGGTCGGTGAAGTAGGTGAACATGAAGAAGGAGAGCCAGTCCGGCGTCGCCTCGTTGAAGGCGCCCAGGATGCGCGGCCGGTCGGCATCGCCGGAGCGGCGGGTCAAGAGCCCCTCCGCCTCCTCGCGTCCGTCGCGGCCGAAGTACTTCTGCAGGAGGTAGACCATGGCCCAGAGGTGGCGCCCCTCCTCCACGTTTACCTGGAAGAGATTGCGCAGGTCATAGAGCGAGGGGCAGGTCTTGCCGAGGTGGCGCTGCTGCTCGACCGAGGCCGGCTCGGTGTCACCCTGGACCACCAGCAGGCGGCGCAGCATGGCGCGGTACTCGCCCGGCACTTCCTGCCAAGCGGGCTCTCCCTTGTGCTGGCCGAAGGGAATGGTGCGTCCCTCCTCGGCCGGCGCCAGCAGGATGCCCCAGCGGTACTCCGGCATCTTCACATAGCCGAACTTGGCCCAGCCCTTGGGGTCGACGCTGACCGCCGTGCGCAGATAGACGTCGGCCTCCTGAAAGCCGTCCGGCCCCATCGAATTCCACCAGTCGATATAGCCGGGATGCCAACCCTCCAGCGCGCGCTGCAGACGCCGATCGCCGGAGAGATTGACGTTGTTGGGGATCAGGTCGTCGTAGCTGACTGCAATCGAGTCCATCGTAGCTCTCCCTGAGGGGTTCGGCGATCAGGTGCGTTCTCTATCGAAGCTAGGGCGCTGGCCGCTGCCGTAAAGGCGCAGGGCCCCTTGCTCGCCAACGGCGTTCGGCCGCTGGAAGATCCAGTTCTGCCAGGCGGTGAGCCGGGCGAAGATCTTGCTCTCCATGGTCTCCGGCCCGGCGAAGCGCAGGTTGGCCTCCATGCCGGTCAAGGCATCGGGGGAGAAGCTGGCCCGCTCCTCCAGCAAGAGCCGGATCTCATCCTCCCAGTCGATGTCGTCGGGCGCGAAGGTGACCAGGCCGGCGGAAAGCGCCGCGTCGGCCTCCAAGTCCTCGCCGATCAGGCCTTCGGCCGCGCTCAGGCTATCCGGCTCGCCGAGAAAGCGTGTCTCCAAGCGGGAGAGCCCGTTGGCCATAGGGAAGGCGCCGAAGTTCAGCTTGGATAGGCCGAGGCGCGCTGGCGGCCGGTTGTCGCCCTCGAACTGCCCCAAGAGCATGTAGGAGCGATCGACGGAGAAGAGGACCTCGGCCAGGAAGCCGGCGAAGCAGCTGCCCGGCTCGACCAGGGCGAAGATGGAGCGCGCGGTCATGTCCAGACGCTTCATGACGCGGCGCCAAGCCAGCGCGACCTCGCGCGCCAACCAGTCGTCGCCAAGCGCCTGCAGCAAGGCGTCGTAGGCCATCACGGCCTCGACCTCACCCTCGCTCTTGATCACCAGACAGCCGATCTCGGGCTCGTTGAAGCGCAGATGCAGCAGCGCATCGTCCAGCTGACGTGCCAGGGCGAGCGGCCAGAACGCTGCGCCCGCCGCATGCACCCCGGCGGCATCGGATGGGGCGGCCGAGTCCGGCCCGCGAAGGATCATCTCCGCGACCCGCGCGCCTCTGTCGAGGCGAAGCTCCAGGTGCGCATAGGAAAGGCTGTCGCCTTCCAGCCGTCTTTCGACCTCGGGCAGCGCGATGCCGGAGCCGGCAGCGGGACGCGCGCGCCCGTTGGCCAGCGCGGCGGCGCGCTTGGCGATGGCCTCCTCGAAGACGGAACTGGGGGCGATCTCGTCCACCAAGCGCCAGTTGATCGCGCGCCGGCCGCGCACCCCCTCTTCCGTGGTGCTGAAGACGTCGGCCAGGTCGCGGCGCATCCGCCGCTTGTCGACCAGGCGGGTGAGACCGCCGGTACCCGGCAGCACCGCCAGCAAGGGGATCTCCGGCAGGGAGACCGCCGCGCTGCCGTCGTCGACGAGCAGAATGTGATCGGCCGCGAGCGCCAGCTCGTAGCCGCCGCCGGCCGCCGTCCCGTTGATGGCGCAGAGGTAGACCTGGCCGGAGTCGGCGCTGGCCTCCTCGATGCCGTTGCGCGTCTCGTTGGTGAATTTGCAGAAGTTGACCTTGTGCCCGTGCGTGGCCCCGCCCAGCATCCGGATGTTCGCGCCGGCGCAGAAGACCCTATCCTTGCCCGAGCGCATGACCACCACGGCGACTTCCGGATGCTCGAAGCGCAAGCGCTGCACGGCATCGGACAACTCTATGTCGACTCCCAGGTCGTAGGAGTTCAGCTTCAGCTCATAACCTTCGAAGAGGCCACCGTCCTCCTTGACGTCGAGAGTCAAGGTGGCAACGGCGCCGTCGACATCCAGGCGCCAGTGCCGATAGCGCGTCGGATCGGTGCGAAAATCGATGATGCTCACGGGACAGGTTCCTTACAGTCTCTAAGCACTATAGTGCGCATTCCTGCGAACGGCAACGCCATCATTAGGAAAAATTTCGCAGGAGAATCAGTGGAAAACCTGCGGGATCGTGCCTCAAGGGCATAGTGCGCTGTCGATCTGCAATATAATGCATCATCTCATGGCGCCAAGCGGCGACGGGAAGTCCCATGAAGTGGGGTCCGAGGTCAGCCGCGAGAAAGTGCTCTTCGGCTTTCGCCCACAGCCGCGAGACCGCCCGGCCCTTGCCCAGGGCCAGCTTCAGCTGGGCATTGGCGGCTTGGATCAGGCCTTGCAGGAAGCGATGCTGCCGGTGCCGCTCCCGGCAGTTCTGCCAAAGGCCCTCCCAGGCCTCGTGCGCCTCCCACCAGTAGCCGCGATTGAAGAGGTCGCAGCCGAAGAGGTAGGGCTCGCAGCGGCGCCACTGCCTAGCCGGAGGGACCTCGACCGGCCCGGGCGACAGACCGTAGCTGTGGCCGCGCGGATCGGCGATCGGATGCGGCGTCAGGCCGGGGACGAAGCGATAGGGCGGCAAGGGAGAGGAGGAGTAGCGGGGCATTCCCTGGCCGAGGCTCCGCAAGAGCGCGATGCCGTCCCGGTCAATCGGCGGCATCCATCTCGCGCAACCGAAAGCGCTGAATCTTGCCGGTTGCGGTCTTGGGCAGCGATTCGACGAAGCTGATCCAGCGCGGATACTTCCAGATCTCAATGCGCTCCTTCACGAAGTGCTGCAAATCGGCCTGGAGGTCGTCGCAGGCCGCCGTCGCGTCCTTCAGCACCACGTAGGCCTTGGGCTTCAAGTTGCCGCTGTCGTCGGCGCTGGCGATGACGCCGGCTTCCAGAACGGCGTCATGGGCGATCAAGGCCGACTCCACCTCGAAGGGCGAGACCCAGTTGCCGCCGCTCTTGAACATGTCGTCGGCCCGACCGCAGTAGAGGTAGTAGCCGTCGGGGTCGCGGAGGTACTTGTCGCCGCTGCGCATCCAGCGACCGATGAAGGTGTCGAGATTACGCGCCCGCTTGTTCCAATAGCCCTCCGTGACCGACGGCCCCGCCACCAGCAGCTCGCCGACCTCGCCGTCCGGCACGGCCGCGCCCTGCTCGTCGACCAGGCGCAGGTCGTAGCCGCCGACCGGTTTGCCCGAGGTGCCGTAGCGGATGTCGCCCTGGTGGTTGCTGAGGTAGATGTGCAGCATCTCGGTCGAGCCGACGCCGTCCAGGATGGGCGCGCCGAAGCGCTCCTCCCAGCGCTTGCCCACCTCCTCCGGCAGAGCCTCGCCTGCGGAGACGCAGAGGCGCAGCCGCTGGGAGCCCTTGCTCCGCTCGTTGGCGGGATCGGCGAGGATTGCCGCATAGAGCGTGGGCACGCCGTAGAAGATCGTCGGCTGATGCCGGGAGAGCACCTCCATCACCGCATCGGGCGTCGGCCTGCCGGGCAGCAGCACGGTGGTCGCGCCGACGCTCATCGGAAAGGTCATCCCGTTGCCCAAGCCATAGGCGAAGAAGAGCTTGGCCGCGGAATAGACGAGATCGTCCTCGCGGATGCCAAGCACCGGCTTGGCGTAGAACTCCGCCGTCGCCGCCAGGCTGCGGTGTAGGTGGCGCACGCCCTTGGGCTGTCCGGTCGAACCGGAGGAATAGAGCCAGAAGGCCACTTCGTCGGGATGGGTCGTCGCCGTCCCCTGACGGGGGGAGGCCTCGGCCATCAGCGCTGCCAGTCCATAGGCGGGCGGACCGCCCGACGCCGCCGCGTCACCGCCGCTGACGACGACGGCACGCAGCGAGGAGATGCGCGGCAGGATCGGCTCCAGCACGGGCAGAAGCGCGGCGGACACCACCAGAACGTCGGCGCGGCAGTCCTCCAGGACGTAGGCGTAGGTCTCCGTCGTCAGCAGGGTATTGAGCGCCACCGGAACCACCCCGGCCTTGATCGCACCCCAGAAGCAGACCGGAAAGTCGATGCTGTCCAGGAGGCAGAGCGCGATGCGCGCCTCCTGGCGAACCCCCAACCCCTCGAGAAGGCCGGCGAAACGCGCCGCCTTCTCGGCCAAGGCGGCATAGCTGTGGCTTCCCTGCTCGTCGATGAAGGCTAGCTTCTCGCCCCGACCTTCGGCGAGATGTCGATCAAGGAAGTCCGACGCGGCGTTGTATGGCGACGGCAAGTCGAGCCAGCCCGCGCCTTCTGCCTTCAGGTCGGCAGCTTGCATGTCTACTCCTCCCACTCAAAGCCGCTTTTCGGCCTTCTGCCTCTGTCGCGACCGGCGCGCAACAGGCTCTATCTTGCATACCGCAGAAGAATTTTCCTGGCCATCTACAGCATGAATGTGCACTATTGTGCAAGATCATCGTGGTGGGAACAAGCCAGGATTGAGCCTTGCCGGACGAGAGAGTCAACGATAGCACCTTTGACAAGCCCAAGGCGGCGGAGAGCGCGGCCGGCTTACGCCTGATGGAAGAGGTCGGGCAGCGGCTGAGGGCGGCGCGCGCCTCGCGGGGCATGACCAGGCGGGCGCTGGCGAAGGATGCGGAGGTATCCGAACGCTATCTGGCCGAGATCGAGAACGGCAAGGCCAATCTCTCGCTCTTGGTGCTCTGCCGTGTCGCGAAGGGGCTCAGCATCGATCCCCTGTCCTTGCTGAAGGATGGCGAGAGCAGGCTGCATCCACCGCTCGCCAGTTTCCTGTCGGCCCTGCCGACGGCCAAGCAAAGCGAGGCGCTGGAGTTGCTGCGCCAGCACATGGCACCGGCAATGCGGGCAAGGGTCGGCGTCGCGCTCATCGGATTGAGAGGCGCGGGCAAGAGCAGCCTCGGCAGGCGGCTGGCCGATCGCAAGGGCTGCGCCTTCGTCTGCCTGACCGACCGCATCCAGCAGCTTGGCGGCATCGGCATCGACGAGATCTTCTCGCTCGGCGGCCAGAAGCTCTACCGTCGCCTCGAACGCGATGCGTTGGAGGCGGTCATCGACGAGGGCGGCCCGCTGGTGCTGGAGACCGGCGGCAGCCTGGTGTCGGAATCCGACACCTACGCCCGCCTGCTGGAGCACTTCCAGACCGTGTGGGTGCAAGCGAGCCCGAAGGAGCACATGGATCGCGTGGTCGCCCAGGGCGACTTGCGCCCCATGCACGGCAACGAGCAGGCCATGGAGGACCTGCGCCGGATCCTGGCGGCGCGCGGACCGCTCTACGCCTCGGCCCACGCCCGACTGGACACCAGCGGTCGAAAGCTGGAAGAAAGCCTCGAAAGACTTGTCGAGATTTGTCAGGGCTCTCTGCCCAAACCGGTGAGACCGGAAGCGGAGAGACGCGCTTGAGGAGCGGGTGAGCGGTCCGCCGAAGAGCGGCCGCGACCACTCAAACGAGGGAGGTAACGAGGGAGAGTATGATGCTGTTCAGTAAGAAGACCTATGCCGCGGCCGCCTTGGCGGCTGTCCTGGCTGGCGGTCCCGCCGCCGCCGAGGAGTACAAGATCGGCCTGCTGCTGCCCTTCTCCGGCGTCTATGCCGGCCTGGGAGCGCACATCGAGAACGGCTTCAATCTGGGCTTGGAGCACTACGGCGGCGAGCTAGGCGACAACACCGTCACCTTGGTGCGCGAGGATACCGAGGCCAAGCCGGCCGTGGGCCTGGCGAAGGCGCGCAAGCTGGTCCTGCAGGATCGCGTCGACGCCATCGTCGGCATCGTCTCCTCGGCCGTGCTGGGCGCGGTCCGCGACTTCGCCGAAGGCTCCAAGGTGCCGGTGATCGTCGCCAACGCCGGCAACAACGACATGACCGGAGAGCGCTGCAGTCCCTACATCATCCGGGTGTCCTTCTCCAACGCCCAGATGAACCGGCCGATGGGCGACTTCATGGCCGACCAGGGAATCAAGAAGGTCTACCTGATGGCGCCGGACTACGCCGCCGGCCATCAGATGATGGAGGCCTTCAAGGAGACCTTCCTGGCCAAGGGCGGCGAGATCGTGGGCGAGACCTATACCCCGCTGCACGGCACAAAGGACTACGGTCCCTTCATCTCCGCGGCCAAGGCGGCGAACCCCGACGCCATCTACGTCTTCTACGCCGGCGGTGCCGCGATCGCTTTCGTCAAGCAGTACCACGACTTCGGCGTGAAGGACGAGGTGCCGCTCTACGGCGCCGGCTTCCTGACTTCGCCGGCCTATGTGCAGGTGCAGGGCGAAGCGGCCGACGGCATCACGGTGGGCCTCCACTACGTGCCCTCGATCGACACCCCCGAGAACAAGACCTTCCAGGACGCCTATCAGGCAGCGCACGGCAAGACCGGCTCCGAGTTCGCGGTCGCCGGCTACGACGCGGCGCGCCTGGTGGTCGAGGCCATCAAGGCCTCCGGCGGCGACAAGGAGAAGTTCGACCAGGAGCTGGCCAAGGTCTCTTTCAACGGCCCGCGCGGACCCTTGCGGCTGGATCCGGCCACCAACAACGTGGTCCAGAACATCTACATCTTCGAGAACCGCTTCCAGGACGGCAAGGTCGAGCAGGTGGTGCTGGACACCATCCCCGACGTCCAGGATGCTCCGAACGGCTGCAGCCTTTAGGCACCAGTCCTTTCAACGCGTGAGAGAGGGGCGGGCTGCAGCCCGCCCTCTTCTTTGCCAACCCGGGGTATGAGGCAAGGTCGTGGTCGGCGACGCCGGATTCTGGTTCATACAGATCTTGAACAGCCTGCAGATGTCGATGCTGCTGTTCCTGCTGTCCGTCGGCCTTAGCGTCATCTTCGGGCTGCTGAACTTCGTGAACCTCGCGCACGGGTCGCTCTACGCGCTGGGCGCCTTCATCGGCTATTCCATCGCGCAGGCAAGCGGCAGCGTGTGGCTCGCCTTCGCGACCGCGCCGCTCGCGGTCATGGCGATCGGGGCCGTCCTCTACTACGCACTGATCGACCGCCTGCGCAACGCGGGCCCGATGAACCAGGTGCTGGTGACCTTCGGCCTGATCTTCGTCTTCCTGGACGGCGTGCGCTTCCTCTGGGGCGTCGACCCCTTGGGCGTGACCCAGGGCGTGCCCTTCAGCGGCCGGGTGGAGATCTTCGGTCAGATCTACCCGGCCTATCGCCTCTTCATCATCGCGCTTGGGGCCCTGGTCTACCTGCTGCTGCATCTCTTGCTGGAGCACACCCGCATCGGCGCGGAGGTGCGCGCGGGCGTCGACAACGCCGAGGTGGCACGCTGTCTCGGCATCAACGTGGAGCGCAGCTTCCTCCTGGTCTTCCTCTTGGGCTGCGCCCTGGCGGGTCTTGCCGGCGCGGTCGCCATGCCGACCTTCTCCGCCACCTTGGGCATGGGGGTCTCCATCCTGGTGCCCACGCTGGTGGTGGTCGTCGTGGGCGGTCTCGGCAGCCTGAAGGGCGCGCTCATCGGCTCGCTCCTGATCGGCAGCACCTTGACCTTCGGCCAGGTGCTGGTGCCCGACTTCGCCGGCATCATCATGTACGCCCTGCTGGTGATTGTGCTGCTGCTGCGGCCGGCCGGCCTCTTCCCGGTCAGGAGTTAGCGCCGATGCCCAGCCGACTGCCAGGCTTCCAACCGCTCCTGACGCTGCTGACCTTCCTCGGCCTCTTCCTCTACTGGCTGACGGCCGACTTCTTCGGCTACGAGATCCTCGCCGAGATCGCCGTCTTCGCGATCCTGGCCATGGGGCTGGACCTGCTGGCGGGCTACGCCGGACTGGTCTCCCTGGCGCAAGGCGCGCTCTACGGCGTCGGCGCCTATGCCTTCGCCTACGCGGCGGCGACCCTGGCCGTCCCGGCGCCCTGGGCGATCCTCCTGGCGATCGCCGTCAGCGGTCTGGTGGCACTGGTCGTCGGCGCGATCGCGAGCGGCGTCACCGGGATCTTCTTTATCATGATCACGCTCGCCATCGGCGAGATGGGCTATGAGTTCTTCTTCAAGACCCCGCTCTTCGGCGGCGACGACGGTTTCTTCGGGATCCCGCGCTTGGATCTCTCCGCCTTCGGCATCGACCTGATGGATCCGGCCAGCTTCACGCTGCTGCTGCTGCTCTGCGTGCTTCTGGTCTTCCTGGCCTTGCGCTGGCTGGTCGCCAGCCCCTACGGCGTCACCTTGATCGGATTGCACGAGAACAGCCACCGCCTGCGCGCGCTGGGCCTGCCGGTGCGGCTCTACAAGACCACGGCCTTCGCCGTCGCCGGCATGATCTCGGGCTTCGCCGGCGCGCTGCTGGCCCAGCACACCTCCTTCATCTCGCCGGAGCTGCTGCATTGGACCACCTCGGGCGAGATCCTGGTGATCTTGATCCTAGGCGGCCTCGGCACGCTGGTCGGACCGCTGATCGGGGCGACCGTCGTCATTCTGCTGAAGCACCAGTTGAGCGCCTACACCGACTATTGGAGCTTCTGGCTCGGCCTCTTCCTCATCGCCGTGGTGCTCTCGGGGCGCAACGGCATCGTCGGCGCGCTGGAGGAGCTCTGCCTGCTGGCGCTGCGCCGCGGCAAGCTTCGGAGGCAGGGCGATGCTGCGGGCTGAGGGCTTGACCAAGTCCTTCGGCGCGCTGGAGGTCACCCGCAAGGTCTCCCTGGAGGTGCCGCTGGGCCAGCGCATGGCCATCATCGGTCCCAACGGGGCCGGCAAGACCACGCTCTTCAACCTGCTGGCCGGCGAGATCAAGCCCAGCGCGGGACGGATCTTCCTCGGCGAGCGGGAGGTGACCGGCCTGCTGCCCAACCGCAGGGCGCGGCTGGGCCTCGCCCGCAGCTTCCAGAAGAACAACCTCTTCCCCAAGCTCAGCATCTCGCAGAACCTGCTATTGGCGCAGCTGGCCAAGAGCGGCGGCGCGCGGTGCTTCTGGCGCCGCCTCTCGCACGTCTCCGCGCCGCGCCGGAAAGCGGAGGCGGTGGCCGAGCAGGTCGGCCTGGCCGAGCGCCTGGAGACCCCGGTCGAGGCGCTTTCCTACGGCGCGCAGCGCCAGCTGGAGATCGGCTTGGCGCTGGCGACCGAGCCCAAGGTCCTGCTGCTGGACGAGCCCACGTCGGGCATGAGTCCCGAGGAGACCCAGCGCATGCTCGCGCTCGTCAACGACCTGCCGCGCGATCTGGCCGTCGTCATCATCGAGCACGACATGGACATGGTCTTCGGCACAGCCGACCGCATCATGGTGCTGAACTACGGCCAGGTGCTGCTGGAGGGCACGCCCCAGGAGGTGCGCGCCAGCAAGGTGGTGCAGGAGACCTACCTCGGCGGCGGCGGCGAGGCCGGGCCATGCTGACCCTCGACCGGGTGCAGGCCTACTACGGAGAAAGCCACATCCTGCAGGGCATCGGGCTCTCGGTACCGCCGGGCAAGGTGGTGGGCCTGCTCGGCCGCAACGGCGCCGGCAAGACCACGACCTTGAAGGCGATCATGGGCGTGGTGCGCGCCAGGGAGGGCAGCATCCGCTGGCAGGAGCGCGAGATCACCCGGCTGCCCTCGCACCAGATCGCCCGCCTGGGCATCGCCTACCTGCCCGAGGAGCGCGGTATCTTCCCGTCGCTCAGCGTGCTGGAGAACCTGACCGTCGTCGCCGGCCGCCGCCCGGGTCCCTTCACGCTGGAGCGCGTCTTCGAGCTCTTCCCGCGCCTGGCCGAGCGTCGCAACAACGGCGGCACCCAGTTGTCGGGCGGCGAGCAGCAGATGCTGGCGATCGCGCGGGCCTTGTTGTGGAACCCCGACCTACTGTTGCTGGACGAGCCGACCGAAGGCCTCGCCCCGATCATCGTCGAGGAGATCCAGCAGCACCTGCGCCAGCTGAAGGAGCAGGGCCTGACCATCTTGCTGGTCGAGCAGAACTTCCGCTTCGCCACCGATCTCGCCGACGAGGTTTACGTGCTGGGCCGCGGCCAGGTCCGCTGGCAGGGCAGCTCCCAAGACCTCAAGGCCGAGAGCGAAGTGCAGCACCGCTGGCTGGGGGTCTGACCAGCGCGCGGCTCCAGGACCGCCGCGTCGCTGCCGTTCCTCCGTCAGCGCGCCTCATGAGCGCGTCGCAATGCTGGGCACCCTATCCGCGTTACCCTTCGTGGCAAGCGGTCATCCGACAGCTACGAATAGCCGAATGGATGACCGCTCCAGACAGCGCGGCGTCGCCACCGCAAACGCCTTGAAAAAGGGGGGCCGTCCATAGATGACGGCGGCCGCCGTCACTCATCCGGCATCCCAGATCCGGTTCGCCTCCGGATCGTCGAGGCTGACGGGCAGGGTCGCAAGTTCGTCCCAATAGGCCTGCTCGATGGGCCAGTTTGCCCAGACCAGGGTGTCCGCGACCCGCTTCGGCATGGTGATCCCGCAGAGCGTCACCGCGATCCGCGGATCGCGGAGCGAGAACTGCAGGGCGGCCGCGCCCATGGGAACGCCGTGCCTAGCGCTCAAGTCCTCCAACAAGCGCACGCTTTCCCGCACCTCGTCCGGGGGCGTCTGATAAGTCCAGCGGGCATTGCTGGCGCTGCCCTTGGCGAGGATGCCGCTGGCGTAGGGCGCGCCGTTGATCACCGCCGTCCCCCTGGCCACCGCCAAGTCGATCATCGCCTCGGCGTTGCGGTTGGTGAGCGTGAAGCGGTTGTGGGTGATCATGACGTCGAAGTCCCACGCCTTCAGCAGGGGAGTCATGATGTCGACACGCCCCGCCGCCAAGCCGACGGCATCCGCCAAGCCCTCCTCCTTCATGCGGAAGAGCTCGCGGATGGCGCCATCGGGACCGGTAATCCCATCCAGGGAGGCCGCGTGTTCGGGATCGTGCAGGTGCAAGAGCTGAACCCGGTCGAGGCCGAGGGTCTCCAAGCTCTCCTCCAGCGACCGCCGGGCGCGCGCGGCATCGAAAGCCAAGGTCTCCATGTCTCGGTCGAGCTTGGTCGAAAGGACGAAGCCTTCCGGCAGGCCGCCGCGCTCTCGGATGACTTTGCCGATCCGCTCCTCGCTGCGCCCCAGTCCATAGTTGCGCGAGGTGTCCAGGGTGTTCACCGGACCGTCGAAGATCGCGCGGACCGTTTCCAACGCGCGCTCCTCGTCGACCGTGTAGCCGTAGGTGTTCGGCAGATCCCCGATGCCGGAGGTGCCGAAGCAGATCTTCGAGACCCGCAAGCCGGTCGTGCCAAGCTCGACGTAGGCCACCTCGTCCGATGCAGACATCTCTTCCCTCTTGGCTCAACCGCAAGCGCGTCAGGGTCGCCTAGAGCGCGGACTAGATGTGGATCGGCCGTCCCTCGACGCCCAGCGCCGCTTCCTTCACCGCCTCGTTCAAGGTGGGATGGCCGTGGAAGGAGCGCGCCAGATCCTCGGCGCTGCCGCCGAACTCCATGGCCACCACCACCTCGTGGATCAGGGTGCCGGCTTCCGGTCCCAGGATGTGGCAGCCCAGGATGCGGTCGGTCTTGGCATCGGCCAGGATCTTGACGAAGCCGTCGGTCGCGTTCATCGCCCGGGCGCGGCCGTTGGCGGTGAAGGGGAACTTGCCGACCTTGTAGTCGACGCCGGCCTCCTTCAGCTGCTCCTCGGTCTTGCCGACGGTGGCGACCTCCGGCCAGGTGTAGACGATGCCCGGCACGGTCTCGTAGTTCACATGGCCGACGCCGCCGGCCAGCATCTCGGCCACGGCGACACCCTCTTCCTCCGCCTTGTGGGCCAGCATCGGCCCCTTGATCACGTCGCCGATGGCGTAGATGCCGGCAACCGAGGTGCGCCAGTGGTCGTCGGTCTCGATCGTTCCCTTGCGGTCGGTCTCGACGCCGATGGCGTCGATGCCGAGACCGCTGATCCGGGGCTTGCGGCCGACCGCGACCAGCAGCACGTCGGCCTCCATCTCCTCCGCCTTGCCGCCGGCGGCCGGCTCCAAGGTCAGGGTCACGCCCTTGTCCGTGGCCTTGGCCGCGGTCACCTTGGTCTTCAGCTTGAACTTCATGCCCTGCTTGCCGAGCACGCGCTGGAAGGTCTTGGAGATCTCCTTGTCCATGCCCGGCACCAGACGCTCCAGGAACTCCACCACGGTCACCTTGCTGCCGAGGCGCTGCCAGACAGAGCCCAATTCCAGGCCGATATAGCCGCCGCCGATCACCACCATGCGCTCCGGCACCTCCTCCAGGTCGAGCGCGCCGGTCGAGGAGACGATCCGCTCTTCGTCGACCTCGATGCCCGGCAGGTCGACATGATCGGACCCGCTGGCAATCACGATGTTCTTGGTCTCGTAGATCTCGCCGCCGACCTCCACCTTGCCCGGCGCCTCGATCTTGGCGGTGCCCTTGAGCCAGGTGACGCCGTTCTTCTTGAAGAGGAATTCCACGCCCTTGACGTTGGCCTCGACCACCTTGTCCTTGTGATCCAGCATCTGGTCGAGGTCGAGGGAGACACCCTCCACCTTGACGCCGAAGCCGCCCAGCTGATGCAGCGCCTCCTCGTACTTCTCGGAGGCCTGCAGCAGGGCCTTGGAGGGGATGCAGCCGACGTTGAGGCAGGTGCCGCCCAAGGTCGCACGCTCCTCGGCGCAAGCCACCTTCATGCCGAGCTGGGCCGCGCGGATGGCGCAGACATATCCGCCAGGTCCCGCGCCGATCACGATGAGGTCGAAGCTTTCGCCGGCCATGACCCTCTCCTTTGTTGTTCTCTGTCGTTGCGATCCTGGCCGACCTTAACGCAAGGCCGGGAGGGCGGAAAGCGTCGGGATCGCTGGCGGAGCGCGCGGCCCTGCGTTAGAAGACCGCCCATGCTGATCACCGCCCTCATCCGCTCGCTCACGCAGCTGACCGATCCCAAGATCCTGAAGATCCTGATGCAGGCCGTGCTGGTCGCCGTCGGGCTCTTCGCCGCCGCGACCCTGGTGGTGGTTTGGCTCACCAGCCTCATTCCCGAGACCGGCACCGACTGGATCGATACCTGGCTGGAGCCCTTGAAGGACCTGGGCGTGCCGGCGGCGATGATGATCGCCGGCTACTTCATCTTTCCGGCCCTGGTGACCATTGGTCTCAGCTTCTTCATGGACCAGGTGATCGACGCCGTGGAGGCGCGCCACTACCCCAGCCGCAGGGCCAATCGCCAGGTGGGCTTCTTCGAGGACCTCTGGATCGGCATCCGTCTGCTGATCGTGATGGTGGTGGTCAACATCCTGGTGCTGCCGATCTACATCACGTTGCTGGTGACCGGCATCGGCGCGCCGCTTCTCTACCTCGCGATCAACGCCTACCTGCTGGGCCGCGAGTACTTCGAGCTGGTGGCGATCCGCCACATGAGCCGGGCCGAGCTCGACGTGAAGCGCAAGGAGCGCGGCTTCCTCACCTGGGTCGCCGGCTTCCTGATCGCCGTGATCTTCTTCATCCCCATCGCCAACCTGCTGGCGCCGATCGTGGGGGCCTCCTTGATGACCCACGTGGTGCAGCGCCGCGCCCTGCCGCCGATCCACAAGTAGGCCGCGCCCCCGTGGAGACGCCAGCCCTCGTCCTCGTCGACCTGCAAAAGGCCATCGACGACCCCCTCTGGGGTCCGCGCAACAATCCCGGTGCCGAGCAGGTGGTGGCCCGGCTGCTGACGTCTTGGCGCGACAAGGGGGCGCCGATCTGGCACGTGCTGCACGATTCGACCGAGGCGGCGTCGCCCTACCGGCCGGACGGCCCGGGACATCCCTTCAAGCCCGAGGCCCTGCCGGCGGACGGCGAGCCGGTGATCGCCAAGCGCACCAACAGCGCCTTCATCGGCACGGACTTCGAGGCCCGCTTGCGCGCGGCCGGCCACAACCGCCTGGTCTTCTGCGGCGTCATCACCAACAACTCGCTGGAGGCCACGGTGCGCAACGCCGGCAATCTCGGCTTCGAGGCCTATGTGGTCGGCGAGGGCTGCTGGACCGTCGACAAGCGCGATCTGACCGGCCGCGTCTGGTCGGCGGCCCAGGTCCATGCCCTTTCGCTGGCCAACCTGCACGGCGAGTACGCGACGGTGATCGACGCCAACGAGGCGGTCACGCTGCTGCGCTAGAAGAGTACCCAGAGCGCGATGGCGCTCAAAGGGAGGTGAAGCCGCCCTCCAGCATCACCAAGGCGCCGTTCATCAGCTCCGCGGCCGGAGAGGCCAAGTAGAGGGCGAGATCGGCCACCTCGACGGGCTGGCCGAAGCGACCCAGCGGCGTCTTGTCGATTACCGGCTGCCCCTTGGCCGGATCGCCCCAGATCTCCAGCCCCATGGGCGTCAGGATCACCGTCGGGCAGATCGCGTTGACTTGAATGTTGTGTTGCGCCCATTCCGCCGTCAGCGACTTGGTGAGCGCGTTCAGGCCTCCCTTGGAGGCGGCGTAGGCAGCATGGTCTTGCGCCGCGACCACGCCGGTCTGGGAGGAGATCATGATGATCTTGCCCCAGCGCTGGGCGATCATCTGCGGCGCCAGCGCCTGGGCCAGGACCATAGGCGCCCTCAGGTTGATCGCCATGGTGCGATCCCAGTCCTCGATGCTGAGGTCCAGGGCCGGATCGGTCAGGGCCACGCCGGCAGAGTTCACCAGAATGTCGATGGTGCCCCAGGACGCCAAGGCGCTGAGCGCCGCACGGCGCGTCTCCGCGACATCGGCCAGATCGGCCTTGAGGACGAGGCAGTCCCGCCCCACGGCACGCACCGCGGCGGCGGTCTCTTCCAGCCCCGCCGCGTCGCGCGCCAAGAGGGCGACGTCGGCCCCGGCATCGGCATAGACCCGCGCGATCTCGGCCCCGATCCCCTTCGAGGCTCCGGTGACCAGGGCCTTGCGGCCGGTGAGGGAGAAACGCTCGACCCAGCGGCTCATGGCGACCTACTCCAGGTTTGTGTGACGCGCGCGCAGGCTCTCGGCCGTCTCGCCCAGGCGCGCGCGCAACAATAGCACCAGCACCTCGAAGACCAGATACTGCACGCCCTCGTAGAGCGAGCCCATCGGCAGGACGGAGGTCTCGGGCCCCCGATCGTCGGCCATGGTCTGCGCCGGCAGCAGCAAGACGTGGTCGCAGGCGGTGGGAACGGCCCCTCGCGGCTGCGCGGTAAAGCAGAGCGACCGTGCACCGGCCTCTCTGGCGACGCCGAGCAGGGCGGCGACGGTGGAGAAGTGGCCGGGTCCGGCGCTGACGACCAGCAAGTCGCCGGCGCCCAGGGGCGGCGTCGACATGTCGCCGACCACATGGGCGTCCAGTCCCAGGTGATAGAGCCGCATGGCCAGGGCCTTCATCATCAGACCCTCGCGGCCGACGCCGTAGAGCGCGATGCGCTTAGCGGCGAGGATGGCCTCGACGGCATCGCCCGCCGCCTGTGCGTCGACCTCGGCCACCACGCGCGCGATGTCCTCGACGGCCGCTCGGCCCAGACTTTCGAAATCCCTCATGGCCTTGTCCGGCAGCTGCCCTGCTCGGCGCTGAAAAGGGCGCCCACCGCATCGGCCAAGAGCCCGGTCTCGTCCAGCAGGTCAAGCAGCGTGTAGCGGTCGCGGGTGAAGCGCGCCGCCAGCACGGTGCTGCACAGTTCCTCCGCGTCGAGACCGATCTCGCCGGCACAGCTGGGCGCGCCGGCCCGGGCGAGGTGCACGCGCATCTCGTCTGCCCGCATCATGTGCGCGCGCAAACGCCGGCGCAGGTCGGGCCAGACCTCGGCCACGCGGGTCAGGCGCGCCCGGTGGCCTTCCAAGGACAGGTGCTTGGCCGCCGTCTCCTGCTTGGCGCCTTCGGCAATGTCGGGGTTGTCGAAGGCCTCGTCGATCCAGGCGAACTTGGTTTCGAGGTCGCGGCTCTTGGCCAGAATGGCGTCGGCGTTGAGGGCCGTCAGATCTTGCTCCAGCACCCAGTCGTAGAGCCGCATCACGGCCAGGGTGGCAACCGCGACGCAGGCACCGTGCGAGACCTTGCGGCCCTCGTGCTGCAGGCCCTGCATCTCCCAGAGGTGGGCGACCTGGTGGTCGGCGCCGGAGGCCGGGCGGGAGCTGCCGTGCGCCTCCATCGCCAAGCCGCTGACGGTGAGCCCGGCGAAGAGACCGGCGACCGCGCGCGCCTCGCCCGCCGGAAGCGCGCCGGGGTTGGCGAGCCAGCCGCCCAGGTTGTCCTGCACCAGGGGCCAAGCGACGTCGTCCAACGGCTCCACGCCCAGGGCGTCGGCCAGGATCCAGTCGCCGCCGGCCGGCACCTTGCCCGCCAGATCGCCATAGCCCCAGCCGGTCATCTCCGACGGCGCGGCGCCGATCACCGAGAGATCGGCAAGGATCGCCCTGGGCGGCGCGCAAGAGATGGTGCGCTTGAAGCCGCGCAGGCTGAGCGGCGCCCCGGCGGAGGCATAGCCATCCATCGACGCGGCCGTCGCGACGCAGAAGTAGGGCCTGTCCAGCTTGCTGGCGGCATACTTGACGAGGTCGTTCAAGACGCCGGAGCCGATCATCACGGGGATGCACTCGTTCTCGGCCAAGCGCGCGCGCAGGGTCTCGGCCAGTTCGACGCTGGCCTTGGGTTTCGGCTCGGCGGCGAGAACGTGACGCTCGAAGGCAAGCCCCTCGGCCTGAAGGCGATCTTGAACGGCCGCTCCCGCCGCGGCCCAGGTGTTTTCGTCGGCGATCAGCAGCGCCTTCGCCTCGCCGAAGTTGCGCCGATAGCAGGCGGCCGTCTGGGCCAAGGCAGCCTCGTCCACCAGGATCTCCGACAGGCTCCGGGAGCGCGCCACCGCCGGGCCGACAACCGCCTCCAGGTCCGCCTTCCAGTCGGCCATCCTTCTCCCCTCGGCCCTAGCCACGCAGGCTGCGCCCGTCCGCAGCGAAGAGATGCAGACGCTCCAGCGGGAAGAGCAGCGCCACGTCGTCGCCGGCAACGAGCGTGCTGTCGCCGTCCGTCTTCACCACCACGCGGTCGCCCGCCGGCGTCGTCACGTATAGATAGCTCTCCCCGCCCAGCGATTCCTTGACCAAGACCTTGGCGTCGAGCTGGCCTTGGCCGGGCCCGGCCAGCCCCAGGTGCTCCGGACGGATGCCGAGGCGCGCCGGGCCACGATCCTCGACGGCCGGCACGGAGAGCCGCGCGCCGGCGTAGCGCGCGCCCTCCGCGTCCAGCTCGACATCGAGGAAGTTCATGCTGGGCGCGCCGATGAAGCCGGCCACGAAGGCCGTACGGGGGTTGTGGTAGAGGTCGAGCGGCGGCCCCACCTGCTCGACCCGGCCCTCGTTCAAGACCACGATCTTGTCGGCCATGGTCATGGCCTCGACCTGATCGTGGGTCACGTAGATCATGGTCGAGCCCAGCTGCTTGTGCAGCGCCTCCAGCTCGACCCGCATCTGGATGCGCAGCTTGGCGTCGAGGTTGGAGAGCGGCTCGTCGAAGAGAAAGACCTTCGGCTCCTTGACGATGGCACGGCCGATGGCGACCCGCTGGCGCTGTCCGCCCGACAGCTGGCCCGGCTTGCGCTCCAGGTAGTCCTCCAGCTGCAGGGTCCTGGCCGCCTCGGCCACCCGGCGCGACCGCTCCTCGGCCGGCACGCCGTTGATCTTCATCCCGAACTCCATGTTCTGGCGTACGTTCATGTGCGGGTATAGGGCATAGGACTGAAAGACCATGGCCACGCCGCGGTCCGACGGCGCCCTCTCCGTCACCTCGTGCTCATCGATCCGGATGGAGCCGCGCTCGATCCCCTCCAGTCCGGCGACGCAGCGCAGCAAGGTGGACTTGCCGCAGCCCGACGGACCGACGAAGACCACGAACTCGCCCTCGTCGATCTCCAGCGACACCTGGTGGAGCGCCTGAACCGGCCCGTAGAACTTGTCGATCTCCGTCAGCGACACCCGCGCCAAAACCCAAGACCCTCCCTTACCCGCCGTGCTGCCCGCAAGGCGAAGCTTTTTCTCAGCCGCCAGGCAAAAGCGTGCTTGACTGCGCCGGCGACTTATACATTTGTATGTGTCGCGATACATTTGGATCGTCAAGTCAAAAAGCGCCACCGACGGGAGGTTTGAAAGATGACCCTGAAATCCTTCGCCGGCGCCTGCGCTCTCAGCGCCGGCCTGGCTCTAGGCGGGGCCCAGGCGGCCCATGCCTGGTCGCTCGAAGAAGCGGCGAAGCCCTACGCCGGAACGACCCTGGACGTCGTCTTCCTGCTGCGGCCGGGCTATGAGGCGGCCGAAAAGATGATTCCCGAGTTCGAGGAGAAGACCGGGATCAAGGTCAACATCATCAAGCTGCCTTACGAGAACGCCTTGGGCGAGCAGGTGCGCGACTTCGTGGCCGAGGGCGATCTCGACATCGCATTGATCGACCTGGTCTGGATCGGCAACTTCGCCGAGAACGAGTGGATCGTGCCGATCGACACCTTCACCTCCAACCCCGATCTGCTGGATCCGGAGCTGGACATCGACGACTTCTTCCCGCTGGTGCTGAACGCCTTCGGCGGCTGGAACGACGTCGTCTACGGCCTACCGTTCGATAACTACTCCGGCCTGCTCTTCTACAACAAGTGCATGCTGGAAGAGGCCGGCTTCGACCGCCCGCCGGAGACCTGGGAGGAGCTGAAGGACGTCTACGGACCGAAGCTGACGGGCAACGGCAAGCATGCCTTCGCGCTGCAGTCCAAGCGCAACGAGACCCAGTCGGCCGACAGCTTCGCGCGCGTGCTCTGGCCCTTCGGGGGCTCTTTCCTCGATGAGAACTTCCGCTCCAACCTGTTGTCGCCGGAAAGCCAGGCCGGCCTGAAGTTCCGCCAGGACCTGATGCAGTACATGCCGGAGGGCATCGTTGCCTATGACCATGCCGAGGCGGTGAACGCCCTGGCCCAGGGCGACGTCGCCATGATCACCGAGTGGTCGGCCTTCTACTCCACCTTGAAGGACCCCGCGACCTCCAAGATCGTCGACTGCCTGGCGATCGCGCCGGAACCCAAGGGCCCGGCGGGACGTAAGCCCGCCTTGGGCGGCTTCAGCCTGGCGGTCGCCAGCCAGGCCGACGAGAAGGAGCAGGCGGCGGCCTGGCTCTTGATCCAGTGGCTCACCTCCAAGGCCAACGCCAAGCGCTACCTCGACATGGGCGGCGTGCCGGCCCGCCAGTCGGTCTACGGGATCGAGGGCGTCGCCGACCAGTACGACTTCGTCCCGGCCCTGGTCGAGAGCTGGCAGGAGGGCGTACCTGAGTTCCGTCCGCGCTTCGCCGAGTGGCCGGAGATCACCGAGATCGTCCAGGAGTGGGGCACCAAGATTATGCTGGGCGAGGTCTCCACCGAGGAGGGCGCGCGCATCCTGGGCGAGCGCATGGAAGCCGTGCTGGAGGACGCCGGCTACTACTCCGGCGACAAGCCGCTGGCGCAATAGCTGGGTCGAGAGGGGCGCGCCGGTCCATGCCCGCCCCTCTTTCCCCTTACCCGGCGCCGGTGGTCCGAGGCTTCCATGGCTGACATGCGCAAGCGGCGAGCGGCCGGCCGCCCTCACCGCCCCGCACCGTCATCCTCCGGCTTGACCGGAGGATCTTTGGCCGCAGGGCCGAGCGTACGGAAAGCGATCCTCCGGTCAAGCCGGAGGATGACGAAATGGGCGAGTGAGAGGAGTGCAACAGCACCGGAAAGAGCCTCGACTCCTGCCCCGCGACCCACCCTCCAACCGAAAAAGCACCCGGCAGGAGCACGGCGACCATGAGAGGCCAGGTCAAGCGCCGGACCATCCTGGCCTTCCTCAGCCCCGCCGTGCTCACCTTGGCGCTGATCGGCATCGGCCCGCTGGTCTTCGCCGTCTACACCTCGCTGCACCGCTACAACCTCACCAAGCTGCGCAACACGCCCTTCATCGGGCTCGACAACTACGGCTTCGTGCTGAGCGACCCGGTCTTCTGGGACGCCATGCAGCGCACCTTCCTCTTGCTGGTCTTCGTCCTGCCCTTGCAGATCGGCATCGGCCTCGGTATCGCCTTGCTGCTGCACCAGCCAGGTCTCGGCTTCTTCAAGACCCTGACGCGGCTGGGCCTGGTGGTGCCGATGGCGACCACCTATGCCGTCGTCGGCCTGCTGGGCCAGGTGATGTTCAACATCAAGTACGGCGTGGTCAATCAGCTGATCGGCTTCCTCGGCTTCGGTCCGGTCAACTGGATCGGCGACCCCACCAACGCCTTCATCGCGGTTGCCTTCTGGGACGTCTGGCAGTGGACACCCTTCTGTGCGCTCGTCCTCTTGGCCGGGCTCACCATGGTGCCCGGCGAGATCGAGGAGGCCGCGCGGCTGGAGACCAAGAGTTCCTGGACGATCCTGCGCTACGTGCAGCTGCCCTTCCTGATCCCCGGCCTAACCGCCATCCTGATCCTGCGCACCGCCGACACCTTGAAGCTCTTCGACATGGTCTTCACCATGACCCGCGGCGGGCCGGGATCGGCCACCGAGTTCATCTCGCTGCTGATCCAGAGGGTCGGCTTCCGCGCCTTCGATCAGGGTTTGGCCTCGGCGCAGGCGATCATCCTGCTCTTCATCACCATCGTGCTCTCGCAGCTCTACATCAAGTTCTTCTACAAGGAGGTGCAGTCGTGAGCGCGCGCGCGCCGGGCAGCGGCGGGAGCCTGATCTCGCAGGCGCTGCTGCTGTCGCTGATCCTGATCTTCTGCATCTTTCCCTTCTACTGGATGGTCACCACCAGCCTGAAGGACCAGGTGGTGGCGCTGGAGACGCCGCCGGCCTGGATCTTCGAGGTCACCTTCGACAACTACACCACCGTGCTCTTCGAGGACGGGGTGGGGCACACGCTGATCAACTCGCTGATCGTGGCGGTCTGCACCACGGTCCTGGCCGTGGGCCTGGGGTGCCCGGCCGCCTACGCGTTGGCGCGTTTCGAGTTCCGCGGCAAGAAGGACCTCTGGTTCTGGTTCATCACCAACCGCATGGTCAGCCCCATCGTCCTGGCCCTGCCCTTCTTCCTGATCGTGCGCTTCCTGGGTCTCTTGGACACGCACATCGTGCTGATCCTGATCTATCTCACCTTCAACCTGCCGATCGTGATCTGGATCTGCACCGACCAGTTCCGCTCGATCCCGCGTGACCTAGACGAGGCGGCGGCCTTGGAGGGCGCCTCGCACTGGCGCATCTTCCGCTCCATCTCCCTGCCGCTGGCGATGCCGGGGGTGGCGGTCTCCTCCATTTTCTCCTTCATCTTCTCCTGGAACGAATTGATGTACGCCCTGGTGCTGACCCGCGGCTCGGCCAAGACGGCGCCGGCCATGGCGGTGAGCTTCATGGAGGGCTACAACCTGCCCTACGGCAAGATCATGGCGACCTCCACCTTGATCGTCATCCCGGTGATCATCTTCACCCTCATCGCCTCCAAGCAACTGGTGCGGGGCCTCACCATGGGAGCCGTCAAGTGATGCGCCCGATCGCGGACTTTCCGGGCGAGGCGGCGCGCGGCCTGCGCTTCCTCTTGGCCGACATCGACGACACCTTGACCGAGGAGGGCCGCCTCCCCTCGAGCAGTCTGGCGGCCTTGGAGCGACTGCAGGACGCCGGCCTCACGGTCATTCCGGTCACCGGACGCCCGGCCGGCTGGTGCGATCACATCGCCCGCATGTGGCCGGTGGATGCCGTGGTCGGCGAGAACGGCGCCTTCTGGTTCGCCTACGACCGCGAGGCGCGGCGCATGCTGTCGGGCTTCGCCAAGAGCGAGACCGAGCGCCGGGAAGACCGCCGTCGACTCGCCCTGCTGCGGGAGGCCATCCTGAAGCAGGTCCCCGGCGCCGGCATCGCATCGGACCAGGACTACCGCATCGCCGATCTCGCCATCGACTTTCGCGAGGACGTGGCGCCGCTGACCGCTTGCGAGATAGAGCGCATCGTGCGGACCTTCGAGAGCTCGGGCGCCACGGCGAAGGTGAGCTCGATCCACGTCAACGGCTGGTTCGGCAACTACGACAAGCTCTCGATGACCCGCCTCTGTCTCGCCCAGCGCTTCGAGACGGACCTGGAGGAGGCAAAGGAGGCCTGCCTCTTCGCCGGCGACAGCCCCAACGATCAGCCCATGTTCGCCTTCTTCCGATACAGCGTGGGCGTCGCCAACGTCGCCGACTTCACCTTGGACGAGCCGCCCAAGTGGGTCACGCAAAGGCGCAGCGCCAAGGGCTTCGCCGAACTGGCCGAGCGTCTCTTGAGCCTAAGGGCAGCGCATGCCGCGCCCGCCTAAGACCCTCAAGATCGACGAGGAGCAGCGCTTTCTCGCCCGCGTCGCCTGGGCCTACCACGTCGAGGGCCTGACCCAAAGTGCGGTCGCCGAGAAGCTGGGCGTCACCCGGCTGCGCATCAACAAGGCGCTGGCCGAAGCCCGTCGCCAGGGCATCGTCCGCGTCTCGATCAACTCCGCCTTTACGCCCTGCCTGGAGTTGGAGGAAGAGTTGAAGGCCCGATTCGGCCTTACCCACGCCTACGTCGCCCCCAGCCCCGCCGATCCGGAGCAGGTGCAGACGATCGTCGGCACGGCGCTCGGCCACTACCTGAGCCAGCTTCTGGCACGCCCCGCGATCCGCCTCTTCGGCATGTCCTGGGGCAACACCTTGAACATGGCGACCCGCTTCATGGAGCCCCTGGATCGCCCGGACTTGGAGATCGTCTCCACCATGGGCGGGCTCACCAAGGGCTCCGACCTCAATTCCTACGAGATCACCACGCGGCTCGCCGATCTCTGCAATGCGCAGCACAGCTACTTCACGGCACCGCTCTATGCCGGGTCGGCCGAGAGCCGCGATACCATGATGCAGCTGGATGTGATCGACGAGATCCTGGGCAAGATCCGCCGCGTCGACGCCTTGGCCATGGCCGCCGGCGATCTCTCCCGACGCTCGCTGCTGGTCCACCACGGCCTGCCCGGAGACGCCCCGGTGGAGGCCTTGCGGAAGGCGGGCGCCGTCGGCGATCTTCTGGGGCACTTTCTGGACGGCGAGGGGCGGCCCGTCCGCCACTCCATCAACGAGCGGGTGATCGGCATCGGCCTCGACGACCTGCGTCCCATCGCCGATGTGATTCTCGCCGCCGGAGGCGCACACAAGGTGCCGATCATCCGTGCCGCGCTTCTGACCGGCGTGGTCGACAGCTTCATCTCCGACGAAACGACCGCGCGCTTGGTGCTGGCTGAAACCTAGGTCTTGCGGCAGGCTGTCGGGCGTGGCTGAAGCGGAGCGGAGAGCAGTGGCACGGATCGTCCTCCTGAACGGCGTCGGCAGCGCGGGCAAGAGCTCGCTGGCCGAGGCACTGCAGACCATCGCCGCGGAACCCTTTCTCCACGTCCGCATGGACGACTTCATCGAGATGCTGCCGGGCGCGCTGCAGGACCACCCGGACGGCTTCTCCTACAGAACGCGCGTAGCGAGCGGACACAAGGAGGTCGTCATCGACACCGGTCCGGTCGGCGCACGCGCCCTGCGCGGCATGCGCCGCGCCGTCGCCGCCATGGCGGCCGCCGGCAACAACCTCATCGTCGACGACGTGATGCTGGACGACACGGCCGCCGACTACCGGGAGGTCTTGGCCCCCTTCGAGGTCTCCTGGGTGGGCGTCTTCGCGCCGCTGGAGGTGCTCGAGGCGCGCGAACGCCAACGCGGCGATCGCCTGATCGGCCTCGCGCGCTGGCAGTTCAATCGCGTGCATCGCGGTCTGGTCTACGACCTCGAGGTCGACACCGGCGATGCGCCGCCGGCTGCCTGCGCCCGCATGGTGAAGGAGAAGCTCGGACTCTAATCGGGCGCCGCTGGAGGTTCTATCGGTCGGCAGGAAACTCAACCAGAGCGTTTTGGCTGACCAAGCTGCGTGGTTCCCCGTTGGCGTCGGGACCCCTGGTTCGCGTCGTCGTCCGCGCTGCCTTTCAGAACGCCTCGTCGCGCCCCTCCTCGTGCACCGGCACGACAGCTGCCCCCCACCCGCCGGTCGTCATCGCGAGCAGAGCGACGCGATCCAGTCTCTCTCGGTCAGAGCCTCCTGCCCGATCGCCACGTCGCTAACGCGCATCGCAACGGCGGTGCGCCGGCCTGGCCGGCTTCGGGGCAATACAGGACCGCGTCCGAATCTTTTCCGACAAACACATCACTAAATCTGCTACTATAGAGTGGGGAAATGGGAGGGAGGACAGTGCAATGGCATTCGTTCCAGGAACTCCGGGGCCGGACACGCTGTTCGGTGGCAGCGGCGTCGACACCATCCTCGGCTACGGCGACGAGGACACTCTCTATGGCGAAAGCGCGGCCGACAGCCTCTACGGCGGCAGCGGCAGGGACATCCTCTACGGAGGCAGCGGGAACGACGTCACCCTTCTGGGCGCCAGCGGGCGCGACCGCCTCTACGGCGACGAGGGGAACGATTCCGGCCTCTTCGGAGACTTTGGCACCGACACGCTCTCGGGCGGGGTGGGCGACGACGGCTCCTTCTTCGGCGGCCTGGGCAGCGACAGCGTCTTCGGCGGCAGCGGCGCCGACGAGAGCCTGGAGGGCGGCGACGGGCCGGACCGCCTGTTCGGCGCCTCGGGGGCTGACAGCCGTCTCTTCGGCGGCACCAGCGGCGACCGGCTCTACGGCGGCGATGGCGACGACGCCAGCCTGGAGGGTGGGCTCGGCAACGACAGCGTCATGGGCGGCAGCGGCGCGGACAGCTCGCTGCTGGGCGGCGAGGGCGCCGACAGCATCTCGGGCGGGTCCGGGGCTGACGAGACCCTGGAGGGTGCCTCCGGCGAGGACAGCGTCTCCGGCGGCGCCGGCGACGACCAGTACCTCTTCGGCGGCACCAGGGCCGATGCGGTCTTCGGCGACGACGGCGAGGACGCCTCGCTCTACGGCGGTCTGGGCGACGATAGGGTCTTCGGCGGCAGCGGCGACGACGTCGGGCTGGCCGGGGACAGCGGCCGCGACCGCCTTGCCGGGGGCAGCGGGGCGGACAGCCTGTTGGAGGGGGGCTCGCGCACGGATTCCCTCTATGGTGGCGATGGCAACGACACCAACCTCCGGGGCGGCAACGCGAACGACAGGGTCTACGGCGACGATGGCGACGATGTGCGTCTCTACGGCGGCAGCGGCGCCGACACGGTCGCGGGCGGCGGCGGCGACGACCTCTCGCTCTTCGGCGGGACTAAGGTAGACACACTCTACGGCGGCGAGGGCCGGGACCTCTTCCTCTTCGGGGGGATCGGCAACGACACCCTGGTCGGCGGCAGCGGGTCGGATAGCTTCCTCTACGGCGACGAGGGCGCCGACCGGATGTATGCCGACGCCGGCAACGACCGCACCTTCTACGGCGGGCCCGGACGCGACACGCTCTTTGGGGACAGCGGCGCCGACCGCCGCTTCGAGGGCGGCGGCAGCGCCGACACGCTCTACGGCGGCACCGGTAACGACGACCGCTTCTTCGGGCGCAATGGCAACGACAGCGTCTTCGGCGACATCGGCGACGATGCCCGCCTCTTCGGCGGCAACGCCAACGACAGCGTCTTCGGCGGCGAGGGCGACGACACCTCGCTCTTCGGCGGGGACGGGGCCGACAGTCTCTCGGGCGACGCGGGCAACGACGTCTCGCTCTTCGGGCGGACCGGCAACGACAGGATCGAGGGTGGCAAGGGCGACGACGTGACCCTGGCCGGCGGCGAGGGAGACGATCTGGTCTTCGGCGGCAGCGGCAGCGATACCTACCTCTACGGAAACGATGGCGACGACTTGGTCCAGGGCGACGACGGCGCGGACAGATTCCTCTATGGCGCTTCGGGTACCGATCGCGTCTACGGAGGCGAGGGTCACGACAGCTACCTGGTAGGGGGCGACGGCGCGGACTCACTCTTTGGCGGAAGTGGCGAGGACCGGCAGCTGCGGGGCGAGAGTGGCGTCGACCGTCTCTACGGAGGAAGCGGCATCGATCAGCGCCTCTATGGCGCGACCGGGGATGATACTCTCTTCGGTGAGGAAGGCGACGACCTGTTCCTTCAGGGCTTCAACGGCAACGACACCATCTATGGCGGGGACGGAAGGGATTCGAACCTCACCGGCAACCTCGGCGACGACAGGATCCATGGCGACGGAGGGGACGATACCGCTCTAGGAGGCGACACGGGATCTGACCGCCTCTATGGCGGCAGTGGAAACGATGTGCGTTTCTTCGGCGATACCGGCTTCGACGGCCTCTATGGAGGCAGCGGGAACGACAGCAGTTTCTACGGCGGGTCGAGTGGCGATGTCTTCAGGGGCGGAGACGGCGATGACGCCTTCTTCGTCGGCGGCGGCCCGCTCCTCCAGAACTTCTCCGGCGACGACACCTTCTACGGCGGCAGCGGCAACGACAGCAACTTCTACGGCGGTACGGGCAGCGACACGATGATGGGCGGCTCCGGGGAGGATATAGGCTTCTTCGGCGGCACGGGGGAGGACAGGCTCTACGGAGGCGACGGAGACGACGTCCTGGCGGGCAGTGTGGGCGATGACCAGTTGACCGGCGGCGCCGGCGAGGACACGCTCTACGGCGGTTTGGGCGACGACACCTTCTTTGTGGCCAACCAGTCGGACTTCACCAACTATCTCTACAACGGCGGCTTAGGGTCGGACACCCTGGCGCTCTCCTCCGGCGTCACCGTTCCGGGCGGCGGGACCGCGCTGAACATGATCGACGTGACGATCGTCATCTAGGGAGGCTGGGGGCGGGAGCCATCCGCTCTCCCCCGGTCGCGGTGGTTGGCATGGATGCGCCAGTGCGGAAGGAGGCGGATGGCGTTCGTTGGATCGCGTCGTTGGCTGAGCCTCCTCAAGGTGACGACGAGTGAGCTGTTCGTCCATGCCTGGCAGGCCGGAAGAGCCAAGAGCAGCACGCCTGACGCAACCGACCGGCAAGTCCACCCCGTCGTCATTGCATGGAGCGTCAGCGACGCGGCAATCCGGAATGCAGCACCGTGCCGAAAGAACCTGGATCGCCGCGCTTCGCTCGCGATGACGGCGAGCGGGGTGGCTGCACAAGCAGTGCCGGGCCGGACTGCCACGCCTTTCAAGGACGAGATCGAGTCGGACTCACCTCGCCCTAGGAGACGCCGAGGTAGGCCTCCTGCACCCGCGGGTCGGCCGCCAGGTCCGCGGCGGCGCCCTCCATCACGATGCGGCCGGTCTCCATGACGTAGCCGCGGTCGGCGATGGCGAGAGCCGCCTTGGCGTTCTGCTCGACCAGCAGGACGGTGATGTCCAGCCGCTTCAGCTGGCGCACCACCTCCAGCACCTGCTTGACCAGCAAGGGCGCCAAGCCCATCGAAGGCTCGTCCAGCAGCAAGCACATGGGCCGGCCCATCAGGGCCCGGGCGATGGCCAGCATCTGCTGCTGCCCGCCGGAGAGGCCGCCGGCGGGCAAGCCCCGCTTCTCCTTGAGGATGGGGAAGAGGTCGTAGGCCTCGGCCATGTCCTTCTCCACCCGCGCATCGGAGAAGAGGAAGGCGCCCAGGCGCAGGTTCTCCTCCACCGTCAGGTTGGTGAAGATCTGACGCCCCTCGGGCGACTGCCCCAGTCCCAGGCCGACGCGGCGATGCGCCGGGACCGGGGTCAGGTCCTGGCCGCGGAAGTCGATGCGCCCGGCGCTGACCGGCTGCACGCCGGAGAGGCAGCGCAGCAAGGTGGTCTTGCCGGCCCCGTTGGCGCCGACCACGGTGACGATCTCGCCGGAGCTCACCTCCAGGTCGACGCCGTGCAGGACCTCGATGCGGCCATAGCGGCTGCGCAGGCCTTCAACCGTCAGCATCGCCGGCCTCCTCGCTGCCCAGATAGGCCTCGATGACCTTGGGGTTTCGGCTGACCTCGGCCGGCTGTCCCTCGGCGATCTTGCGCCCCTGGTCCAGCACCACGATGTGGCTGGAGATCTTCATCACCAGCTTCATGTCGTGCTCGACCAGCAGGACGGAGATCCCCTCCTCCGCCATCGCCGCGATCAGGGCATCGATCTCCTCGGTCTCGACCGCGTTGCAGCCGGCCGCCGGTTCGTCCAGCAGCAGAAGGCGCGGCTTGGCGGCCAGCGCGCGGGCGATTTCCAAGCGCTTGAGACCGCCGTAGGAGAGCGAGGAGGCCTCCAGCTCCGCCGCGCGCTCCAGGCCGACGCGGGCCAGCAGGGCGCGCGACGCGGCCTCGGTCTCGCGGTTCTTCCGCTTGGTCGAGGGCAAGCCCAGCAGGTCTTGCAGGAAGCGCGGCCGCTCTTCCAGGTGCCTGCCGGTCATGACGTTCTCCAACACGCTCAGTTGCGGGAAGATCTGGAGATTCTGGAAAGTGCGCGACAGCCCCAACGCGGCCAGGCGATGCGGTGCCAGGCCAGTGACCGCGCGGCCCTCCAGTTCCACCTTACCGCTGTCGGGCGTGTAGAGGCCGGAGATCATGTTGAAGAGCGTGGTCTTGCCCGCCCCGTTGGGCCCGATGACCGAGACGATCTCGCCCTCCGCCACGGCGAAGGAGACCCCGTCGACCGCCCGCACGCCGCCGAAGCCGATCCCCAGACCTTCCACGGCGAGCAGGGTCATGCCGCCCTCCTGGAAAGACGTCTCGCGAGGGAGGGCACCAGGCCCTCGGTCATGAAGATCATCACCAGCATCATGATGAGGCCCAAGAGCAGGTGCTTGTACTCCTGGAAGAAGGTCAGGGCCTGCGGCAGCGCGGTCAGCACGGCCGCGCCGAAGACAGCCCCGATGACCGAGCCGGCGCCGCCCAGCACCGCCATGGTCACCAGCTCTATGGAGTGGAGGAAGCCGGCCACCTCCGGCGTGACGAAGCCGTTCATCAGGGCCAGCAGGGATCCCGAGACGGAGGCATAGACGGCCGAGACCACGAAGGCCCGCAGCTTGAAGAGCGCCACGTCGACCCCCAGGGTCTTGGCCGCCACCTCGGAATCGTGCAGCGCGCGCAGGGCCCGCCCGCTGGGGCTGTCCTGCAGGCTGAGCGCCAGCCAAGCGCCCAGGAGCAGCACCAGGCCGCTGGTCCAGTACCAAAGTTCCGAGGTCTTGAGCTTAATCCCCAGATCGCGCAGCAGGCCCTTGTGGCCGAGATCGGGCACCGCGATGCCGTCGGGCCCGCCGGTCAGCCAGGCCTCGTTGGTCAGGACCATGGCCACCAGGATGCCGAAGCCCAAGGTGGCGACCGCCAGGTAATAGCCCTTGAGGCGCAGGATCGGCCGTCCGATCACCCAGGCGATCACCCCCGACAAGGCGGCGCCCAACAGCAAGGCCAGGATCGGCGGCAGGCCCAGGTGCACCGGCGCCAGGGCGGAGGCATAGGCGCCGATCCCGGCGAAGCCGGCATGCCCCAGGCTCACCTGCCCGGCGTAGCCCAAGAGGATCACCAGGCCGGTGACCGCCAGCCCGTTGATGAAGATGAGCGCAAAGACGCGGTAGTAGAAGCTGCTGGGAAAGAGCAGCGGCGCCACCGCCATGACGAGCAGCAGGATCAGCAAGGTCCTGAGCTTGGGCGAGAGCGACATCGCGCTAGACCCGCTCCACCATCTTCTTCCCGAAGAGGCCCTGCGGCATCACGAAGAGGACCGCCAGGATCACCACGAAGGCGGCCGCGTTCTTGTAGTCGGAGCTGACGTAGCCGGCGGTCAGCGCTTCGATGAGGCCGATCGAGAGGCCGCCGATCAAGGCGCCCAAGGGACTGCCCATCCCGCCCAGCATGGCACCGGCGAAGCCCTTCAGCGCCAGGCCGACGCCGACGTCGTAGGAGGTGAAGGTGATCGGCGTGATCAGCACCCCGGCCAAGGCCCCGATGGCTCCCGAGAGCGCGAAGCTGAAGGTCATGATGAAGCCGGTGTTGATGCCGACCAGCTTGGCCGCCAGGCGGTTGTTGGCCGTCGCCAAGACGGCGCGCCCCAGGAGGCTGCGGGTGAAGAAAAGGTATAGCGCGATGAAGACGGCGGCGGCACCGGCCAGGACCCAGAGGCTCTGCGGCACGATGCTGGCGCCTCCGATTAGGATGGGCTCGTCGCCGCTGAAGGAGGGGGTGCGATGCAGCTGCTTGTCGAAGACGATCTGCGCCGCGCCGCTCAAGAAGATGGAGGCGCCGATGGTGATGATGATGAGGGCGATGACCGAGGCGCCGCGCGCCGGCTCCACCGCCAGCTTGTTGAGCGCGACGCCCACCGCCGAGGCCGCCACGATGGCGGCCACCGCCGCCAGCCAGAGAGGCGCGCCGGCGGCGTAGAGCACGGCCGAGACCATGCCGCCGATCATGACGAACTCGCCCTGCGCGAAGTTCACCACGTCGCTTGCGGCGTAGATCAAGGTGAAGCCCAGCGCGACCAGCGCGTAGATGGCGCCGACGGTCAAGCCGGACAGCAGGAACTGCAAGAGCTCTGCCATCTCTCTCGTCTTTCGTGCTGTGCCCGGGCGGCCCTGTGGAGAGGGCCGCCCGAAGCGGTGGCTCTAGTCGATCAGAACGAAGGTGCCGTCCTTCACCTCGACCATGCGGAAGGCGGAGAGATCGAGGCCCAGGTGGTCCTCCGGCGAGAAGTTGAACTCTCCGGTGACCCCGACGTAGCCGCTGGTCGCCTCCAAGGCGTCGCGAATGGCGGCCGGGTCGTCGGAGCCAGCCTTCTCGATCGCCGCCTTCAGCATCTGGAAGGCGTCGTAGGCATAGCCGCCGAAGGTGGAGACAGGCTCTCCCGTCTTCTCCTCGTAGGCGGCTTTGTAGGCCGTCACCACGCCCTGCTGCGGGTCGTCGGCGGAAAGGCTGTCGGCCACCAGCAGGCTGGGTGCAGGCATGCGCACGCCCTCGGCCGCCGCGCCGGCGAGGTCGATGAAGGACTGGGAGGCCACGCCATGCGACTGATAGAGCGGCTGGGTCATGCCGAGCTGGGCGTAGTTGCGGGTCACCACCGCCGGCCCCTGGCCGAAGCCCGGGTTCAAGACGGCCTCGACGCCCTCGGTGTTCTTGATCTTGGTCAGCTGCGGAGTCATGTCGGCGTCCTTGGCGCCGTAGGTCTCGTCCGCGACGACGGAGATGCCGTAGTCGCCGGCGACATCCAGGCACTGCGCGCGCATGGACTTACCGAAGCCGCCGGTGCCGGAGATCATGCCGACCTTGGTGATCCCGCGCTTCTGCATGTCCTCGAAGATCTTGCCGCAGGCCATGCGGTCGGTGTGCGGCGTCTTGAAGACCCAGGTCTTCACCGGATCGATGATCACCACCGCGCCGGCGAGCGAGATGAAGGGAATCTCCGCATCCTCGAAGACCGGAACCATGGCCATGGTGGTGCCGGTCGTGGAGCCGCCGATCACCGCGATCACCTCGTCGTCCTCGACCAGGCGGGTGGCGAAGGTGCGGGCGTTGTTGGGGTTGGCCGCGTCGTCGTACTGGATCAGGGTGACGGTCTCGCCGTTGATGCCGCCGGCGGCGTTCACCTCATCGACCAGCATCTTCAGGGTCTTGGCCTCGGGATCGCCCAGGAAGGACGCCGGCCCGGTCACCGCCAGGGTCGAGCCAAGCTTGATCTCGGCCAAGGCCGTTCCGGCAAAGCCCAGGCTGAGCGCGGAGGTCAGCAGCAGGGCTTTGGTGGTGTTCTTGATAACGTTCATTGTGTCTCCTCCTCTCTATCGGATGATCTTTGGCCTCTAGGCGGCCTTGGGGCGGCGCACGGCGGCAACGCGGAAGCGCTTGGCGACGAAGGCCGCATCGGTGAGGCAGGCGTTGCCCGCCGGATTGGCGCCGGTGACGTGATAGTCGCTGAAGGCGGCCGACTGGTTGACGAAGATGTTGCCGGTGAGGTTGCAGGAGAGGCTGACGCCGGCGGCACCGAACGCCTGCGCCGCCGAGGCCAGGGTCGCCTCATCGGTGGCATAGATGGCCGCCGTGATCGCCCCCTTCTCCGCCGCCAATCCGGCCGCCTCCTCGACCGCTTGTTCGACCGTGTCGGTCGCCACCAGGAAGGAGATCGGGCCGAAGCGCTCCTGCCGGTAGGCATCGCTTTCGCCGGCCGCGACCTTGAGGATCAGGGGCGTCGCCGTGCGGGCATCGCCCTGCTCTTCGATCGCCGTCGACGCGCGCACCACCTCGCCCTCTCCCGCGGCCTCTTCGATCCGCGCCAAGGTGGCGGGATTGGCAATGGCCCCGCAGACGCCGGCCGCGCGCGCCGGGTCGCCCAACAGCTTGTCGACCGCCAGCTTGATGCCTTCCGTGACCTCGCCGAAGGACTTGTGCCCTTGATCGGTCGCGATCCCCTCCTTCGGGATGAAGATGTCTTGCGGCGCGGTGCACATCTGCCCGCTGTAGAGCGAGATGGAGAAAGCCAGGTTGGCGCACATGCCCTTGAAGTCGTCGCAAGAGGCCAGCACCACCGAGTTGACGCCCGCCTCCTCGCTGTAGAGGTCCGCCTGTGTCGCGTTCCGGCGCAGCCAGTCGGCGAAGGCGTTGGAGCCGGTGTAGTCGATGATCTTCACCGCCGGATGGACCGCCAGGTCCTTGGTGATCTCCTCGCCCGGCCGGTCGGCCGCCAAGAGCACGACGTTGCGGTCGAAACCGGCTTCCTTCAGGACGTCTCGGGCAATGGCGACCGTGATCGCCAAGGGCAGAACGGCATTGGGGTGCGGCTTGACGATCGCCGTGTTGCCGGTGGCGAGGCTGGCGAAGAGACCGGGATATCCGTTCCAAGTCGGGAAGGTGTTGCAGCCGACGGTGAGCGCGATGCCGCGCGGCACCAGGTGGTAGTGCTTCTCCAGGACGATCGGCGGGTGCTTGCCTTGCGGCTTGCTCCAGGTGGTGGTCGCCGGCGTCTCGGTCATCGCCTGGTAGGCATAGGCCACGGCCTCCAGGCCACGGTCCTGGGCATGCGGCCCGCCGGCCTGGAAGGCCATGACGAAGGCCTGGCCTGAGGTGTGCATGACGGCGTGGGCCATCTCGAAGCTGCGGCGGTTGAGCCGTGCCAGGATCTCCAGGCAGACGCCGACGCGCGCTTCGATCGAGGCAGCCGCCCAACTGGCCCCGGCGGACTTGGAGGCGCCGACCAGGCCGTCGACGCCGCAGCCGGGATAGGTGATGCCCAGCTCCAGTCCGAAGGGAGAGACCTCGGCACCGATCTTGGCACCGTCCGAGGGATGGCCCGCCAGGGGAAAGGGGCGGCCCAGGGAGAGCTTGAAGGCCGCCTCGCCGTCCGCCGGCGCGCTCTCGCCATAGATCTTGGTGCTCGGCACCTCCGGATAGGCGGACCAGAAATCCCGCGTCCGCGCCGCCGACAAGGCAGCCTCCAAGGTCTCGCGATGGCGCTCGAACAGCTCTGCCATGGGTCTCCTCCGGATCGCTCGCGCCGATCCTTGCCTTGTCCAAAATCGGCCCCGCGCAACTTTCTTGCAGCTTGGCGACCGTCTGGAAGGAGATTATTGACCGGCCGGACGGTTTATGCAAGAACATTTTGCCGAGGACGCGGAAATCCGCATGATCGCGGAGCACCACACCGAAGGAGAGGGTCATGGCGAGCGACACGATTGTGACGGAGAAGAGCGGCGGTCTGGTCACCGTGACCCTGAACAGGCCGGACAAGCTGAACGCCTTCACCGCGGAGATGAACGGGGCCTTGCAGGTGGCCCTGGGCGAAGCGCACGAGGACCCGGACTGCCGGGCGATCCTCTTGACCGGAGCCGGCCGCGGCTTCTGCGCCGGCCAGGACCTGGCGGACCCGGCGGTCTCCCCCGACGCCGACATCGGCGATACCTTGGAGACGCTCTACAACCCCTTGATCCGGCTCATCCGCAGTCTGGAAAAGCCCATCGTCTGCGCGGTGAACGGCGTCGCGGCCGGCGCCGGCGCCAACGTGGCCCTGGCCTGCGACATCGTCCTGGCCGCGAAGTCCGCCAAGTTCATCCAGGCGTTCGTGAAGATCGGCCTCATCCCCGATTCCGGCGGCACCTGGACCCTGGTCCGCCTGCTGGGCGAGGCGCGCGCCAAGGCGCTCTGCATGACCGGCGCGCCCTTGAGCGCGGAGCAGGCCGCCGAATGGGGCCTCATCTGGAAGGCGGTCGAGGACGAGGCCTTGATGGAAGAGGCGCGCGGCCTGGCGACAAGCCTGGCGGAGGGCCCCACCTATGCGCTGGGCCTGATCAAACGGGCCCTGCACGAGGCCTCCACCCACACCATGAACCTGCAGCTGGACCTGGAGCGCGACCTGCAGCGCGAAGCCGGACGCAGCGCCGACTACAGCGAGGGCGTGACCGCCTTCATGGAGAAGCGCAAGCCCAAGTTCACCGGAAGGCCGTGATGGACGGACCCGACCCGCAAGCACTGGCCGAGGCCGCCGGTGCCGCCATGTGGAAGGCAGATACGGCATCGAGGGCGCTGGGCATGTCCCTGGACGCCATCGGGCCGGGCCGCGCGCGCATCTCCATGCCGGTCACGCAAGCCTTCTGCCAGGGGCACGACACCTGCCACGGCGGCTACATCTTCACCCTGGCCGATTCGGCCTTCGCCTTTGCCTGCAACAGCTATAACCAGCGTTATGTCGCCCAGCACGCCTCGGTCACCTTCGTCGCCCCGGCCTTCGCCGGCGACCGCCTGACCGCCGACGCGGTCGAGGTCACGCGCTACGGCCGCAGCGGCATCTACGACGTCACGGTCACCAATCAAGACGCGCAGCTGATCGCCTCCTTCCGCGGCCATTCGCGCAGCGTGAAGGGCACCCACCTGCCGGAACCCCACGAACAAGGCATGCAGTAAGACGCCGGAGGAAAGCCGCCATGGAAGACCTTTCGCCCAAGCCAGGCGACCTGGAGCCGATCGAGACCGCCTCTCGCGACGAGATCTCGGCACTGCAGCTGCAGCGCCTGAGAGCCACCTTGGCGCATGCCTATGCCAAGGCCCCGGTCTATAGGGCCAAGTTCGATGCCGCCGGCGTCCATCCCGGCGACCTCGAGACGCTATCGGACCTCGCCAAGTTCCCCTTCACCGTGAAGCAAGACCTGCGCGAGAACTATCCCTTCGGCATGTTCGCCGTGCCGCAGGAGAAGCTGGCACGCCTGCATGCCTCTTCAGGCACAACCGGCAAGCCCACCGTGGTGGGCTACACCAAAGCCGACGTCGAGATGTGGGCCGCCGTCGTCGCCCGCTCCATCCGTGCTTCCGGCGGCCGGTCCGGAGACATGATTCATGTCGCCTATGGCTACGGGCTCTTCACCGGCGGCCTCGGCGCGCACTATGGGGCCGAGGCGCTGGGCTGCACCGTCGTCCCGGTCTCCGGCGGCATGACCGAACGGCAGGTGACCTTGATCCAGGACTTCAAGCCCAGGATCATCATGGTGACCCCCTCCTACGCGCTGTCGATCCTCGATCACTTCCGCCAGCAGGGCATCGACCCGCGCGACACCTCGCTGGCCGTCGGCATCTTCGGCGCGGAGCCCTGGACCAACGCCATGCGCCAGGAGATCGAGCAGGCCTTCGACATGCATGCCGTGGACATCTACGGCCTCTCGGAGGTGATCGGACCGGGCGTCGCCTGCGAGTGCGTGGAGACCAAGGACGGCCTGCACATCTGGGAGGACCATTTCTATCCCGAGGTGATCGACCCCGAGAGCGGCGCGGTCCTGCCCGACGGCGAGCAGGGCGAACTGGTCTTCACCTCGCTCACCAAGCAGGCCTTCCCGATCATTCGCTACCGCACCCGGGACCTCACGCGCCTGCTGCCGGGCACCGCGCGCTCCATGCGGCGGATGGAGAAGGTCACCGGCCGTTCGGACGACATGATCATCCTGCGCGGCGTCAACGTCTTCCCCACTCAGATCGAGGAGCAGATCCTGAAGTGCAGCGGCCTGGCGCCCCACTTCTTCATCGAGCTCACCCGCGAGGGCCGCATGGACGTGTTGACGGTCAGGAGCGAGTGCAGCGAAGACCAAAGCGCGCCGGAGGCCCGCAAGGCCGCCGCCGCCGAGCTGAAGCACCACGTAAAGAGCGTCATCGGCGTCAGCATCCAGGTCTCGGTCGGCGATCCCGGCTCGATCGAGCGCTCCCTGGGCAAGGCCAAGCGGGTCGTCGACCTGCGCGCCAAGGACTAGGCGTCATGGCGCGGCCCAGAGCCCAGGACTACGACCGGAAGCGTCGCACCATCCTGAAGACGGCGACCCATCTCTTCGCGGTCCAGGGCTACGACCGCGCCTCGATCGCCAGCGTGGCGGCGGAGTGCGGGGTCTCCAAGGCCCTGCTCTATCACTACTACGACAGCAAGGATCAGCTGCTCTTCGACATCATCCGCACCCACCTGGAGGAGTTGAACGCGGCGCTCGACGCGGTCGACGACCCCGACCTGCCGCCCGAGCGCCGCCTGCGCCTCTTGATCGGCGAGCTCTTAGAGCTCTACCGCGGCGCCGACGACGAGCACCGGGTGCAGATCAACGCCATGCCGACGCTGCCTGGCGAACTGGCCGACGAGCTGCGCGCGCTGGAGCGCCAGCTGGTCCGCCGATTCTCCGCCGTCTTGCTGGCCGTCAACCCGGGCCTCGAGGGCGAGCGCCCCTACCTGACCCCCGTCACCATGTCGCTTTTCGGCATGCTGAACTGGGTCTACCTCTGGTTCCGCCCGGACGGCCCCATCACCCGCGAGGACTATGCCGACCTGGCGACGACCCTGATCCTGGAAGGTGTCAAGGCGGTCGGGCAGGACTAACACTGTCAGGGCGGCGCGTTCCTTCATACGCAGCTGCGTAGCGTTCTCCCTCTCCCGTCGTCCTACGGCTTGACCGGAGGACCTGGCGCCACATGCGCCATTATCAGGCCGGCGGAGAACGGTCCTCCGATCAATCCAGACGACAGTGTGGGGCGCTGGA
Source organism: Rhodospirillales bacterium (assembly GCA_963669375.1). Classification (GTDB taxonomy): domain Bacteria; phylum Pseudomonadota; class Alphaproteobacteria; order Kiloniellales; family JACOMY01; genus JACOMY01. The sequence goes on along the minus strand of OY770024.1, from coordinate 5,208,626 downwards.
GAAAGAGCCACTCACCTCCGCGCCGCCAATCCGCAACCTCCGGCAGCGCACCCTAGGCAATCGGCGCATCGGACCCTATCCTGGCCTGCCATCTCACAGGAAACGACCAGCGAGCGCCCATCCATGCAGCCCCTTCGCGGCCTTAACGTCATCGACCTCAGCAGGATCTTCGCCGTCGTCGTCAGGAACGCGGAGACGGAGCAGACAGTCACATGACGCAGACGACAGCCGTGACCTACACCGTCTCCGAGCGGATCGCGGAGATCGTTCTGGAGCGACCGCCGGTCAACGCGTTCAGCCTTGCCTTCCTGGAGGAGATCCTGGGCGCCCTCAGACGCGCCGCGGCGGACGAGAGGGTTCGTGCCGTCATCCTGCGCAGCGCTTTGCCCAAGATGTTCTGCGCCGGGCTCGATCTCGACATCATTCTGGGCAAGTCCGGCCTCGAGGTCCGCTCCTTCCTGGAGAAACTCTACATCGAGCTCTGGGACGTGCAGTACGCCATGGGCAAGCCCACCATCGCGGCGGTGAACGGCGCCGCGCGCGGCGGCGGCATGACCTTGGCCATTTCCTGCGACGTCATCCTTGCCGCCGACGACGCGACCTTCGGCTATCCCGAGATCGATCTGGCGCTCTTGCCCGCCATCCACTTCGCCCATCTGCCCCGCATCGCCGGCCGCTACCGCGCTTTCGAGCTGCTGTTCTCGGGCCGCAGCTTCGGAACAGCGGAGGCTACGTCGCTCGGATTGATCGGCGATGCGGTTCCCGCCAAGACACTGCAGGCGCGGGCACGGGATCTGGCCATGACCTTTGCCGGCAAGTCCCCGACGGCCATGCGCTTGGGACGGGCTGCCTTTATGCGCACCAACGACCTGGACTACCGGCGCGCCGTGGCCAACGCGGTGGAGGACTTCTGCAACCTTGCCACCACACCGGACGCACAGGAGGGTCTCAAGGCCTTCCTCGAGAAGCGCGCGCCGCGTTGGCTGCAACCGCCATCCGACGACGCGTGACGAGGTCGAGCGGGAGCCCCTTCATGACAGAGGAGAAGCAAGCCTTCGACGTCAAGCGGGATCACCGCTACGGGCCCAGCCGCTACCTGGAGGACTTCCAGGTCGGCGAGACCTTCTACATCCCCTCGCGCACCATGACCGACGCGCTCTTCGCCGCTTTTCAGCTGGCCTCCGGCGACAACGACCCCATTCATTACGACGTCGCCTACTGCCGAGCCAAGGGGCACCCGACACTGCTGGCCCACGGCATGCAGGTGATGATCCAGACCGCGGCCGGTGCCGGCACCTTCCCCCACCAGGTGGCCGACAGCCTGCTCGGGCTACTCGAGATCTCCGGCAAGATGCTGGCGCCGGTCTACGCCGGCGACACCCTCTACCCGCTCTTGGCCGTGGCCGAGATCAAGCCCCAGAGGACGACCGGCATCCTGTTGCTGAAGGCCGACGTGTGGAACCAGGACAGCGTCCAAGTCTTCACCGGAACGCACAGCTATCTGATCCGACGGCGGCCACAGACGGGCGACTAGTCGCCACGGGAATTGGGACTGGATCGCCGCGTCGCTATCGCTCCTCGCGATGACATCGGGGGTGCGTGGTCTCGACGAGGCGGGTCATGAACCTAGGCCGCGCCCAGCACCCACGGGCGTCACTGCGAGGAGCGGTAGCGACGAAGCAGTCCAGAGTTTGCGGCGCACCCACAATGCACTGGATCGCCGCGTCGCTGGCGCTCCTCGCGATGACCGAAGGGAGGGGGTGCGGCCTCGACTGGCCATCGCGTCGCCGAGAAAGCGCCGATGCCCGCGCCTGACAGTTTAGCCGTTCGGCAGGACCAGAATCTTGCCGCCGCGCGCCTCGCGGCAGGCATGGGCGACCGCCTGCTTGACCTCGGCCAGCGGATAGGCGGCTTCGATCGCGACGTCGATGGTGCCGTCGGACAGATAGGGGACGAGCTCGCCGTAGAGCCGGTCGATCCCCGCCTTGTCGAGGCCGCCCAACTGCTTGGCCAGCCAGAAGCCGGTCAGGCTTTTGCCCTGGAAGACGGTCTGGTCCGTGGTCATCATGCAGGGCTGGCCCGACAGCATGCCGTAGTTCACCACCGTCCCGCCCGCCGCCAGGCAGGAGGCCAGCCGCGTGACCGCCTCACCGGCCACGGCGTCGATCGCCAGGGAGATCTCGGCCCCGCCGGTCTCGGCGGCAACGCGCTCGGCCAGCTTCTCGCCGTCGACCACCGCGACGTCGCCGCCCAGCGCGCGCACCTGCTCGGCCGCCGCCTCCCGCCGGACGACGTTGACCGTCTTGATCCCGCGCGCCTTGGCGAGTCGGATGAGGTTGGTGCCGACGCCTGAGTTGGCGGTGTTCTGGATGACCCAGTCGCCTGGCTGGAGAGAGACGTAGTCTCGCAGCATGAGCCAGGCCGTCGCCGGATTGACCTTCAGCATGGAGGCCTGGCGCAGGTCGACCTCGGCCGGCAGCTTCACCACCAGGGCCTCATCCACCAGGATCCGCTCGCGCCAGCAGCTGCGCGGCAGCAGCATGACATTGTCGCCGACGGCAAGGCCGGCGACGCCGGCGCCGACCGCCGCGACCTTGCCGGCCCCCTCGATCCCGAGCGGCGCCGGCAAGGGCGGGATGGAGGCATATTCCCCGCGCATCAAGAGGATTTCGGCCGGATTGATCGGCCCGGCCGCGACCTCGACCAGGACCTGACCGGCCCCCGGCGCACCCGGGTCCGGCCCCTCGACGCACTCGACCACGTCGGCCGGGTTCCCGATCTCTCGCAACTGAGCCAGCTTCATCGCGTCTCTCCCTAGACTTCCGCCTTCCGGCTGGATGGATGGGAAAGAGACCTAGCCGCTCAGCGGAGCGGCGATCAAGCGAAAGGCCCCGCGGACAGTCTGTCGGGCCGCCAAGGGCGTGACCCGCTCAGCTGCTGTGCTCGTGGCAGAGCGCGTTCACCTCCTCCTTCCTGAGGGGGATGCCGAGCAGCGCGCACCTGGCCCCGCCTTTGGTTTTCCTATGGTGCTTGCAGCTGTTGCAGACACCGAAGGAGCGATAGCCGCGCCGGGCCAGCAAGCCTCCCAATGTCCCTTCCAGGCTGGCTTGCAGGGCAGACGCCTCCCCGGGATCCAGCTCGTCGAGGACGGCATCGAGGTCGCGCGGCGCGCCGAGGGCGGCGGCACCCTCCGCCGTCAGTTCGTAGGAGAGGCTTCGCCGGTCGCTGGCCGAGGGGCGCGCCGCGATCAGGCCCTTCCGCTCCAGCGACTTCAGGGTCTGGGAGGCGGTGCCGCGCGTCGTCGAGAGATAGTCCGCTACGTGCGAGGGCTGGCGGGAGAAGCGGTTGGCCCGAGCCAGGTAGGCCAAGGCAGCGCGCTGCGCGGGATTGAGGCTGTCGTTCCAGTCCTCCGCCGCCGAGACGCGGGCGAGACGGTCGATCAGCTCTCGGATGCGGGCGGGGTCGGCCTCGGTCACGGCTGAAAGATAGCGAGTCGAAATTTCTATTGCAATAATATCGACTCGCTATTACCTATACGCCGTCACCAACCCATCCGAAAGGACCGCCCCATGAAAAGTCTCGGATTGGCCGCCTCCCTGCTGGCCCTGACCGCCGGTGCCGCGCTCGCCGGCGACGCGCACGACCACGCCCTCCACCGGGAAGATGCCGTGATCTCGCCGGAGAAGGCGGCGAGCCTCGCGGACTTCGACATCCTGGCCGCCCACGTCGAGCGCAACGGCCGCTTCATCACCTTCCGCATGACCACCGCGGGCACTGCCGGGGCCAGCACGCCGGAGGCGACCGGCGCCTTCGCCGGCAGCGCGATCTGGGCCTACGTCTGGCCGACCACCTTGGATCCCTCGGCCGTCGGCTTCGAAGGCAACACGGGCATCCTGGCGCTCGCCGCGACCTATCATCCGGACTTCGACGACACCCCGCTCTTCGACGAGAACGTCGACGGCGACACCCACAACGACGGCGCCTACTGGCACAGCCATTGGGTGGTGCTGACCCCGAACGAGGCCTGCGGGCCGGGCGCGCTGGGCGTGCGCGACATCGCCGAGGGCGAAACGCCGAAGATGCCGGCGACCTGGCCCGGCGTGCCGATCTTCCTGGACAGCCCCGGCTATACGCCGGTCTTCGACGGCCCCGAGATCAAGATCAACGTCGCGCTGGCGGGGGCCGAGGTGGCCGCCATCGAAGGCATCTCCTACGACGGCGCGACCACGGCGCTCAGGGTCAACGCCGATCTGCACGCCCCCTTGGTCTGCGTGACGGACGTCTTCGACATCGCCTCGGGCGATCTCTCCCTGCCCGGCAAGGTCCAGTGAGGCCGCGAGCGGGCGGTGCCACGCGCCGCCCGCGGAAAGGAGATCCCATGAAAGCCATCCGACTTTCGCTCGCGGTGGTCGCCCTCAGCCTCGCGGCGGCCAGTCTACCCAGCGCCGAGGACGGCCTGCTCGAGGACCGCGTTCTCGATTTCCCGAGCGGCTACCGCCAGGATTTCACGGAGTACTTCCGGGGCGACCGGGTCTACCACCACGACCAGACCATCCGCATCTATGCGAACGCCATCGCCCTCGACGCGGCGAAGGCGGGCGAGAGCCCGCCGGACGGGTCCCTGCTCGTGGCCGAGGTGTTCTCAGCTCTCAAGGACGACGAAGGCGCGGTCCTGGAGAGCATCATCGGCCGCCGCCTGCCCAGCGCCATGAAGCTGATCGCCGTGATGGAGCGCCGCGCCGGCTGGGACGCCCAGTACCCGGAGGATCTGAAGGTCGGCGACTGGGAGTTCGAGGTCTTCAGCCCCTCTGGCAAGAACCTCGGCAAGGACACCACGGGCTGCCGCGCCTGCCATCACCCGCTGGCGGACAGCGACTACCTCTTCTCGATCGAGCATCTGGCCGTGGCGGAGTAACAGTGGCTGTCGCACGCCGACGTGTTCGCAAAGGCCTCTTGGTTATCAATTGGACCTAAGAGGCCTTTGCCTCACCCTCACGCCGCCGCCAGGGCCGCCTCGATGGCGGCGAGCGCGTCGCCGGCCTTGGCGGCGTCGGGGCCGCCGGCCTGGGCCATGTCGGGGCGGCCGCCGCCGCCCTTGCCGCCGACGGCGCTGGCGCCGGCGCGGACCAGGCCCACGGCGTCGATCTTGCCGGAGAGGTCCGGCGTGACGCCGACCACCAGCGAGGCCTTGCCGTCGGTGGTGGCGACGAGGGCCACGACGCCGGAGCCGACCTGGCGCTTCAGCTCGTCGGCGAGCGGCTTCAAGTCGCGCGCCGGCATGTCGGGCAGCAGGCGGGCCAGGAACTTGACGCCGGCGACCTCGCGCGGGGCCTCTTCGCCGCCGCCGCCGCCGCCGACGGCCAGCTTGCGGCGCAGATCGGCGACCTCGCGCTCCAGGCGCTTGCGGTCCTCCAGCAGCTGGCCGACGCGGGCCGGGAGGTCGGCGGGCGCGCTCTTCAGCGCCGAGGCGGTTTCGGCGACCAGCGCTTCCTGCTCTTCGGCATAGGCGACGGCGGCCTCGCCGGTCACCGCCTCGATGCGGCGGATGCCGGCGGCCAGCGCGCCCTCGCCGGTGATCTTGAAGAAGCCGATGTCGCCGGTGCGGGTCACGTGCGTGCCGCCGCAAAGCTCCAGCGAATAGGCCTGCTCCGGCGCCTCGGGGTCCTGGCCGCCCATCTCCAGGACGCGGACCTCCTCGCCGTACTTCTCGCCGAAGAGCGCCATGGCGCCGGAGGCAACGGCCTCTTCCGGCTGCATCAGGGTGGTGACGACGGCCGTGTTCTCGCGGATGCGCGCGTTCACCTCCAACTCGATGACTTTGAGGTCCTCGGCCTGGATCGGCGTCGGCTGGGAGATGTCGAAACGCAGGCGGCCCGGCGCCACCAGGGAGCCCTTCTGGGTCACATGCGCGCCCAGCCGGCGCCGCAAGGCGGCGTGCAGCAGATGCGTCGCCGAGTGGGCGCCGCGCAGCTTCCGCCGGCGCGTGCCGTCGACGCGCAGTTCGACGGTGTCGCCGACCTTCAGGGTGCCGGCATTCACCGTCCCCAGGTGCACCCAGAGGTCGCCCAGGCGCTTCTGCGTGTCGCGGACCGCGACCTCGGCGCCCTCGGCGGAGAAGACCACGCCGCTGTCGCCCTGCTGACCGCCGGCCTCGCCGTAGAAGGGGGTCTGGTTGACCACCAGGGCCACCTCCTGCCCGGCCTCGACGACCTCCACCTCGGCGCCCTCGACGACCAGGGCCTGGACCACGCCCTCTGCCATCTCGGTGGTGTAGCCCAGGAACTCGCTGGCGCCGCAGCGCTCGCGCAGGTCGAACCAGAGGGTCTCGGTGGCGGCCTCGCCGGAGCCGGCCCAAGCGGCCCGTGCGGCCGCCCTTTGCCGGGCCATGGCCTGATCGAAGCCCTCGGTCTCCACGCTGCGGCCCTGGCCACGCAGGATGTCCTGCGTGAGGTCGAGCGGGAAACCATAGGTGTCGTAGAGCTTGAAGGCGGTCTCGCCGTCCAGCGCCTCGGCCTCTCCCAGCTTGCCGGTGGCCTCCTCCAGCAGCCGCAGGCCGCGGCCCAGGGTCTCGCGGAAGCGGCTTTCCTCCAGCTTCAGGGTCTCGCGAATCAGCGGCTCGGCGCGCCCCAGCTCCGGGAAGGCCTGACCCATGGCGCCGACCAGGGCCGGCACCAGGCGGTAGAGCAGCGGCTCCTTCACCCCCAGCTTGTGGGCATGGCGCATGCCGCGACGCATGATGCGGCGCAGGACATAGCCGCGGCCCTCGTTGGCCGGCATGACCCCGTCGGCCAAGAGGAAGGAGGAGGCGCGCAGGTGATCGGCGATCACCCGGTGGGAGACGGCATGCTCTCCGTCCGGCGCGGCCCCGCTGGCCTCGGCCGAGGCCTCGATCAGGCCGCGCATGAGGTCGATGTCGTAGTTGTCGTGCTTGTCCTGCAGTACGGCGGCGATGCGCTCCAGGCCCATGCCGGTGTCGATCGAAGGGCGCGGCAGGTCGACCCGCTCCTCCTTCGTCACCTGCTCGTACTGCATGAAGACCAGGTTCCAGATCTCGATGAAGCGGTCGCCGTCCTCGTCCGGGCTGCCCGGCGGGCCGCCTTGGATGTGGGGACCGTGGTCGTAGAAGATCTCGGAACAGGGTCCGCAGGGGCCGGTGTCGCCCATGGCCCAGAAGTTGTCCGAGGTGGCGATGCGGATGATCCGCTCTTCCGGCAGGCCGGCGATGGACCGCCACAGGCCGGCGGCCTCGTCGTCCTCGGCATAGACCGTGACCAGGAGGCGATCGGGGTCGAGGCCCATCTCCTTAGTCACCAGGCCCCAGGCCAACTGGATCGCACGCTCCTTGAAGTAGTCGCCGAAGGAGAAGTTCCCCAGCATCTCGAAGAAGGTGTGGTGGCGCGCGGTGTAGCCGACGTTCTCCAGGTCGTTGTGCTTGCCGCCGGCGCGCACGCACTTTTGCGAGGTCGCGGCGCGCGAATAGGGCCGCTGCTCCTGACCGGTGAAAACGTTCTTGAACTGCACCATGCCCGCGTTGGTGAAGAGCAGCGAGGGATCGTTGCGCGGCACCAGCGCGGAAGAGGCCACCACCTCGTGCTCGGCGTCGCGGAAGTAGTCGAGGAAGAGGCTGCGGATATCGTTCGTGCTCGGCATGGCTCTGTCTGATCGGCTGCTGGCTGGATTGGAGTGCGCCTATATCTCGCCCTTTCCAGGAGCGACGGCAAGCGCTTCCGGCGCATAGGCGCCTCCCCGGGCGCGGCACTGTGGCCCAGCAAGCTCACAAAGCCGCCAGGCAGTGCCAGAGGAGGCTGGCCGGCGCGGAGAAGTTACGCTAAACCGCCCCACATGACACGACCGAACATCACCCTCCGCCCGCTTGGCCGCGCGCTGGCCGGTCTCGCGGCGCTGTTCGCGCTCTCTTTGACGGCCGCCACCGGCCTGGCGCAGGAACAAGGACAGGAGCCGCAAAATCAGCTCGGTCCGAAGTTCAAGGACTGGCAGATCGTCTGTCAAAGCACCGAGCCGCCCACCTGCGGCGCGGTGCAGGAGGTCAAGACCGGCGACGGCAGGTTGGCGCTCTGGGCCGCATTCGGCTTCTTCCGGCCGGACAACCCCATGATCATGCTGATGCGCCTGCCCTATGGCCTGACCGATCCGCCGACCTCCTATCGCGTGGCGACGGGGATCACCTTGGCGATCGACGGCAACGAGGTGGCCAAGGTGCCGATCGAGGTCTGCGGCCCCGCCATCTGCCAGTCGGGCATCGTCATGAACGATCAGTTGATCAACGCCTTGAAGGCGGGCGGACAGATGACCGTGTCGGTGCAGCTGGGCAACGGGTCCAAGGCCGACATGGCGGTATCGCTCTCCGGCTTCACCGCCTCGCACGACGAGCTGATGAAGAACAAGAGCGAGGGTTAGCGGGGCACGCCAGCGATTGGCGTTTCGGGGGCGCGCGAGACTGGTCCGCGCGCCCTTTTTCGTGCCGGCGTTCAGGCCGCGAGGGCGGCGATCTTCGCCAAGGACGTCCGCGTGATCTGCCGGAGCGAGCTGAGCCAAGCGCCGCCGAACACGCAGAGCTGCGGGTAGTTGGCCCGAAGCGGACGATAGTGCCACATCAGATCCACCATGGCGGTGCCGATTGAAGGGTGCGGGATCACCGGTCTCAGCCGGCCCAGCGTCGCGTTTTCCGCGCGCAGGCCGCGCACCCGCCCGAGCCAATCGCCGGCGCCATGGAAAAGCCTCTCCAACCGCTCGGGATCGGCCCCTTCGATCTGGTAGTAGGCCGGCGCGCCCCGGCAGGCGTCATCGACCGCCACAACCGTCTCGCCCAGGGCCTCGCCGCTGGCCAAGCGATCGCGCTTGGCCAGCGAGAAGGAGACCACCACCGGCACGCCGGCCTCCTGCGCGGCGAGCGCGATGCCTATCGCCTCTTCCGAGGAGGTCATCCGAAGCGCGGTGATCATGTCGACACCCGCGGACGCCAGGCTCGCCACCTGCCGATAGTGATAGGCCAGGGCCTCGTCCGCGGTGGCGGGCGCCAGGGAGGCGTCGCGTTGCCCGCGCGGCGCGACCACGCCGTTCAAGAGGATCCGCGTGGTCGCCGTCTTGAAGAAGGAGCGGATGCTGGCGGCGAAGAAGACCGCCTGGCGGTTAATGCGGTCGATCTCCTCCAAGTCACGGCCCCTGCGCCGCACCCAGTCGTGGCTGGCCTGCCAGGTCGGCGTGTCGAGGATGAACCCGGCTCCCATGGCGCGCGCGATCGACAGATGCGCGCCATAGAACTGAATCAGCGCCTCCTCGCCCCGAGGATCGTTCAAGAGACCGAAGACCGCCGGCCGCCGCGACAAGGCGGCCGGATGGCCCTGCATGGCGACATCCAAGTCGCTGCCCGTCAGAAAGAACCGACCCTCCTGCTGCGGCAGCCGTCTCGTCTGCTTCCTGCCACGTGACATCGATGCAAGCTCCCCAAGTGGTGCGAACGGCTTCCAGGCTCGGCCGCATGACCGAAATGTGATGAACGCGCTGCCGCTGAAAGGGAACCCGTGGCACAGTGCCCTCCGACGCAGCTTTTTCGATCCTTGTCAAAGACTTACCCGGGATTGTGCGGGCCAGGCGGCAGCCCCGGCTACCGCCGCGCTCTCATCAAGTGCACTTGTGGTATGGTCGGCCGAAGGAAAGCGACGATGAGAGCCATGGAAACGCAGACCCTCGGGGAGACGCCCGACACCCGCACGCGCATCCTGGACGCGGCCGAATCGGCGGTTCTGGAGAAGGGCTTCGGCGCCACCTCGATCGACGAGCTGATCGCGGCCGTCGGCATCACCAAGAGCGGTTTCTTCTATCATTTCAAAGGCAAGGGTGCCTTGGCGGTGGCCCTGCTAGAGCGCTATCTCGAGCGCGAGCAGATCCTGCTGGACCAGGTCTTCGCGCGCGCCGACGAGCTGCACGATGACCCACTGCATGCCTTCCTCATCGGCCTCAAGATGCTGGCGGAGATGTTGGAGGACCTGCCGGGCGGCAACCCGGGCTCGCTGATGGCCGCCTATTGCTATCAGGAGCAGCTCTACAACAGGGAGGTGCGCGCACTGCACCGCGATGCGGTGCTGGCCTGGCGCGAACGCTTCGCCGCGCGCATCGCCCGCATCGCCGAGCACACGCCGCCGCGCCAAGAGACCGCGCCGGAGGATCTGGCCGACATGCTCTGCGCGCTGGTCGACGGCGGCATGATCATGGGCAAGACTCTCGAGGACAATGCACTGCTGCCGCGCCAGCTGATGCTCTACCGCAACCTCGTGCGCGACCTCTTCACCAAGCCCTAGGAGTCTCTGTTGAAACGCGCTAAATGGCGCGTTTCTTTGGCGGCTCAAGACGGCCTCCGAGGCGTCCGCTCTCGGCGAGATTTTTTTGCCGCTGTTCCGTAATCGACCGTGAAGGGTCGGCTTTTCGTCTATTGCCGTCGGCGGCTTCGCTTAGCCTCCTCCAGTAGAAGTCCGCGCCCGCGGCAGGAAACGCGATCGGAGGGAGGATGGATACTGCCCCGCAGGCGGCGAGCGAGCCGCCGGGTTTGCTGGCGAGACCGACCGTCGACATGGAGGCGGTCCACCGCTATCGCCTGGAGCGGGTACGCCAAGCGATGCGCGCGGAAGAAGTCGCGCTCTGCGTCCTGGCCAATCCCGTCAGCCAGCGCTATGCCGCCGATCACCGGCAGTTCTCGATCTTCCAGGCCCGCTCTCCCTTCTGCTATCTCTTCGTGCCGCTGGAAGGGCCCCTGGTCATGCACGGCACCTACGGACAAGGCGCGGGCCCGATCCACGCCTTCCGGCCGGCGAAGTTTCGCAACATCTTCGACGCCGGCTTGGACCTGACCGACCAGGGACGTGGCTTGGCGGAGGAGATCAAGGCCTTCCTGGAAGAAGTCGGTCTCTCCGATCCCTATCCGAAAGTCGCCTGCGATCGCCTGAACCCCTCGGCCGCCGCCGCCTTGCTACAGGCCGGGTTCCATCTGGTCGACGCCGAGAGCCTGGTGGAGCGCGCCCGCATCATCAAGTCGCCGGAAGAGATCGCGCTCATCCGCTATTCGATCGAGGTCGCCCAGTCCGGCATGGAGGCCATGGAGCAGGCCCTGCGGCCCGGCATGACCGAAACCCAGCTCCTGGCCATGCTGCACCGGGTCAATGCAGAGCATGACGGCGACTGGTTCGAGTGCCGGATGCTCTGCGCCGGCCACCGCACCAACCCCTGGTACCGCGAGGCCAGCGACAAGGTCATCCAGGCCGGCGAACTGGTCGCCTTCGACACCGACATGGTCGGTCCTTACGGCTACTGCGCCGACATCTCGCGCAGCTGGCTGTGCGGCGTGGGAGCGGCCAGCCCGGAGCAACGCGCCCTCTACCGCCATGCCTACGACGAGGTGCATCACAACATCGGCCTCTTCAAGCCGGGCGTCACCTTCTCCGAGATCAGCCGCAAGGCCTTCCAGCGCCGGCCGGACTGCGTCGCCCACCGCTATACCTGTCTGGCGCACGGCGTCGGCATGACTGACGAGTATCCCAAGATCCCCTATCAGGAGGACTGGGACGACTTCGGCTACGACGGCGTCGTCGAGGCCGGGATGGTCTTCAGCGTGGAGAGTTTCACCGGGTCCGACAGGGGCGGCGAAGGCGTGAAGCTGGAGGAGATGATCCTGGTGAGCGAGAGCGGCGCGGAGCCGCTGTCGAGCTATCCCTTCGACCGGCGGCTCCTGGCCTAAGCGGGGGACTGGCTCTGAACGCGCGGATCAACGCTTTCTCAGGTCCTTCACCCTGGAGACTTAACTCTTCGTCTCCAGACTGGTCGGAGTCTGCGAACGCCGCGAGGCCAGCATCTCGCGATGCGAGATGAAGGTGGCGGCGGCGACGATAATGCCGCCGCCGACGAAGACGAAGGGGTCCAAGGGCTCGCCGAAAGCCATCATGCCCAGGATCGCCGCCCAGACCAGCTGCAGGAACCCCAGGGGTTGGGTCACCGTCAGCGGTGCCGCGTGGATCGCGCGCGTGAGCGTGTAGTGGCCGGCCGTGGCGAAGACAGCGGTCAGGCTGAGCCATGCCAGCTCCTCCCAGCTGGGCTCGCGCCAGTTCACGATCGCGCCCGGCAGCAAGGTGATGGTGCAGAAGATCGAGAGCATGCCGACGATGGCGCCGGCGCTGGCCTGTCGGGTCAGCTGCTTGGCGATCAGGAAGGAGGCGGCGAAGAGCGGTGCCGCCGCGAGCTGCGCCAAGGCGCCCAGCTGCACGGCCTGGAAGCCCGGCCGCAGGATGATGAGCGCGCCCAGTAGACCGATGCAGACGGCGGCGATGCGTCTGGCGTGTAGCCTCTCGCGAAAGAAGACCCAGGCACCAATGGTCACGAAGATCGGCGCGGTGTAGCCGATCGCGGTCACCTCCGCGATCGGGATACGCGCCATCGCATAGAACCAGAGGGTGACGGCGATCCCGTGCACCACGCCGCGCAGGGCAAAAAGCCCCATGGCCGAGCCGCTGGGGCGCAGGCGGAAGAGAGGGACCAAGGTCGGCAGCACCAGGAAGCAGCCGACCAGATAGCGGATGAAGGCGGCCTGGCTTGCCGGGATGTCCGATCCGAGGTAGCGCACGATGGCGGTGACGCAGACGAACAGGACGGTGGTCAGCAGCATCCACCACACGCCGGCGGCGACGTTGTTGTCGGCCGCCGCGGCGCCGAGCCTGCTCGTTCGGGCAGCCTTCACAAAGAGACGACAGCCGGGGCCTGGCCGGTCGGGAAGGCTCCAATCGGAGATTCAGCCGTTGCGATCATGATTTGGGGCTGCGCGTTCCTTATCGTTGCCGACGAGAAAGGCTATGCGCTTTGACTTCCGGGGTCACCCCGTGCCCGCCCGGTATCTCTGCATGCCAGCCACCCGCCTGGTCCGATCGCTGGGAGGCTCGGCAAAGAAGAAGCCGTCGCAGGCATCACCTCCGGCGCAACACCAAGAGGCCGGCAGCGATGATCAGCAGCATGCCCAGGATCGTCGAGCCGCCGGGTGACGCGGCGAAGAAGAGGCTGTCCCACAGCGCCACGAAAACCAGGTAGCTGTACTCGAAAGTGGCGACGAGGGGCGGCGGCGCGGCCTGATAGGCCCCCGCGATCCCTGCGCTGATGACGACGGTGAGGAGTGCTAGCACCCCCAAGACGAGCCACTCGCGAGCGCCGAGCGGCGACCAGCCCGAGAAGAGATAGGGATAGGATCGAACCAGCGCGTCGTCCGGCTGCCAGAACCACAGGGCGCCGCTCACGGCCAAGCCCGCCGCCAGCATCACCATGTTCACCGAGAGCGCCATGGCCGCGATCGGCACGGACTGGCACTTCCAGCGGGTCGTGACGTGCGCCACGGCGTAGAAGGCGGCACCGATCACCGGCAGCAGACCCCAAAGGGAAAAGGCGTCCGTGCCTGGCCGAAGGAGGATGACCACACCGGCAAAGCCGACAAGCACCGCTATCCAACCGCGCCGGCCGACGGCTTCGCCGATCAGGTAGGCGGACAGCAGGGTGACGAGGATGGGCGCGGTGTAGGTCCCGGCGCCAAGGACCGAGAGATTGACGAAGGGAATGGCCGCGTAGAAGGCCAGGAACATCAGCGCCATGAAGAAGGCCCGCAACAGCGGCCAGGTCCGCAGGGCATCGGCCAGCCCGCCCCGCCCCAAGCCTTGCGCCCACGCCAGCGCGAGAAGCAGGGGAAAGGCCAGCAGTGCCCTTAGGGTGAAAATCTGCCCGAGGGAGAGCCTGTCGCTGAAGATCTTGAAGACGACGTCCTGCACCGAGGTGACGAACATGGCCGCGACGATGAGCGAGACGCCGCGTAGGACCCGCTGGGGCCGCCCCTCCACACTGTCGATCGCCAAAACGGTCTCTCCACGCAGCCGGTGACGCTCTGCTGCCGAGCCTGATAGAGCGACCAGGAAAGTTTGAGAACGCATTGCCGATCAAACAGATTGCTTAGTAGAATTAATCAATGGAGCGTGCGCCGATACATGGGATCGAGGTCTTCCTGACGATCGTTCGCGAGGGGTCGCTTCGCGCCGCCGCCAAGGCGCTTGGCGTCGGTGCCCCGGCCGTCAGCCTGCAGCTGAAGGCGCTGGAGGAGAAGCTGGGCGTCGGCCTCTTGTTCCGCACGACGCGCAGCATTGAACTGACCGATGCGGGCCGGGTGCTGTTCGAGGCCGCGGCGCCGGCCTATCGGGACATGCTCTACGCGGTCAAGAAGTCCAAGGAGGTCGGCAAGTCGACCAAGGGGACCCTGCGGCTGACCCTGTCGCAGGGCGCCTACACGACGGCGGTCGCCCCGGTGCTGGAGGGCTTCCTGGCGGAGAACCCCGGCATCAATCTGGACCTCTCCTTGAACGAGGGCTTGGCCGACATCATCCGCGACGGCTTCCACGCCGGGATCCGCCTCGGAGACACGCTTGCAGCGGATATGATTGCCGTGCGCGTGACAGCCGCCTCGACCCCGGCCTTCGTCGCCGCGCCGGCCTACCTCGAGAAGCACGGCCGCCCTCGACACCCGCGCGATCTTCTGGACCACCGCTGCATCCGCTACAAGCTGCCAACCGCGCAACGACTGGCCGATTGGCATGTCGCCGAAGACGGACAGGAGAAGGTCATCGACGCGCCGGCGCGGCTGATCTTCGATCACCTGTCGGGGGTCGTTCAGGCGGCCCGCGACGGACACGGCATTGCCTGGGTGCCGCGTTCGAGTGTGGAGGAGTTCTTGCGGACGGGTGCGCTGGAGAGCGTTCTGGCGCCCAACGTCAGGGAGCTGCCGCCCTACTACCTCTACTATCCCGAACAGAACAGGCGGGTGGAGTGCCTGCGCCTCTTCATCGACTGCCTGGTCGCTAAGCGAGATGCGCCAACGCATCGAGAGGCTCCATCGGCTATCGCCTCGTCTCGAAGCTGACGAACGCGAAGCTCCAACGGCTTCTAGCGCATCACCACCAGGTCGGCATCGGTGCTGAGGAACAGCAGATGCTCCTGCACCACGATGGGGGAGACCGCGGCCCCGGCGGGCAGCTCGAAGTTGCCCAGGAACTCGCCGGTGTAGGGAGAGACGGCATAGGCGTCGCCATGCGTGCCGGCGACGATCAGGCGGTTGCTGGCCAGGATCGGGCCGACCCAGGCGATGGGGTCTTCGCGGTCTTCGGCGTCCTCGTACTGAGGCAGCGGCGTCACCCACTGGATCGCGCCGTTGTCGCGCGACAGCGCCACCAGCTCGGACTTGTTGGTGATGAGGAAGAGATAGTCGCCGCCGACCCACAGGGTCAGCGGGCCGCCGAGATCGCGCTCCCACAGGCGATTGCCGCGGCGCAGGTCGATCGCCACCGTGCGGCCGGCATTGCTGGTAGCGAAGACCACGCCACGGTCGATCACCGGCAGCCCGCGCACCTGGCCGATATCGCTCAAGGGATCGCTGCGGCGGATCGCGGCCAGGCTGCTGTTCCACAGCACGCGCCCGGTCTCCACGTTCATCGCGTAGAGCTCGCCGGAGCTATAGGGGATCACCACGGTGGTGCCGGAGACCGCGGGGCTGGAGCTGCCGAGCAAGCCCACCTGCTCTTCCACGCCGCGGTGCCGCCAAAGCTCTCTGCCGTCATCGGCGGCCAGCACGATGGTCTGGTTGTCCAGGGTGATGGCGAAGACCCGCCCGCCGTCCACGACCGGCGCCGAGCGGATCGGTCCGGGGGTCGCCGTCTCCCAGAGCATCTGGCCGGTCTTGCCGTCGAGCGCGAAGACGCGCGCCAGGCCGCTGGTCACGAAGACGCGGTCGTCGGCAAAGGCGAGACCGCCGCCGAAAGCGCCGGAGTCGTCGACCTGGTCCTCCAGATCGTTGTTCCAGAAGAGCTGACCGTCCGACAGCGACCAGGCGCGGACCTCGGCCACGGCGTCCATCGAGAAGACCGTGTTGCCGAAGACGATGGGCTGGCTGAGCAGGGCCGCGTCCTCGCCGTCGGCGGCACCCACGTCGGCGATCCAGCCGATCTTGGGGCTGTCGGCGATCGCCAGGTGATAGAGGGCGTGCGCGGGCGTGCCGCCCGGTTGCGACCAGCTGCCGTTCTCGTAAGGCGGCGGCAGCCTGATCGGACTGCCCGAAGCCCCCGGATCCGGCTCCAGCGAGGTCACGTTCACGATCACCGATTCGCGCTCGCCGGGCAGTTTGGGCTTGTCGCTGTCGAAGATCCCGCAGCCGCCGAGGGCGGCCAGAAGGAGCAGCAGAGCGGCCGAGGAAAGCGGGCGCGACTCCATTTCAGCTACCGAGCGAATCCAAGAGCTGCGCCGCCCGGCCGCGCAGGCCGACCGGACTGCTGGGGTCCTCGCTCAGCGTTCTCAGAAGCTCACGGGCGCGGGTCTCGTCGCCCTGTTCCAGGGCCAGAAGCGCCGTCAGCTCTTGCGCCAGGAAGGAAAGCGGCCGCTCGCTCTGGGCCAGGGGCTCCAACTCTTCCTCCAGCGCGGCCGGAGGCTCGCCGCCGTTCATCGCATGCATCACCGCCAAGAGAAGGGCTACATCCCGCAGGGGCTGGCCGGCGTCCGCGTCGTTCGCCAGTGTGCGCCAGCCCTCGATGGCGGCCTGGGTCTCGCCCGTTTCGGAGCGGACCTGAGAGGCGGTGAAGGCGGCCAAGATCTTGAAACCGGCATCGCCGGAGGTGGCCTCCTGGTCCAGCAGCTGCAGCGCCTTCTCCGCTTCGCCCTCGCGGACGTCGGCCAGGGCGCGGGCGAAGGTAGTGCCGGCATCCTCCCGGGCCTCCTGCTGCCAGCCCTGGTAGGCCGAATAGCCGCCAATAACGGCAATCACCAGCACCACGACGCCAACCACGTAGGGGCCGAACCGCTTGGCCAGGCGCTTCAGCTGCTCCTGGCGAAGATCCTCTTCGACCTCACGAAAAACATCACTCACGAATGTACAGTTCCTTTACCCAAGGCCCCGGCCGCAAGACCGCGGACACATTAGACTCTGGCCGGCGAAGCGCAAGCCCGACCGACGAGGGCGCGGCTAAGCGGCCTTCCACTTGATGGAGCAGCCCATCGAGGCCTGTTGCTCGCCGGGGCCCCGCCCGGTCTCCGCCACCTGGCGCATGGCCTCGAAGAGTTCCCGCCTGGCGTTCGGCACCAAGGTGGTCCGCGACTCGTCCAGGCGGCCACGGTACTGCAGCTCCAAGGCGCCATTGAAACCGAAGAAATCGGGCGTACAGATGGCGCCGTAGGCCCTGGCGACCTCTTGCGTCTCGTCGATGACGTAGGGAAAGGTCAGCTTGTTATCAGCCGCAAAAACCTTCATGTTTTCAAAGGAGTCCGCCGGATACCTCACAACGTCGTTGGACATGATCGCGATGGTGCCGATATCGTGGGAGCGCAGCTCCGCCGCATCGCGCTCGATGCGGGCGATGATGGAGCGCACATAGGGGCAGTGATTGCAGATGAACATGATCAAGAGCCCCTTGGCGCCTTTCGCCCGGGCCAGATCGTAGCTCTTGCCGTCGATGCCGGTCAGGCGGAAGTCCGGAGCCTTCCAGCCGAATTCGCAGAGCGGGGGAGCCGCCGCCACCATTGCACACTCTCCTCTCTTCCTCGCCGACTCGCGCGCCGTGACCCGGGCCGGTATGTCTCTTGCTCCTGCTTTTAGGCGAGAGAGCCACCCGGACGCAAACACCCTTCTTGCCCGCGTCGCGGGAGTCGCGTCCAAGCGCTGGACAGACTCCCCATTCCGAACCACACTGTCGCCGGTCTCAATCGCTTTAAGGAGTGTCGCGGGGGCTGTATGGCGGACGTGATATCTCTTGCTCACTACGTGAAGGACGCGCAGCGCACCCGGGGCGGTGCCAAGCGCTCCAGCAAACCCGTCTTCTTCGATCGCCGTGAACTGCAAGCCCTGATGGGACTCTATAGCGAGCACGTCATGGCCGGCGAGTGGCGCGACTACGCCATCGATCACCTGGTCGGCATGGCGACCTTCTCGATCTATCGCCGTGCCCAGGAATGGCCGCTCTACACCCTGGCCAAGCGCCAGGTGGGCTCGGGCAGCTACGAGTACGTTCTCTTCGAGGAAGGCCGGCGCCGACGCAAGGCCGGCGATATGACCAGGTTGCTGGACTGCCTGCGCCAACCGCTGACCGTGGTCAGCTGAAGGATCGGCCTTCGTGAGCGCCGGCTTCCCGCCGCGCGACCTTGTCGGCTACGGCCCCAATCCGCCCCATCCCGACTGGCCGGGCGGGGCACGCATTGCCGTCAACTTCTGCATCAATTACGAGGAAGGCGGCGAGATGACGATCGCGAATGGCGATCCGCGCTCCGAAGTCCGCATCTCCGACCTCACCGTCCAGGCGCGTGAAGGCGCGCGCGATCTCAACATGGAGTCGAGCTACGAGTTCGGCGCGAGGGTCGGCTTCTGGCGTCTGATGCGTGCCTTTCAGGACCGCCGGCTGCCGGCGACGGTGAACCTGGTGGGTTTGGCCGGCGCGCTCAATCCCTACGCCTTGGAGGCCATCGCCGAATCGGGCTTCGACATCCATCCCCACGGCTGGCGCTGGATCGACCATCACGACCTGCCGATCGAGGTGGAGCGCCAGCACATCCGCTGGTGCGTCGAGCAAGCGGTCCGGATCACCGGCCAACATCCCCTCGGCTACTATGCCGGACTGCCCAGCCCCAACACCCGCCGTCTGGTCGCCGAAGATCCGGACTTTCTGTACGATTCAGATTGCTACAGCGATGAATTGCCTTTTTGGAACAATGACTACGGCCGCCCTCTTCTGATCCTGCCCTATTCGCTGGACACCAACGACAGCCGCTTCGCGCGCGCCGAGGGCTACCAGCTGGCCGAGGAGTTCGAGCGTTACGTCAAGGACAGCTTCGATCAGCTCTATCTGGAAGGCGAAGAGGCGCCCAAGATGCTGACGGTCGGCCTGCATGCCCGGCTGCTGGGCCGTCCCGGCCGCATCGGCTCGCTGCACCGCCTGCTGGACTACATGACGGCGCACGACAAGGTCTGGATCTGCCGCCGCGCCGAGATCGCGCTCCACTGGGCGAAGCGCTTTCCGGCCGAGCCTGTGCAGACTTAAGTCGAAGAGACATACCCAAGGTCGCACCCATTTTCGCTCTCAAGCAGGTCACGCGGCCCGCGGAATGCTTGCATCATCTTTCAGGTTTCTCACCATCGAACAGGGTGAAGCACTACCCGGCGGTCGCCACCGCATCGCGACTTACCGCTTGCGATGCGGAAAGTTCCGGTGTCAGATGTAAGCAGTAGATCACGGATTGCGTGTTTGACACCCAACTTGGGAGCTGTTCCGATGTGTATGGCAAGGCTGGGGGTGCTTGCTGGGGCGTTGTTTTGCGCCAATGTAGGACTACTCGGAACAAGCGCAGATGCCCTCAGTGACACTATCAAATTGTCCTACCCAGCGCAGGAGAACTCACTCACGCACCAAGTGGCAGAGGCCTGGGCTGCTGCAGTCGAAGCAAACACCGACCTTGACGTAGAACTCTACCCTGGCGGTCAGCTTGTACCTTTTGGCGAGACCGCCAAGGCTTTGGCTAACCACATTATCGAGGCCGGAATGAGTTCGGACCTCGAAGCCGTCGCCCTCAGTTCCCTGGCCGCCCCCTTCGTCTTCCGCGATCGCCAGCAACTCGTTGACCACGCCGCGATGCAGGTGGCGCAACGGAGCATCGATCGTGTCATGATACTCGGGTACTTCGTCTTGGAACCCGTCGGTTTTCTGGCAGATGAAGCGATTAACGAGGCTGGCGACCTCAGGGGTCGTACACTAGCCTACCTGGGGCCCCTTCTTCCGGCAGCGTCAAGGACGCTCGGAAACCACCAGATCAACACTCAGAAAATTAGGATGGGCGATCTCTATCAACCGCAGGGGCAGGAGTTGCTGGCCCAGTCGGCACGAGTCGCGGTCACACCCACGCTCGCGCTCGCGCTCGTGGATGCCTTCAGAGACCCGACGCTTTCCTTGACCAATCACCAGTTCGCTGGCGTTTGGTTGGGCATGAATAGGAAGGGGTTCGACGCACTGGATCCAGAGACCCAAGCCGGGATCCTTGCCGCAACGGAAGAAGTGCAGACCATTGCCGCCCAACTCTACGATGAGAGTCTAGAGGCCCAACTTTCAGAGCTTGCCGACAGAAATGCAACAATCGTCAGTCCGACTGATCTTGCGTCGATCTTCACCACATACCGTCCAGACACGCACAACAGCAATGGCTGCAACAGCAATGAGTATGCCAAACTCATAGATGAGGTCTGCACATGCGTCGAGGGCGCAGAGGACGATCAATGCAAACGCTAGACTCTGTTCGATTCGAAACGCATGCTGGATGATAGACTAGGATTGTATCTTGTCCTGATCCCCGGCCTCATTACCGTCGGGGTTGCTCGGCTCGTCAGCAACATGCCAGGTGTATCTGGTATAGAACTTATACTTTTTTTGCTCTTGAGTTCCGTTATCAACTTGGCATTCGCCGGTGCGTTGACTCACGGGTACTTGATGCTCCGCAGTACGGCGCTACCTCTCATGAATGCCGTCCGCCACCCAGTTTTCGTTTTTAGTTTGGTTGTGATATCATTCGCAAACGGCGTACTGCTGGCGGGCGCCTATGAAGGGGCTTGGTTGAACCAAGGCGTGCGCTCCCTTCTTGGCGACAGCTTTCGCCTGACGAAGACCACCGATCACTCGACACTACACGTTCTGTTCAAAGACATCCATCAGAAAGCTGGCATCTTCCCAGATGATCGGCATGTAGAAAGGAAGCTCGATCAAAACGGCAAACTAAAGAGAGTTCGGATTTTCAAGATACACCTTAAGAACACCAAGACCCACTACACAGGATACGGTGGTTACTGGTCTGTCAACGTACGGGTGTCCGAGATTTTCCTCAGTCCTGCCTGCCGGCATGAAAACAATAGGACCACTCCAATTCGTGGGCCAGGCGTATTCATCAGAGAATCAGAGGTAGCAAGAATTGAGTTCATAGATGAGGCACAAGCGGACTGCGCATCAATGCTACGGTACCAACCACCAAAAGTAAAAAACCACCTTAAGCCATAAGTAGTACTTCTAGCGAACAGAGAAGGTCACCACTTTCGGCGCAAAACTTGCTACAATACTCTTAGGTTAGCGCGTTGGCCGGCACACGGAGCGCGCCCCCACGCGTGCCAGGGCGTTCCTGGCGATCAGGACGTGGAAGGGCATGATCGCCGCCAGGTAGAGGCGCCCACCCAGGTTATGGCGGTGCACCCAAGTCGCCAGATAGACCGAGCCCGCGCGCGCGAAGACCGAAATGCGGAAGTCGAGATGCCTGTCGTCGAACCCCGCGATCACCTCCTCGGCCGTCTCGATCTCCACCGGAAAGGGCCCAAGCTTGTCCGCCGCCTCGGGTCCATCGTTGGAAAGGCCGAAGGGCGCGGTGACGACGCGACGAATGGCAAGGAGGAAAGAGGCCCAGCCGGGAAAGTCCACGATCACCTCCGCCGCACCGCGAGGGTCGAGGGAGGAGGCGACCCGAAAGCAATCCAGAAAATCACCAGGCGCCACGCGTCCGTGCAGGAGGCTCTCCGAGGGAAGCCGGCTTGGGGTGACTGTCTTGTCGAGGTGCATCGCGGCTGCGTCGCCAGGTTGGGGCTCTCTTACAACAAGGGGCAGCAGTCCGCGAAATCCAGACTCCGGGCCTGCGCCAGCTCGGCGCAGGCCCCTTGGAGCGGACAATGACGCCCTCGAAGGGCAACGGTGGTTGCCGCCGGCTAGAGGCTAGCCGCCAACCCCCGCACCGCTTCGGGCGTTAGACTGTCCATATGGACGTTCCAGGCGCTGGGCTCATGCTCCTCGACGAGGACCATGATGTACTTCTTGAAGTCCGGGTTCCCCTTGCCTTCGACCTCCAGCATCACCTGGGCGATGCGCTCCTGCAGCTCGCCGCGCTGCTGGTCGCTCAAGAGGCCCTTGACCGTTCTCACGTTCACGAATGGCATGATTGCCTTCCCTTCTTTCCTAGGACGACGGCCGGTGTCTACCGACGGGCAAGAGAGTCGGCGCTTTGGCGCTTGCCCGCCAGCTGGCGGATTTGACAATGTAGATGGGCATATCAGCCAAACGGGCTCGCCTTCATGATCGACGTCACCGTGCTCTTCCTGAAGGGCGGCTTCATCTCCACCGCCGTCAACGCCATAGAGATCTTTCGCAGTGCCGGCGTCATGTGGAACGCCTTCGGGACGGAGAAGCCCGAAGCGCGCTTTCGCGTCACCACCGCGTCAGCGGACGGCAAGGCGGTGGCGCCGGACGGGCCGATGACCCTGCAGCCCGAGCGCGCGCTCGCGGAGATCGGGCGCAGCGACCTCATCTTCGTGCCGGCTTCGGGCGCGGATCTGGAGATGATGGTGGAGCGTGGCTACGACATCGATGCCGTGATCGCCCGCAACGCGGAGGTGCTGCCTTGGCTGCGGGCCCGGGCCGCCGAGGGCGCGCACATCGCCGCCGTCTGCTCGGGCGTCGCCCTGGTCGCCGCGGCGGGCCTCCTGGACGGCAAGCAGGGCACCATGCACTGGGCCTTCGCCGAGATCTATGCGCGCCGCTTTCCCCTGGTCGATTGGCAGCCGGACTACCTGGTGACCGACAGCGCCGGCCTCTACTGCGGCGGCGGCATCAACTCGGCCTCGGACTTGAGCCTCTATCTGGTCGAGAAGTTCTGCGGACGCGAGGTCGCGGCCCAGTGCGCAAAGGCCTTGCTGATCGAGATGCCGCGCGTCTGGCAGGTGGCCTTCGCGCATCTGGACGCCAATTGGCGGCACGAGGACGCCGAGATACAGCGTGCTCAGGAGTGGATCGGCGACCGCGTCACCGAGAGCTTTCGCCTCGAGGACTTGGCCGGCAGGCTGGGCATGAGCCCGCGCACCTTCATGCGCCGCTTCAAGAGCGCCACCGGAACGACGCCGCTGGCTTATGTTCAGCGGCTTCGCATCGCCCGCGCCAAGCGTCTGTTAGAGAGCGGGCAGGCCTCCGTCCAAGAGATCGGCCGCGCGGTTGGCTACGACGACCTCATCTTCTTCCGCGGCCTCTTCAAGCGCCACACCGGCTTGGCGCCCGGCGAGTACCGCCGGCGCTTCGGCGCCAAGCAGCTAAGGGGTTAGCGATCCTCGCCGAGGTTGGCCAGGAAGCCTTCCAGCCAGTGGATGTCGTAGTGGCCGTTCATGAAGGCCGGCGAGGCGATGACCTCCTGGTGCAGGGGGATCGTCGTCTCGATTCCGTCGACGACGTACTCCTCCAGCGCGCGGCGCAAGCGCATGAGGCAGTCCTCGCGGGTGCTGGCGTGCACCACCAGCTTGGCGATCAGGCTGTCGTAGTGCGGCGGCACGCGGTAGCCGGCATAGATGCCGCTGTCGACCCTGACGCCCAGGCCGCCCGGGACGTGATAGCTCTGCACCAGGCCGGGCGAGGGCACGAAGGTGCGCCAGTGCTCGGCGTTGATCCGGCACTCGATGGCGTGGCCGGAAAAGGCGATGGCGTCCTGCGTGACCGACAGCGTGCCGCCGGCCGCCGCGCGGATCTGCTCGCGCACCAGATCGACGCCGGTGATCATCTCGGTGATGGGGTGCTCGACCTGCAAGCGCGTGTTCATCTCGATGAAAAAGAACTCGCCGTCCTCGTAGAGGAACTCGATGGTGCCGACGGAGCGGTAGCCCAGCTTCTCCATGGAGCTGACCGCGGTCTCGCCGATCCGCCGCCGCTCCGTCTCGTTCAAGGCCGGCGAGGGCGCTTCCTCCAGCACCTTCTGATGGCGGCGCTGCAGAGAGCAGTCGCGCTCTCCCAGATGCACGACGTTGCCGTGGCCATCGGCCAGGACTTGGACTTCGATATGCCGAGGCTCGCCCAGATAGCGCTCCAGATAGACCTGGTCGTTGCCGAAGGCGGCCCGCGCCTCGTTGCGTGCCATCGCCAGGGCGGCCGCCAACTCGCTCTCCTCGCGGGCGACCTTCATGCCGCGTCCGCCGCCGCCGGCAGCCGCCTTGATCAGCAGCGGGAAGCCGACCTCCTGGGCGACGCTGTGCGCCTCCTCCTCGCTCGCGATGGCGCCGTCGGAGCCTGGCACCACCGGCAGACCGAGCGAGCGCGCCGCTTCCTTGGCCGCCACCTTGTCGCCCATCAAGGCGATATGTTCGGGCTTGGGGCCGATGAAGGAGATGGAGTGCTCCTCCACCATCGCGGCGAAAGTGGCGTTCTCCGACAGGAAGCCGACCCCGGGGTGAATGGCGTCGGCCCCGGTGATGGTGGCCGCGGAGATGATCGCCGGCACGTTCAGATAGCTGTCCCGGCTGGCAGGCGGGCCGATGCAGACGCTCTCGTCCGCCAAGCGGACATGCATGGCCTCGGCGTCCGCGGTAGAGTGGACCGCGACAGTCTTGATTCCCATCTCGCGGCAGGCACGCTGGATGCGTAGGGCGATCTCGCCGCGATTGGCGATCAGGATTTTCTCGAACACGCGCCGGTCTCCCGTCTCTGATCGACCGGTCTACTGCACGACCACCAAGGCTTCGCCGAACTCGACCGGCTGGCCGTCGCGCACCAGGATCTCGACGATCTGGCCGGCATGCGGGCTTGGCAGGTTGTTCATCACCTTCATCGCCTCGATGATCATCAGGGTCTGGCCTTCGCTGACCTGGTCGCCGACCTTGACGAAGGGCGCCGCACCGGGGTCCGGCGCGACATAGATCGTGCCCACCATCGGCGAGGTCACGGTCCCGGCGGCCACGCCGCGCTCGGCCGGCTCGGGCTCCACCGCCGCAAGGACGGGCGCCGCTGCGGGCGCCGGCAGGGCCACCGGCTGGGCGCTGCGGGCCACCCTGACACGCCGTCCAGTGTCTTCGACCTCGATCTCGGTGAGGCCGGTCTCGTTCAGGATCTCGGCCAGGCGCCTGACCAGCTTTTCTTCGATGTCCAGCTTGCTGCCCATCGGCCGCTTATCCTTTCGCCAGGTGCTCAGCCATGGCGCGCAAGGCCAGGCAGTAACCCAACGCGCCGAAGCCGCAGATGACTCCGATCGCGATGGGGGAAAGATAGGAGTGATGCCGGAAGGACTCCCTGGCATGCACGTTCGAAAGATGCACCTCGATCAGCGGCAGTCCGACGCCGCGCACGGCGTCCATGATCGCGATCGAGGTATGCGTGAAGGCGCCGGGGTTCATCACCAGTCCGGCATGGCGCCCTAAGGCCTGATGAATGAGATCGATCAATGCGCCTTCGTGGTTCGACTGCGCCGTCTCCACCGTCAAGCCCTGCTGACGCCCCTCTTCGACGCAGAGTGCATCGATGTCGGCCAGTGTCTGACGGCCGTAGACCTCCGGCTCTCTCCGCCCTAGAAGATTGAGGTTGGGGCCGTTCAGGACCAGGACTGAGGCCATTGCCAAAGCTTCTTTTCCCCTTGTTCCGGCCAAGGACCACGCTCGCTGCAGCGCAGCACTATCACAGGAAAATAGAGCCGGCCAAGGGCGATGCAAGGCAGCGGGCGCACAATAGCGCGCCGGATCGTTGGCCTTGGCGGCAGGCTACGATGCCCAGAAGGGGTTACCCCAAGGGCAGGCGGTGACCTCGCAGGTCGGATCGGCAAGCCCACCCTTCAAGAATCCGTCGAAGCGCAAGGATGTGCCGGGAGGAATGTCGACAAGGGCCGGCACGCCGCTGAAGGCGGCACCAGTCTTTCGCTGGGCTTGAAGAAGCGACCTCTTGACCGTCGAACGCCTCCCGCCGGCCGCGCGTCGCCTCTGCCGTGGCTGTCATCTGGATGAAGGTGCCTACCGCCCAGCAGCCTCAGCGGGCGCGACCGGGATGCGGGCAAGCCACACCCCGGGGTGACCTTAAACCACGAAACTATTGTAGATCAGAGGGCTAGATAGAAATCCTCCCTCCGCGTCCCCGGCGAGGCGCTACGCGACCTCGCCGGACAGACCCAGGCTCAGACCGCGCTACTCGCCCGCCGCGCGCTGGCGCTCTTCGGCGACGATGGCCGCGATCTCGACGGCCGGAACGGCGCCGGGCACGAAGGACTCGCCGATGACCATGGCCGGCGTGCCGGTGATGCCGATGCGCCGCGCCAGCGCGTCGTTGCGCGCCAGGGCGTCGCTGATGGCCTGATCCTGCATGTCGGCTTCCAGCCGCTCCCAGTCGAGACCGATCTCGTCGGCAGCGCGGCGCACGGTCTGCGGATTGGCCGGCCCGCGGATGCCCATCAGCGCCTGATGGAAGCTGGCATACTTGCCCTGCCGCTCGGAGGCCAAGGCGGCGCGGGCCGCGAACTCCGAATCGTCGCCGAAGATCGGCCACTCCTTGGCGATGTAGCGAATGCGCCCGTCCTGGGCGAGCAGGCTGAAGATCTCCGGCGTCACCCGCTTGCAGTAGGGGCAGTTGTAGTCGAAGAACTCGACGATGGTGACGTCGCCGTTCGGATTGCCGGCGATCGGCGAGGCCTCATCGAAGTAGAGCTCTTCCTCCGCCGTGGCGATGGCACTCTCGCGGGCGGTGGCGGCGGCCTGCTGCTCGCGCTGCTGGAGGATCTCGATGGCCTCCAGGATGATCTCCGGATGCTCGAGTATGTAGTCGCGGACGATCTGCTCGATCTCCTCCTCCTGGGCCGCGTCGAAGCGGGATTCCTGGGCGTTCAGGCCGGCGGGCACCAGCAGAAAGGCCAGGAGAAGACTGGCCAAACCGGCCTTCAGAGAAGCGAAATGGGTCACCATCGGGGCGGATATCCTCGGAGCCGTCGGAAGGAGAGACTTGGGGTTCGGTTCACCGTCTTGCCTTATGGCGACGCTGAGCCTCGTTCAAAACATCTTGAGCCTGCTGCGCGTCGGCCGATCCCGCCGGCAAGGCCTGCAAGGCCCGCTGCGCTTCGATGGCGGCACGCTCGTTGTCGCCGCGGCCCAGCCAGTATTCGCTCAGCGCCAGCGAGACCATGGCGCTTTCGCCCATGCGGGCATAGGGCGTGGAGATCAACCGCCAGGCAAAGGCGTTGCGCGGCTCGGCGGCCAGCACCTTTTCCAGGTTGCTTACCGCCTTGCGGTCCATCTCCGGCGTGTTGGCCTCGATCTGCGCGCGCGCCAGCAACATGCGGATCTGCGGGGCGTTCGGCAAAGCGGCGGAGGCCTGCTCGAGATAGGGCAGCGACTCGCCGATGCGGCCGTGCTCGAACAGCATCTGGCCCTTCAGCTCCAGAAAGAAGGGATCGCCCGGCGCGCTGGCCAAGAGGCCGTCGACCCCGCGCAGGGCGTCTTCGATCCGCCCGGAGCGATAGGCAGCCAAGGTGCGCGCGTAGCGCGCCGGCTCGCTCTTGTCGCTTTCCGGATAGGTCCGGAACACCATGTTGGGCGATTCCAGGAAGCCGATGACCTTGGCTTTCGCCCGCTCGAAGCGGGCACGGTCGGCGTCCGAGATGCGGCTGTTTCCTTTGTAGGGGGACCGCGCGACCTGGTTCTCGAGAAAGACGATGCGCTCGCGCGTCAAGGGATGCGTGGAGAGGTAGGGATCCTGATTGCTCGCCAGCAGCACTTCTTGTCCGCGCAGCTGGTTCATGAAGTCCAGCAGGCCTTCGGGCGAAATGCCGGCCTGTTCGAGGTACTGCACGCCCGCCTGATCGGCCGCCTGCTCCTGGCTGCGACTATAGGACAGCAGGCCGCGCAGGGCGATGTCGTTGCTGCCCGATATCACCGCACCGGCAACCTCGCCGCGGCCCGAGGCAATGGCACCCAGCAGTCCCACCGCATAGGCCAGCAGCGCCTTGGTGCTGGCGTCCTCGCTGGCGATCTTGCGCTGGGCCAGGTGGCCGCCGGCGATGTGGCCCGATTCGTGCGCGATCACGCCCAGCAGCGCTTCGGGGTCTTCGACCCGCGCCAGAAGCCCGGTGTTGAGGAAGAGGTTCTGTCCGCCGGCGACAAAGGCGTTGAGGCTTCGGTCCTGAACCAGATAAACGTCGATGGCGTTGGGATTGAGGCGCGCGGCCTGAAAGATGGGGCGTGCCAGGTCGCGGATGATGTCCTCGATTTCCGTATCCCTGACGAACGACAGTTGCCGGCCCTGCGCAAGGGCAGGAACAGCCGCCGCCGTAACGGCGGCAAGAATGAGAGAGAGAAAGGCGCAAAGACGAATGCTGCGTGGCATAGCGAGTCGCTCGATCGGTTTCCCAGAACCTAGGGCGCACAGCCTGCAGGCGCAATGCGGCAGGCGAAAGACGAGAATGCGACAGGGCTCACATCCGCGTGTCGGCAATCGTCTGCGGCTGCCGCTTTGCCTTGCCGCGGCCTTGGCCTTGGCCGCCTGCGATGCCGGCGAGGGCTTGAACCTGGAGCCGGTCCCCGGCTTCGACGGGATGGTGGCGACAGGCGAGCCCAACGCGGCCATTGTCGGCCGCCAGGTTCTGGCCGACGGCGGCACCGCGGCCGATGCCGCGATCGCCGTCACCTTCGCGATGACGGCGACCTATCCTTCGCGCATCTCCTTGGGCGGCGGCGGCACCTGCGTGGTGCACGACCGTCAGCGCCAGATCACAGAGGCCCTTGTCTTCCTTCCGACCAGCAGTCCCGGCGGCGGCGTGCCGCCGGTCCTGACCCGCGGGATGGAGGCGCTGCATGCCCGCTACGGCGGGCTGGCCTGGAGCGTGCTGGTGTCGCCGGCGGAGGCCCTGGCGCGCTTCGGCTTCCGGGTGAGCCGGGCGCTGGCAGCGGACCTCGCGGCCGCGCAAGGCCTGTTGAGCCAGGATCCCGGCGCGGCGGCGCTCTTCCTGCCGGGCGGCCGTCCGCTGGGCGACGGCGGAAGCTTGGTGCAGCCGACGCTGGCCCAGTCCCTGGCCGGCGTGCGCAGCGAGCGGGCCGGCTACTTTCTCTCCGGCACGGCCGGCCCCGAGTACGCCTACGCTTCGACCAACGCGGGCCTGCCGCTAACCGAGACGGACATCCGCAACCGCGTGCCCGAGTACCTCGTGCCGATTCGCCTGCAGGTGGGATCGGACTTCATCTTCATCAGCCCGCCGCCAGCCGCCAACGGCTTGGTGGCGGCGGAGATCTACCAGATCCTGGCTGAGGTGGCGGACTACGCCGACGAGGACAGTCCGGGACGCCGCCAGCATCTCTTCCTAGAGGCCTCGGCTCAGGCCTTCGCCGATCGCGGCGGCTGGCTCCTGCCGGACGGCCGCAGCTCCATCGCGCCGACCACCTTGCTGGAGGAGGATGCGCTGGACGCCCGCATCGCCGGCCTGGGCACGACGCCGCATCGGCGGACCTCTTCGCTGGTTCCGACGCCCCGCCAGCTGGTCGAGCCCCTGGCCGGCACCAGCTTCGTCATCGGCGATCGCTACGGCAACGCGGTGGCCTGCAGCCTCACCAACAACGGTCTCTTCGGCAGCGGCCGGCTGGCCGCCAACAGCGGCATCTTCCTGCCCGCCCCGCCGCCCGACAACCTCGTGGTCTCTCCGGTCGCCGCGGTAGTCACCAGCATCGGCACGCAGCGGGCGCGCATGGCGGTCGCGGCCTCCGGCGGCGTCGCCGGCGCCACGGCCCTGGCCCGCGTGCTGCTGGACGTGGTGGAACGCGAGACCAGCCTGAGCGCGGCCATGCGCGAGGTCCGCGTACACCACAACGGCCTGCCCGACGTCGCCTTCGTCGAAGACCGCGCCGACGACGGGACGCAGCGGGTGCTGGTCGAACTCGGTCACACGCTGCAGCTTGTGCCGGGCTTGGGCGAGGTCATGGCCTGGTACTGTCCGGAGGGCATCCTGCAGGAGCCGGGGCTTTGCCGCGTCGAGGCCGACCCGCGCAGCTTCGGCCTGTCGCAGCTGGCACCGTGACGCAAGGACGGGGAGCCGCCTCATGGCGCTGAAGGTCGCGAAGCGGGCGGGCGTGGATCCCTTCCTGGCGATGGACGTCCTGGCGTCGGCCAACGCGCTGGAGGCGTCCGGCCGCGACGTGCTGCACCTGGAGGTCGGCCAGCCGGCGGCGCCGCCGCCGGCGGCGGCGGTGGCGGCGGCGCGGGCCTGTCTGGACGGCGGCCGGATCGGCTACACCGACGCGCTCGGCATCGAGGCCCTGCGCCGGCGGATCGCCAGCCACTACCGGCAGACCTACGGCATCGAGCTGGACCCCGCGCGCGTCGCGGTCACCGCCGGCTCCTCAGGCGGCTTCCTGCTGGCCTTCCTGGCCGCCTTCGAGCCGGGCGACAGGGTAGCGCTCGCGGCACCCGGCTATCCGGCCTACAAGAACCTCCTGACCGCCCTGGGAATCGAGACGGTCTTCCTGCCGACCACGGCGGCAGAGCACTTCCAGCCCTCGGCGCGGCTGATCGCCGACTACCCGGAACGGCTGGACGGGCTCATCGTCGCCAGCCCCTCCAACCCGACCGGCACCATGCTGCGGCCAGACGCGCTACGCGCCCTGGCCGAGGTCTGTCGCCAGCGCGGCATCCGCCTGGTCAGCGACGAGATCTATCACGGCATCACCTTCGGTCAGGCCGTCGAGAGCCTGGCGGACGACCCCGACGTCATCGTCGCCAACTCCTTCTCCAAGTACTACTGCATGGCGGGCTGGCGGCTGGGATGGCTGGTCCTGCCGGAGGCTCTGGTGCGGCCGGTCGAACGGCTGGCGCAGAGCCTCTTCATCTCGGCCTCCGAGATCGCGCAGCGCGCCGGCCTGGCGGCGATGGACGCGCGAGAAGAGCTGGACCGCGTGGTGGCCGGCTATGCCGCCAACCGGGAGATCCTGGTCGAGGGCCTGCCGAAACTGGGCCTCTCGGGCTTCCTGCCGACGGAAGGCGCCTTCTACCTCTATATCGACGTCGCGCACCTGACCAACGACAGCAGTCAGCTGTGTCGCCAGCTCCTGGAGGAGGCCGGCGTCGCGCTCACGCCCGGTCTCGATTTCGACCCCTTCGAGGGCAGGCGCAGCCTGCGTCTCTCCTTCGCCGGCAACGACGCCACCATGCGAGCGGCCTTGGAGCGGCTGGGCGACTGGCTCGCCCGGCGCTAGGCCATGGCCGCGAGCTGGCGCCGGCTTGCCCGAGGGCTGCTCCATCTGGGCATTCTCCTTGCCCTGGTGCTGCCCTTCCTCTGGCTACTGGTCCACCTGATCGCGCCGGTGGCGGTCACGCCCTTGATGGTCATTCGCCTGGTCGACGGTCACGGCTGGAGCCAGAGCTGGCGCTCGATCGAGGCGATCAGCCCGCATTTGGCGCATGCCGTGATCGCCTCGGAGGACAACCGCTTCTGCCAGCACCGCGGCATCGACTGGGGCGCCATCAAGGACGCGCAGGAGGAGGTGGAGACGGGCCAGAGGAAGAGCGCGCGCGGGGCCAGCACCCTGTCGCAGCAGACGGCGAAGAACCTCTTTCTCTGGCCGGCGCACTCGCGCACCCGCAAGGCGCTGGAGCTGACCTACGTCACCTGGCTGGAAGCGCTGTGGAGCAAGGAGCGCATCCTGGAGGTCTACCTCAACATCGCCGAGTTCGGCCCCGGCGTCTACGGCGCCGAAGCGGCCGCCCGGCGCTATTTCGACAAGCCGGCCAGCGAGCTCTCTCGCCGCGAGGCGGCACTGCTGGCCGTTACCTTGCCCAATCCCCTGGCCCGCGATCCCGGCAAGCCGAGCAACCGCCACGCCAGCCGCGCTCGGCGGATCGAAGGCCGCGTCAAGAACCTGGACGGCATGCTGGACTGCGTCCCGGCTGGCTCGGGCAGCTAGAGCAGGATTCAGACGTCAGGCGATCCCGCGACCCGTAACAGTCCCAAGGCTGTCGTTGCGAGGAGCGACAGCGACGCGGCAATCCAGTGCGAACCGCCGTGCCGAACAAACCTGGATCGCCGCGCTTTGCTCGCGATGACACTGGGGGGGAGCGATTGCGCGTCCTTGGTAGGCATGGAGGGCCAGTGCGGTCCGTTCCAATGGCCCGCTAGGCCAGCAAAGACCGTCCTCGCCATGACGCGCCAAAGAGAAAGGCTGCCTGCCGCTGCCGCGATTTCTAGGAGATCAACAACCGGACCCGGACAGGTTTACAAATCTTGTTTGTTGGCCCAGGCAATTTCTTCTACTATGCAATCGGGTGCAAGAGATGCAGACCGGTTCCGACGGCCTGTCGGTTGCATGACCGGGGGTCCCGGTCGTACTTTGCGGGATCGACGGCCATATCGGCGCGGGGAGCCGCGACAGACCGCCGGTGACGGTCCGCATCTTTGTTGCTGGCAAGACGGCGCCATCGCGGGAAGGGGGGCGGCATGTCTGTATCGGGGCAAGACAATCGCACGGAAGTGACGACCTTCACCGACGTGCCCTTCAAGGCGACCGTCGCCATCGACGTGGCGGAATCGGAAGACAACGTCGAACTCTCCACCGGCATCCTGATCGGGCCGCACCATGTGCTGACGGCCGGGCAGAGCTTTGTCGACAACGATCCCGTCGGCCGCTTGACGGGATCGCAGACACTCTTCACGGAAGCGCGCGTGACCTTGGCACAGGATGTCCTGGCCCTCGCCGACCGCAACGCGGGCGTGGAGAGCGGCATCAACACCCAAGGCGACCCTTTTTATCCCAAGAACTTCGACCAAACGGGCGCCTCCAACGACGATATCGCACTGGTCAAGCTCTCCCAACCTCTGCTGCCGCCGGACGAGGTCATGGGCCTCACCGCTTTCATCGATCCGGCCGAAGCGGAGAACTTCGCCATCACCATGGCGGGCTTCCCGATCAATGCGCCCGGCACCATCATCCCGCCCGTCCCCACCGCCAACGACGGCAAGGCACTCTTCGAGGCCAGCGGAACGGTCACCGCGACCACGGCCGACAAGCTCTTCTACTCCAACACGGTGGACACCACGGGCGGGCAGCAGGGCGCCGGGATCTGGACCACGCACGACGGCAACGACGCGCCCACGGTCATGGGCGTCCACACCACCGGCGTCCTCATCCCCTTCTCGCAGAACTTCCTCAACAGCGGCACAATCATCACCAAGGAGCTCTACGACAGCCTCCTCGACCGGATGGCCGAGGATGACGGCACCGACAACGCGGACGACCTGCCCGAGAACACCATCGTCGGCTCCAACCGCAACCCGGTCTTCCCCGACGCCTCCTCCAACAACGGCGACGACGAGATCCAGGGCAGCTACCGCAAGGAGCACATTCTGGGCCTGCGCGGCGACGACAAGCTGACCGGCGGGGGCGCGGACGACCGGCTGGACGGCGGCGGGGGCCTCGACGAGGCGCTCTACGGGGACGGCGTGCGCCAATACAAGTTCAGGGCGCTGCCCAACGAAAAGAACGGTTTCGAGTTCACCATAGAGCACAGGGGTGGCGACCAGAGCGACGGCACCGACAAGCTGAAGGACGTCGAGTACGCCCGCTTCGCCAACGACTTCCTGGTGCCGCTGGAAGCCAGCGAGAGCAATCCCAGAAAGCTCGCCGACGGCCCGGAGATCACCTCCAGCACCGACATCATCGGCGACGAGGAGGACAAGGCCGGTACCTTTTCGGTGCGACACGGAGCGCACAGCTTCGACGGCGACCTTACCTACAACCTGCTGATCGGCAGCGACGTCACCGCCGTCTTCAACTTCGCCCTCATCGTCGACGTGTCCGGCTCGATGGGCAGCTTCGGCCCCAACGGCATCACCTTGCTGGCGGAAGCAACGGCGGCCTATCAGGCCTTGATCCAGTCGCTGGTCGACAGCGGCGTGGCCGCGACGGCGACCTTCGCCGTCATCCCCTTCCAGAGCACGGCGCAATTGATCGCGCCGCTCTCGGCCGAGGAGGCGATCGAGGCGCTCGACGACCTTGTCGCCTTCGGCGGCACCGCCTTCGGACCGGCGCTCGAGCAAGGCGTCACCTTTTTCGAGGATCTGCCCGCGGGCGGCACCAACATCGCCTACTTCCTCTCCGACGGCGTGGGGTTCGGTGCCAGCGAGATCCTGCAGGACGTAGCGGAGGTGCGCGCCTTCGGCATCGGCGGCGCCAGTCTCACCGATCTGGACATCATCGACAGCGATGATGCCGTCCTGCTCTCGGATCCGGCCGACCTCATCACCGAGTTCGAGACCGGCGGCTTCGACCGCGACAGGATCGACCGCATCGAGGTCACCTTGGACGGCCAGGTCGTCAACACCATCGACCCCGACGAGCTGAGCGACTCCGCGCTGGGCCTCACCTTCGAGGGCGAGATCGAGGGCTTGAAGGTCAACAGGACCGCCGAGAGCGACATCGCCTTCAAGGTGATCTTCAACGACGGCACCTCCAGCGCCGAGCTCACCGGAAAGGTGTCCAGCGGCCAGGAAGAGCTGATCGTCGAGCGGGACGACGGCACCACCGACGTCGTCTTCAGCGTCGATCAGAAGAACTTCACCTCCGACTTCGATGAGGCGGTGATCAACGGCAATCTCCTGGACAACAAGATCACGGTGACGGGCGGCGAGAACACGCTGAACGGCCAGCGCGGCGACGATCTCTTCGTCATCAAGGGCGGCACGACCGTCGTCGACGGCGGCGCCGGCAGCGACACCGCACGCTTCAACCAGACCCTGGCGGAGGCGGGCGGGCTCACCAGGAGCGGCGACGTGGTCCGGGTCGGCGACGAGCACTCCTTGATCGACGTGGAGTTCGCCGAGTTCAGCGATCAGACCATCGACCTCGCCACGCTGCAGCCGGTGCAGCAGATCTCCTTGAGCGCGTTGGCGGTCCAGACGACGGAAGGCGACGACGGCAACGCGACAGCGACCTTGACCGCCGAGCTGGCCGAGGCGCGCGACAAGGACACCACCATCGCCTACGCCACCTCCGACAGCTCGGCGCGGGCCGGGACGGACTACAAGGCGGCCTCCGGCGAGCTGGTCATCGCCGCCGGAGAGACCTCCGCCAGCCTCGACATCAAGATCAAGGGCGACACCAGCATCGAGCGGGACGAAGTCCTGAACGTGACCTTCACGGCCCCGGACGACGGGCTCTTCACGAACCGCAGCAAGACCATCGAGGCCTCCATCGGCATCAAGAACGACGATGCCCGGATCGGGATCGACGAGGACGGCAGTCCGCCGCGCTTCCTGGGCGGCGACGACCTGCCCCACGGTCTGGAGATCGTGCTGGAACGCATGGGCGACCTCAGCCAGCGCGTCGTGGTGGACTACGAGGTGAAGCCCGTGGGCTTGACCTCCGTCGGCGGCGACGTCGTGAACGCCGCCTTCCCCAGCGGCCAAGTGGTCTTCAAGCCGGGCGAGAACCAGGCCAAGCTCGAAGCCGACCTGGCCGGCGGCGCGGCCCTCGCCAAGGGCGCCAGCAGCTTCTCTCTCGCCCTCAGCAGCGATGCCGAGTCCGTCCAGTTGCCCGAAGAGCCCCTCCTCTTCGAGGTCAGCGACCAGGAGCAGCAGCCCAAGCGGATCAGGGGCAGCAAGGACGACGACGAGATCGACGGGACCACCGGCAGAGACCAGATCAATGCCGGCAGGGGCGATGACATCGTCCGTCCCGGAGAGGGCCAGGACCAGATCAACCTGGGCCGCGGCAAGGATATCCTGGAAGGCATGCCCGAAGAGCTGAACGGCGATCAGCTCTTCGGCTTCACCGAGGACGACAGCATCTTGCTCACCGGCAGCCGCTTGGGTACCGAGGATGTGATTGCCGCCGGTCAACCGATCAACGTGCTGGGCTTCGACGTCGACGAGGACGGCCAGGTCGACTCCTCGCTCTTCCTGCAGGGCGACTTCGACGACGGCGCCTTCTTCGTGACACCCATCGCAACGGACCTGGGCTTCAGCACGCAGATCACCTTCGAAGGCTTCTTCCCGATGCTGGCCGACGGCTGGGAGCTGGCGGAGAACCAGGTCAACGGCGTCGCCAACCAGGCCTTCCTCACCGGAGACGGCGAGCGGGAGTTCTTCATCCAGATCGTCAAGGACGACGACTTCTTCGCCGCCTTCGACAACACGCTGGGCTACTATGTCGTCGATCAGGACGGCAACATCGACGACGTCGGCATCATCTTCGAGAACACGAACGCCGCTGTCGCCGGTCGCGAAAAGTCGTTGGGCGTCATCGAAGAGGGCGAGGAGCTGGGCTTCTTCCTGATCCAGGACGGCTTCAACCACTTCGACGACCTGGAGGGTGACTTCGTCTTCACCAACAGCCGCACCGGCGCCCAGGGCAACGTGGACGACGGCCTGGACCTCGATCTGTCGCTCGATGGAGAGCTGTTCAAGGGCGCTACGATCCTCCACTCCTTCGATACAAGCCTCAACCCCTTCGGGCAGGAGCATGTCGTCTCCGGCGTGTCTCAAGAGGACAACGCCCTGGTGTTGGGCTTCGAGGATCTGGTCGGGCAAGGCAGCGACCGAGACTTCGAGGACGTCGTCTTCCAGATCTCGTCGCGCGACCTGAACGGCGATGAGTTCGGCGTGATCGCCGACGGCGCGACGATCATGTTCTAACTCCGCACGATCGCCAGCCATTCACGCCTCTTTCAGCCGGACAGGTCAGCACAGCGCCCTGCCCCGGCGCCGGCATCTGCGCTATGACCATGGCCGGAGCGATGCTCCGGTTCCGACCGGCGTCGTCGAACCCTTAAGACGAAGAGAGGCCTGCATGAGTTACCAGACCATCCTCTATGAAGAAAGCGGCCCGCTCGGCACGCTGACGCTGAACCGACCGGACGACGGCAACATGTTCACGCCGACCATGTGCCTGGAAATTCGCGACTGCATCGAAGCGGTGCGCCGCGAGACCCGCACGCGGGTTCTGATCGTCACCGGTGCCGGTGATCGCTTCTTCTGCCTGGGCGGCCGCAAGGAGGAGATGCCGGACACCAGGCTCTACGCCGGCGTCCTGCCGACCTTGGAGATGTACGACGCCATCGACCGCCTGCAGAAGCCGGTCATCGCCAAGGTGAACGGCTACGCCGTCGGCGGCGGCAACGTCCTGCAGATGGTCTGCGACCTCACCGTGGCGAAGGAGAGCGCCATCTTCCGCCAGGTCGGCCCCATGATGGGGTCTTTCGACGCCGGCTACGGGACCTGGTACCTGGAAGACCTGGTCGGCAAGAAGAAGGCCAAGGAGATGTGGTACCGCAACCCCAAGATCCCGGCCGGCGAGGCGCTTGCCATGGGCCTCATCAACAAAGTCGTCCCGGACGCCGAGCTGGATGCGGAGACCGAGGCCTTCGCGCTGGAGGTGGCGGCGCGCGGCAGCTTCGCGCTGGCCAGCGTCAAGGCCGCCTTCAACGCCCGCCACGGCGGCGTCTCCGGCCTGGCGCGCGTGGCCCACGACCTGCTGCTGCGCGGCTATCTCGACAGCGAGGAATCGAAAGAGCTGGGGCGCGCCTTCGCCGAACGGCGCCACCCCGATCCCGAGGCCTTCGGTCACTAGCCGGGCGCCCCTCCCCCTTGTCGTCGCGGGATAGAAGGGAGCATCGACAGAGCATGAGTGAAATCAGGACCGTCGCCGTCTGCGGTGCCGGCGGCACGATGGGCGCCGGCATCGCCATCGTCGCCGCAAGGGCCGGATATCGGACCCTCTGCTACGATCTTCAGGAAGACGCGTTGCGGCGCGCCATGGAGCAAAGCGGCGCTTTTTTCGGAAAGTCTGTCGTGCGCGGCAAGATGACCGCCGAAGACAGCGAGGCGGCGCTGCGGCGTCTGGAGCCGACGAGCGAGCTGGCCGCACTGGCCGAAGCCGATCTGGTGATCGAGGCCGTCTTCGAAGACTTGGAGATCAAGCGCGCGCTCCTCGCCAAGCTGAACGCGGTCTGCAAGGCCGAGACGATCTTCGCGTCCAACACCTCGACCCTCTCGATCACCGAGATCGCGTCGGGCTGCGGGCGCGAGGACAGGGTGGTCGGCATGCACTTCTGCCTGCCGGCCCAGCTGATGAAGCTGATCGAGATGTCGCCGGGGATCAACACCTCGGCCGAGACCTTCAAGACCGCCTGGGACTGGACCGAAGCGGCCGGCCAGACCCCGGTGGAGACGCAGGACAAGCCGGGCTTCATCCTCAACGCGCTGCTCATTCCCTTCAACAATGACTGCATTCGCGCGGTCGAGGCGGGCGTGGCCTCCGCGGCCGACATCGACAAGGCGATCAAGGTGGCTTTCGGCTACAAGATGGGCCCCCTGGAACTCACCGATCTCGTCGGTCTGGACACCCAGATCCGGCTGTGCGAGGCCTTCTATCCCATCACGCTGGACCCCAGGACGGCGGCCCCGCCCTTGCTGCGCCGCATGGTCGCCGCCGGTCACCTGGGCCGCAAGGCCGGGCGCGGTTTCTTCACCTACGACGGCAATGCCATGTTCGGAGCCTGAGGCCATGGACTATCGGATCATTCAGCACGGCCCGTCGCGGTCCTTTCCGGACGGAGATCCCTTCCTCGCGGCCGCCGGCAAGGGCGGTGCTCTCGTCCTGCACTTGGGCGACTGCCGCGGCGTGGCGATCGAGGCCGACCCCGATCTCGCCGCGGTTCTGATCGAACTCGGCCAGGAGTGTCTCGGCGTTCACACCGGCGAGGAGGCGGGACGGGAGGGCTCCAACCGTCTGGGGTTCGCGCGCTACCGCAACGGAGACG
Organism: Rhodospirillales bacterium; assembly: GCA_963669375.1. Taxonomy (GTDB): domain Bacteria; phylum Pseudomonadota; class Alphaproteobacteria; order Kiloniellales; family JACOMY01; genus JACOMY01. The sequence continues at coordinate 5,170,020 of OY770024.1, read as the reverse complement.
ACGCTCCCTCCCGGCTCATCGAGTTGGTGCGCCAGCCCGCGACCTCGGACAGCGCGATCGCCACGGCCAGGGACCTCTTCGAGGCGGCGGGCTTCGAGGTCGCCCTTTGCGCCGATCAGGCCGGTCGCATCGTCGATCGGCTGGTCCGGCCCAAGTACAATGCGGCATTGCGGTTTCTCGACGAGGGGCTGGCCAGCGCCGAGGACATGGACCTCACCTGCCGGCAGGGCCTGGGCTATGCCGAGGGCCCGATCGAGCGGGTGGTGCGCGGCGGCCTCGCCCGCCATTGCGACATCACGGAAGCCTTGTTCCGGGTCTACGGCACCGCCGCCTATGCCCCGGCGCGGCGCGCCCTGGTCGCCAAGGAGAGGAGCAAGGCCACGTGAGCAAACCCCTGTCCGGCATCAAGGTGCTCGACTTCACCACCTTGCTGCCCGGCCCCATGGCCGGGCTCTATCTGGCGGAAGCCGGTGCCGAGGTGATCAAGATCGAACGCCCCGAGGGCGAGGACCTGCGCCGCTACCAGCCGAACTGGGGCAAGGAGGCGGTGGCCTTTGCCCTGCTCAACCGCGGCAAGAAGGCCCTGGCGCTCAACCTCAAGGACCCGGCCGAGCGCGAGAGGCTCCTGCCCCTGATCCGCGAGGCCGACGTCCTCTTGGAGCAGTTCCGGCCGGGCGTGATGGATCGCCTGGGCCTGGGTTACGAGGCGCTGAAGGCGGTCAATCCGCGCCTCGTCTACTGCGCCATCTCCGGCTATGGCGCCACCGGCCCCAAGCGTCTGGCCGCCGGGCACGATCTCAACTACATCGGCGACACGGGCCTCTTGTCGCTGAGCCACGGCAGCGATGAAGAGCCGGTGCTCCCCCCTGCCCTGATCGCCGACATCGCCGGCGGCACCTACCCCGCCGTCATGAACGTCCTGCTGGCCTTACTGCAGCGCGAGCGCAGCGGCCAAGGGTGTTTCCTGGACATCGCCATGACCGACGGCCTCTTCAGCTTCCAGTACTGGGCGATCGGGGGCGGCCTGGCGGCGGACGACTGGCCGCGTTCGGGTACCGGGCTGGTGACCGGGGGAACGCCGCGCTATCGGCTCTATCCGACGAGCGACGGCAAGCTCTTGGCCGCGGCTCCGCTGGAGGACAAGTTCTGGGCGGCCTTCTGCCAGGTGATCGACCTGCCAGAGCCCTGGCGGGAGGATCGGCGCGATCCGGCCGGCAGCATCGCGGCGGTGGCGGAGATCGTCAGGGCGAGGCCCGCCGCCCACTGGGCAACCCTCTTCGCCGAGGCCGACTGCTGCTGCACCATCGTCAAGACCACGCGGGAGGCCTTGGCCGATCCCCACTTCGCCGAACGCGGGCTCTTCGCGGGCCGCCTGGCGAACGAGGCCGGCGACGAGTTGCCGGCGCTGCCGTTGCCCCTGGCACCGGTCTTCAGGGGCGAGGAGGTGGCGAAGTCCGCACCGGCGCTCGGTGCCGACAACAGCGACTTGCTGGCCGAGTAGCGGAACCCACAATCGGCTGTTTCCATTGCGACGGAGTAGGGATCATGAGCCGCGGCGGATTGCTCATCTGGAACGACTGCAAGCCCGATGCCTTGGAGGACTACGAGCGCTGGTATCAGGAGGAGCACCTTCCGGAAAGGGTGGGCATCCTCGGCTATCGTTTCGGCGTCCGCTACGAAGCCCTCGATAGCACCGCCAGCCCGCGCTTCTTCACCCGCTACGAGGTCGCCTCGCCGGAAGTCCTGCTTTCGCCCGCCTATCGCGGGATACTGGCCGAGCCCTCGCCCTGGACCCAGCGGGTGATGCCGAACTTCGCAAACATGAGCCGGACCCTTTGCCGCCGCCAGGGCTTCGAGGGGATCGGCGTCAGCGGGCTCCTCGTCACCCTGACGGGACCCGACGGCCGGCGCTTGGGCGACGTCGCCCGCTCCGCCCTCGGCCGGCGGGGGTGCCTTGGCTGGTCGCTGTGGCAAGCCGTGGAGGAACCCTCCAGCGGGACGTCGGAGATGGCATTGCGCGGCGGCGGCGATCAGACGATCGAAGCCGCCTTGCTGCTGCAAGTCGCCCGCGCCGCCGACGCGGAGGCCTGGACGCGGCAGCTGCGATCCGACGGAGAGGCCCGAAGCTATGGCCTGATTTCGGTCATGACCGCCGAGGAGGCGCGTCGCATAGGCTAGCGATACTACGGCGCCGTTTGCGCGCGCTAATCGGAGAAGGGGACCAGGGTCACCGGCGCGCCGTGCCCGTAGCCGTCCGGCTTCCACCTGGCGAAAGTCTCCACCAGCGGCGCATCGGGATAGAGCCCCCAGACCGGCACGCCGGCGGCGTGCGCGATATGGAGAGGTCCGGTGCTGGAGCTCAAGACCTGTCCCGCCGCCGCGAGATAGGCGATGAGGTCGCGCACGCTTGCGAAGCCCTCGACCAGGCCGACTTTCGGCTCCTCGAGGATGCCGCTGGCCAAGAGGGCCTGCCGCCGTTCGGCCGCGTCGACGCCCTGCACGAGAAAGTCGAGGCTGCTGCCCGGCGCGCGATGCTGGGCGAGCCAGCCGAGGTAGCGCTCCACCGGCCAGTTTCCGGCCGATCCGCCGCTGGAGAGCACGGCCACCCAGTCCGGCGAAGGGCGGGGCGAGGGCCAGTCGTCCGGCACCCGCAAGGCGGGCAAGGGCTCGAAGGCCGGCGCGGTCAGGCCGGCCCAGGCGATGAACGCGCGGGCCAGGTCGAGATTGTAGGCCATCTCGCTCTTGGCGACGCGGCTGCGCCGCTGGCGCAGGCCCCGATGGTAGGCGAAGTAGGTGGTGGAGCGCGAGTAGGGTCCGAAACGGCGCTTCAAGCGCAGTTGGCGGAAGGCCCGCTTGCAGGGCTGATTGTCGTAGAGGGACAGGCCCCAGGTCGCGCGGCCCAGGTCCGCTGGCGGTGCCTCGCCCTCGACCCACAGCTGGTCGTAGAGGTCGTTGGCCAAGCCCCAGAGGCCGATGTCCCGGGCATAGGCGCTGCAGTGCAGGGTCACGCGGAAGCCGGCGCGCTTGACGAGATTGGCGGCCGGCAGGCTCAAGACCAAGTCGCCCAGCCGGTCGCATCGCGACACCAGCGCCTGCAAAGCCATTGCCACCCTCTGTCTTCCCCACTGCTGTGACGCCAAGTGCCTGGATTACGCGGAGATCTCAAGCCACATTGCCAAGCAACCATCCGGCTTGCGCGAGAGCAAGCCCACGCCATGCAAGGAGAAGACTGGATGGATGCCCTGATTTGCGACATGACCCGGACCCCGATCGGCCGCTATGGCGGCGCACTGTCATCCGTGCGCAGCGACGACCTGGCCGCCCATCCGCTGAAAGAGGTCATGAAGCGCAACAGCAAGGTCGACTGGGATGCCGTCGACGACGTCATCTACGGCTGCGCCAACCAGGCAGGAGAGGACAACCGGAACGTCGCCCGCATGGCGAGCCTGCTGGCCGGCCTGCCGGAGAGCGTGCCCGGCAGCACCATCAACCGCCTCTGCGGGTCGGGTCTCGATGCCTTGGGCTCCGCCGCGCGCGCGATTCGCAGCGGCGAGGCCGAGCTGATGATTGCCGGCGGCGTGGAGAGCATGAGCCGCGCGCCCTTCGTGATGGGAAAGGCGCAGAGCGCCTTCTCCCGTTCCGCCGAGGTCTTCGACACCACGATCGGTTGGCGCTTCGTCAATCCGCTGATGGAGAAGCAGTACGGCATCGACTCCATGCCGGAGACGGCCGAGAACGTCGCCGAGGACTATCAGGTCGCGCGCGCCGACCAGGACGCCTTCGCGCTGCGCTCGCAGCAGCGCGCGGCCGCCGCCCAGGCTTCCGGCCGCTTAGCGAAGGAGATCACCCCGGTCACGATTCCGCAGCGCAAGGGCGATCCCAAGGTGGTGAGCGCGGACGAGCATCCCCGCGCCGGCGTCACCCTGGAAGGCCTGGCGAAGCTGCCGACGCCCTTCCGCGAGGGCGGGTCGGTGACGGCCGGAAACGCCTCGGGCGTGAACGACGGCGCGGCCGCCATTCTGATCGCCAACGAGGCGGCCGCCGCCCGCTACGGTCTGACGCCCAAGGCGCGGGTGATCGGCATGGCTTGCGCCGGAGTGGCCCCCAGGACCATGGGCATGGGCCCCTACCCCGCCAGCAAGAAGCTGACCGAGCGGCTGGGCATTCCCGTGGGCGAGATCGAGGTGATCGAGCTCAACGAAGCGTTCGCCGCCCAGGCGCTGGCCTGTCTGCGTCAGCTCGGCCTGCCGGACGACGCGCCGCAGGTCAACCGCAACGGCGGGGCCATCGCCCTCGGTCATCCGCTGGGCATGTCGGGAACCCGCCTGGCCTTGACGGCGACGCAGGAACTGATCGAGCAAGGGGCTCGCTATGCGCTCTGCACCATGTGCATCGGCGTCGGTCAGGGAATTGCCGTCATGTTGGAACGGGTCTAGCCCGGCACCCCCGCCACTGGTTATGCTCCACGGCTATCATTGACTGCGAGGGTCGGCCATAGGTGGAGGGCGGGGTTCCGGTTGAATGAAGCGGCCAATCGCACTTGCTATCCAGGCCGAGCTTGAGAACCTGCGTCAGGTACAGGCGATGGTCGACGCGTTCGCGGAGAAGGAGGCTCTCTCGGGCAAGAGCAGCTATGCCTTGTCGCTTTGCCTGGAAGAGCTCTTGACCAACGTGGTGCTCTACGGCCAGCGAGCGACGGGCGCGAAGACGTCGATCGCCGTCTCCCTGCACGCCAGCGGCGACGAGGTCCTGGTCCATATCGATGACGACGGACCGGCCTACGATCCGACCGAGACGCCGGAACCCGACTTGGATGCCTTGCTGGACGACCGTCCGATCGGCGGGCTGGGCGTGCATCTGGTTCGGGAGCTGGCGCGCCGCTTCGAGTACCGCTACAGCGACGGCAGGAACAGGGTTCATATCGTGTTGCCCCGACACGCCGGCGAAGAGACCTAGGGTGCGATTGGACCAAGATTCGGACCGCAGGTCGGTTCGACCTGCGATCATCTTGGTCTAGGCTTGACGGGGAAGCGGCCGTGAGGAGAAGGCGATGACCGGTTTGCAGATGACTGAAGCGCGCGACGGCGACGTTCTGGTGTTCGCCTTGGGCGGTCGCCTGGACAGCAACACGGCCAAGAGCTTGGAAGACACCCTGAAACAGCGCCTGGATGAGGGCAATCAGGCGATCCTGCTCGACATGCAGGGCCTGGACTACATCAGCAGCGCCGGCCTGCGGGTCGTGCTTTTGGCGGCGAAGCGCCTGCGGTCCTCCGATGGCCGTTTCGCTCTCTCCTCCCTCAACAAGGACATCCGGCAGGTGTTCGAGATCAGCGGCCTCCTGCGCATCCTCTCGGTCCATGACGGACGCGAGGCAGCCCTCAAGTCGCTGACGGCCTAGGCGGGCTCGACGTAGCCCATCTGCGGCCGCCCCTGCTCCACCCGCATGACGACGCCTCGCCCGCCCTTCTTCAGCGTCGCGAGTTGGCCATCGACGTCGAGCGTGTCGTGCCACGCCAAGCCTTCGCCCGGCGCGGTAGGGCTTCGCGGATTCGGCGAGCGGTAGAAGGTGTAGCGCAGCAGACCGTCATACATGCGCCCCAGGGCCGCCACCTCGTAGCCCTCGGCCAAGAGGTTGTGACAGCTGGCGAGATTCCCCGGCGCGGCGGACGCGTAGACGTGCCAAAGACCCGGCGGTCGCAAGAGATGGAGGCGTCGGCGCAGCAGCTTGCGATGCAACCTTTGCCCACGATGATCGGGGTGGACCACGACACCCTGCATCATCGCCAAGGGCGTCTTCTTCGCCAGCCCCAGCAACTCGTGCGCCGGATCCTTGGGGTGTAGTCCGGTCAGCAGCGTTCCGAAGGCGGCCAAGGGACCGTCGGGCCGGTAGCCCAGGATCGACCCGCGTCCGGTCAAGACGGTGCGAAAGAAACCGGGCGGCGCGGGCTTGAAGAGTTCTCGCTTGACCAGCGATCCATAGACCAGCGCTTGCAGCCCTTCGATCTCCTCGATGTCGGAGATGGAAAGACTGACCCAGGGGTCAGTCCGGCCCGTCAACGCGCTAGGCCTCGATCACTTCCGCATAGTTGAGCATCGACAGCGGCGGATAGAGCTGCAGGGCCTTGGCGACGGGAATGTTGATGATCAGGGAGAAGCGCTTCAGCGTCTCGATCGGAATGGTCTCGGGATCGCGGCCCTCGACCAGTATCTGCTCCGCCTTGGAGGCCGTCAGCTGCCCGACCGAGTAGTAGCGGGAGATCAGGCTCAAGAGGCATTGCCCCTTGCTCACGAGCTGCTCGGTGGTGCCGAAGGTCGGTAGCTTGAGCCGTGCCGCCTCTGGCCTGATGAGGTCCATCTGCGAGCCCAGGAAGGTATCAGGGGGATAGACCAGCCAATTGGCGCCGGCGCTCTTGATCTCTTCGAGCAGGGCCTCATAGCCCTCCACCACCGGCCTGCCTTGGTCGTTGACGTGAAAGGCCTTGGCCACCACGGGAAAGCCCTGCTCTTCGCCCAGTTGCATGAAGCGCTCGACGATGACCGCAGAGTTCCGCTCCGTCGGCGTGTAGATGATGCCCAGGGTCTCGATCCGACGGTAGGACTGGATCGCCCTGAGCTGCGCCTCCGGCGGCACCACGTGGAAGGCCCCGGTGAGGTCCCGGCCGGACGACTCCAGATCGGGCACCACCTTAGTCCGCACCGGCGCCGCCACCATGGTGAACACCACGGGTATCTCCCCCTTCGCGGAGAAGGCGGTGGGGTTGTCGTAAGTGCCGACGGTGGCCAGGGTCACCGGCGTGCCCCAGGTGTAGACCAGATCGGGCTTGAGCTCCTCGATCTCCTCGAGGAAGCCGGCGACCTTGGCCGGATCGCGCTCGGCATTGCGCATCGTGATCTCGGCATCGATGCCGCGCTGCGCCAAGTAGTCTCGAAAGCCGCGCTCGACGTCGGTCTCGCCGCGATAGGTGATCTGGAAGATCTTGAAGGGGCCGCTGTCGTCCTGCGCCCTGCCGGCAAGGGACGGCAAGGCGACGCCGCCGGCAACCATGAGCGCCAAGGCACGGCGCCTGGTAACTCTCCTGTTGCCTGGCATCTTCGTCATTCTGGCTCTCCCCTATCCGGCATCACGCGTCCGACCACCCAGATCGCCAGGTAAGGCAGCGCGCCGATGAACGAGATCGCCCCCACCGCGATCAAGGCGACATCCAAGCCATAGGCACCCAGCAACCATGCCGCAATGGCCGGCCCGATCGCGTTCCCGCTGCGCTCCACGAAGCGGAAGACCCCGTAGATCATGCCCTCGGGCACATCTGGCAGGTAGCGACGCCCCAGCTCTCCCACAAGGGCTGACTGCGGCGTGATGGAGAGCGCTTGGGCCACGCCGAGCTGCAGGACCATGACGGCCTCGCCCCAGGGCGCCGCCCAAATGAAGGGATGAATGACCGAGCTTGCGGACAGCGCGGCCCCGAAGAGCACGAAACCCGGCCGGTAGCCGCTGCGGTCGCTGAAGCGCGAGACGAGCGGCACCAGCGGTAGCATCGCCAAGGCATAGAGGGTCAAGACGCGCCCGATCGAGGCCTGATCGAAGCCGCTATCGGCCATCGAGAGAGGCACCAGGTAGAAGATCAAGGCCGCCAGGATCAGCTTGGCCGGCAGGGAGCAGCCGAACAGCAGCAGCGCCAGGGGTGGCTTGCTGAGCACACGCAGGAAGGTTCTCAGGCTCGGTCTGGCACTGCCCACGATCCCCTGTTTCCTGGCCTCGTGCGGCATGGCGAAGCGCGCCGTCAGGATCGCCAGCAAAGCCAGGACGGCGGAGACCAGAAAGGCCTCCCGCTCGCCCAACCGATCGGCCAGGATGCCGCCCACCGGCGGCCCGCAGAGCGCCGCCACGAAGATGGCGCCGACCAGGATCGAGAGGCCGCGCGCGCGGTTCTTTCGCTCCGTGCCGTCGATGATGGCGCCTTGCGCCGCGACGAAGACGACTGCATAGCCGAAGCCTGTCAGCCCGCGGAAGAACAAGAGCTGCAGCAGATCGGTGACATAGGCCGATCCCGCGAAGCCGATCACCGCGCAGACGGCACCTGCCCGCAAAGCGCGGCTGCGGCCGAAGCGTTCGGTCAGGTTGTTCAAGAAGAGCTGAGAGACCGCGACGATCGCCATGAAGAGAACGATCGGCAGCGAGATCACCAGTTCCCGGGAGAGCCAGGGTAACGGCGACGCCAGGCTGCCGATGAAGCTCGGCAGGAAAGGCCTGGTCAGCTCCTCGGCGAAGAAGAACAGAAAGAGCGGCGCGCGCAGGGCGGCCAGCTTGGGCGGCGGCTGGTCGTGCGCCGCCTGCAAGCGATGCCTGTCCTCCAGATCGCTCAATGCATGGGTTGCTTCGACATCGCCCGCCGCGCGCGCCCGCGCCTCGAGGTCGCGCTGCTTCTCGGTAAGGGAGGTCATGCGGCGATCCAAGTCGTCGGAGGCCTGGCCGAAGACTCCTTTGGACTCGACCGGCGCGTGCGTGCGCAGGTCGCCTCGGTTGATCGCGACCAGCCGCTGGCCCAGTCCGCGGAGCGCTCGGCCGACATCGGAGCTGAACACCAGCGCCAGCATCTCGAAGGTGACGAGAATGGAGGCCAAGAGGACGATCGCCACGTCGAGCCAGATGTTGCGAATGGTGCGCGCCACGACGGCCGAGGGGATCGAGACCACCACCTGTGCGACCGCCCTCTCCCCCTGCTTGACGGCCGTCCGCACGATGATGGGGTCGCTCAGGCTACCGGCTCCGCCGCGCTGGGCCACGGCCAGGACGCTGCCGTCCTCCATCGTGATCGCGATCGACGCGAACTCCGGGCTGTCCTTGAGCGCTTCTTCCAGCACCGCTTCGGCGCCGACGATCTGATCCGCCGGAATGCCGTAGTCGATCGCCTCTTCGACGAGGCCGGAGATCGATTCGCCGACCACCTCCGCCTTGCGGTTCAACTCCGGCAGCAGCAGACGTTCGGCGCTGTCGAGCGCGCGCCAGGAGACGAAGACCAGTGCCGCGACGAGCAGAAGCGCCAAGACGGCCAGCAGCGCCAGATCCAGACGTCGCATCAGACTGCCGCTCTAGCGCGCGGGGAACGGACAGGCCGACTCATTGCTCTCTTCCGGCCTCCGCGGTCCGGAGCCGCTTCTCGATCCTCTCGTGTTCCTGCGTGACTTGGGCCAGGGCCCAAGCGTGCCCTTGATCGTCGATACCCTGGGCCATCTGCCCTGCCTCCGCCGCCCGGCGTTTCGCGCTGGACAGCATGACCAGCACGGCCAGCAAGGCCAGGGCCAAGGCGCCGACGAGCGCATAGATGGCCGCCGCGCGCACCGCCGAGGCCGTCGATTCGAGGTTCGCGTCGAGGATGTCGGTGTCGGCCAGAAAGCGGACGCTGCCGGCCTCGCTTCCGAAGTTGTTGATGACCGGCAAGTCCAGCTGCAGCCCCTCCGCCTCCAGCGCCGGCATGATCTCGCCGATCCGGGCCGGGTCGCTGCTGTGCAGGATCACGCCGGCGGCGTCCAGGACGTCGATGGCGAAGAGCACCGGATCGGCCGCCATCTCCCGCGCCAAGAGCGGGTCCAGGGTATCCTGCCCGGCGATCGGGATACCGAAGGAGAGGCTGGTCTCTATGTCGTCGACGATCCCCTTGCCGATGGCCTGGAGGCGCGACTCCACCTGGCCCAGGTAGGCGGCCCTGACCGATCCGTAGTTCAAATAGGCACCCAGCGCCAAGGCGGCCGCCACAACCGCGGCGATCGCGAAAATCAGCACCAGACTGAGCCGTTGCAGCATTGTTGTCTTCGCCCCTCAGGTCGGTCCCCTGGGTCGCTTGCTCGCACCTCACTGGCGAGCCGCGCCATAGCCTTGTAGCATCGCGTTGCAGGCCAGTACCACGGGCCTGTCGCGAAAGCGCGTCTGCTTGGGGTAAAGCCGGTTCATGGTGATTGCAATTCGTGTCGGTCTCTTGGCGGGCTTGGTGGCCTTTCTGGCGCTCTCCAGCCTGTCGCTCCTGGCCGGACGCGCCGCAGACAACGGCCTTGAGGAGCTGGAGATCGGCCGCTTGCAGTTCCTGGTGACCTCGCTGCGCAGCACGGTGGAGGCCAACCTCGGCCTGGGCCTGCCGATCGAGGACCTGGACAGTCTGCAAGCCGTCATCGAGCGCGACCGAAGCGTCGAGACGGACATTCGCGCGATCGAGATCGTCGGGCCGATGGATGTCACGCTCTACAGCACCGACCGCGGCGCCATAGGCGAAGAGATACCGCTCTCCTGGAAGGAGGCGATCGACGAGAGGCACAGCAGAATCTGGCTGGCGGAAGACCGCGGCGAGTTCGCCATCGGCGAGGTCGTGGAGACCGATTTCGGCCAAGTCACAGGCCATGTCGTTCTCGTGGTGTCGCTCGATCAGGTGCACCCGCCGCTCAGTCTCTTCGTCGGCCTTGCCAGCCTCGGCTGGCTGACCGTGCTTGCGACCACGCTGACCGCCTTCTGCCTGGCTTTGGCGATCGCCGCCCTCCGCAAGATCCCCCTGGAGCGGGCGGCGAAGGTCTGGCAGGGCGAGTGGGACGATAGCCGCGCCGAGGGCGCCGACAGCGAGAAGCTACCGACGCTTTATGGCGCCTCCGTGCGGGCGAGGCGGACGACCGAGGCCGCCAAGCAACGGCTGGAGACAGTTCGGCGCGGACTGATCGAGCTCGATCATGCGGACTAGCTGGGGTCATCTGGCCAGTCGCCGCTCCGACCTTCAGTGCGCCGCCATCGGTCTCTTGATAGCGGTGCTGGTCGGCGTGGCCGGCAGCTGGATCGTGCACCGCATTCAAGACGAACAGGCGGCCGAGCTGCGGCGGAGCACGGAGCAGCTGGGGCACTCCGTGGCCCGCGCCGTCGGCGAGACGGTCGAGCTGGCGCTGAGTTACGGCATCCCCTTCGAGCGACTGCATGGCGTGCCCGACTACTTGGCGCAGGTGCTGGACGCGAACCCGGAGATCGCGGAGATCGAGATTCTCGATCGTTGGGGCGCGCGGGCCTACGGCCTCAGCCGCCTGGACCGGGAGGCCACCTACGGCCCGGCGACCGACGTCGTCGCCGAGGAGTGGATCAAGAGCGACGGCCAGCACGTGGGCGAGGTCAGCCTGACGGTGGCCGGTCAATACGCGGCGGAGGTGCACCGCCAGCAGCACCTCCTGGTGCTGGTTTGCGCGCTCGCGGCGGGCCTCGCGGCCGCGGGGATCGTGCGCATTCAGCTAGCCGAGCAGTGGGATCTGCCGCGCGCGCATCTCATGGCCAGTCTCGGCGCCACCGTCCGCGGCGTCTTCGCCGATTTCTCGCGGATCAGGCAAGGCAGCCCCGTCGCCCGCATAAGTCGGATGGCCGTCAAGGCCGGAACGCCGGTGAGAGAGAAGGCCAAAGAGGTCGCGACCCTATCGGAAGAGCTGACCGCCATCGACATCGACGGCAGCCTGGGGGCAAAGGTCAAGGCCCTGCAGGGCGATCTCTTCGAACGCTACCACTTCGACCGGCCAGCCCGCCTGGCGGAAGACAGGAACTGGGGGGGATGGGCCGCGCTCCTGTGGGTGGTCTGCGCCACCATGGCGATTCCCTTGATCGGCGGCTTCGCGGCCGATCGGGTAGGATTCGGCTTGCCGTCGTCCGTCGCCGCCGCAGCGGCCTTCCTCGCCGAAGCGCTGGGCGGTCTGCTCGGCCTCTTGGCCGCGCGCCTGGTGCGCGCCGGGCGTGCCCGACGTTTCCTTCTGCTGCTTGGCGTCGTCGGTGCCGGGGCCACCACCATCGCCGTCGCCGAACAGCGCGACCTCACCCCCTTTCTCGGCCTTAGGGTCGCCAGCGCCTTTTGCCTCTGGTTCGTCGCCGATCAGACCTTGAGGGTGCCGGGCCGCCACCTGCGCGGCCCCTGGACCTGCACGATCCTACTGCTGTTCGGGATGCTCCTGGGTCCGCTCATCGGCGGTCTTCTGGCCGACGGCCTGGGCCGCCGCTCGGCCTTCGAAGTGGTGGGCGTCACTCTGCTGCTCGTCGGACCCCCCATCTGCTTCGTGCGCACGCTTCCCGAGAGCGCCGGCCGCCATAAGCCCATCGCCTGGCGCCACGCGGCGACCCTGGCGTCGGTCACCGCGGCGGCCAGTGCCGTCATCGCCCTCTACATCGCAGCCGCCCTCGACCGACACGACTACGTTTTCGCGGCGACTTTGGTCGCCCTCTTCGGGGCCGGGATCGGCATCGGCATCATCGTGCGCCAGCCACGCATCGGCATCGTCGCGCTGCTCGGCGCAATCCTCGTCAACTGGATAGATCAGGACGTCGCATTGGAGATTGCCGCGGCGATGTTCCTGCTGGGCCTGTCCTTGGGATCCGCCACCTCGCGCGGGTGGCGCCGCCCTGCCAGGGCGACAGGCCTGGCGGCCGCCTTGGTCGGTGTCGGACTGGGGCCGCTGCTGGCCACCGCCGCGCTCTATCTCGACATGGAGCCGCAAGAGTGGGTGAGTCTATTGCTGGGCCTGGCACTCTTGTGTCAGCTGCTGTTGCTGGAGAAGAGAGTCCGTAGCAGGCGGAAGGCCAGGGCTGTCTGATGCTGCTGCGCACCCGCCTCACCGTCTATCTCTCGCTGGCATTCTTGCTGGTGGTGGGCGTCCTGGCGGTCGTGGGCCTGCGCCGGGAGAGCCTTCTGGAGGGGCGTCTGGGCTCGCTTGCGATCATCGGCCAGGAGTCCGTCTGGACCGGCGTGGTCACTCAGACCACGACGCAGCTCACCTCCATCGCGGCCAGGATGCTCGGGCAGATGGAGCGGCGGCCGCCGGCGGAAAGTCGCGAACAGCTGCGCCACTGGTTCGATCAAGCCGGTCGCCGACTGCTCGATAACAACACCGTATTGCAGGTAACCGACAGGGACGGCCGGCTGCTCTTCAGCTCGCAAGGAACCTTCGCCGCCGATCCCATGCTGGATGCGGCCTCGCTGGATCAGATCGTCGCCACGAGCAAGCCGGTTCAGGGGCTGCAACAGACCTCGTCCACCAACTTCATGGTTCTCGTGGCGGTGCCCCTGGAGCGACAGGGTCGGACGCTGGGTGTCGCGACCTTGGCGCGGGACGCCAACGCCGACCTCCATCGCTTTGCGCACGAAATCAAGGCGACCGCCTTTCTCGTCAGTCTTCGTGGCCGGATGGTCGAGGGAACCTCGCCGATGCTTTGGCGTCTGGTGCAGCCGAGAGTGCCGCCGCGCGATCCGAGCTTCAGCACCGCCAAGACGGACACGAGACGCTTCACCGTCACCGGCGTGCCCGTCTACGACACCGCCGGCCGCGTCGCAGGGACCTTGGTCTCGCTGCGCGACTCCACCTCGGAGCTGGAGGAGATACGCACCTTGGGCTGGCTGAGCCTGGGTCTGGTCGCGGTCTTCGTCATCCTGGTCCTGACGGCCCTCTACTTCTATCTGCGCCGCACCTTCCAGCCCTTGGAGGGCGCGATTTCCGTGCTGAAGGCGCTCTCCAGCGGCAACACGGACGTCAGGCTGGAGGCCGAGGGCGCGGGCGAGATCGGGCGTATTGCCGATGCCGTTTCGGTCTTCAGGGAGAATACCATCACCCTGGCCGACCAAAGGCGTCAGTCCGAACGGCAACGCCGCCGCCAAGAGCGCTTGATCAGGCAGCAGCTGACGATCCTGGCCTCGACCCTGGAGAAGGGCGAGAAGGGCGAGGCCTTGCAGGACATGCAGGACCTTCTCGACCGAGGCAGAAGGCCGGCGGAAGAGGGTCAGGCCGTCAAGCCTCTGGATGAGGACGAGCAGCTGGGCTTGCTGGCGCAAGTGCTGCAGAGCATGTCCGCGCAGATCACCGATCAGCACCGGCGGCTGACGCAGATGGTCGCCGAACTGCAGGAGGCCATCGTCACCAAGACCAAGCTGGCCGGCCTGCAGCAGGAGCTGGAGATCGCCAGGCGCCTCCAGTATTCGATCCTGCCGAAGGCCTTGCCGCCGAGCGACGGCGTGGAGGTCACGGGCTGCATGGACCCGGCCAAGGAAGTCGGCGGCGACTTCTACGATTTCTTCTTCGTCGAACCAGGCCGGCTGGGCCTGGTCATCGCCGACGTGTCGGGCAAGGGCGTACCGGCCGCCCTCTTCATGGCGATCTCACGCTCGCTCCTGAAGGCGACGGCCCAATCCTTGAAGGACCCGGGCAAGAGCATCGACCGGATCAACGCGGTGATGGCCGACGAGAACGACGAGATGATGTTCGTGACGCTCTTTTATGGCGTCCTGGACCTGGCGAGCGGCAAGCTCACCTTCGTCAACGCCGGCCACAATCAGCCCTATCTGCGTCATACCGACGGCGGCGTCAGGATGGTCGGTACGCTCGGCGACGTGCCGCTGGCGGTCGTGGAGGACTTCTCCTTCACCGTCAGCACCGAGCAATTGACGCCGGGCGACGTGCTGCTGCTCTACACCGACGGCGTCACGGAATCCTTCAACGCCGCCGAGGAAGCCTATGGCGAGCCGCGTCTGGAAGCGACCCTGAAGGGCCTGAAGGACAACGTCGGCAGCGCCGAGGTCGTCGACGCGGTGGTGCGTTCGGTCGACGACTTCGTCGCCGGCGCTCCGCAATCCGACGACATGACCATGCTGGCGCTCAAGTGGTCTGGCCCGCGGGCGGCGGGATCGGACTCCGAGAGCGGTTAGGAACGCGCCTCGGCGGCGTCGCGCTGGCTCTTGAACCCGCTGGCGAAGCGGGACAGCGTGCGTGACATGACACCACGCTTCAGCATGATCTCGACCAGCTGGAAGGGGCCGCGTTCCGACCAAGCCTGGGCCAGCGCCTGCTTCAGCTCCGCTCGTGTGCGAACCCGCCGGCCTCGACCGCCCAGGATCTCCGCCAGCTCGGCAAAGCGCCAATCGTCGAGGTCGTTGAAGCTGCTTTCCGGCTGAAAGGCGCGCAGCATCTCCCAGCTCTCGTTGTTGAAGACCAGCACCAGGGGATCGATGCCGAGCCGACGGCAGTTGCCCAGTTCCCAGCCGGTCATCTGAAAGGCGCCGTCGCCGACCAGGATGATAGGCCGGCCGGCGCCAGCCAACTGCAGACCCATCCCGGCCGGCACCCCATAGCCCATCCCGGCATAGTAGCCGGGCGCCGCCATCGGCGTGTGCCGCATGTCCATCGCGGTGAAGAGACAATCGCCCACGTCGCTGGCCATGGGAATGGTCCCGACCTCCGCCATCAGGTCGTTCACCGCCATGGCGATGTCGGTGGGTTCGATCTCGGCCGCGTCGCCGGGCATGTCCTGCAGGAAGGAGGCTTCCGGCGGTGTCGCCCCGTCGGCGGCCGGCAGGCGATCGATCATGGACGCCACCAGGTCGCCGAGCGGCATGTCGGGATACTGGTGGTAGCTGATGTCGACCGAACGCTCGCAGGCATGGACCGCCTGGCGCAGGTCCACCTGCTTGGCGGAGACTCCGAAGTTGGTGTCCGACAGCAGCACGCCCAACAGCAGCAGGCCGTCGGACCCTTCCACCAGCTTGGTGACCTCGGGATCTCCGGCCACGCCGATGTAGGTGCCGCGCAAGTCCACGGCCGCGTCGGCCATGAGGCCGCGCCCCATGAAGCTGGTGACCACCGGGATCCGCAGGCGGCGCGCCAGCTCCGCCACCCGCTCCTCCAGTCCATAGCGGCGGACCTCGACGCCGACCACGAGGCAGGGGCGCTTGGCCTTGGCGAGCTTGGCCAAGACCTCCTCCGCGCATTCCGAGGCCGCCGCCGGATCGGCGTGGCGGGGCGGCAGGAAGGGTACTGCCTCGACCTCCGCATGCACTATGTCCCGAGGCAGTTCGAGGTAGACCGGCGCCGACATCTCGATGCAGCTGCGCAGCACCCGCGCGATCTCGGCCGACGCCGTGGCGGGGTCGCTCAAGACTGCCTGGTCGCAGGTGATCTCCCGGTAGATTCGCTCCTGCGATTCGAGGCTCTTGGCCTGGTGGTGCACCAAGAGACCGCGGGTGCGCTCCTGCATCGAGGGCGCGCCGGAGATGACCACGACAGGCGCGCGCTCGGCAAAGGCACCGGCGATCGCATTCACCAGGTTGAAGGCGCCGGCGCCATAGGTGATGGCCGCGACCGATATGCGGCTTCCGTAGCGCCCGGCGGCGTCCGCCGCGAAGCCGACGGCGGGCTCGTGGCTCATGGTGTAGAGCGGCAGGGTTCCGCTCTCCTCCAGCACCTTGAAGAAGGGCAAGGCAAAGTCGCCCGGAATGCCGAAGACCTCCTTGGCTCCCTGCGCCTTCAGGGCCTGCAACAATGCATCTGCAAGGATCATCCGCCGCCTCCACTGCGTTCGACACCGACCGAGAAGAAACACCAATGGCAGTGCCAAGGCCAGAGCCTGCGGCCCTTCCCGGTCATCGGACCGTCATGCCTCGGTCCGGAAGACCCCGTCCCAGTCCTTCGGCGGCGGCGCGCCACACAGCTTTTCCGCCCGCACGCGCAGCAAGCCGGCCGCCGCGTCGTCGGGCTTGGCGGCAAGCCACGCGCCAAGCTGCCGCGCCGCCCCGGCAAAGTCCCGGTCTCTGTAGCTGGCGAGCGCCGCGCCATAGGCCGTGAGCCGCCGGCGCTCCGGCTCGCCGGCCTCCTCTGCCCTCGCGAGCAGCGCGAAGACCCGCTCCGGCTTCTGTCGGCCCTTCAGCGCCGCGAAGTCCAACTCCAGGAAGCAGAAGCCCTCTCCGGCGGCGCGGCGGGTCTCCTCGCAGACCACGATGGGCTCGCCGTAGAGCTTGGCGGCGGCCTGCAGGCGGGCGGCGACGTTGACCCGGTCGCCGATCACCGTGAAACCGCGCGACTGCTCGGTGCCGACCTCGCCGGCGATAACCCTGCCGGTGGCGACCCCGGTGGCCGCATCCAGACGATCGACGCCTTCATAGCCGTCATCGGCGAGAGCGGCGCGCAAGGGCGGCAAGCGCCGGCGCTGGTCCAAGGCCGCGGCGCAGCAGGCCGCCGCCTGCTCCGCCGGGTCGGTGAAGGGCGGGCCCCAGAAGGCCATGACGGCGTCGCCGATGAACTTGTCGGTGATGCCGGCGTGCGCGCCGATCGGCTCCGTCATGCCGGCAAGGAAACGGTTCAGAAGCTCGATCAGCTTCGGCGGCGAGAGCCGCTCCGACCAGCCGGTGAAGTCGCGCATGTCGGTGAAGAGCACCGTCATGTTGGCTTCCTGCCCGCCTTCCAGCACCTCGTCGCGGGCGAGAATGCGCTCGACGATGCGCGGGTCCACGTACTCTCCGAAGAGCTGCTTCAGCTTGCGCCGCTTGCGCTGTTCGGTCACGTCGCTGAAGACGACGATGACGCCGTAGCGCTCCTGCCGCCCCTCGGCGCTCATCATCAGGAAGCTGGAGGAGACATGCAGGTCCAAGCGCTGGTCATCGCGCCGAACGATGACGTCGCGGCTGTGCGTGACCTCCTCGTCGTAGATCGCCTTCAGCACCACCTCATTGAAATCGTCGAGATGCGCCTCACCTAGAAAGACCTCGGCAAAGGTGAGGCCCAAGGCCTCTTGCGGCGGCAGCCCCAAGATGCGTCCGGCGGCCAGGTTGAAGGTGACGATGCGCCCCTGTAGGTCGAAAGTGACGACCCCGTCGCGCATGTTCGCCAGCACCATCTCGTAGATGAGGCTGTCACGTCGCCCGCCGGCCTCGGTGTTCCCGTCCCCTGCCATGCCGACCCCATAACAAGACCCGGGCTGTATCGCCAGGCCGGGGCGTGGTAACAGACCGGTGAGGGACCGGACAATGCCCTCGAAGGAGCGAGCAGCCATGTCAGAGCCCTTTAGACATCCGCCGATCATCGATCAGCCGACGGCGGCCAACCCGGAGCCGGGCTTCTTCACGCGGATCAAGAATGCCGTCGTCTACTTCGTGATCATGGTGCTGGGCTCGGCGATCGGCCTCTTGGCCGGTCTCTTCGGGTCGATCTTCGCGGCGCTCTTCACCATTTTCGCCGGCCTGCTGCTGGGCAGCGCCGCCGGCCGCCAGATCGCGCGCGCCATCGTCTTGAAGCAGCGGCCGGAGTTTCAGGTGGTCTGGACCCAGGCGCGGCGCTGGCGCTACGGCGAGCCGCCGGGAGATCAGCGATAGCTCGCGCCGTCGAAGCGCAGCAGGCGATAGCCGGAGCCTTGTGTGACGGCCACGTCGCGCAGGCCGTTCGAGAAGCTGTCGACGAACTCGTACCCCTGATTGGGCAGGGGCCCCAGGACCTCGCGGTAGCTGGTGCCGGTAGGCCGGAAGATGCTGAGCTCACTGGTCTGCCGATTGTCGCTGGACCAGAGGCTGACGATGAGCGCCTGATCCTCGCCGGGCGCGGTCCCCAGGGAGGCCTGGCTGACGTCCAGCCAAGAGCCCGCTTCAAAGGGACGACGGCGTGCCGTGTCGGCACCGTAGCGACGCTCCAAGAAGCCGCGCATCCCTGACGGGAAGGGCGGTTCGAGGTAGCGCACTTCCGGCAGGCCGGCATTGGCGACGAAGCTAAGCGCGCCGCTGCGTCCGAAGAGCGATTCCGTCAGCCGCTCGTCGATCCGGCCCGTGATCGGCAGGTCGTAGGTGCCCTGATAGGCGGCGATGGCCTTCTCGGTGCGCGGTCCCAGGACGCCGTCGACCGGGCCCGGCGCGAAACCCAGCGCCAGGAGCGCGCTTTGCACCTGGACCACCTCGCGCGGGTCCGGCGGGACCTCGACCGATTGAGGAGGCGGGCTGGTGCCGCAGGCCGCAAGGCCCGCCAGAATCAGCACGACGACGAAGCATCTGATCGTTCCCGACACGGCACCAACTCCCCCGGGCAGGCAGGCTAGGCCCCCCTCCTGCTTAACCGGCTTCCTTGCCGCCTGGGCGGGAGTCGCATCAAGCCGCTTGCTGGCTGGCCTCCTCGGCGATGATCAGGTCGGCGGCCTTCTCGGCGATCATGATGGTCGGCGCATTGGTGTTGCCGGAGGTGATGGTCGGCATGACCGAGGCATCGATCACTCTCAGCGCATCGAGCCCACGCACGCGCAAGCTGGGGTCCACTACCGCCTCGGTGTCGGCGCCCATGCGGCAGGTTCCGACCGGATGAAAGATGGTGGTGCCGATGTCGCCGGCCGCGCGCACCAGCTCCTCTTGGCTCCGGAGCGCCGGTCCCGGCAGGTACTCCTCCGGCCGATGGGCCTCGAAGGCCTTGCTTTCCAGGACGATCCGACGCGTCAACCTGATCGCATCGGCGGCGACGACCTGATCGCCGGCCTCGCTCAGATAGTTGGGGCGGATGGCCGGCGCCGCCAGCGGATCGGGGCCCTTCAGCCGGACCTCGCCACGGCTCAAGGGCCTCAGATTGCACACCGAGGCGGTGAAGGCGTTGAAGCCGTGCAGCGGCTCTCCGAACTTCTCAAGGCTCAGGGGCTGCACGTGATACTCCAGGTTGGGCATCTCGTACTCCGCGCTGGAGCGGGCGAAAGCGCCCAACTGCGAGGGCGCCATGGTCATGGGCCCGCGGCGCAGCAGCGCGTAGCGCAGGCCGATGCCGGCCTTGCCGATAAGGCTCCGCATCTGCGTGTTCAGGGTCTTCAGCCCCGTCACCTTGTAGATCAGCCGCAGCTGCAGGTGGTCCTGAAGATTGCCGCCCAGCGCCGCCATCTCGTGGCGCACGGCGATGCCGTGATCGCGCAGGTGACCGCCGGGGCCGATGCCGGAGAGCATCAGCAAGTGCGGCGAGTTGATCGCGCCGGCCGCCAGCAGCACGCCCGCCGTCGCCTCGATCCGCTTCACTTGCCCGCGATGGCGCAGGCTGAGGCCTGTGGCGCGGCGACCCTCGAAGGTCAATTGCAAGGCCTGGGCCTCGGTAAAGAGGGTCAGGTTGCTGCGCGAGAGCGCCGGCTTCAAGAAGGCGCCGGCGGTCGACAAGCGCCGCCCGCGCCGCTGATTGACCTGGAAGTAGGCACAGCCTTCGTTGCTGCCCCGGTTGAAGTCCTGGACCTTCGGAATACCCTGCTCGGCGGCGGCATCGCGAAAACGGTCCAGCACCTCCCAGCGAAGCCGCAGATCCTCCACCCGCCACTCGCCGCCGCTGCCGTGCAGATCGTCGCCGCCGCGCGCCTGATCCTCGGAACGGCGGAAGTAGGGCAGGACGTCGTCCCAGCCCCAGCCGACGTTGCCCAGCTGGCGCCACTGCTCGTAGTCGGCGGCCTGACCGCGCATGTAGATCATGCCATTGATGGACGAGCAGCCGCCGATCACCTTGCCGCGCGGATAGTTCAGCTGTCGTCCGTTCAAGCCCGCTTCGGCTTCCGTCCTGAAGCACCAGTCGGCGCGCGGATTGCCCATGGCGTAGAGGTAGCCGACGGGGATGTGGAACCAGATCCAGTCGTCCTTGCCGCCGGCCTCCAGGACCGCCACGCGCCGCTTGCCGTCCGCGCTCAAGCGGTTGGCCAGCACGCAGCCGGCCGAGCCGGCGCCGACGATCACGTAGTCGAAGCGGCCCAGACTCTCCCCTTCCGGTGCGCCGGTCATTCGCGGCCCTCCTCTTGCTGCCGCGGCGAGACTAGCCCGGCGCGCGAAAGGCGCCTAGACCCCCGACGCTGCGTCGTGTTTGCCCTAGCGGCGACACCGGCGAGAGTGGTAAGTGGCGGTCAAGAGTGTGAAAACCCCGTTCCGCCGCTTGATCCGTCCGGCGGTCGGATCAAGGAAGGTCATGGCTGAGCGGCATTTCCTATTCGTGCAGGCCCCCTTCGGACGCTTTTCGCGACGCCTGGCGGAGCGGCTGCGTGCCGACGGCCACCGCGTCAGTCGGGTGATCCTCAACGGCGGCGATCTCTTCAACTGGGGCTTCGCCAACGCCCATTTCTTCCTGGCGCCCGTCGGCCGCTATCGCGGCTGGATAAGGCGCCTCATGGCGCGCGAGGGCATCACCGACATCATCACCTATGGGGACGGCCACTTCTATACCGAGGTCGCCGCGGAAGAGGCCCGCGATGCCGGGATCACCGTCTCCTGCCTGGAGCAGGGCTATCTCCGGCCCAATTGGATCACATTGGAGCTTGGCGGCGTCAATGGACACTCGCACCTCCCCAAGGATCCGGAGGTCTACCGCAGGCTAGGCCAGCCTCTCGACGAGCTGCCGGGTGCGCACGAAGTGCTGGGGACCGTGACGCTCAACAACACGATGAACATCGTGGTCTACAGCTTCATCTTCTACTTCCTAGCGCCCTTCTTTCCCTTTTACCGCTCCCCCGTTTACATGCCGGTCGTGGTCACCGGCTTGGCACACCTCTGGCGCTACTACTATAGCAAGCTCCTGGTGGAGAAGGTGCGGCGTCAGGAAGAGGCCATCCTGGGAATGGCGCAGCCCTACTACCTGGCGCTCAATCAACGGCCCGGCGACAGCCAGATCGTCCGCCACTCCGATCTGCCCCAGGTGCGCCATTTCTATCGCAAGGTGATCGAGAGCTTCGCCAAGCACGCCCCGAAAGACCATCAGCTGGTGATCAAGGGTCATCCGCTGGATCAAGGTTTCAGCCATCACGCCAGCGGGATCGACCGGGCCGCCAAGCGCTGCGGCGTGCGCGATCGCGTGCACTTCCTGGACGGGGGCCATCTCGCCAACCTGGTGCGCCGCTCGGTCGGGGTCGTCACGGTGAACTCCACGGCCGGGCTCGCCGCGCTCAACTTCACCGCCAAGGCCAAGACCCTGGGCGATGCGGTCTACGACATCCCCGGCCTCACATACCAAGGCGATCTCGACAGCTTCTGGACCGCCGACAGCAAGCCCGATCACGAGCTCTTCCTGCGCTACCGCCAACTGATGGCGGAGATGACCCAGGTGCTGGGTAGCTTTTCGACAGAGCGAGGCATCGAACTGGCGGTGGAGACCTGTGCCAGGCGCTTGGTCTCGCAACCGCCGATGCTGGAGACGCTCTGCGGCTGTCAGCGGGCGACCGCGATCTAGAGGCGGATCCGGGCTTTCCGCCCGCGCTTTGGCAATCTATCGTCTGAGACCATGTGCGGTCGCTATTCCATCACCACCGCCCCGGAGGCCTTGCGCGCGCTCTTCGCCTTCGAGGGACTGCCCAACCTGGCGCCCCGCTTCAACGTCGCGCCGACGCAGTCGGTGCCCGTCGTGCGCAGAGAAGAAGACGGCAGCCGGCAGCTGGCGCAGCTGCGCTGGGGCCTGGTGCCCTTCTGGGCCAAGGACCTCTCGATCGGGGCGAAGATGATCAACGCGCGCTCGGAGACCGTGGCGGAGAAGCCCGCCTTCCGACAGGCCTTCGCCAAGCGCCGCTGCCTGGTTCCGGCCGACGGCTTCTACGAATGGCAGCCCGGCAAGAGCAAGAAGGGCCCCAAGCAACCCTTCCGCATCGAGTTCGAAGGCCGCCAGCCCTTCGCCTTCGCGGGCCTCTGGGAGAGTTGGGGCAGCAGAAGCGAGGGCGCGCGAATCGAAAGCGTCACCATCGTGACCGCCGACGCGAACGAGACCCTTCGGCCGCTGCACCACCGCATGCCGGTGATCTTGAACCCCGGCAGCTTTCAGAGCTGGCTGGCGCCGGAAAGCCGAAGCGAGGACCTTCTGGCCTTGCTGAAGCCCTATCCGGACCAAGGCGGCAGCTACGGCGACCTCTCCTTCTATGAAGTCTCCACCAGGCTCAACAAGGCCACCAACGACGACGCCTCTCTCCTAGAACCCCTGGAAGCGACGAGGCTGCTTTAGTGTTATAAAGTAACATTTGGGCGTTTTGTTATAAAGTAACAGTTCCGACGTCCAAAGAACTAAGATCGATGTTCCCTTTCTCGCAAAGCATTGATCGCGCGGACGATGGTCGGCATCCTTGGCGCCACCGGATCCCTTCCCGTGCGATCCGGAGAATAGGGAGGAATGACCATGCGGTTACTGAAGAGCTTGGGCGGTGTGCTGGCTTCCGGCATTGTATTGAGCGTGGCCGGCACGGCGCTGGCTGACGAATGCGTGCCGTCGAAGTGGGGCGCGGACGACGAAATCGGCGCCGCCAACCTGATAACGCCGGAGCGAATCGTTGCCGCCGCGCAGCTGGTCAAGAAGGGGGAGAGCCATCCGCTCGGCATCGTCGTCGACCCGAACATGCCAGCCTTTCCGCCGCGAGGCATGATGCTGCAGATCGTCCAGCCGGGACAGCAGAGCGGTCGCTTCCGCACCGAGTTCGGCTGGCCGGTCGTCTACAACGACGACGTGGCCCAGCTCTGGTGGGGCACCGGCCCGCAGATCGACGGCCTGGGGCACCTTGGCGAAAAGGACGTCTACTACAACTGCAACAAGGGCGTGGAGTTCGCCGAGATCACCGGCCTCACCAAGCTGGGCGTCGACAAGGTCCCGCCGCTGATCGGCCGTGGTGTCATGATCGACATGGCCAAGCACTTCGGCGTCGAATCCATGGAGGCTGGCCAGGGCTTCAACGCGGACGACATCAAGGCAGCCATGGAGGCCCAGGGCGTCGAGATCCGCGAAGGCGACGTGGTCCTCTTCCACACCGGATGGACCGACGCCATGCTGGAGAACGATCCCCAGGCCTGGGTTTCGGGTGAGCCCGGGATCACCAATGACGGCGCCGTCTTCGTCGCCTCCTTCGGCCCCATGGCGGTGGGCGCGGACACCTGGGGCCTCGACGTCGTGCCTCCCGTCGAAGGCGACAAGGTCTTCTATGGCCACATCACCTTCCTGAAGGAGCACGGCATCTACATCCTGGAGACCATGAACACGGGCCGCCTGGCACAGGAAGAGGTCAACGAGTTCATGTTCGTGCTGGGACAGGCGCGGGTCAAAGGCACCGTGCAGATGATCATCAACCCCGTCGCGATGTGGTAACCAAGCAGGTCTAACGGCGAGGCCCGGCGGGATTGCACCCCGCCGGGCCTCTTCGATTCTAGGATTGAGGAGGTTTCTCCGTCACCACCGCGCCGCCGACCAGCGCGATCGAACGGTCCAAGCTTTCGCCCTGCTCCGCTTGCGCGACGCCGATCAGGAGCGACCCCTCCTGCAAGGCCGCCAAGGTCGCGACGCCCTCCGCATCCACCGCTTGACCGAGGTCGGCGATCAGCAGCGCCGGGCGTTTGACGAGGGCTCGGGCCAGAGCGACTTGGCGACGCTGATGGCCGGATAGCGCACCGCCGCCGACCCCGACGAGGTGATCCAGACCGTAACGCTGAATGCGCTCGGTAAGGCCGACCCGATCGACGACGCGACGCACCAGCGCGCCGATCGTCTGGCGCGCCGCGCTGCGATCCTCGCGCAAGCGCCCTTGCAGGAGGTTGTGCTCGATATCGAGGGACGCGATGTAGCCATCGGGCTCGAAGAAGGCAAAGCGCTCGGCGAAGGCAGCCGGGTCCGCGAGAATGGAGCGTCGCGCCGCCAGGATTCGCTCGCGGAGCGCCGCGTTCAGGGCGGGCAGAGGATGTCGGCCGGGTTCGAGGCGCAGGGCCAAGGCCAGGAAGGCGTCGCGCTGGTCTTGGTCCAGGGCGGCCTCTCCGCCGGCTTCGTAGCGCTCGACCGCCGGACGCAGCCCCTCCAGCTCTTCCAGGCCCAACGGAGCGCGGGTGCCGAGCAGGTCGGCCTCCTCGCCGACATCGAGATAGAGGCGGATCATGCTGCTCGCGGCCTCCGCGCCGATGGCGATCAGCGGGGCGGTCAGCTCCGCCTGCTCCAGAACGGCGCGCAAGGCGCGATCGGCCGCGATCTCGGTCATCTCGAGGTCGGGATCCTTGGGGAAGCCGAAGAGGAGGTTGCTGAGCAGAGAGCCGCTGTCGTTGAAGCGTTTTTTTTCCCAAAAGTCCACCAACGATGCCAGTTCGCCGTCACCGGCGACCTCGGCGGCAATGGCGGCGCGCGCCTTGAGCACCCGGCCGATGAAGTCCGTGGCCTTGGCCGGATCGGCGACCCGCGCCAGGCCGAAGTGGAGCAGGTCCTCGCCCATGCCGAGCGCCGAGAGCAAGGCCACCATGCGTTTGTCCAGGGCCTTGGCGTCGTCGACGCCGGCGCGCCGGTAGTCCGTCCAGGGGGCCAGAAGCTCTTCGTCCGCGTTGCCGGAAAGCCGCGCCTCCTTGCGCCGAAAGTCGGCCTCGGCGGCCGGCAGACCGGTCTCGCCCAGTTGGTGGCGGCGCAAGGCATAGGCCAGGTTGCCGCGCAGACTGCCGTCGAAGAGATAGGGCAGCGGCCCCACGTAAGCGACCAGTTCGGCCAGCGCCGCCTCCGGCAGGCTCGCCAGGTTCGTCTCCCCCAGCAGGACGCGCCCGGAAGTCAGCGGCAGGAGGCCGGCGATGGCTTGGAGGAGCGCGCCGCGCCCGCTTTCGTCGCTGCCCACGACGGCCAGGCTGCGCCCATGAGGGAGATCGAAGGAGACCTGGGTGACGTCGGCGCCGCCGGCCTCGCCCGCGAGGGTCACCTGCTGCGCGCGCAGGTCGCCGCCGGAACGCTCCGAGGACGAAAGCGCCTTCGGCTCTTGGAAGCGCTCGTCAGAGAAGCGGTCCTCCGGCTCGAAGTTCTCGATGATCGTGGTGTACTTGATCGCCGACATGGCGTAGCGCTGATAGTAGCCCAGGAGGTCCTTCCACGGCCCGGCGATATCCTGGTAGGCCGCGATCGAGGCCACGAGGGCGCCGATCGATAGCTCTCCGATAATGACGAAGTAGCCGCCGACGGCGTAGAACACGAACGGCGGCATCTGGTTCATGAAGTTGTTCAGGAACTTGATCAGGTACTTCTTCTTGTAGATGGCCAGGCGAATGCGATAGTTCTCATGAAGGCGGTCGGAGAAGTCGGCAAGATGAAAGGCGCGCGTGGCGTCGCTGTGCAGGCTCTCCGAACCGGCGACGCTGCTGCCGACCCGGTCGGCGATCACCCGCAGATTGCGCACCCGATCGCGCGCCAACAGGGACACCTGTCGCTGCAGATGCGGGATGAGCCAGGCCTGCAGCGGATAGAGCGAGACCGCGACCAGGCCCAGCCAGACGTTCTGCACGAAGATGAAGACGATGTAGACGACGAGCGAGCCGCCCTGGAAGGCGGGCGTGGCCACGGCTTCGGAGACGAAGTGCCCCAGATCCTCCACCTCGGAGGTGATCATCGGGATCAAGGTATCGCCACTGACCTTGCGGAAGGCCCGCGGGCGGAAGCGCAAGATGGCCTCGTAGAGCTGATAGCGCAGGCGCCGCAACATGCGCTCGCCGACGATGCCCTTGTAGAGGTTGAGGACGAACTTGACCGCGTTGTTGGCGACGATGAGCGTCAGGAAGAGACAGGAGAGCGCCAGGAGATAGGGGATCTGCTCCAGCTCGAAGCCCAGAAAGGGCTCGGGAAAGCGGTGCCCCTCGATCGCGCTGTTGATGATCTGCTTGGGCACCTCGAGGATGGCATAGACCAGCGGGAAGGACAGGCAGGTGATCGCCAGAATGGTGATCTGCTGGCGCGCGCTGTAGGCCCAGATGAATCCGAAGAGCGTTTGCCGCATGCCTTTTGGTCCAGCAGGTCGAGGGGCCGAAGGAAAGCAGCCTTCCCGGGCAGCGTCGGAAAATCAAGTGGCGCGAACCCACGCCCTCTCGCCTGGCAAGGGGTTCACTGCGCCGGGCGGCTCCATGAACATCCACCAGGGCGGCGCCATCGGCTTCCTCCGGGTTACGGAGGTCGTCCGCTGGGCGCTTCAGCGCATGAAGGCGGCAGCGCGATCGGAAGCCGCGCTGGCGTAGGAATTGCCGGCTAAAGGAACCCCGGGTCCCTGCCCAGCTCCAAGCCGGGAAAGACATCGCGCTCCAGTGTCCGGCGACCGAGGCCATAGCCGGCGGCCAGGGCCCAGGCCGGATAGAGGCGGATGTCCTGCGTCGGCATCAGGTCGCGGCCGGCATAGAGCGCGCCCTCCCGCAATCCCGGCCAGTCGCCGTAGAGCCGGCCGCCGCGCAGCGCGCCGCCGGCCAAAAGCGTGACGCTGGCCGTGCCGTGGTCGGTGCCGCGCGAGCCGTTCTCGGCCACCGTTCGACCGAATTCGGTCAAGGTGACCACCAGCGTGCGCTTCCAGAGCTTGCGGCCGAGCGCGTTCTTGAGCACGCCCACGCTCTCTGTCAGCTGTTTCAGCTTCCTCGGCAAGAGCCCGGCCTGGTTGGCATGGGTGTCCCAGCCACCGATCGACAGCACGGCGATTCGCGCTTCGTCCTGCAGCATCTTGGCCGCCAGCTGCGCACTGGTCTCGACCGTCACCCGGCTGCTGGCCAAGCTGGCGCGCACCTCGTCGCCGGTGACGTCGGCCAGGCGGGCGGCCGCCAGCGCGCGGGAGAAGAGCGCGTCTTCGGCATAGAGCTGGCTCAAGAGAGAATCTCTCTCGCCGCGCGCCAAGTCGCTGCTGGGCGACCAGAACAAGGCCTCCTCGGCGCCGCGCAAGATCAGCATCTCACCCCTGCCGACCGCGACCGCGTAGCCCTTCGGCCGTCCGCTCGGCAGGGCCGCCAAGGCCCTGTTCATCCAACCGTCGTCGCGCAGCTCGGCGCTGGCCGTGCCCTTCTCCAGGATGTCCTGTCCCTCGAAGTGGCTGCGCTGATCGCGGTAGGGGGTCGAGACGGCAGGGGCGAAGGCCAGCTCGCCGTCACGCCACAGGCGATAGAGCGGCTTCATCGCCGGATGCAACGCAAAGCCCGGCGCAAGCTCCAAGGGCTTCTTGCCGGCGTCCGCGGACAGGCTCGGCCGGACCGCGCGCCAGGCCTTGTCCTCGTAGGGCCGCAGCATGTCCAGGCCGTCCAAACCGCCCCGCAGGATAATCACCACTAGCCGGGTCTCGCCGGGCGCGGCGGCCCAGGCCAGCGACGGCGCCGTCAGGGCCGTGGTCAGCAGAAGCCCGTGGCTTGCCGCAAGAAAGCTGCGGCGGTCGATCCGAAGCGCGCCTGACATCCGCCTACCTCCTTTGAAACTCGGGGCTAGCCAGGATCAGCGCGCGCGCCTCCTTGGCATTGCCCGCCTCCAAGGTCAGCAGGCCCAGGCGATCCACCGGGCCGTCGCCGAAAGCCCTTTCGATCAGCGCCTTGGGCTTGCCGCGCACCCAGGGCCCGCGCACCAGCTCGGCGACCATCGCCAAGCGCTCTGTCAGCCCCTGCGGTGACAGCCAGGCCTCGGCGGCCTCCGCCCAGCCGTCCGGCCCGGGCGGCGACCAGGGCAACTGGCCCATGCGCGACAGCGGCCTCAAGGTCCAAGGCCACTCGCGCGGACGCCCGCCGTCTCCCATCATGCCGTCGCCCTCTTCCATGCGCGCTTGGCGAGCGGTCACCTCATCCAGCTTGCCGGGCGGCAAGGCGACCCGCAGCGTGGTCACCAGGAAGTCGAAGGGCTGCCGCACCTTCTGCCCGAAGGTCTGCCAGCTGGCGGGGTGCTCCAGCAATGCGCGATAGACCGGCATCAAGGCCGTGTCGTTGTCGCGGTAGGCCGCCTCCATATGGCGCACGACATCGTCCGGCGGGCTGTCGGACAGGAAATGGACCGCCAGTTTGCGGGCGATATGGCGCGCCGTGGCCGGGTGCCGCGCCAGATCTTCCAACGCCGCCAGAACGGCATCCAGTCCGTCCGGCGAAGCCCCGTAGACTCGGTCCAGCACCCTCATCGTCCCCGGTTCGGAGGCCTTGGGGTTGAAGCCCTGGCGGCCGCTCTTCCGCTCGACCACGAGGCCCGTCAGCAACTCGGCGAACTGCCGGACGTCCGACTGGCTATAGGGTCCATCGACCGAGAGGCTGTGCAGCTCGATGATCTCTCTGGCCAGGTTCTCGTTCAGGCCGCGTCCGCGGTCGAGGCCGAGTTCGGAGTTGGGTCCGTACGAGCGATACTGATCGAGATAGACCAGCATGGCCGGATGCAGCGCGGCGTGGCGCAGGAGCGTTACGAAGTCGCCGGCAATGAAGGGACGGATCGCCTCCGCCTCGAAGGGACCCACCACGTGGCGCAGGCTGCGCCGATAGGCCGAGACGGTGAAGTGATCGGCCCAGAAGAAGGCCAGCCGCTCGTAGAATCCCAGCGGCTGCGTGACGCTCCATAGGACACGGTCGTGCGCGTCGCCGCCGTAAGCGCGCTTCCAGAACTGCCGGCGTTCCTCCCGAACGGCTTCCAGCTCCTCTGGTCGGTTCTGCTTGCGCGCATTCTTGATGCGCTCGTTCAGGTCGTAGAGCGTCTTGATGCGCGCAGGCGAGTGTCCGGAAACGAATCCGGGCGGCGTCGCCGCACCTTGCGGAACTTGCGCCAGCAGACTGTCGCGATCGGCCACCGGCGCTTCGCCCGGACGCCGCCCATAGCCGAATCGCAAGGGGGCGACGGCTTCGAAGGTCCAGGTCATCAGAGGGCTCCCGGCGCGTGCGCTTGGCTCATGACTCTCCACGATATGGGGCCGTGAATGTGGAGATTCTACGAAGATCCGACGGAGTCCGTGCCGCGCGCTCCCGCTTTCTCGAAAGTCGACTTCGCTTATTCCGCAGCGCTCAGCCCATGCTTGACGCTGATCGCGGGCGCGCGCTTGCCTTCCGGGCAGTCTTGTCCGTGGCGGAGGCGCGAAGCATGAAGACGCAAGCCCGTGTCGTGGTCATCGGCGGCGGCATCGCCGGATGCAGCACGCTCTATCACTTGACGCAGGAAGGCTGGACGGACGTGGTCCTGGTCGAGCGGGACGAGCTCACCAGCGGCACGACCTGGCATTCGGCGGCCCAGGTCACCAACTTCGGCGCGGTTCAGACCATGATCGGCCTCAAGAGCCACTCCATCAGGCTCTACAAGGAACTGGCCGAGGACCCGGACTATCCGATCAACTATCACCACGCGGACGGCGGCATACGCCTCGCCTCCCATCCGGACCACATCGACGGCTACCACCACTTCCTCTCGCTGGCCAAGGCCATGGCCGTCGACTTCGAGGTGATCGACGCAGAGGAGTGCAAGCGGCGCCATCCCTTGATCGAGGGGCACGAGCTGCTGGGCGGCCTCTGGGACCCATTGGACGGCGACATCGACCCGGCCCAGCTCTGCCAGGCACTGGCCCGACGCGCGCGCAAGGCCGGCGCGGAGGTCTATCGCCACACGCCGGTGACAGGCCTGCGGCAAGAGCCCGGCGGCGAGTGGATCGTCGAGACCGCCAAGGGCGAGATCCGCTGCGAGATGGTGGTGAACGCCTGCGGCTATCGGGTGAACGAGGTGGGCGCCATGATGGGCGTGGAGCATCCGGTGGTCTCGATGGAGCACCAGTACTTCCTGACCGAGCCGATCGCCGAGATCGAGGCCTTGAACCACCGCGTCCCGCTGCTGCGCGACCCGCTGGACGACTTCTATTGCCGGCAGGAGAAGAAGGGCTTGCTGGTCGGCATCTACGAGCAGGGCTGCAAGACCTGGGGCATGGACGGCATCGACCCGGCCTTCGCCAACGCGCTCTGCCCCGACGACCTGGACCGCTGTCTGGACAACATGGAGCGGGTCTTCAAGCGCATGCCCTGCCTCACGCGCACCGGCATCCACACGGTGATCAACGGCCCCATCACCTACACCGCCGACGGCCTGCCGCTGGTCGGCCGCATTCCCGGCAAGCGCAACGCCTGGTGCATCATCGGGCTGCGCGCCGGCGTCGGCGAGGGCGGCGGCCACGGCTGGCTTCTGGCGCAGATGATGGTGCACGGCCAGGCCTGCTACGACACCTGGTGCCTGGATCCGCGGCGTTTCACCCGCTATGCCAACGTCGAGTACACGGCCTTGAAGGCGATCGAGGACTATCGCAACGAGTTCCGCTTTCACATGCCGCACGAACACCGGCCCGCCGGCCGGCCGGCCAAGACCACCCCCCTCTATCCCCTGCTGAAGGCCGCCGGGGCCGCGTTCGGGGTGGTCAACGGCTGGGAGCGCGCGACCTTCTTCAAGCCCGACCCCGACTTCGTCGAGGAGCACAGCTTCCGCTTCGCGAACTGGCATCCGATCGTAGCCAAGGAGGTGGAGGCGGTGCGCGAGCGGGTGGGGATCATGGAGGTTTCGGGCTTCAACCGCTTCGAGATCACCGGCCCGGGCGCGCTTGCCTGGCTGGACGGCCTCTTCTGCGGGCGCGTGCCGAAGAAGACCGGCAAGGTCGGTCTCGGCTACTTCCTCACCGAGCAGGGCGACGTGCTGGGCGAAGCCACCTTGGCGCTCTTGGGTCCGGAGCGGATCTGGTGGGGCTCCGCGGCGGCGGCGGAGTATCACGACATGGACTGGCTGCGCGAACGCCTGCCGTCCGACGGCTCGCTCGCCATCCGCAGCCTGACCGACGACCACACCATCCTGGTCTTGGCCGGCCCCAAGTCGCGCGCGGTCCTGAGCGAGGCCGCCCCGCGCAGCGATTGGTCGAAGGAGGCCTTCCCCTGGCTCTCCGTCCGCGAGGTCCGGATCGGTCACGCCGAGGCGGTGGCCATGAGCGTCAGCTTCTCCGGCGAACTGGCCTGGGAGCTGCACATCCCCAATGCCCAGCTGCTGTCCGCCTACGAGACCCTGCGGCGGGTCGGCGAGGCCCACGGCATGGCTCCCTTCGGCCTCTACGCCACGGAGTCCATGCGGCTGGAGAAGGGCTATCGCCATTGGAAGGGCGACCTGATCACCGAGTTCAACCCCATGGAGTCCTGCCTCTCCCGCTTCGTTGATCTCGAGAAGCCGGACTTCCCCGGCAAGGCCGCTCTGCAGGCCGCCATCGCCCGTGGACCGCGCAAGCGCTTCGTGACCCTGGTGGTCGAGAGCGATGACGCACCAGCCCATCCCGGAGACGCGGTGCTGAGCAACGGCTCCGTTGTCGGCAGCGTGACCTCGGCGGCCTGGGGCCATCGGGTCGGCAAGAACCTGGCCATGGCCTTCGTCGATCCGGGCTACGCCGAACCGGGCCAAGCTCTCGACCTGCTGGTGCTGGGTCAGCGCCTGCCTGCCAGGATCACCGAACCGTGCCTCTACGATCCCGCCAATTTACGGGTGCGGGCGTGACGGTTACGGCCAACGCGTGATGCCAGGTCGGCTGGCGCGGCTCGACGGCATCGCCTTGACCGATCCTCCGACGGCCTCGGCGCACCCTCCTGAGCCGAGGCTAGGTAAGCTCTCGACTTGGGCAGAAAACGCTGGCCAGTCATAGAGCATCTGATCAATAATACTTGCCAAAGGCACGCGCCGAGCGACGCCTGACGGGTGCATAGCCCTCGTGCGCCGCGCGTGGATCGAACGTGGAAGAACGACGTTCCAGCCCCGAGGGAGGACAAGCCGTGGCGAAGAAACTCACACGAAGGAACGCCCTGAAAGCGGCCGCCGGCGGCGTCGCGCTCACCGCCGCGACGGGGATCATGCCGCGCTACATCCGCCCGGCCCGGGCCGCCGACGGCTTGGCGCCTGGCATGACCGGCGGGCCCACCGGCTTTCCGGGGGCCGAGCGCTTTCAGTACAATGCCGACATGTCCGAGGGCCGCGCGATCGAGGGCATGAAGCAGCTGAAGGCGGCCGGCAAGACGCCGGAGAAGATCTCGATCCTGCTGTCCGACGGCGCCATCGGCCAACTGACCAAGCCCTTCCCGCCCGGCGCGCCGACCGTGCAGGAGATCTGGGAGAAGGAGACCGGCGTCGGGCTGGAGATCATCGGCGCCTCCTCCACCGACATCTGGAAGAAGGTGCTGCAGGACGTCACCACCGGCTCCGGCGCCTTCGACATCTACACCCACCCCTGGAACAGCGTCGGCGACCTGGTCGAGGCCGGCGGCGCCTACCCGCTGAATGACTTTGTGGCCAAGTACCAGCCCGACTGGGGCGATCCCGACCGCGGCACGCCGACCCCGGAGATCGAGGACCTGCTCTACAAGTACAAGGGCAACTACTACTCCGTCTCGCTGGACGGCGACTTCCAGACCTGGGTCTACAACCGCTGGGCCTACGAGCATCCCGACTTCCAGAAGGCCTTCGCCGACAAGCACGGCTATCAGCTGGGTCCGCCCCGGACCTGGGAGGAGTGCGACGCCATCTCGGCCTTCCTCACCGGTCGGACCGGCATGGGCGGCCAGGAGATGTACGGCAACGGCAATATGCTGAGCCCCTTCTGGGGTCTCTCCATCTTCTATGGCCGCCTGGCCAGCATGGGCAATCCCAACTTCTATTGGTTCGACGACGAGGCCAAGCCGAACCTGGCGACCGAGGAATGCATCCAGTGCGCCGCGGAGCATCTGGCGATGATGCAGTGGTCGCACCCCGACATTCTGTCGTGGGGCTATGCCGAGGCCTATGCCGCGATGAGCAACGGCACCACCGGCCAGATCTCGACCTACACCAACCTCGCCAAGTTCAACGACCGCTTCAATGCCGACGGCACCAAGGCGACGCCGATCACCGGAGAGCTGGGCGCCTACCTGCCGCCGGGCCGCCTCTACGGCGACGATCTGGTCCGCCGCTCGGTCATCTACTACAACATCAACGCCGACATCTCCTCGCACAGCGAGCATCCGGAGGCCGCATACCTCTTCCTGCAGTGGCTGAGCTCGACCCGGACCTTCAGCTGGATGTCGGGCAATCCCGGAGGCTACTTCGATCCCTTCCAGGTGGCCAACTTCAACGAACCCTACGTCATCCAGACCTATCACGAGTACCTGGTGCCGGTGATCCAGGAAACCATCCGCCGGTCGGCGCCGACTTTGAACTTCGCCGGGCAAACCTCGATGGACAACGCGCTCGACGAAGAGATTCAGGCGATGCTGACCAGCCAGAAGTCCCCGAAGGAAGCCATGGAGAGCGCCCAGCGCCGCTGGGAGCGCATCATCCGCAGGCGCGGCGGCGGCGAGATGGAGGAGGCCATCCACAAGAGCCGCTTCGCCTGGCCGACGGTGATCGACAAGGCGCAGGCTTAGCGGTTGACCACTTTGTTTTTGCGCACTGTTCTCCGGGGTAGCTAGGGAGAGCGGTCTTCCGATCAGGTGTTCTGTCCCGAGACAAGGTTGACGGCTTGGAACGTGCTAGGAAGCGATGATGTGGATGCGGTGGGTACCTCTCCCGCCGTCGCTCGCGAGGAGCTTTATCGGCGCGGCAGTCCGGCGCGAGCCGACGGCGGCGACAGACTGGATCGCCGCGCTTCGCTCGCGATGACGGCGGGCCAGGTGGCAGCCCAGCCCCGGCGGGCTTGAAGAGCCGAGACCGGCAAACCTACTTCGACCGACCGCAGGCCCCTCGCGCCGTCACTGCGAGGAGCGGCAGCGACGCGGCAGTCCAGGAGGTGACTCCAGAGCGCGACACACTGCGTCTGCCCACTGAGTAGATCCGGTCGGCATGGCTCTACAGGCCGGTCTCCGAGCCGCCGGCCTGTCTCTCGATTCAGAAGCTATCGAAGTCGCCGTCGCGGTCGATGTAGTCGATGTTGCGTCCCGGGAAGAGGGCGGCGCCCACCTGGGCGAAGAAGGCTTCGAGGGCGGGGTCGTCCGCGCCGCTGAGCCCGTCGATGGTGCCGTTGGTGGATGAGATCCGCGTCTCGCCCTGGCAGGCCGCCGCGCTGACCCTGATGCCGCGCCCGGAGAAGTTGCCGCCCCGGTCGGGCGGGTTGCTGCAAAGCTCCCAGCTGTTGGCGCCGCCGACGGCGACGACGACGCGGTTGCGCGAGGGGCGCTCCGCCAGCTCCCTCGGTACCAGCAGGAACTTGCCGCCGAAGGCGCCGTCGGCGATACCGGCGGCCGCCACCTCGGCCAACAGCAGGCGCATCTCAGGCGTCGTCGCCTGCCCGATCAGAACCAGCTGTCCATTGCCCACGAAGGCCGCGTTCGACGAGGGAATGTAGCGTTGCGTGTCGGTCGGCCCGATCACCGGCGCGCCCGAGACGCACCCGGCCAGCGCACAGGCGCCAACAAGAGTAGAGAGAGTGGAGCGCCGCATGGCATGTCTCCTTTATCGGATCCGGCACACGGCCGCATCGGGCCGGGTGCCAAGGCGCGTCGGGCGCAGCTTACTGCGTTCGGCCCGGAGGTTCGAGCCTAGACCAAGATTCAGACGATAGAGCGACTCGATCGATCGTCGTCGCACTCTAGGTGCTCGGCAGAGCCTCGCCGAAGCACAGCAAGTTGCCGTCGAGGTCGCGCAGCTCCAGCTCCCGCATGCCGTAGGGCTTGGCTTCCGGTGCCGGCAGCTCGGGCAGACCGCCTGCCACGACCGCGGCATGGAAGGCGTCCAGCCCCTCGACATTGACATAGGCCGACCAGCCGCTCTGCGGTCCGAAGGGAGGCCCATGCCAGGCATCGAGGAAGATCCGCGCGCCGTCGCGCTCCAGGATGCCGAAGCGCGGCGGCAGGCCGCCCTCCTCCACCACGGAGAAGCCCAGGACACCGCAGTAGAACGCCCGCGCCTTGGGGTAGTCGGCGCATCGCAGAACCGGCGTCGCCGTCATCATCCGGGTCATGGTCGCGTTCCCTTTAGCGCGGCGTGACCTTGACCGCGACGGCGTGCACGGCGGTGCTTTCGCCCATGTCGGTCTTCCGGCCGGGATTGAGCCGGTTCAGGTTGCTGCCCCAATGCCCTTTCACCCCATAGAGCGTTCCCGGCGGCACCAGCGGCGCGACCGCCGCCCTGGCCACCAGGCTGTCGACCTCGCTCTCCAGTTTGATGCTCTGACCGGCCGCGATCCCCAGCCTCTCGGCGTCCTCTGGATTGAGCGTCACCTCGATTGGCTCCACCTTCTCCTTGATCTTCGGCTCGTTGGCGTAGCTGTCGTTCATCATCCAAGGACTGGCCGGGGACAGCAGGCGCAGCCAGCCCTCGTCCAGGCTCGGATCGACCAGCGGCTGCGGCACGCGCGGATGGCCGTCGGCCTCGGCCTGCGCGCTGGCCAACTCCAGCTTGCCGGACGGCGTCGGGAAGCGGCCGTCGGCGTAGGTCACCAGCGGCTCCGAGCCGAGCCAAAGGCCCGGCAAGGTCTTGAGAGTCTCGAAGTCCACCTCGAAGGCGCTCTCGGCCAGGAGGCGGTCGATGATCGCCCGATCCTCCTCGTAGAGCGCCGGCTCCTCCAGACCCATGGCCCGCGCCAGGCGACGAAAGATCTCCTGGTTGGGCAGGGCCTCGCCGGGCGGCTCCTCCACCTTGGTCTGCGCATGGAGATTGAGATGGAAGTAGGACTTGTTGAGGTCGTCGAACTCCAGGAAGCTGGCCGCCGGCAGCACGTAGTCGGCGAGCTTGGCCGTGTCGGTCTCGAAAAGATCGACGACCACGCCCAAGAGGTCCTCCCGCGCCAGAGCCTGGCGCAGGGCGGCTTGGCGTGGACCCGATGCGGCGACGTTCATGTTCCAGCTGATGAGCGCCTGTGCCCGATCGCCGTCGTTCAGCACATCGACCAGGTCCATGTGGCTGACGCTGGGCCGTTGGCCCGAGCCCAGATTGCTGCCCTGGACATAGCCCATGGCGATGCCGCGATCGCCGGAGCCGTTCAGATAGTAAAGCCCGGCGCCCGGCTTGCCGAAGTTGCCGGTCGCCGCCGGCAGCAGGGCGACGGCCCGGAAGACGTTGCCGCCCAGGGGCTGGCGCTGAAGGCCCTGGCCCAGCCAGGTGAGCGCCGGTCCGGCGGAGAAATATGCGGCCGCCTGCTCGATCTCCGAAACGGAGAGCCCGGTCTGCACCGCGCCCCAGGCCGGCGTGCAGTCGGCAAGCAGCGGCTCGACCTCCTCCCAGCCCAGGCAGTGCCGGGCGAGATAGTCGCGGTCCAGCTTGTCCTCGCGTCGCAGGATGTGCAGCAGGGTGAAGGCCAAGGCCGCGTCGCTGCCGGGCCGCAGCTGCAGATGCAGGTCGGCGGCCTCCGCGGTCGGGTGGCGGACCGGATCCACGACCACGACCTTGCCCGGCACTTCCTGGAGCCAGTGCTTGTGCGCATGCGGCGCGGAGGCAGAGGGGTTGGCGCCCCAGACCAGCACGCAGGCGCTGTCGCGCGCCGTGCGCGGGTCGAACCCCCAGGCCGACGTCCCCATCACGTAGCCGAGCGCGACATGGCCCGCGTTGTTGCAGATGGTGTCGGGCTCCACTTCGGTGGCGCCGATCACCTCGAAGAAGCGCTGCGGAAAGCCGCCGGCGATCACCGAGCAGGTGCCGGTGTAGTGCACGTTCAATATGCGCTCGCCGCCGGCCTCGGCGCGGATCCTGTTCAGTCGTTCGGCGATCTCGCCCAGGGCCTCGTCCCAGGAGAGCGCCTGCCAGCGCCCCTCCCCCTTGGCACCGACGCGTTTCAGCGGCCGGCCGAGGCGGGCCTCCGGATCGCGCCAGACGCCGTTGTAGGCGAGCGCGCACTTGCCGCAGAGCGCGCCGCGCGCGACCGGATCATCGGGGTCGCCCAGGACCCGGGTGACGCGCCCCTCGCGCTTGACCACCACGATACCGCAGCCGTCGTAGCAGTCGCGGGGGCAACTGGTCTTGATGTGTTCTCGTTCCATGACCGAAAGCCTAGCCCAATCCAGATCGCGAGGTCACCCGCTTGATGGCCACTTCCATGCAGCAAAAGCGCGGCAGCCTTGATGTGAATCAAAGACCGGCCGCTCGCAACGGGCTAGTTTCGCGGCCATACCCCCCAAACAGCAGGAGTCGAAAGCTATGACTCAGCAGACCCCCCTTCCCCCGGCTTTCTCGGCAGCCATGCCGAACTTCGCCGAGCAGGGCGAGATGAATGCCATGGTCGGCAAGCAGGCCGCCCGCTTCTTGAAGGCGCAGGAAGCCATGCTCAGCGATTTCGAGGATATGTCGCAGAAGTGGTACAAGCGCCGTCATCAAGCGACCCACGATGCGCTAGCTGCGGCCGAGCAGCTGTCGCGCTGCGCGACCCCGACCGACGGCATGCAGGCCATGAATGCCTGGCTCAACCAGTCGATGGCGCGCCTGAGCGAGGACGCGAAGGACAACTACGAGCTGATGATGCGCTGCTTCAGCCGCCTGTCGGAGGCCGTTCCCGCCGTGCCGAACGCGAGCGGCGGCAAGGCCGCCAACGCCAAGTCCAGGTAGCACCAGCGGGAGGGACCCCGGCGGCAGCGGCGGTCCCTCTCACTCTTGATCCAGGAGTTCCTGAACCTGCTCCTTGGGCCGGCAGAGCTTGACCCTGTCGCCGGCGACGACAACCGGGCGTTCCATGAGGATGGGATGCTCGAGCATGAAGTCGATCAGCTGGCCGTCGCTCCACTTGGGATCGTCCAGACCCAGCTCGTCATAGGGCGTACCCCTGCGCCGCAACAGCGCGCGCACGCCGCCACCCATGCGCTCGATCATCGACACAAGCTCGTCCCGGCTCGGCGGTGTCTTGAGGTACTCGACCACTTCAGGATCCTTGCCCGCGTCGCGCAGGATGCCCAGCACGTTGCGCGAGGTGCCGCACTTCGGGTTGTGATAGATCCGCCAAGCCATGGGCTAGGCCTCCTTCTTCTCTTCAGCCGCCGGTAGGAGCCAACCGAATAGCATGACCGCCAAGGCCGCGCCTACCAGCTGGGCGACGATGAAGGCCGGCGCATGGGTCGGCAGAATGCCGCTGAAGGTGTCGGTGAAGGAGCGCGCCACGGTGACCGCCGGGTTGGCGAAGGAGGTGGAGGCAGTGAACCAATACCCTGCCGTGATGTAGAGGCCGACGGCGAAGGCCACGCCGTCCGGCCGCCAGCGCAGGGTGGTGAGGATGGCCGCCAGGAGCCCGAAGGTAGCCACCGCCTCCGACAGCCATTGCCCGCCGCTGCTGCGCAGATTGGTCGACACCTGAAAGAAGGTCTGGTCGAACATGGAATGGGCCAGCAGCATTCCCGCGAGGGCACCCAGCAGCTGCACCAGCACGTAGGCCGCCGCCTCCCGTCCCGGGATCTCTCCGCGCAGCCAGAAGGCCATGGTGACGGCAGGATTGAAGTGCGCGCCCGACAGCGGTCCCAGGCCCATGATCAGGACGACCAGGATGGCCCCCGTGGCCAAGGTATTGCCCAGCAGCGCGATGGCGATGTTGCCGCCGGACAGGGTCTCTCCCATGATGCCGGAGCCGACCACGGTGGCCAGCAGCATGGCCGTGCCTAAGGCTTCCGCGACGAGGCGGCGGGACAGGGTAACGGCTGGCACGGGAGATTAGGCCTCCATCTCGGCCGGCTGCCGCTCGGCCAGGCAGGAAATCAGGGGCTGGCAGAGTTCGGCCTGGCCTTGGCAGCAGTCCTCCAGGAGAAAGGCCATGAGGGAGCGGACTCCGGCCTTGTCCAGGCTGTAGATCACCTGCCGCCCGCGCCGCTCTCCCCGGAGCAGCCCGGCGTTGGTCAAGAGCGCCAGATGCGAGGAGAGCGTGTTGTGCGGCACGCCCAGTTGCCTGGCGATCTCGCCGGCCGGCATGCCGTCCTCGCCGCCGCGCACCAGCAGACGAAAGACGTCCAGCCGGCTCTCCTGCGCCAGGGCCGACAGCCCGCGTATGGCATCGCGCTTCTTCATTTGTCGATGTTTGCCGACATATCGACGAGCGGTCAAGGATCACCTTGCAGACGCGCGCTCGGCCGGGAAGGTGACGCCGTCGCGGTCGGCGGCGAGAACGGCCTTCTACTGCTTGGTGACAGGCCGGCTGAAGGCCCGGCCGCGCTCCTTCGTCGTTGCCGCGAGGGCGCGGTTCAGGGTGCTTTGGCGCGGCTCCAGGACAGCGGACTGCCGCGTCGGCGACGCTCCTCGCAATGACGGCGCGACGGTCGTGAAGAACCCTCAGCCGGCCGGCGTCAGCAGGTAGCTGGCACTGTCGTGCAGGCGGGCTTGCCAGCCGGGCTCGACCAGGACGGTCGTGGTCTCCTCCTCGATGACGGCGGGGCCGGTGATCACGTCGCCCGCGCCCAGCATGGCGCCGTCGTAGACCGGGCCGGTGACCGCCTCGCCCTCGGCGGAGAAGATCATCGAGCGCTCGCCCTTCTTGGCCGCCGCGACGTCGCCGCCAGCCGCGGCGCTCGGCGGGCGCGGCTTGTCCACCCGGCCGTAGAGGGTGGATTCCAGGTTCACCACCTCGACCGTGTTGTGCGGCTCGTCATAGGTGTAGAGCTGCTTGTGCCGCTGGTGGAAGGCGTCGCGCACCTCGCCCACCGTGGCCTCGCCCAGCTCGAAGTTGCCGACCTCCACCGTGCACTCGTGGATCTGACCGACATAGCGCATGTCCAGGCTGCGCTTGATGTCGATCCGGTCCCGGGTGAAGCCGTCGGCCTCCAGATGCTCGATGCCTTGTGCCTCGATCTCCGCGAAGGCCTCGTTGATCTGATCGTAGGCCTCCTTGCTCTCCAGACGCAGCGGCTTGGTGGCCATGTAGTTGTACTTGACGTCGGAGATGATCTGGCCGAAGGCGCAAAGCCCGGAGGCCAGCTTGGGCACCAGCACCATCTCGATCCCCATCTCGCGAGCGAGCGCGGTGATGTGCGCCGCCCCGGCGCCGCCGGCGGCCACCAGCACGAAGTCGCGCGGATCGTAGCCGCGCTCGACGGAGACGCGGCGGATGCCGTTCACCATGTTGTTGTTGACGATGGTGAAGATGCCGTAGGCCGCCTTCTCCACCGAGATGCCGAGCGGCTCGGCCAGCTTGGTTCGGATCGCCGCCTCCGCCTTGGCGGCGTCCAGGTCCATGCGGCCGCCGAGCAGCGCCTTGGGATTGAGATAGCCCAGCACCAAGTTGGCGTCGGTCACCGTGGGCTCTTCGCCGCCCTGGCCGTAGCAGGCGGGGCCCGGGTCGGCGCCGGCCGACTGCGGGCCGACCTGCAAGAGACCGATGGGATCGATCCAGCCGATGGAGCCGCCGCCGGCGCCCAGGGTCTCCACCTGGATCATCGGCACGCCGATGCGATAGCGCAGGAAGTCGATGTTCTTGTTGATGTTGGCCGTGCCGTCGCGCACCAGCGTGATGTCGAAGGAGGTGCCGCCCATGTCGACGGTGATCACGTTGTCCTTCGCGAAGGGCTGGCAGACGTAGAGGCCGGCCGCCGGCGCGGAGGCTGGGCCCGAGTTGATGGCGTAGACCGAGCGGTCGGTCATGGCCTGGCCGATCGCCAGGCCGCCGTTCGATTGGAAGTAGCGGACCGGGTACTTGGCGCCGAGGTCGGCGAAGTAGCGATCCACCGCCTCCACGTAGCCCTTCATGATCGGGCCGAGGTAGGCGTTGGTGATGGTGGTCGAGGTACGGGTGTACTCGCGCACCTGCGGATAGATCTCGGAGCCGACGCAGAGAAAGGCGTCGGGCATCATCTCGCGCACAATCTCGGCGGCGCGCCGCTCGTGCGCCGGGTTCAGCACCGACCAGACGAAGGAGATGGCGACCGCCGGGATCCCTTCCGACAGGAAGGCCTCGCAGGCCGCCCGCACGTCCTCCTCCTTCATCGGCGTGCGCACTTCGCCGGTGGAGAGCACGCGCTCTTCGACGCCGAGCCGCAGATAGCGCGGCACCATCATCTTGGCGGCCGGATACTCGGGGTCGTAGCGGTAGCCGTCTTCCTTGTGTCCCAGGCGGATCTCGATCGAGTCCTCGTGCCCCTTGGTGCAGATGAGCCCGACCCTGGAGCCCTTGTGCTGGATCAGCGCGTTCAGGCCGACGGTGGTGCCGTTGATGCAGAGATCGCACTGCGAGACGATCTCCTCCGGGCTCTCGCCGATCGCCTGGGAGATCAGCGCCAAGCCCTCCTTGATGGCCAGGGTCGGATCCTGCGGGGTCGAGGGCGTCTTGAACAGGCGGACGTCGCCGCTCTCGTCAGTCAGCACGAAATCCGTGAAGGTGCCTCCGGCATCGACACCCAAGCGATACTTTGTCCGCATGTTTCTCCCTTGCAGCGACCGCCGCTCGCGCGAGCGACGGTACGCTCCCCTCCTCTCGTTAAGTCTTACGGCTGCCCGACTAGGACGCTACTCGGCGGCCACCGCGCGGTCCCGCAGGCGCGCCGTCTCGGCCTCGTCGACCGCCAGGCTGTCCGCATCGGCGATGGCTACGCCATAGTCCTGACGCGCGCCCTCGATCGAGACCAGGCCGTTCTTGACGTCCCAGACGACGCTCTCGACCGGACGTTGGAAGGGATCGCCGTAACCGCCGCCGCCGGGGTTCATGTTGGCCGCCCGCTCGCCCGGATTGATGGTGGCGATGATGTTCTTCTTGATGACCTCGCTGCCGTCC
Organism: Rhodospirillales bacterium; assembly: GCA_963669375.1. Classification (GTDB taxonomy): domain Bacteria; phylum Pseudomonadota; class Alphaproteobacteria; order Kiloniellales; family JACOMY01; genus JACOMY01. The sequence goes on along the minus strand of OY770024.1, from coordinate 5,127,902 downwards.
TCGCGGGTGATCTCGATGCGGCCCACCTTGCTGTCGACCATGGTGGACTTGGCCCCGGCCGCGCCCATCGCCGGAATCCGCCGGCCTTCGCCGAAGGTGACGAAGGTCATGGGCTTGTCCAGGGGCTCCACCTCCCAGCAGGTCCCGGACCCGCCGCGGTAGCGCCCGGCCCCGCCGCTGTCGGTCATCAGGGAGTAGCGGTGGATGACGATGGGATAGGAATACTCCAGGAGCTCGATGTCACCGCTGGTGAGCGCGCCGAAGCAACACTCCGGCCCGCAGGCGTGCCAGCCGTCCTGGCTGGGCGTGGCACCTGCGCCGGAGATGATCGAGGCCAGCACCATGGTGACGTACTCTTCGTCGTGGCGGGTATCCCAGCCGGCGATGTTGCAGCCGTTGGCATGGCCCCAGGAGGCCGCGACCTTGGCGGGCGCCGCCTTCTCGAAGGCGAAGCGCACGGCATCGGTCAAGGTTTCCATCGGCGTGGTCGTGCAGTTCATGTGCGGGGCCGGCTCGACCGCGTTGCAGATCGTCCCCTTGGGGCCCATGTCGCAGCTGACGCAGCGGTAGAGCCCTTCGTTGTAGGGCGGCGGCAGCTGGGCGAACATCATCACGCCCAGATAGACGCCGGAATAGGAGTTCCCCTCGTAGGAGTTGATGAAGTAGGGGATCTGCGGCGGGCTGTCGATCTCGATGTGGCAGTTGTCGCCGGTGATGGTGACCTTGGCGGTGATGTCGATGTCGCCGAAGCCGTGGCCGGCGTCCTCCAGCGTGGCGGTGCCGGAATAGGTGCCGTCGGGGATCTCGGCCATCAGCTTGCGCATATGCTGGTCGGCCATGCTCATCAGGGCCTCGACGCAGTCCTGCACCTTCTGCTTTCCGTACTTGTCGAGAAGGGCGACGAGATTGCGCTCGCCCACCTGCACCGCGCCCAGCTGGGCATTGAAGTCACCCTCCTGGTCGCGCCTGGCGCGCATGTTGGTCAAGAGCAGGTTGATGACGTCGTAGCGCTTGACCCCCTTGTCGACGATCTTCACCGGCGGTATCCGGAGCCCCTCGGCATAGATCTCCTTGGCGTCGGGGTTGTAGCCGGCTGGCACCGGGCCGCCGATGTCGGTCAAGTGGCCCTTGCAGACGGTCCAGAAGACCAGTTCGCCCTCGTAGAAGACCGGCTTGTACATACAGGTGTCGATCATGTGCGAGCCCATGTAGGCGGGATCGTTGTGCATGATGACGTCGCCCGGGTGGATGTCGTCGCCGAAGTAGGCCGCCACGCACTTCATCGCCGGGATGAGAGAGCCCAGGTGGATCGGAATGTCCTGGCCCTGCATGATCATTTCCGGCACGTGGTTGAAGAGCGCGTTGGAATAGTCGTGCGCCAGATTGAACACGCTGGAGCGCGCCGTCATTTCCAGCGCCAGGGTCATCTCGCGCTGCGTGGTCTCCAGAACCCCGCGCACCACCGACAGCGTGATGGGATCGACCTTACCCGATTGCAGCCCCATATCCTCCTCCTCGCATCAGCCCGGGCGCCATCGCTCGCGTGACGGCCACCCTTGGTTTCTTGTCGGCTAAGGAGCCACAGGGGCGCGAAGATTTCAATGGCGGCTGTCATATGTGATCACATTCCAGGCGATCAAAGATGACACCCGTTCTGTTGGAGGTCGGATCGCTCGGCCGGCGCGCCAATCCACTCAGTCGGGCTTGTGCGCGATGACCCTAACGGTCGGAATGATGATGTCCCGGCCGCCCGAGAAGCTCGCCCGGAGGCGCAGGTAGTCCTCGGTGGATATGCCGCTGCGCTGGAAGGCACCCTGCGTCGCGGCCTCGTACCAGTCGTAGAAGTCCTCAAGGCTGTCGAAGTGCAGGACGCTGTCCTTGCCGCGCGTGCGGTCGATCCAAAAGCCCATCCCGTCAAGCAGGCCACGCCACTCCCGCTCCGCCAGGAAAGTCAGCTTGGCCATGACCTCCCGGTCCAGATTGATGCAGAGTGCGTGCGCCTCGGCGAAGAAGGAGGGTAGGGCCCGTCCGGCCTCGATGGCGCAGCGGCCGCCGGGCCTGAGGCAGCGCCAGATCTCGCGCAGCGCGGTTGCCTTGTCCGGTATCCAGTGAAAGGCGTAGTTCGAATAGACGAGGTCGATGGACTCTCTCGCGATCCATGAAAGATCTTCGGGATGGCCTTCGACGTAGCTGAGACAGTCCAGGTGCGCGGGGATCGTGGCCTTGGCCAGCTCCAGGCGTGCATGGGTCGTGTCGACGCCGATCACGGCGCCGCCTGGTTGGACGCGTTGTGCAAGGTGACTTGTGAGGTGACCGGTGCTGCAGCCGATATCCAGAACCTGTTCACCTGGTGTCGGATCGGCTTCGACCATCAGGTCCAAGCCTCTCTTGCGCTGCCAATCGCTTACTTCGGCATAGAGCAACGCATTTTGAACATGCCGTTGCATTTCCCCAACTCGCTTCCCCGACCTTGGAGCCTGATGGCGGAGACCCGGGGTCCCACCTGCCCTGCCAGATCGGTTTGCCACTTTGAAAGCCTTAGGAGTCGGACTTGGGAGGCGAATGTGGCCAAGACGTGTTGGATCCTGGCCTTGGGTTTGGAAAGCCAGGCTCTCGGCGGATGTCAGCTCTGCATGAAGAAGCGGGCGCTGCCGTCCCTCCCGACTGGGGGCGGCAGCGCCTCGGGCGACGCTCGTTCGCTCGGCTCCGCGAGGGATACCGGCGCCGTCAGACCCACTCCACCCTGAGCGGTGCGTTGGCGACCACGGTCACAGAGGGAAGAGCCGTCTCCACCCCATAGGCGATCTGGTGCTCCAGCTCGGCCCGGTCCCGCTCCGAGAGGCTGTCGCGGCGGAACGTGCCATCGGTGCTGGCCTCGAGCCAATCGAAGAAAGCCTCGGAGTCCTCGAAGGCGATGGGATGCTCCACCAAGGCGGCCGTCTTGACCTGGAAGCCCTCCTTGACCAGAAGCGTTCGCCACTCTCGATCGGTCAGGAAGCAAAGCTTGCTCATGACCGCCTGGCCGCGCAGGCCGGCCAGGTTGAGCGAATCGGCGAAGAAGGGCGAGAGGCCGCCCCCGGTCATGAAGACGAAGCGGCCGCCCGGGCGCAAGCAGCGCAAGACCTCCCTCACCAGCGACCGCTTGTCGGCCACCCAGTGAAAGGTGAAGTTGGAGTAGACAAGATCCACGGAGTTGCTGGTGAGCCAGCTCATCTCCTCGCCGCGGCCCTCGACATAGCTGATGTCGTGGGGCTCCTGCTCCGCCGTCGCCCGCGCCAGCGCTATGCGTGAGCCATTGGGATCCACGCCGATGACCTTGCCGCGCGGCCCGACACGCCTGGCCAGCAAGGCGGTCAGGCCCCCGGTGCCGCTGCCGATGTCGAGTACGACCTCACCGGGCCGCGGACGGGCTTGATTGATGAGCTCTACGCCAAGGTCACGCTGCCATGTGCAGACTTTAGAGTAGAGAGCGGCGAAATCGGTCTGGTGTCCCATTGCCTCTCCTCCGTTCGATGCGCCCCCGCTCGTCGCGGGGGAATGGGCAAGGGCGTCGAACCCTCCGGCGGGCGCTTGCCCGTTCCCCTTGCATTCTTGAGGTGGGAAGAGAATTTGACTGTCAGATGTTCAAATCTGGCCCATGCCTTGAAGCATGGCTCACCCCGTCTCGAGGGCGAGCGCGCCTACCGCCGCCGACGCCCGCTCCCACCTTCGATGAACGACACTAGCCCCGGAACCCGGTGTTACCGGGTTCCGGGGCTATCCGTCGAAAGGTCCCTACGGGGCACCGCCACCCCGCAAAGACGAGGGCGCACTCGGCTAGGCGGCGCGCGCTTCGGCCAGCCTGCCGACAAGGATCGACGGCCGCGTCGGGCGCAGGACAACCTGTCTCGACTTCCGCGCGACAAGCCTTGCGGAGTAGGTCATGAAAACGTCTTTCCCGCCGTTGAACTCGGCGGCCAGGCGGGCATTGTCGGCCGCAGAGACCTCGTCGCGCCGGAACGTGCCGTGGGTGGTGGCCTCCCACCAGGTGTAGAAGGCATCCAGATCGGCAAAGCGCTCGTTGAGGGCCAGCGTCTCGGCCTTCCGCACCATGAAGTCCTTGCGCAGGAAGAGATCGCGCCACTGCCGTTCGGAGAGACCCTTGATCTTGTGGAGCAGGACCTCGCCGCTCTTGCTCATCTTGCAGACATCGACCATGAAGGGACTCATCGACGAGACCAGCTCGAAGGCGCAGCGACCGCCGGGCCTGAGGCAGCGTGCCAGCTCGCGCATCATCGCGCGTTTGTTCTCGACCCAGTGGATTGCATAGTTGGAGTAGACCAGATCTATCGATCCGCTGGCGATCATCGAGAGGTCCTCGGCGCGGCCTTCCAGATAGCTGATGTTCATGACGTCGCTCGGTAAGGCGTCTCTCGCCACGTCCAGACGGGACACATCTGGATCGACGGCGAAGACGTGGCCGCCGGGCCCCACGCGTCGGGCAAGACTGACGGTCAGATCTCCGGTCCCGCATCCCAGGTCCAGCACCACCTCGCCCGGCCTCGGGTCCGCGTCCTCGATCAAGTCCAGGCCACGCACCCGCTGGCTGTGGCTCACTTGCGAGTAGAGCTTCGCGATATCGCTCCGGTGTTCCATCTCAACCCCTCCTCATTACCCCGCTTTGGGTAGGGCGGGCTCACTGTCCCGTCGAAAGTGAGCTGGGAAGCCTTTGTGGCCGGCTTGTGGTGTTTCCAGGGTACTTCGGACATGATGGCCGGGCGGGAAGCCGAGGCACCGCGCCCCCGAGACCGCGGGCTCGTCTAGAAATCGAAACCCAGACCGGTGGCGAAGACGACACCGCTGTTAACCGCCCCGCTCTCGGCGCTCCAGCGCGCGAACATCACGCCGCCGAGGGCGCTGATGCCAGGCGCCAAGCTGTAGTCGATGCCGGCGATCCCCGTGTAGAGCCTGTCGTCATTGCCGGAGCCGACGAAGCCGGGCGTTCCCGGCGGCGCCCCCTCCACCTTGGTTTGCATGTAGGCGCCGCCGACGGTCCAGGGCCCGTCGCTGTAGGCGATACCGATGTCCCACGACACCCCTTCCGTGGAGTCGACGATCACGTCGTCCGACAGGGTGACCTGGCCGTCGAAGGCATTGGCATAGGACCCGCCGACGGTGACCCCCCAGCGCGAGAAACTGGCACCGAAGGAGACGCCTTGATAGTCACCGCCGCCGGCGGCCAGGATGGCGGCCGATGCTTCCGTGCGCCTGTAGCCGGTCGCAACCGCGACATCGAAGCCGCGCAAGCTGTCGACGTAGTTCACCCCGACGGACAGGCCGTTGTAGTACTGCGTGTTGCGCTCCGCCTCCACGGGGAAGTTCTGGCCGTCACCGCTAAAGGAGATCGCCGGGGCATAGCTGATGCCGAACTGAAAGCCCTCGAGACGCGGCGTGTAGTAGGTGAAGTTGTTCTCCTTGCTGCCGTAGTCGATGTAGGTCGACACCGCTGGCGTGCGATAGGCGATCGTGCTGTCAGGGTTGGGCGGAATGAAGGCCGTCACCCAGCCGGAGTTGATCGGCAGCGAGAGTATCGGGGCGGCATACTGCATTTGGTAGGCCGCCGAGTAGCGCGCACCGACGTTGAAGAGGCCGTAGGGCGTATCGACGAAGATGTAGTGCTCGCTGGTGTTGAAGTCGGGTTCGACAAGGGGAAAGGTATCGAACTCCATCTGGCCGCCAAAGACGTAGTGATCGCCCAGCTTCTGGCGCGCCGTGATCCAGAACTCGCCGTACTCCAGGATGCCCGTGGCGCCGTAGTTTGGGTCAATGCTGGGATCGTCGCGGCTGGGCGAGGTCTTGAGCTTCCCGGCCGACACCAAGGTGTCCAGATAGCCGGAAATGGAGAACTCGAACCCGGACGCGCTGGCCTGGCCGCACTGCAGCAGCAGCGCGGTGCAAAGGGCGGTCGTGGTGCTGAGGGCCCTCCTCATCCCGCGAGTCTACGCGCAACGCCTGAGTTCGGCACAGAGATTCCTTGCCGAGGCGAAGAGGGCTCGAGCGGGTCAAGCGCCCGTCTGGGAAGGTTCCTGATTGAGCCCAAGCTCGCGCTGCTTCTTCTTGGTGAGGCCGAGCGAGACGATGCGATGGGATTCCCGCAGGTAGTCCTTCAGCTCCTGGTCCGACAGGCCGGGGGCGTCGTAGTGCTGGATCCACTTCATCCCGCGCGAGGCGAGGTAGGGCGCGGGCCGAAGGCCGGGCTGCTCCTTCAAGACCTCGTAGGAGAGGTCGGAGACCTTGAAGGTAAAGCGCCCCTCCTGGCCCTCGTCCCAGCCGCCGATGGCGAAGACCTTGCCGCCCACCTTCCAGACGTCGGCCCCGCCCCACTGGACCACGTGGCTGGTGGCTTTCAGCGAAGCGCAGAAGGCATTGAAATCCTCGTAAGTCATGAACGTTCGCCCTCTAGACGGTGGCCACGGGGGTCACCGGCGAACCCACGGCACCCGGCAAGCGGAGCGGTGGCGCCGTCAGCAGGAAGGCCTGACGCTCCGCCCTCTTCAGCCAGTCCGCCAGCGCCCCCAGGTGCCAAAGCTCGCCCAGCGGCAGTCCCAGCTTGAAGAGGCAGTGCTCGTGCAAGGGCATGGCGGCACAGCTCCCCTGCCCCGGCCGCGACGGAAGACCTTCGACCGCATAGTTGTCGGCCACCAAGGCCGCCATGCCGCTGTCGCTGATCCACTGCAGCAAGGCCGGGTCGCGGCCGTCGAGCACGGCGTAGGCGCCGTGCAGCACCTCCGGATCGGGGGTGCCGGCCATCTCCAAGACGCGGTCCGCGAAGCCGGTGTAGAGGCAGAGGATGTCGCCCTCCTCCACCGCCACCCGCTGGCGCTCCATCGCCTGCATGAGCGCCTCGAAACCGACGTAGGCGCGCTCGTCGCCGTAGATGCTCTTGAGGTCGACCAGGAGGCCGCGGCTTTGCGTTGCCTTCTCGGCCTGCTTGTCGATACCGAGCGCCGTCGCGCCGGAGGCGGCCTGCGGATTCTCGATCTCCACACCGGCCCGATAGCCGTTGTAGTAGACCCGCTTGGGCTCACCGCTGCCATCGCAGTCGAAGAGGCTGCCGACATGGGCCAGCGAGTCCCATTGGGTCGAGTACTGACAATAGAGCAGGACGGCGTCGTCGCTGACCACGTCGGTCAAATCTTGTTTACCCGAATAGTGGGCCATGCCGGCCACCGGCTGGTTGTACATGGGTGTTTCGCCGGCCAAGGTGGGGGCCAGCTTGGGCGGATGGCGGCGCGGATTGAGCAGGTTCCCGCCGGGGAGGTTCAACGGCAGACTAAGGCAAAAGCTAAGGCCCTCGCGGACTTCGGCGATGCCACGCTTGACGGCGGCCGGCGTGATGAGGTTCAGCCGGCCCAGCTGGTCGTCAGGTCCCCAATCGCCCCAGGTGGATCCCTCCGGTCGGCGTGTCCAGCGCGCGCTCCCTTCCTGCATCCCCGTCTCCTCCTTGCCGGTCAATGGTGTGGCACCCAGGTTTAGCAAAGTTTGCCCCCGGTGCAGCTCCGAAAGGTCTTCGCCTTCCCATGCGATCTGTCGCCCTTCTCCTCTTTGCCTGCCTGGCCACGCAAGCCCATGCCGAAGGACCGGGCTTTCAGAGCCCCTGGCCGGAAGACCCCGACATTCTAGGTGAGACCGTCACCTTCCCGAGCCAGAGCCCCTTCGCGCTGAACGATGTCGGCGAGGCACCGGAGACCGAGGCGCTCGCCCGCCTCTACCTGCCGCCGGACGCGAGCCCGGAGGACAGGGTGCCGGCGGTCGTGCTGCTGCATGGCGCCGGCGGCGTGCTGGGCAGTCGGGAACTCACCTACGGTCCGCAGTTCGCGGCCCAAGGTGTCGCCGCCTTGGTGGTCGATAGCTTCCGGCCGCGCCGGAACCTGGCCTCGAGCTTCTTCGAGCGGCTCTTCAACATCACTGAGGTGATGCTGCTCGCTGACGCCTACGCCGGTCTTGCCTTCCTGGAGCGCTTGCCGGAAGTCGATGGGGAGCGTGTCGCGCTGATCGGCTTCTCCTACGGTGGCATGGCGAGCGTGCTGGCCGCCTATGACCAAGTGGCCGACGCGCTGTCACCGGAGGGTCGTCGCTTTCGCGGCCACGTTGCCTTCTACGCACCCTGCATCATTCGTGCCGAAGACCCGCAGACCACCGGCGCGCCGCTTCTCTTGTTGAACGGCGGCAAGGACGGGCTGATCGACCCGGAACGCTGCGCCTCCATCGCGGAGGACCTCGTCGACGGCGGCTCCGATGTCGAGACACTGGTCTATCCCGATGCCATGCATCAATGGGACGGCGGCTCCAGGAGCCCCTGGCGGCCCCGCTACACCTTGGCGCCCTGCGCCTACCTATTGGAGAAGGACGGCAGCGGCCTCGACGAGAACTCCGGCCTGGGCGTCTCCTCGCCCTTGCTGCGGCGCCTCTCGCTCAGCCTCTGCGCCAGCGACGACGGCTATCTGATTGGGCGGGACGACTCCGTGCGCGCGCTATCGAACCAAGCGATGGCCGGCTTTCTGAGCAAGGTGCTGAAGCCTCAGGGCATGTGATCGAGAAGGAAGCCAGCAATCCGCTCCCGGATCTCCGGGTCCTTGCTGAGCCAATGGGACAGCGCCAGGTCCGGCGGCGCTTCGACGACCACGGAGGTCGCATCCTCGTAACCGGCCATGAAGGCGCCGCAGTCGCCCTGCAGAATCGGCAGCCGAAACCAGGGGTCCTTGGCGGCGATCATCGCCAGGATCGGCTCTTCCGCCGGCGCGCGGAGCCCCCTGTACTCGGGCCAGCCGGCATGGCAGGTCCAACCTTCGATGATGCGCCCGGTCAAGGCAGGCCCGTCGAAGGTGGCCACGGTGATGCCGCCCTCGCTGAAACCCCAGAGAAAGACGGCGTCTTGGCGGAGCGCCGGCAGCGCCTGTAGCCGCTCGACCGCATAGCGCACCTCCGCATGGCGCCAGGCAAGGACACCGCGATGCAGTCCGCCCTGTCTCTTGGTCGGATTGCAGCTGATCGGCTTGTCCAGGCGCTTGAAGCTGTCCGGTGCCACCATCAAGAATCCCGCCCGCGCCAAGAATGCGCCGACGACGCTAGTCGCCTCGAAATGGCCGGAGCAGCCGTGCGCGTAGACGACGACCGGCAGGGGCTCGTCCCATGCCGACAGGATCGCCGGCAGTTCCTCGGCCTGGACCCGACGAAAGCCCTCCACACCCGGATCGGGCAGAAAGACCCAAGCCCCCAGCCAGGTGCGCTCCAGTTCCTCGGGATCCTCGGCACGCGCCAGGGCGAGGGCGGGCCAAAGCGCGACGAGAATGAGGCAGAGGCTCCACAGCCGCGGCATCCCGTACTTCCTCCTCAACGGATGGCCGCCAGCAACTGGCGGCTGTAGGCATGCTCCGGCCGGCCATAGAAGACCCGTGCCGGCGCCACCTCGACGATTTCGCCACGATACATGACGGCGATACGATGGCACAGGTAGCGCGTGGCCGCCAGATCGTGCGAGATGAAGAGGGCCGCGAAGCCGTGCTCTTCCTGCAAGCGCTTGATCAGGTTCAGAATCTGCGCCTGGACCGAGACGTCGAGCGCGCTGACGGCCTCGTCGAACAGCAGGAACTCCGGCTCGGTGATGAGGGCGCGGGCGATGGCTATGCGCTGGCGCTGCCCGCCGGAGAGCTCTCCCGGATAGCGCTCGGCGAAGCTGGCGTCCAAGCCGACCTCGGCCAGCAGTGCCTCAACTTTCGCGGCGCGGCTGCGTTGCTCCCCCCAGCCGGTGATCTCCAGGGGTTCCACCAAGGAGGCACCGCAGCGTATGCGCGGGTTCAGCGCCCACTCCGGATGCTGCAGCACCACGGCCCGCTTGCCCCTGAGCGCATGGCGCCCGGGAAAGTCCGATCCCTTGAACCTCACCCGGCCGGCGCTCGGGGCTAGGAGACCAAGGCAGAGCTTGCCCAGGGAGGTCTTGCCGGACCCGCTCTCGCCCACCAGACCCAAGGTCTCGCCGGCGGCGATGGAGAGGGTCACGCCACGCACCGCCGCGACCGAACCGCCGGCGAGCCCGCGCATGCGATAGGTCAGCGAGACCCCGTCGAGCGCGATCACCGCCTCGCTCACGCCTCGCCTCCGACCAAGACCCGCTCGGCGAAATGGCAGACGACATGGCGCCGCTCCAGCGCGCGCGCTTCGGGTCTGAGCTCGCGGCAGCGCGGTTCGGCCAGGGGACAGCGCGGCGCGAAGGAGCAGTCGGATGCGCGCTGGCGCAGGACCGGCGGCAGACCGGGAATGGGCTCCAGGCGCTCGCCCGGTGCTTCCTTGCCGGCGGCGGCCGCCAAGAGCCCCTTGGTGTAGGGATGGGCCGGGCGGCTCAAGACCGCCGCGCTGCGCCCGGTCTCGACGATCCGGCCGCCGTACATCACCGCCACCTTGGCGCAATGACGCGCCGCCATGTGCAGGTCGTGCGTCAGCACGATGAGGCTGGCCCCGGCGTCCCGCTGCAGCTCCAGGAGCGTTGCCATCACCCGGGCGCGGATCGAGACGTCCAGCGACGCCGTGGGCTCGTCGGCAATCAGCAGAGCCGGACCGCGGGCGATCGCCATGGCGATCACCACGCGCTGCGCCATGCCGCCGGAAAGCTCGTGCGGATAGCTGGCCGCCACGCGCCCCGGCTCGTCCAAGCCCGCCTTGACGAGAAGGCCTTCGATGGTCGCGCGGGCACCGCCGCCGCCCATCGCGCGGGCGACCTGCCTGCCGATGCGCATGGTGGGATCTAACGCCGACATGGGGTTCTGGAAGACGAAGCCGAGCAGGTCGCGCCGCAAGGCGCGCAGGGAGATGTCGTCGGCCTCGAAGACGTCCTGCTCCTTGAGGCGCAGGCTCCCAGACCGCCGTCCCGCCTCGGGCGGCAGCAGGCGTCCGGCCGCCAGACCCAGGGTCGACTTGCCCGATCCGCTCTCGCCGACGATCGCCAAGGTCTCGCCCGCTGCCACCTCCAGGTCCAGGCCATCGAGGGCCTGCACGCGGCCGCGCGGCGTATCGTAGGTCACCACCAGATCGCTCGCCCGCAGGATCGTGCTCACGTGAGCGACCTCCCCTGCAGCGGATCGACGGCATCGCGGATCGCGTCGCCCAAGAGATTGACCGAGACGATCGCCAGGCTCAGAACCAGGCCGGCGAAACCGACCAGCCAAGGCGCGATGGTGAGATAGACGGAGCTCATACGCAGCAGCGAGCCCAGGGAGGCGCGCGGCGGCTGCTCGCCCAGCCCCAGGAAGGCCAGGGCGCTCTCGATGATCATCGCGATCGACAGGGCATAGGTCAGCTGCACGATGGCCGCGCTGACGACGTTCGGCAGGATGTGGCGGGTGAGGATGCGCCAGGTCGAGGCGCCGGCGACCTCCGCTGCGACGACGAAGCCGCGTTCGGCCACGCTGAGGCTGGCGGAGCGTACGACGCGGATAAAGAGCGGCAAGGTGGCCACGCAGATCACGGTGATGACCGAGAGCGCGCCGGGCCCCGCGACCGCCGCCATCAAAAGGCCCGCCAGCAGGGCCGGGAAGGCGAAGAGCACGTCGGCCACCCGGGCCAGCACGCTGTCGAGCAACCCGCCCAGATAGGCCGCCAGCATGCCCAGGAGGGTGCCGAGCACGGCCGTGATCACGACCGCGAGGCTGGCCAGAAGGAAGGTGTAGCGGATTCCCTCCACCACCCGCGGCAGAAAGGAGCGCCCGAGTTCGTCGGTGCCCAAGGGAAAGTCCCAGCTGGGCGGCGAGAGCCGCGGACCGGCAGCGACCCGCGCGGCGTCGCCCAGGGGCAGGAGCGGGCCGAAGATGCCGAGGAAGACCATGACGGCCAGCACCGCCAAGGCCGCGGCCGCGAGACGGTCCTGACGCCACAGCTTTGCGAGGCCAAGCCGCGTCATTGCCGACCGGCCCCGATGCGCGGATCGATCACCACGTAGAGAAAGTCCACCAGCATGTTGAGGGCGACGAAGATCGCGGCGACGAAGAGCACGCCGCCCTGCACCACGGCATAGTCGCGGTTGAGCAGCGCCGAATAGATGTAGAAGCCGATGCCGGGCACGGAGAAGAGCACCTCGACGATCACCACCCCGCCCAGCAGGTAGCCGAAGTAGGTGGCCGAGACGGTCAGTATCAGGATCGAGGCATTGCGCAGCACGTGATGGCGCAGGATGTCGCCCGGGGCCTCGCCGCGGGCGACGGCGGCCGTCACGTGGCCCTCGGTCAGCACGCGCAGGACAGCGTCGCGCGTAGTCCTCAAGATGAGCGCCATGCCGAAGACGCCCAAGGTGACGGCCGGCAGGACCATGCCGCGCAGGTTCTCCAGCGGATCCTCGAAGAAGGGCACGTAACCGCCGGCCTTGAGGCCCAGGGACCAGACCGAGAAGACGAAGATGAAGAGGCTGCCGAGCACGAAGTCCGGCACGCTGGCGCCAAGCGCGCCGACGGCGCGCCCGAAGCCTCCCCCGCCCCGCGCCTTGGCGACGGCCGAGCGCAGGCCCAGCGGCAGGCCGACGCAGACCGCGAAGAGCAGCGACAGCAGGGCCAGCTCCGCGGTCACCGGCGCTCGGCGCAACAGCTCGTCGATCACCGAGTTCTGGGTCACCAGCGAGACGCCGAAATCACCGCCCAGCAGGGCCCAGAGCCACTTGAAGAACTGTACCCATCCGGGCTCGTCCAAACCGAAGCGCTCGGTCAGGATCGCCCGCGACTCCGGCGTCACGAAGGGTCCCAGCACGATGTCGGCGAAGCCGCCGGGAATGAGCCTGAGGGCGATGAAGACTAGCAATGCCACGCCGAAGAGCGTGATGAAGGCCAGGGCGAGGCGCGGCCCCAGATAGCGAGCCAGGCGCATGGGCGGCCTCACGCGATCGCGCGCCGGCCGCCCGCGACCGCGATCAAGGCTTCAGCGATTTGAAGTCGGCGATGTGCTGGAACATGTTGGACGACCCGGTCTTGGGATCGATCTTGATCTCGATCTGATCGTCGCGGTAGGCGACGTAGTCGATCTTGTTGATGAGCGCCAAGAGGTTGGCGCCCTCGTCGATCAACTGGCAGACCTCGGCCAGCTTGGTGTCGCGCGCCTCGCCCGCCGGCATCTTCTTGACCTCCGCCAGGGCCTGATCCAGCGCCGGCACGTCCTCGAAGAAGGCCAGGTTCCAGACCGCGAAGTTGGGGTTCCACCAGGAGATCACCATGGTCGGGTCGGTGTAGCCCGCCAGCCAGGAGACCGAGAGATCGAAGTCGGCATCGGTGAAGACGCGCTGCAGCCAGTCGGCCACCGGCACCTGCTCGATCTCCACCTCAAAGCCGGCCTCGGCCATGCTCTGCTGCATCACCTGGGCGATGCGCGCGTAGATGGGGTTGGTGCCGACCGCCATGATGCTGACCTCTGGCGCCGGCGTTCCGGCCTCGGCCAGCAAGGCCTTGGCCTTCTCCACCCGCTCGACCCGCGGCAGGGCGTAGGTCGGGGTCGACTGGCAGGCCCCGGTCTCGAAGACGCGCGGTACCGGATAGTCGATCGGCGCGGTGCCGGCGAAGACCAGGTCGCGGATGGCCTCGCGGTCGAGCGAGAGGTTCATCGCCTGGCGCACCCGCTTGTCGTGGAAGGGGCGCTCGGCGTTCAGCGCGTTGACGTCGACTCGGTAGTAGTTGGTGGTCTGCTGCGGCACCACCTTGATGGCCTCGTCGCCGGCCAGCAGCAGCTCCACGTCGGGATTGCTGAAGAAGGTGTAGTCGATGCGCCCGTCGCGCAGCGCGGCGACGCGGGCCGCCTCGTCCGGGATGATCGGCGCTTCCAGGGTTTCGGCCAAGGGATAGCCGTCTCGCCAGTAGTGCGGGTTGGCCTTGAAGGTCCAGCTCTCGTCCTGCTTGTGCTCCGCTACCATGTAGGGCCCGGAGCCGATCATCTGGGTAATGGGGTCGAACTCGCCGGCGAGATACTCCTGAACGGGAATGATGGCGGCGGAGATGTGGGCGACGGCCGGCAGGAAGGCGGTGTGCGGCTCTTCCAGCTCCACCTGCACCCGGCGGTCGTCGAGCGCCGTCACCTCCTTCACCGTGCCGAACTGCTTGGCCCAATAGGACGCCGTCTCGGGATCGAGGATACGCTGGAAGGTACCGACGACGTCGATCGGCGCCACCGCGCGGCCGTTGGAGAAGGCGGCGTTCTCGCGCAGGGTGAAGACGTAGGTCGTGGGCGAGGTCTGCTCCCAGCTTTCCGCCAGACCCGGCCGCAGATTGAAGTTCTCGTCCGTGGTCAGCAGCGTCTCGTAGACCAGTTGGAAAACGTCCCAGGAGGCCGAGGTGCCGGCCACGTGCACGTCGCCGTAGGTGATCTCGCCGGGCTTGCCCCAGACGATGGTGCTCTCCGCCAGGGCCGATCCCGCGGACGAGATCGCAAGGCTTCCGGTGAGCGCGACGACCGCCGCGGCCCTTCTGAGTTTGATTTGGATGGACATGCTTCCCCCTTTTCCCGTTGCGCGCGAGCCATGCAGCGACGGCAGTGATCGCCTGCATGCTCGACCGCTTGCCGCGGGCTGTCAATTTCTGTGACGATGCCGCGCGCGCAAGGAGGATGTTAGCGATGCTGTCTGTCGAGGACTACGAGAAACGAGACGGCCTGGCCCTGGCCGAGCTGGTCGCCGGCGGCGCCGTCAGCGCCGAAGAGCTGCTGGAGCGGGCGATCGAGCGAGCGGAGGCCTTGGACCCGGCCGTCAACGCCTTGTCCCAGAAACTCTACGACTACGGCAGGCGGGCCATCGCCGGGGGTTTGCCCCAGGGCTCCTTCCGCGGCGTGCCCTTCCTGCTGAAGGACCTGGGGGCCATGCTGGAGGGCGAGATCACCACCCAGGGCGCCCGCCTCTTCAAGGACTTCCGGGCAACGAAGGACAGCACCGTGGTGGTCCGCTTCAAGGAGGCCGGCTTCGTCATCTTCGGCAAGACGACGTCGCCCGAGCTGGGCTTCGCCACCTCGACCGAGACGACCTTGACGGGCGACACGCGCAATCCCTGGGACCTGGCGCGCACCGCCGGCGGCTCCTCCGGCGGCGCGGCGGCGGCGGTGGCGGCCGGCATCCTGCCGGTGGCGCACGCCAGCGACGGCGGCGGCTCGATCCGCATCCCAGCGTCCTGCTGCGGTCTCTTCGGCCTGAAGCCGACCCGCGCCCGGGTGCCGGCCGGTCCCGACTACGGCGAGGGCTGGGGCGGGCTTGCCGGCAGTCACGTGGTCAGCTGCTCGGTGCGCGACAGCGCCGCCGTGCTGGACGCCATCGCCGGGCCATCGCCGGGGGACCCCTATTGGGCACCGTCGCAGGCCGGTCCCTACCTCGCGGAGGTCGAGGCGGATCCAGGCAAGCTGACGGTCGCCCTGCAGCGCGAGGCCCTGACCGGCAACAAAGTGGAGCCCGACTGCCTGGCCGCGCTGGATCACACGACGCGCCTCTTGGAGGCCCTGGGCCATCGCGTCGAGGAGGCACGGCCGCCCGGCGACGGCGAGGCCCTGGCCGATGCCATCTACTGCATCGCCTCCACCAACGTCAGCCTGGTCATGAAGCAGGTGGCCGAGCAGCGCGGCCGGCCGATCGAACGCGACGAGGTCGAGAACGTCACCTGGGACTGCATGGAGATCGCCGCCAAGCGGGGCATCGAGGACTACCCCGACGCCATCAACACCATCCACGCCCAGGGTCGCGCCATGGCAACCTTTCACCAGCGCTACGACCTGCTCTTGAGCCCGACCTTGGCGCAGCCGGCGCCGCTTTTGGGCCCGCTCCACATGGACAACCCCGACGTGGAGGCCTTCCGCGACGCCATCTACGCCATGTCGCCCTTCACCGCCATGCTCAACATGAGCGGTACGCCCGCCATGTCGCTGCCGCTCCACTGGAGCGAGGCCGGCCTGCCGATCGGCACCATGCTGAGCGCCGCCTTCGGCCGCGAGGACCTGCTGTTCCGCGTCGCCGGACAGCTGGAGCGGAGCCAGCCTTGGCGGCACCGGCGGCCGGCGATCACTCCACCCGCCTAGGATTGGCAAGAAGAACCGCGTTGCTGATCCGGGCGAACGCCGGATGCCTTCAGCAAAAGTCAAAAAGCCCTTTAAACTGCGTCAAAGCGTGGGTGGCTGAAGACGCGCCGAGGCCTTCAGTGACACGACTTCTATTGGCCGCGACACAGCAATGGGATGCACCGCACTGTAGTTCCCGGAGCGATACTACGGTACGGTGACAGTCTTTCTTCTTTGCAAGAGCAGGTGCGTGGGCTAGCCTAGCAAGAGAGGCAAGGCTGAGCACTCCCGCGCGCTGGACGGGCGGAATCCAAGCTGTTCCAGGTCCGACGCACGGAGATCGGATAGGAAGAAGCACAAGAGCTGCTCCGCCGTCGCTATCGATTGAGACCCTCTCGACCGGCTCCGGCCATGGATCGAGAGGCCAGGGAGGGAGGCGAGGCAGCCATGGCATTCTATCCAGGAACTCCGGGTCCGGACAGCCTGACCGGCGGAAGTGGCGCCGACACCATCCTCGGTTACGGCGACAACGACACGCTCTATGGGTTGAGCGGCGCCGACAGCCTCTACGGCGCCAGCGGGCCCGATACGCTGGACGGCGGCAGTGGAAACGACAGCCTCTACGGAGGCAGCGGGAACGACTACACCCTCCTGGGCGGCGAGGGCGTCGACAGCCTCTACGGTGGCGAGGGCGACGACAGCCGCTTCTATGGTGATCTAGGCAACGACAATCTCTTCGGCGGCAGCGGCAGCGATCGCGATTTCTTCGGGTTCGGCGGCGACGACAGTCTCTCCGGCGGCAGCGGGCGTGATTATCGCTTCTTCGGAGGATCCGGCAGCGATGTGCTTTTCGCCGGCGACGGCGACTTCGACGGCACCTTCTACGGCGGCGATGGGGACGACAGCCTCTTCGGCGGCAACGGTGTCGATTTCGTCTTCCGCGGCAGTGGTGGCGACGACAGGCTCTATGGCGGCGACGGGACGGATGGCTCCTTCTCTGGCGGCACTGGCAACGACAGCCTGTCGGGCGGCAGCGGAACCGATACCCGCTTCGAAGGCAACACGGGCAGCGACCGCCTGGCCGGTGGCTCCGGCATGGATTCCACCTTCTACGGCGGCGAGGGCGCGGACAGCCTCTATGGCGGGGAAGGCGACGACCGGACCTTTGCCGGCCTAAATGGCGACGACAGCCTCTTCGGCGACAGTGGCAAGGATATCCTCCACTACGGCGGCAATGGTGACGACCAGATCTTCGGCGGCAGCGGCGACGACTCGATCTTACTGGGAGGTTCCGGCCAGGACAGTCTCTTCGGGGACGATGGCGACGACGCCTACCTGCAAGGCCGCAACGGCGACGACAGGCTCTACGGCGGCAGCGGCGACGATCGCTCCTTCGAAGGGGGCGAGGGCGCCGATCGGCTCTACGGTGCCTCCGGCGCGGACCTGCTGTTCGGTGGCACCGGGGAGGATCTCAGCCTCAGCGGCGGCGACGACGCCGATAGCCTCTACGGAGGTGGAGGAGACGACTACTCCTTCTCCGGCGACGGCGGTGACGATCGCATTTTCGGCGGTAGTGGCACAGACAGCTATCTCTTCGGTGGCAGTGGCCTCGACAGCCTCTCGGGCGGCAGTGGAGATGATGCCTTCCTCCTTGGCAACAGCGGTAATGATGTTCTTCTCGGCGATGCGGGGGACGACACCTACTTGTTTGGCAGCAGTGGTGACGACACTCTGTCGGGAGGTAGTGGACACGACGCTCAGTTGTCTGGAGCCGACAAGGATGATGTCATCTTCGGCGGAAGCGGGAACGATGCCTACCTGAAGGGCGGCGAAGGCGCCGACCGACTCTATGGCGGCGATGGAGACGATAGCTATCTACGGGGATCCGATGAGACCGACCTCCTTTGGGGTGGGAGTGGCATGGATGCCACCTTCTACGGAAACCTCGGCGCGGACAGCCTCTATGGTGGCGATGGCAATGACAGCACTTTCTATGGCAACAGCGGCGCTGACCTGCTGGCCGGGGACGAAGGCAAGGATGTCGACTTCTATGGCGGCAGTGGAGACGATAGGCTCTTTGGCGGCAGTGGCGACGACACCGCTTTCTTCGGGGGGAGCGGCGACGACGTTCTTCACGGCGACCAAGGTTCGGACCGGAACTTCCTGGGACAGGCAGGCGCCGACGAGATCTACGGCGGCAGTGGAGAGGATTTCGGTTTCGCGGGCGCGAGCGGCGCGGACAGCATCTTCGGCGGCAGTGGAACCGACGGCCTCTTCACCGGTGGTTCCGGCGACGATAGCATCTTCGGCGGCAAGGGTGATGACGTCGAACTTTACGGTAGCTTCGGCAACGACGCGATTTTCGGCGACGACGGCGACGATGCCGGGTTCGTCGCCGGCTTTGGCGCGGAGTCCGACAGCAATCGCCTCTATGGCGGCAGTGGCGCCGACTCCAACTTCCAAGGCGGCAATGGCGGCGACAGTCTCTTCGGCGGCAGCGGCGACGACAGCAGCCTGAGAGGCTATAGAGGCGACGACCTCCTCTACGGCGATGACGGGGAGGATGAGGACTTCTTCGGCGGCAGCGGCGCCGACAGCCTTTATGGCGGTAGCGGCGCAGACAGCGGCTTCCATGGTGGCAGCGGTGACGACCACGTCTTCGGCGACGCGGGCGCGGACCGGCTTTTCGGCGGCCTCAACCTGGATCAGCTCTACGGCGGCGACGGTAACGACAGGATGGTTGTCCGAAGCCAGGCGGAGCTGGTGAACGGCGAGACCTACGACGGCGGCAAGAACACCGACACGGTGATCCTGGACGAGGCGGCGAGCCTGCCCGCCGGGGTCGTGTTGAAATCGGTCGAGGTCTTGAACCGCTACGGCACAGACGCCGACAACAAGCTCACCGGCGACGACCGCGTGAACGTGCTGAAGGGGCTTGACGGCGCCGATCGCCTGATAGGCGAGAAAGGCCGAGACACGGTCTTCGGAGGGTCGGGCGACGACATCTTCGTGGTGCGCAGCCAGATGGAGATCACCGCCGGCGAGACCTTCGACGGTGGCGACGGCACCGACACCCTGATCTTGGACGATGGCGCCAGCATCCCGGCCGGCGTGGTGCTCGCCTCCGTCGAGGTGGTGATCCGCAAGGCCTCCAGCGGCAACGACACCTTGACCGGTACCGACCTGGTGGACGTGCTGCAGGGACGCACCGGAAACGACGTGCTCTTGGGCTTGGGTGAAGACGACAGCCTCTTCGGAGGCGACGGCAACGACGACCTCTTCGGCGGCGACGGGAACGACACGCAGCGCGGCGGCATGGGCGACGACGTCGGCTACGGAGGATCAGGCGACGATGTGCTGATTGGCCAGAAGGGCTTCGATACGCTCTACGGCGGCAGCGGCATGGACACGCACTACGGCGGTGACGGATCCGACCTGGGCTACGGCGACGATGGCGACGACATCCTGCGCGGTGGCGGCGCCAACGACGACCTCTTCGGTGGCAGCGGCATGGACACGCTCTACGGAGACGGCGACATCGACAGTCTCTTCGGTGGGACCGGAAGCGACACGGCCTATGGCGGCGCCGAGGCCGACAACCTCTACGGGGGCGCGGGTTTCGATTTCCTCTTCGGCGGTGCCGGGGACGACTACGCCAAGGGCGGCCGCGACACCGACCTCCTCTATGGGGCAACCGGCAACGACGACCTGCGCGGTCAGGACGCCGACGACATCCTTTTCGGCGGAACCGGGTCGGACGACCTGCGCGGCGGTGGCGGGAATGACATCCTCAGCGGTCAAGACGATGACGATTTCCTCGCCGGACACGACGGCCAAGACACTCTGCTCGGCGACTCGGGAAGCGATCGGGCTTTCGGCGGCGATGGCGACGACTTCGCGGGTGGAGGTGACGGCAACGACCGTATCAAGACCCACAGCGGTATCGATCAGCTGTTCGGCGGTAACGGAAACGATCAGCTGATCGCCGGCTCGTCGGGCGACCGGCTCGTCGGCGGCAGCGGAAGCGACCAGCTGACCGGCGGCGCCGGTGCTGACTCCTTCTACTTCGTCCAGCCCGGCAGAGGCCTGGAGGCGGTGATCACCGACTTCACCTCACACGTCGGCGCGGCGCCCCCGCCGGATGCCGATATCATGGTGCTAGGCGTCTCCGGCAGCGACAACGCCGGCTGGATCGGATCGGCCACCTTCAGCGGCAACGCGGCCCAGGCCCGCTTCGACGAACCCAGCGAGCGGGTCCAGGTCGACAGCGACGCCGACGGCACGGCGAACTTCGAGATCCGCCTTTCCGGCATCACCGAAGCCGACCAGCTGACCGCCACCGATTTCCTCTTCCTCTTCGTCTGATGGCGCACCGAGAGGCGCGCCGGATTGCCCGGGACAGAGGCCGGAAACGCGCCTCGCCTCTCCTCCGGCCGGCGCGCTCCCTTGTAACGCCGCTGCGAACCGAAGACCCTCAGACGAACCACCAGCGCTCGAAGTTCTTGAGGCCGTCCAGCTGTCCGTTGGACGCGATGACCTCCGGCGTGCCGATCTTGTCGTTCATGCCGTTGATGAAGTTGGCGAAGGCCGGGATGACCGTCGGGCAGTCGTCGCGCACCAGCTTCTGCATCTCGAAGTACATCTCCGCGCGCTTGTCCTCGTCCTCTTCGGACCGCGCCTCGACAAGCAAGCGATTGAACCGCTCGTTGGCCCAGGTGGTGTCGTTCCAGGGGGCGTCGGCGGCGTAGGAGACCGACATCACCCAGTCGACCGTGGGCCGTCCGGCGAGGCTGCTGACATGCCAAGCCCGCTTCAAGGGCACCTCCGTCCAGTAGCCATCACTCGGCACGCGCTTGACGTCGATGGTGAGCCCGGCGGCCTTGGCGGCCTCCTTGTAGAGCACGGCGCCGTCCACCGCGCCGGGATAGACCTCGGCCGCCACCAGCTCGACGGTGGCGCCCTCCAGGCCGGCCTGCTTCAGGTGGAAGCGCGCTTTCTCCGGATCGTAGCCGCGCTGCTCGAGGCCGCCGGCGAAGAAGCGTTGGTTGCGGCCGACCGGATGGTCGTTCCCGACATAGCCATGGCCCTTCAGGATCTTCTGCACCCAGGCCTCGCGGTCGATGGCGTACTTGAGCGCCATCTGCAGGTCCGGATTGTCGAAGGGCGGCACCGTCATCAGCATGGGATAGGGGAAGTGCCGTGGCCCGGCGACCTCCTTGATCACCATGCCCGGCTGACGCTTCAGCAAGTGCAGGGTCTTGAGGTCCGGCTCCTCGATGACGTCGGCTTCGCCGGAGCGGAGCGCGTTGGTGCGGGCCGCGACGTCGGCGATGTGCAGGGTCTCCACCGCGTCGAAGTAGGGGAGGCCCTCCTTGAAGTAGTTGGGGTTGCGCGTGGTCGCCGCGCGCACGCCCGGCTCCCAGTTCTCCAGCACGAAGGGGCCAGTGCCGATTCCCTTGTCCCAGGCCTCGCCAGCCGTGCCCTCTGGCGCGATGACCAGATGGTA
Organism: Rhodospirillales bacterium; assembly: GCA_963669375.1. Classification (GTDB taxonomy): domain Bacteria; phylum Pseudomonadota; class Alphaproteobacteria; order Kiloniellales; family JACOMY01; genus JACOMY01. The sequence continues at coordinate 5,106,361 of OY770024.1, read as the reverse complement.
GTCGGACACGAGGTGGGCGAAGTCGGCGTTGCCTTCGCCAAGCTCCACGATCACGCGGTGCTTGCCGTCGGCGCGGATGTCGGTGACGCCCCGCACGATGGGCGCCGCGCCCGACTTGGTGTCTTCGCCGCGGTGCTGGTTCAGCGAGTAGACGACATCGGCCGCCTCCAGGCTCTTGCCGTTGTGGAACTCGACGCCCTTGCGCAGCTCGAAGACCCAGACCTTTGCCTTGTCGGCGGATTCCCAGCGCTCGGCCAGCTCGCCCCGCACCTCTCCGGCCGCGTCGATCTCGGTCAGGTTGTTGCGCAGCTGCCAGCTGACGCTGATCGGGTGGGCCGCCTGCAAGGTGGTGCCGTCCAGGGTGTCGCTGTTCGAACCGCCCCGCAAGGCCTGGCGCAGGGTGCCGCCCGCCTTCGGCGCGTCGGCCTTGGCCCTGCCGGGCGCAATGCCGGCGCCGAGGAAAGCGCCCGCGCCGACGGCCGCGGCGCCGGCCATGAGGTCGCGGCGGCTCAAAGGAACACTGCTTGGGCGATCGTCTCGGTGACCAGTGCGTCTCATCATGCAACTCCCGTGCTCTTCGGCGTTCCGAGCGGACTCCCCCGCCTGACGCCCTTGTCCTTGTGGACAGAATTCCACAGTTGTCTCATAATGAGAAAGATCAATTGGTCATAGTCTATGCAGCCAGGTTATAGGCTTCGACAGGTCGCGGAGGGTCGATCGCCGTGCTCAGCTTTCGCCAGGTGGAGGTCTTTCGCTGCTTGATGACGGCGGGCACGACGACGAGAGCGGCGGCGCGGCTGTCGATCTCACAGCCGGGCGTGAGCAGGCATCTGGCGGAGCTGGAGGCTCACCTCGGCTTCAAGCTCTTCGACCGGATGAAAGGGCGTTTGGTGCCGACCACGGCGGCAGTCGAGCTTGCCGGCATCGTCGAGCAGAACTTCCTGGGCCTCGAGCGGATCGAGCAGGCCGCCAAGAACATCCGAAGCAACGTGTCGCAACCGGTCGTTGTCGCTTGCCTTCCGGCCTTGTCGACCTCGCTCGTGCCGCGCGTGGCGCGCCGTATCCGGGAAAGCAATCAGCCCTGGGGCTTGGAGATCGACAGCGGCACGGTGGCCGAGATCATCCAGAAGCTCCAGAACCTGACGGCCGACCTGGCCCTGACGCTGACCATCCCCGACATCGCCGGCATAGAGAGCGAGCACCTCTTCACCGCCGACCACGTCTGCGCCATGCCGGCGGGCCATCGCTTGGCGGAGAAGGAGGCGATCGAGGCATCGGACTTTCAGAACGAGCAGGTGATCGGCTGGCGGCCGGCGGGGCCGCTCTCCTTCGACAAGGAGGCCGCGCTCTTCGCGCCCTACCTCGACGACAACGACATCCGGGTCATGACCCAGACCTCGCACAGCCGCTATGCCATGGTCGCGGCGGGGCTGGGGATCACCCTGGCCGAGCCGCTGGCGGCCGAGGCCTGGCTCAACAACGGCGTGGTGGTGCGCCGCTTCGAGCCCCGGCTTCCGCTCAGCTACAGTCTTTGCTTCCCGAGCGGCAGAACGCGCGCGGAGCCGGTGAACGCCGTGCGCAAGGCCGTTCTCTCCGCGGTGCGCGACTGGCAGGCCGAAGCGGGCTCCTGCATTCCCTTCGCCTAAACTCAGCCTGGAAGGGAGACCGCGGCTAAACGCGCTCCAGCACCGTCGTCAGATCGGCGATAATCGCCTCCGGGCTCTCCAGCCCGACCGACATGCGGAAGCTGCCCTCGCCGGTCCAGTCCCGGTACCTGGCAAGCTCCCCCGGCGGCAGCTTGAAGGAGCTTTGCTGCAGGTCCTCGGTCGGGATGTAGAAGACCAGGGACTTGCTCTTGCCCATGGAGACCGCGTAGCTGACCAGCCTCAGCCGGTCGGCGAAGGCGCGCGCCAGGGCGGGACCGTCATCGGCGCTGAAGGAAACCATGCCGGAGAAGTTCGCCATCTGCCGCTTGGCCAGAGCGTGCTGCGGATGCGACGGCAAGCCCGGGTAGAGCACGCGGGCGATCCGCGGGTGGCTTTCCAGGAAGCGGGCGACGGCCAGCGCGCCCTCCTGATGGGCGCGCATGCGCAGGTCCAGGCTGTGCAGCGAGCGTAGGAAGACCCAGGCATTGAAGGGGCTGAGGCAGCCGCCGAGGTGAATGAGCGGCCCTTGGCGCAGCCGGGCCATCCGGTCGGCCTTGCCGATCACGACTCCGCCCAGCGCGTCGCCGCCGTGACCGCAGACGTACTTGGTCAGCGAATGGAGGACATAGTCGGCGCCCAGGGCGAGCGGCCGGGTCGCCACCGCCGTGGCCAGGGTCGAGTCGATGGCGAGCTCCGCCCCCGCTCCGCGCGCGATCTCCGCCAGGCCGACTACATCGGCCAAGCGCAGGATCGGGTTGGCCGGCGTCTCGGCGTAGATCATCCGCGTTTCCGGCCGGACCGCATCGGCGACGGCCCGCAGGTCGCCGGTGTCGACCGCAGAGACGGCGATGCCGTAGCGCGGCAAGGTGTCATGCACCAGCTCCGCCACGCCGGCATAGCAGACGTTGGAGACCACCAGGTGGTCGCCGGCGCCGAGCTTGGTCAGCAGCAAGGCCGCGATCGCCGCCATGCCGGAAGCGAAGCAGACGGCATCCTCGCCACCGTCCAGGGCCGCCAGCTTGCGCTCCAGCTGGCGCACCGTGGGGTTGGCCCAGCGGGTGTAGAAGAAGGGCGCGTCCTCCTCCAGGGCCGTGGCCGAGAACTGCACGCCGTCGGGGTGCGCCTTGAAGCTGGTCGACATGGCGATCGCCGGCGCGATCTCGCCGAGGTCGGCCGACGGGTCCTCGCCCGCGTGAATGGCCAGAGTACGCAGGTCGATGGCGTCGCGCTCGGTCATGGTCTGCTCTCCCACTGCGTGGGACGAAGGCCCCGCGCAGGTCAGTACTACACCGGAACCGCACGCGACCGCGAGCGTCGGCGCGACGACGCGGTAGTCCAGCGCAAAGCTCCAGGCCGAGACAGTCTGGATCGCCGCGCTGCGCACGCGATGACGACGAGTGGGCTGGCTGCACGTGCACTGCTGGCTTGGAACGCCGAATTCAGCAAGCCTTGTCACTCAGCCCGCAGCTAAGCCCGCCGTCACTGCGAGGAGCAACAGCGACGCGGCAGTCCAGCGCGACACCTTCGACCCGGACAGGCTGGATCGCCGCGCTTCGCTCGCGATGACGACGGACGGGGCGGCTGCGCGTCCGCGGCCGGAATGTCACTCCCGCCCCGGTACGTCCTCCTCACCAAACAAAGAAACGGCGGCCCTCTCTCGTTGGAGAGGGCCGCCGTCTTACTCCCAGACCAAAGCCGTCGGGGCTACTCGGCGGCGCTCGCCTCGCCGCCGTCGCCCTCGATCGCCAGCTCCGGTGGTTGCTCGGCGGCGCGCTCGGCCAAGAGCGCCTGGTCGCGGTCCGCGGCCAGGCGCTTCACCGTGTTCATGACCGAGCCGGTGCCGGCCGGGATCAGGCGGCCGACGATGACGTTCTCCTTCAGGCCCACCAGGAAGTCGACCTTGCCCTGCACCGAGGCCTCGGTCAGGACACGGGTGGTCTCCTGGAAAGAGGCCGCGGAGATGAAGGAGCGGGTCTGCAGCGAGGCCTTGGTGATGCCCTGCAGCACTGGCTTGGCCGTGGCCACCTCGCCGCCCTCCTCCTCGGTGCGCTCGTTCACCGCGTCGTACTCATCGCGGTCGACCTGCTCGCCGATCAGGAAGGTGGTGTCGCCGGCGCCGGTGATCTCGACCTTCTGCAGCATCTGCCGGCAAATCACCTCGATGTGCTTGTCGTTGATCTTAACGCCCTGCAGGCGATAGACGCTCTGGATCTCGTTGACCAGGTACTCGGCCAGGGCCTCGATCCCCATCACCTCCAGGATGTCGTGCGGCACCGGGCTGCCGTCCATCAAGAGGTCGCCCTTCTCGACGTGGTCGCCCTCCTGCACCGAGATGTGCTTGCCCTTGGGGACCATGTACTCCTTGGCGTCCTTGTCCTCTTCCAGGGGACGCACGATCACGCGGCGCTTGGTCTTGTAGTCCTTGCCGAACTCGACCCGGCCCGCGATCTCGCTGATGATGGCGAAGTCCTTGGGCTTGCGTGCCTCGAAGAGCTCGGCGACGCGCGGCAGACCGCCGGTGATGTCGCGGGTCTTGGAGGTCTCGCGCGGGATACGCGCCAAGACGTCGCCCGCCTTGACCTCGGCCCCGTTGTCGACCGAGAGGATGGCGTCGACCGACATGAGGTAGCGTGCCTCCAGGCCGTTGGAGAGCTTCAGCAGGGCGCCTTCGCCATCCTCCAGCTGGATGCGCGGACGCAGGTCGTTGCCCTGCGGCTGCTGTTTCCAGTCGATCACCACGCGGCTGGCGATGCCGGTCTGCTCGTCCGTCACCTCGCGCATGGAAACACCGTCGATCAGGTCGGCGAAGACCGCCCGGCCCTCCCGCTCGGTGATGATCGGCATGGTGTAGGGGTCCCACTCGGCCAAGCGCTGACCCTTCTGCACCTCCGAGCCGTCGTCGACCAGGAGACGGGCGCCGTAGGGTACGCGGTGGTTGGCCCGGTCGCGTCCCTTCTCGTCCTTCAGCACCACTTCGAGGTTGCGGTTCATCACCACCAGCACGCCCTCGGAGTTGGCGACCACGTTGCGGTTGCGGATGGTGATGGTGCCGTCGACCGTGGCCTCGACCGAACTCTGCTCGGCGCCACGCTGGGCCGCGCCGCCGATGTGGAAGGTGCGCATGGTCAGCTGCGTGCCGGGCTCGCCGATCGACTGCGCGGCGATGACGCCGACCGCCTCGCCGACGTTCACCCTGGTGCCGCGGGCCAGATCGCGCCCGTAGCAGGTGCCGCAGATGCCGCTGGCCGACTCGCAGACCAAGGGCGAGCGCAGCTGCACCGTGTCGACACCGGCCTGGTCGATCTTGACCACCAGCTCCTCGTCGATGATCTCCTTGGCCGGCACGATCACCTCGCCGCTGGCCGGGTCGACGATGTCGACGGCGGCCGTGCGTCCCAGGATCCGGTCGGTCAAGGGCGCCAGAACCTCACCGCCCTCGACCACGGCAGAGATGGTGAGCGCGCGCTCGGTGCCGCAGTCGTCCTCGGTGATGATGGCGTCCTGGGCCACGTCCACCAGGCGTCGGGTGAGATAGCCGGAGTTGGCGGTCTTCAAGGCGGTGTCGGCCAGTCCCTTGCGGGCGCCGTGGGTGGAGTTGAAGTACTCCAGCACGGTCAGGCCTTCCTTGAAGTTGGAGATGATCGGGGTCTCGATGATCTCGCCCGACGGCTTGGCCATCAGGCCGCGCATGCCGGCCAGCTGCTTGATCTGGGCGGCCGAGCCGCGCGCGCCGGAGTGCGCCATCATGTAGACCGAGTTGATGTCCCGGCCCTTCACGACGCTCATGCCCTTCATCATCTCCTCGGCCACGCGGTCGGTCGTGGTCGACCAGACGTCGACGACCTTGTTGTACTTCTCGCCGCGGGTGATGAGGCCGTCCTGGTACTGCTGCTCGAACTCCTTCACTTGGCCCTGCGCCTCTTCCACCAGGCGGTGCTTGGCGTCGGGAATGATGAGGTCATCCTTGCCGAAGGAGATGCCGGCCTTGTTGGCGTAATTGAAGCCCAGCGCCATGATGCGGTCGGCGAAGATCACCGTCTCCTTCTGCCCGCAGTGGCGATAGACCACGTCCAGGACCTCCGAGATCTCGCGCTTGGTCAAGACCCGGTTGATGATCGAGAAGGGGACGCTGGCATCCTTGGGCAGCACCTCCGAGAGGATGCGGCGGCCCGCCGTGGTCTCGACGCGCTGGATCACCGGCTTGCCGTCTTCGTCACGGGTCTCGAAGCGCGTGGTGATCTTGGAGTGCAGGGTGATGGCGCCGGCGTCCAGGGCCGCCTGCAGTTCGCCCATGTTGGCGATCGGCACCGGGGCCACGTCGCCCTCGTCCTCCATCGAGAGGTAGTAGATGCCGAGCACGATATCCTGGCTGGGCACGATGATCGGCTTGCCGTTGGCGGGCGAGAGGATGTTGTTGGTCGACATCATCAAGACGCGCGCTTCCAGCTGCGCTTCCAGCGACAGCGGCACGTGCACGGCCATCTGGTCGCCGTCGAAGTCGGCGTTGAAGGCGGTGCAGACCAAGGGGTGCAGCTGGATCGCCTTGCCCTCGATCAGGACCGGCTCGAAGGCCTGGATGCCGAGGCGGTGCAAGGTCGGCGCGCGATTCAACAGCACCGGATGCTCGCGGATCACCTCTTCCAGGATGTCCCAGACCTCCGGGCGCTCCTTCTCCACCATGCGCTTGGCCGCCTTGATGGTGGAGGCCAGGCCGTAGAGCTCCAGCTTGGAGTAGATGAAGGGCTTGAAAAGCTCCAAGGCCATCTTCTTCGGCAAGCCGCACTGATGCAGCTTTAGTTCCGGGCCGACCACGATGACCGAGCGGCCGGAGTAGTCGACGCGCTTGCCCAGGAGGTTCTGGCGGAAGCGGCCCTGCTTGCCCTTCAGCATGTCGGACAGCGACTTCAGCGGGCGCTTGTTGGCGCCGGTGATGACGCGGCCGCGGCGGCCGTTGTCGAAGAGCGCGTCGACGGCCTCCTGCAGCATGCGCTTCTCGTTGCGCACGATGATGTCCGGCGCGCGCAGCTCGATCAGGCGCTTCAGGCGGTTGTTGCGGTTGATCACCCGGCGATAGAGGTCGTTCAGGTCCGAGGTGGCGAAGCGGCCGCCGTCCAGCGGCACCAGCGGGCGCAGCTCGGGCGGAATCACCGGGACGACGTCCAGGATCATCCACTCGGGGTGCGAGCCCGACTCCATGAAGGCCTCGACCAGCTTCAGGCGCTTGACCAGCTTCTTGCGCTTGGCCTCGGAGTTGGTCTCCTTCAGCTCGGCGCGCATGTTGACCCGCTCGGCGTCCATGTCGATCTGGCCGAGCATGTCCTTGATCGCCTCGGCGCCGATCTTGGCGATGAAGTTCTCGTCGCCGTATTTCTCCTGCGCGTCGAGGTACTCGTCCTCGTTCAGCAGCTGGCGCGATTTCAGATCGGTCATGCCCGGCTCGATGACCACGTAGGCCTCGAAGTAGAGGATCTTCTCCAGATCCTTCAGGGTCATGTCCATCAAGAGGCCGATGCGGCTGGGCAACGACTTCATGAACCAGATGTGGGCGACGGGGCTGGCCAGCTCGATGTGGCCCATGCGCTCGCGCCGGACCTTGGAGAGCGTGACCTCGACGCCGCACTTCTCGCAGATGATACCGCGGTACTTCATGCGCTTGTACTTGCCGCACAAGCACTCGTAGTCCTTGATCGGGCCGAAGATGCGCGCGCAGAAGAGGCCGTCGCGCTCCGGCTTGAAGGTGCGGTAGTTGATCGTCTCCGGCTTCTTGATTTCGCCGAAGGACCAGGAGCGGATGCGCTCCGGGCTGGCGATCGAAATACGAATCTGATCGAAGCTCTGCGGGCCCTGCGGCTGGCCGAAGATATTGACGAGTTCACTCATGTGCTCACTCCTCAGGGGCGGAGGATGGCCCGGGCCTTGCCGGGCCCGGGCGGGAAAACCGGATGCTTAGTAGCTGCTCTGCTTCAGCTCGACGTTCAGGCACAGCGAGCGCAGCTCCTTGACCAGCACGTTGAAGGACTCCGGAATGCCGGCCTCGAAGTTGTCGTCGCCCTTGACGATGGCTTCGTAGACCTTGGTGCGGCCCGACACGTCGTCGGACTTCACCGTCAGCATCTCCTGCAAGGTGTAGGAGGAGCCGTAGGCTTCCAGGGCCCAGACCTCCATCTCGCCGAAGCGCTGACCGCCGAACTGCGCCTTGCCGCCCAGCGGCTGCTGGGTCACCAGGCTGTAGGGGCCGATGGAGCGGGCGTGGATCTTGTCGTCCACCAGATGGTGCAGCTTCAGCATGTAGATGTAGCCAACCGTGACCGGCCGGTGGAAAGCCTCACCGGTGCGGCCATCCACCAGCGTAACCTGGCCAGAGGAGTCGAGTCCCGCCGCGTTCAAGGCCTCGACGATGTCGGCCTCGTGCGCGCCGTCGAAGACCGGCGAGGCGATGGGGATGCCGTTGGTGACGTTGCGCGCCATCTCCACCACGTCGGCATCGTCCAGGTTGGCGACCTGGTTGGCGTAGGCCTCCTCACCGTAGATCTGCTTGAACTTGTCACGTACGGCGGCGGCCTGGTTCACGACGGCTTTGTCCAAGAGCTCGGTCACCTGCCGGCCGAGGCCGCGGCAGGCCCAGCCCAGGTGCGTCTCCAGGATCTGGCCGACGTTCATGCGACTGGGCACGCCCAGCGGGTTCAGCACGATGTCGACCGGGGTGCCGTCCTCCAGGTAGGGCATGTCCTCGACGGGCACGATCTTGGAGACCACGCCCTTGTTGCCGTGCCGGCCGGCCATCTTGTCGCCGGGCTGGATCTTGCGCTTCACGGCGATGAAGACCTTGACCATCTTCATCACGCCCGGCGGCAGCTCGTCGCCGGCCTGCAGCTTGGCCACCTTGTTGTCGAAGCGCTTGGTCAAGCCGCCGACCGCCTGGTCGAAGGCGCGGCCCAATTCCTCGATCTCGGCCTGGCGCTTGTCGTCGGCCACGGTGATCTGGCGCCACTGGCCCGGCGTGTAGTCCGACAGCACCATCTCGGTGATGTCGACGCCGGAACGGAAGCCCTTGGGTCCGCTCTGGCCGCTCTGATTGACCAGGAGGTCCTTCAGGCGGTTGTAGTAGCTGCGCTCCAGGATCGCCTTCTCGTCGTCGCGGTCCTTGGCCAGACGCTCGATCTCCTGACGCTCGATCTGCAGGGCGCGCTCGTCCTTGTCGACACCGCGGCGGGAGAAGACCCGCACCTCCACGATGGTGCCGGAGACTCCGGGCGGGACGCGAAGCGAGGTGTCGCGCACGTCCGATGCCTTCTCTCCGAAGATCGCCCGCAAGAGCTTCTCTTCCGGCGTCATCGGGCTTTCGCCCTTCGGCGTCACCTTGCCGACCAGGATGTCGCCCGGCTGGATCTCGGCGCCGATGTAGACGATGCCAGCTTCGTCGAGATTGCGCAGCGCATCCTCGCCGACGTTGGGAATGTCGCGGGTGATCTCCTCCTGACCCAGCTTGGTGTCGCGGGCCATGACCTCGAACTCCTCGATATGGATCGAGGTGAAGACGTCATCGCGCACGATCCGCTCGGAGAGCAGGATGGAGTCCTCGAAGTTGTAGCCCTGCCAAGGCATGAAGGCGACCAACACGTTGCGGCCGAGCGCCAGCTCGCCGAGGTCGGTCGAGGGGCCGTCGGCGACGATGTCGCCCTTCTCAACCATCTCTCCCACCTTCACCAAGGGACGCTGGGTGATGCAGGTGTTCTGGTTGGAGCGCTGGAACTTCAGGAGGTTGTAGATGTCGACGCCGGTCTCGCCGGCATGGCTCTCCTTCTCGTTCACGCGCACCACGATACGGGTCGCATCGACCTGGTCGACCACGCCGCCGCGGCGCGCCGAGATGGCGACGCCGGAATCGCGCGCCACCGTGCCCTCCATGCCGGTGCCCACCAAGGGCGCCTCGGCCTTGATCAGCGGCACCGCCTGGCGCTGCATGTTGGAGCCCATCAGCGCGCGGTTGGCGTCATCGTTCTCCAGGAAGGGGATGAGGGCGGCCGCCACCGAGACCAGCTGCTTGGGCGAGACGTCCATCAGCTCGATGTCTTCGCGCCGGGCCAGCATGTAGTCGCCGCCGCGGCGCGAGGAGATCAGGTCCTCGGCGAAGCGCTTGTCCTCGTCCAGGGGCGCGTTGGCTTGACCCACGGTGTACTTCCCCTCCTCCATCGCGGAGAGGTAGACCACCTCGTCGGTGACCTTGCCGTCCTCCACCTTGCGGTAGGGGGTCTCGATGAAGCCGTACTGATTGACCCGGGCGTAGGTCGCAAGGGAGTTGATCAGGCCGATGTTCGGACCTTCCGGCGTCTCGATCGGGCAGATGCGGCCGTAGTGCGTGGGGTGCACGTCGCGCACCTCGAAGCCCGCCCGCTCGCGCGTGAGACCGCCCGGACCCAAGGCCGAGAGACGCCGCTTGTGGGTGATCTCGGACAAGGGGTTGGTCTGATCCATGAACTGCGAGAGCTGGGAGGAACCGAAGAACTCGCGCACCGAGGCGGCCGCCGGCTTGGCGTTGATCAGGTCGTGCGGCATGACGCTGTCAATCTCGACCGAGCTCATGCGCTCGCGGATCGCGCGCTCCATACGCAGCAGGCCGACGCGGTACTGGTTCTCCATCAACTCGCCGACGGAGCGTACCCGGCGGTTGCCCAGGTGATCGATGTCGTCGATGTCGCCGACGCCGTCCTTCAGGTCGCAGAGGATCCGGAGGATGCGCAGCACGTCCTGCTTGCGCAGCACGCGCAGCTGGTCGTCGGTGGCGTTCTCCTTGCCGTAGAGGCGAGCGTTCATCTTCACCCGGCCGACGGCGGAGAGGTCGTAGCGCTCGGAATCGAAGAAGAGGCCGCGGAACAGCGCCTCCGCGCTCTCCAGGGTCGGCGGCTCGCCCGGGCGCATCACCCGGTAGATGTCGATCAGAGCCTCTTCGCGGGTACGGTTCTTGTCGACAGCCAAGGTGTTGCGCAGGTAGGCGCCGACGTTGACGTGGTCGATGGCGAGCGTGTCCAGGCTCTCCAGACCCGTGGCCTCGACACGGGCCAGCAAGGGCTCGGTGATCTCGTCGCCGGCCTCGCCGAAGACCTCGCCGGTCTCGGCGTCGATCAGATCGCTGGCCATGTAGCGGCCCAGCATGTCCTCGCGGGCGACCAGCACGTGCTCCAGCCCGGCCTCGACGAACTGCCGGGCCTTGCGCGGGGTCACCTTGGTGCCGGCCTCGGCCACCACCTTGTTGGTCTTGGCGTCGATCAGGTCGCGGGTGAGCTTGCTGCCGCGCACCGCCTCGGCGTCGAAGCGCGTGTGCCAGCGGTCCTTGGAACGGGTGTAGGAGACCACGCCATAGAAGGTGTTGAGGATCTCCTCCAAGCTCATGCCCTGGACTTCGACCGGCTCCAGCTCACGGCCTTCGCCGGCCGCCGTCTCGCGCTCCCGCTCGGTACGCGCCGAATCCAGCGCCAGCAGCAAGGTGGTCGCCGGTAGCTTGCGGCGCCGGTCGATGCGGACGTAGACCAGGTCCTTGGCATCGAACTCGAAGTCCAGCCAGGAACCGCGATAGGGGATGACGCGGGCGGCGAAGAGGTACTTGCCCGAGGTGTGGGTCTTGCCCTTGTCGTGGTCGAAGAAGACGCCCGGCGAGCGGTGCATCTGGCTCACGATCACCCGCTCGGTGCCGTTGATGATGAAGGTGCCGTTGCCCGTCATCAGCGGCATGTCGCCCATGTAGACGTCCTGCTCCTTGATGTCGCGGATGGAGCGGGCACCGGTATCCTCGTCGACGTCCCAGACCACCAGGCGCAGGGTCACCTTCAAGGGCGCCGCGAAGGTGATGCCGCGCTGCTGGCACTCCTCCACGTCGTACTTGGGCTCCTCCAGCTCGTAGTGCACGAACTGCAGCTCGGCCCGCTCGGAGAAGTCCTTGATCGGGAAGACGGACTGAAAGACTTCCTGCAGGCCCAAGGTCGAGCGGGTAACGGCATCGCCTCCCATCTGCAGAAACTGATCGTAGGAGCTCTTCTGCACCTCGATCAGGTTCGGCATCTGCGCGACTTCGGGGATGCGACCATAGCTCTTGCGCAAGCGCTTGCGACCGGTAAAGGACCTCTTCATGGCTCGCCCTTCTTCCCTTCCTGCCGGCCCCCAAGGGCACCGGCCTAGACAACTGCGCGGCCCGAAATTGACCGCTCTCTTGCGCCGACGCCGCAGCACCGGCACTCATCTCCGCCGTGTCATCCTGCGACGGAGCGCAAGGCGCACGGGCTAAAACGCACAAACGCCCGTGACGGCGCGGAAGAGATCTTCCGCGCCGCCCGGGTCAATCGCTATGGCCGGTGCGACATGCGCACCGGCTGAAGGTCAGCTGATCTCGACAGTCGCACCAACGCCCTCAAGCTGCCCCTTAAGCTTCTCGGCCTCGTCCTTCGGCACGCCCTCCTTGACGGGCTTGGGCGCGCCCTCCACCAGGTCCTTGGCCTCCTTGAGGCCGAGGCCGGTGATCGCACGGACCTCCTTAATCACGTTGATCTTCTTGTCGCCGATCGCCTTCAAGACGACGTCGAACTCGGTCTTCTCCTCGGCGGCCGGAGCGGCATCGTCGCCACCGCCGGCGGCACCCGGCATCATCGGCATCGCCATCGGCGCGGCCGCGGCGGAAACGCCCCAGGTATCCTCAAGCTTCTTGGCGAGCTCCGCCGCCTCAAGCACGGTCAGGTTCGAAAGCTCGTCGACGAGCTTGTCCAAATCGGCCATTTCTTCTCACTCCTCAGGGTCTTGCTCGGCCGCCCGCCCGGTCATCTCGTCGGGCCCGGCGGCGGTTGGTTGCATCACTTAACAAAGCGGTTGGAACCGCAGCACCTCGTCCAGTCCTATGCCGCCTCTTTCTGGGCATAGGCATTGAGAACACGTGGCAGCTTCGACGCACCGGCCTGCATGGCGCCGGCGACCTTAGTCGCCGGGGCCGGCAGCAACCCGACCAGCTGTGCGGCCGGGGCCTGTATCAGACCCACAAGCTTCCCGCGCAGCTCGTCGAGCGACGGCATCTTCGAGACCTGCTCGACGCCCTTGGCGTCCAAGATCTGCTCGCCAAAGCCAGCGGCCACGATGGTCAGCTTCTTGCTGTCCTTCGCGAACTTGACAATGGCCTTCGCAGCCTCGACCGGATCGTCCGACCACACCAGGCCGGTCGGTCCGGTGAGCTGATCGCTCAGCCCCTCGAAAGGCGTGCCCTCCAGGGCGAGACGCGCCAGACGGTTCTTCGCTACCTTGAACCTGGCACCGGCATCCCGCACGCGCCCGCGCAAGTCCTGACTCTCGTACACGGTCATCCCGGTCTGATGGGTGACCATGAGAAGAGTGGACTGCGTGAAGGCCTCGTGCAGCTCCGCTACCAGCGCTTCTTTCGCAGCTCGATCCACGAATGCGTCTCCACCTTAGCTTTGGCGACCGCCCCCAAGGTCCAAGTGCTCCACCAAGAGCCCCTGACCAGGTGGCAAGCCGCCGACCAAATCGGGCGCCGGACCTCCGACACCCGTCTCGACCTGCCCCGGAGAGCATCTGCGGATCTCCTACCCCGCTTTTCCGGCCGCGCCGGAAGGCGTTCGACAAGACCCCTTGCGCCCCGTCTATGCAGGCACCGCGTCAGCGGAGCTTAGGCGACCCGAAGGTCCCACCTGCAGTCTCGGACAGGTTTTCCGACCACACCGCCGCCGAAGCGCCGGTTCCAGCCGGATCCTGCGGCCGCCGGGTCAATGCCAAAGGCACCTCCCGGCGACAGAGAATTCCTCTTCCGCCCTTCGCTCAGCCCGACAGGCTGGCGGTATCGACGGACACGCCCGGCCCCATGGTCGAACTCAAGGAGACCCGCTTCACGTAGGTTCCCTTGGCGCCGGACGGTTTGGCGCGGACGATCGCATCGACGAAAGCGCGCACATTAGCCAAAATGGCGGCGTCGTCAAAGCTTACTTTTCCCACACCGGCATGCACGATGCCGGCACGCTCGGCGCGGAACTCGACCTGGCCGCCCTTGGCCGCCTGCACGGCCGCGGTCACGTCCTTGGTCACGGTGCCGAGCTTGGGGTTCGGCATCAGGCCGCGCGGACCCAGAATCTTACCCAAGCGGCCGACCAGCGCCATCATGTCGGGCGTGGCGACGGCGCGGTCGAAGTTGATCTGACCGCCCTGGATCTGCTCCACCAGGTCCTCCGCGCCGACGATGTCGGCACCGGCCTCCTTGGCGGCATCGGCATTGTCGCCGCGCGCGAAGACGGCCACGCGCACCGGCCGGCCGGTGCCGTTCGGCAGGTTGACCATGCCGCGCAGAGCCTGATCGGCGTGACGCGGGTCGATGCCCAGGTTCATCGAGATCTCGACCGACTCGTCGAACTTGGCGCGGGCGTTCTCCTTGACCAGGCGAACGGCGTCCTCGAGGCCATAGTCCTTGTCGCGGTCGAGGCCCTCGTAGGCCTGCTTCAGTCGCTTTCCGTGATTGGCCATGGCGCTACTCCACCACCTCGAGGCCCATGGACCTGGCCGACCCCATGATGATCTTGGTCGCGGCGTCCAGGTCGTAGGCGTTCAAATCCTTCATCTTCTGCTCGGCGATGTCGCGGCACTGCTGCATCGTGACCTTGCCCACCGTCCCCTTGCCGGGATCGGTATGTCCCTTGGGGATACCGGCCGCCTTCTTCAGGAAGTAGGCCGCCGGCGGCGTCTTCATCTCGAAGGCGAAGCTGCGGTCCGCAAAGGCGGTGATCACCACCGGGACCGGCATGCCCGTCTCCATGTCCTGCGAGGCAGCGTTGAACGCCTTGCAGAACTCCATGATGTTCAGACCGCGCTGACCCAGCGCCGGGCCGATCGGCGGCGAAGGATTGGCCTTGCCCGCCGGAATCTCGAGCTTGATGTAGCCCGCTATCTTCTTTGCCATTCGACAGTCCCTCAAAACACCCAACTGAGCCGCCACCGATCCCTTCGGCCGCGGACGAGACCTTCGCGGTTGTTTACGGCCGCCACGGGTCTTCGTGGCCCGGCCTCCCGCGTAACGGCGCTGGCCTGCGTCCCTCCAGCCAGGGCTGACCGGACGACCTCCAGATCCGTTCTATCCGAAGCAAAACGCCGTCGAGGGCGATGCCGCCCGCGCCGGGTTAGCTTCATATAGGGTGGCGGCTAGAGCTTTGCCACCTGTCCGTACTCCAGCTCCACCGGGGTCGAGCGACCGAAGATGGAGACGGAGACCTTGAGACGGGTGCGTTCGGGGTCGACCTCCTCGACCATGCCGACGAAGCTCTCGAAGGGGCCGTCGGTGACCCGCACCTGCTCGCCAATCTCGAAGACGATGGTCGACTTGGGCCGCTCCACGCCTTCCTTGACCTGATCCAAGATACGCTGGGCCTCGGCCTCCGAAATCGGCGAGGGCTTGCTTTGCCCGCCCAGGAAGCCGGTGACCTTCGGCGTGTTCTTCACCATGTGCCAGGTCATGTCGTTCAGGTCCATCTTGACCAGCACATAGCCCGGGAAGAAGCGCCGTTCCGCGTTGACCTTCTGGCCACGGCGCATCTCGATCACCTCTTCGGTCGGCACCAGCACCTGCTCGATCAGGTCGGTCATGCCGAGCTGCTCGGCCTGCTCGCGCAGGGCGTCGGCGACCTTCTTCTCCGATCCCGAATAGACGTGAATCACATACCAACGCTTGGCCATAAGACCCTAGTCCTAGCTGCTAGTGCCGCGCTTGCGCGCCCTAGACACTCGATAGACTCCGCAAGGCCACCACGGCAGGCGTCGCCGCCCGCAAGGTGCCCCGCTCTAACCACCCAAGCCCAGAATCGCCGAGATTCCGAGGCTCAACACCTGGTCGATCAGGAAGAAG
The DNA here is from genome assembly GCA_963669375.1 of Rhodospirillales bacterium. Classification (GTDB taxonomy): domain Bacteria; phylum Pseudomonadota; class Alphaproteobacteria; order Kiloniellales; family JACOMY01; genus JACOMY01. Next base: position 5,090,836 of record OY770024.1, on the reverse strand, counting down.
AACAGCGCCACCAAGGTCACCATCACGAAAACCATGCCGGTGGTGACCAGCGTCTCCTTCCGCGTCGGCCAGGTCACCTTGGAGACCTCCTGGCGCACTTCGCGAAAGAACGTGGCGGGCTTGAAAGCCATCAATCGACCTCTCTAAACGTTCTAACCAAGGAACGGCGGCCTGCCTCGAGGAAGGCATCTGGCCGCCGTCCGTCATCTCCGGGTTCGGCGCTTGGCAGGAGTGGAGGGACTCGAACCCACAACCCCCGGTTTTGGAGACCGGTGCTCTGCCAATTGAGCTACACTCCTATCGCCAACCCTCTCGAACCCCTGTCTCCTGCCGACTATTCGCTAATCTTGGCGACGACGCCGGCACCGACGGTGCGGCCGCCCTCGCGGATGGCGAAGCGCAGGCCCTCGTCCATCGCGATCGGCGCGATCAACTCCACCTGCATCGTCGTGTTGTCGCCGGGCATCACCATCTCGACGCCGTCCGGCAGGTGCACCACACCCGTCACGTCCGTCGTGCGGAAGTAGAACTGCGGACGGTAGTTGGTGAAGAAAGGCGTGTGACGGCCCCCCTCCTCCTTCGTCAGGATGTAGCACTCCGCCGTGAACTTCGTGTGCGGCGTGATCGAGGCAGGCTTCGCCAAGACCTGGCCGCGCTCCACCTCCTCGCGACCCACACCGCGCAGCAGCGCCCCGATGTTGTCGCCGGCCTCGCCCTGGTCCAACAGCTTGCGGAACATCTCCACGCCCGTCACCGTCGTCTTGCGCGTGTCCTTCAGACCGACGATCTCGATCTCCTCGCCGACCTTCACCACGCCGCGCTCGACACGACCCGTCACCACCGTTCCACGGCCCGAAATCGAGAACACGTCCTCGATCGGCATCAGGAAGGGCTTGTCCTTCGGACGCTCCGGCTGCGGCACGTAGTCGTCCACCGCCGCCATCAGCTCCAGGATCGAGTCCTTGCCCAGCTTCGTGTCGCCGTCGTCCAGCGCCACCAAGGCCGACCCCTTGACCACCGGAATGTCGTCGCCAGGGAAGTCGTAGCTCGACAAGAGCTCGCGCACCTCCAGCTCCACCAGCTCCAACAGCTCTTCGTCGTCCACCATGTCGCACTTGTTCAGGTAGACCACGATCGCGGGCACGCCCACCTGGCGCGCCAGCAGAATGTGCTCGCGCGTCTGCGGCATCGGACCGTCCGCCGCGGAGACCACAAGGATCGCGCCGTCCATCTGCGCGGCACCCGTGATCATGTTCTTCACGTAGTCGGCGTGACCCGGGCAGTCCACGTGCGCGTAGTGACGGTTATCCGTCTCGTACTCCACGTGCGCCGTCGAAATCGTGATCCCGCGCGCCTTCTCCTCTGGCGCCTTGTCGATCTGGTCGTAGGCCGTGAACTGCGCCCCGCCAGCCTCCGCCAACACCTTCGTGATCGCGGCCGTCAAGGTCGTCTTGCCATGATCCACATGACCAATCGTACCGATGTTGCAGTGCGGCTTCGTCCGCTCGAACTTTGACTTGGCCATTGCCTTCCCTTGGTCCCGTCCTCGGTCCTACTACGGTTGTCTCTTAAGGGGTCCGTCTCACCGCCGCCACGGCGGGCGCCGATCGCCTTGGTTCGGCGCCGGCGGCCGTTGGAGCGGGTGAGGGGAATCGAACCCCCGTCGTAAGCTTGGAAGGCTTCTGCTCTGCCACTGAGCTACACCCGCCTGCACAGCACTTGAGACAGATAGCGACGCCGGCCACGCAACACAATCGTTTGAGCCAGCCCGCGGCGCTCCCCTTCCCCTACCGCCGTGTCCCAACGGGACCCCGAGCAACGCATCTGGTGGAGGGGGTTGGATTCGAACCAACGTAGGCATAGCCAACGGGTTTACAGCCCGTCCCCTTTAACCACTCGGGCACCCCTCCTGGTGCGCAAACTCGGCCGTTCGGCCCGGCAGCAGGCCGGCCACTATGGCCAAAAAAGTTCTGCTGTCAATGGCAAAGGAAATGCGGCAAAGCGGAGAAATTGAGGCAAGCGCCTGGAGGAAAGGAGAGCCGGAGGAGATGGGCGGCAAGCGCAAGGCAGCCACGCGCAGAAGGGGTCCAGGGCAGCGGAGCCCTCGGGCACCGCGGGAGACCACGGGCTATTGGATCCACGGCCGCCACGCGGTCTCGGCCGCGCTCGCCAATCCGGCGCGCCGGATCCAGCGCTTCCTCGCCAGCGCCGCGCCCGACCAAAGCCTGCTCGCCTTGCTGAAGGAGCATCAGCGCCCGCCGCCCGAGGTGGTGGCCCGCGAGGAGATCGCGCGCAATCTGCCGGCCGGCGCCGTCCATCAAGGCCTGGCACTCCACTGCTTGGCCTTGGAGCAGCCGAGCCTCAGCCGCTTCCTGGCCGACCTGGGGGAAGGCCCCGCCACCCTTGTCGCCTTGGACCAGGTAACCGACCCGCAGAACGTCGGCGCCATCCTGCGCTCGGCCGCCGCCTTCGGCGCCGACGCGCTGCTGACCACCGCCGACCGCGCGCCGGAGGAAGGCGGCACCCTGGCCAAGGCGGCTTCAGGCGCCCTGGAGATCGTTCCCTACATCCAGGAGACCAACCTGGCGCGCGCGCTGGAGCAACTGAAGGAGGCCGGCTTCTGGTGCCTCGGTCTCGACGAGGGCGGAAGCCTGCTGCGCCGGGCCAATCGCGCGGAGCGCTGCGTCCTGGTGATGGGAGCCGAGGGCAGCGGCCTGCGCCGGCTGACCAAGGCGCACTGCGATGCCATCCAGCGCCTGCCGACCAGGCCTCCGATCGCGGCGCTCAACGTGTCCAACGCGGCCGCGGTGGCGCTTTACGAGCTTTGCGCCAGGAGTTGAGTCCATGCGCCCTCGCCTCCGCCGTCTCGGATTCGGCCTGGCCACGCTCTTCGGCCTCGCCGAGCGTGGCTACTTCATCCCGGCCCGCCATGCCGGCAAGCGCGGCAGTCTCGATTACCCTGCCTTCGAGCCGCTCTTCCTGGCGGCCGAGCCGCGGTTCCGCAGCGTCTTGGAGACGATCGAGGCTGTGGCGGATGCGCTTGCCGGCCTCGGCGGTCCTGCCCCCGCACCGCGCTGGGAGCAGGACTGGTTTCCCCGCCTGGACGCGGCAGCCGCCTACGCCTTGGTGCAGGAGCGTAAGCCGGCGCGAATCCTGGAGATCGGCTCGGGCCACTCCACCCGCTTCCTCGCCCGCGCCGTCGCCGACGCCGGCTTGGCGAGCGAGATCACCTGCATCGATCCGGCGCCGCGCGCCGCCATCGCCGCCCTGCCGGTCACACACCATGGCGCGACCTTGGCCGAGGCCGATCCGAATCTGATGGGTGGGCTCGGGCCCGGCGACATCCTCTTCATCGACAGCAGCCACGTGGCCATGCCCGGCAGCGACGTGGACCGCCTGCTGCTGGACTGGCTGCCGCGCTTGCCGGCCGGGATCGTCGTTCACATCCACGACGTGCTGCTGCCGGACGCCTATCCGCAGAGCTGGGCCTGGCGGGGCTACAACGAGCAGCTCCTGGTCGCCTGCCTGCTGCTGGGCGGCGGCTTCAGGCTCCTCTTCGCCAGCCACTACGCCGTCACACGGATGGAGGCCGACTGGCGCGGCGGCGTCATTGGGCGGCTGCCGTTGCCCGAGGGTGCGCTCGAAACCAGTCTTTGGCTGGAGAAGAGCGCGCCGGCTCTTGCGCCGCAAAGGACCCCGTGACGGCGTTTCGCCCCAGAAAGCGGTGGAAAGCCCCGGCAGTGGTGTTGCAGGCGTCAGCCTAAAGGATTAAGTGACTGGCGTTGCGAGGGGCCTGCGCCAGCACGGCCCCCGTACCTCGTTTGCCGCTTCATCGAGCCATTCATGACCGAGAGCAGAGCACCGGAGCGTCCGGCCATCTCCCCCATCTTGAAGCTGGTGTTGGAGGCCGGTCCGCTTGTCGTCTTCTTCATCGTCAATGCCCGCAGCGACATCTTCGCCGCGACCGGCGCCTTCATGGCCGCCGTGGCGGTGGCGCTCGCGGTCAACTATCACCTGGAGCGGCGCGTCCCCATCCTGCCGCTGGTCTCCGGCATCTTCGTCCTGGTGTTCGGCGCGCTCACCCTGGCGCTGAACGACGAGACCTTCATCAAGCTGAAGCCCACCATCGTCAACACGCTCTTCGGCATCATCCTCTTCGGCGGCCTGGCCTTCGGCAAGCCGCTGTTGGCGCCCCTGCTCGGCAGCATGCTGCAGATGACCGATCACGGCTGGCGGCGCCTGACCCTGCTGTGGGCCTGCTTCTTCTTCTTCCTGGCCGTCCTGAACGAGATCGTGTGGCGCAACTTCTCCACCGATTTCTGGGCCGGTTTCAAGCTGTTCGGCATCATGCCGATCACCCTCGTGTTCTCGGCCTTGGCGATCTTTCTGGTGCGGCGCGAGATCATCCACGAGGACTCCAAGAAATAGGCGCGAAAGCCACATCCAAACGGAGGATCAGATGCGAGTCGGTGTCCCGAAAGAGATCAAGGCGCAGGAGTACAGAGTCGGCCTGACCCCGGCTTCCGTGCGCGAATTGGTCCATCACGATCATGAAGTGGTGATCGAGACCAACGCCGGCGCCGGCATCGGCTTCTTCAACGAGGACTACGAGCGCGCCGGCGCCAAGATCCTGCCCGACGCCGCGGCGGTCTTCGAGACGGCGGACATGGTGGTGAAGGTGAAGGAGCCGCAGCAGGTCGAATGCGCCATGCTGCGCCCGGGCCAGGTGCTCTTCACCTATCTGCACCTGGCGCCGGACTGGCCGCAGACCGAAGGCCTGATCAAGTCCAAGTCCATCGCGATCGCCTATGAGACGGTGACCGACGACCACGGGCGCCTGCCGCTGCTGGCGCCGATGAGCGTGGTGGCCGGCCGCATGTCGATCCAGGTCGGCGCCTACTGTCTGGAGAAGTACCAGGGCGGCAGCGGCATGCTGCTGGGCGGGGTCCCGGGCGTGGGGGCCTCGCGCGTGCTGGTCATCGGCGGCGGCGTCTCCGGCACCAACGCGGCGCGCATGGCCATGGGCATGGAGGCCAAGGTCACGGTGATGGACAAGTCGCTCGCCCGCCTGGACGAACTCGACATGCGCTTCGGCGGTCAGCTGAACACCATCTACTCCACCGTCGACGCCATCGAGACTCACGTCGCCGAGGCGGATCTCGTGGTCGGCGCGGTCCTGGTCCCCGGCGCCGCGGCACCAAAGCTAGTCTCCGAGGATATGGTGAAGAACATGCGGCCCGGCTCGGCCCTGGTGGACATCGCCATCGACCAGGGCGGCTGCTTCGCCACCTCGCACGCGACCACGCACGACGATCCCATCTACATCACGCACGACGTGGTGCACTACTGCGTCGCCAACATGCCGGGCGCGGTGGCGCGCACCTCCACCATGGCGCTCAACAACGCCACCCTGCCCTTCGTCGTGGCACTGGCCGACAAGGGCCATCGCCGCGCGCTGGCGGAGGATCAGCACCTCATGAACGGCCTCAACGTCGCAGAGGGCGCGGTCACCTATCGCGCGGTGGCCCGGGCCCACAATCTGGACTACGTGCCGCCGCAGGAAGCCCTCTCGCTCTAGCCATGCTGGACTGGGACCGCCTGGAGGCCCTGGGCGCCGGCGAGGCAGAGCGCCTCGCCGCCCGCCTGCCGCGCTCGCAGACGCTCCGGGAGCGTGCCCGGCGCAGTCAGCCCAGCGGTGTCCCCATGGCGTGGATGGTGGGTCTCTACCGCCATCCGCCGCCCTTCGTCCTGCGCGGCGAGGGCGCCTGGTTCGAGGACGTGGACGGCCATCGCTATCTCGACATGAACCAGGCCGACCTGGCCTCGACCCTGGGGTTCGCGCCCACGCCCGTGATCGAGGCCGTCACCGCCCAGTTGGCGCACGGCAGCGCCTTCCTGCTGCCGACCGACGACGGCATCTGGGCCACGGAAGAGATGGCGCGGCGCAGCGGCCTGCCCTTCTGGCAATTCACCGGCTCGGCCTCGGCGGCCAACGCCGAGGCCTTGCGCCTGGCGCGGCTCGCGACCGGACGCGAGCGGGTGGTCATGTTCGAGGGCAAGTACCACGGCCACATCGACGAGAGCCTGGGCAGCGACGGCGGCTACCTGGGACTGCCGCAGAACGCCGGCCAGCAGATCCTGCAGGTGCCCTTCAACGACCTGGAGGCGCTGAACGCCGCCTTGGCTCCGCGCGACGCCGCCGCGCTCATCGCCGAACCGCTGCTGACCAACTGCAATCTGGTCTTTCCCGACGCGGGCTTCTGGGCGGAGGCCGCCAAGCTCTGCCGGGAAGCAGGCACGCTCCTCGTCTTGGACGAGGCGCACAGCCACTCCTTCGCCTTCGGCGGCATGACGCGGGCCTGGCAGCTGGCGGCCGACATCATGGTGGTCGGCAAGGGCATCGGCAGCGGCATCGCCTTCGGCGCCTACGGCATGACGGCGCCCTTGGCCGAGCTGATGGAGGCGAAGCTGGACGTCGACGTCGCCGCCAACGGCCTGGCCATCGGCGGCACGACCTATGCCAATCCCTTGGCTCTGACCGCGGCGCGGGCAGCCCTGCAGCACTGCTTGAAGGAGTCCGACTACGCCCGGGTGGATCTCTTGGGCAAGCGCTTGGCCGTGGGCTTGCAGAGCCTTTTCGACCGGCGCGGCCTCGCCTGGCGCGCACCGCACATCGGCGGCCGCAGCGGCTGGATCCTAGCCCCGCAACTGCCGCGCAACGCGCGGGAGGCCGCCACCTCGCTCGACCGGCGCTTCGTCGACACGCGGCGTCACTTCATGGCCAACCACGACGTCTGGGAAGCGGTCGCGAGCGCCGGACCCTCCTGCTCCTTCGCCCACACCGAGACCGACGTCGACCGCTACCTGGAGGTCTCCGACGCCTTCTTGAAGGCAGCGCTGGACTGAGACCGGTGGTGGTCGCTCCGACAGCTCGATTGCTTCCGCCGCGCGGGAGGCAGCACCCGGTAAAACCCTAAAGCGGCCAGACCAGGAGGATCATCGGCACGGCGACGGCGATCACCAGGATCTCCAGCGGCAGGCCCATGCGCCAATAGTCGCCGAAACGATAGCCGCCCGGCCCCATGATCAAGGTGTTGTTCTTGTGCCCGATCGGCGTGAGGAAGGCGCAGGAGGCGGCGACCGCCACGGTCATCAGGAAGGGATCGGGATCGACCTGCAGCTTCTGCGCCATCTCCAGGGCGATCGGCGCGGCAATGACGGCGGTGGCCGTGTTGTTCAAGAGGTCCGACAGGGTCATGGTCACGACCATCAGCAGAGTCAGGATCACCCAGGCCTCCGCCCCCTCGAGCAGGGCCAGGAGGCCGCCCGCCAAGACCGCCGTCCCGCCGCTCTGCTCCAAGGCGGTGCCCAGCGGAATCAGGGAGCCAAGCAGGATGATGACCGGCCACTCCACCGAATCGTAGAGCTCGCGCATTGGCACGATCCGCAGCAGGCAGTAGAGCACCGCCACGGCCGCCAGCGCGACCGCCAGATAGAGCAAGCCGACGCTTGCCAGCAGAATGGCGACGACGAAGATGCCCAGGGTCAGCCAGGCCTTGTCGCGCTGGATGACCTGCAGTCCGCGCTGCGCCAGGGGCAAGGTCCCCAGGCGGTGGCTGGCCTCGGGCAAGGCATCGCCCGGTCCCAGGAGCAGCAGGATGTCGCCCGCCTGCAAAGGCAGGCGCCACAGCCTTTCGTGCAGGCGCTGGCCCTGGCGCGAGACTCCCAGAACGCGGACACCCAGCTGGATCAGGAAGGGCATGGCCGAGAGCGCGCGTCCGTCGACGATCGCGCCGGGCGGCACCACCACCTCCTTGAGTTCGAGATCGCGGCCCTTCAGCACCGTCGCGCCCTGCCGGCCTTCGCTGAAATCCAGGCCGAGCGCGCCCGAGAGCTTCTCGATGGCCTCGGGACCGGCTTGGACCACAAGCACGTCGCCCGCTTCGATCGGCACCTTGCGCGCCGCGCGCGGCAAGCGATGGCCGCCTCGGATCAAGCCCAGGACATCGACCGCGTCCTCCTCCTCGGCGGCATCGATCTCGCCGAGCGTCTTGCCGATCAGCTTGGAGTCCTCCTGCACCGTCAGCTCGGCGATGTAGTCCTGCAGCTCGAAAAGCTCGGAGCTGCTGTTCTTCGCCAGCCGCCCCTTCGGCAGAAGACGCCAGCCGATGAGCGCCACGAAAGCCACGCCGACCAGAGCGCAGACCAGGCCCACTGGGGCGAAGTCGAACATGGCGAAGGGTGCTCCCAGGGCCTCTTCCCGGAAGCTGGAGACCACGATGTTGGGCGGCGTGCCGATCAAGGTGACCAGCCCGCCCAGGATCGAGGCGAAGGAGAGCGGCATGAGGGTCAGCGCCGGGCTGCGTTCGGCCGCCTTGGCCGCCTGCAGGTCGACAGGCATCAGCAGGGCCAGGGCGGCGACGTTGTTCATCACCGCCGACAGGCCAGCGGCCAGACCCGACATGTAGGCGATGTGGCGCGAGAGTGCGCGCTTGCCGTCGACCAGCCAGCCGGCCAGCAGCTCCACGACGCCGGAGTTGGAAAGGCCGCGGCTTACGATCAGGGCAAGGGCGACGATGACCGTCGCCGGATGGCCGAAGCCGCTAAAGGCCGCCTCGACCGGCACCACGCCGACCGTGACGGACACCACCAGACCGGCGAAGGCCACAAGGTCGTAGCGCCAGCGTCCCCAGACCAGCAGCGCGAAGACCGCCGTCAGGATCGCGAAGAGAAGTTCCTGATCGCCTATCACCGGGTCCGCTCCTCCGCTGCCGGTCCGGCCGCCCTTCGGCCGACCTGGACATCACTCTGCCAGCAGCGCCCGCTTCGGTACCAGGCCGCCGCGTCGGTCGGGCTTGCGCGCTTCGCCGGAGCCTTCATACTGCCTCTTGGCCGCACCGGTTTCGGACAGCTCGTTCCGAAACGGCAGCCGCTATCGGCGAACGTCGGGGAGACAGGAAAATGCTGCGTGCGATTGCCGTGTTCCTTCTATGGACGATCCTGGCCTTGGGCGCCCGCGGCGTCGGAGCGGCCGAGATCTGGCACGTCAAGTGCCTGGACCGGGACGGGCACAGCCTCGCGGTCAAAGCCGTTTCCAGCGAAGGCGTTACCCTTGATGTCAAGGCTCTCGCGACCGACGACCCGAGCATCCTGGACGTCAAGGCCTTGGCGCCGGGAGGTCAGCTACTGCCGATCAAGGTCCTGCCCAATCCCGGCCAGAGCTATGACGACGTGAAGGCCGTGCACGACAAGCAGCACGAAGTCCCGATCAAGGCCTTCACCGGCAAGGGAGTCACGCTCGCGGTCAAAGCCATCTCGAACCCCGAGAGCGGCGGATACGAGTTGCGCTGCCTGCCCGCCGACGGCGCACAGCTACCCTTGAAGGCAATCTCGCCGGAAGGAAAGGTCTTCGATATCGTCGGCATTAGGGAGCTTGACGGTCAAGAAAACCTGGAGGTCGAGGTCCTGGCTCATGTCAAAGCGGTGCCGCAGCGCTAGGCGGTCACGACACCCGCGAGCGGCGGTTCAGGCTCCAGCGAAAAAGCGACCTGGCCATGTCGGGCAATCTCCTGATCATCATGAGCGACGAGCAGGCGCCCTGGGCGCTCGGCTCTCTGGGACGGGCGCCGGTCCGGACCCCGCACCTGGACCGTCTCGCCGGGCGCGGCACGACCTTCACGCAGGCCTACAGCAACTCGCCGATCTGCGTGCCGGCACGCGCTGCCATGCAGAGCGGTCGCTACGTCCACCAGATCGGCTGCTGGGACAGCGCGCAACCCTATCGCGGCGCGCCGCGCGGCTGGGCGCACGAGATCAGGGAGCGGGGCGGCCTCGCGCTTTCCGTCGGCAAGCTGCACTTCCGCTCCAGCGCCGACGACAACGGCTTTGCGCCAGAGCTGCTGCCGCTGCACGTCAAGGACGGCCTGGGTTGGCTGCCCGGGCTCTTGCGCCGCCCGCTCGGCGACTTTCCGGCCGCCGCCGAACTGGCGGGCCAGGTCGGCCCGGGGGAATCGGGCTACCATGGCTACGACCGCAAGGTCGCGGCAAGAGCAGCCGCCTGGCTGGCGGAGGAGGCACCGGAGGACCGGCCTTGGGTGCTGCTTGCTTCCTTCGTCTCGCCGCACTTTCCCTTGGTCGCGCCGCCGGCCTTCTATCAGCTCTACGAGGGGACGGAGATCCCACCGCCCGCCCCGGCGGCCGGGCTCGACCACCCCGCCCTCTCCCGGCTGCTGGCCTTCTTCGACTACGGCCGATACTTCACCAAGGAGAGCAGCCGACAAGCCCGCCAGGCCTACTACGGCTTGGTCAGCTTCCTCGACTCCCTCGTTGGGCAGGTGCTGGAAGGTCTTGAGACGAGCGGGCAGGCGGCACGGACCAGCGTGCTCTTCCTTTCCGACCATGGAGAGATGCTGGGCAACAAGGGGCTGTGGACCAAGCAGGTGATGTTCGAGGATTCGCTAGGCATCCCGATGATCCTGGCCGGACCCGAGCTGCCGGCCGGCAGGCGCGTTGCCACGCCGGTGTCCCTGATCGACGTGGCGCCGACCGCCTTGCGCGCCGTGCTCGGTGAGAGCGGAGCGGCGCATGTCGGCAGGCCGCTGCAAGACCTGGCCGTCGGGGAGGAAGAGGGCGACCGGCCGCTCTTCGCCGAGTATCACGACGGCGGCAGCCCAACCGGGATCTTCGTCTACCGCCGGGGCCGCTGGAAGCTGGTGCACTACGAAGGCTATCGCCCGCAGCTCTTCGACCTCGCGGCCGACCCGGGCGAGGAATCGGACCTGGGCGCCAGTCCCGCCCATGCCGAGATCCGCGACGACTTATCGGCCGCCCTCACCCGCTTGGCGGATCCTCGGGCCGTTACCGCAAGGGCCTTTGCCGACCAGGAGCGTCTGATCCAGCACTACGGCGGCCGCGAGGGGGTCGAGGCGATGGCCGAGCGACTGAGCTTCGGCCACACGCCGCCGCCCCGGGACTGAACGGGCGCGTAGCCAGAGGCTCCGGTATGTTCCCCGGCGGCTACCTCAAGCGCTCGGCGTGCCAGGCGATGTGGTCGCCGATGAAGCTGGAGACGAAGTAGTAGGAGTGGTCGTAGCCCTCCTGCATGCGCAGGGTCAGGGAGACGCCCTGGCTCTCGCAAGCCTCAGCGAAACGCTGCGGCTGCAGGGCCTCGCCCAGGAACTGGTCGGCCGCGCCCTGGTCCACCAATACATCGCCCTTCCAGCCGCGCTCCGCCATCAGAGCGCAAGCATCGTGCTGGCGCCAAAGCGCGGGGTCGTTGCCGATATAGCGGGCGAAGGCCTTCTGTCCCCAGGGCACCTCGCTGGGATTGACGATGGGCGCGAAGGCCGAGAGCGAGCGGTAGCGCTCGGGATTGGCCAGTGCCAGGGTGAGCGCGCCGTGCCCGCCCATGGAATGCCCGCAGATGCCGCGCTTGCCGTCGGCCACCGGAAAGCGGGCCTCGACCAGAGCCGGCAATTCTTCGAGGCAGTAGCGCAGCATGTGGTAGTGCTCGGCCCAGGGCTTCTCGGTGGCGTTGATGTAGAAGCCGGCCCCCTTGCCGAAGTCGTAGGCCTCGTCGTCCGGCACCTCCTCGCCGCGCGGCGAGGTGTCGGGGAAGACCAGGATCAGTCCGGTCTCGGCCGCATAGCGCTGCGCGCCGGCCTTCACCGTGGCGTTCTCCCAGGTGCAGGTGAGCCCGGAGAGATAGTAGAGGATCGGGCAGGTCCCCTGCTTGGCCTGCGGCGGCTGATAGACGGCGAAGGCCATCTTGGTGCCGGTGGCCTCGCTCTGATGACTATAGACGCCTTGGGTGCCGCCGAAGCAGGCGTGTTCCTCCAGGATCTCCAGGCTCATGGGTTCTGTCGTCTCCGGCTGGGGTAAGGGATCAATAGACCACGACGCTGCGGATCGATTCGCCGGCGTGCATCAGGTCGAAGCCCTTGTTGATCTCCTCCAGCGAGAGCGTGTGGGTGATCATGGGATCGATCTCGATCTTGCCGTCCATGTACCAGTCGACGATCTTCGGCACGTCGGTGCGCCCACGCGCGCCGCCGAAGGCCGTGCCGCGCCAGGAGCGGCCGGTCACCAGCTGGAAGGGACGGGTCGAAATCTCCTGACCGGCGCCGGCGACGCCGATGATGATGCTCTCGCCCCAGCCCTTGTGCGCGCACTCCAAGGCCTGGCGCATGACGTTCACGTTGCCGATGCACTCGAAGGAGTAGTCGGCGCCGCCGCCGGTCAGCTCCACCAAGTGGGATACCAGGTCGCCGTTTATCTCCTTGGGATTGACGAAGTGGGTCATGCCGAAGCGCTCCCCCCACTCCTTCTTATCGTTGTTGAGGTCGACGCCGACGATCATCCGCGCGCCCACCAGCCGCAGGCCCTGGATCACGTTGAGGCCGATGCCGCCCAGGCCGAAGACCACGCCGACGCTGCCGGACTCGACCTTGGCGGTGTTGATCACGGCACCGATGCCGGTGGTGACGCCGCAGCCGATGTAGCAGACCTTGTCGAAGGGTGCGTCCGGATTGATTTTCGCCAGCGCGATCTCCGGCACGACCGTGAAGTTGGAGAAGGTCGAGGTGCCCATGTAGTGGAAGAGCTTCTGCCCGTTCATGGAAAAACGCGAGGACCCGTCCGGCATCAAGCCTTGGCCCTGGGTACCGCGGATCGCCTGGCAGAGGTTGGTCTTGGGATTGAGGCAGTACTCGCACTCGCGGCATTCCGGCGTGTAGAGCGGAATGACGTGGTCGTCGACCTTCAAGCTGGAGACGCCGGGCCCGACCTCGCGCACGATGCCGGCGCCCTCGTGTCCCAGAATAGCGGGAAAGAGGCCTTCCGGATCGGCGCCCGACAGCGTGAACTCGTCGGTGTGGCAGATGCCGGTGGCCATGATCTCCACCAAGACCTCGCCGTCCTTGGGACCCTCGAGATCGACCTCGGTGACCTCCAAGGGCTTTCCGGCTTCGACGGCCACGGCAGCGCGCGTTTTCATTCCCTCTTTCCTTCCTGTCTTGGCAAGGTCTTTGACTTCGGCGGATGCTAGTCGAAAAGTAGGGCGCACAACAGCGCCCCATCCAAAGCATAGCGATCCCTTGTTGCATAGAGGAAGCCGCCTGTCATGAGGAAGCTGGACCTTCGTATCACCAACGCCCGCCTGGTCGACGGGACGGGCGGCCCCTCCTTCGCCGGCGGACTGGCGGTCGACGACGACCGCATCGTCGCCGTCGGCGACGTCTCGGCCTTCCAAGGCGGGCGTGAGATCGACGCCGGCGGCCTCGCCCTGGCGCCGGGCTTCATCGACGTGCACACCCACGACGACCGCGCGCTGTTGGTGAACCCCACCATGGACTGCAAGGTCAGCCAAGGCGTGACCACGGTGGTCACCGGCAACTGCGGCGTCAGCCTGGCGCCCTTGGCGATCGATCGGCGCCCGCCCGGACCGCTCGACCTCTTGAGCCCGGAACCAGCGGACTTCTTCGCCGACTTCGGGACCTATCTCGACCGCCTGGACCAGGAACCCGCCGCCGTCAACGCGCTCTGCCAGGCCGGCCACGCAAGCCTGAGGGTCGGCGCCATGGCCGATCTCTCGCGCCCGGCCGACGAGGCGGAAACCAAGGCCATGCGCAAGACCTTGGAGAAGGCGCTGGAGGCCGGCGCCATCGGTGTCTCGACCGGACTGGGCTATGCCCCCGCCGCCGCCGCGCCGACCGAGGAGATCGTGGCGCTCGCCTCCGCGCTGGCCGACGGCAAGGGAATTCACACCACGCACATGCGCGACGAGGCCGACCAGGTCTCCGAAGCCCTGCAGGAGAGCTTCGCCATCGGCCGGGCAGCCCGCGTGCCGCTGGTGATCTCGCACCACAAGTGCTCCGGCGCCAACAACTTCGGCCGTTCGAGCGAGACCTTGGGGCTGATCGAGGCGGCCCGCGCCGAACAGAAAGTGGGCTTGGACGCCTACCCTTACATCGCCTCCTCCACCATCCTCGATCCGCACTACATCGCCGAGTCCAGCAGGATCATGATCAGCTGGTCGGAGCCGCACCCCGAGGCGACGGGCCGCGACCTGGCCGAGATCGCCGCCGAGTGGCAGGTGAGCCAGGAGGAGGCCGTCGCGCGCCTGCAGCCGGCCGGCGCCATCTACTTCATGATGGACGAGGCAGACGTCAGGCGCATTCTGGCCTACCCCGAAACCATGATCGGCTCCGACGGCCTGCCGCACGACCGCCATCCCCACCCGCGCCTCTGGGGCACCTTCCCGCGCGTGCTGGGCCACTACGCGCGGGACGAGGCGCTCTTCGCCCTGGAGGAGGCGGTGCGCAAGATGACCCAGCTTCCGGCCCGGACCTTCGGCCTCAAGGACCGCGGACGCCTCGCCCCCGGCATGGCCGCCGACCTGGTCCTCTTCGATCCGGACGCCGTCCGCGACCTCGCCACCTTCGAACAGCCGCGAACGCCGGCCGCCGGCATCGCCGAGGTCTGGACCAACGGCCGCAGCATCTGGCGCGACGGCGCGGCCACGGGCGACCGGCCGGGACGGGCGGTAAGGCTGGGCGACTTGGCGATCTGACCCGAAAGGCCACCAGGAGGTTGCCCCCGTTCGGTCCGTCAGGCGCCTCGCCGATAGATGATGATGTCCATCATGGCCCCCTCCAGCCGCTCTTCGCGAACCGTTCCCTTGGCGACGTAGGCGGCGGGATCGGCCGCGAGCGGGTGATCGGGGTCGTCGACCCAAAGCGCTTCGAGCGTCTCTTGGCGCGGCTCGAAGAAGACCACGGCGCCCTCCTTCTTCGCGACGCGCAGTGCCTCGGCGCAGACCGCCGCGCGCTTGGGCTCCTCAACGTGGTGCAGCACGCCGAAGAAGAAGACCGCGTCGAAGCTCTTCGACTCGAAGGGCATCCTGCTGGCGTCGAAGAACTGGAAGCGGATCTTGTCGAGAACGCCGGCCTTGGTGGCGTTCACGGCCCAGTCCTTGCCGGCATAGCCCGACCTGTCCGTGCTGGGCTCTCCGGTCAGGACGTCAAAGCCCTGTAAGGCCAGGAAGATCGCGAACTTGCCTTGCCCGGTGCCGACATCCAGCACCGCCGCGTCGCTCGGCAGGGCCAAGCGGCGCAATGCCAGCCGACCGTCATTGGCAAAGGCCTTGTGCATGGGTTCCGCGGGCGCGTCCCGTTCCGTGCTATCCATCGTGCGATACCTCTCCTAGAGGGGAAAATAGTTGCGTGCGCACGCATATATAAGATCAGGGAGGCGTACGTCAAGGAGGAGCAGCGGGTGGACGCCTATCTCAGCCTGTTCGACATGATCGGCGCACTTGCCCGCCGCCGCTACCTCATGGCGGAGCGCGATTTCGCCGTGCTGGGCTTCAATCACACCGAAGCCCGCCTCTTGACCCTTCTCGACGAAAGCAAGGGCGAGGCGACACAAGAGCGGCTCTCCGACCAGCTTCTCCTCGACCGAAGCAACGCCGGCCGCGCCCTCAAGCGATTGGAGCGGGACGGCTACGTCGAGAGGCAGCAGGACGAGGCCGACAAGCGCGCCAAGCTGGTCCGGATGACCGACAAGGGCCACGAAGCCGTCAGCCGGATCGCTGCGCTGCGCGTAGAGATGGCACGGAGCTTCTTCGGCGACCTCAGCGAGGAGGAAGCCCGCGGGGTCGCACGATTGCTGGAGCGAGCGCTCACCGCGGAGCTGTGAGCGCCCGGGGTCCCTTGCCGGGAACAAGTCTTAGCACCTATCAGCAGCAGGCATCGGTCGCGCAGGCCTCGCCAAAGGAGCCCTCCTTCACCGCGCAGCCGCGCCCGAGATAGGTCTGCTCCGACAGGTAGAAGGCCGAAAAGGCTTCCTCGAAGTCGGGCGCGACGGACTTCTCGGCGAGATCGCTGGCCAAAAGGTGCCTCTGCCACTCCTTCAGCTTGGGCCGGTCGCCCAGGAAGTCGAAACAGGCGCGGCGTCTTATGATGTCGGCCCGGTGCAAGAGGGGCAGCCAGGCGATGTCGACCATGCCGACCTCCTCGCTGCCAAAGAAGGGCCGATCTCCCAGCTGTGTCTCCACCCTGTCGAAGGCCTTGCCGAGCTTGGCGCCGCGTTCCTTCAGCGCCTCTTCGTCCGGGCCGCGTTGCGCGCTGCATTGAACCAGGTAGTTCTTCGATGCCAGGTAGCTCCACGCCCGGTTCCGCGCCTTTTCCTCCAGCGAGATCTCGGGCTGAAGCGCCGGAAAGGCTTCCTCGAGATACTCGACGATGGCGTCGGACTCGAAGAGCACCGATCCGTCGTCGGCGATCAAGAGCGGCACCTGCCCATTCGGGGAGATGTCCAAGAACCACCGCGGCTTGTCACTCAAGCTGATGAATTCCAGCTCGTAGGCAATCCTCTTGGCCTCGAGCAGGGCCGTGACCCTCTGCACGAAGGGACAGATCTTGAAGCTGACGACTCTCATGGTGGGCTATCCTCGCTTGTCAGCCGGCCGCGTCGGGTTCGACAGGCGGAAAGTGGCTCGATTGATTCAATATTTCAAGAGAAGTTGAAATAATTAGAACATAAGCGCGGCGCCATAGCCACTCCCCCTTTCCGCCGTTCAGCAGAGGACACCCGCTCGCAGAGCGGTGTTGTCTGGTAAGGCGCGATAGACCGAGAGTCTCTCGCACAGGATCACCATTCTATCGCTATCCCCGGGCATGACGAAAAAAGGGCGATCAATCAGCGAAGAACTCAATCCAAATGGCCAAACCGGACCGCAGTGGGTCAAGCCAGAGGATGATAAGCTGCAAGTGGAGGATAGGTGCACGGCGGACGAGGGAAGAGCGGAGCCAACCAGATGTACGCGCTCTGCGAGGCCTGGAGCCGGACGCCGAACTTACTAGGCGGGTTCGCCTTCGGCCGGCGCCTCGTCCCCGCTCTCGCTCTCCTCGCGGCGCGTCGGGCGGCCGGCGAGCCAGCCGGAGACACGCTCCGCCCGGCGCAGCTGCTTGTCGAGGCTGGCCATGGTGGGCGAGAGATCTTCGCTGTCGTCGCGCAGGAAGGTGCGCAGGGTCGCCAGCCAGACCACGGTCAATCCCTTGGCCCGCACGCGCCCGCGAAGCCCCTCCGCCGGCACGCCCGCGGCGACCAGCATGGCCTGCATCGAACGAACGAGGCCAAGTCCGCCGCACAGCGCGGCGGCCGGGTTTCGGCCCATCGCCTCGACGACCGAGGCCAGGCCTTCGCGATAGGGCGTCAGCGCATCGAAGCGCCGCATCAGGGCATCGAAGAGGCGGTCGCGCGCATCGCCCTCGTCTAGGGCGACCGGTTCCTTCAGGACCGCTTCGTCGACCATGCGCGAGAGATGCCTGAGTATGGCGCCCCGTCCCGGCGCCGCACGCCAGGCCTCGGCCAGCGGCACACCGGCGGCGGCCGCGATCTCACGGTAGCCGACCTCGTTCCATGGCTGCGCCGCGGCCAGCTTCATGGCCGCCTCGACCAAGCGCTTCTCGGGGTTGCGCACCGCCATGGGCCGATCTCGCCAGGCCCTAGTGGAGGTCGGCCCAGATCTTGCGCTTCACGGCATAGAGGATGGCCGTGAAGACGAGCAGGAAGAGAATGGCCTTGATGCCGGTCTCCTTGCGGATCTCCATGTGCGGCTCCGCCGCCCACATGAGGAAGGCGGAGACGTCGCGGGACATCTGATCCACCGTGGCCTCCGTCCCGCCGTGATACTCGATGATGTCCGGCAGCAGCGGCGGCGCCATGCTGAAGGCGCCCTTGTACTTGTTGTAGTACTGGCCGGGCTCCAGCTTGATGTCGGAATCGTGCGGCGGCTCCTCTTCGTAGCCGGTCAGGATCGCGTAGGTGTAGTTCGCGCCATAGGCCGTGCGCTTGGCGATGAGCGAGAGGTCGGGCGGCGCAGCGCCGCCGTTGGCCGCCCGTGCCAATTCGATGTTGGCGAAGGGTTCGCGGAAGCGATCGGCCGGGATCGCCGGGCGCTCGAACATGTCGCCGTTCTCGTCCGGGCCGTCGACCACCTGGTACTCGGCGGCGATCGCCTTGACCTCCTCCGGGCTGAAGCCGATGCCTTCCAGATTCCTATAGGCCAGCAGGCGCATGCCGTGACAGGCGGAGCAGACCTCCTTGTAGACCTGGAAGCCGCGTTGCAGCTCGGCCTGATCGTAGCTCCCGAAGACCCCCAGGAACGACCAGTCCAGCTCCGGATAGGCAACGCTGCTTTCCGCCGCGTGGGCCGTGGAAGCTGCGAAGAGGCCGCCGGCGAGGAGCAGGCCGTGCGCGATCTTGGCGACAGACATCAGGACTTCTCCATCGGCTTGGCGGTAGCGCCGGCCATGCCGCCGCCGCCCTTCAGCACCGGCTCGCTGATCGAGACCGGCAAGGGTTTCGGCCGCTCCATGACCGACAGCAGAGGCAAGATCACCAGGAAGTGCAGCAAGTACCAGAAGGTGCCGAACTGCGAGAGGTAGAGCCAGATCCCCTCGGCCGGCTGCGAGCCGCAGTATCCCAACAGGATGCAATCCAGCACGAAGAGCCAGAAGAACCACTTGTAGACCGGCCGGTACCGCGCCGAGCGCACCGGCGAGCGGTCGAGCCAGGGCACCAGCGCCAAGAGCACGATAGAGCCGAACATCACGATGACGCCGCCGAGCTTGGCCGGAATGATGACCACGCCCGTGAAGGGGATACCGATCGAGAAGTCGACCGCGCGCAGCATCGCGTAGAAGGGCAGGAAATACCACTCCGGCACGATGTGCTCCGGCGTCACCAGTGGGTTGGCCGGAATGTAGTTGTCCGGATGGCCCATGTAGTTCGGCGCGAAGAAGACCACGGCGCAGAAGATGATCAGGAAGACGCCCAGCCCGAAGGCATCCTTGATCGTGTAATAGGGGTGGAAGGGGATCTTGTCCTGCGGCCCCTTGGCATCGATGCCCAGCGGGTTGTTGGAGCCGAAGCGGTGCAGCGCCCAGAGGTGCAGGAAGACCACCGCCACGATCACGAAGGGCAGCAGGAAGTGGAACACGAAGAAGCGGTTCAAGGTGGGATTGTCGACAGAGAAGCCGCCCCACAGCCAGGTCACGATCCAGTCCCCGACCAGTGGTATGGCCGAGAAGAGGTTGGTGATGACCGTCGCACCCCACAGGGACATCTGCCCCCACGGCAGCACGTAGCCCATGAAGGCCGTGCCCATCATCAGCACCAGGATCACCACGCCCAGGATCCAGAGAATCTCGCGCGGCGGCTTGAAGGAGCCGTAGTAGAGGCCGCGGAAGACGTGGATGTAGACGACGATGAAGAAGAAGCTGGCGCCATTCATGTGAATGTAGCGCAGCATCCAGCCGCTGTTGACGTCGCGCATGATGCGCTCGACCGAGTCGAAGGCACCGTCGGTACTGGGGTTGTACTGCATCGCCAGCACCAGGCCGCTGACGATCATGATCACCAGCACGATGCCCGCCAGCGAGCCGAAATTCCACCAGTAGGAGAGGTTGCGCGGCGTCGGATAGTCATGCGTCTCGTGCCGCATGAAGGTGAAGATCGGCAGGCGGTGATCGATCCACTTGATCACGGCGTTGCCACTGAATGCGCCATTCGTTGCCATGACGTGCCTTTCGGGGAGTCCTCAGCCGATCTGGATGCGGTTTTCGGTCAGGTAGCTGTACTCGGGAACCAAGAGGTTCGACGGTGCAGGCCCCTTTCGAATGCGCCCCGAGGTATCGTAGTGGGAGCCGTGACAGGGGCAGAACCATCCACCGTACTCGCCCCTGTTCGACCCGGGCTTCTGCCCCAAGGGGATACAGCCCAGGTGCGTGCAAACACCGATCACGACCAGGAAGTCGGACGTGGGCTCCGAGGCCACGGCAGCGACTTGATCCTGCGGCGGCGGAGGCGGCTCCACGATCCTGGAAGTATCGGTCTGCGGGTCGGGTAAGGCGGAGACGTCGACGTCTCTCGCCTCTTCGATCTCCTCGGCCGTGCGGTGGCGGATGAAGACCGGCTTGCCGCGCCACTGCACGGTGATCGACTGCCCCACTTCAACCGGGGCCAGATCGACTTCGACGGTGGCCAAGGCCAACGCGTCCTGGGCGGGGTTCAACGAATTGATGAAGGGCCAAGCGACGGCGGCCGTGCCGATGGCCCCCATTGCGGCGGCCGTCAAGATTATGAAGTCACGGCGCGTGCCTTCATGTTCGTCGGCCGCTCCCCCTGTTACCTCCTCCGACATCCCAAGCTCCCGAACCCAGATACAAGACGCATGGCGAAGGACGGCCCATCGGAGGCCGCAACCCTCTCCTGAGCCCGACAATAACGCCAAAGCCCGCTTCTGCATCACCCGTGCGGCAGGAGGCCGCAAGATTTCGGCCGGCCATTCCGCCGCATGCCGCGCGGCGACGCGGTGCTTGTCAGCCGCCCCCGCTTACGCGCTAGGGAATGTCCATGCCGGTGAGCGACATCCCGGACCTCCGCTTGGTCCTCTATCAGCCCGATATCCCGCAGAACACGGGCGCCCTGCTGCGCCTCGGCGCCTGCCTTGGCGTCGGCGTGGACCTGATCGAGCCCCTGGGGTTCTTGCTGGACGACAAGCGGCTGAGGCGCGCGGGCATGGACTACATAGCGCTCGCCCGGATGCGTCGCCACGCCTCGTGGGAGGCCTACAGGGCCCAGGCCGGCGGACGGCTCGTCCTGCTGACCACGCAAGCCACGGACAACTACCTGGATTTTGCCTTTCGGCCGGGCGATCGCCTCCTGCTCGGTCGCGAGTCGGCGGGCGTGCCGGAGAGCCTGCACCGGGAGGCCGACCACCGCCTGACCATAGCGATGCGTCCGGGCGCCCGATCGCTGAACGTGGCACTCGCGGCGGCCATTGTATTGGGCGAGGCCCTGCGCCAACTCGCCAAGGGAAGGGACGACAGAGAAAGGCTCGAGGATGTCGGAGACTGAAGATCGCAAAGCCCAAGCCAAGACCTGGTTCGAGTCGCTCCGCGACCGGATCTGCGCGGCGGTCGAAGACTTGGAAGAGGAAAGCGGCTTCGGCGCCCAGGATCGTCCCGCCGCGCGCTTCGAGCGCCGCGCCTGGACCCGCGAAGGCGGCGGCGGCGGCGTCATGGGGCTCTTGAGCGAGGGCCGCGTCTTCGAGAAGGCCGGGGTCAACGTCTCCACGGTGTGGGGCAGCTTCTCCGAGGCCTTCGCCAAGGAGATCCCCGGCGCCGGCGACGATCCGCGCTTCTGGGCCAGCGGCATCTCCTTGGTGCTGCACCCGCGCAATCCCCTGGTCCCGCCGGTTCACATGAACACGCGCCACGTCATCACCACCAAGGCCTGGTTCGGCGGCGGCGCCGATCTCAATCCCATCGTTCCGGACGAGTCCGACACAAAGGCCTTTCACGATCGTCTCCGCCAGGCCTGCGATCGGCACGGCGAGAACTACTATCAGCGCTTCAGCGCCTGGTGCGACGAGTACTTCTTCAACAAGCATCGCGGCGAGCCGCGCGGCGTCGGCGGCATCTTCTACGATTACCTTGAGGAAGACTGGGAGGCTGACTTCGCCTTCACCAAGGATGTCGGACTGGCTTTTCTGGACATCTACCCCGCCCTGGTGCGCCGGCATAAGGACAAGCGCTTCGGCGAAAGCGAACGGCGCCACCAGCTTTTCCGGCGGGGGCGCTATGCCGAGTTCAATCTGGTCTACGACCGTGGTACCAGGTTCGGACTGATGACCGGCGGCAATCCCGACGCCATTTTGATGTCGCTTCCGCCGCTCGCCGCCTGGCCGGTGCCCGAGGCCGGCGGGTAGGCCGCCCCGGCATCGCGTTGTCTTGCGCAATGGGCGCCGCAGCTGTCAGTCTGTCTTGCTGAACTGCGGGTTCTTGCCGGCAGCCGGCGTGGCACGCCCTCGTTGATGGTGGGGAAAGAATGACTGGTAGGCAGTTTCGCGGCAGCTTTACCCAGCAGGAGTCGCTCCCTGAAGAGGCGATCGAACGGGCCGTCGAGGTCATGCGCTCCGGCCGGCTGCACCGCTACAATCTGGCCGAAGGCGAGATCGGGGAGACCGCGCTGCTGGAGCGGGAGTTCGCGGACTATCTGGGGGTCGGCCATTGCCTGGCCTGCGCGTCCGGCGGCTACGCCATGCACATCGCGCTGAAGGCCTTCGGGCTGAAGCCGGGCGAGCCGGTGCTGACCAACGCCTTCACCCTCGCCCCCGTGCCCGGCGCCATCGACAACGCCGGCGGCCGGCCCGTTCTGGTGGAGATCACCGAAGACCTGATCCTCGACCTCGAGGATCTGGAGCGCAAGATCCGCGCCAGCAGCGCCAGGCTCCTGCTGCTCTCCAACATGCGCGGCCACCTGGCGGACATGGAGGCGCTCTCGGCGCTTCTGGAACGGCACGGCGTGGCGATGATCGAAGACTGCGCGCACACCATGGGTGCTGCCTGGAACGGACGCAAGAGCGGCACCTTCGGGGTGGCCGCCTGCTTCAGCACGCAGACCTACAAGCATCTGAACTCGGGCGAAGGCGGCCTCTTGACCAGCAGCGATCCCGAGCTGATGGCGCGCGCGGTCATCCTCGCCGGCTCCTACATGCTCTACGGACGCCACCACGCGATCCCGGCCCTGGATGCCTTCGAACAGGTGCGCTTCGAGACCCCAAACTACAGCGGTCGGATGGACAACCTGAGGGCCGCCGTGCTGCGCCCGCAGCTGGCCCAGCTCGACCGCCAGGTGGAGCGCTGGAACGAACGCTATCGGATCGTCGAAGAAGCCTTGATCGACTGCCCGGCCCTCCAGCTGCGCCGGCGGCCGAACGCCGAGCACTTCGTCGGCAGTTCGATCCAGTTCACGGCCCGGGAGGCCGATCCGGCCGGCTGCCAGGCGCTTCGCGACGCCTGCCTCGCGCGCGGCGTCGAGCTCAAGTGGTTCGGCGAGGCGGAGCCCAGCGGTTACACCAGCCGCCACGACAGCTGGCGCTACTTTCCCGCCCAGTCGCTGCCACGGAGCGATGCCGTGTTGCGCCGCCTCTTCGACATGCGCATCCCGCTGACCTTCTCGCCGGCCGACTGCCGCTTGATCGGCGGGATCATCGCCGAGTGCGCGACGGAGATCTTCTCCGGCGAAGACAGGCCGGCGCGCCAGAAGACGGCGTGAGGGGAGCGCCAGTCGAGGTCGCGGCGGGGCGATAGACGAGGGGAGCCTACGAAGAGGGCGATGAGCGACGAAGGGACCACGCACCGCATGACCCTGCGCGCCATCGAGGTCTTCGTCGCGGTGATCGAAGAGGGCTCCTTCGCCGGCGGCGCCAAGCGCCTGGACGCCAGCCCCTCCAGCGTCTCGCAGCAGATCGCAAACCTGGAGGACGCCTTGGGCGCGCGCCTGATCGAGCGATCCGCCCGGCCGCTCTCCCTGACGCCGGCCGGCTACATGTTCCAGCGCCGCGCCCTGACCATCCTCGACCAGACCGCCGGTGCCCGCGCCGAGTTGATCGAGCTCGACCTCACCGCCCTGCCGGAGCTGCGCCTCGCCGCCACCGAGGACTTGAACGACGACGTCCTGCCGGGCCTGATCGAGGCGCTGGCGCAAGAGCGGCCGCACTGCCGCTTCATCGTGCATTCCGGCGCCAGCCACCAGAACGTGACCGCGCTGGAGAGCCGCGCCGTCGATCTGGTGGTCGCGGCGGAGTCCGACGGCTCCATCGACTGGCTGGAGATCCATCCGATCCTGCGCGAGCCCTACATCCTGCTCGCCGCCAAGGGCTTGGTCGACCAGGACGAGGTGCTGGAGCGGCTGAGGACGGCTCCCTTCATCCGCTACACGCCGGAACTGCTGATGGGCCGTCAGATCGAGGCGCACCTGCGCCGCCTGCGGCTCTCGCCCAAGCGCCGCTTCGAGTTCGATTCGACGGCGTCCCTGGTCTCCATGGTCGCGCGCACCGGCGGCTGGGCGCTCACCTCGCCGCTGAGCTATCTGAGCGTCCCTGAGCAGGACGACGTGGAGGCGCACCCCCTGCCCTTCCGCAGCATGACCAGGACGGTCTCGCTCTACGCCCGGCGCGCGGCTTTGGGCAGCATCCCGACCAATGCCGCGGAAACCCTGCGCGGCCTGGTGGAAGAAACCAAGATCGCACCGGCCGTGGCGCGCATGCCCTGGCTCGAACCGCAGATGGTGCTCCTGCGCACGGAGACTCCCTAGAGCAGGATTCAGACGACAAATCGAAACAATTTGTCGTCTGAATCCTGCTCTACAACTCTGGAAAATTGAGCAGATTCACGCACTCAGGTGATTCCACTTGAGTGCGTGAATCTGCTCTAGGCGGGCTTTTCGGGCAGGCGGATCGGGAAGCGCGCGCGGATCGCCGCGTCCGCGGCGGCGTCGAGATAGCGGGGATGGTGGCTCGCCAGGATCTCGCGCACCCGCTCCTTCGCCACCTTCCAGGCGTCCTTGGCCCCCTTCTCCGCCCAGGTCTTGGGCTCGTCCCGGTCGGCGAGCGCCGGGTAGAAGTAGTCGCGCTGCATCGAGGCCATGGTCTGCTGGCCGCCCAGGAAGTGCCCCTCGCCCAGCACCGCCTCCTCGATCGCCTCGAAGCTCAAGGTCTCCGCGTCGACCTCGATGCCGCGCAGGGTGCGGTAGACATGCCCCAGCATCTCGTCGTCCAGCACGAAGGCCTCGAAGGAGACACCGAGCAGGCTCGCCATCATGCCGGAGGACTCATAGACCATGTTGGCCCCGGCAAGGCCCGCCGCCAGCGCGGAGACCGCCTTCTCGGAGCCCATCTGCGCGTCCACGGCCTTGGCATCGGACATGGAGGAGGCCACGCCCGACGGCAGTCCCAGCCAGTTGATCAGCTGCGCCGAGGCGGCGTTCATCACCGAGATCTCGCCCCCGCCGCCGCAGAAGGCACCGCTGCGCAGATCGATCACGAAGGGCCAGTTGGAGAAGATCATGGGATAGCCCGGCGCGACCAGGTTCACCATGACGAGCGATGCCAGGGTCTCGGCGAGGGATTGCGCCAGGATCCCGGCCGGCGTCGCCGGCGCGGTGGCACCGGACATCGCGGCGGTGATGCAGTTGATCGGCATGCCGCGGCGGATGCAGGCCAAGGCCACGGCGACCGCGTCCTCGCCATAGCGCAAGGGCGAAATCACGGGCGAGATATGGGCCTTGCAGAAGGGGCGCTGGCGAAAGCGGCCCTCGCCGCCGAGCGCCAAGTCGAACATGTCGACGATGGGGTCGACGTGTTCGGCGACGGTGATCGAGGTGCCGACCGGCTTGGTGGTGCCGCGCAGCAGGCAGTAGGCCGTGTTGAGGTCCAGCTCGAGGATGTCCGGCAGGTCGGTGGCGACGCAGCATCGGGTGAACCAACTGACGTTCGTCAGGGTGTCGACCAGCCGCGCGAAGTCGTAGAGGTCGCGCAAGGTGGAGGGCCGGTAGAGGCCGCTGTCCAAATCCAGGGTCTGCACCGCCGCACCGCCAGTGCCGAAGTAGACGCGGTCTCCGCCCAGCTCGAAATCGTGCTTGCGCTCGCGGCCGTAGAGCATGACCGACTTGGCCGCGCCGTCGACGATGTCTTCCACCATGGCCCGGGGGAAGGAGAGCCGCCCACGATGATCCAGCCGCGCGCCCTTGGCGGTCGCCAGCTCCGCCAGCTTGGGCGGCGTCTCGCCCATGCCCAGCTCTTCCAGGAGCCGGAGCGCCATGTCGTAGATGGCGGCGCGTTGGCCGTCGCTCAGCGGCCGGTAGTGACCGCCGCGCTGCCCCGGCGGGCAGGGATTGATCTGCGCCGCCTGGGCGCTGCGGGCCGCCTTGCGGGCCTTGCGCCCGCCGGAACGCCGCGGCCGGTCGATGACCTCCGACATGCTGTGCCCTCCGTTGCCGGCAAGCGGCCAAGGGGCCGTGCCAGGCGGAACTGCAGCACAGGTCGGCCTTGCCGGCAAAGATGCTTCGGCAATTCCGCAGCGCGCTTAAAGATTTCCCGGGCAGCTCTGCTCTGAAGGCGCGGCGCTCTACGATCTGGCCAAGGCCGGGGCGGGTTCGAGGGAGCTGCGCCTTTGCTGCTCTTCCCAGAAGCCGTAGGCCACGTCCGACATGTCGAAGCGGGGGCTTTGATCCAGGTAGTCGTGCGTGTGGACGACGCACTGCTCGCTTCCGATCAGGGCAACGGCGTAGGCCGGCGGCTCGTGGCTGCCGGGAATGCCGCCCTCGGCATCGAGGTCGAAGCTGACCTGATGGTTCGTGCCGCGCAGGGTCGAAAAGGGAATGCCCAGCCAGCTGCCGCAGATCGGCCGGTGGACATGCCCGAAGAAGAGGTGGGCGATCTGCTCCCGGAAAGGTTTGACGGCCGCCGCGAAGGCGTCGGCCTGCT
Organism: Rhodospirillales bacterium; assembly: GCA_963669375.1. Taxonomy (GTDB): domain Bacteria; phylum Pseudomonadota; class Alphaproteobacteria; order Kiloniellales; family JACOMY01; genus JACOMY01. Next base: position 5,064,501 of record OY770024.1, on the reverse strand, counting down.
TGAGCGAGATGCGGTCCAGCGGGACCATGCCGGTGGGAAAGGGCGGATGGTGCATGAAGAGGAAGTTCGGGCGGTCCATGGCCTCACGGAGGCGCGCCCCAAGCCAGGCCAGCCGCGTCTCGCAGTAGTGGCCGGCATGCGTGCCCGGTAAGGTCGTATCGAGGAACAGGAGCCGGCCGTCCTCGCGGTCTAACACCGACTGCACGAACCCGGCCTCGTCGCAGGGCGTGTCGGGAAAGAAACGCAGCAGGGTCTCGCGCAGGTCGTGGTTGCCGACCACGAGCTGGTAGGGCGGTGTCAGCCGGTCCAGCGCATCCTTCAGGTTTGCGAAGGCGGCGGGATCGCCGAAATGCGTGAGGTCCCCGGTGATCACCACTAGATCGGCATCGCCATGATGCCTGTTGATGTCGGCGATGCAGGCGTCCAGGCGCGCGCGGGGGTCCAGGCCGTAGAGCTGCTCTCCCTCGGCCACCAGGTGAGTATCGGTAATGTGGATCAACTTCATGACGTCATGCCCTTCTCGGCACCGCCTGGTTCTCGGAACAGGGGTTTGTAGGTTTGGGGGGCCGACAGGGTTCGACCGGCCGGCCCCACTTTTTGATCGCCGCGGCTCAGCCCTCGGCGGGCAAGAGATCGATGACCTCTTCGTGCAGCTCTTCCTGCAATGCCGGCATGTCGTCGGCATCGCCGACCACGATGCTCTCGATGCCGTCGTAGATCACCTGCGTGATCGCCAGGCCGTTGTCGCCGGGATAGGCCTGCCAGTCGCGCAGCAGCGGAAGCTGGTCGACGGCGGTCTTCTTGTTGGGGTTCTGGACGTAGAAGTCGGCCAGGATGATCTCGTTCGCGGCCTTGTTCGGCGGCATGTAGCCGGTGGTCCGCGCGACATCGGCCGCCCCTTCGCCCGAGGTGATGAACTTCAGCCACTTCCAGGCGGCCTCCAGTTCCCTGGGATCGTCGGAGGTGGAGACCAGCATGGCGGCGTTGCCGCCGGCGGGCAGGCCGGAGGGTGCGCTGGCGATGCCCGGGAAGGGGCCGGTCTTCAAGGTGAAGTCGCCCTGCGAGCGCTCCACCGCGCCTAGGGCCGACGTCGACCAGAACATCATGCCGATCTCGCCGGCGGAGAAAGATGCCAGGGCCGCCTTCCACTCAAGGTTCTGCATCTCGCAGCCGCGGAAGATGTCCTCCATGGTCTCAAGCGCCAGCAGTGCCTCGGGGCTGTCGAGCGCCACGCTCTGGGCCTCGACGATGGCCTTGTCCTGGCTCCACATCAAGGCCTGGAGGAACCAGTTGCCGGTGATGTTCCAGCCCCAGAAGACCGGGTTCTTCACGCCGTTGGCGCGCATGGTCCGGCAGGCCTGGATCACCTCCTCCCAGGTCGTCGGCAGTGCGTCGATGCCGCCGGCCTCGAGCAGGTCCATGTTGTAGTAGCCGACCGGCAGGGAGACGGAGAAGGGCAGGCCGTGGACCTGGCCGGAGAAGGTGCCGAGATCCAGCATGGCCTGGTGATAGCCGTCCTTCTCGAAGTCCGCCTCCTGGGCGATGAAGGGCTCCAGAGAGCGGGCGATGCCCTTGTCGACCAGGATCGCCTGGCGGTTCAGGCCCTGCATGGTGACGTCGGGCAGGGTGCCGGCGACGGCCTCGCGCAGCACTGTGTTGGTGCCGTCCTCGTAGGATTCGTAGGTGGCGCGGAACTTGATCTCGATGTCCGGGTTCTCGGCGTAGAACTTGGGCAGGATCTTCTCGTAGGTCACGTCGAAGAGGTGGCTGTAGGGATAAGCGAACTCGACGACGATCTTGTCTTCGGCCAACGCCGGGCCGGCCAGGAAGGCGACCAGAGCGGTGGTGGTCAGGACTCTTCGCATAAGGTAACGTCTCCTCTGCTCAAAAGAGGTGGCCTTGGGCGCTAGACTGCCAATCCGGTTCCAAGGACCACCCGATCCAACCCGCTTCGCGCGGGAGCCTCAGTGGGGGAGCGGCCGTCCGCTCCCTCATTTCATTCCGGTCAAGGTTATTCCTTCGATGAAGCGCCGCTGCGCCAGGAGAAAGGCGACGATGAGCGGCGTCACGATGATCGTCGCCGTTGCCATCATCGGCCCGAAGAAGCTGCCGTCGGCATCCCCCTTGAACTCGCGCAGGCCCAGCGGCGGCGTGAAGAGCTCGCGGTTCCCGGTAACCACGATGCGCGGCCAGAAGTAGTCGTTCCAATGCGCCACGACGGAGAAGATGGCGAAGGCCAGCAGGGCCGGCACCGCGGTCGGCAGCATGACCCGCCAGACGATGGAGAACTCGCTCATGCCGTCCATCCGGGCCGCGTCGATCAGATCGTCAGGCACCGTCATGAAGAACTGCCGCATCAAGAAGATGCCGAAGACGGAGATGGTCCAAGGGATGATGAGGGCCGCATAGGTGTTGGTCAGCCCCACCTTGGCGAGCATGATGTAGAGAGGCAGTGCGACGGCATGCACCGGGATCAGCAGGCAGAAAAGGACCAGTCCGAAGACCAGGTTGCGGCCCCACCAGCGCAGCTTGGCGAGCGCATAGGCGCAGGGCAGCGCGATCAGGACCTGCAACAGGAAGATCGAGACCGTCACGATCACGCCGTTCAGCAGATAGCGCAGCAGCGGCGCCTCCGAGAAGGCCATGGTGTAGTTGAAGACGGCCGGCCGCACCGAGCAGCCCTCGCGCGCGTCTTGGGTCAAGTGCGCCAGAATCTCCCGGTCGCTCTTGCCGGGATGGTCCGGTCTCGCCTGGTCGATGGCGGCGCGGTCGGGCGCGGCGCGAATGGCGCAGCGCTCGTCGACCATCAGCTCCTGGCGGCCGAGGAAGCCGCCCTCGTTGCGCTCGATCTCCCCCGGCGACTTCAGCGAGTAGGAGAGCATGACGTAAAAGGGCAGAATGACGATCAGCGCGCCCAGGATCAGCACGGCATGCTTGACGGTCTCGGTCGTGCTGAAGCGGTTCATGCGTAGTGCACCCTGCGTTCGACCAGCCAGCGCTGCACCAGGGTCAGGAAGAGCACGAAGGTCAGGAAGATGACCGTCACCGCGGAGCCGACACCGATCAGGTTCTGCTGGATGCCCTTCTCGAAGATGGCGAACATCATGACGTAGACCGACTTCGAGGGCCCGCCGCCTTGCGGATAGAAGGCCTCCACCGTGTCGAAGACCTGAAAGCTGCGGATGCTCGCGATGGTCACGACGAAGACGGTGGTGGGACCCAGCATGGGCCAAGTGACCAGGCGAAAGCGGTCCCAGCCGGTCTTGGCGCCGTCCATCGCGGCCGCGTGGTAGAGCTCGCGCGGAATGGAGGTGAGGCCGGCCAGGTAGAGCACCATGGTGAAGCCGAAGCCCTGCCAGATGCCGATGAAGGCGACGGTCCAGATGGCGTAATGCTTGTCGCCGAGCCAGAGCGGGAAGTTCCTGACGCAGCCGCGCTCGAAAAAGGCGAAGCTCTCCAGCCAGCTGCCGCAGGCCAGCGATAGCGTCTCGTTGATAAGCCCGATGGTGGGGTGCAGCGTGAATTCCCAGACGATGGCCATGGCCAGGAGAGCCGCCATCACCGGCAGGAAGTAGATGGTCTTGTAGAAGTCCCCGAAGCGCTTCAGCGAGTTGATCATCAGAGCCGCGCCCAATCCCAGGCCGACCGAGAGCGGGACGACGACGCCGACGTAGGTGAAGGTGGCCGTGAACATCTTCTGAAAGGACGAGCGCGAGACGATGCGGTCGTAGTTCTTGAGCCCGGTCCAGTCGAAACCGTCGTTACCCAGAGAGTAGTTGGTGAGGGAGAGCCCCGCCGCGATGACGATCGGCAGAATGAGGATCACCGCCATCAGCAAGACGGCGGGTGCTGCAAAGCACCAGGCCGTGAAACGCTCCCTCATGCCGCCTTGACCTCGGCGTCCGCGAGGTAGCTCAGCCGCCGCCCGGCATCGTCGAACAGCAGCGCGCGATCGGGCCGCGGCAGGAGTTCGACCCGGCTGCCGATGGAAAGGCCGAAGGCCTCTTCCGGATCGGCGCGCAGGATCACCGGCACCGCGCCGTCGGCTAGGGCGGCGTGGAGGTAGACCTCCGCGCCCAGGTTCTCCTTATGCGTGATGGTCGCGCCGAGACCTTGACCAACCTCGGCCGGTCCTTTGGAGAGCCGCAGCTGTTCCGGGCGGATCGCCAGGGTGGGAGCGCGCGGCCGCTCCCCTACCCGACGCTCCAGGGCCAAGCCAAGGGAGGTGATGCGTCCCTCGCCGTCGACTTCGGCCGGCAGGCAGTTGATCTTGGGGCTGCCGACGAAGGTCGCGACCCGCAGGTCCTGGGGGTCGTCGTAGATGCGATCCGGGCTGTCCAGCTGCAGGATCTCGCCGGACATCATGACCGCCATGCGGTCCGACATGGTGAGCGCCTCGGCCTGATCGTGGGTCACGTAGACGAAGGTGGTCTCTAAACGGCGGTGCAGCTGCGCCAGCTCGCTGCGCATGTGCACGCGCAAGGCGGCATCCAGGTTCGACAGCGGCTCGTCCATCAGGAAGGCGACCGGCTTGCGCACCATGGCGCGTCCCAGCGCGGCCCGCTGGCGTTGCCCTCCGGAGAGCTGCCCCGGCTTGCGATCCAGCAGTGCCTCGATCTGCAGCACCTTCGCCGTCTCCACCGCCTGCGCATGGAGCGCCCGGTACTTGCCGCGCGCCATCGCGGGGCCGAGGAGGGGCAGCCGCTCGGCGAAGGTCAGGTCGCGCAAGGTAAGCGGCGTCATCATGTTCTGCAGCACGCTCATGTGCGGATAGAGCGCGTAGGACTGGAAGACCATCGCCAGGTTGCGATCGGCGGCCCGCACCTTGTTCACCACCTCGCCGCCGATCAGCACATCGCCCGCCGACTGCTGCTCCAAGCCGGCCAGGATGCGCAGCAGGGTCGACTTTCCGCAGCCCGACGGGCCCACCAGGGTAAGGAACTCGCCCGGCCGGATCGACAGCTCGATCGACTTCAGGACGACCGTCGGACCGAAGGACTTGGCGATGGAGGAGAGAACGATCGAGGCCATGCGTACTCTCTTTCCGGCCGCCGAAGGGAGAAGCCCCTATAGCAAGAGGACTTGACATGCGTGTGACGTCTTATTAGCGGAGCTAATGCTTACAGCAGCCGGGATCTCACGAGGAGCAGGTGCGTTGACCAGGCCCAGTCCCTACCAGATCGCGGCCTTCACCCACGCGGCGCGCGAACGCAGCTTCTCCAAGGCAGCCCTGGTCCAGGGGGTGACGCAGTCCTCCATCACCCAGCACGTGGCGAAGCTGGAGCAGCTGATGGGCACGCAGCTTTTCGTTCGCCGCCGCGACGGCCTGGAGATGACCGAGGCGGGCCGCGAGCTATTCGCTCTTTCGGACCGCCTGAGAACCCTGGAGCAGCTGGTCGAGGAGAAGGTCCAGGACTACGAAAGCCTTTCGGCCGGACACCTGCGTATCATCGCCAACGCGCCGCGCCCGGTCATGCCGGTGATCGCCCGCTACTCGCGGCTCTTCCCCAAGGTGCAGGTGCAGTTCACCCTGGTCAGCTGGACCCTGGCCATGCGGTCGCTGCGCGACCGCGACGTCGACATTGCCGTCATCGCCGAGCCGGACGCCGGGGCGGGCCTGTGGATAAACGCCATCGACGAGACGCTCTACAAGCTCCACGTCCGGCGCGATCACCCGCTGGCCAAGCGGCGTTCCGTCTCCTTCGTCGATCTCTTGGGTGAGACCGTGATCCTGCCGGAGGACGGCTCGCTGACCCAGCGGATCTTCAAGGCCAAGGCGAAGGAGCTGGGCTACCGCTTTCCCCGGATCATGCAGACGACGACCTTTCCCGTCATCCAACAGGCGGTCCTGCACGGCATGGGCGTCGGCCTCTTGCTCGAGGATTCGCTCTACCCCTCCGAAGAGATCCGCACCGTCCCGATCAAGGAGATGCCGGAGCGCTACCGCAACTGCCTGGTGACGCCCTCGGACAAACGGGATCTGCGGACGGTGAAGAGCTTCTGTGACGTGGCGCTGGAGAGCGTCTAGGTTGGCGCACGCAGCGACCGCGACCAAGAGGACCACCATGGATCAAAGAGGTGCCGCGCCCGCTTTGGGCGAAAGAGGCCGCGAGGCGACGGCGCGACCGACGATCCTCTTCGTCGCGGGCTTCGGCGACAATGCGAGCATGTTCGCCGCGATGCACGAGACCGCGCTCGCCGACACGCACCGCCTTCGGGCGATCGACCTGCCGGGCTTCGGCGCCCCCGCGCAGCCGGAGGAAACCACGCTTAGCTCTCTCGCCGCCTTCGTGGCCGAGGACGCCAGACGAAGCGGAGCCAAAGTCATCGTCGCCCACTCCGTCGCCTCGATCATCGCCTCCCTGGCGGCGAAGGAGGCCGACTGTCCGCTCGAGATCATCCTCTCGCTGGAGGGCAACCTGACGGCGGAGGACGCCTACTTCTCCGGAACCGCGGCCGACTACGACGACCCCGACAGTTTCAGGACGGCTTTCCTGGCGCGGCTGGACGAGATGGCGGAGACAGCACTGGTCATCGGACGCTATCGCGAGAAGGTGGCAAAGGCCGATCCCTTGGCGCTTTGGCAGCTTGGCGGCGACGCGCGCCGTTTTTCCGACGCGCGGGTGCCCGGCGACCTGCTGGCCTCGGCCGGACGGGCGACCTACCTCTACAATCCGGCCAACTGCCCGGCCAGCACCCTGGAATGGCTGGAGCGGAGCACGATGGACCGGATCGTCCTTCCCGACGCCAGCCATTGGGCCAGCGTGGACCAGCCGGACCTGCTGGCCGAGAAGATCCTCGAAGCCCTGGGCTAGCAGAGCGCCCCCGTCACGCCGATCGCAGCCCCGGCCGAGATCCACTGCTGCCCGGATTAGCTGGGAGATCGCCCAAATGGGGAACTTTATCAATCATCAATCAATCATTAATCGTCATAGCCGGGCTTGACCCGGCTATCCACGTCTGACCGACAGCGCCCAACTCACCAATAGAGTGCAGTTCGACCACGTGGATGCCCGGGTCAAGCCCGGGCATGACGATAAAAGGTTGATTAATCATGATGGAAATCAATCAGAATAGCTAAACCGGGCAGCGGTGGGCTTGCCCCGGCCATCCACGTCCCACCACCAGTGCCCACCTCTCCAACGGCGTGCGGCGGGGCCACTTGATCCCCGGGTCAATGCCCGGGGATGACGAGAGAAAGATGCAAAACTAAGGCGGAGATACAATCAGTTTCTCAAAACCGCACAGCCCCGGCCGAGATCCCTTCCTGACGCCAGAACCTAAGTCTCATCGCTTTCCTTGAATGCCTCCAGATCGAGACGCCTGCGCAGGCTGACGCGAGGCGGGTCGGCGCTCTCGGCCGTCTCCTCTTCTTCCGTCGGTGTCTCGGCGGCAGGGGCAGCTGCCGCTTCGTCGCTTTCCTCCCGCGCCGCGTCGCCATCCTCTTCCGGCAGCCTCAGGGAGGTGGACTGGCTGGGTGGCTCGCTCGACGCCTCGACCGCCTCCTCACCTTCCGCCGCCTCCGCGCGGGGTTCCTTCTCCTTCGGCTCGTCGGGATAGCCGCCGTGCACCTTCCAGAGAGTCTTCACCACCGTCGCGGCGGCCCCGGCCGGCGTGGTGAAGTCCTCGTCATAGTCGTTGAGGCCGTCGAGGTTGGCCAGCAGGGGGTTGGAGCGCCATAGGCGGCGCAAGGCCTGATCGCGCAGAGCGCCGGGCACGCCGGGCTTCAAGAAGAGACCGTAGTCCGATTCATAGCTGAGCTGGCTGAGGTCCACGGCCTCGGCCGCCTTGCGGTTTTCCTCCTCGGCCCGCAGACGGGCGGCCTCTTCCTCGTCGGGCGTCTCTTCCGTCGGCGGTGCCTCGGCCTCTTTCGCCGGCTCGGCGCCCGCCTTGCGGCGCGACCAGCGGGAGAGGAAGCCGCCCTCCTCCTTGGGTCCCTCAACCATGGTCCTCGTCCTCTGGCCAGGCCCCGCGGCGCAGGAAGATGGGCTCCTTGGAGAACTGCACCCGGTCCGGCACGGCCTTGTCGCGGCGCCGCTTCTTGAAGGCGGGCGGCTCCGGCTGGGCGGCCACGAAGCCTTCGAGAAAGGCCCGGATCTCGGGCATCAGCGGCAGGGCCTCGACGATGTCCTCGTCGTTGTCCAGATGGTCTTGCGCCTCGTAGGGCGACAGCGTTACCAGATGCAGGTCGTAGGGCATGGCCGATTCCAGATCCGCCTGCCGCAGCACGACATAGATCCTGGGATCGTTGGAGAGGTTGAAGCGATAGGCCTCGTTGTCGCCGCGATAGAGGGTCAGCTGCTGCGCGCCCGCCCAATAGCGCAGGGTGCCGTCCTCCTCTTCGGCGATGGGCGTCCAGGGCTCGGCGCGCGCTTCGCCGGTCATGACCGCGACCGGCCGCCAGACGGCGTCGGCCCAAAGGCTCCGCGCCGGCCGCTTCTCCACCAGCACGCCCACCGTCATCTCCGCCTGCCGCGGCCCTTCCATGGCCATTGTCCTTGGCGCTTTGCCTTTGCGTCCGATCTGTTACAGATAGCGAAAAGACAAGCGAGGGCAAGCAAGGCCTTCGTCCAGGAGATCCGAGGGAGACGGGACCACCATGACGCAAGCGAGCCGCCGGCTCTTGCTGTGCACCTGCGAGAAGACCATGAGCGTCGAGGCCGAGGCGATCGGCAAGCTCTTGGGCTGCAAGGCCGACAAGGCCGCCAATCATCTCTGCCGCGCCGAGCTGGGCACCTTCGAGGCCGCCCTAGCCAGCGGCGAGCCGCTGCTGATCGGCTGCACCCAAGAGGCGCCGCTGTTCGAAGAGATCGCCGCCGAAGCGGGTCGCGAGGAGCAGGTCGCCTTCGCCAACATTCGCGAGCAGGCCGGCTGGACCGCCCAGGGCGATCCCATGGCGAAGATGACGGCCCTCTTGGCCGCCGCCCAGCTGGAAGCCCATCCCTCGCGCCTCAAGACCTTCGAATCGGACGGTGTCTGCCTGGTCTACGGCAAGGGGCAGCAGGCGCTGGAGATGGCGCGCCTCCTGAACCAGCGCATCTCGGTCACCCTGGTCTTGAGCGACTGGAGCGATGTCATCCTGCCGGAAGTGATGGACGTGCCCCTCTATCGCGGCCAGCTGCGCCAGGTCACCGGCGCCCTCGGCAACTTCGAGGTGACGGTCGACGGCTATGCCCCGATCCTGCCCTCGGCGCGCGCCGAAGCCGAGTTCCTGATGCCGCGCGATCAGGCCCGGTCGCAGTGTTCCGTCATCGTCGACCTCTCGGGCGAGCCGCCGCCGCTCACCGGCTGGGAGAAGCGCGACGGCTACCTCGGCGCCGATCCGGGCGATCCGGCGGCCGTGGCCTTGACCCTCTTCAAGGCGAGCGATCTGGTCGGCAGCTTCGAGAAACCGATCTACGTGCGCTACGACGCGGAGATCTGCGCGCACGGACGCTCCGGCATCGCCGGCTGCACCAACTGCCTGGACCTCTGCCCGGCCGGCGCCATCACCAGCGCCGGCGACACTGTCAGCATCGACGACGCCATCTGCGGCGGCTGCGGGGCCTGCGCCGCGCACTGTCCGACGGGCGCCGTCACCTATGACTATCCCCGGCAGAACGATCTCATCAGGCGGGTGCAGCTGCTCTTGACCACCTATGGCGAGGCCGGTGGGCGCGATGCCGTCCTTCTGCTGCACGACGGCGAGCACGGCAGCGAGCTCATCTCGATCCTGGCGCGTCTCGGCCGGGGCTTGCCGGTCAACGTCCTGCCGCAAGCCTTGCACGCGGTGGGGACCGCCGGTCACGACCTGCTGGCCGCCGCGCTGGCCGCCGGGGCGACGCACATCGCCTTCTTGGTCGACCCGAGGAAGGCAGACGACCTCGGCGGACTGACGGCCGAGGTCGGCCTGATGCGTGCCGTCCTGGAGGGCCTGGGAGAGAGCGGCGAGCGGCTCTTCATCCTGGACAGCTCCGATCCGGACCAGATCGAGCAGGCGCTTTGGGACCTGGAATCTCTGCCACCGCTGGCCCGCAAGGCGATCGCGCCGGTCGGCAACAAGCGTGCCGTGGCGCGCGCCGCGCTGACGGTGCTGCAGGAGGCCTCCGCCGCCAAGCCAGCCAAGGTCCCGCTGCCGGCCGACGGACCATACGGGCGGATCGAGATCGACACGCAGGGCTGCACGCTCTGCCTCGCCTGCGTCTCCGCCTGCCCCGCCGACGCCTTGCGCGACAGTCCCGACCGGCCGCAGGTGGCACAGATCGAGGCGGCCTGCGTGCAGTGCGGCCTCTGTGCCGCGACCTGCCCGGAGAAGGTCATCACCCTGGTGCCGGAGATCTCCTTCGACGAGGCGGCGCTAAGGCCGAAGATCCTGAACGAGGACGAGCCCTTCGAGTGCATCAGCTGCGGCAAGGCCTTCGGCAGCCGCGCCACCATCGAGCGGATATCCGAAAAGCTCAGCGGCAAGCACTGGATGTACCAGTCGGACGAGCACAGCAAGCTGATCCGCATGTGCGACGACTGCCGCATCCAGCACCAGGCCGACATCTCAGGCGGCGACCCCTTCGCGATGGGCGAGCGCCCACGTACACGCACGACCGACGACTATCTGGAGGCACGAGAGAAGGGCCTGACGCCGGAGGACTTCCTGAACGACGACTAGGTCCGCTTATCCGCGGTTGCGCCCGGCCGCTCTCCGTTCAGCCAGGATCCGCGCCGCCCTGGGGCCGTAGATCCGGATGTTGATGTCGTCCGTCGAGACGCGCCCGGGCTCCTCGTCGTAGGTGAAGATCGCCGTCACCCGCGGCAGGCTCCCCTTGACCTCGCTCACGCCGTGCAAGGAGTACTCGCCGCGGAAGAGGGTCAAGGTGCCGGCGCTCCGCCCGATGGTGCTGGCGACCGACATGTCGCCGGCCAGAAAGCGGTCGACGGCCTCTATGTCTTCGTGCTCGCGCGTGCGGCTGTTGGGAATGAAGACGAACTCCCCGCCGTCCTCCGCCGCCTGCAGCAGCAAGGTGACGACGCATTCGTCATGATCGTAGTGCCAGCCGTGCCAACATCCCGGAGGAAGAGCGACGATGTTGAGCGCCTGGAAGGCATCGGCCGAGCGGAACAACCGCGCCTTGCGCTCCACCTGCCGAATGAAGTCGGTCAGCTGGTCCGAGAGATAGAGCCGTCTGACCAGCGTCTCGTCGGGAATCTGGTCATCGGCCAGCTGCAGGGCGTGGTGGATGTACTCCCGCTGGCTGGGCGCGCCTTGCGCCGCGCCGGACCGCGCCTTGCCGCCATAGATCGTGCGCTTGATCGTCAGCGCTTCGGCCCCCGGCAGCAGGCGGTTCGCCTCCTCCGCCAGGGCGGCGACGGCCTCGGGCCGCAGGAAGCCGTCGAAGCTGCACCAGCCCTGCTCCGCCATATGCTCCTGAGCGGCCCGCAGGAAGGCTTGCCCCTTCTCGCCGGTCAGGTCGTCGATCGGATAGCGCGCCAAGTCGACCATCGACAAGGCGTCGCGTTGAAAGGAGACCTCGGACGATCCTGTCATGATTTCGGACCCCAAAACCATGTCATTTCCAGTCGGCATACGCCTGACCTGAAGTCTTACGTCGTTCGGGTTCCCTCGTCTAACACGCCCGCGACAGCACTGTCGGCAATCGGACCAAAAAGGCCTTCAATTCTTGGCTGATCGGTCCTTAGCATTGGCACCGAACTCTCGCCGCAAGGCCTCGTCCTGCTCGCCCAGGCGCGGCACGGGGCCGTAGCGCTCGCTCCGTCCGCTGACGACAGCGCCCGGCGAGAGCAGTTCGATCGGACCCGTCTCGGTCTCCACGCGAATGAGACGGTTCTGCGGATGCCTGGTCAGGTCTTCCAGGTCCGAGAGTCGGCCGTAGGCGATGCGCGCCGCCTCCAGCCGGGCGATATTGGCCTCGCGATCGCGCTCGGCGAAGATCTCGCCGATCAGGCCGTCGAGGGCCTCACGGTTCGCCACCCGCAGCGCGTTGGTGAGGAAGCGCGGGTCCTCGGCCATCTCGGGCCGCGCCAAGGCGCTCTCGCAGAGCTGGCGCCACTCGCGCTCGTTCTGGATGGAGATCAGCAGCACCTTGCCGTCGGCGCAAAGAAAGCCGCCGTAGGGCGCGATCGTGGGATGCTGCAAGCCCTCGCGGCGGGGCGCCTTGCCGCCATAGCGGTACTGCAGGTAGGGCACGTTCATCCAGTCCGACATGGCGTGATAGAGCGAGACCTCGATCGCCCGCCCGCCGCCGCCCCGCGCCCTGGCGAAGAGCGCTTGGAGAATGGCCTGAAAGGCGGTCATGCCGGCGGCGATGTCGCAGACCGAGACGCCGACGCGCGAAGGCCCCTCGGCCGTGCCGTTGATGGCACAGAGACCCGACTCCGCCTGGATCAAGAGGTCGTAGGCCTTCTGATCGCGATAGGGTCCCTCCTCCCCATAGCCGGAGATCGAGCAGACGATGAGCTCCGGATGGCGGGACCTGAGGTCTGCCGCGCCGAACCCTAGCCGTCCCGCCGCGCCCGGCGCCAAGTTCTGGATGAAGACGTCGGCGCGCGCCACCATGGCCGCGAGCACCTCCCTGTCGGCGGCGGTCTTCAGGTCCAGGCGGATCGATTCCTTGCCGCGGTTGAGCCAGACGAAGTAGGCGCTGTTGCCTTGGGCCAGACTGTCGTAGCCGCGCGCGAAATCCCCCTCGGGCCGCTCTACCTTCACCACGCGGGCGCCGGCATCGGCCAGGCGTCCCGACGCATAGGGCGCGGCCACGGCCTGCTCGACACTGACGACGAAGATACCGTCCAAGTCGCCCATGAGCCCGACGCCTCCCCGTTGCTTCAAGGCGCTCGCAACGACTGCTTGCGCTCGCGAGCGGACCCGAGCAATAGCCCGCGCTACCGGCCCGATCAAGCACGGGGCCCCTTCCTCCGTGCGGCAGCCTCGCTACATAAGGACAGGAGACCGAACAGGAGTGCTCTCGGATGAGCGTCGCTTTCAACCACACTATCGTCTGGTCGCGGGACAACGAGGCCGCGGCTGCCTTCCTGGCCGAGATCCTGGGCCTGCCTGCCCCTCTTGCCTGGGGCCACTTCCAAATCGTCCAGACCGCGAACGGTGTCAGTGTCGACTTCATGACCAAGGGCGGCGATATCGCGGAGCAGCACTATGCCTTCCTGGTGAGCGAGGAGGAGTTCGACCGGATCTTCTCCCGCATCCGTGGAAAAGGCTTGCGCTACTGGGCCGATCCGGCCCGCAAGGACGAAGGCGAGATCAACCGCAGGGACGGCGGGCGCGGCGTCTACTTCTCGGACCCCAGCGGCCATCTCTTGGAGGTCATGACCCGGCCTTACGACGTGAGAAGCGCGCCCTAGTAGAGCAGGATGACGTCAAATCGAAACGAATTGCCGTCTGAATCCTGCTCTACAACTTTGAAAGATAAAGCAGATTCACGCGATCAGGTGAGTCCACCTGATTGCGATCTGCGTTAGTAGCGCCGTTGCAAACGCTGCAGGGAGGCGGTCTGGCGCTTCTTCTGCCGCTCGCGCAGGAAGACGAAAAGGCCGCTGCCGGCGATCAGGAGAATGCCGAAGGCCACGCTGGGCCCGGGCAGGTTGCCCCAGATCAGCCAGCCCCAGAAGACCGCGAGCGGCAGGCCGACATACTCGAAAGGCGCGATGGTGGCGGCATCGGCCAGCCGATAGGCCTGAGAGAGGCAATAGCCGACGATGGCGGCGTTCACGCCGAGGCCGAGCAGGAAGTAGGTATCCTCGCCCTCCGGCCAGATCCAGGCCCTCAGCAGGAAGCGCAGGCTGTCGCTCTCCAGGCCTTCGGCGTAGCGTCCGTCACCGGCGACCGCGAAGAAGCCGAGCGACACGACGACGAAGGTCGCCTGGATGTAGACCGCCATGGCCGACGCCTTGGCCGTCGCCCCCAGCCGGCGGGTCAGGATCTGGTTCAGCGCATAGGTCAAGGCGGCAACGACCGGCAGCAGGAGAACGATCAAGGGGGCCTCGCGTTCGGCCGCACTCTCCCAGGGCCTCAGCATGATCAGCACCCCAAGGAAGCCGACCAGGACGGCCCCCATGCGCAGCGGCCCGACCTTCTCTCCCAGCATGGGGATCGAAAGCAGCGTTATGAAGAGGGGTGCTACGAAGAAGAGCGCCGTCGCATTGGCCAAGGGCACAGCCGCCAGCGCGGTGAAGAAGCTGAGATTGGCGATCACGATCAGGATGCCGCGCAGGGCGTGCAGCAGCGGCGTTCTCGTCTTCAGGATCGAAAATCCGCCCTCCATGTGCACCAGGACCATCGAGAAGGAAATGCCGATGAGAGAGCGGATGAACACCAGCTGATGCAGCGGATAGGTGCTGGAGAGCTGCTTGATCATCACATCGTTGACCGAGATCGACACCATGCCCAGCAGGATGCAGGCAATCCCGGCTGCCGGAAGATCTCTGCGTGTCGATGATGCTGCGATGGCCATCACTCCCCACTACCAGAGGGAGAGCAACGGGTCATGGCCCAATTGGGCAGGTCTCCCTTGCGATCGCAACAATGCGGTCTGCCGGGCCCGAGCGGCCGCCGCGCCTCGCCGCCGGCCTTTCTTGCGAGGAGTACTTTCTCGCCATCACACAATACCGGTGGAGTTGGTGTAGAATTGGCGAAACTGTAAATGTTACGGCAATCTTATCTAGATGACCTGACGACTTTCTATCACCAGTTCATCTATTTTTCAGGACCTATTCATGTTGCCTGGCCACAATGCCCGACACGGAGAGGGGGGCGTTGGAGCGACGCAACGCTACCGGAGCGAGACCATGGCAAACATCTTTGGTACGGACGAAGCCGATACCCTATTCGGCACCTCTTTCGCCGATCTCATACGCGGCCTCGATGGCGAGGACACCCTCGAGGGACTGGCCGGCAACGACACCGTCGACGGCGGCGATGACGACGACATCCTTAGCGGCGGCAATGGACGCGACCTGGTGATTGGCGGCAAGGGCGAGGATACGCTTTCCGGCGGCGCGGGTGGCGACCGGCTCACCGATGAGGCCGGCAACGATTCCCTCTTCGGCGGCGGCGGGCGCGATACCTTGGAGGCCGGCGAGGGCAACGACCTGCTGTCGGGCGGCGGCGGTGCCGACCGCCTCTTCGCCGACGAGGGCAACGACGTCATCACGGCCGGCGGCGGCGCCGACAGGGCCTTCGGCGGCGAAGGCG
Organism: Rhodospirillales bacterium; assembly: GCA_963669375.1. Classification (GTDB taxonomy): domain Bacteria; phylum Pseudomonadota; class Alphaproteobacteria; order Kiloniellales; family JACOMY01; genus JACOMY01. The sequence goes on along the minus strand of OY770024.1, from coordinate 5,049,302 downwards.
ACGATGTCATCGGCGCCGGCGGCGGCAATGACCGGGCTTTCGGTGGCGAAGGCAACGATGTCATCAGCGGTGCCAAGGGGAATGACATCCTCTCGGGTGGCGAAGGCGACGACGTCCTCTCGGGCGGGCGAGCGCACGACGTCATGACCGGGGGCGACGGCGGCGACAGCTTCGTCTTCACCCTGGGCCGCGACACCATCACCGACATGGAGGTCGGCGACGACAAGATCGACCTCTCGGGCGTGGCCGGTGTCGACGGTTTCGGCGACGTCCAGGCGGCCGCATCCCAGGTCGGCGACGACGTGCTCTTGGACTTCGGCGACCCGGAGCTGACGCTCCAGAACTTCGCCGTCGAGGATCTCGACTCCGACGACTTCGTCTTCTGAGCGGAGCGGCAGTCTCCAAAGGCCGGGACGTCAGTCCGTCACGCGCCGATCGCCTTATCGGCGATCGGCGCGTCATCCGGGGTGCGACCCACTGCTGACCGGTCTAGGCTAGGAGATTGCTTACAAGGAGAATCTTGCGGAGCGTTAATCAAGCCTTATTCGTCATGCCCGGGCTTGACCCACTGCTGTCCGGTTTAGCTGGAAGATCGCCTAAATAGGGAGCTTTCAAGATGATCAATCAACTTTTATTCGTCATGGCCGGGCTTGACCCGGCCATCCACGTTCCGCTGCCAGTGCCCACCCCTCCCACAGCGTGCGGCGGGGCCACTTGATCCCCGGGTCAATGCCCGGGGATGACGAGAGAAAGAGGCAAAACTATCGCGGAAATACAACTAGTTTCCCTAAACCGGACAGCAGTGGGCTTGACCCGGCCATCCACGTCTCACTGCCAGTGCCCAACTTACCAATAGCGTGCAGTTCGACCAAGTGGATGCCGGGGTCAAGCCCGGGCATGACGATGAAAGGTTGATCAGTCAGTGGTAAACTCTATCCAAACTGCCGACCGGACAGCAGTGGTACGCAAGCCCCACGATGCGGTCAGCCGCTAGCACCGTCATCCGTGGACAAATGGCGGCGAGTCGCGCTCGGTCTTCAGATGAAGACAAAGTCCGTGCTGGTCAATTGGTCGGCGGAATCGATGTTCTGCATGACGGCCGAAATGTCCGTGGTGCCGTCACCGTCGGCGTCGAGGTCTATGACGCTCTCCCCCGACCCGTTGATCAGGAAACGGGCTTGGGCCATCCCGGTGGCGGAGAAGCCTTCCGTGCCGATCCACTCCCCTTCGGCGCTCAGAATGCTCAGCATGACGATGTCCTCACCGCCTTCGACCGCGCCGGTGAAGTCGAAGACGTTGCCTTGCGTGCCGGAGAAAAAGAGCGTTTCGTTCGTCGTCACCCGCACGATGGTGTCGCCGTCGAACCGGAAGGTGTCGGCGCCGGCACCGCCGAAGAAACTTCCCGCACCGTTGCCGCCGATGATGAAGTCGTCACCGTCACCGCCATAGAGATTGTTCTCGCCGCGCCCGATGAAGCCGAAAAGATAGTCATGGCCCGAATCACCGAAGAGCCTATCGGCGCCATTGGAGCCGTTCACGGTATCGTCGCCGGACCCACCGTAGTTCAAGTCGTCGCCCGGACCGCCCGAGCTGGTGTCGCCACCATCGCCCGCGAAGAGGGTGTCGTCCCCGTTGCCGCCGATCAGACGGTCACGGCTATCGCCCCCCACCAGGAAGTCGTCTCCCTCCTGCCCTCGGATACTGTCGGTGCCTTCGGCGCCGAACAGGGCGTCGTTGCCGTCGCCGCCCGCCGCGAAGTCCTCCCCGGTGCCGCCGAACAAGGCGTCGTCCTGCGCTCCGCCGGCCAGGGAATCGTTGCCCGACTGCCCCCGCAGCAGATCGCTGCCACTGCCGCCATAGAGGCTGTCCCTCCCGTCGCCTCCGTGGATCTGGTCCGCCCCGGAACCGCCCAGGATGTCGTCGTCTCCGCTCAGGCCCAGCAGGCGGTCGTCTCCATCCACGCCTTCGATCCTGTTGCCGCTGGCGTTCCCGTGAATACGGTTGTCAAGTGCATTGCCGAAGGCGGATATCGCGCCGGCCTCGTCGCTCAGCCGCAGGTCCTCGACATAGCCCGCCGCGCCCGTCGGCAAGGTGAAGCTGACCGAGGCGATCACGCTGTCCCGGCCTTCGCCCGCCTCCTCCAGAACCAAATCGCCGGCGTCGTCGACCACCGCCACGTCGTTGCCGATTCCCCCGGCAAGCCTATCCGCGCCACTGCCGCCGGTGAGCCGGTCCCGGCTCGCCCCGCCGAACAGCGTGTCCTGGCCGCTCTTGCCGAGCAGGGTGTCGCGCCCGCCCGACCCGAAGGCCACGTCGTCGCCGGCGCCACCGCGCATCAGATCCAAGCCGCCGCCGCCGTAGAGCAGATCGTCGCCCTTGGCGCCGAAGACATAGTCAGCTTCGGCCAAGCCGAAGAGACTGTCGTCACCGCCCAAACCGAATATGCTGTCGACCAACGCCGTCCCATCCAGGCTGTCACTGCCCGACGTGCCAAAGACTATCGCCATTTTCGCGCAACATCTCCCTGGCTCAACCATTGATGATGGTCATGCCTCAAGAGCCTTGTCAACGCCTGGAATCCTTGGTGGCGGCAATGGAGGGAAGCCTGCGCGCCGATCAGAGGAAGATGAAGTCGGTGGCGGTGACCTGCTGCACGGAATCGACGTTCTCCAGCACGACCTCGATGTCCGCCGTTCCATCGCCGTCGGCGTCGAGCTCGATCACGCTCTCTCCGGAACCGTTGGTGGCGAAGCGCGCCTGGGTCGTGCCGGTGCCACCGAAGGCCGAGGTGCCGATCCACTCACCCGACGAGCCCACGTAGTTGAACAGCAGCTGGTCGCTGCCGCCGTCCGCGGCCCCGGTGAAGTCGAAGACCTGCCCCTGCGTTCCGCCGAACAGGATCGTTTCGCCGCCGACCTCGCCCATGATCGGAACGACCTCGAACCAGAAGGTGTCCGCCCCACTGCCGCCGAACAGGCTGACGTCGCCATTACCGCCGTGAACGGTGTCGTCGCCATCGCCGCCGTAGAGGCTGTCCTCGTCGTAGACCCAGCCGGAGAAGAGGCGGTCGTGGCCGGCGTCGCCGTAAAGCGTGTCCGTCCCGGTCCCGCCGTTCAGGGAATCGTCGTCGACGCCTCCGAAGTTGATGTCGTTGCCGCCAGCACCGGAGTTGGTGTCATTCCCCTCGTCGCCGTACATCGTGTCGTTCGAACCGCCACCGATAAGCCGATCCCGGTAGTGGCCGCCAAAGAGCACGTCGTCACCCAACTGGCCGCGCAGGGTGTCGGTGAAGGAGTCGCCGAAGATGGTATCGACCCCCGGCCTGCCGATCAAGGAATCGTCCCCGTCCCCGCCATAGATCACGTCGGAACCGGAAGAGCCGTTGGCAATGTCGTAGCCCGACCCACCGAACATGACGTCAATTCCGGTATCGCCGCCCAGGGTGTCGGCCCCGCTGCCGCCGAAGAGGCCGTCGTTGCTTCCAGCTCCGAAAATCTGGTCATCTCCGGCAAGGCCGTAGAGCGCATTGGTGTCGCTGTTGCCACGGATGATGTTGTCCAGCTCGTTGCCGACGGCCAGGGTCGCCCCGAAACCGTCCAGCAGGCGCAGCTCTTCGATGTATCCGCCGTCCGCCGCCCCCGGCAAGGTGAAGTCGACGTTGGATCGCACGCTGTCGACGCCGCCGCCGGCGAGCTCGAACACCACATCGTCGGAGTCGTCCACCAGCATGGTGTCGTCGCCGGAACCGCCATTCATGGTGTCGGCACCACTATCGCCTTGCAGATAGTCCTCTCCTGACCCCCCATAGAGGCCGTCATAGCCGCTGGCACCGAGGATGACGTCGTTACCGGCACCGCCGATGATCCGGTCGCTCCCCGCCAGGCCGCTCAGGCTGTTCGCGCCACTGTTTCCTTGAATGAAGTTGTCCAAGGCATTGCCGACGGCGTCGAGGTCGCCGGCCTCGGACACCAGGACCAGTTCTTCGATGTAGTCGCCGGTCGCCGTCGCCGGCAGCGTGAAGTTCAGCGAGGTGACGATACGGTCCGTGCCTTCGTCCGCCAGCTCCACCACGACGTCGCCGCTTTGGTACACCAGAAAGGTGTCGTCCCCGCTACCGCCCGCCATGGTGTCGTTTTCGTTGCCGCCGTCCAGGGTGTCGGCGCCGCTGGCGCCAGCCAGGGTGTCGGAGCCGGTGCCACCATAGAGGCGGTCATCGCCGCTTCCACCGTCGGCCACGTCGTTCCCCAGCCGGCCGTAGAGACTGTCGGCACCGCCGCCGCCAAAGAGGTCGTCGTTGCCGACCTCTCCCACCACGCGGTCGTCGCCATCACCGCCGTAGAGACTGTCCTCGCCGGTCCCGCCATAGAGGAAGTCGGTGCCTTCCCCGCCCTCGGCCCTATCGGTTCCGCCTTCGCCGTGTATGGTGTCCGCGCCGATCCCACCATAGAGCAGGTCGCCGCTGCGTCCGCCGCGTAAGCGGTCGTCGCCCGCGGCCCCGATCAAGAGGTTCTCGCCTGTGTTGCCTAGGACGTAGTTGCCCAGCTCGTTGCCGGCGCCCGCGATGTCGCCGGCACCCTCGACCAGGATCAGGTCCTCGACGTAGCCACCGCCAGCCGTGCCGGGCAAGGTGAAGCTGACCGAGGCGCGCACCACGTCGTTGCCGCCGTCCGCCTGCTCGACGACCAGGTCGCCGCTGTCGTCCACCAGGAAGGTATCGTCGCCGCTGCCACCGGCCATCAGGTCGGCGGCGATCCCGCCGTCCAGGATGTCCTGCCCCGAGCCGCCATAGAGACTGTCGCTGCCGGCCAGACCGCCGAGGCTGTTCGCCCCTTCGTTTCCGAGCAGGAGGTTGTCCAGTTCGTTACCGGCACCATCGAGATCGCCGGCGCCCTGCAGGAGCGTCAAGTCCTCGACATAACCGCTGCCGGCGGTACCGGGCAAGGAGAAGCTGACCGAGGCCAGAACACGGTCCGTGCCTCCGCCGGCGTCTTCCAACACCACATCGCCGCTGTCGTCCACGAAGAAGCTGTCGTCACCACTGCCGCCGGCCATGGTATCGACACCGCTGCCGCCGTCCAGGCTGTCCGCTCCCGACCCGCCATAGAGACGATCGACACCGCTACCGCCGCTTTGCTCGTCCGAACCGTCTTCGCCCGAAAGCTGGTCGTCGCCATCGCCGCCGTCGAAGCTATCCTCGCCCGTGTTGCCGTAGAGCCTGTCGTTGCCGGCAAGCCCGCGCAGCAGGTTGGCTCCGCTGTTGCCGGAGACCCGGTTATCCAGTTCGTTGCCCGCCCCATCGAGGTCGCCGGCGCCTTGCTGGAGCGTCAGGTCCTCGACATAGCCGCTGCCGGCCGTGCCCGGCAGGGTGAAGCTGACCGAGGCCAGGACGAGATCCGTGCCACCGTCGGCCTCTTCCTCGACGACATCGCCGGCGTCCTCGACGAAGAAAGTGTCGTCGCCACTGCCACCGGACATGGTGTCGGCGCCGCTGCCACCGTCCAGGCTGTCGGCACCCGACCCGCCGTAGAGGTTGTCGGCAGCCGAGAGGCCGTAGAGCTTGTCGTCGCCGTCAAGTCCCCGCAGCGCGTTGGCGCCGCTGTTGCCAAAGACCCGGTTATCCAGCTCGTTGCCCGCCCCATCGAGGTCGCCGGCACTCTGCAGCAGCGTCAGGTCCTCGACATAGCCGCTGCCGGCCGTGCCCGGCAGGGTGAAGCTGACCTGGGCAAGGACCTGGTCCGTGCCCCCGTCGGCCGCCTCCTCGACGACATCCCCGGCATTCTCGACGAAGAAAGTGTCGTCGCCACTGCCACCGGCCATGCGATCGGCGCCGCTGCCGCCGTCCAGGCTGTCGGCGCCAGATCCGCCGTAGAGGCTGTCGGCACCGCTGCCACCGCTTTGCCCATCGGCCCCGTCGTCTCCAACGAGCAGGTCGTCGCCCAAGTCCCCGTCGAGGCTATCGTCGCCCGAAAGGCCCTGAAGCTCGTCGTCGCCGGCGAGCCCCCTCAGCAGGTTGGCGCCGCTGTTGCCGGAGATCAAGTTGTCCAGTTCGTTGCCCGCCCCATCGAGATCGCCGGCGCCCTGCAGCAGCGTCAGATCCTCGACATAGCCGCTGCCGGCCGTGCCCGGCAGGGTGAAGCTGACAGAGGCCAACACATGGTCCGTGCCCCCGTCTGCCGCCTCCTCGACGAGGTCGCCGGCGTCCTCGACGAAGAAAGTGTCGTCGCCACTGCCACCGGCCATGGTGTCGGCGCCGCTACCACCGTCCAGGCTGTCGGCGCCCGACCCGCCGTAGAGGCTGTCGGCACCGCTGCCGCCGCTTTGCTCGTCGGCCCCGTCGCCACCCGAAAGCCGGTCGTCGCCATCGCCCCCGTCGAGACTGTCGTCGCCCGAGAGGCCCTGGAGGTCGTCGTCGCCGGCAAGCCCCTGCAGCAGATTGGCGCCGCTGTTGCCGGAGATCAGGTTGTCCAGCTCGTTGCCGGCGCCATCGAGATCGCCGGCGCCCTGCAGTAGCGTCAAGTCCTCGACATAGCCGCTGCCGGCGGTCACGGGCAGGGTGAAGCTGACAGAGGCCAACACATGGTCCGTGCCCCCGTCGGCCGCCTCCTCGACGACATCGCCCGCATTGTCGACGAAGAAGCTATCGTCACCACTGCCGCCGGCCATGGTGTCTGCACCGCTGCCACCGTCGAGGCTGTCGGCGCCGGACCCGCCGTAGAGACGATCGCCAGCCGAGAGGCCGTAGAGCTTGTCGCCGCCGGCGAGCCCACGTAGCGCGTTGGCTCCGCTGTTGCCGAAGACCAGGTTGTCCAGTTCATTGCCGGCGCCATCGAGGTCGCCGGCCCCCTGCAGCAGCGTCAGGTCCTCGACATAGCCGCTGCCGGCCGTGCCTGGCAGGGTGAAGCTGACCGAGGCCACGACATGGTCCGTGCCGCCACCGACATCCTCCTGAACGACGTCGCCGGCGGCCTCCACGAAGAAGGTGTCGTCGCCGCTGCCACCGGCCATGGTGTCGGCACCGCTCCTGCCGTCCAGGAGATCGGCGCCCGACCCGCCGTAGAGCCGATCGTCGTCGTCGCCGCCGTAGGCACGATCGTCGCCAAGGCCACCCTCCAGCCTGTCGGCGCCGAGATCGCCCGAGAGATCGTCCGCGCCGAGACCGCCGTAGGCGGCATCGTCGCCCCGCTTGCCTCTCAGCAGGTCGTCGCCGTCCTCTCCCTGCAGCGTGTCGTCGCCGGTGCCGGCGTTGATCTTGTCCGCCCCCGATCCTCCGGCAAGGGTATCGGCGCCGTCGCCGCCGATCAGCGAGTCGCTGCCCGACCCGCCGAAGACCCGGTCATCGCCGGTGCGCCCCAGCAGACGGTCGACGCCGGCCATCCCGCTGATGACGTTGGCGCTGGAGTTGCCGCGGATTCGGTTGTCCAACTCGTTCCCGCCGCCGGAAAGCGGGCCGGCCCCCTGCAGCAAGAGCAGTTCCTCGACATAGCCCGTGCCCCCGGCCGTGCTGGGAAGCGTGAAGCTCACCGAGGCGATGACGCTGTCCGTGCCCTCGCCCGCGACCTCGATCAGGAGGTCGCCGGTGTTGTCCACCAGCATGACGTCGTTGCCGACTTCACCGGCCAGGACATCGGCGCCGCTGCCGCCGGCCAGGCGATCCCGGCTCGCGCCCCCGTAAAGGCTATCGGCGCCGCTGTTGCCCTGCAGGGTGTCGCCGCCGCCCGATCCGAAGGCGGTGTCGTCGCCCACGGCGCCGCGCAGCACGTCAATGCCGCCGCCACCATAGAGGCTGTCCGCGCCGGCCTGTCCGAAGAGGAAGTCGCTCTCGGCGCGGCCATAAAGCCCGTCATCGCCGCTCCGCCCGAAGAGGCTGTCCACCAGGTCCGTACCGGACAGCAAGTCGTTCCCGGAAGTGCCGTAAAGCGTCGTCATCCTTCGCCTCGCCTTCAGGTCTCACTATGCAGTCTAACGGACGGTCCCCAGCCATCCGGTCGTCTCGGTGGTCGGCAGAAAGGCCCCACCCCCTTAAGCAGGGTACAAGATCTCGCCCCTTCAATCCACAAAAAGAGAGTGAAACCCTTCTTCGCGCCGATCCAGCGACCTTTGCGATCATACACGAGAGTGTGATCGCTTCCATGAGAAGTCCCACGCTCTGTGGACAAAGAAGAAGAGGAACGCGGCTCGACTACGGCGTTAGTCAGATAGACTCTTGATATTCAGCAGCTGTCAAACAGAAGTTGATCGGTTTTGGCTACTTATTGTTGCCGCGCGCCGACCGGACAGGGACGAGAACACGACGCCGTTACTCCCGTAAGAGCGGGCCTCATCCTCCATTTGGGCGCTCGATCCCGATAGATCCCCGCTTTCGTGGGGATGACACGGTTGCTTGGGACGCGGCCTCGGCGCCTCACCCGTAGAGGATGGTGTCTATGTCGATCAGCACGGCGCCGACCGGCAGGGTAACGCCGGCGCCCAGCTGGAGGGTGTCGGTGCCATCGCCGCCGTCGTAGGTCTCGCCCTCCTGGATCTCCCCCTGGCGCGCGACCTTGAAGACGTCGTCGCCGCCACCCCCATAGAGGCTGTCGCGGCCGCCGTCGCCGCGCATGATGTCATCGCCCGCACCGCCGAACACCTGGTCGTTGCCGCCCTGTCCGCGCAGGAAGTCGTCGCCCGCGCCACCGTAGATGCCGCCGTCGAACCCGGCGCCACCGAAGAGACTGTCGGCGCCAGCGCCGCCGTCCATGACATCGCTGTCGGCCCCGCCGTAGAGCTGATCGTCTCCTCGGTCGCCGCTCACGAAGTCGTCACCATTGCCGCCATAGAGGCCGCTGTCGCCGCCGTCGCCGCCATAGAGGCGGTCATCGCCGGCGCGGCCAAAGAAGGCATAGTCGCGCCCCTTGCCGCCGAAGAGCGTGTCGGCGAAGCCGTCGCCTTCGAACCCGCTGTCGCTTCCACCGCCGCCGTAAAGCACGTCCTGTCCTCGGCCACCAGAGAAATGGCTATCGTTCTCGTCGCCGCCGAAGAGGCGGTCAGCGCCGCCGTTGCCGTAGAAGCCTAGATCACCGCCAATGCCGCCGTAGAGCCTGTCGGACCCGGATCCACCGTAGAAATGCTCGTCACGTCCGTCATCGCCGAAGAGGCTGTCCTCGCCGTCCCCACCGAAGAAACTGTACTCACCCCCAGTGTTGCCGAACAGCATATCTGAGCCAGAGCCGCCGTAAAATCTCAAGTCCGCTACGGCGCCGCCGGAGAGATAGTCGGAGCCAGTCCCACCATAAAAGTTGCCGTCCGGCCCTTCGCCGCCAAAAAGCCTGTCATCGCCATCTGAACCGAAGAAGGCGTTGTCACCTAACGCGTCGCCATAGAGCCTGTCCGACCCCGACCCGCCGGAGAAACCACCGTCCCCCCCATCGCCGCCGAAGAGCCGGTCGGAGCCGGATCCGCCGACAAAGCTGCGATCACCGTCATCGCCTCCGAAGAGACTGTCGCGCCCGAGCCCGCCGAAGAGTCTCGTGTCAAATCCGTCACCACCGTAGAGTCTGTCAGGCGCGGTGCCGCCGAAGAGGAAATCGTCATCGCCTTCACCGCCGCTCAGCCGATCCGCTCCACCATTGCCGTAGAGCCGGCTGTCGTCACCGCTGCCACCATACAAGCTGTCCCGCCCTCGCCCACCATAGAGACTGTCCGCGGCGCTCAAGCCGTAGAGCGTGTCGGCGGCGCCGTAGCCCAGTATGGTGTCGACCTCGTCCGTCCCGCTTAAGGTATCCGGTCCGTCGGTCCCTGGAATGAATGCCATCGCCCTACCCCTCCGCCGAGACTCACCCGCGCCAATCTAACGGTTGTGCAACCGAGGAGCAACGATCATCAAACGCACAAGCGCGGGAGGCCCGCATCGCGCGGCGCTCTCGCGGCTGGTCTCAAGCCCAGCGTTACGCCGTCACTCCCGCGAAAGCGGGGATCACTTTCCACAAGGGCGCTCTGTCCCGATAGATCCCCGCTTTCGCGGGGATGACACGGTGGCTTGGGACGCGGCCTCGGCGCCTCACCCGTAGAGGATGGTGTCGATGTCGATCAGCGTGACACCGGCCGGCAGGGTGACGCCGGCGCCCAGCTGCAGAGTGTCGGTGCCATCGCCGCCGTCGTAGGTCTCGCCCTCCTGGATCTCCCCCTGGCGGGCTACCTTGAAGAGGTCGTCGCCGCCACCCCCGTAGAGGCTGTCGCGCCCTGCGTCGCCGCGCATGACGTCATCGCCCGCGCCGCCGAACACCTGGTCGTTTCCGCCCTGTCCGCGCAGGAAGTCGTCGCCAGCGCCACCATAGATGCCGCCGTCGAACCCGGCGCCACCGAAGAGGCTGTCGTTACCGTTACCGCCCTCCAAGACGTCTCTGTCGGCTCCGCCGTAGAGTCTGTCGTCGCCAAGGCCACCTTCAATGACGTCCCTGTCGTTACCGCCGTGCAGCAGGTCACTGCCCTCGCCGCCATTCACCAGATCGTCGCCGTTACCTCCATAGAAGCCGCTATCGTCTCCTTCGCCGCCAAAGAGGCTGTCGTTCCCTGCACGACCATAGAAGGCAAAGTCGTTTCCGCTGCCGCCGAAGAGACGGTCGGCAAATCCGTCGCCTTCAAACCTGCTATCATCTCCGCTTCCGCCATAAAGGGCATCCTCCCCTCGGCCTCCATCAAAGAAGACGTCGTTTCCCTTGTCGCCGAAGAGGCTGTCCGAGCCGGAATCACCGAAAAAACGCTCATCCCGGCCACTACCACCAAAGAGGCTGTCGGAACCAGTCTTACCGAAGAAACCGCGATCTTCCCCAGTACCGCCGTGAAGGGCGTCAGCCCCCGCCCCGCCGTAGAACCACTGATCACGCGCATCGCCGCCGAAGAGGCCGTCCGAACCCGATCCACCGAACAGGTTTCTGTCCGGTCTCGCGCCACCGTAGAGTTTGTCCGAACCGGATTCTCCGTAGAACTTTCTGTCCGCCTCGTTGCCGCCAAAGAGCCTGTCGGACCCCGGACCGCCGTAGAGGAAGGAGTCAAATCCGTCGCCGCCATAGAGCCGGTCTGGCGCGGTGCCGCCGAAGAGCGAGACGTCGTCACCGCCATTACCTTCCAGCCTATCGGCGCCGCCACCCCCCTCGATGACCGAGTCAGACCCGCTGCCACCATACAAGCTGTCCCGCCCTCGTCCACCATAGAGACTGTCAGCGGCGCTCAAGCCATAGAGCGTGTCGGCGGCGCCATAGCCCAGTATGGTGTCGACCTCGTCCGTCCCGCTTAAGGTATCCGGTCCGTCGGTCCCTGGTATGAATGCCATCGCCCTACCCTCCGCCGAGACTCACGCGCGCCAATCTAACGGTTGTGCAACCCGGGAGCAATGAGCATCAAGGCTTCAAGCGCGGGAGGCCCGCATCGCGCGGCGCTCTCGCGGCTGGTCTCAAGCCCAGCGTTACGCCGTCATTCCAGCGAAAGCGGGACTCACTCTCGACAAGGGCGCTCTATCCCGATAGATCCCCGCTTTCGCGGGGATGACACGGTAGCTTGGGACGCGGCCTCGGCGCCTCACCCGTAGAGGATGGTGTCGATGTCGATCAGCACGGCGCCGGCCGGCAGGGTGACGCCGGCACCCAGCTGCAGGGTGTCGGTCCCCTCGCCGCCGTCGTAGGTCTCGCCCTCCTGGATCTCCCCCTGGCGGGCTACCTTGAAGAGGTCGTCGCCGCCACCCCCGTAGAGGCTGTCGCGCCCCGCGTCGCCGCGCATGACGTCATCGCCGGCACCGCCGAAGAGAAGATCGTCGCCGCCTTGGCCCCTTACGAAGTCGTCACCATTGCCTCCATAGAGACCGAGGTCGAAACCCTCACCGCCGAAGATGCTGTCGTCGCCGGCACGGCCATAGAAGGCCCGGTCGCTCCCGCTGCCGCCGAAGAGCGTGTCGGCAAAGCCGTCGCCCTCGAACCCGCTGTCGCTGCCGCCGCCCCCGTAAAGCACGTCCTGGCCGCGCCCCCCATGGAAGTAGCTATCGTTGCCGCCGTCGCCGAAGAGGCTGTCGCCTCCCTCATCGCCGTAGAAGTCTCGGTCACCCCCGTTGCCACCATAGAGGCTGTCTCGCCCCAGCCCGCCGTAGAAGCGCTCATCACTCCCATCGCCGCCGAAGAGGCTGTCCTGACCGTTCCCTCCATAGAAGAGGTACTCTCCCCCGGAACTGCCAGAGAGGTGATCGGAGCCAGATCCACCATAAAACACCAAGTCCGATCCGGCACCGCCGGAGAGATAATCGGAGCCAGTCCCACCATAAAAGTTGCCATCCGGCCCTTCGCCGCCAAAAAGCCTGTCGTCGCCACCCCCACCGAAAAAGGCGTTGTCACCTAACGCGTCGCCATAGAGCCTATCCGACCCTGACCCACCAGAAAAATCGCCGTCCCCCCCATCGCCGCCGAAGAGCCGGTCGGAGCCGGGCCCGCCGACAAAGCTGCGATCACCGTCATCGCCCCCGAAGAGACTGTCGCGCCCGAGTCCTCCGTAGAACTTCGAGTCAAATCCGCCACCACCGTAGAGCCTGTCGGGCGCAGTGTCGCCGAAGAGAAAGCCATCATCGCCTTCTCCGCCGTCCAGCCGGTCAGCCCCGCCATTGCCGTCCAGTAATGAGTCGTCGCCGCTGCCACCATAGAGACTGTCGCGACCCTGAGCGCCAAAGAGACTATCAGTGGCGCTCAGGCCATAGAGCGTATCGGCGGCGCCGTAGCCCACAATGGTGTCGACATCGTCCGTGCCGGTCAGCGTGTCCGGCCCCTCGGTACCTGGAATGAACGCCATCGCCCTCCCCCCGCCAATACTCAGCCGTACCAATCTAAGGGTTGTACAACCGAGGAGCAACGATCATCAAACGCACAAGCGCGGAAGCCCCCAACGCGCGGTGCTCTCGTGGCTCATCTCAAAGCCAAGCAGCACACCGTCGTTCCGGCGAAGGCGGGAATCACTCTCCACAAGGGCGCTCTATCCCGATAGATCCCCGCTTTCGCGGGGATGACACGGTGGCTTGGGACGCGGCCTCGGCGCCTCACCCGTAGAGGATGGTGTCGATGTCGATCAGCACGGCGCCGACCGGCAGGGTGACGCCGGCGCCCAGCTGCAGGGTGTCGGTCCCATCGCCGCCGTCGTAGGTCTCGCCCTCCTGGATCTCCCCCTGGCGGGATACCTTGAAGAGGTCGTCGCCAGCCCCCCCGTAGAGGCTGTCGCGACCCGCATCGCCGCGCATCACGTCATCGCCCGCGCCGCCGAAGAGAAGATCGTCGCCGCCTTGGCCTCTTACGAAGTCGTCGCCATTGCCTCCATAGAGACCGAGGTCGAAACCCTCGCCGCCGAAGATGCTGTCGTCGCCGGCACGGCCATAGAAGGCCCGGTCGCTCCCGCTGCCGCCGAAGAGCGTGTCGGCAAAGCCGTCGCCCTCGAACCCGCTGTCGCTGCCGCCGCCCCCGTAAAGCACGTCCTGGCCGCGCCCCCCATGGAAGTAGCTATCGTTCCCGCCGTCACCGAAGAGGCTGTCGCCTCCCTCATCGCCGTAGAAGTCTCGGTCACCCCCGTTGCCACCATAGAGGCTGTCTCGCCCGAGCCCGCCGTAGAAACGCTCATCACTTCCATCGCCGCCGAAGAGGCTATCCTCGCCGTCATCACCAAAAAAGGAAGTCTCCGCCCCAACGTTGCCGGAGAGATGATCAGAACCAGACCCACCGAAAAACCTGAAGTCCGATCCCGCGTCGCCGGAAAGGTAGTCTGAGCCAGTCCGACCGAAGAACTCGGCGTCTCCTCCATTGCCACCGTAGAGGCGGTCATCGCCACCTGCGCCGACAAAGCTGCCGTCACCCGTAGGACCTCCGTACAAGCGATCGGAGCCGGACCCACCATAAAAACTGCGGTCACCCCAATCGCCACCGAAGAGGATGTCGGCGCCGGACCCACCGAAAAAGCTGCGGTCGCCGTTGTCGCCGCCGTAGAGGCTGTCGCGCCCGAGCCCGCCGTAGAACCCACGGTCGAATCCTACGCCTCCGTAGAGTCTGTCGGGACCAGTGCCGCCATGGAAAAGGACATCGTCACCTTCACCTCCATCGAGCAGGTCACTCCCGCCGTTCCCGTCAAACCTCGTATCGTCCCCACTGCCACCATAGAGGCTGTCGCGTCCTGGCCCACCATAGAGACTGTCCGCGGCGCTCAAGCCGTAGAGCGTGTCGGCGGCGCCATAGCCCAGTATGGTGTCGACCTCGTCCGTCCCGCTTAAGGTATCCGGTCCGTCGGTCCCTGGTATGAATGCCATCGCCCTACCCTCCGCCGAGACTCACTCGTGCCAATCTAAAGGTTGTGCAACCAATCAGCAATGAACATCCAGCATAGAAGCGCGGGAGGCCCGCATCGCGCGGCGCTCTCGCCGCTCGTCTCAATCCAAGCAGCACGCCGTCGTTCCCGCGAAAGCGGGACTCACTCTCCACCAGGGCGCTCTGTCCCGAGAGATCCCCGCTTTCGCGGGGATGACGCGGTGGCTTGGGACGCGGCCTCGGCGCCTCACCCGTAGAGGATGGTGTCGATGTCGATCAGGACCGCGCCGGCCGGCAGGGTGACGCCGGCACCCAGCTGCAGAGTGTCGGTCCCATCGCCGCCGTCGTAGGTCTCGCCATCCTGGATCTCACCTTGGCGCGCTACCTTGAAGAGATCGTCGCCCGCGCCACCGTAGAGGCTGTCGCGCCCCGCATCGCCGCGCATCACGTCATCGCCGGCCCCGCCGAACACCAGATCGTTTCCGCCCTGGCCGCGCAGGAAGTCGTCGCCAGCGCCACCATAGATGCCGCCGTCGAACCCGGCGCCAGCGAAGAGACTGTCGGCGCCAGCGCCGCCGTCCATGACGTCGCTGTCGGCTCCGCCGTAGAGCTGGTCGTCTCCCCGGTCACCGCTCACGAAGTCGTCACCATTGCCGCCATAGAGACCGCTGTCGCCGCCGTCGCCGCCGTAGAGCCGGTCGTCGCCGGCGCGGCCAAAGAAGGCATAGTCGCGCCCCTTGCCGCCGAAGAGCGTGTCGGCGAAGCCGTCGCCTTCAAACCCGCTGTCGCTTCCACCGCCGCCGTAGAGAACGTCCTGTCCTCGGCCGCCAGAGAAATGGCTATCGTTCTCGTCACCGCCGAAGAGGCGGTCGCCACCGCCGTTGCCGTAGAAGCCTAGATCACCGCCAATGCCACCGTAGAGCCTGTCGGACCCGGCCCCGCCGTAGAAATGCTCGTCACGTCCGTCATCGCCGAAGAGGCTGTCCTCGCCGTTGCCACCGAAGAAACTGTACTCACCCCCAGTGTTGCCGAACAGCATATCTGAGCCAGAGCCGCCGTAAAATCTCAAGTCCGCTACGGCGCCGCCGGAGAGATAGTCGGAGCCAGTCCCACCATAAAAGTTGCCGTCCGGCCCTTCGCCGCCAAAAAGCCTGTCATCGCCATCTGAACCGAAGAAGGCGTTGTCACCTAACGCGTCGCCATAGAGCCTGTCCGACCCCGACCCGCCGGAGAAACCACCGTCCCCCCCATCGCCGCCGAAGAGCCGGTCGGAGCCGGATCCGCCGACAAAGCTGCGATCACCGTCATCGCCTCCGAAGAGACTGTCGCGCCCGAGCCCGCCGAAGAGTCTCGTGTCAAATCCGTCACCACCGTAGAGTCTGTCAGGCGCGGTGCCGCCGAAGAGGAAATCGTCATCGCCTTCGCCGCCGCTCAGTCGATCCGCTCCACCATTGCCGTAGAGCCGGCTGTCGTCACCGCTCCCGCCATAGAGGCTGTCACGTCCCTCCCCGCCAAAGAGACTGTCGGCCGCGCTCAAGCCATAGAGCCTGTCGTCGGCCCCGTAACCCACAATAGTGTCGACCTCGTCCGTCCCGCTTAAGGTATCCGGTCCGTCGGTCCCTGGTATGAATGCCATCGCCCTACCCTCCGCCGAGACTCACCCGCGCCAATCTAAAGGTTGTGCAACCAATCAGCAATGAACATCCAGCATACAAGCGCAGGAAGCCCGCATCGCGCGGCGCTCTCGCGGCTCGTCTCAAGCCAAGCACCACGCCGTCGTTCCGGCGAAGGCGGGACTCACTCTCCACAAGGGCGCTCTATCCCGATAGATCCCCGCTTTCGCGGGGATGACACCTGCGCGTGGAACACGGCCTCGGCGCCTCACCCGTAGAGAATGGTGTCGATGTCGGTCAGCACGGCGCCAGCCGAGAGGGTGACGCCAACGCCCGACCGCAAGATGTCACGGCCGGGATCGCCAACCAGGACGATCCTAATCCGCGGGCCCCAGGGCCGTTCACTCTGCCGACCGGGAGACGGTGTTCGCGGTTTGTGCAGTGGAACGTCTCCGAGAAGACCACAGCCAGCTCAGGGGTTCCCTACCGCGCCCCGTGTGGAGAGAGCAGCTCATCCCCGGCCTCTAAGCAGCTGATTTCTTGAAGGTTTCTGCCGGCGACCTGGCGTCCTCCGAAGGAGACACTCCGAACCGTGTCATTGGTACTCTGCGAGACGGATATGAGCATCCAAGAGCCGCAGATACCTCCATCCCAGAGGCAACGCAATGACGTCGACTCCCCCGAGACTACAGCGAATACCAGGTGGCGCGGGCCTTGCCGAAGCGCTTGATGCGGCCACTCTCGACAAGGTCCCGCAATCGCACCTTCAGTGTGTTCTTGTTGGCCCCGGTGGCTTCGGCCAGTTGCGCCGCGGTCCTTCGGCCTTCCACGCGCAAGAGAGCAATCACCTGTAGCGCGAGGTCAGGCAGTTCGGAATCGTCGACACTGTCGGCATGCTCCTTTTCGATGCGCGCCGCGAGCGTGTCTTTCTGTTTCTTCAGGGCGCGCAGAAAGAAGCCGATCCAGGGCAACCAGTCCGGCGTATCGGATTTCAAGGTCGTTTGGGTTCGGCGCAAGGCCCTGTAGTAGAGATCCTTGCTGGCTTCGACCACGCTCTCCAGAGAGGCAAAGGGCACATAGGCATAGGCCGATCTGAGGAGAAGGAGCGTCGTCAGCACCCGAGACAGCCTCCCGTTGCCGTCCTGAAAGGGATGGATGGCGAGGAACACGACGACGAACACGGCGATCACCAGCAGCGGGTGATGGGCTTCCTCGGCAAGGGCCTTGCGGGTCCATGCCACGAGTTCCTCCATCTCGCGCGGCGTATCAAAGGGAGACGTCGTCTCGAAGATGACTCCGATCTCCTCTCCCTCGGCATTGAAGGCGACGACGTGGTTGGACAGCGTCTTGTAAGAGCCGCGATGACGCTCGTCCTTGGACGAGTGGCGCAGCAAGGTCTGGTGCAATTGTCGGATGTGGTTCTCGGTGACAGCGAGATCGGCGTATGCCTCGAAGACGAGGTCCATGGCTTCGGCATAGCCCGCCACTTCCTGTTCGTCGCGCGTCAGGAAGGACGTACCGTCGAGATTGGAAAGCAGGGTCTCGACCTGCGCATCGGTCAGCTTTGCCCCCTCTATGCGCGTCGACGACCCGATGCTTTCGATAGCAGCCACCTTGCGAAGCGCGTCGAGGCGTTCGGGCGATAGCTGCTTGAGCGCCTGCCAGCGCCCCTTGAACTCGTCGATCTCGGCGATGAGCTTCACAAGGTCCGGGGTAAGCGTGAGCAGAGGCTCTCTCATGCGGGCCTATCCGATTTCATACCCGATTGTACCCGATTGTACCCGGTTCTGGTCATCGAAAGAGCTCGGCCAAGCCCAAGGCCCCTTACCCGAGCGCGCTTGACACAGAAACATCAAGGTATTTCAGTTGGTTAGCGACAGGTACACGCGTTTCGACAAATACGCGAGAGAACAAGATCTAGCGAAATCATTGACATGCCGATGCGCCCCCAAACGAACGACGTTAGCACTCTCGGGATCGAGGGGACGACGGTTCGAACTTGGGAGAAGTGGCGTCCCCCAACGAACGAAGTTCGACACCCAAAAACTAGGGGACGAAAGTTCGAACGTGAGAGAAATGGCGTCCCCTAGGGGATTCGAACCCCTGTTGCCGCCGTGAGAGGGCGGTGTCCTAGGCCTCTAGACGAAGGGGACCTGGGCGAGAGGCGCTATATAGCGAGCGGGCCGGTGGTCTGCAAGGGCTTTGAGAGGGCCTCGGGGCGAATGCGGTAGAGGACGTGGCGCTGCAGGGGGTGGCCGTCGGCCAGCAAGGGATGCAGGAAGTCGCCGTCGGGGTCGTGGGTCATGCCGATGCGCCGCATCACGGCTTGCGAGCGCAGATTGGGGACGGCGGTGAAGGAGACGATCTCTTGGAGGCCCAGGCGGCCGAAGCCGTCGGCCAGCGCCATGCGGGCGGCCTCGCTGGCATAGCCCTTGCCCCAGGCCTCGACAACCAGGCGCCAGCCGACCTCCACGGCCGGAACGAAGGGGGCCTCGAAGTCCACCCGGATCAGGCCGACGAAGCCGATGAAGCGGCCCGTCGCCTTCTCCTCCAGCGCCATCCAGCCGAGGCCCTCGGCCTCCAGCGAGCGCATGGCGGCGCGCATGTGCGTCTCGGTCTCGGCGCGCGTGTAGGTCCGGGGGAAATGCTCCATCACGCGCGGGTCGTCGTTCATCGCGGCGAAGGGGTCGAGATCCGCGTCGCGCCAAGGGCGCAGCAGCAGGCGGTCGCTTTCGAGGTGCATCGGTCTTCGGTCCCTTGGGCTCTGCTCCGTGAGAGGCGCGGCGCCGCGCGGCGACGCCATCCGGACACTCCCCACGGGCGCGGGGCGGGTTCCGGATCGCATCTCCGGCCTCGACGGATGACGGGCGGGGGCGTGGCTCGGGGGTGCTTATAGGGCAGGTGCCGCGGGCCGGACCAGGGGGATCGGAGTCACGTCTGCCCTGCGTCCCGCAGGGCCTTGCGCGAGATCTTGCCGATGGGGCTGAGCGGCAGGGCCTCGACGAAGGCGATGCAGCGCGGCTTCTTGTAGTCGGCCAGATGCGCGCGGCACAGCGCGACCAGGTCCTCGGCGGTGACCGTGGCGCCCTCCTTCACCACGACGAAGGCCTTGATCGCCTCCCCCCACTCGGGATCGGGGACGCCGACCACGGCACAGGCGGCGACGGCCGGGTGGCGGTAGAGCACGGCCTCCACCTCCTTGGGATAAACGTTGAAGGCGCCGGTGATGATGACGTCCTTCTTGCGGTCGACGAGATAGAGAAAGCCCTCCTCGTCCCGGCGGGCCAGGTCGCCGGTCATCACCCAGCCCTCGACCAGGGTCTCGGCGGTCTCCTCCGGCAGGTCCCAATAGGCCGCCATGTTGTTGGTCGAGCGCAGGGCGATCTCGCCGACTTCTCCGTCGGGCACCGGACGGCCCTCTTCGTCCAACAGCCGCAGCGCCATGGTGATTACCGGACGGCCGCAGGAACCCAGCCGGGGGCCGCAGCGGGTCTCCTTCTCCAGATGCTCTGCCGGATGCAGGATGGTGGTGATCACCGGCGCCTCGCTCAGGGTGTAGACCTGGGTGAAGATCGGGCCGAAGCGGGCGAGCGCGCGGCGCAGCAGCGGCACTGGCATGGGCGCGGAGGCATAGAGAAAGCGCTTCAGGCTGGCGGCGTCGTGGCTGCCGTCGTCGGCGTCCAGCAGGCGCTGGATCATGGTCGGCACCATGTAGGTGTAGCTCACCTTCAGCCGCGCGATGTCCCGCCAGACGGCAAGGGGATCGAAGCGCTCGCGCAGGACCTGCGTCGCGCCCTGGGCATACCAGGCCGCCCACATGAAGTTGAGGCCGTGCGAGAGGTGACCCAGGTGCAGGGCCACCTCCTCTTCCGGGATCGCCAGCTCGCGCAGGACGTCGAGGTGAATGGCGAGGAAGCTCGCGGCGGTGTGGAGGATCCCCTTGGGCCGCCCCGTCGTGCCGCCGGTGTAGCGCAGCAGCAGGGGATCGTCGGGCCGATGCGGGCGCCGCACCTTCGGGCCGTCGCCCTCCAGCACCAGGCGGTCGTAGCTCTCCGATCCCCCCTCACCACCCACGACCAGAATGCGCTCCAGCGAGGGCACCTCCTGGCGGCGCGCCTCGATCTGGGCCGCCAGGTCGGGCCCGCAGATCAGGACGCGCGGGCGGCAGTCGGCGATGGCGTAGAGCACCTCCTCGCGGTGGAAGCGGATGTTGAGCGGCACCTTCACCAGGCCGGCGCGCAGGATGGCGATCTCGCAGACGATGAAGGCAATGGCATTGGGCAGCACCGTGGCGACCCGCTCCCCCGGCTCCAGGCCCAAGGTAAGGAACCAGCGCGCCAGGCGGTCGGCGCGCGCGTCCACCTCGGCGAAGCTGGCGCTGCCGCCATCGTCGATCAGCGCGGTCTTGTGGGGAACCCGCTCCAGCGGACGCTCGAGCAGCGCCAGGAAGTCGATGCCGGGTGGGGTCTGGACGGGTGAAGTCGGGACGGGCGGGGTCTGGACGGGCATGGCCTAGCCGTCGTTGGGCCGCCGCTTGCGCGCCAGAAAGGCGGCGATGCCGTCGCGCGCTTCGGCCGATTCCATGACCAGGGAAGCCAGCGCGCGCTCCAGCCGCTGGCCGTTCTCCGGCGGCCCCCTGAGGCCCTCGCGGATGCAGTCCAGGGTGTAGCGCACCGCCGTGGGCGAGCGCCCGGCGATGCGCGCGGCAAGCGCCATGACCTCCTCCCAGAAGCGCGCCTTCGGCCAGACGTGGTTCACCAGGCCCAGGCGCCAGGCCGCCTCCGCCGGGATGGGATCGCCGGTCAAGAGGTACTCGACGGCGATCCCGGTCGGGATGAGGCGCGGCAGGCGCTGGGTGCCGCCGCCGCCGGGGATGTGGTCCAGGGCGATCTCGGTCTGGCCCAGCTTGGCGTCCTCGCGCGCCAGGCGCAGGTGGCAGGCCATGGCCAGCTCCGTGCCACCGCCGTAGGCATAGCCGTGGATCGCCGCGATCACCGGCTTGGGCGAGCGCTCGATCTGCTCCAGCCCCCACTGCCAGGCCTCCATGATGCGGTCGCCCTTGAGCGCGTCGTAGGTCAGCATCTCGTCCATGTCGCCGCCGGCGGAGAAGGCCTTCTCTCCGGCGCCGGCGATGACCACGACGCGCACGGCCGGCTCCTCGCCCAGCGCCGTCACCATCTGGCCCAAGCGGCGGATCATGGCGGTATCCATGGCATTGCGCACCTCCGGCCGGTTCAAGGTCAGGACGGTGACGGCGCCCTCGTCGCGGCGCAGGATGCTGTCCGCGGGCGCGCTCATGGTGCCGCTGCCTCCTCTTCGCGCCCCAGGAGGCCGTAGCGTTCCTTCACTTGCCGGGCGACCAGCACGCGGTCGTTCTTACCGGCGCCGTTGAGCGGTATGGCCTCGACGATCTCGATGCGCCTCGGGTGCGCATAGGCGGGGCCGTTCTCGAGGGTGAAAGCCTTCAAGGCCTCGGGCGTCGCGGCGTCCGCCGCGCGCAGCATGACCAGGGCCACCGGCACCTCGCCCTTGACGGCGTGGGCAACGGGGACGACGCAGGCATCCACCACCTCGGGATGACTCAACAGCAGGTCCTCGACCTCCTTGGGATAGATGTTCTCGCCGCCGGAATTGAACATGTCGTCGGTGCGGCCGCGGAAGTAGAAGAAGCCCTCCGCGTCCTTCTCGAAGAGGTCGCCGGTTCTGAGCCAGCCATCGACCAACCGCTTGGCGTTGACCTCCGGCAGGCCGTGATAGCCGGGGGTGACACCGGGGTTGCGTACCCAGAGCTCCCCTTCCGTCTCGGAGGTCGAGCCGTCGGCGGCGACCAGCTTGACCTCGCCCTCGGGCCAGGCCACGCCGCAGCTGCCGTGCGGCACCGGGCGCCCGTCCAGCGGCGGACCCAGCATCACCGGGCCGCCTTCGGTCAGGCCGTAGCTCTCTCCCACGGTGACGCCGAAGGCCTCCTCGATCTGATCGGCCAGCTCCTTGGAGACGGGCGCGGAGCCGATGACCAGGCTCTGCAGGTGGCTGAAGTCCAGCTCCCGGATCAGGTCGCGGTGGCGCAGCATCAAGGAGAAAGCGGCCGGCACGCCGCCGGACTTGGTGCAGCGGTAGTCGGACAGCGCCCGCAGGAAGCCGCGCGGCTCGAAGCTTGGCAGGATCACCACGCTGCCGCCGATCATCAGCAAGGGCTTGATCGCGCCGGCCATGGCGTTCTTGTGGTAGAGCGGCATGGCGGCCAGGGCCCGCGCGTCCGGCGTGGAGGGCCAATAGCGGGCGACCGCCCTGATCCACCAGAGCTGGCCCGCGTGGGTAAGCGCCACGCCCTTGGGCCGGCCGGTCGAGCCCGAGGTGTAGGGCAGGAAGGAGAGATGGTCGGCCGCCAGCCGCGGCGGCTCGAAGCCGGCGTCGGCGGCCTGGAGCGCGGTCTCATAGTCCTCCCACCCCTCCGGACCGTCGTCCAGGGCCAGGGAAGGTCCCAGGCCCGCCGCCACGTCGCAGATGCTCGCATTGGAGGCCGGCTCGACGACGGCGCCGCGGCAGTCGGAATCCCGCAGGATGTAGGCGATGGTGTCCGCGCCCAGCTTGGTGTTGAGCGGCACGGGCACCAGACCGGCCCGCATGGCGCCATACATGATCTCGACGAACTCGAAGCGGTTGCCGACGCAGAGCGCGAAGCGATCGCCCGCCTGGAGGCCGCGCGCGCTCAGGAGACTGGCGACCCGGTTCAGCCGCTCTTCCAGCAGGGCATAGGTCACCACGCGCTCGCGCCCGCCGAAGAGGTCGATCATGGCCGTTCGCTCCGGCATGGCCTTGGCCGCCTCGTGACTGAAGTAGCCCAGGTTGTCGGTAAATTTGCTGGAGAGCGCCATGTCGGACTCGATGCCCCCTTGTCGTCCTACGAGAAAGCCGTGGACAATGAAACCGCAGCTGGCCCTTCGGGGCAATCGCCATTCATGAAAGACCGTTCGCCAGGGGAGGTGCGGCAATGCAGAGCAAGCTCCGGTTCGCGCTCGACGACCTTCGGATCGAGCTGCTGCTGGACCAGGACGGGTCTCCCGGAACGACGGCCGCCCTGCTGCGCAGCCTGCCGCTCCGCGTCGATCTCCATTGCGCGAAGATAGCCGGTAACCACATCTTTTGGCACGCGCCCTTCGTGGTGCCCTTGGAGGGCGGGGAGTCGGTGCTGGACCTGCCGGCCGGCAGCTTTCTCTACTGGCCCGATCGGCAATTCCTGGAGCTGGTCTACGCGCCGCTGCAGGCGGAAAGCGCGCAGGTGACGCCGCTGGGCCGCATGCTGGGGCCGGTGGGTCCGCTGCAGGACCTGGGTCAGCGTGTGATCCGCACTCAGGGCATTCGCCCGCTCTTCGCCGAGCTTACGCTTCTGGAGGGTAGCGCGCCTTCCCCGACCGCCGCGCGCCTGCCGGCCGACCTGGCGGCCTTGAGCGCGCTGCGCGCCGAGGCCTGGCGCGCCGAGCCTCGGGAGATCGCCGGTCTCATGGAGCGGCGCGGGGTCATGCTGCCTCTGGGTCCCCTGCTGCTGGCCGAAAGCGAGTTCCGCAAGCTGCAGGAGCAGCTCTGGGAGATCCTGATGCGCGAGGCGGGCGATCCCGCCTTCGCCGCCCGCGCGGCCGGCGGTCTCTTGGACCATGGCGCGCGCAGGGTCGGCGGCCTCTGTGGGCTGACGGAGGCGGCCGACGCCCTGGCATCCTTCCGAGACGCCTTGGCCCGCGCGCCGGAGGCCGGCGCGGCGATCCTGGAGGAGGCCATCCTCTACAGCGGGCGGATGGCGGCATGGCTGGACTTGAGGATACCCTGGGACCGCCTGCAGCGGGCGAGCCAGGAGGCCATATCGGAGCGCGAGGAGAGCATGACGTGAGCGACGGTGGTAACCGCCCTTCGGGCGAGGAGCTCTTGGAGATCTATCGGCGCATGGTCTTGACCAGGCGCCTGGAGGAAGCCTTGGGGCGCCTGCACAAGGCCGGCAAGACGCGCGGTCCGATCCACCGCTGCGATGGGCAGGAGGCCGTGGGCATCGGCGCCTGCGCCGCGCTGGAACCCGGGGACATCGTCACCAGCACCCATCGCGGCCACGCCCACCACATCGGCAAGGGGCTGGGCGTCGTGCCCATCCTCGCCGAGATCCTGGGGCGCGCCAGCGGTGCCTGCGGCGGCAAGGCCGGGCACATGCTGATCGCCGACCGCGGCCAAGGCTTGCTCGGGGGCTGTGGCATCGTCGGCGGCGCCCAGCCGATCGCGATCGGCCAAGCCTTGGCCTTGCAGTGCCAGGAGAAGGACGGCGTGGTCCTGACCTTCTTCGGCGATGGCGCCGCCCAGATCGGCGGTTGCCACGAGGCGATGAACCTGGCCGGTCTGTGGAAGCTGCCGGTCATCTTCTTCTGCGAGCACAACGAGTACGGCCTGACGGTGGCCGCCGAGCAGCAGTCCGCCGTGCCCGATCTGGCCTCGCGCGCGGCCGGCTACGCCATGCCGGGGGTTCAGATCGACGGCAACGACGCCCAGGCCGTCTTCAAGGCCACCGCGAGCGCCGCCGCCAGGGCACGGCGCGGCGAGGGCCCCAGCCTGATCGAGGCCCGCACCTATCGCGCCACCGGCTTTTCCACCAGCGACGTCGGCGGCTATCAGTCGGAGGAGGAGTTGGCGGCCTGGCGCGCCAAGGATCCGATCCTACGCCTGCGCGCGCAGCTGGTCGACGCGGCCGGCGAAGCCGCGCTGGAGGAGATGGAGCGGGCCGCCGCCGAGGAGGTCGAGGCGGCCGTTAAGACCGCGCTCGCGGCCCCGGTCCCCGAACGCGTCGAGCGAGCGGAGTACGTCGATGCGTGAGCTGCGCTACGCCGAGGCCCTGCAGGAGGCCTTGATCCAGGAGATGGCGCGCGATCCCTCCGTCATCCTCTTCGGCGAGGACGTCGGGCAGTACGGCGGAGTCTTCAAGGTGACGGCCGGTCTGCAGGAACGCTTCGGCGAGAGCCGGGTGCGCGATACCCCGATCTCCGAACAGGCCATCGCCGGCATGGCGGTCGGGGCCTCCATGCTGGGCATGAAGCCGGTGGCCGAGATCATGTATGTCGACTTTCTGCCCTTGGCGATGGACCAGCTGGTGAACCAGGCCTCGGTCCTGCCGGCGATCTGGAACGGCCAGGTCACCCTGCCCTTCGTCCTGCGCACCCAGGGCGGCGCCGGGGCCGGGGCCGGCGCCCAGCACTCCAAGAGCCTGGAAGCCTGGGTGGCGCACATCCCGGGGATCAAGGTTGTCATGCCGGCCACGCCGGCCGACGCGAAAGGCCTCTTGACCGCCGCCATCCGCGATCCCAACCCCGTGGTCTTCATCGAGCACAAGTTTCTCTACAACAGCCGTGGCCCCGTGCCCGAGGGCGAGCACCTGGAGGCCATCGGCCCCGCCGTGGTGCGCCGCCAAGGCAGCGACGTCACCCTCGTGGCATCGAGCCGCATGGTGCTGGAGGCCTTGAGCGCCGCCGAGCACCTGGCCGGAGAGGGCATCGCGGCGGAGGTGATCGACGTCCGCACCTTGCGACCCCTCGACGGCGATTGCCTGGCGGCTTCGATCGCCAAGACCCACCGCGCCGTGGTGGTGAACGAGGGCTGGCGCTTCTGCGGCTATGGCGCGGAGCTGGCGGCCACCATCAACGAGGTGGCCTTCGGCTGGCTGGACGCGCCGGTGGAGCGCCTGGGCGGACAGGACCGTCCGATCCCCTTCGCCCAGGATTTGGAGCTGGCCAGCATCCCCGACGCGGAGGCCATCGTCGCCGCCGCCAAGAGGAGCTTGGCCTGATGGGCCGGGTGGTCGAGGTGCCGCTGGCGATCGCCGCTGGCGAGTACATGGAAAGCGCCACCCTGGTCGAGTGGGCGGTGGCGGAGGGCGCGGAGGTCGCGGCCGGCGACCTCTTGGCGACGGTGGAGACCGCCAAGGCCGCGAGCGAGATCGAAGCCCCGCAAGCCGGCCGCGTCACCGAACTACTGGTGGCCGCCGGTGAGGAGATCGCCATCGGCGCCGGCCTCTGCCGACTGCTGGTCGAGGGAGAGGCGCTCCCCGCCGAGGCGCCGAAACCTGCGCCCAAGCCGTCCCTCAAGGCCGACGAGCCCCGTGACCCTCGGTCAGCGAGCCCGGCCAGGAACGGCGGCTTCGTGCGCGCCACACCCCTGGCAAGGCGCCTGGCGCGCGAGCGCGGTCTCGACCTGGGCACCATCGCCTCCTCCGGTCGTGACTGGGTGACGGCGGGCGACCTGGAGGGCGCCGCGCCGGGCGCGCCGCCGCCGCAGCTGCGCCGCCTGCTCGACATGCTGGCGGCCGCCAGCGAGGGGCAGGACTCGCTGCAAGCGCTGGGCATCGAGCAGCTCCGCCTCTGGTTCGACGGCCCCTACACCAAGGCCTGGAACCGTGACGGTCCGCCGCTTGCCCGCGTCGAGAATGGGGCCATCCAGGGCCCCGGCGGCAGGCTGCCGATCCGCCTCTACGATCCGGGCGTGGCGGCTCCGGCACCCGGGCTGCTTTATGTCCACGGTGGCGGCTGGGTCATGGGCGGCCTGGACAGCCATGACGCGCTCTGCCGTCGCCTGGCGTCGGCGACTGCGGCGCGAGTGATCGCTCTGGATTACCGCCTCTCGCCCGAACACCGCTTCCCGGACGCACTAGAGGATGTCAGTGCCGCCCTCGACTTCCTCCTGGGCAGTGGCGCGGCCTTGGGCCTCGATCCCGCGCGTATCGGCGTCGCGGGCGATTCGGCCGGGGCGCAGTTGATCTTGAGCAGCCTTCTTTCCCGGCGCGACCGGGGAGAACCGCTGCCCGACCATGCCGTTCTCATCTACGGCGCCTACGTCAAACCGGACGGAAGCGTGGACCCCATGGGCAGCATGGCGCGCTTCGGCACGCCTTACTACGTGCTCTCCCAGGAGGACATGCTTTGGTTCTGGGACAACCTGCTGCCGCCCGACTATCGGCCCGGCAGCGACCCGCTGGCCGAACCGCTGTTGGCCGATCATCGGGGCTTGCCGCCTATCTACCTCGGCGTCGCCGCCTTCGACCCGCTCTACGACGAGAACATCGCCTTGGCGCGGCGCCTGCGGGCGGCCGGGGTCGAGACGCGGCTGGACGTTTGGCCCGGCCTCTGCCACGGCGCGCTGCAGAAAACCATCGAGCTGGACGAGGCAGTCGTCGCCATCGAGCGCATCGGCCGCTGGATCAGACAGCGCGGCCATCCGGTCAAGGAGAGCAAGTCATGACCGATCACGGCTACAAGACCGCATTGGTGACGGGCGCATCGCGGGGAATAGGGGCCGCGATGGTGCGCGACCTCCGCCGGCGGGGCTACGAGGTCACCGCCGCCGCTCGCGACGCCGAGGCCCTGTCGCACTTGGCCCGAGAGACCGGCTGTCGGCCGCTGCCGCTGGACATCACCGACGGAGCCGCCGTGGAGGCGGCGCTTGCCGGTCTGGACATCGACGTCCTGGTGAACAATGCCGGCATCGTCACCGCGGTGAAGCCCTTCATCCAATGCAGCATGGCCGACGTCGACCGCCAGATCGCGGTCAACCTGCGCGGTCTCCTGGCCGTTACCCACGCCCTGCTGCCGGGCATGGTGGCCAGAGGGCGCGGCCATCTCTTCATGCTGACCTCGCTGATCGCGCTCCATCCCTTTCCCAACGCCACTATCTATGCCGCCACCAAGGCCGGCGTGCATGCCTTCGCCCAAGGCCTGCGCCTGGAGCTCGCCGGCAGCGGCGTGCGCGTCAGCGAGATCGCGCCGGGCCGCGTCGACACGGGAATCTACCTGGAGGCCTTCTCGGGCGATGGCGATGCCTTGCGTGACAAGCTCTTCTCCCCCTTCAGAACGCTGAAGCCCGATAATGTCTCGGCGGCACTTCTCGCCGCGCTTGCTCTGCCCCTTCACGTCGATGCCAATCTCATAGAGCTGTCACCCAGCGATCAGGCCGTCGGCGGAAGCGTCTTCGCCGAGCGTTCCAACAGCGCCTAAGCCCTTAGCGTGGCGACAGCGGCCTCGACGCATTGACGTTCGGTCAAGACTTTGGCCGTTGCCGAGATCCTATCGATAGCATAGTTTCCTGCAATCTTCCTGAAAGATTGTACCAGGAGAGAAACGATCCAATGTCGCGATCTCAAAGCATTGGCGGTGCCTCGGTCCTCTTCGTGCTCGTCGTGACCTGGTCGGCCCTGTCGTTCCCGGCCTTCGCCGAGCAGGCGACCGAGGACAGCGAGGCCACCCTCTTAGAGAGCCTCGCGGCGATCGAAAAGGGCGACTACGCCAAGGCTGTCAAGATGCTGGAGCCGCTCGCCGAGGCGGGCAACGCCAACGCCCAGTCGAACCTGGGCGTGCTCTACCTGGACGGGAAGGGCGTCCCCAAGGACCTGACGAAAGCGCGGACCCTCATCCGCAAGTCCGCCGAACAGGGCAATGCCTTTGGCGAGCACAACCTGGCGCAGCTCTACGCCCGCGGCGTCGGGGTCACGCAAGACTTTGCCGAAGCGGCCAAGTGGTACCGCAAAGCGGCGGAACAGGGCGATGGTGGCTCACAGTACTCTCTGGGCGAGCTCTACTACAACGGCAATGGCGTCAAGAAGGACTATGCCGAGGCGGCCAAGTGGTACCGCAAAGCGGCCGATCGTGACGTCCTGGCCGCGCAGAACGAGTTGGGGCTCCTCTACGTCAATGGCGAGGGCGTGAAACAAGACTACAAGGAAGCCGCCACCTGGTTCCGCATGGCCGCCGACAAGGGCCTTGCCTCCGCGCAGAACAACCTCGGCTTCGCCTACCAGAACGGCTACGGCGTGAAGAAAGACAAGGTGCAGGCCTACAAGTGGCTGCGCCTTGCCGCCAACGCAGGGAACAAGGAGGCCATCGAAGACCTCAAGTCCTTCGCCAAGACCTTGACGCCGGCGGAGACCGCCGATGCCGAAAAACTGGTGAAGGCATGGAAGCCGAAGTGAAGGACTGGACCCAACGCAGACAGGTCGGCAGATAGGGGCGCGCACCTCGCGGATAGTCACAAGATGCTTCGCCGTTGACCTCCGGGCGACGGGGGCTCAAGTGTCTGTGCCAGGTTTGCAGCGTCCTGAAGCGTCTTCACGAGGTGAGTTTCTTGCCCTTTCGCGCTCCGCAACCTAATCGTGCAGAGACCGCCGAGCGAAGCATGCTGGCTTTGCTGACGCGCGCCGATGCCGGTCCCGTCGGCCTCTCCTCCGGCGACCAGGCGGGGCGCCAGACTCCATGAGCGAAGAGGGTGAACCCACGGATCGCTCTCGCCGCAAGAGCCGGTCTCGAAAGCGCGTGCTTCGGCTCCTTGTGTACTATGGCGCATTTCTCGTAGTCGCCGCGGGAGGACTTGCGATCGGCTACGTCGAGGGCGAGAAGCACGGCTACGACGAGGCGATCCGCAGCAACGAGATTCCCATCTGCTCGGAGGAGAACGCTTTTCTGGGCACACTCCCCCGGGCGTCGGCCTGGGTGCTGTTGGGCGGAGACAGCTACGACCACTACCTGCGCAGGTCCTCCAAGGCGGTGCAGTACCAGAACCTGGACATCGTGAGCTTCGGAGCGGACCCCTCCCGCTCCTTCAGCTTCGAGCATCTCCATGGCGATCTGGACCTGAGGTTCGCGCGGCTTCGGCCGGTCCACCATGAAGCGCTTCCCCAGGAGCTCGCTGGCGCGACAGGCGCGGGCAACGGCCTCGACAGCCACCTCGTCTCGGTGTTCTTCGCGGCCCCACGCGCGGAGACAAGGCTGAACTGGCAGAGCTTTCATGAACACTTCGCGGGCGTCAAAGAGGCGCTCAGCTACCTGAACACGCCGCTCGAGCGGGTCGAAGTCTCTCCCTCCTGCTTGATCGCGCGCTACGGCGACGAGGACGGCGTCCACGTCGTCCTGGCAATGCACGGTCTACCTGAGGACCGGCGCGACAGAGCACAGTGCTACTGGGTGTCCGCGCTGGCGGGCTATGGCGTCTCCGGCTTTCGATACCTCTACGAGAACTATCCCCTGCGAGAGGAGGCCGATGGCTACGCACCGAGCATCACGCCGATCGAATGGCTCTATCGTTTGAACCCCAACAGCTTTCCCTTCGAGACGCGTTTCGAGATCCCCGCCGGCGCACGGGTCTGTCAGGACTGGTAGCCGCCGCCCCTACCCCGCCGTCAATCCTGGCCGTCAATCCCGGCCGTCACGCCAGCGGTAGAGCGGCAGCATGATCCGCGCACCCATGCGGTAGAGTGCGTGGTTCCTGAGAGGCGCCGGGCGCTCCAAGGGCAAAGGCAGTTCCCCCCGATCGCCACCGGTCAAGAGGTCCGCCAGCACATCTCCCATGGCCGTGGCCAGGGCCACGCCGCGGCCATTGCAGCCGATCCAGCTGAAGAGGCCCGGCCCAAGCTCGTAGAGATGCGGGAAGCGTTCCGGGTTCATGGCGATGAGACCGTTCCACATGAACTCGAAGCGCGGCCGATCCATGGCCGGGAAGGCGGCGACGAGGCGCCGGCCCACCACCTGCTCCAGGCGGCGGCGCATATCCGTGCGCACGAAGAGCGCGCCGCCGCTCACCAGGCGGTGGTCGCGGTCGTAGTGAAAGAACTGCAGGTCGGAGCGGGTGTCCGAGACGGCCAGGTCCTCCGGATTGATCACACCGCGCAGATTCTGGCTGACCGGCGCCGTCGCGATCTGAAAGGCGGTGATGGGGATCACGGTCCGGGCCAAGTCCGGCCAAAGGGCGTCGGTATAGGCCGCCGTGGCGATGACCACCTGCCCGGCGACGAGGCGGCCGCCGGGCGTCTTCAAGAGCCACTTGCCGTCCTGCCGCTCGATCGACTGCACGGGGCTCTTCGCCCGCAGCCTGACGCCGGCCCGGCAAACGGCGGCGGCGAGCCCCCTGGCATAGGCAAGGGGATTGATGTGCCCGCCCGTCGGCGCGATCCAACCGCCGTGATAGCCCTTGCAGCCGATCCGCCGCTCCAGCTCCGCGGCATCCATCAGCGCGACGTCGGCGCCCAACGCCTGCCATTGGCGTACCCGCTTTTCCTGCTGGGCAAAGCGCGAGGGACGATGGGCCGGCTGCACCCAGCCGTTCTGCACCGCGTCGCAGTCGATCCCCTCCCGCCGGATGAGGTCGAAGGTGACGGCGGCGGAGTTGCGCACCAGTTCGGCGAAGCGGCGGCCACGCCCCTCGCCCAGACGGGCGACCATGTCGTCCGGATCGCCGCGCGTCAGGGTCGGGATGACCTGGCCGTTGTTGCGGCCCGAGGCGCCGTATCCGGGGGTTTCGGCCTCCAGCACCACGACTTCTCCGGCTGCGCTCTTGCGGGCCAGGTGCAAGGCCGTCGAAAGGCCGCTGTAGCCGCCGCCGACAATGGCGACCTCGGCCCGCGCCTCGCCTTCCAGACTTGGGAAGTCGTCGGCGGCTGGCGCCGTCGCTTCCCAAAGCGACCCGACCTCTCCCGCCATGCCGTCATCCCTCCGTCGAAATCCTTTGCCGCCAAGGGTGCTTGTGCCCCTCGGCGCCCGCCCCTAACATGATCTGGGTTTCGGTTTGGCTCAACCGGATGGTTGCGCGCGGTCGGACAGGACGGAAGATGCCGCCGGCCGAGCCCGGGGAGGGGCAAGTCGCACGGGGCTGAACGATACCGCGGGTCCGCGAATGGCGGCGGGCCGCGCGTGCCGTGACGCGGCCATAGGGCTGCGCGAGAAACGAAGGAGCGTCTCTGGTGACACCGATCAAGGGCCTCGACCACGTCATCATCGCGGTAAAGGATCTGAGTGCCGGCGAGGCCGCCATGATCCGGCTGGGCTTTCGGCCGACGCCGCGCGGCTACCATTCGGCCCACATGGGTACCGCCAACAGCACCATCGTCCTGCCGGACAAGACCTACTTCGAGGTCCTGGGCGTCGTTTCCGACACGCCGCGCAGCCGGGATATCCTGGCCGGCGTCGATGGCGGACGGCATCTCTTCGGCGTGGCCATGAGGACCGACGACGCGGCCGAGGCGCAGGCCGACTTCGCCGCGCGCGGCGTATCCGCCGGTGCCGTCAACGACTTCTCCCGCCCGGTCGATCTGCCGGACGGCCAGCGCGAGGCGGTGTTCCGCACCACCAACATCTCGGCCGAGGCCAGCCCCGGCGCCTATGCCTTCGCCTGTCAGCACGTGACGCCGGAGGTGGTCTGGCGGCCGGACTACCTGGAGCAGCCGAACGCCGTCGTCGGTCTGAAGGAGGTCGTTGCCTGCGCCAGCGATCTCGATGCGGTTCAAGCGGCCTGGGCCCGCGTGTTCGAAAGCGCCGGCAGCCGGTCGCCGGACAGCCTGGTCTTCGATCTCGGCAATGCGCGGCTGACCTACCTGACACCAGCGGCCTACGGAGCCCGCTTCGGCGAGCCCCCGGCCAACGACCCCGGCCTCGGCGCCCTGGTCTTCGCATCCTCGGATCTGGCCGGAACCTTGGCCCACCTGCGGAAGAGCGGCGTCGCCGTGGAGCAGGCGGGAGAGCGGCTGATCGTCCCCGCCGCCGAGGCCAGCGGGGTTACCTTCGACATCGCGGCCGGTTGATCCCGGCACGCCACGCACGAGAGAGGCCTTTCACAGCAAGGGAGATGACAATGAAGGTCCTACACTATGCAGCGGCCGGCGCCCTGGCGGCGGCGGTCTGGGTCGGCGGCAGCGCCAATGCCCAGGAGTACAAGTTCCGCATGGCGACGATCGACACCGAGACCGGCGTCTACTTCACCACCATCGCCCAGCCCTTCGCCGACATGGTCTTCGCTCTGACCGGCGGGCGCGTGCTGATCGAGCCGCTTCCGGCCGGCACCGTCGGCAACATCTTCAAGCTGCACGAAGCCTTGGAGGACGGCCTGGTCGACATGGTGAACTGGCCGGCCAGCTTCCTCGGCACCGCCGATCCCACCAACGCCATGATCCAGGGCTTCCCGACCGGGCTCGGCACCGACTCCTTCCATGCCTGGATCTACAAGGGCGGCGGCGAGGAGCTGCTCACCCAGCATCGCCGCGACACCATGGGCATGCATTCCATCGTGCTGGGCAGCGGCCCGTCCGAGTGGTTCGCGCACAGCCACGTGCCGGTCAACACGACGGCCGACCTGGAAGGTCTGAAGTACCGCACCCTGGGCAACTGGGCGGCCATCGTGAAGGACGCCTTCGCCGCGGCCCCCACCACCGTGCCGGGCTCCGAGATCTACTCCATGCTGGAGAAGAAGGGCGTGGACCTGGCGGAGTACTCCATGCCGGCCGAGAACTGGGCCCGCGGCTATCACGAGATCACGCCCTACGTCATCTATCCCGGTATCCACGCGCCGGCCTGGGCCTTCGAGCTGATGATGCTGGCCGACACCTGGGACGAGCTACCGGACGACGTCAAGCTGGCGATCGAGGTCGCCGCGCGGGTGGTGACGCATGACTCCATGCTCAGCATCATCAACAAGGACCTGGACGCCGTGGTGCTGGTCGAGCAGCGCGCCGCCGACGGCAAGAACACGCTGATCCGCCTGCCGGCCGACTTCGTCGAAGGCTCTCGCGAAGCCGCGCGCGCCTGGGCCATGAAGGTCGCGGCCGAAGAGAAGGCCGAGGGCAACGAGTGGCCGGAGAAGGTGGCCAACTCCATCTTCGATTTCCAGGACCGCTGGATCGCCGGCTCCAAGTACCTGGTGGTGGATCACACCGACTAGGCGACCGGGAAGGCGGGGCTCGGCCGACACAATCGGCGGCCGGGCCCCTCTCGGGCGCAATCGCTTCGTGAAGTCGCTTCTGCTCAACAGGGTGCTGCCCGCTTTCGACCGGGTCGGCGCATTCCTGGCCGTGATCGCCATGGTCATGATCGTGGCCTTGATCGGCGTGATGCTGTTCGAGGTGATCTCCCGGCGCTTCTTCAACGCGCCGACAATCTGGGCGGTCGACATCACCTACATGACCAACGGCAGCCTCTTTCTGATCGGCGCCGCCTACACGCTGCGGCGCGACGCCCACGTGCGCATCGACTTCCTCTCCAGCCGCATGCCGCGGCGCGTCCAGCACGGCATAAACCTGGGCTTCTATCTGCTGATCTTCCTGCCGGTCCTGGTGATGACGAGCGAGAGCAGCGTCATCAAGACCCTGCGGGCCTTTCGGCGCGGCACGCTTGAGAACATGAGCACCTGGGAGCCCGTGGTCTGGCCCTTCCTCTTCGGCATCACCCTGGGCGTTTGCGGCCTGACGCTGCAGGTCTTCACCGAGTCCGTCCGTCACACCATCGGGATCGCCGACCCCTCGGCCGTCCGCCTGCCGGGACAGGCCGAGGTGGAGGGAGAGACCCCAGAGCACTTCCACGAGTCCGAAACCAGGCGGTCGCAGTCATGAGCGGTGAACTCTGGGCGGCGCTCATGTTCCCGCTGCTCTTCACCTTCGTTTTCCTGGGGATCCCCATCTCCTTCTCGCTGCTGGCGACGGCTTTCCTCTTCGGCATTCCCCTCTACGGCGACCGCATCCCCTTGCAGATGTACGCCGGCATCACCCAGACGGCCTCCAGCTTCGTGCTCTCCGCCGTCCCGCCCTTCGTCTTCATGGGCTTCATGCTGGAACGCTCCGGCATCGCCGAGCGGCTCTTCGCCGCCATGCAGCTCTGGCTAGGGCGATTACCGGGCGGCCTGGCGCTCGCCACCATGGCGATGGCCGGCTTCATCGCGGCGACGACGGGGATCGTCGGCGCGGTCGAGGTGCTGATCGGCGTCATGGCGATCCCGGCGATGATGGTCGCCGGCTATCGCAAGTCGCTGATCTCCGGCGTCATCTGCGGCGGCGGTTCGCTGGGCACCATGATCCCGCCTTCCATCGTCGTGGTGATCTATGCCTCCGTGGCCAATCTCTCGATCGGCCAGCTCTTCTCCGCCGTGTTGCTGCCCGGCGCCATCATGGTAAGCGCCTTCTTCCTCTACATTATCGGTCTCGCGATCCTCAGTCCCGGTGCCGCCCCGCCGGCCAAGAGCGCGGAACAGGTGACTCTAGGCTACAAGCTCTGGATGACCTTGACGGCGCTGGTGCCTGTGGCGGTGCTAATCGCGGCCGTGCTAGGCGCAATCATGTTCGGCATCGCCTCGCCGACGGAAGCGGCCTCGGTGGGGGCGCTCGGAACCGTGGTCCTCTCGATCCTCTATCGCCGCTTCACCTGGACGGTCTTGAAGGAGACCCTGACCCAGACACTGCTGGTCAACTGCATGATCCTGCTGATCGTGGTCGGCGGCTCCATGTTCGCCGGCGTCTTTCGGGTCCACGGCGGCAATCGCCTGGTCGAGGATACCGTGCAGTTCCTGGGCCTGGGCGAAGGCGGGATCGTGCTTCTGATGCTGGCCCTGGTCTTCATCGCCGGCTTCATCCTGGACTGGGTCTCGGTGGTGCTGATCTGCCTGCCGATCTTCATCCCGCTGCTGACCGCCGCCGACATCGATCCCATCTGGTTCGCGGTCCTGATGATCATCGTCATCCAGACCTCCTACCTGACGCCGCCGATGGCGCCTTCCATCTTCTACCTGCGCTCCATCGCACCGCCCGATATCACCTACATGGACATGTACAAGGGCGTGCTGCCCTTCGTGGCGGCACAGGTGATCACCTTGGTCTGCGTCTTCTTCTTCCCGGAGCTCGCAACCTGGCTGCCCAGGCTCTTCGTCAACTGACCTGCCCCCCTAAGGCTCACTCCTTGCGGACGAGCTCGAGGGGGTCGTCGTCGATGCTGCCAAGCCTGATCGCCGCGGCCTTGCCTCTCTCGTCCAGCAGGAACTCCAGCGGCTCCTCGTAATCCTCTATGATGAAGCGCGTCGGGGAGTTCGGCAGGAGCAGGTAGCGGCCGAAGCTGGCGCTCTCGGCCTCCAGGCCGTCGGCCGTCGCCCGCACGCGCACCTCGAAGCCGTCGCCCGCATAGCGGCCGGTCAGGGCCGCCAGCTGGGCCGCGCTCAAGGTAGGGCGGTTCTCGACCGGCACGGACTCCAGCGCCACCAAGGTCGGATCGGCGACAGGCGGCCCCACCCTGGCGTTCAAGATAGTGAAGAGGATGGTCCAGACCGGGATGAAGTCGATCGTCTTGTCGTCGTAGGTATCCATGCGGTGGACGAAGACGAGCCGGGCGCCCGGAACGACGATGATCCACTGGCCGCCGTAGCCCGCCGCCGCGTAGGCCCCGAGCGCATCCAACTGATGATGCACCCGCCACCACATGTAGCCGTAACCGCCGAGCGATGTCTCGGAGTAGGACCGCGTGCTCTCGCGCACCCACTGGCGCGGGATGATCTGCCGGTCCCCCCAGCGCCCCTCGTTGAGGTAGAGCAGGCCGAAGCGGGCCAGATCGCGCGCCGACATGCGGAAGGGATAGGCCGGATGGCGGGAGTTCTCGGGCTCCAGGTGGTAATAGGTGTGGCGCAGCTGGAAGTCCTGCATCTCCAGCGGATCGGCGATGTCCCGCTTGAAGGCTTCGAAGAGGTCGTCCGCCGTCTTCTCGTTGTAGATCGTCCCCAGCGTATTGAAGTCCCAGTTGTTGTAGTACCAATGCGTCCCCGGCGCGTGGCTGCCCCGTTCCGGGCGCGCCTTCTTCATCCCCTCGGTCTCGTAGGCGGCGGGCAGGTAGACGCCGGAGCGTGACTTCAGAAGGTCGGAGACCTTGGCCGAACGCTCCGTCTCGCTTAGCGCGACGCTGTCCTCGATGCCAATCGACCCGATCGTCTCTTCCAGGTCGATGTCGCCCTTGGCCACGGCGATGCCGTAGAGCGCGCTCAAGAGGCTCTTGCGCAGGGAATGGCACATGTAGCGGTGCTCGATCCGCCCCCACTTCGCCAGCACCGCGCCGTCGTGGATCACCATCACGGCCGCCGAGCCGTAGGCCCGGGAGAGCTTCTCGGCGGCGGCGAGGCCGTCGGACGACCAGCCAGCCTCTTCCGGCGTCGCATAGCCTTGCCATGTTCTGCCGGGAAAGCGCGGCGCGGCGGCCTGGTTCCACTGCTCCCACTCCGCGAGCGGCCATGCCCGCACCTGTCCCGTCGGGACGCCCGCGACCAGAGAGAAGATGGCAAGAACGAGGATCGTCAGGCGGGTCGGCGTCGGGGTTACCATGGCTGCAGCGTCCCCTTCTCAGTGGCGGAAAGGTTCCAGGAAGGCGGCGACGTCGCTCAAGAGCGCGTCGGCGGCATGCGCGCCGCCCATCTTCACTTCCCCTTTCCTGGCGCAGGAGCGGAAGGCCTTCAGCCGCTCCTCCTCGGTCAGGAGGAAGCCGGACCTGGTCTCGTACTCATAGCCGTCGGCGCGCAAAGCGATGCTGCAGTCGGCCATGCTGTAGGCATTGGGCAGCAAGCGGATGCCGTCACGCCCCGAGTCGAAACCGTGATAGGCGCCGTCATAGAGCGTGATCTCCCATGCCCGCCCGAGGGACGCCAGTCTCCCGACCTCTTCGATGCAAGGGGCCGACGGCGTCCAGTTGTCCAATTCGCCGATGAAGACATGGACCGGGCTGTCCGTCACCTGGCCGTCTTCGATCGTGGCGCAAAGGGGATAGAGCAGGATGTAGCCCGCGTAGTCGAGATCGCCCGCGACCTTCTCGCGGATCGGCGTCCAGGCCGCGAAGAGCGCCGCGATCGCCCCCTTGCTGCTGCCCATGACCACGATCCGCTCGGGGTCGATGCCCGGCTGCTCGGCCATGAACTCCAGCGCGCGCAGCACGTCGACCGCCATCATCGCGGCGGTGACGTTGGCCTGGTTGCCGACCGTGGAGCTGACGCCGCGCGGGCCGAAGCTGTCGAGCTGCAAGGTGACGAACCCCAGCGCGCGGGCAAGCTCGAGATAGCGCTGGTGGCGCAGCAAGCGGCCGCCGGACCCGTGGACGAAGACGAAGCCGGGCATGACCTCCTCGACCTCCTCCGGGTAGACCAGGTCGGCGGAGACCTCCAGATCGTACCGCGGCACCCGCTCGCGCAGCAGATCGCCCATCTGATAGGGGCTGGCGGAGGTAAAGGCGACCTCCTCGGCCAAGGCCCCCTCGGAAGAAAGCGCGCTCAGCGCCAAGAAAGCGACCAGGCAGCCAACCCACAGCAAGGGTTGCATGGAAAATCCTCCCGCGACACCAAGCCTTGTTAGACAATCCCGACCGCCCGGTGCAAGCTTGCTTCAGACGACAGCCCGAGGGCAGCTGGCGTCGTGGCCCAGGGTGGAGTCCGTCATGACGCTTTTCGAGAGAAGCGAGTACCTCGATCGGGTGGCCCGAACCAAGAGCGCGATGGAGGCGCTGGGCATCGACCTCCTGCTGGTGGCGAGCCCGGCCAACCAGTTCTATCTCACCGGCTACGACGGCTGGTCCTTCTATACCCCGCAAATGGTGGTGCTCGCACTGGACGAGGAGCAGCCGATCTGGTTCGGTCGCGCGATGGACGCAGTGGGCGCGAAGTTCACCGCCTTCATGGACCAGGACCATATTCTTCCCTATCCCGACGGCTACGTCTCCTCGGCGGACCGCCATCCCATCGGCTTTCTCGCGGCGTGGATCGGGCAGCGCGGCTGGGGCACGCGGCGCATCGGCGTGGAGATGGACGACTACTACTACACCGCGCGCTGGCACCAGCTTCTGACCTCGGCGCTGCCCGACGCCAGCTTCCTCGATGCCTTCTTGATGGTGAACCGGGTGCGGATGCGGAAGTCGGACCGGGAGATCGCATTCATGCGGGAGGCCGGACAGATCGCCGCCGCCGCCATGCAGGCGACCATCGAGGCGGCCCGGCCGGGCGTGCGCCAGTGCGACGCCATCGCCGAGCTCTATCGCGTCACCACGGGCGGCACGCCGGAGGTCGGCGGCACCTTCACCTGCAAACCGCCGAACGCTATGGTCGGCGAGTACTGCAGCGCACCGCATCTGAGCTGGACCGACGCGCCCCTGGCCGAGGGCGAGGTCTTCTACATCGAGCTAGGCGGCTGCCGGCACCGCTATCACTCACCGCTGTCGCGCTGTCTCTATCTCGGCCGGCCCAGCCAGCGCATGAGCGATGTCGCGGCGGTCATCGCCGAGGGCCTGGAGGCGGTCCTCGACGCGGTTCGGCCAGGCGTGGTCCTAGAAGAGCTGGCCGCCGTCTGGCAGCGAAGCATCGCGCGGCACGGCATCGAGAAGGACAGCCGCATCGGCTACCCGGTCGGGATCGGCTATCCCCCGACCTGGGGAGAGCTGACCTGCAGCCTGCGCGCGGGCGACCGGACCCCGCTTGAGCCCAACATGACCTTCCACTGCATTCCTGCCATCTGGATGGAGGACTACGGCCTCGTCATCAGCGAGTCCTTCGTGGTGACCGAAAAGGGCGCCCAGACCTTCGCCGACTTCCCCCGCAAGCTCTTCGACCTGGGCTGACAGCCCCGCTTGCTAGGTCAGGAAGAGAAAGTCCGAGCTGGTCAAGAGGTTCGCCGAGGTCAGGCCCTTGATCTCGAAGGCGATGTCCGTCGTGCCGTCGCCATTGCTGTCGACCTGGACCTGGCGGCTGTGATCGAAGCGAGCTTGGCTGTTACCGTCGCCGGTAAAGTCCGCGTCGCCGATGAAGGTGAAGACGCCGTTCTCCACGCCCGTGGCGAAGAGCAGCTTGTCCTGATCGGCTCCAGGGTTCAGCAGCACGCCCTGGAAGTCGTTGATCACGGGGCCGCCGGTTCCGTTGTCGCCCAGGGGCGCGCCATCGAAAGCGAAGAAATCGATGCCGCTGCCGCCGAGCGCCCGGTCCTCGTCGGTCAGCCAGAGGGTATCGTCACCATTACCGCCCTTCAGGCTATCGAAGCCCGATCCGCCAAAAAGCTCATCGTCATCGTCTCGACCCAACAGCAGGTCGGAACCGGAGCCGCCGACCAACCTATCGGCACCGCTATTGCCCTTCAGGACATTGTCCAAGCCATTACCGACCAAGGTGGCACCCCCCACATTGGCCGCTATGTTGGCGTTCTCGACAAAGCCTTCGAGTCCGTCGGCGAGCGTGTAGTCGGGTGCCTTGGACCGCACCAGGTCCTGGTCGCCCTCGCCATCCAGTTCGCGCACGACGTCGCTCACGGTCTCGACCAGGAAGGTATCGTTGCCGGCACCGCCGTAGGCCGTATCGCTCGCGCCGCCACCGACCAGAAAGTCCTCGCCGCTGCCACCATAGAGCAGATCGCTGCTGCCTTGGCCCAGAAGGTGGTCGTCACCGGAACCGCCGAACAGGCTGTCCTTTCCCTTGCTCCCCAGGGCCCTGTCATCCCCTAGGTCGCCATAGGCCATATCCACGCCCTTGCCGCCGAAGGCCTCGTCGTCACCCTCGCCACCCGCAAGCAGATCGGAGCCGCTTTCACCGTAGAGAAAGTCGTTACCGCTCTCGCCGAACAGCTCGTCGTTGCCGGACCCTCCGACCAAGATGTCTCCGCCGCTGCCGCCTTCCAGATCGTCGGCACCGTCACCGCCATGGAAACTGTCGGCACCGGCCAAGCCGCTCATCACGTCCGGACCGTCACCGCCGGTCAGCCGGTAGTCGAAGACAAGGCTGTTGGCGAGGCCCGGCAGCGAGAGATTGCTGTTTGGCAAGGACTCGGCGACGTCGAGGCCGATGATCTGCAGCAGCGACACGATGGTGGAGTTGCTGTTCTGGGCCAGCGGGTCGTAGGAGATGCGCTCGTCTTCGATGTTCTCGGCATGCTGAAGCAGGAGCGCCCAAGTGTCCTCGGGATCGCGCTCGCCGAGAGACAACTCCTTGATGCCCCGCACCATGCTGGTCGGATCGCCGTTCTCGTCCCGCTCCGGCCCGATCGGTACGCCGAGGTCGGTCACGATCCTGCCGAAGAAGGGAAAGCTGCCGGCCGGATAGCCTTCGATGATGAACTCCTCGCCCTCGTCGTTCTTGTAGACCAGGTAGAGGTGACCGAAGCCGCTGGGAATCTGCGTCCCGCTGATGAAGACGTGCCGAACTTCTGCGGAAATCGTGCTCATGTCTGCCCCCCAAACCCCCTGCGCGACGCTCACGACCTTAGGCACCGCCTGCCGTAATGGTCAATTCCGCGGAACGCTAGGCGGTCGAAAGATGCCTACTTTTGGTCTAGGATCGCGACGATGAGGACAGCGAGCGCGCGGGCATGAACGAGACGAAATCGCGGTCGACGATCGAGACCGAGTTGGCCGCCCTTCGCGAGACGCACGATCTTCCGGCCTTGGCGGCGTCCGTGGTGCAGGCCAGCAAGACAGTTGAGATTCACGCCGTCGGCCGGCGCCGACGAGACGCGCCCGAGCCGGTGACCACGCGCGATCTCTGGCACCTTGGCTCCTGCACCAAGGCGATGACGGCCACGATGATCGCGGTCTTGGTCGAGGAAGGCGCGCTCACCTGGCGGACGACGATTGCCGAGAGCTTTCCCGATCTGCTGTCCGAGCTGCACCCCGGCTGGCACGGCATTTCCTTGGAACAGCTGCTCTCGCACCGCTCGGGCTTGCCGGAAGACCGCGAACCGGACGCGGTGCTCTTTCCCAAGGTGCTGGCACTCCGAGGCCCCCTTCGCGAGCAGCGCAGGCAGTTGGTTGGGTTGGTGCTGAAGCAAACCCCCGTACAGCCGCCGAACACCGGCATGCTCTACAGCAACTACGGCTACGCGATCGCCGGAGCCATGGCGGAGCAGGCAGCGCAGGACTCCTGGGAGAACCTGCTCGGCCACCTGCTCTTTGAGCCATTGGGTATGGAGAGTGCCGGCTTCGGCTCACCGGGCAATCCGGACGCGCTCAGCCAGCCCAGAGGGCATCTGGGCGAACGGCCTGTCGAGCCGGGTGCGCGGGCCGACAATCCGGCGGTGTTGGGTCCGGCCGGGACGGTGCACTGCAGCTTGGCCGATTTCGGCAAGTTCGCCGCACTCCATGTCGCCGGCGCGCGCGGCGAGACCACGTTCCTCGACCAGAAGACCTTCGCGTGGATGCACCGCCCGCGCGGAGCGGAGAGCTATGCGCTGGGTTGGGGCATCGGCGAGCAGGATTCCGATGTGGGGCCGACGCTCAGCCACGCCGGCAGCAACGGCATGTGGACCGCGATCGACTGGCTGTCTCCGCCCAGGGACCTGGCTTGTCTGGTGGCGACCAACGCCGGCGGCGATCACGCGCTCACCGCCTGTGCCGAGGCCATCAAGCTGCTCGCGACCGCCTATCTGGACAGCGATTGATGCTGCCTTCGCCGGGGTAGAGCCGGAAGGGGCTGCTCAGCGACGGTCAGCGCTTCCGGCTTGCAATGGCGCGCGCAAGCGGGCTCTGTTGAGCCCGGTCCGCAGTATCGGCAAGGAGGCCGACCCAGGTGAGCGATCAAGGCGAAGCGCATCGCAAGAACAACCGGCTGGGCTTGGCGGCCTGGGCGCTCTACGACATGGCCAACTCCGCCTTTCCGACGGTCATCGTCACCTTCGTCTTCGCCGCCTACTTCGCCAAGGCGGTCGCGCCCAGCGAGACCGCGGGGCAGTCGCTCTGGGGAATGGCGATGGCGATCTCGGGCGTCACCGTCGCCCTGCTGGCGCCGATCTTCGGCGCGCTGGTGGACCGGGGCGGGCCGCGCAAGCCCTGGATCCTGCTCTTCACCCTGCTCTGCCTGGTGAGCGGCGCCGGGCTCTGGTTCGTGGAGCCGGACCAGCGCTTCGTCGCCCTGGCGCTCATCCTGGCCGGCGTCGCCAACGCCGCCTTCGAATTCGGGCAGGTCTTCTACAACGCCATGCTGCCCGATTTGGCCTCGCCGCAGCGCATCGGCCGCGTCTCGGGCTGGGCCTGGGGCATGGGCTATGTCGGCGGGCTCATTTGCCTGGCGATCTGCCTGGTGGTCTTCGTGCAGCCGGAGGTGCCGCCCTTCGGTCTCGACAAGGAGACGGCGGAGCAGATCCGCATCGTCGGCCCCTTCGTCGCCGCCTGGTACCTGCTGCTCGCCTGGCCGATGTTCATCTTCACCCCGGACCGGCCGAAGAAGCTGCAGTCCTCCGGACCCGCCGTGCGCGAGAGCTTGAAAGAGCTGGTGCAGACCCTGAAGAGCTTGCGGCAGCGGCCCTGGATCATCCGCTTCCTGATCGCGCGCCTGCTCTACATCGACGGTCTGGCCACCCTCTTCGCCTTCGGCGGGATCTACGCCGCCGGCACCTTCGGCATGTCGGTGGAGGAGATCCTGGCCTTCGGCGTGGTCCTGAACGTCACCGCCGGCCTGGGCGCCTTCGTCTTCGGCTGGATCGACGACCGTTTCGGCGCCAAGCCCACCATCGAGGTGTCGCTCGTCTGCCTCATCGTGCTGGGCGGCATCATCCTGGTGGTCGAGGGCGCCATCTGGTTCTGGATCATCGGCTCCCTGATCGGCATCTTCGTCGGGCCGGTGCAGTCCTCCTCCCGCTCCTTGATGGCCCGCATGGCGCCGCCGGAGCAGACCACGCAGCTCTTCGGCCTCTTCGCGCTCTCGGGGAAGGTCACCGCCTTCCTGGGACCCGCCTTCGTCGGCATCCTGACCGCCGCCACCGACA
The DNA here is from genome assembly GCA_963669375.1 of Rhodospirillales bacterium. GTDB lineage: Bacteria > Pseudomonadota > Alphaproteobacteria > Kiloniellales > JACOMY01 > JACOMY01. The sequence continues at coordinate 5,005,875 of OY770024.1, read as the reverse complement.
GCCAGCGGCTCGGCATGAGCGTGATCATCGTCCTCTTCATCCTGGGCCTCATCGTCCTGCGGCCGTTGAAGATGGGCGCGGAACCCTCGGGTTAAGCGGCGCGCTCGGCGAAGGCCCGGACCAGGTGGTCGATGAAGGCGCGGGCCTTGCCGGAGAGCATGCGGGCGTGCGGGTAGACCACCGAGACCGGCCTGGCGTAGGCCTCGTAGGGTTCGAGCAGGCGCACCAGCCGGCCGGCCTCGAGGTCGGCCTTGACGCCGGGCAGCAGACACAGGCCGACGCCGTGCCCGGCCCGCACCAGCTCTCTGGCCGAGCGGTCGGCGTTGACGCGAATCTTGGGCGTCACGCTCACCCGTTGGACCCGGCCGCGGACCAGAAAATCCCACTGGTTCGACGGCGCCAGCACGGCATTGACCACGGCCGCGTGGCGGGCGAGGTCGGCGGGCCGGACGATGGCCTCCCGCGCGGCCAGGTAGCCCGGCGCGGCACAGATGACGTAGCGGTAGTCGGCGATCTTGCGGGCCACCATGGCGCTGTCCTGCAGCTGGCCGATGCGGACCGCCAGGTCGAAGCCCTCTTGCACGATGTCGACCCAGCGCTCCTCCAGCATCAGGTCGACGGTGATGTCGGGATAGCGCTCCAGGAAGCGGCCGACCTCGCCGACCAGAAACTCCTCGCCCAGCACGCGCGGACCGGCGATCCGCAGCAGGCCGCGCGGACGGCCCTGCTCCATCTGCACGCTCTCCTCGAGCTCCGCGACCTCGTCGAGAATGACCCGCGCACGGAGGAGATAGGCGCGCCCGACCTCGGTTAGTGAGACCTTGCGCGTGGTGCGGTTCAGCAGGCGGCTGCCCAGCCGCTCTTCCAGCTGGCCGACATACTTACTGGCCAAGGCCTTGGAGATGCCGAGCCGGCGCGCGGCCTCGGAGAAGCTGCCGACCGCCGCCACCTCGGCGAAGGTGCGCATACCATCCAGCGTGTCCATCGGCCACCGTCTCTGTCTCGTTGACAGTCGGGCGCGATTGGACCCGATCGTTGCCCAGGAGGCAAGCGGTCAGGCGCGGAAGGCGGTCTTGTCCGTCCCCTTGTAGAGGCCAGCCACCTGGCGCTCCACCGCATCGGCATGGGCCGCCAGCGCGGCCTCGTCGAGGTCGGCGCGGGGCGCGGGCTCGGGGTCGAAGTTGCCGAAACGATCCTCGCCGCGCACCAGGGTGGCGCTGTCTCTTACGTTCACCTGGCGCACGCTGGTGGGCACATAGCGGATCGCCAGGCCGATGCGCCGATCGCGGCTGCGGTTGGGATCCGAGCAGTGCGCCAGCTTCACATGGTGCAGGGACATCTCGCCGGCCCGCATGGGCATGGGGACGGCCTGGCTCTCGTCGACCTCCACCGCGATCTCCTGACCGCGCGAGAGCAGGTTGTGGGCGTGGAAGGTGTCGCGATGGTCGAGCTGCGGCCAGCGGTGACTGCCGGGGATCACCCGCATCGGTCCGCTCTCCATCGGCACTCCGGAGAGGGCGACCCAGGCGGTCACCACGTCGTCGGGCTCCAGTCCCCAGTAGGTCGCGTCCTGGTGCCAGGAGACGAAGCCGGGGTCCTGGGCCTCCTTGATGAAGAAGTTGGTGGTCCAGCAGAGCAGATCTGGCCCAAGCAGGTCCTCGACCGCATCCAGGATCTTCTCGTGCCGGATTAGCTGCTGCGCCCAGGTGAAGAGCAGATGCACCTTGTGCCGCCGGTTGGAGGCGATGGGCCCGCCATTCGCCGTCTCGTAGTCCTCGAGCCGACCTCGGCAGTCGGCGGCCTCGGCGGGCGACAGGATGGTGAGCGGGAAGTAGTAGCCGTCGCGCCAGAAGTCGGAGACCGCCTGTTCCGTCAGGAGCTTCGTCATCGTCGTACCCTTCAAAGGCCTCTCGCGTGGACTTGGCGAGCAATCTAGCCGCCATCAAGCGCCCCGACCAAGATGATCGGTTCGATCCATCGTCATCGCATTCTAGGCCCAGCCGCCGGCCTTCGCCTCCGCCATCGTCTCGGCGAAGATCGGCAGGGCCCGCTCGATCGTCTCCAGGCTTGCCGTGAAGGTGATGCGGAAGCGACCGGGGGCACGGCACACCCGACCAGGCAAGACCAGCAGGCCGCGTTCCGCCAGGCGCTTGCAGAAGGCAAGGTCGTCGGCCACCGGCGACTTCGGCAGCAGGTAGAAGGTTCCCTCCGGCCGGTGCAGCTCGTAGCCGGCGGCGCGCAGGCCCTCGACAAGGAGATCGCGCTTCCTCTGCAAGGCCGGGATGTCGATTCCCAGCCGGTCCAGGTCTTCGATGGCGTGCTGCAGCAAGGCGTTGGGAAAGAGGAAGCCGCCGGCGATCTGCGCCAGCATGATGCTCTCTCGCAAGGGCGCGCGCTGGGGCATGGTCGGTGGCAGGGCCAGAAAGCCGATCCGCTGTCCGGGCGTCAGCAGGACCTTGCCGTAGCTGTAGGAGATGATCGTGTTGGCATAGAACGCGCTGGGGCTGGGAAAGCTCTTGCCGTCGAAGACCAGGCGGCTGTAGGGCTCGTCCGCTAGCAGGTAGATGGTGCGGCCATGCCTCTCCGATGCGGCCGTCAGCACCTCGGCCAAAGCGCGCAGGGTCTCGGGCGGATAGATGCGCCCGGTCGGGTTGTTGGGCGTGTTGACGATCACCATGCGGGTGCGCGCGGAGATCGCCGCGGCGATGGCCGGCACGTCGAGATCGAAGTCCGCCTCGCTGACCTGGACCGGCACGGGTCTCGCGCCCAGGTTCACGATCATCGCCTCGTAGTTGAACCAGGGCGGCAGGTTCATGATCACCTCGTCACCGGGGTCCAGCGTCGCCGAGAGCGCCGCCGCGATGGCCCCGAAGGCGCCGCTGGTCATGGCGATGTCGTCCGCCTCGAAGGGCAGGCCGCGCCACGCCGTCAAGGAGCGCGCGACCGTCTCCCTGGCCTTCGGTTCGCTCAGCTTGTAGGCGAACCAATCGACCGAGCGGGGCTCCGCCCAGGACTTCAGCGCCTCGACGAAACCCTCAGGCGGCGGTTCCTGCGGGTCGCCCAGCGACATGTCGATGACGCCCGGCTGACGCCTCCGGCCCAAGAAGTCGGAGTTCACCAGGAAGTCCCAGAAGCTGCTCTTCGCCTCCCGCACCGCCTCCATGCGCTTCGAGGTGAGTGGCTGTTTCATGGCTGGTCCGGTTCCTTACTGTCAGGTTACGGGTCTCTTGCGGCCCGAGCCTCAGGGGCTCTCCTGCGCCTCGCCGCCGATCGCCGCCAAGAAGGCCTCGCCGTACTGCTGCAGCTTGGCCTCGCCCACGCCGTGCAGCCGGCTGAGGGCGGCCTTGGTCCGCGGGCGTTCGGAGGCCATGGCAATCAGGCTGCGGTCGGGAAAGACCACGTAGGCCGGGACCGCGCGTTCCTGTGCCAGGCGGCGACGCAGCTCTTTCAGCCGCTCGAAGAGCGCACGGCCCTCCTCGTCCAGGCTCGCGGCGAGCGAGGGGCCGGCGACCCGCTTGGCCCTGGCCGGCGCGCCGGCCGGAGCCAGGCTCTCCTGGCGCAGGGAGACAGTGGCCTTGCCGCGCAGAACCTCCCTGCCCTGCTCGGTGATGGTCCAGCGGCCATACCGTGTCATGTCCAGACCGACGATGCCGGCGGCATAGAGCTGGCGGCCGATGGACTGCCACTGCCGGCGGTCGTACTCCTGGCCGACGCCGAAGGTCTTCAGCTGGTCGTGGCCGAACTTGGCCACGGCATCGGTCCGCTCGCCCAGCAGGATGGCGATGAGATGGCCGATGCCGAAGCGCTCACCCGTGCGCGCGATGGCCGACAGCAGCTTCTGCGCCGGCACCGTGCCGTCGATCGCGACCACGCCCTCTTCGCAGAGATCGCAGTTGCCGCAGGGCTCCCGCGCATCGCCGAAGTAGGCCAGCAGGGTCTGGCGCCGGCAGCGCGGCGCCTCGCAGAGCGCGACCAGCAGGTTGAGGCGCTGACGCTCCACCCGCTTCTGCTCGTCCGACGCATCGCTCTCGTCGATCTGCAGCTGGCGCAGGCGCATGTCGTCCAGCCCGTAGAGGGTCAAGGTATCGGCCGGCAAGCCGTCGCGCCCGGCCCGGCCGATCTCCTGGTAGTAAGCCTCTATGGACTTCGGCAGAGAGGCATGGGCGACGAAGCGGACATCCGGCTTGTCGATGCCCATGCCGAAGGCCACGGTGGCCGCCATGATCAAGCCGTCCTCCTGCAGGAAGCGATCCTGGTTGCGCGCGCGCTCCGACCCCTCCATGCCGGCATGGTAGGCCAGCGCGCTGCGGCCCTCGGCGGTGAAGTGGGCGGCAAGCTCCTCCGTCTGCCTGCGGGTGCTGCAGTAGACGATGCCGCTTTCGCCCGGATGGCGGTCGAGAAAGCGCGAGAGCTGCTGCTTCGGCCCCTCCTTCGGGCGCATCGCCAAGCGGATGTTCGGCCGGTCGAAACCCTCGACGAAGACGCTGGGCGGCGCGGTGAAGAGCTTGGCCAGGATGTCCTCGCGGGTCGCGGCATCGGCCGTCGCCGTCAGCGCCAGCACCTGCACGCCGCCCAGGTGCGCGCGCGCCTCGCCCAGCGCCAGGTACTCCGGACGGAAGTCGTGACCCCACTGCGAGATGCAGTGCGCCTCGTCCACCGCCAGCAGATCGACCGAGCAGGCCGAGAGGCGCTCCAGGATCTCCGGCCGCAAGAGCCTCTCGGGGGCGATGTAGAGCAGCCTGAGCCTGCCCGCCTCCGCCTGCTCCAAGAGGTCACGGTTCTCGTGGGGATCGTTGGCCGACGACAGGCTGGCGGCGACTATGCCCAGATCGCGCAGCTGCGCCACCTGGTTGCGCATCAGGGCGATCAAGGGAGAGACCACCAAGGTCAGGCCCTGGCGAAGGATGGCCGGAAGCTGGTAGCAGAGCGACTTGCCGCTGCCGGTCGGCATCACCGCCAAGACCTCCTCGCCGGCCAGCACGGCGGTCACGACGGCCTCTTGTCCCTGGCGAAAGCCATCGAAGCCGAAGACGGTCTTAAGCGCCCGCTCCGCATCCTGAATGTTCGCCATGTCCTCCACGCCCTGATCGGCCGACGCCCAACGCATGCCTCCGCCGGGGCGGGCAGCGACGAGAGGAATCCTGTTAGCAGACTTCGATGGCCGCGCGATAGCGGGAGGATGCTTTCGACGCACCTGGTCGCCGAAGGCCTCGCCTGCTCGCGCCTAAGTGACGGCGAAGTCATCTCGCACCTGTAACCGCGGCCTTGCACCGAACATCCAGCTGTGCAGGAAATGCCGATAACGCGAGGCGGAGGTTGACGCATGGCAAGCGGCATCGTGACCGCGGCTGAAGTCTATGGCTGGATCGGCCTGGCCGTGGCCGCTGTCTTTCTTCTGTGGGGCGTGGACCGCGTGGTGCCGGCGGCCCGCGGCGCCTACGCCTTCCGGCCCCTGGTCGTGCCCGGCGTTGTGCTGCTCTGGCCGCTGGTGCTCTGGCGCTGGTGGCGGCTGGAGCGCGGGTCGACCCGGTGGGCGTCGCTGCATGCGCCGCCGCGACGCCTACAGGACGGCCTGGGCCTGGCGCTGGGGGTGGTGCTGCCTCTGCTGCTGCTGGGCGCCCTGCTCATCCGTCAGGACGGGCCATTCGAGCGCCCGGCCGTGCAGCTCTCTCCCCCTGCGCAGGAGGCTAGCCAGTGAGCACGCGGTTCGAGCCGGTCCTCTGGCAGCGCAGCAAGTACGTCTACGACGCCATACTGCTGGTGAGCGTGGTCCTCTACATCACCGCCTTCCTGACCTTGGCGCCCTACCTGCAGGACCCGACCCGGCCGGTCGATGGAGCCATCCTGCGGATGCGCGCCTTCGGCACCTGCGCCTTTCTGATGCTGACGGTGATCCTCTGCATCGGGCCCCTGGCCCGCCTGGACCGCCGCTTCATGCCGCTGCTCTACAACCGCCGGCACTTCGGCGTCATGACCTGCCTGGTCGCGCTCACCCACCTGGCCTACGTGCTGGGCTGGTACTATGCCTTCAGCCCGACGCCGCGCTGGGAGGCGCTCTTGAGCGCCAACACCTCCTTCGGCCAGGTGCTGGGCTTCCCCTTCGAGCTCTTCGGGCTCTTCGCGCTGATCGTGCTGCTGATCCTGGCGACCACCAGCCACGACTTCTGGCTGACCTTCCTGACCGCGCCCCTGTGGAAGCGGCTGCACCTCCTGATCTATCCGGCCTATGCCGCGGTGGTGGCGCACATCGGTCTGGGCTACCTGCAGGACGTGGACAATCCGGGCTTCGCGCTGGTCGCCGGCGGCGGCGCCCTGCTGGTGGCCGGCCTCCACATCGCCGCCTGGCGGCATCCGCGCGACGGCGTCGCCGAGGAGACGGGCCAGTGGGTGCCGGTCTGCGCGGTCTCCGAGATTCCCGACAAGCGGGCGCGCATCGTGCGGCTGGGGCCGAGCGAAAGGGCGGCGGTCTTCCGCTACGACGGCAAGCTCTCGGCGGTCTCGCACGCCTGCGCCCATCAGAACGGCCCCTTGGGCGAGGGACGCATCGTCTACGGCTGCATCACCTGCCCCTGGCACGGCTATCAGTATCGGCCGCAGGACGGCTGCTCGCCGCCGCCCTTCACCGAGAAGATTCCCACCTACCACCTGAGGCTGGACGGCCGGACCGTCCTGATCGATCGCCGGGCCAATCCGCCGGGCACCTTCGTCGAGCCGCTGGTCATTCCGGAGGACCCCACATGACGGCGCCCAAGCCAGAGCCCTTCTTTCTCGGCTGGTCGAAGAAGCTGCCCAAGGGTCTGCGCCGCTTCGTGCCGTTCCTGGCGGTCTCGCTGGTGCTGCTCTTCGGCGGCGCGGGTTTCCTCATCGGCGCCACGCAGAACGATCCGGGCGACGGCGCCTTCCGCTGGGACTACGGCCGCCAGACCTTGACCGGCGTCATGGTGGCCGAGCCCTATCCCGTCGTCTACGTGGTGGCGAGCGAACGCTACCCGGCCGGCCGGCCGCTGCTGCTCTCGGGTCCGGGCAAGCGCGGCGTGCAGCAGCGCGCCGATCCCCTGGACGGTCAGCTGGTGGAGATCTCCGGCATTCCCTTGCAGCGCGGCACGCTCGACATGGTGCAGCTGAGGGGCGGCGAGGCCGGGCTGAAGGCAGCCGAGGGAGAGAATGCCGGCGCGCCGGAGACAGTCTCGCTGGGCCGCTGGCGGCTGACCGGCGAAATCTGCGACGGCAAGTGCTATGCCGGCGCCATGCGCCCAGGCTCGGGGCTGGCGCATAAGGCCTGCGCCAATCTCTGCCTCATCGGCGGCGTGCCGCCGATCTTCGTCTCCACCGGCCCTGTCGAGGGACACTCCTTCTTCCTGATGGCGGGCCCCGACGGCGGCCCCATCACCGAGGCGATCCTCACCGATACGGCCGTGCTGGTCGAGATCGAGGGCGAGATCGAGAGGCGGGGCGAACTCCTGGTCTTCAGGATCGATCCCGCCAGCATCGAGGTGCTCTAGCCATGACGCGGCGCCTCATCGGCCTCGGGCTCTTTCTGCTGCTGGCCCTCCTCATCTGGGTCGGCTACGAGCAGATCGACCTGCTGCGCCGCACCGTCTTCTGGCCCTACCGCTATCTGGTGCTGGCGATCCTGGCCTTCGCGCTCCTGACCTTGGTCCAGCGCCTCTACGCCCGGCTGGAAGGCTTGCGCTCCAAGTCCCAGTCCTCCTGATGCGGCAGGCGGCCGTCGCGCGACAGCACGATGGCCAGGGGGCGCCAGGCGGGCACGTAGGAGCAGAGGATCAAGGCCACCACCATGATCGGAACGCTCAGGAAGGCGCCGGAGATCCCCCAGAGCGCGGTCCAGAAGGTCAGCGACAGGATGATCATGAAGGTGCTGAGGTTGAGCGAGCGGCCCATCAGCGCCGGCTCCACCACATTGCCGATCACGATCTGCGCCAGGCCCACGCCCACCAGGATCAAGAGGAAGGGGGTCAGCGATTCGAACTGCAGCAAGGCAAGACCCGCCGGCAGCACGGTCCCCAGGATCGAGCCGATCGAGGGAATGAAGTTCAAGAGGAAGGCCAGGAGAGCCCAGGTCTCGGCGAAATCCAAGCCCACCGGCTTCATCACCGCATAGGCCACCCCGCCGGTCATCAGGCTGGTCAAGGTCTTGACCCAGAGATAGCGCCGCACGGAGAGAGAGACCGACTGCAGCAGGGAGATGAAGTCGGCGCACTTCTCCTCGTCGGGGATGAGCACACTCAGCTTGCGGGTGAAGGCCTCGCGATCGGCCAGAAGGAAGGCGAGATAGAGCCCGATCAGCGCGAAACTGGCCAGGATCGTCCCGGCCGAGCCCAGCAAGCTGGTCAGGCTCGCGGTGATGTCGATGTCGGTGACCGCCCGCTCCACGGCGGCCACCACGTCGTCGCCGACATAGACCGAAGCCTCCTTCAAGACCGCATCGAAGCGGGCCTCGTAATGCGGCAGGGCGGCCAGCAGCAGGTCGACCTGGTTGGAGAGCATCGCCAAGAGGCCGCCGATGACGCCCAAGAAGATCAGAAGACCCACCGCATGGCTTATGCCGCTGGGCACCGTGCGTCCCAGCACCGTCACGTTGCGCAGCCGGTCGATCGCCGCGGTCAGCAGCACGAAGAGGAAGAGCGCGAAGACCAGCGGGATCAAGAAGGAACTCGCCAGCCACAAGACGCCGAGCCCGATCACCACGCTGACGCTCACGTAGAACCAGTTGCGCCCCTCGTCTCCCCCTAGACCTGTCTGGGCCATTTGCTCTGGACCATTTCCTGTGGGCCATTTCCGCGCGTCGTCAAGACTGGCGCCAGCATAGACGCCGGACGGCAGGCGAATGAAGCATCGTCCTTTATCCGTCCCGCTTTGCCGCAGCCGATCGTCTCTGAGATAGCGCACCCGTCACCGGCATGATCGGGGGCGCGGACAGATCCCTAGGAGGCAAGACGATGAAGCTCTACAACAGCACGATCAGTCCCAGCGCGCAGCGCGTGCGCATCTTCCTGGCCGAGAAGGGCATCGAGGTGGAGACCCGGAACCTCGATCTCCAGAAGAACGAGGCCCGGAGCGAGACCTACCTCAAGATCAATTCCCTGGGCGCCGTGCCGGCCTTGGCTTTGGACGACGGCACGGTGATCACCGAGAGCGTCGCCATCTGCCGCTATCTCGACCGGCTACATCCCGCGCCGCCGCTTTTCGGCACTGACGCGCGCTCATGCGCCCTGGTGGAGATGTGGATCAGACGCATGGAGCTGGAGATCATGCGGCCCTTGGCCGACATCGCCCAGAACACCATCCCCTTCTTCGCCGAGCGCATCACCCAGCTGCCGGCCTATGCGGAGCTGCAGCGCGAGACAGCGAGGCAGAGGTTCCGCTGGCTGAACGAGGAGATCGCCGGGCGCAGCTTCCTGACGGGAGAGGACTTCACCATGGCAGACATCCTGGGCATGGCTGCCTATGCTGTGTCCCGCTTTCTCGAGGCCGAGCCCGAAGGGGAGCTGGAGCACCTGCAGGGCTGGATCGCGCGCGTCACGCAGCGCCCCAGCTTTCAGGCCTGAAGCGAGGAGACCGCGATGAGCTACTATCTCTTGCTGCTGCGCGATCACGGCGACCGCTGGTCCAGCTTCTCTCCGGAGGAGCAGCAGGCGGTCATCCAGCGCTTCAACGCCTGGAACGACTCCCTGCGCGCGGACAAACGCTTCGTCTCGGCCGCCAAGCTTTCGCAAGATCGCGGCAAGACCGTTCGCACGGGCGGCGAGGAGCTGCTGGTCGACGGACCCTACTCGGAAAGCAAGGAAGCCATCGGCGGGTTCTACCTGATCCGCGCCGAGAGCGCTGAAGAGGCGGCGGCACACGCCAAGCGCTGCCCGATCCTGAGCTACGGCGGCTCGGTCGAGGTGCGCGAGGTCGCGGCCCTGGTCGACGTGGAGGGGCGCGTCGACTGACGCGGAGGCCATGCCCGACCTACACCCGCCCGAGGTGCTGGCCGAGCATCTCTTCCGCGACCGCTGGCGCGACGTCATCGCGGCCCTGGCGCGCCGCTTCGGGCCGGACAGGCTGGACCGGATCGAAGACGCGGTACAGGGCGCCTTCCTGAAGGCGCTCGACCGCTGGTCGCTGGAAGGTCCGCCCGAGAACCCCGGGGGCTGGATCTATCGGGTGGCCGCCAACGCGCTGCTCGACCGCGTGCGGCGCGAGGGTCGCTTTCCCAGCGATGCGGTCATGGACGACCTGGTCGACGAGCGCCAGGGGGAGCCCTTGTGGTTCGGCGCCCTGGCCGACGACGTGCTGCGGATGATCCTGGTCTGCGCGCATCCCAGCCTGAAGCCGCGCGAGAGCCTCGCCATCACCTTGCGCCTCGTCTGCGGTCTGGGCCTGCACGAGATCGCCAGCGCGCTCCTTCTCAGCGACCAGGCAACCCACAAGCTCTTGACCCGAAGCAAGGCGAAGCTGCGCCAGGCCGCCCCCTCGCTCGACCCGCCGGTGGGACCGGAGCAAGCCCGGCGCCTCACCCGCGTGCTGCAGCTGATCTACCTCCTGTTCAATGAAGGCTACAGCGCCAACACGGGCGAGCAGCTGGTGCGCCTCGACCTCTGCAGCGAGGCGGAAAGGCTGATCTTGCTGCTGCTGCAGAGCGAAGCGGCCAAGGACAAGCGGCTTTGGGCCTTGGCGGCCTTGGTCTCCTTTCAAGCCTCGCGCCTGCCGGCCCGCGCCGATCCGGAGGGCGACCTCCTGCGCCTCGGCGATCAGGATCGCGCGCGGTGGGACGGTCGGAAGATCGCCCAAGGCTTCGGCTGCCTGGACCGGGCGATCGGCGGAGAGGACTGCAGCCGCTACCACCTGGAGGCCGCCATCGCCGCCTGTCACGCCGCCGCCCGGCACTACGAAGACACCGATTGGCACAGGATTTTGGTCCTTTACGATCAGCTCTTGGAGCTGGGTCCCAGCCCGGTCGTGCGGCTGAACCGGGCGGTGGCGCTGGCCATGGTCGAAGGCCCGGCCATGGGGCTGTCTGCCCTGGAACCTCTGGTCCGGGAGAAGGCCTTGGCCAACAGCTACCTCTTGCCGGCAGTGCAGGCAGACCTCTTAAGGCAGATGGCGCTCCCGCAGGAGGCCGCTCGGCACTATGCGCGCGCCCTGTCGCTGGCCCGCAACGCCTCCGTGCACCGCTTTCTGGAAGGCCGGATGGCGAGCCTGACCCTGGCCTGACCCTGGCCTGATCCTCGGCGGCGAACGACGAAAGGAGACCCCTTAGTGCTTGCCTATCTCTTCTGGCACCGGCCCTTGCCGGACATCGAACGCGAAACTTACGAGCGCGGGCTGGTCGCCTTTCACCAAGCGCTGGCGAAGAAGACCGGCGGCGGCTTTCGCGGCTCGGCCTGCTATCGGCTGTCGCCGACACCTTGGCTGGACGAGGGCGAAGGCTATGAAGACTGGTACCTCGTCGAGAGCTCGGCCGCCCTCGATGCCTTGAACGAGATCGCGGTCGCGCCGGATCTTTGGGACGTGCATGCCGGCGTATCGTACAAGACGGACAAGGGTCACGGCGGCCTCTACCGCTTTCTCTCCGGGGACGCCGACCCCCGCGCGGCGAGCAGAACCGCCTGGCTGACGCGCCCGAAGCGCATTCGCTACCAAGATCCCCTGGCCGGAATTCTCGAGGCGGCCGGAGGCTCTCTCGGCGTCTGGCGCAAGCAGCTGGTGTTCGGGCCGGCGCCCGAGTTCGCCCTCCTGGGCGGCGCCTCATTCACCTTGGACCTCCCCTCGGGTTGGTCGGCACGCTATGTCGATCGCACCGCCCTCTTCCTCGGCGAGAGCACGCTCTGAACCGGGCCCGGTTTTTTTCGTGGCGCCTGTCCCACTTCGCGATCGCCGCGCGTCTATAGCCTGTCGGGGCCGTTTCGCGCCCCATGCACACCGACGAGGAGGCATCAGATGAGCGACGTCACCGTGAATTGGTTCGAGGTCCCGGTCAGCGACGTGGCCAAGGCCGCGGACTTCTACACCAAGGTCATGAACTGCCGGATGATCGAGATGCAAAGCCCCACCGGAGCGATACGGGCCTTTCTTCACGGCGAGCAGCCGGTGGGCGCCCTGGTCGAGGGAAGCCCGGGCGGCAAGGGTCTCACCCTCTATCTCGATGCGACCGGCGATCTCGACGGCGTACTCTCGCGCGCGGAGGCCAATGGCGGCACGGTCGCCATGCCGAAGACCGCGATCGGTGAGTATGGCTCCATCGGTCAGTTCGTCGATCCGGACGGCAACCTGGTGGGCCTGCACAGCCATCCGGACCAATAGGCAGACCTTTTGAGAGCGGCGGCCGCGTCAGGCCGCTGCTCCTTCTGTAGCGAAACGGAAGGCCTCGACCGGCCGCTGGCGGCCCTGAAGCGGCAGCAGGCCCACCGACTCGAAGCCCTGCGGCTCGCCCGCCGCCCGCCAAGTCGCCTCGCAGACCAAGAGGCGGCTCTCGGTGCGCTTGTTGGCATCCTCCAGGCGCTGGGCCAGGTTCACCGTGTCGCCATAGACCGTGTAGCTGCGCTGGCTACGGCCGATGGAGCCGGCCGCCAGCGGCCCGCTCGCCAGGCCGATCCGAAGGTTGAAGGTGGCGCCGTCGAAGCGCGCCGTCTCGCTGAAGGCCAGCAGCGCCTCCGCCGCGTCGATCGCATCGGCCGCCGGTCGGCTGCTGGGCCGCGGCATGCCGAAGGTGGCCAGCATGGCGTCGCCGGCATAGCCCAAGGCGGTGCCGCCCTGATCGGCGACCACGCGCGCGGCATCGGAGAAGAAGCCGTCCAGCGCCGTCATCACCTCCTCCGCCTCGCGCCCCTCGGAAAAGGAGGTGAAGCCCTCGATATCGAGGTAGAGCACGGTGGCGTTCTGCACTTTCGGACGAAGCGCGTCGGGTCGGGCCAGGATCTCGGCCGCGACATCGCTGGGCACGAAGTGCCCGAAGAGCTCTTCCGCGCGCCGCCGGCGCCGCTCGGCGCTGGCAAAGGCGATGACGGATCGACGGGCCCGCCCCACCGCCAGGGCCAGAAGGATGGAGCCCGCCAGAAGCACGGCCGTCTCTTCGTAGCGTAGTCCCCAGTTGATGAAGTCGACGTCCATCAAGAGCGCGATGTATTGCTCCGCCGTTGGGTCCTCGCCTAGGTGTCTCCAAGAGATCACGCGATCCTGTTCCGACACGACGACCGTGATCAAGGTCCAGAAACCGAGCGTCAGCATGAAGCCGGTGAAGAGCACCAGGCCCGGCATAAGCGACAGGGCCGTCACCACCAGAAGCAAGGCCAGGAAGTGCGAGCCGTAGGCTCTGAACAAGAGGATCTTCGGTACCTCTTCCTGACCCAGCAGCGGCAGCAGAGAGGCCGCCGCCGTGATCGCCACGATGTCCGCGCCGAACAGGGCATAGCGATGCCAGCGCCGCTCGTAGCGCGTCCCCATCGAGGCCAGCACCAAGAGGCCTAGCGCCAAGAGGGCGATGGCCAGGAGCCCGGCGGAGGGGTTGCCGTGCACGCTGTAGCCGTAGATCTGCCAGGCGATGACCAGCAGCAGCACGGCGCTGCGCCCATGGAGCAGAAGGCGAAAGCCGCTGCGCTCCGCCTCGTCGAGGACCTTTTCGGCGTCCTCCGCTCCCTGGTTACCCTTGCCGATGCCGAGAAAGGCGGAGAGTGCCGCGCCCCAAGGCCGAGATCTCTTGCCGTCAGCGTCCATCGGTACCTGCTTTACCTGCCAACCACGCTCGGGCGCGACCCCCTATCAGTTTGGTCGCGATCACCGCGCGGCAAGGTGCGGCGGTCTCACGGAATGCTCCCGACCCTTCACATTGGAACCGCTGCATCAGGACTTGTCGGTCTTGAACTTCGTCAGCAGCACGGCCGCCACGATCATGATCGCGCCGACGATCATGTCCAGCGTGAATGGCTCGCTCAAGAAGAGGTACTCGTTCAGCAGAGTGAAAACCACCGTCAAGGCGAAGTACAACGAGGCGGTCAAGGCGGATACCTCGGCCATTGCCTGATACCAAAGCGCGTAAGCCATCGCGGTGGAAAACACCCCCATGCCCAAGAGCCAGAGGAAGTCGATCCACGTCATGTCGATCTCGTAGAAGAACAGCGCCGGGGTGAAGGCGAGAGACGCGATCAGCATGATCTGAAACAGCAGCGCCAGCCTCTCCAGGGGCGAGCTGCTGGCACGTGTCAGGGCACTGCTGCCGAAGATAAAGACGGCCCAGGCGACGGCGGCGATCAGTTCCTCGACATCGCCGATCAAGGCGGCGCCGCCGACATCGAAATGGTGGCGGACGGTGACATAGACGCCCGCCACGGCGACCACAATGGCGACCACGTCGAGAAGCCGTACCTCCTCGCGCTTCACGAAGAACAGAATGACCAAGAGAAAGAGCGGCGCCGAGTTCTCGATCAGCATCGCGCTGCTTGCCGTCGTGTAGCCGAGCCCGATGTGAAAGAAGGCGAAGTTGACGCAGAACCCACCCACGGTAAGGGCGTGCATTCCCGTCATCTTGGGCCAGAGTTCCCCGTGCCCCTTGAGCCGAAGGAAGACGCCCAGACAGAGGCAAGCGATGTAGAGACGCAGGGTCGCGATCACCATGCCGTCCAGGTCCGCGGTCAGATAGCGGACGATCACGGCATGGGTGCCCAAGAGAAAGGCGGCGAGAAACCCGTAGACCAGCGCTCTCATCGGCGCTGCCTTAAGGCGCTAGGCCGCGCCACGCAAGCCCCTCGGCCAAGACAGACTGCATCGCCGCGCGCCGCCGACCTAAGGTCAGGGCGACCAGAGCCGCGTCTCAGCCCTTCGGCGGGGCGATGAACTCCACCCGGATGCCGCCGGGGATGACGCACATCATGTGACGGGCCGGACCCTCGCCCACCGCTTCCGGCGCGAACTCCACCGTGACGCCGGCCGCCTGCAGGCGCTGGTGCATGGGGTCCAGGTCCTCCGGATCCAGATGGAAAGCCAGGTGATGCAGGCCGACAGTGTTCTTGCGCTCGAAGGGCCGCACCGTCGCGGGATCGCGGGCCTGCCACAGCGTGATCATGTTAGTGCCGTCGCTGACGAAGACAGAGGGGTAGGCCGGACGGCCGCCCACCTTCTCGAAGCCCAGGGTCTCGACGAAGAAGGCTGCCGTCTCCTCTATGTCGGGGACGGTCAGGCCGACGTGATGCACACCCTTGGTGACGCGGGGCTCAGGCATGGCTCATGGCTCCTCGAGCAGGGGGTCGGATGGCGCATTGAAGGCCATAGCCGACAGGACCGCAAGCGGCCGTCACCCCGGACCCCGTGCAAAGGACCTTAGCCGAGGCGCGCGCGCAAGGCCTCCGCCGTCTGATTGAAAAGCGCCGGCCGGCCGGTGGCGTTGGCCAGCACCATCGCCCCTTGCAGGGCGGAGATCACCTCCGCCGCGCTGGGCGCCCGCTCCTCCCCCTCGAGCGCGCGCGCGGTCCAGTCGAGCAGTCCGGCGAAGAAGTCGCCGACGGCCTCGGACACGGGCTTGGGCAAGGCGCCGCTCTCCGCGCCGAGGACGCAGCAAAGGCAGAGCAGGCCCTGGTCGAACAGCGCGGCGCGGTAGCCCTCGCAGATACGCGCCAAACGCTCCGACGGGCTCTCGCCGGGATCGTCCGGCGCGCCGAGCGTCTCCAGGAAGCGCTCCGCGTAGCGTTGCACCACGGCGACACCGAGGTCCGCCTTCTGCGGAAAGTGGTAGTGCACGGAGGCACTCTTGATGCCGACCTCCGCCGCGATGTCCCGAAAGCTCACGGAGTCGTAGCCACCGCCGCGCATGCGCGTCTCGGCCACGTCGAGGATGTCGTCTGATTTGCTATGGGTCGATCCGATCATAGCCTATATATCTATCGACAGATAGGCATTGACAAGGGCACGGCGCTCTCCTAGCTATCTATCTATCGATAGGTAAGTACACTGATCGATCCCCATGTAAGGAGGCAGAGGCATGAAGGTTTACGAGTTCAAGGGCTTTCCCAACCCGGCACGCGTGCGTATCGCTCTGGCGGAGAAGGGGCTCTTCGACGACGCGGAGTTCATTCAGGTCGACGTGCCGGGAGGCGCGCACAAGCAGCCGGAGTTCCTGGCGATCAATCCCTCCGGTGCTGTGCCGGTCCTGGAGTTGAACGACGGAACCAGGCTATCGGAGTGCTCGGCGATCACCGAGTATCTTGACGCTAGCAGCGGCGAGACGACCCTGACCGGCAAGACCCCGCTGGAGCGCGGCGTCGTCCATATGATCCAGCGCAAGGTCGAAAGCGGCTTCATGGACGCGGTCGGCACCTACTTCCATCAAGCCACCGACGGGCTGGGCCCGGAGATCGAGGGACCCCAGGTCAAGGAGTGGGGCGAACGCCAGCGCGACGTCGCGGTCGCCACCATGCACTGGATGGAGGGCCAGCTGGCGGACCGGGACTACCTCGCCGGACCCGAGTTCACCGTCGCCGACATCACCGGCATGGCCGGCTTCCTCTTCGCCGATTTCGTCGGCCTGGCGATCCCCGACGACTGTGTCAAGCTCAAGGCCTGGCGAGAGCGAGTCTTCGCCCGACCCAGCGCAGCGGTTGCTGGCTAATCCGACCGGAGAAGGAGTGGTTGCAGATGGAGATCAACGCCGATTTTTCCAAGCGGGTGCTGGTGCGGACCGGCCAGATGACCTGGCAAGCCTCGCCGATGGCTGGCGTCAGCCGCCGCATGCTCGACCGCATCGGCGACGAGGTCGCGCGCGCGACCTCGATCGTGCGCTACGACCCCGGCAGCCACTTCTCCGCGCACGTCCATACCGGCGGCGAGGAGTTCCTGGTGCTCGACGGCGTCTTCCAGGACGAACACGGCGACTTCCCGGCCGGCGCCTACATCCGCAATCCGCCGGAGTCGCGCCACACGCCGGGCGCGAAGGAAGGCTGCACCATCTTGGTGAAGCTGTGGCAGTTCGACCTCGCCGACCGCAGCCACGTGCGGATCGACACCACCAAGATCGGTGCCGTCGACGATGGGGCACGACCCGGCATCGCGGTCACGCCACTCTTCAAGGACGCACGCGAAGATGTGCGGATCGAGGTGTGGCAGGGCGGCGCCGAGGCCGCGCTCGATACCGCGGGCGGGGTCGAGTTCTTCCTGCTCGAAGGCAGCCTCGAAGAGAGCGGCGACGCCTTGCAGCGCCACGATTGGCTGCGCCTGCCCGATGGCGTCGAGGCGCGCGCCAAGGCGGGACCCGAGGGCGCGAGGCTCTGGGTCAAGTCGGGCCACCTCCGCTATGTCACGGCGCCCAGTACAGACTGAGCCCAGTACAGACTGATCCGTATCGAACCTCACGCAATCGCGCGCAAATGTGACTCCAATATTAGACAGACCGGTCTATCCTTAGTCACAGGGAAAGTCACCCTTCGGGGAGGGGCGCCATCCGCCCCTCCCCGACCCTTGACAGAGAGGAGTGCACCCATGTGCGACAGTCACCATCACCGGCATGACGACCACCCGCATGACGACCATCAGCAAGATAAAGGGGGCTTCGGCCGCCGCGCGCTCCTGACCGGCGGCGCCGCCGCCTTGGCGACGGCCGGACTTGCGGCGACGCAAGCCAAGGCCGAGAGCGGTCTCGCCGCCTATGCCGACCCGGCCGAGCCGGCCCTGCCGAAGACCGACGTCGAAGTCGGGGTGGACAACACCGCGGTCGTGATCATCGACCCGCAAATCGACTTCCTGAGCCCCGACGGCGTTACTTGGGGCGTCGTCGGTCAGAGCGTGACCGAGCACAACACCGTGCCCAACATCCTGCGTCTCATGCAGGCGGCCAAGGGCGCCGGCATGACCCTGGCGATCTCGCCGCACTACTACTACCCGACCGACAAGGGCTGGCGCTTCGAAGGACCGCTGGAGAAGCTGATGCACCACATCGGCATGTTCGATCGCGAGCATCCCTTGTCCCTGGAAGGCTTCGAAAACTCCGGCGCCGACTTCATGCCGGAGTTCAAGGAGATCATTCTGGACGGCAAGACGATCATCGCCAGTCCACACAAGGTCTATGGGCCGCAGGTCAACGACCTCGACCTCCAGCTGCGCAAGAACGGCGTCAGCAAGGTTATCCTGGGCGGGATGTCGGCCAACCTCTGCGTTCAGGCGCACCTCTACGACCTCCTGGAGCGCGGCTATGAGGTGGCGGTCGTGCGGGATGCCACCGCCGGCGCCAAGCTGCCGGAAGGCGACGGCTACCTCGCCGCCCTGATCAACTTCCGCTACGTCGCCAACGCGCTTTGGGACACCGACGAGGCCGTGGCACGCATCCAGGCCGCCAGCTAACCGCCTGGGGGGCCAATTCGGGGGACGGCCGGCTCCTGCCGTCCCCCTCTTTCCCCCGCCGATCCCTGAAGCGCGCCGAAGACCCCGAGCAACCAGTCGACGACGACCCGGACACGGGCCAGGTCCTTGAGGTCCGGATGGACCAGCAGCCAGAGCTCTCGTGACAGACAGACTGGTCCGCTCTGGACCAACCCGTCCGTCTTCGCCGCCACCGCGACCGGCAGCAGGGACTTGCCCAGGCCGGCGCGCAGGAGCTGCAACAGCGTCTCCCCATCGTTCACCCGTGCCGGCATTGCCGTGGCATCCGAACCATCGATACGATCCAGGATCCAGCGGCTTTGCGGCAGCTCTTCCATGCGCGTCTCGTAGCCGAGCCACGGCGCGGTCCGCGCATTGAGGCCGGGAGCTAGAAATACGGCATAGTCCAAGCGGGCAATCCGTCGCGCCACGGCCGCCCCTTCATCGCTCGGCCTTGCCAGGCGGAGGGCCAGATCGACGTCGCGGCGCAGCACGCTGAGCGCGGCAGGCTCGGCGATCAGATCCACCCGCAGCCCGGGGTGCGCGGTCAGAAGGCGCGGCAAGGCCGGCGCCAGCAAGCGGTTCGCCACCAAGGGCACGGCCGTCAGGCGCACCAGACCATCGACCCTGAGGTCGCCGCCCGAAAGAGCTTCCGTCGCCGCCAGCACCTCCGACTCGATCCGCCCGGCGTGACCCAGCAAGCGCTCTCCCGCGGCCGTCGCCGCCATGCGCCCGCCCAGCCGCTCGAAGAGCCGCACCGCCAGCCGATCTTCGGCACGCGCCAGGCGACGCGCGACCGTGCTCTCGTTCACGCCCAAGCGGCGCGCCGCCTCCGCCAGGCTGCCGCCCCGGGCGATAGCCAAGAGGAACCGAAGGTCATCCCACGGCAGATCCCGCATTTTTGCCTCCCCATTCGGCGAAAATCGATCTCAGGCCCGCAATTCTACCTGACTAGACTGTAGGGATCGCAAGACGAAACGGGAGATCGAGAATGCGCTATGCCGTCCTGTTCGAGGACAACGAAGCCAAGTCCGCCAAGCGCGCAGAGCATATGGCCGCGCATCTGGCCTTTCTGGAGGCCAACGCCGGGCAGATCTCCGCCGCCGGTCCGCTGAGGGACGCGGACGGGCAACGGCCGGCCGGCGGCCTCTGGCTGGTCACCGCCGAGAGCGCGCGGGAGGTCGAAGCCTTGATCGAGCGGGACCCCTTCTGGCCGACGGGCTTGCGCAAGTCCTACCGTGTTCTGGAGTGGACCCGGGTCTTCGCGGAGGGTCGACGCCTGACGGCGTGAGGCAGGCCGGCATTCCCGATTGACAAGCAGCGGAGAGGAGCGGAACGATTGCCCGGTTACCTGGAGGAACGATCGTCTTTTCATGAGCGATCTCGTGCATGACCGGCGCAGAGGCCGCCGCGCGGAGCGAAGCCACCTCGTCACCTGAGGGCGGTGCGCGGCGGGCCGTCGGCGCGCCGCGCGATCACGTCCCCGCGCAGCGCTTGCGCACCCTCCCGCGGCCAGACACCTGGCCAGAGCGTACGAGAACCGGCCCATGTCCCTGCAGCTGCAGCCCAATCCCCACATCGCGGCGATGGCGCCCTATCCGCTGGCAAAGATCGGTAGCGCTGAGGCGCGGCCGCAGGTATCGCTGGCGCAGAACGAGAGCATGCTCCCGGCGAGCCCGCTCGCCATCGAAGCCGCGCGCCAAACCTTGGGCAATGCCCAGCTCTATCCCGATCCCGATTGGACGGACCTGAGACAGGCAATCTCGGAGGTGCACGCGCTCCCCCCCGACGCCATCCTCTGCGGTTGCGGCTCCATGGAGCTGATCGCCGCCATCGCCGGTGCCTATCTCGGCCCGGGCAGGGCCGCCCTCACCACGGCCTACGGATACCTCTTCTTTCAAACGGCGGCCCGGCGCGCGAATGCGCGGATCGATCTTGCGCCGGAGCGGGACTTCACCGTCGACGTCGAGCGCGTGGCGGAGGCGCTGCGTCCCGACACGCAGGTCGTCTTCCTGGCCAATCCGGGAAATCCGACCGGCACGCTGATCGGCCGCGATGCCATCCACCGCCTGCGCCGGGCTTTGCCGGAGCCGGTGCTGCTGGTTGTCGACGAGGCCTACGGAGAGTTCGCGGAAGGCGCGGCGGCTACCTGCTTCGACCTCGTGGCGGGCGGCAACTGCGTCGTGCTCCGCACCTTCTCCAAGGTCTATGGCCTCGCCGGGATGCGGGTGGGCTGGGGCCTCTTCCCGCGCGAGATCGCGCGCGAGGTTCGAAAGGTCCTGAACCCCAACAACATCACGGCCGCCGCCCAGGCCGCGGCGACGGCTGCGATGCGTGATCAGGCCTACATGCGCCGCGTGCGCGACGAGACCGCCGAGCGGCGCGACCGCACGGCGGCGGCACTGCGCGGCCTGGGGATCGCCGTGCCCCGAAGCCGCACCAACTTTCTCCTGCTCCGCTTCCCCTCGGAGGCCGCCGCGTTGAGCGCGGACAAGTTCCTCCGCGCGGACGGCCTGGTGCTGCGCCGGATGGAAGGCTATGGCCTGGGCGATTGCCTGCGCGCGACCATCGCCGACGAGGCAAGCATGACCAGCCTGCACGACAGCCTGCGAACCTGGGCGGAGCAGCCGACGACGTCGTGAGAGGGGACTGCTCTAGGGGCCTCCTCTCCGGCCATTGACATGCACGCACCGATAGCGACACTCGCCCTACCGATCACAAGGGGAGAACCACCCGTGCCCGAGGATGGACAGCACTTCACCGGCCAGTGTCTCTGCGGCGCCGTCAGCTACAAGGTGGCCGGCGCGCTCACCGACGCGCACGCCTGCCATTGCGACATGTGCCGCCGACAGAGCGGCCACTTCGTGGTGGCGACCGGCTGCAAGCGGGAGAACTTCGCCCTCGTCCAGTCGCGCGGCCTCAAGTGGTACAAGTCCTCGGATTGGGCGCGGCGCGGCTTCTGTTCGGAGTGCGGCTCCGCGCTCTTCTGGGACGATGGCGGCGAGGAGATCAGCATCAACGCCGGCAACCTCGACCAGCCGACCGGTCTCTCGATCGCCAAGCACATCTTCCTCGCCGACAAGGCGGACTACTACGAGGTCGACGACGACCTACCGAAGTACAGCGACTATCAAACGCCCATGGCCGAAGGCTGACGGGCGATCACCAGTTGAGGGGCAAGGAGTAGGTGAGCAAGAGCGATTCCACGCCCGGGTTCTTTTCGTTCACGCCGCCGTTGGAGATATGCGAGATCCGGACACCCAGGCGTGATCCGCCCTGGAACTCATAAGCGGCGTCCAGCGCCGATTGGATCTGAAACACGCTGCCCAGATCCTTGCTGCCGTTTTGCGCATAGCCGCCGACAGCCACCGAGGGTGTCAGGACCACCGGACCGAACGCCAAGTCGGTGTAGATGCCGCCGTAGCCAAAGACCCCGCCCTGCGTGTTGACCGTCAGGCCCGCCAAGGGGCCGATCGAGAAGAGCTTGTGCCCCAGGCGATACTCCCCGGAGAACTGCGCGCTTCTGTTGGCGGAGTTGTTGGGGAAGACGTTGAAGACACCGACACCCCCCCAAACCCGGTCCGGACCGCTGCCGAGCAGCTTGCCGACGGGCAGCTCGATGTCGGCGCTAGGATCGATCGCGGACGCGCTGGGCACAAATGGAGAAAGAAAAGCGGCAAACGCGCATGCTAGCGGCACCGCAAGAACTCGAATGCGCCGGATCCCCGCGGCGCAGATAGCCAAAGGCATGGACTGGCCCCCTCTATCGTCCCACTCCCGGCTCTCGCCTCCCCCTTGGAGCTCCGAACGGACCTCTTGCAGGCGACTACCGGGTTCCTCCGAGCGATTCGGCGGTCTCTAACGTTGCTTGTAACGATCATTCCTACATCGAATTGGATCTTGCGGGAAGCCAATACCGCAGTCTGGCGCTGTAGATAGGTGCAAAAAACAGAGTCTCGTGACCGAATTCGCACAGTTGCCGAAGCATTCTCGCCCCGCGCGTGTCATCCCAAAGGCTGAAATGCTAGATCCAGATGTCGTTCTCGGCCGTTCGCGCGCCGCCGGCGCTGCCGGTGTTGGGCACGCCGCGCGGTTCGATCAGCAGAACCAGCGCCTCCCTCTCCGCATAGGGTTTGTGTTCGACGCCCTTGGGCACGACGAAGAGCTCACCTTCGGAAAGCTCGACCGCTCCGTCGCGGAACTCTATGCGCAAGGAGCCGCCCAACACAAAGAAGGCTTCATCGGTATCTTTGTGATCGTGCCAAACGAAGTCGCCTTCGAGCTTCACTATTTTGAACTGATAGTCATTCATTTCGGCAACGACGCGCGGCGCCCACTGCTCCTGTAGCATTGCGAACTTGCTCGCGAAATTCACGACCTTGCGGTCCATGGTTTTTCTCCCGGAATCACTGCCGTAGACAGCGGATCGACTTTCCAGCACGACGTCACGACTGACGGAATCCTTACCGCGTCACGCGCTCTACTGCTGATCAGAGCATAGCGGAAAAGGGCCTTAGGTGTCCCTTTCCCACTTCGACCTAACCTTTTGATCAGGTTGACAAAGACCTAGCCGCGAAGCCGTAATGAGGGGCCATTGTAAAGGGGATTTCGCCTCTCGAACGAGGCACGGCTCTGCAGATCGGGCGGGCCGAGTTGAGGCAAGATCCCAGGCCTCCTCTCTAGGGAGGGGGGCTACTTAGAGATCGCGAGGCTAGAGGACCGGCCTTCGCGCAGCCGTACCCACCCCGGGCCGACACCGGCTTCCTCCTCTGGCCCGGGGTGGGGACGGCGCTTTTTTTCTTGAAGCTACCAGCCCAGGGCCTGCTTTACCAGAAGTGCACTTGACCCGTCGCCGCAGGGCGGCGCGGCACCCCCCGCTATCGCACAATGCTCTGTAAAGGCTGGAAAAACCGACGACGGCGCCTGGTTTACCGCAAGCACTCTGGCCGCGCGGCATGGCAGAGCACATCTGCATAGACCCGAGGCGACGCGCCTTCGGGCAAGCTTTGAGCGAGCGGGAGTTCAATCCTCGACCGGCGGATGCTTGCCGGCCGGTCATCGATACCGTCCTCTTGCAAATCGGCGGCCTCGGCCGCCTCATGATACGACCCCAAGCGAGGCCGAAGCCATCGGCCCATCAACGCGGAGAGAGCACAGCATGCCAAGCGACCGACAAGGAAACCGCATGAGCGGCGCCACTGCTCAAGCAGCGGAGCTGTTCGATCAGGCGCTCCACAGCTTCAACATCTATCGGGGCGACCCCGTGGCCTTGCTCGACAGCGCCATCGAGGCGGCGCCGGACTTCGCCATGGCCCTCATCATGAAGGCGCACCTCTTCGGCCTCGCCACCGAACCCGAAGGAACGGCCGAGGCCAAGACACTGGTTGTCCAGGCCAAGGAGAAGAGCCTGGACGAGCGCGAAGCCTCGCACGTCGCCGTCCTGGAGCGGCTCTTGGCCGGAAACTGGACGGCCGCGGCCGTGGCCCTGGATCATCACAACGTCCGCTACCCGCACGACCTGCTGGCGCTGCAGGCGGGCCACCTCATGGACTTCTACCGCGCCAACGCGCGCGACATGCGCGATCGGATCCATCGGGCCTTGCCGCGATGGTCCTCCGACCGGCCGGGCTACTCCATCGTCCTGGGCATGCAGTCCTTCGGCCTGGAGGAGGCCGGCGACTACGCCAGGGCCGAAGAGGCGGGACGCAAGGCCATCGATCTGGAGCCCTTGGACTGCTGGGCACACCACGCCATCGCCCATGTCATGGAGATGCAGGGCCGGGCCCAGGACGGCATCGGCTGGATGATCGCCCGCGAGCCCCACTGGTCGGGCGAGGACAACTTCTTCAAGGTGCACAACTGGTGGCACCGCGCCCTCTACCACCTGGACCTGGGCCAGACGGCGGAGGCCCTGGCGCTCTACGACGGCCCGATCCGCGAGGACAAGAGCGCGGTCGCCCTCGATCTCGTCGATGCCTCGGCCCTGCTCTGGCGCCTGGACCTCGTCGGCCAGGACCTGGGCGCGCGCTGGCAGGAGGTCTCGGAGACCTGGGATCAGCACGCCGACGGCAAGCTCTACCCCTTCAACGACTGGCATGCCGTCATGTCCTACCTGGGCGCCGGGCGCGACCAGGAGGTGGAGCGGATTCTCTCCGCCTATCGCGCCGCCGGCACCGACGGCAGCGAGACCGGTGCCTGGATCCGCGAGACCGGCCTGCCGCTGGTCGAGGGCTTCGTCGCCTTCTGGCGGGGCGATTACGAGACAGCCGTCGAGCGGCTGCACGCCGGACGCTTCATCGTCAATCGCTTCGGCGGCAGCCATGCCCAGCGCGACGTGATCGACTGGACCTTGACCGAGGCAGCCCTGCGGGGCGGCAAGCGCCAGCTGGCCGAGGCCTTGGCCAACGAGCGCCTCGCCCTAAAGCCGCACAGCCCGATCAATCGCGGCTTCCTCAAGCGCGCAAGTGAAAGCGGAGAGAGTTCCCAGGCGGCTGCTTAATGCTGGGGTGACGCCCATCCCTACAGCCGGCTCCGGTCGCCCGAACGCGGCGGCCGGGGCCGGTCACGTGATGCAGTCCGTCTCCGCACGCTGCTCGTAGAGCTTGCGGTCGAACTCGGTGAGCGGATCGCCCTCCGGGTGCTGGGCGATGAGTTCCTTGACCTTCTCGTCCATGCAGGCGGCGAGCGCGGGATCGGAGGGGTCCATCCAGCCTTCCACGGTGGATTCGTTGGTCCAGACGAAGAGCGCGACGCCCAGCACCACGATAAGGAGCGCAATGAGGCGGGCGATCATGGAGTTGAGGAAGCCGCGCGGCTTCATGGCGGGCATGAGCGTCATTCCCTCTTGGCGATAGGTAGGTTGGTGAGCAGGTTCTGGGGCTTCATGCGCAAGACCTTGTCCGTCCCCATGGCCAGGCCCAGATAGACGGGTCGACCGCGCTGCGAGGGCTGGACGTCGCTGCGGTCCCGGAACTCCAGACGGAAGAGCGCCAAGAGGCGCTGCAGCGCGTCGCTGCCGGGCGCGGCCCCCTCGTAGAGCGCGTTCAGGAGGCGGTTCGCCTCGGCATCCAGTCCGACATGCCACGACCAGCGCTCGTCCCGGATGGCCTGCATGGGTTGGACCCTTACGCCGACGCCCAGCAGCTGGCGCACCCAAATCTCCAGCACGCGCGCGAAGGCGTCCTGTGCCGGCTCGGTGAAGCGAAAGTCGATGGCCGTGTCGAAACGGTCGGAGCGCTCCCAATAGCTCTCCTTGTTCTCTTCGCCGAGCACATCCAAGGTAACCTCGCGCAACGGCGTGCCGGCCTCCATCAGCAGCACGCCCAGACCGCCGAAACCGCCGGTCTCGCTGCGCATCTCCACGATCTCCTGGTCGGCCAGCAGCATTTGCCCGTTCTCGGTCGACACCGACTGCTCTCGAAAGAAGAGTTCGGCGGCGCGCAAGCGCAGGGGATCGGCCTCGCGGTCCAGCATGCCGCGAAGCAGCAGATGCACCAGCTGGTCGATGAAGACCGGCGGCACGCTGATCGGCCGTCCGGAGGTGAAGAGCGCAAGATAGCCCGCCTCCAGGCTGCCGGCCGTCTTCAGGTGATCGCGCCACGCCAGAACGACCCGGTAGTTGTCGGCCGTGTCCCGGTCGGCCAGCGCGTCCAACTCGGACGGCGCTACCGGCCGGAAGGGCTCGGCCATCAGCGCCTCGAAGAGGCGGTGTTCGGCCGCGCAGGACTCCTCGACCGGATGGATCTCCGGCCGCGTGAAGTAGGCGCGCATCAGGTCCGGCGTCGGCTCCAACCAGCCCTCGGCGGTCTTGGCGGTCAGGTGGTATCCCGCCGATTTCCAGAAGTCAGGCATCGCCGATGATCTCCCAGACCTTGGCGTGCGGCTGCTCTCCGGGCGGCTCCACCACGCGGAAGGACTCCCGCAAGGCTCCCGTCTCGTCGAAGCGGCGAGAGACGGTGAAGAGCTGGTTGATGGATGCCTCGCGGCAGAGATCGCAGGCAAAGGCGATCTCCTCCTCGGCGGCGGGCAGGGCGGAAGCGACATCGGGCGCGCCATAGGTCTCGACGAAGTGCTGGGCCAAGCGCTCCTTGAGGCGCGCAAGCTCGGCGGCCGGGCAGTCGGCCACGCTGACGAAGGTCGCCCGCCCGAAGCTCTCCAAGGAGAGAAAGCCGTTGGCGAAGGCCTGGCGCGGCTTGCCGATCGGCGGCTCGGACAATGCCGAGAAGGCAAAGGCGCCCGACACGGCCCACTCGTCCGGCCCGGCGGCCTTCTCGAAGACGTGGCTGTCCGAGGCGTCGAAGCGGATGGTCCTTAGGAGCTTAGCCATGGCCCGGCTCCGCCGCGCCCTGCGCACCCAGCAGGCGTTCCGGTTCCAGGAGCCGCATCTCCTCGCCCACCTGGATCAGGAGGCTGCCGTGCTCGTCCAGGCCGACCGGCTTGCCTCTCACTTCGCCGTCACCCTCCTGCCAACTGAAGCGCTCCGACTTGGGGTCGTGGCGTCCCCACCAGATCTCGTGGATGCGGCGGAAGCCGCTCTCCTCCCAGGTGTGGATCCAAACCAGCAGGTGCCGGGAAAAAGCCTCGGCCCAGTCCTGCACGCTCTCCTCCACCGCGCCCTCGCTGAAGAGCGTCGTGCGATCGAGGTAGACCCCGGGCTCGGGCCCGTCGGCTTCCGGTCGGATGGCACAGTCCAACCCCAGCACTAGCCAGAGCGGGGCACCCGTCTCGTCCAGTTCCTCCGTCATGGCCAGGCGGACCCGGCCCGCCTCGGCGCCGTTGACCACGATCCGGTCCGGCCAGCGGTAGTGCACGGCAAGCTCCGGCGGGGCAAGGGCGCCCACCGCGTCGCCGAAGGCCACGGCCGCCAGGAACAGCATCTCCCAGCAGCGTCGTGGCGCAACCTCCGGCCCCAGCACCACGGCCATGCTGAGCCGGCTGTCGGAAGCGGCGGCGAAGACGGCCCCAACCTCGTCACCGCCTTGCCGGCAGGCGGCAACGGCGGCGGCCAAGGCATCGGTCCGCGGCGCCAGCAGCGGCCGAGCCAGCAAGAGCGGCGGCAGGGAAAGCTGGGTCTCCGGTGTCATGCTGGCGATGGCTCCCGCTACTCCGACAGTTGGATCTCGCCCTCGATGCGGT
This sequence comes from Rhodospirillales bacterium, assembly GCA_963669375.1. Taxonomy (GTDB): domain Bacteria; phylum Pseudomonadota; class Alphaproteobacteria; order Kiloniellales; family JACOMY01; genus JACOMY01. The sequence continues at coordinate 4,978,395 of OY770024.1, read as the reverse complement.
GGTTCAGGTCGGTCCCCTCGGCGGTGATGATCGCGCTGACCTTCAGGCTGCCGCTCGTCAGGCCCGCTTCGCGGACCACCCGCTCGATCTCGTGCTGCGAGGTGACCCCCACCTGCTTCAGGAACTTCCGCAAGGAAAGATTGAAGGCCTCGCTGTTGGTCGGATCGCTCATGACGTGTCTCCTGGTGTGTCGTGTCGCGGGATCGGCTCTAGGGGATGCGGAGTTCGAGCGTCACCCTTCGCCCATCCCGCAAGACCACAAGTGGGATCTCCCGGCCCCGATCGGAAAGGGCAATCTGACTGTGCCAATCACCGGGGTTCAAGATACGCCTCCCGGCCGCGGAAAGCAGGCGATCGCCGACCTTCAAGCCGGCGGCATGCGCGGCGCCGCCGCTGCCCAAGCGCGCGACTTCCGGGCCCAGCGGTCCGGTCGCGGTCGCCGGCAAGGGCCGCAGCGCCAGGGGAACCGTGGGCCATTGGACCGCTCGCCCGGCCTTGAGGTCCGGCAGGGCTGCCTGGATGAGGGCGGTGGAGACGGCGAAGTTCACGCCGATGTCGGCATCCGAGCGCTTGGTGAAGATGGCCGACAGCAGGCCCACCAGCCGCCCCTCGCCGTCGACCAGCGCGCCGCCGGACATGCCCGGGTTGACCATGCTGTCGGTCTGCACGAAGTCCTCGATGCGATTGAAGCCGACACCGGCCCGGCCGGTCGCGGAGACCACCCCGCAGGAGAGGCTGAGGCCGAGGCCGAAGGCATTGCCGATGGCGCAGACCGGATCGCCGACTTGCGGCGGCGGGCCGAGCAGCAGGGGCGCTTGATCGGACTCCGCCGCCAGGAGCGCCAGGTCGCTGTCGGCATCTCTCGCCACGAGCCGCGCGGCGAGAGACTCTCCCTCGTGCGTGACGACACGGAACTCGCGCGCATTTCCCAGCACGTGGCTGGCGGTCAGCAGCAGGGCCTCTCCACCCGCCTGCGCGATAAAGACGGCGGAGCCCTCCGGTTCCTCCGGGTTCGGCGCCCGATCCGGCCAGAGTGGCAGCAGCCTTGCCACCTGCGGCAGCGCGCTCTGCGGCTCTGCCGCAAGGCTCGGCGGGAACGCGACGGTCAGCAGCAGCAAGAAGGCGCCGAGGCGGGCGCTCACTCTTCGCTCCCCGACCCTTCTTCTTCATCCGGGTCCAAGCGCACCGATTCCGGATCCGAGAAGGTAGCGGCGGCGGAGGTGTCGAAGGCCTCTAGCGCATAGTGCGCCCCGATCGAGATCACCAGGATGGCCAGAAGGCTGGCAAGAAAGGCTTTCATCGTCGTTCGTCACTCCTGCAACTTGCCGTCGCCAGCCACCGGTCCGCCGGTCGAGCGCTTGAGGAAGGCGACCAGGGCCGCGCGGCGCGCCGGGTCGGTGATCCGCTGGATCGGCATCTTGGTGCCGGGCGTCAGCACATCCGGTCCGTGGTCGAAGAGCGCCGCGATGGTCTCCTCGTTCCAGACGATATCGGAATCGAGCAGCGCCTTGGAATAGGGGTAGTCGGGCAGAGAGCCGGCCCTGCGCCCGAACACGCGGTAGAGCGTGGGTCCGGCGCGGTTGGCATCGTCGGCAGTCAGGGTGTGGCAGACGCTGCACTTGCGCTGAAACTCGCGCGCGCCCGGCCCCAGGCCCTCGGCTAGATGGAAGCGCCGCGGTTGCTCCTTGGGTTCGGGCAGTGCCTTGGGCGGCCCCGTCAAGGCCAGGGAATAGACCTCGTCGTCCAGGCCGGAGAGCCAGAGTAGCTCGCTGCGCTCGCCGCCGAAGGCCAGGCCCCAGACCGGTCCGCGATCGTTCAGGAGCTCGCTCTCCAGAACCCAGTCGTCGGTGCGCCAGACCAGCATCTGGCCGTCACCGGCGCTGGCGGCGAGGCGAGCCCCGTCGGGAGAGCGCGCCAGGGCCATGACCGGACGCTCGAAGCGGTGCAGCAAGGTAGGCTCGCCCGCGTCGGGCACCAGCAGAACGGCGCCGTCGACGGTGCCGATCGCGATCTGGTCGCCCAGAGCCTGGATCACGTTGATCCCCCAACCCTGCTCGCGCACCGTCCGGTTCAAGATCTGCCCGGAGGTGGGTAGCGGCAGAGACCAGCTGCGCAGGGTGCCGTCGGCGCCGCCGCTATAGAGGGTCTTGCCGTCTTCGGAGAAGGCGACGGCGTTCACCCGATCGCGATTCCCCTCTAGGCGGGCCACCAGGGCCATGGCTTCGAGATCGATCAGCAGCACGCGCCGGTCCCACTTGGCGACGGCGGCATAGCGGCCGTCGGCTGAGACCTCGACGTCGATTGCCTTGACCGGCGTCTCGCCGAAACGGCCGAGGATCTCGCCCGCGTAGAGGTCCCAGACGATGGCCGTGCCGTCATCCGACACCGAGACCGCGCGCCGGCCGCCGGGAACGAAGGCCACGTCGTTCACTGCCGCGTCGTGTCCGATCAGGCGCTGCAGGACGCGGTAGTCCTCTCCCATGATCTGCCAGAACACCACGGCGTAATCGAAAGAGGCGGTCAGGATCAGCCCGCCGTTCTCCGCCGTGACAACCGACTTGACCGGCCCGCCATGGCCCTCGAGCCTCTCCGGCGCGGCTTCGATCGCCGCAGCCTGAAGGCAGGCGCCCAGTGCCGCGCCCACGCAGAAACCGAGAAGGCGCCTCGCCATCATCGGACCGGGTCGAGGCTGCCTATTCGGCCGGCTCGGCGGCGCGCTTGCCACCGTTTGTCGAGCGCCCCTCGGCGTCCAGCTTCTCGACCCACAGGCTGTGATGCTCCTTCGCCCAGTTCCGGTCGACCTGGCCGCTGCCCATCGCCTGGTAGGCGCCCTCCATGCCGACCGAGCCGATGTAGATGTGGGCAAGGATCACGCAGATCATGAAGACGGCGACGATGGTGTGCCAAACCTGATTGAGCTGCTGCTCCATCACCACCTGATAGGGCGGGTCGGGCAGACCCAGGAGAGCCGGCGCGTCGATACCGATGGCCGAGAGCTGATTGAAGGTCTCGGTGAAGAAGAAAGTCTCGAAGGGGAAAAGCAGCGCCCAGCCGCTGAGCGACAGGGAGATCCCGCCGATAATCACCAGCCAGAAGATCATCTTCTGACCGGCATTGAACTTCTTGGCCGGGGGATGCACGCCCTTGATCAGCACCCCACCACCCATCGCCAGCCACTTGAAGTCGGTCAGGCTCGGCAGGTTGTGGACCACCCACATGACGAAGATTAGGATCAGGCCGGCCATGAAGGCGAAGGCGACGTAGTTGTGCGCCAGCTTGCCCCAAAGCGTTATCAGCGCGAAGGCCTCCTTCCCGATCAGAGGCATCAGCACATCGCGCCCGAAGAGGATGTTGAGGCCGGTGATCGCCAGAATGATGAAGGAGATCGCCAAGAGCCAATGGCCGAAGCGCTCCACCGACTTGAAGCGCTGGACCGTGACGCCGGCACGACCGTGATCGATCCTGATCCGCCCGCGCAAGGCGAAGAAAGCGGCCAGCAAGACGACCGTGGCCAACATCGCCCAGCCGCTATAGCGCTGCAGCTCGTCGTCTCGGAAGTCCTGCCAGAACTCTCCGCCCGACTGAACCAGCACACCCGCCTTGCTGTCCGGGATCGACACCTCGCCCTCGACGCCGTGGCGGATGTCGCGCCATACGTCGGACTGCGAGGCGCCGCCCAAGGTGCCGCCCGGTACTTGGCCCTCCATCGGCCCCGCCGGCTGCGCCGGCTCGTTGTCCAGCCTGACGCTGCCGGCCTGGGCGAGGACGTCGCCGGCGACAAGGGTCAGGAGCAGCAGGAAGGCCAGCAGCCCCATGAGGGTAACGGGAAACGCCTTAGCTTTCGCGGCAGTGATCGCAGAGCGGGTCATCGCGTCTCTCCAAGTGCAAGCCATGGCGCACCCCGGGGTGCGGGCAAGGGGGGTGCGAGCAGGCGCCGACGGAGGCATAGGCCCATAGTGGCATGCCTCTTGCAGCAACAAGCAAGCGAAAACAGAACGTTAGACCTAAGTCGGCGTCGCGGTCCGGGACAGCCAAGTCACCGGACCGCGATCACCTACCTCGTTACGGCCTCAGCGGCGATCAGCTGCCGCCCTTCTGGCCGTAGGCGGTCCCCCAGCCCCAGGCACCGGAGCCGAAACCGCGCGCGACGATGCGTTCGCGGTAGATCTGCGAGACGCTGTTGCCGTCGCCGGCCAAGAGGGCCTTGGTCGAGCACATCTCCGCGCAGAGCGGCAGCTTGCCCTCGGCCAAGCGGTTGCGGCCGTACTTCTGGAACTCGATGGCCGAGTGCGTGGGCTCCGGTCCGCCGGCGCAGAAGGTGCACTTGTCCATCTTGCCGCGCGAGCCGAAGTTGCTGGACTGCGGGAACTGCGGCGCGCCGAAGGGGCAGGCATAGAAGCAGTAGCCGCAGCCGATGCAGAGGTCCTTGGAGTGCAGCACCACGCCGTCGTCGGTCTGGTAGAAGCAGTCCACCGGACAGACGGCCATGCAAGGCGCGTCCGAACAATGCATGCAAGCCACCGAGATCGAGCGCTCGCCGGGCTCGCCGTCGTTCAAGGTGACGACGCGGCGCCGGTTCACGCCCCAGGGGATCTCGTTCTCGTTCTTACAGGCCGTGACGCAGGCGTTGCACTCGATGCAGCGTTCGGCGTCACACAAGAATCGCATTCTTGCCATGGTAACTAGTCCTCCTCAGGCCTACGCCGGCTCAATGCGGCAGAGCGTGGCCTTGGTTTCCTGCATCTGAGTGACGCTGTCGTAGCCGTAGGTCTGCGCGGTGTTGCAGGCCTCGCCCAAGACATAGGGGTCGGCTCCCTGCGGGTACTTGGCGCGCTGATCCTCGCCTTGCCACCAGCCGCCGAAGTGGAAGGGCGTGAAGACCACGCCGCGGCCCACGCGCGGGGTGAACATGGCTTTGATCAGGATCTTCGCCCCGGCAGGACCGTGCAGCCAGACCATCTCGCCATCGCGGATGCCGATGGTGTTGCCGTCGGCCGGATTGACCTCGACGAACATCTCCTGCTGCAGCTCGGCCAACCAGGGGTTGGACCGGGTCTCGTCGCCGCCGCCCTCGTACTCCACCAAGCGGCCCGAGGTCAGGATCATCGGGTAGTCCTTGGAGAAGTCGTTTTTCTGGATGCTCTCGTACATGGTGGGAACACGCCAGAAGGTCTTGTCGGCATAGGTGGGATAGTCGGCCACCAGGTCGCGACGCGGGGTATAGAGTGGCTCGCGGTGCAGCGGGATGGGATCGGGGAAGTTCCACACCACCGTGCGTGCCTTGGCGTTGCCGTAGGGCGCACAGCCGTGCTTGATCGCCACCCTCTGCAGACCGCCGGAGAGATCGATCTTCCAGTTCACCTTGTCGGCGTTGTCGCCGCCGATGGCTTCGATGGTCGAGCGTTCCTCGTCAGTCAGGTCGCCATCCCAGCCGAGCCGCTTCAGCATCCCGTAGGTGAACTCGGGATAACCGCCCTCGATCTCGGAGCCGACCGGATAGTTGGCCTCGGCCAGCAGGTTCTCGCCGTCACGCTCGACACCGAAGCGGGCACGGAAGCCCATGCCGCCCTCCGCCACCGGCAGAGAGGTGTCGTAGAGATTGGCGGAGCCGGTGTGGCCCATTTCGGCCGTTCCCCAGCAGGGCCAGGGCAGGCCGTAGAACTCGCCGTCCGCCGGACCGCCGATCGCCCGCAAGGTGGTCCTGTCGAAGGTCTGCTGGTTGGCCATGTGCATCTTCAGGCGCTCCGGAGACTGGCCGGTGTAGCCGATGGTCCACATGCCGCGATTGAACTCGCGGGTGATGTCTTCGATCAAGGGCTCGTCGCCGTTCACCTCGATGTTCTTGAAGAGCTCGTCGGCAAAGCCGAGCTTCTTGGCCAGGAGGTGGGCGATGACATGGTCCGGCTTGGACTCGAAGAGCGGATCCATCACCTTCTCGCGCCACTGCAGGGAGCGGTTGGAGGCCGTGACCGAGCCGACCGTCTCGAACTGCGTGGTCGCCGGCAGCAAGTAGGTGCCGTCTTTCCGATCCTGCATGACCGCGGTCATGGTCGGGAAGGGATCGATCACCACCAGCATGTCCAGCTTTTCCATCGCCTTTTTCATTTCAGGCAGACGGGTCTGCGAGTTGGGGGCATGACCCCAGAACACCATGGCGCGGGTGTTGTCCGGCTGCTCCAGGTTGTCCTTGGCCTCCAGCACGCCGTCGATCCAGCGCGAGACCGGGATGCCCTTCTCTTCCATCATGAAGCGGCCCTTGCCGTCGGCCGTCTCCATGGTGGCGAAGCGGGCTGCCATGTCCTCGTAGGGGACGTCCCAGACACGCGACCAGTGGCCCCAGGCACCCTTGGAAAGGCCGTAGTAGCCCGGCAGGGTGTTGGCCAGGACGCCGAGGTCGGTCGCGCCCTGCACGTTGTCATGGCCGCGGAAGATGTTACAGCCGCCGCCCGAACGGCCCATGTTGCCCAGCGCCAGCTGCAGGATGCAGTAGGCACGGGTGTTGTTGTTGCCGTTGGTGTGCTGGGTGCCGCCCATGCACCAGATGACGGTGCCCGGACGGTTGTTGGCCATGGTGCGGGCGACGCGCTTCAGCTGGCTGCCGGGCACGCCGGAGACTCGCTCGACCTCGTCGGGCGTCCACTTGGAGATCTCCTGGCGGACCTGATCCAGGCCCCAGACGCGCTGGCGGATGAACTCCTTGTCCTGCCAGTCGTTCTCGAAGATGTGCCAGAGAATGCCCCAGATGAGGGCGACGTCGGTGCCGGGACGGAAGCGAACATACTCGTCGGCATGGGCTGCGGTGCGCGTGAAGCGCGGGTCGCAGACGATGAGCGGCGCGTTGTTCTCTTCCTTGGCCTTCAGGAGGTGCAGCAGCGAGACCGGATGCGCCTCCGCCGGATTGCCGCCGATCAGGAAGATGGAGCGGCTGTTGTGGATGTCGTTGTAGGAATTCGTCATCGCACCATAGCCCCAGGTGTTGGCGACACCTGCGACGGTGGTGGAGTGACAGATGCGGGCCTGGTGGTCGACGTTGTTCGTGCCCCAGAAGGCGGCGAACTTGCGGACCAGATAGGCCTGCTCGTTGTTGTGCTTGGCCGATCCCAGCCAGTAGACCGAGTCGGGGCCGGAGCTTTCCCTGATCTCCAGCATCTTGTCGCCGATCTCGTTGATCGCCTCGTCCCAGCTGATCCGCTGCCAGGCGCCGTCGACCATCTTCATGGGATACTTCAAGCGGCGTTCGCCGTGCGCGTGCTCGCGCACCGCGGCCCCCTTGGCGCAGTGGGCGCCCAGGTTGAAGGGCGAGTCGAAACCAGGCTCCTGCCCGATCCAGACACCGTCCTGCACTTCGGCCAAGACCGTGCAGCCCACCGAACAGTGGGTGCAGACGGACTTCTTGATGGCCGGCGAGCCGGTACCGCTATCGCTGGCCGCTTCGGCCTTGCGGACCATTCCGCCGCCGATGCCACCAGCGGCGGCCAAACCGCCGACGGCTATACCGGACCTTTTAAGGAAGGTCCGTCGATCAACCGCTTGATTCGTCAGCTCTTGGCGGGCAGACGACAAGCGGGGGCCTCTCGCTACCCCGTTTGTCTTCTTCCTGAGCATGGCTGTCTCCCGTAAGTCGACCCGCGCCTCCCGGAAACCACTCCCGGAGCTTGCAGGCCCTTTGTGTGTATCAGTCGTTCGTCCGCCGCCACCTGGGGCGGCGGTCACCGGCGCCTAGAAGGCGGCGCTCTTGTAGTAGGTGCGGACATGCTCGCTCTCGGCATAACCGCCTTCCCGTGCCGGTGCTTCGGCCTGGGCCGTGCCCGCGGCCAAGCCGCCGGCCGCCAAGGCCGCACCGCCGGCGACCGAGCCGATGCCGAGCTTCAAGAACCCGCGCCGGCCGGCTTCCGCTGGCTGCTCTTCCCGTTTGGACATGATCGTTCTTCTCCCACTTCCACTCTTCTCGCGACCGCGTCTCTCGCGGCCCCACCCGGACCCCCGCCCCTTATGCCGGTGCTTGGCGGCCCGAAACCTTCACAGTCACGCCATGGCGAAGGCGGCCTCTTCTACCTCGATCAGAAGCCGGCCCATACGTCCCACCGGCGCATAGAAGCGCGAGGACGAGGCGGTCTCCAGATCGCGGAAGAAGTGCCGCGCCCAAGGCGCGATGTGATCCTCGAAAAAGCGACGCTGGGCGGCCAAGCTGTCTTCCTCACCGAAGCGCCCGGTGATCAGGCCCGCCATTATCTCCAGCAGCATCGCCATGTGATCCTCCGGCTCCTTCACCGCCGGGTCGCGCTCGATGCCGAGCGCGCGCAAGTCGGCGCGAAGCTTCGCCAGGGGCTTCTCGTTCAGGAATCCTGTCAGATAGTAGGAGGCAAAGGGCACCAGCTCTCCCCGGCCTATGCCGATGAAGAGGTCGTGGTACTCCCGCGACACGGACTTGACGCTGGCCTCGCGCGCGGCAGCGGCCAAGGCACCGGTGGCGGCGCCGAATTCTCCGACTCCGTCACTCCCCTCGGCAAGCAGGCGCAGCTGTTCCTCGCCCGGCGCTCGCGCTAGAAGCGTCGCCAGAAGCAAGTAAACCTCAGCCCGGTTGCGTTCTTCCTCTACAAGCTGCGCGGCGTCGCGCGATTCCATCCCTGATAACCCAGATATTCACACAGACGGCATGTTTTTATCTTTGTTAGGGAAAGGGTTGCGCATTTTGGCTCATAATGCAAGAGATCTGAAGAATGCGATTAATTCGCAAAATCAACTAGGATCATCTTCGCTTCTTTACTGAACCCTTGGCTTGTACCTCACTCCATGACGATCCTGGGAGCATTGGCGCCGGCCAGCGCGCGCTCTTCGCCGATGCGAGTCCAGATCTTGCCCGCGATGTCCTTGTAAAGGGTTGCGTGCGGCCCCTCCGGATCGGCGATCACCACCGGCGTGCCCGAATCGGAGCGCGCGCGGATCTCCATATGTAGCGGCACGGCACCCAGGAAGGGGACGCCAAGCCGCTCCGCCTCGGCCTCGGCGCCGCCGTGCCCGAAGATGTCGGAGCGCTCGCCGCAGTTGGGACAAATGAAGTAGCTCATGTTCTCGACGATGCCGAGCAAGGGCACCTCCACCTTGCGGAACATGTTGAGCCCCTTGCGCGCATCGATCAGCGCCAGGTCCTGCGGCGTGGAGACGATGACGGCGCCGGCGAGCGGCACCTGCTGGGCCATGGTGAGCTGCGCATCGCCAGTGCCGGGCGGCATGTCCACCACCATGATGTCGAGTTCGCCCCAGGCGACCTCACGCAGCATCTGGGCCAGGGCCGACATCACCATGGGCCCGCGCCAGATCATCGGGGTCTCCTCCTCCACCAAGAAGCCCATCGACATGACCTTCAGGCCGTAACCCTCCAGCGGCTTCAAGGTGCGCCCCGTGGTCGGCTCCGGCCGGCCGGTGATCCTCAGCAGGCGCGGCATGGAGGGGCCGTAGATGTCGGCATCCAGCACGCCGACCGAAAGACCCATGGCCTGCAGGCCCAGGGCCAGATTGACCGCCGTCGTCGACTTGCCGACACCGCCCTTGCCGGAGGCCACCGCGATGATCGCGCCCACGCCGGGCACGCCGGCCTTCTGCGCCGGCTCCGGCGCGGCGGCCGGGCCGCGGCCCTGCATCGGCGGCGGCAGATCGCCCATCTGAGCGCGCTTGGGTGCCGGTCTGACTGGTGCGCCGTCGCCGGCCCCGGCATGGGCGGTCAGCACGATCGCGGTTTCGGTGACGCCGGGGAGCTCCTTCACCACCCGCTCGGCCGCTTGGCGCAAGGGCTCCAGCTCGGCGGCGCGCGCGGCCGGAACGGTAATCGAAAAGATGACCTGTCCGTTCTTGATGCCGACCTCGGACAGAAGCCCCAGGTCGACGATGTTGCTGTCCCGATCGGGCCCCTTGACCCGGCGCAGCGCCTCCAAGACGGCAGCCTTCGTGGGTCCTGCCATAGTCTCTCCTCCCATATGCCACCCTGCTTATGGCACGAATGCGGGTTAGATCTATGGTCTTGAACGACCCGCGCCACCAAGTTTCTGGATCAGCCATGCGCCTTACCCGCCGAAGCCTTCTCGCCGCCACCGGCGCGCTCGCGCTGCCGACAGCGCTCAGAGCCGAAACGGCTCCCCACAGACTGGTGGCGGAGAGCAGCCGCCAAGCCTTGCTGGAGGCCGATGGCCCACTTGCCGCGATCTGGGCCTACGGCGGCACCGCGCCGGGGCCGCTTCTGCGTGTCCGGCAAGGCGACGAACTGGCTGTCAGACTGGAGAACCGCCTGGAGCAGCCGACCACCGTGCATTGGCACGGCATCAGGATCGACAACGCCATGGACGGGGTCGCCGGCATGACCCAGGCGCCGGTGCCGCCGGGCGGCAGCTTCGACTACCGCTTCACCCCGCCCGATGCCGGCACCTACTGGTATCACCCCCACACCGGGCAGTCCTGGGAGCAGCTGGCGCGCGGCCTCTACGGCGTGCTGATCGTCGAGGAGCGCGAGGCGCAGGACGTCGACCAGGACCTCCTCTTCGTCGCCGACGACTGGCGGCTGACCGAGAGCGGAGAGATCGACGAGGCCAGCTTCGGCCGCCCGCACGACTTCTTCCATGCCGGGCGCCTGGGCAACGTGCTGACGATCAACGGCAAGCCCTACGAGACCTATCGCGTTCGCGCCGGCGCGCGCGTCCGGCTGCGCATGATCTCCACCGCCAACGCCAGAGTGCTGCATTTCCGCCTGCCGGAAGCGCCGGCGTGGCTGATCGCGCTGGACGGTCAGCCGGTACCGCCGCGCCCCCTGGAGGGTGACGTTCTCTTGGCGCCCGGACAGCGCGCCGACCTGGTCTTGGACATGACCGCGACGCCGGGCGCCGAGCAGAGGATCTACGAGGTGAGCGGCGAGCCGGTCGCCTGCACGACCTTTGCCTATGGAGAGGAGGCCTCGCGACCGCCGCGCGAGAGCGCTCCCTCGGCCTTGCCGCCCAATCCCCTGCCCCGGCTGGGAGAACGGCGCAAGACCGTCGACCTCATCATGGAAGGCGGCGCCATGCGCTTCCTGGCCGAGGCGGTCTACAAGGGCCAGGTCATGGACGGTCGCAGCCTGGCGCTGGAGGAAGGGCAGTTCTGGGCCTTCAACGGTGTCGCCGGCATGTCCAAGCGCCCCCTCTTCAGCGCGCGGCGCGGCGAGACCTGGGAGATCCGCATGGTCAACCGCACCGCCTTCCCCCACGCCATGCACCTGCACGGCCATCACATGACGGAGATCGCGCGCTCCGACGGCCCGCCCGATCGGGAGGCCTGGCGCGACACCGTGCTGATGCAGCCCGACGTCGAGCTCACGGTCGCCTTCGTCGCCGACAACCCCGGCAAGTGGATGCTCCACTGCCACATGCTGGAGCACCAAGCCGCCGGCATGCAGACCTGGATCGAGGTGACTTGATAGCCAGTCTTGAAACGCGCCGAGAAGCGCGTTTCTTGGCGGTTCCGGCCCGCGCCTTTCGAGACGAGCCCCGAGCGGCCGCTAGACCATGTAGCGCACGCCCTCGGCCATGCCGACGGCGAGGTGCCAAACGTTGTGGCAGTGGTAGAACCACTGACCTGGATTGTTGGCGTAGAACTCGATCGAGACCTTGCCCCTTGGCGGCACCGAGACGGTGTCGCGCATGGGGTGCGTCGCCGGGTCCATCCCGTCGGCCAGTACCCGGAAGAAGTGGCCGTGCAGGTGCATGGGATGCGCCATGGGCGTGCGGTTCACCATGTCGAAGCGCACCCGGTCGCCGAAGCTGACCCCGTAGTAGCTCTCCTTCGGCGTGATCCCCTTGAAGTTGGCGAAGGCCTCCGGCCAGGAGACCCCGTTCATCTGCCAGAGGTAGCGCTCCATGTTGCCGCTCAAGACCACTTCGAAGGTCTTTTGCGGCCCGTCGGGCAGGGTGGTCTCGCGCGGCGCGCGCAGCGCCCCTGGATCGAGCGCGCGGCCCTCGAAGGCCGGGCGGGCGCTGTTGGGCTTGGCCTCCACGTCACGGCTATGAATGACGGCGAGGCCCTGCCGGTCGAGACCCAGGGCGGCGGCGTGCAGGGTGTGGCTGCCGCTGCCGGGCAGGGTTACCAGCACGTCGTAGCGCTGCGCGGTGGCGATCACGAGGTTGTCGACCTCGATCGGCGCCAGAGGCTCGCCGTCGGCGGCGATGACCGTCATCGCCAGGCCGTCCAAGCCCACGCGGAAGTAGGTCGAGCCCGAGCCGTTGATCAGCCGCAGCCGCAAGGTCGCGCCGGGCTTCACCGCCTTGGTCCAAGGCTGGTCCGGGGCCTGCCCGTTGATCAGGAAACCGTCGTAGGGAACGTCGGTCGGGAACTTGGCCCCGTCCGGCTGGGCGTAGGGCGCCTCGACCGACACGTCGACCTGGTCCCGCTTGAGCCCCTTGACCACGCTGTCGGGCGACTGGCTGATGAAGTCGCTCAGGAAGACGGTCACGTCCTCGTCGTAGCCTTGCGGCTCGTCCGGATCCTCGATGATCAAGGGGCCGGAGAGGCCTTGCTGCAGCTGCAGGCCGACGTGGGAGTGATACCAATAAGTGCCGCTCTGCTGCAGACGGTAGGCGTAGTAGAGGGCCGCTCCCGGCACGATTGGCGCCTGGGTCACCTCGGGCACGCCGTCCTCCAGGTTGGGCACGATCATGCCGTGCCAGTGGAGGGTGGTCGGCTCGTCCATAGCGTTCTCGACCAAGACCCGAAAGTCCTCGCCCTTGGTGAAGCGCATCTCCGTGCCGGGCCAGGTGACGTTCGCTAGCAGCGCCGTCGTCTCCTTACCGAAGGGCGCGACCTGCTGCTTGGCGATGTTCAAGCGGTAGCGCGGCTGCGCCCCCCGCTCCCATCCCTCGGGCCCCTGGGCGGCCGCTGTCGGGCGCGCGCCCGTCGTCAAGGCGGCCGGCACCAAGGGCAAGGCCAGGCCGCTCTTCAAGAGATCGCGACGATGAACCATCGTGGGTGTCTCCCCTTTCCCCGCTTAGAGAGCCACCCCGATCATGCGGTGCGGAAGAACGGCTGTCGAGGGTTCCGGGAGCGGACCGCGGTCACTTGGCGGCGACCGTTCGCACCCGCTCCTGGACCATGGGTTTAGACTTTGGATCGAACCGATCCGTCGTCATGGCCTTTCAGTGCTCGGGAACCTCGATCTTGAAGCCGTCGAAACGGTAGATGAGAGGCGCGTGTCGCTCGGAGTCATCCATCGGATTGCCGTCGAGATCCGCGAAAGAGACGACGGTCCGCCCGGAGATCCTGCCGGTGGCGTCATCGAAGGTCGCCTGTACCTTGACATGCGCGATCTTCTGTTCGGGCTGATCGATCGTGGGGAAAGTGAAGTCGAGCATGACGATGCTCAGCTCGTACTCTCTCGCGCCCTTTTCTTCGCAGCGCCAAGACCCGCGGGCATCGCTGAAGGGTTGATAGCCCGGCACGCCGGAAGAGCCCGCGTCGCTAAGGTGAGCGTGACCGTCGCTGGTGAAGGAAAGGAGCGTTCGGCCGATGCGCCCGTCGAGATTGCCGCTGTCCTCGTACTTCCTGGTCAGGAAGGTGCCGATAAAGGGCAGATGCCCCTCGATGCCGGGGTAAGCCTCGCTCCTGGCGGCGGCTACCCTTGCCTTCAGGGTCTTGATCGCGGCGCTGACGCCGGATCTTCCGCTCCGCGCGTCGGCGATGACATGTGCGTGGCCCGGTCGTGCCATGGGGTCTTCCTCCGTTCTCGAATGGCGTCTGGAGTAGTCTCCAGAACGGGATGCATTGGATTACGGAAGGGATCTGGGCAAAGGCACGGCGCGGGGGTGTGTGCTTCATGTAGGAATGGACCTGCTTTGCCTAAGCCCTTCAAGAAGGGGGAGGATCAAGGCAGAAGCGGCTCTTGCGTCGCGCTAAGGAGACCGCGCCTCGGCAAAGGCGGTCCAATAGGCATCGATCGCCGGGACGCCGCCCAAGTGCACATAGAGGACCTTGCTGCCGGCAGGGAAGCGTCCGCGACGCACCAGGTCGATCAGCGCCTGCATCGACTTGCCCTCGTAGACCGGGTCGGTCATCAGGCCCTCCAGCCGCGCGGCCAGGCGAATGGCGGCGATAGTCTCGTCTGAGGGAACGCCGTAGACCGGCGCCGCATAACCTTCCTCGAGGACCACCTCGCCCGCGTCGATCTCGCGGCCAAGCTCGATCTGCTCGGCCGTCTGGCGCGCGATCTTCAGCACCATGGCGCGCGTGTCCTCGGCCCGCGCGGTGATGTCGATGCCGATCACCTTGCGGGCACGACCCACCTTGGCGAGCCCGGCCACCATGCCGGCCTGCGTGCTACCCGATCCGCTGGCCGTGATCAGATAGTCGAAGGCGAAGCCCAGCTCCGCTTCCTGCGCCAGCAGTTCCTCGGCGAAGGCGGCATAGCCCAAGCCGCCCAGAGGATGGTCGGAGGCGCCGGCCGGAATGGCATAGGGCTTGGCGCCGGCATCGCGCAGCCGCTGCAAGGCGGCCTCCCAGCTCTCCTTGATGCCGATGCCGAAGGGCTCCGTGCTGATCTCGGTGGTGGCGTCCATCACCCGGCTCAAGAGAATGTTGCCCAGGTCGTGATAGTGCGGCCCCTGCCAGTCGACCCAGGTTCCCTGAACGAGGTGGCAGCGGAAGCCGGTCTTGGCGGCCACGGCCGCGACCTGCCGGGTGTGGTTCGACTGGATGCCGCCGATGGAGACCAGGGTATCGCAGCCCTTGGCCCGCGCGTCCGGCACCAGATACTCGAGCTTACGGGTCTTGTTGCCGCCATAGGCCAGACCGGCGTTGCAGTCCTCCCGCTTGGCCCAGATCTCGACGCCGCCGCCCAGATTGGCGCTCAGCCGCGGCAAGGGCTCGATGGGGCTGGGACCGAAAGTCAGGGGATGACGCGGGAAGTCCGCCAGGCTCATGGGGCTCGCCCTCGTGGTCTTGTCGCCTCGCGCCGACGCGGGTCGCGTCACCTGGAGGTCATGGAATGGGCAACCTAGAGGCGCGAGAAGGGCTGCGTCTCCTGCAATCTTGTCTGGATACAATGACGGCCGGCGTCGATCCGGCCTAAAGCGGCTGCACCATGGTCGTGGCTTGCTTGAACCCGAACAGCAGGCTCAGCGGACCCATCGTGCTGCGGTCGACAACAGTGAAGCCCTTGCGTTCATAGAGCGCGCGGGCGCGGGGATTGCCGTCGATCACATCCAGCCGCACTTCGCTGAGACCGCGCCTGCGCGCTTCCTCCGCGATCGCGTCCAAGAGGGCGGATCCGACCCCGGCGCCGCGACAGCCGCGCTCGACGAAGATGCCGTCCATCAAGAGGCGGCCCGGCTCGATCGGCCGCTCCAGCATGTTCAGAAGGAGCCCCCGCCAGAAGGCGCCGAAGGGACCGTAGACGCGCGACAGGTCGGTGAAGTCGCCGCCGACGAAGGCACCGTCGCTGGTCTTGAAACCCGCGACGCCCATGAGTCTTCCTTCGGGTGCGAATGCGCAGAGTGCGAAGCGAGGATTGAGGACGGCGTCGACGAATGCGATCGCCAGCGAATCGGGGGCCATGACGCGCCCCAGCTTGCCCGAGAAGGCCTGCCAGTAGAGAGCAGCCACCTCGCCCCGTGCCGTCGCGGGGAAGCCTCGGCGGATTGACATCTCCATTTTATCCAGGTGTTGCCGGTCGATCCGGCTTTCAACCTCGAATCAGCGCCGTGGCGGAGCTTGCCCGGGTGGCCGCGAAAGTCCGCGGCAATGACGGCGAGATCGTCTCCGCGAGGAGCGGCAGCGACGCGGCAATCCAAAACAGCGCGCCATACCGAACAATCCTGGATCGGCGCGCTCCGCTCGCGATGACAGAGAGGGGAGCAATGGCGCTTCCGCGGCCGGCATGCAATTCCAGAACTCCCGTGAATCGCCCCTGTCAGTCCGCCGTCTCCACCGCGATCTCCTGCGCGTCGCGCAGGTGCTGGTTGCGCTTGTAGGCGACGTAGTACTTGAAGATGTTGGCCACGTAGTCCACCGGCTGACGGCCCACCTTGCGCGCGACGACCACTTCGACATTGTCGAACCACTTGTTGGGATCGAGCTCTTGCTTGGCGGCCTTGCCGCGCAGATGGGCGATGCGGTTGGGCCCGGCGTTGTAGGCCGCAAGCGCGAAAAGATGCTTGTCGACGCGGCTGATCGCGGGGTCGTTGAAGTAGCTGTCGATGATATAGCGCATGTATTTCGCGCCGGCGTGGATGTTGGCCTCGGCCCGGTAGATGTCCCGGATGTGAATGGGCGGACCGGCCGCCGTGCTGGGCAGCAGCTGCATGATTCCCACGGCGCCGACCTCGCTTCTGGCCTGCTGGTCGAGCCGTGACTCCTGAAAGCCTTGGGCGACCAGAAAGAGCCAGTCGAAGCCGTAGGTCTTGGCGTAGAGCTTGAAATCCTCGACCGTGTCCTCGAAGCGGCGGTTGGCCTTATCGCTCAAGGCTTCGCGCACGTAGCGCGTGCTCTTCAGATAGCGCCGGACCAGGGCATCGATTTCCCTGGTCCCCATATGGTTCTTGGCGATGAAGCCATCGGCCGCCTCCTTCAGCCGCGGGCTTTTCTTACGAAAGGCCCAGGCGATCTTGCCGTCTTGGCGCAGGGCGATGTCCTCGTGCACCACGAGGTCGGGGTAGACCTTGGCCCAGAGCGTCACCTCGTAACTGTCCATGACGGTCGCGGGGTAGAGGCCGCTCGCGACCATATCCGCCAAGGCACCATCGGTGAGGTTCTCGTCCGCCGGGGTGATCCTGACCGGCGGCTTGCCGGCCTTGGCCAAGCGCTCATTCAGCCTGTCCAGGCTCTCGGCGTAGGAGGAGAGCGGACGGACCACGACCTCCCTACCCGACAGCTCCTCCGGCGTCGCGATCTTCGGGTAATCCTTGCCGGTCACCAGCAGTTCCTTGACGCCCGAGAGGACCGGATCGGAAAAATCGACCTGCTCGCGGCGTTCCGGCGTGATGGTCAGGTGCCCGACGGCGATGTCCCCGACCCCCTCCAGCAGATCGGGGATCAGTCGATCGAGACCGACCGGGATGAAGACCACTTCCACCTGGTCGCCGTGTCGGAGGTGGAGCGTCTTGTTCAACTCCTTCCCGAAAAGCGTCATCAGATCGTAGCTCAGGCCGCGTTGGCGAAAGCGATCGACGAAGTAGAACATGTCGTCGTAGTCGACCAGCACGCGGATCATGCCGCGCTGCACCATGCCGTCGAGATCGCCGCGCCAGGGCTTGAGCGCGACGGTCAGCAGCTCTTCCTCGCTGACGATCTCGGCATGCAGCGGAAAGACCGGCTGCCAATCCTTGGCGCCGGCGCCCGAACGCGGGCACAAGCCGGCCAAGAGCATGGCAGCGAATAAAAAGCACCTGGCGAAGCCGCCGGCGGACAGCCGGATCCTGTCGCTCATCACGCACACCTGACATTCTGAGCCGCACTGTCAGCCTAACACCGATTGATGAGCCTGGGCCAGTGACGCTATGTGGAGCCTTCGAGGCAGCTAGGAGGAGGCGGGCGATGGGCGAGACGACAAAGGACGAGCGGAAGAGCGGGTCGCCCGCCACCACTCCGCAGGACATCGCCGCCTGGAGCCAGAAGCTGGGCAGATGGGCGGCCGACTACCTGGACGGCCTGCGCGACCGGCCGGTGCGCGCGCAGACGGCCCCCGGCGACGTCCTGGCGAAGATCCCGGAGAGCCCGCCCGAAGCGTCGACGGATTTCGGAACTGTCTTCGACGACTTCGAACAGCTGGTGATGCCCGGCATCACCCATTGGCAGCACCCGCGTTTCTTCGCCTACTTCGCGGCCAACGCCAGCCCGCCTTCCGTCTTGGCCGAGTTCGTGACATCGACACTGGCCGCTCAGTGCATGCTGTGGCAGACATCGCCGGCGGCGACGGAGCTGGAGACACGAATGATCTCTTGGCTGCGCCAGATGATCGGCCTGCCCGATGCCTTCCAAGGGGTGATCCAGGATTCCGCCTCGAGCGCGACCTTGGCCGCAGTGCTGACCGCGCGCGAGAGGGCGCTCGGCTGGGAGGGCAACCGCAAGGGTCTGGCGGGCGGTCCCGCTTGCCGGATCTATTCGACGATCGAAGCGCACAGCTCCGTCGACAAGGCTTGCTGGATCGCCGGGATCGGCCAAGACAATCTCGTCAAGATCGCGAGCAAGGGTCCCGCGCGCGGCATCGACGTGCAAGCCCTGGAGGCGGCGATCGCAGCGGACAGGAACGCCGGCCTCCTGCCGGCCGGCATCGTCGCCTCGGTGGGCGGCACCAGCACGGGTGGCTGCGACGACGTCGCCGCGATCGCGGAGGTCGCCAAGCGCCACGATCTCTATCTCCACGTCGATGCCGCCTGGGCCGGAAGCGCCATGATCTGTCCCGAGTTCCGCGGCCTCATGGCCGGCGCCGAAGCGGCCGACAGCGTGGTCTTCAATCCGCACAAGTGGCTCTTCACCAACTTCGACTGCTCCGCCCACTTCGTGCGCGAGCCGGAAAGCCTGGTGCGCACCCTGGCCATTCGCCCGACCTACCTGGAAACGCAAGGCCGGGACGACATCATCAACTACTCGGAATGGTCGGTTCCGCTCGGCCGGCGTTTCCGTGCCCTGAAGCTGTGGTTCGTGATCCGCTCTTACGGCGTGGAGGGCATGCGCGCGATCATCCGCAATCACGTCGCCTGGTCGCAGGCGCTCGCCGAGCGCCTCAAGGAAGAACCGGATTTCGAGATCGTGACCGAGCCCGTGCTGTCGCTCTTCAGCTTCCGCTACAGACCGGCGGGCGCCCGGGACCTCGACGCCCTGAACGCGCGGCTATTGGATGCGGTGAACGACGACGGTCGCATCTATTTGACCCAGACCACGGTCGAGGGCCGCTACGCCATTCGCTTTCAGGTGGGTCAGACCTACACGCGCGCGGAGGACGTCGACCTCGCCTTCGAGGTGATCTTGTCGCTGGCCCGCGGTTTGGAAAACTGAGGCCTGCTCTACGACTTTGAAAGATAGAGCAGAGTCACGCAGTCAGGTGATTCTACCTGATTGCGATCCGTTTAGCCGGCGGCACCGGGATCCTTGTAGGTCGCAAGCTCGCCTTCCAGCGCATCGATCCGGCGGAGCAGTTCTTCGTTCTCCGCCTCCAGTTCCTCGACGCGTGCCTCGGCGTTCTCGGCGCGCTCCTCCAAGGCTTCCCACTCCCCGTCGTCCTCTTCCTCGTAGAGCCCCTCTTCCTCTTCTTCCTCGGAGATCTCCACACCGTCCAGAAGTCGCTTGGCCAAGGCCTCGATGTAGCGTCTGTCGGCGTCGTCGAGTTCGCCGGCGTCGAGCTCGCGCTTGAACCCCTCCAGATCCTCTCGGGTGTCGGCGGAGACACGACCCGACTTCAGCAGGTTCTGGATCAAGTCCGACGTGTTCTGCGCCATCGCGTGCTTCCTCGTCTCTCGGGAATAGGGTGGAGCTTCTTAGGCCCGAGGCAGCGCTTGCTTGTCAAGCGGAAGCGACATTGACGCTGGCGCCGTTTTTGTTTCAGTAAGTTTGCAGATGACTCTGGACAGACTCGCACCAAATTGTGCATTTTGCGCGATCGGCTTTTTTGCCTCGGTAGACAAGGACTTAGCAAGCAATGGCAAAGACGAAGGCTGCTACCGCCAAGGTAGCGAGGACTGCCCGCGCCGGCAAGGCAGATAAGAGTGCCGAGCGGCAACAGCGCGAAGCCGTGAAGGAACTGCGCAAGGCCGCGAAGAAGGCGGAGTCCAAAGCTGCCAAAGCCAATCGCGATCTTGCCAAGGCGCAGACGAAAGCCAAAGAAGCCGACGCTGAGGCGGCAAAGGCAGCGGCGAGCTTGGCCACCGCTGAGACGGCATTGAAGGAGAAGGCGGCAAAGGCAAGCAGCGCTGCGGTGACCAAATCCGCCGCGGCGGCCCCACGCAAAGCCACCAGGGGCGCGAGAGCGACACCCGCCGCCAAGGCCGTCCCTGCGGCGAAGGCGAAGACCGCCGCGGCGAAGCCCAAGGCAACCGCACGCAAGGCTGTCGCCGCCAAGCCCGCGCCGAAGGCGAAAGCCGCGGCTGCCCCGGCAAAGAGAGCAGCTGCGAGCACGGCAGCGAAACCAAAAACGGCGACTGCGTCCGCACCGCGTCGCGCCGCGGGAAGGAGGACGGCGGCGACAAAGACCAGCAGCACGCCGAGTGCGGCCGCCAAGTCGGCTGTGGCCAAGCCGGCGGGTCGCGCCTCCGCGGCGAAGAGCAAGACAACTGCGGCGCCCGCACCTGCCAAGCGTCGCGGCAGGCCGCCTAAGGCCGCCACCGCGGCCAGCAGCGCCGCATCATCGACGGCGGCACCGGCAGCCGCACCGGCCAAGCGCAGGGGCAGGCCGCCGAAAGCAGCAGCGGCGGCCAGCGGCACCGCGTCGACGGCGGCGGCGCCCGCGCCAGCCAAGCGCAGGGGCAGGCCGCCGAAAGCAGCAGCGGCGGCCAGCGGCACCGCGTCGACGGCGGCGGCGCCCGCGCCAGCCAAGCGCAGGGGCAGGCCGCCGAAAGCAGCAGCGGCGGCCAGCGGCACCGCGTCGACGGCGGCAGCGACGCCCGCGCCGCCCAAGCGCAGAGGTAGGCCGCCGAAAGCAGCAGCGGCGACCAGCGGCGCCGCGTCGACGACGGCAGCGACGCCCGCGCCGCCCAAGCGCAGGGGCAGGCCGCCGAAAGCCGCGGCAGCGGCCAGCAGCGTAGCCCCGGCAGCGGCAGCGGCCCCCGCGCCGGCCAAGCGTCGCGGCAGACCGCCCAAGGCCGCGGCGGCGAAAACCGCCACGCCGGCTCCGGCGCCAAACGGCCGGCGTCGCCGCGCAGCGGCCAAGAGCGCTTAGGTCGTCGAACGCGACGGCGAGCCCTCAAGACGCTCCACCGTCCATCGACAGCACAGGCTCATCGGAAGCCCGTCGGCAAGCCCTGCCGGCGGGCTTCTTCTCTTGGGGTGTCGACAGTTGGGCTCGGACCGCCTATGTAGATATAGGCGGCTCAGGCCGAGCCCAGCCCCCTTCGTAAGCAATCGAGAGAGGTCCGGACATGGGACAGTTCGGCGTAGGACAGGCCGTGCGGCGTCTGGAAGATCCCCGCCTTGTCACCGGCGGGGGGCGTTACACCGACGACATAACGATGGATGGTCAATGTTACGGCGTTGTGGTGCGCAGCCCCCTGGCGCATGCCGCGATCAAGGGCATTGATGTGGAAGCCGCGCGCGCCAGCGCCGGCGTGCTTGGAGTCTACACGGCACAGGATCTGGAAGCGGCGGGCGTGAAGCCCATCCCCTGCATCGCCACCATGCCAGGGCGTGACGGCAGCGAGACCCTTGTACCGCGCTATCCGGCCTTGGCCGACGAGCGGGTCCGCCACGTCGGCAATCCCGTCGCCTTCGTGGTGGCCGAGACCCTGGCGGCGGCGAAGGATGCCGCCGAACTGGTGGACGTAGACTACGATCCGCTGCCCGTGGTGGCGGAGACCGGCAGGGCGCTGGACGGCGACGCGCCGCGCCTGCACGAGGAGGTGGCGGACAACCTCTGCCTTGACTGGGTGCAGGGCGACGAGGCGGCCGCCGACGCGGCGCTCGCCGAGGCCGCCCATGTCGCCCGCCTGGAGCTGGTGAACAACCGCGTGGTGGTGAATGCCATGGAGCCGCGCGCGGCCCTTGCCGACTACGACCCGGAAAGCGGCCAGTTGACCTTCATCGCCGGCAACCAGGGGATTTTCCGCCTGCGCCAGCAGATCTCCGACGTCATGGGCTTCGACTTCGACAAGCTGCGTCTGGTCTGTCCCGATGTCGGCGGCGGTTTCGGCATGAAGATCTTCCTCTTTCCGGAGATGATCTTGACCCTCTTCGCCGCCCGCCAGCTGGCGCGCCCGGTCCGCTGGACGGCCGATCGCACCGAGAGCTTTCTCTCCGACAGCCAAGGCCGCGACCATGTCACCAAGGCCGAATTGGCGATGGACGGGCAAGGCCGTTTCCTGGGCCTGAAGGTGCTGACCTTGGCCAACATGGGCGCCTACCTTTCCAACATGGCGCCGCTGATTCCGACCGGCGCCTCGACGCCCATGCTGTCCGGGCTCTACAAGATCCCGGCGATCTTCGCCAACGTGAAGTGCGTCTTGACCAACAGCGTGCCGGTCGATGCCTATCGCGGCGCCGGTCGCCCGGAAGCGGCCTACCTGGTCGAGCGCCTGGTGGACGAAGCGGCCCGGGTGACGGGTCTGAGCGCTTTAGAGATCCGCCAGCGCAACT
This sequence comes from Rhodospirillales bacterium, assembly GCA_963669375.1. Lineage (GTDB taxonomy): Bacteria > Pseudomonadota > Alphaproteobacteria > Kiloniellales > JACOMY01 > JACOMY01. The sequence continues at coordinate 4,956,108 of OY770024.1, read as the reverse complement.
TCATCCAGCCGAACGACCTGCCCTACGACACCAAGCTGGGGCGCATTTACGACGCCGGCGACTTCGCGCGCGTGCTGCAGGAGGCGGCCGAGCGCGCCGATCATGCCGGCCTCGAGGCGCGCAAGGCGGAGGCCCTGTCGCGCGGCAAGCGCCTTGGCATGGGCTTCGCCTGCTACGTCGAGGCCTGTTCGGGCATCGGCGAGGAAGAGGCGCAGCTGACCGCGGAGCGCGACGGCTCCGTCACCTTGATCATTGGCACCCAGACCAACGGTCAAGGCCACCTGACGGCCTATGCGCAGCTGCTGAACGACAAGCTGGGCATCGCGCCGGAGAAGGTGCGGATGATCCAGGGCGACAGCGACATCGTCCAGCGCGGCGGCGGCACCGGCGGATCGCGTTCCCTGTTGATGGGCGGCGTCTCGATCAACCGGGCGAGCGACAAGCTGATCGAGCGCGCGCGCCAGATCGCCGGCCACCTGATGGAGACGGCGGCCGCCGACATGGAGTTCACGGACGGCGTCTTCACCGTCGCCGGCACCGACCGGCGCATCACCCTGGCCGAAGTGGCCGCGGCCGCCGAGGAGGGCCGCGGGCCGGAGGAGCTCAACGGCCCCTTGAAGGAGAAGGGCGACTACAAGGCCGAGGCCATGACCTATCCCAACGGCTGCCACGTGTGCGAGTTGGAGGTGGATGGCGACACCGGGGCAGTGGAGATTCTGCGCTACACCGTCGTCGACGACTTCGGCACCCTGGTCAATCCGCTGCTGGTGGCGGGCCAAGTGCATGGCGGCACGGTCCAGGGGGTGGGACAGGCCCTGCTGGAGCACACGGTCTACGACCGGGACGGCCAGCTGCTCTCCGGCTCCTACATGGACTATTGCATGCCGCGCGCCGACGACATGCCGCGCATCGATCTGAGCTTCCTGGAGGACATGCCCTGCACCACCAATCCCCTGGGCGTGAAGGGCGCGGGCGAGGCCGGGGCGATCGGCGCGCCACCGGCGATCATCAACGCGCTGGTCGACGCCCTGGCGCCGCTGGGCGTCACCCACATCGACATGCCGGCAACGCCGGAGCGCATCTGGCGCGCGCTCAAGGCGGCGTGACGCCATGGCCGAGGCCGGCGGCTCGGCGGAGGACCAGGATCTTCTCGGGGTCTTGCGGCTCTTCGCCGAGCGCGCCGGCAAGGCGGTGATCGCCCACTATTTCGAAGCCAACTCCATCCTGGATCCTCCGCGCCGGCCGGACGGCTCTCCCGTCACGGTCGCCGACGAGGCCAGCGAGGAACTGCTCGTCGAGGCGCTCGGCCGCCTGACACCCGACACGGCGGTGATCTCGGAAGAAGCGATCTGCCGGGAGGGAGCGCCGGTCGTCCTCCCCGCCCGCTACTGGCTGGTCGATCCCTTGGACGGCACCGAGCAGTTCCTGGTGCAGAACGCGGAGTTCACGATCAACATCGCGCTGATCGAAGAGGGCCGACCGACCGCCGGCGTCGTCCATGCACCGGCACTCGCCATGACCTGGGCCGGCGCCGGCCCCGGCAGCGCCGCCTTCTCGCAAACCGACCAGCCGCCCATGGCGATCGAGGCGCGCGTCTGCCCGGAGACGGAGCCGGTGCTGCTTACCCACCGCTACAAGGGAACAAGGAAGAGCCTGGAGGCCGGGCTCGCCCGCCTGCCGGCCGCCAAACGGCACCATGCCGGATCCGCCATGCTCTTCGGCCTGCTGGCGAATGGAAAGGCCGATCTCTACGCCCGCCTGGAGCCGACGGGTGAATGGACCACGGCAGCCGGCCAAGCCGTCCTCCAAGCCGCCGGCGGCAGGGTCGAGACCGCCGACGGCCAGCCGCTCACCTACGGCAAGCCCGGACTCGTGAACCGAGGCTTCTTCGCCTTCGGCCGGGCGCAAGACAAGGCGTAAGGCGGTCGGCAAGGACATGAGCTACCGCTAAATTACTTTCCTCTGCTATTGGCCCCAGCACCAGGCCTCGGACCCCTTCAGCGTGCGGACAGGAATCCGCTGCTGGAGAAGCGCCGCCGGTACTCGGCGGGGCTCAATCCGGTCATCTTCTTGAACAGGCGGCGGAACGCCCGAGGGTCCGAGTAGCCGACAGCCTCGGCGACCGCATCGACGTTGTGTCTGTCCATTTCGAGAAACTGCTTTGCTTCCTCGACCCTGAGCGACTGCACGTAGTCTTTGGGGCTGTAGCCGGTGGCCGCCCGGAAGCGACGGTCGAAGGTTCGTCTCGGCAAACCGGAGCGGGTGATCATGCGCCCCACGGCGTCGCGCTCGCCGTAGGCATCGGCGAGCCAGGCCTGGCATTCCTGGATGACGGCGTCATCGCTTTGCAGCGGTCGCATCGGTGCCGCAAAGTGGCGCTGTCCGTCGGGCCGCGGGTCCACGCAGTAGAAGCGAGCGGACTTGGCCGCATGCTCCGGCCCGACAAATCGCGCGATCAAGTAGAGTGCGAGATCCTGCCACGAGGCCATCCCGCCCGACATGACGATGGAGTCTCCCTCGCCCGCGAAGGCGAGCGTGCGGTCCGCACAGAAGGCGACCTCGGGGTAGCGCTGCCGAAAGATGGCACCCATCGACCAGTGGGCCGTGGCCTCTTCACCGTCCAGAAGCCCGGCGTCCGCCAGCAGGGCCGAGCCGGAGCAAGCGGTTGCCAGACGAGCGCCGGAGGCGTGCCGGCACACCAGCCAGTCTATCTCCGGCCCGAGGATTTCCCTCGGCAAGGCGAACTCGCCGATCCTGAAGTTGGGCAGGCAGACGATCTCGGCGTCGTCAGCCTCCTCGAGAGTCGCGTCCGGCATGACAGGCACGCCGTTAATGCAGCGAAATGGCTCCTTGATGCGCGCGACGATCCTGACCCGCGTCAGGGGCGGGCTGGGTGTTCCCTCGGTCAGATAGGACCATGCCGATCCCACCGAGGTCAGAAGGTCGTAGAGGCCATAGAGGATGGCGCCCCTGCAACTTTCCGCGGCAAGAACATCGATCCGCAGCGGGTCGACCGTGAAATCCCTGCTCACAACTCCCCCCCTTAGTTCCTTCCCGCGCCAATGGCCGAGTTGGCCCGCTTGTGGCCAATCCGACCCTGATGCAGTCCATCTCCGCCGCGCAGTCTGGCCCAGTCAACGAAACTTGACGAGGACATCATGACCTACGAAGCATTCAAACGCGCGGAAAGGGAAGGCTGGGACGCGCGCGCGGCCGCGTATGACGACGTCACGGGGCAGGTCACGACACTTGCCATTCCGACGCTCCTGGCCATGGCCGAAACAGCCCCCGGAAAGCGTGTTCTCGACTTGTGCTGCGGAACCGGCAGAGCAGCCGGTGCGGCAAGCGCGCTTGGCGCTCGTGCGGAAGGAATCGATCTCTCGGCGGCGATGGTCGGTGCGGCCGGCGCCGCGTTCCCGACTGCGGCCTTCGCTGTCGGGGACGCCGAATCCATTCCACGCGAGAGCGGTACCTACGACGCCGTAATCTGCTCCTTCGGGGTCATGCATGTCGCCAGCCCCGAGGCGATGCTCGACGAAATCGCGCGGGTCCTGAAGCCGGGCGGACGCCTCGCGCTCAGCCATTGGGTCGGCCCGCCGGAATCGCCCCTGTTCAAGATCGTCTTCGGCACGATGCAACGCCTCGCGGACATGTCGTCCGTGCCACCCTCGCCGCCCCCCTTCGCGTTGTCGTCGGAGGAAGCCATGCGAGAGAGCCTGGAAGGGGCCGGCTTCGAAGAGCCGTCCTTCGTGCGGCTCCCTCTCGTCTTCAGGGCTCCCGTCGGGCGTTTCACCGAGCACTTCAGGAGTTTCGCCGCAAGGGCAGCCGTTATCCTCGACAAACAGAGCGACGCGGTCTTGGAGAAGATCCGTTCCGCATGGGATAGGCAACTGGAGGAGTTCCTTGTGGATGGAGAGTACCAGGTCCCGACGCCCGCCCTCGCCGTTTCCGCGGTTCGGGGAGAGTAGAACGAGGAACGACCGGCTGGCTCATTCTTCCGCCCCGCGGGTGGCTGCCGTTGGCGCCAGAATCAGACCCTCACTTCTCCTGGTTCGGCGCCGGCGCGCCGTACTCGGCGATGAAGTCGCGGAAAGCGCGGTCCAGGGCGTCGGCGTCGGCGAAGTCGTCCAGCCGCTCCAGCAGAACGACCAGAAGGTAGTTGTTGCCCAGGCCGTAGCGCTCGTTGAGCGCGCGCAGCCTGGCATAGGCGGCTTCCGACAGCGCGGCATTGAAGCGCTTGGGCAGCGGGTAGCGTTTCTTGCGAGCCATGGTCTTCTCCTCTCCCTTTGCCGGGCCGGTGCTTTGTGCTTCCGTGGCGCGCATAGAGACAGGAGAGGTCCCTTTATGCCAAGGCCCGTCATGATCCACATGCCCGGAGCAGCGACTTGATCTGGATCCTGCTGCTGGTCGCCGCCATCGCGTTGGACGTGGCGCTCGTCCTCCTCGTGCTGGCCTTTGCCAGGAAAGCGAAGCGCATGATTGCCCGCCTGGAGAGCGCGACGGTGGAAGAGTCTGCCGAGGAGCCGCCGGAGCTTGCCAGGCGTTTCGCCGAACGCTGTGGTGCGGCCAAGAGCGCGCCCCGCCTTATCCGCCTTCGCCAGCGCTGCGAAATGCGTTTTCAGCCCGGGCAGTCCTGGCACGCATTGGAGGCGGAGAGCGCCATGAGCCCGCGGGCGCCAGGCTTCGTGTGGCAGGCCAAGCTGAAGGTGGGGCCCGTCCCGCTGGTCTCCGTCATCGATGCCTATGTCCAGGGCATCGGGCTGATGGAAGCGCGGGTACTCTCGCTGGTGCCGTTGGCCCGCTCGCGCGGCGGCGCGGCCAATCGGGGCGAGTTGATGCGCTACCTGGCCGAGCTGGCGTGGGTGCCGGACGCCATCCTGCACAACCCGGAACTCGACTGGCGGCCACTCGCGGAGGACTGTCTGGAGGTCTCGGCCCCATGCGCCGGCGGCCCGGCGCGCGTGCGGCTCTTCTTCGAAGAGGGCGACATGGTCCGCGCCGAGGCCGAGGACCGCCCGCGCGCCGTCGACGGCGGCGTGGAGCCGACGCCCTGGCAGGCACGCCTGTGGGACTACCGCAGCATCGGCGAACGGCGCATCCCCTGCCAGGCCGAGGTCGCCTGGATCCTGCCGGAGGGTCCCTTCGTCTACTGGCGCGGCGAGGTTATGGACTATCTGGTGGCGCCGGCGGACTAAAGCAGATCGCAATCAGGTAGAATCACCTGGTTGCGTGAAGCTGCTTTTTATTTTCTTTTTGTAGAGCAGGATTCAGACGACAAATCGTTCCGATTTGACGTCATCCCGCTCTAGCGCTTGGCCGGACTGGAGGGACCGATCAGCAGCCAGGCGATGAAGCCCAGGATCGGCAGGCAAAGGATGATGACGATCCAAATGGCCTTGGCCACCGTGGAGGCATCCGAGTCGGCGATCTTCAATGTCGCGTAGATGAAGAGAACCAGCAGAATTAGCCCGATGACGCCTTCGTATCCGAACATCTCACCCCTCCTTGATCGCCTGGTGCGCTACCTTGCCCAAAGGCCTCGTCACTGGCTTTCCGCCTCTTCGCGCCTGAGCTCCAGGCGCAGCCACTCCTCTTCCGACGCGCTGAGCGCCGCCTCCGCGCGGGCCAGGTCCGCGACACTCTTCTGGAAGGCAGCGGGATCGCGCGCATAGAGGTCCGGATCGGTCATGCGTTCGCGCAGCCGCGAGACCTGCTTCTCCAAGGTCTCGATGCGCTCGTGCAGGGTCGCCAAGGCGTGCTTTTCCTTGAAGGTCAGCTTGGCTTTCCCGGCCGAACGCGGCGGCGGCGCGCAGACATCGCGCTGGGGCTTGGCTTTCGGCTTGGCCGGCTTGGGCACCGAGGGCGTGCCGCGCTGAGCCAGCATGTCGCTGTAGCCGCCGACGTACTCCAGCCAGCGTCCTTCGCCCAACTCAGGCGCCGGCACCAGCAGTGAGGTCACGATGGAGTCGAGGAAGGCGCGGTCGTGGCTGACCAGGATGACGGTGCCCCGGTAGCCGGCAAAGAGGTCCTCCAAGAGGTCCAAGGTCTCGAGGTCCAGGTCGTTGGTGGGCTCGTCCAGCACCAGCATGTTGGACGGCCTGGCCAGGGCCACGGCGAGGGCGAGCCGTCCCCGCTCGCCGCCCGAGAGGCGCGAAATAGGAGTGCCCGCCTGCTCCGGCTGAAAGAGGAAGTCCTTCATGTAACTGATCACGTGGCGCTGCTGATCGCCCACGGCCACGCGGTCGCCGCGACCGTCGGTCAAGGTGTCAGCCAGGCTGCGGCCGGGGTCCAAGCTCTCTCGCCGCTGGTCGAGCGACACCAGCTCCAGGCGCTTGCCAAGCGTTAGACCGCCAGCGTCTGCCTCCAGCATTCCGGTCAACAGCTTTATCAAGGTGGTCTTGCCGCTGCCGTTCGGCCCGGCGATCCCCAGGCGGTCGCCGCGCTGCAGGACCAGGTCCAGGTCGGCGACGACGCGCCGACCGTCGAAGGCCTTCGACAGGCCCTTGGCTTCGAGAATGCGCTTGCCGGAGGTCGCCGCCATGGCCGCCGCCATCACCACCTGGCCGCCGGCGGAGCGGGCCTCGCGCCGCTGTTGCCTGAGTGCATGCAAGGCGCCCAGGCGGCGCTGGTTGCGACGCCGCCGGGCGGTGACGCCGTAGCGAAGCCAGTCCTCCTCAGCGGCGATCTTGCGGTCCAGCTTGTGCTGCGCCTCGGCTTCCAGTTCCAGCTGCTCGTCGCGCCAGGTCTCGAAGGCGCCGAAGCCCTTTTCGAGCCGCCGGGTGGCGCCGCGATCCAGCCAGAGCGTCCGCTGGGTGAGCTTGGTGAGGAAGCGCCGATCGTGACTGATCAACACCAGCGCGGCACGGCTGGCCGCCAGGCTCCGCTCCAGCCACTCAATCGCCGGCAGGTCTAGATGGTTGGTCGGCTCGTCCAGTAGCAGGATGTCGGGATCGGGCGCCAGCGCCCGGGCCAGCGCCGCGCGCCTGGCCTCGCCGCCGGAGACCAGCGCGGGGTCCTCGTCGCCGGTGAGACCCAGCGCTTGCAAGAGCAGGCTCACGCGATGCGGATCGTCGCCCGGCGCCAAACCGGCCTCGGCATAGGCCCGCGTGGTCGTGTAGCCGGTAAGATCCGGCTCCTGCTCCAGATAGCGCAAGGTGGTCCCGGGCTTGAGCCGCCGGGTGCCGCGGTCTGGCTCGATCATGCCGGCCGCGATCTTCAGCAGCGTCGACTTGCCGGAGCCATTGCGCCCAACCAGACAGAGCCGCTCGCCCTCGAAGAGGAACAATTCGGCCCCCTCCAGCAGCGCGGCGCCGCCGAAGGTGAGCGATATGTCCTGCAGTGAGAGAAGCGGCGGTGCCGCGCTTCGTGCCATGGCGCCCTAGGTAGGCGCCCAAGGGGCTTTGGGCAACAAGGCAGAGGCGGTGGGGCTCAGTGCAGCAGCATCGATCCCGCGGGCGTGCTGTAGTTCTCCATCGGCGTTGCCAGGCGCAGCACCGGCGGCAGCCGCTCGGGCAGCGCCAAGCCATGACGGGACAAGACCGTCGCCAGGACCCGCAAGGCCGCGGCCAAGGCGACGGCGGTGTCATGCTTCAGGCGCCCGGAGAGCAGCCTGGCCGCCATTGCCTCCGATTCGTGGAAGGCGGCCCCCGCGGCCAGCAGGAAGCGGGACTCGTCCTCGGCGATCACACCACAGCGCGGTGGGTGCACACGCAAGACACCGTCCTTGGGCTTGAGCAGCATCAGGAGCGTGCGGTGAAGGGCCTCGGCGACAGGCTCTGCCTTGATCAATTCGAAGGGCTCCAGGATCTCGCACAGCGGGCAGCGGCCTTCGCGCGCCGCGGCAGTCCAGCTGCGCACAGACCAGAGCAGGAGCTGCTCGCCAAGTGTCAGGTTTTCCGTGGATGTCTCGGCCAGGAGCTGGCTGTGCGGCATGAGGACCCTCCTCCGCGCCACTGTGTGGAAAAGTCTCGATCGGTACTCGGGAGGCTAGGCTTAGATTGGCGATAATGCAAGTCATTCTCACTCGCATAGTTGCTGCGACCTGGCGCCACAAGCGCTTGCTCACCGTCCTGACGGCGCCTTAGGGTCCGCGCATGCGTGCGTCCCCCAGGCTTTCTGCAATCGGCCTTTGGTTCGCCGGCTTGGCGATCGGCGCCAAGGTGGTGCTGGGTGCTTTCGCGACCGCCCCCTTGCCGACGGACGGCAACACGGCCTACGTGGGCTTCGGCTGGCAGAGCTTCTGCTCGGGCAGCGCCTTTTCCGGCCTGGAGTCCGAGCAACCCGGCGGTGGCGCGGCGCTGGGGCTCGCCGTCTGCCCCTGGTGTCTGGTGGGCGGGCCCGCGCTCCCGGCCCTGGACCCGCCGTCTTTCCTGGGCGTCATTCTTTTCCTGCTCCTTCTCGCCTTCCCGATCGGTGTCGACCGGCCACGGCATCAGGCACCGCCGGCTGTCGGATTTGCCAGCAGAGCGCCGCCTGCCTAGCGCAATCCCAAGGCTTCGACCGCGCGCCGGCGAAGCGTCAGACGACACACCTAGATACGGAACCGAGGTCCCGAGACATGCGACTTTCCCTCTTCGCCGCGGCATTGCTGCTGCTCATTCCCACTCACCTGGCCGCGCACGACTACAAGGTCGGCACCATCAGCGTCGACCATCCCTGGGCACGCGCGACCGCCGGGCAGGCACCCAACGGCGCGGCCTTCATGCTGCTGACCAACGCGGGCGACCAGGCCGACTACCTGGTCGGCGCCGCGACCGACGTTGCCGATCGCGTGGAACTGCATCAACACACGATGGAAGACGGCGTCATGAAGATGCGGCCGGTCGAGAAGATCGAGATCGCGCCGGGCGGAGAGGCCCTGCTGAAGCCCGGCGGCCTGCACGTCATGCTGCTGGGCCTCAAGGCGCCGCTGAAGGAAGGCGAGCGCTTCCCCCTGACTTTGACCTTCGAAGAGGCCGGCCCTCTCGAGGTCGAGGTCGCGGTCGACGCGGTCGGCGCCATGGAGTCCGGGCACGGCCACGAGTAGGGCGTGACGGATGACAGGACACCGCCGCTCTGCCATAGAGCGGCGGTGCCGTCAGACCGAGACATAACGCGCGCGGCCGGCCTGCTGCGCGAAGGCCGTCTGGTCGCCTTTCCCACCGAGACCGTCTACGGGCTCGGCGCGGACGCGACCGACGACCATGCGGTGGCCGCCATCTTCGCGGCAAAGGGCCGACCGCGCTTCAATCCCCTGATCGTCCATGTTCCGGACTTGGCGGCGGCCGAAGCGCTGGTCGACTTCTCCCACATCGCGCGCGCCCTCGCGGATGCCTTCTGGCCAGGTCCCCTGACCCTCGTGATGCCGCGGCGCAGGGACTGTCCGGTCTCTCTCCTCTGCTCGGCGGGGCTCGACAGCCTGGCGATCAGGGTGCCGCGTCATCCGCTGGCGCGCCGACTGATGGAGGCTGCCGGGCGGCCTCTCGCCGCTCCCAGCGCCAACCGCTCGGGACGGGTGAGCCCGACCGAGGCGGCCCACGTCCGCGAGGAACTGGGCGCGCGCGTGGCGATGGTGCTGGAGGGCGGCGCCTGCGAGGTGGGCCTCGAATCGAGCGTCTTGGACGTGAGCGGCGACGCCCCCGCCCTGCTGCGGGCCGGCGGCCTGCCGCGCGAGGCCTTGGAGGGGATCACCGGTCCGCTCGCCCTCCAGCAGCCCGGTGCCACGCTCAAGAGCCCCGGCCAGCTGCGGAGTCACTATGCGCCCGCCCTGCCACTGCGGCTGAATGCCAGCACGGTCTCGGCCGACGAGGGCCTGCTCGCCTTCGGCCAGGCCCTCTCCGGTGCTGCTAGGACAGAAAACCTGAGCGCGGTCGGCGACCTGACGGAGGCGGCGGCAAGGCTCTTCGCCGCCTTGCGTCGCCTGGACCGTCCGGACCTGCGCGCCATCGCGGCCATGCCCATTCCCGACCATGGCTTGGGGGAAGCCATCAACGACCGGCTCCGACGCGCCGCCGCGCCACGCGGTCCGTAACGCGCCTCTGGCAGCCTCTGGCCGAAGCGCTTAGGTTTGCCGGCATGGACGGCCAGCACGCGAAGAAGACGGAGGCGGTGCTGCAAGCGTTGGAGCAGCGCTTGGGGCCCAAGGCGGTTGTGCGCGATGCGGAGAGGCTCGCGCAGCATCTGCTCGACGAACGCAAGATCTATCGAGGTGAGACGCCGGCGCTGATCCTGCCCGCCTCGACCGAGGAGGTGGCCAGCGTGGTCACTCTTGCCGCCGAGGCCGGCCTGCCGATCGTGCCGCAGGGCGGCAACACCGGGCTCTGCGGCGGCGCCACGCCTTTCGGCGGCCTGCTGGTCGGCTTGGGGCGGATGCAGCGGATACGGCAGGTCGACGCTATCAATTTCACCCTGACGGCAGAGGCCGGCTGCACCCTGCAGAGCGTGCAGGAGGCAGCCGCCGAGGCAGAGCGTCTCTTCCCGCTGTCGCTCGGCGCGCAAGGGACCTGCCAGATCGGCGGCAATGTCTCGACCAACGCCGGCGGCATCCACGTCTTGCGCTACGGCTCCATGCGCGAGCTGGTGCTCGGAATCGAGGCCGTGCTGCCGAACGGCGAGGTCTGGGACGGGCTGCGCGCGCTACGCAAGGACAACACCGGCTACGACTTGAAGCAGCTCTTCATCGGCGGAGAGGGCAGTCTCGGCATCGTGACGGCGGCCAGCCTGAAGCTCTTCCCCAGGCCGCGGGCGCAGGCGACGGCCTACCTGGCGCTGAGCGAGCCGGCCCACGCGCTGAAGGTCCTGGAAGTGGCCCGCGCGGCCAGCGGCGACCAGGTGACCGCCATCGAGATCATGCCGCAAAACCTCCTGAAGCTGACCCAGGCCAAGCTGCCAGATCTAGTCTCGCCGCTGTCGCCGATTCCAGCCTGGGCCTTGATTCTGGAGCTTTCGGGCGCCGACAGCGCGCAGTTGGAAAGCCAGCTGGAGGCCTGCCTGACCGAGGTCTACGAGGCCGGGGCCCTGGCGGACGCCGTTGTCGCCCAGAACGAGGCCCAACGCGCCATCTTCTGGAAGTGGCGGGAGGCCATCGTCTGGGCGCGCAAGCAGTCGGGCCCCGGTCTGGCGCACGACATCGCCGTGCCGATCTCCGCGCTGCCGGAGTTTCTGGCGACGTGCGGGCCGGCGCTGGAGGCCGCCTTTCCGGGCCTCAGGATCATGCCCTTCGGCCACATCGGCGACGGCAACCTGCACTACAACATGCAGGCACCGGAAGGCATGGAGGAGGGAGCCTTCGACCTGTGGCGGCCGGGGATCACCCGCGAGGTCCACGAGCGCGCCCATGCCCTGGGCGGCTCCATCTCCGCCGAGCATGGCCTGGGCCGGCTGAAGGCGGCGGAAAACGTCCGCCGCAAGCCGACCGCCGAGATCGCCATGATGCGCGCGATCAAGCGCGCCCTCGACCCGCAGGGTCTGATGAACCCGGGCGTCGTCCTGCCTGAACTCTAGGAGGTCGGGCTGCGCTCAGGCGAAGGGCCCCTCTCGCCGGTCGGATCCGGTTCGGGAATGGGGCTCTGCTCGGCCGCCATCATGACCGGTCGTTCCCGGCGCTTGCGCATGACCGTCCCCAAGAGCTTGTCGAGGGACAGCGGACCGGGTCCCTTGATCACGATGACCAGCAGCAGGAAGACCCAAAGGATTCGCTGGTCCCAAAGTCCGTTGGTTTGGACGTCGAAGAACGCCCCGACGACTTCGGGCTTCAGGCTATGCGCCGTCAGATCGACATAGGTCATGACGGCGATGAAGCCGATCATCCCCAGACTGGACAAGCGGCCGAAGAGCCCGATGACGACGAAGACGGGCAAGAGAATCTCGGCCCAGGTTCCGGCGAAGACCATCAAGTCCGTGCCGAAGCCGACGTTGGCGGGCTGATAGCCGGCGGCCTCCACCGCCTTCGGGGCGATCTGGAAGTAGGCACCCTTGGAGAGGCTCAAGAAACCGAAGAAGCCGTCACCCAGCTTGGTCATGGCAGAGGCCCAGAAGAACTGGAAGAGAACGACCAAAAAGACCAGCCGCGCCACGGTGCCCAGGAACCAGCCTTCGGTGATGCGATCGACGAAGCCGAAAAGCGCTCCGTGCGCGCGTTGTAGCAGGTGTAAGACCTTCATTTTGCTCTTCCTTATACCCCCTCTCCCGCCTCGCTACGCGTGAGCGAGCGAACGGCCCCGGCCAACCCGACCAGAGCCGCCAAGCATGTGATACGTTCTATCCTGAGCCGGCATCCGACCGTCGAAAGGCGGAAAACGTGCCCCCGCTCAAGTGACCGAACAAGGTGGCCTGCAGGTCTAGGCCCGCCTCGACCGCCAGGGCCGCCTCGGCGGCCTTCGAGAGACTGCGTCCATCCAGGAGAGCAGCGGCCATGGCGGCGTCGCCCGGGGAGAGCACGATCTGCTCCACCGCGAGGCCGGGCCTGCGCACGAGAACGCTCTCCTCGCCCGCCTCCGGCACCGGAATGGTCTTGCCCTCTTGCGCCAAGCGCCACGGCCGGTCCAGGCGATAGTCGAAGCGCAGCAGTCGGGTGGCGGGATGGGCCACGAAGGCCAGTTCGGGAATCTCGTCGGCCGAGAGACGCGTCAGGATCTGCGCGTCCAAGGGCTCGGCATCGGCGGCGAAGAGCGCCTCGTTGCGAGCCCACTCCAAGCGCGCCATCTCAGCCAACCACGGCTGGCCGGCGGCGGGCTCGAAGGCGGCCAGCCATGCGGCGAAGCCCTCTCCGTAGGCCAGCAGGCGCGCCTGATTGGGCGGTTCGCCGCGCAGGTATCGCGACGCCGCGAAGCGGAAGTTCTTCTCGCCCGCCAGCGCCGCGGTGACCGGAAAGGCGGCGAGCAGCACCTCGATGAGCGAGGCCTGCACGTTCGTGCGGTAGACGGCCAGGCGCTCCGCCCCGCCGATGCCACCCACGTCGAGGTCGGCAAGGACGTCACGGTCCCCGCTCTGCGAGGGCGGCCTCAGCAGGGTCTCGGCAAAGCGCGTCTGCATCTCACGCAGCACCGAGAACCTCCGGCACGCAGGCGGCGAGGCAGGCATCGGCCTTGGCGGCTTCGCCCAGCAGCACCCGCAGCGGCGGCAGGGCGGAGTCCCATTCGATCAGGGTGGGACGCGGACCGATGACGCCGAGCGTGAAGCGATAGAGATCCCAAACGGGATCGGAGACCCGGCTGCCGTGGTCGTCGATCAGCAAGGGTTGGCCTTCGATCTCGCGCCGCGTATGTCCGGCCAGATGGATCTCGCCCACGGCCGCGGCCGGCAAGGCCTCGATGTAGGCGCGCGCGTCGAGCCCGTGGTTCACCGCGCTCACGTAGACGTTGTTGACGTCCAGCAGCAGGCCGCAGCCGCTCTTCTCGGCCACCAGGGCCAGGAATTCCGCTTCCGGAATGCTGGAGGCTTCGAAGGTCAGGTAGCTGCTGGGATTCTCCAGCAGGATTCTGCGGCCCAGGGCCTCCTGCATCCGCGAGATGTTCCGGCACACCACGTCGAGGGTCTCTTGCGTGTAGGGAAGCGGCAGCAGGTCATTGAGGTAAGCCCCTTGATGCACGCTCCAGGCAAGGTGCTCGGAGACGAGAAAGGGCTCGTAGTCGGCATTGAGACGGACCAGTCTGTCCAGATGCGCCGGGTCCAGTCCCTCGGCACTGCCGAGCGACAGGCCGACCCCGTGCAGACTGACGGGATAGTCGCGGCGCAGCTCAAAGAGCGCGCGGCGCCGCGGCCCCCCGTCCGACATGTAGTTTTCGCTGTGAACCTCAAGGAACCCGGTCTCCGGCCGCTCCTCCAGGAAGGCCTGCACGTGGCTGTGGCGCAAGCCGACACCGGCTCTCGCAACCGCAAGCTCCGGGGATCGGACAAGAGAGGTTCCAGCGCTCATGGCCCGGCCCTCACGACCGCTCCTTCATCTTGGAGTTCACGCCCATGAAGGGTCTGAGCGCACCCCCGCGCAGCATGCACTCCTGCTTGTCGGGGATGTCCCTCCACTCGGCACCGGAATAGTCCACCGTCGCCTTGCCGGCACAGTCGTGGGTGCCGGTGGCGTTCCTGCAATCGTTCTCTCCGGCCTTGGCAATGCCGTAGCAGCGCACGCCCTCCACCACCTGCTTGGCCGCGCTCGAGCCGGCCGCCGCCACGGCCGCACCGAGAAGTGCCACCGTCAGTGCCGTGCGGAAGGCTGCTGTGCGCGACTCTGCCAAGGAAGGGGACCTTTGCTGGGCATGGTGGGCCGCCGGGGCGTCAAGCGCCCGGCGGCCCTGCCTGAAGAGAAGTAGCCGATCGCTGGAGGGGGAACTAGCCGGCCAACTTCTCGTTCACGCCCTCGAAAGGCGTCGGGCTACCGCCCAGCTGCTCGCATTCGTCTGCCGTGGCGACCGCGACCCATTCGCCGCCGTCGTAGTCGATAGTCGACTGCGCCGCGCAGGTGTGTGTGCCTGCGGCATTGCCGCAGTCGTTCTCACCCGCCTTTGCGATGCCGTAGCACTTGCCCTCGTAAGCCAGTGTACCACTCGAGGTAACCACGGCGCCAGTCATTGACGCAGCACCCAGAAGCGCGGCAGCGAGCGAAAGCGAAGTCACCTTGTTCATACGTCGGGTCTCCTGATTCAGATTAGCTCTTAGGGTTGGCGTTACGGTCTGTTCCGTCCCCCTTCGTCAACTAAGGTAGCCGCCCGATCCCTTCAAATAACGAAAAAGGGAACTGGCCGAAGCCCAGCGTGAAGCGGACTTGAACCGGACGGCTCACTGACAGCTATGGCCGCAGCAACTGCACACCCACACGCGCACTTTGACCGCTTCCGTCCAAGACTTCCAGTTCCGCGTAGCCTTGCCCCGAAGGAAGCCAATCGGTCTCCGCCCGGCGCAACCCCTTTGCCAAGGGCACGCCGTCGACCAGCCAGGTGTAGGGCTGGCGCCCGCCGCGCGCGGCCAGCGGGATGGATCCCGTGACCGCGATGGCGGCGCCGTCCGGCGGAAAGGCGATCTCGAGATCGGGCGCCAAGACCGCCTCGCCGAGCGGGAAACCCAGCCGGCGCAGGCTTGGCGGCAGATCCGCCGTGCTGGCCACCAGCAGGCCTTCCGGCTTTGGCCAGAGCGCGCGCGCGCTGGGCGCCGGCGGCAGCAGATCGAAGAGCTGGAACAGCAAGGGCGCGGCGGCGGTGATCCCCACGCAGGCCATGCAAGGGGCGCCGTCGGGCCGTCCGGCCCAGACGGCAATGGTGTGGCGCGCGTCGAAGCCCACCGCCCAGGCATCGCGGAATCCGTAGGAGGTACCTGTCTTGTAGGCGATGGCGCCCCGCTCCCCGGCCCGCGCGGCGGCGGCCAGACGGTAGCCTTGCGGGCGCGGCGTGCCTTCCAGAACCTCGGCCAGCTGCCATGCGGCCTCCGGCGCAAGCAAGGGCTGGAGTTCCCTTTGCGGTTCGGCCGTCGCCGCTTCGCCGAAGCGCAGAGGCAAGGGCGCGCCCTGCCTGGCCAAGGCCAGGTAGAGGCCCGCCAGATCCTCGAGCGAGATGCCGACGCCGCCCAGAGCCAATGGCAAGCCGGGTCGGCCGCTGCCGCTGGGATAGACCAGTTCCGCGCCGGCGCCGCGCAGACGCCTGTCGAGCCTGAGCGGCCCGACCTCCTGTAGAAGATAGACGGCCGGCACGTTCAGAGAGCGGCGCAGCGCCTCGCGCAGGGTCAGCTCGCCCTTGAAGCCGCCGTCGAAGTTGCCGGGCTCGTAGCCGCCGAAGCGCTGCGGCCGGTCGGCGATCAGGCTGTCCGGATGAGCGATCCTGCCCTCGAAGGCCAGTCCGTAGATGAAGGGCTTCAAGGCGGAGCCGGGCGAGCGGGTGGCCGGGACCATGTCGACCATGCCGGCGCTGCGCGCATCGAAGTAGTCAGCCGCCCCCAGGTAGACCAGGACCTTGCCGGTCTCGTTCTCAATGACGAGCGCGGCGGTGGAGATCCCGTTGCCCAAGCGGTTTCCGCCGCGCCGCAGCACCCTCTCGGCGGCGCGCTGCAGCGGCCCGTCGATGCTGCTCAGGGTCCGCTTGGTCTCGGGATCCGACGCCAGCAGCCGCTCGGCCAGATGCGGCGCGCCGAAGGGAAAGGCCCGGCGCTGCTCCGACACCGGCACCGCCAAGGCCTCCGCCAAGGTCGCCCGATCGATCACGCCGGCCGCGGCCGCGCGGCGCAGAACCTTGTCGCGCGCCTGCTTGGCCGCCGCCGCATGGCGGTCGGGCCGGGTCAGGCTGGGTGCCTGGGGCAAGGCCACCAACAGGGCCGCCTGATCCGGCGTCAGGTGTCGGGGTCCCTTGCCGAAGTAAGCCCGGCTGGCCGCTTCCACGCCTTCCAGATTGCCGCCGAACGGCGCCAGGGTGAGGTAGATCGAGAGGATCTCCGCCTTGCTGAGCCTTGCCTCCAGCTGACGCGCGCGGAAGGCCTCGATCACCTTGGCAAGGAGACCCCGCGGACGCGGCTCCAGGAGGCGGGCGGTCTGCATGGTCAAGGTGGAGGCGCCGGAGACCACGCGCCCGGCCTCCAGCATCTGCCAGGTCGCGCGCGCCACCGCCAGGAGGTCGACGCCGCCGTGCGTCAGGAAGCGCTTGTCCTCGTAGGCCAGCAGCATGGCTCGATAGAGCGGCGAGACCTCCTCGGCCTCGATCGCGAAGCGCCAGCGCTCGTCCGGCGCGGTCACCGCGCGCAGGAGGTCTCCCTCGCGGTCCAGCAGCGCGCGCGAGACATGCTGGTAGCGCGAGAGGTCGGGCGGATAGGCCTCGTCGAGCGCG
The DNA here is from genome assembly GCA_963669375.1 of Rhodospirillales bacterium. Classification (GTDB taxonomy): domain Bacteria; phylum Pseudomonadota; class Alphaproteobacteria; order Kiloniellales; family JACOMY01; genus JACOMY01. The sequence continues at coordinate 4,939,327 of OY770024.1, read as the reverse complement.
CTGTAGCCGCCCTGCAGCAGCGCCCAGCCGAAGAGGCCGAGCGCCGCCGCAAGGAGCGTCAGCCGCGCGCGCTTAGCGGCCCGCGATGGTAATGCGTCCGGCACTGCCGCGCGCCGAGAGGTCCGGGCGGTACATGTCTTCGATGTAGCTGCCCGGCAGCACAAAGTCGCCCGGCGTCACCGCGCGCACGATGTAGGCCGTGCGGAAGTTCGTCTCGCGGGGCGTCAGGTTGACGGCCGCGGCGAAGCGGTCGTCGCGCGCCTCGCGATGCTCCGTCTCCGTCAGCTTGCCGAGCCAGGGGAAGCTGTCCAGAGGCACGCCTTGGCCCAGCGCCGCGTTCTCGATTTCCCAGCCGGCCGGCAGCAGGTCGACGATCAAGGCACGGTGCGAGCGGCCGTCCTCGGAGCGTCCCTCCAGCAGCACGACATAGCTCTCGCCCTGCTTCATGTCGGCGAGCGGGGCCGGGACGCCCTTCAGGTCGAAGACGCGCCGCCGCAGGGTGAAGCCCTCTTCCTCGGCCGGCAGCGGCACTTCAGGTACGCCGGTGACGGTCATGACTTGATAGAGCGAGCCCTTGCCGCGGTTCTCGACCGTCATGCTCTGCTGGCCCGCGGCCAGGGCAAGGCGACGGTAGAAGGCCTCGCCCGGACGCCGCTCCACCTTGCCGTCGACCGCGATGTGCATCGGCCCGGCGGAGCCGATCAGGCCTTGGCTTGCCAGCACCAGCCACGCCATTTCCTGCGTCGAGAGGTGCTTGCTGTCGGCGAAGTCGGCGCTCAACCGCTCCGTCGTCTTGGCCAGGAGGTCGGCGGGCGCCGCCCCGCTTTCCGCCATCAAGGCGACCAGGGCCGCGTCGTCGCGCAGCATGGTGCCGTAGTCGGTCCAACGCACCTCTTGGTTCGTCTTGACGCTTTCGGCCTTGGCGAAGGCGGCCGAGGCGCGCGCCTGATCGCCGACATAGGCCAAGGCGGCGGCGAATTGACCGCGCGCGAAGGGCGTCGGCAGCTTGTCGAAGCGGGTCTCATAGAAGTAGCGCAGCTCCGAGAGATCGCCGCGCCCGGCCCGGGTCACCACGTACTGCGCATAGGCATAGCCGGCATAGTCCTCGGGACTGTCCAGGTAGCGGCGCGTGACGCCCTCCAGCCAGTCGATGGAAGCCTGATAGCCGGCGTCGGGGACGTGATAGCCGGCCGCCTTGGCACGGGTCAGGAAGTCGGCGACGTAGGCCGTCAACCAGACCTGCGGCGTGCCGTAGGGCCCCCAGAGACCGAAGGCACCACTGCCGCGCTGCTGATTGATCAGGCGGTAGATCGCCTGCTGCACGCGCAGGCTGATGCCGGCTTCGTCGTCCAATCCCAAGGACTTGGCCACCTGGTTCACGTAGAGCAGCGGCAGGGCCCGGCTGGTGGTCTGCTCGGCGCAGCCGTAGGGATAGCGGTCGAGCGCCGCCAACAAGCCCGGCAGGTCGAAGTCCGGCGCCGCGGAGACGCTGAGGCCGACCAAGGCCGTTTCCGGCAGATAGCCGGTCGCCGTGGCGTCGCTCACCGTCGTGCTGCGGCCCGGCTGCAGCAGGGCCACCCGCCGCTCGGTCACGATCGGGCTTGCCGGACGCACGGAGATCGCGAAGTCGCGCTCCAGGCGGTAGCCGTTGGGGCCGGTCACGGCGAGGGCCAGCTTGGCGACGCCCACCTTCTCGGCCGTCAGGCTCTGCGCCTTGCGCGCCTCCTTGCCCTGCGCGAGGCCCTTGGCCTCCAGGGCGCCACCGCCGACGGAGACGACGGCATCGCCGCTCACCGTCACCTGGTAGTCGCCGGTCGCGCCGTCCAGGTTGCGCAGTACCAACAGCGAATCGGCGACGTCGCCCGGCGCCAGGAAGCGCGGCAGGGTGATCTCGGCGATCAAGGGCGCGCGGACGATGAGCGTGCTCTGTGCGTTGCCTAGCTTCGACGGCGACCAGGCCACCGCCATCAAGCGCAGACGCCCGTTGAAGTCAGGCACCTCCAGGCCGACCGTGGCCGTCCCTTCGGCGCCCACCTCGACGATGCCGGAGAAGAGCGACACCACCTTGGAAGAGCGCTCCGGCAGGCTCTCCAGATTGCGTCCCTCCTGATCGCCGCCGCTGCGCAGCTTCGCCAGGACGTCGCCCTGCGGACGGATCAGATAGCCGTAGAGATCGTGCAGCCGCACGCCCAGCGCCTGCTTGCCCAGCAGCCAGCCCAGGGGATCGGGCGCCTTGTAGCCGGTCAGCTGCAGTACGGCGTCGTCCACCGCCGCCAGGGTCAGGTGCACCTTGGCGCCCGCCGCCGCGCCCTCGACCTTCACGGGCACCTCGAGGGTACGGCTGGGCTCGATCTTCTCGGGCAGCTGCATGGAGACCGCCAGCTCGTAGGGCTTGCGGTCCATCGCCAGCCAGGCGAGGCCCACGGCGCGCGTCGGCATGGCCTCGATGCTGGCCGGCTCCTTGGGGAAGGCGGTGGCCATGACGTAGGCTCCGGCCGACCAGTCCGCGGAGACCGGCACCTCGACGAAGCCGCCGTCCCGGCCGACCTCCGCCGTCGTGGTCCAGCGCAGGTCGCTGTCGGCCACCGTCACTAGCACATGAGCATCGAAGGGCGGCTTAACGAAGGCCTTGGCGGTCTCTCCGCCTTGGTAGGCATCGCGGTCCAGGGACACCTCGACGTCGTCCGGCGTGTCGCTGCTGGGATCGCGCCACCAGCCGCCAGAGAAGCGGTAGGAGCTGGCGATCTCGCCTTTCTCCGCCTGCACCTCGACCCGGTAGAGGCCCCACTTCGGCGAGAAGTCGATCTCGCCCGGCTGACCGGGGGTCACGAAGATCGTGCCCTGATCGACGACGCTGTCGCGCACCGTCCAGCGCGCTTTCCACTCGTTGTACTCGCGGTACCAGACGTAGTCGTAGTCTTCCTCGTAGATGGTGTACTCGACCTCGTCCACCGGCTGCTCCGAGCCCTCGCGGTCGAGCGCGATCACCTGGAAGCGGGCCTGCTGGCCGACCGCGACGGCGCCCTCCTCGAACTGCGGCTGGATGCCAAGATAGTAGGCCTTGTCCTCGATCGGCAGGGTGACGCGGCGATAGACCCCGCGCCCGCCGATGTCGAAGACCGCGGCGCGCAGGCTGACGCTCAAGGGCTCCATGCTGTCGGGCCGCTGCTCCGGCGTGGCCCTCAGGTCGGCCTTGCCCTCCGCGTCGGTGGCAAAGGACACCGGATCGCTGCGCTGCGGCGAGACCGTTTGCTGCACCAGGCCGAAGTGATAGCCGGGGAAGCTCGGGAAGGGATCCTCGGCCGCCTGGATGATCAAGGTGTACTCGCCGGCGAGGTTCGCGGCCGGCGCGCCGTAGAGGTAGTCCGCCTTCAACTGGGCCGAGATCGCCGCGCCGAAGGACGCCATGCGGTCCGTGGTGGTCAGATCGAACTCGATCTGCGGCGGCACGAAATCCTCGACCTCGAAGCTGGTGCGGCCGATGGCGGGGCCCTTCGGCCCGAGGTGCGCCGTCGCCTCCCAAAGACCGGTGCGCGCGGTGCCGGGCAAGGTCACCGACCAGGCATGCGCGCCGCCGCCGGCGTCCTGCGTCAGCTCGCGGCGGAACTCGGCGCCGTCGGGGCGCCAGAGCTTGAAGGTCAGGGGCAGCTGCGCCTCGGCCTTCAGCGCCCGGTCACGGGCCAAGGCCATCAGGTGCACGGTCTCGCCCGGACGATAGATGCCGCGCTCGCTGTAGACGAAGGCCTCGACCGCGCCGGGCGGCGTGCGCCCGCCGATCGGCCGGTCGCTGAGGTCCAGGGTCGGAGCCGTCAGGTTCAAGAGCGCGAAGTCGCCGGCCGCGCCATAGGCCAGAAGCGCCCGCGGCGCGTTGCCGCCCGGTCCGCGCAGCAGGGCGCCATCGAAGGTGGCCTTGCCGTCGGCGCCGGTCTTGGCGGTCCCCAGCACGGCGTTGTCCTTGGCCAGCAGCGCCACCTCCATTCCGGCGATGGGGCTGGCGTCCTTCAGCTGGCGGGCGAAGACCCAGAGAGCGTTGTCCGCCGTGAAGCTGGTAAGGCCGATGTCGGAGACCAGGAACCACTGGCTGGTCCAGGGATCCCAGCTCTCCGCGTCGGGATCGCGGGCGACCGCCAGGTAGAGACCCGGTTCGGGCTTCTCCACCAGTCCGCCGATCGGCACCTGGCTGTCCAGCGCCTGATTGCGCTTGGCCTTGGGCAGGTCCAGCTTGCCGCTCCAGATCTCGACGCCCTTCGACTCGACGAAGTCGCTGACCTCGCTGGGCCAGAGCTGGCCTTGGCCGGCCAGCTGGCCGCGCGCCATCTGCGGCGCGAGGTTGCGGTCGTTGACCTGGATGACCTTGAACTCAGCGCTCTCAAGATTGACCGAGCGGATCGGCAGTCCCTTGGCGAGGTCCTTCACCAGGATGTAGCCGCGGTCGCCCAGGAAGGTGAGCGAGCTCGGCCGATCGGCGACGTAGACGTCGTAGCTGAGATCGCCGGCCAGGCTGGCCCCCGTCGCGGACGGCAGGCCGCTGCGCAGCCGCACGTCGTAGCGGGTCCCGAAATCGAGCCCGGAGACGCAGAGCGTCTCGCCGCTGACGGTGACCGCGGTCTCCGCCCGGGGCGTGACCCTGACGTAATCCTCCAGGTAGGCTTCCGGATCGTCCGGCAGCGTTTCGTTGAAGTAGAAACAGACCTCCGGCACGGCGCGATCGTTCAGCACCTCGAGGTCATTCACGTCGAAGCCGTTGGCGTGCGCGGCGCCGGACGCCACGCTCATGAGGCCGGCCAAGAGGCCGCCCTTCGCCAGGTCTTTCCAACTTGAGATATGCATGCTCAAGGCCTCCCCAACGCCGGCCACCGGGTTCGGTGATGCGAGACGGCCCAGATCGGGCCCTGCCCGCGGTCTCCGGTCTTACAGAGTCCTGCACACTAGGCTTGTTTATGGCAAGTTCCAGGACAGGTATGTGAAAAGCCGGCGCACAGTCGGGCAAGAAAGTGGGAGGACTCCTTTCGATGACGTACCAAGCACCGCTGGACGATATGCAGTTCGTGCTGGAGGAGATCGCCGACCTGGACGGCCTGGCCCGGCTGCCCGGGCTGGAAGAGGCCTCCGGCGAGTTGGTGGAGGCCGTGCTGGGCGAGGCGGGACGCCTGGCGAGCGAGGTGCTGGCCCCCTTGAACCACAGCGGCGACCAGGAGGGCGTGAGCCTCGAGAACGGCGTCGTGCGCACGCCCAAGGGCTTTCCGGAAGCCTACGGCCACTTCGTGGAGGGCGGCTGGAACGGCTTGACCGTGCCGGAAGAGTGGGGCGGCCAAGGCCTGCCCTACGCCGTGGGGGCGGCGACGGTGGAGATGTGGAACGCCGCCAACATGTCCTTCGCGCTCTGCCCGCTGCTGACCGCCGGCGCGCTGGACCTGCTCTTGGCGCACGGCTCGGACGAGCAGAAGGCCACGTACCTGCCCAAGATGGTGACCGGACTCTGGTCCGGCACGATGAACCTGACCGAGCCGCAGGCCGGCTCCGACGTCGGCGCGCTGAAGACCAGGGCGGTAGCGGAGAACGGCCACTACCGGATCACCGGCCAGAAGATCTTCATCACCCATGGCGAGCAGGACCTGTCCGAGAACATCGTCCACATGGTGCTGGCCCGCACCCCCGGCTCGCCGGAGGGCAGCAAGGGCATCAGCCTCTTCATCGTGCCCAAGTTCCTGCCCAAGGCCGACGGCGGTCTGGGCGCGCGCAACGACCTGCGCTGCGTCTCGGTCGAGCGCAAGCTCGGCATTCACGCCTCGCCCACCTGCGTCATGTCCTACGGCGACGACGGCGGTGCCATCGGCTACCTGGTCGGCGAAGAGCGCCGCGGCATGGAGTACATGTTCACCATGATGAATGCGGCCCGCATCGAGGTCGGCATTCAAGGCGTCAGCATCGCCGACCGGGCCCTGCAGCAGGCCGTCGCCTATGCCAAGGACCGCAAGCAGAGCCGCCGCCTGGGCGCCGGCGACGAGGCCCCGGTCCCCATCATCCAGCACGCCAACATCCGCCGCAAGCTCGCCACCATGCGGGCGATGACCGAGGCCGGCCGCGCCTTGAGCTACGCCGTGGGCGCCGCCATCGACCGCACCCGCCACGCCGAGGACCCCGACGACAGGGCGGCCGCCAAGGCCCAGGAGGAGGTCCTGACCCCGGTGGTCAAGGCCTGGCTCACCGACATGGGCTGCGAGGTCGCCTCGATCGGTATCCAGGTGCACGGCGGCATGGGCTTCATCGAGGAGACGGGTGCCGCCCAGCACTATCGCGATGCCCGAATCCTGCCGATCTACGAGGGCACCAACGGCATCCAGGCCCTGGACCTGGTGATGCGCAAGATCCTGCGCGACCGGGGCCGCAGCCTGGGCGAGGTGGAACGCTGGCTGGACGGACAGATCCGTCGTGCCGAGGAGAGCGAGGAGACCGCCGTCAGCAGCCTGGCCCAGCCGCTGACCGCCGCCCTCAACCGCGTCCACCAGAGCGGCCAGTGGATGGTCGAGACGGCCAACGGCGATCTGGAGCTGGCGGCGGCCGCCGCCACGCCGTTCCTGAACCAGCTGGGCATCGCCACCGGCGGCATCCTGATGGGCGCCTCCGCCGCCGCCGCCGCCGGCCGCCAGGCCCAAGGCCAGGGCGACCCGAACTTCAACCGGCGGAAGATCATGACCGCGCGCTTCTACGTCGAGAACCTGCTCCCCTTCGCCGAAGCGCAGGCGCAGCGAGCGATGAGCGGAGCAGCCAGCGCCAAGGACTTCGATGCCGAGGACTTCTAGGCTTCCTCTTCGGCAACCGCCCCCATCAACTCCATCAGCGCCGGTCGATAGAAGACGATGCCGCTGCGTTGCATGGAGACCTCGGCGCGCTTCATGACCGCCAGGCGGGCCTTGGGGCGCAGTTCCAGGGTCTCGGCCAGTAGGGTGAGGCCGTAGCCCAGGATCTGGCGGGCACCGACCTGCGCCAGGCCGCGCAGGCCGTCCCTGGTGCGCTGCGAGCCCACCTCGGGGTTGCCTTGGCGGGCGATGGCCCAACCCTGGACGATCTCCGCCCAGGCGACCCAGTAGGGATAGCCCTGGCGCTGCGCCAGCTCGACGATCCGCCGGGCCGTCGCCTCGGCGGCGGCGGCCTCGTCGTCGCACTGCTGAATGGAGGCCTGAAAGCAGAGTGCGTAGCAGAGGCTGAAGCTGTGGTCGGTGGCCAGCGCTTCGGCGATGGCGGCCTCGACCACCGCGTCGGCCTCCGCCTTCTCCCCGGTAAGGCAAAGCGCCCAAGCCCGCCAGCTCTCGCCCACGACGAAGGGGTTGGAGCCGTAGCGGAAGGCGATGCCGTGATGCTCGCGGCCGGAGTAGAGCGCGCGCATGTCCAGCAGCAGGCGCTTGGCGTCCTCGAAGTTGCCGCCCAGGAAATCGCAGACCGCCAACGAGCGTAGCGCCTCGATGCGGGCGGTCGAGCTGCCGTCCTCGCGCGACAGGCGGTCGATGGCCTCGGCTGCCTCCCGGCCGCGCGCCAGGTCGCCGCGCAGCAGGTAGACGTTCAGTTTCCCGCGCAGCACGTCGAAGCTCTGCTGGCTGTCGCCCACCCTCTGCGACAGGCGTTCGGCCTCGCGATACTGCGTTTCCACCGCCGGCGCCGACCAGCCATGGACCGCGATCGAGGGCGCCGACATGGCCAGGCGGGCGGAGAGCTCCGCCTTGTTACGCGCCGCCTCGTCGAGATCGCTGCGCAGACGCGCCGTCCCCAGGGCCGAGCGCAGGTGCCGCAAGGCCTCTTCGTTGGCCGAGTTGTGGACGGCGCGCTTGCCGGCATCCATCCAGTATTCGTAGGCCAGGTCGGGACGGCCGGCGCTGTCGTAGTGCTGGGCGATCTGATGCGCCCGGCCGGCGGCGTCGGTACCCTCCGACAGGGCCTCGGCGATCTTCTGGTGATAGCTGTCGCGCACGTCGCGCGGCAGGGTCTGATAGGCGGCCTCCTGCACCAGGGCGTGCTTGAACTCCAAGACGGCATCATCGCCGATGCCGCGCTCGGCGATCAGGCCCGACTCCAACAGGGCATCGATGTCCGCCTCCAGCTGGGAGAGCCTTTGGCCGGTCACCGTCGCGATCAGGGCGGTCGGGCATTGGCGGCCGGCGACGGCCGCGATCTGGGCCAGCCAGCGCGCCTTGCCCAGCCGCTCCAGCCGGCTCATGATCAGGTCCATGATCGTGGTCGGCACGCCGGTCACGCTGCCGTCTCTCAAGCTCGCCTGATCGTTCTCCACCGAGAGGCGCGCGGTCTCCTTCAAGACCGCCAGCAGCTCCTCGATGAAGAGCGGCACGCCGCCGCTGTGGCCTTGCAGCGCCGAGACCAGGCTGGGCGCGACCGAGGTGACCGAGAGGTGTGCGGCGATGAGATCGCGCGTCTCGGGGATGGTGAAGCCCTCGATCAGCACCTGGTGGACCTTCAGCCTGGCGAGCCAGGCGCAGGTGAACTCCGGCCGGGCGGTCATGATGGTGAAGCGCCGCTCGTCGCCTTGGCGCGCGACCAGGGCCTTCAGGAACTGCAGCGTCTCCTCGTCCGCCCAATGGAGATCCTCCGCCACCACCACGGTGGGCCGATCCGCCGCCAGGGCACCGAACCAGCGCTGCGCCACCTCGATCGCGCGGCGCCTCAGCTCCGGGCTGACCGAGTCGCCATCGGCCTTGCCGCGCTTAGCCAGGCCGAAGGTCTGCCGGAAGGCCGCGACCAGCTGTTCGGACGGCGCCTCGGTGCCTTCAGCCCGGCAGACGATTGCCTGCACCGGGTCGCTGCCGTCGTGGTTCTTGACCAGGCGGCGGAAGTAGTCGGAGAGCGGTGCGAGGTCGCTGGTCTGCAGGTGCGGCAGGCAATTGAGCGATATCTGCTGAAGGCTGTCTCGCGGCAGGTCCGAGAGGAACTCGAACACCGCCCGCGACTTGCCGATGCCGGGCTCGCCGACCAGAAGCACGGCAGCGCCGCGATCGGCTTCGCTGGCGGCCCAGAGCGCGCGCAGCAGGTCCATCTCCTTGACGCGGCCGACGAAGCGCGCCCTCGCTCTCGGACCGCGGTCGCCGAGCGTGCGGCCTTGCGCGATCCCGGTCACCTCAAAAAGCTGCAGGGGATCGCGCCGGCCGCGGATGGCGCGCGGGCCCATGGAGGTAAGGTCGAAGAGGTCGCGCACGATCCGCGCCGTGGTCGGCCCCACGACCACCTTGTTGGTATCGGCGAAGGACTGGATGCGGGCCGCCATGTTCGGTGCGTCGCCCAACAGAGCGCGCGACTCCTCGGCGACCGAGCCGGTCAGCGCCAGGCCGGTCTCGATCCCGATTCGCGCCCGCAGCCGGCGATGCTCCGGCACCGGCGGATCGGCCGCTCCGTCGGCACGATCGCTTTCCTGCAGCGCCTCGGTGATGCCGAGCGCGCACTCCACCGCGCAGGCCGGCGCGTTCTCGCGCGCCTCCGGGTAGCCGAAGCCGACCATGATGCCGTCGCCCAGGAACTTCAGGATGGTGCCGCCAAGCGCGCTGGCCTTCTCGTCGCAGATTGCGCGGAAGCTGCCGACGACCGCCTCGAACTCCTCCAGCTCCTGATCCTGCAGCATGGCCACGGAGCCCACGATGTCGGCGAAGAGGACAGTGATCTGGCGTCTTTCCCGGCTGGGTTTCGCCAAGGATCGGGCCTCATCCTTCGCCGCCTCCACCGGGTGGCCGCAGGCCGTGCAGAAGCGTGCTCCGGCGATGAGGTCCTCGCCGCAGTTCTTGCACTGCGGTGCCAGAGGCTTGCCGCAGGCACCGCAAAAACGCTGCCCGGCGACAACGTCGCAGCCGCAGTGAGAACATTGCATGGTCAAAGCCAAAGCAGCTGTGAATGGCAATAGATGATATCTCCCGGCGCAACCCAAGTAAACGCCGGGCAATGTCGCTTGCTTCGGTTCCCCTCTCTCCCCAAGTTTACAACCAAGGCTCGACTATCTTGTCTCCATGCTTGTGCCTGGGCCAGCTTGCGTCCATGGTTGCCGGGTCCGGTGGACGACCCACGGAGGCGATCACCGGCGACACTGCTATCGGGGAGGGGGCAGATGACGAAGGACCAGCTGCTGGCGCTTTTGGCGGATCTCGGCCAATCCAGCCTGGACGGCCTGGCCTGGCTCATGGGCGAGACCGAGCGCAGCGCCAGGGGGCTCTTCTTGGTGGCCCATGACGAGCTGCGCGCCGCCTTGAACGAAAAGGCGCGCTTCGATCCCAAGGGCTTCTTCGATCTGGTGGTCACCAGCGAGGGCGACGTCCGCTCGCTGGAGGAGGTCAAGAAGGCGGCCGCGCGCCCCGGCGTCTCCTGCGTGCTGATCTCCGTCTCGCCCCTGGCGCCGCTCACCGCGCGGGAGCTGGAGGGCATCCGCGATTGGGACAAGCTGGATGCCACGAAGAAGGACGCGCTCTTCACCGGTCCCTTGGCGCAGCTCTTGCGCTTGCAGCCGAAGGCCAAGGGCAAGAAGGCACCCAGCGGCAGCCTGGGGGTGAGCGACCTGGGCGCCGCCGCCGTCGCCGGCCTGGTCCGTCCGCAGCTCGATTCCTCCGTCGTCGACATTGAGGCCACGCCCGGTCAGCTCCCCGCAAATCCGGCGAGCGAGACCCCCTCCCCCGGCCACAAGGGCGAGGTCAACGGCACCGGCGTGATCGTCGGAGTGATCGACTTCGGCTGCGATTTCGTCCATCCCAACTTCCGCATGGCCGACGGCGATACCCGCCTGCTGTCGATCTGGGATCAGAACGAAGCGGCCGACTGGCAGCCGAGCCGCCTGGGCCGGGTTCCGGGGCGCCTCTACAGCCGCAAGGAGATCGACTGGGCGCTCGATCCGAGCCGCCATCCCTGCCCCACGAACTGCGAAGACAAGGGCTCGCCGCCCTCCTACGTCGCCGAAGACGACCAGCCTTACTGGCGCTTGGGCTACGATCCCGACGACGGCCACTACATCGAGGTCAAGGTCCTGGGCGGCACCCATGGAACCCACGTCCTGGACATCGCCGCCGGCAACGGCCGGGCGGTAGGCTCCGGTCCGCCGCGCAACGCCGGCGTGGCGCCCAACAGCGAGCTCATGTTCGTGCAACTGGCCAAGACCAGCGGCACGGGCACCGGCGGCGCCATCGACATGGCCCACCTGCTGATGGGCATCCTGCACATCTTCCGCGAAGCCGACCGGCAGGGGCGCCCCGCCGTCGTCAACATCAGCCTGAACGGCAATTCCGGCCCGCACGACGGCACCTCGCTCTACGACACCATCATCGAGTGGCTCTTGCTGAAGGCGGGACGCTGCGTCACGGTCGCGGCCGGCAACTTCCGCCATCAGGGCTGCCATGGGCGGCGCATCATCCAAAGCGGCGATCACGCTCACTTCGGCTGGCTCTTTCCCCAGACCGACCTGACGCGCAACCGCGTGCAGTTCTGGACCGACAGCGACGACAGCACGCTGGCCCTGGAAGCGCGGGTCGCCGTGGATCAGGGCCCGCCAATTCCGCTCTTATTCCGCGCCGTGGACCTGCGCGTCGATGCCAGCAGCGACGATCTGCAACGCCGGCTGGAGTTCGATAGCAGAGCGGAGATCTGGATGCCGGCCCCGGCGGAGACGGTGTTGGGTCACGGCATCGAGCAGCGGACCCGCATCGGCGAGGCTTCGATCCGGGCCGCCCGGGTGACGGACTCGGGCCAGCGGCGCCTGGTGATCTCTCTCTCGCTGGAACCGGTGCGGATCAAGCATGTGCTGTCGCTCTACCCCGGTGTGTCCGGGCCGGACGGGCTGGGTACGATCGCCGTCGAGCTCTTGCTGTTCAGCGCGTCCGCCGGCACCACGCCGGAGACATTGGTGATCGACGGCTGGATCGAGCGCGACGACTTCCGGGTCGACGATGCCGGCAGCAACCAGGCCGATCAGTCCCGCTTCCGCCACGGTCACGACACCGCCACCTTGGGGTCGCTCTCCTGCGGCAAGAGCAGCCTGGTCGTGGGCGCCTACTACGAGACCAATCACGGCCGCACCCTGTGGCATGCCTCCTCCCTCGGCCCGACGCGCGGCGGGCGGCAGAAGCCCGACCTCAGCGCGCCCGGACGACATATCCGCGCCGCGCGGTCCAAGGGCTTCCGCCTGCGCTACCCGGAGAGCGGCAGCGGTTGGCGCACCCCGGCGACGATCGCCTTCTCCGGCACCTCGATGGCGGCCCCTCACGTCGCCGGCGTTGCCGCCCTGCTGCTGCAGGTGAAGCCCGATCTCACCGCCGAGGAGATCGGCCGCCTGCTACGCGAGAACGTGCAGGACGACGGCCGCCCGCGGCGCTGGAACAGCGGATTCGGCTTCGGGCGGGTCTCGGCCGCCAAGGCCGTGGAGGCCTTGCTCGCCGAGGTGGCGGGAGACGGCGCCGCCTAGGCGTCGCCAGGGTCCTGCCCCCATGGTTCAGCACTTCGATGCGGCCGAGGGTGTCAAGACGGGGACGGCCGGCGGCGGCCGCATCCTGACCCCGCCGCTGGCCAACGAGAGCCGGCTCGAGAGCCCGATCAAGCTGACGGTCTGTCTGACCGAGCAGTGCAACCTCGACTGCGCCTTCTGCTATGCCGACTGTCATGCCGCAAAGGAGCGCCGGGAGCTGCCCATGCGCTTCTGGCGTCGCTTCCTGGCCGAGTGCATCGATGACGGCGTGATCGCCTTCTACTTCGAGGGCGGCGAACCCTTCCTGCGCGAGGGCTTCGAGGAGCTCATCGGCGAACTGGCGGAGCGCGCCTTCGTCATGGTGCGCACCAACGCGACCCTGATCGACGAAGCGCGCGCCCGGCGCTTGCGGGACCTCGGCGTCGGCGAGGTCTTCGTCGACCTTTGGGGCGCCAGCGCCGCGGTGCACGAAGCCATGACGGGTTCGGCCGGCAGCCACGCGGCGACCCTGAAGGGAATCGACAACCTGGTCGCCGCCGGCGTCTCGGTGAAGCTGCTCTACGTCCTGACCCGGCTGAATGCGCAGGAGGCCGCGGCGGCGGCGCGCCTGGCCGAGGACCGCGTGCCGGGGGCGGCCATCGCCTACCTCAGGCTCTATCCCTTGGGTCGGGCGCGGCGCGACTGGGAGCGCCTCTCCCTGCCGCTGGACGAGCAGATGGCGGCGCTGGAGCGCGCCAAGCAGACCGGCGCCCGCGTCATCCATTCCTGGCACCCCAACAACCACAACTGCTGTTGGCAGATGGCGGCAGTGCGCGCGGACGGAGAGGCCATCGGCTGCGCTTACTTGCGCGACTACGTCGCCTTCGGATCGGTCACCGAGAAATCGCTCCTGGAGACCTGGGCGCATCCCCTGCACCGGCGTCTGCGCTCCGGCGCGGTCGAGGCATCCTGTTCAGAGTGCGCGGCCAGCCAGGGCTCGCACGGCGGCTGCCGGGCGGCCGCCTATGCCTTTCACGGCCGCTTCGAGGCGCCGGACCCCTACGACAGCCTGTTGAACGGCGGGCTGAACCTGACGAGGCTTCCCGATGCAGTGCCTGCAGCTGACTAGCGGCCTGCGCCTCAGGCCGGTGCCGGAACTGGAGATCTGCCTCGCCTACCTGCGCGACCCGCCGCGCCTCTTGCGCCTGAACCTGGAAGCCTGGGCCCTCTTGGAGGCGGTGGCGGCGAAAGAGAACGCCGAGGCGCAGGAGGCGGCGATACTGGCGTTGTTGCGGGAGAACGGCTGGCGGATCGCCGCGGAGGAGCTGCGGCGCATGCTGGCGGGGTTGGAGCGGCAGGGACTGCTTCAGCGGCCGGCCCTGGCGGCCGAGTGACGAGATTGGCAGCGGTGACACAAAGGAGAAGCAGGCGATGATCGAAACGAAGAAGCAGCCGAGTGCCTTGGAGCTCTTGCGACGGCGCAGTGACCTGGGCGCGCCCGAGGTCGCCTCGATCGATCCGGAGGTCCGCTCCGGCGTCACCTTCCTGTTGCGCGATCCGCGACGCCGCGGCGTCTCCGCCGAAGAGCACGAGGCGGTCGAGGACGCCATCGGCAAGCAGGTGCTGATCGACGCCATGGTGATCGAGTGGAGCTACGACGTCCCGCACGACAAGGTGCCGGACTTCCGGCGCTGGCTCCTGGACAACGAGCGCGACCTGGCCAAGCTATGCCCGCAGCACGTGAGCTACCGCGGCACCTATGCCGTGGCCTCCGGCTCGCTGGTGCAGGTCGGACGCTTCCGCACCATCTGGGGCCTGGAGCAGCTGAACGGGCTGTCCAACATGAGCGCCGGCATCGCCGAGAGCGGCGGTGCCTTCTCGCGTCTGGTGGGCGAGCTCAACGCCTTCCGCGACCGCGAGCGCGGCGCGCCCGAGCACGACGCCATCATGGTGCCCGCCGTGAGCGCGCATCGCTTCTAGAGCAGATCGCACTCAGGTGGAATCACCTGTGTGCGTGAATCTGCTCTCTCTTTCAAAGTTGTAGAGCAGGATACAGACGACAAATCGTTCCGATTTGACGTCATCCTGCTCTAGCCCGCGGGAGGTCACCGGACCATGGCAGACGTACCCCACAGCGATCTGGCCTTTCTCGACCTGGCCGAGGTCGCCGCCAAGCTGGAGGGCCGCGACCTCTCCTCGCTGGAGCTCACCCAGGCCATGTTCGAGCGCATCGAGGCGCTGGAGCCGCGCCTCAAGAGCTACGTGCGTCTGATGCGGGAGAGCGCGCTGGCGGAGGCACGTGCCGCCGACGAGGCCTTCGCGCGCGGCGAACGGGCGAGCCTGCTGCAGGGCGTGCCGATCGCGGTCAAGGACCTCTACGACACGGCCGGCGTGGTGACCGCCGGCGGCATGAACGCCCTGGCCGACCGCGTTCCGGCGCAAGACTGCACCGTGGTGCGGCGGCTGCGCGAAGCGGGCGCGGTCATTCTCGGCAAGCTGACCACGACCGAAGGTGCGATGTCGCAGCACCACCCGACGATCCCGACGCCGGTCAATCCCTGGTCGAACGAGGTCTCCCTGTGGGCCGGCGCGTCCTCCAGCGGCTCCGGCGTGGCGACGGCGGCCGGTCTCTGCTTCGCCTCGCTCGGCAGTGATACCGGCGGCTCGATCCGCTTTCCCGCGCTCGCCAACGGCATTGCCGGCATCAAGCCGACCTGGGGACGGGCCAGCCGCCACGGCGTGCTGCCCTTGAGCCAGTCGCTCGACCATGTCGGGCCGCTGTCGCGCACGGTCTTCGATTCGGCGGCGATGCTGAGCGTCATCGCTGGCCCGGACCCCGACGATCTCACCGCCTTGCGGGCGCCGGTGCCCGACTACCTGGGCGAAATCGGGCAAGGCATCGCCGGCCTCAGGCTGGGCTACGACCCCGTCTTCTGCCTGGATGGCGTCGAGCCCGAGGTCCGGTCCTGCATCGAGTCCGCCGTCCAGGTGCTGAAGGATCTGGGCGCGGAGGTCGTCGAGACCTCGCTGCCGGACCAGTCCGCCGCCGTCTCCGGCTGGATGGAGATCTGCACGGCGGAGTGCGCCCTGGCGCACGCGGCGATCTATGACCGCCACAAGGACGACTACGGCCAGATCCTGGCCTTCATGGTCGAGACCGGCCGCGCCTTCTCGGCGGAGGATTATGCCCGCGCCCACCTGGCGCGCCTCGACCTGGCCGGCGCCATGGCGGCCCTCTTCGAAACAGTCGATTTCGTCATTAGCCCCTTGCTGGCAAGCACCCTGCCGACCGCCGCCGACGTCGATGCGCTCGAACCTAGCCTGGAGGCCATTCGCGACTTCCTGAAGTACTCAGGGCCGGCGCCGCTCTGCGGCACGCCCGCCCTGCAGCTCCCGGCCGGCTTCGACGGCCGCGGCGCGCCGCTCGGCTTCCAGCTGACCGCCGGACGCCTGCAGGAGAGCCTCCTCTTCCGCGCCGGCGCCGCCTGGCAGCAAGCCACCGACTGGCACAAGAAGCGGCCGCCACTGGCGCTGTGACAAGACGACTCCTTCGGCCTTCCCGCGAGAACGGAGAAGAACGTCGACGCGGTCGGTAAGACGGGCGCCTTCAAGGAACCATGCGGATCTGGTCGGAAGGTAACGGACCTATCGATGGTCTTGTTGAAACGAACTATACATTTGTCCACTCAAGCGGCGCGGCTTACACTGGCGCCATCGTCGTCTTGAGGCGGGAGTGAGCGCACCATGGCTGTCATCTTCGGTACGGACGGGCAGAACAACACGCTAACGGGCACGCCCGCCATCGATACCATCTACGGATTGAGCGGAGACGACCGTCTCTACGGTCTCGGATCGGACGACAGCCTCTTCGGTGGATCGGGCATCGACAGCCTGGTCGGCGGCGGTGGCGACGATTCCCTTTCCGGCGACGCCGGTGACGACAGCAGTCTCTTTGGCGGGGGCGGCAGTGACTACCTGAAGGGTGGAGACGGCGACGACCTCGCCCTCTTCGGCGGGACCAGCTTCGACACGCTCGACGGCGGCTCAGGTGAGGACGCCTTGCTGTTCGGCAATGACGCCAACGACCGGATTTTCGGCGGATCGTCGGCCGACCGCCTTCTCGAAGGCAACGAAGGGCGCGACTTCATCTATGGCGGCCATGGCGACGATTCCCTGCTGTTCGGAAGTACGGGACCGGACAGGCTCTTCGGCGACAGTGGCGAGGACAGCGGGCTGTTCGGCGCGCAGAACGCCGATCTCATTTACGGAGGCTCCGGCGACGACAGCGCCCTCTACGGCGGTGCAAGCGACGACCTAGTCTACGGCGTGGAGGGCGACGACAACTTCTTCTTCGGCGAGACCGGCGACGACCGTCTGCGCGGCGAGTATGGCGACGACTACCGTTTCTACGGTGGCAGCGGCTTCGATGTGCTGACGGGCAACAGCGGCGCGGACAGCTACTTCTTTGGCGGCGAGGGGCGCGACATCATCTTCGGTGGCAGCGCCGGCGATACGCGCTTGTACACCGGCAACGGAGACGACAGCCTGTTCGGCGGCCCGGGCGAGGAGCGCGCGCTCTTCGGAGACAGCGGCGACGATACGCTCTACGCCGGCGACGATAACGACTACGGCGTCTACGGGGGCAATGGCAACGACGAGCTGCGTGCCGATTCCGGGGATGACGTCTCTATCATCGGCGGCGGCGGGAACGACGTTCTCTTCGGTGGCTTCGGCGACGACGAGCGCCTCTTCGGCGGTCTCAGGGCCGACCGCGTGCACGGCAACAGCGGCCTGGACGCCACGCTGGTCGGCGGCAATGGCGCGGACCGGATCTACGGCGGCAGCGGACGCGACACGGCGCTCAACGGAGGATCGGGCGAGGACAGAATCTACGGCGGCCACATGACCGACACCCGCCTCAGCGGCGGGTCGGCCGACGATCTCATCTTCGGCGGCCACGCCGGCGACCACTCCCTGCTCGGCGGGATGGGCGACGACAAGATCTACGGAGACAGCGGCAACGATCTCCGCCTCTTCGGCAACGTCGGCGACGATCTGATCTACGGCGGTGCCGGCGACGACAGCTACCTGCGCGGACGCAGCGGCGAGGACAGCCTCTTCGGCGACAGCGGCGCCGACTACCTGCGCGGTGACGGCGGCAACGACCTCTTGGTCGGAGGCGCCGGCCTCGACCTTCAGTTCGGCGGGGCCGCGGACGACCTCTTCTTGGTGGAGAAGCAGAGCGACTTCGTCGCCGGAGAGACCATCGACGGTGGCGCCGGCAACGACACCCTCGCTCTCGGCGCCGGCGTGACCCTGCCCGCGGGCGTCGACATTCTGAACGTGGAGGTGACTCTCTACGGCTGACCCGACCCTTTTACTTGCGCCCCTGGGGGCTCGACTATCGCCTCTCCCCCGGCGCGCGGGTCTCCAGGCTGAGGGCATGGACGCGGCCGCGAAGCTCCTCGGCCAGCACTTGATAGACCGCGCGTTGGCGGGCGACGCGGCCCATGCCCTCGAAGGCCTGGCTCACCAGCACGACGTGGAAGTGGCTCTCGCCCTCGGGGTTGTGGCCGGCGTGGCCGGCGTGCAGGTGCGATTGGTCCTCGATCTCCAGGCTTTGCGGCGAGAAGGCCTCCCGCAGTTTGCGCTCCATCGTGCCGGCAACAGTCATCTCGCTCCATCTCCTCCTTGCCAAAGCCGTGCCATCTGGGCGCCACTATGGGTCGGGACGCAAGGAACGAGGACCGCAACAGCATGACGACCAAGCCGCTTGCCCGCTATCCCATCGCCGTCGGCGCCACCTGCCCTCGCGCGACCCTCACCGAAGTCAAGGCCCGTAGCCATCAGATGACCATCGACGAGCCGCCCTACAATGGCGGCGAGGACGCGGGCCCGCTGCCGCTGGAGGTTCTCTTCGCCTCCTTCGCCGGCTGCACCAACGTCATCGCCAACAAGATCGCCGCCGAGATGGGCATCGCGCTGAGCGATCTGGAGATCGGGGTCTCCGGCGACCTGATGATGGCGGTGATCCGGGGCGAGGGCGGGAATCCCTTCCCCACCGTCACGCTCTCCGTGACCGGAAAGAGCGACGCCACGCCCGATCAGATCGACCGGCTGCGCCACGACTTGGCCAGGCGCTGCCCGGTATCGGTGCTGCTGCGCGCCGCCGGCTGTGTGATCGAGGAGCACTGGGAACTTCGTTCCGCCTAGCACGCATTCGCCAGCGCTTGTCAGTCAATTCGGGCGGACCCATACTCCGAATCATGCCCCGTGATGCTCACCACAGCGCGCTGGATGCGCCCTTCGAAAGCGGTCACCCCGCCGAGCGTCGCTGCATGCACCCCGGCTGCACGAAGGCCGGAGAGTTTCGGGCCCCGGTATCGCGGGACTGTCTGAACCAGTACTATTGGTTCTGTTTGGAGCACGTGCGCGCCTACAACGCGCAGTGGGATTTCTTCAAAGGTATGAACACAGCGCAGATCGAGGCCCACCTACGCGCAGACCAGACCTGGCAGCGCCCTTCCTGGCCGCTGGGCTCGCATGGAAAAATCCACGATCCGCTTGGCATTTTGGGCAACGAGCAGAAGAAAGAGCCGCCTCAAAAGCCGCTCAGCCCAGAGGAAGCGGCCTTGGCTGCCTTGGACCTGGGACGCGATATCCCCTTTTCCGAAGTGAAAGCGCGCTATAAGTCATTGGTCAAGCAACTGCATCCCGACGCCAACGGCGGCGACCGCCAGGCAGAGGAACGCTTGAAAGAAGTGAACCGGGCCTATAGCACTCTCAAGGCCGCCTACAGCCAATCCGCCTGAGTGCAGACGGCAATCAGTTTCTCGAGAGCGCACGCCAGTCCCTCGGAGCTCGCGCAGGACCGAGACCGAGCAGCAAAGGAAGACCGTACCCATGCCCAGCGACGCGATGGTCCAGGATAATCTGCCGCCCTCCCTGGTGCCCGACATCAAGCTTTCGGTGCGCCAGACCTTCGGGCTGGACAGCGACATGGAGGTCCCGGCCTTCGGCGAGCGCAATGACTACGTCCCGGACCTGGACGAGGCCTACCGCTTCGATCACGACACCACCATGACCATCCTGGCGGGCTTCGCGCATAACCGCAGAGTGATGATCCAGGGCTATCACGGCACCGGCAAGTCGACCCATATCGAGCAGGTGGCCGCCCGCCTCAACTGGCCCTTGGTGCGAATCAACCTCGACAGCCACGTCAGCCGCATCGATCTGGTCGGCAAGGACGCCATCGTGCTGCGCGAGGGACAACAGGTGACGGAGTTCCGCGAAGGCCTGCTGCCCTGGGCCCTGCAGCGCCCGGTCGGCGTGGTCTTCGACGAGTACGACGCTGGCCGCCCGGACGTCATGTTCGTGATCCAGCGGGTGCTGGAGTCCTCCGGCCGCCTGACCTTGCTGGACCAGAACCGGGTGATCCGCCCGCATCCGGCCTTCCGCCTCTTCTCCACGGCCAACACCGTGGGTCTGGGCGATACGACGGGCCTTTACCACGGCACCCAGCAGATCAACCAGGGCCAGATGGACCGCTGGTCCATCGTCGCCACCTTGAACTACCTGCCGCACGACGACGAGATGGGCATCGTGCTGGCCAAGTGTCCCGGCTACGACACCAAGGAGGGCCGCGAGAAGGTCTCCGCCATGGTGGCCCTCGCCGACCTCACCCGCTCCGGCTTCATCAACGGCGACCTCTCGACCGTGATGAGCCCACGCACGGTGATCACCTGGGCCGAGAACGCCGACATCTTCCAGGATCTCTCCTTCGGCTTCCGGGTCACTTTCTTGAACAAGTGCGACGAGACCGAGCGTCCCATCGTGGCCGAGTACTACCAGCGCTGCTTCGGAACCGAACTGGCCGAGACCGGCGTGCACACGGTCATTTCGTGAGGCCATGTACGAGCGCGAGAACCCGCTCGAGCGCTTCAAGCGCACCACCGCGGCCACGGTGCGCGCGGTGGCGCGCAAGCCCGAGGTAACGGTCGGCTTCCATCCCTCCGGCCAGGGCCTGGTGGGCGACGAGGTCAAGCTGAGCCCGCCGCCCCGCGACCTGCCGCATGAAGAGGTTTTGCAGTCGCGCGGACAGGCCGATGCCAGTGCCTTGCGCCTGCGTTTCCACAACAAGAAGCTGCACGCCGGCAGCAGGCCGCAGGATCCGGTCGCGCGCGAGGTCTTTGACGTGGTCGAGCAGGCCCGCTGCGAGGCCTTGGGCAGCGAAAACATGGCCGGCATGGCGATGAACCTGGACGCCGCGATGGAAGAGCACTTCCGCTCGCGCGGTCTGGGCCGCATCGCCGAGGCCTCCGACGCGCCGATCGCCGAGGCCCTGCGCGCCGTGGTGCGCCAGACCCTGACCGGGCGCCCCCTGCCGCCGTCTGCCAAGCATGTCGCCGACCTCTGGCGGCCGGTCCTGGACCCGCAAGTGCTGCAGGACCTGACCGAACTCTCCAAGTGCCTGGACGACCAGAAGCACTATGCCCAGATCGCCCGCCGCCTGATCCAGCATCTGGAGCTGGAGGACGCGGTCGAGGAGGCCGATCCCGACGATTCCGACGCCGAGGGCGAACAGCAAGAAAACCAGGACGCGCCCGCCGAAGGTCAAGGCGGAGAGCAGGAGTCCGGCGAGGCCCAGGCCAGCATGGAAGGCCAGGAGGTTGAGGTCAGCGAGGCTGAGGGCGCCGAGGAAGCCGGTGCCGAGGCCGAGGGCGAGATGACCGCCGGCGCCGGCGAGGAGGAGCCCGGCAGGCCCGGCCGCCCGCCGCAGCACGACGACCTGCAGAACAGCCGGCCCGGCGACTTCTACACGCCCTTCACCAGCGACTTCGACGAGATCGTCAACGCCCAGGACCTCTGCGATCCCGACGAGATGGCGCGCCTCAGGATGATGCTGGACCAGCAGCTGGCGCACTTACAGGGCGTGATCGCGCGCCTCGCCAACCGCCTGCAGCGCCGCCTCATGGCCAAGCAGACCCGCGCCTGGGAGTTCAATCTGGAGGAAGGCATCCTCGACACCGCGCGCCTGGCGCGGATCGTCGCCAATCCCACCCACTCGCTCTCCTTCAAGCGGGAGACCGACATCGACTTCCGCGACACGGTCGTCAGCCTCCTGATCGACAACTCGGGCTCGATGCGCGGCCGGCCGATCAGCGTTGCCGCGATGAGCGCCGACATCCTGGCCCGCACCTTGGAGCGCTGCGCGGTCAAGGTGGAGATCCTGGGCTTCACCACGCGCATGTGGAAGGGCGGCCAGGCCCGCGAGAAGTGGATCGCCGCCGGCAAGCCCTCGCAGCCGGGACGCCTGAACGACCTGCGCCACATCGTCTACAAGGAGGCCGACGCGCCCTGGCGCCGCGCCCGGCGCAACCTGGGCCTGATGCTGCGCGAAGGCATCTTGAAGGAAAACATCGACGGCGAGGCCCTGCTCTGGGCGCACAACCGCCTGATCGGCCGGCCCGAGCAGCGCCGCATCCTGATGGTGATCTCCGACGGCGCGCCGGTCGACGACTCCACCCTGTCGGTGAACCCCGGCAACTACCTGGAGCGCCACCTGCGCGAGGTCATCGAGATGATCGAGACCCGCAGCCCGGTGGAGCTGATCGCCATCGGCATCGGCCACGACGTGACCCGCTACTACCGCCGCGCGGTCACCATCGTCGACGCCGAGCAGCTGGGCGGCACCATGATGGAGCAGCTGGCCGCCCTCTTCGACGAGGAGGAGGAAGGCGGGGCGGTTCGGCCGACGCGGGTGCGGCGCAGGGCGTGAACGCCGGCTGGCGGCCTGAAGGGCCGGCCGTCGTCGACCGGATGACAGTGAGGCGGGTGCGCAGCGAGTCGGTGTGCGACTAGACCCACTGCTGTAGCTTTACGCGAAAAGACGTCCGATCGAGCAACGGAGAGTGATCCTCCGATCAAGTCGGAGGATGACCGTGTGGGCCGTTGAGAGCGCGCTCTCGCAAAGACGAAGCAGGCCGGACCGCACCGCGCGGCTCGATAGGGCGGCCAGACCGACGCCGTCCAGCCCTCATTGAATGCCGAGATCGGGTTGAAAGCACGCGCCAGGCTGGGGGGTCACCTCTGTAAGGGTAGAGCACTGAGCCGCCTAAACTCGTCGCTCGACACCTCTCTGGTCGACAAAGTGGTATCGCGACGGCGTTCGATACGGTCAGCCAGCGACAGTGCCTTTCCAAACCCCGATGAACGTCATCCTCCGACTTGATCGGAGGACCACTTGCCGCTCGGAGACTCGTTGGGGTTTGCTCCATTCGCAACCAGGCCGATGGCGATGCACGAACAGGCGTCCGATCGGGCAGCGAAGGATGATGGTGTAGGCGACTGGGTTGGAGACGCTTGGAGCGGCCTTCGACGCGAGGGCTCGCGGGTAAGGGCGGCGCAGCTGACCATCGGCGAGGCACGGTCGTTAGAGAAGGCGCAGGCGAACCCTGCCGCCGCGAACGCGGCCGCGGTCAAAGCAGAGACTTGGGGCGTTCCTCGACCGCCTTGCCCCCACGCACGCGCTTCCTTGTCCCTTGCCGCTGATAGTCGTTGACCGCCTCCGGCAGTTCGGCCGCCAAGGCTTCGATCCGCAGGCGCTCGGTCTCGGGCTCGATACGGCCCTCATCGGCCAGGCCCTGGAAGCGCGCCCAGGCGGCATACTTCTTGCGCATCTGGTGCGGCTGATAGTGACTCATCTCATCCGGCGTCACGTCGTACTCCAGGACCAGCGCGCCGTCGCGCGCGGCTGCTTCCAGGAGCTCCTGACCGGCGGCGGTGCGCGCGACCACGGCATTGGTGCCGGGGTCGTCTTCGCTCCCCTCGCGCGTCGGCGAGCCGCCGGGCCAGCTGTCGGCGGCGGCGATGTCGGCGGCCTCGCCGATGCCGTCGGGGCAGATCTTGCAGCGGAAGGGCAGGCTCCACTGGCTGGAGTCCTCGCCCCAGAGGTCCAGGTAGTGCAGCTCCCGCGCGCTCTCGCCCGTCTCGATCCTGGTCGGACCCGGGCAACCGCGGCCGCGATAGCGGAAGGCGGTCACCGCCTCGGGCTGGATCGCGTGGCGTTGCAGGAAGGCGTCCATCGAGGGTGGCGGCATGAAGCCGCCGCAGACCGGCGTCAGCCAATAGCGCACCAGCTGGTCGACCCGCGCGTCGAGGCGCGCGAGGTTGCGCAAGGCGGCGATGTCGCAAGGCTTGCCGATGAAGGCGAAGGGCTGGCCGCGCACCAGGACCGCGTCGATGTCGATCAAGGTCGCCGTCGGCCCGTAGCGCGAGCCGGCGCCCTGCATCACCTCGGCATGGCTGAAGCTCAGGTGCCGCTCGCCGAAGGTGGGATCGCTAGTCGAGGCCTTGGCGTGCAGGACGAAGTCCACCCGCCCGCTGGAGAGGAGATAGCTGGCAAGCGCGCTCAAGACCCCGCCGGTCGAGCCCTCGAAGCGCACCTCGGGATCGCTGGCCCAGGCCCGCACCATCCGCCGCCAGGGTCCCCAAACGTTGTCGACCTTGGTGTCGGCCTCCACCAGCCGCTGGGGCAGTCCCTCAACGCGGGTGCCGGGGCAGGTCTCGTAGATGCGGTCGACCGTGGCGTGGTCCAGGTCGCCGACCACCAGCGGGCGTTCATAGCCGCTGGCGACCTTGGTCATCCTCACCTTGTCGGACCCGGCGACGGCTTGGCAGAGGCCGCAGCCGATGCAGAGCGCCTGCTCGACGATGGCGTAGAGACGCGCTTCGGGGGTTTCAGGCATTGAGGTCTCCCATCGCCACGCGCCTCCCGCAATGAAGGCCTACGCCACCAGCTTGTCGGCCCAGGCGTCCAATGCCTGGCCCTTGGCCTCGACGATGCCACCGGCCAGCGCGCTCAGGGCGTCGAGGTTCTCCGTGCTGGCGTCGTCCATGTCGTCGTTGGCGTTCACCAGCTCGGCATCCAGCCGGGTGAAGCGCTCGCCCAGGATCTGGTCCATCTGCCAGTTGGCGCTGTGCGCCTGGCCGTGCATCAGGATGGAGATGATGGGCGCGCCCTCGCTGGGCGAGATCCACTTGACCGGCCCCCAGTCCTTCACGGAGTCGAAGGGAAAAGGCCGGTTCTGATAGCCGGTGCCGATCGAGAGGATCTCCTGCTCGCTGTCGGGCCAGAGGTACCTGGCCTCGGCGAAGGCGCAGAGCGAGGGCTGATTGGCGAAGACGCCGCCGTCGATCAAGGTGTGGACCTTGCCGGTCTTGAGATTCTCGACCTCTTCGGGCTCGAAGTAGGTCGGCGCGGCGGAGGTCGCCCGCGCCGCGTCGCGAAAGCGGTAGTCGTGGGTCGCCCCGGCATAGGCGGGCCCGCCGGTCATGAAGTGGGTGCGGCGCGCCTGGATGTCGTAGGCGGTGACCAGCACGTTGCCGAGCGCCCGGCTCATCAGCCCGTCGCCGAAATAGGTTGCGAGCACGCCTTCCAAGGGAGCGGCGGCATACTTCTCCTGCAGCATGGGCTCGATCGAAAGCCGCTGGAAGGCCTCGCGCAGGCCGCGGAAGCGGTCGCGGGCGAAGATCGTCGTACCGTGCTCGCGGTAGAGGCTCACCAGCCCCTCCGCCGTGCTGGCCGGCGCGTCGCCGCCGTCGGGATGCGGGGCGGTGAGCCCGGCGGCGATGATCCCTCCGGTCGAGGTACCGGCGATGAGATCGAAGTAGGCATGAAGCGGCTTGGTCTTGCCCCGCTCGGCCAAGCGCCGCTCCAGCGCTTGCAGAATGACCGCCGGCATGATGCCGCGAATGCCGCCGCCGTCGATGGACAGGATCGCCTTTCGTCCCTGGTTCGTCGCCATAGAACGTTCCTCCGCTTCGCTCCCCCTTTGCCAGGGAAGTGTAGGGCAAGCCCGGCAAGACACGGAAGAGGCCGATCGGGAGCTGTCTTGTACACAGACGACGCGCCGGCAGCCCAAGGCATCATGGGTGGGCATGACCGCGCGATTCGCGCACGCGTCGCACTGGGCGCGCTCGGCGCAATTCGACATACTGCCGCGGCAGTCGCGCGAAACCTGATCGCTTCGGCATAGGGAGGAAAGCATGGAGAGCTACGATACCTTGGACGCGGTCGGCTTGGCCGAAGAGGTCAAGGCCGGCCGCGTGACCCCGCTGGAGCTGGTCGAAGAGGCGATCAGGCGGCTCGAGGCGATCAAGGAGACCGTCAGCCCGGTCAGCAACGCCTACTACGATCTGGCCCGCGCGGAGGCCGGGAATCCCGCTCCCGCCGGGCCCTTGGCCGGTGTCCCCTGGCTCTTGAAGGACCTTCTGCTCTTCTACGAGGGCACCGAGACCACGAATTCCATGGCCTGCCTGGCCGGGCTGCCGGCCGACCACGACAGCGAGTTCATTCGCCGCGTCAAGTCCGGCGGCCTGATCCTGGTGGCCAAGACCAAGACGCCGGAGTACGGCTACAGCATCTCCACCGAGCCGAAGATGTTCGGCCCGGTCCGCAATCCCTGGAACCTGGAGCGCGTCGCCGGGGGATCCAGCGGCGGTTCGGCCGCGGCGGTGGCGGCCCGCGTCGTGCCGCTGGCGCACGCAAGCGACGGCGGCGGCTCCATCCGCATTCCCGCGAGCTGGAACGGTCTGGTCGGGCTCAAGGTCTCGCGCGGCTATGCCACCTATGCGCCGGACTATGCCGACATCTGGATCGGCGCCGCGGTGGAGGGCTGCGTGTCGCTGTCGGTGCGCGACACGGCCGCCTACGCCGACCTGACCGCCGGCCCGGCGATCGGCGATGCCTACGAGCTGCCAATCCAGGGCCGGCCCTGGCTGCAAGCAATCGAGACGCCGCCCGAAGGTCTGCGCATCGGTTTCACCGCCGACAGCGGCGGCCTGATCGAGATCGACCCGGCCTGCCGCGAGGGGTTGGCCAAGGCGATGGCCTTGTGCCGCTCGGCCGGCCACGAGGTTGAGGAGATGCGCTTCGACTACGACCGGGAGGCCTTGAGCAAGGGCTTCGCCCTGCTGTCGGCCGGCGAGGCCGCCGCGGCGGTCGCGGTGATCGAGCAACTGCTCGGCCGCGCAGTCGGCCCGGACGAGTTCACCCGGGTGAACTGGGAGCGCATCGAAGCTGGCCGCGAGGTCAGCGCGAGCGACTACATCAACACCGTGGAGCAGCTGCGCCGGCTCGGCCGTTCCATCGCGCAGCAATGCGCCGCCTACGACCTCGTGGCGACGCCGACGATGCCGCGGCCGGCGCCGCCGCTGGGTACCTTCGACATGGAGGCGATGGACGCCGACAGCTACAACGACCGGCTGCTGCGCTACGTCTGCTTCACCCTGCCCTACAACATCAGCGGCCAGCCGGCGATCAGCCTGCCGCTGCACTGGAGCGAGGAGGGCCTGCCGGTCGGCATCCAGTTCGCCGGCCGGCGCGGCGACGACGTCACCCTGCTGCGCCTGGCGCGGCAACTGGAGCAGGCGCAGCCTTGGTGGGCCAAGCGAGCGCCCAACGCGGCACCAACCTAGAATCCGACTGACGCTACCGTGGAGCGAGCCAGGCAATCGAGCGCGCGCTGACGTCTTCAAGTTGATCCCCATCGCGAGGCTCGTTCGAGATGACGGCTCGACGTCGGCGCCACCAATGCCGACGTCGAGCAGCACGCCGGCGGCCTAGGTCCTTCAAAGGTCTTCGCGGCCGGCAAGAAAGCCGTCGATCAAGGCGCGCAGCGCCGGCCGCTGCCTATCCCGCCGCCAGACCAGGTTGAGCGTCAGCGCGTCGCCCAGGCCGTCGAGCGGACGGGCCACGAGCGTCTCGGGCAAGGGCGGCAGCACGTAGGACACGGCGAGGAAACAGCCCAGATCATGAGCCGCCATCTCGATACCGGCGGAGGGGTCTTGCGCATGATAGGCGATGACCGCACGCGGGGCCTCTTTCGTCAGCGTCGCCTGGACGCTGTCGTAGAGGTCGGCGTTGGCATTGCGGTCGAAGAGGATCAACTCGCGGCCGTCGAGGTCCGCCAGTCCGGGTAGAGCCGGCAGGTCGGCGTCGCTTCGCGCAACGATCACCCACCGGCCCGTGACAAGCGGCTTTGCCACCAAGTTCGGCTCCGCTACCGGCGACAGCACCACACCGAGATCGATGCGGCCCTCGGCTGCGGCACCCATGGCTTCTAGCGGTGTCATGTCGGCAACCCGAACCTGAAGGCTTGGCCGCAGGCGCCGGGCGGAGCCGAGCGCGCGCGGCAAGAGCCGTTGGGTGATGTAGGAGAGCGCCCCGAGCGACACCTGCTCCGAGGCATCGCTCTCGACGCGGCGGAAGGCGTGCTCCAGAGCTTCGGCCGAGCCGATCAAGCGACGCGCGGCCTCCAGGTTGGCCTCCGTGGCCTCCGTACGTTCGACCCCGCGCGGCTCACGGAGAAAGAGGACCACGCCGAGGCGTTCCTCCAGCTCCTTCATCTGCTTGGTCAAGGCCGGCTGCGAGAGGCCGAGGCGCTCGGCCGCGCGGCGAAAGTTCAGCTCCTCGGCCAGGACCACGAAGGACCGCCACAAGCGAAGTTCGATCAGCAACGCGATAACCTCCAGTTATCGCTAAATGACCAGCCACGATTGGATGTCAAGGCGTTGCGAGACGAAGTTCGATCCATCGACGCACGACCCGGAACACCCGGGAGAGCGCATTGAAAGGAGATCCCATATGAAACGCCCCCTCTTCGCGCTGGCCCTGTTCTTCTTCGTCTGGCCGGCGGTGACGGCCCTCTCGGCAGCGCTCGACGCGCTCGGGACCGGCTGGCCGGCGGCGATGCAGAGCTTTCTCACCAGCGCGATCATCGTGCCCGCCATGGTCTACGCGGTTGTGCCCCTGCTGACCCGCGTTCCGGCCTTGCGCGCCTAACCCCCTCATCAAGGAGCACCACCATGACCAATGACCAAGACACGATCCGCGCCCGTACGCTCGCGTGGGTGCACAGCTGGCGGACCAGCCCGGACGCACCCTTCGATCTCGATGCCGCCGCCTATCTCTATGCCAGGGACGAGACCTTCTCGTCTTTCGACTTCGGCCGCCCGCACGACGGCTTCTCCAGCTGGGCGCCGGCCGAGGCCTATTACCGAAAGTTCATGAGTCTGCCGAAGGTCTGGCGCCTGGACGCGAACGACGATCTCAGAGTGCAGGTCCGAAACGACATCGCCTGGTCCACCGTCTCGCTTCGCGGCAGCGGCGAAATGGCGGACGGCACGCCGATCGCCATGCCCGAGGCCAGGGTCACCTTGATCTTCGAGAAACGAGAGGACCAGTGGCTGATCGTGCACGAGCACGGGTCGTCCGCCTTGCCGTTCCCGGACGAGCATACCACGAAGCGGTTTCTTGGGTTCTAACCTCGAGATGGTCGGCGTCGATCGTCTTCGGTTGGGAACATCCGAAGGCGCGACTCCCATCTCCTCTCGACACTGAAGAGCGCGCCAAGCGATCGGGCTGCTGCGCCCTGTCGCGATCCGCGCTACCTCATTGAAAGATAGAGCAGATTCACACAATCAGATGAATCCACCTGATAGCGATCTGCTCTATGGCTTCACGTTGACGTTCCGAAGGAAGTCGTCCAGTTCCTCGCCCCTTAGTCTCTCGTACAGCAAGTCACCTTGATTTCGCTGCACCAGCCTCAAGGCCTCCTCGCTGACGCTGTAGCCGAGCTTCACATCGATCTCCGCGAGAAAAATCTCCTTCGCGTCGGCCAGGTAGCGATAGGAGCCCATGAAGACGGGTCCGGCATAGGTGCTGAGTTCGCCCCTGTCGTTGAAGACCAGGTGCTCCCACGATGGAGGCTCCACCCCTTGTAGCGTGCCGGCGGATTGATCGGTTCCGCGCCATACGCCCACCAGAAGGTCGTCCGCCTGCGCAATGCTTGAAGAAGAGACCAGCAGCAGCGCCATGGCGACCGCCGCCGCGCGCGTCACGCCCCTTTCGATCGGCGGACTGCCGCTCCGCCGAGTGGGATGCTCCATGATGAGCCCTCCTGCGCGAGGAAGCTTGGCCCGGATTGCTTTCCCCCGCAAGGTCGGCCACGTGGCGGCGAAAGGCGTCAGCGGTAGATCAAGGTCCCGTCCTCCAGGTCGGCCTTCGGGATCTCGACGCGCTCCAGCGAATAGTCCTGGCTGAAGATCCAGGGCTCGCGATCGCCTTGCTTGGGAAAGCGGTCAATGGAGCGTAGGATGTAGCCGGCATTGAAGTTCTCCGGCTCGATCAACAGCCGCTTCGGCATCTCTTGGTCTTCGGGACGTAGCTCCGCTCTCACTTCCGTCGCCCCCTTCTCGTCCATATGATTCAGAAGGCGGCAGACGAAGTCGGAGACCAGGTCGGCGCGCAGGGTCCAGCTGTTGCGCAGGTAGCCGAAGACCCAGGCCATGTTCGGCACGCCGGAGAAGAGAATGCCGCGGTGCGCCCAGGTCTCCGAGAAGTCGACCGGCACGCCGTCGAGTGAGAAGGGAATGTCGCCCAGGACGCTCAGGTTCAGCCCGGTGGCACTGACGATGACGTCGGCCTCGAGGTGGCGGCCGGACTTGAGTGCGATCCCCGTCTCGGTGAAGCGTTCGATGTGGTCGGTGACCACGGAGGCCTTGCCGGCGCGGATGGACTTGAAGAGGTCGCCGTCGGGCACCACCGCGATGCGCTGCTGCCAGGGCCGGTAGCTGGGAATGAAGTCCGGATCCAGGTCGAAGTCCTCTCCCAGAAAAGCCTGCGCCGCGGTCAGGAGTTCGCCGCGCAAGCGATCCGGATCCTGGAAGGACATCTTGTCGATCTGATCGCGCTCCCTAAGAAAGCTGCGCCGCATGATCTCGTGGAACCAGTGATCGGGAAGGCCCAGCGGACGCAGCTGTTGGGCCAGTTCCGGATCCGTCGGTTTGGGCGCGAAGAAGGTGGGAGAGCGCTGCAGCATGGTGACGTGCGCCGCGTTATCGGCGATCGCCGGAATCAAGGTCGCCGCCGTCGCCCCGGAGCCGATGACCACGACCCGCTTGCCCTCGGTGTCGAGGTCGTCGGGCCAGTGCTGCGGATGGACCAGGCGGCCCCGGAAGCTATCCTGTTCCGGAAAGCTTGGCGCGTAGCCGGCATCATGCCGGTAGTAGCCTTGGCACATCCATAGGAAGGAACAGGTCAGACTATAGGTCTCGCCGCCCGTCATGTCCGTGCAGGTCAGACGCCAGCACTGCGCCGCGCCGTCCCAGTCTGCGGCCTTGAGCTCTTGGCGGTAGCGGACATGGCGGCGGATGTCCTGCTCGTCCAAGGCCTCGTCGAGGTACTTCAGGATCTCGTCCGCCGTGGCCAGGGGCACGCCGGTCCAGGGCTTCCAGCTGAAGCCGAAGGTGTAGAGGTCGCTGTCGGACCTGGCACCGGGGTAGGTGTGGAGCTTCCAGGTGCCGCCGAAGCTATCCTCGCGCTCCAGCAAGGTGAAGCTCTTACCGGGGCATTCGCGTTGCAAATGATAGGCCGCGTCGATGCCGGAGATGCCGGCGCCGACGATGACGACATCGAGACGCTCGCGCGCGGTCGCGGTGGAGTCCTTAGGTAGTCTCTCGGGTTGGCTGTCCATGGCGCCCTTTGTGCCAGCCGAGGCGATGCAAGCCAAGTGCTTGACCGGTCGCAAGCTGTCCTGTCATCGCAAGTGCCGCGCTCCCTTGGCGCCCGCCGCAAGGATAATTGACAAGGGATGATCCGGTGTTAGGCTTCGCAGAGTTGCCCTATACAGTAAAAATTGCGGAATGGGAGGAAAACTCAATGAAGATGGCGCAGTTTTGCATAGTATTCGCAGCCCTCACCCTGACGGTGGCGGAGGCCGGAGCGCAAGACATCGCGGCCGGAGAAGCGAGATACAATGAGACCTGCGTCAACTGTCACGGCAATACAGGGAAAGGCATGGCAAGTTTCCCGCCGCTCGTGGGCCGGGACGCGGACTATATCGCCGGCCGCCTCGAACAATTTCGGGCCAAGGAGATGGTGGGACCCAACTCGGCGCTCATGTTCTCGTGGGCCGGCGAGTTGAACGATGAAGAGATCGCCGATCTCGCCGCCTACATCTCGGAGAGCTTCAAGTAAGGGCGCCGCGCTCGGGGCAAGACCGCCCATGCTTCGAACGACCCTCTGCATTGCCGCCGTGCTCGGCTTCATCGTCGAGGCCTCCGCTCAGGACCGGACGACGGGGCTCGTGGACGCCGCCGTCATCATGGCGCCTGAAGAGGGCGGGCCTCGGCGTTGGCGGGTGACGGCCGCTGACGGGCTATCGCTGCAGCGCGCGCCCGCAAGCGGGTCGCCCGCGATCGCGACCGTGGCGGACGGCGAGATCCTCTCCAACTTCGGCTGCCTAGTTGCCGAGGGCCGCCCCTGGTGCTCTGTCCAGCCGCTCGGCCGGCGCGTTCGCGGCTATGTCGCGGCGGAATCCCTCCGCCCGGTGCGGGGCCCCGACGGAACCGTGGCGATGGGCGAGGACGACAGCGCGCGGCGAGCGGGCCGGGGCGACTTCGACGCCACCGGCAGGATCGCCTGCGCCCAGAACCCCGGCCAGCCCCTGGGCGAATGCACTGTCGCCGTCGCGCGCGGCGACGGTGGCGACGCGACGGTGGTCGTGACCTTCTCCAACGGTTTCAAGCGGAGGCTCTTCTTCGCCCATGGCCGCTTCATCTCGGGCGACACCACCATGTCGGGCACGGGCTTCGATAGCGACTGGCGACGCGAGGGCGACCTCTTCTTCATCCGCGTCGACGATCAGCGCTTCGAGCTACCGGCCGCGTTGCCGTTCGGCTGGTAGTCCCTTCGAGACCGACCGGACCGAATGGCGAATAGCCGTTGTATAGGCCGTCTCTCTACTCAATCTCCGCGCACTGCAACTGGGTGAATGTTGCGAGACTTAAGTAGCATTCCCGTTTCACGCGGTTGTAATGGCGTCAAGCTTCGTTACCATCGGCACGCTCGGCAAGTGCCGACAATAAATATATCAATCTGGGAGAACTCTTCATGAGACGAAATCTGATACTGTGGTCGGTGGGTGCCGTCATGACTTCGGCGCTCGCCTACAGCACGGTCGCGGATGCCAAGTCCCCCGGCCTCACCCACACCACAGTGCTGTCCGGCCTGGAGAGCCCTTGGGACATGGCCTTCCTGCCCGACGGGACCATGTTCTTTACGGAGAAGTGTAAGGGCCTGTCGGTGCTGCTCCCCTCCGGCGACGTGAACGCGCTGCTCGGCATGACCGGCTCCGAGGGCTATGCCAGCACCGGAGACGACCTCTTCTGCGAGGGCCAGGCCGGCATGCAGGGCGTGGCCGTCGACCCCGACTTCGCCAACAACCACTACATCTACGTCTACTCGACCTCCAGCATGACAGCGCCCGGCAGCAACCGCCTCATGCGCCTCAAAGTGAGCGACGACTTGGGCTCGGTCTCGGACCGCACCGATATCGTCGATGACGTGCAGTACAAGCCCAAGGCGACCGAGCACCCCTTCGGCGGCCCCGGCGCGCATAACGGCGGCCGCGTGCGCTTCGACCCCGAAGGCAATCTCTGGCTGACCACCGGCGACACGCACAACGGCGTGGTCCCGCAATCGCCGACCTTGATCGGCGGCAAGATCCTGCGCATGGACCGCGACGGCAAGGCGATCGCCGGCAACAGTCCGCCGGAAGGCTTCGATCCCCGCATCTACACCTATGGCCACCGCAACGTGCAGGGCATCGCCTTCCGCCCGAGCGACGGCGCGCCGGTCGTCGCCGAGCACGGCCCCTGGCATTCCGACGAGATCACCTTGCTGCAGAACGGCGGCAACGCCGGGTGGGACCCGCGCCCGAACATGGCGGGCCGCGGCGATTGCCCGGACAACTACTGCGGTTACATGCCCAACCAGATGGAAGGCATGGCGCCGTCCGAGCGCATGAAGTTCATGCCGATGACCGACACCGCGACCTATCCCGACGCGATGCCGCCAGCCTGGAACAACAACGGCCTGTCGCAAGGCACCTCCTCGGCCGCTTACCTGGAGGGCGACCAGTGGGGTGACTGGGACGGTCGTCTGGCCGTCGGGATCATGGGAATCGGCTTCGGCGGCACGCCGGTCGGCATGCGCATCGACGTAATCGACCTCGCCGACGACGGTATGTCCGTGAACGACGTCACCGCGATGTCCCTGCCGATGGCCGCCGGCCGCTTCCGCTCGGTGGTGCAGGGCCCTGACGGCAGCCTCTACGCCGCCGTGGATGGGGGCGACATCTATAAGCTCACGCCCAACTGAGCCATTGCCAGCCGCGCCGTCGAAAGGCGGCGCGGCACCGCTCATCTCTCCACACCTTGATGCAGGCACGAGCGCCTCGGCGATAGCGACGAGATGAGCCGAGGCCGCCGAGCCCTCTCCCTCTCTCCTGCCTATTCGGCCGGCCGCGCGCGCGCCGGCGGGGCCGAACCGCCGATCCGGCGAAGCGTCTCCTCTCTCAGCAGCCCGGCCACTTCTCGCGCCAAGCTCGACGCCTCCGCCGCCACCAGCATGCGCAGCTCGATCAACGGCAGGCCGGGAAGCCGGGCCTGCTCGCCAAGACACACCATGTCCTCGGGCATGCCGTGTTCGGTCCTGACCGCAATCCCGAAGTTGGCGCGCAAGGAGGCCCAGATGCCCGGCAGGCTGGGCGTGGTGATGGCCGCCCGCCAGCGCCTGCGCGAGCGCTCCAGCGCCGCGAGCGCGGCCCCCCGGAAGTGGCAGGGATGGCTGAAGAGAACCAGTGGCAGGGGGCTGGGCAGCACCCTCTCCGCTTGGCTGCGATGGGCGATCCACCGCATCGGCAGGAGACGGAGTGTCTCTCCCTCGGCGGCGCTGCCTAGCTTGTAGAGGGCGATGGCGACGTCGAGCCGGCCGGCGCGCACCTCGTCGTTCAAGAGGTGGTTGGGACCCGCCTGGATGTCGAGATGCACGTCGGGATGCCGACGGGCGAAGGCGGTGACCGTCGCCGGCATCACATCGTCGAAGAAGTCCTGCGGCATGCCCAGCCGCACCGTGGCGCCGGTGGCACTGGCACCCAGCGCGATCGCCGCCTCGTCGTTCAGAGCGACGATCCTGCGGGCGTAGGCAACCAGCGCCTCTCCCGCCTCCGTCGGCACGAGTCCTCTGCCCTTGCGGACAAAGAGCGGCGTGCCGGCCTGCTGTTCGAGCTTCTTCAGCTGCATGCTGACGGCCGACTGAGACCGGCCGAGCTGCAGGGCCGCGCTCGCAAAGCTGCCCAAGTCCTTCCCCGCGACGATGGTGCGCAGGGAGTCGATGTCGAAGCTAGGTTTCACTTCATAGATCCTGAACTGACATTCCAAATATATTCGTTATTCAAAAGAATATGGCCTTGATAGCGTCGCCGTCAATCGGCGCGCGACGCGCTCTCACAGCTTTCAGGCAGGACAGATATGACTGTCACCTCCCGCTCAGAGCACAGCAGATCACACGATACGGTGATCATTCTAACGGCCGGGTCGCTTGTCCTGGCGCTCTCCTTCGGCGTTCGCGCGATTTTCGGCGGCGTCGTCGAGCCCGTTTCGAGCGACCTCTTCGGCGGTCGGATCGAGGTCTTCTCGCTCTCCATCGCGATCCAGAACCTCGTCTGGGGACTGGCCCAGCCCGCCTTCGGCGCACTCGCCGACCGCTACGGAGACCGTCTCGCCCTATGGCTGGGCTTTGCCTGCTATGTCCTGGGCATGCTGGTCTCGGCCTTGGGCCACACGGCCTTCGACCAGCATTTAGGGGCCGGCCTCCTGGTGGGCATGGGTCTCTCGGGCACCGCCTTCGGGGTCGTGCTGGCCGTCGTCGGGCGCATGGCGCCGGAGGAGAAGCGCAGCGCCTATCTCGGCATCACCTCGGCCTTCGGGTCGGCGGGCCAGGCCGTCATGCCGCTGATCGCCTCGGTCCTGATCAGCACCTTGGACTGGCGGGTCGTCATGGTGGCCATGGCCGCCATGCTGATCCCCATGGCGCTCTGCATCCCCTTTCTCAGCGGCAAGTCGATGCCGGCCAAGGCGAGCCCGCAGGTCTCGATCTCGACCTACGTCAAGCAGGCCTTCGGCCACAGCAGCTTCGTCATGCTGACCTTGGGTTTCTTCGTCTGCGGCTTTCACCTGGCCTTCGTCACCGCGCACCTGCCGACCTATGTCGAGAACTTCTGCTTCTCGGCCGGCTTGACGCCGGAGGAGCTTCGCGCCTTCGGCCTGCAGGCCCTGGCGCTGGCCGGTCTGGCCAACATCTTCGGCACGCTGATCGCCGCGCGGCTGGGCACGATCTTCCCCAAGCCCTACGTGCTCGCCTGGATCTACGCCATTCGCGCCGTGGTGATCCTCGTCTTCATCTCCTTGCCGCTGACCCAGACCTCGGTGCTGATCTTCGCGCTGGTGATGGGCTTCCTGTGGCTCTCGACGGTACCGCTGACCAGCGCGCTGGTCCTGGTGATGTTCGGCCCGCGCGCCATGGCGACGCTGTTCGGCTTCGTCTTCCTCGGCCACCAGTTGGGCGGCTTCACCGGCGTGTGGTTGGGCGGCGTCTACTTCGACCGCTTCGGCAACTACGACGGCATCTGGATCCTCTCGATCATCCTGGGCGTCCTCTCCGCCATCATGCATCTGGGCGTGCGCGAGCGGCCCTTCCTCAGGCCAGCGGCGAGCCCGGCCTAGGATCGACGCGGGCTGCTGGGCAGTCCGGGCCCCGGCGATCGGCCGCCCCTCGTGAAAGGGGCGGCCTTCGTCTTGCGCCGTCGGCCTCGCTTTGTGTTAGGCCGAAAGATTGACCGTCCGTGGCGGCAAGAGCGCGGCCGGTGAAGGGTGCGGGCTAGCCCCTACGGCCCGCCGCCCTGTTCCCTGCTCCCTCCAGGTGATCGCCGATCCGCCAGACGTGATAGGCGACCCGATAGAGCCAGCGCATGGCATCCAGGCGGTCGAGCGCCGCGTCGGCCACGATCTCGCCGCGCACGGCGGCGGCCAGCACGCGGGCGCGATAGGGCTGGCGCTGACGGCGATAGAGACGCCGCAAGCGGTCCAGGCGCTCTAGCCGCCGCTCGCCGGCGAGCAGGGCCGAGAGCAGGCAGGCCAGCCGCCGCAGGCGAGGGTCGTGCTGCAGGGCCGCGATGCGCTCCAGCTGACCGCAGCGATGCTGCAAGCGCTGCAGGTGGTCCAGGACATGGAGGGCGGCCTCCAGGCGCGAATGCACGCCGCTCTGTTCGGCCTCCTGGCCGCGAATGCTCTGCAGGAAGGCCTCGCTCGCCGCCAAGGCGCTGGCGACGGCCGGAGGCGGCGCTTGCTCCGAGGCGGCGCGATCACCCGGCCTCAGTACGGCGGCGAGATGCGTGCAGAGGGCCGTGGCGATGTCTTCCAAGGTGGCTAGCGCGGCGTCGCAGGCGGCCTCGGCATCGGCCAGCAGGCGCTTATCCAGACGCCGCACCAAGGGCGCCCCGCGTTCGGGCACCAGCCGCAGGATCAGCCGGGCGAAGGGGCCGGCGAAGGGAAGGATCAAGAGCACGCCCAGCAGATTGAAGCTGCTGTGGAAGGCCACCAGGGCCAGCTGCGCGTCGCCACCCCCCGCGTCCCGCCCCAGGCCGACCCAGTGCTGGGCCAGAGCGGCGAAGGGGGTCAAGAGCATGAAGGCCATGACGGCGGTCAGCAGGTTGTAGACGACATGCGAAATGGCGGTCTGTCTGGCGGCCCGCGAGCCGCCGATAGCGGCCAAGGCGGCCGTGCAGGTCGTGCCGACGTCCATGCCGATCACCATGGCCGCGGCCTGCGGCAGCGAGATGGCACCGGCCGCGAGAGCCACCAGCGCCGCTGCGACCCCGGCGCTGGAGGACTGGGTCACCAAGGTCATGGCGATGCCGATGGCCACCAGTTGCAGCCGGCCCAGGAGACTGTCGTCCGGGAAGTCCTGCGGCGTGACGCTGCCCTGGAACACGGCCATGCCTTGCTGCATGGCGTCGATACCCAGAAAGAGCAGGCTGAAGCCGGCGAGGCTCCACCCCACCTGCCGGAGGCGGCCGGATGCGAAGAGGCGCAGCAGGACGCCGACCAGGAGCAGCGGCAGCACCATGAGCCCCAGCTTCAGCTTGAAGCCCAGAAGAGCCACCAGCCAGCCGGTGATCGTGGTGCCGACATTGGCGCCGAAGATCACGCCCAAGGCCTGGGGATAGGTCAGAAGCCCGGCGCCGACGAAGCCGATGGTGGTGACCACCGTGGCGCTGGAGGACTGAATCATCGCCGTGGTCGCGGCGCCGGCCAGGGCACCCGTCGCCGGGCTGCGGGTAAAGCGGGCCAGGAGCCGTCGCAAGGTGCCGCCGGCCAGCCCCTTCAAGCCCTCCGTCATGATCACCATGCCGAGCAGAAAGAGGCCCAGGCCGCCCAGCGCCAGGAGGATGTCCGTCGTCATGGACACCACTCTGCCGCCAAAGCGGCGGCCGGCAATTGCCTTACGTCAAACGGCACCGCCGCCGTGGCCCCCGGCTTCAGTCCTGTCGGAGGCGCTGGTGGTGACATGCAGGCGGCATGCCCGCTATGTACAAAGGCGCAGATCTTTGGATTGGCCCTCTTGCGGGGATGGTCACTCTCCTCGGCCCCGGGAGGTCATGGCGCCGTCTCCCGGGAGAGGCAGGCCGCAAGGGACGCGAGAGACAGGGATGATCACCGATATCGAAGACTACTTCGTCAAGGGATGCGGACGCTGCGATCGCTTTGACACGCCGGCCTGCTCGACCAAGCGTTGGGAGAGCGGGCTGAGGAAGCTCCGCCAGATTTGCCGGCAGGCGGACTTGCTGGAGACGGTGAAATGGGCCCATCCCTGCTACATGCACGCCGGGCGGAACATCGCCATCATCGGGGCATTCCGGAAGGACTTTCGGCTGAGTTTCTTCGATGCGGCCCTCTTGCGGGATCCGAAGGGCATCTTGGAGCGCCAGGGGCCGAACACCAAGCATCCCGACATGATCCGCTTCACCTCGAACAACGAGGTGCAGGCAAAGGAGCCCGTGATCCGATCCTACCTCGTGGAGGCGATGGGCTACGCCGCCGCGGGAGTGAAACCGCCCAAGGACGAGAGCGAACTCGATCTTCCGGACGAACTGGTCGCAGCCTTGGACGCCGATCCGGAGCTCGCCGAAGCCTTTCATGAGCTGACGCCGGGGCGCCGCAAGAGCTACGTCATCAATCTGAACGCCGCGAAGCAACCCGAAACGCGGACAAGGCGCATCGCCAAGTTCCGCGACAAGATCATCGCGGGCAAGGGAGCGATGGAGCGTTGAGACGAGCCTGCCGACGGTCCGCGGAAGCGTCGCGCCGGTCGAAGGTCCCGTGAGCTCGACGTCCCTGGAACCGCCCTCGCGGAGCCTAATCCTCCGAGTTCCCCGAAGGGCGGCGATTGCGCTCGTAGCTCTTGGCGAGCGGAAAGGGCGGCAACCAGGATTCGCGACGGACGGTCCACAGCTCGTAGGTCGGCCGGAGTTGGTCGATGGCGTCCAGTGCCCCGAGATGGACTTCGACCTCATCGCCGCTGCGCGAGAAGACGGAGGAGCCGCAATGGGGACAGAAGTGGCGCTGGGCGAACTCGCGGGTTTCGCCCGTCACCGTTACCGCCTCGCTAGGAAAGACGGCGGAGGCGTGAAAGAGCGCCCCATGGTGCTTGCGGCAGTCGAAGCAATGACAGAGGCCGACCCGATGCGGGGCACCCGACGCCTCGATTCGGACCTTGCCGCAGAAACAACCTCCGGTAAACCGCTCCATGCTGACGTCCCTCCAAACTTGCCCGGCCGGACTGCATACAACGATCCGCGTCGACCGTCCAATCGTCCCGGACGTTGAGCAGCCGTCCATCCATCGCTTGTATCGCACAGATGGCACGGCTAGGCGCGCGGCGAGGCCTTAGTCGAGCTGAACCGGAAGCGAGACCGCCGACGCATCAGCCGATCTCGTCGTCACGCCGATGATAGTCTTCTTCGAGCGCCTCCAGGGCTTCCAGGTCGGCCCGGCTGAGCCCTGGAACCGAGCTATCGGCTTGCCACAGAGCCATCCCGAAGTCCCCCCAGGTCGGCAGGTCCATTGTCAAGCTGCAGGGATCCGCCTTTTGGCCCAACGACGCCTCGATCATCGAAACGATGCCCTCGAGCTCGGGCTTGGAGACCATCAAGGCGATAGGATCGACGATCTTCGGATTCTCGAAATGCACGAGTATCAAGGAGAACGCCCGCCACAAGAGGCCGAGCGATTCCCGACTGTAGGTTACAGTGATGCACGAAGCCTGCGCCATGGGTTCTATCGGTCACCGATCGGGACCGACTCTAACCGCACGGCCGCACAGGATCAAAAACCAATGGGTGCGCCGGTAGCCGCGCCGGTCCGTGCCTCTCTCATGCCCCAGTGACTAAGCAAGCCCTCGAGAACGCCGCGCCCCGGCGGGACAAGGCGCCCTCAGCGGTTGGCGGGCGAGGGCGCGCCCGGCAGACGTTCGTAAGCGGCATCGTAGAAGTACGTCAGCCAAAGGGACTCACCGTCGAAGAAGATGTCCGAGATGCCCTTCGTGTCCGAGCCGGCTTCGAGCGCGTGAACCTTGCCGTCGGGATCCAACCGCATCAGCTTGGCGGCCGGAAGCTCTTCATGCCCTCGGTAGCCGCCAACGAACACCTTGGCGTCGACGATCTCAATGGATTCGAGGTTGCCGAAACCGTCCGCAAGCTTCTCGGCCCGGGCTTGCCCGTCGGCAGCGGTGACGAGATAGACGGCGCTGTTCCAGGCGTCGTCGGCTCCCCAAGACACGGCATAGATGCCCTCGTCGCCGATCTCAAATCGGGCAAGGCCATCGATCCGAACCTCTTCGAGATAGGGCTCCATATCGCCACTGTGGGCCG
Source organism: Rhodospirillales bacterium (assembly GCA_963669375.1). GTDB lineage: Bacteria > Pseudomonadota > Alphaproteobacteria > Kiloniellales > JACOMY01 > JACOMY01. Next base: position 4,899,079 of record OY770024.1, on the reverse strand, counting down.
AGATGCTGACGAAGGCGCCCCGACCGAAATCGCTCGCGAGCAGCCTCGCCTCGTCCAGCACCTCGATGTCGTAGAAGAATGCGCCGTCCTCCTCCAAGCTCCTGCGCCAATTGACTATCCCGTCCGGCGACAGGGAGATCGCCTGATTGCCGTCCACCAGGACGATTTGACCGTCGATCTCCGCGATCCCCGTTGGGTTCCTCAGGCCCTCGCCATCCGAGAGTTCGACGATCTCGTGCGCACCGCCCGCGTCGAGCCTGTAGAGTCCGCCGTTGAGCGCGCTGGAGCCGAACTCCTCGTCCGGACCGCCGGGGCCGATGGAGACGGCATAGAGTTCTGTCCCGACGGGAAGAAGGGCCTCGGTGAAGGGGGGCAAGCCGCTGACCATGGTCTCCCCGGCCAGGGCGGGCTGGACCGCCGCGCAGGCGATGAGCGCAAGAAGGGATCTCATGTGACCGCGGCCCCCTCCATGTCGTTGGTCGGCCGGGCGAGCCTTGCGGCTCGGATCGTGACCCGGGCTGCGGAGAGCACCCTCCAACAGAAGTGGCATCTGGAGATCATCGGCTCCGATCCTTGTTCTATTACCGTCGTTCGCTGGCGACCTCGCCAGCGCGCGTCCCTTGACGGCTCCTCTAGAGGCTGCTTCACATAACTGAAATGATGAAGATGGCATAATGTGCATGCAAAAATCGGATACAGACCCGGCTCTCTTGGATTTGCGATTGCTCCGCTTCCTGCGCCTCTTGCTGATGACCGGCAGCGTCAGCAAGACGGCACTCCATCTGGGAATCAGCCAACCGGCGGCCAGTCGGATCCTTGCCCGGGTCAGAGATTTGATCGGCGATCCCATCTTGATCCGCACGCAAGCCGGCTACCAGCTCACGGACCACGCCTTGTCGCTTAGGGGGCCGGTGGAGAGCGCGATCCATGCGGTCGCGGCGGTCTTTGCACCGTCCGACTTCGATCCTGCCAGTTCGCGCTTTCGCTATCGGATCGCGGCAACGGACTACGGCGTCGCAAGCGTTGTCGGACCGGTGATGGAGAGTCTGCTCACCGCCGGTCCCCGGCTCCGGGTCGAGGTCTCGCCCCTTGTCCCGAGCAGCTTCGATGACTTGGAGAAGGGAAAGATCGACTTGATGCTCTATATCGATGTGAAGGGGCGAGACGACCTGCTCGTTCAGAAACTCTTCGACGAGACCTACGTGATTCTATTCCGGAAAGGGCATCCCCTGGAGCGTGTCGCGAAGCGAAAGCGCGACCTCACGCAAAGGGATATCGCCCCCTTTCGCCAGATCGAGGTGAGCTACCCGGGCCGCACCGAACAGCAGGTCGATAGGATCCTGCGCAAAGAGGACGGCAATCCGGCGGCCGTGTTCCATCAACCCTTTTTTACGGCTTTTCCCTATCTGATCGGGACGAGCGACACGCTTGCCGCCGTGCCCAAACGACTGGGCGACCGGGTCTGCCAACTCGGCGATTTCACTTCAGCGCCCTTTCGGGTGGACGAAGGCTTTCCCTACTACCTCGTCCGACACGAACGCACCCGTCACAACAAGGCGATCGCTTGGTTCGTGCAGCAAGCAAAGAATGTCGTCGGTTAGCGTTGACCGATTGCACTACGACACCCCTCGAGGGTGACCATTCCTTGAAACCCCGTCTCTGCTCCCGACCGCGACGCGGCAAGGACAGCGTCGGATTGCACTGTGGGTCGGTCGCTAGGCACTCTCGCTCCGGGCCGCCTGTCGCTCCTTGCCAACGAGGGCCGGCTGGTTGCCGCGCCGAAGCGGTCCAGGATACACTCACCGACGATGTCAGAGGTCCGAAGGCAACTGCCCCTAGCTCCCTCCGCCCAGCTCGGTTCCCTTTGCCCGCCGAGAGGCAGTGTCCGGCGTGACGACCGACACCCAGTCCCGCGCCGGCGGCGGGGCGCGAAAGGCGGAGCGTGACGTCGATGACCGGGATTGCCGCCACCACGGTCCGTCTGCCCGCCGGCGGCGGCGCTTACCTGTTGCCGGAGCTGACGGTCGGCGTTTTCCTAAACGACCAACCCGACCACCGGCTGACTGTCGGCTCGGATCGCCGGCAGCATGTACCGCTGAAACGGCTGCAGGGATGGGTCCTGCCTGCTGGCGCCGAGGGCCTCTGTGAGTACGACGCGCCACTCGACGTCACGATCGTCTCGCTGCCCGAGGTCTTGCTGCGCGACGTCGGACCGGAGCTCGACCCGACCGCGACAAGGCCTGTCGTGGGGGAGTTGGACCCCTTGTTGACCCAGTTGGTGCTGCAAGCCGAAGACTTCGGGCGTGGCGGAACGCTCTATGCAGAGACGATGGCTCATGCCCTCGCGGCCCAAATGACCCGCTTTCTGCAGCCGGCGGAGCCGAGCGTCACGGCGATCGAAGACCTCCGCCTGCGCCGCGTGGTGGAGTATGTCAGAGCGCATCTTGCCGATGATCTGTCGCTGGCCGTCATGGCCGAGGTCGCGGTTGTATCGCCGTCGCACTTTGCCCGCGCCTTCAAGCGCGCGATGGGTGTCTCCCCGCTGCAGTTCGTGATTTCCGAGCGTCTTGAGACGTCGCTTGTGCTGCTTCGAACGACGCGGCTCAGCGTGGCGCAGATCGCCTATAGGGTCGGCTACAACGACGTCGCGCGCTTTGGCCAGCATTTCAAGCGTCGCTTCCGTCGGACGCCTGGAGCAGCACGCGACGGCTAATCGTCCCGACGCTGGGATTCGCATAGTCAATGCTCGAAATCGCGCCTGCGCCGCGCCGATAGCTCACCTAAGTCCCTCCGCAGTGAAACGGCGAGCTACGAGGAGGAGCTACACCATGAGCACCATTGCCATTACCGCCGCCGCCGCCGGGATGCTGGCGGCGATGCTGTCGAGCGGTTCCGCGCGCGCCGAGTTCAGCACGCGGACCCTGTCCTTCGAGAACGAAGGGGTGAGGCTCTCCGGCACGCTTTACTTTCCCGACGGCTTCGACGGCACGCCCACCGATGCCGTCGTCGTCACGGGTGCTTGGACATCGGTGCAGGAGCAGATGCCCCGAACCTACGCACGCGCCATGACGGAGCGCGGCCTGATCGCCTTCACCTTCGACTTTCGCGGCTGGGGCAAGTCAGGCGACCTGCCTGGAGGACAGCGCTTCATCGAGGACCCCGCCGCCAAGATCGCCGACATCCGCGCCGCCATCGACACCCTGGCCGCAATGCCGGAGGTCGCCCGGGTCCATGGCCTCGGCATCTGTGCGTCCGCCGGCTACATGCTCGACGCCACCCGCGGCAACGAGACGGTGAGCCGCGTCGGCCTGGTGGCGCCCTGGCTGCAGGATCGCGAAATCGTCGAGTCGGTCTACGGCGGCGCCGAGGGCGTGGCCGGCCTCCTGCAGCTCGCCGCCGACGCCGAAGCCAAGGGCGGCGAGGTGATCCCGGCCGCCGGACCGGAGGGCGCCGAGGGCGTGCTGATGCCGATCGGCGGCTACTACTTCGACCCGGCGCGCGGCGCGATAGCGGAATACGACAACGCCTGGAACAACGCCGGCTGGGACGACTGGCTTACCTATCATCCCGTCGATCGCGCGGGCGCCTATGACAAGCCCTTGGCGATCGTCCATTCCGATGCGGCCGCGATCCCGCAGGGCGTCCGTGCCTTCGTGAAGGGGATCACCGGCAAGGCCTCGCAAGCCTGGCTGGAGGAGGTCACCCAGTTCGACTTCTACGACGACCCTGACGCCGTGGAAAAGGCCGCCGATGAGATCGCCGCGCATCTGGCCCGCTGATCCCCTTAACCGCGAGGGCTTCGGCCATCGAGCCGGAGCCCCCGCAACGACCACAAGGAGAGACGACATGACCCGCTTCCTTGCCAGCCTCGTCGCCGGCGCGGCCCTGTGCCTGGCAGCTGACGCAGCGCTTGCCAGCGATGGCACCGCGCCGGCGGGCGATCCCGACACGGCGAAGGTGATCACGCTGGTCGCCTCGATCCCGCTCGCGGTCGACCGTGCCGCCTACAGCTTGGCCGAGGCCGCCTTCGCGCCCGAGGTCACTATCGACTACACCAGCCTTTGGGGCGGCGACCCCGCCACCATGAGTCCGGCCGCGCTCATGGACGCCTGGCGCGGGATCGTCCCCGGCTTCGACGCCACTTGGCACGAACTCGGTCCCGTCTCTGTCGAGATCGACGGCGACCGCGCAACGGCCACCGCGACGGTGGACGGTCGCCATTGGATCGGCAATCGCCTATGGCGCCCGGTGGGCGTCTATCACTGGGACCTCGCGCGCCTGTCCGGCCATTGGAAGGTCACGCGCATGGTCTTCACCTTGACCGAGGAACTGGGCGACCGCGCGCTCGCCGCGGAGGCCATGGAACGCGCCGCGCGCTGATCGACCGACCGCGTCCCCGACAGGCGCGGTGACGCCCCGTCGGGGAAGTGCTCACCGGACGAAGCTCCTGTCGATCAGGCCGCCAACGCGGTCGAAGCCGGAGCCTTGCGCGATAGGGACCCTCTGTTGGCGGCGATCCAGCTCAACGGCCTGGTGAAGCAGTTCTTCCTGTGGCCGCAGTTCCTCCTTGGCGACGCACCGCGGTGGCGCCGGACCTCGCAGGAGATCATCGAAGACTGCGTCGACATGTTCCTAGTGCACTACGCGGGTTGCCAGCCGTTAGAGGGGTGTGGGATCTCCGCCGGATCCTGGGTGGCGCTCCTCCGGTCTTCAAGAGCGCATGACCCATTGAAACGCGCGTCCGACGGCTTCTTTGGCGCCGCCTTGCAGGCAGTGACCGTGCGCGATGATGAGGTTGTCGAAATCCCAGCCGAGAATCGTCTCGAGGCTGCGCCGTAGCGCTTGCTTGTCTCGAAAGGTCAGCCTGATATCCAGCGGAACACCGCCGTTCTCGCCCAGGATGCCGGCCATCCGCTTGACGCCGCGCCAGATCCAGGTTTCGCCGGCGGCCTCATGCTTCTGAATGACGTCGGTGATGATGAGCGTCTTGGAGGCTCTGTGCAGAAAGGCGACCTCGTCCAGGACGGGATGTCCTTCGATGACGCAGAGGTCGATCTCGTCTCGCCACGGCGCCTCCGCCTCGTTCGTCAGCACCGCATCGACGGCGATAGCGGGGTGACGCCTCTCGAACGCCGGTGAGACCCAGACCTTGGCCGCGGGGTAAAGCTGCTTCCAAGGCTCGATGCCGAGGCTATGGATCTTGTTGGGTGCGACGAGATAGGCGACCGGGCCCAGCTGATTCACGGCATGCCGGCGCTCCGGCGTCGGCAGCACGGGGGATTGGAGCCAAAGCCCGCCCGAGGCTAGCCGGACCACCGTCATTCGCGTCGTGAAGGGCAGCACGCCGTACATGCGGACGGCGTCGCCCGCCATGATCCAGATGCTTTCGCCAAACGACTGCATGGTGCTCACAGACAAGGCCAATCACTCTGCACTGCCGAGGGCCGCCTACCGGCCGGTTGCCTTCTAACCTCGTGCAGAGAAGAACGCTACGCGCCCTGGACCTGCCAGCCCGCGCTCATGTCGAAATGCCGGACGGAGCAGGTGTCGATCAAGTCTTCGTAGCCGCTCGGCAGGTGGGACGCCTGCCATTCGTCGCCAAAGCGGGCCTTGACCGCGTCCAGGTCTTTCCATAGCGACACGAACATGACGACATTGTCGCCGCCCTCAACGCAGCGGCCGAAAAAGTAGCCCCTGTTGCCGGGCTTTCCCCGGACGACATCGGCCGATGTCGTGGCGAAGTTCCTAAGAAGCGTCTCGGCGCAGCCTTCCTTGGTCCGCACCTCGAAGATCCGCAACAGCGGCCCGTCAGTCGTCATGGCAGTCTCCAGTCTCTGCGACGATTACTCATCACTTGATCTCCGCCCGGTGATAAGAGGCGATGAAGAACAGGAGATTTGCACGGCTTCGTCAGATCAGCTGGCGGCGGTCGGACCTCTTTGGAGAGGCTAAGCCTCGGTCGATGCGCGTGCTCTTGGCGGCAGGCGACCACTGAGCCCTAGCCGTGCGCGGCGTTCGGCTTCCTGGCGATGATGCTGACGAAGGCGATGGAGCCGAAGAAGCTCTGCTCCTCGACCCGCCGGCGCGCCTCCTCGCGAATCCCCTCGGCGAAGGCTCGGCCGATCACGCCCTCCTCCGCCAGAGTGTCGGCGCCGCGGTCGATGATGGTGAGAAAGTAGGGCGAGTCCGTTGCCGGCAGATAGAGATAGCCGTCTCGCTCCTGCAGCTCGAACCCGCTGGCCGCCAGCAGCGCCGGCGTTCGCCGGACCAGCCAGCGGTCGTGGACATAGGCGCGTAGCAGGTTGTCGACGACGGGGCGGAAGGGATCGTGATCGGCGATGGCCGCCGTGACCGAGGGCGGATCCTCGTCAAAGATGGCGAGCCTGCCGCCGGGGCGCAGGATGCGAAAGGCCTCGGCCAGGACCTCCGCCGGCCCCGGGCAGTGGATCAGAAGCGTATGCAGCACCACGAGGTCCAGGGAGGCACTCTCCAGTCCGGTCGCCTTGGCATCGCCGACCTGGAAGGAGAGGCCTTCGAGGTCTCCGTGGCGGGACTTGGCGGCCGCGACCATGATCGGCGAGGGCTCTATCCCCAGCGCTTCCGACGCGCCGGCGACCTCGATGATGTCGCGCGTGACATCGCCGGGCCCGGAGCCGAGCTCAACCCCGCGCGCGCCAGGCGGTAGCGCCAAGCGTTCCATGTAGGCACGGCGCATCTCGATCTGCTTGGGATCCTCGGCACGCGCGATCATCGCCTCGACCAGCCGGTTCTGCATCTCGTCGGTGGCGTTTCCGAGGTCGGCATAGGGATCACTGGACATCGCATGTCCTCTTCAAGGAAAGGGGGCGCAGCATCAGTCTTCAGTACAACACCACGCCGATCAATACTTCCTTTGGTTTGCGCCAAGTCCTCTCCGGCGGAGCGTCCTTGGTCGATCGGTCTAAGGCGCAATTCCCGGCATTGCTCGGACCCGCGTTTCCATCGCCTCGATGAAAGCGGCGAGGCGTCGGGGCTGCGGGTGTGCCGGAAGATAGGCGATGTTCACATCCAAGGTCGCGGCCCGCCACGCGGGCAGGAGGTCGACGAGAGCACCCCTGGCGAGTTCCTCCGCGACCAACCACCTAGGCAGAACGGCGGCGCCGAGCCCCGACAGCACCGCGCGCTTGAGGGACATGACGTTGTTGGTGGCCAATGCGGAGGTGACGGTAAGATCGCGCCGCTCTCCGTCTTTCCGGGACAGTCCGATCTTCGCGCCCTCGAACGGCGTCAAGGTCGCGAAGGGGAGCCGTTCCGCGGCCTCCGGTGTGAGATCTTCCGACCGACCGGCTAGTGCCGGCGTGGCGACCAGGAGCCGTTCCACTTGTCCCAAGCGACGCACGATCAGTGTCTCGTCGGGAACCTGTCCGATCTTGATCCAGCAATCGCATCCGACTTCGGCGAAGCGGATCGGCTCGTCTTCCAGCCGCCAGTTCAGAACGACCTGCGGGTTTGCGGCATGAAAGGCAATTGCGACGTCCACCAGGTGGAGCTGTCCCAGCGCGACCGGCGCCACGATCCGAAGCGGTCCGCGCAGGACGGCCGCGTCGGGCTGATGACGCTCCTCCAACGCATCCCATTGAGCAATCAGTTGGCGCGCGTCCGCAAGCACCTCCAGCCCCGCCTCGGTCAGCGCAAGCGCGTGTGTCGTCCTCCGCGCCAGCTGCACGCCCAGGCGCTCCTCCAAGTCCTTGAGCTGACGGCTTGCCGACCCCTGCGACATACCGAGATCGCGCGCGGCGGCACTGATCGTGCCGCGCTCGGCGATTCGCACGAAGGTCTCCAGAAGGGCGAGGCGGTCTAGCGGCTTGCTCATGCGCAATACAAATAACAGAAAATTCGCTAAACTGCCTACAGCATAGCTGTTTCGGCTGCCACCTTCGCTTTCGACGGTAACAGCGATCCGAGGAGAGCAAGGATGACCAGCACCACCTTCACCATCGGCAACGACCTTACCGTGAACCGCCTGGGCTACGGCGCCATGCGGCTCACCGGACAGCCTGGCAACTTCGGACCCTATCCCGCGTGGGACCAGGGTATCGCGCTGTTGCGCCGCGCCGCCGACCTCGGCGTCACCTTCTTCGACAGCGCTTGGGCCTACGGACCGGAGTTTGCCGACCGCATCGTCGGCGAGGCGCTCGAGGGGCGCGATGTCGTCCTGGCCACCAAGGGTGGCGTGGATAAGCCGGAGCCAGGCCGCATCGTGACCGACGGCAGTCGCGACGCCCTGCTACGCCAGGTCGACCGCGCGCTGGTCAACCTGAGACGCGAGCGGATCGACCTCTTCCAGCTACACCGTGTCGATCCCGAAGTGCCGATCGAGACCTCGGTGGCCGCGCTGGCCGAAGCGCGGGCCGATGGTCGGATCGGTCATATCGGCCTCTCCAACGTAACCCGTGCCCAACTGGACCGCGCCCGCGCGGTGGCGCCTATCGCGAGCGTGCAGAACCGCTTCAACATGGCGGAGAGCGAGGCCCAGGCCTTGGTCGACTACACGGCGGAGAACGGGATTGCCTTCATCCCCTACGGTCCCCTTGGCGCCAATCCCATGAAGCAGGGCGCCACGCTCGCGCCGCGAGAGGCGCTCGCGTGGCTGCTCAAGAACTCCCCCAATGTGATCGTCATTCCCGGCACCACCTCGATCGAGCATCTGGAGGAGAATTGGGCCGCCTGGGATGCGGTCGGCCAAAGGGAAGAGCAGGCTGATGGCGCCTAGTAGCCACCGGTTGGTGCGAACCAAGAAAGATGTCGGAATGAAAGGACCGCCCCAGACTTGGACGCGAGGACCGCACTCGGTCCTCGTCCATCGACGACGCGTGCTTAGCTCGACTTGTAGTCCCAAAGCCCTTCCGGCGCCTGAAGGAGCGTGCCTTCGTACTTCGGGAGGTCATCGTCGATGTGCAGCCAGGGAAGCCTGCTCTCATAGTTGACATGGAAGGCCGGCTGAAAATCCGCCGGATCCTCAAGCGAGGCGGCATAGAGATGCATCCCGCCCGTGTAGTGATCGGCCTCAAACCCCATCGGCGACCCGCAGTCCGCGCAGAAGTGCCGCCTCACGCCCCTGGAGCTTTCCAGTGTTTTCGGTGCCTGTCCCAACCACCTGAAGTTCCTGACCGGCACGCCCAGCCAGGCAACCACCGGGGCGGCACAGTTGCGGCGGCAATCGTCGCAATGACAGTAGCAGGCCCATGTCGTCTCGCCGTGGTATTCCCACCGCGTCTTTCCGCACAGGCAATGGCCACGCTTGGTCATGTCCAATCCACCCACAAGCTTCGCCGGAGACGCTGACTCGCCGGCCCCAACCGGGATCCTCAAGGCTACCTCTCTTGGAGAGTGAGGACGTCCCAGATTGGACCGGCGCGTAAGGGCTCTCTGTCTCGCGAACGACAGCCGCGCGGGCTCGAGCGGTCAATTCAGACGAGCGAGGAAGTCCGCAAGCTCCGCGTTGAAGCGGTCGGCCTGATCCCAGAACATCATGTGCTTGCCGAAGGCCACGACCTGCGCGCTCGGCAGCTTTTCGGCCGCGAAGCCGCCTACGATGTCGTTCCACTCGTCACGGACGATGATGAGCAGGGGCACTTGGCCCTCGAGCCCGAGCAGCGCCTCCGAGTAGTCGGCATAGGCGGCTGTCTCGTTCAGCAGCGCCATCGTCGCGCTGTCGGTCTGGCTTGCGATGCCCGCGACCCAGGCGAGCGTGTCGGCGCTCGGCTCTTCCAGCATCCATTCCGCGAAGGCCTTGTCGAAGCCTGCCCGGTCCGTCAGCGGCGCCATGGTGTACCACTGCCGGTATCCGTCGGCGTCCGTCTTGCTGTACCAGACCCATTGGGTCGTATTGTCGTCCCCGACGGTCTTGGCCGTCCCATCGACGATCACCACGCCGTCCAGCCTGCCGGTTCCCTGTTGCGTGATGTAGGCGAACTGATCGAGCACGCCGTAAGACCAGCCGACCAGCGTAATGCTGTCCAGGTCGAGCGCTTCGATCAGGGCATGGAGATCGGCCCCACGCTGATCGTAGTGTTGGCCGCCGGCCGTCTTGGTGGACTGCCCCTGGCCGCGGGGGTCGTAGGCGATGGCCCGATGGCTGTCCGATCCTTCGAAGTGCGCCAGCTGCTTCTCGAAGACCGCGCTGGACATGCCCCAGCCGGGAACGAAGAGCACCGTCTTCTCGCCCGAGCCCGCGGACTCGTAGTGCAGCACCAATTCATCGCTGACCCGAACCGATTCCGCCATCGCGGCGGATGCCAAGGCCAAGAGCCCGGCGGAGAGCGTGAGCGCCCTGATGATCATCCCTTCCTCCCTTTCTTGAATTTTCTATATTTTTTTGAATATCATCCAATAATCTGAATTGTCCACAATTTATTTGATGCGTTGCTGCGCGGCGGCCTCCGTGCCAAGCTGCGCCAAGGAGGTCCCATGCGCGCAAGCATCAAGGAAATCAGGCGGAGAGAGCTCGTGGAAGCGGCGCGCGACGTCATCTCCGAGAACGGCTACGAGAAGACGACCATCGCCAAGATCGCCGAGCGCGCGGGCTTCTCCGTCGGCTATCTGCATCACCATTTCAGCAGCAAGGATCAGCTCCTGTTGGAGCTCATTCGCGTGATCAACGCAGAGATGCACGACTTGCTGGTTAGGGAGTTCCCAAACTTCGAGGAACCGCTGGACAGGATTCTCCTGATCCTGGAGGCGAACATCGGGCCGAACATGTTCAAGGCCTCGAACGCCCCGGCGTGGATGTCCTTTCTGGCGCGGACCCGGCACGATCCCGAGTTCAGCCGGATGTACGAGGTGCTCTACCGGCGCATGCGCAGCAACCTCCTCCCGCAGCTGCGCGTGTTCCTTTCGCAGGCCAGCGCCAGCAAGGCGGCGGACGATCTCTACGCGATGATCGACGGCTATTGGGTCAGGTTGGCGGCCCTGCCGGACAGCGTCTCCAGCGAGGCGGCCATGGAGGGATCAATCCGCCATCTCGACCGCCTCCTGGACGGCAAGCTCGCCCGTCGCTATCGCGGGCGGTTCCGGCACCGCTTGGGCTAACGGGGGGGGGGCGACGACCGATCGTCGGCCTACCCGAGGAATTGCTCGAACACCGCCGACTGCTGCTTCTTGCCGTCGGGGTCCAGCTCCGTCTTGAAGCGTGTGAACTCCTCGCCCCAACGAGAGGTTCGTTTTCGGATCGGAGGCTCCGCCGCCTCGAGGCAGTCCAAGACGACGGCGGCCACGTCCTCGGCGCTCTGGTAGATGTCGCTCCCGGCCCGCTCGTTCTGTGAACCGCCAACGTACTCTTGCAGGATCGGCAGGTACTCATCGTTCAACATACCGCCGGTGGATTCTACCTGCTTCAAGATACTTGCCGCGAACTCCGACTGAATGCCGCCGGGCTCCACGGTGGTGAAGTTGATGCCGAAGCTCGGCGTGACATAGCAGGCGAGCGACTCCGTGAATCCTTCAACGGCAAACTTGGCGGCGCAGTAGAACTCGTTGAAGGGCTGACCCACGAGTCCGCCTACGGAGGAGATCGTAATCACGTGCCCTGAGCGGGCCTCGCGCATATGCGGGATGACCGCCTTGGTGCAGCGCACGACGCCCATGAAGTTGACGTCCATGACCCAATCGATGTCTTCTTCTGTCGCTTGCTCGGTGGTGCGGACGTAGCCGGCGCCGGCGTTGTTGACCAAGGTGTCGATGCGACCTTCCTTCTCGAGAACGCGATCGACGGCGGCTTTCACCGAAGCGCTGTCCTGTACGTCGAGTTGCAGGATGTTCAGCGACACAGCCGCCTCCGCGGCGGCGGACCTTAGCGCATCCTGCTTGGAAAGATCGCGCATCGTTGCATAGACTCTATGCCCGGCTTGCGCGGCCTGCACGGCGATCTGAACGCCAAGGCCCGACGAGGTGCCTGTGATGAGGACGACTTTCCGCATGAGACTTTTCCTTTTGTTTAGAGCGGATGGTGTGTGTCGCGACGCACCACGCTCTCTCGGGAGGGGAGCTGCGTCGGAGTTAATGAGTAATCGCTCATTTTTCAAGTTTTTCTCGATGAACCGCGAGGGCGGCCAGGAGCTTGCCTGCGCCGGAGGCCCCTGCGCGAACATGATGGAGGCCCGCCTTGGCGAGACCGGTTGCCGGTGACAAGCCGAAAGAGCTTCGGCTGGCGACGCTGGCGGAAGTGGCCGCCGTCGGCTCAACCGCCGTATCGGTCAATAGGATCGCCGCGCGCGCCGGACTGAGCGTGGGCACGATCTATCGCTACTACAAAACCAAGGATGAATTGCTCTTCGCAGTCTACCTTGAGGTGAAACGCGACATTCACCGAACAATGATGGACGCGGCCGCGCCCCATGACGGTGCGGCGAGCCGCCTTCGGGCGATGTGGTTCGCGTTGGTCGGCTATGGATTCGACGCACCACAAGACTTCTTGCTTGCCGAGATGATGAACGCCGAGACCAGAAACGACGTGCACGACAACAAGGAGCTCAACCGCATCCATACGGAAGTGCTGCTGGAAATCCAGAAGGGTGTCGACGAAGGAGTCCTCGTTGCCTACCCCGTGGAGACGATCGAGACTGTTCTGGCGTCGCCGGCCATTACACTCGCGCGCCACGCCTCCATGAGCAAGAAGCCAGCGGATCGAGAGGCGCTGGAGCGAATCTTTACTCTAGTGTGGCGGGGTATCGCGAGAGACCCCGAACGCTGCTCATGAAAAGCGACGACGCCCCTAGGCTGGGGACTTCGCGCCGCGTCCGGGTTGAAGGCCGCTTTCCCTCGAACTGAAAGCGCTTGCTCGACGAGACCGGTCTTCCACCACAGTGCTCCCGTTCGTCATCATGTCAGGCGATGCGGATCAAGCCTTCTGCTTCGGCGGTCTGGCGGAAGATCTGGCTGCCGCGCTCCCGCACCTTCGCTGGTTTCTCGTGACTGCCCGAAGGCTCGCGCTTCATTGGCGCCCGCACAGGCCAGCGGCTCTAATCCTTGTTGCAGGCGAAGTGGTAGTTCTCCGATAGCTGCCTGCTGTATCCAGGATCCTTGTAGTTCCCGAACAGCACGGTCCCCCAGAAGAAATCGAAGTCATTGATGTAGCGTCGCAGTTCCTCGGGCGTCAGCACGTGTGGGAACACGTTCCCGATGCAGGCGCAGGAATCCCACGACGACCAGGAATCGTAACCCAGATGCAGGAGGCATGCTCCCCACAGATCGGTCGGGTTGGGAATGTCTTCTGGCTTGCGGCTTTCCAGGATCGCACCAGCCACACGCTCGCCGCTCTCCTGAAGCGTCGGCTCGCCGTTCGCCAGTCGCAGGAGGTTCTCCTCGAACTGCCTCGCGGTCGCACTCTCGCAGCCCCGCTCGGTCAGCAGGAGATCCATGTCCTCGAACAAGCCTTCAATGACGCCGACGTTTTGTGGAGGCTGCCCCTTCAATATTGAAATGAACGTGTTGGCGGCCTCCTTCTTGGAGATTGGCCGGTCCAGGTACTCTTTGTACTTCGGAAAGAGATTGGGTTTGACGTAGATGGTTCTCTTGTAGTTCGTCGTATCGGTGACAACGCCGGTCCATCCGTTGAAGGTCTGCGTTTTACTTTCGATCGTGTACACCGGGACGGTGTCCGGCAGCAGATGTCTGCAGTTCTTCGAGTACTGAGCCACGTAGGCGCCGAAGTAGTATCGAAACTGGTTCGTATCCGTATAAACCTTGTCCGACTTGCCCAAGAAGACATTCTGCAGGAAGAGAGGACTGCCGAAGCGGATCCAGTAGCTGAGAGAGCGATAGACGGTGCCGGCATCGATCGCTCCCTGTGCCTCCGCTATCAGGGCGTCGATCGCGGCCTGTCTTTCCTCCTCGTGGCGCCTCTTTGCCTCTGCCGCGCGGTCATCGGCGCCTTGTTCCCACTCCTCCTGTTGGCGGCGCAGCTTGGCTATCGAGAAATCGCCAGAGTCCAGTGTGTCCCAGATATGGCTGTAGACTTCGCCGTCCTGGACGCTGATCTGCACTCTGACCAGCGGCCGTTCCGTGCCGGCGGATTGATCGGTCGTGTGATAGATCACCGAGTCGTAGGAGCCGATCTTGTAGTCTCCGATGTAGTTGTCGATATGGATCACGTTCGCTCCCGGGCAGAAGGCTTCCACGGCCGGAAAGACCTCCTCGTCCAAGACCCTACGGTAGGAACCGCCGGGCGAGACGTCTTCGGGCCTGATGGTCACCTCCTCGCCGCCCTTGAACACGAGATCGATCTTGGCCCAGACGGAATCGCTCTCTCCTTCGTACAGAGCCTCTCTGAAGAAACAGGGATCTTGAGCTTTCGGCCGGGAAAAGACCGCGAGTTCCTCCGACTCGTGAAGGAGGGTCCCTGGAAAGCGTGCCTTCAGCGCCGTCGAGGAAGACGACCGTGGCGCGTCCTGCCCGGATGGTGATTGGTCGACCGCCGTCGTTTGAGTTCCCTGCTGTTTGCCCGCGGATCCCGACCTCTCCGCTTCCTGGCGCAGGAGCGCGATCAGGTCCCCATTCACTTCCGCCGGAGCATCGACGCCTTGGGCCGACAAGAACTGAGCGATGGCGTCACGGGTCTTGGGGCCCATCGCTCCGTCGATCGGCCCCGGCCTGAAGCCCAGGTCGGTCAGCAAAGATTGGGCTTCGCGCACCTCCGCGGGCCCCGGCGGCGACGGACGGCTATCGGGAACGCTCTCGTCAGTTTCCGTGGCCGCCGGCGCCGTCAGGTCCGCGACGTCGCCATAGACGACCTGATCGGACACCACCCCCAGGAGAATCAAGGACTTGGCCTGCGGGCAGCGCTCCTCCATCAAGTCGCGCAGTTTGGCCACCATGCGCCGCATCGCCGCTTTGTCACCAGTGAAGGGACTGCGGTCGGGCGATTGCACTTCCACATAGACCTTTTCGCGGCACCAGTCTTGAGAGGTTGTATGGGCTTCCAAGGCACCATCGCTCAAGAGCTTCTTGGCCGCGACGGAGGGAGGCATCGAAAGCGTCAGCACGGCGGCCAAGAGCACGCAGGCGCCGAGCCGTCCGCGCGCCATCCCGCCTTCTATGACAGTCATCTTCCTCATCCCCCGTTTCAGCGACAGGCTGCTTCGCCAGGCCACTCCCCAACACAGGGGTCCAGACTAGCCAGCGAGCGCAGGCCGTCAACCTATGGAGGAAGCGCGTAGATCCAAAACCCTACTTGGAGAGGTCGCTTTCGAATACGGTCGCTCTCGACCTGGTGGGCTGAGGATCGGAAGTGCCCTCTGCTATGCCCCTCCGGCGTCCCCCAAGACCTGGCGCGCGAGAAACCAAGTTTCGAGGAAGCAGCACCCTCAATGGTCAGTCATTCGTTTGCAATGTTATAACAGACTGGATATGAGAGCGCACAATCGGACTTACGACCTGTGTGGAGGCGTTGATCAAGATGTCCTTGAAGACCAGTGCACTCGATGACGGCATCGGAGTCTTCCGCTCTACACTGGTCTTTGGGCCAAGAGGATGAGCCCCGATACCATCCTGGTCGGTATGACCGGCGTAATCGTGGTCGTCGCCTTCGCAGCCGGCCTGCCTGTCCTCTTCGGACGCACGTTTGACGCGGAAGGAAAGCTCGCCGCACGCGGAGAGGCCGTCGCCGCCGGCGTCTTTCTGGGCGCGGGTCTCATTCACATGCTGGGCGATGCCGCGGGCGACTTCGCCTCCGCCGGCGTCGATTACCCCTGGCCCTTCCTGCTGTGCGGCGCGGTGGTCCTCGCCTTGCTTCTTCTCGAGCACGTCGGCGCGGCCGCGAAAGGGGCGAGCGACGGAGATGCCATCCTGGCGCTTCTCGCCACCGTGATGCTATCGATCCACTCCTTCCTTGCCGGAGCGGCACTGGGGACGTGCGCGATGGGCGCCGTCGCCATCGTGATCTTCATTGCGATCCTGGCGCACAAGTGGGCGGCCTCCTTCGCCCTCGCCGTCTCACTCGCCCGCAGCCCGCTCACGCGCTCGGCCCGCTTCATCGCGTTCGTGGTGTTCGTCCTTTTCCTTCCCCTCGGCGTCGCCAGCGGCGCGATCGCCGCCCAGTGGGATGCGGCCTACCCGCTGGTGGCGCCCACGCTCAAGGCACTGGCTGCCGGCACGTTCCTCTACCTAGGCACCTTGCACGGTCTGGCGAACGGCATCCTTGTCGCCCGCTGCTGCGACCTCCGCGAGTTCTCAGCCGTGGTCTTCGGCTTCGCGCTCATGGCGATCGTCGCGATCTGGACGTAAGGGGCCTTTGCGGAGCAAACGTCATCTCGCTCGATACCCATCTGGCCGAGCGATCGCCGAACAGCCGTCGGAGCTTCGGGAGCGATTCCCAGACGTGGTCTCGGTAGGGAAAGGGCTGGAATGGCTCGGCGCCCGGCAGGGGGAGAGGCGCGATCTCGGCATCCAGACGCGGCGCGTAGAAGAAGGGGATCGAGAAGCGCTCTCGGCCCGGCGACAGGACGCGATGCTCCGTCGCGCGGACATGGCCGGCGGTCCAGTGCGCCAAGAGCTGGCCGAAGTTGATCACCAGGCCACCGTCGTCCGGCGGTACATCGATCCAGGCGCCGCTCGGCAGTCTTGCCTGAAGGCCGCCGCTGTCGTCCTGCGCCAAGAGGGTCATGACGCCGTAGTCGACATGGGCCTCGTTGATGACTTCGCGCCTCTCTCCCTCATGAAGGACGCAGAGCCCCTCCTCCTCCGGAACACGCGCGCGTTCGCGCTCCGACCGGACCGGGTAGCGTAGGAGCCTGAGCGCCGAGGAACCACCGACGAAGAGGTCGCAGAACCCCTCCTCGGCGATGCCCAAGCCGCGCGCAAGCGCGCGCATGATCGCCTCAGCCGTCCGCTCCAGGCCCAGATAGTAAGCGCGGACGGCCGCGCGCCATCCCAGCAGATCGGCGTCCGCCGGCAGGGGTGTCCGCCCGCTCAGCGGATCGGAGGGATCGACGGCGGTGGCGCCATGGGCGACGTCCGGCCCGATCTCCATCCCCTCGTAGTGGAAGGCCCGTCCCGGCCGAACGTCGAACCAACCGTGCAAAACGAGGGGACGCGAGGGGTCCCGGCGATTGCAGGCGAGTCGCTCGCGCAGACCGCGCGGCGCCGCGAAGAGACGCAGCAGCTGGTCCCGTAGGGCCGCATCGCAACGGACCGCCTCCGGCAGCCCCTTCACCTTGAGGAACCCGGTGTTGGCGGCGGCCCCGGCGATCTCCCTATCGATGGCATCGCGCGCGCTCGAGGACGGTTCGAACAGTGGTGCGATGTCGATGATGGGAATGTCCGCGGTTGTCCTAGCCATGGCGGTCTTGCTCAAGTTCGGAGGGGTACCATAGCTTTGAAACAAAACAAGAACAAGACTGCACTGCGCGATCGCACATGCTACGGCTTGGACGGCCCCTTAGGAGAGCGACAGGTGAAAGTGTTCCTGGACGATGAGCGCGAGACGCCCGAGGGATGGCTGCGCGTCTATTGGCCCGACGAAGCCATTGCGTTGCTCGAGACCGGTAAGGTGACAGCCGTCAGTCTCGACCACGATCTAGGCGACGATGACCGCGGCACGGGCTACGACGTGCTCCTATGGATTGAGGACGCCGTCGCCACGCGCGGCTTCACGCCGCCCGAAATCAGAATTCACTCCGCCAACAGCTCGGCCCGCGCCAAGATGGAGATGGCCGTCCAGAGCATCAAACGGCTCTCTTCGAAAGGCGAGGATGGCGCTCGCGGAGGACCGTGACCGCTCACGCGAGGAAGCGATCGGCGTCGGGCATGTGCGCCGGCAAGGCGCGTTGCAGAACGCGCGCGGCCGCCACGACGTAATCGTCTCCCGGCTTGGGATAGCGCAGATCCGAGGCAAGGTAGGAGGCGACGCCGGGGTCCGCCGTGACCGCCTCATAGAGGGAGGCCAAGCCCGGACTCTCGGCGAGAATGGCGGGACACCACTCCAGATAGGAACTGAGTGCCTCGGCCAGCACGACATCGGCGAAGGTCATGGCCTCGCCCGCGCAGAAGCCCGATCCCTGCGCGGCGATCCGCGCTTCGAAGCGAGGCCCGAACTTGGCGAATCGGGCTTCCAGATCGGCGACGGCAACCTGGGGGGTCGGCTTGAAAGGGGCCTGCATCGCGGTCTCGGCGAAGTCGGCGACGACGCCCGCGATCATATCGCACCACAGCGCCTCCGTACTGTCGGCGCCGTAGAGGCCGTGGCCTCGCGCGAGATAGCGGATCATAGCCGACGACTGGCTGAGGCAAAGACCGTCGATCTCCAGCAAGGGCATCTGGTCGAAGGGCAGCTTCCCGGACGCGCGGAGCCGGGCCAGCTCTTCCGGGGTATCGACCGGCAGGTTGGCGAAGGCGACGCCAGAGGCCGCCAGCATCCAGCGCGTCGTCTCGGCGCGGCCGCGCCCTCTGAAGTAGGTCAGCTTGGCAGTGGTCATGGGTCTTCCGCATTGAAGTGCATTGGGCAAGCCAAGCTCGAACGTGGCACGCTTTCTGACGCTTGAACAGGGCTGCCCGAGAGCGCCCTCCACGCGTGGCGAGAGTAACCTAAAGCGGGTTCGAAGGCCGGTGGGGGCGATCAGCTTGTCAAACGCCGCCTCGGATTGAGTAGGATGCCTTCGCTGGTTTGCGGAAGGGTGGCACTCCGTTCGAAGCAGGGCCTTTCCGACGCTCCGAAGCAGACCAGGACTGGTTGCCCCCGCCGATGGCCGTCATGCGGACGAGGCGGACCACTGATTCGCTTGCGCGCAGCGAGGCCGAGCCATGCCCTTTCCCGATCACGTGTTCTGCCATGTGCCGGCACTGCAAGGCCTGATCGTCGCCCCGGACCAGTCCAAGATGCGCTTCGGCCAGGCGCGCTTCGACGAACTGGATGCGCGCGCGGCGGCCGAAGGCTGGGAACCGGGATGGCGCATGGACCACGAGGCGCGCGAAGCCAACAGACAGGCCGTGCTCCGCGATCGTCTCCGTCAGGACCTCTGGGTCTTCGCCTATGGCTCGCTCATCTGGGACCCCGCCGTCTATCTGGACCAGTACCGCTACGGAACGCTGGGCGGATGGCACCGCAGTTTCTGCATGCGCATCCTGGGCTCGCGCGCGACGCGCGACCGCCCGGGCCTGATGGTGGCTCTGGAGCCGGGCGGCGAGTGCCACGGCGTCGTCTTTCGCATCCCCGCCCGGTTGGTGGACCGGGAAACGGAGTTCATGTGGCGGCGCGAGATGTTCTCCGGCGGGTACCGCCCGAAGCTCGTGCCCGTCGCCACGCCGCAAGGCCCGGTCGAGGCCCTGGTCTTCGTGATCAATCCCGAAGGAAGGGGCTATCGCCCCAACATCCCCGAGAAGAAAGCCGCCGGGATCATCGCCGCCGCCGAAGGCGACAACGGCACGAACTTTTTCTACCTCGACATGTTGGTCGATCGCTTCGAAAGGCTGGGGATCGACGACCCGGCAATCGATCGGCTGCATCGGCAAGCCGCCAGCCTCCGCGCATGAGGCCGGGCGCCCCCTAAGCTCGGTTCGGGCTCCGATCGGCGACGCAGCCCAGCGAGGGAAACCCCAGAGCTGGGAGCGTCTTTCGGACGCCGACTCTCCCGGTTGAGCCGCCCAGCTCGTTACACTATAACGCTCGCTAAACTGGCTTGCGTGAGTGATCGTGCCCTTTCCCCCCAGCTTGTCCATCAACCGACTTTCCGTCCGGCTAAGCGGGCAGCCGATCCTGGACGGAATCAGCCTGACGCTTGATAGGGGCCAGCGGATCGCTCTTCTGGGCCAATCCGGATCGGGCAAATCGATGACGGCTCGGGCCGCGCTCGGTCTGCTGCCCCCTCAGGCTGAGATCGCCGGGCGGATTGAGGTTGAGGGCATCGACGTGACCCGCGCGCCGGCCTTGTCGCGGCCCGCGGCGGCGCGGCCGGCAATGGTGATGCAGGATACGCAGGCAGCGCTGAACCCGCTGGCGACGATCGGCCATCAGCTTGAACGGCCGCTGCGGCGCACCGGCCTTGGCCCCGCCGACGCACGTCGTGCGAGCCACGATCTCCTGGAGCAGGTCGGACTGCCCCATCCCGCCGGGATCGCGCGGCGCTGTTCGCCGGAACTGTCGGGGGGTCAGCGGCAGCGGGTCTGTATCGCCATGGCGGTCGCTTGCAAGGCGCCGGCGATCATCGCGGACGAGCCCACCTCGTCCCTGGATGTCGTAACGCAGGCGCAGATCCTGCGGGTCCTGCGAGATGTAACCTCGGCACCCGCTGGACCGGGGCTGCTGCTCATCACGCATGACCTGCACGCCGCCGCGCACCTGTGCGATCGCGCTCTCGTCATCGAGGCCGGCCGCATCGTAGAGGACGCACCGATGCGCCAGATCGTGACCGATCCACAGCACGCCCACACCCGCAACCTGATCGCGGCTGCCGCGCGCTGCGGCATCGCCTGCGAGAGGCTGTACGGATGACCTTCCTGTCAGTCCGCAACCTCTCGCTCAGCTATCCCGCGCCGCGGGGACTATGGCGCAGGCCTCCGCCGATGCCTGCGCTGCACGATCTCTCCTTCGATCTCGCCTCAGGCGAACGCGTCGGCCTGGTCGGCATGTCCGGTTCCGGCAAATCCAGCCTGCTGCGCTGCCTTCTAGCGATCGAAGCACCGCAGGCCGGGCAGATCCTGTGCCAAGGACGCCCGGTCGCGCCGGGCTCGGTTGCTTCGCTGCGCTGGTATCGCAGCATGGTTCAGTACGTCCCGCAGGATCCCGTGGCCTCTCTGGAGCCGCGTATGACCGTGGCGCAGCTGGTGGCCGAACCGCTGCGGCGTCTGCGTGTCGACTGCGATCCCGACCGCCGCGCCGAGGAGGCGCTCGACAGTATCGGCCTGGACCACCGCTTCCTGTCGCGCCGACCCAACGAGCTGTCGGGCGGGCAGGCGCAGCGCGTGGCGATCGCCCGCGCCATTGCCACGCGCCCGGCCTTCCTGCTGACGGACGAACCGATCAGCGGGCTGGACATGGCGATCCGTGCCCAGGTGGTGCGGGTGTTAAGCGACCTTTCACGTGAGCGCGGCACAGGCATCCTGATGGTGTCGCACGACATCTCCATCATGGCCGGACTGTGCCAACGGGTGCTCGTCATGCAAGAGGGCCGCATCATCGAGGATCGACCCACCCGCGATCTGCTGCGCGACCCCCATCATCCGCATACCCGCGAACTGTTGAACGCCGCACCGCCGATGATCGCCGCGGCATAAGAGAGGACACCCGTATGAGATCGACCCTCCTGAGCGCCTTTTTCATCGGCCTGACCCTGGCCGGCGCCGCGCATGCAGAGGACCCGCGCATCGGCGTCGCGATGCTGCAGCCGCCACGCTCGGGCCTGAGCCCGCTGTCGGACGACGCCTTCAAGCTCTCGCGCTGGTCCACGGCGGAGACCTTGGTCCGGCTGAACGGGATTGGAGAACCCCAACCGCTCCTGGCCACCGAATGGAGCCGCCTGGACGATCACGCGTGGCGTTTCGTGATCCGCACGGGGGTCAAGTTTCACGACGGCACCGACCTGACGCCGGAAAGCGTGTCGGCGGCCTTGACGGCAGCGACGCAGGCCGTCCCCAAGCCGCGCATCCTCGACGGGGTGGACATGACGGTGGAGGTCGATGGCGACGCCGTGATCGTGCGGACCGAGGCGATCGATCCCCTGGTGCCGAACCGCTTGTCCAGCCCGCAGCTGGCGATCCTGGCCAAAAGGGCCTATGGCGAGAACGGGGTGGTAACGCCGACCAGGGCGGGCACCGGCCCCTTCGTCCTGACCGAGATCAACGGCGTCACCAGCGCCCACCTGGATCGTTTCGACGGCTACTGGGGCGAGCGCGCCAAGCTATCGGGCATCGATGCCGATTACGTGGGTGACGGCACCGCCCGCGGGGCCGCCTTGCGTACCGGCACCGCCCAGGTGGTGGAAGCCGTGCCCGTCAGCCAGGCTGCGTTGATCGACCCGGCGCTGATCCACGAAGTGCCGATGCCGCGTACCAACACGCTCTACGTGAACACCGAGAAAGGCCCGCTGGCCGATCCCACCTTGCGCTCCGCCGTGCGCGAGGCGATCGACCGGGCCGCCATCGTCCGCACCGTCTACGAAGGGCGAGCCGACGAGGCACGCGGTCTCTTTGGCCCGGCGCTGCCCTGGGCGGACCCCTTGCGCCAGCCGATCGATCACGTCGCCGCCAAGGCGCCCGAAGGCACCCGGGTCACGCTCGGCACCTACTCCGACCGGGCCGAACTGCCAGAAGTCGCCGTGCTGGTCGCGCACGCGCTGAGGGAGGCTGGTTTCGACGTCGAACAGGACGTCCGCGAGTACCACAACATCGAGGCCGACATGCTGGCCGGCAACTTCGATCTCTTCATTCTGTCGCGCGCGACCGTGCTGGATAGCGGCGACCCGGTCTCCTATATGATCAGCGATTTCGGCTGCGAGGGTTCCTTCAACATCTCGCAGCTCTGCGACCCCGCGGTCGATGAAGCACTCGCGAACGCCGCCGCGATCGAGCCAGGCCCGGCCCGCCGCGAGGCCATCATCGCTGCCGAAGCCGCCATCCTGGCGACCGGCGCCGCCGTGCCGATGCTGCATGAGCGCGTGATCCAGGGCGAGGCCGAGGGCGTGTCGGGCGCGGAACGCGACCCGCGCGAGCGCACGCTGATCACGGAGCATACGACGCTGGCCGAATGATCCGAACGCTGGATCGCCTGACTCCCGGGCTGTCGCGCGGGATCACGCTGATTGGCGTGATGGTGCTCGTGGGATTGCTGCCGTGGATCTCCGGCAGGGATCCCGCCATGAGCATCCTGCGCGCGCGGATGGGCGAGCAGAACCCAACGCCGGAGACCCTGGCCGCCATCCGCGAGCAGCTTGGCTTGGCCCTCGGGCCGATCGAGCATCTGCAGACTTGGCTCGCCGGGCTCTTCCGGGGCGATCTCGGAACATCTTGGATTTCCGGAGCGCCGGTCCTGCCCGACATGGTCGAGGCGCTCGGCGTGTCGCTGGTCCTCATGGCGGCCGCCTTCACGGTCGCCGTGGTGGTTGCCGTCCTCTTGTGTTGGCCCACGATGCAGCGCGGTTTGCGGGGACGCGACACGCGTACGTCGGGCACCGTCGCGGCAAGCCTGACGGCAATGCCCGAGTTCATGCTGTCGGCACTGTGCCTCGTCGTCTTCTCAGTGTGGCTGGGCTGGTTTCCCCCCTATGGCTGGGAAGGGGCGGCGCATGTCGTGCTGCCGGCCTTGGCGCTCGGCCTACCGGGCGGCGGGCTGCTTGGGCGGCTGCTGGCGAACGCCATCGCCGCGACATTTCACGAACGCTGGATCGCGACATGGGCGGTGGCGGGCTTCTCCCGCCGTCAGATCGCCTGGGCCGTGCTGCGCCGCAGCCTGCCGGCACTGATGCCGCAGGTCGGGATGATCATCGTCGCGATGACCGGCGGGGCCATCGCGGTCGAGCAGGTGTTCTCGATCCCCGGCCTCGGACGGGCGGTTCTGGGGGCTGCGTCGGCGCAGGACCTGCCGTCCCTGCAGGCGGGCATCCTGATCCTGCTGCTGAGCGCGCTGGCCATCGGCGTGATCGTCAACCTGATCCGGGTGGCGCTGCTCGGTCGCGCGCTTGGCATGGGGGCCTTGCCGGTGCCCGACCTCGCCCGGCCCGCGCCGGACCGCCGGCTCTGGCTGGTCCCCTGCGCCGTCGTGCTGATCCTGCTGGCGCTGATCGCCCTCGGGCTGCCGCGCGACCCCTTCACGCCGCAGTACATCCGGCTCCAACCGCCCAGCCTGTCTTTACCGCTGGGGGCCGACGGTCTCGGGCGGGATGTGCTCGCACGCATCGCCCATGGCGCCGTGTCGACCATCGGTCTGGCGCTGATCGTGACGCTGGCATCGCTGGCGATCGGGCTCGGCATGGGGCTGATGCCGCGGCTGGCCATCGGCCTGATCGAGGTCACCAAGGCCACGCCCCCGACCATCGCCGCCCTGATCGTCGTGGCCGCGATGGGACCAAGCACGGTCGGCGCGGTGATCGCCGTAGCCGCCGTTGCCTGGGCGCCACTGGCCGCGCACACGGCGGCTCTGGTGTCCGAGGCGCGCGCCCAGCCCCATGTCCGTATCGCGCCGATCTTGGGCGTCACGCCGATGCGGCTGATCCCGCGATCGATACTGCCCGAGGTCTGCGGCCCGGTCCTGCGCCACGCCATGCTGCGACTGCCGGGCAATGCGCTGGCATTGGCGGCGCTTGGCTTCCTCGGCCTCGGCTCACCGCCCCCGTCACCCGAATGGGGCCTCATCCTGGCCGACGCGCTGCCTTATGTGGAACGCGCGCCCTTGGCTGTGCTGACCCCGGCCGCTTCGCTGGCGCTGATGTCGGTGCTGGGGGTGTCGCTGTCCTCGCTGTCGCGGCGCTGAGACAGCACACCCCGCGCTCGCTCGCAGCGCCGCTCTTCGATAGAGACGGACCGAGGTGACCCCAGGGGGCGAAGGCCTATGGTCCGATATGTGGTCTTCTCTCGAACAGCGGAAGCACAGCCAGGTGTCTCCACCTGACTGTGCTGAGACTCAGACCGCCAGCTCCAGCTGCGGACGGCCGTTGGAGGTCGTCTCCCTGGTCCGACCCGCGGCGTCGATGACGCAGCTGACCCTGCGTCGCAAGTTGGAGAAACTGGCGAAGGTCACCACGTCGACCGGTGCATCGAAGGACAGGGTGATGCGAAAGCGGCCCGGCGGCGAAAGGGCTTGAACGGCGATTACCTCGCCCTGGAAGGGCTGGCCGAGATAGCGGCCTCGCACCCTGGCGCCGAGGGGTGCCGGACAGGGAGTGGGCCCCCCGCGGGCAGCCGCAAGCAAGGTGTTCCAGTCCTTGAAGCCGTGCTGGTGCGCCAGGAACTCCAAGGATTTGCCGTGGCTGATCGGCACCCCGTCGGCGCGGAGCTTGGCGCGCAGGCGCCTGGCCTGACCTTTCAAAGCGTCGATCGACATCGGAAGGGATAGAGACCCGGTCATGGTGTCGCCTCCTGCACTCTGCGTGCGGGATGCCTTTGGTGCTCGCATTGCCATCGGCCCGCACGCTACGCAAGGCGGTGGATCGGATCGAACAAGGAAGAGCTTCACCATGGCTGTCGCCTGCGAGCGGCCGGGGCTCTCAACCCGCGGCGGGTGTTAAGCCGCCGGAGCCGCCTTGTCAACGTAGAGCGGCCGGGCGGATGCCGGCGAAGCCCGGCGCGCGACGGTTGGGCCGCTCCCGGCTCTGGCCGGAGATCCGCCCGAAACGCCGGAAGGCAGGGCGTCGCCGCTGAAGCGACCCAGAAAAGGGAACCCGGTCGTCACCTCGATCGGGTCCTCCTTTGCCCGCCTGCACTCACGCGCCGATCTTCTGCACCTCCATCACCAGCTCGTTCCAGTTCCGCTGATTCTCGATGTCGTGTTCAAGGCCTTGCTCGTCGGCGATCGCAAACCGCTTGATGGCCGGTGTCTTACTGGTCGCCTGGTAGAGCCAGTAGGCTTCCGCCTTCAGGGCTTCGCCGATCGGCTTGTCGATCGACTCATAGACCATCTGCTTGCAGGCGTTGATGGACTCGGCCGGAAACTGAGCGATGCGCTTTGCGAGAGCGTCGACGTAGGGGCCGATTTCATCCGCTTCGAGCGCCTTGTTGATCGTCCCCATGGCCTCGGCCTCGTCCGCGTCGAAGTCGCGGGCGCTGAGAATGATCTCCAGGGCGCGACCAAGGCCGGTCTGCCGCGCCATGCGCGACGCGCCGCCGCCGCAAGGCAGGATGCCCATGCCGACCTCCATCTGCATGAACTTGAACTTACCCCGAGCGGCAAAACGCATGTCGAGCGCGAGCGCCAGCTCGTGGCCGCCGCCCCGCGCGAAACCTTCCAGCTTCGCGATCGTCGCTTGGGGAACCTTGCTGATGCGCTCACAGACCGACTGCAGGTCGAGGAGTTGCGCCTCCTCTCGCGAGACGGCCTCCGTGGACATGTCCTTGAGCAGTTCGGTGTCGTAGTGGCAGACCCAGATCTCGGGATTGGCCGACTGAAAGACGACCACCTTGACCTCTCGGTCCCGTTCCAGCCGCATGGCAAGACTGTTGAGATCGGCCAACATTTCCTGGCCTTGAACGTTCACCGTCCCGAAGTTGAAGGTGACGGTGGCGATAGCGTTCTCGACTTTGACGTCGAACGTCCGAAAGTTCTCGTACTTCATCGGGCAATCCTTCTCCGTGCCTCGGCTTTGCCAAGCCAAGCCTCCGTCGATTGGTGTAGGGTTATGCTCAGGCGCCGGAAGGCGTTTCGCGCCCTAATCGTCCAGATATTATATTTGATACGGCGTTTAAGGTAGATTTTGGTGTTCCTGTATTCCGATTTTCAGTATAATTGTCTCAGAATGGGGGGACTGGGCGTGTTACGCTCCCTAAAGTCCAGATGTCGTCTTCGCATTCATTGATGGTGTCCGCAGGCACAGAAGGCAGCCACAGCCGCGGTCTTGCTAATGCCGAAAGCGGGCTTTCATCTTCAGGCCATCGCGCATGTTCAGTCCGAGCAGGGTGACGTTCACCGCGCCTGCCAGGAGTTCGAGGGCTTGCACCGCGTAGAAGCTGGCGTCGAACGCGCCCGCTTGCGCCTTGGATGCGAGGAAGAAGGCGCAAGGGATCAGAACCAGGATGCCGTTGAGGGCAATCAGCGGCATGCGCTTGGCCTTGGTGCCAATGAGGCCGACGCGGCGTCCGCGGGCGAGCTTGAAGCCCGTCCCGCCGACCGCGACCAAGGCTGGGACGAGAACCAGGAAGCCCCAAGGGATTGCGGTCTTGACGCTCACGACGAGCGCCTGAGGGCCGAAGAGTTCACCGAGCGCGGTGGAGAGCCAGAAGGTGGCGATCGTGACAAGCGCGAGCGCTCCGGCGACGGGATGGATGGCCTTGGTCATGCCTGATCCCCTTCTCCGGCGAGCAGGTTCACGCCACGCAGATGCCCGGCACGGCGACCTTCTCGAAGAGGTGGGGCGCCGCGATGACGGATGAGGGGTAATCGGGGAACTTTGCCTGAAACTCAGGGTGCGCGAAGGCGGCGCGGAACGCGGCGACGGACTCCCAGACGGCGTAGTTGAGATAGGTGCAGCCCTCTCCGACCGCGCGGTGGAGCTGGGTCGAGATGAAGCCGGGCTGGCGTTGCATGAAGCGCGCGTCGTCGCTCCAGGCGTCGAGCATCGCCGCTTCGTCGTCCTTGTCGAGGGTGAAGAGATTGACGAGGACAACCGGCCCGCCCTCGAGCTCCAGCTGACGTTCGATCGGGAAGGCGGGGTCCATGGCGCGGAGTTGCAGCATGACATGTCTCCAAAAAGGCTGTATGATGTCAAAGTGACGTGATGCGCAGATAGCCATTTGGCATCATGGTGTCAATTTAATTTTATGGTGACACATGGGAAAGAAGACGCGAACGCCTGCCGGCGAAAGCTTGACGGGCCTGATGCTGGATCTCTTCCGGCTGAACAGCCTCATCCTGAGAGCCGGCGATCGCTTGGTGGCACCGCTCGGGCTGACCAGTGCGCGGTGGCAGGTCCTGGGTGCGATCGTCGCCGCCAAGCATCCGCAACCCGTGGCCTGGCTTGCCCGCGATCTCGGCGCGAACCGGCAGAACGTGCAGCGGATCGTCAACGATCTGCAGAAAGAAGGGCTGGTCGCCCTCGAACCCAACCCCCATCACCGCAGAGCCCAGCTCGTCGTGCTGACCGACAAGGGCCGGGACGCCTACGGCGCCGCCATGGACCTGCAGGCGCCTTGGGTCGACCGACTGTCGAAGGGACTGCCGGCCGACGACCTGGAGACCATGCACCGCGTGATCGTCGCCTTGCGCGAGAGACTGGAGAGCGATGAAGCGAGTGATCGGGCCTAGAGGAGGATGACGTCAAATCGGAACAATTTGTCCTCTGAATCCTGGCCTATAACTTTGAACTACAAAGCGGATAGTCGATCGGTTTGTGGCAGATGGAAGTGAGACGACCCAGTCCCGAACTCCCCTTGCCTCGGTCGAGACTTCGCTCATCGCGACAGGTGGTCATGGGCTGAGCGCTACCGTATATTGGTGGCGCAGTTTCGATCGAGAAGCATCGTCTCTGAGGGTCGTGTATGGAACGTCGCTTGGCAGCAGTCCTTGCAGCCGACATCGCAGGTTACTCCCGTATCGTTGGCGCTGATGAGGCTGGTGCGCTCGATGCCTTGCGCGCGTTTCGCGCGGAGGTGTTCGGACCGACCGTGGCCGGACATCACGGCAGGATCGTCAAATCGATGGGCGATGGCTGGCTGGTCGAGTTCAACTCCGCCGTCGAGGCAGTGAACTGCGCGCTGCAAGTGCAGGATCGCCTTGCCGGGCACTCTCTTATCGCGCTTCGCATCGGGGTGCATATCGGCGACGTGGTCCATGAGGACGAGGACATCTTCGGCGACGGCATCAACATCGCCGCGAGGCTGGAGGCATTGGCCGAACCCGGTGGCATTGCCATCTCGGACTCCGCCTATTCGAGTTTGGACGGCACGCTGACCCCGTCTTTCGATGACGCGGGCGAGCAAAGGCTCAAGAACATCGTGAGACCCTTGCGCGTGTGGACCAAGGCGACGAAGCCCTCCGCGGCGACGACCGGCCCGGCACGTACGCGCTCAAGCGGCTATCCGCACCTCGCGATCCTGCCCGCCGCAACGTCCGACGAACGGACGGATGTCCGCGAACTGGCGGAGGGTCTGACGGGCGATCTGGACGCCACGCTCGCCGCGGTTAGCTGGCTGGTCGCCACGGTGCGGGAGCGTCGGAATCCCGGAGACTACACACTGAGGTGCGCGCTCCGCAGCCGCGGCGACCGCCTGCGGCTGGAGGCTCGCTTGTTCGAGCCGGGCGGCACGCAGATCTGGGCAGGCAAGTTCGACGGAGACTTGGCGGATAGCTTCGACTGGCAGGACAGCACCGGCGAGGCGGTGGCATCGGAAGTCATCACCAGGATGCTGGATGCGGAGAGAGATCGCCTGTCGGGCCTCCCGCCCGAGGAGCGGACGGCCGAGGAATGCTTGGTCCAAGGCTTCATGCAACTTCGATTGGGCGATTCGCAGTCGTTCGTGGACTCCTTGTCCAGCTACATGCGAGCGATCGAGAAAGACCCCGAGCTGGCGGACGCTTATGGCGAGGCAATCTGGACAACCTATGCGGGCATGACTATCGGCCTCAAGAGCGTCTTGCCCTACTACAAGGAGCACTTCCAAGGTTGGGTCGCCCAGGGACGCGACCTGACCGTCCGCAGCCCCATTCTCGACATCGGAATCGCGCTCTCCGACTATGATTCGAGTTCGGACGCGGCGCCCTTGCGAAACGCGGTCAGGGACGCGCTTCGCAGGTCGGCATCCGATGCGCACGTCCTGCAGTATGCGGCCTGGTGCTCGCTCTGGTGCGGAGAGACCTCGACGGCGCTCGACTGCTTCCGAAGATTCGAACGCTTCGGCAAGGCCCACCCCTTCTCAGCCCCGGCCAAGGGCGGAGCGGCGACCGCGGCACTCCAGTTGGGCGATGACGCCGAGGCGATCAGGATGGCCAACGAGGGGCTCGAGCTATCCGGCACCTATGCGACGTTCTATTCGGTGCTGGCCGCGGCCTATGCGCACTCCGGCCAAACCCAAAAGGCCGCCGCCGCGCTCTCCGCCTATCGTCAATTGGTGCCCAATCGAACGATCTCCTCGTGGAAGGCCATGAACGACTACGGCGGCTCCGAAGGCGGCAAGCGCTACTTCGACGGGCTGCGAAAGGCCGGCCTGCCGGAGTAACCGGCCCGGCCGGTCGCGCAAGATACTATGCTCTTGGCCGAGGGCAGCATCGTTCTCGATCTCACTGTTCATCTCGAAAGAGGGACCGGAAGGGCTTGGCATTGAGCCGGCATTGTGACTTGAAAGCAGGAAGCCCGCTAGAATATCTGTTCTCGCATGTCGCCCTTGGCTTATCAGTCTGCAACCCAGCATGTTTCCGCCCTCAGATCCGGTCGAATCACATCCCTCCAACTGCTAGAGCACTACATCGATCGCATTGAGCGGTTCGACGGAGGCTTGAATGCGATCGTCGTCCGCGATTTCAAGCGGGCTCGGGAACGCGCGGCTAGGATCGACCAAGCTCGGGCCCGAGGTGAAGCCATCGGCGCGCTGCAAGGCCTCCCCATGACGGTCAAAGAATCCTTCAACGTCGTTGGCCTCCCAACCTGTTGGGGGGTCGAGGCACTGAAGGACAATCTGGCCAAGGAGAACGCGGTCGCCGTTCAGCGCTTGCTGGATGCAGGGGCGGTGATCTTCGGCAAGACCAACGTACCGGTCATGCTCGCCGCCTGGCAGAGCTCCAACCCGGTCTATGGCCGGACCAACAACCCTTGGGACAGGAGCCGTTCGCCAGGTGGTTCGTCCGGCGGTTCCGCCGCCGCTTTGGCGGCTGGCCTGACGTCGCTGGAGTTGGGCAGCGACATCGCCGGTTCGATCAGGGTGCCAGCCCACTTCTGCGGCCTGTACGGTCTGAAGCCCACTCTCAATCTGATTCCGGGACGCGGCCAGACGATCAGCGGATCGGTCGGGCCGTTCGATATGAGTGTGGTAGGCCCGCTGGCCCGCCATGCCGAGGACCTGGAACTGGCGCTCGACCTGACTGCCGGGCCGGACCTGCTTCAGGCTGCCGCCTGGCATCTGAAGCTACCCAAGGAGGACCGCCGCGCCTTGTCGGATTTTCGCGTCGCCATCTGGCCGGAGACAGAAGTCGTTCCGACTGAGGGATCGATCGGCGACGGCCTGCAGCGTGTTGCGGACCGGCTGGCCGGGCTGGGGGCCACGGTGAGCGACCGCGCGCGACCGGCCATTGCCGAGCGTGAGGTCTATCAGCTCTACCTCGACCTGCTTGGGCCGTTGATGTCTGAGGGGACGTCCGTCGAGGAGATCGAAGATGCCAGGAAATCGGCGTCGTCACTGGACCCGAACGACCAGTCGTTTCGCGCCAGATGGGTGCGCGGTGTGACCATGACACACCAAGAATGGCTTGCCGCCAATGAGCGCCGCCAGCAGTTGCGCTATGGCTGGCACGCGTTCTTCGAAGACTGGGACCTGCTTCTCTGCCCCGTTCTCTCGGTTCCGGCCTACCCGCACCAGCAAACTGAAGATCGAGACAAGCGGTGCATCGCCATAGAGGGTGTAGCGCACCGAGTGGCCGACCTCTTTTTCTGGCCCGGCCTGACCACTGTCGTCGGCTTGCCATCGGTTGCCGCCCCCATGGGCCAAACGCCTGAGGGCTTGCCCATTGGCCTGCAGGTCGTGGCGCCGGAATGGCACGAGAAGCGCGCCATCCGCTTCGCCCGGCTGCTGGCCGACGAGATTGGGGGCTTTGTCTCGCCGCCGGGATAGGATTGGTCAAGTCCGGATCAGCCCGCGCCACGACAGATTCTTGTTGGACCAGAGAGCCAAGGCGAGGACCGCTTGGGTCACGACGCCTTGTCGCGCAGGGCGCCAAGACTACTCCGGCAATCCGGCTTCGCGTAGAGCGCTGGCGAAGCCTTCGCGTTGCTCTTTGGTTCTAAGCGGTATGCGCGCCACGAACGCGCTTGTGGAAAAGTGTGGATCGATGGACAGAATGCTGGCTCTTGCCTTGTCGGCATTCGTGGTGTCGCCGAGCGCGACGTGGACGGCGGCCAGCCTGGTCTGGGAGACAAGACTTGTCGGCATGCGGTTGGCGAGATGCTGGTAGGCCATCCGCGCCCGGTCCAGTTCGCCCAGGCCACGATAGGCGTCGCCGAGAAAGGCCAGATACCAGTCCGGGCAGTAGGGCGACAGCCGCATGGCCTTTCGCATGCAGTTCAGAGCCGGCCCGTAGTTACCGGAATAGCTGTGTACCATGGCGAGGACCGCATGGTTCAGGGACAAGCCGGGCCGCAGTTCGACGGCACGCCTGCCCGCGTCAAGCGCCGCGTCGAAGTCTAGGCGGTCGAGTTCGTTGGCCGCTTTGAGGGAGTAGCCGTCTGCTTTCGTGTCATCGACTGCCAGAAGCTCTTCGGATAGCGATTGCGCTTCGGCAATGGCCGACTTGGGGTCCTCCTTGAAGCCGAAGCGAACGCCCGTGACCAAGACCCACCCCAATCCCATTTTGACTGTCCGATAACTCGGATCGAGTGCCATGGCTTTGCGATAGAGCCGTTCCGCCTCCAGATGGCTTTCTCGGGTGAACTTGTACTGCTCGGCCAAGGCCCGAATCATCAGGTCCCAGGCTTCAAGGCTTGGCGTGGTGTCGGACCAGAGCTTGATCTCCTCGCCGTGGGTCAGATTGACCGCCATGGCGACCACGATTTCCCGGGTAATTTCGTCTTGGATATCGAAGATGTCGTCGAGGTTGCGGTCGTAGCGCTCCGCCCAGACATGGGAGCCGGTCTGGGTGTCGATGAGCTGGCCGGTGATCCGGATCCGCTTGCCGCCCTTGCGAATGCTGCCCTCGAGCACGTAGCGAACGCCGAGGTCGCGTCCGACCTCTCGTACATCGACCCCTCGGCCTTTGTAGGCAAAGGTAGAGTTGCGGGCCATGACGATCAATCCGGGCAGACGCGACAGAGCGGTTATGATGTCCTCGGTGATGCCGTCGGCGAAGTATCCCTGCTCCGGATCGCCCGACATGTTGTCGAACGGCAGAATGGCGATCGAGGGTTGGGACGGCAGGTCCAGCCGCTCTCCGGTCAGCGCCTCGAACGTCTCGGGCGAGAGCCGCGCCGGATCCAGATCCACGCTGTAGGCACGCAGGCGGCCGTCGATGTTCTTGAGCGCCTGTTCGCCCAGGTCCCGGAAACAGGCCGTCATCTTGCTCTCGACTTGGCGGTGGACGTCCTCGGAGATGCAGACAGACCCCGGTTCGGCTATCCCTTCCAGGCGCGCCGCGATGTTCACCCCGTCGCCATAGATATCCGTCTCTTCGACGATGATATCACCGAGATGGATGCCGATGCGCAGTCGAATGCGACTCTCCTCGGGCCTCTCGCCTTCGTGGTCGATCATCTCGCGCTGGATTGCCACGGCAGTCTCCACCGCCTCGACCACACTGGGGAACTCGGCCAGAACCCCGTCGCCCATCAGCTTGACGATGCGCCCCTTGCGCTCCTTGATCTGCGGCTCGACGAGGTCCGAAAGCAGCGCCTTCAGGCGCTGAAGCGTCCCCGTCTCATCCGCGCCCATGAGGCGCGAATAGCCGACCACGTCAGCGGCGAGTATGGCGGCAAGCCTACGTTGCATCTCAATCCCCTCTAAAGGAGAGACTATCGATAGAGAGGCCCCGAATCCATCGGATTTGGCAGGGCGACGACCGTCGCTCACGGGCGCTATTCGGCGAACCAGGGAGTGGAGGCCGCACGGCGCTCAAGACCGACGCTCCGCCCGCCCTGCTGCCCTCGCGGGATGGCACGGCAACGCGCTCCCAGCGAATGTCCGGACTGGCTTTATCGGACGCAAAAACCCTAGCAGTCGGCGTAGATCTGGCGCCCTGACATGCCCTTCATGGCGCCGCTCCGTCTTCGCAGAATCTCGACGAACACTAACGCATCGGCCTACCGAGTTACGACGTTACAATATTACACTTGTTTGGTATGTACTGTGCCGAACTCGAACTTCCTCTTCTCTCGATCCGTGCACGCGACCGGGACGGACGAAAGAACCTGTTCCAAGGCTTGGCACGCGACGCGCGGCCCGGACCGATGCGCGCGAGCCTACTTGGCCGCTTGCCCCGATCGCCCATGAGCACGAAACTGCCGGACCGTTCGCACCGCTGGACAAGCAATCATCTGGCGCGCCACCGTGGTCGACCATTTGCTGGAACAGTGCGTCCGATCCCTAGCCTTTGTCAGAGGTGACAAGCAGATGAGCCACAAACTAGACGGTGCGCTCGCACTCGATCTTGAGGGACTGGGCTTCCGCACCCCCGGCGGCGCGGAGCTATTGAGGGACGTGACGCTCCATCTGCACCCCGGTGAGGTCCTGGCGGTTGTCGGCCTGAACGGTGCGGGGAAGACGACGCTGATCCGCTTGTTGGCGGGCCTCATCGCACCGACGTCGGGCAGGATCGCGCTGCACGGGCGATGCTACTCGACGCTCTCCACTGTCGAACGCTCGCGTCAGATCGCCTATGTCGGTCAGCATGACGATGCCGACGGACGGCTCTTGCTACGAGATTACGTGGCGCTCGGGGCCTTGCCGCACCGGGCATCCTTGTCGGCCACGGACGTCTCGGCGAGGGTGGCCGACGCATTGGATCAGGTCGGACTGTCGGATCTGGCATCGGCCCGGCTGGAGAGGTTGTCGGGTGGCGAGCGTCAACGTGGCAAGTTCGCCCGCGCCATCTGCCAGGCGCCCAGGCTCCTCTTGCTGGATGAGCCGACCAACCATCTCGATCCCGCGGCGCGTGGGGTGTTGCTGACGGCGGTGCTGGAACTCGGCATTACCGTGGTGACGGCCTTGCATGACCTTACGCTCATCGAGTCCTTTGCCACGCATGTCGCGGTTCTGCGCCAAGGAGGGCTCGCCGCCTACGGTCACCCGGCGGACATCCTGCAGCCCGGCACCGTCCAACAGATCTTCGGCGTAAGTCTGTACCGCCTCGATCACCCGCAAGAAAAGCGCATCCTGCCGTCGCTGGACATCCCCATTGGCGGCACCTCCAATCAACGCGAATGAGCAAGAAAGGGGTCTCCATGTCCTCTCGTTTGGTACTCGCCGGTCTGGCCGGACTGGCCGCCGCCCTCACGGTCAGCACCGCTTGGGCGGAGCCCGTGACCGTCGACAATTGCGGCACGCCCCTGACGTTCGAAAGGGTGCCGGAACGCATGGTCGTCCATGACATCAACATGTCCGAGATGGCCTTTGCCCTAGGCTTGCAGGAGAGGATGGTGGGGGTGACCGGCATCACCGGCTGGTACAAGACGACGCCTAGTTTCGAGGCGGCCTTGGGCGAGATCCCCGAGTTGGCGCCAAAGTACCCGACCCTCGAGAACCTGGTTGCAGTCTCGCCGGATCTGTTCTTCGCGGGCTGGTACTACGGCATGAAGCCCGGCGGCGACGTAACACCGGAGACCTTGAGGCCGCTGGGCATCCAGACCCTGGTGCTGTCGGAGAGCTGCATCCACTTGAGCAAGGACCGCCCCGCGGCCTCGTTCGACCTGCTGTTCGGCGAGATCGCGCGCCTCGGCGCGATCTTTGGCAAAACCGCGGAAGCGGACGCTCTGATCGCCGGCTGGCAGGCTCGGATCGAAGAGATCAAGGCCGGTGTCAGCGACTTCAGCGGCAAGCGCGTGTTCCTATACGACTCAGGCACGGACAAACCCTTCACGGCGGGGAAGTACGCCATGCCGACGGCGATGATCGAGGCACTGGGCGCCGTCAGCGTCACCGCCGACATGGACACGAGTTGGGGTACCACCTCGTGGGAAGCGGTTGCCGCAGCTGACCCGGAGTTCCTGATCCTGCTGGATTACCAGTCCGGTGGCGGCGCGGCGGATCTGCTCGACTTCCTGAAGGAGCACCCGGTGATGCAGCATACGACCGCGGTCAAGAGCGGGGCCTTTGTCGCGCTGCGCTACGAAGAATTGACCCCGGGGCCGGCGAACATCGAGGCGCTGGCGAAGATCGCCGACGCGATGAAAAGCCTGACGAACTGACCCGGCGACGGCCCCGACATGCGCCTCGCGAGATTGCTGCCCTTGGGGCTGGTCGGGCTCATCGGCTTGTTGCTGGTCGCCGTGGCCGTAGGGTCTACGCCCTTTACCCTGGCGCAGGTCGCCGCCGCCATCGCCTCGGACGAGCCCACCCCGGCGAGCCGCATCATTCTGGACCTGAGGCTGCCGCGTGCGCTGCTCGCGATTCTCGTCGGGGCGGGGCTGGGCATGGTCGGGGCCGTGCTGCAGACCCTGACGCGAAACGATTTGGCCGATCCCTTCCTCTTCGGCCTGTCGTCCGGCGCGGCGGCCGGGGCCGTGGTGGTGATTACCGTCACCGGCAACCTGCTCGGGTTCTGGACCTTGCCGCTGGCGGCCTTCGCCGGAGGGCTGCTGGCCTCGCTGATTGTGCTCAGCCTCTTCGGCCGGCTGGCGCGACAGGGCGCCAGTCAGATGGTCCTGGCGGGGCTCGCCGTGTCGTTCCTCTTCCTGTCCCTGACGAACTATTTGATCTTTGCCGGAGACCAGCGCGCGGCCCATTCAGTCCTGTTCTGGACCCTTGGCGGCCTGGGCCTGGCGAACTGGAACGTCCTTCCGATCGCTTTGGCGGGGCTGCTTGCGATCGGCGCTTGGGCGGTGCTGGCGCATCGGAAACTGGACGCATTGCTGGCAGGTGACGAGGCAGCCGAGACGCTGGGCGTTCCCGTGACCCGCTTCCGCCGGGCGGCCTTCCTGCTGTGCGCCTTCGCGACGGCAAGCTTCGTCGCCCTCACCGGCGTGATCGGCTTCATCGGCTTGATGGTCCCCCACCTAGCTCGCGGTCTCGTGGGGCCGCTGCACGGCGCTATGCTGGTCACGTCAGCGGTGATCGGAGCCGGCCTGTTGCTGGCCAGCGACATCGCGGCGCGCACCGTGCTGGCACCTCAGGAGCTTCCAATCGGCGTCTTGACCACCGCCCTGGGCGCCACGTTCGTCCTGGTGTTGCTCCATAGAAAGCGCTGACCTTTAGAGGACGTCTCGAAACCCGCTGCAGGGCAACTGAGATCCTCCTCCTGACGCTAGGACAAAGACCAGGACGGATCGGCCGGCAGCGACCGGGTTAGAGGCGACCGACCTCGTAAAAGGCTTGCTGGCTCACACCAAATAGGGTACCCCCCTATGCTATGGCGCACACCACCAAGGACAAGGACAAGCTTCTGGCGCGCGTTCGCCGCCTGAAGGGGCAGATCGAAGCGGTCGAGCGGTCGCTCGAGGCGGAGGCCCCCTGTAGCGAGGTGATGAACCTTGTTGCTTCGATCCGGGGCGCGCTCGGCGGTCTGAACGTCGAGTTGATCGAGGGCCACATCCGCGAACATGTCTCTGACCCCGACACTGACGCGGATCGCGGCCGCGCACAGGGGGCCGAGGAACTGATCGCTGTCCTCAAGACCTATCTGAAATGACCGACAGAGTCGCACCCTTCAGGGCCCCTCATGACCATGTGTTCCTGGGGAGCAACCAGAAGCGAAACGAGCGGCGCACCTGGCTGGTGATCGCTCTGACGGTGACGATGATGGTCGTCGAGATCACGGCCGGGACGATCTTCGGTTCGATGGCGCTGGTGGCCGATGGCTGGCATATGGCTACCCATGCGGCGGCCCTGTCGATCACCGCGCTGGCCTATCGCTACGCACGCCGGAACGCCGGCAATCCGAACTTCACCTTCGGCACCGGAAGGATCGGCGACCTGGCCGGTTTCGCGAGTGCCGTGGTGCTAGCGCTGGTTGCCGTTCTCATCGCTTGGGAAAGCAGCCTGCGTCTGGTCAATCCGGTGACGATCAGCTTCCCCCAGGCGATCGCCGTGGCCGTGGTTGGCCTCGTGGTCAATCTCGTCAGCGCGTGGCTGCTGCGAGAGGATCATGCGCATCATCATCACGGACACCACCACCATCACAAGGACCACGGGCACGCCAGGGACAACAACCTCAGGGCCGCCTATCTGCACGTGCTCGCGGATGCGCTGACCTCGCTTCTGGCGATCTTCGCGCTGATCCTCGGCAGCCTCTACGGCTGGATCTGGATGGACCCGCTGATGGGGATCGTCGGCAGCCTTGTCATCGCCCGCTGGTCCTGGGGGCTGATGCGCGACTCCGGCCGCGTCTTGGTGAACTACGACTCCGCCAATGCAGGCCTGCAGAGCGACATTCGCGAGGCCATCGAGAGCGAAGAGGACAGCATCGTCGACCTGCATGTCTGGCAGCTTGGGCCGGGGCGCCACAGTGCGATCATATCCATCCGCTCCAGCGCCCCCCGGGCGCTACAGGACTACCGGAACAAGCTCACCAAGATCGCGGGGCTGTCGCATCTGACCATCGAAGTCGAAGCGACCTCTTGAGGGCTTGGCCACAGGCCGCGCAAGGCCGCCGCCCGCTTTGGCCAGCTCACCTCTATGGCTGCCCACTTTAGGGTGCGACGACGCGTGCCGGTGTCGCCTTCGGATCGCGGATCTTGCCGCCTTGGCCATCTCCTTCCTCACCGGCTCCCCGTGTCAACGAATGACCCAAGAGGACACAGGTCACTTGAAAAAACTATAAAACTGGTTTATTAGTTTAATATGCGTAAGATCGACCCCAACAGGGCCGCTCTCGGTTTCGCGGCGATCGGCGCCACGGCGCGGTTGGATGTGCTGAAGGCCCTCGTGCGCGCCGGAATGAATGGCTTGCCGGTGTGCGAAATCCGACGCCGGACCGGCCTTCCCGCGTCGACGCTGGCCCATCACCTGCGGATGCTCAAAGACGCCGAACTGATCTCTCAGGAGAAGCGGGGCCGCAGTGTCATCAATGCCGCAAACTTCGATCAACTGGAACAGCTGGCTCAGTTCATACTTTCGGAGTGCTGCACCGACAGCGGTCCCGCAGGAGAAGAGAAATGACCGAGACATCACCGCAAGCAATCACCCGTGTGCTCTGCGCGACCGACGGGTCCGAGGCAGCCTGTCGTGCAGCGGAGGCCGCTGGATGCATCGCACGCGACCTGCAGGCGGATCTGATGTTCGTATCGGTTGCCAAAGCCGCCAAAATGACGCCGGAGCTACAAGAGTACCTCAAGGCGGAAGGTCTCGAGGGCGAGAGACTTCCACTGCTCAGTTCCGACGCCGAGGCCTGCTTGGAAAGGGCAGCCGAAATCGCCAAGGGCTGCAGTGTGCCCAATGCCAAACAGGCCGTAAGGGTCGGCGAAGCCTTCGACGAGGTTGCCGCAACCATCCGCAACGAGCGGATCGATCTCGTCATCCTTGGACACCACACGCGGTCCACTGCCCGGCGCTTGGCCCGAAAACCGCTGTCGCAACGCATCGCCGACGAGGTTCCGGTCAAGGTGCTGCTCGTGCCTTAAGGTGCGTGGCAACAGGAGTGAAGCGAAGG
Source organism: Rhodospirillales bacterium (assembly GCA_963669375.1). Classification (GTDB taxonomy): domain Bacteria; phylum Pseudomonadota; class Alphaproteobacteria; order Kiloniellales; family JACOMY01; genus JACOMY01. The sequence continues at coordinate 4,859,970 of OY770024.1, read as the reverse complement.
TCTCGAACTTGGAGGACAGCTTGATTGAGAGCGACCTCTATGACCGCCACGTCATTCTGTCGGGATGCTCGGGAGGGGGAAAGTCGACACTGCTAAACGAACTGGGACGGCGGGGCTTCGAGACCGTCGCGGAGCCTGGCAGGAGGATCGTCATCGAAGAAATGCGCTGTAAGGGCAAGGCGCTTCCATGGATCGATCTGGAAGCGTTCGCGAGGCGCGCCATCGAGATGGCATCCATCGACCGCGAACGCATGAAGGGCGCGAAAGGCTGGGTGTTCTTCGACCGAGGGCTCGTCGATGCAGCCGTCGCGTTGCAGCACGCCGCGGGAGTTCCCGCGCCCAAGACCCTCAGCGGAAGACGCCGCTTTCATCCTCAGGTCTTCCTGACCCCGCCCTGGCCCGAGATCTATCGCAGGGACGACGAGCGACAGCACGGTATGGAGGAAGGGCTTGGCGAGTACCGGCGCCTGCTCGATGCCTTCGACCGGCTTGGATACGAGACGATCGTCCTGCCGAAAGCCGATGTAGGGGCACGCGCCGACTTCGTTCTCGATCGACTTCCTGACGTTCTCGGCTGAGTGCGGCCGGTCAGGCCACCGAACGACCTGGAGGAGCGTCGGCGAATGGCCGAGACCGGGACAAAGCAGTCATCGACGAAGCCCCAACGGCGGCCTAAGTTCGGGCTCGGCAGTGTTTTTTGTGTGGAGGTCGGGCGATGTCCCTAAACTACGTTATGCTTGGCTCGAACGACGTCCCCAAGGCGCGCGGCTTTTTCGACGCGGTCTTGCCGATCATCGGCGGGAAAATGATCGCGGAGTATATGCCCCACGCATTTTGCTATGAATTGCGCGGCGGCGGTCGACTCTGGGTAGCCACGCCATTCAACAAGGACGTCGCGAACCCAGGCAACGGCAACATGGTCGGCCTAAGGTGCGAAAGCAAAGCCGAAGTCCGGGCAGCGCACGAGATGGCCCTGTCGCAGGGCGGGATGAATGAAGGGGATCCCGGCGACCGCCCGCAGTACGGCCCCGACTTCTATGGCGCCTATACCCGCGACCTTGATGGAAACAAGATGAGCTTCGTTTGCTTCGGCGACCTCGACTGACCGAGACACTTCTTGGCGGTGTGCATTGGATGCGGGCTTTGCGGCCCTTGAGCTTTACAGCAAAGAACTCGCTCGGCCAGCAGGAGGTCTTTATCTCGGCTCGTCCCGATAGCTTCTCCCATGCCGTCCTGGACGTGCAGGAAGGCTTTCCTATCGTGTTGCAAGGGACTCATCGGGCTGGTCGGCCAAAGCGCGATCTTTGCACCCTTCTCGAATGATGTCCGAGCGATAGCCTTACTTGGAGTAGCTCGATGACCGAAGACCCGGAGACGATTCTTCGCCGCTTCGTCGAGGCTTTCGATGCCGCGGATCTGGAGCGGATGGCGGCATGTCTCGGAGAAGACGTCGTGGCCGGGATCACGCAGCGCGATGCCAGCACCGTCGATCAGCACGGGCGGGCGGCCTACATGGCCGCTATCGAGGCGCTCGACATTGCCACGGTGCGCCCGCGTGTCCGGATCACCCAGATCGTCAAGGTTTCCGAAGACCAAGTGCTCTCCATGATCGAGGTCAAGGCCACACGCAAAGGCAAGACGCTGCACAATCACGCAAGCTTTCTGATGACGATCAAGATGGGTCTGATCAGGCGAATCTGGATGGTCGAAGCCCTGCCGGAAGAAAGCGATGCCTTCTGGAAGTCTTAGCCGTCGCGGCAGCAATCGAACCAGGGGCCTCCCGCCCATGTCGCGAGATGGTCCAACGTCATCCTGCATCAGCCTATCGTCTGACCTGGCCCGTATCGTAGGACGGCCGCTCGGGTGAGTGATTTGCGCTCCTTCGGAAAACCTAGACTCCTTAGTGGAATTGAGGTGCAAGGGGACAGGTTACCCCCCTTGCTTGGGGGGCAAGAGCCGCCAAAGGAGATAGGATGGTTGAGGATTCCGCGATTGATGACCTGACCGCGCGTCTAGCAGCGCTGCCGCGGTTTCCGCTGGCGCAACTCCCGACTCCGCTGCAGCAGTTACGCAACTTCGGCGAGCTGCTGAATGGGCCCGATCTTTGGATGAAGCGAGACGATCTCACGGGCCTTGAAGGAGGCGGCAACAAGACACGCAAGCTGGAGTATCTGACCGGCGATGCCTTGAGCAAGGGAGCCGACATGCTGGTGACGGTGGGTGCGATTCAGTCGAACCATACACGTCAGACGGCCGCGGCGGCCGCTAAGGCAGGATTGAAGTGCGCGCTCTTGCACTGCGCCTGGACCAAGGATGCCGGCCCGAACTATCGCGGCGTCGGAAACATCTTGCTGAGCAACCTGATGGGCGCCGATCTATACATCGACGAAACGCCGCGTCCGATTGAGGATCAAGGCCCGTTGGATGCGTTCATGGCCCATCTGCGCCATCAGGGGCACAAGCCCTACCTCATTCCCGGTGGCGCTTCAGAGCATCGTTACGGCAGCATGGGTTACATCAACTGCGCCCTGGAGCTGGCACTCCAAATGCAGCAGACTGGCAAAGTCTTTGACTATCTCGTTCATACGACGGGCTCCAGCAGCACACAGGCCGGCCTTGTGGCGGGTTTCCGGACGCTGGGCGTCAAGACGCGGGTCATCGGCATCGCCGACGACGGCGAAACCGAGATCAAGGCGAGGCGGGTGCGCGAGCTGGCCAATCTAGCCTTGAAGGAGCTGGACCTACCTGAACTGGTCGTGCCGGGCGACGTTGAGGTCATCGCGTCCAACAGCGCCGACTACGGTTACGCTGACGAGGCGATCAAGGAAGGCATTAGCCTCATGGCGCGCCATGAAGGGCTGATCGCGGACCCCGTCTACGAAGGACGCGCCATTCGCGGGCTACTGGATCTATCGGCTGACAAGCGGTTCGAGCCGGATGCGCGAATCCTGCTGATGCATCTCGGCGGCTCCCCCGCCATCCATGCCTATGCCGGTCAGTTCGGCGACATTGCTCTGACCCCCTTCTCCACATGACGATTGGTAGGGGATGAGAAGGCGCTTGCGGGCGAGCTAGTGCATCACGTACGCGAAGTAACACTATAGGGTAGAGCCTATCGGCGAAGCAGGCAGGCTTCTTGCTAGAGTTGGCATTCTGCCTATCATCCTTGGGGAAGCGTAGCCGGTCTGAGCCTCTGTCGGACCCGGACGGATGCCTCAATCCAGAAAATGGAAACTCAATGAACTGTCCGGACGATGACGCAGAGAAGAGTATCTACGATCCGGGATTTGTCGCGAATCTGTTTGATCGCTGCTCATCGAACTACAGGTGGTGGAGCGCCGTCAGTTCTTTCGGGATCATTTTTCTTTGGCGGCGCCAATGTGTAGGCCGTCTTGTCTCTCCAACGCAGAATGGTGCGGTTGCCGTGGACTTGATGGCAGGGACGGGCGAAGTATGGCCATACCTTTTGCGCCGATTTCCTGACCTTAGCACGATCACTGCGCTGGATATCTCCCATCGTATGCACTTGGAGGCCGTGAACCGCTTGCACGGTGCGTACGCAGACAAGATCACACACCTGGAGGCCGATGCCTTGCAAACGGACTTGCCCGCAGACTACGCCGATCTTGTGATTTCCACTTTCGGCCTCAAGACCTTCGATACCGATCAGCAAACTGTTCTGGCCAACCAGATTGCGCGCATCTTGAAACCCGGCGGCAGTTTTTCCTTGATTGAAGCCTCTGATCCAAAAGGATGGACGCTACGACCACTCTATCGGTTCTATCTCGATCGTCTGTTGCCACTGATAGAGCGATTTGTTCTGAAAGGGGCCAGCGACTTTAGCATGATCGGAGTGTACACGCGCAACTTTGGAGACAGCGCGCCTATGGCTGATGCTCTACGCCAAGCCGGCCTATCAGTGACGTTCAAGAAGCACTTCTTTGGATGTGCGACGAGTGTGGCCGGTCAAAAGCCTTACACTGCGGCTACCGACTAGACCTGGCCAAGGCCGCAACTCAGGTGAAGGAACGACATGAGTGCCCGGGACGATCGCTTCCAATTGGCAGATTTCGATGCTGATAGCGGGAGCCGTTCATTGCGTCATTTCCGGACATGTTTCACGATAGCTCGTCCAGCAGCGCCTTCGCGTCAATCAGATCAGGGGTCTCAAAACCTTCGGTGAACCAACCATAAACCGGCGCCAGCAGCTCGCCTGCTTCACCGGTCTGGCCCCGGTGGTGCAGCAGGCGAGCGAGGCTAGTCGCGGCGCGCAGCTCCCAGAGCTTGGCATTCTGGTCACGCGCGACGGCAAGCGCATGGAGGAAGCCTTTTTCGGCAACCTCTTCTTCGCCGGGTATCCTCCGCTGGGCATCGGCCAGCATCCGATAGACCTCCTCGTTCAGCGCCATCTTGAAGCCGGCCGTTACAGCTCCCTATGAAGGCGTTCTGGGTCGGCTTGCCGGGCGCGATACAATACCAGGCAACCCCGGTCTTGTTCTGCCACTCCAGGATCGCGCGGCTGGTCAGCTCCATGCCGTTGTCGCCGACGATGCTCGCCGGCTTGCCGTACAGCCGGATCAGGCTGTCGAGCGCGCGCGCGACCCGCCGGCTCGAGAGCGAGGTGTCGGCGATCAGCGCCGGGCAACAGCGCGAAGGCGGCAGCCGCAGCCGCGGCGGGCCTAGCCGCGAGCGCTAACCCCCAGAATGGCAGTAACCTGATACCTTTGATGGAATCTAACCATGGACCGCGAATCGACAGAAAAACCGGAATGGGTCTGGCTTAAGGTATCGCGAAATCGCCTGCGGCCACCGAGCAGCGTGTCACTTGTTGAATTGAGGCGTGGAGGAATCGCGCATTTCGGCGTCTTTCCAGAGCAAGCCGTCGCAGTTACGTCATCGCGTCCAATTGTGCTCGCGCACTCTTCAGGTCCCGCGTGTCATGTCCTTCGGTGAACCATTGGAGTACCGGGGCGAGGAGATCGACGGCTTTTCCCCGTTCGCCTTCTTCGGCCCATAGACGCGCCAGGCTGGTGGCCGCCCTCAGTTCCCAGGATTTAGCGTCCTGCCGCCGCGCTGTCTCGATGGCCCTTCGAAAACACTCCTCGGCCATCGGAGTATCTCGCCGATCCCGGGCGAGATGAAGCAAACCGCGCAACCGGAGAAGCTCGGCTGCCCAAAGGCGCTCTTGGGTCTCCGATACAAGCGCCTCGGCGCCGTCGAGGGCCGCGAGGCTTGCCACATGATCCCCCTTCTTCATGGCAGCTTCTGCAAGCAAGCATCGCCAGATTGTGACAAGCGCTTTGGTTCCGGTACTGATGGAGATCCTGATGCCCTCGCGGATCTTGTCAACTGAGTCGGGCTCATTGCAGGTACCGAGCAAAGACCAACCGTACAGCGCCATGGCCCAACCGACATAAGTCGGAAATGACAACTCCCTTGCGAGTTGCAGAACTAGCATAGAACCTCTTTCAGTTGCATCGCGCTCACCGCGCAGCAAATGAATCTGAGCAAGCGAGAGGCGCCCCCAACATTCACTGAGTGGATGATTGAGCCTGGAGAACATCCCCGTATTGCGTTCGACAAACTCTAGGGACTGATCCGGCTGGCCGAGATACCAGTGACAATTTGCACTCAGGGTATTCAGTGCGACACCCGGATCAGCACCGCCGAAGCGAGAAGCAAGAGCGCCATGAGCTTCATGGTCATAGAGGGCCAATCCCTTTCGACAGTGTTCAAGCCCCGTCTTGAAATCGGCGTGAAGCCAACAGCTGTAACCCAACGCGCGATGTGCTGCGATCTGGAGCTCGATCTCTTCGGCCTTCTTGGAGATGGCCTGTAGTTCATCACCCATCTTCCGTGATCGCGCGATGGACCGCGCCACAAGATTGAACCACCACAGCCCATGGAGCGCTACGAAACGCTGTGACAGATTGCCGACATCATTGCTTAGCTCCAGAGCACGATCGAAATTCTCTTCGGCCTCGGGAGCACCGTATCCGCGCGCGGAGATCATCGCGGTGGCGAGGACGGAGCGGAGCTCGATCTCACGACGCGCCCGCTGGGTCGAGTTCGGCGTCTTGGACAGGACCTGAAGGCCTTTCTCGAGATGGGCGATCGCTTCGGCGAACGCCGATCTGCTGTTCGCCGATCTTCCAGCCTGTAGCCAATTGGCGGCGGCGGTCTCCCACAATCCGGCTTCCGTTGCATGGTGCGCCAGCAACTCCGGCACCGCTGCATCCTGGCACTGAAGCGCTTCAAACAGCGCGGCGTGAAGTGCCTGTCGCTTCGACTTCAACAGGCTCTCATACGCCGCGTCTCGGACCAGCGCATGCTTAAACAGGTAATCCGCGTCAGGCGGTATGCCGCGCCGGAAAACCAGCTCCGCCGCGACCAAGCCATCCAGCGCCGAAGCCAGTTCGTCGTCCCGCTGCGGTGCAATCGCCACCAGTGTTCGGTAGTCGAACGCGCGTCCGATCACCGCCGCCAACTGTGCCACCTCCTTGACGGGGCGCAAGCGATCCAAGCGCGCCATCAGACTATCGTGCAGTGTCGCCGGGATCGTGAGTGAGCTTAGGGGACCGGTCAAGGCATAGGCGTCTTCCTCCTCACGTAAGACATCGGACTCCAGGACAGCCTTGGCGATTTCCTCAACAAACAGCGGCACCCCATCGGTTTTCGCCGCGATTTCGTCCAGCAGAGCGTCAGGCAGTGATTTGCCGCCGCTCACCCGCGTCGCGATCGCCGCTATCTGGGACCGGCCCAGCCGGTTCAGCATCAATCGCGTGACCACCGGGTGACCACCAAAGCCGTGCTCGAATGTTGGCCGAGCCGTAACCAGCAGCAAAACCCGCGAGCGCGCCACAGTATCAAGCGAAAGTTCGATCAGCTCCAGCGTCGTCGGGTCGATCCAGTGCGCATCCTCCATCACGAACAGCACCGGGCCGGCCAGCGCCAGTCCCTTCAACTGATCGATCAGCACCAGCAGCATGCGTGTCCTCAGCTGCTGCGGGCTGAGCCCGAGCGCGCCATAGCGAGCCTCGCCATCGAGTTCCAGCAGCGGCGCGATCAATGGCGCCTGCTCCGCCACATCCGATGTGCCCTGCCCTAACAACACTTCCAGTTTGTCTAACCGTGTTGCCGTGTCATCGCCACGTTCAAACCCCGCCGCCAGGCTCAATTGCTGGATCGCCGGATAGAGGGCGCTGTCCGTATGATAGGGTGAGCACTGATAGCGGATCGGCGTGTGGTTCACGTCACGCAGCTTTTCGATCAACGCCTCGGTGATGCGTGACTTGCCGATCCCCGCCTCGCCCGTCAGCAAGACCATCTGCCCCTCACCCTTGGACGCCTGCCTCCAGCGTTCCAAGAGCAAGGCCAGCTCTTGATCGCGTCCCACGATCTCGCTCAGACCCGTCGAACCGCGTGCCGCGAACCGGCTCTCCAACGTCCGTTCGCCCACGACCCTGTAGACCGCCACCGGCTCTGCCAGGCCCTTCACCTCGTGGCGGCCGAGATCGTTGAGTTCGAACAGGCCACCGAGCAATCGCTTGGTGGCCTCGGCCACCAAGACCCGGCCAGGCTCGGCAAGCGCCTGAAGGCGTGCCGCCAGGTTCGGCGTGTCGCCCACGACCGTCTCCTCCCGCGCCGAGCCCTCGCCGATCAGGTCGCCGACCACCACGAGACCGGTGGCGATGCCGATCCGGGCCACGAGCGGTGTGCCATCCGGCGCCTGCAGCCGTTCGATCGCACCCATGACCGCGAGACCGGCGCGAACCGCACGCTCTGCCTCGTTCTCATGCGCCCGTGGCCAGCCGAAATACACTAGCACGCCATCGCCCATGAACTTCGCGACGTGACCGTCTAGGCGCGCGATCTCACCGGCGACGGCATCCTGGAAACCCCGGATGACATCGCGCAGTTCCTCCGGATCGAGGTCCGCCGACAACGATGTGGAGCCAACCAGATCGACAAACATCACCGTCAGCTGGCGCCGCTCCGCATCGGCGCCGGAGACACGTTCGCCGGTCTTCCCGTCGGCTTTCGCTACTCCCCTTAAGTCGCCGAGTTCGGCGATCGCAGCGAGCAGCTTGCGCCGCGGCCCGAGCGCGACGCCAATGTCTTTCAAGTCGGCTTCGGTGATATGGGACAGTGAGTCCAGATCGATCTCATTGTTGACGAACCTGTCGGCGTATCGACCAAGACCGAGCTTGTCGAGCCACTCCGCGATGTCTTGAGCCATTGAACTGTGCCCCTAGGCTCCCTCATTCATAGGTGAGTCCTGGTTGTACATAGCACACCGTTGAAGGGTGGGCACGCGCGCCGTGCGTGGAGCCCTCGGATAGCGCGAGCGCACGGCGCGCACGTGTGGGCGGATCCCAGTCGAGGGCCGAGTGCGGCCTGACGGTGTTGCGGTCATGACGCCAGACGGCGAGCTTCCGCCGAGCGTCAGCGAGGCTCTCGAAGACCTCCTCGTTCAGCAGCCATCTTGAAGCCGGCCGTTACAGCTCCCTATGAAGGCGTTCTGGCTCGGCTTGCCGGGCGCGATACAATACCAGGCAACCCCGGTCTTGTTCTGCCACTCCAGAATCGCGCGGCTGGTCAGCTCCGTGCCGTTGTCGCCGACGATGCTCGCCGGCTTGCCGTACAGCCGGATCAGGTTGCGCGCGTCGGACATGTCCGGGCCACCGTTCTTGGCCTTCCACTTGTTGAAGCTGTTCTGGCTGATCCCGTGCTTTCGGCAGACTTCCGCGGTCTTCATGCCGTGCTCCTGCTCTCCAAGGATCGCTATGATCTGCTCTTCCGTAAAAGGTCACGTCTCATGCCCGTCTCCTCTGTGATGGACTCTCCTAGCAAATGTGGGAGATGCTGGGGCTCAGGTCACCCACCTCACAACAGAGCGCGAGGCGGTACGCTTATGATGTGCGCGATCGGATCAAGAGTGATCAGCTGGTCCTTATGCCCGATAGACGGACAAAGCGACACACCTGGGTCTTCGGTGACGACGCGGCTCTACTCCGGGTACGCGTCATACGCTTTGGTGGCATCTAGTTGGGGGCACCACTTTGGCCGGTATTGGTTCTGCACCGTGTTTGCAATTCTGAAAGCCGAGGGATCGTCGAAGCATCCGATAGACACCAATCGCATCTCAGGGTACGCTTTCGGGTTCACCCAATGCACGTTGGAATAGCACTTGGGGCAAAGATATCTCCTCAGCCCCGGCCACTTAACCATCTCGGGATCGAGTTCAAGAGCATCCGACATTGCGACGACGTCCGCTTCCCGAAAGACCGCGACAGCGTTCCCCACGGACCCCGTCATTCGCTGGCAGTAGTCGCAGTGGCAAACGAAACACCGAAGCGGATCACCGGCCAATTCTATTGACACGGCCTTGCATGCGCAGTGTGCTCTGTAAGACAACGTTCAGCTCCGGCGTTGATGACGGTAAAAGCAGCTCATCCAACGAGATAGTACCACAGGGATCGATTTGTCTATCAGCGCGGTTTCTGGCACGGCCCCGCGCAGTGTCGAGACCAGTAAGCGTCCAGGAAGGGCTCGAGGCGGCCGGCCCAGTCGTGTCGGGCACCCGCTAGCAACGCCGCAATGGTCTCCTCAGAGCCGTTCCCGTGCCTGCGCAAGTGGTCGGGCTATGCCAAACTGAAAAACACTGCGGTTCATATGGACGCGGTCGGTCGTGCTCTCCCTGTTAACGTCCGGCAGGCGGACTTTCACAGATAAAGTGTTGCATATTTTTACTGTCATTATAGTTTCAGCGCATGACTCTGAACGATCTTCGCGCGCTTGTCACCTTGGCGGATGCCGGTTCGGTCAGCCGGGCCGCGTCCATGCTCCGCCTGACCCAGCCGGCACTCACAAGGCGGATCCAGAATCTGGAGGCGCACCTGGGCGTCTCCCTGCTTGACCGAGCGACGAAGCCGCCGACCCTGACGACAAGCGGCCATCGGGTGCTCGACTGCGCTCGACGCGTGCTGCGGTCCTTGACGGAACTGGAAGCGTCGTGCCGCGAGGACGGCGCGCTCGTCGGCCCGCTTCGGCTTGGCGTCGCCTACGGCCTCGCGGAGGAGGTCCTTGCCGCGCCTCTGACCGAACTGCAGCGCGCCTTTCCGAAACTGGAGCTGATCGTCAAGACGGGCTGGACCAAGCAGCTGCTCGAGGAACTCGGCACCGCCGCCCTGGACGGCGCCATCGGCTTCTTGCCGGCCGATCGGCAAGAAACGGCCTTGAAGACGCGGACCTTGGGGCAGGAGACGATCGCGGTCGTCGCACCGCGCGATTGGTCGACGAAAGGAAAGAGCGGCTCGATCTACCTGGACGACGTCGCCTGGGTGCTGAACCCGAGAGGATGCAGCTATAGGACGGCGCTCGAAGCCCTGTTCGATCGGCAAGGTCTGCCGGTGCACGTCGCCATGGAGGTCGTCGGGCGCGAGCTGCAGCTCTCGCTCGTCGCGCGCGGGGCCGGCCTGGGGCTTTGCCCGCTACGAGGTTTGCGGGCAAGCCCTCAGTCCCGTGACGTCCGCATTCTGCGCCTCGACGACGTCAACATCCGCGTCGATGTCGCGATGATCTTTGATCGAGGAACGTCCGACCTCTCCCCAGCCTTCGAGCATCTGTCCGCCGCCGTGGAGCGATCGCTGCAAAAGGAGTGAGACGACGGACCGGGCAAGACGGTCTCATAGAGGCAGCTCCAGCATATTGCATAATCAATATAAAAACTATGCATTGGATTCATGAAAGATGCGTGACTAGGGTGTCAGGCGCGCGTCAAGCGAATGAGCAGGGCTTCGATTCTGCACGCAAGCGCGCAGAAGCGGACTCCTGGCCGGCGCGGAAGGTCTCGTCTCATGATAGACCCTGTCTCACTCTCGGTACCCGATCTCGGCGCGCGGCAAGCGGCCTCGACCAGGTACTTTGGGGCCATCACTCGCGATCCGGACGGCTACGAGATCGACGCCGCCACCTTTCCTAAGCGCTGACGGACTGTGCGCCCTTCCCCACAAGAGGACAGATCGGCGGGCGTTGTCTTCGGTTTCCTCGGAATGCTCGGATTCAGCGGCACGCTGGTGGCGACGCGCGTCGCGGTCGCCGACGTCTCCCCTTTCGACATCACACTGGCGCGGATCGTCATGGCCGGTGTGCTCGGCGCCGCCTTTCTAGTCTTTGCGCGTCAAGGCGTGAAACCGGGGCGCCGGCACCTCTTGCCGCTGGTGATCATGGGTCTGGGACTGGCGGTCGGCTATCCCTTCTTCCTCGCCATGGCATTGGGGACGGTGCCCGCGGTCCATGGCGCCGTCGTCACGGGCCTGGCGCCTGCCGCAACGGCGATCATCGCCGTGGTGCGGGCGGGAGAGCGACCGCCACTGCCCTTCTGGATCGCGTGCGCCACCGGCTTCTGCGCGGTTCTCTACTTCGCCTACGACGAAGGCGGCGGGCACCTGAGCTTCGCGGATGCTTGGCTGTTTCTCGGGATGCTCAGCCTCGGGATCGCCTATGTCGAGGGCGGCCGCGTCTCCCGAGAACTGGGCGGCACGGCGGCCTTGAGTTGGGCCATGGTCTTCCTGACGCCTGTCGCCGCGGTCCTCTTGGTCGGGCGGCTGGGCAACATCGACATAGCCTCCGTGACCCCCGAGAGCTGGGCGTCGTTGGCCTATCTCGGCATCGTCAGCATGTTCTTGGCATCGGTCTTCTGGTATCGCGGATTGGCGCTCGGCGGCATCGCGCGGGTCGGTCAGATCAACCTTCTGTTGCCGCTGGCCGCTTTGGGGTGGTCGTCCTTGTTTCTCTCGGAAGAAGTCACCTGGACGGCGGCCATCTGCGCCCTGGTCGTCTTGGCCTCCATGCTGGTCTGTCTGAGAAGCCGAAATTGACATGCCTTGGCCTCTTGGCACCGGCACCTTGCAACGAAAGGAAGCCCTTACAACGTCTTGCGGCGGCTCAGGACAGGTCGAACGTCGGAAAGGGAGTTCAGACCCGTGACACGACGGCGAGCGCTTCCGCGTCCGGCGTCCACGCTTCTCCGCTCACGACATCGAGGAGATCCTCCACGACGAGCCCGGCGTCGCGCACCTCGCTCGAGATCGTCTCGGGGTCGAAGTACTGCATCCAGTTGAAGATCTCGAACTGACGCTCCGGTGACACGATCAGATAGCGATCGAGGGCGATCTTCTCCTGTTCGTAGAGGAAGGTCGTCTGGAAAGCGAAGTGGTCCCCCGGCGACCAGAAGTCTCCCATGGGACGGCGCCCATAGGTCGTCACCGCACGTCGCTTCTCGAATTGGTGCGTGGTTGATACATCGAAAACGAATATCCCTCCGGGACCCAGCATTCCCTTGATCCGCTCCAGCAGTCTCCGTCGCATCACCGGTGAGAGCGTGCAGAAATCACAGTAGATCAGGCAGACGACATCTTGCTCGCCGGGCAGGTCGTCGATCAGATAGTCCGCTCTCCGGTACTCGATATTCAGATTGCGAGCGGCGGCTTCGGATCTGGCATAGTCGAGCGAAAGGGGCGAGAAATCGACGCCAGTCACCTTGGCGCCTCGTGCCGCCATGCGCCTTACATAGAGTCCGGGCCCACACCCCAGATCGCAGACCTTCTTACCCGACAGACCGATCTTTCGGTCAATCCAGAGCACGGTTTCGTCGATGGCCTCGCTCTTCCGCGAGGCCAAATCGGTGCCCTCGTCCAGATGCACCTTGAGCATCTGCCGCGCGATCCAGGGATCGGTCCAGAGCAAATCGGTCGTGTAGCGGGAAAACGGCTCGGGTTTGCGATTGAAATCCTTCAGTTCCGAGTACACCGCAGATCGACTCCTTCCGATAGAGTGCCGCCCGGCAGGAACGCTTCTGCGAATGCCACCGTGCGGAAAGGGGGTCAAGCGAACCCGCACCGACGGCTCTTCCCTGCCGCTCAGGTCAATGGACGCGATCCGAGCCCCATGGCTCGCTACGATCTGCTCTTCCATAAGACGTGACAGTCTCATGCCCGGCTCCTCTGTGACGGACTCTCCTTTCAAATGCGGGAGATTCTGGGGCTCAGGTTAGGCCTTGGCTCGTCTCTGACTCCTTGTTCAATCTCCTCGCGGTAGAGGTTTGATCCACGGGCACGACCTTGTATGGTCAAAGAGCAATTTTGAGGGGAGGGAATTCAGTGTCGCAGCGCAGAAGAACGGAGCAAGTTCTGCTGGTCTTGGTAGTTGTTCTGCTGATGATTGGCGGGTTTAGTGGTGCAACCAAAGCACAGGATGCTGCATCAATACCGAGCGTGACGGTGGGCGACACCTGGACATACGTGACGGAGGAGGGCAAGAACCGTACCTTCACCGTGACCGCGGTTACAGCCACTGGCATTACCGGACGTGTGTCCGGAGATCTCAACGGGACGGTCCAGTGGGATGAACACTGGAACACCATGCGGCACCCGCATCCCAAGGATGGCACCTACGTCGCCAGCCCTAGGCGGGCCGTCCTCCAGTTCCCTCTTGCCGCCGGCAAGAGCTGGAAAGGGACCTACACCTCGGAGACCAACCGTCTCAAGAAGGACGTCGAGGAGCAAGCACGGGTCATCGGAAGAGTAGAGGTGAGTGTACCTGGCGGCACCTTCACTGCGTGGCAGGTCCGAGTGACCAGTCGGGAAGAGATCTACAACAAGAAAAGCGGCTGGCGCGGAACGGGAACGCTCATGACAACAATCTGGTACGCACCTGAGATTCACAGAGAGGTGCAGCGCACTTGGCAGCTTACCTGGCGCGGCAAGAGGCCTGGCGCTCGCTCGAGTGACTCGGGGCGCCTTTCCGGTCACACCAAGCTGACGAGCTATCAGATCGCGGGTCAGTAGCTCATGAGCGGGTGACGGAGCTACTATTGACTGCTGTGCAGTAAGCAAAGCTATCCATAGCGCGTCAACAGCATGAAGTCTAACCAACAGGCATCACCCGGCTCTAATCTAGCACTAAGAGGTGTGGCTGTGGCGATGTTCGTACTTGCCGCACCCGCCTGCATGACCAGCAGCCGGGTTGAAAGTTCGGCGGCCGATAGAGAAGTCTGGCTGTTCCGTGCAGAAACGGTCATTCAGGACAGATGGGAAGAGATCGTTCTGAGAGAGCAGACCAGCTATCGCTTGGGCACGATGGATGGAGAACTGGGCATTCAAGCAGTCGGTCAGAACTCTGCCTCCGGACTGATCCGACGAGTACACGTCGATACCGAGCAATGCCCACTGCTCCGGTTCGCATGGCGCGTCGAAGAACTGCAGTCAAAAGCAAACCTGAAGATCAAGGAGCTAGAAGACGTAGCAGCGTCGGTTTTCCTCATGTTCGGAGACCCCGGCTTTCTTTTCGACCCGAAACCAGTGCCAACATTGAGGTACGTGTGGACAAACGACAACGTCGCAGAAGGCACTGTCGTCGATAATCCCTACATGTCGGGGTTCGTTCGCAGTCTGGTACTTCGAAGTGGCGTCACGAAGCTAGGGCAGTGGGTCCAGGAGGAACGAAATCTGAGAGCCGATTTCGAGAAGGCATTCGGCAATCCGCCGGAGGACGACATCTATGCGATCGCCCTGTTCACCGACAACGATCAAACCAAGGAGAGAGTGGAGGCTTACTATGGTTGGGCGAAAGTCGATTGCCTCAAAGGACAAGAGAGTTAAGCCCTGTCGCCTTGAGAGCGTCCAAACGACATGGTCGCTGTCCGTGTCGTGATCCCTTGTCGCGGCGCCCTCTGACTCTGATGTGGCCCCCTTTGGCTGGACAGTTTCCGGGGTGAGGTGATGCTTCCTTCTCCATTGACCCAAAAGGTCAACCATCTCTTGTTGGGCCTGTAGGGCTGTGGTCGAGGCGCAAGACCTCTCCACCCTATCCCCCCGGGTCACTTGCCTCTTTCTATCTCTGTTGCCAGGGCATCCATCTTGGAAGCCCAAAAGTGCCGAAGCCGATCGAGCCAATCATGTACGGCGTCAAATCCGGAAGGATCTACTTCGTAACAGCGTCTTGCACCGTCTTTTCGCACTTTAGCAAAGCCGGTGTCGCGCAAGATGCGAAGATGCTGTGAGACCGCGGATTGGGAGATGCCGAACTCGGCCTCGACGACGTCAACGATTTCACCCGACGCATGTTCTCTCTGTGAGATCAGCTCTAGGGTTCTCCGGCGCACGGGGTCGGACAGCACCTCGAAGGCGTTCATTGTTCCTCGCCGGCGTAGAACGCAGCGGTGCGTTCCGCGGTTTCTTTGGCGATCCGCGCGTCTGTTCCGGTTTCGGCGTGAGCCTTGCCCCATGCTTCGGCCCATCCACGCACTGTGGCCTTGCCCGTGGCGCTCAGACACCAAGCTACTCCCTCCTCGATGGTCGATGCCCCGTCGCCGGAGAGGTGCATTTCCAGCCCCAGCATAGCCAGTTCCCACCCTACGCCGGTCGCGCCGGGACCATAGCGATCCCAATGTGCCTGGCTTTGCGGGTCCGTTGGATGCTCATGTTCGAGCGTCAAGAGTGCACCTTCGCCTGACTGTTGGATCGTGACCTCGACCCAACTGGTGTTTCCCGCGAACTCCCAAGTCAGAGCCAAATGCCTGGGCGGTTCGCAGACGACAATATCGCCGTCCGCATTTCCTTCTATCGAAAAGCGCCCGCCTTGTTCGAAATCGCCAGCAACCTTCGCGAACCAGCGCTTCACGCGCTCCTTGTCGGTCAAGGCACTCCACAGATCCGCCGGGGTCGTAGGGTAGTGGCGACTGGCTCGCACGATATAGGTCGGGGCTCCGTCGCGTTCACCGCGACCAACCTCCCGAAAGGACGCTCCAAGCGCTTCGATAGGGTCCATCTCCTTGTCCTCACGAGACTCAAACATATAAGTATCCACTAATATGACTCTTGGCTAATAGCAATGAGTTTTCCGAGAGGCGACATTTGCTGCGTTGCGGCATCACGGGAGAGAGAACTCGGAGCGGCCAACGCGTTTAGCGAACGGCACGTGTGACCTAGTAGTTATCAGGAGAATCCGCGACGCATGTGAGTAAAGGAGTCTCCACGCGCAAACACGATGTTACACTATAGAGGCAGAGTACACCCGAAGACCCCGCCAACTTCGCCTTGTAGCCGAAGTACCTGCTTCTCAGCCGAATTCTACTTACCTCTCAGTGCTTAGAGGCGATGTCCGGCGACCGAGCCGACGCAGACCAGAGGGCGGAGATCACCCGCATCGGGGGTGCGGTCATTGGCCGGTACCGCCCAAGCAGTGTTAAGCTGTCCCTAGCAACGGGCGCAGAAGCGATGACGGTTGGGTTCACTGAAGGGCTGTCCTTCGACAAGCATAGGCCAAACTGGCGCGGCGATGGCCTGCGCCCACTGCGATGGTGCTCTTGGTACCCCGCTGTCGATGCCCAACCAATGCAGGCTTCATCGGAGGGTACATGGTTTCGGTCCGGCCCGGTTGTGCGCGACGCACCAATTCGCCCAAGCGCGAAGGCACACCCAGTCGTCTTAGTGTCTCACGGTACCGGAGGTGTCGCCGCCGGCTTGGAATGGCTCGCCAGCCGCTTGGCTATGGCCGGATACATTGTGCTCGCTGTCAACCACCATGGGAACAACGGATTGGAGCCCTACTGTGCGGAAGGCTTCTTGTGCCTCTGGGAACGCGCCGCCGATCTCAGCGCGTTGCTCGACGATTGCGACTGGAAATCTCGTCTGAAGGTGCCGGACGAGGCGCAGATTGCGGTCGCCGGCTTCTCAGCAGGGGCCTACACCGCAATGCTGGTGATGGGGGCTCGTGTGGCCTATTCCCAATTCGAAGCAGCCAATCCCGAGAAAAGTCCGATCCGCGGGCCGAGAGAGTTTCCCAATCTCGCCGACGAGATTCCATCTCTTCTAGATCGAAGCAGGGTGTTTCGCGAGGCTTGGGCTCGTCGAACAGCGGACTATCGAGACCAGCGAGTGAAGGCAGCGCTCTTGTTGGCGCCCGGTCGGTCGGTGCGAGGCTTCTCCACGAAGAGCCTGCGCCGAATTGAGCACCCCATCAAAATCGTTGCCGGCAAAGATGATCTCGTCGCTCCGGTCAAAGACTGTGCGTCCTGGCTGCACAATCAGGTGCCAACCAGTGAGTTGCGGGTGCTCGACACAGGTGTCGGGCACTACACGTTCTTGCCGGAGCCTACTGCTCTCGGGCTAACGGAAGCGCCCGATATTTTTCAAGATGGAGCAGGTATCGATCGGCGAGAGATTCACGCGTTTGTATCGTCAATGGCACTTGATTTCTTTCGAGGGAGTTTCACGCACTCTCTGTCCTCAGGCGCTACTTCTCCACACGCAATAGATGATGTTACGGAATAGGGCAGAGTGTAGCGCGGAAATGACCGAAGTCCCGCCTAAGGTTGAAGGGGGCCCTTGCTGGTCGATGTGGTCGCGACGAACCTGTGGGCGAAGCGGTGCCGCTCTGGCATTGTGAGGGGAGGCTCGGGAGAGCGAACCGCAAGGCCTGGGATGCGGACAAAGAGGGCTTTCGCCGCAATGGCACCAATGTCGGCTTTGAGGGAGCATTCAGCATGATTGCCTACGTCACCATCGGTGCTGATGACATCGCGCGCGCGAAAGAGTTCTACTCTGCGTTTCTGCCAGCCCTGGACTACGAGCTGGAGGAGGGTCCGGAGGGCCTGAGCTGCACGCTGCCCAATCAACTGGCGCACTCCGCCGCTCTGCCGGATCTCTACGTGAAGCCTCCCTTCGATGGACGTCCGGCCTCGGTCGGAAACGGTACTATGATCGCGTTCAAGGCTCGCAGCCAACAGCAGGTCCGCGACCTTCACGCCGCCGCGCTTGCCGCGGGCGGCTTCGATGAGGGGCAACCGGGCTTCCGTGACTCCTATGGACCTCGGTTCTATGTCGGCTATCTGCGCGACCCACAAGGCAACAAGATCGCACTGTTCTCCAACGATCCGAACGAACCGGGACGAGACGGTTAACGCACCTCGCCGACCTTGCCCGAAGGTCTGCCTAGCGCTCAATCCGACCGACCGGGTCATGCCTGTCCCGGCTAAGAAGCAGGTGCGCCGTGTCGCCACTTGCAAGCCTAGGTCACTGCATCCTAAAGGTGATGTTACGGAATAGCGTGTGTCGCAGCGCACAACCGGTCCGTCTTCTTCATAAAGTCGAAAGTTGTGCGCATTGATCCCTTTCCCTGTCCGCTCCCCGCTTCGGGCCCAGGCCATGCGCGTCTGATGTCCTTGGTCGGGACAGAAAAACCAACGGACGCCACTGTCCGCTATGCGGACAAAGTAGTCATAGCAAATGGGCTGGCTTCCATCTGAACAGGTTCTTCTCATATTCAGTCATTGATTGCGAAAGCCATCGCATGAAAAGCATTGATGCCGGTCGACAGGCCCCGGGCAGCGTGACCAAGTAATACCCAATATCAGGGATGGGATCGTCGAACAATGCCACGAGCTGCCCTGACTTCAGTTCATCCGCAATGAATGCGGGCACGGTCGCACCAATACCGTCACCACGGCGAATACCATCCAGCAGCATGTTGCCTGGCATGCGGATGACCTTTCGTTTGCTATTCGGCGAAATGCCCACTTTCTCCAGCCACAAGTCAAACTCAACCGAGGCATGTTCCTGAAGCAATGGAAAGTCCAGAAGCTCGGAGGGGTCAGAGAGCCTTCGATCGCCGATCAGATCCCTTGAGGCGACAACCGTCAAACAGCCTGGTAGCAAGAGCCGCGCCTGAAGCCCGGGCCAACGCCCGGTGCCATAGCGGATCGCCAGGTCAACGCCTCCGGGCTTCAGATCGACCGCCTCGATCGTCGACTGGATCCTCAACTCGATGTTTGGGTTATCCTCAATGAAGTCGGACAGGCGGGGCATCAGGAACGCACTGGCAAACATCGGCGTGGCGGATACCAGAAGAGGCCGGATCGCTTCTGCGTTTGACAGCTTCTCGGTCAAGGTGGCCATTGCGGCAAAAGCCTCAAGCAGCCCCGCGGACAGGTACTCACCCTGCGAGGTCAAAGCGATCCCGTGCTGAGTGCGGATAACAAGCCTGGTTCCAAGATGCCGCTCAAGCCCGCGGATTTGTTGGCTGATCGCGGAATGCGTGACATTCAACGCCGTCGCGGCCTTGGTCAGATTTCGATACTCGGCAGCGGCGGCAAAAGCTCTGAGCGACGTCAAGGAGGGGAGCGTGTGCCAATCCATACGTAAGATGATCTAACAACAAAGAAGAATTTACAACTACGAACCATCCCGGTTCCGGCGCATGTTGGGCGGGAAAGACATTACCCGCTGATGGAGGAGAAAATGACGAAGCTTGCAGTACTGGGCCTCGGCTCCATGGGGTCCGCGTTGGCGCGTTGTCTGCTCGGGGCCGGTTACGACGTCAGCGTCTGGAACCGCACCCCCGGCAAGGCCGAGGCACTGGCCAACGCAGGCGCAGAGGTCTGTACCTCGGCGGACGATGCCATAGGCGCCAGTGATTTCGCGATCATCTGTATCAAGAGCCACAAGGAAACCGTGGATCTGGTGGAAGGGGTAAGCACGTCGCTTGAGGGCAAGACCATCTGCGATATGAGCACGGGCGATACATCCGATGCCGATAGGTTGGTCTCGATCCTTGGTAAGCGGCGGGCCGACTACATGTTGGGCATGATCAATGCTTATCCCTCCGGCGTCGGCAAGGAAGACGCGACAATTCTAACGGTCGGGAGCGTCGGTGCTTGGGAACGATACGGTCACATCATTCGAGTTCTGGGTGGCAAATCGGCCAATGTCGGCGAGCGGCCATCCGCCCTCGCCGCGCTGTTCGCCGGGTTGTTCACTGTGCGCCAGGGGTTCATGTTCGGGATGATCTACGGCGCGCTTGTCTGCCAGAAGGCAGGTATTCCCATGCAAGTCTATTCAGACCAGCTTCCCGCGACGCTCAAATTGGTCAATGACTATCACGATCTCTTTGCCAGGACTGTCCCCGCCGAAGACTATGACCATGCCGAAGCATCCATGAAGGTCTATGCCCTGGCGCAAGAAGATGCCTTGAAGACCTTTGAATCTCTGGATGCCCCGGCGGAGTTCATGCGGCTCATGTACAAGCAGACGAAGGGCGCGTGGGACGATGGGTTCGGCGACAGGCAGTTGACTGCGCTGGTTCAGCATATGGCAGGCCGGTGATCGCGGCACCCGGAACACGATCTTGCCGGAAGGCCGGGTCTTTGCGGATACTACGCAGCCATTGGTCCCGCACCGTGGATGTCGTGGAAGGGCTCGACGCGGCCAATGAGCTCCGTTACCGGTTCGCATGCCTCAATGGGACGTCAGGGGAAGCCGCGACGCCTTCAAGGCGTGGAGTCCGCGCACGGGGAAGTAGATGTTACAGTAAGGGGTACATTGTATCCCCAAAGCCCGCTGATCTCCTTTCTTGTTGAGCTTCCCGTCTTCCTCGGTCGCCCAGTGCATCCGTCCTTTCCGGGTTGTCAAGAAGGTCATTGCTCCTAGGGGTCACGACACGAAAGTGCCCTCTACCTGGCGGTAGGGCGGCGGCGTAGCGGTCCAACCTCTGACAAGCAGCAAGTCCCGGTTGGATTGCGTAACCGCCCTGTTCTCTCTTGAGATTTCAGAGCGATAGCCGACAGAGCACAGCTCTTGCAGGAGGTTCGTCCAAAGGTAGTTGCTCGCAATTCCCTTGCCTATGCCCTCGGTTGATCTAAGCTGTCATCAAAAGAAGGCCGTTGTCCGCCGATGGTTCGAGTGCGGACGTGCGGGGCTGCCGCGTGGTCTTGGGAGGGAGCGGAGGCACGCTGGGCTGTGCCTTGAGAGATCTGCCGGGGTCGCGGCTCGAGATTCCTCTTGCGCGCCCTCCAGCGCGCCGGGAGGCGGAACGCACAGGGGGCAGGATCAATGGGAACCTATCCAGGAACTCCGGGGCCGGACACGCTGTTCGGGGGCAGTGGCAACGACACCATTCTGGGATACGGGGCCGACGACACGCTCTACGGGGAGAGCGGCGCCGACACCCTCTACGGAGCGAGCGGCGACGACAGCCTCTTCGGCGGCAGTGGAGATGACATCTCCTTCTCCGGTGGCAGCGGCGCCGACAGCCTCTCCGGCGGCAGAGGAGAAGATTCCTTCTTTTACGGTGGCAGCGGCGCCGACATCCTCTCCGGCGGCAGTGGGTTCGACCGCACCTTTGAAGGTGGTCACGGCGCCGACAGCCTCTTCGGCGGTAGTGGAAACGACTATTACTTGTTCGGTGGCAGCGGCGACGACAGCCTCTTCGGCGGTGTTGGGGACGACATTCGCTTTTCCGGAGGCAGTGGCAACGATAGCCTCTTCGGCGGCAGTGCACGAGACGTCAGTTTCCTCGGTGGCAACGGCGACGACAGCATCTCCGGCGGTACTGGACGAGACTTGGCTTTCTTAGGCGGCAGCGGCGACGACAGAATCTCCGGCGACGATGGGCCCGACTTCCGCTTGTTCGGAGGCAGCGGCGCCGACAGCCTCTTCGGCGGTAGTGGAAACGACTATCACTTGTTCGGTGGCAGCGGCGACGACAGCCTCTCCGGTGGCGATGGGAATGACTCCTACTTCAATCTGCGGTTCGTCGTTGGCGGTGCCGATAGCGGCGCCGACAGCCTCTCCGGCAACAGTGGAGCCGACGCCTTCTTCTACGGTGGCGCCGGCGATGACAGCCTCGCCGGCGACAGTGGGACCGACTCCTACTTCTACGGTGGCAGCGGCGCCGACAGCCTCTTCGGTGGCGATGGGGATGACCGTCGCTTCTACGGTGGCAGCGGCAACGACAAGCTCTTCGGCGATGATGCGATCGACGGCTCCTTCTTCGGTGGCGGCGGCGACGACAGCCTCTCCGGCGGCGATGCGAACGACTACAGCTTCTTCGGTGGCAGCGGCGACGACAGCCTCTCAGGCGGCAATGGAACTGAATTCCGCTTCTACGGTGACAGCGGTACCGACAGCCTCTTCGGCGGCGATGGGAGCGACCGCAGCTTCTTCGGTGACAGCGGCGCGGACAGCCTCTTCGGCGACAGCGGGATTGACTACAGCTTCAACGGTGGCGAGGGCGACGACAGCCTCTTCGGAGGAGAAGGAGGTGACAGTCTCTTCCGTGGTGACAACGGCGCCGACAGCCTCTCCGGCGGCAGTGGGGCTGACTCCTACTTCTTCGGAGGCAGTGGCGACGACAGGCTCTTCGGCGGCAGCGGGGACGATTCCCTCTTTCACGGTAGCGGCGCCGACGACAGGCTCTTCGGCGGCAGTGGCGCTGACAGATACTTCTACGGCGGCGACGGTGCCGACAGCCTCTTTGGCGGCGATGGCAATGCCCAGGACCAGCGCTTCTACGGTGGCAGCGGCGACGACGCCCTCTCCTCCGGCGAAGGGGGTGACTTCCGCTTCTACGGTGACGGCGGCGCCGACAGCCTCTACGGCGGCGATGGGAACGATTACTTCTTCTACGGCGGCAGCGGCGACGACAGCCTCTTCGGCGGCAGTGGTATTGACTTTAGCTTCTACGGTGGTAGCGGCGCCGACAGCCTCTCCGGCGACGATGGGGATGACCGCTCCTTCTTTGGCGGCGGCGGCGGCGACCGCCTCTTCGGCGGCAGTGGGATAGACTTCTCCTTCATTGGCGGCAGCGGCGACGACAGCCTCTCCGGTGGCAGTGGAGGGGACGTGCTCTTCTTCGGTGGCAGCGGCGACGACAGCCTCTCCGGCGACGATGGGAACGACTTCAGATTCTCCGGTGGCAGCGGCGACGACAGCCTCTCTGGCGACGATGGGAACGATTCCTACTTCTACGGTGGCAGCGGCGCCGACGGCCTCTCGGGCGGCAGCGGGACTGACGTTACCTTCTACGGTGGCAGCGGCGGCGACAGCCTCTACGGCGGCAATGGGGCTGACTCCATCTTTCACGGTAGCGGCGGCGACGACAGCCTCTACGGCGGCAGCGGAAGTGACCGCTATTTCTACGGTGGCAGCGGCAACGACAGCCTCTACGGCGGCGATGGGCGGCTGGACCAGGACCAGCGCTTCTACGGTGGCAGCGGCGCCGACATCCTCTCCGCCGACGGTGGGAATGACTTTCTCTTCTTCGGTGGCGTCGGCGACGACAGCCTCTTCGGCGGCGATGGGAGTGACTTCGTCTTCAACGGTGGCAGCGGCGACGACAGCCTCTTCGGCGGTGTTGGGCAAGACCGGAGCTTCTTCGGTCAAAGCGGCAGCGACATCCTCTTCGGCGGCGACGGACCCGATTACTCCTTCTACGGCGGCAGCGGCGACGACAGCCTCTACGGCGGGGATGGGGTTGACACAAAATTCTTCGGTGGCGACGGCAACGACAGCCTTTCCGCCGGCACCCAAGCTGACTTCAGCTTCTTCGGCGGCAGCGGCGACGACAGCCTCTCCGCCGGCGATGGGAGTGACTTCCGCTTCAATGGTGGCAGCGGCGCCGACAGCCTCTCCGCCGGCGATGGGGATGACTTCTCCTTCTTCGGTGGTGAGGGCGCCGACAGCCTCTTCGGCGGCGACGGAAATGACTCCTCCTTCTACGGCGGCAGTGGCGCCGACAGCCTCTATGGCGGTAGTGGTACCGACAACCTCTATGGCGACGAGGGAGACGACCGCTCCTTCTACGGCGGCAGCGGCGTCGACCGCCTCTTCGGCGGTGAAGGCCTGGACAGCCTGCATGGCGGCAATGCCCGCGATCTCGTCTACGGCGGGCTTGACGACGACGTGCTCTACGGTGACGCGGGCGGCGACACCCTCTCCGGCGGTGCGGGCCAAGACAAGCTCTATGGTGGCGGTGGCAAGGACAGGCTCATCGGCGGCAGTGGCGATGATTTCCTTGGCGGCGGTGTTGCCGACGACTTACTCTACGGCGGCGCGGGCGGCGACAGCCTCAAGGGCGGTAACGGGGAGGACCGGGCTTACGGCGGCAGCGGGAGCGACCTCTTGCGCGGTCAGGCGGACGACGACTACCTGGTCGGCGGCAGCGGCGAGGACCGTCTGGTCGGCGGCGGCGGACTCGACTTGATCTACGGCGAGGAGGGCGGCGATGTACTGGCCGGCAACGACGGGGCCGATACCTTGGATGGCGGCGCCGGTGGAGATTCCCTCTTCGGCGGCGATGGCGGCGATCGTGGGATCGGTGGCAGCGGCGACGACCGCATCAGTGGTGGCAGCGGTTCGGATACGCTCTCCGGCGGCAGCGGCACGGACCGGCTGACCGGCGGCAGCGGGTCGGACAGCTTCGTCTTCGCCGAGGACGGTAGTGGGCTGGAGGCAAGGATCACTGACTTCACCTCCAGCGTCGGCACGCTGCCGGTGCCCGACGCCGACACCATCGTGCTGGCCGTCTCCGGCGGCAGCGGTGCCTGGATCGGCGATGCCACCTTCGACGGCAGCGAGCCGCAGGCCCGCTTCGCCGAGCCCAGCAACCGCATCCAGGTGGACAGCGACGGCGACGGCAGCGCCGACTTCGAGATCAGGCTCGCCGGCATCACCCAGGTCGACCAGCTGACTGCAACCGACTTCGTCTTCGAGTAAAGGGTGAGACGGCGAAGGCGCGCACGAGCCCTGGGCCGTCCTTCGCGCTGAGGGAGACCATGGCCTGAGACCTTGGCCATCTGCGGCTTGGCCAGGGCGTAGCGGGGATGCGGCGGCAAGCCCGGATAGAGCACGCGCGCGATCCTCGCTAAGCTGATCAAGCGTCCCTCATCTGGGGGACGGTCTCGCCCCACGCCAGACGCAATGTTACAGTATAGGGTAGATCGTCCCACAAATTCGGCCGGATTTCCTGCTTAGGTTGAAAGTTCTAAGCATGTCTTGGCGTGGGTAAGCATAAGGAATGTCCACTCGGACCCTCAATACGAAGTTGAAGTGCAGTAACTCAGTCTGCGCAGCCCGGTCCGAATGGACACCCTAATGACAGCTCACACCTAATCCAAGAGAAGCCAAAGAGAGGCTTTATTGCAATTGGCTATTTTATCGAATCTAGATGGCCATTCGGTTGTGAAAAACCAATCGTTTATGCGCCCCCATTCGGCGCCGTCGCTATAAGTACCTTTCCAACGATAAGTCTCCGGCTCGGAATTCATAATGTCATTGTACAAAGGCACCATGATCTCGGTCTTATAGCCTGGGGCGACGCCTGCTTCTTTCACAGCCTGCATGAAATCAAGCCGAAGCTGTTTCAGATCCTTGACGGTGTGACCGTCTTTGATGGAGCAGTTGAAGAAGTTGACGTAGTCAGCGTGTGCGACGTTGATAGAAAGACAACAGATCGCGAGTGCTGCAAGCAGAGTTTTTTTCATGGTATTTATCCTGTGATTTCATTGAACGTATCGTTCAATTTCTGGATACAACACTACTGCGAAGGCGGAAGCCAATCAGCAATCGCTTGACCGATTTCATCAGGCGCGTCTTCCTGAATAAAATGCAGACCATCAACCGTAATCTCAGTTAGGTTCGGCCAAGATCGAACGTAGTCTCTGGCTGAGCCTGATATCAGCCTCCCAGGCTCCGCATTCACCCACAATTTGGGAAGTTCATTCTGTGCCATCCATGCGCTATAGGCAGTCATCAACTCATGGACCTCAGCAGGCTCGCCTCCAATAGGAATTTGACGCGGCCAGGAAAGAGTAGGCCGACGATCTTCACCGGCGTTCAAGAAAGGACGACGATATTCGTCCATTTCAGCTTGAGTGAGTTCACGCAATATCGTGTTAGGCAGAAGCTCTTCGATAAACCAATTCTCTTCCAGGATCATTTTTTCACCGGCCGGGGAACGAACGGCTTGAACGGGTTCACGCTCATCATCAGGAAAGCTGTCCCAGCTCGGCACCGGCGCGACAAAGGCTTCCATGAACGCAATGCCCTTGACCGCGTCGGGATTCTGGTGAGCCCAATGGAAGCCGAGGCCGGAACCCCAGTCGTGGATAACGAGCGTCACATTCTCCTTGACGCCAAGTTCCTCGAGAAGCGCGAACAGGTATTTGCGGTGCTCTGCATAGGAGTAGCTGTCTGGACCGCTGTTATCGAGCTTCTCACTATCCCCCATGCCAATCAGGTCCGGTGCGATCAGTCGCCCCTTTCCTTCCAGATGCGGCATGACATTGCGCCATAGAAAGGACGATGCCGGATTGCCGTGCAGAAACACGATCGGATCGCCTTCGCCGACATCCACGTAAGCCATCTGCTTGCCGTGGATCGTCTTGTAGGACTTCTCGTAGCGGAGCTCTTCAGTCGATACAGCTACATCCGCGTCCTGTTGCGCCGCCACCCGAACCGCAGGCACTAGAGAGCAGGCCAAACCGAGCGTTGACGCTGCAGTCAACGTTCTACGAGAGATCTTGATCATCATGCTTGTCCTTTCGAGAGGTGAAAAGCCCGGTTGGTCAGCGAGATTGGAGACGCCGGCACCTTCGTTCGCAGTGCGTTTTCCTGTTGTAGTGAAATGATCGTTCCAGTACAATAGGATAATGCCGAGAGCAAAGTCACATTCGCGAAAAACGTTTGTCGAAAACGCTATGCGCCAGTTTTGGAAGCATGGATATGAAGCAACCTCAATGGACGATCTGGTCCGCGTAACCGGTGTCGGACGCGGGGCGATTTACTCGGATTTCGGCGGGAAGAGGGACCTGTTCCTGGCTTGTCTAACGCATTATCAGGACGCCACTGTTACCCAAGCTTTCGGGGGTGTCGAGGCGGAGGGCGCCAGGCTTTCCGCGATCGAAGCGTACCTGAGCAATGGAATTGCTGTAATCGAGACGATGGGCTTACCGGCACAGGGTTGCCTCATGGGGAATACACTCAGTGAGCTTAGCTCTCTGGACGAAGAAATCGTGAAGGTGGTTCGCGCGCATTATGATCGACTGACCGACGGCTTTGCTCACGCTCTGGCAAACGAGGTTGGCGTGTCCCCAACAGACGTCGAAATCCAGGAGTTAGCTGGTTTCCTGGCGATCTCCGCACAAGGACTCTGGGCGTATACGCGCGGAACCGACAACATCAACGACCTCAAAAAGAAAGCAGGGACACTAATCGAACTCGTGAAGCTCAAACTATCAAGCATTCCTCTCGAATCAGACTCAAAGTAACCGCTTAACCTTCGAGCAATATACGATGCATGCCTCCGCAGACACTAGACCAACAACGCTCATTTGGAGGATTCTTAAACATGCAGCTTGAATTTTATAAAGATCTATTCACCCCTTTTGGCAACATCACGACCCGGAAAATGTTTGGTGTTGATGGACTTTACTGTGATGGGCTTTTCTTTGCAATCGTTGCGAAGGATGAACTTTGGCTCAAGGTTGATGATGCAAGCCGGTCTGCGTTCGAAGAGGCCGGCGCTGAACAATACATGTTCGAAATGAAGGGGAAACCGACCCCTATTCCATATTATCGGGCGCCAGAAGATATCTTTGATGATGAAGAAAGCCTGCGTCTTTGGACGCGGCACGCCCTTGACGCAGCGATACGAAACAAGAGGCCATCAAGGAAGAAAAAGCAGTAACTCAGGTTCAATGAACGATTGAGCATCATGAGGGGCGTAGTTGAAAACCAACACCGCTTTCAAGGAGCTGCTTTCTCCACACGCAAAAAGTGATGTTACAGATTAAGGTATTCTTTATCGTTTCAGCGTTGATCGTGGGCTTGGATCCTCTCCGATTGCCATGAGTTTGATTGCCCTCTAGCCGGCCGCTTGGCCGGGCACAGGAATCCGGCTTCGCCTAGAGCAGAGTCTCGCAATCAGGTGGAATCACCTGATTGCGAGACTCTGCTCTATCTCTCAACGGTGTAGAGCGGGATTCAGACGGCAAATCGTTCCGATTTGACGTCATCCTGCTCTAGGTCCGCCCCCCAAACCCCGTTACACTAAACGTGCATAATGTAACAGACCGCCTTCCTTGAGATCGCAATGTCGACCTCAAGCGACCAGGTCGGCATCGATGAGCACGGCACACAAGAGCGCCGGTTCGTCTCCCTTGTTGATCCAAGCATGATTCGTGCCGCGCTGAACGACCACGTCGAAGGGATGGAGGTCGCGCTCGTCGCTGTCCAGCAACAGGGTTACGCTCCCGGACAGCACGACGACGTAGTCGATCGTCTTTGTTCTGTGCATCGCCGGATGGCGGGACGTGTCGGGCCTTTCGTCCGATGCCCCCAGAGCTTCGAAACGCGCGGCGACGCTCTTCTCCAACGCCTCCTTGCTGATCGACGGGTCCGCGGGGGGAAGGATGAACCAGCGAAAGTTCGTTCCCTTCGCGGCCGGCGACAGGTTTTGAGGTCCAGCGCCACGATCCCCGTGATCCTTGCTGTCGATGGCGGCGGAGTCCGTGTTCCAGATCTCTCGGAGACTGCCTTGCCGCCGCCCCGGAGGGCCATCGATGGTCACGATCGAACGCCCGTCGTCGCCATGCCCGGTTACGATACGTCTGAGGTCAAACCCGTCATCCATTGGCGTCACACTCGCAGTCTGAACCAGCCGACCTTCCGGAAGCTTCGAACGTTCCGGATACGCGACCCAAGACATGTGGTGGACGGCCCACCCTTCAAGACCCCCCGCGGGCGAGGCCCTGCGTGAAGAAAGGCGCGCTCTACGCCCGGCGGACCCAACCGCCACGGGGCAATGTAGCCAAAGACAGACGTCGCCTCACCGGACGGCACGGTTCATGCCGCCGTCGGAGAGGATCGATTGACCGTTGATGTACCTTGCCTCGTGGGAGGCGAGGAAGACACAGGCTTGGCCGATCTCCTCGAAGGTGGCCGGACGCCCCGCCGGGATGGATCTGCGCGCGAACTCCGAGAGGTTCACGTTCTCGCAGAAGCCCGGCAATAGATTGTTCATGCGGATGTTGTGTCTGGCATAGCGGTCTCCATAGAGCTTGGAGAAGGAATGCAGGGCGGCGCGGAGCATGCTCATGGGGTAAGCTGCGCGCGGCTCGATGGTGTTCATGGAGGAGATGTTCACGAAGGCGCCACCGCCTTGCTCGATCATGATCGGTGTGACGATGCGGGCGAGCTTCACGACATTCAGAACGTACATATCGAGGCTCTCGTGCCAAAGCTCGTCCGTCAGTTCAAGCAGGGGGCCATCGAAGTCGGGATCGAAGCCGACGGTCTTGATGGCCTCCGGCACGGCCCCGCCATGGCCCATGTTGCTGACCACGGCATCGATGCGTCCGTATTCGCTCATGGTGTCCTCCACCATCGCCCGCAAGTCCTCGGTGCTTAGAACCGAGCCGCTGCGGCCTATGCCACCCAGCTCCCGCGCCAACTCGATGCTCCTCCGGGAGGGTGACATGAGGGAAAGCTTGTAACCGGCCTTGGCCATCTCGATGGCGCAGCCTCGGCCAATGCCCTGACCCGTTCCGGTCATCAGAGCGACTTTGAGTTCAGGCATGGTTCAGCTCCCATCGACTGGCCAGTTGCGTTGATTGGCCTTGCTGTGAAAAAATGGAACAGCTTCTGGAAGGTAGGGCGACAAAGTGTACACTCCTAATGAGTTTCTCGGACAGATCTGTCAGGAAAACTCACAGCTATGAACGACGTTCGCCACCTCCGTGCACTGCAAGCTTTCGACGCGGCGGCTACCCACTCGAACCTCACCAGGGCGGCTGAATCCTTGGGGGTCACCCATGGCGCGGTGAGCCGGCAGATCAAGCAACTCGAAAGCTACCTCGGTGTTCACTTGCTGCATCGGCGTCCCAACGGCGTCGAGAAGACAAACGCGGGAGAGCAACTGCACAAGGCGACCCGACAGGCCTTCGAGGCGCTTCGGACGGGCCTCAGAAGCGTCAAGCGGGCGCGGGACAGACGCGCGGTAACGATCTCCTTGTCGGCGTCGCTGGCCACCAAGTGGTTGGTCCCGAGGCTGCCCGCCTTTCGGGCGAAGCATCCCGGCATTGCCCTCTATCTCGATACCAACGACGAGGTAATCGACTTCAACGACAGCGACGTGGATGTGGCCCTGCGCTACGGCGTTCCCGATTGGCCAAGCTTGCACGACGAGCGTCTCGTGGACGAGGCGCTGGTGGTGGTGGCGTCGCCCGCCTTGGTCGCGGGCGAGGACCTGCCAATGGCGCCTGCCGCAATCTCAAGCCTTCCCCTGCTGCATGATCAGTTCGATCCGGCCTGGGGAAAATGGGCCAATGCAGTCGGATTGGATCGGTCCCTCGTGGAGGCCGCGGACTTGAAGTATCGGGACTCGGCCGTCCTGATCGCCGCTGCGATCGATGGCCAGGGCGTTGCCTTGGCGAGACGGCTGCTCGTGCAGGACGACCTGGAGGCCGGGCGCGTCGTCAGGTTGGATAGGACGAGCCTATCGCCGGACCGTGCGCTCTACTTCGTCTGTCGTCTCGGAGATGAAGACAGACCGCTGATCCGCTCGTTCAGAAACTGGCTCTTTTCTCTGTGCCAAGCGTAAAGGGGCCATGTCGCCCCCTCCCGCAATCGCCCCCAATAAGGGCGAGGCAGGCAACGCACTGGCGCGTGCTGTTTTCCTGAACCGGTTCGGCCGGATGCGCGATCGAGGTTTCGAGAGTCAGCTCTACCGCGCTGCGGGCCTAACCTTCCTGGTCGCGGCGATCATTGTCTGGAACAAACGCCGCCTTGACGCCGCATCCGCCGAGCTACGCCGACGAGGGACGGCTACGCCCAGTGTGTTCGGGTCAAACAGATCGCACCCCTCGGCCGGGAGCACAGAGGCTTGACGGGCGACAAAAACTGGACTGTCGAGCCACTTCGCGCGCCCCGTCAATGGCCTGCCCGGCGCGAAGAGCGCTGGCCGTATTGGCCATGACCGGGCCGCTCAGACGAGACGCCTTCTTGCAACGACACTGCTAATCGGCTTACTATATCTGTAGGACTATCGCGTACTCCTTGTGCTTTTACGAAGAGAAGGAAATACCGATGACCGATTTTGCCGTAAGCTCACAAGTCTACGGGGCCAATGCAAGAAGAACCCCGTCATTCGGAGACAACGTCGCAGGCTTCCTTGTCGAGGCCACGCCGGTCACCGGCACGGGTCCGCAGCAGGGGGATCGTTGGATTCCCTGCACCGCCGGTATCGACGGGACGGTCGAGAACGTATTTGTCTCGAAGAACGTGCTTCGGAAACGTGTGTCCGATGCCCGTGAGCGGCTGGTTCGGACGGCCGTCGGCGAATGGGTGCGCGGCGATCGTGGCAAGCGCAAGGAGTACCACGAAGACAAGGACGAATACGGTGAGGATTACTCCGCTATCGTGGGGGAGTATTGGCAAAATATCGATTACGACCTGGATGGCAACGATCGCGGCTGGCCATGGTCTGCCGCATTCATTTCCTGGTGTGTCGAGAAGGCAGGCGGTTACGATGACTTCAAGCAAGCGGCGGCCCACGCTCGCTATGTGCATCAAGCGATCCAACGCCGAGAGAATGGGTGGAATGGCTCCTTCTGGGGGTTCCGCCTAAACGAACACAAGCCGCAGATCGGCGACATCGTGTGCATGGCGCGCGGCGATTTCTCTGTCACCTACGATCACGCTAAGGTTCGCGACAGATACGAATCCCATTGCGACATCGTCATCGCAGTCCGCGACGATCACGTCTCGACCCTGGGAGGGAACATCTCGCACAATGTCGCCCGGAAGACGTTCCGCACAGACTCCGGCGGATATCTCAGATCCGAAAAACGCCTCTACGCGATCATGCGGAACAATTTGTAGCTGGCCTGTGCGCGTGAATGGAACGACTAGCGGTCACAAGCCGGTTAACCAACGCAAGAAAAGTTGTCTATGGCGCCGGCGGCAACGACCGCTATTGCATCATGACTCGCACGGGGAATGTGCACTATACCCAGGCTCGGATTCCCAGAGCGTTTGTGCGGTGCATAACTCGCAAATCTTGTCCGACCCCTGGCGCCAGTTACCTAACACCTAGCCCACGAAAACACCCTCTCGGTCAGCTGTGGTCATGGAAGGAGGCCGCGAGGTAGTCGACAAAGGCGCGCGACGACGCCTTTGCATTGCGGCCTCCGGCGAGGATGGCGTGAACTTCGACTTCTCCGATCGTCCAGTCCGGCAAGAGCTGAACGAGCGCGCCGCTCTCGATTTCCGATCGACAGCCGACCAAGGCGCTGGAGACGATCCCCATCCCGGCGCGCGCCGCCGCGGTCGTTCCTTCATTGACGGTGATCATCAGCTTGCTTTCGACGCGGACGGATGTCGTCTTGCCGTCGCGTTGGAAGGACCAGGCGGCCGTGCCGGTGCCGGACGGCCCGAGGATGATCCGGTGCCCCGCGAGATCGGCGGGCGTTCTAGGGATTCCCGCCTTCTCCAGATAGGCGGGAGACGCCGCAAGCAGACGCGGCGAGTCGAGCAACTTCCTCGCCGTCATGGTCGAATCAGGGAGCGCACCGAAACGCAGTGCGACATCGATCGCTTCTTCGATCAGGTCCTGGCGGGAATCCGTCAGCGCGAGATCGATGCGCAACCGCGGATGCTGCGCCTGAAAGTCCGGCAAGCGTGGGATGATCTCCCTGACCGCGAAGCTCGTCGCTGCGCCGATGCGCAGATGCCCCCTGATCTCTCCGGTTCCCCGCACGAGATGATTGGCTTCTTCCAAGGCGGCGAGGATCGGGTCCAATCGCTCCAAGTATGCCGCGCCCGCTTCCGTCAGCTTCACGGCGTGCGTGCTTCTGACGAAAAGGGCCGCGCCCAGCTCCTTCTCCAGGTTTGAGATGAGCCGCGACACGGACGGCTGAGACAAGCCGGTTTCCTTGCCGGCTGTCGTGAAGCTGCCGGTCCGCGCCACGCGGCAGAAGAGGCGGAGTGTCGAGATGCGATCGCTCATTTGCTATCCAAATAACTATTAGGTCATTTACCATCCTAACAATCACTCTGCAAATGACAAATCTTCAGCATCGAAGGCGGCGCGCTCGTCGGATCGTGAGCCTTCCGAGCAAGAACGCCAACCGTAACGCTGCTACGGCAACACTAAAGCGAAAGGGATCTACAATGTCTTTGCAAGACCAACTCGACGCTTTTAAGGCTCAGTTCAAAACGCAAGCGCCGGAAGGCGCCTTCGATGCCTTCGCCCGCTCGACCCAGGAGCTGATCGAGAGCGGTCAGGCGGACCGCGCGATCAAGGCCGGCGACGTGGCCCCCGACTTCAGCCTGACGAATCAGGACGGCGAGAGCGTCGCGCTGAAGGACCTCCTGGCCAAGGGTCCGGTCGTGGTATCGTTCTATCGCGGCGTCTGGTGCCCCTACTGCAACATCGAGCTGAAGGCGCTCGAAGCGGCCGTTGGCGAGATTCGCGCCCGCGGCGCCTCCCTGGTCGCCATTTCCATGCAAGGCGCCGCGGATAGCCG
This sequence comes from Rhodospirillales bacterium, assembly GCA_963669375.1. Taxonomy (GTDB): domain Bacteria; phylum Pseudomonadota; class Alphaproteobacteria; order Kiloniellales; family JACOMY01; genus JACOMY01. Next base: position 4,826,606 of record OY770024.1, on the reverse strand, counting down.
CAAATCGCAGCGCGACAACAAGCTGAGCTTCCCGATCCTGACCGACAAACAAGGCGAACTGGCCGCCAAGTTCGGCATCCGCTGGACGCTGCAAGACTATGTGATCGAGTATCACAAGGTGTTCGGCGTCGAGCTGCCGAAGATCCACGACGATGGGCAATGGAATCTTCCCATGCCGGCCCGCTACGTCATCGATAGAGACGGCTCTGTCGCCTACGCGGAAGTAAGCCCCGACTACACCCGCCGGCCAGACCCAAGCGAGCTTCTCCCCGTTCTCGACAGACTGACCCACGCGGCGGCGTAGCGACCTTCCTCGCTCCCCTGCTCTCTGACGTCGCGTGCCGTGTTCGACGTCAGAGGCAGGGAGGGCGGCGGGTACCGATGGCGCAAAGGACTAGATCGATGAAAATCTCGAACAGCACACTATTGGTGACGGGCGCGAACCGTGGAATCGGTCTCGCCCTCGTCGAGAAGGCCCTGGCAATGGGAGCGGCCAAGGTCTACGCAACCTATCGCTCAGGCAGCAATCGCGCGGTTCTCGATGCCTTGGGAGAGCGGGTTGTTCCGCTTCACCTCGACCTCGGCGACAAGCATACGATCGCCGGCCTCTCCCGATCCGTTCCCGCATTGACCATCCTCATCAACAATGCGGGGCTGTTCACCGGCGGCAATCTGCTGGACGACGCCGAAGAGCAGACGCGGAACGACTTCGAAACCAACTTCTTCGGCTCGCTCGCGGTCACCAAGGCTCTGCTTCCGGCGCTCAAGGCGGCGAAGGGCGCGGCGATCGCGAACCTATCGAGCATCTCGGGCCTCGCGGCGATGCCGAGTTTCGGCGGATACTCGGCATCGAAAGCCGCCCTCCACTCGATGACGCAGTCGTTGCGCGCCAAGCTGAAGGCCGACGCCATCGCGGTGCATGGCGTCTACCCCGGCCCGGTCGAAACGCGCCTGACGGAGGGTTTCGATATGGACAAGACGCCGGCCCTCACCGTTGCGGCCAGTATTCTCGCCGGAATAGAGGGCGGCGTCGAAGAGATCTTCCCCGACGCCATGTCCGGCCAGGTCGGGCCGCTCTTCCTGACATCGCCGAAAGACCTGGAGAAGACCTTCGCGGCGTTCTGAGCAAGGCGAGCAGCTGCCGTACCCGTGAGTACAAGCGCGGGAATGGCTGACACAGCCCGCACCGTCACCTTGGCCGCCTCCGCATAGCGCATAGAAGAGAGCGAAAGAATGATGACTGACTACAAGACACATACGGTGGAAAGCGCGCCGGAGGCGTCCAAGGCGATCCTGAAGACGGTGCGGCAAAAGCTGGGCTTCGTTCCGAACCTGATGGCCACCATGGCCGAGTCCCCGGTGATGGTGGAAGCCTACCTCACGCTGATGGGCCTGTTCGATAGATCGACCCTCAGCGAGACCGAGCGCCAAGTCGTCCTGATGACCAACAACCGCCTGAACGGCTGCACCTACTGCATGGCGGCTCACACGGCCGTCTCGAAGATGGCTGGCGTCGATGACGGCGTGATCGACGCGCTGCGCGCCGGCGCGGCGATCGACGATCCGAAGCTGGAGGAGCTGCGGAGCTTCTCGATCGTCATCCATGAGACGCATGGCCGGCCGACGGCGGCGCAGATCGAGGCGTTCCTGGCGGCCGGCTACACCAAGGAGACGATCCTGGAGGTGATTCTCGGGACCAGCCTTAAGGTCCTGTCCAACTACACCACCCCGATTACCGCACCCAGGTTGGACGATGGCTTCGCCTCCATGGCGTGGACCCCGGACGAGGTGACCGCAGCCTGACGGCTTATCCGACCATCTCTCGTCGTGCACACAAGCAGTCTCGCCTACCAATGCAAGGACGGATCGGATCCGGAGAGCTACGCGCGGCGGGCATCCGGTTGATCGGCCTCCTGGCGGCCGGCATAGTCATCGCACAGAATGCAAATGGGTCGTCCCGGGTTCAACGATGAGGCTGCACCTCCTCAATCCGAACACGTCGGAGTCGATGACGTCGCTGATGGCGGAGACCGCGTCGCGAGTGGCATCGCCCGGCACCGAGATTCTGTCGACCACGGCGGCCGTCGGCTTTCCCTACATCTCGAGCCGGGCCGAGGCAGAGATCAGCGCCAGGCAGGTTCTCGAGACCATCGCCGAGCACCAGGGGGAGGCGGATGCGGTCATCATCGCGGCCTTCGGGGACCCTGGCCTCATCGGCGCGCGTCAGCTCTTCGACGCTCCGGTGGTCGGTGTAGCCGAGGCTTCGATGCTGACGGCCTGCGCGCTGGGCCATCGCTTCTCGATCCTCACCTTCACAGAGCTGTTGGCGGACTGGTTTCGCGACGGCGTGCGGCGTGCCGGCCTGGAGGGGCGCTTCGCCGGCATGCGCCATCCACGCCAGGGCTTCGGCGCGATCGAGAAGGTGCAGGACGACCTCGGCGAACGCTTGGTGGACCTGGTCGAAGAAGCCGTGTGCATCGACCGGGCGGATGTCGCCATCCTCGGCGGCGCACCGCTCGCCGGTCTCGCCGCGAAGGTGTCCGACCGGCTGCCGATCCCCGTCGTCGATCCGGTGGCCGCCGCCGTCGTGTTCGCGGAGGGGCTGGTGCGGCTCCACCCGGGAGTTGCCCGCGCGGGCGGCTTCGCCCGCCCACCGGCGAAGGCCAGTGTCGGCCTTGCAGACAGCCTCGCCAAGCGGATCGAGCACAGCGACGGTCCCTCCCCCGAAGGCGCGCGCGCCCACAAGTCCTAGCCACCCGGACCAGGATCTAATCCCAGACCGCGTCGGTCCGCAGAGGGTCTGAAGCGGCGCGCCAATTGGAAGAGATCTGGCGGACCAGCAGCCCACCCGAACTTGGTCACACTTCTCCTCTTGACAACACTTAAACAAGTGTTCAAATGATGAATCATGCAAGGCGTTGACATAGAATCTGACCAGGTAGCTCAGCTCGCCGAGACCTTCGGATTGCTGGCGGACCCGACCCGCCTGTCGATCGTGGTGGCCTGCATGGACCGAGAGATCGCGGCGGGCGACATCGCCGAGGAGCTGGGACTCTCGGCCTCTCTGGTCAGCCACCACCTCCGGCTGCTGCGTGCCGCGCGCATGCTGCGGGGCGAACGGCGGGGTAAGCAGGTCTTCTACTCCATGGCGGATGCCTGCGTGCACGACGTCTTGAAGATCATGATTGAGCACCTCTTCACGCCCGAACATGGCGGTTCGGACGAAACCAAGGAAGGAGATCTGTGATGGTTACCGTGACCCAGCAAAAGTGTGCCTGCAGCGACTGTGTCTGCATCGTGGACGTGCAGTCCGCCGTCAAGAAGGACAACCGAAACTACTGCAGCGACGCCTGCGCCCAGGGACATCCCAAGGGCGCCGGCTGCGAGCACGCCGGTTGCGCCTGCCACGGCTGACAGGAATAGAAGGGCGGCGGCGCCTCGATAGAGGCGCCGCCGCCGGTACAGATTGCCGCTACGGACAGTCGGGCCGGGTCCGAAACCGATCCAAGGTTGCGCCGGACGCGGCCCGACCGTTCGGTCTTAGAACTTCACTTCGAAATTGAGAGAAGCGACGGCATCGTCGCTGGCGTCGGTCAAGCCGAAGAGGAAGGCCAACCGCGGCTCCAGCACAAAGCCGCCGAGATCGACTTCACTGTAGAACGCGGGGCCCAGGAAGTGGCCTTGCTCGCTGAGCGGCACGGCGTCGACGAAGGCGCCCTCGACCGTGCCATGCGCCTCGAAGCCCGCCGCGAATTCCGTGCGCTCCGCCTCGTAGAACTCGTACGAGGCCGCGAAGGCGTAGGAGAAGCCGGCATCCTCGTCGCCGTCGAAGGGAATTTCGGCGAAGAGGTTGGTGATCGTGTTGACCTCCCAGATCGAGACGCCGACCACCGGGCCCACGGCGAACGCGCCCGTGTCGAAGCCGCCTTCGCTGGGGATTTCCAGCGCCGTATAGAGAGCGATCGCCTGGAAGGTGACGAAGCCCTCCGCCTCGTCGTCGCCTCCGGGATCGTGCGGCGAGACCAGTTCGTCGTCGCCCCCGGCCGCGCCGAAGGGAAGCAGGAAAAGGTTCTCCCACTCCACGGCCTCGTAGACCGTGCCCTCGCCGCGCACATGGGCGATCTCGAAGGCCGCCGTGGTCTTCCAGAAGGACATGGGCGCGAGGCTGATGGCGAGCTCGTGCGCCGCCCGGTTCTCCTCCTCCTCCACGCTGGACATCACCACGCCGGTCAGGAACTCCAGTTCCACCTCGCCGAGTTCGACCTCCGGCTCGATCACTTCGAAGACCTGGGCCTTGGCCGCCGAAGCCGCGCCTAGGAGGCACAGCACCAACAAGACCCTCAAAGCACCCCACTTCATGGCTTTCTCCTGCTTCCCATCTCTTCGGCGACGCCTACCCAGCCTCGCGACACGCCCTGCCGCTGCCCCGCTTCAGGTAAGCGGCGTGCCGCTCTTCGCGGTCGAGGGAAGGTCGCACGGCAAAGCGCACTTCAGTCGTTAAGTTAGAACGTTATATCATAACGTTTTGTCAACTCGAGTGCCTTTTGTGGCGTTCCGGTTCCAGTCACTTTGTCCTTTCTTGCAAATGACCGCGTAGAGTCTGTGGTTCCTTAACAAGGTCGGTAAGAAGCAAAAAAACGGGATCCTTATCGCGGAGACCAAGTGCTGTACTCATCGCATTGACCACTAGTAATCCAGCCGGAGCTTGTCAGTTCAATCGACACAAGTCGGCGACAGGTCTCCACACCTTGGGCGCGCCTGTAGGCGCGCTGGACGGTGAGTGCTCTTGCCTAAAGCCGATGTCTACACACGGGTATCTACACGTAAGAGATGTCTAGTGAACAATCATTCATTTTTTTCGCCGCCCATGTCTTGTAGATCTTGATTGCCGCGAGGAGTCTCCCCACACCAACACCTAGGTACCGTGATCGAGACGCTGGCTCGGAACAGCCCGGGCTGGCATCACTATCAGAGGAGGAAGTTATGGTTGGAAAGCTGTACGTCTACGGCCTTCTTGCCGGTGGGTTGCTGATGGCGGCCCCGCTTGCAGTTGAGGTGCCGGGTGTTGCGAGTTCCGCTGCCCAGGCACAGACCTGCGAGAGCTCGGTAGAGCTCATCAAGCGTTTGCAGGACAGAAGGGGGCCGCCGCTCGTCGTCTGTATGGACAATGCCGACGCCAACAACGATGGCTTCATCGACGATAGCGAATGGCAAGCGATAACGGGCGGTTTCTTCTCGCAGATCGACGAGGACGGCGACGGTCGCCTTTCCACGGATGAGATCAAGCGGCTGCAGGCACGCCCTCTGTAATGGCTTGAAGCACTCACGCTATGTCTTGAGGACAAGGGTCCTCGGAATACCCGATGAGGGTGGATGCAGTGCGTTCAATGCTCATGAAATGGGCACGAGTGAGGCCCCGGTCGATCGACCGGGGCCTCTTTCTTCTCGAGCCCTTGCGCGCCATGATCCAAGCCTCCCGAGCGGTTCGTCAGGAGCTGTTGAAAGAGGTCGCACCACTTTCGGGAGAAGACGGGCGAGGCGAAACTAGGAGTGCTCTACGGACGTCCTAGAGCTCGTTCTTGTAGACCGGCGTTTCGGAGCCTTGCCGGGAAGAGTATCGCCTCTTAGAGCACCCCATTTCGCGGCCTTCTCTTGCAAGGAATCTCTTTGGCGACGCGTAAGCCGCCCCCAGGCTCTCCCTGCCGTAGCTCCTTTTCAGGTGAGCAGCGGGAGGAACTTGGCGGTCGAGGGAAGGTCGCACGACTGCGCGCATCTCATCCGAATCTGTCCGGAGTTGCACCATCACATCTCAGCCACTCGAACGCACTTCGCGACGGTCCGGTCCCAGTCGTCTTGTCCTTCGGCTGCCAGGACAGTTCCGGTCTGTCTCCGCCACGCCCTCGACGGCGCTTACGTGCAACACGACATCGTCGCCGGAATGTGGGACTAGTCGTTTGGTCCCCGAGACCGATCGAGACAGCGTTCCAGAAAGGGCGAGAGATGCCATCCATCGTTGTTGACAGCCGCCTCTTCGACGAGATGTTCGGCACCCGCGAGATGCGGGCGCTCTTCACCGACGACGCACTGATCGGGCGCCACATCGAGGTCGAGGCCGCCCTGGCACGCGCGCAAGCCGGATTGGGTCTGATTCCCGCAGCGGCGGCGGACGCGCTATCGGCAATCGACTCCACCGCTTGGCTGGACTGGGAGAGACTGAGCGCAAGGACGCGGACGGTCGGCTATCCGATCCTGCCGCTAGTCGAGCAGCTGTCGGAGCACCTGCCCGACGGCCTTGGGCAGTACGTCCATTGGGGTGCCACGACCCAGGACATCATGGACACGGCCGACGTTCTGCAGATTCGAGAGGCCCTCACCCTGGTGGCCGCGGACCTGGACGACATCGCGGCGGCGCTGCGACAGCTCGCGGAGACCCATATCGAGACACCGATGCCGGGCCGCACCCATCTGCAGCACGCCCTGCCGATCTCCTTCGGCTACAAGGCGGCGGTCTGGCTGTCCGCTCTGCTGCGCCACCAGCAGCGACTCACCGAGTTGCGCGGGCGTGTCGAGGTCGTGTCCTTCTCCGGCGCGGCCGGGACCCTGGCCTCCTTGGGGCAACAGGGACTGGCGACGCAGGCCGCGCTGGCCGCCGAGCTCGGCCTCGGCGTGCCCTCCATCACCTGGCATACCGTTCGTGACGGCTTCGCGGAGGTGACGGGCTTCCTCGCCCTGGTCGCGGCCTCCATCGGCAAGATCGGTTATGACATCATGCTGATGATGCAGACGGAGGTGGGCGAGGTTCTGGAGCCCTTCGTGCAGGGCCGCGGCGCCTCTTCGACCATGCCGCAGAAGCGCAACCCCATCTCCTCGGAGATGATGCTGGCGGCCGCCAAGCTGGTGCGCGAGCAGCACTCCGCGATGCTCGATGCCATGGTGCAGGACCATGAGCGCGCGACGGGCGGGTGGCATGTGGAGTGGCAGGCCTTGCCGACGGCTTTCGTCATCGCCTCCGGCGGACTGCGCGCTGCGCGGGACGTTCTGCGGGGGCTGGAGGTCAGGCCCGAGGCGATGTCCCGTTCCTTGGAGGCGACGCGCGGTCTGATCGTCGCCGAAGCGGTGATGATGGGTCTCGCTCCCCACTTGGGGCGCCAGCATGCGCACGATCTGGTCTATACCGCCTGCCGGACCGCCTTGAGCGAAAACCGCGCCTTTGCCGATGTGCTGAAGGCCGATCCGGAGATCGCACGCCACCTCGACGCCGATGCGATCGACCGGCTGACCGATCCCGCGAACTACCTGGGCTCCGCGCCGGAGATGGTCCGCCGACTCCTGGCAAGCTCTTGAGTTGGTGCGTCCGGGGAGCGGTTCTCTTTCAAACCAGGGCATACTCAGCCCCCCCCCCACAGCCGGCCTTGTTACAACCTGCGGCCCACAGAGTGAAGCGGAGCCGCTCTCGTCTTGGGCAAGCGCCTCGAACCTGCTTTGCTACGATACCGACCTTGGAAGAGAAATGGTACAGTTTCGGAAGTAAATGGCTTCGATACTGTCGTCCTTCAGCGAAGACGATCGACTTTGTGTCACCGCCGAGGTGTCCGCCTAAGCGCAGGCTACACCAGCATCTACTCGATGTAGCGAGAGAATCTGACCAGTCAATGAAGCAGCAAACCAAAGAGTGTGGAGCGACGACGGTTGGTAATCATATCTTGAAAGTTACAACTAATCCATGTGACACCGATCGCACAACGGGCTATGAGGATACTCGTGAAGGCTCTTGTCTCTATCGCCAATGCTAGGCCCAAAAAGACATGCACCAAGTTCCTGATTTCATTGCACGACTTGAATCCAAAGTCTCAGAGCAGCTCAGATCACAACGAGTCGGCTACCTGCTCGGAGCAGGATCATCGTACCTGGACAACGCCGGATACCCACTAGCGTTCCAGCTTTGGGATTTGATCAAAGGCGAGATTTCTGACACGAGCAAGCGTGCCGAGATTCAAGCAATGCTCGATAGCGGCGCGCAGGGGCTCGAGCACGCCTTGGACTTGCTGGATGATGGCGGCGCCAAAGATACACCTTATAGACACTTGGTCACTGAGGCGTTGGCTGAACTATTTATGTCCACCACGCCGCCACTGGATTTTCACATAGAGTTTGTCAGCCGGATCGCGCGCCGTGCGGCTCCTTCGGTCAAAGTGTTCAACCTAAACTACGACCCGCTGATCGAGTGGGCCGCTGCAAACGCTCGCGTGAGAGTGATCGACGGCTTCTTGGGCGCAGAGAATTCGTACTTCGACGCATCTGTGTTTGAAGAGCGCATTGGGAGGATCCGGGGCACGCATCGAGGCAAGCAGTTTGACGAGACAGTCAAGCCAGTACATCTCATGAAACTGCATGGGTCGCTCGGTTGGTACGAATGCCAAGAAAACGGAGTACGCCGCTGCGGCTTTCGCCTGAGGCCGCCGACGGGCACGAAGCGATTGATGATCCCGCCCCAGCGCAGGAAAGCAGCAGACACGATGAACCCGCCGTACTCCGCGTTGTGGTCCACGTTCCGCGGCTGCCTGGCTCACAACGTTGCACCCATCAACCGGTTGGTGTGTGTGGGTTATGGCTTCGCCGATGAGCACGTTAACACGATCATCGAAGCCGCTCTCGCCAGATCGGATTTCACAGTCTTGATCTTCTCTAAGGCTCTGAGTGACTCCGCGTGGAAGCGCTGGAGCACCAAGGCAAGTACAGTGGTCGTCACCGAGGCGCGTTGTTCCATCAAAGGAGTATCTGGGCCAGGACATGCCGATCTCTGGAGCTTTGAGCGGCTTGTGAAGGAGATATGACCGATGCCTGAACCGGCCAACACAGTTATCGGATACGTCGTCGATGTTCAGGGTAACCTGCTAACAGCATCCCTGGTCGAAGACGATCAAGGCCGCGCGCCAACCGTCACCATCGGCGACGAGGATATCCTTGTTGGCCAAATCGGTTCGTACGTCGCCATCCAACAGAACGACGTGCACATTGTCGCCATCGTTACGCGGATGACCGAACAAGAGACACTCGCTGCGCCCACGATTGAGACGCCGGGCGAAGACACTGCTCGTCTGCCATTCGCAAAGAGGGTCGCACGGCTGACACCGATTGGCTCCGTTCGCTCCGATGGGCAGTTTGATCGGGGGGTAGGCCGTTACCCGACCACAGGAGCCGAAGTCCACGCGATCGGCTCCGCTGACATTGCCCGGATGTTCGAGCGGTACCAGTCGAAAGGCCTCTCTGTCGGAACGGTAGCAACACACCCTTCTCTAAAGGTGTGCCTCGACCCCTCAAACCTGTTCGGCCGTCACTTCGCCATTTTGGGACAGACCGGATCGGGTAAGTCGTGGAGCGTTGCATCGCTGGTGCAGCGCACCGTGGAGGTAATGCCACAAGCCCATATCATCATCTTGGACCTGCACGGCGAGTATTGCTGGAAGCGAGAAGACGGCAGCCGGCACTACGCCTTTGCCGAAGCGATCGTCCGACACGTCGACGCCCGCGAACTGGAGATTCCCTATTGGTTGATGACCTTTGCCGAACTGTGCGACTTGCTGATTGAACACAGCGAGCGAGAGGCAACGAACCAGACGGCGTTCTTCAGAGACTGCCTCCTGGAAGGTAGGCAAGAAGAGAGTCGCACTGCGACCCCGGCGTTGGGGCTCGGACGAGTGACGGTTGACACCCCTATTTTTTTCTCATTGGACGCTCTGATCACCAAAATAGTGAATAAGAACAAAGAGCGCGTGGACAAAAGGCAGGGGCCGATGTTTGGCAACTTCGACCGCTTCCTCATGCGGATTGAGAGTAAGTTGAACGATACACGATACGACTTCTTACTTAGGCCGACCAAGCGAAACTCGTCTGCCTCACTTTCTGCGATGCTGCGAGACTTTGTCGGCCTCGGCGCGCAGAAAGCAGCCGTCACAGTTATCGATCTTTCTTCTGTGCCCTTTGACGTTCGACCCACAGTCGCTGCGCAGATTGGCCGCCTAGCGTTTGAGTTCAACTATTGGAACCCACAGTATCGTGACTTCCCAATCCTACTCATGTGCGAGGAGGCTCACGCCTACATTCCTCGGGCAAGCGAGAGCCAGTTCGCGGGTTCACGGAAGTCCATGGAACGCATTGCCAAAGAGGGACGCAAGTACGGAGTCGGGCTAGCGGTCGTCAGCCAGCGCCCGCATGAGATCTCCGAGACAGTTCTTGCTCAGTGCGGCACGTTCATCTGCTTGCGAGTTACGAACCCCGACGATCAGGGCTACGTTCGCAGACTTGTCCCGGAAAGCGAGGGCGACTTGGTCAGCATATTGGCGGGATTGGGCCGGGGCGAAGCGCTTGTGCTTGGAGAAGCAGTACCGTTGCCCACACGCATTCAGTTCGACAAGCCAAACCCAGCACCGAACAGCGATGACGTGGACTTCTATGGTAAATGGAAGCACGGCCCGACGGACTTAGACGTGGATGCCATCGTGATGCGCTGGCGCAGCCAAGAGCGGTGAATAGAGTCGGCACTGATTCCGCTCGTGCTCGTGGCAACTGCAGGTCTCCTGAAGGCCGACTTTGGAGGTAAAGTTCGAAGCCAGCCGCTCTCGAAGCACGCTCTCGCGATGGAGATGCGCTCCGCTCGCCAGTCTGGCGATTCAGTCTGTCCCGAGGGCGTGCATTCCTCTCGGCGAGAGCCAGCACGGCGGTGCTGTTGGCCGCCTTACTCCAGAGCCTTGGCGGCGGCCACCTTGCCGTCCTTGTCGAACCAGATGCGGAAGACCCGCTCGGTCTCGTCGACGCCCACGTTGCCGGAGGAGAGGCCGAGGGTGGAGAGCAAGCCCTCCCTGTGTTCGACCCGCATGTGCTTGATGTCGTAGGTCCAGATCTCGTTACCCTCCTCGGAGAGGGTCGTGTCGGTCGGCGTGCCGTAGTGACCCTCGACCTGCTGCTTGCTGGCACCGATCGGAATGGAGGCGACGATGGCCTCGGAGGAGGCTTCCTCCGCGGCCGCAGGCGTGCCGAGAAGCAGGCCGCCGACCGTGGCCATGGCGATGAAGACTCGTCTCATTCCGCACTCCTCATTCCGTCGTTCCGCCGAGAGACTAGAGTCTCTCGTGAGAGCGCTCCAGGCGATTTCCCTGCGCGATCGTCGCACGAAGCAAGCAACCGAGATCGCGGCACCGCCTGGCAAGCCCTCCGCCTGCGGGCTTCCTTCCAAGGACCTTGCCTTCTAGCTCTCCTGCTCCCGCAACACGCCGGGGATGTAAGCGTTGCATACAATGACAGCATTGCTTACATTTACTCCATGACCGGGAGCAGCAAGCCTTGGCGACCTTGACCGTACGTGGCGTTCCCGACGCCGAGAAGGAAGCGCTGCGCGTGCGCGCGGCCAAGAACGGCCACTCCATGGAAGCGGAACTGCGCCGCATCATCCATGAGGCTCTGAAGGAAAGCCCGGAGCCCGAAGAAGACCTCTACACGGCGCTCCGTCGTCGGGTAGAGCCTTTCGGCGGCGTGGAGCTGCCGGAGCCCCCGGACGAACCGGTGCGCAAGCCGCCTGGCTTCGAATGATCCTCCTCGATACCAACGTCATCTCCGAGGTGATCAAACCCGAACCCGACCGCCGTGTCGCGGCCTGGATGGCCGCCCAGCCGCGTCACGCCCTGCTGACCAGTGCTATCGTCCGCGCCGAAATCCTCCATGGCTTCGCCATCATGGCCGACGGCAGGCGCCGTGGCAGCCTGATGGCGCTCGCGGAAGCCGTCTTCGAGGAGTTGCGGCAGGTCCTGCCCTTCACCGCGGACGCTGCCGCCCGCTACGCCGAGGTGACCGCCAAACGCCGCCAGATCGGACGACCGATCAACGCCTTCGATGCATTGATCGCGGCGACGGCCTTGGCGGCGGGTACGTCGGTCGCCACACGCGACACGGCCGGGTTCGAGGGCTGCGGCCTAACCCTGATCAACCCCTGGCAAGCGACAGGCTGAGCGCGGCGGTCGGCAAGGCCTTTACGGCCGGTGACGGTCCACGGCTGGTTCCGCAGGTTCTTCGCGCGTCAAAGGCGTTGAAGACCCAAAGCCCCCAACGATTCTGTCGCAAAGGAAACGCTCACGCCGTCCCGACGCACCAGGGGTCGGGCTGCATGTCGACCGGCGGGCCGGCGCGGTCGGGGGCCGGGAAGCGGGCCTTGAAGGTGAAGGCGTGGCCGGTTGGGCCGTAACGGTCGATGTGCCAGAGCTTGGCCAGGCCTTCGTCGATGGAGGGGATGTGGCCGGCGGGAATCCACCAGAGCGCCTGATAGGCCCCCTCGAAGGGCAGGAAGAACTGGCGCCGGCGGGCCATGACGGGGGTATGGGCACTGCGGTAGACGAACTCGAACAGCGCGTCGGCGTCGCGCCAGACCGACATGTTCACGAGGAAGAGAGGATCGGCCGCTGGCCGGATCGCCGTCGCGTCGCCGGCCTCGGTCTGCAGGCGCCAGACGAAGCCCGGCGAGGCGTCGGCCAGGGCGTTGATGCGGTCCAGCGCATCGAAGAACTCCTGGACGCGCGGGTCGCCCTGTTCGGCCACCATGCGCCCCACATTGATCTGGGCCAGGTTCCACTCGTTCATCGTCTTCCTCCTCCGCTCCTGCAAATCCGGCGCTCGCGATCGGGCCTAACCGGCTTCCTCTCCGTCCTGCTGCTTGCCGCCCAGCTTGGCCGCCAGGGCGGCCTCCAGGAAGTCGTCCAGGTCGCCGTCCAGCACGCCCTGGGCGTTGCCCTTCTCCACCCCGGTGCGCAGGTCCTTCACCATCTGGTAGGGCTGCAGCACGTAGGAGCGGATCTGATGGCCCCAGCCGATGTCGGTCTTGCTGGCGGCCTCGGCCTCGGCTTCGGCCTCGCGCTTGCGCAGTTCGTGCTCAAAGAGACGCGCGCGCAGCATTTTCCAGGCAGACGCCCGGTTCTTGTGCTGCGAGCGCTCGCTCTGGCACTGCACGACGATGTTGGTCGGCATGTGGGTCAGGCGCACGGCGCTGTCTGTCTTGTTGACATGCTGGCCGCCCGCGCCCGAGGCGCGGTAGGTGTCGACCCGCACGTCCTTGTCCAGGATCTCCACCTCGATATCGTCCTCGACCTCGGGATAGGTCCAGACCGAGGCGAAGGAGGTGTGGCGCCGGGACTGCGAATCGAAGGGGGAGATGCGGACCAGGCGGTGCACGCCGGCCTCGCCCTTCAACCAGCCATAGGCGTTGTGGCCCTTGATCAGCACGCTGGCCGACTTCAGGCCGGCCTCTTCGCCGGCGCTCTCCTCGCGGTACTCGACCTTGTAGTCGTGCGCCTCGGCCCAGCGGCTGTACATGCGCAGGATGATCTCCGCCCAGTCCTGCGCCTCGGTGCCGCCGGCGCCGGCATTGACCTCCAGATAGCAGTTGTTGGCGTCGGCCTCGCCGGAGAGCAGGCTTTCCAGCTGCGCCTTGTCCATCCGCGTCTTCAGCCGCGCGATCTCGCGTTCGGCCTCGGCGATGGTCGCCTCGTCCTCCTCCGCCTCGCCCAGCTCCAGCAGGGTGAGCGAGTCGGAGAGCGCCTCCTCCAGCGCGCGCTGGGCCTCGACGCGGCGCTGCAGGCCGTTGCGCCTGCGCATGACCTCCTGCGCCTTGGCCGGATCGTTCCAGATGTCGGGGTCGGCCGCCTCTTCCTCCAGCGCCGCCAGGTCCTTCAGGGCCCGGTCCCAGTCAAAGATGCCTCCTTAGCAGAGACAAGGCCTGCTTGATGGCCTCGACCTGCTGCAACACTTCAGCCTTCATCGTCGGGAAAAACCTTCTGGATCGAACAGGGGACGCACGGTGGGCCGCGCGCCCTAGTGTTAGGCGGGCGGAGGGTCTCTAGTAAAGCCCCGGAACGCCCAGCGTGGTCACGTCCTTGGCCGTCGGCGTGTAGGTGACCGCGCCCTGGCCGACATACTGGTCGGGGCCGCTGTCGGGCTTGAAGATCTCGCGGATGACGCGGCCGCCGCCCTCCTCGGCGCGCTGGCCGGTATCCAGCGAGATGTTCATGTAGACGACCCCGCGCGGCGCGGCGAAGTCCTTCTCCGGCAGGCCCTCCGTCGCCGCCACCATGAAGTCCTTGAAGATGGGGGCGGCCACGGTCGAACCGGTGTCGGAGCGGCCAAGCGTGCGTGGCTGGTCGAAGCCGACGAAGACGCCGACCACCAGGTCCGGCGTGAAGCCGATGAACCAGGTGTCGAAGTTGTCGTTGGTGGTGCCGGTCTTGCCGCCGGCCGGCCGGCCGAAGGACGCGCGCTTGGCGCCGGTGCCGCGCACCACGACGCCCTGCAGGATCGAGGTCATCTGATAGGCGGTGATGGGATCGGTCACCTGCTCGCGCGTGTCGGGCAGCACGGGGACGTCCTGGCCGGACCAGGCGACGTTCTTGCAGGCCTCGCAGGGCCGCTCGTCGTGGCGGGCGACCAGCGTGCCGTAGCGGTCCTGGATGCGGTCGACCAAGGTGGCCTCGATCCGCTTGCCGCCGTTCACGATCATGGCGTAGCCGGCGACCATCTTCAGCAAGGTGGTCTCGGCCGAGCCCAGGGCGGTGGAGAGCACCTGCGGCAGGTCCTCGACGATGCCGAACTTCTTCGCATACTCGGCGACCTTGGCCATGCCGACCTTTTGCGCCAGGCGCACGGTCATGAGGTTCCGCGACTTCTCCACGCCGACGCGCAGCGGGGTCGGTCCGTAGAACTTGCCGGAGTAGTTCTTCGGCCGCCACTTCGGCAGGCCCGGCCCCTGGCTGATCTCGATCGGCGCGTCGTGAATGATGGAGGCCGGCGTGAAGCCGCTGTCCAGCGCCGCCATGTAGACGAAGGGCTTGAAGGAGGAGCCGGGCTGGCGCTGCGCCTGGGTGGCGCGGTTGAACTCGCTCTCCTCGAAGGACCAGCCGCCGGTCATCGCCAGAACGCGGCCGGTGTGCGGATCCATGGCCACCAGCGCGCCCTCGACGTCGGGGACCTGGCGCAGGGCGTAGTTGTTGTCGTCGTTGTAGGCCTTGCCGTCCGGCCGCTCGGTCACGTGCTCGACCAGCACGATGTCGCCGCGATCCAGCACGTCGGCCGGTTTGGCGGGCTTGCCGCCGACCCGCTGGTTCGGCAGCCAAGCCCGCGCCCACTCCACCTCCGGACGCGGGATGACGCCGGTTGTGCCGTCCTGCAGCCCGATCAGGGCCTGACGACCGCCCGCTTCCGGGTCCAGCACCACGGCCAGTTCCCAGTCCTTCACCAGCTCGACCGCCGGCAAGGGGTCCATCGGCACCTCGGCCAGGGTCTCCTGCCAGGTCTCTTCCGGCGCCAGCAAAGCGATCGGCGGCAAGCGGCGCCAGCCCTCGGCGCGCCCGGCGATCCGGTCGGCGACCTGCTGCTGGCGGGCTGCTTTGCGTTCGGCCTCGGCGGCCTCGAGCGCCGCTTCCGTGGTGACGAAGCGGGCCACCGGACCGCGCCAACCGTGCCGACGGTCGTAGCGGATGAGACCGCGGCGCAGCGCCTCGTCGGCGATCATCTGCAGATGCGGGTCCAAGGTGGTCTGCACCACCAACCCGCCTTCATAGAGCGACTCGTCGCCGTAGGTGTCCTGGATGTGGCGCCGCACCTCCTCGGTGAAGTAGTCGGCCTCCGCCCGCTGGGTTTCCTCGCGCGGCCGGGTGATCAGGTCCTCGGCCTGCGCGACTTCGGCTTCTGCCCGGCTGATGCGGCCGTCCTCGGCCATGCGCGAGAGCACCCAGTTGCGCCGCTCGATCGCCGCCTCCTTGCGCCTGGTCGGATGATAGCGGTTGGGCGCCTTCGGCAGCGCCGCCAGATAGGCCGCCTCGCTGAGGCTCAGTTCGTCCAGCGACTTGTTGAAGTAGTTCTGGGCCGCCGTCACGATCCCGTAGTTGCCCGTGCCCAGGTAGATCTCGTTCAGATAGAGTTCGAGGATCTCGTCCTTGCTGAAGGTCGACTCGATACGAAAAGCCAGGATCGCCTCTTCGATCTTACGACCGATCGACACCTCGTTGGTCAGGAAGAAGTTCTTCGCGACCTGCTGGGTGATGGTCGATGCGCCCTCCGGGCGCTGGCCGTTGCGGATGCGGTTGATGTTGGAGATGGCTGCGCGAACGATGCCGCGCACATCCACGCCGGGATGGGTGTAAAAGCTCTTGTCCTCGGCCGCCAGAAAGGCGTCGATCACCCGCTTGGGCACCTCTTCGATCGGCACGAAGACGCGGTTCTCGATCGCGTACTCCGCCATCATGCGGCCGTCGGTGGCGTGCACGCGGGTGACCATCGGCGGTGCGTATTCGGCCAGATCGTCGGTGTCCGGCACGTTGCTGCCATAGGTTGCATAGACATACATCGCGCCCGCCGCGGCCACCAGCAGCGCCAGCAGCCCCATGCCCAGCAGCGAACGGAACAGTATCAGCAAGCCTCTCATCGATACCCCATGCCGATTTCGGCCCACCGGCCAGCCCCGCGCGCCCATCTTGGCGCTTCCCCCGCGGAGCCGACCCACTACCCAAATCCTAGTGGGCATTGCAAAGCACTAACGCGACGTGGGTTAGACTAGCTTCATGGCAAGCTTAAGGCCAGCCACGACACCGTCATCCGCCGTGCTGTGTCTCGACTGCAACGCAAGCCAGCTCAGCTGCGGTTCACCGCCTCTTGCCAGAGGAAGTAGCTGTCGAGCGCCTTCACGATGGCTTTCGCTATCTTTTCGCGATGGCTCTTCTTGCGCAGCAGGCGCTCTTCCTGGAGATTGGAGAGATAGCCGATCTCCAGCAGGATCGAGGGGACAACCGGTGACTTCAGGACCCGGAAGCCGGCATAGCGATGGGTGTTGCGCAGCAGGGTGACTTCCTTGCCGAGCTCGCCGACCAGGCGGTTGGCGTAGTTCTTGGAGAGGTTCATCGTCTCCCGGCGCATCAGGTCGCCCAGGATGTGGGCCACTTGATCGACGCTGGCGGCGCCCGCGACGGCATCGGCGCCGTTCTCCTTGGCCGCGAGTGCGGCGGCATCGGCGTCGGAGTCGGCGCCGCGCTCGGAGAGCGTGAAGACGCTGGCCCCCTTGATCTTGCTCTTGCCGTGGGTGTTGGCGTGCAGCGAGATGAAGAGGTCGGCCGAGGCCCGCTCGGCCTTGGCGTAGCGTTCGTCCAGCGGCAGGAAGATGTCGCGGTCGCGGGTCAGCATCACCCGGTAGCGCCCGCTGCGCGACAGCTTGTCGGCGAGCGTCTTGGCATAGGCAAGGGTGATGGACTTCTCGTAGACCCCGGTGACGCTGATGGCGCCAGGGTCGACGCCGCCGTGGCCGGCGTCGATGACGATGAGGGGCCGCGTGTCGCGCACCGGCACCGCCGTGCCTGTGGTGCTGTAGACGGCCTCCGGCAAGGGCTCTCTGGAGGCCAGGGCCTGGCGGCTCTTGACCGAGCGAAAGCTCTTCTCGTCGGTCGGCGCGATGTCGAAGTAGAGGCGGTGCACGCCATCGGCCGTCGGCGGCAGGAGGTCGGCGCGCATCAGGGCGACCGGCCCGCTGAGATCGAACACCAAGCGCGAGAGTCCGGGCGCGAAAAGCCCGGAGCGCACGGCCTTCACCATGGGTGCGCGCATGTTGGTGGTGGCCGGCACCTTGAAATCCACCTCGGGCAGGTCGACCACCAGGCGCGGCGGATTCGGCAGGGTGAAGATCCGGTAGGGCAAGGGCTCGCTGAGATCGAGGACCAGGCGCGTGAAGTCCGGGTGCACCCCGCTGCGCGGTTCCTGCACGCTTGGCTTCGCCAGCGCGGACGCCGCCGTCAGGATCACCAGGAGACTTGCAAGCATCCAAGAACGCATCATCGGGCCAGGGCTTTCCCCACCTCTTGATCCGGGCCAGAGCCGATGAACGCGCGCCATCGGCGCACGACTCGAAGCCCGCCCACCTGCCTATTGCTACATGAATATCGCAAAAAGCAAGCCGAAAGCCCTCAGAAACCTGGATTTCTAGCCGGTGCGTGGAAATGGCCACAAGAGCCGTGACCGGCCTTCGACCAGAAAGCCGCAGCTGCCCGTCAATTATTGCGACCCTGCTATCAAGCTCTTGATCGAGATCGGCTTTGCGGAATAGATTTGCCGCGGGTTACCAACCGCTGCGATGCCCAACTGCTGAACGATCCATGCAGAGCTCGCGCGGGCAACCTTTTGGGGACGGGCCGACCGCAGGGCGGCAGCCCGCTCCGGAGAAGTGGGACAGCCGAGCCCCCGTAGGACAAGGCCTCTGCCGATCGCAGCATCGGCGCGGGACGACCCCGGGGCACTGGGCTGTGCCGTTCCGTTATGGGCGAGACGAGAAGGACAAGGCGGATTTATGCGGACAGCAAAGATACAGGACTGCATGCCGCCAGCCTCCACTCGCCACCTGACAGCACCCTCCGTCTCGCGCGCCGCCCTCGTGTCGCTGCGCGATGGCGATCTGGAGTTCCTTTTTTATGAAGAAGCTAATGCTTATCGACGCGAGCGATCCGGCCGAGACCCGGGTCGTCGTCACCAAGGATGACCGCGTAGAGGAGTTCGACCGGGAAATACGCAGTCACGCCCAGATCAAGGGCAACATCTTTCTGGCGAAGGTCACCAGGGTCGAACCGTCCCTGCAAGCCGCCTTCGTCGACTACGGCGGAAACCGGCACGGCTTTCTGCCCTTCAGCGAAATCCATCCCGACTACTACCGCATTCCCGTCGCCGACCGCGAAGCCCTGCTGGCTGAAGAGGCCGCCATCAAGGCCGCGAGCGAGGAGGATGACGACGAGGACGATCGCGACGAGCCGGACGAGAGCCCGCACCTAAGCGCACGGGAAAGCGCGGCCGAGGCTGGCGACTTCGAGGCCGAGGAGCCCGAGACCGCCGCCGAGGAAGGCGAGGAGCCTACGGCGGACACGGCCCAGGCGGCCGAGCCGGTACCGGGCGAAGAGGCGGCGGAGGCCGAGGCGAACCCCGTCGCTGAGACCGCCGAGGCTACGGAAACGGCGGATGCCGGGCCCGACGATAGGGAGAGCGAGCATCCCGAGGCGGAGGCCGAAGAGCCCGCCGCGCCGGTGGATGCGGAAGAGGAGACTGTCGCTTCCGAGCCGGCAGCGGCCGCGCCGGAAGAGCCTGAAAGCACCGGCACCGAGGAAGAGCCCGAGGCGCCGGTGCAAGACGGCAGCGGCAGCGAGCGCAGCATGCCGATGGTGGCCAAGAGCGGCGATCAGATCACCGGCACGCCCGAGGAGGCGGCGGCCGCCGAAGCCGCTGAGCAGGCGCCGAAGGAGGATCCCGCCGACGACGCCGAGCTGCCGAGCGAACCCGAAGCGGCCGAAGAGCCCGCTGACGCCGAGGCCGGGGCCCAGGCGAGCCCCGTCCAAGAGACCGTGACCGAGCCGGAAGAAAGCGCGCCGGCAGAGGACGCGACTCCGTCCGAGCCGGAGGCGGACGAGACGAAGCAAGCCGATTCGGGCGCGCAGGAGCAATCGGCCGCGCCGGAAGAGGCATCCGAAGCAGCAGTGGAACCTCCGGCCGAGGAGGTCGCGAGCGATGCCGAGCCAGCCCAGGCTGCATCGGCGGAGTCGGCCGAGGAGAGCCATGATCCGGCGACTTCCGAGGCCGAGACGGCCGAGCCCGAGCCGCAGGGAGAGGCCGCCGATGCGCGGGCCGCGGAAGAGGAAAGCCCCGTAAGCGCAAGCACCGACGAGGAAACGGGCGCGACAGAGGGCGCGCCGGAAGAGGCCGCGGAACCCGCTCAGAAGAAGGAAAGCAGCAGCCGGCGCTCATCCCGGCGCAGCCGCTCGCGGCGCACGGGGCGCCGCTCCAGCCGCAGCCGCTCCAACGGCTCGGAGCCGCCGCAGGAGGTCCAGGCCGAGGAGGCCGACGACGAGCCCATCGGCCGCGATGCGGTCGAGGAGGTCGAGCAGGAAACCCAGGTCGACACGCTGGACGGCGACGACATCGAGGATGCGGCCCGGCGCCGGGCCAAGCTCTTGCGCCGCTACAAGATCCAGGAAGTCATCAAGCGCGGCCAGATCATGCTGGTGCAGGTCGCCAAGGAGGAGCGCGGCAACAAGGGCGCGGCGCTGACCACCTACCTCTCGCTGCCCGGCCGCTACTGCGTGCTCATGCCCAATACGGCGCGCGGCGGCGGCATCAGCCGCAAGATCGGTTCTTCCAGCGATCGCAAGCGCTTGAAGCAGGTTCTTGGCGAGTTGCAGATCCCCGACGGCATGGCCGTGATCGTGCGCACCGCCGGCAGCGAGCGCAGCAAGACGGAGATCCGCCGCGACTACGACTACCTCATCCGCCTGTGGAGCGAGATTCGCGAGAGCACGCTGCAGGCGCAAGCGCCGGAGTTGATCTACGAGGAAGGCAACATCGTCAAGCGGGCGATCCGCGACCTCTACACCAGCGACATGCAGGAGATCCTCGTCGAGGGCGAGGACGGCTACAAGGCCGCCAAGGCCTTCATGCGCAACCTCATGCCCAGCCACGCCCGCAAGGTGCAGCTCTTCAAGGACGGCGGACTGCCGCTGCTGCAGCACCATCGCATCGAGCATCAGCTGGCGGGCATGTTCCTGCCGGAGGTACAGCTGCGCTCCGGCGGCTATCTGGTGATCAACGTCACCGAGGCCTTGGTCGCCATCGACGTCAACTCCGGCAAGGCGACGCGCGAGCGCCATATCGAGGAAACCGCGCTCAAGACCAACCTCGAGGCGGCTGAGGAGGTGGCCCGGCAGCTGCGCCTGAGGGACCTCGCCGGCCTGATCGTGATCGACTTCATCGACATGGAGGAGAACCGTCACAACCGTGACGTCGAGCGTCGCCTGAAGGATGCGATGAAGGCCGATCGGGCCCGTATTCAGCTGGGCCGTATCAGCCCCTTCGGTCTGTTGGAGCTCTCGCGGCAGCGCTTGCGGCCCAGCCTGGTGGAGACCGCCATGGTCACCTGCCCGCACTGCAGCGGCACCGGGCGTCTCTATTCGCCCGAGACCGCGGCCATGTCGCTCTTGCGGGCGATCGCGGAGGAAGGCGGGCGGCGTCAAGGCGGCGAGATGGTGGTGACCGTCCCCAGCAGCGTGGCGCTCTACCTCCTCAATCACAAGCGCGCCCAGATGGCGCGCGAGGAAGAGCGCTTCGGCTTCACCATCCGCATCGAGATCGACGAGGGCTTGAGCGGTCTGCAGCACCGGATCGAGCGCATAGGCGGAACCCGCCGCTCCGCGGGACGCTCCGAACGCGGCGAGTCCCAACGCAGCGAGTCCCAACGCGGCGAATCCCAGCGCGGCCAATCTTCCCGCGGCGAGTCCTCCCGTGGCGAATCCGGCCGCGGCGAACAGAAGCCGCGCAAGACGCAGGACGACACCGAACAGCAGGAAGCCCCCGCCCAGCAAGCGGACGCCGAGGAGGGCGACGAGGAGCAGGACGAGCAGGGCCAAAAGCGTCGTCGCAGACGGGGCAAGCGGGGCGGCCGCAGGCGCTCGCGCGGCCCGGAGGAGGCGGTCGCGGCCGCCGAAACGAACGGCCGGCAGGACAGCGAGGACGCCAAGACCGAGGAGACCGCCGAGCCCGATGAGGCGGCAGCCGAAACCGTGGCGGTGGACGATGCGGCTCCGGATGAGGCCGAGACGGACGCCGTTGTCGTGCAAGTGCCGATCGAGGTGGTCTCCGCGACAGCGGAGGCGGCCGGCACGGAGAGCAGCCCCCCGAACGGACAGAGCCAGGACGATGCGGCGGCCGCCGGTCCAGCGGAGCCGAGCGAGCAGCAAACTCCGATCGAGACGACAGAGGCCGAGCCGGTGATCCTGGAGGCATCGCCGGACCTCGAAGTCCCCTCTCAGGGCGACGGCGAACCGCAAGCGGCGGAGGAAGCCGAGGAGCCGGAAGAGGAGGAGAAGACCGACCCCGGCTTCGCCGTGGTGACGGCGCCCGATCCCTCCCAGCCCAAAAAGCGCGGCTGGTGGAACCGGCTGGTACGCTGATCGCAAGGCACAGCCGAACAGCACAACGGGGCAGAGGGCGCCGCGACGCAGGCCGCGGCGCCCTTCCCTTTCTCAATCCTCGGCGAACAGGCGGTCCAACTGAACCCGATAGGTCAGCAGCAGGACGTGGGCGTTGAAGCCCCGCCGCCCTCGGATCCACTGGTAGCCGCTTTCGATGCGCGTCGCGGGCGTGAAACGATAACCGAGGCCGCCCTGCAGACGGTTCTGATTGAAGCCTTCACGCGGTCCGCCTTCCTGCGTAATGACGTTGAAGAAAACCTCGTTCGATCCGAAAAGCAGCCAGTTTTCCTCCGGGCCGACCCACTCCTGAAGGCGAAAGCGATAGCGCTGGCGCAGCGTCACGCCTTGCGTGCCTTCGATGAATCGCTCTTCCGTCCGCAGCCGATGCTGCGCGGCCAGGCCGAAGAGATCGTGCTCGAGACCCAGTTGCTGCCAGATCCGGTTCTCGTTCGGGATCCCTTCCTGAACGCCCCGGAAGGCGTCGTAGCCGAAGGTGATCTGGACCGGATCTGCCAAGTTGATGGCGAACTCGGGGCGCACCAGCACGACGCCGGTGCGCGAGATGTTGTCGTCGAAGCGCCCTTGCAGAAAGAGGTTCGCCGTGAAGGTCTCGTCGAAGCGGTTGGTGAAGAAGAGCGTGGTCCAGTTCTGCGCGTCGTTGCGCGCCAGGGCAGGCAGGGCCGGCAAGGCCATCACAAGTGCACAGAAGAGAGTGCGCTTTCGAAAGAACGTAGAGACCACCATGCACATCCTCGCAGAGCATCCGACCACCTGGGAAGGACGCATCGAAGGAGCCAGAGGTTACGCCCTCGACCAGCGATGATGTCATGACCGGCGAAGCTGCGGCAATCCTATACCTGATGAGGCTGCCCCATGACGACCTGGGTCTCGGCCAGGCCCAGCGCCTCGCGCAAGGCGTTCAGCCGCCGCTGCAGTGCGTCGCCCGGCGGCAGGCTGCCGTCATCGGGCAAGGTGAGCCTCAGACTGCGGCCGACGATGGCGAGGCCCGTGCGCGCCAGCACGGGAGCGGCGCCACCGCAGACGGAATAGGCGAGCCGTAGGCCCAAACCAAGCAACCGGGCCTCGTGCCTGGCGACGGCGGAGAGGAGCCCCCGGGCCTCGGTCGCGAAGTCGTCCTCCAGGCTACCCCCATAGCGCTGATAGGCGACGAGGGACAGGAAGGCCCGGCCGGGGTGGTCCAACCCGACATAGGGGTGATACTGCAGGCGGCTCAGCGCTTGGCGGGCGCGATAGTCGGGATGCTCGCGCCAGGCGACATCGCCCAAGTGGCAGGCCGCTTCGACCAGCCGGCGCTCCAACCCGCGCATCTCGAGAAAAATCGGCGTCAGCCAGTCGAGCAGCGCCTTGCCCAGGCGGGGGAAGCGTCCTTCCCGCTTGGCCAGCTCCTCGGCCGTGACGATCAGCGGGTCCTTGGCGCGCTCGTGCTTGGAGAGGCGCTCGTAGATCAAGCCTTCCCGCAAGCCGCTGGAGGAGAAGATGAGCGACATGGGCTGCACCTTCTCCAGGACGCCGGCCAAGGTCAGCGCCGCGAAGGGCAGGGTCTCCACCCGGCGCCTGGAGACCGAGGGCATCTTCGAGAGGGAGCGCCTGCCCTGCTGGCCGATCACGCGCGCGAACTCCTCGGCCGCGGGAGCCGGCACGGTGTAGTTCTGGATGACGTGCAGCGGGTAGCCGCTCTGCTCCATGTGGACGCGGGCCAGGTTTCGCCACGCGCCGCCGACCGCGTAGAAGCCCTTGCCCAAGGAGTCGGACAGCCAGGGCACCGCCTCGAGGGCCTGTGCGATCAGCTTGCTCGCCAGCTTGCGGTCCCCACCGGAAGCGTCCATCAAGCGCAAGGGCCCCAGGGCCAGGGTGGTGCGCCGGCCGAGCACGCCCTGCGTCAGCTCGATCAGTTCCAGGCTCCCCCCGCCCAGATCGCCCGCCAGTCCGTCGGCCTCCGGGATGCCCACGACGACGCCGTAGGCCGCCAAGGTGGCCTCTTGCGCGCCGTCCAGCACGGTCACGGCATAGCCTGTCGCGTCTTCCACCTTGGCGACGAAGTCGCTTCCGTTCCTGGCCTCGCGCACCGCGGCGGTGGCCAGCAAGACGAGATCGGAGACATTCATCGCCTGCGCCAGGCGGGCGAAGCGAAGCAGGTTGGGAAGGGCGAGTTCGACCCCCTCCTCGTTCAGCTTGCCGTCGCGCGCCAGACCGCGGCCCAAGCCGCAGATGACCCGCTCGTTGAAGACGGGAACCGGCACACGGCCAAGCCGGTCGAAGACCACCAGGCGGATTGAGTTGGAGCCGATGTCGACGACTCCGATACGGCCGCGAAAGCGTTGCGAGGCCGTTTGCCCTCGCGCGGCCGCGGCGCGGCTGCCAGCACCCTTCGCCTGCGCCGCAGGCATGCCGTCCGTCACACCAACCTTCCCGTCCTCAGACCATCGCCGCTTGCCGAGCAGGAACTCTCGCGCCGGACCCGATGCCCAGGCAGACGCCTACACCTCCGAACCGCCCCGAGGAACGGTGCCTGTTATCTCACAGATCGTCCAGTTCCACCCGCGCCGGATCGCCGCTCTTCTTCAAGGCGCTGCCACGTCCCGAAAGGCTCGGATTGGTCATGAAGAAGGTGTGGGCGGAGAAGGCATCCTCGTCACGGGGCGCGCGCTCGTAGCGCCCATCGCTGTCGAGGACCCAGCTCTGCGCCACGTCCTTGAGATTGGCCGCCAGGACCTGGTCCAGGATTTGGTCGTGCACCGTCTCGTTCTGGATCGGCACCAAGGTCTCGACGCGCCGGTTCAGATTGCGCGGCATCCAGTCGGCCGAAGAGATGAAGACCGTCGCGTTGGAGGACGGCAGGGCATGGCCGTTTCCGAAGCAGACGATGCGACTGTGCTCCAGGAAGCGGCCGACGATCGACTTGACCCTGATGTTCTCCGACAGCCCGGGCAGACCCGGCCTCAGGCAGCAGACGCCGCGAATGATGAGGTCGATCTGAACTCCGGCTTGGCTGGCACGATAGAGGGCGTCGATGATCCCGGGGTCGACCAGGGCGTTCAGCTTGGCCCAGACCGCCGCAGGACGGCCGGCGCGGACGTGCTCCATCTCCCTTTCCAGGTGCTCGATCAAGGTCTTGCGCAGAGAGATGGGAGAGGCCGCGACCTTCTCCAGCCGTTCCGGTCTGGCATAGCCGGTCATGTAGTTGAAGAGACGGGCGGCATCGCGGCAGAGCGCCGGATCGGTGGAGAAGTAGGAAAGGTCGGTGTAGATCTTGGCCGTGATCGGGTGGTAGTTGCCGGTGCCGAAGTGCACGTAGGAGCGCAGAGAGCCCGACTCGCGGCGCACCACCATGGTGATCTTCGCATGCGTCTTCAGGTGAATGAAGCCATAGGCGACCTGCACGCCGGCGCGTTCCAGATCCCGCGCCCAGCGGATGTTCCGCTCCTCGTCGAAACGCGCCTTCAGCTCCACCAGGGCGGTGACCGACTTGCCGGCCTCGGCCGCCTCGGCGAGCGCCGCGACGATCGGGGAATCCTCCGACGTGCGATAGAGCGTCTGCTTGATCGCCACTACCGCCGGGTCTTGCGCCGCTTGGCGGACGAACTGCACGACGACGTCGAAGGATTCGTAGGGGTGGTGCACCAGGATGTCCTTGGCGCGAACGGCCTCCAGACAGTTTCCGCCGAAGTCTCGGATACGCTCGGGGAAGCGTGCGTTGTAGGGCGTGAAGAGAAGCTCCGGACGGTCCTTGACGATCAGCTGCTTGGTCTCCGCCAGGCCCAGGATGTTCTCCAGCGAGAAGATGTCGTCCTTCTCGACCTGCAGCTCGTTGGCGACGAAGTCCTTCAGTTCGGCAGCCATGCCGACCGGGAAGGACAGGCGGATCACCTGGCCGTGCCGGCGCCGCTTGAGTGCCGTCTCGAACACGCGGACCAGGTCTTCCGCCTCTTCCTCGATCTCGATGTCGCTGTCGCGGATGACCCGGAAGGCGCCGATCTCTCGCATGGTGAAGCCCGGAAAGAGGCGAGCGAGGTTGAGGCGAATGGCTTGCTCGAGCGCAACGAAACGAATCCCCTCGCTCGGCAGTCGAATGAAGCGTTCCAGCTGCGGCGGCACCAGCAAGAGCCCGTTCATGAAGCCGCCGTCACTCTCCGGACGAACCATCTGAACGACCATGCAGAAGCCCAGATTGGGGATGAAGGGGAAGGGATGGGTCGGATCGATGGCGATGGGGGTCAGGACGGGAAAGAGCTCTTGTTCGAAGTAGGTCGCCAGCCACCGCTGCTCGGCTTCGCTCAACTCGTTGTCGTCCAGCATCAAGATGCCGTCCGCGCGAAGCTCTTCCTTCAGCAGCAGCCAGCACTCCTGCTGGCCGCGCTTCAGGCCCGACACCCTCTCCTTGACCGCCGCCAGCTGCTGGGTCGGGCTCATGCCTTCCTGGCTGGGCTGAGAGATGCCGGCGCGCACCTGTGCCTTCAGGCCGGCCACGCGCACCATGTAGAACTCGTCCAGGTTGGAGGCGGATATCGAGAGAAAGCGCAGGCGTTCCAAGAGTGGGTGAGCGGTGTTGTATGCCTCGTCCAGCACGCGTTCGTTAAAGGCCAACCAAGAGATCTCTCGATTGATGAAGCGTTCGGGCATGTCCAGAGTAACGGCGCCCTTCTTGCCCGCAGGGCGCGGCCTGGCTTCTACCGGCTTGGCCTCGAGCTTCACGTCGTCCATCGCTTCCAGTCCCTTCGGGACGGGGGGCTGGCCGCCCTCGCCCGTCTCCTCTCAAGGCCGTGACGGCCTGCTTTCAGGTTCAAGTATCTGCGCTATACTATGCGACAGCCCGAGCGACAAAGCCATGGGCGCGGGTTGGGAGACGGGGATGCCCGAACGACGGATTCTGCTGCTGCGTCACGCCAAGTCCTCATGGCGCGATGCCGCGCTGGCCGATCACGATCGGCCCCTGAACCGGCGCGGCACACAGGCGGCGGGACGCATGGGCAGCTACCTGGCCGAAGCGGGCTTGCTGCCCGATCTCGTGCTCTGCTCGACGGCCGTTCGCACCAAGCAGACCTGGAAGCTGGCCTCGAAGGCCATGGGCAAGCCGGCGGCGACCCTGCGGATGCGCCGCGCCCTCTATCACGCAACGCCGAGCGACCTCCTGATGGAGATCCGGCAGAGCCCGGACGAGGTCGAGACGCTGATGCTCGTCGGACACAATCCCGGCCTCGAACTGCTGACTTGGCGGCTCGCCGGTCCCGATTCGGACGCGGCGGCTCAGGAGCGCTTGCAGAGGAAGTATCCGACCGCCGGCCTGGCCGTGCTCCGCTGCCCGGAGGGCGGCTGGGATTCCATCGACGAAGGCCGCTGCCGCCTGCAATCTTTCGTCACCCCGGCGGCGCTGGAAACCGTCTAGCCCGGAGGGCCAAGCCTCGCCGTCGCGGCGGAACCCTACGTCAGGCCCTTGAAGATCGGCTTGGCGCGCTCCCAGACACGCTCCAGCTTGCCCAGGTCGTGCTCGACCCGTTGGCCCTGCCAACCCAGGACCAAGCCCAGGGCACGCGGCTCGACCGCCTTGGGGTGGCGCTCCTGGAGCTCCTTCAGCAGGCCGCGCGACACCGCCGCGTCGTTCAGCGAACCCAGGCAGTCCTGCAGCTCCTTGGTCAGGGACACGGTCTGCTTTGCCTGGTCCTTGTCCAGGTAGACGCGCAAGAACTCGAGCGCGTAGCGCAGCTTCTTGCCCGAGATGCGCAGGTCATGCAGCGATTCCTCGACCGTCTCGTCGCGCTTCTTGCCCTTCTTCAAGAGACTCACCGCGCGCGCGGCCAGCGCCTCCTTGGCGAAGTCGGCGGCCGGGCGGTCGCTCGGCAGGCTTCCGCTCTCTCCGATGCCTTCGGCCGCGCGCCAGGCGCCGTTGCGCAGCCAGAGCTCCAAGCGCAGCAACAAGGTGGCATAGCTGTGGGTCCGCAAGGCAGCCTGCGCCGCCACCTGCGCCTCCTCGCGCTGTTGGTCGGCCGCCTTGGCCAGGCGCGCGATCCCGCGCTCGCCCGGCAGCCGGGCCGCTATGGCATCCAGGGTTTCCAGGCGGAAGACATCCCAGTCGCGCGCCGGGCCGAGGACGTTCTGCAGCCACTTCAGCCCTTCGCGCAGCTGCACGCCCACGCCCTCTGCGATCAACGGCTGAAACAGCGACACGGCCGCGCGCAAGCGGCGCACGCCGACGCGCAGCTGATGCACCGTCTCCGGATCGCGGCAGCCCGACAGCAAGGAAGCCTCGTTGGCACGGATCTGCTTGATGCAGTCGCGGGCGATCAAGGTGAAGGCCTCCGCCGCGCTTGCCTCGACGGGCAGGTCCGGCCGCTCGGCGAAGACCGGCGGCAGGATCTGACCGGTCGCCAGGGCGTAGCCCCGCGCCGCCTTGGAGCGCGGCTCCAGGTGGTAGGAGGTCTTCTCGCCGATCGCCAAGGCCAGTTGAATGAGGTACTCCGGGTCGCCGGACAGCAGTTCCAGCTCGACCTCGGAGATCGCTTCCTGCTGCTTTCCGGCGATCAGCGTACCTTCGTCGAAGGCAACCTCCACCTCGCACTGCATAAGACGGACCGGCAGGACGTAGCGCACCACCTTGGTGGTGAAGAGCGGCTCCAGCTGGTCTTGAAGCGCCGGAAGGTCCAAGTCGCATCCCAACTCCGCATCGCCGATAGCGCCCAGATCGGGTACCTGGCTTTCGACATCGCCCTCGACTTCCCGCATGCGGCGCAGCGTGCCGTTCCGGTCGCCGGCGACGGGCATTTTTAGGGTCTGTATGAGGCGGCGGCCCTGCTTGCGGATGCGCAGGGCCATGCCGTGGTGCTTCAGCTGTCGTTCCGGCGTGTCGAAGTAGGTGCTCTCAAGCTCTTGGCGCCGGGCACGCCGCCCCGAGGCCAAGGTCCGCAGCAGCGGGTTCTGACGCAAGCGGGCCAAGTCCTTGGGTGCCACCACCAGCTTCAGCTCGATCTCTTCGCTCATTCTCTCCCCGGATCTCGCCATGCAACAGGCGCCGCAAAGCCCGCTCGCCGCCGAACGGGCCGCTGTCGTCACATATCTGTAACAATCGATCTTACAAAGTGATGCAAGTCGACTACGTCACAGGTCAAGATAATCTTTAGTTCCGGGCCCGGAACGTAAGCATTGATCTAGCGCAACCTCCCTCCATTTTCAGGTCTGCGGCCTTAAAATGACAGCAATCGCAGTGTCAAAGTGTCCCGGGGAAGGCGCCGCCGTCGATCACGATGTTCTGCCCGGTGATGTAGCCCGCTCTGGCCGAACAGAGAAATGCGCAGGCATGGCCGAATTCTTCCGGGTCGCCGAAGCGGCCGGCCGGGTTATCGGCGGCGCGCTCTTGCCACACATCCTCGATACTCCTGCCTTGCTTACGCGCGGCCATCTCCATCGTGCCCCGCAGGCGGTCGGTGTCGAAGGGCCCTGGCAGGAGCCCGTTGATGGTGACGTTGCGGCCCACCGTCTCGCGCGCAATGCCGGCGCAGAAGCCGGTCAGCCCGGCCCGCGCGCCGTTGGAGAGTCCCAGGATATCGATCGGCGCCTTCACCGCGGAAGAGGTGATGTTGACGATCCGCCCGAAGCCACGCTCCATCATGCCGTCCACCGTCGCCTTGATCAGCTCGATGGCGGTCAGCATGTTGGCATCGATGGCCTTGATCCAGTCGTCGCGCGACCAGTCCCGAAAGTTGCCGGGGGGCGGGCCGCCGGCATTGTTGACCAGGATGTCGGGATCGGGGCAGGCGGCCAGCAGCGCTTTCCGTCCTTCCGGCGTGGTGACGTCGCCGACGATCGCCTCGACACTCCCGCCCGCGGCGCGAATGGCGTCGGCCGTCTCCGCCAAGGGACCTTCCGATCGGGCGGAGATCACGACGGCGACCCCCTCCTTGGCGAGCTCCATCGCGCAAGCCCGGCCCAAGCCCTTGCTGGACGCGCAGACGATGGCCTTCCGGCCGGCGATACCTAGATCCATCTCTTTATCCCCCCTTCGAATTGGAGTGCTCGATCGTCTTGTCCAGCGAGGCCAGCGCGCGTGTCGCCAAGGGCAAGGTCACCTTGCCGCGGCCGCCTTCGGCCATGGCGTCACCGTCCAGCTTGTCGGCCAGTCTCTGTAGCGCGTCCAGCGAGCGCTCGACGCGCGCCGCCAGGAAACGCAGGACCCGCGGTGTCGTCTCCAACTGGCGGTCCGCCAAGAGCTTCACCATGACGGCAAGCAGAAGCGCCTCGTCCGGCTGCTCGATGGCAACCGACGGCACGGCAAGCAGGCGGGAGCGCAGGTCCTTCAAGGCGATGGGCCAAAGCGCCGGGGCCTGCCTTGCTGTCAGCAAGACCCAGCCCTTCCGCTCGTTCACCGCCCCGAAGAGCGCGTAGAGGCCCTTGTCCGAGCCGGGCCTGGCCTGCAGCACGCGGTCAATGTCTTCCAGCAGGAAGGCCTTGTCGGCGCCCAAGGCTTCCCTGACGGCGTCGATTCCCAAATCCTCGGGCTGCAGCAGCCGCGCGCCCGATCGCTCTTGCCAGATGCTCGCCAGGTGGCTCTTGCCCGAGCCGGGCGGCCCCAGCAGCAGCAGGGCCGGGGCGGGCCAGTCCGGCCAAGCGTCGATGAAGGTGAGCGCCGCGCGGTTGGCCTCTCCCGGCATGAAGTCTTCGCTGCCGAAACGCTTTAGCGGCGGCAAGCGCAGGGGATACTGCTCGGCGGCCAAGGACCCTAGGGCTCCGGCAGGCGTTCGGACGGGGCGGCCGTCGTGGCCTCGTCGCCCAGATAGTAGCGGGTGTCCCGGTAGCGGCGCACGGCGTGCCTGACGGCCACGCCGATGACAGCGGCCACGGGCACCGCGACGATGACCCCGAGAAAGCCGGCGATGGCGCCGCCGGCCAGCACCGCGAAGAGCACCCAGACGTCGTGCAGGCCGATCCCCCGGCCCACCAGGCGCGGGCTGAGGAAGTTGCCTTCCACCGCCTGTCCCAGGAGGAAGAGACCGATCGGCAGCAATGCTTGCCAGGTGTCGGCGAACTGGATGAGCGCCAGGGTGACGGTCAGGATGAACCCGGTCAGCGAGCCGATGTAGGGAATGAAGGTCAGGACGCCGGACACAAGGCCCACGGCCGCGCCGTACTGCAGTCCGCTGGCGGTCAGGACGATCGCGTAGTAGGTGGCCATGATCACGCAGACCATGGCTTGACCGCGCACGAAGCCGGCCAGGGCCCGGTCCATGTCCTTGGCGACCAGACGCAGGGCCGGACGCTCCGGGCGCGGCAGCAGCGAGTCGATGGAGGCGACGATGTGGTCCCAGCGCAGCAGGCAGAAGAAGGCCACCAGCGGCGTGATCAGGATCAAGGAGACGATGTTGACGATCGCCACCCCGCTTTGGATGAGGTTCAGGATCAAGGTGATCAGCGTGTTCAGCGCCTGCTCCGTGAAAGAGCCCAGGAGTTCCTTCATCTTCGCCTTGGCATCGACCTCCAGATGCTCGCCGATCTGATCGAGGAAGCTCAGGGCCTGGTCCCTGCCGGCGGTCAGCAGGCCGGGCAGGTTGTTCAAGAGGTCGATCAGCTGCGAGACCAGGACCGGACCGATCATTCCCAGGATGAAGAAGATCACCAGCACGAAGACGAAGGAGACGCAGAGCGCCGCCGTGGTGCGGCTGAGGCCGCGCGCCTGCAAGCGGTCAACCGGCGGGTCCAGGAAATAGGCGAGCGCGAGGCCGGCGATGAAGGGGAAGGCCACCTCGCGCACCAGGATCAGGAAGAAGAGCCCGGCAAGTCCCAGAAGGACCCAGAAGGGCCATTGCCGCCGCCCGCTGCGCCCGCCCGGCGGAAGGCGTTCGGTCCGGCCTTCCGGTGCCGGCAGGCTGCTACTCAGCGCTCGTCCCTCCCCCGCTGTCTTCCACCGGCAAGGGCCTGGCCTGCACGCCGCCGACACCGCCGCCCAGTTGCAGGTCCCAACCGCCGGGTGCTTGCAGCAGCGCCAGTCCGCGCTGCGCCAGTGCGCGCTGCAGCTGTTCGATGCTGCCGCGATGCGTCAGATCCAACAGCACTTCGCCGCGTCGCAGCGACAAGACCCGCAAGCCGGAGACCAGTCGCTCCTGCTCCAGGTTCCGCCGGATCAGGAGCCAGTCCTGCAGAGCCGTCGCCAGAGCACGCACGCGGATGTTGCTGGCCGCAGTGTACTGGATGGCATTGGCCTCCTTCCATGCCATCTCCAAGCGCTGCACGACGGTGATCACGCCCCGCTCGAAAAGGGCGTCCGAGGTCTCGTCGGCCTCTTGGGTCACGCCCAGCATGATGGGCGCGCCGAGGTTCTCGCCGTAGGTGGTCAAGGTGATCGCGAGACTGGCTCCCCCGGCCCCGGGGCTGCCCGTAACCACGGCCTGGGCGACCAGGCTGCCGACCGACTCGTAGTTGGCCGCCAGATCGGCTAGTCCGCGCGTGTCGCCCGCCAAGGCCCGCTCGGCATCGACGGCCACCACGTCCTGTAGATCGCCCAGGGGCACGCGAATCGGCACCAGGGAATCGTTGAGCCCGCCATAGCCCTCCCAGGCCGCGCGCCAAGGGTTGGGGACGTTCCACAGGGTCGCGGCATCGCCGGAGCCCAGGACCGGCACGACCACGAAGGGGCGGCTCTGCACCTCGGTGTAACGCAGGCCCAGCTCGCCCAGCAGGCGGCGGGTGGCGGCGGGATCGAAGCGGAACACGAAGCGCCCGTCGAAGGTGGTGGCCGTCGTCACCTCGTCCAGGACCTGGACCGAGGAGATCACCGGCTCGATCTTGCCGGCGCTCAACTGCGGCACGGCGGCGAGATCTTCGGGCACCACCAGCCGCCTGGCCAAGAGTTGGAAGGCTTTCTCCATCGCCGTCTTGCCGGCCAGTTCCTTGGCTTCGACGGAGGAGTTCGCGGCGACGCCGACGATGACGCCGGGTACGGTAAAGAGATCCGCCAGAGCCGGGCGCCACGGCAGCACCGCGAGGACGATGCAGATTAGCCAGACGCGCGATGCGGCGGACAGAGCGCGCGCTCGTGGTCCAAATCGCAAAGATTGACCCTCCCTGTTACCGCTCTCCGGACCTTTCCCGGTGCGGCCGTCCTTCGTCAACCGCTATCCTACCCAGAACTTGGGCCATAATAGGCCAAAAGGCCGATCACGCCGATGGCGATCAGATAGACCGCGACCGCGAAGTTGAGAAGCCGGGGCGCAATCAGGATCAGCAGGCCCGCCACCAGGGCGATGACGGGCGTCAAGAGGGAATGATCGAACGGCATGCAAGTCTCCTTCGGCTGGACGCTGCCGCGGCAGGCTGGCAGAACTGCCGTCGTTCAGGAAAGAGCCAAGTGACCCTTCCATGCCGAAAGGCCCAGAGATCACAATGATAAGCAGGACGCCATGAACCAAGCCGACAAAGGGGCCGAGGGCGGTCTCAGCTACAAGGAGGCGGGCGTGGACATCGAGGCCGGCGATGCCTTGGTGTCCGCCATCACGCCGCTGGCTGCCGGAACCTCGCGGCCGGGCGTCATCGGCGGCCTCGGCGGCTTCGGGGCGCTCTTCGATCTGAAGCAGGCCGGCTTTCGCGACCCGATCCTGGTCTCCGGCACCGACGGTGTCGGCACCAAGCTCAAGATCGCGATCGAGACCGGCCAGCACGGGGAGGTCGGGATCGACCTTGTCGCCATGTGCGTCAACGATCTCCTGGTGCAGGGTGCCACGCCGCTTTTCTTCCTGGACTACTTCGCCAGTGCGCAACTGCGCACCGACGTCGCCCAATCGGTGATCGCGGGCATCGCGGAGGGCTGCCGGCGCGCCGGCGCGGCCCTGGTCGGAGGAGAGACGGCGGAGCTGCCGGGCCTCTATGCCGCCGGCGACTACGACCTGGCCGGTTTCGCCGTCGGCGCCGTGGAACGCGACCGCCTGCTGCCGCGCGACGACGTGAAGGCTGGAGACCGGCTGATCGCCCTGCCCTCCAGCGGGCTCCATTCGAACGGCTTCTCCCTGGTGCGCAAGCTGGTGGAGACGAAGGGGCTCGCGCTCGACGGGCCGCCGCCCTTCGAGAGCGAGCGGGAGAGCCTGGGCGCGGCCCTCTTGACCCCCACCAAGATCTACGTGACGACGGTGAAGCCGCTTCTTGCCGCCGGGCGCATCAAGGCCATGGCCCACATCACCGGGGGCGGCTTGCCCGGCAACCTGCCCCGGGTGCTGCCCAAGACCCTGGTGGCCGAGATCGACACGCCGCCAGCTTGGCCGCTGCCTCCCGTCTTCACTTGGATGCGCCAAAGCGGTCTCATCGCCGACAGCGAAATGCTGGGTGCTTTCAACATGGGCATCGGCATGGTCCTCGTCGTGGGCGCGGCGAAGCTGGAGGCCGCCTTGGGCGCCCTTGCCGGCAGCGGCGCGGTGCCGATCGGCCGGCTCGTCCCGCGCCGGGCCGAAGACGGCCCGCTGCGCCTGGATCTTTCGGAGCTCCGATGGCCCGCGTAAGCACCGCCGTCCTCGTCTCGGGACGCGGCAGCAACCTGAAGGCCCTGCTCGAGGCGGCCAAGGACCCCGACTACCCCGCCGAGATCACCACGGTGATCAGCAACGAGCCCTACGCGCCGGCGATCGACCTGGCCGCCGCGGCGGGCTGCGAGGTCGCCTTGGTGCCGCACCGCGAGCAGCCGAGCCGGCTGCACTTCGAGACCATGCTGCAGACGCAGATCCTGGAAGGCGGCTGCGAACTGGTCTGCCTGGCCGGCTTCATGCGCATTCTCTCGGCCAACTTCGTGGCCGCCTGGAGCGGCCGGCTGTTGAACATCCACCCCTCCCTGCTGCCGGCCTTTCCCGGTCTCGATACACATCGTCGCGCACTGGAGGCCGGGGTGCGCTTGGCCGGCTGCAGCGTCCACTTCGTCAACGACGAGCTGGACGGCGGCCCAATCATCGGTCAGGCGGCCGTTCCGGTCTCTCCCGGCGACAGCGAAGAGAGCCTGGCCGCTAGGGTTCTGGCGGCCGAGCATCTGCTCTATCCGCGTTGCCTGGCCTTGGTGGCCACGGGCGCCGTCAGGTTGGAGGACGGCAAGGTCGCCTGGGATGTGCCGACCGCCGACGGTCTGCTGATGAACCCGGCGCGGTGACGCGAAGCCGCTTGTGGCGGCCCGCCGGCTGTCTTAGGTATGTGAGACAAGGACCCAGGCGAGCGGACGGGGGAAAGCAATGATGAAAGAGGCCGAATACCACGAACACGTAAAGACCTATCGCGGTTTCGTGAAGGCCAGCGCCTGGTGCATCGGCGGCGTGGCCCTCGTCCTCTTGTTGATGCTGATCTTCCTGGTCTGAGGGTCTGTCTCGAGACGCGCCGAGAGGCGCGTTTCCTTGGCGGTACCGGCTCGCGCCCCAGGTCGGCCTCTGGCCGGCCCAAGAGGCGGCGGATCACGGACAGTCGGATAGGTCCGACGGCCCGATGCCGCCTGGAAGGGCCGGCACGCGACGCGCTTCGCGCTTAACCGACGATCTCGGTCGCGGCGAAGAAATAGGAAATCTCGGTGGCCGCCGTCTCCGGCGCGTCGGAACCGTGCACGGAGTTGGCCTCGATCGACTCCGCGAAGTCGGCACGGATGGTGCCGGGATCGGCGTTGGCGGGGTTAGTGGCGCCCATGACCTCGCGGTTCTTCGCGATGGCGTCCTCGCCTTCGAGCACCTGCACCACGACCGGACCGGAGGTCATAAAGCTGCAGAGATCGTTGAAGAAGGGGCGCTCTCTGTGCACCGCATAGAAGCCTTCCGCCTGGGCGCGCGTGAGCCACAGGCGCTTCTGCGCCACGACCCTCAGGCCGGCCCCCTCGAGGCGGGCCAGAACCTGGCCGGTGATGTTGCGCCGGGTCGCATCCGGCTTGATGATCGAGAGCGTACGCTCGACGGCCATGATCTAGGCCTCCTTAGTGATGAAAAACGCTAGTGTATCGGCATCGGGGATCACCGGCCGAAGGGCCGTCGCGTGCCTCCTGCGCTGCGGCAGGCGGCGCTATATAGACGCGCGCCTCGGCCGGGAGCAAGAGGTCAGACGAGAGCGTGGCGCGATGCAGGCGCGCCATGCTATCCACCCGCCATGCTGCGCCTCGACAAGATCACCCTCCGCATTGCCGGCCGTCCCCTGCTGGAAGAGGCTTCGGCCACGCTGTCGCGCGGCCAGCGCGTCGGCCTCATCGGGCCGAACGGTGCCGGGAAGACCAGCCTTCTGAAGTTGATCCAGGGCCAGCTCCAGGCGGACAGCGGCACGCTGCAGCTGACCGGCGGCTGGCGCATCGGACACCTGGCGCAGGAGCCGCCCGGCGGCCCTCGCCCGCTCATCGACATCGTGCTCTCCGCCGACGAGGAACGCAGCGGCCTCCTGGCCGAGGCGGAGAGCTGCACGGCACCGGACCGCCTGGCCGAGATCCACGAGCGCCTGCGCAACATCGGCGCCGATTCGGCGCCCGCGCGCGCCGCGCGTATCCTTGCGGGCCTGGGCTTCTCCACCGCCAACCAGCGGCGGCCGGCGGCGGAGTTCTCCGGCGGCTGGCGCATGCGCGTGGCACTCGCCAGCCTGCTGTTCCGACAGCCGGAGCTCCT
This sequence comes from Rhodospirillales bacterium, assembly GCA_963669375.1. GTDB lineage: Bacteria > Pseudomonadota > Alphaproteobacteria > Kiloniellales > JACOMY01 > JACOMY01. Next base: position 4,789,984 of record OY770024.1, on the reverse strand, counting down.
GCTGCTGGACGAGCCCAGCAACCATCTGGACCTGGAGGCCACGCTCTGGCTGGAAGGCTTCCTTGCGCGCTATCCCGGAACCTTGCTGCTGGTGAGCCACGACCGCCGGCTGCTGAACGCCGTGGTCAACCGCATCCTGCACCTCGATCGGCGCAAACTGACGGCCTATGAGGGCGACTACGAGACCTTTCAGCGCACGCGGCGCGAACGCCAAGCGCAGCTGGCGGCCACCGCGGCCAAGCAGGAAGCCCAGCGCCGCCACATGCAGGCCTTCGTCGACCGCTTTCGCTACAAGGCCTCCAAGGCGCGCCAGGCGCAGTCACGCCTGAAGGCGCTGGCCAGGCTGGAGCCGGTGGTGGCGCTGGAGAACGCGCGAGAGGCCCACTTCACCTTTCCCGAGCCGCAGCTTCTGGCACCGCCGCTGCTTGCCGCCGACCAAGTGAACATTGGCTATGCCGAGAGCGTGCCGGTCCTGCGCGACGTCACCTTCCGGTTGGATCCCGACGACCGCATCGGCCTTCTGGGGGCCAACGGCAACGGCAAGACGACGCTGATCCGTCTCCTGGCCCAGCAGCTACAGCCGATGGCCGGCAGGATCACCCGCCCGCCGAAGTTGAAGGTTGGCTACTATGCACAGGACCAGGCCGACCAACTGGAGCCGGAGGCGACCCCGCTGCTGCTGATGCGGCGCGAGGACCCGGGCGGACAGCCGCAGAAGCACCGCTCCCACCTCGCCCGCTTCGGGCTGGACGCGGCACGGGTCGACACCCCCGTGCGCCACCTCTCCGGCGGCGAGAAGGCGCGCCTGGTCTTCGCCCTGGTGACTCGCGAGGCGCCGCAGCTGCTGCTGCTGGACGAGCCGACCAACCATCTGGACATGGAGGCGCGCGAGGGCTTGGTACAGGCGTTGATCGACTACCCCGGCGCCGTCGTCCTAGTCAGTCACGACCCCCACTTGATGGGCCTGGTGGCCGACCGCCTCTGGCTGGTCGACAAGGGCTCGGTCGTCACCTTCGAGGGCGATCTCGACGACTACCGCCGCCGCGTGCTGGAAGAGCGCCAGGACGCCAAGGAGGCCCGGCCGGCGGCCAAGCCGCGCGCCCCAGCGCGCGAGGAGACCACCGCAAAGCGCGGCGATCTCGCCCAACTGCGCCGCGCGATCGCCCAAGCCGAAGCCCGCTTGGAGACCCTGACCAAGGCCAAGACGATCCTGGAGCAGCGCTTGGCCGACCCGGAGAACTACCGCCAGCCGGCGGCCGATCTGCGCGCGCTCAAGACGAAGCACGCCGAGATCCTGGCCGCGATCGAGCGGACCGAGGAGAGCTGGCTCTCGGCGCAAAGCGCCCTGGAGGAGGCTTAGGGGCAGATGACCGCCAGGGCCAAGCAGCGCATCGGCCACCTGGCCGGCGTCGCGCTTCTTGCCCTGTTGCCGACGTTCGCCCTGGCGACGGTCGCGAGGGCTCAGAGCGACGAGTTCGGTCAGCCAACCGAATGGCTCGGCGTCGGCGCCGGCGGTCTGCGTTTCGACCTGAAGGAGGACGTCTTTCTGGAGAGCCAGGTGATCCACCTGTCCCTGGATCAGGTCCGCGTTCGCTACCGCTTGGTCAACGGCAGCACGGAACCGAGCCTCTTGACCGTCGGCTTTCCCTTTCCGAGCCTGCCGGAACCCCAACCGCCGGCGCCCTCTCTGGCAATGGCCTTCAACGATGCCAGCCTAAAGGTCGATGGCGAGGTGGAGCCGATCCACAGCGTCGGCGCCCGCATCTACAATGACGGACATGACGTGACCGCCTACCTGGAGGCCGCCGGGATCGACACGGCGCAGTTGACCGACGGCGCCTTGGTGCACCTATCGCGTTCGGAGCACAGACGGCTGGAACGGGCGCTCACCGATCGCGGCGAACCGCGACCCAGCCGCTACGACTGGTCCCTGGCGGTCGAGCCGCGCTGGCGGGTGAGCCTCGCGCCGCGCCAGGCAACCGATTTGGAGCTCACCTACACCCCCTACCCGGGCCTTAGTGTGGACCGCTTTTCAGGCCAGGACCGGCTGACCGATCTGGCCCACCTCGAAGCCTACTGCGCCGACGAGCAGCCTGAGCTGCTTGCCTGGATGCAGAAGGCCATCGCCGATCGGCTGGAGACCTCCGAAGACGCACCCCGCTTCGCCGAGATCAAACGTCACGAGCTCAGCTACCGCTGGGAAGAGCTGAGCGAGGGACGCCAGGAACGAGCCTTGCGGATCGAGGCGCGCAATGGCGGTACGGTGCCTAAGGACGCGCGCATCGCCTTCTGCTTTCCCGGCGGCGTGGCGGCCCTGCCGGACGGCACGCATCTGGCGGGCGGCTTCGGTCGGCCGGAGGATGACCGCCTCGACGTGATCATCATCGAGTAGCTGGTCTCAGGCCTTCTGCGTCCAGCGCCCCGCCTCGTCCTCCGCCCAATAGGTGAGGGTCAATTCGGCCTGGCGGAGGCGCTGCCAGTAGTTTCGCGCGGCCTTCAACCGCTCTTCGTCGCCGCCGTCGAACAGCACGGCCACCAGCTCGAAGCTCTCCAGGTCCAGCCGTTCGGCGCCATCGGCCAGGAACAGCACTTGGGCGCCGTTCGGGTTCTCGTCCTCGCTGGTAAGCCAGATCGGCTGCTTCTCGGCAAAGCCGTCCTGCCGGGTGCCGTGCGGCAGGAAGCTGCGCTCCCGGTAGGTCCAAAGATGGGTGGCCAAGGCTTCCACGCGCTCGTCGGAGCCCGCCTGCACCACCACCCGCTGACCGCGCTCGAGGCAGCGCTCCAGCATGACCGCCAGCGCCTGCTCGAGGGGCCGGCGGCCAAGCTGATAGAAGCGCAGATCGCTCATCGGACGCCTCTCGCGCGCCGGGCTCAACCCTCGTGGTTGGCGGCGACGAAGTTGTCCAGCAAGCGCACGCCGAAACCGCTGGCACCCTTGCCGGCCAAGGGCTTGGACTTGTCGAGCCAGGTGACGCCGGCAATGTCCAGATGCGCCCACGGCAGCCCCTCGTCGACGAAGCGCTGCAGGAACTGCGCCGCGGTGATCGAGCCACCGTAGCGATTGCCGATGTTCTTCATGTCGGCGGCATCGCTGTCGAGCAGCCGGTCGTAGGCATCGCCCAGGGGCATGCGCCACACCAGCTCGGCCGTCGCCTTGCCGGCCTCGCTCAGCTGCTGCGCCAACTCGTCGTCGTTGCTGAAGAGCCCGGCATGCTCCTTGCCCAGCGCCACGATGATCGCACCGGTCAAGGTCGCGAGATCGATCACCAGCTTCGGCTTGTAGGTCTCCTGCGCGTACCAAAGCACGTCGGCCAGCACCAGGCGGCCTTCGGCATCGGTGTTCAAGACCTCGATCGTCTGACCGGAGGCGGAGGTGACGATGTCGCCCGGCCGCTGCGCATTGCCGTCGGGCATGTTCTCCACCAGGCCGCAGAGGCCGACGACGTTGGTCTTGGCCTTGCGCCGCGCCAGGGCCTCCATGAGACCGACGACGACACCGGCGCCGCCCATGTCCCACTTCATGTCCTCCATGCCGGAGGCCGGCTTGATCGAGATGCCGCCGGTGTCGAAGGTCACGCCCTTGCCGCAGACCGCCACGGGCGCCGCGTCCTTGGCGCCGCCCTGCCACTCCAGCACCAAGAGCTGGGGCTCGCGCACCGAGCCCTGGGCGACGCCGATCAAGGAGCCCATGCCAAGCTTCTTCATCTCCTTCAGACCCAGGACCGAGACCTTGACGCCGAGCTTGGAGAGCGCGTTGGCCTCTTCCACGAAGCTCTTCGGATAGATGACGTTCGCCGGCTCGGACACGAGGTCGCGGGTGCGGTAGACGCCCATCGCGACCGCCTCCAGCGCGCGAAAGGCCTTCTTGGCGGCGGCCTTCTTACCGAGGTTCAGCGTCAGCTTCTTGAGCCGCGGCTTGTCCTCCTCCTTCTCCTTGGTCTTGTACTTGTCGAAGCGGTAGGCGCGCAGCAAGGCACCGACGGCGACCTGTGCCGCCCGTTCGTGCTCGTCCGGCGCACCCTCGATCGGGGCGAAGAGCACCGTGGCCTCGCTCTCCCCGCAGTCCATCAGGTGCCCGACCATCGTACCGCCCAGTTCCGCCAGGTCCTGACCGCTCAGGCTCTCGGGATCGCCGAGCCCGACCAAGAGGACGCGGCCGTTCTCGATCCCGTGCGGCGCCAGCACCTCCAGCAGCTTGGCCTTCTTGCCGGTGAAGTCGGCGGCCGCCATGGCGCGCGACAGAGCACCACCACAGGTTTCATCCAAGCTGGCGGCGGCAGCCGAAAGGCGCGCGTCCGACAAGACCGGGACGACGAGGGCACCGCGCTTAGAAGGGGTGGCATCGGAAAAGGTTATCTTCATCATTTTGTGATCCAGTTGAGGTTTTTACGGAACAGACGACCAAAATCGACAGCTGGCCCGGCCGGGGGGCGACCACGGGAGGCTGCTTGGGCTGGACGCCACGGTTGCCTTTCACCTATAGCGAAGGAGGCGATGTCTGCAAAGTCTCGCCTTTGTGACTGAAAACGCGCCACTTCCGCCACATGGGACATTGCGGCGGCGGAGGGTGGAGAACAGGGAGACCGGCTTGTTCGTCATGCGCCAGGTGACGCGCTACATACTGGTACAGCTGTCCATCATGGCCGGCCTGGTCACGGTGGCGCTGACCTTGGCGATCTGGCTGGCGCAGTCCTTGCGCTTCCTGGACTTCATGGTGAACCGAGGCCTTCCGGCCACGCAGTTCCTGCAGTTCATCTTGCTGCTGATGCCGAGCTTTCTCGGTATCGTGATGCCGATCGCCACCGTCGTCGCCATCTTCTTCGTCTATCACCGGCTCAATCAGGAAAGCGAACTGGTGGTGATGCGCGCCAGCGGCTTGAGCCCGCTGGGACTGGCCCGCCCGGCCTTGGTCCTGACCGGTGGCGTCACCGTGCTGGCCTATCTCATCTCCTTCTATTTCCTGCCGCTCTCCTTCCGGAACTTCAAGGATTTGCAGTCGGATATCAGCCGAACCTACGCCACCGTGCTGATCCAGGAAGGCGTGTTCAACACGGTCGGCGGCAACGTGACCGTCTACGTTCGCGCGCGCGACGCCGACGGCTCGTTGCACGGCATCATCGTGCAGGACGACCGGGAGTGGGAGCGGCCGGTGACCCTGATCGCCGAGCGCGGCGCCCTGGTGCGCAGCGACGATCAATCCCGCGTGCTGCTGGTCAACGGCAGCCGACAGGAGCTCAATCGCAATACCGGAGAGGTTACCAATCTCGGCTTTGAGCGCTACACCGTCGACTTGACCCCTTTGAGCGGGCCACCCGGCGATCGCTGGCGCTTGCCGCAGGAGCGATTCCTGGATGAACTGCTGTGGCCGGAAGAGATCGAGGGCATCGACGACAAGCGCCTTCGCGAGCTGAAATCCGAGTTTCATCAGCGTCTGGTCGAGCCTTTCTACACCATCGCCTACGCCATGATCGGGCTGGTGGCCATGCTCTGCGGAGAGTTCAACCGACGCGGAAAACCGTTGCGTATCGCCGCCGCGGCGGCCATGGTCGGCGCCTTGCAGGGCATGAACTTCATGGGCCAGGACGTGATGATCCAAGATCCCGATCTGGCGCCGCTTATCTATCTGATACCGACGATACCGATCGTCATAGCGGCCGTTCTCTTGCGACGCGGCTGGCGCCCGGCGCGGCCCGCGCCGAGGCCGGCCGGGGCAACGGCATGAGCGCCGCGGCACCAAGCCTCGCGATCGGCACCCGCCGCGTCTCTTTCGGGCTGAGCCGCTACCTGGCTCGACAGTTCTTCGCTTGGTTCCTGCTGGTCTTCGGCGTGCTCGTGGTCATCATCACCGTGGGCAATGCGGCGGACCTGATGGACCGCTTCGGCAATCGCGCCGAGCTGAGCGTCACCCTGGTCATCGAGATGGCCCTGTTGCGCGTACCGAAGATCGTCATCGACATCCTGGGTTTCGCCATGCTCGCAGCCGCGATCGCCACCTTCTGGCGGCTCACGCGCACGCAGGAGTTGGCTGTGGCCCGCGCGGCCGGCGTGTCCGTGTGGCAGATCCTGTTGCCGCCCGTGCTGGTTTCCGTCCTGATCGGGATCATGACCTTCGCCGTGATCTCGCCCCTCTCCGCCGCCCTCTACAAGCGTCATGCCTATCTGGAGCGGGAGTATCTGAAGCAGAGCTCCTCGATCATCTCCGTCGGCTCCAGCGGTCTTTGGCTGCGCCAGAAAGAGGACAACGGCGTCTACGTCCTGCATGCCGACAACGTGTCCGGGCGCAACGCCTTCCTGCGCGATGTTCAAGTGCTGCGCTACGCCCCGCACAACGACATCTTCGTCGGCCGCCTGGACGCCAAGACGGCGCGGCTGATGAACGGTTTCTGGATCCTGCGTGATGTCGTCGTGACGGAGCCCGGCAAGCCGCCCTCCCATGAGGCCTTGGTCGAGCTGCCGACGGAGATGACGCTGGCCAGCCTGACCGAGAGCTTCGCGCCCTGGGAGACCATCTCCTTCTGGGAGATGCAAAGCTATGCGCGCTCGCTGGCGGACGCGGGCTTTCCCAACGAGCGGATCGAGCTGCAGTTCATGCGCCTCTTGGCGCTGCCGCTCCTCTATGCCTCCATGGTGGTCCTGGCCGCCGCCTTCACGCTGAGGCCGCCCCGGCGTGGCGGCACCGCCATCGTGCTGGCCGCGGCAACCGTGACCGGCTTCTTGCTTTATCTGTTTTCCAGCTTCCTCTTGGCATTGGGCTTGGGCGGCAAGCTGCCGATGTTCCTAGCCACCTGGACGCCGGCCACCATCTGCCTGCTGGTCGGCGTCGGAGTCCTGCTCTATCGCGAAGACGGATAGGCAGGGGATGTTCGGAAGAAGCGCCCGCAAAGCACGACTCCGACTGGCCTGCCTGGCCGTCGCGGCCCTGCTGTGCGGTCCCGCCCTGGCCCAGCATCAGATCGGCACCACGCCGGTCGACGAGAACCAGCCGGCACTGATCACCGCCGACGAGATCACCTACGACGATAGCCTCGGCATCGTGACCGCCGAGGGGTCGGTGGAGATCAGCCAAGGCAAGCGGGTCCTGATCGCCGACAGCGTCAACTACAACGTCCGCACCGACGTGGTGATCGCCACCGGCAACGTCGCCTTGATGGAGCCGACCGGCGAGGTGCTCTTCGCCGACTATGCGGAAGTGACCGGCGACCTGCGGGAAGCGTTCATTCGCGAGGTCGGCGTGTTGCTGACCGACAACAGCCGTCTGGCGGCCGTTAGCGCCATCCGAACGGAGGGCAACCGGACCGAACTGAGGAAAGCCGTCTACAGCCCTTGCGAACTCTGCGAGGAGGATCCCACGAGGGCGCCGCTTTGGCAGATGAAGGCGCGCCGCGTCATTCACGACCAGGAGGCCCAGGAGGTCGTCTATCGCGATGCCACTTTCGAGCTCTTCGGCATCCCGACCTTCTACACGCCCTACTTCTCGCACCCCGACCCCACGGTAAAGCGCAAGACCGGCTTCCTGTCGCCGATCTTCGGCAGCACCGGCGATTTGGGCGCGACCGCGGAGGTGCCCTTCTTCATCGTGATCGACGACACCTCCGACTACACCATCTCGCCGATCTTCACGCAGAAGGAGTTACCGGTCTACCAGGGCGAGTACCGCAAGATCCTGCCGGAGGGTAACATCTTCCTCAACCACAGCTTCACCTTCTCGGATCGCGAGAACTCCAACGGAACGGTCGACCAGGATGCCTTCCGAGGGCACATCGACGCGCGCTTCGACCACGACATCAACGATACCTTCCGCGGCGGCCTGAAGGTCAATGCCGCCACCGACGACACCTACCTCCGCTTCTACAACATCAGCACCCAGGCGACGCTCTTCTCGGAAGCCTACGTCGAGGGGTTCCGGGGGCGCGACTACGTCACCGCGCGCATGTTCGGCTTTCAGGGACTGAGCAGCGACGACAATACCGAAGAGATTCCGATCGCCCTGCCGCTCCTGGAGTTCAGCCACGTCAGCGAGCCGCTGGTGGAGGGCAGCGTGCTGCGAATGGACGGCAGTCTGGTCGACCTGGTCCGCATCGAGGGACGCGACACGCGGCGGCTCTCGCTTGCCGGCGAGTGGACCCTGCCCTTTACCTCGCCGATCGGCGATCAATATCTCTTCACCGCCGGCCTTCAAGGGCAAGGCTACTGGACCAGCGACTTCGATCCGGCCGAACCCAGCGAGGTCAATCCGGACGACGGCGCGACCTTGGTGGCCGGACGCATCCACCCCCAGGCCGCCTTGATGTGGAGCTATCCTTGGATCGCCGACGTCGGCACCTGGAACACGGTTATCGAGCCGATAGCGCAAGGCGTGCTGGCGACCAACGACAACCAGATCGACCGCATCCCGAACGAGGATTCGCAGGATCTGGAGTTCGACGACACCAATCTCTTCGCCATGAACCGCTTCCCGGGCGTCGATCGCGTCCAGCCCGGACCGCGCGTCGACTATGGTGCGCAGTGGTCGCTCTATTCGCCGGATGGCGGCGCCGTACGTTTTCTCGTCGGTCAAAGCTATCGGCCCTTCGACGACGGCGGCGTCTACCCGATCGGCTCAGGTCTCGAGGATCACATCTCAAACGTCGTGGGCGGCCTGCGTGCCAGTCCCGGGCCTTGGCTGGATGCGACCTGGCGCTTCAGCATCGATCCGGACGACGGCCAGTTCGACCGCAACGAGGTCAACTTCTCGGCCGGCGTTCCCGAGCTTCGGCTGAGCGTCGAGTACCTCGAGTCGGATCCTCTCTTGGACGAAGAGGAGGGAGAGATCCTGGAAGGCCGTCAGCAGGTGACCGTGGGGCTCTCGTCGCAGGTCACGGAACGCTGGTTCACCTTCGCGTCTCACCTGCAGGACTTGCAGGAGCACCAGGCGCTGCGCTCGCGCGCGGGCGTGCGTTACGCGGACGAGTGCATCGTCGTCGAGGCGGTCTACGAACGCAGCCGCTTCGACGATCGTGCCGTCAACCCGGACAACTCCTTCTTCATCAAGGTAAGCCTGCGCTCGCTGGGCGACCTCGGCTGACCGGCGTCCTCTAAGAGAAGCGGCCGGAGCGCGGGAAGCCGGTGGGCGGCAGCCGTCCGGCCTGCGCGCGCTTGCCCTGCCAGTCGACCAGGCGCTGCTCGCGGCGCGTTCGGTCGCGACCCAGCGACCAGGTCAAGCCGTCTTCCAGGCGGAAGGTCTTGGCGTCCGCCAAGCCGCCGTCCTTGTAGCGCTGCAGGATGACGCCGCGGCCGCGGGTCATCTCCGGCAGCTCCGACAGGGGGAAGACCAGCAGGCGACGGTTCTCGCCGATGACCGCGACCGTGTCGTCTTCCGGCGCGATGCGCCAGACGACGGCCGTCTCCTCGCCGCCGCCGACGTTCATGACCTGCTTGCCGTTCTTGGTTTGCGCGACCAGGCCGGCCTCGGCGACCTGGAAGCCATGGCCCCCCGACGACGCGAGCAGCAGGCGGCCCTCGGGCCGATGCACCAGGAGGCCGACGATGTCGGCATCGTTGGGCAGTTCCATCATCAGGCGCAGCGGCTCGCCGAAACCGCGTCCGCCGGGCAGGCGGTCGGCGCCCAGGGTGTAGATCCTGCCGTTGGTCGCCACCAGCAGCAGGCGGTCGGTGGTCATGGCATGCAAGGCAAAGCGGCCGCGATCGCCTTCCTTGTAGCGGGCCTCGGCGATCTGGGTTTCTTCCAGATGTCCCTTGGCGGCGCGGATCCAGCCCTTGGCGGAGCAAAGCACGGTGACCGGCTCGCGCTCCACCACGGCTTCGAGCGGTACGATCACGGGGTCCGGCGGTGCCGCCACCTCCGTGCGGCGCCGGCCAAGCGCCGTCTCCGCGCCGAAGCGCTTTTGGATCTCCGCAAGCTCCTTGCCGATCGCCGTCCACTGCCGATTGGGGCGCTCCAAGAGCTGCCGCAGCTCACCCTGTTCGGTCAGCAGCTGCTCCTGCTCCTTGCGGATCTCGATCTCTTCCAGCTTGCGCAGGGATCGAAGCCGCATGTTCAAGATCGCTTCGGCCTGGGTGTCGGTGAGATCGAAACGCCGCATCAGCTCGGCCTTGGGATCGTCCTCCTCGCGGATGATGCGGATCACCTCGTCGAGGTTCAGGTAGGCAACCAGATAGGCCGCCAGCACCTCCAGCCGGGCCGCGATCTTCTCCAGGCGGTAGCGCGTGCGGCGCTGCAGCACGATCTGGCGATGATCCAGGAAGGCCTGCATCGCTTCCGCCAGATTGAGGACCTTGGGCGTGTTGTCGGCGGTCAGAACGTTGAGGTTGAGCGAGACCCGGGTCTCCAGATCGGTGTTGCGGAAGAGCTGCTCCAACAGCACCTGGGGCTCGACGTTCCGGCTCTTGGGCACCAGCACCAGGCGGATCGCCTCGTCCGATTCGTCGCGCAGGTCCTCCAGCAGCGGCAGCTTTCTCTGCTCCATCAATTCTGCAATGCGCTCGACCAGCTTGGCCTTGGGCACCTGGTAGGGCATCTCAGTCACCAAGGCGTGCCACTGGCCGCCTTTCAGGCGCTCGACCTCCCAGCGTGCGCGCAGGCGAAACGACCCGCGACCGGTCTCGTAGGCCGACAGGATGTTCGCCGGCTCCTCGACCAGAACGCCGCCGGTCGGGAAGTCCGGGCCGGGGACGAAGGCCAGCAGGTCTGAGACCGTCGCCTTGGGGTTCTTGATGAGATGGCGCAAGGCCGTGCAGAGTTCGGCGACGTTGTGCGGCGGGATAGAGGTCGCCATGCCGACGGCGATACCCTGTGCGCCATTGGCCAGAAGGTTGGGGAAGGCGCCCGGCAGGACCACCGGTTCCTCCGCCTCGCCGTCGTAGGTGGGGCGGAAGTCGACCGCGTCCTCGCCGATCCCCTCTAGCAGCAGGGCCGCCACGTCGGTCAGCCGGGCCTCCGTGTAGCGCATGGCCGCGGCGTTGTCGCCGTCGACATTGCCGAAGTTCCCCTGCCCGTCGATCAGCGGAAAACGCAGCGCGAAGTCCTGCGCCAGGCGCACCAGGGCGTCGTAGATCGCCTGGTCGCTGTGCGGGTGGAACTTGCCGATCACGTCGCCCACCACCCGGGCCGACTTCTTGAAAGCCGAGTTGGGATCGAGTCGGAGCTGCTGCATGGCGAAGATCAGGCGCCGATGGACCGGCTTCAGGCCATCGCGCACATCCGGCAGGGAGCGCGCCATGATGGTCGAGAGCGCATAACTCAAGTAGCGCTCGGAAATGGCGTCGATCGCCCGGACCGGCCTGACCTCGCCGGCGCCCGCAGGCTCAGCAGCGCGTCCCATGCCTGGTAACCTCTCGTTCATCAACTGTTGACAACTGCGCTTAGCACGGCGGTTTCGCGTTTGGGAATTGTCTCCGCGGGAGCCGTCATCCGCACCACTCGGAGCAAGGTCTACGCGGTCGGAACCTGCCTCCTGCTTGCAACCCGATTCCCTTCGCCGGCACCGCCGAGCTGATTGCGCTGTGCGGATAGTGCGGCAGGCAGTAGGCTGCGCGCGTAAAGTGACACAGCTCGCATGTCCGGACTAGGACCGAGGGAGTTAGAACGCGAGACGGACGGAGAAAGGCCAAGGTAGAGAGAGCACCATGAGCGATCATGCCATCTCCGCGGCGGACGATCCGAATAGGGATAGACTCGATCGTCTGGCGCGGCGATGGCCTTGGCTTGTGGTCGTCTACTTCGCCGCACAAGCGCTGCTGCGGCTGGCGCTGTTTCCGATCTTGTCTCAGGACGAAGCGCAACAGGTGCTCTTCTCCCAGAACCTGCGCCTCGGTTACGACGAGCAGCCGGCTCTCTACACTTGGGTTGTCTATCACCTCTTCCAGATATTCGGTGTCAGCATTGTCGTCTTAACCGTGATGAAGGCACTGCTGCTCTCCGCGCTTCATCTCTTCACCTTTGCCACGCTAAGCCGATTGGCCAGCCCCTTCGCGGGAATGCTCGGATCGATCGAGCTCTTGCTCATTCCCCAGATCGGCTGGGGGATGCAGAGGGACCTTACCCATAGCATCCTCTTGATGGCCGCGACCTCGGCCTTCGTCTTTTTTCTGATTCGCCTGCCGGATAGGAAGGGGCTTGGCGATTTCGTCGGCTTATCCTTGGCCTTCGCGGTCGGCCTGCTCGCCAAGCCCAACTTTCTGTTCGGCGCAGGCATCGCGGTCGCTGTGATGCTCTCGTTCGTAGACTTGCGGCGCCGAGTGAACCTGACAGCCCTCGTCTGCGCCCTCGCCTTTGCCCTGGCCCTTGCCGCGCCATCCTATCTATGGCTGCTCGAACATGTTGCCACGACGCCAAGAGCGACCGAAACACTGGGACTGCATAGAGCGCCGTTAGGATCGTTCCAGGCATTGCTTCTGGGCCTCTACATCGTTGTGAAGGCTACCGTCCTCAACCTCTTCATCCTGATTGCCGCCTGGATGATCATCACCAAGGCAGCGTCCGTTCCCCCGAGCACGCAATCCTATAGTCAGCTGTTCTTGCTTACCGGACTCTTGGGTCTATTGGTGACTACTATGGCGGTGTTGGCGAGCGGAACCACCGACATGCGCTCGCGCTACCTGCTTCCCTTCCTCTATTTCCTGGTCCTTTGGGCACCGCTCGCCTATGGCGAGGCCCTGACACGCGGTTGGCAGCGCTGGCTGTTCCCGGCACTCGGCCTGATCGCGGTGCTGAGCATCACGGTAAGCCTGGCCATTGCGTTTCGCTTCGCGCCCGACCTTGGCATGAAGAGGCGCCTGCAAGCGCCCTTCGGACCGCTGGCCCAAGAGATGGAGGCTGCGGGCTGCCGGCCCGACTCCATCATCGCACCACGCGAGTTCATCGCCGGCAACCTGCGTTACCTCTATCCCGACCTTCCTGCTAGCGCATCCAACTTCGTCGTGGAGGGCGCCGAACTATCGAGGCGCCCCGTGATGGCACGCTGGGCCTGGGATGCCGCGGAACCGCTGGAATCCTTGGTCGAGCGGATCGGTTTCGCCTTGCCGATCGAGCCCCCGCGCGAGGTTACCGCGCCGATGCTGTTCCATCAGGCGCCCAGGCAGGAGACGATGAGCTTCGCCTACCACTGTGAGCCGTCGCGATAGTGGGCAGGCGATAGGGTCCTATCGCAACGAGAAACGCGCGATGCCGAAGGGCGCCAGGTCGATATCGGGCGCGCGTTCGGCCAAAAGGTCAGCGACCAGCTCCGCAGTGCGGGGCCCAAGGGTGAGGCCCAGATGGCCGTGGCCAAATGCCAGGAGGGCGTTGCGCACTTTGGGAGAGCGGCAAATCACCGGCAAGGAATCCGGCATCGACGGCCGAAAGCCCATCCAGCGCTTGGCACCTTCCGACTTCAGATCGCTGAACCAGCGCTTGGCGTTGGTGAGCAGGATCTCCGATCGCTTCCAGTTCGGCGGGAGCGAGAGGCCGCCCAACTCGTCCGTTCCGGCCAGCCGCATACCGCTTTCCAACGGCGTCGCCACGAAGCCGCAGTCGAGCGAGCAGATCGGCATGCGCAGTTCCAGACCGGGCTGCGGCAAGGTCATGTGATAGCCGCGCTCCGTATCCAAGGGAACCTTGGCGCCCAGCTGGCGCGCCAACTCCTTGGACCAGGCACCGGCGGCCACGACGACGGCATCGCAGGCGACAGCGCCCAGATCGCTCTTGACCGCGCACACCTTGCCGTCCCGAAAGGCGAAGCCGCCGACCCCGGCCTGCCGATAGACGACGCCGCGCTCTTGCGCCGCCTCCGCCAGCATCCTCACGTAGCGGAAGTTCTCCACCACGTGGGCTATGCCGGGATAGTAGACGCCGGCGGTGAAAGGGGCGCTGAGACTGGGCTCGTACTGCCTGAGCTCGGCGCCGGTGAGCACGGTGAAGTCCACGCCGCGACGGCGCTGCAGCTCCAGCTTGGCCTGATAGCCTTCCCACACGCGCGGGCTCTCGGCGACGGAGAGCCAACCCTTCTTGCGGATCATGTCGCGACCGCCGACCCAGTCGACCAGGTCGTAGTGGGCCTGCAGGGAGCGCGACAGCAGCTCCGCCAGCGCCTTGGAGATGGCCTCGACCCGGTGCGGGCGACCGGCGGCGAGAAAGCGCAGCAGCCAGGGGGTCAGCTGCGGCAGATACTGCCAGCGAATCGACAAGGGGCCGAGCGGATCGGTCAGCAGCCTCGGAAGCGTCTTCAATAGCCCGGGCGTGGCCACCGGCGCGACGGCATCCGGCGTGATCACCGAGGCATTGCCGAAAGAGGTCCCCTCCCCCGGTCCGCGCTTGTCGAGCAAGGTGACCTGCCAGCCGTCGCGCCGCAGCAGAAGCGCGCTGGACACGCCGACGATGCCGGCGCCGATCACGGCCACGTGGCCTCGGTCTTCGACCGCCGTCGTGCCTCTTGGAGACATCGTTACAGGCACCTCACTTGGAGCCCTCGTGATCCGACCCGCTGCTCGCGAAGCGGTCCGAAAGCCGCTGACGGGCCGGCGGCAGAGGCCGGTTCTGGGGATGGCAAATGCTGCGTTCGAGGAAATGCGCGGTCAAGCGCAAACCCTGCGCGATCTCTTCCGGCCCGCCGCCGCTGCGCCCAACCAGAAAGCCGGGAAGGGTCAGCAGCCGATCGCGATAGGCCTCGCCCGCGGCCAGGGAGACGGCCCGTCCGCTGCGGGGGCTGACATAGGCCAGCTGGTCGTTGCGTCCGCCGGCAGCGCAGCTGTCGAGGTCCAAGCCGAAACCCAGCAGGCGCAGCAACTGCACTTCCCAAGCGACATAGGCTTCGCCCCAATGCGGACCGCTGAGCGCGTCAAGCAGGGCGGTCAGGCCCTCGAAGGCGCCCGGCAGCGGCGCCCGCTCGGGAAAGGCCAGCTCCGCGATCGCCAGGGCGGAGCTCAAAGCAGCCAAGGGGCCGGGCGCGTCCAGCAGCAATCCCAAGGGCGTCCCCAGCGCCTCGCAGTTGTAGCTGCCCAAATGTTCGCTCAGGCGCCCGCGCCAGACGGCACGCACCCTGTTGCCGGGCTGCACCAAGCCGCTCTTCCGCCGCCCCTGGCCACCGCGCAGGAGACCGGCGTGACGGCCGTGGGAGGCGGTCAGCAGCTGCAGGATGACGGCGTCCTCGCCGTGCGGTCTGGCCGACAGGACGAGGCCTTCGTCAGTCCACTCCATCGCCGCGCCTCATCGCCCCGGCACCTCCAAGCCCAAGAGGCGCAGGCGGCGAGGGTCTTCGCTCCATCGCGGATCCACCTTGACGGTTAGGAAGAGATGGACCTTGCGCTCCAGCAGCTCTTCCAGCTCCTTCTGTGCCTGCAGGCGCACGGCGCGGATGGTGCGGCCGCCCTGGCCGATGGCGATTCCGCGATGGCCCGGACGGGAAACGGCGACGATCTGATCGATCTTGACGCTGCCGTCCTCGAAGTCCTCCCAGGCCTCTGTCTCCACCGTGAGGCCGTAGGGAAGCTCCTCGTGCAGGTTCAAGAAGAGCTTCTCGCGGGTGATCTCGGCGGCCAGCATGCGCGCGGAGAGGTCGCTCACCTCGTCAGCGGGGAAGAGCCAGGGACCGGCGGGCGCGATCCCGGCCAAGGTCGCGGCCAGATCCTGCACGCCGTCTCCCGTCTCGGCCGAGATCATGAAGACGCGCGAGACCGCGGCGCTCTCGACGAAGGTCTCGGCCAAGGGGATGAGCTGCGGCTTCTCCACCAGATCGACCTTGTTGAGCGCGACGAAGGCCTGGCGGCCCATGCGCTCCAGGGTGGCCAGGATTTCCCGCGTGTCCTCGTCCGGCCGCCGGCGGCGCGCGTCGTAGAGCACGACGATGGCGTCGGCATCCTGCAGCGCAGACCAGGCCGCCTGGACCATGGCGCGGTCGAGCACTCGCTTGGGCTGGAAGATACCGGGCGTGTCGACCAGCACCAGCTGGGCATCGCCTTCGATCGCCACGCCGCGAACCCGAAAGCGCGTGGTCTGCGCCTTGGGCGTGACGATGCTGACCTTGGCGCCGGTCAGCCGGTTGACCAGGGTGGACTTGCCGGCGTTGGGCGCGCCCAGGACCGCGACCAGGGCGCAGCGCTGCCCGCCGTCGCTCACCGCTCGCTCCGTTCCAGCCGCTGCAACAGCGCTTCGGCCGCCTGGCGTTCGGCCGTTCGCTTGGAGCGGCCTTGGCCGACCTCGGGCGCGCTGCCCTCGACCTTGACCTCGATGGTGAAGTCGGGCGCGTGCGCCGGGCCCTCGCGCCTGACTTCGCGATAGTTGGGCAGTGGCAAGCCACGGGCTTGCGCCCATTCCTGCAGCGCCGTCTTGGGATCGCGCGGCGGCCGGCGGTCTTCCTCGACACGCTTGCGCCACAGACGCCGGACCAGCGCCTCGGCGGCCGGATAGCCACCGTCGAGGAAGAGTGCGCCGATCACCGCCTCGCAGGCATCCGCCAAGGTCGCACCGTTCTCCCGGCCGCCGCTGGCCTCTTCCGAGGGCGCCATGACGATCAGGCTCGACAGTCCCAGCTCGGCCGCGACCTCGGCCAGGCTCTCCCGCTGCACCAAGACGGCGAAGCGCTTGGCCAGGGGCCCTTCCGGCTCCTCGGGAAAGCGCTCCAGCAGCAGGTGGGCGACCACCAGCCCCAGGACTCGATCACCCAGGAACTCCAAGCGCTCGTAGCTGACCTTGGGTCCGCTCGGCGACGCGCTGGCGTGAGTGAGGGCCTCGCGCAGAAGCTCCGGTCGGGCGAAGCGGTGACACAGTCGTTCCTGCAGCTCGACCAGACCCGGTGCGACGTCAGTCAATCGTCATACCGATGCGTCCCCAACGGATCACATCGCCCCAGTCGCTCGGGTCGAAGATACTGGAGTGCTCGTCGAAGGAGATGAAGATGATCTCCGCCCGGCCGACGAAGTTCTCCAAGGGCACGAAGCCGACCCCAGCCCGGCTGTCGGAGGAGTTGTCGCGGTTGTCGCCCATCATGAAGAAATGGCCGGCCGGCACGCTATAGACGCGCGTGTTGTCCAGCCGCCGGTTGTCGCCGCACTCCCAGATCAGATGCGTGGTGCCGCCCGGCAGGGTCTCGCGGTAGACCGTCGGACGGTTTGTGGAGTAGCCGCAGGCCCCGGCCGGTCCCTCGCCCAGGTCCTCGCGCGGCACCACCTCGCCGTTGATGAAGAGCCGACCGTCGCGCAGCTGCACCTCGTCGCCGGGCAGGCCGATCACCCGCTTGATGAAATCGGTCTCGTTGTCGGCGGGAGTCTTGAAGACGGCGACGTCGCCGCGCTCCGGGTCGCTGCCGAGCACGCGGCCGGAGAAGGGCGGAAAGCTCCACGGGAAGGAGTGCTGGCTGTAGCCGTAGCTCATCTTCGACACGAAGAGGTAGTCGCCGACCAGCAGGGTCGGCTTCATCGAGCTCGAGGGAATGTTGAAGGGCTCGAAGAAGAAGGTGCGGATGCCGAGCGCCACCAGAATGGCCACGACGATGGTGCGGTAGGTGTCGCCGCGGTCGCGCCAAACGAGGCTCCAGATGCTTCTCACCCTGGGCGTACTCCGCTCTGTCATGCTGGCGGCCCCCCGACGGGCTGGCGACTGCCCGGCGCCTCGGCTTGGCGCGGTACCGCGGAAATGATCACAATGGCCTGGGCCAGGGGATAGTCGTCCGTCAACGAGACGTCAATGCGCGCCTCCATCCCCTCCGGCAAAAGCCGGTCCAGGCGCCGCTTGGCGCCGTCGCGCAGCTCCATGGTGGGCTTGCCGCCCGGCAGGTTGGCCACGGCGATGGTGCGCCAGTGCACGCCTTGGCGCTGCAGGCCGGTGCCCAAGGCCTTGGCGCAGGCCTCCTTGGCGGCGAAGCGCTTGGCGTAGGTCTGGGCCGTGGTCGGACGGCTCTCCGCCCTGGCCCGCTCGGCCTCGGTGAAGACCCGCTTGGTGAAGCGCTCGCCGAAGCGGTCCATGCTTTTCTGGATGCGACGAATGTCGATGAGGTCGCTGCCGATCCCAATGATCATGACGTGGTTCTCGCTGATGAGCCCGGGCGATCAGCCGCGGGCGCGTTCGACCGAAGAGATGGTGGGCGCGGCGCGCAAGGCCGCGGTGATGTCGGTCAGGTGCTTCAGGTCGTTGACCTCGACATCGACCAGAAGCTCGAAGAAATCCATCGAGCGGTTGGTGATCTTGAGGTTGGCGATGTTGCCGTGCGCCTTGCCGATGATGGTGGTGAGGTTGCCCAGGCTGCCGGGTTCGTTGGCGATCACCGCCTTGATGCGGCCGTGGAAGCTCTGCTCCTCGCCCGGAACGTCCCAGGAGAGATCGATCCAGCGCTCGGGCTCCTTCTCGAAGGTCTGCAGGGTTTCGCAGTCGATGGTGTGCACCGTCACGCCGCGGCCGGTGGTCACGATGCCGACGATGCGGTCGCCCGGCAGCGGATGGCAGCAGTGAGCGAAGTGCACCGCCATGCCGGCGATCAGGCCGTTGATCGGCAGGGCGTCCGAGGTGCCGTTGGTGGTCTTGCGCTTGGCCGGCGGCGGCGCCGTCTTGTCCCTGACCGGCGTGCGCGCCGAGGGATAGACCGAGACCAGAACCTCGCGCGCCGTAACGTTGCCCAGCCCGACGGCCACCACCAGGTCGGTGACGCTGTCCTGCTTCAGCTTCTTGATGACGCCTTCCAGCGCCTTCTCGGTCAGCTCGTAGCCCTCTTGCCGGAAGAGGCGGGTCAGCATCTGGCGGCCCAGCTCGGCGTGCTGATCGCGCTCCTTCAGCCGGACGAAGCGACGAATGCGCGCCTTGGCCTTGCCGGTGACGACATAGTTCTCCCAGTCGGGAGACGGCGTCTGCGCCTTGGAGGTGGAGATCTCCACCTGATCGCCGTTCTTGAGGTTGGAGCGCAGCGGCACCATCCGGCCGTTAACCTTCGCGCCCACGCAGGTGTCGCCGACCTCCGAGTGGACGGCATAGGCGAAGTCGATCGGGCAGGCGCCAAGCGGCAGCGCGATGATGTCTCCCTTGGGCGTGAAGCAGAAGACCTGGTCCTGGAACATCTCCAGCTTGGTGTGCTCCAGGAATTCCTCCGGGTTGGAGGCGTGCTCCATGATGTCCAGGAGCTCGCGCACCCAGCGGTACTTCGTCCCGTCCACGCCGACGCCTTGCTTGTAGCTCCAGTGCGCGGCGACGCCGTACTCGGCGACCTCCCTCATCTCGTGGGTGCGGATCTGCACCTCGATGCGCTGCCCGCGCGGACCCATCAGGCCGCTGTGCAGTGAGCGATAGCCGTTCGGCTTCGGCGTTGAGATGTAGTCCTTGAAGCGCCCCGGGACCACGGGGTAGCGGC
Organism: Rhodospirillales bacterium; assembly: GCA_963669375.1. GTDB lineage: Bacteria > Pseudomonadota > Alphaproteobacteria > Kiloniellales > JACOMY01 > JACOMY01. The sequence continues at coordinate 4,770,677 of OY770024.1, read as the reverse complement.
TGTGTAGGACGCCCAGCGCGTGATAGCAGTCGGCGATGCTCTCGACCTCGACGCGGAAGGCCATGATGTCCGAGAGCTGCTCGAACTGGACGTTCTTGCGCTGCATCTTGTTCCAGATCGAGAAGGGGCTCTTCACCCGGCCCGAGATCTGGGCCGCCACGCCTTCTTGCTTCAGCGTCTTCGCCAGGTCGTCGATCACGCCTTTGGTCAGGTCCTCGCCGTGGCCGCGCAGGAACTCCAGGCGGGCCAGGATGGAGCTGCGCGCGTCGGATTGCAGCTCGGCGAAGGCCAAGTCCTGAAGCTCGTCCTTGAAGTGCTGCATACCGATGCGCTCGGCCAGCGGCGCATAGATCTCCAGGGTCTCCCTGGCGATGCGTTGACGCTTCTCCGGCGACTTGATGAAGTGAAGCGTCCGCATGTTGTGCAGACGATCGGCCAGCTTCACCAGCAGGACGCGGATGTCCTGCGACATGGCGAGCAGCAGCTTGCGGAAGTTCTCCGCGTGCTTGCTCTGCTCCGAGTGGATTTCAAGCTGTCCGAGCTTGGTCACGCCGTCCACGAGACGAGCGACGTTGGCACCGAAGAGCGACTCGACGTCCTTGATCGTGGCGTCGGTGTCTTCCACCACGTCGTGCAGCAGGCCGGTGATGATGGATTCGCCGTCGATGCGCAGGTCGGAGAGGATGCCGGCCACTTCGACCGGGTGCGAGAAGTAGGGATCCCCCGAGGCCCGCTTCTGCGAGCCGTGCATCTTCATCGCGTAGACGTAGGCTCGGTTCAGCAGCTCTTCGTCGGCCTGCTCGTCGTAGCTCTTGACCCTCTCGACCAGCTCGAACTGCCGCAGCATTCCTTAACCCTCGCGGCGGGCCGCCGGGCGGCCCGGCATGCAGCCTGCAGGCCCCGTCACTCTAGGGCAAATCGCGGCCCCGCGCCAAGCCGCGACGGCAGCAGAAGGCCCGCCACTCCGCAAGGTTAGTAGGTCTCTTGCTGCTCCGCCTCTTCGGCGGCGTAGTTCGACATCTCGCGCTCGAACTCCGCTTCCAAGGAAACCGTGGTCTCCTTTTCGTCGCTGCCGCTCTGCAAGGCATTCATCGCGGCCCCGAGTTCGGCCGTGATCGGATCGAAATCGGGGCGATCCTCCTCCGGCTCGTCTCGCTCGGCCTGCTTCTGATAGCGCCGCACCAGGCCTTCGTGCACCTCGTCCAGCTGGACCGTCTCCTCGGCGATCTCACGCAAGGCCACGACGGGGTTCTTGTCGTTATCGCGCTCGATGGCGATGGTGGAGCCGGCCGTGATCTCGCGGGCCCGCTGGGCGGCCAGCAGAACCAGATCGAAGCGGTTGGGAACTTTCTCGACGCAGTCCTCGACGGTTACGCGCGCCATCTGGGGCCGTCTCCTTGCAGTCCATGATCGGGAACAGCCTTCCTAAATAGTGAATTTCAAGCGCAAAAACAACTGCTCTCTGGCTCTTGCGCCCGATCTGTCACATGGCTGCCTTGCGCGCTAGAGGGGTTCGCAGCGGTGTCCCGCCTCGAGGCTCTCGATCAGTTGCGCTACCGTTCGACCGTTACGCGGATCGCGCCAGTCCGGCGCAACCTCCGCCAGCGGCAACAGGACGAAAGCCCGCTCCTGCAGGCGCGGATGCGGCAGACGCGGCCAGTCGCCGCCGCCGGTGACGCGGCCGCCGTGGTCGATCAGGTCCAGGTCCAACGGACGGGCCTGATTGCGATAGCCGCGCGAGCGGCCCAGATCGACCTCCAGGACATGCAGCTGTTCCAAGGTTTCCGCCGGCGTCAACAAGGTCTCGCAGAGCGCCACGGCATTGAGATACCAGGGCTGACCGGAGGGCGGCCAAGGCGGCGAGCGATACCGACGCGAGCAGTGCCTGACAGCGATTCCGCGCGACGGTAGGAGGGTCAACGCCCCTTCCAAGGTCGAGAGCGGTAGCCCGAAGCGAGGGCTGTGAAGATTTGCCCCAAGAGCCACCAAAATCGCGGTCATCGCTGCACAATTTCCTTGCCTAACCCGGCGTCTCCCATACATTGGCTGACGAGGACGACGAAAGCCAATCCTGCATCAGAGGGGTGTCCAAGGGTCGGCTTGCCGCATAGCGGCGTGTAATGACACCGGCGAACTCCCGTTCAATAGGTAATTCCGCTCTGCGGGGTACGGTCAAGCCGTTCCCTTGGGCGGTTTGAGGAAGCAACATGCATTTTTACACGACAGAGCGCATTGCGCTCTTCATCGACGGAGCCAACCTCTACTCGACTGCCAAGACGCTGGGTTTTGACATCGACTACAAGCGGCTGCTGGAATGCTTTTCGGAGCAAGGGCGTCTCATCCGGGCCTTCTATTACACCGCGCTGCTCGAAGATCAGGAATATTCCCCCATTCGGCCCTTGGTCGACTGGCTCGACTACAATGGCTTCACTTTGGTCACCAAGCCGTTGAAAGAGTTCACCGATTCCATGGGCCGCCGCAAGGTCAAGGGCAACATGGACATCGAACTGGCGATCGACATGATGGAGATGGCCGACCGCCTGGACCACATTGTCCTCTTCTCGGGCGACGGCGACTTCCGGCGCCTGGTCGAGGCCGTCCAGCGCAAGGGCGTGCGGGTCACGGTGATCTCCACCATCGCCACGCAACCCCCGATGATCGCCGACGAACTGCGGCGTCAGGCCGACAACTTCGTCGACCTGCAAGAGCTGCACAGCCTGATCGCGCGCACGCCGATGGCCGAGGGCGCGCCGCGCCGCACCCGGGTGCTGCCGCCGGGCATCAGCAATCCCGCCGACAACGATCGCGACGACGAAGGGGACGAGGAGGCCGAGGCGGCCCTGCCGCGGCGCTACACGGCCCGCTAAAGCGCGATGAAGGTAGGCCAAGATTCAGACCGCGGGCCGCCTCGACCCGCGGTCATCTTGGTTTAGAGCGGCGATGGAGCCCGCCCCGAGCTGCACGCTCTGCCCGCGGCTCACCGATTTTCGGGCCGCCAACCGGCACCGCATTCCCGAAGGCCACAACGCGCCGGTTCCCTCCTTCGGGCCGGCATCGGCGCGCCTTCTGGTGGTCGGCCTGGCGCCGGGCCTGAAGGGCGCCAACACCACCGGCCGCCCCTTTACCGGCGACTATGCCGGCGACCTCCTCTACCCCAGCCTCATCGCCGCCGGCCTGGCCGACGGCAGCTACGACCGCCGGCCCGACGACGACGTCAGGCTGACCCAGGTGCGGATCACCAACGCCGTGCGCTGCGTGCCGCCGGAGAACAAGCCGACCACGGCGGAGATCGCTACCTGCAACAGCTTTCTGGCCGAGGAGATCGCCGCTCTCGACCGGCTGACGGCGGTCCTGGCATTGGGCCTGATCGCCCACAAGGCGGTGTTGCGCGCACTGGGGCTGAAGCAGAGTCACTGCCCCTTCACGCACGGCGCCCTGCATCGCTTGCCGAACGGCCTGTTGCTCGCCGACAGCTATCACTGCTCGCGCTACAACCTCAACACCGGCCGCCTGACCGGAGCCATGTTCGCCGCGGTTCTGGAGCAGCTGCGCGATGTACTGGCCGATTGAGCTTGTCCGGCTGATCGAGCCCTCACGAACAGTGCTCCGCTGGGCGGAAACTTCAGCGAGCACACCTCTTGCTTTGCCCTACCGGCGCTGCCAGAACGACTCATGACACTTGTCATCTACGGCTCTCCCCGGTCACGAACCATGCGGGTCCTCTGGGCGGCGGCAGAACTCGGCCTCACTTACGAACACATACCGCTCGAGTTTGACGATCCGGCACTCAAGCAGCCTGATTTCCTGAGCATCAATCCCGCTGGCAGTGTTCCAACAATAGTGGACGACGGCTTCGCGCTCGCGGAATCGCTGGCGATCAACCTCTATCTCGCAAAGAAGTTCGGATCCGACGGTCACGACGCGCTCTATCCAACGTCTATCGAGGAAGAGGCGCTTGTCTGGCGCTGGAGCTTGTGGGCGCAGGTTCACTTGGAGCCCTGGGTGCAACGCGATCTCCTTCTAGAGGGTCTGCGAGCGGCGATAGGCGATCACACGCCGGCTATCGTTGAGGCCGCGCTCACCGTTCTGAACGATGCGCTTTCCAATCGCGAATGGCTCGTCGGCGAGCATTTCACCGTCGCAGACCTCAACGTCGCGGCTGTCCTTTCGCCATCCCGCAGCGCCCATCTTGACCTGCGATCCCACAGTTTGGTGAACGACTGGCTGAAGCGCTGCTACGGGCGGCCTGCAGCTCTGGCCACCCGCAAGCGATTTCAAGGTTAGAGACGCAAACAGCGTTCGAGGCGCTAACCCCTGGCCCGCAGGAGGCGCTGGCGCTGGCGGCTCCAATCGCGCTCCTTGATGGTCTCGCGCTTGTCGATCTGGCGCTTGCCGCGCGCCAGGCCCAGCTGGCACTTGGCGAAGCCGCGGTCGTTGAAGTAGAGCGACAGCGGCACCAGGGTGTAGCCCTGCCTCCTGACCTGACCCATCAAGCGGCCGATCTCGCGCCGCCGCAGCAAGAGCTTGCGGTCGCGCGTCGGCTGGTGGTTGAAGCGGTTGGCCGGTCCGTACTCCGGGATGTGCGCGTTCAAGAGGAAGAACTCGCCCTCGCGCTCCTGCGCGAAGGCCTCGTTCAGGGAGGCGCGGCCGGCGCGCAGGGACTTGACCTCGGTCCCGGTCAGGACCAGGCCGACTTCAATGGTCTCGTCGATGAAGTAGTTGTGCCGGGCCTTGCGGTTCTGCGCCACCAGTCGGCGCGCCGCATCCCCGGCTTTCTTCGCTCTTGCCATGGGAGATAGATAGGAAGCGGGGCCGGCCGGTGGCCCCGCGCCCAATGTCGCTAGTTCAAGAGGCCAGCGCCGACCATGGCGTCGCGCACCATGGTCTCGGTCTCGGGCTTGATCGGGACCAAGGGCAGTCTGACCTCGTTCTCGCACAAACCGAGCAGGCTTGCCGCGAACTTCACCGGTGCCGGCGAGCTCTCCGAGAAGAGCGCGCTGTGCAGCGGCTGCAAGCGGTCGTGGAGGGTGAGCGCGGTTTCCACCTCGCCCTCCTGCCAAGCCTTATGCATCTCCGACAAGAGCCTTGGCGCCACGTTGCTGGTGACCGAGATGCAGCCATGCCCGCCGGTGCCCAGGAAAGCCATGATGGTCGCGTCCTCTCCCGAGAGCTGGGTGAAGTCCGCATCGATGGCGATCCGGGTGCGAGCCGGACGGGTCAGGTCGTTGCTGGCGTCCTTGACGCCGACGATCCGCGGCAGCTCCGCCAGGCGCGCCATGGTTTCCACCGACATGTCGATGATGGAGCGCCCGGGGATGTTATAAATCACGATCGGGATGTCGCTGGAATCGTGGATCGCGCGATAGTGGCTGTAGAGCCCCTCCTGCGTCGGCTTGTTGTAGTAGGGCGTGACCACCAGGACGGCGTCGGCGCCAGCCGCCTGCGCATGCTGGGTCAGCTCGATCGCTTCGGCCGTCGCGTTGGACCCCGTGCCGGCGATGACCGGACGTTTCCCTTTGGCCACCTCGAGGCAGAGCTCCACCACGCGTTTGTGCTCTGCATGGGAAAGAACCGGCGATTCGCCGGTGGTGCCCACGGGGATCAGCGCGTCCGTCCCCTCCTCGATCTGCCAGGCGCAGAAGCGCTGAAAGGCCTCTGCGTCCACCGCGTCGTCCTTCATCGGCGTGATCAACGCCGTGCAGGAGCCGCGGAACATGGGGTTACCGATCATCAATGCTTTCCTTTCGGATAAGCGGTCGCGCCGGCCCACACACCGGTGTGCACGACCGCTGGTCCGACAATAGCGCCGCCAAGGCAGCGGCAGCAAGTCCGTCGCGCGGCTTGCAGGGCAGGTAAGCAGCCAATGGGGCACGGCGTCGTGCGAAGAAGTGAGCCCAAGAGCCTTCAGCGCGATTGCCCGGCGCGGCGGCACTCACATAAGGTCCGCTCACGTAGAAGATATCAGCCGCGCGGCCGGCAGTACATTTCAAGCGGGCCGCTGCGATAGGAGGCCATCTTGCACGCCTTGCGTCACTTGCTTCCCCTGTTTTTCGTCACCCTAGCCTTCGGCTGGTCCGCCAAGGAAGCCGAGGCACAGGAACCCAACCAGGCCGACATCGCGATCCTGTCCCAAGGTCTCGCCTTGGTCGAGGGCGGCGACGGCTATGGCGCGCGCCAGCTGGTGCGTGCCTCCGACAACCAGGTCATCCGCGATCTGGTGCTCTACTTCGACCTGCTCCGCAAACGCGCCACGGCGGACTTCGCCACCGTCGCCGGACTGGTGGAGCGCCGTTCCGATTGGCCGCGGATCAGCCGCATCGCCCGCAAGGCCGAGGAGGCGCTGGGCGGCGGCATTCGCCATGAGGAGTTGATCGCCTTCTTCCGCCGTTTCCCGCCGCAGACCGGAGCCGGCGCCTTGGCCTACGTCCGCGCGCTGGAGGCGCAAGGCGACAGCAAGGGCGCCCAGGAAGCGATCCGTGCCGCCTGGCGCGGCGCCTTCATTGGAAAGACCGACCGGGCCACGCTGCTGAAGGACTACGGCGCCGTCCTGACCAAGGAGGATCATCTGGCGCGCCTGAACTACCTCGTCGAGCAGAAGAACGACGCCGCCATTCAACAAGGCAGCTTGGTCGGCCCCGGCTATGGCGAGCTGGCCAAGGCGAGGCTGGCGCTCAAGGCCCGCAAGCGCAATGCCGCCGCGCTGGTGGGACAGGTTCCCAAGGCTCTGCGCAAGGATCCGCATCTGCAGATCGACCTGGCCGGCTACTACCATCGCGCCAAGCAGACCGGGAACCTGGAGGCCCTGCTGATCCAGTTGGGTCCCACCAATGCCGGCAAGCCGGAGTCGATCTGGCGCCTGCGCTTCTCCGCCGTCTATCGGCACCTGCGCGGCGGCAACACGACCCAAGCCTACAAGCTGGCGCGCGATCACGGGCTCACCTCCGGCAGCGGCTTTGCCGAGCTGGAGTGGCTGGCCGGCTTCATCGCGCTCGAGAAGCTCAACGACCCCGCGGCAGGCTACAAGCACTTCGTGCGCTACTACGAGGGGTCGAGCAATTCGCCCATCTCCAAGGGCAAGGCCGCCTATTGGGCGGCACGCGCCAGCGAAGCCATGGGCAAGCCGCAGGAGGCGCGCAGCTGGCTCGCCGCCGGTGCTGCCGAGGAGACCAGCTTCTACGGCCAGCTCTCGGCCGCGCGCCTGGGCCTCATGCCCGGAGGCGGCTTGCCGCCGCAACCGCTCCTGAGCGACGCGGACTGGGCGCGCTTCATGCAGGACGACCGCGCGCAGGCCATGGCGGCCCTCTCCCGCGCGGGCCATCGCTGGCGCACGGACCTCTTCTACTCCAGCCTGCGCGGCAGCCTCACCAGCCGAGAGGACTTCCAGTCGCTCGCCCGCTTGAGCAAGAACCTCGGCCGGATCGACTTGCAGGTAAAGACCGGCAAGGCGGCAAGGCGCAAGGGGCATCTCTTGGTAGACGACCTCTTTCCGCGGCCGGACATCATCGCGGACGGCACGCCTGAACAAGCCCTGGTCCTGGCCGTCACCCGCCAGGAGAGCGAGTTCAACGAACTGGCCGTCAGCCACGCCGACGCCATGGGATTGATGCAGCTCTTGCCCAGCACCGCGCGCGGCGTCGCCAAGCGGCTGGGCGTTGCCTACAGCAAGGCGAAGCTGACCGGCGATCCGCCCTACAACGTCACCTTGGGGCGGGCCTATCTGGAGGAGTTGATCAAGCAGTTCGGCGGTACCTACCTCTTCGCGCTCACCAGCTACAACGCCGGACCGAACCGCACGCAGCGCTGGCTCAGCCAGAACGGCGATCCCCGCGATCCCACCTCCGACTTCGTTCTCTGGGTCGAGTCCATCCCCTTCTCGGAGACCCGAAACTACGTGATGCGGATCTTGGAGAGCTTGATCGTCTATCGCCATCTGCTGGGCGACACCGACACTCTGGCGTGGAACGGCTACAACCCCCTTGGCCAAGGCAGCAGCGGGGCGCGCCAACGCTTCTGCTGTCAGTGATCCGCTAGGCGGCCAAGCGGGCAAGAGACGGACCCTCGCAAGGCAGCGATCGCGCGGCGCGCTTGGATATGCCATCCGATCGGGGTTTCATCCAGCGGCGGCTGAGCGCGCAAGACGGTCTCGAGATCGCCTTTCGCGACTACCCGCCGCTGAAGCCGGGCGCAGCGAGACAGAAGCCAATCGTCTACCTGCCCGGAATCACGCGCAACAGCAACGACTTCCACGTGCCGGCGATGCATTTGCGAAAGCGCCGTCGGATCATCGCGCTGGACCTGCGCGGGCGCGGCCTGTCGGATCGCGACCCCAGCGGCAAGAGCTACCGGCCCGAGACCTACCTCCTGGACATCCATGCCCTGCTGACCGCCTTGGACCTGGGGCCGACGATCTTCTGCGGCACCTCTTTGGGCGCTTTTCTCACCATGGGGGTGGCGATGCTCTTCCCCACCCATGTGCACGGCGCGATCCTGAACGACGCCAGCCCGGTCATCGACCAAGCGCTGATTGACCGCCTGCGCGGCAGCGTCGCTCACCTGACCTACCTGCGTCCCAAGGACGCCGCGGAGGCAAAGGCGGCGCTGAAGGAAACCCTGACCCACAGCGGGCTCACCCTCGAAGAGGATTGGGAAGACCTCACCGAAGGCAGCTACCAGCCGGGCCCCGACGGACGTCTCGTCGCCACGTGGGATCCGCTGCTGGCCGAGCGGATCGAGAAGGCACCGCCGGAAGAGGAGCTCTGGCCGATCTTTCTCGCCCTGCGGCGCTGGCCGATCCTGCTGGTCCGCGGCGGCAAGTCGGACTTCGTCACCGACGAGACCCTGGCCCGCATGCAACGCGCCCATGGGCAGATGTCGGTGGTCACCGTGCCGACGGCGGGGCATGCTCCGACCCTGAGAGAACCCATCTCGATCGCGGCCATCGACCGCTATCTGGAGGAGATCGACGGATGAGTGAGAAGAGCCGCGACCTGCCGGTCTTCGCCGACATCGAAGCTGCCGCGGGCCGACTGGCCGGCAAGGCGGTATGCACGCCGCTGCTGCCCTGCCCGGCGCTCGACGAGCAACTAAAGGCCAAGGTCTTCGTCAAGCCGGAACTGCTGCAGCGTACGGGGTCCTTCAAGTTTCGCGGCGCCTACAACAAGCTGTCGCGCTTGCAAGACACGGCCCGCGCGTCCGGCGTCGTCGCCTACTCGTCGGGCAATCACGCCCAGGGAGTCGCCGCGGCGGCGCAGCTCTTGGGCATCGCGGCGACCATCATCATGCCGGCGGACGCGCCGGCGATCAAAATCGACAACACCCGCGGCTACGGCGCCGAGGTGCTGCTCTACGACCGCTATCGCGAAGAGCGCGAGGCGGTGGGACAGCGCTTGGTGGACGAGCGCGGGGCGCTGCTGGTCCCACCCTACGACGACCCCGACATCATGGCCGGCCAGGGCACGGTCGGGCTGGAGATCGCGCAGCAGGCAGCCGAGATGGACGTCACGCTCGACTGCTTGCTGGTGTGCTGCGGCGGCGGCGGCTTGGTCTCGGGCACGGCCTTGGCGATGGCGGAGAAGAGCGCGGGCACCGAGGTCTATGCCGTCGAGCCGGCGGATTTCGACGACACCGCCCGTTCGCTTCGCTCTGGCGCGCGCGAAAGCGTCGATCCGCAGGCGCGCAGCTTCTGCGATGCCTTGCTGGCCAAGTCGCCCGGCGCCCTCACCTTCCAGATCAATCAAAGGCTCCTGGCCGGCGGCCTGACGGTCAGCGATGGCGAGGTCTCCGAGGCCATGGCCTTCGCCTTTCGCCACTTGAAGCTCGTCGTCGAGCCGGGCGGCGCGGTGGCCTTGGCCGCTGCCTTGACCGAGAAGCTGCCCTTGGCCGGCAAGACCGTCGGCATCGTGCTCAGCGGCGGCAACGTGGATCCCGCGCTCTTCGCCTCGGTTCTTCAGTAGAAGCCCCTTACCAGCCCGCGCCTGCACCCGCGGAGCGCGGCGCCCGCGTCATCGCCGGAATGGCCAGCGCGCCGGCGACGACCACGCCGGCCGAGGCCGCGAAGAGCAGGTACTGCCAGTCGAAGCCGTGTCCGATCCGGTGCAGCCAGGCCATGATCGGGACGATCATGGCCGACATGCCGAGGGACAGCACGTACTCGGCGGCGAAGGCGCGCGAGCGCCACGACCGCGCGACGTAGCGGCCCAGCAGCCAGCCGGTGATCGGAATGCTGGCGAACAGCAGGGTGACGGTCACCAGGGCCGCCGGCACGATCAGGTAACCCGTCGCCTGCGACATGAGGATGAGCGCCACCACCTCCAGCGCGAAGAGGCCCAGCATCACCACCTTGCCTCCGACCCGATCCAGCAGCGCGCCGACCGGCAACTGGGCGAAGGCGGCGACGGCGAAGACCAAGGCGCTATAGCCCCCGATACCGGACAGCCCGCCGGCCGCGCCGACCAAGCGCTCCTCCAGGACCTTGGGCAAGGAGATACTGACGCCATTGAAGACCAGGCCGCTGAAGAGGGCGGCCATCAGGACCACGCCGACGACCCGGACCTGTGTCGAGTAGGCTACCTGTAGAGGCGTCTCCACGCGCTCGAGGCCGACCGAACGGCCCAGGGGCGAGGTTCGGCGCAAGGTCAGGAGGTAGGCGGCGCCAATGACCAGGCCGGCGAGGCCCGGCAGCAGGAAGGCGGCGCGCCAGCCGAAGCTGTCCGCCAGCAGGCCCGTCAGCAACGCGGACGCCGCCAGTCCGAGGTTGCCGTAGACGCCATTGACCGCCAAGGCATGCCCGGGCCGATCGGTGATCGCGGTCACCATGGAGAGGCCCACCGGATGATAGATCGCCGCGAAGATGCCCAAGAGGCCCAGTCCGGCCATGACGGCGATGTCGCCGGGCGCCACGGCGATCAAGAGGCTCGCGAGGCCGCAGCCGATGAAGAAGAGCGCGATCATCCGCTCGCCGTCCCAGCGGTCGCCGAGCCAGCCCGCCGGCAGGGTCGCTAGGGCGAAGCAAAGATAGAGCGGCGTGCCGAGGGTGAGCGCCGCCCCGTACTCGAGCGCCCAGGCACGCTCGATCGCGATCACCACGGTCGGAAAGATCAGCAGGAAGTAGTGGCAGGCGAAATGCGCGATGTTAAGGAAGGTCAGCTGCTGTCGGCGTGTCATGTCGGCACCTCACGAGAATGGACACTGGACAGGCTAGCCACGCGGTGGGAATCATACTTCCGCTACTGGGCCAAAGAAGTGCTCGTAAATGCCAACGCCGTCTCAAGGGATCGCGATCGAGGGCCTTGCCACTGACTACCCGGCCGGCACCTGGATCGACGCGCACGCGCATGACGCCAATCAGCTGGTGCACGCCAGCAGCGGCGTGATGCGTGTCGTCAGCGAAAGGGCCTCTTGGGTGGTACCGCCCGGGCGCGCGATCTGGATGCCGGCGGGACGCCAGCACGCGGTGCGCTGCCACACGGCGGTACGGATGCGCACCGTCTACTTGAGCGGCCGGTCGTCCAGCTTTCCGGATGACTGCCAGGTCTGGGCGGTCTCGCCGTTGATGCGGGAGATTGCCGTCCGCATCGCGACGGGATGCGCGCCCGACAGCCTCGATCCCTTGACCGCCTTGCTTCTGCGCGAGATCGAGACGATCGACGCCCTGCCCTTGATCCTGCCGGCACCGCGCGACCCGAAGCTAAGGCGCCTCACCGACGCGCTCGCCGACAATCCGGCGGAGGCGCGGCCGCTTCGCGCGTGGGCAAAGACCCTCGGCATGTCAGAGCGCAGCCTAATACGGAGTTTCCAAGAGGACACCGGCATGACATTCCGGCAGTGGCGTCGTCAGGCCCGCCTGCTGGCCGCCTTGGAGAGACTCGCGGCGCGCGAGCCCGTTACCTCGGTCGCCTTTTGCGTCGGCTATGAGAGTGTCAGCGCCTTCATCTCGGCCTTCAAAGAGGCCTTCGGCGAGACGCCCAGCCGCTACTTCAGACCGCCAACAGACTAACGCCGCGCCACCAGGCTCCTTACCCGGACCGTGCAGCGCGCAGCTCGTCCTCATCTTCCTTGCTCAGCTGGTCGAGATCGACCAGGGCCTCCACGCCGGCCGTCCAGGCGATCTTCTTCGGCGCCGGCAGGCGGACTGGGTTCTCGTGATCTATGCGGCGCAGGCTGCCTTCGATGTGCGCGCCGGCTTCGATCGTCACCTTCTCGTGCACCACATCGCCGATGATGCGGGCGGTCTTGGACACCACGACCGACTTCGCGCGGATCTCGCCCATCATGGCGCCGTCGATGCGGGCGTGCTCGCAGACGATGTGACCGTCCACGGTGGCTTGCTGGGTGATGGTGAGCGCACTGCATTCGACGTCGCCGTTGATGCGCCCGTCCACGTGGATCTCGCCCTTGGTTCTGAGGTTGCCCTCGATCAGCATGTCGGCGCTGACGATGGTCGGTGCAATGGGAGTCCGCGTCGCGCCGTTCGGCCCTGAATTGCGCCCCTTACTGCCCTTGTTGAACATGACGTCCAGCCCTGAAGAAGTTCATGGGATCGTAGTTCGTCCCGTTGAACAGGATCTCATAGTGCACATGCGGGCCGGTTGCACGTCCCGACGTGCCCACCAATCCTATCAGTTCGCCGGTGCCTACGCTGTCCCCTTTCTTCACGCTGATCTTGGAGAGGTGCGCATAGCGGCTCTTGAGGCCGAAGCCATGATCCAGTTCCACCACTCGTCCGTAGCCGCCGCGCCAGCCGGCGAAGGTGACCTGGCCGGCGGCGCCGGCGGTCAAGGGCGCCTTGTAGCTGGTGGCGAGATCGACGCCGTTGTGGAAGGAGCGGCGCTTGTTCACCGGGTCGCGCCGGAAGCCGAACTCGCTGGTCACCCGGTAGGTCTCCAACGGCGGTTTCAGCGGCAAGGTGTCCACCAGGCGCTGCAACGCGTCCCAACGGTCGAGCCTCAGATCCAACAGCGCCACCGAGACCTGAAGCTCGTAGGCGATGTCGGACCCCAGCATCTCGTCGGCCGGGATGAAGGGGCCGCCCTGTCCCATCCCGCTGCCATCCACCTGGGCCAGCAGCGCCTCGACGTTGAGACCGGTCATGGTGATCACGGTCTCGAGCGAGGCCACGGTGTCCAGGGTCCTGACTTCGAGACGGTCGACGATGTCGCGCTGGCGGTCGCGCATGTCGACGATCAGGGTTTCGAGCTCGTCGACCCTTTGCGCCAGCTGTTCGCGCTCGACGTCCATGGTCCGCGGGCTCTTGTTGCGGTCGATCAAGGCGGCGTGCAGCTCATCGCGCTCGCTCGCCAGACGCTGGTGGCCTTCCTGCGCGGCGATCAGGGCATCGTTGGTGGTGGTCACCGCCAAGCTCAGCCGGTCACGCTCCATGTTCAGATCGCGCAGCAGCTTGTCCTTCTGGTTCAAGCGGTTGCGGGTGCTGGCCAGAAGCGTGCTAAGCTGGCGGTTGCTGTCTGTCGCGAGCGCCAGCTGCGCGCTCAGGGAGTCGATCTCGATCAGCAGGGCCTCTTGGATCTCGCCCTGGGCGGCGGTCCGGCGCCGCTCCACCATCAAGGCGCCGGCGATACGCCTGCGTTCCTCGCGCAGCGCCTCGCCTATGTCGGCCATACCGGCGGCGCGCGCGTGCAGCCGCTTGGTTTCCTCGAGCATCGCCGCCTCGCGCTGCGCCAGGCGCGCGCGCGAACGGCGGGCTTCCGCGAGGTCCTTGCCGAGATCCTCGATCTCGTTCCTGAAGCCCTTCTTCTCGTCCGCGGCCTCGCCCAGGGCTTGCTGCAGGACGACGATACGCTCGGCCTCCTCCGTCTGCCGATCGCGGATCGCCGCCATCTGCTCTTCGGACATCTTGAGTTCGCGCTGCAGGGTCGCGCTCTTGCTCTCGAGCTCCTGCACATCGACCTGGCTGCGGGCGAAGTCGTGTTCGAGCGCCGCGATCTTGCGCTTCAGCCGCTGCTGTTCGGCCTGGAGCCTGGCGCGCCGCTCCGCCGCGTCCTGCAAGGCCTGGTCGCGCAGGCCGACCTCTTCGCTCAGGACCGAGCGATGCTCTTCGGTGACGGCCAGGTCGCCGCGGAGCTGCAGCGTCTCTTGCGAAAGCGCCAGGTGCTCGCGATCGAGGCTCGCCATCTTGCCGCGCAGCTCGGCCACCCACTTGTTTCTCTCGACGACGGCTTCCGCCAGTTCCTTGCGCGCCGCCTCGCTCTCGGTCAATTTCAGTTCGGCGGCGGCGGCCACATCCTGCAGCTCCTTGTGGGACACGGACAAGGTGGCGTGGCGTTGGGCGACCAGCGACAGCTCCGCCGTGCGCGCCTCCAGCTGCTCGGCCAGGTCACGGCTGTTGGTCTCGACCTCCTCGAGGCGGCCGGCGAGCGAGACCGACTGGTCCAGCAGGCCGGCATAGTCGGCACTCAAGGTCTCGTGACGCTCGTCGGCGAGCGACAGCTCGCCCATCCGCAGCTCCAGCTCTCGCGCGAGCTTCTGGCTTGCGTCCTCGGCGAGCTTCACACGGCTCTCCAGAGCCGTCGACTGCTCGAGCAAGGCCGAATGCTCGGCGCGCAAGCCGTCTTCGCGCTTGTCTGCCAGGGAGAGTTCGCGGCTGCGCGTGTCCAGCTGTCTTTCCAGATCGCGCGTCTCGCTTTCCGCCTTCTTCAGACGGCCCTCCAAGCTCTTCGATCGATCGGAGAGGCGCGCGTGATCCTGGCTAAGCGCTTCCTCCCGCTCCTGCGCGCTCGCCAACGCTTCGCTCCGCGCTTCAAGATCCTCCTCCAAGGCCAGCTTGACCGCCTCGGCCGCCTTCAGGTTCCGCTCCAGCTCCGCCGCGCGATCGACGAGGGCGGCATAGGCCTGCCGGAGGCTCTGGGCCCGCCGGTCCGCTTCGGCCCTGGCCTCCCTTTCCGATGTCAGCTGCCGGTCGAGCGCGAACTTGGCCTCTTCGGCGTCTTCCAGACGCCCATGCCAATCCGACGAATTCTCCAACATCTCGTCGTGCGCCGTGGTCAAGGCAGCCAGACGCTGATCCGAATGCTCAAGCGCTTGCCTATTGTCGCGAAGGGCTTGGCGAAGCTCCCGGTTGCCGGCCTCGGCAAGCAGACTGCGGCTGGCGAGCGACGCCGCGCGATCCTGCGCTTCGTTGCGCGCCAAGGAAACGAGCCTGACGCTCTCGGCGTGGGCTTCGGCTTGCGAGGCGAAGTCGCTGGCAAGACCAGCGTGAGCACCTTCGAGCAGCCGCAAGCGGCTTTGCGCTTCGGCCGCCTTGGACGCCAGCGTCCGATGCTGGCTCGCCAGCTGCTCGAAACGCTGCTCGGCCTTGGCCAAGGCCTGGTCTTGCGCGGCCAGCCGCTCGACCGCATCCGCCAGCTGGGACCGGCTCGACGCCAGCTCGCTGCTGAGCGCCTGTCCGACGGACTGGCGGTTGGCCTGATCGTCCTCCAAGCTCTGACGCCGATTGGCGGCGAGCGCCAGAGAGCGCCTGAGGTCCAGAACTTTCCGGCTGAGGCCGTCGCGCTGCCCCCTGAGGGTCTTCTTCTCCTCTTCGAGAGTCTCGACGCCCGAGGCGAGCCGGTCGCGGTCGCCGGCCAAGCGCGCAGCCTCTTCCTGGCTGCCGGCCAAGGCGACGGTCAGCTCAGAGAGCCGCTTGGCCGCCTCCGCGCGCTGCCGCTCGATGGACTCCAGATCCTCCTCCAGCGCCGCGACGCGCTCGATCAAGGTCTCACGACTCGCTTCGGCGCGCTGAAGATCGCTGGAGGCAGCCGTCAGCTGCTGCGAGCGCACGACGGAGGTCACGCTGCTGTAGCCGCCCCACAGCAAGGCGGTCACGGCAACGCCGGCGGCCAACATCTGAGCGCGGCGGCCAAGCCGAACGTAGCGCACCTGTCCATCGCTGCGCAGAAGCAGCTCACGTTCCATGAACAGGCGGTCCATCAGCGCACGAGCGCGGTCCTTAAAGCCTGGGGGCCTCTCGTCGCCAAACGCCAAGTCGTCTCCTCCTTACCGACCCCCGGTCAGCCCGACCGGAACCCGTGTTCGCAGGGGTGCACGCCCTTCATGCTCGGCCCTACGCCCGGAGGCGCCGACCTATCCCTCTCCCTCGCTGTCGATTGCGGGCTTCGGGTCCGTGACCCAGAAGCAATCTCAGCGGTCGCGCGCCTACCTCGCGGCACCGGCGCGCTCTGCACTTGTCGCCACTCTCGGCGCCTGCCTGGAAAGGGATCATCCCGACTGACACCAGCATCCACCTAGCGTGATCCGTTATAGCTGTCAGCGGATGAGCGTCAAGACCAGCCGACCCGCCTTTTGAGCGACCAGATGACCCGCCAGGCAAAGGTCCCGGCCCCGCCACGAAACGGCCGAATTCGAAAGCCGGACATGACCGGCCTCAGTATCAGCTTCGCCGACCCGGTCGCTCTCTCAATTTCATCAATCACTTACCCTTACGTGGCTTGGCTTTGGTCCGGGCCGTCGCCGGCGCGGCGAGCGGATCTTCCGGCCAGGGATGCCTGGGATAGCGACCGCGCATCTCGGCGCGAACCTGGGGATAACCTTCCTGCCAAAAGCGCGCCAGGTCGCCGGTGACGGCGAGCGGCCGGCCGGCCGGGGACAGGAGCTCGGCCCGCAAGGGCACTTGGCCGTCCGCCACGCTGGGCAAGCTCGTGGTGCCGAACATCTCCTGCAGCTTGACCGAGACCACCGGCGGGTCGCTGGCATAGTCGATCGCCACGGAGCGACCGCTGGCCGCGGCGAGGTGCTGCGGCGCGAAGCGATCCAGCGCGCGCCGCTGCCGGTGGTCGAGGAGCAGGAAGAGCCCGGCCGCGAGGTCCAGGTCCTGCAGCTCGGAGGCCTTGGCGCGTCCCATCAGCTGGTCGCCCAGCCAGGAGAGGGGATCGGCAAGCAAGCTCTTGTCGTCCACCGCGGGCCAGAGGCCCGGCTGCAGCCGCCCGGCGAAGGCGATTCTGGCTTGCCGGGCGCGTGTCTCCGCCGTCCACGGCAGGGCGCCGACACCCAGACGGCGGATGCCCTCGGCCAAGGCCGCCGCGACCTCCGCCGCCGCCGGATCGCGCAAGGGGCGTTCCTCCAGGACCAGGGCATCCAGGCGGCGTTCCTGTCTGGCGAGGACGCCCTTAGTCCGGGGGTCCCAAGCGACCCGCCGCTGCCAAGAGACCCGATCTTCGAAGAGCGCTTCGATCTCCGACAGGGCGATCGGCGCGGCGCGAAAGATGCGCGGCACGACGCCGCCACCCAGGTCCGCGATCGCTAGCCAAGGCTCCAGCGCCAGGGGATCCTCGCTCGGCAACTCCGCTTGACGGCCGTTGGCCATGCGATAGCGGGTGCGCTCCCGCTCTTGGTCCAGGCGCTTGGCCAGCCGGTCGGGATAGGCAAGCGCCAGCAAGCGGCCGACGGCGCCCAGGTCCCCGCCCCCTTCGCGCGCCACGCGGAGCTGGCCTTCCAGCTGTCGGGCCAAGGCCTGCGCCTCGTGGAGCGCGCCGCGGTCCAGGCTCGCTCCGGCGGCCTTGGGCTGCAGCAAGGCTTCGAGATGCTGGCGCAGGTCGCGGCCGTCCTCTCCGCGCAGGAGGCCTCGGCCGCTGAGCAGCGCGGCTAGCCGGCAGGCATCGCGCGCCAGGCCGAGATCGGCGGCCGAGAGCACCATGTGCCCCAGCCGGGGATGCAGGCCGAGGCGCCCGATCGCGCGGCCGTGAGCCGTCGGCGCGCCGTCGGAATCCAGCGCGCCCAGATCCCGCAGCAGGCGGCGCGCCGGCTCGATGAGGGTGGCCGGCGGCGGATCCAGGAAGGCCAGGCCGTCGCCCTGGCCCGCCCCCCAAAGCGCCAGGTCGAGCGCCAGCGGCAAGGGGTCGCCGGCTAGAATCTCGGGCAGCGGCTGCGCCGCGCGGGCGCGATGCTCCGCCTCGTCCCAGAGGCGATAGCAGATGCCGGGTTCCAGCCGCCCGGCGCGCCCGCTGCGTTGCGTCGCGGTGGCCTTGCTGGCCGGCAGGGTCTCCAGACGCGCCATGCCGGAGCGCGGGTCGTAGCGCGGCAGGCGGGCGAGCCCGCTATCCACCACCACGCGGATTCCCTCGATGGTGAGGCTGGTCTCGGCGATGGCGCTTGCCAGCACGACCTTGCGGCGCCCGGGCGCCGCCGGGGTGATCGCCGCGGTCTGCGCGGCGCGCGAGAGATCGCCATAGAGCGGAGCCAAGCTGGTGCCCTCCGGCAAGCCGGCCTTCTCGATCGCCTGGGCGGCACGCCGGATCTCCGCCTGGCCGGGCAGAAAGACCAGCAAGCTGCCGCTCTCTTCGCGCAGCACCTCCTTCACCACACGCGCCACGCTGCGCTCCAGACGCTCTCCGCGTGGCGGAGGGCGCCAGCGCAGCTCCACCGGATGACTGCGTCCGCTGCTGGTGATCAAGGGCACGTCGCCCAGCAAGGCGACCCATGGCTCGGCCTCCAAGGTTGCCGACATGGCGATCAGCCAGAGGTCGGGCCTGAAGGCGGCGCGCGCCTCCAAGGCCAAGGCCAGCGCCAGATCGCTCTCCAGGCCGCGCTCGTGCACCTCGTCGAAGATGAGGCAGCCGACGCCCGCCAGTTCCGGGTCCTCCTGCAGCTGGCGCAGAAAGAGGCCGTCCGTCACCAGCTCGACCCTGGTCTTGGGGCCGATCTTGCGGTCCAGCCGGACGCGATAGCCGACGTGCTCGCCCAGTCTTTCGCCGCGTTCCGCCGCCATGTGACCGGCGGCGAGCCTAGCTGCCAGCCGGCGCGGCTCCAGGACCAGAACCTTCCAGCCGGCCATCCGCGGGTGCGCGGCCACGGCCAACGGGACGCGCGTGGTCTTGCCGGCACCGGGCGGCGCTTGCAGCACCGCGCCACCTCGGCATTCCAAGGCGGCCAGGATGTCGGCTATCAAGGGGTCGATGGGCAGCGATCTGGTCATAGGAGGCGGCAAGGGCTTAGCGGCTCCCCCGGTCGACGGCAAGGAGGCGGGACCCCTGGCGGGGCGCCTGCTCTACTGCGACGGCCTGCTCTTGGTGCTGAACAAGCCGGCCGGCTTGCCGGTGCACGGCGGGCCATCCGGCAAGCCCAACGTCGAGGACTTCCTGCCGGCCCTTCGCTTCGGCTACCGCGAGACGCCGCGCCTGGCGCACCGGCTCGACCAGGACACCAGCGGCTGCCTTGCCTTGGGGCGCAACCAGCGGGCCTTGCGTAAGCTGGGCCGGCTCTTCTCCGGCGGCCGCGTAGAGAAGTCTTACTGGGCGCTCGTCGTGGGCCGGCCATCCCGGGACGAGGGCGAGATCGACCTGCCGCTGAAGAAGGTCAGCCTGGGCCGGCAATGGCGCATCGAGGCGCGGGACGACGGCCAGCGTGCCGTCACGCGCTATCGCCTGCTGGGCTTCGACGGAGCATGCAGCTGGCTGGCCCTGCACCCCTTGACCGGGCGCACCCACCAGCTGCGGGTGCATCTGGCCGCGACCGGCTTTCCGATCGTGGGCGACCCGCTCTACGGGTCCGGCGAGGCCGGCCTCTGCCTCCATGCCCGCGCGATCTCCCTGCCGCTCTACGACGGGCGCCCGGCTGTCAGCGTCGTCGCACCGCCGCCCGCGTCCTTGCAGGCGAAGTTGGCGGCCTGCGGCTGGCATCCGGAGCCGCCGCCGGAGGGCGGTCAGACCGGCGCGGGCGTTGACAGCGACGCCGCCTTGGGCCACGACGGCGCGGAGCCCTCCGCGGCAGACCCCGCGGAGGGGACGGGAAAGACATGACCAGCAGACTGGTAGCCGACATCGGCGGGACGCAGGCTCGCTTCGCCGTGGTCTTGCCCAATGGGCAGATCACCCGCCGCATAGACTATCGCACGCGCGACTTCAGCAGTTTCAGCGCGGCCTTGAGCCGTTACCGGACGGAATCGGCGGTGGCGCGCGGCGCCATCTCCGAGGCCGCGGTCGCGGCAGCGGGTCCGCTGCAGGACGGCGTCCTGCACATGACCAACGCGCCCTGGCTGCTGGAGGTCTCCGTTCTGCGCCGTCTCCTGGGCGTGAGCAAAGCCGCCGTGCTGAATGACCTCGCCGCCGTCGCCCATGCCCTGCCGCGCGTCGCGCCGGCCGACCGGCGGGTCCTGCACGAGGGCAGCGAGCAGTCTGAGCGGGCCAGGCTGGTGATCGGCCTCGGCACCGGCGTCGGCATGGCCGTCCTGCTGCCGCAGCCGGACGGGCACTACCTCGTGCAGGCGACCGAGACCGGCCACGCCGGCTGCCTGCCGCTCGTGCTGGCCCGACGCGCGGAGCCGGAGACCTGGACCTTGGAGGACTGGTTGAGCGGCCCGGGCCTCACCCGACTGCATGCCTCGCTCTGCGGCGAGAGCGTCGCGCCGGAGGTCATCACCACCAGCGACGGCCAAGCCGCCCGGCGCACCCGCCGGGTCTTCGGCGAGGCCACGGCCTCCTTCCTGCGCGACGCCACCTTGATGACCGGCGCCTTCGGCGGCATCGCGCTGGTCGGCAGCGTCGCCCACGCGCTGGCCGACGACATCGCCGCCGGCCTGGACCAGGTGCTGGACGATCCCCATCCCCTGCGCGCCGTGGTCCAGGACCTCCGCGTCGAGCTGATCCTGCATCCCGATCCCGCTTTGCTGGGCCTGGCCAGCCTGCCGCTGGTTTGATCCTCCGGCCGTCTCAAGTACTGTCCGGTCTCGCGAAGGAGAGCGATCCTCCGATCGGCTGTTCTGTTCGGAGACAAGGTTGTCAGCTTGGAGTGTCTCTTGCGGTGGATGCCTCTCCCGCCGCCATTCGCGAGGAGCGGCAGCGACGCGGCAATCCAATGGTGAACGCAGAGCACGACGCCGTGCGCGCCGACCAGTGTTCCTAAACCGGACAGCAGCGGAACCTCTCCAAGTTCGACCTCGAAATCGTTTACACATCGCAACGATTGACTCTACACTGGTCGCCGACAAGGCAGAGCCCGGGGGCGCCGACCGCGCGATAGTCTCCCCTTCGAGGCGATTGAGGTGCCTATCCCCTGTCTTGCCGCCCCGCAGGCTCGTGCACGCACTCTTGGAAGGAGGCGGCAGTGGCCTTCATTCCGGGCACACCGGGGCCGGATACGCTGCACGGCACCGACTTGACCGACGGCATTCTGGGCTACGGCGGCAGCGACACGCTCTTTGGCTTGAGCGCGCCGGACATCCTGTTCGGCGCCAACGGTGACGACAGCCTACACGCAGGCAGCGGCGATGATGCCGCCCTCTTCGGCAGCAGCGGCGCCGACCATCTAAACGGTGACGCCGGCGACGACAGCAGCTTTTTCGGTGGCTCTCGCATCGACGAGATTCGGGGCGGTGGCGGTCGCGACGGTCACCTCTTCGGCGGCGCGGCGAACGACAGGCTCTCGGGCAACAGCGGCGACGATTTCCTGTTCTTCGGCGGCGCCGGTGTCGACACGCTGAGCGGCCATAGCGGCGCCGATTCCCGGCTAGACGGTGGCGCCAACGACGACGTGATCCATGGCGGCGACGGCGCGGACCTTTCGCTGCTCGGCGAGCGGGCGAGCGATCTCATCTTCGGCGGCGCGGACAACGACAGCCTGGCCTGGGGCGGACCGGGCGGCGACCGGCTATACGGCGGTCAAGGGCTCGATGCGTCTTTCTACGGCGACGTCGGCTCCGATATCCTGAAGGGGGGTGACGGCGGCGATGTCTCCTTCTACGGCGGGGCGGGGCACGACACCCTCTATGGCGGTGCGGGGGAGGATTCCTTCTTCCACGGCAACGGCAAGCGCGACACGCTTTTTGGTGGCAGCGGGAACGACGCCAGCCTCTTCGGCGGTGGCGCGGTCGACCGGATCTACGGCGGCACCGGGTCCGACTCCGATCTCTTCGGCCGCAACGGTGCCGACAAGCTCTACGGCGACAGCGGCGACGACAGCCTCTTCTTCGGCGGCAACGACAACGACACACTCTCCGGCGAGAGCGGCGCGGACAGCCTCTTCTATGGAGGCAGCGGCGCCGACAGGATCTTCGGTGGCGACGGCGCCGACATCGGCTTCTATGGGGGTGCCGGAAACGACCGCTTCTACGGAGGCTTCGGCAATGACAGCCGCCTCTTCGGCAGCAGCGGCAACGACCGGATCTACGGGGGTGCGGGCGACGACACCACCTTGGTCGGCGACCTCGGCGCCGACACGCTCTTCGGCTACAGCGGGAACGACCGTTCGCTCTTCGGCGGCTCCAAGGCCGATCTGATTTACGGCGACAGCGGCGCGGACGCGGTCATCTACGGCGGCTCAGGCGCCGACAGCATAGACGGTGGGGACGGCGCGGACATCGCCCTCAGCGGTGACGACGGGGCCGACGGCATCGACGGCGGCAGCGGCAGCGACAGCTACCTCTTCGGCGATGACGGGGACGACCGCGTCTCCGGTGGAAGCGGCGACGACCTGGCGCTGCGGGGACGCTCGGGCGACGACAGCCTCTCCGGCGGAGACGGAGAGGACGTCAGCCTCTTGGGTGACAGCGGCACCGACAGCATCGAGGGTGGCAGCGGCAATGACCTTCTTCTCTACGGCGGATCGGGCAGCGACGGCGTCGCCGGTGGAGAGGGAGACGATGCCTCGGTCTTCGGCGAGGGAGGGTCCGACAGCCTCTTCGGAGGCGCGGGGCAAGACGGCTCCTTCTCCGGCGGATCGGAGGTCGACAGTCTCTTCGGCGGCGATGGCGACGACTTCTCATTCCACGGCGACAGGGGCGACGACAGCCTCTTCGGCGGCAGCGGCAACGATTTCGGCTTCTACGGCGGCGCGGGCGCGGACAGGCTCTACGGGGGAGAGGGCAACGATTTCCGCTTCTTCGGCGGGGAGGGCGCGGACAGGCTCAGCGGTGGCGGCGGCAACGACACACTCTATGGCGATCAGGGAAACGACACGCTATTTGGCGGCTCCGGTGTCAACAGCCTCTTCGGCGGAATCGGCGACGACGTCATCATCGCCGCCAGCCAAGGCGATTTGATGGGCTACCGCTTCGACGGAGGCGCCGGCAACGACACGCTGATCCTGGGACCCGGCGTCACCCTGCCCGATGGTGGCACCAACCTATCCGGCATCGACGTGGTGACTATGCTCTAGAGCAGATCGCATCCAGGTGGAACCACCTGTTTGCGTGAATCTGCTCTATTTTTCAAAGTTGTAGAGCAGGATTCAGACGACAAATCGTTCCGATTTGACGTCATCCTGCTCTAGCGCAATCCTGTCGCCGGCGACGCCGGACCTCTTCCGATGCCGCTAGGCGCTTCTCGATCAGGCCAAGGGTATCCTAGCGAGCGCGCGTACCGCACTCCTTCTAGACGTAGAGCGTGACATCGACGCTGACGAGCGTTACGTCGGCCGGCAAGGTGACGCCACCGCCGAGGAGCAAGGTGTCGTTGCCGGCGCCTCCGTCGAAGAGGTCCCCGGCCACCAGTTCGCTTTGGTTCTCCACCTCGAAGACGTCGTCGGCTTCGCCGCCGTAGAGGCTATCGATCCCGGTCGCGCCCGACAGCCGGTCCGACCCCGTTCCACCGAAGAGCAGGTCGGCGCCCGACCCGCCGAAGGCGCTATCTCGGCCACGACCGCCATGGAGCTCGTCGGTGCCATCGCCTCCGACAAGCGCGTCATCCCCCTTGCCGGCCATGGCGACGTCGTCACCCTTGCCTCCAAACAACGCGTCCGCGTCCTCGCCGCCCCGCAGCAGATCGGACCCGCCGCCGCCGAAGAGATCGTCGAGACCGTCGCTGCCAAAGAGGATATCCTGACCCGCTTCGCCCAGAAGCCTGTCGTCACCGTCGCCGCCGTAGAGGCTATCGGCCGATGCGCCACCGAAGAGGACATCGTCCAGGTCGTTTCCGGCGAGACGATCGTCACTGAGCCCGCCGTAGAGCCGGTCCATGCCGCTGCCGCCGCGCACGCTGTCGCCATTCTCCTCGCCGTGCAGCCGGTCGCTGCCGCTGCCACCGACCAAGCTATCCGCCCCTTGGCCACCGTAGGCCACGTCGTCGCCCTCACCGCCGCCGAGACGATCGGCGGCCGCCTCACCGAAAAGCCTGTCGGAGCCGATATCACCATAGGCACGGTCGTCGCCTAAGCCTCCATAGAGGCTGTCCTGGCCACGCGCGCCGTGGAGATCGTCGCCTCCATCGCCGCCGGAAGCAACATCGTCTCCGTTACCTCCCTCGACCAGATCGCTCCCTCCGCCACCGTCAAGGCTGTCGTCGCCCGCGCCGCCAAAGGCACGGTCGTCTCCCTCGGAGCCGTAGAGCCAGTCGCCGGCGGTGCCGCCGTAGAGGGCGTCATCGCCCTCCTCGCCGTGCAGCGAGTCAGTACCCTTTCCGCCGTACAGAAAGTCGCTACCACTGCCGCCTGCAGCAAGGTCTCTTCCGTCTTCGCCGTAAAGCCTGTCATCGCTGGTGCCGCCAAAAAGGCGGTCACTACCGGATTCACCCTTCAGAACATCGTTTCTAGCATCGCCGTAGAGACGATCGCGATCGTCTCCACCAAAAACAGTGTCTTCTCCGGCCCCTGCAACTACCCTGTCAAGACCTAAGCCGCCATAGACCGTATCTTTACCAAGCATCCCACGAGTCATATCATTGCCGATGCCGCCGAAGATTGTATCATCCCCGTCATCACCGCGCAACGTGTCGATTCCATGCTGGCCTTTCAATATGTCGCTGCCGGAGTCGCCTTCCACAACATCGCCATGTGAGCCACCCACTACGTAGTCCTCGCCACTCCCGCCCTTGAGTCTGTCATAGTCATCTTCGCCGTAGAGCCTATCGTCTCCCTCTTGGCCGGACAGCCTGTCCACCCCAGTCCCACCCACTACAAGGTCGTCAAACGACTTACCATTGAGCTCATCGTTGCCATCACCGCCATAGAGCCGATCAGCGCCCGAGTTTCCCTTGTGCCTGTCATCGGCGTTCCCGCCGAAGAGCGTGTCACTGCCGTTGCCGCCGTAGAGGCGATCATTCAGATCGCCTCCCTTCGCAAGGTCGTCTCCGTCCTTTCCTCTGATCCAGTCATCTCCCAGCCCACCATAGAGGAGGTCGAAACCCTCGTTGCCGTTCAGCCGATCGTTGCCCGTGCCACCGCTCAAGGTATCGTTGCCGCCCAGCCCACGGATGTATGCGGCATAGTTGCTTCCGAAGAGCGTGTCGTCGCCCTCCGTACCGATGATGAGCGTGTCCGCGCCTGTCATGACGGTCCCCCCTTTGTTCTTGCTCTGCTCCAACCGATTGAGCGCCCGGCCAGCACTTCGACTCTTGGAGACTATCGCGGTCTAGTTGCTGTAGGTCAATGGCGAGAGAGCGAAACTTGAAAGCCGCATCATTGGCTCGGTCGAAGCGCGTTAGACGGGAGGCCCGACAGTGGTTCTTGCACTCCTATGGCATTGTTTCGCCGGACGCCGACGCCCGGTGCACGCTATCCATGGTTGGCCGCACCGCCTCGGACCGGAAGGATGCTCCCTGAGCGAGGAGAGGGATCAGATCTTGAGGGCTCTGCACCAGCTTGGCGACAAGCTCGATGAGCTGCGGTTGACCATGGAGCTCGAGTCGAAGAAGGATGAACCCCATGTCGACTTTTCCTGGCTGGGAAAAGAGGTTCGCTTCACTCTGCCCTCGATGAAAGTGGAACGGTGCCGGTTAGGCCGGCCCGAAATCCTTCTCCGATCTGAGGGCACAGCGGTTTCCGTCGGGATCGGCGAACTCCGCGGTGGTTCCCCAGGTGTGACGGATGACCGTCACGGCGATGCCCTGCTGTCGAAGCGCGGCGCAGGAGGCGTCGATATCGGCGACATTGAAGCGAAACTTGGTTGGGCAGACCGCGATTGCCTTGGTGCCGGCCTGCGCGGTGCCGCCGTGTTCGACCATCAGGTAGCTCTCGCCTAGTTCGAAGACCGTGATCTCGTCCTCGCCTTGACCGATCCTGTGCGAGATCGGCAGGCCCAGAACGGACCCATAAAAACGCACGCAGTCTTCGTAGTGCTGCGTGTTCAGAATGAGTCCCGTTCGCTCGAAGTCCATTGAAGTGGGATACCCCCTCTCTCTTCCGGGTGGCGAGCCTGCGGCGAGGGAAGGCGATGATCAATCCAATTCTCACTCCCCTATCGCTTGTCGCAGGATCCCGGCCGCCTGGACGGACTTGGCGTCCGACTTTAGGCGAAGAGCCCGTGCAGGAACCATGTGCCGCCGGCGCGGAAGACCCAGAGGCGGCGGCCGTCGGCGGCCTCCAGGCGGTAGTAGTCGCGCGGCCGGCCGCCGGCCTCCTCGGGCAGCCACCAGGCGGGCTCCAGGCGTTCCGGCCCCTCGGCGCGGGTGACCTCCAGGCGCTCGCGGCGCCAGTCCAGGCGGCGCGGCGGGTGGTCGGGCAGCAAGGCCATGACCGAGACCGGCTCCGGCTTCGCCAGCAGCAGCAGGGGTCGCGGCGGTAGCTCCTCCGGCCAGTCCTCCTCGGCCGTGGCGGGCCCCTTGGCGAAGGGGGTGGCATGCGCCACGGCGCGTTCGGGTGCATGCCGGGCCCGCGCGCGCGGGCGCACCACGCTGCCGGCCCCCAAGCGGCTTTGCAGGCGGTCGACCAGGGCTGCCAGATCGGCCACGCCGCCGGCGCCGCCAGCGCCCTCCCCCGCTTCCGCCGCCGCCAGCTGCCGGGCCGCCAGCGGCTCTGTCACGGGGGCCGAGAGGCTCAAGACCTCCAGGCCGAAGCCAGGGTCGAGCAGGTCGCGCTGCGGCGCGGCAAGGCGGCAGAGGTGGCGGGGATCGCGGCTGGGCCGGCTGGTGCCGACGGCCAGGCGCGCCAGCGTGCCGTCGACGCGGTAGCCCACGGCCTCCAGGCGGCGGGCGCCCAGGCCGCGGCGCTCCAACTCGACCGACAGCGCCTCGATCAGGCGGTCCAGCACCGCCGAGACGGCCTCCGGCGTCAGCAGCGGCTCGGCGAAGGCCTGGCGCACCCACGGCATCTCCGCCGGCACGCCCGGCGAGAGCGGCTCCTCCTGGCTGCCGAGCGCCTGGCGCAGGCGGTAGAGGGTCTCGCCGCCGACCCGCTGGGTCAGGCTGGCGGCCGGCAAGCTCCGCAGCTGGGCGATCTCGCTCACGCCCAGGCTGGAGAGGAGCCGGCCGGCCTCCGCGGTGAGGCGGAGCGCGATCGGCGGCAGGGGGTCGAGGGCGGCGGCTTCCGTCTCCGGCTCGATGCGGATCCAGGTCTGCTCCGGCGTGGTGGCGAAGCGGGCCAGCGCCCAGGCCGCGCCCGCCGTGCCAGCCAGCCCGGCGCGAGCCTGATGGCCCAAGCGGCCCAGCCGCTCGACCAGGTCCGCCAGCAGGCTGGCCTCGCCGCCGCAGAGATGCGCGCAGCCGGTGACGTCGAGGTAGAGGCCGCCGCCGCCGCCGAAGGCCAGGCTGATCCCGCCGCTGCCGTCGCCCGAGGGGTCGCCGGCGACCCAGGGCGTGTAGCGCCGGCACCAGGCCTCCAGCTGCGCCAGGCGGCGGGCCTCGGCGCCGCGTTGGCGCTGCGCGGTGCAGAGGTCGGGGACCTGCGCGCGGGCCGAGGCCAGGGGCTGGCCGGGCGTCAGGCCGAGCGCCGCGGCGGCCGGGTCGAGGGCCGCCAGCTGCTGGCGCTGGCCCACCTGCTCGACCAGCGCGAAGGGGGCCTCGGCCTCAGCCGCAGGCCTGCGCGTCAGCCGCCAGGTTTCCGTGGCCAGGCTCGGCAACCAGAGAGAAAGAAGTCGTCGCATCGTCCCACTCCACCACACAATCGGCCGGGCGCCCGCCCCGGCTCTGCAGCAAGCCCAGGCGCCAGCGCGGCGCCCCCGGCAGGTCGCCCAGCGGCCCGGCGGCCGCCGAGGGCGCCGGCGCCACCTGCCAGCGGGTCAAGGCCGGCAAGGGCGCGCCGCTGGGCCGCGTCTCGACCAGCAGGCAGGCCGCCCTGCCCCGCTCCGCCGCCAGCTGCAGGCGCCGCCCGGCCACCCGCTCCAGGCCCTGTAGGCGGCCCAGCACCACCGGCGCCTGGCCCGAGCGCAGGCATTCCTCCAAGGCCCAAAGCAAGGCCTGCTCGCGCCCGGCGCGCACCAGCAAGAGATCGCGCGCCGCCAGACCGAAGGCCTTGAGGCCCGCCGCATAGGGAAAGTCCTCCCGCGCCACCCAGATGAGCGGCGCGGCCGCCCGCTCGCGCCTGAGCCGCGCCGCGAAGGCCAGGGCCAGGCCCAGCGGAGAGGCCGCCTGGACCCCGGGCGCGGCGGAGAGACAGTGCAAGCCCACGCGCGCCAGACCGCCGCCGGCCAGCGCCCGATCCAAGGCCGCCACGCCCAAGGGCCGGCAGGGCACCCCGCCGCCGCCGGCCGACTGCCGCGCCAGCCAGTCCCGCAAGGCGGTCGGCGACGCCCCGGTCAAAGCCTGCTTGCCGTCCATGCCAAGTTCGCCTCTGTTCCTGTTTTGTTCTTTATGATGGCGACAAGAGAGGCAGCGGTCAAGGCCCCCGACGATCCCCGGGTCCAAGCCCGGGGATGACGATAAAAAGTTGAAAATGCTCAGGAAGTATGGTCGACGCGCTAAGCCGCCCAGCATTCCAACAGCGCGCGGCGAGAATACAAAGCCCCCCGATCGAGGGGTCAGTCAGTTCCACCGCCGTGCTTCTGGTACCCCAGCCGCTTCAACAAAGGCCTCAGAAGACGCTTCCGTGCAACCCCCCTTAGGCGCGGAGACCTTGCGATCATGGCCGCAAAGGGCGGTGAAACAGCATAGTACATCCTCGTCAAGAGACGGCCATGACGCGTCAGACTCAGCTTCTCATCTCGGAAGCGGCGAAAGAACATGACTTCCGGAGCATTAGGATCACCGTATGTTGCCGTTACTATAAAACAAGGCCCAGAATCATCTTTCACCTTCTTTGCATTCTTAGTGTCATTCACCATTATCTTTTTGGAACCGCCACATCGAGGACAAATCCAATCTTCTCTGGATGGATCGCCGTGTCGGCTGCCAGTGCCTTTACAATCGGGGCACTTAACGTAAGTCACCATCAATGCTCTCCTCGGGTCGGAAACTGCTGAACCACTCATTCACCGGGCGGCCTCCATTCGCGCGGCTACGGAGACTGTGCTATCGGTTGAAATAGTAGTCAAGAAAATGCAACCTTATATGCGACTTCACCGGGTAAGCCTGTCCGGATCGCCCCCACTCCGTTTCCCCAAGCGCCGCAGGCTTGTCGGCGGGCGGCCGTAGAGTTCGAGGAAGGCGGCGTTGAAGCGCCGCACGCTGCCGAAGCCGGACTGGAAGGCGATCTCGGTCATCGGCAGTTCGCCCTCGTCGAGCAGCCGCTTGGCCCGCTGTATCCGCAAGGTCTTCGCGGTTTGCGTGGGGCTGGCACCGAGGTGCTTGCGAAAGAGCCTGGACAGGTGGCGCGCGCCGACGCCCAGCCGGTCGGCCAGCAGGGCCACCGACCCCTCGTCCAGCGCGCCCTCTTCGATCAAGCGCAGGGCCCGCTCGACGGTGGTCTTGGTGCCCTTCCAGGCCGGCGAGAAGGGAGCCGCCTCCGGCCGGCACCGGAGGCAGGGCCGGAACCCGGCGGCCTCGGCCGCGGCCGCGCTGGGAAAGTAGAGCACGTTCTTGGTCAGCGGATGCTTCACCGGACAGACGGGGCGACAGTAGATCCGCGTCGTCTTCACCGCGGTGAAGAAGAGCCCGTCGTAGGCCGGGTCGCGCCGCAGCCGCGCCGCGTTGCAGACATCGAAATTCAGCATTCTCCCATACTAGGGACGCCCGGGGCCAACCGCGAGAGGCCGAGGGTGATCGGGTCCGAATACGGCCAGCCGCGCCACGCCGCTCCGCCTAGGGCTGGGTCCTCGCGTTCGGAGGACCTTGGCGATGAGACTGACGGCGACACACTGGCTGCTTCTGGGACTTCTCTCGCTGCTGTGGGGCGGCACCTTCTTCTTCGTCTCGCTTGCCGTCAGGGAGGTTCCGCCGCTGAGCGTCGTCCTGCTCCGCGTCGCCCTGGCCGCCGCCGCGCTCTTCCTCTTCCTCAAGCTCTCGGGCATCGCGATCGCCCGCGACAGGCGCGTGTGGCGCGCCTTCCTGGCGATGGGATGCCTCAACAACGTCATCCCCTTCAGCCTCTTCTTCTGGGCGCAGACGACGATCCCGGGCGGCTTGGCTTCGATCGCGAATGCGACGACCCCGGTCTTCTCGATCGCGATCGCGCATTTCCTGCTGGTCGACGAGCGCTTCACGCCCAGCAAGCTTGCCGGCGTCATGCTGGCCCTGGTTGGCGTGGGCTTCCTCGTCGGCGAAGAGGTCGCGGTGGGTCTGGGCATGGCCACGATCGGCCTCCTCGCCTGCCTGGCGGCTTCTCTCTGCCAAGGCTTCGCCGTGGTCTACGGGCGACGCTTCGAACGGCTGGGCGTGCCCAGCGCGGTGGGCGCCTTCGGCCAGCTCCTCGCCACGACGCTGGTCATGATCCCCTTCGTCCTGCTGATCGATCAGCCCTGGCGCCTCTCCCTGCCGAGCCTGGGCGTCATCGGCTCGATTCTCGGGCTCGCCCTGCTATCGACGGCGCTGGCCTACGTGATCTTCTTCCGGCTTCTGGCGACGGCCGGCGCCGTCAACGCATCGCTCGTCACCCTGCTGATCCCAGCCAGCGCCATTCTGCTGGGCGTCGGCCTGCTGGATGAAACCCTGGCGCCACGACAGCTCGTCGGGCTGGGCTTCATCTCCCTCGGTCTTTTGGTGATCGACGGCCGCCTGCTGGGGCAGTTGGTCCGGCACCGCTCGAAACGATCGGCATGATCTCGCCCCAGGTCTTGGAAGGACGGCGCCCTTCAGGCAGGCTTTCGCGACGAGCCCCCGACGTCTGTCCGACCCGACGAAACAATTGCCCGCGACGATCCCCTAGGGAGGGTAACCCATGACCGACCCCGGCAAGACTTTCCGCGCCCTGCATCGGCGCGAGGCCGCTTTCATCCTGCCCAACCCCTGGGACGTCGGATCGGCGCGCATCCTGGCGGCGCTGGGCTTCGAGGCCTTGGCGACCACCAGTGCCGGGATGGCGCATGCGCTCGGCCTGCCCGACGGCGGCGTGCCGCGCGAGGCGGTGCTGGCGCACTGCCGGGCATTGGCGGCGGCGACGCCCCTGCCGGTCTCGGCCGACCTGGAAAAGGGCTTCGGCGACAGCCCCGAGTCGGTCTACGAGACCATCGAGGCGGCCGCCGCCACGGGCCTCGCCGGCTGCTCCATCGAAGACCACACGGGGCGGCCCGAGGACCCCATCTACGAAACCTCCCTCGCCGTCGAGCGCATCGCCGCGGCCTGCGAGGCCTGTCGCCAACTGCCCGGGGACTTTGTCCTCACCGCCCGTTGCGAGAACCTGCTGTGGGGCCGACCCGACCTGGACGCCGTGATCGCGCGCTTGCAGGCCTATGCCAGCCAAGGCGCGGACGTGCTCTACGCGCCGGGTCTCGACGATCTCCACGCCATCCGGGAAGTCTGCGCGGCACTGGACAAGCCGGTCAACGTCGTCGTGGAGAGCATGGCCACGCCCGTCACCTTGGCGGAGCTGTCGGCCGTCGGGGTCAAGCGGGTCAGCCTCGGCGCCGCCCTGGCGCTGCATGCCTACGGCGCCCTGCTGTCCGCCGCCCGAGAGATGCGCGAGGGCGGCAGCTTCGCATTCCTGGAGAGTGTCCCCGACTTCGCCGAGATCGATGCTCTCTTCAAGAGCGACTAGCAGATAAGCGTCCCCCAAGCGACTTGCGGCCGTCAGCGCAACTTGCGGCCGGCCAAGCTCGCGGTCTCGTCGGGCAGCGACCTGCCTTCGCAGACCCAAGGGACCCGGCCCCCGGCGTGCCACTGGACGGTGGGCTCGAAACGGCCGGGGTCGTCCAGCGTTCCCAGCCACACGGCCGTGTAGTCCCGGTCCGCGTGCTGGGCGATGAGTGGCGTTCCGCAGGCACCGCAGAAGCCGCGCTGCAGGGTCGGGCTCGATTGGTAGAGGGTCAGCCTCTCCAACGCGATCTCCAGCGCGTGGCGGCGAAAGAGGCAGGCCGTCGCGAAGACATTCCCCAGGCCTCGTTGACAGCGCCGGCAGTGGCAGTAGCCGACGGCGAAGGGCGCCTCCTTGGCGCGGTAGCGCACCGCGCCGCAGAGGCACCCTCCCTCGATCGCTTCACACGCTTCCGTCATGACGGACCGCTCCCGCCTCGCTTGTCCGGGACACGACCCCGGAGCCGAGACTCTAAGGCGATGCGAGGAAAGGCCTTGTCCCGGAAGCGGCCGCGGCTGGAGTCACAGCGCCAAGTCGTCGTAGCCCAGGTCCGTGAGCTGCTCGACCACTCCGCCCGGCGCGTCGATCACGCCGTTCCACGAGGCGGCCTGGAGGTTGGCGCGCGCCAGGTCTTCGGCCTGCAGGTCCTCCACGGTGTAGCTGTGCCCGCCGTTGTTCAGCACGGCGATCACCAGGTCCGCGCCCTGCTCGGTGATCAGGATGTCCTGGGCCGCCAAGGCGCCGAAGTCGAAGTAGTCCTCCTCGGGATCGAAGTCGGAGACGACCTCCAAGGCACCCCAGTTCCAGGTGACGGTGACGGCATCGCCGTCGTTGACGCCGCCGGGGCCGGGGCCGGGACCTGGATCGACGGGCGGGCCGATGCCCTCGTCTCCGGTCAGTCGGTCCTCGTAGAATTCGATGATCTTCTCGGCGTCCGGGAAGCGGTAGCCGCCGAACTGATCGATGTAGCGCAGGATCGAGGTGCCGTACTCGTCGGTGGTGACGTTGTCGCGCAACAGCAGGTCCAGCGTGCCGTAGGCGCCGCGGAGATGCGCCGCGGCGACGATCCCGCTCAAGGTCAAGGTGACCTCGACGCTCTGGCCGCCGACGTCGAGATAGCTGCGTGTCGTGCCGAGATAGTCCTCCAGGCTTTCGCCGGCGCGTTCCAGGCCCTCGCTGATGATCTTGAGGTTGTGGCCGGCCGCTTCGGCCAAGGCGACGTTCTGCGCCTTGGCGGTCATGAACTCCTCCAGGGAGTCCACGCCGTTCTTGCCGGTCCAGGTGCCGTCCCAGGTGTTCTTGGCGGCACCGTTGCCGTAGTAGACATCGTCGTCGTAGTAGCCGAGATCGATCAGCAGGGCCTCGCCGAACTGATAGCCGACGAAGCCCAGGGAGTTGGTGGAGCGATAGGCCATGGTCTCCCATTCCCTGTCGCTCAAGTCGCCCCAGCTGGCGTACTGCGGATAGAAGTCCTGAACCGTGCCGCCGGCCCAGGCGTTCAATTGCCAGTCCTGAATGATGCCGGCCTCGTAGCGGTCTCGGTCCCAGCCGGACTCGAAGGCCAAAAGGGCTTCGGCGAAGTCCCGGGCATTGCCCTTCCATTCAATCGCCATGTCGTCTCGCGCTCCCTGCTAGACGATGCCCCCATGACGTCTATGGAATGATGATTTTCTAATTGTGGCAGCGAGACGGCGGAAAGGTGGAGTACCGGCGATCCCGGCGCCGACCGCCCTAAAGCGTGCGCAAGCGCGAGGGGTCCTTGGCCAGGCGGTCGAGCGCGGCCAGCTCGCGCAACAGCGGCTCGACCCACTCCAGCGGCAACATCACCGGGCCGTCGCTGGGGGCGTTGTCGGGGTCGTCGTGCGCCTCCATGAAGACGGCCGCCACGCCGACGGCGACCGCCGCGCGCGCCAGCACCGGCGCGAAGGCACGCTGGCCGCCGGACGCGCCGCCCAGCCCGCCCGGCTGCTGCACCGAGTGGGTGGCGTCATAGACCACCGGATAGCCGGTCATGGCCATGGTCGGCAGACCGCGAAAGTCCGTCACCAAGGTGTTGTAGCCGAAGCTCGCCCCCCGCTCGGTCAGGAGGATGCGGCGGTTGCCGCTGTTGGCCAGCTTGTCGGCGACGTTCTTCATGTCCCAGGGCGCCAGGAACTGCCCCTTCTTCACATTGACCACCTTGCCGGTGGCGGCGGCGGCCAGCAGCAAGTCGGTCTGACGGCAGAGGAAGGCCGGAATCTGCAGCACGTCGACCACTTCGGCGGCCACCGCGCAGTGTCCGCGCTCGTGCACGTCGGTCAGCACCGGGCAGCCGATCTCGCTCTTCACCTCGCCCAGGACCTTCAGCCCCTCCTCCAGCCCGACGCCGCGCTTGCCGGAGAGCGAGCTGCGGTTGGCCTTGTCGAAGGAAGACTTGAAGATGAAGGGTACGCCGGCCGCGCGCGCCGAGGCCGCCAGGCGTTCGGCGACCTTCATCGCATGATCGCGGCTCTCGATCTGGCAGGGCCCCATGATCGCCGCGACCGGACGGCTGTTGCCTACCTCCAGGTCGCCGACCGCAACGCTCTCTTGCTTGGTCTCGCTCATCGCTTCCGTCTGTCCTCGTGGCTGCCGGGTTTATGTACTGGGGCCGGGCCGCGCCAACAAGGGATGTTCTAGCCTTGCGTCGGCTCCAAGATCTCGACCAGGTGCACCAAGACGGTGCCCCAGCCGGTGCGCACGATGAGACGCACCGGCATCTCCGGCAAGCCCGGCGCCGGCGAGGCCAGGTAGACATCCAGCGAGCGCGGCAGGGTGCGCTTGTCGCGCCCGTCGAAGCGATAGCCGGCGCGGGTCTTGACCGACAGCTGGCAGAGCCTGGCCGGCCCGGAATAGATGTTGATCGAGCTCTTGGGCAAGTCCTTGACGCCGGCATCCTCCAAGACGACGTCGAAGCGCCGCCGCCCGTCGAAGACCGGTGCCTTGAGGTTGCAATGGCCCTCGGCGGCCGCCTGCAGCAGGACCGTCAGCATGGCGGTGATGGGGTCCAGCGCGCCCAGCCGCTGGCCCGCCGTCACCTTGGGCCTGGCCTCGCCCTCCGGCGAGGGATCGCCGGAGACCGCGATGTTGCCGCGCTCGTCGAAGCCCAGCTCCAGCCACTCCGCCTTGCGCTTCTTGCCGTTGATCGAGTCCGTCCGGTAGCGCCCGGGGACCGGCCCTTCCTGGGTCAATTGGCCCGCGGCGGTCATCGCCAACTCGTAGGTGAAGAGCAGCGCCGGCGCGCCCACCAGCTCCGCCCCCACCGCCATCTCGTAGTCGCCGCTCTCGCTCAGATCGAGCCCGACCTCCACGTCAAGCACCCGAAATCCGCCCTTGTAGGCTTCGAAGGCCAGCGCCACGCGCTCTCCCGGGATCGGCACCAGAGCCGTCTCCTCGGCCGTCGCCGCGACGGGCGAAAGCAGCAGCACCACGGCAAGAAACCGGCAAAGTCGGGTGGATAGGGCCATCGGCGTCGTCCTTCTCGCTCCTGAGGCCCGCCCCCCTCATGGACAAGCCCTTCCCCCTACCTTACGAAGCCGGCCCGCTCCGCATCTACGCTTGACTTGCCGCCCCCGCTTCGCTACCCACCCTTCTCCCGAACAAGCCGCCGGCAGCCGCCGGCCCTAGGACGGGCGCGTAGCTCAGCGGGAGAGCACTGTCTTCACACGGCAGGGGTCGCTGGTTCAATCCCAGCCGCGCCCACCATTGTTTCAATGGCTTAGAGTGAAATGTTCTTTGGTCGACTTGCTAGATGTCGATCGAAACATGTCACCTATGGTGAAGAGGTGGCCGACACTCCTGGTTTTCGGTTCAGCCACGGCCCGTCTGACCGCCGCTCAGCGTCGACTACCTTTCAGAAAGCGATCAGCGGAAAAGCCGGAGCGGTCAGCGTTCGCGGGCGCGTCGAGGACCGCGTCGGCCAGCAGGCGGGCGGTCGCCGGGGCCATGCCCAGGCCGTAGTGGCCGTGGCCGAAGGCGCCGAAGAGGTTGGCTATGCCGGGCATCGCTCCGATCACCGGTAGGCTGTCGGGGAAGGAGGCGCGCGCGCCGACCCAGCGCCGCGCCTTGGCGGTGTTGAGACGCGGGATCAGCCGCTTGGAGAGCGGCGCCAGGATGTCGGCGCGGCGGTAGTTCGGCGGCGCGTCCACGCCGGCCGGCTCCGAGGTGCCGGCGCTCCTCAACCCGCCCTGCATGGAGCTCACGATGAACTTGCCGGCGACGTCCAGAATGGAGTTGTTGAGGGTGACGCCGGGGTCGGTGAACTCCAGATGGTAGCCGCGCTCCGACACCAGCGGCAGCGCAATCCCGAGGGGCCCAGAAGCGTGGCCGACCAGACGCCGCCGCAAAGCGCCAGCTTCTCCGCTTCGAGCGGCCCGGCGTCTGTCTCCAAGACGATGCCGCCGTCGTCCCTCGGGCGGATCCGCCTCACCTCGCACGTGAGAAAGGCCGCGCCCGGGTCCAAGGCGCGCGCCTGGTCCTTGATGACGACCGCACGATCGAAGGCGGGCGACAGCTCCGGTTCGATCTCGTGCAATGCGCCGACCGCCACCACCTCGACCGGCGCGCCCGCGTTTTGGCGACGAAGTGCCAGATCCTGGGTAGGTAGCGCGGCAAGTCCCGATAGCGAAGGCGCAGGGGTCCCTTGGGATCGAGCAGCCACTTGGGCACCGACCTCCAGATCCCCGGCATGCTCTGCGGAACACAAGACCAGGGGGAGACAATGCCGGCGCTGCCGTAGCTGGTCGCCTCGCCCGGCTCCTGGCGGTCGAGAAGCGCCACGGAAAGCCCCCGCTCCCTGGGCATGGTCCGCATGAAGTCCATGACCGGGCGCACCAGGGCATAGAGGCGCTGTCGTCTGGCGCAAAGTATGCCGCGCGGGATCCCGAGGCAGATGCTGATGCAGGCCGCCGTCCCGAGCAGCGCCAAGGTCGTCATCGCCTCCAAGATCAGAAAGGGCAGGCCCCATCGCCAAAGCTGGCGCATGCCGAACTGGACGGGACCGAAGTGGGCGGCCGCGTCATTGAAGGTCCAGGTGAAGCCCGTGCTTCTGCCGATCTTGTCGAACTGCGCAGAGTAGTAGGAACCGCTCGCGCCGACGAAGCCATCGATCAGCGTCTCGCGCAGCTCGGAAGGCGTCTACCGCCTGATGTCGGGACAGCGTTACGACGACATCGGGCTTGCAGACTACATCCCCGAGCTTTCATCGAAAGCCTCTCTGATCGACAGCGAGGTCTTCGAGCTCCACTGCCTCCGCGCGATCGTCGATCCCATTTCCGCGGAGAGCCACCGGCTGAACAAGGGGAGCCCGTCCAAGGTGCGTTTCAAGCCGATGGAACCGCCGATCCGCTTCTTCGTCGCGATGCTATCGCCTAAGCACAGGGCGCGCTCGCTCATCGCCCAGCAGTTTGCCGATCGCCTGAGAGGGGCGCTGCAGGCGATCCACCCTTCCGCTTCTCCGGCCACCGGCCCGGAGCCCTTCTAGAGCGTCACATCGATAGACGTCAGTCCCGCCCCGCCCCCGGGCAGGGTCACGCCGCCGTCCAGGATCAAGGTGTCGGTCCCGGCACCGCCGTCATAGAGGTAGCCTGCGAAGTCGCCTTGATTCGTCACGATGAAGACGTCGTCGCCGTCGCCGCCGTAGATCGTGTCCGCGCCGGCCCCGCCGACGAAGCTGTCGGCGCCTTGATCGCCGTAGAGTCGGTCGTTGCCGCTGCCCCCGTAGAGACTGTCCGCGCCCGATCCGCCGTAGAAGAAGCTCTCGTTGCCGCTTCCCCCATAGAGCCGATCGGCACCGCTGCCGCCCTGGAAGAGGTAGTCGTCGCCGGCATCGCCCTCGAGACGGTCATCGCCCTCGTCACCGTAGAAGCCCACGTCCTGCCCCGAGCCACCGAAGAGGCTGTCCGCCCCCGAGCCGCCATAGAAGAATCCGTCCTCGCCGTCCCCACCGTAGAGACGGTCGGCGCCGTCGCCGCCACCTACGTTGTCGTCGCCCCCGCTGCCGCCGAAGATGCTATCCGCACCGTCGCCGCCGAAGAGCAAGAGGTCGTCTCCATCGTTGCCATAGAGGGTGTCATCGGATCCCAGACCATAGAGTCGGTCGGCGCCGTTCTCTCCGTCGATCACGTTCACCCTGTCGTCGCCGGTCAGGAAGTCGGGGCCGTTGCTGCCGTAGCGATTCAAGACCTCGACCGAACTCAGGACCACGCCACCCACGAGACTGGCCGCGTTTTCCAGGATCACCGTGTCGGTGCCGTCGCCGCCGTCGAGTTTCTCGCCCGCGACCAGTAGGAACGGTCCGGTGATCACCATGGTGTCGTCACCCAGGCCGCCGTAGACGAGGTCTTGCCCTTGGCCGCCGAAGAGCTGGTCGGCGCCCTCGTCACCCATCAGCAGGTCGGCGCCGCTGCCTCCGATAAGGGAGCTGTCGTTGCCGCTGCCTCCGTAAAGGCTGTCGGCGCCGGAGCCACCGATTAGGAGGTAGTCGTTTCCGCTACCGCCCTTAATCACGTCCAGATCGTTGCCGCCCGCGAGGAAGATATCGGCGCCGTCGTCGCCATAGATTCGGTCGTTGCCATCGCCGCCGTAGAGATTGGCGTCGTCTCCGCTCCCCCCATAAATCAGGTCGTCATCGGCCTCGCCCAGCAGGACACTGTCGACACCGGACCCGCCGTAAAGTCTGTCGGCACCCGACGCGCCATAGACCGCATAGTCGCCACCCAGGTCCCCGAAGAACCTGTCCGCGCCACTTTCCCCGTTGACTGTGTAGTCGCTGCCGCTACCTCCATAGAGGCTGTCGGCACCGTCGCCGCCGAAGACAAAGTAATCGTTGCCCGAACCACCGAAGTGGGCGTCATCGCCGCCGTCACCGTAGAACCTTTGATCGTTGCCTTCGTCTCCGGACAGGATGTCGTTGCCGCTGCCACCGTAGAGACGGGTGTCGTTTCCCCCATCTCCAGATAGGCTGTCGGTACCACTGCCGCCCATCATGACGTTGTCACTACCGCTGCCGCCCGAGAGGCTGTCGGCACCGCTGCCG
The DNA here is from genome assembly GCA_963669375.1 of Rhodospirillales bacterium. GTDB lineage: Bacteria > Pseudomonadota > Alphaproteobacteria > Kiloniellales > JACOMY01 > JACOMY01. The sequence continues at coordinate 4,731,871 of OY770024.1, read as the reverse complement.
CCGGAGAGATACTGGTCGTCCCCACTTCCACCGAACACCTGGTCCGCGCCACTGCCGCCGTAGAGGGTTCGGTCCTCTCCGTCGCCCCCGAAAAGGCTGTCGGCGCCACTTCCGCCATAGAAGCTGCGATCGTCGCCCTCGTCTCCGAGAAGACTGTCGTCGCCACCCGCTCCGAAGAAGGCTGCATCGTTGCCGCTGCCCGCGGAGAGGCGGTCATTGCCGTCGCCGGAAGCGTCGTCGTCACCCCCGTCGCCGTCGAAGTAAGAGTCGGCTCCGCTGCCCGCGGACAGGCTGTCGGCCCCCGCGCCGCCGTAGAAGGAGGCATCGTTGCCGCTGCCTCCGAAGAGGCTGTCCGTACCGTCGTTGCCAAAGAAGTAGCTATCGTTTCCACCATCTCCGCCAAGGAGGTCGGCGCCGCTATCGCCTTGAAAGCCGATGTCGTTGCCCTCGCCTCCAAAGAGGCTGTCGGCGCCGCTGCCGCCATAGAAGCCGGCGTCCTCTCCCGACCCACCGAAGAGGCTGTCGGCATTGGTGCCGCCATAGATCAGGCGATCCATTCCGCTATCGCCGAAGAGCCGATCCACGCCGTTCTCGCCATAGAAACCGCTATCGTCCCCCTCGCCGCCGTAAATGCGGTCGTTACCGCTGTCGCCGTAGAGCAGCGAGTCCTGACCACTACCGCCCTTCAGGGTATCGTTGCCGTTACCACCGTAGAAGGAGTAGTCGCCCCCGGACCCTCCATAGAGCTTGTCAGCCGCGTTGCGCCCGAAGACGGCTTGATCGTCGCCTTGGTCGCCGTAAATGCGGTCGATCCCACCGCCGCCGAAGAGGGTCGCGTCACTGCCGCTGCCCGCATAGATGGTATCGCGCCTGCCATTGCCGTGCAGGAAGGAATCCGCGCCGCTGCCGCCGAAGACAGAGTCGTTCCCGGCACCGCCGTAGAGGGTATAGTCGTCACCCTCCCCACCGTCGATCCGGTCCGGGCTGAGGTCGCCGTAGAGAAAGGCGTCGGCGCCGCTGCCGCCGTAGATGAGGTCTCCGCCGCGGTCGCCCACCAGTACGCGGTCGTCGCCCGCATCGCCGAAGATGCTATCGTTCGCGCGCTCTCCCAGCAGCGAGACGTCCGCGCCGTCGCCGCCGTAGATCCGGTCGGCGTTGGCGCCGCCGTCCAGGTGGCTGTCGGCACCCCCGTCGCCTTGCAGCAGGTCCAGTCCGGCGCCGCCGTAGAGGAAACTGTCGGCACCGCTGCCGCCGGAAAGCGTATCGTTCGCCGCCCCGCCGAAGAGAGTGGCATCAGCTCCCTCGCCGCCATAGATGCTGTCGGCGCGCGAGCGGCCCGAGAGGTTGCTGTCGTCGCCGCCATCCCCGTGGATCAGGTCGCGCCCGCTGCCGCCGTTTATCGAGAGGTCGCCCCCGGTGCCGCCGAAGAGCGTGTCATCGCGGTCGAGACCGAAGAGCCGATCGGCGCCGCCGAGGCCTCGCAGGATGTTGATGCCGTCGTCCCCGGTCAGGACGTCGTTGGCATTGGTGCCGTAGCGGGCCAGCACCTCGACCGAGTTGAGAATGACGCCGGCCGGCAAGTTAGCGGCGTTCTCCAGGATCAAGGTATCCGTACCCGCTCCGCCATCGAAGGTGTCGCCTACGGCGATATCCGCCTGAGCTTTCACCACAAGCTGGTCGTCGCCGGCGTCTCCGAAGACCTTGTCCTGTCCGGGCCCGCCGTAGAGCTGATCTGCGCCGGAGCCACCGTAGAGGCTGTCGTCGCCACTACCTCCGAAGAGGCCTACATCGTCGCCATCTCCCCCGAAGAGGCTGTCCGAGCCTTCGCCGCCATACAAGAAGAAGTCGTAGCTCCTACCGCCGGCGAGCAAGTCGGCACCGCTCCCGCCATAGAGGAACGCTACCGCGCCGCTATCTCCGATAAGGCTGTCCGCGCCACTGCCGCCATAGAAGAAGCCGTTCTGTTCGGTGCCACCAGCGATGAAGTCGTCGCCATCACCCCCGTAGAAGAACACATCACTCCCGCTTCCGCCGAAGAGACTGTCGGCATCGGCCCCGCCGAAGAGACTGGAGTCGTCGCCGCTACCGCCAAACAAGCTGTCGACGCCGTCCCCTCCATCGATGAGAGCATCGTCCCCATCCCCGCCGTAGAGCCGATCCTGGCCGCTTCCACCGCCTAGGTAGTCGACACCTGAATCACCTTCCAGCGCGTCGTCACCGTCACCGCCGTAGAGACTGTCTATGCCGGTGCCGCCGAAAAAGAGGGAGTCGTTCCCGTCGCCTCCATAAAGACTGTCGTTACCGGTCCCCCCCTGGAAGGAGACGTCGTCGCCGCCGTCGCCGAAGAGGCTGTCGTCACCGCTGTAGCCGCGGAAGGAGGTATCGTCGCCAGCACCACCGAAGATCGTGTCATCGCCGAGGCCGCCGAAGAAGAGCTCATCCGCGCCGCTGCCGGCGGAAAGGCTGTCGGCGCCCGTGTCGCCCAGGAAGAAGGTATCCTTCCCGTCGCCCCCGAAGAGGCTGTCGGCGCCGCTGCCGCCGAAAGCATCCAGGTCGTCTCCGCTATCGGCAAAGACCCCGTCGTCCCCACGACCGCCGTAGAGGCCGACGTCATAGGCATCGCCGCCGTAGACGAGGTCATCTCCATCGTAGCCACGGAGCGCACGGTCTTCGCCGCTACCGCCGAAGATCCGGTCGCCGCCGCCGCCGCCGAAGAAGACGGAGTCCTCGCCGCTAGCACCGAAGAGGCTGTCGTCGCCGACGCCGCCATAGAAATAGACATCTCCAGCAGATCCACCATAGAGGCTGTCGTCACCGCTGCCGCCGTAGAAGAATCCGTCGGCACCATTATCGCCCGCCAGTCTGTCGGCACCGCTGCCGCCAAAGAAGCCGCCATCGTTGTCGAGGCCGCCAAACAGACGATCTTCTCCGCTTCCGCCATAGAAGAGGTCATCGTCCCCCTGGCCGCCATAGATCAGATCCGCGCCGCTGCCACCGCGAAGAAAGAGATCATCACCCAAACCCCCGTCGAGCGTATCCGCTGCACCCAAGCCGTAGAGCCGATCATCGCCGGCAAGCCCCTCGATCAAGTTGGGAAGGTCGTCCCCGGTGAGTACATCGTTTCCGTCGGTGCCAAAGATGGCATCGATCGTGAACTCGACGGAGACCAACGTCACGCCAGCCGGCAGGGTCGCGCCTTGACTTAGAAGCAAGGTGTCGCTTCCTTGCCCCCCGTCAAGAACATCGCCGGCAACGAGCTCCGCCTGACTCCTTACGATCAGGACGTCGTCACCCGACCCGCCGTCGACCCAATCCTGACCGCCACCACCGCCAATCCGATCGGACCCGGAGCCACCGGCAACGCTGTCGTCGCCGGTACCGCCGAAGAAGTTTCCATCATGACCGTCGCCACCGAACAGCGTGTCGGCGCCTTCACCACCTTCGAAGCGGGAGTCGTCACCGCTTCCGCCGAAGAGCGTGTCATTCCCGGTAGCGCCTAGGAAGTAGAAGTCGCTGTCATCACCGCCAGACAGCTCGTCATCGCCATCTCTACCGTAGAAGTAGGCATCGGAGCCATCGCCTCCGGCCAGGCTATCGGAACCGCTGTTGCCGTTGAAATCCAGGTCGTTCCCATCGCCGCCATAAAGATTGTCTGCGCCGGAACCGCCGGAGAAGAAGGAATCCTTTCCGCCAGCACCGAACAGGAGGTCGTCGCCACCGTCGCCACGAAGGAAGCGGTCATTTCCCTCGTCACCGTAGACCCTATCGTCGCCGGTGCCACCGCCAAGGCTAAAGTCTTCGCCGGAGCCACCGTAGATCGCATCGTCCGCTCCGCCGCCAAAGAGCCGGGAATCCTCGTCCTCGCCGCCATAGAGCGTATCCGCCCCGCCTTCCCCGAAGAGAGCATCCGACCCGCCCAGTCCAAGGATGACGTTGCTAAGGTCGCCGCCGGTCAGCACGTCGTTACCGTTCGTACCGAAGATCTCGCCGGAGTAGTTCGTCGTGGTAAGCGTCACTTCGACGGATGTCACCATGGCCCCCGCCGGCAAGGTTACGCCCTGTTGCAGAACCAGTGTGTCGTTACCGCCACCCCCGTCGAAGCTGTCTCCGGCTACGATCTCCGTCTGCGTTCGGACAACCAGAACGTCGTTCCCGGACCCGCCGTCGACGAGATCCAGACCCTGGCCGCCAAAGAGCTGGTCCGCTCCAGAACCACCCTCCAGACTGTCGTCGCCGTTGCCGCCGTAGAAGCCGTTGTCGTCTCCTCCTCCGCCGTAGAGGCGGTCGTCGCCGTCGCCTCCTTCGAACTCGATATCGCCACCGAGACCGCCGAAGAGGCTGTCGGCGCCACTCTCGCCGGTGAAGCCGCTGTCATTGCCGGCGTCTCCATAGAGGCTGTCCGCGCCGCTGCCGCCGTAGAAGGAACTGTCCGAACCGCTACCGCCGAACAGTGCGTCGTCCTCTTGTTGACTGAAGAAGCTGGCATCCGAGCCGGATCCGCCAAAAAGGCTGTCGGCGCCGGTACCGCCGAAGAAGATCTCATCATCGCCACTGCCGCCGTATAGGCTGTCCGCGCCGTCGCCACCGAAAAGATAGATGTCACGTCCGGCGCCGCCGTAGAGCTTGTCATCGTCGAGGCTGCCGAAGAAGTAACTGTCATCCCCACCATCGCCGGAGAGACTGTCCTCGCCGTACCCGGCAAAGAAGTACGCGTCGGCGCCGTCGCCACCGAAGAGGCTGTCGTCGCCATAGTCGCCAAAGAAATCCTCGTCATCGCCATCGCCACCGAAGAGACGGTCGTCGCCTTTGTCACCAAAGAAGTCTTCGTCCTTGCCGTCGCCACCGAAGATATCGTCATTGCCATCGCCGCCTCGAAGCGATTGGTCAGCACCGCTTCCCCCGACGACCGTATCGGCGCCACGGCCTCCGAAGAGCTGACGGTCGTCTCCACTGCCGCCATCAATGCTGTCAGCGCCATTGTAACCGGTGATGAGGGTGTCCGCGCCATCTCCACCGAAAAGCTGGTCGGCACCGCTGCCGCCGCTCAGGAAGAAATCGTCACCCTCCGCGCCAAAAACCAGGTCGTCGCCATTGCCGCCGTAGAGGGTGCGGTCGTCGTCCTCGTCGCCATAGAGCGAGTCGTCTCCGCCCAGTCCGAACAGAGTATCGCTCCCGCCGAGGCCCCTGATGAGATTGCCCAGCTCGTCGCCGGACAGAACGTCGTTCCCGTTCGTCCCATAGATCGTGGCGTTGTAGTTCGTATAGAGCGTAACGTCGATCGAAGCGAAGGTGGCGCTCGCCGGCAAGGTCACCCCCTGTTGCACGAGCAGGGTGTCGGTTCCCTCCCCGCCGTCGAAGAGGTCTCCGGAGACGACTTCCGTTTGCGTCCTGATCACCAGGATATCGTCCCCGGAACCACCTGCGGCGAGGTCTTGACCTAGGCCGCCGATGAGCAGATCCGCGCCTGATCCACCGTCCAGAGTGTCGTCGCCATCTCCACCGAAGAAGGCGGAATCCTTGCCCTCTCCACCGTAGAGGCTGTCGTCGCCCTCTCCCCCAAAGAAGGACCTATCATCGCCGAGGCCGCCGAATAGGCTGTCGGCGCCGTCACCACCATAGAAGTAGCTGTCACCGCCGTCGCCGCCGTAGAGGTCGTCGTCTCCCTCGCCGCCGAAAAACGATCGATCCGACAGCGAACCACCGGCGAGGTGATCGGCACCGCTGCCGCCGGAGAATGATAGCGCCTGACCACTGCCACCAAGGAGGCTGTCCGCGCCATCGCGACCATAGAAATAGCTGTCATTGCCGCTGCCACCCTCGATCGTATCGGCACCGTCACCACCATAGAACACATAGTCGTCGCCTTGACCGCCGAAGAGCCGGTCGTCGCCGCTTGCTCCTCTAATGAGATAGTCGTTACCCCCGGCCCCGTAGATCGTGTCGTCGCCGCTGCCCCCGGAGTGAAGCAGGTCGTTGCCTGCATCGCCGTAGAGCGTGTCTTGCCCTTCCAGCCCGAAGAGGCGATCACTCCCGCTGAGACCCTTGATGATGTTGGCGAGGTCGTCGCCATAGAGTAAGTCGTTCCCGCTGGTCCCGTAGATCGTGGCCAAGTAGTTGGTGGAGAGCGTCACGTCGATGCCGCTGAGCCCAAGCCCCCCCGGCAGGGTCACACCTTGCTGGATCAGCAGGGTGTCGGTGCCATCCCCGCCGTCAAAGCTGTCCCCGGACGTGACTTCCGTCTGTGTTCTGATGACCAGAACGTCATTACCCGACCCACCGGCGACAACGTCTTGACCCGGGCCACCGATCAGGGTGTCGGCGCCGGACCCACCGAACAAGCTGTCGCTTCCGTTGCCGCCGAAGAAACTGTAGTCGTCGCCCTCTCCACCATAGAGACGATCGTCGCCATCGCCGCCGTAGAAAGCGGTGTCATTTCCCATCCCGCCGAAGAGGCTGTCGGCACCCTCGTCACCCAGGAAGGAGATGTCGGTGCCTGACCCAGCCGACAGTCTATCGTCACCGATGCCACCGAAGAACCCGGTGTCGCTGCCGCTGCCGGCCGACAGGCTATCCGCGCCGCTGCCGCCCTGGAAGTCGTCGTCGCCCCCATTGCCGCCGACGAGGCTGTCGGCGCCACTGCCCCCATAGAACTGCTCGTCGTCCCCCGTTCCGCCGAAGAGACGATCATCTCCATTGCCACCGAAGAACCCCTCGTCCTGGCCTGCCTCTCCCAGAAGGCTGTCCGCACCGCTGCCGCCGTAGAACGCCGCGTCGTCGCCGTCCCCTCCGTAGAGAAGATCGTTCTCCGAATCGCCGTAGAAAGCACGGTCGTAACCGCTGCCCCCCATCAGCGTGTCGAGGCCCGTGCCGCCGAAAAAGGAGGAATCGTCACCGGTTCCGCCGAACAGGAAGTCGTTCGCGCCCCGCCCGAAGAAGGCGCGATCGCTGTTTTCATCACCGTAGATTCGGTCGCTGCCGCCGCCGCCGACCAAGCTGAGATCGTAGCCCGAGCCCCCATAGAGCCAATCGTCCCCTTGAGCGCCGAACAATCCGGTGTCGCTACTTCGGCCGCCGAAGAGCGTGTCGACACCTTGACCGCCGTCGAGCAGAGAGTCTGAGTCGCCGCCACCGAAGAGCGTGTCTCTGCCGGAGCCTCCGAAAAGACTGTCTCCGCCGGATCGACCGTAGAGCGTGTCGTCGTCACCATAGCCGAGGATCGTGTCGACCGTGTCGCTACCGGAAAGGGTATCCGGACCCGGGGTCCCCAGAATAATCGCCATCGCCTGCGTCCTTCCTCCTCACACTCCCTTCCCAGGAAGGGAGCCGACTTCCGGATCCTCCAGCGCGGGCACTGCGGTTGACCAGCAGCCCAAATAGTTATTGACAGATTTCTCTGTTCTGTCTTTTGGTTGTACGCTTTGCCATTTAGGCTATCTTAACTGAACCGACCGTTCAATGTCTTAGAACTGGACCGAACGCCGGTGGGACTGGCGGGACGGTGATCGGCTCCTATCCGCTGGTAGGTCAGGTCGAGGCCCGCAAGCGCGCCGCTATCCCGGTAGCAGCGGCGCGAGAGGACCAGTTGGTCGAAGCGCAAAAACGCCAGCACCTCGCCACCGCACAAAGAGTTCGCGAACCTCCCACTGCATCGCCCAAGAGAGATTTGCCGCGTTCAAGGGGGGAGCAGACCATGGACGCTATGGCGCAAGCATCCATGCCGGCATCGAAACGATGGCTGAGAAGCCGGACGTGCGCGGCGTGCGCTAGCCGTAGAGGGTCACCTCGATCGAGACAAGGCCGGTGCCGCTGGCGGGGATGGTCGTGCCTGACCCCAGCATCAGCGTGTCGGTACCGGAACCGCCATCATAGGAGTAGCCGACGAAGTCTCCTTGGCTCGCCACCAAGAATATGTCGTCACCACTATCGCCATAGAGGCTGTCAGAGCCGGACCCGCCAGTTAGGCTGTCAGCACCGTCGCCGCCGAAGAAGGAGCGGTCATCCCCACTACCGCCAAAAAGGCTGTCGGCACCGCTGCCACCGTGAATGGCGAAGTCATCCCCATCTCCGCCGAAGAGGGCGTCAAACCCGGAGCCGCCGTAGAATAGGCCGTCTCCCCCAGAGCCGCCGGAGAGGCTGTCGTCACCCTCTTCGCCGTGCAGTTCTCCGTCATCGCCATCATCGCCGAAGAGCCTGTCGGATCCAGAACCACCGAAGAGGAGTCCGTCGCCCACATCGCCGCCGTAGAGGCGGTCGGCGCCGGACCCTCCATAGAACAACCCGTCACCCACGTCACCGCCGAAGAGGCTGTCGGACCCGTCTCCACCGTAAAAGAACTGGTCACCGCTGTCACCGCCGTAGAGCCTGTCCTCTCCGTCTTCGCCGTGGAGAGAGTGGTCTCTCCCAGCGCCGCCGAAGAGGCTGTCCGCGCCGCTGCCACCGTGAATGACGAAGTCATCCCCTTCTCCGCCGAAGAGGAGGTCGGACCCGGAGCCGCCGTAGAATAGGCCGTCTAATCCAGAGCCGCCGGAGAGGCTGTCGTCGCCCTCTTCACCGAAGAACTTTCCGTCGCCCCCATCGTCGCCGAAGAGCCTGTCGGACCCGGAGCCGCCGTAAAAGAGTCCGTCACCCACGTCGCCGCCGTAGAGGCGATCGGCGCCGGACCCTCCATAGAACAACCCGTCCCCCGCGTCACCGCCAAAGAGGCTGTCAGCCCCGTCTCCACCGTAAAAGAACTGGTCACTACCGTCACCGCCGTAGAGCCTGTCCTCTCCGTCTTCGCCGTGGAAAGAGTGGTCTTTCCCATCGCCGCCGAAGAGGCTGTCTACGCCGCTGCCACCGTGAATGACGATGTCATCCCCTTCTCCGCCGAAGAGGAGGTCGGACCCGGAGCCACCATAGAATAGGCCGTCTAACCCAGAGCCGCCGGAAAGGCTGTCGTCACCCTCTTCACCGAAGAACTTTCCGTCGCCCCCATCGTCGCCGAAGAGCCTGTCGGACCCAGAGGCACCGTAGAAGAGTCCGTCACCCACATCGCCGCCGTAGAGACGGTCAGAGCCGGACCCTCCATAGAACAACCCGTCCCCTGCGTCGCCGCCGAAGAGGCTGTCAGCCCCATTTCCACCGTAAAAGAACTGATCGCCACTGTCACCGCCGTAGAGTCTGTCCTTTCCGATCCCGCCGTGAAAAGAGTGATCCCTCCCAGCGCCACCGAAGAGGCTGTCGGACCCGGAGCCGCCGTAGAAAAGAGAGTCATCTCCATCACCGGAGAAGAGAGTGTCGTTGTCATTGCCCCCAAAGAAGAGGTTGTCGTCGCCAGAGCCGCCATAAAGCTTGTCCGACCCCGCACGGCCGAGCAGCTGCCGGTCATCGCCGGTCTCCCCAGACAGCGTGTCGATCCCACCACCGCCATAGAGATTTACATCGGCTCCGCTGCCGCCAAAAATCCTGTCCCTCTTGCCACCGCCATAAAGCAAGTAGTCTTGACCGCTACCGCCGGAGATCAGGTCGTTCCCGGCACCGCCATAGATGTGAGAATCGTTACCGTCACCGCCAAACACGCTGTCGGCGCCAATATCTCCGAAAAAGAACTGATCGCTGCCAAGATCGCCGTAGAGCCGATCGGATGCTTGCTGGCCGTCGACCGAGAAGTCGTCGCCCTCACCTCCGAAGATGGTGTCGTTGCCCCGCTCTCCGAAGAGATAGCGATCGAATCCCTCGCCGCCGTAGATCACATCGGCATTGGCGCCACCGTCCAGATGGGTATCGTGCCCGGTTCCGCCGTAGAGTCGGTCGAGACCCGCATCGCCGTAGAGCAGACTGTCGTCGCCGCTGCCCCCCGAAAGCGTGTCGTCGCCCACCCCGCCGAAGAAAGAGGCATCCGCGCCCTCGCCGCCCGCCAGCACATCGGCCCTGGAGCCGCCCTCCAGCCTCTCGTCGTCGCCGTCCCCACCGAAGAGGCTGTCTCTGCCGGTGCCTCCGGAAAGCGTGGCGTCGTTCCCACTGCCCCCGAAGAGCCGATCATCGCTCTCCGCGCCGTAGAGCGAGTCAGCATTGCTTCGCCCATAAAGCGTGTCGCCCGCCCCATAGCCCAGGATGCTATCGACCTCGTTCGTGCCGCTGAGCGTGTCCGGCCCATTCGTACCCGGAATGAACGCCATGGCCTCATGCCTTCGAAACTGGATTTACACCGTGCCGAAGGCTAACGGTTACCTCTCTTACCGGCAAAGAGTTTCCCGGTCGCTCTCACGACTTGGCCAGGGTCCCGGCGTCGACCGGGCCACCGGGACTCCTTTTTCGGGCCTCAGGCCGAGGCCAACCCCGGTCTCGGATGCGGCCCGGGGCCATGCATAAGGCGTCAACGGGCCTCGAGGGCGTGGCCGCGTCACGACAGGCACTGCGCCTTCCCCCCTGTTCCAAATGGATACTACTAGCCCCGCATCGCCAACACTCTTCACATCATCCTTAGTGCCGTTTGTTCTGTGGCGCTATTTGAGTGACAACAGACTAGCGACCTGCGGTTCGTGCCATTTTTACATCAGATCAGCAAGAATTTAGCTCAGAAACCCTTCGGTTATCTCATGCTTTACAAATGTTGTACGCTTTCTAGGAAAGAGAACGCCCGTTCCGCCTCAGCCCCGAGAAGGCGCTGGCGACGATGCCGGCCATTAGGACGGCGCCGCCCAGGAAGGTATAGGGACTGGCCGTCTCGCCCAGAAAGAGCCAGACCCAAAGCGGCGCCAGCAAGACTTCCGACGTGGAAAGCAAGGCCAGTTCCGCCGCCGGCACCGACCGGGAGCCGAAGGTGTAGAGGGAGAGCCCCAATCCCAGCTGGAAGACGCCCAGCATCACCGCGATCACGGCGTCGTGCAGCGGGATCGCGAGGCTTTGGCCCAACGCTAGACAGACCAGGCCGGAGGTGGCGATGGCGAAGAGACCGGCAAGAAAGACCGCCGGCAGCATGTCCTCCTGCCGGCCCCAGCGCAGCGTGATGGTGAAGCCGGCGAAGCCCAAGGCCGAGCCCAGAGCCGCCAGATTGCCCACGGCATGGCCCACGGCGATGCCCTCGACCACCATGATGGCGATGCCGACCAGGGCCAGCGCCATGGCCGTCCAGGTGCTCTTGGGCACCAGCTCGCGCAGCAGGAATCGGCCGAGGAAGGCGGCCATGAAGGGGGCGGCCGCGAAGAGGAACATGGCGTTGGCCACCGAGGTGACCTGGATCGCGTAGATGCCGCCGGCGAAAGCCAAGACCAGACAGCAGGCACCGATCACCGCCGCGCCGCCGGCCCGACGCACCACCGCGACCGGCCTGCCGCCCGAGCGCAAGGCGATCAGCAGGAAGAGCACCGGCGCCATGGCGCAAGAGCGGTAGAAGAGGATTTGCCAAACGTTGGCAACCTCCATCGCGCGGACGCCGATCCCCATGCTCGACCAGCAGGTGCCGGCCAGCAGGACCAGGACCACGCCCCAGCGGTAGCTGGGCGTGGGGGCGGCGGCGAGGGCGCTAGCCACGGCAGCGGCCGCGATCGGGAATGCCAGTCATCATCCCGCCGACTGTCCAACAGGTGCGACGCCGATCTCAATAGGCTTTTCTTCTCGCGCCTTCACGCGGACGGCTTCCGGGGGACTACCCACGGTGCCAGCGGGTGGCGTAGGCTTTGCGGCGCGCCGCCGGGATCGGGCACTGCCGTCCTTGCGGTTGCGTCGACAGCGGCTCTCGGGGGCTCTTGGACCACTGGCGGGAGAGAGGACAGACATGGCCGAACGCGAGGGCGAGCAGGGCGGGCTCAAGCGCGACGCCGTCGGAGTGACCCACATGGTCGTCTTCGTCGTCGCCGCGGCCGCCCCCTTGACCGCCGTGATGGGCGTCTCGCCGGCCGCCTTTGCCTTCGGCAACGGCGCCGGCGTGCCGGCGGTCTTCGTCATGGTGGGGGTCCTCTACGTCATCTTCAGTGCCGGCTTCACCGCCATGAGCCGCTTCGTCGGCTCGGCCGGCGGCTTCTACCCCTATGTCGCCGCGGGCCTGGGCAAGCCGGCCGGCGTGGCCACGGCCTTCATCGCGCTCCTGGCCTATCACTCCGTTCAGCTCTCGCTCTCCGGCCTCTTCGGGTTCTTTGTGAACAGCATCGTGCGTGGTGCCGGCGGCCCCGACATCGCCTGGTGGATCTACGCGACCGTCCTGGCCCTCGTCGTCTACCTCTTCGGCCGGCGCAACATAGAGTTCAGCGGCCGCGTGCTCGGCATCTGCATGATCGCCGAGGTCACTATACTGATGGTCTTGAGCCTCGACGTCCTGGTCAGCGGCGGCGGGCCGGACGGCATCGTCTTCACCTCCTTCGACCCCGCGGTCGTCTTCACGCCCGGCCTGGGCATCGCCCTGGTCTTCGTCGTGGCCGCCTTCATCGGCTTCGAGGCCACCGCGATCTTCGGCGAGGAGGCGCGCGATCCCGGACGGACCATCCCCATCGCCACCTATACGGCGGTCACCCTGATCGCGCTCTTCTACTCCTTCGTCACCTGGTGCATCGTCGTCTACTACGGCCCCTCCCACATCACGCAAGAGGCGGCCCAGCACACCGCGACAATGTACGACGAGGCCGTCATCGTCCTGCTGGGGGCCTTCGCCGGCCACGTGATGGATGCGCTCTTGATCACCAGCATCTTCGCCTGCGCGCTCTCCTTCCACAACGCGCTCAATCGCTACTACTACGCCATCGGCGGCGACGGCCTCTTATGGCGCGGGCTGGCCCGCACTCACGCCACCCATCGCTCGCCGCACGTCGCCGGCGCGGTTCAGCTGCTGGTGGTGCTGAGCATGCTCCTCCTCTTGGCCGTGGCCGGCCTGCATCCCTACAACGTCGTCTTTGCCTGGTCCGGCACCATGGCGTCGCTCTGCGTGCTCACCATGCAAGCCCTCGTCTCCCTGGCGGTGCTCGGCTACTTCGCGCGCGACAGCCGAGGCGTCAGCCTCTGGAAGCGGCTGATCGCACCGCTTCTCAGCGCGGCGGGCCTCATCACCGGTCTGGCGATGATGACCGACCACCTCTCGCTGGTCAGCGGCTCCCAGTCCGCCGTCGTCCGGCAGTTCCCCTTCGTGGTGCTGGCCGTGGCCCTCCTCGGCGCCGCCATGGCCTTGCGCCTGCGCCGCAGCGACCCTCTGCTCTACCGCAGCCTCGGCCAGGGAGCCCGCCTTTGAAGGCAGCGTGATGGCCAGGCAAGACCAGACGGATGAAGAGGTCACGATCGACGAAGCCCTGGCCCGCCGCCTCCTGGCGCGCCAGCATCCGCAATGGGCGAACCTGGCACTGCGTCCGGTGATCTCCGCCGGCACCGACAACGCGATCTTCAGGCTGGGGGAGACCATGGCCCTGCGCCTGCCGCGCCTCGCGCGCGCGGCGGGACAGGTCGAGAAGGAGCAGCGCTGGCTGCCCTTGCTGAGGCCGCTCCCCTTGGAGATCCCGACAGCCTTGGGGCGGGGCGCGCCCGACCGGGGCTATCCCTTCCAATGGTCGGTCTACGGCTGGCTGGAGGGCGAGAACGCCACGCCGGAACGCCTCCAGGACCTCGAGGAGGCGGCGCGCGCCTTGGCCGGTTTCATCCGTGCCTTACAGGCGATCGACGCCGGCGACGGACCGCTCAGCGGACAGCACAACGAGTTTCGCGGCGTCCCCCTGGCGGAGCGGGAGGCGCCGACGCGCCAGGCCATCGGCGCGCTCTCCACGCTGTTCGACCCCTTCCGCTTGACCGAGGCTTGGGAGGCCTCGCTCGCGGTGCCGCCCTGGCGCGAGGCGCCGCGCTGGGTTCACGGCGACATCCAGTCCGGCAACCTGCTGGCCAGAGCGGGCCGGATCCGCGCCGTGATCGACTTCGGCCTGATGGGCGTGGGCGATCCGGCCTGCGACTTGACCATCGCCTGGTCCCTGCTTTGCGGGCGCAGCAGAGGCGTCTTCCGCGACGCCCTGGAGATCGACGAGGACAGCTGGCTGCGCGGGCGCGGTTGGGCCTTGTCAGTCGCGCTGGTCGCCTTGGCCTACTACCTGGAGAGCAATCCCGTGCTGGCCGACCTGTCGCGACGGACCATCGAGGAGGTGCTCACCGACTTCGACGCTCGTCGATGACCGCATCCGGGGGATGGCGTCGCACGCAGGCTTTGCGAGGCTCTCTTCCGGAAGGCCGCCCTTCGCGGCGTGCTGGTCACGACAGTCGGAGCGAGGCGGGCCATCAGGACAAGGCTTGTTGGCTCGGGCTTTCCAAACCTGGGGAGCACGCGCCACCGCCCAGCTCTTCGGCATCGGGAGCGAAGCGACGCGATCCAGTCTCTCACGGCCGAGTGCTTCCCCCTGGATTGCCGCGTCGCTGACGCTCCTCACAATGACCGAAGGTATGCTTCACCGACCAGCTTATTGGAGGGCTTCATCCCACCCAGGATGTCGATCAAAACGCGGCTCGTTCTTTACCGAACCAATTGACAGCTCCGTCGGAACGGCATAGTGTGCACATTCTGTATACAGACTGGATGACGGGAATGGAAGCGAGAGCGACTGCGCGCAGGGGCGGACGTGGGGCGCGGCGGGACTTGAGGTCCGCGCCCGACGTGGAGATGCTGCCGGGCTTGCGAAGGGGCCTGCCGCTGGTCGAACCCATGACGCAGGAGCAGGTCGAGCGCATCGACGCGGCCTCCATGGCGATCCTGGAGGAGGTCGGCATCGTCTTCCGCGACGAGGTCGCCTTGGCGGACTGGAAGCGCGCCGGCGCCGACGTGCGGGGCGAGCGGGTCCATCTCGACCGCGGGCAGGTGCGCGAGCTGATCAAGACCATCCCCTCCGACATCACCCTGCACGCCCGCGACCCGAAAAAGAGCGTGGCGCTGGGCGGACCGCACTCCATCTTCGTGCCGATGACGGGCGCGCCCTTCCTGCGCGACCTCGACGACCAGCGGCGCAATCCCACCCTCGACGACCTGGCCATGTTCCATAAGCTGGCGCACATGGCGCCGGCCCTGCATTCCTCGGCGCATCACATTGTCGAGCCGATGGACCACCCGGTCTCGCACCGCCACTTGCGGATCACCTATTCCTCCATGAAGCACTCGGACAAGACCTTCATGGGGATGACCACCTCGGGCAAGAACGCGGAGGACGTGCTGGACCTCTGCGCCATTCTCTTCGGCGCGGACTACATGGACAGCCACCCGGTCACCGTCGGCAACTGCAACGGCAACTCGCCCCTGGTCTGGGACGAGATCATGCTGAGCGCCATGCGCGCTTTCTGCCGCCGCAACCAGCCGGTGCTCTGCTCGCCCTTCGTCCTGGGCGGGGCCAACACGCCGGCCTCCACCGCACCGGCCGTCGCCCAGCTCAATGCCGAGGCCTTGGCGGCGCTCGCCTACACCCAGGTGGTGCGCAAGGGCGCGCCGGCGATCTACGGCCACTATCTCTCCACCGTCTCCATGCAGTCGGGCGCGCCCATGGCCGGTACGCCGGAGATCAGCCTGATGAACTTCATGATCGGGCAGATGGCGCGCTTCTACGGGGTACCCTGGCGGACCTCCAACACCTTGGGCGGCGCCAAGACCCTGGACGCGCAGGCCGGCTACGAGAGCGCCACCACCTTGATGGCGGTCCTGATGGCCGGCGCCAACTACATCTGGCATTCCGCCGGCTGGAACGAGGGCGGCATGCATTGCTCGGTCGCCAAGTTCGTGGTCGATGCGGAGCAATGCGCCATGGGCTACCGCATGGCGGAGGGTATCCGCTGGGACGACTTCGACGAGGCGCTGGCCGCCGTCCGCGACATCGGCCCCGGCGGCCACTACCTGGGCCATCCCCACACCCTGGCCAACTTCGAGCGCGGCTTCTTCATGCCCAAGCTCTTCGACAACAACTCCGTCGAGCAGTGGATCGCCGACGGCTCCAAGGACACCACGGAAAGGGCGCTGGCGCGCGCCAAGGCTATGCTGCGCGACTATCAGGAGCCGCGGCTGGACGAGGCCAAGGACGAGGAGCTGCGCGACTACATCGCCCGGCGCGAACGCGAGATCCCGGCCGTCGACGCCTTGAACGAGGAACATTAGGCCGATGCGCCTGAAGGGCCGCCGCGCGCTGGTGACCGGTGCCGCCGGCGGCATGGGCCGCAGCATCCTCGCCCGGCTAACGGCGGAAGGCGCCAAGGTGGCCACGGCCGACCTGGCGCCCGACGACCTGGGGGCGGAGGCGCACCTACCGGGCGATCTGACCGACCCCTTCTACTGCGACGCGCTGCCGGGCCGCGCCGCCGAGCGCCTGGGCGGCCTCGACATCCTGGTGAACAATGCCGGCCTCATGCGACGCGGCCCGGTGACCGAGGCCAGCGACGAGGACTATGCGCTCTCGCTCAAGGTCAACGTCGAAGCGCCCTTTCGCCTCTGCCGGGCCGCCATCCCGATCATGGCCGCGGCCGGCGGCGGCGCCATCGTCAACATGGCCTCCTGCTGGGGCGTCCACCCGGGCCCCAACCATCCGCTCTACTGCATGAGCAAGGCGGCCCTCGCCTCCCTCACCCAATGCTTGGGGCGCGACCATGCCCATCAGTCCATCCGCGTGAACGGCGTCTGTCCCAACGAGGTCGACACGCCCATGCTGCGCTCCGGCTTCCGGATCCGCGGCCTCGATCCCGATCAGGCGATCGCCCAGCTCGACGCCACCGTCCCCTTGGGCCGCATCGCCCAGCCCGACGACATCGCCGACGTCGTGGTCTTTCTCGCTTCCGAGGAGGCCCGCTACCTTTGCGGCGCCCTGATCGAAGTCAACGGCGGAAAGCCGGTAGGATGAGCCGCTTCGACGGCAAGGTGGCCCTGGTGACCGGCGGACGCAGCGGCATCGGTTGGGCCTGCGCGCGTCGCCTCGCGGCGGAGGGCGCCCAGGTCTTCACCGCGCAGCGCAAGAGCGCCGAGGCCTTCGAGAGCCTGGAGGCCGATCTCGCCGATCCCTCGGCGCCGAAAAGGATCGTCGCGGAGATCGCCTCCAGGGCCGGCAGGCTCGACGTCCTGGTGAACAACGCCGGCGTCATGCAGGAAGCGACGGCCGAGGAGATGTCGCTGGCCGATTGGCAGCACACGCTCGCGATCAATCTCACCGCGCCCTTCCTCTTGATCAAGCAGGCGCTGCCCCTGCTGCGCGGCGGCGGCGCGATCGTCAATGTCGGCTCGATCGAGGGCATCGGCGCCAATCCGCGGCATCCCGCCTACTGCGCCTCCAAGGCCGGCCTGCACGGGCTGACCCGCGCCATCGCCGTCGACCACGGCGCCGAGGGCGTGCGCTGCAACGCCGTGGCGCCCGGTTGGATCGACACGGAGCTCAACGTCGCCTTCGTCGAAGCGCAACCCGACCCGGAGCGCTTCCGCCGGCAGATCGGCGGTCTTCACCCCGTCGGCCGCAGCGGCCAGGCGGAGGAGGTGGCAGCCTTGGTCGCCTGGCTGGCCTCCGAGGAGGCCGCTTTCGTCACCGGTCAGGTCTACGTCGTCGACGGCGGGCGGACCACGCGGCTTAGCTTACCACACAGCTATTAGATGCAGCATCACGCTCTCCAAGATGGTAGTAAGGCGCCATGACAGAGGAGAGCAGGAAGCCGGGGAAGGCAGCGCCAAGCCCTTCGCTCGCCATCGCGACGCTGGACGTCGCCGGCGGCAGCCGCATCGGGATCTGTCGTCTGCCCGGACTCTTGGGACAGCTCGAGCTCGACCTTGCCTGCGTCCGGCAGTGGAAGCCCGCTATCGTGCTTTCCCTCACGGAACGGGGTGAAATGGCGGCCTACGGCTGCACGGACCTGGAGCAGCGCCTTGCGAGAGACGCCATTGCGTGGAGTCATTTGCCGATCAGGGACTTCGGCGGCCTCGGCGGCTCCAATGCCGAGGCTTGGCCGGCTCTCTCGTCCCATCTGCACGAGGTCTTGGACCGAGGCGAGGGCGTCCTGGTTCATTGCCGCGGTGGCCAGGGGCGCTCCGGCATGGTGGCCTTGCGACTCCTGGTGGAGCGCGGCGAGGATGCCGCCATCGCGCTGTCGCGCCTGCGCGCCTTGCGGCCGGGCGCGGTCGAAACCGACGAGCAGCTGGCTTGGGCCTGCAACGTCGTGCGGCGCTAGGAGCGCGAGCGCGGTCCCTTGCTCTTCGCCAGGCGAGAGTTCTGCTGTTTGATCAGAACTCCCGGCCGGCGCGCCACTCGTTGAAGCGGATGGTGGCGTTGGCACCGAGCCAGGCCAGCGGCTCCGGCGGCAGGCGGCTGGGTTGCGCTTGCTCCAACATATGCGCGACCAGGGGACTGTTGCCCTTGGCGGCCAAGTCCGCCGCCAGCATGCCGGACAGGGTGCCTTTGGAGGTGCCGAGCCCGTTCTGGCAGCAAGCCGAATAGAGGCCCTCGTCGACCTCCCCGAAGGCCGACACGCCGTTGCGAGAGAGACAGAGGCGGCCACCCCAGCGGTACTCCATCCCGACCTCTTTCAACATGGGGAAGCGCGCGGCGTAGCTTGCGTCGTGGTCGCGGGCAACGGCGCTGAGCCGCGCGTCGGAGACCTCCATGCTCGGATCGTAGGTGAAGCGGTTGCGGACCACGATCCTGTCGCCGCCGCTGCCGGAGATGCGCCGCACCGTGGTACCCATGGGATCGGCCGGCAGCAGGCCCCAACGCGGTTCCCCGCCCAGCCGAGCAACCTCCTCCGCCGTCAAGGCGCGGGTCATGGAGGCATAGGTGAAGATGTGCATCAGCCGCCGGCGGAAGAAACCGAAGCTCTCGGCATGGCCGTTCACCGCCAGGATCACCTTGGGCGCCGAGACGGCACCCTTTGGCGTCTTGACCTGCCACGCCTTGCCCTCGCGCGCCAAGGAGACGACCGGGCTCGATTCATAGAGCGAGACCAGCGGCGCCAGGCCGCCGGCAATGGAGCGCACGAAAAGCGCCGGCTGCACCATCGCCGCGCCCTTGGTGCGCACGCCGCCCCGGTAGTAGTCGGTGCCGGTCAGCGCCCGCATGGCCGGCGCGTCCAGGGACTCGCACTCCTCGCCCAGTGCCTCCAGATGGCGAAGGTAGTCGGCGTTGTGCTTGAGGCCTGCCTCGCTGGCGGCGGCATTGACCTTGCCGGTCCTGGCGAAGGCCTCGGCCGACATGGCGTATTCCTCGGCCGCCTCGGCGGCGAAGGCGATGGCGGCACGGTTCATCTCGGTCTGCCGGCGATCGGCCTCCAGGGCGCCGCCGTAGCTGTCGCTGCTGAGGTCGTGCGGCAGGTCGATCATGAAGCCCGAGTTGCGGCCGGCCGGCCCCTCGCCGACGCGCGAGGCCTCCAGCACCGCGATGGCGTCACCCGCCCGCAATTGCGCTAGACGCCGTGCCGCGGCCAAGCCGGCCCAGCCGGCGCCGATCACCAGCCAGTCCGCCGTGATCCTCTCCTCGAGGACCTTGGCCGGAGCGGCCGGTGGCAGCAAAGCGTTCCAGGCGGCGGGTCCGGGGTCCTTCGGCAGACGCGCGACCTTGGTCACTCGACCGCCTCTGAGGGCGCCTGATCGCCGAGGTCGATCCAGATGGTCTTCAACTCGGTGTACTGGTCGTGCGCATGGAGAGATTTGTCGCGCCCGCCAAAGCCCGACTGCTTGTAGCCGCCGAAAGGCGTGGTGATGTCGCCCTCGCCGTAGCAGTTGACCGTCACCGTTCCGGCGCGGATGGCGCGCGCCGCCCTGAGCGCCCGCTTGCCGTTGGCGGAGAAGACAGACGCGGCCAGGCCGTAGGGCGTGTCGTTGGCGATCGCCACGGCCTCTTCCGTCGAGGCCACGGTGATGACGGAGAGCACCGGGCCGAAGATCTCCTCCTTGGCGAGAGGATCGCTGGGCTTCACGCCGTCGAAGATGGTCGGCTGCACGAAGCCGTCGTTGCCCTCGCCGCCAAGCGCCACGGTGGCGCTCGCCCGCCCCTTCTCCAGGTAACCGCAGACCTTGCCGAAGTGCTCCTTGTCGACGAGTGCGCCCAGATGGTTGGTCGGGTCCAGGGGGTCACCGGTGCGCCAATCGCGGGCGCGGGCCAGGATCCGCTCCATCAAGGGATCCTTGACCGCCTCGTGCACGATCAGCCTGGAGTTGGCGGAGCAGTTCTCGCCCATGTTCCAGAAGGCGGCATTGATCAGGTGGCCGGCGACCAGGTCCAGCTCCTCCGCGTCCTCCAGCACCAAGGCCGGGTTCTTGCCGCCGCATTCCAAGGTGATCTTCTTCAGGTTGGAGTCGGCGGCGTAGCGCAGGAAACGCTTGCCGGTCTCGGTGGAGCCGGTGAAGGAGATCATGTCGACGTCCGGGTGCAGGCCCAAGGGCTCGCCGGTGCTGGGACCGTCGCCCGTTACCACGTTCAGGACGCCGCGCGGTAGGCCCGCCTCCATGGCCAGTTCGGCAAGGCGGAGCGCGGTCAAGGAGGTCTGCTCGGCCGGCTTCACGATGACCGAGCAGCCGGCGGCGAGGGCCGGGCCGATCTTCCAGGCCAGCATCAACAGCGGGAAGTTCCAGGGCAGCACCAGGCCCACCACGCCGATCGGCTCGCGCGCGATGATCGCCAGCGCATCGTCGCCCACCGGCGCGCTCTGGTCGTAGATCTTGTCGATGGCCTCGGCGTGCCACTTGATGCAGTTGACCGTCTCCGGCAGGTCGATCTCCACGCAGTCGCGGATGGGCTTGCCGGAATCGAGGCTCTCCATCACCGCCAGTTCGTGCCGGTTGCGCTCGATCAGCTTGGCGAAGTGGACCAGGGCGCGCTTGCGCTCGGCCGGATGCAGGCGCGACCAGCGCCCCTCCTCGAAGGCCTCGCGGGCCTTGGCGACAGCGAAGTCCACCTCCTCCGCGCCGCAGGCGGCCAGCTCGGCCAGCACCGCGCCGGTGGCCGGGTTCCTGGTCTCGAAGGTGGCACCGGAGGCTGCCGGCCGGAAGGCGCCGTCGATGAAGGCCGTGCGCGGCAGGGCGAGGCCGTCGGCAATGGCGGCATAGTCCGCCCGGGTCAGAAGCTCCGACATCTCTCTTAGCCCTCCGCCTCGATCTTCTGGATCGCCGCATCCATGATCTTCACCGTCTCCGCCAAGGCGCGCTTCTCGTCCTTGTTCAAGGGCTGCAGGGGGCGCCGGGGCGGGCCCACCGGCAAGCCGCGCAGGCTCATGCCGTGCTTGATGCACTGGACGAACTTGCCGCCCTGCTCCAGCACCCGCATCAGCGGCAGCATCGCCGACATGATCCGCCGCCCCTTGTCGAAGTTGCCCTCCACGGCGCAGGCCCGCCAAAGCGCGATATGGGCCTCCGGCGCGAAGTTCGACCCCGCGCAAACCCAGCTGCGCGCGCCCCAGGCGAAGAACTCCAGGGCCTGGTCGTCCATGCCGCAGGAGAGCTGGATATGCGGGTAGTCGCGCGCCAGCAGGTGCACGCGATTGATGTCGCCCGAACTCTCCTTAATGGCGCAGAAGTTGGGCGAGCGGCCGACGCGGTCGAGGTAGTCCTCGTCCATGTGGGCGGCCATGCGGCCCGGATAGTTGTAGAGCATGATCGGCAGGTTGACCGCCCGATCGATGGCCAAGGCGTGCAGCGCGTTCTCGCGCCCGGTCGGCACGGAGTAGGGCGGGGTCGCGACCAGGATCGCGTCCGCGCCGGCGGCCTTCGCGGCCTCCGCGAAGGCGATGGATTCCTCCGTCCTGAAGGCGCCCGTGCCGATGATGAGCTGGGCACGCTCGCCGATCACCTTCTTGGCGAGGCCCATGAGGGCCACCCGCTCGTCGGCCGTCTGCGCGTAGTACTCGCCCGTCGTGCCGGCCACGACGATCCCGTGCACGCCGGCGGCGATCAGCCGCTCCGCCACCTCGGCAAAGCGCGCCTCGTCGATCGAACTGTCGCCGCGATAGGGCGTGACGATCGGTGTATAGATCCCCTCGAAACGCATGGCCTGCCTTCTGTATACATTTCGTGCACAATATCTAATGCAGAAGTCGGCCGGGCGCAAGAGCACACTTGAGCCTAGATCTCCTCTTTGGCCTAGCTCTCGTCCGGAAGCGTGATCGGTAAGGGATCGGGACGCACGAACATCTCCATGTGGTCGCGCGAGAGCGACCAGTGCTCCAAGGTCAAGGCGACCGCGCCCTCGGCGTCGCCGGCCTCGATCAAATCGATGAAGCGGTCGTGGTGGTCGGCCGCCTCCTCGATCCGCTCTTCCATGTCGGCGGAGCGGGCGCGCCAGAAGGTCTCTCCGATGCGGGCGTGATCGATCAGCAAGCGCCTGAGGCTCGGCATGAGGTACTGGTTGTCGGCCATCTCGCCCATGACGTAGTGGAAGCGGTCGTTCCAGAAGACCATGTCCTCGGGCCGGCCCTCGGCGACGGCGGCGCGGAAGCGCGCCTGCGCCTCCTTCAACTCGGCCAGCTTGTCCGGCTGGGCGTTCTGGGCGGCGAGCCTGGCGATCGAGGCATAGATCATCGGTGCCGCCATGAAGAAGTCACGCATGGACTTGTGGCTCATCGGCGAGACGATGGTGCCGCGGTTGTCCCTGATCTGGATGTAGCCCTCTCCGGCCAACTGCCGGAAGACATCGCGCAGCGGCGTGCGCGAAATCCCGTACTCCGCCGAGAGCGAGGTTTCGTCCAGCCCTTCGCCGGGCTCCAGCCGCAAGGTCAGAATCTTGCGCTTCAGGTCGGCGTAGAGACGTTCCTTGTTGGTCATCGAGGACATGGCGAGGTTCCGGTTCAGCTGAACCTCTATAGGCGGCTTCATGGCCGCCTGTACACTCTGCGCATACAAGAAGACGGGCGATGCGTGCCCGATCCCTGCCTTTGCCACTGCCGTTGGAGCTACTATCGGTGGTCACGGGCTCGAAAGCCGACCTGCCGCTATGCCACCTGCCCTCGATCCAAGCACCGTGCTTGAGCGCCATCAATTCTATCAAACAGATGCTGTGCCGCTCTGCCAGCGTCATCGAAGACAGGTCGACTTACGGGGGTGGACGTGACAGCCGCCGAAGCCCTTTCAAGGTCATCGTCGGGCGGCGGGTTGAGCACGACGAAAGGCTTGTTCTGACGCGCTAGGTTCTGAATCTCTATCTGGGTCCAGGTACCGTGCGCTCCCAGGACAAAGGCGCCGTCGCACATCGCCGCCAAGACCGGGGAGTCGTCACCCCAGTGTTCGCCGCAGATAGCCTCGAGGGTCGACTCCTCATGCATGTCGTAGGTTCCGCATTGCGGAATGGTCGTCAGCAGCTTCCGGCCTCGCTCGACCGCAGCCAGATAGGCAAGCCGTGGCACGCCGAGAGAGCCTTCGATGCGACCGGCCCAGCCGCCCGTGCCGAACACGATTCCATCTCCATAACGCGCCTCCGAGACAGCGAAGACAGTCTCCAAGGTGGCGCGCTGCCACGCGACCGCCCTGGCATGTGAGCCGTTGCGACAGGGAAACTGCCGTGCGGCACCCAGGAAGTAGACGATGGGCAAGCCCATCTCGCCGCAGTGCTGCTTGAACTCATAGAGCTCCGGATAGAGACGCTCCAGATCCACGCTGGTCGCGACGCGCTTCTTGATTTGACCGATTTGCAAGCGCCCGAAAGCCGTTGGTACCGTATCATGGGCGCAGCAACTCGTGAGGGCGGTCTCGGAGCGCTGCAGGACCAAGCCATGAAAGCCCGGGCTTGTGCTCGTAACCTGTATTGTCGGAACGAACGTCTGCCCCGGTGCATGATCCAGTGCAAACTGGAATCGGCCATCCGCGGCAATCTCCAATGGAAACAAGAAGTCGGACAAGAAGGCGTCGCGCTTATGATTGCTGCGATAGCTCTCGTGCTGCAGAAGATACAAAATAGAGTAGATCAGGAAATCTCTAAAGTTCACATCTTCGACGGGAAGATCAGATCCGGTCCGCCGCAAGAACGCAATCACGCGAGCGACCGCATAGCCCAAACAGCTGGAGATCTCTTTTTCAGGTGAGGAGGACGGTCTGGATGTCGGCATCTAAGATCTAAGCTCGGCCGGTGCGCGCACCGGACTGCTGGACGTAGCGATCGCGCATGCCCTGGCAGAGCGCTTGGATGTCACCCAGGCTGCTGTCCTCGGCAACCGTCACGTCGAAAAGCTGCGTGCAATGGACCTCCTGCGGCCCAAGCTCCAGCATTGCCTCCCACTGCGAGGCAAAAAAGGTCTCAGCATCCTCGACATAAAGATCGGACCACCATTGGGGAATCGCGTAATCGTGCCTGATCCCGATAACCTTCGGCCGCAGATGCTTGGTTCTCTTGAGGATCGGCACCAGGCGATCGAAGTTGCCCTCCACCAATGACCGGCCGTCGTCCGAGCGCTCGTAGTAGCCGGCGCCGGGAAAGACACCGACGGCGCGGCCTGCCTGAAGCGCCATCTCTATCTTGGCCAGCGCCGAGGCGTTGACCCGAGCGATGTCGAGATCGCTCCGGGTATCTCTTGCGCTCCAGCGTGGCATGGCAATGGGAATCACCGACACGCTGTCAAAGCCCAAATCCAGGTTGTGAGCAGCGACGATGCTGGCCTCGAATCCCAGTTGAATGACCGACTGGTAGAGCAGGGACCCGTCGATGAATCCGTTGCCGGGATGGTTGGCGACAACGATGAGACAGCCTGCGTCGCGATTCACGCGTTCTAATCCGACTGCGTCATGCTTCAGCCGGACACGACGAAGCAACTCGCTGGTCAAGTCCGAAAAGCCTTCGGCACTCCGAAGAATGTCCCAGACCATGTTAGAGAAAGTCGAGAGATACTCTGCTTCCACGGATCTGCTTTGTGGCCTGTCAAAGAGGTAGCCAAAGGACAGATTCTCTTGGATCTGGCGAGGCGAAAGCCCGAAGGCCGGCGCCTTCGCAGCAGTCTCGGACAGCGTCTGGACCGCCATCAGCGAGCACCCCGCCATCTTGGCGACAGTGGCCACGCTTGCTTAGGTTCGCTCCGATCCGACCAAACCGAGGAGCATCGTCCTGGCATCGCGTGATTCCCCCCATCGCCCACTCTGAAAGAAGCCGGCACGCGGCACCTTTGCAGCATGTCCGGATATCAAAGCCGCCGTGGTTGGGATCAGCCTTGAAAACGGCTCTCGCAAACAGACAATAGTTCTTCGAATCAGAATAAAAAGCTGTCTGTATGGGCAGGTTCAGCCTGTCCAAATGGGCACACTTGGCCTTTTTACGCCTACTTTAGCAAATTAAAATGGTACAATGCACCACTATTGTTTGAAGTTATGGCATGAAACCGAGAAAAAAGACGATCCTTGTCTGAAGAGCGGCGTGTTCTAGCTTTGCGTGAGGCGCTCCGCCAAGGCTGTCGTCTTGGCTCTCCAGCCCGCTTGGCCGATCACCTCCCGATTGACGATGCTCTTCGGCGTTCCGCCGGCCATGACCGTCAACACGGCCTCCACATCGGCGGCGCCGCTGCCGGCGAAGAGCTGGTCGGTCCAGCAGAGCGCGTGCGGTGTCACGATGACGTTGTCGAGGGTCAGGATCGGGTCCTCGGCGTCGGGCGGTTCCTGTTCCAGGACGTCGAGGCCGGCGCCGGCGATGGCGCCGCTTTGCAAGACCCGGGTCAGGGCCGCCTGGTCGACGATGGGACCGCGCGCGGTGTTGATGAGGTAAGCGCCGGGCTTCATCAATGCCAAGCGCTCGGCGTTCACCAGATGGCGCGTCTCGGGCGTCAGTGGACAGTTGACGCTCAAGAAATCGGACTCGCGGAAGATCGCCTCCAGCGGCAGCAGCTCCAGGCCCAGTTCGGCGGCCAGACCGGCGTCTGCATAGGGATCGTGCGCGATCATGCGCATGTCGAGCGGCCGGGTCAAACGGAAGAGTTCGGCGCCGATGTTGCCGATGCCGATCGAGCCCAAGGTGCGGCCGACCAAACCAAGGCCGTTGTGCCGGGTCTTCTGGGCCCAGCCCTCGGGGCCTTGCCGCGCGAGCCGGTCCTTGACCATCAGCTTGCCCGAGAGCGCGAACATCAAGGTCAGGATCGAGACCGCCACCGGCCGGCGCACGCCGTCGGGCGTGATCACCAAGGCCACGTCTCGCGCGGTGCAGGCCCTGACGTCGACATTGTCGTAGCCGACGCCGAAACGGGCGATCAGCGCCAGACGTTCGGCATGGCGCAGGCTGTCGGCGGTGATGCGGGGCGCCAGAAGGATCAGCACATCGACATCGGCCAGTTGCTCCGCTGCGATCTCTTGGCAAGGCTCCAGATAGAAGAACTCAAGCCCCTCCTGCGCCTCCAGCCGCGAGAGGTCGAACTCGGGAAAGCTGGGCGAGCCGTCCGGCTTGCGGAAGTCGGCGCTGAGCGCCACGCGGAAGCTGGCCATGGCACGTCTCCTATCGGCTGGTCTGCGCGCGGATCTCGCCGAGTGCGGCGGCCAGCGCGTCGCCCAAAACCCAGGCATCGGCGGAATAGGCGATGAAGTCGAAGCCTTGGCGATGCAAGGCAACGCCGCTGGCGACGTCGGGCACCAAGCGGCCCAGGGCGGTCCCGGTCTTCGTGCAGGCCGTCACCACCGCGTCGACGGCATCGAGGAACTTGGGGTTCTCGAACTCGCCGGGAATGCCCAGCGAACAGCTGAGGTCGAAGTGCCCGATCCAAAGACAGTCCACCTCTTCCAGCGCGGCGATGGCCTCGGCGTTCTCCACGCCGGCCGCCGTCTCGATCTGGGCGAAGAGCGTTGTCCTGGCGTTGGTCTCGCGCAGCTTCTCCAAGGTCGGACCGGCGGAATAGCGGTCGTGCGCGGCGCGCAGGATGACGCCGCGGCCGCCGCTGGGCACGTACTTCATCGCGTGGATGATGCCCTTGGCCTCTTCGACCGTGCTCACCATCGGCAGCATGATGCCTTCGGCGCCGGCATCGCAGATGCGCGCGATGTCCTTGTAGTCCTTGGAGGGCACGCGGACGATGGTCGGCAGGTCGGCGGCGCGCATGAAGGCGATGACGCGCTTGACCGTCTCCAATGCGAAGCCGCTGTGCTCCGTATCCAGCACGGCGAAATCGCAGCCCGCCTGCTTCAGGATGTAGCCGATCCCCGGCGTGTCGAACTCGATGAGGAAGTGACCGGCCTTCAGGTCTCTTGTCCGGGTCATGGCCTTCAGGGCGCCCTCGGGCATGCGTTCTCTCCCTCGTTCCTCAGGTGGCGAAAGTCAGGCGGGCCACACCATAGGGACCCAGTTCCAGGTCCCGCGCATCGGCCCGACGCGCCAGGGCATCCAAGCCGTCGGGGTCGGCGGCGCAGGTCTCGAACCCCTCTTCGTCGAGCAAGGCCAGGCGGGCGGCGCCGGGTCCGAGGCCGGAAAGCGACACGGCTTGCGGTCCGCCCGTCAGGTTGGCCAGCCACAGCGTCAGGCCGGCCTCGTCCTCGTAGGCCAAGGCTTGAAGATCGCGCGGCGTCGAGACAGTGGTCTCGCGGCGGGTGCTGCCAGAGGCGGCATAAAGCGGCCGCATGACGTGAAAGGCCGGATAGAGGCCGCCTGCCTCATCGTACCAGGGCTGCGGATAGTCCATCGGATGATGGGCCAGGCCGAAGGGACCGATGGGCGCGCCCAGGATCACACTGTCGACGCCGCCCTCGGCCATGCGCGCGGCATAGCCCAGATGCCAGGCCGCGCCCAGGAGTCCGCGCTGGCGCGGGTCGTTACGCGTCATGGTCACCCGCGCGTTCGTCGGGTTCGGCGTCGTCGGGCCGCCGAAGGGGCTGGTCCGGGACCCGAGGCTGCCGGGTCCGATGCGGTACTCCTTGCCGCCGGCCAAGGCGCGTCCCGAGGCGATGACGTAGGGCAGGCACTCCAAGGTCTCGGTCACCGAGCGGTCGTCGGCGGCATGCACCAGCGCGCAGGTCCCGTGGCAGAGGAAGTCCAATGCGTCGAGCGGCGGCGGCTTGCGGTTCATCTCGGTGAAGTAGACGAAGTTGCCGCCGCCGATACGAGCCGCCGGAAAGGCCTCCCTGGCTGCCGTGAAGAGCGCGCGAAAGGCCTTGTCGTCGGGAAAGACCGTGCCCGGCATGACGAAGTTCAGATCGCCTTCCGGCGAGACCGCCAGCGAGGCGATCTCCAGACCGGCCGCGCGCGTCTCATCGGCGATGGCGGCCAGGGCCTCGCGTGGATCGCCGCCTTCCGGCACGACGGCCTCCAAGGCCAGCGCGCAGCCCAGCTGCCCACCGATCTCCCGAAAGGCCTCAAGCGCCTCCGTTCCGACCTCGCGACCGTCGAAGTAGCAGGAGAGAAAGGCGGGCTTCAGCAACCCGTAGAGCGCGCTCCGCGCCAAGCTAGCCTCGGCCAATCCGCCTTCCAGAGCCATGCCGAAGCGCGGCAGCGGAGCCGAAGGCGCGCCGACGGAGACCTCGATGGATTGCGCCTCGCCGCTGGAGGCGGCCGCCGCCAGGCCGTCGAAGCTGAGCGTCACCGACTGCTCGACCGCTTCCCCGGCCGGCAGGCTGTAGGGGAAAGGCAGACCCAGCGGACGCACGTAGGTCTTGTAGGAGGCATCGGTCCAGTTGCGCTGATCCTCCATCTCGAAGGCGTCGCCCTCCATGGTGCAGGTGGCCTTCAAGGTGGGCGTCACCCGGTGGGTCAGGGCACGGATGTCCATGATCGGCTGCTTGGGGTCGATGAGGTCGGGAAAGCGCGTTCCGATGGCGGTGCCGTCGACGTGCAGCACCTCCACCGGCGCGCCGCTGATGCCCTCCACGCCGTGCAGCACCACGAAGCCGGTGCGGTTGGTGAGGAAATCGGTCACCGGCGTGCCCAGCCCCTCGAAGCGTAGGGTGCCGTCGGCGCTGCCGGTGATCCTGGCCCGATAGCGGAACTCCTGGTCCTCGTCCTTGCAGACCGCTTCATAGGTGACGGTGAAGGAATCGGACTGTTGGTCGAGCGCAAGGTCGCGGAGCTCGGGGTTGTAGGTCCCCCAGAGCTTGTCGCGGACCACATAGGAGATGGCGCGCAAGGCCTCCTGCCCGCCGTAGCGGATGTAGCGCAGACTGCCGTTCTCCAGCTCGGCCGTCATTGGGCCGGCCCAGAGAACGACCGTCTCCGCCGGCGTCTCCTCGGTGCCGAAGAGCTTGATGGCCCGCGATGGTGCGCTGCTCATGCCCTGCCTTCCTTTCGCTTCTCTTGGAGCAGATCGCATTCAGATGGACTCGCCTGATTGCGAGACTCCGCTCTCTCTTTCACAGGTGTAGAGCAGCATGACGGCAAACCGCTTCGATTCAACGTCATCCTGCTCTCGCGACCTAGATCACCGCCTCCGTCCGCGGGTCGATCAGGATCGCGCGGTTCATGTCCACCAGCACCCCCAGGGTCTCGCCCGGATGCTCCGCCTCGTGCGCCTGAAGCTCGGCCAGCACCTCGCTCTGGCCCAGCTTGAAGGTCACGTAGAGCCTGGTGCCGGTCGGCTGCACCAGGTCGATGGTGATCTCCAGCCGGGCAAGACCGGCCCGGCGCGCCTGTCCCTCGCCGGCAGCCGTGATGTGCTCCGGACGCAGGCCCAGGATGACGTCTCGGCCGACATAGGCCGACAGACCCTCGCCGTCCCTTGCCGGCAGGGGAAGCACGGCCCGCTCCCCGCAGCGCACGGCGAAAGCACCCTCCGAGCTCTCCAGCGTGGCCGGCACGAAGTTGATGGGCGGCGAGCCCAGGAAGCGGGCGACGAACTTGCTGGCCGGCTGCTCGAAGAGCTGCAAGGGGGCGCCCTGCTGCTCGATCAGCCCGTCGCGCAGCAGCACGATGCGGTCGGCCAGGGTCATGGCCTCGATCTGGTCGTGGGTGACGTAGACCATGGTCTTGCCGATCTCTTGATGCAGACGCTTGATCTCGGTGCGCATCTCGTCGCGCAGCTGAGCGTCGAGGTTGGAGAGCGGCTCGTCGAAGAGGAAGAGGCGCGCGTCGCGCACGATGGCCCGGCCGATCGCCACGCGTTGGCGCTGCCCGCCCGACAGCTGGCGCGGCAGACGGTCGAGCAGGGGCTCGATATCCAGCATCTTGGCCGCACCCGCCACGCGCTCTTCGATCTCGGCCTTGGGCCGGTTGCGGGCGCGCAGGCCGAAGGCGATGTTGTCGAAGACGCTCATGTAGGGATAGAGCGCATAGTTCTGGAACACCATGGCGAGGTTGCGGTCGCGCGGACGCACGTCGTTCACCACCTCGCCGCCGATCTCGATGGTGCCGCCGTCGACCTCCTCCAGCCCGGCGATGCAGCGCAGAAGGGTGGACTTGCCACAGCCCGACGGCCCGACCAGGACAGCGAACTCACCCTCGGCGATGTCGAGGTCGATGCCGCGCACGGCATGGACCTTGCCGTAGTACTTGTGGACGCCGGAGAGCGTGAGCTTGGCCATGCACCCTTACCCCTTGACCGCGCCCAGCGAGATACCGCGCACCAGGTAGCGCTGCAGAAAGGCGACGGCGAGGAAGATCGGCGCCGTGCCCAAGACGCTCATGGCGGCGATCTTGGCCCAGAAGTTGGACTGCGCGCCAAAGTAGTGGGTCACCTGCACGGGATAGGTCGTGACCTCGTTGCGGGTCATCACCAGCGCGAAGATGAAGTCGTTCCAGGCGAAGACGAAGGTGAAGACCGCGGTGGCGAAGAGGCCGTTGCGCACCATGGGAAAGACCACCTTGATCAGCACCGCCCAGCGGGTGCAGCCGTCGATCAGCGCGCTCTCCTCCAGCTCCAGCGGCACGTCCTCGATGTAGCCGCGCATCATCCAGATGACGTAGGGCAGGTTGAAGGCGGTATAGAGCAGGATCAGGCCGTGGTAAGTATCGACCCAGCCGAGCCAGACATAGAGCAGGAAGAGCGGGAAGACGATGGCGATCGGCGGGATCATGCGCTGCGAGATGATCCAGACCGCCAGGTTGTTGCCGCCGGTCTTGAAGCGCGCCAGGCTGTAGGCGCAGATGGTGCCGAAGAACATGGCCAGGATGGTGCTGGCCGTCGCCACGATCAGCGAATTGCCCACCGTCTCGGCATCGCCGTCCTTGAAGAGGACCGCGAAGTTGTCGAACTGGATATCGGCCGGATACCAAACCGGCGGCGAGGAGAAGATCTCTTCCGGCGTCTTGAAGGCGATCATGAAGAGCCAGTAGATCGGGAAGAGGAAGAGAGCCGTCAGGAGGACGGCGGCCAGGAAACGCAGCGCCAGGCGCGTCGACTTGCGGCGGCCGGCGCTCATCGCGTCAGCTCCATGCGCTTCAGGGCGAAGATCACCACCACAGACAGCAGCACGATGACCAGGAAGGCGATCGCCGCCGTGTAGCTGGTCTCGAACTGGCGGAAGCCCTGGACATAGGTGTAGATCGAGATGGTCTCGGTCATGGTGCCCGGCCCGCCCTTGGTGAGCGCCCAGACCACGTCGAAGATGCGGAAGAGATCGAGCCCGCGGATCAGGAGCGCGATCGCCATCACCGGCCAGATGGCCGGCAGCACGATCTTGTGGAACACGCGCGTGAAGGAGGCGCCGTCGATCTCGGCGGCCTCCATCTGGCTCTTGTCGACGTTGGAGAGGGCGGCCCAGAGCAGCAGGAACATGAAGGGCGTCCACTGCCAAACCTCGGCGATCAGGATCGCCGGATAGACGAACTCCGACTTGATGACCCAGAGGATCGGCACCGGCTCTCCGGCGATCCAGCCCAATACCTGGTTGATCGGACCGTAGCGATTGTCGAAGAGGAGCCGCCAGGTGGCGCCCGCCACCACCGGCGCGATCATCGTCGGCAAGACCAGGAGGGCGACGAAGATCGGCCGCCCCGGCAGGCGCTCGACGAAGAGGTAGGCCATCGCCAGGCCCAGCAGCAGTTCCAGAGGTAAGGCGATGGCGGTGATGATCACCGTGTGCCAGATGGCCTCCCACAAGCGCGCATCCCGAAAGAGCTGCTCGTAGTGGATCAGGCCGTGGAACGAGGTGTCCTCGTCCAGCATGGTGATGTTCTGCAGGCTGACGACCAGCGAGTAAATCAGCGGGAAAAGGCCGATGAAGAGCAGGATGAAGACCGCCGGGGCGATGATGAGGTATTTGAACTGGCGGTCGGCCGCCGTGCCGTAGCGCGGCGCGCCGCCAGTGCGCTCACCACTTGCCGCCGCAGTCACCCGCTCAACCCCCTCGGCACCGAAAGCCGTGCCTCCGTCGGACTCAGGAAAGGCGGGGATGGCGGTCCCGGAACCGCCATCCCCCGGCGCCTAGTTCTTCGGATAGGCGTTGGGCTTGCTCGCCCAGTCGAGGTAGGCCTCGCGCTGCTTTTCGACGCCGATCCTCTCGGTGATCGCGTCCCACTGCGCGGCGACGTCGTTCAGAATGGTCTGGCTGTCCTCACCGGCCCAAAGCCGGGTCATGGACTGGCGCAGCGCTTCCTCGTAGCGGTCGATCTGCAGCAGGGAAAGGTCCAGCAAGCCGCTGTCCGCGCCGGCGCGCAGGGTCTCCAGGTAGTGCTTGGCGTCCGGCCAGCGAGACAGATAGACCTCGTTGGTGAAGTGCGCCTCGCGGAAGGGGTCGCGCAGGGCGTAGGGCAGCTGCACGCGGGCAATCGAGGTGTCCTCGCTGTTCAGCCACTGGATGAAGAGATAGGCGGCCTCCTTGTTCTTCGACGAGGAGGAGACGGCCAGGGAGAAGCCGAGCGCCAGCTGCGGCGTGCCGCCCGGCGGCAAGGCATAGCCGACCTTGCCGGCGATGGTGGACTTCGGCACCCAGGACAGCGCCTCTTCATCCACGCCGTAGCCGGCGGCCCAGCGGCCGAAAGGCGGCCAGGAGATGGTCATGGCGATCTCGCCGGCCAGGAAGGAACTCAGGGCCTCGACGAAGCCCCAGGTCTCGACGCCCGGCGGCATGAACTTGTTGTCGGACTTCATGCCGTCGAAGACCTTGACGCCGATCTCGTTGTTGATGGTGGCCTTCATCGTTTCCGGATCGAAGAACTTCCCGCCCTCGACGCGGAAGCGCTCCTGGAACAGCAGCTGGCCGTAGGCCGGCTGGCGGAACTGCCCGGCGCCATAGACGTCGGGCGCAAACTTGGAGGTGATGAAGTCGCCGATCTCGGCGTACTGCTCCCAGGTCGCCGGCGGCGCCAGGTCATAGCCGAACTTGGCCTTGAACTCGGCCTGGTTCTCCGGGTCCTCGAAGATGTCCTTGCGGTAGTAGAGAATGAAGAGGTCGCCGTCGTCCGGGAAGCCGTAGATCTTGCCGTCGACGGTCATCTGGTTGTCGCGATAGGTCGGCGCGATGGTCTGCAGCTCTTCGCGGTAGCCGTATTTGTCGACGTAGGGATCCAGCGGCTCCAGAGCGCCGGCGCGCGCCAGGTCGGCCATCCAGGTCGGCACCACGTTCAGCGCATCGTAGGCACCGGTGCCGGCGCGGTGCTCTTGCAGGATCTTGGTGAACATCTCGGCGGTCGGCACCTCGATCACCTTGACCTTGATGCCGGTCAGCTCTTCCCACTTCGGCCCGGAGTAGTTCAGGGGATCGAGCGACTGCAGCCCGGCCTCCCACACGATGGTGATCTCCTCGCCGGCGAACTGCTTGGCTGCCTCGACGGCGCGGTCGGCCGCCGACTCCGCCAGGGCCGCGCCGGCACCCAAGCTCAGCGCGGCGGCGACGGAGGCCGCCAGTGTGAAGCGTTCAAGAGTCATAATTTCCTCCCGCATCTTTTGATTCAAAGGCAATTTCTTTGCCTGCGGCGAAAGACTGCTGGCCCCGCCTCGGCCCTGTCAAGGCGCTTGCCCGTCGAGGGCGCGCCACCGCCACAACCAAGAGGACCGGCAAGAGGGAGGTTCGAACGCTCTGGCTGGCAGAGCGGCTACAGCGGTCGCGAGGAAACGCGCAGGGTCAGGTGGTCGACATCGTGGTACTGCTGATGGATGAATTCGTCGACGATCGATGCCAGGATGCGAAAGGAGAGCGCATCCTCGGGTGCTACGTCACCGCCGTCCAACTGAGCCAGCCGGTCTTCCAGATTGGCCCCCTGCGGCGCGGCGGTGATGTGGAGGCCGATCATGCCCTCGTCGCGGCGCGCCTCGATCGTCAGGGTCCTGTCTTCCCTTCCGTCCGCGCGCTCGAGCAGAACAACGAGGGTTTCCTCGGCGGCCAGCTGAAGGCGCTTGATCGCGCCGCCGTCCCAGCCGGCTCGCTCCGCGGTCTTGCGCAGGAAGTCCTGCAGCCGCGGCAGGGACGCGACGGCCAACGCCACCGAGATACGCTCGCGCGGGCTGCGCTTCAGGCGCAACAGCAGAGTCAAGAAGATGGCCGCCAAGGTACCGGCGGTCATGCCGTTGGAGAGCAGGGTCGCGGCCCAGCTCGGCAAGTCGTCGTAGAAGAGCTCCTTGTCCTGGAAGCCCACACCCAGCCAAAAGCCCAGCCCGACCACCAGGGCCTTCTCGTAGTCGATGCCGCCCTCGGCCACCAGGGTCAGGCCGTGCATGAAAAGCAGGACCAGAAGCACAATGACGAAGGCCGCCACCACGGGATTGGGAATGGCCACCAGTAGGCTCGAGATCTTCGGTGAGAAGGCCAGCAGCATCAGGATGGCGCCACCCCAAAGCCCGACCCGGCGGGCGGCGACGCCGGTCAAGTCGACCGCGGCGATGGAGGTGGAGTAGGTGGTGTTGGGCAGGGTGCCGCCGAGGCCGGAGAGCAGATTGCCCAGGCCGTCGGCGGTGACCGCGCCCTGCACGGCGCGGAAATCCACCGCGCGCCGCCGCCGCCAGGAGACCCGCTGAATGGCGATGCCGTCGCCGAAGGTCTCGATCGCGCCGACCAGGGTGACGATCAAGAAGGCGGGCAGCAGCTCCCAGAAGGCCGGCTCGAAGGAAAGATCCAGGCCCGGCCAAGCCGGGTCCGGCAGGCCGATCCAGGCCGCCTTGGCGACCGCCGCCCCATCGAAGAGACCGTAGGCCGAGGCGACGAAGGTCCCCACCGCGAGCCCGATCACGGGCGACCAGAGCCGCCAGCGCTTGCCGCCGAAAACGGAGACGCAGACGATAGCGGCAAAGGTCGCGATGGCGCTGGTCGGCGCCCCCGGCGAGTCCTCGGGAACATCGGCCGGCAGCTTGGTCAAGAGATCGAAGGCGATGGGCATGACCGTCACAGCGATCAGCATGATCGTGGTGCCGCCGACCGCCGGCGTGATGATGTTGCGCAGCCAATTGAGCCGGGCCGCCAAGGGGAACTGCAGCAGCGAGGCGGCCACGATCAAGGTCATCAACAGGTCCAGGCCGCCCGACTTGATCGCCGCCACCGAGACCGAGATGAAGGCACCGGAGGTGCCCATGAAGAGCACATAGCCGGCGCCGATGCGCCAGCGGCCGAGCGCCTGCAGATAGGTTGTGAAGCCGCTGACCAGCAGCGCCACGAAGACGGCCCAGGTGATGGAGGCCTGCGCCACCTCTCCGGCCCGCAGCACGATCACCGGCGTCAGCACGATTCCCGCCAGGATGAGGGCGACGATCTGCGCGCCCATCGCCGCCGAGAGGCGCTGCGGCGGGGTGTCGTGAACCTCGTAGCGGACCTGCGACGGCCGCTTGCTGCCTTCTGGTGCCATCGCTGCTCGATCGCTTGGGCCGGCGGGACCGGGCCACGCCCAAGGGCCTTGCCTGCCGGTCCAGTGATTTGAAAGGGGGTGGTCTCGGTTGTGAATTTGGATGATAGGCGCTGTGACCGAGGAGGGGAAGCGGCGGGCGCTTCGGCGCTTGCCCCGTCGCCGGCCAAGCGCCACATCGAAGTCCGTGCCGGAGCCTGGCGGGGCCAGGCGACCCCAGTCGAGGAGAGCGAAGCCCATGTCGCACGAGCAAGTCACCCTCGTTTCCCAGGCGATCCACAATCCGGGAGATGCGCGTCACTTCATGCGGATCAAGCCGGTTAAGCGGCGGGTACGTATCCGCCTAGGCGACGAAGTCTTGGCCGAGACGACCGCCGCGGTGCGGCTGCTGGAAGCCGGCCACGACCTCTATGACCCGGCCTTTTATCTGCCCGCCGGCGACGTCACGGCCAGCCTGCGCCAGAACGATCACAGCACCCACTGCCCGCTGAAGGGTGATGCCGTCTACTTCGATCTGCTGGGGTCGGACGGAAGCGTGCGGCAGGAGAAGATCGCCTGGTCCTATCCCAAGCCCTTCGGTTTCGCGGGCGAGCTGGCCGGCCTTGTTGCCTTCTACCCCGATCACGTCACCTTCGAGGAAGCGCCTCTCTAGTGGGCGGACTCACGAACGGATGGGCGCCATCCGTTCGACCCGCACCACTAGATCGTCCGCATCCTCATTCCAGCACCAGCCTGGGCAGCCAGAGCGCCAGGTTCGGCCAGTAGATGACGATGGCCAGGCCGACCAGCTGCAGCATGACGAAGGGGATTATGCCGCGATAGATGTCCTGCATTTTGGTGTCCGCCGGCGCCACGCCCTTCATGTAGAAGAGCGCGAAGCCAAATGGTGGCGTCAAGAAGGATGTTTGCAAGTTAACCGCGACTAGAATCGCGAACCAGTAGATCACCTGCGCTTCGACATACTGGACTTGTGCGGCGTTGGTCGGCGGCTCCAGCCCCAGATGCGGCGCGAAGACGGGCGCCATGGCGCGGATCACCGGCGCGAAGACCGGCAGGATGATCAGCGTGATCTCCAGGAAGTCGAAGAAGAAACCCAAGAGGAAGATCACCGCCATCAGAATGAAGAGCAGCGGCCAGGGACCCAGGTCCAGCCACTCGATAAGCTCGATGATCAGGTCTTCGCCGTAGACGTTGCGGAACACCGTGGAGAAGGCGGTGGCGCCGACGAAGATGAAGAAGATCATCGCCGTGGTCAGGCCCGTGCGATAGCAGACCTCGCGCAGGGTCTCGTAGGTCAAGGTGCCGTTCATGTAGGCGAGGACGAGGCTGCCGAAGGCGCCCACGCCGGCGGCCTCCGTCGGCGTCGCCCAGCCGGCGAAGATCGAGCCCAGGACCAGGATGATCAGGAAGATCGGCGGCACGAAGCCCTTGAGAACGCGGCCGAGGTAGGTGTTGCCTTCGCGCTTGCCGATGACCATCGAGACGAAGAAGACGGCAAGGAAGCCCAGCAGCTGCCAATTGACGTCCGGCAGGATCTGCGTCCGGTCGCCAATGACCGCGACGGCCACGATCGCTGCCACCGACATCAGAAAGAGGCGCAGGTTGGCCGACTTGGTCGGCTCCAGCGAGAAGTCGTCCTCGCTGATCGGCGGCGCGATGGAGGGATTGATCGTCGCGCGGGTCAGGATGTAGAGAAAGTAGAGACCGGAGAGCACCAGGCCCGGCAACAGCGCGCCGATGAAGAGGTTGCCGACCGAAACGGCCAGCAGATTGGCCATCAGCACCAGCATGATCGAGGGCGGGATCAGGATTCCCAAGGTTGCCGACGCCGCGATCGTGCCGGTCGCCAAGGTTGATCGGTAGCCGGCCCGCAGCATGGTCGGCAGCGCCAGCAGGGTCATCATCACCACGGAGGCGCCGATGATGCCGGTGGTGGCGGCCATGATGGTTCCCATCACGGTGACCGAGAGCGCCAAGCCGCCGGGCACGCGGCGCAGCATGATCTGCAGGATCTCCAGCAGGTCCGCCGCGACACGCGAGCGCTCCAGCATGGTCCCCATGAAGACGAAGCAGGGGATCGCCACCAGGATCGGGTTCTGGATCGCCCCCGATTGCCCGTCGCCGCCCCACACGCGGTTGACGACGGCGAAGAAGACCTGGAAGTCGACGACGTCGAGCCACACCGCGATGGTGCCGAAGATCAGCGACACGCCTCCCAAGGCGAAGGCGACCGGAAGGCCGGTGAAGAGCGTCAGCGCCAACGCGAGGAACATGTAGGCGCCGATGTACTCGTAGAGGTGATCGTCGATCAGCCATTCCCAGAATTCGTACACGGCCTAATCCCTCTGGTCTGAATCGACGGTCTTGACGGGCTTGACGGAGACCGACTGCGGCGCTCCGTGCGCGCTCAGGAAAGGCAGGTCCTTCTCCGCCGCCTCGCGCGTGCCGTCACCCCCGAAGAGGTAGGCGATGCAGCGGAAGAGCGTCGCCAGGGCCGCGGCAAAGGCAACCGAAAAGCCGATCACGAGAAAGGACTTGATGATGAAGCGCCAGCCGAGGCCGACCTGCGATTCGGAGCCCTCCCCTTGCGTGAAGGAGGAGTAGGCCATGATCCAGGAGTAGTAGATCATCACCAGGAGGAAGGGGACGGCGCAGATGAGAATGCCCCACATCTCCAGGCGAACCTGACCGCGCCTGGACGCCATCTCCCTGAAGATGTCGACGCGCACATGCGCGTTCATCAGGTATCCAAAGCCGAAGGTGAGCAGCAGCAGGACACCGTGGATGTGCCACTCCAAATCCTGAAAAATGAAGGAGAGCGAAAAGCCGTAGTGAATGGTGATCTCGGCCGAAAGCTCTTTGATGAAGTCGATCTTCCGGGTGATCACATCGAAGACGATGATGAAGATCAGCGGCAGGATGAGCCAGCTGGCAAGCTGACCGACCCTACGCGCGAAGCGGTCAAGCGCCTTCGCATAGGAAAGGAGAGCACTCATG
Organism: Rhodospirillales bacterium; assembly: GCA_963669375.1. GTDB lineage: Bacteria > Pseudomonadota > Alphaproteobacteria > Kiloniellales > JACOMY01 > JACOMY01. The sequence goes on along the minus strand of OY770024.1, from coordinate 4,693,352 downwards.
AGGTCCTCGAGGGCGGCAGGCCAAATGGAGGGACCATGGCACCGGGACCAGTGCGCGTGGCACCGGTCCCGGCGTCGCTATGGAAGCGATAGTTGGGTGCGATGGTCAGCTCGGCTTATTTGAGATAGCCGCGCTCGCCCCACACCTTGTACTGGTCATGGAAGGCCGAGTAGCTGTCCCACAACCGCGCGACGTCGGGGTTGGCCGCGATTTCCTCGGCCAGAACCTCGTCCCATGCAGCCCGCAGCTGGTCCAGCACCTCCGGCGGCCAGGTCATGTTGGTCACGCCGTCGGCCTCGTTGGCCGCCATGGCGGCCGGCTGAAGCGCTTCACCCTCGGCAAGCTCGATGATCGCATTGGCCTTGCACGCGGTCTCGAACATGGCCTTGTACTCGTCCGGCAGCTCGTTCCAGGCGTCCATGTTGACCAAGATCTCGTTGGTCGTCGACTGCTGGTGCCAGCCGGGGAAGTAGTTGTACTTGGCGATCTGATAGAAGCCATAGGAACGATCGATCGCCGGCATGGAGAACTCCGTCGCGTCGATGGTGCCGAGCTCCAGGGCCGGATAGATGTCGCCGCCAGCCAGCTGCTGTGTCGCGACGCCGAACTTCTGCATGACCTTCGCGCCCATGCCGAAGAAGCGCATCTTCAGACCCCTCAGCTGATCGAGGCTCTCGATCGGCTCGCGGAACCAGCCCGAGGTCTCGGGCGGGATCATGCCGCAGTAGAAATACTTGATGTTGTCGCGGGCATAGAGTTCCTCGGCCAGCTCGATGCCACCGCCGTACTGCAGCCAGGCATTGAACTCGAGCGCGCCCGGTCCGAAGGGCCAGGTCGACAGGAAGGCAAAGGCGGAGTTCTTGCCCTGATTGGCGCCCGGCGTGCCGTAGGCCGCCTCGAAGGCGCCTTGGCTGACCGGGTCATAGTAGGCATAGCCGCCGGCAAGCGCGCCGGGTTCGAAGACCTTGATGTCGAAGTCGCCGCCCGACATCGCGCGGACCATGTCGGCGATCCGATGGCCGACGGGGCCGAGCACCGCGATGTTCTCACCGAAGGCGCTGTGCATCTTCCAGCGGACCTTCTTAGCCTCCGCATCCGCCGACACCGCGCCAACGGCAAAAGCCGTCACGGCGCAGATAAGCAGACCTTTAACCAGTTTACCCGTCATTGTGTTTTCTCCCTGTTCCGTTACGAACTTCGGCCTCTTAGTCCATGAGCCGCGCCAAGAGTGCACGCCTCGAACGCGCTTGGCCAGTCTCTTGTAGTCGCATGCGATAACTTATGCATTAAAAAATTCCAGCAGAAGGCCTTATCTTTCCGGGTTTTGCGTCGAAGATGGCCCGACGGAAGTCCTACAACGACAGCGGGAAGGCGGCGACGGCACGCAGTCATCACACCCGCCTTGCGCGTCGAAGGACGAGGCCAAGCCGATCCTCCATCGACCGGACGCCGAGGCCTCAGAGCCCGTTTGAGAACGCACGGCGCCAGCCCGCACCCCCGCCCGGCCGCCCACGAAAGTACCCTGGTAGGGCGGCCGGGCGGGGGTGCGGGCTGGCGCCGCCTTGAGGATGGGCCGATCGGCCCATCCTCAAACGGGCACTCAGTGCATTGACAAACTGAAAAAATTTGCGGTCATAGTCCCGTCGGCTTGCAACAAACGAGAGAGGCCGACATGACCGACGATCCCATTTGGCGCTACGCGCGGCACTCGCGGTGGAGCAATCCCGGCCGCTACGCCGAGCGCCTGCGCGCGCTGCCGCCCGACCCGACCGTCCTGTCCGAGAGGCTAGAGGGCTTGGTGGAGCACCCTGCCCTTAGCGACACGCCAGCGAACCATCGCGAGCATGACGTCGGCCTGCGCACGGCCGAGGAGATGCTGGAGCTGCTCTTCGCCCGCAACGGCGCGCCGATGGCAGAGGCGCGCGTGCCGCAAGAGCGGCTGCTCTGCCTCTGCCGGCACTTCGCGCTCTTGACCGTCGCGGTCTGCCGGGAATGGCGCGTCCCGGCCAGGGTGCGCGTGGGCTTCGCCGACTACTTCACGGCCGACTTCCGAGAAGATCACTGGGTCGCCGAAATCTGGACGGAGGAAGAGGGCTGGCGCCTGGCCGACACGCAATTGGGCCCGGCCCAGAGAAAGCACTTTTCGATAGACTTCCCGAGCGACCACGTTCCCCGGCAGCGCTTCCTGGTCGCCGCCGACGCCTGGCGCGCCTGGCGGGCCGGCGAGATCGACGGCGACTGCCTCGGGGTCTCCCATCTGGGCATCACGGGTGCCTGGTTCCTGCCCGGATCGCTGCAGCGGGACGCCGCCGCCTGCGCGGAGGACGAAATGCTACCCTTCGACTACTGGGGTCCGGCGAACGAGGCGTCGGAGCAGATGGCCATCGATCCGCGCAGCCTCGAACGCTTCGATACCCTGACGGACACGATGACGGAAACGCCTGAACGTGCGTTCGAGGTCCATCCCTGGGCGCTGCGCCCCAGCGAGGTGGTGAGCTATCCCTTCGGCGAGCGGGTGCTGGTGGCCTTGGAGTGAGAGGGCGAGGCAGATCCTGCCAAGGGGCTGACACTGTGTCGGCCCGGCTTGCTAAAAGGGCCACATGCCCGATGGATTGCTCCTTCTGACGATCGCCGCCACCTTCCTGCTCGCCGGGACGGTCAAGGGGGTGATCGGCTTGGGTCTGCCCACGGTAAGCCTGGCGCTCCTGACCGTGACCTTGGGCTTGCATTCGGCCATGGCGCTGCTGCTGCTCCCCTCGCTGGTGACCAATCTCTGGCAGGCCTCGGTCGGCGGCAACGGCCGCGCCATCCTGCATCGGCTGTGGCCCTTTCTGGCCATGGCCACCGTGACGGTCTGGCTGGGCGCACTGGCGCTGACGCGGGTCGATACGAGCCTGCTCTCCGGGCTCTTGGGCGTGGTCCTGATCGCCTATGCCGGTATCAGCTTGACCGGCTTCCGGCTCACCGTGGCGACGCGCCAGGAGGCCTGGCTCGGCCCCCTGATCGGTTCGGCGAACGGGGTCTTGACCGGCTTGACCGGCTCCTTCGTCGTGCCGGGCGTGCTCTTCCTGCAGGCGATCGGCCTGCCGCGAGACCAGCTGGTCCAGGCCATGGGGATCCTGTTTACCCTTTCCACCTTGGCCTTGGCCGTGGCGCTTCAGGGTAACGGTCTGCTGACGCTCGAACTCGGCGGACTCTCGGCCGCCGCCCTGATCCCGGCGCTCTTGGGAATGATGCTCGGCCAGACGATCCGGCGGCGCTTGTCGGAGAGCCTCTTCCGCCGTGTCTTCTTCATCGCCTTGCTGCTGTTGGGTGTCCGGATCGTCGTCGGCGCGTTCGATGCGTCGGCCCTCTAGTACCGGACCGACCGGCCAGGATCGTTACGACTCGTACCTGCACTTCGCCAAGGTTAGACGGTGAAGCCGTCGCCGCTCTCTCAGCCGCCCGCGGCGCCTTCGCGCTCCAGCTTCAACCACTCCTTGGGCCCGCGGCCGAAGGGAATCATGGCATGCTCCTGGAAGGCCGGCCGCTCGCAGAGCCGCGCGTACCATGCGGCCAGGTTCGGAAAGTCCGGTCGCTCGATCGGCAGGTTGAAGTAGCGATAGGCCATGGCGCCCATGGGGATGTCGGCCATGGTGAGACGGTCACCCAGGACGAAGGCGCGCCCCGCCAGCTGGCGGTCCAGCAGCCGCAGCGACTTCACCAGGGCAGCCCGCCTGGCCGCGATCATCTGCGGCTTGCGCTGATCGGGCGGGGTGCGCACGATGCCCCAGAAGAGGCCGATGTAGTCGGGATAGGGCGTGGTCTTGCACCACTCCAGCCACTGGTCGGCCAGCGCGATCCGCCGCTCGTCGTCCGGCAGCAGGCCGCCCTGGCCGTAGCGCCGGGCGAGATAGCGCACGATGGCATTGGATTCCCAAAGGACGAAGCCCTCGTCCTTGATCGTCGGCACCCGCCCGTTGGGGTTCATCGCCAGATAGTCCGGACTGTCGAGGCCGCCGAAGGAGCCGCCGGCGTCGTAGCGGCGGTGCGGCAAGCCCAGCTCTCCGATCGCCCACATGACGGTAATGACGTTGCTGGAATTGCGGCGTCCCCAGACCTCGAGCATGCTGCAGCCTCCTCCGCTAGACCAAGATGATCGCAGGACGAAACGACCTGCGGCCTGAACCTTGCTCTATACTCATACCTTTAAATCGCACTCTAGCTGGCACAATCCAAGCAGGTCGGCGTCGTCAGGTCGAGGGCCAAGCGCTTCTTCTCGATGTCCTCGCCGCAGGTGATGCAGGCGCCGTACACGCCGTCGTCCAAGCGGTCGAGGGCAGCCTTGACACGCAAGCGGCGCTGCTGGCGACGGCGCTGGGTCTCGAGCGCCATGGCCTGGGTCTGCAGGGCGTCCATCCGGCTCAACCGGCCTTGCGTGGTCTGATCCAGCTCCACCGGCGCGCGCGCCTCGGCGCTCATTTCCTGCAGCTCCTCCAGCTCCGCCAGTTCGGCGGTCAACGCGGCGCGAATCTCCTCGTCCTTCATTGCTTTTCTCCTTCGCGCATCGGCGACCAGCCGGCGCCTGGCAGGGCCGAAAGGTCATCGCGCAAGCGATCATAGCGCGATTGCACCCATTGGCGCGCATCTTCCGCCGGCCGTCGGCGCAGGTCGAAGGGGGCGATCAGGATGTCGCTGCGGGCGACGCCGACGCGCGCGGTCAAGGCGAAGATCTCCTCGATCGCCGGATCGCCCATCGCCAGGCAGCCGATCGAGGCGGCGCGGCCGTGGATCATGATGTCGCCGCCCAGGTCGCCGCGGCCCTCCTGCGCTGCCACGGCCCGGTCCTCGGCCGAGGGATAGCCGATGCGCAGCGAGAGGTGATAGGCGCTGTTGGGGTTGAGGAAGGTGATAGGATAATGGCCTTCCGGCACCTGGCGGTCGCCCTCCTTGAGCTTGGGCCCCGCGCCGCCGCTGGCCGCCAGCACGGGATAGCGCCGGATGGCGTGCCATCGGCCGGCGCTGTCCTCTCCCCAGACCTCCAGAAGGCGCTCCTCCTTCAGCGCCACGAAGCGCAGGCGCTGCGGCAAGGTTTCGGCAAAGCCGGCGGCCGCCAGATAGGGCCGCAGCCGGTCCAGGGCGGCAGGCCCGATCTCACGCATGACGTCGTCGACGGAGCGCTTGGTGTTCATGGTGTAGGTCGCATGATGCCAGAGGGCGGAGAGGCGGTCATGCATCGCCAAGGCGGCAATGCCCAAGCCCAGCACCAGCACGAGCGGTAGACCGCCAAGCATTGCAGCTTTTCGAAAGCGCCTATGCTTAGATCGGCACTGGCGTGGATCAACCACGGATGTTCTAGTCCTGTTCTCTGAACTCATGGCACGCGAAGCCTCGCGGAAGGGAGGAGCAGATGCACAAGTCTCGTCTGGGTGTCGTCGTCATCGATTGCCAAGGCCAGTCCTTGGAGGAAGCCAGCCGGTTCTGGAGCGGGGCGCTCGGCCGTCCCTTGAACGTCGAGGCCGGCAAGAAAGACCAGCGCTATGCCGTGCTCGACGGTCCTAGGGACGAGATGGCTGTCCTGCTGCAGGCGGTCGAGCACCCATCACGCGTTCATCTTGACATAGAAACCGACGACATAGAGGCGGAGGCACGGCGGCTGGAAGGCCTGGGCGCCAAGCGCCTGGGACCGGTCAAGCGCTGGCTGGTGATGGAGGCCCCGACCGGCCAGCGCTTCTGCCTGGTCAGGCCACAGCGCGAGGACTTCGCGGAAAAGGCCAACAGCTGGGACTAGGGTCTGGCAATGGCTAAGACAGCCCAGCCGCCCGAGGTGAAGGCGGTGCTGGACGGCTTCCCCGGGGAGGTCCGGAAGAGGCTCCTGGAGACCCGGGCGCTGATCTACGAACTCTCCGAGTCGCTGGGCACCGGCCCCTTGACCGAGACCCTGAAATGGGGAGAGCCGGCCTACCTGACCGAGATCAGCAAGAGCGGCAGTACCATCCGACTCGGGTGGAACAAGAGCGAACCCGAGCGCTGCCAGATCTACTTCAACTGTCAAACGGACCTGGTCGACCGATTTCGCGCCCACTTCCCCGAGGCCTTCGCCTTCAAGGGCAACCGCTGCCTGTCGTTCGAGGCCGCGGCACCGGTTCCCGAGATGCCGCTCAGGAGCTGCTTATCGATGGCTCTAACCTATCATCGAGACAAGAAACGCCGGAATCGCAACATGTCGACGGCATCCTCAAGGCGCGGAGCTAGAGACTAGCAAAGCGCTCCTCATGGTAGTCCACGTCGCCGAAGAGGTGGTCGAGCATGACCAGGCGCTTGGCGTAGTGGCTCATGGGATACTCCCAGGTCATGGCGATACCGCCGTGCAGCTGGATCGCCTCCTCGGCGACCTTGCGGGCGGCGCGGCCGACGCCGGCCTTGGCGGCCGAGACGGCGCGTTCGCGCTCCGGGCGCGGGGCGGTGAGCTTGGCGGCCGCGAGGATGGTAAGCGAACGTGCATCCTCCAAGGCCATGCGCATCTCCACCATGCGGTGCTGCAGAACCTGAAAGCTGCCGATGGGAACGCCGAACTGCTTGCGCGTCTTGAGGTAGTCCAGCGTGGTGTCGCAGACCAGTTCCATGGCGCCGACGGCCTCGGCACTCAGGGCGACGACGGCGCGCGCGGCCGCCCGCTCGATGGCCGGAAAGGCGCCGTCGACCGGACCTAGCGGGGTGGCGGGGGCGTCCTCGAGGAGGATCTCGGCGGCGCGGTAGCCGTCGACCGTGGGATAGCCGCGGCGAGCAACGCCCTCACCGGCCGTTTCCACCAGGAAGAGACCGATGCCCGCTTCCTCCTCGGCCTCGCCGGCGGTGCGCGCGGAGACCAAGAGGCTGTCGGCGCTGTCCCCGTTCAGGACCACCGCCTTGCTGCCGCTGAGGCACCAGCCGTCGCCGGCCTCGCGCGCCCTGGTGGTGACCGATGCCAATTCGTAGCGCGCGCCGGGCTCGCCATGGGCGAAGGCATAGAGGCGCTCGCCGGCGACGAGGCTCGCCAGCAGCGCCTCGCGCTGTTCAGGCGACGCCAGATCCTCGATCAGTCCGCCGGCCAGAACGACGGAGGCCAGATAGGGCTCGACCGCCAAAGCCTTGCCCAGTTCCTCCATGACCACCATGAGATCGACGCCGCCGCCGCCCAGCCCGCCTTGCTCCGCGGACAGCGGCGCGGCCAGCAGGCCCAACTCGGCCAAGGCCCGCCAGGTCTCCCTGCTGAAGCCCTCGGCCGAGGCGGCGGCCGCTTGACGGGCCTCGAAGTCGTAGCTGTCCTTCAAGAAGCGGCCGAGGCTTTCCTGCAGCAGCCGCTGGTCGTCACTCAGAGAGAAATCCATGGCCCGCTTCTAGAGACCCAACAGTGCCTTGGCCAGGATGTTCTTCTGGATCTCGTTGGAGCCACCGTAGATCGTTATCTTGCGGTTGTTGAAGTACTCCTTGGAGAGCGGATTGGCGTAGTCGGGGCCGATGGGCTCCTCGTTGTAGCCCTCCTCCAGGGCCTCCGAGACGAAGGGCAAGGCATAGGGGCCCAAGGCCTTGCGGGTCAGCTGATTGATCTGCTGGCGGATCTCCGTGCCCTTGATCTTCAGCATGGAGCTCTCCGCCCCCGGCGGGCCGCCGCCCTGCTCTCGCGCCAGCAGGCGCAGGTTGGTCATCTCCAGCGCCATGAGATCGATCTCGACGCGCGCGACCTCGGCGCGGAAGGCGCCGTCCTCGATCAAGGGGCGCCCGCGCTTCTTCTGGTCGTGCGCGATGGACTTCAGGCGCGCCAGCATGGCCTTGCCCTGGCCGACGGCCGCGATGCCCGTGCGTTCGTGGGTCAGCAGGTACTTGGCGCAGGTCCAGCCCTTGTTCTCCTCGCCGACCAGGTTCTCGACCGGGACCTTCACGTCCTCGAACCAGATCTCGTTCACCTCGTGCTCGCCGTCCAGCAGGATGATGGGCCTGACAGTGACGCCGGGCGTGGCCATGTCGATCAGCAGGAAGGAGATGCCCTCCTGCTTCTTAGCCGCCGGGTCGGTGCGCACCAGGCAGAAGATCCAGTTGGCGTGCTGACCCAAGGTGGTCCAGGTCTTCTGACCATTAACCACGTAATGGTCGCCCACCCGCTCGGCCTTGGTCCTGAGCGAGGCCAGGTCGGAGCCCGATCCGGGCTCGGAATAGCCCTGACACCACCAGTCCTCCAGGCTCAGGATGCGCGGCAGGTAGTGGCGCTTCTGCGCCTCGTTGCCGAACTTCATGATGACCGGCGCCACCATGGAGACGCCGAAGGGAACGATGATGGGCGCGCCGGCGCGCGCCGCCTCTTCGTCGAAGATGTGCTTCTGGACCGGGCTGAAGCCAGCGCCGCCGTGCTCCTTGGGCCAGGACTGGGCAAGCCAGCCACGGCGGGCCAGCGCGCCTTGCCAGCGCAGATGATCCTCCTTGGTCAAACGCTTGCCGCCCTTGACCTTGGCGGCGATGCTGAGCGGCAGCTCCTTGGCCAGGAAGTCCTTGACCTCGGCGCGAAAGGCCTGCTCTTCGGGCGAAAAATCCAGATCCATGGTCACACTCCCGCGCTGGGCCTTCGATCGGCCGGCCCAGAGCGATAAGGCTTACATCGTGACCTTGCGGGAGACAAGAAGCGCGACATCACATAGTAACGTCGATCGAGACGAGCCCCGTGCCGCTGCCCGGGACGGTCACGCCCGCGCCCAGCACAAGCGTGTCGGAGCCCGACCCGCCGTCATAGAGGTAGTTGGTGAAGTCCGATTGATTGGCCACGATGAAGACGTCGTCGCCGCTGCCACCACTAAGGCTGTCATAGCCGGCCCCGCCGACCTGGCTATCGGCGCCGTCGTCGCCGAAAAGCGTGTCGTCACCCTCGCCACCGAACAGGCTGTCCGCTCCGGAGCCGCCGAAGAAGAAGCCATCGGCACCGCTGCCGCCGAAGAGGCTGTCGGACCCCGAGCCACCGAAGAAGTTAGAATCGTTACCACTGCCGCCGAAAAGGTTGTCGGAGCCGAGGCCGCCGCGGAAGATCAAGTCGTCGCCACTGCCACCCGAGAGGCCGTCGTCTCCCTCCCCGCCGTAAAAGCGGGAATCGACACCGATGCCGCCCAATAGACTGTCGGAGCCGGCGGCACCGTAGAAGAAGGCATCGTTTCCTTCATCCCCGAAAAGGCTGTCGGAACCGGCGGCACCGTCGAAATTGGAATCGGAATCGCCACCTCCGAAAAGGCTGTCGTCGCCGTCCTCGCCAGAGAAGGACCGGTCGCTGCCCTCGCCGCCGCCCATCCCGACGTCGACACCACTTCCGCCGTAGATGCTGTCGGCGCCGTTACCTCCGAAGAGGTAAGAGTCGAGACCGCTGCCGCCGGAGATAAAATCGTCACCGTCGTTACCGGAGAAGAATCTGTCGTCGCCTTCGTCGCCGAAGAGGTTGTCGGCACCCGAGCCGCCACCGGAGAAGCTATCGTTGCCGCTACCTCCGAAAAGGCTGTCGGCACCGCTCCCCCCATGCATGGTGCCCGTACCAGTGTCCCCAAAGAGCCCGTCGTCGCCATCGTCACCGTAGAGGCTGTCCGCTCCGGAGCCGCCGGAGAGGGAGAGATCGTCGCCGCTTCCGCCGGAGAGGCTATCCGTGCCGCTGCCACCGAAGAGGCTGTCGGCACCGCTCCCCCCACGCAAGTCGTCCGTGCCCGCATCCCCTATGAGCCCGTCGTCGCCAGCGTCACCGTGGAGGCTGTCCGCGCCGCTGCCTCCGGAAAGGGAGAAATCGTCACCGCTTCCGCCAGAGAGGCTGTCCGCGCCACTGCCACCGAAGAAGTGCGAATCCGCACCACTTCCGCCCGCAAGGCTGTCGGAGCCCGCGCCGCCGAAGAAACTCTCGTAATCTCCCTCGCCGCCGAAGAGGCGATCGTCACCATCGTCTCCCAAGAAGCTGATGTCAGAGCCCTCATCGCCGAAGAGGCTGTCGTTCCCACCAAGACCTCGGAAGAACATGTCGTTCCCGCTGCCACCGGAGAGGCTGTCGGCGTCATTGCCACCGTCGAAGGAAATGTCGCCTCCGTCACCGCCGAAGAGACTGTCGGCGCCCTCTCCACCGTAGAAGAGGGTATCGGCACCCTTGCCGCCGAAGAGCATGTCATCGCCGGTGAGGCCGAAGAAGAAGCGATCGTTCTCGTCGCCGCCGTAGAGGTTGTCGGAGCCGGAGTCGCCGAAGAAGAAAGACTCCCTATCATTGCCGCCGAAGAGGCGGTCGTCGCCATCGTCACCGAAGAAGTAGGCGTCCTTGCCGTCGCCGCCGTAGAGGCTGTCGTCGCCGGCATCCCCATAGAAGTTCTTGTCACCGCCGCTGTTGCCGGAGAGAACGTCGGAACCCGAGCCGCCGTAGAATCGGAAATCGTCGCCAGTGCCGCCGGAAAGACTGTCGGCACCCCTCGCCCCATAGAGCGTGTCGTCCGCCCCATAGCCCAGCATTGTGTCGACGAAGCTCGAGCCGGTGAGTGTGTCCGGCCCCGGGGTTCCTGGATAAAAGGGCATCGCCGCCTCCTCCATGCAGCACGTTCCAGGCGGCTCGCGCGCATGCTTGTGCGGTCAGGCTTGTCGAACCTCGTGCCGGCGCGCCGCCGAAGCCGCCAATTCGCTAGCTCTTGTCTCTAGACAGTCCAGCGGAGTGATTCTCGCGGTGAACCCGACTGAGCGCCTTGTTCGGCCTAGCCGGCCCTTCCCCGATGGGCAGCTCGTTGCTTTCTTGGATCCCAGCTTAGCACAATCGAGGGGCGGGGGAGACGTTCCGTCGTGCCCGCCTTGCACGAGGCGGGCGCGTTCTTGAGGCTTGGACAAGGCTTTGCCTCGCGCCGGACCTTCGATCGGCCGGCCCAGAGCGGTAAGGCTTAAAGGGTCACATCGATGGAGGTCAGGCCGGTGCCGCTCCCTGGAATGGTGACGCCGTCACCCAGGACCAGCGTATCGTTGCCGGCACCACCATCGTAGAGGTAGCCGGCAACGAAGTCCTCCTGATTAGCCACTACGAAGACATCGTCGCCGTAGAGGCCGAAGGCAGAGTCGGTTCCGGCACCTCCCGTGAGGCTATCGGCACCGGCGCCGCCATAGATGACGTCATCGCCGTCACCACCATAGAGATTGTCGTCTCCGTCCCGGCCAAAGAGGTTGTAGTCATTGCCCTCGTCACCGAAGATGCTGTCATTTCCCGTGCCGCCGTAAAGATCGGCATCGACGCCACTACCGCCAAAGACGGTGTCGTCGCCATCGTCGGCGTAGAGAGTTCGGTCGGCACCACTGCCACCGGAAATCACGTCGGCCCCCGAGCCCCCGAACAGCGAGGTGTCATAGCCATGGCCACCGTACAAGCTGTCAGCTCCGGACCCGCCATCGAAAATGCTGTCAGCCCCGCTGCCGCCAAAGAGCCTGTCCTCACCGTCGTCACCCTCCAAGAATGCGTCGGTACCGCTTTCGCCGGAGACAGAATCGTCCCCGGACCCACCGTAGAGACCGACATCGACGCCATCGCCGCCGAAGAGCCTATCGGCACCGCTCCCGCCGTAGAAGGCAATGTCCAGACCGCTGCCACCGGAGAGCTGGTCAGCACCCGAGTCACCGAACAGGAAGGTGTCGCTGCCGCTACCGCCGAACAAGCTGTCGTCGCCGTCACCGCCGTCAAGACGCGTATCGGCGCCATCGTCGCCATTGATAACGTCGGCACCGGAGGCCCCGTAGAGCCTTCGGTCATCGCCAACGCCACCGAACAGACTATCCGCGCCCGATCCACCGAAGAGAGAGACGTCTTCAGCGGAACGGCCGAAGAGGCTGTCGGAGCCGTTCCCACCGAAGAGAGCGAAATCCGCCCCGCCGCCCCCATCGACGAGATCGTCGCCGCTATCGCCGCTCAAGCTCGTGTCGTCACCGTCACCGCCGAAGACACTGTCTGCCCCCGACCCGCCGAAGAATCTGGCCTCCGCGCCGATGCCGCCGAACAGTCGATCGTCTCCAGAGTACCCGTAGAAGGTGGAATCGTCGCCATTTCCGCCGAACAGGCTGTCCGATCCGGAACCACCTTCGAATGCATAGTCGTCGCCATCGCCGCCATGCAAGGAGTCGTCTCCAGCTCCGCCAAAGAAAGCCGCATCGGCGCCACTACCGCCGAACAACCTGTCTTCTCCGTCTCCACCGCCAAAGTTGGCGTCGGCACCGCTGCCGCCGTAGAGACGATCGTCACCGGCTCCGCCGGAGAACCCACCACCTTGAGATTCGTCGCCGTCCTTGCCATCCCCGCCGAAGAGACGATCGACACCGCTGCCGCCATCGAAAGAGGCATCGTCGCCAGAACCGCCAATGAGGCTATCGGCGCCCGATTCACCCATGAACTCCGCATCGGCACCACTCTCGCCCATGAGGCTGTCATTCCCGTCACCGCCGCGGATTATGGTATCGCCACCGTCGCCTCCCTCTATGGTGTCGTCTCCACTGCCGCCGAAAAACCGCGTATCGATGCCACTGCCACCGAACAGGCGATCGGCCCCTGAATAGCCAAAGAAGTAGCCGTCGTCGCCACTACCGCCGAAAAGAGTGTCGGATCCATATCCACCATTGAACACCCTATCCACGCCGTCACCGCCATCCAAGGTGTCGTTACCGGACCCGCCATCGAAAACGCTGTCTGCGCCGCTCCCGCCGTAGAGCCTGTCCTCTCCACTCTCACCCTCGAAACCTTGCTCCAAGCCACTACCGCCGTAGAGATAGTCGTCTCCCAGGCCACCGTAGAAGGCGCCATCCTTAGACAGCCCACCATCATCGCCGTCCGCGCCGAAGATCCGATCCGCGCCGCTTCCTCCGTAGAACTTGCGATCGGCCCCATCGCCGCCGTCCATGATGTCGGCACCGGAGCCACCATAGAAGTAGCTGTCGTCTCCGCTGCCCCCGCTCAAGCTGTCCTCACCGTCAACAGCCCTGATCCAAACGTCCGCACCGCTGTCGCCGAAGAGCGAGTCGTCCCCTTCGCCACCATAGAACCCGCCGTCCTTGGCGCCACCGTCGACACCGTCACCGCCGAAGAACTGGTCCGCCCCGCTTCCCCCGACGAAGCCGATGTCGTTCCCACTGCCACCGAACACGCGGTCGAGGCCAGATCCACCGAAGAACCCGAAGTCATCGCCGCTGCCACCCGAAAGGCTGTCGTCGCCGTCTCCTCCATAGAGGCGGCTGTCATCGCCGTCGCCGCCGTCCAAGACGTCATTCTCGCCGTCGCCGAAAAGTGAGGCATCACTTCCGCTGTCTCCGAAAATGCTGTCGGCCCCGGAGCCACCGTTGAAGTCGCTGTCACGGCCACTGCCTCCAAAGAGACTGTCGTCTCCATAGTCGCCGAAGAACTCATAGTCCGTTCCATGGCCGCCAAACAGACTGTCGTTGTCGCGTCCCCCGATGAAAGAGTAATCCTGGCCACTGCCGCCAAACAGCGAATCGGCTCCAGCACCACCCTGGAACCTTGCGTCGGCTCCACTGCCCCCGGTTAGGGTGTCTGCACCATCGCCACCATTGAAGACGCTGTCGTCCCCCTCACCACCGGAGAGAGAATCATTTCCGCTGTCGCCAATGAACTGAGTATCGGCACCACTGCCGCCGAAGAGGCTGTCGTCTCCATCGTCACCGAAGACATCCCTGTCGGCCCCCTGACCGCCATGGATCGCGTCCGCGCCGGACCCGCCGTAGAATACGGTGTCCTCGCCGGCACCACCGTACATACGATCGGCACCCGAACCGCCATAGAAGAAGCTGTCGGAGCCACTGCCGCCATAGAGACGGTCGTCGCCTTCCCCACCGAAAACAGACCCGTCCGTACCGCTGTCCGCGGAAAGGCTATCGCTGCCTTCTCCGCCGTCCATCCGGTCGCCACCGTCGCCGCCAAAGAGAGTGTCCGAGCCGCCCTCGCCGCTCAGCCTGTCCGAGCCGCTCCCGCCCATGAGGGAGGTATCGGATCCCGCTCCGCCATAGATGCTGTCGGCACCCGATCCGCCGTAGAAGTAGGAATCGGATCCGCTGTCCCCATAGAGGCTGTCGGCTCCATCCCCACCGAAGAACTGACCATCGTCACCGCTTTCGCCGTCGAGCTTGTCGTCCCCGTCATCGCCATGGAAGAGGGAGTCATCTCCGTCATCCCCGCGGAGGTCGTCGCCTCCTGCTCCACCGAAGAAGTAGGCGTCCGCACCGGTTCCAGCTTCAAGCCTATCGTTACCGGCGCCAGCGTCGAATGAGCTGTCGTTACCACTTCCGCCGTAGAGTCTGTCGTCGCCGTCATCGCCATAGAAGAGAGAGTCATCTCCCCGACCGCCGAGGAGGTAGTCGTCCCCCGACCCACCGTAGAAGTAGGCATCGTCGTCAAACTCGTCCTGACCGGACCCAGCAATGGCGTTGACGGCACCGGCGCCGCCGGCGGCCAGTCCGCCAACTTGGTCTAGGATTTCTTGGATGGCATACGACTCCCCGCCCGCGACAAAGTCGTCGCCCGATCCACCGAAGAAGCCGCTATCGTTGCCGCTGCCACCATAGAGGTTGTCGTGGCCCTCATCGCCGAAGAACAGGACATCATTGCCGTCTCGGCCGAGTAGAGCGTCGTTACCCGAACCACCATAGAACGAGAGGTCCGAGGCGCTGGTGAGGGGCGGACCTGCATCTGTCCCCTCGCTGACATCTGCCGGCGGCGGGAGGTCACCGCCGTAGAGACGGTCTTTCCCCGTCTCGCCGAAGAAAGCGCTGTCACTGCCGCTGCCGCCGAAAAGACGGTCGTTGCCGCTGTCCCCGTAGATCTGGCTGTCCTGTCCGCTGCCGGCGGCGGCCGTGTCGTTGTTGTTGCCACCGTAGAAGAATTGATCGTCGCCCGCGTCTCCATAGAGCTTGTCGTTTGAGTTGCGGCCGAAGAAGAGGGAGTCCGCACCGGCCCCGCCATAGACCCTGTCGATACCGCCGCCACCGAAGAAGGAGGCATCGTCACCACTGCCGCCGTAGATGGTATCCCGCTTGCCCTCGCCGTTGACGTTGGTGTCGTTGCCGCTGCCAGCGAAGATGCTGTCGTTCCCGGCACCCCCGTAGAGCGCGGAATCGTCGCCATGGCCACCGTCGATGCGGTCCGGGCTGACACCGCCGAAGAGCGAGCTGTCAGCCCCACTGCCGCCGTAAACCTTGTCACCGCCGCGCTCGCCGTAGAGGAGTCGGTCGTCCCCGCTGTCACCGAAGATGCTGTCGTTTGCCCGCTCGCCGATTAGGAGATTGTCGTCCCCGTTCCCGCCGTAGATCAGGTCGGCGTTCACGCCGCCATCGAGGAGCCTGTCCACCCCGCTACCGCCGAACAGCGTATCCAGGCCGCCGATGCCGTAGAGGCCGTTCTCCGTGCCGCTGCCTCCGGATATGGTGTCGTTCCCCACACCGCCGAAGAGACGTTCGTCCGAACCCTCGCCGCCATAGATTCTGTCGGCCCTGGAGCCTCCGTCGATGTCTCTGTCGTTGCCCTGGCCCGCGTAGATGAGATCGGTACCGCTGTCGCCCTCCAGCGTGGCATCGTCCCCGCTGCCACCCACCAGCGTGTCGTCGCTTCGCCCACCATAGAGGGAGTCAGCGCCGCTCGCCCCATAGAGCGTGTCATTGTCGCCGTAGCCTAGGATGGTGTCGGCGTCCGCCGTGCCATAGAGCGTGTCCGAGTTCACGGTCCCCGGTATGAAGGCCATCAGCCCCTCCCCCTCCGGTCGTTTCCAGACTTGGGCGGCCCTAGCCGGCAAGTGCCGCCCATCGTCTCCTCTGGCCAAGCACTTGCCGCATCAATGGCTAATGCTGCTCTATCTGCTGCTGCGCACGCTCTTGCCCAGTAACAGGGTAGCACCGTTCAATTTAGGGGCATACCTGACCAAAAGCTTGAGCAACCTGATCAAAAGGTCAGGTTGCTCAATGCTGTCTTGAATTGACGCGACCGTGCAGGACGCCGTTGGAGCGGGAGATGGACCGGCAATGGTTACTTAGAGGCTACCTCTAAGTGATTCTCTTGCTCCTGGTATTTGACGCGTCGGCTCCGCGAGAGCGGCATCTAACTCAGTACGAAGACGGCTCGGCGGACAGGAACTCCCCTTTCGCGGGAATGACGCACCTGTCCTGTAGTGCATTGTTTTCGCGGTGTTCACTCTATGTCAGGCTCTTTACTCAAATGTCTTGCGCCTCCTTTCGGAATATGGAGGCGCAAGGTCTAGTGCATTATTCGTGGACGCTGAGTCGGGACCAACTCGGTCAAGAACGCGCTACCCGCGTGCATCGCTCCAAGCCTGAAAGCTGCTGCCCTCCTTGGCCAGGCGAGCCAGTAGCGCGGCCGGCTGCCAGTTCTTCGGATCCTCCTCGGCATAGCCGGCCATCATGGCAACCACCTTGCCCAGACCTTGGGCGTCGGCCCAGAACATGGGGCCGCCCTGGTGGGCCGGAAAGGCATAGCCGTGGATCCAGACCTGATCGATGTCGACCGGCCGGAAGGCGATGCCCTCCTCCAGGATCTTGGCACCCTCGTTCACCAGGGCGCAGAGCACGCGGCCGCGGATCTCCTCGTCGGTGATCTCGCGCCGGGTGATGTCCTTGCGCTTGGAGGCCTCCAGGATCAGTTCCTCGACCAGGGGATCGGGCAGCGGCTTGCGGCTGCCGGCCTCGTAGCGATACCAACCGGCGCCGGTCTTCTGGCCCAGGCGACCCAAGTCGTAGAGCTTGTCGGCGATGTCGACATAGCGTTCGTTCGGGTCTCGCGTGGCGTCCTCCCGGCGGCGGTTGAAGTAGCCGATGTCCAGGCCGGCCAGGTCGCCCACGGCAAAGGGTCCCATGGCAAAGCCGAAGTCCGTCATCGCCTTGTCGATCTGCTGCGGCAAGGCACCGTCTTCCAGCATGAAGTTGATTTGGCGCTGATAGTATTTCAGCATGCGGTTGCCGATGAAGCCGTCACAGACCCCGGCAACCGCCGTGACCTTGCCCATCAGCTTGCCGACCTGAAGCGCGGTCTTCAAGGTATCAGGCGCGGTCTTCCCGGCGTTCACCACCTCCAGCAAGCGCATGACGTTGGCCGGGCTGAAGAAGTGCATACCAAGCACGTCCTGCGGCCGCTTGGTGAAGGCCGCGATCGCATCGACGTCGAGATAGGAGGTGTTGCTGGCCAGGACCGCGCCCGCCTTGGCCAGGGAATCGAGTTTGGTGAAGACCTCTTGCTTCACCTCCATCTTCTCGAAGACGGCCTCGATCACGATGTCGGCTTGGGCAACATCGGCCAGATCCGTGGTGGGCTTGATCAGGCCCATGCGGGTCTCGACCTCCTCCGCGCTCATCCGTCCGCGCTTGGCGCTGGCCTCGTAGTTGCCGCGGATGCGCCCCAGTCCGCGGTCCAGCGCTTCCTGCGTGGTCTCGACCAGCGTCACCGGCAGGCCGGCATTGGCGAAGCACATGGCGATGCCGCCGCCCATGGTGCCGGCGCCGATCACGGCGGCCGCCTCCAGGGCACGCGGCTTCACCTCGGCCGGCAGGCCCGGGATCTTGGAGACCGCGCGCTCGCCGAAGAAGGCGTGAATCAAGGCGGCGCGCTGGGGCGAATCCATGCACTGCATGAAGAGCTCGCGTTCGCGCGCCAGCGCCTGATCGAAGGGCAGCGTCGCCGCCGCCTCGACCGCGTCGACGCAGACCAGGGGCGAGGTCTGGCCGCGCGAGCGCCGGGCCAGTTCCTTGCGTTTGCTCTCGAAGACCTCAGGCGCGGCCGCCAGCTTGTCGTCCCTGTCGCGCACGCGGCTGCGCGGCAAGCCCTCGGCGATCGCCTTCTCGGCGAAGGCGATGCCGGCGGCCTTGACGTCGGCGGCGTCGATCACGGCATCGACGATCCCCAGGGCCTCGGCTTCCGCGGCCGGCACATGGCGACCGCTGGTGATGAGGTCGAGCGCCGCCTCGATCCCGGTCAGGCGCGGCAGCCTGATGTTGCCGCCGGCGCCAGGAATGATGCCCAGCTTGACTTCCGGCAGGCCCACCTTGGCGGACGGCAGGGCCACGCGGTAGTGACAGCCGAGCGCCGTTTCCAGACCGCCGCCCAGGGCCGTGCCGTGGATCGCGGCGACGGTCACCTTGGCGCTGTCATCGAAGGCATCGATGACCTCCTTCAGGCCGGGCGACTGCGGCGGCTTGCCGAACTCCTTGATATCTGCGCCGGCGATAAAGGTGCGCCCGTCGCCGTAGAGCACCAGGACCTTGGCTCCGGGGTCGGCGAGCCCGGCGGCCAGCGCCTCCATCAGGCCGGCGCGCACCGCCCGGCTCAAGGCGTTGACCGGGGGACTCATGACCTTGATCAGGCCGACCTCGCCCGCGCGCTCATAGACCACCACATCGCTCATGAACTGCCTCCTTGTTGCCGCGCCAGGCATCCTGGCGGCGCGGCCGATCTGCGAAACTGGATTTCAGGCATCGAAACTGACGGCTCGGGCGTTCGGGATCAAGAGACCGTCTCGCCGCCGTCGGCGACGATCGTCTGCCCGGTGACGTAGGCCGAGCCTTGGCCGGCGAGGAAGAGCGCCACCCCGGCGATATCCTCGGGTTCGCCCACGCGCCTCAGCGGGTTGCGCTCTTCCGACCGCTTCAGGCGATCCGGGTCGTCCAGCAGGGCGCGGGCGAAGTCGGTGCGCACCAGTCCGGGCGCGATGGCGTTGACGCGAATGCCGCTCGGTCCCCACTCGACCGCGAGGTTGCGGGCCAGCTGTGCCTCGGCGGCCTTGGAGACGCCGTAGAGGCCGATCACGCCGTTGCCGCGCAGGCCGGCGATGGAGGAGATGATGATGACCGAGCCGCCGCCGCGCGCCGCCATGCCGGGGCAGACCAGATTGCAGAGTTGAAAGACGCTGCGCACGTTGGTGGCCATGATCTTGTCGAAGACGGCATCGTCGGCCTCGCTCATCGGCCCGTAGACGGGATTGGTGGCGGCGTTGCAGACCAGAATGTCGATGCCGCCGAAGCGCTCTTCGGTCGCCTCGACCAGCGCTTCCAGCTGCTCGCGCCGGCCGACGTGGCAGGCGAGCGCCATGGCCTCGCCGCCGGCCGAGGCAATCGCCTCGACCACCGGCCGGCAGGCCTCCTCCTTACGGCTGGAAACCACGACCTTGGCGCCGAAGCGCGCATAGGTCTCGGCGATGGCGCGGCCGATGCCGCGGCTGGAGCCGGTGACCACGGCCACCTTACCGGTCAGATCGAACATGCTATCTTCATCCCTTGCTGTCTCTCAGCCCGCCGAAGGCTCGCCATAGGGGCTCTGGCTGGCCTTGCGGTAGCGATAGGTGCCGGAGGCCCGGCCGGCCGTTCTGCCGCTGGCGTCCCGGACCGCCATCTCCGTGAAGAAAAGGCTGCGCCCGCCACCCACCACGCGCGCCTCGCCGATCAGCAGAGGGCCTTCCGCGACCCCCAGAAAGCTGGTCGTCATGCTCAAGGTCATGGCTCGGCGCAGGCGACCCGGGTAGGGGCACCAGCAGCCGCAGTAGCCGCCGATCGCGTCCATCAGGGTCATCAAGATGCCGCCGTGCGGCATGCCGTGGCGGTTGGCATAGGCCGGGTCCAAGGGCATTTCGGCCTTGGCGAAGCCGTCGCGCCACTCGGTGAGGCGGATCCCCATGGTGCGGAAGATCGGCGTCGGCGGCTCCACGGCGAGCGGATCGTAGTCGGGCGGCGCCTCGGGCGGCCAATCCGCCTCGCTCAAGACCCGCGCTCCGGCGCGGCGGTCGACAGCCTGCGGGCCAGGTCCGCCAGCTTCGGGCCGACCTCTTCGATCAAGTGCTTCGGATCCTTCATGAAGGCCGGTCCGCCGCAGTTCAAGGCGTAGACCTGCTCTTCGCCCGGCAGGCTGAGCGGCGCGCCCACGGCGTGGACTTCGCTCTGCCAATCCCCGAAGGAGGTGACGAAGCCCAAGGAGGCATAGTCGGACACGGCCCGGGCGACGCCCTCCTCGATGCTGGCGAAGGCGGCCGGATCGCGCTCCCTGATCTCGTCCAGCGCCTGGGCGCGTTCGCCCGGCGAGAGCGCCGCCAGGACCGCGCGTCCCATCGCGGTGGTGGCCAGCGGAATGCGAGAGCCGACGTCCAGGGTCAAGGTAATGCGGCTGCAGCCGCGCGCGCACTCGACATAGACCAGGTTCAGGCGATCGCGCACGCCGAGCGCCACGGCGCAGTCGACCTCCTCGGCCAGCGAGCGGATCAGCGGGCGCGCGCGATCGCGTATCTCCAAGCCGCTCAGCATGGTGTAGCCGAGCCCCAGCACGGCCGGACCCAGCTGATAGCCGCCGTCGCGCGGTTGGTGCAGCAGATAGCCGAGCTCGCAGAGGGTGTAGGTCAGCCGCGTCACCGTCGGCTTGGGGAGACCGGTGCGCTGGGCCAGCTCCTGATTACCCAGCGCGACCTCGCCCGGACGAAAGGCGCGCAAGACCTCCAGCCCACGCGCCAGCGCGGTGACGAACTGGCGGCCGCGTTCGCCGCTCAGGGGTCCGACCTCTGTCATGGCGGGAGTATGAAGGTCTCGGCCCCGGAGCGCAATTCTGCGAAACGCATTTTCGCCTGTCGAACTTTGTGGCCTTTGGGGTAGGCTCGGCCGCGCGAAGACATCCCGGAGGAAGCCCATGGCCATGGACGCCGAGACCTTCCAGCAGCTGCTGGAGACGGTGGAGCGTTTCGTTCGAGAACGCCTGCAGCCGCTCGAGGCCGAGGTGGACGAGAGCGACCGCGTCCCCGACGACCTGATCGAGGAGATGAAGGAGTTGGGCCTCTTCGGGCTCACCATTCCCGAGGACTACGGCGGCCTCGGCCTCTCCATGGCGGAGGAGGTGGAGGTCGCCATGACGCTGGGACACACCTCCCCCGCCTTCCGCTCCGTCTTCGGCACCAACATCGGCATCGGCAGCCAAGGCCTGGTGATCGACGGCACGGAGGAGCAGAAGCGGACCTACCTGCCGGCGATGGCGAGCGGCGCGCTCGTCGGCTCCTTCTGTCTGACCGAGCCGGGACACGGATCGGACGCGGCCGGTCTCAAGACCTCGGCCAAGCGGGACGGCAACGGCTATCGCCTGAACGGCACCAAGCGCTACATCACCAACGCGCCGCGCGCCGACGTGCTGACGGTGATGGCCCGGACCGACCAGGACGAGCCCGGCGCGCGCGGCGTCTCCGCCTTCATCGTCGAGGCCAAGAGCGCCGGCATCCGGCTGGGCAAGCCGGAACGCAAGATGGGCCAAAAGGGCGCGCATGTCTGCGACGTCGTCTTCGAGGACTGCTTCGTGCCGGCCGACGCGCTGATCGGCGGCAAGGAGGGACAGGGCTTCAAGACCGCGATGAAGGTGCTGGACCGCGGCCGCCTGCACATCTCGGCGCTCAGCTGCGGTTTGGCCCGCCGCCTGATCGGCGATGCCCTCGCTTACGCCTTGGATCGCGAGCAGTTCGGCAAGCCCATCGCCGAGCACCAGCTGATCCAGGGCATGCTGGCCGACTGCGAGAGCGAGTGCACGGCGGCCGAGGCGCTGGTGCGCGACACCGCCCGGCGCAAGGAGGCGGGAGAGGCCGTCACCAAGGCCGCCGCGATCTGCAAGTACATGGCAACGGAGATGGTCGGCCGGGTCGCCGACAAGGCGGTGCAAATCCACGGCGGTGCCGGCTACATTGCCGACTATGCCGTCGAGCGCTTCTATCGCGACGTGCGGCTGCTCCGCCTCTACGAAGGGACCTCGCAGATCCAACAGCTCATCATCGCCCGCGAAATGATCAAGGAAGCCCGCCGGTGAGCGGCAAGGCCGCCCTGCCACGCGATTTCTTTCAGTGGTGCGGCGACAGCATACCCTATTGGGCGGAGCGTCAGCCGGCGGCGATCGCCATGGCCGACCCGGTGACCAGCCTGAGCTACGCGGCCCTGGAGCAGGCCCGGATCACCTGGGCGGAGGCACTGGCGGAGCATGGCCTCGCGCCCGGCGACCGCCTCTTGATCCTCTGCGAGAACAGCTGTGCCGCCGCCGTGGGCGTTCTGGCCGCGCAGCACCTGCGGGCCTGGCCGATACCGCTGAACGCTCGCCTCTCCGCGCGCGAGGTCGCGACGATCGCCGAACATAGCGGCGCGCGGCTGGTGCTCGCCATCGACGCCGTCTCCGACGATGCGGCCAAGCATGGCGCCAGTCTCGGCAGCAAGGCCGTTGCCCCCTTCGCCGATCTGGGCGCGACACTCGCCCAGGGACCGGCGCCGCGGCCGCCGGAGGCTCTATCCGGCGAACCTGGCGAGCAGGTCGCCGCCATGATCTACACCAGCGGCACCACGGGCGCGCCCAAGGGCGTCATGCTGAGCCACGACAACCTCATGTTCATCGCCGGCCGCTCGTCCGAGACGCGCTGGCTGGTGCCGGAGGACCATGTCTACGGCGTGCTGCCGATCAGCCACGTCTTCGGCCTCGCCTCGGTGCTGCTAGGAACGCTCTACCAGGGCGGCCGGCTTCTCTTCGCCCCCCGCTTCGACGCCGACGAGGTGCTGAGGGCCTTGGCGGCGGAAGGAATCTCCATTTTCCAAGGCGTACCGCAGATGTATGCGCGGCTCTGCAGCCGCATCGAAAAGCACGGCGGCCGGCCGAGCGCGCCGCGGCTGCGCTATCTCTCGGCCGGCGGCGCGCCGCTGGACCCGTCTCTGAAGGCGCGCGTCGAGCGGGACTTCGGACTGCCGCTCCACAACGGCTATGGCCTTACGGAGACCTCGCCGACCGTCACCACCACGCCCACCGACAAGCCGTGCGAGGACATCAGCACGGGCCCACTGCTGCCCGACGTCGAGGTAAAGATCGTGACACCCGACGGCGGCGCGGCAGAAGCGGAGGAGGTCGGCGAGATCTGGATCAGGGGCCGGCTGGTCATGCGCGGCTACTACCGCGATCGCGAGGCGACGGCGACGGCGGTGACGCCCGACGGCTGGTTCAAGTCAGGAGACCTCGGCCGCCTCGACCGCCGCGGCTACCTCTGGGTGGTCGGCCGATTGAAAGAGCTCATCATCCGCTCCGGCTTCAACGTTTATCCGCCCGAGGTCGAGGCAGTGCTGAGCGCGCACGCCGACATCGCCCTGGCGGCCGTCCTCGGCGCCAAGCAAGACGACGGCAACGAAGAGGTCGTCGCCTTCCTGCAACCCAAGCCCGGCCGGGAGGTCGACCTGGAGGCCATCGCCGCCTTCGCCAAGGAGCGCCTCGCCCCCTACAAGCGCCCCGGCCGCTACCAGGTCATGCAGGAGCTGCCGGCCGCCGCCACGGGCAAGCTCTTGAAGCACAGACTGAGAGAGTTCCTCTAGATCACATCCCTTGCGTCGGGCGCTCGCTTGCGGCCATCGATCATGGCACGCACCAGGTTCTCGCGGTGCAGGAGGCTGGAGAAAGCAACCCCGGCCACATGCAGACCGACAAGGGCCAAGAGCAGGTTCGCCAGGAACTCGTGCGCATCCTCCAACCAGCCGGCCGCGGCGAAGGCGCCGTCGATCGACATCCAGCCGCTGAGCGACGTCGCCGCCATTGTCGCGATGAGCGCGACAGTCATCAGGCCGCCTAGCGGGTTGTGCCCGATGTAGCGGCGGTGCCGGCCCCTGAGCGCGGCCCGGAGGTAGGCCAGAGCGCCTTTCGGCTTGCGCACGAACTGGCTGAAGCGGGCGTAGCGCGTTCCCAAGATACCCCAGAGCAAGCGCAGGGCAATGAGCGCGCCCGCGGCATAGCCGGCCCAGTGGTGCAGACCGTCCCAGGACTCGGCCGTCAGCCACGCGAGCGCGAAGCTGCCGACCAAGCCCCAGTGAACGGCACGGACGAGCAGGTCCCAGACCTTGACCCTCCGCTCCATGAGTTTAGTCCTCGAGCTCGAACTCGACCATTTCGAAGGTCTTCGGGTCAAAGCTGGCTTCGACCTTGCGGCCTTGCTCGTCGATGGCATGGGCTTCATAGCAGCCGTCATCGCGCTCGATCTCGCTTACCTGCCATCCCTGGGCCTCCAGCTTCTGCTGCAGGGCCTCAGGTGCTTGCCATTCGGCGGCCGGCACCCGGCAGTCGTCATCGTCGCTTGCATAGGCTGACCCGACACCCATGACGCCCGCGGCGAGCGCCACGGCCAAAAGAGTAGACTTCATTGCTTGTGCGTCCTCTGCTTGCTTGCGAAGACTGAAAGCTGGGAGACGGAGCTGACGGCAGCCTGACGCGGGCCAGCTCTGCGCTTCAGCTTGGCGTCAGCTTCGTGACGCATTAGACGGCAAGTGAGGATCGTCAGCAGCTTGACCATGCCATGCGCATACTTCTGATCGAGGACGATGTCGGCCTGGGTGGCGCGGTGCGCGACCAGGTCGCCGCGGAGGGCCATGCGGTGGACTGGGTCCAACGCTTGGCCGACGCGGAGGCCGACCTGCGCGCCGCGGCCTACGACCTGGTCCTCCTGGACTTGATGCTGCCGGATGGGCGCGGCGTCGGCTTTCTGAAGCGGCTGCGCAAGTCCGGCGATGTCACTCCGGTCATCATCCTCACCGCGCTCGACCAAATCTCCGATCGGATCGAGGGCTTGAACGCCGGCGCGGACGACTACCTGGTCAAGCCCTTCGACCTGGCGGAGCTCAGCGCACGCATCGCCGCCGTCTCGCGCCGCTACAGCGGAAATCCGAACCCGCAGCTCGAGTGGGGGCCGCTCACGGTCGATCTGGCGGCTCGATCCATCCATCGACAGGGCCGTCCGATCGATCTCACGGCGCGCGAATGGGCCATTCTGGAGGCCCTGCTGCAGCGACCGGGCGCGATTCTCTCCAAGGGCCAGCTGGAGCAGAGACTCTACGAGTTCGGCAGCGAGATCGAGAGCAACACGATCGAGGTACACGTGAGCCGCTTGCGCAAGAAGCTGGGCAAGGAGGCCATCGAGACGCTTCGCGGTCTCGGCTACCGCCTGGGGCGGCCATGATGACGAGCGGCAGCCTGCAGCGGCGCCTGGTGATGGGCCTGACCTTGGCCGTGGCCCTTCTGTGGCTACTGGCCAGCCTCTGGGCTACTCTCGCGCTGCGCCACGAACTCGACGAGTCCTTTGACGAGAGCCTCGCGTCCGCTGCGCGGCAGCTGCTGTCGCTGACGGCGCACTACGCCGCCTCGGACCAGGCTGGCGCGCCGGTCGTGGTCTTGCCGGCACTCAGGGGCGCCCGCGATGACGATGACGATGACGACGAGGGCTTCGTGTTTCAGGTTCGCGGCGACGCCGGCCAGATCCTATTGCGTTCGGCCGACGCGAACCCCGGGATCTTTCCGAACGCGCCCTTTGCGGGCTTTCGCGAAACCGGCGACCACCGCCTCTACGGCCTCTCGACAAGCGGGGGGCTCTTCATCGAGGTCGCGGAACCCTTGGAGCATCGCCGGGAGGCCATGCTGGAAGCCGCCACCATCCTCGCCTTACCGCTGCTGCTCCTCCTGCCCTTGAGTCTGCTCGGGGTATGGTGGTTCCTGCGCCAGAGCCTCCGCCCTTTGCGCGCCTTCCGTGATGAGATCGAGGCGCGCGGCGGCTCCGACCTCTCGCCGCTGCAGGCACGCGCGGTGCCGACGGAGTTGGCTCCGCTTGTCGAGGCGATGAACCGGCTGTTGGAGCGCATGCAGCATGCCTTGCAGGCCGAGCGCAGCTTCACGGCAAACAGCGCCCACGAGCTGCGCACCCCCATTGCCGCCGCCCTGGCGCAGACTCAGCGCCTCCTCGCCGAGGCTCCGGAAGGCGCGCTGACAGAAAGGGCCCGGCAAGTCGAGCGCGCGCTGCGCGATCTGGCCCGGCTCTCGGAAAAGCTCCTGCAGCTGGCAAAAGCCGAAGGTGGCGGACTTCTCGCCGAAAAACGGCGGGACTTGCTAGGTTTTCTGGACCTACTGATCGAGGAGTTCGGCGGCGATGGCGATCGCCGGCCAATCCGTTTCGACCGGCCCCCCGGCAGCGCGCTGGTGTCGCTCATGGATGCAGACGCCTTTGCAATCCTCATGCGAAACCTCATTGAGAATGCGCTAAAGCACGGCGCGCCCGGAAGACCGATCGACGTCAAGATCCTCGATGGAGGTCGCGTCAGCGTGGCCAACAGCGGCCCGGTGATCCCGTCGGAGCGGCTGTCACGCCTGACGGGTCGATTCGTGCGGGATGCGAGCGCGGTGGAAGGTACCGGCCTCGGACTGGCCATCGCCGAAGCGATCGTCGGCGCCACCGGCGGCTCGCTGGAGCTGCTGTCGCCAGCGCGGGGTCGACAGGACGGCTTTGAGGCCATCGTCACCCTTGTCTAGCCGAGGCTGTTGCGGACCCGGTTACTCCATCGCGACAAATGGCTTACTCTGTCCCGGCGGTCGGGACATCGCTGGCTGTTCTTCGAGGTGGCCCCATGGGCAGAGACGCGATCCTAGACGAGATTCTGACTGACCTGCGCGCGCGATTGGATCGCGACCCGACGGGTTCGGAACGCGCCCTGGTTCGGGCCGCGGCCTTTGGCGAGGCCTTGCCGCCCGGGAGCGACAGGACCTTCGACTTCGCCTTCGTCGAAGCGATGATCTGGTCCGCCGCCGCGATCGAGTCCTTGGGCCTGGTGCGCTTCGCGGAGATAGAAATCACGGGCGGTCAGCCCGCGCAGCTCAATTTGGAGTTCCTGCGCGCGGACAAGGGCCTCCTCCTTCTGGACTGCACGATCGACGGCGACTTGATCCTGTCCAACGCGCAGTTGGAGGAGCTGGACCTCTCCGGCTCCACGCTCAAGCGCCTCTTGGGCAAGTCGCTGCAGGTCAACGGAAATCTGCTGCTGGAAGGCAGCCAGGTGACGGCGCGCATCGATCTGGAGAGCTGCGTCGTCGGCGGCAATCTCAGCTTCAACAAGGCGAGCCTCTCGGCCCCAAGCGGCGGAACCAGGGAGAAGAAGGGCGAGCGTGGCCCGGTCGCCCACGGCGATCCCCGCACGGTCCGTCGCGAAAGCTATCGCCGCGACGAAATGGTCTTCCTTTGGGGCGCGCGCATCGCGGGTTCGCTGCGCTTCAGCGGCGCCAGCTGCAACCGCAAGATCCGCATGACCAACGCCCATGTCGAGGGCGACGTCGACCTCTGGGGTGCCGGCTTCGCCGACGACGGCAAGGAGGAGAACGGCCTTATCGCCACCAACTGCCAGATCGGCGAGAAGCTCATCGTCACCAACGTGACCTTCTCCGAGAACTCGCGCCTGGCGCTGGACTACAGCCGCGTCAGGGTCCTCCAGGCCGAGCGCGATTCCGCCCTCTGGCCGCGCGCCCAGCACCTCTCGCTGGAGGGCTTCTCCTTCGACGCGCTGACCTTTCCGCAGCGTCAGACCGGCGCCGAGACCACGGTCTTCGACGAGGACCTGACCATCGCCTGGCTGAAGCGCAACGGACCCGCCTTTTACCGCCAGCCCTGGCGGCACGCCGCCCGCTCCTTCAGCGAGAAGGGCTACCGCTCGGAGGCCACCAAGATCCTGGTCGCGATGGAGAAGGAGTTCGACCGCGTGGAGCGCGCCTTCGGCCGCGGCGAGCGTGCAAGGCCCGGCCTCGTCCGGCGGGTCGCGTCGCGCCTGATACGCGCGCTCTGGTGGTTCGCCGACTACGGCTACCGGCCGCAGAAGGTGCTCTGGCCGATCGTCATCCTGATCGGTCTCAATGCCACCACCAACTATCTGCTGATCAAGCTGCACCCCACGGCCTTCATCACCCAGTCGCAGGACATCATGCTGTCGGAGCCGAAGCAGAGTCCGGAGAGCCTGCCCGAACACCCGATCTTCGATTCGCTCACCTTCTCGATAGACACCTTCGTGCCCGGGCTGGAGTTCGGGCAGCAGACCGCCTGGCAGCCGAACTGGCACGACCCCCTCGGGCGCCTCTATGCGCTCTATCTCTATCTCTTCCACATGACGGCCGGCCTGATCCTGACCGGCGTCCTCGTCGCCGGCGTCACCAAGAAGCTGACGGAGGACACCTGAGCGTCCGTCAGGGCCGGCGCGCGCCCTCCGCCGCTTCGCGCCAGACCGCGAAGCGCTGGCAGAAAGCCAAGGCGTGGCCGAAGTCCCAATAGGCCATGTGGGCGGCGTAGAGGCCTTTGTCCCGCGCCATGATGCGCACGTAGTACTCCAGCTGCGCCTCGACATCGGGGAACCTGATCAGGCCAGTTCCGATGTCGTATTCGAGCTCCTCCAGGAAATCCAAGAAACTGTCGAAACAGTCCCTGATGAAAACCTCCTTGCGGCTGAAGCGCAGGTCGTCGTTGCGCAAGGCGCCCTGCACGTCGTCCAGTGTGACGGTCACGCTCTCCGTTTCGCCGATCGGATAGGAACGACCGCTCCAGTCCAGCATGCGCATGGCCGAGGTGGCGGCGCTGTCGGCCTTCATCTCGTCGAGGATCTTCTTGGCTTCGCGGGTCTGCTTCCAGCGAAGCTCCTGGGCTGCTTGCTCGCGCCCGCGCCGCATCTCCACGATGGCCCGCACGGCGGCGATGACACCGCCGACGGCGGCAATGGCCAACGCTAGGGTCTGAAGAATGTCAGTCGCGCTCTCCATGGCACCTGCCTCGACTGTCGTTTGCGGTCTGGCAGCGCCTAGACTACCGGCCCAAGCGCTTGTGGCGGCGGTGGAGAGTGCTGCGCCGCGGCGCTCATCGGCAACGATTGGTGCGCGCGTTGTTGTGGGCAACGCGGTTGCCCCAGCGCAGCAGGTTCACGTTGCAGTCGTCGCGGTCGATCGCCACCTCGATGAGGCAGAGGCTGTCGCGCCCGCTGGCCTCGGCGATTGCCGCGTCAAGCTCCCCTTCCGTCGCCACCTTGCAGCTCCAGCCGTTGCCGTCCTCGGCGTTCAAGACCTTGACCAGGCCGGCGTAGTCCCAGTTCTTGATGGTGTTGTAGGGGCCGTCGTGGATCTCCACCTCGATGGTGTAGCCGCCGTTGTTGATCAGGAAGATGATGGGGTTCGCCCCATAGCGGATCATGGTGGAGAGCTCCTGGGCGGTCAGCTGGAAGGAGCCGTCGCCGATGCAGGAGACCAGGCGGCCCTTGGTCTTGCCCAGGGCGTAGCCGAGCGTGGCGCCCACCGACCAGCCGATCGAGCCGTACTGCAGTTGGATCTCGAAGCCGGCGCCGTCGGGCAGGGTGAGATCCAGGCCGTTGAACCAGGAATCGCCAGTCTCGACCAGCAGGCTGCTGTCGCCCTCCAGCAGGTTCTGAATGCGGGCGAAAAGCTGGCGCACGGTGAGCGGCGTGTCGGCCGGGCCGGGCTTGACCGTCGGCCGCTCGTGCTGCACCCGCTTGAAGGCCTTGAGCGCGCCGTCGTTGGGCTCCAGCTTCGCCGCCAGTCCGGCCAGGAAGTCGGTCATGCGCACGTTGCTGTAGAGCGCGTCGCCCATCCGGACCGAGGTCGGATTTGCGATGACGGCCTGCTTCGGATCGAAGGCTAGGTTGTGGCCGGTGGTGGTGTAGTCGGTGAAGACGGCACCGGCAAAGAGCAGCGCATCGGCGGACTCGACGATCTCGCCGCAGCCTTGCCAGGAGACCGGCCCCCAGTAAATCCCCATGTAGTTCGCATGCTGCTCGGAAAGCGCGCCCTTGGCATCGGGCATGGCGGCCAGCGCATAGCCGCAGCTGTCCGCCAACCCCCGCAAGGCGCCTTGCGCCTGGGCCGCCCTGACCTTGCCGCCAGCCACCAGCACGGGCCGGCTGGCGCCATTCAGGAACTCGGCGACATGCTCGACGGCGGCCGCCAGGGAATCGGGATCACTGGTGACGGACCGGGCAAAGCCGCGCGCGATGGGAGCCGAGGTGGCGGCACCCGCGATGTTGCAGGCCACCTCGATATAGACCGGCTTGCGCCGCAGCATAGCGGTGTCGATCGCACGGTCGATCTGGTCGGGCGCCAGGGAGGGATGGTGCAGCACCACGCTGTCGACGGTGACGCGCTTGAAGATCTCCTCCTGATAGCGGTAGTCGACCTTGCCCAGGGTGTGGTGGAGGTACTCGTACTCCGCCTCGGAGTTGGTGTTAGGTCCGCCGGAGATCGCGATCAGCGGCAGGTCCTCGGCGTAGGCTCCGGCCACCGCGTTGAGCAGACTGAGCCCGCCGACGGAATAGGTCACGACGGCGGCCGAAGGACCGCCGGTCGCGCGGGCATAGCCGTCGGCCGCATAGCCGGCGTTCAGCTCGTTGCAGCAGCTGATCATGGTGAGATCGGGGCTCTTCAAGAGCTCGTCCAGCAGCACCAAGTTGTAGTCGCCCGGCACCACGAAGTAGTGGCCGATGCCGGCGTCGGCCAGGCGTCGTGCCAAGTAGCTGCCAACCGTCCAGTGTTCCGACGCCATCGCCAGGCCTCCTTCTCCCTATGGTCAGTCGAACACGTGGCCGTGCTCGAAACGCTCGTCCAACCCGGCCGCCTCGGTCAAGGCGGCGACGTTCTGCTTAGTGAAGAAGCCGCCGTAGCCGTGGCAGCGCTCGACATACTCGGTGATCAGGATCGAGTACTCGGAATGCTTGGAGAAGATCTGCTTGAGATCGGGCTCGTCGCCGCAGGCGCCCACCACGTGGGCCAGAAAGGGCACGCCCAGTTTCTTTAGTTCGCCGACGACGTAGTCGATGTTCTTCTCGCCGCTTGCATGGTCGCCGTCCAGGACCTCGTAGGCGATGTGGTGCATGCGCCGGCCGAAGTTGCGCACGAAGTTCTCCGTCGGCATCGGCAGGCCTTCGAAGGAGTTCACGAAGGAGGGCGTGTTGTTGGCCGTGAAGACCTTGGCCGGCGAGTGCTTCTCGTCGGTGACGTTCGGGTTGCGGTTGACGTTCGTCGAGGAGTTCATGTCGGCGATGTTGTAGGCGCCCCAGAAGTAGTAGTTCGACATGGTCAGGAACTCGAGGATCGCATCCTCGCGCTCGCCCGACAGGATACGGGTCGCCATGTGATCGGGCCCCAGGACCAGCTTTGGCACGTCCGTTCCGGCAATCTCCTCCTCGGTCTGCTGCAGCGCGTCGCGTTCGGTCTTGGTCAGCTGCAAGATGGCGCCGGCCTCGATGGCGGCCGGATCGGTCAGGTCGAGCGAGGTGTAGCCGACCCTGTTCCCGGTAAAGTCCGAAGGATAGGAGAAGACGAAGTGCTCGTTGGCGAAAAAGGGATTTGACTCGTCCTCGGGCTGATGGAAGCGGATCTCGTGGTCTTCCAGGATCTTCTTGGTTTCCTGGAGATCCTTGGTGGCGAAGATCTCGCCGACGTAGCGGGCGTTGGCCTTGGACCGGGCGCGCGGATAGAGCATGTTGAAGCGGGTGATGTCGTCCTGGTAGTCGGCGCTCAAGGGCTCCAGCACGACCAGCCGGGGCTGCTCGGGGGAGATGCTGAGAAAGAGGACCCGGTGGGTGTCGTTCAGCCTGACGCAGTCGAAGCGATAGGGCGTCATGCGATAGAGTTCTTGCAGGTAGGGCAGCGCGTCGCCGTGCTCCACCTGGATCACCAGGCCGCGCATATTGCCCAGCAGGTCCTCCAGCCCGCTCTCCTTGCGGCGCCGATAGATCTTCAGGCGATACTCGTCGAAGAAGTCCGAGTTCTTCTTATCGCCGGTGGGGACCAGCGCCATGATGTCCAATGCCATCGCTTCTCCTCCCTCTAAGCCCTTGCCGTCTCGCCCGTGCTCAGGCGGACGCGCGCTCCAATCTCGGGTAGACGGGCTGCCAGCGCTTCGCCTCGAGACGGGCCCGCAGGTCCGCCTCCGAGCTGGCGTCGGCCAGCCCCTCCTTCTGTGCCTGCCTGGCGACCGCGACGGCGATGTCCATCGCCACCGTGCGCACCTCCGAGAGCGGCGGCAGCAGCGCGCCTTCCGGATCGCTGAGCGCCGGCGCGTTCTGTGCGAGTGCCCCCGCCGCGGCCATGAACATGTCGTCCGAGACCCGCCGCGCGCCGCCGCCGATGATTCCCAGCCCCATCGCCGGAAAGATGTAGGAGTTGTTGCACTGGGCTATCGGGTAGCTGCGCCCCTGATAGCTGACCGGATCGAAGGGACTGCCCGTGGCGACCAGGGCCCGCCCCTCGGTCCACGCAATGATATCGGCGGGCAGGGCCTCGATCCGCGACGTGGGGTTGGAGAGCGGAAAGACGATCGGCCGCGCGCAGTGCTTGGCCATCTCCCGCACCACCTCTTCGCTGAAGGTGTTGGGCTGCCCCGAGACGCCGACCAGAACGCTGGGTCGCGCATTCTTCATGACATCCAGGAGGGAGATCTGGCCGTCCGCCCCACTGGCCCAGCCGGCGACCTTGTCTTTCGGCTGTAGCAGCTTCGTCTGGAAGGGCAGCAGGCCATCGATGCCGTCGTGCAGAAGGCCCGGCCGGTCGATCATGAAGAAGCGCTGGCGGGCCTCGGCCTCCTCCAGGCCTTCGGCGACCATGGTGCGCACCATCTGCTCGGCGATGCCGCAGCCGGCGGAGCCGGCGCCGAACATGACGACCCGCTGATCCGACATGGTGCCGCCGGCCACCTTGGCGGCCGCCAGCAGGGTTCCGGCCGCCACCGCGGCCGTCCCCTGGATATCGTCGTTGAAGGTGCAGAGCTGATCGCGGTAGCGGGCCAGCAAGGGCGCGGCATGGGTCTGGGCGAAGTCCTCGAACTGCAGCAGCACGTTGGGAAACTTGCGTTTCACCGCCTGCACGAAGAGGTCCAGGAAGTCGTCGTAGTCCTGCCCGGTGACGCGCTCGTGCCGCCAGCCGATGTAGAGCGGATCGTCCAGGCGCTCCTGGTTGTTGGTGCCGACGTCCAGCAGGATCGGCAAGGTGGTGTGCGGGCTGACGCCGCCGCAGGCCGTATAGAGCGACAGCTTGCCGATGGGGATGCCCATGCCGCCCGCGCCTTGATCGCCCAGACCCAGGATCCGTTCGCCGTCGGTCACCACGATGGCTTCCACCTGTTTCACCGGCGCGTTGTCCAGAATGGTGTCGATGTCGCCCCGCTCGGGGTAGGAGATGAAGAGCCCGCGCGAGCGGCGGTAGATCTCGCTGAACTGCTGGCAGGCGGCACCGACGACCGGCGTGTAGATGATCGGCATCATCTCGGCCAGGTGCTCGTGCAGCAGGCGATAGAAGAGCACCTCGTTGCGGTCCTGTAGCGCGCGCAGGTAGATGTGGCGCTCCAGGTTTTCGGTCTTGCGGCTGTAGGCCGCGTAGGCCCGCTCCACCTGCTGATCCAGCGTATCGACCTGCGGTGGCAGCAGGCCCTGGAGCCGAAATGTCCGGCGCTCTTCTTCAGAAAAGGCGGAGCCTTTATTGAAAAGCGCATTGTCGAGGAGGTCGCTTCCGCTCTCTTCGACAACAAAATTTTCCATTTCTTCAAGTTGATCCATCAGGCCCGCCTCCCCATTCGGCCACCGATAGTCAGTTGGTCAGCACTTCTTTTAACACTGTGCAAGAGACTAGAGGGAAACGCGGCGCTTGCAAACCCGATTGGCGGGCTGCGCAGCGCTTTGCCTAGAAGGACAGGAAGACCTGGATCACCACGGCGTTGGTGAGGTCGACGAAGAAGGCGCCGACCAGCGGCAGGATGATGAAGGCCGTGGGCGCCGGGCCGTGCGACTTGGTGACGGCGGTCATGTTGGCGATCGCCGTCGGCGTTGCGCCCAGGGCGAAGCCGGCGAAGCCCGCGCTCAGCACCGTTGCCATGTAGTCGCGTCCCATCAGGGGAAAGAGCACGAAGAGGATGAAGAGCACGACGGCGGCCACCTGAACGGCCAGGATGATCAGCAGGGGTCCGGCCAGGTCGGCGATCGACCAGAGCTGCATGCCCATCAAGGACATGGCGATGAAAAGCCCCAGCGAGAAGTCGGATATCAGCGCTAAGGCTCGGGTGCGTGCCGGCCAGATGACGCCAGGGAAGATGTAGGGAACGGTGTTCGACAGGATAATCGCAACCAGCAGGCAGGAGACGAAGAGGGGCAGCTTCAAGCCCAGCGCGGTGATCTCTTCATTGACGAAGTAGCCGATGATGATGGCGATGTTCAGCACCAGGATTACGGCCATGATGCTCACGTGGTTGATCTGCTCGTTCTTCTCCTTCTCGTGCGGAATGCCGACCAGGAGCGTGTTGGGCGGGCTGTCGGCGATCTTGTGGCGAGACAGCAGGAACTTGGCGATGGGCCCGCCCAGCATGCTGGCGAGCACCAGACCCAGGGTGGCGGCGGCGACGCCGATCTCCAAGGCGTTTGGGACGCCATGCTCGCTGGCGATCTCCGGCGCCCAGGCGATGGCGGTGCCGTGACCGCCGATCAGCGAGGCGGAGCCGGCCAGGACGCCGACCGCCGAAGGCTGCCCCATCCCCAGGGCGACAGCCACGCCGACGATGTCCTGGAAGACGATGTAGGCCAGCGTGAGCCCCAGCAGGATCATCAGCGGCCGCCCGCCGGCGATGAGGTCGGAGACCCTGGCGTTGATGCCGATGGCGGTGAAGAAATAGACCAGCAGGAGGTCGCGGCGCTCCAGATCGTACTGCAGCTCCAGTCCGGCGAAGACGAAGATGGCCAAGCCGACCAGCGAGGCGATGATGCCGCCGGTGACGGGCTCGGGAATGTTGTAGGTCCGCAGGAAATGGACCTGCCGGTTCAGCTTCATGCCCACGAAGTAGACGATGATGCCGATGGTGTAGGCGAGGAAGGAGTGAACGACGATCGTGTTCTCGGCCATTCAGTCGGATCTCCAATGGCCCTGGCGGGCCGACGCGGCGAGCAGGCTCGGCCGGAGCCTCAAAGACAGGCTACGTAGTCCGGCGTCAAGCCGCTCAAGACTTCCGCCCCCGTCTCCGTCACCAGCAAGGTGTGGCCCAGGCTCATGGCCAGCCCCGCCTCGGCGTCGGCCAGAATGGCGTGCAGGAAGAGCACCATGCCTGGTTCGGCCGGGAGCGGGTTTCCCAGGTAGAGCATCGGCGGCACGTCCATCCAAGACGGGCGATAGGTCGCGCCCAAGGAATAGCCGCAGGCTGCCATGCGCGCATGGCCGAAGCCCTCGGCATCGAAAACCTTGCGGTGGGCGGCGTCGATCTCGCCCAGCGGGCGTCCCGGCCTTGCGGCTTCGGTCATCGCGGCCAGCGCGTCGCGGGTGACGTGGAACATGCGTTCCTGGCGGGGATCGGTCCGGCCGATCGGCAGGGTGCGCATGAGACAGGCGGTGTAGCGCCGGTAGCTGGCCGCGAACTCCAGGGTCAGCTGGTCGGCGGGATCGAGCGTGCGGTAGCCGGTCTTGGCGCGCACCAGCAAGGCATCCTCGCCCGAGCCCAAGACCGGGCCGGAGGGCGGCGGGTCGCCGCCGCCGGCCAGGATCGCATAGGCACCCGCCGCCGCGATCTCTCCTTCGAAGGCGCCCGGCCGGGCCGCCGCGGTCATGGCCTCCAGCGAGCGGTCGGCCAGATCCGCCGCCTTGCGGACATAGCTGATCTCCGCCGGCGACTTGGTGAGCCTGAGCCCGCGCACGATCATCGAGCCGTCGCAGAGCTCGCACCAGCCCTCCAGCCGCGCGCGCAGGAGATCGTCGTTCTTCGCCAGTAGGCCGAAGGTGTCGCGCTCCACGCCGACGCGCGCGCCCTTCAGGCCCTTTTCCTCGAGGATGGCGAAGAGCTCCTCGGTCGGGTCCTTGCCTTCCGCGTCGTACCAAAGCCGCACGTCCTCGATCACCGAGGTGAGCCTGGCCTGCTCGCGGTCGGGACGGCGCGTGAGCAGGGTCAGGGGAGCCTCGTCGGCCGTCACCACCAAGCACTGAAAGAAGACGTAGCCGCTGGTGTCGTATCCGGTGAGATAGTAGTGGCTCTCCTGTCCGAAGACCAAGAGCGCGGCCAGGTCCGCCTCGCGCAAACGTTTGCGCGCGCCGGCGATCCGCCGCGCGAACTCCTCTCTCTCGAAATGCAACGCCATCGACCGTCCCCTGCGATCAAGTCCTGCCTGCACAATGGCGAGGATCCGAAGGTTCAGGCAAGAGCCGAACGGGCGCCTTGGATGAGATATTGCTCCACCTTGACGAGTGGCCATGTCCTAGTGTCTAGGTTGTATAGTACGCGGTAAAACTGCGGTGGGTATCCCTGGCGATCCGTGAGCTTCCGGTTCGGACGAACGAACGGCGAAGGAGATGGGTCGCGATTCGAGCTCTCCCCGCGGAAGGCGGACGGCAATGAACGCAGCTGGCCTCATCAGGCCGTTGTCACGCGGTTGCGGTTGGTTTCGGCGACAAGAGCCCTTGCGGGAGTTTCGCGATCTTAAGCTCTGGCTGGAGAGACTGCCGGCCCTGGTCTGGGTGCTCTTCACTATCGCGTTGGCCCTGCGCATCGCCGGTATCGGCTATGGTCTGCCGCTTCAGCTCAACGGCGACGAGCAGATCTGGATCACGCGCGCGCACGACATGGCCTTCGAGCCCCAGC
This sequence comes from Rhodospirillales bacterium, assembly GCA_963669375.1. Taxonomy (GTDB): domain Bacteria; phylum Pseudomonadota; class Alphaproteobacteria; order Kiloniellales; family JACOMY01; genus JACOMY01. The sequence continues at coordinate 4,656,924 of OY770024.1, read as the reverse complement.
CCAATCCCGGCTGGTACGGCGCACCGGCCAGCACGCTCTTCTATCCCCTGGCCATCCTCTTCGCGATCTACGGTGCCGTCGCCACGGTCGTTTCCTGGTTCGACAGCGGCTATTTGGTCGATCTGCACCGCGAGGCCGCGGCCTTCTACTACATCGCGCGTGCCTTCACGGCTCTTACCGGCGCGGCCATCCTGCTTCCCGTCTATGCCATACTCACGAGGCTCAAGGTCTCTCTCGTTTGGTCGGCTTTTGCCCTGATGGTGATCGCGGTCACGCCGCGTCTGCTGGACTTCTCGATCATCACAAGGATGGATTCGCTGCAGGCTTTCTTCATCCTTCTTTGCCTGCTCTACGTGATCAAAGGCCTCGAAAGCGTCGCCGTCAGGGACTTCGTCATCGCGGGCCTCTTCGTCGGCCTCGCCGCCACCAGCAAGTATCCCGGGGTTGTCGTGTCGAGCGCGATCTTCGCGGCCCTGGTTCACTTGGTGGCCCATCAGAAGATCGGTTGGGAGAACGGCCTGCGATGGCTTGGGTACGCCGCGCTCGCCAGCCTCGCGGCGGCTTTCCTGTCAGCTCCCTTCCTGTTTTTTCAGTTCTACATCACCATCAAGAACGTCTTGTTCGAGGCGCGCAGTTTTCAAGTCGGCGCGATGAAGGAAACCTCCCTCGACGCAGTTCGCTTCTATCTGTTCCAAGCGACGCCGGAACGCTACTCGGCAGGAATGGCCATCCTGGCCTACCTCGTCGGCCTGGCGGCCTTCTTTCGCAAGCAGCTTTGGGTCATCTCGGTCTTTGTCTTAAGCTACGTCGGCTTTCTCTCCCTCCTGCCGCTGCGCTCTGCCCAATGGGTGATGCCGCTGGCGCCCTGCCTGACAGTCCTTCTGGCCTATGGCGGACAGCAGGTGAGCCACCTGATCCTTGGAATGCGACGGCCACTGCGCATAGTGGGCGTCGTCCTGCTGCTCGTCGGCGCTGCCTATCTCTACTACCCCTTAGCCGAACGCGGCGTTCGGGTTGTGATGATCCATGCCGGCGATCTCGATACGCGCACGCGCGCGCTCGCCTGGGTGGAAGAGCATCTGCCCAGGGACAGCAAGGTTCTGATAGAAACCTTCGCGCCCCAGATCTCCAGCGACGACTTCCAAACGATGATCGAGTGGGACGCCAAGATCGTGCCCTGGGCCGAGGTGGGCGAGCGGCCGCGCCCACCCGGACACTATGGCGAGCTGGCCAGGATCGGCGGCAAGGAGAGTCCGCCCAGCGCCCTGATCGACGCGATCGAGGCGGCCGACGTCGACTACATCATCATGAGCGTCTTTCTCGACCAGTACCGGCGCGAGGCGGCGCACTGGCCGCGAGAACTGGCGGCCTTGGAATCGCTGCTGGACCGCTATCCGCTGATCAAGCAGTTCAAGGCGACGGGGATCGAGCGCGGCCCGACTATCCGGGTCCTGCAGAGGAAAGAGCCTGACGCAGCGCAGGGGGACTGATGTCCATGCCCCTGCGCTGCCGCCACCGGTTCCAGTCTGCTGATCGCGGAGACGGCCCAGACTCGTGTTAGGCCGCCTGCCCTATCCCTCTACTCCGCCGCCTCGGCGTAGGCCTCGATCGGCGGGCAGGAGCAGACTAGGTGGCGGTCGCCGTAGGCATTGTCCACCCGGTTCACCGGCGGCCAGTACTTATCGACGCCGAAGGCGCCGGGCGGGTAGCAGGCCTCCTCCCGGCTGTAAGGGCGGTCCCAGTCGCCGACCAGGTCGGCCACCGTGTGGGGCGCGTTCTTCAACGGATTGTTCTCCGGGTCGGCGCGCCCCTCCTCGATATCCGCCGCCTCCTTGCGGATCGACAGCATGGCGTCGCAGAAGCGGTCCAATTCGGCCTTGGGTTCCGATTCCGTGGGCTCGATCATCAAGGTCCCGGCCACCGGCCAGCTCATGGTGGGAGCATGGAAGCCGCTGTCGATCAGCCGCTTGGCGACGTCGTCGACGGAGACCTTGGCGCTCTCGTTCAAGGGCCTGGTGTCGATGATGCACTCGTGCGCCACCCGACCGCTGGGCGCCTTGTAGAGCACCTCGTAGGCGCCCTCCAGACGCTTGGCGATGTAGTTGGCGCTCAAGATCGCCACCTTGGTCGCCTGGGTCAGGCCGTCGCCGCCCATCAGCAGGCAGTAGGCCCAGGAGATCGGCAGGATCGAGGGCGAGCCGTAGGGCGCCGCCGAGACCGAGCCCGGACGCCCGTCGGTCTCCGGATGACCCGGCAGGTAGGGCGCCAGGTGCGCCCTGACCCCGATCGGCCCCATGCCGGGTCCGCCGCCGCCGTGCGGGATGCAGAAGGTCTTGTGCAGGTTCAGGTGACTGACGTCGCCGCCGATCTTGCCGGGCTGGGCGAGCCCCACCATGGCATTCATGTTGGCCCCGTCGATGTAGACCTGGCCGCCGTGGGCATGGGTGATCTCGCAGACCTCGCGCACCGTCTCCTCGAAGACGCCGTGCGTCGAGGGATAGGTGATCATGCAGCCGGCGAGATTGTCGCTGTGCTGCTCGGCCTTCTGGCGGAAGTCCTCCAGATCGATGTCGCCGTTCTCGGCCGCTTTCACGGCCACCACCTTCCAGCCGACCATCTGGGCCGAAGCCGGATTGGTGCCGTGCGCGGAGGTCGGGATGAGGCAGACGTCGCGGTGGGCGTCGCCGCGCGCCAGGTGATAGCCACGGATCGCCAGCAGCCCGGCATACTCTCCCTGCGCGCCCGAGTTGGGCTGCATCGACATGGCGTCGTAGCCGGTGATGCTGCAGAGCTTGTCGCTCAGGTCCTCGATCACCTCCTGGTAGCCCTCGGTCTGGTCGGCCGGCGCGAAGGGATGGATGTTGGCGAACTCCGACCAGGTGACCGGGATCATCTCCACCGTCGCGTTCAGCTTCATGGTGCAGGAGCCCAGCGGGATCATGGCGCGGTCCAGCGCCAGATCGCGGTCGGCCAGCCGGCGCATGTAGCGCGTCATCTCCGCCTCGGAGCGATTGAGGTGGAAGATGGGATGGGTGAGGTAGGGAGTCTCGCGCAAGGCCTCCTTCGGCAGGCGATACTCCCGATTGCGGCTGGAATCGTCCTTCAGCTTGCCGCCGAAGGCGCGCCAGACGGCCTCGATCGTCTCCGGCCGGGTCTGCTCGTCCAGGCTGATGCCGACGCGATCCTCGCCGATGCGGCGCAGGTTGACCCCGTTGGCCACCGCCGCGTTCATGATGACGCCCTGCAGCGCGCCCACCTCGACGGTGACCGTGTCGAAGAAAACCTTGGGCGAAACGGTGAAGCCCAGGCTCTCCAGCCCCTTGGCCATGCGCGAGGTCTTGCGGTGGACGCTCTGCGCGATGGCCTTGATGCCGTCGGGTCCGTAGTAGACGGCATACATCGAGGCCATGACCGCCAGCAGCGCCTGCGCCGTGCAGACGTTGGAATTGGCCTTTTCCCGGCGGATGTGCTGCTCGCGAGTCTGCAGCGCCAAGCGATAGGCCTTGTTGCCGCGCGAGTCGATGGAGACGCCGATGATGCGGCCCGGCAGGGCACGCTTGTAGGCATCCTTGGTCGCCATGTAGGCGGCGTGCGGCCCGCCGTAGCCCATCGGCACGCCGAAGCGCTGGGTCGAGCCGACGGCGATGTCGGCGCCCATGTCGCCGGGCGAGCGAAGCAGGGCGAGCGCCAAGGGGTCGGCCGCGACGATGGCGATGGCCTTGGCGCCATGCAGCTGCTCGATGATGCCGCTGAGATCGCGAACGTGTCCGTAGGTGCCGGGATACTGGAAGATGGCGCCGAAGACCTCGTCGGCCGCCAGCTGGTCGGGATCGCCGACCACCACCTCGATGCCGATCGGCTCGGCCCGGGTGCGGATGACGGCGATGTTCTGCGGGTGGCAGTTCTCGTCGACGAAGAACTTGCCGGCCTTGGACTTGGCCACCCGCTTGGCCATGGTCATGGCCTCGGCCGCCGCTGTCGCCTCGTCCAGCAGCGAGGCATTGGCGATCTCCAGCCCGGTCAGGTCGCTGACCATGGTCTGGTAGTTCAAGAGGGCCTCCAGCCGACCCTGGCTGATCTCCGGCTGGTAGGGCGTGTAGGCCGTGTACCAGGCCGGGTTCTCCAGAATGTTCCGCCGGATCACCGGCGGCGTGGTGGTGCCGTAGTAGCCCTGCCCGATCAGCGAGGTGAGGACCTCGTTCTTGCGGGAGACGGCACGCATGTGGAAGAGCGCGTCGCGCTCGGACATGGCCGGGCCCCAGTCGAGGAGCTCGGATTGGCGAATGGCGGAGGGCACAGTCTCATCGATGAGCTGGTCCAGGCTGTCCACGCCGACGACCTTCAGCATCTCGGCCATCTCGCTGGGCGAGGGACCGATGTGGCGCAGGTTGGCGAAGTCGTAGGGCGTGTAGTCGGTGAGTTCGAAGCTCATGGCCGCCCCCCTCAGCCGATCGAGGCCTTGTAGGCCTCGGCGTCCATCAATTCCTCCAACTCGCCGGCGTCGGAGAGCTTGATCTTGTAGAGCCAGGCCGCGCCCTCGGGGTCCTCGTTCAAGGCGCCGGGGGTGTCGCCCAGCGACCCGTTGGCCTCGACGATCTCGCCGGCCGCCGGCGCATAGATCTCGCTGGCGGCCTTCACGCTCTCGATGACGCCGATCTCGTCGCCCTTCTCGAAGCTCTCGCCGGCCTCCTTCAACTCCACGAAGACGATCTCGCCCAACTGCTCGGCCGCATGGGCGGTGATGCCCAAGGTGGCGGTCTCGCCTTCCACCTTCACCCACTCGTGGTCCTCGGTGAAATAGATGCTCATTGCCTGCTCTCCTAACGCTTGTAGTTGTGCTGCACGAAGGGCAACGCCACCACCTCGGCCGGCAGCGGCTTGCCGCGCACAACGAGGTTGATCTTGGTGCCGGGAACGGCTTCGGCGGCGGCGACATAGCCGATGGAGACCGGCCCGCCCACGCTCGGCCCGAAGCCGCCGCTGGTCACCCTGCCGATCGCTCGCCCTTCTTGATCGGTGATCTCGACTCCCTGGCGGGCGGGTGCGCGCCCTTCCGGCGCGATGCCGACCAGCTTGCGGGCCGGCCCCTCCGCCAGCTCGCGCTGGATGCGCGCGGCGCCCGGGAAGCCGCCCTCTTCGCGCCGCCGCTTCTGGATCAGCCACTGGATTTGGGCCTCGACCGGCGAGGTCTCGGCGTCGATGTCGTTGCCGTAGAGGCAGAGGCCGGCCTCCAGCCGCAGGCTGTCGCGCGCGCCGAGGCCGGCGGGCGCGCAGTCCTCGTGCGCCAGCAGCGCCCTGGTGATCTCCACCGCGCGGTCTTCGGGGACGGAGATCTCGTAGCCGTCCTCGCCGGTGTAGCCCAGCCGCGAGATCCGGCAGTCCGCCCCCAGAATCCGGGCTTCGGTCGTCTCCATGAAGCTCAGTGCCGCGGCCTCTGGCGCCATTTGAGAGACCACGCCTTCGGCCGCCGGCCCTTGCACGGCCAACAGGGCGCGATCGCTCAGCTCGCTGAGCGCACCCTCGGCCAGATTGGACCGCATGTGCGCGATGTCCTGATCCCGCATCGAGGCATTGACCACGATGAAGAGATGATCTCCGGCGTTGGAGACGATGAGGTCGTCCATGATGCCGCCGGCCTCGTTGGTGAAGACGGTGTAGCGTGCCTTGCCGGGCTTCAAGGTCGTCATCGCGCTGGGCACCAGCGCTTCCAGCGCGGCGGGCCCGCCGGCGCCGCTCAGCACCACTTGGCCCATGTGCGAGACGTCGAAGAGGGCCGCCTTCTCACGGCACTGCTTGTGCTCGGCGATGATTCCGCCGGGATAGTTCACCGGCATGGCATAGCCGGCAAAGGGAACCATCTTGCCGCCCAGCTCCTCGTGCAGGGCGTAGAGTGGCGTCCTCTTGGGCGCCGAGTCGGAAGTCTGTCCCATGGGTCAAGGCTCCTCGGGGTGAAGGGGGCTAAGGCCAGCGTCAGCCCCTGACGACGAAGACCGAACAGTTAGCATGGCGCACGATGCGGGCCGCATTGGGGCCGAAGGGGTAGTCCGGAAAGTCCCCCTTGGCCGAGGCCAGGATGATCAGATCGATCCCCTTGGCGTGCGCCGCTTTCAGCACCTCGCGATAGACGCTGCCTTGCGCGATGATCACCTCCGCCGTCGCCCCGGCCTCCTCCAGGATCTTCCGAACCGCCGCGCCGACGTGGGCCTTGGCGCCCTCGCCGTAGTTTTCCGGCAGGTTGGGCAGGCGGATGATCTCCGGAATGACCGAGATTACCGTCAGCTCGGCGCCGTGCAGCCGGGCCTCCTCCATGGCGGCCGGCAAGGCCTTCCGCCAAGACGCGGCATCGACATGGTCGATCGGCAGCAGGATCTTGTTGAACATGTTTTTTTCTCTCCTCTTTTCGGGAGCCCCGGTTTCCCGCCGCCAGGGACGGGAAACCGGAGGGTCCTGCCGGGCCTACTTCGTCAGTTTAGGATAGTCGGGTTCGACGCCGCCGCTCTTGAAGAACTGCTTGGTCATTACGAAGACCATGGGACTCAAGAGCGCCAAGGCGATGAGGTTGGGGATCGCCATCATGGCATTCAGCGTGTCGGCCAGAAGCCAGACGAAGCCCAGATCCGCCGAGGCACCCAAGGGCACCACGATGCACCAGAGCAGGCGGAAGGGCATCAGCGCCTTGACGCCCGCCAGGAACTCCACGCACTTCTCGCTGTAGAAGCTCCAGCCCAGGATGGTGGTGAAGGCGAAGATCATCAGCACGATCGCCACCATGTGCGAGCCGACGCCCGGCAGGGCGCGCTCGAAGGCCAGCGAGGTCAGAACCGCGCCGGTCGCGTCGGTCAGCCAGGCACCGCTGGTGATGATGGCCAGGCCGGTGATGGAGCAGACGATAAGGGTATCGATGAAGGTACCCAGCATCGCCACCAGACCCTGGTTGATCGGCCCCTTGGTGGCCGCGGCCGCGTGCGCGATGGGAGCCGAGCCCAGACCCGCCTCGTTGGAGAAGACGCCGCGGGCGACGCCGAAGCGGATGGCGGCCCAGACCGCGGCACCGGCGAAGCCGCCCTCGGCGGCGACCGGCGTGAAGGCATGGGTGACGATCAGACCGATGGCCGCCGGGATCTCGGCGATGTTGATCAGCAGCACCAGCACGCCGCAGAGGAAGTAGGTCACCGCCATGAAGGGCACCAGCTTGCCGGCCACCGCGCCGATCCGCTGAATGCCGCCTAGAATCACCGCGCCGGTCAGCACCATCAGGATAAGGCCGGTATAGAGCGGCTCGATGCCGAAGTTCTCGTTCACCACGTCGGCGACGGAGTTGGCCTGCACCGTGTTGCCGATGCCGAAGCCGGCGATGGCGCCGAAGATGGCGAAGGCCGGGGCCAGCCAGAACCACTTTTTGCTGAGCCCGTTCTTGATGTAGTACATCGGACCGCCGACGTAGTTGCCGAGCTCGTCCTGCTCGCGGTAGCGCACCGCGCAAACCGCTTCGGCATACTTGGTGGCCATGCCGACCAGCGCCGTCATCCACATCCAGAAGAGCGCGCCCGGCCCACCCAGGGCGATCGCCGTCGCCACGCCGGCGATGTTGCCGGTGCCGATGGTGGCCGAGAGCGAGGTCATCAGGGCGTTGAAGGGGCTGATCTGGCCTTCGCCCGAGGCGACGCGGCCCTTCCATAGAAGGTTGAAACCGAAGCCGATCTTGCGGATCGGCATGAAGATCATGCCGGCTTGCAGGAAGAAACCGACGCCCAGGATGAGCACCAGCATAGGCCAGCCCCATACGACGCCGTTAATCTCGCCAATTATGTTGGTCAACACTTCCATCAGATGTCCTCCTCTGTTTTCGAAGTGTCTCTTTTCGGTTCAGGCTCCACGCTTTGAATGCGTGTCGGCGAACCCGAACCACGCGCATCGAACGCCGCCGCGAGGACCGCGGCGGCGTTGATAGTGCTGGTTGTTCAGTAGATCGGAAAGCGAGCGCAGAGGCCCGAGACTTTTTCCCGTGTGGCTTGTTCGACCGCGCTGTCGCCTTCGGCGCCGGCCGAGAGGCCGTCGAGCACGTCGCTGATCATATGCCCGATCTGGCGGAACTCCTCCGGGCCGAAGCCCCGGCTGCAGCTGGCCGCCGTGCCGAGGCGGATGCCGGAGGTCACGCTCGGCTTCTCCGGATCGCCGGGCACGCCGTTCTTGTTGCAGGTGAAGCCGGCGCGCTCCAGCGCCGCCTCGGCCAGATCGCCGGTCACCCCCTTGGGTCTCAGGTCCACCAGCATCAGGTGATTGTCGGTGCCGCCCGAGACGACCGCGCAGCCCCGCTCCACCATCACCTCGGCAAGCGCGCGGGCGCTGTCGACGACGCGCTGGATATAGCTCTTGAACTCCGGCTGCAGCGCCTCGCCCAGGGCAACAGCCTTGGCGGCGATCACATGCATCAGGGGACCGCCCTGCAGGCCCGGAAAGACCGCCGAATTCACCTTCTTGGCGATGGCTTCGTCGTTGGTGAGGATCATGCCTCCGCGCGGACCGCGTAGGGTCTTGTGGGTCGTGGTGGTGACCACATGGGCGTGCTCCATGGGCGAGGGATGATGACCGCTGGCCACCAACCCGGCAATGTGCGCCATGTCCACCAAGAGCCACGCACCAACCTCGTCGGCGATCTCTCGAAATCTGGCGAAGTCTATCACACGCGAATAGGCTGACGCGCCGGCGATGATCAGTTTCGGCCGCTCTTCGCGCGCCAAGCGCGCCACCTGGTCGAAATCGATGCGCGCGTCCTCGTCGCGCACGCCGTACTGCACCGGCCGAAACCACTTGCCGGAGAGCGCGGGCCTGGCGCCGTGGGTCAGGTGCCCGCCCGCATCCAAGGACATGCCGAGAATGGTGTCGCCCGGCTTCAAGAGGGCCAGCTTGACCGCCCCGTTGGCCTGCGCCCCGGAATGGGGCTGCACGTTGACGAAGCCGGCGCCGAAGAGCTGCCTGGCGCGCGCGATGGCGGCCGCCTCCACCTCGTCGACGAAGGCGCAGCCACCGTAATAGCGCCGCGCGGGATAGCCCTCCGCGTACTTGTTGGTGAGCACCGAGCCCTGGGCCTGCAGGACCGGCAGCGAGACGATGTTCTCCGACGCGATCAGCTCGATCTGATCGGCCTGCCGCCCGCCCTCTCGCGAGATGGCGCCGGCGATTTCCGGATCCGCGCTCTGCAAAGACGTCTGAAACATATGGTTTCCCCCGGATGTCTGTTCTGCTCGGACGAGGGCCTCAAATGCGCCACGATCTCGCCCATTTGTTTCCTATAAGGGAAATATCCCTGATACGCAATAAATTTCTCTCAGAAAATTTTTGACCCTCTAGGGCAACCCTGTGAAGATACAGAAACACGTTGCGCCACACCGGCGATTGCGAGTGAGCGAGATTGCGGATGAAGAGGCCGAGCAGCCCCAAGCGCGACGCGGTGCCCGACGTCGCCACGACCTCCGACCCGGCGGCCTTGGGCGCGATGGTGCGCGAGGCGCGACGGCGCAAGGGCTGGACCCTGGAGGAAACCGGCCAGCGCGCCGGGATCGGGCGTTCGACCCTGTCGAAGATCGAGAACAACCAGACGCGGCCGGGCTTCGACATCGTGCGCCGGCTGATGCAAGCCCTGGAGATCGAGACGCCGCAGCTCTTCCTGCAATCGAGCAAGAGCGACCTCACGGGTCGCCGCGACGTCACGCGCAAGGGCGAAGGCGAGGTCAAGTCGACCCCGACCTACGAGCACGAGCTGCTCTGTAACGAGCTTACCGGCAAGGGCATGCTGCCCTACATCACGCGGATCAAGGCGCGCGACATGGCGGAGTTTCCGGAGTGGATCCGCCACCGGGGCGAAGAGTTCATGCTGGTGCTGAGCGGCACCTTGGAGTTCCACACCGAGCACTATCGGCCGCTGCGAATGGCGGCGGGCGATTCGGTCTACTACGACAGCGGCATGGGACACTGCTGCATCTCGACCGGCGAAGAGGATGCAACGGTGTTGTGGGTGTCGATCGTGCGCTAAGCCGCCGGACCGACGCGCGCCCGCGCCGCGCTCCGCCTTATCTGACCGGTCAAACAATTGTGATAAAGACGGTTGATCCCGCTGCCAGTCTGACCGAACATCGTCGCCGCGTCAGGAAGCGTGGTCATCGCAAGTGCCGAATTGCACTTGCCATGGACTATGCAACCACACTGGGAGGAGACGTCATGACCAAGCGTTACTTGCTGAGCGGAGCACTCTCCGCGGCGTTGCTCGCATGGGCCGGCCTGGCCCACGCGGAAGACAGCGTAACTGTCGCCTCGTGGGGCGGAAGCTTCCAGGAAGCGGAGAGATATGCCTTCTTCGAGCCGGCGGCGAAGGCGCTGGGCATCACGATCAAGGAAGACACCACCAACGGCCTGCAGGACGTGCGCGCGCAGGTGCAGTCGGGCAGCCCGACCTGGGACGTGACGGAGTTGGGCTCCAACTCCTGCGTTCAGTTGAAGGAAGAGGGCATGCTGGAGCCCTTGGACTACAACGTCATCCAGACCGACGGCATTCCGGAGAATCTGGTGAACAGCCACTGGGTCGGCATCATCTTCTATTCCACCGTGATCGGCTACTCGACGGAGGCCTATCCAGACGGACCCAAGACCTGGGCCGATTTCTTCGATACCGAGAAGTTCCCCGGCGCGCGCTCCATGTACCGCAAGCCCTACGGCAACCTCGAGATCGCGCTGATGGCCAGCGGCGTGCCACGTGACCAGGTCTATCCCATCGACGTCGACAAGGCCTTCGAGAAGCTGGAGACGATCAAGGATGAGGTGGCGGTCTGGTGGAAGTCAGGCGCGCAGTCCGCGCAGCTGGTGAAGGACGGCGAGGTCGAGATGATCTCGATCTGGAACGGCCGCATCGGCAACGCGATCAAGGACGGCGCCAAGGCCGACATGGCCTGGGACGGAGCCATTCTCGACTTCGACTGCCTGGTGGTGCCCAAGGGCGCGCCCAACAAGGAACTGGCGATGAAGGTCATCAACGAGTTCCTGAAGCCGGAGAACCAGGCGAACCTGCCGAAGTACATCAACTACGGCCCGGTCAACCTGAAGGCCTTCGATACCGGGCAGATCGATCCGGAGGTGGCCGCCGGCCTGCCCTCCTCGCCGCAGAAGGTCGCCAACTCGCTGATCTTCAATCCGATCTGGTGGAACGGCAAGTACGACGAGCTGCAAGAGCGCTTCGATCTCTTCATCGCCGAATAGGCTAGGGAAAACGCCTGCGGGCCGCTCGTCTGAGCGGCCCGTCTCGTCTTCGGGAGGCTTCATGGCGAAAGAAGCGTCGCTGCCGCTCTCGATCCGCAACGTCACCAAGGCCTACGGCAGCTTCAAGGCCTTGGACGACGTCTCGCTGGAGGTGAGGAGCGGCGAGTTCATTACCCTGCTCGGCCCCTCGGGATCGGGAAAGACCACGCTTCTCATGGTGCTGGCCGGTTTCGTGCGTCCCGAGACCGGCTCCGTGCGCTTCGGCGAAGAGGAGATGGTCTTGACCCCGCCGCACAAGCGCGGCGTCGGCATGGTCTTCCAGAACTATGCCCTCTTTCCGCACATGGACGTCTTCCACAACGTCGCCTATCCGCTCCGCCTGCGCAAAGTCGGCAAGGGCGAGCAGCGCGAACGGGTGATGCAGGCGCTCGACCTCGTCGAGCTGGGCCACCTGGCCGAACGCCGGGTCGACCAGCTGTCGGGCGGTCAGCGTCAGCGCGTCGCGCTGGCGCGCGCCATCGTCTTCGAACCGCGCATCTTGCTGATGGACGAGCCGCTGTCCGCGCTCGACAAGAAGCTGCGCGAATCGATGCAGATCGAGATCCGCCATCTGCACGAACGCCTCGGCATGACCACGGTCTACGTCACCCACGACCAGCGCGAGGCGCTCACCATGTCGGACCGGGTGGCCGTCATCAACCATGGCCGCTTCGCCCAGGTCGACCAGCCCGAGCGGCTCTACGAGCGACCGCGGAACAAGTTTGTCGCCGACTTCATCGGCGAATCCTCCTTCCTGCCGGTGGAGGCCAATGGCGGCGGCGTCCTGCTGGAGGGCAGGCCCCTGACCCTGTGCGACGAGATGGCGGTGACCGGGGGACGCAACTGGCTGGTGGTGCGCCCCGAGAAGCTGGAGGTCCTGAGCGAGGGCGCCGGCCAAGGCCTGAATCTCATCACCGGGCAGGTCAAGGAGATGGTCTACCAGGGGGAGAGCTTCCTGCTCTACGTCGGTCTCGCCGACGGCCAGACCATGGCGATTCGCCAGCCGACGCGGCGCGAGATCCTCTCCAATATCCCCAAGGAAGGCCAGGAGATCGCCTTGGGCCTACACCCCGACGACACCATCATCGTCCCCGACGACCGTGCCGGGGCGGGCGGATGACGCTCTCCCTCTCCGATCGGCTGCAGGCGACGAGCGACCGGGAGGCGCCGAACCACGCCGAACTGAGACGCGACGGCGAGCGCGAGCACAGGCGCCTGCTGGGCCTCACCACGCCCTCTTTCCTTCTGCTGGGCGTAATCCTCTACCTGCCGATCGGATGGCTCTTCTGGCTGTCGCTCCTGGACAAGAACGACGCCTTCACCTTCGAGAACTACGACCGCCTCTTCGATCCGCTCTACATCAAGACCTTCACCACCACCTTCGAGATTTCGGTGGTGGTGACCGCGCTTTGCATCCTGATCGGCTACCCCCTCTCCTACTTACTGACGCAGCTGCCCAGGCGCGCCGCGGCGATCTGCATGATCGCCGTGCTGCTGCCCTTCTGGACCTCGTTGCTGGTGCGGACCTACGCCTGGCTGGTGATCCTGCAGCGCAAGGGGCTGGTCAACACCTGGCTGCAGGACTGGGGCCTGATCGACGCCCCCTTGAAGCTGGTGCACAACCAAACCGGCACGGTCATCGGCATGCTCCACATCATGCTGCCCTTCATGGTGCTGCCGCTCTACGCCGCCATGAAGACCATCCCGCGCGACTACCTGCGGGCGGCGGCCAATTGCGGCGCCTCGCCGATCCGCGCCTTCTGGCAGATCTTCTTTCCGCTGTCGCTGCCGGGCCTGGCCGCCGGCTTCACCCTGGTCTTCGTGCTCTGCCTGGGGTTCTACGTGACGCCGGTCCTGCTCGGCGGCGGGCGGGTGCAGATGTGGGCCATGCGGATCGAGACCAACGTCGCCGTCTACTTCAACTGGGGGGCTGCCTCCTCGCTGGGCGTGGCGCTCCTGGCGGTCACCCTGGTGATCCTCTACCTCGCCAACCGTGCCTTCGGCATCAACAAGATCTACGGACGCTAGGAGAAGGGCAGCGATGTTCAAGTGGTTGAAGCGCCCCGCCTCCGACACGCAGGTGACGCACGGCCAGCGGCTGTGGCTCTACATCTTCTGCGGCCTGGCGATGATCTTCTTGATGGCGCCCAGCCTGCTGGTCATCCCCATGTCCTTCTCGGATTCCCGCTTTCTGGAGTTTCCGCCCAGGGAGTACGGCATCCGCTGGTACGAGAACTATCTCTTCTCGATAGAATGGATGGACGCCACGCGGGTCTCCTTCACCGCCGCCATATTGACGGTCTGCGTGGCCACGCCGATCGGCACGGCGGCCGCCTATGCGCTCCATGTCTCGGGCGTGCGCTACGCGCAGCTGCTGCAGATGGCGCTCACCACGCCGATCATGGTTCCGGTGATCCTGATCGGCATCGGCGTGTTCTTCCTCTATGCCAGGCTGGGCCTCAACAACTCCATTCCCGGCCTGGTCCTGGCGCACTCGATGCTGGCCCTGCCCTTCGTGCTGATCACCGTCTCGGCCGGCCTCAAGACCTACGACATGAACCAAGAGCTGGTCGCCCGCTCGCTGGGCGCCTCCCGGCTGAAGGCCTTCCTGACCGTCACCCTGCCGCAGATCCGCTTTTCCATCATCTCCGGCGCGCTTCTGGCCTTCATCACCTCACTCGACGAGGTGGTGGTCGCGCTCTTCATCTCCGGTGGCGAGAACGCGACCTTGACCCGGCGCATGTTCAACGCGCTGCGCGACGAGATCGACCCCACCATCGCCGCCATCTCCACCATCCTGATCGCGATCTCGGTGCTGGCCCTGGTCCTGGCGCAGATCTTCGGCCAGGAGAGGCAGCAGATCTACCGGCCGCAAGAGGAGGACTAGCGGCGCGGCACCTCGTTCCGAGGCGTCGCCGCCCGCGACCTGCTCTACGCCGTCTCCTCGAACAGCTCCCGCCCGATGAGCCAGCGGCGGATCTCGCTGGTGCCGGCGCCGATCTCGTAGAGCTTGGCGTCGCGCAGCAGGCGGCCGGCGGCGTAGTCGTTGATGTAGCCGTTGCCGCCGAGGCACTGGATGGCGTCGAGCGCCACCTGCGTCGCCTTCTCGGCTGAGTAGAGGATGGCGCCGGCGGCGTCCTTGCGGCTGGTCTGGCCGCGGTCGCAGGCCCTGGCCACGGAATAGACATAGGCCCGGCAGGCATTCATCGTGGTGTACATGTCGGCCAGCTTGCCCTGCATAAGCTGGAAGTTGCCGATGGCCTGGCCGAACTGCTTGCGCTCGTGGATGTAGGGCACGACGATGTCCATGGCCGCCTGCATGATGCCGGTGGGACCGGCGGCCAGCACGGCGCGCTCGTAGTCGAGGCCGCTCATCAGCACGTTGACGCCCTTGCCCTCGACGCCCAGGAGGTTCTCCTCCGGGACCTCGCAGTCCTCGAAGACCAGTTCGCCCGTGGGCGAGCCGCGCATGCCCAGCTTGTCCAGCTTCTGCGCCACCGAGAAGCCCTTGAAGTCCTTCTCCACCAGGAAGGTGGTGATGCCCCTGGGGCCGGCCTTGGGATCGGTCTTGGCGTAGATCACCAGGGTGTCGGCCTCGGTGCAGTTGGTGATCCAGAACTTGCGCCCGTTCAGCACGTAGCGGTCGCCCTTCTTGTCGGCCCGCGTGGTCATGGAGACCACGTCGGAGCCGGAGCCCGGCTCGCTCATCGCCAGCGCGCCGACGTGCTCGCCGGAGATCAGCTTGGGCAGATAGCGCCGCTTCTGATCGGCGTTGCCGTTGCGCCGGATCTGGTTGACGCAGAGGTTGGAGTGCGCGCCGTAGGAGAGCCCGACGGACCCCGACGCGCGGCTCACCTCCTCCATCGCCACGACATGCTCCAGATAGCCGAGCCCGGCGCCGCCGTACTCCTCCTCCACCGTGATCCCGTGCAGGCCCAGGGCCCCCATCTCCTGCCAAATCTCGCGCGGGAAGCGGTCGCTCTTGTCGATCTCCTCGGCGATCGGGGCGATGGTGTCGGCGGCAAAGGACTGCACGCTGTCGCGCAGCATGTCGGCGGTCTCGCCCAGACCGAAGTCGAAGTCCGGCAAGCGGTTCGGGATCATGGTTGAAGGCTCCTTAAATCTCTTCCATCTCGAAGTCGGCCCACAGCGGTGCGACGCGGGGCTCGGCCCGCACCGCCTCCGCCAAGGCGCGAAAGACCGGGAAACGGCCGGGTCCGGGCTCGGACCGGGGGTGCCAGCTGGCCAGCATGGCCAGGTAGACGTCCAGGATCGTCATGCGCTGGCCCAGGAAGAAGGGCCCCTCGGCGATCGCCGCTTGCACGAAGCCGGCATTGCGGTCGAAGGCCTCCACCGCCGCTCGCTTCACGCCCTCGGCCCCGGCCGGATCGCTGGTGTAGCGCTGGGCGTAGTAGATGCGCAGATCGTCCTCGTAGAGCTGGGTGGCGGCGAAGACCAGCCAGCGCAGCACCTGGGCGCGCGTCGGATCGTCAATCGCTGGCAGGAGGCCGCTCTCGGGATGGCGGTCGCCCAGGTAGAGTAAGACCGCCGCCGACTCCGTCATGGTCTGACCGTCCGGCAGCACCAGGGTGGGCACCTGGCCGCGCGGGTTGATCCTAAGATAGTCGGCCTTGTGCTGATCGCCCTCTTCCAAGGTGAGGCGGATCATCCGGTGCGGCACGCCCGCCGCCCGCAGCATGACGGCGACCGGAAAGGCGCCGCTGCCCTTGCTCCAATAGAGTTGATATTCGCTCACCGGCGCGTCCTTTCTTGCAATCCTAGATCGGCAAACGCACCAAGGTAGCGATCAGTTTGGCGATTAGCACGGACTTCTCCCGACTTTCCCCGAAGACCTCGGCCTCGGCGACGACCTGGCGCCGTCCGGGCTTCAGGACCTGGCCCACGGCGCGAAAGCGCTCGCCTTGCGCCGGCGCCAGGAGGTGCACGGAGAACTCGCTGGTCAGGATGGCCTCGGCCGCGCTGAAGAGCGTGAAGCTGGCATAGCCCGCGGCGGAATCGGCAATGGTCGTGGTGATGCCGGCGTGCAGAAAGCCGTTCTGCTGGCATAGATCGGCGCGATAGGGCAGCAGGATCTCGACGCGCCCCGGCTCCAGCGCGCCGATGCTGGCGCCGATGGTGGCCATGATGGTCTGCTCGGCGAAGGACTGGCGCACGCGCTGGCGGAATTCGGGATCGGCCGTCTTGAAGCCGGTCATCACGACAGCTCCTCCTGCAACGACCGACCGGCGCCGGGTCTAAGCTCGGCCAGGCGGCTCTCGCAGGCTTCCGCCACGCCGGCGAGATCGGCCAGGCTGGCATCGATGTCGTCGCGCTTGGCCAGCAGTTCGCGCTGCCGCTCGACAATGCGCTTCAAAAGGAAAGAGAGCTGTCCCGCCTCCCCCTCCGCGGCGTCGTAGAGATCGACGATCTCCCGGATCTCGGCCAGGGTGAAACCCAGCCTTTGACCGCGCAGGATCAGCTTGATGCGCGTGCGGTCGCGTTGCTGGTAGAGCCGGTGCGCGCCCTCGCGCCGCGGTGTCAGCAAGCCCTCGCTCTCCCAGAAGCGCAGGGTTCGAGGCGTGATGTCGTACTCGCGCGCGAGATCGCTGATGGTGAAGCTGGAGGTCATCGCGGTGTCCGGGCTGGGATGGTGCATCTGTACTTTACGTTTACGTAAACGTCAACGGCAAAATGGTAGACGCGCATCGCTGCTGTCCGGATTAAGTATCGACGAGCTTCGAAGACGAACGACTCCATGGCTCATCAACCATTAGCTGTCATGGCCGGACTTGATCCGGCCATCCACGTCCAGCCGCCAGTGCCCACCTCTCCGACAGCGTGCGGCGGGACCACTTGATCCCCGGGTCAATGCCCGGGGATGACGCTAAAGGCTAACGAAAGTAACTAGAAGCACTCTCTGCACTGCCGAGCCCCACAGCAGTGCACTCAAACCGGACACACTTCGCTGCTGCGACTCCGCTTCGCCTCCCCTCGCCCGGCCGGCTGTTGCACTCTCCGGTGGCGCGCCTCGCCCCTCATGATCGGACGGCAGGGAATGACCAGGGACAGCAGCCTCTCAGTGACCGTGGAGATCAAGCGCAAGCAGATGGACCTGCCCCGCTACGCCGTCATCCCCGGTGCCGCCGTCGTCCCTTGGTCGCTCGCCGGCACCACGACGGTGGAGATCGCGATCAACGGCCAGCCGATGAAGCGACGCTCGATCATGCGCCTGGACCGAGACGACTGGTTCGTCACCGTCACCGAAGCCGACTGCAAGGCGCTGACGATCGAGACCGGCGACACGGTCCGCTTGACCCTGGACCGCGCCTCGACAGACCTGCCGCCGGAGCTGGCCGCACTTCTCGCGGAGGAGCCCGCCGCAAAAACGACGTGGGAGGGGATGACCCAGAGCCGGCAACGCCAGCTGCGCGAGCACATCGGTGAAGCCAAGCAATCGGGTACGCGCGCGCGCCGTGCCCGCAAGGCCCTGTTGCCCTCCCGCTAGCCGCCGCGGGTCAAGCGGCCTGGACGCGGCTGGTTCGTCACTCCCGGGCCGCCTCCACCCGATGCGCCACCCCGGCCTCGATCAGTTCTTGCGGAGCGGGTTCCCAGATCTCCTCGTGCGGTCGCTCGAAGACCCGCGCCAGAAAGGCCTCCGTCACGCCCTGAGAGCGATAGAACTGCCGATCCTTCCGCTGTTCGGCTTCGACGTCGATCACGGCCGTCGGCAGGTTGGCCCTCAGCTCGTAGCGGTGGAAGCCGATCCTGGCGCCCGGTGACAGGCTTCGCGTGTGCCCGGCGATGAAGACGGTGGCGCAGGCCGATTTGCAGGTGGATCGGACCAGCGTGTCGAGCCCCCTCTCTTGGATAAGGGCGGCAAGCCCGCGCGCTTCGAAGACACGGCCGCCCGCGCTCTCCAGGACAAGGCGCCGAACCTGCGGCTCCCCGTCGAGGAAGGCCCGGAGGTCGCGGGTGATACCCGGGTCCAGCGGGCCGGAGAGAAGGAGATCCCGGCCCCCCTCGCCCAGCGTGAAGCGATAGTCCGGAACGCGCGCCTGACGATTGGCTTGCTCCTCCCTATAGCGCTCGGGATAGAGGAAGAGGGTCTGATAGGTGGCAAAGGCGCTGGAGCCCAGCAGCAGCAGGCTCACGGCGATGGTCAGGTGAACGCCCAAGGCGGACGACATTGAGCCATAGTGCTTGACGTGGGCGTTGGTGGCCCGGACCAGCCCCACCACCTGCCAGGGATAGAGCAGCAGCTGACCCACGACGAAGAGCGCCACGCTGGCGACGGCGAGGCGCTCCGGCTCGACCAGCGTGGGCGGCTGAATTGCGCGCTCCAGGCCCTCGACCACGAGGCGCAGCAGCACGAAGTTCACCCAGAAGGACCGGGCGAGGCTGTGCCGGCCTTGCCAATGATCGCGGATGTAGGTCATGGCCTCGGCTGTGTGCGGCCAAGCGCGACAGCCGTCAAGTGCGCCTACCCCGGCACGCCCTTCAAGAGCCTGCCGCGCGTCTTCGGCCAGGCCCGCGTCACCGCCAAGAAGACCGGATCAGTCAGGCTCTCCTTTCAGCACCTCGGCGAAGTCGAGGTGGTAGGGCAGCGTGGTGTTGAGGTGATGCCAGGCCATGGGCACCATCTCGTGCGCGACGGATCCGCGCGAGTTGAGAGCGCCGAACCAATCGATCGCGCCGATGTACTGGCCGACGTTGGTGAAGCCGCTCGGAAGGGCGACGACCGCGCCGACGGTGGTGACCCGCGTCTTCCGCGCCTTGCGCAAGGCCTCCGCGTTCCTCGACAGCGCCAAGGCCTCCAGCGCGAAGGCGATCGACAGGCAGCCCTTGCTGTGACCGGCGAGGGAGGCGATCTCTCTGTCCTCGTCCAGCAGCAGACGCAGCAGGGTCTCGGAGTCGTTGCTGCCGACTACGGCCTCGGCTGCCTGGCCCGCCGCTTCGCCCTCGATCTTGGCCGGGTGCGCCCGCAGGGATTCCTGGAGCGTCTCCTTGCTACCGAGGGAGTCGTGGTAGCTCTTCATCAGGCGATTGGCGCCGCCCAGGACGAACCAGCCGCCGAGCGCCTCGCTCAAGAGGTCGGAGACGCCATAGCCGGCGATGATGGCGCCGACAGGCTGCCCGTACCTATCGGCCAGCGTGCGGGCGAAGGCCGCCGCGCCCAGGTCCGAGCTGCCGACGCCAGCGATGGCGAAGCGAGACAGGGTCGCACCCGGCGAGGCGCGCAGCGCGGCATAGTCGGCGAACTTCGTCACCCCCTCCTCTCCCCTCGCCCCGCTCGGCCAGACGATCAGGATCGCGCCTTCGCGGTTGGTCTCCCGCAACAGCATGTCGGTCTCGGCGGCGGTCAGATTGCCGACGTCGTAGAAAAGGCGGTCCAGTGCCGCGTTGCGCTGCTTGGCGAGAGAGGTCGCCGGAACGGACGCCGCTTGCAAGGCGTCGGCCGGGCTCGTCAATGACCAGGGAAAGAAAGGAAGCGAAACCGATTCTGTTACTTGCATTGCATCCTCCGCAAGTAGTTCGCCCAACTGTTGCGGACCTTAGTGAGGCCGCTGTCGTGGCACAAGGGAACAGCAGTGGCCCTGCCAGGAGGTCGCAGCCAGGCTGCCGGCAGGCATGATGAGAGAGGCACTTTTGCGCCAGGCCCTGGCCAGCTAGCATCTGCCACCTCGGCCAATCATTCGGAGTTTCCGTCCGTCATGCGGCACAGCTTTCCCATCGACGCCGTCCGCGCGCGCTTCCCGGCGCTGCGGGCCAACGATGCCGCCGTCTTCCTCGACAACCCGGCCGGGACACAAGTGCCGGACCAGGTGATCGACGCCGTGAGCCACTGCTACCGCGAGGCCTTCGCCAACCTGGGGGGGCGCTTCCGCACCTCCCTCGCGGCGGATGAGATCATCGCGCGGGCCCACCGGCTGGCGGCCACCTTCTGCGGCGCCGCCTCGGAGCGCGAGATCGCCATCGGCGCGTCGATGACCGAGCTGACCTATCAGCTGGCCCGCGTCCTGGCGCGCGGTTGGAAGGAAGGCGACGAGGTCGTCGTCACCACCATGGATCACGAAGGCAACGTCTCGCCCTGGCTGCGGGTGGCCGACGACTTCGGTCTCAAGGTGCGCGAGGTGCGCTTCGACGAGGTGAGCTGGCGCATCGAGCCCGACGCGCTCAGTGCCGCCCTCGGCGCGCGCACCAAACTGGTGGCCTTGAACTACGCCAGCAACCTTTCGGGCGCGGTCAACGACGTCAAGGGCTTGAGCGCGCTCGCCAAGAAGGCCGGCGCCCTGGTCTATGTCGACGCGGTGCAGTTCGCCCCGCACGATCTCCTCGACGTGGGCGCGCTCGGCTGCGACTTCCTCGTCTGCTCCGCCTACAAGTTCTTCGGCCCGCACATCTCCCTGCTGTGGGGCCGGGAGGCCCTGCTGGACTCCCTGGCGGCGGAGCGCCTGCGCTGCGGGCCGACGGGTCCGGCGGAGAAGTTCGAACGCGGCACGCCGCAGATGGAGCTGCAGGCGGGCTTGGCGGCCGCCATCGACTACCTCTGCTGGCTCGGCCGGGAGGTGGGCGGGGCGGCGACTCCGCGAGAAGAACTGGCCGCCGCCTTCGCCGCGGCACGGGACTACGAGACCGACCTCGCCCGCCGCTTGATCGAGGGGCTCACGGCCTTGCCCGGGATCGTCGTGCGCGGACCGACGGACCTGCAGCGCATGGACCTGCGGGTGCCCACGGTCTCCTTCACCTCGGAGCGGGTGAGCAACCGCGAGATCGCCGCCGGCCTGGCGGAGCGGGAGATCTACGCCTGGTCGGGACACAACTACGCCTACGGCATCGCCCAACAGCTGGGTTTGGACATGGAGGACGGCGTCCTACGCCTGGGGATCGCCCACTACAACACGGACGCGGAGATCGCCCGGACCCTGGAAGCCGTCGAAGCGCTGACAGAGTGAGGGAGGCGGCGCCCGGCCGCCTCCCCCCGCTCTCGTGCTAAGTGTTTGATCCCAGGATTTGATGGTGCACTGTTTTCACAGGAGTGGAAGGAGGCACTATGGGTCAGGTTCTGCACGGGAGCGCCACGACGACAGAGGCAGTGCGTCGAGCGATACAGCATAGTCAAGAGAGCTTGAGGAGCCTTGCCAAGCGATATGGCATCAACCCGAAGACGGTGGCGAAATGGAAGAAGCGAAACGCCGTCACCGATCTGCCGACCGGACCTCGGCAGCCAAGATCGACAAGTCTTTCAGCCGAGGAGGAGGCAATCGTTGTCGCCTTTCGCAGACACACGCTGCTGCCATTGGACGATTGCCTCTATGCGCTGCAAACGACGATCCCACACCTGACACGCTCCTCCCTGCACCGCTGTCTCCAGCGTCACGGCATCTCCAGGCTGCCGGAGGTCGAAGGCGACAGGCCGGCTAAGAAGAAGTTCAAGCGCTATCCGATTGGCTACTTCCATATCGATATCGCGGAGGTGCGCACAGCCGAGGGCAAGCTCCATCTCTTCGTGGCCATCGACCGAACCTCGAAGTTCGCCTTCGCTCAGCTCGTGGAGAAGGCAAACCGGACGACAGCATCGGCCTTCCTGGTCGCCTTGATCGAGGCCGTTCCCTACAAGGTCCACACCGTGCTGACCGACAACGGGATCCAGTTCCGCTATCAGCCGCGCCACGCCAATGGGCCGACAGCAAGCATGATGACGCACATGTTCGACATGCGTTGCCAGGAGCACGGCATCGAACACCGCTGCACGAAGATCAACCACCCTTGGACCAACGGCCAGGTCGAACGGATGAACCGGACAATCAAGGACGCGACCGTCAAGCGCTTTCACTACGACGATCACCGCCAACTCCGTAGCCACCTCGATGACTTCATCGCCGCCTACAACTTCAGTCGACGACTGAAGACGCTCAAAGGCCTCACACCCTACGAGTTCATCTGTCAGCAGTGGACATCCGAGCCGGAAAGATTCAGACTCGACCCAACCCATCAAATGCCGGGACTAAACACTTAGAGCAGATCGCACTCAGGTGGAACCACCTGTGTGCGTGAATCTGCTCTATCTTTCAAAGTTGTAGAGCAGGATTCAGACGACAAGTCGTTTCGATTTGACGTCATCCTGCTCTAGCCCCGCTTGGGTTCCAGGTCGATCGACCAGAGCGCCTGATCCTCGACGTCGCGCAGGGTGACGCTCATCACGCCGGTGTCGGGATCGATCTCCACCTGGCCGAAGAACTGCAGGCCCTCCGACGGCGGCAGGTTGGCGCCCTGCTCCTTGGTGGGCGCCTTCACGTAGCGCACCTCCGGCCCGAAGGTGTTGTCCAGCTTGTTGGGACCGAAGGTGCCAGCGTGCAGCGGGCCGGTCACGAACTCCCAGAAGGGCTCGAAGTCCTGGAACTGCGCCTTGTTGGGGTCGTAGTAATGGGCGGCCGTGTAGTGCACGTCGGCGGTCAGCCAGACGGTGTTGTCGATGCCGGCGGCCTTGATGAAGCGCAGCAGCTCCGCCAGCTCCATCTCGCGGCCCAGCGCCGGGCCGTCGCCGTTGGCGCCGTTCTCGAAGTGCTCCTTGCCGTCGGCCACCACCAGGCCCACCGGCATGTCGGAGGCGATGACCTTCCACAGGGCCTTGGAGTTCACCAGCTCGCGCTTCAGCCAGGCCAGCTGCTCCGGCCCGAGGAAGAGGGTATCCGGCCCCGGCTCGCTCTGGCGGTTGGCGCTGTTGGGTCCACGGTAGCTGCGCTTGTCGATGACGAAGATGTCGATCAGCGGTCCGTAGGCGATCTTGCGATAGACCCGGAAGGGCTCCTCCGGCTGCGACAGGATCGGGTACATCTCGTGGAAGGCCTGGGCGGAGCGGGCCAAGAGCTTGTTGACGGAGCGCTCCTGATAGCGGTCGTCGTTCAGGATCTCGCCGGGATACCAGTTGTTGACCACCTCGTGGTCGTCCCACTGCACGAAGACCGGCACCTGGGCGTTGAAGGCGCGCAGATTGGCGTCCAGCAGATTGTAGAGGTAGTTGCCGCGAAACTCCTCCAGGCTCTCGGCGACCTTGGCCTTCTCCGGCGTCACCAGGTTCTTCCAGGTGCTGCCGTCGGCCAGCGCGACGCTCTCCTTCAGGGGACCGTCGGCATAGATGGTGTCGCCGCTGTTCAGGAAGAAATCCGGATTGTGGCCGGCCATCTTGGCGAAGATCTTCATGCCGCCGCGCTCTTCGTCGATGCCCCAGCCCTGGCCGGCGACGTCGCCGCCCCAGACGAAGGCGACCCTGCGGCCGCCGGTCGGCGCGGTGCGCAGCTGGCCCACCTGCGGCTCGCCCAGCACGTTGATGTCGTCCAGGCTGCGCGGCGTTACGCGGTAGAAGATCTGCTGATCGGCCGGCAGACCCCGGACCAGCACCTTGCCGGCCTGGCCGCGGGCCGGCAGGGCATGAATCGGCGGCAGGCGGCGCGCATCCTTAAAGGAGTCGCTGGTGGCGACCTCGACCAGCAGATCCGAAGGACGGTCGGCCCGCGCCCAGATCACGGCACTGTCGCCGGTCACATCGCCGGCCTGCAGGCCATGGCTGATGGCGGGACGATCGGCGGCGCGCGAGATGGCGGGCATGGCAAAGCCGCCGGCCAGCAAGAGGCCAGTGCTGGCGGCGCCGCGCAGCAGGCTGCGCCGCGAGGGACGGGAGGGGCTCATGGCTAGGATCCTCGTAAGCAAGGTGAAGACCGGGGAACCTGTCGCATCGGCGTAAAGCGCGCGTCACCGCCGCGTGAAGAATTGATAAAGGAAGGGCCCGCCAGCGGATCGTTCCACCGTCGATCAGCCCAGGTTCAGCATGATGGCGATGGCGACGATAAGGAAGACGATGCCGACGACTTCGGACTTCTTCGGCACCTCCTTGAAGCCCCAGCGCGCGATCATGAAGGTGAAGACCATCTCGATCAGCCCCAAGGTGCGCACATAGGCGACGGTCTGCAAGGTGAAGGCGGTGAACCAGCAGGCCGAGGCCGTGATGCCGGTGATGCCGGCCAGGACGGCCACCTTGCGCGCCCGCCAGACGGCGGTTAGCTGCCCGGGCTCGCGCAGGACCAAGTAGATGCCGAGGATCAAGCTCTGGATGATGGCCGACCATAAAAGCGCGTAGCCGGCAGACATCAGCGCGCTCGGGTGCTCCAACGACAGCGAGGCGGCGCGGAAGCCCACCGCGGAGAGACCGAAAAGGGCGGCCGAGGCAAGTCCCAAGAGGGCCGGCCGCTCCAGCCAACCCAGGAAGAAGGCACGCCAGGGATCGCTGCTCTTCTGCAGAGAGAAGAGCATCACCCCGACCGTGCCGATCACGATCGCCACGGCGCCCAGCAGGCTGACGGAATCGCCCAGGACCACCAGGCCGAAGATCGCGGCCTGCACCACTTCGGTCTTGGAGTAGGCGATCCCCACCGCGAAGTTGCGCTGCCTGAGCACGGTCAGGAGCAGCACCGTCGCCAAGGTCTGCGAGACCGATCCCGTTGTCACCCAAAGCCAGAACGCAAGGTCGGGCTCGGGCAGGCTCAGCCCTAGCGCGGTCAGCAGCCAGAGATAGGCAAGCGCGAAGGGAAGGCCATAGACGAAGCGGGTCATGGCCGCGCCGTTGGTCGACAGCCGGCCGACCAGGTGGCGCTGCACGGCGGTGCGCAGGTTCTGCAACAGCGCGGCCGAGATGGTCAGCGGTATCCAAAGCCATTCCATGGCATCAGGAAGAGCCCGACGGGCAGGGTCCTGTCAAAGACCAAGGCGGCGATCGGTCAGCATGAAAGAGCTGCCGTCCACGCATAGCCACCTCGTACGTGTGGCAGTTACACCGTTGGTCGCGACTGGAAGCCCGAGGGCGGCGATTCGTCGGTCTCCAACGCCTTTACCTGATCCACCTGCGCCATCGGCGGGCCTTGGCGAAAGAGGCCCAGCATCGCCTCGACGGACGCTGGCGACCCGGCGATCAAGACCTCGACCCGGCCGTCGCGCCGGTTCCGCACCCAGCCCTTGAGACCCAGCCTCCCGGCCTCCTGCTTCGTCCAGCCGCGGAACCAGACACCCTGGACCCGACCGCTGATCATGACGTGGCGCACGATCCAGCTCATGCCTTGCGGCCCCAGACGTAGAGCGCTTCGAGGGCCAGGTCGCAGGCCCGCTTGGCCATCTTCTCCCACTCGGGCCCGCGCAGCCACTGATCCTCCATGGTGATCGCCGGCTCGCCCTTCTTTTCGTGCATCAGCTGGTTGCGCAGTGCTCTCAGCCAAGCCTGATCGGCGTTGCGCGCCTGCGCCGGAAAGCCGGCGTGGAAGGCCTGCGCGTCGACGATGGCGCCGGCCAGGACCACGCTGGCCGCCCAGGCGCCGGCACAGAAGCTTCGCTCCAGATCCACCATCAGGGCGGCGGCCTGCTCCGACAGGCGACCGGCACCGCCGGCGGCATAGTGCCTGTCGCGCTCGGCAAGCCACTCCCGCCGCTCGTCCCAGACCGCCTCGCTCGGGCGCTCGACCATCTCGAGCATGGCCCGCCCTCCGCCGGACTACTCGAACTCGACGATGGCCTGGTCGACGCTCAGGCTCTCGCCGGGCTGGCAATGGAGGGTCTTGACCGTGCCCTCGGCGGAGGCCCGCAGCACGTTCTCCATCTTCATCGCCTCGACCACGGCCAACTCCTGACCGGGCTTCACCGCCTGGCCCACCTCGACGGCGACAGAGACCAGCAGGCCCGGCATGGGAGAGAGCAGGAAGCGCGAAAGGTCCGGCGGTGCCTTGATCGGCATGAGCTGCAGCTTGCCGGCCGCCGCCGGCCTCAGGATCAGGCAATCGATCCCGGCGCCGTTGTGGGTGAAGGTCCAGCGCGGCCCCTTGCGGTCCACTTGAACGACCTTGGTCTCGCCGTCGACCTGCGCCTCGATCAGTCGGTCGCCTGGCTGCCAGGCGCTCTCGATGGAGCAGTCGCCCAGCGCCGAGGTGGCACGGAAGCCGCTGGAGTGCGCCAGCAGCTCCACGGCATACTCGGTGCGGCCATCGCGCCCGTCGGCCACCACGACCCAGTCGTCCAGCTCGCCGTTGGGATCGGCAATCTGACCGGAGATCAGCCCTTCGCGCTCGGCCATGCGCCGGCCGACCATCGCCGCCGAGAGAACAAGCGTCCGCAGAACCTTGTCCTCGGCTTCCCCCAGCTGATAGCCGTCGGGAAACTCCTCGGCGATGAAGTTGGTGGTCATCTCACCGGCGCGAAAGCGCGGATGCTGCACCAGGGCGGTCAGGAAGGCGGCATTGTGGTTGATGCCGCGGATGTAGTAGGCGTCCAGCGCCTCTGCCAGGTGGTCGGCGGCGGCCTGCCTGTCATCGCCGTAGCCGATCAGCTTGGCGATCATGGGATCGTAGTAGATCGAGATCTCGGAGCCTTCGGTGACGCCGCTGTCGATGCGCACCGCGTCGCTTTCCTCCGGCGGGAGGTAGCGGGTCAGCCGGCCGATGGAGGGCAGGAAGTTGCGCGCCGGATCCTCGGCGTAGACCCGGGCTTCTATCGCCCAGCCCTTGATCGGCACGTCGTCCTGATCGAGCGACAGAGGCTCCTCGCAGGCCACCCGGATCATCCATTCGACCAGGTCGATGCCGGTGATGAGCTCGGTCACCGGATGCTCCACCTGCAGGCGCGTGTTCATCTCCAGGAAGTAGAAGTTCTTGTCCTTGTCGACGATGAACTCGACCGTGCCGGCCGAGTAGTAGCCGACCGCCTTGGCCAGGGCCACGGCCTCGGCCCCCATCGCCGCGCGGGTCTCGGGGTCGAGGAAGGGCGAGGGCGCCTCTTCCAGCACCTTCTGGTGACGGCGCTGGATCGAGCACTCGCGCTCGTTCAGGTGGATCACCTTGCCGTGGCGGTCGCCCAGCACCTGGATCTCGATGTGGCGCGGTTCCTCGACGAACTTCTCGATGAAGACCCGGTCGTCGCCGAAGCTGGACTTGGCCTCGTTCTGGGCCGAGCGGAAGCCCTCGCGGGTCTCCTCTTCGCTACGCGCGATGCGCATGCCCTTACCGCCGCCGCCGGCCGAAGCCTTGATCATCACCGGATAGCCGATGTCGGCGGCGATCGCGACCGCGCGCTCGGCGTCGGGGATGGCGTCGAGGTGGCCCGGCACGGTGGAGACCTTGGCTTCCTGCGCCAAGAGCTTGGAGGCGATCTTGTCGCCCATGGCCTCGATCGCCTTGACCGGCGGGCCGATGAAGACGATGCCGGCGGCCTTCAAGGCCTCCGCGAACTCCGCCTTCTCGGAGAGGAAGCCGAAGCCGGGGTGCACGGCCTGGGCGCCGGTCTCCTTGCAGGCCTCGATGATGCGGTCGATCCTGAGGTAGCTCTCGGCGGAGGCCGCCGGCCCGATGGCCACGGCCTCGTCGGCCATCTCGACGGCCAAGCTGTCCGCGTCGGCCTCGGAATAGACCGCCACCGTCTTGATGCCGAGGCGCCGGCAGGTCTTGATCACGCGGCAGGCGATCTCGCCGCGGTTAGCGATGAGAATCTTCTCAAAGAGAGGCATCGTCGTGTCTCCTGGCCCCCTCCGTCTTGCAGGCGGGCATTGGCCGCCTTAGAGCGGGATGTTGTCGTGCTTCTTCCAGGGGTTGGAGAGCTGCTTGTTGCGCAGCATGCGCAGCGCATGGCCGACCCGGCGCCGCGTGCCGTGCGGCATGATCACGTCGTCGATGAACCCGCGTCCGGCCGCCACGAAGGGATTGGCGAACTTCTGGCGATACTCCTCCGTCCGGGCCTCGATCTTGGCCGGGTCGTCGGCATCGCCGCGGAAGATGATCTCGACAGCGCCCTTCGGCCCCATGACGGCGATCTCCGCCGTCGGCCAGGCGTAGTTGACGTCGCCGCGCAGATGCTTGGAGGCCATGACGTCGTAGGCACCGCCGTAGGCCTTGCGGGTGATCACCGTCACCTTCGGCACGGTCGCCTCGGCATAGGCGAAGAGCAGCTTGGCGCCGTGCTTGATGATGCCGCCGTACTCCTGCGCCGTGCCGGGCAGGAAACCGGGCACGTCGACCAGGGTGACGATGGGAATGCCGAAACAGTCGCAGAAGCGCACGAAACGGGCGCCCTTCTTGGCCGAGTCGATGTCCAGGCATCCGGCCAGGACCAGCGGCTGGTTGGCGACGATACCCACCGTGCGCCCTTCGATCCGCCCGAAGCCGATGACGATATTGGCGGCGTGCCCGGGCTGCAGCTCGAAGAAGTCGCCCTCGTCCACCAGCTTCTCGATCAACTCCTTGATGTCGTAAGGCTTGTTGGGATTGAGCGGCACCAAGGTGTCGAGGCTGTACTCCTCCCGCTCGATCGGATCGGCGGTCGGCCGCTCCGGCGGCGGCTCGCGGTTGGAGGCCGGCAGGAAGTCGACCAGGCGGCGTAGTTCCAAGAGCGCCTCGACGTCGTTCTCGAAGGCGAGATCGGCGACCCCGGACCTGGTGGTGTGGGTCATGGCGCCGCCTAGTTCTTCGTGCGTCACCTTCTCGTGCGTCACCGTCCGCACCACGTCGGGGCCGGTCACGAACATGTAGGAGCTGTCCTTCACCATGAAGATGAAGTCGGTCATCGCCGGGGAGTAGACCGCGCCGCCCGCGCAGGGTCCCATGATCAGCGAGACCTGGGGCACCACGCCGGAGGCCATGACGTTGCGCTGGAAGACCTCGGCATAGCCCGCCAGGGAGGCCACGCCCTCCTGGATCCTGGCACCGCCCGAATCGTTGAGGCCGATGACCGGCGCGCCCACCTTCATCGCCTGGTCCATGACCTTGCAGATCTTCTCGGCATGGGTTTCCGAAAGCGCGCCGCCGAAGACGGTGAAGTCCTGGCTGAAGACGAAGACCAGGCGGCCGTTGACCGTGCCGTGACCGACGACGACGCCGTCGCCGGGGACCGAGGTCTCGTTCATGCCGAAGTCGGTGCAGCGATGCTCGACGAACATGTCCCACTCTTCGAAGGAGCCCTCGTCGAGGAAGAGCGCCACCCTTTCGCGGGCCGTCAGCTTGCCCTTGCCGTGCTGGGCCTTGACGCGGCGTTCGCCGCCGCCCTGACGCGCGCGCTCTCGGCGCTGTTCCAATTCACGGATGATTTCGTTCACGCGACCTCTTCCCGCTCTCAAACAATGATGCCATGCTAAGACAATCGCAGGCCGGCGTGACCTGCGATCACCTTGCTCTAGACAGTGCCTGGGCTGATAGCACAGGGCCGCGACGCGTGCCAGCGGGGGCGAGGCTAGTGCGCGCCGCCGCCGTCCACCGGTCGTGGCACCGGACTTTGGCCATCGAGCAGCCGCAAGAAGAGGCCGGTGGCACTGAGATCCGACAGGCGCGCGTCGCGGCGCGCCAGGGCCAGCGAATCCTCTCCCCAAAGCTCCATCTGGAAGGTCTCGTCGAGCTCCGCCGCCTGAAAGGCCCGGTGCGGGTCGAGGCGACCGCGCAGCAGGGCCAGTCCCAGCACCAGGGACCCGGTCAAGCGCACCGCGTTGGCCAGCGCCGTCAGCGGAAAGTCCTCCAGCGCGGCGACCGCGGTGGAAAGCGCCGCGACGCTTTCGCAGGGCTGGTCGACCGCCATGAGGCCGGAGGTCACCCGCAGGCGGGCGCCGTAGGCCTCCGCCGCCCAGTCCAGCAGCGGCTGCCACTCGCGGTCCTGACGGTCGCGCAACGCGGCGGGCCGCTCCACCCGGTAGCAGAGCAGGTCGTTGGCGCCGAAGGCCGCCGTCTCCTCGACGATCTGCCCGCGTTGCGGGGCGACGTGGTCGAGCGCGGTGCAGGCGAGCTGGGTCAAGGGCATGGCTTGCGGGCGTATCTCGCTCTCCTGGCCGCGCCATTCCTCGGCAATGGCCTCCGCCAACGCCTCGCCCGGCACGTCCAGCTTGCGCTTGGCCGGGGTGGAGACGGCCCGACCGTCCAGCAGCACGCGATGGCCGGCGTCGGCCTTGCCGACCGAAACGGCCTTGTAGAAACGCTTCACTCTCTGTCTTAGCCCCTAGTTTCCGAAGAGGCTGCGAACGCCTTGCGCCGCCCCCTCCAAGCCCTGCTGCACGCCCTCAGCCGCCCCTTCCAAGCCCTGCCCGACGGCGCTGCCGACCGCGTCCACGCCCTCGGCGACGACACCACCGGCACTGC
Source organism: Rhodospirillales bacterium (assembly GCA_963669375.1). GTDB lineage: Bacteria > Pseudomonadota > Alphaproteobacteria > Kiloniellales > JACOMY01 > JACOMY01. The sequence goes on along the minus strand of OY770024.1, from coordinate 4,626,490 downwards.
CGGCGGTCTGCGCGGCGCCTTCCAGAAGGGCCTTGGCGGCCTCCCCCGTCTTGCCGGCCCAACGCGCGACGAAGGCCTCGGTTCCGCCGCCCGCCTCGATGGTCTTCACCGAGGCCAGGCAGGCTTTCTTGGGGTCCTCGACCTCCTGCAGCTCTATCGAAAGAAGGTCGGCGACCAGCAAGGGCGGCAGCAAAACCATACCTGTCGCCCTGGCCGCGGCAAGCACGCTGCCGGTCGGATCGGGCACCACGCTGGGCCGGCTGATCGGACCCACGACCCGGAAGGGAATGACCAGTGCCGACAGGCTGACGCCGCGGCCGGCGGTATTCACGTAGAGGTCCATATGCTCCTTCAGCAGGTCGATATCGCCGCTGGCGGTGCTGATGAAGCTCTGTCCGGCGACGGTCGTCGCCTGGCTGCGCCCGACGCCGCCCTGCCAGCTGACGTCGCTGACCGCGCAGGCCAGCTTGAGAGAATCCGACCCGCCGAAGAGCGGCTGCAGGATCTTCAGAATGCTCCCGTCGATCAGCGCCAGGACTTCCTGGTGGACAACTGTGTTCGACGAGTAGGCGCGCGATCGCCCCTTCATGCTGCCGACCACCGCGCGCAGGCTCTCGCCAGCGCCCTTGAGTTCGGCCGTCATGTCCAGGGTCCCGTCGAGCGGCAATCCCAAGAGCTTCCCGTAAGGCAAGCCTTGCGCGCTCATGGTCGTCGCGACCTGGCTGGGCGTCTTGGCCGCATCGATCGTCAAATCGCCCGCGAAGCGCCCGCCCCCATAGTCGAAGTCGAGCGGCGAGAGCCGCAGCCGCCCGTCCTTCAGAGCTACCTTGGTCTTGAGCTTGGTGATCAGCGAGCCGTCGTCGAGCTGCAGCCGCGCGACCGAGATCTCCAGGTCGGCGTCCGCCAGGGTCAGGAAGGCCGTGGGCAGCGGAAAGTCCGGGATCAGCGCGTTCGCATCCTTCACCTGCCCACCCCAGGGACCGACCGTCAGCTGGTCCGGGCGGAGCGCGTCGGAATGCAGACTGCCGCTCAGCTTGGGCTTGTCGGCGCCGAGGTCGAGCTTGACCTTGCCCTTGAGATCGCTGTCGGCCAGGGAGAGGTCGAGCGCGCTGACATCGACCGTGGCACCTTTTCCGGCGAGGGTCATCTTTGCCGAGAAGGGGCCGACCTTCGGCAGCGCCACGCCGGCAAGCGAGGAGACCTGAGCCAAGTCCTTGCCGTTGACGGAGAGCGTCATGGAGAGCGCCTCCGTGCTCCGCTCGCCCTCCAGGGACAGCTGCGCCCCGGCCAGGCTGCCCTGCAGGGAGAAGGGAAAGCGCGCCTGCGTTGCGATCTGCCGCATCGAGCCCAGGCCGAAGGCGAAGTCGAAGGCATCGCCGTCCAGGGTTCCCGTCAGGCTGCCCGACAGCGGGTCGTCCAGGCCTGCACTGGCGACGTCCAGGCTCTGCAAGACGATCTTCCGCTCGGCCGCCCCCGGCGCGGCGCGGTAGGTGATCGTCGCGTCCGTGAGGTCGACCTCCTTGAAGGAGGGCAAGGTGTCGGCGACCGCGCCATCGCTGCCGGCAATCTCCCAATTGCCGGTCCCCGAGGCGTCGCGTTCCAGCGCCACCACCGGCTTGACGAGCGCCAGGCGCTCGACGGCCAGCTCGTCCGAGAGCAGCGGCAGCAGTGCCAGCTCCAGCTCCAGCCGCTCGACGTGCAGCATCGGCTGCTTGGCGGCCCAGGAGGCATTGGCCAGACTGACGTCTTCCAGCACGATCACCGGGCTCAAGGAGATATCAAGGCTGACGTCGCCGGCGATCACCAGCTTTCTTCCCGTCGCTGACTCGGTCTCCTGCTCGATCAAGGCCTTGAGGTCGGACACCGGGTAGTTGGCGAGCGTGACGTAGCCGGCGACCAGCACCGCGATGACCAGCGCGAACAGGCCGATCAGGAGCCACTTGAGCAGTCTCATGTCCGCATCACCTCTTTCTGGTCGGGTTCCGACTGGCCGGCCGCCTCACCTTGGCCTCGCACTCTCTCGTGTTACGCGCCGGTAAGGCCATGCCATCTCCCCCCGCTGCCTTCCTCGACGCGCCGGACGGCCAGAATGCGCCCACTGCTCTTCTAGTTCTACCGCTAGTTCCGTCAAGAGAGCTGGTGCAGACCCAGTCTGGCGCGGGCGAAGTCGATCGCCGTCCTCACCGCGACGTCGGGCGTCATGCGCTGCGGATTGAGGCAGCACTCCAGCCAGAGACCGTCCGCGATCGCGATGATGCCCTTCGCGATCTCGCCGACGTCGCGTCCGGGCCCGATGAGCCGTTCGACGATAGCGGCGAAATGTGCGTGAAATGCGGTGTAGGTGGCCTGCTGCACCTCGGCTATCTCCGCCTTGGTCAGCACCAGACCCCAGAAGGCGACCATGATCCGCATCTGCCGCGGGTCGTTGGGATCAGCGGGAAAGAAAGCGCGGACGGAGGCTTCGAGCGCGCCCTCGCCGTCGGCCAGGTTGGACGTCTGCGCCGCCGCCATGCGCTCCAGGGCGGCCTGGTTGATCGCCCGGTAGGCCGCGACCAGCAGCTGCTCCTTGCTCTCGAAGTGATGGCGGACCAGGCCGGCGGTGACCTCCGCCCGCTGGGCGATCCTGCGCAAGGTGGTCCCGTGGTGGCCATAGTCGGCCAAGCACGAAAGCGTGGCCTCGACGAGGCGGGAGCGGCCGTCCGGGCGCTGACGCTGTTCCATTCCTGACAATTCCCTTTGCGACCAACTCTTCATAGACCTGGCGATCTCCTTTGACTATACGCTTGGATAGTCTTGAGACCCTATTTTGCCCGGGAAGCCACACCATGATCCGAAAGTTCGATAACGCCACGGCGCTCTTGCTGGTCGATGTGCAGCGGGGCGTGAACGACCTCGGCTACTACGGCGGTGCCAAGGGCCGCCGCAACAACCCCGATGCCGAAGCCAAGCAAGCCTCGCTGCTGGCCAGGTGCCGCGAGGCCGGTCTGCAGGTCGCCTTCACCATGCACGATTCGCGAGAAGCCTGTTCGCCGCTGAAACTCAGCCTCGAGAGCGGCCGGCAGCTGGTGGGTTTCGAGCCGGCGATGGGCGACATCACCGTCAGCAAGGACGTGAACAGCGGCTTCGTCGGCACCTCCCTGGAGGTCGACCTGAGGCGCGCCGGGATCAACCGCCTGGTGGTCGCCGGCTTCTTCACCAACGTCTGCGTGGAGACGACGGTGCGCATGGCCGGCAACATGGGCTTCGACACCTATCTGGTGCACGATGCCTGCGCCACCACGAACCGCGTTGGCCTCGACGGCACCGACCACGACCCGGAACTGGTGCACGCCCTGTCGGTGGCCAGCATGCACGGCGAGTTCTGCACCGCGATCTCGACGAACGACGCCCTGCAGCTCTTCTCCGCCGATGCCGCGCATCTCGAGCGCGTGCAAGGCAACGAGTGATGCCCGGCGTCTCCTCGATGACGGCGCCGCTCTTGAAGGTGGCGCTGCGGCGGCCGGGTCCGGCCCTGCTGGGCGCGGATGCGCGGGCTTGGCACTATGGCCCCAGCTTCGATCCGGGCGCGGTGACAAGCAACCACGCCGCCTTCGCCCGAATCCTGGAAGAGGCGGGCATCGAGATTCTCTGGATGGAGGGAGACGATCGCGGGATCGCCGACGCCGTCTTCACCTACGATGCCTCGCTGATGACGCCCGAGGGCGCCATCCTCATGGCGCCCGGCAAGCCCCTGCGCGCCGGCGAGCAGGAACTGCACCGCGCGTTCTACGAAGCCCAAGGCATCCCGATCCTGGGCGAGGTCGAGGGCAGCGGCAGGGCCGAGGCCGGCGATACGCTCTGGCTAGATGCGACTACCCTGGCGATGGGACGCGGGTTCCGCACCAACCCGGAGGGGATCTCCCAGGTGGCGGCCCTGCTGCGGCCGCAGGGAATCGAGGTCAAGAGCTTCGACCTGCCGGCCTATGGCGGCGAAGCGGCCTGCCTGCACCTCATGTCGCTGGTCAGCCTGGTGGACAGGGGGAAAGCCCTAGTCTGCGCGCCCCTGCTGCCCGTGGGCCTCTGGCACTTGCTGCGCGAGAAGCGCTTCGCGCTGCTCGAAGCGCCCTTCGAGGAGTTCCGGGAGAGCGGGACGCTGAGCCTCAACGTGCTGGCGATCGCGCCTGGCCGCTGCGTGATGGTGGCGGGCTATCCGGGGACGCGCCGGCTGCTCGAGGCGGCGGGAATCGAGGTGAGGGTCTTCGACGGCGAGGCCTTGTGCGTCGGCTGCGAAGGCGGCCCGACCTGCCTGACCCGGCCCCTCTTGCGCGCCTGATCGTCCGACCTCTTAGGCTAAGCGCCCCTCGCTTCCAGCTGCGGCAAGGCACGTTCGGCGGCATCGGGGTCGATGCCAAGGCTGGCGCAGGCCCGCAGGAACGCGGCGGGCGGAGGTGCGGCGATACGCAAGGTCGTCTCGTCCTCCGGGTGCGGCAGGGCCAGTTCCGCAGCATGCAGCATCAGCGCCCCCTGACCGCCGGCCAGGTCCTTGCGGGCGCCGTATTTGACGTCTCCCAAGATCGGATGGCCGATGGCGGCCAAGTGGGCGCGCAGCTGGTGCGTGCGCCCGGTCAGGGGTGCCAGGAGGAGAAGGCTCGCCTTGCGCTGGGCAATCGCCGCCGTGGCGTAGAGCGTTTCCGCCTGTAGGCCCTCGGGATCGCCCTCCATCCGCTGGCGCCCCTCCGCGCCGCGTTTGACGAGCGCACGATCGATGCGGCCGGCCCGGCGCTTCGGCACGCCTTGCACCAGAGCCCAATAGAGCTTGCGCGCCTGGCGCCCCTTGAAGGCCTCGGCCAGGCGGCGCGCGGCGTCCGCCCGCTTGGCCAGCAAGAGAACGCCGCTGGTGTCGCGGTCGAGACGGTGCACCAGGCGCGGCGGCGCCTCGCCCTTGGGCACCAAGCCGGCAGCCAGGCGATCGATGGACTGGCGCTGACCGCTCCCGCCCTGCACCGCGAGGCCGGCCGGTTTGTTGAGCGCCAGAACCCAGTCGTCCTCGTAAAGAAGGGCCGCGCGCAGCTCCTCCACCAGGGCCGGGTCGAGCGGTGGGCCGGCCTTCTCCGCGGGCTGGTCGGCGGTCAACTGCGGCGGCAGGCGGACCTTCTGGCCGGCGGCGAGGCGCGTATCGGCCTTGGCGCGACGGCCGTCTACCCTGATCTGTCCGCTGCGCAGCAGGCGCTGCAGCAAGGCTTGCGGCAGGTGCGGGAAGGCGCGGCGCAGCCAACGGTCGAGCCGCTGCTCGCCCTCATCGGCGGCGACCAGGCGTTCTTTCGTCCGAGCTTGGGTCATGGCGGTCGTCCAGGCTCAAACCGGCGAGGGTCGCAGGAGCCACATCATCAAGAAGACGGCGCCCACGCAGACGACGACGGAAGAGAGCGCGTAGGTCAGCGCCAGGAGATGCTCGTTGCGCTCATAGAGCAGAACGACCTCCAGGGAGAAGGTCGAGAAGGTGGTGAAGCCGCCCAGCAGTCCGGTGGTCAGGAAGGCGCGGAAATGGGGGTCGCGCAACTCGAAACGCTGCAGCAGGGCGATGAAGGTGCCCATCAGAAGGGCGCCCAGGATGTTGGCGGCATAGGTGCCCCAGGGAAAGCCGCTGCCCAGCCAGCGGGTCATCGCGATCCCCAGCAGATGCCGGAAGCTGGCCCCCAAGGCACCGCCGCCCGCCACTGCCGCCAAGGTTAGGAGATGGACCTGCATGACTGCCCCCAAGAAACTAGAACCGGCGGGCCGCTTCGCGCGCGAAGCGAAACCGCCGGTTAGGGGATAGCCTTAGATCGGTGGTCTTGGGAACCGGCAAGGCCCCCGGCGCCAGACTAAGACCCAGAGTGCGGTTCAGACGATGGATCGATCCGATCCAACGTCATCGTGCTCTAAGTGTTTAGGCCGCCTGCTTCTCTCCGACGCCGGAGAGCCAGGAAAGGCAGTGGTCGACGTCCATGAGGTAGACGCCGATCCGGCCCAGCTCGCGAATGGAGGTCTCGCAGGAGTTGGAGACGGCGTCGCTGGCCAGGACCATGCGGAAATCGCGCGCGCCACCCTCGTAGATCGTGGCCCGGCCGCTGGTGGTGAAGTTGAAGCCGCAGATCACCAGGGTGCTGACACCCAGGTCCTTCAGATGCTGCTCGAGCGTGGTGCCGTGGAAAGCGCCCCAGCGCGGACGGTACATGGCCCACTCGCGCTCGGCCAGGGACTGGAACTCGCCGGCGAGCAGGGCGTCGGGCGCCAGGCGTGGTGCCTCGGGCGGGGCGACGTCGGAGACCAGCTCGGCGCCTTGCGTGCCCGGCATCAGGACCCTGAGGCCCTCCTCCACCATCTGCCGGCGGCAGATGTCGACGTTGGAGCCGTCGGGACGATAGAGGCGCACGCAGTGGACGATGGGAAGTGCATGCTCGCGAAAGCCCCGCACCAGCCGCTGAACGGCGGCGCGGGCCGACTGCATGCCGGCGGTTCTCAAGGGGGAGTCGGGCTGTAGGAAATCGACCTGTGCATTGATCGTCAACAAAGCGGCACGGCCCCTCTGCGGCGCCGTGTAATCCTTCGTCAGGCCGGGTTCCATCGTCACTCCTCAGGTTTCAGTGGAGACCAATTCGGCCCTAGGAATACGACCATTTTGTATCGCTACAAGTGATGGCCGCTCATGGCAGCCGCGCTTCTCGCGCATTGCCTTCGGCACTCTAGTCCTCAGCACCCTGCCGCTCCTTGCGCAAACGCTGCCAATAGGCGAGCCGCTTTGCCAGTTCTCGCTCGAACCCGCGTTCGACCGGCTGATAGAAAGACTGCCGCGCCATGCCGTCCGGGAAGTAGTTCTGGCCCGAAAAGGCGTCGGGCGCGTCGTGGTCATAGGCGTAGCCGCGGCCGTAGCCAAGGTCCTTCATCAACCGCGTGGGCGCATTCAAGATATGCGCGGGCGGCGCCAGCGATCCGGTCTCCTTGGCCGAACGCATGGCAGCCTTGAAACCGGCGTAGGCGGCGTTGGATTTGGGCGCGCAGCCGAGATAGATGACCAGCTGCGCCAGCGCCAGCTCGCCCTCCGGGCTGCCCAAACGCTCGTAGGTCTCCCAGGCGGCGATCGCGTGGCTCTGCGCCTGCGGGTCCGCCAGGCCGACGTCCTCCACCGAGAAGCGCAGCAGGCGCCGGGCGATGTAGCGCGGGTCCTCGCCGCCATCCAGCATGCGGGCAAGCCAATAGAGCGCCGCATCGCAGTCGGAGCCGCGCAGCGACTTGTGCAGGGCGGAGATGAGGTTGTAGTGGCCCTCCTGACTCTTGTCGTAGAGCGGCGCGCGCTTCTGCGTCACCTGCAGCAGGCCGGCCTCGTCCAAGGGCTCCGGCGCCGCGACGTCGAAGAGCGCTTCGCAGAGGTTCAAGAGGTAGCGTCCGTCGCCGTCGGCCATGGCCATGAGTTGGGCGCGCGCGCCGGGCGTCAGCGGCAGCGCCTTTTCGGCCTCCGCCTCCGCCCTCGCGCAGAGGTCCTCCAGCGCCGCCTCGTCGAGGCGCTTCAGCACCAGGACCTGGCAGCGCGACAGCAGCGCCGCGTTCAGCTCGAAGGAGGGGTTTTCGGTGGTCGCCCCCACCAGAATGACCGTGCCGTCCTCGACATAGGGCAGGAAGCCGTCCTGCTGGGCCCGGTTGAAGCGGTGGATCTCGTCGATGAACAGCAAGGTTCCCTGACCCGAGCTTCGGCGCTGCTTGGCCCGCTCGAAGACCTTGCGCAGGTCGGCGACACCGGAGAAGACGGCCGAGAGCGGCTCGAAAGCCAGGTCCGAGACGTCGGCCAGCAGACGGGCGATGGTGGTCTTGCCGCAGCCGGGCGGCCCCCAGAGGACGATCGAGCTGAGCCGCCCTTGCGCCACCATGCGCCCCAGCGGCGCTCCCTCCTCAAGTACGTGGGCTTGGCCCACGACCTCGGTCAGGCTCTTGGGCCGCAATCTGTCCGCCAGCGGGCGGGGCGCGAGGGAGTCGAAGAGACCCTGCATGGGCCGGGCCTCGCCGCGATGCCTAGCGGGAGACGTCGATCTTGCGCAGCCGACCGCCGCGTTCGATCACCAGGGCCCAGCTGTCCACGGGCTCGGCCAGGCGTTCCTCCAGCGCGTCCGCCGAGACCACCTGCCAGTCGTTCAGCTGGCGCAGGATGTCGCCCGGCCGGAAGCCGAAGCGGCGGGCGGTCGAGTTGCGCGGCACCTCCAGCACCACCACGCCGTTCCAGGTATCGTCCAGGCCGATGTCCTGCGCGAAGGCCGGCGACATGTTGCCGATGACCGCGCCGGCCAAGGGCTGATTACCGGCCAGCCGACGCGGCGTCAGGGGCGGCTCCTCGGGCGGGGCCTCGAGCACCATGACGAGGGTCACCCGTTCGCTGTCGCGCAGCACGTCCAGCGCGGCCTCGCGGCCGACCCCGACGGTGGCCAGGCGGAACCGCAGCGCGCGCTCGTCCAGCACGCGATAGCCCTCGACGGCCAGGATGACGTCCTTCTCCTTGAGGCCGGCGCGCACGCCTGGACCCTCGGGGAAGAGCTCGTCGACGACCACGCCGCCCGGCGTGGTCAGGTTCAGCGAGCGCGCGAGGTCGGCCGTCACGGTGGTGCCGCGGAAACCATGCCAGGGCCGAGCCAGCTCGCCGCCACCCTCGGCGGAGGCGATGACGGTGCGCACCATGTTGGAGGGTATGGCGAAGCCGATCCCGACGGAACCGCCGCTGCGCGAATAGATCGCCGTGTTGATGCCGACCAGGCGGCCGTCCGTGGTGACCAGCGCGCCGCCGGAGTTGCCCGGATTGATCGCCGCGTCCGTCTGGATGAAGAAGCTGTAGTCGGAGACACCGATCTGGGTCCGCGCCAGAGCCGAGACGATGCCCAGGGTGACGGTCTTGCCGACCCCGAAGGGATTGCCGACGGCCATCACCAGGTCGCCGACCTCCAGATCGTCGGAATCGCCCAGGCGCAGGAAGGGCAGGCTCTGCTCGACCTCGATCTTCAGGACCGCCAGGTCGGTCTGCTCGTCGGTCAGAATGATCTCGGCCGGATACTGGCGAAGATCCGAAAGCGCCACGGTGATGCCCTGGGCTTGGCGGATCACGTGGTAATTGGTGATGATGAGGCCGTCGTCGGACACCAGGACGCCAGAGCCCAGGGAGGTCTCGGACTGCCTGGGCCGGCCGAAGCCTGGGCCGAAATCGCGGCCGAAGAACTCGCGCAGGATCGGGTCGTCGAAGAGCGGAGAGCGCGCCGGCTCCGACGCGGTGGTGTAGACGTTGACGACGGCGGGCGCCACCAGCTTGGCCAGCGGCGCGAAGGTGAGCTGCACCTCGGCCATCGACTCCGGCACCCGGATCTCTCTGGCCTGGCTCGGCCCAGCCGGCACCCACTGAAAGACGGCAAGCAAGAGCCCCGCGAGCAGGCCGGCCGCCAAGCCGCGAAGGCGGGCGACGGGATGCTTGCGGGGCGGCACTTCGAAGCCTTTGCGGTCAGGCGACCGGCAGGCCGACGTCTTCCTCATCTTCGACTTCCGGCTTCGGTCCGGAATCCAGTCCCTTGGCGTCGGGGTCGCGGTCGACCAGCTCGATCACCGCCATGGGCGCCATGTCGCCGTAGCGATGGCCGGCCTTCAGGACCCGCGTGTAGCCGCCCTGACGGTCGCGGTAGCGCTCGGCCAGGGTGCCGAAGAGCTTGCCGGTGAGGGTGGTGTCCCGCAGCACCGACAGCGCCTGCCGGCGGGCGTGCAGATCGCCGCGCTTGCCGAGCGTGATCAGCTTGTCCACCACGGAGCGCAGCTCCTTGGCCTTCGGCAAGGTGGTGGAAATCTGCTCGTGCTTCACCAAAGACGCTGCCATGTTGGCGAAGAGCGCCTTGCGATGGCTCGAAGTCCGGTTCAGCTTGCGACCTGATTTGCGATGACGCATGTCTTGGCTCCTTTCCTTCCGTCAGGGCCTCGCGCACGAGACCGATCGAAACGCACCGGTGCCGCGGGTCGCCGAAGGCCACCCATGCACACGCGGTGTGGCGAGTCTTCCCTGCTCGCCCCAACGCCGTCCCTTGGTCAGGACGGCGCAATCTACCCTCTAGTAGGGCTCCTCCAGCTTCTTGGCCATCTCCTCGATGTTGTCGGGCGGCCAGCTGGCGATCTCCATGCCCAGGTGCAGGCCCATCTGGCTCAGCACCTCCTTGATCTCGTTCAGCGACTTGCGGCCGAAGTTCGGCGTGCGCAGCATCTCCGCCTCGGTCTTCTGCACCAGATCGCCGATGTAGACGATGTTGTCGTTCTTGAGGCAGTTGGCCGAGCGGACCGAGAGCTCCAGCTCGTCCACCTTGCGCAGGAGGTTGCGGTTGAAGGGCACCTCGGCGCTCTCTTCGCGCACCTCGCGGGTCTGCGGCTCCTCGAAGTTGATGAAGAGGCGCAGCTGGTCCTGCAGGATGCGCGCGGCCAGGGCCACGGCGTCCTCCGGCGAGATCGCGCCGTTGGTCTCCAGGTCCATGGTCAGCTTGTCGTAGTCGGTGACCTGGCCGACGCGGCTATTGTCGACCTTGTAGGCGACGTTGCGCACCGGCGAGAAGACGGCATCCACCGGAATCAGGCCGATCGGCGCGTCCTCGGGACGGTTCTGCGCGCTGGGCACGTAGCCCTTACCGGCCGAGACGGTCATCTCCATGTCCAGCCTGGCGCCGTCGTCCAGGGTGCAGATCACCAGTCCGGGGTTCATCACCTCGATGTCGTGCGGCGTCTCGATCATCTTGGCGGTCACCTCGCCCGGGCCCTCGGCACGCAGGCGCATGCGCTTGGGACCGTCGCCGTACATCCTGAGCGCGATCTGCTTGATGTTGAGGACGATATCGGTCACGTCCTCGCGCACGCCCGGAATGGAGGAGAACTCGTGCAGCACGCCGTCGATCTGCACGGCGGTCACGGCCGCTCCCTGCAGCGAGGACAAGAGCACGCGGCGCAAGGCGTTCCCGAGGGTCGGCCCGAAGCCGCGCTCCAAGGGCTCCGCAACCACCTTGGCGAGACGCTGCGGGTCGCTGCCAGGCTGTACCTCCAGCTTGTTCGGCTTGATGAGCGCGGTCCAGTTGGTCTGCAACACGACAAACCCCTTTGCTAGTTCGGCGTGACGGCCAAATTCCGTCACGCAGCTGAAATATTTAATTCCGCAAAAACAATCTGCCGGCCCCGAGCCGGCGACCGGCGCGCACCGCTTTGGCGCGGCAGCGCGCTTAGACGCGCCGACGCTTCGGCGGGCGGCAACCGTTGTGCGGAATCGGCGTCACGTCCCGGATCGCGGTGATCTGGAACCCGACCGACTGCAGGGCCCGCAAGGCCGACTCGCGGCCCGATCCCGGTCCCTTCACGTTCACTTCCAGCGTGCGCATGCCATGTTCCTGCGCCTTGCGGCCGGCGTCTTCCGCGGCGACCTGGGCGGCATAGGGCGTGGACTTGCGCGACCCCTTGAAACCCTGCGACCCGGCCGACGACCAGGAGATCGCGTTGCCCTGGACATCGGTGATGGTGATGGTGGTGTTGTTGAAGCTGGCGTTCACGTGCGCGACGCCAGAGGTGATGTTCTTCTTCTCGCGGCGGCGGACGCGCCCCTGCGCTGGCTTTGCCATCTGCTTGTGCTTCCCTCAGTCCTGTGTCGAGCGCTGCCGGTGGCTACTTCTTCTTACCGGCGATGGGCTTGGCCGGGCCCTTGCGGGTCCTGGCGTTGGTGTGGGTCCTCTGCCCCCGCACCGGCAGCCCCTTGCGGTGTCTGAGACCGCGGTAGCAGCCCAGGTCCATCAGACGCTTGATGTTCATTGCGACATCACGACGCAGATCGCCTTCGACCAGGTAGTCGCGGTCGATGGCCTCGCGAATCCGCACGACCTCGTCGTCGGTCAGCTGATTGACGCGGCGATCCTCGGCAATGCCAACCTTCTCACAGATCTCGCGCGCCTTGTGCGCGCCGATGCCGTGGATGTAGCGCAACGCGATCTGGACCCGCTTTTGGGTCGGAATGTTGACGCCTGCAATACGAGCCACCTGCTCATTCTCCTCGTACGAAGTCTAAAGACGGTGCGTACCTCGCGGCCCGCGAACCGCACCCTCACCCAGCCCTGCGCGCCCCAATAGGCCAAACGCGCCCACAGAAAACGACGGCTCAGGCTGACCCAAACCGTCCAACAGCTCAGGCCCGGTCGCTGCCGCGCCGGGGAGAGCGGAGTATAGTTCCGGCGCAATGGCTGTCAACGCCAAAGCAGGTGTCCTAGCCTGCCTGCCGTGCAACCCTCCTGCGCCCGAGAGCGAGACGTCGACGCCTGGCGCCGACCACCTTTCTCTCGCTCCGAACTCTCTTGCGGCCAGACCCGTCCAGGGTTCAGGCCGCCTCGTCCAGTATGCCGGCGATTTCCGCCTTCACCGCCTCGATGGACTGCATGCCGTCGACGACATGGAGAGTCCCCTTGGAGCTGTAGTAAGGCAGGATCGGCGCCGTCTGCTCGTGATAGACAGTCAGCCGCTTTCTCAAGGTCTCGACGTTGTCGTCGCTCCTGGCGCCGCCGGTCTCTTTCGCCCGGGTTTCGATGCGCTGGAACAGGACCTCGTCGGGCACCCTGACCTCGATCACCGCATGCAAGCTCATATTGTGGCTCGCCAGCATCTGGGCAAGGCCCTCGGCCTGCGCCACGGTGCGCGGGAAGCCGTCCAGAATGAAGCCCTTGGCGCAATCGGGCTGCTGGATGCGGTGCTCGATCATCTCCACCATCAAGGAGTCGGGCATCAGCTTGCCTTCGTCCATGATGCGCTTGGCTTCCTGGCCCAGCTCGCTGCCCGACGCCACCTCCGAGCGCAGCATCTCGCCGGTCGAGAGCTGCTTGAGGCCGCGTCCCTCTTCCAGAATCTTGGCCTGCGTTCCCTTGCCGGCGCCCGGCGGACCCAAGAGTATGATGTTCATGATCGACCCCCTATCGACCGGGCGCGGTCTTGCTTTCTAACGTCGCCCTTTGAGACGCGACTTCTTGATCAGCCCCTCGTACTGCTGCGCCAGCAGGTGCGAGTGGATCTGGCCCACGGTGTCCATCGTGACCGAGACGATGATCAGCAGGCTGGTGCCGCCGAAGTAGAGAGGCACCGCCGGGTACTCCAGGCGGATGAACTCCGGCAGCAGGCAGACCGCGGCCAGGTAGGCGGCGCCGACGGTCACCAGCCGGTTGGTCACGAACTCGATGTAGTCCGCCGTGTTCTTGCCGGGCCTGATGCCGGGAACGAAGCCGCCGTACTTCTTCAGATTGTCCGCCGTGTCGTTCGGATTGAACACGATGGAGGTATAGAAGAAGGCGAAGAAGACGATCATGCTGGCATAGAGCAGCATGTAGAGCGGCTGTCCCGGGCCCAGGTAGGCGGTGACCAGGGAAAGCCAGCCCGGTCCGCCCTCGCCGGAGAAGTTGGCCACGGTCAGCGGCATCAACAGCAGCGACGAGGCGAAGATCGGCGGGATGACACCCGATGGATTGAGCCTGAGCGGCAGGTGCGAGGACTCGCCGCCGAACATGCGATTGCCCATCTGCCGCTTGGGATACTGCACCACGATGCGGCGCTGGGCGCGCTCCATGAAGACCACGAAGGCAACCACGCCCACGGCCATCGCCAGGATGGCCATGGTGATCAGGCTGGAGCCGACCGGCGAGGAGGCGAAGCCGCCGCCCGCGCCGAGCTCGAAGAGCTGGGCGATCGCCAGCGGCATGTTGGCGACGATGCCGGAGAAGATGATCAGCGAGATGCCGTTGCCCACGCCGCGCTGGGTGATCTGTTCGCCCAGCCACATCAGGAAGATGGTGCCGCCGGTCAGCGTGATGACGGTAGAGAGCCGGAAGAAGAGCCCCGGGTCGATGACCGCGCCGCCGCCCGGCCCTTGCGTCCCTTCCAGCCCCACGGCGATGCCGTAGGCCTGGGCGGCCGCCAGGAAGACGGTGCCGTAGCGGGTGTACTGATTGATCTTCTTGCGACCCGACTCGCCCTCTTTCTTCAGCGCCGAGAGCTTCGGCGAGACCGCGGTCATCAGCTGCATGATGATAGCGGCCGAGATGTAGGGCATGATGTTGAGCGCAAAGATCGTCATGCGCTCCAAGGCACCGCCGGAGAAGAGGTTGAACATGCCCAGCACGCCACCCGAAAGCTGGCTGTAGACCTGGGCGAAAACGACCGTATCGATTCCCGGAATGGGGATGTAGGTGCCTAGGCGGTAGACCACCAAGGCTCCCAAAGTGAAGAGCAGGCGCTTCTTGAGCTCCGTCGCCTTTCCGAAGGCCGACAGGCTGAAATTCGCAGCCAGCTGTTCCGCGGCAGATGCCATAACCTCTCCTCGTGCGCCTTACACTCTCGCTTCGACGGGGCCCGTCATCGGCACCCCGCCTTTATGCCACCGGGCAATTGCGGCAGCCTTGTGTCGTCGCGACGCACTGGCCCTAAAGCACTGGGCCGAAGCACTGGACCGAAGCCTTGGGCCGAACGGCCGCCGGAAGACTAGTCCTCCTTGGCCGGGCTCTCTTCGCCGGCCTCGCCCGCGTCCTCGGACGGGGTCTCCGCCTCGGGCGCGGCTGCTTCTTCGGCCGGGGCCTCGCCATCGGGCGCGCCGCCTTCCGTGCCGGCCGCCTTGCCCGCGGCCTGCCCCTTCGCCGCGATCGTCACGCTGCCGCCGGCCGCCTCGACCACCTTGACGGCGGCCGCGGTCGCGCCGGTCACGACCAAGTCTACCTTGGTGTTGAGGCTGCCGGTTGCCAGCAGGCGCACGCCGTCTCGCACTTTCTTGAAGAGGCCGGCCTTCACCATCGCCGCGGCATCGACGGGCGCGCCGGCGTCCAGTCGGCCGGCATCGATCGCCCGCTGCAGACGCACGAGGGTGACCTCGGCGTAGCGTGCGCGGAAGGGCTTGTTGAAGCCGCGCTTGGGCAGCCGCATGTGCAGCGGCATCTGCCCGCCCTCGAAGCCGTTCATGGCGGTGCCGCTGCGCGCCTTCGCACCCTTCTGTCCCCGGGTGGAGGTCTTGCCCATGCCGGTACCTATGCCGCGACCGACGCGGCGGCGCGGGCGCCGGGCGCCGGGATTGTCGGAAATCTCGTTCAGCCGCATGACTGCTTCCTCAAACTATCGTCGCGACCCGGCCCTTTCGGGCGGCGGGTTCAGCGCTGGTCTTCGCCTTCGACCCGGACCAGGTGGGACACGCGGGCGATCATGCCGCGCACGGCCGGCGTGTCCTCCAGCTCCCGAGTCCGATTGATCTTGTAGAGCCCAAGCCCCTTCAAGGTCTCGTGCTGCACCTTCAGGCGCCCGATCGGGCTCCTGATCTGCGTTACCTTGAGGGTCTTCTTCTCGGTCTTGCCCATCAGGCCTGCTCCTGTGCCTCGGCGCCCTCGCCGACCTCGCGGCGACCCAGCACCTCGCCGACCTTCAGGCCGCGGCGCTGTGCCACCATGCGCGGGCTGGAGCAGCTCTTCAGCCCCTCGAAGGTCGCCTTGATCATGTTGTGCGGGTTCTGCGAGCCGAGCGACTTGGCCACCACGTCCTGCACGCCCAAGGCCTCAAAGACCGCGCGCATCGGGCCGCCGGCGATGATGCCGGTGCCGGGCTCGGCGCTGCGCATGATCACCCGTCCGGCGCCGAACTGGCCCTTCACGTCGTGGTGCAGGGTGCGGCCCTCGCGCAGGGGCACCCGCATCATTCCGCGCTTGGCCTGCTCGGTCGCCTTGCGAATGGCTTCCGGCACCTCGCGCGCCTTGCCGTGACCGTGACCGACGCGGCCCTTACCGTCGCCGACCACCACGATCGCGGCGAAACCGAACCGCCGGCCGCCCTTCACCACCTTGGCGACGCGGTTGATGCCGACCAGCTTCTCGATCAGTTCCGGCTCGTCGTTGTCGCGATCACGATCGCGGGACCTGCGGTCCTCTCGCGGTGCTCGTGCCATCTCTACTCCAGTTCCGGCCCGTTAGAAGTTCAGACCGCCCTCGCGGGCGGCCTCGGCCAGCGCCTTGACGCGGCCATGATAGGGATAGCGGCCGCGGTCGAAGACCACGGTCTCGACGCCGGCCTCCTTGGCCCGCTCCGCCACCAGGCGACCGACGGTGCCGGCCGCTTCCTTGCCGGCGCCGTGCTTCTTGTCGCCGCGCACGCCCGCCTCGAGGCTGGAGGCAGCCGCCAAGGTCACGCCCTTGGAGTCGTCGATCACCTGCGCATAGATGTGCTGGGCGGAGCGGAAGACCGACAGTCGCAGCCGTCCGCCGGCGCGCTGGCGCAGCCGAAAGCGCGTGCGGGCTTGGCGGCGCCGATGAAGCTCTTGGATGGTCAGCATGGCCTTACTTCTTCTTGCCTTCCTTGCGGCGGATCTGCTCGTCCGAATACCTGACGCCCTTGCCCTTGTAGGGCTCGGGCGGGCGATAGCCGCGGATCTTGGCGCAGACCTGGCCGACTTGCTGCTTGTCGGCGCCGCTGACCGCGATCTGTGTCGGCCGCTCGCACTTGATGGTGATGCCGTCCGGGATCTCGAACTGCACGTCGTGGCTGAAACCCAGCTGCAGGTTCAGGGTATTGCCCTGGACCGCCGCGCGGTAGCCAACGCCGGTGATCTCCAGCACCTTGGTGAAGCCGGCCGAGACGCCGGTCACCATGTTGGCGATGTTGGATCGCGTGGTGCCCCACAGCGCGCGGGCGCGCTTGGTCTCGTTCACCGGCTTGATGACGATCTCGCCGTTGTCGCGGCTGACCTCGACCTCCTCCGGCAGAGGATAGTCGAACTGGCCCAGCTTGCCCTTCACCGAGATGCGACCGTCGGCGATGGCGACGTCCACCCCGGCGGGGACTGCGACGGGATTGCTGCCGACGCGTGACATGCTGCTTCTTCTCCCTCCTGCTGCCGCCGGCCTAGTAGACCCGGCAGAGGATCTCGCCGCCTACATTGGCGGCACGGGCTTCGTGATCCGACAGGACGCCGCGCGGCGTCGAGAGGATCTGGATGCCCAGGCCGTTGTAGAAGCGCGGCAGATCCGCGATCTTCGAATAAACGCGACGCCCCGGCTTGGAGACGCGCGCGATCTCACGAATGACGGGCGAGCCCTCGTGGTACTTCAGCTCGATCTCCACCATCGGCGGGGACCGTCCTGATAGCGGCGGAAGTCGCGGATGAATCCCTCCCGCTTCAGCACGTCCAGCACGTTGGCGTGCAGCTTCGAGGCCGGAGCGGCGATCTTGCTCCTGCCGATGCGCTGCCCGTTGCGAATCCGGGTCAGCAAGTCCCCAAGGGGATCATTCAGCGCCATGGTCGGGGTCTCTCCCTTCCCTGAAGACTTACCAGCTCGACTTGGTGACGCCGGGCACCAGCCCGTTCGACGCCAGCTCTCTGAGCGCGATGCGCGAGAGCGCGAACTTGCGATAGTATCCGCGCGGCCGTCCGGAGACGACGCAGCGGTTGCGGATGCGGACCTTGGAGCCGTTGCGCGGCATCTCGGCCAGCTTCAAGTAGGCTTCGAAGCGCTCCTCCGGCGAGGCGTTACGGTCGCGCGCAATCTCCTTGAGGCGCTGGCGGCGCGGCTCGCAGCTCTGGGCCAGCTTGCGGCGACGCTTGTCCTTCTCGACTGCAGACTTCTTAGCCATCTCACTTACGTCCTTTTCGCATTAGGCCTGGAACGGCATGTCGAAGGCCGCCAGCAGCTCCTTCGCCTCGCCGTCCGTGTCGGCCGTGGTGCAGATCACGATGTCCATGCCGCGTACGTCGTCGACCTTGTCGTAGTCGATCTCGGGGAACACGATCTGCTCCTTCAGCCCCATCGCGTAGTTGCCGCGCCCGTCGAAGGACTTGGCCGACAGCCCACGGAAGTCGCGCACCCGCGGCAGGGCCACGGTCACCAGGCGGTCGAGAAACTCGAACATCTTGGCCCGGCGCAGCGTGACCTTGCAGCCGATCGCCATGCCCTCGCGCAGCTTGAACTGAGCGACCGACTTGCGTGCGCGGGTCAGCACCGGCTTCTGGCCGGCGATCAGCGCCATCTCGGCCACGGCCGACTGCAAGCGCTTGGAATCCTGCACCGCCTCGCCGACGCCCATGTTGATCACGATCTTCTCCAAGCGCGGCACCTGATGCAGGTTCTGGTAGAGGTCGCCCTCCAGCAGCTTGGGCCGGATCTCGCTCTCGTAGCGCTCTTGAAACCGGGGCTTCATCGTCCCTCGTCCTCCTCAGGCCGGCTAGCTGTCGATCACGACGCCGGAGCGTCGCGCGAAGCGCACCTTGCGGCCGTCATCGTCGGTGCGGAAGCCGACGCGGGTCGGCTGGTCGCTCTCCGGGTCGATGAGGGCCACGTTCGACAAATGGATCGGCGCCTCGCGCTCGACGATCCCGCCGGGATCGCGCGGGCTCTGACGCTGGTGGCGCTTGACTATGTTGACGCCGGCGACGACCACGCGCGCGTTCTTGGGCTGCACGCCCAGGACCTCGCCGCGCTGGCCCTTGTCCTTGCCGGAGATGACGACCACCTGGTCGCCCTTCCTGATCTTTGCCATCTCTAAACCCAGGCCTCCCAGCTAGAGGACTTCCGGCGCCAAGGACACGATCTTCATGTAGCGCCGGGCGCGCAGCTCGCGCGTCACCGGGCCGAAGATACGCGTGCCGATCGGCTCGCCTTGCTTGTTGATCAAGACCGCCGCGTTGCGGTCGAAGCGAATGACGGTCCCGTCGTTGCGCTTGATGTCCTTGGCGGTGCGCACCACCACGGCGCGGTGGATGTCGCCCTTCTTCACGCGGCCGCGCGGAATGGCCTCCTTCACCGAGACGACGATGATGTCGCCGATGCCCGCGTACTTGCGCTTGGAGCCGCCCAGGACCTTGATGCACTGCACGCGGCGTGCACCGGAGTTGTCGGCGACCTCTAGGTTGCTTTGCATTTGAATCATGGATCGCTCCTCCGCGACCTGGGACGGAACCGCCTAGACGGCATCCGGCCAGAAATCAGGTCGCTGCCTCCTCCTTGTCCGCCAACACACGCCAGGACTTGGTCTTGGAAATCGGCCGACACTCCTCGATCTGCACCAGGTCGCCTTCCTTGAAGGCGTTGGTCTCGTCGTGCGCGTGGTAGCGCTTGGAGCGGCGGATGAACTTCTTGTAGAGCGGGTGCATCACGCGACGCTCGACCAAGACCGTGACGGTCTTGTCCATCTTGTCACTGACCACCTGACCCTGAAGCACGCGGCGCGGCATGGTCTCTTCCTAACTCCGTCGAACTAGCCCTGCGCCTTCTGGCGCAGGATGGTTTTGGCGCGCGCGATCTCGCGGCGGACTTCGCCGACACGCGCGGTGTTCTCCAACTGGCCCGACGCCTGCTGAAAACGCAGGTTGAAGGCCTCCTTGCGCAGCTGAACGAGCTGGTCCTTGAGCTCGTCCGCGGTCTTGCCGCGCATCTCTTCAGCGTTCATGTGCCTAGCCCTCCTCGCCGATACGGGCGACGAACTTGGTGCTGATCGGCAGCTTGGCGCCGGCCAGGCGGAAAGCTTCCTCGGCGACCTCGCGGCTGACGCCGTCCAGCTCGAAGAGCACCCGGCCGGGCTTCACCTTGGCCGCCCACCACTCCGGCGTGCCCTTGCCCGAGCCCATGCGGACTTCGGCCGGCTTGGAGCTGATCGGCACGTCCGGGAAGACGCGGATCCACAGCTTGCCGACGCGGCGCATATGGCGCGTAATCGAGCGGCGGGCCGCCTCGATCTGGCGGGCCGAGATTCGTCCCGGCTCCTGCGCCTTCAGCCCGTAGGCGCCGAAGGTCAGGTCGGTGCCGCCCTTGGCGACGCCGTGAATACGGCCCTTGTGCTGCTTGCGGTACTTGGTGCGCTTTGGCTGCAGCATGATCTAGTTCTCCGCTCCCCGGCGCGGGCGGCGCTGGTCGCGATCCCGGTCGCGCCCGCCGCCCGGCGGGCCGCTGCCCTGCTGTTCGGTCATGCGGCGCTCTTGGGCCATGGGATCGTGAGCCATGATCTCGCCCTTGAAGATCCAGACCTTGACGCCGCAGGTGCCGTAGGTGGTCTTGGCCGTCGCCTCGCCGTAATCGATGTCGGCGCGCAGCGTGTGCAGCGGCACGCGTCCCTCGCGGTACCACTCCATGCGCGCGATCTCGGCACCGCCCAGACGGCCGCCGCAGTTGATGCGGATGCCCTGTGCGCCGAGCCGCATGGCGTTCTGCAGCGCCCGCTTCATCGCTCGGCGGAAGGAGACGCGGCGCTCCAGCTGCTGGGCGATGTTCTCGGCCACCAGCTTGGCGTCGATCTCGGGCTTGCGCACCTCGACGATGTTGAGCGCGACGTCGCCGCCGGCCAGCTTCTGCATCTCCGAGCGCAGCTTCTCGATGTCGGCGCCCTTCTTGCCGATCACCACGCCGGGCCTGGCCGAATAGAGGGTGACGCGCGCCCGCTTGGCCGGGCGCTCGATGACCGTGCGCGACAGGCCCGCCGACTGCAGCTTGGGATGGTTCTCGAGGAACTCGCGAATCTTGAGGTCCTCGCCCAGCATGTCGGCATAGCCGGCATCGGCATACCAACGGCTGTCCCAGGTGCGGTTGATGCCGAGGCGCAGGCCGATGGGGTTGACTTTATGACCCATGGTCTTGGAACTCTCCTGCCTCTTATGCCGCGTCGGCGGCTTCGCGCACGACCACCGTCAGCCTGCTCCAGGGCTTCAGGATCCTTGCGCCGCGGCCACGTGCACGTGCACGGAACCGCTTCATGGTGAACGACTTGCCGACATAGGCTTCGGCCACGACCAGGCGGTCGACGTCCAGCTGGTGGTTGTTCTCGGCATTGGCGATCGCCGACTGCAGCGCCTTGCGCACGTCGCCGGCGATCCGTCGCTTGGAGAAAGCGAGCTCGGCCAAGGCACGCTCGGCCGAGAGCCCCCGGATCTGCTGGCAGACCAGGTTCAGCTTCTGCGGCGAGACCCGGAGATTGCGGGTCATTGCCTGTGCTTCGTTCTCGGCACGCATGTCCGGTGCCTTGGGCTTGCCCATCAGCCTTTCCCTCCTAGCGCCTGCGGGCCTTTTTGTCGGCCACGTGCCCATAGAAGGTCCGGGACGGCGAGAACTCGCCGAACTTGTGACCCACCATGTTCTCGGTGACCAACACCGGCAGGAACTTCTGGCCGTTGTAGACGCCGAAGGTCAGGCCGACGAACTGCGGCATGATGGTCGAGCGTCGCGACCAGGTCTTGATGATCTCGTTACGTCCCGAGCCGCGCGCGGCATCCGCCTTCTTCAGCAGATAGCCGTCGACGAAGGGACCTTTCCATACAGAGCGCGCCATCTTCCCTTACCTCTACCGCTTCTTCTTTCGGGCGCTGGCTCGGCGCACGATCAGCTTGTCGGTGCGCTTGTTGGAGCGCGTGCGGAAGCCCTTGGCCGGCTGGCCCCAGGGGCTGACCGGCTGGCGGCCGCCCTTGGTACGGCCTTCGCCGCCGCCCAGGGGATGGTCGACCGGGTTCATCGCCGTACCGCGCACCGTCGGGCGCACGCCCATCCAGCGCTTGCGTCCGGCCTTGCCGAGGGACTCGTTCAGGTGGTCGGCGTTGGAGACCGCGCCCACCGTGGCCATGCACTCCTGGCGCACCATCCTGACCTCGCCCGAGGTCAGCCGCAGCAGGGCGTAGCCCTGGTCGCGTCCGACCAGCTGGACGTAGGCGCCGGCGGCGCGCGCCATCTGCCCACCCTTGCCGATCTTCATCTCCACGTTGTGGATGATGGTGCCGATCGGCATGGAGTAGAGCGGCATGGCGTTGCCTGGCTTGACGTCGACCCGCTCGCCGGCGACGACCTGGTCGCCCGGCGCCAGGCGCTGCGGCGCCAGGATGTAGGCCTTCTCGCCGTCCTCGTAGGTGACGAGCGCGATGAAGGCGGTGCGGTTGGGATCGTACTCCAAGCGCTCCACCGTTCCGACCACGTCCCACTTGCGGCGCTTGAAGTCGACCCGACGATAGCGCTGCTTATGACCGCCGCCGCGATGACGCACCGCGATGTGGCCGTGGTTGTCGCGACCGCCGGACTTCTTCTTGCCCTCGGTCAGGCTCTTTTCCGGCTTGCCCTTCCAGAGATCGCGGCGGTCCACCAGGACCAGCTCGCGACGCCCCGGCGTCACCGGATTGAATGTCTTAAGCGCCATGGCCTCAGATTCCCGTCGTGATGTCGATCTGCTGACCCTCGGCGAGGGTCACGTAGGCCTTCTTGGTGTTCACGCGGCGACCGAGCCGGCCGCGGAAGCGCTTCACCTTGCCGTCGTTGCGCAGCGTATTGACGGCCGTCACCTTGACCTTGAAGAGGCCCTCGACGGCCGCTTTTATCTCCGGCTTGGTCGCATCGGTCGGCACCAGGAAGACGACCTGGCCGTGCTCGGAGGCGCGGGTCGATTTCTCGGTCACCACGGGCCGGCGGATCAGCTCGTACATGCGCTCGTTGGAGATCTTGGTCGCCGCCGAGCGGCGTGCGTACTTCCAGCTCATTTCAGGCGCGCCTCCAAGGCCGCGACGGCATCGCGGGTCAAGACCAGGGTGTCCCGGCGCAGGATGTCCCGCACGTTGGCGCCCTGCTGCGGCAGCACGTCGACCAGCGGAATGTTCCGCGCGGCCCGCGCGAAGCCCTCGTCCAGTTCGCTGCCGCCGATGACCAGGACCGAGTTCCAGCCGAAGGCATCGAACTTGGCGCGCAGCGCCTTGGTCTTGGCGTCCTCCAGCTTGGCCTCGTCCAGCACCACCAGCTGGCCGTTGGCGGCCTTCACCGAAAGCGCCGTCTTCAAGGCCAGGCGGCGCACCTTCTTCGGCAGGGCGTGCTCGTGGGAGCGCACCACCGGCCCATGCGCCCGGCCGCCGCCGCGGCGCACCGGGGTGCTGGCATTGCCCATGCGCGCCCGGCCGGTGCCCTTCTGGCGATAGATCTTCTTGCCGGAGCCCTGGACCTCGCTGCGGCCCTTGACCTTGTGCGTGCCCTGGCGGCGCTTGGCGAGTTGCCAGGTGACCGCCCGGGCCAGGATGTCGGCCCGCGCCGGCAGCGCGAAGACCTCGTCGGCCAGCTCCAGATCGCCGACCGCCTCCTGGTCGAGATTTTTGACCTCTACCTTCATCTTACTGGCCGTCCTTCTGCTCGCTGTCGGCCTCGGGAGCCGCGTCCGACCCGGCGTCCGGCTCGGCTTCCGGCGCGACCTCGGCCAGCGGCGTCTCGGCCGCTTCGGCGCTCTCCTTGAGAGCGGCCGGGAACGGCAGGTCGTCGTGCTCGGCGCCCTTCACCGCGTCGCGCACCAGAACCCAGCTCTCCTCCGCGCCCGGCACCGCGCCGCGCACGAAGATGAGGCCGCGCTCCTCGTCGGTGCCGAAGACCGTCAGATTCTGCGTGGTCACCCGCGCGTCGCCCATGTGGCCGGCCATCTTCTTGCCCTTGAAGACCTTGCCCGGATCCTGGCGCTGACCGGTCGACCCATGCGAGCGGTGCGAGATGGAGACACCGTGGGTGGCCCGAAGACCGCGGAAGTTGTGCCGCTTCATCGCGCCGGCAAAGCCCTTGCCCTTGCTGGTGCCGGTGACGTCGACCTTCTGGCCGGCCACGAAGTGCGCGGCGGAAAGCTCGGCGCCCGGCTCCAGCAGGCCCTCTTCGCTCACCCGGAACTCCGCCAGCTTCCGCTTGGGCTCGACCTTCGCCTTGGCGAAGTGGCCGCGCTGCGGCTGGGTGGTGTTCTTCACCTTCGCCGTGCCGACGCCGAGCTGCACGGCGTTGTAGCCGTCGCTCTCTTCCCGGCGCACGGCGACGACCTGGCAGCTCTCGACCCGCAGCACCGTCACCGGCACATGCTCGCCCGTGTCGTTGAAGAAACGGGTCATGCCGAGCTTTTGTGCGATCAAACCGGTCCGCATCGCCTTAGCCCTTGAGCTTGATCTCGACGTCCACGCCGGCGGCCAGGTCGAGCTTCATCAGCGCGTCCACGGTCTGCGGGGTGGGGTCGACGATATCCAAAAGCCGCTTGTGCGTGCGCATTTCGAACTGCTCGCGGCTCTTCTTGTCGATGTGCGGCGAGCGGTTCACGGTGAAGCGCTCGATCCGCGTCGGCAGGGGGATCGGACCGCGCACCTGCGCACCGGTACGCTTGGCCGTCGACACGATCTCGTGGGTCGACTGGTCAAGCACCCGGTGATCGAAGGCCTTCAGCCTGATTCGTATGTTCTGGCTATCCATCGCCTTGTCTTCTCAGATGCCGGGGCGCCCCACCTTGGAGTGAGGGCGCCCGCTTGGTCTGTCCCTTGCTGTTCCGGACTATTCGCTAATCTTGGCGACGACGCCGGCACCGACGGTGCGGCCGCCCTCGCGGATGGCGAAGCGCAGGCCCTCGTCCATCGCGATCGGCGCGATCAACTCCACCTGCATCGTCGTGTTGTCGCCGGGCATCACCATCTCGACGCCGTCCGGCAGGTGCACCACACCCGTCACGTCCGTCGTGCGGAAGTAGAACTGCGGACGGTAGTTGGTGAAGAAAGGCGTGTGACGGCCCCCCTCCTCCTTCGTCAGGATGTAGCACTCCGCCGTGAACTTCGTGTGCGGCGTGATCGAGGCAGGCTTCGCCAAGACCTGGCCGCGCTCCACCTCCTCGCGACCCACACCGCGCAGCAGCGCCCCGATGTTGTCGCCGGCCTCGCCCTGGTCCAACAGCTTGCGGAACATCTCCACGCCCGTCACCGTCGTCTTGCGCGTGTCCTTCAGACCGACGATCTCGATCTCCTCGCCGACCTTCACCACGCCGCGCTCGACACGACCCGTCACCACCGTTCCACGGCCCGAAATCGAGAACACGTCCTCGATCGGCATCAGGAAGGGCTTGTCCTTCGGACGCTCCGGCTGCGGCACGTAGTCGTCCACCGCCGCCATCAGCTCCAGGATCGAGTCCTTGCCCAGCTTCGTGTCGCCGTCGTCCAGCGCCACCAAGGCCGACCCCTTGACCACCGGAATGTCGTCGCCAGGGAAGTCGTAGCTCGACAAGAGCTCGCGCACCTCCAGCTCCACCAGCTCCAACAGCTCTTCGTCGTCCACCATGTCGCACTTGTTCAGGTAGACCACGATCGCGGGCACGCCCACCTGGCGCGCCAGCAGAATGTGCTCGCGCGTCTGCGGCATCGGACCGTCCGCCGCAGAGACCACAAGGATCGCGCCGTCCATCTGCGCGGCACCCGTGATCATGTTCTTCACGTAGTCGGCGTGACCCGGGCAGTCCACGTGCGCGTAGTGACGGTTCTCCGTCTCGTACTCCACGTGCGCCGTCGAAATCGTGATCCCGCGCGCCTTCTCCTCTGGCGCCTTGTCGATCTGGTCGTAGGCCGTGAACTGCGCCCCGCCAGCCTCCGCCAACACCTTCGTGATCGCGGCCGTCAAGGTCGTCTTGCCATGATCCACATGACCAATCGTACCGATGTTGCAGTGCGGCTTCGTCCGCTCGAACTTTGACTTGGCCATTTTATCCTTCTCCGATGTCTGGCGGCCTAAGGGGCGTCTTGGGTTGGGCTTTCAACTAGGCCAGCTTGGACACGACCTCGTCGGCCACGGCCTGAGGCACGCGCTCGTAGTGGTCGAAGTGCATGGTGTACTGCGCGCGACCCTGGCTCATCGAACGCAGCGTGTTGACGTAGCCGAACATGTTGGCCAGCGGCACCATCGCATTTACCACCTGCGCGTTGCCGCGGGCGTCCATGCCCTGGACCTGGCCGCGCCGGCTGTTCAGATCGCCGATGATGTCGCCCATGTATTCTTCCGGCGTCACCACCTCGACCTTCATCATCGGCTCCAGCAGAACCGGGCCGCACTTGACGATGCCTTCGCGGTAGGCGGCGCGGCTGGCGATTTCGAAAGCCAGCACGCTGGAGTCGACATCGTGGTAGGCGCCGTCGACCAGCGTGGCCTGGAAATCGATCAGCGGAAAGCCCGCGATCGTTCCGGTCTCGCGTGCGCTGTTCAGGCCCTTCTCCACGCCCGGCACGTACTCCTTGGGAACGTTGCCGCCGACGATCTTGTTCTCGAAGACGAAGCCGCTGCCGGGCTCCAGGGGTTCGAAAGCGAGCTTGATGCGCGCGAACTGACCGGAACCGCCGGTCTGCTTCTTGTGGGTGTAGTCCACCTCTCCTCGCCGGCTGATGGTCTCGCGATAGGCCACCTGCGGCGCGCCGACGTTGGCGGCCACCTTGAACTCGCGCTTCATGCGGTCGACGATGATTTCGAGGTGGAGCTCGCCCATACCCTTGATCACGGTCTGGCCGCTCTCCTGATCTGTGGTGACCCGGAAGGAGGGATCCTCCTGCGCCAGACGCTGCAGGGCCAGGCTCATCTTCTCCATGTCGGCCTTGGAGTTCGGCTCCACCGCCACCTCGATGACGGGATCGGGGAACTCCATGCGCTCCAGCACCACCGCCTTGGTGGGGTCGGAGAGCGTGTCGCCGGTGGTCACCGACTTCATGCCGGCGAACGCGACGATGTCGCCGGCATAGGCCTCTTCGATGTCCTCGCGGTTGTTGGCGTGCATCAGCAGCATGCGGCCGACCCGCTCGCGGCTTTCCTTCACCGAGTTCAGAACGGTGGCGCCCTTGTTGATCTTGCCGGAATAGATCCGCGCGAAGGTGAGCGAGCCCATGAAGGGGTCCGACATGATCTTGAAGGCCAGCGCCGAGAAGGGCTCGTCGTCCGAGCTCTTGCGCACGATCTCCTCGTCGCCGCCCATCTTGACGCCGCGGATGGCGGGCACGTCGGTCGGCGCGGGCAGGTAGTCGATGACGGCGTCCAGCAGGGGCTGCACGCCCTTGTTCTTGAAGGCCGACCCGCAGAGCACGGGCACGAAGGCCAGGCCGCAGGTGCCTTTGCGGATGCAGGCGTGGAGCGTCGCCTCGTCGGGCTCGTTGCCTTCGAGGTAGGCCTCCATGGCATCGTCGTCGTGCTCGACCGCCGTCTCGATCAGCTTGGTGCGCGCCTCGGCGGCCTCGTCGGCCAGGTCGGCCGGGATCTCGACCTCCTCGAACTCCGCGCCCAAGGTCTCGGCCTTCCAGATGATGGCCTTCATCTTGATCAGGTCGACGACGCCGACGAAATCGGCCTCGCTGCCGATCGGCAGCTGGGTGACCAGCGGGGTCGCGCCCAGCCGGTCGACGATCATGTCGACGCAGCGATGAAAGTTGGCGCCCATGCGGTCCATCTTGTTGATGAAGCACATGCGCGGCACCTGGTACTTGTCGGCCTGGCGCCAAACCGTCTCGGACTGCGGCTCGACGCCGGCGACGGAGTCGAAGACGGCGATCGCGCCGTCCAGCACGCGCAGGGAACGCTCCACCTCGATGGTGAAGTCGACGTGGCCCGGCGTATCGATGATGTTCACCCGATACTGCGTGCCGAAACGCTGCCAAAAGGTGGTGGTTGCAGCGGAGGTGATGGTGATGCCCCGCTCCTGCTCCTGCTCCATCCAGTCCATGGTGGCATTGCCGTCATGCACCTCGCCGATCTTATGGGACCGGCCGGTGTAGTAGAGGATGCGCTCCGTGGTCGTGGTCTTACCGGCATCGATGTGGGCCATGATGCCGATGTTGCGATAGCGTTCGAGCGGAAACTTGCGGGCCATGATCGTCGTCGTCCCCGAGGTCTGCCGTTACCAGCGATAGTGCGAGAAGGCGCGGTTGGCTTCCGCCATCCGGTGCGTGTCCTCGCGCTTCTTCACCGCCGAGCCGCGGTTGTTGGCCGCATCCATCAGCTCGTTCGCGAGCCGGTCGACCATGGTGTACTCGCTGCGCGCGCGAGAGGCGTTGATCAGCCAGCGGATGGCCAGTGCCTGGGCGCGCTCGGGGCGCACCTCGACCGGCACCTGATAGGTGGCGCCGCCGACCCGGCGGGAGCGCACCTCGACCTCGGGCCTGACGTTGGTGAGCGCCTCGTGAAAGAGTTTGACGGGATCGCCCTTGGAGCGCGCCTCGACCCGGTCGAGGGCGCCATAGACGATGGTCTCTGCGGACGACTTCTTACCGGCCCGCATGAGGTTGTTCATGAACTTCGTCAGCACGATGTCGCCGAACTTGGCGTCCGGCAGGATCTCGCGCTTCTCAGCCTTGCGACGACGCGACATAGCTCAAGCCCCTCGTGCTTACTTCGGCCGCTTGGCGCCGTACTTGGACCGGCGCTGGCGGCGGTCGCGGACGCCCTGGGTGTCCAAGGTGCCGCGAATGATGTGGTAGCGAACGCCCGGCAAGTCCTTCACGCGTCCGCCGCGGATCAAGACCACCGAGTGCTCCTGCAGGTTATGCCCCTCGCCGGGGATGTAGCTGGTCACCTCGAAGCCGTTGGTCAGGCGCACGCGCGCCACCTTGCGAAGCGCCGAGTTCGGCTTCTTCGGCGTGGTGGTGTAGACGCGGGTGCAGACGCCGCGCTTCTGCGGGCAAGCCTGCATCGCCGGCACCTTGTTGCGCGCCTTGATCGCCTTGCGTGGCGCCCGGATCAACTGGTTGATCGTCGGCATGCTCTTCTCTCACCTACCTTTGCCTCGAGGCAACTGACGTCCCGCTCGCCGTTCTCGGCATCCTCGCGGGGCCGCAGCCCAAACCATGCGGCAAAAAAGAATTGACGCCGCAAGAGCCTCGCCGCCTTGGCTCTCGGGCGTTTGATGGCAACGGCGGTATCCGCCTCGGGACCAATCCGCGCCGCCAGTGTTCTTTCGCTATCCTCCGGGCCCTCGGTGCGGCACGCGGAACGTGTCGCGGCCCGAGGCGGACCCCGCTGGAAGACGGCGCATACTATGGATGCGCCCTGGGGTCGTCAAGGATATCTTGCAGGGGCGACAGAGGGCTGCCGCCGACGTAAAAAATCAAATGGTTGCGGGCCTTGCCGCTTACCCTTGCCGAGCATGCAAAGGGGCCCCATAAGAACTGCATAGCAGTGGACCAAGGCGCGGAGGCCAATAGGCATGCCAGCACTTGCCAGGACTCTCCTCGGCCTCTTTCTCGCGCTTGCGATGGGAGGGCTGGCGCACGCCAGCGATGCGGAGGTGGTCGGCGTCAAGATTACGCCGGACGGCGGCGGCACCTATCGTTTCGACGTCACCGTCCAGCACCCCGATACCGGCTGGGACGCCTATGCCGATCGTTGGGAGGTGCTGGGCCCCGACGGCAGCGTGCTCGGCGTGCGCGTTCTGGGGCACCCGCACGTGAACGAACAGCCCTTCACCCGCTCGCTCTCGGGCGTCGCCATCCCTGACGACGTCCAGGAAGTCACCGTGCGGGCCCGCGACTCGGTCGACGGCTGGGGCGATGTGACGATGACGGTCGCGGTGCCGCGTTAGGCCGCCGCATCCCGGCTAAGCGGCGGATCGCCGTCTTCCATCGAAAAGGGCTCCCTGGCGAAAACCCGGCGCACCATCGGCTCGAAGGCTTCCAGTTCCAAGGTCTCGTAGTCGGGATCGAAGGCGGTCTGGTCCCACTTCTCACAGAAGTAGACGCAGTCGTCGTACCAGGGGTGATCGCGATACTTGTCCCGTGCGTTACGGTCCATACCGATGTGGTGCCAGAAGTAATAGCCCTGGAAGATGCCGTGCTTCTGCACCACCCAATGCACCTTCTTGCTGACGTAGGGCCTCAGGATGGCGGCCGCGACCTCGGCATGGTCGTCCGGCGCGATCAGGTCGCCGATGTCGTGCAGCAGGGCGGCGACGACCCACTCTTCGTCCGCCTTGTCGTTCAGCGCCCTGGTGGCGGTCTGGAGAGAGTGCCCCAGGCGAGAGATCTTGTAGCCGGCCTCGGGCTCGCCGGTGGCACGCAGCAGCGCCAGCACCGAATCGACGTGATGGCTGGCCTTGGTCTCCTCGTGCAGGCCCATAACGAAGGCATAGTCCTCGCGGGTGCCATCGATCATGTGCTTGAAGCTTACCGTGCGCATCCTAGCGACCCTCCTCTCCGCTCTCTCTTTCAAAGGTGTAGAGCAAGATGCAGACGACAAATCGTCTCGATTTGACGTCATCCTGCTCTAGGGCACCAAGGCCGGCGGCCCTTCCCACTTCGGCGCTTCCAGCTGGCTCTTGTCGCCTTCCAAGAGCGCGACCAGAGCCTTCTCCAGCCGGTCCAGCGGCGTCTCCCAATCGTCGGGCGTCAGCACCCGGAACAGGCGCAGGCAAGGATACCACGGGGTATCTTCCCGCTTGAAGAGCCAACGCCAATCGGGGACGTGCGGCAGCACCACCCAGGCCGGCACGCCGACCGCGCCGGCGATGTGGACCGTGGTGTTGTCGATGGAGATCACCAGGTCGCAGCCGGCCACCTGGTCGGCGAAGGCGCAGAGATCGGCTTCCGGATCGACGTCGTCGTGGAAGACCTCGATTCCGGTCTTCTTCGTCAGCGCCTCTCTCTCCTCCTTGGTGTCGCCATACTGCAGGTCGACCAGCCGAACGCCGGGCTTGGCGCAGAGCGTCGCCAGCCGTTCCAGGGTGAGGCTGCGCTTGCGCCCCGTGGTGCCGCGGCTCTTCCAGGAGATGCCGATGACCAGCTCGTCGCCCTCTCTCTTGTACTTGCGCGGCCGCGGCGGCTGCAGATAGGCCCACTCGGCGGGAATGCTGTCGAGCCGCGTGTTGAAGATCCGCATCAGGTGACCCATCGGGACATGGCGGTCGAAGGGCGGCAGGTTCACGCCCGACACGCTGGCATGGGGGCGTACCTGGATGCGCGGCCAGCGGCGGAAGGAGTGCGCGAGCAGCTCGCTGAGCGAGGGCTGGACCTCGATCACGATCTCCGCCGCGGGGTGCCTTTCGGCCACCATCGGCACATAGCGGCAGAACTGCACCGTGTCGCCCACACCCTGCTCCAGGTGGATCAGCAGGATGTTGTTGCCCAGCCGCTCGCCGTTCCAATAGGGCGCCTTGAAGGGGCGGATCGAGGCCTTGAAGTCGGGCGTCCCCCAGCGCGACTCGTAGCGCTCCAGGCCGACCGGATAGTCGCCGATCAAGAGGCGCGCGTGCGCTTCGTTCCACTTGGGCGTGGGGTTGTGCGGCGCCACCGCCTGGGCCTGGGCCTGTCGGCTCAGCGCCTGGTCCATGATCCCCGACTCCTTCAAGGCCACGCCCCAGTTGGAGAGCACCTCGGGATCGTCGGGATAGTGCTTGGCCAAGGCCTCGCAGTTGTCCACCGCATCCAGCACGCGCCCCTTGGCCAACAGCACCACGGCGCGGTTGGTGTAGCCCTCCTTGCCGGTCGGGTTGACCTCGATGGCCTTCTTGCAGGCCTCGTCGGCCTCGTCCGCCCGGTCCAGCTTCAGCAACGCCTGGGCGCGATTGGCATGGGCGCGTCCGTAGGCGGGGCGGATCTCGATCGCCTTGTCGTAGGCGGCCAGCGCCTCCTCGTGCTTGCCCTTCTGCAGCAGCGCCTGGCCCAGGTTGTTGTGGCCTTCGGGGATGTCGGGCTTCAGGGCGATGCCGCGTTCGGCGGCGCGGATCGCCTCGTCCAGCTGGTTCTGTCCCTTCGCCACCGAAGAGAGGTTCATCCAGGCCTCCGCCCAGTCCTCCTTCTGCTTGACGCAGCGGCGATAGGCGACCAGGGCGCCCGCCTTCTCCCCGCATCCGTCCGCGGCCAGGGCGTAGTAGAAGAGCAGCTGCGCATCGCAGTCCTTGCGCTTCAGGAAGGGCTTGGTCACCTGCTCCGCTTGGCGGTGCATGTTGCCGCGCACCAAGGCCTCGCACATCGCCCGCGCGGCATCCTGATCGTTCGGATCCCTCGACAGCTGCTGCTTGGACCGCGCCACCACCTCGCGCCAATCGGGCTTGGGCTGCGAGTCGGCCCCGGCTCTCACTGATCCTTCCATGCTGTCCTCTTCGCAACCCTGGACGTCGTTACGCCTGCCTTAGCACTGTCGGTCCGCAGCGACAAAGCGCTCAAGCGGCCTCTTCCCTGCTATTCAGGCGTTCGCCGATGGCCGCCATCAAGTCCGGCAGCATCAGTTCCCAATCGCCGGCGACGGGCTGGCGGAACAGCCGGGCCGTGGGATACCAGGGGCTGTCGGCGCGCTCCGTCAGCCAGCGCCAGTGCGGCGGGTCGGCCAGCAGGACCCAGGTCTCCTTGCCCAGCGCAGCGGCCAGATGCGCGTTGGTGTTGTCGGCCGTCACCACCAAGTCGCAGCCGGCCACGACATCGCTCCAGGGGCCCAGCCAGGTGCCATCGGGAACACCCCTGGGATTCAGCACGGCGATGCCGTCGGTGCGAATGAGGTGCCGACACTCGGCTTCGGTGTCGCCCTCCTGCAGGTTTATGAGGCGCGTTCCGGGATGCTGCAGGCTGCGGGCCAGCTTGGCCAAGGGCAGCGACCAGCGCTTTCCCTCGGTGGGGTGATTGCTGCGCCAGGAGATGCCGATCGCCAATTCCTTCTCCGGCGCCATGCGCTTGGGCTTCTTGGCGAAGAGGTAGGCCTTGGCGGCGGGGATATTGCTCTCCACCGTCTGCGCGCGCCCGGGCGCGGAGACGATCGGCAGATAGCAGTCGAAGCTGGGTAGACCCTCGCCATCGGGCCCGGCCGCCGCCACCACCGACACCCGCTCGACCCGCGAGAAGCTGCGCGAGATCAGTTCCTGGGCGGGCTTCGGCACCTCCACGATGATCTGGGCCTGCGGGTAGCGCTTGAGCAGCACGGGGGCGTAGCGGCAGAACTGAAGAACCTCTTCGTTCCCGCCCTCGAGGCCGAGCAGCAGGGTCCTGCTCCCCAGCGGGCTGCCGTCCCACCAAGGCTCGAAACGGCTGCGGCGGTCCTGGGCGAAGGCCGGAAGCTCCCAGCGTGCCTCGTAGTTCGCGAATCCCGCCGGCAGCTTGCCTTCGCTCAACTGGATCTCGCCCAGCAGGCATTTCGCCGCCGCATCGTCCTTGGCCTTGGCCAGGCGCTTGTCGCAGAGCCGTTTGGCGCCTTTGAGGTCGCCGGCCTCGTAGGCCGTCCGTGCCTCCGCCAATGGGTCTTTCTCGTCGCTCATTCTAGCCCCTCCGCTTGCATGCCGAGAGACATGCCCACGCCCGACGAGTGGGTCAAGCCCGAGACGTCAGGCCGAACGCGCGCGGCGGCGCCGGCGGCCCTGGTGGCCGCTCTCGCCCTGGTGCTGCGCGCGCTTCACCGGCGGCAGCTTGACCGCCTTCGCCAGTTCCGGGAAGGGGTCGCTGGCGTGCGGCATCGACATGGCGGCGACGAAGTGCGCCTGGAACAGCGGCTCCACCGCCGTCTCGATCTTCTCCACCGAGCGGACCACCGCCTCGATCTCGTCCCTGGCGGTCTGGTTCAAGAGCGCGATCCTGGCCCCGGTCGAGGCCGAGTTGCCCGCCGGATGGACGTAGCCCAGCCGGCAATCGGGAATCATGCCCAGCACCATGGCGTACTTGACGTCGATGTGGCTGCCGAAGGCGCCGGCCAGCATGATGCGCTCGACCTTCTCCACCCCCAGGCGGTCCATCAGCAAGCGGATGCCGGCATAGAGCGCTGCCTTCGCCAGCTGAATGGCCCTGACGTCGTTCTGGGTGATGCGGATCTCCGGCTCGCCGGCATGCAGCAGGTAGGCGAAGGTCCGCCCGTCCGGCTGCACCCTGGGGCTCTTGGCCGCCATCGCGCCGTCGACGGTGCCGTCGGTCGCCAGGATACCGGTCAGGAACATCTCCGCGATGACCTCGATGATGCCCGAACCGCAAATGCCGGTGACGCCAGTCCGCCGCGTCTCGCGGGCGAAGCCCTCCTCGTCCGACCAGAGGTCGCAACCGATCACCTTGAAGCGCGGCTCCAAGGTATCCGGGTCGATCCTGACCCGCTCGATGGCGCCGGGCGCGGCCCGCTGACCGCCGGAGATCTGCGCGCCTTCGAAGGCCGGGCCGGTCGGCGAGGAGCAAGCCAGGAGGCGCTCCTTGTTGCCCAGCACGATCTCGGCGTTGGTGCCAACATCGACCATGAGCGTGATCTCGTCGCGCAGGTGGGGCGTCTCGGAGAGGATGCAGCCGGCCGTGTCGGCGCCGACGTGGCCGGCGATGCAGGGCAGTACATAGACCCGGGCGTTGTCGCCGACCTCGACCTCCAACTCGGACGCCCAGAGAGTCAGGCCGGAGTTCAGCGCCAGCGCGAAGGGCGCGCCGCCGAGTTCCGTCGGATCTATGCCCAGCAGCAAGTGGTGCATGATGGGATTGCCGACGAAGGTCAGGTTCAAGATGAGGTGCAGGTCGATGCCGGCCTCGTTGGCGACCTCGGCGACCAGGTTGTTGATCGCCTCGCGCACCACCTTGGTCATCTCGCGGTCGCCGCCGGGGTTCATCATCACGTAGGAGACGCGGCTCATCAGGTCTTCGCCGAAGCGGATCTGCGGGTTCATCAGGCCGGAGGAGGCCACGACCTCACCGGTGCGCAGGTCGCAGAGATGGGCGGCGATGGTGGTGGAGCCGACGTCGACCGCCACCCCATATGCGCGCTCGACGAAGCCGGGCCAGACGGCACTGACCACCTGACCGCGGTGAACCGCCACCGTGACCTTCCAGTCGCCGTCGCGCAGGGCCTTCTGCAGGGCCTGCAGCATGGTCAGATCGTACTCGAGCTTGGTTTCCACGCCCCACTCGCGGTCCAGCGCCTGGTGCAGGCGCTCGACGTCGCCGGTGGGGTGGTGCATATCCGGCTCCTCGACCTCGACGTAGTAGAGGCGGATCGCCGGATCGAGCTTGATGTCGCGTACTTCGGCACGCTTGCGGACGACTTGGCGATAGACCTGGCTGTCCGGCGGTACGTCGATGACCGCATCGCCCAAAAGGCGCATCTGGCAAGACAGCCGGCGCCCCGGCTTCATGCCCTTCTTCAGGCCGTAGCGAGACTCGACCTCGTTGCGCGGCGAGACATGGTCGGCCCGGCTGGTGATGCCGTGCTTGGCGAACTCTCCCTCGCTCACCAGGCACTGGCAGCGCCCGCAGATGCCGCGGCCGCCGCAGACCGTGTCGATGTCGACACCCAGGCTCCGGGCGGCCTTCAAGATCGGCGTTCCGACCGCGAAGCGGCCGCGACGCCCCGACGGCGTGAAGACCACCAGGGCCTGCGCCTCGGCTGCTTCCGCCTCGCTGGCGGCAGTCGGGTCGACCGCCTCGTTCATAGCCGTTCTAGGCCAGCGCCCTAGGCGCTGGCGGCACGCCGCCGGCGCCGCTCACCGCGCTCACCGCGCCCGCCTTCCGACTGGCCCTCAGGCGCGGGCACGCGGTAGGTCTTGATCCAGCGCCGGCAGTCCTTGTCGCGATGCATCAACACGTCGGAGGCACGGATGCAGCCCATGTCCTCCTCGTGCAGCGGATTCATGATCGCGGAGGTCATGCCATACCCCGATGCCATGGCCAGGAAGACGCCGTTCATCATGCGTCGGTTGGGCAGGCCGAAGGAGATGTTGGACGCCCCGCAGGTGGTGTTGACGTCCAACTCGCGATGCAGGCGGTCCAGCAGGTGGAAGACTTGCTTGCCCGCCGTCCCCATGGCGCCGATCGGCATCACCAGCGGGTCGACCACCACGTCTTCCTTGGGAATGCCGTGATCCTGGGCGCGCTCGACGATCTTCTTGGCGACCTCGAAGCGTACGTCGGGATCCTCGGAGATGCCGGTCTCGTCGTTGGAGATCGCGACCACGGCGGCGCCGAACTTCTTGATCAGCGGCAGCACGACCTCGAGACGGTCCTCCTCGCCGGTGACGGAGTTGACCAGCGGCTTGCCCTCGTAGACCTCCAGCCCGCGCTCCAGCGCCTCGACGATGGAGCTGTCGATCGACAGCGGCACCTCGACCAGCGACTGCACCAGCTTGATGGACTCGGCCAGGATCGCCGGTTCGTCGGCAAGCGGAATGCCGGCATTGACGTCCAGCATCGCCGCGCCGGCGGCCACCTGCGCGACGGCATCGGCCTCGACCGTCGAAAAGTCGCCCGACGCCATCTCTCCGGCCAGCTTCTTGCGGCCCGTCGGATTGATTCGCTCGCCGATCACGCAAAAGGGCTGTTCGTAGCCGATTACAACTGTCTTGGTCTTCGACGACACCACCGTGCGGGCCATCTCGCGCTATCCTTCCACGCTAAATCATGCAGCCAACCAGAAAGGCCGCGAGAACGCGCCACGCACGTCCGGCGGCCTAGGTTCACCCACCCTTGTCAGCCATCAGATTGCCTCCTGGCAAGGCTTTCCGGCTAATCGAAAAACGACGCGCTTTGTTCGAGACGCGTACTTGGCTTAGGGGGCCGCGCTCTCTTTTTCCTCTGCCTCCAGTACTTTGTCGATAATATAAATTGGCCTCTGCTTCACTTCCTGGAATATGCGCCCAAGATACTCCCCGATAAGACCCAGGGTAAGCAGCTGAACACCGCCGAAAAAGGCAATAGCAACCATCAAAGACGCATATCCCGGAACATCCGTGCCGAAAAAGAGACCTTTGATCACAATGTAACCAGCAAAAAGGAGAGAGACAAAAGCAATGAACGCGCCGACGTACAACCACAGCCGCAGGGGCGCCATGGAAAAGCCGGTGATCCCGTCCAGGGCGAAGTTCCAGAGCTTCCAGTAGTTCCAACTGGATTCCCCGGCCTCGCGCGGCGGACGAACGAAGGGCACGGCCGTCGACTTGAACCCGGGCCAAGCCATCAGGCCTTTCATGAAGCGATTGCGTTCGCGCAGGCGGCGGATCTCCGACACCACCTTGCGATCCATCATGCGATAGTCGCCCGCGTTGAAGGGTATGGGTTCGCGCGCGATCCAGTTGAAGATCGTGTAGAATCCCTTGGCCGTCAGCCGCTTGGCGAGGGAGTCGCTCTCCCGGCTGCTGCGCAGGCCGAAAGCGATGTCGTAGCCCTCCCGCCAACGCTCCAGAAAGGTCTCGATGAGTTCGGGCGGGTCCTGGAGGTCGACGTCCATGATGACCACCAAGTC
The DNA here is from genome assembly GCA_963669375.1 of Rhodospirillales bacterium. Classification (GTDB taxonomy): domain Bacteria; phylum Pseudomonadota; class Alphaproteobacteria; order Kiloniellales; family JACOMY01; genus JACOMY01. The sequence goes on along the minus strand of OY770024.1, from coordinate 4,589,549 downwards.
CCCCTCGGCCTGGTCCAGACCGGCGGTCAGCGCCGCCTCCTTGCCGAAGTTGCGCGACAGGACGACGATGGAGATCTCTTGGTAGTCGCGCTGCAGGTCCCGCAAGGCGGCCACCGTGCGATCATGGCTGCCGTCGTCGACGAAGACGTAGCGGTGGCTGCAGTCGAGCTTCCGCAGCAGCGGGTCGACGACCTCCAGGAAGGGGCCGACCGTCTCCTCTTCGTTGAACACCGGGACGACGACGGTCAGCGTCGGACGTCCTGACCGGTCGGGGAGCGGCGCTGGGCTATCGGTCATGGGAGCCTAGTCTCGATCATGGCGGCGGTGGTCCTTCCAACCTTTGGCGGCAAGTGTCACGGTTCCTTGCGGCAGTTCAAACTAGCAGCTGTAGCCGCGATCTCCCGGCGCCTTGGTATCCTTGCCGGCGATCGGGTTTGTCAGGAACACGAAGGCGTCGTCGCACCAGCGATAGTCGGAGGTGAAGGGGCTGCCCATCCGAACCATGCGGTGAGGAAAGCGATAGAGCGTGATCTCCTCGCCACCTTGGCTGCCAAAGAAGAGTTTGAGCGCTTCATCCAGTTGCTTGAGCTCCCACGACGTCAGGTGATGGACCCCCCACAGGAGTATTGGACAGCTGTCCGTGCCGTCGAGCCGTTCTTCCATCACAGCCCTCCAGCGCGCATTTTCGAACGTCGGCTCAAAGAGCTCATCGAGGCGAACCTCCAGCAGGTCGTACGCGTCGGGCTCATTCAGGTAGTAGCGGTAGAAGAGGTCGACTTCCCTCGCTTCGATAGCATCATGGTCGTGCGCGGCAACTGGAATGACACTGTCGCGGCAGGCCTCCAGTTCAGATACGAAACTCGCTGATTGACGCCATTCCTGGTGGCGCGGATAGGCCCTCTGCAGCAGGACGCTAGACGAGAGCAGCAACACCACAGCGGCCATCAACAGGAGTAGATCGCGCGCTTTAACACCGGTTTTGCGGGCAAGCGCGCGCGCCACCCAGAAGGCTCCCTCCAACACCGCGGTCACGAAGCGCTCGTTGCCTCTCGTGGGAAAGCTCTGGCGGAACGCTGCAAATCGATCGAAGACCGCAAGCCATCGCAACGCTCGTTCGAAGAGTACCGCCACCAAAATCCAGAAGAAAGGTGCGGAAAGCGTCAGATTCCGATCCGATAGAGAGGGGGCAAGTGCCACACTGACGACAATGCCGAGCACGATGGTCAAGAAAGGCACACCGACAGAAAGAACGACCACCGGACTGAACCGGACGCGGCAAATCCGACCCCACCGAAGGTGCGCTGCGGCGATGACAAGAACAATCGCGATTGTAATCAACAACGCGATCATCGGGCGGCTGCCGAACTGCATCCCCAAGTACTGGCGAATATGCTTGGAAAAAAACGGGACCGTCGCTTCAAACCAAGTGGTGTTGTCGGTCGAAACCATGAACGACATTTGCCAAATCAAGTAAGGCAAGAACGCAGCGAGAACAAGCACGCCGGATATCAAGATTGCCGTGCGATCCGACCAGCGTATCGCGCCCAAGAGAAGCACGGCGTAGACGGCGCCAGCAATAACTAGCACATAAAAATGCACAAAGGCCCCAACAACAGAGAGGAGAAACAACACCAACAACAATGTTATCGACGAACTACTTCTGCGAAACTTCGCCAACAACGCGAGACTAGTGACAGCGATCCCCGCCACCAGCAAGATAGACAAGGCATTTGAGCGCGCGAACTGCATGTATTCATAGAGATAGACGGATGTCAGAGCAAAGCAGGCTCCAAGAAGACGCGCGTATCGACCGACGTGCGAACGCGTGCCGAAGTAGACAATCGCGACAGCTAAACAGGCGCACGCGGCACTCAATGCCCTCAGAGGGATCTCGTACCCGCCAGAAAGGTCGCGAAGATAGTGGGCGACAATGTAGTACAGAGGCGGATGGACATCCTCGGCCGAACGGCGGATTACCCCCGTCACGCTGTGAAGCGTCGTGTCCGAAAAATAGTAAGTATAGAGCTCATCGATCCAGAGACTGCTTGCGCCGAGCCCGACGAAGGCAAAAACCGCATTGGCCGCAATGAGCAAAGTGACCAGGACGGTGAACACCCGCCCCGCAGCACCCGAAGACACCACTTCATTCCCCCTCACGAAACGCTCTTAGAACCAAGGTTCGTTTAATCCGGACCCAACCAACTCCCCACGACGCCTAGGCCTACCGTTGATCCCGCGCTCGAAGAGTTCGCCAACCGCGGGTTACTTCCCCTGTAACTCCAAAAAAGCGTGATACACGTCAAGCGCTCTTCGACTCAAGGTAGAGGTGATCCGAGCGTCCGATGGTCGCTTGTCGCCGCCCTGACGAAAGAACTCGGCCAAGCGCGCCAAGCGGTCTCCAGGCTGTAGCGAAACCCGCTCCAGCAAAGCCGCCCACGCGGCTTCACCACCGCGGCAAAGGTCCTCGTAAGAAAGGGGCAGGAACGTGCCCGCGTTGTCCAGAAGGTACCGGTAGGCTGCCGTCCAATAGGCGAGCCAGTAGTCCAGCGTGCCGGGATCATGAGCATCGGCCGAGAACTCTGGAAAGGCTATGGGCTTGTGGAGCGCGCCGAACTCGAAGTGGCCGATGTCGCGCATGTAGGCCTTGGCAAAGGGCTGTTCTTCATGGAGGTCGAGAAAGCGTTTGTGCTGCCGCACGAGGGACTGGGCGTGGGTGTGGGGATGGCGGATAGGCACGACGATCTCCGCGCCCGGTATCACTTTCTTAAGAAAGGCAGTGCGCGCGATGTTGGCGTTGTTCTTTGAGAGGTAACGCGCCTCGGCGCAGTCTTGGCCGAAACGCGCGGCAACGACTCTGCGGATGTGCGTCCTAAGCACGTCTGAGAAGCCGCCTGAAGCTTCGTCAGGCGACCATAGTGCCGCCCTGCCGCCTTGGTACTTCGATCGCCAATGGCGCAGCCAAAGCACCTCTTCGAAGGCCTCGGGACTGTCATAGCTCACCATCAGCCCGTCGCCATGCGCGCGTTCCTTCGCCACGGCGGACTTCCTGAAAGGCCGGCTCAGTCGCTGCCAGACCAGCGGGGACAAGACGAAGGGCATGTCGCGATAGGTGTGGGTCGCCACCCGCGGTAAGGTCTGCAGTGCCGTCAACAGCGCGGTCGTGCCCGATCGCGGAAGGCCCGTGACGAAGACTGGATTGTCCGCATTGGCGCCGGCATAGGTCTTGGCGAAGAGAGAGGCCTCGAGATCGGACGCGAGATCCTGAACGACGCGGCTTCCGAAGGCCACTCGGTGGACCATGCGATCCAGGAAGGAGTAATCGGCTAGGTCTTGGACCATGTCCTCGCCCAGCCGTAGCAGAGAGCGATGCCGACGAGGCAGAGGGCGACGATCATCTCCCAGCGTTCCAGCGCCGAGGCCGACTCCTGCCAGGGTGCCAATCCCAGCAGATCCGCCACCACCAGCGGCACCGCGGCGAGGAGAAAGGCGAGGAGGAGCCGCCAGGCGATCGCTGCCAAAACCGACAGGAGACGGACGGTCGACTGGCGCATCGCGCGCTCCTTGGCGTCATCGGTCTCTTGCGAATCGCGCAGCACTTGCAAGGCCCCGCGAAGGACCGCCACCGTGCTAAGGGAGATCGGGACCAGCCTCAGCGCAAAGAAGGCCACAAGGAAGAGGACCCCGGAAACGAAGGCCGCCGCAAGGCTCATGCACTGTCGGTCTCGCTCTTGCTGTCGGGCCGACTTGCCTCGGGCTGCTTGCGCTTGAGAAACCGCTTCAGCGGGTACCAGAGGAAGCCGACCACCGCCAAGAGGACGACGCCGATGACCGCCAGCACGGTGCCGATCGCCCCCAGGCCGGCACCTGGTCCCATGTAGGCTTCCGCGGACTGCGTCGAGCCCAGCACGAAGAGGAGGACGGCCGAACTGAACCGCCAACTGCCCGATGTCACCCGTCTCATGATCTCGCCGTTACTCCGCGCTGCCTCCGCATGTCCAGTCTACTGCGTCGAAATACCCCGGACCGATCAGGCGCGCCTCCGAAATCTCCACGACTTCGTCGTCGTCGTAGCGATTGATGAACTCCCATACGATTTGCCCCTCGGCATCGGTCTCGATAACGCGCCCGCCCTCGAACTCGGTGATGAAGAGGCCACCGCTTGCCGTCTCATCCACCTTGCCCCTGATAACGGTCAGGAAATCCTCGCCCTCCCGCTCTCCGTAGACGACCTCCCACGCGTTCGTCTTCGGATCGATTGCGATGATGTTGCTGACCATCTCGCGATCGCGGCGCGGCCTGTACATGTTGTCCAAGTCCCCCAGGAAGGTGTTGTTGTTGAAGACGAGAATGCGCCCGTCGGACGCAAACTCCGGGTCGTGTTGGCGCAGCCAAGGACCGACGGACGTCCACTTGATCTCTCCGGTCTCGGGCGAGAACACGAACACGGCGTTCAGGAACTTGACCGATACGATCAAGTCGCCGGCCTCGAACTGCGGGAAGAGAGGCGCCAGCTCGGTGGAGAGTTCTCCGATCTTGTTCAGATGAACGAGTTCGTAGTCGTAAAACTCATGATCTCGAATCTCATGACCATTTGCGGTCAAGAGCGGCCAGAGACCGCCGTCGCGCATCACCGCCGGTAAGGAGATCTCTTCGAGAACCTCGCCCTCCTCGGACACCCGAAGCACGAGATCCTCGGCCAGCGGTGGCTTGAAGGGGGGAAAGGGGCTGTCTGTTCCGATCGAGTAGTGCCGGCGCCCCGGCACCCAATAGCCGCCGCGTTCGGAGCGCTCGACCGAGTGGTGAGTCGGGTGATTCAGGGTCCAAAGGACCCCACCGCAGTGATCCAGCTTCACCAGACCCGCATACTCGAAGTTGAACACAACAGAGCCGTCGGAGTTAATCAGTGATCCATGAAGGTCGGCGTTCCAGTCCGTCGCCGGATCCCAGTTGGTCGAAGGCGCATCCTCGCCGCCTTCTCGCCCAGGAAAGATCTCGCTGAACTTCAAGGGCCAGCGCGCCACCGGCGTCCCGTCGCGCCGCATCAAGCGCAATTCGTTGTTGCCGTCGAAAAAGCTGGTCAGAAAGATCAGGCTGTCGCGATCAGGTGCCTGATCGATGGTCACGCCCTCGCCGGACCGCCGCGAGGGCTGCAGAAAGGTCATTGGCTCGAAGATCGCGGTTTCGTCGACATCCTGAAAGGCCCGATTGATCTCTTCGACTTCCACCATCACGGCGGCGTAGACCTCGTTGCGGGTTTCGGCAGAGTAGAGTCCGTAACCAAAGGCGGAAAGCGTCAGCACCAGAAAGAGAGTTACCAAGAACACTACCTTCGCGAGGTGCATAGACGTCCCTCCAGCATTCGTCGTCGATCTCGTGCGCAGTGTCGTGGCTGCCCTTGTCCAAAGACGTGAGCCTATCGTCGCTCACGCGGCCGATTTACCAACCTACATGAATCCTGCCTGATGTCATATTCGTTGCGGACGGCGCGAAGTTGGCAGCGAAACCAGCCAGCGGAACATCTGTGCCGACCGATGTGCGCTTGCAGACAGCCCCGGCCAAGGAAGGTCCGCGCTGACTGCTAGCGCGACCTCGGCCCAGCCCTCAACGGCATTGCCGAGAGGAGGAGGCGTCTTCAGTCGGCTGCCTGCGGTTCCGTTGGCTGACCGGGGGACCGCTGCAACACTCGGATCGTCGGCCCCCGCGAGAGGCCCTCGGCCTTGAACCTCTTTATCTCCGGATAGGTCGACAGCACCAACTCCATGATCTCGAGTTCCTTAGGCCAGAATTGCGCCTCGCGCCGATACAGATCGACGAAGTTGCTCACTAAGATGTAATCCACATCAGCACGATCTATAGCTTCGATTACCTGGCTCGCAGGCAGATCAGGCTCTCCGATGCGCGCCAACTCGCCGAAATAGCCCGGTGGCCAAGGCCGATCACTAATTTCGTCCCACTGAACAATGGTACCGTCGCGTTCGATCAGCGTCGTAAAGTTCCTACTTGAGAGATGAGGCGCAAAGGTCTCCAGCAACACCCTGCTTCCCTTGGGCAAGTTCTCTCGTGCCCAAGCCAATGCTTCCATGCGGGTGTCTAGATTGCCCGCGCGCGCTATGATGGTGTGGGCTCCTCTCTCAACCATTGGCACCAAGAGATAAAACGCGATAAAGACCAAAATCCCCTTGCCCAACAGAGCAAACACACGCGGCCCCTTGGACAACAACGCCGTGAGGCTATGTCCGGCGAATGCGAGCGAGATGACTAGGAAGGGGAGGACTGCTATCATCCACCTGTGGGACTGTAAAGACAGCAGGGAGATGAACATCGCATAGATCAAGATTTGAAATGGCACAAGCCACACTATTCGCCTAAAAAACAAATACAAACTTGCTGCAAAAGAAAGATATGCTACTGTTATCCCTAGATCTCCGACCGTTGCAGAGTTGAAGTGGAACACAAAAGCAGAAACAATACTCTCTTTCATGGCACCGACCTGCTGGTCACGCGCCTCGTAGGCAACTTGCTGAAGCATTTGCTCGAAGTGAAAAAACAGGAACGGCGCGGACAAAAAGATCGCTGCCAAACACGCAACCGCAGATAAAATCAGCCACCTGATTCCACTGTAAAGAGACACTTCCTTCTTTAGAACTAGAAACAATATCGCAACAAAAATCGTTACCGTGAGCACAGCTCCGGGATACTTACTGGTAACCGACAAGCCAGCAAAGATACCAGATACAATGAACATGCGAAGGCTGACGTCCGTCACCCCTTTCATGATGAACAAGACAGCCAGTACCATGAACAAGATCTGCAACATATCCATTCTGGTAACGACAGAGAGGTCAAGCATAGAATGATTGAAAGCCAACAAGCCAACGGCGAAAAGAGCCCACGGCAGAGAGACTCGCATGTAACGAAGAACAGCATAAGTGGCCAGAAGAACTAGTGTTCCCACAATGGCTGTGTAAGACCGCCCAATCACATAGAATGCTTGGGCCTCCCGGTGCAGATCTGGAACAAAATTGCTGTCAAACCAAGAAAATATCGTCGCGACCGCCGTGTAGATGGCGAAGAGAAAGGCCAAGGGGTAAAATAGTGTGCTGGCTGGCGAGCCGTACCAGCCAGGGTAGGGCCGATACTCGAACACCATGCGATGGGCGCTGACAATCCAGATCTGCTCGTCGACATCGAGCTGGTAGGGCAGCCCAAAGCCTATCGCAGCCAGTCGCACGCCCAAGGCAACCGTCATCACGACCCAGACGATAGAGGGCAGATCGGCAAGCCACTGTCGGCACTGCCGCAGCTCGCGTAGTAGATCGTATCGCCTGATCAACGTCGAGACCTGCGCACCGAGGCGCCTCCAGACCGCCGTCTGCATTCCTGCTCCATATCTCGACGATTCGGCACACCTTGCCTGCGGGTGCACTCTTTATGCTGCGTCTTGAGGTTCACGCAAGGATTGTTCTCCTTTCGCTGTGCCGCTGGCGCGTTTTCTGGTCTGATGCCCGCCGCACTCACGAACCCGAAGTCACCGCAGAGGCCCCCAATGACCCGACAGCTCATCTCCTCCGGCTCCAGCTTCGAAGCCCGCGTCGGCTACAGCCGCGCCGTCGTGCAGGGGCCCTACGTCTACCTGTCAGGCACCACGGGCTTCGACTACGCCGCCGGTACCATCGCCGACGATGCGGGAAGCCAAGCCCGGCAGTGCTTCGTCAACATCGAGACCGCGTTGGTCGAAGCCGGCGCCAGCCTGGCCGATGTCGTCCGCGTCGTCGTCTATCTGACGAAGCGCGCCTACTTCGAGGATGTGGCCGACGTCCTGGCCGAAAGGCTGGGCGACGTCCGGCCCGCCAACACCACGGTGATCGCCGAGCTGGTCGACCCGCGCATGCTGGTGGAGATCGAGGTGACCGCACTCAAGCGGACATGACGCTAGAGCGGGATGCACGCAATCAGGTGACTCCACCTGAGCGCGATCTGCTTTAGGATAGCGGCCTCACGGATCTCGGGAGACGTCAAAGTGCGCCACACGACCACCCTCACGAAGGCCTGCACGCTCGCCGCCCTACTGGCTCTGTCGCCACTCAGCGCCCAGGCCGAGGAGCCGCTCTCCGCGTGCTTCGCGGCGGTGGGGACCTTCATCACCGAGAACACGGTCGGCGCCGAGCAAGCCGGCCCCGTGCACTCGCGAAGCCTCCTGTCTTTCACCAACGGGGGCCACGCCTTCCGCAACGACTCCGACCAGGATGGCGGCCAGATGCACCTCTCCTTCGGCGACAGCCGCGGCGTGTGGCGCTGCGACGGCGCGGAAGGCGGCAAGGTGAAGCTCTCGGCCGTCATGCTGAACTTCACCTACCCGGGCAAGGATCACGGCCGCCGCCTGATCGGCCGGCTCGACTACAACGGCACCTACGACACCGCGGACCAGACCCTGCGGCTGAGCGCGCTGCTCACCTTCGTGCCGATCGATGGCGACCCCTTGGGGCCAAGACCGAAGGAAGGCATCCCGGTCGCCATCGTCGGCAAGAAGATCGAGGTTCCGCCGTCGGATTAGACCAAGATGATCGCAGGTCGAACCGACCTGCGGTCTGAATCTTGGTCTAATCTCATACTTTTAGAGTGCGATTCAGACGATAGATCGGTTCGATCTATCGTCATCGCGCTCTAGCCGATGTCGCGGTCCAGCTTGAAGCCCTTGCCGTCCAGGTGGAAGTCGCCCTCCACGACGGCATAGCTCCAGGCAGCGGAACGGCGCATGCCGCCCAGGGGGTACATGTGGACCTGGGTGATGCCGCACTTGGGGTCGCTCGCCTTGTAGCGCGCAAGTTCGCGGACCAGCTGATCGGGCGCGTTCACCGTCAGCAGGCGGGTTACCTGGCGGGCCTGCTTGGTGAGGAAGCGGATGGAGTTGCCCACGCCGCTCGCCTTGGCGTACTGGATCAAGGTCTTCAAGGTGGCCAGACCCGGCACGCCCAGGTGAATCGGCAGGCGGTTGCCCTCCGCCTGGATCTTTCTGTCCCAGGCGATGATGGGCTCCGACTCGAAGCAGAACTGGGTGCAGATGTAGACCTCGGCTGCGGTCCGCTCGGCAAAGCCGTTCTTCCAGGCGAGCGCAGCGGCAATGTCCGCGTCGGATATGTCGGGGCTGCCTTCGGGATGGCCGGCAACGCCGATCTTCTTGATGCCGTGGCGGTCGAAGAGACCCGTCTCCAAGAGCGCCATGGAACTCTCGAAGGGCCCAAGGGGCTTGTCCACGCCGCCTGCTAGCGCCACCACGTGCGTCACGCCGGCCTCGCCCACGATCCGCTCGACATAGTCGGCAAAGGCCTGGCGGCTGGGCACGGAGCGGGCGGCGAAGTGCGGCGCCGGCTCCAGCCCCTCGTCGCGCAGGCGCTTGGCGACCGTGACCGTGTCGGCGAAGTCGGAGCCCGGCAGGAAGGTCACGGCAACCATGGTCCCGGGCTTCAGATGCTCGCGGTAGTCGGCGATCTTGGCAGCCGCGCCGGGCGTGGTCTCGATGGTGAAGCCGGACATGAAGTCCATGATCTGCTGCTTTTCCGCGGTATCGGCGGGCATGGCTTGAGCCTTCTTGTATTGAGGAGCGGCGGCGGTCACGACTGGACCTCATCCAAGCCGCCTTGGTCAACGAGGGTCTTCAGGCGCTCGTCTGGATAGTCCGCCTCCAGCCGATCGGCGGCGGTCTTCGCCGCGGCCTCCAGATCGTCCTCGCAGGGCACCGGATCGGCCCGGCGCCAATGTGCGAGATAGGAGTCCGTGTCGCGCAGCTTGGCGCGCATGGCGGCGCGGTCGATGGCTTTCTCGAAACGCTCCGTCAGTTGGATCTTGGCGGTCTTGCGTCCGGCCTTGGCGATGACCTGGGCCGGAATATCGCGCCAATAGACAGTGATCAGTTGCGCCACCGTGGACTGCCCTTTCCTCTTGCTAACCTGTGATGACTGCGCGCGCCGCGCTCAGGCGGCGGCCTGCTTCAAGAAACTCTCCAGCTCGCCCATGCCGGTGAAGACCCGCTCGTAGGCAAGCCCCAGCTGCTCGGCTGCCGCTTCCGCCTGGCGGTCCAGCGCCGCGTCCTCGCTCTGCGCCAAGTAGACTAGGCGGGTGTAGTGCCCGAAGTACTGGTCCTTCAGCTCCGGATGGCGGTCGATCCAAAGGCCTTGGATAATCAGCCGCTGGAAGTGCCGCACCAGATAGTCGGTCAGATAGAAGGCCGTCGGATCATCGAAGAACTCCTCGTTGAAGGCCTCGACGCCGCGATAGAAGGCGTAGCAATGGTCGCCGCCTATACGGCTTGCCCCCTCCTCAGCCAGCACCTGGTCCAGAAGCCCCCCGGTCCCGCAGTCCCCGTAGGCCACGAAGATCCGCTGGAAGCCGTTCTCCCGGCCCCTTCGGATACGCTCGCGCACACCGTCGGGAATGAGGTTGGGCGTGTTATGCCAGATCGCCGGCAGGCAGGTGATCTCGACGTTGGGCCAGCCGTAGCGGCGCACCACCGCGACGATCTCGCGGGCCAGTGCGCCACAGGCAACGATGAGCGTCTTCTCCGCCGCCATGGCCGGATGCTCCGACGACGCCGGTGGCCGGGGTCAGGCCGCGCCGGCCCGCTGGTTGTGGCGGCGCGAGACGTACTCCTTGGCCGTCTCCACCGCCACGGCGGCGTCGCGGCAGTAGGCGTCGGCACCGACCGCCTCGGCGAAGGCCTCGTTCAGGGGCGCGCCGCCGACCAGCACGACGTAGTCGTCGCGGATGCCCTGCTCCTTCATGGCGTCGATCACGACCTTCATGTAGGGCATGGTCGTGGTCAGCAGGGCCGACATGCCGAGAATGTCGGGCTCGTGCTCGTCCAGCGCCTCGAGGTAGTTCTCGACCGGATTGTTGATGCCCAGGTCGACCACGTCGAAACCGGCGCCCTCCATCATCATGGAGACCAGGTTCTTGCCGATGTCGTGGATGTCGCCCTTGACCGTGCCGATCACCATCTTGCCCTGCTTGGGGGCACCCGTTTCGGCCAGCAGGGGGCGCAGAATGACCATGCCCGCCTTCATGGCGTTGGCAGCCAGCAGAACCTCCGGCACGAAGAGGATGCCGTCGCGGAAGTCGATGCCGACGATCCGCATACCCTCCACCAGTGCCTTGGTCAGGACGTCGTACGGCATCCAGCCACGGCCCAGCAGGATGTTCACGCTCTCTTCGATCTCCTCCTTGAGGCCGTCGTAGAGGTCGTCGTGCATCTGCTTGACCAGCTCGTCGTCGTCGAGCTCGTTGAGGTCCAGATCGTCTTCTTCTTCGTCGGACATCTGACTGACTAAGCTCCCTAGTGTGAAACCTGAACCGCCAACCACACAGCAAAGGCTAGCCTACAGCAGGTCTCGCCTCCCTTACAGAATGGCGCGCAGTCTCGCGGTATCCAAGCGATTTCATCGGCTTTCCTCCGACTTCGCCTGGCTGAATTGCGACAGAAAAGGGCCGGCGAACCGCATAGGCCGCATGCAGAGTTCACACAGCTCTTTAGCCGGCTGTCTCCGTCCAGGGCAGTCCGCCGTCCGGCCAGGCCAATGTCGCAAACCAGCCAGAGGCGACCAGACGATAGACCGACTCGATCTCGCCGGCCAGCGCGCGGTCCTGCTGCAGGAAAGCGGCGCGGGCACGCACCGCCCGCCAAGCCTGCTGCAGTGCCTGGCTGGTCTCCAGCGGCAGACGCAGGTCTATGCCTTGCGCGGCCGCCAAGAGTTCGATGGCGACGATGCGCCCGCTGTTGGCGGCCATGGGGACCAGTCGCCTGGCGCCGTTGGTCGCCATGGAGACATGATCCTCCTGATTGGCCGAGGTCGGCAGGCTGTCGACCGAGGCCGGGCTCGCCAGCTGCTTGTTCTCGCTGGCGAGTGCGGCGGCGGTCACATGTGCGATCATGAAGCCGGAGTTGAGCCCCGGGTCCACAACCAGGAAGGCCGGCAGGGTCGAGAGGTTGGCGTCGGTCAAGAGCGCGACACGGCGCTCCGACAAGGCGCCGATCTCGGCCAGCGCCAGCGCCGTCATGTCGGCGGCGATCGCCACCGGCTCGGCATGGAAGTTGCCGCCCGACAGCATCTCCTGGCTCTCGGCGAAGACCAGGGGATTGTCCGAGACCGCGTTGGCCTCGCGATAGAGCATGCCGGCCGCCGCCTCCAGGGTATCCAGCACCGCGCCCATCACTTGCGGCTGACAGCGCAGGCAATAGGGGTCCTGCACCCGGTCGTCGCCCTCCCGGTGCGATTCCCGGATGGCGCTGCCGGAGAGCAGGCGACGCAGGATCTCGGCCACGGCGATCTGGCCGGGATGACCGCGCAAGAGCTGGATGCGCGGGTCGAAGGGTGTGTCGCTGCCAGCCGCCGCGTCGACGGAGAGCGCGCCGGCTACCAAGGCGGCGGCGGCCGTCTCGTAAGCGCGGAACAGGCCTTCCAACGCCAGCGCGGTGGACACCTGGGTGCCGTTGATCAGCGCCAAGCCCTCCTTCGCCGCCAGGTCCATCGGCTGCAGGCCTAGCCGCCCCAAGGCCTCGGCGGCCTGCAGGCGCTCGCCGCGCAGGAAGATCTCGCCCTCGCCCAGCAGCGCGGCGGCAGCCAGATGCGCGAGCGGCGCCAAGTCGCCCGATGCGCCGACAGAGCCTTGCGCCGGGATCAGCGGCAGCGCCTCCTCCTGCAAGAGGCGCAGGAGGCGCTCGACCAGCTGCGGGCGCACACCGGAGTGGCCGCGGGCCAGGCTGGCGATCTTCAAGAGCAGGATCAAACGCACGCTGTCGCCTTCCAGCGGCTGGCCGACGCCGGTGCAGTGGGAGATCAGCAGGCGGCGCTGCAGTTCCTGGACCTGCTCGTCGGCGATGCGCTGGCGCGCCAGGAGACCGAAGCCGGTGTTGACGCCATAGACGCGCTTGCCGCCGGCGAGAATGGCGGCGACCGCCGCGGCCGAGGCCTCGATCCCCGACCAGCAGGCGGAATCGAGCGTGACGGCATTGTCGCCGCGCCAGAAACGATAGAGCTGAGTGAGCGACAAGGCGCCCGGCTGCAACGACTGCGGCATGGTCCGCTCCAAGTTGTCTATACAACTTGTCTATAGCGACTCGCAGGTGGTGGTGGAAGAGGCCTTAGCTGGCGCAGGCGGCCACCGGCGCGCCGCGCTCGCGCCGCGGCGTGTGGCCGAAAAAGTCGCGGTAGCACTTCGAGAAGTGAGACGCCGAGACGAAGCCGCAGGCGAGCGCCACGTCGATCACGCTCATGTCCGTTTGCAGCAGCAGCAGGCGGGCGCGGTTGAGCCTAAGCTCCAGGTAGTAGCGCGCCGGAGAGCGGTTCAGGTACTTGCGGAAGAGCCGTTCAAGCTGTCGGGCCGACAGGCCGGCATGCTCGGCCAGGCTGCTGCGGCTCATCGGCTCCTCCAGGTTCTCCTCCATCAGCTTGATGATGGCCAAGAGCTTGGGGTGGCGCACGCCCAGGCGGGCCGGCAGGCTCATGCGCTGATGGTCGTGGCTGTCGCGGATGCGCTCGTGCAGGCAGTGGTCGGCGACCTTGGCGGCCAGCTCGTGGCCGTGCTGGCGGGCGATCAGGTTCAACATGAGATCGATTGCCGCAGTACCGCCGGCGCAGGTAAAGCGGCTGCGGTCGATCTCATAGAGCTCTGTCGAGACCTCGATCTCGGGATAGGCCTCGACGAAGCCGGCCAGATTTTCCCAGTGAATGGTGCAGCGGTAGCCGTCCAGGAGACCGGCCTTGGCCAAGGTCAGGCTGCCGTTGCAGATCGAGCCGATGTCCCGGCCGCGCCGGCTCTCGGTGCGCAGCCAGGCCAGGAGGCGGCGCTCGTTCACCACCGCCGGATCGAGACCGCCGCAGACCACGATCGCATCCAAGCCGTCGCCAACGCTCAAGTCGCCGTGGGCGGCGATTTCCAGGCCGTTGGAGGCCTGCACCGGGCTGCCGTCGATGGAAAGCAGGGTCCAGGCGTAGAGGGTGCGCCCGCTCACCCGGTTGGCCAGTCGCAGTGTCTCGACCGCACCGACCAAGGCGATCTGCGTCAATTGGGGAACCAGAACGAAGCCAAAGCGTTGCGGCAAAGCCCGCGGTGCGCTACCGAACACCCTCGTGATCCTCAATCCTAACCTGCTATGAGAACCGACCTATTCGGCACGCTTTTTTGGCAGCTCATAGCACGTGTCGCAAAATCATAATTTCCCGGCGCCGACTCGCAAGTCTTTATGTCATCTCTCGGGCCCTTTCCGAGCTTGTCGCCGGGAGTCGAGCCACGGCAAAGAATCGCCCTCGGGCTTGCTCCGAGGCCTCCTAGGCGTCAGATTCGAGCTTCCGGTCTTCTGATTTGCGCGACAGCCCAACTCCCTCGAGGGAGAGGCTGCGGCTGGGGGTCGTGTCGGTATGAAGCAGCGATACTCACTGGCGAGCCTGATCCGCAACGCCTTTAGCCACCATGAGCGCTGGGCCGAGGCCATTCCCGCGGCCGAGCCCAAGAGCGAGTACGAGGTGGTGATCGTCGGCGGTGGCGGGCATGGCCTGGCGACCGCCTTCTATCTGGCGAAGGAGCTGAAGATCACCAATGTCGCGGTGGTCGAGCGCGGCTGGATCGGCGGCGGCAACACCGGGCGCAACACCACCATCGTGCGCTCCAACTATCTCTGGGATCAGTCGGCCGCCCTCTACGAGCATGCCTTGAAGCTCTGGGAGAACTTGAGCCACGAGCTGAACTACAACGTCATGTTCAGCCAGCGCGGCGTGTTGAACCTGGCGCACAATCAGCACGACCTCCGCGAGCTCTCGCGACGGGTCAACGCCAACCGCTTGAACGGCATCGATTCGGTCTTCCTGGATGCCGCGGGGGTGAAGGACTTCTGCCCCGTCATCGACCTGCGCGGCGGCGGCCGCCATCCGGTCCTCGGCGCCAGCCTGCAGCGCCGCGGCGGCACCGCGCGCCACGACGCGGTGGCCTGGGGCTATGCGCGCGCCGCGGCCGAACTGGGCGTCGACATCATCCAGAACTGTCCGGTCGAGGGCTTCGAGATCACCAATGGGCGGGTGACCGCCGTCAGGACCGCGCGCGGGACGATCAAGGCCAAGAAGGTCGGCATCGTGGCCGCCGGCCATTCCAGCGTGCTGGCGCAGATGGCCGGCGTGCAGCTGCCGGTGCAGTCCATGCCGCTGCAGGCGCTGGTCAGCGAGCCGGTGAAGCCGGCGATCGACTGCGTGGTCATGTCTAACGCGGTGCACGCCTACATCAGCCAGTCGGACAAGGGAGAGCTGGTCATCGGCGCCGGCGTCGATCACTACATCGGCTACGGCCAGCGCGGCTCCATCCAGGTGACCGAGGAGACCCTGGCGGCGATCTGCGAACTCTTTCCGCTGTTCCGCCGCATGCGCATGCTGCGCATGTGGGGCGGCATCGTCGACGTCTGCCCCGACGCCAGCCCGATCATCTCCAAGACGCCGGTGGAAGGTCTCTTCATCAACGGCGGCTGGGGAACCGGCGGCTTCAAGGCCACGCCCGGCTCCGGTCATGTCTTCGCCCACACCATCGCCCGCGACGAGCCGCACCCCATCGCCGAGCCCTTCCGCCTCAGCCGCTTCACCACCGGCTTCACCATCGACGAGCACGGCGCCGCCGCCGTCGCCCACTGACCGGACGACCCGGCGAGGAGAGCATAGAGATGCTGCTGATTCCCTGCCCCTACTGCGGCGAGCGGCCGGAGATCGAGTTTGGCTACGGCGGCGAGGCGCATCTCGCCCGGCCCGAGAAGAGCGAGGAAATGAGCGACGAGGACTGGGCGCGGTACGTCTACATGCGCAAGAACACCAAGGGCGTCTTCTTCGAGCGCTGGGTGCACACGCACGGCTGCCGGCGCTGGTTCAACGTCGTGCGCGATACGGTGACCTATCAGATCCTGGCGGTCTACGAGCAGGGCGCGGAGCCGCCCGCCGTCGAGACCAAGACCTACGTCTAGCAACGGGGGGCGATAGACGACCATGACCCAGCCCTTCCGCTTGGCCGACGGTGGCCTGATCGATCGCGGCAAGACCTTGCGCTTTCAGTTCGACGGCCATCGCTACGACGGTTTCGCGGGCGACAGCCTGACCTCGGCCCTGCTGGCCAACGGCGTCCACCTGGTCGGCCGCAGCTTCAAGTATCACCGCCCGCGCGGCATCGTCTCGGCGGGCGTAGAGGAGCCCAACGCGCTCTTCCAGGTCGGCCACGACCCGCGCACCGAGCCCAACATCAAGGGCACCATCGCCGAGCTGGTCGACGGGATGGTGCTGCAGTCGCAGAACGCCTGGCCGACGGTGAGCTTCGACCTGGGCGCGGTCAACTCGCGCGTCTCCAAGTTCCTGCCGTCGGGCTTCTACTACAAGACCTTCATGGGCCCGGGGCGCGGCACCAAGGCCTGGATGATCTACGAGCGCTTCATCCGCAAGGCCGCCGGGCTCGGCTATGCGCCGACCCGCCCGGACCCGGACAGCTACGACAAGAGCTTCGCCCACACGGACCTCTTGGTGGTCGGCAGCGGCCCCGCCGGCCTGGCCGCCGCCTTGGCCGCCGGACGGGCCGGTGCCCGGGTGCTGCTGGTGGAGATGGACTGCCGCATCGGCGGTCACCTGCTGGCCGCGCCGGAGGAGCGGATCGACGCTCAGCCGGCGCTGGACTGGGTGGCCAAGGCCGAGGCCGAGCTGGCCTCGCTCGCCAACGTGCGGGTGATGACCCGCACCATGTGCTTCGCCGCCTACGACCATAACTTCTTCGCGCTCTGGGAGAACGTCGGCGATCACCTGACGGAGGAGGAGCGGCCGGCGGGGCAGCCGCGCCACCGTCTGTGGAAGCTGCGCACCCGCCAGGCGATCTTCGCCGCCGGCGCCATCGAGCGGCCGCTGATCTTCCGCGACAACGACCGTCCGGGCTCGATGCTGGCCGGTGCAGCGGAGACCTATCTCAAGCGCTGGGCGGTGAAGGCCGGCAAGCGCGCGGTCCTGGCCACCAACAACGACAGCGCCTATCGCACCGCGCTGGCGCTGAGCGAGGCCGGCGTCGAGATCGCCGCCGTCGCCGATCTGCGCGAGAACCCCAGCGGCCATTGGACCGAAGCGGCGCAGGCGCGGGGCATCAAGACCCTGTCGGGCCAGGGCGTCTTCGCCGCCGAAGGCAAGAAGCGGGTGCAGGGCGTGCGCGTCGGCAAGCTGTCGGCCGACGGCAAGAGCCTCGCCGCCGGGCAAGAGCGGATCGACTGCGACCTGGTGCTCAACTCCGGCGGCTGGACCCCCACCGTCCATCTCTTCAGCCAGGCCAAGGGCAAGCTCACCTGGGACGAGGAGCGCCAGCTCTTTCGGCCGGGCACGCCCGGCCAGCCGGGCCAGCGCTCGGCCGGCGCCTGCAACGGCACCTTCGGCCTGGATGCCATCCTGGCGGAAGGCCATGACAGCGGCCGGACCGCCGCCGCCGAGCTGGGCTTTACCGCCGCCGCCGGCGATGCGCCGGGCGCGGAGGGGCACGACTTCCTGCCGCTGCGCCGCCTTTGGCTGATTCCCTCGGACAAGCCCTTGGGTCACAAGGGCAAGCACTTCGTCGACCAGCAGAACGACGTCACCGCCGCCGACCTGAAACTGGCCATGCGCGAAGGCTTCCGCTCCGTCGAGCACGTCAAGCGCTACACCACCACTGGCATGGCCACCGACCAGGGCAAGACCTCCAACGTCAATGCGCTGACCCTGGTGGCCGAGACCCTGGCCAAACCGGTGCCGGAGGTCGGCACCACGACCTTCCGTCCGCCCTATGCGCCGGTCTCCTTCGGCGCCTGGATGGGCCGCGACGCCGGCGACCTGCTGGATCCCTTGCGCAAGACCCCGATGGATCCTTGGCACGAGGCCAACGGCGCCGCCTTCGAGAACGTCGGCCAGTGGCGCCGCGCCTGGTACTATCCGCAGGCCGGCGAGAGCATGCTGGACGCCGTCAACCGGGAATGCATGGCGGTGCGCAACGCGGTCGGCATGCTGGATGCCTCGACCCTCGGCAAGATCGACATTCAGGGGCCGGATTCGGCTGAGTTCCTGAACCGGATCTACACCAACGCCTGGTCGAAGCTGGCCGTCGGCCGCTGCCGCTACGGCTTGATGCTGGGCGAGGACGGCATGGTGACCGACGACGGCGTCACCGCGCGGCTGGGCGAGCAGCACTACCTGATGCACACCACCTCGGGCAACGCCGCCCAGGTGATGGCGCATCTGGAGGAGTACCTGCAGACCGAGTGGCCGGAGCTGAAGGTCTTCCTGACCTCGGTCACGGAGCAGTGGGCCACGGCCCAGATCGCCGGACCCTACGCCCGCGACCTGCTGTCGGAGATCGCGCCCGATCTCGATCTCTCGCCCGAAGCCTTGCCGCACATGTCGGTGACCGAGGCCCTGGTCGCCGGCCGCCAGGCGCGGGTCTTCCGCGTCTCCTTCACCGGCGAGGCCTCCTTCGAGGTCTCGGTGCCCAGCTCCTACGGCCTGGGGCTTTGGGAGGCCTTGATGCGCGCCGGCGCCAAGTACGGCATAACCCCCTTCGGCACCGAGGCCATGCACGTGCTGCGCGCCGAAAAGGGCTTCATCATCGTGGGGCAGGAAACCGACGGCTCGGTCAATCCCCTGGACCTCGGCATGGACTGGATCGTCTCCAAGACCAAGGACTTCGTCGGCAAGCGCTCGCTATCCCGCGCCGACATGGCCAAGCCCGACCGCAAGCAGCTGGTCGGCATCCGGACCAAGGAGGCCAAGGAGGTGCTGCCGGAAGGCGCCCAGCTGGTGGAGAAGCCGGGCGAGGAGCGCCCCCTGCCCATGCTGGGCCACGTCACCTCCAGCTACTGGAGCCCGATACTGGACCGCTCCATCGCCATGGCGCTGGTCAAGGGGGGCCGCGCGCGCATGAACGCGACGCTCTATGCCCCCCTGGAGGGCGGCAAGGTGGTCGAGTGCGAGGTCTGCGAACCGGTTTTCTACGACAAGGAAGGGAGCCGTCTGCGTGCCTAACTTCCAGAGACAGGGCCCGCTGGATCATCTCTCGCTGGGACAGCGGGCGGTCGAGAGCTTGGGCGAGGCCGGCGTCGGCATCGGCGAGATCCGCTACGAAGGCGCCATCAGCCTGCGCGCGCGGCGCGACGACCCGGCCGCCCGCGAGGCGCTCTCCGCCACCCTGGGCCGGCCCTTGCCGGAGACCACCCACCTGGTGACCGAGGGCGATCAGGAGCTCCTTGGCCTGGGTCCCGACGAGTGGCTGCTGCTCTGCCCCAAGGCGCCGCTGACGGCGGAGAGCCTGCGCGAGAACCTGGCCGGCCACTTCGTCGCCATCGCCGACGTCTCCGACAACTACGTCGAGCTCTTCCTACGCGGACCGCGCGTGAGGGACCTGCTGGCCAAGGGCGTACCCATCGACCTCGACGAGAGCGCCTTTCCGCCGGGCCGCTGCGCCCAGACGCTGATGTCCAAGGCCGAAGTCATCCTCTTCCGCGAGGAGGGGCCGAAGTCGGACACCTTTACCCTGCTCTGCCGCCCCTCCTTCGCGCAGTACGTCTTCGCCTGGCTGGAGGATGCGGCGCAAGAGTACGGGCTGGTGATCCTGGCGGGGTAACGGCTAGCAGCTGACCTCACCACCGACCAACGCACCCGAGACCCGAGGCACGAGCGGGCCGGCCGCGCTCCTTAACCCAGGGGTGATCATCACAACCCCGCACCACGTCGTTCTCCGGCTTGACCGGAGAACCTCTCGCCCTTCGCACAGGCATGTGGACAGTGGTCCTCCGGTCAAGCCGGAGGACGACGTCGAAAGAGCGGCGATAAGCGAGCACTTCTTGACTGGTGGGATGCGGTACTGCCGATGCACCGCCAATCTCACAGCGGCCGGGCGAGGACACCATAACCCTCCTCGCGCTCACTCGAAGACGAAGTCGGTGGCGGTCAGTTCGTCGGCGCTGGCGATGCCGGGGAGCTTGATCGAGAAGTTCGCACTGCCGTCGCCGTCGCTGTCCACCTGGAGACGGTCGTTGGAGTCCCTGAAGCGAACCTGCGGCTCGCTGCCGTCGAAGGTGGCATCGCCGATCCAGGCCCCGTCGCCGCCGGAGACGCGCAGCACGATGGTGTCCGCATCGGGTGGCGGCACCGTCCCGCTATGCGAGGTGAAGTCGGTGATGTTGGCGGCAAGGCCGCTGTCGTCTTCGCTGAAGACGAAGCTGTCCGCGCCGCTGCCGCCGGTCAGGCGGTCGCTGCCGCTGCCACCGTAGAGCACGTCGTCACCGTCGCCGCCGCTGATGCGGTCCTTGCCGGCGCCTCCGTAGCCCAGATCCGCGCCGCCGCCGCCGAAGATGCTGTCGTCGTCGGCGCCGCCCGACAGCGTGTCGGCCCCGCTATTGCCGCCAAGCCGATCCTCACCGGCGCCGCCGTAGACATAGTCGACGCCGATCCCGCCGCCAAGGTCGTCGGCGCCGTTGCCGCCGTACAATAAGTCGTCGTCTCTCTTGCCGCGAAGAACATCATCTCCTTCGCCGCCGTAGGCCGCGTCCTCTCCATTGCCGCCGTAGAGGCTGTCGGCGTCATCGTTGCCGAAGAGAGAGTCATCGGAGGCAGCTCCGGCGAGATGGTCTTCGCCACTGCCGCCGTGGAGGCTGTCGCTGCCGCCGCCGCCGTAGAGGTCGTCCGCACCGCCGCCGCCGTACAGCCTGTCGCCGGCCGCACCGCCGAAGATCATGTCGGCGTCCAACCCGCCGAAGCCACGATCGGGGCCATTCTCGCCATAGAGGCTGTCGCTGCCTAATCCGCCGTAGAGGCGATCGGCGCCGCTGCCGCCCAAGAAGCTAACATCGTCGCCGCTGCCGCCGAAGAGGCTGTCTCTGCCGCTACCACCGAAAAAGGAGGAATCATTGCCATCACCGCCGGAGAGGCTGTCGGCACCGTCGTATCCGACGAAGTCGAAATCCACACCGCTGCCGCCGAAGAGGCGGTCGGCGCCGTCGCCACCGTCAAAGAAGTAGTCGTTCCCACTGCCGCCGAACAGGCTGTCAGCGCCGCTTTCGCCGAACAGGCCGGTGTCGGCGCCGCTGCCACCGAAGAGGTGGTCTACGCCGCTGCCGCCATAGAAAGCCAGGTCATCCCCATCGTCGCCGAAGAGGCTGTCGGCGCCGCTGCCACCGCGGAAGAAGGAGTCGTCCCCAGTGCCGCCGTAGAGGCGGTCAGCGCCGCTGTCACCGTTGAAGGAGTAATCACTGCCATCGTCGCCGGAGAGGCGGTCGTCACCGCTGCTGCCGGAGAAGTCGATATCCACACCAGTGCCGCCGGAGACGCTGTCGTCGCCTTGGCCACCGTAGAAGAAGGTGTCGTCCCCATCGCCGCCGAAGACGCTGTCATTGCCGCCGCCGCCTCTAATAAAGTTGTCATCCCCACTGCCGCCAAAGACGCTGTCATCGCCGCCAGCGCCGGTCAAGCCGAAGTCGGCGCCGCTCCCGCCGAAGACGCGGTCTACGCCGCTGCCGCCATATAAGGCAAAGTCATCCCCATCGTCGCCGACGACGCTGTCGGTGCCGCTACCGCCGCGAAAGCGGGAGTCGTTCCCACTGCCGCCGAAAATGATGTCATCGCCGCCGTCGCCGAGGAAGGAGTACTCACCCCCGCTGCCGCCGTAGAGGCGGTCAGCGCCGCTGCCACCATAGAAGAAAAAATCCCTTCCGCTGCCGCCAAAGAGGACGTCATCGCCGCTGCCTTCGAAGAAGCGCCAGTCTACTCCGCCGCCCCCGTAGAGGCGGTCGGCGCCGCTGCCACCGAGGAAGCTGGTATCACCTCCACTGCCACCGAACAGGCTGTCGGCGCCGCTGCCACCGAGAAAGCTGATATCATCCCCACTGCCCCCGGAGAGGCTGTCGGCACCGCTGGCACCGTAGGCGCGGTCATTGCCGCTGCCTCCGAAGAGGCTGTCATCGCCACTGCCGCCGAACAGACTGTCGACCGCGCTCAAGCCATAGAGCGTGTCGTTGGCGCCGTAGCCGAAAATAGTGTCGACACTACTGCTGCCGGCGATCGAGTCCGGTCCTTCGGTTCCGACAAAGATGGTCATCGACGTCGTCCTCCCGCGCCGGCCTCTTGGCAGCCTTGAGACGGGGGAAGTTCAGTCATTCGACCCCGGTCTCGGCCGCACGCGCTCTGCTGCGCGCCGGCCTGCGCACGCGGCTGAGGGCGAAGATAGCCAGTTTCATCGACCTCGTTCGTTTGAACCGCCCCAGACTGTCGGTCTCGAGCGGCCGATTGGCCCCCGCCTGGAGATAGGATCACCCAATCGGGAGGATTGCGCAAGCGGATTTGCCGTCCATCAGGGCTAGAAAGGGCAGTTGCGGGCCTTTTCTCGGCTCCGGCGCACCTTTGCAGGAGTTCGGCAATCGGCTGGTCATCCTGGCGGGGTCAGCGCCCCGACAGCCGCATGGATTGAATGCATGTCACGTACAACCACTTTTCAACGATATCTGATAGCCTGGACCCTCGCCCACAAGACTGCCGTTAGCAACTCCCAATCGACGCCCGCTCGGGCCGGCTTCGGGCCTCTACTGGGGGCCGCCAAGACGACGAGAGCGCTTTCCCCCGGTCGCGACACCCAGACCCTCATGGTCAAGGCCGAGATCATCCTCTTCCGCGAAGAGGGCGCCAGGTCCGACACCTGAACCCTGCTGTGCCGACCCTCCTTCGCGCAGTACGTCTTCGCCTGGCTGGAGGATGCCGCGAAGGAGTTTGAGCTGGCAATCCTGGCAGGGTGACAGCGCGGAACACCGTCTCGCGCCCGCGCGCCTGCCGCCTCGCTCACTCGAAGACGAAGTCGGTGGCGGTCAGTTCGTCGGCGCTGGCGATGCCGGGCAGCTTGATCGAGAAGTCCGTCTTGCCGTCGCCGTCGCTGTCCACCTGCAGGCGCGCGTTGGGCGCGTTGAAGCGGACCTGCGGCTCGCCGCCGTCGAATGTGGCATCGCCGATCCAGGCGCCGTCGCTGCCCGAAACCGCCAGCAAGATGGTGTCCGCCTCGCCAGGCGGGGTCGTGCCGCTCGACGAGGTGAAGTCGGTGATGTTGGCCGCCAATCCGCTGTCGTCCTCCGCGAAGACGAAGCTGTCCGCTCCACTGCCGCCGGTCAGGCGATCGCTACCGCTGCCGCCGTGGAGCACGTCGTCACCATTGCCGCCGCTGATCCGGTCCTGGCCGGCGCCTCCGTAACCCAGGTCCGCCCCGTCGCCGCCGAAGAGGCTGTCGTCGTCCTCGCCGCCCGTCAGCGTGTCGTCCCCGTCATTGCCGCCCATGATATCCGCGCCGGCGCCGCCATAGACCTGGTCGAGGCCGGCACCGCCGCTCAGCTCGTCGGCACCGCTGCCACCCTCTAGGCGATCGTCGTCCTTCTGACCGCCGAGCTTGTCGTCCCCCTCGCCGCCGTACGCCGTGTCCGCCCCGTTACCGCCATAGAGGCTGTCGCCGCCGTCATCGCCGAAAAGCGTGTCGACGGAGGCGGCACCCAGGAGCCGGTCGTCACCGCTGCCGCCATAGAGACTATCGCGTCCACCGCCGCCGTAGAGGGAGTCCGCGCCGCTGCCACCGTAGAGCCTATCGCCCGCTGCAGCGCCGACGAGTTTGTCGTCATCGAACTCGCCAAAGGCGCGATCGGGTCCGTTGTCACCGTAGAGGCTGTCGCTTCCCGAACCGCCGTAGAGACGATCCGAGCTGCTGCCGCCGAAGAAGCTGGCATCGGCGCCGCTACCGCCGAAGAGGCTGTCTCTGCCGCTACCGCCGTAGAAGGAGCGGTCCTCACCATGGCCTCCGGCAAGGTAGTCGTCAGCGCCGCTCCCATGGAAGAGGGAGTCATCGCCGTCACCGCCGAAAAGGCTGTCCCTGCCGCTACCGCCGTAGAAGCTGACGTCGCTTCCGCTGCCACCGGAGAGCGTGTCGTCTCCATCCCGTCCGCGGAAGACCGAGTCATCTCCCTCGCCACCCGATAGGCTGTCGGTACCGCTATCGCCACGGAAGTACCCGTCATCTCCACTGCCGCCCAAGAGCCGGTCGGCGCCGCTGCCCCCGAAGAAGCCATAGTCGCGGCCACTCCCACCAAAGAGGCTGTCGGTGCCGCGGTCACCGGTCAAGTAGAAGTCGTCACCGCTTCCGCCGAAAAGGCTGTCGGCGCCGTCGCCTCCCAAGAAGCTGCTATCAGCGCCGCTGCCACCGAAGATCTTGTCGTCACCGCTGCTGCCGCGAAGTTCGACGTCGGCACCATCGTCGCCGAAGATACTGTCGGCGCCGCCACCACCCGAGAGGAAAGTATCGCCGCCGCTACCACCGGAGAGGAGGTCAGCGCCGCTACCACCGCGCAAGAATTGATCCTCTCCGCTACCGCCATAGAGGCTATCGGCGCCGCCGCCGGCATAGAGAAAAAGGTCGCTTCCGCTACCGCCGTACAGGGTGTCGTCGGCTCCCAGGCCATAGAGCGCATCGACACCGCCAAGGCCCTTCAGGACGTTGATGCGGTCGTCGCCCGACAAGATGTCGTTGATGTCGGTCCCACAGCGGATCAGCACCTCGATGGAGGACAGGACCGCGCCGCCCGGCAGGCTGGCGCCTTCCTCCAAGATAAGAGTGTCGGTCCCCGCACCGCCGTCGAAGGTCTCGCCAGCCGTCAGCTCCGCCTGGCTGCGGACGACCATGATGTCATCGCCACTGCCGCCGTAGACCTTGTCCGCTTCCAGTCCGCCGTAGAGACGATCCGCGCCCGAGGCACCCGAGAGGCTGTCATCGCCACTACCACCGAAGACACTATCGTCGCCGTCGCCGCCGTCGAGGTCGTAGTCGTTTCCAGAACCGCCATAGAGGTTGTCAGCGCCGCTGTCACCGAGGAGGCTGAAGTCGTTTCCGTCATCGCCGAACAGGCTGTCGTCACCGCTGCCACCGTAGAAGCGGAAATCCGCCGCGCTGGCGCCGAAGAGGCCGTCGGCGCCGCTGCCACCGAAGAATGTCCGATCGACACCGCTGCCGCCATCCAGGTGATCGCTACCGCTTTCGCCGAAGAATCTGTCGTCGTTCAAGTCCCCACCGAAGAGGCTGTCGGCGCCGTCACTTCCATAGAAGCGAGAGTCGGCACCGCTGCCGCCATACACGGAATCGGCACCGCTGACGCCATCGAAACGTTGATCGCTTCCCTTGCCGCCAAAGAGGCTATCCATGCCGCTGCGTCCAAAGAAGGCTTCATCGTTCCCATCGCCACCGTAGAGCCCGTCGCCGCCCTCGTCTCCGATGAAGCTAAAGTCGTTCCCGTCGCCGCCGGCGAGGTTGTCGACACCGCTGCCACCAAAGAAGCGGTTGTCGCCGCCACTGCCGCCATAGAGATGGTCGGCGCCGGATGCGCCCGAGAAGGAACCGTCACTGCCACTGCCGCCGAAGAGGTTGTCCGTGCCACTGCCGCCGTCCAGATAGCCATCGTTCCCTGTTCCTCCATAGAGACTGTCGGCACCACTGCCGCCGTAAAAGCGTGCATCCTGTCCATCGCCACCGAAGATGCTGTCAGTGCCGGCGCCGCCATAGAACGAAAAGTCCCTATCGTCACCGCCATAGATGCGGTCATCGGCGGCGCCACCATAGAAGCGACTGTCTTCTCCGACGCCACCATAGAGCGTGTCGGCACCGCTGCCGCCAGAGAACGCAAAGTCCACCCCGCTGGCGCCGAAAAGACTGTCCGCACCGCTGCCTCCGAAAAACGCCCCGTCGGTGCCGTCACCGCCAAACATCCGGTCGACACCCTCCTCGCCTATGAGGAAGCGGTCGTTCCCGTCGTCACCCATGAGGCTGTCGGCACCGCTGCCACCGACTAGGGTCTGATCGTTGCCTGCCCCACCCGAAAGGCTGTCGTCGCCGCTGCCACCGAAGAGGGAAACGTCAATGTCACCGCCGCCGAAGAGGCGGTCGGCACCGTCACCGCCATCCAGGGAGACGTCGATCCAGTCATCGCCGAAGAGGCTGTCGGCGCCGCTCCCGCCGTAGAGGAGCTGGTCTTCGCCACTGCCGCCGTAAAGACTGTCGGCGCCACTCCCACCAAAGAAAGATCGGTCATCCCCCTTGCCACCGAAAAGAGCGTCAACGCCGCTCTCACCGAAGAAGCTGGCGTCGTTTCCACCATCACCGAAGAGGCGGTCATCACCCTTGCCGCCTGAGAAGCGAAAGTCGTTTTGATCTCCGCCGAACAGCTCGTCGCTATCGCCACCGCCATCGAAGTCTTGATCGGCTCCACTACCGCCAAGAAGGCTGTCCGCGCCACTACCACCGAAAAAGGAGCGATCAAACTCGCCATCGCCGAACAGACTGTCGGCACCGCTGCCACCGAAAAACGCTCGGTCTATGTCGGCTCCTCCGAAGAGGGTGTCGGCACCACTGTCACCATTCAGGAAGCTGTCACGCCCACTGCCGCCGAACAGCCGGTCGTCGCCACTGCCGCCGAACATCCGTATGTCAGTACCGCTGTCGCCAAACAGGACGTCGGCGCCATCTTCGCCTTCGAAGGAGCGGTCACTCCCATCGCCGCCGACAAGGGAATCGACTCCGCTGCCGCCGGAGAAGCGGGAGTCGGCGCCACTCCCTCCGAAGATGTAGTCGGCACCACTGCCACCGTAGAAGGAGATATCGTCCCCACTGCCGCCGGACAGGCTGTCGGACCCGCTGCCGCCGAAGAAGCTGGAGTCATTCCCCTCTCCGCCGAAGAGGAAATCCATACCGCTGCCGCCAAAGAAGCTGAAGTCGTCCCCACTTCCACCAGAGAGACTGTCGACGCCGCTGCCCCCATAGAAACGATAGTCATGCCTGTCGCCGCCGAAGAGAAAGTCGGCGCCGCTGCCACCAAAGAGCGAAATGTCGTACCCACTGCCGCCGGAGAGGCTATCGGTACCGCTCCCACCGAAGAAGCTACGATCATCCCCGCCGTCGCCGGAGAGATGATCGTCGCCACCGCTACCATGAAAGACGGAGTCAAACCCTTCGCCGCCATAGAGGAAGTCACTGCCGCTACCGCCATAGAAGCTGTCGTCGTTGCCGCTGCCGCCGGAAAGGCGGTCGATTCCGGTCGCTCCGAAGAAAAAGCGGTCTTCCCCATCGCCGCCGAAGAGATCATCGGCACCACTGCCACCCGTTAAGTTGCCGTCCGCCGCAACACCTCCAAAAAGGTTGTCATCGCCGCTCCCGCCGAACAGGAAAAAGTCTGCCCCGCTACCGCCGAAGAGACTATCTGCACCGTCCCCACCATTCAGGCTGAAGTCGTTTCCACTCCCGCCGGAGACGTTGTCGTTGCCATTGCCTCCAAAGAATGCAAAGTCGACGCCGCTGCCGCCAGATATGCTGTCGTCGCCGTTGCCTCCGGAGAGAAGACGGTCCGAGCCACTATCGCCCGAGAGGCTATCCGCGCCGTCGCCTCCGACGAACTGGCTATCGTCGCCATCTCCGCCGAATATGACATCATCGCCGCTGTCGCCCTCAAGGGTTCGGTCCGATCCGCCGTCGCCGAAGATGCTGTCATCGCCGTCACCGCCGCGGAGCCTGGTGTCACTGTTATCGCCTCCAAACAGGCTGTCGCTACCGCTGCCTCCGAAGAACGACCGGTCGTATCCGCTGCCTCCGAAGAGCTTGTCGGAGCCACTGCCGCCAAAGAAGAGTGACTCATCCCCAGTACCGCCGGAGAGGCTGTCCACTCCACTGCCGCCGTAGAATCACAAATCGTTGCCACTGCCGCCGGACAGAGTGTCGTCACCATTATCGCCGTGGAAAAGGACGTCGATCCCAGAATTGCCGAAGAGCCGGTCGACGCCCTCTCCTCCGAAGAAGCTGTAGTCGAGACCGCTCCCGCCGAAGAGGACATCGTCGCCGCCGCTGCCGTGGAAGAGACTGTCACTCCCTTTGCCGCCATAAAGCGTGTCCGCGCCACTGGCACCGTACGCACGGTCATTGCCGCTGCCTCCGAAGAGACTGTCGTCTCCCGGGCCGCCGAAGAGGCTGTCCGCGGCGCTGAAACCGTAGAGTGTATCGTTGGCGCCATAGCCCAACATCGTGTCGACGCCGCTGCTGCCGAAGAGCGAGTCGGGGCCGTCGGTGCCGGTATAGATGGCCATTGTCGTCGACCTCCCCCCGCCGGCCGCTTGGCTGCCAATCGACCTTCACAGGGGAGTCCGCGCTCCCCTGGTCTTGGCTGCCCGATCCAGACCGCGCGGCGGCGTTTCCGCGCGGCCGAGGGCTCGTGGGGGCCATGGCCAGCGCCCCGGTCCGCAAGGACCACCCCAAACGGTCGCTGGCAGAACGCGCTATCGCCGCCACCTGGGGTTAGGATCGTCTAGACCGGGAAATTGTGCAAGCAGCTTGGCCGTCTATTTGGACTTGAGCGAACCGCTCCCCCTCTATCCCCTTGTCACGGCACAACTTTAGTGCAAGCAGATGATCGCTGGGACAGCCGGATCACACAGTCTTTGGACGAGTACTTGAACAGAACCTGATGGTCTTAGCTGTGAATCCTATCCTTCCGCCCGCCATCAAGTTTTCTTCTTCGCGATCTCCAATCGCTTCCCGTCGGATAGCGTGGGCAGCCATCGAGGGGAGGCGCTTCAGAACTGGCGGCAGGAGCGCGCTCGTCTAGGGGGACAGAGGCAATGACGTCCTGGTCGGTGGCGAGTGGCGCGACCTGCTCTTCGGTGAAAAAGACCGTGATCGTGTGATCGGCGGAACGGGAGGCGATGCGCTGCATCTTCGGTTTAACAAGACCTCGAATAGAATGGAGCTAAACAGCGACGACAACGACAGCGCCAATGCCGGCGCGAAGGCGACTTGCTGGCAACCTGGCTTCCTTGATAGCATTGCCATCACTGCCTGAAGTAAACGGCATCGCGACCCGCGTAGATGGGCGAACTGTTACCGGGAGAGACGATCATGGCGGTCATTATCGGCACAACTGGCAATGATTTCCTGGTGGGAACCGAAACGGCGGACGAGATCTTCGGCCGGGCCGGCGACGATCTGCTGTTGGGACTGAACGGAAACGACATGATCCGCGGCCAAGCCGGCGATGACGCCGTCTTCGGTGGTAGCGGCAACGATCGCCTGGCTGGTGGCTTCGGCAACGACCTGCTGGTCGGGGGAATCGGTAAGGACCATCAGTACGGCGGCGTGGGCTCCGACCTGCTGTTCGGCGAAGGCGGCGCGGACAGCCAGTATGGCGACCTGGGCGCCGACGTGATCTTCGGTGGCGGCCGCGACGACGCGCAGTTCGGCGGTTTGGGCAGAGACGTCATCTCCGGCGATGGAGGCGACGACTATGCGTTCGGCGATCGCGGCAACGACGTCGTGTTCGGCGGCAATGGCGACGACGAGATCATCGGCGCCACCGGGTCGGATCGGCTCTACGGCGGCAAGGACGACGACTTCATCGCCGGCAGCTCCGGCACCGATACCTTGACCGGCGGCGAGGGCGAGGACAGCTTCGGCTTCGAAGGTCTGGTCGCGGGCGCCGGCGAGACCCTCTATTTCGGCCTGGAGGGGGTGATCACGGACTTTACTTCGCGCAGTTCCGGCGACCCCGATCCGGACCTGATCGAGATTACGGTGACCGCCGGCTATGGCGAGTGGATCGGCAGCGATCCCTTTACAGCCGACGGCGTGCCCCAGGTCCGCCTCAATGAAGATACCGATCTCCTGGAGGTCAGCGGCGTCGGCAATGCCTTCACCAACCTCACCATCAAGGTGGAGGGTGTCACCAGCGCCGAGCAACTGACGGCGACGGACTTCCTCTTCGTGGTCTGAACGCGCCCGCACGTCCCGTTCGGAGGAGGCGGGAGCCTCTCGCCCGCCACGCGCTGTCCTCGGGCGCCTTGGCGCCGGTCCTTTATCGGGCCGGTCTTCTAAATTGCAAACGGCAAGGCAGCCGCTATCATTGACGGCCTTCTTCGCCGTGGCGGCGAGGTGAGGTCCGCCCGAACAGGTCTATCAATCCACGAAGAAAGGCAGAGGCCCATGGCGCAGATCGGAGGTGACGGCAAGGTTCTGTCCGGCAGCGACAGGCTCCGCGAAGCGCTCAAGTCCCTCGCGGCGGTAGTTCGGCCCTATTGGCATGCGCTGGGTTACGCGCAGGGCGCCCTGGTGACCTCCATCCTCTACCTGGTGATCACGCTGGGGACGGGTCAGGGCGAGCAGGCCGTGGCCGTGGCGACGCAGGAGGAGGCCTGGGGCGTGATCCTGCTGTGGGGGATCAGCCTGCTCTTCTGGTGCCTCTGCAGCTTCATGTTCGCCCGCTGGACGCAGGCGCAGATCGACGAGACTCTGCAGGAGAGCATGAAGGAGAGCGAGCGGACCGCCTTCAAGGAGACCCGCGAACCGCCGCGCTTCGCCAGGAAGCACTTCCCCCGGTGGGCCGGCCTCCTGCCGGCCATCGCGGTCGCGGCCTCGATCTACCTCGGAGCGGACCCGTCGGACCCCTTGCTCGAAGACCGGAGGACCTACTTCGCCTTGGGTGCGCTCGCGATCGGCGCTCTGGTGGCGTTGATCGCCTGGCGCCGCCGCGCGGTCCTGCAAAACCACGTCACTCAGGGCTGGCCGCTCGAAGAGGCGGGCAGCAAGCAGCCCGCCGGCTCCTTCATGTGGCGGTTCTCCGCTTGGGCCTTGCCGGGCATTTTTGCCGTCGTGGTGCTTCTCTCCGTCTTTCTCGCGACCACGATCGGCGCCCTCCTGGGCACGGTGTCGATCTTCTTTCTCGGGTCGGCGCTCGTCGTGGGGGTTCTCTTCTCGTTGCGCTACCTGCAGGTCTGGTCGCGGCTGCCGCTGGTGCGGATCGCGGTGGTGGTCGTCGTGATCCTCTCGACCTTCGAGGTCAGCAACAGCTATTCGATCCGGCAACTGGGTCCGGCTTCGGCGGAGCGCAAGGACCTCTTCACGGCCTTCGAGGACTGGAAGAAAGGGCGCACGCCGACCCTGGTCGTGGTGGCCTCGGCCGGCGGCGGTATCCGTGCCGGGGTGTGGACGCTCGCCGCCCTCGACGCCCTGGGCAGGAGCCACCCGGAGCTCGAACGCCACCTCTTCGCCGTCAGCGGCGTGTCGGGCGGGGCGCTGGGCGGCGCCTACTACGCGGCCTCGAGGCATCCCGACACACTTGCCTGCCTCGGCTACGCGGCGGGGCAGACCGAAAGGCCGGAGGGCGCGCGCCGCTTCCTGCAGAGACTGTCGGAGCGCGACTATCTGGCCGCCCCGACCTTCCGCCTGCTTTTCTCGGACTGGACGATCCTGCAGATCGTCGATCTCTTCGGCCTGGGTTCTTTTCTCCCCTTCGAGGTGGAGGACCGCGCGGCCGCGCTCGAACGGGCCTGGGAGCAAGGCTGGCAGGACAGCATCGACGAGCTGCGCTCCGCCAGTCCCGACCCCGAGGCTTGCGACAGGGCGGCGACGCTCTTCGCCAAGCCCTTCCTGTCCTTCTGGCCGGAGGGCGGCCAGAGCGAAACGGCGAACATCCCCTATCTCTTCCACAACGGCACCTCGGTAGGCACCGGCAGACGGCTGATCACCACGCCCGTCAGGCTCGTGGGTCCAGACAGCAAGGGCGACGGAGAGACCGCCAGACCATCGCTCTGCCCGCCCCAGTCGGCGCGGTCGCTTCCCAAATGGCAGGACTACAGCGTCGATCTGCTGGCCGATTGGGGCAGGTCACTGCCCTTCAGCACGGCCGCCAACAACGCCGCGCGCTTCCCCTTCGTCGAGCCCGCCGGCCTGATCACCTTCTCCGAGCCAAAGACGATCGGCGGCAAAGTGGTGACGCAGGATCGCATCGTCGACGGCGGCTACTTCGAGAACTTCGGGGCCCTGACGGCGCAAGAGATCCTGACCTGCCTCTTCGACGCGGAAGCCGGTGACACCGAGCCCACCGTCGCCTGGCGCGTGCTGGTGATCCAGATCGTCAGCGACCCCGACCGCTTGCCGCTGTCGGACGCCCACCAGGTCGACCGCAAGGAACCGACCAACCTGCTGGGCGATCTTCTGGGACCGGCCTATGCCGTCTACGCCGCCAGGACGGCGCATGGCGTCGAGGCAACCCGCCAGCTCAGGAACTTCGTCGTCGACATGCCGACCCGCTACAGGGGCCTGGTGGAGAAAGCCGCCTACGTCGAGCTTCCGCTACCGGTCAAGCAGGCGCCCTTGGGCTGGCTGCTGAGTTCCCAGGCGGCCCGGACCATCATCGGCTGCCTCCAACCCTCGGCCGAAGGTGGCGCCTTCTGCCAGGGCGACGAGGGAGCCGGCATCGGCTCGGAACTATCGACTCTCGGCGGCGAGGCGCTGACCTGTATAGCGGCCTTCTTCGGCCGAGCGACCTCCGACTCCGGCCACTGCAGTATCGCGCCGGCCGAAGCGGATGCCGACCAAGGCTCGGAGGAGCAAAAGAGCCAGGGCTGATGCTTGCTGTTCCGGCTTTTCTTGCCATGGACGACGACAGCCCCCGCGCCATCGGAGCGTGACGCCCGCGACGTCACAAATCTCGGCTTGCAAAGCCGCTGCGGCAGCCTAAAAGCTCCCCCGCGCAAGACGACACGTCGCGGGAGAGGAAGGTCATGAGCCGCCCACGCAAGATCCTGTTTCTGGCCGGTGATCAGTGGCGGGCGGACGCGCTCGGCTGCATGGGCCACCCCGTGGTGGAGACGCCGCGCCTGGACCGCCTGGCGGCCGAGGGAACGCTCTTTCGCCGGCACTACACGCAGGCCACGCCCTGCGGGCCGGCGCGCTCCTGCCTTATGACCGGCAGCTACCTCATGACCAACCGGGCGGTGCGCAACGGCACCCCCTTGGACCGGCGCTTCACCAACCTGGCCTTGGAGGCGCGCCGGGCCGGCCTGCTGGCCTATCTCTATGGCTACACCGACACCAGCGCCGATCCCAGGGTCCGGCCGGCCGCCGATCCGGAGCTGCACGACTACGGCGGCGTGCTGCCCGGCCTGGAGGTGGGCTGCCGCCTCGACGAGGACTTTCGGCCCTGGCGCGCCCATCTGCAGGCCAAGGGCTACGGGCCGCTGCCCGACGACCACGCCGACTTCTTCGAGCCGGCGGACGGCACCCTTGGCGGACCGGCCTTCTATCGCCAGGAAGACAGCCTGACCGCCTTCCTGGCCGACCGCGTCATCGACTGCCTGCGCGCCAACCAGGGCCGGGACTGGTTCATCTATGTCTCCTTCTGGCACCCGCACCCGCCCTTGCGCGCCCCGGCGCCCTGGCATGCACGCTACCGGCCGGCCGACATGCCGCCGGCCGCCGCCGACCCCGACCCGGCCCTGCATCCCTTCCAGGCCTACTGCCTCTCCAAGGGTCAGGACCTGGCCTACTACCTGGGCAGCCCGGCCGCCGATCTCTCCATGGACGAAGGCACCATCGCCCGGCTGCGGGCCAACTACTACGCGCTGGTCAGCGAGACGGACCATCACATCGGCCGCCTGCTGGACGTCCTGGAGGAGACGGGCCAGGCGGAAGACACGCTGATCATCAACACCGTCGACCACGGCGAGATGCTTTGCGACCACGGCCTTCTGGGCAAGCAGACCTTCTTCGATCCCGCATTCCACATCCCGCTGATCATCAGGGACCCCAGGCGGCGGCAGGGGGGCAGCCGGGTTGACGCCTTCACCGAGGCGGTCGACCTGATGCCGACCGTGCTGGACTGGCTGGATCAGACCGTCCCGGGACAGTGCGACGGCCATTCCCTGCTGCCCCTGTTGACCGGCGACGCGCCGGAAGGCTGGCGCCGGGCCGCCTTCTTCGAGCACGACTTCCGCGAACCCTTGAGCCAGGCGCCCGAACGCGCGCTCGGCCTGCCCAGCGCGGCCTGCAACCTGGCGGCCCTGCGCGGCGAGCGGTTCAAGTACGTGCACTTCGCCGGCTTGGAGCCGCTCTTGTTCGACATGGAGGCCGATCCGGCGGAGACCCGCAACCTGGCGCAGGACCCTGCCTACCGCGAGCAGCGCCTGGAGATGGCCGAGGCCATGCTGGCCCTGCGCCAATGCCATGCCGAGCAGAGCCTGGCCAACCTCCAGATCTCCCAAGCCGGCGTCGGCGGCGCCAGGCAGGCCGCCGGACTGCCCGCTCTTTGACACGGCGGGCTTGGAGAATGGCCTTCGCCCACCGATATGCTCAGTCTGGGATGCGGTAAGCAACGAAAGGGAGTGCAATGGGGAGCGGCGGCCTCCGTTTTCTTGGCGTGGTGCTTTTGCTCGTGACCTGCGGGCTGGTGGGACTGCAGTCCTGCAGCGCGCGAGCCGATCTGGCCCCTGCGGCGGCTGTCGAGCGCCTGTGAGCAAAAAGAAGTGCAAGAGCGGCGCAAGGGTGCTGCGGTCCAGGGGAATCTGGCCGGTCGTCCTGACCGGCCTCTTCGGTCTCTCCTCGCTGGCGCGCCTCTTGCAAGGCCAGGTGATCGACTTCGGCCAGGGCATGGCGATGACCTTGGTGCTGGGTCTGGGCGCCTGGTCGCTGCGCAGGGGTCTGCTCTATCACCGCGGCGAAGGCGGCTTTCCGGGCCGCGCGCCGGGGGCGCTGCTGATCGGCCTGGGGACGGCCGGCATGGGCGCCATGCTGGCGGGCCATTCGGCGATCGAGGCCATCATCCTGGGGCTGGTGGCGGCCGCCGGCACGACCATGGCCTATGGCTCTGAGCTCTTCGACCGGCGCCTGCCGAAGCTCTCCAAGGCGCGCCCCGAGAAATCCGAGCTGAGCGAGACCGAACGCGTGCTGGCGGAGGCCAAGGTGAAGCTGGAGCGCCTGAAAGCCGCTCGCGCGAAGCTGGTGACCGAGACCGGCAACACCCTGCGCGATCAGTTCGGCAAGCTCGCCGCCGTGGCCGACGACATGCTGGACATCATCGGCCAGGACCGCAAGGAGTTGCGCAGCACCCGCAAGGTCATGGCCGGCTACATCCTGGGCCAGCGCATCGACCGTGTGGTGGCGCTGACCGAGCGCATCTTTCAGCGCATCCGAGAAGACCCGCGTGACCTGCGCCGCTCGCGCAAGTTCATGAAGGTCTATCTGGACGGCGCCGCCGACGTGGCCGAGCGCCTGGTCCAGCTGCAGGAGAGCGACCGCGAGGCCGCCGCCAAGATGGCGCCGCGCATGATCGCCCTTCTGGCCGCCATGGAGCGGGCGGCCGAGGAGCTGCATCAGAAGCTTCTGGCCAACGACGCCCTGGACCTCGACGTGCAGATCGAGGTGCTGGAACAGCGCATCCAGCGCGAGGGCCTGTCTTGAACAGCAACAGGGAACGCGAAGCAATGAGCGACGACAAGGGCAAGCCGACCGCAACGCAGGACGTGATCGCCATGCCGCCCCCGCCCGATCTCTCGCCCCAGGAAGTGCAGGAGAGCCGGATCGTGCCGCTGGAAGAGGCGCCGCCCGAACGCAGCCAGCGCATCCGCCAACTGATGCAGGAGATCGACGTCGCCGACAGCGGCTCGCTCATGTTCTTCGGCGCCAAGGCGCAGGAGCAGGTGACGGAGGTCTCCGACACCATGCTGGACGGGGTGCGCAATAAGGACACCGGGCCCGCCGGCGGCGCGCTCAACGACATGCTGGCCACCCTGCGCGGATTCGACGTCTCCGACATCGATCCCAACGACCAGCCGGGCTTCTTCGGCCGCTTGCTGGGCAAGGTGAAGCCGGCCGCCAAGCTGATCCAGCGCTATGAATCGGTGAAGGGGCAGATCGACGACATCACCGATCGCATGGACCAGCACACGACGCAGCTGCTGACCGACATCGCCACCCTGGACAAGCTTTACGAGGCCACGCTCGCCTACTTCCACGACCTGGCCGACTACATCGCCGCCGGCGAGGCCAAGCTGGCCGAGCTCGACACGACGGCGATCCCGGCCAAGGAGAAGGAGGCCGAGGGCGACGAGATGCTAGCGGCCCAAGCCTTGCGCGACCTGCGTCAGGCCCGCGACCAGCTGGAGCGCCGGGTGCACGACCTGAAGCTCACCCGCCAGGTCGCCATGCAGGCCCTGCCCTCGATCCGCCTGGTGCAAGAGAACGACAAGGCGCTGACCGCCAAGATCCGCTCCACCGTCACCAACACCGTGCCGCTGTGGCGCCAGCAGCTGGCGATCGCGGTGACCGTCGCGCGCTCGGCCGAGGCCGGCCGCACCCTGGAGGAGGCAAGCGACCTCACCAACGATCTCCTAACCGCCAACGCCGAGAGCCTGCGCCAGTCCAACCAGCAGATCCGCAGCCAGATCGAGCGCGGCGTCTTCGACATCGACGCCGTGGAGAAGGCCAACGCCGCCCTGGTCGCCACCATCCAGGATTCCCTGCGCATCGCCGACGAGGGCAAGGTCAAGCGCGCCGAGGCCGAGGCCAGGCTGGCCGCCTGCGAGACCGATCTCAAGAAGGCGCTGGCGGCGGCGAAGTCCTACGGCACGGGGTCATCGAAGGGGCAATAGAGTCTAGACCTCGGAGGAGGATCCCACGCAACGTACGCATGGAGGACCTGCCGGCTTTCTTGGGGCAGGTCGGCCTCTTTGCACGTCCCACAGGAGCCGCCCATGAAGGTCGATGTCGTCTTGTCCGCAGGCATTGGGGCTTTGGCGATCGTCGTTGGCGCGATGCAGTTCAGCTCGTCGTTTCGACGCGACTCCCAGCGTCCCTTCCTGGAGAAGCAGCTGAACGCCTGTTGGACCGTAACGGAAACGGCCGCCAAGCTGGCCACGGCTCAAGACTGGCCCGATTGGAAGAAAGACAGAGACGTCTTTCATCACTACTTCTGGGGGCGGCTCGCCATGGTCGAGAACCGCGCTCTTGAGGCCGCAATGGTGCAGTTCGGCAAGCTCGTGTTTCCTATCGAAGAGGGGGACACGATCCCCGTGAGAGAGCTTCAACAGAAGTCGCTGCAGATTGCCTACGCCTGTCGAGACCTCGTTCTCGACAGCTGGGATGTCGAACTGGAAGCACTGCAAGGCATGCGAAACTAGAGCGCGATGACGATAGATCGAACCGATCTATCGTCATCGCGCTCTAAACGTATGAAAAGAGACCAAGATTCAGACCGCAGGTCGATTCGACCGGCGATCATCTTGGTCTGGAGCAGAGTCACGCGATCGGGCGAGTCCACCCGATTGCGATCCGCGCTCGTTCAGGCCGCCGCGCTGCCGTCCAAGGCAGCCGCCTCGCTCACCCCCTCCAGCGCTTTCGGCAGCGGGCCGCCGGTGGCCCAGTCGAGGAAGGAGACGCTGTGGGCGACGGGCAGCACGCTGCCGCTCGCGATCTGGGTCATGCAGCCGATGTTGCCGGTGGCGATGGCCTGAGCGCCGGTGGCCTCGATGTTGGCCACCTTGCGCTCGCGCAGGCGCCTGGCGATCGCCGGCTGTAGGATGTTGTAGGTTCCGGCCGAACCGCAGCAGAGATGGCCTTCGGGCACCTCCCGCAAGGCGAAGCCCGCTTGGCGGAGGAGCGCCTTGGGCGCCTCGGTCACCTTCTGGCCGTGCTGCAGCGAGCAGGCCGTGTGGTAGGCCAGGGTGAGGCCGCCACGGCCGGGCAGCGCTTCCTTCAGCCCGATCTCGCTCATCACCTCGGAGATGTCCTTGGTCAGCCCTGAGATACGCTTGGCGCGATCCGCCCAGGCGCTGTCTTCGCGCAGCATGAAGCCGTAGTCCTTGACCGTGGTGCCGCAGCCCGAGGCATTGATCACCACGGCATCGAGGCCGCCCCTGTCCAACTCCGCCGTCCAGGCGGCGATGTTGCGCCGCGCCGAGTCCAGGGCCGGCTTCTCCATGCCCATGTGATGGGTCAAGGCACCGCAGCAGCCGGTGCCCCTGGCCACCACCACCTCGAC
Source organism: Rhodospirillales bacterium (assembly GCA_963669375.1). GTDB lineage: Bacteria > Pseudomonadota > Alphaproteobacteria > Kiloniellales > JACOMY01 > JACOMY01. Next base: position 4,551,673 of record OY770024.1, on the reverse strand, counting down.
GCCGTGGCGCGTCAGCAGGCGGATCGTCGCCTCGTTGATCTCCGGCGCCAGCACCTGCTGCGCGCAGCCGGTCATCAGCGCCATGCGGTAGCGCCGCGGTCCTTCGGAGGCGAAGACCTGCGGGCGGTCCTGCGGCGAGGGCGCGTGGATGCGGCGCGGCGTCAGCGACAGCATGGCCTTGGCGCGACCCTGCAGCAGACCGTCGGGGATGAAGCCGCTCAGCGGCTTGACCAGCTTGGCGGCCGCCAGGGCCAGTCGGAAGCGCGCCGGGTACGGCAAGAGCCAGGCCAAGAGGCGCCGCAGCAAGCGGTCCGGCAGGTCGCGGCGGTAGGTCTCGTGGATGTGTTTGCGCGCATGGTCGACCAGATGCATGTAGTGCACGCCGGAGGGACAGGTCGTCATGCAGGATAGGCAGGAGAGGCAGCGGTCGATGTGCTTCACCACCTGCCGGCTGGCCGGGCGGTCGTTCTCCAGCATCTCCTTGATCAGGTAGATGCGCCCACGCGGACTGTCCAACTCGTCGCCCAGCAGCACGTAGGTCGGGCAGGTGGCCGTGCAGAAGCCGCAGTGCACGCAGTTGCGCAGAATCTTCTCCGATTCCGCGGTATCGGGGTCGGCCAGTTGCGCCAGCGTGAAGTTGGTCTGCATCGACCTCCAGCCTCCCGGCGCCCTGGGCTGGAATCCCCCGGCGGGATCCCCCGCCCTAGAGAGCCTCGGACGCTATCCTAGCCGGTCTCGCAGGGCGTCGTAAACGCGCCCCATCGGCTGCTTGCGCAGCGCCTGCAAGGCCTGGCCGCTGGAGTCGCGGGTCTGCACCTCCTTCGCCAGGCCCTCGAACTTCTCGCGGTAGGCGGTCACCAGGTCGGCGACGCCGCTTTCCTGCACGCGCTTGGAGACCTCGTCGCGCGAGCTGCGCCGCAGGTGCTCCCACAGGACGGCGAAGAAGGCTTCCTTCTGCCCGCCGCTGTAGGCCGAGAGGGCGGCGGCATGATCCTGCTCGCTGCGCAGGCCGAAGACCAGGTCGTTGGCGATGGCGTTGAGGTCCCGCTTGGTGGTGCCGACCAGGGCCTCCATCTGCGAGAGCGGCGAGGCGGCCTTGGCGGCGGGCGCCTGGGCCGCGGGCGGCGCGGCGCTGCCGGTGCCCTTGACCACGGACAGCGACGGCTCGTTCGCCGCGGCGGCCTGGCCCGCTCCAGCGGCGGCGGCGGCGGGCGGCGACACCGCCGGAGGCGCAGCTGCCGCGCCCCCGACCGGCGCTCCGGTGCCGGGAGGCGCCACGGCGGGCGGGCTGGAGGCGGCGACGGCGGGCGCGGGCGCCGGAGCAGAGGGCTGCGGCGTGACGACGGCGGGCGCAGGCGCCGGAGGAGCAGAGGGCTGCGGCGTGGCGACGGCCGGCGGCGGAGCCGAGGGTCGCGGAGCGCCGACCGCGGGCGGTGGCGCGGAGGGCCGCGGCGCCCCGATGGCGGCGGTCGGCGCCGGCGACGGCGCGGAGGGGCGCGGCTCGCCGATCCTGGCGGCCGGCGCTGGCGCCGGCGTTGGCGTTTGCTCTGGCGTCGGCGCCGGTGGCCGCGGGGCGGCGGCGACGCCGCGGGCCTTGGCGGCGGCGGCGACCTTGGCCAGCGACTCGGTCACGGCGCGCACATCGGCCTGCGCCGGGCGCGCATCGGCCGCCGCCGCGGGCTTGGGAGCGGCTGCCAGAGGCGCCTCCTGCGCCGGCCGGGGAGCCTGCGCCGGGCGTGCCACGGCACCGCTGGCGGCGGGCTTGGCCACACCCGGTATCGGCCGCTGCGCGACAGGTGCCGGCGCGGCCGTCCGTTGCGCATAGTCTTGCGCCGCCGGCGGGGCCAGCCTGGCGACCAGGCTGCGCAGGGAATGCACCTCGCGATGCAGCCGCCGGAGCTTGATCGCGTTGCCGACCCAGGTGACCAGGATCCAGATGAGCGCCAAGGGTCCCGAGAGACCGGCCAGGATGAAGGCCTGCTCGTTGGGCAGCATCGCTTCGATGTTCGCCAGGCCGACGTACTTCTCGAGCAGCATCGCGGCGCCGCCCAGCCAGGCGACGGAGAGCAATAGACCGATAAAGCCGGAAATCATGATCGCGTTCTCTTTTCCCTTAGTGCCTGATCTGCAGCACGGCGCGCCGGGCTTTTCCTTTGCCCAGCAGTGAAGGCGAAGACATTCCAGGCTTGTAGCGCAGCGTCAAGGCGCCGTCCAAGGCTTCCTTCGTCGCGATGCCGCAGCGCAACAGGCGGGGGCTGAAGCTGGTTTGGGATTGCACGGCGCCGTCCCTCTCCCCCTCCCGGCCAACCAATCAGGATACTCTCGTGGGCGGCCGGGTGAGAGGGCCGGCTCCCCATTCAAGAACACCTAAAGGCCGGCGTAGAGACGGCCCGGGTTGAGCACCCGCTTGGGATCGAATGAATCCTTGATGCGTCCGGCCAGGACCTCGAGCTCCAGGTGCTCCGGCAGGAAGAGCGGCAGACTGGCGCGCAGGCTGTCACCGGCGCGCACCAGCATGGCGTGCCCGCCCAGCCGTTCGAGGAAGGCACCGAAGGCGATGGGCTCGGCCGCGTCTTCCGGGCGCGCCAACCAGAGCAAGCCGCCGGCCCAATCGAGAAAGTAGTCCTCTTCGGCCGGCGAGAGGGCGTTCAGCATCGCCGCAGCATTGGCCGGCGGGATCGAGAGACGCCAAATCGCCCGCTCGGCCCGCGCGACGAAGGGCCGGCAGTCCCGCACCTCGCGCCAGAAGGTGAGAGAGCGCTGGGCGTGCAATTCTTCGTCCACCCGCGCCAAGGGCGCCAGTAGAGCGGAGAGCCCGGCCTGACGCGCCGCCACCGAGGGCGCCGAGCCCTCCAGCCGCAAGGCGATCACCGACTGCCCCGGGCCCGCGACCATGTCGACCGCGCTCCCTCTGGCCAGCGGCTCCGGCAGGTAGGCCGCGCCCGAAACGTCGTAGGCCGATCCCATGGCCGCGCCGAACAGCGCCGTGGCTTCGCCGGCATCGTGGCCGAAGAACAGCAAGGTCCGCGTCTTCTGCGGCCGCGGCAGGACCTTCAAGGTCACCTCCGTCATCGTTGCCAAGGTGCCGAAGGACCCGCTCAAGAGCTTGCAGAGGTCGTAGCCGGTGACGTTCTTCACCACGCGTCCGCCGGTCTTGAAGCGCGCGCCCTCGCCGGTGACGCCCTTGACGCCCAGCACGTGGTCGCGCGCGGCACCGGCCTTGGGCCGGCGCGGACCGGCGAGATTGCAGGCGATCACGCCGCCCAGCGAGTCCCGCCTGGCCTCGTCGCGCGGGCCCGAGAGCAGGGGCTCCAGGTCCGCCGGCTCGAAGGCCAGCATCTGGCCGTGCTCTTCCAGAAGGGCCTCGATCGTGCTCATGGGCGTCGCGGCCCCGGCGGACAGCACCAGTTCCTCCGGCTCGTAGAGACTGACTCCGCTGAAGGCCGCCAAGGAGAGGCTGGAAGCCACCTGGATCGGCCGGCCGAAGCGCCGCTTGCTACCGCGCGCGATCACCTCCAGGGGCCTCGCGTCCTCGCTGGCCTGGCGCAGGGTCTCGGCGAGCTCCGCCTCGTCTTGCGGTGTCGCGGTCTCCATCGGCGCTCCAGCCTAGAAGCGGGGAATGTCGGGAAAGCGCAGCTGACCGCGCTGCACGTGCATGCGCCCCAGCTCCGCGCAGCGGTGCAACTCCGGGAAGACCTTGCCGGGATTGAGCAGTCCGTCCGGATCGAAAGCGCACTTGACCTTCTGCTGCACGGCCAGGTCGGTCTCGTCGAACATCGTGCCCATCAGGTCGCGTTTCTCGACGCCGACGCCGTGCTCGCCGGTCAGTACGCCGCCGACCTCGACGCAAAGGGTCAGGATGTCGGCGCCGAAGGCCTCCGCCCGCTGCAGCTCGTCGCCCTTGTTGGCGTCGTAGAGGATCAAGGGGTGCAGATTGCCGTCGCCGGCATGGAAGACGTTGGCGACCCGCAGGCGATGCTTGTCGCTCATCTCCCGCATGCGCTCCAGCACCTCCGGCAAAGCCTTTCTGGGAATGGTGCCGTCCATGCAGTAGTAGTCGGGACCGAACTGCCCGACGGCCGGGAAGGCGGCCTTGCGCCCGGCCCAGAAGCGCTGCCGCTCGGCGTCGTCCTTGCTGACGCGGCTGACGCTCGCCCCCTTCTCGGCGGCGATGCGGGCCACCTCCTCGACCGAGTGATCGACCTCGGCCTCCGGGCCATCCAGCTCGACGATCAAGAGCGCCTCGACGTCGAGCGGATAGCCGGCCTTCACGAAGGCCTCCGCCGCCTCGATCGCCAGCTTGTCCATCATCTCCATGCCGCCCGGGATGATGCCGGCGGCAATGATGGCACCGACGCAGTCGCCCGCCTGCTCGCTGGTGGGAAAGCCCAAGAGCAGGGCCTTGGCGGTGCTGGGTTTCGGCAGGAGCCTGACCGTCACCTCCGTCACCACGCCCAGGAGCCCTTCCGAGCCGGTCAGGAGGCCCAGGAGGTCGTACCCCGGCGCGTCCATCTCCTTGCCGCCGATGCGGATCACCGTCCCGTCCATCAAGACCACCTGCAGGCCCAGGAGATTGTTCGTGGTCAAACCGTACTTCAGGCAATGCACGCCGCCGGAGTTCTCCGCCACGTTGCCGCCGATGGTGCAGGCGATCTGGCTGGAGGGGTCGGGCGCGTAGTAGAAACCCTCGGCCTCGACCGCCTGGGTGATGCCCAGGTTGGTCACACCCGGCTGCACCACGGCACAGCGGTTGTCGTAGTCGATTTCCAGCACGCGGTTGAACTTGCCGAGCCCCAGGACGATGCCGTCGGCCAGCGGCAGGGCGCCGCCGGACAGCGAGGTCCCCGCACCGCGCGGCACCACCTTCACCGCCTCGCGCTTGCAGTAGGCCAGCACCTTGGAGACCTGATCGGTCGTCTCCGGCAGGACCACCAGCATGGGCGGCTGGCGGTAGGCGGTCAGCCCGTCCGACTCGTAGGCCTTCAGCTCCTCGGCCTGATCGATCACCCCCTCGCCGGGCACGATCGCCCGCAGTGCCCGCGCGATCTCGTCGCGACGCGCCATGACGCTCTCGTTCGGCTTGGGCATGATGAGGCTCATCGGGCCTTATCCTCCTGGGGCGGGCAGTCCTGTGGCGCGGACAAGCCTGGCAGCCCCCGCCGCCGCTGGCAAGCGACGGGCGCTCAACTTATCGTCCCTTGACAGACCCCTTGGCCCTGACCGGAAGTGCACGAGCGGAGCGCAATTGCGCCCCATCCGGTTCAAGACCCCGCTCCGGCCGCACGCTGGTCCCCGCCTGCCCTCGGCGCTTGACAGGCTCAAGGGGCAACCCCTAGATGTCGCTTCGGGTCTCCCCAATCGCCAATCGTATCGTCGCTGCCAATGACCATTTACTTTCATGCGGGCACGCCTAATACCGGCAGCACATCCTTACAGTTGTTCTTGAAGATAAACAGCAAGGCGATTGCGGAAGAGGGTTTCGTTTATCCCTCGCTCTTCGGAATGAAGAAGCACTCGGCCTTGACCGCGTACTCCCTGGGGCCGAGCCCGAAGAGAAGCAGCCTTAAGGCGCTGGGCCTGACCGACAAGGACGCGGTCGAGGACTTCACGGCCCAGTTGGAGCAGGAGTTCCGAGACAGCTTCACCGCCGACACGAACTACATCCTCTCGAACGAGCACTGGGGCCAGGCCCACCTCAAGACGGACCTTCAGCGCTTGAAGGCGCTGTTCGACAGCACCGGCCACGATACCAAAGTGATCATGTATTTCCGGGATCCCTTCGAGTATCTGGCCTCCTCCTACTCGACACGCCTGAAGCACGGCAGCTCCACGCCATTGCACAAGCCGGCGAAATGGATTCTCGATAGGAAGTACGACTACTTGAACATCTGCGATTCCTGGACAGCGGAGTTCGGCGAAGAGAACTTCATAGCGCGCCTCTTCGTCCGAGAGAACCTGGACAAGGGCGATATCAGAACCGACTTCTTGAAGATATTGAACATACCCGCGGAGACGGCGGACAAGCTGGACTATCCCGACACACGGATGAACCGGCGCTTGGATTGCGTGACCGCCGGTATCGTGGCCGAGTACATTGAGGGCACCTTGAAGAAGAACGGCAAAGCGCTGGATGCCAATCTGCGGGACGTCATCAAGGCCTGCGAAGCGATGCCGGCGGCGAGCAACATCCTCATTCCCAGGCGCGTGCGCCTTTGGCTGCAGGACGCCTTGAGCGACAAGCTGGCCACCTTCAACAAGAAGTACTTGAAAGGCGAGGAGACCTGGCCCTTTCCGCCCTACAAGATCGAGGGCAAGAAGATGGTCAGGCCGCCCAGCGAAGAAGCGATCGCCGTGTTTCTCGAAGAGCTGGAGAAACGCAAGGCACAGCAGGCCGACGCATAGGTGCCTCGCCGAGCCCTGGCGCCGCCGACGCGGCAAGTGGCGCTTGGCCTTGCACGCTTGACAGGATCTCGGGCCACCCCTTACATCCGGCCAAAGTCAGCACCGCTCATCCCCGCAGGTTCTCTCCGTCGATGACCATCTACTTTCACGCAGGCACGCCGAAAACCGCAACCACTGGACTTCAGGTTTTTCTTGCACGCAACCGCGAAAAACTCGAAGAGCACAACTATGTCTTCCCAAAATTCTTGGGAGATACAAATCATGTCCGCTTGACGTACTATGGTCGTGACGGTGGCACCATCCCGCCGAACCTGGTGGAACCGGGGCTGAACAAGTCCGAGGGCATCCTTGCTTTTCGCCAGCGCATGGAAGAAGAGTTCAAGACCGAGGTCACGCCCGGTCGTGACTACATACTTTCGAACGAACACTGGGGCGTGTCGCACACGGCCGACGAGATTCGGCGCATCCTTTCGCTCCTGACCAGCACGGGCCAGGACGTCAAAGTCATCATGTATTTCCGGGAGCCGAGCGAATACTTCGGAAGCATGTATTCGACGAACCTGAAGCATGGCAATACGCGCGATCTCGACAAGCCGGACGAGCGGTCGCTCAACAGGCGGTACAACTATCTGCTCATCTGCGATCGTTGGGCGCGGCTGGTTGGCGAGAAGAACGTGACCGCCCGCCTCTTCGTGCAAGAGAAGCTCCATAAACAGAACCTCATCGACGACTTCCTGTCGCTCATCGGCGTGCCGGAAGAGGTCACCGACAGCTTGGAGCGCAAGGACGAGCCCCTCAACAAGTCCCTGGACTACCTCATCGCGGGCTTTCTCTTGGAACTGAACAAGAGAATACCGCGAATCATCGAGGACGGCGTGAACTTCGAGCGCAAGGGCCTGCCGGAACTCTGCCAGTCGATCTCCCGGCGCGAGGCCATTCTCGTCCCGGAAGAGATCCGCGGCTGGATACGCGAGCATCTCGAAGGCGATCTCTCGGAATTCAACGCCAAGTACCTAGGCGGAGACGAGGAATGGCCCTTCCCGCCCTACAGCGAGGCCAACAGGAAGCCCGTGCAGACGCCGACGCAGGAGGAGATGGTCGAAATCTTCTGCGAGTTCTGGCGTATGCAGAAGTACATCAAGCAGCAGCGTCTCAAGAGCAAGCTGTAGCGCCAAGCCCGCGCCCTCGGTCTCGTCCGCCACGGCGCTTCGCGCTGGCAACCGGCGCCGGCCGGCGCTGCGATCAGTCCGCCCGGCGATAGACCAGCAGCAGGTTGTTGGCCGGCATAGACAGACGCTCTTCCTGCAGCAGACCCTGCCGCTCGGCCTCTTCGTCGATCACCTCGGCCGAGCGCAGCCCCCACAGCGGCTCTTCCTTGCGCAGCGAGTGGTCAAAGGTCCGGTTCGTCGAGGCCGTTGGCTTCTCCGCCTCGAAGAAGGGGCCGTAGAGGAAGAAGCGGCCGCCGAGCGGTAGGACGGCGCCCAGGCCCGCCAGCATGGTGGCGGTCACCGCCCAGGGGGTGATGTGCGTCAGGTTGATCGCCAGAGCAGCGGCCGGTCGGACCGTCACCGCCTCCCACCACTTCGGCTGGGCCATGTCGATCGCCAAGGGCGCCAGGTAGTTGGCCAGGCCCTCGCGCTCCCGCCAGGCATCGATGGAGGCGCGCATGCGCGGATCGGCTTCGCTCGGCTGCCAGGTCAGCGACGGGAAGGCGCGCGCGAAGGACGCCGCATGCTGGCCGCCGCCGCTGGCGAGCTCCAGGATCAGGCCGCTCTCGGGCAGGCGCGCCGCCAAGACCTCGATCAGCGGCGGCAGGTTGCGAAAGGCGGCTTCCGAATAGAGGGGGCGTTCCATCATCTGCGTCAGGCTCCGGCAAGAACGGCGTCGTAGTCGACCGCCAGGCTGTGGCGGGGATCTTCGTGCAGGTCCCAGTAGGCCTGTCTGATACGCAGGCTCTGCGGCCCGGGGCCACCGCCGCCGAGCTGACGTCCGTCCAGCCGGCCGACGGGCATGACGCCGCCGGCGGTGCTGGTGAGGAAGACCTCCTCGGCGGACCGCAACTCCGCTACCGGCAAGGGCCTGATCTCCGGCTCCAGCCCCAGGCCCTGGGCCAGCTCCAGCACGGTCATGCGGGTGATCCCCTCCAGCATGCCGCTGTCGGGCGTCACCAGGCGCCCGGCGCTGATCGCGAAGAGATTGAAACCCGGCCCCTCGATGACGTTGCCGGCGCGATCGACCAGGACCACGCTCTCCCCGCCCGCCTCCAGTGCCTGCATCAGGCCGCGCGTCATGTCGGCCCAGTGAAAGTTCTTGACCCGGGGATCGACCGCCTCCGGCGGGATGCGCTGCACCGAGGAGACGTGCAGGTCGAGGCCGCGCGCCTGCACCTCCTCGTTGGCGATCCAGACGAAGGGGATGGCGAAGGCGTAGAAGGCGTTGCGCGCGAGCCGGGGATCGCGGCTGCCCGGCGGCGGCGTGCCGCGGGTGCAGAGCATCTGCACGTAGGCATCGCGCAGACCGCTTCGACGCAGACAGCCGATGAGGACCTCCTTGATCTCGGCGCGGGTGAGCGGCGCCGACAGGCTCAACGCCGCCATGCTGCGCTCGAAGCGGTCGAGGTGATCGTCCAGGCGGAAGAAGCGGCCTTTCCAGACGTGGACCGTGTCGTAGGTGACGTCGGAGCGCAGAAAGCCCCAGTCCAGCAAGGGGATCGACGCCTCCCCGACCGGCAGAATGCGGCCGGCGACGTAGGCGGCCCCGCGGCCGAAGGCTCCCTCACCACTACCCTTCCCGCCCATCTCCGTCTCCCTGTCTCCGCGTCCTTCTTGGACAAACCTCCTTCGCCTGGGCCGAGGGGTCAAGTCATGCATAACTTGTCGCACCCAAGGCAGAGAGTGACGCTTGCCCATCCAGGAACGTCGGCGAATGACATTACTTCCTGTACGAGAATTCACGCCTCTAGAAGTAGGACCGGACGCTAATGAAGTCGCATGTGCAGGTGGCCGTGATCGGCGGCGGCGTGGTGGGCGCCAGCGTGCTTTACCACTTGACCAAGCTGGGCTGGAAAGAGGTGCTGCTGATCGAGCGTTCGGAGCTGACCTCCGGTTCGACCTGGCATGCCGCCGGCGGCATGCACACCCTGAACAGCGACCCCAACATCTCCAAGCTGCAGGAGTACACCATCAAGCTCTACCGCGAGATCGAGGAGATCTCCGGCCAGTCCTGCGGCATCCATCTCACGGGCGGCGTCTTCCTGGCGACCACGCCGCAGCGCACCGAATGGCTGAAGGCGATGCGCGCCAACGGCCGCATGCTGGGCATGGACAAGGAGCTGATCACGCCCAAGGAGGCTGCCGAACTCTTTCCCCTGTTGGATCCCAGCCACTTCGTGGCCGCCCTCTTCGATCCCATGGAGGGTCACGTCGATCCCTCCGGCGTGACCCAGGCCTATGCCAAGGCGGCGAGGATCGGCGGCGCCGAGGTCAGCCTGCGCAACCGCGTCCTGGAGACCAATCCGCAGGCCGACGGTAGCTGGGAGGTGGTGACCGAGCAGGGCACGGTGATCGCCGAGCACATCGTCAACGCCGGCGGCCTCTGGGCCCGCGAGGTCGCCGCCATGGCCGGCGTCCACCTGCCGATCCTGGCGATGGAGCACCAGTACCTCATCACCGAGGACATTCCCGAGATCGCCGCGCGCGACGAGGAGCTGCTGCACGTCATCGACTTCACCGGCGAGGCCTACATGCGCCAGGAGCGCAAGGGCCTGCTGCTCGGCACCTACGAGCAGGCCTGCGTGCCCTGGTCGGCCGACAAGACGCCCTGGGCCTTCGGCCACGAGCTGCTGCAGTCCGACCTGGACCGCATCGCGCCCTCGCTGGAGATCGCCTTCCAGCACATCCCGGCCCTGGCCGAGGCCGGGATCCGCCAGGTGATCAACGGCCCCTTCACCTTCGCGCCCGACGGCAACCCGGTGATCGGCCCGGTGCCGGGCTTGCGCAACTACTGGGTCGCGGCCGGCGTCATGGCCGGCTTCAGCCAGGGCGGCGGTGTCGGCCTGTCGCTGGCGCAGTGGATGATCGAGGGCGAGCCGGAGAGCGACATCTTCGCGATGGACGTGGCCCGCTACGGCGGCTGGGCCACCAAGGCCTATACCCACGAAAAGGTGCAGGAGAACTATCGCCGCCGCTTCTCCATCGTCTTCCCGAACGAGGAGCTGCCGGCGGCCCGGCCCCTGAAGACCACGCCGCTCTACCCGCGCCTCAAGGCCGCCGGCGCGGTCTTCGGCTCGACCTACGGCCTGGAGCATGCGCTCTGGTACTCGCCCAAGGGTCCGGGCGATACGGAGACGCCGACCTTCGGCCGCTCCAACGCCTTCGCACCGGTCGGCGAGGAGACCCGCGCGGTGCGCGAGGGGGTCGGCATGATCGAGATCGCCACCTACGCCAAGTACGCCGTCGAGGGCCCGGGTGCCGAGGCCTTCCTCGACCGCCTGATGGCCGGCCGCTTGCCCAAGCCCGGCCGCATCGTGTTGACGCCCATGCTCTCGCCCAAGGGCCGCATCATCGGCGACTTCACCATCGCCTGCCTGGCGCCGGAGTGCTATCGCATCATCGGCTCAGGCGCGGCGGAGATGTTCCACCTACGCTGGTTCTGGCGCCACCTGCCGGAAAGCGGCGTCCGTCTGGAGAGCCTCTGCACGCGGCTTAACGGCATCGCGATCTCCGGCCCCAAGGCGCGCGAATTGCTGTCGCGGCTGGTCACGCACGATCTCGGCAACGAGGCCTTCCCCTTCCTCTCGGTGGCCGAGATGAACGTCGGCCTGGTGCCGGCCACGGTGGCCCGCATCTCCTTCACCGGCGAGTTGGGCTACGAGATCTACGTCGCGCCGGAGTTCCAGCTGCGCCTCTACGAGGCCCTGCTGGACGCCGGCCAGGATCTGGGCCTGCGCCACTTCGGCGGCCGCGCGCTCAATGCCCTGCGCTTGGAGAAGTCCTTCGGCAGCTGGCTGCGCGAGTACACGCCCGACTACAACCCCTTCGAGGCCGGCATGGGCCGCTTCGTCCACCTGGGCAACGACAAGGGCGACTACATCGGCCGCGCCGCGATCGCGCCCCTGAAGGGCCAGACGCCCAAGCAGCGCCTGGTGACCTTCGCGGTGGAGACCATCGAGGTCGACGCGCTGGGCGACGAGCCGGTCTGGCACAACGGCGAGATCGTCGGCATCACCACCTCCGGCGGCTACGGCCACTGGGTCAAGCAGTCGATCGCGCTCGCCTACGTGCCCAGCGCCCTGGCAAGCGACGGCGCCGCCTTCGAGGTCGAGATTCTGGGCGAGAAGTACCCCGCCCGGCTATCGACCCAGGCACTGTGGGACCCGAAGGGGGAGCGGATGCGGGGGTAGATTGGGGGGCGTGGGGCAAGGGTCAGCCATGACAATTCCAGCGGGAGTACTACCCTGAACGTCGGGTTCGAGCGTCAGAACCGACCTTTGGGTCCATCGGACTCTTATGGTAACCAGATTGGGATTGTGGAGTACTTCACCGTTTGCAAACCCTCAAGCATCCAACTTTGCGCTTGAGCCCCAGAGCACATAGAAAAATGCATAAGTATTGTCGAGCTGGCCGAAGGGATCGGTCCTCACCACTTCACAATCCGACTTGGCTCAGGAGCCGCCACCATGGTTCTTTTGGAACGACATTCACGTAGAACTTCCGCTTCTCCTCGTCGGTCATGTTACGCGTGAGGCGATTTCTTGCCCGCTCGATCAGGGCTTTCTTGCTTGCACCGACCCACACGATGGTAATCGTACCTTCACCTGAGCCGCTCACCAGGCGCGTCCTATCAGGCGAATATGACACTGACATGGTACGTGCATTGTATCCCCTGATCACCTGAAGATCCGCCCCGCTCGCCGGATCCCACACCCGGATCGCACCGTCCCAAGCGCCACTCACAAGACGCGCTCCATCCGATGAGTAACCAACCGATTCTATGGGGCCGTCATGGCCAATGAGAGTCTGCAGTTCTGCTCCCGTTTCGGTATCCCAGACCCGGATAGTGCCGTCCGTAGAGCCGCTTGCTAGCCGCGTCCCATCCGGCGAAAACACTATCGAATTGACAGTGTCCTCATGGCCTATGAAGTCGTGCAACTCCGATCCGTTCTCAGCATTCCAGACCCGAATCGTGTTGTCTACTGAGCCGCTTGCAATGCGCGTCCCATCCAGTGAAAATGATACGGAAGTAATGTAGAGTTCATGACCTCTCAGAACCTGAAGCTCCATCCCGCTCTCGACATCCCAAATCCGGATCGTGTCGTCCCACGAGCCGCTTGCAAGGCGTGTTCCGTCCGGTGAATATGATACTGAAGTCACGCCGTCCTCATGACCTGTTAGGATCTGAAGCTCCACTCCGGCCTCGGCATCCCAGATCCGAATCGTATTGTCCCACGAGCCGCTTGCAAGGCGCGTTCCGTCCGGCGAATATGATACTGAAGTCACGCCGTGCTCATGACCTCTTAGGACCTGAGACTCCACTCCGCCTTTGACATCCCAGATCCAGATCGTACCGTCCGACGAGCCGCTCGCAAGCCGCGCCCCGTCCGGTGAATATGTTACTGAAGTAACGCCTTGCTCATGACCTCGTAGGATCTGAAGCTCCACCCCGTCATCAGGACTCCAGAGCCGAATCGTATTGTCCCGCGAGCCGCTCACAAGGTCCGTCCCGTCCGGTGAATATGATACTGAAGTAACGCCGTGCTCATGACCTCTTAGGATCTGAGACTCCACCCCGTCATCAGTATCCCAGATCCGGATCGTGTTGTCCCACGAGCCGCTTGCAAGGCGCGTTCCATCCGGTGAATATGATACTGAAGTCACGCCGTGCTCATGACCTCTTAGGACTTGAGACTCCACTCCGCCTTTGACATCCCAGATCCAGATCGTACCGTCCGACGAGCCGCTCGCAAGGCGCGCCCCGTCCGGTGAATATGATACGGATTCAACGACGGCTTCATGACCTCTCAGGACCTGAAGCTCCATCCCGCTCTCGACATCCCAAATCCGGATCGTATCGTCCCGTGAGCCACTCGCAAGACGCGTCCCATCCAGTGAAAACGATATGGTCTCAACGGTGGCCGAATGACCTCTCAGAACCTGAAGCTCCACCCCGGTCTCGGCATCCCATATCCGAATTGTATTGTCCGATGAGCCGCTTGCCAGGCGCATCCCGTCCGGTGAGTATGATACGGTGTCAACACTTCCTACAAAGCCTTTCGCGATTTCCTCATGACCTCTCAGGACCTGAAGCTCCACCCCGTTTTCGGCACCCCAGATCCGGATCGTACCGTCCAATGAGCCGCTCGCAAGCCGCGTCCCGTCCGGCGAGAATGATACGGACTCGACGCCTTCTTCATGACCTCTCAGGACCTGAAGCTCTAATCCGGTCTCGGCATCCCAGATCCGGATCGTATCGTCATCGGAGACGCTCGCGAGGCGCGCACCATCCGGCGAATACGATACTGCGTTCACGTTCTCCTTGTGGCCCCTAAGGACACTCAGCTCTCGAACACTGCCCATTGCCTCCACAAGCGCACCCGCCGTCTCCGCTACCCAAGGGCGCTCTTCGAGATTTGGGTCGCTCGGCAACCCGGCCAGGGCGAGCTGCACAGCCGTCACGGGATAGCCCTCGTCCAGCATCCGGCGCGCCTGTTCCGCCCGGAAGAGGGAGTCGCCGATCTGGGCTTCGGCCTTGGCGCGTTCGGCGCGTTCCATGCCGAAGTAGGACAAGGCGGCCAGGATGACGAAGACGACGGCCACCGCGATGGAGCCGTAGCGGATCACGCGGTCCTTGCGCAGTTGCGCGGCACGGGCCTTGCGGCTGCGCTGCATCAGGTCGTCGACCTGAGGCCAACCGCCGCCGTAGCGCTCGGCCCAGGCGCGCGACGGCAGCCCGCGCAGCCAGTCGTCGTACTCCTCGGTCGCCGCCGCCGAGAGGGTCCCGCTGTGCACGCGCAAGGTCTGCCAGGTGAGGCCGTCGCGGAACTCCCGCTGCAGCCAACCCTCCTTACGGTCGGCGACCTTGCGCCAACAGCGGATCAGGGCCTCGTGGCTGATGTCGATCGAAGCGGACGCGTCGAGGGCGGCATCGCCGTAGGGCTTCAAGAAGGACACACCGTCCGCGCGGAAGGCCTCGAGGATAGGGCCCAGGCGCTCTTCGCCCGCTCCCGTGACGGCGCAGAGGCTGGCGAGGCTTTGCGGGCGGCGGACGGCGCTGCCTTCGGCGTTGATGTCGGTCAGCGCGCGGAAGAGATGTTCGAGAGTCTTGCGGTCGTCTTCCTCGGGTGCCGCCTCGGCCATGACCGCGTCGGCATGGTCGGACAGGATCTGGGCCAAGCCGCCACTTCCCTCGACGTCCGCCTCGCTCAAGCGCCAGCCCGCGTTGTCGCGTCCGGCAGCTACGGCCAGCTTGCGCTGCACCAGCAGCATGAGGCCATGCTGGATCAGGGGCAGCTGATCCTGGCTGCCGTCGACCTCGTCGATCAGCCGCTCGGCCAGCTCACGCTGCACGGTCCCGCCGTAGAGCCGGGCCGGCTCGTGAATGGCCCGCAGCAGCGCCGGCCGGTCGATCTGCGGCAAGAGGTATTGGGTCGCGTTCACCACTTCGGCCAAGTCGTCGTAGCGCGCGCAGGCACCCAGAAACTCGGACCGCATGGTGAGGATGGCGTAGAGGCCGTCCGGCTCCTGCTGCTGCAGGCCGATCAGGATCTCCACCAGCAAGGCCGCTTCGCTCGCGTCCTCCTCCCTGGCGTAGCCGAAAAGCTCTTCGAACTGGTCGATCAGGATGCAGACCTGGTCGCGCGCGTCGCGCCTCAGCAGGGCCGCGAGGGCACGCGGCGCATCGCGGCCGAGATTGAGGATGCCGTGAATCCGCTCCAAGCTGTCCGCTTTCGGCTCCGGCACCAGCGGCAGGAGGACCTTGGCCAAGCCCTCGATCGGACCTTCGCTTGGACGCAGGACCGCGGTGCGCCAGGCCAGCCCCCGGCGCGAGTGCTCTTGCTCCAGTTCGGCCAGGACGCCGGCCCGCACGAGCGAGGACTTGCCCGACCCGGAATCTCCATGCACGACCACAAGATGGTCTTGGATCAGCCGGTCGATCACCTCCCCCGTCATGCGCTCTCGGCCGAAGAAGATCGTCCACTCCGACTTGTCGAAGGGACGGAGGCCCGGGTAGGGCTTGGGCGGCAGGGCGGAGAGCGGGTGAGCGGCGACGGGCGGGGGACGGGTCATCACGCCGCCCGCTCCGGCCAGACGCTCGCCTGCAGCCACGACAGGAAGGCGTCGGGCCAGCTTGGCGCCATTCCGTCCAAGGCCTCGATCGCCAGCTGCGCGGCCGTCGGCACCTCGCAGCCGCACTGGTTCAGAAGCGCGCAGGGCAGGAGCTTGCCGCTCAAGTCGCGCGCGCTGTGCCGGTCGCGGTGGGCCACGGCCAAGAGGTCGGTGTCCAGGTCCAAGCCCGGCTCGGTCCCCAGCATCAGCAAGGCATCGCAGTTGGCCAGCTGATGGATGCGCTCGTTGCGGCGCGCGCGGATCTCCCTCGGCTGCAAGGGCGGGTCGGTCACCAAGGTTTCCGGGGCTGAGGGGAAGACGATGTGCCCGCGCTCACCCAGCTGCCCCTTGGCGTCGGCCCAGGCCTCGCGCTGGCTCTCGCGGGCATGCAGGTAGATCACTTGCGAGCGGCTTGCCAGCTTGGCCAAGTCCGCCGCCTCCTGGGCCTGCTCCTCCTGGCGCCTCTTCATCTCGCGCAAGCGCCGAGTCATGTGGCGCACCAGCTCTCGCATCTCCTTGTTGTAGTCCTCGCGATCGCCGATCGTACCCTCCCAGCGAAAGGGCACGGTGGCAAAGTCCACCTGCTCGCGGCTATGGAACCAGAAACCCGTCAGGGCATGCCCGTCGCGGTCCTTGAAGCTGTCGGGCCAGTCCTGGTGATCGCGGTCGGGGCGCCAACCGTCGAGGTCCGTGACGTTGGGAAAGGTTCGGCAGACGAAGATGCGGCCTTGCGGCCCCGGCGTCCCCTCGCCGTTCGCCTCCAGCCACCACGCCCGCTCCCGCGCGCACCAGTCGGAACTCAGATAGTGCGGCGACATCAGCGCCATCAGCAACGCCGAGCGCGCGACGTCCTCTTGGAGCCCCTCGGTCAGGGGAGATGTGCGGTCCACGCCCTGGCCCGGCCTTTGGCTTTCGTCGCGGAAAAGCGCGAAATCCCGGAAGTGCAGGATCTGCCGCATCTGCCGCTCCAAGTCCTCGACGAACTGCTGCGACCAGGCCTTCAGTGACGAGTGTCCGGTGCTGTCGAGGTCGCCATGACTGTAGGTGACGAAAACGTCATGCCGAAAAGGTGCGCCCAAGTACGGCACGGACCACTGAGCCTCCCTACATTCACCTCGTCCCCGCTGTCGCAAAGATAGAATCGCTCAAGGAAGAGTGTCCAGAAAGATGGTTTGCCTCGGCCGGCGGGATGCTAGTTCTGGGATGACCCGAGCCTCACCGGAGGAGGCAAACTCACCCGTCGGGTCGCGCCACGCCCTTGCCTTCCCATCGCACGAGAGAAACCATGCAGAGACCCGACCAGAGCGACTCCCCGAACCGCGATCAGATCGACTACTGGAACTCGGAAGCGGCGAAGAAGTGGGTCGCCTTCGAGGAGACCATCGACCAGGTCTTCGGGCCGGTGACGCGACGCCTCTTGGAGCGCGCGGCACCGAAGGCAGGCGAAAGGGTGCTGGAGGTCGGGTGCGGCGGCGGCGTCACCACCATGGCCATCGCCCGCCGGGTCGGCGCCGAGGGCGGCGTGCTGGGGATCGACGTCTCCGAGCCCTTGCTGGCCCGCGCCAAGGCGCGGCGGGAGGCCGAGCGCCTGGAGCAGATCGACTACCTCCTGGCCGATGCCCAGACCCATGCCTTCGAGGCCGAGCGCTTCGATCTCCTGGCCTCGCGCTTCGGAGTGATGTTCTTCGCCGATCCCGTGGCCGCCTTCGCTAACATGGCGCGCGCCCTGCGCCCGGGCGGGCGGCTGGCCTTCGCCTGCTGGCCGGAGATGGCGATGAACCCCTGGTTCTCGGTGCCCCGCGCGGTCGCCATCAAGCGCCTGGGCGAGCCCACGCCGCAGCCGCCACGGGCTCCCGGTCCCATGGCCTTCGCGGATCAGGACTATCTCTTGAGCATTCTCACCGACGCGGGCTTCGTCGACTGCCGCGCCGAGGTCGAGGAGATCGGTCTCTTTCATCCGGGCACGGTCGAGGAGGTCGCCTTCTTCGCCAGCAACCTGGGCCCCAGCGCGCGCATCGTGCGGGAGTTCAACGGCACGCCGGACGACGTCCGGGAGATCGCCGGCGAGGTGACCGAAGCCTTCCGGCAGTACGTCACGGACGAGGGGGTCAGCGTCCCGACCTTCCTTACCTTCGCAAGCGCCGTGAAGGCCTCCGCCTGACCTTGGCGGATCGGCGGGCGCCCGCTTAGGGCCCGATGTTGGTCACGGGGCCCAGGATGTCGCCGAGCGGCACCATGCCGAAGCCGCCCGACTCACGACCGATCCGGCTGTCGAGCGAGTTGTCGCGATTGTCGCCCAGCAGGTAGACGTGCCCCTCGGGCACCGTCTCGGCCTTGCCGGAATCGGTGAAGCTGCCGTCGCGCATGTCGAGGACGGGATAGCTGGCGCCGTTCGGCAGGGTCTCGCGCAGCTGACGGACAGCGCAGAGGCCCGCGGAGGTTCTGGTGCCGGGACAGTCCCGCGCGGCCAGGGCCTGGTCGTCCGGCAGGACATAGTCCGGCAGGACATAGTCCGGCAAGGGCTGGGTCTCGACCTGGCGGCCGTCCAGGTGGAGCCGTCCCTCGACCATCTGCACCCTCTGCCCACCGACGGCGACGACACGCTTCACGTAGACCGGGCCGCCCGACCCTCGTTCCATCGCCACGATGTCGCCGGGCCGGGGATCGAAGCTGCCCGGCTCGACGACCCGCACGACGAGGCATTGCCCGACGGCAATGGCCGGCAGCATGCTTCCCGCCGCCGCCACGAAGGAACTGTGCGTCCCGAAGAGGCACTTCACGCAAAGACAGCCGCTGGCCGCCACGGACTGCGGCGGGAGCGAGATCAGACTCGCCAAGAGCAGTGCCTTGATGATCAGTCGTGAGAGCATCTCTCTCCCCTCGCCTGGTCCAGGAAGCCTGGCTCGGAGCGAGAGGCGGCGCAAGTCCTCAGGCTAGGTCCTGCTCCAGTCCGGCTTCCCGCCCTCCGGGGTCGAGGTGATGCTGCGGCCCAGAACCAGAAGGTGCACTTCCTCGTCGGCGCGCGGACAGTGCTCGACACCGCGCGGCACGATGAACATGTCGCCTTCGGCAAGCTCGACGTCGCCGGAGCGCAGCTGCACCGTGAGACGCCCCTTGTAGACGAAGAACACCTCGTCCTGGTCCTCATGCTTGTGCCAGGTAGTCGACCCGATACCCTTGGCGACCTTGAAGAGCGTGCCGTTCGCCTCGCCGACGATCTTCTGGCTCCAGAACTCGTCAAGCGAGGCGGATTCGGCTCTGACGTCCACTTTTTCCATCGACAGGCCTCCTTCCTCATCGCGGCCGGCACGCCTTCCAGATCGCCGAGGGCGCACGCCAGCCATCGCACCGACAATAGGCGCGCCACCTTGGACCTGCCGTCTCATGCATCTTGCCCGCGGCGCACGAAGCAAGCGCCCTAGAAAGCCTGGGGGAAAGCCCTGGTCGCAAGCATGTGAAGGGCCGCCGGCGCCCGGTTCCGGGATTGACCCTGACGGCCGGGCGCAGGGATACTCCCGCCCAGGATCGGCCCCATGCCGGAAGAGATCGCCACCACTCCCCAGCGTCCGTCAGGCCTCACCCCATGGCCTGCGACTTGGCCGGGCGACAAGACCCGGAAGGGGCGAGAGGCGGGACCGCCGATCCCAGGGCAGGAAACACAAGGCTGAGAGAGGAGACGTCAACCATGGCCATCTACTTCACCGAGGATCACGAGTGGGTCTCCGTCGAGGGCGACCAGGCGACGATGGGCATCACCGCGCATGCCGCCGAGCAGCTGGGCGAAGTCGTCTTCGTCGAGCTGAAGGAGCCCGGCGAGAGCTTCGAGAAGGGCGACGAGATCGGCGTCATCGAAAGCGTGAAGGCGGCCAGCGAGATCTACGCCCCGGTCAACGGCGAGGTCCTGGAGGCCAACAGCCCCATCGTCGACGAGCCGGCCAAGGTGAACGAGGCGCCGGAAGGCGATGCTTGGCTCTACAAGATCCGAATCGCCGACGCCTCCCAGTTGGAGGAGCTGATGGACGCCGCCGCCTACAAGGACTTCATCGCCTGAGGAGCGGCAGCCATGGCCTTCCACCTCACCGACTATCTGCCTTACGACTTCGCCAATCGCCGCCACATCGGCCCCTCTCCCAAGGAGATGGAGGAGATGCTGGCGGTGATCGGCGCCGAAAGCCTCGACGCCCTGATCGAGGAAACCGTCCCCCACGATATCCGCCGCGATTCGCCCCTGGATTGGGGCCGACCGCTTTCCGAGCGCGAGATGCTCTACCGGATCCGCCAGGTGGCCAGGAAGAACAGGGTTCTGACCTCGTTGATCGGGCAGGGCTACTACGGCACCGCGACGCCGCCGGTGATCCAGCGCAACATCTTCGAGAACCCGGCCTGGTACACGGCCTATACGCCCTACCAGCCGGAGATCAGCCAGGGCCGGCTGGAGGCCCTCTTGAACTACCAGACCATGGTCAGCGACCTCACCGGGCTGGAGATCGCCAATGCCTCGCTGCTGGACGAGGCGACCGCGGCAGCCGAGGCCATGACCATGGCCAAGCGAGTGGCCAAGTCGAAGAAAGACGCCTTTTTTGTCGACCACCACTGCCATCCGCAGAACATCGCGGTGATCGAGACCCGGGCCGAACCCCTGGGGATCGAGGTGATCGTCGGCGACCCTGACGAGGACCTGGACCCCGAAAAGGTCTTCGGCGCGATCTTTCAGTACCCCGGAACCTATGGCCACGTGCGCGACTTCTCGGAAATCATCGCCGGGCTGCACGCCGCCAAGGCCATCGCCGTCATGATCGCCGACCCGCTGGCGCTCTCGCTCCTCAAGCCGCCGGGCGAGATGGGCGCCGACATCGCCGTCGGCTCGACCCAGCGCTTCGGCGTGCCGGTGGGCTACGGCGGACCGCACGCCGCCTACATGGCGACCAAGGATGCCTACAAGCGCGCCATGCCGGGCCGCATCATCGGCGTCTCCATCGATTCGCGCGGCAACATGGCCTACCGCCTGGCGCTGCAGACGCGCGAGCAGCATATCCGCCGCGAGAAGGCCAACTCCAACGTCTGCACGGCGCAAGCCCTCCTGGCGGTCATGGCTTCCATGTACGCCGTCTTCTATGGCCCCGAGGGCATCAAGGCCATCGCCCAGCGCGTCCACCGCAAGACCGTGCGTATGGCCAAGGGCCTGGAGAGCCTGGGCTTCGTGGTGGAGCCGCGAGCCTTCTTCGATACCGTGACCATCAAGGTCGGCGCCCTGCAGGGCGTGATCCTGGATGCCGCCGTCGAGAACGGCATCAACTTGCGGCCCATCGGCAGGGAGCACATCGGCCTCAGCCTGGACGAGCAGACCCGTCCCGCGACCCTGGAGGCGGTCTGGCGCGCCTTCGGCGGCAGCATGGTCGCCGACGACCTTTCGCAGGACTATCGCCTGCCGAAGGAGATCCTGCGCGAGAGCGACTACCTCACCCATCCGATCTTTCACATGAACCGCGCGGAAGCGGAGATGACCCGCTACATGCGGCGCCTCTCGGACCGCGATCTGGCGCTGGACCGCGCCATGATCCCGTTGGGCTCCTGCACCATGAAGCTGAACGCGACGTCGGAGATGATCCCGGTCTCCTGGCGGGAGTTCGCGCTCATCCATCCCTTCGCGCCGGCCGATCAGGTCGAGGGCTACAAGGAGCTGATCGACACGCTCTGCGACAAGCTCTGCCAGATCACCGGCTACGACGCCATTTCGATGCAGCCCAACTCTGGCGCGCAGGGCGAGTACGCCGGCCTGATGACGATCCGCGCCTATCACCAGGCGCGCGGCGACCATCACCGCGACGTCTGCCTGATCCCGACCTCCGCGCACGGCACCAACCCGGCCTCGGCGCAGATGGCCGGCATGAAGGTCGTCGTGGTGCCCTCGGCCGAGAACGGCGACATCGACGTCGAAGTCTTCCGCGAGAAGGCGGAAGCGCACGCCGACAGGCTGGCCGCCTGCATGATCACCTATCCCTCGACGCACGGCGTCTTCGAGGAGACGGTGCGCGAGGTCTGCGAGATCACCCACCAGCATGGCGGCCAGGTCTATATGGACGGCGCCAACATGAACGCCATGGTCGGCCTGGTGCAGCCCGGCAAGATCGGCGCCGACGTCAGTCACCTCAATCTGCATAAGACCTTCTGCATTCCGCACGGCGGCGGCGGACCCGGCATGGGACCGATCGGCGTGAAGGCGCACCTGGCGCCCTACCTGCCCGGTCATCCGGAGACCGACGGGCGGCCCGGCGCGGTCTCGGCGGCACCCTACGGCTCGCCCTCGATCCTGCCGATCTCCTGGGCCTACTGCCTGCTGATGGGTGGGGCCGGGCTGACCCAGGCGACCAGGGTGGCGATCCTCAACGCCAACTACATCGCCAAGCGTCTGGAGGGCGCCTACGAGGTGCTCTACAAGGCGGAGAACGGCCACGTCGCGCACGAGTGCATCATCGATACGCGGCCCCTGCAGCAGGCCGCCGGCGTGTCGGTGGACGACGTCGCCAAGCGCCTCGTCGACAGCGGCTTCCACGCTCCCACCATGAGCTGGCCGGTGGCCGGCACCTTGATGATCGAGCCCACGGAATCGGAACCCAAGGCCGAGTTGGACCGCTTCTGCGACGCCATGCTGTCGATCCGCAAGGAGGCGGCGGACATCGAGGAGGGCCGCATCGACAAGGACAACAATCCCTTGAAGAACGCCCCCCATACGGTGGAAGATCTGGTCGGCGACTGGGACCGGCCCTACACGCGAGAGCAGGCCTGCTTCC
This sequence comes from Rhodospirillales bacterium, assembly GCA_963669375.1. Taxonomy (GTDB): domain Bacteria; phylum Pseudomonadota; class Alphaproteobacteria; order Kiloniellales; family JACOMY01; genus JACOMY01. The sequence goes on along the minus strand of OY770024.1, from coordinate 4,529,157 downwards.
CGCCGGGCGCCTTCCGGGTCGACAAGTATTGGCCGCCGGTCAACAGGGTGGACAACGCCTATGGCGATCGCCATCTGGTGTGCTCCTGCCCACCGCTGGAGGCCTATCAAGAAGCGGCGGAGTAGGCCATACCGCCAGCCAGCGCAGGGAGTGAACCCTGTCGAGAGGGAAAGGGCGAAGACCCATGTTCCTGAGCGTGTTCGATGTCTTCAAGATCGGCGTCGGCCCCTCCTCTTCGCACACCATGGGTCCGATGAGTGCGGCCAGGCGCTTTCTCGATATGCTGCGCTCCGGCGACGGCCGCGTGGAGGCCGCGGGAGAGCCCGCCAGGCTCCGCGCCACGCTCTACGGCTCGCTCGCCTTCACCGGCAAGGGCCATGCCACCGATCGGGCGGTAGCCCTCGGCCTCCTGGGCATCGCCCCGGCCGAGCTCGATGCCGACCAGGCGGAACGGGACCTAGCCGCGCTGGCCGAGAGCAAGCGCCTGCGCCACGACGGCCTACCTGAACTCGCCTTCGATCCGGAGAAGGACATCGTCTTCAACTACGACGGCCCGCTGCCGGGGCACGCCAACGGCATGCTGCTGGAAGCGCTGGACGCCAAGGAGGGGCTGGTCCTGCGCGAGGTCTTCTATTCCATCGGCGGCGGCTTCATCGTGACCGAAGAGGAACTGGAGCAGGGCCAGGCGGCCAACGGCGGCAAGGCGGCGGACTGCCCCCACCCCTTCTCCACCGCCGAGGAGATGCTGCGGCTCTGCGCTGAGAGCGGCAAGTCCATCGCCCAGCTGAAGCGCGAGAACGAGATCTGCCATCGCTCCGAGGAGGCGCTCGAGCGCGGCCTGGCCGCCATCTGGGAGGCCATGGACAGCTGCATGAAGCGCGGCTTGCGCGGCGACGGGATCCTGCCGGGCGGCCTCAAGGTGCGGCGGCGTGCCGGCGGGATCTACGCCGCGCTGCAGAGCGAGGTGGGCCGCAACGACGCCCAACCCCATGTCGTGAACGACTGGATCTCGGTCTACGCCATGGCGGTCAATGAAGAGAACGCCAGCGGCGGCCGCGTGGTGACCGCGCCCACCAACGGTGCGGCGGGCGTGATCCCGGCGGTATTGCGCTACTACCTGGACCACTGCCTCGATGCCCGCGAGGCGGAGATCGGCACCTTCCTTTTGACTGCCGCGGCGATCGGCGGGCTGATCAAGCACAATGCCTCGATCTCCGGCGCCGAGGTCGGCTGCCAGGGCGAAGTCGGCTCCGCCGCCGCGATGGCCGCCGCCGGGCTCTGCGCCGTGCTGGGCGGCACGCCAGCGCAGATCGAGAACGCCGCCGAGATCGCTCTCGAGCACCATCTCGGCATGACCTGCGATCCCGTCGGCGGCCTGGTGCAGGTCCCCTGCATTGAGCGCAACGGCCTGGGCGCGATCAAGGCCGTGGCCGCCGCCTCCCTGGCGCTGCGCGGCGACGGCCAGCACTTCATGCCGCTCGACAACTGCGTCGAGACCATGCGCCAAACCGGACTGGAGATGAGCGAGAAGTACAAGGAGACCAGCCTTGGCGGTCTGGCCGTGAACCTGCCGGAGTGCTGAGTGCGTCGGGGCGACTCTCTCGCGCCCCTCAGGAACAGAGGTCTCAAGTAGCAAGTCTGATGCCAAGGCTCGGCCGGTCTACCCCTTGGTCACCGCCGAGGGATGGCGGCTCTTCGCCAGGGCATTGAGGAAGATCGAGAAGAGCTCCGATTGGGACACGATCCCGAGCTTGGCGTAGATGTTCTTGCGATGGACCTTCACCGTTCCCGGGGCGATCCCCAAGGCCTTGGAGATGGAATCGGAGGAATGCCCTTGCAGGACCAGGCCGACGACTTCGCGTTCGCGCGGCGACAGGAGCGAGCGGCCGAAGGTCCGAAAGGTGTGGTCGATCGTCCGCTCAAGGATCTCGTGTTCGGGATCGGGCGAGGTCCCCGCGAAGCGGCGGCCGAGATCGCGCCAGTGGAACTCCACCGTCGCCCGCACGAAGGGCTCGACGTTGCGCAGCCTCGCCATTTCCTTCTCGCTGAAGACGGGCCGGTTGCTCGCCCGCATCAGCGAGACCACCGCACAGACCTCGTCCGGCAGCGGAATGATGAAGGCAATCTCTTCGGACAAACCGGTCTTCACGTAGTAAGAGCGAAAGTACTCACTTTGGTAGAAACGATCAGGCGCGAAGGCGCTCAGCCGGTAGAGTCCCGGCTCCGTCTCTTCCCTGGTGGCTTGAAAGAAGGGGTCGAGGAGATAGGGGCCCTCCTGGTAGAGGCTGACGAAGACCTCGCGCCGCTTGGCGCCGAAGTTGTCGAAGAGGTCCACCGGGCGTTCCTCGCCGCGGTAGGCGAACATGACGGAGAAGTCGAAGGTAACCAGCTTTCCCAATGCCGCGACCAGGCGGTCCGGATAGTCCGGTCCCTGCAATGACCGGATCACCTTGCCGACTTCCTCGTGCCATTCCTGGTTGTTCGACTGCACCGGAGCCTCCGCGACGGCGGTCGGGGGGCCGCGCTATGCCCCGAAGCCGCCTATGCAGAGGGAAGTACCACTTCATGGGTATATCCTTCCACCCGGCCGTATGTAAGAGTTCAGGGCGTTTCGGGGTATAGCCCCGAAAAGGCACTCTTGGGCGAGTTACTGCCGCACCGGGGGATAGGGTGACAGGTCAGGCCAGAGCCGGAACTGACGTCGAGTTCCGTAACGTTACCAAGCGCTACGGTGACATCATTGCGGTGGACGAGGTCGACCTGGTGATACCCAGCGGGGGCTTCTTCAGCTTCCTGGGACCGTCCGGCTGCGGCAAGACCACCTCTCTTCGCATGATCGCCGGTTTCGAGCAGCCGACCAGCGGCGACGTCCTGATCCAAGGGCGTTCGGTGGTCGGCATCCCCGCCTACCGGCGGCCGGTCAACATGGTGTTCCAGCACTACGCCCTCTTCCCGCACTTCAACGTCTTCGACAACGTCGCCTACGGCTTGCGGCAAGTGGCGCCCAGACCGGAGAAGTCGGAGCTTGCGAGACGCGTCGGCGAGGCGCTGGAACTGGTGCAACTGGCCGGCTTCGAGCGACGGCGGTCCTGGCAGCTCTCCGGCGGCCAGCAGCAACGAGTCGCCCTCGCTCGCGCGCTGATCAACCGGCCCACGGTGCTGCTCTTGGACGAGCCCTTGGCCGCGCTCGACCGCAAGCTGCGGCGCGACATGCAGATCGAGCTGCAGACCATCCAGCGCGAGGTCGGCATCACCTTCATCCTGGTGACCCACGACCAGGAGGAGGCTCTGTCGATGAGCGACCGCGTGTGCACCATGCTGGAGGGGCGCATCATCCAGGTCGGCAGTCCGACCGACCTCTACGACCAGCCGGTCAACCGCTATGTCGCGGATTTCGTCGGCCGATCCAACTTCCTGGGAGGCAGGGTCGTCGCGTCCGACGCCGGGGGCGCCAAGATCGAGACGGCGAGCGGCAAGGCCTTCGCCGGCCGCACCCCCAGCGGCGTCACGAGCCCGGCCGCCGGGGATCACGCGGTGGTGGCCATTCGCCCGGAGCTGATCCACATCGCACGCCCGGGCGACAGCCAGGCTCTGGCGGGCGAAGTGACCGCGCAGGCCAAGGTCAAGAACCGCATCTTCCTGGGCGAGCAGACCGAGTACCTGGTGGAGGCCGAGGGCGTCGGCGAGGTGCATGTCCGCGCGCCCAAGCATGCCGAGGCCATGACCGGCGGCTTCGCGCCGGGCGACCGCGTGCTCATCGGCTGGCGCGAGGAGTCAGTCTTGGTTCTCGAAGACAACTAGAAGCGGACCAGAGAGAACGCCGACAAGAAGCCGGATATCCGGACCAACCACAGCAACTGGGAGACGAACATGTCAAAGCGCTACAGCAACGACCTGCCGATCAGCCGCAAGAGGTTCATGGAGGAACTGCGGCGCTATCAAAAGGGCTCGGTCTCGCGGCGTCACTTCCTGGGCGTGACCGGCCTCGGCCTGGCGAGCGCGGTGATGGCCGGCGCGGTGCCCGGCCTGCGCCCGCGCCAGGCCTGGGCGGCCGGCGACATCGGCGACCGCGTGATCCTGGCCACCTGGCCCAACTATCACGACGCGGCCAACTTCGATCAGTTCACCGAGGCGACCGGCGCCCACGTCCAGGTGAACGTCTTCGGCTCCAACGAGGAGATGCTGGCCAAGCTGCAGGCCGGCGGCAGTGGCTGGGACGTCTTCGTCCCGACCAACTACACCATCGACACCTATGCCGGCGAAGACCTGGTCGAGCCCCTCGATCTCTCCCTCATCCCCAACTACAAGGCCGACGCCTTCGAGCCGCGCTTCTCCGACGCCGGCACGGTGAACGGGACGGTCTATGCCGTGCCGAAGAACTGGGGCACGACCGGCTACGTGATCAACACGGAGCACAACGGCGGCAAGGCGCCCAACACCTGGAAGCAGTTCTGGGACATGACCATGGACAGCTACTCCGGCCACACCATGGTGCACGACTATCAGCTCACCACCATCGGCAACGCCCTGAAGTACTTCGGCTACTCCTTCAACTCCATTGACCCGAAGGAGCTGGCCGACGCCGAGAAGCTGCTGCTCGAGGCGAAGCCGCACCTCTATGCCATCTCCAGCGACTACCAGCCGCCGATGCGCAATGGGGACGCTTGGATGTCCATGTGCTGGACCGGCGACGGCAAGCAGCTGAACAGCGACTTCCCGGAGATGATCTACGTGCTGGGCGCCGAGGGCGGCGAGATCTGGAGCGACTACTACGCCGTTCCAAAGGGCGCGCCGCATCGGGCCGCCGGCTATGCCTTGATCAACTTCCTGCTCGATCCCGCCGTCAATGCCAAGGAGGTGCTGGCGCACGGCTATCCCAGCGCCGACAGCCGCACCAACGCGCTTCTGCCGAAGGAGCTCCTGGAAGACCCGATCCTCTACCCGGCGGCGGAGCTCTTGGACGCCTTGGAGTTCGGGGCGGCGGCGACCTTGACCGATCCGAACCGCGCTGAGCTGCTGGCGCGATTCAAGTCGGCCTAGGCCCAGAGCAAGAGAGAGCGAGCACGGCAGCCGTCCACGTGTCGAGCAGATGGGTCACCAGGCTTCTCTTGATGCCGGCCGCAGCATGGCTCTTCGTCATGCTCGCTCTCCCCCTCCTCGTCGTCGTCGTCTTCAGCTTTGGAGAGAGGGCGGCCGCCGGCGGCTACGTTCCGGCCTTCACCTTCGCGCAATACGCCAACCTGCCGGCCAGGTGGGCCGCCTTCAAGAACACGCTCATCCTGGCGCCGCTGGGCACGATCGTCGCCCTCCTCGCGGCCTATCCGCTCGCCTACTACCTGGCCATCAAGGCAAGCCCCCGGCTCCGGACGGGACTCCTCATTCTGGTCATCGTCCCCTTTTGGACCAGCATCCTGATCCGCACCTACGCCTGGATCTACATCCTGGGCGGGCGGGGCATCCCCGAGCTGCTGGAGCATCTGGGCATTGACGATCTTCGCCTGATCAACACGCCCTTTGCCGTGCTGGTGGGGATCGTCTACGGCTATCTTCCCCTGATGGTCTTCCCCATCTACGTCAGCCTGGAGAAGTTCGACCAGCGCTTGCTGGAGGCGGCAAGCGACCTGGGCTCGCCGCCCTGGCGCGCCTTCCTGCAGGTGACCTTGCCGCTCTCGATCCCCGGCGTGGCCACGGGCTCCATGCTGGTCTTCATCCTGCTGATGGGGGAGTTTCTCATTCCGGCCCTGCTCGGCGGCGGCAAGGTCTTCTTCGTCGGCAATGCCCTGGTCGACCTCTTCCTGCAGTCGAGGAACTGGGCCTTCGGCTCCGCCGTCGCCGCGACCCTGGTCATCGTCATGCTGGTCACGGTGACGCTCTACATGCGCTTGATGCGCCGCACGTCGGGCCAGCGCGACGACGTGGGTCTCTTCTAGGGCCGGCCCGCGCATGAGACTCTATGCAGCCGCCGTCTACATCTTTCTCTACGCGCCCATCGCCATCATCGTGCTGTTCAGCTTCAACGCCGGGCGCCATGCCAGCGACTTTCAGGGCTTCTCCGCGCAGTGGTACGGCCGGGCGCTCAGCAACCCCTTCGTCGTCGACGCGCTGACGACCAGCCTGATCGTGGCGGCGACCACGGCGATCCTCGCCAGCCTCTTCGGCACCATGGCGGCGCTGGCGCTGCAGCAGGTCCGGGGACCGGTCCGGGCGGTCTTCGACGCCATGATCTACGTGGCGATCATGGTGCCCGGAATCGTCATCGGCATCGCCACCCTGATCGCGCTGGTGACCGCCTTCAAGTTCCTCAATCCCCTGCTGGAGGCGGTCTGGCCCTTCGAGGGCGCCACCGCGCCGCGCCTCAACATGGGCTACCTCTCGCTGATCGCCGCCCACACCATGTTCACCATGGCGCTGGTCATCGTCATCGTCAGGGCGCGTCTCGCCGGCATGGACCGCTCGCTCATCGAGGCCTCGGCGGACCTCTACGCCACCCCCTGGGCGACCTTTCGCCAGATCACGCTCCCCCAGATCTCTCCGGCGATCCTGGCGGGCTTCCTGCTGAGCTTCACCTTCAGCTTCGACGACTTCATCATCGCCTTCTTCGTCGCCGGTTCGCAGACGACCTTGCCGATCTACATCTTCTCGTCGATCCGCCGGGGCGTCACGCCAGAGATCAACGCCATCGGCACCATGGTGCTGGCGGTCTCGCTGGTTCTGCTGGTGGTCTCCCAGGTGATGCTGCGGAAGCGCACGAACGGCAAGTGAGGGTCGGCGCGCTCGGGAGAAAGCCCAATTGATCCTCTCGGGCCGGCCGACAGGGTCGAGAGACCAAGCTGTCGCCCTCCGCGACAATCCAGTCAATCACCAAGACAGAGAATCTGATCGAACTCCCTTGTCAGTCATATTAAACCTACGCTAGGAAAGGAGAGGGTGAGATCTCTTTTTAGGGGAGGGGGCGATTCGTAGTCTGGTTATCTCTAGCATGGTGATGCTGTTGGTGCTGTCCGCGTGCGCCGGGCGGACGCCAAACCCCGTTGCCTCCAAGCGCGGGTATGACGCGAACCTGAGTTGCCAGCAGCTCGAGGATGAGTACGCGACCAACCGCACGACAATCGACCGGCTCTATCGGGAAGACCAAGAGCGGCAGGAGAGGAACGCCGCCATGGCGGCACTCACCCTGGTCGCCGGAGTCGCGGTTTTGGCGGCGATGGACACGGGCGAGGCGCAGGACGTCGAAATCGAAGCCTTGCTCAGGCGCAACCTCAATCTCTCGGCGCTGGCAAACCAGAAAGGCTGCGAGCCGCTCACCCCCAGCATGGATGACGTCGCGGCCAGGGTGGAGGCGGAGAAGGCCTCGAAAGCCGCGGCAGCAGCAGCACGGGAGGAAGCACGCAAGCAGGCGGAAGAGCAACGCTAGCAGCCGGGACGGTTGAAGGCCGTCGCCGCATCGGCATCGGAGCCTCTAACCCATCGAGATCAGAGACCGATGCCTTTCCGTGCTAGATGCGCTGCCCCATGTCCCGAACTTGGTGCCGTTCGGCATGTGGAGCCGGGTAGGATAGCGTGACGCCACCAACTCCTCTCGCGTCTCCACAGAGACGGAACCCCAAGGGACTTGAGGTCTCTAAGACCAGCAAAGACAGTCAGCGACCGGCGTCGCCTCGCGAACCCGCGCGAATACCAAGCGCTTCTTCGTGCGGGATCCCCAACCAAAGCAAGAAGGCGTGATGGGCGTCCGGGGCGCTCTTCTCGAACTGCCTGTGCCAGCGATCCATGTCTTCCTCCGTCAACCCGCATGAACCCAGGATCTCTATCCATCCGGTCTTATCGATGGCGCTGATGGCATCCGACTCCCCGAGGCTCCGCAAGATGGCGAGAATGGCTTGCTGCTGAACGCGCAGCGCGCCGATTTCCCGGTCAAGCTCCAAGAGCCGATGACGGAGGATCGCAGCATCCGGGATCTCCGGTCGTTGCAAGAGCCGCCCAATCTCCGCAAGCGTCAAGCCCGCATCTCGGTAGGAACAGATTACCCTCAATCGTTCGACGTCCCGCTCGCCATACAAGCGATACCCACTGCGCGACCTGGTCGAAGGCTCCAGCAACCCAATTCTGTCGTAGTAGAGCAAGGTCGTGCGAGAGAGACCGAACTTTCCGGCGAGTTTGCCTACGGTGATCATGTCGTTCTCCGGGTCACCCGACCTGCTCGTGGCAAGAAGTATGCTCACGCGCACGAACCGGAGCCGAGGGCCCTTCCGGCGAGAGGAAGCCGATGGACTCGTTCGCGCTGTCCGCGCTCATTCCGCCGAAACGGGTGAAGAACGCCACGTGCTCGACGCCCATGCTTTCTAGGGTCACGACCGTGTCTTGCGCCTGTCGAGGCGTACCGAAACACCCCGTCGATCCGCCTTGCATCGCCATGTACGTCTCCTCGGTGTCAAGCGTCCCACCCTTCGGAGCCAGCACCGAGAGCAGCCGCGAGAGGGCCGGAAGGGTCTGTTCTCGGACGGTCCTTTCGGAAAGAGCCACCCGCGCCAGTTGGACGACCACCACCTCGGCGGCATCGGGCGCATGACCGCCTTCCTTCAATCCGTCTCGGTGCGCTAGCAAGAGGCGCTCAAGGTTCTGCAGATCCTTGGTTCCTGGCACCAAGATGGTAATGACGCTGTCGCCCCTTCGTCCAACGACCCGCGCGCTCTCCGGACTCATCGTGGCAATGTAGAACGGCGGCGGCGATTGATCGGGCGCGACGTTCAGGGTTCGCTGTGACCACAGCTCACGCAGTCTCACCAGCGTCTTGTCGAAGGCGTCGCGACGATTGTCAAAATCAACGCCGAGACCGGCAAACTCGGCTTCCCGCGAGCCGCAGCCCACACCCATGTTCAGTCGACCTTGAGACAGAAGATCGACCATGGCGTAGTCCTCGGCGACGAAGACCGGGTCACGATAGGGCAGAATGGAGACGGCCGGTCCCAGCCGCAGGTGACTGGTCCGCGCCGCGACAGCTGCAAGCAGGACCGCCGGATTGGGCACCAGGCCTGTGCGTAGGAAGTGATGCTCTGCGATCCACAGGGAATCGTAGCCAAGTCCCTCCGCCAAGCGGGCGTGCGAGAGCACGAACTCCAAGGCCGCGCTCTGGATCTCGCCAAGATCCGGGTGGTGGTCGAGTAACAAGAAAATCGAACGTTTCATGTCGCGTCCCTCACTCGATTATCCGTGAAGGATGGGAACGCTAAAGCGTGAAGCAGTAGACGGGTCAAGACGCAAGGGAGCACCTTTCACGAGCGGCCGCCGGAAGGCTCTCCCTCCGCCGGCTCGCTTCTTGGCGCCCCTCCTCTCCTTCTTCGTCGATGGTCCAGTGCTGGGCGGGCGCTATTGGCGGCGATGCAGAAGGGGTCGTTTGCGCGTCGCCAGAAGCCAAAAAGATGGCTTTGCGGCCCCGGATCGGGCAAAGGCCTAACAGCATGGATCTGAACCTGACCCAACTGAAGACCTTCTTCTGGGTGGCCCGCCTGGGCGGCTTTCGCCGGGCGGCCGAGCGGATTCATACCTCGCAGCCGGCTGTCTCGGCCAGGATCGCCGCCCTGGAGGAGCGCTTGGGCGCCCAGCTCTTCGAGCGCGTCCCCGGCGGCATCCGCCTCACCAGCCAGGGGCGCCAGCTCTTGACCTACGTCGAGCAGATCTCGCAGATCGTCGAGACCATCTCCGAGACGGTCGCCGACCGCAGCACCATCGAGGCGACCCTGCGGCTGGGCGTGTCGGAGACCATCGTGCACTCCTGGCTGGCCGGCTATCTGGCGCGCCTCGCCAAGGACTTCCCGAAGCTGAGCCTCGATCTCACCGTCGACGTCTCGGTCAACCTGCGCGAAGGGCTGCTGAACCGCGCGCTGGACGTCGCCCTCCTTATGGGACCGGTCTCGGAGTACACCGTGGTGAACCTGGAGCTGCCGAGCTTCGCCATGCAGTTCTTCGCGGCCGAAGCGGCCAGCGGCGAGAGCGCCGGGGCGCTTCTCGGCAAGTTGCCGGTAATCACCTTCGCCCGCAACACCCGCCCCTACTCCGAGCTGAAGACCGAGCTTCTGCGCCGCTACGGTCCCGAGAGCCGGATTTTTCCGAGTGCCTCCCTGTCGGCCGCCATTCAGATGGTGCGCGACGGCATCGGCATCGGGGCACTGCCGGCCCTCCTGGTCCGCCAGGACTGCGCGGAGGGAAGGTTGCTTGCCCTCGATCCGGGCTGGGCGCCCACCCCCTTGCACTTCACGGCATCCTACGTCTCCGACCCGCCGAACTTCGTCGCGGAAGCCGCCGCCGCGACAGCACAGGAGGCTGCCCGAGAGTGGCTCGTTGATCAGCAACCCTGATCGTAAGTGACAGAGAATCACGATTTTACGTGATCACCCTTGTCGGCGCATCCTACCGGGGAACCATCTTCGGAGGATTGCATGGCCGGGCAAGAGCAGAACGCACAGCCGTCCGGGGCAGCGGATTACGAGGCTCTGCGTCGTCTAGGACTTACCGAGGTGCGCCGTGAGATCCGCGCCGGGCGCTATCGCGGTCAGACGGCCGGATTGGCGCCCGGGCGCCTGCAGTGCAATCTGGTAGTCCTGCCGGAGCGCCATGCGCTCGACTTCCTGCGCTTTTGCCAACGCAACCCCAAGGCCTGTCCGCTGGTCGGCGTGTCGGACACTGGCGACCCGATCCTGCGCACCTTGGGGCCGGACATCGACGTGCGCAGCGACCTGCCGGGCTACACCCTCTACCGGGAGGGCCGCGAGAGCGCGCAGCTCGACGACATCACCCACCTTTGGCGGGACGACTTCGTCGCTTTCGCGTTGGGCTGCTCCTTCTCCTTCGAGCGGGCCTTGGTCGAGGCCGGCATCGCGCTGCGCCACATCGAGCAGAACAAGACGGTGCCGATGTTCCGCACCGCCATCGACACCGTCCCGGCCGGCCCTTTCTCGGGCGGTCTGGTAGTCTCGATGCGGCCGATCAGGAAAGCCGATCTTGAGAGGGCCGCTAGCATTTCGAGGCGCTATCCGCAAGCCCACGGCGGCCCGGTCCACAGCGGCACGCCGGAGGCCATCGGGATCGCTGACGTGATGCGACCCGATTGGGGCGATCCCATCGAAATCCTCGCCGACGAGACCCCGGTCTTCTGGGCCTGCGGCGTCACTCCGCAGAACGCGCTGACCGCCGCGCGTCTGCCGCTCTGCATCACCCATACCCCCGGACGCATGCTGATCACCGACGTCGACGCCTCGGCCGAGGTGCCCGTGCTGTCCCAACCCCACCAAGCAAGCGAACAGGAGACCTAGTCTATGAGACCCATCCATGCACTCGCGGCGACCGCCTTGGCCGGCCTGATCCTGACCGCCCCGGCCGCCGCCGATCAGCCCGTCAGCATCAAGGGCGTCGGCACCTGGGGCAGCCTCACCAACTACCAGCGTCACGAGGGCCCCTTCTGGAACGAGCACATCGCCAAGGCCTCGGACGGTCAGATCATCGGCGATATGAAGCCGCAGACCGAACTGGGTCTGAAGGGCTTCGAGATCATGCGCCTGGTGAAGCTGGGCGTCTTCGATTTCGCCTACGGCCTGCCGGGCTATGTCGCGGCGGAGAACGCCATCTTCGAGGGCGGCGACCTCTCCTCCGTCACGCAGGACATCGAGACCCAGCGACGGGTGGCCGAGGCCTACTTCCCGATCCTCGAGAAGGCCTTCGCCGAGATCTACAACGCCAAGCTGCTGCAGCTCTATCCCTTCCCCAGCCAGACCCTGTGGTGCAAGGACGAGATTACCGGCATCGGCGATCTTTCCGGCAAGAAGATCCGTGTCTACTCCACCACCCTCGGTGACTTCGTCGAGGGCGTCGGCGGCACCTCGGTCACCGTGCCCTTCGCCGAGGTGATCCCGGCGCTGGAGAAAGGCGTCGTCGACTGCGGCATCACCGGAACGATGTCGGCCTACAAGGCCAGCTGGCATCAGGTCGCGACCCACGCCTATACCCTGCGCGTCGGCTGGGGCCTGGCCTTCGGCGCCATGAACCTGGACAAGTGGAACGCCCTGAGCGCGGCGCAGCAGAGCTTGCTGCAGGCCGAACTCGATGCCCTGACCGATGCCATGTGGGCCGAGACCGCGACCGAGGACGCCGTCGCCATTTCCTGCATCACCGGCGGCGACTGCGCGATCGGCGAGCAGGGCGAGATGGTCCTGGTCGAGCCCTCGGACGCCGACCTCGAGGCGCGGGACGAGATTGCGACCGACGTCGTGCTGGCCCGCTGGGCGGAGCGCTGCGGCGCGGACTGCGCCGCCAAGTGGAACGAGACCGTCGGTGCCGTGCTGGGCCTGAAGGCTGAAGCCAAGTGAGCGAGCGGATCGAGCGGCCGGCATCTCCCGAGGTGCCGGCCAGCCTCGCTCTGCCGGATCGCCTGGTCGCGTTCGGCGGGCGTCTCAGCCGTTGGCTGGTCTGGATTGGCGGCACCTTGCTGATCGGATCGGCCTTGATGGTGAGCCTGGAAGTGGTGCTGCGCAAGGTCGCCAACAGCTCGCTTGGCGGCGCCGACGAGATCTCCGGCTACGCCTTCGCCGTGGCGACCGCGCTCGCCTTCTCCTTCGCCCTCTTCGAGCGCGCGCACATCCGGGTCGATGCGCTCTACGGCCTCTTCCCCAAGGGCTTTCGCTTCCTGACCGACCTCCTGGGGCTGGCGCTCCTGACCGGTTTTGCCGCGATCATCGCCTGGATGGCCTGGCAAATGGTGGCCGACACGATCGAGCACGGCGCGCGCTCGATCACGCCGCTTCGTACCCCGCTGATCATCCCGCAGCTGCCCTGGCTCTTCGGCTGGCTGCTCTTCGTCCTTTTCGGCGTGCTGCTGCTGGTGGCCGCCGTCGCCCGCCGCCTGCGCGGAGACGGCGCCGGCGCCAATCGTCTGATCGGCATCAAGTCCATGGGCGAGCAGATCGAGGACGAAAGCGTCTGACATGCTGGCCAAGACCCTCCTCATCCTGCTGGCGCTGATCTTCCTCTCGGTGCCGGTCGCGGCCTCGCTCGGCTGGCTGGGCTTGACCCTGCAATACCTCGAGAGCCCCATGCCGCTGCACCGGGCACTGGGCGATATAGTCTGGCAGACCGGCACGGACTTCCTGCTCGTCGCCATTCCCATGTTCGTGCTGCTCGGCGAGATCCTGCTGCGCGCTGGCGTCACGGAACGCATGTACGAGGGCATCGTGAAGTGGCTGGCCTGGCTGCCCGGCGGCCTCATGCACTCCAACGTCGGCTCCAGCGCGCTCTTCGCCGCCACCTCGGGCTCCAGCGTGGCCACCGCGGCGACGGTCGGCACCGTGGCCCTGCCGCAGATCCGCGCGCGCGGCTACAACGAGCCGCTCTTCCTGGGCACCATCGCCGCCGGCGGCACCCTGGGCATCCTGATCCCGCCCTCGATCAACTTGATCCTCTACGGCCTCTTGACCGACACCTCGGTGCCGGAGCTCTACCTGGCGGGCTTCCTGCCGGGCCTGCTGCTGGCCCTGCTGTTCATGCTGGTGGTGGTGGTTGCCTGCCTGATGCGGCCGCGCTGGGGCGGCGAGCCGATCCGCACCAGCTGGATCGAGCGGCTGGCGGCCCTGCCAGCATTGATACCTCCAATCGGCATCTTTTTGGTCGTGGTCGGCTCGATCTACGCCGGTCTGGCGACCCCGACCGAGGCCGCCTCGCTCGGCGTGGTGGCGGCGCTGGCCCTGGCCGCGGCCAACCGCAAGCTCACCCTGGAGATGCTGCGCCATGCCGTCGAGGGCACCATGCGCACCACGGCGATGATCATGCTGATCATCCTGGCGGCCGTCTTCCTGAACTTCGTGCTCTCGGTGATCGGCCTCACCCGCGCCTTGACCGACTTCATCACCGGTTTGGGGCTGACCCCCTTGCAGACCATGCTGCTGATCATCGCCCTGCTGGTGGTCCTGGGCTGCTTCATGGAGACGCTCTCCATGCTGCTGACCACGGCCCCCCTGGTCACCCCCATCGTCGTCGCGCTGGGCTACGATCCCGTCTGGTTCGGCATCCTGCTCATGGTGCTGTTGGAGACGGCGCTGATCACGCCGCCCATCGGCATCAACCTCTATGTGGTGCAGGGGATCCGCCCGGCCGGCCGCCTGAACGACGTCATGCTGGGCGCGCTACCCTTCGTGCTCGCCATGTTCGCCATGGTGGCGCTGCTGCTGATCTTCCCTCAGACCGCGCTCTGGCTGCCCTCGCTGGTCTATTGAGTGGCCTTGGAGAGCGGATTGCTGGTGAGCGCGCGGAAGAGGATCGAGGCATTGACCCCGCCGAAGCCGAAGCCGTTGCAGAGCGCCGCCTTCAGCTGACGGGCCTTGGCCATCAAGGGTACGAAGTCCAGATCCTCGGTGCCCTCGTCGGGTTGGTGCAGGTTCAGGGTCGGCGGCATCAGGCCGCTTCTGATCGCCATGGCGGTGAAGATGGCCTCTACCCCGCCGGCGGCACCCAGCAGATGGCCGATCGCCGACTTGGTGGAGGAGACCGCGACGTCCTTGAGGCGGCTGCCGAAGATGGAGCGCAAGGCCGCGATCTCGCCCTTGTCGCCGACCGTCGTCGCGGTGGCATGGGCGTTGACGTAGCCGATCTCGCTACCGTCGCTGTCCGCCATCTTCAGGCAGGCGTCGATCGCGCGCGCGGCGCCGGAGCCGTCCTCCGGCCCGGCGGTCAGGTGGTAGGCATCGGCGCTGGTGCCGTAGCCCGCGACCTCGACCAGAGGCGTCGCCCCGCGGGCCAGCGCGAAGTCCAGGGTCTCCAGCACGACCAGGCCGGCGCCCTCGCCCATGACGAAGCCGTCGCGGTCCCGATCGAAGGGACGCGAGGCCTCGGCCGGCGCGTCGTTGCGGGTGGAGAGCGCCCGGGCCGCGGCGAAGCCGCCGATGGAGAGGCGGTCGACGCAGGCCTCGGCACCGCCGGCCAGGACCACGTCCGCTTCGCCGGAGCGTAGCAGGCGCACGCCGTCGCCGATGGCTTGCAGGCCGGCGGCGCAGGCCGTCACCGGCGTGCCGATCGGTCCTTGGAAGCCGTAGCGGATGGAGACGTTGCCGGCCGCCAGATTGGCCAGGAAGGAGGGCACGACGAAGGGCGAGAGGCGCCGATAGCCGCGCCCGTCCAGCGTCACCTTGCTCTCCGTGATCATCGGAAAGCCGCCGATGCCGGTGGCGATGATGGTGCCAGTGCGCGCCTTCTCCGCCGCCGTCTCCGGCTTCCAGCCGGCCTGGCTCAAGGCCTCCTCGGCGGCGGCGAGCGCGTAGATGATGAAGAGGTCGACCTTTTTGCGGTCCTTCTGGGAGACCACGGCGGAGACGTCGAGGCCGGCCTCGTCCTCCGAGCGGTCAGGGACCAGGCCGGCGATCTGCGCCGGCAGGTCATCGACCGGAACGCGCGTATTGGCCCGAACGCCGGACTCTCCGGCGACCAGACGCTCCCAAACCTTGTCGACGCCGCAGCCCAGCGGGGTCACCAAGCCCATCCCTGTGATTACGATCCGCTTGGTCACTCTCGTTCCTTCCTCGGTGCCAGATCGTCAAAACCGAACGTTCCTAGCGGAAATTTTTGTAAGACGCGAGATCCGACTTCAAGGCCGCAGCACCAAACAGCCTTGCGTCTGACGCGCTTCCAGCTGCCGGTGAGCGCCGGAGGCTTCCGTCAAGGGCATTTCCAGACCAATGTGGACCTTGAGGAGCCCGCTTTCCAGAGCGGCAAAGAGATTGGCGGTCATCCGGCCCACATCGGCGCTATTGCCGGCGTAATGCGCATAGTTGGGACGCGACAGGCGGGCGGACTTGAGGGCCAGACTGGCGACGTCGTAGGGCTCGATGACGCCGGCGGCCTGCCCGAAGGACACGATGTGTCCCTTGACCGCCAAAGCGGCGAAAGATCGCGCCAGGTTGCTGCCGCCTATGCCGTCGTAGACGACGTCGGCGCCCCGGCCCTCGGTCAGCGCCATCACGCGTTCCGGCATGTCTTCCTCGCCGGTGATGACCGTGGACGCGCCCGACCTCCTGGCCAGGCCCGCCTTGTCCGGGTCGCCGACCACGCCGATCACCTTGGCCCCCTTGGCCCTGGCCCACTGGCACATCAGGTGACCCACGCCACCGGCGGCGGCATGAACCAGGACCGTTTCGCCCGCGGCCAAGCGGTGCACGCTGTGCAGCAGGAACTCGGCCGTCATGCCCTTCAGCATCACGGCGGCGGCCGTGCCGGCATCGATTGCCGCCGGCAAGGGCACCACCAGGTCCGCCGGCAAGGTGCGCACCGTGGCATAGGCGCCGGGCGGCAGGCAGGCATAGGCGATGCGGTCGCCGGCGGAAAAGCCGCTGAGGCCCGGTCCGACATCCACCACCTCGCCGGCGGCTTCCACGCCCAACGCCTGGCCCGGCTCCACCAGGGGGAAGTAGCCGGTGCGGCAGTAGACGTCGATGAAGTTGACGCCCACGGCCTCCTGGCGGAGGCGCAGCTCTCCCGGTCCCGGCGGTGGGGCTTCCGTCTCGCGGGGCTGCAGCACCTCCGGCCCGCCCAGGCGCGCGACGACGATCGCCTGCCCCTTGAGACCGGCTTGCCCGATCGGCGCCGGTGCCTCGGCGGCCGGTCGCAGGATCCGCGGCCGGCTTGGCGAAGCGCCCTCGGGCGTCGCGAAACGTCGCGCCACGGCGGCGAAGCCGGCTTCGTAGATCTGCCGGCGCACCAGTCCCGCAAGCTCCTCCTCTTGGCCGGGCGGCGTGCGGAAGGTGCTGGCCCATTCCCAGAAGGTGCGGCGGCCGTCGGTCACCGGCTTCAGCCGCACCTGGGCGACGTAGTCGATCAGCGGCAGCGGCGAATCGAGAATGCAGTAAGTGAAGCCGTGGTCGCGGTCGGAGAGCGCCAGCAGCTGTTCGCGCAAGACGGCGCCGTCGTGCAGGGCGAAGCGGCGCACGGCCCCGACCTGATCGCCGCTCAAGCCGCCTTCGATGCGGCTCTCGGCGATGGCGGGATGCCAGTCCTCGTGACCGTTGAAGTCGCGCAGGAGGCGCCAGACCTCCTCGATCGGTGCATCGACGATGGTGCTGCACCGTACCTTGACCATGGCGCCCCCCAGCCTCTCGTCCGCTACTGCTTGAACTTCAGGTCGCCGCCGTTGAAGGTCGTCACCTGCGCATACATCAGGCCGTCCTTCGTGACGTAGGCGTCCGAGCCGCGATAGGGCTCGGCGAGGAAGTCCGCCTCCGCCCGCCACTGGACATTGAGCGTATCGCCGACGGTGAAGGTGTGCTCCGTGGTGAAGACCAGACCCTTGAGGCCGCCGTCCGAGACCGGCTTGCAGAAGCCGGCGAAGAGCTTGCCGATGTCATCACGTCCCTTGACCACGACGCCGTCGGGCAAGTGGATCTCGATCTCGGGCGGATACTGCGCCATCAAGCGGTCCCAGTCGCACTCATTCAGGGCATCGAGGTGCTCGTCGACCACCAGCTGCGGGCCGGGCTGCGGCTTCAGCGGCGGCAGGGTCATCTCCTCGGCCGTGGCCGGCAGGGAGAGCAAGAGGCAGGTGCCAAGCGCGAGTACCGTTTCTCTCATCATAACGCGTCTCCTCGGAACTCCTGTTGCAAGTTTGCGGCTCCACGGAGCCGCGCTGGAGGAGCCGTTCTTCGCGCGGCTCTCGAGACAAGCGGCGCTAGCCGCCGAATCGCTGCTTCAAGCTGTCGAAGCCGGCTTGGAAGACGCCCTGGCCGACGAAGTCCACCAGCTCCGCCTCGCGGGCCGGATCGCAGTCGAACTCGGCCGACCACTCGACGAAGCTGCGCGCGCTGTCGGTCACCGGCGTCACCTTCAAGGTGGCGACGTAGTTCTCCACGCCCATGGGCGAGGCGAGGATCGCGTAGCTGCAGGTGTAGTCGTAGTCGGACAGGGTCAGCAGCCGTTCGCGGATGGTACCGCCGTCGCGGGTACGGAAGTTGCGCACCGAGCCCACGCGGTCGGCCGGCCGGTTGTCCTCGATCCGGCTGTCGGCGATCGCCGGATGCCAGTCCGGCAGGCCGTTGAAGTTGCGCAAGACCTCCCAGACCTGGTCGGCCGGCGCCGGCAGCACCGAGGAGACATAGACCTTGGCCATGGGCGTCCTCCTAGTCCTTGGCCTGGTCTTCGGCCTCGGCCAGCACGCCGGTCAGCTTGCCGACATCGCCGCCCTCGATGCCGATCTCGCGCAGCAGCTGGTCGATCAAGGGCGCTTGCGCGCGATAGCGCAATGCGGAATTCACCACGTTGTCCGCCAGGGACTGTCCGGACTCGGCGGGCGAGCCGCCACTGCTCTGCCCGCCCAGACCGTCGACGTGGAGGATGCGGATGCCTTCGATCCGCTCCATCGGCTTCACGCTCTCGCGGATGATGGCGTCCAGCTTCTCGATCAGACGGATCCGCATCTCGCTGGAGCGGCTTTCAGGTGTCAGCACGTTGGCCGCCTCGTTGGAGAGCCGCTTGCCCTCCGCCTCGATCTCGTAGCGCAGCTTGGCCGCCAGCGCGCGGATCTTCTCCGCCTCGGCGTCGGCTTCGGCTGCCATGCGGCTGGCCTCGCCGCGATCGGCAGCCGCCGCCTTCTCGGCCTCGGCGGCGACGCGGATGCCGATGGCGGCCCGCTCCGCCTCCTGGCGCGCCTGGATCAGCTCGATGGCCTTGCGGCGCTCCGCCACCTCCGTGTCGCGCGCGGAGAAGACCTTCTCTTCCGCCGCCACGGCCTCGGCGCGCGCCGCCTCTGCTTCCGCCTGGGCCTCGGACTGCGCCTTGGACTGCTGGGCGATGGCGATCGAGCGTTCTTGCTCGGCCAGCTCCAGGGTCTTGCGGCGCTCGACCTCCAGACGCTGGGTGTCGCGCTCGCGTGAGATGCGCTGCTCGTCCAGCAGGCGCTCCTGCTCGATCCGCGCCTTCTCGATTTCCAGCTGAGAGGAGATGCGCGCCTCCTCCGATTCGCGTTCGCGGGTCGCCCGCTCGCGCGCCAGGTCCGCCTGCTGGGCGGCGCGCCGGGCCTCGACCTCGCGCTCCTGCTCCAGGCGCGCATACTCGCTGTCGCGGTCGATCTCCAGCGAGACCTTCTCGGTCTCCAGGTTCTTGTTGCGGATCTGGATCAAGGTGTCCTGTTCGATGTCGTTGCGGATCTTCTTGCGCCGCTCGATCTCGTCCGTAAGCCTAGTCAGACCTTCGGCGTCGAAAGCATTGGAGGGATTGAAGAATTCCATGTTGGTCTGATCCATGCCGGTGAGCGATACGCTCTCCAGCTCCAGGCCGTTCTGCAGCAGGTCCTCGGCGACGGACTGGCGCACGCGCTTGACGTAGTCGCCGCGCTTCTCGTGCATCTCCTCCATCGTGCTTTCCGCAGCGACGGACCGCAGGGCATCCACGAACTTGCCTTCCACCAGCTCCTTCAGGCCGTCCGGCTGCAAGGTGCGCCGGCCCAGAGTTCCTGCAGCCGCGGCAACGGCTTGCGCCTCGGCCCTCACCCGCACGTAGAACTCCGCGACCACGTCGACCCGCATGCGGTTCTTGGTGATGAGCGCGCTCTCGCGCCCGCGGCGCACCTCCAGGCGCAGGGTGTTCATGTTGACCGGCGTCACCTCGTGCACGATGGGCAGCACGAAGGCGCCGCCGTTCATCACCACCTTCTGCCCGCCGAGGCCGGTGCGCACGAAGGAGGTCTCCTTGGAGGAGCGCCGATAGAGCCGGTTCATGGCCCAGATGACGAGCGCCACGAGCAAGGCGACGATGATGATCGTCACGACGATCCAGGCGATGGTTGCTCCCGACATTGTCTTTCTCCCTGTTCTTCGAGCGGCGCGGGACTAGCCGCGGCCGATCTCCTTGAAGCGGCGGGTCTGCTCGGTCAGCGCCCGCTCGGTCGGCAGGCGCTCCATCGAGGACGCGCCGTAGAAGCCATGCACCTCCGGACAGTGCTTCAGGATGAAGGCGGCATCGGCCGGCATGGCGATCGGCCCACCGTGCACCAGGATCAGCACGTCGTCGCGCTCGGCCCTGGCCGCCTTGGCCCAGGCGCGGATCGGATCGACGCAGCCCTCCAGGCTCAGGGCCGTCTCGGCGCCGATGTTGCCGCCGGTGGTCAGCCCCATGTGACAAACGACGATGTCGGCGCCGGCCTTGGTCATGGCGCGCGCGTCGACCTCGCTGAAGACGTAGGGGGTGGTCAGCAGGTCGGCCTGGTGTGCGGCGGCGATCATGTCCACCTCCAGGCCGTAGCCCATCCCGGTCTCCTCCAGGTTGGCCCGAAAGGTGCCGTCGATCAGGCCCACGGTGGGGAAGTTCTGCACACCGGAAAAACCCAAGCGAATCAAGCGGTCCAGGAAATCATCTAAGATCAGGAAGGGATCGGTTCCGTTAACGCCGGCCAGAACCGGCGTCCGCCTGGTGACCGGCAGGACCTCACTCGCCATCTCGCAGACGATTTCGTTGGCATTGCCGTAGGCCAGGAGCCCGGCGAGCGATCCGCGCCCGGCCATGCGGTAGCGGCCCGAGTTGTAGATGACGATGAGGTCGATGCCGCCGGCCTCCTCGCACTTGGCGGAAAGGCCGGTCCCGGCCCCGCCGCCGACGATGGCCTCGCCGCGCTCGGCCATCTCGTGGAAGCGCTTCAGCAAGGTCTTGCGGTCGAAACGTGGCATGGCGGTCTCCTATGCCCGGCCTACGCGGCCCTGGCGGGTGGGCACCGCTTCCATGACGTCGCGGAAGTGCGACACCAGGGCGGCGGCGAAGGCGGGGTCGTTGATGTGGTGCGGCAGGCGGATCAGCTGCCGCCGCTCGCTTCTGTTCAGTCCTTGCTCCAGCGCGGCGAAGAGCGCGCGGTCGGCCTCGGGGTTCCAGAAGGGCTGCCCCGGCGCATCGATGCCCGAGAGCCCGCCTTCGGGAACCAGCAGGCGCACCGGCCCCTGGCAGCGGTTCAGCTTCTCGGCGATCCAGCGGCCCATCGCCTCGTTCTCCGCGGCCGTGGTGCGCATCAAGGTGACCTGCGGATTGTGGATGTGGAAGAGGCGCCCGTCGTACTTGGCCGGCACGCTCTCGCGCGGGCCGAAGTTCACCATGTCCAGCGCGCCCAGCGAGCCGACCCACGGCAGGCCGCTGCGGATGACGGCACCCAGGCGATCCTCTCCGGCGGAGAAGACGCCACCCATGAAGAGGTCGGCCACCTCCGTCGTCGTGACGTCAAGAAATCCGGCCAAGAGCCCGGAATCGGCTAGCTTTTCCATCGATTGGCCGCCGGTCCCCGTGGCGTGGAAGACCAGGCAGTCGTAGTCCTCTTCCAGGCTGGGCGTGGCGGCCTGCACGCAGGGCGTGGTGAGACCGAACATGGTGACGCCGATCGCCGGCTTCTCGGCCTGGCCCCGCTCGGGCCGGTTGGCGATCATCCCGGCCAGCGCAAGCGCTCCATTGGCCAGCACCTGCTCGGAGATACGGTTCAGACCCGAGACGTCGGTCACCGAGTACATCATGCAGATGTCCGCCGGCCCCACGTAGCGGCCGACATCGCCGGAGGCCACGGTGGAGATCATGACCTTGGGCAGGCCGACCGGCAGCGCGCGCATCGCCGGCGTGGCCAGGGCCGTTCCGCCGGAGCCGCCCGCCGAGATCACGCCGCCCAGGTCCCGCTGACGGGGCAGGAAGCGCGCGAAGGCCTCCGCCATGGCTTCCACCGCACTGCCGCGGTCGTCCGTGAAGACCGCCTCCGCGCCCTTGGGATGGTGCCGCGCCACGGCGGCCGGCCCGACATCGGCCGCCGAGGGCCGCCGGCTGGTGGAGAGATCGACCGTCACCACCGAGAGGCCTTGACGGCGGATCAGATTGGCGACGTAGGTGAGCTCGCGGCCCTTGGTATCGAAGGTGCCGGCGACGTAGGCCGCGCGTCCGATCACGCGCGAGACCGGAACCGCCGACAGCTCGGCCGTCGGTCTTGCCTCGGCCTCGGTGGCGTCTTTGCCTTCCGCGTCATCGGCATGGGATCTGGCAACGCGCGTCGGGGCGCTCCAGCGCGTGGGCGCGAGGGATCGGCTGTAGACGGCTCCCGCCAGCGGACCCTCTTCGGGCGGCGGCGGTGGAGCGGCCTCTCCCGATTGCCGGCGCACGCGGAACACCCTCGGGGCTTCGGGTGGCGGTGCCAGCTCTTCCTCGACCTCGCCTGCCTCCTCTTCGGAGTGCATGCCGACGCCCAAGAGGCGCTCCTGCAAGCCGCGGTCGCCGGCCAGCTCTCCGGCCGGCATCTCGCGCAGCAGACGACCGTTCACCATGATGCCGACCCGGCCCGCTACTTCGGTGGCGACGCCGATGTTCTGCTCGATCAGCAGGATGGCGATGTCGCCCTCCTCGGCCAGGCGCCGCAAGATGCTCTCCACCTGCCGCACGACGACCGGGGCCAGGCCCTCGGTCGGCTCGTCCATCACCAGCAGACGCGGGTTGGAGAGAAGGGCGCGGCCGATGGCCAGCATCTGCTGCTCGCCGCCGGAGAGCTGGGCGCCGCCGTTGCCGCGACGCTCCTCCAGGCGCGGGAAGGCCTCGTAGACGCGCTTGACCGTCCAGGCGCCCTTGCGGCCCGAGCGCGCGGCCAGGCGCAGATGCTCGTCGACGGACAGCGAGGGCCAGACGCGGCGCCCTTGCGGCACGTAGCCGACGCCGCGCGCCACGATGGCGTTCGACGAGAGACCCAGGATCGATTCCCCGGTCAGCAGGATGTCGCCGCCGCTGGCGGGGGTCATGCCGACCACCGTCCGGCAGAGAGTCGTCTTGCCCATGCCGTTGCGGCCGACGATGGCGAAGATGCCGTGATCGAGGGTGAGGCTGACGCCTTGCAGCACGTGGGCGTAACCGTAGTGGACCTGCAGGTCCTCGATCCTCAGGGTGGGCGCCTGGTCAGCCATCGGCGCCACCCAGGTAGATCCGCTGCACTTCGGGATCGCTCTGGATCTCTTCCGGAGATCCCTCCTTGAAGAGCGCACCGTTGTGCATGACGGTAACGGAGGTCACCACCCTGAGCGCCACGTCGAGGTCGTGCTCGATGATGATGTAGCCGATGTGGGACGGCAGCGCGGTCAGGATCTCGATCAGCTCGCGCCGCTCGGCCGGCGAGAGGCCCGCCGCCGGCTCGTCGAAGAGGATGAAGCGCGGCGCACCGGCCAGCGCCATGCCGATCTCCAGCTGACGCTGCTGGCCGTGCGCCAAGTCGCCGACGAGGGTGTCGCCGAAGGCGTCCAGATGGACGGCATGCAGCAGGTCCGCCGCGCTTTGCCGCGAGGCGTTGGTCTCCGCCGGACGCAGCAGCGAGAAGCGCCGGCGCATGACGCCGCGCGCGGCGAGGTAGAGATTGTCCAGCACGCTCAAGCCCCGGAAGAGCAGGGAGTGCTGGTAGGTCCGCCGCATGCCGCGACGGATGCGTTCGTGCGGCGGCAGCTCGGTCACGTCCTCGCCGAAGAAACGGATGCGTCCGCGGGTCGGCGGAAAGTCGCCGGTGATGGCGTTGAACAGCGTCGTCTTGCCGGCGCCGTTGGCGCCCAAGACGGCGCGGCGCTCGCCGGCCGCGACCTGGATCGAGATGTCGTCCAGGGCGACCAGCGCGCCGAAGGTGCGGCTCACGCCCTCCAGGTGGAGAGCATGAGCCGCGCCCGCCCGGGCAATGCGATGCTGGCCGTCGGAGGCTCGCTCGGCCATGACGCCTACCCGGTCAAGGGGTCACCCCTAGGGGCATTCCGGGTTGGTGCGCGAGACCGGACCCAGCTTCAGGAACTCCTCGCGCGGCTCGCCCATGGTCTGGTTCACCTGCGGGATGATCTTGACCACCCGGTTGTACAGCTTGCCGTCGTCGCCTGCGGTGAGCTCGGTCAGGAAGATGTCTGCGACGGCCTGGCGGTTCTCGTCCAGGGTCACCTTGCCGGTCGGCGTATCGAGCTCCATCCCGGTAAGCGCGGCGCGGAAGGCCTTCTGGTCGTCCGACAGGTTGCCGTTCACCTCGTTGAGCCCGGTAATGATCGCCAGGGCGCCGACGTAGTAGCCGTGCGCGAAGAGCGAGGGCGAAGGGAAGCCGTCCGGGAACTGCTTCTGATAGGCCGCCACGAAGGCCTTCCAGCGCGGATCGTCCCAGGCGTCGGCGATCGGTCCGGCCGAGGGCGTGCCGACGAGGTACTCCTTGCCGAGGCGCGCTTCAGAGCCCATGACCGTCTGGTCGACGGTGATGGAGCCGCCGATCATCGGCTTGTCGCCGCCGCCCTGCTGGTACTGGGTGAGGAAGTTCACCGCGTCCGCGCCGCCGAGAGCGACGTAGATGGCGTCCACGTCATCGGGGATCGAGGCGACGATGGTCGAATAGTCCTTGTTGCCGATCGGCACCCAGAACTTCTCCGGCACCTTGCCGCCCAGCTTGCAGAACTCCAGCATGAAGCCTTGTACCTGGGAATAGGGGAAGGAATAGTCCTCGGCGATGACCACCGCGCTCTTGTAGCCCTTCTCTTGGAAGGCGTAGGTGCCGAGCCCCGCCTGCCACTGCACGCCGTCCGTCGTGAAGCGGAAGAAGTTCGGCGCCGCGTCGCGCAGCGTGGTGTCCTGGGCGGCCGACGTGCCGTTGACGAAGGTCACCTGCGGCTGGGTCTTCGCATAGTCGCGCAGGGCCAGACCCTCGGAGCCCGACAGCGGACCCAAGAGGATGTCGACCTTGTCGTCCTCGACCAGTTTCCGCGCGGCCCGCAAGGCGCTGTCGGGCGACGCGTCGGACGAGCCCTTGATCACCTCGAGCTTCTTGCCGCCGGCCATGTAGCCGGCCTCTTCGAAGGCGAGGTCGGCACCGCGCATGGAGTCCTCGCCCAAGACGGTGAAGGCGCCTTCCAGGGTCGCCAGCACGCCGATCTTGATGGTGTCCTGGGCGGCGGCTGGTCCCGCTGCCACGGACAGCGACAAGGTAGCCGCGCCCGCCAGCAGTAGACGTCGTGAAAGAACCTGCATGCTCTCTCCTCCCAAACTCTCCATTCCCGCCGGCCACCATGGCCAGGCGTTCTCCCTGCTTCACGGCAAGGTCCAGACCTTACCGACCGCTCTCTCCGCGGCTCTTGGCCAGGTAGGCCTTGAGCTTGTCCCACAAGCCCAGAAGCCCATCCGGCGAAACCAGGACGACCAGCAGGAAGGCCGCCCCAATCACGGTGTTGAAACGCTCGCGGTCGATCAGATCGATCGCGAAGTTGTCCAGCAGCACGAAGACCAAGGCGCCCACGAAGGGCCCGATGGGATGACGCAGTCCGCCCAGCACGGCGATCACCAGGATGTCGATCATCGGGCCCAGACCGATGGAGCCGGGCGAGATGCGGCCGTTGAACCAGACGATGAAGATCCCGCCCAAGGCCGCCAGGAAGCCGGCCAGGCTGTAGGCCAGGATGCGGTGCCAGGTGACGTTGAAGCCCAGCGCCTCCATGCGCCGCGCGTTGTCCCGGATTGCCTGCAGGCTGAGCCCGAAGGTCGAGCGGCGGAAGTAGACCACCCCCAGGTAGGCGAGACCGGCCACGCCCAGGGCCAGGTAATAGAATGGCAGGGGCTCGCGCCAGTCCACGCCGAAGAGCGGCGGCGGCGCCACGCCGGCGAAGCCGTTGAAGCCGTTGAAGATGGCGTAGTTCTGCTGCGCGAAGTTGGCGAAGCCGACCCCGATCGCCAAGGTGATCATGATGGTGTAGATGCCCTCGGTCCGAACCGAGATGGCGCCGATCAAGGTGGCCACCAGGGTGGCGATGGCGATCGCGATCGGCAGCACCGCCCACCAGGGCCAGTGCAGGCTGATGGGCGAGGTGCTCTCGCCGAAGATCGCAAACATGTAGCCGGCGATCCCGGCGATGGTGAGCTGCGCCAGGGAGACCATGCCGCCCAGACCGGCCAGCAGCATGAGCGAGAGAGCGACCAGACCCAGGAAGAGCGCCTGCGCGCCGATCTGCACGGTCCAGAAGGGATCGGCGATGAAGGGATAGACCAGGAGGAAGGCCACGAGGAAGCCGATCCGGGTGGCACTCCACACGGAGCGGCCCGAGGCGGTGGAGAGGTTGTCGCTCACAGCCACCATCGCCGCCTAGCCCCGCTTGCCCATGATGCCCTGGGGGCGTAGCGCCAGGACGGCGACCATGATCACGTAGGTGTAGACCACGCCGTAAGTGCGCGAATAGGCGAGCCCGAACTGCTCGGCCATGCCGATCAGCAGCGCGCCGATCGCCGCCCCGGTGATCGAGCCCATGCCGCCGACGATGACCACCACGAGCGAGGCCAGGAGGTAGCGTACGTCCTCGCCCGGCGCGATCGAAAGGAAGGAGCCGCCGATCACCCCACCCAGTCCGGCGAGCCCGGCGCCGATGGCGAAGGTGAGCGCGAAGACCAGCTGCACGTTGACGCCGGTGGCCGCCAGCATGGCCCGGTCGTCGACGCCCGCGCGGATCATCATGCCGATGGCGGTGCGGTTCAAGAAGAGCCAGAGGGCCACGCCGATGACGATCGCGATCAGCAGCACGAAGAGGCGATAGGAGTTGTAGACCTTCACCCAGGGCATGGGCGTCGCGCCGAAGAGAAAATCGGGGATCTCGAACTGGTAGGTGGTGCCCGACCAGATCGCCAGCATGAGGTCGGCCATGACGATGGAGATGCCGATGGTGACCAGGGTCTGGCGCATCTCCTCGCCCTCCATGCGCCGCATCACCAAGGTCTGCAGCGCCAGTCCGAAGAGCGCGGTGGCGAGGAAGCCGGCGCCCACGCCGAGGAACCAGCTGCCGCTCCACTTGGCCACGTCGTAGCCCAGATAGGCGCCCAGGAGCGCGATCGCGCCGTGCGCCAGATTGACGTTGCGCATCAGCCCGAAGACCAGGGTGAAGCCGCTGGCCACCACGAAGTAGAGCCCGGCCAAGGTCAGCCCGTTCAGGAAGGTCAGCAGGAAGAGCCGCACCTCCTTGCCGGCGCGGACGTCCATGCTGGCTGCACCGGCCGCGACGATGCCCGCCACCGCCAGCCCGATGAGCGCGAGCAGCAGGTTTTGTCCGGTGCGAGTCACCCGCGCCCTGCCCCCTCTTGCGGCGCCGGCCGCCTAGATCGCCACGCGGCCGCGTTCGGCCTGCATGTCCGGCGCCCGGTGGAAGCTACCGTCCTTCATCACCGCCAGAATCCGCTCGCGGTCCTGCAGGATGCGGATGTTCGACAGAGGATCGCCATCGACCAGCAGCATGTCGGCCAGATAGCCCTGCTTGATCTGCCCCAACTCACCGGGCTTGCCCATGATCTCGCCGCCATAGCGGGTGGCCGCGATCAGCGCCTCCATCGGCGTCATGCCGACCCGATCGACCAGGTACTCCAGGTCCTTGGCGTTGGTGCCATGGGGGATCCAGGCGAAGCCGTAGTCGCCGCCCGGCAGCACCTTGATGCCGCGCTTGTGCATCTTGCTCATGGTCTCGACCGCGATGTCGGCCTCACGCTTGTACTTTAGGCCCAAGGGGCCGTTGGGATCGACGCCGTAGGCTCCGGCCTCGGTCGAGGTCTTGATCAGCCAGGCCAGGCCGGGCGCCACGAAGTGCTTGTCCTTGTTGGCCTCCAGCATGTCCAAGGTCGCCTCGTCGGCGAAGGAGGCGTGATAGATGTTCTGGATCCCGTGGCGGATGCACATCTTGATCGATTCGTTGGAGCGCGCGTGGGCGCAGACCTTGAGCCCGCGCCGCTTGGCTTCGGCGACGGCCATCGCGCATTCCTCGTCGGTCATCGGCGTCTCTTCCGCCGGCACCCCGGCGATCTCCTCGCCCGAGAGGTTCAGCTTGATGAGATCGCAGCCGTATTTGATGAAACGGCGCACCGCCGCGCGCATCTCCTCCGGCCCGGAAATGACAACGCCGAAGGAGAGTTCCGGGACCTCGATGTGCGGCGGCGAGGTGTCGCCCAGCCCGCCCAGGGTCGCAATCTCCTGCGAGTTAGCGAGCATTCTGGGACCGGGGATGAGGCCGCTGTCGATCGCGTTGCGGACGACCACGTCGAGCCTCGGCTTGGCGGCCGCGGCGCCGACCACCGAGGTCCAGCCCATGTCGATGTAGCGCTTGGCCATGGCTGCCGCCTGCAGGGTGTGCTCCTCCGGCGGCATGCGCTGGATCGCCTCCAGGCTGGGCTGGTCGTTCCAGGAGAAGTGGGTGTGGGCCTCGGTCATCCCCGGCATGAGGGTGGCGCCCGCGCCGTCGAGCACGGTGGAGCCGTTCGCCGGCACGGTGCGGCTGCCGCGGCCGACGTGCTTGATGCGGTTGCCCTGCACCAGGACCTCGCCCAGGTAGGGATGCTCACCGCTGCCATCGAAGATGCGCACGTTGGTGAAGAGAATGTTGCCCATGCTGCCTGCCTCCTTGACTTGCCTCCCCTCGCGGCCGGCCTGCTTCTGCGGCAGGTCCTGGCCCGCTGGCCCGAAGCTAACGCTGTCTGCTCATGAAGTCCCTCAAGAGTCCGTTGACCTCGGCCGCGGCCTCGAAAGTGGTCCAGTGGCCGCAGCGCGGCAGGACCTGCGCCCGCGCGCCCGGGATCTTCTCGGCCAAACCGCGCGTGACCGAGGGCGGCGCCACCACGTCGTCCTCGCCGGTCACCAGCAGGGTCGGGCATGCGATCCTGGCGGCATCGGCGGCGCGGGCCTTGGCCAAGGCAAGACAGGTGGCGCCGTAGCCTTCGCCGGACTGGCGCATGACGCTCTCGCGCACGGCGGCCAGGACCGCCGGCTGCCGCTCCTTGGTGGCGCTCGCGGTCGCCGCCGTGACGATGGCATCGGCGATGTCGGCCATGGCGGCGCTTCCGCCCCGGCGCGCGGTCTCGGCGCGCGCCGTCAGCGCCTCGCGCGCCGGCTGCGGCGGCTCCGTCAAGGGGCCGAAGAGCGCCAGGCTGGCGACCAGCTTGGGTGCTTCGACCGCAAGGTGCTGGCAGACGATCGTGCCAAGCGAATGGCCCAGAAAGTGCGCGCGTTCGATGCCCAGCGCGCTTGCCACGGCGACGAGGCTCTCCACCATGCTCTCGATCGACAGGCCGCTCGGCAGCGGCGAGCGCGCCGAGCCCGGCAGGTCCGGCCGGACGGTCCGATAGCGCCCGGCGAAAACGCTCATCTGGGGGGTGAAGCTGTTGGAGCTGCCGCCAAGACCATGCACCATGATGACGGCGGGGCCCTCGCCTTC
The DNA here is from genome assembly GCA_963669375.1 of Rhodospirillales bacterium. Taxonomy (GTDB): domain Bacteria; phylum Pseudomonadota; class Alphaproteobacteria; order Kiloniellales; family JACOMY01; genus JACOMY01. The sequence continues at coordinate 4,499,953 of OY770024.1, read as the reverse complement.
CACTTCGACCGCCATTCGCTCGATGGTCTGGCTGCTCAAGGGCCCGGCCTCCCGGTCACGCGCGCATGACGGGATTGGTCAGGCAGCCGATCGGCGCGATCTCCATGGCCACCAGGTCGCCCGGGCTAAGATAGCGGGGCGGATCGAAGCCGATGCCGACCCCCGCCGGGGTCCCGGTGGCGATGACGTCGCCCGGCAGCAAGGTGATGCCCGCCGAGATCGTCTCGATCAGGGTCGGCACGTCGAAGATCAGCTGCGCCGTATTGGCGTCCTGGCGCAGTTCCTGATTGACCCAACAGCGCACCTGCGTGTCGGCGAGATCGATCTCGTCGGCGGTCACGGCGGCGGGCCCCATGGGGCAGAAGCTGTCCTGCGACTTGCCGATCAGCCACTGGCTGTGCCGGCCCTGCAGATCGCGGGCGGTGACGTCGTTCAACAGGGTGTAGCCCCAGACATGGCGCAAGGCGTCCCGCCTAGCGACGGCGCGGCCGGCGCGGCCGATGATGACGGCCAGTTCGGCCTCGTAATCCACCGCCTCCGACACGGTCGCATCGATCAGGATGGGCGCGCCGATCGGTATGACCGTCTCCGGCAGCTTGGAGAAGATGATCGGGTGCGGCGGGATCGCGCCGGCCTTGGCCGAGCTGTCGAAGCCGCTGGCGGCGAACTCCTCCGCATGCGCGTGATAATTCTTGCCGACGCAGAAGATGTTGCGGCGCGGGCGCGGCACCGGCGCCAGCAAGGTGACCTCCGCGGGATCGAGCCTCTCTCCCGTCAGGTCCGCCGGCTCGCCTCGAACCGAGCGATCGACCAAGGCCAGGATCCCGTCCGCTGCCTCGTCGGGCGAAAGCGCGAAGGGCTCGATCGGCGCGTCGGCGTCGGGCCACTGCCCGACGTAGGTCTTGCCGTGCTGCTCGACTGTGACAACCCGCATCCCGACGTTTCCCTGACCCTGAACAGGACCGAATTGAACCATTTATGATCCAATGGCTCAGAACTCTATCCTGGCACTCACTTCGCAGGCTTGTCAACTCGCCACGGAAGGGGGTTAGGTCTTGCGGCGCAGGGGAATTGGCTCAATACTGGATCATCATGAACGAATCGCTCAGGCGGCCGCGGGGCGCGCACCGGCAGCAGAAGGTGCTCGACAGTTTGCGACGCGACCTTGCCTCCGGTCAGTACCGGCCCGGCGCGCAGCTACCGCCGGAGCGCGAACTGGCCGCGCGCTACGGGATCGCCCGCAACACGCTGCGCCGGCTGCTGGACGAGCTGGCCGAGGACGGACTGCTGGAGCGTCATATCGGCCGCGGCACCTTCGTGCGCGGCACGCCCGGCAGCGGCCAAGAGACGCCCGCCAACGGCGATCTTTCCAGCCGACTGCGCGGCGCCAGCCCGGCCGACCTCATGGAGGTCCGGCTGATCATCGAGCCGCAGGTCGCGGCGCTCGCCGCCAGCCGCGCCACCGCCGAGGACCTGGGCAGCATCGAGGAGAACCTGCGCCGCTCGATCGCCGCGAAGGGCCTGGCCGAGTTCGAGCATTGGGATGCTCAGCTGCACCTCTCGATCTTTCGGGCGGCCAAGAACGCGCTGCTCTTGGATTACTGCGCGGCGATCAACGCGGTACGCAACGAACCCGACTGGTATCGCTTGAAGAAGCGCAGCCTCACGCCGGAACGCCGTCTGGGCTATGACGGCGAGCACACCGAAATCGTCACCGCGCTGCGTCAGCGCGACGGTGAGGCTGCCCGCAAGCAGCTCTACCGCCACCTCTCCGGCATTCGCGATACCCTGCTGTCGCTCGATGGCTAGAGCGGAGGCAAGACGGCCAGCCGTCCCGATTTGACGTCATCACGCTCTTTCCGACCCGGCAAGACACGCCGGCGCTGTCGATCGGCCGCATCGCGCCCGCCTTGACCTGCTCATCCGGTCTTTGCGACTCCCCATCCGCTGGCGGTCCCGGCCGTTTTCGGCATAACGTGACCCAAGAGCCCGCGAAAGAGATGAAACGAGCCGATCAGTGAGCGACGCCGACATCCGAGCCAACCCCCGCCACGGCACCAACGACGCCCTCTACTACACGCTCGCCATTCTGGTCGGCGTCGCCGCCGGCACGATCGGCGCGGTCTTTCACATGATCGTGGATTCCGCCTTCGCCGCCCACAAGGAGGTCCGCACGGAGGTCGAGAGCCTCTTCCTGCAAGTGGTGATCTTCGCCGGCGCCTCCATGACGCTGGTCGCCTTCGCGCTCTTCCTAACGCGACGCTTCGCGCCCGAGGCGGGCGGCAGCGGCGTGCAGGAAATCGAAGGGGCCCTGGAGGGGCTGAGAAAGGTGCGCTGGGCGCGCATCCTGCCGGTCAAGTTCGTCGCCGGCATCGCCGCCCTCTCCTCCGGTTTGGTCCTGGGCCGGGAAGGTCCGACGATCCACCTGGGTGCCGCGGTCGGCGCGGCCACGGCGGACGGCGTCAAGATGGACGACACCGAGCGCAAGGGCCTGATCGCCGCCGGCGCGGCGGCGGGTCTTGCCGCCGCGTTCAACGCACCGCTGGCCGCCGTCCTCTTCATCATCGAGGAAACCAGGCGGCAGTTCCCCTACACGCTGAAGACCTACAGCGCCGTGATCCTGGCCTCGGCGCTCTCCGGCTTCGTCACCGAAGAGCTGGCCGGCGTCGGCCCGGAGATGAAGATCCTGGTCGAGGCCCCACCGCTTTGGCACTACCCGGTCTTCGTGATCCTGGGTTTGTTGCTGGGCCTCTTCGGCGTCCTCTTCAACCGCATCATGCTGGCCTGCCTCAACGGCACCGACGGCGTGACCCGGCGGCAGCCTTACCTCTTCCCGATGCTCTTCGCCGCCTCGATCGGCGTACTGCTTGCGGTTCTGCCGGACGCGACCGGCGGCGGCGACGACTTCGTCGAGAAGATGCTGCACCATCCCGAGCAGTACACGCTCGGCATGCTCTTGCTCCTGGTCCTGGTGCGCTCGGCCACGACCTTCGGCAGCTATACCTGCCGCATCCCCGGCGGCATCTTCGCGCCGATGCTAGCGCTCGCCACCTTGACCGGTCTCACCTTCGGCACGGCCTTTCACCTGGCCTTTCCGCACAGCACGCAGCTGGACGTGATCGGCATGGCGATCGCCGCGATGGGCGGCCTCTTCACCAGCACGGTCCGGGCCCCACTGGTCGGCGTGGTCTTGGTCATGGAGCTCACCGGCTCCTACGACCTGATCCTGCCGGTCATCCTGACCTGCGTGACCGCCAACCTCACCGCCCATCACCTCAAGGGCGAGCCGATCTACGAACTGCTGCTGGAACGCACCTTGAAGCAGGCCCAGCAAGACGTCCCCAAGGACACCACGGACAGCGACCGCATTCCGCTGCAGCTGGGCATCGGCAAGGATGAGCCGAAAGAAGAAGCCCCGCCTAAAGAGCCCGAGAAGTAGGCGTTTTAGGCGGCGAAGATCTCCGCCTCCAGCGGCTTCGCTCTCTCGGCATGTGCGATGAAGCCGCCACCAAGGACGCGCGAGCCTTCGTAGGCAACGGCCGCCTGGCCCGGCGCGACCGCGCCTTGTGCCGCCAAGAGCCTAAGGGTCGCCCGATCAGCCTCGAGCGCTTCCAAGGTGGCGGCCACCGGTTCTTGGCGCGAGCGTAGCTTCACGGAGAAGGCGCTGCCGGGCGGCAGGTCCGTCAGCCAATTGGTTTCCCGCAAGGACACCAGATCCTGCTTCAGCGCGCTCTCCGGCCCCACGGTCACGCGTCCGCTCGCGGCATCCAAGCCGACCACGTAGAGCGGCCCCGGGACGTGGTCGAGGCCCAATCCACGGCGCTGGCCGATGGTGTAGTGGATGATGCCGCGATGGCACCCCAGGACGCGTCCGGCGAGGTCGACGATCTCGCCCGGCTCGGCGGCGCCCGGCTGCAGTCTTTCGACCACCTTGGCGTAGCGGCCGCTGGGCACGAAGCAGATGTCCTGACTGTCCGGCTTGTCGGCAACGACGAGGCCGCGCGCGCGCGCCAGACGCCGCACTTCGGCCTTGGGCAGATCGCCCAGCGGGAAGCGCAGGAAACGCAGCTGCTCCGCCGTCGTGGCGAAGAGGAAGTAGCTCTGATCGCGCCCGGTCTCGGCCGCGCGGTGCAGCTCCGGCCCCTCCGGGCCGAGTTCTCGCCTGACGTAGTGACCGGTGACCAATGCGGCCGCGCCCAGCTCGCGCGCGCTCTCCAAGAGATCGGCGAACTTGACCCGCTGATTGCAGCGCACGCAGGGAATCGGCGTCTCGCCGCGCGCGTAGCTGGCGGCGAAGTCCTCGATCACTTGCCGGCGGAAACGCTCCTCGTAGTCCAGCACATAGTGAGCGAAGCCCAAGCGCTCCGCCACCGCGCGCGCGTCCCGCACGTCCTGGCCGGCGCAACAGCTGCCGGGACGCCCGATCGCCTGGCCGTGGTCGTAGAGCTGCAGGGTGAGGCCGACCACTTCGTAGCCGGCTTCGTGGCACAGCGCGGCCGCCAGCGAGGAGTCCACCCCGCCGGACATGGCCACCACCACCCGCGCCCCGCGGGGCGGGCTATCTTCGCCCAGAAGGTCCGTCATAACCGCTGCATTAGGGCAGCAGGCGTCCGAAAACAAGTCCCGGAGGCCCGCTTCGGCGCCGTTAGTTCCTGAGGAAGACCGCCGCGACCAAGGCGGTGTCGACCGCGATGTTCAGGAAGTCGAGGAAAATCTGCAGGTAGCGCGGGCTGATCTCCGGCGGGACGATCAGGACGTCGCCCGGTCGAAGGTCGGTCGATCGGCTGCTGTCCTCCAACTCCACGTGACCGGAGAGACGGCGGATGATGAAGAGGTCCTCATCCGCCCGGTCGGTATAGCCGCCGGCCTTCTCGACGTAGTCCCGCAGGGTCAGGCCTTCCTCGACGGGGGTGGTCTGCGGGATGCGCACTTCGCCCGAGATGTTGATGAGGCTGGTCGTCGAGGGGATGAGGATGACGTCGCCGTCCTCCAGGCGCAGATCGGTGACCTGGCCGTTCTTGGCCAAGACCACCAGTCCCTCTGGCTGCGCCTCGCGGGCGCGCGCGATGTACTGCAGGATCAACTCGGCTTCGGCCGAGCGCATGGCCGCCTCGCCTTCGGTCAAGGACTGCGCGGTGAAGATGGTCTGCTCGAGACGATCGAGGCTCGCGTCCAGCAAGGCCTTCTGCTGCTCGGCCACGCCGCGGCGCTTCAGGGAGATGGAGTCGATGGCAGAGAGCTGCGGCTGCACCGGCACATAGTCCAGCAGCAGCTTCAAGGTGGTGGTCGGCTGTACGACGAAGCGTGACTCGCCGAGGAAGGTGCCCTCGATGCTGACCTGGATGGTGTCGCGCGTACGGTCGGCGAAGTAGGTCACGCGATCCTGGTCACGCAGCTGCGTGGTCCGGAAATCCACCATGTCGATGTAGGCGCTGTAGGGCTCGCCCGACCGGGTGCCTTCCAGCAGCACGTGCGAGACGTTCGGCAGCGGACGCGCCAGCTTGTCCAGCTCGGCGCCGGTCATGCCGTTGCCGCCGAACTCGAAGGTGAAGCTGTTGCGGATCGCCCCGGTCGCCGCGACCACGGGGCGTTGAGCGCCCACCAAAACGGTGTCGCCGGCCGAGAAGGTATGCCTGCGCAAGCGCCCGTCCAGGAGGAAGCTGTAGAGATCGACCGTGTAGATCCGCCGGCCATTGCGCATGATCGCGACGTCGCGGTAGCTGCCGCTGGCGGGCACGATGCCGCCGGCCCGCGCAAGGTAGTCGATCACCGAATCGGTGGGGGTGCCGGCGAAGCGGCCGGGGTTGGCGACATAGCCGGTCACGAACACGCCGATCGAGCTGAAGTCCAGCACCGTCGCATAGCTGTCGACGTTCTCGCCGTAGACCTGCTGCACCTGGTCCTTGATATGCTGGTCCAACGCGCCGGCCGTAACACCGGCCACCTGGATCGGTCCCAACTCGGGAATGAAGATGTTGCCTTGCGGATCGACCACGGTCTGCAGATTGCTCTCGACGGCGCCGGTCAGCCGCACCGACACGCCGTCGCCGATCATGATCGGGCTGGCCAGGTCGGCGGTCTGCGATACCGGGAAGCCGGTGTGGGTGAAGAGGCCCGACCCGAAAGGCGGCAGCTCGTCGCCAACCGGCACCGTGGCCTGATCGCGCTCTTCGGTGTCGAAGACGTTGCCCTGCTGGTTCAGCTGCTGCTCGGCAGGCAACACCGACTGCGCCGAGGCGGCGTTCGCGAACACGAGGAGGGCCAGTACGGCCACGAGGGAACGAAGCATGCCGCGCCTCATAGGATGTGATCCCGAATACCCAGGAAGAGAAGACGGCCGATTGTAAAGACCAGAACCGAGATGAGGAAGACGAAGAAGATGTTTTCCATCCGGCGTGGCAGTTGTGCCTCATCTGGTTCGGTCGGAGATACGACCGGCACCACGTAGAGCTGCTGGCGTTGCGCCTGTGCCACGGCATCCTGCAAAGAGACCAGGGAGGCGCTATAGGCCTCTCCGGCAATCTCCTTGCGCAGGAAGAGGAGCTCGAACTCGGGAATGAGGTTCCCCATCGATTCCTGCTCGCCAATCAGCTTCTGTCGCTCCTTCTCCACCTGCGCCTGCAGCGCTTGCACCTGCGCCTCCAGGTCCAGGCGCGCCACCGCCGAGCCGCGGTTGCCGGTGACGTTGCCCAGCTTGACCAGGTCGGCCTGGGCCAAGGCGATCTCGCCCTCCAGCTGGGTGATGATTCCATTGACCCGGGTGATGACCTCGGTCGGGTCGATGACGTTGTTGAAGCGTCGGAACTCCGAGAGCGCCGATTCGGCCAGCTCGAGCCGGCCGAGCGCCCCCGACACCTCCTCGCGCGACAGCCGCAACAGATCCGCTTCCGCGCGCTTGTTGAACTCGTTCACCAAGCGCTCGCTCTCACCCAATATCGCCTCGCTGATCGCCTCGGCATCCTGGGCACGAAAGGCGCGCACGTTGATCGCCACCAGGCCGGTAATCTGGTCGTAGTTGGCATCGATCATGGTGAGGTAGTAGTCGTAGAGTTCCAGCAGCGTCGCATCGGGTGCGAGGTAGTAGAAGGGGTCGTCGCCCGACAGACTGTAGGCGGCGCGCAAGTCGACCTGCTCGGTCAGCCGCAGCATGCCTTCGTAGGAGGTGATGTAGTCGATGACGCTGAAGGACTCGTCGGACGCCCGTCCGAAGGCCGCCGGCTGACCGAGGATGCTGCCCACCGACGACGACTTCTCCTGCCCGGCATTGCGGATGAGGAAGACCGTGTTCACCTCGTAGCGGTCGGCCGCGATGACGTAATAGTAGTATGTAGCCACCAATACGGGCACGACGATGAGCGCCACCAGCAGGGCCGAGCGGTAGAAGCCGGTGAGCGCCTGGAAGGTCCGGCCGGCAAGGGACTGTGGCGGCTGCTCCTCCTCCAGCGGCAAGGGCGGCGGCAGTATGATCGGGTCTGGGGGCGGCGTCTCCTTCAGTCTCGGCTTTGCTTGCGGCTCCGCCACGGGCAAGGGCCTCGGGCTGGGCGCCTGTGCGTCCTGCCGCTGCTCTCTCTTCTTCGCCTTCTCCAGCTTCTTGGCCTTGGCCTTGGCCCGAGCCTTGGACTTGCGCTTGGCCAAGCGCTTCTTCAATCGCGCGGCATCCTCGTCGACCGGTGCGCTCTCAGGCACCTCGACGGCCGGTGCGCTCTCGCGGGCCTCCACCTCGGGCCTCGCAGCCTCGAAGCCCTGTGTCGCCGGAGGCGGTTCGGGCTGGGGCTCCACGCGGGGTTTGCTCTCGACCGGCTTCAGTTCCGGCACCGACAGGCCGGCGGCATCCAAGGTGAAGCGAAAGGGCTCGTCCGCGCCGGGAAGGCGGCTGCTTGCCTGCGGAAGATTGGCGGGCGCGTCGGGCGACATCACTTTCGGGCCACCGACGGAGCGGATGCCGCCGGCGTTGCGCCGACCGGCCTGCCCTCCCGCCGCCTTGGACTTGCCGCCGACGAGGGTCAGGCCAGCCTTCTTGCTATCGTCAGAGGCGCTCATAGACCTCAATGCCCTCTTGCACGTTGTCGAAGTAGTGCAGTTTGCCGTTGTGCAAAACGTACACGCATTGGCAAAAAGTTTGAATCGTCTTCATCCGGTGGGACACCACGACGAAGGTGCTTCGCCCGGCCAGCCGGTGCATTTCCTCTTCCGCTCTTTGCCGAAAGCGGGCGTCGGCGACGGACATCAGTTCGTCGAAGATGTAGCAGTCGAAGTCCATCGCCACGGATATGGCGAAGTTGAAGCGGCTGCGCATGCCGCTGGAATAGGTCTCAAGCGGCATGTCCAGGTATTCGCCAAGCTCCGCGAAGTCCTCGACCTGCGCGACCAGGTCGCGCCAATCGCGTCCGTAGAAGCGTGACACCACCTTCAGGTTCTCTTGGCCGGTAAGCTGCCCCACGAAGGCGGCGCCAAAGCCCATCGGCCAGGAAACCTCGATACCGGGCGCCCAGATCACGCGGCCTTGGTTCGGCCTTATGGCCCGCGACAGCACGCTCACCAATGTCGACTTGCCGGCACCATTGCGTCCCAGGATTCCGATGGACATGCCGCCCGGCATGTCCAGGGAGATATCGCGCAGGACGTAGTGCTTTCTGCCCTTGACGCGATAGAACTTGGAGACGTTCTCCATGGTGATCAGCGGCGTCATCTGGCGGTAATCCTGTCGCGGAACAACCGCTCGAGGAGGAACGCGGTCACGAAGAAGCCCCCGACCCACTTCAAGACGTAGCTCAAGTCCCCGTAGGCCGTGTCGTACTCGATGAAGTAGTAAGTTCTGGAGAGCTCGGCGATATGCAGCAGGGGGTTCCAGAGCAGGTACTCCCGCACCGCCGGCGGCAGTTCGGGCACGACGAAGAAGACGCCGGACAAGAACAGGAGAACGCGCATGGTCAAGACGTTGATGGAACGTATGACGGGAAAGAACGAACCGATCGACGCCAGCGTCATGCCGTACACCATGCCAAAGAAATTCGACAGGAGAAGCAAGAGAAGAAGGTACAGCGGCTCCTGCGCCGGGCCGGAAAGGCCGAAAATGCGCATAACCATGTAAATTACAACGGCTACGGTCAAGTTGATCGTGAGGTTCACCAAAAACCGCCCAAGATAAATGTCGAGTTCCGTTACTTGCCGAAAGTACAGCAAGCCGGTACTGCTTCTGACGGCGTCAATCTGATCGGTGACCATGTTGCGCCAGCCGCGAAAGAAAAGCAGACCGCAGGCGGTGAAGGGGAAGATGGGCATGCCCGCATAGCCCGGCAAACCGGAAAAGACGCGCAGAAGCGCGATGATGACGATCTGCCCACCGGGAATGAGAAAGGTGAAGAGCATGCCGGTGCCGCGCTTGCCGAAGCGCGAGGCGAGCTCGCGCGTCAGCAGACCGTTGAGCACACGGCCCTGGACCCTTAGGGCGCCGATGAAGGTGGAGCGCCTATCGCGGTTTCGGCCTAGGTCCGTGCTGGACAAGAACTAGAACCTTGGACCGGCGGCAGCGTCACGCAGCGGGGCCATCACCGTCCAGGTGCCGCCGCCGTTGGAGCAAGCGATGCGGTCGACCGGTCGACCGCGAGACACGGCGGTGAAGCGCAGGTTGCGGCAGGTGCGCCCGCTCGCGGCGTCGTAGGGCGCGCCGATCTCCACCGACCAGTTGACCCCCTGGCGATCGACCAGGGTGGTGAAGGCCTGACCGCTCGCCAGCGCCTGGGAGAGGTTCAGGTCGCCGCCGCCCGGCGACAGGGCCGCCGTCAGCAAGGCACTGTCGCTGGCCGCCGCCGGCGCCGAGCTGGGCGTCTGCGCGGCGGCAGCACTGCTGCCCTGCCCGCTGCCGGTCGCACCGGCCTGCTGGCACGCCGCCAGCGCGCCGGCCGCGAAGAGAAGGCAGCAGAGGTTGCGTAGCAGTCCGCCGAGACCCCTGGGGCCATGGACTGAGCCGTCCGCGGCCGCCGCCGCAGCATTAGCCGTCTTTACCATAGCTCACTAATCCTGATGCGAGAGCGGCGTTCAATCGTTCGAACGTCCATACCTTCTGCAACGAGGCCCTGAGACCCCCGCCCGGTACCGAGCGCCGGACATCTCGGAAAAGTCCCGTCGCTTCGGGCGCGAAGGTGCAGACCCAGCAGTGACAAGGCAACCCCCCATCTCCGTGCTGCGGCGACTTTGCGCGGGATTGTGACATTGTCGCGTCGATTGCTAGGCCGAGGCGTGGCAAGATCCCGATCCGCCGCGCTGGCCAGCCAATTCAGGTCGGCGGTTGCACCCGCACTCAGTTGAGGCCGGCCGGGCCCACAAGACCCGCCTGGCAGGAGGATATCGCTTTGCACAGGTTCCTGCTCCTTCTTGCTTTCCTCGGGTCCCTGTTACTCCCCGCTTTCGCGTCGGCGCAAACCGGTGCCGGTCTGGAACTGAGCCAAGACCGAATCGACCGCTTCTTTCAGTCCTGCCTCGAAGGCACCGGGGGCGACCCGCAGAGCGACAGCTCCCAGGCACGCAAATGCACCAAGGACTACTATGCCCAGTGCGCCGAGAGCGAAGGCTACACCGCGGACGCCCAGCACCAGTGCTGGGGCGCCCTGGAGAGCTATTGGGACGCCGTCGGCAAGAAGCGCGCCAAGCGGATCGAGAACATCGCTCCGGCCGACCTGAAACGCTATGTCGTCGAGTCGGGCCGCGCGGAAGAACGCTACCGCAAGGAGCGCTGCCGCTTCTACGACTATCTGAAAGCGCCCTGGACCGGCCCCGCCCACGCCAAGTGCCTCACCGATACGCTGATCGACCGCGCCGTCGATCTGCAGATCATCGAGGAGAACCTGCCGCGCTAGCGGTGCGTGGCCGCACGCCCTCGCCCCACGGCGTTTGGGTCTCGATCCGGATGTGCGTGGCGCGTCAGAGGGCTCTTGCCTTTGAAACTTGTTAGTATACAAATTGACTTCCGTGGTCGCAACGCTCGACCGGGCCTGCCGCGCGCGTCGAGCCCTGACAACGATCGAGACTGGGAGGAGACGAGATGATGACTGCGAAAGGTGCCCTCGCGCGCCGTGCCATGGGTCTGGCCCTGGGTACGGCGGTTCTGGCGGCGGCGGGCTTGGCCGGCCCCGCACAGGCCGAGGACAGCATCAAGGTCGGCGTGGTGAGCTTCCTAACCGGCGCGGCGGCCGGGCCCTTCGGCATTCCGGGCAAGAACGCGGCTGAGCTGGTGATCGATGCGATCAACGAGGGCAGCCTTCCGGCGCCCTACAACACGCCGGGCCTGGGCGGCCTCAAGATCGAGCCGGTCTATGTCGACGAGGCCGGCGGCACCGCGACACAGGTGACCGAGCTGCGCAACATGGTCCAACGCCAGGGCGTGGAAGCGGTCGTCGGCTACATCTCGTCGGGCAGCTGCCTGGCGGTCGCACCGGTGGCCGAGGAGCTGCAGGTCCTGACCGTGTTCTGGGTCTGCGGGACGCCGCGTATCTTCGAAGAGAACAGCTACAAGTACGTCTTCCGCACCGCCCCTCACGCCACGATGGATAACGTCGCCGCCGCCCACTACGTGCTGCATAAGATGCAGGACTTGGGAACCTACGCGGGTATCAATCAGAACTATGCCTGGGGACAGGATTCCTGGCGCGACTTCGTTCTGGCCCTGAAGACACTGGCGCCGGATGCCGAAATCACGGGGGACTACTTCCCGAAGCTCTTCGCCGGTGAGTATGGTTCCGAGATCTCGGCCCTGCTGGTCTCTGGTGCCCAGGCACTGCACTCCAGCTTCTGGGGCGGCGATCTCGAGAGCTTCCTCTTCCAGGCGATCGCGCGCGGTCTGCCGCAACGCATGCCGCTGGTGCTGACCTCCGGCGAGCCGCTGGTCGGCAGGGTCGGCGACAAGATCCCCGAAGGCACCATCATCGGCGCGCGCGGCTCGCACGCCGATCTCGCCCCGGAAGGACCGCTGAACGACTGGCTGAAGGCGGCTTACGAAGAGCGCTTCGACGAGACCATCACCTATCCCGCCTACCACATGACCATGGCCTTTCTCGGCCTGAAGGCCGCCTACGACAAGGCGGCGGCCGAGGTCGGCGGCACGCCCAGCAAGGACCAGGTGATCGAGGCCTTCGAGCACCTCACCTTCGACACGCCCAGCGGCGAGATCGAGATGGCCCTGGGCAACGGCCACCAGGCCGTCGCCGGCACGGCCTATGCCACCTTCACCACCGAGAACGGCGAGCCGGAGCTGGTCGACGTGGTGCGCTATCCGGCGTCCTGCGTGCAGCCGCCCGAGGACATGACCTCGATCGAGTGGCTAGAGAAGGGCATGCCCGGCGCGGCCTGCTGACCGCCCGAGCGCAAGGGTCGCCGCGGCGTTCCGGGCGGGACGCCGCGGCCTTCTTGAGCGAAGTGAATCTCGAAAGGACCGCGAGAGGGCAATGCTGACCGCTTTCGCCATCTTCATGGACGGCTTGGTCTATGCCGCCTGGGTCTTCGTGGTCGCTCTGGGTCTCACCCTGATCTTCGGGGTGATGAAGATCCTGAACGTGACCCACGGCGCCTTCTTCGCCTTCGGCGCCTACGGCACGGCGACCATGATCGGCGTGGTCCTGGCCGGCGACGGCGACCTGGTCTGGGCCTTCCTGCTGATGCTGCTGATGCCGGTGGTGATCGGCACCCTGCTGGGCCTCCTCTTGGAGCGCGGCCTCCTCAACTTCGCCTACGGCAGGGACGAGGTCGTGATGGTGCTGATCACCTATGCCTCCTTCCTGATCTTCGAGGACGTCTTGCTGCTGATCTGGGGCACCGACGCCTACTTCGCCTATCAGCCGATGGTCGTTCTGGGCAATTTCAGCGTCGGCCGGCTCTTCATCTCCAACTACGACCTGGCCCTGGTCGGCGTGGCGGGCGTCACCGGTCTCGCCACCTGGTGGGGCATCAACCGCACGCGCTGGGGCCACATCGTCACCGCGGTGATCCACGATCGCGAGATGGCGAGCGCGCTGGGCGTGAACGTCGCCCGGGTCTTTACCGTCACCTTCGTGATCGGCGCCATCCTGGGCGCGCTGGGCGGCGCGATCACCGCGCCCAAGATCTCGGTGACGCCCGGCATCGGCATCGAGGTCATCGTGGTCTCCTTCGCCGTGGTCGCCATCGGCGGCATGGGCGCCATCGGCGGCGCCTTGCTGGGCGCCCTGCTGGTCGGCTTCGCGCGCGCCGCCGCCGTGCACCTGCTGCCCGAGGTCGAGCTCTTCGTGATCTACGCGGTCATGGCCCTGGTGCTGGCGATCCGGCCGGAGGGGCTCTTCACCCGCATCGCGGCGCGGCGGATCTAGGGAGGAGGCGCCCGACATGCAGCAAGCGGTGCTGACCAAGCTCGGTCCCATCACCCTGGCCCTCCTAGCCGCCGGCTTCGTGCTGCCGGAGTGGCTGGCCTCGCTGGCCACGGTGGCCTTCGCCAAGGGTCTGGTGGTGCTGGGCCTTATGGTCCTGTGGCGGGCCGGACTGGTCTCCTTCGGCCAGGCGCTCTACTTCGCCGGCGGCGCCTATGCGGCCGGCCTGCTGGCGCGCGACGGCGGCGTGCAGGAGGCGGTGATCCTGGCCCTCGTCGGCACCGCGGCCGGTGCCCTCCTGGCCTATATCGCGGGCTTCCTCCTGGCGCGCTACCGCGAAATCTTCTTCGCCATGCTGAGCCTTGCCTTCTCCATGATCCTCTACGGCATCCTGGTGAAGAACGCGGAGCTGGGCAGCACCGACGGCATCGGCCTGCCGCAGGTGAGCTTCCTCGGCATTGACCCGGGCAACGAGGCGCGCAGCCTGGCGAACTACCTCTTGGTCGTCGTCGCCAGCTTTCTGGCCGCCGTGGCGGTGGAGGCCTATCTGCGCTCGATCCCCGGCTCGCTGGCGGAGCCCATTCGCGACAACGAGGTGCGGGTCGAGTACCTGGGGCTCTCCGTCAAGAACCTGATCCACGCCAAGCTGGTGCTGGCCGGGGCTCTGGCCGGCCTGGGCGGGGCGATCACCGCCTTCTCCATCGGCCACATCGACCCCGACGCCACGGCCTTCTGGACCGTCTCCGGCGGTTTCGTCTTCATCACCATCCTGGCCGGCACCGGCTCGGTGCTGGCGCCCTTCGTCGGCGCCCTCCTGTTCGAGCTGGTGCGCAGCTATGCCGTTCAATACGCGCCGGAGCTCTGGCAGATGATCCTGGGCGCCGCCCTGCTGGCGGTCATCATGTTCCTGCCAGGCGGTCTCTGGTCGCTCTTCACCCGACGGGCACGGGAGAGCTAGGCTGATGCAGGCCATCCTCTCCGCCGAGAAGGTCTCGAAGAGCTTCGGCCAGGTCACCGCCGCGCGCGACATCAGCATGGAGATCCCGGCCGGCCAGACCGTCGGCATCATCGGCGCGAACGGCGCCGGGAAGACCACCTTCGTCAACATGATCACCGGCTATCTGACGCCGAGCAGCGGCAGGATCCGCTTCCAGGGCCGGGACATCACCGGCCTGGGGCCCAAGGCCATCACCCGGCTGGGGGTCTGCCGCTCCTTTCAGATCGCCCAGGTCTTCCCGACCTTGACCGCGCTGGAGAATATGGTGACGGCCTTGGGCGTGGCCGACCGTCTGGCCGGCCGGGCCGGTCTCCTCGCGCCGCTGCGCCAGCCGGAACGCCGCCAACGCGCGCTGGAGACCTTGAGCCACTACGGTATCGCCGACTATGCCGGCCGCCGCGCCGACGTGCTGCCGCAGGGCGTGCGCAAGCTTCTGGACATCGCCATGGCGGTCGCCAGCGAGCCCAAGGTGGTGCTGCTGGACGAGCCCACCAGCGGCGTCAGCGTCGAGGAGAAGTTCACCATCATGGACGCCGTCATGCGCGGCCTGGGCGAGCGCAGCATCACCGTGCTCTTCGTCGAGCACGACATGGACATCGTGCAGCGCTATGCCGACCGGGTGCTGGCCTTCTACGACGGCACCATCATCGCCGACGGGCCGCCGGAAGAGGCGCTCGCCAGCCAGGACGTGCGCGACTACGTCATCGGCGACTTCCAGCTGCGTCACGCCGGCGAGGGCCAGGCCCATGCTTGAGGTCAGCGGGCTGACCGCCACCATCGGCGCCACCGCCATCGTGCGCGACGCCGGGCTCAGGGTCGCCGATGGCGAGATGTGCGGCCTGATCGGGCGCAACGGCGCCGGCAAGACCACGCTCCTGCGCGCCCTCATGGGCCTGGTGAAGAGCGAGGGCCGCGCCACGCTCGACGGCACGGACCTGGCCGCCCTGCCCGATCATCGCCGCCCCCACCTGGGCATCGGCTACATGCCGGAGGACCGCCGCCTGGTGCCGGAGTTCACCGCCGAGCAGAACCTCTGCTTTCCGGTCTGGTCGCTCGGCATCGAGGGCGCCGAGGCGCGGCTGGAGTGGATCTACCAGCTGATGCCGGAGGTGCGGCCGCTGGCCGACAGGCGGGCGCTGCAGCTCTCCGGCGGTCAGCAGAAGCTGGTGGCGCTGGGGCGCGCGCTGATGGCCGGCCGCCGCCTGCTGCTGCTGGACGAGCCCTTCGAGGGTCTGGCCCCGGCGCTGGCCCGGCGCTTGGCCGAAGTGGTCTCGGCCCTGAAGGAGAGCGGCGAGGCACCGGCCGTGCTGATCGCCGATTCCAACGAGACCCATACCAAGGACCTCTTGGACCGGGCCTACCGGATCGAGCGCGGCGTGGTCTCCGCCGCAGAGGAGGCTCGGGCATGACCGACAGCGACCCGCAACGCGTCTTCATCACCGGCGGCGCCTCGGGCCTGGGCCTGGCGATGGTCGAGGCCTTCCTGGCCGAGGGCGCGAAGGTCACCATCGCCGATCGCGCCGCCGAGGAGGCGGAGAAGGCGCGCGCCAAGCTGCGGGACGGCCTCTCCGACGCCTCCCCTCGCCTCTGGGCGATGCCGCTGGACGTGGCGCGGGCGGGCGAGGTGGATCGGGTCATGAGCGAGGCCGCCCGGGCCATGGAGGGCCTGGACGTGGTCATCGCCAATGCCGGGATCGGCATCACCAAGCCCTTCCTCGACACCACGCCCGAGGAGTTCGAGGCGGTCCACGCGGTCAATGTCCGCGGCGTCTTCCACACCCTGCATGCCGGCGCACGCGAGATGATCGCGCGCGGCCGGGGCGGCTCGCTGCTGGTGGTCTCCAGCGTCACCGGTCTGCGCGCGTCGGCCAACCGCACGGCCTACGGCAGCTCCAAGGCGGCCGCCCTCAACCTCGGCCAGATCGCCGCCATCGAACTGGCCGGCAAGGACATCCGCGTCAACGTCATCTGCCCGGGCCCGGTCGACACCCCCATGACGCGGGTCATGCACGACCCCGCCACCCGCGCCGAATGGCTGAACCGCCTGCCGATGGCCCGCTACGGCACCCGCGCGGAAATCGCCAACCTGGCCGTCTTTCTCGCCAGCCCGGCCGCCAGCTACATCACCGGTCAGGCGATCGCGGTCGACGGCGGCTGGACATCGACGGGGCTGATGCCGACTGAGTGACCCGCTCTAGGAAGGCTCCGGCCGGCATTCCGGTGCGAAGATCCCGGGCTTGATGCGGAAGTCGTTGTTGCCGTGGCGGTCCACACCGCGCATCAGGAAGATCGAGGTCTCGATCGGTCCTGAGCGGCCGAGTGCCCGATGCTTCTCCCGCTCGATCTTGCGGTCGAAGAGCGAGGTGGCCGGCATGTAGCGGAGCGTCATGCCCCGGCGCGGCCTTTCGGAGCGGTTGGGTTCCGATCCGTGCACCAGATAGACATCGTGCAAGGACATCTGACCGGCCCGCAGGACGACATCCACCGCCTGTGCCTCATCGTAGGCGTCGGGCGTCAGCTCCTGGTTCAAGGTCAGGTCCTTGCTCGCGTTCGTCCGGTGCGCCAGGAGCTGCCGCTCTCGATGCGAGCCTGGAATGAAGCGCAGACAGCCGTTCTCGGGCGTCGCGTCGTCGATGGCGATCCAGACCGTGCAGGTCGCCAGGGGCCGCATCGCCCAGTATTCGCCATCCTGATGCCAGGGCGTCCGGCGGCCCGTCTTCGCCGGCTTGGCGAAGAAGCTCATGTTCCAGAGGATGATGTCGGGCCCTATCATCTCCTCGACCAGGTCCAGGATCGCCGGGTCGCGCGCGAAGTTCAGGAAACCGAGATCGTAGTGCAGCAAGGCCGGGCAGTAGTCGTGGAACTCTGGAAAACGGGCGACGAGGCGTCCGTGCGCGGCCTTGATCTCCTCCAGGGTCTCCGCCGGCAGGCGATATTCGGCGACGAGGTAGCCGTCGCGCTCATAGTCCTCCCTCGCGCTCGAATCACCGTCGCGCATCCGCACAAACCTCTCTGCTGCCACTCACCGCCGCTCGGCACGCTTTCTTCCAAGAGGCAATTCAGAGTGTAATCCGATCAGGCGGTCCGGTGGACCCCGAAAGCGCGGGCACTATTCATAGACGGAGAGTGGCTCTCCGATGACATCCAAGATCGGCCGCGTCCCGATGCCGGGTCCCTCCGGCGCGAGCATGCGCCCATCGACGATCCTGGGTGCGTTGGTCACGGTTTCCAGCTTCAGTCCCTTCGGGTAGATGACGGAGCGAATGCAGCGCCGCGGCGTCGAGTGGCCCATGTGGGCGACGACGGCACAGGCAAGCTCGCTGTAGGAAGAGTCCTGGATCTCCATCGGAACATTGAGCGCGACGCAGAGATCGCGGATGAGCCGCATCTTGTGGATGCCGCCCACCTTCGCGAGCTTCAGGTTCAGACCGTCGAGCACGCCGTCCTCCTTGGCGCGAAGGACCACGCCTATATCGCTTGCGGACTCGTCCAGGATCAGGGGAATACCGGTCGTCCGCCGCACCTCTCGGCACTCTTCGTAGGTGGCGCAGGGCTGCTCGAAATAGACATCCACCTCGCCCGCCATGGCGCCCGAGCCTCTGGCGACGCGAAGGGCCTCGTCGACGCGCCAGCCGGCATTGCCGTCGTACTTCAAGGACTCGCCGGGGCGCAGGCGCTCTCCCATCCATCTGAGATAGGCTATGTCCTTGGCGACCTCGCCGCTGGTCTTGCCGGAGAACTGTCGGATCCCCTGGGCGCGAAGCGCGGCCATGGACGCCTCCAGCGCCTCGCCCGGCTCGGGTGGCACGCTGCCGACGACCTCCGGTCTCGCGGTCACCATGCCGCCGAGCAGCATGTAGAGCGGTGCGCCAAGCGAGCGGGCGAGGATATCCCAGCAGGCAACCTCTAGCGCGGTCTTGACGTAAGGCTGGCCGGTCATCTCGAAGTCCAGCAGCTCGTTGATCGCGCCGACCATGCGCGGATCGCGACCGATCAGCTTGGGCGCCAACTCGTCCAGCCCCGCGCGCACGCCCTTGGCGAAGGCAGCCACGAAGTTGGAGCCCCAGGGAACGCTGTCGCCCCAGCCCTCGATGCCGGCATCTGTCTCGATCCGCGCCATGGTCACGTCGAAGGCAGCCATCACCCGGTCATGAGAGATCGTCGCCGGCTTTATCGGCACGTCCACCTGATAGACGCTAATGCGGGTGATCTTCATGTCGCTTCCTTTGCGCGAGGGCAGGCTGCTTGCCGCAAGCGGCAGCGAAGGCAAGGGTGAGCGAAGCGCGGGCCCCTGTAAATCGATCGATCCTGGGACAGTGGACGGACGCCCACTCATGCCAAGCGTCTGTCTCTCAGCCTGGATTCCCGGTCAGGCGCCCCGAAACTCGGCCAGGATCCAATCGCGGACGATGCAGCTGTCGGGTTCCAGCCTCTTGCCGAGCGGCGCCACCAGGTAGAAGCCGAGCTCCGTCTGCACCGGCAAGTCACAGGCCACCACCAGCCATTCCTGTGCAAGGTGCTCTTCGATCAGGTGCCGCATCCCGAGGGCGATGCCGTGGCCTTCGAAAGCGGCCTTGTTCAGCAAGGCGCAGCTGTTCACCCGCAAGGCCGGCGGACGCTTCGGTCCCTCGATGCCGGCGGCCCGAAACCATGCCGGCCAGCTGACCCAGTCCATCCGGCGATCATCGAGATGCAGAAGCGGCTGCTCCAGCAGCGCCTCGGGACGGTCGAAAGGCCCCCGCTCGGCGAGAAAGCTCGGGCTGCACACCGGCAAGACCTCGCCCGGTGCAAGAAAGGCCGACTCCAGCGTCGGCCATCGCCCATGCCCGTACTGGATGCCGATGTCATAGGAATCCTCAAGTGCCCCCAGGTCCACGTCGGTCGCCAGCACCTGGACCTCCACATCGGGAAAGGCGGCCTTCAGGGTCGGCAAGCGCGGCATCAGCCAAAACATGGCGATGGCGGCCGTCGCGACGACAGTCACCATGCGCTCGCCGGGGCGTGTCATGACGTCCTCGGTCGCATCGGCCAGGTGCCCCAGCGCCACGGCGACGGCATGGTGATAGCGGCGCCCCTCATCGGTGAGCGCGACGGCGCGGTGACTGCGCTTGAACAGCACGACCCCCAACTCGGTCTCGAGCTGGCGCACCTGCCGGCTGACCGCGCCCTGGGTGACGCAGAGCTCGTCGGCCGCCCGGGTGAAGCTCTGCCAACGCCCGGCCGCCTCGAAGCAGAGGAGCGCATTGAGGTTAGGCAGCTGTCGCTTCAGATTTTGCATTACCGAAACTCACTCAAAGGGCAGCAATCTCGTCGATTGACCCAGGTTATGCCTTCCCTATCCTCATGCTCAACCAGGAAACCGGCCCCGGCCGAAGCCCGAGGACAGCAGATGAGCAACGCCATTCCACAGACCATGACGGCCGTCCACCTTGTCGCCCACGGCGGGCTGGAGACGCTGGTCTACCGAGAAGACGTGCCGACACCGCGGCCCGGCGCCGGGGAGGTGCTGATCAAGGTCGCGGCTGCCGGCGTCAACAACACCGACATCAACACCCGCATCGGCTGGTACTCCAAACAGGTGAGCGGCGCGACCGACGCCGGCGGCGCCGAGGGCTTCGAAGAGGTGGATGACCAGGACGCCTCCTGGTCGGGCGTGCCGCTGAGCTTTCCGCGCATCCAAGGCGCCGACTGCTGCGGGCGGGTCGTCGCGGTCGGCGAGGGCGTCGATCCGGGCCGCGTCGGAGACCGGGTCATCGTGCGCAACATGCTGCGCACCTACGTCGACTATCGTCCCTTCGAATGCTGGACCTTCGGCTCGGAATGCGACGGCGGCTTCGCGCAGTACGCCAAGGCGCCGTCGCGCGAAACCCATCGGGTCGACTGCGACTGGAGCGATGCGGAGCTGGCCTCCATCCCTTGCGCCTACTCCACGGCGGAGAACATGCTGCACCGCGCGACGGTCGGCGCCGAGCGGGTCCTGGTGACCGGCGCCTCCGGCGGCGTGGGCGCCGCCGCCGTCCAACTCGCCAAGCGTCGCGGGGCCGAGGTCATCGCGGTGGCCAGCGCGGCGAAGGCCGATGGCGTGCGCGCCCTGGGCGCCAGCCAGGTGGTCGACCGGGGCGCGGATCTGGTGCAAGCGCTGGGCAGGGACAGCGTCGACGTCGTCGTCGACCTGGTGGCTGGAGAGGGCTGGCCGCCCCTGCTCGACGTCTTGAAGAAGGGCGGGCGCTACGCCACCGCGGGCGCGATCGCGGGTCCCCTGGTCGCGCTGGATGTGCGCACCCTCTACCTCAAGGATCTCACCTTGATCGGCTGCACCTTCCAGGACGACGTCGTCTTCGAGAACCTGGTGCGCTACATCGAACACGGGGAGATCCGACCCGTCGTGGCCAAGACATTTGCGCTTTCAGACATCAAGGCGGCGCAGGAGGAGTTCTTGGCGAAGCGTTTCACCGGCAAGCTGGTGCTCATCCCTCCGGACTGAGGAGCCTGTCGGTGAAGATCGGAAAGCTGGACATCTACCGGCATGAACTAAAGGTCGTGAACGGCCCCTACGTCTATTCGGGCGGCAGCCTCTCGTCGCTGACGACCCTTCTCGTGCGGATCACCTCGAACGACGGCCATGTCGGATGGGGCGAGGTCTGCCCGCTGGGTCCCACCTACCAGCCGGCCCATGCCTTGGGCGCCTTGGCCGCGTTGCAGGAGTTGGCGCCCCACCTGATCGGCATCGAGGCCCTGCCCAGGGTCGCCGGCCGGACCATGGCGGCTGCCTTGGAGGGACACAACTACGCCAAGGCGGCAGTCGATATCGCGCTCTACGATCTCCTCGGCCGCGCCTTGGGTCAGCCGGTCCATGTGCTGCTGGGCGGCGCGCTCAGGTCCCGCGTTCCCAGTTACCACGCCATCGGCATCATGAGTCCCGAGGAGACCGCGCGCGCCGTTCGCGAGAAGCAGCGGGAAGGCTTCCGCGCCCTGCAGATTAAGATCGGCTCCGGCGACGTGCGCCGGGATGCCGAGGCGCTGCGCGCCGCCTATGCGGTGCTGGAACCTGGCGTGAGCTTGGCAGCGGACGCCAACCGGGCCATGACGACGGCGGACGCGCTGCACCTCGGCCGCATGGTGGCGGAGATACCCGTCGCCTTCGAGCAGCCCTGCCGGACGCTCGCGGAGAGCGATGCGCTGCTCGGGCGCCTCGGCCATCCGCTCTATCTGGATGAAAGCACGGCGGACGTGGCGATCGTTCTCGCACTGCTCGGACAAGGACGGTGCGACGGCCTGGGCATGAAGGTAACGCGCGTCGGCGGCCTTACGCCCATGCTGAGCGTCCGCGACATGGCGGCGGCCCGGCGCGTGCCGATCAGCGTCGACGACACCTGGGGCGGCGACGTGATCGCGGCTGCCTGCGTCCACATGGGCGCCACGGTCGAGCCGGCCCTCTTTCGCGGGACCTGGATTTCCGCGCCCTACATCGATCACCACTACGACCGGGAGAAGGGCATCCGGATCGTCGACGGACATATCGACCTGCCCGCCGGTCCCGGTCTCGGCGTCGAGCCCGACGAAAGCCTGTTCGGCGCGCCGGTCGCCTCGTTCTAGCCTCCGCCTTTCGGAAGCGGTCTCACGCCTCCCCCTCGTCCCCGATCCCGGGCCAGGCGTGGGGTAGGTTGGTCTCGACGCAATCGAGGGCTTCGCACTCGGCCAGGCGATCGCGAATGGAGTCCTCCAGGGTGACGGCCACAGCGCCGGTCAGCGCCTCGACCAGCGCCAGCGGTGCCGCGAGGCTGTCCATCAGCGAAGGCGAGGCGCTGGGCAGGCGGAACTCGTAGTCGCCGGCGAAGAGCGCGCTCTCGGCCCAAAGATCGGTGATGATCACCAGCTTGGCGCCGCGCTCCTTGGCCAGCGCCGCGAAGCGCCGGACCGTGCGCTGATAGCGGCGGATGTCGATCACCACCACGGTCGAGGTCGGGCCGATGTCGATCAGGAAGCGCGACCAGCCGTCCGGCTGACCGTCGACGAAGCAGACCTTGTCGCGCAGCACGCCCAGGTAGTCGACGAAGAGGTTGGCGATGTGGCGGGAATAGCGGCCACCCACGCAGTAGGTGGAGCGGCGCGGGTCGGCCAGAAGGGCGACCACGTCGCGGAAGTCGGCGTCCAAGGTCGCCTTCGCCCCTTCGATCAGGTTCTCGGCCGTCTGCTGGAAGGCGCGCTGACAGAAGTCCTCGCTCTCGGCCGGTGCGGCGAAACGGTCGGACGGCGACTGCAGCAAGGTCTTAAGATCCCGCTTCACCGCGTCCTGAAAGCCCCCGAAGGTATCGTAGCCCAGTCGATTGGCCAGGCGCAGCACGGTCGCGGTGCTGACCGACGCGCTCTCGGCCAAGGCGGCCACGGTGCTAAGGGCGGAGACCGGATAGTCCCGCAAGACCGCGCGCGCCACGTTCTTCTCCTGCTTGCCCAGGGCCTCGAAGACCGCTCTCAGTCTGCTCGCCGGCGAACTCGCCATGCCTCATTGCCTCTGTGTTGCTTCAGGCAAAAACATATTGATACATTTCCGGCCTCTCAATGTGAAAATGTACCAAAGTATTGACATTCTCACGCGTTGGGATAGCGTTGTCCGGTGGAAGCCGGTGGCCTCCGTCCGCCCTCGGCGGGCGGGTAGGAGCTTGCGCCCGGCAACGATCGACCAAGCGGGAGCGAGAGCATGATGACCTGGCTGAAATCCATGGGTATCGCGATGGCGGCGGCGGGCCTTCTCGCACTGCCGGCGCAGGCGCAAGAGCCGATCAAGATCGGCGCCCTCTACAACGTGACCGGCGGCATGGCCTCGCTCGACGGTCCCTCGCTCAGGGGGGCGGAACTGGCCGCCAAGCAGGTCAATGAAGCCGGCGGCCTTCTGGGCCGGCCGATCGAGATCATCGCCATCGATACCCGCACCGACCAGCAGGAGACCGCGAAGGCGGCGCAGCGCGTGCTGTCGGAGGGCGTCGTCGCCGGCATCGGCATGTCGGACACCACCTTCGTGATGGCCGCGGCCCCGCTCTTCCAGGAGGAGAGCATTCCCTTCGTCACCTCCGGCGCGACCCACCCGGAACTGCCGGTCTGGGTCGGCGACCACATGTTCATGACGCCCTTCGGCGACGACGATCAGTCCTACGCCATCGCGGACTACGCCTACGACACGCTCGGCATGCGCGACGTGGCGGTCTGGACCGACCAGTCGATGGACTTCACCAAGGCGCTCAGCAAGTTCTTCATCGAGCGCTTCATCGAACGCGGCGGCAAGGTCTCGCTGGAGGACTCCTTCATGATCGGCGACACGGACTTCTCGGCCCAGATCGCGCGGCTGAAGGCCATGGACCCGCCGGCCGACGCCGTCTTCGTCTCCGCGATTCCGACCGAGGCCGGCCTCTCGGTGAAGCAGATCCGCGAAGCCGGCTTGAGCCTGCCGATCGTCTCCGGCGACGGCTTCGACACCGATCTCGTCTCCAGCACGCCCGGTCCCGACCTCGCAAACGACGTCTATTTCTCCACCCACACCTACCGCGCCGACGACCGGCCGGAGGTGACCTCCTTCGTCGAGGCCTACACCGAGGAGTACGGCGTGGAGCCGGAGAATGCCTTCGCGCCCTTGGGCTATGACGCCCTGATGCTGGTGGCCGACGCGATCCGCCGCGCCGACTCGGCCGAGCCGGCGGCCATCCGCGATGCCTTGGAAGCCACCCGCGGCTACAAGGCCGTCACCGGCGAGATCTCCTACACCCGCGAAAGCATGGTCCCGCCCAAGCCAATCTCGGTGATCTCAGTGCACGACGGCGAGTTCAAGGTAGAGACCATCTGGCGTCCCTGAGCGGCCTCCTAGGTCCGCAAAGCGGGGTCCGGACAGATGAGCGCGCGTCCGGGCCCCGCTCCTTTTTTCTAGATGAAGAGGAAGTCCGTGCTGGTCAGCTGACTGCCGTCGGTGACCCCTTCAACATCGATCTCGAAGTCGGCGACCGCGTCGCCGTCGACATCGACCTGCACCAAGTCAGTGCTGGTCTCGAAGCGCGCGCCCGGCGCGAAGCCGGTGAAGGCGCCATTGCCCTGCCAGGAGCCGACGTCGCCGGCCACCTCCAGCTGGATCAGGTCGCCATCGCCGGGATCGGTGACGTTCGAGGTGAAGTCGGTGATGTAGGCTTCGGTGATGTAGCTCTTGGCATAGCCGAAGCTGAAGCTATCCTCGCCGGCGCCGCCGGTCAGCACGTCGGTGCCGCTGTTGCCGTTGAGGTAATCGCTGCCGCTGCCGCCGAAGACCTGATCGTCACCGCTGTTGCCCAGGAGGTAGTCGCTGCCGCGGCCGCCCGCGACCCTGTCGTTGTCGATGCCGCCGAAGACGGCATCCCTGCCGTGGTCGCCGCGCAGGTCGTCGTCGTCGGAGCCACCGAAGATGAGATCGTTGTCGGCATTGCCGTTGATCACGTCCGAGCCGCCGTCGCCGTAGAGCGCGTCGTCGTCGCGCCCGCCCTTGGCGACGTCGGAGGAGCTGCCGCCAAAGGCATAGTCGTCGCCGGCCTGACCGCGCAGCTCGTCGTTGTCGCTGGAGCCGAAGAGGAAGTCCGTGGCATGGCCGCCTCTAAGGTCGTCGTCCGAGCTGCCGCCGTAGGCCCTGTCGCTGCCGCTGCCGCCGGCAATGCTGTCGGAGCCGCCGAGCCCGTAGAGGAAGTCGCCGCCACCGCCCCCGCTGAGGATATCGGCGGCGTAGCCGCCGAAGAGGTAGTCCCGGCCTTGGTTGCCCTCCAAGGTATCGGCGGCCGAACCGCCTATCGCCGTATCGCTGCCGAGACCGCCGGAGAAGAAGTCCACGCCGTCGTCGCCGGAAAAGTGGTCGTTGCCGTCGCCTCCGAAGCCGTCGTCCGATCCGGTACCACCGCTCAAGACGTCGTTGCCGCCGTCTCCGCTCAAGAGATCGCTGCCGCCGGACCCGGCCAGGACGTCGTTGTCGTCGCCGCCGAAGACCGCGTCGCTGCCGGCACCGCCATAGACGGTGTCGATGCCGGACTTCCCCTCGACGAAGTCGGCGCCGCCGTAGCCGAAGATCACGTCGTCCAAGTTGCTGCCGTAGAGGCTCTCGCTCACCGGCGTACCCGTCACCACTGCCATCGTCTCTTCCTCCGCACCAGATTGACGCCTCCCCTCGTCCGTCGCGGCGACGATCTCCACCGAATGGCCGTACAGCCAAGCGCTGCCATCACCGGTACATGCGACAGGACGGGCTCGCGCAGAGACTAACGCGTCGTATGGGAGCCGTCCAAGCGGCCTGGACCATCACGTCTTCGCGCGGATTGGCGTCCACGCCACCCCGCGAAAGGGTGATAAAGCTAGCCGTTGACCCTCTTTCCCGCTTGCTTCAGGCTCTCGCGGAACTTCTTGGGAGGCTCCGCTATGACTGTTGAAACCCCTATCCGCTTCACGAGGCGACTTCTTCTCGCAGGCGTAGCGGTTCTGGCACTGGCAACGGCCGCGCCGGCGTTGGCAGACGAGGAGCTGAACGCGCTGGTCTGGTGCGACCACACCGACCCGGAGCTCATCGCGCCCTTCGAGGAAGCGCACGGGGTGACGGTCAATCTGAAGGAGTACGAGGGCACCGGCACGGCGCTCTCCATCATCGAGCAATCGCAGCCGGGCGATTGGGACGTGCTGGTGATCGACGGCGTCGATGTCCCGCGCGCGGTCGACGCCGGCATCCTGGCCCCGCTGCCGCCCGAGGCCCTGCCGACCGACGACCTCTTCCCCGAATTGGTGATGGCGGAGAACCATCAGCGCGACGGCAAGACCTACGCCATCTCCGAGAAGTTCGGCTACAACACCATCTCCTACAACATGGACAATGTCGATCCGGCCGACATGGAGTCCATGTCGGTGATCTGGAGCCCGAAGTACCAGGGCAAGATCGCGGTCTATGACTACTACCTGCCGGTGATCGGCATGGTGGCGATCGGGCTCGGCAAGAACACCGCGGACCTCAGCGATGCCGACCTTCCGGAGATCCGCGAGAAGCTCTTCGAGATGAAGGAGATGAGCAAGCAGATCGGCGAGGTGGTCTCCAGCCAGACCGCGATCGCCACCGGCGAGGTCGACATCCTGGTCGGCGGCGGCGAGTGGGTGACGGCCGGCCTCACCGAGGAATTGCCGCAGCTGGACTGGATCCTGCCGAAAGAGGGCGGCGTGCGCTGGTCGCAATCGATCGGCGTCTTCGCCGACAGCGAGAAGCAGGACCTGGCGCTGGCCTTCGTGCAGTACATCTTGAGCCCGGAAGGCCAGGCGCGCTTGGCCACCTCCTCCTGCTATTGGGCCATGCCGGCCAATCAGAAGGCGGCCGCGCATCTCACCGAGCAGCAGAAGCTGGCGCTGCGCTGGGACCAGCAGCCGGAGTATCTGGCCCGCTCGCAGCTCTACCCGGCGCCGGACGCCGCGCTCGACGCCAAGATGCAGGACGTCTGGACCGAGTTCCTGCAGTACTAGAGAGCGTCCATGCCCCTGACGCGGGAGGGTCGCGAACGCCTGAAAGCCTGGGCCTTCGTGTCCCCCGCGCTGCTGTGGACCCTGGCCTTCTTCGTGCTGCCCTTCGCCATCATGGCGATGGTCAGTCTTTGGAAGCGCGAGGGCACCCAGATCCTGCGGGTCTGGAACCTCGACAACTACATCGGCTTCTTCGAGAAGCCGCACTTCGTCGAGGGCCTGCTGAACTCGCTGGAGATCACCCTGCTGGTCACCGCGATCTCCGTGCTGCTGGCCTACCCCTTGGCCTGGATCCTCGCCGAGCGGGTGCCGCGTCGCTGGCAGCGTCTGGCCTTGCTGCTGGCGATCCTGCCCTTCTGGACCTCCTACGTCGTGCGCTCCTATGCCTGGCTCTTGGTGCTGGCGCGCAACGGCGTGGTCAACCAGGCGCTCCTGGGCATCGGGCTGATCGACGAGCCCTTGGAACTGGCCAGCACGCGGACCGCCACGGTGATCGGCTTCGTGCACTTCTTCGTCATGCTGCTGACTCTCACCATCTACGCCAACCTGGTCCAGCTTCCGCCCAACTACCGGCGCGCGGCGGCCGACCTCGGCGCCAACCGCCTGCAGACCTTTTGGTACGTGATCCTGCCGCTCACCCTGCCGGGGATCATGGTGGGCGCCTTCCTCACCTTCGTGCTCTGCATCGGCGACTACATCACGCCGCAGATCCTGGGCGGCAACCAGGAACTGGTGCTGCCGCAGATCATCATGCTGCAGATCGGCCGGCGCGCCGACTTCCCCACCGCCTCCGCCCTCTCGCTGATCCTCATGGCGGTCGTCACCTTGGCCTACCTGCTCTGCGCGCGCTGGCTGAAGATGGAACGGGTCTAGCGCGATGCGACGCCTCACCACCGCGGCCATGGTCGCCTACGCCGGCCTGATCTACCTCTTCATCTTCCTGCCGGTGGCGGTCCTGGTGCTCTTCTCCTTCCAGAAGGGCCGCTTTCCGATCCCGCCCTTCAACGGCCCCTCGCTGCGTTGGTACCAGTCCGTCTTCAACGACCCGGACCTGACCTCGGCCCTGACGAACTCCCTGCTGGTCGCCCTCCTCTCCTCGGCGGTCGCCACCGTGCTGGGCTTCCTCGCGGCCTATGCCCTGGCCCGCCATCGCCTGCCGGCGGCGGGCCTGCAGCGGGCCTTGCTGATCGCGCCCTTGACGGTCAGCTACCTCATCATCGGCCTGGGCCTCCTGACCACCTTCAACATGCTGGGCGTGCCGCGCTCGCTGCTGACCGTCGGGATCGGGCATGCGGTGATCAACACGCCGCTCTGCTTCGCCATCATCTTCAGCGCGCTGGGCGACCATCAGGTCAACATCGAGCGCGCCGCCCGCGACCTGGGCGCGCGCGATTGGCAGGTGATGGTCCTGATCACCGCCCCCATGCTGGCGCCGGTCATCCTGGCCAGCTACTTCCTGGCGGTGACCTTCAGCTGGGACGAGTTCATCATCGCCTTCCTCCTGTCCCGCTTCGAGGTGACCTTGCCGGTGGAGATCTGGAGCCTCCTGCGCTCCGGCCTCAACCCCGAGACCAACGCGGTCGGCAGCGTGGTCTTCCTAGTCTCGGTGCTGCTGGTCCTGGTGCTGGAGATCGTCGTGTTCAGGAAGATGAAACGGAGGTAGGAAAGAGCGCATGGAACGCGCCAAGCCGGAAGACTGGTACCGCGTCGCGCGCCTGGCCGACGACGTCACCCTGATCGACGAGCCCTGGATCCTGCCCTTCTACCGCTGCAACGTCTGGCACGTGCGCGGCCGCGACCGCGATCTGCTGGTCGACAGCGGCATGGGCGTCGTCAGCCTGCGCCAGTGGGTGCCGCGGGTGAGCGAGCGCCCGACCCTGGCGGTCGCCAGCCACACCCACTTCGACCATATCGGCTGCCACCACGAGTTCGAGGAGCGCCTGGTGCACGCCGGCGAGGCCGAGCTCCTGGCCCATCCCACCCGGCGGAACACCCTGGCCGATCCCTACGTCACCGACGAGATTTTCACGCGGCTGCCGCCCGGCGACTACCGCTCCGAGGCCTACGCGGTCCGGCCCGCACCCGCCACCCGCCTGATCGCCGACGGCGAGGTCCTGGACCTGGGCGACCGTCACTTCACCGTCTACCACACGCCCGGCCACTCCCCCGGCGGCATCGTGCTCTTCGAGGAGGCCAGCGGCATCCTCTTCTCCGGCGACATCGTCTACGACGGCCCCCTGATCGAGGACTGCTACCACTCCGACCCCGACGACTACCTTGCCTCCATGAAGCGCCTCCTGGACCTCCCCGTCCGGCTCGTCCACGGCGGCCACTTCCCAAGCTTCGACGGGGCGCGGTACCGCGAGATCATCGGAGCATGGCTGAAGGAGAAAGAAGCGGCCTAAAGGGGAGTAACTCTGTCAAGCATCCGCCTCCGTCCTTCTCCGGCTTGACACACTGCTGTCCGGATTAGCTGTTTGGATTGAACTTCCCACTGGTCTATCGACCTTTTATCGTCATGCCCGGGCTAGACCCACTGCTGTCCGGTTTAGCTGGGAGATCGCCTAAATGGGGAGTTTTTGACAGAATCAATCAATCATTACTCGTCATGCCCGGGCTTGACCCGGCCATCCACGTCTCACCGATAGCACCCAACTCACCAATAGAGTGCAGTTCGACCACGTGGATGCCCGGGTCAAGCCCGGGCATGACGATAAACAGTTGATCAATCATGATGCAATTCAATCTGAATAGCTAAACCGGACAGCAGTGGGCTTGACCCGGGCATCCATGTCCCACCCTCAGCGCCCAACACTCCGACAGCGTGCGGCGGGGCCACTTGATCCCCGGGTCTATGCCCGGGGATGACAAGAAAAAGATGCAAATGAAAGAAAGAAGTACAATCAACTCCCCCCGACCGAACAGCGGTGGGCTTGACCGTAGATTCCGATCCCCCTTGCAAGAGCCATGGCCCAAGATTTTCCGGTCATGCTGGAAGATGACATTGAGTGCGCTTGCCCCGAAGACGCTTTCACATGAGGAAGAATCCAGTCCCCGGTCACCACGGTGCTACCGCAGGGGGGCTCTACGGCTCCGCCACGGATGCCTCCGGGAGACCGACCACGATAGGCCTCACTCAACGTAGCGCAGGTGAAAGCGCTCCGGGCCCATGGCCTGGACCAGGACCTTCGTGCCCACGGCCGTGTCCTTCAGGATGCCGCCGTGCGGGGTGGTGCCGTTGAAGGTGTAGCGCCAAGCCTGGTCCGGCGTTGCGCAGCTGAGCGAGAGCACGACCACGGCGCCATCGGCAAGGCGAAAGCGGTACTGCATGTTGCTGCCGCTCAAGACATGGCCCACCTCGTCGGCGCCGGTCCCGTCCTCACCGAGGTTGGCGTGAAAGGGAAAGAAGGCGCCGTAGTCACGACCGGCGGCGATGACGTGGAGCTGCGGGTAGGGGGTCTCGGTCTCGATGCAGTAGCTGTCGAGCGCGCCGCCGCCAGGCGTGTTCGGCACGCGGCCGGCCTCGGCGATGACCTCGAGCAGGCGCTCTCGGCTCAGCAGGAAGTGGGCCTTGAGCTGCCGGTTCTCCGCTTCGGTCAGCGCCTTCTTGTCGAGCAGTCGGCGAATCTCCGGCGCTACGCCGCTCAAATCGACCGGCCAGGCCGCGATGCCGTGACCCGCCAGGGCGGCATTGACGTCCTGGAAGGTGCCGGCCACCTCCGTGCCATCTCGTTCGAGACGAATTCCGCTCTCTTTCGACATGCGAGACCTCTCCTTGCCGAGGCGAGACTAGCGTTCCGAAGGCGCCACCGGCCAGGTCTCCTGTCGGTAGGCGCTGTCCCAGAACATCCACTCCAGCTGGGTGCAGCGGTGGAAGGCGGCGGCCATCTGGGCGCGGCGTTCGGGTGAGGCGGCCGCGGCCAAGCGGTCGGTGATCTCGATCTGGCAGGCGACGGCGGCGCCGAACTCCTCGCCGGCGTAGGTGTCGATCCAGGCCTGGTAGGGATTGGGCTGGGCGGCCTCCGCGGCGATCGCCAGCCCGACCTCGCGATAGACCCAGAAGCAGGGCAGCAATGCCGCGACGGCCTCCTCGAAGGAGGCGCCGTGGGCAACGGCCAGGATGTAGCTGGTGTAGGCCAGGGTGGTGGGGCTGGGCTCGGCCGCCTCGATCTCCGCGCGGCTAAGACCGAAGTCCTTCAGAAAGCCCTCGTGCAAGGCGCGCTCCACGACGATGGCGATCTCGGCCCGCTTGGCGTACTCCAGAATGAGATCGGCGTTCGGCGCCCGCGCGGCAGCCAGCGCCAGGGCACGCCCGTAGTCCTTCAGGTAGAAGCTGTCCTGCAGCAGGTAGAACTGGAAGCGCGCGCGCGACAGCGTACCGTCCCGCAGCTCGGCATTGAAAGGCATAGTCGCCATCGCCTGGCGGATCGGCGCCACCTGCCGCCAGACGGTCTCGGTGAAGGACGTCACGCCCCTAGCTCCTCCCTCCAAAGTCAGCTCTTCTCTCCGCGGTCGAGCCGATCACAGGTCACGCTTGGTCTCCTCCAGCAGCCAGTCGACCACGGCGTTGAGCGCCTCCTGCTTGTCGGCGCCCGCCTCGATCGCGGCGGCGTGGACGGAAAGCTGCCGGTCGGAGCTGGTGCCGCGGCGCAGGAGGTCGCGGGCCGCCAGCACCTCCGCCGTGCAGCCCAGCTCCTCGGAGTCCGTCTCGGTCAGGAAGATGATCTCTTCCAGCAAGTCGGCATAGGGCACGATGCTGCCCCTGCCGAAGTCGACCATGCCCTCCTCGAAGCCGTAGCGCTGTGCGCGCCAGCGGTTCTCCTCGATCAGCATGCGGCTGTAGACCCGCCAGCGCTGGTTCTCCCGCTTCAGGCGGTAGAGCATGTGCAGGAGCGAGAGGTAGATGGCGGCCAGGGTGACGCTGTCGCGCCAATAGGTGCAGATGTCGGCGATCCGCATCTCCAAGGTGGGAAAGCGGACGGAGGGGCGGACGTCCCACCAGATCTTCGAGGCATCCTCGATGATGCCGGCGTTGATCAGGACCTCCAGGTGGCGGCAGTACTCGCCCCAGCTGTCGAAGCTCTCCGGCAGGCCCGTACGCGGCATCTCGTCGAAGACCGCGACCCGGTAGGACTTCAGGCCCGTGACCCGGCCGTCCCAGAAGGGCGAGGAGGTGGAGAGCGCCAGGAGGTGGGGGATGAAGTAGGCCACCTGCCCCATCAGGTCGATGCGCAGCTCGTCGTCGTCCAGGCCGGCATGGATGTGCATGCCGCAGGTCAGGAGGCGGTGCGCCAGGCTCTGCATGTCGCGGGAGATGGCGTCGTAGCGCTTGCCTTGGCTGCGCTGCTGCTGTGCCCAGTGGGCGAAGGGATGGGTGGCCGCCGCCATCAGGCCCAGCCCGTAGCGATCGGCGACGTCGGAGACCGCCTTGCGAAGGCCGCGCAGATCCTCGGCCACCTCCGGGATGGTCTGGCAGGGCTTGGTGGCGATCTCCACCTGCGCGCGCAGGAACTCCGGCACGGCGCGGCCGTCGGTCTCCTGGTTCATCACGCTCATCAGCTCGTCCGGCGGCGCGGTCACCAGATTGCGCGTCTCCCGGTCGATCAGGAGGTACTCCTCCTCGATCCCGACGGTGAATTTGGGTGTCGCCATGGCCTATGCCCCTGTTCTTTCTTTCGCGGCCGGATGATGCGCCAGAGCGCTCAGCTCTTCCTTGAGGATATCCGCCCAAGCCTCGGCGCCGGCATCGGTGTCGATCAAGTCCTGGCGCAGCTCCAGCAGGACCTGCGGCAGCCCCAGCGGGGCGGCGTGGTGGCGGGTCGTGAAGCCGAAGGCGATGGTGCCGCTATAGGGCTCGTTGTCGCCGACAGTCAGCCCGCGCCGGCCGAGGGCCTCGATCAGCGGCCGGGCAACGCGGTTGCCGTGGTCCCAGAGCACGCCGATGTCCCAGGGGCGCCGCGCGCCCTCCAGCATCGGCGTGAAGCTGTGCACCGAGACGAAGATCGGAAGCGCGCCGCGCCCCAGACGGCGCTGCAAGGTAGTCTCGATGGCCCGGTGGTAGGGTCGGAAGAAGGTCGCGATCCGCGCCTCGCGCGCGCCGACGGACAAGCCCCTGTTCCCCGGGACGGGAATCGCGTCGCTGACCGCCGGGATCGAGGTCGCATCGTCCAGCGGCCGGTTGGGGTCCACCACCAGGCGCGAGAAATGCGAGAGCACGGCCGGCGCGTCGAGACTGGCGGCCAGGCGGCGGGTGACCGCGGCGGCGCCGATGTCGTAGGCGATGTGCAGCGACAGGTAGGCCGGATCGAGCCCCAGGCCCTGCAAGGCGCGCGGCACGAAGTTGCTGGCGTGATCGCACACCAGAAAGAGCGGCGAGGCGCCCTCGGGATTGATCAGCTCGAAGGGCTCGGGCTCGTCGTCATCCAGCAAGGCGAGGTCGGCGGCGAGCTCCACTCACCCCCCCTTACGCTCGTACAGCGCCTCGAGCCTGTCGCCGTAGGCGGCCTTGATCTTGTGGCGGCGGATCTTCATCGTCGGTGTCATCATCTCGTTCTCGATGGTGAAGGGCTCGGACGCAACGATAAAGCGCCGAATGCGCTCCAAGACCGATGCCTTGCGGTTCATCCGCTCCACCGCCTCGCCGACCCGATCCTGAAAGGCGCTGTCGCCGGCAAGCGCCGAGAGGCCGGCCGCCACCCCCTTCTCCTTGGCCCATTCGTCGATGACCGCCTTGGAGGGCACGAGAAGGGCCACCAGGTGGGGGCGCTTGTCGCCGGCGACGTAGGCCTGCTCGATCTCGGGCTCCATGGTCAAGAGGCCCTCAAGGCGCGCCGGAGAGACGTTGTCGCCGCCCGACAGCACGATGATGTCCTTCTTGCGGTCGGTGATGTGGATGTAGTTGTCCTCGTCCAGGTAGCCGACGTCGCCGGTGTGCAGCCAACCCTCCTTGATGACCCTGGCCGTGCTTTCCGGATCGCCCCAATAGCCCAGCATCACGTTGTCGCCGCGCACCAGGATCTCGCCGTCCTCGGCGATCGCCACCTCGACGCCGGCCAGGGCCGGTCCGACGCTGGACATCTTGACCTTCTGCGGTCGGTTGCAGGAGACGACCGGCGCCGACTCAGTCTGGCCATAGCCCTGCAGCAGGGTGAGACCCAGGGCGCGGAAGAAATCGCCGATCTCCGGATTGAGCGCGGCGCCGCCGGAGACGAAGGCCTGCAGCCGCCCGCCGAAGCGCTGGCGCACCTTCTCGCGCACCAGGCGCTCCAGCAGGCTGTCCTGCGCGCGCTCGAAGAAACCCAGCCGCTCTCCGGCATGGCGCTTCAGACCCAGTGCCAGCGTCTTGTGGAACATGCTCTGCTTCAGCGAGGACTGCCGCTTCAGACCCAGCAATATGCGCTGATGCATGCTCTCGTAGAGCCGGGGGACGGCGGTCATGAAGGTCGGCCGCACCTCGGCGATGTTGGCGGAGAGCTGCTCCACCGATTCCGCGTAGTAGATGTCCGCGCGGATCGAGAGCGGAAAGCAGAGCCCGGCCGCGTGCTCGTAGGAGTGGCTGAGCGGCAGGAAGGAGAGGAAGACCTGATGCTGGTCCTCCAGCCCGAAGGCGGACAGCAGGTCGTGGGCGCTGCCGCAGTTGGTCAAGATGTTCCGGTGGCTCAGCATCACGCCCTTCGGCGTGCCGCCGGTGCCGGAGGTGTAGATGAAGATGCAGGCATCGTCCGGTTTCAGCGCCTCGATCCGGGCATCGAGGTCGACGTCGGCGCGCTCGCCGATCGCCTCCTCGGCGGTCCAGCTAGCGAGATCGACGGCCGTCCCGGCCTCGGTCGGTTGCTCTTCAAGGGCGATCACAAAGCCGCAAGCAGGAGCTTCGGAGGCGGCCGGCAGGAAGCGCTTGCCGAGCGCCGCGCTGGACAGAATGGCGCCGCAGGCGCCGGAATCGGTCAAGAGGTGGGCATAGTCGCGCTCGGTGTTGGTGGTGTAGGCCGGCACGGTGACGGCACCCGCGCTCATGATCGCGAAGTGGGCGATCACCCACTCCGGACGGTTCTCGCAGACCAGCAGGACGCGCGCGCCGGGCTCCACCCCGCGCGCGATCAGCGCCTTGGCGAGGTTGCGCACCCGCGCCACCAACTGCGCCCAGGTGAGCGGCGACCACTTGCCGCCACGCTTGGACCAGAGCACGTTCTGGTCGCCGACGCCGTCGGCGCGATCGAACAGCATCTTCGGCAAAGAGGGCCAAGCCTTGTAATCCATGTCGCGTTCGTCCTTCCCCATGCCTTTTTTGTTTCTTCACCTTGCCTTGGCGACGCCTGCCTAGGTGCCTATATCGCCCTGGACCCGTCTGGAGATAGGAAAGATGCCCGAAGCACTGCAAGAAAAGCCGCCGGAAAAAACGGATTCCGCCTTGGGTTCCCTGCCGGAGTGGGACCTTTCGGATCTCTACGGCGGGCCCGAAGACGCGGCGCTGGCCGGCGATCTCAAGGAGATCGAGGCCAAGGCGCAGAGCTTTCGCGGTCGCTACGAGGGCGGCTTGGCGAAACTGTCGGGGCCGGGCTTCGCGGAAGCCCTGGAGGCCTACCAGGATCTGCAGGAACGCTTGGGCCGGGTGATGAGCTTCGCCCAGCTCTTGCATTCGGGCGACATGAACGACCCGGAAGTCGGGCGCTTCTACCAGACCATGCAAGAGCGGGTGACGGCGATCTCGACCAATCTCCTCTTCTTCTCGCTGGAGCTGAACCGGCTGGAGGACGCTCCGCTGGCGGCAACCCTGGATCATCCGGCGATGGCGCGCTGGCGGCCTTGGGTGCGCGACCAGCGGGCCTTTCGACCCTATCAGTTGAGCGACGACATCGAGCGTCTGCTGCACGAGAAGTACGTGGCCGGGCGCGCCGCCTGGACCCGCCTCTTCGACGAGACCATGGCCGGACTGCGCTTTCCCATGGGCGGCAAGGACCTGACCTCGACCCAGATCCTCGACCGCTTGACGGATCGCAACCCCAAAGTCCGCGAGACCGCCGCCCACAGCTTCGCCAAGGTCCTGGGTCAGAACACCAAGACCTTCGCGCTGATCACCAACACCTTGGCCAAGGACAAGGAGATCGAGGACAGCTGGCGCGGCTTCAAGCGGCCGGTCGCCAGCCGCAACCTGGCCAACCTGGTCGAGGACGAGGTGGTCGACGCCCTGGTCCAGGCCGTCGTCGAGGCCTATCCCCGGCTCTCGCACCGCTATTACGCCATGAAAGCCAAGTGGCTGGGTTACGAGACGCTGCCCTATTGGGAGCGCAACGCCCCGCTACCGGAGGACGACGATCGCCTGATCACCTGGGACGAGGCGCGCGACACCGTGCTGGCGGCCTACGGCCACTTCTCGCCGGACATGGCGGCCGTCGGCAAGCGCTTCTTCGATTCCGCCTGGATCGACGCGCCGGCGCGCAGCGGCAAGGCGCCCGGCGCCTTCGCGCATCCCACCATCCCCAGCGCGCACCCCTATCTGCTGCTGAACTATCAGGGCCGCACCCGCGACGTCATGACCTTGGCGCACGAGCTGGGCCACGGCGTGCATCAGGTGCTGGCCGGCGCGCAAGGCCACCTCTTGGCCGATACGCCGCTGACCCTGGCCGAGACCGCCAGCGTGTTCGGCGAGATGCTGACCTTCCAGTCGCTGCTGCGCCAGGCGGAAACGCCGGAGAAGCGCCGCCTGATGCTGGCCGGTAAGGTCGAGGACATGCTGAACACGGTGGTGCGCCAGATCGCCTTCCACCGTTTCGAGACCCGGGTCCACGACGAGCGCCGCACGGCCGAACTCACCGCCGACCAGCTGGGCGACATCTGGATGGAGACGCAGCGCGAGGCCTTGGGTCCCGCCTTCGACCTCGACCGGGAGTACCGGAGCTTCTGGGCCTACATCCCCCACTTCATCCACGTGCCCTTCTACGTCTACGCCTATGCCTTCGGCGACTGCCTGGTGAACTCGCTCTACGCGGTCTACCAGCAGGCCGAGGGCGGCTTCGCCGAGAAGTACCTGGACATGCTGAAGGCCGGCGGCACGAAGCACTACGACGAATTGCTGGCGCCCTTCGGCCTCGACGCCAGGGATCCCGCCTTCTGGAGCCGCGGCCTGTCCTTGCTGACCGGCTTCATCGACGAGCTGGAAGAGGTGGCTTGAGCCCATGGCGGCGGATCGGTCGGACGAAGCGGCGGAGATCGGCGACGAGAGGTCTCGCTTCACCGGCCGCGGCCGCCGCTATGTCAAGGTGGGCCGCCAGGTCGGCGGCTTCGCCGCCGGCTACGCGCTGAGGCGCCTGGTCGGCCGCAACGTCGACAAGGGCGAACACGCCGAGGCGCTGACCCAAGCCCTGGGCGGTCTGAAGGGCCCCTTGATGAAGGCGGCCCAGATCCTGGGCACCATCCCCGACGCCCTGCCGCAAGAGTACGCCGATGCGCTGCGCCAGCTGCAGGCGCACGCGCCGCCCATGGGCTGGGCCTTCGTCAAGCGGCGCATGCGCAACGAGTTGGGCCCCGACTGGCAGACGAAGTACGCCGACTTCAGCCGCGAGGCGGTGCACGCTGCCTCCTTGGGTCAGGTCCACGCCGCGCGCGACGAGCAGGGCCGCCGGCTGGCCTGCAAGCTGCAGTATCCGGACATGGCCTCGGCGGTCGAGGCCGACATCCGTCAGCTGAAGATCGCGTTCGGGATCTATCGCCAGTACGACCGGGCGATCGATACTAGCGAGATCCACGCCGAACTGAGCGCCCGATTGAAGGAGGAGCTGGACTATCGCCGCGAGGCCAAGCACATGCGGCTCTATCGCCTGATGCTGGCCGAGGAGGGCGAGGTTGCGGTGCCGGAGCCCTTGGACGCACTGTCGAGCGACCGTCTCCTGACCATGACCTGGCTCGACGGAGAGGGCTTCCTTGCCTTCCTGAAGGCGCACGAGGACCAAGCGACCCGCAAGCAGATCGCGATCAACATGTTCCGGGCCTGGTATGTGCCCTTCTACTACTACGGCGTCATTCACGGCGACCCGCACCTGGGCAACTACACGCTGCAACCCGATGGCAAGGTCAATCTGCTGGATTTCGGCTGCATCCGCGTCTTTCCGCCGAAGTTCGTCTGGGGCGTCATCGAGCTCTATCGGGCGCTGCAGGCCGACGACGAGGCGCGCATGGTGGCGGCCTACGAGGCCTGGGGCTTCAAGGACCTGAACCGCGAGACCCTGGAGGTGCTGAACCTCTGGGCGCGCTTTCTCTACGACCCGATCCTGACCGACAAAGAGCAGCGCATCATCGGCGACAAGGGCGTCTACGGCGCCGAGATCGCCAGCAAGGTGCACCGCGAGCTGAAGCGGCTGGGCGGCGTGCGCCCGCCGCGGGAGTTCGTGCTCATGGACCGCGCGGCGATCGGCCTCGGCTCCGTCTTCATGCACCTCAAGGCGGAGATCAACTGGTACCGCCTCTTTCAGGAGCTGATCCGCGACTTCGACCGCGACGTCTTGGCCAAGCGCCAGGCCGACGCATTGCGGGCCGTCGACCTAGACCCCGAAGAGGTGCACTGACCCTCGCGCGGCGGGGGCCGAATGCCTTCCGCGCGGCGGTCCGGGCCGAACTGCAGTCGTCAAGGGGTCACCGCCTCACGGGGACCGGGAAAGCGAGGCCGGTCTCAGGCGTGCAATCTCCTGTCGTAGCTGGTCGTTCTCGCACCGCTCTCAGCCGACATGCCGAGAAGCGCGCGCGTCTCCTCCACGCTCGCCGGCTCGCGGCCCAACTCGCGCGCCTGCGCGACGACCCACTCCACCAGCTGCGCGTTGGTCGGCTCGCCATAGGCCGAATAGGGATGATCGCCGAGGCCGATGGAGACGTGACCGCCCGCCTTGATGATCAAGTCGGTTATCTGGAAGAGATCGCCGTCATGGCAGGCCACGGTCCACTCGATGTTCTTGTCCTTGGGCAGGAAGATCAGATGCGCCTGCAAGCCTTCCGGCGTGACCGGATGACCGGAGAGCGCGCCGCCTTCGGAGAGCATGAAGCAGAGAAAGGCCGGCTCGGGTATCAGCCCGGCATCCAGGAAGCGGTTGATGTGCCTGGTGCAGCTCACGTTCCAGCTGACCAGATACTGCGTCAGGCCGTGCTGCGCGAGCTTGTCGGTCACCTGCTCCAGCACGTCGTCCGAACAGCGGTAGAGCAGCTCCGTGCTGCCGGCTGGCAAGACGCTGGAACAGTGGCCGAGCGTCCCCACGCTGGTGACGTTGGTCGGCACCAGATCCGGCGCGCCCCTGGGGTCGAGCATCATCTCGTCGACCAACTGCAGCTTGCTGAGCGCGTCCGGCTCGTTCGCGACGCAGCCCAAGGTCGGGTGAATCAGGATGGGGCAGGCTTCGCGGATGAGCCTGTTGGTGCGCACGAAGAAGTCCAGCTCATGGCACTGCTCGCCGTTGGGCTGGCGCCCATGGTAATGAATCACACTTGCGCCAGCGTCGTAGCAGGCCTTCGCGTCG
The DNA here is from genome assembly GCA_963669375.1 of Rhodospirillales bacterium. Classification (GTDB taxonomy): domain Bacteria; phylum Pseudomonadota; class Alphaproteobacteria; order Kiloniellales; family JACOMY01; genus JACOMY01. Next base: position 4,460,633 of record OY770024.1, on the reverse strand, counting down.
GCGGCGATCTCTTCCGGAGACCAGGGCACGCTTTTATTGTATTGTCTGGACGCGAACTCGTTTACTCGTACTTCAACTATTATTTTGTCTTGTCGGATCACGGCACCTAATCCCTGCTCGCCCCGCGCAGAAACCTATCCTATTGTGAAGAGTAATGGAAGTCCGCCTGTGGTTCAGTGCCAAGGCTAAAATTGTACCAGATTTGAACCTTTCGCAATTGGAACTGTTGCCCACCTGACCTCACCACTCCGACTGGAAATGATGCATAAGCGAAAGCAAAAGCGCAAAAATTGACCATGATCGCGCATGCTGAAGGATGCCAATCGCGCGGTGATCAGTAAATCTGTCATTCATACTGCAATCAATAGCTCTATCATTGACAGTCTATCAGTATAGATGAGTCAGAATTGGACTCCCTCTGGCGGACAAGGGCCCGCGACTCGACGGGCGCGCCGGGTTCGAGAAGCGCAAAGCGCGGGAGCCGACGGCAAAGCAGTGCACCGCCGGCGGAACCCGGGTCGGGCGACCCTTGAGCTTCTCGCCAATAGGACATCCCTGCCTTGGCCTCCCTTGCCACCGACCCGTCTTTTTGCTTCCTCTGAGCGGCATCGGACAGGGAGGGAGCCGCGACCATGATCACCGTCTATGCCAAGAGCGATGCCGGCATCCGGCGGCTGGATGGCGAAGAGGCGCTCGGAGCCTTGGCGGAGGCCGCCTGGATCGACCTCCACAACCCCAGGCTGGACGAGATCAAGGCCGTGGAGCAGGCGCTCGACATCACCATTCCCCCGCGCGAGGCCATGCAGGAGATCGAGAGTTCCAGCCGGCTGCGTCGCGAACCGCACGCACTGCACATGACGGTGACCCTGCTCTCCAACGTGGCGACGCCGCGCCCGCAATGCGGCGCCGCCTCCTTCATCCTCAGCCGCCAGCGCCTGGTCACCCTGCGCTACGCCGATCCCCTGCCCTTCAAGGTCTTCAGCCGCATGACCGAGAACCAAGCGGACCTCTGCGCCAGCGGCACCTACGCCATGATCGGGCTTTTCGGCGCCATCATCGACCGCCTAGCCGACATCGTGGAGATGGCGCATCAGGACGTCGAGGGCCTGGCGCACGAGGTCTTCAGCCAGGCCGACGCCCGCGCCGGCTCGCAGCGCTACGACGGGCTCATTCAACGCATCGGCCGCATGGCGGACGTCATCAGCAAGGCGCGCGAAAGCATGATGAGCCTGAACCGCGCCCTGACGTTCCTCAGCCACACCGCCGCGGCCATGAGCGCAAAGAAGGAGCTGCGCGAGCAGATCAAGCGGGAGAGCCGCGACCTGGCCTCGATCGCGGCCTACGCCGACTTCGTCAACCAGAAGGTGGAGTTCCTGATGGATGCCACCTTGGGCCTGATCGGCCAGCAGCAGAACACCATCATGAAGATCTTCTCGGTCTTGGCGATGATCTTCCTGCCGCCGACCCTCATCGGGTCGATCTACGGCATGAATTTCCACGACATGCCGGAGTTGGACTGGCACCTGGGCTATCCCTTGGCGCTGGCGCTCATGGTCGCCAGCGCCATCCTTCCCTATCTCTTCTTCAAGCGGAAGGGCTGGCTGTGAACCTGCACAACGGAATTGGGAATCTCGGTTCGGCGTGATTTCCCCTAAGGTCAAGCCGAACCGCGCATAGGAAGGAAGGGACGGCATGGAACGCGCTTTCAAGGTGGCCGCGGGACAGTTGGGGCCGATCCAGAGGGCCGACGACCGCGCCTCGGTGGTCCGCCGCCTGATCGCCCTGATGCGCGAGGCGCACGGCAAGGGCTGTCGCTTCATCGTCTTCCCCGAGCTGGCGCTCACCACCTTCTTTCCGCGCTGGTTGATGGAGGACCAGGCGGAGATCGACGCCTTCTTCGAGACGGCGATGCCCAACGCCGACTGCCAGGCCCTCTTCGACTGCGCCAAGGAGCTCTCCATGGGCTTCCATCTAGGCTATGCGGAGCTGACCCGGGAGGCCGGACGGGCCCACCGCTACAACACGGCGATCCTGGTCGACCGCGGCGGCTCAATCGTCGGCAAGTATCGCAAGGTGCACCTGCCCGGGCACGCCGAGTACGACGCAAAGCGCAAGTGGCAGCACCTGGAGAAGCGCTATTTCGAGGTCGGCAACCTGGGCTTTCCGGTCTGGGAGACCATGGGCGGGCGCTTCGGCCTTTGCATCTGCAACGACCGGCGCTGGCCGGAGACCTTTCGCGTCATGGGTCTGCAGTCGGTCGAACTGGTGGCCCTGGGTTACAACACGCCGACCCTGAACTCCCTCTCCGAGGCCGAGGACGCGGACCTCAGGATGTTCCACAACCACCTGAGCCTGCAGGCCGGCGCCTATCAGAACAGCACCTGGGTGATCGGCTCCGCCAAGGCCGGTCGGGAGGACGGCTTCGACCTCATGGGCGGCAGCGCCATTGTCGCGCCCACCGGCCAGATCGTCGCCCAGGCGCAGAGCGAGGAGGACGAGTTGGTGGTGGCCGACTGCGACCTCGACGCCTGCACCTTCAACCGCGAGACCATCTTCAACTTCACCGCGCACCGCCGGCCGGAGCACTATGGCCGCATCACCGAGCAGGTCGGTGCCCGGACCGACTGACGGCCGGCATCGGAAAGAGCGAGCGAGAGGAGAAGAGATGGCCCAGTTCGATACCCTGATCCGCGGCGGCACGCTGGTGACGGCCAGCGACAGGGCGCGCTGCGACTTGGCCATCCGCGACGGCCGCATCGCCGCCCTGGGCGAAGACCTCGGCACGGCCGAGCGGGTGATCGATGCCGGCGGCCTGCTGGTCTTGCCGGGCGGCGTTGAGGGGCATTGCCACATCGAGCAACAGAGCTCCAACGGCCTGATGTGCGCCGACGACTTCTATACCGCGACGCGCTCGGCGGTCTTCGGCGGCACCACGACGGTGATCCCCTTCGCCGCCCAGCAGCGCGGACAGTCGCTGCGCGAGGTGGTCGACAACTACCATGCCTGCGCCGACCCCAAGGCGGTGATCGACTACGGCTTTCACCTTATCGTTTCGGACCCGACGGAGCAGGTCCTGGGCCAGGAGTTGCCGGCCCAGATCCAGGACGGGATCACCTCCTTCAAGGTCTACATGACCTATGAGGCGCTGCGCCTCGACGACCGCCAGATGCTGGACGTCCTGGCCACGGCCCGCGGCTACGGCGCCTTCGTGATGATCCACGCCGAGAATCACGAGATGATCCAGTGGCTCTCCCAGCGCCTGCTGGAGCGTGGCCACGGGGCACCCCGCTACCATGCGGTGAGCCACGCCCGCGTGGCCGAAGGCGAAGCGACCCATCGGGCGATCAAGCTGGCGGAGCTGGCCGACCAGCCGATCCTGATCGTCCACGTCTCCGCCGCCGAAGCCATCACCGAAATCCGCAAGGCCCAGGACGCCGGCCTCAAGGTCTTCGGCGAGACCTGCCCGCAGTATCTCTTCCTGACCGCCGAGGATCTGGACCTAGAGGGCGCCGAGGGAGCCAAATTCTGCTGCAGCCCGCCGCCGCGCGACCGGGCGGCGCAAGAGGCGGTCTGGCGCGGCCTGGCCAACGGCACCTTCGAGGTCTTCTCCTCCGACCACGCCCCCTATCGCTTCGATTCCACCGGCAAGCTCAGCGCCGGCCCCAATCCCACCTTCAAGCAGGTGGCCAACGGCGTGCCCGGCATCGAGCTGCGCTTGCCGCTGCTCTTCTCCGAGGGCGTGGGCAAGGGGCGCATCGACATCCATCGTTTCGTCGCGCTGACCGCGACCAACGTCGCCAGGCTCTACGGCCTGCATCCGAGAAAGGGCACCTTGGCGGTCGGGGCCGATGCCGACATCGCGCTCTGGGACCCCGACAAGCAGGTCACCATCGCCTGGGACGACCTGCACGACAACGTCGGCTACACGCCTTACGAAGGCATGACCGTCACGGGCTGGCCGGTAACGGTCTTGAGCCGGGGACGCGTCGCGGTCGAGGATGGAGAGTTGCGGCTGGAGCGGGGATCCGGTCGCTATCTCAGTCGCGAGATCTCCGCCGCCGCGCGGCCTCTCGGCCGTCTGCTGCCAGAGATGGATCCCGCGCACAACTTTTCAGCCGATCTGCTGCCGCGGCGCCAAGAGACGAGCGACGAATCGTGAGGAACGGCGACGGACGGGCCAGGATCCTGGTGATCAATCCCAATGCCACAGTCGCCGTGACGGAGGCCATCGACGAGGCGCTGGATCCGCTGCGCTTCGCCGACGGGCCCATGCTCGACTGCGTCACCCTGCCGGAAGGGCCGCCCGGCATCGAATGTCAGCGCCATGTCGACGACGTCAGCGCGCCTCTTTGCGCCTTGATCGCGCGCGAAGGCAACAAGGCGGCGGCCTTCGTCGTCGCCTGTTTCGGCGATCCCGGCCTGCAGGCGGCCCGCGAGGTAACGGCCAAGCCCGTCATCGGCATCGCCGAGGCGGCCTATGCCTCGGCCCTGCAGCAAGGCGAGCGTTTCGGCGTCATCGCCATTCTCGAGAACTCCGTGCGGCGCCAGCGTCGCTATGTGCGCCAACTGGGCCTGGACGCGCGCTACGCGGACAGCCTGGCGGTTGGACTGGGGGTGACCGCCTTAGAGGGCGAGGCCGTCACCCATCGCCTGATCGAGACCGGCCGCCGGCTGATCGAAGACCACGGCGCCGACGTCCTGATTATGGGCTGCACCGGCATGGCGCGCCATCGCCTCGCCTTGCGCCAGGCGCTCGGCGTGCCGGTGGTCGACCCCAGCCAGGCCGGAGCCGCGCAGGCAATCGCGGCCGTCAGCATAGGATAGCGCCAAGGCTTGCGCCGTCTCGCGGACTGCGGGACAGTCCGCCGCGTCACATGTTCCAAGCAGAGCGAAGGGGGAGGCAATGGCGGCATCCGGCAAGCGGGTCATCATCACCGCGGCAGCGGACGGCATCGGCAAGGTGGTGGCCGAGGCCTACCTAGAGCAAGGGGCCCGGGTGGCGATCTGCGATATCCAATCCGACAAGGTCCAAGCCTTCAAGGCAGCGCACGGCGAGGCCTTCGCCGAGGTCTGCGACGTCAGCGACGAGGCGGCGCTCGGCGGATGGATGGACCGCGCCCTTGCCGCGCTCGGTGGCTGCGATACCCTGGTGAACAACGCCGGGATCGCCGGGCCGACGGCGCCGGTCGAGGAGATCGCCACCAGCGACCTGCGCCGCTGCCTCGAGGTCGGCCTGGTCTCGCACTTCGTCTGCACCGCCAAGGTGCTGCCGGGCATGAAGGCCGCCCGTCAGGGCCTGATCGTCAACCTCTCCTCCGTCGCGGGTCTGCATGCCTTTCCGCTGCGCACCCCCTACGCCGCCACCAAGTGGGCGGTGGTCGGCGTCAGCAAGTCTCTGGCCGCCGAGCTCGGCCCGGACGGCATCCGCGTCAACGCCATCTGCCCCGGCGTCATCGCCGGCGAGCGCATCGAGCGGGTGATCGCCGCCCGCGCCGAGGCCGAGGGCCGGGCGCGCGACGACGTCCACCAAGAGTACGCGGCCAGGTCTTCGCTGCGGACCATGATCCCGCCCGAGGACATCGCCGCCGCGATCCTCTATCTCGACAGCCCCGCCGGCTGCCGGGTCAGTGGCCAGGCACTCGCCATCGACGGGCACCTGACGGCACTGGTTTAGGCACTCGGCTTGTCAGGGCCACCGTCCGCGATCGCCGCGAATCTCTCCGGGACGCCGGGTCAGGAGCTCTCGCGCAAACGGCTGATCCCCGCCGACAGGGCGCCCGACAGCAGCCCGATGTCGTAGGAGTAGGAGATCATGCGGAAGCCTTGCGCCATCCAGGCCTCGGCTTGCGCCAGGTTTGGCGCCATGCAGGCCGCCGTCTTGCCGTGCTTCTCCGCGGCGGCCAGCATCCGCTCCACCGCTTGCGCGATCCGCGCATGCTCCGTCTGGCCGGCGATGCCCAGCGAGAGCGAGAGATCGAACTGGCCCAGGTGCAGGGCATCGATGCCCTCGACCGCCGCGATCGCCTCCACCTGCTCCACGCCGGCCGTGGTCTCCACCATGGCCAGCACCAGGGTGCGTTCGTGCGCCTTCTCGATCTTCCGGGCGATGTCGCCGGCGGCATAGTCGTCGTGCGCGCCGCCGAAGAGGGCGCCGCGGCGCCCGGCCGGCGGGTAGCGGGTCCAGGAGACGATCTCGCGCGCCTCCTCGGCCGATTCCACCATCGGCAGCATCAGGCCCATGGCGCCGAGGTCCAAGAGCCGCGAGACGTAGTGGTACTCCTTGGCCGGCGGCCGCACGACGGGCACCAGTCCCAGCCCCCTGGCCGCCGCCAACTGCTGCTTCATCTCGCTAAGCGAGATGCCGCTGTGCTCCATGTCGTAGAGGACGTAGTCGGCGCCGGCCGCCTGCAGCACGGCCGGCAAGCCGGGGCTCACGAACTCGAAGACCATGGTGCCGAAGGCCCTGCCGCCTTGCGATAGGGTGGTCTTGACCGGGTTGTCTCGCATGGCGCTCAGCTCTCCTCTTCGCTTCGGGGTCCGTTCCGGCTATGCCAGGCGGGTGAGGCAGTCCTCGCCCAAGGGCTCGATCGCGGAGAAATCGCGCGCCGCCAGATAGGCCGGCCTGGCGAAGGTCGTGCCCCGATTGTCCACCGCGCAGACATTGAGATAGAGGATCACCCGGCGCAAGGGCGTTATGTTGACGGTGGAGCCGTGCACCACGTTCATGTTCATGAAGAGGACCGAGCCGGCGGCACCGGTGACCGCCTCAAGCCCATGCGCGCCGACCAGGCGCTCCAGGGTGTCGAAGGAGATGTCGTAGCGATAGCGCGCCGCCTCGGCATGGTCCTCGGCCGCCTCGTTGATGCGCGCCTCCTGCACGATGCCGGCGTGCTGCGTGCCGGGCACCACCATCAAGGGCGCGTTGCAGGGTGTCACCTCGTCGAGGAAGATGGAGATCATCAGGCCGCGCGGCTCCGGCAACCCGTCGACGCGGTGATAGGTGCCGAAGTCCTGGTGCCAGTCGACGATGGCGCCGCCGAACTGCTTCACGTTCACCCGCGACTGGTGGACGTAGATCGGCTGGCCCAGCAGTTGTTCGGCCGGTCGGACCAGGTTCGGGTGGCGGGCCAGCGCGGCGAAGCGGGAATCCAGGAGATGCATGCCGTAGACGACATGCGGGCGGCCGCTGGCCTCGCGCCGGACCTCGGGGCCCTCGTGACGAGAGATCTGCTCGACCGCGCCTTCCAGGACGGCGAGCTCGGCCTGCCGCAGGAGGCCCGGCACCAGGACGTAGCCCTTGGTCTCGTACTCGGCTGTCTGTGCTGCACTCAGCTGCATGAAGTCACTCCCGGTAAAGTCGTCAGGCCACCGGCCAAAGGGCCAGCGACGGAAACAGCAGGACGGCGGTCAGAACCAAGACCTGCAGGGCGATGAAGGGCAGAACGGAACGGTAGATCTCCTGCAGGGTCACGTCCGCCGGCGCCACCGACTTCAAGAAGAAGGTCGAGGGCCCGAAGGGCGGGCTCAGATAGGCGATCTGGACGTTGAGGCAGAAGAGGATGCCGAACCACACCGGATCCATGCCGAGCGCGGTGACGATCGGCACGAAGATCGGCATGGTGAGGAAGCAGATGCCGATCCAGTCCATCACCATGCCCAGCAGGAAGACCACCAGCATCATCACCAGGACGATGCCCAGCGGCGACAAAGGCAGGTCGACCATCACATCGTTGATGAAGCGCGTACCGCCGATCAGGCCGTAGACGCCGATGAAGGCGGTGGCGCCGAAGGTGAGCCAAAGGATCATGCCGCAGGTGCGCACCGTGTCGCGGCAGACCGACCAGACCAGCGCGCGATCCAGCCGACCGCGCAGGGCGGCGCAGAGGAAGGCGCCGGCCGCGCCCACCGCCGCCGCCTCGGTGACCGAGGCGATTCCGCCGTAGATGCTGCCCAGCACCGCCGCGGCGACCAGCAGCGGCAGCACCAGGGGCCTCAGATGCTTGAGCTTCTCGGTCAGGCTAAGTGCGCCGCCGCCATCGGCCGCGCTGGGCGCCAGCGCGGGGTTCAATGCCACCCGCACGGTGATGTAGGTGACATAGGCGAAGGCCAGCATGAGCCCCGGGATAATCGCCGCCAGGAAAAGATCGCCAATCGGCACCTGCGCGGTCAGGCCGTAGATGATCAGCACCAGGGAGGGCGGGATCATGGTCCCCAAGGTGCCGCCGGCACAGATGGTGCCGATCGCCAGCTTGCGCTCGTAGCCCAGCCGCAGCATCTGCGGCAGCGCCACCATCCCCAGCAGCACGATCTCGCCGCCGACGATGCCGGTCATCGCGGCCATGACCACGGCCGCCACCATGGTCTGCAGCAAGACGCCGCCGCGCATCCGGCCGGCCCAGACATGCATGGCGTCGTAGAGGTCGCGGGCCACGCCGACCCGTTCCAGCACGCTGGCCATCATCACGAACATCGGCACCGCGACCAAGACGTAGTTGTCGAGGAAGGAGTAGATGCGGCTGGCGATCAGCGGCAGACCGGCCGGACCGAAGGTGAGCAAGAGCGTGATCACCGCGACGCCGCCGGTGACGAAGACCAGGGGCACGCCCAGCATCATCAGCGCGATGACGGCGGCCCCCATGGCGATGGTGATCTCAGCGATCTCCATGATCGCTCCCACCATCGCGCTCCAGCAGGCGCAGGATCAATTGCATCAGCATCAGCGCCGCGACCACCACCAGGAGGGGTTTCAGGATCGCCGGTATCGGCGAATCGAAGGCGGTGCGGGTGGTGTGCCAGCCAATCAGCGCCTGCCAGCCGGCCTTGAAGCCGCCGTAGGCGACGGCCCCCAGGAAGAAGGCCGCCAGGACGAAGGTGAGCCACACGCGGACCCGCTCCAGCCAGGGCGGAAAGCGCTCGCTGATCACGGTGACGCGGATCTCCTCGCGTCTGGCCAGCGAGTAGAGGCCGCTGACGGCGAAGGCGACCGCGCTCATCAGGATCGTCGTCTCATGCACCCAAGTGGTGGGCGCGTTGAAGAGATAGCGCACCACCACCTCGTAGGCGGAGACGACGACGGAGAAGAGGAACAGCAAGCCGCACCACTCTCCGACCGCGATGGACCAGCGCGTCATGGCGGTCCCGTTACCGCTGCTGTCAGGACCAAAGTCGGCGGCACCTCTGGGAAGAGTTTCATCACCGGCTTATTTACCACTTTCCGTCATGGCCGGACTTGATCCGGCCATCCATGTTTCGGCGCCGGCGCCAAACTCTCCAACAGAGTGCGGCGGGACCCCGTGGATCCCCGGGTCAAGGCCCGGGGATGACGGTAGAGAGGTGCTGGCATCGAGCAGCAACACAGCCTGAGTCGCCAAGGCGGATGGCGGTCCCGTTACCGCCGATGACCGGCGTCTACAACAGCCCGATCTGCTTCAGGAAGGCGGTCTGGCTGTCGACGATACGCTTGGCCATGTCCGATTCGGCGGCCAGTTCCTGCCAGACCGCCGAGGCCGCCTCACGGAAGCTCCTGCGCTCGCTCTCCGGCCAATCGATCAAGGTCAGGCCGAAGTCCTGCGAGGCCGCCGCGATCTCCTGGTCCTTCAGCATGAGTTGCTGATACATGTCGCGGCCGAAGTCGCGCGTGGCGACCGTGAGGATGGCCTTCAGATCGTCCGGCAGGGCATGCCAGCGGTCCATGTTCACCACGATGTCGGTCGCCGGCATGGAGTGGAAGCCCGGATAGAGCGCATAGGGCGCGATCTTCTGGAAGCCCAGGTCCACGTTCATCGACAGGGTGCCCCAGTCGGCCGCCTCGATGACGCCGCTCTCGAGAGAGGTGTAGACCTCGCTGCCGGGCAGGTTCACCGGCGCGCCGCCGAAGTGCTCGATGATCTTGCTGACGGCGCCGGTCGGGGTGCGCATCTTCACGCCCTTGATGTCGGCCGTGCTCTTGATCGCCACCTTGCTCGGCACCGACTCCATGCCGTGCCAGACCAGGCCGACATGATAGGTGCCGTGCTCGCCATAGAGCGCGCGGGCCAATTCCTTGCCGCCGCCGTACTCGTACCAGGCCTGCATCTGATCGGGACGCTCGTAGGCGCCGGCCAGGTCGCCGAGCATGACGAAGGCGATGTCCTTCTGCGCGACGTAGCCGCCGCCGCCGTTCTGGCCGTCCAGTATGCCATTGGCGACCGCATCGTAGAGCTCCAGCGGGCCGACCACGGTGCCGTTCGGCAAGGCCTCGATCACCATCCTGCCGCCGCTCATCGCCGCAACGTTGTCGCAGAAGTCGGAGAAGATCTGCATGTTGATCGAGCCGGCGGCCCAAAGGGTCTGGAAGCGCCAGCTGAAGTCGGGTGCGGCACTTGCCTGCCTGGCCGCGATGGTGAGAACGGCCGGTGCCGCCAAGGCTCCGCCCAGGACGCTCCGCCTAGCTACAGCGCGCTTTGTCATCTTTGTTTCTCCTCCCTACCGCCGGGTCCTCGCCTGCCCGGCTCTTTCCTACGCGAGGCAGGGGTGACGCTAGCCCGGCCCGCGACCGCCTGCATCACCCGAACGGGTTAGGCCGTTGCGTCCGCCCCGCCGGGAGGCGCATGCTGGGCGGACGGCACGGCGGCACAGAGTGAGTCTCCCTTGGAACGGCTGCTCGATCGGATCTATGAGGCCTCCCTGGAGGAGAGCGGATGGCGCTCCATGCTGGGCGCCGTCGCCGAGGCCTGCGACGCGCGCGCGGCCGTGCTCTTGGAGCGCGATGCCGTCAGCGGCGCGCTGCACTTCACCGACGAGGTCGGCCTGGACAGCGCCTACCGTCACGTCTACCTGCAGCGGCTGCGCTACGAGGACCTGCGCCTGGAGGACTTGATCCGCCATCCCCTGGGCACGGTGCGCACCGACACCATGATCGAGCGCTATCAGGACTATCTCGCCAGCCGCGCCTATCGCGAGCTCTATAGCCGCCTGGGGACCGAGCATGCCTTGGGCGCCTTCCTGGTGGAGGAGGACCGGCGGCGTCTGGCGCTGCGGCTCTTCCGCTCGCGCCGCGACGGTCCCTTCGACGAGGCCGCGGTCAAGCGCTACCGGCGTCTGGTGCCGCACCTGACCCGCGCCTTGAAGCTGCGCCGCCGCGGCCAGGACCTGCTGGAGGACCAGCGCGCCGGCCGCGCGGCCATCGCCATCCTGCCCTGGCCACTGGTCCGGCTCGGCGGCGGGGGAAGGCTGGAGGCGCTCAATGCGGCGGGCCGGCGCCTGCTCGATCACAGACGCGACCTCGCCGATCAGCTGAGGCGGCTGCCGCGCGACGCACCGGCGGAGCTGAGCGTCCTGGAGACCTTGACGAAGGGGCAGCGGGAACGCTGGCACTGCCGCCTGCGGCCCATCGCGGGCGACGGCGGCGGCAGCCGGCTCGCCGTGCTGGCGCCCGCCAATCGACCGCCAATGCCGCCTGGCGGGTTCGCGGAGGGCTTGGTCGCCCTCTTCGGCCTGACGCCGGCCGAAGCACGGCTGACGACCTGCCTCTGTCAGGGCTACACCTTGGCGGGCGCCGCCGCCGAACTGAGCATCGCCCACGAGACGGCGCGCAGCCACCTGCGCAACTGCTTCGCCAAGACCAAGACCAACCGCCAGGCGGATCTGGTCCGACTGGTCAGCACGAGCCTTGCGGCGATCGCGCCCTCGCCCTAGGCAGGCAGCGCGACCGAGACCGACGACCGATCCCCAACTGGAAGGCGCAGAGCGTGACGGACAAACTGGCGAGGGCGGAGCGGACCTACCTTCTGATCGGCACCGGCGGCAACGCCGTGCTGGGCGTGCTGGGCATCTCCTTCGCTTATGTCTCCCTGTCGGACGCCATCCTCTTGGACGGCGCCTTCAACCTCACCTACTTCGTGACCGGCCTCTTCACCTTGCGGATCGCGCAGCTGCTGCGGCGCGGCGACAATCAGGAGTTCCCCTTCGGCTATGCCTTCTTCGAGCCCTTGATCAACGGCATTAAGGGGGTCTTGGTGTTGGGCGTCACCTTGATGGCGCTGGTGGATGCCACGCGCTCCCTCGCGACCGGGGGGCGCTTCATCGAGGCCGGCCCCGCCGTCGTCTACGGCGCGCTGGCGACGGTCGCTTGCTGGATCCTGGCCTTCCTCACCTATCGCGGCGCCAAGAAGACCGGCAGCCCGCTGATCGGTGCGGATTCGGAGAACTGGATCGTCAACGGCGCCATCTCCAGCGCGGTCCTGGCGGCCTTCGCCGGCATCTTCGCCATAGAGGACACCGACTGGGCCTTCCTCATACCCTACGTCGATCCCGGGCTGGTCATGCTGGTCTGTCTGATCACCATCATGGTGCCGATCCGCATGGCGTGGCGCGCCTTGATGGAGCTGCTGAACCGAGCGCCGGAGCCGAAGGTGACCGAGCAGGTCACCCAGATCATCCGGGACTGCACCGCCGACCTGCCGGTCGAACAGCTCTTCGTGCGCATGATCCAGCCGGGTCGCACGCGCCTGATCCTCGCCCATGTCGTACTGCCGGCGGACTTCCCCATTAAGAATCTGCAGCTCCTGGATTCCTATCGCCGCAAGACGCAAGCCCAGCTCTTGGACCAGCATCGCGACACCTGGCTGGATCTGCTCTTCACCGCCGATGCCAGCTTCGGCGCGCCGACCGGGGCCGCGCCCAAGAGCCGATAGCGACCGCATCGCGGCCCGGCGGTGGCGTAGAACGGCCTAGGCGAGGCGACTAACCACCAGTCTGCGGGAGAGCGAGGCTGGAGAGGCAGGCGCGTCGCCATCCTTATCCAAGACATGACGCCAGACGGTCTCCAAGGCACCGGGATCGAAGAGGGGCTTGGGCCCTATCGCGACCAAGCGTGTCTCTTCAGGCTCCGGACAGGGCGTGATGCTTGCCTGCCGACCGACCAGATGGGCCTCGAGGGCGCCGCCGCCGCGCAGGAGGACGCGCCCTTTCAGGCGATAAAGTCCGGACGGCGGTCTCTCCAGCAATTGCCTGAAGGTCGCCAAGGTCACGCGATCGCGCCCGGCGTAGGACCAGCTGGCATAGAGTTCGTAATGATGCAGATGCGCCGGCTCCGGGAGCGACCCGCCGCCCGGGAGGCCCAGCAGCAGGTCGGCCGGAACCGCTCCGTGGCGGGCCACCACCACGGGGCTCGCGGAATGCTCGGCGATTGCCGCTCTCGCCGCCGTCTCGTCGGCGATGTCCGTCTTGGTCAGGATCAGAAGGTCGGCGCTTTCGATCTGCTCGGCGACTTGGCCGCCGATCAAGGGGTCGGCCAGCAAGGTGGCGATGTTGGCGGCATCGACCAGCGTGACGATGCCGCCCAATGCCAGCTCCGGCTCGGCCTGGGCGGCCATGGCGATCTTGGCCGGCTGAGCAACGCCGCTGGCCTCGATCACCAGATAATCAGGGCGCGGCCGTCGATCGAGGGCATTGGCCAGGGCATAGAAGAGGTCGCCGCCGAGCGTGCAGCACACACAGCCGTTGGAGAGCGTCAGGGTGTCCTCTTCCGCGCTCTCCAGCAGGTCGGCATCGATGTTGAGGGCACCGAAGTCGTTCACCAGCACCATGATCCGGCGCCCGCCGGCGTGGCGCAGCAGGTGATTGATCAAGCTGGTCTTGCCGGCACCCAGGTAGCCGGAGACGACGGTCAGCGGCAGCGGCTGGCTCATGAGAGGAAGACCCGGCCGCCGGAAACCGTGCCCAGCACCGGGACATCGCGCAAGGCCTCGGGATCGACGGCGGTGGGGTCCTCGCCCAGGACCGCGAAGTCGGCGCGCTTGCCGGCCTCGATCGAGCCGATCTCGTGATCCAGCTTCAGCGTGTAGGCCGCGCCCAGGGTGATGGCCCGCAGCGCCTCCGGCACGCTGATGCGCTGCGCCGCGCCCAGCAGGCGGCCGGAGAAAGTGCGGCGGGTGACGGCGCACCAGGCGGTGAAGAGCGGCCCCATCGGCGTCACCGGCGCGTCGGAGTGGATAGCAAGCGGCACCCCGGCGTCCAGGGCTGCCCGGCAGGCGTCCATGCGCAGCGCCCGGTCCTCGCCGATGGTGACGGCGGCGTGCTGGTCGCCGAAGTAATAGATGTGATTGGCAAAGAGGTTGGCGCAAAGCCCCAAGGCCGCCATCCGTTGGAACTGCGCCGGCCCGATCATCTGACCGTGCTGCAAGGTGTGGCGATGGTCGCGCCAGGGATGCTTGGCGGTCGCCTTCTCCAGCGAGTCGATGGCCGCTTCCGAGGCCTCGTCGCCGTTGGTGTGGATGTGCATCTGGATGCCGCCGGCATGCAGGATCTCGCAGAGGCGATCCAGCTGCTCCGGGGCGGTGTTCCAGATGCCGTTGGTGGCGCCGTTCACGTAGCCCGGCCACTTGACGCGGGCGGTGTAGCCTTGGATCGAGCCGTCGGTCATCAGCTTCACCGCGCCCAGCCGCAGGCGGTCGCTGGAGCGCGCGCGCAGGTCCTTGATCCGTGCCAGCACCTGGTCCGGCCCGTGCATCAGGCCGTTCAGGGCCGGCACCACGCGCAGGGGATAGTCTTCCCGCCCCGTCACCGCGATGAGCGCGTCGAGATCGTCCTGCTCCAGCATGGCGAAGAGGTCGGTGGCCGTCGTCACACCCACCTGGCGCGCGGTCGCGCCGTAGTTGGTGATGGTGTCCCGGTGCTTGCCCAGCTGCTTGAAGTCGATGCTGAGGCGGCGCATGACGGGAAACATGGCCGCCATCTCCTGCAGCTCGCCGTTGGGCTCGCCGTCGGGGCGCCGGGCGACGCCCTCGACGTTCGTGTCGCGGCTGTACTGCGCCAGCTCCAGGGCCGGCGAGTTCACCGTCATGAGATGAAAGTTAGAGTGGATGACGGCAATCGGCCGGCTGGCCGAGACACTATCCAGGTGGCGCCGCTCCAACCGCTCGACCGGCAGGAAGATGGGATCGAAGCCCCAGGCGACCAGCGGCGTCTCGGCGTCCGGCAGGGCCTGCTCGGCCGCCTTCAGGCCGGCGATGACGGCGTCGATCTCGGTCAGGCCCGGCCAGAGCGCGCCGGCGGGATCCAGCCGGTCGTGATAGCCGACATAGGCATAGCGCCACATGGCACCCGCCATCATATGCGCATGGCCCTCGACGAAGCCCGGCAGCAAGACCGCGTCGCCAAAGCGCTCGTCTAGCCGACCGCCGCCCCACTGCTCTGCCGCGTCCGCGTCTCCCACCGCCAGAATGCGCCCCTCGCGCACCGCCACGTGCGTCGCCTCCGGCCGGTTCGGGTCCAGGGTCACGATCTTGCGGGCACGATAGACGGTGGTCTCGCTCATAAAGGGCTCCTGCTTGCGGTGGGGCCGACAGAATAGGTGCGACCGATCCCTCGGAAAAACGCTTTTAGTTGGCGACAACCCTCTATTTCATGGTGGATATCGCCGTGCCGCGCTCGGAGGCCCACATGCCCTTGACCCTGAAGCAGTTGCGCTACGCCGACGCCGTCGGGCGCTTGGGCTCGATCGCGGCAGCGGCCGCGGAGCTCAACATCTCGCAGTCCTCCATCACCGCCGCGATCGACTCGCTGGAAGCGGCATTGGGCTATGACCTCTTCGTGCGCCAGCCCGCCAAGGGCGTGGTGCCGACGCCGACCGGACGGCGCGCGCTGGCCATGGTGTCGGAGATGCTGATCCAGGTCTCCCACTTCGAGAGCGAACTCGAAAGCCTGGAAGGTGGCCCGCGCGGCATGCTCCGCCTGGGCGCCTACGTCACCGCCGCGCCCTACATCCTGCCGCCGATGCTCACCGCCTTCAGCCACCGCTATCCCCATGCGCGCGTCGACCTGCGCGAAGGAGACATGGCGACAATCACCAACTTCCTCTCCGAAGGCGCGGTCGATCTCGCCTGCTCCTACCGCACGGGAATCCCCGACGGCTGGGACTTTCATCCGCTCTTCCCGGCCAGGCCCTATGCCTTGATCTCCCTGGAGGACCAGCTCAGCGGGCAGGCAAGCGTGACCCTGGCGGAGTTGGCCTCCCGCCCGGTGATCATGCTGGAGCTGGCCTATACGCGCGAGTACTTCTCCTCCCTCTTCGAGGCCGCCGGCGTACGCGCCGACATCGCGCACTCCACCCGCTCCGCCGAGATCGTCCGCGCGCTGGTGGCCGCCGGCTTCGGGGTCTCGATCCTCAACATCCGCGACCCGCGCGCCAGCGACCAGCGGGCCGGCTATCGCTGCCTGCCAATCGCCGACCCGGTGGAGGCGCCGGAGTTCGGGATCGCGCAGCTGCCCAACCTGCGTCGGCCCCTGATGAGCAGGGTCTTCGTCGAGCTCTGCGAGTCCTTGCGCCGCGAGGGCGTCTTTCAATCGCTGACCGTACCCCTGCCAGGTGAGACGGAACCTGCCGATTAGTACATTCTTTCGGACATTCGATGCTATTTTAAACATTTTTTGGACCATTCGGGCGGTGCTAGCGTCAGCCGAGGTCGCAAGCTCCACGGCCTCGAATGGGAGACACAGCATGAACAGATGGACAGGGATCATCACCGGCGTCGCCGCCGCCGCGCTTCTGGCGAGCGGTCTCGCGGCGGACGAGCCCAAGCCCGGCGGCTCGCTCATCATGGCCTCGACGCAGGTGCCGCGGCATCTGAACGGCGCGGTGCAGTCCGGCATCGCCACCGCGGTGCCCTCCACCCAGATCTTCGCCTCGCCCTTGCGCTACGACGCCGAGTGGAACCCGCAGCCCTATCTGGCCGAGAGCTGGTCGGTCTCCGACGACGGCCTTACCGTCACCTTGAACCTGGTGAAGGACGCCACCTTCCACGACGGCACGCCGGTGACCTCCGAGGACGTCGCCTTCTCGATCATGACGACCAAGGAGAATCATCCCTTCAAGTCCATGTTCGCGCCGGTGGACAGCATCGAGACGCCCGATCCACACACCGCCGTCATCAAGCTGAGCCAGCCTCACCCGGCCCTGCTGCTGGCGCTGTCGCCGGCCTTGGCGCCGGTGCTGCCCAAGCACGTCTACGGCGACGGCCAGGACCCCAAGACCCATCCGGCCAACTCCGCGCCCGTCGGTTCCGGCCCCTTCAAGCTGGTGGAGTTCACCCCCGGCGAGGCGGTCGTCCTTGAGAAGAACCCCGACTTCTTCATCGAGGGCCGGCCCTACCTGGACGAGATCATCATCCGCATCATCCCCGATCTCTCGGCCCTACTGATCGCCATGGAGAACGGCGAGGCCGACCTCTATCCCTTCATGGCCGAAAGCCAGGCGATCCGCCGCCTGGGCGAGGTCGACCACCTGGGCGTGACCGAAGAGGGCTATGCCGCCGTCGGTCCGATCAATTGGCTCGCCTACAACACCAAGAACGAGAAGCTGGCCGACCCGCGGGTCCGCCAGGCCATCGCCTATGCGGTCGACCGCGACTTCATCACCAAGGCCCTGCATCGCGGCGTCTCCACCACGCAGCGCGGTCCCATCGTTGAGAGCAGCCCCTTCTTCAATCCCGACATGCCCGCCTACGACGTCGACCTGGACAAGGCCAAGGCCTTGATGGCCGAAGCCGGCCACGGCGACGGCATGGAGCTGACCGTCGACTACATCCCGGGTCCGGCCGAGCAGCAGAAGAACGTCGCCGAGTACCTGAAGTCGCAGCTGAAGAAGATCGGCATCGACGTCACCGTGCGCGCCGCGCCCGACTTCCCGACCTGGGCCAAGCGGGTGTCCAACCACGACTTCGAGCTCACCATGGACGTGGTCTTCAACTGGGGCGACCCGGTGATCGGCGTGCACCGCAGCTATCTCAGCTCCAACATCGTGCCGGGCGTCATCTGGTCGAACACGCAGAGCTACAACAACCCCAAGGTCGACGAGCTGCTGAACGCCGCGGCCGTGGAGCTGGACGGCGACAAGCGCAAGGCGCTCTACGACGAGTTCCAGATGCTGGTCGCTCAGGATCTGCCGATCTATTGGCTGAACACGCTGCCCTACCACACCGCCTACGATAAGCGGCTGGGCAACCTTCCGGTCTCCATCTGGGGTACCATGTCGCCGATGGACGAGGTCTACTGGAAGGAAGCCAAGTAGGCACCTTGCCGCCGAGCCCCGTCCCGGGGCTCGGCGGACCTGGCGGCAGAGACGGGGATGGCTAGCTACATCGCGCGACGCCTGTTCTACGGCCTCCTGCTCATGGTGGGCGTGGTGGTCTTGAACTTCCTGCTGATTCGCCTGGCGCCGGGCGATCCGGCGGAGGTGATCGCTGGCGAGATGGGCGGCGCCACAGCGGAGGTGCTGGCCGCGATCCGCGCCAACTACGGCCTGGACAAGCCCCTGCTGACGCAGCTCTGGATCTACATCACGCAGATCGCCCAGGGCGACCTCGGCCTCTCCTACTTCTTCGACCAGCCGGTCTCCAAGCTGATCGGCGAGCGCATCGGCGCCACCATTCTCCTGGTCCTGACCGCGCAGTTCGCCGCCGTCTTCATCGGCACGACCCTGGGCGTGCTGGCCGCGCGCAAGCCCAACGGCCTCCTCTCCGGCTTCGTCTCGGTCTTCGCCACCGTGGGCTACGCGGTGCCGGTCTTCTGGACCGGCATCATGCTGATCATCCTCTTCGCCTCGGTCATACCGATCTTTCCGGTCGAAGGCATGATGGACATCAGGCTGCGCAACGCGGACTTCCTGACCAAGGCCGTCAACGTGCTCTATCACCTGGTGCTGCCGGCATTCACCTTGGCGGTGATCTATCTGGCCCTCTACGCGCGCCTGGCCAGGGCCTCCATGCTGGAGGTGCTGGGCGCCGACTACGTCCGCACCGCCCGCGCCAAGGGGGCCTCCGAGCGCTCCGTCCTCTTCCGCCATGCCTTGCGCAACGCCGCCCTGCCGATCCTGACCGTCGCCGGCCTGCAGTTCGGCAGCCTGATCTCCGGCGCGCTGTTGGTGGAGACAGTCTTCAATTGGCCCGGCATGGGACGGCTGGCCTTCGATTCAATCCTGCGGCGCGACTACCCGACCTTGCTGGGCGTGCTGATCATCGCCTCGGCCTGCGTCGTGATCGCCAACCTCTTGACCGACCTCAGCTACCGCCTGGCGGATCCGCGCCTGAAGAAGGAGGACGAGGGGTGAGCGAAGCCGCCGAAAGCCCGCTGCTCGAAGCCTGGCGCATGTTCCGGCGCAACTGGCCGGCCATGGCCGGCCTGGCCATCCTCTCCGTCATCATCCTGGTCACCTTCTACGGCGCCTTCCTCTATCAGGGCGATCCCTACGAGATCGTCTGGGCGCCGCACGAGCCGCCGGGCGTGGCGCCCGAGTTCCCCCTGGGCACGGACTATCTGGGCCGGGACATCGTCGCCGGCATGCTGACCGGCGGCGCCCCCACCCTGGCGGTCGGCGCCTCGGCGGCGGTCATCACCATGATCATCGGAATTCTGCTGGGCGCGCTGGCCGGCTTCTTCGGCGGCTGGGTCGACAACCTCCTGATGCGGGTGGCCGAGTTCTTCCAGGTCCTGCCGGCCCTGATCTTCGCGATGGTCCTGGTCACCCTCTTCTCGCCCTCGCTCACCACCATCGCCTTTGCCATCGGCGTGGTCAGCTGGCCGCAGACGGCGCGCCTGACGCGCGCCGAGTTCCTTAAGATCAAGCAGGTGGAATACGTGACCGCCGCGCGCGCCATCGGCGCCGGCAACCTGCGCATCATGTGGCGGGTGATCCTGCCCAACGCGTTGCCGCCCTTGATCGTCTCGGCCACCCTGACCGTCGGCGTGGCCATCCTCTTCGAGGCCGG
This sequence comes from Rhodospirillales bacterium, assembly GCA_963669375.1. Taxonomy (GTDB): domain Bacteria; phylum Pseudomonadota; class Alphaproteobacteria; order Kiloniellales; family JACOMY01; genus JACOMY01. Next base: position 4,440,888 of record OY770024.1, on the reverse strand, counting down.
CCTCTCCTTCCTGGGGCTGGGCGATCCCAACACCATGAGCTGGGGCCTGATGATCGGCGCCAACCGCGACTACATCCTGGACGCCTGGTGGCCGGTCACCTTCCCGGGGCTCGCCATCTTCCTCACCGTCTTTTCCGTCAGCCTGATCGGCGACGGCCTGAACGACGCCTTCAATCCCAAGCTGAGGGAACGGTGATGCGCCGCCCCGGCCGATGAGCGCGCTCCTGGAGATCGAGAACCTGCGGGTCGACTTCGCCACCCGCTACGGGCCGGTCACCGCGTTGAACGGCGTCAGCCTCGCGGTCGAGCCCGGCGAGACCCTGGGCGTCGTCGGCGAGAGCGGCTGCGGCAAGTCGATCACCGCGCTGTCGGTCATGGGGCTGATCCCGCAACCGCCGGGGCGCATCGTCGAGGGCTCGATCCGGCTTGCCGACGAAGAACTGATCGGCGCCTCCGGCCGACGCCTGCGCCAGCTGCGCGGCGGCGAGGTGGCGATGATCTTTCAAGAGCCCATGACCTCGCTGAACCCGGTCTTCACCGCCGGCGACCAGATCGCGGAAGCCATCATGCTGCACCAGAAGGTGAGCCGCGACGAGGCCTTGAAGCAGGCCGTCGCCTTGCTGGACCGGGTCGGCATTCCCGAGCCCGACGTGCGCGCCAAGAACTACCCCCACCAGCTCTCCGGCGGCATGCGCCAGCGAGTGATGATCGCCATGGCGGTCTCCTGCCGGCCCAGGATCCTGATCGCCGACGAGCCCACCACGGCCCTGGACGTCACCGTGCAGGCGCAGATCTTCGACCTCTTGAACGAGATCCAGCGCGACTTCGATGCGGCCATCGTCCTGATCACCCACGACATGGGCGCCATTGCCGAGATGGCGGATCGGGTCGCCGTGATGTACGCCGGCCGCGTGGTGGAGCAAGGCAGCGCCGACGCCGTGCTGGACGAGCCGAAGCACCCCTATGCCAGGGGCCTCATAGCCTGCATTCCGGCACTGGGCAAGGAGGACGGCGACGGCCGCCCACCGCCCCTGGCCGAGATTCCGGGCGTCGTCCCGCCCCTGCACCTGCTGGGCGAGGGCTGCGCCTTCGCCGAGCGCTGTCCGCATCGCTTCCAGCGCTGCGACCGGGAGACGCCACTGCTGGCGGGCACCGCCCAGCACCCGGCGGCCTGCCACGCCGTGGCGGAAGGCAGGCTATGACGCCGCTCCTGGACGTACGCGACCTCTCGGTGCGCTTTCCCTTGCCGAAGGCCAGTCTCTTCGGCCCGCGCCGCCATCTGGAGGCGGTGCGAAAGGTCTCCTTCACCCTGCGGGAAGGGCGCACGCTCGGCATCGTCGGGGAGAGCGGGTCGGGCAAGACCACCACGGCCATGGCCGCCGCGCGGCTGACCCGCGCCACCGGCGGGGAGATGCTGTTCGAAGGCCAGGACCTCCTGGCGCTCGACGAGGCCGGCATGCGCCGGCGCCGCCGCGACATCCAGCTGATCTTCCAGGACCCCTACTCCTCGCTCAATCCGCGCGACCGCGTCGGCCAGATCGTGCGCGAGCCCCTGGACCTGCTGGCCGTCGGCGATCCCGAGAGCCGGCGCGAGCGGGTCGCCGAACTCTTCGGCCTGGTCGGCCTGCGGCGCGATCAGTTGGCGCTCTTCCCGCACCAGTTCTCCGGCGGGCAGCGGCAGCGCATCTCCATCGCCCGCGCGCTTGCCACCCATCCCAAGCTGGTGGTCTGCGACGAACCGGTGAGCGCGCTGGACGTCGCCATTCAGGCGCAGATCCTGAACCTGCTGGCCCGCCTGCAGCAAGAGATGGGCCTCTCCTACCTCTTCATCAGCCACGACCTGGGCGTGGTGCGCCAGGTCTGCGACGAGATCGCCGTCATGTACCTCGGCCGCATCGTCGAGCAGGCCCCGCGCGGCAGCCTCTTCACCCGCCCGCGCCATCCCTACACCGAGGCCCTGCTGGCCTCCGCGCCGTCGCTGGCCAGGCGCAAGTCGCGGGGCTACGTCCGACCGGCCCAGCTGAAGGGCGATCCGCCCAGCCCGATCAATCCGCCGCCCGGCTGCGCCTTCGCCGAGCGCTGCCCCAAGGCGCAAGCCCGCTGCCGCGAAGAGCGCCCGGAACTGGAGACCCACGGCGACACGGCCGTCGCCTGCCACTTCCCTTCATAACGCGGCACGCGCAGGCCCCTTGTCAGAGCGCCACTGTCGTTCGATGCTCCCTGCGGCGGACAGGCGAGGGATCGCACATGCAAGAGAACGATCGCGGAACCGAAGTGGTTCCCACCTACTGCGCACTCTGCATCTCGCGCTGCGGGGCGCGCGCGACAGTGACGGAGGGACGCCTAACGGCCCTGGCGCCCGATCCCGGCCATCCCACGGGACAGGCTTTCTGCATCAAGGGCAAGGTCGCGCCTGAACTGGTCTATCATCCGGACCGGCTGCTGCATCCGATGAAGCGGACCCGGCCGAAGGACGCGGCCGACCCGGGCTGGCAAAGGATCAGCTGGGACGAGGCGCTGGACAGCATCGCCGCGCGCCTGACGGCCTTGGCGGAGGCGCACGGGCCGGAGAGCGTCGTCTTCAACACGGCCTCGCCCTCGACCTCCGCGCTCGACGACTCGATCGGCTGGATCCGCCGCCTGCGCCGTGCCTTCGGCAGCCCGAACCAGGCGGTCTCGATGGAGCTGTGCGGCTGGGGGCGCTGGCTGGCCAATCTCTATTCCTACGGCGCCGCCCTACCCGCCGGCGTCATGCCCGACCTGGAGAACGCCGGCTGCATTCTCTACTGGGGCTACAACCCCTCCGTCTCGCGCATCGCTCACGCGGCGGCCACTGTGGCCGCCACCAAACGCGGCGCGAAGCTGATCGTGGTCGATCCCCGCAATGCCGGCCTCGCCCACCGCGCCGACGTCTGGCTGCGGGTGCGTCCCGGCAGCGACGGCGCCTTGGCGCTGGGCCTCAGCCAGGTGATGATCGAGCGGGGCTGGTACGATGCGGACTTTCTGCGCGCTTGGACCAACGCGCCCGCGCTGGTTCGAGAGGACAACGGCCGTCTCTTGCGCGCCGGCGACATCGGGCTGCCCGGAGCTGGCGATGCCCTCGTGGTCTGGTCGCAAGCGCGGGCCGAGCCAGAGGTCGGCCGTCTCGGCAACGACTCCCCGGACCAGGCGCTGTTCGGCCGCTTCGAGGTGGTGACGCGCGACGGGCCTGTCTCTTGCCGCCCGGTCTTCCAGTGCTGGGCCGAGCTCTGCGCGCGCTATCACCCGAAGGCGGTGGAGGAGATCACCACGGTCCCCGCCGGCACCGTCGAGCGCGCGGCGGAGATGCTGTGGCAGGCGCGCCCTGTCGCCTACATGGCCTGGAGCGGCGTCGAGCAGCAGTCCAACGCGACGCAGATCGCGCTGGCCGTCGGCCTGCTTTACGCCTTGACCGGCAGCTACGATCGTCGCGGCGGCAATGTGGAGTTCCCGGCCATCCCCGCCAAGGACGTGCAGGGCGACACTTTCCTCTCGGAGGCCCAGCGGGCCAAGACATTGGGACGCTCGACACGGCCGTTAGGCCCCGGCCGCTACGATCATGTCTGCTCGGCTGACATCTACCAGGCGATCCTGGCCCGCGAGCCCTATGCGGTGCACGGCCTGGTGAGCTTCGGCTCCAACCTGGTGTTGGCCCACGCCGATTCGAAAACGGCTGTCGAGGCACTGCAAAGCCTCTCCTTCCACGTGCACGCCGATCTCTTCATGAACCCCTCCGCCCAGTACGCCGACATTGTCCTGCCGGTTACCAGCCCCTTCGAATCGGAGGGCCTGAAGGTCGGCTTCGAGATCAGCGAAGCGGCCTGCGGGCTGGTTCAGCTTCGACGGCCCTTGGTGCCGCCACGCGGCGAGGCGCGCTCCGACAGCGAGATCGTCTTCGATCTGGCCTGCCGCATGGGGCTGGGCGATCGCTTTTGGCAGGGAGACATCGATGCCGGGCTAAGCGCGATACTGGAGCCGAGCGGCATCACCCTGGAGGCGCTGCGCGCCCGGCCGCAAGGCATACGCGTCCCGCTGGAGACGCGCTATCGCAAGTATGCCGGCGCGGCGAACGGCGCGCCACGCGGCTTCAACACGCCCTCGCGTCGCGTCGAACTCTACTCCGAAACGCTGCTCGACCATGGCTATCGGCCGCTGCCCGACTACGAGGAGCCTCTGGTCAGCCACCGCAGCGATCCCCGCTTGGCGCAGCGCTATCCCCTGATCCTGACCTGCACCAAGGACGCGCACTACTGCGAGACCCAGCAACGCGGGCTGCCGAGCCTGCGCCGCCGCGCACCGGACCCCCAGGTCGACATCCATCCTGACGCGGCGGCCGCGCGCGGGATCGCCGCCGGCGACTGGGTGGAGATCTTAACGCCGCAAGGCGCCGCGCGGGCACGCGCGCGGCTGGACGGGTCGCTGGCCGCGAACGTGGTGTGCGGACAGCACGGCTGGTGGCAGGCCTGCCCGGAGATCGGCGCCCCCGGCTATCCGCCGCTGGGGCCCGACACCGCCAACTTCAACAGCCTCATTGGCCACGACGCGGTCGACCCGATGAGCGGCGCGGTCCCCTTGCGGGCCTATGTCTGTCAGATCTCTCGCCTCTCCGACAGGATGGCGGCGGGCAGCTGAGCGGCCGTCGCGCTCTCCACTCATCAAGCAGACCAAGGTTCAAACCACAGGCCCTTTGGACCTGCGATCATCTTGGCTCAAGGCATGACACTGAAGTGAATGTGGTCCTCATGCGCATCGAGCGTCGGCTTATCGAAATTGTGCTTGATGCCGGCGTTGTAGTTCCAGTGGTTCCTGTCCGTCTTGCCGGCCACCTGAGCATCGAAAATGATGTCGTCGATGTTGAGCGCGGCGACCTCCGCGGGAGTCGCCACCTGCGGAAGGAGTCCTCCGGCGATCTCTTCATTGCCAACGTCGACCGCGCGCCCCGCACCGTGCGTCCCGCCGCTTCGCACGAGTGAACTCACTCTTATCTTGCTGCTCACGCGTTTGGAGAGTTCAAGCACCAAACTCTGCAGCTTGGCCGTCACCCGCGTGCCAGTGTTCTGCCCAAGCAGTTCCTTCTCGAGTTTGTCTTCTTCTCCGGCGTCAAAGATGATCTTCCCTGCAGCAATCTGTGCCTTGAGATCGGTGACAACGTTCGACATGGCGTGGTCCTCCAAGCATGGAAACGCGCTATTTGAACGGGAAAAACCTACGGACAACGCAATAAAATGTCTAGTGCCGCATCGAAAGACGCGCATCGGAAGACAGGCGCAGCAAGGAAACACCGCGCCTTTCTCGGATTGCTTGACTCACCGGCCGACCAGCCAACACCTTGAAGGACAGGCCCCATGGACTTCGACGCAGTCACTCCAGGCGCCTGAGCGGAACGAGCGATGAGGAGGGATGTCGACATGGATCTGGGATTGAAGGGACGCCGTGCGCTAGTGACCGGCGGCAGCAAGGGAATAGGCCTCCGCATCGCCGAGACCTTGGCCGCCGACGGCTGCCACGTCGCCATCTGCGGGCGCAACCAAGACACGGTGGATACCGCCGTCGCCTCGTTGAAAGGCCACGGCGTCACCGTGCTGGGCAAGGCCTTGGACGTCGGCGACAAGGCGGCCCTGGAGAGCTGGGTCACCGAGTCCGCCGATCAGCTTGGCGGCATCGACATCGCCGTCGCCAACGTCAGCGCATTGTCGATCGGCAAGGGCGAGGAAGCCTGGCAGCAGGAGTTCAACATCGACCTCATGCACACGGTGCGGATGGTCGAGGCGGCCATGCCCTATCTGGAGAAGAGCGACGCGGCCTCCATCGTGGCGATCTCCAGCGTCTCCGGCCGGGAGATCGACTTCGCCCGCGACGCCTACGGCCCCTTCAAGGCGGCACTGATCCACTACATCCAGGGCTTGGCTTTTGAGCTTGCCGGGAAAAACATTCGTGCCAACACGATCTCGCCAGGGAACATCTATTTCGAGGGCGGGGTCTGGAACATGATCAAGGACAACAACCCCGAGCTCTACGCCCAGGCCCTGGCGCTGAATCCCACGGGCCGCATGGGCAAACCCGAAGAGGTGGCCCGCGCCACAGCCTTCATCGCCAGCCCGGCGGCCAGCTTCGTCACCGGCGCCAATCTGGTGGTCGACGGGGCGCTGACGCGCGGCGTGCAGCTTTAGGCCCAAGCCCAGCAGACCTTGCCAAGGCGGCGGGAAGGTCACAAACTCCCCTCATCCAATCGGCGCCGCGGCAAGGGGGCCTGCGCCGAATTGGCTCTGCGCGCTCAACCAAGAAAGAGGAACGGGAAGCGACATGTTTGATATCGAGGCAAAAAGAGGGGCGCGTCGGCGCCTGCTGGCCGGCCTGGCGACCGCAAGCCTGGCGGCGGCCTGCTTGGCGCTCGCCGGCGGCCAGGCGGCCGCGCAGGATGGTGAGCCGATCATCGTCGGCAACATCCTGGACCAGTCGGGCGGGCTCAACATCTACAGCCTGAAGCAGATCCAGGGCGTGGCGCTGGCAGTGGACGAGATCAACAAGGCCGGCGGCCTTCTGGGTCGGCCGCTGGAGATCCGCTTCTACGACAGCCAGTCGGACAACAAGTTCAATTCGCAGTACACCACCAACGCGCTGCTGCGCGACAAGGTGTCGGTGATCCACGGCGGCATCACCTCTTCCTCGCGCGAGGTCATGCGCCCCATCGTGCGCAAGTTCGGCGGCCTGCTGTTCTATAACTCGCTCTACGAGGGCGGCGTGTGCGACCGCCGGCATGTCTCCACCGGCATGGTGCCGGCCCAGCAGCTGGAGGCCTTGATCCCCTACGTCATGGAGGAGAAGGGCAAGAAGAAGAGCTACATCCTGGCAGCCGACTACAACTACGGCCACATCACCGCAAAGTGGATGCAGAAGATCATCGAGGAGAACGGCGGCGAGGTCGTGGCCGTGGAGTTCTTCCCGCTCGACGTCACCAACTTCGCGCCGGTCCTGGCCCGCATCCAGGAAGCCAATCCCGACGTGGTCTATTCGGCTCTGGTCGGCGGCGCCCACATGGGCTTCTACCGCCAGTTCGAATCCACCATCGGCAAGGACAACATGCTGCTGGCTTCCAGCACCTACGGCGTCGGCCGCGAGCAGACCGAGCTATCGCCGGAAGAGGGTGAGGGCATCATCATCGCCACCTCCTTCGTCGACGACCTCGAAACTCCGGCGGCCAAGGATTTCGTGAAGAACTTCAAGGCCTTCTCCGGCGAAGACGACTACATCGGCGAGTATGGCGAGTACGGCTACCGCGGCGTGAAGCTCTGGGCGGAAGCGGTCAAGAAGGCCGGCAGCGCCGACCCCGACGCCGTCATCGAGGCCCTGAAGTCCGGCGAGGTCAGCTACGACGGGCCCGGCGGCCTCTATTCCGTCGACGGCAAGACCAACCACACCACGATGGACATCCACATCGCGGTCGGCAACGACAAGGGAAGCTTCGATCTGATCAAGTCCTTCCCGCAGCAGCCGCCGTTTGATACCCAATTGGTCTGCGACCTGCACGCCAATCCGGACGACACCACGCAGTACGAGCCGGAAGTAAACTAGGGCGCGCGCCTCTTCGGGTGCGGGAGCGGTCTTCCGAGCGCTCCCGCACCGTTCCTATCTGCCGGTGGACTGGGGGAGTCTGTCCCGATGCTTCAGGACGTGCTGATCTATGGCTACCAGATCCTTTTTTCGATCAGCATCTTCATCCTGATCAGCCTGGGCCTGGCGGTCATCTTCGGCATGATGAAGGTGATCAATCTGGCGCACGGCGAGTTCATCATGCTGGGCGCTTACTCCTGCACCCTGATCACCGACATCGGCATCCCGCTCTTGCTGGCCATCCCGCTGGCCGGCCTGGTGGTCGGCGTGATCGGCATCATCGGCGAGCGGCTGGTGATCCGCTTCCTCTACGGCCGGGTGCTGGACACCCTTCTGGCCACCTGGGGCATGAGCCTTCTGATCGTCGGCGCGATCACCACCATCTTCGGCCCCCAGGCCTCCAGCACGCCGCAGAGCCTGGGCAACGTCTCCATCGGCGTCTTCTCCATCTCCATCTATAGCCTGCTGATGATCCTGGTGGCCTTCGCGCTCTTGATCGCCATCTATCTGCTGTGGCGGATGACCCGCATCGGGCTGGTCGTGCGCACCACCATGCAGAACGCCGACACCGCCCAGGCGCTGGGCATCAACACCGGCGTCGTCTTCATGCTGACCTTCGGCTTCGGCGCCTTCCTGGCCGGCCTGGCGGGCGCCATCCTGGTGCCGCTCTTCGGCGCCTCGCCGACCATGGGCGTCTTCTACATCGCCAAGGCCTTCATCACGGTGATCGCCGGCGGCCCCCTACCGCTCACCGGCACCCTGGGCGCCTCCAGCCTCTTCGGCACGATCGACGGGGCGGTGGCCTATCTCACCACCTCCGTCCTGGGCGAGATCTCGGTGCTCTTCGTCGCCATCCTGCTGCTCCGCCTGCTGCCGCAAGGGGTGACGGGGCGCATGCGGCGGGGGGTCTAGCATCAAGATGGGGGATTTCTTCCAACTGCGCCCCGCGAGCGAGCGACCCGGCTGGAGCTGGTGGTCCGTGGTCCTGCTGGTCACTGCCGGCCTGATGGCGGTGCCCTCCTTCTACGACCTGGCCTTCCAGCTGGACACTTCGGTCATCTTCGTCCTGGCGCTGCTGGCGCTCTCCATGTCCTTTCTCTGGGGCTACGTCGGCATCCTGAGCCTGGGCCAGACCGCCATGTTCGGACTGGGCGGCTATGTCTATGCCGTCATGTCCTTGAACACGGGCGACACCACGACGGCGGCGCTGGCCGGCATTCTGCTTCCCGCCCTCTTCGCCGCCTTCCTGGGCTACTTCCTGATCTGGGGCCGCATCAGCGACATCTACTTCTCGGTCATCACCCTGGTGGTGACCCTGATCCTGGAGAAGGCCATCCGCGCCACCTCCGGCGACCAGTTCGTGGTCGGCAGCGTGCGCCTCAATGGCCAGAACGGCATTCCCGGCGTGCCGGCCCTGCAGGTTCCCTGGGACCCGCAGACGGAGCTCTTCATCGACGGCGTCTTCTATCTGACGGCGGCCTGCATGATGCTGGTCTACATTGGCCTGCGCCTGCTGCTGGTCACCCGCTTCGGCCAGGTCCTGGTCGGCATGCGCGAGAACCGCCGGCGGGTGGAGCTCCTGGGTTACGACAGCCGCTACTACCAACTGGGCGTCTTCACGCTCTGCGGCGCCATCGCCGGCCTGGCCGGCGTGCTCTTCGCCGTCTGGGGCAACTTCGTCGGCCCCTCGATGTTCGATCTGAATCAGGCCGCCCAGGTGGTCATCTGGGTGATCGTCGGCGGGCGCATGAGCCTGGCCGGCCCGATCATCGGCACGGCCGCCGTGGTCTATCTCACCACCTGGCTCGGGACCCAGGGCGTCGGTCAGGTGACCTTGGTCCTGGGCGCGGTGCTGACCGTCTTCGTGCTGCTCTTCAAGAAGGGACTGGTGCCCTCCCTCGCCGACCTCTTGAGCTGGCTCGCCAACGGTGCCAAGGGGAGGAGCCGGCCATGAGCGCGCCCATCCTGGAGACGCGCCAGCTGCGCAAGTCCTTCGGCGGCGTGCATGCCATCGACCAGGTCGACTTCACGCTCTGGCCCGGCGAGCTGCGCTGCCTGATCGGCCCGAACGGCGCTGGCAAGAGCACCTTCTTCAAGATGCTGACCGGCCAGCACCGCCCGACCAGCGGCCAGATCTTCCTGGAGGGCAAGGACATCACCAAGGCCGGCGCGCACGAGATCGGCCGCATGGGAATCGGCATCAAGAACCAGGTACCCGACGTCTTCGACGGCCTTTCGGTGCGCGAGAACCTGACCTTGGCCGCCCGCTTCGCCCTGGACAAGGCCAAGGCGGCGGTCAAGCTGGAGGAGGTCGTGGACCGCTTGCAGCTGCAGTCCGTCATGGGCCGCACGGTGGGCGAGTTGGCCCACGGCCAGCGCCAATGGGTCGAGATCGGCATGGTGGTGGCGCGCGAGCCCAAGCTGGTGCTGCTGGACGAGCCCTCCGCCGGCATGAGCACGGAGGAGACCGCGCGCACCGCCGAGCTGATCCGCGAGATCAATCGGGACGCGACCGTCGTGGTGGTCGAGCACGACATGCAGTTCATCCGCTCGATCGCGGCCATGGTGACGGTCTTCCACCAGGGGCGCATCCTGGTCGAGGAGGAGGTCTCGGTCGCCTTGAGCGACGAGCGCGTGCGCGACGTCTATCTGGGACGGAGCGCGGCATGAACCTTCTGGAAGCCAAGGACCTCACCTCCGGCTACGGCCGCATCCGCGTGCTGGACGGCCTCTCCCTGACCGTGGGAGCCGGAGAGTTCGTCGGCATCCTCGGCCACAACGGGATGGGCAAGACGACCCTGATGCGCACCCTGATGGGCTTCCTGCCGGCGACCAAGGGCTCGATCGCCCTGGAGGGGCAGGACATCACCCGCCTGCGCCCCTATCAGCGCAACCGGCGCCGCATGGGCTACGTCCCGCAGGGCCGCGAGATCCTGCCCGCCCTGACGGTGATGGAAAACCTGAAGGCCGGCACCCTGGTCGCCGGCTTGAAGAGCGACGCCGAAGCCAAGCGGATCGAGGAGATCCTGGGCTTCTTCCCGCGCCTCAAGCCCCTGCTGAAGCGGCCAGGCGGGGCGCTCAGCGGCGGCGAGCAGCAGTTGCTGGCGCTGGCCCGCTGCCTCTGCGGCGAGCCGCGGCTGATCCTGCTGGACGAGCCGACCGAAGGCATCCAGCCCTCGATCATCGAGGAGATCGCCGAGCGGCTGAAGCTGCTCAAGGGCTCCAGCGAACTGGCGGTGGTCCTGGTCGAGCAGAACCTGGACTTCATCCGCGCGCTGGCCGAGCGGGTGCTGATCATCCAGCGCGGCCGCATCGTGCACGAGCTGGAGCCGGAACAGCTGGCCGACCCGGCGCTGGTGGCGGAGTTCGTCGGGATGTGAGGGAGAGCCGCGCAATGGAACTCCCGCTCAACCGCCAACTGCGTCAAAGGCTGACGCTCGGCGACAAGAAGGTGTATCGGACTGGCCGTGCGACAGTAAGAGCACCCTTTCCCAAACCAATGGCACGCCGCGCCTCTTTCTTTTTGCCTCACAGGCACACGAGCGTCATTGCGAGGAGCGGCAGCAACGCAGCAATCCAGCAGGAGAAAACGGCCTGTTACATGCTGGATCGCGTCGCTGGCGCGCGCGATGACGCCTTTCTTTTCCGGCCGAGCGCGACAACTACAGAATTGCTTGGTTGTACACAGGTTCACACCACTCGAGGAGGCTCGCATGATTGCGCTGACCGCTATCCTTCGTGTCCGCGAGGGACATGAAGAGACCGTGAAACAAGCACTTTTGAAGGTAGCGGCCTATGCCGCGAAGGAAGAACCCGGTACGATCTCTTTCTATTGCGGCCAAGACGCAAGCGCACCGGGAATCCTGACGACCCACGAGCGCTTCCGGGATCGCGCCGCCATGGACCAGCACAACGGCTCCGACGCTGTGGCCGAGTTCTTTGCTGTCGCCAAGCCCCTGTTCGACGGGGACCCCCTCATCCAGGTCACGGAAGAGATCTTCGCCAAGTAGCCATCCAACCCGTCTCCACGAAGACGGGCCAACCTGAAGGAGAATTGCCATGCCGGTACGCGGACCAACGCTCGAGCAGCTGGAAGACGTTGTCGACGACCTCTACATGACCATGTCCGGCGAGGAGGTGGAGTTCTTCCGCGGCGTCGTGGGCGGCTTGCTGGAGTCCTACGAGGTGGTCGAGCAGATGCCCGACTACATCCCGGAGGTGAAGTATCCCAGGACCCCGGGCTACAAGCCTTCAGGCGAGGAGAACCGCTACAACGCCTGGTACGTGAAGAGCGAGATCAAGGGCGCCGCCGAGGGCCCGCTGGCGGGCAAGACCATCGCCGTCAAGGACAACGTTCAGGTGGCCGGCGTGCCGATGCGCAACGGCGCCTCGACCTTGGAGGGCTTCACCCCCAACCTGGACGCCACCATCGTCACCCGTATGCTGGACGCCGGCGGGACCATCAAGGGCAAGGCGGTCTGCGAGTACTTCTGCCTTTCCGGCGGCAGCCACACCTCGACACCGGCCATGGTGGAGAACCCGCACAAGGCCGGCCACTCGGCGGGCGGCTCCTCCTCGGGCAGCGGCGCGCTGGTGGCGGCCGGCGAGGTCGACATGGCGATCGGCGGCGACCAGGGCGGCTCGATCCGCATTCCCGCCGCCTACTGCGGCATCTACGGCATGAAGCCGACGCACGGTCTGGTGCCCTACACCGGCGTCATGCCGATCGAGAGCACCATCGACCACACCGGGCCGATGACCGGCACGGTGGCCGACAACGCCCTGATGCTGGAAGTCCTGGCCGGCGAGGACGGGCTGGATCCGCGCCAATACGCGGTCAAGACCCACAAGTACACCGAAGCCTTGGGCGCCGGCGTTTCCGGGCTGAAGATCGGCATCCTGCGCGAAGGCTTCGGGCACGAGAACTCGGAAGCCGACGTCGATGCCAAGGTGCGCGCGGCGGCCGACAAGCTGGGCAGCCTGGGCGCCCAAGTCTCCGAGGTCTCGATCCCCATGCACTTGAAGGGCCAGGCGATCTGGACCCCCATCGCCATCGAAGGCCTGCACTGGCAAATGATGCAGGGCAACGGCATGGGCATGAACTGGAAGGGCCTCTACTCCACCGCGCTTCTGGACGCCCACGCCAATTGGCGCAACCGCGCCGACGAGCTGTCGCACACCTTGAAGGTCTGCATGCTGCTGGGCGAGTTCGCAATCCAGCAGCACCGCGGCCACTACTATGCCAAGGCGCAGAACCTCTGCCGTCTCTTGAAGGAGACCTACGACAAGACGCTGGGCGAAATGGACCTGCTCTTGATGCCGACCTTGCCGCTGAAGGCCAGCAAGCTGCCGGACGATCCCAACAATCTGGAGGACGTGATCGGCCGCGCCTTCGAGATGCTGCCGAACACCTCGCCCTTCGACATCACCGGCCATCCGGCGATGGCAATCCCCTGCGGCATGGGCGACGGCTTGCCGATCTCCATGATGCTGGTCGGACGTCACTTCGACGAGCCCACCATCTATCGCGCCGCCCATGCCTTCGAGCAGAGCGGCGACTGGAAGTCGATGTAGCCTCGAGGTCGACCGGGCGGCGCCCTCAAGGCACCGCCGCGGCGACGCGAATAGCGTGAAGCATAAACGGCCTGTCGGGCTTCCCTCCGGCAGGCCGTTTGCTTTTGGCCCGGCCAAGCGGCAGCGCCCGGCTGAGCGATCCGACCGAATTGAACGCGGACGCTGTGCACGCGGGGGTGCGTCGGCGCCGAGGTCGATCTCTACGGTGGGTACGGCGACGACGTCTTCGTGGTGAACGACCAGGCGGGCTTCGCGGCTGGTCTCTACCTCTACGACGGCGGTTCCGGGACCGACACCCTCCACCTGGGGGCCGGCATCACCATTCCCGGCGGCAGCACCGGGTTGGTCTCCATCGACGTCACTATGTGACGCGAGAACGGCATTACTCGGATGTCGACGCAGCCCTTGAGGCTAGGGGGACGGTGCCAGAACCGCCCCCTTTCTCCGCCGCCACTAAGAGAGCGGCGGCGGTCCGTAGGGACAGTCGATCAGATAGCCCCAGCCGCCGTTCTCCAGCCTCTTGGCGACCTCGGTCGACTGGCCCTCGGCCAGAATGCTGCCGTCCGGGCCGACGACGCACCAGATCGCGCGCAGGAGCGCGACGTCTCCGACGATCACCTCGCTTATGACGTTGCTTCTGATTTCCGGTCGAATGTCGAGAAAGGCCGCGAACGCGGCGCGCGCGCCCGCGATGCCCTCACGCGGCGGCTGATCCGGCGGGAAGAAGACCCGGCAATCGGGATGGAACAGGGACGCGATTCCGTCCATGTCGCCGTCCCGCAGGTAGGCGCTCACGCAGGCGGCGATATCGCGTGGCCGTCGGGCGATGTTTTTGGGTGTCGTGGTCATGGTATCCTCACGAAGCGGTTCTATTCGTGGGGCCGCGCGCGCGACGCACGCCGACCTCGCGGATCTCTTCCGTAAGCGCGCTCGCAGCGTCACTCTCCAGCCGCGCCGTGTTCGTCGTTGTTGTCGATATCGAGCAGCAGCTTCCAGGACCCGTCGGAATGCCGGCGATAGATCAGGGCCAGGCGCCCCTCCCCGCCGCCTTTTGCGCCGCTGGCCCTGTCGGTGAAGGCGACGCCGAAGTGTCCGACAAGGAGGGCAAGGTCGCCGTAGATCTTCATGTGCTGAACGTCATACCGGGATTCGAAGCTGCCCGCCTCGATCCGCGGGCCGTACTTGTCGCGGATGGCCTGAATGCCCACCGTGGTGGCCTGGTGTTCGTTGCACACCACGACCTCGGGATCGCAGGTCTCGACCATGCGCTCCAGATCGCCGCTGTCGAGACCTTCCATCCATTCGTTCAGGGCGGCCTTGACGTCATCCATATCGCTCATCGAACCCTCCGCTGCTCTCGGAAAACTGCCGTTGCCAAGGAAGGTAGGTGGCTGCTATTGTTAGAAAAATACTGACTTTCCTATCAAACTGATCGCAAAACCGAACAATGCAAAGAAGCCAACTCAGTGACCTGACCGTTTTCGTGGAGGTGGCGCGGGCGGCGGGGTTTCGCGCCGCCGCCCAGACTCTGAAGCTCAAGCCCGGGTCCGTCAGCGAGGCCGTTCAACGCTTCGAAGAGCGCCTTGGCGTTCGCCTCTTTGAACGCTCCACGCGATCCGTGGCTTTGACGCCGATCGGCGAAGAGCTCTATGCGAAAAGCCTGCCGGCGATCACCGATCTTGAAGCGGCGGTCCGGGAGATCGACGCGCAGAAGAACAAGGTCGCGGGGACCTTGCGGCTGACCGCGCCCTACAGCGCCGGCCCCTTCTTTCTCGACGAGCTTGTCTCCAGGTTCGCGTCCTCCAATCCGGAGGTGACGGTCGAGCTGATCTACGATGACAGGAAGGTCGACCTGATCGCCTCGCGGGTCGATGCCGCCATCCGTTCGAGCACCTTGCTTGAACCGGACACCCACGCGGTTCCGGTCGGCCCCCTTCTGAGGATGGCGGTCGTCGCCTCGCGGTCCTACCTGGCAAGAAAGGGCACGCCCCGAGAGCCGCGGGAAATCCTGCGGCATGACGGCGTCTGCTTTGCTTTCGGACGCGCCGACCAGCTGGCACCTTGGACGTTCGAGGGCGCGGATGGCCCCTACAGCGTGATGCCCAAGCCGCGCATGACGGCCAACGATCTCCGTTCGCTGCTGCGCTATGCCAAGGAGGGGCTGGGCCTCGCCTATCTCTATGCGGAAGTCGCCGCGCCCGCCATCGCCGCCGGAGACCTCGTCGATGTCCTTCCCGGGCAAGTGCCGCCCTTGCCGCGCTACTCCTTGAACTACCGGAGCAAGAAGCAGATGACGCGCCGGCTCCGTGCCTTCATCGACCTAGCCAAGGCAAGCGCGCGGTAGGCAAGTGCGAAACCCACCATTATCCGGCGCCGACTTCGTCTTCTTCTGGAGCTAGAGCGGCGCCCGTTCTGGTGAAGATGCCAGCGTCGAAGCTTCGCGGTTCAAGAGGGAAAGGCCGAGAGTGCTTTCCGAGGGGAAGGCCTAGATTTTCTGGTTTGTTCGAATGGGCCGCGCTCGCTAGCTCTCCCAAGCAACGTGCTTAACGGAGGAGCTGGCAATGGCGGACATCAAGCGCATCGAAGTCGGTCAACGCATGAGCCAGGCCGCTATCTATGGCGGCCTCGTCTGGCTGACCGGTCAATGCGGGACTGCCTGGGACGGCATCGCGGCGCAAACGAAGGAAGCGCTGGCGAGGATCGATCGCCTCTTGGCGGAAGCCGGCAGCGACAAGACCAGGATCGTGAACACCACGATCTGGTTGGCGAACATCGACGACTACGACGAGATGAACGCCGTGTGGGATGCCTGGGTCCCCGAGGGTTTCGCATCGACACGGGCTTGCGGCGAGTCCCGCCTCGGCGGGAAGGGCTACAGCGTCGAGATCATCTGCGTCGCGGCGGTGACGTAGCGGACGGACAAAGCGGGCCTCTCGGCCCCCAAACCGCAATGCGAAGCGATGCGGTGCGGCCTTGGTCCGCGTTAGGCGTTCAAGAGGTTCGCGATGGCCGCACGAACCGCGCCGACGTCGGGGCCTGCCTCGGCGATACTGCGGCTGGCGCTGGCCAACACCCGTTCGGCGGCGGCGCCGATGGCGGTGACGTCGTCCATTGTCGCGCCCTGCTTGCCGATTCCGGGCGCCAGGAACAGGCCGTCGGGCAGGAGGCCGAGGGCCTCCTCCAGTTCGGCGATGACCGTGGCGCCCACCACCGCACCGACGCAGGGCGTGCCGCGCTTCTCGCACCACTCCCGGATGTCTGCCAAGAGGCGTTTCCAGACCGGCGGCTCGCCCTGCAGCTGCAGACACGAGGCCTCGGGATTGGAGGAGCGGACAACGACGAAGACATAGGCGCCGCAGTCGGCCGCGCGCGCCAGCAGAGGCTCGAGGGCGCCGAGGCCAAGATAGGCGTTGGCCGTCACCGCGTCGGTGCTGAAGGGCGCCTCCGGTCCGATCCAGGCCTCGGCATAGGCCTGCATGGTGGAGCCGATGTCGCCGCGCTTGCCGTCGGCGATCACCAGAAGGCCGCGTTCCCGCGCCTCGGCAATAATGGTGGAGAGCGCCCGGTAGCCCTCCATGCCCAGGCGCTCGAAAAAGGCGACCTGCGGCTTCACCACCGCGACCTGTCCGGCCGACGCCTCGACAAGCACGCGGCCGAAGCGCAAGAGGCCCTCGCCGCTCTCTTCCAGCCCCCAGGCCGTCAGAAGCTGCGGCGTCGGGTCGATCCCGACACAGAGGTTGACACCCTCGGCCTTGCGCTTGTGGTAGTGATCGAGAAAGGTCACGTGACCTCCGCCCCCTCGGGTTGTTCGCCAGCTAGGCTCTCTTTCCGCCGAGTCGCATCACCAGGTCAAGCCCATGAGAAGCCTTCTTCCCCTCCCTTGCCTCTTCTTGGCGGTCCTTCTCACCGCCGGTAGCGCTGTCCAGGCGCAGACGGAGCTGCCGGACCGTCTGCCGGAGGAGGCGCGCCGGCTGGACAGCGAAGAGATCAAGGCTCTGCTCGGCAGCGGCCCCTTTCAGTTCGTCGGCGCCGAAGGCAAGGCCCGCGGCACCAGCATATGGGACCTCGGCACCGGCACGGCTCACGGCAGCTTCGTCTGGGAGGGGAGGCTGAAGGGCAGCTGGACCTTGGCGTGGTTCGTCGAAGAGGACTTGAGCTGCCTCAAGCCGAGCCAAGGGCCGGCGGTCTGCCGAGAGATCCATGCCCATGGCAAGGGCTTCTTCGAAGTGAACCTCGACGGCGGGATCCACACGCTGACGACTCCCTTGCCGCTACCGCCACTGGAGAGGCCCATGACGGCCGATGAAGCAGCCGCCCTCTACCCGCCCTTCATCGCCTGGGCGCAAGGACTGCACGGCACGGTGCAGGGGGCGGAGGAAAGCGACGGCGTCATCACGCTGGAGGTCGCGACGGGAGAAGGGCCGGCGCAAAGCCTCCGAATCGATGCGGCCAACGGTGCTGTTCTCGGCGGCAATCCCGCGCCGCGCTGACGGCCAGGATCAGGTGACGTTGCGGGCGATGACCAAGCGCTGCACCTCGCTGGTACCTTCGTAGATCTGACAGACCCGGACGTCGCGATAGATCCGCTCCACCGGAAAATCGTTCAGATAGCCGTAGCCGCCGTGAATCTGAATGGCGTCGCTGGCGATCTCCTCGGCCGACTCGCTGGCGAAGAGCTTGGCCATGGAGGCCTCGGTGAGGCAGGGCCGGCCGGCGTCCCGCAAGCTCGCGGCATGCAGGACCATCAGCTCGGCCGCCTTCAGCTTGGTCGCCATATCGGCCAGCTTGAAGCCGACGGCCTGGTGATCCTTGATCGGGCGATCGAAGGACTTGCGCTCGCGGGCATAGTCGCGCGCCGCCTCGAAGGCCGCCCGCGCCATGCCGACCGACTGCGCGCCGATGCCGATGCGCCCGCCCTCCAGATTGGCCAGCGCGATGCGATAGCCCTCGCCCTCCTCGCCGAGCATGAAGTCGGGCGTCAGGCGCACCTCGTCGAAGACGATCTGGCAGGTGTCGCTGGCTTTCTGCCCAAGCTTGCTTTCCACCGAAGCCACGGTATAGCCCTGGCTCTCGGTCGGCACGATGAAGGCGGAGATACCCTTCTTGCCGGCCGTGGGATCGGTCACCGCGAAGACGATGGCAACGTCGGCCTCCCGGCCGGAGGTGATGAACTGCTTGGTGCCGCTCAAGACCCAGTGGTTGCCGTCGCGCACCGCCTTGGTCTTGATGGCGGCGGCGTCGGACCCGGTGTGCGGTTCGGTCAGGCAGAAGCAGCTCAACTGCTCGCCGCGCGCCATGGGTTTCAGGAAGCGCTCCTTCTGCTCTTCGCTGCCGAAGCGCGCGATCGGCATGCAGCCGACGGAGTTGTGCACGCTCATGATGGTGGAGCAGGAGCCGTCGCCTGCGGCCACCTCCATCAGGGCCAAGGCGTAGGAGACGAAGTCGGTGCCGGCGCCGTCCCATTCGGGGTCGATCACCATGCCGAGAAAGCCCAGATCCGCCATGCCTTTCAAGGCGTCTCGCGGAAAGGCGGCCTCGCGATCCCAGTCGGCGGCGTAGGGCTTCAGCTCCTTCTCGGCGAAGGACTGCGCCGTCTCGCGGATCATCTGCTGCTCGTCGGTCAAGATCATCGCGTCGCTCCTTGCCGCCGCTTACCAGGGCAGGCTCGTGCCGTCGTAGTTGAAGAAGCAGCCGTTCATCTCCGGCGTCGCGGTTGTCATCATGCGAAAGATGCCGGCGGCCGAGTCCTCGGGCGTCACCGTCGCATCGGGGCCGCCCATGGCGGTGCGCACCCAACCGGGATGGAGCGCGATCGTCACGATCCCCTTCTCGCCGAGGATCAAAGAGAGCTGGCGCTTCACCATGTTGGCGCCGGCCTTGCTGGCGGCATAGATGGGCGGCCAGCCCAGGGAGGCATTGGTGATGGAACCCAACTGCGAGGTGATGACCGCCACGCGCTTGCCGTCCCCCGCCTCGAGGTTGCCGGCCAGACGCTCGGTGACCAGCCAGGGTGCCGCCGTGTTGACGCCCAGGATGGCGATCCAATCCTCCAGCTGCGAGCGGCCGAAACTGATGTCCCTGGACCCCATGACGCCGGCGTTGTTCACCAGATGATCGATGGGCCGCCCCTCCATAGCCTTCGCGAAGGCATCGATCGAGGCCTGCTCGGAAACATCCAGGCGATAGACCGTGACGCCGGGCAGGCCGCGCAGGTCGTCGGCCGCTTCGGGCGCACGCGCGGTGCCGTGCACCTCCCATCCCGCGTCGACATAGCGGCGGGCGAGCGCCAAGCCGATGCCTCGGTTGGCTCCTGTTATCACGACGCTTGGCATTTCCCCCTCCTTCGCCGACGACCGATGGTCAGCCCTGCTGCTTGCGGCGCTTGCGGTCGCGCCGGCTGCGGCGCCAGCGCCGGCGGACGTTCCGCTGCTTCTCCATGGCATAGTGCGTAAGGGCGCGACCTTCCACGCGCAGCATACGCATGCCGGTGCCGGCCTCATAGCGAAGGTGGCGCAAACGCTCTTTGACCCAAAGCAACGCCAACTGGCGCTTGACCCGCCGTTCGGCCTCGCCGAAGGGCGGCTTCTCCTTGTCGGCGGCGGCAAGACTGCGGGCTGTCTGCATGGCATAGCCGCAGAAGGCGACGGCGAAATCCCACTGGGCCGACAGGCCCTGCAGACGCTCGCAGGCGTCGAAGATCTCGCGATAGCGCTCCTTGATCTTGCGGCGCAGCGCCTCGCTCCCCTTCGGCTCCAAGAGCGCCTGCGCCGCCAGGGTCTCGAAGAAGTCGGAACTCACCGGCTGCAGGAAGGGGACCGCCGGCTGCTCGCGCATCATGTCGATCACGGTGTCCTGGCCCTGCCGATCGCCCAGCAGGACCTGCCCGACGAAGAGCGACTGCAGGCGCCGAACCTTGGAGCGATCGGCCTGCACCGGTGACAGCGTGACCGGAATGCCGTTCGGCAGGAAGGGTGTCTTCGGCGGATGCAGAAGCTCGTCCAGGATCAGTCTCGCCGAGGCGAAACGGCCGAGCGGATCACCCAGGGTCTCTTCCGGATCCTCCCAGCGCACCTCCGCGACCGGCTTTTCCCCGCAGGATCCGATCACCCAGCCGAACTGCAGCAACTGCATCATGTAGTACCAGGCTTCGCAGTAGGGCCGGTGGGGATTGAAGCTGAAGCGCTTCATCACGTGGCCCACGCCGAAGAAGGAGTTCAGATGGAAGATCGCGCCGCGCGCATGGCGCAGGCGCGCCGTCACCGGCCGCCCCTGGCGAACGCCGAGACGACGCCCGGCGCCATCGATCACCTCCACCTTGCCGCCGCAGACCTCGATCGTCGGGTCGGCGCGCAGGAAGTGCATTCGACGCCTGAGCGAACTCTCGGAGAGCCGGTCCCTGCCGTCCAGGAAGCAGACGTAGTGACCGCTCGCCGCCGCCAGGCCCAGGTTCAAGGCCTCGGCCAGGCTTTCGCCTCGCGCCTCCAGGCAGTCGATGCGCCCGTCCCTCTTCGCCTCTTCTCGCAGCCACGCGCGAGAGCCTTCCTCGCCGCCCCAGTCGACGCACAGCAGTTCCCAATCCTTGACCGACTGGTCCTGCACGGAGCGTACCGCTTCCTTCAGCTGTGCCAAGCTGCCGCCCAAGGGCATGATGATGCTCACCTGCGGCCGCAGAAAGCGCTCCGAGATCACGGCCGCCGCCGTGGGCGAGAGGAAGCGGCCCTTGATCGCCGGAATGTAGGAATCGGTCAGGGAGGCGACGCTACGGCCCTGCGCTTCCATCTCCCGCAGATAGATCTCAACGGTCGTGCAATGCGTTCTGTAATACTCGTCATAGTCTATGTTAAAGAACGCCGGATGCGCCTCCCGGATCAACGTCATATGGTCGACCAGTTGAAAGGAGTCGGAGTGGGACCAGAAGTAGCTGTTCTCCTCCACCGGGCGCCCGTCGAAGCCCACCAGAATGACCTCTTTGGCCAGGTTGGCCGCCAAGGGCAGCAAGAAGAGCGTCATCACGTTGCGCGTCGCGCTCACCTTGAAGCTGCCGGCCAGGTCCAGGTTGATCTTGTCGTCGTCCTTGGTGGGAACGCCGATCAGCCGCTCGCGCACGTCGTCGGGAAGCAGGTTCTCGTAGATGCCGATATCGCGCATCGGAAAGATGAAGGAGGCCCCGTAGAGCCGCATGGCCTCGACCAAAAGGCTGCGGAACTCCTCCGCGTACTTAGACGCGCCGGCATGGAAGATCGGGTCGGAGGCCACGATGATCTTCGGCCGCATCTTGGCCAGGAGCGGCCGGTTGGTGATCATGCTGTTGGTGGCGATGTGCAGACCGTCCGGCAGTGCGGCGAAGTTCACCTGGTCCAGCGAAGGGCCGGTCCCGAAGATCAAGACCCGCTCGGTCTTCAACTCCTCCAGCAGCACGAGGAGGCGCCGTCGCGACGCGCGGCGCTGCTGCGGCGTGCCCTGGCCGTTCAGCGAGCTGGCCTTGAGATAGATGCTGGAGGCGTGCTGAACGCGGCGGTGGTCGGCACGGATGAGGCGCGCGCCGTTGCGCTTCAGAAAGGGGTCCTTGCCGCGCAGCGTCTCGTCCCACAGGCAGATGACGTGCTGGCCCTCGAAGCTCTCGAAACGGGCGTTTGCCTCTTTCAGGGGCCGGATCTCGACGTGATCGCGCACCTTCTCCGCCAACTCGGCGACGCAGCCGTCCAGGAACTTCGCGGGTTCATGACCATAGGGCGTGTCATCGCGGCTGCTGGGCACCAAGATGGTGTCGCCACGGCGCAGCAGCGGCGAGAGGTAAAAGATGGCTCTGTAGAAGTCGTCCGAATACTGAAGCGAATCGTGGATCTCAGGATAGAGGTAGAAGATCCTCGGGTTGTCCTGTTCCGTCGCTCTATTGGAAAACATGAGCCTGGTCACCAGTTGTCGGCGGTTCGAACCGGCTGTTGCTCTGGTCTCCACCCACGAATCGTAGCCTCACCCTTCATACAGCAGCACGCCGCATCGGTCCAACCTGCAGCCGCGCAGGGCGGCAATGCAGCAGCCGCCTGCGATCGACGGTAGCGACCGGCCACGTCAATCTGGCTCGCAATCCAACACCTCACCCCTATGCCGATCGACCGCGGCGATCGTGACATCTCCGCAAGCCGCATCATCCCGGAGCCCAAGGTGCGCCAAGATGACCTGGCCGTGATACGCCGGCTAGGAACAAAACGTTCCGCAAGCCCACCCATCGCCCTAGAGCAGGATGACCCTACGCCGCCAAGATCACAGTTTCACGACGAGGACAAGGCACAAGCGCCGCGTCGAGGCTCAGGCCTCGCTTCGCTTCGGAGATATCCGAAAGTCCCTGCCCGATGCAATGCGCATCGCCGGACGGCCCGCCGACGCCCTCTTCGCCGTGGGCTCGGCACGTCAAGCCATTGACAGCGCATAGGCCCTTGGGTGATCTGCGCCGAGGCCGTCGCCCTGCCCAAACCGCAAGCGCCGTCGGCAGGCGGGCGCAAGGCCGGCCGCCGCCACACTTGGTGAGAAGAACCGGGGTCCATGACGCAAGGCAAGGCAAAGATCATCCTTCATTGCGGCGCGCCGAAAACCGGCTCCACCAGCCTTCAGCATTACTTCCGGGCGTGCGAGGCGCTCCTCAACGCCAACGCCATTCACTATCCCCATCGCTTTTTCAGCCGACGTGACGTCGACCCGCTGCATCGGGCCTTCGTGCGCAGCAGACGCCTCAAGGGTCAGTCGGAGGCCATCGATGCCGCCCGCGAGCGGCTGGACCACTTCTTCGTGGACGCCTCGACGCGGGCGGTCCTGATCTCCAACGAGTCCCTGCTGGGAGAGCCCTTTCTCTACGAGGAGGCCTCCTTCTTTCCGACGGCCGCGATCGCCCTGCCCGCGCTCAGGGAGATCTTCTCCGGCTATGACGTTCATGTCCGCTACTTCATCCGCAGCCACGCCGGCTACATCCCTTCCTACTACGTGCAGCACGT
Source organism: Rhodospirillales bacterium (assembly GCA_963669375.1). Taxonomy (GTDB): domain Bacteria; phylum Pseudomonadota; class Alphaproteobacteria; order Kiloniellales; family JACOMY01; genus JACOMY01. The sequence goes on along the minus strand of OY770024.1, from coordinate 4,417,696 downwards.
GCGGCGGGGCGGCACCCGCTCATTCGAGGCGTTCGTCGACGGCTTGGATCTGGCTCAGCTCTCCTGGACGCGCGTCATCACCCAGCTGGAGGAGGCTTTCGGGCAGAGGAACCTGAAGGTCTACGATCACGCGGCCCTGTCGCGGGAGCCCGACCGGGTCATCTCGGACATGCTGTCGAACTTCGTCGACGGCCCTCTCCCGCCGCTCGATACCCGGCGCTATCGCATGAACCGCTCGGCCGGCGGCATCGCGCTGGACGCCACCCGCCTGGTGAACAGGGTGCTTGCGAAAGCGCCCTCCCTTTCGCCCTACCAGAAGGGTGTCGTGACGCGGAACCTGGTGCTGAAGCCGCTCTCTCTCGTCACGCCTTCCGGCAAACCGCGGCTTCCGAGCGCGGTGGAGCAAGAGCTCGACGCGCTGCACGGAGAAGACCGCCGCGTTCTGACAGACCTATAGGTCGCTGTGACAGCGAGGCGCGGGCTGACGCTAGGAAGCAGCGACCCGCTTCGTGGTCTCCCCGGCCAGCTTGCCTTCCCAGGCCAAGGCGTGGCCGACGATCGTCTCCAGGGAGTCGTACTTCGGGACCCAGCCGAGCAGCTCTCGAATGCGGCCGGCTTCGGACACCAGACAGGGCGGATCACCCGGCCGACGCGGCGACTCCATGACCGGAAAGTCCTTCCCGGAGACGCGTTTGACCACCTCGATCACCTCCTTCACCGAGAACCCGCGTCCATAGCCGCAGTTTGCGATGAAGCTCTCGCCGCCACGCGTGAGGTGCTCGTAGGCCAGGATGTGGGCGTCGACGAGGTCGCTCACGTGAATGTAGTCGCGCACGCAGGTGCCGTCGGGCGTCGGATAGTCGGTCCCGAAGAGATGCAGCAGGTTTCTTTGACCCTGCGCCGCCTGGCTGGCGACCTTGATCAGGTGCGTTGCGTCGGGCGAGGACTGTCCGGTCCTGAGGGCCGGATCGGCGCCGGCGACGTTGAAGTAGCGCAGGATGCCGTAGGACAGGCCGTGCGCCTTGCCGGCGTCGCGGATCATCATCTCGCTCATCAGCTTCGAGGTGCCGTAAGGCACGAGCGGGTCGGGCGCCACCTCCTCGCCGATCGGTTCGTCGCCCGGCGCGCCATAGACCGCGGCCGTCGAGGAGAAGATGAACTTGGAAAGCCCGGTCTCCAGCGCGAATGCCAGCAGCTCCTGCGTCTTCACCGTGTTGTTCTTGTAATATTTCAAAGGGTTGTCGACCGATTCCGGAACCAAGATCGAACCGGCGAAATGCACAATGCAGTCGATGGCGTTGGCCTGGAAAACGCGGGCTAGAAGCGCCTTGTCGGCGATGTCTCCCTGATAGAACACGGCCTCCTTGGGAAGGTTCTCGACGATGCCGTTCGAGAGGTCGTCGATCACCACCACGGATAGGCCACGGTCCAGGGCCGCATAGACCATGTGGCTGCCGATGTAGCCAGCGCCGCCGGTGATCAACAATGACATGTGAACGCTATCCTCTTTGTGCCTTCCTAGCGCCGAAGCGGCCGTCCGGCGACGGCGCATTCTCTCGGCCGCCCTGAGCATCCCGCGCGGGTGCCGTGAGAACGCGGCGCGGCCGAATCGCTTGCCGCTTACTACCCGCTGCGGGCTGCGCTGAAAACCCACTTCCAAGATCACGCCCATGCTAGGCAATCGCGGATGGCGTGGAAACCACACCTTCGAGCGGGAGGTGGGACGTCGCGGACGGAAGACCCAGGGCCACCGCCGCGGACTCTCGGCTGAGGCCTCGGGAAGGGAAGCTACACGCCCCAGCGCAGGGCCGGCGTGTGCACAGGCCGGTCCCAGAGGCGCCCCAGTTCGTCATCCAGGGCGGTGACGGTCAGGGAGGCACCGGCCATCTCGAGCGAGGTCACGTAGTTCCCGACCAGAGAGCGCTGGATGGTCACCCCCTCCTTCTCGAGCCGCGCCCTGGCGGCGTTGTAGAGGAGGTAGAGCTCCATCAGGGGCGTGCCGCCGAAGCCGTTGACGAAGAGCAGGACCTCGTTCGGCTTCTCGGAGAAATCGCCCAGCATGGCGGTCAGCATCTCCTCGGCCATGGCCTCGGCGCTCATCATCTCCACCCGCCGGCGGCCCGGTTCGCCGTGGATGCCGACGCCCAGCTCCATCTCCGTCTCCTCCAGGGAGAAGGTGGGCTTGCCGGCGGCCGGCACCGTGCAACTGGTCAGCGCCACGCCCATCGAGCGCGTGGCGGCGTTGACCCGATCGCCCAAAGCCTTGCAGGCGGCCAGATCCGCCCCCTCCTCGGCCGCGGCACCGACCATCTTCTCGACGACCAGGGTGCCGGCCACGCCGCGCCGGCCGGTCGAGAAGGTCGAGGTCTCGACGGCGACGTCGTCGTTGGTCAGCACCGTCGCGATGCCGCCACCGATCATCTCGCCGGCCATCTCCGCGGCCATCTCGAAATTCATGACATCGCCTTCGTAGTTCTTGACGATGAACAGCAACCCGGCTTCCGGCGCCAAGGCTTGCGCGGCCTCCACCATCTGATCGGGAGTCGGCGAGGTGAAGACCTGGCCGGGGCAGGCGGCGTCCAGCATGCCGGGACCGACGAAGCCGGCGTGCAGCGGCTCATGGCCGGAGCCCCCACCCGACAGCAGAGCGACCTTGCCCGGCGAGAGGGAGCGGCGGCGGACGAACTTGCCGCCCTCCCCCAGCACCACCAGGTCGGCATGGGCCGCGACGAATCCCTGCAGGCTCTCGCTCAAGATGTCGTCGACGGCGTTGATGATCTTCTTCATCTCTTCTCCTCCCGCTGCGGCCGTTCAAGACGGCCTAGTCGCGCTCTTCCATCAGGTGTCCAAGTTGCACGGCTAAGTCCCTGAGCAGGCGATCCATTCGGCGATTACGAGCCTCATCGCCCAGGTCACGCACCTCGATCACCAGGCGCCGGCTTCCGGAGCGGCGCTCGGTTCCGCCGAGCCGTCCCGGATGGGCCAGTTCGTAGGCCGCTAGGAAGTCGGCACGCTCTTCGGCGGAGACATGGCCGATGCGAAAGATGGTCTCCAAGTGGCGCGCCGGGATCGGCGTGTCGTAGGCCGGGTTGGTGATCTGCGAGACGAAGCTGCGGTTCTTGCCCATGGCCTCGGCCAGGCGTCCGCGCAGGCCCGACGGGCGGCGGTCGATGATGCGCTTCAAGATCGCCTTGTAGTCGGCAACGGCCTGCCGCTGGGGCGTCTCGCGGCGCTGGGCGCCGTCATCCATGATCGCCCCGCCACCAGCCGGCGATCGCCGCCTTGGCGCGGCCGACCGCGGGCGGCGCCATCGAAAGGGCCCGCAAGCCCGTGCCGAGAAGGTGCGGGATCGCCTTGGGATCGCCACCCGCATCCCCGCAGAGGCTGACCTCGATGCCTTGCGCGCGACCCGTCTCCACGGCCTCAGCGATGAGGCGCAGCACGGCCGGCGCATCCGGGCGCTGCAGAGGGCCGAGCCCGCTGCTGTCGCGGGCCGCCGCCATGGTGTACTGGATAAGGTCGTTGCTTCCGATGGAGGCGAAGTCGATCCGAAAGCGGTCCAAGGTGAGCGCGGTCGCCGGCACCTCGATCATGATGCCCAGCGCCGGCGACCCGATCGCCACGCCGGCCTCGGTGAGCGCGGCGGCGGCCTCCTCCAGCAGGCGCCGGGCTTCCTCCACCTCCTCAGGCAGGGCCACCATCGGCAGCATGATCTTCAAGCGGCCATGCACCGAGGCCCGCAGCAGCGCGCGCAGCTGCACGGTGAAGACCTCCGGCTTGGCCAGGGAGAGGCGGATGCCGCGCTTGCCGAGAAAGGGATTGCTCTCCCCCTCTTCGGTCAAACCCGGGATCGGCTTGTCGCCGCCGGCATCCAGCGTGCGAATGATCACCGGCCGCTCGCCGGCCCAGCGCAAGATCTTGCCGTAGGCGGCCAGCTGCTCCTCCTCGTCGGGCAGCCGCTCGCGGCCGTAAAAGAGGAACTCGCTGCGGACCAGCCCGATGCCGTCGCAAATGGCCGGGTCCAGCTGGTCCAACTCATCGGGCGTCGCCAGGTTGAGCATGACCTTGACCGGCTCGCCGTCGGCCGTGGCGGCCGGCTGCCGTAGCAGCCGCTCGAAGGTTCGGGCTTCTTCGACCTGGCGCGAGAGACGCTCCTCGAAGGCTTTCCGCTCGGCCGCGTCGGGCCGCAGGATCAGGATGCCGCTTTCGCCGTCCAGCAGTGCCGTCCCCTGCTCCTCCTTCGGCACGGGCCCCAGACCCAGCACCATCGGCACGCCCCTGGCGCGCGCGAGCATGGCGACATGGCTGCTGGCGCTGCCCGCCTCCAGGGCGATGCCGCGCCCGGCCCAGTCCTGCGCCAGGAAACGGGAGGGGGTGATGTCTTCGGCTAGCAGAATGGCACCGGGCGGCACCTGGGCCGCATCGTCGCCCTCGCCCGAGAGCGCCCGCAGGACCCGATCGCGGAGATCCTTGAGGTCGGCGCTGCGCGCCCGGAAGTAGCTATCATCGGCGGCGGCATAGTCGGCGATCTGGGCGTCTAGCGCGTCGCGCCAGGCCCGATCGGCCGGCGTCCCACCGCCGATTGCCTCGAAGGCCTCTTCAGACAGACTCTCGTCTTCCAGCATAGCAACTTGAAAAGAAAGTATTTCCGCCGCCTCGCCTTCGGACTCGGCAATCAGAGTGGACAGGGCCTCTATCGCTTCGGCGATGGCCGTGCGCAAGGCGCCCGCTTCCTCGTCCGGCCGCCCGGCTTGCCGCGATCCGGCACTGGACGCGCGCTCCACGATGATCCGCCCGGCCAGCAGTCCGGGCGAGGCCGCCTCACCAGACAGGTGGCGCGAAGGGGCGGCCGGGGAGGTCACGCGGCCTCTCCTCCGACATCGGCTTCGAAGTCGCCCTCCACCAGGGCGACCAGCGCGGCGAGCGCGGCCGACGCATCGTCGCCGCTGGCCCGGAAATGCAGGACGGTGTCTTGCGGCGCCTTGGTGCGCATGACCTTCACGATGCTCTTGGCGTCGATCCAAGGTCCCTCGGCGGCAAGCGCCAGATCGATCTTCGCGGAGAAGGTCTTGGCCAGCTGGGTCAGCTTGACCGACGGACGGGCGTGCAGACCGACCGCATGGGTCATGAGAACCGAAGCCGTCGTCATCTCGCCGTCGTCGCTCTGCATCGCGCCTTCGCTCCTTCCCATCGCGAGTCCGGCTAGGCCGGGCTCAGCTCCTCCGCGGTCTTGCGCACCTCTTCCAGGCTGGCGCCGCCCCAGGCTTCCGTCGCGCCCATGATCGCGCCCTCGACCAGGGGCGCGTTGCAGATGACCACGCGCGCCTGACGATCCTCGGGCAGCATCTCGATGGCCATCTCGCTGTTGGTCTCCGCCCCGCCGAGATCGACGAAGAGGGCGACGCCGGCCTCCGACCAGGCGGCCTCGATCGCGCCCATGATCTTGGCCACGTCGGTGCCTAGACCGCCGTCGGGATTGCCGCCGCAGTGCGCCAGGGGAACGGCGCTGCCCACCATCTGGCGGACCATGTCGGCGGCCCCCTTGGCCACGTCGGGCGAGTGGGAGACCAGGACGATTCCGACCTTGTCGCTCATGACGTCTCCTCCAGCAGACCGCAGAGGGTCTCTATGGCCAGCTGACTGGACCGCGCCCCGGGATCCATGTGGCCGACGGAGCGCTCACCGAGAAACGAGGCGCGTCCGCGCACGGCCTGCATCGGGATGGTCGCAGCCGCCGAGGCCTCGGCGCAGGCGCGAATCTCGGCCAAGCTCTTGCCGGCCGCGACGGCCTCCGACACCGGCACCAGAACGTCCAGCATGGTCTTCTGCTCTACATCGGACTTGCCGCGCGCCTTGACCGCCGCGACCGCCGCCGTCAAGGCTTCCGAAAACCCTTTTCCATCAAGCTCTTCCGGCCATGACTTTCCGAGTGTCATGAGTAGAGTTCCGTAGAGCGGACCGGAGGCGCCGCCGACCTTCATGACCAGCTGCATGCCCGCCGCCTTAATCGCCTCTCCGGTCGGCTTCTCAGCCAAGCTCTCGGCCTCGGCCAAGACCGCTTCGGCGCCGCGCTTCATGTTGAGGCCGTGATCGCCGTCGCCGATCGCCTGGTCGAGTTCGGTCAGCTCCGCCTCCGCCGCGATCATGCTCTCAGCCAGCCTCTGGATCAGCTTTCTTGTCAGTGCTTTATCCATGACTCTTCCCAAATTCACGAGACCGCCCGCAGGCGACGGCCGCCGTCGTCGAAGCACAGCGGCCGGGTGAGCGACAGGCGCACCTCCGCCCCGGGCGCGATCGGTGTGTGGGCATCGACCAGCGCGGTCAGCGCATGGCCGGAGACCTCCAGGTGCAGGTGGCTCTGATCGCCCAGATGCTCGATCCGCACCACCCTGCCGGGCGCCCCCGCGCCGCCTTGCTGGTCGATCTTCAGATGCTCTGTTCGCGCGCCGATCTGCTTGGTCCCGGGCAGGATCACGTCGCCCGGCAGCAGATCCGCCGGCAGCAGGTTGATCCTGGGCGTGCCCAGGCGCTCGGCGACGTATAGCGTGTCGGGGTCCTCGTAGATGTCGCGCGGCGTGCCGAATTGCACCAGGCGGCCCTCGGACAAGACGCCGATCTGGCTGGCCATGGTCATGGCCTCCACCTGGTCGTGGGTGACGTAAAGAATCGTGGCGCCAAGGTCTTGCTGGATGCGCTTCAGCTCCAGCCGCAACTCCGCGCGCAGCTTGGCGTCAAGGCTGGAGAGCGGCTCGTCCATCAGATAGATCGCCGGCTCGCGCACCAAGGCGCGGCCGATGGCGACGCGCTGCATCTCCCCGCCCGACAGTTGGGTGGCCTTGTTCTTGAGCTTGTGCGGGATGCGCAGCAGCTCGGCGACCTCGGTCACCCGCCGCTCGATCTCCGCCTTCGACTGCCGCCTGGCCGGCGAGCGCAGGGGAAAGGCCAGGTTGTCGTAGACGCTCAAGTGCGGATAGAGGGAGTACTGCTGAAAGACGAAGGTCACATCGCGCGCCGCGGGCGCCACGCGGGTGACGTCCTCTCCGCCGATGAAAACGGCCCCGCTCTCCGCCTCTTCCAAGCCGGCGACCAGGCGCAGGGTCGTGGTCTTGCCGGCCCCAGTGGGCCCCAGCAAGACGACGAAGCCGCCATCGGGCACCGTCAGGCTCACATTCTCCACCGCCGGCACCGCGTTCTTGCCGTAACGCTTGGTCACACCCTCCAGCCGCACCTCAGCCATGGGCCGCCTCCCGGCGCGCCGCCGTCTTGATGGCGCGTCCCGTTTCGGCGTCGAAAAGCGCCAGGCGTTCGGTGATGAAGCTGAGCCCCAGGGTCTCCCCCTCCCGCGCCGGGATCTGGGAGGAGACGCGGGCCTTGATCGGGCCGTGGTCGGTCTCCAAGGTGACGATCTGAGTCGTGCCGAGGTACTCGGAGCCGTAGACCCGGCCGCGCAGCACACCCTCCTCGCCCAGGCGGATGTGCTCCGGCCTGACGCCCAAGGCCAAGCTACCTCCCGGTACCGACTCCTCCACCCGCGGCACGGCGATGGTGGCGCCGTTCATGGCGATGGCCTCGGCGCCCTCGGCCGCCTGCCCCTCGAAGCGCATGAGGTTCATCGAGGGCGAGCCGATGAAGTCCGCCACGAACATGGTGGCCGGATTGTCGTAGATCTCCTGCGGCGGCCCGAACTGCTCCACCACGCCGTGGTTCATCACGACGATCTTGTCGGCCAGCGACATGGCCTCCAGCTGGTCGTGCGTGACGTAGACGCTGGTGGCCCCGATGCGGTCGTGCAGCTGGCGCAGCTCGTGACACATGAGGTCGCGGAACTCGGCGTCGAGCGCGCCCAAGGGCTCGTCCATCAGGAAGGCCTTGGGCCGGCGGACAATGGCCCGGCCGAGCGCCACGCGCTGGCGGTCGCCGCCGGCAAGGCCGGAGACCGGCTTCTTCAGGAGGTGATCGATGCGCAGCAGGGCGGCCGTCTCCTCCACCCGCCGGCGGATCTCCGCGCGCGGCACCCCTTCGCACTTCAGGGGGAAGCCGATGTTCTGGCGCACGTTCATGTGCGGATAGAGGGCGAAGAGCTGGAAGACGAAGGCGATGTCGCGCTCGGCCGCCCGGTTGAAGGTCACGTCCTCTCCGTCCAGCAGGATGCGTCCGCTGGTCGGCAGCTCCAGCCCCGCGATCATGCGCAAGGTGGTGGTCTTGCCGCAGCCCGAGGGGCCCAGCATGACGAAGAACTCGCCATCGTCGATGGTAAAGCTGGAGTCCTTGACCGCGACGAAGTCGCCGAAGGCCTTGTGCAGCTGCTCGATCCGGATCTCGGCCATGGCGCGGCTAGTCCGGAAAGTGGCTGACGATCACGAACATCAGCGTGCCCGTCAGAATGAAGGTAAAGGACCAGGAGTAGAGCCAGAGCGAGAAGGTCTGGGTCAGCATGATCACGCCCAGGGCGATCAGGATCACCGCCAAGGCCTCCCACGGGCCGCGGCGGAAGCTCAGGAACTGCCGCAGCAGGCTGGGCTTGGGCTCCTCCGGCCGGGTCTGGTCGCCGGGGGTCATTTGCGCACCGCGCCGAAGGTGATGCCGCGCAGCAGCTGCTTGCGCAGGAAGATGGTGAAGAGCAGCACCGGCAGGAGGAAGAGCGTGGTGCCCGCCGCCACCGCCGGCCAGTCGAGCCCGCCCTCGCCGATGATGGTGGGGATGAAGGGCGGCGCGGTCTGCGCCGTGCCGCTGGTCAGCAGCAGCGCGAAGGCATATTCGTTCCAAGCGAAGATCAGGCAGAAGATCGCGGTGGCGGCGATGCCGGTGGTCATCTGCGGCAGCACCACCTTGTAGAAGGCCTGGAAGCGGGTGTAGCCGTCGATCATCGCCGCCTCCTCGTACTCGCGCGGAATCTCGTCGACGAAGCCCTTCAGAAGCCAGACCGAGAGCGAGACGTTGACCGCCGTATAGAGAATGATCATCCCCAGGTGCGTGTCCGACAGGCCGAGCGTGCGGTACATGAGGAAGATCGGGATGGCGACCGCGATGGGCGGCATCATCCTGGTCGAGAGGATGAAGAACAGCAGGTCGTCCTTCAGCGGCACCTTGAAGCGCGAGAAGGCATAGGCCGCCAAGGTCCCCAGGAAGACCGATAGGAAGGTCGAGCCGAAGCCGATGATGACCGAGTTGGCGAAGCGCTCGCCGAACTTGGAGGGACCGGCGATCACCATGTTCCGGCTGCGCACCAGCTCGTCGTACCAGGTCTCCGGCGGCGGCAGGGTGGCCATGTACTCCGGCGTCTGGCGGGTGCGTGTGGTGAAGAGGTTGACGTAGCCCTCGAGCGACGGGGAGAAGACCACCTTGGGCGGGTAGGAGATGGAGTCCTGCGGCGTCTTGAACCCGGTCATGAAGATCCAGACGATCGGCACCATGGTGATGATCGCGTAGAGGATCACCAGGCCGGCCGCCAGGCGCTTGGACCAGGGTTTCGGCTCGACGACGGAATGGGCGGCCGCGCTCATCGTTGCTTCACCCTGTTGAGCGCCTTCACGTAGATGTTGGCGGCGCCGAAGACGGTCACGAAGAGGATGATGGCGAAGGCAGAGGAGTAGCCCGTTCGCCACTTCTCGAAGGCCTCGCGCTTGAGGTTGATGGAGGCCAGCTCCGTCACCGAGCCGGGCCCGCCGGAGGTGAGCTCCACCACCAGGTCGAACATCTTGAAGTTCTCGATCGATCTGAACAGCACCGCCAGCATCAGGAAGGGCAGCACCATCGGCACCGTGATCGACCAGAACTGCCGCCAGGCGGAGGCGCGATCCACCTCGGCCGCCTCATAGAGGTAGTCGGGGATCGAGCGCAGACCCGCCAGGCAGATCAGCATGATGTAGGGGGTCCACATCCAGGTATCGACGATGATGATGGCCCAAGGCGCCAGGTTGACCGAACCGATCATATCGAAGGAGGAGGCGTCGATGCCGGAGAAGAACTCGACCACGTAATTGAAGAGGCCGATCTGCGGCTGGTAGAGGAAGGTCCAGAAGTTCCCCACCACGGCCGGCGACAGCATCATCGGCAGCAGGATCAAGGTGGTCCAGAAGGAGTGGCTCTTGAACTGCCGGTTCAAGAGCCAGGCCAGGCCGAAGCCCAGGATCACCTGGATGGCCATGGTCCAGACCACGAAGTGGGCGGTCACCTGCAAGGTGTGCCAGATGTCGTTGTCGCTAAGGACCCGTTCGTAGTTGCGCGTACCGATCCACTTGACCTCGCGCCCGATCCGATTGGCCTTGTAGTTCGTGAAAGAGAGATAGATCGTCCAGATCAGCGGGAAGATGTTGATCGCCAGAAGCAGCAGGATGGTCGGCGCGATGAAGAACCAGGCGATCGCGCGGTCGCTCAGCCCCCGGACGCGGCGCGACACGCCGCCGGGCGTTGCCCGCGCGGCCCGGTCAGCCAGCTTGTCGAATGCCGATGGCGTCGTCATGACCTGATCTCGAGCGTCCGGATCTCATGTGTTCGTGCGGGGGGCGTGTCTCTGAGGCGCCGCCCGGCCTTCGTGGGGAAGACCGGGCGTGCCCAATCAATCGCGAAGACTAGAGCTTGCCTTCGTCCTCGAAGACCTCGGTCCAGTCCTCGATCAAGAGGGCCAAGGCCTCGGCCGCCGTACCCTGGTCGGCGACGATGTAGTCATGCATGCGCTTCTGCATGGCCAGCAGCAGTTCGGCATAGGCCGGCTCCTGCCAGAAGTCCTGCACCCCCGACATGGCCTTCAGGAAGTCGGCCGCAAACGGCGCGGTCGAGGCGAAGTCAGGATCCAGCAGCACCGCCACGTGGCAGGAGTAGCCGCCGAGCGACCACCACTTCTTCTGCACCTCCGGCTGGGCGAACCACTTGATGTAATGGAGCGCTTCGTCCTGCTTGTCGGAGTAGGAGACGACGGAGATGCCCTGACCGCCCAGGGTCGAGGCCTCGATCTCGGCCATGGGGTTCACCATGAAGCCGATCTTGTCGCCACCGACCACCGGATCCTTGTAGAGGCCCGGGAAGAAGGCGAACCAGTTCATCATCATGGCCACCTGGCCCGACTTGAAGGCATCGAGATTGGCCGACATGTAGGCGTCGGTGTAGCCCGGCGGGGTGCAGCACTCGTAGAGCTCCTTGTAGAAGCCCAAGGCCTCGACCGCGCCCGGCGAGTCGACATAGCCGATCATCTCGTAGGGCTGATCGGGGTTCTGGTACTTGAAGCCCCAGGGGTAGAGCGCCGAGGTCACGCCCATGGTGATGCCTTCCGAGCCACGCTCGGTAAAGATGGCCGCGCCATAGACCTTCTTGCCGTCGATCTCGCGGCCCTGGAAGAACTCGCCGACTTCCTTCAGCTCCTTCCAGTTGGCCGGCGGCGCCAGGTCGCGACCGTGCTTCTCCTTGAACTCCGCCTGCAGCTCCGGCCGGGCGAACCAGTCCTTGCGATAGACCCAGCCCAAGGCGTCGCCCATGGCCGGCAGCGCCCAGTAGTTCGGCGAGCCCTTGGGCCAGGTCGAATAGGCGTAGACCGTGGCCGGCAGGAAGTCATCCATCGAGATGCCTTCCTTGTCGAAGAAGTCGTTCAGCTTGACGTAGTGGCCGTTCTCGGCCGAGCCGCCCAGCCACTGCGAGTCGCCGATCATCAGATCGCACAGCTTGCCGCCGGAGTTCAGCTCGTTGAGCATGCGGTCGGCGAAGTTGGGCCAGGGCACGAACTCGAACTTCATCCCGATACCGGTCTGCGCGGTGAAGTCCTTGGACAGCTCCACCAGGGCGTTGGCCGGGTCCCAGGCCGCCCAACAGAGCGTGATCTCCTTGTCCTGCGCCATCGCCGGCATGGCCAGCCCGGCGGCGACAGTCACGCCCGCCGCAACTCTTAACGCGTCTCTCAGCATGGATTGTTCCTCCCAAGACTAGGCATCCGACCGCGGCTCACCCGCGGCCACCCTTCGGCACCACCAAAGCTGTGCCGACAAGTCCTCTTTGATCCTTGCGCTCGCGCTTCTGACGGCGCGATGTTTAGCAATTAAGTTTAGTGAAGCATCAATCACTAAACAACACAAGCCCCAACCGCTAGGCGCCTCACAGCGCGACCCAGGTGCCGCCCTTGGCGGACGACTCCACGGCGGCGGCGATGAAGGAAAGCCCGGCCAGCCCCTCCTTGGCGCCGGGGAAGGTCACGGCCGCCTCGGGTGCTTCGCCGCGGCGCGCCGCCCGGATGGCGGCGGCGGCTTCGGCGTAGATGTTGGCAAAGCCTTCGAGATAGCCTTCCGGGTGCCCGGGCGGCACGCGGGTGACGCGCCCGGCCGCTTCGCCGGCACCCGCGCCGGAACGGGTGATCTTGCGCGGCGGCTCGCCGAAGGGACTGTGCCAGAGCGTGTTGGGCTCCTCTTGCCGCCAGGCGAGGCCGCCCTTGTCGCCGTAGACCCTCAGCATCAGCGCGTTCTCGTTGCCGGGTGCCACCTGGCTCGCCCAGAGCATGCCGCGCGCACCGCCCTTGTAGCGCAGCAGGATGGCGACGTTGTCGTCCAGCCGGCGGCCCTCGACGAAGGTCGTGAGTTCCGCCAGCAAGGCCTCGGCCTCCAGGCCGCTGACGAAGGCGCCCAGATTGTAGGCATGGGTGCCGATATCGCCGATGCAACCACCGGCCCCGGAGCGCGCCGGGTCGGTCCGCCAGGCGGCCTGCTTCTGTCCCGTGGCCTCCAGAGGCTCCGTCAGCCAGTCTTGGGGGTACTCCATCTGCACCAGGCGGATGCGGCCGAGCTCGCCCGCCTCCACCATGGCGCGGGCTTGGCGCACCATGGGATAGCCGGTGTAGTTGTGCGTCAGGCAGAAGATGCGGTCGCTCTTCTTGGCCGCCGCCGCCAAGGCCTGGGCTTCCTCCAAGCTGGCGGTCATGGGCTTGTCGCAGATGACGTGAAAGCCGGCCTCCAGGGCTGCCTTGGCCGGGGCGAAGTGCGCGTGGTTAGGGGTGACGATGGCCACCGCCTCCATGCCGTCCTCGCGCGCCTTCTCGCCGGCCAGCATCTCCTGCCAGGTGCCGTAGGCGCGCTCGGCCGGAAGACCCAACGCCAAGCCGGAGGCCCTGGCCCTCTCCGGCTCGCTCGAGAGCGCGCCCGCGACCAGGTCGTAGTGATCGTCGAGCCGGGCGGCGATACGGTGGACGGCGCCGATGAAGGCGCCCTCCCCGCCGCCGACCATGCCCAGCCTGATGCGGCCCTCGGGCTTGCCGCCGCGTCCTTCGATGGCCATGGCGGCTCTCCTATCCGACGCCCAGCATGCGCCGGTTGGCGGCCTCGTCGCTGCCGGCGCCGGCGAAGTCGTCAAAGGCGGTCTCGGTCACGCGGATGATGTGCTCGGTGATGAACCTTGCCCCTTCCGCCGCGCCGTCCTCCGGGTGCTTCAGGCAGCATTCCCACTCCAGCACCGCCCAGCCGGGGAAGTCGTAGCCGGCGAGCTTGGAGAAGATGGCGGCGAAGTCGACCTGACCGTCGCCCAGGCTGCGGAAGCGCCCGGCGCGCTTCACCCAAGGCTGATAGCCACCGTAGACGCCGACCCGTCCGTCCGGATTGAGCTCGGCATCCTTGACGTGGAACATCTTGATCCGCTCGTGGTAGAAGTCGATGAAGGCCAGATAGTCCAAGGCCTGCAGCACGAAGTGGCTGGGGTCGTAGAGGATGTTGGCGCGCTCGTGCTGGTCGACCTCGTCGAGGAACATCTCGAAGGTGACGCCGTCGTGCAGGTCCTCGCCCGGGTGGATCTCGTAGCAGACGTCGACGCCGACGTCGTCGAAGGCGTCGAGGATCGGCCGCCAGCGCTTGGCCAGCTCGGCGAACGCGGTCTCCACCAACCCCGCCGGCCGCTGCGGCCAAGGATAGACGTAGGGCCAAGCCAGCGCCCCTGAGAAAGTGACGTGCGCGGTCAGGCCGAGGTTCTGGGAGGCCCTGGCCGCGCGCATCATCTGATCGACCGCCCAGGCCTGGCGGGCGCTGGGGTTGCCGCGTACCTCCGGCGCGGCGAAGCCGTCGAAGGCCTCGTCATAGGCCGGATGAACGGCCACCAGCTGTCCCTGCAGGTGGGTGGAAAGCTCGGTGATCTCGATGCCGTGCTTGGCCGCCGTGCCGGCGACCTCGTCGCAGTAGTCCTTCGAGTCGGAGGCCTTCTTCAAGTCGAAGAGGCGGCCGTCCCAGCTCGGCACCTGAATACCGCGATAGCCGAGCCCCGAGGCCCATTCGCAGATCGAGTCCAGCGAGTTGAAAGGTGCTGCATCTCCAGCGAACTGGGCCAGAAAGATCGCCGGTCCCTTGAGTGTCTTCATCGTCGTTCCTCCCGTCTTCCGTCGCTTGAATCAAAGGTAGCGGTTGACCAAACCCTCCAAGAACTCCTGCCGGCCGGAGCGCGGGCGCGGCTCTTCGTTCTTGACGATTGCCGCATCCGCCAACGCCGCCAGGCTTCGCTCACCGGCCAGAATGGCCTTGCCCTCGGCCCCCTCCCAGCCGGCGTAGCGCCGATCGACTTCACCTTGGAGCTTGCCGTCTTCCAGCATCCTGGCGGCGATCAAGAGGCCGCGCGCGATGGCGTCCATGGAGTTGGCATGGGCATGCAGCAGATCGGCCGGATCGAGCGATTGGCGGCGCAGCTTGGCGTCGAAGTTGAGACCGCCCTGCTTAAAGCCGCCGCCGGCCAGCACGGCATAGAGGGCGCGGGCCAGTTCCGGCACGTTCATCGCGAACTGGTCCGTGTCCCAGCCCGATTGATAATCGCCCCGATTGATGTCGATCGAGCCGAAGATGCCGAGCGCCTGGGCCAGTGCGATCTCGTGCTCGAAGCTGTGGCCGGCCAGCAGGGCGTGGTTCTGCTCGATGTTGACCCGGATCTCCCGCTCCAGGTCGTAGCGCCGCAAGAAGCCGTAGACCGAGGCCACGTCGAAATCGTAGTGCTGCTGCAAGGGCTCGCGCGGCTTGGGCTCGATCAGGATCTGACCCCGAAAGCCGATCTTGTGCTTGTGCTCCACGACCAGCGCCATGAAGCGGCCCAGCTGGTCCATCTCACGGGCCATGTCGGTGTTGAGCAGGGTCTCGTAGCCCTCGCGCCCGCCCCACAGCACGTAGTTGGCGCCGACGAGGCGCTTGGTCGCCTCCAGACAGGTCTTCACTTGCGCCGCCGCGTAGGTGAAGATCTCCGGATCCGGGTTGGTCGCGGCGCCCGACATGTAGCGCCGGTGCGAGAAGAGATTGGCCGTGCCCCACAGAAGCCTCGGACCACCCGCCTGCATCTTGCTTTCTAGGTAGTCGACCATGGCCATGAGATTGCGGTTGGTCTCGGCCAAGGTGGCGCCTTCCGGCGCGACGTCGCGGTCGTGGAAGGTAAAGAAGGGCACGCCCAGCAAGGCGAAGAGCTCGAAGGCGACATCGGCCTTGAGCCGCGCCAAGGCCATCTCGTCGGCACCCTGAAACCAGGGCCGCTCGAAGGTCTGGCCGCCGAAAGGGTCCCCGCCGTGCCAGCAGAAGCTATGCCAATAGCAGACGGCGAAGCGCAGCTGTTCTGCCATCGAGCGCCCCATGACCTGTCGGTCGGGATCGTACCAACGATAGGCCAGAGGCCGCTGGCTCTCCGGTCCCTCGTAGACGATGGGCGCCTGGTCGCCGAAGAAACCGCTGCTCATTGCGAGACCTCCCTCAAAGCCGGATAGAGTGTGCGGTAGCGGCCCAAGGCCTCTTGGTAGGCCTCGGCCAGCTGTGGGTCGGGTTCGTGCACCTTTCGGATCGGCGGCGTCTCGCAGACGCTCTCCGGCGCCTCGCCGCCGGCCGCCAGCCGGCCGAGCCGTGCTGCCCCGAAGGCAGCGCCCAGATCGGCGCCGGCGGGCTCCAGCAGGGGGCAGTTCAAGACGCTCGCCATGAGCCCCAGCCAAGCCTCGGAGCGGGCACCGCCGCCGACCACGATCAGGCTCTCCAGCCTGGTGCCGGCCGCCGCCAGCGCCCGCTGGCAGTCGGCCATGGCATAGGCCACGCCTTCCAGGACCGCCTGCACCAGGACCTTGCGGTCGTGGCCCAGGTCCAGGCCAACGAAGGCGCCGCGCACCGCTGCATCGTTGTGCGGCGTGCGCTCGCCGGCCAGGTAGGGCAGGAAGAGGAGAGAGGCGGGCTCGGCCGGCACCCCGCCCAGGTCCGCCACCAGCTCTCCCGCCGGCGCGCCCAACAGGTCCGCGAGCCAGGCCAGGCTGCCGGCGGCGGAGAGCACCACGCCCATCTGATGCCACCGGTTGGGCAGCGCGTGACAGAAGGCATGGACCGCGCCGGCCACGTTGGGCGCGAAGCCGTCGCTGCAGGCGAAGAGCACGCCGGAGGTGCCGAGCGACAGGAACCCCTGCCCCGGCTTGACGACCCCGATGCCGCAGGCGCTGGCCGCATTGTCGCCGGCCCCGCCGGCCAGCACGACCGAGCCCATGCCCCAGCGCTGGGCAAGGTCCTTGCGCAGCCGCCCGGCCGGCGCCGAGCCCTCGACCAGGCCCGGCATCTGCCGCGTCTCTAAGCCGGTCGCGGCCAGCAGGGAGGGCGCCCAGCGCCGCCCGGCCACATCCAGCCACAGGGTGCCGGCGGAATCGGAGAGGTCGGACAGGCTCTCGCCGGTGAGCGTCAGGCGCACCCAGTCCTTGGGCAGCAGCACCTTGGCGACCTTGGCGAAGATCTCGGGCTCGTGGCGGCGCACCCACTCCAGCTTGGGCGCGGTGAAGCCAGGCATCACCAGATTGCCGCCCAGGCGATGGAAGTCGGGCTCCGCCGCCTCCAGGTCCCGGCACTCGGCCTCGGACCTGCCGTCGTTCCAGAGGATGCAGGGCCGCAGCACCCTGTCGGCGGCATCCAGCAGGGTGGCGCCGTGCATCTGGCCGCTGAGCCCGATGCCGGTGACCGCCGCCACCGCTTGCGGATGGGCCGCCGCCAGGGCGTCCATGCAGGCGAGGCAGCCTTGCCACCAGTCTTCCGGGTCCTGCTCCGACCAGCCGGGTCGCGGCCGCGAGACGGAGAGCGCCGCGCTCTCCTGCGCGACGAGCGCGCCGCCCTCGTCGGTCAGCACCGCCTTGATGGCGGAAGTCCCTATGTCCAAGCCGATGTACATGAGGTACGCCCTTCAGAGTTCTTCGGTCATGGCAAGTTGTCCCGCAGCAGGATTTCGATGCGGATCCGCTCTTGCGAGGGCACCAGCGCTTCGCCCTCGGCCAGGGCGAGCAGCACCCGCGCCGCGCTGCGCGCCTCGTGCGCCGGGTCCTGGTTGATGAGCGCGTCGATCGTGCCCCGGACCAGCGCCGGGCGGGAGGCCTCGGTCAGCTCGTGCGCGACGAAGACCGTCTCCTCCCCGCGACCGGCCGCCTCCAGGGCCCTGACCGCGCCGCGATTGCCGGCGCCCAGGCTGTAGAGACCGGCGAGGTCCGGCTCGCGCCGCAGCAGATCGGCCGTTACCGCTTCGACCTTGCGGTGGTCGTCTCGCGCCTCGGCCACCGGCAGCAGCCGCAGGTTGGGAAAGCGCTCCGCCATCACCTGCTGAAAGCCATAGAAGCGCTCGACGTGGTCGCGCAGCGCAAGCGATCCGGCGATGAGCCCCACGCACCCCCGGCGCCCGGCCAGGAAGCGGCCGAGGAGGCTCGCCGCGGTGCGCCCCGCGGCCGTGTTGTCGATCCCCACATAGTGCCGCCGGGATGCGGAGGGGATGTCGGAGACCAAGGTCGCCACGGGAACGCCCCCGGCCGCCAGTCCGTTCACCGCTTCGCGCACCTCGGGATGATCCAGCGCCACGACCGCCAGTCCGTCGCTCTCGGCGCCGCAGGCCTCGATCGCCCGCGCCAGGCAGGGCCCGTCGAAGACATCCACGCGCTGTAGGCGCAGCTGCACGCGCTCGCGCACCATCAGGCGCGCCGTCGCCTGCAGCTCCTCTTCCAGGCGCAGCATGAAGCTGTTCGGTCCGCTGGGCAGGATCACGTCGAAGCGCCAGTGGCGCGCCCGCGCCAAGCGCGCGGCCGAGAGGTCCGGCCGATAGCCCAGGCGATCGATCGCCGCCTGCACCCGCTCGGCCGTGTCGCCCCGCACCCCGGGACGGCCGTTCAGCACGCGGTCCACCGTCGCCAGGCTCACCTCCGCCTCGCGCGCCACGTCCTGCAAGGTCGCCTTTGCGCTCACGGCTTCTCCACGCTCCGCCCCTATGGCCAACGACCGCCGCCACGGGCGGTTCGATGACGACTATACGGCACTTTTTGAGGTACGCCACTCAGAATCTGATGAGTAGGGTCGGCAAAAGCCTCCGCGATGCCGGCGGCCCGGTCTCCGGGGCCAGTCCGGCAGCTGGCCAATCGCGCAATAGCCACAAAAAATGCACTCCGCTCCAAATGAACAGAGGCTTGAAACCAGCGCGCTCGGAGCAAAGACCCGCGCCCGAGGCACGCGGAGATCAATGAATCGTCATATCTTTTCAACACTCGCCAACAAGTTAGCGCTTTCCTCTTGGCCAGGCTTGTGGCGGCGCGGCGGCTGTTCTACCGTCCGCACGACTTGACGCGCAGGTGGAGAAACAGGTGCCAGCGACGCGAAATAGCGAGCAAAGCTGCTGGTTTTCCGACTCGCCCGCCACGGTCATGGAGTGCCATGACTGCGGGCTGCATCAGCGGCTGCCCGCGCTGGACTACGGCGATATCTTCTGTGCGCGCTGCGGGCGACGACTTCGCAGAATTGTCCGTAACTCCATCGCGCAGAGCTTTGCCCTGGCGGTCACCGGTCTCTTCATGCTGGCCATCGCGCTTTGGATGCCCTTCCTTACGCTGGAGATCGCCGGTCGGGAGCATCGGGACTTTCTGGTGTCGGGGATCTGGGTCTTCGCCGAGCGCGGCTTCTACGAGCTGTCGCTCTTCGTCCTGATCAACACCATCGTCGCGCCCTTCGCGATCTGGGCGCTGGTCGCCTCCCTGCCGCTGTTCCTCATGCTGCCGAAGCCGCCCAGGTTCACGGTCTCCATGGTGCTGTGGATCGAGCGTCTGACGCCCTGGGCGATGGTGGAGGTCTTTTTGCTGGCGCTCTTCGTCTCCTACACCAAGCTCGCCGACCTCGCGCGCGTCTCCTTCGGTCCGGCGGTCTATGCCCTGGCGGGAATGATGCTGGTGACCGTCTTCCTGAACGCGCGCATCGACCACGCCGAGTTCTGGCGCGCGCTGGAGCGGCGCGGCGTCACCAAGACACCGCCCGCCAGCGATACCGGCCGGCGCTTTTCCTGCCATGGCTGCGGTTTGGCCCTGCGCCTCTGGTCGCTCTATCGGCCGCGCCATCCACGCTGTCCGCGCTGCCGCACGTCCCTGCACCAGCGCAAACCCCAGAGCCTGTCGCGCGCCTGGGCGTTGCTGATCGCGGCCGCCGTCTTCTACGTCCCGGCCAACACCTTTCCGGTGATGACGGTGGTCTCGCTCGGCCGCGAGTACCCCAGCACCATCCTCGGCGGCGTCGAGGAGTTGATCCTGCTGGGCAGCTGGCCGCTGGCGCTCATCATCTTCATCGCCAGCGTCGGCGTTCCCTTCCTGAAGATGTTCGCGCTGATGTTCCTGCTCATCACCACGCAGCGCGGTACCGCCTGGCGTCTGCACGACCGGACCCGGCTCTACCGCCTGGTGGAAGTCATCGGCCGCTGGTCGATGATCGACATCTACGTCGTCTCCATCATGATCGCGCTGGTCCAGGTCGGACAGATCGCGACTTTCTATCCGGGCTTCGGGGCGACCTGCTTCGCCACCGTCGTGGTGCTGACCATGCTGTCCGCCATGTCCTTCGACCCCAGGCTGATGTGGGACCGGGCCGGCAAGAACGGCCAGCGCGCGGCCGCCAGCCAGCCGGCCGTTGCGCAACCGGACGGGGCCACGCCATGACCATGTTCGACGACGACCCGGAAGAGCTGCCCGAAGCCAAGGGCGGCCACCGGCGGCGTTTCAGCCTGATCTGGCTGGTGCCGATATCGGCCGCGCTGGTGGCCGGCTTCCTCGGCTGGCGCACGCTCTCCGACCAAGGCCCCTCGATCACCATCGTCTTCGAGACCGGCGAGGGCCTGGAGGCGGGCCAAACCCCGGTCAAGCACAAGGACGTTAACCTGGGCCTGGTCGAGAGCGTGGCGCTCAGCAGCGACCTGAAGAAGGTCATCGTCGGCGTCAGCATGAACGCCGAGGCGGAGGACTACCTGGGTCCCGAGGCCAAGTTCTGGGTGGTGCGGCCGCGGATCGGTCCCTCCGGCGTCTCGGGGCTCGGCACCTTGGTCTCCGGCGCCTACGTCGCCATGACGCCGAGCCGCGGGCCGGTGACGCACGAGTTCGTCGGCCTCGACCAGCCGCCGGTGCTCGAATCCAGCGAACCCGGCACCGAGTACCTCTTGAAGGCCAATCGCCTGGTCTCGGTGGGCGCCGGTTCGCCCATCTTCTTCCGCGGCATCCAGGTCGGCGAGATCCTGGGCTACGACTTCGACGACAAGACCCAGAAGATCACCATTCACGCCTTCGTCCGCCAGCCGCACGACCAGCTGGTCCGCGAGGGCACGCGCTTCTGGAACGCCTCCGGCATCGCGCTCACCACCGACGGTGGCGACTTCCGCCTGCAGATCGAATCGCTGCAGGCCGTCTTTTCCGGCGGCGTATCCTTCGAAACCGGAGAGCTGGGCAAGGACAGCCCGTTGGCCGAGAAGGATCACGTCTTCAACCTCTACCCCAACCAAGAGGCGGCCACCGAGGCGGACTTCACCCAGCGGCGCAAGTTCCTGCTCTACTTCCCGGACAGCGTGCGCGGCCTGGCGGCGGGCGCGCCGGTCATGCTGCGCGGCATCAAGATCGGCGAGGTCGTCTCCGTGCGCCTGGAGTTCGATGCGGCGACGAACAAGGTTCAGGTGCCGGTCGTCATCGAGATCGAGGCCGGACGCTTCAAGATCGTCGGCGGCACCCTGCACGACCTAAGCCAAGCACCCTACGAGATCGCCAACGACTTGGTGAGGCGGGGCCTGCGCGCGCAGCTGCAGCTCTCCAGCATCATCACCGGCTCGATGATGGTGGGGCTCGACTTCTTCCCGGAGGAACCCGAGACCGGCCTCAAGGAGGGCGGCCTCTATCCGGAGATCCCGACCAAGCCGACGATCCTGACCGAGGTGACCCAGTCGGCGACGGAGATCTTGAACAAGATCGCGGCCCTGCCGCTGGAGCAACTGGTCAACGACCTGAGGTCCACGATCGAGGCCTACGGCGCCCTGGCCAAGTCTCCCGAAGTGAAGGACTCCCTGAAGGAGCTGGACAAGACCTTGGGGTCGGTCCAGTCCCTCATGGCCACGGCCAATCGCGACATCGGGCCGGTCATGTCGAGCTTGCGGTCCTTCCTGTCCAACGGCAGCAAGACCCTGGAGCGCCTCTCGGCCACACTCTCGACCTTGGAGCCGGGCTCACCCATGCAGCGCGACCTGAGACAAGCGGTGGTCGAACTGCGCGACGCCTTGCGGTCCATCCGCGTACTGGCCAACCTGCTTGAAGAACAGCCGGGCTCCCTGCTGCGCGGCAAGGTCGACTTGGAGCGGAACTTCTCCCGATGACACAGCTTTCCCGCCTGGCGGCGGCCTTCCTCGCCCTTGCCTTGCTGTTGGGCGCTTGCAGCCCGGACCCGCCGCCCAAGGTCTATACCCTGGTGCCCTTGCCGGCCGACACGACGGCGCCCGCCGGCAACCTGGCGGTCTCCGTGCAACAGGTCGACATTCCGCGCTATCTCGACCGGCCCCAGATCGTCCGCTACGGCTCGACCTATCAGCTGGAGGTGGATCAGTTCGCGCGTTGGGGCGAGCCCTTCGGCGCCATGGTGACCCGCGTCCTAATCCTCGACCTCTCGCGCCGCCTGCCGGGCGCCCAGGTCTTCCAGGACGGCGACAACGCCAGCGTTCCGGCTCAAGTGCGCCTGGAGGTGACGCTGAACGGCTTCGAGGCCGATCCCTCGAACAGCGTGATCTTGAACGCGCGCTGGGTGGTACGGCGGGCGGACGGCGCGGAGGTGCTGTCCAGCGACGCCACCGAGATCCGCATCCAGCCCGGCGACCCGAGCCTTTCGGGCATGGTCTCGGCCATGAGCCAGGCGCTGGCGCAACTCAGCGACAAGATCGCCCGCGGTCTGCCGCCGCTCTAGCCCGGACAAGCGCCCGTGGCCTGGCAAAGCATCGTCGGTCTTGCCTGCTTCGTCGCGCTGGCATGGGCGATCAGCGAGAAGCGGGACGCCGTGTCCTGGCGGCTGGTGGTGAGCAGCCTCGTCCTGCAGTTCGTGGTGGCGCTCCTCCTGCTGCGGGTCGAGCTCGTCACCGAGGCCTTCGAGGCCTTGAACCACATCGTCCTGGCGGCCCAGACAGCGACCTTGGAAGGCACGGCCTTCGTCTTCGGCTATCTGGGTGGTGGCGATCCGCCCTTCGAGACCAGCGATCCCACCAAGACCTTCGTCCTCGCCTTTCAAGGCCTGCCCCTGATTCTGCTGGTGAGCGCGCTCAGCGCCCTGCTCTTCTACTGGCGCGTCATTCCTTGGGTCGTGCGGGGGTTCGTCTGGGCCCTGCGCCGGAGCCTCGGCCTCGGCGGCGCGGTCAGCGTCGGCACCGCCGCCAACGTCTTCATCGGCATGGTGGAAGCGCCCTTGCTGATCAGACCCTACCTGCGCGACATGAGCCGCGCCGGGCTCTTCATGGTCATGACCGCCGGCATGGCGACCATCGCCGGCAACATGTTCATCCTCTATGCGACCATCCTGACGCCGGTCATCCCCGACGCCGCCGGCAACCTCATGACCGCTTCTCTCATCAGCGCGCCGGCGGCGATCGCGATCTCCGCCCTGATGATCCCCGGAACCGGCAAGACCGACCTCGCCGAGGTCTCGGTCGCGACCAGCGACGCCGGCAGCAGCATGGAGGCGCTCGTCGACGGCATCTTCAAGGGCAGCAAGCTGGTGATCGGCGTCGCGGTCACCTTGATCGTCGCCATCGCCTTGGTGAGCCTGGTCAACCAGGGCCTGGGCCTCTTGCCCGACGTGGGCGGAGAGCCCATCAGCCTGCACCGCATGCTGGGTTGGGCGATGGCGCCGGTCGCCTGGCTGATCGGCGTGCCTTGGGCCGAGGCCGGCCTGGCGGGCCAGCTGATCGGCGTCAAGGTGGTGCTGAACGAACTCGTCGCCTATCTGGACATGGCGAACCTGCCGGAGGGCTCACTGTCGCCCGAAAGCCGCCTGGCGCTCACCTATGCCCTTTGCGGCTTCGCCAATCTCGGCAGCCTGGGCATTCTGCTGGGCGGGCTCAGCGCCATGGTGCCGGAGCGGCGCGCCGACATCCTGGCGCTGGGACCCAAGTCCCTGCTCTCCGGCAATCTCGCCTGCTTCATGACCGGTGCCGTGGCCGCCCTCTTGGGCTGACGCCTCTCCGGCTAGCTTTCCGGCGTGCCGCCGGATGCCGGTCCGCCACCGGACATCACCTGCTTGGCCATCTTCGACATGCGCCGGCGCTCCGGCAGATCGCCGATGGCCTCGCCCAGCCACTGGAAGAAGACGTAGAGGCCGGGGATCAGGATGATGCCGAGCACGGTCGCCAGCAGCATGCCGCCCAGCACCGGGATGCCGATGGAGATCCGGCTGGACGCGCCCGCGCCGCTGGCCACGACCAGCGGCAGAATGCCTATGATGAAGGCAAAGGCGGTCATCAGCACGGCCCGGAAGCGCATGTGCGCGCCCTCCATCGCCGCCTCGACCAAGGTCTTGCCGGCTTCGCGCTGCTCCTTGGAGAACTCGACGATGAGAATCGCGTTTTTCGCCGCCAATCCCACCAGGAGGACGATGCCGATCTGCGCATAGAGGTTGCTGGGCAGACCGGTCAGGATCAGCGCGAGGGTGGCGCCCAGTGCCGCGACGACGACCGAGGTGATGACCGACAGCGGCACCGACCAGCTTTCGTACTGCGCCACCAGGAAGAGGTAGCCGAAGATCACCGCCAGCGCCAGGATGGCGCCGATCTGGCCTGATGCCTGCTGCTCCTGATAGGACATGGAGGACCATTCGAAGCTGTAGCCCTGCGGCAAGGTCTCCTTGGAGACCTCCGTCATCGCCGCCATGGCCTGGCCGGAGGAGTAGCCGGGAGCGGCCGTGCCGTTGATGGTGGCCGACGAAAAGAGGTTGTAGCGGTAGGTCAGGGTCGGACCCAGGCGCTCCTCCAGGCGGGCCAGGGTGCGCACCGGGACCATGTCGCCCTGATTGTTCTGCACATAGAGGTTCAGGATGTCGTCTTGGGTGCGGCGATAGCGCTGCTCGGCCTCCAGATTGACCTGGTAGGTCTGCCCGAAGAGGTTGAAGTCGTTGACGTAGTAGGATCCGAGCTGGGTCTGCAGCACGTTGAAGAGGCTGGAGACGGGCACGCCCAGGCTTTCTGACTTCACCCGGTCCACGTCGAGATAGATGCCGGGCACGTCGGAGGAGAAGGTGGTGTAGGCGCTGGCGATCTCCGGCCGCTCGTTGGCGGCGACGATCAGCGAGCGGGCGACCGACGCCAATTCCTCCGGAGTCTGGCTGCCCAATGCCTCCAGTCGATAGTCGAAGCCGGCCGCGTTGCCAACGCCCGGGATCGGCGGCGGCGGGAAGGTCAGGATATTGGCCTCGGGAATCGCCAGATAGGCCGCGTTCAGCTGCGGAAAGATCTCCCGAAGCGACGGCCGCTGGTCCCAAGGCTTCAGCACGATCACCGCGAGCCCCGAGTTGGTCGACGAGGAGCTGGAGAGCAGGGAGTAGCCGTTGACGACGATGATGTCCTCGACGGCGTCGTTGGCGCTGGCGATCTCCTCCACCTGCTTCATCACCGCCTCGGTGCGCGGCAGGGCGGCGGCGTCAGGCAGCTGCACGTTGACGTAGATCACGCCCTGGTCCTCGTTCGGCAGGAAGCCGGTGGGATGGTTGGTGAAGAGCACGCCTGTCACCACCCCGGCGCCGACCATCAGAAGCCCGGCGACGATGGACCGCCTGGCGAGCCAGCCGACGATGCGGACATAGCCGTTTCGCGACCGCTCCAGCCCGGCGTCGAAGTAGCGGAAGAAGAAGAATTTCTTCCCCGTCCCCGGCGGCCGCAAGAAGAGCGAGGCCAAGGCCGGGCTCAAGGTGAGCGCATTGATCGAGGAGAGAATGACGGAGGTGGTGATGGTCACCGCGAACTGACGATAGAGCTCGCCGGTGATGCCCGGCAGGAAGGCCACGGGCGTGAAGATGCCGACCAGCACCATGGTGGTGGCGACGATCGGGCCGCTGACCTGCTCCATCGCCTTGAAGGCGGCATCGCGCGCGCTCAGCCCCTCCTCCTCCATCAGGCGCTGCACGTTCTCCACCACGACGATGGCATCGTCGACGACGATGCCGATGGCTAAGACCAGGGCGAAGAGGGAGATGGTGTTGGCCGAATAGCCCAGCATCAGGAGAACGGCGAAGGTGCCGATCAGCGAGACAGGAATGGTTAAGGCCGGGATGAGCGTGGCGCGCCAGTCCTGCAGGAAGATGAAAGTGACGATCAGGACGATGACGCCGGTCAGCACCAAGGTCACGACGATCTCGTTGATCGAGGCCTCGACGAACAAGGTCGAGTCGTAGACTACCTTGTACTCCAGCCCCTCGGGGAAGCGTCCCGCGAGGGTCTCCAGTTCCTCGTAGACGCCTTCGGCCACGCCCAAGGCATTGGCGCCCGGTGCCTGGTAGATGGCCAAGGTGGACGCCGGCTTGCCGTTGAGCTCGCTGGTCGAGGCGTAGGACTGCGCGCCCAGTTCGACTCGTCCCAGGTCGCGGATCCTGACCACGGCGCCCTGGTCGTTGGTGCGCACGACGATGTTGCCGAACTCCTCGACCGACTTCAGGCGCCCCTGGGCGGTGATGTTGTACTGCAGCACCTGATCGCCGCCGATCGGCGGCGCGCCGATCTGGCCCAGCGCGGCCTGGATGTTCTGCTCCGAGATGGCGTTGGAGACTTCGTTCGGCGTGATGTTCAGCGCCGTCATCTTCACCGGATCGAGCCACACCCGCATGGAGTAGGTGAGCTCGCCCAGGATCGCCGTGCTGCCGACGCCGTTCACGCGGGCCAGGCTGTCCTGCACGTTGATCGCCGTGAAGTTGGAGATGAAGAGGCTGTCGTAGCGCTCGTCCGGCGAGAAGACGTTGACGACCATCAGGAAGTTAGGCTGCTGCTTCTGCACCGAAATGCCCAGGCGCTGCACCGTATCCGGCAGCTGCGAGGTGGCAAGCTGGGTGCGGTTCTGGACGTTCACCTGCGCGATGTCGGGATCGGTGCCGATCTTGAAATAGACCGAAAGGGAGTAGTTGCCGTTCGAGTTGGAGGTCGAGGACATGTAGATCATGTCGTCGACGCCGTTCACCTGACTCTCAAGGGGCGAGCCGACGGTCTGGGCCAGGGTCTCCGCGTCAGCGCCAGGGTAGTTGGCGGTGACGGTTACCACCGGCGGGGTGATCTCGGGATACTGCGCCACCGGTATGGCGAAAAGCGACAGCACGCCGGCCAGCACCATGAGGATGGCGACGACCGCGGCAAAGCGCGGCCGGCGGATGAAAGTGGCTGAGATCATGACGCGCGCCCCGGCCGGCTAGTTGCTGCTTTGCCCACCGGCGCTGGCCTCCCCGGTCGAGGACTGCCCTTGGCCGGAGGTCTGGTCCTGACCGGACGCATCCTTGCCCTTTGCCGGAGAGGGCGTCACCTGGACGCCGTTATGAATCTTCTGAATGCCTTCGACGATGACCATCTCGCCGGAAACCAGGCCCGCCTCCACGGCCCAGCCCTGCTCCACGCGTTGCCCGACGGTGATTTCGCGGCGCTCGGCGCGGTCGTCCTTGCCCAGCACGAAGACGAAGCGGCCCTTCTGGTCCTGCTGCACGGCCTTAGCCGGCACCACGGGGAAGGTCTTGGGCTCCGCCTCGCTGGTGTTCACGCGGACGAACTGGCCCGGCAGCAGCAGCTGTTCGGGGTTCTGGAAGTTGGCGCGGACGGCGATCGTTCCGGTGCTCTGATCGACCACGTTGTCGACGAAGGAGAAGGTGCCGGGATGCGGGTAGTCCTGGCCCGTCGGCAGGATCAAGCTGAAATCGAAGACCTGGGTGTCCGGCGCGACGTTCTCCTTCCGCATCCGCTCGGTGACTTCGATGTACTCGGCCTCGGAGACGGAAAAGACGACGCGGATCGGGTCCAACTGCACCACGGTCGCCAAGACCCCGGTGCTGGGATCGACGAGGTTGCCTTGGGTAACGGCCGTCTTGCCGATCTTGCCGTCGATCGGTGAGCGAATCTCCGTGTAGGAGAGGTTGAGCTTGGCCTGCTCAATGTCGGCCTTGGCCGAGGCGATCTGTGCGTTGGCCTGGGAGACCGAGGCCTTGGCCTGGTCGCGGGCCGCCTTGGCTTGGTCGTAGCGGGCCTGGGAGGTATTGCCGCGCGTAAGCAGCTGCGCCTGGCGATCGAACTCGGCCTGCGTGTCCTCCTCCTGCGCCTTGGCTCCCTCCAAGGTCGCCTCGGCCTCTTCCTCGTCGGCGACCGACTGGTCGAGGCTGGCCTTATACTGCGCCTGCTCGATCTGATAGAGCAGTTGGCCCTTCTCCACCATCTGGCCTTCCTTGAACTCCACCTTGTCCAGGAAGCCCTCGACTCGGGCGCGCAGGTCGACCTGCTGGATCGCCTCCACCTTGCCGATGAAAACCTGCTTGCCGGCCACCTTCTCGTTAACCACCGGAGCCACCAGGACGGCTGGCTTGGGCGCTTGCGCATCCTGCGCGGCCGCCGCGCCGGCCAAGACGAGCAGCGCGCCTAGGAAGAGTCCCTTCGCTGGTGCCAAACCGCTGACGTGCATCGCGCCATCCCCGACTTCTCTTTCCCCAAGCCCAACAATGCCTTGACGCATCCGGGCCTTGCCATTCTTAGCGGGCGATGGCGGTGTTTCCTAGTGTGTTGGCGGCGCGGTCTTTAAGAAGCGGCCGCGCAGCAAGAGTGGAGTGAATGACGGAGCCCAGACCAGATCGGCCGCGCGCCAGCCCCAGGGGTGTCTTGCTGCTGCTGATCCTGGCGGCGGCGGTGGCGCTTTTCCTGATTCCGCCGCCGCCCGGCGTACCGCCATCGGCCTACAAGGGCGGGGCCGCGGTCATCGTCGCCATCGGCCTCTGGGCGACGGGCCTCCTGGCCGAGTACGTCACGGCCATCCTCTTCTTCTTCCTGGTCCTGGTGCTGGGCATCGCGCCGCCGCAGGTGGTCTTCGCCGGCTTTCACTCGACCGCCGTCTGGCTGGTCTTCGGCGGCCTGGTCATCGGACTGGCGGTCAAGAAGAGCGGCCTGGCGGACCGCGCCGTCCGGCTCTGCCTGCAGCTCTTCGGCGCCAGCTACCCGCGACTGGTCATCGCGCTGGCGACCGGCGGCCTGCTGCTGGCCTTCGTTGTGCCGTCGTCCATGGGCCGCGTGCTCCTGATGATGCCCATCGTGCTGTCGCTGGCCGACGATCTGGGGTTCGGCCGCGAAAGCAAGGGTCGCGCCGGTCTGGTCCTCGCCGCCGCCATGGGCACCATGCTGCCCTCCTATGCGATCCTTCCGGCCAACGTGCCCAACATGGTGATGATCGGCGCGGCCGAGAGCATCTACGGCATGGGCTTCTTCTACGGCGACTATCTGCTGCTGAACTTCCCGGTGCTGGGCCTGGTCACCGCGATCGCCGTCCCGCTGCTGATCCTCTGGATTCTACCCGACCGGGCCGCTGAGGCAGGCGCGCCGCAAAGCCCCACGCCCTGGAGCGGCGCCGAGCGGCGATTGATCGCGATCATGGGCCTCACGGTCACCTTCTGGGCGCTGGACTTCGCACACGGCCTGTCGCCGGCATGGGTCGCCCTGGGCGCGGCCGTGCTGCTGCTTCTGCCGCGGGGAGGCGTGGTCCCGGCGAGCGCCATCGCCGAGATCAACTTCGCCCCCTGGATCTTCGTCGCCGGCGTCATCGGCCTAGGCGCGGTCGCCAGCCACAGCGGCGCCGCCGACCTGGCCGGCGAGTGGCTGATAGCGCGCCTGCACCTGGCCGAGCTGGCCGCCTGGCAGCAGTATGCCGGCATGCTGCTTGTCGGCATGCTGGTTGCCTTGATGACGGGCTTGCCGGCCGCGCCCGCCATCATGACGCCGCTGGCCGCCGAGCTGTCGCGCCAGAGCGGCTGGCCGCTGGAGAGCGTCCTCATGGCGCAGGTGCCGACCTGGATCGCCTTCGCCTTCGCCTATCAGGCGCCGCCGATCATCGTCGCCCTTTC
Source organism: Rhodospirillales bacterium (assembly GCA_963669375.1). Lineage (GTDB taxonomy): Bacteria > Pseudomonadota > Alphaproteobacteria > Kiloniellales > JACOMY01 > JACOMY01. The sequence goes on along the minus strand of OY770024.1, from coordinate 4,388,381 downwards.
GCTCGGCAAGATCAGGGTCGGCAGCGTCGGCCTCCTGATGCTCGCCTACTTCGCGGCGGGCATCGTCATCTCCCTGCCGCTGCACTACCTCTGGGGCCGCTTCCTAGGCGTCTTCCCCTAGAGCGGGATGACGTCAAATCGAAACGATTTGCCGTCTGAATCCTGCTCTACCTCATTGAAAGATAGAGCAGATTCACGCAGTCAGGTGAGTCCACCTGATTGCGATCTGCTCTAGGCAGCACCTCCCTATTCGGCGGCGCTCTGGGTCCCGTCGACGCTGGGCAGGAAGCCGCCCGACTGATGGCCCCAGAGCCTGGCGTAGAGACCGTCCTCCGCGATCAGTCGCTCATGCGTGCCTTGCTCGACGATGCGCCCGTGATCCATCACCACCAAGCGGTCCAAGGCCGCGATGGTGGAGAGGCGATGGGCGATGGCGATCACCGTCTTGCCCTGCATCAGACCGTAGAGGCTGTCCTGAATTGCGGACTCCACCTCGGAGTCGAGCGCCGAGGTGGCTTCGTCCAGCAGCAGGATCGGGGCGTCCTTCAGGAAGACCCTGGCGATGGCGATCCGCTGCCGCTGCCCGCCGGAGAGCTTGACGCCACGCTCGCCGACGTGGGCGTCGAAGCCGCGGCGCCCCTCGGCGTCGACCAGATCCTCGATGAAGTGCAGGGCCTTCGCCCGGCGCGCCGCCTCCAGCACCTCTTCCTCGCTCGCCTCCGGCCGCCCGTAGGCGATGTTGTCGTAGACCGAGCGATGCATCAGCGAGGTGTCTTGCGCCACCACGCCGATGTTGGCGCGCAAGGAATCCTGCGTCACCCGGGCGATGTCCTGACCGTCGATCAGGATGCGTCCGCCCTCCAGGTCGTGCAGGCGAAGCAGCAGGTTCATGACCGTGGTCTTGCCGGCGCCCGAGCGGCCGACGACCCCCAGCTTCTCGCCGGGCGCGATGGCCAGGCTCAGGTCCTCGATCACGCCGCCTTCCTTGCCGTAATGGAAGCGCATCCGCTCGAAGGCGATGGCGCCCTCGCGCACCTCGAGGCCGCGGGCATCGGGCGCGTCGACCACCGTCGGCGTCTTGGACAGCATGGACTTGCCGTCCATCACCGCGCCGACGTGCTCGAAGAGCTGGGCTACCTCCCACATGATCCAGCGCGAGAGGCCGGACAGCCGCAAGACCAGGCCGATCGATAGCGCGGCGGCGCCGATGGTCACCGAATCGGCCAGCCAGAAGTGGATGGAGAGCCCACCCACCGTGGCCAGCAAGACCGCGTTCAGCATGTAGACGGCGACGTTCAGCTTGGTCACCAGCCGCATCTGCTCGTGCACCGTGACCAGGAACTGGTCCATGGCGTCGCGCGCATAGTCTTCCTCGCGCCCGGCATGGCTGAAAAGCTTCACCGTCAGCACGTTGGTGTAGCTGTCCACCATGCGCCCGGTCATGAGGGAGCGCGCGTCGGCCTGCCGGCGCGCGATGGCGGAAAGTCGCGGCACGAAGTAGCGAATCAGCCAGGCGTAGAGCAGCAGCCAGGCCACCATCGGCAACATCAGCCAGCCGTCGGCGCTGGCCGCGACGATCAGCATGCCGAGGAAGTAAGAGCCGATGTAGACGGCGATATCGAAGAGCCGCAGCACCGTCTCGCGCACCGAGAGCGAGGTCTGCATGACCTTGGTCGCCACCCGCCCGGCGAACTCGTCGGCGAAGAAGCTGGCGCTTTGACCCAAGAGCTGGCGGTGCGCCCGCCAGCGCACGATCATGGGGTAGTTGCCCAAGAGGCTCTGATGCACCAGGAGGTTGTTCACCAGCACGAAGGCGGGCAGGATCACGACCACGAAGACGCCCATCAAGGCCAGGCGCCAGCCCTCGGTCTCCAGGAAGGTCTCCTTGTCCTGGTAGGCCAGCCAGTCGACCAGATCACCCAGCAGGGCATAGATGTAGGCCTCGCCGAAACCGATGACGGCGGCGGTGAAGGCCATGACGGCGATGACCGGCCAGATGCCTTTGGTGTAGTGCCGGCAAAAGGCGACGAAGCCGGCGGGCGGCGTTTCCACCGGCACCGGCCGATAGGGATCGATCAGCTTCTCAAAGGTCGCGAACATGGGTCTTACTCGGACGGAAAAGGGGCCATTTGTCGGCCCCTCGCTCCACTTCTACGCTATTTTGCTGAGAAGGGCTCAGCTTCGCCTGCGCATGGCTGCCATCTGTTGCCAAGGAGGCACTCTGTTGCCGAGTCGCAACGAAGGTCAGAGCGACTGCGAGAAGAAGAGCAAGCAGCCATCGGGATCCTTCACGTGGAACTCCCGCACCCCGTAGGCCTGATCGAAGGGCGGCCGAACCCGCCCCTCGGGCAAGCCCTCCAGGGTCGGCCGCAAGCTCTCGTAGAGCCGGTCCAACTCCGTCACCCAGATGTGCAGCGAGATGTGGTTGGCCGTCGCCCGCAGGCTCGCCGCATCGTCGCTTTGGAGAAGGTGAAGGACGGCACCGCCGCGCCGCAGGGTGACGAAGCCGTCGCCGTCGCTGTAGTCCCGGGCTTCGAAGTCCAGGCAACCGCAATAGAATGCCAAGCTGCGGCTGACGTCGGCCACGGGGACGATAGCCACGGCGTCGAGCAGTTTCGGGTCTTTCTCCATCGGCTACACCTACCAGGCCCTGGCGCCGATGGCCAATCGCCGGTAGGCGGCGATGCCGATCCACACCCATAGCGCGCGACGCCACAGCAGGTAGATCGGCAACACGAGGATCATGCTGCAGGTCTGCCAAGGACCGTAGTAGGGCGTGATCCGCTCTCTGCGCACCAGGAGGGAGACGGCCGACACCAAGGTCTCGCTGACGATGCGCAGGCCGAGCGAGACGACCGCCACCTCCATCGCCAAGGCGCCGTCCATGGCGCTAAGGTCGATCGCGAGGCAGGCATAGACGAAGAGGAAGAGCGCCGGCGCGATGGCGTCGACCGTCTTCACCGGCATGGCGAGCGCGCCGAACCAGCCGAAACGCGCGCTGCCGATCATCCGGCGATACTTCAAGTGGGTCTGCAGGAAGCCCTGGAACCAGCGGATTCGCTGCCGCAGCAGCGCCGCTGTGCCGACCGGCACCACGGTGTGGGCGATGGCATCCGGCGCCGTGGCGAAGCGCCAGGCCTGGCCGCGCTGGGCCGCGAGATCGCGCAGGCGGTGCACGATCTCGTAGTCCTCCGTCACCGTGTCGCCCAGAAAACCGCCAGCCTCGCGCAGCCACGACGCGCGGAAGCTGGAGAAGGCCCCGGACATGACGTGCGCCGAGTTGGTGCGCTGCCAGCCAATCCGGCGCACGAAGTCCAGCGCATACTCGATGGTCTGGAAGAAGGCGGTCACGCCGCGCGGCAAGGTGGGCCTGGCGCCGCTGCCCTCGGTGGCGTGGCTCATGGCCGGGGCCATGACGCCAGCGACCATGGCCATGGCCGGATCGGTCCCATAGGGCTCCAGCAGGCGCGCGAAGGAGTGCGGCTCGAAGGCGGTGTCGGCGTCGACGGTGACGAAGATGTCGCCGCTCGCAACCGCCAGGCCCGCGTTCAGGGCCGCCGCCTTGCCGCCGTGCGCTACGTCGACGACGATCAGCTGCGGCAGCTGGCCGCTGCGCCATTGCCCCTGCTCGCCCGGCTCCAGATCGAAGGCCTCGCGCAGCGCCGTCATGGTCCGGTCGCTGGAGCCGTCGTTGACCACGATGATCTCGTCGGGCAAGCGCCGCTGCGCCGCGATAGAGCGCAGGGTGCCGACGATGGTCGCCGCCTCGTTGTAGCAGGGAACGCAGACGCTGACCCTGCCCGCGGCCTCCGATATCTCCTCCTCGGCACCCGCCTTGCGCCTCGGCAGGGAGAGGATCTCCAGGCTGGAGAGCGCGAAGAGGATCAGACCTTCGAGAATCCAATAGCCCTGATAGATCATGAATAGAAGCAGGGGCGCGAAGACCGGATCGAGCGCCAAGCTCGCGACCTCCAGGGCCACCACCGCGACAGCGGCCACCGCGAAGCCGAGCGCGGTGAGGCGCGCGCTCACGTACTGTAGTCGGCTCAAGGGCGGATCACTCGTCGACATGGCTTGGCTAGGGGGGTCCTTTGGCGCAGTACCCACTTACCTAGACCGCATAGCGGCTTTGGCCAAGCCGAGCACTTCACCGCTTGGTGAAGGCCGATCGCGCGCGCCAAAGCGGGCCCGGCAGGCAAGTTTGCCGGTGCCCTCGCCTCGGTCGCGGTGTATGTCTCCTGGCCGAGTGAGAGGAGGAGCGCGCGGCGCGCCGCCGAAGAAAGGTAAGCAGAAGAATGCCGATCGGGCCGAACCCGCTTGACGACCAGCAACGCCTGGACCGGTACCTCGGTTCCATCGGGAGCATTCTCTCCGCGCGCTTCCAGGTCGACGAGGACGTCCGCGGCTACCTCTCACACCCCGAACAGAGCGCGGACGACTTCATCCGGTCCCTGGACCTCTACGCCGCCGGGCGGAAGTGGAAGCAATCCATTAAGGAACGCATGACACGGCAAAAATTCGAGAACTACGTCGTTCCGATACAAGACCTCTACCGCGACCTCGGCCACGCCAAGCCCTTCCTGGTCGTCATCCACGACAACAAGCGGGGCTTCTCGATACCGACCTTCACCCAGTCGGCCGCCATTCCCGCGTGGCTGAGCAACCGCTGCATTCTTCCCATCAACGCCGAACGCCATTGGGACTTCGTCACCAAGGTCGACGGATCGGACATGAGCTTCCAGGAAAAGGACGACACGCTGGTGTGGCGCGGCGCGACGACGGGGCTCTTTCGCGTCAGGAAAGGCGCCCAGCGGCACGCCAGCCGCTTCCATGTCGCCAGGCGCTGGGAGGAGCTGAAGACGTACGATATCGGCTTTTCCAAGATCGTGCAGATCGATGCCCACAACTCCGACATCGACCGAGCCACGATCGGCACGATGCTTAAGGAGCCTTTGACGATCCAAGAGCACCTGAAGTCGAAGTACCTCTTGTCTCTGGAAGGCAACGACGTCGCCTCGGGCTTGAAGTGGATGCTCTATTCCCGCTCGCTGGTGATCATGCCGCACCCGACCTGCGAGTCTTGGTACTGTGAAGGCTTTCTTCAGCCCTTCCGTCACTATGTGCCCGTCGCCCACGACCTGTCCGACATCAACGAGGTCTATGCCTGGTGCCGCCAAAACGACAGGAAGTGCGAGAGGATCGCAATGAACGGCCGCGCTTTCGTGCTGTCCCTGATGAACCAGGCACGCGAGCAGGACTTGGCGAGAAAGGTCGCGGACGCCTATGCGTCCAAGGTGACGCTCGCGTTGACCGGCGCCATGAAGGACGTCCTGAAGTAGGGTCGCGGGCATGCGGCTCGAGACCGGCCCCCGCATCCGCGCCAAGGGTTGCGCCTCACCTCGGCGGCATCGCACTGGTAGGCAAGAGGCAGCCGGCGGCTTAGACTGGCAAGCCGTTCTGCGGAGGTTGCCATGACCCTGTCCGGACCCCCCTTGGCCAAGCCGATCGATCTCTTTCGGATTCTGGAGAGCGGCCTGGCCGAAGACCCGACGGGGACCGCGCTGATCTCCCTGGAGACCAGCTGGACCTGGCAGGAGTTGGAGGACGACAGCGCGCGGCTGGCCGGCAACCTGATCGACATGGGCCTCGGCCCGGGCGACCGGGTTGCCATCTTGATGCCCAATCGCTGCGCCTTCCTGGTGATGTATCTGGCCTGTATAAAGGCCGGCCTGGTCGCCACGCCCTTGAGCTACCGCTTGGCTCCGCCGGAGATCGATGCGGCCTTGGCCGCCAGCGGCGCCAGAATCCTGCTGGCCCATAGAGAGCGCAGCGGCGATCTGAAAGCCTCGACGAGGGTAAGCCAGCTGCCTTGCGGAGTGATCGGTTACGGCCAGGGGTCGCTGGAGGGAACCCGGTTCGAGACCCTGATCGAACGGACGCCGAAGACCGCGACCTTTACCGAGCCAGACCCCGGCAGACCTGCCTTCCTCTTCTTTCTGTCCGAGCGAAGGGGCGAGCCCAAAGGGGTTGTGCACAGCCTGGAGAGTCTCGGCTGGGGCGCGGCCAGCGTCGCGGCGGGACTGGAGTGCGGTCCCGAAGACTGCTTCCTGACCGCGGCCTCCCTATCGCACAGCGGCGGGTTGGTGCACGCGCTTGGCTGTCTCGCCTCCGGCGCCAGAGTGGCCGTCGCCCGCAACCTAGATGCCGAGGAGGTGCTACCGCTCATGCGCGCCGAACGCCCGACCTTGGCGTTCCTGCTGCCGGCCGCGCTGGTGCGCCTGCTGCGCGACCACGGCGCCACGCGCGAGGACTTCGCGTCGCTCCGCGCGCTGGAGTGCGGCGGCGACAAGGTGGCGGCCCAGTTGGAGCAGGACTTCGAAAGGCGGACCGGACTGCCGATCCGCGAAGGCTACGGACTGACGGAGATATCGGTCGCCGCGGTCAATCAGCCGTCGCGGGAGAACCGCCCCGGCTCGATGGGAACGCTGCTGCCTGGCGTCCAGGCCGAGCTGCGCGACGAGCAAGGTCGGGCGGCGCCGGCGGGCCGGGACGGTCGCTTGTGGGTGAAGTCGCCCGGCGCCATGCTGGGTTACTGGGAGGACCCCGAGGCCACCGACCAGGTCCTACGGTGCGCGGGGTGGCTCGATTCCGGCGACAGCGTGCGGGCCGACGAGGATGGCGTCCTCTGGTTCACCGGGCGCAAGCGGCACCTCATCGTCCACGACGCCGGCACCCTCGTGCCCCGGGACGTCGAAGAGGTCTTGGTCGACCACCCCGCCATCGCCAGCGCCGGCGTCCTAGGCGTCTACGACAGCCTCTACGGCGAGACTCTGCGCGCTTTCGTGATGCTGGCCGACGACGCCGAGCCGCCGAACGAGCAAGAGGTCATCGCCTTCGCGCGCTCTCGCGTCGGCTACAGGGCACCGGAACATATCGTCTTCCTCGACAGCATGCCCATGACCGCCGATGCCTCGGTCGACCGTCCGGCCCTGAAGCGCCTGGCCGAGGCCGAACTGCACGGCCCCCCGGCCGCGCGCGTCGCCGGGCGAGGATGGGCTTGAGTGAGCCTGGGCCGGCCCGCGTCGATAGCCGCCCGCCAGCGGCCGCGAACGCTCGGCGCGCGGCATCCTTAGCAGCTGATTGACGGCGACAAGGGCCTTGCGATAAGGTTCTGAAAGGCTGTGCTTTAGCGCATAGCATCTGGCAGGCGAGGATGTCGGAACGAGCCGGCTGCCTGCCGCCGATGCCAAAGACGCCATCGACCTAGCGGGAACATAGGATGTTCGCGGACCGCAGGGCTAGCTGCTCGGGCGTTCTGTTGATCGGCGCACTCGATCCTTCCCTTTCCCGTTGGCCCTTGCGCGACTAGGAACCGCGGCTCAGCGCCGTGGCCTCCCCCCCATGCACAAACATCCAAACAACCTTTGGGAGAGTTGTCATGTTACATGGAGATATCTCTAGCAGTAACGATACCGTCGGCGTGGCCGTGGTGAACTACAAGATGCCCCGGCTGCACACCCGCGACGAGGTTCTGGCCAACGCCCGCAACATCGCTGAGATGCTGGAAGGCATGAAGATCGGCCTGCCGGGCATGGACCTGGTGATCTTCCCGGAATACTCCACGCACGGCATCATGTACGACAAGAAGGAGATGTACGAGACCGCGTCTTCCTGCCCGGGCGAGGAGACCGACATCTTCGCGGCGGCCTGCCGCAAGACCAAGACCTGGGGCGTCTTCTCGCTGACCGGCGAGCGTCACGAAGAGCATCCCAACAAGGCGCCCTACAACACCCTGATCTTGATGAACGACGAAGGCGAGATCGTTCAGAAGTACCGCAAGATCATGCCGTGGGTGCCGATCGAGGGCTGGTATCCGGGCAACTGCACCTACGTCTCCGACGGGCCCAAGGGTCTGAAGATGAGCCTGATCATCTGCGACGACGGCAACTATCCGGAAATCTGGCGTGACTGCGCGATGAAGGGCGCGGAGCTCATCGTGCGCTGCCAGGGCTACATGTATCCGGCCAAGGAACAGCAGGTGATCATGGCCAAGGCCATGGCCTGGGCCAACAACTCCTATGTCGCCGTGGCCAACGCCTCCGGCTTCGACGGTGTCTATTCCTACTTCGGTCATTCCGCGATCATCGGCTTCGACGGGCGGACCTTGGGCGAGTGCGGCGAGGAGGACATGGGCGTGCAGTACGCGCAGCTCTCCAAGTCGCTGATCCGCGACGCCCGGCGCAACATGCAGTCGCAGAACCATCTCTTCAAGCTTCTGCACCGCGGCTACACCGGCAAGATCGGTTCGGGTGAAGAGGCCGAGGGCGTGGCCGCCTGCCCCTACGACTTCTACAAGAAGTGGATCACCGATCCGGAAGGCACCCGCGAGATGGTGGAGGCCCTGACCCGCGACACGGTGGGCACCGACGAATGCCCGATCGAAGGCCTACCCAATCAGAAGACCGGCACGCACCGTTAGAGCCGGCCTGCTGTGAGCCAGGGCGCGCGGCCGCGAGGTCGCGCGCCCGTGCTACCCTTCCTTCGCCTGGAAGAGAAGGCGGGATTCGATGACACTTGACGCCTACCGCATCGCCGACGAGCCCTACTACCGGCCGCTGGGCGACGAGATCGCCCACTACGAGGCGGCCTGGAGCGATCGCCTGCCGGTCATGCTGAAAGGCCCGACCGGCTGCGGCAAGACGCGCTTCGTGGAGCACATGGCCTGGAAGCTGGATCAGCCCCTGGTCACCGTCTCCTGCCACGAGGACATGACCGCCTCGGACCTGGTCGGCCGCTATCTGCTGGACGCCGACGGCACGGTTTGGCACGATGGCCCGCTGACCTTGGCGGTTCGCCACGGCGGGATCTGCTATCTGGACGAGATCGTGGAGGCGCGCCAGGACACCACCGTGGTGATCCACTCCCTGACCGACGACCGGCGCATCCTGCCGCTGGAAAAGAAGAACGAGGTGGTCGCGGCCCATCCGGACTTCCAGTTGGTGATCTCCTACAACCCCGGCTACCAGTCGGTGCTGAAGGATCTGAAGGAGAGCACAAAGCAACGCTTCGCGGCGCTGGATTTCGGCTTCCCGGCACACGAGGTCGAGGCCGAGATCATCAGCCACGAGGCCGAGATCGGCGCCGGCGAAGCGGCGCGCCTGGTCACCATCGCCGAGCGCTCGCGCAATCTGAAGGGCCACGGGCTGAGCGAAGGCGCGTCGACCCGCATGCTGATCCACGCCGGCAAGCTGATGCGCCGCGGCGTCAGCCTGCAGTCCGCCTGCGCGATGTCGATCATCCTGCCGCTCACCGACGACCCCGACCTGCGCGACGCCCTCTCCTCCGCCGTCGCCAGCTGCCTGCCCTGAGCCCATGCCGCCCGGCGGATCGCGCAACTTCCTGCGGCCGGTCGAGGCCGACACCGGACGACCCCGCCCGGGCTCTCCCGCCGATTCGATCGGCGAGCACGCCAAGCGCATCTTCCCGGGGCCCCTGCTGGCCCGCTGGCTGCGCCAAAGCGCCGAATTGGAACGCGTCGGCCTGGCCGGCGGCATCCTGGTCGCCTACCAGCGCTATAGCCCGACCATTGCCGAGGCCGTGAACCCCGAGACGGCCTTCGCCTTCACCGACCTGGTGAAGTCCGTCGCCTTCGCCTCCGGCCGTCAGGCCGCCATCCTCTGTTCGGCGGCCGGTGCCCAGGCGGCGACGAAGCTGGCCTCGGCCGCGGACTTCGCCCGCTGGGCCACGGTGATGTCGGAAACCGCCGACCGCGCGCCCGAGTCGGCGGCCGCCATCTGCGAGCGCATGGAGACCTTGCTGACCCGCCTCACCCTCGACGGCTTCGAGGCCTGGCTGGCGACGGGGCTCCGGGTCGGCGGCAGCGATCGGCAGCGGCGACTGCAGTTCTTCACCTTCGCCGATCCCACGGCGGAGCGCGCGCTGCTGAGAGAGGCCGGCGACACCCTCTTCGCCGACATGGAACGGCGCCTGCGCAGCTTCGCCACCGCGCTTTGGGGCCACCCCCTGGTGCTTCGCGAGCATGCCATGACCGCGTCGGGCGCCTTGATCCGGCGCCCCAGCTTCGACGGCGACTTCGTCCGCGTCCCGCCCTCCTATCCCGGCGTGCGCGGTGGCCAGGCCGAAGCGCTCTACCGGGCCTCGCTGGCGCACGTCGCAGCGCATCTGCGGTTCGGCTGCGGCCGCTTTCAGGTCGGCGGCCTGAAGCCGCTGCAGATCGCACTGGTCTCCCTGGTCGAGGACGCGCGGATCGAGACGCTGGCCATGCGCATGCTGCCAGGTCTGCGCCGCCTCTGGCTGCCCTATCATGTCGCCAAGGCCGGCGGGTCGCTGACGGCGGAGTTGATGCTGCCGCGCCTGGCGCGGGCGCTGATCGATCCCGACTTCGTCGACGAAGACGCCTGGATCGTGAAGGCGCGCGCGCTCTTCTTCGACCGGCGCGCCGACCTCGAGGATCCGACGCTCAGCCGGCGCATCGGCAACCTCCTGGGCAACGACCTGGGCCAGATGCGCATCCAGTTCAATCAGCGCACCTACGTCGTGGAGCCGGCCTACCGGGACGACAACCTGGGCCTTTGGAACTTCGAGGACAGCAGTCCGGAAGAGGCCGACAGTCTGGACGAGGTGGTGGAATCGCGCCGCCTGGAGCGACAGGAGAGCGAAGAGCCCGACCAGCCGCGGCAAGAGCCCGAGCAGGAGGAGGATGCGGCACAGCGCGTCAAGCCCAGGGAGCAGCCGGACGAGCACGGCATCCCGGTGGCGCGCCTGCCGGAATGGGACTACGCCGCCGGCCGCGAGCGGCCGCAGTGGGTCACCGTCATGGAGTGGCCGCTGCGCGAGGGCGACCCCCATTGGGTCGACCAGGTGCTGCATCGCCGGCGCGACACCCTGGCCCGCATCGATGGCCTGGTGCGCGCCGCCCGCGTCAGCCGACCCTTGCGGGCCAACCGCCAGCCCGAAGGCGACCGCCTGGACCTCGACGCCTGCATCACGGCGGCGATCGATCGCCGCCAGGGGCGCGAACCCGATCACCGGCTCTTCACCATCACCGAAAGACGGCACCGCGATCTCTCCACGCTTCTGCTGCTCGACTGCTCGCAGTCGACCGAGGACCGGCTGCGCGACTCCACCCTCAGCGTCTTGCAGGTGGAGCAGGAGGCGGCCGCTCTGCTGGCCCACGCGCTGGATGCCGTGGGCGACCCCTTCGCCATCCACGCCTTCAGCTCCAACGGTCGCGAAGAGCTGCGCTATCGGCGTCTGAAGGACTTCGACCAGACCTACGACAGGCGCGCCAAGACCAATCTGGCCGGATTGGAGAGCAGCCATTCGACGCGCCTTGGCGCCGCGCTGCGCTTCGCCGGCCGCGCCTTGGAGACGCAGCTGACGCATCGCCGCCTGCTGCTGCTGGTGACCGACGGCGAGCCGTCGGACATCGACGTCCCCGACCCGCACTACCTGGTCGAGGATGCCCGCCGCGCGGTGCAAGGCCTGGCCCTGCGCGGCATCGACTGCTTCGGCGTCAGCCTGGATTCCGGTGCGAGCAACTACCTCTCGCGGATCTTCGGGGTCTATAACTCGCTGGAGATCGCACGGCTGGAGCGTCTGCCGGACCGCCTGCCGCAACTCTACTTCAGGCTGACGAAATGAGCTGGCGGCACCACCGGTCGCGACCGGCCTTGCCAAGCGCAACGCTTTGCGGCAACGAAACGGGCTAAGGACTACCAATCGGCGTGGAAACGAGGCACGAAGAGGACGGACGGAACAGAATGGCGGATGGAAGTCCAATCAAGGTCGGCGTGCTTTTCTCCGACACCGGCGTGACCAGCCTGGTCGAGCGGGTCCAGCGCAATGCGACCTTGCTGGCGATCCGGGAATTGAACGAGGCCGGCGGCCTGGACGGCCGCCCGATCGAGCCTCTGGTCGAGGATCCGGCCTCCGAGCCGGAGACCTATCGTCGCCTAGCGCAGGATCTGGTGTCGCGCCACGGGATCGCGGTCATCTTCGGCTGCTACATGTCGAGCACGCGCAAGGCTGTGCTGCCGGTGGTGGAGCGCCACCAGGCCCTGCTGTTCTACCCGACCCTCTACGAAGGCTTCGAGTTCTCCAGCCACGTCATCTACACCGGCGCCGCGCCGAACCAGAACAGCGTCCAGCTCTGCAACTATCTGGTCGAGCGTTTCGGCAACCGCTTCTTCTTCGTCGGTTCCGACTACATCTACCCCTACGAATCCAACCGCATCATGCGCGCCATGCTGAACCAGGTCGGCGGCCAGGTGGTGCAAGAACGCTATCTGCCGCTGAGCGCGGAGGAGGGCGACTTCAAGCAGGTGGTGCGCGAGATCCAGGAGCGCGCGCCGGACATCATCTTCTCGACGGTGGTCGGGCAGTCGACCGTGCACTTCTATCGCGCCTATCGGGCCGCCGGCCTCGATCCGGCCAAGATGCCGATCGCCAGCCTGACGACCAGCGAGCCGGAAGTGCGCGCCATGGGGAGTGAGGCCGCCGAAGGCCACATCACCGCGGCACCCTACTTCGCCAGCATCAACAGCCGGCAGAACCGCGACTTCGTCTCCCGCTATCAGGAGATGTTCGGCGACGGGGACGCGCTGAACCACTGTGCCGAAGCGGCCTACTTTCAGGTCCAGCTCTTCGCCAAGGCGGTGCGCGAAGCCGGAAGCCACGCCTTCGAGCCGCTATCGGCCGCGCTTCGCGGGCAGAGCTTCGATGCCCCGCAAGGCCTGGTCACCATCGATCCGGAGAACAATCACACGCACCTCTGGCCCCGCCTCGGGCGGGTCGACGCCGGCGGACGCTTCGAGATTCTGGCGGAAAGCAAGTCGCCGGTGCGGCCCGACCCCTACCTGGTGACTCCGCGCATTGATCACTGGTCGATGGCACTGCATCATCTCTCCCAGGCCTGAGCGACGGGGACCCGACTTTGGCATCGACGATCCTAAGCCAGCTCCGCGGCTTGCGCGTGCTGGTGATCCACAGAGACGATGGGGAACGCGATAGCCTGGTGCAGCATCTGAACCGGATCGGCTGTCGGGTGACGGCCGTCTGGCCGCCGCCGGAGACCTTCGATCAGCCGGTCGACGTCCTCTTCTTCTCCATCAACCATGCCGTCCGCGACCGCTTCATGAAGCTGAGCAAGAGTTGGGGTGCCTCGCCGCCGACCCTGCTGGCCTTGGTCGACTACGAAGACCCCTCTACCCTACAGCTGGTCTTGGAGAGCGGCGCCGTGGCCTCGGTCGGCAAGCCCATCCGCCCCTTCGGCCTCTTGACCAACCTGGTGATCGCCCGCTCTCTCTGGCAGCAGCACCGCGACACGGAATCCAAGGTCGCGAAGCTGGAGACCAAGCTCTCCGGCATCCGCAAGATCAACAAGGCCAAGGCGATCTTGATGCGCAGCCAGACGATCAGCGAGGAGGAGGCCTACAACTCCATCCGCGCGCAGGCGATGTCCAAGCGCGTCTCCATGGAGGAGATCGCGGTCGCCATCATCCACGCCAACGAGTTGCTGAGCTTCCGGCCGAAGCGGTAGGGAGCAGGCCGGCGGTTTCCCGCTCTGTTCGCCGGGGATCGGGTGCCACGGCAAGGTTTGTTCATTGCTGCACCCGGGGAGATCCTTGCTGGCGCCTATCGGGCCACACCTTGTCGTGGCCGGGCTTGATCCACTGCTGCCCGGTCCAGGAGTGCGGGCCGGCTCGCACGCTGTCGCGCTCTGGCGTCACACTATGGACTGCCGCGTCGCTATCGCTCCTCGCAGTGACAGCGGGAGGGGCTTGTCGACCGGTCGAACAAGGCTCGCGGCTCTCGGACTTCCAAGCCTGCCCCGCCTCTGCAACCACCCCGCCCGCTGTCATCGCGAGCGAAGCGCGGCGATCCAGCCTGTCGCCCCCGAAGGGGCCAGGACCGGACTGCCGCGTCGCTGACGCTCCTCGCGGAGACGGCGCGAGAGATATCCACCGCGCCCAACATCGTTCAAAGCCGTCACCCTTGTCTGCGGACAGACCATCAAAGCCCACTGCTGTCCTGGTCAGAGAAGTTGATTGTATTTCCACGATACATTTGCGTCTTTTCCTCGTCATCCCCGGGCATTGACCCGGGGATCAAGTGGCCCGGCCGCACGCAGTCGGAGAGCTGGGCGCTGACGGCTGGACATGGATGGCCGGGTCAAGCCCGGCCATGACGAACGATAGTTGATTTAATATATCAGTAATCTTTTATTAAGTGCACCAAGAGTCAAACTGGACAGACCATCAATACCCGGGGATGACGGTGGAGGGCGTTCGGAAGGACAATCCAACCCGCTTGCCAGGACAGCAGTACGGCCCCGGCTTCTTCATCATGCCCACCGGCACTACCGCTCTATCGCGCGCAAGCTTGCATTCACAAAACCGATGTTTGAGTTGTCGGCCTCGGGGAGTCATGGTGAGCATCGGCCTGCGAAGGTAAGGAATTCGACCGCATGCAAAAGCTATCGTACGAAGAGTTTCGACGGATTGTGATGGACTTGAGCGTACCGGACGAAAAGCTGGGCGCTTACCTGATGGCCGATCCCTTCTACAAGGGAAGCGGCTTCAATCCGCGCTTCGTGCCCGACCCCTCGATGGTGGACATCACCATGGAGGATCTCGAGCTGGAGAGCGCGCTCGGGTTCGGGAACGCGATCTGCCGTTGGCGCAGACAGCGGCGCTTCAAGGACAAGATCGAGGCCGGCGATCGGCGGCCGGTCCTGGTGTCGGAAGGCGATTCCTGGTGGCAGTTCCCCTTCCTCATCAAGGACGTGATCGACCATCTGGGCGACGACTACTTGATCTGGAGCCTGGGTGCGGCGGGAGATACCGCCGCCAACATGACCGGCGCCAACAGCGAGTACATGCGCGGCCTGGACCGCTGGGCGGACAGGGCGCGCGCCTTCCTCTTCTCCGCGGCCGGCAACGACATCATCGGCGAGGACCTGACCGGACGGCCGGTCCTGGAGCATCTCCTGAAGCCCTATCAAGCCGGCAAGAGCCCGGAGTGGCACATCGAGCCCGTCGCCTTCGACGCCACCATGCGCAAGCTCTTGGAAGCCTATCAGAAGACGGTCTCGACGATCCGCGGCGACCGACGCTTCCTGGAGCTGCCGATCCTGATCCATGGTTACGACTATCCCTACCCCTTTCCCTATGGGGACGACGATAACCGCGACCCTAGCTACGCCGCATCGGACGAATGGCTTGGCGCCCCCTTCGCCGGCAAGGGGTTCCCGGCGGGCGCGTTCCGCCGCGCGATCCTCATCGTGATGCTGGATCGGCTCTACGCAATGCTGCACCAGGTGGCCTCCGCCGACCCCAGCGGCCGCACCTTCGTGGTCGACGCACGCGGCAGCCTCCCGCACCGTGACGATTGGGCCGACGAGATTCACGGCACCAGCGACGGCTTCGAGAAGGTCGCGGAGCGCTTTCGCAAGGCTCTGATCAGCGCCCTCTAGCGGCTTGGTGGAACCGCCGCTTTCACCTTGCTTCGGTAGCGCGCCGGCGTTTCGCCGGTTTGGGCGCGGAAGGCCCGCTCGAAGGCGCTCTGTTCGCTGTAGCCGAGCTCCAGCGCGAGCTCGGCCAGGGTGACGTCGAGTGTGGCCAGGCGATGGCGGGCTTGGCGGGCGCGGCACTCGGCCAGCAATGCCGAATAGGGCGCGCCGGCGGCATCCAGGCGGCGGCGTAGGCTGCGCTCCGACATGCCGAGTTCGGCGGCGATCCGGGCCTGGCAGGGCGCCCTCTTGCCGAAGGAACCGTAGATCAAGGTGCGGACGCGGTGCGGCAGGGCCTGCTCCCGCTCGCTGTGACAGACGGCGTCGCGCAGGGTGTGGGCCAGGGAGCGGAAGCGTTCGGGGTCGGCCTGCGGCATCGGCAGATCCAGATAACGCGCCGGGAAGAGGATTCGGTTGGCGTCGCACTCGTGCGAGACTTGGCAGAGGCTGCCGGGACCGAGAGCCTGCTCCTGGTGAGGCCCGTGCTCGAACTCCAGCTCGATGCAACAGCCCCGCGACCCGGCGGCGAGCCTGATGAGGCCGAGAAAGACCGCCAAGGTGAGTTCCGCGTCCTGCCGGCGCGGCCAGATGGCGGGGTCCAGCACCCGATAGGCCAAGACCGCCTCGCCGTCGGCGACCGAGAGGGTCAGGCTCGACTGCCGCTGCAGGACGGCGAAGCTGTCGGCGGCGACCCGCAGGCTCTGGCCCAAGGTCGGTGCTCGCCGCATGGCCTGGCCGAGATCGCCGAGATTCTCCAGATGAAAGCTCCTGCCCACCTCCCACCCGAAGGCCGGCGCCTCCAGATGATTCGCCGCTTCCTCGACCAGCGAGATGAAGGCGCGCAAGGGGATCTGCGCACCCGGCCGGTCCGGATCGATGAGCGCGCGGCTGAGGAGCCCGCGCGGATCCTCGCCGCCGGCGGCGATCGCCTCAACGGGATCGTTGAGGGCGGTGGAGAGAATGGTGGCCTCGTCGCTCACTCTTCGCGGTTCTTTCACCGTCGTGCTTACGGCCCGCTCCCGGCCGTTGCCACCAAGGCTACTCCCAAACGCGCGCGGGGCAAACCATTCCTCACAATTCTGCTGTGGTTGTCCGAAATTGTCGGGAAGCCGGCCCTGGCCTCGCCCAGACTGCCGAGCGTGCCGAAAGCCTCTGCAAAGCCCTTGCGGTTCGACGTTCTGATAGCCGGCGGCGGCCCTGCCGGCGCCCTGGCGGCCCTCCTGCTGCGGCGCCAAGGGCTCAAGGTCGGCCTGGTCGATGCGGCCCGCGACGGCCCGCGTATCGAGGGCCTCTCCGCGCGCACGCTGCAGGTGCTGACCGCGCAAGGCCTGGAGGAAGCGACCGCCGAAGCCTCGCCGCCGATCCGCCGCAGAGCCGATTGGGGCAGCCTGTCGGCCAAGCCCAATCTCGAGCATCTCGTCGAGCGCGGCCGCTTCGACGCCCGCCTGCGGTCGGCTGCCCGCGTGGCCGGCGTGACGCTCTTCACCGACCGCGTGCACCGGCTGCTTCCCGGCGAGGGCCTGATCGCCGAGCAGGCGGGACACCTTACCGCCTGCTTGGTGATAGACGCGCGCGGGCGTCGGGCCACGGTGGACCGCAGGCGCCTCCTGGGTCCGCGCAGCGTGGCGATGGCCGGCTTCTCGGACGGCGACGCGCAAGCCCATGTCTCGGTGACGGCAACGCCGCTCGGCTGGGTGTGGCGGGCGGCCTCTCCGGGGCTCGGGCGTTGGGTGCAGGTCGTCATGGACGGCGCGACCGTTAGCGCCGGCAAGGCCGGCCTGGCCGCGGCTTGGCGGGCTTTCTTCGCGCAGCCGCAAGCCGGCCCCGCGGAAGCGCTGCCGCGCCAAGCGCAAGTGCGCAGCGCGGAATTGAGGCTGGCCGCGCCCACCCTCGACCCGCGCTTGCCGCGCTTGGGCGATGCGGCGATCGCCATGGACCCGCTGTCGGGCCATGGTCTCTTCTGGGCCCTGTCGTCGGCGCTCTCCGCCGTGCCCTTGGTGCATGCGCTGCTGGCGGGCGAGGAGGAACTGGCGGGCCGCTTCTACAGCGATCGCCTGACCGAGACCTTCTGGCGCCAAGCCCGCATCGGCCGCGACTTCCATCGCTTGGTCCAGGATTGGCCCGATGCCGGCTACTGGTCCAAGCGGCAGGTCTGGCCCGACGACGAGCCCGCCCATGCCGAGGTGGCCGAGCCCCGTATCAGCCGCCGCGTCGTGGTGCGAGACGGACGGCTGGTCGAGGCCGAGGCCGTGGTGACGGCCGCTGAGCCCGGCGGCGTCGCCTTCGTCTGCGGGCACGAGATCGCGCCCCTCCTGCGCCGGCTGCGCCGCGATCCCCCGGCCGACGCCGAGAGCTTTCACCACCGCTTCCTGCCCGATGCCTCTCCGGGCGAGGCGGCACAGATCCTGGGCTGGCTGAAGAGCCGCGCCCTTCTCCCCTGGCAAGCGACAAGGACAACAAAGATGGAGGCCTCACGATGAAACCCTTGATCGGGCTCGCCGCCGCGGCGGCCCTTCTGGCGCCACCGCTCGCCGCGCCGGCGCTCGCCGACGCGGCGCTGCTGGCCGAGGCCTGCGGCACCTGTCATACCGAGACGGATGCCGGCCTCAGCCGCATCGCCGGCCAGCGCAAGACGCCCGAGGGCTGGCTCATGACCATCGTGCGCATGCGTTTGGCGCACGACCTGGAGATCTCCAACGCCGATCAGGCGGCGCTGGTCAGCTACCTCTCGGAGACGCAGGGCATGGCCCCCTCGGAGACCGAGGGCCTGCGCTACGCCCTGGACCGTGACCCCTCGGCGATGGAGGCCTTCGAGGCGCCCCTGGGCGACATGTGCGGACGCTGCCACACCATGGCGCGCGCCGCCCTGCAGCGCCGCACACCCGAGGAGTGGTCCCTGCACATGGACTTCCATGTCGGCCAGTACCCGACCACCGAATACCAGGCCCTGGGCCGCGACCGTAAGTGGTTCGAGATCGCCAAGAACGACGTCGTCCCCATCTTGGCGGAGCGCTATCCGCTCCAGACCGACGCCTGGACGGCATGGCAGGCCGCAGAGAAGAAGCCCGTCGCCGGCGAGTGGCTGGTGCTGACGGAGCTTCCGGGTCTGGGAGAAGCCTTTGGCACCTTGAGCGTGTCGGGGGACGCCTCGCCCTATGACGTCACGGGCAGCTTGCGCCTGGCCGACGGGACCGAGTTCCCGGTCTCGGGCAAGATGAACCTCTATACGGGCTATGAGTGGCGGGCCAACCTGAAGGTGGGCGATCAGACCTACCGCCAGGTCCTGGCGGTCTCCGAGGACGGAAACGCGCTCGAGGGACGCCAGTTCCTGCGCGACCGCGACAGCCTCGGCGGCCCGCTGGTCGGCGCCAGGATCGGCGGCGGCACCGCCATTCTGGGCACCGTTCCCTCCGTCGCCCCGGCCGGCGAGGCGGCCGTGCAGGTGGTCGGCACCGGGCTCGACGGGCTCAGCTTCGACGGCGCGGAGGCCAAGAACATCCACACCAACGACCACGGCGCCGCCGCGATCCTGGCCGCCGACGGCAATACCCTGGTGACAGCCAAGGCCGGTTCCGCCGAGGGGCATGTGGCGCTCTACGACAGCATCGACCGTCTGGCGGTGGAGCCCGCCTTCACCGTCGCCCGGGTCGGCGGCGGCTCGGACGTGGGTCCGGCGGCGGTGCCGGCGCTGTTCCAGGCGATCGGCTTCTGGAACGGCCCTGACGGCGAGCCCGGCACGGCCGACGACATCCGCGTCGGTCCCCTGCCGGCGCAGTGGACGGTCAGCCCGCACAACGAGATCGCTGAACAGATGGAGGATCATCGCTTCGCCGGCGCGATGGATGCGCAAAGCGGCATCTTCACCCCGGCAATGGCGGGACCCAATCCGGAACGCCCCTTCTCCACCAACAACGCGGGCGACCTCACGGTGACCGCCGACGCGGCGGGCAAGCAGGCCTCGGCGCAGCTGATCGTCACCGTTCAGCGCTTCGTCGACCCGCCGATCCGCTAGGGAGCCGGCCGATGGGATATCTCTACTATCAACCGCAGAACCTGCATCGGGTTCGGGTGGAGGGGCGCGACTTGCTGTTCCACGTGCCCACCACCGCGCTGTTCGAAATCGAGCCGATGGACGGCAGCGTGCTCTCCTTCTGCGCCGAGCGCGGGCGGATCAGCCAAGAGGACGTGCAAGAACGCTTCGCCGATCATGATCCGGCCGAGATCACGGGGCGCCTCAGCGGCCTCGTCGACCTCGACATCCTGACCGACGGCAGCCCGACGGCACCGGAGCGGCCGCCCGTCAAGATCGAGAACTTTCCGCTCTCGACCATCGTCTTGAACGTGAACACCGGCTGCAATCTCGCCTGTTCCTACTGCTACAAGGAGGATCTCGACACCCCCAACAAGGGCCGCAAGATGGCCTTCGACACGGCGGTGAAGTCGATCGAGCTGCTGCTGAAGGAGAGCCCGGACCGCGACAGCTACAACCTGGTCTTCTTCGGCGGCGAGCCGCTCTCGAACCTGCCGTTGATCCGCGAGGTCGTGGCCTACGCCGAGGCGCGCTTCGCCGAGATCGAGCGGCAGGTCAGCTTCACGCTCACCACCAACGCCACCTTGCTGACGGAAGAGACGGTCGACTGGCTGAACCGCCACCGCTTCGGTCTCACCGTCTCCATGGACGGCCCCAAGGCCTTGCACGACAAGAACCGCAAGACCGTGGGCGGCAAGGGCAGCTACGACATCGTGGCGGCCAAGGCGCGCATGCTGCTGGAGCGCTACGACAGCAGGCCGGTCGGCGCCAGGGTGACCTTGACGGCCGGCGTGACGGCGGTGGAGGAGATCTGGGATCACCTCAAGAACGGCATCGGCTTCGCCGAGGTCGGCTTCTCGCCGGTGACCTCGGGCGAGATGGCCGCCTTCAACCTGAACGGCGCCGAGCTGGCCGAGGTCTTCGCGGGCATGAAGGCCTTGGGCCGGCACTACCGCGACGAGGCCAGGCAAGGCCGCAACATCGGCTTCTCCAACATGCATCAGCTGATGCAGGACCTCTGGGAGGGGCGCTCGAAGGCGCTGCCTTGCGGCGCCGGCGTCGGCATGCTGGCAGTCGATCACGAGGGCGGGCTCAACCTCTGCCATCGCTTCACCGGCTCCACGATGGAGCGCTACGGCGACGTCGACAAGGGCATCGCCCGGAAGCGTCTGTCGAGCTTCCTGGAGGCCAGGGCCGAACGCAGCGACAAGGGCTGCGCCACCTGCCGCATCCGCAATCTCTGCGCCGGCGGCTGCTACCACGAAAGCTATGCCCACTTCTCCGACCCTTTGAGCCCGACCTATCACTACTGCGACTTGATGCGGGACTGGGTCGACTTCGGGATCGAGGTCTACGGCGAACTGATCGCCGAGGCCCCGGAGTTCTTCAATCAGCACATCGCGCCGAGGAGGGCGTACGGGAAATGACAATGAAGCCCTTGAACCAAAAGGCCGCGCGCGTGCAGGCCGCCGTCGCCCAGGACAAGATGGACGAGGTGAGGGCCATGCAGACCGTCACCGCCGGCTGCAGCACCACCTTCGACCCGGGCTGGGAGGTCGATCCCTTCGGCGGCGTGGCGGCACTCTGCCAGCCGATGGAGGCAGATCTCTACGGCTGCTCCGACCCCTGCTGGTGGCCGGCGCAGGTGCCGGACACCATGGTGACCTACCCCGACTGGAACCGCGGCGCCGACAACGCCGCCCGCGACTGGCGGTCGCTCGGCACCGTCTTCCCCTCGGACTCCGAAAGCTGAGGAGGCCCGGATCATGAAACGGCTCTTCGCCGCCGGGCTCGCGCTCGGCCTCATCGCCGGTCCGGCGGAAGCGCGCGACCTTCTGGTCACCATCGCCAAGCCGGCGAACCTCTACGTCTTCGACGTCGCCAGCCGCAGCCTGGAGAAGGACTGCCCCCTCGGCGTCGACGCCTCGCCCGGCGTCATCGCCATGTCGCCCGACCGGAGCATCGCCTACGCGCTGGTCAACCACTGGGAGGACATCATCGGCATCGACATCGCGACTTGCGAGCGCGTCTTCTACGCCAAGCAGTCCGACGACGACGTGCGCCGCAAGTCCATCGCCTCCCTGGCGGTCTCCAAGGACGGCAAGGAGATCTACTCCGTCCGCAACCCGACCCGCATGCACGCCGACCGCTACGAGGTGCTGGAGCCGGAACTGGCCGTCTTCGGCGCGGACGGCGGCTTGACGGCCAAGCCCAAGGCGGTCCATCCGGCGCCCAGGCGCTCCACGGTCATGGCCACCGACGCCAAGGGCGACCTCTACATCGCCGGGCACGACATCTACCGCGTCGACCCCAAGAGCGGCGCGATCGAGGTGGCCATCGCCAACGCCAACTGGGACCGGCCGACCTATAGCCCGCCCGACGTCCTGGCCTTCTGGCCGGCCTGGGAGCAGAACAACGAGATGCTGCTGCTCTACACCGCCGCCGTCTTCACCGACGAGAAGCAGGAGGAACTGGCGGACTTCGTCTGGGGTTACCAGGCCGTCGACCTGGAGGACGGCAGCACCGAGATCGACGACTTCGCGAGCCTCGAGGTGCTGATGTTCTCCGCCGTGCGCGACCCGCGCGACGCCAAGCATCTCTACGGCGTCTACACCCAGCTTTCGAAGCACGACCTGGAGAGCGGCGAGCTGATCAAGCGGGTGGACTTGCCGCACACCTACTACGGCGTCAATGTCTCCACCGACGGCAAGGAGATCTTCGTCGGCGGCACCAACGACGACATCGGGATCTACGATGCCGACAGCTTGGAGCGGATCGGCGAGATGCGGGTTCCTTCCGGCGGCGACATGGGAGTCTCGACCCTGCAGATCATCCAGGTCCAGTGAGTGCGCGGGCGTGAGGAGGCGATAGAGGACCGCAAGGCCGCCGCTCCCAAGGCGGCGGCCTGGCTCTTCGACGCCGCCTCCGCGCCCTGGATCCTGCCGCACCTGAGGCGCCGTCGCGGCAGCCTCGTCCTGCTCTTCGCGCTAGGTTTGGTCTCGGCGCTGGCGGCCCTGGCACCGCCCTATCTGACCAAGCTGGTGATCGACGAGGGCCTGGTCGCCGGCGACCGCGATGCCTTGATCGGCTGGTCCCTGGCCTTCTTCGCCTTCGGCCTCTTGACCCTGGCGCTGGGCGCGCTCAACAGCGTGCTGCACATGCGGGCCTCGGTCGCGATGCTGGCCGAGTTGCGCCGGACCCTGGCCGAGGCCGTGCTCTCCCGCTCGCCGGCCTGGCGGGCACGGCGGCGCACCGGCGAGCTGCTGAGCCGCATCGACGGCGATGCCAGCGAGGTGCAGCAGTTCGCCTTCAACGCGCTTCTGAGCGGCAGCGGCGGTCTGCTGCGGCTGGTCGGCGGCACCGCCATGCTGTTCTTCCTCTCCTGGCAGCTGGCGCTCCTGGCCCTGCTTCTGATCCCGCTGGAGCTCGGCTTCTTCACCTGGGCCCGGCCGAAGACGGAGGCCCTGGCCAAAGCCTCGCGCGCCGCGCGCGGCCACTTCGCGGCACGCCTGGCGGAGATGCTGGGGGCAACCGGCCAGATCCAGGCGGCGCGGGCCGAGGCGCCCATCGCCAATGGCCTCGCCAAGGCCCAGGACGACCTGAACCGAGCCTTGATCCGCGCCCAGCTCTGGGGCGAGGCCACCCGTGCCGCGCCCTTGACCTTGGTCGCGCTGGTGCGCGGCACGGTCTTTCTGGTGGGCGGCTTGATGGTGATCGAAAGCGGCTGGCCGCTGGGCTCCCTCATCGCCTTCGTCGCCTACCTGGGCTTTCTGGTCGGGCCCATTCAGACCCTGGTCGGCCTGTGGCACGCCCAGGCGCGCGTGCAGGCCGCGCTGGAGCGGCTGAATGCCGTGATGGACAAGGGCGGCGACATCGCCTGGCCGGCGGAACCCCTGCCGCTGCCGCCCGGAAAGGGGGCTTTGCGGCTCCAGGGCGTTTGCGTGAGCGCCGGCGGCGCCAGGCTCCTGTCGGCGGTGGATCTGGAGATCGCCGGCGGCAGCAAGGTCCTGCTGGCGGGCCCCAGCGGCAGCGGCAAGACGAGCTTGCTCTCGCTGCTGCAGCGCCATGCCGACCCCGACGAAGGGTGTATCCTCCTGGAGGGCGTGGACCTTCGCCGGCTCTCCGCCGACGCGCTGCGCCAAGCGGTCGCCCTGGTGCCGCAGCGTCCCTTCCTGATGCAGGGCACGGTGGCGGAGAACCTCTGCCTCTCGCGGCCGGATGCGCGCCCCGAGGAGATGGCCGAGGCGCTGGCGCTCGTCGGCTTGGAAGAGCGCTTTGCCCCAGAGGGTGGGCTGGCGGCGCGCCTCGGCGAAGACGGACTCACCGTCTCCGGCGGCGAACGGCAGCGGCTCTGCCTCGCCCGCACCTTGCTGACGCCGTTCAGAGTGCTCATCCTCGACGAGGCCCTGTCGGAAGTGGATCCCGCCAAGGTGCGCCGCATTTCCGAGGCGATCGATGGCCGCTTCGCCGACCGCACGAGGCTGATCGCCACCCACGGCGACGACAGTCTGCAAGGTCCCTTCGACAGCACGCTCGACCTCACGCGCTGGAGCGTCGCGCGATGACGGCACCGGTGGTCGTGGCCTTGATCGACGGTCCCCTAGTCGACGACCACCCCTGCTTGCGCCGGCGCGTCGCCCTCGCCGAAGGCCCCGCCCATCCGGCTGCCCGGCAACACGCCACGGCCATGGCCGCAGCTTTCTCCCAGGCGGACGCGGACATCGCGATCGTCAACCTGCAGATCTTCGGCCCCCGGCTCACCACCAGCGCCGCCATCTTGACCCGGGCCTTGCGCGAGGCGGCGCCGGAGAGACCGGACATCGTCCACTGCTCCTTCGGACTGGAACGCAAGGACGCGGAGATGAGCGCGGCGGTCGCGCGGCTGCAGGACGGGGGCGCGGTCGTCATCGCGGCGGCCCCGGCCCGGGGCGCCGTCACCTATCCAGCCGCCTTGGCCGACGTCATCGCCGTGCAGGGCGACGCCCGCTGCGCCCCGAACGACTGGTCGCACCTGGACCTGCCGACCGCCCGCTTCGGGGCGCACGCGCGCTCACGCCTGACGCCCGGGATCCGTGGCGCCAGCGTCGCCGCCGCCCATCTCACCGGCCTGCTGGCCTCGCGCCTGCAGCGCGGCCTGGACGGCGGCGCGGCGCTGGCCGAGCTGCAGTTGCACGCGCGCTTTCAAGGCAGGGAGCGGCGCCGGGAATAGCCGCGGCAAAGTCCCGACAGACCTCCCGAAATCAAACAGACGGCCGTAACTGTCAGGAAAGACCGTTGCCCTTGTCGGCCCCTTGGTCTAGGATTGGCAAAACTGCACAGTCAGAATAACACTTCGCTCCCTCGCAACGACGCGGGAGAGTTGGTGGCAGGGAGGCCCGAACGCCATTGAAAGTGGTGTTGGGCTTTTTTTGTTTCTTGCCCAAACCCAAGCCCGCGGGCGCGTGGCAACGGGGCCCGTCCAGCGGGACGACAAACACAGCAAATCACCACCCGACAAATCGGGCGGCCTGTTGCTCTGCCTGAAAACGGCAGGGTCGCAGCATGCCGAGAACCACCAGTGGGAGAGTCTTCATGCCGCTTACCCGACGCAGCTTCATCCAAACCACCGCCATCGGCGCGGCCGCCGTCGCGGCCCCTTACGGCTTCGTGCGCAGCGCCCAGGCCGCCGACGAGATAGAAGTCGGCGTGCTCTTCTCGCTGACAGGCGGTCTTTCGATCATCGAGAAGTCCCTGGCCGACGTCACCTTGATGGCGATCTCCGAGATCAACGCGAAGGGCGGTGTCTTGGGCAAGCAGATCAAGCCCATCGTCGAGGACGGCGCCTCCGATCCCAAGACCTACAACGAGAAGGCCAGCAAGCTGGTCATCCGCGACCGGGTGCCGACCACCTTCGGGTCCTACACCTCGGCCAGCCGCAAGGCAGTGCTGCCGGTCTTCGAGAAACGCCGCAACCTTTACTTCTACCCAACCTTCTACGAAGGGTTCGAGTGTTCGAAAAACGTGGTCTATACGGGGGCCGTTCCGAACCAGCAGCTCAGCAACTACATCCCCTGGATCATTAAGAACCTGGGCAAGAAGAAGTTTTTCATCGTCGGCTCGAACTACATCTATCCGCGCGAAATGGCCAAGGTCTGCAAGATCCTGATGGAAGCCAACGGTGCCGAGTGGATCGCCGACGAGTACCTGGAGCTGGGCCACTCCGAGTGGGGTGCCATGGTCAACAAGATCAAGGACAGCGGCTGCGATGCGGTGCTGTCCAACGTGGTGGGTGACTCCATCGTCGCCTTCTACCGAGAGTTTAAGAACCAGGGTCTCTCGCAGGACAAGCTGCCGATCTGCGCCACCGTCACCTCGGAGATCGAGATTGCCGCCATGGGGCCGGAGTTCGCTGCAGGCAGCTACACCTCTTTCCCCTACTTCCAGGCGATCGACACCGATGTGAACAAGGCATTCATCGAGCGCTATCGCCTCTACGTGAACGACCCCAAGGCGGTCACCCACCATGCGCTGGAGTCCGCCTACTTCGAGGTCTTCCTTTGGGCACAGGCGGTAGAGAAGGCCGGCGAGGCCACACCCATGGCCATCGTCGAGGCGGTCAAGGGCCAAGAATACAATGCGCCCAACGGCCACGTGAAGATCGACCCGGAGAACCTGCACACCTACCTGACGCCGCGCATCGCGCAGTGGCAAGCGGACGGGCAGGGCAAGATCATCGACGACTACGGCGCACCGATTCGCCCGCTGCCCTACGTGGCCTACGGTGAGACCGAAGACGACCTCTTCTGCACCCAAAACGGATTGGATTCCTCCAAGCTCTAACCGCCAGAAGGCAGGGGACGGGGGTAGCGGGCCGCTGCCTCCGCCCCGATCCGCTTGCCAGAGACGGCAAGCCGGTTCACGCTGAAGAGATCGGAGAGTCCGTACCTTATGGCAGAGGTAGTCTTTATCGGCCTGTCGCTGGCCTCGATTCTGTTGCTGATCGCGCTTGGCTTGACCATCACCTACGGGGCCATGGGCGTTATCAACATGGCGCACGGCGAAATGGTGATGATCGGCGCCTACACGGCGGTCTGGACCCAGATCTATCTGGGCCTCAACATTTTTTTCGCCCTGCCGCTCGCCTTCCTGGTGACAGCTTTCCTGGGGCTTGTGATCGAGCGGGTCGTGGTGCGGCGCCTTTACGGCAGGCTCCTCGATACCCTGCTGGCGACGTGGGGCGTTGCCATCTTGATACAGCAGGCGATCGTGCTGGAGTTCGGCTTCACCTTCTTCGACATCCACATCGAGGGCCTAGGCCCCGGCCTGCAGAGAGTCGACGTACCGGAAGTGCTGCGGCAGACCTTCGACATCGGCGGCTTCGTCGTGCAACCCTACCGCAGCTTCATCATCCTCTTGACGGTCGTGCTGGCCTTCCTCACCTGGTGGCTGCTGTTCCGCAGCCGCTACGGCATGCAGGTGCGCGCCATCATGCGAAATCCTTCCATGGCGGCGGCCTGCGGCATCGACGTCGAGCGCTCAAACGCCCTGACCTTCGCGTTCGGCTCCGGCTTGGCCGGTGTGGCCGGCGTGATGATGGCCGGTTTCAAGACGGTCTTCCCCGACATGGGCACTCCAATGGTCGTCGACGGCTTCATGGTGGTGGTCCTCGGTGGGGTCGGCAGCCTCTTGGGCTCCATTGCCTCGGCCGGATTGCTGGGACAGCTGAACGGCATCGTCGCCAGCTTCACCAACGACATTCTGGCCCGCGCCGTGGTCTTCGGCGCCGTCATCCTGATCATCATGTGGCGGCCACGCGGCCTCTTCTCCTTCAAGGGGCGCTAGAGCCATGACCGCGAAAACCAGACTGGACTACCTGGCCTATGCGCTCTTCATCGCCGCAACGTTCCTGATGCCGGCTTTCCTCGACGAGTTCTGGCTGAACCGCGTGTCGAAGTACCTGATCTTCGGGATGCTGGGCCTGGCAATCGCGCTCTCCTGGGGCTATGCCGGCGTCTTGAACCTCGGCCAAGGTCTCTTCTTCGGTGTCGGCGCCTACATGCTGGCCATGTCGCTGAAGCTGGCGAGCTACACCTCGTTGCAGCAGGGCTCGGACAAGCCGGTGCCCGACTTCATGCTGTGGAATGCCGAGCCCGGCGCGCCGACGGAACTCTGCTGCATCACTCAAGGCTCCTTCCTATGGGTGCCCTTCCAGGCGCAGTGGTTCGGCCTGATGATGGGCTTAGCCTTGCCGGTACTGCTGGCCGGACTGCTGGGTTACGCCATGTTCCGCAATCGCGTGTCGGGAGTCTTCATCGCCATCATCACCTTGGCGACGGTGCTGCTGGTCCGCTTGCTGGTGATCGACGCCCAGCCCTTGACCAACGGCTTCAACGGCATTACCGACCTCGGCTGGTTCACCATCGGCGGCTTCGAGTTCGATCCCTATCTGGTGGAGACCTACTACCTGGTGGCCGGCTGCCTGGCAGTGACCCTACTGTTCACCCGCTGGCTGGTCGGCACGCGCGCCGGGCTGGTCTTGCAGGCAATCCGCGACGACGAGAACCGGGCCCGCTACCTCGGCTACAACATCGCCGCCTATCAGGTCTTCTTCTTCATGGTCTCGGCCGGGGTCGCCGGGCTTGCCGGAATGCTCTACGTCGTCGCCGCCGAGTTCGCCTCGCCGACCTTCATGGACCTCACCTTCTCCATTTCGATGGTGGTGTGGGCCGCCGTCGGCGGGCGCCACTCGCTGCTGGGAGCCTGCATCGGCGCCATCCTGATCAACACCATCGAGGCCACGGTGAGCGAGAGCGAGATCTTCCTGGAGGCCTGGAAGGCGATGATCGGCCTGCTGTTCGTGCTGGTCGTGCTCTTCCTGCCGCGCGGACTGGCCGGCCTGGCCAACGACATCGGCGACCGCTTTGCCGGTAAAGCCAAGAAACGACGCGACGCGGTGGCCCAGTCGCCGCAGGCAACTCAGGCGGAATAGCGGGACATGACGGCGGAGATGCTCAAGATCGATGGGATCGGCGTCGACTTCGGCGGCTACCGGGCAGTGGAAAGCTTCACCATGTCCGTCGCCGACGGCGAGCTGCGCGTCCTGCTTGGCGCCAACGGCGCCGGCAAGACCACCTTGATGGATCTGATCAGCGGCCGCACCCGCGCGACCGAGGGCAAGGTCTATCTCGACGGCAGGGATATCACCAACTGGCAGGAACACAACATCGCCCGCGCCGGCCTGGGTAGGAAGTTCCAGATCCCCAGCGTGTTCAAGGACCTCTCGGTCGCCGACAACCTAGAAGTGGCGGGCATGCGGAACCGAAAGGTGTTGCGCAACCTGAGGCCGCGCAACAGGCGCAGCGTCCGCCGCGCCATGTTCGAGGTCTTGGAACTGATCGGCCTCGCCGACAAGGCCGACGAGCGCGCCGGAACGCTCTCGCACGGCGAAACGCAGTGGCTGGAGCTCGGCATTCTCATCCGTCAGGATCCCAAGGTGATCCTGCTGGACGAACCGACCGCCGGCATGACCCAAGAGGAGACCCATAAGACCTCCTTGATCGTGAAGGATCTCAAGGGTCAGCACACGCTCGTGGTGGTGGAGCACGACATGGCCTTCGTCCGGGAAATCGCCGAGATGATCACCGTGATGCACCTGGGCAAGGTCCTGGCGCAGGGCTCCATCGCCGATATCGAGTCGAACGAAGCGGTACGCCAGGCCTATCTGGGCAGCGGAGGGATCCACTGATGCTGCGCCTGGCGGACTTCAACAGCTTCTATGGCGGCAGCCATATCCTGCACGACGTTTCGCTGGAAGCGCGGCCCGGCGAGATTCTGACGGTGTTGGGCCGCAACGGAGTCGGCAAGACGACCCTGCTGCGCTCCATCATGGGCCTGACCGATTCGACCACCGGCTTGATCGAGCTGGAGGGGAGGGACATCTCGCGCGAGGCGACCCACCTGCGGGCCCGGGCCGGGATCGCCTACGTGCCGCAGGGGCGCGAGATCATTCCCGATTTCTCGGTGCGCGAGAACATCCTCATGGGCGGTTTCGCCTCGGCCGGTTTCGCGACGACGGTTCCCGAGGTCGTCGGCAAGCTCTTTCCCTATCTGACGGCGAACATGGACCGCCCCGGCGGCCTGCTCTCGGGCGGCCAGCAGCAGCAGCTGGCGATCGCCCGCGCCTTGGCGCAGCAACCCAAGATCATGCTGATGGACGAGCCGACGGAGGGCATTCAGCCGAACATCGTCGCGCTGATCGAGGAGACCATTCAAGAGCTGAACCGGACCTTGGGCCTGACCATCGTCCTGATCGAGCAGAACGTCGAATTCGCACGCCGTGCCTCGCATCACTATGCCATGATGGAGAAGGGTCGGGTGGTCGCGGCAGGCAGTACCGAGGACCTGACCGACAGCCTGGTGCACCGACACATGGCAATCTAGAGGGGCCGAGGCAATGGCGGACACCGAAGTGCGGGAGAGCGAACACCTGTTCTTGACGGAGATTCTGGGAGCCGCCAGCGACCCCGCCATTCACGAGGCCCTGCACCGACTGGAGCACGCCGACGCCGTCGACAGCCTTGAGATCGAGCCCGCCGACCTGGCCCGACGGCGCATCCGCATGACCAGCAGCAAGGGGCGCGACTGCGCGCTCGCCCTGCCGAGGAGCGCCAAGCTCTTCAACGGCGCGGTGCTGGCCCTGGAGGCCGATTGGGCCTTGGTGGTGCGCGTCAATGAAGAGCGCTGGCTGCGCCTGAAGCCGAGAGACGCGGCCGCCGCGCTGGAGCTTGGCTATCATGCGGGCAACCTCCATTGGCGGGTGCGCTTCGAAGCAGGCGATCTTCTGGTCGCCCTGGAAGGACCGGAGGAGGACTATCTGGCACGGCTGGAGATCCAGTTCGCCGAGGGCATCTGCCAGCGGGTGGCGCACGATGACTGACGGTGGGACCGCCGGCCTGCTGACCATGGTGCAGCTGGCCGACAGCGCCTTTCCCAGCGGCGGCTTCGCCTTCTCCCAAGGTCTGGAGACCCTGCTTGCCGAGGGCCGGGTCAAGGGTGAAGCGGGCCTCGCCGGCTTCCTCGAGCACCAGCTGCGGCATCGCTGGCTGGTCTGCGACCGCTATTTCCTCGTTCGAAGTCACGAGCGCGCCGACGATCAAGCCGCCTTGCTGGCGCTGGATCGGGAGCTCGACGCCATGACGCCGGCGGCGGCCTTGCGCCAGGGCTCGCGATTGAACGGCATGGCGCTCTTGACCAGCCACGACAAGCTGGGAACGCCGGGCGCCAAGGCCTATCGCCAGGCGGTCATGAGCGGTGGTGCGCCGGGACACCTGCCGATCGTGCAAGGCCTCCTGCTCTCCGGTCGCGGCTTGGCTCTGCTGCCGGCACAGATCGTGGCGGCGCACGCCTTCTTGGCGGGCCTTGCCTCGGCCGCCGTGCGCCTGGGCGCGATCGGCACGCTCGCCGCCCAGCGCGTCATCGCCGCTCAGCACGCGCACCTCGCTGAGACCTTGGAGCGAGAAGACCCGCCGGACGAGCCCTGGAGCTTCACGCCGATCGCCGAGATCGCCGCGATGCGCCACGAAACGCAAGCGGTCCGGCTCTTTACGAACTGACGAGAAGGGAGGCCGGCCATGCTCTTGACCCCGACCGAGATGGAACGCCTGACGATCTTCGTGGCCGCCGAGATGGCGCGCCGACGCAAGGCCAAGGGATTGAAGCTGAACCACCCCGAAGCCGTTGCCTTTATCGTCGACGAAATCCTGGAGGGCGCCCGCGAAGGCCGCAGCGTGGCCGATCTCATCGCCTACGGCTCTACCCTGCTTTCGAGCGATGACGTGATGCCCGGCGTGGCCCAATTGATGCCGATGATCCAGGTCGAGGGCACCTTTCCCGACGGCACCAAGCTGGTCACGGTTCATGAGCCGATCAGACCGGGCAAGGAGGCGGCACCGACGGAGCGCACGCCAGGCGAGATCCTGCCGGCCGAGGGCGACATCGAGATCAATGCCGGCCGCGCGAAGGTCACCCTGGCCGTGACCAACACCGGCGACCGCCCGATCCAGATCGGCAGCCACTACCACTTCTTCGAAGCCAACAAGGCGTTGGACTTCGAGCGCGCCAAGAGCTTCGGCATGCGCCTCGACATCCCGGCGGGCACGGCGGTGCGCTTCGAGCCGGGGCAGAGCAAGGAGGTGACCCTGGTCGGCTTCGGCGGCAGCGGCGAGATCAGTGGTCTCAACGCGCTGGCCAACGGCGAGGTGCGCTCGGAAGCGGCCAAGGAGGCGGCGCTGGCGCGTGCCCGGGCCGCCGGATTCAAGGGAGCCTGATATCATGGCGAAGATCAGCCGCAAGGACTATGCCGAGCACTACGGCCCCACCACCGGCGACTGCGTGCGCCTGGGCGACACCGCGCTTCTGGCCGAGATCGAGAAGGACTTCGCCGTCTATGGCGAGGAGTGCCTGCACGGCGGCGGCAAGACCCTGCGCGACGGCATGGGCCTGGCCTCCGGCGTCACCAGCGACGAGGGCGCGCTGGATCTCCTGATCTCCAACGTGGTGGTCATCGATCCGGTGATCGGCATCGTCAAGGCCGACATCGGCGTGAAGGAGGGACGCATCGCCGGTATCGGCAAGGCCGGCAATCCGGCGATGATGGACGGCGTCGACCCACGTCTCATCGTGTCGGCGGCGACCACGGTGCGCGACGCGGAAGGCCTGATCGCCACGCCGGGCGCGATCGACGTCCACGTCCACTTCGATTCCGCGCAGCTGTGCGAGCACGCCATCTCGTCCGGCATCACCACCATGCTGGGCGGCTCTCTGGGGCCGATCACGGTGGGCATCGATTCCGGCGGCGCCTTCAACGTCGGCAAGATGCTGCAGGCGTCCGAGCAGTGGCCGATCAACTTCGGTTTCCTGGGCCGCGGCAACTCCTCCAAGCCGGCCTCCCTGGTCGAGCAGCTGCACGCCGGCTGTCTGGGCCTCAAGATCCATGAGGACTGGGGCGCCATGCCGGCGGTGATCGACTGCTGTCTGTCGGTGGCCGACGAGCTGGATTTTCAGGTGCAGCTGCACACCGATACCTTGAACGAGTCCGGCTTCGTCGAGGACACCCTGGCGGCCATTGCCGGTCGCGCCATCCACATGTACCACACCGAGGGCGCCGGTGGTGGCCACGCGCCCGACATCATCCGCGTGGCGGGTGAGGCAAACTGCCTGCCCTCTTCGACCAATCCCACCAACCCCTACACGGTGAACACCTTCGACGAGCACCTCGACATGACGATGGTGTGCCACCACCTGAAGCCCTCCATTCCGGAGGACGTCGCCTTCGCCGAGAGCCGCATTCGCGCGCAGACCATCGCCGCCGAGGACGTGCTGCACGACATCGGCGCCATCTCCATGCTGGGCTCCGACAGCCAGGGCATGGGACGCATCCACGAGGTGATCTGCCGGACCTGGCAGCTGGCCAGCAAGATGCGCGAGCAGCGCGGGCGCCTGGCCGAGGAGACCACGGCGCGCGGCGACAACGAGCGCATCAAGCGCTTCATCGCCAAGTACACCATCAACGCCGCGCGCACCTTCGGCATCGACGCGCACATCGGCTCGCTGGAGGACGGCAAGCTGGCCGACCTGGTGCTCTGGCGCCCCGGCTTCTTCGGCATCAAGCCGGAGTTGGTGGTGAAGGGCGGCTTCATTGCCTGGGGCGCCATGGGCGACAGCGCCGCCTCGCTGATGACCTGCGAGCCCCTGGCGATGCGCCCGCAGTGGGGCGCCTTCGGGCGCGCCAAGCAGGATCTCAGCGCCTGCTTCGTCAATCCCTTGGCGATCGAGGCGGACGTCGCCGGCCGGCTGGGCCTCGTCAAGTCCCTGCTGCCGGCGCGCGGCACGCGCACGATCACCAAGGCCGACATGCTGCACAACGATGCCTGCCCGGAGATCCGCGTCGATCCGCAGACCTTCGATGTCTTTGTGGACGGGGAGCTTGCGACCTGTGAGCCTGCGAGCCACCTGCCCTTGGCGCAAACCTACATGCTGCGATAGGCCACTGATGGATACGATCGAAAACCTGACCCCCGAGAGCCCCCGCAGCAAGCCCGAAGAGGCGGCCCGCGTCGGCATCGGCGGCCCCGTCGGCTCCGGCAAGACCGCCTTGATCGAGCGCCTCATCCCCGCACTGCAGGCGCAAGGCCTGGAGGTCGCCGTCGTCACCAACGATCTGGTGACCCGCGAGGATGCTGAGCGCCTGCGCCGCTCCGGCCTCATCGATCCCAGGCGCGTCAGCGCCGTCGAGGCCGGCGCCTGCCCGCACACGGTGATCCGCGAGGATCCCACCTTGAACATCGCCGCCGCGGACCTTCTCTGCGCGACCTTTCCCGACCTCGACCTGGTCATCATCGAGAGCGGCGGCGACAACCTCGCCTCCACCTTCTCCCTGGACCTGGTCGACTATTGGCTCTTCGTCATCGACGTGGCCCAGGGCGACGACATCCCGCGGAAGCGGGGACCGGGCATCGTCACCTGCGACCTCCTGATCATCAACAAGCTGGACCTGGCGCCCCATGTCGGCGTGGACGCGGAGGCGATGATCGCCGAAGCGCGCGAGGTCAGGAGCGGACGCAACGTCCTGCCCTGCAACTGCAAGACGGGAGAGGGCATCGACGCCGTGGTCGAGACCTTGAGCCGCGAGGTCCTCTTCACAGCATGACGGCCCTGGGCGCGGTGATCGATCGGCCCTCGGATCAGCCGATCAGGGCGGAGCTTCGCTTCGCCAAGGCGCCGGGCGGGCGCAGCTACCTGGCCCGGCAGTACGTCCCCTACCCCTTCCACATCACCCGGCCCTTCTATCTGGACAGCGCGCCCGCCGGGATGGCGACGCTCTATCTGCAGTCGGCCGCCGGCGGCGCCTACCGAGGCGACCGCCTGGCGCTGGCGGTCGGGGTGGAGAGCGGCGCAGCCGCACTGGTCACCACCCAGGCCTCCACCCTGGTCCACGCCGGTCGCGGCGGGCTGGCGGAGCTGACCCAGGACTTGACGGTCGCGCCCGGGGCGCACCTGGAGTACCTGCCGGACCCCTTGATCCTCATGGCCGAGGCGGACTGCGAAAGCCGCACCGAGGCAAGCCTCGCGGCCGACGGCGTGCTGCTGATGTCGGAGTCCTTTCTGACCCATGACCACGAGGGACGCGGCCGCCTGCCGAATCGCTTTGTCGGCGCCTTGACCCTTCGCGACGAGGATGGCCGGCTGCTGCTGATTGACCGCTTTCACCTCGGCGACGCCGCTCAGAGCGCGGGATTCTCGGCGCTGGACGGCTACGCCTGCCACGGCACCTTCGTGGCGGCGGCGCCCGGGCTGGGCGGCACGCTCGCCGAGGCGCTGCGCCACGCTCTGGAAGCCCGCCCGGAAATCTACGGCAGCGCCTCGGCGCTGGCGGACGAACGCGGTGCCTGGGTCCGCCTGCTGGCGCGCGACGGCGTGGCGCTCACGGCCGGCCTCACCGCGCTTTGGCAAGCCGCTCGGAAGGTAATCACCGGCGTCACGCCGGAACCCAGGCGAAAGTAGGCCACCCAGGGAAGGGCGCACCCCTGTCGGGTTCGTCCAAGAGGTCAAGGCGTTGTCCACGAACCTGACCGCGGCCACGGCTGAGTGACGCGGCGTTCGAACGGCAATTCCTTTCGGTTTCGCGTCGGGTTCCGTTAGGCTGATCACCTCGCCAGCAGGTAGGAGGCCTTTCGCGTCATGATCATCCCAACCGAAGGCGTCGGCAGCGTCCCGCGCCCGCAGTACCTGATCGATTCGGCCCTCGCGCTGCAGGAGGGAGGCACCACGGCCGAGGCCCATGCCGAGACCGTCGAGCGGGCCCTCGCCGAGACCATCGCGGCGATGGAGGAGACCGGCTCGCCGATCATCACCGACGGCGAGCAGTCGAAATCGAGCTTCGCCACCTATCCCCTGGAAGGCCTGACCAACCTGGCGCCCGACGGCGTGGTCATCCCCTTTGCCGACGGCCACACGCGCCAGCTGCCGCGCCTCGCGAGCGGCCCCTTCCGCTATGCTCACGTGACGGGCCGCTATGTCGCGCAAGCACGCAAGCACACGGACAAGCCGCTGAAGCAGGCGGTGATCGCCCCCTCGGCACTCAGCCTGCTCTATCCGCAAGAGGGGATCGAGGGCTATCCGCGCGAGCAGTTCATCGAGGACCTCTGCGATCAGAGCGCCGCCGACATCCGCTCCGCCTTCGAGGCGGGAGCGGAGGTAGTGCAGCTCGACTTCACCGAAGGCCGGCTTGCCTGCAAGCTCGACCCCTCCAAGGGCCTCCTGCGCCAGTTCGTGGCGCTGAACAACGCCGTCCTGGAACGCTTCGACGAGGCCGAGCGCGCCAAGATCGGCATCCACACCTGTCCGGGCGGCGATCAGAACTCCACCCATTCGGCCGATGTCGACTACGCCGAACTGCTGCCCGACCTCTTCCAGATGCGGGCCGGCCGCTTCTACATCCAGGTGGCCAGCGAGCCCGACCGCCCGAGGGTGCTGGACATCATCCAGCGCGAGCGGCTGGCCGATCAGGTCGCCTTCATCGGCGTCATCGATCCCTGCGACCTTCGTGTGGAGAGCGCCGAGACGGTCCGCGAACACACCTTGGAGGCCGCCGAGCACCTGAAGGGAGAGCGTTTCGGAACCACCGACGACTGCGGCTTCTCCCCCTTCGGCGACGACGTCGCCATGGCCCGCAACACCGCCTTCGCCAAGATTGCGGCGCGGGTCAAGGGCACGGCCTTGGCAGAGAAGCAGCTCTAGCGCGGCTGCTTGGCCGAGGCGCCCCGCAGTCGCGTCCGAACCGCCTGCTGGTCCGCCTTCGCAAGGGGCAAGGCCATGCTGGCGCTTCCAATCGCTGGGCCGGATGGGACGACGAAGTCCTACTATCGCCCCGACAGGGCCTTCGTGGCACTCTGTCGAGAGTTGCGCTACCAGCACGGTCTCTACTTCGTCCTAGGCAGCGATCACGTCCTGGTCCCGATCGGGCAACTCTTGCTCACCAGGGCCCGGCAGGATGGTATCGGCACCGCGCGCGCCGTGATGGCTGAGGCTGCAAGAGGGATGCACCCCAAACGCCAGCCGATAGCCGTGCGGCGCCACGCGAGGTACCGCTATCTGGTGCTCGACGGGAACTCGACCACGATCGTTGCCAGGTGCGCCGGCTGGGTCGACCTTCCCTGCATCCTCGAAGACCCGCCGCCAGGCCGAGGATAGCGGGTTCGCACGGTCCGCCGTCATCCTTGGCACCTGCCGGGCGGCGGCCGCCTCTCCGCTTTCCTCCCCGTCTCTCGATCTAACTTCCATAAAAACAGTCTGACTTCCTCAGGACTCCACCCCCGCAACCCGCCAGATAGAGCGCAACACGGGCATCGAGGAACGATCGGCCGGCCGGGCAGCGGTGAAGGCGCCGGCCGACCACGGCCATTCCTCGTCACCCGGAGGCACTTTCAACGCTCGATCGGAGAGAAGCCATGATCCCAACCTCGGGAAGGCTGGCGGTAAACACCTGGACCCTAAGCCATGTAGCGGCGGCGCCGGCCAATCAGAACCGTATCCCGCGGAAACGCGGCCCGTCACGGCAAGGCTGTGCGGCGCGCGCAAGCGCAGGCTCTTCAAGCCCATGGACCTCCTGCTGGTTCAGCGACTGGAGTTCGGACGATGGCACCGAGACCCGCGCAGACCAAGGGCGCTGAAACGAATGCGCTGCGCAAGTGGTCCTTGGATCCTTGGTCCATCCTGCTGCCGCGGTCCGATGAAGACGCGCCCGAGTTCGTCTGTCGGCTGATCCGTTCCCAGCCCAGACGCAAACCCAACACAACGACCTAGACCTCGGTCACATCAGGAGTCTCAGCAATGGCACTGATCGTAGGAAGCGAGGGCCCGGATCGGCTGACCGGCACCTCCGATATCGACACTATCCTCGGTTATGGTTCGCGCGACACGCTCTTCGGCGAGAGCAGCGCCGACAGCCTCTATGGCGGTCAAGGAAACGACAGCCTCTTCGGCGGCAGTAGCGACGACGTTCTACTCGACGGTGGCAGCGGTGCCGACGTCGTGGCCGGAGACCTGGGAGACGACCGTTCCTTCTTCGGCCGCACCGGGTCCGACCGCCTGCAAGGGGGCAGCGGCGACGACCGGCTCCTCTACGGCGGCATCGGTCCGGATCGCCTCTTCGGGGGTTCGGGCGACGACAGCCTGCTATACGGCGGCGAAGGCGCCGACTCGATCCTCGGTGGCGAGGGCGCCGACGTCTCTCTTGTCGGCGGAAGCGGTAACGACCGCATCTATGGAGAGAACGGCGACGACTCCCTCCTCTTCGGCGGGTCGGGCAGCGATCGCCTATCGGGCGACGGCGGGCACGATCAGTCCCTCTTCGGCGACAGCGGTATCGACGACCTCTACGGTGGCGCCGGCCAGGACCAACGCCTCTACGGCGGCAGCGGCGCGGACACGCTGCGCGGCGATGGCGGCGACGACAGCTTCCTCTACGGCGGGGTGAAGCGGGACTGGATCTACGGCGGTTCCGGCGCGGACCGCTCGCTTTTCGGCGGTAGCGGAAACGACAGCATCCTGGGCGACGAGGGCGGCGATAGCCTCCTCTATGGCGGCCTCGGTGGCGACGTCCTGATCGGAGGGCAGGGCAACGACCGGCGCTTCTACGGGGCTCAGGGTCGCGACAGCATTTTCGGCGGCACCGGCGTGGACGGCCGCTTCGAAGGCGGCGGCAGCGCCGACCGGATCTACGGAGGCACCGGCAACGACAACCGCTTCTTCGGGCGCAACGGCAACGACTATCTCTTCGGCGGCGACGGCGACGACTTCCGCCTCTTCGGCGGCAACGGCTCCGACCGGATCTACGGCGATGCAGGCGACGACGTCTACGTCAAGGGCGGTCGCGGCAGCGACAAGGTCTATGGCGGTCAAGGATCCGACATTCTCTATGGCGATGAGGCTGGCGATACCTTGGTCGGTGGCGACGGCAGCGACACGCTTTATGGCGGTAGTGGGAACGACCGCTCTTTCAGCGGCGGTGAAGGCGATGATCTCATCTTCGGGGGAACAGGCTTCGATACCAACTTCTTCGGCGGGGCCGGCGCGGACAGAGTCTACGGCGGGTCGTACAGCGATTTCTCTGCTTTCGGTGGTGACGGGAACGACGTTCTCATCGGTGACAGCGGCTGGGAGTTCAGCTTCTTCGGCGGCTCCGGTGCCGATGTCCTGGAAGGCGGTGACGGCTCGGAGCGCTGGTTCTACGGTGATACCGGCAACGACACGATGCGTGCCGGCACGAACGGGGATGCCTTCTTCCATGGTGGGGACGGTGACGACAGTCTGTTTGGCGGAACGGGTACCGACGACAGCTTTAGCGGTGACTCCGGCAGCGATCACCTGTTCGGCGGCAGTTCGGTCGATCGATGGTTCAACGGCGGCTCGGGCGCCGACACGCTGTTCGGAGATGAAGGTAACGACGTTGCTTTCGTCGGCGATCAAGGCGATGACCTGATCTACGGAGGAGACGGAATCGACCGCTACATGGCCGGGGGCTCGGGCGCGGACAGCATCTTTGGCGGTAGCGGCGTGGATCGCCACATGTACGGAGACTCAGGCATTGACCGCCTGCATGGTGAGAGCGGCGAGGATCAGCAGTTCTATGGCGGTGACCAATCCGACTTCCTCTTCGGTGGAAGCGGAAAGGACTGGCTCTTCTACGGCGGCCAAGAGGCGGACTACCTCTACGGCGCAAGCGGAAACGACTCCTCCTTCTACGGCGATGCGGGCAACGATCTTCTTCTCGGCGAAAACGGCGACGACTCGGCCTTCTTCGGTGGATCGGGCAGCGACAGCCTCTTGGCCGGGGATGGAAACGACATTTCGTTCTATGGCGGTTCCGGCGACGATATGATGCGCGGCGAAGCCGGCGACGACATCTTGTACGGAGACGAAGGAGGGGACTTCCTGGTCGGAGGCCCCGGGTCCGACACCGCTTACGGCGGCCTGGGCGACGACGTCTTCTACGTGGAGAAGCAGGAGGACTTCGCCGACTACTTCTTCGACGGCGGCGAGGGTACCGACACCCTCTTGCTCGGCGCCGGCGTCACCGTGCCGGGCAGCGGCACCGGCCTCTCCTCCATAGAGGTCACGCTCTGACGGCGAGCGCGACCTCTTCCAACTCCCTCGCGTCCCCGCTTCCTGTTGCGCGAGGGCGGGATGACGACGCCTCCTTCCAGCGTCGTCATCCCACCTCTTCCTGCCGCGGCCGTGGCCCCTGTCGCCAAGCGGCCACCGCCCCGGTCAGGCTTGCAGTTCGGCCAGCAGTTCGGCCAGTAGCTCCATGCCGGCCGCCCAGCCCTTGTCCATGCCGTCCAGGGCCGCGGCGAAGCAGGTGATTTCGGCATCGCTGGCCTCGTGCGGCACCCAGGTCAAGCGCAAGGTCGTCCGGCCGGCATCCTCTTCGAAGGTCACCGTCGTCAGCAGGACCCGGGGCCAATCCGGCATCATGGGGTTGGCGATCACGTTCCAGTCGGCATCGCTCACGGCATGCAGCCAGACCAGGCGCTCGGGCGGGACGACTTCGGTGTATTCGACCCTCTGGTAGTGGGAGTTGCCGCCCCATCGCATCTCGCCCAGCCATAGGCCACCCGGCTTGACCTCCAGGCGGTGGACGATCGTCTCCACCTTGGGTCCGTACCAGCGCGGCAGAAGCTCGGGATCGGTCCAGGTCTTCCACACCAAGTGGCGCGGCGCATCGAAGACCCGTTCCAGCACATAGGTCGGCAACTCACTCATCTTTGATCCCCCTTCGTTTCGGCTGCTTTCAGCTCTTCCAACAAGGCGTCCAGTTGATCGAAGCTCGACGACCAGAACTCCTTGAACGCCTCCAACCAGTGCACCGCCGCCGCCATGGGCGCCGCGCGCAGGCGCGCCGGCCGCCGCTGCCTGTCGATGGCGCGCTCGACGAGCCCGGCGCGCTCCAGCACCTTCAAGTGCTTGGAGACCGCGGGCTGGCTCATCTCGAAAGGCGCCGCCAGGTCCGTCACCGACGCCGCTCCGCCCGCCAAGCGAGACAGGATCGCGCGGCGCGTCGGATCGGCGAGGGCCGCGAACACGGCGTCCAGGTTCTGGCTCTCATCTCCATAACCAGTCTGTTTCATAACTCTTTAGTTAAATAAGCGTCCGCGCCGCGTCAAGCGATCACATCTCCGCGACAAGAGCCACGCATTTGACCAAACCTACCAGGCTTGGAGCATCAGCGTGGGCCGCTTGCCGCCGAGGGTTGCTTGAAAGGCCGCACCGCTATCCTCTAATCGATGAGGCTTGAGCTTGCATTCCCCCGCCCGAACGGCGACCGGTGAGGATCCTGCGCGTATGTCCGACTTCTTGCTGGCGGAGGAACCCTTTATCCGCATGGGGTTCTTCCTGGCTGTCCTGGCCGCGATGATGGTCTGGGAAGCGGCATCGCCACGGCGCCGGCGAGAGATCCCCCGCCTACTGCGCTGGTCGAGCAATCTCGGCATCGTCGTCCTCGATACGCTCGTCGTGCGTCTGGTCTTTCCCCTGGTGGCGGTTGGGCTGGCGCTGCTTGCCGAAGAGCGCGGCTGGGGCCTCTTGAACGCGCTCCAGGCACCAGGCTGGGTCGCCTTCCTGGTCTCGCTCCTGGCGCTCGATCTCGCCATCTATCTGCAGCATGTGATGTTCCATGCCGTGCCGGCCTTCTGGCGGCTGCACCGCATGCATCACGCCGATCTGGAATTCGATGTCACCACCGGCCTGCGCTTTCACCCTCTGGAGATCCTGCTTTCCATGGCGATCAAGCTGGCCGTGGTGGCCGCGCTCGGCCCGCCGGCGGTGGCGGTGCTGGTCTTCGAGGTCCTCCTCAACGCCACCTCCATGTTCAACCATGCGAACGTGCGCATCCCGCTCGGCTTGGATCGGCGCCTGCGTTGGCTCGTGGTGACGCCCGACATGCACCGCGTCCACCACTCCATCCATCCCAACGAGACCAACAGCAACTTCGGCTTCAATCTGCCTTGGTGGGACCGGCTCTTCGGCACCTACCGCGACCAGCCGCGCGACGGTCACGATGACATGACCATCGGCATCGAGCAGTTCCGCACGCGCCGCGACCTCCGGCTCGACCGCATGCTGGTCCAGCCGCTGCGCGGCCCGGCCAGCGGTTATCCCATCAACCGAGTCGAAGGCGACCGGTGACCGGCCGCCGGTCACCCGCACTGGCCGCCGGAGGCGAAGCAGGCTAGAACCCCTCTCATGCTGCTCGATAAAGACCGCTCCCTCCTGGTCGCCGTGGACTTTCAGTCCAAGCTGGCGCCGGCCATTCACGACGGCGAGGCCGCCATCCGGACCGCGCGCCGGCTGGTCGAGATCGCCCGAATCCTGGAGGTCCCCTGCCTGGCGACGGAGCAATATCCGAAGGGCCTGGGCAAGACCGTGCCCGACCTGGCCGAGGCCTTCGCGCCCGAAGAGGTGATCGAGAAGCTCTGCTTTTCCGCCGGCCGCGAGGCGCCCTTCCTGGACGCGGTCTCGGCGAGCGGGCGCGAGCAGCTGGTGGTCATGGGCATGGAGACCCACGTCTGCGTGCTGCAGACCGCGATGGTGATGCACGAGAAGGGCTATCGGACCTTCGTCGTGACGGATGCCGTCGGCTCCAGAAACGCGGCCAACCGCGAGCTGGGCCTGGCCCGCATGCGCGACGCCGGCCTCACCCTGGTGAGCGCCGAGATGGTGGCCTTCGAATGGCTGGGCCGCGCGGCCACCGACGACTTCAAGCGCGTCTTGCCGCTGATCAAGTAGGCGGCAAGCCGGTCGGACGTACCCCGTCAGAACAGAAAGTAGTCAGAACAGAAAGTAGTCAGAACAGAAAGTAGCGCTGGGCCATGGCGATCTCTTCGGCCGGCGGACAGGTGAGAAGCTCGCCGTCGGCGTGCACCTCGTAGGTTTGCGGGTCCACCGCCATCTTGGGCAGGGCGTCGTTCAGCAGCATCGAGGCCTTGGTGAGGTCTCGCGTCCCCTCCACGGCCAGCAGCGGCCGTGTCAGGCCAATCCGCTCGCCTAGCCCGTTCGCGGCGGCTTCCTGGCTCACGAAGCTCACCGAGCGATCCGTCAGCGAGCGGCCGAAGGCGCCGAACATGGGCCGGTAGTACTCCGGCTGCGGCGTCGGGATGGAAGC
This sequence comes from Rhodospirillales bacterium, assembly GCA_963669375.1. Classification (GTDB taxonomy): domain Bacteria; phylum Pseudomonadota; class Alphaproteobacteria; order Kiloniellales; family JACOMY01; genus JACOMY01. The sequence continues at coordinate 4,345,619 of OY770024.1, read as the reverse complement.
GTTGGGGTCGCCCATCACGGCGGCCGCGATGGCGCCGCCCTTCAGCACCAGGTTGGGCTTCACGCCGAAGAAGGCCGGCGACCAGATGCAGAGATCGGCGAGCTTGCCGGCCTCGACCGAGCCGACGTGGCGGCTGATGCCGTGCGCGATCGCCGGGTTGATGGTGTACTTGGCGACATAGCGCCGGCAGCGCAGATTGTCGTTGTCGCCGGTCTCTTCCGGCAGGCGGCCGCGCCGGCGCTTCATCTGATCGGCCGTCTGCCAGGTGCGCATCACCACCTCGCCCACCCGGCCCATGGCCTGGCTGTCGGAGGCGACGATGGAGAAGGCACCTTTGTCGTGCAGGATGTCTTCGGCCGCCATGGTCTCCTTGCGGATGCGGCTGTCGGCGAAGGCCACGTCCTCCGGGATCTTGGGGTTGAGGTGATGGCAGACCATGAGCATGTCGAGATGCTCGTCCAGGGTATTGACCGTGTAGGGCAGTGTCGGATTGGTCGACGACGGCAGGACGTTGGCCTCGCCGCAGACCTTGATGATGTCCGGCGCGTGGCCACCGCCGGCGCCTTCGGTGTGGAAGGCGTGGATGGTCCGGCCCTTCATCGCCGCGATCGAGGTCTCGACGAACCCCGACTCGTTCAAGGTGTCGGTGTGGATCAGCACCTGCACGTCCAGCGCGTCGGCGACGCCGAGGCAGCAGTCGATGGCGGCCGGCGTGGTGCCCCAGTCCTCGTGCAGCTTGAGCCCGCAGGCGCCCGCCTCCACCTGCTCCTCCAAGGCGCGCGGCAGGCTGGAGTTGCCCTTGCCGAAGAAGCCCAGATTCATGGGAAAGGCCTCGGCCGCCTTCAGCATCTCGGCGATATGCCAGGCGCCGGGGGTGCAGGTGGTCGCGTTGGTGCCGGTCGCCGGCCCGGTCCCGCCGCCCATCATGGTTGTGATGCCGGAATAGAGCGCCTCGTCGATCTGCTGCGGGCAGATGAAGTGGATGTGCACGTCCAGGCCGCCGGCGGTCACGATCTTGCCCTCGCCGGCGATCGCTTCGGTGGCCGGGCCGATGACGATGTCGACGCCGGCCTGGACCTCGGGATTGCCGGCCTTGCCGATGGCGGCGATGCGGCCGTCCTTGATGCCGATGTCGGCCTTGACCACGCCCCAGTGATCCAGGATCAGCGCATTGGTGATGACCGTGTCGACGGCGCCCTCGGCCCGCGTCGCCTGGGACTGGCCCATGCCGTCGCGGATCACCTTGCCGCCGCCGAAGCTCACCTCCTCGCCATAGGTGGTGCGGTCCTCCTCCACCTCGATGAAGAGCTCGGTGTCGGCCAGGCGCACCTTGTCGCCGACGGTGGGGCCGTAGAGGCCGGCATAGGCGCTGCGGGATAGCTTGGCGACCATCAGCTGCGCTCCAGACTGCCCATGACGGCCTGATTGAAACCGATGACGCGGCGCTTGCCGGCATAGTCGACCAGGGTGACCTCGCGGCTGTGCCCCGGCTCGAAGCGCACGGCGGTGCCGGCGGGAATGTCCAGGCGCATGCCGCGGCTGGCCGCCCGGTCGAACTCCAGCGCGGCGTTGGTCTCGAAGAAGTGGTAGTGGCTGCCGACCTGGACCGGCCGGTCGCCCTTGTTGGTGACCACCAGGGTCACGGAGCGGCGGCCGGCATTGATCTCCAGCTCGCCCTGGGCGGTGATGATTTCACCTGGGATCATGACGGGCACTCCTCAGCGGATCGGGTCGTGGACGGTGACCAGCTTGGTCCCGTCGGGGAAGGTCGCCTCCACCTGCACCTCGCCGATCATCTCGGCGATGCCCGGCATGACTTGCTCGCGCGTCAGGACACTGGCACCGCTGGCCATCAGGCTGGCGACGCTCTCGCCGTCGCGCGCGCCCTCCACGACATGGTCGGTGATCAAGGCCACGGCCTCCGGATGGTTCAACTTGACGCCGCGCTCCAAGCGGCGTCGGGCCACCACGGCGGCCATGGAAATCAACAGCTTGTCCTTTTCGCGCGGCGTTAGTCGCATTCTTGTGTCAGCCTCCTGGCAACTCTCTCGCAGTGCACCATAGCCTAAGGGCGCGGCGTGTCGAGGGCTATGGCCGGGCGCTTGCCGCCAGACCTTGCGCCGCTTCCCACTGACGGCGCAGGCTCTCGCCCTGGCCGTCGAAGCGCTCCTCCAGCACGGTCAGTTCCACGATGCGGTCGACACGGAAATTGCGGAAGTCCTCGCGCAGCGTGCACCAAGCCGTCATCACCACCACCTCGACGAAGTAGGTGATGGCGATCGGCAAGACCGTCCGTTCGCTTTCGGTGCCGGTGCCGTCGCGATAGAGGATGTGCAGCTTGCGCTCCTCGCGGATGGCGCCGCGCAGCTCGGCCAGGTCGACACGCTCCGGCGGGGCCGCGCCCCAGTCCGAGACCTTGAGGCGGCCGGCGTTCAAGGTCAGCGCCTCGATCTTGTGGGTAACCCGCTGGGCCGCCCGCTTCAGGCCACGGTCGCCGGTGCGGTCCAAGAGCGAGAGGCCGACGACGATGGCCTCCAGCTCTTCACTGTCGAAGTTCAAGGGCGGCAGGTCGTATCCGGCGCGCAGCAGATAGCCGATGCCGGCCTCGCCGTCGATCGGCACCCGCATGGCCTGCAGGGCGGAGACGTCGCGATAGACCGTCCTCACCGAGACCTCGAGTTCCTCGGCAATCTGAGCCGCGGTCAGCGGCCCGGAGGCGCTGCGCAGGGTCTGGATGATCTCGAACAGGCGGTCGGCCCGCCGCATGAGTGCCTCCTTTGCCATCGCCGCCACGATAGCCAAGCTCTGCTGACAGCACGTTGTCAGCAGAGCTTGGCTATAGCCTTCCTCCCATCATCGAGGAAAGGCCTAAGAATGACGCAAGGACCGGAGGAATTCGCCGGCCTGTCGAGGCATGGCATCGGCGTCCTGCTGATCGTCGTCTCGGCGGCCGTCTTCAGCACCGGCGGCCTCTTCACCAAGGGTGTCGAGGCGGGTGCTTGGAGCGTGATCTTCTGGCGCGGCCTCTTCGCCGGCGGCTTCACCGTCGCCTATCTCGCCCTGCGCGGCGGCCTCGGCCGAGAGCTGGCCAGCATGGGACGGGCCGGCTGGAGCATCGTGGTGGTGGGCGCGGCCGGATCGGCGGCCTACGTCCCGGCGCTCAAGATCACGACCATCGCCAACGCCACCTTGATCTACGCCGCCGTCCCCCTGCTCGCCGCCGTGCTGGCCTGGATTTGGATCGGCGAGCGCATGTCGCGGCGCGTCGCCCTCTCCTGCCTGGCCGCCCTTTGCGGCGTCTTCGTCATCGTCCAGGGCTCGCTCGGCAAGCCGCATCTGGCCGGCGATCTGCTGACGCTTTGGGCGACCTTCACCCTCGCCGTCATCATGGTGATCTACCGCCGTTTCCCCGAAACGCCGGCCGCCGCGCCGGCCGCCTTCATGAGCTTCATCCTGCTGCCGCCCTCCCTGATCCTGGGCGCGCCCTTCGAGGCCGCGTGGCACGAGATTCCGATCATGGCGGCCTTCGGCCTGGTCTTCGCCGTGGCCGCGATCACCTTGGCCGAAGGCTCGCGGCGCGTGCCCGCCGCCGAGGCCGGCCTGCTGAGCGCGCTGGAAACGCCGCTGGCCCCGATCTGGGCCTGGTTCCTGCTGGCCGAGGTTCCGGCCACCGCGTCGCTGATCGGCGGCGCGGTGGTGATGGCCGCCGTGGTGGTCTCGCAACGTCCGGCTGGAACGGCATTCCGCATAGCCCTGGGCAAGAAAGGAGCCTTGAAAGCATGTCCACAGCCAAGAGACTGACGACGCCCCTGCGTGCCTTCATCGAACGCCAGCACCTCTTCTTCGTGGCCACGGCGCCGAGCGAGGGCCGCGTCAACCTCTCGCCCAAGGGGCTGGAGACCCTGCGCGTGCTGACGCGCGAGCGCATCGTCTGGCTGAGCCTTACCGGTAGCGGCAACGAGACCGCGGCCCACGTCGGCGAGAACGGGCGCATGACCCTGATGTTCTGCGCCTTCGACGGCAAGCCTCTGATCCTGCGGGTCTACGGGCGGGCGCGGCTGCTACACCCGCGCGACGAGGGCTGGGCGGAGCTGGCCGGCCTCTTCCCGCCGATGGCCGGCGCGCGGCAGATCTTCGACCTGGCGGTCGAGCTGGTGCAGACCTCCTGCGGCACCGGCGTGCCGGTCATGGCCTACCGCCACGACCGCGGGCACGAAGAGCTGCTGCCCTTCTACGACGAGATGGGCCCGGAGGGCGTCGAGGCCTATTGGCGCCGCAAGAACGCGATCAGCCTCGACGGCCGGGACACGGGCATCGTCTAGGCCCAGACTTGCTCCCGGAGCCGCCGGGCTCCGGGAGGCCGAGGCGTCACTGGGTGGCCCGGATCTTCTCGAAGTCCAGCTCGTTCTCGGTCGGAGAGGTCTTGATCGCCAGGACTTCCGGTCCCCTGGTGAGCGCGATGTAGGCGACACAGGCCAGGTAGATCCCGATGACGATCGCGCCGATCCACTGGATCTGCAGCCATTGGCTCTGAAACAGCAGGGTCAAGGCGAAGAGCACCGCGACGTTCCCCAGGATGTAGGCCGGCTTGCCCAGGCGCTGCACCGTCAGCTTGAGGTTGTCGGAGTAGAGGCGGATCAGGCTGTCCAGCGAATTGATTACGAAGGTGACGCCGACGATGATCATCGCCACGTTCAACAGGCCCCGGGTCTCCAGACCGTTGGAGAAGTAGTAGTAGAGGATGGAGAACCAGATCGCCAAGGGGATGGAGGGGATGACCAGCAGCGCCAGAAGCAGATGCTGCGTCTTCAAGCCGCCGACGAAGCGCGAGGTGAACTGGCCGATCATGATCGACCAGGCGAACCACCAGAAGAGGTAGAACTCGTGGTACTCGTTGATCGGCAGGACGAACTCGTGGAGGTTCCCGAAGTAGCCTCCGAGCAAGCCTAGCGTCGAGGCCATCTCGCCCAGGCCGATACCGGCGAAGATCCACATGAAGAGGATCAGCGCCATGAAGAGGAAGGTCGAGCCGACGCTCAGGATGCGGACGTACTTGATGTCGGTGCTGGAGTAGGCCGCCGCCAGGATCACGCAGAAGACGATCAGGTAGAAAGTGGTGACCACGCTTTCGCCGTCGCCGATCTCCGGGATGTAGAAGGGCAGGTAGACCAGGAAGAGGCTGGCGGTGAAGGCGCAGGTGCCGATGATGACGATGTTGTTCAGGATCCGGACGAAGGGGATCTCGAAGAACTTCACCTTGGGCTCGATCACGCAGAAATAGAAGCTGGTCAGGAAGTAGAAGCCCCAGATCAGGAAGCCCCAGAAGCCGAACTCGATCGCCAGCGGGTTGGTAAAGCCGTAGTCGCCGGCGTTGGCCGTGTCGGCGTAGGTCGGAAACTCGCCCAGGGGGAACATGATCAGGCCGACGTCCAAGCCCGAGGTGAAGAGGATTGCGATGAAGGTGAAGAGGGGCACGGGCGTCACGCCGATCGCGCGCACGTTCCACCACTTGACGACGCAGAAGACCACCAGGGCCAGCGCCAGCACGATCCCGAAAGTGATCACAATCGATAGCAAGTCGGCCATTGCCTTCTCCCCATTTTCTTGCGCTTGCGCGCACAGCGATTTTGATTATTGCACGTCTATGCAAAAAATAAGTCGGTTGTGCAACCAAAATATCCGAGGCAGTAAGGAGCGGGAGCAGACGCCGAGGGGACAATGGGCCGTCGGGACATCAAGGCCATTCGCCGTTTCGAGCTAATCGCGGCCGCGATGTCGGCCATTCAGAAACACGGCTTCGCCAACCTGACGGTGAATCAGATCGCGCGGGACGCGGAAACCTCGGCCGGCAGCATCCATTACTACTTCGGCGGCAAGGACGCCTTGCTGGAGGCCACCATGCGCCACCTGCTCTCGGTCCTGAAGGAGGCCGTGCTGCGCCGGCTGGACGGGCTCGACGACCCGGAGCGGAGGCTGGTTGCCGTCGTACTGGGAAACTTCGACGAGACCCTCTTCTCGACCGAATCCTGCAGCGTCTGGACCCAGTTCTGGGCCTACGCCCCCTATAACCCCCGCCTGGCCCGCCTGCAGCAGGTCAACAAGAGCCGCGTGCGCAGCAACCTGATCGCCGAGCTGAAGCGGCTGATGCCGCCGGACGCGGTGGAGACCGCCTGCATCGCCATACAGTCCTATATGGACGGCATCTGGATACATACCGCCCAGGCGGGCACGCCCCCTCCCCACAAGCAGGTGCAAGACGATGCGACACGCTTCTTGCGGCTCTTGACCAGCGGCGAGGCTGGAAGCGGCAGCTGACCCGCGCCGACCCCATGGGGGCAAACGCGGCATCGCACCGCCGCACGGGCGACCCGACACATCCCGCCTTTCCCTCGTGAAGGCGACTGCTATGGTCGTGTCGTCGAGGACGCCTCCCACGCCGAACCTCTGTCGCTGCCGGAGGGACGGAAAGGGAACCTGGTAAGAAGGCAAGCCACTGCGCGCGGGGGGCTATGCAGCGGACCGCCGAACCTCTATCGCTCGGCGACAGGAGGGCAGGATGGCGGAGCCGGATCAGAACAAGACGGCGGAGCACCGCCGGCCGATCTTCTACGGCTGGTGGGTGGTTGCGATCGCCTTCGTCACCATGGGCGTGGCGGTGGCCGCGCGGACCAGCTTTTCCGTGCTCTTTCCCGAGATCCTGGCGGAGTTCGGCTGGAGCCGCGGCCTCACCGCCGGCGCCTTCTCGACCGGTTTCCTGATCTCCACGGCCATGCTGCCCCTGATCGGCATCATGATGGAGCGCTACGGGCCGCGTCTGGTGATCCCCCTGGGCGCGTTCCTGGTGGCGACGGGTTTCCTGCTGGTGACCCTGGTGGCCACGCCCTGGGCCTTCTACGCCACCATGAGCCTGCTCATCGTCAACGGCTCCATGGCGATGGCCTACATCGTGCACTCCATCTTCCTGCCGGCCTGGTTCGTGCGCAATCGCGGCCTGGCGATCGGCCTCGCCTTCTCCGGCGTCGGCGTGGGCAGCATGGTGCTCCTGCCCGCCTTGCAGTGGCTGATCGACCTGGCCGGCTGGCGAACCGCCTGTCTTGCCATGGCCGGTCTGGTGGCGGTCGTCATCATCCCGCTGAACGCCTTCTTCCAGCGGGGCAGCCCGCAGGCCATGGGGCTGGAGCCGGACGGCGGCCCGCCGCGCCAGCGCGCCGGCCGAGCGCCCGCCCCGGCGCCGGATCCGGTGGTCGACCGCGCGTGGGCCGAGGTCGACTGGACCTTGGCGAAGGCGGCCCGCACGACACGCTTCTGGTGGGTAGCGCTCGCCTTCTTCTGCGGGCTCTTCGCCTGGTACTCCATCCAAGCGCACCAGACCCAGTTCCTGATCGAGTCCGGCTTCGACGCCGGCGTCGCGGTCACCGCCTTGGGCCTGGTCGCCCTCTTCGGCATCGGCGGTCAGATCTCGCTCGGCTGGCTTTCCGACAGGCTTGGCCGCGAGGTCGCCTGGACCATCTCGCTGGCGGGCTTTGCCGCCACCTACGCGCTCTTGGTGCTGCTGAACGACAGGCCGTCGACGATGCTGCTCTATGCGATGGTTGCCTGTCAGGGTCTCCTGGGCAACGGCCTCGCCGCCCTCTTCGGGGCGGTCATGACGGAGATCTTCGCCGGCCGGCAGATCGCCCGCATCGTCTCCGTGCTCAGCCTCTCCGGCAATGTCGGCGGCGCGGCCGGCGCCTGGTTCCTCGGCTTCGCGCACGACCTGACCTCCAGCTACCTCCTGGGCTTCTGGGTCTGCCTCGCCGCCTCGCTGGTCTCCATCGGCTGCATCTGGCTGGCTGCCCCCAGGCGCGTGCGCCTGGTCGCCGGACAGGCCAAGCGCAAAGCCCAAGCCGCTCAACTCTAGCCCACCCGGCGTGCAAGCCCAGGGTCAAAGCCCGGGGTGCAAGCAGCGGAGTGATGGCGCGGCCCGCCGCCCACAGATTGGCGGCAGCGGTCGCCCAGGGCGGCCCACACCATCCCAAGGAGGAACAAGCAGCATGACCTCACTATCCAGCAAGGTCGCCATCGTGACCGGCGCCAGCTCCGGCATCGGCTTCGCCACCGCAAGGCTCTTCGCGGCCGAAGGCGCCAAGGTGGTGGTAAGCGCGCGGCGGCGCGCCGAGCTCGAGTCCCTGGTAGAAGCGATAGAGACCGAGGGCGGCGAGGCCGTCGCGGTTACCGGCGACGTGCGCGACGAGGCCCTGGCACCTTTGCTCGTCGAGACGGCGGAAGCGCGCTTCGGCGGGCTCGATATCGCCTTCAACAACGCCGCGGTGGTCGGCGAGCTCCGCCCGCTCGCGGAGCTTACCTTGGAGCAGTGGCGCAGCACGGTGGACACCAACCTCACCAGTGCCTTTCTCGGCGCCAAGTACCAGCTGCCGGCCATGGCGCGGCGCGGCGGCGGCTCGCTCATCTTCACCTCGACCTTCGTCGGCTATTCGGCCGGCATGCCGGGCATGTCCGCCTACGCCGCCAGCAAGGCCGGCCTGATCGGCCTGACGCAGGTGCTGGCGGCCGAGTACGCCGCCCAGGGCATCAGGGTCAACGCGATCCTGCCCGGCGGCACCGACACCGAGATGGCGCCGCAGGAGGGGGAGGTGCGCGCCTTCGCCGAAGGCCTCCACGCCATGAAGCGCTTCGCCACCCCGCAAGAGATCGCCCAATCGGTGCTCTTCCTGGCCTCCGACCAGTCGAGCTTCACCACCGGCACGGCCCACCTGGTCGACGGCGGCGTCTCGATCAATCGGGTTTAGGAGAGCGATGAGGGAGCGCGCCTGGCAGGACCGCTTGGGCGCGCTCCCTTGTTCCCCACCTCCGCGCCATGCAAAGTGCATGCTGGCGCGTCGGCCCCATCGGGCCTGCGCCAGGTTCGGGAGAGCCTCTCGTGCTCCGCGGACCGAAGCAATGCGGCCCGCCTAAGGCCGGCGCCGCGAAGAGGGAGGGACGAGGCATGGCATGGGGTCGAACGCTGGCGGCAACGCTGCTCTTGGGCATGGCCCATGGGCCGAGCGCGCTGGCGGACAGCGCTCCGACGCGCGACTACTTCATCGGCCACTGGGGTATCGGCGAGCCAGAGGAGTGCAACGATCGGGACACCATGTCCTTCTACGAGTCGGGCGCCTGGGCGGTGACCAACGGCGGCAGCAATCCGGTGGAGGCCATCGGCCTCTGGGAGCTGAAGGGCGACGTCGTGACGATCATCGCCTCCGACCTGCGCAATCCGGCGGAGCACGAGACCATCGACGCCGGCATCAGCGAGGTGAAGGCGGACATGTTCATCATGGAGGCGCCTCCCCTTGGCGGAAAGGCGCCCCTCTATCGCTGCTCCTACGGGTAGGAAAGAACGCCTGGCGGCGCGCTTACTCCGCCGCCGCGCCGACGCCCTCGTCGCTCAAGACCCAGTCGGGGCGGACCCAATGGCAGGTGTAGCCGTGCGGGATCCGCTGCAGATAGTCCTGGTGCACCGGCTCCGCCTCCCAGAAGGGGCCGGCCGCTGCCACGTCCGTCACCACGGCCCCTGGCCAGCGGCCAGAGGCGTCGACGGCGCGGATCACCGCCTCGGCGGTCGCCTTCTGGCCTTCGTCGAGATAGAAGATGGCCGAGCGGTAGGAATCGCCGATGTCATTGCCCTGGCGGTTCACCGTGGTGGGATCGTGGATCTGGAAGAAGAACTCCAGCAGGCGCCGATAGCCGAGTTTGGTGGGGTCGAAGACGATCTCGATCGCCTCGGCATGCCCGGTGCGCCCGGTCTTGACGTCGTTGTAGGTCGCATTGGCCGTGGTCCCGCCGCTGTAGCCCACGCGGGTCGAGAGGACGCCGGGGACCTTGCGGATCAGTTCCTGCATGCCCCAAAAGCAACCGCCCGCCAGGATCGCCGTCTCGCTCATCATGCCTTCTCCTCTTCCAGAAGCGCCAGGTAGGCGCCATAGCCCTCTGCCTCCATCCGCTCCTTCGGGACGAAGCGCAGCGCGGCCGAGTTGATGCAGTAGCGCAAGCCCTCGGGCCCCGGCCCGTCGGGGAAGACGTGGCCCAGATGGGAGTCGCCGTCGCGTGAGCGCACCTCGGTCCGGACCATGCCGTGGCTGGTGTCGCTGTTCTCGACGATGCGCCCATGCTCCACCGGCCTGGTGAAGCTGGGCCAGCCGCTGCGCGAATCGTACTTGTGGGAGGAGAGGAACAGCGGCTCGCCGCTCACGACGTCGACATAGAGGCCGTCGGCCTTGTGATCCCAGAACGCGTTGCGGAAGGGCGGCTCCGTCGCGTCCTCCTGCGTCACGGCACGCTGCACCGCCGTCAGGCGGGAAACGGCCTCATCGGTCTTGGCATAGGTCTTGGCCGTGGTCTCGTCGGTCATCGTCGTACCTTCGGGGGGCGTCTTCAGGTTCTTGCATGACATGGTCGCTGCCTTTCGGGTCTGCCATGGGCAAAGAGGGCCTTCCGGCCTGCCTCACGCCTTGGTGTACTAGCTGGGACGCATGCGCTCGCGTGGCAAGCGGATGTCGAACCGGCCGCGGATCTCCTCGTCCAAGCGGTCGGATATGTGCTCGGGAAAGTGCGCGGCGAGCGTGCGCTCGACCTGGGCGCGGGCGCGGGCCTGCATGTCCCGACCACCGTCGTCCTCCCACTCGCCGGGAGTCCTACGATCGCTCAAGGCCGGATAGTGGTACTCGCTCTGCATCAGCGCCAGGGTTTGCCCATGGCCCAGATAGTGGCCGGGGCCCGTCAGGTTCACCTCCTTGATGACCTCGATGGAGAGGCTCTCGTCGGTGACCTCGATGCCGCGGATGGTGCGCAACACATTGCCCAGCATGTCGTTGTCGATGACGAAGCTCTCCATCGCGCAGCCCAGCAGGCTCGCCTGCATGCCGGCCGCCTCATGCACCATGGAGGCACCGGCAAGGCCCGCCAGCAAGGTCGTGTAGGCCTTCTCGAAGCCGGACTGGGCGTCGGGGAGCTTGGAATCGGCCATGCCGGCGGCGACGCTGCAGGGCAGATCGTAGTAGCGGGCCATCTGCGCGGCACCCGCCATCAGCAAGGCCTGCTCGCCGCTGCCGCCCGACATGGCGCCGGTGCGCAGGTCGGAGACGAAGGGCCAGGCGGCGAAGGTCACCGGGTGGCCGGGCCGCAGCAGGTTGGCATAGACCAGGCCGGCCAGGACCTCCGCCGTCACCTGCACCAGGCTGCCGGCCAGCGCCGCCGGCGCGGTGGCGCCGGCCTGCGGGGCGGACGCGATCATGATGGGATAGCCCTTGGCGATCGCCGCTTCCTTGATCACGCAGCGGTCGGCGGCGAAGCGCAGGGGCGGCACGCCGGCGCCCTGAACCATGTGGGCGCAAGGCCGCCTGGCGAAGGCCCCCTCCCCGCCCAGCACCAGGTCGAAGAGGGCGGTGACGCGCGCCACCGACTCGACTGAGCCCAGGGTGATGCCCCAGGGCTTGGTCGTGCCGCTGGCCAGCGCGTAGGCCGTGTTGATGTCCAACAGCGCCACGCTCTCCATGTCGCGCGCCACCAACGAGCGATAGCACCAGCGGATGTTGGCCAAGGTGTCGACCAGGCGCACCATGTCGTAGTGATCGGCCAAGGTCGGCTCGCGATAGCCGCCGGTTTCGGGATCCAGCACCAGGACGGCGCCGCCGGCGGTGCCGTAGTGGGCGCGCCCGGGCGCGATCTCCAGGCTGCGCTCCGGATCAAGCGCGTGCAGGGTCCAGCGGCGCGCCGCCATGCCGAGCACCTCTTCGACCAGGCCGCGCGGGATCCTGATCCGGCCGCCCTCGCCCAGTACGCCGCCGTTGTCCAGAATGCGGCGCGCACCCTCCGGCATTTCGCCGATGACGCCCATGCCGACGTCCCACAGCACCGTCAGCGCGGCCTCATGGATGCGTTCCACGTCGCGCGCGCCCAGCGGGTCGAGGAGAATTCCTTCCACCCCTTGCGGTGGCGGCGGCGTCGCACCGGCCTCCCGCAGTCTTGCCTTCATGCGGGCATCACGGCCGCCGGCCCTGCGGCCGCGCTTCTCCAAATCGCTCATCCCCAGGCTCCTCCGGATCGTCGAGCGTCCCGAAGTGTCGCCCTTCGGCCGGTTCGGGCCTAGGAAAATCGTCGCGTGCCAGGCTCGACAGGTGGCGAAGCTTGGCCCTAGCCTGCCGGTGTCGCAAACGCGGGATTGACCGCCCATGCACCTAGTGAACCGGCTCTTGGCGACGCTCTTCTGCGTCTTGCCGGCGATCGTGAGCGAGGGCCTCGCCGAGGAGGCAGGCTACCTCGGCAGCGAGCGCTGTGCCGCCTGCCACGCCGAGGCCTTCGATGCCTGGGAGGACTCGCATCACGCCTGGGCCTTGAGCGAGGCGGTGGAGGCCCGCGTCTTGGGCGACTTCGACGATGCCCGCCTGAGCCATGCCGGCGCCACGCACCGCTTCTTCCGCGACGGCGGACGCTACTTCGTGGAGATCGAGGAGCGGGACGGCAGCAGGGATCGTCACGAAATCCTCTACAGCGTCGGCGTCGATCCCTTGCAGCAATACCTGATCGAGTTGCCCGGCGGCCGGCTGCAGGTGTTGGACATCGCCTGGGACAGCCGCGACGAGGCCTGGTTCCCCCTCTTCCCGGACCACCACGCCGCCCCCGGCGACGGCCTGCACTGGAGCGGTCCCTACAAGTCCTGGCAGGCCCAGTGCGCGGTCTGCCACCAAACCGGATTGGTGAAGGGCTACCAGCCGCGTGACGGCAGCTACCGCTCGAGCTGGCAAGAGCTGTCGGTGGGCTGCGAGAGCTGTCACGGACCGGGCGAAACCCACGTCGCCTGGGCCGAGGCGGGCGCGCTGGGTGACGCACCGGCTTGGAGCGGCGTCGAGCCGCTCTCCTACCTGGACCGCAAGGCGCGCGCGGAGGCCGAGATCGATCTCTGCGGCGGCTGCCATTCCAGACGTCAAGCGCTCGACCCCGACAGCCCGCCGCCGGGGTCCGGCTACCACGACCACCACAGCCTGGCACTCCTGCGCGACGGGCTCTACTTCCCGGACGGGCAGATCCTGGACGAGGTCTACGTCCTGGGCTCCTTCCTGCAGTCCAAGATGCACCGCCAGGGCGTGACCTGCGGCGACTGCCATCAGCCGCACAGCCTGACCCTGGTCGCCGAAGGCAACGCGCTCTGCACGCAGTGCCATAACCCGGCGGGTCAGAGCGCCTTTCCGGAGATGCCGCGCGCCGACTACGACAGTGCCGGCCACCATCATCACGCGGAGGGCTCGGCGGGCGCGCGCTGCGTCGCCTGCCACATGCCGGCGCGCAGCTACATGCAGGTCGACCCCAGACGCGATCACCGCTTCGGCGTGCCGCGCCCTGACCTCTCGCTGGCGCTGGGAACCCCCAATGCCTGCACCCAATGCCACGACGATCGCGATGACGCCTGGGCGGCCGACAGGCTGAAGGCCTGGTTCCCGGAGGGACGCCAGGGAGAGGCACACTTCGCCGAGGCGCTGGACGCCGGCCGCCGCGGAGACAGCGCAACGCTGCGCCACGATCTCCTGGAGCTGGCGCACGACCGCGATGCCGCCGCGCTGGTGCGCGCCACGGCGGCGAGCCAGCTGGCCGGCAAGCAGATGGAGGATGCGGAGATCGAGCGCTTGGCGGCCTTGCTGGAGGACGCCTCCCCGCTCGTCCGGCGCGGCGCCATCGAGGGATTGGCCAAGCTGCCGCGCGATCGGCGCTACGCCCTGCTCCTTCCGCTCATCGCCGATCCGGTCCGCTCGGTACGCCAAGCGGCCAGCCTGGCGACCTTCGATCTGCCGGTGACGAGCGCCGACCTGCAAAGCCAGCTGGCCGCGCGCAAGGACCTGCAGCAGAGCATTCTCGGCCGTTTCGACCAGCCGGGGACGCACCTGCAGATGGCCGGCCTGGCGATGGCCGGCCGCAACTGGCAAGCAGCGGAAGCAGCCCTGGCGGCCGCCGTGAGCCTGGACCCCCAGTTGGTCGAGGCCTGGCAGCTGCGTATCGAGTTGGCCCTGGCGCAGGGCAAGGACGACCAAGCCGCCGCCCTGCGCCGGGAGGCACGGTCAGCCAACCCGGGAAGAGAAGATCTCTTCGCGGACCCGCATTAGCGCTGCGATACAACCGATCGCCACCTCTTGGACTGCAGGACCGGGAAATACTTAGATTCTATGGTGATTGTTCGTACTTTCCGTTCGAGATCTTGACTCCATAGGACAACAGCGAAACAAATCGGATGGACTTACAAAGCTGACATCGCTAAGTTTTTCATCGGAGGAAGAGCGCATTGGAGGCCTCAGGTCGGGGCCTTCGCCGGACGGTGATTTTCGCTGCAACGATCTCTTGAAAGCGTTGCATGACGGACCCGGGTGAGCAGGACTGCCACCGAGGATGGGGCAAGGCTATGCCGCATCATCCCGGCAATAAGAGGTTAGGACGCGATGTTGGTTCACGACCCGGAGCAGTCTCTCCCCGCCGATGAGGTAGAGCGCCTCGCCGCGCTCGAAAGTTACGCGATCGTCGGCACCAAGCCGGAAGAGCCCTTCGACCGGATCACCCGCATTCTCTCGTCCTTGCTCGACGTGCCGGTCGCCTTCGTGACCTTCATCGAGCGGGAGCGCATCTGGTTCAAGTCGACCTTCGGCGCGGACGTTAACGAATGCGAGCGCAACGGCGCTTTCTGCGCCAAGACGATCGAGTTGAACGCGCCGCTCATCGTACCGGATGCCACGCTGGACCCGCGCTTCGACAAGAACCCCTTCGTGGTCGGCCCGTCGGGCGTTCGCTTCTACGCCGGCGCCCCCCTGCGTGCCCAGGGCGGCCTGAACCTGGGTACACTCTGCGTCTTCGATGTGCGGCCGCGCGAGCTCAACTCGGAACAGCTGCGGCTGCTCGAAGACCTGGCGGACTTGGTGGTCGACGAGTTGGAGCTGCGCCGCGCGACCCAGGCGGCGCTGAGCGAGGGCGAGAGACGCTTCCGCGACTTCGCCAACGCGACCTCGGACTGGTTCTGGGAAATGGACCAGAATCTCGCATTCTGCTATTTTTCCGAGCGCATGACGGAAGTGGTGGGGATCGAGGTCGAGCAGGTTCTGGGCAAGCGGCGCGAGGAAACCGGAATCGAGGGGCACGTCGATCCCGAGATCTATCGCAAGCATCTCGAGGACCTCGCCGCCCACCGCCCCTTCCGGAACTTCGTGCATGCCCGGCCCAGGCCCAACGGCGACAAGGCCTGGTTCTCCATCAGCGGCGTGCCCTACTTCGACGATCTAGGGAACTTCAAGGGCTATCGGGGAACCGGCACGGACATCACCAAGCGGGTGAAGGCCGAGGAGTCGCTGCGCCGGGCGGACGAACAGATGCGGCAGGCGCAAAGGATGGAAGCCGTCGGCCAACTGACCGGCGGGATTGCGCATGACTTCAACAATCTGCTGGGCGTGATCATCGGCAACCTGGAGATCGTGATCGGCGACCTGGAGGATAGCGACGAGCAGCAGGAGCTCTTGGATGCCGCGTTGAGGGCCGCCTTGCGCGGCGTCGACATGACCAACCGCCTGCTGGCCTTTTCGCGCCGGCAAGCGCTGAAGCCCGAGGTCTGCGATCTGAACCAGCTGGTGACCGGCATGACGGAGATGCTGCGGCGCCTGCTGGGCGAGACGGTCTCCGTCGACACGACGCTGGCGGAGGACCTTCGCCACACGGAGATCGATCCGGCCCAGCTCGAGTCAGCGCTCCTGAACCTCGCGGTCAACGCCCGCCAGGCCATGCCGGACGGCGGTCAGCTGTCGATCGCCACGGCAAACCTGGACCTCGGACCCGCCGATGCGCGCAGCCTTCAGGACGCCCGGCCCGGCAGCTACGTGCTCTTGAAAGTCGCCGACAGCGGTACGGGAATTCCCAGCGAAATCCTGGACCGGGTCTTCGAGCCCTTCTTCACCACCAAGGACGTGGGAGAGGGCAGCGGGCTGGGCCTCAGCATGGTGCATGGCTTCGTCACCCAGTCGGGCGGGTATGTGGCCATCGACAGCACGGTCGGCGTCGGAACAACCTTGAAGCTCTACTTCCCGAAGTCCGATGCACCCCTCTCGGCAGACTCCTCGAAGCGGCGGGCCAAGAGCCAAAAGGCGAAAGCCGGAGAGACGATACTAATCGTCGAGGACGATCCTGAACTCAGGAAGCTCGCCGTCAGGACCATCGGGGGTCTGGGATACAACGTATTGGACGTGCCCGACGGACCGACCGCCCTGCGGCTGCTCGCCTCCGATGCCACCGTCGACCTGCTGTTCAGCGACGTGGTCCTGCCGCAAGGCATGAACGGCACGGAGCTGGCCGAGCGCGCGCTGGCGCTGCGGCCCGGGCTGAAAGTCATCTTCACGTCGGGCTATGCCGAGAACGCCATCGGCGAGAACGGCGGACTTCGGCGCGAGTTCGAACTCTTGCCGAAGCCCTACCGCCGCGCCCACCTGGCCGAGCGCCTGCGTCATGTCCTGGGACCGAAGAAAGCGAACCACCGCTAAGTAAACGCACGCTCGGGTAGTTGCCTAGATGACCTGTCCGTCTGGTCAGGTCGACCCGATCCCCCGAGACCGATAAATAGTCGTCATCGAGGTCTGCCGAAGCGGCCTCGATTCGAAAGCGATGGGAGGTCTCGATTGATGTCTAGAAGCGGTGCTCACCGTCAGGCGAAGGGTGCGGTCTTCGCCCTTGCCGGCTGTCTCGGACTCCTGATCGCGGCGCTGCCGGCACAGGCCGACGAAAGCGCAAAACCGAACATCCTGGTGATCTGGGGCGATGACATCGGCATCACCAACATCAGCGCCTACAGCCGCGGCATGGTCGGCTACCACACGCCCAACATCGACAAGATCGCCCAGCAGGGCATGATCTTCACGGATTACTATGGGGAGCAGAGCTGTACCGCCGGCCGCTCCTCCTTCATCACCGGGCAGAGCGTCTTCCGCACCGGCCTCTCCAAGGTGGGCCTGCCGGGAGCGGAAATCGGCATGCGCGAGGAAGACCCCACCATCGCGGGGCTCTTGAAGGCGGCGGGCTACGTCACCGGGCAGTTCGGGAAGAACCACCTGGGCGACCGCGACCAGCACCTGCCGACCAACCACGGCTTCGACCAGTTCTTCGGCAACCTCTACCACTTGAACGCGGAAGAGGAGCCGGAGAACGAGGACTATCCGCAAAATCCCGAGTTCCGGGACCGCTTCGGACCGCGCGGCGTGATCAAGTCCAGCGCCGGCGGCGACATCGTCGACACCGGACCGCTGACCAAGAAGCGGATGGAAACAGTGGACGAGGAGACCGTCGTCGCCGCCATCGCCTTCATCGAGCAGGCGCACAAGGACGGCGAGCCCTTCTTCGTCTGGTGGAACGGCACCCGCATGCACTTCCGCACCCATGTGAAGGACGAGCTGCGCGGGATCTCCGGACAGGACGAGTACGCCGACGGCATGGTGGAGCACGACATGCACGTCGGACAGCTCTTGGAGACCTTGGACCGCCTCGGCATCGCCGACAACACCATCGTCTTCTATTCGACCGACAACGGCCCGCACCTCAATACCTGGCCCGACTCGGCGGCCACGCCCTTCCGTGGCGAGAAGAACACCAATTGGGAAGGCGGTTGGCGCGTGCCCGCCATGGTGCGCTGGCCGGGCGAGATCGACGCCGGGTCGGTCACCAACGAGATCGTGCATCACATGGACTGGCTGCCGACCTTTCTGGCCGCGGCCGGCGAGCCCGACGTCAAGCAGCAGCTGCTGAGCGGCATGGAAGCCAACGGGCGCAGCTACAAGGTCCATCTGGACGGCTACAACATCCTGCCGCTCTTGACCGGCAAGGAGAAGGAGAGCCCGCGCAAGGAGATCTTCTACTTCTCCGACGACGGCGACCTGACGGCGCTGCGCTACGAGGACTGGAAGCTGGTCTTCATGGAGCAGAAGGCCGAACGCGGCTTCCGCGCCTGGATGGAGCCCTTCACCCCGCTGCGCGTGCCCTTGATCTTGAACCTGCGGCGCGACCCCTTCGAGCGGGCGGTCTATGCCAACTCCTACTACGACTGGCTGATCGACCGGGCCTTCGTACTGGTCCCGGCGCAGACCTTCGTCGGCAAGTTCCTGGCCACCTTCAAGGAGTTCCCGCCGCGCCAGAAGGCGGCAAGCTTCAGCCTGGATCAGGTGATGCAGAAGATGGAGCAGGGCCTGACCTCGCAGTAGCGTCCAAGCGGGCGTCGCGGCACAGGCACCGCGGCGCCCGTCGCCAGGGCGGAGAGAGGCCAGGTGAACGCAGGGCCATCGACTCCGCCAAGAGATCAAAGGACTTAAGAATAACCGTCTAAAATCAAGCAGATGCTTGACAAGCGCGCGGTGCGTACGGCCTGCTTGGACTGACAAAGTTCTTAGCCTTCGACGGGCATCGCGAGGGCGAAACCAAGAAAGTCATCAGGAGGGGCTTAGCCCATGCTCTATGGCGTTCTCGCCATGCATCGCAAGATGCTGGAACCCTTCAGCCTGGCCGCCGAAACCGGGCAGATCCTGCTGGAGCCCTTGACCAAGGCGAGCTTTTCGGCGCGGACCTTGAGCGCCGGCCTGGAGCTGTTCGGGCGCGCCACGCGCACCTACTACAAACCGGAGTTCGGCCTCGACATCGAGCCGGAGGTGGCGGTCGACAAGCCCTTCTGCCGCCTGCTGCGCTTCGCCCCGCGCCCGCACGGCGATCCGGAACGGCGCTTCCTTCTGATCGCGCCCCTCTCCGGCCATCATGCGACCCTGCTGCGCCACACCGTCGATGCCTTCATCGACCATGGCGAGGTCTTCATCACCGATTGGACCGACGCCGGCGAGGTGCCGTTCGGCGAAGGCAGCTTCGGCCTCGACGACTATGTGGCCTATCTGCTGGACTTCATGGCCGCGCTCTCGGACAAGCAGCCCGACGGCGGCTATCACGCGCTGGCCGTCTGCCAGCCGGGACCTGCCCTGGTGACCGCGCTCTCGCTGCTGACCGAGAGCGGAGCGGGCCAGCGTCCCAGCGCCGTTACCCTGATCTCCGCGCCGATGGACGTCTCGGCCGCGCCCAGCGACGTCACCCGCCTGTCGCAGTCTCAACCGGTCAGCTGGTTCAAGAGCAAGGCGATCCACACCGTGCCGCTGTCCCGCCCGGGCGCCGGGCGGCTGGTCTATCCGGGCTTTTTGCAGCTGGCGAGCTTCATGGCCATGGACCCCGAGCGACACGCGGAAAAGCACGTGACGCTTTTCTTCGACCGCATCGCCGGCCAGCACGACGCGGCACAGAAGACGGCGGACTTCTATGACGAATACTGCTCCGCCCTGGACATGGACGCGGCCTTCTACCTCGACACCATCGAGCGGGTCTTCCAGCGGCGCGAGCTGGCCGAGGGCCGCGCCACCTGGCGTGGCCAGACGGTCGACCCGACCCAGGTGACCGACGTGGCGCTGCAGACCATCGAGGGTGGCAATGACGACATCTGCGCGCCCGGCCAGACCGAGGCCGCGCACGCCATCCTCTCCTCCCTGCCGAGCCACCTGCGCGACCACCACGTCGAGCCTGGTGTCGGCCACTACGGCGGCTTCGCCGGCGGCCGCTTCCGCCGCAACATCCTGCCGCGCATCCTGGCCTTCGCCGAGGTTCACGGCGAGCGGCGCTAGAACCAGACTATCGCAAATCCAAGCGACCTACTGTCCGCGTAGCCGCCGCATTCTAGGAACTCTCGATCGCCGCGCCCTCGGCGATGAGCGCGTCGATCTCCTCCGGCCAGTAGCCGATGGCGGAGAGCACGTCGCGGGTGTGCTCGCCCAGGCGCGGTGCCGGATAGCGGACCGTACCCGGCGTCGCGCCGAAGGTGATGGGCAGACCCAAGGCCTTGGTGAGACCGGCCGTCGGGTGCTCGGTCTCCACGATCATGCCGCGCGCCAGGGCCTGGGGATCCTCCTGCATCTCGGTGATCGAGAGCACGGGCCCGGCCGGCAGTCCGCCCGCCTCCAGGCGCTGCAGCCAGTCGGCCGTGCTCCTGGTCTCGAAGACGGCGGTCAGGGCTTCGATCAAGGCCGGCAGATTGGCCATGCGGTCGGCGTTGGCGGCAAAGCGCTGGTCGCTGCCCAACTCCGGCGCCTCGATGATGGTCAGCAGGCGCTCCCAATTGGCCTGGTTGGCGGCGCCGATGTTGATCCAGCCGTCGGCGGTGCGGATCGACTGGTAAGGCGCGTTCAGCGGATGGGCCGAGCCCATCGGCTGCGGCGAGATCCCGGTGGCGAAGGCGATGGCCGACTGCCAATAGGTGTGGGTGATCGCGGCTTCGAAAAGCGAGGTGTCGACCACCTGCCCCTCGCCGCACTTCAGGCGATGGACATAGGCCCCGACCACGCCCATGGCCGCGACGATACCTGCGGTGATGTCGGAGACCGGGGCGCCGACCTTGACCGGCGGACGGTCCGGTCCCTCGCCGGTGATCGACATCAGGCCCGACATGCCCTGCGCGATGAGATCGAAGCCGCCGCGCTCCGCATAGGGCCCCGTGCGACCGAAGCCGGAGACGGCGCAGTATATGAGGCCCCGGTTCTCCTTGCGCAGCACCTCGTAGCCGATGCCCAGCTTCTCCATCGTCCCCTTGCGGTAGTTCTCGATCACCACGTCGGACTGCTTGATGAGCCGCCGGAGCGCTTTTTTGGCCCCCTCCTTCTTCAGGTCGAGGGCGATGCCGCGCTTGTTGCGGTTCATCATCAAGAAGGCGGCCGACTCGCCGTTGACGTCGGGCGGCACGCTGCGCCGGGTGTCGTCGCCCGTCGGCTTCTCGACCTTGATCACTTCGGCGCCCATGTCGGCCAGCATCATGCCGCAGACCGGCCCGGCCATGATGTGCGCCAGCTCCACCACCTTGAGGCCGGTGAGCGGGCCGTGATTGCTCTCGGGCATCGTCAGGTCCCTTTCCACTCCGGCTTGCGCTTGCCGAGGAAGGCCTCCAGACCCTCGCGGAAATCGGCGCTCAGATAGCACAGCTCGATCAGGTCGTGGTCGTCCACCTCGGCGGCCGCCACGCGCAGGCGGCGCAGCGCCTCCTTGGTCGCGCGTAAGGTCAGGGGCGCGTGGCCGGCGATGGTCCTTGCCAGCTCCTCGGCCCGGGCCATGACCGCGTCGCGGTCGGCGAGCACCTCGGAGACGAGGCCGGCGGCCAGAGCCTCCTCGGCCGCGACTAGGCGTGCCGTGAAGACCAGCTCGCGCACGCGGCCTTGCCCGATCAGGGCCGAGAGGCGCGCCAGGCTGGCCGCCGAGAGGCAGTTGCCAAGGGTGCGGGCGATGGGAAAGCCGAAGCGCAGATCGCCGGACGCGATCCGCAGATCGCACGCCGCCGCGATACCGGCCCCGCCGCCGGTGCACGCGCCGGCGATGGCGGCGATGGTGGGAAGTGGGCAGCACTCCACCGCGCTCAAGACCCGGTCGATGCGGGCTTCGTATGTCAGCGCGTCCTCGCGGGTCTCGAAGCTGCGGAACTGGCTGATGTCGGTGCCGGCGGCGAAGGCCTTTTCGCCGGCCCCGACGATGACCAGGACCTTGGCGTCCCCCTCTTGCGGAGCACGGCCGCAGATCTCGGCCAAGCCCTCGTACATGGCGAAGGTCAGCGCGTTGCGCGCCCGGGGCCGGTTCAAGGTGATCCAGCCGATGCCGTCGGCCACCCGGTAGAGCAGTTCGCTCTCGTCGGATTGGGCCATGGAGCGCTCCTTTCCTCGGGCAGTCTTAACGGTAGAAATAGTCCACCAGGAACATCGGGATCTGCGGGATGTAGGTCGACATCAAGAGCACGGTCAACAGCACCGCGATGAAATAGATGTTGACCTTGGAGACCTCCCAGATGTTGGCGCGGGCGATCGAGCAGGCGGTGATCAGGACGCTGGCCACCGGCGGCGTCTGCTGGCCGATCGCCAGGTTCAAGGTGACCACCAGGCCGAAGTGCACGGGGTCGATGCCGGCCGCCTGGATCAGGGGCACGACGATCGGCACCACCAGGATGATGGCGGCGGCGGAGTGCAGGAAGAAGCCGATGATCAGGAAGAAGACGTTGAGGATCGCCAGGATGACGAAGCGGTTGTCGGTGAGCGCCAGCATTTCCGCCGCCAGCTGCTGCGGCATCTGCGCCCTGGTAAGGAAGCCGCCCATCAGGACCGAGGCGGCCACCAGCAGCATGACCACGGCGGTCTGCATGCCGCCGTCCAGCATGGCGCGGCGCAGCTGCTTCAGGTCGAAGTCGCGGTACCAGAGGCTGACCGCGATGGCCGCCAACACGGCCAGCCCGGCGGCCTCCGTGGCCGTCACGAAGCCGCCGAAGATCCCGCCCAGGATGATGACCGGCAGGGCCAGGGTCGGCAGGGCTTCGACGAAGGTGCGGCGCACCACGGTGAAGTTGAACATCTCCTCGCGTGGCAGGTTGTAGCGCCGCGCGAAGAAGTAGGCCACGGCCATCAGCCCGATGCCCCCCAGGAGGCCCGGCACGAAGCCGGCGACGAAGAGCTGCTCGACGCTGGTGTTGGCGGAGACGGCATAGAGGATCATCGGGATCGAGGGCGGGATGATGATCGCCAGCGAGGCCGAAGAGGAGGTGACGGCCGCCGCGAAGGGCGCGCTGTAGCCCCGCTTCTTCATCTGCGGGATCATCACCGAGCCCATGGCGGCGACATCGGCCACGGCGGAACCCGAGATCTCCGCGAAGAAGAGCGAGACGCCGATGTTCACCATCGCCAGGCCGCCGCGCACGAAGCCGATCAAGGCCGAGATGAAGTTGATCAGGCGATCGGTGATGCCGCCGGCGTTCATGATCGCGCCGGCCAGCACGAACATGGGAATGGCGATCAGCGAGAACTTGGTGGCGCCGTCGTACATGTCGAGCGCCACGGTCACCAGGCTGTCGAAGCCCTCGTAGGACACCAGACCGATGATGCCGGAGATCGCCAAGGCCACCGCGATCGGCACGTTCATGCAGATCATCACGATCAGCGCCAGGAACATGAAGAGGATCAGCATGGCGTCACGCCTTCTCCTCGACGATCTCGGGATGCTCCAGTGAATGGCCGCTTGCGGTGGCCCGCCAGTAGTCCGGCAAGCTCAAGAGCTCGGCAATGATGAAGAGGACGGCGCCGATGGGGATTACCGACTGGGTCAGCTGCACCGGAACCCAGGTGAGGGAGACCAGCGCCTCGCCCTCCAGGACCTCCAGCACCTCCATCCCGGTCCAGGCTAGGATGGCGAAGAAGGCGAGCACCAGGATCTCGGCGAGGACGACCACCGCCATGCGGGCCGGCATGGGAATGGCGAGCAGCACGCTGTCGAAGCCGATGTGCCGCCGCTTAAGCGCCGCGAGCGCGGCTCCGTAGTAGGTGATCCAGGCCAATTGGATGGCCGCCACCTCGTCGTACCAGGAGAGCGAGTCGCCGGCGAAGCGGAAGGTGATCGCGACGATGACCACGACGGTCAGCGCCACCATCAAGAGGATGGTAATCCACTCCAGCAGCCATTCGAGACCGCGCTTGAGCCCGATCAGCATCGCCTGACCGACCTTTCCTTGTTCTGAGTGGCGACGACCTGCCGGAGAGGGGGTGGGAGGGACGGCTTACGGGCGCCCCTCCCCTTGTGAAGCGTTCGAACGGATCAGGAGCCCTTGGCCAGGCCCTGCACCGTGTCGACCAGCTGCTGGCCGCCGTCGACCTCCGCGGCGAACTCTTCGTAGATCGGGCCGGAGGCCTCGATGAAGGCCGCCTTGTCAGCCGTATTCACCTCGACGCCCGCCTCCTTGATCACCTCGAGCAGCTCGGTCTCGAGCCTGGCCGCGGTCTCGTAGACGAAGGCCTGGGTCTCCTCGGCGCACTTGACTAGCTTCGCCTGCACGTCCTCCGGCAGCTTGGAGAAGTGCTTGTCGGAGACCAGGACATAGGCCGGCGTATAGACGTGGCCGGTGATGGAGAGATAGTCCTGGACCTCCTGGAACTTGGCCGAGGCGATCTGGGCGTAGGGGTTCTCCTGCCCGTCGATCACGCCGGTCTGCAGCGCGGTGAACACCTCGGAGAAGGCCATCGGCGTCGGGTTGGCGCCATAGAGCTTGAACATCTTCACCCGCCAGGCGCCCTTCGGCGTGCGCAGCTTGATGCCCTCCAGATCGCCCGGCTGGTCGATCGGCCGCGTGTTGTTGGTGATGTGGCGGAAGCCGTTCTCCCAGACGCCGATGATGCGATAGCCCTTGTCGTTGACGGCGGGCTGCAGCTCGCTCTCCAGGATGGCGTCCTGCACGCGCTTCATGTGATCGCGGTCCTGGATGATGTAGGGCATCTCGAAGACGCCGAACTCGTCGGCGACCGAGGACATCACCGAAGAGGGCAGGGAGAAGTCGACCTGGCCCAGCTTCAGCTTCTGCAGGAGCTCCTTGTCCTTGCCCAGCTGCGAGGAGCCGAAGACCTGCACCTCGCCGGCCTCGCCCAAGGCGGCGTTGGAGCAGCGCGCGAACTCCTCCGCGCTCAGGGCGAAGAGCGAGCCGGGCGCGCCCACATGCCCGAACTTCAGGGTCAGCTTCTCGGCCTGGGCCGTGCCGCCGAGGGCCATGACGGCCGCGCCGGCGGCCAGAAGAGCTATCAGTCTCATTGCACTACCTCCCTTGTATCTCCGGTCTCGTTCACCGGGCTTCCCTTCACCTTGGTTCCGGCCGCGCTAACCCGCGGCCCCCGTTTGAGCCTCGCCGCCGGCCGAAGCTTGATCGCGGCCGGTCAGGTAGTCCAGCGCCGCCTGCACGCCACCGCGCTTGTAGGGCACGCCGGCCAGCTCCAACCCCATCTCCACGCCCGAGAGCGTGCCCATCAGCATCAAGTCGTTGAAGTCGCCCAGGTGGCCGATCCTGAAGACCCGGCCGGCCACCTTGGACAGGCCGTTCCCCAGCGACATGTTGAAGTGCTCCAGCACGGTCGCGCGGAAGGCGTCGGCGTCGTGGCCGTTCGGCATCAAGACGGCGGTGAGCGAGCCTGAATAGTGACGCGGGTTGCTGCAGAGCACCTCCAGCCCCCAGGCCCTGACGGCGCGCCTGGCCGCCTCGCCGTGACGCTGATGGCGCGCGAAGACCTGCTCCAGGCCTTCCTCGTGCAGCATGTCGATGGCCTCCGCCAGGCCATAGAGCAGGTTGGTCGCCGGGGTATAGGGAAAGTAGCCCTTGGCGTTGGGCCCGGCCATCGCCTCCCACGACCAGTAGGAGCGCGGCAGGCGGGCCGTCTCGCTCGCCTTCAGGGCCTTGTCGCTGACGGCGTTGAAGGAGAGCCCGGGCGGCAGCATCAAGCCCTTTTGAGAGCCGCCGACCGTCACGTCGACACCCCACTCGTCGTGGCAGTAGTCGAGCGAGGCCAGCGAGGAGATGGTGTCGACCATCAAGAGCGCGTCGTGCCCGGCCGCATCCATGGCCTTGCGCACCTCGTCGATCCGCGAGGCGCTGCCGGTCGAGGTCTCGTTGTGGACGACGCAGACGGCCTTGATCTCGCCTTCGGCATCCTGGCGCAGGCGCTCCTCGATCGCATCGGGATCGGCGCCGCCGCGCCAGTCGCCGGCGAGGAACTCCGTCCGCAGGCCAAGACGCTCCGCCAATTCCCGCCAGAGCGTCGCGAAGTGCCCGGTCTCGTACATCAGGACCCGGTCGCCGGGCGAGAGTGCGTTGGCCAGCGCCGCCTCCCAGGCACCCGTGCCGGAGGCGGGGTAGATGACGACCCGCCCCTCGGTCTTGAAGACCGAGCGCATGCCCTCCAGCACCTTTTGGCCGAGATCGGCGAAGGCGGGGCCGCGGTGATCCATGGTCGGCAGGTCCATCGCGCGCAGCACGCGATCGGGAACGTTGGTGGGACCCGGTATCTGCAGAAAGTGCCGCCCTGGCGCCGCCATCGCTGTCTCCCAATCGGGCGGCTGCCCTGCCGCCTTGTCGTTCGCCTCGATTCGTATTATTAATTTTGCATTCAAAATGCAATGGCTTTCTGTCGCAGGCGAGAATGGGGAGGAGAGCGCGCGGTGGCTGACTTGGCGCAGCAGTTGGGCAATGCCTTGGAGGGCGAGGTTCTCTTCGACCGCTTCTCGCGCGGGCGCTATGCCACCGATGCCTCGATCTATCAGATCTTTCCGCTGGGCGTGGTCGTGCCGAAGAGCCTGGCCGACGTCGAGGCCACCTTGGCGATCGCCAGGGAAGCGGGCGTGCCGGTGCTGCCGCGCGGCGGCGGCACCTCGCAGTGCGGCCAGACGGTGAACGAGGCCATCGTCCTCGACGTCTCCAAGCACTTGAACAGACTGCTCGCGCTCGACGCGGAGGCGGGCCTGGCGGAGGTCGAGCCGGGCATGGTCCTGGACCAGCTGAACGCCGCCCTGAAGCCCAAGGGCCTCTGGTTTCCGGTCGACGTCTCGACCTCCTCGCGCGCCACCATCGGCGGCATGGCGGCCAACAATTCCTGCGGCTCGCGCTCTATCCGCTACGGCACCATGCGCGACAACGTCGAGGCTATCGAGGCCCTTCTGGCCGACGGCAGCCGGGCCCGCTTCGGCCCGGTGGCGCGTGACCTGGGCGGCGTCAACGCGCCCGACGCGACACGCGATCTCTTCCGCGACCTGCTGGCGCTGGGCGCCAGGGAGGCGGAGGAGATCAAGGCGCGCTTCCCCGACCTCATGCGACGCGTCGGCGGTTACAACATCGACGCCTTGGTGCCGAACGGGGCGAGCAACAACCTGGCGCACCTCCTGGTCGGCTCCGAGGGAACTCTGGGTTTCACCGAGAAGGCCGTCTTGAGGCTCTCCCCGCTCCCCCGCAACAAGACCTTGGGCGTCTGCCACTTCCCCAGCTTCTACCAGGCCATGCAGGCGCCGCAGCATCTGGTGACGCTGGACCCCACGGCGGTGGAGCTGGTCGACCGCACGATGATCGAGCTCAGCCGCGAGATCCCGCTCTTCCGCGACACCGTCCAGCGCTTCGTGCGGGGCGAGCCGGAAGCCCTGCTGCTGGTCGAGTTCGCCGAGGAGGACCAGCAGGAGAACCTGCGCCGCCTGGCCCGGCTTCACGAGTCGATGGCCGAGTTGGGCTTCAAGTGGGGCGACCCCGGTAAGCAGGAGGGCGGCGTGGTGGAAGCCGTCGACCCCGACTTCCAGAAGGCGATCTGGGAAGTGCGCAAGCAGGGCCTCAACATCATGATGTCGATGAAGGGCGAGGGCAAACCCGTCTCCTTCGTCGAGGACTGCGCGGTCAGGCTGGAGGATCTGGCCGACTACACCAGCCGCCTCACCGATATCTTCCGCAAGCACGGCACCGACGGCACCTGGTATGCCCACGCCTCGGTCGGCACCCTGCACGTGCGCCCGGTCCTGAACCTGAAGCAAGAGAAGGACGTCACCGCCATGCGGGCCATCGCGGAGGAGTGCTTCGCGATGGTGCGGGACTACAAGGGCTCCCACTCCGGCGAGCACGGCGACGGCATCGTCCGCTCCGAGTTTCACGAGGCCATGTTCGGCCGGCGCATGGTGGAGAGCTTCGCCGAGGTCAAGCGACGCATGGACCCGGGCGGTCTCTTGAACCCGGGCAAGATCGTCGATCCGCCAAAGATGGATGACGGAAGCCTCTTTCGCTACGGGCCCGGCTATCAGGTGGCGAACGTGGAGACCAAGCTCGACTGGTCCGCCTGGGGCGGCGCCGGCGGCGGTTTCCAAGGCGCGGTCGAGATGTGCAACAACAACGGCGCCTGCCGCAAGCTGGACGAGGGCGTCATGTGCCCCTCCTACCGGGTGACCCGCGACGAGCGCGACCTGGTCCGCGGGCGCGCCAACAGCCTGCGGCTCGCCATCTCCGGCCAGCTGGGTCCCGGCGCCTTGGCCTCCGACGAGATGGCAGAGACGATGAAGCTCTGCGTCTCCTGCAAGGGCTGCCGGCGGGAATGCCCGACCGGGGTCGACATGGCGCGCATGAAGATCGAGGTCCTGGCCCGCCGCGCCGAGGAGCGGGGGCTCTCGCTGCGCGATCGCCTGATCGCCCAGCTGCCGCGCTACGCCCCGTTGGCCTCTCGGCTGCCCTGGCTCGCCAATCTGCGCGACCGCCTGCCGGGGCTCGCCAAGCTGAGCGAGCGCTTCCTGGGCCTGAGCGCGGAGCGCAGCCTGCCGCGCTGGACGCGCGCGCCCTTCCGGCCGCCCCCGACCGGCACGGGTGACCCCGACGTCCTGCTCTTCGCCGATACCTTCAACCGCTACTTCGAGCCGGAGAACCTGACAGCCGCGACGGTGCTGCTGGAGCGCAACGCCACCAGGTTCGCGCATGCGGAGCCCGTCGGGGGACGACCGCTTTGCTGCGGCCGCACCTTTCTCGCCGCCGGCCTGGTCGAGGAGGCCCGCGCCGAACTCAGACGCACCATCGCGGCGATCAAGCCGGCGCTGGAGAAGGGCGCCACGCTTATCGGCCTCGAGCCCTCCTGCATCTTCACCTTCCGCGACGAGGCGCTGGCCCTGCTGCCCGGAGAGTGGAACGAGGACCTGGCCAAGCGGGTGCTCCTCTTCGAGGAATGGCTGATCCAGGAGGGCGAGGCCGCCCGCTTGCGGCTGCCGCTGGCGCCGCTCGAGGTCGAGCGCGCGCTGCTGCACGGCCACTGCCACCAGAAGGCCTTCAACGCCATGAGCCCGGTCCAGCGCAGCCTGAAGCTCATTCCCGACCTCAAGGTCGACCTGGTGCCTTCGTCATGCTGCGGGATGGCCGGCGCCTTCGGCTATCAGGCGGAGACGGCGGCGGTGTCGCGCGCCATGGCCGAACTGAGCCTGCTGCCGGCCGTGCGCAAGGCCGGACCAGAGAGCGTCGTCGTCGCCGACGGCACCTCCTGCCGCCATCAGATCGCCGACGGGGCCGACCGCCAGGCGCTCCACGTCGTGCGCCTGCTGAAGGACTCCAGCGACAATGCGCTACACTAGGATCGAATACCTGAGGGTGAAGGGATCATGAGCAGCTCCGCCGTCCTGCCGATTCAGCGCCGCTCGCTGCACGACGAACTGGTGGACCGACTGCGTCTGATGATCGTCGAAGGCGACCTGATACCCGGCAGCAAGATCTCCGAAAAGGACCTTAGCGACCTCTTCGCGGTCTCCCGCACGCCCCTGCGCGAGGCGCTCAAGGTGCTGGCACGCGAGGGCCTGATCGAGCTTTCGCCCAATCGGGGCGCCACGGTGGCCGAATTGACCCTGGCCGATCTGGAGGAAGCCTTTCCCGTCATGGGCGCGCTGGAGGCGCTCTCCGGCGAGCTGGCCTGCCGGGCGATCACCGACCGCGAGGTGGCCCAGGTCCGCCGCCACCACGAGGCCATGCTGGAAGCCTACGCCAAGCGCCACATGCCGAGCTACTTCAAGCACAATCAAGCCATTCACCAAGCGATCCTGGAGGCCGCGCGCAATCCCACCTTGGAGCAGATGCAGAACGCCCTGGCCGGCCGCATCCGCCGCGCTCGCTACATGGCCAACATGTCGGAGGAACGCTGGGCCAAGGCGGTCGCCGAGCACGAAGCCATCCTGGACGCGCTGGAGGCCCGCGACGGCGAGCGCCTTGCCAGGATCCTGAAGGCGCACCTGTCGAACAAGCTGGAGACGGTTCGCGAGCACCTGGCCGACGCGCAGCTCTGACACGAAGAGAACGGCGCGGCCACAGGCGCGCGCGAAGACCACGCGGCCCCCAATCAAGACTTGACCGCCGCGCCCTGCCCTTCCCACTTTGTCGCCATGCCGCAGCACGTCCCCCTAACCCCTTAAGAGGTCTTGTCGATCGATGAGCTGGCTTGCCAGGAGAGACCTCTCGGAGCGCGTCGCGCGCGACGGCGGCGTCGAGGGACCCGTCGCGCCGCGCGAGGACTTCCTGGCCGCCCTGCGCAGCGTGCCCGAGCCGGTGACCGTGGTGGCGAGCGACGGACCGGCCGGACCCGGCGCGGTCACGGTCTCCGCCTTCAGCTCGGTCTCGGCCGATCCGCCGACGATCCTGATCTGCCTGCAGAGCCAGGGCTCCGCCGCCAGCGCCATCATCGAGAACGAACGCTTCACCGTGAACTTCCTCAGCGACGAGGATCGCGCGCTGGCGGAGATCTGCGCGGGCCACGGCGATGCCGATCACGCCGCCCGCCTGGCCTACCCGGGCTGGCTGCGCGGCGTCGACGGCATGCCGCACTGGGGACGCGCGATCGCCATGCTCTCCTGCCGCCTCCACGAGACGGTGGAGATCGGCAGTCACCGCGTGCTGGTCGCCCGCGTGACCGCCGCCGGCCCCGGCGCGGCCGACGCGCCGCTGCTCTATCGCGAACGGGGCTATCACGGCCTGGGCGGCCCGATCGAGAGCTAGGCCCGGGCCCGCCTGACCTGCCGCCTGCGCCGCAGGATCTCCAGGAGTCCCTCGGCGGAGCCGGCGAGCGCGATCAGGACAATGCCGACGATCTGGCGCCATCCGAAGGGCTCGTCGGTCAGGATGCTGGCCAGAAACACGCTGACGCCGATCTCGGACATGTAAAGGATGCCCACCACGCCCGGGTTGAGCACGGCGGCACCGAAGAGGATGGCGTAGGAACCCGGCATCAAGACCAGCAGCACGAAGGGGATCAGCCAGAACATCACGGACTGGACGGCCTCGGCCGTCGGCGGCTCGCTGTCGATCAGGAAGGTGATGCCGACCGTGATGACACCGCTCCAGATCAGGAAGGAGATCATGTAGTCGAAGGGCGCGATCTTGGTCCAGCTCAGCATCATCAGGGAGCCGATGACGAAGAGCACGCCGGCGCTCAAGGAGAGCCAGTCGCCCAGATTGTTCGGGACAGGTGGCCAGTTGCCGCCGCCTAGAATGACGGCGGCACCTCCCAAGGCCAGGCACATGGAAAGCCAGCGGATCGGCGTGATGGGATCGCCCAGCACCAGGCGTGCCAGAAGGAAGCCCCAAACCGGCGAGAGATAGTAGAGCAGAACTGCCGTCGCCACCTCGGTGAAGAGGAAGGCCGCGCCGTAGATCGCCATCGCCGAGCCCAGGAAGATGCCCGCCACCTGCTGCCGCCAGCCGTTGGCAAGAAGCCTGCGCCAGCGCCAGGCCGCCAGCGGCAAGGCGGCGATGGCGACAAGCCCGTAGAGGACGGTAACGGCCCAGAAGTCGCTGATCCCGCTGGCGGCGAGCTCGCGCACCGGAATCCAGAAGGTGCCCCAGATGAAGCCGCCATAAAGGCAGGCGAGCTTGGCCCACCCGCTGCGCGTCATGGCCATCTGAAATCGGCCTTTCGGCCCGTGCCCGCCGGCGCTACGGACCCCATTACCACCCACTCCTGACCTGTTGCCCTCTCTGCATAAGCCAAGATGGAGGGCGCGCGGAAGCGGCCTCGCCTGCATGGCACAACTGATTTAACTTGAGATCGAAGTGCGCCTGCGCGACCATTCCCCGTGCCGTGGCCTCGAAGGCCCTCTTGTCGCGCCCAGCGTCGTGCCGACAAACGTCCAAGCGCACACCCTGGCCGGGAGGCCCCACGCAATCATGACTGGGAGGACTTTGCCGAGATGTCTTCAGACCATCACAATCGCCCCTTGAGCGATGTAGAGCTGCGGGTCAAGGCCCTCGAATCCCTGCTGACGGAGAAGAACCTGATCAGCCAGGACACGGTCGATTCGCTGATCGACACCTACGAGAACAAGATCGGCCCGCGAAACGGCGCGGCCGTGGTCGCCAAGGCCTGGAGCGATCCCAACTACAAGAAACGCCTGCTCGAGAACGGCTCCGAAGCCATCGCGGAGCTGGGCTTCTCCGGCGTGCAGGGCGAAGACATGGTCGTGGTCGAGAACACGGATGGCGTGCACAACGTCGTCGTCTGCACGCTCTGCTCCTGCTATCCCTGGCCGACCCTGGGCCTGCCGCCGGTCTGGTACAAGGCCGCGCCCTACCGCGCCCGCGTCGTGCGCGACCCGCGCGGCGTCCTGGAGGAATTCGGCCTTACCGTGTCGGACGACACCGAGGTCCGGGTCTGGGACAGCAACGCGGAGCTTCGCTATCTGGTCCTGCCCGAGCGCCCGGAAGGCACGGACGGCATGTCGGAAGCGGAGTTGGCCGACCTCGTCACCCGCGACTCCATGATCGGAGTCGGCGTGGCGAAGAGCCCCGCCTGACCTGACCGCGGCATAGAGAGGAGACAAGCGATGAACGGCATCCATGATCTCGGCGGCCTCGACGGTTTGGGCCCGATCAATCCCGAAGAGAACGAGCCGATCTTTCACGACGACTGGGAGCGCCGCATGTTCGGCGTGATGATCGCCTGCTTCGCCGGCGGCAACTACAACGTCGACGAGTTCCGCCACGGCATCGAGCGCATGGGCGCGCCCGCCTATCTCAACACCACCTACTACGAGCACTGGCTGGCTTCGCTGGAGCGGGTCCTGGTGGAGAACGGCAAGATCACGGCCGAGGAGTTGGCGGCGAAGAAGGCCGCGCTGGAGAAGGAGTACAGCTGATGCTGACCGTCGACATGGTCCCGACCCTCGTCTCCACCGGCGCGTCCTGCCGCGTTGACGAGGAAGTCCCGGCCCGCTTCAAGGCCGGCGACAAGATCCGCGCGCGCAACCTCAACCCCTACGGTCACACCCGCCTGCCCCGCTACGTGCGCGGCAAGGTCGGGGTGGTGGAGCGCAATCACGGCGTTTTCGTCTTCCCCGACACCGCGGCGCACGGCGGGGGCGAGAAGCCGCAGAACGTCTACTCCGTGCGCTTCGAGGCGCGCGAGCTCTGGGGCGAGGAAGCACCGGAGAAGGACTCGCTCTACATCGACCTCTGGGACGACTACATCGATCCCGCTTAAGGAGAGAGGCCGAGAGCGAAGCCATGCGTTCACCGCCCTATCACCCGCGGATGCCGGAGATGCCGCAAGACAACGACGGTCCGGTTTTCCGCGAGCCCTGGGAAGCCCAGGCCTTCGCCATGACCTTGACCCTCTACGATCAAGGTCACTTCCGCTGGACGGAGTGGGTGGATGCGCTCAGTG
Organism: Rhodospirillales bacterium; assembly: GCA_963669375.1. GTDB lineage: Bacteria > Pseudomonadota > Alphaproteobacteria > Kiloniellales > JACOMY01 > JACOMY01. The sequence continues at coordinate 4,312,566 of OY770024.1, read as the reverse complement.
CCGAGATCGCCGCCGTGAAGGCGGCCGGCGATCCCGACCTGGGCGACCGCTACTACCACCACTGGCTGGCAGCCCTTGAGAAGCTGGTGGCCGCCAAGGGCCTGACTTCGGTCCAGGAGTTGGCGAGCCGCAAGGAGGCCTGGCGCGACGCCGATCACCATCGGGACTTCGGCGCCCCGATCGAGCTCAAAGAGACAACTTGATACCTACCGGACGTTGCGTCATTCTCTCGGAATGAGGCACGTCATGATCATCCCGATCATCTTCTGAGCGGGCCCTAGCCGGGCCCGCTCGTCGCTTGCGCGACCTGGCCGTACGGCACCTGCGGCAGGCAGGTGCACGCTCGCAAACTCTGTCCCCGGGATGATCTGAGATGTTTGCTTTCCGAGTAGCGCTCCGCACCGTTTTTCTTCTCACCTGGCTCGCGGGAGCATCCGCGCTTGCGGCCGAGAGGGCCATACCGCTGGGCCAGTTGCCCGAAGACGCGCGCCCGCTTTCCTACCAGCTCGAACTCACCGTACTGCCGGATCGGGCGGGCTTTTTCGGGACAGCCCGCATCGTCGTGTCATTGGACGAGGCCACCACGGAAATCTGGCTGCATGGCCAGGATCTGGAGGTCGAGCGTGCTGCCGTCCTGCTGGCCGACGGCACGCGCCTGCCCGCGCGCTACGAAGAGGTCGACGAGAGCGGCGTCGCCCTGCTGACCGCCGAGCGCGCCGTGGGCCCCGGCGAGGTGACGCTCGAGATCGCCTACGGCGCGCCCTACAACCAATCGCTCGTCGGCCTCTACCAGGTCGAGGAGGACGGCGAGGTCTATGCCTTTTCCGACTTCCAACCCCTCGATGCGCGCCGGGTCTTTCCCGGCTTCGACGAGCCGCGCTTCAAGACGCCCTTCGACATCGCGCTGACCGTCCGGGACGGGGATAGCGCCATCTCCAACGCGCCCGAGATCGGCAGCGAACCGCTCGGCGGCGGACTGAAGCGCGTCCGATTCCAAACCACCGAACCGCTGCCGACCTATCTGGTGGCCTTCGCCGTCGGCCCCTTCGATGTCGTCACTTGGGAGCCGATCCCGCCGACGCCGCAGCGCGCGCGCCCGATTCCGCTCCGCGGCATCGCGGTCAAGGGCAAGGGCGAACGCTTCCGCTATGCCTTGGAAGAGACCGCGCCGATGATGGCCATTCTCGAGGACTACTTCGGCCTGGCCTATCCCTACGCCAAGCTCGACCTCGTGGCCGTGCCGCAGTTCAACTCCGGCGGCATGGAGAACGCCGGCGCCATCTTCTACCGCGAGAACTTCCTGCTGTTCGGCGACAACCCTTCGATCTATCAGAAGCGGGGCTTCGCCGGCATTCATGCGCACGAGCTGGCGCACAGCTGGTTCGGCAACTTCGTCACGCCGGCCTGGTGGAACGACCTCTGGCTCAACGAGTCCTTCGCCACCTGGATGGCCAACAAGGTCGTCAGCCTCTGGGACCCCGAGATGTTCGACCGGCGCGGTTCGCTGCGCGGCGCCGCCGGCGCCATGTGGAGCGATCGCCTGCCGAGCGCGCGGGCGATTCGACAGCCGATTCTCACCAACCACGATATCTCCAACGCCTTCGACCGTATCACCTACTCCAAGGGCGGCGGCGTCCTCTCCATGTTCGAGCGCTACATGGGCGAGGAGGCCTTCCGCGATGGCGTGCGCCGCTACATCGCGGCCCACCCGCATGGTGTCGCCACCGCCGAGGACTTCATGGCCGCCCTCTCGGAAGCGGCCGAGGATCACGGGCTGGTCGCGGCCAAGCGCAGCTTCCTGGACCAGCCCGGCATCCCCTATCTGGACGTGGCGTGGGCGTGCCGTGCCGACAGCGGCGCGGAGATCCGCTTGCGCCAGTCGCGCTATGTCCCTCCCGGACTGGAGGCGGAGGGAGAGAAGAGCTGGCGCCTGCCGCTCTGCCTGGCCTATGGGACGGAGGGCGAGCGCGAGCGCCACTGCCTTCTGCTGGATCGGCCCGACGTCAGCCTGACGCTCGAGACGGAGAGCTGCCCGGCCTGGCTGCTGCCGAACGAGGCTGGCGCCGGCTATCTGCTGTGGTCCCTCTCGGAAGCGGGATGGGAGGCGCTGACGGCGAACCTCGATCACCTCAGTGCCGCCGAGATGCTGTCGCTCATCCATTCGGCCTCCGCCGCCTACAAGTCGGGCCGCATGGACCTCGCCCGCTATCTGGAGCTAGCGGCGCATGCCGCGGCCTCGGACGACTGGGACGTGGTGGCGGCACCCATGCAGACCCTGCGCGAGGTCAAGCTCTTCGTCGTGCCCCGCGCGCTGAGGCCCAAGCTGAAACGGCTCTATCATGAGATCTACCGCCCGGCGCTCGCACACTTCGAAATGAGCGAGGAGAGCCTGGCGCGCGGTCCTCGTTCCAGCGAAGAGGCGCTCCTCTTCGGGGACCTCGTCTGGTTCTTGGCGATCGATGCGGACGATCCGCTGCCGCGCGCCCTGCTGAGTCGCCTGGGACAGGCCTATCTCGGCTACGGCGGCGACGGCGACCTCCACCCTGAGGTGCTGAACGCCAACCTGGTCCGCGCCGCCCTGATCGTCGCCGCGCAGGAGGTGGGGCTGCCCTTCGTCGAAGCCTTGATCGACCGCCTGAAGCGGACACGGGATTCTGTCTTGCGCGCCAACATCGTCGCCGCGCTGGCCTATCAGGCCGACCCGGCCCTGGTGGCGCGCATACAGGACTTCATCCTCGACCCGGCCCTGCCGAAGCGCGAGGCCTCGCGCATCCTCTACCGGCAAGCGCGGCGCGTCGACAATCGCGATGCCGTGTGGGACTGGTTCCGGTCCAACCGCGAAGCCGTGCTGGCCAAGCTGCCGGAGACCCATCGCGGCGGCCTGCCTTGGCTCGCCCAGGGCTTCTGCAGCGCCGAGGCCAAGGCGGAGGTCGCCCGCTACTTCGAGCCCCTGGTGGAGGACTGGCGGGGCGGGCCACGCAGTCTTGCCCAAGTCCTCGACGTCGTCGCGCTCTGCGCCGCCCTGGCGGAGCTGCAAGGCGCCGATGCCGCCGCCTATCTCGACCGGCACTAGGCCTCCGCCGCCCGAAGAGAAGGTCTACGCTCTTGCGGCGGCAGCCAGGCCGCGGTTAGAGCAGGGCAGGGAATCCCGCGATGCGCGCGCGTCGGCCGGCGCCCTTGCTCTTGGGCTGGCACCGACTCTTTGCGTCTTAATCGCGGCTCCTGACCGTGAGGCAGAACCGGAAGGATCACCGCTTGTCCCCTCCCGCTCCCGTGGACTTCGTCTGCTTCGGCATGCTGAAGGCCGGCACCACCATGCTGCAGCGCATGCTCAACATGCACCCGCGGGTGTCCTGCCCGTCGCAGATCTCGGTCGAGCTGATCCAGGAGCACCTGCAAACCATGGCCGCCGCCTGCAACGAGAAGATGACCGGCCATGACGAGCGGACCGGCGGTCAAGGCGTCTCCATGATCACGGAAGAGACCGTCAAGCTCCTCTCCCGAGAGGCGATCGCGCGCATCGCCCGGGATGCCGGAGCCGGCAAGTCCATCATCGGCGTCAAGGACAACAGGCTGATGCGGCGGCCGGAACTCCTCGCCGAGGTCTTTCCCGGCGCCAAGATCATCGTCATCTTCCGGCACCCGGTCGATCAGGCGGTCTCGGCCTGGCACTTCAATCACCGCGCCGCCGAGCGCGCCGATGACCCCGACCATCTGCAAGAGATGCTCAAGCACGGCGGACAGGAGGGTTGGATCATCCTCCTCGCCCGGCTGTTCGCCTTCCTCACCAAGGACCTTCTGGAAGCCTGCCACGGCCGCGAGCTGCTGATGGTGCGTTACGAGGAGCTGGCCGTCGATCGGGAGCAGGGTCTGGAGAGGCTCTTCGACTTCCTGGGCGCCGAGAGCGATCGGGAGCTGGTGACGGAGATCGCCCAGAAGGCAAGCTTCGCGCGCATGCGCGACGGCTCCAGCGACCCTAGCTTCTTCCACCGGGGCGCCGAGGGCTACGAGGTCTCCCAGTCGATTAGGGCGCGCGCGGAGGAGATCGCCGGCGATGCCATGCGCCGGGTGGGCTATCGGCTGTAGCGCTGCCTCGAAATGGGCTCACGCAAGCGCCCGGCGGACCCTATCGCCAATGCCGACGAGACGGGAGACCGGCTCCTTGCTGAAAACCAGACGCACGAAGCGGTCGCCGTTCTCCCGGCCCCAGTCGCGCATGTAGGTAGCGGCGATCTTGCCGTGCTTCAATAGGCGGTCCGAGGCTTCCAGCGAAGCGACGCCGGCGCGGCTGACGTCAAGCAGCATGGACCAGCCGCCGGCGGCCGGAACGATGGCGAACTCCGGCAGTTCCTCGACGATCAGGTCGCGCCGCCGTTGCCATTCCGTCACCGCGGCACCGAGGCCGCTGCCCTCATCGCCGGCCGCGAAGGCCGCGGTCACGGCCGACTGCGTGACCCCGACGGCGTCAGCGGTATTGTAGACATGGACCGTCGCCACCGCATCCATCACCTTGGGCGGCCCGGCGACCCAACCGACCTTCCAGCCGATCATGCGAAACTCCTTCGATGCCGATCCGATGGTGATCGTGCGCTCGGCCAAGCCGTCGATGCTTGCCGGGTGGCGATAGGCGCGGCCGTCAAAGAGAATGCGCTCCATGGCGGCGTTGTAGATGAGCCAAAGGTCATGGCGCTGGCAGAAGGCGGCCAATGCCCGCCATTCCTCGTCGGTCAGGACCGCGCCCGACGGCATCGAGGGGTTCATGACAAAGACGGCCCGCGTTCTGGGCGTGGCCGCCGCCGCGAGGCGGTCGAGATCGAGCCGCCAGGCGCCCTCGAGCGCGCGGAAGGGGACAAAGACCGGCTCGGCGCCGGCCAGACGCAGGCGATTGGTCATGCCGGCGTAGGTCGGATCGGTGACCACGACCTCGCTGCCGGGATCGAGCAGCGCCAGCAAGACACTCAGCATGCCCTCCATTCCGCCGCAGGTGATGACTACCTGGCGGCCCGGGTCATAGGCCTGGCCACTCTGCTCTTCCAGCCGGCGGGCCACCGCCTCGCGCAGATCGGCGCGGCCGGTCAAGGGCAGCCAGGAGTTGCAGCGCTCATCGAGGACGGCGCGGCGGGTTTCCTCCAACGCCACCGTCGGAACGGCGATGTCGGTGTCGAGGTTCTCCAGACGCAGCACCTCGGGATCGGACCCGGCGGCGGCGGCCACCCGGTCAAGACCGATACCCGTGACACCTTCCAGACGCTTGGCGACCATCACCCCTCCCCCTTTCCGTACAGCGATGGCGGCCGAGAGGCCGCGCAGAGAAATGGATCTTGGATCCAATACACGATCTGGTTCGAAGCGGCAAGCTGCCTGTAGGATAGGTCGCTCTGCAATGCGGCGACTCCAGGAGGCTCTACCCCCCGTGTCAGAGGACCGACTCCGGGCGATCATCGAGGAAACCCGACCCTTCTACCGCACCATGACCGAGATGGTGTCGGCCGCGCTGCGCAAGGCGATCCTGGAAGGCCTGCTGGAAAGCGGCAGCAGCATCCGCCAAGACCGTCTGGCCGCCGAGTTCGGCATCAGCCGCATGCCGATCCGCGAGGCCCTGCGCCAGCTGGAGGCCGAGGGCCTGGTCGAGTTCTTCCCGCACCGCGGCTGCATCGTCGCCTCCTTCGAAGCGGCCGATTTCATCGAGATGTCGGAGATCCGACTGCTCTTGGAGTGCCACGCGCTGACCAAGCTCGTCGGCTCCATGAGCCAGGCCAGCCTGAGGACGGCCTCGGACATCCTGGACCGGCTCGACGAAGAGCCGGACATGGGCAAGATGGGAGAGCTCAACCGGCTCTTCCACATGGCGATCTACGAAGACCTCCGAGGCTCCCGCCTGCATGCGATGATCGAGACGCAGTACAAGATGCTGGACCGCGTCGTCCGCCTCGTCCTGTCTCAGCTGGAGTACACCAAGGTCTCGCAGCAGGAGCATCGGCGGCTCTTGCGGCATTGCGCGGATGGCGAGACGGACGCGGCCATCGCGACCCTGCGGCTGCACGTCAACAAGAGCACGAAGCATCTGGCCCGATTGCTGCCCGCCGAAGACAAGGCGTGAACCACGCGCGCCAAGCGCGCGTCTGGCCTTTTGCGGCGAAGTCAAACGTTCTATTAACTTCACTTACTGGAATGAACGGTCATAAATATTAAGAGCTCACAGAACCACTACTTGAAACTAGTGAAATTTCTGCGCGCACCCTCTTACCAGATGCGCGTCAAGCTGGTAGTCTCCTTTCGGGGAGGAGGTTCTGGGAGGGTGTTATGGCGGCAATCATTGGGACCTCTGGGAGCGACAGCCTGATCGGCACGCCGCTGGACGATGTCATCATCGGCCTCAGCGGCGACGATAGCCTCTATGGGCTAAGCGGTGACGATCGTCTCTACGGCGACGAGGGCGACGACCTGCAGCTGGGCGAGGCAGGCCTGGACCGGCTGATCGGCGGCAGGGGGCAGGATCGTCTCTACGGCGGCCAGGATGCCGATCAGGTCTTCGGTGGCCGAGGCAACGACCGCCTCTATGGGCGCAAGGGCGACGACGAGATCGCCGGGGGCCAAGGCAGCGACCAGTTGCGCGGCGGCGACGGCGAGGACAGCCTGAACGGTGCCGTCGGCGCCGACTTTCTCTATGGGGGCTCCGGCGGCGACCGCCTCTATGGCCGCGACGGAGAGGACAGCCTGGCCGGGGGCTCCGGCAACGACCGCGCTTTCGGCGGACTTGCCGACGACCGGATCAACGGGAACGGCGGCGACGACAACCTCTACGGCGGCGCCGGCGCCGATACCCTGTTCAGCCGCGAGGGCAACGACCGACTCTTCGGCGGCGGCGGCGAGGACACCTTGGTCGACGGGTCGGGCGCGGCGGTGCTGCACGGCGGCCTCGGCGGGGACAGCCTGACCGGCGGTTCGGGTGAGGATGCCCTCTTCGGCGAGCGTGGCGGCGACCGGCTGGTCGGCGGCGCCGGCGCGGACCTTCTGGTCGGCGGCAAAGGACGGGACACGGGCTACGGCGGCGATGGTGACGACGTCTTCCTGATCCGAACCTCGAGCGACATCGTCGGCATCGAGACCCTGGTGGGCGGCAACGGCACCGACACCCTGCTGTTCGGCGGCGAGGTCGACACCAGCCGCCTCGACCTCAGGGGCGTGGAGGTCATCGAAACCATCTCCATCACCATCGGACCGGAAGCCACCTATAGAACCTTCTATGCCAGCGGCGCCAACGACTACTCGATCAAGGGCTCTCAGACGGCGGACGAGATCTTCGGCTACGGCGCTGACGATCGCCTCTACGGTCGCGACAACGGCACGCTCTACGACAATCTCTTCGGCTATAGCGGCGACGACCTGCTGGAGGGCCGCAGCGGGGCCGACCGCGCCTATGGCGAGTCCGGTAACGACCGTATCCTGGGCCAGAAGGAACCCGACAAGCTCTACGGCGGCAGCGGATCGGATCGCCTCTACGGCAATGAGCAGGCCGACACCCTGACCACGGGAGAGGGCGACGACTTTGCCGAAGGCGGCACGGGCGCGGACCGGATCTACGGCGCCGAGGGCGACGACACCCTGGACGGCAACAAGGGCCTCGACGTGCTCTTCGGCGACGTCGGCACGGACACGCTCTATGGCGGGGAGGCCGCGGACACCATCACGGCGGGCGAGGGCAACGACAGGATCAGGGGAGAAACCGGTCACGACACCCTCTACGGCGAGGCAGGCGACGACAGCATCCTGGGCAATCGCGGCGAGGACTGGATCTACGGTGCCAGCGGAGTAGACAGACTCTATGCCGGCGACGACAAAGATAGGGTCTACGCCGGCACCGGGGATGACCGCGCCGAAGGCAACGCCGGGAACGACACGCTCCACGGCGAGGAAGGCGCGGATGAACTGCGCGGCGGTAATGGCAATGACGACATCTTCGGCGGCGCGGGTGCCGATGAGATCAGAGCCGGCGACGGAGTGGACTACGTTCACGCGGGCCTGGGCGACGACTTCATTCTCGGCGAATCGGCCGCCGATGTCCTGAAGGGCGGCGAGGGCGCCGATAAGATCTACGGCTATCGCGGCAATGATACGATCTACGGCGGGTCAGGCGACGACTACATTCAAGCCGGCCTCAACAGATTCGAACCCTTGGTCGGCGACGACAGGGACAGTGTCTACGGTGGCGACGGCGACGATACCATCACCACCGGTTCCCAGACCGACCGGGTCGCCGGCGGCAGCGGTCGCGACACCATCGACGGCGGCGACAAGGACGATACCCTGTCGGGCAACAGCGGCGACGACGCGATCTATGGATCCTCCGGCAAGGATATCCTGCGCGGGGACGATGGCGAAGACCATCTTGACGGCGGTCTCAGCCAGGACACGCTCTACGGCGGCGACGGCGACGACAGACTCTATTCGGGCACCACCAGGGACTACCTCTCCGAGCTGCTCTACGGCGGGCGCGGCGACGACTCCATCATCGGCAATCACGCGCGGGACAGCGGCTACGGCGGCACGGGCGAAGACGTTCTCAGCGGCAACAGCGAGAAGGATCGCCTGTTCGGAAACTCCGGGAACGACACCCTCTACGGCGGCACCGGTAACGACTACCTGGGCGGTGGTCTCGGTTACGACAGCCTCTCCGGGGGCGAGGGGAAGGATACCTTCTTCTTCCGAGACGGTCAGCTTGGCGATCAGGGCCTGATCACCGACTTCATCGGGCGGAACGAGCGCGGCGACGACAGCGTGCTCTTGAAGATCGGCAAGGACGGCGCCTGGATCGGCGACGCGGCCTTCGGCGGCGGCGGCACGCCGGAGGCGCGCTTCCAGGCGCTAGACGACGCACAAGGCGAGATCCAGGTGGACAGCAATGGCGACGGCGCCACCGATTTCAGCGTCAAGCTGAACGCCATCACCAGGGTCGCCCAACTGACCAGCAGCGACTTCATCTTCTCTTGACCGCTAGGGCGGCGCAGGCGCCGGCCATGCAATCGAGATAGAGAAGGAGTGGGAGGGCACTATGGCGGCAATCATCGGAACGTCCGGAAACGACAGCTTGATCGGCACACCGCTGGACGATGTGATCATCGGCCTCAGCGGCAACGATAGCCTCTATGGACTAAGCGGCGACGATCGCCTCTACGGGGACGAGGGCGACGACCTGCAGCTGGGTTCGGCCGGCTTGGATCGCCTGGTCGGCGGCCGGGGCGAAGACCGTCTCTACGGCGGCGAGGACCAGGACCAGCTCTTCGGCGGCCGGGGCGGAGACCGTCTCTACGGGCGCAAGGGCGACGACGAGCTGGCCGGCGGCCAGGGCAGCGACCAGCTGCGCGGCGGCGACGGAGAGGACAGCCTGAACGGTGCCGTCGGCGCCGATTTCCTCTATGGAGGCTCCGGCGACGACCGGCTCTTTGGCCGCGACGGCGAGGACAGCCTGGTCGGGGGTTCCGGCAACGACCAAGCTTTCGGCGGCCTGGCCGAGGACCGCTTGAACGGCAACGGCGGCGACGACAACCTCTACGGCGGCGCCGGCGCCGACTCCCTCTTGGGCCGGGAAGGCAATGACCGCCTCTTCGGGGGCGGCGGCGAGGACACCCTGATCGACGGGTCCGGCGCGGCCGTCCTGCACGGCGGCATCGCCAGGGACAGCCTCACCGGCGGTTCGGGCAGCGACGCGCTCTTCGGCGAACGCGGCGGCGACCGGCTGGTTGGCGGCGCGGAGGCCGATCTTCTGGTCGGCGGCCGAGGCCGCGACACGGCCTATGGCGGCGACGGGGACGACGTCTTCCTGATCCGGACCCTGACCGAGATCGTCGGCATCGAGACCCTGGTGGGCGGCAACGGCACGGACACCCTGCTGTTCGGCGGCGAGGTCGACACCAGCCACCTCGACCTCAGGGGCGTGGAGGTGATCGAGACCATCTCCATCACCATCGGTCCGGAAGCCACCTACAGAACCTACTACGCCGACAGCACCAACGACTACGAGGTGAAGGGCTCTCAGACCGCCGACGAGATCTTCGGCTACGGCGCCGACGACCGCCTCTACGGCCGCGCCAACGGCACGCACTACGACAACCTCTTCGGCTACGGCGGCGACGACTTGCTGGAAGGCAGGTCGGGAACCGATCGGCTCTACGGCGGGTCCGGTTCGGACGACCTCTTCGGGCAGAAGAACAAGGACAAGCTCTACGGCGGCAGCGGCGCGGACCGCCTTCAGGGCAACGAAGAGGCGGACACCGTCGCCGGCGACCTCGGCGACGACCTGATCTATGGAGACACCGGCGCCGACCGGCTCTACGGAGACGAGGGCGCCGATATCTTGCTGGGCGCCAAGGGGCTGGACGTGGTCTTCGGCGGTCAGGGAGGAGACACCGTCTACGGCGGAGAAGCCGCCGACACCATCACCGCCGGCGAAGGCGACGACCTGGTCGAGGGCAACACCGGACACGACACCCTCTATGGAGAGGCGGGCGACGACAGCCTGCTGGGCAACCGCGGCGAAGATCTGGTCTACGGCGGCGAGCATGACGACCGGATCTTCGGCGGCGCCGACAACGACCTCGTCAAGGGCGGTGACGGGGAAGACCGCATCGACGGCGACGGCGCGCGCGACAGGCTCTACGGCGGTGCGGGAGACGACAGGGTCGACGGCAACCTGAACGACGATACCGTCTACGGCGGCGACGGCGAGGACGAGCTGCGCGGCGATGCCGGCAACGACAAGATCTATGGCGGCGAAGACGCCGACCTGATCAGGGCCGGCAGTGGAGACGACCTGATCGACGCCGGCTCCGGTGACGATATTGCCCATGCGGACGGTCGCGACGACACGGTCTATGGAGGCGACGGCGACGACAGGCTCTACGGCTATCGGGGCGGAGATACGCTCTACGGCGGTTCGGGGGACGACTACATCGAGGCGGGTCCCGAGTACCTGCCGACCGATGCGACCAGGGACAACGACATCGCCTTCGGAGGCACGGGCGCCGACGCGCTTTACGGCGGCGCCAGAAAGGACCAGCTTTGGGGCGACGACGGGAACGACAGCCTGCACGGTGGCGGAGACAACGACACCTTGTTCGGCGAGAACGGTGACGACGAAGCCTATGGATACTCCGGCAAGGATAGACTGTACGGTGGCCAAGGCGACGACAGCCTCGACGGCGGCCGCGACAGCGACGTTATCTTCGGCGACAGCGGTGCGGACATGCTCTATTCCGGGCTCGCCATGTCTTTTACCGTGCAAGATCTGCTCTACGGCGGGTCCGGGAACGACGAGATCACCGGAAACACCGACCGCGACACGGCCTTTGGCGGCACGGGTGCCGACACCTTCAACGGCCAAAGCAAGGGCGACAGCCTCTATGGGGATTCAGGCAACGACATCCTCTATGGAGACTCCGGGAACGACTCCCTCTTCGGAGGCCAAGGCTACGACACCGCCTTCGGGGGGAGGGGCGACGACAACTTCTTCTTCCAGGAGGATGCGCTCGGTCAGCAAGGCGTGATCGCGGACTTCACCGGCCGCGCCGAGGACGGCGGCGACCGCGTCCGCTTGCAGGTCGGCAAGAACGGAGAGTGGATCGGCGATGCCGCCTTCGGTGGGGCCGGCATACCGCAGGCGCGCTTTCAGTACGGCGATGACACGCAAGGCGAGCTTCAGGTGGACAGCGACGGCGACGGTTCGGCGGACTTCAGCGTCAAGCTGGTGGCCATCACGTCGGTCGACCAGCTGACGAGCACCGACTTCGTCTTTTCCTGAGCGGCGCCGGTCCGGCGAAGCTCCACGACGGCACAAGCCTTTGACCCTCGCCCGGGCATTGCACCCGTCGGCGCCGCGCGCCACCTCTTGACGGCCGGGTCCGAGATCGGCTTGGACAGTAGAACGCGCAGAGCGAGCGCGGTTCGGACCGCCATCCAGGGGGACGCGCCCGATGCCCTCAACGGCCTTCTTGATACTCCTGCAGCTTGCCGGTGCGATCTTCGGCTTTTCGCAGTCGACCTGGAAGCTGCAGGACGATAGCGACGCGGAGCGCTATGCATCCACCTATGCGTCGATTGTCTTCGCTTACCGGCTCCTGGATAAGTGCGCGTTCTATTCGAAGCACCCAAGCCTCGCCGCCAGGGACCGCGATTATCTGGACCTGTCGGTCCGCGTCCTGTCCGAGACGGTCGCGCAAGCGCTGGGACGGGAGACACAGCGGCATCGGCGGGCGGATGGCGCGTTCCTCGCCCAAATCACCCCTTGCAAGGCACTTAAGAGCTTCGTTGGCGAGAACAGTCTCGACTTCATGCCCCTGACCGCGTCTTCCACGGCGAACGGTCTGAACGCCGCTTTGGGCGGGCCCTACTATCCGAACCCCTATCTCAGCGACGAGGAAAACGAAGTCAACGAGCTGAAATGGATGGCCCGGTCCGTCGCGATCTCGGAGCACTGCTCCGCGACCTTCGGCTACGACGGCGCGCGCTTTTCGGAGCTGTTCACGTTGCTCGTGCGGCATCGCTGGGGAGAGAGCGCATTCGCGCGCGCGCTTCATAGCCAGGCTTTCGCAGGCACCGACGCGCGCCCGTGTAACGACTACGCCGCTTTGACCCTTCGGAACGCCATGAAGAGAGTTGACGCGCTAGCAAGTGAATACGGGCTTGACGCTCCCGAATAGTACTAGGCGCTCGACCTAGGATACCGACACCGTCCCCTTTCTCCCTTGCTGTTAAACGATCGTTCCAAACTCTCAAAAAATTCCAGGCGGCTCAGGCGAGCAAGCGTCGCGCCTCCGTCACCACGGCCTGAAGCGTCGATTGATCCTGCTTGGAACGGGCCAGCACCCTAAGGCCCAGCAAGAGGCCCAGCAGCGTCTTGGCCAAGGCCGCCGGCGGCCCCTCCCCGGCACGTTCGCCCAGCAGTCGCGCCTTCTCGATCATCTCGCGGAAAAAACTCTCCACCTCCTCCAGGCTGGCCGTCACGAAGGCCGCCACCTCCGGGTCGTGCGGCGACATCTCCAAGGCGGTGTTGACCAGGAGGCAGCCGCCAGGGACGGTCTCGTCGCAAAGGGGCCGCGCCGCGCCCTCGAAGACGGCGAGGATGGCATCGCGGGGCGGGTTCGCCCTGGCCGCCTCGGCCAGGTAGTCCGCCCGATGGCAACGGTCGTAGTGGCGCAAGGCCGCCATGAAGAGGTCGTGCTTGTCGTCGTAGGCGTTGTAGAGGCTGCCCCGATTGATGCCGGTCGCCGTCACCAAATCGCTGATCGAGGTCCCGGCATAGCCCTGCGCCCAGAAGGTGAGCATCGCCTGCTCCAGCACCTTCGTCTCGTCGTACTGCTTCTCCCAGGGCATAGATACCTCCAGCTACCAGGCTAACTCTGTTTGGAACGAGCAATCAACACAGTTCCTGCTTGTGCAATCAACCCTCTTCCGGATCCCCTTCTCCGTGGATCCAGCCGTTCAGCGTGAAGCGGCCGTCTTCGGCGCGGCCGCTGCGGGCTTCCACCGGCATGACCTCGTGCAGGGCTTCGCTGCGGAAGAGGACCAGGCGATTGGGCAGCGGCATGACCGAGGTAAAGCGCTCGCGGGTGTCGCTGCCCTCTTCGCAATGGTGGTCGTAGAGGCGCAGCGCGCCGCCGGCGAAGCTGCCGCCGGCCAGTTGGAAGTAGTAGACGAAGCTCACCCGCCGGCCGGCCACGGCATCCTCTTCGCCCAGCGTGATGTCGTGATGGGCCTTGTAGAAGTCGCCGTGGTAGCTGACGGTCAGCTGCACTTCGACCTGACCGAAGCGAAAGGGCGCCAAGCCCAGCCGGGGCAGGGCCCAGGGCAGATAAGCCAAGAGCAGGGGCGAGAACCACCGTTCGATCGCTTCGGGGTCATAGAGGACGCGGGCCGAGCGCGAGGCCTCGTCGCGCGCATTCTCACCCGACTGAACGACGCTGGCCTCGACCATGTCGCCCAGGTGATCGAGGACGTGCGCGCTCACCATCTCCAACTGCACCGGGGAGAGGAAGTTGTCCTCGACCACGAAGGGAACCGGCGCGCAGGCCATGGGCGCGGAGGGAAGGGCCTCGCCGGAAAGCAGGCTGGCGGCGTAGCGGGCGTCCGCCGCATCTGGCGCCAGGTCGCACCACAGGCGGTAGGCTTCCCTGGCCCCCGCCAAGTCGCCCTCCGCACGGGCCACCTCGGCGGTCAGCCGCAGCCCGTCGGCTGATCTCGGATCGAGCGCGCAGGCCCGCGCCGCCAAGGCGGCGGCGCGGCCCAGGAGGCCGCGGGAGAGAAGGTCGTGCCCGGCTTGCGCCAGCTGAGCGGCATCGTCGCCTGAGCCGCTCCCGTCACGCATGTGAGGCACCTCCCCTCCCTGGTCCCGCCGCGGATCTAGGCCGCAGCTTCCTCCTGCCCCTCGCCGATCACCAGGCCAAGGCTGCTGGCGGTGACCGGTACACGCTCGCCGTCTTGAACGTCGCCGGCCAGTATCGCCTGCGCCAAGGGGTTCTGCAGCGAACGCTGGATCACCCGCTTCAGCGGCCGGGCGCCGTACACCGGGTCATAGCCCTTGTCGGCCAGCCAGGCGATGGCCTTGTCGTCTAACTCCAGGGCGATCTTACGCTCCGCCAAGAGCGCCTCCAAACGCTCCAGTTGGATTGTGACGATGCCGTCCATCTCGGCCCGGCTGAGACGGTGGAACAGCAGGACCTCGTCCAGGCGGTTCAGGAACTCCGGCCTGAAGGCGGCGCGGACCACCTCCATCACAGGCTCACGCACCGCTTCCACCGACTGCCCGTCCGGCTGGGCGGCCAAGACGTCGGAGCCCAGATTGGAGGTCAGGATGATCATGGTGTTGCGGAAATCCACGGTGCGGCCCTGACCGTCGGTCAGGCGCCCCTCGTCCAGGACCTGCAGCAGCACGTTGAAGACGTCGGGGTGCGCCTTCTCCACCTCGTCGAAGAGGACCACTTGATAGGGGCGCCGGCGCACCGCCTCGGTCAAGGCGCCGCCCTCCTCGTAGCCGACATAGCCCGGGGGCGCGCCGATCATGCGGGAGACGGAGTGCTTCTCCATGTACTCCGACATGTCGAGGCGGACCATGGCCTGGTCGTCGTCGAAGAGGAACCCGGCAAGCGCCCGCGTCAGCTCCGTCTTGCCGACACCCGTGGGTCCGAGGAAGAGGAAGGAGCCGATCGGCCGGTTGGGATCCTGCAGCCCCGCCCGGGCACGCCGCACGGCGTCCGACACGGCGGAGATGGCTTCCTGCTGGCCGATGACGCGCAGCCCCAAGGCCTGCTCCATGCCCAAGAGCTTCTCGCGCTCGCCCTCCAGCATCTTGTCCACGGGGATTCCCGTCCAGCGCGAGACCACGCCGGCGATGTCGCTGTCGTTCACCTCCTCGTTCAGCATGCGGTGCTGCTCGGCCGCCTCGGCCTCCGCCAGACGGCGTTCCAGGTCCGGGATCACGCCGTAGCGCAGCTCGCCGGCGCGCTCCAGATTGCCCTCGCGCTGCGCGATCTCCAGCTCGCCGCGGGCGTGGTCCAGCTCTTCCTTCAGCTTCTGGGCCTTGGCCAGTTCCTCCTTCTCGGCCTGCCAGCGCGCGGTGAGTTCCGCCGCCTGCTCCTCCAGGTCGGCCAGTTCTGCCTCCAGCTTCTCCAGGCGGTCCTTGGAGGCCTTGTCATCCTCCTTGCGCAAGGCCGACTGCTCGATCTTCAGCTGGATGATGCGGCGGTCCAACTCGTCGATCGCCTCGGGCTTGCTGTCGACCACCATGCGCAGCCGCGAGCCCGCCTCGTCGATCAGGTCGATCGCCTTGTCCGGCAGGAAACGGTCGGTGATGTAGCGGTTGGAGAGCGTGGCGGCCGACACCAGCGCGGAATCGGTGATCCTGACGCCGTGGTGCAGCTCGTACTTCTCCTTCAGGCCGCGCAGGATGGAGATGGTGTCCTCCACCGTCGGCTCGGCCACGAAGACCGGCTGGAAGCGCCGCGCCAGGGCGGCATCCTTCTCGATGTGCTTGCGGTACTCGTCCAAGGTGGTGGCGCCGACGCAATGCAGGTCGCCGCGCGCCAGGGCCGGCTTCAGCATGTTGGAGGCGTCCATCGCGCCGTCCGCCTTGCCGGCCCCCACCAAGGTGTGCAGCTCGTCGATGAAGACGATGATCTCGCCGCCGGCCGAGGCGATCTCCTGCAGGACGGCCTTCAGGCGCTCTTCGAACTCGCCGCGGAACTTGGCGCCGGCGACCATGGCGCCCAGGTCCAGCGACAAGAGGCGTCGGTCCTTCAGGCTCTCCGGCACGTCGCCCTTGACGATGCGCTGGGCCAGGCCCTCGACGATGGCGGTCTTGCCGACGCCGGGTTCGCCGATCAGCACCGGATTGTTCTTGGTGCGCCGCGACAGCACCTGGACGGTGCGGCGGATCTCCTCGTCGCGGCCGATGACGGGGTCCAGCTTGCCCTCGCGCGCCACTTCCGTGAGGTCGCGCGAATACTTCTTCAGGGCGTCGTAGCCCTGCTCGGCCGAGGGGCTGTCGGCGGTGCGGCCCTGGCGCAGGGCCTCGATGGCACTGTTCAGGCCCTGCGGGCTGACGCCGGCGTTCGCCAGCGCCTTGCCGGCCGCGCTGTTGCGGTCCATGGCGATCGCCAGCAGCAGGCGTTCCACCGTGATGTAGCTGTCGCCGGCCTTCTCGGCGAGCTTCTCGGCCTGCGTGAAGACCCGCGCCATGGCGGGGTCCAGGCTCAACTGGCCGGCACCGCTACCGCTTACCTGCGGGATCGCGGCCAAGGCCTGCTCGACCTGCTGCTTGGCGAGCGCGGGGTCGCCGCCGGCCGCCTTGATCAGGTTGGCCGCCAGTCCTTCGCGATCGTCGATGATCACCTTGAGCAGGTGTTCGGGCGCCAGGCGCTGATGCCCCTCGCCCAAGGCGCGCGTCTGAGCCGCCTGCAGAAAGCCGCGTGCGCGCTCGCTGTAGTTCTCGAAATCCATTAGTCGCCCTCCTTCCGCGCGCCCGCTTTGCCGCAGCACACGCCGATGATGCATGATCCCGCCCTGCCCGCTTGGCGGCACAGGACGAGGCGCCGGCCCAGCCCGAACGACCTTGGGAGCCAAGGACAAGCAGCCGACAATCCCGATATGGTGCTGTGATAAAAATAGCACAAGAGGGTGCAATGCGGCTTCTTCGCCACTCCCTCCTCACGCGCCGCGCACAGGCTCGTCATTGGCCCCGAGGCCTCGCGCTCGCCACTTAGTGTGGTATGACGACGCGACGCGACTTCTTGGGCCGCAGCAGTGCCTTGGGGCTTGTGGTGATGCTCGCCCCGGGCATGGCGGCCGCCGCCCCCGATGCCGAGCTCTGGCCGCGGTGGGAGGCCCACGATCCCGACAGCAGCATCATAGTCGACCACAGCATCTGGGCGACCTTCCTGCGAAACTACATGCAGCGCGGCAACGACGGGATCACCCGCATCGACTATGAGGCGGCGATGGCCGCCGAGGCCGGCCTGCAGGCCTACCTTCGCGAGCTGGGGGCGGTCGAGGTCAGCCGGCTCAATCGGGCGGAGCAGTTCGCCTATTGGGCCAACCTCTACAACGCCCTGACCGTGGCGACGGTGCTGAACCACTATCCGGTGGAGACCATCCGCGATATCGACATCTCCAGCGGCCTCTTCGCCACTGGCCCCTGGGGCGCCGACCTGGTCGAGGTCGAGGGCGTGCCGCTCACCCTGGACGATATCGAGCACCGCATCCTGAGACCGATTTGGCACGACAACCGGGTCCACTACGCGGTGAACTGCGCGGCCCTGGGCTGTCCCAGCCTCTTGCCGGAGCCCTTCGATTCCATGCGGCTGGAAGAGCAGTTGAACGCGGCGGCGCGCGACTTCGTCAACAACCCGCGCGGCGCCAGGATCGAGGGTGGGAAGCTCTACGTCTCCTCCATCTACGACTGGTTCGAAAGCGACTTCGGCGGCAGCGAGATCGGCGTCATCCGCCACTTGAAACAGTTCGCCGACCAGCCCCTGGCGGAACAGCTGGAGGGCATCGACGAGATCGCCGACGACCACTACGACTGGTCCTTGAACGACTTGCGGCCAACGAACGGATCTTGACACCGCCCCAGCGCCAAGCTCTCGTCTTGTCTTCTGTTTCTTAAGGCATGGCGAGACGGCGCATGGGAGCGACGCTGGAGCGGATCACCCGCTACCCGGTCAAGGGCTTGGCCGGAGAGGTCCTTGGCGAAGCGATGCTGCGCGCGGGCGAAGGCTTGCCGCAGGACCGCCGCTTCGCGCTGGTCTATGGCACCGGCGGGTCGGGTCAGCCGATCGAGGACTGGCTGGACAAGGCCCAGTTCGCCGGCCTGGTGGCGGAGGAACGCCTAGCGGCGCTGCAGCTCGCCTACGACGGCGACAGTTCGGTGGTGACGCTCTCGCGCGACGGCCGCCAGGTGGCACGCGGGAAAGTCGACGAGCCGATCGGGCGAACCCTGCTGACCCAGTTCTTCACCGCCTATCTGAAAGGCAATCCACGCGGCGCGCCCAAGTTCGTCGAGGCGCCGACGGGATGCTTCAGCGAATGGGACGAGCCCTTCCTGCACCTGATCAACCTGGCGACCGCGCGCGACCTGGAGCGCGTCGCCCGCGCGCCCGTCGATCCGCGTCGCTTCCGCGCCAACCTCTGGCTAGAGGAACTCGCGCCTTGGGAGGAACTCACGTGGGTCGGACGCCGGGTCAGGATCGGTGAAGCGCTGCTCGAGGTCGCCGACAAGACCGCGCGTTGCGCCGCCACCATGGTTAATCCCGACACGGCCGAGCGCGACCTCAACATACCGCGCGCCTTGCGTGCCGGGTACGGCCACATGGACATGGGGATCTACCTCAGGGTGATTGAAGGCGGGCTGCTGGCGAGCGGCAGCCCGGTCAGCCTCGTTTAGAGAAGCCCAGCGCCTTCAGGCGTTCTCCTTCGGAACCCAGGGGATGCGGGAGAAAGTCACGCCCTCGTCCGCCAGGGCCTTGGCATCTTCGCTGCTGGTCTCGCCGTAGATGCCGCGCGCCTCCGTCTCCCCATAGTGGATCTTGCGGGCCTCCTCGGCGAACTGCGGGCCGACGTAATCGAACTCCCGCTCGACCGTGTCGCGCAGGGCCTTCAACTCCTTGTGGACCTCCGCCATGCGCCGGCTCGACGCGTTGCCCTTGCTCGGCAGCCCTGGCGCCATCAAGGCCTTCTCGACGGCAAGCGAGCCGCAGGTGGGGCAGGCGACCTCGCCCGCCGCTTTCTGCTCGTCAAAGCCGGCGGAGTCGCGGAACCATGCTTCGAATCGATGGCCCTGATCACACTTGAGGTCATACTTGATCATAAAGGTTAAAATGGCGCGAGACTTGGCAAAGGGCAAGGGAGAGTGCCAAAGATGCAGGATCCGTTCAGGCCACCGCCTTCGCCTTGGGTAACCCGTTTTGCCTGGGTCTTCCCGCGTGGCGGCCGGGTCCTGGACCTCGCCTGCGGCAGCGGGCGCCATACGCGCCTTCTGCTGGAGCAGGGCTATCGGGTCACCGCGCTGGACCGGGACCTCAAGGGCATCCGGGACCTTATCCCCGACGCACGGCTGGAGCCGATCGAGGCCGATCTGGAGGACGGCAGCCCCTACCCCTTGGCCGGCCGCCGTTTCGAGGGGGTCGTGGTGACCAACTACCTCTACAGACCCTTGCTGCCCGCTCTCTTGCAGGGACTGGCCGCGCATGGCGGCCTGATCTACGAGACCTTCGCCCTGGGCAACGAGCGCTTCGGCAAGCCCAGCAATCCCGACTTCCTGCTACGCCCGGGAGAGCTGCTGGACGCGGTCACCGGGACTTTGCGCATCCTGGCCTATGAGGATCTCGTGATCTCCGAACCGCGCCCGGCGGCGGTCCAGCGCATCGCCGCGAGACGCGAAGAGGGCGATGGAGCCCAAAATCATGGCAGGTGAGCAGGCCCACAAGCACGAAACCGGTGATGGGCATCGCCATTCCCATGTACCGAGCGGCGCGGACGCCGAGAAGCGCATCCGCATCGTGTTGGCCATCACCTTCTGCTTCATGGTGCTGGAGGCTGCCGGCGGCTTCATCTCCGGCTCTCTCGCGCTCATCGCCGATGCCGGCCACATGTTCACCGACGTGGCCGCCCTGCTACTGGCGCTGGCCGCGATCCGGCTGGGCCGGCGTCCCGGCGACGCGCGGCGTACCTTCGGCTACCGCCGCCTGGAAGTGCTGGCCGCCTTCACCAACGGCGTATTGCTGATCATCTTGACGATCTGGATCGTGGTCGAGGCGATCCTGCGCTTCTTCCAGCCCGTCGCGATCCTAAGCGACACCATGCTGATCGTGGCGCTGGCCGGCCTCGCCGCCAACGCCGTCAGTCTCTACCTCCTGAGCCGCGGCGATAAGGGTAGTCTGAACCTCAAGGCCGCATGGCTGCACGTCCTGGGCGACGCCTTGGGCTCGATCGGCGCGGTGGGTGCCGCGCTCGTCATCCGCTTCACCGGATGGGTGCCGATCGACCCGATACTCTCACTGGTCCTGAGCGTGGTCATCCTGCGCAGCGCGGTGGCCATCGTGCGCCAGGCCGCGCACATTCTGCTGGAGGGCACGCCTGATCATCTGGATCGAGACGCGATCCTGGAGGCGGTCAAGGCCCTGCCCCAAGTCGCCAATGCCCATCATCTGCACCTCTGGTCGGTCAGCAACGATGCGACCTTCGCGACCCTGCACATCGTCCCGGCCGCGGGCGTGGCGCCCGCGGAGGCCGTCCGCGCGGTGCGCCGCTGCCTTGCCGAGGACTATGCCGTCGGCCACACCACGGTGGAGGCCGAGTTGGAAGACGAGGAGGGTCCGGGAAACGCTAGCTAGGCGGCGCCGACGTCCGGCGTCCTGCTGCCCGAGAAGGGAGCCGCGATGGGTCTGTCGTGGCTGAGCGACGGCAAGCGTCGGCGCGCGCTTCGGACCGCTTCCGGGTCGATGCGCGCGGTGACGACGGCGGGCTGCTCACCGGCCTCGGCCAGCACGCTCCCCCAGGGATCGACGATCAAGCTGTGACCGTAGGTTTGGCGGCCGCCGGCATGCCTGCCGCACTGCGCCGCCGCCAGGACGAAGCAGCCGGTCTCGATGGCACGCGCCCGCAGCAGGACCTCCCAATGGGCCTCGCCCGTGACCTTGGTGAAGGCGGAGGGAACGGTCAGGAAGTCCGCGCCCGACTGTGCCAGCAGCCGATAGTGATGCGCGAAACGCAGGTCGTAGCAGATGGTGAGACCCAAGCGGCCCCAGGGCAGATCGGCCAGCACCGCCGTCGTGCCCGGAGCGGTGTAGGCACTTTCGCGGTAGCTTTGCCCGTCGCCGACTTCGACGTCGAAGAGGTGAACCTTGTCGTAGCGCGCGGCGATCGCGCCGTCCGGGGCCAGCAAGTAGCTGCGGTTCCAGATGTGCTGCGGGGCCGCTCTGACGGTGAGCGAGCCGACCGAAAGCCAGAGGCCCAGCTCCGCCGTCAGCGCGCGCAGCCGCGGCAGGGCCGGGTGCGTCTCCTCGGGCTCGGCCTGCTTGATCGAGACCTCCTTGTCGGGTTCGATCTGGGTGCAGTTCTCGGGCAGGGCCACGAAGTCGGCGCCCTTCGCCTTGGCTTCGCGAATGAGCGCGTCGAGGGTGACCAGGTTATCCGCAATGCGCGGCCCGGCCGTCAGTTGGACCAGGGCAGCGACGAAGGCGTCGCTCACGCCGCCGACTGCAGCAGTGGATCGAGGCTGCCGCGCGCCTCCAGATCGTAGAGCTCGTCGCAGCCGCCGACATGCCTGTCGTCGATGAAGATCTGCGGCACCGAGGTGCGCCCTCTGCTGCGCTCCATCATCTCTCTGCGCCGAACCGGCTGCGCCATCAGGTCGTACTCGGTGTAGTCCACACCCTTCTTCTCCAGCAGGCGCTTGGCGCGATAGCAGTAGCCGCACAGCAGGCTGGTGTAGATCTCGACCTTAGGCATCGTCCTGGCTCTCCACTCCGTCTGCAGCCCCATATGGGGTCTCGCGGAGCACCCGGGCAAGGGTCAGAACATCTATCGTTTTCGGTTTTGCGCGACGCAGGACCTTGGCCGCCGCGTCAAGGGTGGCGCCGCTTGTCATGACGTCGTCCACCAGGATGAGGCGCCGTCCCTCCAGCAGCCGTGCCGCCCCCGGTGCCAGCCGGAAAGCGCCGGCCACGTTGCGCCGCCGCGCCTCGCGCGAGCGCCGGCCTTGCGGCGGCGTGGCGCGAACCCGGCGCAAGAGGTCGACCGCGACCGGCAAGCCGGTTTCGCGGCCCAGGGCTTGCGCCAGCAAGCCGGCCTGGTTGTAGCGGCGCTTCAAGAGGCGCCAACGGTGCAACGGTACCGGCAAGATCAGATCGGCTTTTTCGAGGCTCTCCCAGCCCGCGACTTGCAGCCAGCGCGCGAAGGGCCGCGCCGCTTCGGTCCGGTCGCCATGCTTGAAGGGCAGGATCAGGCGCCGGCTGGCCTCGTCATAGAGCAGTGCGGCGCGGGCACGGTCGAAGGCCGGCCGCTCCTTGGCACAGCTGGGGCAGAGCGCCCGCGGCCCCTGGTCGAAGGGGAAGGGCAGACCGCAAAGGCGGCAGCAGGGCTCGCCCAGAAAGTTCAGATCCGACCAGCAGGCGGCGCAGAGCGCAGCAGCGGCCGGTGTCACCTGACCGCAGGCGAAGCAGCGCGGCGGCAAGACCGCGTCGAGCATGAGCCGGGCGGCGCGCGCCACCGGCTTGCGCAAACCGTCACCAGCCTTCCTTTCACTGACATCCATCGTCTCTACACCTGCCATGGACGCGCCAGATCAAGGCTGTCATATCACGCCGAGGCTTTGTGAGGAGAGCCAGAATGTCCGAGCCGGCCGCCGCACCGCGCCTCTTCGACCGACGGGCCGTCCAGCGCAACCGCGAGCGGGCGGCGGCCGGTCTCTCCGCGCACGACTTCCTGCTGCGCGAGATCGGCCTCAGGCTGCTGGAACGCCTGGCGGAGACCACGCGCGACTTTCCCCTGGCGCTCGACCTCGGCTGCCACGACGGGACCTTGGCCGGGCTGTTGGCACGGCGGCCAGCGGAGGGGCCGGGGCGCATCGGCGTGCTTGCCCAGTGCGACCTCTCCCAGGCGATGGCTGGCCGTGCGCACCGGAACGGCGGGCCGACCTTCGTCGCCGATGAAGAGTGGCTGCCCTGCGGGCGCGCCAGCCTCGATTTGGTCGTCAGCCTCTTCGCTTTGCATTGGGTGAACGACCTGCCCGGCGTGCTGGCGCAAATCCGCTACGCGCTCAAGCCGGGCGGGCTCTTCCTCGCGGCCTTGCCGGGCGGCGCCAGTCTGGCGGCGCTGCGCCAGAGCCTGCTGGAGGGGGAGAGCGAGACCGCCGGCGGCGTCTCGCCCCGGGTGTCGCCCTTTGTCGAGGTGCGCGACGCCGGCATGCTGCTCTTGCGTACTGGTTTCCTCTCGCCGATGGCCGACGCGGACGTGATCCCGATCGACTATCCCGATCCCCTGACCCTGCTGCGCGACCTGCGCGGCATGGGCGAGGCCAATGCTCTGAACGAGCGCGCGCGCGGATGCCTGCGCCGCGATAGCTTGGCGACCGCGCTGGCCCGCTATCCACGGCGCGCGGACGGTCGGGTATCGGCGGAGATCGAGGTGCTCTATCTCACCGGCTGGGTACCCGATTGAGCGGCCTCAAGACGGCAGTGTCTCCAAGAGCGGCCCCAGGTGCTGCTCGTAGCGACGCCAGCGGCCGATGGAGCGCGTGTTGATCGGTTCCCTCACCTGCCAATCGCTCGGCGTGTCCACCGGGCGCTCCGTCTCGTGGAAGGAAAGGCAGCGCGAATCCCAAGACAGCCCCAGGTAGTCCAAGAGGCGCCTGCTTTCCGGCTCCTGATCGCCGACCAGCGTCTCGTGGGTCAGCTCATGGAAGCCCTCGGGAAAGAGACCGCGCCAATGGGCCATCAGCCTTTCGTAACAGGCGTAGTAGGCCCCGATGTCCTCCAGTCGGGTGGTGAAGGTCCGGTGCTCGGCGAAGTTGGTGAAGTAGATGGAGAGGCAGGTGTCTCGCGGATCCCGCCTGCAATGCACGATCCTGGCCTTGGGGAAGACCAGGCGAATGAGACCGAGAGAGAGGAAGTTGAAGGGGGCCTTGTCCACCGTGCGCGGCATACCCTGTCCGCGACGATCGAGCTCGGCCAGATAGTCGCGCGCGAAGCGCTCCAGCAGCGCCGCCTCCTCTCCCCTCTCCGCCGCCTCGAAGGTCGCGAGATAGCCCTCGACGTCGGGCAGCTCGCCGGCGCCGCTGGCCGACCCGTGGCTGGCGATGATCTGCTCGACCAGGGTGGTGCCCGAGCGTGGCATGCCGAGCACGAAGATTGGCCTTTCGGAGGGGTGACCGCAGCCGGACAGGCGGTCCAATAGCGCCCTGTCGAAGCGCGAGATGAGGCTGTCGAAACGAGCCTGCGTCCGCCCGAGGTCGAAGGCGAGCGCCTGTTCGCGATTGGCCGCGCCGAAGGCGGAGAAAGCGCGATCGTACGAGCCCACGCCGTCCAGCAGCTTGCCCAGCGCGTAGGAGCAGTTCATGCGCTCTTTCGAGGTCAGGTCGCGCCGCTTCAAGACGCCTTCCAGGCCGGAAATCTCGCTCTCCGCCTCTTCGAAGCGCCCGGCCGAGGCCAGGGCCTGGTGGGCATCGGGCAAGGCGGGCGCCAACTCGATGGCCTTGGCGGCCGCCTTCCTGGCCTCCGCCAAGCGCCCGTAGGCGCGCTCGACGTTGCTGAGATTGACCCAGACAGCGGCCGCCTTCGGTGCCAGGTCCAGGGCCTTGTTCAGGCAACGGAGCGCCTCGTCCCACTGTCGCAGGCGGCTCAGCACCAGTCCCAGATTGCTCCAGGCATCGGCGTGCTTGGGATCGAGCTTCAAGGCCTGCTCTAGCCGCTCGCGGGCCGCCGGCAAGTGGCCGGCCTCGGCCAAGGCCGTCCCCCAATTGCTGTAGAGCAGAGGGTTGCCCGGCAAGAGCTCCACGGCGCGCTGGAAAGACCGCGCCGCCTCGTCGGGCAGAGAGAGCTTTCTCTGCACGAGCCCCAAGTTGTTGTGCGCGCCGGCGAAGCCGGGTGCCAAGGCGGTCGCGCGCTCCAGCTCGCGCCTCGCCTGCTCCAGCTTCCCGCATCGGGCCAGCGCGTTGCCGAGGTTGCTGCGCATCTCCGCATCCTCCGGCTTGAAGGTCAGCGCCTTGGCGATGAGGCGCACCGCCTTGTCGCTGTCGCCGGTCTGATGGGCGATCAGGCCCAGATAGTGAAGGGCGCGCGGATAGTCGGGGCTTGCCATGCCGACCCGCTCGTAGAGCATTCTGGCCCGCTTCAACTCTCCTCGCTGATGCAGCTGCAAAGCCATCTGGAACTCGGGCGGGGATGCCGCCATGCCTCGCGATCTCCTTCAGCTGTCCTGGCCCGCCCCAGCCGTGACGACGGGTCGGGAGGAAAAGTTGGATGGTATGACCGAGACCGTCTAGGGCTCGCTTGTCACAAGTCGGTCAAGGCGTCCCAGACGCAAGGCCATCGGCTGCTTGCGGCCCCGGATCGGCCGCGCCGCCTCGGGCTCGAACCCGGCCAGGAGATCGCCACGCCCGGCCGCCTCGACCTTGACCGCCAGATCCTCGGTGATCACCAGCGAGGCGCCCACCTCCTTGGCCAGGCCCTCCAGGCGACTGGCCACGTTGACCGTGTCTCCGGCCGCGGCCAGCTGGGCTTGCCGGTCGCCGCCCAGCCGCGCGATCGCCACCGCGCCGTGGTGCAGTCCGGCGCGCACCTCGATGTCGGGACGCCAGGCGTAGAGGACGGAGATCAGCTCCCTGGCCGAGGCCAGGGCGCGCACCGCATCGTCCTCGCGCGGCTCCGGCAGGCCGAAGATCACCATGGCGCCGTCGCCCTGAAACTGCTCGATGACGCCGCCGTGGTCGAGGACCACCCGCTCCAGACGCTGGTGATAGTCGACCAGGAACTCCACGGTCTCGCCCGGCGAGCGGCCCTCGCTCTCGCTGGTAAAGCCGCCCAGGTCGATGAAGAGGATCGAGGCCTCCTGCTGGCGCCGGTCGAAGTCCGGCCGCTCTTCTTGAGCCAGGCGCTCCGCCATGAGGGGAGAGACATAGCGGGCAAGATTGCCGCGCTGACGTTCGGCCTCGGCGCGCTGACGGCGTTCCTGCGCGGCCCGGCCGACCATCCCGATCGTGGCGCAGGCGATGATGACGGTCGTCTGGACCATCACGGCGAGCCAGATCTGCAGCATGGTCAAGGCGAGATAGGTGGCGCCCCACCAGCCGAGCAGGAGGAGACCGCTTGCCAGGAGGGCGCCGCGAAGCCCGAGAAAGCGCCCGAAAGCCCAGGCAAATCCGCCCAACAGCAGGATCGAGAGCGAATCGGCCAGACGCGTCTCCGCCGTGCGGACGATATAGCTCCGGTCGATCAGGTTGGCGGTCGCCGCGGCCAGGACCTCGATCCCGGGCAGACTGCTGTCGAGCGCCGTATGGAACCTGGCGGCCACGCCGGCCGCGGTCGCGCCGATCAGGACCGCCCGGCCGCGCAGAGCGTCCGGCGGCAGCCTGTTCTCCAGAAGGTCGATCAGGCTGTAGGTCTCGATCGTCCCCTCCGGCCCATAGGGATTGATCGGCAGCGACAGGGAGATATCCAGCGGCACGCTGCGATCGCCCAGGAGGAGCGCGCCATCCAGACCGATGCCCAAAGCCTCCTGCGGCACGCCCAGCATGTCGGCCGCCACCACCACCGGGAAGGAGGGCAGGTAGTAGGGCGGCAGCGATACGGCCGTCTGCTGTGTGACGGCCGCGCCGCTTTCAGACAGCAGCAGATTGACATGGCCGAGCGAGGCTTGCTGACGGAAGGGCCGCAGGGGCAGCAAGGCGCCCTCCGCCACCGGCGGGCGCAAGGCACCGGTCGCGGGCGAGAGAACCAGGTCGAACGCCATGCGCGACAGACTGGGCTCGTCGCTCGGCTCCTGCGCGGCGGCCGCCTCGAACATCAGGGCCATCCCGAGGATCGCGTCGCCGATCCTGCGCAAGGTGTCGAAGAGTGCGCGGTCGCCGGCGGACAGGACCACCCCGTCCGACGGCGGCTCGGGATCGACCAGAAGGATGTTAACGCCGAGGCTCTTGGCGCCCGCTCGCTTTGCTTCCTCGATGGCCTCCGCCAGGACACTGCGGCGCAGCGGCCAGCGGAGAATGTCGGGAGCGTCCAGTGTCTTGTCGTCGATCGCCAGGATCGCGACATCGCCTGGAGCCGGCCGGGCGCCGCGCAGCTGCAGCCGCCACTCGAAGGTTCGGGCCTCCAGCTCCTGATAGACCGCCGTGCCGCCGCTGAAGAGGTAGATGCCGGCCAGGGCCAGGGCCACCACCACGGCCAGCAGCCCGCCGAGCGGCCAGGACTTGCGCTGTCGGGTGGTGCTCATGCTTCCGCTCTGATCGTCCTTTCGGCCTGGGGCACGGGAGCGGCGCCGGTTCGAAGCGACCGCGGCCTGGCTCGCAGTGGCTCTTCTAGCAAGACGGCCGGCACCAGGCGAGAGGAAGGGAAGACTAGCTCTTGCCCCCGGCGAAACTTCGGCTAGCCTAGCGCCTCACGTCTCTCGAGAGGAGGAGAAGTCATGACGAGCTTCTGGAAGACCGGGCTGCTGCTCGCCGCCGGCGCGCTGGTGGGCGCCAGCACGGCCTGGGCGGCCAAGGACAGCGTGACCATGGGCATGGTTCTGGAGCCGCCGCACCTCGACCCGACGGCCGGCGCGGCCGCCGCCATCGACGAGGTGGTCTACGCCAACGTCTTCGAGGGGCTTACCCGGATCAACCAGAACGGCGAGGTGCTGCCGGCCCTGGCGAGGAGCTGGGACATCTCCGACGATGGACTGACCTACACCTTCCACCTGGCCGACGGGGTCACCTTTCATAACGGCGATCCGCTGGACGCCGGCGACGTTGTCTTCTCCTTCGAGCGGGCCATGGCGGACGACAGCGTCAACGCGCAAAAACAGCTCTTCAGCGCCATCGACAAGGTGGAGGCCAAGGACGACAAGACCGTGGTCGTCACCCTGAAGCAGCCGGCCGGCAACCTGCTGTTCAACCTGGGCTGGGGCGACGCGGTGATCGTCGAGCCCAGCTCGGCGGAGGGCAACAAGCAGAACCCGATCGGCACCGGTCCCTTCAAGTTCGACCGCTGGGTCAGCGGCGACAGGGTGGAGCTGTCGAGGAACCCCGACTACTGGGGCGAGCCGGCGGCGCTGGCATCCGTCACCTTCAAGTTCATTCCCGATCCCGCGGCCGCCGCCGCGGCCGTGCTGTCGGGTGACGTCGATGCCTTCGCCAACTTCCCGGCCGCCGAGCTGGTGCCGCAGTTCGAGGCCGACCCGCGCTTTACCGTGGTGATCGGCTCGACCGAAGGCGAGACCATCCTCTCCACCAACAATACGGCGGAGCCCTTCAACGACCTGCGCGTGCGCCAGGCCATCGCCCATGCGCTGGACCGCGAGGCCATCATCGACGGTCTCTTCGGCCACGGCACGCCGATCGGCACCCACTTCGCGCCGCATCACCCGGCCTATGTCGACCTGGTCGGGCTCTATCCCTACGACCCGGAGAAGGCCAAGGCCTTGCTGGCCGAGGCCGGCTATCCGGAGGGCTTCGAGGCGACCCTGAAGCTGCCGCCGCCGGCCTACGCGCGGCGCGGCGGAGAGATCGTCGCCGCCCAACTGGCCGACATCGGCATCCAGGTGGAGCTGATCCCGGTGGAATGGGCGCAGTGGCTGGAGCAGGTCTTCCGCAACACCGACTACGACCTCACCATCGTCTCGCACACCGAGCCGATGGATATCGGCATCTATGGCCGGGACACCTACTACTTCAACTACGACAGCCCGGCGTTCAAGGCGCTCCTGGCGCAGCTGAACGAGACCACCGACCAGGACAAGCGCCATGCCCTGCTGCGGCAGATGCAGGAGATGATCGCCCAGGATGCGGTCAACGGCTACCTCTATCAGCTGCCCAAGACCGGTGTCTGGGACAAGCAACTGCAAGGCCTGTGGCATAACTCTCCGGTGCAGGCCAACGACATGACGGGCGTCAGCTGGAGCGAGTGACGCGCCAAGACCCTAACCCTCGGCCGGGAGGACGCGCGCCGTGAGCGTCTTCCTGGCCAAGCGGGGTTTGGCCTTGCTGCTGACCCTGCTGGTCGCCTCGCTGGTGGTCTTCCTGGTGATGGAGGTGCTGCCGGGCGACCCGGCCCTGATCATCCTGGGCACCGGCGCGCAGGACGACACCATCGCCGCGCTGCGCCAGCAGATGGGCCTCGACCGGCCCATGATGGAGCGCTATCTGGCCTGGCTCGGCGGCCTGCTGACCGGAGAGTTCGGCGAGAGCTACACTTACGGCAAGCCGGTGCTGACCTTGATCGGCGAGCGGGTCATGGTCTCCCTGCCGCTGGCCGTCATGGCCATCGTGCTTTCCACCGCGATCGCCTTGCCACTGGGCGTCGCGGCGGCGGCCCGCCACGGCCGGCCCGCCGACGTGGCCATCATGGGCTTCGTGCAACTGGGCGTGGCCGTGCCGAACTTCTGGTTCGCCATGCTGCTGATCCTCTTCTTCGCGGTGAACCTCGGCTGGGTTCCGGCCGGCGGCTTTGCCGGCTGGGAGGAGGGCGCGCTGGCCGCCCTGCTGTCGCTGTTGCTGCCGGCCATCGCGCTGGCCTTGCCGCAGGCGGCGATCCTGGCGCGCGTCACCCGATCGTCGGTGCTGGAAGTCATGCAGGAGGACTATGTCCGCACCGCCCGCGCCAAGGGCCTGACCCGGGGCCAGGCCCTGTGGCGCCACGGCGTGCGCAATGCCCTGATCCCGGTCGTCACCATCATGGGCCTGCAGTTCTCCTTCCTGCTGGCCGGCACCATCATCATCGAGAACGTCTTCTATCTGCCTGGCCTGGGGCGCCTGATCTTTCAGGCCATCGCCCAGCGCGATCTCGTGGTGGTGAAGGATCTGGTGATCCTGCTGGCGGCTGCCGTCATCCTGGTGAACTTCCTGGTGGACCTGAGCTACGCGTTGCTGGACCCGCGTCTCAGGCTGGGCGGCGATGGCCATTAAGGTCGGACTGGCCGCCGCCTTGGCCGAGAGCGGCAAGAGCCGCGCCTTCGTGATCGGCGGCGCGATCTCCGGCTTCTTTCTCTCGATCGCCCTCCTCGCCCTGGTCTGGACGCCACATTCGGTCTTCCAGATGGCGATCCGTGAGAAGCTGCAGGGCCCCAGCTGGAGCCATCTGTTGGGCACCGATCATTTCGGGCGCGACCTCTTGTCGATGCTGATGGTGGGTGCCAGCAACTCGATCGGCGTCGCCGTCGTCGCGGTTGCCGTCGGCCTTGCCTTCGGCGTGCCCTTGGGCGCGCTGGCAGCCGCCAAGCGCGGCTGGATCGACGAGGTCGTCATGCGCTTCAACGACTTCGCCTTCGCCTTTCCGGCCCTGCTCTCGGCGGTGATGATCACCGCGGTCTTCGGTCCGGGCGGAGTCAACTCCATCATCGCCATCGGCATCTTCAACATCCCGGTCTTCGCCCGGGTGACGCGTGGCGGGGCCCTTTCGCTCTGGCAGCGCGAGTACGTGCTGGCGGCCCGCGTCGCCGGCAAGGGGACGACCAGGATCACCATCGAGCACATCCTACCCAACATCGCCTCCCTGCTGATCGTGCAGGGCACCATCCAGTTCGCGCTCGGCATTCTGGCCGAGGCCGGGCTCAGCTATCTGGGGCTGGGCACGCAGCCGCCCTTGCCCAGCTGGGGCAAGATGCTGGCGGAAGCGCAGACCATGCTGTTCCTGGCCCCGCAGCTGGCGATCCTGCCGGGCCTGGCCATCGTGCTGTCGGTCTTGGGTCTCAACCTCTTGGGCGACGGCCTGCGCGACCTCCTGGACCCGCGCCTCAGGCGGGCGCGCTAGCCATGGCGCTCTTGGAAATCCGCGACCTCACCGTCGAGATCGCCACGCCAGAGGGTCCCGTGGCCATTCTGGAGAGCCTGGATCTTACCCTCGAGAGCGGCCGGAGCCTCGGCCTCGTCGGCGAGTCGGGCTGCGGCAAGTCGATGACGGCCCTGGCGGTCATGGGCCTGCTGCCCAAGGCGGCCCGCGCCCACGGCACGATCCGCTTGGGCGGGCAGGACCTCCTGGCTCTGCCGGAAGAGGCGCTTTGCCGGCTGCGCGGGCGGCGCATGGCCATGATCTTCCAAGAGCCCATGACGGCGCTCAACCCGGTCAAACCCATCGGCCAGCAGGTGGCCGAGAGCCTGCGCCAGCACCTGGGCCTGGCCCGCGCGGATGCGGAGGCCCGTGCCGCCAAGCTGCTGGACCGGGTAGGCCTGCCACAGGCGCGCTTTCCCTTGGGGCTCTTTCCCCATCAGCTCTCTGGCGGGCAGCGTCAGCGGGTCCTGATCGCCGCCGCCATGGCCTGCGGGCCGGACCTCTTGATCGCCGACGAGCCGACGACGGCCCTGGATGTCACCATTCAAGCGCAGGTGCTGGATCTCATCGCCGAGTTAGTGGAGAGCGAGGGCCTCGCCTT
Source organism: Rhodospirillales bacterium (assembly GCA_963669375.1). Lineage (GTDB taxonomy): Bacteria > Pseudomonadota > Alphaproteobacteria > Kiloniellales > JACOMY01 > JACOMY01. The sequence continues at coordinate 4,280,958 of OY770024.1, read as the reverse complement.
GCTCTTGATCACGCACGACCTGGGCGTGGTGGCGGAGATGGCCGACGACGTGGCTGTCATGTACTCCGGGCGGATCGTCGAGGCCGGCCCCGCGACCGCCCTCTTCCGCCAAATGGCGCACCCCTATGCCCGCGGTCTCTTCGCCGCCATGCCGCAGGCACCCGGCAGCGGAGAGGAGGGAGGGACAAGGCTGGCGACCATTCCCGGACGTGTGCCCAATCCGGCAGAGCGGCCGGCCGGCTGCGCTTTCGCCCCGCGCTGCCCGCACCGCTTGCCGGGTTGCGCCTTCGAGCCGCCGATCGAACACCTGGCGGACGCCCATTGGGTACGCTGCCTGGCGCCGCGGCGCGGGGCACCGGCGCCATGAGCCCTGCCCTGCTCGAAACCCGCGGCCTCTCCAAGGACTATCTGCTGCCGCGCGTGAGCCTGACAGCGCCGCCGCCGCGCCTCAAGGCCGTGATCGAGGTCTCGCTCACGCTGGAGGCCGGCCGCAGTCTGGGCGTTGTCGGTGAGTCGGGCTGCGGCAAGTCCACCTTGGCGCGCTTGATTGCGGCGCTCGATCGACCCAGCGCGGGCTCGATCCACTTCGACGGCCAAGATCTGCTGTCCTTGCCGAACCAGGCGCTTCGCCGCTTGCGGCGGCGCTTTCAAATGGTCTTTCAAGATCCCTACGGATCGCTCGACCCGCGCCACCGTGTCGGCCGCTCCATCGCCGAGCCGCTGCGCGCGCTCGAAACCGGGCTTCACCGCGCGGAGGCGGAGGAGCGCGTCGCCACCGCCCTGGAGGAAGTGGGACTGCAGGCGGGCGATGCCGTCCGCTACCCGCACGAGTTCTCCGGCGGCCAGCGTCAGCGCATCGCCATCGCCAGGGCGATCATCACGCGTCCCAGCCTGGTCGTCGCCGACGAAGCGGTCTCGGCGCTCGATGTATCGGTGCAAGCCCAGGTCCTGAACCTCTTCCTGGACCTGCAGGAGAGCCATGGCCTCACCTACCTCTTCATCAGCCACGACCTGGCGGTGGTGCGCCACATCGCCCAGGACGTCGCCGTCATGTACCGGGGCCGCGTGGTCGAACTGGGCCCGACCGCCCGCGTCTTCGCGGCGCCCAAGCATCCCTACACGCGCACCTTGCTCGACGCCGTGCCCCTACCCGACCCCGCCCGGCGGCGGCGTGGCGGGAGAGCGCAGGCGCAAGTGCTCGACAATCCCTTGGCGCTGCCTGCCGGCTGCGCCTTCGCGCCGCGCTGCGCTCGCGCGAGTGCGCGCTGCCGCGACGCGGTGCCGGCTCTGGAGGAGGCCGATCCGGCACAGCATGTCGCCTGCTTCCACCCTCTCGAGCGGTAAGCGATAGTTACGACACGCTTGTCCAAAAGGCGGCATCTGTAGGAGAATGTCCGTTCATCACTCCATGAACACTGACCGAAACGGATGGGCTGCATGACAGAAAGTGTCCGCCGCACAGCACGCCGCAGGGGCGCCGGCCGCGAAGGAAGGCTCGAGGCGCGTCTGGCAGCCAAACCCTCCCAAGCCATCTGGCCCGGCATTCCCAGCGGGCGCTACCAGCCGCTGACGCAGGCCGACGTGCAGAAGGTGCACCAGGCAGCACTCTCGATCCTGGAGCGGACCGGCCTCGGCAATCCCCTGCAAGAGCTGCTGGACATCGTTCTGCCCAAGGGCGCCTTCCTGAACGAGCATGGTCGGCTCTGCTTTCCCAAGGCGCTGATGGAGGACCTGATCGCCGGCGCCGCGAGAGAGTACGTGGTCCACGCGCGCGGCAGCCGTGCCGGCAAGGACGACATCCACTGCACCAAGAAGCAGGTCTACTTCTCCAATTCCGGCACCGCGGTGACCACCCTCGACGCGGAGAGCAAGACCTATCGTCCCTCGACCCTGCTCGACATCTATGACTTCACCCGTCTGGTGGACAAGCTGGATAACATCCACATGGCCGGCGTCACGGTCTTGGCGACCGACATCGAGGGCGACTTCGAGCACGACATCAACATGGTCTACGCCATCCTGGCGGCGACCGAGAAGCCGGTCTGCCTCTCGTTCCGTGAACGCGAGCACATCAAGCCGGCGATCGAACTCTTCGACATGGCCTCGGGCGGCGAAGGCTCCTTCCTGAAGAAGCCCTCGGTCATCTTCGGCGGCTGTCCGGTCGTCTCCCCCCTGCGCTTCGGGCGCGAGATGCTGGAGATCCTGATTGACGCCAGCCGGATGGGGCTTGCCAGCGACATCGCCGTGGCCCCCCAGTCAGGGGCAACGGCACCGGCTCCCCTAGCGGGTATCGTGGCGCAGGTCACGGCGGAAACCCTGGCCTGCCTGGCCATCGTGAACCTGATCAATCCGGGCTGCCCCATGACCTTCGCGGCCTGGCCCTTCATTACCGATCTCAGGACCGGGTCCTTCACCGGCGGCGGCGGCGAGCAGGCGCTGGTCTCGGCGGCCGCCGTGCAGATGGGCAACTTCTACGACGTCCCGAACTCCATCGGCTGCGGCATGACGGATTCCAAGATCCCCGACGCGCAGTACGGCATCGAGAAGGCGCTGTCCTACACCTTGGCGGCGCACGCCGGTGCCAACCGGCTGTGCGAGGTCGGCGGCATGATGGGCAGCCTGATGGGCTGCAGCTTCGAATCGATGCTGATCGACAACGAAGCCATCGGCATGCTGGCCCGGACCCTGCGCGGGATCGAGGTCAACGACGACACTCTCTCGCTGGACGTGATCAACGACTGCGCCGTCGACCCGGGGCACTTCCTGGGCAACGAGCAGACCCTGACTTTCATGGAGAGCGAGTACGTCTATCCGCACCTGATGGACCGCGCGCCGACCGGCCTCTGGCAGGAAGAGGGCTCGAAGGACCTTTTCGAGCGAAGCCACGACAAGGTGGTGGAGCTGCTCGGCAGCCACTATCCCAACTTTTTCGGCGAGGTCCTGGATCGGAAGATCCGAGAGCGCTTTCCGATCAAGGTCGCGCCGGAGGATATGTCGGCCGCCAAGGGACGCTGGTAGGCCTCGCGCAAGCGGAGGCGTCCCGATCCCCCGTCTTCAGGACGGGACGCGCTTCCCTGACTTCGTTGAGGGCCTATCCGCAGCACTTCTCCGCGGAGGCCTCGGCCTTTGCCTTGGCCTTGGAGAAGTCGATCGGGGCGGAATCGGCACCGAAGGTGGTGATTTCGCCATGCGTGTGGAAGGTCTCCCACTGCACGCCCGAGGGATCTTCCACCCAGGTCTTGTCGGAGACCGCATAGCAGCAGTTGGCCGCGTCCTGCTCAAGGGCGGCCTCTCCTGCCGCATGCAGCCGCTTGGTGATCTCGGCGAGCTCCTCGCTCTCGTCCGTCTGGATGCCCAGGTGGTTGACCCCCTTCGCGCCGCATTCGCGCGTGGAGATAGCGAAGTTCACCCGCGGATCCTCCAGCATCCACTTGGCATAGTCGTTCTTCCGAACGGTCGGTTCGGCATCGAACAGGGTGGCGTAGAAGGCGATCGAGCGATCGAGATTCTCGACACTGAGGCTTACATGCAGACGCTTCATCACGATGTCTCCACTTGCTGATTGCTATTGCCGGCCTTGGCCGCGATCCGCGCCAAGGGTGCCAAGATCTCCGCCCGGCCTTGGCAGCAGTCTTCCATCAAGAAGGCGATCAGGGCGCGCGCTTCGCCGAAGTCGACCCGGTAAATGATCGAGCGCCCCTGCCGGCGGTTGGTGACCAGACCCGCCTGAGACAGCACCCCCAACTGCGCCGAGGCGGTGGTGAAGTTGGTGCCGACCGCGCGGGCAAGCGCACCGGCAGCCATGCCTTCCGGTTCCATCCGCACCAACTGCTTGAAGAGTGCCAGACGCCCTTCATGCGCCAATGCGCTCAATCCCGCGAGGGCTCGATTCATTTCCATAATCCATGGATATATGGATTATCGGCGTTTTTCAAGACCGCGTAGGGCGTCTTTTCTCGATCCGTCGTCCGGAGCAGCCGGTCAGCCGCCCCGAAGGCGATAGCCCGCGCCACGCACCGTCTGCAGCTTCTCGCCGTGGCGGCCCAGCTTGCGCCTGAGGCGCCCGACATAGACATCCACGATGTTGGTGAGCGGGTCCTCGCTGGCGTTCCACACGCTGTTCAGGATGCGCTCGCGCGAGAAGACCCGGCCCGGCTTGGAGAGGAAGAGCTTCAGGATCTCTCGCTCCTTGGCGGTCAGCTCCAGCAGCTCGCCGCCCACCGAGGCTTCCAGGGTTTCCAGGTTCAAGGCAATGCTGCCGGCCTGCAGCACCGGATCGGGCTCGGTCTGGGCGAAGCGGCTCGAACGCCTGGCAAGCGCTTCGATCCGGGCGATCAATTCGTCGAACTCGAAGGGCTTCACCATGTAGTCGTCGGCGCCGATCTTCAGGCCCTCCACCCGCTCGTCCAGTGCGTCCAGGGCGGAGAGCATGAGGATCGGCGTCAGATCGCGCCTTGCCCGCAGCTTGCGGCAGAAGTCCTGGCCCGGCAAACCCGGAAGCATCAGGTCGAGCAGGATGACGTCGAAGCCTTCCTGCAGGGTCAGTTCCAAACCTGTCTCCGCATCGGGTGCATGGGTCACCGACCAGCCCTCCGCCCGAAGGCCGCGAAGAACGAAGTCGGCCACGCGCGCCTCGTCTTCTACGAGGAGAATGTTCAGGGGTCTCGGTCCGTTCCCGGCGCTCTCGTGTGATGCGAAGTACATGCTGCGGTCCTTTCCGCTGCAAAGTTCAGTGTCACGAGGACAACGTGGACCTAAGAAGTCTATTCCCCCGATCTGGAAAAAAGTCGCCCTGACGCGAAAGACAGGGTTCAAGAGGCCTGGGACGCCACGGACAAGCGCGTGCGGTTCGGCAAGGTGAAGGTCGCGCGCACGCCCTCGCCGCTTTCGCTGGAGAGCGCGATCTGGCCGCCGTGCGCCTCGACGATCGCCTTGGCCACCGGCAGGCCAAGACCGCTCCCCCCGTCGTAGTGCATGGACGCGTTGGACCCCCTAAAGAAGCGGTCGAAGACGTGCGCCAACTCATCCTTCGTCAATCCGGGACCGTCGTCGGTCACGGAAACCGCGTAGCCGCCGGGGGCCTGATTGAGCCTTACCCGGACGTGCTGCCCGCCGTAGCGAATGGCATTCTCCAGCAGTATGGTGATCACCTGATGAATGCGGCTGGGGTCGGCGCGCAGCATGGCCGGCGAGACCGTGGTCTCAAAGTCGACGTGCTTGCTCCCGTCGCCCAGCGAGCGGCCGGCCGAGACCGAGTGCTCCACCAGTTCCACCAGATCGACCTCTTGCGGCCGGATGCGCACCTCGCCGGCTTCCTGCCGTGCGACGAAAAGCAGATCGTCGACGATGCGCGCCGTGTGGTCGGCGGCCTCGCGCGTCCGCATCAAGGTCTCTTGATACTCCTCCACGGTGCGTTCGCCGCCGCGCAAGGCGATATCGGCCTCGCCGCGAATGATGGTGAGCGGCGTGCGCAACTCGTGGCTCACGTCCGCCAGCAGGCGCTTTCGGTTGGCCTCGGCCTCGCGCAGGGTCTGCAGCAGTTTCTCCAGCTGCCCGGTGCGCCGCGAGACCTCTTTCTCCAGCGCGTCCTTGGAAGCGCTCAAGTGGTCCTGGCGTTCGGCCACCTTGGCCGCCATCTGGTTGAACGCCAGCGCCACGCCGTCGAGCTCGGTGTCGCCAGGCGTGGCGATGCGATGATCCAGTTCGCCGCGCCCAAAGGCCTCCGCGCCGTCCAAGAGCCGACGCAAGGGCTTCGTCAGGCCGGCGTGCAACAGCAGCAAGCCGAACCCGGCGGTGAGCGCGGAGATAACGCCGGCGACGATGGCCGCGTACTGGAAGAGCCTGTCGGCCGCCTGCATCTCGGCGGCGGTCTCCTCAAGCTCTTCGCGCTCGCCGGCCAGCGCCTCCTCGAGCAGCGCCTGGAACTGGGAATCTATGCGATCCTCCAGGATCGTGCTGAGGCGGCGCTCGAAGAGCGGGGAGCCCACCTCGCCGCTGGCCAATAGCCTTGAGAACTCGAGGAGGAGCGATTCTATCTGCCGCTCGATCCGGGCCAGAAGCTCCAGTTCCTCGATCTCCTCCTCTCCCACCACCTTGACCTCTTCGGCGATCTGCAGGCGCAGCATGCGAATGTCGTTGCGGATCGCGTCCATCAGGCGCGCCTCGCCGGCGCCCTGATCCAGGTCGCCGATCAGCAGGGCGTCGCCGAACTGCTTGAAGAGCTGATAGGTGTGGTTGGAAAGGGAGAGATACTGCTCGTGCACGGCATGGGCGAGCCGTGAGCGCTCCAAGTGATACTCGGCCGTTCGCGCGCTCCAGAAGGCCAGGCCCGCGCCGATCAAGGCGATGACCAAGAGCCCGCTGAACAGCAATGTGAGTTTCGTCAAGTAGCGCAATAAGTCACTCCTGCCCCACTATGCGGCAAAGCGGGGCGTAAAGAAACGTTCGGTCGGTCCCCCGGCGGACAGCAGCGCGGCGGGCGTGCCGGCCTCCAGCAAGCGCCCCTTCTCCAGGAACCACAGCTGATCCATGCGGCGCGCGATCGCCAGGTTGTGGGTGATGATCAAGGTCGTCGTCTCGCGCTTGCTCAAGAGCCGCTCGACCAGCGCCGGCCCGTCCACGTCCAGCGCATCGTCCGGCTCGTCCAGCAGCAAGAGCCTGGCGCGGGACAGCGCGGCGCGCACCAGCAAGACCCGGCGTGTCTCGCCGGCGGAGAGGTTGCGGCCCGCTTCGGCGAGCCTGCCGTTCAGGCCGCCCAATCGCTCCACCACCGCTCCCAGGCCAAAGGCCTCGGCTTCCTTGAGAATCTCCGCGTCCTCGGGTACCGGCGAGGTGCCCATGCTGAGCCCGCGCCGCAGGCTGCCCGCCAGGATCGGCGAGCGCTTGCCGACCAGGGCGATCATCGCACGCCGCTCCGCCTCGTCCAGGCTGCTGGGGTCGCGCCCCTCGAGCGTGACGCGCCCCGCCGCCGGCTGCTCCAGCCCCGCGGCCAAGGCCAGCAAGGTCGACTTGCCGGCGCCGTTTCCACCGACGATGGCGATGCGCTGGCTCGCCTCGGCGTCGATGTCGACCTCTCTCAGCGCACCCGCCGAGACCGTGGCGAACCGCAAGGCCGGCGCCTCGTCCGGCAGACGCTGGACGGCGGGCAAGGCCGAGCGTTCGAGGGTCGGCAGGGAGAGAATGCCCAAGCATTTGTCGCGTGCGGCGACCCAGGCCCGATGACGGTCCCAAACGCCCGCCAGGTCCCGCATCGGCTGGACCATCAAGGCGACGGCGGCCAGGGCGCCGGCCGCTTCGGCGGCCGCGGCGCCGCTGCGAAAAGCGACGACGAAGACGGCGGCGGCGGCCAGGCCGGAGACCGCGTCTGGCACCGCGCGCAGGAGTGCCGCATGGCGGGCGCGTTCCAATGCCGCGACGACCATCTCCTGGGTACGCCGCAAAAGGTTCTGCTCCTCCGTCCCGATGCGGCCCAGCAGGCGCAGCTCCGGCGCGGCGGGGATGCGCTCGGTCATGTCGGCAGCAAGGCGGGCGCGCCGCGAGCGCAACCGCTTGTGCGCCGGGCCGAGCCGCGGTCCGGCCAGCAGCATGACCAAGAGGCCGATGCCCAGGGGCACCGCGGCCGCGATGCCCAACGCCGGGTTGAGAAGGAAGAGCAGACCGCAAGCGACCGGCAGGACGATGCTGGCGGAGACGCCGCGTGCAAGGCCCAGACTGACCCAACCGCGCACCGCCGTCAGGTCGCCGACGAAGCGCATGGCAAGAGCGCCGCTGCGCCTGTTGGCCACGTCGCGCGCCGACATCTCGGTTAGATGCTTGAAGAGCTTCAGCCGCAAGGAGGCGGCGTAGCCCTGGCCGACCCGCTCGGCGATGATCCGCTCCGCCACGCGTAGCCCGGCGATGGCGAGGCCGGAGAGCACCAGACCGGCCAGAGGCAGGATCGGCAGGACCTCGGCGCCGTTGCGCAAGGCCGCGAAGACGTCCCGGGTGGCAAAGGCGGCCGCCCCGGCGGCGGCCGCCTGCCCCAGGGCGAAGAGGGCCAAGCAGGCAATGCTGCGACTGCGCCCCTCGCCCAGGATGCGTGGCAGCAAGCTCATGCCGCCACGCTCACTGCCGGATTGACCAGGCCGCCGCCCGTGGCGGGTGCCCGCTCCAGCATACGATCCAGAAGCGCCGTAGCCCGCTTCGGATCGCAGAGCTCGTCGCGGCAAACGACGCGCACGCCGGTCGCCAATTCGGCTTCCGCCGCGCCCAACGGCGAGCAGCTGACCATGCCGGTGACGACCGCCGGCTCGATTTCCCGCGCGCGCAAGGCGGCACAGCCACCGGCCGCGGCCAGCGCGTCGGGCGCGGCGAAGACGATGGCCTGGAAGCCGCTGCGAATGCGCCCCATGCCGAGCAGGGCCGCCGTTTCCTGCTGAAAGACGCCGTCGGCAAGCTCGACCACGGCCACCTCGCAGCCCCGGCCTTCGGCCTGCGCCAAGAGTGTGTCCAGACCATCGGCGATCCGCTCCAGCGGTTGGCGGTAGGTGGACGCCATGCCGACGTCGGTGAAGTCGCCGACGTAGTTGGCGCCGGCATCGACGAAGGCGTTGTAGTCGCCGAAAGCGCCAGTGCCGGTGGCCTTGATGGCCGCGACCTGATGGCCGGCCCGGCTCAACCCGTGCGCCAGGGAGGCAACCGCCGTGGTCTTGCCGGAGTTCATCGAGGCACCGACCACGCCGATGACGGTCAGGCCTGTCGGACAGGCCGCCGGGTGCAGGGCATATTTGGCGAGATTGATGGTCTCTCCGCTGGCGTCCTGCAGCAGCCCCAGCGGGATGATGCGGGTCGGCGCGGCCATCTTCTCGTGGCCGTGACGCATGCGCCCCAAGACACCGCCGGAGGCCAGCATGTCGGCGCCCTCGGGATCGAGTTCCGCGATGCCTTCGAACTGATCGGGCGCATAGCGGTCGCCGCAGGCCAGCACCACAAGGTCTCCGCGATAGAGTTCCGACGGTCTTGCCTCCGCCAGCTGGATCCGCTTGTGGGAGCCGATACGCTCGACACGGCCCAACACGAGATCGCCGGAACGGACCTGCGTGAAGTTCTCACTTAGAGAAACGACATCGTCACGCGTGACACGGCGGGTAGAAAAGGCCCACTTGGCTCTTGCCAACCAACCTTGCGTCATTGGAGTAACAGAGTTCATTTTCTTCTCCTTTTTAGATACGATGCCACCGCTCTAGGGCTTGTGTTGGTTTTATGATGTTCCCTTGGGCTAACGGCGGCTTGTTTACATGATGAACGGGGTGGCTCTTCTTGATGAACACCGCATGAACGGGGCCGGGGCAGAGGCCGCGGCCGCGCCACGCGGGAGCCGGCTAGAGCAGCGCCTCGGAGGGGTTCGGCAGGATCCAGCGGTCCAGGCCGCCCAGCTCCACACAGTTGCGGAAGCGATGGCCGCAGCCGGGCAGCACCGCGAGGTCGACGCGCGGCGCGATGTAGTGGAAGAGCGCCGCTCGGCGCAGGGCGGTGACCCAGCGTACGGCCCGTTCCAACCGGTTGCTCCCTTGCTGCCGGTCGATGTCGGGGCCGCTTCGCGTATTGGCGTCGCGGATCGAATCCATCTCTCCGACACAGACCTGGATCGGCAGCTCCAGAAAGAGCTCCAGTCCGGCAGCCAGGCGAGGGCCCCAGTCGTCGCGACGCCCGGGCCGCGCGCCCAGGCCATAGGGAAAGGCAACCTCGTGGTCGGGAAAGGTGTACCAGCCGGACGAGGCCACCGAGAGACGGGAGAGCAGATGCGGATGGAGCATCGCAAAGCGGTGCGCGAACTGAGCACCGCCGGAGTAGCCCGCCAGCTCGAAGGCGCCGCCGGACCAGAAGCCGGCGACCCGGAGATCATCCATCAAGGCGATCAAGGCGCGATCGGCGCGCCCGCGCCTGACCAGCTGCTGATAGCGCGGCCACCGCGTCTCCTCGAAGAGCGGCGCGATGACCATCCGTCCCTGGCTAGCGGCGCGGCGGCCAAGCAGCAGTGCCTGCTCTCTGGCGCCCCGCTTGATGCCGTGGACGGCTACCAGCGGAGGCAAGGCAGCCATGGGTCCGTTCGGCAGCGCCAACCAGCACGGCAGCACCGACTGCTCGTTGGGCGATCTGTAGGTAAGGGTGAAGTCCTGATCGAGCAGTCCCTCGTTCAGGGCCGTGGCAGGTGCCGTCATGGGTCGCGTCCTCCTCGTCACGCCGCTTGACCGAAGACCCGTTCCGCGCGCTGGCGCGGCAGCAGGTCGAAGATCAGGTGAATGCGGTCCTGGTCACCGTCGTTGAAGGCCTCGTGCATCTGCTTGTTGTCGAACCACCAGAGCTCGCCTTCCTGCATGCGGATCTCTTCGTCTCCAGCTTTCAGCCAAGATCCCCGGGCCGAGCGCAGCACGAAGTGGTAGCGGTCGCGCCAACGGTAGTATTTGCCGCGGTCGATGTGCGGATAGACACGCCGTCCGGCGGGCAGGCAGACCAGCCGGGCGCGGCTGAGCAAGGCATCCCGGTCCTCGGCGATCTCGCCGATGAAGCGGCGGGCCAAGGGGAAGCGCTCCGAGCCGCTGGTCCAGCGGCTCTCGTGCACGTCGCAGGGCTTGGAGTCGCCCATGCAGGACTTGCGCAGTCCGCGCAGCGGAATGGCCAGCGCCTCTCGCTGAACCTGGATCTTGTCCTGGCGTCCGGTCGACATGGCCCAGGCCCCCTCCACCGAGGCGATCTCCTCGAGATAGGGCTTTGGGTCGATGGATGACTTCACTCTCTGAAAGTACTTCACGGGGGTCAGCTCCCTTGCTTGTGGCGGCGCCTCGGCGCCGGATCCGCCGCTCAGTTCGAGAACGGCATTGAACTCTGCCTCAAGCGATATGCGCCCGAGCGGCCCACTAGCAAGAAGAGTTCTGTTTTTAACAAGGACGTGTTTTTGGGTTTATTTTACCTTTAGAGTGCATTCACTTGAATTTCAGACGGAGTTCATCTTTTTAGAGAATTAAGCTGCGACATATATTCAGCAGAAAGAGTCTGTTATCTCACAAACCACCAAGCGCCCGGCACGCGGCAGCGGACGCCAGCGAGCCTGCAACGTGTTTACGAGTGCGCGCGAAAGAGACCCTCTGCCCTGGAGCGCGGCGCCTGGCCCCGCTCAGGATGCGGCGGTCTCGGTCACCTTGGTGGGCTGGAACAGGCGATCGAGGAAGGCGTGGAACCAGGCCTCCTGCTTGGCGTCGTGCCGGGCGGCCAAGCGGTCCTGCTCGTCGCGCGTCTGGGCGCCGGGCTTGCCGAAGGCAGCCCACTCCGCGTCCTGCCAGCGGCGGAAGCCCTCGATCGTGATCTCGGGGTGGAACTGGAAGGCGTAGGTGCTGGCGCCGTAGCGGAAGGCCTGGTTGCGGTAGGCACGGCTGGAGGCCAGCAAGGTCGCGCCCTCGGGTATCTCGAAGGTATGGAAGTGCGCTTGCGCGACGAAGAGAGGCTCCGACAGAAAATCGCCGCCTTCTTCGGTGGGCGCGATCTCGTAGTAGCCGAACTCGTGCCACTCCTGGGCCGTGGGACCGACCTTCGCGCCCAAGCTGTGGGCGATCACCTGCCCGCCCAAGCAAAGCCCGAGGATCGGCACGCCGGCGTCGATGCAAGCCTTGGCGTAGGCAAGTTCGTCATGGAGGAAAGGATGCTTCTCGATCTCGTCCAGGCCCTGTCCGCCGCCGTAGATCACGACACCGTCGGGGCGCAGTTCGCTCAAGGGTTCCAGGCGGTCGCCCTCGAAGGGGCGCCTCCAGATGATCTCGGCGCCGCGCGCGGCCAAATGGCGGGCGGCGCGATCATCGCCCTTCGAGCGGTTGTGTTCGATCAGCACGAAGCGTTGCAAGGGCCTGTCCTCCCAAACTCGGCAAGTGTCTCGAAAAAGCCGGATTCCCGCCGGCTCCCCGCCAAGATACCTACCTCACGGCTTCACAGTGGCACGCCATCTCCCTGCTACAGCAAGGGAGCATAGACGATGCGACACGAGAAGGTCTCTAATCAAGCAGGTTCCGGCGTCACGGACCGATCGAAGGGTTTCTACAACAGCGTCGATCAGTGCCGCGCCTGGGACATGGCGCGCCAAGAGCGGGCGCACTACTTCACCGCGCTGCTGCAGCGCCTCCGTCGGCACAAGAGGCCTGTCACGCAGGACGAGCCCGCCGCCGTCCACTACGTGCACGGATCGGCCCGCCCGCACGCCTCCTAGAGCGAGGTCGCTATCGGGCATGGCCGCCCGAAGGCGACCCCGTCTGGATCAACGCGTTAAAGATGTGCGGCCCGGCGCGGACCGTCGGGCGCCGGGCCGCGGGTCAACAGCCGATGATCACTTGGCCGCTACGGTCAGCGTGCGCGGCAGGAAGAGGTAGTAGCGTCCCTTCTGCTTCATGCCGCCGGCAATCTCCAAGGCGGCGGCTCCCGTCCCCCAATAGAGGTCCCCGCGCACGGGCCCCTTGATGGCACCGCCCGTGTCCTGCGCGATCATGAGACGGCGCAAGGGCTGGCCGGTTGAGTAGCTGCTCTCCAGGAAGAGGGGCACGCCGTAGGCCAGGTAGCTCGGATCGACCGCCAGGCTGCGACCGGGCGTCAGAGGGACGCCCTGCGCACCGATCGGCCCGCCGGTCTCCCCCTCGATCCAGCGAAAGAAGATATAGCGCGGGTTCTCCCGCATGAGCTCGCGGCCGGCCTCGGGGTTGGCCTCCAGCCAGGCCCGCACGCCCTGTGCCGAGGCTTCGCTGGGGCCGATGTGGCCGCGGTCGAGCATCAGGCGGCCGATGCCCACGAATGGCCGGGCGTTGGAGGCCGCGAAGCCGATCCGCCGTTTGCTTCCGTCGGGAAAGCTCACCACGCCCGAACCCTGGATATGCAGATCGAATGCATCGACCGGATCGTTCAGCCAGACAAGCTCCAGTCCCCGCCCCGCCAAGGCGCCGTCCTCGATCGCTCCGCGATCGTGGTAGGGGCCGTCGCCCAGATCGCTTGGCTTGCGGTAGAGCGGCCACTGATAGTCGCCCCCCCTCTGGAAGGCGCCTTCGACCTCGGTCTCGTAGTAGCCGGTGAAGAGCCCTTCGCTCTTGCCCTCGGCGCTGACCAGGTAGGGCTGAAACCAGGTCTCGAAGAAGGTCCGCGCCGCCAGCTGGTCATAAGCGTCGGGCTCGCCCAGCGCGGCACAGGCCGGCCACCAGTCGATCACCCTGCCGTAGCGTCCTTCCGGTCCCAAGGTAGCGGCGCTCGCGCGCTTGGCCATGCGCGCGCAAGAGAGGTGAAAGGCCTTGACCGCGCCAGCCGGGTCGTCGTCCGACCATCCCGGAAGCTGCGCGAAGTCCAAGCGGGTCAAAGCCAAGGGGCCGTCGCCCGGGACCACCGGCGGCGGCGGCAGCGGCAGCACCGCATAGCCCGTGGAGACCGCGCCCTGCTTGCGCGCCTCCTTGCTCTCCTTCGCCTCGCAGGCGGCGAGGGCAAGGGCAAGCAGCGCGGTGAGGCCAAGCATGCGGATCATGGCAGCCAGACTGCCCGCCTCGACAGCGTCGCCGCAAGAGTCTCGGGATCGGTCGCCGGCCTAGGCCGCCTCGGCGAAGGCCTTGAAGTCGGCCGACAGCACCGGCACGGCCGCATCGAACAGCTCCTTGCCCACCTCGACGTTGGCCAGCGCCGGGTTGGAGCCCATGCGCCCGTCGGGGTAGCGGCGGCGGAAGTCGGCGGCGTCGTAGATCGGCCCGCTCGGCGCGATCTCCGGCGTCATGGTGGCGTTCTTCTGATGCTGCGGATAGCCGTAGTAGGTGAGCGATACCTCCGAACAGGTGGCATGGCCGCCCTCGGCTGCCCCGAAGCGCTGCTTGGAGATGCGCTGCACCGCCTCGTTCTCCCACCAGCTCTTGAGCTTGCAGCGGAGCGGCGGCCGCGTCGGGTCGGCCCGCCCCAGGCTGGCCTCGGCGTAGATCTCGGAGAAGGCGGCCGTCACGGTGGCGATGTTGCCGCCGTGACCGTTCAAGAAGTAGAAGCGTTCCACCCCGTGGCGCGCCAGGCTGGTCACCACGTCGACCACGACGGCGATCAGGGTGGTGGGCCGCAGGGTGATGGAGCCGCAGAACCCCAGATGATGCTGCGCCATGCCGATCGACAGGGTCGGCGCCACCAGGCAGCCGGTCTCCTCCTCCACGCCGCGCGCCAGGATCTCGGGGCAGAGCGCGTCGGTGCCGATGAATCCGTTCGGTCCATGCTGCTCGGTCGAGCCGATCGGGATAAGAACGGCCTTGGACTGTTCCAAATGGGCCTCTACCTCTTGCCAGGTGGAGAGTTGCAGGTACATAGCGGCTCCCGTTGGTTTGGTGACGACAGGCCCACGCGCTGCCAAGCGCCGGAGCCTACACAATGAGCGAGAGGAAGCAAGCGATGGCCTACTGGCTGGTGAAATCGGAACCCTTCAAGTATTCCTGGGACCAGCTGGTGGCCGACGGCCGCACCGAGTGGGACGGCGTGCGCAACCATCAGGCGGCGATCAACCTCAAGACCATGAAGGTCGGCGACCGGGCCTTCTACTACCACTCCAACGAAGGCAAGGACATCGTGGGCGTCTGCGAAGTGGTGAAGGAGGCCTACCCCGACCCCAGCGATCCGGCCGGGCGCTTCGTGATGGTCGACGTCACGCCCGTGGCCCCCATGCCCAAGCCGGTCACCTTGAAGGAGATCAAGGCCACGCCGGAGTTGGGCGACATGGCGCTGGTGCGTCAGTCGCGCCTCTCGGTCTCGCCGGTGCGCGACGAGGAATGGGCCTTGATCTGCAAGATGGGCGGGCTTTCGGCATGAGCGCCTATCCCCTGCCCCTCTGCCGCCTCGAGGAGATCCCCGACGGCGGCGCCAAGGGCTTCGATCTGGGCGCGGACTACGATCCGCGGGAGATCTTCCTGCTGCGCGAGGGCAAGGAGGTCTATGGCTACGTGAATTCCTGCCCGCACATGGGCACGCCCCTGGAGATGATCGAAGACCAGTTCGTGAACGATGACGGCTTCATCGTCTGCTCGACCCACGGCGCGCTCTTCGAGATCGACGATGGTGCCTGCATCGCCGGGCCCTGCATGGGCGACTTCCTGACCTCGATCCGGCTGGAGATCGCGGCCGACGGGCAGGTTCTGCTCACCGGCCTGCCGCTGCCCATGCCCTGGTGACCCGCCGCGCCGGCGGCTTGACTCAAATCAGTGTACGAAAAGACCGCTTGCTGGCAGTCTTGTCCCGCCACGCCGTGGCAGGGACCGAACAGGTTGAGAGACGCTTGACGCACGACTAAGGGAGCAAGAGAAGAATGACAGAGGGCTCAATCTATCCGGTGCCGAGCGCGGTGGCGGACGCTGCCTGGGCGAACGACGGTGAGTACCAGCGCCTCTACAAGCAATCGGTCGAAGACCCGGAAGGCTTCTGGCGCGAGCACGGCCAGCGCATCCATTGGTTCAAGCCCTATAGCCAAGTGATGGACGTCTCCTACGCGCCGGACGACGTGCACATCCGCTGGTTCCAGGACGGCACCACAAACGTTTCCTACAACTGCATCGATCGCCACCTGCCGGCCAAGGCCGACGACACGGCCATCATCTGGGAAGGCGACGATCCCAAGGACGATCTCCACGTCACCTACGCCGAGCTGCACGACCACGTCTGCCGCCTGTCCAACGTGTTGAAGTCGAACGGCGTCAAGCGGGGCGACCGTGTCACCATCTACATGCCGATGATCCCCGAGGCGGCCTACGCCATGCTGGCCTGCACGCGCATCGGCGCCGTCCACTCGATCGTCTTCGGCGGCTTCTCGCCGGACGCGCTGGCCGGCCGCATCACCGACTGCAAGAGCGACTTCATCATCACCGCCGACGAGGGTCTGCGCGGCGGGCGCACCATCCCGCTGAAGAAGAACGTCGACGCCTCGCTCGAGAGAGCCTCTGGCGTGCGTCACGTCCTGGTGGTCAAGCGCACCGGCGGCGACGTCCCCTGGGTGGGCGGCCGCGATCTCTGGTACCATGAGGAGATGGCCAAGGCCTCGACCGACTGCCCGGCCGAGGAAATGGCCGCCGAGGACCCGCTCTTCATCCTCTATACCTCCGGCTCGACCGGCAAGCCCAAGGGGGTGATGCACACCACCGGCGGCTACCTGGTCTATGCCGCCATGACCCATCAGTACGTCTTCGACTACCACGACGGCGAGATCTACTGGTGCACCGCCGACGTCGGCTGGGTCACCGGCCACAGCTACATCGTCTATGGCCCGCTCGCCAACGGCGCGACCACCTTGATGTTCGAGGGCGTGCCGAACTATCCCGATACCTCGCGCTTCTGGCAGGTGGTCGACAAGCACAAGGTCGCCATCTTCTACACCGCGCCGACCGCCATCCGCGCCCTGATGCGCGATGGCGACGATCCGGTGCAGCGCACCAGCCGCAAGAGCCTGCGCGTCCTGGGATCGGTCGGTGAGCCAATCAATCCCGAGGCCTGGCTCTGGTATCACCGCATCGTGGGAGAGGAGCGCTGCCCGATCGTCGATACCTGGTGGCAGACCGAGACCGGCGGCATCTTGATAACGCCGCTGCCCGGCGCCACCGCCTTGAAGCCGGGCTCGGCCACCCGCCCCTTCTTCGGCGTGCAGCCGGAGATCGTCGACGCCGAGGGCAAGCCCCTGGAGGGCGCCTGCGAGGGCAATCTCTGCATCAAGCAGTCCTGGCCGGGTCAGATGCGCACCGTCTACGGCGATCACGAGCGCTTCGTGCAGACCTACTTCTCGACCTATCAGAACCGCTACTTCACCGGCGACGGCTGCCGGCGGGACGAGGACGGCTACTACTGGATCACCGGCCGGGTCGACGACGTGATCAACGTCTCCGGCCACCGCATGGGCACCGCCGAAGTCGAAAGCGCGCTCGTGGCGCACGACAAGGTAGCCGAGGCCGCGGTCGTGGGCTATCCGCACGACGTCAAGGGCCAGGGCATCTATGCCTACGTCACCTTGAACGCCGGCGAGGAGCCGACCGAGGAACTGCGCAAGGAACTGGTCCAGTGGGTGCGCCGCGAGATCGGTCCCATCGCCTCGCCGGATCTCATTCAGTGGGCGCCCGGTCTGCCGAAGACCCGCTCGGGCAAGATCATGCGCCGCATTCTGCGCAAGATCGCCGAGAACGAGTACGGCAACCTGGGCGACACCTCCACCTTGGCCGAACCGGCCGTGGTCGACGACCTCGTGGCCAACCGCATGAATCGCGCATGATCTGAAAGGTGGGACGCGGTGGGAGCGATCCGCTCTCACCGCTCCTTCTTGTAGAGGGCCTTGGGCCAGCGGCGGTGCAGCCAGAACCACTGGCCGGGATCGTCGCGCACCCAGTCTTCTATCCGCTTCGTCATCGCTGCCGTGAGCGCCAGCACGTCGCCGTCGCGGTCGCCGCTCTCTTGCCAGTAAAGCGGCTTGTCGACGCTGATGCGAAAGCGGACCCCCGGCAGCCGTTGGATACGGCAGGTCACCACCGGCACCTTCAGGTGCAAGGCAGTGCGCGCCATCGCCGGGTTGGTCATCGCCGGCTCTCCGAAGAAGGGCACGGCGACGCCGCCGTCGTAGCGCTGATCGATCAGCTGCGCGACGTACTGGCCTTCGCGCAGCGCCTGCACCGCCTGCATGCCGCTGGAGAAGCCGCGATCGAACATCTTGGCGGCACCGCGCCAGCGCTTCAGCGCGTGGTCCAGGATGGCGTTGTTGGGTCCGCGCGCGAAGATGTTGAGGCGATGGCCGTGCCAGGCCAGGAGGCGCGGGACGATCTCGAAGTTGCCGAGATGACCGCCGATGATGATGGCAGGCTGCCCCGCGGCATAGATGTCGCGCAGGATCTGCTCGCCCACGACCTCGATGCGCCCCTCCTTGGGGTCGGTGATGCGTTGCAGGTGAGGGTACTCGAAGAGCAGCCGTCCGAAGTTGTCCCACATCGCGGTCATCGCCGCGTCTTTCTCCGCCTGGGACATGGCGGGAAAGGCGATCGCCAAGCCACGCTCCGAGCGGTGGCGCAGTCCGCCGATGCGCGGCCCCAGCGTACGCACCAGCCAGCCTCCCAAATCGGAGGCCCGCTCGAGCGGCAGCAGGCGGGCGATGGCGAGCAAGAGGAAGACCGGCAGGGCCTCGAGCGGATCCTGCAAGATGCGGCGCACCAGCGTGCGGCGGCCACTAGCCATGGGCGACAGACTCCAAGCTTTGGCGGAGGAGACGGCTCAGGGCCTCGGGCTCCTCCCAGTGAACCTGGACCGGCAGCACCTCGATGCTGTCGCGTCGATCGGGCGGCAGGCGCACCAGGTCCTTCTCCGTCGTGATCAGCCGCGCACCCTCGGCTCCGGCGCGCCGCCGCAGCTGGTCCAGCTCCGCGGCTGCGTAGCGGTGGTGATCGGGAAAGGCAAGCCCGTCCGCCAGATCGGCCCCCAGGGCGCGCAGGCTAGCGAAGAACTTCTCCGGCCGGCCGATGCCGGCGAAGGCCAGCAAGCGCCGGCCGGCGAGGTCGTCCCGCCCCGCCGCCAAGCGCGCCTTGAGCGTCGTCAGCGGCCGATCCAGCCGCAGCGGCACGGCGGCTTCGCCGGCCTCCAGCACCACCAGAGCGTCGGCGCGCGCCAAGCCGGCGGCCAGGGGTTCGCGCAGAGGGCCGGCCGGCAGAACGCGCCCATTGCCGAAGCCGTAGGCGGCATCGACCACCAGCAGGGAGAGGTCCTTGACCAGGCTCGGGTTCTGGAAGCCGTCGTCCATGATCACGATCTCCGCCCCGGCCTCGACCGCCGCCCGTCCGCCGGCCTGCCTGTCGCCGGCCACGATCGTGGCTGCCGCTCTCGCCAGCAACAAGGGCTCGTCGCCAACCTGCTCGGCGTCATGGGCGTTGGGATCCACCAGGCAGGGGCCTACCTCGCTGCCGCCATAGCCGCGGGTGAGGAAGAAGGGCACGCGTCCCAGATCGCCGATAAGGCGCGCCAAGGAGAGGGCCACCGGCGTCTTGCCGGCACCGCCGGCGACCAGGTTGCCGACGCAGATCACCGGCACCGGCAGGCGCAAGGGGCGCGCGCGGGCCTGGCGCATACGCCCGGCGAGGGCATAGACGGCGGCGGCCGGCGTCAGGAGAGCCGGCAGGAGGCCGCCCTGGCGCCAAAAGCCGGGTGCCTTCACCTAGCTCGCCTCCTGCGGCGGGCCAGGCTGGCGCTTGCGGCTCTTCGGGCGCCTGCCGCTGTCGTCGCCGGGCGGCAGCACGGCGCGCCGGCAACGGCGATCGGCCTCTTGGGTGAGCTGGATCAAGGCATCCTCGAGCGTCCGGCGGGCCTCCTCGAGAGCGCCCAAGCGACGCTCCTTGGCAACCCAGACCGGCTCGCCGAACAGCAGGACGCCGCGCGAGAAGGGCCAGGGCACGACGAAGCGATCCCAGGTCTTGAGATAGCTGGCGCGGCCTTGCGCCAGGGCAAAGGGTACCAGCGGGATGGCGGCCGACTGCGCCACGCGCACACAGCCGCCCTTCACCCGCAGGAAGGGACCGCGCGGCCCGTCGGGGGTGATGCCGATTACCTCGCCTCGGCCCGCGGCCTCGCTCAAGGCTTGCAGCGCCGCCGCCCCGCCCTGCGCCGGCGAGGTGCCCGAGCCGCTGATTACCTTGGCGCCCAGGCGCTCGACGGCCTTGGCCAGCAAGAGGCCGTCGCGGTGGCTGGACGTCAGCACCGTCAGGCGCTCGATGCCGACCGGCCAGGCCGGATAGGTCAAGGCTATCCGGCTGTGCGAGAAGCAGCCGACGAAGGCGTGACCGTCGAGCAGCAGGCGCCGCGTCTCCTCCGGCGCTTCCCACCGCCAGCGTGTCGTCATCCTCAAGAAGCGAAGATAGCCGGCTATCGCGAAAGACAGCGGGGCCTGCACCCAAGGGCGCTGCAAGAGCTTCCTGCGCTCGGCCATGGCAACGCGGAAGACCTAGGCGCCGGCGGCGGCCAGCGGCGCCTCGGCCTCCGGCTTGGCATCGGGAATCAGCTGCTCGCTGCTGAGACGGGCATAGGCACCATTCTTGGCCAGGAGTTCTCCATGCGTGCCCGATTCCACCACGCGGCCATCCTCCATCACGTAGATGATGTCGGCGTCGACGACGGTGGAAAGGCGATGCGCGATGACCAAGGTGGTGCGGCCCACCATCAAGGCCTTCAGCGCCTGCTGCACGTGACGCTCGGACTGGGTGTCGAGCGCCGAGGTTGCCTCGTCCAGCAGCAAGATGGGCGCGTTCTTGATCATCGCGCGCGCGATGGAGACACGCTGGCGCTGCCCGCCGGAGAGCTTCACCCCGCGCGGTCCGACCTGGGTGTCATAGCCCTCGGACAACTGGGTGATGAAGTCATGGGCGCCGGCGTGGCGGGCCGCCTGCTCGATCTCCTCTTGGCTGGCGTCGGGGCGCCCGTAGGCGATGTTGGTGCGCACCGTCTCGTCGAAGAGAACGGTCTCTTGGGAGACCAGGGCCATGGAGGCGCGCAGCGATTCGATGGTGACCTCGCGCACGTCCTGTCCATCGATCGAGACCTTGCCGCTGGTGATGTCGAAGAAGCGCGGCAAGAGGTTCAAGACCGTGGTCTTGCCGGCGCCCGAAGGGCCGACCAGCGCGATGGTCTTGCCGGCCGGGGCGATCAGGTCGAGCCCGTTCAAGGCCGGCGCCTTGGCGTGGTAGGAGAACTGGACCTTGTCGAAGACCACCTCGCCGCCGGAGACCGTCAAGGGCTTGGCGCCGGGCGCGTCGAAGATCTCCGGCTCGCTGTCCAAGAGCTCGAAAATCCGCTCGGCCGCCGCCAGGCCCTCCTGCAGATTGGTGTTGAGCTTGGCCAGGCGCTTCAAGGGCTCGTAGGACAGCATCACCGCGGCGATGAAGGCGAAGAAGGAGCCGGGATCGCGGTCGGACAGCAGGACCTGATCGGCGCCCCACAGCAACACCGCGACGATGGCCAGACCGCCCGCCACCTCGGTTACCGGATTGACGATGGCGCGGATCACCGCGGCCTTCTGGGTCAGGCGAAAGACCTCTTCGATGACCCGGTCGGCGCGTGTGGTCTCGTAGCGCTCCATGCCGTAGGCCTTGACGTGGCGCACGCCCTGGAAGGACTCGTCCAAGAGCGTGTTGAAGCGCCCCATCTCGATCTGGTTGCGAGTCGAGACCCGCCGCATGCGCCGGCCGATGGCGATGATGGGGGCCGCCACGATGGGGATCACCACGGTGGCCAGGATGGCGAGCACCCAATCCTGATAGAACATCACGCCGATCAGCGCGACGGCGGTGAAGAGATCGCGTCCGAAGCCGACCAGGGTTTCTGAGATCGACCCGCGCAGACGATGCACGTCGTTGGTGAAGCGCGAGATCATCGTGCCTGGCGAGGTGTTGTTGTAGTAGGCCAGGTCCATGTCCATGAGCTTGCGGAAGAGGTTCTCCTGGATCTCGGCCACCACGCGGTTGCCGATATGGCTCATGAGAACGCCCTGGCCGAAGGCGGCGAAGCCCTTGGCGGTGAAGATGACGACGATGGCCACGGCCAGCACATAGAGCGCGGCCTTGTCGCGGTCCTCGAAGATCTGGTTGACCAGCGGCTCGGTCACCTGTGCCATGGCCGCCGTGGTCGCGGCCACGATCAGCATGCAGATGACGGCGACCACCAAGCGCCCGACGTGCTGGCGGATGTAGTCTCTCACCACGCGGCGCACCAAGGGATAGGTGGCTGCCGTCAGCTTCAGCTTACGCTTGTCTTCTTTGCTCACGCTCTATCGGTCGCTCTTGCTCGTTCGGGCCAGCTTTAGCACGAGCAAGTGGGTCTGTCAGGCGAAGGGAGCAAGATAGCCCAGGAACTGTTCGGCGCAGGCCCGCCATGAGAAGAGCTCGGCATAGGCCCGCACTTTCGTCCGATCGATCTCCAAGGCGGCCACCGCCGCCTTGGCGAGGTCCTCGTCAAGGACGCCGGCTCCGCTGTCGCCGACCACGTCCAGCGGCCCGGTCACCGGATAGGCCGCGACCGGCACGCCGGAGGCCATGGCCTCCAGCAAGACCAGGCCGAAGGTGTCGGTTCGGCTGGGGAAGACGAAGACGTCGCCAAGGACATAGTGGCGGGCCAAGCTCTCGCCCTCCTTGGGACCGACGAAGGTCGCCTGGGGGTAGGCCTTGCGCAGGGAATCCAGCTGCGGGCCGCCCCCGACCACCAGCTTACTGCCCGGCAGGTCGAGCTTCAGGAAGGCCTCGATGTTCTTCTCGACGGCCACGCGGCCGACATAGGCGAAGACGGGGCGCGGCAGGTCCAGGATCGGCGGCTCGTCCGGCCTCGGTCGAAAGAGCTCCAGATCGACACCCCTGCTCCACTGCTTCAACTGGTCGAAACCGCGTTCGCCCAACTCGCGCTTCAAGGAGGGCGTCGCCACCATGATGCCGGCCGAAGGGCGGTGGAACCAGCGCATGAAGCGGTAGCCCCAGCTCACCGGGACCGGTCCGCGCGCCGCGACGTACTCGGGAAAGCGCGTGTGATAGCTGGTGGTGAAGGGCAAGCCCCGCTTCACGCAGTAGTTCCGGGCCGCCAAGCCCAGGGGTCCTTCGGTGGGAACGTGGATGGCTTCCGGACCGACCCCTTCCAGCAGCCGCTTCACCCCACGGCCGGGATTGAGCGCGAGGCGAATCTCGGGATAGGTGGGGCAAGGAAAGGTCTTGAAGTCGGCGGGCGAGACGACCGAGACCTCGTGGCCGAGGCCCTCGACCTCCTCCCGCACGCGGTTCAAGGTGCGCACCACGCCGTTGATCTGCGGAAACCAGGCATCGGTGACCATGGCGATGCGCATGGCGGTTCGGCCCGAGGCGTCAGGCGGCGGCGCCGAGCGAAGGCTGCACCCGCTCGGATAGCGGAGCGACCTGCCGTTCCTCGGCCCAGCGCAGGATCTCCAGCCGGCCGTCCTGGTGCTCGACCAAGGCCGTGCAGCTCTCGACCCAGTCGCCGTCGTTGCAGTAGAGGATGCCGTCGATATCCCGCATCTCGGCGTGGTGAATGTGCCCGCAGACAACCGCGTCGACGCCGCGCTTGCGCGCCTCTTCCGCGACGGCCGTCTCGAAGTTGTCGATGAACTGCACGGCGTTCTTCACCTTCAGCTTCAGATAGGCGGACAGCGACCAGTAGCTGAACCCCAGGCGCCGGCGCACCAGGTTGACCCAGGTGTTCAAGGTCAGGCAGGCGTTGTAGGCCCGATCGCCCAAATGAGCCAGCCACTTGTGATACTTGACGATGCCGTCGAAGGCATCGCCGTGCATGACCAGGTAGCGCCGCCCCTCCGGCGTTTCGTAGACATGGTCGCGGACGATCTCCACGCCGCCGAAGTGCACACCGCAGTAGTCGCGGAAGGCCTCGTCGTGATTGCCCGGGATGTAGTAGATCTTGGTGCCCTTGCGCGCCTTGCGCAGCAGCTTCTGGACGACGTCGTTGTGCGGCTGCGGCCAGTACCAGGTCTTGCGCAGACGCCAGCCGTCGACGATGTCGCCGACCAGAAAGAGGGTCTCGCACTCCGTATGCTTCAGGAAGTCCAGCAGCAGTTCGGCCTGGCACCCCCTGGTGCCGAGGTGAATGTCGGAGATGAAGATGCTGCGAAAGCGCCGTACCGGCAAAGGTGCCGACAGCGCTTCGGGCCGCGCCACACCATCAGGCTGTTGCTCGTTCATTCCAACCGTTCCGCCGTGTGATCGGGTATCCTGCGCTGCTCACAAAAAAGGTGGCACCGAATCGCCCGCAGAGCTGTCTTAGTAAGAAAAGACTTGGCACAAATCAGGTGAGTCGGCGAGTAGAGACAGCTCTTGTCTCGAAAGCTTCACGAAAGCGAAGGGAAAAGGAAACTTTTATCTTCCGTTTACAACATCATGACAGCGATGACCGAGCATAACACCAGGCGGGTCCTGGTGATCTTCAACCCCGTCGCCGGCATGCGCCGGCGCCGGCGGGTCCGCCGATTCATCGCCGCCTGCGCCGCCGGCGGCGCCAAGGTGGACCTGCACGAGACTACCGGGCCGGACGACGCCCGCAACGTCGCCAGCAGGGCCGCGCACGACCGCTACGACGCCCTGGTGGCGGCCGGCGGCGACGGCACGATCAACGAAGCCATCAACGGGATCATGCAGAGCGAGGCCGAGCGGCCGCCGCCGCTCGGCATCCTACCGCTGGGCACGGCCAACGTGCTGGCCCACGAGCTGGCGCTGCCGAGACGCCCGGAACGCGCCGCCGAGGTGGTGCTGGCCGGCGGACGACGGCACCTGATGCTGGGCCTGGCGAACGGCCGGCACTTCGTCCTGATGGCGGGCGTGGGCTTCGACGCGGCGGTGGTGGCCGCCGTCGACTCCGGCCTGAAGCGGGCCTTCAAGCAAGGCGCCTACGTCCTGAGCAGCCTGCAGCTGCTCTTCCTCTTCCGCTTTCCCGCCTACCGGGTGACGGCCAACGGGGAGGTCTTCGAGGCACGCTCGCTGATCGCCTGCAACGCGCGGCACTACGGCGGCCCCTTCGTGCTGGCGCCGAAGGCCGATCTCGCTTCGCCCACCTTCCAGCTTTGCCTCTTCGAGCGCGGCGGCACCTTGACGGCCATGCGCTACGGCATCGCCTTCCTGCGCGGCCGACTGCATCGGACGCGGGGCGTCCACTTCTTGGAGACGGCGGAAGCCAGGATCGAGGGCCCCGACGGCGAACCCGTGCAGGGCGACGGAGAGTTGGTTGCACAGCTGCCGCTTACCTTGGCGGTCGATCGGAAGGGCCTGGACGTGCTGGTGCCGGAGCAAGCGGCGGTTAAGGGCTAACGACCCTATCCTTCAGGAGGGTGAAGCCTACCGCCGCGGAGCGGCGCACCGACACCGGTCGTGCCCGGAAAGGTCAGCGGCAATCCACGACGCACCCTGGCGGCCAGGAAGGCGAAGGCCTCCGCCTCCAGCGCGTCGCCGTCCCAACCCACCTCTTCCACCGGCTCGACACCTTGACCGAGCGATCGGGCGAGCGCGGCCATGATCGCGGGGTTGTGGCGTCCGCCGCCGGTTACCAGCCAGCGCGCGGGCGGCGCCGGCAGAAGCGGCACCACCGCCGCGACGGCGGCCGCCGTGAAGGCGGTCAGGGTGGCGGCACCGTCTTCGGGGCCGAGCCGCTCCAGCCCCTCGACCCGAAAGGCGTCGCGGTCCAGGGATTTAGGCAAGGCGCGCGTGAAGTAGGGGTGTTGCAGGGCCTTCTCGACCACCTCTCCTTGCGCCTTGCCGGAGAGGGCGGCCCGCCCCTCCTTATCGCAAGGCTGTCCCAGCCGGCTCAGCATCCAATCGTCGATCAGCGCGTTGCCCGGACCGCAGTCGCAGGCGACCAGGTCCTCCGCTCCCTCGCCGATCCAGGTGACGTTGGAGACGCCGCCGATGTTGAGCACGGCCAAGGGTTTTGAGAGGCTGCGCGCCAGGGCTTGATGATAGACCGGCACCAACGGCGCCCCCTCGCCGCCGGCCGCGACGTCGGCGCTGCGGAAGTCGTTCACCACTGGAATGCCCAAGAGGCTAGCCAAAAGGGCTCCGTCGCCGATCTGCCGGGTGCTCCCCGCTTCCGGATTGTGTGCGATGGTCTGGCCGTGGAAGCCCACCAGGTCGACCGCGGAGCGCGCCAGGCCGGCAGCCTTCAGCAGCGCGTCGACGGCCGCGCCATGACGCTCCGTCAGCTCTCTCTCGACCTCGGCGACTGGTTCCGTGCCGCCGAGAAGGTTCCGCAAGTCTTGGCGAAAGGCCGCGTCGTAGGGCTGCGTGATGGCGGGACCATGCTCGAAGACCCGGGATCCGTCGGTCCTGATCATCGCGGCGTCGATGCCGTCGAGCGAGGTTCCGCTCATCAGACCGACGATCCACCCTGCGCTCATGGCTGTTCCCCTACCGACACGGCTATGACGTTCCGCCGGCTCGTGCTATCAGCGGCGGCCTTGCAACGGCAACCCCACACGAGACCTGAGATCATGACCCGGCACCGTTCCGACTTCCTGGCCACCCTAGAGGCGCGCGGATTCCTGCACCAGGCGACCGACCTGGAGGCGCTCGACGCATTGGCGGCAAAGGAGCGGATCACGGCCTATATCGGCTTCGACGCCACGGCCGACAGCCTGCACGTCGGCAGTCTGCTGCCGATCATGGTGCTGCGCTGGCTGCAGAAGACCGGCCATCGCCCCATCGTCCTGATGGGCGGCGGCACCACCAAGATCGGCGATCCCTCGGGCAAGGACGAGGGGCGCCAGCTGCTAACGAACGAGACCATCGAGGCCAACATCGCCGGCATCAAGCGCAACTTCGAGCCCTTTCTGACCTTCGGCGAGGGGCCGAGCGATGCCCTGATGGTGAACAACGCCGACTGGCTGGACGACCTGGCCTACATCCCCTTCCTGCGCGAGGTCGGCCGGCACTTCACCATCAACCGCATGCTGACCTTCGATTCAGTGCGCCTGCGCTTGGAGCGCGAGCAGCCGATGACCTTCCTGGAGTTCAACTACATGATCCTCCAGGCCTACGACTTCATGGAGCTGGGCCGGCGTTACGGCTGCCGGCTGCAGATGGGCGGCTCCGACCAATGGGGCAACATCGTCAACGGCGTGGAGCTGGGACGCCGGGTCGAGGGGCGGGAGCTCCTCGGCCTCACCACCCCGCTGCTGACCACCTCCTCCGGTCAGAAGATGGGCAAGACCCATGCCGGCGCGGTCTGGCTCTCGCCCGATCGCCTGTCCGACTACGACTACTGGCAGTACTGGCGGAACTGCGACGACGGCGACGTCGGCCGCTTCCTTCGGATCTTCACCGAAATGCCGCTGGAGGAGATCGCGCGGCTGGAGGTGCTCGAGGGGGCGGAGCTAAACGAGGCCAAGAAGATCCTGGCCAACGCGGCGACCGCGCTCTGCCGCGGCGAGGCCGCCGCCCAGCAAGCCGCCGAGACCGCGCGGCGCACCTTCGAGGGCGACGGCCTGGGCGAGGACTTGCCGAGCGTCGCGGTCGAGCGCGCCCGCCTGGACGAGGGCATCGCCCTCTTTCAGCTGCTGCGTGAAGCCGGACTGGTCGCCTCCTCCGGCGAAGGCCGACGCCTGATCAAGGGCGGCGGCGCCCGCGTCAACGATCAGCCCGCGCGCGACGAGCAAACCGCCGTGACCTTGGCGGACCTCAATGCCGACGGGGTGATCAAGCTCTCGGCCGGCAAGAAGCGCCACGCCCTGGTGCGGCTGGCGGACTAGCGCTCCACCGCGAAGACCTGTCCGCGCGACAGGTCTTTCACCTTGTCCACGGCCCGGCCGTCCCAGTGATAGGCCAGGTGACGGCCTTGGCTGGGGATCGAGACCACGTCGGGCCAGAAGGCGGCGAGGCAGTCGCCGCCGGGATAGCGCACACTGGGGTAGACCAGACCCTCGCCGCCCGCAGCCCGGAGGCCACGAGCCAGATCCTGGCCGGGCGCATAGTCGTCCGGGTCGAGGCAAGCGGCGAAGGTCGCCTCGCCCCTGATGTCATGGAGCCTGGCGTCCAGGCTGCCGACCAGCTCGCGGAAGTCGGAAGACCAGCCGGGGGCCTCGGCCGTGGCGGCCATGAAGCCTTCGTGGTGATAGATGGTCTCGAAGACGGCCACCTCGAAGCGGTCGCCGGCGTAGTAGACGCCGAAGGTCCCGTCCGAGAAGCGGCTGGCGCGGTCGCGGGATACGTGGACGAAAGGCGCCATCACCCAGGAGGCGCCACTGCCGCCCACGCGGCGGTCCGGCGGCACCAGGTCCAGTTTCCCGATAGTCTCCGCCAAGCGCGGATTGGTCTTGGCTTCGCCCGCCAGGATCAAGGGCCAGTCGGCCGGTTCCGCGATGTCTTCGAAGAGGTCGATGGGCGGAAAGCGGGAGCGGATGATGCGGTGCGTCGAGGGCCAGCGGATGCGGCGCTCTTTCGCCTCGGGCCAGCTCACCAGACACCGCGCGCGGCGTCGAGGTAGTGGCGCACCCGCATCAGGTCGGTCAGCTCGCCGCCCAGCATGACCTCCAGGGCGGAGCGACCGCCGAAGGCGGCGTTGGGACGCTTGATCCAGCCGTAGGCGCGGTCTTTCTCGGTGAAGGTGAGCCGCAGCGCCTTATGGATGCCCATCAGGTTCGACAGCCGTGCCATGCGATCGCGATCCAGACGTCCTACCTCGCCCGTCTTCCAGCGGGCATAGCTGCGCGGCGAGAGCCCGCCGAGCAAGATCGCGGCCTCCTTGTCGGCCAGCTGCCAGCGCGCGAAGAGCTGAACCACGGCCCGCGCCATGGCCGCCGCCTCCGCATCGGTGATGGCGGGGCTCTCCCCTTCCACCTCCGCGACATCGATCATTTTCAGTTGCGGCATCGCGCCATTCTCTTTGCCATATGGCTAAAATAGGTAAATCACTGCCAAATGACAAGATCTAGCGTGGCGAGACCTCTTCCACGATGTGGCGGCTCTCCAGCAAGAAGGCGCGCGCCTCGGCGGACTCCAGTGCCGCGATCCGCCCCAAGACGATCTCGCCGGCCAGCTGCTCCGAGCGTCTGAGGGCATGGAGCGCGCCCAGTTGGTCGTGCTTGAGCGCGAACCAGTCCCTGAAGCTAGCGATCGTTTCGGAATGGACGGCGGGCACGCTGCGCAAGTTCTCCGTCGGCGTCGTGACGATCATGCGGATGGCGTGGCGGACCTCCTCCGTCTCCAGAAGGTAGTAGGCATAGTGCAGGGCCGCCTGCAGTCGGAGGGCCGTACGGGCCACGTCATGAATGCCCTTCTTGCGACCGAAGAGGCGCCTGCTCCTCTGCTTCGCGATGAAGGCTTTCTCCAGTCGGTCGCGCTCCTCCTCCCAAGGCGGAGCCTCGGGTCCCTTCGGACGAGAGCCGGCGATCGGTGTGCGTGATGTCTTCATGCCAATGGACGCCATCTCTTGCGCGCACCCGGCAAAAGGCCCTCTCCCCACCAAGGGCGCGCCGCCGGACCGGAACAAGGCAGTGATAGTCCCGGCGGGTAGCGATGTATAGGCTCCGCGCGAGCGGCAAAGCGGCTGGCATCTCCCTTGGTGTCGCTCGCTCGCGGACAAGGGCGCCGGGGACAGCCGCCAGCGCCGAGCGCTGGTGCTGGTTACCGATGGTCGGGTCGAGGCCGCTATCTTGCGTCCTTCTTGGCCTGGGCGACCTTCATGAACTGGCTGACCCGGCCGACTTCCATCGCGCTGCCGATGCGGCCGACCTTCTGGTTGTCCTTCCTGCGCATGCCGTAGTGGGCCGTGCGGCTGTTGAAGCCCTCGTGCGCGGAGTGAACCTCCTGCTGCATCGCCAGCGCGCGCTGCTGATTGGCGATCAAGGCAACGCGGGCCTTCATGTCGCGGCGGCGTCGCACCTCGCTGTTGAGACGGCGCATGGCGCTGGCGAGAACCTCGGCCTTCAGCTTGCTTCCGTCATCGGCGCGCGAGGCCTCGGCGCCACGCGGGGCGGCCTTGCCGCGGATTTCGCGCCGGCGCTGGCGGGCAAGCTTCTGCGCCCGATCCCGCCTGGCGCGCACGCGGCCCACCAACTGCGCAAGCTCGGCATCGGATAGACCTTGCACCTCGGGATGGCGGCTCGCGGCGACCATCTTCCGCTCTTCGACATCCAGGGCGCGCTCTTCTTCCTTACGGGCATCGGTCATCGCGGTCTCTCCCAATTGGATCTTGATCGGCGTCGCCAAGACGCCGGTCACGTGAGGTCGGCCATGGTGGTAGGCGCGCACCTCGGCGCCCTAGGCCGCCCGGGCAACCAAGTGTTCGAAGGCTCGGTCGGAACAGTGCGGTCATCGGCATCCCAGCTATCACCGGGCCTTTGCTTCCTTGCTCAAGAAGAGCACCGGACATCCGGGTCCGTCGGGCTGTCCACCCCAAGTCCATAGCTACTATGTAGGGTGCGGAGCAGACGCGCACCAATGCAAGACAGGACAGCTGTCGGCACATTTCAACGCCTCTCCGACACTTGCATGAGGGTCCGCCGCGACTAGGAAAATGCGCCCGCCGGGTCTAGAGTCCGGGCGGGAGGGACGCGTGTGCGTGAGGTTCAGGACTGGCTCGCAGACATCGGCCTGACGAAGCTCGCCGAGGTCTTTGCCGACAACGATATCGGCATGGATGTGCTGCCGGAGCTTAGCGAGGCCGACCTCAAGGATCTCGGGCTCTCGCTGGGCGACCGCAAGCGCGTGCTGGCGGCCATCCGCAAGCTCGGGGAACCGGACCCGGAGGCGGCCGCGACGCCGGCCGGCGCCAGGCGGCAGGTCACCATCCTCTTCGCCGACCTCTCCGGCTTCACGCGCTTGTCGGAGGAACTGGACGCCGAGGAGGTGCATGCCATGCTGCAACGCTTCTTCGCCAAGGTGGACGAGACGGTGCGGGCCTTCGGCGGTTCCGTCGACAAGCATATCGGCGACGCCGTCATGGCGGTCTTCGGCGCTCCCGTCGCGCATAGCGACGATCCGGCGCGCGCGGTACGCTGCGCCCTGGAGATTCACGAACGCCTCGCCGCGTTCGAGCCGCCGAGACAAAGCCACATCGGCATCGCCAGCGGCCAGGTCGTGGCCGGCGAGACCGGCAGCAGCACCTTCGCCGAATACACCGTAACCGGCCCTTCCGTGAACCTGGCCTCGCGCCTGCAGGACCTGGCGAAGGGCGGCGAGACCTTCGTCAGCGATCAGGTCAAGCGCGCGGTGGAGACCGTTGTCTCCTCCGAGGCGGTCGGTGAAGTCGCGGTCAAGGGCGTCGAGGAGCCGGTCACCGTCTGGCGCGTGATCGCGCTGGCGGACGCCCAGCCGCCCGCGGCCAACCGCGTCTTCGTCGGCCGCGGGCGCGAACTCGACCGCTTGCGTGGCCTGATCGCCGACTGTCTCGCGCGGAAGAGCGGCCGGGTGGCCTTGCTGCGCGGCGACCCCGGCATCGGCAAGACCCGCCTGGCCGACCGGTTCCAGGCCATGGCCGAGGTCGAGGGCTTCGCCACCCACAGCGCCTTGGTCCTGGACTTCGGTGCCGGGAAGGGTCGCGACGCCATTCCGTGGCTGGTGCGCAGCCTGCTCGCCATCCGACCGGACAGCGACAAGGAGGCGCGCGGCGCGGCCCTTGACGAAGCCCGTCGCGCCGGCTTGGTGCGCGCGGAAGACCGTCTGCACTTCAACGCCCTGCTCGACCTGCCGCAGCCGCCGGAGCTGCGCCAGATCGACGAGGCGATGGACAGCCGCACCCGAGCGCGCGGGCGTCGGGAGGCCTTGGTGCGGCTTGTTATCGGTACCGCGCGCCTCGCTCCGGTCTTCCTGCGCATCGAAGACATCCATTGGGCCGACAAAGAGCTGCTGGGGCAGTTGGCCGCCCTAGCCGCCGCCGCCGAGGCCGTGCCCCTGCTGATCGCGATGACCAGCCGAATCGAGGGCGATCCCATCGTTTCCGCCTGGCGCGGCCAGATCGGATCCTGCCCCATCACCACGCTCGACCTCGGTCCCTTGTCGGAGGAGGACGCGCTTGGACTGGCGCGCTCCTACATGGAGGCCGACAGCGCCTTCATGCGGGGCTGCATCGAACGCGCCGCCGGCAACCCGCTCTTTCTCGACCAGCTGCTGCAGATGGCCGACGAGCGCACCAAGGATACCATCCCCGGTTCCGTTCAAAGCATCGTCCAAAGCCGCATGGACCGCTTGGACGGCACCGCGCGGCAGGCGCTGGAGGCCGCCGCCGTCTTGGGGCAACGCTTCTCGCGCGACGCCCTGGCGGCCATGCTCAACCTGCCGTCCTACGACGGCGCGGCCTTGCTGGAGCATCGGCTGGTGAAGCACGAGGGCGACGGCTTTCTCTTCGTTCATGCCCTGGTGCGCGACGGCGTCTATGCCACCTTGCTGCGCGAGCGCAGGCGCGACCTCCACGGCCGCGCCGCCGCCTGGTTCGACGGCCGCGACCCGGGCCTCCATGCCCAGCATCTGGAAGGGGCCGCCGACCCGAAGGCCCAGTCGGCCTATCTCGCCGCCGCGCGCTCGGACGCCGAGCGCCATCTCCTGGAGCCGGCATTGAAGCTGATCGAGGCCGGCCTGGCGCTAGTGGGACCGACGGAGACACGCTTCCATCTGATCTGTCTCAAGGGCGAGGTCTTGCGCAGCCTGGCGGACAGCACAGCCTCCATCGACTGCTATCGCGAGGCCTCGACCTTGGCCGAGACCAGCGAGCAGCAGGCGCTCAGCCTTATCGGCACCGCCGAAGGCATGCGCATTCTGGACCGCTTCGACGAAGCCTTCGCCGCACTGGATAGAGCAGCCGACTGCGCGGAGCAGGCCGGTCGGACGGACCTCGTCGCCAAGATCTGGTCGATGCGCGGCAACCTCTGCTTCCCGCTCGGCCGCACGGACGACTGTCTGGCCGCCCACAGCAAGGCCCTGACCCTGGCCAGGAGCGCCAATGCCGTGGCCGCCGAGGTGCAGGCGCTCGGCGGCTTGGGCGACGCTAACTACGCCAAGGGCCGTTTGCCCCTGTCGCGCCAGCACTTCGCCCGATGCGTCGCCATGGCGCGCCAGCAAGGTCTCGGGCGCATCGATGTCGCCAATGCGCCCATGCTGGCTTGGACCACGCTTCTCTCCGGCGACTACGCGTCGGGCGAAAGCCTGTCGATTGCCGCGCGCGACCGGGCGCTTGCCGCCGGCGCCGATCGGGCCGCCATCATCGCCTACAATGCTCTTGCCACCCTGGAGCTCGACCGCGGCAACATCGACGAGGGCGTCGCGCACGCAGCCGAGATCGTGCGCCTCAGCGAGCACATCGGCTCCGGCCGCTTCGCCTCCTACGGCCTGAACCTGCTGGCCCAAGCACGGCTGAGCCAGGGAGACCACGACGAGGCCCGCCGCTACGCCGACAAGGCCTGGGCGGAGGCTGAGCGCTCCGCCGTCGGGTTCTGCGGCCCCTGGATCTTGGCGGTGCAGGCCAGACTCGCGCGGAAACGCGACGACGCCGACGACGCCTTGCGGCGCGGCGAAGAGATCCTTGCCGGCGGCGCGATCGCGCACAATCACTTCTTCTACCGCCGCGAGGCCATGGAGTGCGCCATCGAGTGGCGCGCCTGGGCGGAGCTGGAGCGCCACGCCTCGGCATTCGAGGCCTATCTCGGCAATCACGCGACCCCGTGGAGCGCCTACTTTCTCGGCCGCGCGCGTCTCGTCGCCCGCGAGGCGCAGGGCAGCCTGGACGCGGCAGGTGAGCGGCAGCGGCAAGATCTCTTGGCCTATGCCCGCAAGGAGGGCCTCACCCCATCCGCCCGCGCGATCAGCGAAGGGCGCCCTGGGGCTCCTGCATAGGGCCGCTGCTCGCGCCCTTGCCGTCCTTGCCGTCCGTGATCAGCTCCACGAAGGAGCGCAGCAAGGGCGGGGTGAGCGCCGAGAGCGGATTGACCGTAACCTTCGGATCCCGCAGCGATCCCGAGACCGAGTAGCTCACCGCGAAGAGGCCTTGGTCCTCGCCGCCCGTGATGACCCAGCCCAGCACCGGTATGGAGTCGATGAAACGGTTGATGGCGTAGGCCGGCACCACCTTGCCGGAGAGGTCGATGCTGTCCTGATCGACATCGAGCCAGCCGGACGCCAGGATGCCGAGCGCCGACCCGACCGCGCGCAGCTGCTGGCTGGAGACGCGGTCGTCCTGAACGGTGAGGTCGCCGGTCAAGGTGTCGAAGGAGACGCCGGGGCCCTCCAACGCGTCCTCTATGCCGGTGAGGCCGGCCACCATGATGACCCTGAGCGCGCGGGGAATCTCGGTCAGCCGGAAGTTCTTCAGCAAGACCTGGCCGGACAGAGGCCCGTCCGGCGCGCCGGACGGCGTGGAGGCCCGCCAGGTGAGGCGCCCGCCGTTCAGATCGTGATAGACGTCCAGGGCGCGCAGGAGAGAGCCCAGGTCGGCGACGTCGACCTTGGCCTGCTCGCCGCCGCTGGGCGATGGGCCGTAGCTCAGGTCGACCTCGCCTTTCGCGCCGCCGCCTTGGTAGAGCGTTCCGGCAAGATCGAAAGCGAACTGGCGGCCGTAGTCGGAGAAGCGGGCCCTGACGCCGCGCAGGGAGCCAGCCGGAAGGAGAAGCTGCCGCAGCTCTCCGACGCTGACCTCCACCCTGGTCGGTGCCTTGGCCTCCTCCAGGCGCTCGCCCGGCTTCTCGAAGGGTGGCTTGCCGCTCTCGATCCACTGACGGGCATCGATCTCGCCGCCGCCGACGGAGATCTCCAGGAGACCCGGTTCCTGGCTCACCCTCACGTTGGTGAGATCGAACTTCGGGAAGCGCAGATAGGCCAGATCGGCACCGGTGAAGTCGCTGTCGCCGGTGAAATCGAAGCGGCCCGCCAGATGCGCGTCGGGGCCGTCGAACTTCAAGCGGTCCAGCGCACGGAGGTGGCCGCCTTCCAGCACCACGTCGCCGCTGAGGCTGGCCCTTTCGCCCGCGGGCTTGCGCCAATCGACCTGCGCGAGGTCCAGCGATGCCCGGGTCACGTCGGCATCGATGTCGATGGTGAGCTTGCGGGCGGGATTGCCGTCGATCTTGAAAGTGCTGGCCAGTTTGCCGCCCAAACGCCCCTTCAAGGCGGGGACGAGGGTCGCCAGTGTCTCCGCCTTGATCGCCTCGCCCTTGCCGCTGAGGCGCATCTGGCCGTCGTAGTTCTGCCGGTAGTCGGCATAGAAGCGGCTGCCGGCAAGCTCCGCCTCGCCCTTGATGATCACCCGATCCATGGTCGCGTCGAGCGCGACGTCCTGGGCGCTGACCGCCTGTCCCAGGACCACGTTGTTCAACAGCACGTCGCTGACGGTCCCGACGGCCGAAAGCGACATCTGCTCGCTCTGGAGGTCATCCAGCAAGGGAAAGCCCATGGTCACGTGGAGCCGCCCGACGCCCTTCGCGCCCTTGCGGTCGATGCCGGCGCGCTGCATCAGCTTGAGCCGCGGATGATCGAGGATCTCCAGCATGTCGGCGAGTTCGCCCAGGACCGGCATGTCGATCAGGATCTTCGGCAGATCCGTGTCCAGGTCGAAGATCGTGACCTCACCCGGGCCGAGCGACAGCTCTTCCGAGTGACCGTCGAAGACGTCGAAGATCAGGCGGTCTCTCTCGATCTTGGCCACGCCGCCCAGTCCGCGCATCGGCGGCATGGGCCGCAGATAGTGGAGGATCAGTTCCTCGAAGCCGAACTCGCCGGAAACGTTGAGGGCTTCGGCGCCCGCCGCACTGAGGGAGAAGCTGGCGGAGGAGCGGAGTTGTCGGATGGTGCCGCCGGTGATGTTCTCCTTGACCCACGCATGGGCGTTGGCGCCGAAGGCCGAGGGCCAAAGCCAGGCCAGTTCGGCGACGGAGAAGGCGCTGGCCGCGGCCGAGACCTGCAGCAGCCAATTGCGCACGCCGTTCCGGTCCATTTCCGGCGTGAGGCTCGCGGCGGCCGTGAGTTCGGGACCCGGCGCTTCCTTCGTGCCGGTCTGGAAGCGCACGTCGTAGAGGGAGAGACTGGTGGTCGCCAGATCGATGCGGCCATTGACGGCACCGCCGGTGATCGGCACCGGCAGAGTGGCGTCGGGCGTCGGCCGCAGCCGCCCCGGCCCCGCCGTCAGCTCGAAGTCGACGAAGAAGAGCCTGCCGTCCTCTCCCAGGGTGGCGGAGATGTCGCCGTTCAGAACGCTCTCGACCACCGTCAAGCCCTGCACTTGCGGCAACAGGGGCGCCAGGCGCGCGGTATCTAAGCCATTGAGCTGGCCGGCGATGTCGAGGGTGCCTTCATCCTTTTGATAGATGAACGCGAGGTTGGTGCTGGCGTTGAAGGTGCCCAGGGGCAAGCCGACGTCCAGCTCGCCGCTCAAGCCTTCGGGGGTGCGCTGCAGCAGGATGCGTTGCGCCGGCAGGGTCCAGCTAAAGCCCAAGACCTGATCGTCGACCACGACTTGCGAATGCAGCAGCAGCACCTCTTGCAGCTGATCGATCGGGCGGTGCTCCGACTCGCTCAAGAGATCGCTCATGACGGTAAGCGCCGTCTCGCCCTCGGCGACCCCGGCCTCGCCCGGATTCGTCAGCTGCTGTCCACGCGTGCGGATCGAGCCGCCGCCGTCTTGGTCGCTCTTCGACTTCTGCTGGAACAGCAGCACCTCGAAACCCTGGTCGGCGTTGCGCCGAACCGTAAGGCGCGCGCCGACCAGCTCTATGTTGGTCAGCTCGACCTTGCCTTCGAGCAGCTGCCCGAAGGAGAAGTCGATGTTGGCGAGCGGCAGCGTGAAGGAGCGTTCGCCTTCGGAATCGTCGACACTGAGACCGGTCACCTGCAGCTCGAGGCTCTGGCGCTTGTCGTCCCACAGGAGCCTGGTGCCGGTGATGGTCGCCTGCCCGTCCAGGGCCTCCTCCGCGTCGAAGGCCTCCACCAGGAAGGGGGTCAGGAAGTCGATGGAGATTGGCCCTTCAACCAACCGCCAGAAGAGAAAACCGGACAGCACCAGGACGAGCGCGATGAAGCCGATGACGCACTCGATGGCGATGGCGCAGGTTCGCCCGAAACGGCTGCGCGGGCGGTGCGCCCGAAAGCGCAGGCGTCGACGCCGCCCGCCGTCTTGACCCTCATCAAATGGCGGATCAGGGTGGTCTTCTACACCTGAGGCAGTCGATGTCGCTCTTTCCAGACCCACTACCGCCCTCGTTTCCGCGACCCTACCTCGAAGACGATGCCGCACTCGGCTTCCAGCGATGGGAAGAGCGCCTGGCGACACTCGAGGAGGGCCCACTTCCTCGCTATCTAGAACAGATTACGGCAGCAGAGGGGCCGCGTCGTCTACTAAGCGTGATTTTTTCCCATAGTTCCTTCCTGACCGACTGTGTCCTGAAGGAGCCGGAAACCCTCGCCGCGCTGGTCGAAAAGGGCCCGGACAGCGCGTTCAAGGACGTCCTGGCCCTGCTGAACGAACCGCCCGACGGCGCCGACAAGAAGGCGATGATGCGCCGCATTCGGCAGATCCGCCGCAAGGCGGCCCTGGTCATCGCGCTGGCCGACGTCGCCGACCTCTGGTCGCTGGAGCAGGTCACCGGCGGCTTGACCGATCTGGCGGTGGGGTTGATGGAGTTGGCCCTGTCTCACGTGCTGCTCGAGTTCGCCGCGCGCAGTCAGTTGACGCTCGCCAATCCCGAGCGGCCGCTCGAGGAGTGCGGCTACGTCGCGCTGGGGATGGGCAAGCTCGGCGCGCGCGAACTCAACTTCTCCTCCGACATCGACCTCATCGTCATCTTCGACCCCGAGAAGCTCGGCAGCCAGTCGAAGCACGGCCCCATGGAGCTGGCCCAGCGCATCACCCGGGAGTTCGTGGCGCTGCTGAGCGAGCGCACGCCGGACGGCTACGGCTTTCGCGTGGACCTGCGCCTCAGGCCCGACCCCGCCGCCACGCCGCTGGCCGTCGGTCTGCACGCGGCCCTCATCTACTACGAGAGCATGGGCCAGAACTGGGAGCGCGCGGCGATGATCAAGGCGCGGCCGGCGGTCGGCGATCTCGCGATGGGAAGGGCCTTCCTGAAGGAGATACGTCCCTTCATGTGGCGCCGAAGCCTGGATTTCCTGGCCATTCAAGACATCCACGCGATCAAGGGACAGATCCACGCGACCAAGGGCGGCAGCCAGGTGGCGATCGAGGGGCACAACATCAAGCTGGGCCGCGGCGGCATCCGCGAGATCGAGTTCTTCGCCCAGACCCAACAGCTGATCTGGGGCGGGCGCGAGCCGACCTTGCGCTCCAACCGCACCAAGGAGGCCCTGATGGCCCTGGTCCGTCACGGCTTCGTCAAAGAGGAGACGGCGCGCGAGCTCTGCGAGAGCTACGACTATCTGAGGCGGGTCGAACACCGCTTGCAGATGGTTGCCGATCAGCAGACGCACAGCCTGCCAGCGGACTCCGAGGGCATCGAGCGCCTGGCGGCCTTTCTCGGCCTGCCGGACGGCGCGACGCTGCGCGAAGAGCTGCTGTTGCACCTGCACCGCGTCGAAGACCACTACGCCGAGCTCTTCGAGGATTCGCCGGCGCCCAGCGACTCCGGGAGCCTGGTCTTCACCGGCGCGAGCGCCGAGCCGGACACCATCGAGACCTTGACCAAGCTCGGTTTCGGCGATCCCGAGCGCGTCTTCGACCTGGTCAGTTCCTGGCACCACGGCCGCTACCGCGCGACCCGCAGCACGACGGCGCGCGAGGCCTTGACGCTTCTGATGCCGACCCTGCTGAAGGCCTTCGGCCGCAGCGCCGATCCCGACTCGGCCTTCAGCGCCTTTCACAAGTTCCTGGCCGGGCTGCCGGCGGGCGTGCAGCTCTTCACCATGCTGCAGGCCAACCCGCAGCTCTTGGATCTCCTGGCCAGCGTCATGGGCAGCGCGCCGGCCCTGGCCCAGCACCTCGCCCGGCGGCCGGCGCTGATCGATTCCATGCTCTCCCCGGACTTCTTTCAGCCCATGCCCAAGCGCGACGAACTGCGGGCCGAGATGGTGGAGCAGCTGGCCTCCGCCCGGGGCTACGAGGAGGAGCTGGATATCCTGCGCCGCGTGGTGCACGACCGGCGCTTCCAGGCCGGCGTTCAGCTCTTGCAGGGCCTGGGCAGCGAAGCCACCCTGGCACGCCGCCTCAGCGATATCGCCGATGCCGCGCTCGGCTGCCTGGTGGAGCGCGTGTCGGCGGAGTTCGCCCGGCGCCACGGCAAGATCGAGGGGGCCGATTTCGCGATCATCGAGCTCGGCAAGCTCGGCAGCCGCGAGATGACGACCACCTCGGATCTCGACCTGGTCTTCGTCTACGAGCTTCCCGAAGGCACGATCGGATCGGACGGCCCCAAGCCGCTCGATCCCGTCACCTACTTCACGCGTTTCTCGCAAAGACTGATCAACGCGATTACCGCGCCCACGGCCGAGGGCACGCTCTACTCGATCGACATGCGCCTGCGTCCCGCCGGGAACGCCGGACCCATCGTGACGACCTTGGCCGGATTCGAGCGCTATCACCGCGAAGAGGCCTGGACCTGGGAGCACATGGCCCTGACGCGCGCGCGCGTCCTCTCCGGCCACGAGGACTTTCGCCAGCATGTCGCCGATCACCTGCGCATGATCCTGCTGCAGGCGCACGAACCCGAGAAGCTGGTGGTCGATGTGCTGGAGATGCGCGAGCGCCTGGAGCGCGAGAAGCCCGCGAGCGGCCCCTGGGACGTCAAGATGCGCCAGGGCGGCCTGCTGGACTGCGAGTTCCTGGCGCAGTACTGGCAGCTATCCTTCGGTCCCGGCCATCCGGAGATCCTGGAAGGCGACACCGAGCTGGTCTTCGTCGCGCTGGAGAAGGCCGGCTTGGTCGACGAGGACGAGGCCGAGCAGTTGACCGGCGCGGTGCGCTTCCTGCGCCGCTTTCAGGGCTATCTGCGCCTGACCTTGGGCGAGGCCGCCAGCGACGCCGACATGGCGGGCGCCCCGGACGCCATCCGCGTGGGGCTCACGCGCGCCTGCGACGCCCTTGACTTCGCCTGGCTGCAAGACACTTTGGAAGAGGTCGCCCTTCAGGTGTCGGAGAGTTTCGAACGGCATATCGCCGGTCCGGCCCGAAAGATCATCAAAGAGCAGAAGAGCCTAGAGGAGAGCAAAGGATGACGACTGAGATCGGTAAGCCCGCCCCCGACTTCACCATGGCCACGGACGGTGGCGGCTCGGTCAGCCTGGCGGGCCTCAAGGGCAAGAACGTCATCCTCTATTTCTATCCCAAGGACGACACGCCCGGCTGCACCAAGGAGGCCTGCGGCTTCCGCGACAACCTGGCCGACTTCACCGGCGCCGATGCCGTGGTGATCGGCGTCTCCAAGGATTCGGTCGCCAAGCACGACAAGTTCAAGGCCAAGTACGACCTGCCCTTCACCTTGGCCAGCGACCAGGACGGCGCCGTCTGCGAGGCCTACGGCACCTGGGTGGAGAAGTCCATGTACGGCAAGAAGTACATGGGCATCGACCGCGCCACCTTCCTGATCGACGTCGCCGGCGTGCTGCGCCAGGAATGGCGCAAGGTCAAGGTCCCCGGCCACGTCGAAGCGGTCCTGGAGGCTGTGAAGGGGCTTTGAAGGCTATTTTGCCAGGTTTCGCAGTGTTGATGTAAGCAGCCTACGTTTCCTGCTTATTGAAACAACGGCCGCACGGTTGGCAGTGTACCGACGCTAGTAACGGCATCGGCTATACTGCCAACCTGAAACAATATCTGCAGCACGTTCTGCGAAATCTGCGATCAGCAGCATAGGCGGCGACGATCTCGGGTTCGCTAGTGCAAGAATCTCCGATGTGGATGTTGCATGTTGGCAGTATCACGAGTTACTGTTTCCATCTACCACAGTATACTTAAAGCTCTGCTTCTACTGAAGCGAAGCAGAGTTCATTCTTCTCGGAAAGGTTATCACAAAGCCAATTTATCAGATTCGAAGAGAATTCCGGACTGTTCAATGCCTGAAGCACAACAATCAAGCCGAAGAAAGAAATGGAAAATGCAAAGGAATATTTATATGGCGCATTCATCAGAAAGGTGCGCCAAGATTTATTTAAGTAAAACGAAACAAAGTGCACAATGTCGTCAAAGGCTTCAAGCTTGTACAGCACATACATAGCCACCATAAAAAGTAGAAATCCCCCGAGCGTTTCAACTCTATCTGCCATTTCCACAAATAGCATTGAAACAAAATACACGATAAAAGTCAAAACTAATGAAAGAACAATCGAAACAAATGATCTGAGAATCCAGTATCTTATCCCCCAGTCACTGACAATTAGAGGCATTGTTGCTATGAAAAATATTAGGATATTTTTTTGGATGATATCCAATTTAGGTATACAGAGATTGTATGTCAAAAAATCAATCGGAATAGATACAATTTGATTCCAATTCAATAACAAAAGTGTCAAAATCGACAAGAATTCAAATCTTGATAGGTCTGTAACTTCTTCGACAACCGTAGTCAAAGAGATAGCAGAAATAGCACCATGCGCCCACCAGTGCTTCTTCCATATGTACGTCAAAAGCTGATCAAACATCGATCTACCAGCCTGAACAAATCACTCTGACATCATCTGTTTCAGAGGACTATTGAGTCCGCTGCACATTCTAGAGTTTTGCACAGTGCGAGCTGCATGCCAGTAGCAGGAGTTCTCACATGCGGCAGTGTCAGAAGGCAAGCCGACGAAATCTGCTTGCGCCAGCTTCTGGGGTTCTCCCATTTGGAGAGCAACTTGCTGCTCGCAGACCTGCCCCTACAGATTGCCGGACGCATTCCTGTCCAAGCCACCAGATCTGACAATCGCTGCAAGTCATTCCACTAGGTATCTACCATTCAACCCCAGTAATCTGCCTCCACGCGACAGCATCTATGCGCTCCCGAACTGCGTGACCACCACGCCCGCCTTGTCGAGGCGGGTGCGGATCTTTTCGGCGATGTGGAGTGCCTCGGGGCCGTCGCCGTGGACGCAGACGGTATCGCTGGTGGTGGCGATCTTGCTGCCGTCGACGGCGGTGATGGCTTGCTCCTCCACCATGCGCAGGACGCGGTCAGCCGCCTCCGTGGGGTCGTGGATCATGGCGCCGGGGGTGCCGCGCTGGACCAGGGTGCCGTCGGGATTGTAGGCGCGGTCGGCGTAGAGCTCGCGGGCGAGCTTCATGCCGGCGCGCTCGACCGCCTTCTCGAGCGCGGTGGTGGCCATGGCGACGACGATCAGGTCCTTGTCGGCCGCCTCGGCCGCGGCGACGTAGGTCTCGGCGATGGCGCCGTCCTCGCTCGCCATGTTGGAGAGCGCGCCGTGCAGCTTGACGTGGCGCACGCTGAGGCCCTCGGCCCGCGCGATCGCCTGCAGGGCGCCGATCTGATAGAGCAGCATGGCCTTGGTCTCGGCCGGCTTCATGCCGAGGATGCGCCGCCGGCCGAAGCCGCGAATGTCGTCGAAGCCGGGATGCGCGCCGATGCCGACGCCCTTGTCGCGGCAGAGCCGCACCGTGTCGGTCATCACCAGGGGATCGCCGGCGTGGAAGCCGCAGGCGATGTTGGCGCTGGTGACGATGTCCAGGAGCGCCTCGTCGTTGCCCATGGTCCAGGCGCCGAAGGACTCGCCCAGATCGGCGTTGAGATCGATGCTGTGGCTCATGGTCTCTCCTCTCGCCCGGAGATCACTCCGTCAATCAGGTTGTAGGACAGCAGGTCCCGCATGCCGCGGGGATCGCGCAGCAAGGGCTGGACCTTGCCGGGCAGATCCTCGATGGCCCTCCGCCAGGTCTTGAGCGCGGCCAGGGCCTCGGCCTCCTCGACCAGGCGGAAGCGGAAGGCGATGCCGCTCGGCAGCTGAGCGAAGGCGGCCAGATCGGCGGTGATCACCGTGGCGATGCGCGGATAGCCGCCGGTCGGCTGGCGGTCGGCCAGGAGGACCAGCGCCGCGCCGTCGCCCGGCACCTGGACGTCGCCCAGCGAGACCGCGTCGGAGAGGCCGGTCAGCTGGCCTTCGGCGTGCAGCCGCGGCCCCTCCAGCCGCGCCGCCATGCGGTCGCGCTTGCCGGATACCTTGTAGGGGCTCTCCAGGAAGGAGGCACGCTCGGCCGCGGCGAAGACCTCTGCCTGCGGTCCCCAGAGGAGGCGGATCTCGCGCCGCTCCAGATAGTCGGGCGTTGGCAAGGTCAAGCCGACCTCGCCGCCGGCGTCTTGGCCCACCGGAAGGCGCGCGCCGGCCGCCAGGCGCCCGCCGCCGATGCCGGCGCGCAGGTGGACCGCGCGCGAGCCCAGCTGCGGCTCGGTCGCGATGCCGCCGGCCAGGTGCAGGTAGCCGACCATCCCGCCCTTGCCGGCGCCGATCTCGAGGATCTCGCCCGGCTGCAGCAGTCCGCTGCTGCGCCAGGGCAAGGGCCCGCGATGGCCGTCCTTGGCGATCTTGGCGGCCGCCATCTCCGCCCCCGAAAGCGCGAAGCGCAAGGCCTCCTCGCCGGCACGAAAGCGCCCGCCGAAGGCAAAGAGCTCCAGCGCCGCCGCGTCCGGGCGATTGCCCAGGAGGGCGGCACCCTCGGCCAGGGCGTAGGGGTCCAAGGCGCCGCCTTCGGCGACGCCGAAGCGCTGCAGGCCCGGACGGCCCCGGTCCTGCACGGTGACGCAAGGCCCGGCGGACAGCACCTCCAGCCAGCGCCCGCTCATGACAGGGCCTCCCTGCCGGCGATCATCGTGCCATCCTCCGCCTTCGCCAGCATGCGGCGAAAGTCTGCCTCCCCGATCGGTTCGAACCGCACCTCGTCGCCCGCCTCCATGAAGAAGGCCGGATCGCGTCTGAGGTCGAAGTTCAGAAAGGGCGTGCGCGCGATGGTGCGCCACCCGGTGGGGATGACGGTCGCGCAGAGGGTCGTCTGGCGCACCGCGACTGAGAGGGAGCCCGGCGGCACCGCCGGCTTCACCTGCTCGAGGCGCGGGACGTTCCAGCGCTCCGGCAAGCCGCCCAGGTAGGCGAAGCCCGGCGCGAAGCCCAGCATCAGCACGCGCTGGCGGGCGCTCGCGTGCTCCTCGGCCAGCGCGCTCTCGGACGCACCCAGAAGCTGCGCCGTCTCTTCGAGGTCCGGCCCCGCCTCGCCGCCGTAGAGCGCGGGGAGACGCCAGAGGCTGCGCCCCTCGGGCGGCCCGGCGGAGAGCCAGTCCCGCTCTTCCAGCAGCGCCGACAGCCGGGCGCGCAGTCGGTCGGGGGCCAGGTCCAAGGGGTCGTAGCGCACCAGCACCGACCTGATCGTCGAAGCGGTCTCGGAAATGCCGTCTATCGCCTCTGCCCGCAGTCTGGAATCGAACGCCAGCACGGCGTTGCTGATCGCGTCGCTCTGGTGGTTGCCGAACTCGACGATGAGCCCGCTGTCTCCGGCATTGCGAAAGAGCGGCCAGATCGTTTGCTCTGGTTCTTGGTTTTCGGCCATGCCCCCGACTATAGCGAGAGGGTCGCGGCCTAGGCGAGACCTTCCGCCGCCCGGAGCCTTGACAAGGCCGCAAGATAGGCCTGCGGCGTGTCGATATCGGCGCGATAGGCCGGCGCGGCCATCTCGACCGCCGCGACCTTGTCGGGGTGACGCTCGATCAGGCGACGGCAACCGG
Organism: Rhodospirillales bacterium; assembly: GCA_963669375.1. Taxonomy (GTDB): domain Bacteria; phylum Pseudomonadota; class Alphaproteobacteria; order Kiloniellales; family JACOMY01; genus JACOMY01. The sequence goes on along the minus strand of OY770024.1, from coordinate 4,236,815 downwards.
CGTTCAGCGCTCCACCGGCCACCTCGGCGACCAGGGCCGCGGGCAGGATGATGGGATTGCCCCGCTGCCCCTCGACCAGGGGCACCAGGATGCGCTCTCCGCCCGCAGCGGCGAAGGCGTCGCCCAGAGCCCGGTAGTCCTCGACCTCCAGATAGGGCATGTCCCCGAGAGCGATCATCACCCCCGCGCTACCGCCCGTCAGGACGCGGCAGCCCGCGCGCACGCTGGCCATCTGTCCCATCTCGTAAAGCGGGTTCACCACCTTGTTGACGGCCAGGCCCGTGAGGACCTCCTCAACGCGCTCGGCTTCGTGACCCAGCACGACCACCAGCGCGCGCGGCCCGGCGGCGAGGAGCCGCTCGGCCACTCGGCACACCAACGCGCGTCCCTCGACAGGCAGCAGCAGCTTGTTCCGACTGCCCATGCGTTCGGAGCGTCCGGCGGCGAGCAGGATAACGTCGATGTCGGACAGCGGCTCCGTCATGCGCCCTTGCCGGCGGCAGCGAGGCTGTCGCCCGCCCCGCTGCGCTGGTCGGCCCGCCGCCAGCGCACGATCTCGGCGACGATGGAGAGGGCGATCTCCTCCGGCTCGATCGCGTCGATGTCCAGGCCGGCCGGTCCGTGCAGCCGGGCGCGACGCTCCGCGGAGACCTCGCCGCCGATCTGCGAGAGCAGGGTCTCGATCTTCCGCCGGCTGCCGACCATGCCGACGTAGCCCGCCTCCGACAGCAGCGCGTTCTTCAAGGCCTCGCGGTCGCGCTTGCCTTGCGTCGCCACCACCACGGCATCGCGCGGCCGCAATGCGAGGTCTTGGAGGTCGAAGCCCTCCCGCCGTACCTCGCCTTGACCGTCCGCGGCGGCCTCGATCACCCGGTAGCCCATGGCGCGCGCCAGATCGGCCAGGCTTGCCGCCACCGGCGAGGCGCCCAGGACCACCAGGCGCGGCGACTGCTGCAGGGGCTCCAGGAAGAGCTCCACCGTGCCGCCGCTGGGACAGCTGGAGCGATGCAGCTCGACGCCGTCCAGATCGACTGCCTCGACCACCTCCTCGCGCGGACGCACCCTGATGAGGCGCGGCGCGCCGCCGTTCAGGACCTCGGCGGCGATGCGCTTCACCGCGCCGGTCACGCAGCCGCCGCCGACGAAGCCGACCAGATCGCCCGAGACCGTCACCACGGCCTTGGCGCCGGCCTTGGCCGAAGTGGCGTTGGCGGTGCGCACCACGGTGACGATACAGCAGTCCTCGCCCTGCTGGCGCAGGCGCTCGATGGTGGCAAAGACCTCGTCGGTCGCGCGGTTCATCGTCTCGCTCGTCAAAGGCGGGCCAACTGCGGCTCCAGGGCCGCCAGGCTCTCCAGGCTGTGCGCGGTGGCGAAGTGGTCGAGGAGCGGCAGGGCCGCCGCCATCGCCCGGGTGACGGGCTGGTAGTCGCGCCAGCCCAGCAGGGGGTTCAGCCACACCAGCCGCCCCGCCCGCTTCTTCAGCCGCCGAAGCTCGCCAGCCAAGTGCTCGGCCGTTCCGGTATCGTAGCCGTCGCTCAGGATCAGCACGACGGAGCGGCCGTTGAGCGCGCGCTTGGCATGGTGGCGATTGAAGGTGGCGAGGCACTCGCCAATCTTGGTTCCGCCGCCGAAGCCCGCGGCCAGGAGAGACAGGCGGCCCATGGCCTTTAGGGGGTCGCGCTCGCGCAGCGCGTCGGTGATCCGAAGCAGGCGGGTGTGGAAGAGATAGGCGTCGGCCCTGATCCACGTCGTGACCAAGCCCTTCACGAACTGCAGGAAGAAGCGGCTGTAGAGTTCCATGGAGCCGGAGACGTCGAGCAGCACGACGATGCGCACCGGCTCCTCCGGCCGCGCCCGCCAGGCGAGATCGATCGGCTCTCCGCCCTTGGCTAGGCTGCGGCGCAGGGTGCGGCGCAGATCGATCTTGCTGGCCACTTGGTGCAGGCGATAGCGCCGCGAGAGGCGGTAGCGCATGGCAAGCCCCAAGCGCAGAGCGGTCCGCTCCGCCGCCGCGATCTCGTCCCGGTCGGCTAGGTGGCGCAGATCCTTGGTCAGACGGCTGCCCTGGGTCGAGGCGATCAGCCGGCCCTCGCCGGCCTCCGCGTCGCCCTCGCCGCCGCCCTCCTCCATGCGCCCGGTGAGCTCGCCGGTGTCGCCTTCCCCCTGGAGGTGTCGGGTCCAGAGGATCGGCCGCACGGAGCGCTGGGTCCTGGCGCTGCGCGCGGTCTCGAGCCGCTGGCGCACGCGGCCGCGTCCATGCCAGAAGGCCTCGAAGAGGTCGTCGAAGCCCTCCCACTCCTCCTTGTGCTTGGCCAGGAGGCAGCGCAGGCCCAAGCGCGTGCCCTCGACGTCGGCGATGTCGCGGCTTGCGACCAAGCGGATCGCCGCCTCTGCCTCGGGCAGGCCGACGACGAAGCCGTTGAGGCGCAGGTGGTTGACGAAGCCCACCATCCGACGCGCCGCCTCCTCGGCGACGGCGGGACTCAGCTGCTCGCTCATGCCGCGCGGCCCGCGAGGCGGCTCGTCACCTCCAAGGAGACCGCCTTCTGATCGCCTTCCGTCTTCAGGAGACAGACGAGCGAGGCCTGCAGCGCCACCGGATCGGCGCGGCCGAGATCGGCGACGTCCAGACCGACGAGGGCGGCCGCCCAGTCCAGCGTCTCGGCGATGCCGGGGACCTTCTCCAGCTCTTCCCTGCGCAAGGATTGAATGAAGCGCACCACCTGGGCGGCCAACGCCTCCCCCAGGTCGGGCATACGCCGGCGCAGGATCGCCAGCTCGCGCGCCTCGTCGGGGAAGTCGACATAGGCATAGAGGCAGCGGCGCCGCAGCGCGTCGGAGAGTTCCCGCGTGGCATTGGAGGTCAGCACCGTCACCGGTCGCGACCTGGCGGCGATGGTCCCCAGTTCGGGCACGGTCACCTGAAAGTCGGAGAGAACCTCCAGCAGATAGGCCTCGAAGGCCTCGTCGGCGCGGTCGATCTCGTCGATCAGCAGCACCGGCGGCTCGTCCTGCGTGATCGCCTCCAGCAGCGGGCGCTTCAGGAGATAGCGTTCGGAGAAGATCTGCGCCTCGATCTCCTCCGCAGCCGCGCTGTCGTGCTCATGCGCCTTGATGGCCAAGAGCTGGCGCTGATAGTTCCACTCGTAGAGGGCGGCATTGGCGTCCAAGCCCTCGTAGCACTGCAGGCGAATGAGGCGCGCGGACTCCAGCGCCGCCAGCGCCTTGGCGACCTCCGTCTTTCCGACGCCCGCCTCGCCTTCCAGCAAGAGCGGCCGCTGCAGATCGCGCGCCAGCCGGATGGCGGCGGCCAACGGCGGGTCGGCCACATAGCCAACCGCCGCCAGCCGCTCGATGAGGGATCGGATCGATTCCATTCCGATCACATGGGGTCCGAACGACCCGCTTGCCTAGTCGTGCAGGCCGAGCTGCTCGGCCACGGTCCAGACCCGCCAGTGGTCGTGCGGCATCTGGCTGTGCGTCAGGCCCAGGTGCGCGAAGGCATCGATGACCGCGTTGGAGAAGGCCGAGACGCCGCCGACGTTGGGGCTCTCGCCCACCCCCTTGGCGCCGATCGGATGATGCGGCGAGGGCGTCACGGTGTGATCGGTCTCCCAGTTAGGCGTTTCCACCGCGGTCGGCAGGAAGAAGTCCATCAGACTGGCCCCCTTCACGTTGCCGATCTCGTCGTAGGCGATCTCCTGACCCATGGCGATCGCCAAGGCCTCGGTCAGCCCGCCGTGCACCTGCCCCTCGATCACCATGGGGTTGATGCGGGTCCCGCAGTCGTCCAGGGCGTAGAAGCGGCGAACCTCGGTGACCCCGGTGTCCACATCGACGTCGACGACGCAGATGTAGGCGCCGAAGGGATAGGTCATGTTCGGGGGGTCGTAGTAGCTCACCGCCTCTAGCCCCGGCTCGATGCCCGGGATCGCCTGGTTGTAGGCGGCGAAGGCGATCTCGGCCATGGTCTTGAACTTCTCCGGGTTGCCCTTGACCTGGAAGCGGTCGACCTCCCACTCCAGGTCGTCGTCGTGCACCTCCAGCAGATAGGCCGCGATCATCTGCGCCTTGGCGCGGATCTTGCGTCCCGCCATGGCGGTGGCGGCGCCCGCGACCGGCGTCGAGCGCGAGCCGTAGGTGCCCAGCCCGTAGGGCGCGGTATCGGTGTCGCCCTCCTCCACCGTGATCTTGTCGGCCGGCAGGCCGATCTCGCTCGCCAGGATCTGCGCGAAGGTGGTGGCGTGGCCCTGGCCTTGGCTGATGGTGCCCAGCCGGGCGATGGCGGAGCCGGTCGGATGCACGCGGATCTCGCAGGAATCGAACATGCCGAGGCCCAGGATATCGCAATTCTTGACCGGCCCGGCGCCGACGATCTCGGTGAAGAAGGCCACGCCGACCCCCATCAGGCTGCGGGTCTCGCCGGCCGCGAAGGCCGCGCGGTTGGCCGCTTGCTCTTGGCGCAGCGCCCGGTAGTCGACGCTCTCCATCGCCTTCTGCATGGCGGTGTGATAGTCGCCGGAATCGTATTCCCAGCCGAGGGCGGAGGTGTAGGGGAACTGCTCCTTGCGGATCAGGTTCTTCACGCGGAGCTCGGCCGGATCCATCTCCAGCTTGCGCGCCAGCACATCGATCATGCGCTCGATGAAGTAGGAGCCCTCCGTCACCCGGAAGGAGCAGCGGTAGGCGACCCCGCCCGGCGCCTTGTTGGTGTAGACGCCGTCGACCCCGACATAGGCGACCGGAATGTCGTAGGACCCGGTGCAGATGTGGAAGAAGCCGGCCGGGAACTTGGTCGGGTCGGCGCAGGCATCGAAGGCGCCGTGATCGGCCAACACGTGGCACCAGAGCCCGGTGATGCGGCCGTCCTTGGTAGCGGCGATCTTGCCGGTCATGTGGTAGTCGCGGGCGAAGGCTGTCGAGGAGAGGTTCTCGATGCGGTCCTCGATCCACTTCACCGGCTGGCCGGTGACGATGGAGGCGACGATGGCGCAGATGTAGCCGGGATAGACGCCCACCTTGTTGCCGAAGCCCCCGCCGATGTCGGGCGAGATGATGCGGATGTTGTGCTCCGGAATGTTGGAGATCAGCGAGGCCACGGTGCGCACGGCATGCGGTGCCTGGAAGGTCCCCCAGACCGTGAGCTTGCCGTTGATCTTGTCCATGGACGCGACGCAGCCGCAGGTCTCCAGCGGGCAAGGGTGGACACGCTGGTAGGTGATGAACTCCTCGGCCACCACCTCGGCGGAGGAGAGGGCGGCCTTGGTAGCCTCCGCGTCGCCGGCGTCCCAATAGAAGATGTGATTGTGGTGCTTGCGCGGCCCGTGCGCGCCTTCGCTCTTGTCCTTGATGTCCTCGCGCAGCAGCGGCGCGTCGGCCTCCATGGCCTTGGCGGCGTCGACCACCACCGGCAGTTCCTCGTAGTCGACCTCGACCAGCTCGACGCCGTCGGCGGCGGCATAGCGGTCCGTGGCGACGACGAAGGCGACCTCCTGGTTCTGGAACAGCACCTTCTCGTGCGCCAGGACGGCCTGCACGTCGCCGGCCAGTGTCGGCATGTAGTGCAGGTTCAAGGGGATCAGGTCCTCGGCGGTGATCACCGCGAGCACGCCGGGAACCGCCAGGGCGGCCTCCTTGTCGATGCCCTTGATGCGGGCATGGCCGTAGGGCGAGCGCACGAAGTCGCCGAACAGCATGCCGGGAAGCTTGATGTCGTCGACGTAGTTGCCCTTGCCTTGGGTGAAGCGGGCGTCCTCGACGCGCTTGCGGGCGCAGCCGAGGCCTTCCAGCTTCTCGGCGCGTTCGCTGGCCAGCGGTGTCTGCTCGTTCATTCTGCGGCCTCCGGGACGGACGTGAGGGCTTGGGCGGCGGCCTGAATCGCCTTGACGATGTTCTGATAGCCGGTGCAGCGGCAGAGATTGCCGGAGATGCCGTAGCGAATGTCGCTTTCGCTGGGATCGGGGTTCTCCTGCAGCAGGCGGTAGGCCCTGGTGATCATCCCCGGCGTGCAGTAGCCGCACTGCAGCCCGTGATGCTGGCGAAAGGCCTCCTGCAGGGCATGGAGCGTGCCGTCGGGCTGCGCGATGCCCTCGATTGTGGTGACCTCGGCGCCCTCCGCCTGAATGGCAAAGACCATGCAGGACTTCACCGACTGACCGTCCAGGTCGACGGTGCAAGCGCCGCAGTGGCCGGTGTCGCAGCCGATGTGCGGTCCGGTGAGGCTCAGCTGCTCGCGCAGGAAATGGATCAGGAGGGTGCGCGGCTCGGCCGCCGCCTCCACCTGGCTGCCGTTGACCGTGAGGGAGATGGTCTGCTTGCTCATGAAGGTCTCTCCTTCTCCGGGTCAGGCGGCGCGATCGAGCGCGCGGAGGATGGCGCGCCGCACCATCACGCCGGCGACCTTGGTGCGAAAGGCGCTGGGTCCGCGCCCGTCGGAGACCGGCTCGGTGACGGCCTCCGCCGCCGCCGCGGCCGCGGCGATCGCCGGGCCGTCGACCGGGCTGCCGATCAGCGCCTCGGCCGCCGCCGTCGCCACCAGCGGCGTGTCCGCCAGGTTGGTGAGGCCGATCACCGCGTGGCGGCATTGACCGGATTCCATCTCCAGCAGCACGGCAGCGGCTGCCGTCGCATAGTCGCCGATCTTGCGCTTCTGCTTCTCGTAGGCGTAGCCGTGCCCCGCCGCCGGGGCGGTGAAGTGGATCGAGACCAGGATCTCGTCCTCGGCGAGGGCGGTGAAGAAGGCCGCCTCGTAGAAGTCGCGCGCGGCGATCTCGCGCGTTCCCTCGGGCCCGGTCACGCGAAAGCGCGCATCCAAGGTCTGCATCAGCGCCGGCATGTCGTTGCCCGGATCCCCGTTGGCGACATTGCCGCCCAGGGTGCCGAGGTTCCTGATCTGCGGATCGGCGATCTGCAGCGAGGTCTCGCGCAGGATCGGGCAGACATCCGCCAAGGCCTCGGAGGCGATGACCTCGGCCTGCGTGGTCATGGCACCGATCGCGACCTTGCGGCCCTCGACCTCGATGCCTTTCAGTTCGCCGATGTCGCGCAGGTCCACCAGGTGCTCGGGCACGGCCATGCGTAGCTTCATCATGGGGATGAGGCTATGGCCGCCGGCCACCACGCGCGCCTCGTCGCCGTGCGCGCTTAAGAGCGCGACGGCGGCGGCGACGCTGTCCGGACGGTGATAGTCGAAGGACGCGGGAATCATGAGGCAGGCTCTCCCCCCGGGTTGCTGTTTCTCTGTTCGGGCTGCGCCTCTTGCGGCAGGGCGCGTTGCAGATCATTAGGGCTAGCGGGGTGCGCGCCGCCTAGCGGCTGAGACGCGGAGGCTGCGCCCGGCTGCACGAAGTGCGGAATGGCTGCACGAACTGCGACCGCCGCCTAGGCCAGGCCCAGGGCCTTCTGCACCACCGCCAGCTTCGAGCGGCTGACCGGCACCTCGGTCTCCTTGGGGTCGGCCAGCAGGCAGATGCCCTTGTCCCCTTGACGGCGAAAGCCGGCGACCTTGGAGAGATTGACCAGGTAGCTACGGTGCGTGCGCAGGAAGGTCTCGCCCGCCACCGCCTTCTCCACGCGGGAGATGGACCAGGGGCAGAAGAGCTCTCCCTCGCCGTTCAAGAGCCAGGTGTAGTGACCGTCGGCCCGCACCGCGGCGATCTGCTCGGCCGCGAGAAATCGGATGGCGCTGTCGCGCTCGAAGGGAATGCGCCCGTCGCCGGCCGGCGTCGGCGGACGGGGCTGCGACAGCGCTTGGGAATAGACCGCGCTGCTGGCCTGGGCGCGCGGCTCGCTCGCCTGGGCCGCTACCTCCGCCTCTTCATCGACCGGCTCGTCCTGGCTCTCCGCCGACGGTTGTTCGCGGCGCGCTTCGCCGGGGATCGCCATCAGCAGGAAGATCCCGCAGATGAGGAAGGAGGCGACGGCCACGAAAAGCGCCAGCACGTCGCTGGAGAGCAGCGGCGCGGGATAGATCTCGATGGTCTCGCTCAGCTCGAAGACGGTGAAAGCCATGGCGGTGTAGTGCATGGCCGCGACCGCGAGCCCAAGGACGATCGCCCCCACCAGCGTCTTGGCCAGGCCCCTCTGGCGATAGGCCAGCTCCAGCGCCAGGATGCTGGCCGCGATGCCGATGAGGCTGGCCAGCAGCACGCCGGCGGGCTCGTAGATCACCACGCAGTTGCCGCGGATGGCCGACATGCCGAGGTAGTGCATGCCGACGATGCCGAGCCCGGTCAGCACGCCGGCGCCGACGATCCGCACGTGGGTGCGCTTGCCGAAGTGCAGCAGGATGAGGCCCATCCCGGTGACCAGGATGGCCAGGAGCGCCGACAGCAGGGTTGGCAGGGACTCATAGTAGATGCCGATCGGCAGGCGGACGGCCAGCATGCCGATGAAGTGCATCGACCAGATCCCGGCGCCCAGCGCCACCGCGGCCTTGGCGATCACCGGCTTGCGCTTGGACCGCGAGAGGGCGCTCAGCCCGCTGGTGAGACGCAGGGCCGTGAAGGCCGCCATGATCGCCACCAAGATCGAAGCGGCCACCAGCAGCGGGTTGTACTCGACAGTCAGCATGCCCTCGTCGGACGGCCTATCGTTTGTGCCTTCTGTTCCCCCGCCAGCGACTATGCCACGACCGACGGCGGAAGCCTATCCGGCCAATTTGGCGGGCGCCTCGCAATGACCCCGTGACCGCGCCGCCTCGCCTGTGCCAGGCTTACCGCCGAGGGAGCAGATGCGAGGACGAGACAGCAGATGAAACACCTCCTTGTTCTGATGATGGCGGGCCTTCTTGTCGCCGCCACGGCCCCTTCCGCCCAAGCGGAGGGCACGCTGGAGCGCATCGAAAAGCGCGGCGGAGTCAATCTGGGCTACCGGGAAGACCGCCCGCCGATCTCCTTCCGCAACGAGCAGGGCGAGGTGGTGGGCTATGCCATCGATCTCTGCCTGCGCGTGGTCGCCTCGATCAAGGACAAGCTGGGCCGGCCGGACCTTGCCGTCACCTACGTGCCGGTGACCGCCGAGAACCGCTTTCAGCAGATCCAGGATGGCGCCATCGACGTTCTCTGCGGCCCCACCACCAAGACCCTGGCGCGCCAGGAGCAGGTCGACTTCACCAACCTCACCTTCGTCACCGGCGGCACCTTGATGAGCCTGGCGGACAAGCCGGTCCCGGGCATCGCCGGCCTGCAAGGCAAGAAGGTCGCCGTGGTCGAGGGCACCACCACCATCGAGACCCTGCGCGAACGGCTGAAGGCGGCCCTGTCGGATGCCGAAGTTCTGCCGGTGGCGACCGCGCAGGAGGGCCTGGACGCCTTGGTCGCGGGCACGGTGGACGCCTTCGCCTCCGACCAGGTCGTGCTGATCGGATTGGTGCTGACCTCGACGTCGGACCAGCGTTTCGCCATCTCGAAAGAGCTCTTCTCCTTCGAGCCCTTCGCGCTCGCGGTGCCGCGCAACGACGCTGATTTCCGTTTGGTCGCAAATGCTGCGCTGGCGCAGCTCTATCGCAGCGGCGAGATCACACTCATATACCAACGCTGGTTCACCCGCTTCGGCAAGGAGGTCCCCGACCTCTTGCAAGCCCTTTACAGATTGAACGCGACACCCGAATGAGCGAGCAGCAAGCGACCGGCTTCCACGCCCACGTCTACTTCAGCGAAGAGACCTTCGAGCAGGCCCGCGACCTCTGCGAGGCGGCCAGCGACCGCTTCGCCGTCACCATGGGGCGCATGCACAAGAAGCCGGTCGGTCCCCACCCCGTCTGGAGCTGTCAGCTGGCCTTCGCCCCGGACCAGTTCGGCGCGGTCATCCCCTGGCTCGCCTTGAACCGCGACGGCCTGGTGATCTTCATCCATCCCGAGACCGGCGACCATCTGGCCGACCACACCCGCCATGCGCTGTGGATGGGCCAGATGCTGCCGCTGAACTTGGAGATCTTCGAGAAGGAAGCGTAGAGGCGCTTGGGGGGCGAAGGCGCAGAGGCGCGCTGGCCCCTGGCCCTCACCGTCATCGTCCGGCTTGACCGGAAGATCGCTATCCGCCGCCGGGACTCGTGGACAGAGGTCCTCCGGTCAAGCCGGATGACAGTAGGGTCTCTCCACTGCACGGACTCGCAGAAACGCGCTCATCTCTACGCCCCATCCGTCATCTTCCGGCTTGACCGGAAGATCTCTATCCGCCACCGGGACTCGTGGACAGAGGTCCTCCGGTCAAGCCGTAGGACGACGGTAAGGGTCTCCCCGCTGCGCGGACAGCCAGAAACGCGCTTACCCCGACACCGAATTCGTCATCTTCCGGCTTGACCGGAAGATCTCTATCCGCCGCCGGAACTCGTGGACAGAGGTCCTCCGGTCAAGCCGTAGGACGACGGTAGGGTCTCTCCACTGCGCGGACAGGCAGAAACGCGCTTACCCCAAGACCCAATTCGTCATCTTCCGGCTTGACCGGAAGATCGCTATCCGCCGCCGGGACTCGTGGACAGAGGTCCTCCGGTCAAGCCGGAGGACGACACTGTTAGGGGTTTAAATCGAAATTCCTGCCATCAAAAGTGTCAGAACTGAGGGCGCAGCCGGCCTGGCCCGCCGCGCCCTCAGACCCTTCAGATGTTCACCGCGTTGGCGAAGAACTGGGCGCGGATCAGGTCGAGATCGACTGCCGCCATCTCTTCCGACAGCTTGAAGGCGGCCGCGTCGGCGGCGACCTTTTCGTGATCGAAGCTGTTGGCGCCGGCGATCAGGCTGTTGTCGATCACCTTGCTTTGATCGATGTCGACCGTGGTCTGGCCCAGGGCCTTGGTGGTCTCGAAGAAGGCCGCCCAGCGCTTGGGGTCGTGCCAGCCCCAGCCCTCGCGCTCGTCCCAATTGCCGCGGAAGACGTTGGCCAGCTGCATCATCGATTCCGTGCCGAAGCGGGGTCCCAGGCTGCTCTTGACGATTGGGAATTGGTTGAACACCACCTCGGTGGCGGCGGCCGGACTGTGGTAGCCGAACTCGAGCCCCATCGCCCAGCCCCTGAGATAGTCTTCAAGCAGCTGGCGGCTCTCGGCATTCTCCATGTCGGCGCGCCGCACCACGAAGGAGTTCGCCGGGAAGGGCGAGGACTCCAGGCCCAGCCAGTAGTCGAATTGCAGGCCCTTGCCCTGCCAGTCGGCGCGCAGGCCCTCCCAAGCCAGCGCCGCGTCGCCCTCGCCGCGCGCCAGGAGGGTACCCCAGGCCGGCCAGCCGGCCTCCACGTGGTTGACCTTGCTGACGTCGACGCCGACGGCGGCCAGGATCGGGTCCGAGATCGCCTGCCAGGCGGCACTCCCCAGCAGCACGGTCTTGCCCTCGAGCCCGCGCAGGTCGGACATCCCCTCGCCCGGGCGGAAGGCATAGTCGAAGACGTCCACCGCGCCCATGTTGAAGACCGAGACCAGGTCCATGCCGTTCTCGATGGCGAAGGAGAACACGCCGGGAGAGGGAAAGCCCATGTCGGCCTGCCCTTGGGCCACGAACTTCACCGTCGCCGTGCCGTCCGAGGGCCCAGGCTCCAGCACCGTCTCGATGTCGCCGAAGTAGCCCATCTCGCGTGCTACCCAGTAGGCATAGTCGTCCAGCACCTCGATCGTGCCGCGCGGGGAGATCCAGACGACCGGTCCACGGTCCGCGGCCGCCGGCCGCGGCATCCCGGCGAGCGCCGTCATGGAGACGGCACCGGCCGCCGTCACCTGCAGAAAGTACCGCCGATTGATCGGATGCTTTGGTGTCATCATCTCTCTCCTCCCTTTGCTGCACACTTGTCGCTGTCCGGCGGATGGGATCCGCTGGGACCGCGCAGGTCTCACGCCTGCCAACTTGCGAACTTCTTCCCGAGCAGAAAGAACGTCACGTAGATCAGGATTCCGATCACCGCGAGAATGAGGATCACCGCGAAGAACTGCGGCATCTGAATGTTGGCGGCGAAGACCTGCAAACGGTTGCCGAGCCCGAAGCCGCCCCCCACCATCTCCGCGCCGACCGCGGTCAGAAGGCCGAAGATGGCGCCGATCATCAGGCCGACGATGATCATCGGCAGGGCCATGGGCACCCTGATCTTGAGGAAGATCTGAAGGGTCGACGCGCCGAAGGAGCGCGCGAGCGCGATCTTGGCGAGATCGACGCGCCGGAACCCGGTGGCGGCGTTGATCATCACCATCGGCCCGGAGGCCAGCGCCACGACGGTGATCCTGGGTCCGTAGCCGAAGCCCATGTTGTACATCAGCAACGGCACCAGCGCGAGCATGGGCGTGGTGATCAGCAGCAGGATGTAGGGGGCGATGATCTTCTCGGCGAAGGGAAACTGAGTGATCAGCGCGGCCAGGATGATGCCGACCGAGGCGCCGATGGCATAGCCCGAGAAGAGCTCGAAGAGGGTGTCGAGCAGGTGCGGCCAGATAAGGCCGAAGTCGGTCACCAGGGCGGTGGCGATCTCGCTGGGCTTGGGCAGGACGTACTGCTCCACGCCGAAGACCGTGATCAGGATCTCGGCGCCGCCGATGATGACGACCGCGACCAAGACAATGGCCAGCACCTCCAAGGCCGTGCGCTTGCCGCCGACGCTGGTGAGCGCGGACCAGTTGGTGACGTCGACGCTCTGGCCGCCGGCCTCCTTCGACTTGTCGAACTTGGGGATCTCGTCCTTCAGGTGTGCGTCAGCCATCGCTTTGGGCGTCCTGCTTTGGCGGGTCGGAGGGCGGCGCGAGGGCGCCGGCCGTGCCGTGCTGGATGTGCGCCTTGATCTCGTTGACTAGGTCGAAGAAGCGCCGCTCTCCCATGATCTCGAGCGTGCGCGGCCGGGGGTAGTCGACCGTGAAGGTCTGGGCAAGCCGTCCCGGCCTGGCCGACATCACGAAGACCCGGTCCGAGAGAAAGACGGCTTCGGCGATGTTGTGCGTGATGAAGACGATGGTCTTGCGGGTCTCAAGCCAGATCTGCTCGACCATCAGGTTCATCTCGTCGCGGGTGAAGGCGTCGAGCGCGCCGAAGGGCTCGTCCATCAGCAGCACCGAGGGGTCGAAGGAGAGCGCGCGCACGATCGAGGCGCGCTGCTGCATGCCGCCGGAGAGTTCGCGCGGAAACTTGTGCTCAAATCCGGCCAGCCCGACCCGCTCCAGCAAGCGCGCGATGCGGGCGCTGTCGGGGCGCTGCTTCTTGATCTCGAAGGGAAGGCGGATGTTGCGGATGAGGCTGCGCCACGGCAGCAGGTTCGCCTCCTGGAAGACCATGCCGATTTCGGGGTGCGGGCCGATCACGGGCGCGCCGTCCAGCAGCACCCGACCGTCGCTCAAGGAGTGCAGGCCGGCCATCGCCCACAGCAAGGTGGTCTTGCCGCAGCCGCTGGGGCCGACCACGCAGACGAACTCGCCGTCGCCGACGTCGAGGGAAAAGCGGTCGAGCGCATGCAAGGGACCCGACTGGGTCTCATAGAACTTGGTGGCATCCTCGACCACCAGCTTGGGCCGCGACTGGCCGTTGTCCCGCATGCAAGGCCTCCCGCTCGAGGCGTCGTCCGTCCCGCGCCGCCATCCGGCGCGCATGCGCCGGAGGACCGCCGGCGGCCGCGCGTCCTAAACCCGTCCCGGGTTGAGGGCGCGATCACCGGATGAACCCGGACGCGTGGCGGATGATAGCGGCATTCCGCGAAGCGGGGTACCCTATTGTTCATGTGCTCAAGGGCCTCGCCGGCTTGGCCCGACGGGAAGGCCTCGGCGGCCGCTCACAGATAGGGCGAGAGCAGCCTCGCCATGCCGTCGCGCAGCTTGGTCGAGAAGCGCCTGGCGATCAGCCTGTCCATGGTGATCTCACGCGCGCCCTCGGCCTTTCGGTCGATGATGGCGTGCAGATCCGCCGCCAAGCCGCTGTCGTAGCACTCGACGTTGAACTCGAAGTTCAGCCTGAGACTGCGCGGATCCCAGTTGGTGGAGCCGATCAGTGCCCAGGACTGGTCGACCAGCATCAGCTTGGTGTGATCGAAGGGCGGTTTGGTCATGTAGACGCGAACGCCGTGCTGCACGATGAGCCCCAGCTGCGCGGCCGAGGCCCAATTGACGATCGGCATGTTGTTGTCGGACGGCAGATAGATCTCCACCTCCGTCCCGCGCAGGGCCGCGACCGCCAGGGCCTCGTTCAGGCGCGCGTCGGGCAGAAAGTAGGGGGTGACGATCCGAACTCTGTCCCGGGCGACGGCGAGGCCGGCGAAGATCACCTTGGTGAGCTTCTCGAAGTCCTCATCGGGGCCGTGCGCGATGCCGCGCGCCCAGACCGAGCCGCCGCGCCGCGGGTCGGGAAACCAGGTCTCGCCGGACAGCCTTTCGCCGGTGGTAAAGGCCCAGTCGGTCACGAAGACCTCTTGCAAATGCTGGACGACGGGACCCTGCAGACGGAAATGCAGGCACTGCGTCGGCTTCGGCGGCGCCAGCGCCCGCCAATGCGCCTCCCTGATGTTGGTGCCGCCGGTGAAGCCCAGCAGACCGTCGACCACCAGGATCTTCCTGTGGTTGCGGAGGTTCGCGAAGGTGGGCAGGCGGAAGAGTCGCGTCGGCAGGAAGCCGGCGGCGGCGATGCCCTCCTGCTTCAAGCGCTTCACCATGCTGGTCTTGCTGTAGGTACCGCCAACATGGTCGATCAGCACGCGGACCGCGACGCCGCGCGCCTGCGCGCGGACCAGCGCTTGGACGACCGCGTCGCCAGCCCGGTCGGCGTCGAAGATGTAGCTCAGCAGGCTGACGCTGCGGCTAGCACCGTCGATCGCCTCGATCATCGCGGGATAGGTCTCGTCGCCGTCGCAGAGGCAGGCGACGCTGTTTCCCGGCGTCAAGGCCTTGCCGCTCAATGCCGCCCCCACTTCGGCCAGTCCGGCCAGGTAGGGAAAGGCCCTGATCGAGCGTTCCGCCTCCTGCAGGTCATTCTGCGTGGGCCGGAAGCCGGGGCGCGCCTGCAGGGCCTCGCCCAGGCCGAGCTTGGTCGCTCTCCGCTCGATGCGGTTGATGCCCAGCACGCAGTAAGCGAGGGAGCCGACGAAGGGAGCCAGCCACGCTAGGCCGGTCCAGGCGATCGCGGCGCGCGTATCGCGCTTGCGCATGACCGCGTGCACCGTGACCCAACTGGCCAGGCCGAGATCCAGAGCCGTCAGAAGCCACGGCCAGATCGACAGAATCGACATCGACGTCCAGGCTCCTTCACGCGACGCCTTCGGTCGACGAGAAAGTGCCTTAGATGTTGGCGGGTGGGAAGTGCCCGGCCTTAGTGTCCGTTTGAGAGTGGGCCGATCGGCCCATTTTCGAGGCGGCGCCAGCCCAATTCTTAGAGCAGGACAGGCGTCAAGAGGCGCTGGCCGCCGTCTCCTTCAGGCTGAAGCCGCATTGCGCCTGGAGCAGCTGCTCCAACGCCTTGCCCTTCTCTTCCTGCATGCTCTCCAGCGGCGGCCTCAGCACCGCCCAGCGCGAGTCGCCGCTGGCGAGCGCCAGCAGCCGTTTTTGAGCCGGTATGGGCGCGTAGCCCTGCACCAGTTGGCGGAAGGCCGTGATGCCTTCCTGCGCCGTTTCGGCCGCCGCGACCTCGCCGCC
This sequence comes from Rhodospirillales bacterium, assembly GCA_963669375.1. Taxonomy (GTDB): domain Bacteria; phylum Pseudomonadota; class Alphaproteobacteria; order Kiloniellales; family JACOMY01; genus JACOMY01. Next base: position 4,221,233 of record OY770024.1, on the reverse strand, counting down.
GTCGAAGAGGCGGACCACTTCGGCGATGGAGGGCACGTTGATGTTGGCGGTCGCCGTGATGCAGCCGTTGGAGCCCTTCTTCAGACCGTCCAGCAGGAAGATCTCGGAGCCCGGATAGACCACCAGGTCGTCGATCTCCAGCAGCTGGCGCGTGTTCTCCCAGTCGCCCGAGCTGTCCTTGATGCCGGCGATGGCCTCCGGGAAGTCCCGAGCCAGATTGCGCACCAGGCTGGGCGGCAGGCCGACCACGGCAACCGGCGGTATGTGATAGAGATAGATGCAGGGGCGCGACGGGCGCACCGCTTCGATCAAGCGCGCGAAGTAGCTATAGAGCCCCTCTTCGGAGACGCCCTTGTAGTAGAAGGGCGGCAAGACCAGGACGCCGGCACAGCCCATCTCCAAGCAGGCTCGGATCAGGCGGCTGGTGTCGGTCAAGCTGTTCAGCCCGGTTCCGGGAATGAGCAGCGCCGGGTCGATGCCGCCGGAGACAAGCCCTTCCAAGGCCGCGATACGCTCCTCGACGCCGATGGAGAGCGCCTCTCCGGTGGTCCCGAAGGGCGCCAGCGCGACGCAGCCGGCCTCCAGCAGGCGGCGCGAGTGATCCAGGAAGAGATCCTCGGCGATCGAAAGGTCGTGATTGAAGGGCGTGAGTGTCGGGGCGATGACACCCCTTGGTGCATTGGCCTTCATGCTGCTCCTGCCGGCGAAGAAACTCGTCTAGCGCCGGCAATATCAGAAGCGCCAGCCGCCACGCAAGGAAGCGTTGAGGCCGGACCGCCGGCCGCCGCCGCTTTCACCCGGCCCGCGGCGGCCCCAAGGATGACGCCTAGGCCTGGCAGGGCGGGGCGCAGAACGCACTTCCGACGGATCCTCCAGACCGGTTTGCGCTCCGCCCTAAATCAGGTTCTTCGCATCCGAGGAGAAGGTCGGGAAGGCGAAGAGCTGCTCCTTGAAGGCCGCCGCGGTGATGCCGTGCTTCATCGCCATGGCGAAGAGATGGATCAGATCCTCGCCCTGGTGGCCGACCAGGTGGGCGCCGACGATGCGGCCGCTGCCCTCCTCCACCAGTGTCTTGGCCCAGGCCACCGTCTCGCCGTAGCTCTTGCCGGAGAACCAGCCGCGCATGTCGCTGGTGCTGACCTTGACCTCGATGCCCTGGGCGGCCGCTTCCTCCTCGGTCAGACCGACGCTGCTCATCGCCGGCACGGTGTAGACGCAGTTCGGATTGCCGGCGTAGTCGGGCTTGTGCTTCGGCCCCTCGACGATGTTGCGGCCGACCAAACGGCCTTCGTAGGTCGCCAGCGGCGAGAGCTGGGGCGAGGTGACCAGCGCATCGCCGCAGACCCAGACGGCTGGATTGGAGGTGGAGCGCAGGTAGTCGTCGACGGAGATCGCGATGCGGTCGTGCTCGACCTGGCCCGCCTCCAGGTCCAGCTCGTCGACGTTGGCGATACGGCCGGCGCCGTTCACCACGCGCCTGGCCTCCAGGCTCTGCTCCTTGCCGTCGTGGACGAAGGAGACGCGTAGGCGGTCGCCGGCCGGCGCCATGCCCGTCACCTTGACGCCGGTCTTGACCGCGATGCCGATGCGCTCGCTCTCGGCTTGGATCGCGGCCACGGCATCGGCATCGGCGCGCGGCAGTAGCCGCGGCAAGGCCTCCAGGATGGTGACCTTGGTGCCGGCGCGGGCATAGACATGGCTGAACTCCATGGCGATCACCCCGCCGCCGATGAATATCACCTCCTCCGGCTGCTCCCGCTCCGAGAGGACCTCGTCGGAGGTGATCATGTGCTCGGCGCCGGGGATCGGCAGGGGACGCGGCTTGGAGCCGGTGGCGATCACGATGTGCTCCGCCTCCAGGATCTCGTCGCCGACGGCAACGCTGTTGGGGCCGACGAACTTGCCGCTGCCGCGAAAGACGCTGCCGCGCTTGCCGGCCAAGTCCGCCATGGCGCCCGGGATGAAGTCGATCATCGCCTTCTCGCGATCGATCAGCTTGCCCCAGTCCAGCCTAGGCTTGCCCACCTCGATGCCGTGCACGGGGGCGACCTCGATCTCGTGCAGCGCATGGGCGGCCGCCACCAGCACCTTCTTCGGCGTGCAGCCGCGGTTGGGACAGGTGCCGCCGAAGTCCCAGGGTTCGACGAAGGCGATGGACTTGCCCGCTTCGTGCGCGACGGAGGAGACCCCGAAGCCGGCGTTTCCGCCGCCCAGGATGACGATATCGAAAGGCTGGCCCACCGCTCTCTCCTCCCAGAGTTACAGGTGAGCGCTAGGCTAGCGCGCCGGCCCCGCCACTGCCAGCGGGGCGTTCAAGAGCGCTGGACGGCGCGGCGTGTGGACCCGCCGCGCCGCCGATCCCTCAGGTGCCGACGTGGTCGACCCGGTACTTCTTGATCTCACCGCTCTTCAGCCGCGACCAGTAGGACTGCAGGTCTTCCTTGACCACGGGGAAGAGAATGTAGAGGGCCACGATGTTGGCCAGCGACATGGCGAAGATGGCCGAGTCGGAGAAGTCCACCACCGGTCCCAGGTTCATCGAGGCGCCGATCACGATGAAGACGCAGAAGATCAGCTTGAAGAGCAGATCCATGCTGCGGCTTTCCCCGAAGAGGTAGGTCCAGCACTTCACCCCGTAATAGGACCACGACAGCATGGTCGAGAAGGCGAAGAGGATGACCGCCAGGGCCAGGATGTAGGGGAACCAGGAGACCGCGCTGGCAAAGGCGTTGGAGGTGAGCTCCACCCCGCTCAAGCCGCCGCCGGCGGTGTAGGACCCGGTGATCACGATCACCAGGGCCGTCATGGAGCAGATGACGACGGTGTCGATGAAGGGCTCGTGCAGGGCCACCAGTCCCTCGGTGACCGGCTCTTTCGTGCGCACCGCCGAGTGGGCGATGGAGGCGGAGCCGATACCCGCCTCGTTGGAGAAGGCAGCGCGCCTGAACCCCTGGATCAAGGCGCCGATGGCACCGCCGGCCACGCCTTCGGCACTGAAGGCGCCGCCGATGATGGCGCCGATCGCCGCCGGCACCGCGGTGATGTTGAAGAGGATGATGATGAGCGCGGTGGCGCAGTAGATGATCGCCATGAAGGGCACGATCTTCTCGGTCACCTTGGCGATCGACTTGATGCCGCCGATGATCACCGCGCCGACGACGACGGCGACCACCAGGCCGAAGAGCCAACCCAGCTCGGCCAGGAAGCTCTCCTCGCCGCCGGTGACGTTGACCAGCTGCTGGAAGGACTGGTTGGCTTGGAACATGTTCCCGCCGCCGAGCGAGCCGGCGATGCAGCAGATCGCGAAGAAGACCGCCAGCACCTTGCCGAGGCCGCCCATGCCTTTCTCGGCCAGCCCCTTGCTCATGTAGTACATGGGACCGCCGGAGACCGTGCCGTCGGCATACTCGTTGCGGTACTTAACGCCCAAGGTGCATTCCACGAACTTGAGCGACATGCCCAGAAGGCCGGCCACGATCATCCAGAAGGTGGCCCCCGGTCCGCCGATCGAGACCGCGATCGCCACGCCAGCGATGTTGCCGAGGCCCACGGTGCCGGAGAGCGCCGTCGCCAGGGCCTGGAAGTGCGAGACCTCGCCCGCGTCCTTGGGGTTGGAGTAGTCGCCCCTGATCAGCTCCACGGCATGACCGAAGGCGCGGAAGTTGATGAAGCGGAAGTAGACGGTGGCGATGACGGCCGCCACCACCAGCCAGACGACGATCAGCGGCAGATTGGCCTCGCCGATCGGCACGGAATAGAAGATGACGCTGACGATGGCGTTCGAGACCGGTGAGATCGCGTCGTTGATCACCTGGTCGATGCCGCGCGCGGCGGGCTCCTCCGCCCAGGCTGCCGATCCGCAGAGGGTGGAGAAGAGGAGTGTGAGAAGGAGCTTTTTCATGATGATTGCCTCCCTGGCGCTCTTGATGGCGGGACGGTGTTCGGCGTTGCTTCAGGGAACCACCGTGACCGGGGTCGGCGAGATCTGGACCAGGCTGCCGGCGACGCTGCCGAAGAGCAGCGCCTGCAGCTTGGTCTGCCCGCGCCGGCCGACGAAGATCTGGTCGGCCTTGTTCTCCACCGCCAAGGCGCTCAAGACCTCGGCGCCGTGGCCGTGCCGAACCAGGCTCTCGACCTCCAGGTCCTGGGCCTTGAGCGAGGCGACCAGCGGGGCCAGGACCTCGTTCTCCGCGCGGTCGATCTCCTCCTCGCGGCGCTTGTGGCGCTCCTCGTTCTCTTCCAGGGTGTGAAAGCTGTAGGGCGACCACTCGATGACGTAGGCCACGATCAGCTTGGCGTCTCTGAACTTGGCACAGCGAGCGGCGAATTCGGCGGCGCGTTGGCTGCCCTCGCTGCCATCGATGCCGACCAGAAAGGTGTCCATTCTTCTTGTGCTCCCCAGTTCTTCGTTCCTGGGACGCTCAGCCGGGTCTTTGGGCCTGGCGCCCCTTGCCCGACCAACGATACGCAACCCCTTCGCACGGAAAAACAGTCAATACCCCGCGGCAACACAGAGCCCGGCCCAGCGTTGCACCTGGGCCACGCATCGGGGTGGAGAGAAGGCGAAAAAAGAAGAGGGCCGCTCTTGGCTGGAGCGGCCCTAGTCGCAGGGAGGTAAAGAAAGCGGCCAGAGCCGGCTGGTAGAGGGAGCGGACTCCATGGCGAGGAGGTGTCCCGACCGGCAGAGGCACAATGGCAATGAGGGCACTCTAGAGCCCTGCAGCGCCATCATCTTTGCGCTAGATCAATTCTGAACCACCTTTACGCGCTGTGCAGGTGCGAAAGGACGCAGCGGCTGTCAAGCGGACAAACCCGTCAGCGAACCGGAGAGCGCCGCGTCGTAGAGCCGTTCGGCGGCAAGGGCGTCGAGCCGGCGGGGATTGCTGGCGGCGGTCGGATCGGTAACCGTCAACTCGATCACCCGCGCCACCTGGCGGTCGCGATCCCCGATCAAGGCGTCGAGGCGGTGCTCGATGCCGAGGTCGCCGCGCAGCTCCATCATCCAGTCGAAGAAGCCCTCGAAGGACGCCGGCAGTTCCAGGTAGGCCGACAGGCGGGCGATCTTGGCCTCGACCTCCGGCCGGTTGAAGGCCAGGACATAGGGCATCATCACCGCATTGGTGCGGCCGTGGTGGGTGTCGAAGAGGGCGCCCACCGCATGGGAGACGGAGTGAATGGCGCCCAGGCCCTTCTGAAAGGCGACCGCCCCCATGCTGGCCGCCACCTGCATCTGTCCGCGCGCCTCCACGTCGCCGCCGTCGTTCACCGCCCTCGGCAGGTACTCCTTGACCAGGCGCATGCCCTCGACGGCGATGCCCTCGCTCATGGGATGCAGGGCGGGCGCGCAATAGGCTTCGAGGCAGTGCGCCAGCGCGTCGAAGCCGGTGGCCGCGGTCAAGCCTGGCGGCAGGCCCACGGTCAGCTCCGGGTCCTCGATCACCACGCCGGGCAGCATCTTGGGGTGGAAGATGATCTTCTTGAACCCGGCCTCGCCGTCGCCGATGACACCCGCGCGGCCCACCTCCGAGCCGGTACCCGCCGTCGTGGGAACCGCGATGATCGGGGCGATGCCGTCGTCCTCGGCATCCTTCCAGTTCGTCCCGACATCCTCGAAGTGCCAGAGCGGCAGCGACTGTGCGGTCATGAAGGCGATGGTCTTGCCGCAGTCCATGGCACTGCCCCCGCCGACGCACACGACCCCGTCGTGCCCGCCTTCGCGGTAGGCCGCCACACCCGCCTCGACGTTCTGAATCAAGGGATTGGGCTTCACGTCGTAAAACAGTCCGGACGCCATGCCGGCCTCTTCCATCAAGGTTCGAAGGTCGGCGAGGAAGGCCATGTCCTTGAGGCCGGGGTCGGTGACCACCAAAGGCCGCGTCATGCCCAACTCGGAGGCCTCGTCGGGCAGCGAGGCCCGACTGCCGGCGCCGAAAAGGATGCGCGTGGGATAGCTCCAGGTGACCGTCATGACTTCCCCTCCTTACCTCTTGATTGTGTTTCGCTGGACCGAGCGTGATGGTCACGCTTCTCCCACGAGCCCCTGCCCGGCTTCAAGGGTGCTGCGGTCAGCATGCGCATGATCCAAACCTAGACAGATCTCAGACCATTTTCGGACCGCACAGACAATTGGTCTGAAGCGACGCCGCAATGCCTTGCACCGGCGTGCAAGCTTTTGCGGGCCGTTCTCACTGGATTTTCCCCTCTTTCACCGCTAGAGTAGCGCGATATCGCGCGTTTGGCACCTGTCATCGGCGGGTCGATGGTGTCAGACCAATACTGTACCAAACTCTACTGGGAGATCGAGATGGGAAAGCGTATCGCCGTGATCGGAGCCGGTCCCTCGGGGACCGCGGCCTTGCGGGCCTTCCAGTCGGCGGCAGCAAAGGGGGCGGAGATCCCCGAGATCGTGTGCTTCGAGAAGCAGGACGATTGGGGCGGCCTCTGGAACTACACCTGGCGCACCGGCCTGGACGAGTACGGCGAGCCGGTGCACTGCTCCATGTACCGCTACCTTTGGTCCAACGGCCCGAAGGAGGGCCTGGAGTTCGCCGACTACACCTTCGAGGAGCACTTCGGCAAGCCGATCGCCTCCTACCCGCCGCGCGAGGTGCTGCGCGACTACATCGTCGGCCGCATCGAGAAGGCCGGCGTGCGCGACTGGTGCCGCTTTCGCCACGCCGTGCGCTGGGTCTCCTACGACGAGAACAGCGAGCTCTTCACGGTCACCGCGCACGACCTGAAGGCCAACCGGATCTACAGCGAGACCTTCGACAACGTCATCGTCGCCTCCGGGCATTTCTCTACGCCGAACGCGCCCACCTTCGAAGGGCTCACGGCCTTCAACGGCCGCGTCCTGCACGCGCACGACTTCCGCGACGCGCTGGAGTTCCGCGACAAGGACATCCTGATCATCGGCACCAGCTATTCCGCCGAGGACATCGGCTCGCAGTGCTGGAAGTACGGCTGCAAGTCGGTGACCGTCAGCTACCGCACGGCGCCGATGGGCTTCAAGTGGCCGAACAACTGGAAGGAGGTGCCGCTGCTGCAGAAGGTCGAGAACAAGACCTGCACCTTCAAGGACGGCTCCACCGCGGTGGTCGATGCCATTATCCTCTGCACCGGCTACATCCACCACTTCCCCTTCCTGCCGGACGAGCTGCGTCTGATCACCGCCAACAGGCTGGCGACGGCCGACCTCTACAAGGGCGTGGTCTGGGTCGACAATCCCAAGCTCTTCTACCTGGGCATGCAGGACCAGTGGTACACCTTCAACATGTTCGACGCGCAGGCCTGGTGGGTGCGCGACGTCATCCTGGGCCGGATCACCTTGCCGGAGGACCGAGCGACCATGGTGGCCGACGTCGAGAAGCGGGTAGCCGACGAGGATGCCGGCGAGGACGACTATGACGCGATCCGCTACCAGGGCGCCTATGTCGGTGAGCTGATCGCCGAGACCGACTACCCCAGCTTCGACATCGACGGCGCCAACGATGCCTTCTTCCAATGGAAGAAGCACAAGAAAGAGAACATCATGACCTTCCGCGACAACGGCTATCGCTCGGTCATGACCGGCACCATGGCACCGGCGCACCATACGCCCTGGGTCAAGTGCCTGGACGACAGCATGGAGGACTATCTGAAGGTCTAGCCTTCTCCCTCCCGCTATAGGGCGAGAGTCCGACAGAACGCACCGCGGTCCATCTCCGGCCGCGGTGCGTTTTCTTTTTCCCGCCCATTCCTCGACCGAACGCGCGCCCGCTCGAACCAATACTGAGCCGAAATCGAATTTCGTCATACCAATTCTAGACCAAACAGGAGAAACGGCATTGAAAGGTCTGCCACTCCTGCCGTAAGCTTCGCCCAGTCGGTTCGACCATTGCGAACCGGGAGGTTCGTCGCAGCCGGCCCGTCTCGAGCGGCCGGTGGAAGCGCGGCGAGAGGGAGACCAGCGCCTCTCTTGGGTTCCGGCCGCAAGAGAGCGGACGCCTGTCAAAGGGAGACTGATAAAGCCATGTCGATAGAGCTCATCAAGCGGCGCCTAAGCCGCCGCCGTTTCCTCCAGACCTCGGCCGCGGGTGCCGCCGTCGCCGGCGCCGGCCTGCAGCTGCCTTCCCTGGCCAAGGCCGCCGACAACGTGATCAAGATCGGCTTCCTGGCGCCCTTGACCGGCGACGTCGCCGCCTGGGGCGCGCCCGGTCTCTACGGCTGCCAGATCTGGGCCGAGCGGGTGAACAACGCCGGCGGCGTCAACATCAACGGCACGCCGCACATGATCGAGTTCGTGGCCTTCGATAACGAGTACTCCGCCGCCAAGGCCAGGACCGGCGCGCAGAAGCTGATCGAGGACGACGGCGTCAAGTTCATCATGATGCTGGGCGGCGATACCATGCCGCCGGTGGTCGACATCTCCAACCGCACCGGCATGCTGGTCTCGACCCTGCTGCCCTCCGACCTCACGCCGGAGACGCCCTTCCTGATCGCGCCGGCCGAGGTGCACCCGATCTACAACGTGACCGGCGTCGCTTGGCTGGGCGAGACGCAGCCGAACCTGAAGCGCGCCGTGATCTGCGCGCAGGACGACGCGCTCGGCCGTCCCTCCGTCGCGACATACCTGGCCGCCTTCGAGGCCGCCGGCATCGAGGTGGTGGAAGAGACGCTTTTCTTCGATCCCGCGACCACCGACTTCGCGCCGATCATGACCCGGCTGATGGCGGCCAATCCCGACATCATCTGCCTCGATACGGCCTATACCGACTATGTCCATCCGCTCTGCGAGCAGGCCTTCCAGCAGGGCTTCGGCGGACAGATCATCTCCTGCACGCTGGACTTCTACGATCAGGTGATCGCCAAGACCTCCAAGGAGTTCGTGGACGGCATCATCTTCCAGTTCCCCGACTTCGACGACCCGAAGATGAACGAGCCGCAGATCAACTTCCAGGACCCGGGCGGCTTCTACGCCGAGTACAACGAGCGCTTCCCCGGCGAGTGGGGCGCGGTCTCCTGGGAGTATGCCTCGATCATGGACCTCTGGAAGCAGGCCGCGGAATCGGCCGGCACGGCCGAGCCGGAGGGGGTCCTGGCGGCGATGAAGGGCACCGGGACCGGCGCCCAGTGCTTCGGCGAGGCGCGCTGGTGGGGCAAGGAACTCTTCGGCATCGACAACGCGCTGGTCGGCAACTGGCCGGTCGTGGCGATGCAGGACGGCGTCGCGCGGATCCAGGAGTTCCGCTCGATCCCGGCCTGGTGGGATCAGCACAAGGACCTGATGATCAAGCACATGGAAGCCATGGGCGAGATGTACTACCAGCGCATCTAGTTCCTTTAGACGGACGAGGGGGGCCGCCTCGCGCGGCCCCTTAGCCCGGGATCGCGGCACCGGCGTGCGGCGTTCGCTACGTAACCTCTCCGGCGGCGGGTTCGGACCCGCCGCCTGAACAGGGGCTTTGCGACCAAAGTGGAGCTGATCTTACAGACCCTGGCCAACGCGGCCTATGCCGCCAGCTACCTCTCGCTGGTAGCGGTCGGCCTGGTCCTCATCTTCGGCGTGATGGGCATCATCAACTTCGCCCATGGCGAGCTCTACATGCTGGGCGCCTACGCCACCTTCTACTTCTATTCCGAACAGCAGATGGGCTTCCTCGCGGCCGTCGCCCTGGGCTTGGTCCTGGTCGGCCTCTTCGGGCTCTTGATCGAGCGCGGGCTATTCCGGCCGCTGCGCGACAACCCGCTGGGCGGCCTCATCGTCTCCATCGGACTGCTGCTCTGCCTGCAGGCGGCCGCCACCCTGGAGTTCGGCACCAAGAAGAAGCCGGTGGCCCCGCCGACGCAGGAGATCGTGACCTTGCTGCCGGGCGTCACCCTGCCGATGACCCGGGTCTACGTCATCCTGGCGGCGGTCATCCTCTTGAGCGCGCTCTGGCTCTTCTTGAAGCGCAGCAAGTTCGGCTGGGCCTTGCGCGCCTGCGCGCAGGATCCCGAGGCCGCCGCCCTGCAGGGCATCTCCATGAACCAGACGGCCAGGCTCGCGATGTTCATCGGCGCCGGCATGGCCGGGGTCGCGGGCGCGCTGACCGCGCCCCTGGTCGAGCCCGAGCCGCACATGGGCCACGGCATCATCGTCGCCGCCTTCATCATCATCATCGTCGGCGGCATCGGCAGCCTGGGCGGCGCCGTCATCGCCGCCGTCCTCTATGCCCTGGTCAACACCTTCGTCACCACCTATTGGGACGGCGTCATGGCCAACATCGTCGGCCTGCTCTTGATGCTGATCGTGCTGGTGGTGCGGCCGACCGGCCTCTTCGGCGTCAAGGACAGGGCGTGAGCGCGATGGGCGGCCGTCTTCTCTTCGCGCTATGCGCCGGCGCCCTGCTCTTGGCGCTGCCGCATCTGGCCACCTCCGCCGAGCAGCGCGAGCTGGCAGTCTTCCTGCTGATCAACGCTCTCCTGGTCTGCAGCTACCGCCTCTTGACCCTGACCGGCGAGTGGTCGCTGGCGCACGTGGTGATGATGGGGGTGGGCGCCTACGGCAGCGCGCTCTTCGCCAAGCTGGGCGGCGTGCCGGTGCCGATCTCGGTGCTGCTGGGCGCGGCGACGGCCGGCGTCGTCGCCTACATCCTGAGCTTCCCGCTCTTCCGCATGACCGGCTTCTACTTCCTGATCGGCTCCTTCGCCGCCGGCGAGGTCATCCGCTTGGCCTGGCGGCTCTCCGACCTGCGTCCCATCTTCGGCGGCCCCAAGGGCATCCGCTCCATCCCCGGCTGGGAGGACTGGGAGATCTTCGGCTACAAGATCGCCTGGTGGAGCGCGGTCAACTACTACTACCTGGCGCTGGCGATCGTCTCGGTCTCCCTCTTCGTCTTGTGGCGCATCGAGCGCTCGCGCCACGGCCTGGTGTTTCACGCGCTGCACTGGCAGGACAAGCTGGCCGAGAGCGTCGGCGTCAACGCCCGCGGCTATCGCACCACGGCCTTGGTCGCCGCCTCCGTCTTCGCCGGCCTGGCGGGCGGCCTGCTGGCGCACTATCTGGGCACGATCAGCCCCAACGCCTTCGAGGTGAGCCGCATGGTCGACGTGCTGGTCTGGGTCATCGTCGGCGGCACGGCCACCTTCTACGGCCCCTTGCTAGGGCTGTTCGTGCTCACCGTGATCAATGAGCTGGTGCTGCGCTCGCTCGGCGTCGATCAGGCGCGCCCGCTCTTCCTCGGCGGCATCCTGATCCTGGCGGTTCTCTTCCTGCCGAACGGCCTGGAAAGCCTGGTGGAGAAGGCCCGCGCCAGGCTGAGCCGCCCGGCCGCCCGCGCCGACGCCCTGCCAGCGAAGTGAGGGGGGCCGAAGGCGGCTGATCGCCGGTGACTCTTCGATCTCCCGGATCAGCTTGCGTTTGATCGCCGGCGCGAAGTCCCTGTAGTCGTCGGCGACCTCGACAAAGGCCCCGAAGCCCAGAATCACCTGGCTGCGGTAGTAGCGGTCGAGCTCTGGATCGTCGGTCAGGATCGCCAGGCCGTTGACGGTGACGCCGTGCCCGCGGGCATAGGCGCGCCCGTCGCTCAGCATCAAGGTCCAGTCGTCAGGCGGGTTTTCGCGACCGTCGCCGGAGACGTCGACCACGTTCCGCACCCCGCGATAGCCGTTGTCGTCCATGGCCCTGACGGAAAAGAAGATGGCCTTGCCGATTCCCGTCGCACCGTTGAGCACGCCGCGCGGGAAGCGCTCGACCAGGGCGGCGAAGCGATCGGCGCTCTCGCCGTCTTCCACCAGGACCCAGGGGGAGATCTCCTTCGGGCGGTTGTGCTCCGCCCAGATCACCAAGGCGACGGCGATGCGGCCGAGGGGACCTTTCTCCACAGCCGCGACCACCTCGGGACTGCGGAAGGCGGCGGCGATGCCGGACAGCTGCAAGGCGAACTCGGAATCGTCCACCGATCCGGAGGCATCGACCGCCAGCACCAGTTCCAGATCGACGGTGACCTCCGCCTTGGCCGTCCAGGGGAACAGCGCCACGAGCAGCAGGAACAGCCAGGTTCTCACGGATCCGGCGCGATCAGGTGCACCGCGGCGATGAGGCGCCGGGCGTCGTCGAAGCCGGCCGGACGCAGGGCCTGCCAGGTGGCGTAGGGGGAGGTCGGACGGTGCCGACCCTGACGTCGATCGCCCAAGGCTTCCTTCCCGGCGGCGAAGAGCGCGTCGTAGCGTTCCCGGCTCCAGTGGTCGTAGCCCCCCGGATGCTTGCTCTGCAGGCGATGATGAAAGAGGGAGGAGCGCGCGCGCCGCTCCGGCTTCAAGGTGGCGAGCCAGGCGGCGGCCTCCTCCCATCGGCGCTCTGCCTGCGCCAGAAGACTGGCCGCCTCTTCCGTCCTGCCGTCGAGCGCCTCGGCCAGGGCCAGATTCGCCAGGCTTGTCGCCTGACGCGCGTCCTGGACCGCCAGGGCCTCGGGCGCTATGGCCGCAGCCTCGCGCCAATAGGGCAGGGCCTCGCGATGCGGGAGGGCCAGCGCCGCCTCCGACAGCTCTTCCCAATAGAGCTCTTCCGGACTCCAGCCGGCGCGGAGCAGCACTTGCGGATCGATGTCCCCCGGTTCCGACATCGCCGTCAGGCCACGATCCGCTTGGAGTCTCTGTCGTAGTACAGCGCCATCTCCAGCTCTGATCGGCGAAGCAAGGGCAGCGTCGCCGACGCCCCCGCCACGTCATCCTCCGGCGCGACCGGAGGCTCTCCATCCACCGCTTGTATGGGCGGCACCCGCTCCGCCGGTCAAGCCCACGGCTATCCGGTTCAGGTCCCGCTGCACCCTGGGAGCGTGATCCATGAAGTGATTACCAGGTGTTTCCCGTTATAGTCGGGTTTGATCCACTGCTGTCCGATTTAGCTGGGAGACGGCCTAAAAGGGGAATTTTTCCAAGCATCAATCAATCATTGCTCGTCATGGCCGGGCTTGACCCGGCCATCCACGTCTCACCGACAGCACCCAACTCACCAATAGAGTGCAGTTCGACCACGTGGATGCCCGGGTCAAGCCCGGGCATGACGATAAAAGGTTGATCAATCATGATGTAATTCAATCCGAATAGCTAAACCGGACAGCAGTGGGCTTGACCCGGGCATCCACGTCACGCCGCCAGCGTCCAACTCTCCGACAGCGTGCGGCGGGGCCACCGGATCCCCGGGTCAATGCCCGGGGATGACGATGGAAAGGCAGAGCTTCGACTTTCTGGAAAGTCAGACTCGCCTGGCTTGACAACAGTGGGACAAGCCGTAGGGCGATGCGCCGTGGGTCGGAAAGGAAGTCGTCGTCCGATGTCGAGAGTGTAGGGGAAACAAGAACCCTCGACCGCTAGCCGCCCAGATAGGCGCGCTTCACGTGGTCGTTCTCGTGCAACTCCTTGGCCGGGCCGGAGAGCACCATGGAGCCAGTCTCCAGCACGTAGGCCTGATTGGCCAGGCGCAGGGCCAGCTCGGCGTTCTGCTCGACCAGCACCACCGGAATGCCTTGCCGGCGAATGTCCAGGATGATCCGCGCGATCTCTTGGACCATGACCGGCGAGAGGCCCATGGAGGGCTCGTCCAGCAGCAGGAGCTTGGGCGAGGACATGAGCGCGCGGCCGATCGCCAGCATCTGCTGCTCGCCGCCGGACATGGTCTTGGCCATCTGGCCGCGCCGCTCCTTCAGGCGCGGAAAGCGATGGAAGACCTGCTCCAGGTCCCGCATGACGCCGGCCTTGTCGCTGCGCAGGAAGGCGCCGACCAGCAGGTTCTCCTGCACCGTGAGCTCCGGAAAGCAGCGCCGTCCCTCCGGCACCTGGGCGATGCCGAGGCGCACGATCTTCTCCGGCGCCAAGCGGTCGATGCGTTCGCCCTTGAAGTGGATCTCGCCGCTGCTGAGGCGCACCAGGCCGGATATGGCGCGCAAGGTGGTGGTCTTCCCCGCCCCGTTGGCGCCGATGATGGTGACGATGCCGCCTTCCGGAACCGCCATGGAGACCCCCTTGAGGGCCTGGACCTTGTTGTAGTGGGCGACGGCCTCTTTGATCTCAAGCAGCATCGATCTCTCCCAGGGCCTCGTCCAGGCCGAAGTCGGCGGCGCCCAGGTAGGCGGAGACGACCTCCGGATTCTCACGGATCTCCTCCGGCCCGCCTTCGGCCAGGAGCGATCCGAAGTTCATGACCGTGATGCGCTCGCACAGACCCATGACCGCCTGCATGTCGTGCTCCACCAGCAAGAGGGTGATGCCCCGATCGCGCAGGCGGCGCATCAGGTCCATCATCTGCCGCGTCTCTTCCGGGTTCATCCCGGTGAAGGGCTCGTCCAGCAGCAGGAGCTTCGGCTGGGCGGCCATGGCGACCGCCATGCCTAGGGCCCGCTGCAGGCCGTGCGGCAGGTTCTTGGCGAGTTCGTCGCGGCGCTCCCAGAGATCGAAGAGGCGCAAGGCCTCCTCGGTCTTCGCCTCCGCCGCCTTGCGCTTGCCTCGATCGCTGCCGAGAACGCCCGATAGGAGGCTGCTCTTGGCCGTCATGTGACAGCCCAGGAGGACGTTGTCGTAGATGCTGAAGGGCTGCACCAAGGTGGTGCCTTGAAAGGTGCGCACCAGGCCCAGCTTGGCGATCTCATGCGTCGGCAGGCCGGAGATATCCCGCCCCTCGTAGACCACCTGCCCGGACGAGGGCGCATAAAAGCCGGAGATGACGTTGAAGGTGGTGGTCTTGCCGGCGCCGTTGGGCCCGATGAGACCGTGGATGCTCCCCTCCTCCACCGAGAAGGACAGGCGATTGACGGCCAAGAGGCCGCCGAACCGGCGGGTCACGTCTTTGATCTCCAACAGGGGCAAGGCCCGGGCTCCCGACTGTTGCTGCACCGTCACCATTGCAGCCGAGAGCGGCGCGGGCAAGCAAGCCGCCAGGCGACCGCTAGGGACGGGATTCGGACATTTCGCGGATGATCGGCTTTGGAGTTGGACAGCGCTTTCACAATTTATGCTTGACTTAAATGGACATTTAGTTTATTAAATGATAATTCAACATCCGCGCCCGCGAGGACAGCCATGGAACAGGCACCCTTTCCCAAAGAGCTTGGCACGACAAGCGACAGCAACGCCAGCTCCAGTCAGGACAATCGTCGGCGCGAGTTGGTGGCGGCCACGCAGCGGGTGATCGCCAGCCATGGATTGAGCGGCACCACCTCGGCGCGGGTCGCCAAGGAAGCCGGCCTCTCCCCGGGCATCGTGAACTTCTATTTCTCCGGCAAGGAGCGCCTGCTCCTGGCGGCCTTGGAGGATGCTTCCTATACCTTCATCTCGACCATCAAGAAGGCGACGGAGCGGAGCTATCCCGACCCGGGCGCGGCCCTACAGGGCATGATGGAGGCGGTCCTCGATCCGGCCCTCATGTCGGTGGAGCGGATCGCCGTCTGGTACGCCTTCTGGGGCGAGGCCAGCGCCAGGCCGGACTACCTGGCGGTCTGCGGCGCCCGGGACGAGGCCTATTATGCCGCGCTGGAGGAGGCCTGCGCGGCCGTCGCCGACACCGTACCGCCGGGCCTCACCCGGCCGGCCCACGAGTCCATCGCCTGGTCCCTAGCGGGCTTGCTGGAGCTCATCTGGCAGTCGCTGCTGGCGCCCAACTCTTCGCCCAGCCGGCGCGAGGGACACCGCCTGGTCAAGGGCTTCCTTGCCAGCGTCTTCCCTTGGCGCTTCGAGATGCCCGACGCGCCGGTCTCGCAAAAGCCCGACGAGAGCGAGCTGCCGCTCACCCTTCCCGGCTGGACCTACGACAATGCCGACTTCGCGCTTCTGGAGAAGGAGCGCCTCTTTCTCCGCGCCTGGCACGTCATGGGGCATGTCTCGGAGCTACGGAACCCGGGCGACTACCTGACCTTCGAAGGCAACGGCGAACGGGCTTTCGTTATCCGCGGCAAGGATGGAGAGCTGCGCGCCTTCCACAACGTCTGCCGCCACCGCGCCCATGCCGTGGTCACCGGCGAGGGCGGCAACTGCGGCAAGGTCATCCGCTGCCCCTACCACGGCTGGGTCTTCTCGCTGGAGGGCAAGCTCAAGGCCATGGCCGCCGAGGGCAGCTTCCCGGACATCGATCGCGAGCGCTTCGGCTTGATCGAGATCGAGATGGAGGTCTTCCTCGGCTTCGTCTTCTTCCGCTTCGAGAGCGGCGAGCCCGGCGTGGCCGAGCGCTTCGCCCCCTATGCCGAGGAGATGGCCCTCTACCGCAGCGAGGAGATGCAGCCGATCGGCGCCAGCTGGCGCGAGACCTATCCCGTCGACTGGAAGAACCAGATGGACAACTATCTGGAGGGCTATCACGTGCCGGTCGGCCACCCAGGCCTCTACGACCTCTTCGGCGCCCGCTACGACAACGCCCCGGCGCCGGGCGGCGTCGCCCGCGCCGTTCACTGGATACGCAAGGACGACCAGGAAGTCGCCGGCTGGTCCACGCGCCACTACCGCAAGATCCTGCCCGAGGTGGCGCATCTTCCAGCCGACCGCCAGCGCGCCTGGTCCTACTACGCCCTCTTTCCCTATGTCGCGATCGACCTCTATCCCGACCAGGTGGACTTCTTCCACGTGGTGCCGGAGGGACCGGGCCGCTCGCGCCTGCGCGCGCGGGCCTATGCCCTGCCGGACGCCCGGCGGGAGATGCGGGCCGCGCGCTACCTGAACAACCGCATCAACACCAAGGTTCAGGACGAGGACAGCGACCTTATCCTCTCGGTCCAGGAGGGTCTGGCGGGCGGCGCCTATTCGATGGGCCTGCTGTCGGAAAAGGAAGCGACCCTGCAGGCCTTCCACGACCACGTCCGCCAACGCATCCCTGAAGCCAAGCAGGCAGCCGCGCCGTCAGCTGGCGCCGACATGCAAGCGAGGGCTTGGGCGCTGGCGCCCCGGGCGGCCGAGGAGAAAGGCTGACTAGCCCTCCTCAGCCGTCACCGGGTTGGTCAAGGTGCCGATGGCGCTGATGGTGACCGTGACCTGGTCGCCCGGCTGCATGTAGATGGGCGGCTTGCGCACGAAACCCACGCCGCCGGGCGTGCCGGTGGCGATGACGTCGCCCGACTCCAAGGTGGCGAAGCCGGAGATGTAGGAGACCAGGTGGGCGACGTCGAAGATCAGGTCGTCCAGCTGCGCCTCCTGCAGGGTCTGGCCGTTGACCCGGGTGACCAAGGTCAACTGCGAGGGGTCGGGAACCTCGTCGGCGGTGACCAGCCAGGGTCCGAAGCCACCGCTGGCGTCGAAGTTCTTGCCCGGCGTGAACTGCGAGGTGTGGCGCTGGAAGTCCCGAACGGACCCGTCGTTGAAGCAGCTGTAGCCGCCGACGTGACCGAGCGCGTCCTCGCGGGCGATGTGGCGGCCGGGCTTGCCGATCACCACGGCAAGCTCGCCCTCGTAGTCGAACTTCTCCGACAGGCTGGGACGCACCAGCGGCGCGCCGTCGGCGACCAGGGTGGAGGCGAAGCGGGTGAAGAGGGTGGGATACTTGCTCTCCGGCCGGCCGGTCTCGATGCGGTGGCTCTCGTAGTTCAGGCCCACGCAGAAGATCTTCCTGGGCCGCGGGATGACCGGCAGGCGGGTTACGCTGGAGAGCGCCTGGCCGACGCCGCCGCCGGCAACGGCCGTGGCTTGGCTCGTCAAGTCCGGCAGCGCCAGGGCCTCGGCGAGGCTCGCCGGCAAGCCGAGCCGGCCGGCCAAGGGCCATAGGCGTTCCCCATCCGTCGCGCCGTAGCCCTCCGTCTCTCCCTCGCGATAGCTCACCAGCCTCATGACCTCGTCCTCCACAATTGCGGCGCCGACATTAGCCTGTCTAAGACAGAGGGCAAGCGACAAAGAAAGAAGCGATCGATGAGCCCGGACTTCTCCTTCGAAAACCGCCACGGCGCCGGGGACGGCAAGCGTGTCGCCGGTCTGGACGAGGCCGGGCGCGGGCCGCTCGCCGGCCCGGTCACCGCGGCCGCCGTGCGCCTCTGTCCCGAAGCCTTGGCAGCCGGACGCTACGCCGGCCTGGCGGATTCCAAGGCGCTCACCGCCAAGGCGCGCGAGCGACTGCACGCCCTCCTCCTGGCGGAGGCCGAGGTCGCCGTCGGCTGGGCATCGGTGGCGGAGATCGACCGTCTGAACATCCTGCAGGCCAGCCTGCTGGCCATGCGGCGCGCGCTCGACGGACTGGGCGCGCCTTGCGATCAGGTCTTGGTCGACGGCAAGCACCTGCCGCCGGAGCTTCCCTGCCCGGGCGAGGCGGTTGTCGGCGGCGACCGCAAGGTGCTGTCGATCGCCGCCGCCTCGATCGTCGCCAAGGTGGAGCGCGACCGCGAGATGGCGGCCCTGGACCGGCGCTTTCCGGGCTACGGCTGGGCCGTGAACAAGGGTTATCCGACCAAGGCCCACCGCGCCGCCTTGGCGGAGTTGGGGGTGACGCCGGCCCATCGCCGCTCCTTCGCGCCGGTGCGTCTGGTCCTGCAGCAGAGTGACTCGGGCGGTCTTATGGCTTGACCGGCGCGAGGCGGCGGATTCTGATAGCACCAGCTTGACGCGCGGAGACAGAGGGGGCCTTGGAACGAAATCGCCTGCTGCAGGGCGACTGCATAGCGCTCATGAAGACCCTGCCCGAGCGCTCGGTGGATCTGGTTTTCGCCGATCCGCCCTACAACCTGCAACTACAGCAGGACCTGCACCGACCGGACAACAGCAAGGTCGACGGCGTCACCGACAGCTGGGATCGCTTCGACAGCTTCGCCGCCTACGACAGCTTCACCGAGGCCTGGCTGACGGCCGCCCGGCGGGCGATGCACGACGATGCCGCGATCTGGGTGATCGGCAGCTATCACAACATCTATCGGGTGGGCGCCATCCTGCAGGACCTGGGCTTCTGGATCCTGAACGACATCGTCTGGCGCAAGACCAATCCCATGCCGAACTTTCGCGGCCGGCGCTTCACCAACGCGCACGAGACCTTGATCTGGGCGGCCAAGCACGAAGAGAGCCGCTACACCTTCAATTACCGCGCCATGAAGGCGCTGAACGAAGAGCTGCAGATGCGCAGCGACTGGAGCCTGCCGATCTGCAACGGGCCGGAGCGGCTGCGCGACGACAAGGGCCGCAAGCTGCACGCGACGCAGAAGCCAGAGGCCCTGCTCTACCGGGTGATCCTCTCCAGCAGCAAGCCCGGCGACCTGGTGCTGGACCCCTTCGTCGGCAGCGGCACCACGGCCGCCGTGGCCAAGCGCCTGGGCCGCGACTACATCGGCCTCGAGCGCGAGGCCGACTACCTGGCCTTCGCCGAAAAGCGCCTGGCCGACGTGCGCACCTTGAGCGACACCGCGCTCCTGGCCCTCGACGAGAAGCGCGAGGCGCCGCGCGTGCCCTTCGGGACCCTGGTGGAACGAGGCTTTCTCGACGCCGGCACCGTGCTGGTCAGCGTCGACGGCCGCCACCACGCCAAGGTCCGCGCCGACGGCCGCCTCGTCGTTCGCGACTTCACCGGCTCCATCCACCAGGCCGGCGCCCATGTGCAGAAGGCCGCGGCCTGCAACGGCTGGACCTACTGGTGCTATGAGGTCGAAGGCCAGCGCCTGCCGATCGATATCCTGCGCCAGAAGGTCCGGGCCGAAATGCAGGTCACGCCAAGCTAGCGCGGACTCAATCGATCCTATCACCGACACTTGGAGAGCAAGAGCTTGCGTAACCGCTCGATGCGCGGCGTGCCGGCCTTGGCGTCGGGAATGAGGAGGTAGTAGGCGCTGTCGGGACTGGCTTCGTGCGCATGCGCCAGAACCAGCGCGCCTTCCCGCAAGTCCCGCTCGACCAGGACACGCGGCAGGATCGCCAGGCCATAGCCGCGCCGGACGGCATCGATCAGCATCTCGAACTGGGTGAAAGCCGGTCCCAGCGGGCGGTCGGTCAGCTGCCGGCCTTGGCTGGCAAACCAGATCGACCAGCTGTCCGGGCGGGTGACATGGTGCAGAATCCGGGACCCTAGGAGATCCGCGGGATCCCGCGCCGGTCGCGGCAGAAAGGACGGGCTGGCCACCGCGACCAGCGACTCCGGCATGAGATAGCTCGACCTACAGGCGGGCCACGGCGGATCGCCTTGCACGATCGCGATGTCGACGAGGTTGTGGTCGATCTCCGCGTTGCTGAGATAGGTGATGGTGTTGAAGCTCAGAGATGGGGTCTCCTCTGCCAAGGCGATCAGGATCGGCATGAGCCAGCGCGAGCCCAAGGTCGGATAGACACCCACATTGATCGCTCCGCTGAAGTCGTTGATTGAGCTGACTTTCAAGAGGGTCGCCTCGAGCGCTTCCAGCTGCGGCGTGAGCTCCCGCTGCAGCTGCCGGCCGGCCGCGTTCAAGCGGACGCGCTGTCGGGCGCGCAGGAAGAGCGGCTGTTTCAGCTGTGCTTCCAGCGCCTGGATGTGTCGGCTGAGCGTGCTCTGCGTCAGGCTAACGGCCTCGGCCGCGCGCGCGAAGTTCTCGTGGCGCGCCGCGGCTTCAAAGCAGAGAAGCGCGATGATGGAAGGAATCTGGCGGCGTAGCATGCGGGAGACACTCTCAAGCGGCCATGGAGAAGTTAATGGTGAATCTGCATCAAGTGCTGCAGGAAATCCATTGGCGACTTGACGGCGCGCCTGCTAGCTCCTGTCCTGAAAGCGCGTTGCCCATGGGAGACCCGCGATGCCCTTCACCCCGCAAGTCGTCGACGCCGACGTCGAAGCGATCGAGGCCAGTCTTGCTCGTAGCCCGGTCGCGGAGTCGGTGGCGGACTTCGTGCCCGGCCCCGGCATCCGCCGGCTCTCCCTGCGCTTCGACATCGCCTTGCTGCGCGAAGCGCTCGATGAATGCCTCGCGCGCGAGGACTACAAGGGCTCGATGCAAGCCCAGGGCTTCGCCGCCCTGCCCCTGACGCAACGCCCTGGACAGACGGAGTGGAGCGAGAACGATCTCTCCGGCCGCTACTGGCTGCGCGCCGACGAGCGCTACGAGGAGGAGCCGCGCGAGGAGCTGGTGCCGGAGGACCAGTTCTCCGAGTTCAATCCTAAGTTCGCGGGCACCTACTTCGCGCATGTCCACGAGGAACTTGCCAAGCGCTTCCCCATCGGGCGCACGCGGGTGCTCTCCAAGGGGCTCTACAGCTGCAACTCCTGGCATCGGGACCCGGAGCCGCGCCTGCATATCCCGGTGATCACCAATCCGGGCGCGCTCTTCATCGTGAACCACCACGTGACCCACCTGCCGGCCGACGGATCGGTCTACTTCACCGATACGCGCGGCTACCACACGGCCTTGAACGGCGGCGAGACCCACCGCGTCCACATCGTCGCCGCGCTCGCCTACCCGCAGGTGACGCAATGAGCCTCTATGCCGGCCTCGCGCGCGGCCAGACCGACAACTACCTCTGCGATCTGCGCTCCGACACCGTCACCAAGCCGGACGCCGCCATGCGCGACGCCATGGCCCGCGCCGCGGTCGGCGACGACGTCTACGGCGAGGATCCCAGCGTCAACCGCCTGGAGAGCGAGCTCGCCGAGCGGCTCGGGAAGGAGGCCGGGCTGCTCTTTCCGACCGGCACGCAAAGCAACCTCGCCGCCGTCATGAGCCACTGCGGGCGCGGCGACGAGGTCATCGTCGGCGAGCACTACCACATCTTCGGCGACGAGGCGGCCGGAGCCTCGGTGCTTGCCGGCGTCGCCCTCTATCCGATCGAGATGGAGCCCGATGCCTCTCTGGCGCCGGAGGCCGTCCTCGCGGCGATCAAGCTGGACGATCCGCACTACCCGCGCAGCCGGCTGCTCAGCCTGGAGAATACGGTCAGCGGTCAAGCGGTCGCGCTCGACAGGATGCGTGCCGGCGCCGAGGCCGCGCGGTCGGCCGGGCTCGCGGTCCATCTGGACGGCGCGCGTTTCTTCAACGCGGTGACGGCGCTGGGCTGCGCCGAACGGGACATGGCCGAGGTCGCCGACAGCCTCTCCCTCTGCCTTTCCAAGGGTCTCGGCGCGCCGGTCGGATCGGTCCTGCTGGGCACGCGCGAGCTAATCTCCCGCGCCCGGCGTCATCGCAAGCTGCTGGGCGGCGGCATGCGCCAGGCCGGCGTGATCGCGGCCGCAGGACTGCACGCCTTGGAACACAATCTAGGCGCCCTGGCCGAAGACCACGCCAAGGCCGAGCGCTTTGCGGCGGCCTTGCGCGCCTTGGAGAGCGGCGCCGTGCAGTGCGGCACCAACATGGTGTTCTTCACCCCCGCCGCCTCCGATCACGCCGCTTTGCAGGAGCACATGCGCCAAGCCGGCGTTCTGATCGGCGGGCAGTCGCCGGCCATCCGCATGGTGCTGCACCGCGACGTCAGCGAGGAGGGACTGGCGCAGGCGATCGCCGCCTTCCGCGCCTTCTACGGCGCGCCGCCCGCGGCAGTGCGTGCATAGGCGGCGGACGCTTCACCCGCCCAATAAGCCTGCGTCATCACGAGCGGAGCGATGTAATCCAGGCTACCTATGGAATTCCGCATCGCCGACGCTCTTCGCAAGACAGCCTTGGCGGCCTCGCAAGGAACTTGAAGGAGCGCAGACCATGTGAGTCTCAAAGCCTGGGCAAGCAGGCGCAGCCGTCTCGCCTTCCGTCATCAAGAGCGACGCGCGGCGTTCCAGGAGCAGCCCCTCGGCTGCCAACCGCATCTGCGCTCTCGACCTAACTCCCCATCGTCGTCCTCCGACTTGATCGGAGGACCGCTCTCCGCAGGCCCAACGGTCCTGCAAAAGCGCACTGGTCCGGGCGCAAAACGCCGACCAGGGAGCGTAACACGGATTGATCTCCAAGGCGCACATGATCCTCCGATCAAGTCGGAGGACGACCAGTTTTGCGATGGTCAGCCGACACCAGGCGTCATCGCAAACGGACAATACGTCAACTAATCACAATCGAGCTTCACTCAATTGCCGTGGCACTTGCCGTCCTGCAAACGACACGCAGCCGGCGATGGACGAAGCGCCGAAGCCGGCTAGTTCAGCCGGCGTCCGACCTCGTCGATGGAACTGTCGATCAGGGCGGCCGCGCCCTTGTCGTCCAGCTTGCCGCGGACCAGCTCCGCCGTCGCGGCGATGGCGGCGTCGACGGCGCCGGCCCGCACGGCACGCAGGGCGTTGGCCTCGGCCTGGGCGACGCGGTCCATGGCCAGCTGCTCGCGGCGGGCCAGCTGGACCTTCAGGTCGGCCAGGTGCTGCTGGCGGATCTCCTCGGCCTCGCGCTTGGCATGGGCGACGATGCGCTCGGCCTCGGCCAAGGCATCGCGCTGCTTGCGCTTGTACTCGGCCAGGGTCTTTTCCGCCTCTTCCTTCAGGCTCTCGGCTTCGTCGATGGCCTGGCGGATCTTCTCGACCTTGGCGTCCAGCCCGGCGGCGATGCCGGCTCGGCCCTTCCACCAGATCAGCGCGATCAGTCCGATCAGCGCGATCCAGAGCCAGAAGTTGGTGTCGCTGAAGAGGCTCATTGCGCCGCCCCCCCGGTCACGCGGTCCACGGCCGCCGAAACCTCGGCTTCGCTCGGGCTGATGCCGACCAGCTTCTGGGTCGCCAGGCTGGCCGTCTCCACCGCGATTTCCTTCAGGTGGCTGCGCGCTTCGGCCTCGGCCTCGGCGATGCGGTTCTGCGCCACCTGGACCCGGGCGTTCAACTCCTTGTCGAAGTCGGCCGTCTGGGCCTGAATCTCACGGCGCGTGGATTCGGCGGCCTCGTGCAGGATGGCGCTCGCCTCGGCACGGGCCTTGGCCAGGGCCTTCTCATAGTCGGCGACAGCTTCGTCGGCCTCGTTCTTCAAGCGCTCGGCGCGCGCCAGATCGCCCTCGATCTTCGTCCGCCGCGCCTCGATCACGCCACCCATTTTGGGCAGCACGACCTTGACGAAGGCCAGATAGAGCAGACCAAAGACGACCACCAGCCAGAAGATCTGGCCCGGTGCCGTCGACAAATCGAACTGAGGCATTCTCGGCTGTCCTGCTTTTCAACGGTTCAGCGCCGGGTGGAGACTATCACGCCGCCCCCGCCCCGGCCGGTCACCGTTCGCGTCCTCTTCTGCGCGGGGCCTGTCGCCCCCCACTGCCGCCTTTAGGCGACGAAGAGGAGCATCAGGGAAATCAGCAGCGCGAAGAGGGCGATGGCCTCCGTCACCGCGAAGCCGATCCAGATGTTGGCGCCGATCTCGTCCTTCGAGGCCGGGTTGCGCGCGATCGCGCTGAAGAAGGAAGACCAGACGTTACCGACACCGATACCGGCACCGATCATGCCCATGGCCGCGATGCCGGCCCCGATCAGCTTTGCAGCTTCTGCGTCCATTGTTCCAAAACTCCTCTCGAACAGCGACCAGTTGTAAGGATTGCTAGGGTCCCGACCCCTTAGTGCATGTGGATGGCGTCGTGCAGATAGACGCAGGTCAGGATGGTGAAGACGTAGGCCTGCAGAACCGCGACCAGGAGCTCCAGCGCGGTGATGCCGACCAGGACGATCAGCGGCAGGATGCCGGCGACGCCCATCAGAATGGTGAAGCCGGCCAGGATCTTGAACAGAACGTGGCCGACCGTCATGTTGGCGAAGAGACGGACCGAAAGGCTGATCGGACGCGAGAGGTAGCTCACGATCTCGATCGGGATCAGGATCGCGGCCGTCCAGGCCGGCGCCCCCGCCGGGAAGAAGAACCCGAAGAAGCGCGCCCCGTGGCGCATGAAGCCGATCGCCGTCACCGTGATGAAGATCACGATCGCCATCAGGAAGGTCACGATGATCTGCGCGGTGACCGCGAAGGAGCCGGGGATCAGCGCCAGCACGTTGCAGAAGAGGATGAAGATGAAGAGCGTGAAGATGAAAGGAAAGAAGGCGCGCCCTTCGCTGCCGACGTTGTCGCGCACCATGCCGGCGACCACGTCGTAGAGCATCTCCGCCACCACCTGCAGCCGGGTCGGCACGATCCTGCCGCCGCGTACCGCGAAGAGCAGGAAGGAGGTCGACACCAGCGCCGCGATCACCATCCAGAGCGAGGCATTGGAGAAGGAGAGGTCGAGCCCGAAGATCTCGATCCGGCCAAGCGGATGGATCTCGAACTGCTCCATCGGATGGAACGGCGAATCGCCGGCGCCGTGCGCGTCGATGGCATCCTTGAGTTCGCCTTCAGCGTCCGTTGCCAATGCCTAGTCCCCTCGCACCCAGGACGCCGTCCGACGGCCCCCTTTCGAATAGATCGCAGACCGTCCCGCTAGCGGGACGCTCTCTCCGCCTGCCGCTCCTCCTCCAAGCGCCGCTTGCGCTCCGCCTCCAACTGCTTGGCAGTGCGGATGACGTTCAACAAGCCGGCCCCGGATCCCAGGAAGAAGAACAGGATCAAAAGCCAGGGCGACGTGCCCAGCCAGGCGTCGAGCGCGATGCCTACCGCCACCCCGACCGCTAGACCGGAAATGAGATCGATAGCCACCCGAAAACCGGCTGCCACGCCGCTGCTGTCGACTGGCCGCCTGGGTCTTCGCTGCCCGCCCGCTTGGCGCTGACGCGCCGCCTCCAGACGAGTTTCCAAACTGCGCAGATCGTCCTTGTCGCCGGGATCGCTCATTCGCATGCCCTTTGACCTTAGACCCCACGCAGCGGCGGCAACTTAGAAAGCGCTTTGTTCGCCTGTCAAGCAAAGCACTTTGCGCCCGCCGCCCCTTTTGCCGCACTGCGACAAAGGAGTCGCGAAAATGGCGGCAAATCACCCCGATCGGGGGCCTTTCGACAGGACAGAACCACCCTGGAGAGTCTAGAATAGATCAATTGCTTTCGGCGGGCCGACGGGTGCCCGCACAGTGGAGACGCTCGACATGGACCAAACTGTGGACACCAGCCCCGCTCCCCGCAGAATTGAGATCAAGACGGTGGCAAACGAGGCACCTTGGGCTTGGTTGTCGGCCGGGTGGCGAGACTTTAACGCTGCCCGCGGCGTGGCGCTTTGCTATGGCTTTATCTTTGCCCTGATCAGTGCCGCCATCACGGTTGGACTTTGGAGCTTCGACTACATCGAGTACCTGCCGCCCTTGGCCGCCGGCTTCATGCTGGTCGGCCCGATGATGGCGGTCGGCCTCTACGAGACCGCGCGCAGAATGCAGAACGGCGAGCAGCCGAGCTTGGGATCGGCGCTCCTGGTCTCCACCCGGTCTCCCTTGCAGCTGGCGTTCCTGGCCGTGCTCCTGATGGTGACACTGATGTTCTGGATGCGCATCGCCATGCTGCTCTTCGCGCTCTTCATGGGCACCACGCACGTGCCGCCGGCGGAGCTGCTGCTGACCGAGCTGTTGCTCACCCAGAACGGCATCGCGCTGCTGATCGTCGGCAGCCTGATCGGCGGCGTCATCGCCGCCTTGGTCTTCTCGGTCTCCATCGTCTCCGTGCCCCTGCTGCTGGAGCGCGACGTCGACACCATCACCGCGATCATCACCAGCCTGCGCGCCGTTGTGCACAACTGGAAGGTCTGCCTGCTCTGGGCCTGGCTGATCGCGCTCCTGTCGGCGGCCGGCATCGCCACCTTCTTCGTCGGCATGATCGTGCTCTTCCCGCTGCTGGGTTTCGCCAGCTGGCACGCCTATCAAGCGCTGGTGAGCGTCGGCGAGAAGTCCTGAACCGCCGCGCAAGCGGCGGGAAGACCCCGAACCCGGCGTCGGTCCATAGAGGCCGACCTTATCGAGGCCAAGTAGGGAGTGATGCCGGGTGGCGGGGACGATTGCCTCCAGGATCGAGGCACTGGACTGGGACGCGATCGCAGCGGACCTGAACGAAGGGGGCGTGGCGCGCTGCGGCGCCCTCTTGACGGACGAGGAGGCGGAAACGCTCTCCACCCTCTTCGAGGAGGAGAATCGCTTTCGCCGCACCATCGTGATGCAGCGCCATGGCTATGGCGCCGGACGCTACCGCTACTTCGCCTACCCCTTACCGCCCCCGGTGCAGGCCTTGCGCGAGGGCCTCTATCGGCGCCTGGCGCCTTTGGCGCAGAGCTGGTCGAGGGTTCTGGGCCTGCCCTTCACCTACCCGGAGGGCCTGTCGGACTATCTGGAGGCCTGCCACGCGGCCGGCCAGCGCAAGCCGACGCCGCTGATCCTGCGTTACGGCGAGGGCGACTACAATCGCCTGCACCAGGACCTCTACGGCGCGCTCGCCTTCCCGTTGCAGGTGGTGGTGCTGCTGAGCGACCCGGCAAGGGACTTCGAGGGCGGCGATCTGGTGCTGGTGGAGTCGCGCGCGCGCATGCAGGGCCGCGCCCGCGTGCTGCGGCCGGCCAGAGGCGAGGCCGTCATCTTCGCCAACAGCCTCTTCCCGGTGCCCGGCCGACGCGGCCCGGTGCGCGCGCAGCTTCGCCACGGAGTCGCGGAGGTGACCCGCGGCAAGCGCACCACCTTGGGACTGATCTTCCACGACGCTGCCTAGCCGAGGGGTGAGAGCCGCGCCCCGGGCCGCTTCGCCGCTACCGCTCCTCACAGGGACGGTAACAGCCCGCCTCAATCGTCATCCTCTGACTTGATCGGAGGATCACTCTCCGAAGGTGCATCGGTTCCGGAGGAGCACCCCGGTCGAGGTGCAAGACGCCAACCAGGGGGCGTCGCACGGATAGGATCTCCAAGTCGACAGTGGTCCTCCGATCAAGTCGGAGGATGACCCGTCTTGGGGTTTCGAGATCATCCGCCCCCCGACGTCATCACGATCGAAGCACGCGATCCACCCTGTCCTCGGCCCGGAGCCTGCCACCGGACTGCCGCGTCGCTATCGCTTCGTGCATGGACGGTGACAGCCCACCCCGTCGTCATCCTCCGACTTGATCGGAGGATCACTCTCCGAAGGTGCATCAGTCCCAAAAAGAGCGCGCCGGTCGAGGTGCAAGACGCCAATCAGCGGGCGTAGCACGGATAGGATCCCCCAGTGGCCAGTGGTCCTCCGATCAAGTCGGAGGATGACCCGTCTTGGGGTTGTGAGATCATCCGACCTCCGACGCCATCGCGAGCGAAGCGACGTGATCCACCCTGTCTCGGCCCGGAGCTTGCCACCGAACTGCCGCGTCGCTATCGCTTCCTGCAGTGACGGTGACAGCCCGCCCCGTCGTCATCCTCCGACTTGATCGGAGGATCACTCTCCGAAGGTGCGTCAGTCCCAAAAAGCGCACGCCGGTCGAGGTGCAAGACGCCGACCAGGAGACGTCGCAGGGATAGGATCTCCAAGTCGCCAGTGGTCCTCCGATCAAGTCGGAGGATGACCTGTCTTGGGGTTGCGAGATCAACCGACATCGGACAATCGCGAGCGCAGCGACGGCGCGCGAGCGCTCAGTCGGGCCTGGCCCTATCGGCGCCGGCCCGCCTCGTCGTCGTCCTGAAGAATACGATGCTTCGCGCCTTCCAGGTCGTCGAACTGACCGCTGCGCAAGGCCCAGAGGAAGCCGGCGAGGCCGAGGCCGCCCAGGATCAGGGCGGCGGGAATGAGGTAGAGCAGCGCGTTCATGCGGCGACCGCCTCTCTTGCCGCGGGCTCTTTGACCGGCTCGTCGCGCTTACCCGCAGCCGCCCGCATGGCATTGGCGGTGACCACCAAGGAGGAGCAGGACATGAAGACCGCCGCCAGCAGGGGCGTGATCTCTCCCGCCATGCCCAAGGGCACGGCCACCAGATTGTAGCTGATCGCGATGGTGAAGTTCTGCAGCACCAAGCGGCGGGAACGACGGGCCAGCGCGATGGCGTCGGGCACCGGCGTCAAGCGCTCGCCTTGGAAAAGAAAGTCGGCGGCCACCTGACTGGCTTCGCTGGCGGCCGCCGGCGAGAGTGAGGCATGGGCCGCCGCCAAGGCCGGCGCGTCGTTCAAGCCGTCGCCCACCATCGCCACCCGCCGGCCGGCCCCGGCCAGCTCCTGCAGGCGGCGGGTCTTCTCGGCCGGGTTGACGTTGCCGCGCCAGCGCTCGATGCCGAGCGTGCCGGCGACCTCGGCGGCGACGGCCGGACGGTCGCCGGACAAGAGCTCCAGCGACAGGCCTTGCGCCTTCAAGGCGGCGATGGCCTCGACGGCGTCCGGGCGCAACTCGTCCTGGAAGCGGAAGCAGACCAGGCGGCCTTCCGGACGGCGCAGCCACAGGAGGCTCTCGCTGCCGTCGCCCGGATCGGTCGCGCCGACATGGGCCGCGGAGCCGAGGCGCAGTTCCCCGTCGGGATGCTCCGCCACCAGACCGGCGCCGGGCACCTCGCGAACCTCCGCCTTGAGGAGCGGCACCGGTCCCGCGGCCCGCACCAGGGCTTCGGCCAAGGGATGGCGGCTGGTGGCGGCGAGCCCGGCGGCGAGTTGCAGGTCGCCGGCCATGACCTCGCCGGCGTTCAGCAGGACCGGCCGGCCCAAGGTCAAGGTGCCGGTCTTGTCCAGTACCACGTGATCGACCTCGGCCAAGCGCTCCAGGGCATCGCCGCTCTTGACCAGCACGCCGCCGCGCAGCAGGCGGCTGACGGCGGCCACCTGCACCGCCGGAACCGCCAGGCCCAGCGCGCAGGGGCAGGTGACGATCAGGACCGCGATGGCGTTCAAGAGCGCGCCCTGCCAGGCAAGGCCCATGGCCAGGCCCAGGATGAAGGTAGCCAAGGCCAGCAGGTGCACGGCCGGGGCGTAGATCCTGGCGGCGCGGTCGGCGAGCCGCACGTAGCGGGCCCGCCCCTGCTCCGCCGTCTCCACCAGGCGCAGCACCTCGGCAAGCAGGGTCTGCTCGCCGGCGGCCGTCACCTCGATGGTGAGGCTGCCGTCCAGGTTCACCGTGCCGGCATGGACCTTGCAGTCGCGGCCGACGCTTTGCGGCAGGCTCTCGCCGGTGATCGCCGAGACATCCAGGGAGGAGCGGCCGGAGACGACGCGGCCATCCGCCGGCAGGCGCTCTCCGGCCGCGACCAGGACCAGGTCGCCGGCGATGAGGTTGCTCGCCGCGCGGCGCTCGCGGCTGCCGTCCGGCAGGACCACCATGGCGCTGTCGACCTTGAGCGCCAGCAGGTTCTCGGCCGCCGAGCGCGCGCGCCCGCGCAGCATGCGATCCAGCAGGCGGCCGATCAGCAGGAAGAACAGCAAGGTGACCGAGGCATCGAAGTAGGTCTCCGGCCCGCTGCGCATGGTCTCGAAGAGGCTCATCGCCGCCGCGAGCACCACCGCCAGCGAGATCGGCACGTCCATGTTGAGCCTGCCGGCGGTCACGGCGGCCATGGCCGAGCGGAAGAAGGGGCGCCCGGCGTAGGCGACGGCCGGCATGGCGATCAGCGCCGAGACCCAGTGCAGGAGGTCGCGCGTGGCGGCCCCCATATCGCCCCAAAGACCGCTCCAGACCGAGACCGAGAGCAGCATCACATTGCCGGCGGCGAAGCCGGCGACGGCCAGGCAGCGCATGAGGAAGCGCCGCTCTTCGGCGTCGCGGGCCTCCAGGCGGCCGACCTGGAAGGGTGCCAAACGATAGCCCAGGGCCAGCACCGGCGTCAGCAGCTGGGTGAGCGCGATGGCCTCGTCGTGCCAGACCAGCCGCAGCCGGCGCGTCGTCAGGTTGACCCTGCCCTCGACCAGGCCGGTGAGGCGTTCCAAGGTGCGCTCGATCTTTGGCACGCAGCCGGCGCACTCCAGATTCTCGATGACCAGCACCAGGCGCCGGCGCCCGCCGGGCAGGCTCTCGACCGCCTCGGCGGCGGCGGCGGCCAGCGCTTCGGCATCCTCCTCGGGGCCCGGCAAATCGGCAGGCAGGCAGCAAGCGGCGAGCGGCACCGCGCCGTCCGGTAGGTCCCCCCTGCCTCTCGCCGGCTTCATCGCTCTACTCCACCCAAAGCCGCTTGCGCGTCTCGAAGGGCGCGCCGTCCGTCCCGTAACCGGTGATGATCAGGTCCCAGTTGCCGGCCGCCGGCAGGTCCAGCGGCGCGCTGTAGCGGCCAGGCTCCGTCTCGGTCATGATCACCCGCCGGTCCTGGCCCTCGTGGGTCGGCCTCAGGAAGAGGGCCTCCAGCGCCAGTCCGCGCACCGGCCGGCCGCCGGCGTCGGCCAACTCCAGCGACACGCGATCGCGCTCTTGACTGACGGTTCCCTGCCAGCCGCGCTCGCGCTGCGCGGCGGCCGCCTCCAGGCGCTGGTTGTAGTTCAGTCCGTCCTGATAGGCGTTCTGGTTGGTGACGCCGGTGAAGGTGTCCAGGGCCAGCCAGACGAAGATGACGTTGGCGATCAGCATCACCCCGAAGAAGCCGAACAGCCAGTAGAGAAGATGCCGACCGGTGAAACGGCGCTCGCCTTGCATGTCGCTGCTGGTCACGCTCATAGCTCGGGCCCTCTGAACACGGTTTGAACCTCCTTGGCGGTACCCTCTTCATTGGTCAGGACGAGGGCGATGTCGCTCACCGCGCCCTCGAGCGAGCCGGCCGGCGCGGCGATGAAGATGCGGACCGCCTTCACCGCGTCGCGCGGCGCGTCGACCACCGGCGCGCCCGTATCGCCCAGGACGCTGATCTCGGCGCCGGGCAAGCCCGCCACCGAGAGCGTGTAGCGCTCGGCATGGGTCTTCTTGTTGATGATCTTCAAGGTGTAGCCGTTGCGGATATCGCCGTTCGAGAGGGTGACGAAGAGCGGATTGCGGTCGGGCAGCAGGTTGAGGTCGAGACTGGTGCGGCTGACGAGACCCACCAGCATCACCAGGCTGACCAGCACGATCAGGCCCGCGTAGAGCAGGGTGCGCGGCCTGACGAGCCTGAGGCGGCGCGGCTCTCCCCTGGCGCCCGCTTCCAGGCCGGGAAGGGTATCGTAGGCGATCAGCCCTTGCGGCTTGCCGATCTTGGTCATCACCGAATCGCAGGCGTCGATGCAGAGCGCGCAGGAGATGCACTCCAGCTGCAGGCCGTCGCGGATGTCGATGCCCATGGGGCAGACGGCGACGCACTGCTTGCAGTCGATGCAGTCGCCCTTGCCGGTCTCGACCTGGCCCTTGCGTAGGGGCCCGCGCGGCTCGCCGCGGTAGTCGCGGTAGCTGACGACCAGCGATTCCTCGTCGAAGAGGGCCGATTGGATGCGCGGCCAGGGGCACATGTAGGTGCAGACCTGCTCGCGCATATGGCCGCCCAGCCAGTAGGTCGTGAAGGTCAAGCCGCCGATGAAGGCATAGGCCACGACATGGGCGTCGAAGGCCAGCAGGTCGCCCATCAAGGTCGGCGCGTCGGCGAAGTAGAAGACCCAGGCGCCGCCCGTGGCGATGCTGATCAGGATCCAGACGGCGTGCTTGCCGGACTTGCGCCAGAGCTTGTCGAGGCTGAAGGGCTTCTTGTCCAGGCGGATGCGGGCCGAACGGTCGCCCTCGAAGAGGCGCTCCACCTGGATGAAGAGATCGGTCCAGACCGTCTGCGGACAGGTGTAGCCGCACCAGACCCGCCCAGCGAGCGCGGTCACCAGGAAGAGCGCCAAGGCGCCCAGGATCAGGAGGCCGGTGAGGAAGTAGACCTCTTGCGGCCAGATCTCGATCCAGAAGAAGTAGAAGCGGCGCGTCGGCAGGTCCAGGAGAACGGCCTGGTCCGGCTGCCCCAGACCGCGGTCCCAGCGGATCCAGGGCAGCAGGTAGTAGATGCCCAGGGTGGAGAACAGCACCACCCACTTGACCTTGCGGAAGCGGCCATGCGCCAGCTTGGGATAGATCCGCTCCCGCTTCTTGTAGAGGCTCTCGCGCCGCTCCTTGGCGTTGACGGCCTCGACGTCGATCGTCTCGACGGGTGCGGCGGCCTCTCGGGCCGCCGCGGCTACGGTCTTCTCCAGCTCCAGCTGCCTTGCAGGTTCAGCCATGATCGGGACTCGTCGGCTCCTCGGCTACTTGCCACCGCCCAGCGAGTGAACGTAGACGGTCAAGAGCTTGATCGTATCGTTGCTCAAGCGGCCTTCCCAAGGCGGCATCATGCCGGCGCGACCAAAGGTCAGACTCTCGATGATCGCCGCCCGGCTGCCGCCGTAGAGCCAAATGGCATCCTTCAGGCTGGGGGCGCCCAGGCTGGTGTCGCCGACCCCGCCTTCCTGATGGCAGGCGACGCACTGATCCTCGTAGATCGCCTTGCCCGCGGCGACCGCCGCCGCGACGTCGGCCGGCGGCGCGATCCCGCCCGCCTCCTTCTCGCCGGCACGCCCGGAGAGCGAGAGCACGTATTCGGTCACGTCGCGGATCTGCTGGCGGTCGAGAATCCCGTCCTTGCCGTAGGCCGCCATGACGTTCTGATGGGAGTCGGGATTGGCGTTGCGGATGCCGTAGCGGATGCTCGCGTAGATCTCCTCCAGGCTGCCGCCCCAGATCCAGGCGTCGTCGTTGAGGTTGGGATAGCCGGGCCCGCCCTGCGCGCCCTGGCCGTGGCACTGCGAGCAGTTGACGGAGAAGGCCGAGCGCCCGCCCGCCAGCACGAAGGGCATGAGCTCCGGATCGTCGGCGATCTGCTGCAGGCTGTCGTTGTGGATCTGCTCCATGTAGGGGCGCTGGCGCGCCTCGGCGGCCTCCATGTTCTCTTCCAGCGCGGCGCGGCTCGACCAGTTGAGCACCCCGTGCGTGTAGCCGTCGACCAGCGGGATCGCCGGCATGAAGATCATGTAGATGACGGCCCAGATGATGGTGGCGTAGAGCACCCACAGCCACCAGCGCGGCAGGGGATTGTTCAGCTCCTTGATGCCGTCCCACTCGTGCCCGGTGGTCTCGACGCCGCTGAGTTCGTCCTTTTCAGGCGTTCCGGCCATGGCGGCTTACTCCTCGTCCAGGGGCATGCGGGCGGCGCGGCGGAACTTGTCGCGGTTGCGCGGCCAGAAGACATAGGCGACGACGCCGACGAAGAAGGCCATGAAGAAGATCAGGCCGATGGTCGGAGCGATCTCGGAGACGGTTTCGTAGGTCATGGCGGCCTCCTCTAGCGCAGGTTCTCGGAGGCGTCGTAGGCCTGGAAGTCCACCAGGGTGCCCAGCATCTGCAGGTAGGCCACCAGGGCGTCCATCTCGGTGACGATGTCGGGATTGCCGTCGAAGTCGGCCACCACCGCCTTGGGATAGCGCTCCTCGATCGCCAAGGCGCCCTCGTGATCGGGATTGGACTGGGCGATCAGATCCTGGCGCGCGTTCTCGACCATCGCCTCGTCATAGGGCACGCCCAAGGCGACGTAAGTCTCAAGCTCCTCCTGGATGTCGTCGATCTTCAGGCGGTACTCCAAGAGGTGCGGGTAGCCCGGCATGATCGACTCCGGCACCACCGACTTTGGCCGGACCATGTGGGCGACGTGCCACTCGTTGGAGTAGCGCCCGCCGACCCGCGCCAGATCGGGTCCGGTGCGTTTCGAGCCCCACTGGAAGGGATGGTCGTACATCGATTCCGCGGCCAGCGAGTAGGGGCCGTAGCGCTCCACCTCGTCGCGCAGGGGACGCACCATCTGGCTGTGGCAGTTGTAGCAGCCCTCGCGGATGTAGATGTCGCGGCCCTTCAGCTCCAAGGGCGAGTAGGGACGCACGCCCTCCACCTTCTCCACCGTGCTCTCCAGGTAGAAGAGCGGCGCGATCTCCACCAGGCCGCCGATCGCCACGGTGACCAGGATGCCGACGGTCAGCACCAGGGAGTGCTTTTCGAAGACCTCGTGCTTCAGCTTCATGACGCCTGCCTCCTTACTCGGCCGGCGTCGGCTGGCGGACGGCGGGCTGCAGGGCGGGAGCCGCCTCCTCAGCCACGTCGCCGCGCACCGTGCGCCACAGGTTGTAGGCCATGATCAGCGCGCCCGCGAGGTAGAGCAGTCCGCCGATCGCCCGGATCGCGTAGAAGGGATGCATGGCCTCGACCGTCTCGATGAAGGAGTACTCGAGGAAGCCCAGGGCATCGTAGGCGCGCCACATCAGGCCCTGCATGATGCCCGACACCCACATGGCCGTGATGTAGAGCAGGATGCCGATGGTGGCGATCCAGAAGTGCCAGTTGACCAGCTTCAGGGAGTAGAGCTGTTGGCGGCCCCACATCACCGGCGTCAGGTAGTAAAGCGCGGCGAAGGAGATCATGCCGACCCAGCCCAGCGCGCCGGAGTGCACGTGGCCGATGGTCCAGTCGGTGTAGTGGCTGAGCGAGTTCACCGCCTTGATCGACATGACCGGGCCTTCGAAGGTGCTCATGCCGTAGAAGGCTATGGCCAGCACGAACATGCGGATGATCGGGTCGGTGCGCAGCTTGTCCCAGGCACCCGACAGGGTCATGAGGCCGTTGATCATGCCGCCCCACGAGGGCATCCACAGCATGACCGAGAAGACCATGCCCAGGGTCTGCGCCCAGTCCGGCAGCGCCGTCCAGTGCAGGTGGTGCGGCCCGGCCCAGATGTAGAGGAAGATCAGCGACCAAAAGTGCACGATGGAGAGGCGGTAGCTGTAGACCGGCCGCTCGGCCCGCTTGGGCACGTAGTAGTACATGATCGCCAGGAAACCGGCGGTGAGGAAGAAGCCCACCGCGTTGTGGCCGTACCACCACTGGGTCAGCGCGTCCTGCACGCCGGAGAAGGCCTGCACCGACTTGGTGCCGAAGAAGGAGATCGGCAGGGCCAGGTTGTTCACGATGTGCAGCATCGCGATGGTGACGATGAAGGCCAGGTAGAACCAGTTGGCGACGTAGATGTGGGGTTCCTTGCGCTTCCAGAGCGTGCCCAGGAAGACCAGCAGGTAGACCACCCAGACCAGGGTCAGCCAGAGGTCGGCGTACCACTCCGGCTCGGCGTACTCCTTGGACTGGGTGACACCCAGGATGTAGCCGGACGCGGCGATAACGATGAAGAGGTTGTAGCCCCAGAAGACGAACCAGCCGGCCGCCCCGCCCCAGAGCCTGGCCTTGCAGGTGCGCTGCACCACGTGGAAGGAGGTGCAGATCAGGACGTTGCCGCCGAAGGCGAAGATCACCGCCGAGGTGTGCACCGGGCGCAGGCGCCCGAAGGTGGTCCAGGGCAGGTCGAGATTGAGCTCGGGGAAGACCAGCTGCCAGGCGATGAAAACGCCGGCCAGCAGGCCGATGATGGCCCAGAACATGGAGGCGATCACGCCGGCGCGGATCGGCCCGTCCATGTAGGTCACGCCCTCGCCGCGATCGACCAATGCGCCCTCGGGTTCGTCGAAGGCCTTGCCGATCAGCGCGAAGACGCCGATCAGCGCCGCCGCGACGAAGAGGAAGCCGTGAAACTCCATCACGCCGTCCTTGGCCTCGGCGGCAACGAAGAGCCCGAGCAGGGCGCCGATGCCTAGGAAGCCCAAGAGCAGCGGATTGCCTGCGGACTTGCGTCCGACCTGGTCCTTGCTTGCCATGGTGCCAACCGCTTTCTACCAACGTCACGTCCCGGGACTGGCGGCGCCTGAAGGCGAGCACGCCCGAGTTGGGCAAGAAAGTGACGGGGCCGCAGGCCCGCCACATTGACCTGGATCAAACGGGCCGGAGTTTCCTTGTGCACTGCAACATCAACAGTGATCTGGCGTGCTTTCGACTGCCCTTGACAGGGCTGGGGCCGCTCACCATAGTCCCGCTTCTCGCGGACCCGCGCCCATGGGATTCCGCGCATCAAGGCTGGGGCCGTAGCTCAGATGGGAGAGCGCCTCGTTCGCAATGAGGAGGTCAGGGGTTCGATTCCCCTCGGCTCCACCAAACCCTGCCTCGGATGATAAGTGCCAGTATGGTCGCGGCCGCTATCGCGGTCCTGAGGCCTGTTGACCGCGCGGCTCGACCGGCCCGGCGACACGCCAAGAGTTACCTACTTGGCTTGGACCCATAGCGCGGAGTGACTCCCAGCGGGCTCTGCTCTTCGGGTTAGATGGGCGAGAGCGGCTGACGCCTGGCGGCGCCCAGAACCATACAACTGATATCCGCGCCGGTCGTGCTACCGGGACAGCCAGCGCGCAGACGCCGCCGTTGGGCATGCAAGCGGACAAGGCTGCTAGGAAGGGATTTCGAGATATGAGTTGACATGACAACTCATTGTGTGCTACCCCTTGTGAAAATCTGCATTGGGAGGACGCGACGATGTCGACGATCTCGGTCACTTGGAGACTTCGCGACGGCAGCAGCCGCACGGAGGATGTGCCTGAAGGGCTGAGCCTTATGGAGGCCGCCGTACGGAATGGAATTGCCGGGATCGCGGGCGATTGCGGCGGGTCGCTGGCCTGCGCGACCTGCCATGTTCACGTGCTGACCGGTCCCGATGAGTCCAAGTCGAGCGGTGACATGGAAGCTGACATGCTGGACATGGCCGAAGGTGAACGCAGCGACACAAGCCGCTTGTCTTGCCAGCTGATCGCTTCATCCGAACTGGACGGCATTGTTCTTCAAATTCCTTAACCCGATCCCAGCCTAGCCCAGCCCGGGCCGCGAGGGCGGCCAAGGGGCGCTCTCGAAGCGAACGCGGTTAAGCCCGCGCTCCTAAGGGACGGCTAGTGCCTAGGCACAGCGGGAGGCAAGCCCGATGCTGAGAAAGCTGCAGAAACAAACAAGAGCCTTCTTGGTCGCCATTGCGTCCTTGTCGCTCTTCGCCCTGATGACCTTGATGTTCTTCGATGTCGTCCTTCGATCGGCCTTCAATATGCCGATCGAGGCCGCGACGGAGCTGACCCGCTGCTTGATGGCCCTGGTGGTCTTCGCGGTACTGCCGATCATCTCGACATCCGGCGGCCAGATTTCCGTCGACCTGCTGGACGGCGTCTTCCATCGGCTGCGGCTGGTGCGGATCCGCGACGCGGTGATCGCGCTCGTCTCGGGCGCGGCCCTGATCGAGCCCGCCAGACGAATCTGGATCCTCGCCGATCGGGCGCGGGAGTACGGCGAGACGACGGAATACCTGAATATCCCAACCTACCTGCTTGGCAGCTTTGTCTTTCTGTCGGTTCTGGCAACGTCGCTGGCTTTGATCGTTCACGGCATCGCGGTGCTGTTCGGAAAGCACAGCAGTGAGGGAGCGAAACAATGACCACCGCAATTGTCGGCTTCGCCATCGTTCTACTTCTGGTTCTGCTGAGGCTGCCCATCGCCTTTTCAATGGGTATCGTCGGAGCGTTCGGCTATGCCTACGAGCGCGGCGGCTCGATCCTTGACGAGCGCGGTCTCAAGGCGACGATGTCCATGGTCGGACGACAGATCATGGATACCGCGCAAGACTACGGGCTGAGTGTCGTGCCCCTCTTCATCCTCATGGGGCTCTTCGTGAACAAGGGCGGCATGGCGCGTGAACTCTATGCCGTCTCGAACGCCTTCATGGGGCAAATGCGGGGTGGGATCGCCATGGCAACGGTTGCCGCCTGCGGAGGATTCTCGGCAATCTGCGGCTCGTCGCTGGCCACGGCCGCGACCATGTCGAAAGTGGCGATGCCCGAGCTGCGTCGCTTCGGCTACTCGGACAGCTTGGCGACGGCCTCGATCGCGGCCGGCGGCACGCTCGGCATTCTGATCCCGCCTTCGGTCATTCTTGTCATCTACGGCTTGCTGACCGAGACCTCGATCGGGAAGCTCTTCATGGCCGGGATCGTGCCCGGGCTTCTGGGGATCGTCTTCTACATCCTCGCCGTGCGCTGGACCGTTTGGCGCAAGCCCGAATCGGGTCCCGCCGGCGAACGCGCGTCCTGGGCCGAAAGACTGTCGGCGCTGAAGTCCACCTGGGCCGTCCTGCTGCTGTTCTTCCTGGTGATAGGCGGGCTCTACGGTCTCTTGGATTTCCAACCGCTCAACCTCGCCTTCTCGCCGACCGAGGCGGCCGGGATGGGAGCGATGGGCGCCTTCGTCATCGCGCTCTGCCGCGGCGGCATTTCCTTCGCGGGCTTGCGTGACGTGCTGAAGGAGACCTCCTTTACGACCGCCGCCCTCTTCGCGGTCCTGATCGGGGCGCAGGTCTTCTCGAACTTCATCAACATCGCGGGTCTTCCGCAAGCACTCATCGCGTTCGTCACCACTTATGACGTGCCGCCCTTCGCGGTCATCATGATGATCATCGGGATCTACATCATCCTGGGCTGCGTATTCGAATCCCTGTCGATGCTGTTGCTGACGGTTCCGATCTTCTTCCCCGTCGTGGTGTCCTTGGGGTTCGATCCCATCTGGTTCGGCATCGTGGTCGTCGTCGTCACCGAGATCTCGCTGATCACGCCTCCCGTCGGTCTGAATGTCTTCATCTTGAAAGGCATCGTCACCGATGTCCCGACGGCCACCATTTTCAAGGGCGTCACGCCTTTTTGGATCGCGGACATACTGCGCTTGGCGCTGATCGTCCTCATTCCGACG
Source organism: Rhodospirillales bacterium (assembly GCA_963669375.1). Taxonomy (GTDB): domain Bacteria; phylum Pseudomonadota; class Alphaproteobacteria; order Kiloniellales; family JACOMY01; genus JACOMY01. The sequence continues at coordinate 4,181,974 of OY770024.1, read as the reverse complement.
CTGGTCCTGTACCTGCCGAACCAGATGGGTGCGCTGGGACACTGAGGGCGAGGGAGAAAACCCATGAAGAACGTCGTCATCATAGGGGGCGGGCAAGCCGGGTTCTCGACAGCCAGCCTCTTGCGCGAACAGGGGTTCGAAGGAGAGATCCGGATCCTGGGCGCGGAGCCCTTGCCCCCCTACCAACGCCCACCCTTGTCGAAGGCCTACCTGGCGGGAGACATGGACCTCGACCGCCTGACCCTGCGGCCCGAGACCTTCTATCCCCAACAAGGCATCGAGCTTGTGGTGAGTACAGTCGTGACCCGTATCGATGTGACCTCACGGCGGATCGAGACGGCGACGGGCAGGCTCGCCTTCGACCATCTGGTGCTTGCCACGGGCGCCTCGCCGATCCGACTGCCCAAGGACATCGGCGGTCTGCTGGATGGCGTGTTCCAGGTACGCAGCGTGGCGGACATTGACGCCCTCAAGGCGCAAGTTCCGAGTACTCGCCGCCTTGCCGTCGTGGGCGGCGGCTACATCGGATTGGAAGCCGCGGCGGTCGCGTCGAAGCTGGGAATCGAGGTCCAGGTGTTCGAGGCGTCCGAGCGGATCCTGCAGCGCGTCGCCTGCAAGGAGACGTCCGATTTCTTTCGCCAGCTGCACAGCGACCGGGGTGTGGAGATCTTCGAGGGTGCGAAGGTCGCCGAACTCGTGGAGCGGTCAGGTCGTGTCCGCGCGGTCAAGCTGGAGGACGGTCGCCTGTTCGAAACGGATGCCGTGATCGTCGGCATCGGCATACGACCGGAAACCACCCTTGCCGAAGCGGCCGGAATCGCGGTGGACAACGGAATCGCCGTCGACGCGTTCTGTCGGACCAGCGTCCAGGGGATCTGGGCCGCCGGCGACTGCGCCTCCTTCCCATTCGAGGGCGCCCGCGTTCGGCTCGAGAGTGTCCCGAACGCGATCGACATGGCCGGAAACGTCGCGAGGAACATCATGGGCCACCGGGAAGCCTACCGGGCGAAGCCGTGGTTCTGGTCGGACCAATACGACGTCAAACTGCAGATTGCCGGCCTCAACAGGGGGTACGATCGCATCGCCGTCAGGCTGGATCGCGGTAAGCTGTCTCATTGGTACTATGCGGGAGAGAGACTTGTCGCGGTCGATGCGATGAACGACCCGCGCAGCTTCTTGCTGGGTCGCCAGCTGATCGAGCGCGGCCATGCCCCGAAACCGCACGAGGTCGCCGACCCGGATCTCGACCTGAAGGCCTTGCTGGCGTGAGGCGCCTCTCGGCACGCGCCGCGATCTCATGAAGCTGGACATGACGAAGGGATTGTTTCGGGTACGACACCCTGGCTGCTTCAGGCGCTTTCCTTGTCCAAGTTCTCGATCATCTTGCTCAAGAGCCGGTTGAGGTCTTTCACGTCCTGCTCGCTGAAGCCATCCAGCGTGTTCTGCAAACGCTCCAAGGCCACCTCCAGGATCTCGTCATGCAGACGTTGGCCCTTCTCGGTGAGCCTCCAGTCTTTTCGGCGTTCGTCCGTCTTCCGGCTGACGTAGGTCGCGAGCTTGGCCTTCTCCAGTCGTGCAAGGCTACGGCTCACCGCGCCCTTGTCGATGCCGATGGCCGCCGACGCCCGGGCCGCATCGCAGTCCGGCTCGTAGGTCAGCATGACCAACATGCGCCAGTCCATCGCCCCGATGCCGAATCTCTCCAGATAGTCCCTGGCCGAGATCCGCGTGAAGCGGTTCGCCGCGAATGTCAGAAGAACGGTCGGTGCCCTGGAAAAGCTCAAGGTCTTGCTCTGCCTCCCTTCCACGCGATCTTTGACTTCCACAAGAAACATCGAGGTATCGAGTGGCGCAGTCCTGCTCATTGACCATGTCCCTTACTTGTGTCGCTGGTGATTCATGAGTTGTCACGTCAACTCATCTATGGTACCGTTGTGGCCGGTTCAATTCAAGAGACCGGAGTGAGAACGAATGTCGAACGCACCGAGATACGAGATCGACCTGGAGAGTTTCTGGCACGATCCCTACCCGGACTTAAAGGCAATGCGCGAGACCGCGCCCATCGCTTATGTGCCGCAGCTGGACGCGACGCTCTTGACGAAACGCGACGACGTCTTCGTCAACGAGAAGAAGATCGAGTACTTCTCGTCGGACCAGCCGCAAGGGCTCATGACCACCCTTATGGGGCAGAACCTGATGCGCAAGGACGGCCGGGATCACATGGCGGAACGCAAGGCGATCTTCCCGTCCATCTCGCCCAAGACCGTCAAGACCGTGTGGGCCGAACAGTTCCAGACCATCGTCGCCGACGTTCTGGATCGCGTGGAGCCGCTGGGCAAGGCCGACGTTGTCAAAGAGATAGCCATGCCGATCTCGGCGGAAGCCCTCAAGGCGGTCACGGGTCTGACCAACATGACTTGGCAAGAAATGGACCGCGTCAGTCAGGGCATGATCGACGGCTGCGCGAACTACGCGGGCGATCCGGCGGTGGAGGCGCGCTGCCATGACTGCACGGGCTCGATCGATCGTCACATCGACGAGATGATTCCCGTCTTGGAGAAATCGCCCAATGCCTCGCTCTTGTCGGTTCAGATGGCGGCCGGCCTCTCTCCCGAACAGTATCGCGCCAACATCAAGCTTGCGATCTCCGGCGGTCAGAACGAGCCCCGCGACGTGATCGCCGGATTGGTCTGGGCCATGCTGACGCATCCGGAACAGTTCCAGCTCGTGCAGTCGGGCGCCTACACCTGGATGAACGCTTTCGAAGAGTATGCGCGCTGGATCTCGCCCATCGGCATGTCTCCGCGTCGCATGGCGCAGGAGTACAGGGTCCGCGACGTCACCTTCGAGCCGGAGGATCGCGTCTTCCTGATGTTCGGATCGGCCAACCGCGATGCCGATAACTTCGAGAAGCCCGAGTCCTTCGACATGCGGCAAGACAGTTCGGCTTCCATCGCGTTTGGCGCGGGGCCGCACTTCTGCGCCGGTGCCTGGGCGGCACGCTGCCTTATCGCGGAGCATGCGATGCCCGCGATCTTCGCCCGGCTGAAGAATCCGCGTCTGGACGGCGAGGTCGCGTTCGGCGGTTGGGCCTTCCGCGGCCCGCTTCGCTTGCCCTTGGCATGGGATGCCGATTGACGGCGTCGCGCTCTTAGCGAACTCACGGTACGACAGCGCGCTCCCAACCCCTCGGCCGGACCCGGGAGCGCGCGGTTCCTTGGCCAAGACCTATCCGCCGGCCCTATCAGTCCAGCTTGAGTGTCACTTAGGACTGCCAAGGTCCGGAAGCTGATGCCGGTCGGCATGGTTATCCCGGACGATCGCAGATGGACAAAAAAAGACCGGCGTGGCCAGGCCACGCCGGTCTCTTGCGCTATGACGCGCCGCCGGGGCGCTTTACTCCTCGGCGGCCATGACCTCTCGGATCAAGTCATAGGCAGCCTGGGCGTCGATGCCGGTGGCGGCGATCTCCTCGATTACGCCATCGCGGACCTTCGCGGAGATTTCCGAGAACGTGGCGACGTCCGCGGCGGACGCGGCCGTGATGGTGTTGCCCGCCGTTGCCTTCGTGACCTCGAGCGCCTCGACGTCGTAATCTTCCCACATGCGGCCGCCCATACGGCTCAGCGGTTCGCCAAAGATCTCTTGTTCCAGGACGTTCCGAAGGTCTTCGGGCAGGTCGGCGAAGCTGTCTTCGTTCATGACGATCGCGAAAGAGCCGCGATACAGGCCGCCCGGCATGTCGTACATGTTTCGGGCCACTTCCGTCAGCTTGAAGCCGGTGCGGCTGGACACCGGCATGACCACGCCGTCCGCGGCATTGCTTGCCAAGGTCTCGTAGACCTTCGGGGCGGGGATCTGAATGCCGGTGGCGCCGAGCGCCGTGCCGATCTCGCTTCCAACGCCACCGGGGACGCGCACCTTCAGGCCCTCGATGGCATCCAGACTGGTGACAGTGGCATTCGTGTGCAGCTGGGCTGGGCCATGGGTCATCAAGGCAAGAACCTTGACGCCGCGATGCTCCTCCGCCTCATGCAGATAGCGTTCGAAGGCCTGCCAATAGGCAACGGACGCCGCTTCGGACGAGCCGACATATCCCGGCAACTCGATCAGCTTCGTCGTGACGAAGCGACCGGGCTGATAGCCGTGGAAGATGATTGAGAGGTCGGCACCGCCGTCTTGCACGAGGTCGAGCTGAGCCGGCGGCGGCGCCAATCCGAACTTCACCTCGGCCGTGACACGGCCATCCGTTGCCTCTTCGATCATCTCCACGACGTTCGGCCACATGACCGAGTTCATGGCATGCGTCGGCGGCGCCCAGCTGGAAATCAGCAAGGTATGATCGGCGGCGAGCGCCGGCGTTGAGAGCGTTACGACCGCCGCGGCGACGATCGATTTGAAAGCCTGTTGCATAGTTCCTCCCTGGTCGAGAACCTTTGAAGCATCGGTTTCGCAGCCGGTCGCGATGAGCCACGCGTTAGGTCGCTCGACGCATCCGGCACATCTCAAAATGAGTTGTCATGTCAACTAATCATTAATGAGTTGCCATGTCAACATACTTCGGCCGAAGCTCCTATGGGCAGTGACCTTTCAGGGAGTTGACGGCAGACATGGGCTCCCAAACTGCCCACTGTTACAGCGGGTTAGGCGACAAGCTCGCCCACCAGGAGGCGCGGGCGCTTGTTGTAGAAGTTCGGGATGTCTTCGTGTATCGGTCCGGCGACGCTCTCCGCCCGATCGAAGCTCTCTCGCGATTCGAAGACGAGAGTGACCAAGGCATGAACTTCGGGAGCCCCTCCGGGATAGGTCTCGGTCCCCTCGGCGACAAGCATGAAGTCGATAAAGCCGTCAAGAATGCGCCGTGTCATGGGGACGTGTTCCGTCAAAAAGTAGGACATATCGAATGTGGTATCCGCGTCTCTCGTGTAGAGGACGTGCAGCGTCGCGGGCATAGCGGACTCCTTCCCTCGCGCGCGCCTTACTTCTTGTTCCGCAGGGCACGCTTGACGATGTAGGCCGTTTGCGGGCCGTGGCTTGCGCTGCCCCACTCGGAGCAAAGCCGCTCCACCCAGTCAGGCGCCGACTTCCAAGCGTCGTTCAGCCAGTTCGCGACGGAGTCCTGCACATAGCGAGACGCATCGCCCTTCAAGGGCTCCAGCACGGGCAGACCCATGGCGGGGTTCGCTTTGAGGACCGGAATGTGCGCGCTCCAAACGCCGCGTGGGCGGATCGCTTCGACCGAGAATCGTCGGATGTTGGCTGACCTGTCGCCGGTCCAGCCGGACAGGATGCCGATGGCGTCCTCGGGTTCGCGGACGATGTGGGGCCGTAGCGCGAGCCAAGCCCATTCACGGACTCCGAAGTGCCTATCGTCGGCATAGGGTGCGATCCCTGCCAGACGCTCGGCCAAGGTCAGGCCTGTCAGATGGCCGACGAGGTAGGCGCCCCATCCGCGCACGAGGTCCGACGTGTGGCCGGCCAGCAGGTCTTGCCTCGAATCTCCATAGGCTTCGTGGATGAGTGCGGCGGCAGCGTTCATCCTCTTGGTGATCCCGGTCTTGGGGTCAAGCGCCTGGGCCTCGTTCGCAAGCTCCGGGAAGACCCGGGCCAGAAGCACCCGCATGTCCGTCGCCAGGTTCTCCATGAGGCTCGCCGCTTCTAGGGTTCCGGCGTTCAGTTGCCGCAAGACGGCCGCGTCGACGTCGGCGACGCGGCTTGCCCCTTTTCTCGCTTCTCCGGTCACTTCGGTCCCCCTGGAACCCGTCTTGATGGCTGGACTAGCGCCAAGACGGACCTCGACATGATCGCGGCGTCCCGACGCAAGCGGTCTTCGGAGGCGCCGGCTCTTGCGCGGGTCGCCAGGCTATGCGCATGCGCCGTCAAGAGCACGGCAACGTCGCGGGCACTGCCCCCGTCGGCAGCGTCATTCAAGAGGGTGGCGGAGAGGTAGGATGAGATATCGTCCTCCATCGACGAAATGAAGTCGCTTAGGTCTTGCGCCAGATCCTCGTGCGTCACGGCGTGCGACATGGTGGACAGCACCAAACATCCGCGAATCCCACTGCCGTCCTCGACGAACCAGTCGATGGCGGCCCCAAGGAAGGTCGGCACGAAGGCCTCCAGGCTCCGCACATCCTCTGCGACCGCGCGCCAATAGACCGAGATCTTCTCGCCGTAGCGTTTAACGGCGGCACGATAGAGCGACTTTCGATCGCCGAAGGCCCGGTAGATGCTGGGCTTGGTGATCCCCATGGCCAGAGCCAGCTGATCCATCGTCGCGCCGTCGTAGCCCGAGCGACGAAACTCCAGGATCGCCAGATCGAGGGCGTCTTCGCGCGAGAACGCCTGCGGGCGCCCGCGAGGTCTGGTCGGCATTGCATCGCTGGCGGTTCCCATCTCGCACTCTCACGCATATTTGATTTACGTACCAGTCCGTAATATATATCATCCGAAGTCCTGGGATGCCAACCCCTCTTTCGATTGCGGTTCGGGCGCGAGGGACTGCCGTCGTGCAAGTCGCGGATCGACCGCTCCCTCGGCTTTCGCGGGGCGGTGCGCGTCCGGGATCGGATCGAGGCCTAACCATGGGAGAGACGAATGCCTGAGAAGAAGAGAGTCGGGATCTACCTGTTCGAAGACATGACCATGATCGACGGCTATGCGCCCTTGCAGTTCTTCGCGCTGGCCCCCGATATCGAAGCCTTCACCTTCGCCAAGACCACCGATCCGGTCATGAGCGACGCCAACGCGCTGCTGACGCCGAACTACGGTTTCGCCGACTGCCCGGAGATCGACATCCTGGTCGTCCCGGGTGGCGGCAACGTTCTGAAGCAGCTCCAGGACAGCAGTGTCATCGCTTTCCTCAAGAACGCCGGAGAAAAGGCGGACTATGTGACATCGGTTTGCACGGGATCGATCATCCTGGCCGAAACCGGTCTGCTGGACGGTCACAAGGCCGCCACCCACTGGGCCTTCACCGAGGCGCTGGACAGCTATCCGAAGGTAGAGCTTGTCGACGAGCGCGTCTGCATTTCCGGCAACCGGATCACGGGAGGCGGCATGACAGCCGGCCTCGATCTGGCGCTCACCGTGCTGTCCGAAGTCGTCTCCGTACCCACCGCGCAGGTCATGCAGCTGTTGTTCGAGTATCGACCGGCGCCGGCGTTCGATTCCGGCAGCCCCGCGACGGCGCCCGACTTCGCGGTCGAAGCGGTGCGTGGCCAGGTGGGCGCCTTGGCCGGCGATCTCTTCGCGTACACCAAGTCCAAGAGCGCCTAGAGCGCGATGGCGATAGATCGAATCGATCTATCGTCTGAATCGCACTCTAAACCTATAAAAAGAGACCAAGAATCAGACCGCAGGTCGCTTCGACCTGCGATCATCTTGGTCTAGGGAGATCGCTTCATGAAGCGTACGGACGACATAGCTGCCGTAAAGGCAGTGGTCGGCAACTACATCAAGGGCACGGCCACCTCCGATCCCGCATTGCTCCAATCACTGTTCCACGAGTCGGCCGTGATGTCGGGCTACTTGGGCCCCGAACTCTTGTTGGGAGGCCCGCGGCCCTTCTTCGACGCCATCGCGAAGAACGAGGTCGGCCCGGACTACAGCGGCGAGATCACGGAACTCTCGATCACCGGCCGCACGGCGACGGCGACCCTTGTCGAGGACAACCTCTATGGCTTGTCCTTCGTCAACGCCTTCCACCTTCTGAAGATCGAGGGCAGGTGGACGATCACCGCCAAACTCTTCCATCACGACTGATCGGACTTGAACCGCCTAGCTCAAGGGCCGGGTCTCGGAGGCGCTTGGCGGTCCGCGCTACAACTCTGAAGACAGGGTAGAGTAGCGACGTCGGGTGGTTTCATCCGATGGCCCCATGCTCTAGGCTCCAGCGCACGCACGATCCTCACCTCTGCTTTTTTGCGTAGAACGCGATGGATGACACGGACAGCCCGGCGAACGAGGAAGGGAGATCGGGCAAGCTTGCCTGGATGAGGCGCCACTTCTTCTTGCTCGTCGTCCTTACGCTGATCGTCGGCTTCGTCGTCTACGAGTACAGCCGGGTCTTCTTCGCCTACACCAGCGACGCCTATGTGACGACCGACATCGTGACGGTGGCGCCCTCGGTGGAAGGGCGGCTGGGCAAGCTCGCGGTCCGTGAGAACCAGCGGATCGAGACGGGGGATCTGCTGTTCCAGCTGGACCTCGAGCCCTATCAACACAGGGTAGCACTCCACAAGGCGGAGCTGACACTGGCGCGGCAACGCCATAGCCAGGCCCAGGACATGGTCCGCGAGGCGCAGGACGACTTCGACGCGACCTTGGCGGCGCTCACCGACGCGCAAGACACACAGCGGCGGGTCAAGGAACTGGTCGACAAGCGCGTCGCCACGCAGCAGCGCCTGGACGACACGACCAGCACCTTGAACACGGCCGTGGCGCAGCACAGCCGCTCGCAGACGGCGATCACCGTGGCGCGGGAGCGCGTGCAGGAGAGCCTCTCCGAGGTGGCCCGCGCCGAGGCCGCGGTGGCGCTCGCCGAGTACTACCTCGGAAAGGCCAGCGTCCACGCGCCGGCGAGCGGCCACATCGCGCCCTTCGAGACACGGGTCGGCGACTATGTGGCGGTGGGCCAACCCGTGCTGACCATCGTCACCGACGAGGACTGGCGCATCGTCGCGAACCTGCTGGAGCAGCACCTGAAGTATCTGAAGGTGGGGCAGACCGTCTATTTCATGATCTCCTCGCGGCCCTGGGAGGTCTACGCGGGCAAGGTGAAGAGCTTCTCGCGCGGGATCTCCCGCTCGCAAGAGCCGCCCCAGGTCCTGCCCTACACCCGGCCGACCACCGAGTGGATCAGGCTGTCCCGCCGCTTCCCGGTGGAGATCGACCTGGAGGGCCTGGAGCGGAAGCTCGACCTCTTCATGGGCTCGGACGCGCGCGTCCTGATCCTGCATTGAGGTAAGATGGCCGCCCCAGCGCTCATTCCCGACCGCCGCGGCCTGGCAGCGGGTTTCGGCGTTTGGCTGGCCGTTGCCGTCGCCTTCGCGCTGGAGCTAGAGGAGCCGCTGTGGGCGGCCATGTCGGCCTACCGCATCAGCGATCCCGACGACCGGGTGCTCTTCTCCCGCGGCGTCATGCGCGTGGTCGGCACCGTCATCGGCTGCGTGTTCGGCTACGTTCTGGCGGTGCAGCTCCAAGACATCCTGGTGGCGCAGGTCTTCGTTCTCTTCGTGGTCATCAGCTTCTGCACCTACGAGCGCTTCGTCAGCGCCTATTCCTATGCCTGGGTGCTGGCGGGTGTGACCTTTACCTTGATCATGGTCACCTCTTTCGAGAGTCCCGACAATCTCTTGGCCATCGCCTACTTCAGGGGTTCCGAGATCCTGGTCGGCGTGATCGTCATGATGATCGTCGATGCCCTGGTCATGCGGCCGAAACGGCATTTCGGCCACTATCCCAAACCGCCGAAACCGGATGGCGAGGCGCTCGACAGCATCACCAAGGCGGCTCTGCTGTCGGCGACGGCGGCAATCGTCATCCCGGTCCTCTGGTTCTGGCTGCTGCTGCCAAGCTTGGTTCAAGTGGTGGTCACCACGATCGCCGTGCTGGAAAAGGACTTCGCCAGTACGCGATGGAAGTCATTGATGCGCGTCTCCGGCTGCCTGATCGGCGGCGGGGCAGGCGTGATCGTCGCGGGTTTGGGGATACAGTCCTTTTGGCTTTGGTCGGTCTTCCTGCTTTTGGGCATGGTGCTCTTCGCGCAGATTCACCACGGTAAGACACGCTTCAGCTATCTGGGCACGCAGGCCGGCTACGGTTTCCTCTTCGGCATGATCATCGGTCCCGGCCCGCCGGGCAGCATCATGCCGGCGGTGGACCGCCTGGTGGGCATCTCGCTGGGCATTGTCGTCATGATCGTCTTGTACATGATGATCGAATCGCTCTTTCCCTCCGCACGGGAGCGCGCCGCCAGACGGCGATAGCGCGCTGTCCCACCCCGTACCTCTCCACCCGCCGCAGGGGTTCCTGCGCCTCCGAACCACCCATTGAGTTTCCTGAAGGGTGCATTGGATTTACGCGCTACTCCCGGGCCTATCCCCTCGCTAGCCTCGGCGGGAGAGACAGGCGAAGGAGGCGGATCGGGATGGATCAGAAGCGCAATCTGCCGGTCGCGGTGATCGGCGCGGGCCCCGTGGGGCTGGCCGCCGCGGCGCAGCTCTTGAAGCGGGGCTTCGAGCCGCTGGTCTTCGAGCGCGGGCGGGAGGCCGGCGCCAACGTCAGGGAGTGGGCGCACGTGCGCCTCTTCACGCCCTGGCGCTCGCTGATCGACCGGAAGGCGGGCGCCCTGCTCACCGCCCGAGGCTGGCAGGCGCCGGACCCCGCCGACCTTCCCACCGGCGAGACCTTTCTGCGCGCCTATCTGGAGCCGCTGGCGCGCCTGCCCGAGATCGCCGATCGGCTGCAGCTGAACGCTCGGGTGACCGCCGTCGCCCGCTTCAACCGCGACAAGCTAAAGACCAAGGACCGCGCGGCCGCCCCCTTCGTCCTGCGCGTCGCCGACGGCGATGGCGGGGAGCGCAACGTCCTGGCCGCCGCCGTAATCGACGCCTCGGGCACCTGGTCCACGCCCAACCCGCTGGGCAGCGACGGGCTGCCGGCGCTGGGCGAGCGGGAGAACGCGGCGCGGATCGCCTACGGGATCCCGGACGTCCTGGGCGCGCGGCGCGCGCGCTTTGCCGGCAAGCGCTGCTTGATCGTCGGCGCCGGCTATTCGGCGGCCAACGTGGCGCTCGACCTGGTCAAGCTGAAGAAGCAGGCGCCCGAGACCGAGGTCATCTGGGCGGTGCGCGGCGACAGCCTGGCGCAGCTGGTCCGCGACCACGGCGAGGGGCCGCCGTCGCGCGTCGCGCTGGGCCGCGCCGTCCTGGCGGCGCAGGAGGCAGACCAGATCGAGCTGGTGACCGGCTTCCGCGTCGCGGAACTGCGCAAGCACGGCGAAGGGCTCACCGTCGCCAACGGCGCGCCCGAAGGCGTCCCGGCCATCGAAGGGGTGGACCAGGTGATCTGCGCCACCGGCCAGAGGCCCGATCTGGCGCTGCTGCGCGAGCTGCGGACCGCGATGGATCCCGGCCTGGAGTGCGTCGCCGGCCTGAGCCAGTTGATCGACCCGGCCGTCCACAGTTGCTATTCTGCCCCGCCGCACGGCTGGCGGGAGCTGCGCCATCCGGACGAGCCCGGCTTCTACGTGGTCGGCATGAAGAGCTATGGCCGCACGCCGACCTTCCTCACGATCACCGGCTACCAGCAGGTCTCCTCCATCGTACTGGCCATGAGCGGAGACCTGGAGGCGGCCGGGCGGATCACGCTGGACACCAGCATCGCCATGGCCGACGCCGACAAGGTCGAGGCCTTGCTGGGCGAGGGCGGGTGACGCCGGAGCGTGGCGTCATGGACCTGCTTCTGGGCTCGGCACGGCGGCTGACCGAGGCCTATCTGGCCAAGGAGGTCTCGCCCGTCGAGATCGTAAGGGGCTATCTCGCGCGCATCGACCGTCACGACCAGCGGCTGCGGTCCATCGTGACCCTCGCCAGGGAGGCAGCGCTCGACGCCGCCGGCGTCGCGGAGCGGGCCTATCTGGCCGGCGAAAACCTGGGTCCGCTCACCGGCGTACCCATCGCCCTCAAGGACAGCGAAGCCACGGCCGGCATCCGCACGACGCACGGCTCCCGCGTCTTCGAAAACCATGTGCCCGAGCGGGATTCCCTGGTGGCCGAAAGGCTGAAGGCGGCGGGCGCCATCCTCCTCGCCAAGACCAACCTGCCCGAACTGGGCATGGGATCGGAGAGCGAGAGCCCCCGCGCCGGCTACTCCCTGAACCCCTGGCATCCTGGCCGCACCTCCGGCGGCTCCAGCGGCGGCTCGGCCGCGGCGGTGGCGGCCGCCTTCGCCAGCGCCGCGACGGGCAGCGACGCGGCCGGGTCCATCGTCACCCCGGCCGCCTTCTGCGGCGTCTTCGGGCTGAAGCCGACGCGCGGGCGCATCGCGCACTGGCCGCCGCCCAACACCTGGCCCAGTTTCCTGGAAGCCGGGCCCATGACGCGCTTCGTGGCCGATGCCGACCTCCTGCTGCGGGTGCTGGCCGGACCCGACCCCCGGGCCCCGCGCGCGCCGGCCCTGCCCGCCAGCGACCTCGACGCGGCCCCAGCGCGCCGACTCTCCGGGCTCCGGGCCGCCTGGACCACGCACATGGGATACGGCCGGTCGGGGGCGGAGGCCGAGGCGGCGGCCAGACGGCTGCTCGGGACCCTCGCGGACCTGGGCGTGGCGGTCGAGGAGGCGCACCCGGCGGTCTCCAGCCCCTTCGGCACCTGGACCACCATCGCCCGCGTGGAGGAGTTCGCGGCCTGGGGCCTCCTGCTGGCCACCCGTCCCGAGTGCCTCACGCAAGGGATGCGCGCGCGGTTGAGGGCCGGAGAGGCCCTCTCCCCCGCCGCCTATGCCGCGGCACGCCAGGCGGCGGAGGACTTCCGCCAGGCCTTCCACCGCTTCTTCCAAGACTTCGATCTGCTGCTGGCGCCCACCAACGCCGTCGGCGCCTTCCCGCCGGGCCAACCGCCCGCCAGCATCGGAGGCGCGGCGGTGAAGCCGGACTGGGAGGGCTTCACGCCCTTCCCGCTATGCGCCAACTTGACGGGCTATCCCGTCGCCACCCTGCCCAGCGGCCTGACGCGCGAGGGCCTGCCCCTGGGCCTCATGATCATCGCCAGGCCGCGCGCCGAGGCCCTGCTCCTCGCCGTCTCGGCGGCCTTGGAGGCGGCCCATCCCTGGCTCCGGACCGCCCCTCTGGCGGAGACCATCGCCAGCCCAGCACCTGACGCCGACCCAGACCCCAACCCCGACAACAGGAGCTAGCCATGTCGACCGCCTCCCCGCGCACCTCCGCCCTGGCCCCGCGTCACCGCGCCCTCGGCTCCGCCCTGGAGGACTGGAACGGCATGGGGACGGCCTGGTCCTACGACAGCGACCCCGACGACGAGCACGACGCGGTGCGCGAGGCCGTCGGCATGTTCGACATGTCGCCCCTGAAAAAGGTCTTCCTGCGCGGACCCGACGCCCTGGCGGTGCTGAACCACGCCACCACGCGGGAGCTGGCGCGCGTCGCGCCCGGCAAGGCCGCCTACCTCTGCCTCCTGACCGAGCAGGGCCGGATCGCCGATGACGCCATCGTCTCCAACAACGGCGGGAACGAATGGATGATCGTGCACGGCAGCGGCCGGACGCAGGAGATGCTGGCCGCCTCCGCCGAGGGCAAGGATGTCGCCATCGCGCTGGACGACGCGCTGCACGACATCTCCGTACAGGGGCCGATGGCGCTGGCGCATCTCGCCCCGCACTGCTCGATCGACCTGGCGCGGCTGGCCTACTTCCAGCATGCGCCGGCCAGGCTCTTCGGCCGGCCGGTGCGCATCTCGCGGACCGGCTACTCGGGCGAGCGCGGCTACGAGATCTTCGCCGAGGGGCGCGTCGCCCTGGAGATCTGGGACGGGCTGGCCGAGGCCGGGGTCGTGCCCTGTTCCTTCACGGCGCTCGACAAGCTCAGGATCGAGGCAGGCCTACTCTTCTACGGCTACGACATGACCGACGACCACACCCCGTGGGAGGTCGGCCTGGGCTTCACCGTCAACGAAGCCAAGCCCGACTACCGCGGCAAGGCGGCGCTGCTGGCGGCCAAGGGGCGGGAGCGCGTCCGGAACGTCGGGCTGCTGGTCGCGCAGGACGAGGCGCTGGTGGGCGGAGAGACCCTGCTGCGCGACGGCGAGCGGGTGGGCCTGGTCAACAGCCCCTGCTTCTCCCGCCGCATGGCGCGCTCCCTGGCCCTGGGCCATGTCCGGCCGGAGGTGGCCGAGGGCACGCTGCTCCGGGTCGAGGGCGATGGCATCGCCACGCGGGCCGAGGTGGCGCGCCTGCCCTTCCACGACCCCGCCAAGGCGCGCACCCACCAATAGCCCCGGCCGCTTGGTGGGTGCGCGCTGGCGGCTCAGGCGGCCTTGGCGTGAAAGGCGAAGCGGATGGCGTCCTCCATCGCGTCGAGCGCCGGGCCCGAGGCGGCCGGCGCGCGCCGCAGGATGAGGTAGGAGGGAACCTCCGCCGCCACGCCCGCCAGGGGCGCCAGCGCGCCGTGCACCTCGCTTTCGCGCAGCAGCGCCACGGCGATGCCCGCCCGCACGGCGGCGTGCACGCCGGTCGCGCTCTCGCTGGTGAAGACGACGCGGAAGCGGCGGCCCTGCGCGGCGAGGCTGGCCAGCGCCACGTCCCGCCACCAGCAGTTCCGGTCGTAGAGGGCCACCGGCAGGACCCCGTCGGAGCCCAGCTCCCGGCGCCGGCTGCGCGCCCAGATCATCCGGTCCCGGCCCAGCACGTCCCTGGCCTCCGGCGGCGCCGGCACGGCATAGATCGCGAGGTCCAGCAGACCGCGCCCCAGCGCGTCGGCGAAGCCCAGGCCCAGCGAGCAGTGCGATTCCAGCTCGACGTCGGGGTGGCGTTCGGCGAAGTCGGCGACGATGTCGGCCAGGTGCGCGCGGCCGTGATCGTCCGGCAGCCCCAGCCTGATCTTGCCGCGGAGCCCCTCGCCGCGCAGCTCGTCCAAGGTACGGTCCAGGTGATGGGTGGTCTGCCGCGCCACCGGCAGCAACCGCTTTCCCGTCTCGGTCAGCTCGATGCCGCGCGCGCGGCGCAGAAAGACGCTCTGCCCGACCACCTCCTCCAACTGCTTGATCTGCAGGCTGGCCGCCGACTGCGACCGGCCGATCCGCCCGGCCCCGGCCGTCACGCTCCCCTCCTCCGCAATCGCCAGAAAGGTCCGCAAGAGCTCGCTGTTGAGACGCCGGGAATCCATGAGAAATTCCGATTGGATGGTGTATGGCATCAACCTCAACAATACATAGCGGATGGAGTTGAGGCAAATCCACACTGCCGATAAGCGGGTGTTACCGAAGCTGCCAAGTGAGAGCACCCGACATCAGTGCCAGCTGGCTGACCGCAACCAGCCGCACCGGAACCATCTCGACGGACGGGGCCACATGGGCCGAGCAAGGGGAGCGGGCAGGCTCTTCGCCGCCAACGTCGGGAACCCTTCTGGAAGCCCTCCCTAACGTGACGAACTGCCCGAGAGCTTTGCCGCCGGGCCGATGGCGTGCACCGAATGCAATTCGCGGCGTGTCACCGCCGCGATCTTACATTTGGGCGTCTTCTGCAACTTGACCACGCGCGCACCGTTCCGCCTGGCCGTTCCGACATCCCTCGCGTGTCGCTGGATGCTGGGGTTGCTCCCGCGATGGGCGCGGTGAGCGGACGCATAAGTGTCAAACTAAATGGATGACGAAAGTTGGCCAATTCGCTTTGGCGAACGCAAGCCTTAGTGGAAAATGCGCCGAAATCAAGAGCAAATCCGAGGTTAGACGCTGAGTTCGCGAGAGCCTAATCTGGACACTGAGGACGTGCCTACCACACAAAACTCTCAGAGCACAAATGCGTAACAATGGTAAACCCTAGCGTTCTTTCTTATGACTTATGGATTATATTGCGGATAGCCTTGCCTATATACTCTCCCACCGACGTAGGGACTGCGTTACCAAGTTGGCGAGTTGCCGCCTTCCAACTCCCTGTGACGACGAAATCATCAGGAAATCCTTGCAGGCGAGCCATCTCACGAACGGTGAAGTACCGCACGTTCCCGAGCCTATTCACGAGCATGTTCTCACCTCCCGGCACACCGTGATCGCCTGCTTTGAGAGCCTTGGCAGGTTCGTCGAGACAACTACCAGTATGCTTGGGGTAAGTTCTCGCACCCGGATGCTGCCAATGGCCAGCTATACTCTCTCGCTTGGTAGGTGGCGGTAGGTCATGGATAGCATCTCTCACTGTTCGCCAAGGAAGTTCTGCGGGTTTTTTACCAGAAGCCAATACACGCCTTAGGGCAAATTCTTCTGATTTGGAAGCTAGTTTGCGAATGCGCCTTACATTGAAACGAGTCCAATAATCTCCAACAACGTGCTTTGACCAAGCCAGCGCTTCTTGCGAATGCGTCGGGCGCGGAAACTCCCAATCATCTCCGAAGTCAGACGCAATTCCAATTACAATCGCGCGGTGCCGCTTCTGCGGCGCGCCATAGTCTGCGGCATTGACCGCCTGGACGAGAATTCGATATGAGGCCTCAGCGCTCTTCGGGTTCTTTCTGTGCTTACGTAGTCGGTCAAGATGGCACTGCCATCCATCGGCTGTATTAGCTCTCTGATCTATGTAGGCAAGTCGTAGACTGATATACTCTAAGTAATCAGAGAATGCCGGACGAAGTAAACCTCGCACATTCTCTAAAATAAATGCTTTAGGACGCATTTCATCAATGGCACGAATTGCTTCCGGCCACATGTTTCGTGCATCAAGAGGACCTAGGTGCTTACCACCAATAGAAAATGGCTGGCAAGGGGGGCCCCCTGACATAAGATGCACCCCTTGTAAGCCCCGGAAACTCAGGTTTCTGGTATCATCTTGGGCGACGCCCCAATGGCGCACGTGCTTTACTTTTCGACGCTTGTTTTCATGTAGAGTTTTCACTGATTCAAGGTCATACTCGACAACCATTTCATGCTTGAACCCGGCGTTCGCGAGCCCCAGAGCCAATCCCCCACAGCCAGTGAACAAATCCACGCTACGCATCAAGGAATTCCGTCACGCGTCGCTCTATCAATGCACGATCGCCGAGTTCGCATTCCCAAATCACCAATGCAAGCCAGCCAGCGGCCGTAAGGTCCCTCATGACCTCGGCGTCACGCTCGATGTTCTTTCTGAACTTTGCTTCCCAAAAATCGGTTCGTGATTTAGGCGAGCGATTGCCCGATGGGCAATCGTGACGATGCCAGAAGCATCCATGCAGAAATATGGCCCGCTTCCGGCTGACAAACGCAAGATCGGGATGGCCAATGACATCTCCACAGTTTTTTCTGTATCGGTATCCCAGTGTCCATACGATGTGTCGCAACTTCAGTTCAGGTTTTGTGCCTTGGGACTTAACTCTTCTCATGCGTTCGCTGCGTTCTCTGCGTGTGAGCGTGTCCATTAACCATCACCTTCACGCTTTCTTTGTCGTACTATTTGAGATGTATTCGCGCACCGCTTGCCGAACAACCCATGCAAGGCTTCGATCAGCCGCGACTGAGATTCTCTCAAGCGCTCGTCGATCCGCCTCATCCAAAGTGACGGTCAATCTAATCTTGGGCCTATCAGGCGTTCTTTGGGCTGGCATTCCAGTTAAGGTCCTTCCTCAGGCAAAGATGAATGATGATGCATGGTGAGTCAACATGAGTCATCTGCACGAAAATATTGACATACTCTGATCCGTATGGGATAATGAGTTCATGATTTTTTGATGATGAAAAAGGTGGATAACTTGGATGAAAAAACCCAGGAAAAACAGAATGTTAAATGTGCCCAAGAAGCAACCAAAAGATGCCACAGACATCAAAAGGTGCGTCGAAGAGTATGTGGGGCATCTTGAAAAAATTGCAAGAGTATTCACAGAACACGCGCGAGAACTTGGCCTTGGCGTGAAGTTGGATGCCTCAGGTGCGATACAGGCGGTCAGGAACGGCACCGGCTTTGCAAGGGTCATGCGGTACTGTGATCGACCAGATGATTCGGGTGTGCTTCATGACGCCCAACTAATGACAGCGCTCGACTGCGTTGGTGAACTGCTGACTTCGCCAAAGAACAACGGCCTAGTGCTTGGTGCTATGCAATCTGGAAAGACGACAACCTCTCTTGCACTACAGTTTGCTGGCCCCATCGTGTATCTTCTAACCGGCCGTTGTCTCTACCCAATTTACTTGATCACTAGTCATACTAGCCAGGAAGACCAGACAGAGATTGAGATTAAGTGTTTCCTGGACTTCTATGGTGAGCTGACAGTTGAGGTGGACGAGCAGCACCGATGCACACTCATCGACTACGTTAGGGGGTTTAACATCGATCCAGTCTTCGAGTTTTCTTCAACAATTAGTACCTACCGTGAGCACGTTCTAAAGAACGCACTCCCGGACATGATGATGGGACCGAGAATGGACGATCTCATTCTGCGTCGTGTTCCAGGGGAGAGTATTCGACGTATTGCCGGTCTGTGCCGCAAGGCTAACTCGAAGGGCTTTGCGCCGTTACTCATCATTGACGAGCCGCAGTATGGTGCGAGCGATCGTATAGTGAAGGTTGGCGACCAGGTCGAGCGACGGCCTTGTGTGTTGCTGCAGATCTTTGAGCGCATAGACGAAGCCCTTGGAGAAGATGCGCCAGATCGAGTGTTCGTCGGGCTATCAGCCACACCGTATGAGCTGCATGATATTTCGGCAGTATGGAAGGTGAACCAGTACCTGACTTCAAAATACATGGGCTTCAACTATTTCGGCGGCGATGTAATTGACGCGGACGTCGACGTGGATCCACCGAGAACCCTAAGTTTCGGTGAGTTTGGGCGTGAGATTGGGCTTCCGTTTCTTGAGAAAGTTCTCCTTACGGCATATGACGCCGAACCAAGTAAGTTCGACCGGGCGGCACGAAAGATCGGGTGGGGGGGAACGCAAGACGAATACCGGCGCCACGTAGAGCAGACACTACGGAACGCCATCGTGCAAATGGTGCGGAATGGTTCCACACCCGACTGCGGTGTATGCATAAGACTGTTCAACAACAATGGCCGCTCACATCGACTAATTGAGAGTTTGCGCCTGCCTCGTAGCGAAATTGACGTGATTGAATACTTCGGTTCTGATTACAAAGGGAAAAGCGTGAAGCGCGCGATACGTGAGAGGCCTAATCCAGATTTTCCGTTTGTCATCGCCGTTACCAGCCGCGCGCGTATGGGCGATGCCTTTCCACACGAAGTTGAGTGGTTTCTCGAGTTCACCAAGAAGGCCGCAAACCTCAACGCCCTATTGCAAGGCTTGCTCGGGCGCGCGTGCGGCTACGGTAAGCGTTCCACCGTCGTGATGTCCGCAGACAATGTTCAGCTCGTTGAGGACTACAAGCGTGAGCACGGCGGCTACATTTACACGCCCAGCTGGCATAGCCAGATCGCTGGCCGGTACAGGCGTGGAGCACCGACAAACCTTGTTCGAATTCGGCGCGACATGAATGATCCACTGGTCACCCGTTTCTTCCAACGTGTCGATCAAGAGATCGTCGAACCTTACGTTCTTCAGGGCAGGCCGACGCTGCAGACGCGTCGCATCACAGGACGGCAGCATTATCGGACGGGTCCGTTGCTAAGAATCGCGGAGGATCTCGGGCTGTTTGACTATCTAGAGAACCGCAAGGTGAGGGAGCGCTTGTTTCCTACATATCCTCACTTCCGCATCGCCCGCGCCCAGGACGAGGTTGCCCATACTCGCACGCCAGACAGAACGCTAAAGTATACACTGGACGAAGAAGGTAACTGTCGGTTTACTTTTCGAGAGTGGGTCGACGGTTCTTCAAATCACGGAGGAGTACGAAGCCGTGGTTACGGTGGTCGAGACGCAAACGACAGGAAGCGCGCCGGAGACACTCTGGAACCGCAAGTGAACATGCGGAAGTACGATCCTAAAACCGGGGAGATGATAGACGACAAGCGGATTGATGGTGAGCTAGTCCACCGGCACGATCGAATGCCTGGCAGTTGGCGAGCTGAGATGGTCACACTGCCTCTTGTCTCGCCCGTGCGTGAGCTGCAATCCGGAGAGGCGACATACCCTGTGGAGCATAGTCCTTTCGCAACGCTTCTGTCGGAAGAAGAACGAAAGACGGCCGGACATATCTAACTGCCGACCGGCACCCTGGGAGGAATGCCGGGACGAGCGGCTTTCGCCCATATCACTAAGAAGTGGTCGTGAAAATTTCAGTAGAGCAATACGGCCGCCTACAAGAGTAGGGCAACGGGCCAAGAGTTTGAGGTGGATTTACGGGCGCCACAGCACCTCACATCAATGCAGTGCGAGATCACGGTAGTCCGCCCCCCTCACCCCCCAACAATACTCACCCGCCGCCGCTTGCGCCCCTGGCTTCCCGGCGGACCGTCGAAGCGGCCCGGCAGTGGTGTGCCGCAGGTGAGGCAGGCGCCGTGGTCGTCGAGGTTCCAGGAGGTGATCTTGTGCCAGTCGCGCTCTATGGCGCGCGCGCCGCAGGCGGGGCAGTAGGTGGACTGGGCGGCGACGTCGTGGACGTTGCCGACATAGACGTGGTTGAGGCCGTGGGACAGCGCGATGGCCCGCGCGCGGCGCAGGGTGGCGGGCGGCGTGCGGGGGTGGGAGAGCATGCGGTGGTCGGGGTGGAAGGCGGTGAAGTGCAAGGGCACGTCGGGGCCGCAGGTCTCCACCATCCAGCGCGACAGCGCCTCGATCTCGCCGTCGCTGTCGTTCTCGCCGGGGATCAGCAGGGTGGTGACCTCCACCCAGCAGTCGGTCTCCTGGACCGTGTAGGCGATGGAGTCCAGCACCGGCCCGATGTCGGAGGCGGTGAGCTTCCTGTAGAACTCCGGCGAGAAGGCCTTGAGGTCGATGTTGGCGGCGTCCATGGCGCCGAAGAACTCCGGCCGGGCGGCATCGGAGATGTAGCCGGCCGTCACCGCCACGTTCTTCACGTCGCGCTCGCGGCAGGCAGCGGCGATGTCCAGCGCGTACTCCATGAAGATGACGGGGTCGTTGTAGGTGTAGGCGACCGCCCGCGCGCCGCCGTTCACCGCCGCGTTGGCGATCATCCGCGGGCTGGCGACGGCGGCCAGGCTGTCCTGCTGGCGGCTCTTGGAGATGTCGTGGTTCTGGCAGAACTTGCAGGCGAGATTGCAGCCGGCGGTGCCGAAGCTCAGGATCGGCGTGCCCGGCAGGAAGTGGTTCAGCGGCTTTTTCTCAATGGGATCGATGCAGAAGCCCGAGGAGCGGCCGTAGGTATCGAGGACGACTTCGTCGCCCTGACGCATGCGCACGTAGCACATGCCGCGCTGATCGGGCCCCAGGCGGCATTCGCGCGGGCAGAGCGTGCAGGTCACACGGTCGGCCGAAGAGTCAAAACGCCAATGACGCGTGGGGTGCGACATGTGTAGCTTGTCCTCGCTTTCGCCCCTACCATGTGGGACCAACTCCGAGCGCGAGGTCAAGATGTCGGTGCAGCCAACTGTCTTTGCCGGGAGCTTCTACCCAAGCGACGGCAACCTGCTGGCCAGGGAGGTCTCGCGCGCGCTCACCTCCGGCGCGGAGGCGCAGGGCCGCCACGCGCCGCCGGCCCAGGCGGTGATCGTGCCGCACGCCGGCTACCGCTTCTGCGCGCCCCTGATCGCGCGGGCCATGCTGGCCGCGCGCGGCGCCGAGGGGTCCGCCCTGCCCGACCGCATCCTGATCGCCTGCCCCTCGCACCGCCACGGCTTCCAGGGCCTGGCGCTGCCCTCGGCCGATGCCTTCGAGACGCCGCTGGGCGCCATCGCGGTGGATCGCGCGACGCGCGACGGCCTGGTGGGCGGCGCGGTGCAGGTGCATGACGAGGCCTTCGCGCAGGAGCACGCCATCGAGGTGCTGCTGCCCTTCGTGCATCGGGTCTTTCCCGGCGTGCCCATCGTGCCGATGGTCTGCGGCGCCGGTGCGCACGCGGCCCTGCCGGCGGTGATCGACGGCCTGGCCGCCGGCCCCGGCAAGACCTCCTTCCTGCTCTCCAGCGACCTCAGCCACTACCTCACCCTGCAGGCCGCCCAGGAGCGCGACCGCGACACCGCCAAGCGGATCGAGACGGCCAGCCTTAGCGGCTTCGGCGGCAAGGACGCCTGCGGCTGGCAGCCGATCGGCGGCTGGCTGCTGTCGCGCACCGGCCGGGCGGCGCAGCCGGTGCGCCTGGGCATGGCCGATTCCTCGCTCGCCACCGGCGACACCGGGCGGGTCGTGGGCTACGGCGCCTGGGCCTTCTACGGCTCTCCCGGCGCCGGCATCGCGCCCGACGACAGAGCCACCTTGCTGCGCATCGCGCGGGCGAGCCTCAGGGGCCGGCTGAAGAAGGGGGAGGCGCCCAAGGTCATCGTCTCCACCTTCCGCGCGCCCTTGCAGACCCATGGCGCCAGCTTCGTGACCCTAACCCACGAGGGGCGCCTGCGCGGCTGCATCGGCTCGCTGCAGGCCCATCAGCCGCTGATCGCCGACGTCGCCATGAACGCGGTCAAGGCCGGCACCAAGGACAAGCGCTTCCGCCCGCTGCAGTCGGTCGAGCAGCTGGCGAAGCTCAAGCTCAGCATCGCCCTGCTCTCCCGCCCCGCGCGGCTTTCCTTCGAATCCCGCGAGGACCTGCTGGCGCGCATGGCGCCCGGCAAGAGCGGGCTGATCCTGGAGGACGAGGGCAAGCGCGGCACCTTCCTGCCCATGGTCTGGAAGAACCTACAGACGCCCGAGGCCTTCCTCGCCGGCCTGGTCGTCAAGGCCGGCCTCCCCAAGGGCCACTGGAGCGATGCGGTGAAGATCTGGCACTTCACCGCCGACAGCATTCAGGAAAGCTAGCCGACGACCTTGGTCCGAGCGCCGTCGGGCAGCTGGCCACAGAGGCCACGGAAGGCCTCGTCCAGCTCCGCGGGGTCCAGGCGATCCTTCAGACCGATGGCGACGATGCGGCTCTCCCCGGCGAGGGGCGGGCGGCAGGCCTCCAGGGTCGCGCGCCAGCCGACCAGGTGAAAGACCTGCCACGGCGCCTCGCCGTCGGCGAAGCGCAAGAGGCCCTTGGCGCGGAGCGCGCGGGCGGAGAGCAGGCGCGCGAACGCGGTGAAGCCAACACGGGACAGGGGGTCGGGGCTGACGGCGCTCCAGCGCGCGAAGGCGGCTTCGTGTCGGGAACCATGGTGAAGGTGCTCTCCGTCGGCGCGGCGGCGCGGCCGGGCGGGCTCGCGGTCGAGCAGCAGGGGCAGGGGAAACTCGGCGGCGATGCTGCGCAGGCACTGGGCGTAGGGGGCCGCCTCCTCCAGCATCGCCTCCAGGGCCTCCAGCCGCGAGGGCTCGGCCAGGTCGGCCTTGTTGAGCAGCACCAGGTCGCTGGCGGCGGCATGATCGACGATGTCCTCGACCAGCTCCGGCGCCAGGGCATGGAAACCCAGCGCGTCGAGGAGATAGAGCCGGAGGTCGAGGCGGACCAGGCGCGCCGCCTCCAAGGCCGCGAGCGAGCCCTCCAGCGCCCGGGGATCGGCGACGCCGCTGGCCTCGATCATCACCGCATCGGGCGGGTCGGGACGGCGGGCGAAGTCGGCCAGGCTCGCCACGAAGTCGGCGTTCAGCGAACAGCAGACGCAGCCGTTGCTCAAGGCGATGCGGTCCTCCGAGACCGTCTCCACCAGGTCCAGGTCGATGTTGATCGCCCCGAAGTCGTTGACGAAGACGACGAAGCGGCGGCCGTCGGCCTGCGCCAGCAGGGCGTTGATCAGGGTGGTCTTGCCGGCGCCCAGAAAGCCGCCGATCAGGAACACCGGCAGGGGGTCTCGCGGCGGCTCAGGCATGGTAGACCTTGCGGCCGGCGAGCCAGGTCTGGCGCACCGCGATCTCGGCCAGTTCCTCGGCCGGCGTCGCCAGGGGATCGCGGTCCAGGACGACCAGGTCGGCGTGCTTGCCGGGGCGGAGCGAGCCCAGGAGTTCCTCCATGCCGATCTGATAGGCGGCGTCCAGGGTGACGGACTTCAGCGCGGTGGCGATGTCGATCCGCTCCTCCGCGCCCAGCACCCGCCCGTCGCCGGCGCGGCGCGTGGCGGCCGCCTGCATCAGCTTCAGCGCGGAGGGGTCGGTCATCGGCGTGTCGGCATGGAGCGAGATCCGCATGCCCGCCTCGACGGCGGAGCCGGCCGGCATGTAGTGCGCCGCCCGCTCCGGCCCGAAGAGCGCGTCCTCGATGGGCGCGCCCCAGTGGGTGATGTGATTGATGAAGAAGCTGCAGATGACGCCCAGCCGCCGCGCGCGCTCGATCTGATCGGCGCGCATCAGGGCGCAGTGCTCCAGCCGGAAACGGTGGTCGGGGCGCGGCCGCTCGCCGAGCAGCATCTCGACCTGGTCCAGCACCATGTCGATGGTCCGGTCGCCCTGGGTGTGGATGCTCATCTGCCAGCCGGCCTCGAAGTACTCGCGCAGCATGGCCTCGAAGAAGGCCTGCGGGTAGTTCGGGCCGCCGGTGTGCCCCGGCTTCAGGTTCATCCGCTCCAGGGTCATGGGGTTTTCCAGGTAGGGCCGGGTGAGCCAGATGTTGCCGAGGAAGGGCGAGCCGTCGGCATGGATCTTGACCCCGGCCATCCACAGGCGGTCGTCGGGATCGACGATCCGCTCCACCGCCATGCCGGGCGTCGTCGCCTGCTGGTAGGCCGCGACCCGCGGCAAGGGCAGGTCGCGCGCCAAGGCATTGCCGTACCAGGCCCGGTAGAAGGGCAGGTAGAGGTGTTCGGTCACCGTGGTGATGCCGTGACGGACGAAGTCGCGGATCAGGGCCTCGAACTCCTGGGAGAGGCGCTGGTCGCCCCAGGCGCCATAGAAGGTCTCCAGCGCAGTCCAGGTCACCGCCTCCAGGATCTTGCCGCTGGGGCGCCCGCTGGCGTCGCGCTCGATCACGCTGCCTTCCGGGGTCGGCGTCTCGGGGCCGATGCCGCAGGCCTCGAAGCCGGCGGAGTTCATGTAGAGCGCGTGACAGTTGGAGGTCTGAATGCCCAGCGGGTTGTCCGGCGCCAGGCCGTCGAGGAAATCGCGGCTGGGGTTCTCCATGTCGGGGTGCAGCTGCGGGTCGAGCCCGAAGAAAAGCAGGTGCTCGCCCGGCTTGGCGACGGTGACCCGGCGCCTGATCTTGGCGATGGCCGCCTTGTAGGTCGGCACCACCTCGGCCCTTATGTCGACCACCGGCGCGCCCCGCGTCTTGGCGGCCCAGAGCGGATGGGAATGGGCGTCGATGAAGCCCGGCAGCAAGGTGGCGCCGGCGAGGTCGATCTCGACCGCGCCGGGAAGAGCGCCCCTGACCGAGGCCAGCGTCCCCACGGCGGCGATCTTGCCCGCCTCGATCCCGACCGCCTCGGCCGTGGGCGCGGCCTCCTCCAGGGTGCGGATCGTGCCGCCGGTGAAGAGCGTGGCGCTCATGGCACCTCGACGGCGCGATAGCTCTCCCTGAGCCGGCCCGCCTTGGCTTGCGAGTCCAGGAAGTCGTCGTTGGAGAAGAGCGGGATGATCTTGTGATATTTGGCCATGCCGCTGGCCTCGGCCAGGTGCATGTTGGCGGCCACCGAGGCCAAGTCCGGCATCTCGTAGATGAAGAGCATGTCGAACTCGCCGCAGGTGCCGTAGGCGTGCAGCAAGCGCCCGCCCATGGCGGCGACGGCATTCCTGGAGACCTCGGCCCGATCGCTCGGGCAGTCCAGCATCTCGGCCTTGCGCGCGTTATCGTACTTGATCAGCAGCGCGACGGTGACGGTCACGGGGCTATCTCCTTTTTCCTTGAATGATGCGGTCCAGGATCATCGCGCAGAAGAGGATGGCGATTCCGGCCAGGATGCCCTGCCCTTCGGAGGCGTACTGCAGCGCTTCGAGCACGTCCTCGCCCAGGCCCTTGGCGCCGATGAGAGAGGCGATCACCACCATGGCGAGGCTCAAGAGGATGGTCTGATTGATGCCGGCCATGATCGAGGGCGCGGCCAGCGGCAGGTCGACCTTCCAGAGCAGGTAGCGCTTGGAGGCACCGAAGGCCATGGCGGCCTCGCGCACCGATTCCGGCACGCCGCGCAGGCCCAATACCGTCAAGCGCACCACCGGCGTGCCGCCGAAGATCATCGTCGCCACGATGGCCGCCGGCTTGCCGGTGCCGAAGAAGGCGATCACCGGGATCAGATAGACGAAGGCCGGCATGGTCTGCATGAAGTCCAGGATGGGGCGCACGACGGCGTAGAGCCTGGGGTTGCGGGCGCAGACGACGCCCAAGGGAATGCCCAAGGTGATCGAGATGCAGGCCGCCGTGCCCAACAGCGCCATGGTCCGCATGCTCTTTTCCCAGAAACCGAGGTAGCCGAGGTAGGCGAGCGCGGCGGCGGTGAAGATTGCCGCGCGCCAGCCGGCGGCGAGCCCGGTCAGCAGGATCACGAAGCCGCCCATGACCGGCCAGGGCGTCTCCACGAAAAGCGTCTCCAGCGCGTCCAGCACGGTGCGGATGCCGGCCACCAGTCCGTCGAAGAACCATTCGGAGGTGACCGCGGCCTCGTTCATCCAGGTCTTGATCGCCGTGGCGGCGGAGGACTGCACGCTCGGGTCGGTCGGAAAGCCGTCCAAGGCCTCGACCTCGGCCGGGAAGCCGAACTTCAGCGCGCAGGTGACGTAGGTGACGAAGGCCAGCCCCGCCGCCGTCGCGATGCTGACCCAGCGCAGGCCATGCGCCAGCGAGGGCTCGGAGCGCCAGCGCACGTAGCGGGCTCTCAGCGCCGGGTTGGCAAGCAGTCCCTGCCCCACCTTGGCGAGCAGCAGGATTGCCAGTCCCAGCACCACCAAGGAGGTCGCCTCCCCCCTGGCCGCCTCGGCATCGGCGCGGATGTTGTCGACGGCGCGCTCCAGCGAGGCGATGGCGTTCTCGAAGGTGGGCACCTTGTCGGGCGCGTTCTGGATCGCGTCCGCCAGCTGCGCGCGGCGGGTCTCCAAGGTGCGCTCGATGCCCTCCAGGCGGGCCAGCATCGGCGCACCCAAATCGCCCCAGATGCCGCGCGAGACCTGGACCACGGCGAAGGTCTCCAGGATGACCGAGACCAGGAAGTAGGACCAGAGGTTGCGCGCCCCGAACCAAAGGGAGCCCAACGCGGCGGCGGCCCAGTTGAAGGTGAAGGCGAAGCGCTTGGCGTCGCCGATGCGGCGGAACTGGGCTTGGTAGTAGCCGGCGCCCGATCCGACGAAGCTGCGGACGGACTCTTCCGGCGCGGCGTCGTTCAGCGCGCTGCTCATGCCCCTTCGGTTCCCATGACGACGCCCTTCAAGAGGTCGCTCTTGGTGACGATGCCCATTTGCGTGCCGTCCGGCGCGTCGATGACGATTGGACCGCTCTGCCCGGCCGAGACCGCGATCAGCTCTTTCAAGGTCGCGTCCTCCAGCATGTGGCGGGCATCCTCGGGGATCTCCCCCTCGTGCGCCTCCAGCGGGGTCACCAGGCTGTGCGCGCGGATCAGGTTGATGCGGGAAATGCCGGAGACGAAATCGGCGACGTAGCCGTCGGCCGGATGCATGACGATCTCCTCCGGCGTGCCGGTCTGCACGATCACGCCGTCGCGCATGATGGCGATGCGGTCGCCGATGCGCACGGCCTCGTCCAGGTCGTGGGTGATGAAGACCGTGGTCTTCTTCATCTTGGAGGCCAGGGTCATGAACTGGTCCTGCAGCTGCCGCCGTATCAGGGGGTCGAGCGCCGAGAAGGGCTCGTCCATCAGCAGGACCTCGGCGTCTGCGGCAATGGCCCTGGCCAGGCCGACGCGCTGCTGCATGCCGCCCGAAAGCTCGTGCGCGAAGCGGTCGCCCCAGGCCGAGAGCTCGACCATGTCCAGCGCGTCCTGCGCCGCCGTCCAGCGCTGGTTGGGAGAGAGGCCGCGGATCTCCAAGGGCATGGCGACGTTGTCGCGGACCGAGCGGTGCGGCATCAGCCCGAAGTCCTGAAAGACCATGGCGATCTGCCGGTTGCGCACCTGCAGTAGCTCGGCGTGGGACAAGGCCGTCATGTCGCGTCCGGCCACGGTGATCCTGCCGGCCGTGGGGGACAGCAAGCGGTTGATGTGGCGCACCAAGGTCGACTTGCCGGAGCCGGAAAGCCCCATCACGCAGAAGATCTCGCCGCGGGCCACCTGAAAGCTGGCGTCGGCCACGCCGACGACGCAGCCGAAGCGATCCAGCACCTGCGCCTTGGTGAGGCCGTCGCGACGGATGGCGGCCAAGGCTTCCTCGGCGCGCTCGCCGAAGAGCTTCCAGACACCCACCGCGTCGATCATCGGCGCGGCCGCGGGGTCATGCCTGTCGGACATGGGTCTGACAGTCCTTTTCTCGAGGTGGGTCCCGCCGGCACCGCTAGGGTGCCGACGAGACCGTGGGAGTGACGGAGGTCTAGAGGCCGAGCCAGCCGTCGACCCGGGCGCCGTTCGCCTCGACCCACTCGCGGGCGACCTCTTGCGGATCGCGCTTCTTGACGACGATCTCGTTGGTGAAGTTGTTCACCGTGTCGGTGTCCATCGCGATGTTGGCCAGGAAGGCCGCCACGTCCGGCGCGCGCGCCTCCAGGCTAAGCGAATAGCCGACGTGGATCTCCTTCTCCTTGTCGGCGCTGGTCACCTTCGAGTTCTCGAACCAGTCCGGATCGTCGGACGGCTGGATCATCTTGTACTTCTCGGGATCGTAGGCCGGCTCGTCGAGGCGCACCATGTCGAAGACGAACCAGTTGTAGTGCGGGGCATAGCAGTAGAAGGCGAAGCCCTCGCCCTTGTTGATCGCGTCGGAGATCGAGGCCGTCGCCACCTCTTCCTCGGCCACGATGGGCTCGAAGAAGTCGGTGATGCCGTAGTCCCTCGCCTTCACCCGGTTCTGGTTGGTCGAGGTCCAGCCCGGCGCGCCCAGCCAGATGTCGCCCTTGCCGTCGCCGTCGCGGTCCATCGCCGCCGCGGCCTCGGGCGTCGCCAGGTCGAAGACGCTGGCGATCTTGTGCTCCTCGGCGAAGACGCGCGGCGCGCAGAAGGCGGAGAAGCCGGCGTAGCTGTTGTCGCTGAGCGCCACCGTCTTGTTCTGGTCGACGTAGGTCGAGGTGAAGTTCGACTGGTTCGGCATCCAGACGTCGGGATGCACGTCGATCTCCCCCTTGCCGCGATCCATGGCCTTGAAGATCACCGCGTTGGTTCCGGGCACCAGTTCGGCCTGGCCGCCCAGTTTGTCCTCGATGACCACCTTGATGAGCGCGGCCATCGCGCGGCCGCTGGCCCAGTTCGGTTCCGCCACCTTGATGACCTCTTGCGCCTGGGCACCGGTGGGTCCGGCCGCCGCGAGGGCCGCGGTCATCATCACGATCGCCAGCCTGTTCATCGGAATGTCCTTTCTGTGAGGCGCCGAATTGGCATGAGAGCTCTGACATGTTACTTATGATAATTGACATGTCAACTGCGTTGACGGCAGAATGTCCGCGGTATAGGAGCAGGTCGCGTGGATGCGGGCGTGGATGCGAGAAAGAGGCGTGGCATGCTGGAGCCGAGTGACGATGGGGAACTGCAGGAGGACGCAGGACCGCGTATGCTGCGCGAGGAAGCCTTCATCACCCTTGAGCGGATGATCGTCACCGGCCGCCTGGCGCCGGGCGAGTGGGTCTCGGAGACCCGGCTGATCGAGGCCTCGGGGCACAGCCGGGCCTCGGTGCGTCACGCCCTGCAGCGCCTACAGGACCAGCAGCTGATCGAGATTTTCCCGCGACGCGGCGCCCAGGTCTGTCCGATCGACTACACCACGCAGTTCCGCGCGCAAGAGCTGAGGCGCGTGGTCGAGGGCCTGCTGGCGCGCTGCGCGGCGGAGCGGGCGACGCCCGAGCAGCGCGCGCAGTTCCGGCACTATGCCGAAGCCTTCCTCGAGGCGGCGGGCCAGGGAAACCAGGCGGCCATGACCGAACTGGACCTGGCGAACTACTCCTTGCTCTTGAAGGCCGCCGACAACCCCTTCGCCAGCAAGGCCATGGTCTCGGTCAAGGGCCTCTCGCGCCGTTTCTGGATCCTGCACCACGAGCAGCACGGCGACATCCACGCCATGGCCGGCGGTCACGCCGCCGTCGCGTCCGCCATCGCGGACGGCGATGGCGAGGCCGCCGAAGCGGCCGCCGGCCGCGTCGTCGACTACGTCGAGACCTTCACCCTGAAGGTCGTCGGCTATAGCCGGGGCGCCTAAGCATCGACGCCAGAATGAGCACGCCTCACTTGACCTTGTAGTCGAACTCCTTGCGCAGAAAGCCGATGAAGAAGAAGAGGGTCGCCGCGCAGACGGCGATGTAGAGCACCCACAAGGGCCAGGCCGTCGCCGATGCCAGCAGCGAGGCGATCGCGGTGAAGACGGCGCTGACGATGATGAAGAGCCCGCTGACCAATGCATTGGCGCTGCCGCCGGCATGCTGAAAGCGCTCCAGGCATTTGGCGTAGCCGTTGGGCCAGATCATCGCCATCAGGAAGTAGATGACGCCCGCCGGCAAGGCCAAGGCCAGCACGCTGAAGACGCCGGAGAGGTCGAGGAAGAGCATCAGGATGGAGATGATGAGCGAGATGCCGGCCGCCGCGGTGATGATGTTGACCACCTTGACGTGCTGGCTGACGAAGCGGTTGAAGAAGTTGCCGCCGAGCCAGAGGCAGCCCAGCACCAGTTGGAGATGACCGTAGAAGACCGGCGTATGCTTGAGGTCGTCTTGAATGTAGAAGGGTGCCAGCACCTCGAAGCCGTACATCACCGAGATGAGGCAGGCCATGCCCAGCGCGGTCGGCAGGTAGACGCGGTCGACCGCCATGGGCCCGTAGAGCGCGAAGGCCTTGACGAAGCTGCCCTTGTGCTCCTCGGCCCTGGTCTCGGGTAGCAGCAGAAGGGCGACCAGCACCACCACGACGCCCCATCCCGCCAGAAACCAGAAGGAGGCGGTCCAACCGAACCAGACCTGCAGGTAACCGCCCAGGGCCGGAGAGAGGATCGGCCCGGTGGCCCAGGCGATGGTCATCCAGTTGCTGGCCTTGCTGCGCGCGTGACCGTCGTAGCAGTCGGCGACGATGGCCCTGGCCCCCACGGCGGAGCAGGCCACGAAGATCCCCTGCACGCCGCGCAAGAGGATCACCACCCACAAGGGCGGCGAGAGCGCGATGCCGATCGAGGCGATCACGAAAACGATGGTGCTGAGGAGAATGGGCAGACGTCGGCCGCGGCTGTCGGTCAGCGGCCCGGCGATGATCTGACCGACGCCGTAGCAAGCCATGTAGACCAGCAAGGTCGCCTGGATGGCGAAACGCTCGGCATGAAAGGCCTCGGCCATGGCTGGAAGCGAGGGGATATAGATGTCGGTGGCCGCCCCGCCCAAGGGCACCATGATCAGCATCGCGGCGAAGGCTCGCTTGCGCTGTCCCTCGCTCAAGTGCGCGCCATAGGCCATTCCTGCTTGCTCCCGGACCGATTAGTTCTTGGGCTGATTGCCTCTGCGAGCCGCACGCTCTACTGTCCGCTCCGCTCAGTGCGAAGGAAAGCCCGTGACACTTGACCTGCAGAAGCAAACCTACATCGAACAGCGCCTGGCGAACGAGGCCCCGTCGATGGGAATCGCTTACGTTCTGTGGGCCCTGCTCGGCTTCCTGTCCATCCACCGATTCTACATCGGCGTCACAAAGAGCGCCATCATCCAAGTCATTCTGAACTTCTTGGTGATAGGACTGATCTGGACCCTGATCGACGTTTTCCTCATTCCGGGCCTGGTGCGCGAGCGGCGGGACGAGATCCGCCGGGAGATCGAGGACCAGCTGGCTCGGACTGGAATGTACTAGGAGGCTGGACCTGCGCGGTGGAGCGGGGAAATCCGTGACGCCCCATTGACTGCTACCGCCACAGAGAGCGATGCTGGAGGAGGGAGCGTCGTCTTGAGGAGTCCTGTCGATGGCCGTGATCTTTGGCACCCCGGGCGTAAACGATACCCTCACCGGCACCGATCAAGCCGACACCATCTATGGTCTGAGCGGAAACGACAGGATCATCGGCCTTGCCGGTGACGACAGTCTCTACGGTGGCAGCGGCAACGACCTCTTTCTGCGCGGCGAGTTGGGCGACGACCGCATCTTCGGCGATGCGAACGACGACAGCCAGGTCTTGGGCGGCAACGGCGACGACGCACTCTTCGGCGGCGATGGCGACGACATCGTCTTTCGCGGGGGCAATGGCGCGGACCTGCTCTATGCGGGCAACGGCGACGACATCGGTTGGTATGGAAGCAACGGAGACGACCGGGTTTTCGGCGACAATGGGGAGGACAGCTTCTTCTCGGGCGGGGCCGGCGACGACGAGCTCTATGGCGGTGCCGGCGGTGATACCTACCTCGTTGGCGACAGCGGCGCCGATCGTATCTACGGCGGTGGAGAGGACGACCGCATCCTCACCGGGTCCAGTGGCAGCGACACCATCCACGGCGACGGCGGCGACGACACGCAGCTGATCGGCGGCAACGGCGACGACTTCTTGTTCGGAGGCGGGGGCGACGACCAGCGGTTGGAAGGCAAGGGCGGCAACGACGGCCTTTCCGGAGACGCGGGCGACGATTCCTACCTCTACGGAGACGGCGGCGCCGACTTCGTCTTCGGTGCCGGTGGAAACGACGTCTACCTCTCGGGCGGCACCGGCGACGACATCCTCGACGGAGGCGCGGACTTCGATTCCGTGCTCTACGGCGGCGACGGCGACGACCGGGTCTCCGGCGGCAACGACGACGACAGACTGCTGCACGGCGATGCGGGCGATGACACCCTCTTCGGCGGCGTCGGCGATGACGCGCTCCTCTTCGGCGGCCAAGGCGCTGACCGCGTCTACGGCGATGCCGGCAACGATCTCGATCTGCGCGGCGGACAGGGAAGCGACCTGCTGGAGGGCAAGGGCGGCAATGACGAGATGTTCGGCGGCAACAGCTCCGACGTCCTGATCGGCGGCATCGGCATCGACACGCTCTTCGGCAACGCAGGCGCCGACCTGTTCCTGGTCGAAAGCCAGAAGCAGATTGTCGACGGCGAAACCTACGACGGTGGCAATGGGGTCGATACCTTGGCGCTCGCGGCAGGAGTCACGCTTCCGGCGGGCGCGCTCATCACCAATGTCGAGGTAACCCTCTACGGATAAGCGCCGGCAGGCCCTCTGACCTCCGCCTGGCGATCGCGGCTCCAAGCGTCGAGGCCAAGGCGGCTGCCCTCGGACTTCGCATGACTTGGGATTGCTGCAGTTCGTTCAACCTCCCTACACAAAGGCTTCCAATCTCAAAGAAGTCTGAGCATGGAGGAAGCGGACGATGCTGCAGGAAGCGGGAATCGAGAGCGGCCCGGCATGCGAGCGGAGCCAACCGCAAAGGCGACGGGAAGCACGCCGGACAAGGCGCCGCAGCGTTACGTCTCCAGGCTCCGCGCTCCGTCAAGATTCCCTACCTAGCGTCAACGGCAATAACTCCGAGCAAGCCGAAAAGCCGCCTGGCAAGCGCGCGCGTCAGGACACCAAAGGCCTGCACGTGGCGCGCCGCTTCACCGAGCCCGATGCCGATGTCTATGCCGGTATCGCCTTCCGCCGCACCGCGGTCGAGATCCGCGACCCCAAGGGCGATGCGGTCTTCCAAGCCCAAGGTATCGAGGTACCGGCCGACTGGACCCAGGTGGCGGCCGACATCGTCGTTCAGAAGTACTTCAGGAAGGTTGGCGTCGCCCGTCGGCTGAAGCCGGTGGAGGAGAGCGGCGTGCCGGCATGGCTATGGCGCTCGGTGCCCGATGAAGCCCGCTTGGCCACGTTGGCGCCGGCCGATCGCGACGGCGGCGAGACCTCGGTCAAGCAGCTCTTTCACCGGCTGGCCGGCGCCTGGACCTACTGGGGCTGGACCGGCGGCTACTTCGGCGGCGAAGCCGATGCCCGCGCCTTCTACGACGAGATGCGCTTCATGCTGGTCAGGCAGATGGGCGCGCCCAACTCGCCGCAGTGGTTCAACACCGGCCTGCACTGGGCCTACGGCATCGACGCGGCGGCGCAAGGCTACTTCTACGTCGACGAGGCAAGCGGCAAGACCCTGGCCTCCGACTCGGCCTACCGGCGCCCGCAGCCCCACGCCTGCTTCATCCAGGGGCTCGGCGACAACCTGGCTGGCCCCCGCGGCCTTGCCGGCTTGTGGCTGCGCGAGACGCGGCTGTTCAACTTCGGCGCCGGCACCGGCACCAACTTCTCGGCGATCAGGTCCCATGGTGAGCCTCTCCGCAACGGCGGCACCGCGGCCGGACTGCTGGCACATCTCAAGGTCGGCGATTGCGCGGCGGGCGCCACGCGCCTGGGCGGCGCCGTCCGCCGGGCTGCCAAGATGGTGGTGGTCGACGCCGATCACCCCGAGATCGAGGACTTCGTCGCCTGGAAGGCGAAGGAAGAGCGCAAGGTCGCGGCACTGGTCACCGGCTCACAGATCAACGCGCGCCACCTTCAGGCGGTGCTGGATGCCTGCCACGGCGCGCCGGAGCTTGGCGAGAAGGCCTTCGATGCGACCGCCAATCCCGCGTTGAAGGCGGCCGTCGGGAAAGCCCGCCGCGCGCTGGTGACGGAGAACTACATCCGCCGCGCCATCGACCAAGCGGCGCAAGGCCATACCGCCATCGGCTTCGAGGTCTACGGCAGCGACTGGGAGTCCGAGGCCTATCGCACCGTCGCCGGGCAGAACGCCAACCACTCCGTCCGGGTCACCGACGCCTTTCTGAATGCGGTGGAGACCGACGGCCCCTGGTCATTGACGCGGCGCGCGGACGGCACGGTGGCAAAGACCATCGCCGCGCGCGACCTCTTCGACCGGATCGCCGAGTCGGCCTGGCAGAGCGCCGATCCCGGCCTGCAGTTCCACACCACCATCAATGATTGGCACACCTGTCCGGCCGGCGGCCCGATCACGGCCTCCAATCCCTGCTCGGAGTACATGTTCCTGGACGACACGGCCTGCAACCTGGCGTCCTTGAACCTGAAGCGGTTTCATGACCCCGAGCAGGGCTTCGACGGTCAGTCCTTCAGCCATGCCGTGCGCCTGTGGACCATTGCGCTGGAGATCTCCGTGCGCATGGCGCAGTTCCCGGCGCGGCGGATCGCCAAGCTGTCGCACGACTACCGCACGCTCGGTCTGGGCTTCGCCAACATCGGCGGCCTCTTGATGTCGATGGGGCTGCCTTACGACTCGCCGGAAGGCAGAAGCCTCGCCGCCGCCATCGCCGCCCTGATGGGCGGGACCAGCTATGCCGTCTCGGCCGAGATGGCCGGCAAGCTGGGCGCCTTCAAGGAGTACAAAAGCAATTCCGAGGCGATGCTGCGGGTCATCCGCAACCATCGCCGCGCGGCCCATGGAGAAGAGGGGGGCGAAGAGCAGGGCTACGAGGGCCTCTCGATCGCGCCGGTCGCCCTGGACGGCGCGCGCGTGCCCGACCCGGCGCTGGCGCGCGCCGCGCGCCAGGCCTGGGACCTGGCGGAGCGTTTGGGAAAGCGTCATGGCTTCCGTAACGCCCAGACCACGGTGGTCGCGCCCACCGGCACCATCGGCCTGGTGATGGATTGCGACACCACCGGCATCGAGCCTGACTTCGCCCTGGTGAAGTTCAAGAAGCTGGCCGGCGGCGGCTACTTGAAGATCGTGAACCGCGCCGTGCCCGAGGCCCTGCGTCGGCTGGGCTACTCCACGGAAGAGATCGAGACCGTCGTCCGCTATGCCATCGGCCATGGCACGCTGAGCGACGCACCTCACGTCAATCACGAGCGGCTGAGGTCCCTGGGCTTCACCGAGACGGCATTGCGGAGGATCGAAGACTCCTTGGCCAGCGCCTTCGACATCCGCTTCGCCTTCAACAAGCGTAGCTTGGGCGAGGACTTCTGCCGCGAAGCCCTGGGCCTCGGCGACGAGGTCCTTGCCGCCCCCGACTTCGATCTGCTGGAGGCCCTAGGCTTTTCCGATGAGGAGATCGAGGCAGCCAACAGCTACTGCTGCGGCGCCATGACGATAGAGGGCGCCCCGCACCTCAAGGACGCGGACCTGGCCATCTTCGACTGCGCCACGCCTTGCGGCCGCCACGGGCGCCGCTTCCTCTCGGCCGAGAGTCACATTCGGATGATGGCCGCGGTTCAACCCTTCATCTCCGGCGCGATCTCCAAGACGATCAACATGCCCAACGAGGCCAGCATCGAGGACTGCAAGCAGGCCTACCTCCTGTCCTGGCGGCTCGGCCTCAAGTCCAACGCGCTCTACCGCGACGGCTCCAAGCTCTCGCAGCCGCTGGCGACGGCACTGTTGGAGGAGGATGCCGCGGATCAACTGCAGGAGGAGACGACCGCACAGCAAGCGCGCAGGCTGGCCGAGGCGATGGCCGAGCGCAGCTATGCCATGCGCGAGGTTCTGCCGCCACGCCGCAAGGGCTACACGCAAAAAGCCACTGTCGGCGGACAGAGACTCTACCTCAGGACCGGCGAGTACGAGGACGGTCGTCTGGGCGAGATCTTCATCGACATGCACAAGGAGGGCGCGGCCTTCCGCTCGCTGATGAACAACTTCGCCATCGCGATCTCCATCGGACTGCAGTACGGCGTGCCGTTGGAGGAGTTCGTCGAGGCCTATACCTTCACGCGCTTCGAGCCCTCCGGGCTGGTCGAGGGCAACGACGCCATCAAGATGTCGACCTCGATCCTCGACTACATCTTCCGCGAGCTGGCGCTCTCCTATTTGGGCAGAGAGGATCTGGCGCACGTGATGCCGCAGCTGCCCGAACTCTGTTCGACCGGCGATGGGACAGTAGCGGAAGACGTGTCGGCGCACCTGCCCCGCTCCTCCACCGGATTCGCCCGGGCCGGCTTACTCCTTGCCTACGCCGGCCAGGGCGCGAGCGAGGCACAGGTGGCGGGCTCCGTCATCGACCAGGGGACAGCGGAGATCGACTCGGATCCGGAGGCCGACGTCGCCCCCCTCGCCAGAGAGGACGAATACCTCAAGAACAAGCAGGCGCAACGGGCAAAGCTCATGGGCTACGAGGGCGACCCCTGCACGAGCTGCGGCCACTTCACCTTGGTGCGCAACGGCACCTGCATGAAGTGCAACACCTGCGGCGGCACCAGCGGCTGCTCTTGACCTGGCCTTGGTTCGGTAGAAGAGCGCTCAAGCAAAGTCGCTCTTCTTCACCTCCCTGAAGACCAGGTTCGACGACAGCAGGAAGAGGCCGCAGAGAAAGCGAAAGACGTCGTAGGCGACGATAGCCTCCAGGACGACGAGCAGCGCGGTGACATTCAGCATGTCGCTGCCCAGCCGGATGGGACGGCCGCGCACCTCCTTCAGGTAGCGCCGCAGCCGCCGAAGGCCGCGCTTGAGGCCCGGTCTTCGTCCCGGCCCGGAGCATACTCCATCGGCCGCCGCGGGCGGATCGGCCAGGTCCGCTTTTTCCTTCACCAGCGCCTTGATCAGGAAGGCAAGCGCGATCCAGAATCCCAGGACCGCTTCGGTGTAGCGCGCCACGGTCAAGCCAGAGACGATCAGGCTCGTTGCCGCAAGCGCCTTCACCAGGAAGACCAGTCTCAAGGCGGCCAAGGATCGCAGGAAGCCGAAGCGATCGCTCACCCGCTTGGTGCCGATCAGGACCTGAAACAGCGTACCGCCGCTGCCTATGGCGCCGGCACCGATGCGAAAGCGATCGCCGACGGCGGTTCCGAGCCCCGCCCCTGACAGCATCGTCATGGCATCGCCCGCCAGGGTGAGCAGGCCGGCCACCAAGACCCTGTTCCGGCTGTCCATGACGGCGGAGCGGCCGAGCGTCCTCAAGAAGCTCTTGATCGGCTCCTCCTTCCCTTGGGTGTTCTCGTTCGACGCGACTCTTGCACCGGGGAGCCGCCCGGTCGAGGCCGCATTGAAGGAGGCCTGGAGAAGTCTAGGCCGGGAGGCCGCGCCGGTCTTCCAGCGCCTCGTCGATCATGTCGAAGTAGGCTCGGTGGCCACCCCATGCGGCCCGCAGCGCCGCCGATCGCGCCGCGGCCTCGCCCCGGCCCGCGCCGTCGCTGACGGCGTACTTGGCATAGGCGTAGACCGGGTCCAAGCGCTCCATGGTTTGTTCTCGTCCCTGCTTGTCGAGAAACGTGGCGCGCAAGAAGGAGAGGTCCCCGCCAAAGGGCCGCAGCAGCTGGTCGCCTTGCGACAGGAAGGAAAGGTAGGAGGCAAAGACGTCGCCCAGGGAGTCCCTGACGAAGCGCGGGAAACGCTGCAGGGCGATGGGTGCCTTGTCCGGCGGATCGATCCTGTCGGAGGCCATCGCCCGAGCGAACATGACCTCCTCCGTCAGTCCCGTCGTGCTGTAGGCCTCGGCATAGCCGTCGGCGATCGTGAGCGGGCCGGGCCTCTCCGCCGCGGGCCCGAGGCCCATCCGTTGCCGCAGCAGGTCGATGGAGCGGTCGAAGCGAAGCTGCAGCTCGCTCGCATCGGCGACTCCGGCCAGTTTCTCCGGGGCGCTGGCGCGCAGAAGCACCAGATGACGCCAGGCGTAGAGCCAACCGTTCGGCACCTCCTTCAGGAAGGCCGCGAGAGCAGGCTCGGCCTGCTCCAATAGCGCCATCCCCAGCCCAAGGCTTCGCGCCAGGCGGGCGGAGCGGTCGCCCTCTCGCGGACGGTCGCGCCAGGAGAGCCAAGCCGGGTCCGACAAGGCCTCCAAGCGATAGGCCGGCGAGTCCAGCATGGCGTTGGCCCGGTGCATGAAGCGGTCGGTCAGGGAGGTGTAGTTCCTGATCCTGGCCAAGTGCTCGATGTGGGAGAGCCAGGGCGTCGGGTCGTCGTCAGCGAGGTGGTCTAACAGGGTGCCGGGCTGAACCCAGCCCTCGCCGAGCAAGGCTTCCTTCCTCGCCGGCGCGCTCCCCACCGCCTGGACGATCCTGCCGATCAAGATCAGGAAGGATTCGAGCGCCAAGATAGGATTGCGCACCAGAAAGGAGACCCGATGCGACAGCCGGAAGAGGCGCCTTGCCTCCTCGTCCGGGCCGAGGGTCGAGGTGATGATGGAGAGGACGGCGCGCTTGACGCCGTCGGCGGCGGGCTCGGTGGCGCGGACATTGGCCAGGATGGTCTCGTAGGAGTCCCGAACCCTGTTCTCTCCGCTGCGGAACTTGGAGAGCGGCTCGTTCAGCCAGAGCCCGACGGCGCTCCGCTCAGCCACGCATTTGCCCCAGACGGTGGAGAGCGTGCGCGGCGGCGAGAGGATCAGGTAGAGTTCCAGCTCGCCCGCGCGCACCATCGCCGACAGGCTGTCGTAGGCACGCCACGCCTCCTCTTCACGCTCTAGGTCCCGCGGGACGGACGGCAAGGCCACCCGGCCCGGCGAAAGCGGCGTCGCGGCGGGCCGCGTCAGACTGGTCGCCTGCCTCATGCGACCGCCAGCCGGTCGCCCTGCCGCCGCGCGCGCGGGCGACGATCCGCCGGCTCCGCGTCCCCACCGGCGGTGGCCGCGTCCAGGGTCTGACGGTAGGCCTGCGCAGCATCCGAGAGGGCTGCAAAGCGGGCGAGGAAGGCGTGCTTGGCCGCGTTGGGCCGCAGTGGCTCCAACTGCGGCGGAACAATGTCCGGCGGGGCACCGAAGAGCCGGCGTGCCTCCCGCTCGCCGAATCCGCCGAGTTGGGTCGCCTCGAAGTAGGCCGAGGCGTTGTCGGCCCGCTTGATCGCGCGCACGACCGCGTCCGGCAGGCGCGGCGGAAGCCCAAAGCGCAGGCGCACGGCGGTCTCGATCCGCGCCTCGAAGTCCTTGTAGCTCTCCCCGACGGCGAGCTTGTAGGGGGTGACGAGATCGCCCATGACGTACTCGCCGGCATCGTGCAGCAGGGCCGCCAGCCGCCAGCGCGGTTCCATGCCGGGCTGTAAGTCGGAGAAGATCCGCTCCACCGCGACGGAGTGCTGGGCGACGCTGAAGGCCCATTCGCCTCTGGTCTGACCGTTCCAGCGCGCAAGCCTGGAAAGGCCGTGGGCGATGTCCTCGATCCGGATGTCCAGGGGAGAGGGCGCCATGAGGTTGAGGCAGCAGCCGGACAGCATGGGTTGCCAGGCCCGGCGCGGATCGCGCGCGGGGCGCCGCTGCATCGGATCCTGCTCCTCGGGTTCCACAGTCTCGCTCCGCTCAGGCATGATCACCTCCCCAACAGCTCTAGCGACCCTAATGTCGGAAGCCATTCCGCAGTCAGCGTGAGGAAATCTTGGCGTCACGGTGTCGCTTTCGCATTCGGGGAAGTGATGCCGCGCCACCCGGCGATCACGACGCCACGGTCCGGGTCTGGGATTTGGACAGCGGCGACGCGTTGAACCTTGCGCTACCTTACGGCAGCAAGTGCCAGAGAATGACCGCAATGGTGACGCCCAGGATCAAGACGACGCTGGCGGCCACCATGACGAACTCGATCCGGTCGAAGATGGAGGCCTTGGGACGCGCCCCACCCACCTCTTGCGAAGCAGGATCGTCCGACGCCTGGCCTTCGTGGGAAACCCGCCTGCTGTCTCGCCCAGCCATGCCGGCAGTCTGGTCCCCTTGCGTGAAGTACGTCAATGCCACGGCACAAGAGGA
This sequence comes from Rhodospirillales bacterium, assembly GCA_963669375.1. GTDB lineage: Bacteria > Pseudomonadota > Alphaproteobacteria > Kiloniellales > JACOMY01 > JACOMY01. The sequence goes on along the minus strand of OY770024.1, from coordinate 4,141,623 downwards.
GCCAGAGGTGCCCGGCAGGTACGAGGATTCCTGTTTTGCCGCCGGGTTGTCTGCACAAAGGGTCTCGTCACGTCCTCAACAAGCGCTTCGCGGTCCGCAGGACATGGGTGGTTAACGCGGATATCTCGCGTGAGGCCATGTCCCAGGTCTTCCAGTAGAGCTCGACCGCTATGGGGGTGGGCTGAAGCGCGATGAGCCTTGCCTTCTCTCCCTGCAGCTCCAGGTACCGGCTGGGGAAGGTGCTCCACCCCATCCCGATCGCCGTGGCTCTATAGAGCTCGGCCGCCCCCGGCAGGAAATGTCTGGATACCTCATTGGGCGTCAATCCGAAGGCGTCCAGAAATCGGCTCGGAACACTGTCTTGCCTGTCGTAGTAGAGGGCGGGCGCGGATCGCAGCGACTCCCTGTCCACGCCCTCCGGGAAATGGGCCGATGCGAAGTCCGGCGAGCAGACGGCCTCGTAGGGGAGGCTGCCCAGGATGCGAAGCCGACTTCCCGGCACCGGCTTGGGATTGGAGGTGACGGCCGCGAGGACCTGTCCCGACACAAAGAGATCATGCGTCTCTTCGCTGTTGGTCGTCTTGATATCGACATAGAGCCCCACCTCTTCGGTGAAGCCCTTGATCGCTTCGAGAAACCAGCAGGTGAGCGAGTCGTCGTTGACCGCGATGGGGATCGTCTTGCCGCTGTTGCCGGCATGGGCGAAGCTTCTGTCCATTTCGTTCTGCAGCAGCCAGATGCGGCGCGCGAAGCTCATCACCTGCTCGCCCGTCCGGGTGAGGCGATGGGGCTTGCCCCGCACGATCAGCGGCGCGCCGACCACGTCCTCCAGGCGCCGAATTCTTTGCGAGACGGCACCGGTGGAGAGGTGGAGCACCCTTGCCGCGGCCTCGAACCCACCTTCGTCGATGACCTCGATAAGGCATTTCAGGTCCTTCTGATCGAGCATGCCGTGACCTTTCGCGTGAGCTTCGTGGGCAAACCCCGCGGAAACGGCCGCGGACTAGGCGCCCAAATGGTTCCGCCACTCATGCAGTACTTTTAGCATTCCTAAAACCAGTCAAGAAGATTTAACTTCTCTGAAAGGCACCACTCTGTCATCGCTAGGGTTTGTGCTTTCGGCCTTCTTGGACGGCCCCTGCGGCAGCGTGAGGACAATCATGACCCAGAAAGACCTGACAACAGCGCCCGGCGGGGGAAAGACCTTCCTGGACTTCCCTCTCCAACTGGACCTGGAGAGCCTGCAAGCGGATGTCGCCCTTCTCGGCATTCCTTTCGGCATGCCCTATTCGCCAGACACCATGGCCAACGATCAAAGCCGCGCGCCCGACGTGCTGCGTCAATCACCAGAGGACTCCAGCTACGCGCGCAACCACTACGATTTCGACCTGGGCGGTCCCTTGCTGGATGATCGCGCCATCCGCGTGGTGGACTGCGGCAACGTCACCGCGGACAGGACCGATCACGGCGAGCACTACCGGCGGGCCGAAGCCGCGGCGCGCAAGATACTCCGGTCGAACGCCACGCTGATCAGCATCGGCGGCGATCATGGCATCCCCATCCCGGTCTTTCGCGCCCTGGAGTCGATCGGCGAGCGGATCACGCTGGTCCATGTCGACGCGCATCTCGACTGGCGCGACGACATCAATGGCGAGCGGAACGGCTATTCGAGCCCCATTCGCCGCGCGGCGGAGATGGACTGGATCGGGCCGATCGTGCAGATCGGCATGCGCGGCATCGGCAGCGCGCGCCGAGGCGAGGTCGAGGACGCCAAGGCCTATGGCTGCGACATCATCGACGCCTATGAGATGCACGAGATCGGCATTAAGGCCGTGCTCGAGCGCATACCCGACGGCGGCCCCTACTATCTGACGATCGACGCCGACGGCGTCGACCCGACGATCATGCCGGCGGTGATGGCGCAGACGCCGGGCGGCCTGGATTGGCTGCAGCTGCGCGCGCTGGTCCATGGCCTGGTCAAGAAGGGACGGGTGGTCGGCATGGACCTCGTCGAGATCGCGCCCAGCCGGGACGTCAACAGGACCACCATGGACTACGCCGAGCGCCTGATCTGCAACTTCATCGGTGCGAGCGTGCGCGCGGGATACTACGACTGAGGCGCGCTCCGCGTTCCGACGCCTCTTGAGGGACAAAGCCATGACACTCGACATCGAACCCAGCGGCCGGGCGATCGGCGCGGTCGTGCCGGGCATCGATCTGATGTCCCCGCCCGACCGGGCCAGGCTGGAGCAGCTCGAGGAAGCCTTGGAGAAGCATGGCGTCCTGATCTTCCCCGGTCAGCAAGCGGTAACGTCGGCGCAACAGGTCGCCTTCAGCCGCGCGTTCGGCCCCTTGGATGTCACCGACGAGGCGTCCGCCCAGCTGCCCGATCACCCCGAGATCTTCGTCGTCGGCAACACCGGCGAGACGCCGGTCACCTTCTCCCCGAAGGAGGAGAGCGACGATCTGGAATGGCATTCCGATCATATGCATCTGGCGGTGCCGGCTCGTGCCTCGCTCTTGTTGGCCAGGGCCGTTCCGCCGGTCGGCGGGGACACGCTCTTCGCCTGCATGTATGCGGCCTACGACAGCCTCTCCCCCGACCGGCGGAGACTCTGCGATGGATTGCAGGTCATCCATGACCTCTCCGGATTGCGTCGCTACCTCGGCGAGGAAATCGGCGAGGGGCTCGAGGCCCCGGTGATCCGGCCCCTGGTTCGCAGACACCCGAAGAGCAGGCGCAAGGCCCTCTCCTTCGGCAACCAAGTAAGCGTCGGCATCGTAGGCTGGGCCGACGGCGAGGCGAGAGCCTTCATCGCGGACCTGACCGAGCAGGCCTGCGCCCCGGCATTCCGCTACCGCCACCGCTGGCGTGCGGGCGACGCCGTCTTGTGGGACAATCGCCGCGTCCTCCATGCAGGCACGGCCTACGACCTGGCCGGGGCGGCAAGAGAGATGCACCGAACGAGCATCAGGGAAACCGAGCCGATCCGGTGACCGGGGAGCTAAGCGACGACGGCGGAAAGTAACTCGAAGGCAGTAGTCTCCTATCGTCGAAACGAAAGTGCCCGCTGAGGCTCAGTGGGCACTCGGGCGCCCCGGTTCGACGGACGGCCACCACAAGAGCGCAACACGGGTGGACAGGCCTCCTCTCCGCGGTCCAGCATCGGCGCGGAGCAGACAGGGCGGATCAGACAGGGCGGAGCAGGCGATGACCGATAGTCTCACGAACCGGCGCGTGGTGCTGGCGGAACGGCCGAAGGGGGTGCCGACGGCCGATCAGTTCAGGGTGGAGGACGGGGTCGCCGTCCCGGACCTGGAGGACGGCCAGTTCCTGATCCTTGCCGACTTCTGGTCGGCCGATCCGGCGATGCGGGGGTGGGTCAACGACGCCCCCAACTACTTGCCGCCGGTCGCCATCGGCGCCGTCATGCGCGCTTTCTCGGTCGGCGAGATCGTCGCCAGCCGCCATCCCGACTATCCCGAGGGCCGCCGGGTCAGCGGCATGTTCGGCTGGCAACGCTACGCCGTCAGCGACGGCTCGGACGTGGACCGTTTCGTGGAGGAGGCCGACCTCTCGCCGTCCCTGGCGCTTGGCGTTCTGGGGTTGAACGGCGTAACGGCCTACTTCGGCCTCACCGAGGTCTGCGATCCCAAGCCGGGCGAGACGGTCGTCGTCTCCACCGCCGCCGGCGCGGTCGGCTCCGCCGTCGGCCAGATCGCGAAGATCAAGGGCTGCCGAACGGTGGGGATCACCTCCTCGCCGGAAAAGATGGCGCTCTGCCGGGAGCGCTTCGGCTATGACGCGGTGCTCAGCTATCGCGACGGCGATCTCGACGCGGCCTTGGGCGAGGCCTGCCCCGATGGCGTGGACTGCTATTTCGACAACACCTGCGGCGAGATCACCGACACGGTCATGCGGCGCCTCGCCTTGGGTGCCAGGATCTGCATCTGCGGTACCGCGGCCCTGACCGATTGGGACCCGATCCCCCTCGGTCCCCGCGTGCACCGTCAATTGCTGGTGGCGCGGGCGCGCCTCCAGGGCTTCTTGGTGCTGGACTACAAGGACCGCTATGGCGAGGCCGTGACGCAACTGGCCGCTTGGGTGCGGGACGGCCGCCTGGACGCCGAAGAGCATGTCCTGGAGGGCGCCGAGGCCGCCCGTGGCGCGATCCAGATGCTCTACGCGGGCCAGAACAACGGCAAGCTGCTGATCAGGCCCGACTGACCGAACGCGAACCGCCGTAGAGGTTGCGAAGAAAGGGGGGCGTACCATGGCCCGCCCTTCCTCGGGTGAATCCGGCTAGGCCGATTAGAACATGACCCGCGTGCCAACGACGAAGAAGAGGCCGTCCACGTCTTCGCCCTCGAAGCGCGCCCTGTCGGCCGTGCCGGCAAAGACCCGCTCGTAGTTGACGCCGACGTAAGGCGAGATCAGCCGGTCGACCAGGTCGTAGCTGAGGCGCGCCCCGGTCTCCAACCTGGGCCCGAGAGCGCTGATCCCGCGTTCTGGATCGTCGGTGAAAGGGAGGTCGAACTCCAGGTTCGGGATCAAGGTGACGCGGTTGGTCACCAAGAGCTCGTACTCCCCTTCGAGGCGGACGGCGGGATCCTCGGCGATGAAGAGATCGGCGTCCAGTTCGAACCATTGGGGGGCAAGCCCATGGACGCCCAGAACGCCGAAGACGCGGTTGGGGCCGTCCGGCGTGTCGACCCGGATTCCGGCCACGGCGTCGAAGAAGTCGGAGATCGGGGTCTGCAGGCGCAGCTGGTTCTCCAGCCGCTCGAAAGCGGTGTCCTCGATCACGTACTCCGCTTCGCTGCGCCAGACGACGCGCCACGCGTCCTGGCCCAGGAAGGCATCGAACTCCCAGGCGAAGAGCTGGTCGTCCGGGTTGACGCGATACTCCAGCTGTTCGGCCCGAACCCCCCAGAGCAGAGGTTCGGCCGCGGCCGGCCCGACGAGACCGGCCACGACCGTCGCACCGGCGAGGGCACGGAATAGTCCGCTGCTTCGCACCGCCTCACCCTCCGGCCGGGGCGGCGAGGGCCGCCCGCTCGTCCGACGGTCCGCCCTCGACCACCACTTTGCGGAACATGCCGGCCTCGGCGTGATAGGCGAGATGGCAGTGGAAGGCCCACTGGCCCGGCGCGTCGACTTCAGTCTCCATGAAGACCGTCGTGCCTGGCGACACGCTGACCACGTGCTTGATCGGGTTCCATTGGCCGCTGCCGTTGTCCAGGATCGACCACATCCCATGCAGGTGCATCGGGTGGCTCATCATGGTCTCGTTGACGAACTTGAAGCGCACCCGCTCGCCATAGATCAGACGGATCGGCTCCGAGTCGGCATACTTCACGCCGTTCACCGACCAGATGTAGCGCTCCATGTTTCCGGTGAGCCGCAGCTCGATCTCGCGCGTCGCGGGCCTGTGCGGGTAGAGCGGCTTTTGAGCCTTCAAGTCGCCGTAGGACAGCATCTTGCCGCCGTTGGCCGCCTTGGGCGCCAGGCCGCTGCCGGCCGCATAGAAGGGATCGGCCTTGGCCATCGCCATGCCGTCCTGCGCGCCGTGGTCCCTGCCGCCTTGCATGGCGGCGTTATCCATCACCGTCCCGTCCGGCATGGTGTGCGTCGCGCCCGCCATGCCAGCCGTCTCCATCCCGGCGTGCGCGCCGTGCGCCATGCCCATGTCGGCCATGGTGAGCAAGGGATCGGCCCGCAGGTCCGGCACGTCGGCCGTCATGCCGGGACGGGGCGCCAGGGTGCCGCGGGCATAGGCCGTGCGCCCCATCGATTCGGCGAAGAGGGTATAGGCCTTGTCCTCGCGCGGACGGACGATGACGTCGTAGATCTCGGCCACCGCGATCCTGAGTTCGTCGACCGTCACCGGACGGACGTTGTTGCCGTCGGCCTGCACCACCGTCATCTCCAGACCCGGAATGCGGATGTCGAAGTAGGTCATGGCCGAGGCGTTGATGAAGCGCAGCCGCACCCGCTCGCCGGGTGTAAAGAGCGCCGTCCAGTTGCCCTCGGGGCTCTTGCCGTTGATCAGTGGCAGGAAACCCTGCAGGTCTTCGATGTCGGTGGGCATCATGCGCATCTCGCCCCAGGCCATGCGGTCCGAGACCGTGGCATCCAGCCCCCTCTCGTCGACGTCGTCGAAGAAATCCAGCAGGGTCCGCTGCTTCCTGTTGTAGTAGTCCGACGACATCTTGAGATTGCGGAAGATGCGGCTGCCGGAGTGCGGATGCGCATCGGTCAGCTGCACGACGTAGTCCCGGTCGTAGCGGAAGGGCTCGCGCTCCTCGGGCTCTATCACGATCGCCCCATAGGCCCCGTCGGGTTCCTGGAAGGCGCTGTGGCTGTGGAACCAATAGGTCCCGGCCTGCACGATCGGAAAGCGATAGGTGAAGCTCTCGCCCGGGCCGATGCCGGGATAGCTGATGCCGGGAACGCCGTCCTGCCGGAAGGGCAGGATCAGGCCGTGCCAATGGATGGAGGTCGGCTCCGAGAGGTTGTTGGTCACCTCGATGGTGACCTCTTCGCCTTCGCGGAAGCGCAGCACGGGCCCCGGAGAGCTGCCGTTGAAGCCGACGCCGCTCTTGCGGAAGTCGCCGGTATCGATGGTGACGCGATCGACCGTCAAGCTGTACTCGCCGGCGGACGCGGCACCGCTCAGCGCCGCTGAGAGGCCGAGCGCCAACCATCCACCCCGAAGGATGCTGGATGCAGTCATTTCTGTAACTCCTTTTTGCGGGCATGCGCGGGTGGAGCCGCGCCTCGCCGCTCAATCCGTAAGGACGATGTCGCCCACCATGCCGGCCTCGTAGTGGCCCGGAACGTTGCAAGCGAACGCGAGCTCGCCCTCCAGAGGGAAGGTCCAGACGACCTCGCCGGACTCGCCGGGCTCCAGCAGCAGGCTGTTCGGATCGTCGTGCATGCCATGGCCCATCGAGGTCTGCATCCGCTCCGCCGCCTCACGGTCGATGTGGAAGGCATGCAGAACGCCATGCTCGACCATCATCTCCATCTCTTCTCGATGCGCGCGATGCAGGGCCGGTGTCGCAATGCTGAACTCGTGCACCAGCTGGCCTTCGTTGCGGACGAGAAAGCGTAGGGTCTCGCCGCGCTTCACCTCTATCGCGCCCGGTTCGTAGTAGTTGTCGTAGAGCAAGACCTCGACGGTTCGCTCCGCCTGCGCGGCGCTGCCGGGGGCGCCGATGTCGTGGGTTTGCGTGCCGCCGTGGCCGTGCGTGGCGTCCGCCATCGCGGAGATTGGAAGAGCGGGCGAAGCGGCGATGCATGCCGCGGCCGCGAGGCGGCGCAAGTAACGTAAGTCGGTCATTGTGGATCCTCGTCGGGTCTCACGAAGGGCTAGACCAAGATGATCGCGGGCCGAATCGACCCCGGATCTCAATCTTGCCGTATTTTCAGGGGCTTAGATCGCCAGCGGCCTTGCTTCGTCGGTCGCTTGGACCGCTTGGCGCGAAAGGTCCTTAGCCCCGGACCTTGGGAGGAGGCGGCTCCGCCTCCGGCGTCAAGCCACGCCAGTCGAGCGCGTCGGCGGGCGACCAAGGAAGACCCGATAGCGCGAGCCAAAGGGAGGATCCGCCAATGGGCATCGCCAGGACGCTCGCGCAATGACCGCTCATCGCGACGCAGCAGGGATTGGCGCTTTCCCGCTCGCAGTGCGCCGCTCCGCAAGGCATGTCCCGATGCCCGGCGTCCCGCGCCCCGGCATGCGGGTGCTCGCCATGATCGTGCGGCACGGCATGGCCCGTCGTCACCGGAGTGGCGACGAAGACGAATGCCAGGAGCACTGCCAGCAGCCCTTTCATGATCGTGAGCTACACCTTCCTGCAACTGGAAGGTCAAGCCGCTTTTCTCGGAAGCCGAGGGATGGGCTCGAGCGGGACGAGAGGCCCGGTCGCGGGGGTCCGGATCACTCTATGCCGTTGGCGCGCTGGAGCGCCCGAACAAAGCGAACGATGTCGGCCACCTGCTCCTCCGACAGCCCCGGGACGGGCGGCATGTCGCCGAAGCGCCAGTGGTGCGCGCGAACGCCGTTCCGCACGGCCGCCAGGAAGGCCGGATCGCCATGGTGGCTCGGTTCGTAGATCTTGTGCACCAGCGGCGGACCGCTCGGTGTGCCTCCGGCATCGGCACCGTGGCAGGTCGCGCAGTTCGCTTCGAACAGGTCTCTCCCCGCCTGGGCCCCGGCGGACAGCCGTGGCACCAGGATGGCCGGTTGGTCCCGCGCCGCCGAGAGACCGGATTCCAACGATCTGACGAACCACCAGGCGCCAAAGCCGACGGCCAGCACGGCGACGGCGACCGCCAGGATCGCGCCGCGGTTCATGACCTCCGCCCCGGGTCCTCTCCGGCCAGGTCTTCGAGGATGGGACAGTCCGGCCGCCGGTCACCGCTGCACTGCTCCACGAGCCGTGCCAGAGCGGCGCGCATGGCCTCGAGCTCCGCCAGCTTGCGATCGATGCAGTCGAGATGACCTTTAGCGAGCTGTTTGACGTCGGCGCTGGCCCGATTGCGATCCTCATAGAGCCCCAGGAGCGCGCGGCAATCCTCGATGGAGAACCCCAAGGAGCGGGCCCGTCCGATGAAGGCGAGCTTGTGCAGGTCCGCCTCGCCAAAGACCCGGTAGCCGTTGTCGCCACGCCTGGCACGAACCAAGCCGATCTCTTCGTAGTAGCGGATCGTCTTCGCGGCCAAGCCGCTGCGGCTGGCCACATCCTTTATGTTCACGGATCGGCGGCCTCCTCGACGACCGGATAGCGACTCTCCGGCCAATGCTAAAGCTTCCAGTAACCGGAAGGTCAAGCCGCGCCGCTCCGGAAGCCCTTTGGTCCTTTCGGGAGATCGCCGCAGTAGGCGCTTACGCACCAGACCGCTAAGCTCCCACGCCACACAGAGACGGAAGCAAAGCGGTTGCGGTTGGCCCTCACTCACCAGACCGCTAAGCTCAGGGTGATCGGGCGTTCACCGCCATAGGGGTTGCGGTTGGCCCTCACTCACCAGACCGCTAAGCTAAGTAGGGTGTAGCTCAGCAGGACACTTCGGTTGCGGTTGGCCCTCACTCACCAGACCGCTAAGCTTCTTAAGCGTGGATTAAGCAGGAAGGACAGGTTGCGGTTGGCCCTCACTCACCAGACCGCTAAGCTCGCTCCCTTCCATGGCAAGCCGCAAGTCGGGTTGCGGTTGGCCCTCACTCACCAGACCGCTAAGCTCCGAAGTGGCCCGCCCCCAGCTCGTCGATCGTTGCGGTTGGCCCTCACTCACCAGACCGCTAAGCTGATCGAACGGCTGGATCTGTGAACCGCAGAGTTGCGGTTGGCCCTCACTCACCAGACCGCTAAGCTCTGGTCGCTGATGGCCTCTTTCGTCGTCGGGTTGCGGTTGGCCCTCACTCACCAGACCGCTAAGCTTTCCGAAGTACCTGCGGCTAACCAAGGGGGTTGCGGTTGGCCCTCACTCACCAGACCGCTAAGCTGTTCCGGATCAGCTCCAGCGGGTCGATCTGGTTGCGGTTGGCCCTCACTCACCAGACCGCTAAGCTACCGCTGAAAGCGAGGGTGACATGAGCGGGGGGTTGCGGTTGGCCCTCACTCACCAGACCGCTAAGCTCATGACGGAGCGCTACGGCAACGGCAGCTTGTTGCGGTTGGCCCTCACTCACCAGACCGCTAAGCTCAGCTGCAGCAGGACGCGCTCGGCGTCAGAGTTGCGGTTGGCCCTCACTCACCAGACCGCTAAGCTGATCGCGCCGACCGCCTGCTCCCGATAGGCGTTGCGGTTGGCCCTCACTCACCAGACCGCTAAGCTTCTTGCCCGTCGCGTCCTTGTGGCTCTCTTGTTGCGGTTGGCCCTCACTCACCAGACCGCTAAGCTGCGCGGCGCGGTCCAGCGCAGCGGCTGGTGGTTGCGGTTGGCCCTCACTCACCAGACCGCTAAGCTGATGTCGTCCATCTGGCGCTTCAGCTCGGGGTTGCGGTTGGCCCTCACTCACCAGACCGCTAAGCTACCGGCGGGCGGCGGTTCACGCTACGGCGCGTTGCGGTTGGCCCTCACTCACCAGACCGCTAAGCTTTTCTCACGGACGACGGCGGCAAGAAGAGCGTTGCGGTTGGCCCTCACTCACCAGACCGCTAAGCTCTTCTCGACCACCTCGGCCCGCTTCATCTCGTTGCGGTTGGCCCTCACTCACCAGACCGCTAAGCTAGGACAGCACTCAAGGCCCTGATCGCAGGGCCTTTTTTCTGCCCGCGGGACGGCGAAAAGCCAGTGGCGAGGCTCAGAAGAGCGCCAGTTGGTCCGGGTTTCCGCGTGGACGTTCACGGTCTCTTCCCCTGAAGGTTCGAATCTTGGCGTACTGCTTGTCGGTGATCTGCAGCACGTGCACCTTGCCGGAGGGCGGCAGCGCGGCCTCGATCTTGGCCATGTAGCCCTCCGCCGCCTCCTTGCCCGCGCAGTAGCGCAGGTAGTTGGAAAACTGGCTCATCTCGAAGCCCATGTCGAGCAGCGCGTGGCGGAACTGCGTGGCGCGTCGCCGCTCGGCCTTGGTGCCGACCGGAAGATCGAACATGACCAGAAGCCACATGATGCGATAGCCGCTGAGCGCCGGGGGCCTGGCGCTCATCCGGCGAGCGGCAGGCGGTCGAGCGGCAGGGCCAGCGCCTCCCCCTCTCCGGCATAGGCCTTGGCCAAGGACTGCACCAGGCGCTCGGCCGCCGTCATCAAGGAGCTCAAGCCCTCCTTGGTCGGTAGGTCCAGGACCATGATGCGCGCCAACTCCGCCTTGACGGCCAGCGTCACCTCTTCCTCTCCATCCTGGTGAAGGCGCCAGACCTCGCGGTCGACGATCGGCCGGAAGGGCTCCATCAGATCGTCGACCAGCACGTGGGCGTTGACCCGGCTGGCATGCATGAGACCGAGGCTGGGCGAGAGCCCGCTGGCCGCGACGGCGCGGGCGACCCCGGCGCGCAGAACCGTGTAGCCGTAGTTCAGCATGCCGTTGAGGCCCGGCGCCTTGCGGTCGCGGCGGAAGTCCCTGCCGAAGAGCAGCGGCCAATAGCGGCGCGCCGCCTCGGCCTCCACGTTCTCGGGATCGCCGCTCTTCACCTTGCGGGCCAGAAGCGCGAAGCCGCCGTGGGGTGCCCCGCACTGGGCCAGGGTCGCCCCTTGCTGGCGGATCTTGGCCCGCACGATCTGGGTCCAGAGCCGCTTCTTCAAGGGTTTGGCGGCGGCCGCCTGATCGGCGATGCGGCCCGCCTGGGCATGATGCCCCGCCAGGGGCCAGACCAGGGCGGCCGGCATGTGATTGGCGCCGCAGAGCACCAGCGGCACGCCGCGTTCGGCCAGGCGCACCATCAGACTGTTGGAGACCGTCAGGCCGTGCGCGTTGAAGATGACGCCGGCCAGGTCGTCCAAGGGCACCCGGCCCAGGGTTTCGCCCGACGCCTTGACGGTGAGGAAGCCGCGGCTGACGGCGGCGTGCCTGCCTTCCTCGGCGATCTCCACGATGCGGCCGATCACGGCGCGCGCTCCCGCCTGCCGAGCCGCCAGGGCCGCCCCAACTCGTCGATCCTCACCCGCTCGGCCTTGGCGTCCCTCAAGCGGTTGTAGGAGAGCATGCGCCAGCGAAAGGCGTCCTCCTCCACCGGCGCCGCATGGCGCTTGTCCAGGACGCCGGCCTCGTTCAGGGGGGCCAGCTTAAAGCGGCTGGCGGCGGCGTCCAGTCTGTGCACCAGCAGGAAGAGCGGTGCGCCCGCCTCTTCGATCCGCAGCACGTCGCCCTTATGGACCCGCATGACGAAGCGCGCGCCCGGCACCGCTTGCCGCCAGGCGGGACGGTGGCCCGCTTGGTTCGCCTGGAACAGAGTCACCGCCTCTCCCTCCCAGCGGCCTTGCGGCGTCTCGTAGATCTCCACGCAGAGGTTCTCGCCGGCGCTGTAGGCCTTGTAGGGCGCCCCGCCCGGCCGCGCGATCTCGACCAAATAGTCCGGCGCCTCCCGCTTGGTGATCCGCACGCGCCGCATGGGCTGGCTCTTGCGTGTCGCGTCGGCCTTGCCGGCCGCGAACTCGGCCAGGGCGTCCGCCAAGGCCGTGCCCGCCGCCTTGGCCTCGGCCAGGTGGGCGGTCAGCTCAGCCCGCAGGAGGGGGTCGCGGATGCGCGCCACCTCCGTCTCCTTCAGGCCGGTGAAGGGCTTGCGGTAGACCAGGTTGCCCGCGCCCTCCTCCGGCGCGGCGATCAGGCCGTAGGCCGTGTCCTCGTGCAACTGCCCGCCGCTGCCGTGGTCGGCCTTGTGCGAGACCAGCAGGGACTCCAGGCCCTTGGCCACGTCCTGCCGGAAGCCGGCCCAGGGCGGCGCCACCTCGATCTTGTCGCGGATCTCGTCGTACTCGCGGGCGAGCCGGTTCAACAGGCCGCGGTCGGTCATGCCGGCGACCAGGGCGTCGATCGCATGGTGGCGATGGTCGTCGCGGTTCTTGGCCCCGCCCGCCGGGTCCAGCAGGTCGTTCAGCCCCCACTTGCCGCGCAGCAGGGCGGTCAGCCGGCCGGGCACCACCCAGACCCTGTTGGGGTCGACGACGTGACCCAGGTACTGCTTGGCCAGCCGCGCCAGCCAGCCGGTCTCGTTCAGCTGGCGGGCCTGGAAGCCGCCTTGCGCCTCGAAGCGCTCCAGGGCGTCGGGGTCGAAGCGCCAGCGCTTGTTCTTGGGCATCGCGGCCGCCCTGGCGGCGATGGCCGGCCAGTCGTAGCGCCGCCCGCCGATGGAGGGCGAGTTGCCGAAGGCCTCGAAGGGCGTGCGATTGCCCTTGGCCCGGTTGCCGGCGCGCAGGCAGACCGTCTTGTTGGCCGCGCTGTCGTCCCAGGAGCGCGCGAAGGGGATCAGATGCTCGATCTCCACCTCGTCGGAGAGCAGCTGCGCGATGGCGATCTTCTCGCCGGTGAAGGGGCAGGCGCGGTCCAAGGGATCGGCGGGGTTCAATTCCTCCCACAGGCGCAGCTTCAGAAGGTTGCCGTAGGTGACCGGCAGGCCTTGGCGCTCCAGCTCCTCGCGGCGTGCGTCGTTCTTGCGCTGGTTGGCCATCTGCTCGGCCTCCAGCTTCCGGAGCGCCAGGGGCGAGAGCTTGAAGTCGCGCGCCATCTCGACCACGACCTGATCCGGCGGCCCGTAGCGCTTGATCAGGGCGTTCACCAGCCGGCGCAGCTGATTGAGCCCGATGTGCACCGTGGGGTTGGGCAGGCGGCCCCAGCGCTTCTCCGCCGGATCGCGCGGATCGCCGCTGCCGACGACATGGTCCTGCAGCGCCTCGCCGTAGTAGGGCAGGCGGTCCAGGATCTCGCCGGTCGGCAGCTTGGCGTGGTCGTAGCCGGCCGCCTCGGCGGCCTCGTGGTAGCGCAGGCCCTCGTTCAGCCCCGGCAGGATCGCGCGCAGGGCCCGCAAGCCCAGGCGGCAGTGGCTGTCCGGCAGGGGCGCGTCGGCCACGGCGGCGGCACGCGCGCGCTCCAGCCCGCAGTCCGCCATCAGCCAGGCGATCAGCGCGCCCTCGTCCGGCTCGTCCAGCAGGCGCTCGACGACGGCGATCTGGCGCTCCAGCGGCAGGCCGTGCCAGGCCTTGCCGAAGCGTCCCTTGGCGGCCAGGCGATAGGCCGTCTGGTCGCCGTCCAGCGCCTTGCGCCGCTCCGATTCCAGATTGAAGGTCTGCGCGGACGGCAGCTTCAAGAGGCGCCGCATCCGCTCGAAGGTCACCTGCCGGCTGCCCAGCAGGGCCAGGGCCACGACCTGCCGCTCCTCCGGCGTCAAGGTTCGCTTGACCGCGCCGGTGGCCCCGACCGCCAGATTGTTCACCTCTTGGCGGATGCGATAGCGCTGCGCCAGGGGATGCGCCCAGGGACAGCGAAAGCCCTCCAGGTCCTCCGGCGTCTTCGCCGGGTCCAGCACGCACTTGCCGACCGGCGGCGCCTTCAAGGGGCGCTGAAAGAAGACGATGTCGAAGAGCCGCTGGCCCAGATCCTGGGTCAGTTCGCCGTGCCAGCGCGCCTGCGCGCGCCACAGCGCCATGAACTCGTCCTTCAGCATCTGGCGCTGAGGATAGAAGTCGTACTGGGCCCTGGCGCCGCTGCTCCGGTTGCGCGCGCGCACCTCCTGCCGCTCCTCGTGCCGCTTGGCGAGATAGGCCCCCAGGGTCGGCGCCTCGGCATCGGTCATGGCCTGGCGCAGCTTCGAGGCGGCTTCGCGGATCGCGCCCTGCTCCTCGTTCTGCCGGTCGGACTTGCGGTTCGACTGGAAGCCGCGCCGCTGGTTCAGATGAAAGAGCGCCCGGCCGAGGTGATGCAGCGGCAGCCGCTCCTCAAGCCCCGTCGCGCGCAGCTCATAGGGATCGAGCCTCTCCAGCGCCTTGCGCGCCCCCTCCTCCGCCGGCATCAGTCCGGCCGCGACCAGGGCCGCCAGAAGCTCCCGGCGCCGCTGCAGATAGCGATCGCGTCGCCGCCGCGCCCCCCGCGCCACCCGCCGCGTCACCGCATTGGAGGTCTTGCTCTGCGGATCGCGGCCATCGGGGTAGATGCGCACTCCCATGGGTCCCAGGCGCGTGGGCCGTCCCTCCGCGTCGAGCCGGATAACGCTCCACCCCAAGGAATTGGCACCGAGATCGAGACCGAGCCGATAGGCGCCCTTCTCACCGTAACCCCTCTCACGCATCGCTGGCCTCTCTCCCACACGCCTTCTTCAATAGTTGAGCATTGACCCGACAAGCAGATTGCGCAAGACTCATTACGTTCGCGGTTAAGAAGCAGCGCCAAGTCTTAGCGGTCTGGTGAGTGAGGGCTTCACCGTTAACAAGCGAATGCACCAAATGGGGCGGGCCGCGGTCCGCCCCTTCGTGCGCCGGAGATGCCATGGCCCCTCACAGGTGGGCGGCACCGGCTGCCTTCGCCGGGCGGCCTGGTTCTAGAACAGGACCTGCTTCAGCCTCGTGCGTTTGCCGATGGGTATCTCGTGCATGGACGGCGGGTCCAAGCGCCGGACAAAACTCTCCATGTCGGGCCAGAACCATAGAAGAGCCGACGCGACCTGGTTTTGCGGAACCCTTTGATAGCGCTTCGACAGGACAAAGCCATGCAGACCGGCGGAATGGAGCGCTTTCCGCTCAGCGGGGTTCCTGGTCAATCGTATGTCGCCGGTCAGGAAGATCCACTCTTGCGCATGCTCGGAGAGAAAGCCAATCCACTCAAGGTCCTTGCTGTGCCGACCCTCCGGCAGGTCCGCAATGTCCTTGATGTGCAACGCTCTATGCCCGGATCCCGCCAAGCCTTTGAAGTAGCCGTCGAGAGTGTAGGCCAGGACAGGCGCCAAGTTGTTGTCGAAGAAGACCTTCACGCCGCGAGGCGCTCCACCTCCGCTTCGAACTTGATCGCGCGACGCACGGCGTCCCTGCTCACCTCGTAGAGGCGCGCCGCGCCTTCTACCCCCTCCACCTCCCCGGCGGCCGCGAGCACCGACGTGGGAACACTCGACTCGACTTCTATCGGCTGGCCGAAAGCGCGCGCCGGATCGATCAGGACGCGGACGGCTTTGCCACGCGGCCACCACCGACGCGGCGCACCTTCGTCATCGAACTCGATATCGACCAGCAGAGGCTTCAGCAGCTTCTCGAAGGCATACTGCTGCTTCACCAGGTTGAGCAGATGCTTCCGGTTCTGTCCTTGCTCATCCTTCTCCACCAGTTCCAAGAAGATGCTGCGCCCATCCGTCTTGAAGCGATTGGTGGAAAGCGGGTGGTCCTGGCCGACCACGTCGCGGGCAATCGCGATGGCCGCCCGCATTCTCTGTGGCGAGAACCCTTCCTCGATGAAGCGATTGGCGACACGGACCTCCAGCAGGTCCCGGAAGCCGAGATAGGGTTGCCCTTCGATTGCCTCGATTTCCGGCGTCCAAAGCGGTTCGTAACGCTTTCCGCGCCGACTGTACCCGCCAAGCCACCGGCGGATCTTTCGGGCCGACACGCCTGTCAGTCGGGACGCCTCAATCGGCGTGTAGAGCCCGACGCCTATGAGGTTGTCCATCGGCGCCTCCCTTTGTCGTCCCTAGCAATCGTCCCCACCCGTGACCTGTCAACCAAAGATCTGGTCGCTGGCAGCCTCGTTGGCCAATCAAAGAAGGGGTGACTGCCGTGCAAGGTCCGCCCCTTCGTGCTGGAGGCCCCCTCGTGCGTCAGCGTGAGGCTGGCCTCGAGTCCTTGGCGCGTGCCACTCCTTCACGGATGGAACGCGTTGGCTTCGTCTTGACCCTGGGCGCCTTGGCGGCGGTGACCGCCACCTCGATCGACATCTGCATTCCGGCCCAGCCGGAAATCGCGCGCGAGCTGGGCGAAGACCCGACCGCCGGGGCGGCGCTGGTCAGCTTCTTTCTCTTGGGCTACGGGCCGGGGCAGCTCTTCTGGGGGCCGCTCAGCGATCGCTACGGGCGCTTGCCGCTGCTGGCGATCGCGCTCGGCGGCTTTCTCGTCGCCAGCCTGGTCTGCGCCACCACCAGTTCGATGGAGGTGCTGGTCTGGGCCCGCTTCGCGCAAGGCCTGATCGGCGGCGGCGCGCCGGTGATCGCCCGCGCGGTGGCGCGCGACCAGGGCGGCGGACCCAAGACGGCGAGCTTGATCTCCACCATGACCATCGTCCTGGGGGCGGCCCCGCTGGTCGCGCCCAGCATCGGATCGGGCCTGCTGACCCTGGTGCACTGGCGCGGGATCTTCTGGTTCCTCTGCCTCTTCGCGCTGGCGCTGTTGGGCATGGTCTTCCTCTACCTGCGCGACGCCAAGCGCCCGGAGGTGGACAGCGTGCTCTCCCTGCCGCTCTACCTGCGCGGCGCGCTCGGCGTCTGCCGCGCACCCGACTTCCTGCTGGGCACGGCGATCTCCTCCAGCATCTTCCTGGGCTACGCCGCCTTTCTCTCGGTGGGCGCCGTGGTGGCGGAGCTCGAGTACCAGGTCTCGCCGACCGCCTTCGGACCGATCTTCGCCATCGCCGCCCTGGCCTTCATCCTGGGCTCGCTGATCGCGCGGCAGTCGATCCGCTGGCTGGGGAACGAGACCATCATCCTGATCGGCGCGGCCGTCGGCGCCGTGGCCGGCATCTGGCTGCTGGCGGCGGCAGAGGGCGGTCTCAGCCTGGTGGCCTTCTGGGCTCTGGTCAGTGCCTTCACGCTGTCGATGGGCATGCTGCTGCCGGTCTGCGTCGCCAAGGCGCTGGAGCCGGCCGGCGCGGCCGCGGGTGCGGCCTCCTCCATCATGGGGGTGATCCAGGTGCTGTTCGGCGCGCTGGGCTCCATCCTGGCCGCCTCCAACCTCTTCGAGAGCGCCTACGAGGCCCTGGCGATCCTGATGCCGCTCTCGGCCTTCGCGGCCCTGGCCTTCAGCGCCGTCGCGCGCCTGGCCGTCAGGCGGCGCGGCGCGGCGCCTCGAACGCCGGGCTAAACCCCCTCGACCAGGATGGCCTGACAGGCCGAGATCTTCTGGCGCAAAGCCTTGGCGTCGGCGTAGTCGTCGGAGCCGTGCCAGGCCCGCGCCGCCGCAGCGTCGGGGAACTCCAGCACCACCACGCGCTCGAAGTCGAAGCTGCCTTCCAAGGTCTCCAGCGCGCCGCCGCGCACGAGGAAGCGGCCGCCGAAGGCCTCGATCGACTTCGGCGACCGCGCCTTGTAGTCCTCGAAGGCCTCGGCATCGAAGACGTTCTCTTGAAAGATGACGTAGGCAGGCATGCCCTTCCCTTTCCTTCAGACTTAGCTAGGACTCGACCCTGCGGTAGCCGCCGACCAGGCCGTCGTCGGTCTCCAGGCCGACCCCGAAGAGCAGCAGGCTGCCGTCCTTCAGGTAAGAGAATTCGAAGACGTCGCCCGACCGCTCGATCTTCAGATCCAGCTCCGCCGAGACGCTGCCGTCGGGATAGTAATAGGTGATTTCGTAGTCGCCCGGAAAGCCGTTGGCGGTGTCTCCCCTGGCATGCCCCGTGCCGTAGGCCTTTTCCGCCAGGCGCGTGGTGTAGTAGCGCGCCTCCAGCCCGCCGCCGCCGGGTAGGATCCTGTAGTGCACGACGCCGATATCCAGCACGGCCTCTCTCCCCTTCCTGGTCTCCGGGGGAGAGCCTTGCCACGGGCCCACCGAGCGGTCTTGCGTCCTCCCGACCTCTTTTGCCGAGCCATCGCGGTCGCCGTCAGACGGCCGGGGGCATGGCACCGCGTAGCGGGGTCCGGTGGCGATCCTCCAAGAGCTTCACCGCCATCAGGTGGTTCGACGCCTGGCCGTAGAGGTCGCAGGCCTTTTCGTAGGTCTCCTCCACCAGATCGCAGAGCGGCAGGGAGGCACCGACGGAGCGCGCCAGCTCTCGCACAAGCCGCATGTCCTTCAGGGCCAGGCCCAAGGTGAAGGAGGGGTCGTAGTCGCCGTTCAGGATCTGCGGCCCGTAGCGACTGGCGACGTAGCTCGTACCGGTGCTGTTCTGGATGATCTCCAGCATCTTCTCGGCCGCGACGCCGCCCTTGACGCCCAGCATCATCGCCTCCGACAGTGCCAGGGAGTGGACGTAGCAAAGCACCACCTGGGCGATCTTGGCGGCATAGCCGGCGCCGTTGGGGCCCAGGTACTCGATGCGCTCGCCGATGGTGCGCAGGATCGGCAGGCAGCGCCGGAAGAGATCGTCGTCGCCGCCGACCAGGATGGTGAGCGTCCCCGCCGCGGCCCCTTCCGACCCGCCGGAGATAGGCGCATCCAGCAGAGAGAGCCCGCGTATCCGCGCGGCTGCGAGGATTTCCCCGCCGACCGCGCGGTTGTTTGTGCTGGTGTCGATCCAGGTGGCGCCCGGACGCATGTTGGCGAGGATGCCGTCGCTTTCGAAGGCCGCCGCACGGATCTGCTTCGGCCCCGGCAGAGAGGTTATGACGGTGTCGGCGTCGCGTACCGCCTCGCCGGGAGAACCGGCGACGGCGGCACCGAGATCGGCCAGGCGCCTGCACTTCTCGCCGTCCAGATCGTAGACCGTCAAGGAGTAGCCGGCGCGCGCCAGGTTCGCGGCCATCGGACCGCCCATGACGCCTAGACCGATGAACGCGATCTCCATCTCAAGCCCTCATGCTCGCGTGGTACCTTGCCCGATCAGACGGCATAGCGGGCCACCGCCTTGCGGTCGAAGGTAAAGCCCGTGCCCGGTCTCTCGGGGACCATCAAAGCACCCTCGACAAGTTCCGGCTCTTCCAGCAGCAGCGGCGCGGTCCAGGGCATGTGCTCGACCGAAAGGCAGTTGGCGAGCGAGCCGGCCAGGCAGAGAGAGTGCTCCGTGAACATGTGGGTGGAGACCGGGATGTCGTGCGCCGCCGCGAAGGCCGCGGCACGGCGCAGCTCGCTGAAGCCGCCGATGCGCTGCAGGTCGGGCATCAAGACGTCGGCCGCGTCCGCCTCGACGATCGCCTTCATGCCGTAGCGCGTGTACTCCGTCTCACCGGTCGCGATGGGGATGGAGAGGGCCTGGCGCACTTCGCGGTGTCCGCGCAGGTCGTGATAGGCCACGGGCTCCTCCAGCCATACCAGGTCGAAGGCTTCCAATTCCCGGCCAAGCCTGATGGCATGCTTTGCCGTAAAGGACTGATTGGCATCGGCGAGCAGATCGATGTCGGGGCCGATGGCCTCGCGCACCAGGCGCACGCGCAAGAGGTCGTCGGCAAGCCGGCGGCTGCCCAGGCGCAGCTTCACCGCCCGGAAGCCGCGGGCCACCAGCGCCTCGGCCTCGCGCGCGCAGTCTTCCGCCGATTGGGAGAGCCAGAGGCCGCCGCTGGCATAGGCTGCGATCCGGTCCCGCGCGGCGCCGAAGAGACGATGCAAGGGAAGGTCGGCGGCCTTGCCGACGAGATCCCAGCAGGCCGTATCGATGGCCGAGAGCGCGGCCATGGCGGTGCCGCGATGGCCGATGGGATTGATCTCGACGAAGACCTCTTGCCAGATCGCTTCCACGAAATGCGGATCGCGCCCCACGAGCAGATCCTGCAGACCGATCAGCATCTCCAAGAGCGCCCGGATCCGCTTGCCGTTGATGGTGAAGACGTAGCCCTCGCCGACAAGCCCCTGGTCGCTCTCCAGGGTGAGCAGGACCGCCCCCATGGCGCGGATGTCGTGGATCGCCGTCTTGATCGGCGCGGCGAGCGGCACCTCGACCACATCGCAGCGGAAGGCGGCGACCTTCATGCCTGCCCCTCGACAGCGAGACAGCCGTCGATGTAGCGCTCGGCGATGCGCAGCGCATCCTCCAGACCCAGCGCGTCGCGGCCGGTGGCCAGGCTGGTCCAGAGACCGTCGACGACAATGATCAGGCCCTGCGCCGCCTCGGCGGCGTCGAGGGAGAGGTCCTTCGCCACCGCCGCTTCGGCGAAGACCTCGGCATAGATCGACCGCAGCCCCTCCGAGACCCGGCGCGTCACCGCCAGGAAAGCCGGCTGGGCGCGGCTGGCGTTGGTGAAGGCCTGCCAGGCGGCGATGGCCGCGGGACTGAAGATCGGCGCCTCGAAGCTGGAGCGCGCCATCAGCCTCACCCGCGCTTCCGGGCCGAGGCTCCGGTCCGTCGCGATCCGCCGCTTCACGGCCATGGCCTGCTCGTCGAAGGTCTCGCCGGCGGCCGTCAGCAGCAGTTCCTCCTTGCTGGCGAAATAGTGCGCGATGAGGCCGCGCGAGGCGCCGGCCGCGCGGCAGATGCGCTCGACCGTGGCGCCGGCGAGGTCGTGGCGCGCCACCGTGACGATGGCCGCGTGGATCAGGCTCTCGCGCCGAAAGACCCGGTTCTCGTCCCGGCTGCGCGGTGCCTGGATCGAGGCCGCGATGTCCATGCGCATGGCGGCACCTCCCTTCGGCGGCGGCCGTCAGTTCTTGTAGGAGGGATCGGCGCGGTCGCAGCGGCGCAGCAGGGCCGGCCATTCGTACCGGCCGGGCGCGAAGGCCTTGTACTGCTCCGCCGATAGTTCCCACAGAGCCTTGTCGCAGGCATCGAGCGGCAGGCCGGCCGCCTGGGCCTTGAGCGCCACGTCGCACAGGCGGATCAGGTAGTACATGTTCATGAAGGCCTCGCCGGCCGTCTCGCCAACCGTCAGGAAGCCGTGGTTGCGCATGACCAGGCACTTGTTATCGCCCAGGTTCTCGGCGATCCGGAAGCGCTCGTCCAGGTCGACCGACAGGCCCTCCCAGTCGTGATAGCCGACCTTGCCGTAGAGCATGGAGGAGTCCTGGACCAGGAAGGGGATGCCCTCCTTGAAGGCGGTGGCCGCGATCGCCTGCGGCGGATGGGCGTGGAAGACGAACCTGTTCTTGGGATGGTGCAGGTGGATCGCGCTGTGGATCACGAAGCCGGCGGTGTTCACGTCGGCCGGCCCCTCCAGGACCTTGCCGTGCTCGTCCACCTTGATGAGGTTGCTGGCGGTGACCTCCTCATAGAGCAGGCCGAAGCGGTGCATGAGGAAGTTATGGTCGGAGCCCGGCACCCTAGCGGTGATGTGGTTCCAGACCACGTCGTCCCATCCGAAGAGAGCGGTCAGGCGGAACATGGCCGCCAGATCGACGCGAACCTTCCGTTCCTCCTCGCTGGTCCGGATCGCGCTCTCGGCGTGGGTGAAATCCTCGGCGGTGACTTGGGTGTTCATGGCGTCTTCCTTCGCTCTGAGGTTCGGCACGCTCCGTGCCGAAGCCGCCTTCCGCGGCGCTTTTCCCTTGGCCGCCCCGTTACGGGATTTTTTGATGATGAGCAACGAAAAAATGATGGTCGTCCAATATTTGGGAAGACGGCGCCATCATGCGTTGTTGGCACAGCACGACCGCCTAGGGGGCGGTCCGCGCGAACGCCCCCGCAAGCGCGAGAACGCTCACCTTAACGCACCGAAAAGACGAGGCTTTATGGGTGAAACGCGGAGAAGGCGATGCGGCCTAGCGCTTCAAGCGGATGCCCCTGCCGGCATCCTCGGGCGGGGCCAGGTCGGCCTGCAGCCGGGAGAGACGCTCCAGGGCATCGGCCATCGCCTCGCCGAAGGGCGCGGAGCGTGGCGGCGACCCGGCAACGTGGAGCAGTAGGAACTCGGCCGCCGCCACCGGCTGGTCGGCGCCGTCGCGCCAGACGCGGTTATAGAGGCGCAGACGCTTGGCGTCGCGCTCGACCAGCTGGCTGGTGACGGTGAGCCCCTCGCCCTCCTTCACCTCCAGGAAGTAGCGGATGTGCGTCTCCAAGGTATAGAGCGTGCCCTCGCCGCGCTCGCGATAGGCCTCGTCGCAGCCGACCAGCTCCATGAAGCGGTCGGTGCCCCAGCTGGCGACTAGGAGGTAGTAGGTCTCGTTCATGTGGCCGTTGTAGTCGAGCCACTCGGCGCGACAGGGGCCTTGCCAGACCACCATGCCTTGCCCCGGCCGCTGCTCGGCCTCTTCCAGCGCCCGCAACTGCCTCGCCCTCTCCTTAACCGGCGTCGCGCAGCGCCTCGGCCTGCTGCAGGTCGACCGAGACCAGCTGCGAGATGCCGCGCTCCGCCATGGTGACGCCGAAGAGACGGTCGACCCGCGCCATCGTCAAGCGGTGATGGGTGATGAGGAGGAAGCGGGTTTCGGTCTCCTTGGCCAGCTCCTGCACCAGGCTGCAGAAACGATCAACGTTGGCGTCGTCGAGCGGGGCGTCGACCTCGTCCAGCACGCAGATGGGCGCCGGGTTGGTGCGGAAGACGGCGAAGAGCAAGGCCAAGGCGGTCAGCGCCTGCTCGCCGCCCGACAGCAGGGAGAGCACTTGGAGCTTCTTACCGGGCGGGCTCGCCATGATCTCCAAGCCGGCCTCCAGGGGATCGTCGGAACCGGTGAGCGAGAGGTGCGCCTTGCCGCCGCCGAAGAGGCGCTGGAAGAGCTGGCCGAAGTACTTGTCGACCGCGCTGAAGGCCTCCAGCAGGCGCGCGCGCCCCTCCTTGTTCAGGCTGGCGATGCCCTGGCGCAGGCGCGCGATCGCCTGGGTCAAGTCCTCGCGCTCGCGCAGCAGGTCGCCGATCTGCGTCTCCAGCTCGCCGGCCTCGATCTCGGCGCGCAGGTTGACCGGCCCCATGTTGTCGCGCTCTCGAAGCAGGCGCTGCAGCTTGGTCTCGACCTCCTCGGCCGGCGGGAAGGTCTCGTCCGGGTCGATCCCGGCGGTCACCAGGACGGCATAGGGCGGACAGTCCAGGATCTCGCGCACGCGGCGCTGCAGGGCGGTCTGTGCCTCCTGCGCGGCCTCGCAAGCGGCCTCGGCGCGGACCTTGCCCTCGCGCGTTTCGCCCAAGGCGGTCTCCGCCGCCTTCAGGGTCTTGCGGGCCTCCATCAGTGCGGTCTCGGCCTCGGCCAAGCGATCGGCGCCGGCCCGGCGATCCAGCTCCGCCGTCTCGATCAAGTCGGCCAGACGGGCTTGGCGAACGGCGATCTCCTCCGGCTGCTGGATCAAGCCGTCCAACTCCTGCTGGGTCGCCGTCGCCCGCTCGGCCAGCTCCACCTCGTGGCGCTTGGCCGCCTCGCGGCGCTCCGTCCAGGAGCGGGACTCCTCGGTGATGGCCTGAAGCCGCGCCTTCGCCGCCTCCGCCTCGCGGCGCACGCGGTCGAGACCGGAGCGCTGCTCGGCCGCGCGGTTGCGCTGCTCCGACAAGGCGGTCCGGGCTTGTCCGACCGCGCCGCGGGCGGCGGCAAGGTCGGGCAGCGCCGCGACGGAGGCCTCGACCTCGCCCAAGGTCGCTTCCAGTTCGGCCCGCTCGGCCGTGCGCCGGCTTTCCGCTTCGGCCAGCGCGGCCAGGCGCGTCTCGCTGGCGCTCAAGGCCCGGGCCAGCTTGGCCTGGCGGCTGCGGGCGGCTTCCAGCCGGCGCTGCACCTCGCCCAGGGCCTGGCGCGCGGCCTGCTCCTTGCCGGCGGCGGCCGTCGCCCTCTGCTCGACTTCGGCCAGAGCCTCCCGGCCGGCCTCGACCTTGGGCCGGCGCTCGGCGATCTGCGCCTCCAGTTCGTCCAACCGATTGCGCTGAGCCAAGCGCTGAGCAGCGGCCGTCGGTGCGTCGGCGCGGGCGACGTAGCCATCCCAGCGCCAGAGGTCTCCGGCCTTGCTCACCAGGCGCTGTCCCGGCAGCAGCGCGGCCTGCAGCGCGTCGCCGCTGGCGGCGTCCGCGACCAATCCGATGCGCGCCAGCCGCCGCTTCAAGGCATCCGGCCCCTTGACCTTGCCGGCCAGCGGCGTGACGCCCTCGGGGAAGGCGTCGGCCGGCAAGTCCGGCAGCGCGCTCCAGTGCACCGGCGCCTCCGGCGCGTCGGAGGCCGAAAGATCCTCGCCCAGCGCCGCGCCCAGGGCGGTCTCGTAGCCCTTGGCGACCGAAACCCGATCCAGGAGGGGCGGCCAGGCCTGGCCGTCCTGCGGCGCCACGACCGCCGCCAAGCCGGCGGCCTCGCCGACCAGGCGTTCCAACTCGCGCTCCTGCTCGGCCAGGGCCTGGCGGTCCTGATCGAGGCTGGCGCGGGCCTGCTGCTGCTCCTGGCCGGCGGCCTCGGCGGCCGCGCCGAGGCTCTCCATCTCGCTCTCGCCGGCGCTCACCACGGCCTCAAGGTCAGACAGCGAGCCCAGCTCGGCCTGCTCCTTACGCAAGCGCGCGACCTCCGCCTCCGCGGCCGTGGCCTCCCGCGTCAAGCGCTCGCGGCGGCGCGCCAGCTCGCGCTGCCTCTCCTCGGCGGAGCGCCGGGCCGCCTCGTCCTGGGCCAAGGCCTGGGTCAGGCGCTGCAGGCTCTCCTCGCCCTCGCCGACCAGCACCTCGCTCTCGGCCAGCAGGGCCTCTAGCCGCCCTTGCTCCTCGGCGCGCTGCGGCAGCGCTTGCTGCAGCTCATTGGCTTCCTGCTCCAGATGCGCCAGGGCATTGCCGGCATCCAGCACCTGGCCTTGCGCGCGGCCGCGGTCGCGCTCGATCTGCTGCAGGCGCTCTTCCGCCGCCTTGCGCGCCGCGTCCAGGCGCGACAGCTCCTGGCTCAAGGCCTGGCGGTCAAGGGTCAGCTTCTGCAGCTTGGCGGCCGCCACCGCCTCCGCCTCGCGCAGGGGTGGCAGCGCCTCGGCGGCCTCGGCCTCGACCCTTGTCGCCACCGACACGGCCTCGCCACGCTCGCCGACCTGCACCTCCAGCTCGCGCAGCCGTCGCTCGGCCTCGGCCGTCTGCTCGGCAACCGCTTCGGCTTCCAGGTGGAGGGAGATGGCTTGAAAGCGCCGAATGTGCTCCTGCAGATTGCGGTAGCGGCTGGCTTGGCGCACCTGCTTCTTCAGGCTCGCCAGCTGCGCTTCCAGCGCCGTCACCACGTCTTCCAGGCGCTCCATGTTGGTCTCGGCCGCCCGCAGCCGCAGTTCCGACTCGTGGCGGCGGCCGTGCAGGCCGGTGATGCCGGCGGCCTCCTCCAGGAGAGCGCGCCGCTCGGCCGGCTTGGCATTGACCAGCTGGCCGATCTTGCCTTGGCTGACCAGGGCACCCGACTGCGCGCCGCTGGCCGTGTCGGCGAAGAGGATCTGGACGTCCCTGGCCCGCGCCTCGCGCCCGTTGACGCGGTAGTGCGAGCCGTGGCCGCGCTCGATGCGGCGCACCACCTCCAGCTCGTCGTCGTCGTTGAAGGCCGCCGCGGCCTCGCGCACGCTGTTGTCGAGAAGAATCGAGACCTCGGCCAGGTTGCGCGCCGGCCGACTCTGCGTGCCGGCGAAGATCACGTCGTCCATCTCGCCGCCGCGCATGCGCTTGGCGGAGCTTTCGCCCATCGCCCAGCGCAGCGCCTCGACCAGGTTGGATTTGCCGCAGCCGTTCGGGCCCACGATGCCCGTGGTCCCCGTTTCGATCAGGAGCTCGGTGGAATCGACGAAGGATTTGAAGCCGGCTAGTCGCAGGCGCTTAAACTGCAGCAATCTCCCCCTCCGTCGTTTCCATGCTAGCTGCTCTGATAGCCCGCGATGAGGTCAGAGAGCTCTTGGTAGCTCTGCGGCGAGACCTTCTCGCCGTTGAGAATGAGCGTCGGCGTGGCGTTCACGCCGTAGGTGGCCTCGGCATGCTCGATGCCCATCACCACCCGGTCGAACACCGCCTCGTCGCTGAGGCAGGCCTCGAAGCGCTCCTTATCGAAGCCGGCCAACTGGCTCAACTCGTAGAGTGCCTGGCCGGTGTCCTCGGCCGTCAGCCATTCGCGCTGCTGCTGGTAGAGGATGTCGAGGAAGGCGAAGTAGGCGTCGCCCTCCAGGCAGAGCGCCAGCATCGAGGCCCACAGCGCCGGCGCGTTCAGCGGGAAGTCGCGATAGACGTAGAGCAGCTTGCCCTGGTCGATCCAATCGCTCTTGATCGGCGGCAGCATCTGGGAATGGAAGCGCGCGCAGTGCGGACAGCTGAGCGAGGCGTACTCGATCAGAACCGCCGGCGCATCGAAGTTGCCCATCGTACGATCGTCCGACAGCAGACCGCGTTCATCGGTCGTCAGTTCCGCCGGCTCATCGGCGCGCGTCGGGAAGGGCAGGGCCGCCACGAGAGGCAGCGCCGCGATCCCGGCCAGAGCCTTGCGCCTGTTCAACACGATATGCTTAGCGTTCATCGGTTCACCCACCAGATATTGTAGATCATACGAGACCTGGCATGCCCCGCAAGCATCTTCTTGTCCACAGAGGGACCAAGAAGGCCGGCTGGCAGCAGGTGGCCAGGCTGTCAATACCTGGCTAGGTCGTCATAATGGCCGGTCTAAGGCAGAGGGGTGAAGGGGCAGAGGGCTGACTTTTGCGTTATCGCGGCTGATTGCGATCCCGCATGGTCCGGACCAGACGCGCCAGAGCCTGGTCAAGGCCTTCGTGGCCGCTGGACGGACCGGGCAGGATTGCCGCGGCAAGCGGCCTGGGCTCGGACGGAGGAGCCGCTGTCCCGGCCCGGGTTAGGCGCGCGACCTGGCGGATCCTCAGGCGATGGACCGCTGGAACCCCCAGGAAGGTATTGATCCGCTCGATCATCTGGGGCGCGCGATGCTGCAGCTCCAGCGCGGCCCAGGAGAGGCAGGCCACCTCCAAGGCGCCGACACGCTCCGCTCCGCGGCGCTCTCGGCGCAGCTTGACCGGCTCGCACAAGGCGGCGAGTTCCGCGCCGACGGCCACATGCCAATCCAGCAGCAGCGCCGCCTCCAAGGGCGGCCGGCCGCGCAGCAAGGGCTTGACCAGCGGCCTGACGGCCTTTCCGAGGGGCTTCAGTCCGCCGCCGCGCCCGCGCTGCTGTTCGTCGTGCCGTGCGATCACCGCAATCCTTGTATCGAGGCCAAGCCAGTGTACGACACCGTGGACACTGGTGTCCCCCGCGCCCGGTGGATAACCTCTCGCCCGACCGCAGGAAACCGCTTTGGAGGCACGATGGCACTGAAAAGCATGGTCATGGAGTTCGGCATGGGGACCGACATCCGTGGCGACGACTACACCAAGGCGGCGGTGCGCGCGCTGTCCAACGCGCTGCGGCAGAACACCATCGCCTTCCCCGACGCCTTCGGCCTGCCACGCGAGGCCATGCAGGTGAAGATCGCCATCGGCGTCGCCAAGCCGGACCAAGTGGACAAGGCGGCCGTCGCCGCGGTGCTGCCCTATGGCCAGGCCGAGGTCACGGTCGAAGAGGGCGGCATGGACATTCCGCGCGAAGGCGGTGCCGGCATGACCATTCTGGCCAACGCGGTGGCGACGGTCTATCTGGACCTTCCCGACGACTCGGGCGACGCGGAGGGCGCGTGATGGCGGAGGAAAAGCAGCTGAAGCGCATCATCCTGGAGATGGGCAGCGGCGTCGCCCTGCACAGCGGCGACTACACCAAGGCGGCCAAGCGCGCGGTCGAGGACGCCATCCATCACTCCTCTCTCACCGTCTTCCGCAGTCTGGGACTGGATCCCAACTCCATGCGGATCGAGCTGACGATCGCCGCGCAGGAGCCGGAGAAGGTTGACCTCGAGGCCGCGGCGGCCCTCCTGCCCTTCGGTCAGGTCACCCCCAAGGCCGTCAAGGGCGGCTTGAACGTGATCGACAGCAGCAGCGGGCAAGCCTGCATCATCGTCAATGCGGGCGTGCTGGTGCGCGTGCCGCTCTAGGGATAGCCGCGCCGCCTTCATGGATACACCGGCACTGCAGAGAGCGCTCATCGGCTGGTACGACAAGAACCGCCGGGTCCTGCCTTGGCGGGCGCCGCCGGGCCGCCGGGCCGATCCCTATCGGGTCTGGCTCAGCGAGATCATGCTGCAGCAGACCACGACTGCCGCGGCCGGCCCCTACTTCGAGCGCTTCCTCGATCGCTTTCCCGACGTCTTCGCCCTGGCCGGGGCCGAACAGGACGACGTGCTGCGGCTCTGGGCGGGGCTCGGCTACTACGCCCGCGCACGCAATCTTCACGCCTGCGCCAAGCGCCTGGTAGAGGACTTCGCCGGCCGCCTGCCGAGCGAAGAGGCCGCGCTCAAGAGCCTGCCGGGGATCGGCGACTACACCGCGGCCGCCATCGCCGCCATCGCCTTCGACCGACCGGCCGCCCCGGTCGACGGCAATTGGGAGCGCGTGGTCGCCCGGCTCTTCGACGTGCACGACCCGCTGCCGCAGGCCAAGGCGCGTCTCAGGTCCCTGGGCAGCGGACTCGTGCCCGCCGAGCGGCCAGGCGATTTCGCCCAGGCCATGATGGACCTGGGCGCCACGCTTTGCGTGCCGGACAAGCCCAGCTGCCTGCTCTGCCCCTTGAAGCAGCACTGCCGCGCAAGGGCCGCCGGAAGCGCCGCGACGCTGCCGAGGAAGGCCCCGAAGAAGGAGAAGCCGGACCGGCACGGCGTGGTCTTCTGGCTGCACCGCTCAGACGGCGACGTGCTGCTGCGCCGGCGGCCGCAGAAGGGTCTCCTGGGCGGCATGATGGAGGTGCCCGGCACACCTTGGCGGGACAGCCCCTGGAGCGAGGCCGAAGCGCTGTCCCACGCACCGCTGCCGGCGGCGTGGGACCGCCTGCCGGGCCAGGTGACCCACGTCTTCACGCATTTCCGACTGACCTTGGAGGTCTGGCAGGCCGGATCGCCTGACGGCGCCGCTCTTCGCGATGCGATGGACGCCGGTCGCTGGGTCGCGCACGAGGGCCTCGGCGAGGAGGCGCTGCCCAGCGTCATGCGGAAGGTCGTGCGGCTGGTCGCGCGGAGCCGGCTCTCGGCCGCTTAGCCGCGTCCCTTGTCCCGCGGTGTGGGCGCTTTTTCCTGGGCTCGACCCTGAGGAGCGCCAGGATCTCTTCGACTGCCCGGCCGATCTCGGCCGCGGCCCGCGCCGGTGCCCCGTCCCAGCCGGCGACGGCCAGGTTGGCGCCCGTCTCGTGGGTGATGACGCCGACGCTCCAGCCGCCCCTTACCGGCGGAAAGACCGGCGCGGGGACCAGCTTGTGACCGGAGACGATCGTCAGGCATAACGGCGGATAGACCAGCCGATCCGGATAGCCGGCCGCCTCGAAGAAGGGGTGGTCGAGCAACCCCTGCTCTTCGGCAAATCCGTAGAGGTAGTGCATGAAGCGCTCCCCACCGGGACCCAACATGGCGGCCAGGAAGGAGCGACGCCACCATCGCAGAGCGCTTCTGAGCGCCGCGGGATCGCCGACCCGACTGCTGTCCAGGTCTTCGATCACTCGGGCCGTGCCGGGCGCCGAGCCATGCACGAACTCGAGGCCTCGCTCGGACTCGTGTGTGCGCGCAACGGGGACATAGGGACTCTCCAACCGCCCGGTCCGTCGCCGGAAGGCGGCCTGGCAGGCAAGCGGCAAAGCCGTCGCCAGACCGCCGCTGTCCCGAGCGGCGACCGTTAGGTCCAGGCGCGACGCGGAAAAGCGCGCGACCTCACGCCGGTATCCTTGCAAAGCCGCGGTCCAGCGCGCCTCCAGCGCCTCCGGGAAGCGCGCGACGCTCTGAGTCCGCGCTGTTTGAGCGTGGGTTGCCGGTTCCATCGCCAGCGCAGCCGCGCGCGATAGGAAAGTCTCGGAACAGCCCATGATCAGCTGCCCGTCGGCGACGGCGTGATCGAAGTAGAACCCGATATGCCCCTGCTCGTCCGCAACGATGTTGGTCTTGCCGAACCAGCGATCCAGACCGTTGCCGGTCAGGCCTCGGACCAGATCCTCCCTGCCGTCGGGCCCCGTCAGGCCGGAACGCAAGGACAGCACGATGACGCTGTCGTCAATGGCATCCAGAGCCGCAGATCGACAGCGGCGCGCTTCGTTCAGCTCCGCGACCGCCAGGGCTTTCGGCAAGGCGGTCAGGGCCGGCAAGGCGCTCTTGTCTTGCCGGTCGAGCCCGCGGAGAAAGCCCTGCAACGCTTTCCAGATGCTGGCGAAGGGCAAGAGCTTGCCCCCCTCGAAGGCGGTCAAGAGCATCATCCGGGAGCGGCAAAGGACCAGAACCTTGTCTTGCCCCTTGGATGGCGAGAGCCGATCCCTCTCTGACCCAAAGAGCCGCGTGACACCCAAGAGGTCGCGCATGGCCTCCGACCGGTCTCCGTCGTGAGGCGACCAGCACTTCAAAGCGGCATAGAGGACGACCGCCGCGGCGAAGTCCGGATCGATCTCTCCCAGAAGCTCCGAGATCTTCAGAACGGAGCCGTTGACCTGATTGCAGGGATCGAGAGGCACGCTGCCCCTAGCGCGCAAGAACTTCTCCTTCTCCAAGCGACTGATGGCCTGGGGGTCCGCGCGATGGTCCACCCGCCGCAGAAAGGCGCCCAACTCCTTTCGCGTCTCGGCAACGAAGGAGTCGACGATCCGACCGGCCTCGTCTCGGTCAAGACTGTTTCGAAGGAGGCTGTCCACGCCAAGTCGGCGCACCCAGCTCAAATCCCTCCTGCGCTTTTCATCCCCGCGTTCTTTTGAAGAACACAACATTGCTCAAGACACCACGGCGAATCGTTTTGCCATGGCGCAGCGCTGTCATGCATTCAATGTGCATTCCACGCAATGAAAATTGCATAGTTTCACTCTATACTGCCTAGAATTGTTTGCTATCGATTCTTGTGTTTTTGTCTATATTATAGCCGAAAGCGCAGACACCCAACAATTAGACCCTGCTGTGCTGTCGGTTTGAGTGGCCGATCTGTACTTTTTGGCAGCACGGTTTGCTCGCCGAGCGAGACTTGGCTCGTTTGCATAGTGATTCTTGATTGAACGGTAGGGAGTGCGAGTAACCCGCGCTCAGGGCACGCGCTGGCTGTCCCTAGCCCGCGTCAAATCGACCCAACATGCGGTCAACCGGTCGAATCAGTTTCTTGCGGGCGCAAACGTGGCTCATCCGCCTCGGTTTTGGCGCAGTTCATCCTGCGTCAGCACCAGGCCGATGAAGAGCCGATAGCTGAACTGAGACTGCTCTTCCGTCAGCGGGATCTTTGGCTGCACCAATTCGGTCAGGCGCACGCGTCGGCCAGGAGCGTCCAGCGGAATGCTGACGGGAAAGACCTGCCGCGCCAAGAGCTGCTGATCGGCCGCGGTCACCGCGACGAAGTAGGAAAAATCGGCGTTGCCCTCCGGCATCGCCGGCCCCCGCCGGGCCGTCAGCACGACGGAGAGATCGATCAGGAGCTCTGTGGAGCTGCGCTGGCAAAGCGGCGTCACCTGGTTGATGTTGACCTCGTAGAGAACGTCGGTGAGGTCGCTGCCGCCGGAGTAGCGGACCAACCGTGCCGCGTCGGGCAGAATGCTGACCGGCGGACAGGGGACGTCTTCCGGACCGAACGCGCTACAGCCACCGAGGCCCAACAGCATCATGGCACCAAAGTGCCGGCGGCTGGGCCGCCAGAGACAAGACGACAAACTCTGCGCTCCTACAGTTTGCTATGCGTGCCGTCGCACAGCGGTTTCTTGCCGCTGGCCTTGCAGCCGCAGAAGTAGCAGTCCTTCGACTCCTCGGCCTTGTAGGCGATGGGGGAGAGTGCTGTCTCTTTGTGCGAACCGTCGCAGAAGGGCTGCTTCGCGCTCCTTCCGCAAGCACACCAATAGTAGGTCTTGCCGGCCTCCACGGAAACCTTGTAAGGCGCTTTCTGCGCCGGGATCGCCCCCTCGTTCGCCTCTGACATAGAGTTTTGTCCTTGTCTTGGCACGAATAACTTGCCACCTCACTCGATCGAGAGGAGGCGGACCGCCCGGACTGTAGGTCACCCCACGGGCCGGCGGCAAGCGCTAGGCTGACCTTAGGCTGTCGTCTCCGATCCCGCGGGTCCAAGCGATGGGGAACACGAGCCAGTATCATGCCCGACCAGAAACCGACACTGACCATTCTGCTGGCCGGCCCACGCGGCTTTTGCGCCGGCGTCGAACGCGCCATCGAGATCGTCGAGCGCGCGCTCGAGAAATACGGCCGACCGGTCTACGTCCGCCACGAGATTGTGCACAACCGCTATGTCGTGGAGAACCTGCAAGCCAAGGGCGCGGTCTTCGTCGAGGAGCTTGACGAGGTTCCCGACAGCGTGCCGGTCATCTTCTCCGCCCACGGCGTGCCCAAGGCCGTTCCGGCCGAAGCCGAGCGGCGCGAGATGCTGTATCTCGACGCCACCTGCCCGCTGGTCTCGAAAGTGCACCGCGAGGCCGAGCGCCAGCACCGGCTAGGCAACCAGATCATCATGATCGGCCATCAGGGCCACCCGGAAGTGGTCGGCACCATGGGTCAGCTGCCCGATGGCTGGATCATTCTGGTGGAGACGGTCGAGGACGTCGAAAAGGTTCGGGTCACCGATCCCAAGAAGCTGGGTTTCATCACCCAGACGACGCTCTCCGTCGACGACACCGCCGACATCGTCGAGGCGCTGAAGCGCCGCTTCCCGGACATCCTGGGTCCGAAGAAGGAGGACATCTGCTACGCCACCACGAACCGCCAAGAGGCGGTGAAGGCGATCGCCGACCGCAGCGACGCCATGATCGTGGTGGGGGCCCCCAATTCCTCCAACTCGCGTCGTCTGGTCGAGGTCGCCGAGAAGCAGGGCTGCAGCCGTGCCGTCATGGTCCAGCGCGCCAGCGATCTGGACCTTTCCCTGCTGGACGGCCTCAGCAGCGTGGGGCTCACCGCCGGCGCCTCGGCACCGGAGATCCTGGTGGAGGAGGTGATCGGGCTTCTGAAGCAGCACTTCACGGTGGAGATCGAGGAGGTGGTGGTCCGCAACGAGAGCGTGGTCTTCAAGCTGCCGCGTCAGTTGACCGAAAGCGCCGCCTAGGCGCCCCCACCGTCAATGGCCGTCTACACCGACGTCGGCGATGAGGAGCTGGACCGCTTTCTCGAGCCTTACGGCCTGGGCGAGTTGCTGGCGGCCAAGGGTATCGCGGAGGGCGTCGAGAACTCCAACTACCTGATCGAGACCGAATCGGGCCGCTTCATCCTGACCCTCTACGAGAAGCGCGTCTCGCCGGCCGATCTGCCCTTCTTCATCACCTTGATGCGCCATCTGGCCGCGCAAGGGCTGGCCTGTCCGCAGCCGGTGCCGACGGCCGAGGGGGAGGTCTTGCGGCGGCTGGCCGGTCGCCCGGCCGCGCTCTTCACCTTTCTCGAAGGGCTGTCGCCACGCCAGGTCAAGGACTGGCACTGCAGCGCGCTCGGCGACACCCTGGCGGAGCTGCATCATGCCACCGCCGGCTTCCCGCAGCAGCGCCCGAACGACCTGTCGCTTGCCGGCTGGCGCAAGCTGATCGCCGACTGCGGGGCCGGCGCGGACAAGGTTTCCCAGAACCTCTGCCAAGAACTGGAAGAGGCCTACCGCAGCGTCGCCGCCGGCTGGCCGAAGGGCCTGCCGAGCGGCGTCATCCACGCCGATCTCTTTCCGGACAACGTCTTCTTTCGCTCGGACCGGCTAAGCGGCGTGATCGATTTCTACTTCGCCTGCAACGACTTCTACGTCTACGACCTGGCCGTCTGCCTGAACGCCTGGTGCTTCGACGGGGCGCACAGCTACGTGCCGGAACGCGGCCGCCTGATGATCGAGGCCTATCAGGCCAAGCGCCCATTGAGCGCCGCCGAGCTGGAGGCCCTACCGGTGCTGGCGACGGGTGCCGCCCTGCGCTTTCTCTTGACCAGGCTGTTCGACTGGCTCAATCACCCGCCGGACGCCATGGT
Organism: Rhodospirillales bacterium; assembly: GCA_963669375.1. GTDB lineage: Bacteria > Pseudomonadota > Alphaproteobacteria > Kiloniellales > JACOMY01 > JACOMY01. Next base: position 4,107,482 of record OY770024.1, on the reverse strand, counting down.
CCGGCCCAAGGACCCGCGCGAGTACGTGACCAAGCTGCGCTACCACCGCATCGCCAGCGGACCGGAGGACTATGGGTTTGCCTGACACTGTGGAGATCTTCACCGACGGCGCCTGCCTCGGCAATCCCGGACCCGGCGGCTGGGCGGCCCTGCTGCGCTATCGCGGGCACGAGAAGGAACTCAGCGGCGGCGCGGCCGATACCACCAACAACCGCATGGAGATGATGGCGGCGATTGCCGCCTTGGAGGCGCTGAAGCGGCCGAGCCTGGTCCGCCTGACGACCGACAGCAGCTACGTCAAGGACGGCATCACCAAGTGGATCGCGGGCTGGAAGAAACGGGACTGGCGCACCGCCGACCGCAAGCCGGTCAAGAACCAGGACCTCTGGCAGCGACTCGACGCCGCTATCGCCCCGCACCAGGTCAGCTGGCATTGGGTGCGCGGCCATGCCGGCCATCCCGAGAACGAGCGCGTCGACGAGCTTGCGCGCGCCGCGGCCAAAGCCGAGGCCGGCGCGGTCGAGGGCTGAAGGAGCTGGGCGCCGCCTCGGAAGAGACGGCGCCGTCAGCGGAAACTAGAGCTGCGCGAGCACCGCCTCGGCGCTGGAGACCTCGAGGCCTCCGGGATTCTCTTCCACGGCGAGGAAGCTCACCTTGCCGTCGTCTACGATCATGGCGAAGCGCTTGGCCCGCACGCCCATGCCGTGCGCGCTGAGGTCGAGCTCCATGCCCAGCGCCTTGGTGTAGTCGGCGCTGCCGTCGGCCAGCATCATGACCTTGTCGCCGGCGCCTTGATCCTTGCCCCAGGCCCCCATCACGAAGGCATCGTTGACGGACAGACAGGCGATGGTATCCACGCCCTTGCCCTTGATCTCGCCGGCATGCTGCACGAAGCCCGGCACGTGCTTGGCGGAGCAGGTCGGCGTAAAGGCGCCCGGCAGGGCGAAAAGCACCACCTTCTTGCCCTTGAAGAGGTCGTCGCTGGAAATTTCCTCGGGGCCGTTCGCGCCCATGTGCTTGAGGGCGCCGTTCGGCACCGAATCACCAACCTGGATCGCCATGCTGGAAGTCTCCCGTCGTCTAGATGTCATGCTTCAAGCGGCGCACAGGATGGGCACCGACTGCCTAGAGATAGGAGGCTTCGGGCGCCAGGCCAAGCGTCTTCCTGCATGGTGAGATCAAGAGACCTAGTGAAGCCGACGCCAAAGAAGCCTATGTTTGTGGGGAACGGGAACCTGCCGCGCCTGAGGCGCGCGGACAGGGCGACAAGGAGACAGTGATGGCAGGGCAAGCCGATAGCGATGGCTACCTCACCGGTCAGATTTTGATCGCCATGCCGGGCATGCGCGACACGCGCTTTCAGCGCACCGTCGTCTACATCTGCGCGCACAATGAAGAGGGCGCGATGGGCCTGGTCGTGAACAAGCGGATCGATAGCCTGAGTTTCGACGAGTTGCTGCAGCAGCTGGGGATCGACAACCCCAAGCCCGATCAGGCGATCGACGTGCACTTCGGCGGACCGGTCGAGTCGGGCCGCGGATTCGTGCTCCATTCGGCGGAGTACGAACAGGATTCCACCTTGCAGGTGGATGGCCGCATCGCCATGACCGCGACCCTGGACATCCTGCGCGACATCGCCGCCGGCGAGGGACCGCGCCATCATCTCTTCGCCCTGGGCTACGCCGGATGGGGGCCGGGACAGCTGGATTCGGAACTGCAGGCCAACGGCTGGCTCACCGCGGAAGCCAGCGAGTTCCTGGTCTTCTCGGCCGCGCTGGACGGCAAGTGGGATGCCGCGATCAAGACCCTGGGCATCGACCCGCGCCACTTGGTGAGCGACGCCGGACACGCCTGATCACCGCCCGGGCCGACAGGTCCGCCGTTCCCACTTTCCCCGACGCTTGCCGAGAGAAGGAAGAGCGCCATGACTGTCGGACCCCTCCTGCCGCAGCAGCTCTACCGGGTCTGCGACTGCCAGCAGTTCAACTTCGAGACCACGGACGATCTGGAACCGCTTGACGAGGTTCCGGGTCAAGAGCGCGCGCTGGAGGCGATCCGCTTCGGCGCGGCCATGCCGCATCCGGACTATCACCTCTACCTGCTCGGCGGACACGGCACGGGGCGCCATCGCACGGCCTTCGCCATCTTCGAAGCGGAGGCGCGCGAGCGCCCGACCCCCCAGGACTGGGTCTATGTGCACAACTTCAACACGCCGCATCAGCCGCGGGCCATCGCCTTGCCGCCCGGCCGCGGACCGGCCTTCGCCGCCGAGATGCGGGACTTCATCGAGGACCTGACGCAGTCGATTCCCGCCGCCTTCGAGCAGGACGAGAACCGCGGCCGCATCCAAGCGATCGACGAGCGCTACCAGAAGCAGCAGGAGAAGGCCTTCGAAACGCTCGACAAGGAGGCCAAGGAGCAGGGCTTCGCCCTGATGCGCACGCAGCAGGGCATCGTCTTCGCGCCCTACGTCGATGGCGAGGTCAATCCCAAGGCCTACGAAGGCGCCTCGGAAGAGGAGAAGCAGGTGCTGCAGGAGCGCCTGTCGGGCCTGCAGGCACGCTTGCGGGACGTCATGCAGGACTTTCCGCGCTGGGAACGCCAGCGCCGCCAAGAGCAGATGGAGCTGCATCGCGACATCGTCGCCGAGGCGGTGCGCGAGCCGCTGGCATCGGTGCGCGCCGTGGTGACCGACGTGCCCGAAGCCTTGAAGCACCTGGACAAGGTGCGCAAGGACATCAAGGCCAACTTCATTACCCTATTGGGCACCAACAAGCCGCAGGAGAAGGACGGCCCGCCCAAGCAGGAACCGCTCGGCACCGTCAGCGGCCTCAGGCGTTACGAGGTCAACGTGCTGGTCCAGCACCGCCCGGAGAGCGGCGCGCCGGTGGTGCACGAGGACAATCCCAATCTGGCGAACCTCCTGGGCAGAGCCGAGCACGTGGCCCAGATGGGCACCCTGGTGACCGACTTCAGCCTGATCAAGGCAGGCGCGCTGCACCGTGCCAACGGCGGCTTCCTGATCCTCGACGCGGAGAAGCTCTTCTCGCAGCCCTATGCCTGGGAGGCCTTGAAACGCAACCTCAAGGCCGGGCACGTCCTGATCGAGAACCCGGCCCAATCGGCGGGTCTGGTCTCCACCGTCTCCTTGGCGCCGCAACCGATCCCCTTGTCGGTCCGCGTCGCCATCGTCGGCAGTCCGCGCCTCTTCCACCTGGCCCAGCAGGTCGACGCCGACTTTGCCGCCATGTTCAAGGTGGCCGCCGACTTCAGCGATACCATGACCCGCAGCGACGACAGCGACGAGCTCTACGCCCGCCTGATCGCCTCCATGGTGCGCGAAGCCAAGCTCCGCCCCTTCGATGTCGACGGCGTGGCGCGCCTGATCGAGGCGGCCTCGCGACGGGCCGCCGATTCGCAGAAGCTGTCGCTGGACCTGCAGCACCTCTTCGACCTGGTGCGCGAGGCCGATTTCTTCGCCAAGAAGGCCGAAGCGAAGGTTGCCAGCCGCAAACACGTGCAAGAAGCGATCAAGGCCAGGATCCGGCGCCAGGACCGCGTGCGGGAAGCCAGTCACGAGCAGATCACCCGCGACATCATGCTAATCGACAGCGACGGCGAGGCCGTCGGCCAGGTGAACGGCCTTTCCGTCCTGCAGCTCGGCCGCTTCGCCTTCGGCAAGCCCAGCCGCATCACCTGCAACGTCCGCCCCGGCGGCGGCCGCATCCTGGACATCGAGCGCGAGGTGAAGCTGGGCGGTCCGCTGCATTCCAAGGGCGTCTTGATCCTGCAAGGCTTTCTCGCCGGACACTTCCTGCCGCGCAGCAAGCTCTCGCTCGCCGCCAGCCTGGTCTTCGAGCAGTCCTACGGCGGGGTCGACGGCGACAGCGCCTCCTCGACGGAGCTCTATGCCTTGCTCTCGGCGCTCTCCGAGCTGCCGCTGCGCCAGGATCTGGCGATCACCGGCTCGGTCAACCAGAAGGGCGAGGTGCAGGCGATCGGCGGCGTCAACGAGAAGACCGAAGGCTTCTTCGACATCTGCGACAGCCGCGGGCTGACCGGTAAGCAAGGGGTCATGATCCCCAAGTCCAACGTGGCGCACCTGATGCTGCACGACCGCGTGGTCACTGCCGTCGCCAACGCCCGCTTTCACATCTACCCGATCAGCCGTATCACCGAGGGTATCGAACTCTTGACCGGCGTGCCGGCCGGCAGCCGGAACGAGGAAGGCAACTACCCGCCCGACAGCGTCTTCGGCTTGGTCGAGGCCCGCCTGGAAACCTTCGCCAAGCTGAACAAGAAAGACGATAAGAACGGCGACAAGAACGACGAGGGGGAAAGCCAGAGCGAGGAGGAGAAGGACTGACCGGCCGCCGGCGCGTCACCTCCGAGCGCCGTTCCACAGATCGGGAGCCAGCCGATTTTCGACCGCTTCTACCGCTGGGCCATGGTGGCCGGCCAAGGACCGCGCGGCCTTTGGGCCGTGGGCGCGACCTCCTTCGCCGAAAGCGCGCTCCTGCCGGTGCCGGTGGATGCCGTCCTGGTGCCGGTCATGCTGGCCGACCGCCGTCAGGTCTGGCTAGCGGCCCTGGTCGCCACCCTGACCTCGGTCGCCGGCGGCGCTGTCGGCTACCTGATCGGCCACCTGCTTTATGAGACCGTCGTCGTCTGGCTGATCGATCTCTACGGCTGGGAGGCCACCTTCAATCGCATTCAGGAGCGCTTTCACGAAGAGGGCATCTGGATCGTCCTGATCGGCGCCATCACGCCCCTGCCCTACAAGCTGATCGCCATTGCCAGCGGCGTGCAGTCCCTGCCCTTCTTGCTCTTCCTGCTCGCCTCCTTCGCCGGGCGCGGCGTGCGCTTCCTGGCCATCGCCATCGCGCTCTACTGGTTCGGCCCGCAGATCCGCGTCCTCTTGGACAAGTACGCCAAGATCATCGGCTGGATCGTGGTGATCGTCCTGATCCTGGGCTTCGTCGCGATCGAGTGGGTTGTCTGACGGCCTCTCTCCGGATCGAAGCCGGACCTACGCTTCGGCCCGTCCCTCGCCCAGGTAGCGGCGGCGCAGGTGCGCCTCGAAGACCGTGGGGTCGAGCGGTCGGCCGGTGGCGGCCTCGACCAACTCCCGGCCGCTCATCAAGGAGGCCTTCTCGTGCACCTGGCTCCGCAGCCAGCCCAGCAAGGGCAAGAAGTCTCCACGCGCCAGGGCCGTGGGAACCTCGGGGACCGCCTCCAAGGCGGCGGCGTAGAGCTGGGCCGCGGTCATGGCGCCGAGGGTATAGGTCGGGAAGTAGCCCCAGGCGCCGTCATACCAGTGAATGTCCTGCAGGCAGCCCAGGCGGTCGTCGGGCGGCGTCAGGCCCAGGAGGTCCCGCATGCCGTCGTTCCAGGCGCCCGGCAGGTCGGCGACGGCGAGATCGCCGCCGAGGATCGCCTTCTCCAGCCGCGTGCGCAGGATGACGTGCAGGGGATAGGTCGCCTCGTCGGCATCGACCCTGATGAAGCTGGGCTCGACGCGATGGTAGAGCCGAAGGAAGTTCTCGAAGCTCCAGGCCGGCCCGCCGCGGCCGAAGGCGGCCGCCGCGAAGGGAGCCAGGAAAGAGAGGAAGGCCGGGCTGCGGCAGGCCTGCATCTCCATAAGCAGCGACTGGCTCTCGTGGATCGCCATTCCGAGACTTTGCCCCACCGGCTGGCGCCGCCAGGCCGCCGGCAGCCCCCTTTCGTAGAGCGCATGCCCGGTCTCGTGCATCACCGCCATCAGGGAAGAGGTGAAGTCGGCCTCTTCGTAGCGCGTGGTGATGCGCACGTCGTCCGGCGTGCCGCCGCTGAAGGGGTGCAGGGAGACGTCGAGGCGTCCGTGATCGAAGTCGAACCCGGCCAGCGCCATCAGACGGCGTCCCAGCTGCGCCTGCGCGGCGATGGGAAAGCGCCCCTCCGGCCGTAGCGGCGCCGGCCGCTGCGCCTGGCGGTCCAGGGCTTCGCGGATCAGCGCCGGCAGATCCTCGGCCAGGCGGTCGAAGAGGCCGTCGATCTCGCCTTCGGTGATGCCCGGCTCGTAGCTGTCGAGCAAGGCCTCGTAGGGGCTGCAGCCGAAGATCTCCGCCTTTCGCCCCGCCTCCTCGCGGCTGAGCCGGACCACTTCTTCCAAGGCGGGGCGCACCGCGGCGAAGTCGGACCTGGGGCGCGCCTCGCGCCACAGTGCCTCGCAGGCATGACAGGCCTTGCTCATGGCTTCGATGAAGGCTGCATCAAGCGCGGTGTCGTGCCGCCAGTCCCGGCGCATCTCCCGCAGGTTGGCGCTCTGCCAGGCGTCCAGCCCCTCATCCGCCTCGGCCTGATCCAGGTGGTCGGAGACCGCCGGATCGCTCAAGAGCTCGTGGCGGGTGACCGAGAGCGCGGCCAGCTGCTCGGCGCGCGCGTCTCCGCCGCCCGTCGGCATCATGACCGAGTAATCCCAATGCAGGAAGGAAGCCGCCTCCTCCAACGCGCCCAGACGGGCGAAGCGGCGCTCCAGCCACTGATAGGCCTGCGTCATTCCGGGCTCTCCTCGGGCTTGGACTTCGATCCGGTATGGAACACCAGGTAGATCACCACCAAGGCGATGGCCAGGGCGAACCAGGTGACGGCGTACTGCAGATGGTCGTTGCGCAGCTCTATCGGCGGCGGCGGCGTGAAGGGCAGGGCGGCCTCGGGATCGTCGCGATAGACCCCCATATAGACCGGCTCGATGGCGCGCTCGAGTCCGGCGGCCTCGGCCATTTCCGGCGGATTGATGAAGAACCAGACGTTGTCCTGCGGGTCGTTTCCGGGCTCGACCCAGTCGCTGCCTTGCCAGCCCCCGGGCAGGAGCACGCCTTCGACGGTGACCTCTCCGCCCGGCAGGCTCTCGGGCCTGGTCTCGCGTCCCTCGCGCGAAGTGGGGACCCAGCCGCGATAGACCAGCAGGGAGCGGCCGTCCGTCAAGACCAACGGGGTGACGATGCCGGTGCCGGCCGTGCCCTTGTAGCTGCGGCCCGGCAGGTAGAGTTCGGCGTCGTGCAGGAAGCGCCCCTCGACCTGAACGCGGCGATGCAGCAGCGCACTACTGTCGGAGAGGTCTTGCGGCAGGGCGATGGCCGGCGCGGCCCAGCGCTCTTGCCGCTCGTCGATCAGGCCCTGCTTCCAATCCAGACGGACCAGCTGCCAGCTGCCGAGGCCAATCAGGGTCAGGAACATCGCCAGGGCGGCGAGACTGGTCCAGAGCCTGGGCCGAAAGGGTCGACCAAAGAGTGTCATGGGCCTCGAGACTTAGAGGGAAGGCGTATGTCAGTCGTACTTGACCGTGCCGCTGTCGCTGGCGCGATGGCGGTACTGCAGCGCGATCAAGAGTGCCTTGGCCGGCCGCAGCAGGGCCAGCGACAGCCCGATGATCACGATCGGCCAAAGCACCATGTGCACCCATATGGGTGGATGCGCGGCGGCGTCCAGCCAAAAGGCAAGGGGCACCACCAGTCCGCCGACGATGAAGATGATGAAGACGGCCGGCCCGTCGCCCGAATCGGCTTTGCGCAGATCCAAGCCGCAGGCCTCGCAGCGCTCCGCCACCGCCAGGAACCCGGCGAAGAGCTTACCCTTGCCGCAACGCGGACAGCGGCATCCCAAACCGGCGGACAGCGGCGAGACGGACACCGTCGCCCGCGTCAGTGGGAGAAGTGTTCGCCCGCGCCGTACCAGTAGACGCAGATGAAGAGGAAGAGCCAGACGACGTCGACGAAGTGCCAGTACCAGACCGCCGCCTCGAAGCCGTTGTGCTTCTCTCTCGTGAAGTGCCCGGCCCGCGCGCGCATCAGGCAAACGAAGAGGAAGGTGGTGCCGACCAGCACGTGGAAGCCGTGGAAGCCCGTGGCCATGTAGAAGGTCGAGCTGTAGATGTCCTCGTCGAAATCGAAGGCCGCCGTCTGATACTCGTAGATCTGGAAGCCGGTGAAGCAGGCGCCCAGGATCACGGTCAAGGTCAGGCCGTTGATCAGGCCCCTGCGGTCGTTGATCAGAAGCGCGTGGTGCGCCCAGGTGACCGTGCAGCCCGACAGGAGCAGGATCAGCGTATTGAGGAAGGGGACGCCGAAGGGATCGAAGGTCAGCACACCCTCGGGTGGCCACTGCCCGCCCAGCACCTCGACCCGCGTGACCTGGATCGCCTCGTCCGGGAAGAGCGCCGGATCGAAGTAGGCCCAGAAGAAGGCGGCGAAGAACATCACCTCGGAGGTGATGAAGAGAAGCATGCCGTAGCGCAGACCGATCTGGACGACCGGCGTGTGCAGCTTCTCGACCACCGATTCCCTGATGACGTCGCGCCACCAGAAGTACATGACGACGATCACCGCGATCGCGCCCAGGAAGAAGCTCCAGTACTCGATCCCGTGCATCCAGAGCACGCCGCCGAAGGTTATGAGGCCGCCGGCGAACGCGCCAACCAGCGGCCAGACGCTGGGCGCGACAAGATGATAGGGATGTTTCTGCTCGCCGTGATCCGCCGCGCTCATGCCTCGTCTCTTCCCTCTTGCATCCCCGCCGTCAAAACCCTTGCCGAACTATAGCCGTCCGGGCTTCGGCCAGCGAAACTCTAATTGACGCGGTCCGTCTCCGCCTGGCCGTCGGACAGCGCCGCCAGTTCGGAGTCGGGATCCACGAAGAAGGTGTAGGACAGGGTGATGGTCTTCACCTCGTCCAGGTTCGGGTCCTCCGCCAGCGCCGGATCGACATAGAAGCTGACCCCCATGTCCATCTCCTGGCCCGGCTGCAGCACCTGCTCGGTGAAGCAGAAGCACTGCACCTTGCTGAAGTACTGCCCGGCCTTGAGCGGCGTGACGTTGAAGGTGGCGGTGCCCGCGGTCGGCACCTCGGCCAGATTGCGGACCTTGTAGAAGATCAGGCTCGACTCGCCCAGCTGCACCGTCACCTGGCGCAGGTCGGGCTGGAAGTCCCAGGGCAGATCGGGATCGACGTTGGAATCGAAGCGGATCACCATCTGCCGCTCGAGCGTCTCTTCCGGCGCGCTCTCCGATACCTGCGTGGTGCCGCCGTAGCCGGTCACCTGGCAGAAGAGCTCGTAGAGCGGCACCGCCGCGAAGGAGAAGCCGACCATGCCGCAAGCGACCAGGCCCAAGAGCATGGCCAGGCGCCCGTTGGCGCGGCCCCGCTCTCGCGTCGATCCGGCCCGCGCCACGACCTAGAGCCCGCCCATCCGCACCATGGCGACGAAGTAGACCGCCACGATGAAGGTGATGAGGGCCGAGAAGATGGCCCAGTTCCGGCGCCGCCGCTGCCGCAGCCAATGCGCGCGCTCGTCGCCGCTAAGCTCGGTCGGGTCCTTGCGCGGCGGGTCCTGGGTCATGGTGGTCTCGGTCATGGCAGCAGCGCTCCCGGACCGCCAAGCAGGTAGGGCTGACGGTCGACGATCAAGAGGGCGAAGAGAAGGAAGAGATAGAGGATCGAGAAGCCGAAGGTCTGGCGCGCGGCACGGTCGCCGCTGTCCCGCTGAACCTTGACGGCACAGGCGAAGAACAGCAGGCCCAGCACGAGGGCCAAACCGCCGTAGAGCCAGCCGGCGACGCCGAAGAGCGTCGGCAAGGGCGCGATCGGCAGCAGCAGCAGCGTGTAGAGCAGGATCTGCCGCTTCGTCGCCTCGCGCCCGGCGACGACGGGCAGCATCGGCACGCCGGCGCGCTCGTAGTCCTTGGCGCGATAGAGCGACAAGGCCCAGAAGTGCGGCGGCGTCCAAAGGAAGATCAAGAGGAAGAGGACGATGGAGGGCAGCGAGACCTCGCCGGTGGCCGCCGCCCAGCCGATCATCGGCGGAAAGGCCCCGGCCGCGCCGCCGATCACGATGTTCTGCGGCGTGCGCCGCTTCAGCCAGATGGTGTAGACGAAGACGTAGAATGCGTTCGCCAAACCCAGCAGCGCGGCCGCCGTCCAGTTGACCGCCAGGCCCATCAGCATGACCGAGAAGAGCGACAGCACGATGCCGAAGGCCAGCGCCTCCGAGGGGTCGATCAGCCCCAGCACCAGCGGGCGCCGATTGGTCCGCGCCATCACCGCGTCGATGTCGCGGTCGTACCACATGTTGATGGCCCCGGCCGCCCCGGCGCCGACGGCGATGCAGAGCACCGCGATCGCGCCCAAGAGGGGATGCATGGCCTGAGGCGCCACCAGGAGCCCGGCCAGCCCGGTGAAGACCACCAGCGACATGACCCTGGGCTTCAGCAGCTGAAACCAGGCGCCGAGCGGCGCGGCGCCGTTAAGGGCCGGTGCCGGTCTGGCGAGGCTGGCGGTGCCTGGTGTGATCGAACTTGGCATGCGTCTGGTCGCTCTCGGGCTTCCTTCAGGCTAGGCTCAGTGCGCCTCCTGCGGCTTGATCACGGGAATCTCGTCGAAGGCATGGAAGGGCGGCGGCGAGGAGACCGTCCACTCCAAGGTCATGTTGTTGGGCGCGATATCCCAATAGTTGGCGCCCACCCGGCTTCCCGAGCGCAGGGTCCACAGCATCACCACCAGGAAGAAGAGCGTCGAGGCGCCGGCGATGTAGGAGCCGATCGAGGAGACGAAGTTCCAAGGTGCATAGACGTCGGGATAGTCGACGTAGCGGCGCGGCATGCCCTGCAGACCCAGGAAGTGCTGCGGGAAGAAGATCAGGTTCACGCCCAGGAAGGTGGTCCAGAAGTGCAGCCTGCCGGCCCATTCGGGATACTGCCGGCCGCTCATCTTGCCGATCCAGTAGTAGAGGCCGCAGAAGATGCCGAAGACCGCGCCCAGCGACAGCACGTAGTGGAAGTGGGCCACCACGTAGTAGGTGTCGTGCAGGTAGGTGTCGATGCCGGCGTTGGCCAGCACCACGCCGGTGACGCCGCCGACGGTGAAGAGGAAGATGAAGCCGAAGGCCCAGAGCATCGGCGTGTCGAAGCGGATGGAGCCGCCCCACATGGTGGCGATCCAGGAGAAGATCTTAACCCCCGTGGGCACCGCGATCACCATGGTGGCCGCCGTGAAGTAGGCGCGCGTGTCGACGTCCAGACCGACGGTGAACATGTGGTGGGCCCAGACGATGAAGCCGACGAAGCCGATCGCCACCATGGCGTAGGCCATGCCGAGATAGCCGAAGATCGGCTTCTTGGAGAAGGTGGAGACCACGTGGCTGATCACGCCGAAGGCCGGCAGGATCATGATGTAGACTTCCGGGTGGCCGAAGAACCAGAAGAGGTGCTGGAAGAGGATCGGGTCGCCGCCGCCGGCCGGCACGAAGAAGTCGGCGCCGAAGTTGCGGTCGACCAGCAGCATGGTGATCGCGCCGGCCAGGACCGGCACCGCCAGCAGCAGCAGGAAGGCGGTGATCAGCATGGCCCAGACGAAGAGCGGCATGCGGTGCAGGGTCATGCCCGGCGCGCGCATGTTGAAGATCGTGGTGATGAAGTTGGCGGCGCCCAGGATCGAACTCGCGCCCGCCAAATGCAGCGCGAAGATCGCCATGTCGACCGAGGGCCCTGGATGGAGATCCTGCGCCGATAGCGGTGGATAGATGGTCCAGCCGGTGCCGGCGCCCGGCGGCCAGAGCGCCGAGCCAAAGAGCAGCAGGAAGGCCGGCACCAGGAGCCAGAAGGAGATGTTGTTCATGCGCGGGAAGGCCATGTCCGGCGCGCCGATCATCAGCGGCACGAACCAGTTGCCGAACCCGCCGATCAGCGCCGGCATGACGACGAAGAAGACCATGATCAGGCCATGCGCCGTGATCAGCACGTTCCACTGCTGGCCGTCCTCGACGTACTGCACGCCCGGATCCTGCAGCTCCATGCGCATCCAGATGGAGATCGCACCGCCGATGATGCCGGCGATCGCCGCGAAGATCAGGTAGAGCGTGCCGATGTCCTTGTGGTTCGTGGAGCAGAACCACCGGACGAAGAAGCCTGGCTTGTGATCGTCGTGGGCGTGCTCCAGATCTTCGCCCGCCGCCTGATAGTGAGCCATCGCTCCTGATCCCTCTCTGCGTCTGGCCGTCGACCCCCAGGGTCCCGCGGCGCACGTTAGTCTCTCGAGTCCCGCGGCCCCGCTAAGAAGGGCCGCACCCCTAAACTTCCTGCCCTAGTCCGCCTGCGCGTCAGCCAGCCTGACCGGGCTGTCCAGCGCCCCGAACTGCTGATGCGCCTCCTTCACCCAGGCGAGGTAGTCCTCCCGGGACACCACCTTGAAGGCGATCGGCATGTAGGCGTGATTGATGCCGCAGATCTCCGAGCACTGACCGTAGAAGGTCGTGCCCTCCCACTCCGCGGGGATGGATGCCCAGGTCTCGTTCAGCCGGCCCGGCACCGCGTCCTTCTTCACCCCCCAAGAGGGCATCGCGAAGGAGTGCAAGGTGTCGCCGGAGGTCACGATGAAGCGGATCACCGTGTCCGAGGGCACGTGCGCGACATTGTCGACGGCGAGCAGCCTGAGGTCCGGATTCTTAACTTGATCCTCCGGGATCATGTAGGAATCGAAGGCGAACTCGTCATAGGACATCCCGCCGGTGCTGGCCTTGCCCGGGTCCTGGTACTCGTACGACCAGTACCAGGTGTGGCCGGTCACCTTGATGGTGATGTCGCCGTCGACCGTCTGGTCTTCGTAGTAGAGCAGGCGGAAGGAGGGAATGGCGATGATCACCAGGATGATCACCGGCGCCACCGTCCAGATCACCTCGATCAGGGTGTTGTGCGTGGTCTTCGACGGGGTGGGATTGCGCTTCTCGTGGAAGCGGAACATCACCAACAGCAAGAGCGCCAGCACGAAGAAGGCGATGATGGTGATGATCCAGAGCAGCAGCTCGTTGAAGTCGTGCATGCGGTCGGCGGTCGGCGAGGCCGCGGGCTGCATGCCCATGCCCCATGCCACGCCATGCACGTTCTTCTCGGTCTCTTGGGCCAAGGCCGGCAAGGTCGCGATGCCGGTACCAAGCGCCGCAGCGGCCGCGCCCAAGAGGGACTTTAGTCGTGACATCTCACCCCGCCTTTTCTCCGTCTCCCGGCAGTAGAGTGCGAAGACCCTACCATTCTGGCCTCATGCCGCATTCTCGTCAAAACGCCGCGTCTTCCGCAAGCTCCGCCGCCGGAGTCTCCGCCCATTGGGCGACAGACCTGCTAGCCTACCTCCGGCAATCGCCTGCGCGCGGCGAAACCCACTGAAGCACGGCCATTTTTCAGCCATAACTTATAGAGGCAGGCCAACGGCCCCGGTGAGTGACCGGACGCCGCACCGTCAGGGATTTTCCTGCCGCCGGTCGGGTCGGCGCCCGCCACTTCCCCTCGCTTCCGGGGCCGAGACTCCCTAGATTTGTGGGGAGCGGGACAACGCGGGGCCGCAAGCCGGCTCCGCCGCAACGGAGGAAACATGTCGCATTTGGAAACCACCGATCGCCTCTTCTTCGGCAGCGGCGCCTTGGATCGCTCGAAGGTCGACCGCATCACCGCCGACGCGCTGGACGGCTCGGACGACGGCGAGCTCTTTCTCGAGTACCGGCAAAGCGAGGGCCTCACCTTCGACGACGGCCGATTGAAGACCGCCTCATTCGACACGGCCCAGGGCTTCGGGCTGCGTGCGATCGCCGGCGAGGCGGCGGGCTATGCACATTCCAGCGAGCTGAGCGAGGCGGCCTTGAAGCGGGCGGCCGACACGGTCTCGGCGGTGAGTAGAGGCCATTCCGGCGTAGCGGCCGAGCGGCCGCAGGGCACCAACGCCCAGCTCTACACCGACGACAACCCCATCGCCGCCATGCCCTTTGCCGAGAAGGTGGCGCTCCTGGAGAAGATCGACGCCTATGCGCGCGAGCGCGACAGCCGCGTGCAGCAGGTCTCGGCCAGCGTCATCGGCTCGTGGCAAGCGGTGCAGATCCTGCGCGCCGACGGCGCCCGCATGGCCGACGTGCGCCCGCTGGTGCGCCTGCAGATCAGCGTCACGGTCGGCGACGGCGAGACGCAGGAGTCGGGTTACTACGGCTCCGGCGGTCGCATCGCCTTCACCAGCCTCTTCGAGGAAGGCCATTGGCAGGCCTCCGTCGACGAGGCCTTGCGGCAGGCCCTGGTCAACTTCGAGGCCGTCGCCGCCCCGGCCGGCGAGATGCCGGTGATCCTGGGCCCCGGCTGGCCCGGCATTCTGCTGCACGAGGCCGTCGGCCACGGACTGGAGGGCGACTTCAATCGCAAGGAGACCTCGGTCTTCTCCAACCGCATCGGCGAGCGGGTGGCCAGCCCCGGCGTCACGGTGGTCGACGACGGCACCATCACCGACCGGCGCGGCAGCCTCACCATCGACGACGAGGGCACGCCGACCAGCCGCACCACCTTGATCGAGGACGGCATCCTCACCGGCTACATGCAGGATCGCCAGAACGCGCGCCTGATGGGCATGACGCCCACCGGCAACGGTCGGCGCCAGTCCTATGCCCACATCCCCATGCCGCGCATGACCAACACCATGATGCTGGCCGGCGAGCGCGATCCGGCCGAGGTCCTGGCCAGCGTGAAGGACGGGCTCTACGCCGTTTCCTTCGGCGGCGGCCAGGTCGACATCACCTCGGGCCAGTTCGTCTTCTCCTGCCGGGAAGCCTACAAGATCGAGAACGGCAAGGTGGGGCCAGCGGTCAAGGGCGCGATGCTGATCGGCAGCGGCGCCGAGGCCATGCAGAAGGTGAGCCTCATCGGCAACGACCTGGAGCTGGACCCCGGCATCGGCACCTGCGGCAAGGACGGCCAGGGCGTGCCGGTCGGCGTCGGCCAGCCGACCCTGCGCCTGGACGCCATCACCGTGGGCGGCACCGGCTGACCGACCGACGTAGGGCGAGGTGCCGCGACGGCTTGCCCGCGGGCCGGTAACCGTCGACGGCGCCCGGGCCGGCGGGACGCACACATAGATTGCGACCGGGCGCATTTCCCAGCACAATGGTGGCAATGCCACCCTCGGGTGTCGAGAGTTGGGGAGTAGGGCCATGGTCCGTCTGGCTGCGCTTGTCCTGTCGTTCTGTCTCCTTGCCGCTGGTGGCGCGCCACGGGCGGAGGTCACCTTCGCCGTCCTCGGCGACATGCCCTACGACAGCGACACCCAGACCAATAGCCTGCGCTACATCGGAGACAAGCTGCGCAAGGCGGAGGTCGATCTCGTCATCCACTATGGCGACATCAAGGGCGGCGGAGAGCCTTGCGACCCGGACCTCATGCAAGCGCGCAGGGAGATCGTTCTGGGCCTGGTGCCCGGCCGCGTCGTCTACACGCCCGGCGACAACGACTGGACCGACTGCGACCGCGATGAAGCCGGACGCTTCGACGAGATGGACCAGCTCAAGAAGCTCCGCAGGCTCTTCTTCTCCGGCCCGCCGCCCAGCGGCGACGGCTGGCGGGTCGGGCGACAAAGCAAGGACTATCCGGAGAACGCGCTCTGGCGCCTGGGCAAGTTGCAGTTCGTGACGCTGCATGTCGTCGGCACCGGAAACGGCCGCAACGAAATCCTTCCCTCGAAGAAAGCCACGGAGGGCAAGAGCGCGGAGGAAGTCAAAGGGCTGACGCGGCAGCTTGAAGAGCAAGCGCGTGAGGCGGCAGGGCACCGCGACGAGGCCAACTTGGAGTGGCTCGCGAAGGCTTTTACGGCCGCCGACGGCGCGGAAGGGCTCGTCGTGGTGATGCATGCCGACCCGACGGACCTTAAGGCGTGGGAGAAGACGGGTGAGGTCTGCGACGACAAGGTACTGGTGAACTGCGATCCCTACGCGAGGTTGATGAACAGCCTCAGCGCGCAGGCTATTGACTTCGAGAATCCCGTCTTGCTGGTCCACGGCTCGACCGGGAGCTATTGCCTCTATCGAGACTTCGGCGGACCCGCGACTCCCAACTTGTGGCGCCTGAACGGTCCCGGCGATTTCGTCGTGATCGACGCCTCGATCGTCACCTTCAAAGCGGGGGCGGACCCGCCCTTCGAGGTCCACGGCCTCTTGACGGGAGACCCCGTCGCCCTCTGCGACGCGCCGAGGCAGGAACCCTAGACTCTTATCCCTTGCGCGATCCAAAAATTATTGTAAAACGATAATTAATTGGTGATCTACACGAAGGACTACCGCTCATGGTGGAAGCTGTCGGCGCGCATGATCGACTGCGCCGGATCAGACGGGTCAGCCGCTTCATGGCCTGGCTCGTCACGCTCGGCGCCCTACTGTTGCTGGGCCTCTTTCTCTGGTTCTGGAGCGACCCGGAACTCCTGCACCACGCCTCCGAAGAGATGACCGGTTTCGCGCCGCCCGGCCCGCTGACGCCGCTGGCCTATTGGGGCAGCTTCCTGGCCTCCTGGCTGCCGATGGGTCTGGCGCTGGGCGCGCTTTGGCTCACCCGCAGTCTCTTCCTGGGCTATGCCCGCGGCGAGATCTTCACCAGCGCGGCGGCGCGCCGGCTGGGCGGGATCGGATTGCTCCTCCTGCTGGCCGTGGGCGGCGGCGTGCTGGCCCACACCCTGACGGTCCTGGCGCTTACCTGGGAGAACCCGCCCGGTCAGCGCCAGCTGGCCGTCAGCCTCTCCAGTCACGACTTCGGACTGACGGTCCTGGGTCTCCTCTTGATGGTGATCGGCTGGATCCTGGCGGAGGCGGCCCGCATCGCCGACGAGAACCGCCAGTTCGTCTAGCCGTCGTGCCCATCGTCGTGACCCTCGACGTCATGCTGGCGCGCCGCAAGATGCGCTCCAAGGACCTGGCCCAGAGGATCGGGATCAGCGAGCAGAACCTCTCGCTCCTGAAATCGGGAAAGGTCAAGGGCGTGCGCTTCGAGACGCTGGCCAAGATCTGCGCGGTGCTGGATTGTCAGCCGGCCGATCTGCTGATCCACGAGAGAGAGCTGGAGGGAGAAGATGAACAGAGGTGAACTGGAAGACCTGGCGCGCAAGGAGGTCGAGCGCTTTCACGCTTTCGTGGCGGCCTGGTTCCGGGGCGAGGTTGCCCGCTCCGAAGCGCTCTTCGCCCGGGAGGTGACGGACCGACTGGCCGAGGATCTGATCAACATTCAGCCGGCCGGCCAGGCCTTGCGGGCCGCGGAGCTGCTGCCCTCGCTCTTTCAGGGTCATGGCGCCAATCCGGCCTTCGAAATCGAGATCGAGGGGGTATCGCTGCTCGGCGTCTACGATTCGGGGCGCCTGCTACTAGCCACCTATCTGGAGCACCAGCGCGGCGCCAAGAACACCACCCCACCCGACAACACCCGGCGCTCGTCGGTCCTCTTCCGGCTCGACCCGGAGACGCGCGCGCTCACCTGGCTGCATGTTCACGAGACAGGCCTGCCGGCGCCCTGATCCGAGTTCCTCCCGAGAAAGAGGTCGGCACGGCAAGGGGGAGCGCTAGTCGGCGGCGGCAATCGTTACCGGCACGCCCCGGCTCAGGGAGTTGGCGACCGTCGAGACCTCCTTGGCGCGCGCTATGACCGGGCCCGGATCGGCGCCGTCCAAGGTGGTGCAGGAGACCGTCAAGGCCGCGGCGGTGGCCAGCAGCGGATCGCCCTCCAGCTCCACCGTGACGCCGACCGAGATCTCGCCGAGCGCCACCCCCAGCGCGTCGGCGGCGTAACGCAGATCGTTGCAGTAGCACCCGCCGATCGCCAGGGCCAAGAGCTGCCCGCCGTTGAAGCCCAGACCCATGCCGCCGGCCTTGCCCTCCGGCCGGTCGACGACGATGGTGTGGCCGCCGGCCCAGCCCATGGCGGCCTCAGTACCGGTCACGCTGCGCAATTCGACGCTCATGGACGCCATGGCAATCGTTCCTCCTGCAAGACTGGGCGAACCTCTTTAGCCTATGGCTTCGCGCCTCCCCCGCAAAGCCGACTCCGACCGACAGCTAGGCAATGGAGATCAGCTTGTCCGGCCGCCGCCCCTTCAGCTCGATCCTCAAGGTCGCCAGGGCGAAGACGACCCAGCTGCCGTGAAAGACCAAACCGGCCGCCAGCACGTACTGGCCGGGGATGGCCCCAACAGACGCGCGCTCGAAGAGTTCCGAGAAGCCCTCCAGCGGCGTCGGGTGGATGATCAGCTTGCCGAAGTAGGCGATGGCATGGACCACCAGGATGTAGGCGTAGTTCTTGCGCAGGCGGCGCCCCACCGCCCTGGCGAAGCTGATGTGGAAGTAGGGCCGCTTGTAGTCCTTGGCCAACAGTGTGTTCCACTGACCGTCCAAGGTCACGCCCTGCCCGTTCAGCATGGGTCCGTAGAACTCCGTCTCCATCAAGCGGCAGCGCGCCCGCCAGACGTTGAAGTAGCGATAGCGGCGCGCCTCCAGCAGCAGGAAGACGATGATCAGAAGACCGACCAGCAGGATCGGCAGAACCGAAGCGGTGGGACTGCTGAAGGAGAGAGAGAGCGCCAGGCCGGTCGTGACCACGGCCCAGTTGGTGGTGTTGTCCAGCCGCGTCCGCCAGATCGTGCTGCGGTAGACCTCGCCGCGGTAGAGATGCGCCACCGCGCCCATCTCGGCGCTGGAGAAGCTGGTGGCGGGGAGAGCTTCGTCGCTGCTCGGCGGGGTCATGCCGCTGCCTCCTTCTGTGTCTGCTTCGGTCTTGCGAGACTACACCATCGCCGGCGCGTCGCGGCCCCTGCCCAGCCGCGGCTGTTGCATTGATCACCCCCCTTGGCGCAAGGTCCCCCGCGCCTTTGCGTCGAGACAGACAGGGATGCAGTCCGGGATCATGAAGGAAGAGGCAGCACCGGTTCCTAGTAAGTACCAGGTACAGGAGCAGCTAGCGCGCGCGCACCTGGCCAAGGAACCGGACTCGCTCGAGATGCGGGCGCAACTTGGCAAGTCGCTCCTCTCTCAAGGCCGCTTCCGCGAGAGCCTGAAGGAGTACCGCCGGATCGCCACGAGCGATCCCGACCACTACGGCGCGCACCTGGCGATCGCCGGGCTGATGACGCAGGTGGGATTGCATGGCAGGGCGCAGGCCTACATGGAGGACTACTTCGCCCGCGTGCCGCTGAGTGCCTCGCACGACGACAGCCTTCCCGCCCGCCCGCTCGTCCTGAAGCTGCGCGGCTTCGACCGGACGCGCCCGATGATCGGCACCAGAAGCGACGGCACCTGGATCGCCCGGCTGCGCGGCGGCCACTTCGCCACGACCTATCTCTTGCTGCAGCCCGAGTTCGCCATCCGCACCTTCACCATCGGCGGCGACAACATGGCCGACCCCAGCGTGGTGCCGCCGCACGACGTGATCTTGAACACCATCGCCGAACCCGACATCGAAGGCTCCTCCCTCGCGACCTTCCAGCGCTATCTGGACCAAGTGCCGGACGCCAAGGTCATCAATCGCCCGGAGCAGGTGGCGGCCACCGCGCGAGACCGAAACTGGCAGCGCCTGCGCGGCTTCGACGGCGTCACCTTTCCCTGGACGGTCAGGATCTCGCTGAAGAAGGCCAAGCCGCTCGACATCGTGGAGGAGTTCGCCCGCCTCGGCGTGGAGGGGCCGGTGATCCTGCGCCAGACCGGCACCCAGACCGGCCGCACCACCGTGCTGATCGACAAGGCGGACGCGCTCGCCGCCTACGCCCGTCACGGCCTCACCGGCGAGTTCTACGTCATCGACTACCGCCAGATCCTTTGGCGCGGCGAGTTCTTCCGCAAGCTCCGCCTCTTCTGCATCGACGGCACCTTCTATCCCGTCGTCTGCCACCTGGACCTCACCTGGAACGTGCATGGCAGCAATCGCAAGGAGGTGATGCGGACCAGGGAAGACCTGATGGCGGAGGAGAAGCGCTTCCTCGGCGATTGGCGGGCCTACGTGGGCAGCCGGAACGTGGGCCACCTGGAGCGGCTTGCGGAGCTCATCGGGCTGGACTTCTTCGGCATCGACTTCACCCTGGACGACGAGGGCGGGATCTTCATCTACGAGCTGAACGCCGCCATGCGCCACAGCTTCGATCACAGCCGCAGCTTTCCCTACAAGCTGCCCTACGACCAAGCCATCTCCGACGCCTTCGCCGCCATGGTGCGCCGACACCTGCCGGCGTGACCCGAGGTGGGGCGGGGCGCGCTGGCGTCCGCCGCCGCGCCCCGCCCTCGCACTAGAAAGAGACTACGCGGCCGCCGATTCCCGCTCCAAGCGCGCCAAGGCGCCCAGCATGTCGAGGCAGGCCCCGGCCGCCTCCTTGCCCTTGGTGACGAAGTGCGCGGCGAAG
This sequence comes from Rhodospirillales bacterium, assembly GCA_963669375.1. Classification (GTDB taxonomy): domain Bacteria; phylum Pseudomonadota; class Alphaproteobacteria; order Kiloniellales; family JACOMY01; genus JACOMY01. The sequence goes on along the minus strand of OY770024.1, from coordinate 4,087,286 downwards.
AAGTCCCGGTGCGCTTCATGCTCGTGGAAGTGATGCGGCGACAGCACGGCCGAGAGGATCGGGACGCCGCTTTCCAGCTGGACACGCATCAGCGCGTCGATCACCGTTCCCGCCACGAACTCGTAGCGATAGATGCCGCCGTCGACGACGAAGCCGGCGGCGACGATGGCATCGAAGCGGCCGCTCATCGCCAGGCGCTTGGCCATGAGCGGGATCTCCAGGGAGCCCGGCACCGCGAAGACCTCGAGGGCGGCATCCTCTCGGCCCAGGCGCGCCAACTCCGCTTGGAAGCCCGCCTGGCATCGATCGACGATATCGCCGTGCCAGCGGGCCTTGATGAACGCGATTCTGGGGTTCTGACTGGGGTTTGGACTGGAATTCTGACTAAGGTCGGTCTGATTCATGTCGTGTCTCCATCTGACCTGAATCAGGGCGTGCAATCGAACGCACCCGGAGCCTCGCAGGCCCTCGGGCACGCTGACCGTTCTCTCCCATCCGGACTGTAACCGTCGGCTCCGGCCTCGCACCGGATCTGCTGACCCCTTCGGAAGGCTCCGAAGGGCGCTCGCGGGCTTGCGCCGTCAGGCGCTTACCGCCGGTGGGGACTTCCACCCCGCCCTGAGAACAGCTCCACGGGGGATCCGGGGAGCGGCCAGAGCCTAGGCGCCCGCGCCATCCGATTGCAAGAGGCGGATGGCCTCGCAGCGCCGTTGTGGGATGCACGCCGTCTGGTTAGCTTCGAGCCATGAAGCTGCAAGAGATCCAGGATCCGGAGCGCAAGTCGGAGGTCTGCGCGGAACTGATCGCGACGCTGCCCGAGTGGTTCGGCATTGCCGAGGCCAACGCGCGCTACGTCGCCGAGATGAAGACCAAGGAGACCTTCGGCGCCTTCGACCGGGGCCAGTCCATGGGTCTGATCGCGCTGCGCTATCACTTCAGCGCGACGGCGGAGGTCTGGTGGTTGGGCGTGCGCGCCGGGCGGCACAGAAAGGGCATCGGCTCGGGCCTGCTGCGGCTCGCCAAGACGCGGGCGCGCGACCGCGGCTGCACGGCGATGGCCGTCATGACCATGAGCCCGCGCAGCCCGAACAGCGCCTACGCGCAAACCCGAGCCTTCTACCGCAGCCGCGGCTTCACGCCCTTCGTCGAGTTCACCGACCCGCGCCACGGCCATTCCCTGATGTGGATGATGCTGCGGCTGTGACGTGCCTCGGCCAGGCGCATCACCCGACGCCGGCCCGCATGCGCTCAGCGTCGTCGAGAAGGCCCGAGAGGTGCGAACCGCGCCCTTCGAGAAAGCGCCGGAGACGTTCCTGGTAGTCCTCGCCCACGGCGCGGCGGACCGAAGGGCGCTGGGCCAGGGCCCGCCGCCAACGCGCGAGCTTCGCCCTCCCCGCCAGGCCGGCAAAGTCGCCCAGCCGGTCGAAGAGATCGAAGTAGCGAAAGACCCGGCCGAAGACGGCATCGACCAGGGAGAAATCGTCTCCGGCGAAGTAGCGGCCGCTGGTGAGCCTGTCCTCCAGCTGTCCGAACTTCCGGGCCAGGATAGCCGACTTCTCCCGGAAGGAGGCCGCATCGCGGGCGACGTAGAAGCTGGCGATGGCCGCCAGCACGCTCGAGCCGAACTCGATCCAGGCCCGGTGCTCCGCGCGCTCCAGGGGGTCGGCCGGATACAGCGGATGGGGTTGCGTCTCCTCCAGATACTCCAGGATCACGTTGGACTCGAAGATCGCCGTCCCGCCCGCCAGCAAGACCGGCGTCTTGCCCAAGGGAGAGACCTCTAGGAACCAATCCGGCTTGTCCGCCAGATCGACGGCGATCTTCTCGTAGTCGACCCCCTTCTCGGAGAGCGCGATCACCGCCCGCTGCACATAGGGGCAGAGGTGGTGGCTGATCAGGGACAAGCGGTCCGACATGGGCACCTCACGCAGCTGTTTCATGCAGTTGCGTTGAAATATATGCAACCGCATCTAACTGTCAAGCTAGATGCAATTGCATTTAAAATGGACGCACCTAAGGACCCTGGACTGCCGCGTCGCTGCCGCTCCTCGCAGTGACAACGTGAGGGCGTCCCGGCCGGCCGAGCAAGGCTTGCTGTTCTCGCCTTTCCAAGCCTGCCAGGCCTATGCAACCACCCCGCCCGCCATCATCGCGAGCGAAGCGCGGCGATCCAGCCTGTCGCCGCCGATCACGTCGGCCACCCGAAAGTCGCGCATCTCCTACGCGCGCCCGCCGGCCAGCGCGGCGGGCGCCCTAGTGATCGCCTGTCGCACCGCCATCGCGGCCAAGCCCCTCGTCAACGAGAGCGGGGCTTGGCCGGAAGGCGGACCCGTCTTGCTTTGCTAGGTTTGGACCTCCAGTTCGGCGTCCAGGGTGATCGCGCGCGACAGGTTGAAGTAGTTGGGCGAGGTCCGCATCACCGTGTCATGGATCTCGCGGAAGGCCTCCGGCGTGCCGTCGCCCTTGATCCTGACGACGTAGTGGATGGACTCGTAGCCGGGCGGCACGGACTCGTCGATGCCGAGGAAACCGCGCAGGTCGAGTTCCCCCTCCGTCTCGATCTCCAGCTTCTCCAGCACGATGCCGCGCATGGCGGCGCCGGCAACGTAGCCCACCAGCATGCAGGCGTTGAGCGCGGCCATCAGCACCTCTTGCGGATTGGGGGCGCTGTTCTGGCCCAAGAGCTCATAGGGCTCGTCGACCGCGATGGTGAAGCGCCGCGACACCTCCTCGCCCGCGATGCTGTAGGACGCGACGCTGGTTTCGCTGCGTGTCTGGCCCTGCCAGGCCGAAGTGACGCGAAAGGCGACCTGGCCCTTGGCCGAGTCCTCCTTGACGGCCTCTATCACCGCGCGCAGGGCGTCCACGTCGAGACCGTTCACGCGGGTCTCGGCGGGTTGGGCAAGTGTAACCTGGTTCATGGTTCTCTTCTCTCTCTGAGTTGGAAAACGGGGTAGATCGGCGTGCGCAAGGGCGCCAGTGGTCCGATCGTGACGCTTGGTACCCAAGCGTTACGTGAATCGGCCCACCAACCTCTTGGTCTTGTGGGGCGACTTAATCCAAACGGATGGGAACCATCCCTTTGGGTCGCACCACTAGGAGAGCTGCCGCAGCGCGGCAGCGATGGTCTCCAGCTGATGCGGCGCGATCAGGCTGCTCAGTACCTTCTGGAAGTGCGGGTGCTGCGCGCCGGAGAGGATGTACTGCCAGCGATAGGCTCGCAGGACGCCGCCTTCCAGCACTTGCGCGTCGGCTTCCGTCAGTCCCTCGCCCGCCACGCGAAGGAAGTAGCGAGCGTCCTCGGCCGCTTGCAGCTGAAGGACCTGGTCGACTGCGCCGACGAGCTCGATGAACTCCTCGATGGCATGATCGCGTTCCTCCTCGCTCAAGTCGGCGTCGATGCGGCGCAGCTCCATCTCGTCGATGCGCGCGTGCTGGCTCTCCTCGACCCAATGAAAGCGAAAGACGTCCTTGTAGAGGACGGACAGCCTATGGTCGGCCGCCATGCTCTCTTGATAGTGCTGCTGGGTGAAGAGCTCGATGTGCAGGGTCAGCAGGAGCACCGCCCAACTGCTCTTGCCGAGCACGGCGTTCGCCACGTCATTGGGATCGGGCGCAAAGCGATAGCCGTCCGGCATGACGTCGGCGGCCAGATGCTCGATCCGGCGGAACAGCGCCTGATGCTTCAGCTCCTCGTCGCTGAAGCGCACCAGCGCCTCGAGCGCGACCTGGTCGCCCATCCAGTGATCGCGGCTCAACTCCAAGATCTTGGCGTTGATGAAGCGTTCCACCAGGCCGAAGACATTGGCGTAGGTGCGGCCTTGCACCTGACTGAGGAAGCACTTCTGATCCGCCGTCAGAAAGGTCAGGCGATCGATCAGGGAGAGGCCGTCCGGCAAGAACTTCTCTCCGACAGAGAACTTCCGGCCACGGATCACATCGGCCTCGGTGTCCCAGCGAACCCGCTTGGACGCGGCAATACAGCGGGCAAAGCGATTTCTTTCGTCAACGCCAACGAGGGCAGTCATGTCTGATCTCCTCAGCTAAGTTTGACCGGCTGTCCCCCTGCGTCGTGCAGGTGTCGGCCGGCGATGAGCGGGAGATGGCAAGCCCGCGTGTGAGGCCTCGTTTGAATCAGCGTGGAAATTCGCTAGAAGGACCGTGGAATCCGCCGGGCCCGGCCCGGCGACTGGCATGGCGGCAGGTGGATCGCTTGAGCAAGGGCGAGCAAGACCTATCCCTAAAGTTGTTTGGCGGATTGGAGATTCGCCGTGATGGCCGGGCTGTGCCGCTGCCGCGCTCCAAGAAGACGCGCGCCTTGCTTGCCTATCTCGTCGTCACCGGGAGAGAGCAGCGGCGCGATCGCCTCTGTTCGCTCCTCTGGGAGATTCCCGACGACCCGCGCGGCGCCTTGCGCTGGAGCCTGTCGAAGCTTCGCCCCCTGGTCGACGCGCCCGATCGACGGCGCATTCTGGCCGACCGGGAGCGCGTGCGCTTCGATCCGGCCGGCGTGGAGATCGACCTCCTCGCGCTCCGCGCGCTTGTCGAGGAGGGCCTGGACCAAGCCTCGACCGAAAGGCTCCGAGCTGTGGCGAGCGGCCTCGGAGAAGGCTTTCTCGCGGGCTTGGACCTGCACGATCTGCTCGACTATCAAGCCTGGCTGACGGCCGAGCGCGCCGAGGCACAGGCCCTGGAGATGGCGCTGCTCGAAGAGCTGGTCACCCGCCTGGCGGACGACCCGGGCGAGGCCCTGGTCTTCGCGCGCCTAGCGACCACCATAGACCCGGACGACGCCAAGGCCCGCGCGGCGGTCGAGCGCCTGCAGGAGGAGGGTAGGCAGCATCGCATGACGGTTCCGACGGTGCCCGACCCACCCCAGGAGCAGGCGGACGAGCCGCAGGGCGCGTTCGAGGGCGAGCGCAAGCAGGTCACCGCGCTCTACGTCGGGGTCGAGGGCGCCGCTAGGCTGCTCGAGAGCCTCGATCCCGAAGCGGCCCTCTCCGCGATCGACCCCGCCATCGATCGCATAGCCCAGGCCATCGCCCGCTTCGGCGGCGTGGTCGCGGCACGGGATTCCGAAGGTCTCCTGGCGCTCTTCGGCGCGCCCTTCGCGCAAGAGGATCACCGGGAGCGCGCCTGTCACGCCGCGCTCGCCGTCCGCCACGACGCCGAGGATCCCAGCGCGTCGGCTCTGTCCATCACCATGGGCCTTTGTTCCGGCGAAGCGGTCGTGCGTCCGACCGGGGAGAAGGGCGCGCGCCACTACGAGGCGGTGGGGCCGGCGGTGCAGCTGGCCAAGCAGCTGCAGGCCACCGGCGCCGCCGGTACCATAGCGATGACGGCGGATAGGGGCCGCGGCGGTGCCGGCATCTTTCAAACCCGGCCAGCCGGTACCCTGCAGCTGGGCGGACAGCGGCTCGCCGTCGCGCAGCTGGTGGCACTCGCACCCACCGCCAGGCCATGGCAAGCACGGCTCCTTCGTAGCGCGACCCGCTTCGTCGGCCGCGACGCGGAGCTGGCGGCCCTGGCCGCGGCCATGCAACGCGTGGGGCCGGGCAGAGGCGCCGTGGTGGCCGCGGTCGGCGAGCCAGGCATGGGCAAGTCGCGGCTGGTTCAGGAGTTCCTGCGGACGCCGGAGGCGCGCGACTGGACCTTACTGGAGACGGGCGGCGCGTCGCACGACAGCGACGCCGCCTATCGACCGGTGGCGAACCTCCTGCGGTCCTGGTGTGGGGTCGATGTCCAGGACAGCCAGCCTACCGCCACCGCCAAGGTACGCACCCACATGCTGGCCCTCGACAGCGGGCTGGAACCCTTGCTGCCGGCGCTCCTCTCCGTTCTCAACCTGCCGACGAGCGACGCGGCTTGGGAGGTACTGGGCGCCACCCAGCGTCGTGCGCTGATGCTCGACGCGCTGAAGACGATGCTGGTACGCGAGAGCCGCCGCAAGCCCCTGATCCTGGTGATGGAGGACCTGCATTGGTTCGACCGGGAGAGCTTGGCCTTCCTCGATAGTCTGGTCGAGGGCCTGGGCGCCGCCCCCTTACTGCTGCTGGTCACCTACCGGCCGGAGTTCCGGCATGGCTGGAACGCCAAGAGCTATTACGCCGAAGTCCGGCTGCACCCGCTTCCCGACCTCTCCGCCAGGCTCCTGCTGGACAGCCTCTTGGGCGAGGATCCCGATCAGATAGATCTCAAGCATCTGCTGCTCGAACGCACGGCCGGCACGCCGCTCTTCCTGGAGGAAAGCGTGCGGGCCTTGGCCGAGACAGGCGCCCTCACGGGGCTGCCGGGGGCCTATCGCCAAGCCGGTCCGATCGACGGACTGGCCATTCCCGCCAGCATTCAGTCCCTGCTCGCCGCCCGCATCGACCACCTGCCAGCGGCCGCCAAGGCCTTGCTCCAGGTCGCCGCGGTGATCGGCGCGACGGTGCCGCTTCGCCTGCTGAAGCCGGTCTCACGGCTGGCCGACGACCTGCTGACCGAGAGCCTGGCGACACTCAGGGCCGCCGAGTTCCTGTTCGAGGCGCAGAGCTTTCCGCGGCCGGAGTATGTCTTCAAGCACGCGATCCTGCGCGACGTCGCCTATCAGAGCCTGCTGCGTGGCGACCGCAAGGAGCTGCACCGGCGTGTCGGCTTGGCACTGGAAGAGCTGCACGGCGAGCGGCTCGCCGAAGCCGTCGAGATCATCGCCGCGCACTTCCAAGCAGGAGAAGACCACGCGCGCGCGGCCGCCTACTTCCTGAAGGCCTCCGAAAGGGCGAAGCAGCAGAACAGCTACAGCCATGCCGCGGGACTGGCCCGCCAGGCCTTGGCGGCAACGGAGGCCGCCGGCGCCGAGGAGGCGGCGGTGCGGCCCCTGGTCCTTCTGGGCGAGTTGGAGAGCCTGCTGGGCGACCTGGAGCAGGCCAATGACTTCTTCGACAGCGCCCTGACGAAGGAGAAGGACGCGAAAGGCCGCCGCAACATCGAGAACAAGCGGCACAGGCGGGGCTTCCGGGATTGCGATGGCGTCAAGCTTGCCTACTACGAACACGGCACCGGCGAGGAAACCCTGGTCTTCGTACACCCCTTCGTCTACGGGCTAAGCGTTTTTCAGCCCGTGGTCGAGCGTCTCTGCCAGGACTTCCGGGTCATCACCATCGACGGCCGCGGCACGGGCGCATCCGATCCCCTGCCGCGAGCGCACACGCTGGACGACCACATCGCCAACTACATCTCCGTGCTGCGCCATGTGAAGCGCGGGCGGAAGATGACGGCGGTCGGCATGTCGCGCGGCGTCAATCTCTTGGTCAAGCTCTCGATCAAGGCGCCAGACCTGCTGGACCGCATCGTCCTGGTCGGCGGCGACACGCGGCAGACCCTCGGTTTCGGCCTCTCGCCGACCGATTGCCCGATGATGAAGGAAAGCCATGTCCGCACCTTCCTCGAGGCCCTCTCGGCCGGGGAGGTCCTGAAGGCCATCCGGCTCTTCTCTCCGGCCATCTACTCGGAGCCGGGCACGCGCGACCTGCGGGTCCAGTTCGAGCAGGAGGTGCTGAAGCTGGACCCCTACACGGTGGTGAGCTTCTTCACCTACGACAAGGCGGTCGAGATCGACGGCCTACTGGATCAGGTGCGTACCCCCACCTTGGTGATGCACGGCACGCAAGACCGCGACACGCCCTTCGAACGAGGCCTGGCACTCGCCAAGGCCATCGCGGGCGCGCGTTTCTATGCCTTCGAGGACAAGGGGCACCTGCCGACCTTCACGGCGACGACCGAGTTCTGCGACCAATTAGTCGCCTTCGTTCGCGGCAAGCGCGTGGGGCGGGCGGCCCAGGACTGGGAGGCGGCCGCCTCTTGAGCCCCGGGCGATCTTCAGGCGCAAACGCCAAGCAGTCCGACCGACGCCTCTTGGACGCCATCCGGAGCTTCGTCGCCAGCCATCCGCACGAAGACCTCGGGCCCTTCCGCGACGGGATCGCCGACTGGGGCCGCACCTGGCGCCCGGTCGCCCCCAGTCCCTCGCCGGTGACCGCCACCCTCACCCGGGCCCTGTCGCACACGGTCGCTCGGACGCACCCGCTGACCCGTCTCTTCGAAGCGGAGAAGCTCTCCCGCAGGTGGGAGCAGAGCTACACCAAGAGCGACGGCCTGGTGGGCGACGACATGCTCGCCGGCTATGGCTTCGCCGAGGTGATCGGCAAGGAGGGCCCCTTCGTCAGCCAGCGCGTGCGCGCCGGTGTCGGCGTCTGGGGGCCGCACATCCGCTACCCGCGGCACCGGCATAAGGCCGAAGAGGCCTACGTGCTCCTGGCCGGCAGCGCCGAGTTTCTGCTGGGCGAAGCGGAAGGCGTCGAGGGGAGGCACTCAACAGCCGGCGACGTCGTCTTCGTTCCCTCGTTGCAATGGCACGGCTTCCTGACGCACGCCCTGCCCTTGGTGGTGCTTTACATCTGGCAGGGTGGAGACCTGCGCGAGCGGTCCGCCTTTTCGTGAGGCCGGCTCGGCGGGGAGGATTGCGGTTCAGGATGAGGCCGTCGCATAGTTGGCCTCCGGAGCGCGTCGATGCTCCCGAGCCTCCCAGTCGTCATCCTCCGACTTGATCGGAGGACCACTCGCAGCTTGGAGATTCTATGGACAAAGCCCCTCCGCGGGCGGCGTACTACACATCGAACGGTGTGCTCTCATTGGCCACGTTGGAGCCGCGGAGAGCGATCCTCCGATCAAGTCGGAGGATGACGCTCTATTGGCGTATCGAGGTCATCCATGCCGGCTGAGGACGTGCAATCAACTCGCTCGCCGTCATCGCGAGCGAAGCGCGGCGATCCAGTGTAAGACGCTCGCGCATCATCACCATGGACCGCTTCGCCGCCGCCATCCCTCGCAACAAATCGCAACCCATGCGCGGCAGCCTCAGTAGGCCAGCTCCGTGAAGGCCGGGTCGACGGAGCCCTCCCAGCGGCCGTGGAAGGCCTCCAGCGTGCGTTCGGCCGGCGTGAGGCCGCTGTCGGCGATCTCCTTCAAGGGCGCGATGAAATGGCTCTCGTCGCTCAGGAAATCGAGCGTCTTGGCGCGGCCGTGCAGACCGGCTTCCGAGATCGCCAGCACCTGCTTGGCGAGGTCGCCGACGGTGCCGCCGCGGAAGGGCGCCTTCAGCGCCTGACGGGGAACGGCGTCGCGCAGGGCCTGGTGCTCTTCCTGCGTCCAGTCCTTGACCAGGTCCCAGGCGGCGTCCAGCGCGCCCTGGTCGTAGATCAAGCCGACCCAAAGCGCCGGCAGGGCACAGATGCGCCACCAGGGACCGCCATCGGCGCCGCGCATCTCCAAGAAGCGCTTCATGCGCACCTCCGGGAAGAGCGTGGTCAGGTGGTCGGCCCAGTCGTCCATGGTCGGCAGCTCGCCCGGCAGACCCGGCAGCCGGCCGGCCATGAAGTCGCGGAAGGACTGGCCGCTGACGTCGATATAGGTGCCGTCGCGATAGACGAAGTACATGGGGACGTCGAGCACATGGTCGACATAGCGCTCGAAGCCCATGCCCTCCTCGAAGACGAAGGGCAGGACCCCGCAGCGGTCGGGATCGGTGTCGGTCCAGACGTGGCTGCGGAAGGAGAGAAAGCCGTTGGGCTTGCCGTCCATGAAGGGGGAGTTGGCGAAGAGCGCCGTGGCGATCGGCTGCAGGGCCAGGCTGACGCGGAACTTCTTCACCATGTCGGCTTCGCTGGCGAAGTCCAGGTTCACCTGGATGGTGCAGCTCCTGAGCATCATGTCGAGGCCGAGGCTGCCCTTCTTCGGCATGTACTCGCGCATGATCTTGTAGCGGCCCTTGGGCATCCAGGGCGTCTCCGCGCGGCCCCACTTGGGTCGAAAGCCCATGCCCAGCATGCCGATGCCGAGCGGTTCGGCGACGTGCTTCACCTCGCTCAGGTGGCGGTGCACCTCGCCGCAGGTCTCCTGCACCGTCTTCAGCGGCGCCCCGGACAGCTCGAACTGGCCGCCGGGCTCCAAGGTGATGGAGCAGCCCTCCTTGGCGAGCGCGATGGGATTGTCCTTCTCGTAGACCGCGTCCCAGCCGAAGTCCTTGGCCAGCCCCTCCAGCAGCGCGCGGATGCCGCGCGGCCCGTCGTAGGGCAAGGGGCGCGTATCGCCCCAGGTGAAGCCGAACTTCTCGTGCTCGGTGCCGATGCGCCAGTCCTCGGCCGGCTTGCAGCCGGCTTCCAGATAGGCGATCAGCTCTTCCTTGCCGCTGATCGGCGCGCCTCGGCTCTTTGCCGTCGTCCCTTTCGGCGATGCAGTCAGCTGCATGGGTCCTTCCTCGTCCTTCTTCCGGCGGGGCGTCAGGTGCCCTCGCTGTCGGCCAGGGGGCCGAGCGATACCCGCCCGGCCACCGCGCGTCTTTCTAGCGGGCGTTCCTTACCGTCGCCGCGGAGTGCCTGCCAACAGGAAAGCGCTGCCAGGGCCGCGGTGTCGGCGCGCAGGATGCGCGGGCCCAACCCCACGGGACTAACGAAGTGAAGCCGGGTCAAGGCGTCAAGTTCCCTGGGGGCAAAGCCGCCTTCCGGTCCGGTCAGCAATGCCTGCGGACGCGCCTCCTCGCTGCTCAAGAGCACCGTGCTCAAGGGCCTGGCCTCGCCCGCTTCCGCGCAGAGCAGAAGCTGCCGCTCGGCGGACCAGCCGTCCAGCAGCCGGCCCAGGCTCACCGGCTCCATCACCTCGGGCAAGGTCAGACGCTCCGACTGCTCGGCCGCCTCGCGGACATTGGCGCGCAGGCGGTTGAGGTTCACCCGCTCGACCACGGTGCGTTCGGTCATCACCGGCTGCAGGCGCGCCACGCCCAGTTCCGCCGCCTTCTCCACCAGGAAGTCGAGGCGCGCGCGCTTGATCGGCGCGAAGCAAAGCCAGATATCGGGCTCGGCGCGCTGCGGGCTCAAGAGCGCCTCGACGGCGAGCGAGGCCCAGCCCTTGCCTAAGCCTTCCAGACGCGCCAGCCACGCCCCGTCGCGCCCGTTGAAGAGCGCCAGCAGCGCCCCGGGCTTCAGCCGCAACACCGAGCGCAGGTAGTGCGCGCGCGGCGCGTCGAGACCGACGACCTGATCGGCGCCCAGATCGCTGTCGACGTAGAGGCGCGTCTCGATGCGTTCGTTCATGCCCTATGCTCCATGGAGCGTCACTGTGATCCGCCCTTCGGCAAGGGACAAGGCCCCTGCCGCTCTGCTATCAAGACAGCGCCATCATGACCGACAGCACCGCTTCCGACATTCGCCGGGACCACTGGCTCTACCGCCTCATGCCAACGGGGACCTGGCCCTACCTCAGCCTCATTCGTGCCGACCGGCCGGTGGGCAGCTGGCTGCTGTTCCTGCCCTGCCTTTGGGCCATCCTGATGGGGCCGATCTCGAACGGCCGCTTGCCGGACTGGCTGCTACTGCCGCTCTTCGCCCTGGGCGCCTTCGCCATGCGCAGCGCCGGCTGCGCCTTCAACGACATCGTCGACCGCGACTACGACGCCAAGGTCGCGCGCACGGCGGGACGGCCGCTGGCCAGCGGTCAGCTGAGCCTGCGCCAGGCGCTCGTCTTCCTGGCCGTCTTGCTGCTGATCTCGCTCTGCGTTCTCCTGTCCTTGCCGTGGCTGGCGATCGCCTTGGGCGTCGCCTCGCTGGCCCTGGTCTTCACCTACCCCTTCATGAAGCGCATCACCTACTGGCCGCAGGCCTGGCTGGGGCTGACCTTCAACTGGGGCGCCCTCCTGGGGTGGGCGGCGGCGACGGAAAGCCTGCCCTTGGCCGCCGTCGTGCTCTACGGCGGCTCGATCTTCTGGACCATCGGCTACGACACCATCTACGCCCTGCAGGATCGCGAGGACGATCTGCTGATCGGCGTCAAGTCCACGGCCCTGAAGTTCGGCCGTCAGACCAAGCCCTGGGTGACCGGCTTCTACCTCTTGGCGCTGATCGGCTGGGCGCTGGCCGGTTGGCTGGCCGGTCTCGCCTGGCCCTACGCCGTCGGCCTCCTGGCCGCGGGCGCGCACCTCGCCTGGCAGGTGATCACCCTGGACATCGACGACGGTGCCAATTGCCAGGCGCGCTTCAAGTCCAACAAGTGGGCCGGCCTGCTGCTGGCGGCCGGAATCCTGGCGAGCCATTGGGCCGCATGACGGCAAAGCAGGACCGCAGCGCCTTCATCGCCGCCAACACGCTCGTCGAGAGCCCGCGCCTGGTGCCGGAGCTGCGCCTGCACTTGGCATCCGAGCTCTTGCCGATCTGGAAGGCGAGCGAGACCTGGATGGAACGCCAGGGCCTGCCACCGCCCTTCTGGGCCTTCGCCTGGGCCGGCGGCCAGGCGCTGGCCCGCTACCTGCTGGATCGACCGGAGCTGGTGACGGGGCTGCGCGTGCTGGATTTCGCCGCCGGGTCCGGCCTGCAGGGCCTGGCGGCCAAGCGGGCCGGCGCCGAGAGGGTCGAAGCGGCGGAAATCGATCCCTTCGCCTGCGCCGCGATCGGGCTCAACGGCCGCCTCAACGACCTGGAGATCGCCGTGCGTCACGAGGATCTGGTCGGCCGCGACGAAGGCTGGCCGCTCGTGCTGGCGGGCGACGTCTGCTACGAGCAGCCCATGGCGGGCAAGGTGACGGACTGGCTGCGCCGTCTCGCCGGCCGCGGCGCCACGGTGCTGTTGGGCGATCCCTCGCGCAGCTACATGCCGAGCGGCGGGCTGGAGCGCCTGGCCCACTATGCCGTGCCCACGACACGCGAGATCGAGGACAGCGACCTGCGCAACGCCACCGTGTGGCGCGTCCTGCCGGAGTGATCGCCACGGCGCCGTCGATCGTGCCATCCTCGTCCGACGCTTCGTCGCGCGATCAGCAGGGAGGCAGCCCAGTCCTTGTCCGAGACCGACCGCAGTGAAGTGCAAGCGCCGAGCGCCGACTCGCGGAACCAGAGCCGCCAGTCGATCGTCCGCCGGCTCTGGCGCTCTTTCGGGCTGCTGCTGGGCATTCTCCTGATCAGCGGCCTGGTATCGGGCTACCTTCTGCTGCAGATCGTCAGCATCGTGCGTCAGATCCTGCAGGTCGAGGATCCGCTGGAGCGCGCCGCCTTGGAAATGGAGATCAACGCCGGGGAAGCGACCCAGGCGCTTTTCAATTTCGTCGCCCATCCGCTGCCGCAGTACGTCGACCGCTTCGAGGATTCGAACGCGGACTTCCTGAGGTTCGATCAACAGTTCATCGACCTCGCGGGTGACGGGGAGGAAGCCGCGCTGGGTGGTGAGATCCGAAGCATCCACGACCGCTACGTCGCGCTCGGCGAAGAGATCATGACCACCGTCGTCGATCGGCGCAGCGCGCTGCAGAGGCTCAGGAACTGGGTGGAGCAGATCGACGAGCTGCTCGATTCGAGCCTGCAGCGCGGTCTCGACACGGCCTCGCCCCAATACACCTCCAAACTGCATGCCGCCCTGGACATGGAGATCAACGTCGACGAGGCCTTCGGCCTGATCGAGAGCTATGCCCACCAGAGCGATCCGCGCATGCTGGCGCAGATCAAGGACGCGGTGGCCGACTTTGAGCACTTCGAAGCCCAGTATCGGGCAACCGATCTCTCGGCCACCGAGCGCAGCGTTCTCGATCAGGTCGCCGCCAATTTCGCCGAGGCGCTCACCGTGGGCTATCAGGTGATCCAGCTGAGCGACCGAATGGAGGCCGCGCTGGCCACCTACCGCGCGGAACTCTCGGCCTTCGACGCGCTGATCGACGATCAGGTCCAGCAGTTGGTGCGGGCGCGCAAGGCGGATGCTCACTGGCACACGGAGCGCGCCAGCTGGATCGCGCTCATCATCGTCGCGCTGATGGCGCTCTTCGTACTGGCGGTTGCCGGCGTCACCACCTGGTTCACCACCAGGAAGATCGTAAGCTCCTTCGTTGCCTTGAACTCGGGCATCGATGCCTTCGCCAAGGGCGACCTGGACCACAAGATCAGGCTAGGGTCCAGCGACGAATTGGGCCGCCTGGGCGAGGCCTTGAACCAGATGGTCGAGCAGCGCCGCCAGGCCAGCGACGCGCTCGACGAGAAGAACCGGGTCCTGCAGGAGCTCTCCGCCAAGCTCTCCAAGTACCTCTCGCCCCAGGTCTACGATTCCATCTTCCGCGGCGAGAAGGACGTGGTGATCTCCACCACCCGCAAGAAGCTGACCGTGCTCTTCGCCGACCTCAAGGACTTCACCGAGACCACGGACGACCTGGAGCCGGAGGAACTGGCGGCGCTCCTGAACGACTACCTGACGGAGATGTCCGACATCGCCTTGGCCTATGGCGCCACGATCGACAAGTACGTCGGCGACGCCATGCTGCTCTTCTTCGGCGATCCGACGACGATGGGCGTTCGCGAGGATGCGCTGGCCTGCGTGCGGATGGCGATCGAGATGCAGCGCCGCATGGGCGAACTGCGCACCAAGTGGCGCGACATGGGCCAGGAGCGGCCGCTGCACATGCGCATCGGCATCAACACCGGCTATTGCAACGTCGGCAACTTCGGCAGCGAAGAGCGCATGGACTACACCATCATCGGCGGCGAGGTGAATCTGGCGGCCCGCATCGAGTCCGCCACGCCGGTCGACGGCGTCATGCTGGCGCACGAGACTTATGCCCTGGTGCGCGACCACATCGAGGCCGAAGAGCAGGTCCCGATCGAAGTCAAGGGCTTCACCCGCCCGATCCACACCTATCTCGTCACCGGCGCCGGCGACACGACAGCCGCGGAGCGCAGCTTCATCCACAGCGACAAGGACGGGGTCCGGGTGCACATCGATCTGCGCAAGCTGGACGAGCGCCATCGCCTGGAGACGGCACGGCAGCTGGAGGCCTATGCCGAGCATCTGCGGAAGGCGAAGGACCCGAAAAGCTGATCATCGGGCTTGGCGCCAGCCCGTCCGTCAGGCAGCCTAGGCAGCCATTCACGGGAGAGCGGCCGGCTATCTGCCCCGGAGTCCGGCGCTCTTGCCCCGCGATGGAGGAGAACAAGCCCCATGGACAGCATCCAGATCGAAGGCATGGCGACCACGGTGAGCCATCCCCTGACCCCCTTGACCAAGGAGGAGATCGAGCTGGCGGCCGCGATCGCCAGGCGCGAGATCGCCTCCGAGGACGGCATCCGCTTCGAGGTGATCGAGCTGATGGAGCCCGACAAGGCCGTCGTGCGCGCCTTCAAGCCGGGTGATGCCTTCGAGCGCCGGGCCCGTCTCAACGTCTATTCCAGGCGCGGCATCGGGGTCTGGCGCTGCGTCGTGTCGCTGAGCGAAGGGCGTCTCATCTCCATCGAGCACCGGCCGGACGTCTGCCCGATGATCCAGCTGGAGGAGTTCGAGGAGATCGAGAAGGCGGTCAAGGCCGATCCGCGCTTCATCGCCGCCTGCGAGAAGCGCGGCATCACCGACATCGATCTGGTCTGCGTCGATCCCTGGTCCGGCGGCTCCTTCGGCGTGGAGGAAGAGCAGGGACGCCACCTCTCCCACACCTTTGCCTGGGTGCGCGCGCGGCCGGGCGACAACAACTATGCCCATCCCATCGACGGCTTGAATGCCATCGTCGACGTCAAGACCGGCGAGGTGCTGCGCGTCGACGATCACGGCGTCATCCCGGTGCCCGAGGCGGAGAGCAACTATGCGACCCGCTTTCAAGAGGAAACCCGGACGGATCTGAAGCCCATCGACGTGGTGCAGCCGGAGGGCGTCAGCTTCCAGCTCTCGGGGAACCGGCTTACCTGGCACGACTGGTCGCTGCTGATCGGCTTCAACGCGCGCGAGGGGCTGACCCTGCACGACATCCGTATCAAGGAGCGGCCGGTGCTCTACCGCGCCTCGCTCTCGGAGATGGTGGTGCCCTACGGTTCGCCGCGCGCGCCACACCACCGCAAGAACGTCTTCGACATCGGCGAGTACGGACTGGGCAAGCTCGCCAACTCCTTGAAGCTGGGCTGCGACTGCCTGGGGACCATCCAGTACCTCGACGCCTGGCTGAACGACATGGACGGGAAGGCCTACCCCATCGAGAACGCTATCTGCATCCACGAGGAGGACACGGGGATTCTCTGGAAGCACTGGGACTTCCGCACCGACGAGGCGGAGGTGCGCCGCGCCCGGCGCCTTGTGGTCTCCTCCATCTCCTCCGTCGGCAACTACGAGTACGGCTCATATTGGTACTTCTATCTCGACGGCTCCATCGAGTACGAGCTGAAGGCAACCGGCATCATCAACACCACGGCTTGCGCGCCGGGCCAGCCCTCCAAGTACGGCACCGAGGTCGCCCCGGGCGTGGTGGGGCAGATCCACCAGCACCTCTTCTGCGCGCGCCTGGATCTGGCCGTCGACGGCGACCGCAACGCCGTCGTGGAATGCAACACCCGCGCCGAGCCGCCGGGCCCCGACAATCCCTACGGCAATGCCTACTTCGTCGAGGAGACCACGCTGGCGAGCGAGCAGGCCGCCCGCCGGCGAAGCGATCCGGCGAGCCAGCGCTATTGGAAGTTCGTGAGCGCGGAGGGAAAGAATGCCATGGGCGGCAAGACCGGCTATCGGCTGGAGGCGGGGCACACGGTGACCCCCTTCATCCATCCGGACAGCCCCTCAGGCCGACGCTCGCAGTTCATCTACAACCACCTCTGGGTCACCCGGAACGACCCGGAGGAGCGCTACGCCGGGGGCGAGTACATGAACCACTCCGACGGCAGCGACGGGGTCCAGGCCTTCGCCGCCAAGGATCGGGCGCTGGTCGACGAGGACATCGTCGCCTGGCATGTCTTCGGCCTGCATCATCTGCCGCGGCCGGAGGACTATCCCATCCAGCCCTGCATCTCCTGCGGCTTCAAGCTGATGCCCAGCGGCTTCTTCGACCGCACCATCACCCTGGACCTGCCGGCGGCCGACAACAAGGCCAGCCGCCATGCCGAGGCCTGTTGCGACATGGAAGGCAGCGCCTAACCGGAGGCAAAGCCGGCGCCCGCCTTCCTGTAGGCCTCACGCGGCGGACTGAAGATATCGAGAACGCGGGCTCCTTGGCTGCCCGCTTTGAAGCCATGCGGCACGTCGCCCGGCGTGCGCCAGAAGTCACCGGCTTCGACGGGGATCTCCTCACCATCCTGGATACGCAGGCCGCTGCCCTCCAGCAGCAGACCCCACTGCTCCTCCGGATGGCTGTGGATGCTGCCGGCCGCGTTGGCCTCGAAGCTGACCACCGATAGCATGGCGCGATCGCCGACGAAGATCCGGGCCTGCAAGCCCGGCGCCAGCTGACGCCGCAAGCCCTGGCCCGGGTCGTTCAGGCTATAGAATTCCCGCTTCACATCCATGCCTCTTCTCCAGTCCCTTGGTCGCGTCTCAAGGCGCCTTCGCGGGCGCGGACCCGATCCCGAAAATCTCCAGCGTGGTCTCGCCGCCGGCAAGCCTCGCCTTGATGGCCTCTTCCTTGCGGACCACCGCCTCGGCGCGTTCGATCACCTCTTCGCCGAGCGCGCGCGGCACGACCACGACCCCGTCGTCGTCGCCGACGAGGAAGTCACCCGGACGGACGCGAACGCCGCAGCAGAGAATCTCGATGTCGATCTCGCCCGGATCGGACTTCGCCGTGGCCGCGGGATTGGCGCCAAGACAGAAGACGGGAAAGCCCATCTCCCTGATTTCGGCGGTGTCGCGGATAGTCCCGTCGATCACCAGACCGACGATGCCTTGGTTGCGACAGCAAGTGGCCAGGATGTCGCCGAAGGGTCCGAAGTTCCGGTCGCCGGCGCAATCCACGACCAGAACCTCGCCGCGCTTCGCGCTATGAACAGCACGATGGATCGCGGCGTTCTCCCCTGGCGGTGTCTTGGCGGTCTTTGCCGGACCGGCAAGCCCAGCCCCGGGAAACAAGGGCATAAGGGAAGCCTGCATCGCTTCTACCGCCTGGTGCGCATTGCAGAGATTGCCGGTCGGAAACTGTCCCAGCAGCGCCGCGATTTGATCGTCAGTCATGGGCGATCTCCATTTCGGAGCGGTCGATGAAGCTGGCCAGGCGGGTCCAGAGCGCCGGCGGATTGGCGTACATGGGAAAGTGCCCCGCGCGCTCGATCTCGGCCAGCTGCACCCCCTTGCGCATCAGGGTTCCGAGGTAGCTGAGCTGGCGGTACTCCTCGCCGAAGACGAACATCTTGGGGCAGGCCAACGCGACGAAGCTCTCCAGCAGCCCACCGCTGTCGGAGAGCGCCACCATCGAACGAAAGATGGGCGCGATGGCTTCCGCGCGTACCTTGTGGCGCAGCGCCGAGGCGTAGAGGGGATGCGAGAAGCCGGGCGCATGCCAGGTGCGCTCGATGAAGGCCTCCAGGAAGGCCGTGGGATCGTCAGCCGGATGGTCGAGGATCTGGCGGCTCAAGAAGCAGTCCTCCGGCGCCAGGTTGCCCTTGATGTTGGCGAAGCTCAGCGGCGAGGAAGGGCGGCCGCTTGCCAGCAGAAGCGCCGTCAGGCCGCCCATCGAGTGACCGACCAGGTGAAAGCGGTCGATGCCGTAGTGCCGCAGAACCGCGTCCGCCGTCCGCCGCAGGAAGGGGACGGAGAGCCGCGAGAGATCGGAGCACTGCGTCTCGCCGCAGCCGGGCGCGTCGAAGGCGAGGATGCCGCGGCCATCGAACTGTCGATAGCCCGCCACGTCGGCGATGTCCTCCTTGGTCGACCCGAAGCCATGCAGGAAGACCAGCGGCGGGCGCGCTCCCTCTCGAAGCATGGCCGAGATCCGCAAGCGAACACCCTCGACCTCCAAGCCGATGACGTCCTTCCGCAGAGGCGCATCGGCCGCCGTCTCCGGCCAGGTGCGCTGCCACCGAGAGGTATCGCCGCGTTCAGATAGTGTTTGCATTTCATCGCCGATCAATCTATATTTTCGTTGAATGCGCTCGCTCAATGGAAAAATCAATGAAAATCGACGGCATTGATGAGAAAATTCTGTCGATCCTTCTGACGGCTGCGGCGACATCGAAGGCGGAGATCGCGCGCCGCGTGGGTCTGGCGGCCTCGGCGGTATCGGAGCGTATGCGGCGTTTCGAGGACGAGGGGATCGTCGAGGGCTACGAGGCCCGCCTGAACGGGCCGGCCCTGGGCATGCCCCTCCTGGCCTTCGTCTTCGTGCGCGAGGCGAAGCCCCGGGGCGGCGTCGACACGGCCGCCGCGCTCTGCCGCGTCACCGGCGTGGAGGAGGTGCACAAGATCGCCGGCGAGGACTGCTTCCTCGTCAAGATCCGCGCGGCCGGAACGCAAGAGCTGGGCGAGGTCCTCGATCACGAGATCGATGAGATCGCGAGCGTGACCGGCGTCAGGACGACGATCGTGCTGAAGAGCGTCCTCGAAGGACCGCCGCTCTCGGGCCTGCCGCGCTTCTTCGAGAGCGCGCCCAAGGGCAAGACCGCCAGCTGAGAGACAAGGATGCATCGCGCAGGCCCATGCCCCTAGGAGCTGCTCACGCCAGTTGGTCGTCCAGGCGCCGCAGCAGTTGAAAGCCATCGGGAAAGGTCGGGCCGCCACGCGGCAAGCGCTGGGCGAAGCTGCGCCGGATCTCGGCATCGCCGATGCGCTCCAGGATCGCATCGCTGAGACCACGCCCCGGCAGCAGCTCTGTCAGGAGCCGCCGCTGTAGCTCGTGCTGCAGGAGCGCCGGATAGGCCCGCGCCTGCGCCTCCACCGCGGCGAAGGCGACAGCGGTGCCGTCCAGCATGAGCGCGCCATGGTTGCCGAGGTAGACGGCAACCGAGGCCGGATCGGGGCCCACCTCGGGCCGAAAGGCGCCGAGGGGCAAGAGCCCGTAGGTATAGTTCATGCGCTCCGTCGCGTGCATGAGCGCAAGCTGGGCCGGTGTCAGCCAGGTTGCCGCCACGCGCACACGGCACGCCCTCGCCGCCACCAGAGTCGAGGTAATGGCGCCATAGCGCGCGACATGAGCGCCGTAGACGACATCGTAGTCCTCGAGCCAGCCGTAGGTGACCGGGATCGTCGCCTCTACCCCGAACTTGCGCAGCAGCTGCGCCGGAGCGCGGTTGGAGCCGTGCGCCACCACCACCTGCCGGCCGGCGAAGAGACGGTCTTCGGCCGATGCGGTGAGAGGCTCGATCGCCCCTTGGTTCAGGAGGTAGGAAAAGCCGGGCGCATCGTAGGGGTAATCGAGGGCCAGCGACAGCAGCGCCTCTGGCTCGCGCGGCAACTCCCATGTCATCGTATCGGGTTGCCGCTTACGACATGCTACCCGGCGCAGTACGCGCCAGAAAAATACTAGACTCTAGTCAGAGCAGGGCGGGCAGTCGTCGTTGATCGTCTCGATCCGATAGCGAGCGAAACAATTGTCGACTTTCTGCCACGAGCGCTTCTGCCACTCCGCCTTCGCACCTTCGTAGTTCCCGAATGGACCGATCCACTCTTCGTCCTTTCCAGGAACCACCGCAGAGAAGCTGGTACTCGTATACTCACCCCCTACGACCCAGTACTGTTGCATCTCACAGCCCTTCTTTGCACATTAATCCCGGTCTGCTGGGCACAGCCCCTACTAATAGAGTGTGGAGACTTTTTGCTGATGCCGCAAGCCAGCCTTCGACCAAGTTATAGGAAGCCGGATGGGCAATCAGTTATGCCCCTTTTGCAGATCCGATGGGTGCGAGCCGGGACTTCGCCGCATGCGCGCCGAGAATCGGTCGCATCGTCGTCTTTATGTGGCGCATTCGGACGATTATCCGGCGCTTGAGATGGAAAGCGACGGCGATTTGCCTTCTTTCACCGGGCCTTAGCCGAAGTTGCCATTATGTCACAGTGACGGATAGAAGCGAGAAATCCGCGTGACCCGCCATGGGACTTGCCAGCCGTCTCGCCTGGGCCCATGGGTCTTGAGACCGCTGACAGAGGAGTGACGAGGAAGACCATGCCCTATCGCTCGCTGAGGGAGTTCATCGACCGGCTGGAGCGCGAGGGCCGGCTGGTCCGCGTGCGCCACCCGGTCTCGCCGATCCTGGAGATGACGGAGATCCAGACCCGGCTCCTGGCCGAGGGTGGCCCGGCCGTGCTGTTCGAGAACGTGGTCCGCCCGAACGGGTCGAGCTACGGCATGCCGGTGCTGGTCAACCTCTTCGGCACGGTGGAGCGGGTGGCCTGGGGCATGGACCGCGAGCCCGCGCAGCTGCGCGAGGTCGGCGAGACCCTGGCCTTCCTGCGCCAGCCGGAACCGCCCGGCGGCTTCCGAGAGGCCCTCGACTACCTGCCGCTGCTGAAGACGGTGATGGCCATGCGGCCCAAGACGGTCGGCCGCGCGCCTTGCCAGGAGCAGGTGCTGACCGGCGCTGACATCGACCTCGGCAGCTTGCCGGTGCAGACCTGCTGGCCCGGCGAACCGGCGCCGCTCATCACCTGGCCGCTGGTGGTCACCAAGGGTCCCTCCGACAAGAAGGAGGATGCCTTCAACCTCGGCATCTACCGCATGCAGGTGTTGGGCCCAGACCGTACCTTGATGCGCTGGCTGAAGCACCGCGGCGGCGCCCAGCATCACCGCCGCTGGGGCCTGGAGAAGCGCGAGCCCTTGCCGGCCGCCGTCGTGATCGGCGCCGACCCCGGCACCATCCTGGCCGCCGTCACGCCGGTGCCCGACACCCTTTCAGAGTATCAGTTCGCCGGCCTGCTGCGCGGCCGCAAGGTGGAACTGGTGGACTGCAAGACCGTCCCCTTGAAGGTACCGGCGGAAGCCGAGATCGTACTGGAGGGCCACGTCAGCCTGGAAGAATACGGCGACGAGGGGCCTTACGGCGACCATACGGGCTACTACAACTCCGTCGAGCCCTTCCCGGTCTTCACCCTCAGCGCGATCACCAGACGCAAGCAGCCGATCTATCTCTCCACCTTCACCGGACGGCCGCCGGACGAGCCCTCGGTCCTGGGCGAGGGCCTGAACGAGGTCTTCATCCCGCTCCTCCAGCAGCAGTTCCCGGAGATCACCGACTTCTGGCTGCCGCCGGAAGGCTGCAGCTACCGCATTGCCGTGGTCGCCATGAAGAAGGCCTATCCCGGGCACGCCAAGCGGGTGATGCTGGGGGTCTGGAGCTATCTCCGCCAGTTCATGTACACCAAGTGGGTGATCGTGGTGGACCACACCATCGATGCGCGCGACTGGAAGGACGTCATGTGGGCGATCTCGACCCGCATGGATCCGGCCCGCGACACCACCGTGATCGAGCACACGCCGATCGACTACCTGGACTTCGCCTCGCCCGTCTCCGGCCTGGGCTCCAAGATCGGGCTGGACGCCACCGACAAGTGGCCGCCGGAGACGAGCCGGGAGTGGGGCCGGGAAATCCGCATGGACGAGGGCACGATCGAGCGGGTGGACGAGATCTGGTCGAAGCTGGGCCTTCCGGGCAGCGGCAAGGCAATTTGGCGGCGATAGGCAGCAGGGCCTTGGACTCCGGCGCGATCCGGGCTAGGTCGAGGTGATCCGAAACAAGCTGCAACGATAGGAGCGCCAAGCCCGTGCCGACAGACGCTGCGATCCTGGACCAACTGACCGACCTGGTCGCCCTGGCGAAGCGCAAGGGCGCCGAGGCCGCCGACGCCGTCTTCGTGCGCTCCGTCGGCATGGCGCAGTCGGTGCGGCTCGGCCAACCGGAACGGCGTGAACGCGAAGAGAGCCAGGACATCGGCCTCAGGGTCCTGATCGGCAAGCGCCAGGCCGCCGCCAGCTCCGCCGACCTCAGCCAGGAAGCACTGGAGGGCTTGGCCGACCGCGTGGTGGCCATGGCCAAGGCGGTGCCGGAGGATCCCTACGTGGGCCTGGCCGAGCCCGGACAGCTGACGCGGAGCTTTCCCGACCTCGACCTCGCCGACCCCACGGAGCCAAGCCCCGACCAGCTGGCCGAGCAGGCCAGGGCCTGCGAAGAGGCCGCGCGGGCCGTGCCTGGCGTCACCAACTCCGAAGGCGGCGAGGCCAGCTGGAGCCGCAGCGAAGTGGCGATGGCGGCCAGCAACGGCTTTTCCGGCAGCTACCTGCGCACCGGGACCTTCCTCTCCGCGTCCGTCATCGCCGGCGAGGGCGATGGGATGGAGCGCGACTACGACTACCACAGCGCCGTTCACGCCGAGGACCTGAGGGATCCAGCGGA
Organism: Rhodospirillales bacterium; assembly: GCA_963669375.1. GTDB lineage: Bacteria > Pseudomonadota > Alphaproteobacteria > Kiloniellales > JACOMY01 > JACOMY01. Next base: position 4,064,157 of record OY770024.1, on the reverse strand, counting down.
CATCGGACGCACGGCCGGAGAGCGCGCCGTCAAGCGCCTCAACGCCCAGAAGGTCGAGACGGTCAAGGTGCCCGTGCTCTACGATCCGCGCGTCTCGGGCAGCCTGCTGGGCCATTTGGCGAGCGCCATCAACGGCGCGATGGTGGCGCGCGGGACCTCCTTCCTGAAAGAAAAGATGGGCGAGCAGATCCTGCCGGAGAGCGTCACCGTCATGGACGACCCCTTCCGCCCGCGCGGCCGACGCTCGCGCGCCTTCGACGGCGAGGGGCTGGCCGGCAGCCGACGCGCCATCATCGACAAGGGGCGGCTCACAGGCTGGTTCCTCGACCTCGGGACGGCACGCCAGCTGGGCCTGGAGAGCACGGGCAATGCCTCGCGCGGCACCGGCGGCCCGCCCTCGCCCAGCGCCTCCAACCTTTGGATGGAGCCAGGCGCGGAGAGCCCGGAGGCGATGATCGCCGCCATCGATCAAGGCTTCTACGTGACCGAGATGATGGGCCGAGGGGTCAACGACGACACCGGCGACTACAGCCGTGGCGCCGCCGGCTTCTGGATCGAGAAGGGGGAGATCGCCTTCCCCGTCTCGGGCCTCACCATCGCCGGGAACCTGCTGGAGATGTACCTGACCCTTCAGGCAGCCGACGACCTTGTCTTCCGCACCGGCGTCGACGCGCCGACCATCCGCATCGACGGTTTGACGGTGGCCGGAATCTAGGTTGCATTTCTTCCCAAAGAGCTCTTGCTTCTGCTGAGAGAGCCGCCTATAGAGAGCCGCATGAGGCCTTGCGTCGGACATATTCAGCTGAGACTTCGGCTGACCAGCTAGCCGGTTTTCCGGCAGCCCTCCGACGCGCGCCCATTTTCCGAGAACTTTCTTCAGACCGAACGAATGGACGCGCGCACCCTCTGCGGGGTGCGTTCGACAGGCAGATTTGACCGTCCTGTGCGCACCAGGCGAGCACCCGGCCCGCCAACCGCAGGTTTCCGATTTGCGGAACCTCCCTTATGCGCACGTACGTACCGCTTCATTGGTCCCTCTTCGACACGCTCCAGCCTTGGCTCCAGGAATCCAGGGAGACGATCCGACTGGCGATCCCGCTGGCGCTGACCGAGTTGTCCTACATGGCCATCGTCGTCACCGACGTCATCATGATCGGGCGGCTGGGGGCCGAGCCCTTGGCCGCCGGCTCCCTGGCCGGTCACTTCTACGGCTTCATCGAGTTCTTCGCGATGGGCCTCCTGGCCGCCGTCGCGCCGATCCTGGCTCAGGACCTGGGCGCAAGGCGCTTTCGCCAGGTTCGGCGCACGGTGCGCCAGGGCTTCTGGATGGCGATAGCGCTGGCCCTGCCGGCGATGGCGGTGATCTGGCAGACCGGCGCCATCCTGGTCCTGCTGGGCCAGGACCCGGCCTTGGCCGCGGCGGGCGAGGCCTACGTCAGGGCGATGGTTTTGGGCCTGCTTCCGGCGCTCTGCCACATGGTCCTGAGCGATCTCCTGGTGGCGCACGGGCGGCCGCGCGCGGTCATGGCGGTGGCGGTGGGCGGGATCGCCGTCAACGCGCTCGCCGACTATGCGCTGATCTTCGGCCACTTCGGCCTGCCGCGCCTGGAACTGGTCGGCGCCGGGGTTGCCAGCGCGGTCGTCAGCCTGCTGATGGCCCTGGTGCTCTTCGTCTTCGTGCTCCGGGACCGGCGTCTCAGGCGCTATCGCCTGCTGGGCCGCTTCTGGCGCGCCGACTGGCCGCGCTTCCTGGAGATCTTCCGCCTCGGCATGCCGATCGCCGGCACCCACGTGGCGGGCATCGGCCTGTTCCTCGCCGCCGCTTTGCTGATGGGCCTCATGGGCACCGAGACGCTGGCCGCCCATGCCATCGTCGTGCAGTGCGTCGCCGTCGCCTACATGATTCCGCTTGGCATTGCGCAGGCGGCAACGGTGCGCGTCGGCCGCGCCGTCGGCGCCGGAGACCACGACGCGGCGGCAAGGGCCGGATGGACCGCCATCGCGCTGGCCTGCGGCTATGCCGTCCTTCCGGCCCTGGCCTTCCTCCTTGCCGGCGCGCCGATCGTCGGCCTCTTCCTGGAGGTCGAGGGCGGGACGGAGGCGACCACCGCGATTGCCGTCTCCCTCTTGGTTTTCGGCGGTCTCTTCCAGATCGGCGATGCGGTGCAGGAAACGGCGACGGGCGCGCTGCGCGGCCTCAAGGACACGCGCGGGCCCCTCTTGATGGCGCTTGCCGCCTACTGGTGTTTGGGCTTTCCCGCCGCCGCCGTCTTCGGCGTCTACCTAGACCTCGGCAGCCAGGCCGTCTGGGCCAGCCTGGCCCTTGCCCTCTCGGCGCTGGCCCTGCTGCTCGTGCGGCGCTTCCGGGCGCAGTCGGCGTTGCTGGCGCGACAGGGCTGCATCAGCGCGCCGGCCAGACCGGATGATGCAGGTCGATGACGAAGGCGTGGCTGTGGACGAGCGGCTCGTGGCGATGGGGGTGGCTGTGCGGCTCCGGCCCCTCCCAGCCCTCGTGGGTATGTTGATGGTGTTCATCGTGGACATGAAGATGCCCGTGCTCCATGGCCGCGTGGCGATGCGCCAGCTCTTCCGCGTCGCCGGGCGGCCACAGAAGAAGCGCCGCCAAGGTGCCGCCCAAGGCCAGCAGCGCGAGCACGGCAAACGCGGCCTCCAGCCCCAGGTCGGCACCGACCCAGCCCGCCAGGAGGTAGGCCAACAGCCAGCAGGCATGCGACAGCGCGAACTGCGCGGAGAAGAAGGCCGGGCGGTCGCCGTCGCGGGCGGAGCGCTTGAGGAGACGGCCGGCCGGGGTCTGCACCAGCGAGGAGCCGGCTCCCAGGAGACACCAGATCGCCAAAAGCGGCCAGAGACCCGGCCCGGCGAGGCCCAGCAGCAGGCCCAGGACCAACAGGCAGCCGCCGGCCAGCATGAAGGGCCGGTCCGGCAGGCGATCGAGGAGGCGCGGCAGCGCCAAGGCCACGACCATGGAGCCGGCGCCCATGGCGGCGAAGGCCAGCGCTGTTTCGCTGTCGCTGCCGCCCAGGCGCTCGCGCACATAGACCACGGTGTTGACGATGACCATGGCGCCAGCGGCGGACACGGCCATGGAGAGCGCCAGCAGGCCCCTGAGCCTGGGCGTCTTCAGATAGGCGCGGACGCCGAAGCTGACGTTCCGCCAGATCCCCTCGGCGCGCTCCTTGGCCTTCGGCGAGGGCAGGGTGACGCTCAACACCAGCAAGGCGGAGACCATGAAGGCCAGCGCGTTGGCGGCGAAGAGCGCGTCGTAGGTCAGAAAGAGCAGGGCGGCGGCGGCCAGGCTGGGGCTCAAGAGCGCCTCCAGGTCATAGGCCAGGCGCGACAGCGACAGGGCGCGGGTGTACCGCGCCTCGTCCGGCAGCACGTCGGGGATGGTCGCCTGAAAGGTCGGTGTGAAGCCCGCCGAACAGGCATTCAAGAGAAAGATCAGCAGGTAGATCTGCCAGACCTCCGTCACCAGCAAGAGGCTGGCGGCCATCGCCGCGCGGGCGAGGTCGAGGCCGATCAGGAAGCCGCGTCGCGGCAGCCGGTGGGCGAGACCACCGACGACCGGCGCGACCGCGACATAGGCCACCATCTTGAGCGCCAAGGCCGTGCCCAGCACCACGCCGGCATCCTCGCCCGCCAGGTCGAAGGCTAGGAGCGCCAGCGCGACGGTGGTCAGTCCCGTGCCCGCCAGGGCCACGACCTGGGCGGCGAAGAGGCGACGGTAGGTGCGGTCGAGGAGCGGCGAGACCATAGGGAGAACGCTAGCCCCTGCCTCAGGCCCCACCAAGCAGGAATCCTCTTGCGGAGGCATGCACCATCGACAGGCCTTGGTCCGGTTGCACCTGGCGCGCGTCCCGGTCACACTCTTGTGTCGGGAGCATTCCCTCGGACCTACCAGTGCAGAGTGCCCCGCTACAGGAACCAAGGCCCCATCGAAAGGCCCGCCGAGAGATGACCGCATTCGCCAATCCACCGCCCTTCCCCTCCGATACGCCGGCGAGCATCGCGCGTTTTCTGGAGGGGCCGACCTTCGATCCGAAACGCCACCTGGCCCTGGAGACGCCGCGGCATGTCCAGACGCTCCAGGACTTCGGCTACGACGAAGAGACCCGGGCCCGCAGCCCCTCTCCCGTGGCGATCACCGCGCCCTTCCGCGTCCTCTCGGAGGAGGGCGTCGCGGTGCTGCAGGAGATCCTGCGAACCCTGGCCCCCGACGCCGACCGGGCGGCGGGCCGGAGGCTCTCGGTCTTCCTGCGCCGCAGCGTGCAGCGCAGCGCCTTCGTCCGCGCCATGGCCAGCGATCCCGACCTCCTGCGCCATCTCTCCGCCATCGCCGGGACACCGCTCTGCCCGCACTCCATTCCCCCCATGCAGGCCTTCGTGAACTTCGCGCCGGAGGAACGCGCGCGCAGCGTCGACAGCTGGCATGTCGATTCCATCGGCTTCGACGCCGTGATGATGGTGAGCGACCCCGCCACCTTGGAAGGCGGTCGCTTCGAGTACTTCCGCGGCACCAGGCGCGAGCTGGCGGCGCTCCTGGGACTGGAGGAAGAACGGGAACTGGTGCTGGGCTTCGACACCTCCTTGCCGCCGGACCGAGTGGAGCAGGTCACCTTTCCCGGCGCGGGCTATGCGGTCTTCATGCAGGGCGACCTGGTGTTCCACCGCGCGGCCCCGCTGGCGGCGCCCAGCGAGCGCATCACCCTGGTGGCCGGCTTCCTGGCGCGCGCGCTGGGCTACCCCGACCGCACCAACACCGCGCATATGCAGCATTGGCGGGAAGCCGACATCCTGACCGATGCCGCGCGCCACGCGGCCTGGCTTGCCCGCGAGAAGCTCTCCCGGCTGCTGGAGGAGCTTGCCTACTCTTCGGGAGATCCGCGCTTGCGCCTTGCCGAGGCGCTGGAGACAGCGGTCGCCGATGCCAATCGGGTGGCGGAAGAGATGCGTCAGGCAGCGGCAGCCGCGCGGGAGGGAGAAGCAGATGACGGTACGCATCGATAAGGCCGGCAGCGTCTGGACGGTGATCCATGCGCGGCCGGAGGCGCGCAACGCCATGGACCCCGACAGCGCCGACGCCTTGACCGAGGCCTTTCTCGCCTTCGACCGCGACGAAGAGGCCGCCGTCGCCGTCTTCTGGGGCGAGGGCGGCGCCTTCTGCGCCGGTTGGGATCTGAAGCTTGCCTCCGCGCTCCAGGGCGAGAAGCCGCTCGCCGATCTGGACCTGCCGAGGGATGGCGGCGCGCGAGGCAACGGCGGCGACATCCCGCGCGGACCGATGGGCCCCAGCCGGCTGGAACTCGACAAGCCGGTCATCGCCGCAGTCGCGGGGCCGGCCGTGGCCGGCGGCATGGAGCTGGCGCTCTGGTGCGATTTCCGGGTGATGGAGGAAAGCGCCTACCTCGGCGTCTACTGCCGCCGCTGGGGCATCCCCTTGATCGACGGCGGCACCGTCCGCCTGCCGCGCCTGGTCGGTCAGGGCCGCGCCCTGGAGATCATCCTGACCGGCCGCAAGGTCCCGGCCGAGGAGTGCCTCCAGATCGGCCTTTGCGAGTACGTCGTTCCCGACGGCAAGGCGCGCGACAAGGCGGAGGCGCTGGCCCACGACATCGCCCGGCATCCGCAGTCCTGCGTTCGCTCCGACCGCCGCTCCGCCATCCGGCAGCACGGCTTGCCGATGCGCGATGCGCTGATCCAGGAGTGGTACAACAGCGTCCCGGAACTGGACCGCGAGGGGATCAACGGGGCGGCCCGCTTCCGCGACGGCGCCGGGCGTCACGGGGTATAGACCTCGGTCGTCTCGAGGCACTCACCGTCGTGCCTAGTGCTCCGGCAGTCCGGCCTGGCCCAGAGCGTCCAGCCAGATGCGGCGGTTCTCGGGGTGGTTCTGGCTGCCTTCGAAGCGCTTGCGGATCGAGGCGAGCGAGAGCTTGGGCCGAATCTCCCGCGCGCGTTCGATCTCCGAGCGCGCTTCGACCTCGCGGCCCAGATAGGCCAGATTGGCCGCGCGAACCAGGTGATAGAAGGTCCGCCAGGTCTCGCTGGTGAGCGCGCCGGCCATCTCGCTGGCGGCCACGAGAGAGGCATCGAACTCCCGCAGGTGGAAGAGGATGTGGGCCTTGTAGAAGTACATGAGCTCCAGCCGCGGATCGCGCGGGCTCAGCCTGATGGCTTCCAGGATCTCGGGCAAGGCGCGCTCCTGCTGGCGGAACCAATCCAGGGCGTGAGCCAACTCCAACCTGATCCCGGCGTCGTTCGGATTGAGGTCGCGGGCGCGCTCCAGGTTGCCGATGGAGCGGATCTCGTCGCCGGTCAGGCGATAGACATAACCCAAGGCGGCGTAGGCCAGCGGATTGTTGGCGTCCAGACGGATCGCGGCGCGCGCGCTCTCGATGGCTTCGGCCAGGGTGCGTTCGGGATCGTCGGTCCATTGGTGGAAGAACTGGAAGCCCTTGGCCCGCGCGATCAAGGCATGGGGTGCCGCGAAATCGGGATCGCGCGCGATCGCCGTCTGTGCCAGTCGGATTGCCTCGGCCTGGCCCTCGGCGCTGGAGACCAACTGGGCGGCGCGCGCCTGCAGATAGAGGTCCCAGGCATCCAGGCTCTCGGTCGGCTGGTTTCGTGCCTGGTCGGCACGGGCGCGCAAGACCTCCGGCGAGATCCGGCCGACGATGGAACGACTGATCTCGTCCTGCACGGCGAAGACGTCGGTCAGCTCGCGGTCGAAGCGTTCGGACCAGAGCGTGCTGCCGCTGCGCGCATCCAACAGCTCGGCATTGACGCGGATGCGGTCGTCCGACCGGCGGATGCTGCCACTGAGGACATAGGCGACCCCCAGCTCGCGCCCGATCCGGCCGACATCGACCGGTTCCTCGGCATAGCGAAAGGTGGAGCTGGGCGAGACGATGAAGAGCTCGCGATCCAGCGACAGGCCGGAGACCAGGTCCGCGATCAGGCCGTCGACGAAGTAGTCCTGGCCTGGATCGTCGCTCAGGTTGTCGAACCGCAGAACGGCGAGCGAGGGCTTGCCGGGCAGCGGCAACCCCGCTTCGCCCTCGTGACGGTCCAAGAGCCACCAGAAGGCCCCGATCAGCAAGAAGGCCAGCAAAAGGCTGGCGGCGACCAGGGGGCCGCGCCGGCGCCGCGGGCGAGACTCGGTCTCTTTCCGCCCTGGCGGCGCGGCCGCCGCGCCGTCGTCCGACCTTAGAGTCCCGACGAACTGAAAGCCGCGCTTGGGAAAGGTGCGCACATAGCGCTGCCGGGCGGCATCGTCGCCCAGCACGCGGCGCACCGAGCGCACGCAGGTATTGAGCGCCGCGTCGGAGATGACCCGGCCGCCCCAGACCTCCTCGATCAGCTCGCTCTTGGAGACGATCCGCGCGCGCTGCTCGACCAGATAGAGGAGCAGGGCCAGGACCTGCGGCTCCACGTGCAGCGCCTCGCCGCCGCGCGAAAGACTGTGCCCCGAGGGGTCCAGAACGAAGTCGTCGAAGCTGTACGCCATGCCCAAGCGGTTCTTCCCGCGCCTCACCTTCGCCATGCCGCGACTGTCCGCAGGCCCGCAACTTCCGCGATCTGCCGGCCGAGCGTCCTATGCCAACGGCCCTCTCACCATAGCCGTCGGACCCGACGATCGGAAGCGTAGGGCCGAAAACGCAGAAGAACTCAGGAAACCCGCAGATTTCCTCATGGCTCTCCTCAAGCTGAGCGGTTGCCGAGCGGCGACCCTGCAGCTCCGCTCCCACCGAGGGACGCGGGAGGGCGCGCCACCGGCCGCCGCTCGGCAAGACAGACAAAGCAGGAGAACGAGAGAGATGACGATTTTGGCAGCCACGACAATCGGCGCCGTCACGGCGCTTGGCCTCGCGGCCCTGACCGCCACCGCCATCGCCGCTGCATCGGATCGACAGGAGGCGCTCCAACAGGGCGCCGTCGTCATGACGTCCGAGGAGATCGAGGCGCTGATCGTCGGCAACACGGTGAAGGCCCGGGCCGGCGACAAGCTCTTCCTCTTTCACTATGGCGACGACAACCTGCTCTCCGGCCGGCTGATCGACGGCAAATGGTCGGGGGCCGGCTACTACGGCATCACCGACGGCGACCGGGTCTGTGTCTCCATGCCGAAGGACAAGGGTCGCCTGCGGTGCCTGACCCTGATGAAGCAGGACGGCGCCATTCGCAAGTACGACGCCAAGGGCGACATGACTTTCGAGTTCATCGAGATCCAGAGCGGCAACCGCCTCTAACAGCCGGCCTCGCCGTCCTCTCGATCGAGGCAGCCGGCGGGCGCGATTGGACATTCGCCGGTGGCGGGGCCACATGCGAAGCGGCACCGGGTGTGCGCCTCCGTCCTGGAGCGTGCTTGCCCGGATGCCGCGGACCAGCCAGTCAGGACACGCAGCGCCATGCCTCACCCAGCCCTCGTTCCCGGATCCGTCGCCGTCGTCACCGGCGGCGCCAACGGTATCGGCCTCGCCGCCGCCAAGCGCTTCGCCGCTCTGGGACTCAAGGTCTGCATCGCCGATCTGGACGGGGAGCGCCTCGCCGCGGCCAGCGACGAGATCGCCGGCCTGGCCGAGGGCGGGGCGGAGGCCGTGATGGCCGCGGAGTGCGACGTCAGCCGCAGCGAGGAGCTGCTGCGGCTGGAGGCCGCCGTGCGCGCCCGCTTCGGCTCTGTCGACGTCTTGATGAACAACGCAGGCATTCAGCCCGGCAGCCAGCTCTTCGGACCGCGCGAGAGCTGGGAGCGGGTCCTTGCCGTGAACCTCTGGGGCGTCATCAACGGCACCCAGGTCTTCGTCCCCGGCATGATCGCGCAGGGCCGGCCGGGCCTGGTGATCAACACCGGCTCCAAGCAGGGCATCACCACGCCGCCGGGCGATCCCGTCTACAACGTCGCCAAGTCCGGCGTGAAGACCTTCACCGAAGCCCTGCAGCACGAGCTGCGCAACACCGCAGGCTGCCGGCTCACCGCCCACCTGCTGATCCCCGGCTTCGTCTTCACCGCGCTCAACGCCCGTGGCCGCAGCGAGAAGCCCGCCGGCGCCTGGACCCCGGATCAGCTGGCCGACTTCATGCTGCGGCGCTTGGAGGCCGGCGACTTCTACATCCTCTGCCCCGACAACGACGTGCCCAGAGAACTCGACGAGCGCCGCATCCTCTGGGCCGCCGGCGACATCGTCGAGAACCGCCCGCCGCTGTCGCGCTGGCATGGGGACTACGGGGAGGCCTTCGTGAAAGGGGGGATTTGAGAACGCAGTCTACTCTAAGCACCTTCCCATTTGTAGCGCACTTTCAAACCATTGAGGTGTGTCCATGGCAGAAATCCCGCATGTTGGAGCATTCCAACGACGATCCCTGGAGCAATCTCCTGCCGCTTAGCGAATGCCAGGATATCAACTTTGCGACGAGGTGATGTAGCCACGAACCTCTGCCAATCACGACGCGGAATCAGCATGTTTGACGCCCATTCGTCCGCTTGCGCTTCAAACTCCGCATCATCGCCGCCCACACCGTCGACGAAAACGCACCGCTTGCTGTGTAACAGAATGTGTGCCGCCTCATGAAAGAAGCTAAACCAAAGATGATCGTCGGACTTGTGGCGCGCGCTCAGCTCAATGATTGCTTTTCGTGGTGTTATCCACCAAGCAGCACCGCTCAGCGCGGTCTTGGGGAACGGCTTGATAAGAGCCAATGCCACACCCGCTTCGTTGCAAAGGTGCTCTGCCCGATCCAAGGCGTCAGATACCGGCATACGAGTAAGGCGCCGAACTTCCTTCATCGCATGCCTGAAACTGTTGGCACTGTAGTCAGCACAGATCTGCTTTTCCGCCTCAAGCTCGCCAAGGCGAAGCCAGGTTGCAAGCGCAGCCGGATTGCTCTTGAAACTCGGGGAATGACGGTACGACACGTGTGCCAAGTCATGCTTAGCCGTCCAAGCTTCCACTGAGGCCACGCGGAAGAATGCCAATAGTTGCGACACTGATTCGGCAGACGAGCGCGTGTCACGGAGATAACCACGTTTGACCAGTTCGCGAAGCGGGAAGAGCTCTAGCCATTCCCCCAGTGTCTTCGCGTGCGCGGATTCCTCCTCCCTGGCACGATGGAGCTGGAAACTGGATTCGATGCCGAGCCAGATGCTTGCATCAACACCCAGCACCTTCTCGAACTGAAGTGCGGTTTGTGGCTCTACGGGCGCCTTCCCAGCAATGATCTCGCTAATCAGCTTGGCAGAACGCCCACATCGCCGCGCAAACTCCGCATGCGAAATCCCCTGCACTTCCAAGCGCTCTTCAAGAACCGACCCAGGCGAAACCGCATAGTCCGGTTTGTACTGATTGGTCGCGGTCACGTTGAGCTACTCCTCGTTTCAGTGATAGTCGATCACATCGATGATCGTGATTGCAGCCACCTTCTCCGTATCAATGCCGCCATCTGCCTTACGGGGAGGCGGGTCAGTGCTCGGTTCCAACACGAGCCTGAAAGGATGGACCAAATCGACCGCAAACTGCTCATCCCGGTCTGCGTGTAGTTGGTGCCTACGCTCAGGCGGTGTTGTCGGCACCAACGATAGGCTAGCTGCCGCCCTGAGCACCGCCAGCCTATTCATGAGCACCCGAGCCATCCTCGCACCATAGGTCTTTTGGAGCTTGGCAGCGGAATTGAATGTCCTTTCAAGCTTCCTGGATCGGAAGGCAATATCCAATGATGCCACCCTTTTTCGTTACCGATTAGGTAACTCTAGACGACAAGAATTTCAAGTGCGCCGAAGGACACATCAATTGGGCCAATCATCGACGCGATAGTGGCTTCCGCCGTGGAGCCCTCGTTGAAACTCGACGTCGCCTTAAGCGAAACGGCTGCCAAAAGAGAACCTAGCCCCTACTGAACGAGAACCAGATCGGTTCCCCCTACCCCATCGCCACGGCGAAGAGCTGTCGGAAGTCGTCGCGGTCGCAGGGTCGGGCGTTGGTGGCCGTGCTGTGGTCGTTGAGCGACTTCTCGACCAGGTCGGGGACCATCTCCTCCCTAACGCCCATATCGTGCAGGTTGGCAGGCAGGCCGAGGACCGCGTTCAAATCCTCGAACTCGGCGGCCAGGTCCCAGTCCGCGGGCTTGCCCATCGCCGCCGCGATCCTGGCGTACTTCGCCTCGGCGTGCGAAGCGTTGAAGCGGAGCAGGACCGGCAGCAGCACGGCGTTCAAGGTACCGTGGTGCAGGCGCGGCTCGGTCAGCCCGCCCAGCGCGTGCGACATGGAGTGAACCGCGCCCAGGCCCTTCTGGAAGGTGAGGCCGCCTTCCAGCGCCGCCATCATCATCTCGCGTCTGGCCGTAAGGTTGCCGCCGTCGGTCACGGCGGTGCGAAGGTTGGCGTAGCCGCGCGCCAGGCCGTCGAGCGCGATGGCCTCGGCCGGTGGGTTGTCGCGCGGGCTGAGGTAGGTCTCGATGCAGTGGGTGATGGCGTCCATGCCGGTGGCCGCCGTGAGCCCCGGCGGCAGTCCCAGGGTCAGCAGGGGATCGCAGATCACCGCCTTGGGGATCAGATGGGGCGAGATGAAGCCCAGCTTGCGCCCGTCCTTTAAGGTGATGAGGGCGGCCCGCCCGACCTCGCTGCCGGTCCCGGCCGTGGTCGGCACCGCGAGGACCGGCAGAACTCTGTCGGTGATCCGCGCCACTCCGCCCAGAATGGCGGCGTAGTGCTCCAGCGGTTCGGGATGGCTTGCCAGCAGGGCCGCGGCCTTCGCGAGGTCGATGGAGGAGCCGCCGCCAATCGCCACGATCCCGTCGCAGCCTCTCTCCCGCAAGAGCGCGCGGCAGGCGCCCGCCGCCGCTTCCGTCGGGTTCTCCGGCGTGCCGTCGAACAGCGGCGTCTCTTGCGACAGTCCGCCGTCGCGCAGCACCCGCGCCAAGAGGCCGATGGCCACGATGCCCCGGTCGGTCACCACCAAGGGCCGCTCGATGCCCAGGCCCTTGGCCTCCTCGGCCAGGGCTTTGGTGGCCCCCTGTCCGAAGGAGATTCTCGAGAGGTAAGAGATGAGGTCCATGGTCTATGCCGCCCGAAGGTCGTCGGTTTCAAAAGAAGTCTTGGTGCTGAAGATGAGTAACCCCTGGCCCACCACCTCGCCAGCGCCATCTGCCGAGCGCGCTTGATTTGCCTGCCCCACGCCTCGGGCATGGGGTCACTCTGAAAGCCTGCGAAAGGTGGTCGACCCTACGAAGTAGGAAGAGAACGAAGACTCCGGGTCCGAAGACTATGCGGCGCGGACCACTCAGGGTCGGGCTTTATCGTGGGAGCGCGCTCGGCGGCACGAGGTGTCGCGCCAAGGGGGGCGCTTCGTGTCCGAGAGGGAAGAAGAGCTTAGTGTTCCAGACGTGAGAGACGTCAGGAAACCGGATCGGCCGCTTGGCTCAGGACCCTCTTCAAGGCGTCGAAGAGTTCCGCCCGCGAGATCGGCTTGGTCAGCCTGATGTCGTCGTCGCCGACACCGGGGCGCATGAGGGCGTCGCGGGCGTGTCCCGACATGAAGATGACCTTGATCCCGGGTCTCTTCTTGCGGACTTCGCTGGCCAGCTCGAAGCCTTGCAGGCTGCCCGGCATCACGATGTCGGTGAGCAGAATGTCGAAGTCGGCCCCACCCTCGACGAGGGCCATGGCCTGATCGCCGGTCTCCGCTTCGGTGACGCAGAGGCCTTCCCGCTCCAGGCGCAGGCGCATGACCTTGCGCACTTCGGGAAGGTCCTCGACGAGGAGGACCCTTGCCCTGGGAAAGGCGGAGGGCCTGCTGCTGTCGGGCGCCGCGTCGTTCTCGATGGGTCCGGACCCGTGGGCCGGAAGATAGATCACCACGCTGGTCCCCTGACCCGGTTCCGAATAGAGCCGCACCGTCCCTCCGCTCTGCTCGGCGAAGCCCTTGACGCGCGCCAAGCCCAGGCCGGAGCCGAGCCCGGCTGGCTTGGTGGTGAAGAAGGGCTCGAAGACCCGCTCTTGCACCTCGGCCGGGATGCCGTGTCCGCTATCGCCGACGGCGAAGCTCACGTAGGGTCCAGGCGGGATCGCCAAGCGGTCCAGTGCCACGTCGGCCTCATCGAGCCGCCGATTGCATGTCTCGATCGTCAAGGTGCCGCCGTCCGGCATGGCGTCGCGGGCATTCAATGCCAGGTTCAGCAGAACGCCCTCCAGATTGCCGGCATCCGCCTGCACGGGCCATGTCCCGGGCTCGATCGTGAACTGGACGGAGATCGTGGCCGGTAGTGTCCTCCGCAGGATTTCGCTGAGGTCTTTCCGCAGGCGGTCGGGGGCGATCACTTCCGGGCGCAGCGGCGCGGCGCGGGCGAAGCTCAGCAGACTTTGCGTCAGCTCGCGGCCGCGGGTGGCGGCCCGCATGGCCTCTTGGATCAACTGCTTGTCGTCTTCGTCCACGCGCGAGCCGACCAGGTCCTGCAAGAGCTCGAGGTTGCCCATGATCACGGCCAGCAGATTGTTGAAGTCGTGCGCGACGCCGCCGGCGAGCTGCCCGAAGGCCTGCAGGCGCTGCGCCTGTTCGAGCTGGCGCTCCTGCATGACGGTCGTGGTGCGGTCCTGGATGATGCCGAAGAGGCGGATCGGCTTGCCGCGGGCGTCGCGCGCGACATTGCCATTCACGCGAACGAAGCGAAGCGCCCCGTCCTCGCGGACGAGCCTGGCATCCAGGGTGAAGCCCTGGCCGCTATCGGCTGCACGCTTCAGGGCATTGCGTATGGCGTCGCGATCGTCGGGATGATAGCAGTCGATCGCCTGCGGTATGGCGGTCCCCATGGCCTCCTGCTCGAGGCCGTGTATTCGGTAGGTACCCGGCGACCAACTGGTCCCGCCCTGCCTGAGGTCGAGGACCCAATGGCCCATCTGCGCCATCTCCTCGGCTTCGAGGAGGCGCGATTCCAAGGAGCGGGCATGCGAGATGTCGCGCATGGTCCCCACCATTCGAATGGGTTGGCCGGCCTCGTCCCAGGCGGCCTGGCCTCGCGCGGCAATGGGTAAGCGGCTGCCGTCTTCGTGAAAGAGTTCGTACTCGATGACGAAGGGGATATGCCGTTCGAAGTGCGCTTGCACGGCCGCCTCGACCCGCTCCCGGTCTTCCGGCACGAGGCGGTCGAAGAAGGTCGAGGCCCTTGGCACGAAACGCTCCGACGAGAGGCCCACGATCTCCATGCAGCGCGGGGACCAAAAAAGCTCTCCGGTCGCCACGTTCCAGTCGAAGATGCCGTCGCCCGAGGCATCGATGGTCAAGGAAAGCCGTTCTTCCGAGGCGCGCAGCTTCTCGCGCTGCGCGTCGCGTTCCGTGACGTCGCGCTGCAAGGTGACCCAATGGGTGACATCGCCGTCGGCGTTGCGCAGCGGCGAGAGGCTGCAGTCGACCCGATAGGACGTTCCGTCCTTGCGATACTTGGTGAGCGGGCCCTGGTAGGTGCCGCCCGCGGCGATGGCCCGATAGACGGCTTCGAGACTTCGAGCGTCCGTTTGCGGCCCGTGAAAGATCGAGGGTGAGCGTCCGAGGACCTCCGGCAGGCTGTAGCCGCTCATCTTCAGAAAGGCGTTGTTAGCGTAGAGAATCGCCTGCTTCTCGCCCGGCGGTCGATGCGTCGACAGCAGGATTCCCTCGCTCGTCTCGGCCAGGAAGTTCGCCAAGAATGGAGTGTCGGGAAGCCACGCTGTCGGCTCGACGCGCTCCCCCATCCCCATCGGCTCCCCGTCGCGGGCGGTCATCCTTACGATCCAATCACGCTACACCCGACGCGGGCGCGCTCTTCCTCGTGCGTTCAGCGTAGCACGGGACGGCGGCATCGGGATAGATCGCGGCGAGGTTGGAGACGAGGATTCAGGTACCCAAGCCACTGGCCGTTTGGCCGGAGGTCGCAATCGCCAGGACCGCGCGGTCTTCCAGCGAGAGGCCACCAACGTCTCTCACGACATTTGCGACTATCCGGCCGGAGCGACGGCGATGGCATCCCGTAGACGGCGACGTAAAGTGCCTTAAGCCGCCTCCCGCTTCCCCTCCAGTAGCCCGGCGATGTCCGCCATGATGGCCGTCAGGTCGAAGTCCTTCGGCGTGTAGACCGCCGCGATCCCGGCCGCGCGCAGCTGGCGTTCGTCTTCCGGCGGGATGATGCCGCCGACGACGACGGGGATGTCGCCCAGGCCCTCTGCACGCATGAGGCGCAGGATCTCCTCCACCAGCACCAGGTGGGAGCCGGAGAGGATGGAGAGGCCGACGACGTGGACGCTCTCCTCCAAGGCGGCGTTCACGATCTCGGCCGGCGTCAGGCGGATGCCCTCGTAGACCACCTCGAAGCCGCAGTCGCGGGCGCGCACGGCCACCTGCTCGGCGCCGTTGGAGTGGCCGTCCAGGCCGGGCTTGCCGACCAGCATCTTCGGCCGGCGGCCAAGTTGCGCCGAGAGCGCCT
Organism: Rhodospirillales bacterium; assembly: GCA_963669375.1. Lineage (GTDB taxonomy): Bacteria > Pseudomonadota > Alphaproteobacteria > Kiloniellales > JACOMY01 > JACOMY01. The sequence continues at coordinate 4,048,692 of OY770024.1, read as the reverse complement.
CGACGCGCGCGCGCACCTCGCCGACGCGCTCCTCATCGGCGCTCGGCAGGCCGGCGCCGACGCCGGTGGGGGCGCGGTACTCGCCCAGGACCTTGCGCAGGGCGGCCCCCCACTCGCCGGTGGTGACGCCGGCGTGCGCGCAGGCGATGGAGGCCTCCATGACGTTGCGGCCCTCGGCGGCAGCGGCCTCCAGGTCCTTCAGGGCCGCCTCGGCCTCGGCGCTGTCGCGCTGGGCGCGCCAGGCCTTGATCTTGGCCACCTGCTCGGCCTCGGCCTCGGGGTCGACGGTCATGGCGCCGCCGTCCTCGGCGCCGGTGGTGAGCGGCGAGTCCTCGGTCTGGGTGTAGGCGTTGACGCCGATGACGGTGAGCTCGCCCGTCTCGATCGCCTGCATGCGCTTGGTCGCGCTCTCGACCAGGGCCCGCTTCATGGCGGCATTCTCGACCGCCGCGATGGCGCCGCCCATGGCCTCGATCCGAGCCATCTCCGCGCGGGCCTCCTCGCAGAGCGCCGCCACCTTCTCCTCGATGACGGGGGAGCCGGTGAAGATGTCGCCGTACTCCAAGAGGTCGGTCTCGAAGGCCACGATCTGCTGCAGGCGCAAGGACCACTGCTGGTCCCAGGGCCGCGGCAGGCCCAGGGCCTCGTTCCAGGCCGGCAGCTGCACGGCGCGCGCGCGGGCGTCCTTGGAGAGCACCACGGCCAGCATCTCCAGGAGGATGCGGTAGACGTTGTTCTCCGGCTGCTGCTCGGTGAGGCCCAGGGAGTTCACCTGCACGCCGTAGCGGAAGCGGCGCAGCGCCGGGTCCTCGACGCCGTAGCGCTCCCGGCAGATCTCGTCCCAGAGCTGAGTGAAGGCGCGCATCTTGCAGAGTTCGGTGACGAAGCGCACGCCGGCGTTGACGAAGAAGGAGATGCGCCCGACCACCTTGGGGAAGATCGCCGGGTCGACCTGGCCGGCGGCCTTCACGGTATCCAAGACGGCGATCGCGGTGGAAAGGGCATAGGCCAGTTCCTGCACCGGCGTGGCCCCGGCCTCCTGCAGGTGATAGCTGCAGACGTTGGTCGGGTTCCAGCGCGGCACCTCCGCCACGGTGAAGGCGATGACGTCGGCGGTGAGCTTCAGCGAGGCCTCCGGCGGGAAGATGTAGGTGCCGCGCGAGAGATACTCCTTGATGACGTCGTTCTGCGTGGTGCCGGAGAGCGCCTTGCGGTCGACGCCCTGCCTCTCGGCCGCCGCGATATAGAGCGCCAACAGCCAGGGCGCGGTGGCGTTGATGGTCATGGAGGTGTTCATGCGGTCGAGGGGGATGCCCTCCAGCAAGGTCTCCATGTCGCCGATGTGGCTAACCGGCACGCCGACCTTGCCGACCTCGCCGCGGGCCAGCAGGTGGTCGCTGTCGTAGCCGGTCTGGGTCGGCAGGTCGAAGGCGATGGAGAGCCCGGTCTGCCCCTTCTCCAGGTTCTTGCGGTAGAGCGCGTTCGACGCCGCCGCCGTGGAGTGGCCGGCATAGGTCCGCATCAACCAGGGGCGGTCGCGCCCCGACGTCTTCTCGCTCTTTTGACCCTGGCTCATGTCCCTACGCCCTCCTGACCCGACTGCCGACGCGCGGCCTTGCAATGCGCAACATAATGTCTCATATCCAGCCTAGAATGTACGAAGCTTTCTGCTGCGTTGCAACAAGGAAAGCCGGCTTTCTCGGCTTTTCGCCACCGTGGATCGGTGGCGGTCTCGGCGGATTGTATTGCATTGCAGCAGATGGGCAACAGTCACTTGATGCCCATATTCGTGGGTGAAAAGGGTTACGCGCAAGAAAATTGCACATTTTTTGTGCAATTCAGAGTGAAATTGCGCATTGCAAAGGCGGCCCCGCTCGCGCTATGACTCATGATGCTGCACTGCGGTAGATCGCGGTGCCGCAGGAAAGTCACGAAGCAATGTGAAGGAAACCGCGGATCCGCCAAGGCGACGGCATTGGGCGACGGCATTGGAGGAGAGAGGAGCAAGCGAAGATGACCGATGCAGCGAAGGTGGTACCGTTGCGTACGAGCCAGCCGGAGAAAGATCTCTACGAGGTCGGCGAAATCCCGCCACTGGGCCATGTCCCGGCCCGCATGTATGCCTGGCTGATCCGCCGCGAACGCCACGGTGAGCCGGAAACGGCCATGCAGGTCGAGGTGGTGGAGACGCCGCAGCTCGACAGTCACGACGTCCTGGTCATGGTGATGGCCGCCGGCGTCAACTACAACGGCGTCTGGGCCGGACTGGGCGTCCCGCTCTCGCCCTTCGACGTGCACAAGGCGGAGTATCACATCGCCGGCTCCGATGCCTCGGGCATCGTCTGGGCCGTGGGCTCCAAGGTGAAGCGCTGGAAGGTCGGCGACGAGGTCGTGGTCCACTGCAATCAGGACGACGGCGACGACGAGGAGTGCAACGGCGGCGACCCCATGTTCTCCACCTCGCAGCGGATCTGGGGCTACGAGACGCCGGACGGCTCCTTCGCCCAGTTCTGCCGGGTGCAGGACCGCCAGTTGATGGCCCGCCCGAAGCATCTGACCTGGGAAGAGAGCGGCTGCTACACGCTGACCCTGGCGACCGCCTACCGCATGCTGTTCGGCCACCGCCCGCATATCCTGCGGCCGGGCCACAACGTGCTGGTCTGGGGCGCGTCGGGCGGTCTGGGCTCCATGGCGATCCAGCTGATCTCGACCGCCGGCGCCAACGCCATCGGCATCATCTCGGACGAGTCCAAGCGCGACTTCGTGCTCTCGCTAGGCGCCAAGGGCGTGCTCAACCGCAAGGACTTCAACTGCTGGGGCCAGCTGCCGCCGGTCAACGGCGAGGGCTTCGGCGACTACATGAAGGAGTGTCGCAAGTTCGGCAAGGCGATCTGGGAGATCACCGGCAAGGGCAACGACGTCGACTTCGTCTTCGAGCACCCGGGCGAGGCGACCTTCCCGGTCTCCTGCTTCGTGGTGAAGCGCGGCGGCATGGTGGTCTTCTGCGCCGGCACGACGGGCTACAACATCACCTTCGACGCGCGCTTCGTCTGGATGCGGCAGAAGCGTATCCAGGGCAGCCACTTCGCCAACCTCCTGCAGGCAAGCCAGGCCAACAACCTGATGGTCGAGCGCCGCATCGACCCCTGCATGAGCGAGGTCTTCTCCTGGCACGACATCCCGCGCGCCCACACCAAGATGATGAACAACCAGCACAAGCCCGGCAACATGGCGGTGCTGGTGCAGGCCAAGCGCCCGGGCATGCGGACCATCGAGGAAGCGGCAGAGGGCTAATCGCTTGCCGCACGGCGATCCAGGGCGAGGGGGCGCCAGCCGCCTCGCCCCTCTCCTGCTATCGGGGTTTATCCTGGGCATCTCGCTCGAGGCCGGCGCCGCCTGCACCGCCGAGAGCGACCTGCTTTGGGAGAGCGGCTTTCCGGTGCCGGAGAGCGCGCGCGACCGCACGGCGGAGTTGGACGCCCTCCTGGAGGCCGACGGCTCCCCCGACGCCGGGCGCATCGAAGCCGCCCTTGCCCCCCACGCCGACGCGCTGGAAGGCTTGGAGGTGCTGGTGGTGCCGGGCTTCCTCACCGACTATCTGGACCTGCCGCGCGAATGGGGCCTCTCCGACTACCTGGAGGCGCAGCAGTTGGGCGCGGCACCCTTGGTCAAGCGGGTGCGCCGCGTCGACCTCAACAGCGAGGCCAGCGCCGAGACCAACGCCGCCTTGATCGCACAGGCCGTCGCCACCGCCAGGGCGCCGGTCTGCTTCATCAGCCATTCCAAGGGCGGTGTCGACGTCCTGGACTTTCTTTTAGAGGGCGATCCCGCCCTGCGCGACCGGGTGGCCTGCTGGATTTCCTTCCAAGCGCCCTTTGCCGGCTCTCCCCTGGCCGACGTCGCCGCCTCCTGGTGGCTGCCGCGCGTGCTCTCCGAAAGCGGCCTCGATCTCGTCGGCGGCGAGGCCGAGGCCCTGGCCGACATGACCAGCCTCTCCGACTGCCTCGTGGGAGAGCGCCTGAGGGCCGTCCGGCGCCTCGGCCGGGACATCACGATTCTCTCGGTCGCCGGCGCCGTCGATTCGGCCGACGACCTCTCCGACCACATGGTGGTCACCCTGCCCTGGCTGCTCTGGATGCGGGCCGAGGGGATCCGCAACGACGGCCTGGTGCCGACCGGCTCCGCCGTCCTGCCCTACAGCGACTATGTCGTCCTGGAGGGCACGGACCACACCGCGCTGGTCTCCGGCGGCGCCCTGGGCCTGTCGCACGACCACCGCGCCCTGCTGACCCAGGCCTTGCTGGCCCTGGTCGCCGCTGATTCGCACACCAGATCAACACGACATTAACCGAAGAGACCCATAGTCATGTCCGAAGCCCTCCAGACCCTGCCCCCGCAAGACCTGCTCCTCGAGCGCCTGCTGAGCGACTGCGCCGAGGCCTTGAGCGCCGCCGAGCGCTTCGGCGATGCCGCCAGGCGCGCCGTCGCCGGCCTGGTCGCGCCCGGCGGCAAGGTCGACCCGGCCCTGCTGGAGCGCGAGCAGCACGCGGCCCACGGTCTGGCCTGGACGCTCACCTACATCGCCGCCCTGCGCGAGATGCTGCACTGGGCCGAAAGGCTGAAGGAGACGGGCCGTCTCGGCGAGAGCGAGCAGCTGATCCTGCAGGCGGCCTACGGCGAGTACATCCAGCAGCTCTGGGGCGGCCTGCCGATGAGCCAGGGCGAGATCCTGCGTCCGGCCGAGATGGGCATGAGCGACGAGGAGATCCACGCGCTCTGGAACCCGGCGATCAAGCGCCTGGTTGCCGGCGGCAACACCTCGGCCGTGCGCCAGCGCCTCGCGGCCCTGATCGCCGAGGGCGATTTCGGCCGCGACGGCCTGGACGACGAAACCTTGGAGATGGTCCGCGAGCAGTTCGCCAAGATCGCCGACCGCCATGCCGAGGCGGCGCACGAATGGCATCGCCGCGACGACCTGATTCCCGACGCGGTGGTGCAGGAACTGGCCGACCTGGGCGTCTTCGGCCTCACCGTGCCGGAGGATTACGGCGGCGCCGGCCTCGGTAAGCTCGCCATGTGCGTGGTGACCGAGGAGCTCTCGCGCGGCTACATCGGTCTGGGCTCGCTCGGCACGCGCTCGGAGATCGCCGCCGAGCTGATCCGCCTGGGCGGCACCGAGGCGCAGAAGGAGCACTTCCTGCCCAAGATCGCCTCGGGCGAGATCCTGCCGACGGCGGTCTTCACCGAGCCCAACACCGGCTCCGACCTCGGCTCGCTGCGCACCCGCGCGGTGCGCGAGAACGGCCACTACAGCATTCGCGGCAACAAGACCTGGATCACGCACGCCAGCCGCTCGGACCTCATGACCCTCTTGGTGCGCAGCGATCCCGAGAGCAAGAACTGGCGCGGCCTCTCCATGTTCCTGGCCGAGAAACCGCGCGGCACGGAGGGCAATCCCTTCCCGGCGGACGGCATGACCGGCGGCGAGATCAAGGTGCTGGGCTACCGCGGCATGAAGGAGTACGAGCTGGCCTTCGACGGTTTCGAGGTGCCGGCCGAGAACCTCCTGGGCGGCGAGGAGGGCCAGGGCTTCAAGCAGCTGATGGCAACTTTCGAATCGGCCCGCATCCAGACCGCGGCCCGCGCCGTCGGCGTCGCCCAGAACGCGCTGGAGCTGGGTCTGGCCTACGCCAAGGAGCGGGTGCAGTTCGGCAAGACCTTGGTCCACTTCCCGCGCGTTGCCGGCAAGCTCGCCTGGATGGCGGTGGAGACCATGGTGGCCCGCCAGCTGAGCTACTTCGCCGCCCGCCAGAAGGACAGCGACCGGCGCTGCGACATCGAGGCCGGCATGGCCAAGCTGCTGGCCGCCCGCGTCGCCTGGGCCAACGCCGACAACGCGCTGCAGGTGCACGGCGGCAACGGCTATGCCGAGGAGTACCGCATCAGCCGGGTGCTCTGCGACGCGCGTATCCTCAACATCTTCGAAGGCGCGGCCGAGATCCAGGCCCAGGTCATCGCCCGCGGCCTGCTCTCCGCCGGGCGCAACTAGCCCAACGAAGGGAGAAGGCCATGCGCATCGACGCAGTGCCGATCGGCGAGAACCCGCCAGGCGACATCAACGTCATCATCGAGGTGCCGGTCGGCGGCGAGCCCATCAAGTACGAGATGGACAAGGCCGCGGGCGCCATGTACGTCGACCGCTTCCTCTATACGCCCATGCGCTACCCGGGGAACTACGGCTTCGTCCCGCACACCCTTTCGGCCGACGGCGATCCGATCGACGTGCTGATCCCGAACCAGCGCCCCATCGTGCCCGGCGCGATCATGCGCTGCCGGCCGATCGGCGTCCTCTACATGGAGGACGAGGGCGGCGGCGACGAGAAGATCATCGCCGTGCCGCACGACAAGCTGACCAAGCGCTACATCAAGGTGGAGTCGATCGAAGACCTGCCGCGCATCACCGTCCAGCAGATCGAGCACTTCTTCGAGCACTACAAGGACCTGGAGCCCGACAAGTGGGTGAAGATCGTGCGCTGGGGCGGCATCGACGAGGCTCTCGCGATGATCAGCGAGGCCATCGCGCGCGGCGAAGCGGCGGCGTGACGGTGATGCCGGCTCTCCCCCCGCCCGCCCGCATTGCCACTGGTCGCGGCTCCTAGAGCGGGATGACGTCAAATCGAAACGATTTGCCGTCTGAATCCCGCTCTACTTCATTGAAAGATAGAGCAGATTCACGCAATCAGGTGATTCCACCCGATTGCGATCTGCTCTAGCAGCGCCTATCTTCCAGCCTCTATGGAAACTTTCGCCATCATCCTGATGGTCATCGCCATGGTGGTGACCCTGGTCGTTCTCTTCACGGGCCTGATCTCCTTTGCCCGCGGCGGCGCCTTTAACCAGAAGTACGGCAACAAGCTGATGCGCTATCGGGTGATCGCGCAAGGCGCGGCGATCGTCCTCTTTCTGGTGGCGATGCTGCTGAAGGGCTCGGGCCAGAGCTAAGGAGGTCCTCTTGGTCAAGTTGACGAAGATCTACACGCGCGGCGGCGACAAGGGGCAGACCTCGCTGGCCGACGGCGCGCGCGTCGACAAGCACGACCTGCGGGTCGCCGCCTACGGCACGGTCGACGAGACCGGCGCGGCGATCGGACTGGCGCGGTTGGAGGCCGGCGAGGACTACGACCCGCTGCTGTCGCTGATCCAGAACGACCTCTTCGACCTCGGCGCCGACCTGGCCACGCCCGAACGTCCCGATCCCAAGTACCCGCCGCTGCGCGTCACCCACGCGCAGGTGCAGCGTCTGGAGCAGGAGATCGACCGCTTGAACGCCGAACTCCAGCCCTTGGAGTCCTTCGTGCTCTCTGGCGGCAATCGGGGTGCCGCGCACCTGCACATGGCACGCACCGTGGCGCGCCGGGCGGAGCGTGACATATCGGCGCTGAACGCGGAGGAAGCGGTCAACCCGGACGCCATCAGGTACATCAATCGGCTGTCAGATCTGCTTTTCGTGATGGCCCGCCATGCAAATGACAAGGGACGGGGCGATGTCTTGTGGATTCCGGGCGCCAATCGCTAGGATGAGCGCCACTGGGACGGCAAGCCGCGATTGACAGGCTTTCTGCCGCACTCTTATTGTGCGCCGCGAAATGAGTGAGGTCTGACCGCCAGGCCGGCATTCCATGGAAGGCCTGCGCACGCTCTTTCAAGAAGAACAAGCTATCACGGACGTCTCGTAAAGGATCGCCTGGGGCAAGAGCATGAAAGTTCTCGTACCGATCAAACGTGTGATCGATGCCAACGTTAAGGTCCGTGTGAAGGCGGACAAGAGCGGCGTCGAAACGGCCAACGTCAAAATGGCCATGAACCCCTTCTGCGAAATCGCCATCGAAGAGGCGGTGCGCCTGAAGGAAGCCGGAACCGCGAGCGAGGTGGTGGCCGTCGCCGCCGGCGTGCAGCAGTCGCAGGAAACCCTGCGCACGGCGCTCGCCATGGGCGCCGACCGCGCCATCCTGATCGTCAGCGACCTGCCGCTAGAGCCGCTCGGCATCGCCAAGCTCTTAAAGGCCGTGGTCGAGAAGGAAGAGCCCGGCCTCATCATCATGGGCAAGCAGGCGGTCGACAACGACAACAACCAGACGGGCCAGATGCTGGCCGGTCTGATGGGCTGGCCGCAGGGCACCTTCGTCTCCAAGATCGTGCCGGAAGGCGACGGCCTGAAGGCGACCCGCGAGGTGGACGGCGGCCTGGAGACCGTAGCCTTGAAGATGCCGGCCATCCTCACCGTGGACCTGCGTCTCAACACGCCGCGCTACGCCAGCCTGCCGAACATCATGAAGGCCAAGAAGAAGCCCTTGGAGCAGATGACCCCGGAGGATCTGGGCGTCGATGTCACGCCCAGGCTGACCACTCTACAGGTGACCGAGCCGCCGGGCCGCAAGGCCGGCATCAAGGTCGCGAACGTAAGCGAGCTGCTGGAAAAGCTGCGTAACGAAGCAAAGGTGCTGTCATGAGCGTCCTGGTCGTCGCCGAGCACGACAACGCAAGCCTGAAGTCGGGCACCCTCAACGCGGTCGCCGCCGCCGGCGCGCTGGGCGGCGAAATCGTCGTCCTGGTCGCCGGCAAGGATTGCGGCGGTGCCGCCGACGCGGCCGCCGCCCTGCCGGGCGTGGCCAAGGTCCTGAAGGCCGACAGCGCCGAGTACGAGCATCAGCTGGCCGAGAACCTGGCGCCGCTGATCGTCAAGCTGGCCGGCGACTACGGCCATCTGGTGGCGGCCGCCAGCACCTTCGGCAAGAACGTGATGCCGCGCGCGGCGGCCTTGCTGGACGTGCAGCAGATCTCCGACATCTCCGCCATCGAGGCGCCCGACACCTTCGTGCGTCCGATCTACGCCGGCAACGCGCTGGCCACGGTCAAGTCGGGCGACGCGATCAAGGTCTTGACGGTGCGCACCACCGCCTTCGACCCGGTCGCCGAGAGCGGCGGCAGCGCCGCCGTGGAGGCCGTCGAGGCCACCGGCGACAGCGGCCTGTCGAGCTTCGTCGGCCAGGAGCTGACCAAGAGCGAGCGCCCGGAACTCACCACCGCGCGCGTCGTCATCTCCGGCGGCCGCGGCATGCAGTCGTCGGAGAACTTCGCCATGCTGGAGAAAGTCGCCGACAAGCTGGGTGCCGCCGTGGGCGCCAGCCGCGCGGCCGTCGATTCCGGCTACGCGCCGAACGACTATCAGGTCGGCCAGACCGGCAAGGTGGTGGCCCCCGATCTCTACATCGCGGTCGGCATCTCCGGTGCCATCCAGCATCTGGCGGGCATGAAGGATTCCAAGGTCATCGTCGCCATCAACAAAGACGAGGAGGCACCGATCTTCCAGGTCGCCGACTACGGCCTGGTGGCCGACCTCTTCAACGCCGTGCCGGAGCTGGAAAAGGAGCTGGGCTAAGGCTGTCGGCGGAGCTGCCGGCCAGCGGCTCCGCCAGCCCCCTGGCTCAAGGAAAGACTTGATGGGTAGTATTCAATCCGTGGGGATCATCGGCGCCGGTCAAATGGGCAGCGGCATCGCGCACGTCTGCGCGTTGGCCGGAATCGATGTCCGCATGAGCGACATCACCGACGAGGCGCTCTCGGGCGGCATGGAGACGATCGAGCACAACCTCGACCGGCAGATCCATCGCGAGCGGATCACCGAGGTCGACAAGGCCGCCGCCTTGAAGCGCATCTCCACCGGCCTGGGCCTGGAGCAGATGGGCGACTGCGATCTGGTGATCGAGGCGGCCTCGGAGAACGAGCAGGTCAAGCGCGAGATCTTCAAGGCGCTGTGCCCCTTGCTGCGCGAGGATGCCTTCATCGCCAGCAACACCTCCTCGATCTCCATCACCCGCTTGGCCTCGACCACCGACCGGCCGGAACGCTTCATGGGCATGCACTTCATGAATCCCGTTCCGGTGATGAACCTGGTGGAGCTGATCCGCGGCATCGCCACCGACGAGGAGACCGTCAAGACCCTGCGCGCGCTGGCCGTCCAGCTGGGCAAGACGCCGGTCTCGGCCGAGGACTTCCCGGCCTTCATCGTCAACCGCGTGCTGCTGCCGATGATCAACGAGGCGGTCTACACCCTCTACGAGGGCGTGGGCTCGGTCGACGCCATCGACACCGCGATGAAGCTCGGCGCCAATCACCCCATGGGTCCGCTGGAGCTGGCCGACTTCATCGGCCTCGACACCTGCCTGGCCATCATGCAGGTGCTTTACGAGGGCCTGGCCGATTCCAAGTACCGCCCCTGCCCCTTGCTGGTGAAGTACGTCGAGGCCGGCTGGGTCGGCCGCAAGTCCGGCCGCGGCTTCTACGACTACACGGGCGACACGCCGGTCCCGACGCGCTAAGGCGCGGATTGGTGCCGTCGCACTAAGGGTCAGCCCGGTACCGTGGTGCTACGGGCCGGCCCGGTACCCGCGCGCTAGGGGCCGGCTTGCCGGAGAGTTCCTGGCCGACCCCGTGGCGCCAGTCGCCGCAGCTGAGCACGGCACGCCCACCACTCCCCCTACCGTCATCCTCCGACTTGATCGGAGGATCTCGTGGAACTCGCGCAGATCTTGAACTCTCTCGCTGAAGGCTGCAGTCCGTAAGGCGTCGACAGTGATGAACAGCACCCGTTTCGCGCTGCCACACTAATAAACAAGCAAGCGGAGAGAGATCCTCCGATCAAGTCGGAGGATGACGATGAGAGGGGACTGAGAAAACAGAGGCGAGTGGCGGCACCGTCGGTAAGGTCAAGACGGCCGAAGCCCATGCGCCTGCCACGCAACCCCGAAACGACTCGCCACCAGCTAACGCCTGACGGCCAGCACCACCCCGCTGCCCCACGAGAGCTTCACCAGCCGGCAGTCCTGCCGCGCTTCCAAATCGGCGAGCAGGCGGGCCACGCGCGGTGCATGGCCTTCCGGCCAGTTGGCTTGCGGCAGCATGTCGTCGATGACGTAGCTGCCGCCCGGCGCCAGGAGGCGCCAGGCCTGCTGGAAGCCCTCGTACTTGCCGGCGATGGCGTCGGCGAAGATCAGCTGGAAGGAAGGCCCGTCGCACCGCGCCAGCCAAGCGATGGCATCCTCGACCACCAGCCGGAGGCGCGGATCCCCGCCGAGATGCTTGCCGGCGACGGCACTGGCCTGGGCGTCCCTGTCGATCGAGGTGAGGCTGGCGCCGCCGTCCATGCCGTGCAGCAGCCAAGCCGTCGCCAGGCCGGTTCCGGTGCCGACTTCCAGCAGGCGCCCGCCCGGGTAGCCGGCGGCGAGCGCGGCCAGCAGGGCACCGGTCCTGCGTTCCGACGGCATGTCGAAGCCAAGCGCCGCGGTGTCGCTTTCGATCGCCGCGAGCGCCGGCGGCAAGTCTCTGCTGGGTGCGTCGTCCATCCTGCGGCAATTCGGAAACACAAGAGGCTGAGGCGCGCAAGCCAATGCGGTCCTAGCCGCAGTTGGAGTAGCCGCAGTTGGTGCACAGCAGGCAGCCTTCCTGGCGCAGCAGGCTGGCGTTGCCGCAGCGCGGGCACTGTGCCGGCCGGCCGGCTTCCTCCGCCGCGCCCGTGCCGCCGCCGCTGCCCTCGCGCGCCAGGGCCTGCTGCTGCAGTCCCGCCGGTGCCGCCAGGAAGCCGATGTCCTGCAGGTGGCGCTCTATGACGCCGCCGATGGCGGCCAGGAGAGAGGGCACGTAGCGCCCCTCCATCCAGGCGCCGCCGCGCGGGTCAAAGACCGCTTTCAGTTCCTCGACCACGAAGGAGACGTCGCCGCCGCGCCGGAAGACCGCGGAGATCATCCGCGTCAAGGCCACGGTCCAGGCGTAGTGCTCCATGTTCTTGGAGTTGATGAAGATCTCGAAGGGGCGGCGGCGCGCCTGGCCGTCGGGGCCCGGTTGTTCGATGTCGTTCAAGGTGATGTACATGGCGTGGTCGCTGTCGGGCCAGCGCAGCTTGTAGGTGTGCCCGCGCAGGGACTCCGGCCGATCCAAGGGCTGGCTCATGTAGACCACGGCGCCCGGCTCGCGCGGCGGCTCCGCCACGATGGCGGGCTTGGCTTCCAGGACCGCGCCGCGGATGGCGCTCGGCCGATAGGTGGTGCAGCCCTTACAGCCGATCGTCCAGGCCTCGCGGTAGAGCTCCTTGAAGTCCTCGAAGGCGATCTCCTGCGGCAGGTTCACCGTCTTGGAGACCGAGGCGTCGACGTAGCGCTGCATGGCCGCCTGCATCGCCAGATGCTCCGCCGGCGTCAGGTCGGCGGCGGTGACGAAGGCCGACGTCAGCGCCGCGTCCGCGCCCTTCATCGCGCGGTAGCGGCGCCAGGCGGCATCGCTCACCTCCTCGCTGTCGCGGCTGCCGTCGGCGCGCAGGATGTTGCGCCGGTAGGCGAAGGCGAAGACCGGCTCCAGGCCGGAGGAGACGTTGTCCGCCAGGAGGGAGATCGTCCCGGTCGGCGCGATGGAGGTCAGCAGGCCATTGCGGATGCCGACCGAGGCGATGCCGCGGCGCAGCTTCTCCGGCAAGGCGGCGATGCCGGGCGCGGCAAGGAAGGCTTCGCGGTCGAAGAGCGGGAAGGCCCCCTTCTCCTCCGCGAGCGCGATGGAAGCGGCGTAGGCGCTGTCGCGGATCTTGCGCATCCAGGCACCGGCGCGCTCGACGGCATCGGGCGCGCCGTAGCGCAGGCCGCAGTAGATCAGCGCGTCCCCGAGGCCGGTAATGCCGAGCCCGACGCGGCGCTTGGCCTCGGCCTCGCGGCGCTGTTCCTCCAGGGGAAAGCGCGACACCGAGATGGCATTGTCCAGCATGCGCACGGCCAGGTGCACCAGGCGCTCCAAGCGGGCCTCGTCCAGGCGCGCGCGCTTGGTGAAGGGATCCAGCACCAGCCGCTCCAGGTTGATCGAGCCGAGGAGGCAGGCGCCATAGGGCGGCAGGGGCTGCTCGCCGCAGGGATTGGTGGCGGCGATGGTCTCGCAGTAAGCCAGGTTGTTGGTCTGGTTGATGCGGTCGATGAAGATCACGCCCGGCTCCGAGGCCTCGTAGGTCGCCGTCATGATCTGATCCCAGAGCGCCCGCGCCGGCAGTTCCTTGTAGGTCTTGCCGTCGAAGATCAGCGGCCAGGGACGATCCTCGGCCACCGCCTCCATGAAGGCGTCAGTGACGAGGACCGAGAGGTTGAAATTGGTGAGCTTGCCGGCCGCGCGCTTGGCGGCGATGAAGGCCTCCACGTCGGGATGGTCGCAGCGCAAGGTGCCCATCATGGCGCCGCGGCGCGAGCCGGCCGACATGATGGTCCGGCACATGGCGTCCCAGACCTCCATGAAGCTGACCGGTCCGGAGGCGTCGGCGCCGACACCGCGCACCAGGGCCCCCTTGGGCCTGAGCGTCGAGAAGTCGTAGCCGATGCCGCCGCCCTGCTGCATGGTCAGCGCCGCCTCGCGCAGGTGGGCGAAGATGCCGCTCATGTCGTCGGGCACGCTGCCCATGACGAAGCAGTTGAAGAGCGTCACCTGGCGGTCGGTTCCGGCGCCCGCCAGGATGCGGCCCGCCGGCAGGAAGGCGAAGTCCTCGAGCGCGCCGTAGAAGCGCTTGGACCAGAGCGCAGGATCGCTTTCGACCGCCGCCAGCGCCGTGGCGACCCGCTGCCAGGTCTCCTCGATGCGCCCGTCGCGCGGCGCGCCGTCGGGCGCGGTCAGGCGGTACTTGCTCTCCCAGATGCGCTGGGATATGGGCGTCAGTTCGGTCATCGGCCGCTTCCTGCCAGAGAGGACCTTCGAGATTAGGGGCTTGGCCGTCGAGGGTCAAGGAATGTTCCTTTTTTGTTCTGCTTTTGGGATCACTCCTCCTAGCGCCAGGGCTTGCTTTGCCGAACACGCGGTCTTCGGCCCCGAAAGCAGCCACAGGCCTTCCTCTCCCATTCCCGCTCCGAATGCCGCTCATTCCGATTATCCGCGTTCGTCCGCCCCGCTTGCGGTCCTAGCCTGGACGGGACGGTCGCTCCGACCGCCGGGTTCTCAAGCGTCGAGGGAAACGATGCGCAGCAATCCGCCGTCTCCGGCAGAGATCATCGATCTGGACCGCTACCCCATCCACGATCCGGAAAGCCCGAAACACGGGGAACTGCTGGCCCATTGCCGCGCGGGACTGCGCCGAGACGGCTGCTGCTCCGTTCAGGACTTCATCCGACCCGATGCCATCGCGTCCTTCGCCGAGATGCTCCTCAGGCTGCTGCCGGAAGTCCACCGCCCGCGAGAGCCTGTCAGCCCCTATGGCGGAGAAGACGATCCATCGCTACCCGCCGATCATCCGCGGCGGCGGCGCTTCATCCGTGGCGGCGGCTTCATCTGCGCGGACCGCTTGGACCAGCACAGCGGTCTCTGGTCCTTCTTCGACTGGCCGGCGACGACCCGCTTCATGATGGCCGCGTTCGAGACCGAGCCGCTCCATCGCTACGCCGACCCGCTGGCCAGTTTGGCCACGAACGTGATGACCGAAGGCGACGCCTTTCCCTGGCATTTCGATACCAACGAACTCACCGTTTCGATCATGGTCCAGGCACCCGAGGCCGGCGGCACCTTCGAGTACGTCCCCGACCTCCGGACCCCGGGCGAGGAGAACTACGGCGCGGTGCGGCGGGTCTTGGACGGAGGCCGCGATGGCGTGCAGCGGCTGACCTTGCAGCCCGGCGACATGCAGCTTTTCCGCGGTCGCTACACCTTGCATCGGGTCACGAAGGTGACGGGGGCAAGAGCGCGCATCGTGGCCTTGCCCTCATGGTCGTCGAAGCCGGGACAGGTTGGCGTGGTGGAACGCATGATCAAGTCCTACGGACGCGCCTTGCCGATTCACTATTCGCGTGCCGGTCTGGCGCCCGACGGGCTGGCGCAGTGACCGACGCCGACGATCGGACGGCAGGTTAACAGCACAGTCGGTAACGGGAACCCTCAATCCATGGGCTGTCGGCCGCTGCCTTCGGCAATCAGCCAGTCCATTACCCGCCGAACCTGTGGATTGGTCTCCGCGCCCTCCGTCGGGAAAGCGAAGTAGCCGCGATCGGAACAGCTTGCGATGCCAGGAACCTCGACCAGGGCGCCGCTCGCCAGATAGAGCGATACCAACTGCTTCCACGCCAAACCGATGCCGCGACCGTTCATGACCGCGTGCAGGTAGACGACGAAGTTCCCGAAGGCGAGGCCCGGCTGGTAGGCCGGCGCTGGGAGCGACAGCGGCGCGAGCACGCCCCTCCAATCGTCGCGGTGATGCGGTTCGTCCAGGACCAGAAGCGGATGCTGGAGCAGGGTCGAGGAGGTCACCGCCGGCTCGGCTTGCTCCAGATAGCGGGGTGACGCGATCGCCACCAGCTCTTCGCCGAAGACCTGCCGCTGCCCCGGGTAGGTCTGCTGTTCGTCCCTGAAGTAGACGACGATGTCGCCGCCGCCGATCTGCAAAGGCGTATTACGATAGCGCGACACGAGCTGCACCTCGATCTCCGGTTCGGCCAGCTTGAGCCGGGTCAGCCGTGGCACCAGCCAGCAGGACCCGAACGCGATAGAGACGTCGATGCTGATCAGCCGGGCTGCGGAAGCGCTGCGGCACTCGAGCGCCGCCGCCTCGATGTCGTCCAAGCCCCGCTTGACCGCCGCAAAGAGTCGCTCCCCCGCGACGCTGAGAGAGAGCTGCGAGCCTTTGCGCAAGAACAAGGAGGTGCCGAGCCAAGCTTCCAACTGCGCGATGCGTCGGCTGACGGCCGGCTGCTGGACATTGAGCTCGCTGGCCGCGCGCGTGAAATTCAGCGTGCGGGCGGCCGCGTCGAACGCCAGCAGATCGTGAAGATTGGGCAGGTGACGGCGCATCGTCATTCCCTTTTCCAAGGGGCGGGCATTCCCAACTTGGCGGTTCCCTGAACCGGCGGCGCACATAGGATTGCATCATGACCATGCGCCGCGCCAAGGGCGCCATGGTGATGCCGCGAAGCCGGGAGACCGCCATGCCGGAATGGAATGGTATCAGCGCAGGATCGCTGTCAGAAGAGGCGCTGAACCGCATGCGACGCTACCGTCAGGATCGCTTGCGGCGAGCCATGGCCAAGCGTAACCTGCCCGCCCTGCTGCTGTACGACCCCGTCAACATTCGCTACGCGACGGATGCCCGGCACATGCAGGTCTATGCGCTGAACCACGACGCGCGCTACCTCTTCCTCGCGCTCGAAGGCCCGACGATCCTGTTCGACTGGGTCGACGGTGATCTCTACTTCGGGCACCTGCCGACCATCGACGATGTCAGAATTGGCCAGCCCTACGGTTTCGTCGCCGATGGGGACACAGGTTTCGAGACATCGCTAAAGGACTTCGCTGGCGAGATCGCAAGCCTGATCCGACAGCATTGCGACGGCGAGAGCCTGCTCGCCATCGACCGCCTCAATCCTTTCGCGGCCCAGGCCTTGGCCCGCGAGGGGATCACGGTCGTGGACGGCCAAGGCGCGGTCTACGAGGCCCGCAGCATCAAGAGCGCCGAGGAGATCCAGGCCATGCGCGTTTCGATGGCATGCTGCGACGACGGCTTCAACCGCATGAGGGAGGGTTGGCGGCCAGGCATGAGCGAGGTGGAGATGTGGGCGCTGCTGCACCGGGCCAACATCGAGTGGGAGGGGGAGTGGATCAACGCGCGCTATCTCGTGTCGGGCCGGCGGACCAATCCTTGGAGTCAGGAGGCATCGCTCAAGGTCATCGAGGCGGACGAGATCATCGGCTGCGACAGCGACCTGATCGGTCCCTATGGCTACGCATCGGACATCTCCCGCACCTGGATCGCGGACGGCGTGCCGACGGATCGGCAGCGCAGGCTCTATGCCGCGTCCTACGCGCACCTGCAGGCCAACGTCGAGATGTGCAGACCGGGCGTCGGCTTTCTCGAACTGATGGAGCGGAGCCACCGACTGCCCACGGCGCTAAGCGAGCAGATGTTCAGCTCCTTCGCGCACGGTATCGGACTGGAGAACGAATGGCCGATCATCAGGTATGCCCACAAGGCCGACCCGAAAGGCGGCTATGGCGGCGGCTATGACGGCGTTCTGCAGCCGGGCATGACCCTGTGCATCGAGAGCTACGTCGGCGAGATCGGCGGCCCGGACGGCATCAAGCTGGAAGAGCAGATCGTGGTGACCGAGGGCGCCCCCATCAGCCTGTCGAGCGCCACCTTCGAGACGGCGTGGCTGTGACCTGGAGTGCCTATCAGCCTTCGGGCACGGAGCCGGAGTCGTAGCCGCGTTGCCGCAGGTCGGCGCGCCCCTCCTCCACCAGGCGCGCCGTCGCCGTTTCGATACGCTCTTGCAGCGTGGCGAGGAACTCCTTGCGGTCCAGGCCCGGCGGGATGGGCGGCAGGGCCTCGATGACGATGCGGCCGGGGATCTTCACGAAGCTGCCGCGCGGCCAGTAGAGGGCCGAGTTCAAGGCGATTGGCACCACCGGCACGTCCAACGCGCCGTAAAGTGCCGCGATGCCGGGAAAGTAGCGCGGCTTCTCTCCGATCGCGGTGCGGGTGCCTTCGGGATAGATCATGATGGAGCGGCCTTCGTCCAGCCGCTGCTTGGAGGCCTTGATCAGCGCACGAATGGCGCTGCCCCCCTTCGAACGATCGATAGGTATCATACCGGCGCGGCGAAGGTAGTAGCCGTAGACCGGGATCTTCGCCAGCTCTTGCTTGATCACGATCGAGGGCTGGTTGATCAGGACCGAGAGTTTCAAGGTCTCCCAAGACGACTGGTGCTTCGAGGCGAAGATGACGCTCCGCTCCTTGAGGTGCTCGCGCCCTCTGACCTCGGCTCTTACGCCCAGGAAGACCTCCGCCAACAGCATCACGCCCCGGGCCCAGACCTGCGTGAAGCGAAAGACGGTGATGGTGGAGAAGAAACAGGCCGGCGCGCTCAAGACCGCCATGCAAGCGCTCCAGAGGTGAAGTGAGACGTTGAAGAAGATCGCGCGAAGAATGCCCATGACGCCTTGGTGTGCCAGCCGGCCGGCCTCGTCAAGCAGGGAGTTCCGGCCGGACCGTCAGGCGGGCTCGCGGCTTTCGAACGGGCCGCTGATCAGCGCCACGAGGTACTTCAGGTACTCTTGCATCAAGAGGCTCGTGGTCTGCGAGGAGGTCCACCAGCGCTGCTGCTTGACCGCCTCGGGAAAGACCGGGTGCGGGATCAACTCAACCTCCGGCAGGGCGCGCCGCAGTTCCAGGAGACTGCGCGGCATGTGATAGGCTGCGGTGACGACGCGCAGGCTGTCGACATCGCCGTCGCGCACCCAAAGCGCGGTCTCGCGCGCATTTCCGACGGTGTCGCTCGCCAGCCGGTCCAGCGTTATGCGCGATGCCAGGCTGGTCGGCACGTCCGGCGCCAAGGCCAGGAGAGCCTCGATCTGCGTATCGGGATGCACGCCGGAGATCAGCAGGCGATCGGCATCGCCGCGGGCCAGCAGGCGCAGTCCCTCCGCGACGCGCGCGCCACCACCGGTCAGCACCACGATGGCATCGCTCTTGCGACCGTTCGCGGTGGGCGCTTGCGGCAAGGTCTCGGTGAAGACGACAAAGCCCACCGCCAGCCCCAAGAGGGCAAAGAGTGCAACCAGGAGTGTGCGCAGCATCGTCGCGCCTTAGCGGGCTTCCTCTCGTCGCGGCAAGGGCTAGGGTCCCCTGTCGCGGATCTGCCGTGGCCTCACGGCATCTTTCCGAGTGTCCTGATGACCGTCAATCGTGCCGTAACCATGGCAACGATGCCGGTAACGATAAGAATTACCGCCATAATCGCCCAGTCGACCAGGTCCAGTCGCATGCGCGGCAAGAGCCCGTTCTCGCTCTGCGTCCCCAGGTAGCTGAAGACCGCGAGCAGCGCGGCCGCCGCGGCGAAACCGATGACGCCGCCGCGCAAGCTGGACCTGAGCGCGTACATCTGGAACTGCTTGGCGATGAAACGGTCCTCCGCGCCCATCAGATGCAAGAGCTCGATCACGTGGCGGTGAATCGAGAGGCTGGCGCGAGTGACGAAGACGATGGTGGCCACGCTGGCGACGGCGACAAGGAAGAGAACGAGCACGGCGCCCAGCTCGACGGAGCGGGCGAGACTGACCAGGGCGCCCAGCCAGCGCTGGTGATCGTCGACCTGGGTTCCCTCCACGGCCTCGCCCAGCGCGACCTGCAAGGCCGCAAGGTCGAGATTCTCGCTCGGGTCGATGCGCACGGCGATCAGAGTCGGCAAGAAGACCTGCATCTCCTCCTGGTCCCGGCCCAGCCAGGGCTCGACCAACTCGCCGATCGCCTCCTGCGAGAGGACCTGCGCATCGACGATGCCGGGCGCCTTGGCCAGCACGCCCAGCACGCGAACCAGGCGCTGTTGGCGCAGGCCGGCCAGGGCGTTGGCGTCGGTCTCTCCGCCGGGCGGCGGGATCTGCACGGTCAACTCGGCGCGCAGGCCGCGATCCCAGCGCTCGACCAGGGTTTCGATCACCAGAAGGCTGGCCAGCGCGAGGCTCGCCAGGAACACCATGAAGGCCACCAGCCAAGGCAGAAACTTGGCGGAGGAGTCTTGATCCAGGGGGATGTCGGGGCGGGTAAAGAGCATGCTTAGGCCCTTGGCCTCCGCTTCTGCGGCTGACTGACCAGCTTGGCGTGGCTGTCGTCCAGGCGGATGACGGGATGCTTGAAGCGTTGCACCAGCGCTTCGTTGTGGGTTGCGATCAAGACCGTCGTGCCCAGTCGGTTCAGCTCCTCGAAGAGATAGAGCAGGCGCTCGGCGATGCCCTCGTCGACGTTGCCGGTCGGCTCGTCGGCCAGCAGGAGATTGGGTCTGCCGATCACCGCCCTGGCGATGGCCACGCGCTGCTGCTGCCCGCCCGAGAGGGTCGGCGGCAGCGCGTCCAAGGCATCGCCCAGGCCGACCCAGCCCAGAAGCTCGCGCACGTGATGCTCGACCTGCGCGCCGGTGTGGCCGATCAGCTTCATCGGCATCATCACGTTGTCCATGACGCTCATGTGGTTGAGCAGCCGGAACTCCTGGAAGACCATGCCGATCCGACGGCGAGTCTCGGCCCGCGCATCGCGGCTCAAGGTCGAGCCCTCGCGGCCGAAGATGACGATGCGTCCGTCGCTCGGCTTCTGCGCCAAGGTGATGAGCCTCAGTAAGCTGGTCTTGCCGGCGCCCGACGCCCCGGTGACGTAGTGGAATGTCCCGGGATCAAGGGAGAAGCTGAGGTCGCGCAGGACGAAGGGGCCCTCGCCATAGCGCAGCGATACCTTTTCGAGCCGGACCACGTCCCGACTGTCCTCCTAGAAGATTAAGCAACCACCAAGGACGCTCGACAGAAGCTGTCGAGCGTCGGGGGGACATTGGCACGGGCATTGGAGTTGTGCAAAGGCCCCGTCTCTTGCGCCCTACCAGAGCCGCTTCTATAAGTCGAGATCTGCCTCACGGCTCCTGGTTTCCGGCCCTCGATGATCATCACCTGTCCCAACTGCGGTGCCCGCTTCCGACTAGCGGAGGACGCGCTCGGCGCCGAAGGGCGTCGGCTGCGTTGCAGCCGCTGCAAGCACAGCTGGCACGAGCGGCCGGCTGGCGCCAAGACCGCGTCCAAGGTCGTCCTTGAGCCGCCGGAGCCGGAGCGGGACCTCTTGTCCGAGCAGCTTGGCGACACCGAGGCCTCGAGAAAGGCGGCGATCAGGGCAGCGCAGCAGGATCTGCAGCCCAAGCGCCCGCTCGAATCCCAGCCGAACCGCAATCAGACCTCGGAGCGCTTGAACCTGGAACCGCCGAAGACCAGCAGGACGGCGCCGCTGATCGTCGGCTGGATCTTCTTCCTGGTCGTCGTCGGCGCGGTGCTTGCCGGCGGCTGGTACTTCCGCGGCGCCATCGTCGCCGCCGTGCCAGAGGTCGGGCGCTTCTACGCCCTGCTGGGCATCGAGGTGGTGCCCGATCGCGCCAAGGGCCTGGAGCTTCAGGGCCTAGCCTTCCGCGAGGAGGCGATAGAGGGCGACCCCACCTTGATCGTCACCGGCAGGCTGGAGAACACCAGCAATTCGACCCTGCCGGTTCCCATGCTGCTGGCCCGCGTCAGCGATCCCTCGGGCGGCGAGATTCTGCAGTGGCGCTTTCGCATCGACGCGCTCTCCCTGCCGCCCGGCGGCAGCGAGGCCTTCGAGGCGCGCCATCCCTACCCCAATCACTCGGGCCCGATCGAAGTGGAGGTCTCGCTCCAGAGACCGCAAAGCTAGAGACGGCGCTCCACGATCAGGGCCTTCACCTCGGCCAGCTCCTTGCGCATTGCCTTGACGTCGGCGCTGAGGTCCTGGCGGGCCGCCGTGGCGGCGGCCTCCTGCTGGCGCTGCTCTTCGTCGTGCTCCTCCTGCATGGCGCTGACGACGATGCCGACCACCAGGTTCACCACCGCGAAGGTGGTGAGCAGGATGAAGGGCACGAAGAAGAGCCAGGCCTGGGGATGGGCCTCCATCACCGGCCGCACGATGCCCATCGACCAGCTCTCCAGGGTCATGATCTGAAAGAGCGAGTAGGCCGACTCGCCCACCGAGCCGAACCACTCCGGGAAAGTCTTGGCGTAGAGCTTGGTGGCGATCACCGAGAAGACATAGAAGATCAGGCTCATCAGGAGCAGGATCGAGCCCATGCCGGGAATCGCCCGGGCCAGGGCCTCGACCACCTTGCGCATCGAGGGCACGACGGAGATCAGGCGCAGAATTCTGAGGATTCGAAGCGCCCGCAGAACCGAGAGCGCGCCGGAGTTGGGCAGCAGGGCGATGCCGACGATGATGAAGTCGAAGACGTTCCAGGGATTGGTCGCGAAGCGCCAACCCTGCGCCACGATCTTGATGGCGATCTCGATCACGAAGATGGTGATGAAGATGCGGTCCAGGGTCGGCAGCAGGCTGCCCGTCGCCTCCATCACGCTGGGGGCGGTCTCCAGGCCCAAGGTCACCGCGTTCAAGACGATGATCGTCGTGATGAAACGCTGCACCAGGCGGGAGGTGATCCAATCCCCCAACCTTTGCCGCCAAGCCGCTGCCTCTGCCATTCGCTTCTCCTCGCTTGCGCCCGCGACATGCTTTGGCGCCAAGACGCGCGAACTGCAAGATGCAAGCTTGCCCCTCCCGGCCGGCTCGGCGCTTGCGGCCGGGGATTTCCGGGAATGGCACGACAGATCGAAGAGACCCCGGGGAATCGCGGGTGTCGCCAGCTACCGTTTCCCGAGCCTGAAGATCGACAAAAGCGCAAAACTGTTGAAGGCCCCTGTCTCGTCGCGGCATTCTAGCCCTCACTTGGAAGGGGTGGAGCGGATCTCTAGGAGGGCGGCATGGCTGCGATCATCGGCACGTCTGGAAATGACTCACTCGTCGGGACGCCACTCGACGACGCCATCATCGGGCTCACCGGCAACGACAGCCTCTACGGCCTGAGCGGCGACGACCGCCTCTACGGAGACGAGGGCAACGACCTGCAGGTGGCGAAGGCGGGGGCAGACCGCCTGGAGGGGGCCAGCGGCGACGATTGGCTCTACGGCGGCGACGGCGACGATCGGGCTTACGGCGGCCGCCAGAGCGATCGGCTCTACGGACGCGGCGGTGACGACACCCTGGCCGGCGGCCAAGGCGAGGACCGACTGCGCGGCGGTGACGGCGACGACCGTTTGAACGGGGCGGTGGGCGCGGACACGCTGTTCGGAGGAAGCGGCACCGACAGTCTGTTCGGACGTGACGGCGAGGACAGTCTCAGCGGGGGATCCGGGAACGACCTCGCCAAGGGCGGCGACGCGGACGACCGGATCAACGGCAATGGCGGCGACGATGCGCTCTACGGCGGTGCCGGCGAGGACCTGCTGCTGGGCCGGCAAGGCGACGATCGCCTCTTCGGGGGAGACAGCAACGACACCCTGATCGACGGTTCGGGCGCGGCCTCGCTGGACGGCGGCTTGGCCGAGGACAGGCTGACCGGAGGCTCGGGCGACGACAGGCTGCTCGGTGAACGCGGTAACGACCACCTGGTGGGTGGCGCCGGCGACGACCTCCTGGTGGGCGGCGAGGGCCGCGACAACGGCTACGGCGGCGATGGGGACGACACCTTCTACATCGCCAGCGCCGGTGAGATCGTCGGCACGGAAACGCTGTCCGGCGGCAACGGCACCGACACCCTGGTGTTCGGCGAGACGGTGGACACCGGCGACTTGGTGCTGAAGGGCATCGACGTGATCGTCGCCCTGGGACCGGCGGACGAGCCCGACGACAACGGCTACAACACTTACTTCTCGCAGCAGGGCAACGACTACAGCGTCAACGGCTCGACCCTGAAGGACATCATCTTCGGGTCCGACGCGCGCGACAGGATCGACGGCAAGGGCAACGCGACCGGCTTCGACATCATCTATGGCGACAGCGGCGAGGATTCCCTGCGCGGCGCCGACGGAGACGACCGGGTCTACGGAGGCTCCGGGGGTGATACCTTGGAGGGCAATACCGGTAACGACCGTCACTACGGCGGCGACGGTGACGAACTGATCTACGGGCTCTACGGCGACGACACGCTCTCCAGCGGCAAGGGAAATGACTTCGCCTATGGCGATGAGGGATCCGATCGGATCTACGGTGGCTCCGGCAGCGATACCTTCTATGGCGGCGATTACGACGACAAGATCTTCGGCGGCAGTGGCACGGACTCGCTCTACGGCGGCGACGACAACGACATCCTGACCGGCGGAGACGGCGACGACACGGCGCAGGCCGCGACCGGGAAAGACACGCTCTACGGCGGTTCCGGTAGCGACAGCCTGTCGGGTCAGCGTAACAGCGACCTGCTCTATGGCGGCAGCGGGTCGGATTCCATTTCCGGTGGCTACGACAACGACACGATCCGGGGAGGGGCGGGCGATGACGTTCTCTCCGGCAACAACAACGAAGACTATCTCTTCGGAGAGAACGGCACCGACAGCCTCTACGGCGACGACAGCACCGATACGATCAGGGGAGGGTCGGGAGACGACTATCTCAGGGGCAAGACCGGCCTGGACACCCTTTTCGGCGACAGCGGCGACGACACCATAAGAGGCGACCAGGGCGACGACGTGCTCGTCGGCGCCGACGGCGACGACTATGTCCGGGGCCTCAGTGGCGATGACTTCATAACTGGCGGAAGTGGCGAAGATATCTTGCTAGGAGGCCGGGGAAACGATCTGATCTATGGTCAAAGCGGCGCCAACACGCTCTATGGCGGTTCTTCCGAGGATTCCTTCTTTGGCGGAACACTGACCGATCTCGTCTACGGCGAGAGCGGCAGCGACCTGGCCTTCGGCGGCGCCTCTAACGATACGGTCTTCGGCGGGGGGCTAACGGACAAGGCCTACGGCGGATCCGGCGCCGATACCCTCTTCGGCGACGGAAACGCCGATGCGCTCTACGGAGACAGCGGCGCCGACAGACTGATCGGCGGCTCCGGGGACGATTCCCTCTTCGGCGGCTATGGCCAGGACACCTTCGAGTTTCAATCCGATGAGGGAGAGGAAGACCAGATCGGCGACTTCAGCGGTATCGTCGGCGGCCAGGAAGACAAGATTCTCCTGGCGATCGGCTCCGACGGAGAGTGGATCGGCTCGGACGACTTCAGCGGCGACGGCACGCCGCAGGCTCGTTTCGATTCCCTCGACGGTTCGCAGAGCTTACTTCAGGTCGACGCCAACGGAGATGGCGAGACCGATTTCACGGTGCTCATGAAGGGGATCAACACGGTCGATCAGATCACCGCGACGGACTTCATCTTTAGTTGATGAAAGCCCGCGGCGCTCGATTTGAAAAGCGGATGGCATCGCACTAGGGTCGCTGACGTTCGGCCGCGCCGGCCACCTCGCATCGGCGCGTAAGCCCTTGTGGTTCGGAGATTTACACGCGATGACCCTTTCCTCCCTTCGGGTGGCGACCGCCCCATGGGACCTGTCGGAGCCAAGCGCGCTTGGTTTCCCGGCGAACCTGGCGGAGAAGCTGGAGGCCGGACGTGTCTCCGGCTTGCTCAGGGGCCTCCATTCGGTGCTTGTTCTGCGCGAGGGCAAACTCTTGCTCGAGCGCTACTACGAGGGCCCCGACGAGGATTGGGGCCAATCATTGGGCAAAGTCTCCTTCGATGCCGGCACCCTGCACGACTTGCGTTCGGTCACGAAGTCCATCGTCAGCCTGCTCTATGGCATCGCGCTGGAGCGCGGCCTGGTGCCGCCTCCCGAGGCACCGCTCTTGGAGCAGTTTTCCGAGTACGACGACCTGGCCGCCGATCCGGAGCGCCAAGCACTTACCGTCGAGCACGTCTTGACCATGACCTTGGGGCTGAAGTGGGACGAGGGCCGCTCCTACCGCGACCCGGAGAACCACGAGATCGCGATGGAGAGGGCCGAGGACCGCTATCGCTTCGTCCTGGAGCGCGCGGTGGTCGCACCACCGGGCAGCCGCTGGACCTATAGCGGCGGCTGTTCGGCGCTGCTGGGCGGCCTGATCGCCCGAGGTACCAGCCAGCCGCTCGACGCCTTCGCCACCGAGGCCCTCTTCGCCCCCCTCGGCATCACCGACTTCGCCTGGGCACGGGGACCCGACGGGATCCACTCGGCCGCCTCGGGCCTGCGCCTCACGCCGCGCGATCTCGCCCGGATCGGTCAGCTCGTCCTGGACGAGGGCCGCTGGGAGGGACGCCAGCTGGTGCCCGAGGCCTGGCTTCGGGCCTCGCACCAGGCCGCCATCGCGACCGGCGACGGACTGGAGTACGGACGGCAGTGGTTCCTGGGCGAAGACTACGTGCACGCCTTCCGCGAGAGGCGACGCTGGATCGGCGCCTTCGGCAACGGCGGACAGCGGCTGATGATCCTGCCCTCGGCCCAGCTCCTGATGGTGGCGACCGCCGGCAACTACAATTCGCCGATCGATTGGGTCTACCCCATGCGGATCTGGCGCGAGATCCTGCTGGACAATCTGCTGACCGTCTAGCCAGGGGCCGAGACGTCACCATTCGAGGCAAGGAGCACAGGCGCCTCGACGCCAGGACCGTCGCGCGCTTCCACGCGAAAGACGTCGGTCGCCTCTTGGCGCCCATGCAGCACCTTGCCGCCCACGGCGGAGATGCGAAACTCCCGCCGGTCGAGGTGCGCCACCGTCTCTCCGGAGACGAGGCAGACGGCATCGGCATCGCCCCGCACCTCGCGGCCCAGCGCCTCTAGCCGTTGCGCGGTGTTCACCGTATCGCCGATCACGGTGAAGTTCACCCGGCCCTCCGGGCCGATGTTGCCGACCATGGCAAGCCCGCTGTGGATGCCGATGCACAAGGAGATCGGCTGCAGCCCGGCGGCGCGCCGCTCCTCGTTGTCCCGCCCAAGCGCGTCCATGATCGCGACGGCCGCGCGGCAGGCGTTGACGGCATGGTCCTCGTCGCTCTTGAGACCGCCCCAGAAGGCCATGGCCGAATCGCCGATGAACTTGTCGACGATCCCCTGTTCTTGGCGGATGCACTTGGCGACCAGGCTGAAGTGATCGTTCAGCAGTCCCAAGACGGCCTTCGGCGTCATCGTCTCGGCCATGGCGGTGAAGCCGACGATGTCGGTGAAGAGCACGCTGATCTCGCGCTCTTCGGTCTGCAGCACCTCCTGGGCGTCCAGACTCACCAGCCTGCGCGCGAGCCCGCGTGGCAGGTAGACCTTGAGCGAGCGCAGGCCCCGGACCGCCGATTCGAGAGCCCTGTTCGCCTCGTTGATCTCCTTGAAGAGGCTCCTGCGCGGCACGCTGCAGCCGTCCAGCTCCCAGCGGTTGATGCAGTCGGCCTTGGCGGCCAGATCGTTGATCGGACGGCTGATCAGACGCGCGATCAGGAAGGCCAGGAGGATCGCCAAGACGATCACGACGACGCCCAGGGGGATCATCGCCTGGTTCCGGCCGAGTTCGGAGGCGGCGCTCTCCAAGGTCACGTAGCTGCCGATGATCCAGGGCTCCGCCGCGAAACCCGGCTCACGGCGAAAGAGAAAGACGTAGACCTCCTCCTCGACCGGAAGAACGCGTGCCTCCAAATCGTTCGCCAGGTCCGATTCGATCTTGCTCAAGCGATCGGGCGACCAGATCCGGGCCAGAATCGGGTCCGTGAAGCCGGCCAGACCCGGCAACGGCTCGCGATCGCTGAGGCCGTCGTACGCACCGGCCAGCTGCGCGTGAGCCAGCACCGAATCCTCGCCGGAGAGAATGAAGGCTGTTCCGGCAATGTCGTCTTCCAGGGAGAGGAGGAAGCGCGACAGGGCGCTCAAGGAAACGCTGGAGATAAGGACGAAAGGCTCACCGGTCTTGTCGCTCAGCGGCGTCAGGACATTCAGATAGGTGGCATCGCTGGCTTCGGCATAGAACAGCGGCCCCCAATAGGGCGCATCCGCCGACCAAGCCGTGGACAGCATCTCGACGAAGCCTGGAGCGTCGCTCCAGTCACTCGTCACGACGGGCGTCTCCGGCCGATTGCGGAAGGCCCGGACCAGCACGTGATCGCGATCGACCAGGGCTATCGAGGAGACCTGGGGCGAGGCCGCCAAGGCACCGTAGAGCAACGAGCCGACTTCCTCCTCGCCCACTGCCCTGACGGAGACCCCTTCGATCATCTTCGCGGTGAAGCGCGCTTGTGCCTCCACCGGCGTCAGGTGGCTTCGCACCCGTTCGACGATGGACCGATTGACGATCTCCGCCCGCTCTCTGATGAGCTCCTTGGTGATGGCGCTCGAGGTCTTGTAGACGAAGGCCAGCACCAGGCCGCCGGAGGCGAGGACCAGCGCAACCGCCACCAAGGTGATCACCACGCGGATCGAAACGCCCCGATGGAGCAGTCCTTTCGACCTTCCTTCCGTCTCGCTGGTCATCGGATGACCGCCGTTCCCTGCCTATTCTCGTCAAAGCGACTGGAGAAATACGCCCTCAGGCCGTCCACATCGCTTACATTCTCCAGGATATGGGACCAAATCCTCGGGTCTACCAGTCAGCAATTCTAGAATTGACCTGCATCAAACTGCGAACAGCTGGCAAGTCAGCACTAACATCTGAATAGAAAGATTAATTTATCTGACTCTAATTGAGAAACTTCGCCGTCTAGCCGGTCATCTTCTTCAAGGCGAGACGGCAGGCCTCTGCCCAGGCGGCCTCGACATCGCGGCTGCGCAGGCCTTCGAGGCCGGCCTCCGTCAAGCCGCCGGGCGTGGCGAGAGCCGCCACCATCTCGCCGACCGGGCGCTCTTCGGCCATGACCATGCGGGCCGCGGCCTCGAAGGTAGCGGCCGCGATTCGGCGCGCCTTGCTTGGCGGCAAGCCCTCATCTTGCGCCCAGTCGGCGGTGGTCGCGATCAGGGCATGCACCCAGCCGTAAACGGCCATCTCCGCCGTCGCCAAGGTGAAGTCCTCCTCGGCATCGAGCGCGATCACCGGTCCCAAGCGCTCCAGGAGGGCGCGTGCGTCGTGACGCTCGGGGAAGAGCGTCGTCGGACTGGCGCCAATGGCGGCCGCGGAGATCGGCATGGCGCGCACCACCTCGGCCGGCGCGGCGGCGGGTCCCAGGAGGGACAGAGGCACGCCGGCGCAGGCGGATACGACCAGCTGTCCCGCGCGCCAAGGCAAGCCGGCGAGGGCCTTCTCCGCTTGCGGCGGACGAACGCAAAGCAGCACGGCATCCGACCGCGCCACCAGTTCGGCGTTGTCGGCGGCAACCGCCAGCCCGTGCTTGGCCGCCGCCTCGGCCGCGCGCCCGCCGGGCGAGAGCAGCAGTTGGTCCGGCGCCAGGCCCGAGCGCAAGAACCCGCGCAGGAGATAGCCCGCCAGATGGCCGATACCCAGTACTCCGATCGCTACCTTCGCCACCCCTTCCTCCTTGTGCCCCACATCACTATCGGCCAGCTGGACATCGCCGCCCTCGTCCATCAATTGGCGCTATTGCTGCCACCCCTCGGCGCCCCGCCCGCCCACGACACCTGGCGTTAGACTCTGCTCATGGCGCCGAGGAAGTCCTCGACCGTCGGGCAGGGCTTGGCGCCCAGCTGCGCGATCTCCCTGTCCACCTCGACCGGCAGGGAGTCGGCGCGGTCGCCCATGATCTCGTTCAGCCGCCCGCCGACGTAAATCGGCAGATCGAGGCCTCTTGCCGCCAGGGCGCCGCGCAGCGCGCGCACGAAGCTGAGCGCCACGCCGTTGTAGGTGGAGACCGCGACGACCTCGGCGCCGAGGTCCTGCGCTCGCTCGGCCAAGCGCTCCGCCTCGATGCTGACCCCGCCGTCCAGAGCCTCCAGGTCCAGCTTCTCAAGGACCAGCTCCAGCAGGCGCTTGCCGTAGAAATGCACATCGGTCGTGGCCAGGAGCACGCGCGGCTTCCGCGCCGCCAAGGACTGGCGCTGGGCGCTGGTGACCCGTCCCAGGATCGCCTCTGCCTGCTCCGCCAGCTCGTCGATGTGAGAGCTGGTGACGACATCCTCCGGCTCGCCGTAGAGGGCTTCGAGCCTTTTCGGTCCGGCACGCCTTAGCGCCAGGAGCAGGGCGCCGGGATCCTCCAGGTCGATGCCTCGGTCGGCCAGTCCGTCCAGCATGCGCTGGCGGAAGGCCTTGCCCCGTGCCAGCAGGCGTTCGGCCATCTCCTCGGCCGGCGAGAGTGCGAGCAGCGGAAGGAGAGGCTGGCAGCGCTCGGCCAGGCGACGAGCGGCGCGATGGGCGTCGACGACCTCTTCGGCCGTCGGGATGCGCTCGGCCTCGCTCACCGGGATCGGGGTAAGGGCGTGGCCGGTGGGCGCCTGCAGCTGTCCCAGGATGTCGACCGCCAGATAGCCGGCCATGGCGCCATAGTTGGCGCTGCGCGACGCGCCATAGGCGGTGGTGTTGCCGTAGATCATGGTGCCTGGCGTGGGATTGGCCTTGGCCAGCGCCAGCTTGAAGGCGAGGCGCTTGACCGGATGGCTGTAGGTATGGCCGTAGCAGTGGCCGAGCGGCAGCCCCAGAAGATCCTCGACGATCTGGCGCTCCACCATCGCGAAGCCCAAGGTCGAGCTCATGTCCTCGAACCAGGCGGCGTAGCCGTCGTCGAGGTTGGAGTGGATCAGGATCTCGGCATCGAGGCTGGAGAGAAGCCCCAGCGCCTCCACGGTCGCCCGGGTCGTCGTCACCGCGTCGTCCCAGCCGGGCAGGCGAAAGGTGAAGTACTGCGAGAGATTGCCGACCGACGTGGCGCCGGCCTTGACGGCCGCGGTGGTGGTCTCAACCGCGCCCGGCATGCCCAGCACGAAGTCGCCGAAGTGGGGCGCCACCGGCGCCATGGCGGTCAAGGCGGCGTAGTCCGACGCCGATTCGAGGATGA
This sequence comes from Rhodospirillales bacterium, assembly GCA_963669375.1. GTDB lineage: Bacteria > Pseudomonadota > Alphaproteobacteria > Kiloniellales > JACOMY01 > JACOMY01. The sequence goes on along the minus strand of OY770024.1, from coordinate 4,018,321 downwards.
GGCCGGTGCCCCGCTGCCCTCCGGCGCGATAGCGTTCGGGCAGGCCCATGCTCCAGTCCAGGCAAATGCCGTAGCGGTCCGGGGCCCAGCCCTCCTCGCCCAGGCGGTCATGGATCTCCCGCCAGGCCGTCTTGCTCTCTTCCAAGGTGCGGTAGCCGATCTGGGCGTGGAAGGTGAGCCGCCCGTCGGCCATCGCCCGCCGCTTGTCCTCCAGCTCAGAGGCCAGACCGCGCTCTTCCAGGAAGGGGCAACTGCCGAGGCTGATCGCGGCCGCGCGCGTCCGACCGGCTTGTCGCCAGGCACGGCCGTCGATCTCGGCCTCCGGCAAGAGCGTGGCGCGATCCAATTGCAAAGGGGGCTCCTCCAAGACTGCTGCCTGCAAGACCCAAGCTGGCATAGCCGTCGGCCAAGGCCAAGCACCCTGCCTTGTCCCCCGGCTGATCGAACCGCTATGGTTGCCGCCACGCCAGCAGGCAGCGATGGGGAGGAGGCATGGCTGAGAAGGTAACGGTCGAACGCGTACAGGGGTGGCTAGACGCCTCTCCCTTCATCCGCTTCATGCACCTTACCGTCGACAAGGTCGACAGCGAGGCCGGGGAGGTCGTCATGACCATGCCGATGCGGCCTGAGTTCGAGCGCGGCGGCCCGGTGGACAACCAGTTCCACGGCGGCCCCATCGCCGCTCTCATCGACACGGTCGGCGACTATGCCGTGGCGGTCAAGGTCGGCGGCGGCGTGCCGACCATCAACTTCCGCGTGGACTACCTGCGCCCCTCCTTCGGGCCCTACCTCAAGGCCAAGGCCATCGCGCGGCGGGTCGGGCGCACGGTCGGCGTCGTCGACGTCGAAGTCACCGACCGCGAAGGACGGCTGACCGCCATCGGCCGCGCCTGTTACAGCGCCGCCACCGGCTGAGAGGGGGAGAGACAGCCATGAGGGCCCAGGTCCTGCACACCCACGGCGACATCGACAACATCACCTTCGAGCCCGACTGGCCGGAGCCCGAACCCGGCCCCGGCGAGGTGGTCTTGAAGGTACACACCTGCACCTTGAACTACCACGACGTCTTCACGCTTCGCGGCATGCCCGGAATCAAGGTGCCCATGCCGATCATCATGGGCATCGATCTGGCCGGCGAGATCGCCTCCCTCGGCCCGGAGGTGGAGGGCTGGTCGGTCGGAGACCGGGTGGTCATCGACCCGATCGAGCGCGGCAGGGGCAAGCTGCAAGGCGAGATGATGGATGGTGGCCTCGCCGAGTACGTCAAGGTCACCGCGGCCCAATTGGTAGCGCTGCCCGACGGCTTCGATTTCGCAGCGGCCGCGGCCCTGCCCTGCGCCTACGGCACGGCCTATCGCATGATGATGACGCGCGGCCAGGTGAAGGCCGGCGAGAAGGTGCTGGTGCTGGGCGCCTCGGGCGGGGTCGGCAGCTGCTGCGTTCAGCTGGGCAACATGGTGGGCGCGCACGTGATCGCGGCCTCCTCCAGCGACGAGAAGATAGAAAAGCTGAAGGCCCTGGGCGCCGTCGAGGGCCTGAACTACAGCCAGGCCGGCTTCATGGAGCAGATTCACGAGCGCTTCGGCAAGCCGCGCATCCGGGGCGAGGGCGGCGTCGACGTCATCGTCAACTTCACCGGCGGCGATACCTGGGTGCCCTCGCTCCGCAGCCTAAAGAAGGGCGGACGCATTCTCACCTGCGGGGCCACGGCCGGTTTCGACACCAAGAACGACCTGCGCTACATCTGGACCTTCGAACAGACCATCCTGGGCTCCAACGGCTGGTCGAAGGAGGACATCGAGGCGCTGATCGTCCTGGTGCAGGAGGGAAAGCTCACCCCCGCGATCGAGGGTCCCTTCCCGCTGGAAGAGACGCGCCAGGCCTTTCGCCTGCTGGAGCGGCGCCAGTTCTTCGGCAAGATCGCGATCTCCCCGGCCATGCAGGGGTAGGTTGCGGCCGGGCGTTCAGGGCCCTTTCCTTCACGGTAGGCAGGAAGCCGGCCTGCGGAGACCTTGCGATGGCAAAAGCTGGCACCCCGGGAAGCCTCAGCACCGCAAGAGCGCTTTGCGGGATAGTGAACGTGATCCTGCTGGCCGCGATCTTTCTCGGCCAGAGCGCGCGGGCCGACGACGACCCCTTGGCCGCGGAACGCGCCGCCATGGTGCGCACGATCGAGGCCTACGGACCGACCTTGCCGCGCGCGACGGGCGTCGAGCGCTTCACGCCGGAGGTGCTCGCGGTCATGGACCAGGTGCCGAGGCATCTCTTCGTGCCGGAGGGCGTGCGCGAGCGGGCCTACGAGGACCGGCCGCTGCGCATCGGCTACGGGCAGACCATCTCGCAGCCCCTGATCGTCGCGCTGATGACTGAGATGGCGGAGGTCGGGCCGGAGGATCGCGTGCTGGAGATCGGCACCGGCTCCGGCTACCAGGCAGCCGTGCTCTCGCCGCTGGTCGAGGAGGTCTGCACCATCGAGATCATTCCCGAGCTGGGTGCCTCGGCGGCCGAGCTGCTGGCCGATCTCGGCTACGACAACGTCAGGCCCAAGGTCGCCGACGGCTATTTCGGCTGGCCGGACTGCGGGCCATTCGACGCCATCCTGGTGACGGCCGCCGCCGGCCACGTGCCGCCGCCCCTGGTGGAGCAGCTGAAACCGGGCGGGCGCATGGTGATTCCGGTGGGCTCCGTCTACGGGACGCAGTATCTGACGATCGTCGACAAGCTGGCGGACGGCACGGCCAGGACGCGCCAGGTGCTGCCGGTGCGCTTCGTGCCGCTGACCCGGTCCGAGGAATGATCCGCCTTGCCGCGCTGGCGCTGATCTCGGCGGCGATCCTTGCCTATGAGGTGCTGCTGGTCCGGCTCTTCGCCATCGTGCAGTGGCACCACTTCGCCGCCATGGCGATCTCCATCGCTTTGCTGGGCTTCGGCGCCAGCGGCACCTTGCTGGCGCTCGGCCAAGAGCGCCTGCGGTCCCACTTCACCGCCGTCTTCGCCGTGGGCGCCGCCCTCTTCGGCCTCTTGGCGCCGGCCGCCTTCCTCGCCGCGCAAGCGCTGCCCTTCAATGCCTTGGCGATCCTCTGGGAGCCTGGGCAACTGCTCTACCTCCTGGCCCTCTATGCCCTCCTGGTCGTGCCCTTCTTCTGCGGCGCGACCTGCGTCGGCATCGCCTTCGTGTGCCTGGGTCAGCGAATCGGCGGCCTCTACGCCTGCAACCTCATCGGTTCGGCGGTTGGCGCGCTCGGCGCCGTGGGACTGCTCTTTCTGCTTTCCCCGTCCGAGGCTCTGCGCGTGAGCGCCGCCCTCGGCTTGCTGGCGGCCGCGCTCGCCGTCCTTCGTGCCAGTCGCGGCCTGGCGGCCGGCGCTTTCGTGCTTGCGCTCCTGGTCGGCGCGCTGCTTCCGGAAAGCTGGTTTCAGCTGCGGATCTCGGAGTTCAAGGGCCTGCCGAGCGCAATGCGGGCCGCCGGCGCGACGGTGGTGGGCGAGCGCTCGGGGCCCCTCGGTCTCTTGACCGCCGTCGACAGCCCGAAGGTCCCGCCGCGCTATGTTCCCGGCCTCAGTCTCAACACGCCTGGCCCGCCCTTGCCGCAGATCGCCCTCTTTCGCGACGGCGGGGCAATGACGGCGATCACCCGCTTCGACGGCCGGCGCGACAACCTGGCCTATCTCGACTACACCACCGACGCCTTGCCCTATCACCTCCTGCGGGAGCCATCGGTGCTGCTGCTGGAGAGCGGCGGCACCGACGGACTGCTGCAGGCGCTCTATCACGACGCCAGGCAGGTCGACTTGGTCGAGCCGGACGGCAACCTGCTGCGCTTGATCGGAGAGGACTTCGCGCAAGAGACCGGCGGTATCCTCGCACTGCCGGAAGTGCGCAGCCATGTCGCAGAGGCCCGAGGCTTCGCCGCGGCCAGTAGCGAGACATGGGACCTGATCGAGATCCCCTTTCTCGGCGGCGGCGGCTTGATGGGATTGCGCGAGACCCACGCGATGACCCTGGAGGCCATGCAGCTCTTCATCGCGCGCTTGGCCCCCGGCGGCTGGCTCAGCATCACCGGCTGGCTTGAGCTGCCGCCGCGCCAAAGCCTGAAGCTGCTGGCAACCCTGATCGCGGCCATGGAGGCCAGGGGCATCGCCGAGCCGGGCCAACGCCTGATCGTCCTGCGCGGCCTCACCACGGTCACCATCCTGGTCAAGCAAGGCGCCGTCAGCGCCGAGGAGACCGCCACCGCGAGAGCCTTCGCCTCCGAACGCTCCTTCGATCTCGCCTACTATCCGGGCATGGCGCGCGAGGCGGCCAACCGCGTGAACCTGCTGGACGAGCCATTCTTTTACGACGCCGCCCAGGCGCTGCTCGGCCCTCGGCGCGACGCCTTTCTCGCCGGCTACAAGTTCGACATCGCGCCCGCCACCGACGAGCGCCCCTTCTTCCATGACCTCTTGAAGTGGCGGAGCCTGCCCGAGTTGCTGGCGATCAGCCGCGCCGGCGGCGCCGGGCTGGTGGAGCTGGGCAGCCTTGTTCTCGTCGCCACACTTGCGCAGGCGGCCCTCTTGAGCACCCTCTTGATTCTGGCACCGCTTTTCCTGCGGCGCCGCCGGCATGGCTCGAGCAGCCTGCCCCACTGGCGGACCGCCGGCTACTTCCTGGCCTTGGGGCTCGCTTTCCTTTTCATCGAGATCGCCTTCATCCAGAAGTTCCAGCTCTTCCTGGGCCATCCTCTCTATGCCGTCGCGGTGGTCCTGACCGCCTTTCTGCTCTTCGCCGGCTTGGGCAGTGCTGCCTCGGCGGGGATCGACGCGCGCCTGGCGGCGCGCTTCCGGCGCTTCTCCGCCATCGACCTTGCCGTGCTGGCGATCGTCGCGCTGTCGCTCTTCTACCTGCTGGTCTTACCGTCTCTCTTCGATGCACTGGTGCATTTGAGCGAGGGTCCAAAGATCTTGATCTCGCTTGCACTGATCGCCCCCTTGGCTTTCGCCATGGGCATGCCCTTCCCGCTAGGCCTTTCGCTGATCTGGGCTTCGGCGCGCCCTCTCGTCCCCTGGGCCTGGGGTGTCAACGGCTGCGCCTCGGTCTTAAGCGCGCTACTGGCGAGCCTGATCGCAATGCGGCTGGGCATCAACCTAGTCGTACTGACGGCGGCAGTCCTCTATGCCGCAGCCGCCGCCCTGCAGCAGCGGCGCCCTCCTGCCCAAGGTCGTTAGGAGCCGTTCAGGTATAGACGATCGTATCGACGCCCATGACTGCACTGCCCGGCAAGGTGACGCCGGCAGCGACGCTCAGTGTGTCCGTGCCGGCACCGCCATAGGCGTAGGCCGGCACTTCGCCCTGGCTGCTCACGACGAAAAGGTCGTCGCCGTTTCCACCGAAGAGTACGTCCCCGGCCCCGCCGCCATAAATCGTATCGTTGTCGTCACCGCCCAGAATTCTATCGAACGCGAAACCGCCGCGGATCAAGTCGTTGCCGTCATCGCCAAGGATCGTGTTAAGACCTTGATCGCCGTAAAGCCGGTCGCTGCCCTCACCGCCGTAGATCGTATCGTTGTCCTTGCCGCCGAAAATCAGATCGTTCTCGTCATTGCCATGGAGCGAATCGATTCCGTCGCCGCCGTAAAGGCTGTCCGCCGAACTGCCGCCGTACAGCAGATCATTCGCACTGCCGCCGAAAATCAAATCGTTCTCGTCGTCACCATGAAGTAAATCGACACCGTCGCCGCCGTAAAGGCTGTCCGCCGAACTGCCGCCGTACAGCGAATCGTTTGCGCTGCCGCCAAGAACGACATCGTCGCCAGAGCCCCCAAAAGCCGTATCGGCGCCATCCTCTTTCACTTGCGGAGCGCCGCTTAGGGCAAAGCCCCCTGCAAGGTAGTCGTCTCCCTAGCCGCCGTAGAGGCGGTCCGCGTTCCCGCCGCCAGAAACTACATCATCGTAGTTACCGCCATACAAGAAATCGTTGCCACTGCGGCCTGCAATCTGATCGTCATGGCCACCGGCAAAAACGATATCGTTGCCGCTTCCATATCCCGTGTTAAGAGGGCCGAAATCACCCGAGATCGTGTCAGCGCCATCGCGACCATGGGCGGTGTCATTGCCCGCTTCCCCATAGATGTAATCCGTCTCGGTGGCGCTGCTGAGAACATCATTGCCGGCACCGCCAATCAGCACTGCCGAGCTCCTCTCGTTGACCAAGCTGTCCGCGCCGGAACCACCATAGAGTAAGTCAAAATCGCCATGGCCGCCGTAGATCAGATCGTTTCCGGAGTGACCGGATAGATTGTCTTGGCCCGAGTAGCCAAAAAGCGTGTCATTTCCGTCGCGCCCCGCCAACCTATCCTCGCCGCCTCCCCCGTCAAGAAAGTCCCTTCCGGACCCGCCATCCAGATTGTCGTTGTCGCCGTTGCCTCTAAGCGTGTCAGCCCCACTATCGCCACGCAGCCTGTCGGCGCTATCGTATCCAGCGACCAGGTCGTTGCCGTTACCGCCGTATCCGGTGTCATTGTCCTCGCCGCCATAGAGATTGTCTCTATCTCCGCCGCCGAACAGGGTGTTGGCCCCATGTTGCCCCGTGAGACCGTCCGATCCATTCCCACCATAGACTACATCGGCACCGCTTTCGCCATAGAGATAGTCATTGTCGCCACCGCCGAAGAGCGTATCGGCGCCCCCCTGCCATAGACATAGTCATCTCCGTTGAGTCCATAGATACCGTCAACACTGTTGGTACCGGTCAAACGGTCGTTGCCGTCGGTGCCGGTGATCTTGTTGATCGAGCTGCCGGGATCGTCGACATTCTGGATCACCTCGACATTGATCACCACCACACTCGCCGGCAGAGTGACCCCTTGGGCCAGCAACAGAGTGTCCGTCCCGTTGCCGCCGTCGATCAGCTCGCCGTCGGCCAGCTGCTTCTGACGGGCGACGTAGAAAAGATCGTTGCCGGAACGTCCGTATAGACTGTCGACACCGGCTCCTCCGACCAGAGTGTCATCACCTTGACCGCCGAAGAGCTGGTCCGCACCCTGCCGGCCTCGCAGCAGATCGTTGCCGCTGTTGCCCCGCAGAGCCCTATCCGCGCCCTCACCGCCATAGACCAGATCCGACGCGCTGCCACCTTGCAAGGAGACGTCGTCACCGGCGCCGCCCTCCACGCGATCGCTGCCGCCGCCACCGAAGAGACCGGTATCGTCTCCCGCGCCTCCGTAAATGACATCGTCACCGGCCCGCCCGCGCAGGTTGCTGTCGGCGCCAGTTCCGCCCGAAAGTCGGTCCGCGGCATTGCCTCCGAAAAGGCGATGATCGTCGTCAGCCCCGCCCGAGATCAAATCGTTTCCGCGATCGCCCACCAGAAAGTCGTCATCGCCACCACCGCCATAGATCTTGTCGCCATGGCTAGCGCCGAGGAAAAACAGATGCGTTCCGCCGTCTCCCAGCAGCGAAGCGTCTTCGCCGGACCCGCCCTCGAGCCTATCCTCTCCGGCACCGCCGAAAAGACTATCGCCGCCCGAGTTACCCAGCAGCCGGTCGTCCTGGGCCCCGCCGTAGAGACTGTCACCGCCGTCGAGGCCTGTCAGACTGTCGTCCCCGCTCAAACCCAGGATGGTGTCGATGGCCTCGGTTCCACTCAACGTCTCATTGCCGTTGGTGCCGACGAGGTAAGCCATGTGATTAGTCCCTCCGGGTTAGAGGTAAAAGCTGCGCTCGATGCTGGAGAGCTTCAGAACGCGCTGTCGATGGCGTTGGGGCCCTGCACGAGCCTGTCGCTGTCTGCCGGCATGCAGCCGATCGCGGTCGCCCCCAGCTGCCGGCATCCCGAAGTGGGCGCGCCTATCCGCTAAGAGTCGATCGGAGCCGGTCACGTATAGACGATCGTGTCGACGTCTATGACCGCGCTACCCGGCAGGGTCACACCGGCAGCGAGCACCAGCGTATCCGTTCCGGCATCCCCGTAGGCATAGGCCGGAACCTCGTCCTGCTTGTTCACCACGAAGAGGTCGTCGTCCTCGCCGCCGTAGAGTAGATCGCCTCCTTCGCCGCCATAGATCGTGTCGGCACCCTCGCCGCCGAAGGCTACGTCCATCTGAGACCCGCCGAAGAGCGTATCGTTCGCACTCTGACCAAGAAGACTGTCGCTGCCGCTGCCGCCGAACAAGACGTCGGCTCCGTCGCAGCGGATTCCATCATCGAAACTAGCGGTGAACCCACCATCGAGGAAATCGTCCCCGTCATCCCCAAACAAGAGGTCGGCATTTCCACCGCCATAGATACCGTCGTCGTCGTCGTCGCCACCATAGGCAGTATCGAAGCCGCTGGTCCCCTGCAGGAAGTCATCGCCGGCAACGCCGAACAGGGTATCGTTTCCGCTGCCGAGACCGGTATAGAAGTAGCCGAAGTTGCCTGAAATCGCATCGTTGTCGGCACCGCCGTAGGCGGTGTCGTCGCCAATGCCGCCGAAGATGTTGTCTACATCGGTAGCGCCGAAGAGCTGATCATCTCCATCGCCGCCCTGCAGCTTGGACGGACCGGCGTCGTTGATGACCCGATCGTTCCCGGACCCGCCGAAGACGTAGTCCAGGTAGCCCGCGCCACCGAACAAGAGATCGTCTCCCGAATTGCCGGAAACATTATCCTGTCCGGATCCGCCTCGTGCCGTATCGTCACCGTCGTTCCCGAACAAACGGTCCTTCTGTCTACCGCCGTAGAGCGTATCCGCGCCGGTCCCTCCATCCAGGTTGTCGTTTCCGCTCATGCCGTAGAGAGCGTCGTCTTCCGAGTCGCCGCGCAGTCTGTCGGCGCCGCTATCGCCGAAGAGCTTGTCGTTGTCCTCGCCGCCGTAAGCGGTATCGCTATCCTTGCCGCCAAAGAGCCCGTCATCGCCTTGGTCGCCGTGCAAGTTGTCGACACCATCGTCGCCGTAGAGTTTATCCTGCCCGTTTCCTCCGAAGACTTGATCGGTACTGCTGTTTCCGTAGACGGTATCGCCGCCCGATCCACCATAGAGCGTATCGGCGCCACCCTTGCCGTAGACGTAATCGGACCCGCTGAGTGCATAGATGGCGTCGACACTGTTGGTGCCGGTCAAGCGGTCGTTTCCGTCGGTGCCGGTGATCTTGTTAATCGAGTTGCCAGGGTCGTCGACATACAGGATTTCCTCGACGTTGGTCACCAGCACGCTTGCCGGCAAGGTCACTCCTTCGGCCAGCAGCAGCGTGTCCCGCCCGCCGCCGCCGTTGGTGTATTCGCCGTCGGCCAGTTGCTCCTGACGGGCGATGTAGAAGATGTCGTCGCCTGCGCGCCCGAACTGGCTGTCCACGCCCGCGCCGCCGACCAACGTATCGTCGCCGGCGCCGCCGAAGAGTTCGTCCGCACCCTGCCTGCCGCGCAGGAGGTCGCTACCGCTGCCGCCACGCACGGCACGATCCGCGCCATCGCCGCCGTAGACGATGTCGTCCCCGCTGCCGCCGCGTAAGGCGAAATCGTCGCCGGCGCCGCCGTCTACTCTGTCATCGCCGCCGTTGCCGAAGAGGCTGATGTCGTCGCCGGCGCCGCCGTAGACCGTGTCGTTTCCGGCACGCCCGAACAGGGTACTGTCGCTTCCGCTGTCGCCGTAGAGCTTGTCGGTGGCATTGCCCCCGAAGAGACGTCTATCGTCGCCGGCACCGCCCGAGACCAGGTCGTCGCCGCGCCCGCCGATCAGGAACTCATCGTCGCCGACCCCGCCATAGATCTGGTCGTGGTTGCGGCTCGCGAAGAAGAGTTGGTCAGTCGCGCCGTCACCCAGCAAGGAGAGGTCGCCGCCCGATCCGCCCTCCAGGCGGTCATCCCTTTCGCCGCCGAAGAGGCTGTCGCCGCCGGAAGACCCGCGAAGCACGTCATCCTGCGCCCCGCCGTAGAGCGAATCGCCACCGTCCAGACCGGTCAGGCTGTCGTCGCCACTCAAGCCGAGAATGGTATCGACGTCTTCCGTTCCGGTCAGGGTGTCATGGCCGTTGGTACCGACGATGTAGGCCATGATGCGATTGCCCCCCGCTCAGACGTAGACGACGTAGTCGATGCCGGATAGCTTCAGGTCCGAGGTGTCGATGTCCGTGGAGCCTAGCAAGAGCGTATCCGTGCCATCGCCGCCGTAGACCTTTTCGCCTTCCACCACCTCGCTCGCCGTGGCGATGAAGAAGATGTCGTTGCCCGACATGCCGTAGAGCGAGTCCTTGCCCGAGCCACCGAAAATGTAGTCGTCGCCGTCGTCTCCATAGACCACGTCATTGCCCGAGCCACCGTATTGGAGGTCGTAGTCCTCGCCGCCGAAAAGCTTGTCGTCCTCGGAGCCGGCAAGCTGAATATCCGACCCGTCCCCACCATAGAGCTTGTCTTCGTTCGTGCCGCCGTTCAGCGTGTCGTCTCCCGCTCCCCCGAAGAGGCTGTCTTCCTTGTCCACACCGTAGAGCCGGTCGTCGCCGTCATCTCCGTAGAGGCGGTCGCTGCCGGAGTCTCCTCGTAGGAAGTCATGGCCGGTTCCACCATGCAGCTGATCGGCATCACCGCCGCCGGTGATAATGTCGTCGCCATATTCGCCGAATATGCGATCTTCACCGCTAAGGCCGTCCAAGGTGTCGTCGTTGTCATGCCCGCGAACGAAGTCGTCGCCGTCACCGCCGTAGATCACGTCGCTGCCGAAATCGGCATCGAGACCGCCGATGATGCTGTCACTGCCGGGCCCGCCATTCAGCAAGTCCGCACCATCATCGCCATAGATCTTGTCGTTCCCGCTCCTGCCGCTCAGCGTGTCTTCGCCGCTGTTCCCAAAGAGCTTGTCGTTTCCGCTGAAGCCGGTCTCCGTATCGTCACCGCTGCTTCCGTAGAAGGTCTCGCTCGGAGAGGGCGTGACACCGCCGGTCACGACCTCGATACTCCTCAGATCGAGGTGGCTGATGTCCACCTCTCCGCCGAAAATCAAGGTGTCCGTTCCGAGGCCGCCACGCAAGGTCTCCGTGCCGACGATGTCGGTGACGGTCTCTATGAAGAAAATGTCGTCGCCCTTGCCGCCAGCCGCGCTGTCCTGGCCCTTGCCCAAGACCATGTAGTCGTCGCCGTCGCCACCGAAGAGCAGGTCGTGCCCCTTGCCGGCCTCCAGACGGTCGTCGCCGGAGCCACCGACGAGCCTGTCGCTGCCGAGCCCGCCGATCAGCTGGCCGTCGCCGCTCCCGTCGCGCAGCAGGTCCCGTCCACCGCCGCCTTCCAGGACGTCGTTCCCGTCATGCCCCAGGATCTTGTCGTTCCCGGAGTTGCCGTAGGCGCGGTCGTCGCCGTCTTCGCCATAGAGCCGGTCGGCGCCGGCGTCGCCGTAGAGTCGGTCGGCTTCGGCGCCGCCGAAGACCAGGTCCGATCCCTTGCCGCCGTCGAGACGATCGTCGCCGTGACCGCCGATCAAGAGGTCATCCGCCTTGCGGCCAAGCAGCAGGTCGTCGCCGCCCAGACCGGCGATCAGGTCGACGCCGTCGGTCCCAGTCAAGTCGTTCGGATTGTTGTTGCCGATGCGGATTGCCATGCCCAGTCTCCCGAATCCCTCGCTGCCTCGCCAACCTCCCGCGCAGGTCGTGGCGATACAGCAGTGGTGGAGAAGATCGCTCTCCTCCTCACCCCGCGCTGGCCTCTCCTCGACGACAAGTTTACACGCGCGATACGCGCCACTCCACCCTTTTGGCGGGAGTATTTGGTTGCAGTCTTCTTCGCCAAGGGGCGGGCGGGCGCCCTCTCACTCTCGCGTGATGCCCCGCTAAGGCAGGTCGCAACCAGGTGGACTCACCTGATCGCGCGACTCTGCTTTCTCTCAGAGTTGTAGAGCAGAGTTCGGACGATAGATCGTTTCAATTTAACGTCATCCTCTAACGCCGCCCGAAGAGCCGCTCGATGTCGGCGCGGCTGAGGGAGACGTAGGTCGGCCGACCGTGGTTGCACTGGCCGGAATGAGGCGTGGCCTCCATCTCGCGCAGCAGCGCGTTCATCTCCTCGGCATTGAGCCGCCGCCCGGCGCGGACCGAGCCGTGGCAAGCCATGGTCCCGCAGACATCGGCTAGGCGCTCCTTCAAGGCAACGGCCATGCCCAACTCCGACAGCTCGTCGGCCAGGTCGCGCACAAGGCCCTGGATATCGAGCCGTTCCAACAAGGCCGGGACCTCGCGCACCACCAGGGTGCCCTCGCCGAAGGCCTCGACCACCAGGCCCAGTTCGGCCAGTTCCCGCGATCGGGCGACGAGCGCCCGCACCGCGTCGGGCGCAAGCTCCACCACCTCGGGGATGAGCAGCGCTTGGCGGGCGACGCCGCTCTCCGCCAAGGCTGCCTTCATGCGTTCGTAGACCAGGCGTTCGTGCGCGGCATGCTGGTCGACGATCACCAGGCCATCGGCGGTCTCGGCGACGATGTAGGTGGCGAAGAGCTGCGCCCTGGCGGCACCCAGGGGATGGCTGTCGTCCAGGGCCTCGACCGCGCCCTCGGCGCTCTCCACGCGCGGTGCCGTCGGCGGCAGCGGCATGTCCGGCAGCCTGTCGTCCTGGGAGCGGGCGAGAGGCGCCTGGTAGGCCTTGGCCGATTCCGCCAGACCGCGCGGCACCGGCCCGCCGCCTTGTCCCTGCCACGCGCCACCGCCACCGCCAGTGCGAAAAGCGCCGAGCGCGGCCGCGCTGGCGCTGGTGGAAGCACGATGGCCGGCGCCGGCCAGGGCATGGCGGATGGCGCTGACCAGCAGTCCGCGCACCAAGGCGGCGTCGCGAAAGCGCACCTCGGTCTTGGCCGGATGCACGTTCACGTCGACCTCCTCCGAGGGCAGGCTCAAGAAGAGCGCCACCAGGGGATAGCGGTCGCGCGCCAGGAAGTCCTGATAGGCGCCGCGCAAGGCACCGACCAAGAGCTTGTCGCGCACCGGCCGGCCGTTCACGAAGAGATACTGATGGCGGGAGGTCGCCCGGTTCAAGGTCGGCAAGCCGGCGAAGCCGGTGAGCCTTACCCCCTCGCGCGCCGCATCGATGGCCAGCGCGTTCTCGGCGAAATCCCGGCCCATGATGGCGGAAAGGCGCGCCAGCTGCGCTGCCGCCGGATCCAGATCCTGCTTGGCGGGCAGGTCCATCAGTTGGCGGCCGTCAGCCTCCAGCCGGAAGGCGACGGCCGGATGGGCCATGGCCAGGCGGGTGACGACGTCCTCCACCGCCATGCGTTCCGAACGCTCGCTCTTCAGGAACTTGAGCCGGGCCGGCACGGCGTAGAAGAGATCGCGCACCTCGACGCGGGTTCCCTGGCGGCCGGCGGCAGGGCGCGGCGCCTCGGCCTTGCCTCCCTCGATGGCGAGCGCCCAGGCTTCCGCGGCATCGTTCGGCCGGCTGGTCAGGGTCACCCGCGCGACGGCCGCGATCGAGGGCAGGGCCTCGCCGCGGAACCCGAGGTAGCGGATCTCGGCTAGGTCGTCGTCCGGCAGCTTGGAGGTCGCGTGGCGCAGGACCGCCAGCTGCATCGCCGCGCGGTCCATGCCGCAGCCGTCGTCCGAGACCGCGATCTCGGCGGCGCCGCCGGCCCGCAGGGCGACGGTAATGCGACGAGCTCCGGCGTCGAGCGCGTTCTCGACCAGTTCCTTGACGACGGAGGCCGGTCGCTCCACCACCTCGCCCGCGGCGATGCGGTTGACCAGCGTCTCCGGCAAGCGCCGAATGGTCCGCTCCGCAATCGCCTCGGCCTCTGGCATCCGCTCCTTCGCTTTCCGGCCGGAGCGGGAAAGCGTCTAGTTCGTTCCCGCCGCCGGCACCTCTTCCTGCTCTTCATCTAACGCGCCCGACGACGCGCCGGCAACGACGATTACCAAGGCGTCGGGATCGAGCCAGCGCCGCGCCGCCGCGCGGACCTCTTCCGGCGTGAGGCTCTCGTAGATCGCGTTGCGGCGTTCGATGTAATCGATGCCCAGCTCGGCGCGCTGGATCGCCACCAGGGTATCGGCGATGGAACTCGACGAGGTGAGCGACAGGATGAAGGAGCCGACGAGGTTGTCCACCGCCGCCTCGATCTCCGCGTCGGTCGGCCCCTCCTCCGCCATCTGACGCCAGACGTCCTGCATCACGGCCAGCGATTCATGGACGCGGGCGGTCTGGGTGGAGGTGCCGGCGTACCAGATACCGGCCTTGTCCATGGGCCTCAGGCTGCTCCACACGCCGTAGGCCAGGCCGCGCTTCTCGCGCACTTCGTCGTAGAGCCTGGAGGAGAAGCTGCCGCCGCCCAGCACGCGGTTCACCACCACGAGTGCATAGTAGTCGGGATGGTCGCGCAGCGGACCCGGCTGAGCCAGCATGATGCTGCTCTGCGGCACCGGTATCTCCACCTCGTGGCGCTGCCCCTTGGCCTGCAGCGGGGCCGGCTCGACCGTCACCGGCAGGCCGCTCTCGGGCAGGCCGCCGAAGATCTCGTCCAGATAGGGGCCCAGCTCTTCGGGCGTGATGTCGCCGACCACGCCCACCATCAGGCCGTCGCGCGTGAAGCGCTCGGCCACCACGGCGCGCAAGTCCTCGGCGCTATGGCCGGCGATGCTCTCGGGATGGCCGTCGCTGGGCCGGCCATAGGGGTGATCGGGGAAGAGCACGGCCTGCAGCGCCAGGGCGGCCTGTGCATTGGGCTGGTTCTCGCGCCGCGCCAAGCGGCTCAGCGCCTGCCGCCGCACCCGCTCCAAGGCCGCGTCGTCGAAGCGCGGCTCGGTCATCGCCAAGGCCAGCAGTTCGCCGGCCCGGTCGCGCCGATCGCTCAAGGTCGTCAGATTGCCGACGATGGAATCGCGGCCGGCGTCGAAGGAAAGCTGGATCGAGCGCCGCTCCAACTCGCCGCGAAAGGCGGCGGCGTCGAGATCGCCGGCGCCCTCGTCCAGCAAGGCCACCGCCAGCGAGGTCCGCCCCTCTTGACCGGCGGGGTCCATCGCCGCCCCGCCCTCGAAGGCGAAGGAAAGCGCCAGGATGGGGTTGCTGTGATCCTCCACCAGCCAGGCCTCGATGCCGCCGGGGCTCACCACCCGCTGTATATCCAAGGCGCGTGCCGGCGTGCCGACCACAAAGGCCAGCAAGGTGACGGGGAGGAGAAAGACCGAGAAACGCATCATGACGGCAGCTCCGGGGTCAGGATGCCGGTGACCGAGCGGGCCGGGATCAGCACGCGCTCGGCAAGCGCCATCACCTGTGCGGCGGGGATGGCCGCGACCCGCTCGGGCCAGGCCTGCAGGTGTTCCAGACTGTCGCCGACGGCCATGGCCGAGCCGATCACCCTGGGGGCGGTCTTCGGATCGTCGCGGGCGAGGATCGCCGCCGCGGCCAAGCGGTCCTTGGCCTGGCGCAGCTCGTCGTCGCGCACGCCCTCGTTCAGGAACTGCACCAGGACGCTGTCGATGCCGGCCTCCAGATCGGCGATCTCGACGCCGGGAACCGGCTGGCCGTAGATGTGCAGGCTGGGATAGTCCAGGACCTCGGCTCGGTCGTAGCTGCCGACGCCGGTGGCGAGGCTGCGCTTGAGGACCAGCTCGCTATAGAACCGGCTGCTGGTGCCGCTGCCCAGCACCATGGTGAGCAGCTGCAGTGCCTCCAGATCGTCCAGCGCCATGTCGGAGCGGTGCGGCACCAGGAAGGCGCGGGAGAAGCTGGGCAGCGGTGCTATCGGCGAGGTGACCTTGACCCGCCGGGCACTGCGCGACGCCGGCTCGCCGGGCCGCTTGCGGCTGTCGCGGCCGCGCCTGGGCAAGGCACCGTAGGTGCGCTCGACCAGCGGCCGCGCCTCTTCGGCGTCGATGTCGCCGCCGAGCACCAGGATCGCGTTCTGCGGGCCATACCAGGTCTCGTAGAAATCGATGGCGTCCTCGGTGGTGAGACCGCGGATCTCCTCCTCCCAGCCGATGATCGGGATGCCGTAGGGATGGTTGCGGAAGAGGCTGGCCATCATCGCCTCGCCCAGCAGCGACTCCGGCCGGTTGTCGACGCGTGAGCGCCGCTCCTCCAGCACCACCTGCAGCTCGGGCATGACCTCGGAATCGTCCAGGGTCAGGTTCAGCATGCGGTCCGACTCGAAGTCCAGAATGGTCTCCAGGTACTTCTTCGGCACGGTCTGCCAGTAACCGGTGTAGTCCTGGTGGGTGAAGGCGTTCTCGCGCCCGCCGACGGCGGCCACCTTGTCGGAGTAGACGCCGGCCGGATGCTTCTCCGTTCCCTTGAACAGCAGGTGCTCCACGAAGTGCGCCAGGCCCGACTTGCCGGGGACCTCGTCCGCGGCGCCGACCTTGTACATCAAGAGCTGGGTCACCGCCGGCACCCGCCGGTTGGTGGTGACCACGACGGTCAGGCCGTTGTCCAGCGTGAACTCCTCGGCCGGAAAGATATCCGCATGGGCGCGGCGCCCGCCCAGGAAGGGCAGGCCGGCCAAAGGCAGCGACGTGGCGGCTGCAAGCAGTCCGCGGCGCGACAGGTTTAGCGAAGTCATGGGTCTCGGGCGGCTCCTCGTTCGGTCTCGTCCGGAACAATCCGCGCCATTTAGGCAGCGGGTCTGGCGAAAATATGGTGGCTTTGTAGCCGAGAGGCTATCGTTCAGGCCTCATTCACTTCACGAAACTGCGAGCATGGACCCCGTCAAGCTGACCCAGATGAATGCCTTCGCAGCGGTCGTCGAGGCTGGCTCCTTCACGTCGGCCGCCGGCGCGAAGGGGCTTTCCAAGGCCGCATTGTCGCGCCACGTGGCCCAATTGGAGGATCGTCTCGGCGTGCGCCTGCTCAACCGCACCACCCGCCGCCTCTCGCTGACCGAAGCGGGGCGGGCCTACTACGAGGGCTGTCAGCGCATGCTGTCGGAGGCCGAGGGCGCAGAGGCCCAGGTGACCGCCTTGGCCGCCAGTCCGCGCGGCGTCCTGCGCCTTTCCGCGCCCATGTCCTTCGGCGTGACCCATCTGACGCCCCTGCTGGCGCCCTTCCTGGCGGCCTGCCCGGAGCTGTCGCTGGACCTGGTCCTGGGCGACCGCCTGGTCGACCTGGTGGAAGAGGGCTTCGACGCCGCGCTGCGCATCGGCGAACTGGAGGATTCCAGCCTCATCGCGCGGCGTCTGTGCGGCCTGCAGGTCTACATCTGCGCCACGCCCGCCTATCTGGAGCGGGCCGGCCTGCCCAGGCATCCCAAGGATCTCGCCACCCATGACTGCCTGCTCTACAGCTACCAGAGGGACAGCCGCGTCTGGCATTTCGAAGGCCCGGACGGGCGTCTCTCGATCGAGGTCAAGGGCCGCGCGGTCGCGAACAACGGCGATGCGCTGCTGGGCTTGGCGTTGGCCGGCCAAGGACTGGTCTCGCTGCCCAGCTTCTTCGTCGCCGAGCCGCTGCGCGACGGCCGCCTGGTCCGCCTGCTACCCGGCTGGGCGCGCAGCGGGCAAGGCGCCATCCATCTGGTCTACCCGGCCCGCCGCAACGCCCCGCCCAAGCTGAGAGCCCTGCTGGATTTCCTGGTGACGCGGATAGCGGACCCGCCGCCTTGGGAGGCGGGGATACCGGAGGCGGTGGGTTAGCGCCGCGACCCTGCCGGCCGTCCGGCAAAGGGCTGGACGCATAGCGGCCTTGCACGACAACGCCTCCCTCCTGCAATAGACTTGATACGCCGCTTGGCGAGCCAATGTTCAGTGGGCCGCCAATCATAGGAACGGCGAGCGCCTCGCAGGATCGAGGGGCGATGCGCGAGGCGGCGCCATGAACTTCTAAGGCGGACGGGGAACGTGTCCGGGAAAAGAGATTAACGTGCAACATCCGGGCTTCTTTCGCCGGGCGGACCCCATGTCCCTGGCATCCGTGGCGTCCGCCATCGAGGTCACCCTGTCCGAGGCGGAGGATGGCGCGCGGGCAATAGAGGACGTCCGCTCGCTCGAGACGGCCGAGGCGCCGCATCTCACCTTCTTCGAGAACCGCAAGTACGCGGACCAGCTCGGGGCAACGAAGGCCGGCGCCTGCATTCTGGCGAACGGCGATGTCGACCGCGCGCCCCGCGCCACGGCCACCTTGACGACGGCACGACCCTACGAGGCCTTCGCGCGGGCGGTCTCGCTCTTCTACGGCGACGCGCTTTTCAGCAAGTCCGTCGACAACGCCGATGCCCTCGCCGGGCAGTTGGTGCACCCCAAGGCACAGCTGGCCGAAGGCGTCGTGGTCGAGCCGGGCGCCATCGTCGGACGCGAAGCGGTCATCGGCCCCGGCACGACGATCGCCGCCGGCGCCGTGATCGGCTATCGCGTCGTTCTCGGGCGCGACTGCTACGTCGGCCCTCATGCCTCGATCATGCACACGCTTGCCGGTGACGGCGTCATCGTCCATGCCGGCGCCAGGATCGGCCAGGACGGTTTCGGCTTCGCGATGAGCGCCCGGGGCCACTTCAAGGTGCCGCAGGTCGGCCGGGTGATCATCGGCGACGGCGTGGAGATCGGCGCCAACACCACGATCGACCGCGGCTCGCTGTCCGACACCGTCATCGGCGAAGGCACCAAGATCGACAACCTGGTGCAGATTGCCCACAACGTCGTCATCGGCCGCCACTGCGTCCTGGTCGCGCAAAGCGGCATCGCCGGCTCCACCCACCTGGGCGACTTCGTCGTGATGGGCGCCAAGTCCGGCATCATCGGCCACGTGACGGTCGGCAGCGGCGCCCAGATCGCCGCCGCGGCCCAAGTCAAGGACCATGTCGAGGCCGGCGCGCGCATGGGCGGCGCCCCGGCCAAACCCTTCCGGATCTGGTCACGCGAACTCGCCGCGCTTACCATGCTCGGACGCCGCAGCAGGCGCGCGCAAGGCGACTAGAAAAGAGCCGGGAAGGACCCGCGATGGCAAGCAACCACGTCCACGACAATCTGGCCATCTTCTGCGATTTCGAGAACGTGGCGCTTGGCGTGCGCGAAGCGAAGATGGCGAAGTTCGACATCGCGCTGGTGCTGGAACGCCTGCTGCTGAAAGGCAGCATCGTTGTGAAGAAGGCCTACTGCGACTGGGAGCGCTACAAGACCTTCAAGCCGGTCATGCACGAAGCCGCCTTCGAGCT
The DNA here is from genome assembly GCA_963669375.1 of Rhodospirillales bacterium. GTDB lineage: Bacteria > Pseudomonadota > Alphaproteobacteria > Kiloniellales > JACOMY01 > JACOMY01. Next base: position 3,999,254 of record OY770024.1, on the reverse strand, counting down.
GATCGAGATCCCGCACACGCGGGCCTCCGGCAAGAACTCCGCCGACATCCGCATGGTGGTGGACGCGCTCGACCTCTGCTACACCAAGGAGCACATCGACACCTTCGTCATCATCAGCGGCGATTCCGACTTCTCGCCCCTGGTCAGCAAGCTGCGCGAGAACGCCAAGACCGTGATCGGCATCGGCGTGAAGAAGAGCACCTCCGACCTGCTGATGAAAAACTGCGACGAGTTCATCTATTACGACGACCTGGCGCGCGCCAGCGAGGAGGAGAGCGCCGCGAAGAAGCGTCCGCGCAAACGCGCGGCTACGAGCGAGAAGAAGACGGCGAAGGCCGCGGCACCGGCCAAGAAGGAAGCCGAGAGCGAGGCCGATCGCCGGGAGGAAGGCATCGAACTGGTGCTGGAGACGGCGGAGGGCCTGATCGAGGAACGGGGCGACAGGATCTTCGCCTCGGCGGTCAAGCAAACCCTGAAGCGGCGCCGGCCCGGCTTCAACGAGAGCTTCTACGGCTTTCGCACCTTCTCCGACCTTCTGGAAGAGGCGCAGACCCGCGGCTACCTCGACCTGGAGCTGGACGAACGCTCCGGCGGTTATGTCGTCCGCGCCGTCAAGCGCGAGGGCTAGAGCCCATCGCGTAGGACGACATTGAGGTCTTGCGCCGCGGCGGCACGGCGCCTGGCGCTTGCGATCGGCGCCGGCCACACCTTGCACGACCCTTCGCGCAATGCTATCTCCGGTGCACCGTTCAAGGCGCTCCGTTCGAGAGCGAAGAGGCGAGAGGGTGACCCCTATGCAGTACGTGAGGTTCCGACGACGAGGGTAGACGCGCGAGCCGCTTCGCCTGGTAGAGGCGAAGGACGGCGGCACCCTTGTTTGGCCTCACCGATTGCAAGGCGCCCCATGGTCCCCGAAGGAGTAGAGGGACTGCGAGAGGGGGCCGGGGAACCCGACGATGAGCGACTATCGGATCATCCTGGAAGAGCCGCCGCACGCGGCCAAGATCGACCTGCTGCTGGACCGGACCTTCGGACCGACCAGGACCGGGCGCACGGTCTATCGCCTGCGCGAGGACCATCTGCCGCTCGCCGACCTCTGCTTTTCCGCGGTGGACCGCGGCGGCGATCTCCTCGCCTCCCTGCGCTTCTGGCCGATCCTGATCGAGAGCAACCCGGCCATCCTGCTGGGCCCGCTGGCGGTCGAGCCGGCCTTGCAGGGCCGCGGCATCGGCAAGGCCATGGTGCGTCACGCGCTCACCTGCGCCAAGCGCCTGGGCCACCAGATCTGCGTCGTGGTGGGCGAGCCCTCCTATTACGCCAGCTACGGCTTCCGCAACGCCGCCGAGGCCGGCCTCTTGCTGCCCGGCCCGGTGGAGCCGCAACGCTTCCAGGTGCTGGAACTCGCGCCCGACGCGCTCCTCGGCGTCAAGGGCCGCATTCAGCGCGACGAGCGCCCGCGCAGCGGCAAGCCCAGCCCCGAAGCCGAATGGGCCGCCTCCCTGCTGGCCCGCAGCGGCTGAGAGGAGGAGTGACCGCCGCTCAGACTCGCCAAGGCATCGCTCCGACGCCGACTTCGCGGCCAGTTACCCAAGACTGCTCCCTGCCGGCCATTGGGGCGTGCCGACTTTCGTCTACGACGACGAGGCCGTCTTCGGGCAGGACCGTTTCGATCACTTGGTCTGGCGCATGGACCTCAAGGGATAGCGACGCGGTCGAGAAACGCGCGGCACATGCCGCTGTGGCGCTCAGCTGGCATTTGGATGGATCTGGTTCTTCCGCACCACGACCTAGGGTGTCATTGCGAGGAGCGACAGCGACGCGGCAATCCAGTGCGGAGCGGCTGGGATGCACGCTGGATCGCCGCGCTGCGCTCGCGATGACGGTGGGCGGGCGTGTAGCGCCGCTTCGGCTGGCATGGACAGAAAAGACCAAGCAAGCCTTGCTCAGACGGCCAGCATGCCCCTCACGCAGTCATTGCGAGGAGCGCCAGCGACGCTGCAATCCAGTGCGGAGCAGCTGGGATGCACGCTGGATCGCCGCGCTGCGCTCGCGATGACGGTGGGTGGGCTTGTTGCGCCGCCTCGGCCGGCATGGACAGACAAGAACTAAGCAAGCCTTGCTCAGACGGCCGGCATGACACTCATGCGGTCATTGCGAGGAGCGCCAGCGACGCGGCAATCCAGCACTGTGCGCGGTCCCGAGCAAACCTGGATCGCCGCGCTGCGCTCGCGATGACGGATGGCGGGAGCGTTGCGGCTCCGCGACATGCATTGAGAATGGGTGTTTCGCAGAACGTTGGGCCGCTGTCGGCAGCCTCCGCCGCGTCGACACGAGAGGCGATGACGGTGTCGAGGCTAGGCCGCGCGCTCCTTGGCCAGGATGCCGCCCTTCACCACGCGGCGATGGTTGGCCTTCTCCGCCGCCATGGCGATATCGTCCGTCGGGTCGCCGTCGACCAGCAGCAGATCAGCGATCTTGCCCTCGGCCAGGCGGCCCTGCTCGGGCATTCGGTTCAAGTCGGCGGCGTTGGCCGTGGCCGCCTTCAGCGCGTCGATGGGGGCCATGCCGACCTCGACCATGTAGGCCAGCTCCAGCGCGTTCTCGCCGTGCCGGTTGTAGGGCGTGCCGGCATCGGTGCCCATGGCGATGCGGCCGCCGGCCTCGTAGTACATCTTGACCGAGCGGCGGTGCGGCGGCTGCACCGCGCGCGCCTTCTCGACGATGAAGTCGGGCACGCCCTCCTCGGCATGATCCACGATGTTGCGGATGGCCGCCAGGGTCGGGACCAGGTAGGTGCCGCGCTCCAGCATGGCCTGGCAGCAGACCTCGTCCATGTAGATGCCGTGCTCGATGGAATCGATGCCTCCATGGACCGCGTTCATGATGCCTTCGCGGCCCTGGGCGTGGCTGGCGCAAGGGCGGTGGAAGCGGTGGCCCTCGGCGATGCCGGCGGCCATCTCCTCGGGGCTGTAGTGCGCATCCTCCGGATTGACGCCGGGCGTCATCACCCCGCCGGTCGCCATGATCTTGATCAGGTCGGAGCCGGCGTGCACCTGTTCGCGCACCGCCTTCACCACCTCGTCGGTGCCGTCGGCCACCCGCCCGACGCGGTTGCCGTGACCGCCGGTCATGCAGATCATGCGCCCGGCGCAGCGGATGGTGGGGCCCAAGAAGGTGCCTCTATTGCAGGAATCTCGCGCCGCGAACTCCAGATAGTCCTTGCCGCCGCAGTCGCGCAGGCCGGTCATGCCACCGGCCAGGCTCACCTGCGCGTTGTGCAAGGCCAGAAGCGCGATCTCGGCCGGCGCCATCTTGTCGGCGACGGTCGAGGGGTCGCCGGCCGCCGTGTAGCAGAGGTGGACGTGACAGTCGATCAGGCCGGGCAAGAGGGTCCCGCCAGTGGTGTCGACGCGATCGCCCGAGAAGCCCTCGAACTCACCCAGCGGCGCGATCTTGGCGATGCGCGCGCCCTCGACCAGGAGCCCGTGGCCGTCCAGGACCGTGGCTTCGCCGTCGAAGAGCTTGCCGCCGGCATAGAGTGTTGGCATGGGGACCTGATCCTTAACTGGCTTTGCTGCGGTGGGTCTGGAAGTCGGCCTCCGCGCGGCCTTCCTCCACCGCGTGACAGGCGACGGCGACGCCGCTGGCGAGCGAGCGGGGCTGCGGGGCCTCGGTTCGGCAGCGCTGATTGGCCAGCGGGCAGCGCGGGTGGAAGTAGCAGCCGCTAGGCGGATTGATCGGGCTCGGCACCTCGCCGGCCACCGGGCGGCGCTGGCGCCCGCTCATCTCCAGATCGGGAATGGCGTCCAGCAGCAGGCGGGTATAGGGATGCTGCGGGTCGGTGAAGATCTTTCTGGCCGGCCCCACCTCCACCAGTCGGCCCAGGTACATGACGCCCAACCAGTCGGCGATGTGGTAGACGACGGCCAGGTCGTGACTGATGAATAGGTAGGTCAGCCCCAGCTCGCGCTGCAGGTCGCGCATGAGGTTCAGAATCTGCGCCTGCACCGAGACGTCCAAGGCCGAGGTCGGCTCGTCACAGACCAGGAACTCGGGATCGCTGGCCAAAGCGCGGGCGATGGAGATGCGCTGGCGCTGACCGCCGGAGAACTCGTGCGGGAACTTGCGCCCGTCGGCGGCGGAAAGCCCGACATGCTCGAGCAGCTCCCCCACCTTGCTCTGAATGGCGGCGCTGTCGTCCGAGAGGCCGTGCGCGCGGATCGGCTCGGCGACGATCTGCTCGACCCGCCAGCGCCCGTTCAGGCTGGCGTAGGGGTCCTGGAAGATCATCTGCAGGCGGCGCCTGATCGGCGCCATGGTGCGCCGGCTCTTGGCCGCGGCCGAGAGGTCCTTGCCCTCGAAGCGGATGACCCCGCGCGAGGGCCGGTAGAGACCGACCAGAAGGCGCGCCACGGTGGACTTGCCGCAGCCCGATTCGCCCACCAGGCTGAAGGTGGCGCCGCGCGGGATCTCGAAGGAGACGCCGTCGACCGCGCGCACGTAGGACTTGGGCGTGCGGTTGATCAGCCGCACCAGCGGCGGCTCGGAGACGTCGAAGGAGAGCGCCAGGTCCTCGACCTGCACCAGGGCCTCAACCATCGGCCGCCGCCTCCTCGTGCTCCTCGGCATAGAGCCAGCAGGCCGCCCGATTGGGTCCGGCCGGCATGAGGTTGGGACGCGGCCGCTCGCGGCAGCGCGCGAAGGCCTGATCGCAACGCGGATTGAAGGCGCAGCCGGGCGGGATCGCGGTCAGCCGGGGCATGGAGCCGCGAATCTGGGTCAGCCGGTCCATCGCCTCGCCGACCTTGGGGATGGCCCCCATCAAGCCCTTGGTATAGGGGTGCTGGGCCTGTTTGACGACGTCGTGCACCGGGCCGATCTCGACGACGCGCCCGGCATACATGACGGCGACCCGCTCCGCCGTCTCGGCGATCACGCCCATATCGTGGGTGATCAGGATGACCGCAGTGCCGTGCTCGCGGCAGAGCCGCTGCAGGAGCGCGGTGATCTGCGCCTGGATCGAGACGTCCAAGGCCGTCGTCGGCTCGTCGGCGATCACCAGGCGCGGCTCCGCGGCCAGGGCCAGCGAGATCACGATGCGCTGGCGCATGCCGCCGGAAAGCTGGTGCGGATAGTGGTCGATCCGCCGCTCGGGAGCGGGAATGCCGACCTCGTACAGAAGCTCCAGCGCCCGTTCGCGCGCCTTGGACTGGCTCATCGGCCGATGCGTGCGGATGGTCTCCGTCAGCTGCTGGCCGATGGTGAGCAGCGGGTTCAGACTGGTCAGCGGATCCTGGAAGATCATGCCGATCTTGGCCCCGCGCAGGCGCCGCAAGGCCTCGCCGCGCAGCTGGTCGATGCGCTGGCCTTCCAGGTACACGGCACCCTCGGCGATTCGGCCCGGCGGCTCCAGCAGGCCGATGATAGCCGATCCCGTGAGCGACTTGCCGGCGCCTGATTCGCCGACCACGCCCAGGATCTCGCCCTCGGCCAACTCGAAGGAAACGCGGTCGACGGCGGTCAGCGTGCCGCGCCGGGTGGGAAACTGCACCACCAGGTCCTGGACCGAAAGAAGCGAGGGCTTTGCCATGGACCTACCGAAGCTTTGGGTTAAGGGCGTCGCGCAACCAGTCGCCCAGGAGGTTCACCGCCAAGGCCAGGATCGCCAGGGCCAGGCCGGGGAAGAAGGTGATCCACCACTCGCCCGAGAAGAGGAAGTCGTAGCCGATGCGGATCAAGGTACCGAGCGAGGGCTCGGTCACCGGCACGCCGACGCCCAGGAAGCTCAAGGTGGCCTCCAGGATGATGGCCAAGGCCAGGTTGATGGTGGCGATCACCAGGACCGGCCCCATCACGTTGGGCAGCACGTGGCGGATCATGATCGACAGCGGGTGACGGCCGATGATGCGGGCGGCCTGGACGTACTCCTTGTTCTTCTCGACCAGGGTGGAGCCGCGCACGGTGCGCGCGTACTGCACCCAGAAGGAAAGCCCGATAGAGAGCGTCAGCACGGCGTAGGCGGTGAAGGCGTCGCCCTTGCCGCCGATGACCGCGGTGGCGATGCCGTCGATCAGCAGCGCGATCAGGATGGCCGGGAAGGTCAGCTGGATGTCGGCCAGGCGCATGATCACGGCATCGACGGCGCCGCCCAGGTAGCCCGACAGCAGGCCCAGCGAGACGCCGAGGATCCCGGCGAAGAGGACCGAGGCGAGCCCGACGAAGATGGATATCCGCGCGCCGTACATGATGGTCGAGAGGATGTCGCGCCCCTGGTCGTCGGTGCCTAGCAGGAAGCGGGGATCGCCGCCCTCCGCCCAGACCGGCGGCAGCAGGGAATCGAGCAGGCTCACCTGGCTCAAGTCGTAGGGATCGAAGGGCGCGATCCAGGGCGCGAAGACCGCCATGAAGACGAAGACGAAGGTCACCACGGCGGAGACCTGGGCCAGCCAGGACCGCCGGAAGGAGTAGAGCACGTCGCTCTCGGCGGCGCGCTGCCACCAACTCTTGGTGCCTGTTGGGACGTTCGGCGGGACGGTGTCGGTCATGATCGCTGCTCGCTCAATGACCGGCCGCGCGGGTGATGCGCAGGCGCGGGTCGACGGCGAAGTAGAGCAGGTCGACGGCCAGGTTGATCGCCACGAAGAGGAAGGCGATCAGCAGCAGGTAGGCCGACATGATGGGGATGTCGACGTTCTGCACCGCCTGCAGGAACAGAAGCCCCATGCCGGGCCACTGGAACACCGTCTCGGTGATGATGGCGAAGGCGATCACCGAGCCCAGCTGTAGGCCGGTGATGGTGATGACCGGCACCAGCGCGTTCTTCAAGGCATGGCCGAAGTTGATCGCGCGGGTCTGCAGGCCGCGGGCGCGCGCGAACTTGATGAAGTCTGTGCGCAACACCTCCATCATCTCGGCGCGCACCAGACGCATGATGAGGGTCAGCTGGAACAGGGCCAGGGTGGTGACCGGCAGGATCAGCGACTTCCAGCCGGAAATCGTCAGGAGCCCGGTGGTCCAGAACCCCAAGTCCACGGTCTGACCGCGCCCGAAGGAGGGCAGCCAGCCCAAGAGGACGGAAAAGACGTAGATCAAGAGGATGCCGATCAGGAAGGTCGGCAGGGCCACGCCCATCAGCGAGACGGTCAGGAAGATCCGCGACAGCCAGGCGTCGCGCCTGAGGCCGGCATAGACCCCCATGGGCACCCCCACGACGAGCGCCAGGAGGGCCGAGATGATCGACAGCTCCAGCGTCGCCGGCAGGCGGCTGGCCAAGAGCTCCGAGACCGGCGCCTTGAACTGGTAGGAGATGCCGAAGTTGAAGTTGGCCGCGTTCCAGACGAAGCGCAGGAACTGCTCGACCGGCGGATCGTTGAGGCCGAGACGCTCGCGCAGGGCCTCGCGTTCCTCCAGGCTGGTCTCGATTCCGACCATCTGGTTCACGGGATCGCCGACGAAGCGGAACATGACGAAGGCCAGCAGTGCCACCGCCATCATCACGATGGCGGCCTGACCCAATCGACGCAGGATAAATGCCAGCATGGCCTTTTAGGTACCCATCGGTGCAGCAACGAGAGCCGGGGCCTTCTCTTGCAAGAAGGCCCCGGCGCCGGAACTGCTACTCGATGTTGATGTGGTAGAGCATCACCTGGTTATCGGCGCGCTGGACCACGCTGACGCCTTTGCGCACGCCCCAGGCCAGGGACTGCTGGTGCAGCGGGACGTAGGCCACATCGCCGGTGGTGAGCTCATAGGCCTGCTTGATCAGCTGGTTGCGCTTGTCGGCGTCGGTCTCGACCAGGATCTGGTTGGCCAAGTCGTCCACCTTGGGGTTGCAATAGCCACCCAGGTTGAAGGGACCGCCATCGCCGGCCTCGTTACGGCAGCCGTGCAGGTTGTGCAGCACGTTCCAGCTGTCGAAGCTACCCGGCGTCCAGCCCAGGAGATAGAAGCTGGTGTCGTAACCGCCCGGCGCCAGCACCTTGGCGAAGTAGAGCGCCTTGGGCTGCGCGTTCAGGTTCACCTTGACGCCGATCTTGGCCAGCATGGCGGTGACCGCCTGACAGATGGCCTCGTCGTTGACATAACGGTCGTTGGGGCAGTCCATGCCGACTTCGAAGCCGTCACCGTAGCCCGCCTCTTCCAACAGCTTCTTGGCGCCCTCCGGGTTGTAGTCGAGACGCTTGAAGTCATCGGAGTAGGTGAAGAGGAAGGGCGAGATCATCAGCGCCGAGGGGGTGGAGAGCCCGCGCATCACCTTCTGCTTGATCGCCTCGATGTCGATGGCGTGATAGAAGGCTTCGCGCACCCGCTTGTCCTTGAAGGGATTCTTGCCCTTGACGTCGGAGTAGAGCAGCTCGTCGCGCATCTGATCCATGCCGAGGAAAATCGTGCGCAGCTCCGGCCCGACCAGGGCCTCGGTCTCGGCATTGTCCTCGACACGCTTCAGGTCCTGCGTCGGCACGGGGTACATGAAGTCGATGTCGCCCGACAGCAGGGCGGCCACGCGGGTCGCGTTCGACGCGATCGGGGTGAAGATCACCTCGGTCAGGTTGGAGTTGCGGGTGTCCCACCAGGTGGGGTTCGGCTTCAGTACGGTCTTCACGCCGGGCTCGTGGCTCTCGACGACGAAAGCGCCGGTGCCGTTGGCGTTGAAGGCGGCATAGCCCTTGGTGAGGTCGGCCGCGGTGGTGGGTGCCACGGCGTCGTTCGCCTCGGCCCACTCCTTGTCCATGATGTACCAGGTGTCCCACTCGTAGTAGAGAATGGGGTTGGGCGAGCTGGTGATGAAGTCGACCGTGTGGTCGTCGACCACCTCGACCTTCACGTCGGCCGGCAGGCGGGTCTTGAGGTCGGAGCCCTCGTCCAGAACGCGCTGCGCGCTAAAGGCCACGTCCTCGGCCGTGAAGTCGTTGCCGTTGGCGAACTTCACGCCCTGGCGCAGGTGGAAGCGCCAGCGGGTCGGCTCGACCACCTCCCACTTGGTGGCCAGCGCCGGCATGATCTCCAGATTGGCGCCACGCCGGGTCAAGCCCTCATAGACGTTGCCCAGCATACCGAGCGTGAAGGTCTCGTTGAGCGTGTAGGGGTCCAGCGAGTTGAGGGAGCCCTGAAAGGCGAAGCGCAGCGTTTCTGCGCGCATATCGGTGGCGCCGAGTGTGACACTCAGGCCGGCGGCCGCAAGGGCCACTGCAATCCCAGACTTCATTGTCGAGCCTCTCTGTTGCGTGTCGCATTCTTAGTCGTGCTTGCCCTTCTCCCCCAAAACTCCGGACGAGAAGAGATCCACGATCTTTTCTGACGATAGCGGCATAGAACGTGCAGGTCGATCCCGCAAGTCCTCTTGAGACCGGAGGTAATCCGGGAGGGGCCGCGAAGTCACGCAGAGGTGATCGCCTTATGGGCTATTGTCCGCGCGGCGGACCGGCTCCCTTCGACCATGCGGCACGCGCTACTATTCGACGAGACCCGGGCCGTAACGCCACGCTGATCACCCCCCTACCGGAAGCGTGGTCCGGGCCAGGGCGATCCAGTAGCGGATACCGGCGGGCAGCACCGCTTCGTCGTTGAAGACGTAGCGATCGCCGTGCAACCCCTCCCCGGCCGCGACCTCTCCCGCCCCGATCCAGGCGTAGGCGCCTTCGGGCACGGCTCCCAGCATGAAGGCGAAGTCGTCGCACCCCATGCTGGGCGCGAAGTCGCGCGCGAGCCTTTCCGCGCCCAGGGCCTCCTTGACGGCGGCCGCGGCCGCGGCGACGCCGGCCTTGGTGTTGACCACCGGCGGATAGCCCGGCCGATAGTCCAGCGACAGGTCCAGGCCGTGGGCGATGGCCACGCCCTTGGCCACCCGCTCGATCTCTTCTCGGCAGTGCGCGCCGAGCGACGCGTCGAAGAAGCGGCAGGTGCCTTCGATCACCACTTCGGTCGGCACGAAGTTGTTGAAGCGGCCACCGCGCAGCTGGGTGATCGACAACACCAGGGCCTTGGCGGGATCCGCGCCGCGGCTCACCACCCGCTGCACGCCGGTGACAAAGCTCGCGGCGGCCAGGATCGGATCGTCGCCCAGGTGCGGCATGGCCGCATGCGCGCCCTTGCCGGTCACCGTCACGGTGAAGTCATCGACGGCCGCCATCTGCGGGCCCTCGCGCACGCCGATGTGGCCGGCGGGAAAGCCGGGCCAGTTGTGGACCGCGAAGACCTGCTCCGCCGGAAAGCGCCTGAAGAGGCCGTCGGCCACCATCCTGCGCCCGCCGCCCACCACCTCCTCGGCCGGCTGGAAGACGAAGGTGATGGTGCCGTCGAAGGCCACCTCCTCGGCCAGCAGCTTGGCCGCCCCCAGCAGCATGGCGGTGTGTCCGTCGTGACCGCAGGCATGCATCACGCCGGGATTCCTGGAGGCGTAGGCGACGGCGGCCTTCTCCTGGATCGGCAAGGCGTCCATGTCGGCGCGCAACGCGATCGACCGACCGCTGGAGCCCTTGCGCAATACCGCGACCACCGCCGTGGCGCTGACGTCGGTGTGCACCTCCAGACCGAAGGAACGCAGCGTCTCGGCCACGAAGGCCGCGGTGTCGTGCTCCTGGAAGCCAAGCTCCGGATTGGCATGGATCCGCTGCCGCCAGAGCGCCACTTCCGGTAGAATCCTGGTGACCTGATCGTTCGCTGTCACGCCCTGTCTCTCCGCATTGTCTTGCAACGCGCGCCAGCGTGGATCAGCGGTTAGGACCGGGTCTTGTACGATCTTGCGATAGGGCCCGGCGGTATTGGCCCGGCGTGAAGCCGAACACCGTCTTGAAACGCTTGGTCAGGTGGGCCTGGTCGACGAATCCGGCCGCCGCCGCGACCTCGGCGATGGGTTGCCCCAGCGACAGGAGCCGCTTCGCGCGCCGGACCCGCATGCAGGTGAGAAAGGCATGGGGCGACAGACCGGTCTGCTGCTTGAAGACCCGCTGCAGGTAGCAGGGCGACAGCCCGGCCACCGCGGCCGCCTCGTCCAGGGTAACGCCTCGCGCCAGATTGCCGGCAAGATAGTCACGCACGCGTGCCACGGCGCCGCGCTCCATCTTGCGATCGGGCTCGGGCGGCGGCCGATCGGCGTGCAATCGGACCAGCCTCTCGATCGTCCTCGTCCAAAGGTCCTGGACTTGGAAGCGGCAGGCCGGCCCTTCGAGAAGACGATGCAGGGAGACGAGGCCGCGCGCCAAGGCCGGATCACGGATGACATTCATCGAAAAGCGCGGCGGCTCGCTCTCGCGAAGGCCCAGCTGCGCCCCGATTCGCCCCAAGGCGGGCTCGCGGGGATACATGACGCGGTAGCGCCATCCCCCTTCGGCACCGGCCTCTCCATCGTGCAGGCTATCGGGATTGATGATGATGATGTCGCCAGGCCCCACGTAGTGGTCTTCGCGGCGGCAGCGGTACTTCTCTACCCCCTCCGTGACGACGCCGAGGACATAGCCCTCGTGCACATGCGGCCGATAGCGGTGCTTTCTGAACTGCCCCCAAAGGAGTTCCAGGCCGTCGAGCTGCGGCGATGACCAGAACCGGGTGCGTTCTTCCTTCATCCTTGCCCCGCCGATCGCCCGCGCGTGTCTCCAGCCGCGCAGCTTAGCAGACAGGCGGCGGCGCGAAAGAGCGCTCGCATCTCTCTCTCGCCGCCTCCCGTGCTTCCGCGCATCGCCGCGCAAGCGTACTTCCTTGCGCCGCCTCCCTTGTCGGTTGACATTCCTCTCCCCTCTACCCCCATACTCGACAAACACGAAATTCTAAAGCGTGAAACATCTTTTGGGGGTTGCGTGTCCGACGAATCCCGCGATCGCGCCAAGGCCTTGGCTCCCATCCTCGAGACCCTGCGCGCCAAGCTCCTGGATCTCAGCACGCGCAACCGCTTGCTGGCCTTCCGCCACGGCACGGTCAGCTGCTTGCGCGTCGCCGACGAGCTGCCGGATCAGCTCTACCGCGGTCTTATGGAAGGTCAGGGGTTCACCTTCGATGCGGTGCCGGAGCCCAGTCAGCGAGAGCTGGAGAGCTACCACGCCGCCGACCAGGCCGCGCCGCGCGCAACGGCGCCGGAGGGCGCGCTGCCACGGCCGAAAGCCGAGACCTGGGCGCAGCACTGCGGGATCGAGGTCGACTACGAGTTGCCGCTGGACGCGGCCGAGGAGCGGCCCCGGCGGCACAGCGACCGCAAGATCCAGACCTTGCTCTATCCCGACGGCCTGGACCGGCGCTTGAGGAAGCTTCGTACCGACGCGCGCACGGCGATCGAGGAGACCGGGAGCAACTTGCTGCACTTGGCCATCGGCTTCCTGGAATGGCGGGACACGCGCAACCCACGGCAGGGCTACCTGGCCCCTCTCCTGCTGGTGCCGGTGGAGCTGGAGCGCCTGGCCGGCCGGGGCGGCAAGCACAGCTACCGCCTCAGTTGGACCGGCGAGGACCTGCAGCCCAACCTCTCTCTCGAGAAGAAGCTGGCCGACGACTTCGCCCTGACGCTGCCGGCCTTCGACGAGGAGATGCAGCCGGAGGACTACTTCAAGCAGGTTCGCCGCGCGCTCGCTGATCAGGCCGGCTGGCGGGTGCGGCGCTACGCGACCCTGGCGCTCTTCCAGTTCGGCAAGCAGCTGCTCTATCGCGACCTCGACCCGGCGGTTTGGCCCAAGGAGCGGGGCCTCGCCGAATCCGGCCTGGTGCAGCGGCTGCTGCTGGGCGAGAGCGGCGGCGGTCCGGGTCTCTCGGCGGCGCCGGAACCGCGGCCCGACGACATCGACTTGGGCCTGGAGCTGGTCGAGCGTTCCGACAGCTCGCAATCGGCGGCGCTCCTGCGGGTGCTCGGCGGAGAGAGCCTGGTGATCCAGGGTCCGCCCGGCACCGGCAAGTCGCAGTCCATCACCAACCTCATCGCCGCCGCGCTGGGTCGCGGCAAGCGGGTCCTCTTCGTCTCCGAGAAGCTGGCCGCGTTGGAGGTGGTGAGACGCCGGCTCGACGAGGTCGGCCTCGGCGATTTCGTCCTGGAACTGCATAGCCACAAGACCCGCAAGCAGGCCCTGGTCGAGGATCTGCGCCACCGCCTGACGGCGGGCGAGCGCTATCGACCGCCGCGGCGCATCGCGCTGGCGCGGCGCGCGCTGGCGAACAATCGCCAGCCGCTGCAAGACTACGCGGCGATCGTCGCACAGCCCTTCGGCGCGCTCGCTCTGCCGATCTCCGACATCCTCTTCCAGGCCGGCCGCTTGCGGCGACGCCTGGGCGTCTTGGCGCGGGAGGCCCCGGTGGCGGCCGACCTGGACGCCATGGCGCTGACCTCCGAAGCGCATAAGACCGCCAAGGATGCGCTGGCTACCTTCGCCGCCTTGGCGAGCCGGTTCGATGGTCCTTTGGCGGAGCACCCCTGGGCCGGCGTCTCCTCCCACGCCGTGCTGGGCGAGGCCGACCGCCATGCCGCCCTGGCTCAAGCCGGCCGCTGGCGGGACGCCCTCCTCCAGCTGGAGGAAAGACTGCACCCTCTGCGCGAGAGGCTCGGCCTCGACAAGGGCTGCGACCTCTCGCCCTTGACCCTCTTGGCGCCATGCCGCCAGGAGATCGCCCAGGTCCGCCTCTCCCTCGAGGGCGCGGCGGACACCGCCAGGCAGATCCTGGACTACCTCTCGATCGGCTCCGAGGACCGGCTGCAGACCCTGCGCGAGGCCGCGGCGGCGCTTCGCCTCGCCGTCTCCGCCCCGCCGGGCCTCGACCGCCTGCCGCAGGAGATCCTGCGCGATCCTTCCCTGGAAGCGGATCTGGCGGGCCTCCGCGCGCAGCTCGACGAGCTGCTGAACCGTCGCGACGCCCTTCGGCCTCGCCTCGTCCTCGATCCTGAGGCACTCGGCGAGGCGGCAGAGCTGCGGCTCCTGGCGCGTGACCTTGGTCAGGGCGGGTTCCTCGGCTGGCTGCGCGCCTCCCACCGCGCGGCCAGGCGCGACGCCCGTGCGCTCTGCACGGCGGGAGAGAAGGCGTCGCGACAGGCCGACACGCTACGTCGCGCCGCCGCCTTTCTCGAGGATCGCCAGCGCCTGATCGGCGTGGCCGCCGCGCTGGGCCTCTCCGGCGATGGGCTTGCGGCCTTGCGGCACGGCTTGGATCGACTCCTGGCGGCACGCGCTTGGACGGCGGAGGTCGAGGATGCGTTCGGACGCGGTCCGGCACCGCGCGCGGCCGCGGGACGCCAACTGACCCAGGCCGGTGCCGCGCGGCTGGCCGATCTCGCGGCCCTGGCCGCGCAGGCGGAGGGCGCGACCTTGCTTGCCTTGGAACCCGCGCTCTCTTCGATCGAGGCCGGGACGGACCCTTGGCGCGGATACCTGGCCGACCTCTTGCCCGGCGCGCTGGCGGAGGCCGTCGCCGCGCTGCCGCACGCGGACTTCGAAGCGCTTCTCGAGCGGCTGGACGATCTCCTCAGCGCGGTGGCTGCGGCGGCCGAGGAAGAGGCGCGCTTCAGCCGCGAGACCGGCTTGGACCGTGGCCTTTGGGACCGCCCGGACCTCTTGCCCCGGGCAAGACTGGAGGTGGCGTTGAACGACGCGGAGCGCCTGGCGGAGTGGCTGGAGGCCGAGCGCCTGCTGTCGCGCGCCGAGGCGCCCGGCGTGAAGGCTCTGATGTCGGCGGTCATGGAGGGCCGCCTGCCGCCGGACGCGGCGGTTGAGACTTACGAGCACCTCGTCTTCGACGCGCTCGCCAAGGCCGCCTTCGCCGCCCACCCCCTGCTCGCCCGCATGCGCGATGGGGAGCAGGACAGCCTGCGCGCCGCCTTCCGCGACGGCGACGAGGCACTGATGGAGCTGACGGCGCAGGAGATCGCCGCCGAGCTGGCGCGGGCACCGACCCCCGAAGGCCGCGGCGGCGCGAGAGTGGCCGACTTCACGGACCTGCGTCTGGTCAGGCGGGAGACCGGCAAGCAGAAGCGGCACATACCGATCCGTCAGCTGGTGCGCCGCGCCGGGGGCGCGCTGCAGGCGATGAAGCCCTGCTTCATGATGGGGCCGCAGTCGGTCGCCCAGTACCTGGAGCCGGGCGCGCTCACCTTCGATCTGCTCGTCTTCGACGAGGCCTCGCAGGTGCGTCCCGAAGAGGCCGTGGGCGCGCTGGCACGCGCCGAGCAGGTCGTGATCGTCGGCGACTCCAACCAGTTGCCGCCGACCAGTTTCTTCCAGCGCACCGGCGAGGTTGTCCCGGAGGAGGAAGCCGACCTGGCGAGCGCCACCGACAGCATTCTGGAGATGGCGGAGAACCGTCTGCCCTCCGCCCTGCTGCGCTGGCACTACCGCTCCCGCCACCCCGATCTGATCGCCTTCTCCAACCAACGCTTCTACGCCAGCCGCCTGCTCCTGTTCCCCAGCCCGCGCGCGACCGACGCCGACCAGGGCCTCTGCCTCCGTCCCGTCGCGCAGGGCGTCTGTCAGAGCGGCAGAAACCCCGCCGAGGCCGAAGCGGTCGCCGAGGCCGCGATTCGTCATCTCGTCGAGGAACCCGGCCAGAGCCTCGGCGTGGTCGCGATGAACGTCGAGCAGCGCGACCTCATCCAGCAGCTGGTGGACCGCAAGGCCGAGGGCGAGGCGGCCCTCGCCGGCGGCACGGAGGAGGCCCGCGGCGGCGGCGAGCCCTTCTTCGTCAAGAACCTGGAGAACGTGCAGGGCGACGAGCGCGACGTGATCTTCATCTCCATGACCTACGGCCCCCCGGAAGCCGGCGCCCGCGTCCCGCAGTACTTCGGCCCGATCAATCAAGAGAGCGGTTGGCGGCGCCTCAACGTGCTCTTCACCCGCGCCAAGGAGCGCATGGAGGTCTTCTCCAGCCTGCGCGCGTGCGACGTGACGCCGGGCGAGAGCAGCGCCCGCGGCCCGCATGAGCTGCAAGGCTTCCTCCGCTTCGCCGAAGGCGGCCTCTTGGACGATGCACCGCGCCCAAGCGGCCGTCACCCCGACAGCGACTTCGAAGTGGCGGTGATCGAGGGGCTGGAGCAGCGCGGCTATAGCTGCTGCCCGCAGGTGGGACAGGCCGGCTTCTTCATCGACATCGGCGTCCTCGACCCGGAGACGCCGGGGCGCTTCCTCGCCGGCATCGAGTGTGACGGCGCCAACTACCACAGCAGCCGCTCGGCGCGCGACCGCGACCACCTACGCCAAGCGGTCCTGGAGCAACTGGGCTGGACCATCTTCCGCGTCTGGTCCACCGACTGGTTCCTCGACCCGGACCGCAGTCTCATCCGCCTGATCGGCCAGCTGGAGGCCGCACGAGCCGCGCGGCACCGCCAGCCGCCGCCGGCGCCGAAGAGTCAGCCAGCCCTGCCGGGCCTGGAGGGACCTGGCGACGGTCTTCCCTCCTTCGAGCCCCTCCCGGAAGTCTTGAGCGCCGGCGACGCCAGGGCCCGACTGGTGCGCCTGCGCGAGGCCATCTACCAAGCCAACCCGGAGCGCGACCGCGCCAAGGGCCTCCTGCGCCGCTCCATGCTGGAGGAGCTGCTGCGCAAGCGGCCGCTGAACGAGGCGGAGTTCCTGGCGCAGGTCCGCTCCGACCTGCGCGCCGCCACCCAGGGCGACGATCTCAAGACCTACGGCCCGCGGATCTTCGATATCCTGGAGCGGATCGCTTGACGCCGTCGCGGCTGGGCACGGACAGAGCGAGAGGTAGGCGGGCTTGGAGTGCCGAGATCGGCAAGCCCTGTCCAACCGACCGGCAAGCCACTCACGCCGTCACCGCGAGGAGCGACAGCGACGCGGCAGTCCAGCGCGACACCCTCGGCCCGCCGCTCGTGACCGAGGCGCGCTTGCGGTAACCAAGACAGGAGACTTCGCGAAGACCGCACGCTAGCATCGTCCGGCCACGGTCGGCCAGGACGGCTCAAGCGGAAGAGGAAGGGTGTGCAGATCGACCTAGACATCATCGAAGTGCTGGTGCTCAGCATCTTCGTTCTCTACGTCGGCTTCAGGATCACCAGCGCCGTCGGCTTCCTCGCCAAGAACAACATTCCGCCCGCGGTCACCGGCGGCCTGCTGTTCAGCCTGCTCCTCGCGCTCGCCAACGAGTTCTTCGGCTTGAAGGTCACCTTCGACCTCAATCTGCGCGACGAGCTGCTGCTGGTCTTCTTCTCCACCGTCGGCCTTTCCTCCAAGGTCCGCACCTTGATCGCCGGCGGCAAGGCCCTGGTCATCCTGATCGTCGTGACGGCGGTCTTCCTGGTGCTGCAGAGCGGCACCGGGGTGCTGATCGCGGTCGCCGACGGCCTCGATCCGCGGCTGGGACTGATGGGCGGCAGCCTGGCCTTTGCCGGCGGCCACGGAACTGTCATCGCCTGGAGCGGAAGCGAGGCCTTTTCCGGAGCGGGCCTGGAAGGTGCCGGCAGCCTGGGCATCGTCTTCGCCACCGCCGGACTGGTCGCCGGCGGGCTGGTGGGTGGCCCGGTGGCGCGCTGGCTGATCGGCCGGCACAAGCTGCAGTCCGGCCCCTCGGTCGAGCAGCTGAACGCGCTGGGCTACGACGTCGACACACAGGGCGCCGGCCACTTGAACACCATCCTGACGATCATCTTCGTGATCGGCATCTGCATCCTGCTGGGCCACATCCTGAACGATCTCTTGAGCGCGCTCGGCGCCACCCTGCCGAGCTTCCTCACCGCCATGGTCTTCGCCATCATCATCGCCAACCTGGTCGAGCTGCCAGGCATCAAGGTGACATTGAACCCGGTGACCATAGAGCGCATCGGCGAGGTCAGCCTGAACGTCTTCCTCTCGATGAGCCTGATGAGCCTGGATCTCCTGGTCTTGGCCAAGGCCGCCGGCTTCGTCTTGCTGGTGCTGGCGGTCCAGATCGTCTTGATGATTATCGTGGCGATCTTCGTGATCTTCCGGGCGATGGGCCGCGACTTCGACGCCGCCGTCATCACCGCCGGTTTCTGCGGCCTGGGCCTGGGCGCGACGCCGGTGGCCATGGCCAACATGGATTCCGTCACCCGCAGCTTCGGCCCCTCGCCGAAGGCCTTTCTGGTCGTGCCCTTGGTCGGCGCCTTCTTCCTCGACATCCTGAACAACTTCGGGATCTCCTTGGTGCTCTGGATGATCTGAGCGAACGACTGGCCTTCGCCGCCGCGACGGCCCACATGAGGACCCTGGTCCTCAGTGGGAGATGCTCATGGTTCGAACCGCGTGCCTCATCGCTTCACTCGTCGCCTGCGCCGGCCTCTTGTCGGCGCCTCAGTCCTGGGCTCAGCCTTGGGTTTCCTACGACGAGCCCTCTCCGGCCTCCGGCTACCGGCTGACGATCCTGGCCCAGGGGCTGGACAGGCCCTGGGGCATGGATTGGCTGCCGAACGGCGATCTCCTGATCACCGAACGCTCGGGACAGCTGAGGCTGATGCAAGAGGGGCGCCTGCTGCCGCAGCCCGTCAGCGGCACGCCCGAGGTCTATGCCAGCGGACAAGGCGGCCTCTTGGACGTCGCCGTGCATCCCGACTTCGAGCAAAACGGCCTAGTCTACCTTTCCTACTCCGCCGGCAACAGCCAGAGCAACGGCACCGAGGTGGCGCGCGCCGTCCTGGAGGGAACGCGGTTGCGCGACCTGGAGGTCATCTTCGAAACCAAGCCCCTGAAGCAGGGTGCCGCGCACTTCGGCTCTCGTTTGCTTTTCCTGCCCGACGGCAGCCTGCTGGTCTCCGTCGGCGACGGCGGCAATCCGCCGAGAGAGCTGGACGGAGATCTCATCCGCAAGCAGGCGCAGAGACTGGACAGCCGGATCGGCAAGATCCTGCGCATCACCGACGACGGCGGCACGCCGACCGACAATCCCTTCCTTCACTCGCCCGGCGCGGACGAGGTGATCTGGAGCTACGGGCACCGCAACGTGCAGGGCCTGACCCTCGACCCGGTGACCGGCCAGGTCTGGGCCAGCGAGTTCGGTGCGCGCGGCGGCGACGAGTTGAACCTGATCGAGGCCGGCAAGAACTACGGCTGGCCGACGGTGAGCTACAGCGAGGAGTACTTCGGCGGCGACGTGAGCCAGCACCGCACCCTGCCGAACATGGAGGACCCGCGTCTGGTCTGGATGGGCCAGGCCTCGCCCTCCGGTCTTTCCGGCTACAGCGGCGCGGCGATCCCAGCCTGGCGCGGCAATCTCTTCTCCGCCGAGCTCGGCACCGGCGATCTGCGCCGCATCCTGCTGGACCCGGCGGGCCAGGTGACCGGCGAAGAGCGCATCCCGATCGGCGAGCGGGTGCGCCATGTCGCCGAGGGACCCGACGGCCATCTCTACCTGATTACCGACTCCTCGCGGGGACAGCTGATGCGGATCGATCCGGCCGGTTGATAGCGGCTTCGACGGATCTTCACTTGGTGAGGCCGCCGGACTGGGCCATGATCGCGCGCAAAGCCAGAACAGTGGGAGACGCGTCATGCGACTGCTCGGCCTTGTGCTCGCCCTTGTCGTCAGTCTGGAGGCCTTCGCCGCGGCCGCGGAGGTAACGCCGCTCTACGAGCCCGCCATGGTGCTCAGGACCAGCAACTTCCGCGCCGATCCCTCGACCAAGCAGCCGCCGCTGGATACCTTCAAGGCCGGCAAGCACGTGCTGATCCTAGGCGAGACCGAGGACGAGCGCGGCCGGACCTGGTACGCGGTCAGCCTCTACGACGGCACGCGCGGCTACATCTTCGGCAAGCTCTTGGCGCCGATGCCCGACTTCCCCAAACCGCCGGAGGGCCTGGGAACCACGGAGATCGGCGATGCCACGGCCGCCCAGCAGCTGGTGGGATCGCACGGCACGACCCTCGGCTGGGTGGGTGACCAGCCCTGGGGAGAGCTGATCGTCTTCGAGGACCTGGGCCTCTACTACCTCTGGGGCTATCAGCGCGGCGAGGGCAAGGCCGCCAACGACGTGATGGAGATCGAAGGCTACGTCAGCGCGATCGACGCCGAGGGCTTCACGCTGAAGGGCACCGTCAAGTACGAGCTCTATCAGTTCGAGAAGCCCATCACCTGCGTGCGTAAGGGCACCCACCGCTTCAAGCGCGTTCCCGACTCCAACACCTGGCGCGCGCAGGACAAAGCCAAGCCCTGCGGCGACTGGGAGGACGTGGTGGAGGTCTACCTCCGCAAGGAGTAGGCACCCTCGTGGAATGCTAGGCGGCGGCGTAGATGCCCGCCGCCTTCACATCCTCGCCGACATAGGCTTCGAACTGCTTGAAGTTGGTCTCGAAGCGCTTGGTCAGCTCGCGCGCCGTCTGGTCGTAGGCATGCTTGTCCTGCCAGGTGGTGCGCGGGTTCAAGACGTTCTCCGGCACCTCGGGACAGACCTCAGGCATGACCAGTCCGAAGAGCGGATGCTCGAGCGTGGGCACGCCGGCAAGGCCGCCGCTCAAGGCCGCTCTCACCATCGCGCGGGTGTGCGCGATCGCCATCCGCTGGCCGACGCCGTAGGCGCCGCCCGACCAGCCGGTGTTGACCAGCCAGCAAGAGGCGCCCGTCTGGGCCATCTTCTCGCCCAGCATCCGGGCATAGACAGAGGGATGCCGCGGCATGAAGGGCGCGCCGAAACAGGTCGAAAAGGTCGCCGTCGGCTCCTTGCCCATGCCCTTCTCGGTGCCCGCGACGCGCGCCGTGTAGCCCGAGAGGAAATGATACATGGCCTGTTCCGGCGACAGGCGGGAGATCGGGGGGAGCACGCCGAAGGCGTCGGCCGTCAGCATCACGATGTTGCTGGGCGAGCCGCCGATACCGGTGACGCTGGCATTGGGAATGAAGTCCAAGGGATAGCTTGCGCGCGTGTTCTCGGTGAAGCGCGCGTCGTCGAGATCGAGAACGCGGCTGCCCTCGTCGAAGACGACGTTCTCGAGGATGGTGCCGAAGCGCCGGGTGGTGGCATGGATTTCCGGCTCCGCCTTCTCCGACAGCCGGATCACCTTGGCATAGCAGCCGCCTTCGAAGTTGAAGACGCCCTGGTCCGACCAGCCATGCTCGTCGTCGCCGATCAGCGTACGGCTGGCATCGGCCGAAAGCGTGGTCTTGCCGGTGCCCGACAGCCCGAAGAAGATCGCCGTGTCGCCGGTCTGACCGATGTTGGCCGAACAGTGCATCGGCAGCACGTTGCGGGCCGGCAGGAGGTAGTTCAGGACGGAGAAGACCGACTTCTTGATCTCGCCGGCGTAGATGGTCCCGCCGATCACCACCAGACGGCGCGAAAAATCCAAGAGGACGAAGGATTCGCTGTTGGTGCCGTCGCGCTCCGGATCGGCCTCCAGGTAGGGCGCGTGCAGCACGGTGTAGGCGGGCTCGAAGTGGCCCAGCACGTCCGCCGGCGGTTGGATGAACATGTTGCGGGCGAAGAGCGCGTGCCAAGGGCTTTCGCTGACCACCCGGACGGGCAAGCGAAAGCTCTCGGCGGCGCCGGCATAGAGATCCTGAACGAAGAGATCGCGGCCCTGCAGATAGGCTTGCACCTTGGCGTGCAGCCGCTCAAAGCGCTCCGGCGTGGTCGCGACGTTGACCTTGCCCCACCAGATGTCCTTGGCCGTCGAGGGCTCCTCGACGATGAACTTGTCGTTGGGCGAGCGCCCGGTGTGGTGGCCGGTGCGGACCACCAGGGCACCGCCGTCGCTCAAGGCGCCTTCGCCGCGCCGAATCGTATGCTCGTAGAGGGCAGGCGCTGTCAGGTTCCAATAGGCAGTGCCCCGGGTTTTTATGCCCTGCTCTGCCAAGCCATGACGGCTGATAACGGGTCCACTATCACTCACGAGTCTGCTCTCCTCTCGTCCTCCACGCCCGCTCGCCGACGTTCCCGCCCCTACCCTCGACGGCGGCGAATCCTAGCGAGGTAGGTTCTAAGCACGCGTACGCTCGGATGTCACCGCCTTTGCGTTCTGCGCGGCCCGGCGGGCCCGCATCCCCGCCCGGCTCTAGACCGGCTTCGACAGTTCCGCGCGCAGGTCGTCCAGCGGAAGCCAGGCGATTCGCCCGAAGCCGGCGACGAAGTGCGCGGCGCTCCAGGTCAGTCTATAGGGCCGGAAATCGGCGAAGCCGGCCCACACCTTGGCCGCCGGATGGCCGGCGACGAAGGCCTCCTTCAATGCCGACACGCTGCCGGCCTCCTCGACGACCTGGGCCTCGCCCAGCAGGGTGAGGCGCGGCTCGGCCAAGGGGTCTTTCTTCCCGGCCGTCTGCTCCAGAAGCAGCGCCAAGGCCGGGTCGGCCTTCAGGTTCTTGGCGTGCTCCGAGAGGTCGGAGAGCAAGAGGAAGGGCGCGCCGCTCTCGTCCGGCGCCAGCAGGACCAGCGAGACGTAGGGCATGCCCGGAACCACCCCTGGCTGACCCTTCTCGTCCAGCCTCGTGGCCAGGCTGCCACGCTTTGTGGTGCGGATCAGCCACGCTGCCGTGGGAAGTAGACTCTCAGGCTTTGCTGCCTCAGGCATGACCGATTCTCTCCTTATCACCGCCGATTGGGTGCGAATTGTGGCTGCGGGAGCGCTGGCAAAGTCGTAGAAAGATTCCTTAATACCCTGTAGACCTTTCGCAATGCCTTGCCATCTAACAGCGCGGATGCAGGCGGCTTTATGGATGGTGTGACGATGAACAACACGATCGCCCTGGTCGACGACGACAAGAACATCCTGACTTCAGTTACCATTGCCCTGGAGTCCGAGGGTTTCAAGGTCAAGAGCTACACCGACGGATCGGAAGCGCTGCGCGCCCTGCAGACCGCCCCGGTGGACCTGGCCGTCCTGGACATCAAGATGCCGCGCATGGACGGCATGGAGCTCTTGCGCCGCATTCGCGAAAGCTCCAGCCTGCCGGTCATCTTCCTGACCTCCAAGGACGACGAGATCGACGAGGTCCTGGGCCTGCGCATGGGGGCCGACGACTACATCAAGAAGCCCTTCTCGCAGCGCCTCCTGATCGAGCGGATCCGGGCCCTGCTGCGCCGCGGCCAAGCCATCGCCGAGGGCGAGGGCCAGAGCGAGCAGGCGATCGTGCGCGGCGACCTGATCCTGGACAGCGAGCGCCATCTTTGCACCTGGAAGAACACCGCGGTGCAGCTGACGGTGACGGAGTTCCTGATCCTGAAGGCGCTGGCCAGCCGTCCGGGACACGTCAAGAACCGCGATCAGTTGATGGACGCCGCCTACGGCGAGCACATCTACGTCGACGACCGCACCATCGACAGCCACATCAAGCGGCTGCGCAAGAAGTTCAAGGCGCTGGACGACAACTTCAATCAGATCGAGACGCTTTACGGCGTCGGCTATCGCTACAAGGACGCCTAGAGCAGCATGACGTCAAATCGAAAGGATTTGCCGTCGCAATCCTGCTCTGCAGCTCTGAAAGATAGAGCAGAGTCACGCAGTCAGGTGATCCCGCCTGGTTGCTGGCTGCTCTAGAGCGGTCCGAAGGCGCGCCGCCGGCATGTCGGCCTCCACCCAGGACGACGCCTATAGCCAGCCGGCGGCCGGCACCAGCAAGGCACGAACGGAGCAGAAGACCAAGACGGACGGCGGCTCCAGCTTGTCGCGGCGGATCGGGGCCTGGCGCTTCTGGCGCTCGCCCCTGCTGCGGCGCATCCTGACGCTCAATCTGATCGCGCTCTGCATTCCCATCATCGGGCTGCTGCATCTCAGCCAGTATCGTGACAGCCTGATCCAGGCGGAACTGAAGGCGATGGAGACGCAAGGCCGCGTCTTCGCCCTGGCCTTGGGCGCGACGTCGGTGCTGGCCGACCGCAGCGGCCGGGAGCGCCTGGTCCCGGAGTTGACCCGCCACCAACTGCGCCTGCTCTTGACCGAGGCCGGCCTGCGCGCCCGGCTCTACGGCCCGGTCGATCGGCGCGGCGTGATGATGGTCGATTCCTTCCAGCTGCCGGGGCCGAACGGCGTCATCACCGTCCGCCCGCTGCAGCCCAAGGACGAGCAGAGCTTCACGGAAGGCCTGCTGAGCTTCCTGGACGGCCTCTTCGACTGGCTGCCCGGAGAGGTCCTGCCGCCCTACGAGGAGGGCGCGACCCGCACGGCCGCGGACTATCCCGAAGTCGAATCGGCCCTCAAGGGCGACGCGGCCGGCGAAGCCAGGCGCGGTCCGCGCGGCGAGTTGATCCTGACCATGGCGGTGCCGGTGCAGCGCTATCGTCAGGTCCTGGGCGCGCTGCTGCTCAGCCGCGACGGGGCGAGCATCATGGAGGCGGTCGACGACCGCAGGGGCGACGTCCTGCTGGTCTTCGCCGTCGCCATCACCATCACCGTCCTGCTCTCCCTCTACCTGGCCGGCACCATCGCGCGACCGATCCGCAATCTGGCGCGCGCCGCGGACCGGGTGAAGAGCGGCAAGGGCAGGAAGATCCCTCTGCCCGACTATGCCAAGCGCAGGGACGAGATCGGCGAGTTGGGGCGGGCGCTGAGCGCCATGACCGACGCGCTCTGGGCGCGGCTCGACGCGATCGAGGGCTTCGCCGCCGACGTGAGCCACGAGATCAAGAACCCGCTCACCTCGCTGAAGAGCGCGGTCGAGACCGTCGCCCGGATCTCCGACCCCGCTCGGCGCGAGCAGCTGCTGCAGATCATCCTGGACGACGTCAGCCGCCTCGACCGGCTGATCACCGACATCTCGGAGGCCAGCCGCGTCGACGCCGAGATGGCGCGCGCCGACAGCGAGACCGTCGACCTGCTGCACCTGCTGCAGGCGCTGGTGCAGATCCAAAGCGTCGGGCGCAGAGGCAAGGGGCCGCGCTTCGTCATCGTCGCCCCGCGCAACTCCGCGCGGGTCCACGTCATGGGCCTGGAAGGCCGCCTGGGCCAGGTCTTCCGCAACATCATCACCAATGCGGTCACCTTCGCGCCCCCCGGCTCCGACGTCCGCCTGCTGCTGAAGCGGGAGGACGACATGGTCGAGGTCCGCATCGAGGACCAAGGACCCGGCATTCCGGAAGACAAGCTGGAGGCCATCTTCTCCCGCTTCTATACGGAGCGACCGGAGGACGAGAAGTTCGGCACCCATTCGGGCCTGGGCCTCTCCATCTCCAAGCAGATCGTCGAGGCGCACCACGGCGAGATCTGGGCCGAGAACCGTCTCAACGCGGAAGGCAAGGTGAAGGGCGCGCGCTTCGTCATCCGCCTGCCCGCCTACGACGGCAAGGTCTCATTGTGATGGCCGCAAGGAACCCGCGGCCGGCGGCACCCGCGGTCCGAGGCGGCGGGACCGGCCCATGAGCGAGACCCAGTTGGTCCATGCCACCTGCATCTCGCTCTTCGGCCGCGGCATCCTCCTGCGTGGCTCCTCCGGTGCCGGCAAGTCGGACCTGGCGCTGCGCCTGATCGATGCCGGCGGCCTTCTGGTCGCCGACGATCAGACCCTGCTGAGCGCCGAGGAAGGCCGGCTGACCGCCTCCGCGCCCGAGGTCCTGAGCGGGCGCATGGAGGTGCGCGGCATGGGCGTCATCGGCCAACCCTCCATGGTCTCGGTCGCCGTCGCCCTGGTGGTCGACCTGCAGCCGGCCGAGGAGATCGAGCGGCTGCCGGAAGAGCGTAGCCTTACCCTGCTGGGTGTCTCGCTGCCGCACATCTCGCTCGATCCCGCCAAGGCTTCGGCGCTGGCCCGTGTGCGCCTGGCGCTGGAGCGGAGCTGGAACGTCGAGACCGCCGAACGCAGTGACCGCGATCGCCGCCCCGTCCTGCTGGTGACCGGCATGGCCGGGGCCGGCCGCTCGCTTGCCTTGGACACGGTCGAGGACCTGGGCTACGAGGTCATCGACAACCTGCCGCTGGCGCTCATCCCCTCGCTCTTCGTCGGCTCCAGCGAACGCCCCTTGGCGCTGGGCGTGGATCTGCGCACCCGCGACTTCGCCATCGCCCGCTTCCTGGAGGTGATCGCCGCGCTCAAGGCCACCCCGGGCCTGGACCCGCGCCTCATCTTCATCGACTGCGACGACGAGGTGCTGCTGCACCGCTTCAGCGAGACCAGGCGCCGCCACCCCTTGGCCACCGATCGTCCGGTCGGCCGCGGCATCGAGACCGAGCGGCGGCTGATCGCGCCGATCAAGAGCCGGGCGGACCTGGTGATCGACACCTCGGCGCTGCGGCCAGCGGATTTCCGGCGCCTCCTGGCCGGACACCTGCGCCTGACCGCCGATGCCGGCAGCGGCATGGCGATCTTCGTCACCTCCTTCTCCTACCGCTTCGGCATACCGCTGGAGGCCGACCTGGCGATCGACGTGCGTTTCCTCAGGAACCCGCATTATCAGCCGGAGCTGCGCGACCTGACCGGCCGCGACCCGGCGGTCGGCGCCTACATCGCCGAAGACCCCGCCTTCACACCGTTTTTTGATGGCTTGACCGGGTGGCTCGGGCCGCTGTTGCCGCTGTATGAAGCGGAGGGAAAGAACTATCTGACCTTCGCGCTCGGCTGTACCGGGGGCCGACACAGATCGGTCTTCGTGGCGGAGCGACTGGCCCGCTGGTTGACGGAAGAGGAGCGGCAGGTGGTAGTGGCGCACCGCGATTCGGATCGCAATGCCTAGACGCGCCACCCTTTGGGATGACAAGGCTTGCCTTCTCGCTGTAAAAGCAAGCCGCGCGGGCCTCGGTGCCCTAGCTGGATAGAGGCGATGATCGGGATCGTGCTGGTAACACATGGGCGGCTAGCCGCCGAGTTCCTCTCCGCGCTGGAGCACATCGTCGGCGCGCAAGAGGGCGTGGCGGGCATCTGCATCGGCCCCGACGACGACATGGAGGCGCGCCGCCAGGAGATCCTGCAGCAGGTGCGCGCCGTCGACGACGGGGACGGAACCGTCCTCTTGACCGACATGTTCGGCGGCACGCCCTCCAACCTGGCGATCTCGATCATGGATCACGCCAAGGTGGAGGTGATCGCCGGTGTCAACCTGCCGATGCTGGTCAAGCTCGCCAGCGTGCGCAGCAGGCTGGATCTGAGGGAAGCCGTGGCCGAGGCGCAGGAAGCCGGACGCAAGTACATCAATGTCGCCTCGCGCCTCTTGGCGGGGAGCCAGGCACAGAACTGAAAGCCTAGGCGCCCGAGCGAGAAGAGAGGGGAAGCGACATGGACGACGAAGCCGATCGCAGCCAATCCGGCGCCCTGGAGCAAAGCCAAGCGAAATCAGGCTGGGCCGTCTACTTCGACCCCGACGAGACCCTGCTGTGGGAGGGCGCGCCGGGCCGCGGCATCAAGTTCGAACTCAGCATGCTGGGACAGTCCGCCTTCGGACTGGTCTTCTTCGGCTTCGCCCTCTTCTGGATCATCATGGCGACCAACATCGTGGGCGCGGGCGGGCCAGCCGCGCTCTTCCCCCTCTTCGGCATCCCCTTCCTGGCAATCGGCTCCTGGTTCCTCTTCGGCCATATCCTCTGGGATGCCTATGTCCGCTCCAAGACCCGCTATGCGCTTTCCAGCAAGCGCGCCTTCATCGCCAGGCAGGTCTTCGGCCGACGGCTGAAGACCTATCCGATCGACCCCGACACAGAGCTGGATTACCGCCCCGGCGAGCCGGCGACCGTCTATTTCGCCAAGCGCATGGTCAAGCGACGCGTCGGCGCGCGCTCCGGCTCCAGCTCCAGCACCGGCCTCAGCCGCTATCGCATGGTGCCCATCGGGTTCCGCTACATCCCCGACGGCGACAAGGTCTATCGCCTGATGCGCCAGGTGCAGCGCGGCGAGGTCAAGGACGCATAAGGCGGCAAGGAAGGCCGCTCGACCTTCGCCTCGCCGCCAGCCTCTCCAGCTGCTCTATCCGCTGCCGCGCAGTCGCTCGGCCAGCATCCCGATCTCCGCCTCTGCCTGGTCTCCGACCAGCCCGAAGGCGAGCGCGTCCTGGCGCCAGAAGGCGCCGGACATCGCCCCTTGGCTCAAGAGGACCCGCGCCTCGCCGGGCGCCGGCAGGGGAATACCGTCGCCCACCGTCAGGTCCTGGGGCGTCGTCATGTAGAGGCAGGCCCCCGCCGTCTTCTGGCCCAGATGCAGGGCGGCGACGCGCCGTTCCAAGAGCCAGCAGAGCCGCCCGCCGCGCACCTCCACGCCATGGAAGTCGCCGAGCGGCGGCAGGGGGAAGGGAACCCGGGTCCTGAACCAGGCGAGCACCCGTTCCGGACTGCCGCTCTCGAAGTCCAAGGGGCCGTTGGCCGCGACCAGCGTGGCGTAGTCGCGGAAGAGCGTCGGCTCCATCGCGAGCGCGCTGCCGCCGCCGCGCGTCAGGAAGAAGGCCGCCACCGCGGTACTTGCCGCGAGCGCCATGCCGCCGATGACCTTGCGGCGCGAAATCCGCAAGGTACCGCGGTTGGTGCGCCCGTAGGGCCAGTCGCTCATCGAGGTCGGAACGGCCACGCGGCTTTCCTTCTCGCGCACCGCCAGATTGATCAGGTTGATCTCGGCAGCCGTCTCCGAGCAGTCGGCGCAGGTCGTCAGATGATGCGCGATCGCGGCCGCGTCGGCCTCGCTCTCGCCGTCGATGAAGGCCGCGATATCCTCGAAGCTGGGGCATTCTTTCATTGAATCGTCCTCGGCAGCCCGCGCAGCGTCGCCCGATGGGAGGCCGACGACACGCGAGGAGATGGCTCCTTGAAGGCCGCGCGCAGGCTTTGGCGCGCGCGGTTGAGCCGCGATCTGACCGTGCCGACCGGCACGCCGGTGGCCGCCGCCACCTCTTGGTAGGAGAGACCCTCGACCACCACGAGGGAGAGCGCTTCGGCCTCGACCTCGGGCAGCCTGTTCATGGCCTCGGCGATGCGCCGAAAGCTCTCGGCGGCCAGCACGTCGCTCTCCGGCGTCGGCGTCGACCAGCCGGGGGGAACCTCCTGGTCCAGGCCCTCGTCGGAGATGATCAGGCTCCGCCGTGCCCGCGCGCGCAGGCGGTCGATGCAGACGTTGCGCACCACCCGAAAGACGAAGGCGCGCGCGCTGACGAAACCGTCCGGCCGATCGCGGTGCTTGGTCAGCTTCAGGAAGGCTTCCTGCACCGCGTCCTCCGCTTCCGAGGGGTCGCCCAGGAGCCGCTTGGCGAAGCGGTAGAGCGCGCTGGCCTCGTCGCGAAAGGTCTGGCCGAGATCGGCCGCCGAGGCATCGCGATTGTCAGGCAAGGGCCGCTCCTATCCCGGGGCTGTGCGAGTTAGGCTTCGCTGCGCCACAAAGACGAGCGTACCTCTCCACGGATCAACCATTCCCCGTCATGGCCGGACTTGATCCACTGCTGTCCGGTTTAGAGACTATGCTTGTATTCCCGTCATGCACTTGCATCTTTTCCTCGTCATCCCCGGGCATTGACCCGGGGATCAAGTGGCCCCGCCGCACCCTGTCGGAGAGGTGAGTGCTCACGGCGGGTCGTGGATGGCCGGGTCAAGCCCGGCAATGACGAACAATTGTTGCTTTAGCCTGAAGGTTTTCCCTTTTTAGGCGATCTCCAGTTCAACCGGACAGCATTGAACTTGATCCGGCCATCCACATCCTGCCTTCCGCACTCGCCTCTCCAACGGCGTGGGGCGAAACCGCATGGATCCCCGGGTCGGGGCCCGGGGATAAGGGTGAGAGTCGATGAAGGCAACAACAAGCACACTCCAAGTCGCCGAACCGGGCCATGGTTCTCCTATCCCGGGGCTGACGCCGCCGCCGAAGCGGCCGCGCCATCTGGCTTTTGCCTACTAGGACGCCCGACAGGCGGGAAGGTTCGCGGACTACACGAGAGCGTGATGGGAAGGGGCGCGGCAGCGTCGCCCGCGCGCCGCGGCCTCTTGGATTTCCGGCCGGCTGCCGTAGGATCGCCGTCAGCCCTTCGTCCGAGCCGCAGCGGAGCCTCGCCCCATGGCCGCACCCCTCACCTTCACCTTGGTCTCCGCCCACGGCGAGCGGCAGCGGCGCTTTACCCCCCGCCGCCTCATCGTCGCCGGCTGGACCGGCCGCGACCCGGCCGCCATGGAGCACCACATCGCCGAGTTGGAGGCGCTCGGCATCCCGCGCCCGGCCAAGACGCCCCTCTTCTACCGCAACGCCGCCAGCCGCCTGACCCAGGCGCCGACGATCCAGGTCTGCGGCCCCGACACCAGCGGCGAGGCGGAGTACTGCCTGGTGAACCTCGACGGCAGGCTCTGGGTGGGGGCCGCCAGCGACCACACCGACCGCAAGGCCGAGGCCCACTCCATCACCCTGGCCAAGCAGCTCTGCGACAAGCCCATCGCGCCCACCCTCTGGCCGCTCGACGAGGTGGCCCCGCACTGGGACCAGCTGCAGCTGACCGCGCACATCGAGGAAGCGGGCACCCGCAAGCTCTACCAGTCAGGCCCCCTCGCCGCCCTCCTGGCTCCGCAAACCCTGCTCGCCAAGTTCGCGGAGGAGGAACCGGCGGGCCTGCAACCGGGCGACGTCCTGCTCGGCGGCACCCTGCCGGCGATTGGTGGGGTCAGGCCGGCGGAGAGATTTGAATTCGCGCTGGAGGATCCAGTGTTGGGGCGGGAGGTTCGTTGGGGGTACGGAACAGAGGTGCTGAAAAAGATGGTCTAGTAACACAGCATAGACCTACAGAACTCTTACCGAACACAAAGGGTGGATAGCGTCGTACATTGATGCTATGTGCAGAAACAGAAATGCAGCATGACTGGCAGGTCTGGAAAGCAGAGTCTCAGAAAGTGATGAACGCAAGCCAGATTGCGATCCAAAAATGTTAGAAAACTTATGAAAAAATGCTGAACTCTGTAAACTACATTAGGATTTATAGCTCGTGGCCAGCTTAGCAACTAATTTGCATCGGGTTGAATCATGAGAAAGAAACAGACAAGAGTTCTAGCAGACCACAAGAAAGTTAGAAGTAAGCTAATCCCACCAGCATTGAATGCGATGGGAGAAAGTTTTTCTCCCTTGTCATGGACTAGAAACATAGTTCCAGAATTGATGTGGATAGCAGTACTAATAGACAGGCTTGGCCTTGATCCTGCCATTGATCTAGCACGAACTTTGACTAGGGCTGCGCATACCGTTTGCGATAAGAGATCAACTCCGATGATTATCACTGCATCATCATTTTTGAATTTGTCAGAAAGTGAAAGAGTGAAGCTGAAGGACAGTATTTCAAGTGAGATTCTCCACGACTTGCAAGATGCTCTAAGTGTATACAACTTCACTTTAGAAGAAAACCCTATGGGTTTTCTTGGCATTAGCGGAAACAAAATGGAAATCACAAAAAGAATGAGTGAGATCGAATCTCTATTGGAGGAGCTTTATGATAGATACAGCTATACATCTACAGTTTGCATGGCAGTCTCAATTCTTTTAGGAATCTGGCAAGGAAAGATCATTCTCCGATCGGCTGATCTCAAACAAAAACTTGATGATTTTGGGGCTCTTTCGGAGTATCCAGAAACAGAACATTCAAGAGCCGCAGCGGCTAGCTTCAGAGCAGGAGTCTTAGTGTTCGCCATTGGCAAAGAGGGGCGAGCAAGTGAACGCAGTAAGGCGTGGATCGATCAGTTTTGGGATACCGTGTCCGGGCTAGGGAGTTGTATACAAGCAATTGAGATAAACTGCAGTGAACCAATACCTGATGACCCGTTAGGGCGCCTCATCTCTTCTTACACAAACTCCGCAAAAACTGAACTGAAAGAGCGACTTGATCATTGGGGGTTCAATCTTGCAAAAATAGAAATGTCTGAAGTCATTGGGGCGTTACTAGCAAGACAAACCACAATCGCGGTCGAGTTTGCATCAGCTCCGGCAATTTGGACGCCGCATTCCGCTCCTTTGATGCTTCGTACAATGGCTGACGTCTACATAACTCTCGCATGGATCTTAAAAGAGCCCGAAGAAAGGGCAAAGAAGTTTGTCGATGATGGCTTAGGAGCTGTGAAGCTGGAGCTTGCACATCGAAAAAACAGTTGAGCGAAACTGAAGATGCAGAACAGGCCGAGCAGCAGGAACAGATTATTGAGTATTGGGAGAATTGGTTAGGTTCCCAGCGCATGGACCAGTTTGTCGAGGTAAATTTGGGCAGTTGGTCTGGTTCAAGCGTAAGAAAGATGGCAGAAGAAGCTGGGTGTTTACAGTTTTACAACAACGTGTACCAACCGTTTAGTGCTGCTGTTCACTCGAATTGGGCTCATGTTAGCAACTATAACACGGTCTACTGCGAAAATCCGGCTCACCGATATCACAGAATTCCCACTATCATTAACATAGACCCTGACCCATATTGGCTTTATCTCGCAGCAAAATACTTAGAAAAGACGTTCAATTTATTCGATACTATAACAAAGTTTTCTAATAAATCTCCTAAATCATTCGATAATTTATGCGATATACTGAATAAATTTAAAACTGCATAGTACTCTGGCGCATGAATTTGTTTCGAATTTGACATTAAGAGAAAATATTTATATATGATCGCTTCCTTTTTAGCTGTATGATCGGTAATGATGAATTTGAGGTAGAGCAATTTTCTCTATATTACTAACCACCTTTCACCCCCATTGTGATCTTTCGGTGTGGCTGAGATCCCAACAACATAGAAAGCAGCACCTCCCCTCACCGCTCCAAGATCACCTCGAAGCCGCCAAAGATCATCCGCTTGCCGTCGAAGGGCATGGGGTTGGTCTCGGGCTGAAGGCGGGGGTCGGTCATGATCTTTTCCATGGCGGCGTCGCGGTGGGCGCGCGAGGGCCAGACGATCCAGCTGAAGAGGACCGTCTCGTCCTCCTTCAGCTTCACCGCCATGGGGAAGGAGGTGACCTCGCCGTCTGGGACGTTGTCGCCCCAGCATTCCACCACCTTGAGCGCGCCCTGCTCCATGATGACGGTGGCCGCGATCTCGGCGTGCTTCAGGAAGGCCGCGCGCTCGGCCTTGGGGACGGGGGCGACGAAGCCGTCGACATAGGGCATGGGGCAGGTCCTCTCGGAAGGGGCCGGGGGCTTAAGGGACGGGCTTGGCGAGGTGGCGGTCGCGGCGGGCCTAGACCAAGACGATCGCAGGTCGACGCGACCTTCGATCTGAATCTTGGTCTACTTTCATAAGCTTAGAGTGCGATTCAGACGATAGATCGATCCGATCTATCGTCATCGCGCTCTAGTCCTCGTACTCGTCCTTCAGGCGGAGCCAGCTCATGGTGCTGCCGCCCTCGTTGCGGCCCTTGGGCGCCATGTCCAGGAAGTTGAAGGGGGTGAAGAGGGCCTCGGTGCCGCGGGTGTAGGCGGAA
Organism: Rhodospirillales bacterium; assembly: GCA_963669375.1. Classification (GTDB taxonomy): domain Bacteria; phylum Pseudomonadota; class Alphaproteobacteria; order Kiloniellales; family JACOMY01; genus JACOMY01. The sequence goes on along the minus strand of OY770024.1, from coordinate 3,966,075 downwards.
TAGGTGTGGTGGACCCGGCCGGCCGCGTCCTTGGCGAAGATGCTGACGGCCGGCAGGTCCTCGGCCGCGTAGGGCGTGGTGGCGTAGTTGTAGTCAGTCTTGCCGCTGGCGATCTCCTCCGCCGTGAAGCCGGCGCCGAAGTCCCGAGAGAAGCTGGTGCCGGCGCAGGAGACCCACTGGAAGGTCCAGCCCATGCGGGCGCGCGCGGCCTCGATCTCCTCAATCGGCGCGCGGGAGACGGCGGCGAAGGAGAGGTCGGCGTGCTCGAAGTGCCGGCGGGCGGCATCGACGTGGTCGGCCATGCCGGCACAGCCCTTGCAGATGGACTGGCTGCCGGGCGGCAGCATGAAGTGGTGGACGAAGAGCTGGCCGCGGCCCTGGAAGAGATCCGCCAGGGAGAGCGGGCCGGCGGGCGACTGGAAGACGTAAGGGGTCTCCACCGCCTCCCACGGCAGGGCGCGGCGGGCCTCGTTCAGGCGGTCGCGCCGGTGGGTGAGCGCGCGTTCCTCGGCCAGCAGGGCGACGCGGGCGGCGCGCCATTCCTCGCGCGAGACGATCTTGGGCTGCATGGGGTCTCTCCTTTCCCGGGGTGGGCGGCTCAGTTCGGCGCCGCGGCCAGCAGGCCGTCGAGACGCTCGAAAACTTGCGGCCAGATGGTGGCATAGCCGGCCTCGATCGCCGCTTGGCGGTCGGCCGTCTCGGCGAAGCGGGTGTGCAGGGTGAGCCGGGTCTTGCCGGCCTCTTCCTCGAAGCTGGCGGTGACCAGGGAGCGCGGCGGCACCCCGCAGGGCAGGCCGGGCTCGGCCACGCCAGCATAGACCAGGCGGCGCGGCGGGTCGATCTCGCGGAAGGTGCCGTGGCAGACGAAGGTGGTGCCGTCGGGCTCTCGCATCTCGATGCGGAAGGCGCCGCCGACCCGGAAGTCGAAGCGCGCGACCCGGGTCTCGGTGCCCGGCGGCCCCCACCAGTGCACCAGGCGCTCCGGCTCGGTCCAGGCCTTCCAGACCAGCGCCGGCGGCGCGTCGAAGAGGTGGCTCATGGTGAGCTCGCGCGGGCCGGCCTCGGACACGGACTGCCCGGCGGACGCGGACGGGAGGGTTGCGGTCATGACGTGTTGCGCTCCGGCCTAAGTTTACCGAGCCTCCGCCGCCAGCAGGACGGCAATGGCTTCCAAGGTCGCCGCCCAGCTGGGGCCGTAACCCGCCGCCAGTGCCGCCTCGTGGTCCGAGTCCGTGGCGAAGCGGGTATGGAGGGTGAGCCTGGTCTTGCCCTGCTCGTCCGCCAGGCTCACGGTCACGGTGGCGCGGGGCGGAATGCCGGCGCCGCAGGGCGTGTCGGCCTGCGTCATGCCCTCGTAGACCAGGCGCCGGGGCGGATCGATCTCCCGGAAGGTGCCGCTGGCGGTAACCGCGCCGCCCCCGGGGAAGGCCATCACCAGACGGAAGGTGCCTCCGGGCACCAGGTCCATCCTCTCCACCCTGCTGTCGCAGCCTTGCGGTCCCCACCACCGCGCCAGATGCTCCGGCTCGGTCCAGACTTTCCAGACCAGCGCTGGCGGCGCGTCGAAGAGGTGGCTCAGGGTGAGCTCCCGTTCGTCCGCCGGGCTCGGCGCGGTCGCGGCGGTCGCTTGGGCGAGGCTTTCGGTCATGTCTCCTGGTCCTTCTTGTCGATCGGCGGGGTGGCGACCGCATCGGCATCCCCTTCCGCCGGATCGTTGGCTTGCAGCTCCGCCAGATAGGCCTCCAGGCGCTTGAAGCGGGCCTCCCAGATGGCGCGCTGATGGGCGATCCAGTCCTCGGCCTCGCCGAGCGGGGTGGCTTGCATCTCGCAGGTCCTGACCCGGCCCACCTTCTTCGAGCGCAGCAGGCCGCTCTCCTCCAGCACCCGCAGGTGCTGCAGGAAGGAGGGCAAGGCCATCTCGAAAGGCTGCGCCAGCTCGGTGACCGAGGCCGGCCCCTTGGAGAGCTGCTGCAGCACCGCGCGGCGGGTCGGATCGGCCAGCGCGTGGAAGACGGCGTCCAGTGCGGTCTGTTGGTTAGGCATATACCTAACTTATTGGCGCCCCCTCTCTATCGCAAGAGAAAAGTTAGCGTACTGCCTAACTATTTTATCGGCGCCGGTTCCTTGCCGAAGGGGAATAAAGCGGCGGGGTCCTCGTTCTCCTCTCACACGGGCTCTTCTCACAGGGGCGCCCACGCCAGCAGAGGAACAGCCACATGACCGCAGCCCTCGCCACCCCCACCCTCTCCGATCCTCTCGCGCGCTCGGCGCCCGGGCTCGGGCGGCGAGACCTCCTCGCCCTGCTGGCCGCCCTCTCCGGCGCGGCGGCGGCCTGGTTCCTGCCGGCCGGCCTCGCCGCCGAGGGCCGGATCGTGCTGGCGGTCACCGCGGTGGCCATCGTCGGCTGGACCCTGTCGCGCATCCCCGACGCCGCCGTCGCGGCGCTGGCCGCGATCGCGCTGGCGGCGGCCGGGGTGGAGCCCGAGGGCGGCATCGCCGGGGCCTTCGGCGAGCCCTTGATCCTGCTGATGCTGGGCGCCTTCGTCATGGCCGCGGCGCTCACCGCCTCCGGCCTGGCCGAGCGGCTCGCCTTCGCCGCCACGCGTCCCTTCCGGAGCCCGCGCGGACTCTTCTACGGCCTCGCCCTGGTGATCGCGGCCACGGCCTTCGTCATGCCCTCGACCTCGGCGCGCGCCGCCCTGCTGCTGCCTGTCGCGCTGGCCCTGCTCGGCCGCTTGCCGGACCCGCGCCTGCGCCCGGCCTTCCTGCTGCTCTTCCCCACGGTCATCCTGCTGTCCGCTGGCGGTTCCCTGATCGGCGCCGGCGCGCACGTGCTGGCGGCGGCCGAGATCGCCACGGCCATCGGCCGGCCGGTGGACATACTGCTGTGGAGCGCGCTGGCCGGCCCCTTCGCCCTCGTCACCAGCCTTGCGGCGGTGGAGCTGATCCTGCGCCTCTTCACCGACCGCCGCCTGAGGTCCCTGCCGCTGACGCCGCTCGACCGCGCGCCGCGGCCGCTGACCGGGCGGCAGCGGGGGCTGATCCTGCTGGTGGCTGGCGTGGTGGCATTGTGGGTCGCCGAGCCGCTGCACGGCCTCTCCGCCGAGACCGTCGCCCTGCTGGGCGCGCTGGCCGCGCTGCCGCTCTCCGGCATGAAGGGTAAGGAGGCCTTCCGCCGCGCCGATGTCGAATTGCTGGTCTTCCTGGCCGCCACCATGACCTTGGCGCGGGCGATGAGCGCGACCGGCGTCGACCTCTGGCTTGCCGGGGCCGCCTTGGCACAGGTGCCGGCGACCTTGCTGGAGAGCGCGCCCGTCGCGCTCGGCCTCGCCGCCCTGGTGGCCGTCGGTTTTCACCTGGCGGTCGGCTCCCGCACCGCGCGGGCGGCCGTGCTGCTGCCGGTGCTGGTCGCCCCCTTGGCCGGCGCCGGGCACGATCCCGCCCTCTTGGTGCTGGTGATCGTTCTCGGCACCGGCTTCTGCCAGAGCCTGCCGGCCAGCGCCAAGCCGGTGGCCACCTTCGCCGCCGTCGAGCAGGGCTTCGCGACCGGGCACCTGCTGCGCCTCTCTCTCCTCCTGGGGCCGATCGTGGCGGCCCTGCTGGTCGTCTTCGGCCTCTGGATCTGGCCAACGCAGCTCGGCGGCCTCGGCTGATCCCCCTCCCACAGCCGGCCGTCCCTGAGGGCTCGCGCCAAGCGCGGGCCCTCTTTCTTTGTCCCTCCCAAGCAAAAAAAGAACAGGCGGGGCGGAATAAAGATCTCACGCCCGCGTTGTCGAAGCAGATCAAGCAAACGCGGAGTATAGATCCATGTCGCTCTCCATTCTCGTCGCCCCCTCCGGCTTCAAGGAATCGATGGACGCCGAAGAGGCCGCCAGCGCCATCGCCCAAGGGGTCCGGAAGGCCCTGCCCGACGCTCGCGTGCTCATGGCCCCCATGGCCGACGGCGGCGAAGGCTTCACCAGGGCCCTGATCAAGGCCACCGGCGGCAGGCTTCTTCCGCTGCGCGTCACCGGCCCGCTCGGCACCCCGGTGCAGTCCTTCTTCGGCTTTCTGGGCGGCAAGGACGGCAAGACGGCGGTGATCGAGATGGCCGCCGCGGCCGGACTCTCCCTGGTGCCGCGCGACCGGCGCGATCCGGCGCGCACCACCTCCTTCGGCGTCGGCGAACTGATCCTGGCCGCCATCGACGCGGGCGCCGAGCGCATTCTCCTTGGCTGCGGCGACAGCGGCATCAACGACGGCGGCGCCGGCATGGCCCAGGCCCTGGGCGCGCGCCTTCTCGACAGGGAGGGCAAGGAGATCGGCTTCGGCGGCGGCGCATTGCATAGGCTCGCCGCGATCGATCCCTCCGGCCTCGATCCCCGGCTGAAGGGTGTCAAGATCGACGTCGCCTGCAACTGGTCGAACCTGCTGTTGGGTCCGCGCGGAGTCGCCCGCGTCTTCGGCCCACAGAAGGGCGCCACGCCGGCGCAGGTGGCCGTTCTGGAAAAGGGCCTGGAGACCTACGCGGGCCTCATCCACCGGGTCTTCGGCCTCGACCTCGGTGAGGCGCCCGGGTCGGGTGCCTCCGGCGGGCTGGGCGCCGGGCTGGTGGCCTTCGCCGGCGCCACCCTGCATCCGCGCTTCGAGGTGGTGATGCGCTACCTCTCCTTCGATGCCCTGCTCGCCGAGGCCGACCTGGTGATCACCGCGGAGGGCGCGCTGGACGGCCAGTCGCCGCACGGCAAGGTGCCCTGCGAAGTTGCCCGCCGGGCCAGGGCGGCCGGGATTCCGACCGTCGTCCTGGCCGGCACCATCGGCAAGGGCGTCACCGACACCTTCGCCGAGGGCGTCGATGCCTTCGCTTCCATCCTGAAGCGGCCCTGCAGCCTGGAGGAGGCCATCGCCAAGGGCGAGAAGTTCCTGCGCCGCGCCGCCGAGGACGCGCTGCGCATGCTGCTGGTCGGCTATCGCCTCGCCGGGCGTCCGGCCGCTCCGCGGCTCAAGCTCGCCGCCTGAGCCTACTGCTTCAGGCGATAGCCGGTCTTGAAGATCCACCAGGTGATGGCGAGGCAGAACCCGAGGAACACCAGGACTAGGGCCAGGCTCAAGACCACGTGGACGTCGGCCTGGCCGAAGAAGCTCCAGCGGAAGCCGGAGATCAGATAGACCACGGGATTGAAGAGCGTCACCGTCTGCCAGAAGGGCGGCAGCATGGAGATGGAGTAGAAGCTGCCGCCCAGGAAGACCAGGGGGGTGACGATCAGGAGCGGGACCAGCTGCAGCTGCTCGAAGTTCTCCGCCCAGATCCCCAGGATGAAGCCGAAGAGGCTGAAGGACAGGCAGGTCAGTATCAAGAAGGCCAGCATCACCAGGGGATACTCGATCCTCAGCGGCACGAAGAGCCCGGCCGTCGCCAGGATGATCATGCCGATCACGAAGGCCTTGGTGGCGGCGGCCCCGACGTAGCCGATGACGATCTCCAGGTAGGAGACCGGGGCCGAGAGCAGCTCGTAGATGGTGCCGACGAACCTGGGGAAGTAGATCCCGAAGGAGGCGTTGGTCAGGCTCTGCGTCATCACCGTCAGCATAATCAGGCCGGGCACCAGGAAAGAGCCGTAGCTGACCCCGTCGACCTCCTGGATCCGCGAGCCGATGGCGGCGCCGAAGACGACGAAGTAGAGCGAGGTGGAGATCACCGGCGAGACGATCGACTGCGCAATAGTCCGCAGGGTGCGCTGCATCTCGAAGAGGTAGATCGCCTTGATGGCTCTGAGGTTCATGGGCTCTCTCTCACCAAGTCGACGAAAATCTCTTCCAAGGAGCTTTGCCGCGTCTGCAGGTCCTTTAGGACGAAGCCCGCGGCACTCAGCTCCTTCAAGAGCGTGGTGATCCCGGTTCGCCCGGCGCTGGTGTCGTAGGTGTAGACCAGGGTGTGGCCGTCATCGGCCCGCTCCAGGTCGTAGGCCGCCAACGAGGCCGGCAAGGTGCCGACCTCCTGATGCAGCTCGATGCGCAGATGCTTCTTGCCCATCTGACGCATTAGCTTGCCGGTCTCCTCCACCAGCAGCAGGCGGCCCTTGTTGATGACGCCCACCCGGTCGGCGATGGCCTCGGCCTCTTCGATGTAGTGGGTGGTGAGGATGATGGTGACGCCGTCGGCCTTGAGCTCGTGCACCAGATCCCACATGGACTTGCGCAGCTCGACGTCGACGCCGGCCGTGGGCTCGTCGAGGAAGAGCACCCTGGGTTCGTGCGACAAGGCCTTGGCGATGGAGACCCGCCGCTTCATGCCGCCCGAGAGCTGCATGATGCGGGAATCGCGCTTGTCCCAGAGGCTGAGGTCGCGCAGCACCTTCTCGATGTGGTCCGGGTTGGGCGCCACGCCGAAGAGGCCGCGCGTGAAGCTGACCGCCTCGCGCACCCTGGCGAAGGGCTCCAAGGCGATCTCCTGCGGCACCAGGCCGATCAGCTTGCGGGTCTTGCGGTAGTCATGCGCGATGTCGAAGCCGCCCACGCTGACGCTGCCCCCAGAGGAGCGGGTGATGCCGCAAACGATCGAGATCATGGTGGTCTTGCCCGCCCCATTGGGGCCGAGCAGCGCCAGGATCTCGCCTTCCTCGATTTCCAGCGACACCGCGTCGAGCGCCTTCTGGCCGGACTTGTAGACCTTGGAGAGCTGCTGAATCGAGACGACGGGGGCCATGGGGGAGCTGCTCGCTTGGTGGTGCCGACGGACTGCCGGCGCGACGGGAGGGCGACATTAGGACGAAGCAGACTTAGAACGGAAGAGCGCTCTCGACCAGGCCTCGGCCTGATGGCTAATCGCCCAAGCGCTGCAGATCCCTTTCAACGCCCGGCTGCCAGCGCGCCATGCCCATCTGGCCATAGAGCTTGGCCGCGGCGGCCAAGGCGACGCGTGCCTCCCGCCACCGCTCCCGTTCCGCCAGCCAGCGTCCCAGGGCGCTTCGGCAATGGCCCAGCTCCGGCAGATGTCCGCCGGCCTCGGCTAGGGCGATCGCCTGGGCGAAGCAGTCTTGCGCGGCTGCCTCGCCGCCGCGCTCAGCGCCCAAGGCGCAGGCCAGAAAGCGCAAGGCCATCGCCTCCGTCGAGCTGTCGGAGATGACCTTGGCGCGTTCGATGGCCGCAAGCGCCTTGTCGGCCGCCGTTTCGCCGGCGCCCGTCTTGAGGGCGAGCCCGGACTGGTAAGCCAGAGCCCGGGCTTCGAACTGCAAGAGCTGCAGGCGCCCCGCCGTCTCCCGGGCCTGCTCCAAGAGCCGCGCGGCCTCTTGCTGTTCTCCCTCCAGGGCCCGGGCCCAGCCGAGGTCGCCGGCAAGCCAGGCGAAAAAGAGCGGCGTGTCGTGGGTGCGGGCCAGCGCCAGACTCTCCTCCAGAAAGGCGATCGCCGTCGCCTCGCCGCGCACCAGACGCGCGCCGCCTTGCCGGTGGAGCGCGAAGAGCAGGTCGATGGGCCGTCTGGTCTCCTCGGCGATCGATCGCGCTTCCTCAGCAGAGGCCAGCGCCTCGTCGAAGGCGCCCAGCTCCGCCTGGGCGATGGACAGCAGTCCGAAGCACCAGACCGAGCGCGTACCGGCCTGGCCGAAGCGTTCCAGCCGGTTCGCCTCTCGCCAGTAATCCAGGAAGGGTGTCAAGCAGGCGACGACGCGACGGCTGTCGCCGCGCAGCGCCGCGGCCTGACAGAGAGCCAAGCGAGCCTCGTGGCGGAGTTGCTCATCCTCGCCCGCTTGCGCGATCGCGTCGGCCTGCCCGGCCGAGGCCTCGGCCTCGTCGAAGCGGCCGTGGCTGCTGAAAAGGTAGCTCTTGTGCAGATGGATCGCCGCCAGCCGGCGACGGTCGTCCACCTTTCCCGCCAGGGCTTCCGCCTCGCCCAGATTGCCGCGGCCGGCGGCGAAGTCGCCCAAGGGGATCAGCACGGCGCGCAGCGCGAGACGCAGATCGATCTCCCGCCGGGCGACCTCGCTTGCTTCGGGCAGCTGGGCCAAGGCCTCTATCGCACCCGTCAGGTAGGAGAGTGCCTGGCGATAGGCCGAGCATTCGACGGTCTTCTCCGCCGAACGCGCCAGCGCGCGGGAGGCCCGGTCCCAGAGCCGTCCCTTTTGCGCGTGATGGGCCAAGCGCTCGACCTGCTCGTCCAAGCGGTCGCCGTAGTGCTCCTCCATGATCTCGACCAGGCGCGCGTGAAGCTCGGCGCGCCGCTCGACGAGCAGCGAGCCATAGGCCACGTCATGGGTGAGCGCATGCTTGAACTCGTAGCGAAGATCGCCGGCGCCTGGCGCTTCATAAAGCAGCTCCGCCGATTGCAGGCCGGCCAGCCTCTCGTCCAGGTTTTCCTCGTCCAGCTCGCTGAGCGCGCGGACCAGCGGATAGGGCACCGCAACCCCGATGACCGAGGCGATCTGCAGCAGCGCCTTCTGACCGGCCGGCAGGCGGTCGATGCGGGCGGCCAGGACGTCCTGGACGGAGGCCGGGATGTCGAGCCGATCGACGGTCTTGGCCAAGCGGTAGGCGCCCGGGCGTCCGGCAAGGCTGCTCGCATCGACCAGGCTGCGCACCGACTCCTCTATGAAGAAGGGGACGCCGCCCGTTCTCTCGGCCAGCAGCTCGCGGAGGTGGGCAAGAGCGGGGTCCTCTCCCAGCAGCGATCCCGCGAGCGCCCGCGCGCCCTCGCGGCCCAGCGCGTCGACGCGGATCAAGCGAAAGAAGCTCTTGCCGATCCAGGCATGGCGATACTCGGGCCGATAGGTGACCAGGAGCAGGAGGCGCGCCCGAGGCAAGGCCAGGACCAGGCGGTCCAGGACGGCCTGGGTCTCTCCGTCGATCCAATGCAGGTCCTCGACGACCAGGATCATGGGCTGACGGCTGCTCTCACTGACGAAGAGGGTCTTGACCGCTTCGATGGTCTGCCGCCGCCGCTGCGCCGGGCTGAGATGCGCCCAAGCATCGTCGCCGGCCTCGAGATCGAGAAGCGACCTCAGCGCCGGGACGGCCGCTTGCAGCTCTTCCTCCCGGTCCTTCAGCCGCCGCTCCAGCTTTGCGGCGATCGTGGCCCTGTCGTCACGCTCGCGCACCGCCAGCCAGGCGCGCAGCAGGCGGCTGATCGGTAGATAGATCGCCTGCTCGTCGTGCGACGCGGCCCCGGCCTCCAGCACCGTGCAGCCAGCCGCGTCGGCGCCTTGCAGGAACTCATGCAGCAGCCTCGACTTGCCCAAGCCGGCGTCGCCCGTCACCGCCGCGACGCTGCCGCGCCCCTTGCGCGCGTCGCTCAAGGCGCGCGCCAAGTCGGCCATTTCGCTCTCGCGGCCGACGAAGCGGCTGAGCGGGCGGTTGGAGGCAGCCTGCCAGCGTGTGCGGGCACCGGTGCCCGCGCCCAACTCGAAGAGAGGCCCAAGGCCGGGACCGCCATCCGGCGGAGAGGCGGCGAGCGCACCAAGCTCGAAGAAGCCTTCCACGCCGTCGCGCACCTCGTGAGACAGCCCGATCGTGCCGGCAGGAACGGTCCGTGCAATTCGCGCGGCCAAGGCGACGGCGGGCCCGACCGCCTCTCGCGCGCGCTCCCCGCCATCGGCCGCTTGGCGCAAGACCACTTCGCCGCTGTGCAATCCCACGCGCACAGAGAGGCTGCCGGGCAGGGAGCGGGCGGCCCCTCGGATCGCGAGCGCGGCGTTGCAAGCCCTCAAGGCATGGTCCTCCTGGGCGTGCTCCGCGCCGAAGGTCGCCTGCATCTCGTCGCCGACGTGGCTGGCCACCTGCCCGCCGAAGCGCCGCACCGCGCCCAAGGCCTCGCGCACCAGGGGGGCCAGGAGATTACTGGCGGTCTCCGGGTCTTGCCCGGCCGCATCCTGCCTCGGCATCTCCACCGCGACGGCCATCAGGGTCACCAAGCGGCGCTCCGGGCCCAGGACTTGCGACCTATCCTCGGTCGCGTCGTCTTCCAAGACGGGTGACGAGGGCTCGGGTTCCTGCTCGGCGGCCGACTCGCCTGCCGTCTCGACGACAGGCGCACCGCCACGGATCTTCTCGGCCAGTTCCCTTGTCGCCGGCTCCGGGCTTACCGCGAGTTCTCTCCGCAGCAGCAGGACCAAGTCCTCGAAGACCGCCAGGGCCGTGTTGCGGCGCCCCTGCAGCGTGCAGGCCGTCATCAGCAGGCGTCTGGCTTCCTCGTCGAAGGGGTCGATCACCGTCAGCTTGCGCGCGCTGGCCTCCATCGCTTCGAAGCGTCGCTCCGCCAGTTGCCGGCGCGCCAGCTGAACGAAGCCCGCCGCCACGCGCTTGTGCAGGCGCAAGCGCTCGTCCACCAGCCAGCTGTCGAAGGCCGGGTCCACCTGGCCGCACTCGGCCAGTAGCTCGCCTCTATAGAGGGCCAAGGCTTGATCGAGGTCCTGCCCGACGCTGTCGAGCGATTGCTCCAAGGCACTTACGTCGCACCAGAGGTTCGCGTCGTCGAGGCGAAGGGAGCGTGTGTCGCCTGCCAGCAACGGCGGCTCGAGCCCGGCAAAAAGCTGGCGCAGCAGGTAGAGCGTCTGGCGCAAGGAGGCACGCGCCTGCTCCTCGGCCCGCTCGCCCCAAAGGAGGGAGGCCAGGTGCTCGCGGCTGCGACTGCCGCCCGGTGTCAGCGCGAGATAGGCCAGCAGCAGCCCGCAGTGGCGGGTCGGAAAACCAAGCTCCTGGCCATCCAGCCGGACCTTCAGACCGCCGAAGAGCCAAATCTCGACGCGCGACACCGCCTCCTCCAAACCCGCCCGTCCCAAGACGCTGCTTCCTTCTAGCGCGCATTTGACGGAATGGCGACGCGACATCGGCCTCTTTTGACAGCCCCGAAGACGCCCCTGTGACGCGACAGCACGATCTTGAAGGCGCCCAAACGGCAATGAAGGAGCCTTGAAAGATGACGAAAGAACTGAGTTTCGCCCTGGCCCTAGCCCTTTCGCTCATGATCGCGTCAACCGCAGCCTTGGCGACCGAGCGGTCGAACGGCCTGAGAATCAATGGAATCACGGTCAACGGCATCACGGTCAACGGCCAAGCGCCAAATCAGGGGATGAGGAACGGGCTATCGGCCTTGGCGGACAAGCCCCTGGTCGCCCAGGCAGCCCAGACGCCCGCTGGTGGTCCCACCAGCGCAAGCGGGCTGAACGACTGACGACAGGGCGCGGCTCGGCTTCGGTCGACCGGAGCGGGCGAGCGCTCTCCCAACCAAAGAGAAGAAGTACGCCGACGCGGTGCCGCGCGCGCCGATTCCGGCAGTCGCGGCACCGGGTCTTCGACCCCCTCCCCAGAAGCGGCGGCGTCACCACGACGAACCCTGGAGGCCATGACATGGCACGCTATCGCGAGAACCTTCCCCAGCTATCCGGCGATCTCTTCCTGACCGACGGCGGCATCGAGACCACCCTGGTCTTTCACGACGGCTTCGATCTGCCCTACTTCGCGGCCTTCGACTTGATGAAGCGCGCGGAGGGACGCGCGGCCCTCAAGCGCTACTTCCGTAGCTACATGGCCGTGGCCGAAGAGCTTGGTCTCGGCTTGATCCTGGAGAGCGCCACCTGGCGCGCCAGCCGCGACTGGGCCGAAAAGCTGGGCTACTCCACCCGGGCGCTGGCCGAAGTGAACCGCCAGAGCGTCGCCAGCTTGGCGAGGCTGCGCAGCGAGGCCTGGGCCGAGGATGCGCCCATGGTGGTGAGCGGCTGCGTCGGGCCGCGCGGCGACGGCTACGATCCGGGGCAGCTGATGACCGCCGAGGCGGCGGAAGCCTATCACGCGGAACAGGTCCAAGCCTTCGCCGAAAGCGAGGCGGACATGGTCACCGCAATCACCATGACCAACATCCCGGAGGCCGCCGGTCTGGTCTGGGCTTGTCAGGCCGCCGCCATGCCGGCGGTGATCTCCTTCACCGTGGAGACCGACGGCAGGCTGCCGACCGGAGAGAGCCTCAAGCAGGCGATCGAGAGCGTCGACCGGGCCACCGGCGGCGGACCGCTTTACTACATGATCAACTGTGCCCACCCGACCCACTTCGCGCACGTGCTGGATAGCGGCGAGCCCTGGCTCCGGCGGCTCTGCGGGCTGAGGGCCAACGCCTCCTGTAAGAGCCATCAGGAGTTGGACGAGTCCGAGGTCCTGGACGAGGGCGATCCGCGGGACCTCGCCCTTCGCTTCGCCCAGCTGCGCCGCCGCCTGCCGCACCTGATCGTGCTGGGAGGCTGCTGTGGAACGGACCATCGCCACATCGCCGCCATCGGGGCTGCCTGCCGCCCCGGACCGAAGGCGATGCAGGAGGTTCTGGCAGAAGCCTGATCCCCATGGCCGCGCTCGATCCGGTCAAAGAGCTGGCGGCGAGCGCGGCCCCCATGCTGTCCTATGGCAAAACCAACGAGGCGCGGGAGAAAACCATGGCCATCACCATTCGCCGGATCCAGCCGGACGACGTGGAGGCGATCCACCAGATCCTGCTGAGCCCGCACGTCATCCAGGGCTCGATGCGGCTACCCTACGAGTCTCTCGAGCACACTCGGAAGAGGCTGGCGCCCGTTGACGGCGTGATCGCGCTGGCGGCTCTCGCCGAAGATCAGGTGATCGGCTTCGCGGAGCTGATCACGCACCCCGAGGTTCCCCGCCACCGCCACGCCGGGGAGGTAAACATGATCGCGGTCCACGCCGATTGGCAAGGCGCGGGCGTCGGGCGCAAGCTGATGACGGCCCTGATCGACCTGGCCGACAACTGGCTGCAGCTCAGGCGCCTGGGCCTCAGCGTCTGGGTGGACAATGCCGCCGGTCTTCACCTCTATGAATCGCTCGGTTTTCAAAGGGAAGGCACGCTGCGCGACTATGTCTACCGCGACGGCGCCTTCGTTGACGCGCACGTCATGGGACGCCTGAGAGACCACGCATGACCGACACCTGGGGGCTGGCCGACGGCTGGCGCCCCTGTCACACTCCCCGCCGTCAAAGGCTATGGACGGCACCATGTCTGATCTCACCATCGTCGGAACGCCCCTTTCCACCTATGTCCGCACGCTGCGCATGCTCTGCGCGGAGAAGGGAGTGGACTATGCGCTGGACCCGCAGCCGCCGCAGTGCGAGGCCGTGAAGGCGATCAATCCCTTCGGCCGCATCCCGGTCATGCGCCACGGCGACCTGGAGCTCTCGGAATCGGCCGCGATCGGGCGCTACATCGATACGAGCTTCGCCGGACCGCGGCTCTTCCCCGAGAAGCCGGCCGCCGCGGCCAAGGTCGATCAGTGGGTTTCTTGCGTGAACGCCGAATTCTACGACTTCCTGGTGCGGCAGTATCTCTTCGCCCACTACTTCCCGAAGACGGAGGACGGCAAGCCGGACCGCGCGCTGATCGAGAGCCAGCTGGAGGAGCTGCACGGCAAGCTCGCCTTGCTGAACCGGACGATCGAAGGGAACGGCTACCTGGCGACCGATGCCCTCAGCTTCGCCGACCTCAATCTCTATCCCATCGTCTTCTATCTGCTGGGTCTGCCGGAATCGGGGGAGATGATCGCCGGCTTGAAGGGTCTCGATGACTATCAGAAGAGGATCGCCGCGCGGGCCAGCGCCGAGACGACGATCCCGCCCGCTCCCTAGCGCCGGATCGCGCGATCTTCGGGATAAGTGACGATGCGTGACGCCGGCAAGCAGGGCAGCGACGAAGCGGAACAGGCCTGGCAGGACGCGCTCTACAAGACCCTGCGCGCCGCCGACCTGCGGCAGATGTGCTTCGTGCCGGATGCCGGCCACGCGCGTCTCATCCGCCGGCTGGAGGAAGACGCCACCGTCAAGACCACCGTGCTGACCACGGAGGAAGAGGGCGTGGCCATGGTCTGCGGGGCCTGGCTGGGCGGCCATCGCAGCGTCCTGCTGATGCAGTCCAGCGGCGTGGGCAACTGCATCAACATGCTCTCGCTGCCGGTGACCTACCGCATCCCCTTCCTCACCATCGTCACCATGCGCGGCGAGTGGGCGGAGTTCGTGCCCCACCAGGTCGCCATGGGCCAGGCCGCGCAAGGCTGCTTGGAACTGATGGGCGTCAAGGTGCTGCGCGTCGAGCGCGCCGAAGACGTCGCCGAGACCGTCTCGGCGGCAGCCGCCATGGCCTTCGAGTCCGACCAGCAGATGGCCGTGCTGCTGTCACAACGCATGATCGGACGCAAGCGATGGCCGACGAAATGAAGGGCGAGTCTGTCCTGGACCGCCGCATGGCGGTCCGCGAGCTCTTGGCGGAGCGTGGCGATTGTTTGGTGGTCTCGGGTCTCGGCACGCCGAGCTACGATCTCTTCGCCGCGGGCGACGATGACGCCAATTTCTATATGTGGGGCGCGATGGGTGGAGCCGCCTTGGTGGGCCTCGGGCTAGCCCTGGCTCAGCCGCTACGCCCCGTGCTGGTGCTGACCGGCGACGGGGAACAGCTCATGGGCTTGGGCGGACTTGCGACGATAGCCACCAAGAGCCCGGCGAACCTTACCATTGTCGCACTGGACAACGGCCGCTTCGGCGAGACCGGGATGCAGCTCAGCCACACCGGACTGGGCGTGGATTTGCACCGCGTTGCCGATGCTTGCGGCTTTCGCCACGCAACGGAGCTTGCCGACCTGGAACAGCTGCGCGCTTTTCGCGCCGAGATCGCCAAGTCCGAAGGCGGCCCTCGCTTCGCCACACTGCGCGTGGCGGCCGGCCCGCAGGAGCGGTCCTTGCCGAAACGCGACGGCGTTCACTTGAAGAACCGCTTTCGCCGCAAACTGGGTTTGGAGGTCAACTAGAGCAGATCGCACTCAGGTGGAATCACCTGTGTGCGTGAATCTGCTCTATCTTTCAAAGTTGTAGAGCAGAATTCAGACGACAAATCGTTTCGATTTGACGTCATCCTGCTCTAGGGCGGTTCACCGACGCCTCCGCGTCGTCGGACTGCGGGGGCAAGACGGACGGTCTTGCCCCCTTTTCATCCAACGATCAGGCGCTGCGATAGAGCTTGGTCATCACGAACTCGCGGTGCTTCAGCGACTCCGCCGCAGTCAGCCGCCCGTTACAGGTGCGGATCATGATGTCGATCAAGGCGTCGCCGGCCTGGTCCAAGGTCATGGTGCCGGCCAGAATGCCGGAGCAGTCGAGGTCGATGTGCTCGGGCATCTCGCGGGCGGTCTTGGGGTTGGCGGTGAGCTTGATCACCGGCTCGATGGGGTTGCCGATGATGTTGCCCTGGCCGGTCGGGAAGAGGTGCACGACGAAGCCGGCGGCCGCCTGCAAGGTCACGCACTCGGCGGCTGCCGAAGAGGTGTCCATGAAGTAGAGGCCGGCACCGGCGGAGGGCTCCTCGGCCGGCTCCAGCACGTCGATGAAGCTGGTCTTCTTGCCGATCTTCTGCAGATTGCCGAAGGCCTTTTCCTCGATCGTGGTGAGACCGCCGGCGATGTTGCCCTTGGTCGGCTGCGACTCCGAAAGGTCGGAGGTCTTATGCGGCTCGATCACCTCGTCCATGTAGGCCTGCCAGGTCTTGAGGAACTTCTTGCCGATGTCCTCGTTGACCGCGCGGGCCGCGCAGACCTGCTCGGCGCCGGTCAACTCCGAAGTCTCGCCGAAGCAGGTGGTGGCGCCCAGGGGATCGACCTTGTCGATCAGGTTGCCGACGGTGGGGCAGGAGGCGAGGCCGGAGGTGGTGTCGCTTTCCCCGCACTTGGTCGAGACCCAGAGATCGGAGACCTTGCAGGGCTGGCGCTGCAGCTCCGAGGCCCACTGCGAGTACTCCTGGGCCTTGCGCGAGGCATCGGCGACGGCCTTGATCTCGCCGTTGCCCTCGATCGCGAAGCCGGCCACCGGCTTGCCGGTCGCGGCGATGCCGTCGACCACCCGCTTGGTCCAGCCGGGCTCGATGCCGATCACGATGCAGGCGGCGACGTTCGGGTTCTTGCCGGTGCCAATCAAGGTGCGGAAGTGCAGGTCCAAGTCGGCGCCGAACTGCAGGCGGCCATAGTGGTGCGGCAGCGCCAGGCAGCCGTCGATGTTGTTAGCCACCTTCTCGCAGGCGGCATTGGAAAGATCGTCCAGCGGCAGAATGACGACGTGGTTGCGGATGCCCACGCGGCCGTTCTCACGCCGGTAGCCAGAAAATTCGCGGTCGGCGAGTGCGGTCATCTCTACCACCTCTTGGTTTTCATGTTGTGCACGTGGATATGGTCGCCGGCCTTGGCGGCGGCGATGATCTTGCCGATGTCGTGGCCGTACTTCAGCACCGTCTCGCCGCCGTCGAAGTCCTGCAGGGCGATCTTGTGGCCAAGCGGAATGGCCGCCAGCGCCGTCATCTTGATCTCGGCACCGGTCTCCATCACCAGTCCGGTGAGCGTGGCGCCCTCACTCACCCCCTCCACGACCACGACGCCGACGCTGTCGGCGGCGTCGTGCACCAGAAAATCCGGGCCGCTCATCGCTGTCTCCTCATAGGTTCTTCGTCCTTTCATTCGCTTCGAAAGCCGCCCCAAAAAGGGGGCGGGCGGAGTCATCGCTCCAGGGTTACGCAGGCGGCGCGCGGTGCCCCGCCTGCCAAACAAGAAATCCGAAACGGCCCCTCGAGGCTTTCGCCCCGCTCAGGGCCTGAGCACGATCTTCGCCGCCGGAGTGGCGCCGGCGTCGAGGTCGAAGAAGGCCCGTCCGCCCTCGGCAAGCGGCCTCTCCTCCAGCCAGTTGAGCTTCCCCAGGCGGCCGTCGTGCAAGGCCGCCAGAGAGGCCCTGAGGTCGGCCTCGGTATAGGTATAGACACCCAACAAGGTGATCTCCTGCAGGGTCAGACTGCGGGCATCGAACTCGCCCGCCCAGGTCTGCAGACCGACATGGCTGATCACCCCGCCCGGCCTTGCCGCCGCGATCGCGGCCGCCCGCGTCGCCGTGGAGCCGACGGCATCCAGCACCAGGTCGACACTATCAGCCTCGGCGGGACGGGCCAAGGGATCGAAGGCCGAAAGACCGGCAGCGGCGGCCGTCTTGCGGCGCAAGCGGTTGGTCTCCGCCAGCCGAACCTCGGCCGCACCCCAGGCCTTCAGGATCAAGCCGCCCAGCAAGCCGACCGAACCGCCGCCGATCACCAGGCACCGGCTCTCGGGCAAGGGCCGCCAGGCCACTCGCGCCGCCAGTGCCAGGGCGTGCCAAGCGGTCGCGCAGGGCTCGGTCAAGGCGGCCTTGGCGGGGTCCATTCCCTCGGGCAGCGAGATGAGGTTGCGCTCGGGAATGACCACCCGCTCGGCGAAGGCGCCGGCGAGCCGCATGCCGATCAGTTCGCGCTCGGGGCAAAGGTTGCTGCGGCCCTCAAGGCAGGCCCGGCAGCGCCCGCAAGAGATCAGCGGGTTCAAAACCACGGCCTCGCCGGCACGGGGGCCTTCCAGCACCCGGCCACTGGCCTCGTGGCCCAGCACCAGCGGCGGCACGCGCCGCGGGTCATGGCCGTGCCAGGCATGCATGTCGGAGCCGCAGATCCCGACAGCGTCGACGGCGATCAAGGCCTCGCCGGGGCCGGGCTCGGGATCGGGCTCCTCGCGGTAGGCGGTCTCCCTGGTGGCGGTATAGACAAGCGCTTTCATGGGCAAACTCACTTGGCGGTGTAGCCGCCGTCGATGAAGAGAACCTGGCCGGTCACGTAGTCGGATGCCGGCGAGGCAAGGAAGATCAAGGGGCCGGTCAAGTCCTCCAAGCGGCCGTTGCGGCCGATGCAGGTCTGCGCGGCGTGGCGCTTTGCCAGCTCCTGGTCGGCGAAGACCCTTTCCGTCAGCTCGGTCGGAAAGAAGCCCGGGGCCAGCGCGTTGCAGGTAACGCCCTGGGCCGACCAGGCCTCGGCCATGGCCCTGGTCAGCTGGGCCACGCCGCCCTTGGCCGCGCCATAGGCAAGGCCGTCGGCAAAGGCTCGTTCGGACTGCAGGGAGGCAAGATTGACGACGCGTCCCCAGCCCTTCTCCCGCATGGCCGGCACCAGGGCCTGCGCCAGGAAGAAGGGGGCCGCCAGATTGACGTCCAGGGTCGCTTGCCACTCGCCGGGCGTCAGGAGATCGGCCGGGCGCCTCGGGTTCATGCCGGCCGCGTTGACCAGGATGTCGGGCGCGCCAAGCGGTGCCGCGATACGCTCCGCCACCGCCGCGAGGCCGTCGATCTCGGTCACGTCGGCGGCGCAGACGGCGGCAGGCTCTCCCGCCGCCCGGCGCTCCGCCAACCAGGCCTCCAGCCGGTCTTCGCGGCGTGCCACGGCGACCACCGCCGCCCCGGCCTCGGCCAAGGCGGTCGCCAGCCATCGGCCGATGCCGGAGCTGGCGCCGGTCACGCAGGCGACCTTGCCCTCGAGTGAGAAGAGACCCCGGGCCATTCCCCGCTCAGGCCTGTCCGCTCAGGTCGAAGCGCTCGTCCGGGAACCACTTCTCCAGCCGGATGTCGGCGGTCTTGGCGTGCCCCTCCATGCCCTCCAGCCTGGAGATGCGGGCGGTGACCTGGGCGATGTCGCGGTTGGCCTCCTTGGTCATGCGCTGCCAGGTCACGGTCTTCATGAACTTGCCGACCGAGAGCCCGCCCGTGTAGCGCGCCGCCCCCTTGGTCGGAAGAATGTGGTTGGGGCCGGAGGTCTTGTCGCCGAAGGCCACCGTGGTCTCCTCGCCCAGGAAGAGGGAGCCGTAGTTGCGCAGGTTCGCCAGCCACCAGTCGAGGTCGGCGCAGTGCACCTCCAGGTGCTCCGGCGCGTAGCGGTCGGAGACGGCGACGGCCTCCTCGCGGCTGTCGACGCAGATGATCTCGCCGTAGTCGCGCCAGGCAGCGGTGGCGTTCTCGCGATTGAGGTCGGGCAGTTCCGCCAGGAAGCGCGGCGCCCGCTCCAGGACCTTGTCGGCCAGTCCCCGGTCGAGGGTGATGAGCCAGGCCGGCGAGTTGTAGCCGTGCTCGGCCTGGCCCACCAGGTCCCAGGTCACCACGTCGGGATCGGCGGTCTCGTCGGCGATCACCATGACCTCCGACGGGCCGGCGAACATGTCGATGCCGACGCGGCCATAGAGGATTCGCTTGGCCTCGGCCACGAACTGATTGCCGGGGCCCACCAGGATGTCGGCGGGATGGCCGGTGAAGAGGCCGAAGGCCATGGCCGCGATGCCCTGCACGCCGCCCAGGTTCAAGACCGAATCGGCGCCGCAGAGGTTGAGGGTATAGAGGATGGCCGGGTTGATCCCCTCGCCCGGCTTGGGCGGCGAGCAGGCGATGACGTTCTCGACGCCGGCGACCTTGGCCGTCGTCACCGACATGATGGCCGAGGCGACGTGGCTGTAGCGGCCGCCCGGCACGTAGCAGCCGGCGGCCGCCATGGGGATGTTGCGATGGCCGGCGATCAGGCCCGGCGAGAGCTCGACGGACGCATCGGCAATGGCTTCCTTCTGCGCCTCGGCGAAGCGGCGCACATGGTCGTGGGCGAAGCGGATGTCGTCCTTCAGCTTCTGCGGCACCTTGGCCTCGGCCGCCGCGCGCTCTTCGGCGGTGACCAGAATGGAGCCTTCCCAACCGTCGAACTTGGCGGCGTAGGCCTTGGCGGTCTCTTCGCCGCCGGCCTCGATCTCGTTCAAGATGGCCTGAACGGCCGCGCGTACGTCCTCTTCACCGGTCGCGGCGGTCTTCTCCGCCTTCTTTGCATAGTCAATGGACACCGTCGGAAATCCTCCACATGAGGGTCAGTAGATGGGGGGCAGGAACACCGTCGAGACAAAGGGCACATAGGCGATCAGCAGCACCACTAAAAGCATGGCGAAGACATAGGGAATGGCCCGCCAGGCGATTTTCAGCACCGATTCGCCGGTAATGCCCGCCACGACGAAGAGATTGAGACCCAGGGGCGGCGTGATGAAACCGACCCCCAGGGTAGTGATCATGAGCACGCAGAACTGGATGTCGTTCATGCCGATCTCCTGCGCCAGGGGCAGCAGGATCGGCGAGAGCACGACGATGTTGGGCGTCGTCTCCATGACGCAGCCGGCCGCGATCAGGATGGCGATCATCAGCAAGATGATCAGCACGGGATCGTCGGTGAGCGAGGTGACGGCGAAGACGAAGCCCTGGGGCACCTGCAGGGCCGCCAAGGTCTGCGCCAAGGGTAGGGAGAGCGCGATGATCGGCAGGATCACGCCGTTCACCTTGGCCGAACTCACCAGCATCTTGGGGAAGTCGGCCAAGGTCAAGGTGCCCTGCGCCAGGCCGATCGAGATCGTGGTGGCTACCGCGACGGCGGCCGCTTCGGTCGGCGTGAAGATCCCGGTGTAGATGCCGCCCAGGATGATGACCGGCACCAAGAGGGCATAGCGCCCGTCCCAGACCGCCGTGCGCCAGCGCGCGAAGGAGAAGCCCGCCTTGTCGCCCTCGAAGCCGTGGATGCGGTTCATCACCATGTTGGTGATCATGATCGAGACCATGATCATCACGCCGGGGATGGCGGCCGCCAGGAAGAGCGTCGAGGCGGAGACACCCAGGATCAGGCCGATGATGATGTAGGCGATGGAGGGTGGGATGAGGATACCGGTACAGGCGCCAGACGCGACAAGCGCGCAGGCATAGGGTCTGGGATAGCCCTTCTCCACCAGCTTGCCGATGGTCATGCGCCCGACCGCGGCAGCGCCGGCAGCATCGGACCCGGAGATGCAGGCGAAGAAGCCGCATCCCAGAACCGTCGCGGTGCCGAGCCCGGCACGGAATCCGCCCGTGGTGGCGTCGGCCACGTCCAGGAGTTTGCCGGAAAGGCCGGTGCGCACCAAGACGTCGCCGGTCAGGATGAAGAGCGGAACGGCGATGAGCGCGAAGTGATCGATCCCGTCGAAGAGCGACTCGCCCAAGAGGCCGATCGGCAGCACGCCGGTGACGGCGAGCATGACCACCGCGCCGATGCCCAGGGCCGCCCAGACCGGCACGGCCAGCCCGATCAGCAGGATGATCAGCAGGACCGGGCCATAGAACTCCCAGCCCAGTTCGACCGACTGCTCCTGCATCTGTTGCCACAGCATGGCGCCGGCCCTCAGTCGAACATCTTGCCGCCCTCATAGACCGGCCGGTTCTGCAGGAGATCGGCGAGGTCGCGCCGGATCGACTGCAAGAGCCGGAAGATCATGAGGGAGAAGCCTAGCGGCACGGCCATCAGGAACCAGACCAGGGAGATCCTGAGGCCATGCGTGACGGAACCGAAGCGCCAGGAGATCTCGACCGATTCGATCGAGGTGTAGAGCGCCACGCAGGCCAGGCCCAGCATGCAGAAGTCGCCGAGCAGATAGAGCAGCGCCTTCACCCGGTTGGAGACCATGTGCAGCAGCACGTCGATGCGGATGTGCGCGCGCTCCTTGACCGCCGCCGAGGCGCCGACCCAGGCCAGGTAGATGAAGGCGTAGCGCGCGATCTCCTCGCCCCAGAGCGAAGAGTAGGAGAGCACGAAGCGGCGCAGGACCTCGACCACAATGGTGGCGACGATCATCGCGTAGAACACCAGAAGCATCCAGCGTTCCGCGTTCTGGTCCAGCCTCTGCCAGAAGGTTGGCTTAGAGGACATCGGGCAGACTCCTCCCGGGGCCGCCGACGGCGGTCCTCATCCGGTCTCCAACGAAGGTGGGATCGGAGAGTTCTCCCCGATCCCTGCTGTGCGGCGCCTAGGCGTCGTGCACGTAGAAGCGGCTCTGCTGGCCGGCCGCCTCGTCGAGCTGCGCGAAGCGCTCCAGCGATCCCGCGAGCTCGAGCTTGAAGGGCTCCCACTCGGGCCGCTGATAGCCGCCGGCCTCGACCCACTGCGCCAGCTCGTCTTCGGTGAGCGAGTAGAACTGCACCCCGGCCTTGCGCATCTCGGCCATGGCGTAGTTGCGGGCCGCCGGCACCTTGGCCAGGTTCTGCTGCATGGTGATGCCCGAGGCGAACTCGATGCCGTCCTGCACGTCGCCCGGCAGGGAATTGTACCACTCCAGATTACAGGAATAGACCTGGCTGTCCGGCACCGCGCGGGTGAAGCTGACCCAGGAGAGGATGTCCTTGAAGCCGAAGACGTAGAGCGCGCCGGCGGCGGGATCGAGCGCGTCGGCCACACCCTGCTTGATGGCGGAGGGCGTCTCGCCCCAGGCCACGGGCGTCGGATTGGCGCCGATCATGCGGTAGTACTGCTGCAGCATCTGCGAGCCGGGAACGCGGAACTTCACGCCGGAGAGATCGGCCGGGGTCTTGACCGGCCCATCCATGCCGCGGCGGATGGCGACGGTGCGCGGATCGATCACCACGTACCACAGCGCCTTGAAGCCCTTGGCCTCGACCTTGGGGTGCACGTCCGAGGTCCAGGCCTCGGAGGTGACCAGGTTCACGAAGCGCTGATTGGCGCCGCAGAAGTAGGGCAGGTTGATCAGGTCGACCGTCGGCGCGAAGGGCGCGAAGTTCGACAGCGAGTGCTGGGCCGCCTGAATGGTCCCGTTCTGCACCTTCTGGGCCAGGGCGCCGCCCGCGCCCAGCTGACCGCCCGGCGCCAATTTGACGTAGACCTTGCCGTTGGTCGCGTTCTGGATGTTCTCCTTGAAGTCCAGCTGCATGATGGGATAGCTGCGCGAGGCGCCCAGGATATAGGCCGTCGCGATGGTCATCTGAAACTCGGCCGCCGACTCACGCTCGCGCTCTTCCTTGGCGGTCTGCGCCGAGGCCTCGCTGCTCAGCAAGGTGCCGCCGGCGGCCGCGACCGCGGCGGCGGTAAAGCCGTAGGTCTTGGTCAATTCCAGAAAGCGGCGCCGCTCCATCGACGCCGGATCGTCCTTCTTCGCCATAGCTATCCCTCCCATCACTCTTCTTCGGGGTTGGTCTTGTCCGCTTGTTGGGCCCGGTCTCTCGCCGTCTCGCGCTGCAGACAGCCGACGATGAACAGCAGGACGGCGACGAAGAGCAGCAGGAACTCGCCCACGTCGCCGAGGCCGGGCGCCTGCGTGGCGCCGTTCATGATCGCGATCTTGCCGACCACCAGATTGATCAGGAATCCCACGAAAAGGAGCCCGGCCAGAGCCAGTACGCCACCTCCCTTGGTCTTCATCATCGATCCGATATCCTGTTTGCAAGCGCTTACATTTTGTGCATGGTACGCTGCAGGAGACAGTTAGTCAACCGGCTTTGTTCAGCAGGGGCCTTGGCGAAGCTTCTCCTTTGTGGCCTACTTTCGGAACGTCTTAGTGGCCGGATTACGGGTCACGAACCGGCCAGGGAGTGTTTGGAAAGCGCTTGCAGAATCAGAACCATAGCCGGCCCACGCTCGAAGACGTGGCACGCAAGGCAGGGGTCTCCACCGCCACCGTTTCGCGCTGCCTCAGCCACCCGGCCAAGGTGCGCCCCGCGCTCAGGCAGAAAGTCGAGGAGGCGGTGAACCAGTTGGGCTACACGCCGCACGGGGCCGCTCGCGCGCTGGCATCCAGCCGCACAAACGCCATCGGCGCCGTGATCCCGACCCTATCCAATGCGATCTTCGCCAACGTCGTGCAGACCCTGCAGAGGGAGGTCGCGGCGGCCGGCCGGACCCTCCTCCTGGCCGCCTCCGACTACGATATGGCCCGAGAGGCCGATCAGATCCGCGACCTCGTCGTGCGCGGCGTGGACGGCTTGATGCTCACCGGCGAGGACCGCGACCGCTCGGTCTATCAGCTGCTGCAAAAGCGCCGGATCCGCTACGTCAACACCTACGTCTTTCATCCGGGCTCCGAGAACCCCAGCATCGGCTTCGACAATCGCGGGGCCATGGCCAAGCTGGTCGCCTACCTGCACGACCTGGGACACCGGCGCTTTGCGATGATCGCCGGCTTGACCGCGCAGAACGATCGCGCGCGCGAGCGCGTGGAGGGCACCAAGGCGGCGCTCGCCGCCCGCGGCCTGGAGGCCGTTGCCATCCTGGAGCGCGCTTATGGCCTGGATGCCGGCCGCGACGCGCTGCGCCGGCTGATGCGGGGCGATGCGCCGCCGTCCGCCGTACTCTGCGGGAACGACGTCCTGGCGCTGGGCGCGCTTCTGGAGGCGGGGCGGCTCGGCATCGCGGTGCCGGCCGAGCTCTCGATCGCCGGCTTCGACGATCTGGACGTGGCGCGCGAGATCCCTCCGGGTCTGACCACGATCCACGCCCCCTTGGAGGAGATGGGCCGGCAAGCGGCCAGCTATCTCATGCGCCAGGAGGCGAAGGAAGCAAGCGTCCATCACGTGGAGCTGCCGGCCGAACTCGTGGTGCGCGGCTCGACCGGGCCGGCGCCATCGCAAGACGGGCCCTAGGCCAAGCGGGAGGGGGTCACGGCGTCCCCCAACGCGTCATATGATGAACTCGATCGAGACGAGCCCGGTGCCGCCGCCCGGAATGGTCACGCCCGGCTGCAAGAGAAGCGTGTCGGTCCCACTGCCGCCGTTGTAGAGGTAGCCAGCGGTCAAATCGGTCTGGGTGCCCACCACGAAGATGTCGTCGCCACTGTCGCCGTAGAGGCGGTCGTATCCCTCATCTCCAAAAAGAGTATCGCCACCAAGGCCACCATAAAGGTAGTGGTCGTCGCCATAGCCGCCGCGAAGCACATCATCTCCAGAACCGCCATAGAAGAGGGAGTCATCACCGGTGTCACCGCGAATCGAATCGGATCCGGACCCACCAAAGAAGTTTTCATCATTGCCATCGCCGCCGAAGAGGCGGTCGTCGCCGTCAGCGCCCCGGAAGACGGAGTCGTCACCATCTCCGCCAAAAAGGCTGTCGGCTCCCGAACCGCCGTAAAGGGCAACGTCAGCACCACTGTCGCCGTAGAGTCGGTCAGATGCCGAAGCGCCGTTAAGGAAGGCGTCATTGCCACTCCCGCCGAAGAGGCTGTCGTCTCCGTGACCACCAAAGAAAAAGAAGTCATTCTCGCCGCCGCCGAAGAGGCTGTCCGACTCGGAACCACCAACGAAGGAAACGTCCCCACCGTTCCCGCCGAAGAGGCTGTCGGACTCTGATCCTCCAAAGAAGCTGGCGTCGCTTTCTAGGCCCCCGAAGAGCGCGTCGGCGCCGCTGCCACCGAAGAAGGAGGCGTCGGCCCCGCTGCCGCCGGATAGGCTATCGTCGCCACTTTGGCCATAGAAGAGGGAGTCGTTGGCATCATCTCCGAAGAGGTGGTCATCGCCGTCATCGCCGAAGAACTGAAGATCGATGCCGCTGCCGCCGGCAAGGCTATCGCTGGCGGCACCTCCGTAGAAGCGGGAGTCGTCACCATCGCCACCGAAGAGGCTGTCGTCTCCCGCGTCGCCGGAAAGGACAAAGTCGGCACCACTATCGCCGTAGAGCCGGTCAGATGCCGAAGAGCCGAAAAGATGGCTGTCATTCCCGCTACCGCCGAAGAGGCTGTCATCTCCGTGAAGGCCAAAGAACAGACGGTCATCCTCACCATCGCCGAGAAGGCTATCCGTCCCGGAACCACCAATGAGGAACACATCGCTACCGCTCCCGCCGAAGAGGCTGTCGGACCCTGATCCTCCAAAGAAGTTGAAGTCGTCATCTAGACCCCCAAAGAGCGCATCGGCGCCATTGCCACCGACGAAGGAGGTGTCGGTCCCGCTACCGCCGGCGAGGGTGTCGCTAGCGTCACCTCCGTAGAAGCTAGAATCGTCACCATCGCCGCCCAAGAGGCTGTCGACTCCCGAGCCGCCGTAGAAGGAAACGTCGGAACCGTCGCCGCCGAAGAGGCGGTCGAACCCTGATCCTCCATAGAATTCGGAATCGTTCTCCAGGCCGCCAAAGAGAGCGTCGTCGCCGTTGTCACCGAAGAAGGAGGCGTCGGCCCCGCTGCCGCCAGTGAGGGTGTCGTTACCGTCATCTCCCCGGAAGAGTGTGTCATCACCATCGCCGCCGAAGAGGCTGTCGGAACCCGAGGTGCCGTAGAATCCGAGGTCAGCTCCGCTGTCACCGTAGAGCCTGTCGGCTCCCGAGCCACCGCTGAAGAAACCGTCATAGGCATCGCCACCGAAGAGGACGTCCGCTCCGTTGCCGCCGAAGAGGCCGGCGTCCTCACCGCTGCCACCTGACAGGCTGTCGTCGCCATCGCCTCCCTCGAAGAGGAAATCGTCTCCACTGCCGCCGGACAGGCTATCGACCCCCGAGCCACCGAAGAAGCCACGATCTTCTCCTTGGGCAGCGGCAAGACTGTCGGATCCGGAGCCGCCGAAGAAGGCGTAGTCGTCTCGGCTGCCACCGAATAGACTATCGTCGCCGTCATCTCCATAGAAGCCGGTGTCATCTCCGCTATCACCGTAGAGCCTGTCGGCTCCCGAGCCGCCGCGGGCAAAGTTGTCGTCGCCATCACCACCGAAGAGGGCGTCGGATCCGGAGCGGCCGAAGAGGCCCGTGTCGGAACCGCAGCCACCCGAAAGGCTGTCGTCGCCCTCCTCTCCGTCGATTAGGAAATCGGCGCCGCTGCCGCCGGACAGGCTGTCGACCCCTGAGCCACCGTAGAACGCACGGTCTGCTCCCTGGCCACCGGCAAGACTGTCGGACCCGGAGCCGCCGTAGAAGGCGAAGTCGACGCCGCCGCCACCGGAGAGGCTGTCATCGCCGTCATCGCCACGGAGATAGGCGTCACTCGCGGCCCCGCCGAAGAGGCTGTCGTCGCCGTCCCCTCCGTAGAAGGCGGAGTCATCCCCTTCACCGCCGAAGAGCCCGTCGACGCCGGAGCCACCGTAAAAATAGTGGTCATCGCCATCGTCGCCTGAGAGGAGGTCCGATCCGGAGCCACCGAAGAAGTCCGAGTCCGATCCGCTGCCACCGGAGAGACTGTCGTCGCCGTTCTCTCCGCCAAAGACGCTGTCGGCTCCGCTGCCGCCGAAAAGGCTATCCGCCCCTGAGCCACCGAAGAAGCCGACGTCTGCTCCCTGGTCACCGGCAAGGCTGTCGGATCCGGAGCCGCCGTAGAAGGCGATGTCGAAGCCGCTGCCACCGGAGAGGCTGTCATCGCCGTCATCGCCGTTGAAGAAGCGATCGGCTCCGCTACCGCCGGATAGGCTGTCGGCCCCTGAGCCACCGAAGAACTCGCCGTCTGCTCCTTGGTCACCGGCAAAACTGTCGGATCCGGAGCCGCCGTAGAACGCGAAGTCGTCGCCGCTGCCGCCGGAGAGGCCGTCATCGCCGTCATCGCCATGGAACAATAGGTCCTTCCCGGACCCGCCGAAGAGGGCGTCCGCTCCGGATCCACCGGAGACGTAGGTGTCGTCCCCATCGTCACCGAAAACGCTGTCGTCCCCATCGCCACCCTCCAATGAGCCGTCGTCACCGTCGCCGCCGAAGAGGCGATCCGCCATAGAGCCGCCTTGGACGCGGGAATCATTGCCATCTGCACCGTGGAGGACATCGGCACCGGACCCGCCCGAGAGCCTGTCGACGCCCTCGCCTCCATAGAGGGATGAATCGTCGCCCCGGCCGCCGAAAATGCTGTCGGCACCCGATCCGCCGTGGAACCTGCTGTCATCGCCATCGCCACCATAGAGGCTGTCGCCGCCGGACCCGCCGAAGAAGACGCGGTCGTCGCCGTCGTCGCCGAAGAGCCGGTCTGTCCCCTCTCCACCGTAGAAGAGGCCGTCAGCTCCACTGCCCCCATAGAGCCTGTCCTCCCCGTCGCCGCCGTCGAAGACTAGATCGTTCCCTCCGCCTCCGAAAAGGCGGTCGGCTCCCCTGCCGCCGTAGAAGAAGAGATCAATCCCGGTCTCGCCGAAAAGCCGGTCCTTACCGCTCGCGCCGAAAAGATAGGCGTCGCTGCCGCTGTCACCCGACAGCGTGTCGTTGCCGTTGCCACCATAGAGGCGACTGTCGTCGCCAGCGCCTCCATAGATCTTGTCGGCGGCCGCGCGACCGGCGAGGAATGAATCGTCACCATCGTCGCCGTAGATGCGGTCGACGCCGCCACCACCGTAGAAGCTAACGTCGTCCCCGCTGCCGCCATAGATCGTGTCCCGCTTGCCTTCGCCGAAGAAGGAGGAGTCAGCGCCGCTGCTGCCGAACAGCCGGTCGGTTCCCGCGCCGCCGTAGAGCGCATAGTCGTCGCCTACACCTCCCTCCAAGGTGTCCGCACTGACATCGCCATAGAGGAAGGCATCGCTCCCATCGCCGCCGTAGAGCCTGTCGCCGCCACGCTCGCCGTGCAACGTGCGGTCATCGCCTTCTCCGCCGCGGATGACGTCATTCCCCCGCTCGCCCAGAAGTGCTGTGTCCGCGCCGGCGCCGCCATCGATCAGATCGGCATTCCTGCCGCCGTCCAGCTGCCTATCCGCGCCGCTGCCACCGTAAAGACTGTCCAGCCCCGCGCCGCCGTAGAGCAGGCTGTCGGCACCGCTGCCGCCGGTGAGCCTGTCGTCGCCGACATCGCCGAAGAGGAGAGCGTCACCGCCATTCCCGCCGGCCAGAAGGTCCGCCCTGGAGCCGCCGGAGAAGTTGCTGTCGTCGCCCTCATCGCCGAAGAGTCTGTCTTGCCCGGTGCTGCCGCTCAAGGTGACGTCATTGCCGCTGCCGCCGGACAGCGAATCGTCACCTCTTGCCCCGTAGAGGGAATCGGCGCCGCTGCCCCCAATCAAGGTGTCGTCGGCTGCATAGCCCAAGATGGTGTCGGCATCGTTCGTGCCGTAAAGCGTGTTCGGACCGTTCGTACCTGGAATGAACGCCATCTACCCGGTCTCCCATGCTGCGAGCCCGACGCTTGCCCCCGGCAAGCGCCATCGGTTGCTCTGCTATCGCGGCCGATTGGCAATCCGCGTCATCGGCTTTGGTCCTTGCCGGATCCTTTGCTAGGAGAGGTCGGCCCGGCTCTCGTTGGGTCGGCCAGATGCGGGCCTCGCGCGCCATCGGCGGGCGGAGAGCCCTCACTCTCCGGCCTGGTTGGACGCGTCGGATGCCTGCGAAGCAGCGTCGCTTCACGCATAGGCTCGACGTGTTTCTCGGTGACAGGCGCCACGACGCTGTGACCTGTGATGGCCGGCCTCTCGCGCTCGAGGCGTTGCGGTGGGGGTCCGACGGGCGCTGGGCCGACGTCAATCCCAGCGGCCAGTTCGTCGACGTCTAGACGACTTCCGGGCGGAATCGGGAGTGGAGTGACCCACTCTCGAAGTAGCCGATATATGGTCTCAAAGTGGTCTCGCCGTAGGCCGCAGTCGGCCTCGACTCTGAGACTATCCGTGACGGCTCTCGGATTTCTGCCGCTCAACATAGCGCACTCCCGTTGCTCCTTCAGTTGGATTGGAACGGCCTGTGCAACCTGAATGATATCAGAGAAATATATATCTTCAAGAAGAAAATTCTCGCCTGACCAGAATCGGATAAATCTGATTCGCAGATGAGTAGTGAAGCGTCGAAAAACGCAAAGAAAATCGCACAATGAGCGAGAATAGAGAGGAGTCAGAAACTCTTTAGTGAAATGGCAATAGCATAGAGATACATATCAATCTTCAAGATGTGTACGTTGCAGCTTAAGAGAGAAAACGAATCATGGTGCCCAAATCCGCCCCAAGCCCGGGTCTCTTCGCTCTGGTAAGCGACCCTCGAGGCGCCAGGGTCTTCGGCGCGCCGCCTGCTTCGACGGCCTCGACCCGGCCCGCGCGCTATCGCCCGGGCGCGCCACCATCCACGCCCCGCTCGAAGACATGGGCCGACAAGCCGCCAGCCATCCGATGCGGCAGGAGACCGCGACGTCGAACGTGCATCTTGTCGACCTGCCAACCGCGCTCGTGGTCCGCGGCTCGGCCGGACCGGCGCCACAGCAAGATCAGCACTTGTGATGGATCGGCAAGCGTCGACAACCCACCTTTGCCGACAGGACGAACGACAGGCAGGTGAGGTGACGCATGAGCGAGAAACTGGTGATCATCGGGGCCGGATCGGGCCTTTCCGGGTCCTTGGCCCGCCTGGCCGCAAAGGAAGGCATGGCCGTGGCCCTGGCCGCCCGCAATGTGCAGAAGCTGGGGGGGCTCGCCGCGGACACCGGCGCCAAGACCTACAGCTGCGATGCCACCGACGAGGCGCAGGTCCGTGCCCTCTTCGACCAACTGGACGCCGACCTCGGCGGCACCCCCGACTGGGTGGTCTACAACGCCAGCGCCCGTGCACGCGGCCCCTTCGTGGAGTTGGATCGCGACCAGGTGCGCAACGCCATCGAGGTCTCCGCCTGGGCCGCCTTCCTGGTCGCGCGCGAGGCCGTGCCGCGCATGCTGGCCCGACCCGACGGTGCCTCCGGCAGCCTCTTCTTCACCGGCGCGTCGGCGGCGGTGAAGGGCTATCCGCAGTCGGCCTCCTTCGCCATGGGAAAGTTCGCCCAACGCGGTTTGGCGCAGTCCCTGGCACGCGAACTGTCACCCAAGAACATTCACGTCGCCCATTTCGTGATCGACGGCGGAATCGCCAATCCGGAGCGCGGCACCGTTTCCGATGCCGCCAATCCGGATCGCTGGCTGGAGCCCGACGCCATCGCCAGGAGCTATCTGGATGTCCACCGCCAGCACCGCAGCGCCTGGTCCTGGGAGCTGGAGCTGCGGCCCTGGGTGGAGAGCTTCTAGAGCAGATCGCGATCAGGTGGAAACACCTGATCGCGAGACTCTGCTCTATCTTTCAATATTGTAGAGCAGGATTCAGACGACAAATCGATTGGATTTGACATCATCCTGCTCTAAGCCCGCTACGCGAAGGTCAGCACCATCTGGTAGATCCAGCCGCAGAGCATCGCGCCCAGAAGCGAGAAGACCAGATAGGTGAGGAAGATCGGACGACGCACCAGCGCATGCACCGCCACGGCGGCAGGGATGGAGGTGACGGCACCGGCTACCATGAAGGCCAGGGCCGCGCCCGAGCTCATGCCTAGGTCCATCAAGGCACTGGTGGTCGGAATGGCCGCGTAGCTGTTGAGGTAGGCAGGCACGCCGACCAGGGCGGCCAAGGGGATGGCGAAGCTCTGCTCCTGACCGACCAGCGCGATCAGCTGCTGGGCCGGGACATAGGCCAGCATCAGGCTTTCCAGCAGGAAGGCCAGGACCAGCCACTTGACCAGGAAGTGCCCGTTCTGCGCGGCCTCGCGGGTGAACTGGCCGCGTCGCGCGTCCTCGCGCCAGAAGGCCCAGACCGGCGGCTTGTCGGCCAGCGCGCCGGCGGCACAGCCGCTAGGCGCATGCTTCAAGGGATTGGCGAAGCTACCGCCACGGCGCTGCAGCGCCCAGGTGGCGAAGCCGCCGAAGAGCCCCAGGCCGATGGCCGCAACGGTCTTGGCAACGGCGAAGCCGGTGTCGATGCCGGCCGCGGTCAGCACGAAGACCTCGGGGTCCATGATGGGCGAGGCCAGCCAGAAGGCCATCACCGCCGGCAAGGGCGCGCCGGCCGCCATCAATGCGGCGATCAGGGGGATCACCCCGCAGGAGCAGAAGGGCGAGAGCGCACCGAAGAGCGCAGCGGTGACGATCATCACCTCGAGCCGCCCGCGAAAGGCGCGCGCGGCCAAGGCATCGGCGCCGCTGGCCCTGGCGTAGGCGGCGACCAGCACCGCGGCGGCGAGGAAGGGCGCGATCCACACCAGGCTGTCCCAAAGGAAAGAGAGGCTGACCGGCGCCTGCGGCCAGTCGAAGAGGGCCAGTCCGGCCAGCAGAAGGAAGCTGGCGAGCCAGACCCTGTCGATCCGGCCCAAGTTGACGAGATGTCTGGCTGCCCCATCCCCCTCCGACTGAGGAGGGAACAGTCCGCGTGGCATATAGTTCGGTATTCCCAGTTTCATCGTTATATGGCTCCAGAGTCGTGGGTTTGTTCTTGCACCTGTCACTCTTGCCCTAGCTTGCTTCGGCCTTCGGCGGCGCCACGTCGGCGCAGCATTGCTCTTGCAGGAAGTCCAGCATCCGCTGCATCGCCACGTAGTTGGCGCGGCAGATCAAGGTCGTCGCCTGCCGCTCTTGGCTCACCAGCCCGGCCGAGATCAGGCGGTGGAGATGGTGAGACAGCGTGGAGCGCGGCAAGGCGGCCTCGCGCTGCAGGGCACCGACGGAACGCCCTTCGTCGCCCGCCCTGACCAGGCTGCGATAGAGGGCGAGACGTGTCGGATTGCCCAATGCTTCCAGTTGTGTGGCGACCAGGTCCAGCATGATGGTCGGCACTATGGCACGGCCGGATCTTTCTTTCAACGATAATTCTGGGAATACCGTTGAAAGATCCTAGAGGGGACTTGAGAGGCCGAGGACTGCCGGCTTAGTGTGGCGCTGCCTCGAGGAGCCAGCGGCCACGATGATGGAGCCATGACCGAAGACGAGACCCTGCCGCCCTACGCGCCGATTGCCTTGATCACCGGCGCCAGCCGGCGCGTCGGGCGTCACCTGGCGCTGTCCCTGGCCAGCGCCGGCTGGCCCCTGGCTTTGCACTACCGACGCTCCTCCAAGGC
Source organism: Rhodospirillales bacterium (assembly GCA_963669375.1). Classification (GTDB taxonomy): domain Bacteria; phylum Pseudomonadota; class Alphaproteobacteria; order Kiloniellales; family JACOMY01; genus JACOMY01. The sequence goes on along the minus strand of OY770024.1, from coordinate 3,933,691 downwards.
CGCCGAGGCGCTGGCACGGGAGATCGTCTCCGCCGGCGGTCAGGCCGAGACCTATGGGACGGACCTTGCCGATGAAGACCAGGCGGTGGAGCTGATCCCGCGGATCATGGCGCGCCAAGGCGGGGTCGGCCTTCTGATCAACAATGCCGCCCACTTCGCGCGCGACACCTGGGACAGCGTCACCCGGGAGGGCTGGCAAGCCCACATGGGCGCCAACCTGCGCGCGCCCTTCCTACTGTCGCAAAGCATGGCCAAGCACCTGCCCGAGGAGCGGCGCGGCCTGATCGTCAACATGCTGGATCAGCGCGTGATCAATCCCGGCCCGACCTTCGTCAGCTACGGCGTCTCCAAGTCCGGCCTTTGGGCCTTGACCCGCGCCCTGGCCCTGGCGCTGGCGCCGAGAATCAGGGTCAACGGGATCGGCCCGGGTTTCATGCTGCCCGACGTCGACGGCGATCCGGAGCTCTTTCGCCGCCGCGTCCAGCGTCAGCCGCTGCAGCGCGGCGGCTCCTTGGAAGAGGTTGCGGCCGCCGTCGCCTTCTTCGTAGAAGCGCCATCGGTGACCGGGCAGATGGTCGCATTGGACGGAGGCCAGCACCTTGCCTGACGCACCCACCTGGCGGGTTGCCGCGAGCCATCTCTTGATCCGCGACCTCTGTCTCGAGGTCAGAATCGGCGTAAGCGACGCCGAGCGATCGCGCCCCCAGCGCCTGCTCGTCTCCGTCGACATCGAGACGCGCCCGCAATCGGCCAGAGAGAACGACGTCGCCTCCGTCGTCGACTATGGCAAGGTCGTCGCCGCGGTCCGAAAGCTGGCCGACAGGGAGACGCAATTGCTCGAAACCTGGATCGATTGGATTGCCGAAATCTGTCTTCGCGACGACCGTGTCAAGTCGGCGACCATCACGCTCTTGAAGCCAGACATCTATGCCGACGGAGTCCAGGTCGGCGTCCGCCAGAGCGTTACAAGACCGATATGAACTGAGGTCTGACAGATAAGCCGTTGGGCCGGCTCGGATTTCCGCGACCCTGCGGTTCTTCGAAGTTGTGCACAGCCCACAAGAGCTAACCCGCCGCCCCCGGTCGTTCCGCGAATCGGTCTAGTTGTCATTGAACCTTTATCTGTTCGCAATGAACCAGCCAATAGAATCAATGGCTTACAGGAAGTGCCCAAAAATTAGGCAAAGTGTAGAAACCCCAGTGTAACAGCGGCCCCCCTCCTTTGATGCCCAGCTTAGTCACAGACTTATCCACAGCATTGGTGGACAGTTCTGCACCGCCGAATTGCCCCTCGGCACGGGGAGAATGCGACCGCGGATCTCGCGCCCTCTTTTTGCTGCACAGAACGCGCGACGACGTCCTATCTTGACCTTTGTCATGAGCAATTCCGACGCAACGCCATGAAGGGCAAAAGGCGCGAGAAGGACCCGACGCAAGGCGGCAAGCGGGCCGTCCCCCTGACCGGTCACGAAGGCGAGATGCCGCCCGAGGAACCTGCGGAGGAGACTGGCGGAGCGCGCGGCATCGATGTCCTGCGCGACGCGCTCAGGACCTTGCCGGCAAGCCCCGGCGTCTACCGCATGGTCAACCGTCGCGGTGACATTCTCTATGTCGGCAAGGCGCGGCACCTGAAGCGGCGGGTCACCACCTACACCCAGCCGCAGCGCCTGCCGATCCGCCTGCAGCGCATGGTGGCGGAGACACGCAAGCTCGAGGTCATCTCCACCGCGAGCGAAGTCGAGGCGCTGCTGCTGGAGAGCAATCTCATCAAGCGTCACCGCCCGCGCTACAACGTGCTGCTGCGCGACGACAAGTCCTTCCCCTACATCCTGCTCACCAAGGACGAGGCCGTGCCGCGGCTGACCAAGCATCGCGGCGCCCACAAGCTGGCCGGCGACTACTTCGGCCCCTTCGCCTCGGCCGGCGCGGTCAATCGCACCATCACCGCCTTGGAGAAGGCCTTCCTGCTGCGCTCCTGCTCGGACGCGGTCTTCTCCTCGCGCACCCGGCCCTGCCTGCTCTATCAGATCAAGCGCTGCTCGGCGCCCTGCGTCAACCGCATCGGCCCGGCCGACTATCAGGCGCTGGTGGCGGAGGCCAAGGCCTTCCTCACCGGCCGGGCGCAAGGCGTCAAGGAAGAGCTGGCGGCCGCCATGGAGGCCGCCGCCGAAGCACTGGACTTCGAGCAGGCCGCGCGCTACCGCGACCGCCTGCGCGCCTTGGCCCACATCCAATCGCACCAGGACGTCAACCTGGAGGGCATCGACGACGCCGACGTGATCGCGGCCACGGCCGAGGGCGGGGTCACCTGCATTCAGGTCTTCTTCTTCCGCGCCGGGCGCAACTACGGCAACCGCGCTTACTTCCCGGCGCACGACAAGAGTCTGGACGTCGAGGCCGTGCTGGCCGCCTTCCTGGCGCAGTTCTACGACGGCAAGCCGCCGCCGCCCTTGATCCTGGTCAGCCACGCCGTCCCGCAGCAGAGCCTGATCGCCGAGGCGCTCACCCAACGCGCCGAGCGCAAGGTCACCCTGGCCCTGCCGCGGCGCGGCGCCAAGCGGAGCCTGATGGAGCAGGCCCAGACGAACGCCCGCGAGGCGCTGGGCCGCCGCCTGGCCGAATCCTCCTCGCAAGCCCGCCTGCTGCGCGAACTGGCCGAGCGCCTGGACCTGGAGGGGCCGCCGCAGCGCATCGAGGTCTACGACAACAGCCACATCCAGGGCAGCAACGCCTATGGCGCCATGATCGTCGCCGGCCCGGAAGGCTTCATGAAGTCGGCCTATCGCCAGTTCGGCATCCGCGGCACGGGCGACGGCGACGACTACGCGATGATGGAGGAGGTGCTGACCCGCCGCTTCAGCCGGGCGCTCAAGGAAGACCCCGACCGCGAAGGCAAGAGCTGGCCGGACCTGGTGATGATCGACGGCGGCCGCGGCCAGCTGCAGGTGGCCGAACGCGTGCTGGCGGAGCTCGGCATCGACGACCTGGCCCTGCTGGGCGTCGCCAAGGGCCCGGAGCGGGACGCCGGACGCGAGCGCCTCTTCCGGCCGGAGCGCCAGTCGCTGCTGCTGGAGCCGCGCGATCCGGTCCTCTACTTCATCCAGCGCCTGCGCGACGAGGCCCACCGCTTCGCTATCGGCACCCACCGGCACGGCCGAACCAAGAGCCGCCTCACCTCGGTCCTGGACGCCGTCCCCGGCATCGGCGCCAAACGCAAAAAGGCCCTGCTGCTGCACTTCGGCTCGGCCCAGGCCGTCTCGCGCGCCGGCCTCGCCGACCTGGAGGCCGTACCCGGCATCTCCCGCACGGTCGCCCAGAAGATCCACGACCATTTTCATTCGAGCTGATAGGGGGCGACCTGATCGGGAGATTGCGACGGCGGGGGATGCGGCGGCGAGCAGGCCGGTGCTAAGCTCGGCGCATGGACTCTTCCTCGCCGGCCCCGATCCCGCTTTTGACCCTGCCCAATCTCCTCACGCTGGCCAGGGTCTTTCTGGTGCTGCCGATCGCGCTGCTGCTGCTGCCGGCGGCCGACTGGGCGCGCTGGTGCGCCTTCGCGGTGATGGTGCTGGCCAGCCTGACCGACTGGGCCGACGGCTATCTCGCGCGGGCGCGCCAGCAGGTCTCTCCCTTGGGCCGCTTTCTCGATCCCATCGCCGACAAGCTCCTGGTCGCCGCCGTCTTGGTGGTGCTGGTCGCGATCGGCGACGTCGGCGGCTGGGAGGTGGTGGCCGTCATCGCCATCATGGCGCGCGAGATCCTGATCTCCGGCCTGCGCGAGTACATGAGCGAACACGGCGTCACCGTGCATGTCACCAAGCTCGCCAAGTGGAAGACCACGGTGCAGCTGCTGGCGGTCGCCGCCTTGATCCTGGTGCCGGTCTTCGGCAGCGGCTTCGGATGGTTCGCCAGCGCGCTTCTGTGGCTGGCGGCCGGCCTGACGCTCGTCACCGGCTGGGACTATCTCAAGGGCGGCCTAGAGCACATGCGCCGGCCGGCATGACGAGCGCCTTGGATCGCCGCGAAACAGACCCTATTTTCGGCGAGATGCAGGACGAACGAGACTCCAGCGGCGCCGGACGCCAGACGCAGCGCGTCATCGGCTTCGCCGGCTGGTCGGGCAGCGGCAAGACCACGCTGGTGACCCGGCTGATCCCGCTCTTGGTGGCGCGCGGCCTCTCGGTCTCGACCTTGAAGCACGCCCACCACGCCTTCGACGTCGATCGTCCGGGCAAGGACTCCTACCGCCACCGCGAGGCCGGCGCGCACCAGGTGCTGGTCTCCTCAGCCAAGCGCTGGGCGTTGATGACGGAGAACCGCGAGGCACCGGAGCCCAGCAGCGCCGGGCTTCTGGAGCAGCTGGCGCCGGTCGACCTGGTCCTGATAGAAGGCTTCAAGCGCGACGACCACGACAAGATCGAGGTGCATCGCCCGAGCATCGGCAAGCCGCCGATCTGGCCGCAAGACCCCAAGGTGATCGCGGTCGCCAGCGACCAGGCCCTGCCGGACTGCCCCTTGCCGCTGCTGCCGCTTAATCGGATCGATGCCATCGTCGACTTTCTGGTCGCGCAGTGCGGCCTTCGGGAGAAGGAGAGCAGCGCGTGGCCCAGCTGAGCGACGACTGCTTCGCCTTCGGCGGCCCGCTGTTGCCCTTGGCGGAGGCGCTGGCCATGCTGAGCCAGAGAGTGAGCGCGGTGGCCGAGGTGGAACGCAGGCCGTTGGGCGCCTGCCTCGGCCGGGTTCTTCGCAAGGCGGTGGTGGCCGAAATCCCCGTGCCGGCGCACGACAACGCCGCCGTTGACGGCTACGCGGTCCGCTTCGAGGACCTCGATCCCGACGCCGACACCCGCCTGCCGGTCACCGGACGGGCCGCCGCCGGCCATCCGCTGGAGCGTCGGGCCAGGCCGGGCGAGGCGATCCGCATTTTCACCGGCGCCCCCATGCCGGCCGGCGCCGACACCATCATGATGCAGGAGGACTGCCGGCTGGACGGCGAGGAGGTGGTGATCCGCCCCGGCATCAAGCGCGGCGCCAATCGCCGGCTTGCCGGAGAAGACATAGAGAAGGACAGCGAGGTGCTGCCGGCGGGCCGGCGCCTGCGCCCCTGGGACCTGGGCCTGGCGGCCAGCGTCGGCTGCGCCGAACTCCAGGTCTCGCGACCGCTCCGCGTCGCGCTGCTCTCCACCGGCGACGAGTTGGCCGAGCCGGGCGACGCGCGCGGAGCCGGGCAGGTCTACGACGCCAACCGCAACTCCGTCGCCGGCTTGTTGCGCGTCGAGGGCTGCCAGGTCACCGACCTCGGCATCCTCGCCGACCGCGCCGATCTCATCCGCCGGACCCTCAGCGATGCCGCCAAGCGGCACGACCTGGTTATCTCCACCGGCGGCGTCTCAGAGGGCGAGGAGGATCATGTCAAGGCGGCGCTGCAGGAAGCCGGCGGTTCGCTGCACTTCTGGCGCCTGGCGATCAAGCCCGGTCGCCCGGTGGCCCTGGGCCAGCTGGGCGGGACCGCCTTCGTCGGGCTGCCCGGCAATCCCGTTGCCTGCGTCGTCACCTTCGCCGCCCTGGTGCGCCCCTTGATCCAGAAGATGAGCGGCGCCGAGGTCCGCCCGCCGGCCACCTTCCCGGTGGTGACCGCCTTCAAGCACCGCAAGAAGCGCGAACGGCAGGAATGGCTGCGCGTCAGCCTAGAGCGTCCGGCCGACGGCCTGCCCACCGCCCACCGCTTCCCGCGCGAAGGCGCCGGCATTCTCTCTTCCGTGGCCGAGAGCGAGGGCTTCCTGATCCTCGACGAGGCCTTGACCGACATCGCGGCAGGCAGCACCTTGCCCTTCCTGCCCTTCAGCGAGGTCCTGGCATGAAACTGCTCTACTTCGCCTGGGTGAAGACCCGGATCGGCCTGGCCGAGGAGGAGGTGACCCCGCCCGCCGAGGTCGCCACCGTGGGCCAGCTAATGACCTGGCTCGCCGGCCGCGGGCCGGGCTATGCCGAGGCCTTCGCCGAGCCGGAGCGGCTGCGCGCCGCCGTCAATCAGGACTTCGCCAAGCCCGACGCGACCATCGACGCGGGCGACGAGGTCGCTTTCTTCCCGCCGGTGACGGGCGGCTGACGCCGTGATCCGCGTACAGGAAGAGGACTTCGACGTCGGCGCCGAGCTGGCGGCCTTGACCGAGGGCCGGCACGAGATCGGCGGGCTCGCCGTCTTCATCGGCCTGGTCCGCGCCACGGTCGGCAACGACGGCGCGCCGGCCGACGTCGAGGCCATGACCCTGGAGCACTATCCCGGCATGACCGAGAAGAAGCTGCGCGAGATCGAGCAGGAGGCGCTATCCCGCTGGCCCTTGAGCGCCAGCCTGATCGTCCACCGCTACGGTCGGCTGGTGCCGGGCGACCGCATCGTCATGACCGCCTGCGCCAGCGCGCACCGCCATGCCGCCTTCGAGGCCTGCTCCTTCCTGATGGACTGGCTGAAGACCAAGGCGCCCTTCTGGAAGGTGGAAGAGCAGGACGGCGAGGCACGCTGGGTGGAAGCCCGCGCGAGCGACAGCGCAGCCGAACGCCGCTGGCTCCCGAGCGACGACAGCTGAAGCGCTGGCAAAGCCGCGCACCGTCCCCATATCTGCTGCGACTTCGAGTACGAGCCAACGAGGAGAAGACGTGCCGATGCGTGGTCTGAACGGATTGCTGGGTCAGCTGATGAATGCCGGCGGCGATGTGCTGAACAAGGGCAACAAGATTCTAGACACTCCGGGCAAGAAGATGTTGGCCGGCGGCGCGGCGGCGGGCCTGCTGCTGACGGGAACGGGACGCGACATCGCCGGCGGCGCCCTGAAGTACGGCGGCATCGCGGCCCTGGGCGCGCTGGCCTATCACGCATGGCAGAAGAACAAGGAAGCCAAGGCCGGCGACGGCGCGAGCCAGGCCGAGATGCCGGCCCAGCTGCCGCCGGCGCCGGAAGGCAGCGGCTACGTGCCCTCCGACGAGGGCGAGCGCGAGGCCCTGGCCAAGCTCTTGATCACCGCCATGGTGACGGCGGCCAAGGCGGACGGCCACATCGACGAGGAAGAGCAGCAGGCCATGCTGGCGCACGGCGAGAACCTCGCGCTTTCGCCGCAGGAGCAGAGCCTCCTCTTCGCCGAGATGGGCAAGCCCTTCGACATGGAGCCCGTGGTGGCCGGCGCCACGACGCCGGAGATCGCCACCGAGGTATATGCCGCCTCGGTCGTGGCCGTGGGCACGCCCTCGCCGGCCGAGAGCGCCTACCTCAGGACCTTGGCCAGCCGCTTGAAGCTGCCGGACGAGGTGGTCGGCAGCCTGCACACCACCTTGGGCGTGAAGACAGCCTAGCACGGCGTCCGATCAGGCCGATTAGGGAAACCGCCGCGCTCGCGTCGCACGGTTTCCCGAAGCTCCGCGGAGATGGCCTCCAGCGTTGCTATCCATGCTCGGCCTTGTGCGCCGAGCCCGGCATGTGGCGCTTGAAGGTCTCCGGCAGGAACATGGTTGCGATCAGCGAGACCACCGCCATCGCGATCAGGAGGTAGATCGGTGCATAGTCGTCGCTGGTGCGCTCGACCAGATAGGTCACCGCCATGGGCGTCAGGCCGCCGAATAGACCGTAGGCGACACCGTTGCCGATGGAGATCACGGTGCAGCGCACCCGGGGCGCCAGAAGCTCCACGATAATCACCGCATAGACCGCCCAGCCGATCGCGAAGAGCAAGGCGAAGGAGAGCTGGCCGACGGCGATGTAGGCCGCGTTCTCGTGGTGGATCAACCACCAGAGCGGCAGACCCAGGAGCGCCGTGCCGGCGGCCGCGAAGATCGCCAGGGGCTTGCGCCCGATCTTGTCGGACAGCATGCCGGCGAAGGGCGTGATCAGCAGAATCCCGAACATCGCGATGGTGTTGACGTCGAGCGCCTTGGCCGTCGAGACATGCAGGCGCTCCGTCAGGTCGTTCACCGCGTAGACGAAGGCGACGGCCCAGCCGACGCTGGTCATGACGATCATGCACATGTAGATCAGCAGGGTGCGCCACTCGGTCTTGACCGCGTGGACCACGGGGTAGCCTTCCTCGACCTCCGCTTCCTCGACCGCCGGGGCTTCCGTCATGCTGCTGCGGAAGTAGAAACCCAAGGCGGTGATGAACACGCTCGCCAGGAAGGGGATGCGCCAGCCCCATTCGTGGACCTGCGCCTCTGTCAGGAGGCTGCTGACCAGGGCGCCGACGCCGCTGCCCAAGAGCAGGCCGACGAACTGGCCGACGGTCGACCAGCTGGAGATGTAGCCGCGCCTGTCCGGCGGCGCGTGCTCGATCAGGAAGACCGTCGAGGTGGAGTACTCGCCGGCGACGGCAAAGCCCTGCAGCACCCGGAGCAGGATCAGCAAGATCGGCGCCGCCGCCCCGATCACCGCGTAGCCGGGCAGCAGACCGATGGCCACCGTGGCCGCCCCCATGACGCTGATCACGATGGTAAGCGCCGTCTTGCGGCCGATCTTATCGCCGATGTGGCCCAGGATCACGGCGCCGATCGGACGCGCGATGTAGCCGGCGGCAAAGGCGCCGAAGGCCGCGATCAGCGACGTCATGGGATCATCGGAGGGAAAGAACTGCTGACCGATGATGGCCGCGAAGAAGCCGTAGCAGCCGAAGTCGTACCACTCCAGCACATTGCCCAGGCCGGCGGCGAGGACCTTGGTCCTGATGCCCTCCTTGCGCGGTGAGTCGCTGGCTGCTGTCACAGTGTGTCCTGGTTCAACAAGGGAAGGGAACTGGCGGGGAGGCATGGCGCGCTTAAGAAGGAACCCAAGGCTGCCATGGGGACGCGACTCGCGAAGACGCTCGTCTCTATGGTTCTCCTCCCTCTTGTCTATCTTCTTGCGCCGATCATCGCCGAGCGCGGCTGCTTAATCCAGCCGAAATGAACCGCCGGACATCCAAGGGCGGCTAAGCTCTCTCGGCCTCCGGCAACCTGACGGCCGCCGCGCAGGAGAGCAGCGCGAGCACCGCGGCTGCGATAAGGGCGGCACGATAGCTGCCGGAAAGATCGAATAGGAGACCGGCCGCCCAGGGCGCCAAGAGGCCGGCGGTGCCCCAGGCCGTGAAGACGCGGCCGTAGATCCTGACCCCCGCCAGCACGCCGAAGCGCCGCGCGATCGCCGCCGGATAGACCGCTATGATGGCACCATAGGCGAAGCCCACGGCGGCAAGCCCGACCACCAGCGCCTCGCCCCTAGCGCCCGCCGCCAGCGCGCCCAGCGCCACGGCGGAGAGCAAGGGCAGGACAATCAAGAGGCGCCTTGGCGCCAGGCGATCGCAGAGCCATCCTCCCAGGAGACCGCCCGTCATGTTGGCCGCGGCGATGGCGATCGGGGCGGCCCGCAAGGCGGCATCGGCGGCGCCCCCGGCCCGCGCGATCCCGGTGGCATGTCCGATGGCCGCCAGGCCGGCCGCCACACCGGCACCGTAGCCCAGCCAGAGCAGCAGCAAGACCCCGCCGTCCGCGCGCGCAGGCGGCTCGCCTTTCGCTTCCTCCCGCTGGAAGGGCTCTCCCGCGCGCCAGAGCAGCAGGACAGCGAGCGGCGCGGCACAGGCGACGATGGCGGCCATGGTGACCAGGCCCGCGGTCAGGCCACCGCCGATGACCGCATCCCAGAGAAGCAGGGGCGCCAGAGCGGCGCCCAGGGCGTAGACCGCCGTCACCAGGCCCATCGCCAGGCCGCTCCGCCTCGGGTTGGCCTGGGCCACGAACTGCAAGGCAAAGCCGTAGCCCAGCCCGTTGGCGAAACCGAAGATCGCGCTATAGCCCAGCCAGACCGCGACGATCGTCTGCGCATAGGCCGACAGCAGCAGACCGCCGGCCGCGGCCAAGGACAAGAGGGCGACAAGACCAGGTGGGGAAAGGCGGCCATAGACCCGATGGCCGACCAGCACGCCGAGCGTCAAGGCCACCAAGGCCAGCGAGTAGGTCAGGCTGGCGAGATCCCTGCCGACCTCGAAACGGCTCTCCAGGGGCTCCAGGAAGACCGAGAAGGCATGGACGGAGCCCATGACGAGGGACAGCACGGTACAGCCGGCGAGCACCCAGGGACCGGCACGACCTTGCTGCGCTGACCCGCCGTTCTCGGACATGCTAGGATCTCTCTCGCCCCCTCGAAACCGCGGGAGGATGCATGGGACGACCAGGGAGCGCAACGACGGCAGGCCGCCAGCCGGTGCTGGAGTCGCACATCGCCTGTCCGCGCTGTGGCCATCGCGAAGGAGAGGAGATGCCGACCGACGCCTGCCTCTGGTTCTATGACTGCAAGGGTTGCGGCACGGTTCTGAGGCCCAGGCCCGGTGACTGCTGCGTCTTCTGCTCCTACGGCACGGTCCCCTGCCCGCCGGTTCAACTGGCCGGCAAGTGTCGCGACTGAGTGGCGCGCCGATAGGCGGGCGCGCAAGCCACGCTTTGTGGCGAAGGGTTCCCTTCTGGATTTGCAGGCCGCCGTAAGCCTGGGTCGATGCAGACTGGCGGGATCGGTCTTCGGGGAGGACAGCCATGACGACACGTTTCAATCCGCCCGGGCTCTGGCCGCAGAAGGGCCGGGCCTTCAATCACGGCGTGGTTCAGCCGGAGGGCAAGGTTCTCCACATCACCGGGCAGGTGTCCTGGGACGAGCGGGGGGAGCTGGTCGGCGCCGGCGACTGCGAGGCGCAGATCCGCCTCTCCTTCGATCATGTCGAGCGGATCTTGGCGGCCGTCGGCGGCCGGCTGGACGACATCGTCTCGCTGACCGTCTACTTCCTGGACCGCCGCGACCTGCCGGCGATCCAGAAGGTCCGGTCAGAGAAGTTCACCAGCGAGACCGCGCCGGTGAGCATCCTCATCCAAACACCGGGCCTGGTGATCCCGGAGTTGCTGGTAGAGCTGGTGCCGATCGCGGTCATCCCCCACGAACGCTATCGCGACCCAGGGACGTAAGAGGCAGGGGGCCAGCGAGAGAGCGCGGGCTTGCGCGTATCTGGCTTGCACCTCTCGCAAGGAGGGCAGGGAGTCAGGCCTTGGCGTCGATGACCCTCAGCACCCGTACGCCTATCGGTTCCGCCAAGTAGTCACCGATCGCGGCACGGTAGGCTTTATAGTGGTCGCTGGCGCGGTGCGCCTCCAGTGCCGCCGCGTCCCGATACTGTTCAAACAAGTGGAACTCAGCCTCTTCTTCTGACGTCTGGCTGGTCTCGTACAGATCGTAGACCAGGTTGCCGGGCTCTGCGCGTGTAGGCGCGACCATCCCCCGCAAGATCTTCTCGACGCTACTACGTTCTCCGGACTTCGGCCGAAAGGAAGCGAACACAGAGATCGCTTGAGTGGATGATTGCGCATTTGCGTCCGCCATTACACCGTTCCTCCACATGATGGGTGTTTCTTTGACCAGCCTTGCATAGTTGCCCCTTGTTCACAAATCGTACTGTACGCGAACAGTAAACCTTGTCAAAGCGACATAATCACAAGGAGGGGACAATGCCCGCAATCAATCCGCTGCCCGATGCGATGAGCGTCGTGATGGTGCAGTTCTCACCCGATCCCGCGACCGATTCGGCCGGCGTCAGGCGCAACATCGACACGATCTGCGACTACGTCGATCGGGCCTGTAGGGGCTTTCCCGGCGTCGACCTGATCGTCTTCCCGGAGTACAGCACGCATGGCTTCGCCTTCGATCCCTACGCCCATCATCTGCAGCTCGCCTCCACCATCCCCGGACCGGAGACGGAGGCCTTCGGCAAGAAGGCGCGCGAGAAGGGCGTGTGGCTCTGCGTCTCCGTGGTGGAGAAGGCCGAGGATCCCGACAAGAACCCCTACAACTCCATGGTGCTGATCAACGACGCGGGAGAGGTCGCGCTCACCTATCGCAAGATGATGCCCTGGTGCCCCATGGAGCCCTGGACCCCCGGCGAGAGCATGGAGGTCTGCGACGGACCCAAGGGCTCCAAGCTGGCCATCGCGCTCTGCTTCGACTTCGACTATCCCGAAGTCGCCCGCGAAGCCGCCTGGAAGGGCGCCAACGTCATTCTGCGGCCCGCGAAGTACATGTATCCTTGGGATCACATCTGGAACATCACCAATCAGGTGCGGGCCTATGAGAACCAGGCTTACGTCATCGCGGTCAACCACACCGGCCAGGACCACTCCTACTCCTACTTCGGGCGGTCGATGGCAGTCGATTTCGACGGCAACATCCTGACCAAGATGGGCAACACCGCCGGCATGACCAAAGTCGACGTACATCCCCGGCTGGTCGAGGCGGCCCGCGACAAGCGCGCCTCCAACAACTACCTCTATCAGCTGAAGCACCGCGGCTACACCGGCGTGCCGCCGCACGGCGTAACCAGCAATCCCTTCACCGTCTACAGTCAGTGGGACAAGATCCCCGAGCGCTGGAACCACCCGCCCACCGAGGAGGCGGAGCGGGTATCGGCACGCGGCCGCGAGAGCCTGGCCAGGGCCGTGCGCAAGGGCAAAGAGGCCGCATAGGCCGAATGAGAGAGCCATCGCGGCGCGTCGCCGACGTCATCGCCGCGACGGCCGAAAGGGGAGAGAGCAATGGACCTGATGATCAGAGACAAGGTTGCCATCGTCACCGGTGCGAGCGCCGGCGTCGGCGAAGCCGTGGCGCGGGAACTGGCAGCCGCGGGCGTGAAACTGGTGCTCGCCGCCCGCCGCGAGAGCAGCCTTGCTGAGGTTGCGGACTCGATCCGGCAAAGCTACGGGACGGAGGCTGCGGTGGTCGCCGTGGACATGACCGATCCGGAGGCCGGCGACAAGCTGGTGCAAGAGGCGGCTACGCGCTTCGGCGGGGTCGACATCGTCGTCAACAATGCCGGGCGCGCCCATGCGGGCGGTCTGCTCGACACCAGCGACGACGACTGGCGGGGCATGGAGGAGCTGAAGCTCCACGCCATGATCCGGCTTAATCGGGCGGCGATCCCGCTCATGCGGGCGCGCGGCTGGGGCCGCATCGTCAACATGTCGTCGATCGGCGGGCTCTATCCCAACCCCAAGCTGATGGTCTCGCATGCGCTGAGCGCGGCGATCAACAACCTGACGCGCGGCCTGGCGCTGGAGGTGGCAAGGGACGGCATCCTGGTGAACGCGATCGGGATCGGCGCCGTGCGCACCAAGAACTGGGAGCACAACATGATCCCCAAGGTGCGCCAGACCAGGCCCGATCTGGCCGGCCTCGACGACGAGGATCTGGTCGCCAAGGTCGGCGCCGAGTACACGCCGGTCGGCCGCATGGGCACGCCGGACGAAGTCGCCGCGATCGCCGCCTTCTTCTGCTCTGGCCGCAACGGCTTCGTCACCGGCAGCACGATCGAGGCCTCGGGCGGCGCCGATCGCTTCTTCTAGAGTGCGAAGACGATGGATCGAACGACTCTATCGTCCGAACCGCACGCCAAAACGATGAAAGTTGACTGAGATTCGGATCGCAGGTCGTTTCGACCTGCGATCCTCTTGGTTTGAGGCCTGGTAGGTCGCCCTGGCCGCATGCCACGGATCACCATTGGCTCGCGCAACTCTCGGCGTCACAAGTTGATTCTGCACTTCTGTAACAAAACTCTCCGAGGCAATGAATAAATGAGGAATCTTGGCCCTCGGTTGATGTTGTCTCATGCAATATGAATCGCTAACATGGCCCATCCATGGTTGTACTATCCCAACCTGGCGCAGAGGAGGGCATGGGCAGATGGCAGTTCTTTTCGGGACCCCCTTCAACGATTCAATCACCGGAACCAATCAAGCTGACAAGATATTTGGCTTGTCAGGTAATGACTCGCTCTACGGCATCGGTGGCGACGATCTCCTGTTCGGCGGGGCGGATAACGACAAGCTCTACGGCAGCTCCGGCACCGACCGCGAGATCGGGGGCCTCGGCGACGACATGCTGTTCGGAGCCTCCGGCACGGACGAGCTGCGCGGCCAAAGCGGCTTCGATCGTCTCTATGGCGGTCGCGGCGCCGACGTGCTGAACGGCGGCGGCGCGGATGACGAGCTCTTCGGCGGCGGCGGCTTCGACAAGCTCTTCGGCGGTGCCGCCGCCGATACCCTGCATACCGACAACGGCAACGACAATGCCTACGGCGGGGGCGGCATCGACACCATCTACGGCGCCAACGGAAACGACTTTCTGAACGGCGGCGCTTCCGGAGATCGTTTGTTCGGCGCTTCCGGCGACGACAACGTCTATGGCGATGACGGCAGCGACTTCATCAGAGGGGGCAGCGGCTTCGACCTGCTCTTCGGCGGCGACGGCAGCGACGACATCCGCGGCCAGGACGATGAGGACTACATCTTTGGCGATCTGGGCGACGACGACCTGCGCGGCGGCGGCGGCCCCGATGCCGTGTTCGGGGGCTATGGCGACGACAAGATCGTCGGCAACGGCGCGCGTGACTACGCCTTCGGCGGCGACGGCGATGACAAGTCCTTTGGCGGCAATGGGACGGATCTCGCCTTCGGGGCTTCGGGCGACGACCGGCTTTCGGGGGGCGCCGACGAGGACGCCTTGTTCGGCGGCGACGGTGCCGATCAGATCTTCGGCGACGACGGCGACGACTACATTATCGGCGGCACGGGGACGGACGAGCTGACCGGCGGCAAGGGGTCCGATACCTTCTACTTCGACTACGACGCCAGCGGCCTGGAAGCCAACATCACCGACTTCGAGTCCCACGTCACCGACCCGCTGTCGGGCGACGCGCTCGCAATCGCCACCAATGCCTTCGGCGGGTTCTTCATCGGCAGCGCCGACTTCACCGGCGTGGGCACGACGGAGGCACGCTTCGACGACACCAGCGAGCGGGTTCAGGTGGATTCGGACGGCGACGGCACGGCGAACTTCACGGTCAGACTGCAAGGCATCACCGCCGCCGGACAGCTGACCACGACGGACTTCCTCTTCGTCTAGAGCGGATTCACGCACTCAGGTGATTCCACCTGAGTGCGATCTGCCTTAGATCGACTTCCGCGCCAAGGCCGCGCCGGCGCCCAGCGCCCGGAGCTTGCCGGCGGCGACGTCGCGCGGCAGGGGTGCCATGCCGCAGTTCGTGCAGGGCTGGATCTGGGCGGCGTCCACATGGCCCGAGGCTTCCCGCAAGGTCTCCGCCACCTCCTCGGCGCTCTCCACCCTGTCGGTGGCGACGTCGACGGAGCCGACCAGCACCTGCTTCTTCGACAACAGCCCGATCAGGGAGAGCGGCACCTTGGAGGCCGCGCACTCCAGCGAGACCTGGTCGACCTTGCTGGCGTTCAGCGCCGGGAAGATCTCCTCGTACTGGCGCCACTCGGAGCCCAGGGTCTCCTTCCAGCGGATGTTGGCCTCGATGCCGTAGCCGTAGCAGATGTGCACCGCGACCTTGCAGCCGAGTCCCTCCGCCGCGCGCTCCAGGGCGGCGATCCCCCAGTCCTTTACGTCGTCCATGAAGACGTTGAAGGCGGGCTCGTCGAACTGGATGACGTCGACGCCGGCCGCCTCCAGCTCGCGCGCCTCTTGGTTCAAGAGTCCGGCGAAGGCCATGGCCATGTCCGCGCGCCGGCCGTAGTGCGCGTCGGCGATAGTGTCGCAGATCGTCATCGGCCCCGGCAAGGTGAACTTCAGCTTGCGATCGGTGTGGGCGCGCATGAAGCGGGCTTCGGCCAGGTGCACGGGCCGGGGCCGGCTGAGCGCGGCGGTCACCGTCGGCACCTCGACGACATAGCGGTCGGCGCGAATCCCCATCTTGGTCTTGCGCTGCCAATCGATGCCGTCGATGTGCTCGAGGAAGCCGTGCACGAAGTGGGTGCGGAACTGCTCTCCGTCGGAGACGATGTCGATGTCGGCGGCTTCCTGCAGCTTCAGCCAGACCAAGGCCGCGTCGCGCTTGCCCTGCTCCAGCGCCTCGCCCTCCATCTTCCAGGGCGCCCAGAGGCGCTCCGGCTCGGCCAGCCAGGCGGGTTTCGGCAAACTGCCGGCAAGCGTCGTCTCGAACATGGCCTGATCTCCCTCGCAAAGAACCTTGCCTGCGAGGCAGTCTGCCTTGATTTACGCTTACGTCACAGCCGGAAGTCAGCCGCCGGGCGCGATCACCATGCAGGGCGCGCCGTGCAGAATCCGGAAGTCGCAGGCCGCGCGCGCGTCGCTTTCCGCCAGGCCGCCGATGCGGCCGCGGTAGAGGCGGCCCTCGCCCTTCATGACCTCGACCACCTGGATCTTACCTGCGGCGAGCGCGCGGCTCTGCCCCAAGGCTTCCGAGGCCGCGGCCTGCGCCGCCTCGGAGAGCGAGAAGGCGCCCACCTGGATCGACCAGCGACCGGGATCGTCGCCCTGCAGCACCGCCTTCGCCGGCGTCGCCGACGCGACCGCCACGGGCTTGGACGGGCTCGCGGCGACGACGGCGGCCACTGCCGCCGGCGCGGTGGCCGCAGGCTTCGCGGCTGCGGGCGCGACGGACGCGGGCGTGGCTGTCGCGGGCGTGGCTGCGGTTGGCGTTGCGATCGCGGCCACCTCGAGCGGACGCTGGGCCAGAACCGGCTCCGGCAAGGGCTGCGGCTGATGCGTCAAGACCGGCTGCAAGGCGGGCAGCTTGCCGCCGCTGCGTGCCTGCGCGATCAGCGTGTTCGGCAGACCCGGATCGGCCCGAGGGAAGGTCATGTCCAAGAGCTCGGCGGCTTTCCTGTTGCGCTTCTTGGAGCTGTCCTCGCCGAAGACGACCACGATCAGGCGCCGCCCGCTGCGCACGGCGGAGACGGAGATGTTGTAGCCGGCCGCGCGGGTGTAGCCGGTCTTGATGCCGTCGGCGCCGCCGTAGCTGTAGAGCAGGCGGTTGTGCGAGTTGAAGCGCCGCCCTTCGAAGCTGAAGCCGGAGGTGGAGAAAAAGTGATAGTGATGCGGAAAGTCGTAGAGCAGCGCGCGTGAGAGCTTCGCCATGTCGCGCGGGGTGGAGAGCTGGCGGTCGTCGGGCAATCCCGAGGCGTTGAAGAAGTTGGTCCGCCACATGCCGAGCCGTCGGGCCATCGCGGTCATCTTTCGACCGAAGGCGGCTTCACTGCCGGCCAGGCCCTCGGCGACGACGACGGCGACATCGTTGCCCGACTTGATCGCCAGGGCATGTATCGCCTGCTCCACGCTGATCGTGGAGCCCGCTTTGACGCCAACCTTCGACGGCGGCTGGGCGGCCGCCTTCTTGGAGACCTTGAGCCGGGAGGCCAGGGTCAGCTGGCCGCGCTCGACAGCGTCGAACAGCAGGTAGAGGGTCATCATCTTGGTGAGCGAGGCCGGATAGTGCCGCCGGTCGGCCTGCTCTTCGTGCAGGACTTCACCGGTGGCGGCGTCGACCACGATGGCACCGTAACGATCCGGACCGGCCTGTGCCGGCACCAGGTTCAGCAAGAAAACCCCCGACAAGAGAAGAAGATAGGCCGCGAGGCGCCGGCCCGATCCCACCCCTCGCGCTTCCTGCCGAACCTGGTGCCTTGAGCGAGCCATCACCTGACGCTCCCCTCAAACCTGAAGAAACACGGGTAACTCTCTATAGAGACGCCGAAATGTATCAGCAGCGCCGCAGAGCTGTCCAGGCGAAGCGGGCGCGATTCCGACGGAATGATGGCAGTGATGCCTTGCTGCAACAGGCCCTGTCACGGGACCGTCATATGATGACCCTGAACTGCATCATAAAAATAATGTTGCACCGCACAAAATTCGCTTGACGGTCGGTAAGCCTGGGATTATCTACCGGATCGATGCTGCACTGCACAAGAGAGCAGGAGCGGCAAGCGAGGAGGAAGTCACCGCAGGCGCCTTGGGGACGCCGAGAGCACCGCTGGGGCGGCGGCTCCCGGACGGGCAGACCTGCGGAACCCGTGCTCGGCGCTACGTGACAGCGCCCCTTATGGAACCGAGGAAGGAACTGAGAACTATGGCTGCCACCAAGAAGGTTGAAGACACCATCGCCGAGACCCTGAAGCCGGTCGAGGCCGTCGTCACCGCCGGCAAGGAGAGCTTCGAGCAGGCCGTCAAGGCCGGCACCGAGGCCGCCCAGAAGGGCTACGAGCAGTACGTCGCCTATGCCAAGGAGAACACCGAGAAGTTCTCCGAGCAGATGTTCAAGAACTACGGCCAGCTGAGCGACCTGCAGAAGGACAATGCCGAGGCCGTCATGCAGTCCGGCACCATCCTGGCGAAGGGCTTCGAGAACGTCTCCAAGGAGCTGATGTCCCTGGCCCAGTCCGCTTTCGAGGCCAACATGAACGCCGCCAAGGCCATGATGGGCGTCAAGACCATCAAGGAGGCGATGGACCTGCAGAGCGATCTCGCCAAGCAGCACCTGGACAAGGCCATGGCCGACAGCACCAAGGTCGCCGAGATGTCCATGAAGGTCGCCAACGAGGCCTTCCAGCCGCTGCAGACCCGCGTCAACAGCACCATCGAGACCCTGACCAAGGCATCGGCCGCCTAAGGGACTCCATGAAAGGAGGCCGGCCGCAACGACCGGCCTCGCGTCCTGCGCGACAAAGAGAACGCCCGGTACAGCTTGCTGTGCCGGGCTTTTTCATTATCCGAATGACAAACGCCTATAGTGTTATCGTTTTATCTTCTCGATGAAAGCGTGTTTCTTGATAGTTTCCCAGAACCTTCGCGCTGCGGGAATTTGTTTCAAAAATAAATCGCTTTGAGCAGGCGACCCGTTACTTCTATCGTGACGGCGTCAGCCCCGAAGAAGGGGCGTGCCAACACAGAGCGAGGCAAGAGACCATGATTTCCAAACGATTGGCAGCGGCGGCCCTGTGCCTGCCGTTTTTCGCGACCCCCCTGCTGGCGCAGAGCTTGACCGACGCGGCGACCGAGTCCGCCACCTCGGGGATCAAGAGCACGGTCCAAGGTGCCGCCTCCGATGCCGCGGGCGAGGGCGTGGATCAGGCGCTGGGAAGCGAGGGCGGTGCCCTGACCTCGACCATAAAGAGCACGGCGCAAGACGGTGCCTCCGAAGCCGCGGGTTCCGCCGTCGACAGCGTGTTGGGCACGACGGACGCGAGCGCGGCCGGCTCGGCCGCGGCCACGGCAAGCGAGGGTGCGGCCAGCGCCAGCGAAGCCGCGTCCACCGCGAGCGGTGCCGCCAACACTGCCACGGAAGCCACGGCAGCCGGAGTCGGAGAGGCCGCCAAGGACGCGGCGAGCGACGCGGCGACCAAGGCGGCGACCGGCGCGCTCAGCCAGTAGCCGAGCTGGCCCCGAAGAGGCTCTTTCAATTCACCGACGACGGCAGGGCGCTCAACCCTGCCGTCGGCGCGTCCCACCTAGGGTCACGCCCTCGACCGCCGCGGAGACGGGCGGCCGCTTTCCAGCCTTGCCGCGCTCGGCTACCCTCGCCGGATTCGCTACCCGGGTAGCGGCCTTCGTCGGGAAAGGAAGCGGCAGCCATGGCCTTGGAAGAACTGCGATCGCTCGACCTCGGGCTCCAGGGGCAAGAGCGCGCGTGGGTCTCGGCAGCGATCGCCAAGATCATGGCCGACTACAACCGCTCGTCGGACACCCATCTGATCAAGCTGGACCTGCCCTGCCTCAAGGAGATCGACCTCTACCTGAAGGACGAGTCGACCCATCCCTCCGGCAGCTTGAAGCATCGCCTGGCGCGCTCTCTCTTTCTCTACGGTCTCTGCAACGGACTGATACGGCCGGACACGCCGATCATCGAAGCCTCCTCGGGCAGCACCGCCATCTCCGAGGCCTATTTCGCACGGCTGCTGGGTCTGCGCTTCATCTGCGTGGTGCCGAGATCCACCGCGGAAGAGAAGATCGCGATGATCGAATTCTATGGCGGCGAATGCCGACTGGTGGACCCCACGGACATCTATGACGAATCCGAGTCGCTCGCCCGGACCCTGGGCGGCCACTACATGGACCAATTCACCTATGCCGAACGGGCGACCGACTGGCGCGGCAACAACAACATCGCCGACAGCATCTTCTCGCAGCTCGCCAAGGAGCGCCATCCGGTGCCTACCTGGGTCGTCGTGAGCGCCGGCACCGGCGGCACCTCCTCGACCATCGGCCGCTACCTGCGCTATCGCCCGGAGCTCTACGCCAAGAGCCGGCTTTGCGTGGCCGATCCCGAGTTCTCCGTCTTCTACGACAGCTATGAGAGCGGCGATCGCACGCTCACCGCCGCGCGCGGCTCGCGGATCGAGGGGATCGGCCGGCCGCGGGTCGAGCCCTCCTTCCAGCCGGGCGTGATCGACCGCATGCTCAAGGTTCCCGACGCCGCCTCCCTGGCGACAGTCTGGTGGCTGGAGGACGTGCTCGGCCGCAAGTGCGGCGCCTCCACCGGCACCAATATCTATGGCGCGCTGACCCTCGCGGCCGAGATGATGGACGCCGGCGAGGCCGGCAGCATCGTCACCATGATCTGCGATCCCGGAGAGCGCTATCTGCACAGCTACTACAGCGAGGCCTGGCTTGAGGCCCAAGAGATCGACATCGCGCCCTACCGCGCACGACTGGAGCGCTTCGCCCGGACCGGCGTCTTGGCATAGGGCCTCTTACGGACGCGGCGTCACCGTCTCTTGAGAACGACGGTCAGCGGCCAGACCTCGCAGGCGTAGGTACCGGGCGAGGCACGATAGAGCCGATTGAAACGGCGATAGAACGCGTCAGCCAATCGCTCGCCCTCCGCCTCGCTCTCGGCGGAGGGTTCGAAAAGCTGCTTTCGCAAGGTGGAGTCGGCGAAAGCGCGGGTGTAGCCGGTGTAGAGATCCGCATAGGCAATCGGATCGCCGACCGCATCGCCGAAGACATCGTGCGGATTGTTCAGGGCCGGCGCGACGAAGATCTCTTCTATCTCGAAGGCCTCGGTGAGGTCGGGGTCGCTCTCGAGCGGCGCCCGAGCCTCCGCGGCGGTCATGAACCAGAGGGGGAAGAGAAAGCTGTCCAGTACCGCGCGATCCAACAGCCCCTCATCCGCCATCTCCTGTACGACGAGGTTGATGGCCCGGTAGATGCCCCGGCCGGTCGCGGCGACCCCGTTTGTCTCTCCGGCCTCGGGAACGGCGCCCAGGGCCGAGACCAACAGGTAGCCGCCCGGCCGCAGCTCGAAGGCGCGGCAGCTGAGGAAACGTGTCCAGTCCTGGCGCGCGACGACAGCCATCGTCTCCCAGTCCGCGCCCTTAAGATCGGCGAACCAAAGCGTCTCGGGCGCATGAAGCCGCACCGCGTGGCTGAGCCATTGGCAGGCCGTGAAGGAGGTAGCGAGAGCCACCGAGCCTTCGGCGGCCAAGCGCTCGTAGAAGGATCCGACCGCCGCCTCGCAACGCAAGGCCGTCGCGCCCTGCAAGTATCCGTCGGGACCGGCGGCCAGGGCGAAGAGGGCGTTCCAGTCGTTCCCGGGCTGATCGGCATGGCAGACCGCGATGGGGGCCGAGGGGAAGCAGGCGCGATAGCGCTCGATCGCCGGCCGCACGGCCTCGATCGCGCTGTGTCCCGGCCCGCAACCATAGTCGACGATCCTGAACTCCGGCTCGATCAGGCCCAGAGCATCGACCAGCGCACAAATACGCCCGGCATGTTGGCTGATGATGCCTTGCTGCGCGGTGGAGTTCCGGTCGTAGTCGACCATGCCTTCCGTCGAGCGCGCATCCTCCGAAGAATCGGACTGCATCGGCGTTCTCCCTCTGCAGGCACGGGAGATGGGGACGGGCGTCGCTGCTTGAAAGCCTCCCGCGACAGCCGTCAGAGGGGCGGCGTCAGTCCGTCTCGGGGTTGCCCACCTTGATCCAGCGCCGGATCTCCTTGCCGGTGAAGTCCAGGGCCATGGGCATGGTGACGCCGCGCAAGAGGGTCACGTCGTAGAGTTCGACGATATGGCCTTCCAGCCAGAGGTGATGATCGACTTTGCCGGTCTTGAGGTTCACCACCACGAGGCCGCACTTCGGCATCATGTCGGCATCTTCGAGAACCTCGTCCAGCGGCAGACCGCCGAAAGTCTTCATATCGCGCGGCATGGAGACGCCGACCACCGCGTAGTCGTCGATGAAGGCGAGACCGCGGCCATAGCCCGGCAGCAGGGCCACCGGCGTGAACTGCCATTCGGGCGGCTCCAGGTAGCCCAACTCGCCCATGCCGGAGTTGATCACCCAGAGCCGGCCGTCGTGCCAGCGCGGGCTGTGCGGCATGCAGAGGCCGCGGTAGATGATCTCGTCGTCCTGCACCGACATCAAGAGGCCGCCGGTGCCGCGCAGCTCGCGCCAGCCCCTGGGCTCGTCGCTCTCGGCGATGGCGCTGACGTAGGCGGCACGGCCGTCCTTCATGGCAAGGCCATTCAGATGGCAGCGATCCTCGGACTTCAGCTTGGTGATGAAGGGCGGCTTCCAGATCGGCACGAAGCTGGAGCTGGGGCTGGTGCGCGCCAAGCAGGAAAAGGCCGTGTTGGCGAAGATGCACTCGCCGCGCTCGTTGATCGCCAGGTCGTGCGCGTCGACGCTGCTGGTGACATAACCCTGGCGCGGCACGTAGACCCGGTCGAAGCCCTTGTGGTTCTTGCCCTCGTCCAAGAGGTTGTCCAGCCGCCAGATCTGGTAGAGGGTGGCCACCCACAGGCTGTTGCCGGTGCCCCAGAGGCCCAGGCAGCGTTCGAAGGTGGCCTCGTTGATCCTGACCTTCTCCGTCTTGGTGGCGCCGACCAGCAGCAGCCTGCTGGTCTGGTAGGTGCTGAAGCCGATCGCGACCTCGTGGCTGCGCATCCACTCGGTGAAGCCGTCGGACGGCATGACGGCGGAGGACTTCTTCTTCTGCTCCGCACTCTTCGCCTTCGCGTCCTTGGCGTCCTTCGGCTTTTCTTCTTCCTTGGTTTCCTTGGCCGCCGGCTCGGGCTGCGGCTTGGGCGAAGGTGCTGCTTGATCCAGAGCGGTCTCCGGTTCGGCCGCGTCCGGTTCCCACACCAGGACCTCGGCCTCAGCCTCCGGCACGTCTTTGTCGTCCATGGCCACCCAAACCCCTTTGCTGCTCTGGGCGCCGCGTACCCGTCCTGCGTCGCGCGCCCCTGCCCTCAATCGACCGCCGGCTTTCCTCTGTCAAGCACAAGCAAACCTAGGCCACGGCTGGGCCGTCGATCAATTCAACCTTGTTGGAGGCCCGGGCCGGAATCGAACCGACGTACAAGGATTTGCAGTCCTCTGCATAGCCACTCTGCCACCGGGCCAAGGTCAACGGAATCGCTGGACCGCGGTGCCGCCGCTTACCGCCGTTGCGTCAGCTCGGAAAGGGAGACCCCGGTCGCGTTCGTTACGAGAGGCGCTTTCTAGACGCTTGCTCGGCCACTCCGCAAGCTTTCTGTACGCCAGGACGCTAGGCGGCCGGACGCTCGTTGGTGAGCTTCGCGGCCTCGTCCAGCAGCCACTGGCGCACCTGCCGCACCGGCCGGGAGAGCGCCGTCGTGTCCGGGGTCAGGAGGTAGTAGCGGTCGCGGCTGGGGAAGACCGGCCCCGGCAGGCGGACGAGCGCGCCGCTGGCCAGCTGTCCCGCGACCAGGGAATCGTCGCCGATGGCAAGGCCCAGGCCGCGCACGGCGGCGGTGATGCAGAGATGCGACCGATTGAAGAAGAGATGGCCGGCGGCATCGTCGATATCCAGCGACAGCGCGTCGAAGTAGCGCCGCCACCAGTAGAGACCGCGCTCGTGGATCAGGCGGTGAGACCGGAAGAAAGCCGGGTCGGGAGGCTCGGGCCCGCCGCTGCCGAGCAAGGAGGGGGCGGCCACCGGATAGGTGTTGACCGTCAGGACGGGCGTCGAGCGAAAGCCGGTGCAGGTCACGGCCCCCCAGACCAAGGCGAGATCGACGTCGCCCAAGACCGCGCGCGGTGGATCGGGACGCACGCGGATGTCGAGCGTGACGCCGAGCCTCTCCAGGGTCTCTTCCGTCAGAAGCGGGATCAGCCAACCTGTCGCCAGATCGGATTCGACGTCCAGCACGACGACCCGCCGTCCACCGCCACGCCGTAGCCGCCCGCTGTCCAGCTCCAACTGCGAGAGCGAGTCGGCGGCGGTGCGCGCGAAGAGGCTGCCCTCTCCGGTCAGCACGACGTGGCGCGCATGGCGCTCGAAGAGCGCTACCCCCAATTCGGTCTCGAGCGTACGCACGTGGCGGCTGACGGCGGCATGGCTGACGCCCAGCTCATCGGCCGCCCGGGCGAAGCTACCATGGCGGGCGGCGGCCTCGAAGGCGCGAACGGCGTTGAGGTTCGGCAATCTACGCATGCCTAAGCATAACAAAATCTTTCGCTTGTGATAAAGATGGTCGTTTGAGCGAAAATCCTGTTTTCGCTTACAGCTGGTTCGCTCCGCGCAAACGAGGGGGGTCGAACGATGCAACAGCCAAACAACTCCAGCCGGCGCGTGATCGTGGCTTTGATCGCGGGCATGCTGATCTACAGCCTGGGCATGGGCACGACCTATCCCCTTCTGGGCGTCCTCTTGAGCGGCGAGACCAGCGCCTTCCTGAACGGCCTCAACGCCTCGGCGACCGGCATCGGCCTCCTGCTGGGGGTGATCATCGTCTCTTGGGTCAGCCGCCGTGCCGGGGCCGGCAAGACGGTGATGATCGGCGTGGCTATGATGGCCGGCTCCCTCGCCATCATGGTGATCACGCGGGACTTCTGGCTGCTGTTCGCCGCTCGCGTGCTCCTCGGCTGCGGCGCCAATCTCATGTTCGTCGTGGCCGAAACGGCGCTCAACACCTTTGCCGCGCCGGCGCGGCGCGGACGGGTAATGGGCATCTATGCCGCCGCGGTCGCCTTGGGCTACGTCGTCGGACCGGCCGGCGTCGCGCTGGCGCACGACACGCCCGAAACCCTGCTCAGCCTCTGCGCCCTGGTGACCTTGGCAGCCCTCCTCCCCATGCGCTTGGCGCGCGAGCAGGTCGATCGTTTCGTGAAGCCGGCCGCGCCGGGCTCCCTGCTGCCCACGATGATCGCCGCGCCCTTCGCGCTGGCCTTCGTGCTGATCGCCGCCGCCGTGGACGCGGTCGCGATCAGCCTCTTGCCCGTCGTCGCCTTGGATCAGGGCTTCTCGGTCGGTCAGGCGGCACTCCTGGTCACCTTCTTCCACCTCGGCCTGCTGATCGGGCAACCGGTGATCGGCATCGCGCTCGACAGCTTGGGACGACGCCGCACCGTGCTTCTCTGTTGCCTCGTCTCCTGCCTCTGCGCCGGCACGATGGTCTTCGGCGAGGGCATGGCCTTCTGGGTGGTGACGCTCGTCCTCTTCGCGTTCGGCGGCGCCAATTACGGTCTCTACACGGCCGGACTGGCGCTTATCGGCGACCGCTTCGAAGGCGAGGCCCTCAGCGCCGCCACCACGGCGATCGCCGGCGTTTATGCCGTGGCATCGGTCTCGGCGCCGCTCCTGGCCGGCAGCGCGCTCGACGGGATGGGGGCCGGCGGCCTCTATGGCGCGGCCGCCGTCCTTTACTTCGTAGCGCTTTGCCTCGGCGCTATCCGCTTTCGGCCGCTGGAGCCGACCCTCTGCGCGCAGCGATGACGGCGCGCCGTCACGCCCCGAAGCGCGGCTCCGGAACGCCGCGCACGCCCAGATCGTAGAGCGCGAAGACGCTGCCGCGCTGCACGCCGTCGCCGGGGAAGCGCGGCAGCGGCGGCTTGGCCATGGAGGTGACGAAGAGAATGTCCATGTCGGGGCCGCCGAAGTTGACGCTGGTGACTTTGTTGACCGGCATCTCGATCACCCGGTCCACCGAGCCGTCCGGCGCGTAGCGCACCAGCTTGGCGTCGTAGACCTGGGCGTTCCAGAGGAAGCCCTCGGCATCGACGGTCGAGCCGTCGGCCGCGCCGCCGCCGCTGGTGTCCACCTTGGTGAAGGTGCGCCGATTGGAGACCGCGCCGGTCTCGATGTCGTAGTCGTAGGCCCAGATCTCCCCGGACCAGGTGTCGGCGAAGTAGAAGGTCTTGTCGTCCGGGCTCCAGCAGGGGCCGTTGGAGACCACGATGTCCCGGTCGAGCTGGCGCAGGCTGAAGTCGGGGTCCAGGCGGTAGAGCGCGCCGTTCGGCCCCTCCTCCATGGTGTCCATGGAGCCCGCGACGAAACGGCCGCGACGGTCGACCTTGCCGTCGTTGATGCGGTTGGCCGGCTTGTCCGATTCCGGGTCGGTGATGAGATCGCAGTCCCCGGTCTTGAAATCCAGCGCATGGAAGCCGGTCGCCAGCGAGCAGATCGCCCCTTGGCCATCCTTCCTGATTGCGATCGAGCCGACCTTGGCCGGCAGGTCCCAGGAGCGCACCTCGCCCCCCTCGGCGGTGCAGCGGAAGACGCGCCCGTCGAAGCTGTCGATGAAGTAGAGGCGTTGCTGGTCGACGTCCCACAGGGGGCCCTCGCCCAGCGTGGTCTTAAGGTCGATCAGGACTTCGATGCGCATTGCTCTCCTCCCTATGCTTGTTGCGGCTATCCGGCGAAGCGCGGTTCGGCGATACCGGTCACGCCCAGTCCGTGGACGGCGAAGGTCATGCCCGCCTCGTGCTCAAGGTGGCGGCGGCCGCCGTGCGGGCGGGCCATCGAGGTGACGAAGGCGATGTCGAGGTCGGGTCCGCCGAAGGCGACGCTGGTGCTGGAGAAGACCGGCAGGCCCACCACGCGGTCGAGCGCGCCCTCCGGATCGAAGCGCAGCAGCCGCCCGGCATAGACCTCGACGCTCCAGAGGTAGCCCTCGGCGTCGACGGTGGCGCCGTCGGGAAAGCCTTGCAGTTTCTCGAAGGAGGCGAAGATGCGGCGTCCGCTCACGGCACCGGTCTCCGGCTCGTAGTCGTAGGCGTAGATCCTGGCCTTGCCGGAATCGGCGAAGTAGAGGGTCTTGCCGTCCGGCGAGAAGCAGGGGCCGTTGGAGCAGATGATGTCGTCGTCCAGCTGCGTGAGCCTGTGATCCGCATCCAGTCGGAAGAGTTTGCCCACCGGCCGCGACTCCTCGTAGTCCATGGAGCCGGCCAGGAAGCGGCCCTGGCGGTCGGTCTTGCCGTCGTTCATCCGAGGCGTAAGCTCGCCCGCCTGGGTCTTGACGATCGGGGTCAGGGCGCCCGTCTCGAAGTCCAACAGGAAGAAGCCCGACTGCAAGGCGACCACGGCCCCGCCTCGGCTGCGCAGAGCGAAGGAGCCCACCGGCTCCGGTAGTGGCCAGGTCTTGGCGTCGCCGCCTTTCAGGTCGCACCTGTGGATCGCGGGTCCGTAGCTGTCGATCCAGTAGATCCGCTCGGCCTCCGGGTCCCAGAGCGGGCCTTCGCCCAGCTTCTCGCGGCGCTCGGAGAAGACCTCGATCCTCAGCATGACAAAGCCCCCTTAGAAAGCCACCTGATCGCCACCCTTCAGCGACAGGATCTCGCGCGCCTCCGCCGGGCTGGCGAGCTCCAGCCCCAGACCCTCTATGATCTGGCGCGCCAAGGTCACCTGCTGCGCGTTGGATTCCGCCAGCTTGCCCGGACCGACCCAGAGCGAGTCTTCCAGACCCACACGCACGTTGGCGCCCATGGCGGCCGCCATGGCGGCGATCGGCAGCTGGTTGCGTCCGGCGCCCAAGACCGACCAGCGATAGCTGTCGCCGAAGAGGCGGTCGGCGGTGCGCCGCATGTGCAGCACGTCCTCCGGATGCGGACCGATGCCGCCCAGAATGCCGAAGACCGACTGCACGAAGAGCGGCGGCTTCACCAGTCCGCGCTCCAGGAAGTGCGCCAGGCTATAGAGGTGGGAGATGTCGTAGCACTCGAACTCGAAGCGGGTACCTGCGTCGCCCAAGGTGCGCAGGATGTACTCGATGTCCCTGAAGGTGTTGCGGAAGACCAGGTCGCGGCTGTTCTCCAGGTGCTCGCGCTCCCAGTCGTGCTTGAACTCCTTGAAACGGTTCAGCATGGGGAAGAGACCGAAGTTCATCGAGCCCATGTTCAAGGAGGCGACCTCCGGGCGATAGGTCTGGGCCGGGACGATGCGCTCTTCCACCCGCATCCACGGCGAGCCTCCGGTGGTGATGTTCACCACGCAGTCGGAGCGCTGCTTGATGACCTTGAGGAAGGGCTCGAAGGCCTCCGCCGTCTGGTCAGGCCGGCCGGTCTCGGGGTCGCGGGCATGCAGATGGACGATGGCCGCTCCCGCCTCGGCCGCGCCGATGGCGGCATCGGCGACCTCGGCCGGCGTCACCGGCAAGGCCGGCGACATGGAGGGCGTGTGGATGGCGCCGGTCACGGCACAGGTGATGATGACTTTCTTCTGCTTTGCCATGGCACTCCCTCTTCGCCTTAAACAAGAAAACTCTATGCGCCGAACGCGTCGTCGGCCTTGCGCTTGTGCGCGGCCAGCGCCATGAGGCGGCGATCCCGCCAGCGCTGCCGCTCGGCCAGCTTGTCCCGCGGCAGCCTGGCGCGCCGATCGGCCTCCACCTGATCCAGGACCGGCCCGCCCCAGTCGGCGCGCTCCAGCATCGAGGGATGCAGGCGGTCGTAGATGCCCTCGTAGCGCTCCACATAGTCCCGGACGCCGCCTGGCGCGTTGAGATCGATGGTCTCGAAGGGGCCCATGAAGGACCAGCGCAAGGCCAAACCCTCGCGGATGCCGATGTCGACGTCCTCGATGGTCGCGTAACCCCTCTCGACCAGGCGGAAGGCCTCTTCCAGGAGCACGCCCTGCATGCGGTTCATGACGAAGCCGTCCAGCTCTCGCTTCATGACGATCGGCGCCATGCCGCAGGCCCGCATGAAGGCGGCCGTCGCCTCGATCCTGTCCGGCGCCGTCCAGGGGGCGGGCACGACCTCGGCCGCGGGCACCAGATAGGGCGGATTGATGGGGTGCACCACCAGGCAGCGGTGACGGCCCGGCAAGCCCTCGGTGAAGGCCGACGGCAGCAGGGCCGAGGTCGAGCTGGCGATCACCGTATCCGGCGCCGCCAAGGCATCGAGCCGGGCGAAGACCCCCTGCTTGATCTCCAGCTTTTCCGGCGTGCTTTCCTGAACGTGGCCGGCTCCGTCCAAGGCGGCCTCGAGCGAGGGGGCGATCTCGATGCGGGCGGCAACAGTCTCCGGCGCCGCGCCGTCCAAGAGATCCTCCGCCGCCAGGGCGGGCAGCATGGCGCGGGCGAAATCCAAGGCCGCTTCGGCGGTCGCGCGCTCCTGGTCGAAGACGCGGACGCGATAACCGGCGCGCGCGAAGACGATGGCCCAGGCGCGGCCGATCAGGCCGCCACCGACGCAGGCGACCGTCAAGGTTTCTGTTTCTTCCGACATCTCACAGGGTCTCCACATTGCCGTCGACGCCAAAGGACTGGCCCGAGAGATTGGCACCCATGTCCGACAGCAGGAAAGTCACCAAGGCCGCGATATCGGCCTGCGGCGTCATGCGGCGAAGCGAGATCCGTTCCAGGTAGCGATCGCGCATCGCCTCGTGGCCGATGCCCAGCTGCTCGGCGCGCGCGGCGATCACGCCTTCCATGCGCGGCCCCTCGATGATCCCGGGCAGGATGGCGTTCACCCTGATGTTGTCGGGTCCCAGTTCCTTGGCAAGGCTCTGGGTCAGGCCGATCACCCCCCACTTGGCCGCGGAATAGGGCGTGCGGTAGGCATAGCCGAAACGCCCGGCCGAGGAGGACATGTTGACGATCGCGCCGCCGCCGGCCGCCTTCAGCAAGGGGACGGCGAAGTGGCTGCAGAGGAACTGACCGGTCAAGCCCACCTCCAGGCAGCGGCGCCACGCGCCGGGATCGATTTCCTCTATGCCGCCGGTGGGACCGGCGATGCCGGCGTTGTTGATCAGGGCGTCCAGGCCCTGCCAGTCGTGGGCGATACGCTCGAAGACGGCGGCGATGGCCTGATCGTCGGCGACATCGGCTTTTGTGGCCTCGTGGCCGGGATGGGCGGCGCGGAAGTCGTCCAGCGCCTCATCGGAGACGTCGCACAGCCGCACCTTGGCGCCGTGCGCGATCAGCATGTCGGCGATGGTGCGCCCGATCCCGGCAGCGGCACCGGAGAGGAAGACCCGCAAGCCCGGCTTGATGCCGCCGACGGTCCAGCTGGTCATGGCGCTTTCCTCCCTCATCGTTCGTTGCCGCGTTCGCGGAGCGCGACGACGGCGCCCAGCACCACCAGGCCGAAGAGAATGGCCCGCATCGCATAGGGCAATGTCGTGCCGGCCAGCAGGGTCTGCAGACCGGTGAAGAGCAGCACGCCGCCGACCATGCCGAAGTAGGTGCCGCGCCCGCCGGTGATCAGCGTGCCGCCGACCACCACCACGGCGATGGAGGGCAGCAGGTACTCGTCGCCCATGCCGAGGCTCGCCTGGCCCGAGAAGCCGGTCAGCAGGCAGCCCACCAGCGCCGCGCAGAAGCCCGAGAGCATGTAGACCGCGATGATCGTGCGGGTGACGTCAATGCCGGAAAGGCTGGCCACCCGCTCGCCGTTGCCAAGCCCGTAGACCCTGCGGCCGAAGGGCGTGCGGTTCAACAGCAGCACCGAGAAGGCGACGAAGGCCACCACCAGGAAGACGACCGGCGTCACCCCCCAGGACTGCGAGGTCATGAACCAGCGCATCGAGGGCGCGGAGAAACCGGCCGGCGTGCCTTGCGAGTAGAGCAGGGCCACGCCTTGCAGGATCCCGTTCATCGCCAAGGTCATGACGATCGGCGACAGCCCCAGGACCGCGATGCCGATCCCGTTCACCGCCCCGATCAGAAGGCCGACGCCCAGCACCAAGGGCAAGGCGTAGATTAGCGGCCCGTCCTGCCCGTTCACCAAGCCGGTCAGAAGGATCCCCGAGAGCCCGATGGTCCAAGGCAGGGAGAGGTCCAGGCCGCCGGTCAGGATCACGGTGCCCTGCCCCAGCGCCAGGATCAGCAGGAAGGAGGACAGCACCAGCAGCGAGTTGTAGTAGGTCCAGCTGAAGAGTGAATGCCCGATCACGACCTCGGTGATGACCACGGCCGCGACGAAGCAGATGTAGGCCGGCAGCGCATAGCGGATCGCCTCCGCATGGCGCGTCATGAAGGGTGGCAAGCTGGCCGGCGGCAGCACGCCGCCGCCGTCGGGCAAGCGGAAAGGCTGAGCCGCCCGCCCGCCTTGGCCCGGCAGCATGCCGTCGCGCGCCGCCTTGAGACGCCGCGCCGTCGCCCGGATCCACTTGGCGAGCTTGGCCTGCCGCCCCAGGGCGCCCGCCAGCACGGCGAGGATCAGGATCACCCCCTCGGCCACCGTCGAGTAGTAGGCCGAGACGTTCAGCACCAGGAGGATGTTGACCACGTACATGAGGATGTAGGCGCCGACGATAGAGCCCACGAGCCCGCCGCGCCCACCGCCCAGCAAGGTTCCCCCGACCACAACAGCGGCGAAGATCTGCAGCAGCATGGGGTTGCCGACCAGGGGGTCGCCCGCCCCGGTCAAGGCCGAGATGAAGACCCCGGCAAAGCCGTAGCAGCCGCCGGCCAGCACGTAGACCAGGAACTGCACCCAGACCACCCTGACGCCTTGCGCGCGCGCCGCCTCCCTGTCCGAGCCTATGGCGTAGATCGCGGTGCCGAAGCGCAGGTTCTTCAGCCAGAGCCACAGCAGGATGACGATGCCGATGATCACCAGCGGCATCGGCAAAAGCTCGGGAATCGCGTCTTGGGTCAGGGCCGCGGAGAGGCCGTAGGGTATCATCCCGCCGGGCTTGTCCAGCACCAGCAAGGTCACGCCCTGGACGATGAACATGGTGGAAAGGGTGACGACGATCGGCTGCAGGCGCAGGACGGCGATGAAGAAGCCGTTGAAGGCGCCGACCAGAGCGCCGATGGCGACGCCGATGACCGACCAGAGCAGCATGCCCTCCGTCGTGTCCGGCATCTCGGTCGCCAGCACCACGTTCACCAGCGACACCACGGCCCCGGCGGAGAGATCGAACCCGCCGGTCAGGATCACCAGGGTCTGCCCGGCCGCCGCGATCGCCAGGGTGGCGCCCCCCGAGGAGAGGAAGCTCACTTCGAAGTAGCTCATCGGCCCGGGGCTCAAGAGGTCGTTGGTCACCAGAAGCGTCAGGAAAACGCCCAAGGCAACGACCAGACCGCGGTAGCTTCCCAGCCGGATGCGCGATCGCGGCGCCACACCGTCGGGAATGGCCGTCATTCCGCCGCCTCGCGCAGGTCGGTGCCGCCGAGGGCTGCTTGCACGATGGCCTCCTCAGTCTGGCGCTCGCCCGAGACCTCGTCGACGACGCGGCCCTTGTAGAGCACCAGCACGCGGTCGGCGAGGTGCACCAGTTCGGGGATCTCGGTGGAATAGAAGAGAATGGCGCCGCCCGCCTCCGCATAGGCGCGCATCAGGCGATAGAGTTCCTGCTTAGTGCCGACATCGACGCCGCGCGTGGGGTCGAAGAGCAGCAGCACCCTACTTTCCGCCAAGAGCCACTTGGCCAGCGCGATCTTCTGCTGATTGCCGCCGGAAAAGGCGCCGGCGCGGGTCCAGAGTGCCCGCTCGTCGACCTGCACGCGCTTGAAGGCCCGGCGCACGGCGGCCTGCTCGGCCGCTTGATCGATCAGGCCGAAGCGGGTGAAGCGCCCGATCACCGGCAAGGAGGCGTTGTGCGTGCCCGAGAGCTTCAGGAAGAGCGCCTCGGTCTTACGGTCCTCCGGCACCAGGCTGATGCCGATCCTCGCGTTGACGGCGTCCACCGGAGAGGCGATCACCACCGGTTTCTCGTCGACGAAGAGCCGGCCGCGGGTCACTTCAGCCGCGCCGAAGCAGGCCAGGAAGAGGTCCAGCTGGCCCATGCCCTGCAGGCCGGCAATCCCCAGGATCTCGCCGCTCTTCAGCGAGAGCGAGAGCTCTTCCAGCCTGCCGTCGGTCTTGAGGTCCTCCACGCGAAGGACTTCCGATCCCTCGGTCTTGGCCGAGGGACGGTCGGGGAAGACCTGACCGATGGAGTGGCCGACGATCATGCGGATGACCTCGTCGTCGCTGACCGCCTCCACCCGGTCGGAAGCGATGTGCTTGCCGTTGCGCAATACGGTCAGGGTCTCGCAGAAGTCGCGCACCTCGCGCAGGCGGTGCGAGATGAAGACAATGGTGGTGCCGCGCCGCCGCTCCGCCTCGATGATGTCGCCCAGCCAGTCGACGTCACGGCCCGAGAGTGTCGAGGTCGGTTCGTCCAGCAGGAGGATGCGCGGCTGGCGGAAGAGCGCGCGGGCGATCTCCAGCTTCTGCTTGATCGCCAGGTCGAGGTCGCGGATCTCGGCCGAGAGGTCGACCTGCTCCAGCCCCAAGGCGGCGAAGTGCGCCTGGACGGAGCGCGCGGCCGCCCCGCGGCGGACGGTGCCCAGAATGGAGGTGGGGGCGTAGGGGGCCAGGACGGCATCCAGGACCTTGAGGTCCTTGACCAGGGTCATCTCCTGAAACGCGGTCTGGATGCCGAGCCGATGCGCTTCGCGCGGGCTGGAAAGCGAAGCTTGCGCCCCGAAGATGCTAAATCCGCCCTTGTCCGGCGCCAGAAGTCCGCTCAGCAGCTTGACCAGGGTGGACTTGCCGGCACCGTTCTCGCCCAGCAGCGCGTGCACGCCGCCGGCCGCCACCTCGAAGCTGACGCCGTCGACCGCGACCGTGGCGCCAAAGGCCTTGCGCACGTCCTGGACGGCGATGGCCGGGGCCGAGCGGTCCCGCTCTGGCGTGGAGGTCGGTGCATCGACCATGGCTTTTCGAACACCCTTTGGCGCAAGCAACCCCGAGCCGGGCCCAGCGTCCCTGCGGGCCCGGTCATCCGCGAAAGCTTGGAACGCCACCGGGCAGGCCGGCAACTCCCCCGGGCTTGCCCGATGGCGCTCCTTGGCTGTCGATTAGGGCTCGGGCTGGCCGACCAGGGCCGCCGCGAAGCCGACCTCCGGAGTCTCTTCGGAGAAGATCGAGGCGAACCAGCCGGGATTGGGCACCAAGGCCGGCGGGAAGGCATTGCAGCCGTCCGCCATCTCCTGCCAGGAACCGGTCTCGCAGTACTGGATGGTCTCGTTGGTGACCACCGGCAACGGCAGGGTGATCCGCTCGGGCACCTCCTTGCCTTCCAGGGCCTCCACCGCCTTCTTCAGCGCGAGCGCGCCGGAATAGGGCGGCGAAGCGTAGGAGATGCGCGGCGCGCCCATCGGGCTGTAGGGGCTGGCGCCGCCCTCGACGTCGGTGCCGACCGGCAGCATCTGGATGCGCCCGCCGTTCGCGCCCTCGCCGGCGCAGGGGATGAGTTCCTCGATGGTCTTGCCGGCCTCCAGCTGCATCGCGTTGGCGGTGTAGCAGCCGACCTGCATCCACAAGCCGTCGACGTCGTCCCAATTGCGGGTCGCCAGGATCTTGGAGAGCTCGGTGCGGGCGACCGCCTGGCTCCACATGCCGACCGATTCGGCGACGATGTTAATGTCCGGATGCTGGTCGAAGACCTCCTTGGCGGCCTTGGTGCGCAGCGTGTCGACGGAGGTTCCGGGCACCCCGGTGATCACCACGATGTCACCCTTGCCGCCCAGCTTCTCCACCAGCCATTCGGCGGTCACCCGACCGGCCTCTTCCTGGTCGATCGAGATGTTGTAGGCGCAGGGCTCCGTGATCTCCGCATCGTAGGCGAAGACCAGAACGCCCTTGTTGCAGGCATTCTTGACCACGCCGTTCAGCGCCGTCGGCGAAATCGGGAAGACAACGATGGCATCCGCACCCGACTGCACCATGGCATTGATCTGCTGGATCTGGCGCTGGGCGTTGGGTCCCGCCACTTGCACCTGCAGGTCCACCTTGTCGGCCATGGATTTGTGCGCCGCCATAGCCTTCACCATGTTGGCCGCCTCGGCCTGCCAATCGTTGCCGATGTAGCTCATGGACAGAAAGATCTTGTGCTTGTCGTCCGCCGCAGAGGCTTGCGGCATAAGCCCGGCGAGCAGCCCGAAGGCCAGCGCCGTGCCTGCGGCTAGTGATCGCTTAACCACCCTCATCGTCTTCCTCCCAGTCGCGGTCCGACCGCCGTTGCGCGGCGGCCTCTTCGAGAAGCGCGGCGAGCCCGAAATCACGCCGCCGCGCCAAAGCGGATTGACTGTCTCATAGCTTTGATCAAAGATCAACGATCACAAAAGGCGACATCAGCGGCAGTTCCCAGAGGCCGCGAAATCGGCGAGAGTGCCGGCGCAACAACCCTTGGATTGACCCCGTGCGTGAGAGTACAGAGGCAGTTTCGATCCCCATCAGCCCCGCCCCGCGCGAGACGCTGCAGGATCACGTCTATCGGAAGGTGAAGGACCTGATCCTCAGCGGCGAGATCGCCCCCGGACGGTCGATCACCATCAAGAGCCTGGCCACCGCCTTCGCCGTGAGCCACATGCCGGTGCGCGAGGCCTTGCAGCGCTTGACGGCGGAGCGCGCGCTCACCGTCGTCAGCGGCCGATCGGTCGGCATTCCACCGCTGTCGGGCGAACGTCTGGCCGACTTGCGCCGCGTGCGCAGCGAAGTGGAGGGCATGGCCGCCGCCTGGGCGGCGGGGGCGGCCGACGAGGCGGACCTGGATCGCTTGGACCAGCTGAACGAGGCGCTCGACCAGGCCGTGGCCGGCAACGACGTCAAGGCCTACCTGCACGCCAACCGGGCCTTTCACTTCACGGTCTATGCCGCCGCCGGCTCGCCGGCCCTGCTGTCGATGATCGAGAGCCTATGGCTGCAAATCAGCCCCTACTTCAATCTGCTGCATGCCTCGGGGAACTATGTGGAGGCGAACGAACAGCATCGCGCGCTCGCCCAAGCGCTGAGGCGGCGCGACGCTGACGCGGCCCGCCGCGCGGTGCAGGCGGACATCGACGCCGCCGCCAGGCAGCTGAAGGCCTTGCTCGGCTGAGGAATCGGGTTTGGTCCTGCCCGTTCCGGCCACCGCGCCTCGGCGCAAGGTCAGAGGCTCACGGTCTTGGGTAACGCGGCGTATTCGCGTTCGAACTTCTGGCGAACATAGCTCAACATGTCATAGTCGATGCCGAAGTGACTGCTGTACTTGTCCTTCAGATAGCGACGCGCGCTCTCGCCCTTCGTGCCGGAACCCGTCGTGTTCCGATGCATGGCCGCCAGGTCCGGGCGCCCGTAGAGCCTCGCGAACACGGCCTGACAGGCGTCCAGCTGCTCCGTCGCGCAGCAGATCAAATAGTCACGGTCGATCACCTGCTTGGCTCTCGCCGAGCTCCCTTCACCCGTTAGAAAGCGTGTCTGAGCAGCGCCGAAATTCACATGTCGGGTCTCTATGAGTTCTTCCACATAGGCCCGCAAGCTCACGGAACGCGCATGGGCCTTGCGGTCGGCCCGGCCTTTGCGTCGCGCATAGAAGTAGTTCGATATCAAGCGGTCGATCGGGTCGCGCATGACTCCGAAGTAGACGCTCTTCTCTCCGACGACAGTGTGGTTCCCATAGCGAAAGTGCCCCTGGAACACTCTGTAGAAGTCGACCTCTTCTTTGGAAAGCCGGTCGACTGTCTTGGTCTCCGGCGTGATCGTGCGGTCGCGCACACGAAACACCCGGTCCTTCCCGAACAGCTCCTCGAAGAAGAACTGCATCGAGCTGCCACCAGTCTTCGGCATGTGGTTGAAGATCAGCTTGGCCTCCTTGAGGAGGTCTTGCGTCACGATCACCCCGGGCTCCTCTCGCCGCCATTCTCGCTGCCGGTCTCTTACGCGTGCTAATGCCTGGCGGACAAGACCGGGGGCCGCGCGCTCACGATGGTGACTGGAGAAAAAGCGCTCCCCTAGCCCTCGGCGCGCGGCGTTACCGCCAAGCACCTAAGGGACCGCATCGCGCGGCCGGCCCAGCCAAAGTGACGGCTCTAACACACGCCCGCGAAGCCGCTAGGCGGCGGGCCAGCGGGTACTTGCAAGTGCTCACCCGCTGGGCTACCAGTTCGATATCCCGCCGAGCTGGAAAGCGCCGTTTGCCGGCTGTCGTACAATGCTCGGCAGCATAGAGGACTATCGAGGAGCTTCAATGGTTGCTGACGTCGGGACCGGCCATAGCTGTATCTTGGCGGTGAATCTTCTCGGCTTGAACCTTCCCAATATTTCAGAGGTGATCCTAAAGAACCGAGAGGTCCTGCTCGATCGGCGCACCAAGGTCTATACCTTCGACGAGACGCTGGGCAGCAGGCACATCGATACCTATGCCTATGCCTTTCATAAGAATTGGGGCTTCGATTCCTCTCGCGGCTTTGCCGTGCGCGACGAAGATTCGGCGGCACCGCAGGAACGCGCGCAGGCCCGAACTACCCTGCTGAGAGCAGTGCGGGCTATTCGACGCGGCGATTCCGCTCAGTCGTCGCTGCTGGTCGCGGACATCCATGACGCCGCTCAGCTCGAACGCCACCAAATCGCGAAGATCAAGGCTTTCCTGGAGGAGGGCTTCCCGAACATTCGGATCGTGCTCAACCTCATGCGCCACGATCTCTTGGCGAGCTGCGCCTATGACAAGGCTTTGAAGACCGGCACGGCGCTCCCGCTCTCGGACTGGGCAAGGACGATGCTGCAGAGAAAGTACCTGAGGTACGATCAACTGCTGGAGACCTGGTCCTCCGTGTTCGACGAGGAATCGATCTACATCAACGCGATGGAAAGCGGCGCCGACGTTTCGGCCTCGGCCGTCACCATCCTGAAGGATCTCTTCTCGTTGGGCGACGATCGGCTCTCTCGGATCGCGCCGCAGCCGCCCACAGCAATCATGCAGCCGCTTGCTCAGAAGTTCCTGCTCTACCTCAACACGGCCGCCGAGGACGCGGCGGACGACAGCAACGGCGTCTCGCTGGACGGCCTTCACAGCTACCTGGAATGCAACTACAGTGAGCCGGCAAGAAACCACCTGACCCGCAAAGACTATCGCATGCTCGACAAGCTCGCCGAGTCCAACGCGCGGTTCCAAGGAAGGTGGGCCACCGACCGGCCTGACCTCTTCAAATGCCGGAGAGAAGACCTTCCCAGGGAACCTCAAGAGGCCGAAGACACCATGGCGGTGGCGCAAATTTTCGCCAAGTTCATGGAAGACATTGGCACGCGAATCGTCGAAGGTGAGCAAGAAGCCAATAGAACCAAAGGCAACCACCCATGACGGCCGGAGGGCGCAGGGGGCGGGAGAGATCGCGGCGTGGTCTCACTCGCGGGATGGCGCGACTTTCGGCCGGCTGGCGCTGACAGAGGTGGAGAAGCGTGGCTAGGAACATCATTCTGCATATCGGCGTGCCGAAGACGGGCAGCACGACGATCCAAAAGTTCCTGACCGAGAACGCGGATCGCCTGCCCGAAATGGGCTATGCCTACCTGAAGTCCCTGGGGCAGCCCAACAACACGGGCCTGGTCCTCCACTGCCGGGACTTCAAGCCACGGGTCAAGACCGGCAGGGACCTGCGCTACCGGCACGGCATCCGCTCGGAAGCGGACCTGGCGCACTATCGCCAGAAGCTGGAGGC
Source organism: Rhodospirillales bacterium (assembly GCA_963669375.1). Classification (GTDB taxonomy): domain Bacteria; phylum Pseudomonadota; class Alphaproteobacteria; order Kiloniellales; family JACOMY01; genus JACOMY01. The sequence continues at coordinate 3,895,232 of OY770024.1, read as the reverse complement.
GGAGCTGGCCGCCGAGATCGCCGGGCTGCCGGAGAGCATCCACACCATCATCATGAGCTGCGAGCTCTGCGCGCGCCTGGAAGAGAACGAGATCCAGCGCCTGAAGCAGGTGATCGCGCCTTTCGCCTCCACCATCAAGATCCTGCTTTACCTGAGGGGTCAGGACGAGATCATCCGCAGCTCCTACACGACCACGCTCAGGGTCGGTTACTCGGGATCCTTCGATCGCTGGATCGAAGACGAGATGGAAAAGGATATGTTCGAGTTCGATCGGCTGCTGGACAAGTGGTCCCGCGTCTTCGGCGAGAAGCAGCTGATCGTGCGCCTGTTCCGCAGGGACCTGTTCAAGAAGGGCGACTTCGTGCAGGACTTCTGCGATGCCGCCGGCCTCAAGAACATCTCCAAACTGAAGGAGATCGGCCCCTCCAACCAGTCGCTCTACACCTCCGTGCAGAGGTTCTTGCGGGAGTTCAACGTCAACTTTCCGGCTCGCCCCAGTGACGGTGCCTTGCGCTCCTTGAAGCTCTTCATGTCGGTGTTGAACCGCGACACCTACGCCGGCCGCGGCGAAACGCTGGAAGCGCTCACGGCGAACGAGATCCTGGACCACTTCGCCCGCAACAACGAGGCGGTCCGCAAGAGGTGGTTCCCCGAGGTCGTCCCGCTCTTCCCGCAAAAGGCGGACAGCGCGTCCGCGCCGCGGGACGAGCAGGCGGAACTCAAGATCGTCTGGCAGCTGATGTACGAGACCATCGTCGAGTGCATCCGCATGGAAGAGGTCATGGAGAAGCGCAAGCGCCTGACCGTGCGCAAGGCCAGTTAACGCCCGGCCGACCCTCCGCCGCGCTCACTTCATTTCGCTGAACCGCAGGACCTCGACGCCCGCGTCGTCGAAGAAGGTCATGCCCGTCTCATCGCGTCGATAGCCGGCCGACTGCGATAGGGCCTCGAAGAAGCGCAGCTCCTGCTCGTCGACGGCCGGTAAGCAGGCCATGCGGGTCGAGGCGAAGGGACTGAAGCTCAGCCGCGTGCCCTCCAGAGTGACGCGCCCGGAGTAGCGGTTGCAGCCGGCCAGACCCGAAACCCGTCCCTCGTCGTCGATTGAGAGCGTGGTCTCGAGGTTGTCGATCACGCCGCGCTGCTGGATGTCCTCCGCCAACCACTCGGTCCCGTAGAGCTTGGACTCCTCGCCCACCGTCGCCGTCGAGGGGACCAATACGCCGGCGAGGAGCGTGCCGCAGAGTGCGACGGCGATCCGGGTTCCTCGAGCTGCGGGCATGTGGGCGCTCTCCCAATCACTTTCTGCTTGGCGATCGGACCCGATGATCGGCGCCAATGAGGGAGGAAACGTGAAGCCGGCGCGGCAATCGCTTGACGGACGCTCTTCTGCAGCCGGACCGGGTGTCAGGGAGCGCGCACCGGCGGGTCGGAGGCCGCATGCGCCCAATCCGGCAGGAAGGCCAGGACCCGGACATCGCCCGGCATGTTTGGGTTGAAGAGGGCATTGTGCCAAAAGCTCGCCTGCCAGAGCGGCTCGTGTTCGGCCAGTTGGCGCACGCTGCAGGGGATGAGGTAGCTCTGCCGTCCCTCGGAGAAGTCCAGACGCGCGGCGCCGAGATGGACCAGCTGCGCCGCCGCCTGCGATTCCGGCGCGAAGAGCGCGGTGACGGTGTCCGAGAAGTCCCGCGACTTCTGATAGTAGGTCCCCTGCAGGCTCTTCATGCCGTCTTCCAGGCGCATCAGCGGATCCTGCGTTCGGCGCACGATGTGGCGGAACTGGGCCGTGATCTCCTCCGGCTCCTTCTTGTTCACCAGCACGATGATGCGGCCCAGGGTCTCCTCGTGGCCGACCGGCGTGACCCAAGGACGCATTCCCTCACTGGGGCGGCCGCCGCCGTCGCGCATGGCGAACTGCCTGATCCGGCATTGCCAGCCGAGGAAATGATCCCTCAGCGCGACCTGCGCCTTGTCCATCAACACCACGCGGCTCTCCTCGGACATGACCGCCCTCGCCTGCTCGATCGATCGGCGACACTCTAAGTGCCCGGCCGACCTCTGACCATGGTAAAGCAGCCCCAGATCGTGAAAGAGGAGGGCCTATGCCGCCGGCGCTTTGGGGCAGCCTTACCGCGTTGGGCTGGGGCAGCGCGGACTTCCTGTCGCGCTTTACCGGCGGCCGGCTGGGCGTGCTGACTGCGCTTGCCGGCATGATGGGCAGCAGCTTTCTCCTGCTCAGCCTCTACGCCTGGCAAAGCGGCATGGTGATCGCGCTGCCCGAAAGGGGATGGCCGGCCCTCCTCGGCGCCGCGGCCGGCATCGTGGTCGGCACCCTCCTGCTCTATTGGGGTCTGGTGCGCGGGCCGATCTCTCTGGTGGCGCCCATCGTCGGCGCCTATCCGGTTTGGAACCTGGCGATCGCCATCGCCGAGGGCGTCGCGCCCAGCCTGACGCAGTGGCTGGCGATGGTCGCCGTCATCGGCGGCGTGGCCGTGGTCGCCCGCCTTGGCGGCGGCGCCGACGCGAAGGCCGAGGCCGCACCGGGCGGCGTCCCGGCCACCGTGGTCATCGCGCTCGCAAGCTCGCTCTCCCTCGCGCTGGGGATCGCCTCGGCACACACCGCGGGCCCCCTCTTCGGCGAGCTGCAGCTGCTCCTGGCCATCCGTCTCTTCGGCACCCTCCTGACGCTGACACTCCTGGCCCTGATGCCACGCGTTCGCCGTCCCGTCCCTTGGCGATGGTGGCCGGTCCTAGGCCTGCAGGGACTGCTGGACGCCGGCGCCTACCTGGCGCTCTTCGCCGGCAGCCGCTCGGCCGAGGGCGCACACAGCGCCCTGGTGGTGGCCTCCGCCTTCGCCGCCGTCACGGTGGTGCTTGCCTGGGCGATCCTGCGCGAGCGCATCGTCGCCGGCCAATGGCTCGCCATCCTGGTCATCGTCATCGGCGTCGGCGTGCTGACGGCGCTCTAAATGTATGAAAACAGACCAAGATTCAGACCGCAGGTCGATTCGACCTGCGATCATCTTGGTCTAGACCTTCTCGTTCGCCGCGACCCGGCCTCAAACGAAGAGGAAGTCGGTCGTCGTCAGCTGCTGGGCAGCGGTGATGGCATTCAAGATGACTTCGAAATCAGCCGTGCCGTCGCCGTCGCCGTCGACTTCCAGCTTGCCCTTGGACTGGGTCTCGCTTTGAAAGCGCGCCTCGCTGTTGCCGCCACCGGTGAAGGCGGCGTCGCCGATGAAAGCCCCCACGCCCATGGCGCCACCGATCACGATCCGATCCTCACCACCCTCGGCGGCGCCGGTGAAGTCCAGGATCTGCCCTTGCGCGCCCTCCTGTCCGGCATCGAAGACGAAGCTGTCGGCCCCGCCCTTGCCGCGCAGCAGGTCATAGCCGTCCCCGCCGTCCAAGACGTCATCGCCGGCACGTCCGCTCAGCAGATCGCCGCCACCGCCGCCGAAGAGGCGATCGTCGGCGTTGTTGCCGAAGACATAGTCGGTCCCGGCACCGCCGGCCAAGCTGTCCTGACCGCTGCCACCCTTCAGACTGTCACTCTGACGCCGGCCCGACAGGACATCGTCACCCCCGCCGCCGAACAGACGGTCGGTCCCGTCATCGCCGAAGATGGCGTCGTCACCCCCATTTCCGAAGGCGGTGTCGTCGCCTTCGCCGCCGTAGATCCCCAGGTCGTGACCACCGCCACCGAAGAGACCGTCGGCACCGGAGCCGCCGTAGATCAAGCTGTCGGCATCGGGATCGCCTTGAATGACGTCGCCGCCGCTTAGCCCGAACAGGGAAACATCGCGGCCGCTCATCGCCAGAATGAGGTCATTCCCCGACCCGCCCGTCAAACCGGTGTCGGCGCCCGACGTGCCCAGAACCACGGTGTCGTAAATGAAGTCGTAATAGCGGATGTAGTCTACCTCGACCGTGGCATCGGGATTGATCGTCTCGCCGGTCTTGACGATCAAGGTGTCGGAGCCTTCGCCGCCGTAGACCGCCTGGCCCACCGTGACACCGCCCAGAGCCATGAGGGTATCGTAACCGTCGTCCCCGAAGATCGTGTCCTTCTCCAGCCCCAGCATGATGCTGCGGTCGTCACCGCTGCCGCCGTAGACAAGATCATCGCCCGCGCCGCCGGAAAGAACATAGTCTCGCCCCGAGCCGCCATAGACCTTGTCGTCACCGCCGCCGCCGTACTGCGTGTTGTCCCGGCCGTCGCCGCCGAACAGGGAGTCGTCGCCGTCGCCACCAAAGAGGTAGGTGTCGTCGCCCGCCCCTCCTCGAACGACGTCGTTCCCGGAGTCGCCGGCCAACTGGGAATCGCCGTCATCGCCGGCATCGATCAGGTCGGACCCGCTGCCGCCGAAGAGGCGCGCGTCGTAGCCTCCGCCACCGTAGAGCCGGTCGTCTCCCTTGTAGCCGGACAAGGACTGGTCGCGTCCGGAGAGCGCATAGATCCGATCGTCTCCCTCACCGCCCCAGAGCGAGTTGTCCGCCACCGTCGTCCCGTAGAGCCTGATGCTGTTGACCTGTGCCACGGCGACGTTGCCGGGCACACCGCCGCCCCACGGCAGCACCACGGCCTCGAATGCCAGAAGAGTATCGTCGCCGTTGTCGCCGACGAAGGTGTCGCCGGCTTCGAGTTCGCCCTGAGACCTCAAGACCATCACGTCATTGCCGGCGCCCCCGAACACGCTGTCGCTTCCCAGTCCGCCGGACAAACCGACGTCGTTGCCCTCGCCACCATAGATCCTGTCGTTGCCGCTGCCCCCGGCGAGCAGGCTATCGTTCTCGAGCCCGCCTCTGAGGCGATCGTTTCCGGACCCACCATCCAATCGGTCTGTGTCGTAGTTGCCCAGCAGATAGTCCTGGCCGTCGCCTCCGAACAGGAAGTCATTGCCGGTGGCACCGCTTAGGGCATCGTCGCCGGCGTCGCCGAAGAGCGTGTCTTCCGCGAGGTTGCCGGTCAGAACATCGACGCCCTCGCCGCCGTAGAGGGTGTTCCGGCCGCTGCCGCCGAACAGGCGGTCGGCGCCGGTCTGCCCCTTGATGCGGTCGTCGCCGCTTCCTCCCTCAAGCCGATCATTGCCTTCGGCTCCGTAGAGCAGGTCGTTGTCCAGGCCACCGTAGAGGCTGTCGGCGGCATCGAGCCCGAAGAGCGTGTTGTTTCCGGTGAGACCGGGGATACTGTCGGGGCCCTCGGTACCGAAGATCGTCGACGTGCCGGTCGGCAGAATGACCTTGACCTCTTCGATACCGAAGAGGCTGACGCCCGTTGGCAGGCTGACGCGGCCTATCACGTAGAGCGTGTCGCTTCCCGCGCCGCCGTAGTAGCGGTCGCCGGCCGTCGCCGCCAGGTAGTAGGAAAGGATGATATCGTCGCCGCTTCCACCGAAGACGCTGTCAGCGCCCGAACCGCCGAGTATGTAGTCGGCACCGCTATCGCCGTAGACGCGGTCTTGACCCGACTGCCCGCTCTGAATGTCGTCACCTTGCCCGCCAAAGAGACTGTCGGCGCCGCCCCCGCCGATGATCAGGGGATAGGAGTCTCCCAACAGGTAGTCTTCACCGCTGCCGCCATAGAGACTGTCGGCGCCCGAACCGCCGAAAGCGTAGTCGACCCCACTCCCGCCAAAGAGGGAGTCTTCTCCCGTGCCGCCGAACGCATAGTCGCTGCCGCGTTCGCCGAGAAGGTGGTCGGCACCCTCGTCGCCCGACAGGCTGTCGTCTCCAAGCCCGCCGTCGACCTGATCGTCTCCTAGGCCGCCGTAGACGCGGTCGTCGCCACTCCCCCCCTGCAAGGAAACGTCGTTCTGGTCGCCGCCATAGACGCGGTCCGCGCCGCTGTCGCCAAAGACCGCCGCATCGAAGCCCGGACCGCCGAAGAGGCTGTCGGCACCGCTGCCGCCGTAGAGGCGCACGTCGTTGCCATCCCCCCCATAGAGGCTGTCGGCGCCGTCGGCACCGTAGAGGTAATAGTCCGCCCCCGGTCCACCGTAGAGGCTGTCGGCGCCGCTGAGCCCGTAGAGCCTGTCACGCCCGCTCAGCCCGTAGAGACCGTCCGCACCCGTCGTTCCGGTCAGGCTGTCGTTGCCGGATGTGCCGAATACCTGTGCCATTGGCTCGCTCCGAGACTCCCCGCGTCTTGCCTCTCCAACCGGCAACGGCTCCCCGCAACCAGCCTAACACGACAATCCGACACGCGTCAGCAAAGGGCAGCCCGCCCCGGAGCATACCCTCGGCCTATGCCTATGATGCAGCTGGGGCGGTCGTCGACCTCGGCGGCGGCGGCGCGGCATTCGAAGCTGACCGGGATGCCCCTTCGAGAGCCCGTCAGACCTTCTTGACCCCCGCGACCTGGCCTTGAGTGAGGCTTTGCAGGGCATTCGGCGTCAGGCTGAAGACGGCATTGGGCGTGCCGGCCGCGGCCCAGATCTCCGCCAGCTCGAAGAGATCCTCGTCCAGGAAGGTGACCGGCGCCGTCTCGTGCGCGACGGGCGGCACGCCGCCGATGGCGAAGCCAGTCTTGGCCCGCACGAAGTCGGCCGAGGCGCGCCCGATCGGCTCGCCCACAAGCGCCGCCAGACGCTTCTCGTCGACGCGGTTGGCGCCGCTGGCGACCACCAGCACCGGGCGGTCGCTGCTTTGGCCGCGAAAGATCAGCGACTTGGCGATCGCCTCGACCGGACAGCCGATGGCCGCCGCCGCGTCGGCCGCGGTACGCGTCGAGGCGGGGAACTCTCTCACCGTGAGCGGCAGGCCGGCGGCCTCCAGGGCTGCCTGAACGCGCGCGGCGGCGCCGGCGCGCGCGGTCATCCGCCGAGCTCTCGCCCGCGCGCGGCGGCCGCGGCGATCGCCCTTTCCATCAGGGGACGCAAGCCGTCGTCGGCCATCAGCACCTGCAAGGCGGCAAAGGTGGTTCCGCCCGGGCTGGTGACGTTCTGGCGCAGTTGGGCCGCGCTCTCCTCGGCCCGATGCAGCAGTTCCCCGGCCCCGGCCACGGTGACGCGTGCCAGGCGCTGGGCCAGGTCGGCGGGCAGACCGGCGGCGACGCCCGCGTCGGCCATGGCTTCGACCAGGTGGAAGACATAGGCGGGCCCGCTGCCCGACAGCGCGGTGACGGCATCCAGCAAGCCTTCATCTTCCACCCAGGCCGTCTCGCCGACGGCGGCCAGCAGGGCTTCGGCCAGATCGCGCTCGGCCTGGCCGACCGCGGGGCCGGCCACCAGCACGCTCATCCCGCGTCCGACGGCGGCCGGCGTGTTGGGCATGGCGCGGACGATGCGCGCGTCCTCGCCCAGGGCCGCGCGGTAGGTGGCGAGCGTCACACCGGCGGCAATGCTGACGAAGAGGGTCCCGGAGGCCGCCAGTTGCGCCAAGCCCGTCATGGCTTCGCCCATCACCTGCGGCTTGACCGCCAGCACGACCACGCGCGGCGCCTGGGTGATCGGTCCGAGCGCCGGCTGGTGATGGCAGCCCTGGGCGACGAAGCGCTCCACGGCGGCCGCCTGGGGCTCGATCAAGGTGACGTCCCGGGCCGGCAAGCCGCGCTGCAGCCAGCCGGTCAGCATGGCGCCGCCCATCTTGCCGCAGCCGATCAGCTGCAGCCGCCCGCCGATGTCCATGCGCGCAAAGGCTCCTTGTCTAGAAGGGTCTCCCGGCCGATCTCACGCTTCGCCGACAGTGTCCATCAAGGCGGTCTGCAGCGCCTCGTCGGGCGAAGAACCGCCCCAGACCACCAGCTGCAGGGCGGGATAGAAGCGCTCGCTCTCGCCGACGCCGCAATCGACCAGGTCTTCGAGCTGATCGGCCGCCATGCCGGTGGTGCCGCGCAACGGCAAGGTGTGGCGATAGCTCACCATGCCGTCTTCGTGCGACAGCTCGAAGTGGCCCAGCCAGAGGCGCTCGTTGGCCTTGGCCAGCAGCTCCGCCACCGCGCGACGGCTGGCCGGCGTGGTCTTCACGTCAAGATGGCAGGAAAAGAAGATGGCCTGCAGCTCTATGTCCCAAACGAAGCAGAGGTGATAGCTGCACCAGCGACCGGCGATCTCCACCACCATTTCCGAGTCGCTGGCGCGGTCGAAGGCCCAGTCGTTGGCCAGGACCAGCTCCTCTATCAGGTCTATGGGATTGCCATGTGCTTGGGGTTCGATTGCCAGGCTGACCATCTTTCTTACTCCCCTCTTGGCTGGTGCGGGTGCCTAGAAGGCCTGGCGACGCGGACGCGCCACCTCCCGCACGAACGGCCGCGGCTATCGGACCTCACTCCGTAACGAAGGCTGCCGCCCGATGCCGATGACGGCTTGCCGGCTTACGTCGGTTACGTCCTTTCCGCAACCCTGCAGATGAGCCTGCCACTGCCGTGTGGCGCCCTGCAAGGCGCCTCTTGCGTTCCGGAGGCGCAAATCTGTGAATCTCTCGTGACGGCGGCCGCTCAGGTCTTGGCCTTGCTGGCGCGCGTCGTCTTGCGGGCGCGCAGGCTCGCGACCTCGGCCTCGAGGTCGGCCACGCGCTGCTCCAGTCTCTCCTGGGCCTCGCGCGCCGTCTCCAGCATCTCGCGCATGACCTCGAACTCCTCGCGGCCGACCAGATCGAGGCGCTGGACCATGCGCTCCAGCGGCTCGCGCAAGCGCGCCTCCATGTCGCTGCGCAATCCCGCCGTGGCGCCCATCGCGCCGGAGATCACGCGCGCCAAGTCGTCTAGCAGCCTGTTGTCCGTCTGCATGGCACTCAACCTCGATCGCTTTCTGCCGCGAGCAATGCGGCGAGAGGAGGTCCCGCGTCAAGCCTGCTGTGAATGGGCGAGCCTCATGTCGCTCTTCCGCGGCGGGATTGCGGGCTAGACTGGCGCCAACTAGTTCCGAGCCAGGAGGCGAAAGCGATGAGACGGGAAAGCGACAGCATCGGCGAGATCGAGGTGCCGGAAGACCGCTATTGGGGCGCCCAGACGCAGCGTTCCCTTGAGCATTTCGCCATCGGACGCGATCTCATGCCGATCGAGCTGATCCATGCCTACGGCCTCCTGAAGAAGGCCGCGGCGCTGGCCAACCGCGAGCTGGGCCTGCTGTCGCCGGAGCTGGCCCGGGGCGTGATCCAGGCCGCCGAGGAGGTCGCGGCCGGCAAGCTGGACGACCACTTTCCCTTGCGGGTCTGGATGACCGGCAGCGGCACCCAGACCAACATGAACGTGAACGAGGTGATCTCAAACCGCGCGATCGAGCGTGCCGGCGGCGTGATGGGCTCGAAGAAGCCCGTGCACCCCAACGATCACGTGAACATGTCGCAGTCGTCGAACGACAGCTTCCCGGCGGCGATGAACATGTCGGCCGCACTCCTCACCACCGAGGTGTTGTTGCCGAAGGTCGCCGGCCTGCGCGACGCCTTGGACCGCAAGGCGGAGGCCTGGGCGGACATCGTCAAGATCGGCCGGACCCACATGCAGGACGCCGTCCCTTTGACCCTGGGCCAGGAGCTATCGGGCTTCGTCGTGATGCTGAGCGAGGATCTGGCCCGCGTCGAGTACGCGCTGAAGGACGTCTACAAGCTGGCGCTGGGCGGCACGGCGGTCGGCACCGGCATCAACACCCACCCGCGCTTTGCACAGCTGGCGGCCGGAGAGATCGCCCGACTGACCGGCCTGCCCTTCGTCACCGCGCCCAACAAGTTCGCGGTGCAAGGCAGCCACGACGCGCTGGTGATGCTGCACGCTGCCTTCAAGACCTTGGCCGGCTCGCTCCTCAAGATCGCCAACGACATTCGCCTGCTGTCCTGCGGGCCACGCTGCGGCTTCCACGAGCTGGAGATCCCGGCCAACGAGCCCGGCTCCTCCATCATGCCGGGTAAAGTCAACCCGACCCAATGCGAGGCCTTGGCGATGGTGGCCGTGCAGGTCATGGCCAACGACGTCGCCGTGGGCTTCGGCGGTGCCGGTGGCTTCTTGGAGATGAACGTCTACAAGCCCTTGATGATCAACGCCGTGCTGCAATCGGCCCGCATCCTGGGCGAAAGCGCGGAGACCTTCAGCCGCTACCTGGTCGAGGGCATGCAGCCCAACCTGCCGCAGATCGAGCGCTTCCTGGAGCGCTCTCTGATGCTGGTGACCGCGCTCAGCCCGGAGATCGGCTACGACAAGGCCTCCGAGGTGGCGCACCATGCCTACGAGAAGGGTTTGACCCTCAAGGAGGCCTGCCTGGAGCTGGGCTACGTCAGCGCCGAGGACTTCGACCGCATCGTCGATCCGAAAGCGATGATCGCGCCCAGAGCGGGATGACGTCAAATCGAAACGAATTGCCGTCTGTATCCCGCTCTACAGTTATGAAAGGTAGAGCGGATTCACGCAATCAGGTGATCCCGCCTGATCGCGATCTGATCTAGATCGTGACGGTCCCTGTCAGCAGGGCGGGAAAGCGTGCAAGCGCGCGCTGGAAGGGCGCGATGTCGTCCATCAGCGCGGCCAGGATCAGTCCGCCCTGGATCGCCACCAGCATCTCCTCGGCAACGCTCTCCGCATCCTCGCGCGTGCGTCCGGCGTCTTGCGCCAGGACGACCAAGCAGGCGCGCCAGCTCTGCGTCATCGCGCGTGCCTTCGCGCGCACCGAATCGGGCACGGAGCCGAGCGAGAAAGCGGCCAGCAGGCAGAGCGTGCGGCCGCCGTCGTAGTAGGCATCGAGCTGCCGGCACATGGTCTCCAGCCGTTCCCGCCAAGGCCGATCGCTCTTCAGCATGGAGAAGTGCTCCTGCTCCAGGAAGGCCTCCGCCTGGTCCAGCACGGCCAAGGCCATCCCGTCCTTGCCGTCGGGAAAGCGGTGGTAAAGGCTGGCGCGCTGCAATCCGGTCGCCTTCGCCAGCAAGGTCAGGCTCGCGCCGTCATAGCCTTGCGTGCGAAAGACATCCCTGATGGCTTTCAGCGCTTCACCCGTCTCGATCTTGCTGGGGCGCATTCTCCCGGTCCCACAGGCTCACCCAAGGTGCCGACTATGGGCGCCCGGACGGGAGCCTGACAAGCTGCCGGGCCTCGACCGGCCGTCTGGCGCCTCGGCCAGGGCGCTGGAGGAGGCCTCGTCTTGCCGCTCGACGAGCGCGCCACGGCCAGGGGGGCGCGCTCGTCGCATTGCTGGCGATCAAGCGAGGCCGGGCATGGGCACGAAGCCCGGCAGCGCCTTGACCCGGCCGATCCAGGCCACGACGGCCGGATAGTCGTCCAGCGCCACATCTCCCTCGCCGCTGAGCGCGACATAGGGAAAGGCGGCGATGTCCGCGATCGTCGGCCGTCCCAGCTCCAGCCATTCCCGGCCTTGCAGGTGGTCGTTCAGGAGCGCGAGAACGCGCTTGGCCTTCTCGCGGGCCAGATCCCCGTCCAGCTCGAAGCCGAACTTGGCGCTCAGCCGGGCGTCGTTCGGGCCGCGGGCAATCTCGTTGGCCGCCGTCGAGAGCCACTGCGTCACCCGGGCCATGTCCTCGGCCCCTGTCGGCAGCCAGGCCTCGCCGCCGTGCTTGCGCGCCAGATAGACCAGAATGGCCTGCGAGTCGCGCAAGGTGAGGTCGCCGTCCTCCAAGACGGGGATCTCGCCGAAGGCGTTCTTCTTGGCGAAGGCCTCCGACTTGTGCTCGCCGGCCATGAAGTCGACGGGCCGCAGCTCATAGTCGAGGCCCAGCAGGGCCAGCAGGAGGCGGACTTTGTAGCAGTTTCCGGATAGCTCGAGATCGTAGAGTTTCATCGTGGCCTTCTCGTTTTGCTGTTGATTGCGCTGATGGAAGAGTCCCGGCGTTAGCGGGCGTCCAAGGGTTCCGCGTGGTCCAGCAACTGGTCGAACTCCAGCACGTTGCCGTCGGGATCGCGGATGAAGAGGACGCGCCGACGCGTACCCAGGGCAAGCGGACCTTCCGTGATCTCGATCCCTTCGCGGTGGCAGAGGCTGACCACGGCATCCAGATCGTCGACGACGAAGGCCGGATGGGTGACACCGGGGTGCTTGACCGGCTCGTCCATCAGAATGTTGCGCCGCTCGGGCCGCTCCACGCCGTTGAAGATGAGGTTGACGTAGACGCCGCTCTCCGTGGCCATCTCGTTGGCGGCGTGTTCCGGGAAGGCGGCCCGTTCGCGAAAACCCAGCTTCTCATAGAAGCTCACTGCCTCCGCACGGTCGGAAACTCTGATCCCGACGTGCTCGTAGCCGATGATGCGCATGGCCTGCTCTTTCAAAATTACCGAACGTTCGGTTTACTATCATGCCGAAGGAGGCGGCGCAAGAGGAACTTCGCTCTTCCTGTCGGGCCGTCTCTCTTCGTTGCAAAGGCGTAGGCGCCGATGGCGGATCCCATGGCTGCGCAGGGCAGTTCGGAACCCGCCTTGGCCTAAGCCCCCTGGACGGTAAAGCTGCGAACGACGGCCACCACCGTCCAGCCTAGCGAGGCAGAGCAGTCCTTTGATCGAGTGTTCTGACCGGAAACAACCTTGACGACCTGGAACCTGTGCGGGAGCCACAAGGTGAGAATGGTGAATGGCTCTCCCACCGTCTTTGCGAGAAGCGATGGCGACGCGGCAGTCCGCTACGAGCCGCTCGGCGGCGACAGGCTGGATCGCCGCGCGTCGCTCGCGATGACGTCGAATGGGGCGGTTGGAGAGATTCGGCAGGCTTGAAGAGCCGTGACCGGCAAGCCTTGTTCAACCGGCTACAAAGCCCCTCACGCCGTCACTGCGAGGAGCGGTAGCGACGCGGCAGTCCAGGGTCGGAGGGCAAGGCGATGAACTGGCACTCGCTCGACAGGCGGCGCCCCCGGCGATCGGCCCTGTCGGGCCTGTACTGGACGCTCGAACACCTCCCAAGGAACCCGCATCACGAGTACAGGAAACACGCTATCTTCGTGAGGCACGGTGTTGGCTCCTTTCTCCTCTCCAGAAGAAGCGCGAAACGTCTGTTCACATGTAGATTCAACACCGTGCGAGCTGGCCATCTCTTCTAACCCGGACAGCAGGGGGTCAAAGCCCGGGGATGACGACAAGAAAGAAAACTACGGGAAGAAACACAAGGCCGTCGCCGAACCGGACAGCGGCGAACGACGGCGAAGCGGACCCCCTCAATCCTCCCAAGCGATGGCCATGCCGCAAGCCTCCGCCGCCGGCGTGACGACGCCGCGACGGCTGCTGCTCTTCAAGACGATGCCGAAGAAGTGCGGCTCCGACACGCTCACCCGCTCGCCGGGAAAGCGCGCTTCGGCGGCCCGGGGCTCGAGCAAGAGCACGGCCTGCTCGCCGAGGGCGAAGCGAAGACCTCCTGAAATCTCCTGGCTCGCAGCGCCGGTGAAACGCTCCAGGAACGCGGCATGGCGGCCGGGCTCATCGGCGGCCAGCACCACCACCGTGATCGTCTCGGCACCGTTGGCATGACCTTGGAAGGCAGGCTTCCAGAAGACATCGGGGAAGTGGTTCTGGCAGGTGAAGAAACCGCAGTGCGGCAAGGCCGGATCGCTGGCAAAGGCGAGCGAGAAGGCGACCTTGGCCGAGCTGCCGTCCGGCAAGGTCGCCTTGCGCTCGAAGTCGAAGGGCGGATGACCGCCCAGCGGCGCGAAGGACGCACAGTCGGCGCGCGCGTCGCCGCCGCTCAAGACCAGCATGGAGGCGCCCTCGCGCTGGCCGAGAAAGTCGCGGTTGAAGCCGCCGAAGTCGAAGCCGCGCTCCGGCAGGGTCCGGCTGTGCTCGGCCACCTTTTGCGGCCTGTCGACGCTCAGGATCTCGATGAAGCAGCGGCCGGCGAACTGCGCCAGCCGGTTCGCCGTCCCCCAGGCGTGCTCGGCCCGCGGGGTCAAGGTGAAGCCCAGGGCCTCATAGCGGGCGGCCGCGACCTCCAGATCGCTGACGGCCAAGACGATATGGTCGAGCGAACGCTGCGTGCGTCCCATTACGGGGGCCCCCTACCTGCCAGATTCTGTCGCGGAGTGCCCTTTATAGCGTGGCGGGCCTGACGCGCCACCCCTAGACTGGCGCCCATGATGGTTTCCGGAATGACCGATCCGGCATACGCCTCCGTCCGCGAGGCTTATGCCGAAGTCCTAGGCAGCGGTTTGGAGCAAGGCTCCGCCTTTGCCGTCTGCCGGGGCGACCAGGTGCTGGTCAGCCTTTGGGGCGGCTTTGCCGACCACCAGGGCGATCGCCCCTGGCAGGAGAGCACGCGGGTCAACATCTGGTCGGTCACGAAGGCCCTGACGGCGCTCTCGTTGGCCATGCTGGCGGACCGGGGAAAGCTGGACTACGGCCGGCCGGTGGCATCCTACTGGCCGGAGTTCGCGCAGGGCGGCAAGGCCGGCATCACCCTGGATACTGTCCTGTCGCACCAAGGCGGCCTGACCGGTCCCGACCGCGAGGCCAGCGTCGAGGACCTGTTGGCAGGCCAGCCCTATGTGGAGAAGCTCGCCGCCTCCACGCCGCTGTGGGAGCCCGGCTCGCAGTGCGTCTACCACCCGCTGTCGTGGGGCAACCTTGCCGGCGAGGTGCTATGGCGAATCGACGGGCGCAGCCCGGGCGCCTTCCTGGCCGAGGAGATCGCCGCGCCCTTTCAATTGCCGATCACGCTCGGCCTGCCGGAGAGCCTCTTCGACCAATCCGCCGAGCTCAGCGTGACGCCCGGCGTCCTGGAGCGCGCGCAAGCCCTTGTCGAGCAGCCCTTGACCCGGCCGGGCTATGCCAATCCCCGTTTCCAGATCTCCCTGGCGAACTCGCCCGCCTGGCGGGCAGCGGAGGTTCCGGGCGCCAACGGGCATGCGACGGCCCTGGGCCTCGCCCGCCTCTTCGCCGGCTTGGCGGCAGGCGGCAAGATCGGACGCGAGCGCATTATCGGCCAGGCTGCCTTGGCCGAGGCCACTCGGCCCCGCTTCGAGGGAATCGAGGCCGGCGGCGAGAGCCCCTTCCGCGTTGCAGCCGGCTTCATGCTGAACGTCGAGGGCCTCTACGGACCGAACGACAGCGCCTTCGGCCACAGCGGCTGGGGCGGCAGCTTCGCCTTCGCCGACCCCGAGAGCGGCATCGGCGTGGCCTATGTGGTCAATCGGATGATCGACCTCACGCCGGATCCGGACCCGCGCCGCATGGCCCTTCTCGACGCGGTCTACGCCGTGGCCGGCCGATAGTCCCTGGCCAGATCCTCAAGCACCGCTTCCGCCGCCGCCAGGGTCTCCTCCACGTCCTGATCGCCGAGCGCGGTGGAGAGGAACCAGGTGCCGCGCGGGGTGGTGCGGACGCCGCGATGCTGCAGCCCCTCCACGAAGGCCAACCGCAGTCGCTCGTCGCTCTCCTTGTAGTCGCGGTAGTCCCGGATCGGCGGTCTCTCGGTGAAGACGGTGGCGAAAATGGCACCGATGCCCTGCGCGTGGAGCGGCAGCCCGCTACGCCGCCCCAGGTCGTTCAGCCCGTCGATCAGGCGCCGGCCTCGGGCCTCCATCGCCTCCAGGAGAGCCCCGTCGTCGCGCGCCAACTCCTCCAGCGTCGCGGCGCAGGCGGCCACGCTCAAGGTCACGCCGTTGTAGGTGCCGCCGTGCAGCACGCCGTCGGTGAGCCCCGCCATGATATCGGCGCGTCCGGCGACGATGCTCATCGGGAAGCCGCCGGCCGCCGCCTTGGCGAAGACCGCGAGATCCGGCGTCACCCCATAACGGGCCTGCGCGCCGCCCAGCCCGGCCCGGAAGCCGGTGATGACCTCGTCGAAGACAAGCACGATGCCCAGCTCTTCCGTCAGACGGCGCAGGCTTTCGAGATAGCCGGGCTTCGGCTCGATGACGCCGGCGTTGCAGGCAATGGGCTCCAGAATGACCGCGCCGATCTCGTCGGACCTGGCGGTCAGGGCCGTCTCGAGCGCGTCGACGTCGTTGAAGGGCAGCACGATCAGTTCGCCCAACAGCTCTTCGTGCTGTCCCCTGCTGTGCGGCACCGCCCGCGGCGCCTCGCGCGGACCGGCTTCGTTCAAGGCCGGGGTGACACTGGCCAGGATGTCCTCCGCCCAGCCGTGGTACTGCCCCTCGAACTTCACCACCTTCGAGCGGCCGGTATGGGCGCGCGCCAGCCGGAGCGCGATGTGGTCGGCCTGCGTGCCGGAGACGTCGAAGCGCACCTGCTCCGCCGCCGGTATGATCTCCGTGAGGCGCTTGGCGAGCGCCACCTCGGCGGGATGAACGGCGGCGAAGGCCTGGCCTAGATCCAGGCTCTCGCGCACCGCCCGCAGCACCTTCTCGGGGCTGTGCCCCAGGATCGCCGGGCCGTTGCCCAGGATATAGTCGATGTAGCGGTTGCCGTCGCTGTCCCAGACGTAGGGGCCCTCGCCGCGTTCGATCGAGAGCGGCACCGGCATGGCGTGATAGCGAAAGTTGCTGCTGACCCCACCCGGGAGGTAGCGCAGGGCCTCTCGGTTCAGGGCAATCGACTTGTCGTAGCGAGGCATCCCTCTCTCTCCGCTTGGTCCGCTCTCGCCTGACCAACGGGGGAGCGTTCTGTCAGCCGGATCTTGCGGCCGCATGCTCGCTTCCGCAAGCCGCCTCGCGCAGGCGAGGCGCAAGAGCGCCAGGCCCACCCGGCCTTGTTCCGGTCTTCGTTCCGCCACATTCCTGTCGTTTTTTCGCCAAGGGGAATCGGGACATGAAGCAGTTTCTGTTGGTCATCGTGCTTGGCTGCGTCGCGGCCTGCGGCGGCGGTGGTGCCACCGCGGAGGGCACTCCATCGCCCGCGGGCGCAACGCAGCTGGCCGTGAACCCGGTCGACATCGCCACCTTCACGCGCCTGCTCAACGAGGTCAGGCGGGCCAACGGCTCCTCACCGGTGGTGTTCGACGCCCGTCTAGCCGAGGCGGCGCAAAACCACGCGAACGATATGCGGGATAGCAACTTCTTCAGCCACACGGGTTCCAATGGGTCCAGCGCCGGGGATCGGATCACGGCTGTCGGCTTCGACTGGAGGGGCTACGGCGAGAACATCGCCAAGGGTCAGCGTTCCGAAGCCGAGGTCCTGGCCTCTTGGAGCAAGTCCCCGGGCCATCATGCCAACAACATCAATCCCGACTTCGAGACCTTCGGCCTCGCGACGGCGGGATCGGGCAGAGAGCAGCTCTGGGTCCTCGTCCTCGCCACCGAGTGGTGAGCTCTCCGAGAACAGGAGCCGTCTCCGGCTGACCGCGGGGCAAGTCACTTTGCGGGTACTCTGATACCTTGCTAGGACCATGAGAGGTCCATAAGCCGCGAGGTCGAGGGAGATCCCCGCGCAATGTCGCTCGCCAACGCCACGCCCGGTCATGGCCGTCACCGAGACGAGATCGCGGGTGTCGGCTGGGTCCTCTTGAGCGGTGCCATCTACACCGTCATCTTCGCCGCCGAAGAGCTGACCGGCGAGGTGGTGTCCACCTCGCAGCTGCTGTTCTTTCGCTATAGCTTCGCCTTCCTGATCCTGCTGTTGGTGCTGCCCTTTACGCCCGGCGGGCTCAAGGGGCACCTGAGCAGTAAACCGGCCGACCAGTGCCTCGCCGCGGTCTTCGGCACCATCGGCGCCGCGGCCGCCACGCAAGCACCCCTCTTCGTGCCGCTGGTCGACGCCACCGCCGTGGGCCTCTTGAGGGGCTTGATCCTGGTGCTGTTGGGCGCGGTTCTGCTCGGCGAACGGATCGCGCCGATCCGCTGGCTCGGCATCGCCATAGCCTTCGCGGGCGCGCTCACGGTGGTCCTGGGCGAAGGCGCCTTCGGCACGCCGCACGATCCGAGGGGCGCGCACGGCGTCGTCCTGGCGCTGATCAGCGCCATTGCCAATGCCGTCCTGGGCATCATAACCAGAACGCTGACGGCGCACGATCGGACCATGACCTTCGTGCTCTACAACAGCGGAGTCTCCACGCTCATCACGCTCGGCCCCGCCCTCTCGGACTGGAGACCCATCGATCCGAGCGGCCTTTGGCCCTTCGTCCTGCTCGGCGCCATGACCATCCTGGGTCACTTCGCCTATTCACGCGGCTTTGCCTTGGCGCCGGCGTCGCTGCTGGCGCCCATCGGCTATAGCTATCTCATCTTCTCAGGCCTGCTGGGCTGGCTCGCCTTCGCCGAAGTGCCGACGCTTGTCGCCTCCGTCGGCGCAGTGGTCTTGATCGTCGGTGGGGTTCTTGCCGCCATGCGTCCGCGCCCGTAGCACTGGGCCGTTACGCAGACACGAGGCTACCTGTGCGTACTGACAAGGGGCGGAACGACTCCTAGACTGTCCGCTTTGGTCAATGGATCCGCTCTGATGGCGCGCTATCATACGGTCTTGTGGGATTGGAACGGCACGCTGCTGGACGACGTCGCGCTGTCCTTGGCCGTGGTCAACGACATCCTCGCGGACCACGGCCTCGAACCCCTGCTCCGCAACCGCTACCTGCGGATCTTCGATTTCCCCGTGCAGCGCTACTACGAACGCGCCGGCATGGATTTCTCCAAGGTGAGCTTCGAGGCGGTGAGCGAGGTCTTCTGCCGCGCGTTCGAGCGGCGGTTCGGCGAAGCCGGCCTCTTTCCCGCCGCCGGCAACACCCTTTCGACGATGAGAAAGGAAGGCAAGAGGCAGTTCGTGCTGTCCAACACGGAGCACGCCGCGCTCGGCCGCATGCTGAACCGCTATGGACTGACGGAGGTGCTCGACGGCTTTCGGGGCAACGGGGACGAACTGGCGCGCGGCAAGGTCGCCGGCGGGCGCCAGTTGCTGCGCGATCACGGGATCGATCCGGCGGGGACGGTCCTGGTCGGCGACACCCGCCACGACCTGGAGGTTGCCGAGGCCATCGGCGTGGATTGCGTCCTGGTCTCGACCGGCCATCACGCCCACGACCGCCTGACGGGGCTCGGCTGTCCGGTCTGTCCCTCGCTGGACGCGGTGTCGAGGGCGCTCAGCGGCGCGGCGCGACCGAGCGCGCCTTAGCGCCCCGTCAACCGATCGCAGGTCGGGACGGTCGACAGTCGTTGTTCGATGCCACCCGCCGACCTATCGTTGCGGCGCAGCCTAGGAAGGAAGAGACTTTGCCGAGCGAATCCGTGATCCACTACTTCTACTCCATCCGCTCTTCCTTCACCTACCTGGGTGCGGCGCGCTTGAATGCGCTGGCGGAGCGCCATGGCCTCACCATCCGGCACGCACCGATGGACCTGGCCGCGCTCGTCGCCTCCTATGGCGAGGGCCTCGGTCAAAAGGGCTACGCCGGCGCCCGGGTGTTCGAGCAGGATCCGGCACGCGAGGCCTACACCCGCCTGGAGTACCGTCGCTGGAGCAAGCGG
This sequence comes from Rhodospirillales bacterium, assembly GCA_963669375.1. GTDB lineage: Bacteria > Pseudomonadota > Alphaproteobacteria > Kiloniellales > JACOMY01 > JACOMY01. The sequence goes on along the minus strand of OY770024.1, from coordinate 3,875,966 downwards.
CTCGGCATTCCCATCAACGAGGACCCCAGCCATCACTACGGCCCGCGCGAGCTGCCGACCGGCGTGGTGATTGCCTGCCAGCGCCAAGGACGCGGCACCAACCAGGTGAGCCACGCCCTGCTGCAGGCCTTGTGGCGCGACGACCTGGACGTCGCCGACCCGGCGGTGGTCGCCCGGGTCGTCGAGGACCTCGGACTGGGTCTCGACGGCGCAGCACTCTGCCGCGAGGCCATGACCGAGTCCGTCCAATCGGAAATGCATGCCAATACGGACGAGGCCAAGAGCCGCGGGGTCTTCGGCTCGCCCTCCTATGTCTTTGCCGAGGAGATCTTCTTCGGACAGGACCGTCTGGACTTCCTGGAAGAGGCCATCGCCGGGCGAGAGGCGATTAGAACGGGTTGAGCTAGGGAGCGACTTGGTGTCCTCGCTCAACGGCAAGGACGCCATGCAATGATCCCTCCCCATGACAGGGGAGCAGCTCCAGGCATCGGCACTGATACTCGCCACCCTCGGGCTCTTCGCCTGGGGGCGCCTGCGTTACGACCTGGTGGCGCTCCTGGCGCTGATCGCGACCGTCTACCTGGACCTGGTACCGGTCAAGGAGGCCTTTGCCGGCTTCGTCCACCCTGCCGTCATCACCGTCATTGCCGTGCTCATCCTCTCCCACGCGCTGGCGGAGAGCGGGATCGGCAGCTGGCTGGCCGACCGACTGGTGCCGCGCGACGGCCCCCTGTGGCAGCAGATCGGGTCGCTCTGCGTGGTCGAGGCCTTGCTGTCCGCCGTGATGAACAACGTCGGCGCCTTGGCGCTCATGCTGCCGGTCGCGATCGTCGTGGCCCGCAACGCAAAGCGTTCTCCTGCCCTCTTCCTCATGCCCCTGGCCTTCGCCTCCCTGCTGGGCGGCCTGGTCACCCTGATCGGCACGCCGCCGAACCTGATCGTGTCGAACTACCGCGAGCAGCTGCTGGGAGAGCCCTACCACCTCTTCGACTTCGCGCCCGTCGGCGGCACGCTCGCGGTCCTGGGCGTCGCCTTCATCGCCTTGGTGGGCTGGCGGCTGATTCCCCTGCGCGGCAGCGCCGAGCAGACGCCCTTGAGCCAACTGGGCGACTACATCAGCGAAGGGCGCGTGCCGCGCGCGTCGCCGGCGATCGGCCTCACCTTGCGCGAGGTCGAAAAGCGCATCGCCAAGACCGAAGCCCGCGTGGTGGCCTTGATCCGGGGCGAGCGGACCTTCCCGGCCACCGCCTGGTGGGTCAAGGTGACGCCCGGCGATGTCCTGATGCTCGAATCGGCCCCCAGGGCGATCGACCCGGCGCAAAAGCTGCTGCAGCTGGAAGCGATAGAGCGCAGGGAAACCCTTGCCGCCGGTCCCCTAAACGTCGTGGAAGCACTGATCGGGCCGAGTTCGCCGCTGACCGGTCAGCGGGCCGACGCGATCCAGTGGCGGCGCAGCTATGGCGTCAACCTTCTGGGTGTCGGTCAGCACGGGCATGTGGAGAAGCATCCGCGCCACGACCTCACTCTGAGCATCGGCGACGTCCTGCTGCTTCAGGGGGACGACGCGCGCCTGGCGAGCCTGCTGCCCTCCTTGGGATTGCTCCCGCTCGCCGACCGCGACCTGGGCCTGCAACACGGACGGCGGCCGTCGGTGAGCCTGATCGCCTTCGGCCTGGCGCTGCTGGCCTCGGCCATCGGTCTGGCCCCGCCGCAGATCGCCCTCATGAGCGCGGTCGCGGCGGTCGTGGTGCTGGGCTGCCTCAAGCTGGACGAGGCCTATCGCGCGATCGACTGGCCGGTGGTGGTGCTGCTGGGCGCGATGCTGCCGGTCGGGGGAACGCTGGAGAGTACAGGAACCACGCAGCTCTTTGCCGGCGCCCTGCTCGGGCTCCGCGAGGAGCTGTCGCTTATCTTGGTGATGGCCCTCCTGATGGCCGTCACCATGCTGCTCTCCAACGTCGTCAACAATGCCGCCACGGCCGTCATGATGGCGCCGCTCGCGATCGATCTCGCGCAGGGCTTGAGCACCGACCCCGATGCCTTCTTGATGGCGGTCGCGGTCGCCGCCTCCTCGGCCTTCATGACGCCGATCGGCCATCAGAGCAACACGCTGGTCATGGGGCCGGGCGGCTATCGCTTCTGGGACTACTGGCCCCTGGGACTGCCCATGCAACTGCTCATTCTGGCCGTCTCGGTGGTCATCTTGCCGCTCTTCTGGCAACTCTAGTGCCGGGGCGCCCGTCAGGAGCGCCGAGGCAGGGGGAAGCAGGACCGGATGGCCCACAGACCGCGCAATGGCAGAGTGCTTACCGGCCGTCGTCGTTTCTTGACCGGAACGGGCGTGACCTTGGTGGGCCTCGGCCTGCTTCGCCAGCCGGCGCGCTCCGCGGTGACCTTGGGCTTCACCTTAATGAGCGGGTTCTATCGCGTGAAGGTGCAGCCCCTTCCGGAGCGCCACAGCGTCGAGTGCTTGGTCCAGGAGCTGACCATGACGGACTGGGACCCGGTTCCGGGCGCCAGGGTCCAGGTCAGGCGGAACTGGGACGACGAGGAGGTCGACGAGGAGGTCTCGGACCACGAAGGGCGCACCCTGCACAGCAGGCTCGACTACTATCCGGGCGACACGATCTATGTAGCCGTTCCGGGCTACATCCCCTCTGGCCGCGGAACGCTCTAGCGACGCCTGAGACATAGCCCTGGCGCAATCAGCCCGATGCCCCTTCGTCGCTAGACGCGACCGCGATTCTCATGCACGGACAGCAACAATTCGCATCGCCATCTTTGTTTGTTGCGCACAAGACGATGTGAAGAGGTTCACTAATCGCCCGTCAATCAACTGGTTGCGCGGCAGAGGTAATGTATTCTTTCAGCATTTTGCAATAAACCAAGGCCGACCAGATCTTTGCGCACTTGAGACGACGAAGCTTCCGAGGTATCCTGCTACCAGTGCAGCGGCCCGACGGGAAGGGCTGGCTGTGCGGTTCCAGTCGCCGCGATCGGGCCATGCTGGACCGATGCATGCGGCGCCAGCAGAGGGAGGCGAACCATGCAAGAAAGAGACAGGCGCCAAGGTCGGACCGCGTCCAGCCGGCGCGCCTTTTTGACCGGCGCGGTGATCGCGGTCCTGGGTCTCGTTACGCTCGACGGCCGGGCCGCCGACGCCAAGACCACGCCGAGCTTCACCCTCACCAGCGGGAACTACCGGGTCAAGGTCTGCCCCATCACCGGCGGCAGCCGCCTGCAGTGCACCGTGGAGAAGCTGACCAAGGGGTCCAAGTGGGTTGCGGTCCCCGACGCGGTCGTGCTGGTGCGCCCCTCCTCGGAGAAGGGTGCCTTCGACGAGGAGACCACGGGCAGCGACGGCAAGACCAAGCACAGCAAGTACAAGTACCCGGCCGGCACCCTGGTCTATGTCACGGTCTCCGGCCTGATCCCCACGGGGAAGGGCACCCTCTAGCGGCGGCCCCTGGGCAGCGTTACTTGGCTGCCCAGCGCAAGTCCAGGGTGTGCGGCATCTCCGGCCGGGAGATCTCGACAGGCTCCGGCGACGGCCCGGGAGTATGGCCAAAGGCAGCGAAGCGCGACAAGCGGCGACTTTCCGCCTCGTAGGCGTTGACCGGGAAGGTCTCGTAGCTGAGGCCGCCCAGATGGGCCACGTGGTATGTGCAGCCGGCAACCGCGCGGCCGCTCCAGGTGTCGTAGAGGTCGAACACCAGCGGCACGTCCACCGGAATGGTGGGATGCAGGCTGGACGGCGGCTGCCAGGCACGGAAACGCACGCCGGCCACGGCCTCGCCGGCGACCTCGGTCGCCTGCAGCGGAACACGCATGCCGTTGCAGCCCACCTGATAGCGGGCGCCGCTCATCCCGCTGACCTTCACCTGCACCCGTTCCAGCGAAGAATCGACATAGCGCGCCGTGCCGCCGACGGCGCCCTCTTCTCCCATCACGTGCCAGGGCTCCAGAGCCAGACGCAGCTCCAGCTCGACATCTTCGTGACGGACCAGGCCATAGCGCGGAAAGCGGAACTCTCGATGCGGCGCGAACCAGTCGACCTCCAAGGGATAGCCGGCCCGACGCATCTCCCCGATGACCGTCTTGAAGTCTTGCCAGACGTAGTGAGGCAGCATGAAGCGGTCGTGCAGCGCGGTGCCCCACCGCACCAGTGGTTGGTTCAGCGGCTCTTTCCAAAAGCGGGCGACCAACGCGCGCAAGAGGAGCTGCTGGACCAGGCTCATGCGCGCATGCGGCGGCATCTCGAAAGCGCGGAACTCGACCAGACCCAGCCGTCCGGTCGGGCCGTCGGGTGAATAGAGCTTGTCGATGCAGATCTCGACGCGGTGGGTGTTGCCCGAGACGTCGATCAAGAGGTTCCGGAAGATGCGATCGACCAGCCAGGGCGAAATGGCTTCGCCGCTCGCCGGGTCCGGGACCTGGGCAAAGGCTAGCTCCAACTCATAGAGCTGGTCGTTGCGAGCCTCGTCGATCCTGGGCGCCTGACTGGTCGGTCCGATGAAGAGTCCGGAGAAAAGATAGGAGAGCGAGGGGTGGTGCTGCCAATAGGTGACCAAGCTTTGCAGCAGGTCGGGTCGGCGCAGGAAGGGACTGTCTTCGGGTGTGGCGCCGCCCAGGACCAGATGGTTTCCGCCACCGGTTCCGGTGTGGCGCCCGTCGACCATGAACTTCTCGGTCCCTAGCCGGGTCTGCCGAGCGTCCTCGTAGAGTCCTTCGGTGATGGCCCGCATTTCTTCCCAATTGCGAGCCGGCTGGACATTGACCTCAATGACTCCTGGGTCGGGCGTCACCTTGATGAGACGGAGCCGCGGATCATCGGGTGGCGGATAGCCCTCTAAATGCAGCGCGAGACCCAGTTCGGCAGCGCTGTCCTCGACCGCCGCCAGGAGATCCAGATAGTCCTCGACGCTCTCGGTCGGCGGCATGAATACGCAAAGCCGGCCGTCGCGCGGCTCCACCGTCATCGCGGTGCGGACCGGTTCGGGTGCCTCGTCGCTACCCTCGGCAGGCGCCCTGTCGCTCCCCGTCAGGAAGGGCTGGCGCTGCGGATCGGGCTGCGGCAATGGCCCGCGCACCTGGAAAGGATCGGGCGGCAGGATCTGCGGATAGTCGCCGGGCGCCAAGTGGGCGAGCGAGGCCAAGGGCAGGCGCAGCCCAGCAGCCGAGTCCCCGGGCATGAGGAAAAGGTGCCGAGCCCGCGTGCTCCAAGGTTGAGTAACCCAGCGTCCACCCTGATCGGCGGCCTGCCACCGTTGGATCGGCAGCACGAAGCAGGTGGGTCGCTCCAGACCTTGCTCGAAGGTCCGGGCCAGGCGGGCACGCGCCAAGGGGTCGTCCAGCTTGTTGTCCTTGGGATCCAGGTTCTCCGGCAGGCGCTGCTCTTGCTGGATGAAGTGCCAGGGGTCCTCGTAGGCCGGTTGGGCGGCCTCTTCTGCAACCTCCAGCCGCTTGGCGATGCCGCGTATCAACTGTTCGGCCTGGTCCAGGTCCGGCGCATGGTCGTCGCTCTCCTCGGCGATGAGGTCGGGTCGCGACAGCAAGGGCTCGCCGTCGTCACGCCAGTAGAGGGAGAAGGCCCAGCGCGGCAGCTGCTCGCCGGGATACCACTTGCCTTGGCCGTGGTGCAGCAGACCGCCGGGGGCAAAGCGGTCCTTCAGCCGCTGGATCAGGTTGTGCGCCAAGCCCCGCTTGGTCGGGCCGACCGCGCCGGTGGTCCACTCATCCCCATCGGGGTCGTCGATGGAGACGAAGGTCGGCTCGCCGCCGATGGTCAGCCTGAGGTCGTTCTCCAGGATCTCACGATCAAGCGCTTGGCCCAGGCAGTCGATGGCCTGCCAGGTCGCCTCGCTGTAAGGCTTGGTGACGCGCGGCGTCTCCAGGATGCGCTCGACAGACATGGCAAAAGAGAAAGCGGTCTCCGCCGGCTCCACGGCGCCGGAGATGGGCGCGGCCGAGGAGTGGTGCGGCGTCCCGGCCAGCGGGATGTGCCCTTCTCCGGCAAAGAGGCCCGAGGTCGGGTCCAGTCCGACCCACCCGGCACCGGGCAGATAGGCCTCGGCCCAGGCATGGAGGTCGGTGAAGTCGGTGGCCGTGCCGGACGGCCCGTCGAGGGACTTGACGTCCGGCGCCAGCTGGATGAGGTATCCCGACATGAAGCGGGCGGCGATCCCCAGGTGGCGGAGGATCTGCACCAGGAGCCAGCCGCTGTCGCGGCATGAGCCCTTCGCCAGTTGCAGCGTCTCTTCGGTGGTCTGCACGCCGGGCTCCATGCGGACCACGTAGCCGATGTCCTGCTGCAGTCGGCGGTTCAGACCGACCAGGAAGTCCACCGTTCTCATCTCTTCGCGCGGTACCTCGGCGAGCCAGGCCTTCAGCAGCGGGCCGGCCTCTTCGCGCTGCAGGTAGGGCTCGAGATCACGCTGGGTCAGGGAATCGTAGGCGAAGGGCGTCGTCTCCGCGTCTGGTTCGAGGAAGAAGTCGAAGGGATTGAAGACCACCATGTCGGCGACCAGGTCGACGCTGACCTCGAAGCGATCCACCTTGTCGTGGAAAACCAGGCGGGCGAGATAGTTGCCGTAAGGATCCTGTTGCCAGTTCAGGAAGTGCTCGGGCGGATCGACCTTGAGCGCATAGCTCAGGATCGGCGTGCGGCTGTGCGGCGCCGGCCTCAAGCGGACGATCTGCGGGCCCATGGCGATCCGCTTGGCGTAGCGGTAGCTGGTGACGTGGTTGAGCGCGACGTGGATGGCCATCTTGGCGGAGACTTCCCTGACTGCGGCCCGAGCGATGACGTGGGCGTCCGGCGACCCTATGTAGCTGGGCGAAGGCGCGCAATCTCAGACTGTCGGAGCGCCCGCAGTCGGCTAAGCTTCGCCATCGCGCGACAAGAGGATCGAGGCATGACAGAGCGGCAGGTAACCCTCTCCATCCTGCAATTCAACGCCCAGGACGACGAGAAGGCGGCGACGGTGGACAAATGCCTTGCCATGCTCGACGTCGCGGGAGCGCGCGGCAGCCAGATCGCCGTGCTGCCGGAAGTCTGGACCGGCAGCGGCTTCTCCGCGCCCGAGGCCTATAAGGAGATCGCCGAGCCGATCCCCGGTCCCAGCGTCGCCAAGCTGCAGGAGAAGGCGCGCGAGCATGCCATGTACGTGATCGGCTCGCTCTACGAGGAAAGCGGCGAGCCCGGGATCCTCTACAACACGGCCCCGGTGATCGGCCCGTCGGGCGAGATCCTGGGCAAGTACCGCAAGACCCATCTCTTCGATGCCGGCGGCCGCAAGGACCTGCCCGCGGCGGTAATGGAGTCCGAGAAGATAACGCCAGGCGACGGCCTGCAGGTCTACGACACCAACCTCTGCCGCTTCGGAGTCGGCATCTGCTCCGACATTCGCTTTCCGGAGATCTTCCGCGCCTATGCCCTGGCCGGGGCTGAGCTGGTGGTCCTGCCGACCGCCTTCCTGAGCCCGCGCTTCGATCACTGGGACTGGCTGGTGAAGTCCCGCGCCGCCGACCACCAGATCTTCCTGGCGGCCTCCGGCATGGCCGGCAAGGAGGCGGTCTCGGGCATCGCCTTCGTCGGCCGCTCCGTCGTCGTCGATCCCTGGGGCGTCGCGCTGGCGACGGCACCCGACGAGGAAGCCGTCGTCACCGCCATCATCGACCTCGAGCAGGTCGGCCGGGTCCGTGCCTGGTGGCCCTTGAACGAGCAGCGCCGCCCGGAGCTTTACGACAAGGTCGAGGTGCTGCGTAGCGAAGCCGGGGAATAGCCGGCGCGTTCATCCGTTCTCCTTCCAGAACGGCGGCGATCGGCGCCGCCGCGATCACCCTGGAAGGAGATCCCCATGCATTCCGACACGACGCGCCGCCGTCTTTTTCTGCGCACAGCCGCGCTGCTGGCCGCCCCCCTGCTGCTGGCGGCCTGCGGCAACGTGATAGAGCGGGCCGGCGAGGGCATGACCGCGATGATCGCCGACAGCGACGGCCCTCCCATGGCGCCGGCGGCCAAGCCCAGCTACCGCAGCGGGCAGCGCTTCACCTATTCCGACGGCCAGGTCATGCAGGTGGTCTCCAGCCGGGGCGAGGAGGTTGTGTGGCGCGGCGCCGACGGCACCCGCCATCGCACCGACCGCAACTTCGTGGTGCCACGGCTCTCCAGCAGCGGCGACAGCTACGAGCGGGCCGTCGTCAACGATGCCGACGCGCTCTGGCCGCTGCAAGTCGGCAAGGGCGACCGCCTGCGCGTCGTGCGCACCCAGATCGCGTCCGATGGCTCGCGCAAGACGCAGCCAGCAAGAACCTACAACTGCCGGGTCAGCGGCACCGAGCGCCTCTCCGTTCCGGCCGGAACCTACGACACCTACCGCGTGCAGTGCGCGCGCTACAGCGGCAGCGGCAAGCGCCTGATCGAGACCAAGGTCTGGCACTACGCGCCCAGCCTGGGCCACGTCGTCCGCTACGAGACCATCGAGCGCAAGAGCGGCCGCCGGGAGATCGCGGAGCTGACCTCCAGCTCCGGTTAACGATCTCCGGATAAGCAAACGCCCGGTCCGGCTTTCGCCGACCGGGCGTTCTCTTTTATCGGCCCTTTCGTTTGAAGCCGGCTACTTGCCCCATCCGGCCTCGATCGCAGCGTTCTCCTCCTGCGGGTCCAGCGGTGCGCCGTCGATCTCCTGCTCCAGGACCTTGGAGAGGAGGTCGGCGGCCGGACCGCTGGCGGTGGTGATGTCGCCGCCGGCCTGATTGGGGAAGGCCACCACCGCGGTGGCAAGCCAGGTCTCCCCCTCCAGGCAAGCGATGCCGCCCACGGCCTCGGCGCCGGCGACGGCCTGATACTCCCGGCAGTAGCGGCCCTGGCGGTCGCGGAAGGACAGCAGGGGGGTCACCCGCTCCTCGCCCAGGGCCAACTCCTCGTAGCTGGCCTTGGACTGCAAGGCACCATGCAGCGTGCTTTCCGCCGGCACCGGACCGGCGGCGAAGAGACCGGCCGTCCCTTGCGTGCCGCCACCGCCCGTGATGCGCTCGCCGAAGATGCCCCCGGCCAAGCCTATCGCCAGCGCGACCGAGGCGGCGAGCGGCAGGGCCCAGGGCCGCGCGGCCGGCTGCCGCGCGCGCCGCGGCGGGAAGGTGAGCACCTTTCCGTCCCGATCGGCGTCCTCCGCGCTTCCGCCCGCCGCGGCCTCGCCCTTCTCCTCGTCGCCAAGAAGCAGGTCGACCAGGTGGTCCGGGACCGGCTCGTTCAGATCCTCGGCGAAGGCCGCGCTCGCCAGCCTGCCGCCGGCCTCCAGCTGGCGCAGCCGTTCCCTGGCCTCCTCGTCCTCGGTCAAGTGGCGGGCGACCTCGGCCGCCTCACTGGCATCCAGCGCGCCGTCCGCGTAGGCCAGCAGGGTTTCGTCGCTCAGCTTCGTCATGCCCCGGCCTCCACCGCCTTGCCCAGGCGCATGCGCGCGCGGGCCAGGCGGCTCATCACCGTGCCGACCGGAATCTCCAGAATCTCGGCCGCCTCCTTGTAGGACAGTCCGTCTATGGTCACCAAGCCCAGGACGGCGCGCTGCTCGTCGGGCAGCTCGGCGATCGCCGCGCGCACCGCGCTCAGCGCCAGCTGTGCCTCGGCCACCGCGCGACCGTCGCTGCCGGCCAGATCGTGCTGTTCGTCCAACGGCTCGGGCACGCCGCGCACCTGTTTTTTCCTGGCCCAGTCTATCCATATGTTCTGCATGATCCGATACATCCACGAATCGAGCCTGCTTCCAGGCTGCCACTGGTGCAAACGGGTCAACGCCCGCTCGCAGGCGGCCTGCAGAAGGTCATCGGCCAGATCGTCGCTACGCGCCAGCACCCTGGCGAAGCGGCGAAGCCGTGGCAGAAGGGCGACAAGCTGCCGCCTGGCGTCCTTGCTCGCTGAGACCATTCCTCGGCTGCTTCCAGGTACAACGTTTGACAGGGCCGTCTATTCCCCGGCCGGACTCGGCAGGCCAAGAAACGGAGTGTGGCGCTCAAGGGAATACCATCCTCTTCGCGCCGTTGTCTTCCTGGAGAAAGGAAGCAGAGGAGATCGCATCCGATGAGTTTCGCCGCATTGAACCCGGTCCTGCGAGGCCTCCTCGTTGCCGTCCTGCTAGTCGCTCTGCCCGCCTCCTTCACCCCGGGGCTCCTCTCCGATTCCCTGCCCTTCGGCGCCAAGCGGGCCGCCGGAGACGGCGATGGTGACGGGGACGGCGATGGTGATGGGGACGGCGATGGTGATGGGGACGGCGATGGTGATGGGGACGGAGACGGGGACGGGGACGGTGATGGCGACGGTGATGGCGACGGTGATGGCGATGGAGACGGGGACGGCGATGGAGACGGCGACGGGGACGGTGATGGTGATGGTGATGGAGACGGCGACGACGGCGGGGACGACGGCGACGACGGCGGGGACGACGGCGGCGACGACGGGGATGACGGTGGAGATGACAGCGGAGATGACGGGGGCGACGATGACGGCGGCGCGCAGAGCAGCGGCGGCCGCAACGCCAGCGGCGGGCAGCAACAGGACGTCGACGTCGGAGCGGACGGTGCCTTCCTGACCGACGAGGTCATGGTCGTCGATCCGGACGCCGGCACCTTGGCGACGGCCGCCGCCCTGGGGTTCGGGTTGATCAGCGACGTGACCTATCCGCAGTTAGCCATGCGCCTCGTGCGCCTGGCGACGCCGCCGGGCCTGCCCGCCGACCTCGCCCGCCAGCAACTGCAGGCCCAGATAGCGCCCACGGTGACCTTGAACACCGTCTACAGCGCCGCTCAGGGCGAGGCGGCCGCCAACGATGCCAATCTCAACCTGGTCGGCTGGGCCGCGGCCGGCACCAGCTGCGGGCGCGGCATTCGCATAGGCATGATCGACACCAAGGTCAGCGCCAGCAGCAACCGCCAAGCCGTGGTCGGCCGGACCTTCGGGCCGGCGAAGGCCGGCGGCGCGCCGATGGAGCACGGCACGGCCATCGCCTCGCTTCTGGTCGGCAGCCGCGACAGCGGCTTCCGCGGACTGCTGCCCGGCGCCAAGCTCTATGCGGCCGGCGTGTTCTACGTCGGCGACGAAGGCGACGACGCGGCCAACGCCAACGACATCGTGGCCGCGCTCGATTGGCTCTTGGCGCAGAAGGTCACGGTGGTGAACATGAGCTTCGCCGGACCGCCGAACGAGGCGCTGCGCGACGCCTTGCAGCGCGCGACGCGTCGCGGCCTCCTCGCCGTGGCCGCGGCGGGCAACGGCGGTCCCGCGGCGCCGCCGGCCTATCCGGCGGCCTACGACACGGTCGTCGCCGTCACCGCCGTCGACCGCTTCCGCCGCCCCTACCGGGCCGCCAACCAGGGTACCTACCTCTCGCTGGCGGCGCCCGGTGTCAACATCTGGACCGGGCACCCCAACAAGGGAGGCGTCTACGGCAACGGCACCTCCTTGGCGGCGAGCTTCGTCACCGCCGCGGCGGCCGAGTGGCGGCACCGCAACAAGACCGCCGGTCCGGCCGGGGCCGTCGCCGCCTTGGAGCGTTCGGCCCAGGATCTGGGGCGGCCCGGCAAGGACAGCATCTTCGGTTGGGGCCTACTCAGAAGCCAACCCAGTTGCTGATGCGGCCGGCGGCGGCGTGAGCTCCCGGACGTCCGGCCGCGCCGCCAAGAGCGCCGGCTGTCGCGCGACCGCCAAGAGGGCGGCGATCGCATGCTGCGTGTTGTCGATGCGCAGCGTGTTGTCGTAGACCTCGCTGCGCAGGCCGCCCAGCACCCGCTCGCGCTTACTGACGTAGAAGCAATCGACCTCGTCCAGGAACTGCAACTGGCGCAGGTTCCGAAGGCCGCGCCAGATGGTGCGTGCATAGCGTTCGGCGCGCGGCCGATCGCCGAGCCATTCGGCCACCTCGAAGGCCGCCGACAGCCCCTCCAGGTAAACGCCGGTCGAGGAGGCATGCGGCGGCCCGAAGTCGGGGCGGTCCGGCGCGTAGAAGCGCCCGGCCATATCGGGATGAGGCGCCGTCTCCCACTGCTGCAAGCCGGCGAGCCAGTCGTTCATCTGGAAGAGATACTTAGCAAGCGCGCGATCCGGCTGAAGCCGACGCAAGGCCAGGCTGTGCCAAGGGACGAAGGCAGGATTGGGATCGCGGCGGTGGAAGCGTCGGTAGTGCTCGACGCTGGCCAGCACCTTTCGGCGCAATCCCTCGTTAGGCTCCAGCGCCAGGCGCTCGGCCAGGTAATAGAGCGCTTCGCCAGGGTAGAAGTTCTGATTGTCGTTGCGTCCGGCCGGCCGGTGAAAGGTACGAAAGGCCCCGCTCTCCTGCCGCAGCGAGAGGATCCCCCGCTCCAAGGCCCTGCGCTCTTGGCGGTAGCGCGCCTCTTCGGGGTGACGCAGCAGGCACAAGGCGGCGAGCGCGCCGGCCCCCAGCTTCGCCTTGCCCTCGAACTCGACGAAGGCACGTACGCCGTCGCGGACCAGAAAGCGTGCGAGATTGGCCTCGAGGTTCCGCGTCGCCGACTCCAGCAGGCGCGCGGACTGCTTGAAGGCGGCCAGGTCGATCAGGGCCAAGGTCGCCATGAACTGGCGGATCGTGTTGTCCGCCTTCGACCACCGCCCGTTGCTGGGCCAATACTTGTAGCGCAGGCCTCCGTCCGGGCGCAGCTGGCGCAAGAGCCAACCCGCCGCCGCGTCGAGCATGGTGGTGATGGCCGCATCGCCCTCCGGCAAGAGGCGGATTTCGTTGCCTCGAAAGAGCACTTTGGGCGTCCGCGGGTCCGCGAGGTGGAGGAGGATCTGGCGAGCGGTGAAGGCCTCCAGCGCTCCGCCGCGCGCACGAAAGGTCACGCTATCGATGCCCCAGTCTCTCAAGGTCAATTCGAGACCGCGGTCGAAGGAGCGATTGCCCGCGATGAACTGGTTGGGCGCTATCGCCTTGCGATGCGCCCCGAGGCTAAGCGCCATGCCGAGGACACCGCGTTGCGCGTCGGCGAAGACGCCATGCCAGGCATCGGTTGGAACCGACCAGCTATCGAGCGGAAGGCACAGCTCGACGCTGTCGGCCGCACTAGGACGCTCCAGCACCGCCTCAGCCAGGACCGCGTCAAGGCGCCCCTCGGAGAGCCACGACTCGGTGATCCGGCGCCCCTTTCGCCGCCAGCAGAGGTGGACGCCGAAGGGAAAGACCAGATCCGCAGCATCATCGTTCGGCAGCGCCCTCGCCACGGCCGTCACCAAGTCCAATACGGTTACCTTGGAAGAGGCGGGAGAAAGAGTCATACACGGAACTGTTTGCCGAGAACGTAGTCATGGCAAGTTGAATCATGGCGACGACCTCGTGGCTTCACCGCAGCTTTGTCGGCGGCGTTCGTAGAGGGCGACATGCAGGGACGTAAGGTCGCATCAACTCTCGGCCATACCATTATGCCGGTTGTGGTAAGCACCCGCTTTCGGAGCACGTCTCGAGGCTATCTCACCGACAAGTCTGGACTGTCGAACGCATTGGAGGGGGCGCTTTGCGCCGATAGATGACGTTAGCCAAACCTAAGAGACGCTTTGTTCATAGGGTCTTGCGCAAGAGCTACAAGCGATCCAAGAAGCGGCTTCGCCAGTTGGGGCTAATCCCGTCTCCTGACACCGGTTCCGGCGACGATTTCCCTTGGAAGCTCCTTAGGGGGTGGGCGATCCCAAGGGCTCCCGTTTGCGACACCTACTTTGGCGTAGGCCACTTTGCGCCAAGCCGAACGAACGACGCAGCGCCGAGGACCTTTCTGAAGCTCATCGGCGCGCCCGCGTTTGGCGAGGTGGATCCGAAACTGATTCTCTCCGGCAAAAGGAAGGGCTATCTGCTATGTCCGCTCCTCGGCGGAAGTGACGACATCCATGACATCTTGATGAATCTGCCGAGCGATTGGATTCACGCACTGCGCCGTAAGGAAACCGGATTGATAATTGATCATTCTCGCGAAGGATTACAGTACACTTTTAAGAGACCAGCAAGTTGGCATGGGGCGCTGCGCAAACTGGAGGTCGAACCGTCGCAGATCATTTACGTCTCGCAAAACCGGCATCTGAGTGCCCAGTACAAACGCTGGCAGCAGCGTAACAACGTCACCGATGCGATAACAATCATCGACTACGATTACCACATACGATCTTTCTTTCATAGGTCGATGAGCAAATTCAGTCAAGACCCCGATCTACTAAAATCAAGAATAGAAAGATTTGAGTCCCGGGAGACTATCGAAAAGACATATCTTTGCCTGAACTTCAAACCACGCCCCTGGCGAATCGCACTCTTGACGCGATTGCTTCGCGACGAACTCTGGGATGAAGGTCTTATCTCCTTCGGTGGGCTCGAGATGAGCAAGTTGGAGATGAGCTCGCACTCACAAATCTGGCGTGACGGAGGGCCCGTCAGCCAGTTCATGAAACTGCGTATCGCGTCCGAAACCGCGGAGTTTATCCCTGATTTGGTCGGAAAGGGACAGATCTACTTCGACAGCGATGAATCCGTTGCGGGCGAGTTCGGGACCGGGCGAACGCACGATATGGACTCGACCATCTTCGCGCGATCAGGCTTCTCGTTGGTGACCGAAACGGAAATGCATGCCCGTAAACGAAGGATCACCGAGAAGCCTTTGAAGGCCCTCGCCAACTCCCACCCTTTCGTCCTGTTCGGAAACTATCGGTCTCTCGACCTTGTTCGCGAGCTGGGCTTTCAGACCTACGGACGTTGGATCGACGAGCGCTACGACACCATCGCCAACCCCACGGAGAGGTTCAGAGAAGCCTATCGAGCCTTCCTGGAGTTCCGGGAAGAGTCGCGAGAGCGCATCCTGAACGACAAGGGTCTCCGAGAAACAATCATCGCCAACACGGAGCATACCTTCGGCGGCGTAACTCAGCTGTACAAAGAGGTGATCGATCCGAAGGTCCGCGATCTCATCACCCAAGCCCTCCCACTTTAGGGCTGCAACGCCCAGGGACGTGCAGAGCTTGGCGCTTCGCCGAGGCGCAGTGCCGGTGCACCCGGCACTTGCCCCACGGCTTCGGCGCTAAGGCCAGACGGTGACCCGGGCCAAGGCGGCGGCGGCGCGCGCGCTATCCCAGCGCTTGGCCCGCGCCGGCACCTGGCCGAAGACCACGTCGGTGCCGAATCCGGCCGCCAGGCGCACCGCGCCGCCGGCCTTGCCGGAGACCTGGACCAGGCCATTGACGACGAAGACGGCGCTCTCCTTGGCCCCGCTCTCGACCAGGAAGTCGGTGCCGCGCACCGAGGCGATCGCGGTGGTGCTCTCGACGGAAAGGCTCTGCCAACCGCCGCCCTGCAGGATCACGCGCAAGATGCCGCCGCCCATCATGATCAGGCCCTGGCCCGCGGTCTCGCCGGTCGGCAGGACCAGGTTCTTCAACTCGGCCGTCGTGCCGGCGCCCAGCAGCAGAATGGAGCCGTCGCTGAGCCGCACCTGCAGTTTGGCGGCCTCTCCGGTGACCAGCGCGTCGTCGCCATAGATGGAGTCGCCGCGATGCAAGGGAGCCAGGGAGCCGCCCAGTTGGCGGAAGACCGCGCCTTCCAGGGCATCGACCTTGCCAATCGCCCGCCTGGCCTCGGCCCGTTCCTCCACAGCCCGTTCCTCCTCGGCCAGAGCCGGGCCACAGAGCAGAATGGCGGGCAACAGCAGGCTCGAGGTGCGAATAAGCTCTCGGCGGTTCCAATGCATGTCCAGGATCTCCTTCCGCAAAGCGAAGAGCTGGGCAGGGTCGGGGTCCGCCGCAAGAGTGGACTGTACCGCCAGTCCAGTGCGACGGTCTGGCCGAGAGAGAGCCACGGCTGGGACTAGGGCCACGGCGGGGATCGCCCTATCATCGCCGCCACCATGCCACCCGACCACGCCCATCGACTGACGGCCCCCGCCCTGCTGCTCGCCGCCGACGGCCTGCTGCTGGTGAGCGACGCGGGCGAGGTCACGCGCCCCTCGGCCGAAGAAGCGGCCCGCCTGGCGCGCGATGCCCCGCCCCTGGTCTGCCACTTGCCGGCCCTTTGCCGGCGGCTGGGCATCGGCCCCTTCCCGGCGCTCGACCTGATGGAGCTCTTCGCCTTCGTCCTGCCGGCGCGTGCCTGCGTGCCGACGCCGCGCGGCCTCTCGGCGGCGCTCGACCTGGCGGAGCCGCGGAGCCCGGAGGGCGAGGCGGTGGCGCTGCAGGCGGTGGCCGCGCGCCTCTTGGCACGCGCCGGCGAGGTGAATCGACGCCAGGCCGCCGGGCTCGCCTTCTCCCTTGCCCGCGAGGGCTGGGCCTGGGGGCCGGCGCTGCTGCGGGCCCTCGATCTGGAGGAGACGACGGCGCCCGCCGCGCGCGGTCTGGCGGTCTGGGAGCGGCTGCCGCGCTGGCAAGACGAAGGCCCCCAGCCGCCACCCAGCCAGCAGCCGGTGAGCGAAGGCGAGGCGCGGAGCGCGCTGGCCCGCCTGCGCGGACCCTCGGCGGAGGACCGCCCGCAGCAGGCCGACTATGCCTCGGCCCTGGCGCGGGCCTTTCAGCCGCCGCCGGCCCGCGACATCCCGGCCCTGGTCCTGGCCGAGGCCGGCACCGGCGTCGGCAAGACCTTGGGCTACCTGGCACCGGCCGGGCTTTGGGCGGAGCGCAACGAGGGCACGGTCCACCTCTCGACCTTCACACGCGCCTTGCAGGGCCAGCTGGAGCAGGAGGTCGCGCGCCTCTATCCCGATACGGAGGAGCGGGCGAGCAAGGTGGTGGTCCGCAAGGGACGGGAGAACTACCTCTGCCTCTTGAACTTCGCCGAGGCCGTCGGCGGCCTGCCGGCGCGCCCGGGCGACCTCCTCGCGCTCGCATTGATGGCCCGCTGGGCCCTGGTCAGCCGCGACGGCGACATGGTCGGCGGCGACTTTCCCGGCTGGCTGCCCGATCTGGTCGGCCGCAACCGCACGCTCGGCCTGACCGACCGGCGCGGCGAGTGCATCTATGCGGCTTGCGAGCACTATGGCCGCTGCTTCATCGAGCGCTCGCAGCGCCGCGCCAAGCGGGCCCGGCTGGTGATCTCCAATCATGCCTTGATGATGGCCCAGGCGGCCGGCGCCCTGGACGAGCAGAACCCGCCGCAACGCCTCGTGTTCGATGAGGGGCATCACCTCTTCGAAGCGGCCGACAGCGCCTTCTCGCTGCATCTGACCGGCCGCGAGACACAGGACCTGCGGCGCTGGCTCCTGGGCGGCGAAGGCGGGCGGGGCGCGCAGCGCCTGCGCGGCCTGCGGCGGCGCCTGGAGGATCTGCTGCTCGACGACAAGGAGGCCAGCGAGGCGCTGCAGCAGAGCATGATCGCAGCGGCCGCCTTGCCGGGCGAAGGCTGGCGCCAACGCATCGCCGCGGCAGCGCCACGCGGGCCGGCCGAGGCCTTCCT
This sequence comes from Rhodospirillales bacterium, assembly GCA_963669375.1. Taxonomy (GTDB): domain Bacteria; phylum Pseudomonadota; class Alphaproteobacteria; order Kiloniellales; family JACOMY01; genus JACOMY01. The sequence goes on along the minus strand of OY770024.1, from coordinate 3,858,546 downwards.
GATCGCCGTCGCCGCCCAGGTCGAAGCCCGCGCCCCGCGCGCCGACGAGGGCTACGACATCGAGTGCGACACGCAGCCCGTCGAGGAGGCCGTCCTGGCCGCGGCAAGCAGCTTGGCCGACGCCTTGACCGCCCTACGGCTGCCGCTGGTCAAGCTTGCCGGCCGCATCCAGCGCTTGCTGGACGAAGAGCCGGAGCTGCTGGACAGCGACCAGCGCCGCCGGCTGGAAGGCGCCCTGCGCAGCCTCGGCCGCCGCGTCCTGCTGCGCCTCGAGGGCTGGCAGGAAATGCTGCGCGCGCTGGAGAGCGCGACCCCGGACGGCCAGATCGACTGGATGTCGATCGCCAGGGTCGAGGGCCGGGCGGTCGACGTCGGCCTGCATCGCCATTGGCTGGACCCCATGGAGCCCTTCGCCGAGGTGGTGCTGACCGCCGCGCAGGGAGTCGCGGTCACCTCCGCCACCCTGACCGGCGCCAGCGGCGATCCCGAAGCGGACTGGGAGGCGGCCGAGCGGCGCAGCGGGACCCGCCACCTGGAAGGCCAGGCGGTGCGCGCCAGGGTGCCCAGCCCCTTCGACTACGCCGTGCAGGCCCGCGTCTACATCGTCGGCGATGTTCCGAAGAACCGTGCGACCGCCCAGGCCGGGGCCCTGGCCGGCCTCTTCGCCGCCGCCGGCGGCGGCGGCCTGGGCCTCTTCACCGCCATCCAGAGGCTGAAAGCGGTCCATGGCCACCTGGCGCCCCGCCTGGCCGAGGCCGGGCTGGCCCTCTACGCCCAGCATGTCGATCCGCTCGACACCGGAACCCTGATCGACATCTTCCGCAGCGAGCGCGATTCCTGCCTGCTGGGCACCGACGCGCTGCGCGACGGCATCGACGTGCCGGGAGAGAGCCTGCGTCTGCTGGTCTACGACCGCGTGCCCTGGCCGCGCCCCGACATCCGTCACCGCGAGCGGCGCAAGGCCTTCGGCGGACGTACCTACGACGAAGAAAGCGTGCGCCGGCGCCTGCGCCAGGCCTTCGGGCGCTTGATCCGCCAGGCCGACGACCGCGGCGTCCTGATCATGCTGGACGGCGCCTTCCCCAGCCGCTTCCTCACCGCTTTTCCGGCCGAGGTGCCGGTCGCCCGCTGCGGGCTGGCCGAGGCCATCGCGGGCGTCGCGGACTTTCTTAAGCAATCTCCAGAAGAATGAACAGCAGCGAAAGCGTGGCCACCGACAGTAAGGTGGAGATCAGGATCACTGCGACGGATCGCTGCAGATAGACGCCATAGCGTTGCGCCAACACGAAGGTAAGCGCGCCGGTCGGCAAGGCCGCCAGCACCACGGCTGAGGCCGCCTCGACCTCCGTCAGCGGCAAGACGCGGTAGGCCAGCCAGAAGGTGATGAGCGGCTGGGCCACGAGCTTCAGCAGGCTCACCCACAAAACCTCGCGCAAGCCGGTGTGCACCGCCTTGCCGACCATGAAGAGGCCGATGGCGAAGAGCGCGCAGGGACCGGCGGTGGCGGCCAGCAGCGAGCAGAAGGTCTCCAGCGCCGTCGGAAGGGGCAGCTCGATCGCAGAGGCGCCGAGCCCCGCAAGCGCGCTCAAGACCAAGGGCGAACGGAAGACCCCGCCCAGGACCTTGCGGGCGATGTCCAGGGGGCGGGCGCCCTCGTGCACGTCGATCTCCAGGATCACCGTCACCATGCCCAGTACCAGCGCGCCGTTGATCACCGTGGCGATGATCCCCGGCATCTGTCCGGCGGCCCCGAAGGCGACCTGAAGCAAGGGAATGCCCATGTAGCCGGTGTTGGCGAAGATCGCCGAGAGGGCGTGCAGGGACAAGGCACCAGTGCGGTTGGGGAAGAAGAAGGTCGCGACCGCCATGGCAAAGGCGAAGACCGCGAGAATGCCCCCCAGGTAGGCCGCGATGAAGGGCAGGTTCAAAGCCTCCGAGACGGGCACGCCCGCCATCGAAACGAAGAAGAGCGCCGGCAACGCGACGTAGTAGACATAGGCGTTGAGCGCCTGGCTGGAGCCCTCGCCCAGCACGCCGAAGCGGCCGCAGAGGAAGCCGGCCAGCATGATGCCGAATACCGGCAGGATCACATTGACGATCGCGAGCATGATCGTCAGACAGTGCGTGCCGAAAGGCGGGGAGGTCCAGCGCCGGCTTGCATCGTGAGACGGAAGGCCCCAGAAACCTCCCAGAACAGCGGTCACCTGCCTGCCACGACGTCCCCCCATCCGGGCCGGCTCCGAACCTGAAGACGGACGACCCGGCGCACGAAGGAGCATTCCAGTCCATGTTCACGCATCACGCCGCCCTTATTGCCTGCATGGTTTTGGTCGCCGGCAGCGACCGGGTGATGGATGATTCGGAATTGAAGATGATCGGCAATCTGGTGAAGCAGCTGCCGGTTTTTCGCGACTACGACATCAACGAGTTGACCGACGACGCTCGGCGCTGCGGGACCATCCTGCAAGAGGAGGACGGCCTTCAGAAAGCGCTGGCCGCGATCGCCGCCGCCCTCCCCGGCCGTCTGCGCGAGACCGCCTACGTCGTGGCCTGCGATGTCGCCGCCGCGAACGGCGTGGTCGCCGAGACCGAGGCACGCATGCTCGAGCTGTTGCGCCAGCGCCTGAGGCTGGGGCGCTTGGTCTCCGCCGCGATCGAGCGCGCCGCCCGGGCCCGCCACATCACCCACGAGCAGGCCTCCAACTGAAGTCCATGGCGGTTGCAAGCGCCAGTGCCCTCCAAGACTCCGAGCGTCGCGTTCGGGTCCCGCGCGACCTAGAGTGACAGCGACAGGGCCTAGGACAAGAAATGCGTCACTGCATTCTGCACATCGGCGGCCACAAGACCGGCTCGAGCGCCGTCCAGCAGATCTTCATGGAGTTCGGCGAGGAGCTGGAGCGCAATGGCGTGCTCTACCCCCTGCGGGGCACCACCACGGGAACACAGCGCAACCTCTTCTACGAGCTGACGGGCAGCAAGCACTTCGATTCCGAGCAACCGACCTGGGCCTGGCTGGAAGAGACCATCAAGGCCAGTCCCTGCGATGTCGTCGTGCTGTCGTCGGAAGTCTTCAGCCTGCTGCCGCGCTACTCCCGCATTCCCAAGAAGATCGCACGCTTCTTCCGCAAGCTAGACTTCTCGGTGCAGGTGGTGGCCTACGTGCGCCCGCAGCATGAGCTCGTGAACTCCATGTATGCGCAAAGGCTGCGCTTGCTGAACAGCGACCTGCGCTTCGCCAAGTGGGTGCCGCGCGAGCTGGGTCACCGCATCTACGACTACCGTGCGCTGTATTCACCTTGGGATCGCGGCGGCAACTTCTTCCTGACCGTCTTGCCCTACAACCAGCCGGTCAAGCAGCATGGCGCCATCATCGACCTGGTCGATGCCTGCGGCCTGCGCGAGAGGCTGGATGCGACGATCGTGGCCCATCGCAGGGACCGGCGCAATCTCACGCCGGGACCCAAGACGATCGAAGCCTTCCGCCGGCTGGCCCAGAGCGGTGGGCGCCGGAAGTACCGCAAGCACTTGCGCGACATGCGCAACTTCATCTCCGCCGAAGGCCTGAAGCGGGGCTGGAACGACGAGCCCTTTCAGGGCGTCTCGGAGCGGATGCGCCGGCGTATCGCCAACCGCTTCGCCAAGGAGAACGAAGCCCTGGCCAGCCTCTACTTTTCGCAGCGTTGGAACCAGGTCTTCTCCGAAGAGCTGACGACGCCGCTCGCGGTGAACGAGTTCGACCGCAGGCGGATGCAGAAGGCCGAAGAGCAGGAAATCACCGAGCTGGTGAAGGAGGCGAAGGCTCGCTTTCGCGGCCGCTAGCGTCTCTTCGCTGGCGCCGCGCCACGGCCGGCGCGTGAATCGGCCACGGGCGCGCGAAGAGACTAGGGACTGGCTGGGAACCGCTTCGGCCGCTACCTAGGGAGCCATGGTCTCGATGGCGTCCCGATCGGCCAAGCCGCCAGCCTCTCCGCATGCCTTGGGCCTTTGGCTCCTGGGCGTGGCGGCGATGATCTTCGCCATGGCGGTGATCGGCGCGATCACACGCCTGACCGAATCGGGCCTCTCGATCATGGAGTGGGCGCCGGTCACCGGCTTCCTGCCGCCCTTCAGCCAGACCGAATGGGAAAGGGTCTTCGCGCTCTACCGAACGATTCCCGAGTACCAGCTTGAGAACAGCGGCATGACGCTGGCGGAGTTCAAGACCATCTTCTGGTGGGAATGGCTGCACCGCCTTTGGGGCCGCCTGATCGGCCTGGTCTTCGCCTTGCCGATGCTTTGGTTCCTCTGGCGCCGCAGCCTACCGCGCTGGCTGGTGCCGCACCTCTGGATCGCCTTGGTTCTGGGCGGGCTGCAAGGGTTGGTCGGCTGGTTCATGGTGGCCAGCGGCTTCGCCGATCGTACCGACGTCAGCCACTATCGGCTGGTCCTCCACCTCGGCCTGGCGCTGGCCATCTATGCCTATCTCGTGGTGCTGGCCCTGCGGCTCTTGGAGCCCGCGGCCGGTCTACCCGGCAGGCATGGCGGCCTCAGGGCAGGCTTATGGGGGCTTCTCGCCCTGCTGGCGATCACCTTGGCGTCCGGCGGGCTGGTGGCGGGTCTGAATGCCGGCCTCGTCTACAATACCTACCCCTTGATGGACGGCGACCTGGTGCCGGCCGGCTACGCCACCCTGTCGCCATGGCTGGAGAACTGGGCCGAGAACGTCACGGCGGTGCAGTTCAATCACCGCCTCCTGGCGCACCTGACCCTGCTGGGGGCTTTTCTTGTCTGGCTGGCGTGTCGCCGGCGGCTGAGCGGCGGCGCGGCGCGCGCGCTCGACCTCTTGCTGCTGGTCGCGCTGGCGCAGCTGCTGCTCGGCATCTGGACCCTGCTGAGCGCGGTGCCGATCTGGCTGGGCGCGGTGCACCAGGCGGGCGCCATCGCGCTCTTGACGGCGCTCATGCTGGCCCTCCATCGCACGCGCTGGCTTGAAGGAACCACCATATGAGCACGCCTGAACAGCTGGAGGAGCCGCTGCCGGTGACCGTGCTGACCGGCTTCCTCGGCAGCGGCAAGACGACCTTGCTGCGGGAGCTGATCGCGTCACCGCAATCAGGTCAACTGGCGGTCATCGTGAACGAACTGGGCGAGATCGCCGTGGATCATCACCTGGTGCGAGAGGTGGACGAGAGCACCTTGCTGCTGGACGGCGGCTGTCTCTGCTGCACGGTGCGCGACGACCTGGTGGCCGGGCTGCGCGATCTGGCCATGAAACGCGGCAGCGGCGAGGTGCCCGCCTTCACCAGGGTGGTCATCGAGACCACCGGACTGGCCGACCCGGCGCCCATCGTCCACACCCTGATCCGCGATCCCATGGTGGGCTTCTTCTTTCGCTTGGACGGCTTGGTCGCGACCTTGGACGCGGTCAACGCCGCGACGACCCTGCTGGGCCACCATGAGGCCGAAAAGCAGGCCGCCATGGCCGACCGCTTGCTGATCACCAAGCCGGACCTGGTCGAGGAGGCCGCGCTCTCTTCACTGGAGCACTCGGTGCGCCGGCTTAATCCGGCCGCCCCCCTGCACCGGGTGGAGCAAGGCAAGATCGACCCGGGACTGCTCTTCAACGCCGGCCTCTACAACGCCGAGAGCAAGACCATGCAGGTCAGGCGGTGGCTGGCCGCGGAGGCCTACGAGACGCGAGATCATGACCACGAGCACGACCACCGCCACGACCATGAGCACGGGCACGGCCACGCGCACGGTCACGACCATGCCCCGCATCATCCAGACTTGCGGCACGACAGCGACATCGCGGCTTTCTGCATCACGCGGGAGACGCCCTTGCCCTGGGATCGCCTGGCCGCCTGGATCGAGACGATGATCTTGACCCACGGGGCGAACCTTCTGCGGGTCAAGGGAATCATCAACGCCGAGGGCGAGAGCCTGCCGATCGCGCTGCACGGCGTACAGCACCTCTTCCATCCGCCAATCCTGCTGGAGGCCTGGCCGGATCTCGATCGGCGCTCGCGCCTGGTGGTCATCGCCCGCGGCCTCGACCGCGAGAGCCTTGAGCGGAGCCTCGATTCCTTTGTGGGTTCGGACCTCAAGTCCTAAGGGCACGTTTGACAACGCACGGCGCCAGCCCGCACCCCCGCCCGGCCGCCCTATCAGGGTACTTTCGTGGGCGGGGGTGCGGGCTGGCGCCGCCTTGAGAATGGGCCGATCGGCCTATCCTCAAACAGACATTAAGGGCACTAACGCCAATCATGACTTTGGCGGTACTGGAGCGGGTGAGGGGAATCGAACCCCCGTCGTAAGCTTGGGAAGCTTCTGCTCTGCCATTGAGCTACACCCGCGCTATAGAAGCTAGGTATAGTCCGGCCGCGTCGAGGCCCGCAAGGGTCCGGCGGTCAATCCTTCGACCGAGAGACAGGAGCCAGGTCCATGACCGATCACAGCCCAGCCGAATCCCGACGTGCGTTCCTTGGCACCAGCCGCGGGCTGGTTCTGTCAGGCGCCACGCTTGCCCTGCTGGCCGGCTGCGACAGTCTGCAGAAGGAGTTCGGTCAAGGCGGCTCCTCGGCCCAGACCGCTCGGGACAGGGACGCAGAGTTGCTGAACGGCGCGCTCGCGCTCGAGTACGAGGCCATCTACGCCTATCAGGTCGGTGCGGAATCGGGGCTCCTGGATCCGGCGCAGCTGCAGTTGGCCCTGGTGATCCAGTCGCATCACGAGCGCCATCGCGACGTGCTGATCCAGACCATCGACAGGATCGGCGGCACGCCGGTGGCGCGCGAGGAGGACAGCGTCTACCTGGCCCGCTTCGATCCCGACCTGCTGTTGACGCCGAGCGATGTGCTGGCTTTCGCCGCGATCCTGGAGAAAGGCGCCGCCGACACCTATCTGGACGTGCTGCCCAAGTTCTCCGACCCGCTCTACGGCAAGTTCTCGGCGCGAATCGCGGCGGACGAGGTGATGCATTGGACGGCGCTCACGCAAGCGCTCGGCCAGCCCATGCCGGAGCGAGCGCTCACCTTCGGAGCAAGCTGACGATCCTTTGATCGCGCCGTCGCTTGACCGCGCCGGGAGGTCGGACGCAGAGACTGAGGCGGCGGCCTTGGCGAGGAGGAACGACCGGCCCGATGACCCACGTCCTGTTTTCACGGTGCCAACGCTTCCTGTGGCTCCTAGCCCTCACCCTGACCGCCCTGTCGCAGACCGGGCGCGCCGAACCGCTCGCGGCGAGTTTGGCGGACTGGCCGGCCGTGCTGGCCGAAGCCAGAGGGCAAGAGGTCTACTTCAACGCCTGGGGAGGCGACCAGCGGATCAACGACTATCTCGCCTGGGCGGCCGAGGAGCTCGAGGCTCGCCACGGCGTCACCTTGACCCTGGTCAAGGTCGCCGACGTGGCCGAGGCGGTCACCAGGGTGCTGGCGGAGAAGACCGGGGCGCGCGACGCAGGAGGCTCGGTCGACCTCTTGTGGATCAACGGCGAGAACTTCGCCGCGATGAAGCGCCATGGCCTGCTGTTCGGCCCCTTCGCCACCGCCTTGCCCGGCTGGGCGCTGATCGATGTCGAGGGCAACCCGACGGCTCTCCTGGACTTCACCGTGCCGACCGACGGCTTGGAGGCACCTTGGGGCCGCGCCCAGTTCAACCTGCTGTACGACAGCGACACGGTGGAGGAGCCGCCGCTCGACTTCGCCGGCCTGCTGGACTGGGCGAAGGCGAACCCCGGCCGTCTGACCTATCCCCGCCCCCCTGATTTCCTGGGCACGACCTTCCTGAAGCAAGGCCTCTTGGCGCTCACCGAACGCCCGGAGGTGCTGCAGTCGCCGCCAGCCAGCGACGCGGCCTTCGAGCAGGCGAGCGCGCCGCTGTGGGCCTTCCTCGACGCGCTTGCGCCCTACCTCTGGCGAGAGGGGCGCGCCTACCCGGCGAGCGGGCCCGCTCAGCGCCAGCTGCTTGCCGACGGCGAGGTCGACTTCGCCTTCTCCTTCAATCCGGGCGATCTCGACTCGGCCGTCGCGCTGGGCCTGCTGCCGGCCAGCACCCGGGCCTACCTCTTCGACGGCGGCAGCCTGGGCAACACGCACTTCCTGGCCATTCCCTACAACGCAACCGCCAAGGCCGGCGCGCTGGTCGCGATCGACTTCCTGCTGTCGCCGGAGGCGCAGGCCCGCAAGGCCGATCCGGACATCTGGGGCGATCCCACGGTGCTGGACCTGGCCCGGATCCCGCCGACGAAGCAGGCCCTCTTCAAGTCCCTGCCGAACCCGCCGCGGCCGCTTTCTCCCGACGTCGCCGCGCTCAGCCTCCCCGAACCGCATCCCGCCTGGACCGCCGCCTTGGAGGAGGCTTGGAAGCGGCGTTACGCGCGCTAGAGCAGGATGACGTCAAATGGAAACGATTTGTCGTCTGAATCCTGCTCTACAACATTGAAAGAGAGAGCAGATCGCGATCAGGTGGAATCACCTGATCGCGATCTGCTCTAGGCGGTCGGACGTGCGCAGTAGGCCGACGGCGGACCGGCGGCGCCCTTGGCGGATCCTCCTCGCCAGCGTGATCTCCACCCTGCTGCTGCTGCCCGTCGCATCGGGGCTGGTCGCTATCCTCCTGCCCTCCTTCGGCTTCATGCCGGCGATCGGCGGCGAGGTCTTCACCTTGGCGCCCTGGCGGGCACTCTGGGCCGAGCCGGGACTCTGGCGGGCAAGCCTCTTGAGCCTCTTCACCGGACTCTCCAGCGCGGCGATCTCCTTCGCGCTGGCGATGCTGCTGCTGGCAGCGGGCAGGAGCTGGATTCGGCGCGTGCTGGAGCGCCTGCTGGCCCCCTTGGTCGCGGTCCCACACATCGCACTCGCCGTCGGCCTCGTCTTCCTGATCATGCCGAGCGGTTGGCTGGCGCGCCTGCTCTCCCCCTGGGCCAGCGGCTGGGAGCGGCCGCCCGCCTATGCATTCCCGAACGACGGCGACGGACTGGCCCTGATCCTGGGCCTGGTCGTCAAGGAGACGCCCTTCCTGTTGCTGGTCGCCCTGGCGGCCTTGCCGCAAGTCAAGGAGCGGCAGCGGCTGCGGATGGCCCTGAGCCTCGGCTATCACCCGACCACGGCCTGGTTGAAGGCGGTGCTGCCGGATCTGGCGCGCCGACTGCGCCTGCCGCTCTTCGCGGTCGTGGCCTATGGCGTCTCCAACGTGGAGATGGCCATCATCCTTGGACCGAGCACGCCGCCGACACTGCCGGTGCTGATCCTCGAGTGGTTCAACGACCCGGACCTGACGCGGCGCTTCCTTGGCTCCGCCGCGGCTGTTTTGCAGTTGGGCTTGGTCGGCCTCGCGCTCTTGATCTGGCACCTGGCGGGGCAAGCCGGATGGAGGCTTTGGCGCCACCTGGCCAGCGACGGCGGCCGCCAGAGCGGTAAGACGGCGGTTCTCGCCGGGCTCTACGGCGGCCAGGGCACGCTCGTCCTGCTGTCGATGCTCTCCCTGGCGAGCCTGCTGGTCTGGTCCTTCGCCGCGAGCTGGCGCTTTCCCGCCGCCTTGCCGGACTGGGGCGCGGAGACATGGATCAGACACGGCGACGGACTGCTGCGGATCACGGCGACGACCGTGGCGCTTGCCGCGGCCAGCAGCCTTCTGGCGCTGCTCTTGAGCCTTGCCGCCCTCGAGAGCGAAGCGGTCGGCCGGAAAGAGGCCGGAGGGCGCGGCGCGCTCCTCATTCTCGCGGTTCCACTGCTCGTGCCGCAGATCGCCTTCCTCTTCGGCGGCGCCGTGCTGGCGGCCCAGGTGGGCCTGCTCGGCGTCTGGCCGGTGCTCCTGTGGGGCCATCTGCTCTTCGTATTGCCCTATGTCTACTTGGCGCTGGCCGGGCCCTACCGCGGCCTCGATCCGCGCTATGCGGCGATGGCGGCCAGCCTCGGCAAGAGCCGTCTCAGCGTCTTCCTCAAGGTGAAGCTGCCGCTCCTCAAGCGGCCCGTGCTGACGGCGGCCGCCATCGGAGTCGCGGTGAGCGTCGCGCTCTACCTGCCCAGCGTCCTGCTGGGAGGCGGGCGCTTCGTCACCCTGGCCAGCGAGGCGGTGACGCTCTCCAGCGGCGGCGACCGGCGCTTGCTCGCGGTGACCGCCCTGCTGCAGGCGGCCGTGCCGCTGCTTGCCCTCTGGCTGGCGGCATTCTGCGCCAAGACCCGGATGACGGCGCCATGAGCAAGATGGCGGGCTTGGAGCTCAGGGAATTCTGCTTGTTTCTCAAGGGTGAAGCCCTGTTTCGGCCTTTGACGATCTCCGTCGAACCGGGCGAGGTGGCCGCCATCACCGGACCGTCTGGTTGTGGCAAGAGCTCGCTTCTGCTCGCCTTGGCGGGTCTGCTCGAAAAACCTTTCAGAATCGCGGGAGAGGCACTGCTTGACGGGCGGCCCTTGAACGGCTTGGCGGCCGAGGCGCGCCATATGGGGCTGATTTTTCAAGACCCCTTGCTGCTGCCGCATCTGAATGTCGGACAGAACCTCGCTTTCGGCCTGCCACGCCGGCGCGCCGCCAAGCGCGGCGAGCGCTGGCACCTAATCGAGGAAGCCTTGCGCCAGATTCGCCTGGAGGGCTTCGCCAAGCGCGATCCGGCAAGCCTTTCCGGCGGTCAGCGCGCCCGAGTCGCCTTGATGCGCAGCTTTCTGTCGGAGCCCAGGGCATTGCTGCTTGACGAGCCCTTCGCCAGTCTGGACCCGGACTTGCGCAAGGAGATGCGCCGATTTCTTGCCGATTTACTCGCCGCCCGGCAACTCCCGGCCCTCTTGGTCACCCATGACAGAGAAGATGCCGAGGCCTTGGCGCGACAGCGATTCCTCCTTAAAAAAGAGCGCTGAAGCGCATTTTGCACCTGACATGCGGTAAAGACTGTGGCACAAACGGCACAGGCAGGTGTGATACTGCTTTCTGACGGCTTTGGGGAGCCGGACGCTTTTGACAGACGGCGGCAGTCTTCCTAAAGTGCTTGAGCGGAAAATACAGGGGGCAAGGCGGGGGTTCTTGCTCTTATCGACCGTAGGGTTGGCCGACAGGCTTTTTTGGGAAGTTGAGGTCAAACCCGTCTGAAGGACGAGAGGCGAAGGAGGGATTAATGGCCCACAAAGTTGTCGGAGCGGTCGCGGCGCTCGCCCTTCTGGGCGGCTGTGCTTACGACATTGAAGATATGCGGACGGTTCAGCCCGTCGGTAACCCGTTTACCCAGGCGCTGACGGAAGAGTATCGGGAAATCGTCGCTTTTGAAGCCGACGAGATGTACGACTGGATTGACGCGTCCTACTTCGCGCACAAGGGTCTGCTCGCAGCCCAGGGCGAAGAGGTCCCGCCGGAGCTGGTCTCGAACTGGGACATCAGCGATCCTGAGGCCCGGGCCGAGCTCGAAGCCGCCAGGCAGCGTCTAGAGGGTGTCTTCGATCAGGGTGCGCGCGAGCGCTTCCCGGCGATCGCCGCGCACGCTCAAGGTCGCTACGACTGCTGGATCGAGCAGCAGGAGGAAGGCTGGCAGGTTGACGACATCGCGGCTTGCCGCGACGGCTTCTATGCCGCCATGACCGAGCTGGACGCGCTGCTTGGCACGCCGGCCGCCGGTCCGTCGCCCTACACCATCTACTTCGCTTGGGATAGCGACGTGGTCACGCCGGAAGGCGAGGTCGCGGTCGACAACGCCATCGCGGCGGCGTCGAAGATGGGTCTGAGCGAGTACGCCGTTACCGGCTACACCGACACCTCCGGTTCGGCCGAGTACAACCTGCGTCTCTCGCTGCGCCGCGCCAACTCGGTGAAGCGCTCCCTGATGGCCCGCGGTGTTCCCGAGGAAGCCATCTCGGTCGCAGGACGCGGTGAGAGCGATCTGGCGGTGCCGACCCCTGACGGTGTGCGTGAGCAGGCAAACCGCCGCGCGGTCATCATCGTCCAGTAACGAAAACAGCGTCTCTCACGAGAGACCTTCAGCAAGCGGCGCCGCGTTCGAAAGAACGCGGCGCTGTTTTTTTGTGGATACCCCTTCGTCAGGCGGGCTTGCGGCTATCCTCTCTCGCGTCAAGGAGTCTCTTGCGCACCCGGGCCCGCGGCGTGAAGCTCTTGACCTCCACGCTGACAAGGCCTCGAACCGAGACATGAGCAAGGGTTTCTATAGCAAGGTAACGCGCGACGTCCGCGTCACCGTCCGACCGGCATTCCTCCACGAGCAGTCGTCGCCCAGCGAGTCTCACTACGTCTGGGCCTACCACGTGACGATCGAGAACCAGGGCGTGGAGAGCGTTCAGCTGCTGAACCGCTGTTGGCACATCACCAACGCCAACGGCGAGACCAGGACCGTCAAGGGTCCCGGCGTGGTGGGCGAGCAGCCTCTCCTGAAGAGCGGCGAGTCCTTCGAGTACACCAGCGGGACCCCCTTGCGCACACCGTCCGGCTTCATGCATGGCACCTACGAGATGGTGACCCCGGACGGGAGCCGATTCGACGCGGAGATTCCGGCTTTCTCTCTTGACAGCCCCTTCGCGCCCAAGAGCATTAACTGATCGGCTCCATCCGGCGCCTCGCCGGCACCATCCCGAAAGGAAACGCGCTCATCGTGTCCGACCGACCCTCGCGCCAGACCGCCATGGATGCGGTCAAGACCCTCATTCGCTATGCCGGCGACAATCCGGACCGCGAAGGCCTGTTGGGCACCCCGGACCGGGTGGTGCGCGCCTACGACGAACACTTCGGCGGCTACGCCGTCGATCCCGTGGAGCTGCTGCAGCGCACCTTCGAAGAGGTGGAGGGCTATGACGAAATGGTCTTGCTGCGCGACATCCGCTTTGAATCCCACTGCGAGCACCATATGCTGCCGATCATCGGACACGTGAACGTCGGCTACCTGCCGAGGAAGCGCGTGGTCGGCATCAGCAAGCTGGCGCGCGTCGTCGATGCCTATGCCCGGCGGCTGCAGATCCAGGAAAAGATGACGGCCCAGATCGCCAACACGATCAACACCATCCTCGATCCCAAGGGGGTCGGCGTGGTGGTCTCCGCGACCCACCAGTGCATGACGACGCGCGGCGTGCACAAGACCGGGGTGACCATGGTGACAAGCCGCATGCTGGGCCTCTTCCGCAGCAACACGGCGACCCGCCGCGAGTTCCTCGCCCTGATCGGAGTGGGAGAGCGCGGCCGCGACCCGGCTTAGCGCCGGTTTGCTTTCGGCAGCCGGCCGTCCGCCATGATCAGTCTGCGCCCGGCGCTGGAGGCCACGGGGCTCTTTCTCACAATCCTGGCCCTGGCCATGCTGATCCCGGCGGCCGTCGACCTGTCGATGGACAATCCCGATTGGCAGGTCTTCGCCGGATCCGCGGCCGTCACGCTCTTCGTCGGCGTTGCCCTTTTGCTCAGCTGCCTGCACCGGGAGCGCAAGCCCCTGTCGCTCAGGGACGGCTTCCTCATCGCCAACTTCTCCTGGCTGGGGATATCTCTCTTCGGCGCCCTTCCCTTCCTTTTCGCCGGCCTGCAGATCACGCCGATCGAGGCACTCTTCGAATCGGTCTCCGGCATCACCACCACCGGCGCCACGGTGATGGAGTACATCGACGGCCTGCCGCCGGGTTTGCTGCTGTGGCGCGCGCTGCTGAGTTGGCTGGGCGGCATCGGCATCATCTTGATGGCCTTGGCGCTGCTGCCCGTCCTCCAGGTCGGTGGCATGCAGCTCTTCCGACTGGAGGCGGCGGCCTCCGACCAGGTTCTGCCGCGCGTCGCCGAGCTCAGCCTCGGCATCACCGAACTCTACCTGCTCTTCACCCTCTTCGGCACGGCCGCCTTGATGATGGCGGGCATGCCGCTGCTTGATTCCGTCGTCCACGCCATGACGGCGATCTCGACCGGCGGCTTCTCCACGCACGAGACCTCGGTCGGTTTCTACGACAGCACGGAGGTCGAGATCGCGCTCGCCGTGCTGATGCTGCTGGGCGCCCTGCCCTACATCGCCTTGCTGCGCGCCGCGCGCGGCCGCGTCATCGGGCTCTATCGCGACGCCCAGGTCCGCTGGCTCTTCGGCTTCCTCCTCGCCGCCGCAGTGCTGATCGCGCTCTGGCGCTGGCTGGAGCTGCAGCAGGAGGACCTCCTTGACCTCTTCTGGACCAGTCTCTTCACCGTCATCTCCATCATGACGGGCACCGGCTTCAGGGTTGAGGAGACCTATGGCTGGGGCCCCCTGCCGCAGATCACGCTCCTCTTCCTCATGCTGATCGGCGGGGCGGCGGGCTCCACCTCCTCCGGCATCAAGCTCTTCCGGGTGCAGATCTTCGCGGCCTTGGCGCTGGCCCAACTGCGCCGCCTCACGCGCCCGCACGGTGTCTTCCTGCCGCACCTGGGCCGCCGCCAGATCCCCGAGGAGGTGGCGGATGCCGTCTTGGCCTACTTCGTGCTCTTTACCTTGGCCTACATGGCCTTGACCCTGCTGTTCGGCCTGTCGGGCCTGTCGCTGGACGCCGCGTTGTCGGTGACCGCCAGCGCCTTGGCCAACGTCGGCCCCTCGCCGATCGATCCCGAGTTCAGCCGCGGCGACTTCGCGACCCTGGGCGACGGCAGCAAGCTGATCATGATCGCCGGCATGTTCATCGGCCGGCTGGAACTGCTGGTGGTCCTGGTACTTTTCACGCGGGCCTTCTGGCGCAGCTGAGACTCCTTGGTTTAGAGTAGCCGGCGCCTACACCCATCCTTGAAGAGTTGTTCCTATCCATGACAGCACCGCGCTACAGCGCCCGAGAGATGCTGGACCGTCTGGTCGGCTTCGACACCACCTCGCGCGACTCCAATCTTGCCCTCATCGAGTTCGTCGAGGACTACCTGGACCAATACGGCGTCGCCTCGACCCGCATTCCCAACGAGGCCGGCGACAAGGCGAACCTTCTGGCCAGCGTCGGCCCGGACAGCCCCGGCGGTGTGATCCTGTCAGGCCACAGCGACGTGGTGCCGGTTGACGGTCAGCCTTGGACCAGCGACCCCTTCACCCTGGTGGAGCGGGACAAGCGGCTCTACGGGCGCGGCACCAGCGATATGAAGTGCTTTCTCGCCATAGGCCTCGCCTTGCTGCCGGAGATGCTGGCCAGGCCGCTGCGCGTGCCGCTGCACTTCGCCATCTCCTACGACGAGGAGGTCGGCTGTATCGGCGTGGTGCCGATGGTGGAGCGGATCGCCCGCTTCCTGCCCAAACCACGCGCCTGCATTGTCGGCGAGCCGACCGAGATGGGCCTGGTGGTAGCCCACAAGTCGATCAACAGCTATCTCGTGCGGGTGCGCGGCAAGGAGGCCCACTCCTCCATGCCGCAGCTGGGCGGCAATGCCATTCACGCGGCCGGACTGCTGGTCGCCAAGCTGGTCGCCATGGTCAAGGAGCGCGAGGCCAACCCCTTGCCCGACAGCAATTTCGTGCCGCCATGGACCACCATACACATCGGCCGCATCGAGGGCGGCACGGCACAGAACATCGTGCCCTTGGACTGCAGCTTCTCCTGGGAGTATCGCCTGCATCCCGGCGACGACGGTCAAGCCATCTACGACCAGTTCGAACGCTATGCGCGCGAGGAGGTCGAGCCTTGGCTCAGGCGCAATGCGCCGGAAGCCTCGATCTCGATCGAGCCAGGCGCGATCGCGCCGGCCTTCCATCCCGATCCGAACAACGCGGCCGAAGACTTGGTGCGCCAGCTGACCGGCCTCAACACGACACAGGTCGTGTCCTACGGCACCGAGGCCGGCCACTTCCAATCGAGCGGCATCCCCACCGTGGTCTGCGGCCCGGGGTCGATCGACCAGGCGCACAAGCCGGACGAGTTCATCGCCCTGTCGCAAGTGGCGGCCGGCGAAGCCTTCATGCGCCGCCTCATCCGCTGGGCCCAGGAGGAAGCGGCCTAGAGAGCCAGGTGAAGGGCCGCGTCCTGGACGTCAGGACCGGCCGAGGCCGAGCGACCAGCCCACCCTCCGTCATCGCGACCGAAGCGCGGCGATCCAGTATCATTCGGCCAAGAACCTCTCTTGGATTGCCGCGTCGCTAACGCTCCTCGCAATGACACCGTGGTCCTGTTGCGGTCGAGTGAATGGCCGCCACCGGTCCCGGACCTGCATATCGGCCAAGAACGCCCAACCGGCCCACCCTCCGTCATCGCGAGCAGAGCGACGCGATCCAGTCTAACCCAGCCGAAAGCCCACTTTGGACGGACGTTCGGCGCGCGGACGGTCTTGACCGCCCGATCAGCCTCGCGCCACCACGATGATCTCCGGGCGGTGCGGCGCAAGCGGTGCGCCGTCCCAATCGCCGTGCCAGGCCATCTCTTCGAACCCGGCCATAGTCATCAAGGCGCCCAGCCTGTCGGCGTCGAGGAAACGCAAGGTGTCGGGGGCCACCAGAACCTCGCCATCGGGCAAGCGCACATGGGTCTCGTAGGTGACGAGCGGCCAGTCGACGGACCGGATGTCCCAGTGCACCTCGATCTCGCCGATGCCGGCGACGGACAGCCGCTCGGCGGAGCTCTCGGGTCGCCAGTCCTCCCAAGCACGGACGGCCGGATTGCGCGTCTCGAAGGCAAGGCGCCCGCCTGGGGCCAAGTGGCGGCGCAGGTTCGCCAGCACCGCGGCGATCTCCTCGTCGCTCAGAAAGACCTGGAACACATGCCCGGTCATGTAGACGAGGTCGAAATACCTGCCTAAGTCTAGCTCGGCGGCGCCGGCCAGGACCCAGGTTACGGCTTCCGGTCGCCGCCGCGCGACGGCCAGCATGGCCTCGGAGGGATCGGCGCCGGTCACGTCATGCCCGCGCGCGGCGAAGCTGCCGGCGAGCGCGCCGGTCCCGCAGCCGACATCGAGGACCGCCTTGGGCGCCGGTTCGCCCAACGCCAGATAGAAGTCGTGGTCCGGGCCGGGCGGATTGATCGCATCGTAGAGCGCGGTCAAGCGCTGATCGGCATAGAGCGGACGGGTCATTGCGCGTGCTTCCAGTGGAATCGAACCGGCGGCCCACCGCACGGTTCCTGGGCGGCGACCACTCACACAGGCACCGGCGGCAAGCAAGTCCCTAGATCAAGATCCGGACGATGGATCGATCCGATCCATCGTCATCGCGCTCTGGTCGGTTCCCCGGGCGGTTCCCCGGGCGGCTCCCCGACAGCTCTCCCATGCGCCTTGACTCGTTTCTTCCAACATACGTATCATGTGTTATGTTTCCTGAAAACAGTGACCGCCCCGCCTCGGCGACCCGACGGACCCAGCAGGAGCGCACGACCGAAACCCGCCGCCGCCTGATGGACGGCGCCATCGCGTCCTTGCTGGAGCTGGGCTACGGCGCCACCACGGTGCACGAGATCTGCCGCAGGGCGGAGGTCACCTCCGGCGCGCTGGCCCATCACTTCGGCTCCAAGAGCCAGCTCATGGCGCAGGTGGTGGTCGCGCTTTTTAGTCCCTTCGTGCAGGAGATGACGGTCCTGGGCCCGCGGAAAGCCTCGCTCGACCAGCGCATCGAGCGCCTGATCGAGCGCTATCGAGGCATCTACTTCAACGAGACCTATCTCGCGATCCTGGAGATCCTGCTCGCCACCAAGCACGATGCGGAGTTGATGCGCTCCGTCGCCGGCTTCCGCGACGAACAGCTGGCCTTGCTGGGCAAGTTCCTGCCGCGCGAGTTCCCCGACGTGCCGCTGTCCCAGGAACGCATGGTCGACGTCGTGCACCAGGCGATGGACCTCATGCGCGGCTTCGCCATTCACCGCTTCTATGCCAGCGATCCACGCCTGAACGAGGAGATCCTGGAAACGGCGCGGCACATCCTGCGCCACCACTTCACCGCCGGAGGGACGCCATGAACGAGAGCGAAGAGGAGCGGTCGGCCGCCGCGTTGCACGCCGATGCCCTGGTCTGGGACAGCTGCTATCCCTGGATGGATCATGGCGACCCAACCCTGAAGTTGGACTCCTTGTCCCGCATGGTCGCGGGCGGCTACGACCACGTCTCGCTGACGGTCGCCAGCGACTGGCAGACGCCGAGCGACACCCTGCACAAGCTGGCGCGCGAGCGGCGCTACTTCCTCGCCGATCCGGAGCGCTTCCGCCTGGTGGACAAGGCCGAGGACGTTCTCGAGGCCAAGCGGACCGGACGGCTCGCGGTCTCCTTCAACTTCCAGGGCAGCGGCGCCATGGGGCGCGACCCGGCCTTGGTGGAGGTCTGGTACAAGCTCGGCGTTCGCCAGATGCTTTTCGCCTACAACCAGCGAAACCCCTTCGCCGATGGCTGCCACGAGCGCACGGATGCCGGTCTCTCGCGCCTGGGGATCGCGCTGCTGGAGGAGATGAACCGCGTCGGCATGCTGGTCGATGCGACCCACACCGGCTATCGTAGCACCATGGACCTGCTGGAGCGCTCCAGCGCGCCGGTGATCTTCTCCCATTCCAATGCCGCCGCACTGCGGCCGCACGGCCGCAACATCGCGGACGACCAGATCCGCGCCTGCGCCGCCGGCGGGGGCGTCGTCGGCATCAATGGCGTCGGCCTCTTCCTCGGCGACAACGAAGCCACGGCCGAGAAGATCGCCGATCACGTCTGCTACATGGCGGATCTGGTCGGGCCAAGGCATGTCGGCCTGGGCCTGGACGATGTCTTCGACGTCGACGCGCTGATGGCGCTCGTGCAGGCAGAGGCCCGGCGCTGGCCGGAGGAGGATGGCTACGGCCAGCACGAGCGCCTGGCCTTCTTCCCGGTGGACCGCGCGCCGGAGATCACGCGGGAACTGCTGCGCCGCGGCATGTCCGAGGACGAGGTGCGCGGCGTGCTGGGGGAGAACTGGCTGCGCGTCGCCATGGCCGTCTGGCGCTGACATGGCCTGGCTGTCGGCGATAGCGTCCGGCTTGGAGCGGCTCAGCCGCTGGATCGCCCGGCTGGCCACCCTGCTCGCCGCCTTGGCGGTGAGCGGCATCGTGCTGGTCCTGGTCTTCTCCAGTCTGCAGCGCTACGCCCTGGAGCAGCCGATACCGGCAACCGAGGAGATCGCCGCCTACCTCTTCGTCACCGTAACCTTCCTGTCGCTGGTGGAGGGGATCGCGCAAGGGCGCCATATCCGCATCCTGCCGCTGTGGCGCCGCCTGCCGCAACGCTGGCAGGGCTGGGCCATGCTCGCCGGCCATCTGGGCAGTCTGGTCGTCCTGGCCTTCCTGATCCGCGAGACCTTCGCCTTCGCCTGGAGCAGTTTGGAGTTCGGCGCCCGCTCCTACGTCTCGAACCTCTTGGAATGGCCCTGGATGATGCTACTGCCGGCGGCCCTCGCCCTGCTCAGCATCTCGATCCTGGCCCGCATGGCGACGGACCTGCACGCGACCCTGCTCGGCCAGCCCCTGCCGGAAGCCGGCGCGGGCGAAGAAGAGCCGCTCTAGGTCGCCATGACTAGCCTCGCCCTCGCCGGATTTCTGCTCTTCTCGCTGCTCACCGGCTCCTTGCTGGCCACCACCATCGCCGGCTTCGGACTCCTGGTCCTGCTGTTCGAGTTCAAGGGCAACTTCAGCGTGCTCGGCAACGCGCTCTGGAACACCTTCAACAGCTTCACCTTCACCGCGGTGCCCGCCTTCATCCTTCTGGGTGAGATCCTGGGACAATCCGGCTTGGCCAGCCGCATCTACGCCGCCATCTCGCCCGGTTTCGAACGGCTGCCCGGCAAGCTGCTGCAGACGAACATCGGCGCCTGCACCGTGTTCAGCGCGATCAGCGGATCCTCGACCGCGACGGCCGCGGTGGTCGGCACCATCGCCTACGACGAACTGCAGCGCCGCGGCTACCAGCGCTCCACCGTGGTCGGCACCATCGCCGCAGGCGGCACCTTGGGCATTTTGATACCGCCGTCGATCGCGCTCATCATCTACGGCGCCTGGCAGAACGTCTCGGTCGGCGCCCTCTTCATCGCCGGCGTGCTGCCGGGACTGATGCTGGCGCTCTTCTTCATGATCTACATCGGCCTCCTGGCCAAGCTGCGTCCGGCCGTGGCGCCCCGGGAAGGCCGACCGCTCCCGGCCTTGCGGGCCTTGCGGCACTCCCTTGCCGCCTGGCCCTTCGCCATTCTGGTCTTCGCCATTCTCGGCACCATCTTCCTTGGCCTGGCGACGCCGACCGAGGCGGCCGCGCTGGGCGTGGTGACAGCGGTGGTGCTGGCCCTGCTCTACCGGGAGTTCAGCCTGGCCCGGCTCTGGGCGGCGCTGATCGGCACGGTGCGCACCTTCTCCACCTTGGCCTTCGTCATCGCCGGCGCCGTGGTCCTGTCGCAGGCGGTGGCGCTCACCGGCCTGCCGCGCGAACTGATCGAGGCGATCGAGGCGTCGGGCCTGCCGCCGGGCGTCATCCTGACCCTGATCTACGCGATGTATCTGGTGCTGGGCTGCCTCTTCGGCCCGGTCGAGATGCTGCTCATCACCCTGCCCTTCGTGTTCCCGCTGGTGACCGGGCTCGGCTACGACCCGGTCTGGTTCGGCATCGTGCTGGTCATCGTCATCGAGATCGGCCTGCTGACGCCGCCGCTGGGCATCAATCTCTTCGTGATCATGGCGATCAGCCGCAACGAGGTGTCGCTGGGCGAAGCCGCCCTCGCCTGCCTGCCGTACTGGCTGCTGATGCTGCTGGCCTTGGCGCTGATCACTCTGGAACCGCAGCTCGCGCTCTTTCTGCCGGAGGCGTCGGGCTTCGGATAACCCCTGAGAAAAGGGGAGGTTTCAAAACAGTAAGGAGACATGGGGATGCCTGTACGAACGACTGTGATTGCCGCCGCGTTGGCACTGCTGGCCGGCGCCGCCGGTGCGGCCGAGGTGGAGTGGCGCTTGGGCTCTTCCGTGGGACCGCAAGATCCCACCACCCTGCAGCTGGAAACCCTGGCCGAGCGCGTCGCCGCGCGCAGCGACGGACGCTTCGAGATCGAGGTGATTCCGATCGAGACCCTGGGCTTCAAGAACGTGGACAGCCTGCGCGTGATCAAGCAGGGCGCCTTGGACGCAATGTACATCGTGCCCTACTACGTCACCCGCGACGAGCCGCTGATGGGGGTCTTCGTGCCGCACGGCATGCTGGTGGCGGCCGAGGAAAACCTGAAGGTGGTCGACACCCAGTACGAGATCGGCGAGGAGATCCTGCGCGACAAGTGGGATATCGTACCGATCGCCCGCGCGCCTTTCGCCGGTCTGCGCGACCTCGTCATCGTCTCCAAGGAGCCGGTCAACACGCTGGACGGCCTCAAGGCGATCAAGTTCCGGCACTTCACCAAGGACGGGCTGAAGGCCTTCAACGCGCTGGGCGTCTCCACCCAGGTGGTGCCCTCCTCCGAACTCTACCTGGCGCTCAAGACCGGCGTCGTCGATGCCGCCGTCTACGGCCCGACCTACGCCAAGTCGCAGTCGCTCTACGAGGTCACCTGCTGCATGGCCTACCTGAGCGCCTTCTCCATGGGCTATCCCTTCGTCATCGGCGCCAGTCCCGAGGCCTGGGCGGCACTGCCCGACGACCTGAAGGCCATCCTCGCCGAGGAGAGCCAGGCGCTCTGGGAGGAGTCGCTGGCGGCCTGGAAGGTCGGCGCGGCCGAGAAGGAGGCTTACGGCTGGCTCACCCAGGAGGGCGGCATGCAGATGCTGGACCCCCTGCCGGTCGAGGACCGCAAGGCGATCCAGGCCGAACTGCTGACGCTCTGGAAGGCGCAGTGCGAAGAGATGGGCGAGACCGCCGTCGGCTACTGCCAGCGGATCGAGGCCGCCCTCAACCAATAGCGCCCTGCCTTGTTCGGGGCCAGCGTCACGGGCGGTGGCCCCGACACCGCTTTTCAGGAGAGTGAGCCACCATGCTGGCCCTAACCAACGCCGAGATATTCGACGGCATCGAGAACCGCCGCACCCGGGCAAGCGTCCTGATCGAAGGCGAGCGCATCGCCGCGGTCGGCCAGGCGCCCCCGCCCGAGGGAGCCGAGGTGATCGACTGCGGCGGCCGCACCTTGATGCCCGGCCTGATCGACGCCCACATCCACGCCTACTGCTACGACCTCAACCTCAACCGCCTGCAGAATCTGCCGGTCACGATGTATGCCCATCACGCGGCCAACATGCTGGGCGAGATGCTGGAGCGCGGCTTCACCACGGTGCGCGACACCGGCGGCGCCGACTACGGCCTCTGGATGGCGATCGAGCACGGGCTGATCACGGCACCGCGCCTCTTCTACTGCGGCAAGGCCCTGAGCCAGACCGGCGGCCATGTCGACATGCGCCGCGCCCATGAGCACGGGCCGCATGACGACGAGGCCGTCCTCTGCGGCTGCTGCTTCGTGAACCCGATGGGCATCGTCGTCGACGGGGTCGATGCGGTGCGCCGCGTGGTGCGCGAGAACCTCAGGCGCGGCGGCTCCTTCATCAAGTTCTGCGGCTCGGGCGGGGTCTCGACCACCTCCGACCCGCTGGACGGCATCCAGTTCTCCAATGAAGAGGTCCGCGCGATCGTCGAGGAAGTAGAGAACCACGGCGTCTACTGCACCGCCCACATCCATCCCGACCGGGCCCTGAAGCGCGCCGTCGAGCTGGGCGTTCACTGCATCGAGCACGGCACCCTGATCGAGCCGGACACCGCCGGCATGGCGGCCGAGGCCGGCACCTACATCGTGCCGACCTTGGCCGTCATCGCCGCGCTGGCCGAGGAGGGCGAGGCCTTCGGCTACCCGCGCGAATCGCTGGACAAGCTGGATCGCATCAAGGACGAGGCCATCGAGAGGCTCGGTCACATGAAGCGGGCCGGCGTCAAGCTAGGCTTCGGGACCGACCTCATCGGTCCGCTGCACGGGCGCCAGTGCATCGAGTTCGGCCTGCGCGCGGAGGTCTTCAGCAACTTCGAGATCCTGCACCAGGCGACCGCCATGAACGCCGAGATCCTCGGCGCCAAAGGCGATCTCGGTCAGGTGCGCGCGGGCGCCCTGGCCGATCTGCTGCTGGTGGACGGCAATCCTCTCGAGGACTTGAGCTGTCTGGCCAGCGACGGCGCCGGCATCCCGCTCATCATGACGCGCGGCAAGCTGCACCGAAACCGCTTGTCCGTTCAGGACTGACGCAAGGACGGCAGCCGCGCGAGGGGAATGTCCGCGAAGGGCACCCTAAGGAAGGCACGGCCGTCGCGCAGCACCAGCGGGAGCGCGATCCAGCGGCCCTCGCGGTTCGGGCGAGGGCGCGCCATGCCGCCCAGGAGACTGCCGTAGGTCCTGGCCATGCCGGAATCGAGCTTGCCTTGCGCCGCCAGGGCCTGCAGCAGCAGGGGCAGCCCGGCGACCTCCAGGTCCAGGATGCCGGCAGGGCGCGAGACCTGGTCCAGTTGCAAACGACCCGAGGCCTCGATCCTGAGGTCGCCCCACCGCAGGCTCAGGCGGTCGAGATCCAGGTGGCCATCGCCCTGTCGCCAGACCTCGACGGCCTCTTTCTTCGGGATCGGAGGCAGCGGACCGCTGAGGCCGGCCCGTACGCTCAAGGACTGGATCTCGGGCCCGAGCACGACCAGCTGATCGGCGGCAACCGGTGGCAGCACCAAGGAGGCCAGGTCGAGGTTGATGGCCATCACGCGCTGGTCGTTCTTCAGTGGCGGTAGGGGGGCGGCGGTCAGGTCCAACTGAGCCATATCGCCCCTCCCGGACTCGCCGAGAACGACGATGTCCGAATCCCGCAGGGTCAGTTGCAGGGCCTCCGCACCCTTGGTGCCGACCTCCACCAGGGCCTCGGCCACGCGGCTGTCCACTTGCAGCCGAAAGGGACCGAACTCCACGCGATGCGGCCCGGGGCCCAGCAAGCGGACCTCGAAGGGATCGGTCAGCCAGGCACCCCCGGTGATGGCCTTCGGTCCGCGCCATTTGCCGCCGTTCCAGGCGACTTCCGGCTGGTCGAGGCTGACCTCCAGCTGCAGCGGAAAGCCGGAGAAGCTGGCGCCGCGATGGCGGAAGTCGTAGCCCTGGGCCCGCGCCTGCTGCTGGGCATTATCCAGCGCGGCGGCGACCTCTCCGCGCGCGATCCACCAGACGGCGACGACGGCCAGGACGAGCACGCCGAGGAGGCTGCAGCCGCCGATGGCGAGGCGGCGGCGCCGCCTGGATTTGCGTATCGGATCACTCATGGCGGCGCAGCTTAGTGAGGTCGGACGGCCAAGGAAACGGCCTCGTTCACGCCCTTCACACGTGCACTTGACTGGCCGCTGCACCTGTTTGTGGCCACCCTTGAGTAAGGACCGGCGACGAAGAGACCCATGCGCCTTCTCGTGACCCTGCTGACGGCCGTCTTGTTTGCGGCACCCGTCCTCGCCGGAGAGGGCGCGCCCTTCTGGCTGGCCCGCGATTGGCCGCGCACCGACTTCACCATCCACACCGTCCCGATCGAGGAGATCGAGCCCGGCGGACCGCCCAAGGACGCGATCCGCTCCATCGACCGGCCACGCTTTGCCCGACTGCAAGACGGCGAGGCGACGGGTTGGGCGGCGGCGCTCGCCGACATGGAGCCGGTGATCGCGCTGGAGATCGCCGGCGACGCCCGCGCCTATCCCCTGGGCATCATGATCTATC
Source organism: Rhodospirillales bacterium (assembly GCA_963669375.1). Lineage (GTDB taxonomy): Bacteria > Pseudomonadota > Alphaproteobacteria > Kiloniellales > JACOMY01 > JACOMY01. The sequence goes on along the minus strand of OY770024.1, from coordinate 3,833,993 downwards.
ACGAGATAGTGAACGACGTCGTCGGCGGCCAGCCGGTGGCGGTGACCTACTGCCCACTCTGCAACGCCGCCTTGGTCTTCTCGCGCCTACAAGGCAACCAGGTGCTGGAGTTCGGGGTGAGCGGCCTCTTGCGCAAGGCGGACCTCATCATGTTCGACCGCCAGGAGGAGAACCTCTGGCAGCAGTTCGGCGGTGAAGCCATCGTCGGCAGGCGGGCCGGCGACCAGCTGAAGCTCCTGCCCTCGCGGCTGGAATCCTTCGCCAGCTTCCGGGAGCGCTTTCCCGACGGGCAGGTGCTGATCCCCGAGGACCCGGAACGGCGCGACTACTTCAGCAATCCCTACCGCGACTACGACCTGCCCGGCGGAATGTCTCCCTTCTACGACGGCCCCCTGCCCAGCGGCATCGAGCCCATGGCCCGCGTGGTCGCGGTGGTCGACGAGGGCAAGGCCGAAGCCTGGTCGCTAGCCCTGCTGCGCCTGGAGGGAGAGGTCCGCTCCGGCGACCTCAAGCTCTCCTGGACCGCCGGGCAGAACACCGCCCTCGGCGCCGAGCGCATCGCCGAGGGCCGCGACGTCGGCAATGTCGTGGTTCAGCGCCGGACCGCCGGCGGCTGGGTCGACGTGCCCTATCACCTGGTCTTCGCCTTCGCGTTCCACGCCTTCGAACCCGATGCCGTGATCCACGGCGCGGAAGACCGGACGCCCTGAGCCGATCAGTTGCCCGAGACGAGGTTCCCGTCGTGCACGCTGAAGGGCTGCCGGTCGCCGCCCTTGACGGGTTCCCAGTAGTAGTCGTCGTCGCGCTTGATCACCTTGTAGCAAGCCATGCCGCCGCGCGGCCAGCGCGAGCAGTAATTGCCCGTGTCGCCCAGATGCCAGGTACCCCATTCGACCGGCGCGCCGACCCAGCGAAAGGCGGTGCGGCCGGTCGGGCCGAAGTACTGAACGTAGGCCCGGTCGTTCCAGGTCCCCTCGATCGAGCGCCCGCGCAGCAGCTCGACCAGCTCGTGCCCCAGCACCAGGTAGTCCTCTGCCCTGGCCGGCAGTGCCAAGAGGCCCAGGCTTAGAGGCAAGGCCGTCAGGAGCGCCCGCCGGCTCGGTTCCCACGTCACCTGGCCTTGGATCTTGCCGCGCATGTCGGGAACTCCCTTTCGTGAGTTGTGCCGGGGCGCCAAATCTGGACTATGGCTCAGCGACCGTCAGCTTAGCAGCCGCAAAGAGAATTGCCATGCCCGAGGCGCTTGCCGCCCGCCCCCTCGCCAAGCCGCCAACCGTCGGCATCGTCAGCCTGGGCTGCCCCAAGGCCCTGGTCGATTCGGAGCGCATCCTGACCAAGCTGCGCGCCGAGGGCTATGCCATCAGCGGCGACTATCACGAGGCCCAGGTGGTGCTGGTCAACACCTGCGGCTTCCTCGACAGCGCCAAGGAGGAGTCTCTGGAGGCGATCGGCGAGGCGGTGGCGGAGAACGGCCGCGTCATCGTCACCGGCTGTTTGGGCGTGGAGGCCGAGCGGATCCGCCAGGCCCACCCGGACGTCCTGGCCATCACCGGACCGCAGCAGTACGAGGCCGTCGTGGCGGCCGTGCACGAGGCCCTGCCGCCGCGGCACGAGCCCTACCTCGACCTGGTGCCGCCGCAGGGCCTCAGGCTGACGCCGCGGCACTACGCCTACCTCAAGATTTCGGAGGGCTGCGATCACAAGTGCCGCTTCTGCATCATCCCGCAGCTGCGCGGCGGCCTCGCCAGCCGGCCGGCCGCGGCCGTCTTGATGGAGGCCGAACGCCTGGTCGCAGCCGGGGTGAAGGAGCTGCTGGTGATCTCGCAGGACACCAGCGCCTACGGCCGCGACATCGGCTATGCCGAGAGCAACTGGCACGGCCGGCCGCGCGCCGCGCGTTTCTTCGACCTGGCGGAAGCCCTGGGCACGTTGGGGGTGTGGGTGCGCCTGCACTACGTCTACCCCTATCCCCATGTCGACCGGGTCATGCCGCTGATGGCCGAGGGCAAGATCCTGCCCTACCTCGACATCCCCTTTCAGCACGCAAGCCCGCGCGTCCTGAAGGCGATGCGCAGGCCGGCCAACCAGGAGCGCGTGCTCGATCGCATCGCGGCCTGGCGCCGCGAGGTGCCCGACCTCACCCTGCGTTCGACCTTCATCGTCGGCTTCCCCGGCGAGAGCGAGGAGGATTTCGAGCTGCTGCTGGACTGGCTGGAAGAGGCCGAGATCGATCGCCTGGGCTGCTTCCGCTACGAGGCGGTGGAGGGAGCGCCGGCAAACGAGCTGCCGGGCGCGGTACCCGAAGAGGTCAAGGACGAGCGCTGGCACCGCCTTATGGCCTTGCAGCAGGAGATCTCAGCCGCCAAGCTGCGGGCCAAGATCGGCCGGCGCATCACCGTGCTGGTCGACGAAGCGGGACCCGAGGGTGCCATCGCCCGCAGCGCCGCCGACGCCCCGGAGATCGACGGCCAGGTTCACCTGCCGGACGCCGCCGACCTCGCGCCCGGCGATCTGGTCGAGGTGGAGGTGGTGGCCGCCGACGACTACGATCTGGAAGGACGCGTGATCTCATCATGACGACGCCCCTGCTGAACGCCGCTCGAAGCCTCCTCCTTCTCTTGGCCGCCTTGGCCTGGCCGGGCCTCGCGTCGGCCGACGATCCGCCGGCCCTGCCTTCGGGAGAGTACGTCTACACGATCACGCACTCGGCGCGCGGCAACATCGGCACGCTCTTCGTCGAGCTTAAGCAGACGGGCGATACGATCGAAGCCAAGTCCTCGCGCCACATTCAGGTGAAGGTGCTGGGCGTCACCGTCTATCGGGACACCAGCCACCTGGTGCAAAGCCTGAAGGCAGGAAAGCTGCAGTCCCTGAATCGGGAGACCGACGAGAACGGCACGAAGAGCGCGCTTTCGATCACCTTGGACGGCGGCGCGCTTGTCGCCAAGGCGGATGGCCAGCAGTGGCAGCTGGATGCCGACCTGCTGCCCACCAGCTCTTGGAACCGCGCCGTGCTGGACCGCGACAAGCTGATCGACACCAAATCGGGCAAGGAGATCTCCGTCACGACGGAGAGCAAGGGCACCACCGAGATCGCCGCCGGCGGCAAGCGCTTCGAGGCGAACCACTATTCCCAGCGCGGCGGCGTCAACCGCGAGCTCTGGTTCGACGATGCGGGCGTGTTCGTGAGGCAGCAGATGGAACGCGACGACGCCACCATCACGATAACACTGGTGCGCGCGCCTTGAGACTTGGACAGTAGTTTGCCCTATCAGAACTCCCGCACGACTGCTTAAGAGGGGTACAGTGACGAGATGTAGCTCTTGTCACTCTCGGATAGTGTAGTTCCGGGCTTCACAGCCTTTCCCGGCAGCAAGATGGACTCCGGCACACTCAAGTTCATTATCGAGGTGGGGTCATAAGGTCGAGAACCCGGATAGTCTTCTTTGCCAAAGAACATCGCCTCAATCTGAGAAACTGGCCAGTGATTTGGTGGGCCAAAGAAATATTGAATCACAGCGTCTCGATCAAACAATTCCCCGGCGGATGGATTACTGAATTCATGAACCAATCCCAGAACATGTCCAAACTCATGTAAGGCAGTTTGCCTGGCGTACGAGCTGTCCGGATCGAACTTCACATACTCCAAGTTGATCGTTGGCTCGTCCTCTTCTATCCCCAAAGCATCGGTGCCCACATAAGACCAAGATCCGCCCTGCTCAAAAGAGACCTTCACTTCAGCATTGCCTGAACAGCTTTCGACGAAGTCTATATTGGCATACTGTAGCCAGGTTTCTATCGCATCCTGCACCGTGGTTTTGTAAGATTCCTCACCGTCTAAGAAGCAGTACCGAACTTCTGATCCAATGTTCCAGAGCTTCCCTCTGTCGGCCGGTATCTCTCTCACTTCTATCTGTTGATCCGCAACCTGCCGTTCTCCACCGGTGAGCCGCATGTCGTCGCGTAGCTCTCGGGCCTCACCGGCAATGGTCTTTATTGTTTCGAGTATTTCAAGAGACTGTCGTGCTGATTTTTCAGATACACTCTTATGATCAGCAATTTCTTTCTCCATTTGCTCAATAAGACTAAGCTTTGTTGAAATGCTAGAAACAAGTCCGTTGATGACTATCTCGTGCTCCTTTATTTTTAGCAAGGCGCTCGAAATGTTACTCTCCGACTCGTCAATACTCTCACTCGCCTCTTTAATATCAATCGCATAAATGTAAAGTCCCACCAGAACAAAAATCGCAAGAACCGCACTCGCAAACTTGGCAAATTTAATGAGGCCCTTATCAACAACATACACCGTATTCTGAGTCGCGCTCTGCTCGGACTCGAGAGACGACTGGCAATGTGGACACTTACGAGCGCCAGTTTTTATTTCTTCCAAGCAATAGGGACAGCTAGACATTTCATCGATCCGGTCCAACGGAGCAGTGTGCGACTCTCGGGCTACCGATAGGTCTGCATTACCTTCCTGCGCAGGGTAAACCTCGGACGACCTCTCGTAAAGAAGGCATCTCGAAGGTTTGAACCATCATCGATTGCATGTTTCGGCACGGCAACATGGCCGCGCTACCCGACCAGACTAAAGCGGCCGCTCGGCCCAATAGGGGCGGAAGTGATCGATCACCTGGCGGTAGATGTCGCGCTTGAAGGGGACGATCAGGTCGAGGGTCTCCTCGACCGCCGCCCATTTCCAGGCGCTGAACTCGGGATGCGCGGTCGCGAGGTCGACTTCGCCGTCGGAGCCGAGGAAGAGGCCGCAGAACCACTTCTGCCGCTGGCCGCGGTACTTGCCCTTCCACAGCTGCCCGGCCAGGGCCTGCGGCAGGTCATAGCGCAGCCAGTCGGGGAACTCCGCCAGCAGGGCCACGCGCTCCGGCCGGATCGAGGTCTCCTCCTCCAGCTCCCGCAGGGCGCCGGCGCGCGGCTCCTCCCCCTTGTCGATGCCGCCTTGCGGCATCTGCCAGGCGGGGCCCGGATTGTCGATTCGCTGGGCGACGAAGGCCTCGCGGCGCACGTTCAGCAGGAGAATCGCGGCACCCGGCCGATAGAGCTTGTCCGACTTGTCCTTCTTGCCCATGCCCTCGGTTCCTCCTCGCCGCCGCCAATCGATAACCACGGCGAGGAGGAACGTGCAAGGCCTGTCTTGTAGCCGCCTTGGAGCTGGATTTAGGCGCCTAGTCCTCTCGGCTTGACGTCATCCCACCCTAGCCCATGCGCAGGACCGGCAGGCGCCGCGGGCCGTGCAGCAGCCGTCGGACCGGCGCGGCCAGCCAACGGGCCAGGGTCACTCCCGCCTTGCGCACCGCCTCGGCGCGCAGTCGCCGGCCCTCATCCAGGGCATGCACCAGACCGGCAGCAGTCATGTCTTGATAGGGATCGTTACGAAGCTGCATAACGAGTTCTCCTCTTGTCCGGCAGCGGCCGCGCCGCTTTTCGAACGAAAGGTAAGACCTTCCGGCTGGGGTGGTAATAAGGGAAACTATCCCCAGATCTATTCCTGGAAGTCAAAACTGGAGAGAGTCATGGACTCGCTAAACGCCATGGAGGTCTTCGTCCGCGTCGTGCAGGCGGGCAGCTTCTCGGAGGCCGCAAGAAACCTCAACCTGACACCCTCGGCCGTGTCGAAGCAGGTGAGCCGGCTGGAGGACCGCCTGGGGGCCCGGCTGATCAACCGCACCACCCGCCGCCTGGGCCTCACCGAAGAGGGCTCCGCCTTCTACGAGCGCGCGCAGCGGATCCTGGCCGACGTGGAGGAGGCCGAGCAGGCTGTCTCGCACTTGCATGGTGCGCCGCGCGGCACCTTGAAATTGAACGCGCCGGTGGTCTTCGGTCATGCGCACATCGCCCCCTTGCTGCCGGGCTACCTGGCGCAGTACCCGGAAATGCGGGTCGATCTCTCCACCAACGACCGCTATGTCGACCTGCTGGAAGAGGGGCTGGACCTGGTGATCCGCATCGGCGAGCTCAGCGACTCCAGCCTGATCGCGCGCAAGCTCGCCACCACCAGCCGCCTGGTCGTCGCCAACGAGAGCTACTTCAAGCGGCACGGCGTGCCGAACAAGCCGAAGGACCTGGCTGAGCACAACTGCCTGGTGTTCCTCTATCGCGCGACCCGCAACGTCTGGCAGTTCGACGGCCCGGAAGGACCGGAAACGGTCGAGGTCAAGGGCGACGTCGAGACCAACTCGATTGAGGTCATCCTGGAACTGCTGCTGGCCGGGCACGGCGTGGCGCTGATGCCCACCTGGCTGGTCGGCGAGTACCTACGCAAGCGCGAGCTCACCCAGGTCCTGACCGACTATGCCGCCCCCGACGCGCAGATCTTCGCGGTCTATCCGCCGGGGCGCCACCTCTCACCCAAGGTACGCTCCTTCGTCGACTACCTGGTCCAGCACTTCAAGACCGATCCCCTCTGGCGCGAGATGCAGTAGGCGGTCTCTTCCGCGCGGAAGTGGCCTCGGAGGTCGGCTCTCGCTTCAAGGATCCCCTACCCTCCCACTTCGGATGAGCGCGAGCGGCACAAACCGGCGCGTCTCGGCCGAGAGCTTCTTCCTGGATTGCCGCGTCGCTGACGCTCCTCGCAATGACCGCCTTTCGGGTCAGTTCAATGGCCCACATCGGTCTCGGATTTCATGCCGGCCGAGGACGAGCCACCGCAGCACCCTATGTCATCGCGAGCGAAGCGCGGCGATCCAGGTGTGTTCGGCACGGCGCTCTGCACCGGCCGAGGACGAGCCACCGCAGCACCCTATGTCATCGCGAGCGAAGCGCGGCGATCCAGGTGTGTTCGGCACGGCGCTCTGCAATGGATCGAACCCTGTCCACCGCATCGACTCAAGCCCAAGCCCACGCCCTCACCCGTAGGGATGGGCGTCGCCGTCCGTTCTAAGGTCGGTCGCCTGCAGCACCCGCGCGCGAATGCTCTCCTGCCACTCTCGGCCCTCGGCGTTTCGCCACCAGACGACGGCACTGCTGTAGGCCGGAAACTCGTAGGGCTTGATGCCGGGGTTGCGCGTCGGATGCCACTCCGCGGCCAGCGCGGGGAAGAGCACCTTCAGCTGCGTCGTGGTATCAATGCGGCCCGGGATCTCGCGAGGCCCCTCGACCTTTCGGCCGTCCTCGTACCAAGCCTCCATCTTGCCCCAATAGAAGCCGAGGTAGCCGTCGAGCGCCGCCATCTCGGGGAGGGGCGCGAGATAGGACCAGACGGCGTTCTCAGCCGAGGCCCCGCCCACCTCCAGCGACCAGTAGCTCGCGTAGCCCTTGTAGGGGCAGTAGGTCCGATGCTCCGTCGGCGTGAAGCAGGAGAGGTCCGCATCCTTGCGCGGCAGGTAGTACATCGGCGCGTGACCCAGTTCGTACATCACCCGCGCCGCGCTCGACTGGGCGACGAGCTTTCCGCCGAAGGCGACCGCCACGCGCGCCGGCAGGGGATCGAAGGTGATCTGGTAGTCGGGGTTCAGCTTCCACCCGTTCGGCCTCTCTTGGCCGGTCGTCTCGTTCATGAGCCTTGCTCCCGCGCGGTTAGTCCCACTCCAGCACCACCTTGCCGCTATCGCCCGACAGCATGGCCTCGAAGGCCTCCTGGTACCGCTCGACGGGATAGCGGTGGGTGATGACGGACGACACGTCGAGCCCGGACTGCAGCATGGCCAGCATCTTGTACCAGGTCTCGAACATCTCCCGCCCGTAGATGGCCTTGATGGTCAGGGCCTTGGCGATGATCGGCCGCCAGTCGGTCTCGCTCGGCCCGGAGGGGATACCCAAGAGGGCGATGCGGCCGCCCATGATCATGCTCTCGATCATCTGATGGAAGGCCGGCGGCGCGCCGCTCATCTCCAGGCCGATGTCGAAGCCCTCGGTCATCTTGAGCGCGGCCATCACCTCCTTCAGCGGCTCCCTGCCGACATTGACCGGGCGGACGTCGGCCACGCGGCCGGCCAGGTCCAGGCGATACTGGTTCATGTCGGTGATGACCACGTGGCGCGCGCCGGCATGGCGGCAGACGGCCGCCGCCATGATCCCGATCGGACCGGCGCCGGTGATCAAGACGTCCTCGCCCACCAGGTCGAAGGAAAGCGCCGCGTGCACAGCATTGCCCAGCGGGTCCAGGAGGCTGCCCATCTCCAGGCTCACCTCGTCCGGCAGCGGCACGACGTTGAAGGCCGGCAGGGCCAGGTACTCGGCGAAGGCGCCCGGGATGTTGACCCCCACCCCGCGGGTTTCGGGATCGAGGTGGAACTTGCCGGCCCTGGCCGCCCGGCTGCTGCGGCCGACCACGTGGCCCTCGCCGGAGACCCGCTGGCCCGGCTTGATCCGGACGACCTCATCGCCGACGGCGACCACCTCGCCGGCGTACTCGTGCCCCACGGTCATCGGCACCGGCACGGTCTTGGCCGCCCAGTCGTCCCAGTTGTAGATATGGATGTCGGTGCCGCAGATGGCCGTCCGCCGGATGCGGATCAGGACCTCGTCCGGCCCGATGCCCGGCCGCTCGGCCGCGCCCATCCAGATGCCTTTCGCGGCCTTGGCCTTAACCAATGCCCGCATGGTCTTGTCGCTCATTTCAGATGATCCCCAGGTCCTTGCCGGCGGCGGTGAAGGCGGCGACCGCGCGGTCGATGTGCTCCGGCGCATGCGCGGCGGAGACTTGCGTTCTCACCCGCGCCTGGCCCTTGGGTACCACCGGATAGGCGAACCCGATGACGTAGATCCCCTCCTCCAGCAGGCGCTCGGCCAGCTGCTGCGCCAAGGCGGCATCGCCGATCATCACCGGGATGATCGGATGATCGCCCGGCAGAAGGCGGAAGCCGGCCGCCTCCAGGCCGGCGCGGAAGCGGGCGGCATTCTGCTGCAGGCGCTGGCGCAGCGCGCTGCCTTCGGACACCAGGCGGATCGCCTCGCGCCCGGCGGCGACGATGGCCGGCATCAGCGCGTTGGAGAAGAGGTAGGGTCGCGAGCGCTGGCGCAGCATGTCGACGACCGGCTGGGCGGCCGCCACGAAGCCGCCCATGGAGCCGCCGAGCGCCTTGCCCAGGGTCCCGGTGACGATGTCGACACGGCCCATCACCGCGCAATGCTCGATGACGCCGCGCCCGCCTTCGCCCAAGACCCCCATGCCGTGGCAGTCGTCGACCAGCACCAGCGCCTCGTAGCGGTCGGCCAGGTCGCAGATGAGGTCCAGCTGCGCGATGGTGCCGTCCATGGAGAAGACGCCGTCGGTGACGATCACCCGCCGTCGCGCGCCTCCGGCCTCGATCAGCTTGGCCTCCAGGTCGGCCATGTCGTTGTTGGCGTAGCGAAAGCGCTGCGCCTTGCAGAGCCGGATGCCGTCGATCAGCGAAGCATGGTTCAATGCGTCGGAGATGATCGCGTCCTGGGCTTCGAACAGCGGCTCGAAGACGCCGCCGTTGGCATCGAAGCAGGCGGCATAGAGGATGGAATCCTCGAAGCCCAGGAAGCCCGCGATCTCTTGCTCCAGGCTGCGGTGCTGGTCTTCCGTGCCGCAGATGAAGCGCACGCTGGCCATGCCGAGGCCATAGGCCTCCAGCCCCTGCTTGGCGGCGGCCACCAGTTCGGCGTTGTCGGCCAGGCCCAGGTAGTTGTTGGCGCAGAAGTTCAGCACCTTGCGTTCGCCCGCCGGACCGGCGACGGTGATCTCCGCGCCCTGCTCGGAGAGGATCAGGCGTTCGCGCTTGTAGAGCCCTTCGGCATCGATCTCCTTCAGTGTTCCGGCCAGCGCCTCTTGGAAGGTCTGTGAAGAGCGGCGCATTGCAGTCTCCTTGGTCTCTTGCTGTTCTTGGGCGGCGTTCGGGCGTCGCTTCGGCGGCGGCAGCCATTTGCCCTTGGCCCGCCGCCGAACGATGGCTGACAGCCGACCTCGCCTGCCACAGGACCGACCGACTTGCCACGGCCGTTTGCATGGCGGCAGGATGGCGCGATGAAGAGGAAGCGACCAGTGATTTTGCCACATGGCTGACGCATCGAGCGGCCTGGAGCGCGCGGAGCCGAGGCAGCGCGCGGCACCCCGCTTCAGCCGCCTGAAACCGGAGGAGCGGCGCCGCGGCATCCTGGAGGCGGCCCGGCGCTGCCTGGCGGAAGGCGGCGTCAACGGCTTCACCGTGGCCGAGATCGCGTCGGCGGCGGGGATCTCCAACGGCCTGATCGGCCACTACTTCGCCACCAAGGACGACTTGCTGGTCGCCACCTACGAGCTGGAGGCCGAGCGGCTGAAGTCGGCCACCCGCGCCACCGTCCACGCCGACCTGACCGGCGCCGACTCGCGGATCGCCGGCTTGATCGACAGCGCCTTCAGCCCGGAGATCTTTACCGCCGAGACTGTGGCCGTCTGGCTCTCCCTCTGGGATCAGGTGCGCACAAACCGGCCGCTGAGAGAGGCGCACAAGGAGGCCTATGCCACCTACCGCCGGGCCTTCGCGCGCGGCATCGCCGCCGCGGCGGAAGAGCGCGGGCTCACGGTCGACGCGGCCTTGCTGGCGCGCGACCTGACGGCCCTGATCGACGGCCTCTGGCTGGAGTGGGGCCTGGAGCCGGAGCTCTTCAGTCCGGTCGAGGCCAAGGATGCCTGCCGGCGCCTGCTGGCCGCGCACGGCATCCGCTTGAAGACACAGGACTGAAGGGAGGGTCCATCCATGTTCAAGGAGGATCTGCTGGCCGGCAAGCGCTTCGTCGTCACCGGCGGCGGCACCGGACTCGGGCGCGCCATGGCCGGGCGCTTCCTGGAGCTGGGCGCCGCCGTGGTGATCTGCGGACGCCGCGAGGCGGTGCTGGCGGAGACCGCCGCGGCGCTGGCCGAGGAGACCGGCGGTGAGGTCGCGCATCGCCAGTGCGACATCCGCGATCCCGCCATGGTCGAGGATTTTCTGGACTGGCTCTGGAGCGACGGCGGCGCGGACGGCCTGGTCAACAACGCCGCCGGCAACTTCATCGCCCGCAGCGAAGAGCTCTCGGTCGGCGGCTACAACGCGGTGGTCAACATCGTGCTGAACGGCACGGCCTACATGACCATGGGCTGCGGCCGGCGTTGGCTGGCGGAGGGCCGCCCGGCCTCGGTGCTCTCCATCGTCACCAGCTATGCCTGGACCGGCTCCGGCTACGTCCTGCCCTCGGCCATGGCCAAGGCCGGCGTGCTCGCCATGACCCGCAGCCTGGCGGTCGAGTGGGGTCCGCGCGGCATCCGCCTCAACGCCGTCGCCCCGGGTCCCTTCCCCACGCCCGGCGCCTGGGACCGCCTGCTGCCGCTGCCCAAGCTGGCCGAGCAGGTGGAAAGCCGCATCCCCTTGAGGCGCGTCGGCGACCATCGGGAATTGGCCGACCTCGCCGCCTATCTCATGGCCGACGGCAGCGGCTACATCAACGGCGAGGTCGTCACCATCGACGGCGGCGAGTGGCTGCAGGGCGCCGGCCAGTTCAGCTTCGTCGGCGAGCAACTGAGCGACGCCGACTGGGCGTCGCTGAAACCGAAGAAGAAGCAGGGCTGAGGCCGGCATGACGCCCGACGTCGAGGCCATCACGGCGGCCATCAAGGACTATCTGGACGGCATGGTCTTCGCCGACGAAGGCAAGCTGCGCGGCGTGCTGCATCCCGATTGGCACTGCATCGGCCATTTCGACGGCAGCCTGGAGTGGCTCGACCTGGAGGGCTTCGTCGCGGCCTGCCGGTCCGTCAAGAAGGGCGACCCGGACCCGGACTACTTTTGGCAGATCGACCGCTTGGAGGTGGTCGGCGACACCGCCGTCGCCAAGGTCCTGGACGACTATCTGGGCATGCGCTTCACCGACCATCTGGCCTTCCTCAAGATCGAGGGGCGCTGGTGGATCGTGAACAAGCTCTTCCACCTGCACGGAAGCGGCTAGCCTTCCGACAAGCGAGCGGCTAACACCAAGACCGGTCAGGCAATCCTCTTCAAGGAGCAAGGGATGGACGGCATGAGCGACGCGGCTTCGCCGCAGAGCTGTGGTGAAGCACTGGTGACGCTTTTGGAGCGCTATGGCGTCGACACCGTCTTCGGCATTCCGGGCGTGCACACGCTGGCCCTCTACAAGGGCTTGGCCAAGAGCAAGATCCGTCACGTGCTGGTGCGCCACGAGCAGGGGGCGGCCTTCGCCGCCGACGGCTATGCCAGGGCCAGCGGCAAGCCGGGCGTCGCCTGCGTCATCACCGGACCCGGCGTCACCAATGCCGCCACCGGGGTCGGGCAGGCCTATTCCGATTCCGTGCCGATGCTGATGATCTCCTCCGTCAACGAGACCTGGTCCCTGGGCCAGGGCACCGGCCGGCTGCACGAGATGCGCGACCAGCGCGGCCTGACCGCGGCGATCACCGGCTTCAGCGCCACGGCGCTCACCGCCGATCAGGTGCCGGGCCTGCTGGCCAAGGCCTACAGCCTCTTCGAGAGCGAGCGCCCGCGCCCGGTCCACATCGAGATCCCGCTCGACGTGCTGGAGGAGGCGGTCGCCGGCGACTGGCCGCAACGGCCGGGAACCGGGGAGCGCCAGCCGGCCCCGGCGGTACTGGACCAGGCCCTGGATCTGCTGCGCAAGGCGGAGCGGCCGCTGATCATTATGGGCGGCGGCGCCATGGGCGCGGAAAAGGAGGTACGCGCGCTGGCCGAGGCCTTGCAGGCACCGGTGCAGACGACGGTGGCGGCCAAGGGCGTGCTGCCGGAGCGCCATCCGCTCGCCGCCGGCTCGACCCTCTCGCTCACCGCCGGCCAGGCCTTCGCCGCCGAGGCGGACTGCGTTCTGGTGCTGGGCTCGGAGCTGGCCGAGACCGACCTATGGGCGGAACGGCTGGGCCTGACCGGCAAGATCATCCGCGTGGACCTGGACCCCGACCGCCTCAACGACTCCTACAACCCTGCCGTCGCCATTGCCGCGCATGTCCGCCCGACCGCGGCCGCCTTGGCACAGGGCCTGAGCCAGAAGCCGGCCGGCGGCGTGGCCGAGGGCTGGGGCGCCGCGGCCGTCAAGCGCCAGCGAGCGGCCTGCGACGCGGCGGCGGGGCCACTGATGCGCCGGCACAACGAGGTGCTGGCGCGCCTGCGCGTGGCCCTGCCGGAGAACGGCATGGTGCTGACCGACATGACCCAGATCGCCTACAGCGGCAACGTCACCTTTTCGGTGCAGGAGCCGCGCAGCTGGGTGCACCCCCAGGGTTACGGCACCTTGGGCTATGCCCTGCCGGCGGCGATCGGCGCCAAGCTGGCCGCGCCCGAGCGGCCGGTGGTGGCCTTGGTGGGCGATGCCGGCTTCCTCTACACCCTGCAGGAGATGGCGACGGCGGTGGAGGAGCGTCTGCCGCTCCTGATCCTGCTCTGGAACAACGACGGCCTGGGCCAGATCCGCGACGACATGATCGCCCAGGGCTATCAGCAGATCGGCGTCAGCCCGCGCAACCCGGATTATCTGGCGCTGGCCCGCGCCTTCGGCGCCAGGGCCGAGCGGGCGGAAAGCCTGGACGGCCTCGCCGATCTGCTGCGCGAAGGCCTGGCCCATCCGGGGCCCTTCCTGCTGGAAGTACCGGACCGTATCGTTCCGGCCGCCAGCTGACGTATCACGCTCCAGACACGCGACAAGAAGGATCTCGCCATGACGCACCTGGCCAAGCTGGCTCTCCTCCCGCTCCTCTCCGCGCTCCTCCTGGCCGGCGCCCTCGCCGCGCAGGCGGATGACAGGGCCAACCTCCTCTCCGGCACCTGGGAGATCCAGGAGCAGGACGGCGACAAGGACATCAAGACCTTCGGGCCGGACAAGACCTTCATGCATCAGATCTATTCCGGCGAGGAGGTCACGACCGAACTCAGCGGAACCTGGGTCTTGGACGGCGACAGCATCGCCATCACGGTGGAGGCCTCCGACCCGCCCACGGCCGAGACCGGCGAGACGCTCTCCTACGGCCTCGTCTCCGTGACCGCTAAGAGCCTGGTGCTGGCCATCGACGGCGAGGAGACCACGGCCAAGCGCCTGAGCCCACCGCCGGCGGATTAACGCATCATCAACGTAGTTTGCGGGTCTTCCACGACGACCTGCACTCATCGTTCCAAGCGCGCCAACGGCGCAGGCGGGCACCCAGGGCGTCTTCAGGTCGGTAAGGCCTGGAGACTGCTGCCTTTCCAGTAAACTCAGTGTCTGAAAAGCGAGAGCATTGCGGAGCCATGTGCTCGACCGGATTCCGTTGCCTGGGCGCCGCCAAGTGCCGAGTTGCAAGTCTCAGAGAATCGCACCTATATTGGTAGCGAACCATTCAAGATTGTGTCCAGACTGCGAGCCCAAAGGATGGTCGGGTTGGTTGATAGCGAGTTTGTGGAGCTAAATCGGACGTTCCACGAACTCTCGCAATCAGTCCAAGATGATGGTTCTGAACTTTATCCGCTTTACGGATCTGGTACGCGGCTGACCTGGGCCGACCTGGTCTCCCACTATAGGGTAGTGCTGCTCTCGGAAGCCGGGTCGGGGAAGACCGCTGAGCTAAGGAACTTAGCACGACGCTTCAAACAGGATGGCAAAGCCGCATTCTTCATCCGATTGGAGCACGTGACCGACGGCCTCGAAAATGCACTCGAAATCGGAACCCACGACGAGTTTGTTGACTGGCTTGCAGGGATGGAAGAAGGCTGGGTACTGCTAGATTCCGTCGATGAAGCTCGTCTGCGCGACCCCTCCGATTTTGAACGTGCGATAAGGAGCCTCGCTCGGGCGCTTGGCTCAGCGAAACAGCGAACGCACCTTATTATCACCGGCCGATCAACCGCGTGGCGGCCAGTAACGGATCTTGCGCTCGTCTTGGAGCAACTACCCTACGTGGGTCAAATCATCGACAAGCCTGGAGAACAGAGCAAGATTGCCAATTCCGAGGCTATCGATAAACAAGAGATCGACGTTTGCGAGAGTTTGACGAATAAAATAGAAGATCAAACCTACAAAGTTGTTACCATAGACGAGTTATCATCTAGTCAGATCGAGACTTACTCAAGGGCGAAGGGTGTTCGCGACACGAGAGCGTTCTTAGAAGCTATAGAGCGCGCAGACGCAAGATCTTTCACATCGCGTCCGCAGGACTTGGGCGACCTAGTTGCTTTCTGGAACCAACATGGGCGGATCGGTAGCCGGCTCGAATTGGTTAAAGACAGTATCCGGCAACGGCTAGAAGAGCGTGACCAGAGGCGCGCCGACGCGCGTCCAATCTCTGTTAGCCGCATACGATCTGGAGTGCGCACTGTCGCAGCGGCGTGTACATTGTCGCGGCAGCAGACGGTGCGGGTGCCTGACGGTTTGGCAAACATCCAAGGACTGCCAGTCAAGGACATACTCACCGATTGGGATGACAGGGATTGCGCAACCTTCCTCTCACGCCCAGTCTTCGATGAGGCGATCTATGGGACCGTACGCTTTCACCACCGCACCGTCCGCGAGTACCTTAC
Source organism: Rhodospirillales bacterium (assembly GCA_963669375.1). GTDB lineage: Bacteria > Pseudomonadota > Alphaproteobacteria > Kiloniellales > JACOMY01 > JACOMY01. The sequence goes on along the minus strand of OY770024.1, from coordinate 3,818,541 downwards.
TGCCGAGTGGTTCTCGCATCTGTTGAAGCAAGATAGCTCTCGCCAGCGCATAGAAGAGCTTTTCTTCCGCCAGCAATACGGGGTTGAGGTCGTTGTACCAAGTTTGCGACCTGTACTGCCATGGTTAGCGCTCATGGACGCAAAGATCCAAGAACGAGTCCTTAAGATCGCACCCGAGGTCTTCTTCGAGGGCGGCGATCCGAGCAGGCTCCCTCTTGAGACACGCCAACAGATACTGCATCAGGTATGCGAAAAGATCGCAAGCGGCGTGTCCGGGCACTCGATGATGGACTACGCCGCCGTCCAACGGTTCTCCGGAGCTGACTTGACCGGAGACGTCGTCGCGCTGCTCAAAATGTACAAGGGTGACGGCGACCTCGAATGGTTCCTCCTACGCATGGTCTGGCAGGGTCAGTTGATAGGCGCGCTCGAAATGGCCGAATCGGTCGCCATGGCGCCTGATGCCGAGCATTACGCACGGATTGCAGCGTTCCAAGCTGTCGGTGCATTGGGCTCGAGCGCTGACAAGGCCCGCCTCCGCGCCACCTTCGGATCTGAACCAGCACCACTCGATCGCGACTGGCTTGCCGAGATCCTGGAAGAAAGTGATCCGACTAACCAGACAGTCGATTGGCTCTTCACCTGCGTAAGGCGAACCGCAAAGCCCAATCCTCATAGTGTAGACAAGCTCGCTGATGAGATCGCTGCCTTTTTTCGGCGCGCAGATATGGCGCTGCTCCCATCAATTGTCACACGCGCGAACGAATTGCTCGGGACAGAACCTTTCGTCGAACGGCGGCACTGTGAAGTGTCGAAAGACTTCGCGTGGTTTCTTGTGCCTGTCGGAGTAGCGATCCAGCGCATGATCGAGGCGCGATCAGGCGATGCGCTGTTATCCGAGTCTCTCAGTGTGCTTTACAAACTCTCGCTCGCTCGGGAGTTCAGCCATCTCGGCGTGGTCGAGGTCAAGTTAGATCTGAAGGCACTTGTGCCGGCGTGGGCCGACCTGAACTTCGCCCTCTTCTGGCATATCGTCGAGCACCAGCGTGTTCAGCGCGAGGAAAAAGGGGAGAGACTAACTGACTGGCGATTCGTTGGTATTTGGAGAAGCTACGTCAGATTTGGCCCGGAGGCTTTTCATGCTGTCCTTGACTGCGTCACTAAACGCGAAACCCCGGACGACAAGCTGGTCGCGCTTACACTCGCCCACCGCCTTTACATCGATTCAAGACGCCCACCAAAGCTTCGCCGCCTTCTGCGATCCACAGTTCGCGGAGATACTATTCTAACGAAGTGCCTCAAAGATTTGATGAGACCGGGACCTCAGCCTGAGGAGTACAAGAAGTACAAGAGGTGGGAGAGAGACCAAGAGCGACGCAAAGCTGCGCGCCAAGAAAGGGACGCCGCCGATGAGGCCCGCTGGCATGAGGCAATGCGCTCGAACCTCGATGCGCTGCGTGCGCCCAAGCTCAATCGGCCTGACGAGATCAACAACTGGCAGTACCACGTCCATGAACGCATGCGGAGTCTTGCTGCCAAAAACCCAAGCCGCAGCAAGGGCAACTGGAGAGTTCTTGAGGGCGAGTTCTGCCTTGAAATCGCGCTCGCTTTCCGTGACGGCGTGGTCGCGTACTGGCGGCGGCGCAAGCCGAGACTTCGTTCGGAGAATGCGCCGCCCAACACGCGGACATTTGGAGAGATCTTCGGATTGACCGGTATCGACATCGAAGCACGAGAGACACCGGACTGGCCGTCGAGCCTCACCGAGAAAGAGGCTGACCTCGCCTTTCGCTACGCTATGCACCAACTAAATGGGTTACCCGACTGGTTGCCACGCCTCTTTCTGGCATTTCCGGAACTTGTCCAGAGAATGTCGCTTGCCGAGATCCGCCATGAACTTTGCGTAGATGACAAAAGGAAAGAGAGCGTCAACCTCCTTCACAAAGTCAGTCGGTCCGCTGATTGGCTCTGGGACGCAATCGCACCTGAACTCTACGAGATAGTCAGAAAGCGCGAACCAAAGAGCACAGGGAACCTGCAGTCCATCGCAATGATCCTTAATGGCTCTTCGTTGCCCGATGCGCAGATTGCTAGCTTGGCGCGACGAAAGGCAAAGTCGCTCAAAAGGCCAGAACACGCGGCCGCTTGGTTCGCCACCTGGGCAGGCGTCGATCCTCAGATGGCGGTGCCGGCTTTCCAATCACGACTTAATGAGATCAAGGACAAAGAAGCTCGAACCACGTTCGCTATGCTGTTCATCACCAGGCTGGTTGGGCCTCGGGGCGACGGCGGTGTGGGATCGCGGCCAGCATACCGAGCAGCGGGTTGCTTGAGAGATCTTTATCTCATCATGCATGAACACATAAGACGCGAGGAGGACATTGAACGCGCGGGAACCGGTGTCTACTCGCCTGGCTTGCGCGACGATGCGCAAGACGCTCGGAACCACCTGCTCGCACTCTTGAGAGAGATCCCCGGCAAGGAGACGTTCTTGGCGCTCGAACACATCTCGCGAGCGCACCCAGACGAGGACGATCGCCCCTGGTTCTCGATGCATGCCAAATCCAGGGCCGAGCTCGACGCCGACAATCCCCCGTGGACACCAGAACAGGTCCTTCAGTTCCAAGCGAACCTTGAACGCACGCCTACCAACAACCGCGATCTGTTCGACCTCGTGACTTTGCGATTGTCTGACCTCAAGGACGATCTTGAGGACGGCGACAGCAGCATCGCTGAAACACTGAGGCGCATCACCGATGAAACCGAGTTGCGGAATGTGATCGCCAACTGGTGCGAAAAACGGTCGGCCAACCGATACAAGGTGTCTCAAGAGGAGGAGCTTGCTGACGCAAAACGGCCCGACCTCCGTTTCCTCGGTGTTGGGATTGACACCTCGGTGCCACTAGAGCTGAAGCTGGCTGACAACTGTTCCGGGCCGGAACTCTTCGAACGATTAGAAGAACAGCTTTGTGGCGACTACTTACGTGATATACGATCAAGTCGGGGCATTTTTCTGCTTGTATGGACTGGCAGGAAGAATAAAGATTGGCAACTGGCGAACAAAAGTAAGATGGTGAACTTCGATCACTTAGTGAAAGAACTACAACACCATTGGAGGGCGATTGAGCATCGACTTGATAAAGTAGACGACATTCATGTCTTGGGCATTGATCTGACGAAACGGACGAACCGAACACGGAGAGCACGGAACCAGGCCAAACAATCTACCGATTAGCCTCACACAAGACCATGGCGTTGGGAGAAGCCGGCAGCCTGCAGGGATTGTGCTGTGGGACCGCTCGCCTTAGGTCACGGCCCCGCACTTTTCCGTCGCGATGCTGTGAATAGACAGTGATCGCTGTCCTGACCACCTGATTTACAGGAAAGAGCGGTCGGGTTTGGCCAGAATTCTCTGATCTTGGCCAAAACATGGCGCTCTTTGACAGGTGAAAGGACAGTAACGTCATGTCTAGGATGCTATCGAAGCCTGAAAGCTTTACGGCACACCTTGAGAAGGGCGACTATGATGCCGTCTTTCCACTCGGCGGGACCGTGTTGGCGCTCGCCGTGTCTTTGGCCACGTTGGCCATTGCGGTCTAGCTCGGGCGGCGCGGCGGGGCGCTGAGCCCCGCCGGCCGCGGGAGCCGGACAACTCTCTCCTCATCGTCTGGTGGCCTTGGGGCGGCTTGGGCAAGTGCCCGGCCGCCCCATTTTTCTTGGCCGTCCGGCGGACGCCGCTCTCGACGCTGCACTGCAGCATGGTTAGGATCGCCGCGTTTTGGGCCGCCATGGGAGCCAGGGGATGCGCAACATCGACGTCGACAAGGCCGGCCACCTGGTGACCGCCTGCAGGTCGGCCAAGGCGAAGTACGGCGCGACCGTGCTGGTGCTGCAGGGCGGCGGTGCCTTGGGCGCCTATCAGGCGGGCGTGCACGAGGTGCTGGCGGCCTCCGGCCTGCATCCCGACTGGGTGGCGGGGATCTCGATCGGTGCCATCAACTGCGCGCTGGTGGCCGGCAATCCGCCGGAGAAGCGGGCGCAGGCCATGCGCGAGTTCTGGTTCCGCGTGACCGAGCGGGTGCAGTGGCCCTGGGCGCCGCCCGGCGACGACATGCGCGGCTTCCTCAACAAGATCTCGTCCTTCTCGTCGATGCTCTACGGACAGCCCGGCTTCTTCGAGCCGCGCATCCCGACACCCTGGCTGCAGCCGCGCGGCTCCATGGAGGCGATCAGCTACTACGACACCAAGCCCCTGAAGCAGACCCTCATGGAGCTGGTCGACTTCGACCTCCTGAACAACGGCCCGGTGCGCCTCAGCGTCGGCGCGGTCAACGTGATGAGCGGCAACTTCGTCTACTTCGACACCAAGGAGCGGCACATCGGTCCGGAGCACATCATGGCCTCCGGCGCGCTGCCGCCAGGCTTCCCGCCGACCGAGATCGAGGGCGAGTACTACTGGGACGGCGGTCTCGTCTCCAACACGCCCTTGCGCTACGTGCTGGAGAGCACCCCCGACCTCTCGACCCTGATCTTCCAGGTCGACCTCTTCAGCGCGCGGGGCCCCAGGCCGCGCACCCTGCCGGAGGTGGCCGAGCGGCAGAAGGACATCCAGTTTTCCAGCCGCACCCGCCTCAACACCGACCAGTTCCGCGACGTCCATCGCATGCGCGCGGCCTTGGGCTACCTCTTGGACAAGCTACCCGACGAACTGCGCGACGAGTTGCGCGACGATCCGGTGATCCAGAACCTCGATTGCCTACGCACCACCGCGCTGGTGAACATCATCCACCTGATCTACCAGCGCAAAACCTACGACGCGGACTTCAAGGACTACGAGTTCTCGCGCAACTCCATGCTCGACCACTGGAAGATGGGAGAGCACGACATGATCCGCACCCTGCGCCACCTGGAATGGCTGGAGCCGCCCGATCCCCGCGACGGGGTGAAGACCCACGACGTCCATCTCGACGCCGACGACTGATCATCCGCCCCCCTCTCTAGGAAGGAGCCCCTTGTCATGACCGAGGACGAGGTCCGCCAGAACGCCTTCGCCATGCCGCTCACCAGTCCGGCCTATCCCTGCGGACCCTACCGCTTCGCCAACCGGGAATTCATGATCGTCACCTACCGCAGCGATCCCGAGATCCTGGAGAAGATGGTGCCGGCGCCCTTGAAGCTGCGCGAGCCGGTGGTGAACTACGAGTTCATCCGCATGCCCGATTCCAACGGCTTCGGCGACTACACCGAGAGCGGTCAGGTGATCCCGGTGGAGCTGAACGGCGAGCCTGGCAACTACGTGCACGCCATGTACCTGGATGACGAGCCGCCGATCTCCGGCGGTCGCGAGCTTTGGGGCTTTCCCAAGAAGTTCGCCCAGCCCACGCTCTCCGTCCACAAGGAGACCCTGGTCGGCACCCTGGACTTCGGCCCCTTGCGCGTGGTCAACGCCACCATGGGCTACAAGCACAAGGATCTGGACCTGGCCGAGGTCGCCAAGGCCATGGCGATGCCCAATTACCTTCTGAAGATCATCCCGCACGTCGACGCCACCCCGCGCATCTGCGAGATCGTCAAGCACTACATGGTGGACGTCACGGTGAAGGGCGCCTGGTCGGGTCCGGCCGCGCTGGAGCTCTTCCAGCACGCGCTGGCGCCGGTCGCCGAACTCCCGGTGCTGGAGGTCGTTTCCGGCAAGCACATCCTGGCCGACCTCACCTTGGCGCTGGGCGAGGTTGCGCACGACTACCTGGCCTGAGGCCGTCCCCTGACATAACGAGGCGGTTACCGCGGCCCTTTTGAGGACGATCGCGGGTCGAAACGACCTGAGGTCTGAATCTCGGTCTTCCTTCAGGGGTTAGAGCGCGCCGCCCGCTTCAGCCCGATCTCTCGCGTGGGCAAGCCCGCGCTGAGATTTTCTGACCGCTACCGAAACGATATTCGCACGGAGTTCACAAACTCTTGAGCGACCCACCTCGTAATTGACAATAGCCATTATCTGAAGGTAGCCAGCTGCCCTCGGTTATTCTTTACGACTCATTCCAGGGCGCGGAAGACGCCTTCTCAATGCCAAGAAACCTGGCGGACGACGCGGCCGCAGCGATAGGGCCGCTAGCTTGACGCAAGAGGTGGTCGAAGGGGCGCGCACGGGAAGCGTCACTGCCGGACCCCCTCTTTCGGTTCTAGTGAGTAGAGAAGGGGTGGAGCCTCATGACGATTACGGTGGATGAGTGCCTGACCGGCACCTTGGAAGACGACGACCTGACGGCGACCGTCGACACGCTCAAGATCGAGGCATACAGCGGCGATGACTTCGCCTGGGGCGGCGACAATGACGAGGTGATCGAGGCCGGCACGACCGATCGAAACCTCTTTCGCACCTATGGCGACGACGACGAGGCCTACGGCGGCGGTGGCGACGACCGGGTGTTCGGCAGGCTAGGCGACGACAAGCTCTACGGCGACGAGGGGAACGACTTCCTGAACGGCGGCGGCGGCAGCGATCACCTGAACGGCGGTGCCGACGACGGCGTCTTCCAGGGCGGTTTCGTTCAGACCATCAGCGTGCTTTCGCCGGACGACGTGCTGGTCAGCCAGATCGACGAGCCGGGCGAGTACAGCGACCCCATCTTCCCCGGCAGATACGACGCGGGATCGGACACCTTCAGGCTGCCCTTCCTCTCCAACCTGCCCGACGGCGGTGCCCTCTTCCGGCTGGACAACGGCGGTTCGGAGACGGCGACTTTCGTGGTCAACAGCCTGAACGGCAATCCGGACATCATCGTCGAGAACGTGCCGCCGGGCTCCAGCGTGGTGGTCAACGTCGGCGACGTGACGGGGCAGTACAACCTGCTCCTAAGCGGCGAGGCGGTCTCGCCCGGCGTTTCCAGCACCAACGACAAGGTCGCCACCATCAACGATAGCTTCGTGGACGAGGTCTTGAAGCTCGGCGACATCATCGCCGGAGGCGGCGGCGACGACACGGCCGACTACTTCCTCTTCGACGGCGAGGAGGCCGTAGGCGGCGTCGACCGCCTGACCGCGGGAGTGGAGCAGCTGAACGTCTTCATCGGCGAAGACTACGAGGCCGAGGTCATCCAGGACGTGCGGGGCAACCAGGACCTGATGGTTTTCGTCAGCAAGGCCGACGGCTCGGTCCTCCAAGACAACGCCATCCTCTTCGACAGCGACGCCACCAACGTCGATTTCTTCGCCTAGATCCTAGTTCTATGCGGCCGCGGGCAGGGCCTCGCGGTCATGCGGCGCTTCGAAGTCGAGGTGGGGCCCCGCCGGCACGATGCCGGTGGGGTTCACCGTCTCGTGGCTTTGGAAGTAGTGGTTCTTGATGTGGTCGAAGAAGACCGTCTCCTTCACGCCCGGCCACTGATAGAGCTCGCGGGTGTAGGCCCAGAGGTTGGGATAGTCGATCAGGCGCCTCAGGTTGCACTTGAAGTGGCCGACATAGACCGAGTCGAAACGCACGAGCGTGGTGAAGAGACGCCAATCGGCCTCCGTCACCCGCTCGCCCATGAGGTAGCGCTGCGCGGAGAGGCGCTCCTCCAGCCAGTCCAGGGTCTCGAACAGCGGATGGACGGCCTCCTCGTAGGCGGCTTGCGTGGTGGCGAAGCCGGCCTTGTAGACGCCGTTGTTTAGGGTGTCGTAGATGCGCTCGTTCACCGACGCCATCGCCTCGCGCAGATCGGCCGGATAGTAGTCCCCCGCCTTGGCGCCCAGTCCGTCGAAGGCGCCGTTCATCATGCGGATGATTTCCGAGGACTCGTTGCTGGCGATGGTGTTCCGCTGCCTGTCCCACAGAACCGGCACGGTGACCCGGCCGCTATAGTCGGACATGGCCGCGGTATAGAGCTGGTGCAGGCGGGCAGCCCCGATCTCCGGCTCGGGCTCGACGTCGGGGCCCGGCTCGAAGGTCCAGCCCTCCGCGCCCATGAACCAGTTGACGACGCTGAGCGGGATCATCTCCTCCAAGCCCTTCAGCTTGCGGAAGATCAGGGCGCGATGCGCCCAGGGGCAGGCATAGCTGACGTAGAGGCGGTAGCGGCCGGGCTCCGCCTTGAAGCCGGCGCGGCCGCTGGGTCCCGCGGCACCGTCGGCGGTGACCCAGTTCCGGAAATGGCTGGCCGAGCGCTTGAAACGGCCTTGGTCGGCCTCGGTGTCGTACCACTGGTCGCGCCACTGGCCCTCGACGAGCAAGCCCATTGCCTCTGCTCCCTACTCGGCCGAAGGGTGGGCCCGCAGCTTGACCGTCACCGGGATTTCCAGTGACACCCAGCCGCCGGTCGGGTCGGAATTGGCGCCCAAACCGAACTCCAGGCGCTTCAGCATGACGGTGGAATCGGCGCTGGCCTCGCTGTCGCTCGCCTGGAAGACGACGGAGACGGGCACGGAGTTGTCGCGAATGGTGAGCTGGCCGTTCAAGGTGTAGCGGCCCTCTCCATCCGGCGTGGCGCCGAAGGCCTCGAAGCGCGCCTCGGGGAAGGTGCCGGTGTCGAACCAGTCGGCCCCGACCAGGGTGCCGTCGTAAAGCGCGTTGCCGGTCGTGGCCGACGCCGTGTCGATGGTCACCAGGACCACGGCCTCCTCCGGCGCCGCCGGATCGAACTCGATGTTGGCGTCCCACTTCTCGAAGCGGCCCTCGAAGGCGTTGCCGGCATGCTCGCCCGAGAAGGTGATGGCGCTCTCCTCGTAGTTCACGCCCCAGGCGGCGGCCCAGGCGGCACCGCCCGCGCCGCAGAGAAGGGCGGCGGCGGCGGTGAGGGAAAGCAGTGTGCGTCTCACGATAGGGCTCCTTCCGATTGGTCTCTTCTCGCGGCGTCGTTCTAGAGCAGATCGCATTCAGGTGGGATCACCAGTATGCGTGAATCTGCTCTATCTTTCAGAGTTGTAGAGCAGGATTCAGACGGCAAATCGTTTCGATTTGACGCCACCCTGCTCTAGGCGGAGCGCCTGAGGAACGGCAGCATGCGCCCCAGGACATCGTCGTGGTTGATGATGTGGTGCTTCAAGGCAGCGCCGATGTGCAGCACCAGAAGCGCGATGGTGACGTAGGCGAGCATTTCGTGAACCTCGCCGAAGGTGCCCTCCAGGCCGGCCTTGGCGTCGGGCGCCATGTCGGCGAAGGGCAGGTGCGGCCATTCGAAGAGGCCCCAGTAGAGTGTCGGCAACCCGAACTTGCTGGCCGAGACGACGACCCAGCCGGTGAGCGGCAGGCCGATCATCAAGACGTAGAAGAGGACGTGGGTCAGCTTGGCGGCCAAACGCTCCCAGGCCGCCATACCGCCCGGCAATCCCGGCGCATGGTGGGTCAGCCGCCACAGCAGTCTCAGCAGGCTCAAGATCAGCACGGTCAGACCCAGAGACTTGTGCCATTGATAGACCTGGAAGGCCAGGTTCTGCGTGGCCGGCTCGTCGATCGCATCGGTCATCCAGAGACCGCTGGCCAGCTGCAGGATGATGGCGATGGCGATGAGCCAGTGCAGGGCAATGGCCACGGCTGTATAGCGCTCTGTCACGTCACTCATCGCATCGCTCCTCTTGGCGGGACCTTGCTGGACCTGAAGTTACTTCTGCTGGATCAGCTCCGCCTCGATGATGATCTGCACCTCGTCGCCGATGGCGGGGATCTGCTGGGTCATGCCGAACTCCGAGCGCTTCAGGCTGCCGACGGCCGAGATGCCGACGGCGGCGGCATCGACGAAGGGATGGCGCGTCAGGGTCCCGTTCAAGGTCACGTCCAGGCTAACCGGCTTGGTGACGCCCAGCAAAGTGAGTTCTCCCTCGACGATGCCGCTGTTCGGTCCGGTCTGCGTCATGGAGGTCGACTTGAAGGTGATCTCCGGATAGGTGGTGGCGTTGAGCCAGACCTCTCCCTCCTGAAGCTCCTTGTCGAAATCCTTGATGTGCGCGTTGGGATAGCCGGTGCGCAGCGAGGTCGGATAGACGATCACGCTCAGCGCGCTGTTCGCCGGCTGCTCCGCGTCGAGCTCCAGCGTGCCCTTCATCTCGTTGAAGCGCATGGTGTAGTTGGACAGGCCAAGGTGGCTCACCTTGAAGACGACGCTGGTATGGGTTGGATCCAACAGGTAGGTGCCGGACGGTACGTCCAGGCTGGCCAAGGCAGGGCTGGAGACGGAAAGAGCTGCGGCCACGGCCGCGACTTTGAGAAGGCGCATAGTCATCAATCCCTTTGCAAAGTCCTGGTCGAATGGCCCGCCGGACAGCGGCTCACCGCCCGATCCGAGGCCCCAACGCCGCAGCCGGCACCGCCAGGATGGCGATGCCGCTCCACGGCTGCACTGATCCAAATAAGGGCCAGCCAGGCGAGGACAATAGCCCCCGTCACGAACGCTGCGTTTCACGGGGAGAACAATTCCTCGGGAGCGCCGGGCCCGGCCGCGCGCTCAGAGGCGTTCGGTATGGCCGTCCACCGGCAGGGCCTGGCCGTTGACGGCGGCGCCCGGTTTGCTCGCCAGATAGAGCACCATGCCGGCCATCTCCTCGGCCGTCATGAAGCGCCTGAGCGAGGTCGCCGAGGCATAGTCTCGGCGAATCTGCTCCTCGCCGCGGCCGCTCTTCTCCGCTTCCGCGGCGATCACGCGGTCCATGCGCTCGCCCTCCACGGCGCCGGGGCAGAGCGCGTTCACCCTTATGCCCTCCGGCCCCAGCTCCATGGCCATGCTCTTGGTGAGACCGATGATGCCCCACTTCGCCGTGGCATAGGGTGTGCGGCCCGGATAGCCCATGAAGCCGGCGGTGGAGGAGAAATTCACGATCAGGCCGCCGCCGGCCCGGCGCAGCAGGGGGATGGCCGCCCGGCTGCAGAGGAAGGTGGCGTCCAGATTGACCGCCAGGCAGCGTTTCCAGTCGGCAAGCGCCAGCCCCTCCAAGGGTCCGGTCGGCCCGGCCGTGCCGGCGCAGTTGACCAGGACATCCAACCCGCCCGGATCGGCCGACGCCTCGGCGAAAAGCCGGCCGACCTGCGCTTCGTCGCTGACATCCGCCAAGGAGCGAACCCAGTCGTCAGGAAGCGCGTCCAGCGCGTCGCGATCCAAGTCGCAGACGCGGATCCGCGCGCCCGTCGCGGCAAAGGCCCTTGCCACGGCAAAGCCGATGCCGCCCGCGCCGGCGGTGACCAGCACGCGCAGGCCCGGTGGGATCTCTAGCATGTCCCGGAACCCATTCGATCAGTTGTCCAGCCCAGCCATGCCGTCCGACTGACATAGCTCAAGATGGTCGGCGGCAGGATCGTGTCACACTCAGCCCCTGTTCGACACTTGGGCCGGCAATGTCAATCCCGAGAGGAGCCCGCCATGATTTTTGCCAGACTATGCGCGGCTCCGGCCGCCACTTTCGTCCTTGCTTTGGGCATTGCGCTCGCATTGCCGCAAGGGATCACTGAAGCCGAAGCGCAGTCGTCGGAGACGGCGAGGGAGGAACTCGACGACGACATGTGGGATCCCAGCTGGATGCAGCGCGATCGCTGGAGCCAGCAGGAGATGAGCGCCGGCATGCGGCAAAGGATGGCCCGCCACTGGTCCTTCATGCACAACGGCGTGCCGGCCGCCTACGATGGCCAGCGCAACCCCCTCTCTCCCGATGCCTCGACCCTGGCCGAGGGGCGCGCGCTCTATCAGGCCAACTGCGCCCTCTGCCATGGCCCCCTCGGCATGGGCGACGGCGACACGGCGAGAGCCCTCAACCCCTCGCCGGCCCTGCTGGCCTACATGATCCAGGCGCCGATGCAGGTCGACGCCTACATGCTGTGGGCCATCTCCGACGGCGGCGCGGCCTTCGGCACCGCCATGCCGGCCTTCAAGGACAGCCTCACCAGCGACGAGATCTGGAAGATCATCACCTTCATGCGGGTCGGCTTCCCCCTCGACGGCGAGGATGAGGGAGACTGATTCGGCGAACGCTTCTTCGCGGCAGCAAGGAGCCCTGTAGATGGCCCACGGCTACCTGGCTTAGGTCTCTCCGCATCCTATGGATGAGAATCCTGTACGTGCCTCAACCATAATCCGTCATGCCCGGGCTTGACCCGGGCATCCACGTCCCGCCGTCAGCGCCCACCTCTCCTACAGCGTGCGGCTGGGCCACTTGATCCCCGGGTCAATGCCCGGGGATGACGACAAAAAGAGGCAAATACACTCATGTAATACAATCAATTGCCCTAAACCAGACAGCAGTGGTCAATGCCCGGGGATGACGCGAAGAGTTGATCAAGAGAAGGACAAACGTAGCCCAATTCGCTAGGCCGGACAGGAGCGGAAATCATTCGGCGATCCAGGCGGCACGGCGCGAGAGCGACCTGACCGGAGAGCGAGGACGAACCGAGCGACCATGGGGCTTGCCTTGATGGGGCGGCCCGGTCTCTATGGACTCCATGAAATCCGTTAAGAGCCGGAGGAAGCCCATGATCGGACTGAAACCCCTTGCCTTTGTCGCCGCCGCCCTCGTGGCCGTGAGCGGCTCCGCCGCCGCCGAGACCCGCGTCACCTACAAGTCGGCGAAGTCGACCTCGTCCTACTATCAGATGGCCGTCCAGATCGCCGAGGCGATCAAGGCCGGCACCGACGGCGACATCATCGTGACCATCGAGGAGAGCCAGGGCTCGGTCCAGAACGTCATGGAAGCGGCGGTGAGGCCCGGCAACTACGTCTTCACCACGCCGCCGGTCCTGGTGCGCCTGGCGCAGCAGGGCAAGGCCATGTTCGAGGACAAGGGCAGTCCCAAGTTCGAGGAGATCCGCGCGCTCTTCCCCATCCCCTCGCTCACCATGCACTTCGTGGTGCGCGCCGACAGCGGGGTGGAGAGCTTCGACGACCTGGAAGGCAAGACCATCCTCTTGGGCAAGGGCTCCTTCGGCGCGCGCGAGGGCGAGAAGTACCTGAAGCTCTTCGGGCTCGAAGACAAGGTGGAACTGGCCGACGTCGAGCTTTCCAATGCCGGTCCGGCCCTGAAGAACGGGCAGATCGACGGCTTCGTCACCGCCGGCTCCTATCCGGCGCCCAACGTCATCGAGGCGGCCGCCGGAACCGGCGTGGTGGTGCTGTCGCTCACCGACGACCAGATCGCCCAAACCAAGCGTACCAAGATGGTGATTCCGGCCGGCACCTACGCGGGCCAGAGCGAGGACATCGTCACCACCTCGCTGCCGGTCGTCGCCTACACCACCACCAACATGGACGATGCCACGGCCTATGAGCTGACCAAGACCTTCTGGGAAGAGAAGGCCAAGATGGGTCAGTCCGCGCCCTGGTGGAACGGCGTCGGCGAAGACTTGCTGGCCAACATCTCCGGTAAGATCCATCCTGGCGCGCTGCGCTATTACGAAGAGGTGGTCTTCCCCATCACCGACGCGCAGCGCTAGCTGACAGCAGCCTCTTTCGGGCGCCCGGTCCGAAAGAGGCCGCCTCCATGTCCTCGACGACGCGCCCGATCTGGATCGCGCTCGGCGCGCTTTCCATCGCCTTTCACCTTTGGCTGGTCTTCTCCGGCCTGGTGCCGAATCTGGTCAGCCGGCCGCTGCACATGGCCCTGGCCCTGCCCTGGACCCTGGTCTTCATCGCGACCTCCCGGGCGGCGCGCATCAGCGGCCTGGTCTTGGCCGCGGTGGGACTGGCCGGCTGTCTCTACATTGCCGTCAACCAGTCGGCCCTGGGCGATCAGTACGGCTTTCTCGAGGGCGATCTGCAGGTCGCCATCGCCGTCGCCCTACTGCTGGTGACCTTGGAGATGGCGCGGCGCGCGATCGGCTGGCCCCTGCCGCTGGTCGCCGCGCTCGCCTTGGCCTACGGTCTCTGGGGCGAGGCCATTCCGGGAGAGTTCGGGCATCCTGGCCTGCCGCTTTCGAGCTTCCTCGGCAATCTCACCATCGCCGAGGGCGGGCTATGGGGACCCTTGACCGGGGTGTCGGTTGGCATCGTCGCCATCTTCGTCATCTTCGGCGCGGTGCTGAACGCCGGCGAGGCGGGTCAAGGCTTCATGAACCTGGCGGCGGCCGCCGCCGGCCGGCTGCGCGGCGGGGCCGCCAAGGTCTCGGTCGTCTCCTCGGCGCTCTTCGGCTCGATCTCGGGCTCGGCCTCGGCCAACGTCGCGTCGACCGGCGCGATCACCTTGCCGGCCATGGCCAGGCTGGGCTACCCGCGCCGCATGGCCGGCGCGGTCGAAGCCGTCGCCTCTTCCGGCGGGCAGATCATGCCGCCCCTGATGGGTGCCGGCGCCTTCGTCATGGTCGAGCTGACGGGCGTGCCCTACACCGGCATCATGGCCGCCGCGATCCTGCCGGCGCTGCTCTATTTCGTGACCGTCTGGATCGGCATCGACGCCTTCTCCATGCGCTACGATCTCAAGGGATTGCCTAAGGAGGAACGGCCGAAGGCACGCGCCGTCGCGGTGACGGCCAGCTTCTTCCTGGTGCCCTTCGCGGTGCTGCTGTGGGGCATGTTCGGGCCCGGCTACACACCGCAGTACGCCGCCTGCCTGGCCATTCTGGCGGGCGCGGTGCTGCTCCTGTTCGACGGTCGGCTCACCTTCGGGCTGAAGCGCACGCTGGCGCGTCTGGAGGAGGTCTGCCTGCTGGCCGGCAAGCAGATTTCCATCATCGCCGCCATCATCCTCTGCGCCTCGCTCATCATCGGCGTGCTGGCGGCCACCGGGTTGGGGGTGAAAATCACCTCGCTCATCCTCTCCGGGTCGGGCGGATCGCTCTGGCCGGCCCTGCTGCTGACCGCCCTTGCCTGTCTGGTGCTGGGCATGGAGGTGCCGACGACAGCGGCCTACGTCATCTGCGTCTCCGTGGCCGGACCGGCCTTGCAGCAGCTGGGCCTGCCGTTGTTGCTGGCCCATCTCTTCGTCTTCTGGTTCGCGCTGCTCTCGACCATCACCCCGCCAGTCTGCGGCGCCGTCTTCATCGCCTCCGGCATGGTGGGGGAGAACTGGTTGAAAGTGGCGGTCAGCGCCATGGCCCTGGGCCTCGGGCTCTACATCGTTCCCTTGGCGATGGTGGCCGACCCGACCTTGATCACGCCGGCCGAGACGCCGTTCAGAAGCCTTGCCACCTTCCTTGTCGTGGGGATCGGCTTGGCCGCCCTTTCCTATGCGGTGATCGCGCCCTTGAAGCCGGTGCTGCGTGTCCTCCTGGCCATCGTCGGGGCCGCCGTCATCTTCCTTGTCCCCTTGCAGCACCTTTGGCCAATGGCGGGCCAACCTGGCTAGCCGTATCTGGGCAGCGGACCGGCAAGGCCCTCGACCAGGTGATCGATCAGGGCACGGAGCTTCGGGCTCTCGAAGCGCTGCGACGGCCAGACGATGTAGATGGTCAAGGGCTCGGCGCCGGGCAGCACCTCGCAAAGACGTCCCGACTCCAGGTCGCGGGCAACGAAGAGCCGCGGCAGCAAGGCGACGCCCAGTCCGGCCATGGTCGCCTGGCGCTCACTAACGACGCTGGAGGAGGAGAAGCGCCCCTTAGCCAGCACCTCGATCAGCTTGCCGTCCTGTCGGAACTTCCAGGGCATCTTGCCGTAGCCTTCGCGCCAGACGATGCAGTCCACCTCCGCCAGGTCCGCCGGCGCCGTGATCGGCGGCACGCTCCGTAGGAACTCCGGCGTCGCGCAGGCCACCAGGGCGACTTCGGAAATCTTGCGCGCGGTCAAACCCGAATCGCGGAGGGGCCCGCTGCGCACCGCGGCGTCGAAGCCGTCGCGAACCGGATCGACCATATGCACGGAGAGCTCCAGGTCCAAGGTCACCTCGGGCCAGCGCTTCATGAAGTCGATCAGCAGGGGAGCGACGACGGCCGCGCCGAAGCCGGGCGGCGCGGCAAGGCGAATGTGGCCGCGCGGCTCCTGACCCAGACCGCGCATCTCTTCGATGACGGCCTCGGTCTCCTCCACGAGGGGTGCGATGCGGTCGCGATAGATCAGGCCGGCATCCGTCAGCGAGACGCTGCGCGTGGTCCGCCGAAAAAGCCCGGTCCCGAGTTCACGCTCCAAATCGGCGACGTGGCGGCTGACCGCCGTGGTGGACATGACCAAGGCCCTGGCCGCCGGCGCGAAGCCGCCGTGCTTGGCCACCTCCAGAAAGACCCGCATGGAACGCAGCATATCCATGGTCAGATATTATCCCAAAAACCAGGACAGTCCATGTCAAATTCTCCTTCTTATCCCACATACCGGGCCGAACTATCTTCCAATTCAAGAGAAATCAAGGAGGTCAACGATGTTGCACGACAACGCCTACACGGTCTTTCACCGCTACCCGCAGATTGCGAAGAGCGACGAAACCGGAGCCCCCCAGACCACGTCCACGTCCGTCCTCGAGACGCTCCTGCCGTTCCTGCGCTCCATCAGGGGCGTCAAGGATGCTGCGCTCGCTCCCGCCGCGTCCTACAGTGCGACCGGCAAGCAAGCAGCCGCGTCCTAGCGGCGGAGAGGAGCTTTGGTGGAGGGTGGCTGTCAGTGCGGGTCGCTTCGCTATCGAGTGCGCGGACAGCCACTCGCCCTCTTCATCTGCCACTGCCGCGAGTGCCGCAAGCAGTCGGCGTCCGCCTTCGGCATATCCGCGCAGTGGCGGCGCAAGGACTTCGAGATCCTTCAGGGGACGCCGGCGCTCTGGACGCGGGCGGCGGACAGCGGCGGACAGGTGCGCTGCCACTTCTGTCCCTCCTGCGGATCCAGGATCTGGCATGAATCGACAGCGGACTCGGAGATGGTGACGGTCAAAGGCGGGTCGCTCGACGAACCGCCGGACCTCTCGCAAGCCATCCATATCTGGACCAGCCGCAAGCTGCCGAGCGTCACCATCCCGGCGGATGCACGCTGCTTCCCGGGGGAGCCGGAGTGAAGGCGAAGGACCTGCGCCAGAGCTGGGAGGCCAACGCCGCGCTCTGGACCGCCGCCGTGCGCGACGGCAGCATCGAGAGCCGCCGCCTGGTGACCGACAAGGCCTTGCTGGCCGCCATCGACCGCCTTGCGCCGCAGCGCCTGCTGGACCTCGGCTGCGGCGAGGGCTGGCTCGTGCGCCGGCTCGCCGAGGCCGGCGTCGAGGCCATGGGAATCGACGGATCGCCCACGCTGATCGCGCAGGCCGAGAAGCTGGGCGGAGGGCGCTTTCTGGCCCTCGACTACCACGGTCTCGTCACGGAGCCGGAGCGGCTGGGCGGTCCCTTCGACTGCATCGTGGCCAACTTCGCGCTTCTGGAGGAAGAGCTCGAGGCAGTGCTGTCCGCCTGTGCGCGGCTGCTGACCGCCGAGGGTTCGATGATGATCCAGACCCTGCACCCCTGGACCCAACCCGACCCCTACCAAGACGGCTGGCGCCAAGAGGACTTCGCCGCCATGGGCGCGGAGGGCTGGCGGGCCATGCCTTGGTACTTCCGCACGCTCGGCTCCTGGGTCGCCCTCTTGCACGCCGGCGGGCTCCGCTTGACGAGGCTCGAGGAGCCGCGACACCCCGAGAACGGGCGGCCGCTCTCGTTGCTGCTGGAGGCGGCGGCCTTACGATAGCTTGCGCGGGCCGCATTCCTGCCCCATTTCCTGGCAGAACCGACACTGCCGTGCCCCGCGATTTCACGAGGTGCCCATGATCCCAAGCCGACAGCGCTCCGGCGCTGCCGTTCCGAACTCGCTGCGATGATCGACGCGACTCCGCTGCTGCGCCTCTTCGCCCGCTACCGCTTGGCGAGGCTGGAGCGCGAAGATCCGCTTGCCCTGCAGCGCATGGCCCTCGCCCGGCTGCTGCGGCGCGCGGCCGGAACCCGCTTCGGCCGCGACCACGCCTTCGAAGAATTCTCCTCGGTCGAGGATTTTCAGAAGCGCGTGCCCCTGCGCCGCTTCGAGGACTTTTGGGAGGGCTACTGGAAGCGGGACTTCCCGAAGGTGACCGATGCCTCCTGGCCCGGCACCATCCCCCTCTTCGCCAAGACCTCCGGCACCACCAGCGGAACCAGCAAGTACATTCCGGTGACGCGCGAGATCTTGAAGGGCAACAACCGCGCCGTCCTGAACCTTCTGTGCTTCCACATCCGCGCCAAGCCCGACAGCAAGGTCCTGGGCGGGCGTACCTTCATGTTGGGCGGCAGCACGGCACTGGAGGAGTTGGCGCCGGGCGTCGGCGCCGGCGACATGTCCGGCCTCTCCGCCGGGGCGGTGCCGGGCTGGGCGCAGCGCTTCTATTACCCGCCGCCGGAACTGGCCGGCGTGACCGACTGGGAGCGCAAGATGGCCTTGCTGGCCGAGGATTCGCCCAAGCGCGACATCCGGCTCATCGGCGGCACGACGAGCTGGCTGCTGCTTTTCCTGCAGGACCTGGCGGCCAGGCCCGGCGGGCTTGCCGCCTGCTATCCCAATCTGCAGCTGCTGATCTACGGCGGCATCAACTTCGCGCCCTACCGCCGACAGTACGAAGAGCTGCTTGGGGGCAGCGGGGTCGACCTGCGCGAGGTCTATCCGGCCAGCGAGGGCTTCCTGGCCCTGGCCGACCGCGGCGTCGGCGAGGGCATGCGCCTGGAGTGCGACGGCGGGCTGTTCTTCGAGTTCGTGCCGGCCGACGAGTTGGAGGCGGAGAACCCGAGGCGCTACTGGATCGGAAACGTGGAAACCGGCGTCAACTACGCCGTGGTGCTGAGCACGCCGGCCGGCGCGTTTGCCTACATCCTGGGCGACACCGTCCGCTTCGTCTCGCTGAAGCCGCCGCGTGTCCTGGTCACCGGCCGTACCGCGACATCGCTCTCCGCCTTCGGCGAGCATCTGATCGAGGAGGAGATCCAGACCGCCGTCAGCGAGGCCAGCGCCGCGCTCGCGCTTGCCGTGACGGACTTCACCGTCGGTCCGGTCTATCCCGCCGGCACGGAGCGGCGCGGACATCATCTCTACATCGTCGAGTTCGAGGGCGGCAGTGTCCCATCCGACCGCCTGCGCTCCTTCGCCGAGCGCCTGGATCGAAGTCTCTGCCGCTTGAACGACGACTACCGCGACCACCGCGAAGGCGACCTGCAGATGAAGGGACCGGAAGTCCTGGCCGCCCCGCCCGGCAGCTTCTTTTCCTGGATGAAGGCGCGCGGCAAGCTGGGCGGCCAGAACAAGGTGCCGAGGGTGATGACCGATCCCGCCCTGCTGGCCTCCCTGGTCGAGTCGGCGGGACTGGGCGCCACTCAGGACTAGGGGGATGGCCTCCCGGGACCTCTCGACGGAGCTGCCCGTCTGCCCCAGTCGGATTCTGGATATCGGCCTGTCGCTGAAGCCCGACGAGGATGCGCTGGTCTCTCTGCGCGCGCGCAGTCTGCTTCCGATCCTGGGGGAGAAAAGAAGCAGGAGTGACTTGGCATCGCCTGCCTGCTTGTTTGAGACTGGGAGAAAAGGGGCAGGGAGAGCGAGGCATGGATCCTTCAGACCTTCCAGAGGATGCGCCCATCGTCCTCAGCAAGATTCTCGATCGCGGACTGGCGGGGAAGCCGGACGAGGACGCGTTGGTATCGCTCAGGGCACGCTGGACCTGGCGCGAATTGGACGCGGTCTCCTCGCGACTGGCCGGAAGCTATCTCGATCTGGGCTTGCGCGCGGGCGATCGGATCGCCTCGCTGATGCCCAATCGCTGTGAGCTGGCGATCCATTACCTCGCCTGCTTCAAGGCGGGTCTGGTGTCCACGCCCCTGAACTACCGCTACACGGCACCGGAGATCGACCACGCCCTGGGCTTGAGCGGATCGCGCATGCTACTCGCCCATGACGAGCGGGCCGAGGATCTGGCGCTCAGCCAGCTGGCCGGCGGCTTGCCGCTCGGCACCATCAGCTATGACGACTCGGGCGGCAGTGGGGAGCGTCCCTTCGGCGCACTGATGGAGCACGGCACCGCCGCGGAGCTGGCGTCGCCGCCCCCCGAGAGCGTTGCCGTGATCTTCTTCACGTCGGGAAGCACGGGCAAGCCGAAGGGCGTCACCCATACCCACGAGACCTACGGCTGGCTTATCAAGAGTGCCATGCTCGGCATGACGCTGGGTCGGGACGACGTCGTGCTGCCGGGATCCTCCATGTCTCATCTCGGCAGCCACCTCGCTGGCTTCGCGGCCATGGCGGCGGGCGGACGCCTCTTGGAAGCACGCAGTTTCGATCCGACCGAGGTGCTCGCGCTGATCCGCGCCGAACGGCCGAGCGTTCTGTCCATGCTGCCGGTGGCTCTCTTCAATCTCTTGCGGGAGCCCGGCGTCACCAAGACGGATCTCGACTCCCTGCGGTACTGCATCAGCGGCGGGGACAAGGTCTCGGCCGAACTCGACGATGCCTTCAGCCAGCTGACCGGGATGCCGATCGAGGAAGGCTATGGCATGACCGAGATCGGCTTCGCCCTGATCAACCCGCTGTCCCCGGACCATCGCCACGGCTCTCTTGGCTTGCCGCAGCCAGGCTACAGCCTCTCGATACGCGATGACGACGGCCGGGAGCTGCCGGCCGGCAGCGAGGGCCGCCTTTGGGTGCGGCACAGCGGCATCACCGTCGGCTACTGGGAGAACCCGGACGCCTCGGCGGAGACGATCCAGGACGGTTGGCTGGACACCGGCGATGTAATGCGCCGGGACGAAGATGGCTACTTCTGGTTCCACGGCCGCAAGAAGCAGATCATCGTCCACGACGGCTCCAACATCTGCCCGCAGGAGGTCGAAGAGGTGCTTCTCCAGCACCCGGCCGTCACCAGCGCCGGCGTGGTCGGCGTGCACAACCTGGTCCACGGCGAAAACGTGAAGGCCTACGTAACCCTAGCCGCGGACCAGCCGACGCCGGAGATGGTCGACCTCATCCGCTTCGCGAAGGCGCGCGTGGGATACAAGGCGCCGGAGGAGGTGGTCGCCCTGGAGGCCATGCCGCTCAACGCCACGGGCAAGGTCGACCGGGTCACCTTGAAGCGCATGGCGGCCGAGCATCACGACGCCGAGCATCCGGGGGAGGATCACTGAGGCCGGTGGAGGCCCAAAAAGGGGGGAGACACGTCCGATGCACTTGAATGGATCCTGCCACTGCGGCGCCGTGAAGTTCTCGGTGGAGGCCTACGCACCGGTTCCCTACCTGCGTTGCTACTGCTCGATCTGCCGCAAGACGGCGGGTGGCGGCGGCTTCGCCATCAATCTCGGCGGACGCGCGGATAGCTTGCGCGTCGAGGGCAAGGAGGCGATCAGCGTTTATCGGGCGATGATCGGCGACAGCCGCAGTCAGGCCGAGCGCCGCTTTTGCGGACGTTGCGGATCGGCGCTTTGGGTCTGGGATCCGCGCTGGCCGGAGTTGGTGCATCCCTTCGCCAGCGCCATCGACAGCCCGCTGCCCGTCGCACCCGACAGGGTGCATATCATGCTCGCCTCCAAGCCTGACTGGGTGCCGCTCGACCAGCGCAGCGGCGAGCCCTGCCACGACGCCTACCCGACCGAATCTCTGGAAGAGTGGCATCGTCGCCAGGACCTTCTGGACAAGAGTTGACGAGGGCGGCGGGTGACGACGCGCCCGGCTGGCGTTCGCCGCGCGCAAAGCTGGACGACGGATCTTTTTGACCTGGTTCCGCGGCGGCCGGCCCTGCATTCTGTGGTTCCTCGAACCGGAAAGCAGGACATTGCAGATGGACGAGATCGACAGAGGTC
Organism: Rhodospirillales bacterium; assembly: GCA_963669375.1. Taxonomy (GTDB): domain Bacteria; phylum Pseudomonadota; class Alphaproteobacteria; order Kiloniellales; family JACOMY01; genus JACOMY01. Next base: position 3,796,907 of record OY770024.1, on the reverse strand, counting down.
AGGTCTCCGCCAACGCGGCGCAGGTCTATGAGACTTTCTTCGTGCCGGCCCTGTTCGGCGAGTGGGCCGAGCCGGTCCTGGACCGTGCCGCCGTTCAGCCTGGCGAGCGCCTTCTCGACGTGGCTTGCGGTACCGGCGTGCTGGCGCGCGCCGCCCTTGCGCGCGTGACGCCGGGTGGCGCTGTCAGCGGCATCGACCGCAACGAGGGAATGCTCGCGGTCGCGCGCGAGCAGGCGCCCGGAGTCGATTGGCGGCTGGGCCTGGCGGAAAGCCTGCCCTTCGAGAGCGGCTCCTTCGAGCGTGTCGTCAGCCAATTCGGTCTCATGTTCTTCGAGGACCGGACGGCGGCCATGCGAGAGATGCGACGGGTCCTGAGCCCCTCTGGCCGCATGGTGGTCGCCGTCTGGGATCGCCTGGAGAACACCCCCGGCTACCTCGCGATGGTCGGCCTGCTCCAGCGGCTCTTCGGCGACGCGGTCGCCGAGGCCCTGCGGGCGCCCTTCTGCCTGGGCGAGCAGGACGTCTTGCGGTCGCTCCTGGACGATGCCGGGCTCGCCGGCGCCCAGATCGAAACCCGGGTGGGCTCGGCCCGCTTCCCGTCCCTGGACGACTGGGTGCGCACGGACGTGAAGGGCTGGACCCTGGCCACGATGATCGACGACGACCAATACCGCGCGCTGCAGGAAGCGGCACCCGAAGCGCTCTCGGCCTTCGTGCTGGGTGACGGCAGCGTCGCCTTTCCCTCGCCAGCCCACTTGGTTTCCTTCGGCGGGGATTAGTGGCCGGCCTCTAGCGCCGTCGCGGCGCCCGCGCGGCGATCTCCAGCAAGGCGCGCTCGGCCAGGAGCTGGGTGGGCGCGCCGGTCTTCTTGCAGGCGGCCTCGGCCTCGAGCAGGCGGCCAAGGGCCCAGCCCAGGCGCGCCGCGGGCCAGCCGCGCGCTTGGGCGGCGAGCGCGCCACGATGCTTCCAGAACACCGGGGGGCGCAGGCCCTTCACCGCCTCGTCCGGCCGCTTGCCCTTGGCGATCTCGCCGCTCAAGAGATGCAGGCGCTGCAGGTGGCGCGAGACGGCGCGCAGCAAGGTGATGGCATTGGCCCCCTCCGCCCAGGCGCGCGCCAGATCGCGCAAGCTCGCCTGCAGATCGCCGGCGCCGACCGCGAGCGCGAGGTCGTCGAGGGTGCGCTCCGCGGTATCGCCGATCACCGCCTCGGCGGCCTCGAGGTCGACCGTCGCCGGCTGACTGCCGCCCACGTAGAGGATCAGCTTGTCCAACTCCTGCCGGGTCAAGCGGCGGTCGCCGCCTAGGCGCGCGGCCAGGAACTCCAATGCGTCCGGCGCCGCCTGCAGACCGGCGGCGGAGAGATGCTGGCGGATCAAGGTCCTGAGGCCCTCGCCCTCGTCGCGGTAGCAGGCAACGGCAGCCCCGCGCTTGGCGCCCTCGAAGGCCTTGCGCAGCCCTCTGGGCGCAAGATCGCCGGCCTCCACCACGATCAGCGCATCGCCGGCGGGCTCCTTCAGGAAGGAGTCGAAGAGCTTGGCCAGCCCATCGCCGGCGTCGCGGACCTTGACCACGCGGCGCCCCCCGCCGAAGGCGATGGCCTGTGCCTCGTCCCGCAGCAGGGCGGGATCCTTCTTCAGGTCGTCGGCCGTCAGCTCGGCGATGCGGAAGGGGTCCTCGGCATCGGGCACCACGCTGGCACGCAAGGCGGTAGCGCGCTCTCGCACCAAGCCGCCATCCGGGCCATAGACCAGAACCGCGACCACCGCGTCCGGCGGCTTGGCGCAAAAGGCCTCCGCCTCGCGCGGCTGGACCTTCATCGCAGGCTAGCTGAGCGCCACGGTGAGCCGGGTCGCGATCGAATCGGCGATGATCGCCAGGGCCCGTTCCTCCGCCGACTGCTCGGAGACCAGGCTGGAGTAGCGGTTCTCCAGGATGTTGAAGACGGCCTGGGCGCCCGTCGTCCCTTCCGTCACCACTTCGCCGGCCTGCGTCGTCGTCAAGGAGTACCGGGCCGTCAGGGTCAAGGTGATGCGGGTCGCCGTCTCGTCTTCCCTGAGGCCGCTCTCCGCCTCCCTGCGCGTGAGGCTCACGCGCAGATCGTAGGCCGGATCGTTCGGCTGGCCATAGGGGTTTATGCGATCGCGCAGCAGGTTGTGCAGCTGCTGGCCGAGACGGTTCGACAGCGGTGCGATCCTGGTCGAGGAGAGCTGGGCCGTCACCTCGTCCTGGCGCGAGCCATGCAGCGGCCTGACGTTGCAGCCGGCGATCAGTAAAGGCAGAGCCAGGGCGAAACTACGTCGGCTGAACTCCATGGCTTGACCTCCTTCTTAGCGCCCGGCCGTCTAGACCACGATGTTGACCACCCGGCCGGGCACCACGATGACCTTGCGCGGGCTCTGATCGGCCAGGTGGCGCTGGACCGTGGCGTCGGCCAGCGCCAGCTTCTCGGCCAGCGACCGGTCGGCGTCGCGCGGCACCTCGATGGTCGCACGCAGCTTGCCGTTCATCTGTACCGCAAGGGTCACCGTGTCGTCTTGCAGATATGCCGGCGTCGCCTCCGGCCAGGGCTGATTGCACAGCAGGCCATCGCCGCCCAGCGCCCGCCACAGCTCTTCGCCCAAGTGCGGCATCATCGGCGCGATCAAGCGCACCAGGGTCTCGGCGCCGAAGCGGCGGACCCACAGCTCGCCGGCGCCCTCTCCCTTGAGCGCGCTCAAGGCATTCACCAGCTCGTGCACCCGCGCCACGGAGCGATTGAAGTGGAAGCGCTCCAGATCGTGCGTCACACCGTCGATCGCACGGTGGATCTGGCGCAGCAGCTTCCCGGCCTCGCCCTGCTCGGCGGCATCCGGCATCGCCGTGCCGCCTTGCGCCATTGGCGCGTCCGGCTGGCTCACCAGGCGCCACACGCGGTTGAGGAAGCGCCATGCCCCTTCGATCCCCGCCTCGGTCCAGACCAGGTCGCGATCCGGCGGGCTGTCGGAGAGCATGAACCAACGCGCCGTGTCGGCGCCGTAGACCTCGATGATGTGATCCGTGTCGACGACGTTCTTCTTCGACTTGGACATCTTCTCGACGCGGCCCAGCGTCACCGGCCTGCCGTCCAAGGTGGCGACCGCGTCGCCCTGGCGCGTCACTTCCGTCGGCATCAGCCAGCCGCCGTCGGGTCCGCGGTAGGTCTCGTGCACCACCATGCCCTGGGTGAAGAGGCTGGCGAAGGGCTCTTCCAGCTCGATCAGGCCGCAATCCTGCATCGCCCGCATGAAGAAGCGGGAGTAGAGCAGATGCAGCACGGCATGCTCGATGCCGCCGATGTACTGGTCGACCGGCAGCCAGTAGCGGGCCGCGTCCTGGCGCACCGGCTCGTCGGCGGCGGGGCTGCAGAAGCGCGCGAAGTACCAGGAGGAGTCGACGAAGGTGTCCATCGTGTCGGTGTCGCGCAAGGCGGGGCCGCCGCATTCCGGACAGTCGACGTGCTTCCAGGTCGGGTGGTGCTCCAGCGCGTTGCCACCGCGCCCGAAGTCGATGTCGTCGGGCAGCAGCACCGGCAAGGCGTCGTCCGGCACCGGCACGACGCCGCAGTTCGGGCAATGCACGACGGGGATCGGCGTGCCCCAGTAGCGTTGCCGCGAGATGCCCCAGTCGCGCAGGCGATACTGCACGCGTCCCTTGCCTTCGCCCAGCTGCTCCAGGCGGGCGATGGCGGCGGCGATCGCCTCCTCCACGCTCAAGCCGTCCAGGAAGTGGGAGTTGATGGCGACGCCCGGCCCGTCATAGGCATGCATCGTCACCTTGGCCAGATCCTCGACATAGGCCTTTCTGGCTTCCGCGTCCTGGTCGGCCGGCGCGATCACCGGCAGAACCGGCAGCTCGTACTTGCGCGCGAACTCGATGTCGCGCTGGTCGTGCGCCGGACAGCCGAAGATGGCGCCGGTGCCGTACTCGACCAGCACGTAGTTGGCGACATAGACCGGCAGGCGCAGCTCCGGCAGGAAGGGATGCAAGACCTCCAGCGCGGTCTTGTAGCCCAGTTTCGGCGCTTGCTCGATCGCGGCTTCGCTGGTGCCCAGATGCGCGCAGTCCTCGACGAACTTGGCGAGCTTCGGGTCTTCGGAGGCGAGCGCCGTGGTCAAGGGGTGCTGGGGAGAGAGCGCCAGGAAGGACGCGCCGAAGAGCGTGTCCGGACGGGTCGAGAAGACCTCCACCCACTCCTCGCGGCCGGAGATGCGAAAGCGGATCTCCGCGCCGGTCGAGCGGCCGATCCAGTTGCGCTGCATGGTGCGCACCTTCTCCGGCCAGCGGTCCAGACCCTCGATCGCCTCCAGCAGTTCGTCGGAGTAGCGGGTGATCCGGAAGAACCACTGCTCCAGCTGGCGGCGCTCCACCGGCGCGCCCGACCGCCAGCCGCAGCCGTCGATGACTTGCTCGTTGGCCAGCACGGTCTGGTCGACGGGATCCCAATTGACCCAGGACTCGCGGCGGTAGGCCAGGCCCTGCCGCAGGAAGGCCAGGAAGAGCTTCTGCTGCTCCTTGTAGTAGTCCGGCTGGCAGGTCGCCAGCTCGCGGCTCCAGTCCAGGGAGAGGCCCATGGACTTCAGCTGCGCTCGCATGGTGGCGATGTTGTCCAGGGTCCAGTCGCGGGGATGGACCTTGCGCTCGATCGCGGCGTTCTCGGCCGGCAGGCCGAAGGCATCCCAGCCCATGGGATGCAGCACGTTGTGGCCGCGCGCCCGCTTGTAGCGGGCGATTACGTCGCCGATGGTGTAATTGCGGACATGCCCCATGTGGATGCGCCCCGATGGGTAGGGAAACATCTCCAGGACGTAGTACTTGGGCTTGCCCGGCGCTTCCGTGGCCTTGAAGGCCTCGGTCTCTTCCCAGACGCCTTGCCAGCGCGCCTCGCTCACTTTTGCGTTGTAGCGGTCCATGACATCAACCTGCGGGTGACTGTTGGCCGAAAGGGGACGCGGCCAGCCGGAAGCGGCGGCCGCCAAGCCCTCTGCCCTGCGGTCGGGACAGCGCCCTCAAGCGGACGCGGACACGGGCGGGGCCGGCTATTGAAGCTGGGCGATCCTGAGTTCGCGGGCGCGCGTCAGAATCGCGTCCTCGAGTCGAATCGCGGTCTGGGGATCGACCGGCGCGTCGACCCAGGCACCTTCCGCCAGCTTCTGCTTGAAGATGCTGGCGCGTATCCCGTCGGAGCGCAGGTCGCGCGCCAGGATGTACACGTTCACCTTGAAGCGCTCTTCCGGCGTATCGTCGGGGCTGTACCAGTCCGTGATGATGACTCCGCCGAAGGGATCGGCCGAGGCCAGCGGCATGAAGGCCACGGTGTCCAGCGAGGCGCGCCAGAGATAGGTGTTAACGGCGACACCGCCGCCGCCCAGTCCCGGCGCGCCGACCGGCGCGTCGTCGTCGCCGCCGAGGAAGAGACCGCCGTCGCCCCAGATCGTCTCTGTGCTGGTGTCGTAGTTGGACCGGCCGCCCTGTCCGCTATTGTCGATCGGGTAGACCGTTTGATCATTGCCGTAATAGCCGCCGCAGCCCACCAACAGCGCTATCATGCCAGCCAGGGTGAGGCCCCGAGTCGTCACATAGAGCTTCATGAAAGCATCAATCCCTTCTTCATGGCTCGCCAGGAACGCTTGACCAGCGACGGCGGGCGCAATCGCCGCTCAGAGGCGACCGCGCCGCAGTCCCATCGGCCGCCAGCATAGCGGATCGCGTGGCGTCGCGAAAGCGCAGGGGCGCTTTCGCTCATTCATGCCAGCCAAATCGCTCGCGCAAGCCTTCCGGCATCGCCGCCAGGGCCTGCTCTTGCTGCTTGGCCGACAGGACCTGGCGCCACTCCTCCACCTCGCCGCGGCGCAGATGCACCACTTCCGCGGCGCCCGCCTTGGCCGACTGGAAGGCCTCGGGCGCGATTCCGAAGAAGCGCAGCGCTTCGGCGATGTAGCCCTCTGAATCCCGCTTAAAGCGCTCAAAGTCAAGGAAGAGAACCTCCAGGCCCCCATCTTCCGCCTTTGCCGCCTCCATCCAGCCCTCGACCCAGGCGATCTGCAGCGGCAGGTAATGCTCGATGCTCCAGTCCATGACCGCGTCCAAGCCCTGCGACAGGACCTTGGCGGGCGGCACGATTCGCCGCCATAGAGGGGCCAGCAGGCGCATGGAGACGTCGTCGCTGACGAAGTGTGCCCAGGACACTACCGCCTGCCGCGGGTCGCGCAGGTGCACCAGCACGCGCCGCACCCCGGTACGCCGCAGCATCGCCAGATTGTGCGCGCTGGCCGGCACGTGCTCCTTGGCGATCACGCCGCCCTCGGCGAAGTTGCGCGCGCGCGGGCCCAAGATGCAGCAGTCCGGGAAGAGCCCCAGGGAGATGTGGCTCTGGCCCAGGCCCAGCCCCTCGGCCAGCTGGTTCCAGATGCTCTCGCTGGCGGACTTCGGCAGCGTCGTGATCAAAATCGGCGGCAAGCCGGACAGCATGGCCGTGTTGCGGCGTTCCAGGAACTCGTGCCGGTCGGAGCGGATGGTGTTGAGCGGCAGGTTCAGGTCGCGGCAGATCGCTTCCGCCTCTTCGAAGCGGCCGCGGGCCAGCAGCAGGTTGGCGAGCGGCGCCCAGGCGGTCGGCGCGTCGGGGACCCGCTGCAAGATATAGCGCTGCGCCTCGATCGCGCGCTCGACGTAGGCTTCGCCCTGCACGTCGTCGCCCTGCTGATAGCTGAGCGATGCCAGCAGCATCAGCGAATCGGAATGGTAGGGAAAGCGCACCAGGATCTGCTCGTAGATCCTTGTAGCCTCCTCGTAGTGGCCTTCGCTCTGCAATCCGCGGGCGCGGACGAAGGCTTGGTCGACCTCCTGCCGCTTGCGGGCGTCCTCTTGATTGACTCGCATGTGCTCTCTTCGCTGTGGGCGCGGCCCGGCGTACCCCCGGTCAGGGGGGAGAGGTCCGGTTAGACCGGGGCCGCGGCGCCGTCAAGCGAGCAGCGCGGACGAAGGCTTGCAAAATCCGCCGGGCCGGCGCTATGGCTTGCCGCCCGCCCCGAAAGCAGGAGTGCGACCCCGTCATGCCCGGCATCATCTGGCTGGCGTCCTATCCCAAGTCCGGCAATACCTGGCTGCGCGCCTTCCTTGCCAACTACCTCTCCAACGCCGACACGCCGGTCGCCATCAACGATCTGCCGCAGCACATTCTCGGCGACAGCCTGCGCCAGCACTACCTGCAGTTCAGCGGCATCAAGGACGAGGATCTGGACCAGGAAGCCCTTCACCGCTTGCGGCCTCGCGTCCACCTTTGGATGGCGAACAGCCGCGGACACGACGTCTTCGTGAAGACCCACAACGCAGTCGCGCTCGCCGAGGGCGTGCCCTTGATCACGCCGGCGGCGACGGCCGGGGCCATCTACGTGGTGCGCAACCCCTTCGACGTCGCCGTCTCCTTCTCGCACCACTATCAGATCAGCGTCGAGCGGGCGGTCGAGAGCCTGTGCCAGGACGACTACCGGCTGCCGGAGCAGAGCGGCGTCCTGGAGCAGTACCTCGGAGATTGGGGCCAGCACCTGCGCAGCTGGACCGAGGCGCCCGGCATGACCCGCCTGGTGTTGCGCTATGAAGACATGGCGGCCAAGCCCCTGAAGGCCTTCGGTCAAGTGACGAACTTCCTGGGCCTGCCCAAGGACATGGCGCGTCTGAAGCGCGCGGTCCGCTTCAGCGAGTTCAAGGAACTGAAGCGTCAGGAAAGCCAGGGGAGCTTCATCGAGGCGCGGCCGGACGGCAAGTCGCCCTTCTTTCGCGAGGGCCGCAAGGGTGCCTGGCGCGCGGTCATGCAGGAAAGCGACCGCGACAGGCTGGTCGAGCGCTTCGACAGCCTGCTGCAGCGTCACGGCTATCTGACCGACCAGAAGAAAGTCACGGTCTGACGAAGGACGATCGCTTGCGCGGCCGGACCGTGTTCCGGCGGGGTCCACCGGTGGCAATAAGGCGACTCCTCTTTGCAACACCGCCTGCGCCCGGCGGGGCTCGTGGCCCATCAAGGGAGCTCAAGGCGGCGCCTCCAGCGACCCCGTCACCACCTTCGTTGCCCTAGCGGCCAAATGCGGGTTTCGCGCCGCTACATCCCAAGGTTCAGCTGTTGAATCGTTTCGGATCTTGGCGTTTGCGGAGCGGGAAAGCCGCGATCGGAGGCGCGGAGGCGCCGGCCACCCCAATGCACTGTGGCGCGGGCGCAACAGAAGCCCTGGCTTGTCACAGATTTGGCCATTCTAAGGCACTGCGGGCGTTGACCATCACGAGGAGAAGAGGCTTAACTCTGGGCAGCTGTCCGCGGTTAGCCACGGAGGGCACTGAACTGGCCTGGATCCTGAGAGTAAGCCCTGAGACGGCTAGTTCGATCGGAGAAGGGCTCTTGAGCTCTAGAATGGAAACTGGGTCACTTTGGATTAGAGAGGGAGAGGCAATGAAGAAGGTCCTCTACGGCACGACGGCCCTCTGCGCGGCGGGCATGCTCGGCGCGACGGGCGCTTCGGCCGACGGCATCGAGCTGGGCCTGGGCGGTTACATGAACACCATGTTCAGCGCAGGCGGCATCAACGCGACCGGTGGCCGGGACAGGTTCCCGACCGATCTGTCCGGCGGTTCGCTCGGCGAGACCACCTTGGGCTCGGCCTCTGGCGAGCCGGACTACGGTCCGACGGGCGTGTGGGCTGACGGCGAGATCTGGTTCCTCGGCAGCTACAAGCACGACAACGGCATCCGCTTCGGCGCGCGCGTCGAGTTGGAAGTCTTCGCGTCCAGCACCAGCTCGGACACGATCGACGAGCACTACATCTTCATCGACAGTGACTATGGTCGTGTGGTTGCGGGTTCCGAGAACTCGGCGGCCTACATCATGCACTACGCGGCGCCGGTTGCCGGTCTTCCGATCAATTCGGGCTGGGTCACCGTCTTCATTCCGGTGCAGGCGGACAGCCTGGTGGACTTCCGTACCCCGTCGGTCTCGACCTATCTGGACTACGGCAACGACGAAAACCAGCTGACCTACTACACCCCGCGTCTCTACGGCTTCCAGCTGGGCGTGAGCTACGCGCCGGCGGTGGTGGACACCGGTGAAGGCAAGAACTTCCCGGTCGAGGCCGATCGCGACAGCGAGTACTACAACGGCTTCGCGGTTGGTGCGAACTTCGTCGACGACTTCGACGGCATCGGTGTTGCGGTCTCGGTCGGTTACACCCGCGCCGAAGCGCCGGACTCCTTGACCGGTATCGCGGGCGGCGGCGTCGATGACTACCAGGGCTTCAACGTCGGTGCGAACCTGTCCTACGCGGGCGTGACCATCGGCGGCGCCTACGCCAATGCCTTCGACGGCCAGGCCAGCACGATCGCGACCGGCTGCTCGACCTGCGCCTCCGGCGAGGTGACCAGCGTGCTCTCCACCGAGGGTCAGTCCTGGGACGTCGGCATCGCCTACACGGCCGGTCCGTGGACGGTTGGCGCCGAGTACTTCCAGGGTGAGGTCGAAGGCTTCGTGCCCGGCACCACCGGCGACGGCATCGTCGGCGCGGGCAACGAGGACAAGCTCTTCGCGGCGACCGGCGGTCTGCAGTACGCCTTGGGCCCGGGCATCGTGGCCCGTGGCGGCGTGATGTGGGGCCGTTGGAGCGCTGAGAGCGGTGCGGTCAACACCGGCGTGATCGGCGCCGGCGGTCTGTCCTTCCGCTTCTAAGAACGAACCAAGGCGCTTCGGCGCCAGCCTACAAGGGGGCGCGGACCGCAGGGTCCGCGCCCCTTCTCTTTTCGGCGAATCGCCCGCCGCCATCCGCCCGGCAAAGGCCGAATTCACAGCGTCAGATGGTGTTAGGCGGTTTCCGAAATGCCCCTTTGGACCCGCGCCGACCCTACCACGGCACCTGTTTTCCGCCTGATATCATAGACTTAGCCTTAGGCACGCCGGCACAGGGCACTATTGCAAATCTACAACATATGCCCCGACATTGCCGCGCCGGGCTCTTTCTTCGTCTGGAAAGATTTGACCAGCACGGTGGCACAAGCTCTATAGTCGCTCAGCTTGCTAGGCTAACCTTCTTAGGCGAAATCGTGACCCTTCTCGGATCACACAGCGACCGGTAAGAGGGCGGTTCGATCGGAGAAGGGCTCTTGAGCTCTAGAATGGAAACTGGGTCACTTTGGATTAGAGAGGGAGAGGCAATGAAGAAGGTCCTCTACGGCACGACGGCCCTCTGCGCGGCGGGCATGCTCGGCGCGACGGGCGCTTCGGCCGACGGCATCGAGCTGGGCCTGGGCGGTTACATGAACACCATGTTCAGCGCAGGCGGCATCAACGCGACCGGTGGCCGGGACAGGTTCCCGACCGATCTGTCCGGCGGTTCGCTCGGCGAGACCACCTTGGGCTCGGCCTCTGGCGAGCCGGACTACGGTCCGACGGGCGTGTGGGCTGACGGCGAGATCTGGTTCCTCGGCAGCTACAAGCACGACAACGGCATCCGCTTCGGCGCGCGCGTCGAGTTGGAAGTCTTCGCGTCCAGCACCAGCTCGGACACGATCGACGAGCACTACATCTTCATCGACAGTGACTATGGTCGTGTGGTTGCGGGTTCCGAGAACTCGGCGGCCTACATCATGCACTACGCGGCGCCGGTTGCCGGTCTTCCGATCAATTCGGGCTGGGTCACCGTCTTCATTCCGGTGCAGGCGGACAGCCTGGTGGACTTCCGTACCCCGTCGGTCTCGACCTATCTGGACTACGGCAACGACGAAAACCAGCTGACCTACTACACCCCGCGTCTCTACGGCTTCCAGCTGGGCGTGAGCTACGCGCCGGCGGTGGTAGACACCGGTGAAGGCAAGAACTTCCCGGTCGAGGCCGATCGCGACAGCGAGTACTACAACGGCTTCGCGGTTGGTGCGAACTTCGTCGACGACTTCGACGGCATCGGTGTTGCGGTCTCGGTCGGTTACACCCGCGCCGAAGCGCCGGACTCCTTGACCGGTATCGCGGGCGGCGGCGTCGATGACTACCAGGGCTTCAACGTCGGTGCGAACCTGTCCTACGCGGGCGTGACCATCGGCGGCGCCTACGCCAATGCCTTCGACGGCCAGGCCAGCACGATCGCGACCGGCTGCTCGACCTGCGCCTCCGGCGAGGTGACCAGCGTGCTCTCCACCGAGGGTCAGTCCTGGGACGTCGGCATCGCCTACACGGCCGGTCCGTGGACGGTTGGCGCCGAGTACTTCCAGGGTGAGGTCGAAGGCTTCGTGCCCGGCACCACCGGCGACGGCATCGTCGGCGCGGGCAACGAGGACAAGCTCTTCGCGGCGACCGGCGGTCTGCAGTACGCCTTGGGCCCGGGCATCGTGGCCCGTGGCGGCGTGATGTGGGGCCGTTGGAGCGCTGAGAGCGGTGCGGTCAACACCGGCGTGATCGGCGCCGGCGGTCTGTCCTTCCGCTTCTAAGAACGAACCAAGGCGCTTCGGCGCCAGCCTACAAGGGGGCGCGGACCGCAAGGTCCGCGCCCCTTCTCTTTTCGGCGGCTAGCGATTCGGGACCGCCCTACTAGTGCATTGGTGCAACAGGTGGACGAACTCGGACACAGCGGAGCCCTTATCTGCCAAGGACCGTTTGACGGTCTCCGGGCAACAGATTCTATACTCTTCTTAGAATTCGACGCGCCGGCGCGGTAGGGCATCGCTCGGCGGCCCCGGCGGGGAACCCGGACCAACTCTCCCTTGCACGGGAGAGGGATCCAAAGGACGGTGAGAGGAAGGATCGATGAAGAAAGTCCTCTACGGCACGACGGCCCTCTGCGCGGCGGGCATGCTCGGCGCGACGGGCGCTTCGGCCGACGGCATCGAGCTGGGCCTGGGCGGTTACATGAACACCATGTTCAGCGCAGGCGGCATCAACGCGACCGGTGGCCGGGACAGGTTCCCGACCGATCTGTCCGGCGGTTCGCTCGGCGAGACCACCTTGGGCTCGGCCTCTGGCGAGCCGGACTACGGTCCGACGGGCGTGTGGGCTGACGGCGAGATCTGGTTCCTCGGCAGCTACAAGCACGACAACGGCATCCGCTTCGGCGCGCGCGTCGAGTTGGAAGTCTTCGCGTCCAGCACCAGCTCGGACACGATCGACGAGCACTACATTTTCGTCGACAGCGACTTCGGCAGGCTCGTGGCCGGTTCCGAGAACTCGGCGGCCTACATCATGCACTACGCGGCGCCGGTTGCCGGTCTTCCGATCAACTCGGGCTGGGTCACCGTCTTCATTCCGGTGCAGGCGGACAGCCTGGTGGACTTCCGTACCCCGTCGGTCTCGACCTATCTGGACTACGGCAACGACGAAAACCAGCTGACCTACTACACCCCGCGTCTCTACGGCTTCCAGCTGGGAATCAGTCACGCGCCGGCGGTGGTGGACACCGGCGAAGGCAAGAACTTCCCGGTCGAGGCCGATCGCGACAGCGAATACTATTTCGGCTTCGCGGTGGGCGCGAACTTCGTCGACGACTTCGACGGCGTCGGTGTTGCCGTCTCGGTCGGTTACACCCGCGCCGAGGCGCCGGATTCGCTGACCAGCATTCCGGGCGGCGGCGTGGATGACTATCAAGGCTTCAACGTCGGTGCGAACCTGTCCTACGCGGGCGTGACCATTGGCGGCGCCTACGCCAATGCCTTCGACGGCCAGGCCAGCACGATCACCACCGGCTGCTCGACCTGCGCCTCCGGCGAGATGACCAGCGTACTCTCGACCGAGGGCCAGTCCTGGGATGTCGGCATCGCCTACACGGCCGGTCCATGGACGGTTGGCGCCGAGTACTTCCAGGGTGAGGTCGAAGGCTTCGTGCCCGGCACCACCGGCGACGGCATCGTCGGCGCGGGCAACGAGGACAAGCTCTTCGCGGCGACCGGCGGTCTGCAGTACGCCTTGGGCCCGGGCATCGTGGCCCGTGGCGGCGTGATGTGGGGCCGTTGGAGCGCTGAGAGCGGCGCGGTCAACACCGGCGTGGTCGGCGCCGGCGGTCTCTCCTTCCGCTTTTAGGACCACCCGCGGGCGCGGTTGCGCCTTTCGCACTGGTCTGCAGGGACGAGGCCGCTATCTTGGCGGCCTTGTTCCTTTTGTGCCGTTGGGAGAGTGCCCCGTGCAGTCCGAAGGCGAGATAGCGGAAAACCTGGAGCGCGTGGCGCGGGCGATCGACAAGGCCTGCGCCAAGGCCGAACGCAAGGCCGAGGAGATCACCCTCGTCGCGGTCAGCAAGACCAAGGAGGCGGCGCTCGTCTCCGAGGCGCTCCAAGCCGGTCAGCGGCATTTCGGCGAGAACCGGGTGCAGGAAGCAGCCGGCAAGTTTCCGGCCTTGCGCGAGGCCTGGCCCGATCTGCGACTCCACCTGATCGGCCCTCTGCAGACCAACAAGTCGGAGGACGCGGTCGCCCTCTTCGACGTGATCCACAGCCTGGACCGCCCGAAGCTGGCACGCTCCCTGGCCAAGGCCATGGATAAGTTTGACCGGCGTCCCGCCTGCCTCATCCAGGTGAACACCGGCGAGGAGCCGCAAAAGGCCGGCTGTCTTCCGCAGGACCTCGAGCCGCTCTATCGCCTCTCCGTGGAGGAATTGGGCCTCGAGGTCAGAGGACTGATGTGCATCCCGCCGCTGGACGAACCGCCGGCGCCGCACTTTCAGTTCCTGCGCGAACGCGCGCGCGACTTGGACCTGCCGCTGCTCTCCATGGGCATGAGCGCCGACTACGAGACCGCGATCCTGCTGGGCGCGACGCACATTCGCGTCGGCACCGCGATCTTCGGCAGCCGGCCGCCTATCCCCTAGCCTCCGGGTCTACTCGTTGACCCCCAGGCCCTTCCACTTCGGCGGCGAGACCGTCCGCGTGAAGTCGCTGGACATGAGATTGAAGGAGATGGAGATCCGATCGCTCGGGCTCTGATTGGGCGGCACGCCGTGCTCCAGCCAAGATGGGAAGACCAGCAGGCGCCCCGCCTTGACGTCGATGTTGCTCTGCTTGGAGTTGGCGAGGTTGCCCTCGGTGTGGCGCGGCGCGATGACCCGCGCCTGCGGCCTGGGGTCGTAGAAGTGGATGCGTTCGGCTCCCCCTTCCGCCTTCACGTAGTAGACCCCGGAGAGCAGGTTGTTGGGGTGCATGTGAATGCCGTGCGGCGCGCCCGGCGGATTGACGTTGGCCCAGCACCCGGTGATCTCCAGGCCTTGGTGCGCCAGCTTGAGGAAGCCCACGACACCTTGTCCCGCCGTCTGGATCATGGCGACCAACGGCTGGAACTCGGGCCGCAGGTGCAAATCCTGACTGGTCTGCCAGGTGTGGCCCGGCGGCAAAGGCTCTCTGGGCGCGATGATCGCCTCTACCGCCGCCTCCAACTGCGGGTTCAAGCGGGCCGCCTCGGCGTCGGGCAGGTCGTGCACCCAGCAGAAGGTCGGAAAGAGGGTCATGGCTTGCGTGGTTTCGAACATCGGCGGCCTCGCGGAAGAGCTAGGAATTCGATGGGATCCGGCTACCCGCCAGCCGCGCGGACCGTCAGCCGCCAGTCGGCCGTCAGGATCGACAGCAGCTTGAGAAGGTCGGAGCGATGCAAGGCGACGCAGCCCTCGGTCGGCGTCAGCCCCGCTCTGGCGACATGCAGGAAGATCGCGCTGCCGGCGGCCGGACTGACCGGAGCGTCGTTGTACCCCAGGGGCACGATCAGGTCGTAGAGGCCGTCCCGCCGCCAGAGGTGCTCGGCCGAGCTGCGCCAAGGCAGGGTGACCGCGCGGTTGTAGGCGGGATCGGCCGGGCAGTCGCACCATCCCATGGCGGGCGAAAGCGGTCGCATGGGCAGGGCCGTGCGCGGCACGGCCCCGCGATCCGGCCGGAACAAGAGTTCGCGCAAGGCAAAGCTGCCGAGCGGCGTCGCGCCGTCGCCTTCCCGCTTCGCCCCGCTGACGCCGCCACGACCGATGGCACAGGGGAAGCGATGGCCGGCAGCCTCGAGGCACCAGGCGCCATTCGTCGGCGTGACGAGAATCTCGCCCGACACCAGCCCGCTCCGCGGCCTAGAAGAGGTGCCCGAAGCGACGGGCCTTGGTCATGAGATAGGGGCGATTGTGCTCGTTCTCGGGAAAGGAGAGGGCCACCCGCTCGACGACCTCGATGCCGCAGTGCTCCAGGGCGGCCACCTTCTCGGGATTGTTGGTTAGGAGGCGCACCTGTCCGACGCCCAGCAGCCGCAGCATCTCAGCGGCCGGTAGGTAGACCCGCTCGTCGGCATCGAAGCCCAGCTGCTCGTTGGCGTCTATCGTATCGGCGCCGCTGTCCTGCAGGCGATAGGCGCGCAGCTTGTTGACCAAGCCGATCCCGCGGCCCTCTTGCGCCAGGTAGAGCAGGATGCCGGCGCCATCGGCGGCGATGGTCTCCACGGCGCCGCGCAGTTGCGGACCGCAGTCGCACCGCAGGCTGCCCAGCAGGTCGCCGGTAAAGCACTCCGAGTGCAAGCGGACCAAGACCGGCTTGGCGGCATCGATCTCGCCGATCACGATGGCCAGGTGCTCCAAGCCGCCGTCACCGGGACGGAAGGCGTGAATGCGGGTGTTCTCCGCCCCCATCAGCGGGACGCGCGCCGCCGTGACCTCGCTCAGCCGGCGCGTGCCGGCATGGCGAAAGTCCTCCACCGCGTTGACCGAGACCGAGAGGATGTCCTCGGCGCTCGCCAATCTGCGACGCGCCGAGGCCAGGGGCGCGAAGAGCGCAGACGGCAACAGGCGCGCCAGCTTGGTCAGATCGATCGCCGCGTCCACCAGGCGGGCCGACATCGGCAAGGTGTCGAGTTGACCGGCGTCGTCTGGCAGCTTGCTGGTGGAGGCCGGGTCGGCCAGCGAGACCAGTTGATCCTCGCCGATGCCCGTCAGACTGAGCGCCACGTGCCCGCTGCCGCGCGGCGTGAGCCCCAAGGCGGCGGCCCGGCGCCGTGTCAGCAGCATCACGGGCCGGCGCCCGGCCAGGCGCGACAGCAAGGCGATGCCCAGGGCCTCGCCAGCTTCCGTCGCCTGCACCAAGGCCGCTTCCTGACCGGCATGCAGCAGCACCGGCGCGCCGCGCCGCAGCTCGGCTAGGGCCCGCGAGACACCCTGCAGCAGGGCATCGTCCGCGAGAGCATTGGTCGGCAAGCTGTCGGTCATTGTGCCTTGCTTGGATGGTGCGCGACCGGTGGAGAGTTGGCGGCGACCGCCGCCGCGTAAGGCTGGTTTGTCGCCCTCGGCTCTTTACCGCTTGCCTGCCGAGATGGCAGGTTTGCTGTGGATCGTCAAGACGGCGCACCGCCGCGAAGGGCGCAGGGGTTAGGCAAGCAACGGGTAGCGATGTCGGAAGTGATTTGGCACGGCCTGACCAAGTCGGCCTTGGATCAACAGCTCAATCTACGCGCACGCTGGCCGGGACACGAGGCCGTTCTCGCGCGCTGGAGCAACGATAGCGCGGCGGTGCGGAGCACCCTGAAGAACAAGGTCGGGCTATCCTACGGCACCTCGCCCCTACAGAGCGTCGATCTCTTTCCGGCCGAGGGCGGCAGCCAAGGCGGGCCGCTGCTGGTCTTCATTCACGGCGGCTATTGGCAGAGCCTCGACAAGGACGACTTCACCTTCTTCGCGCCGACCTTTCTCTCCGCCGGCATCGGTCTGGCCCAAGTCAACTATCGCCTGGCGCCAACGGTGTCGCTCACCGAGGTGGTGGAGGATGTCGCCAAGGCGCTAGCACTCCTGGCCGACCGGGCGAGCCTGCACGGTTACGCCGCCGAGGGCTTCGTCTTGGCCGGCCATTCCGCCGGCGGCCACCTGGCCGTCATGGAGCTCTTGCGCGAACGCCGGGCCGTCGCCCTGGGGACGGGCGCGCCGCGAATTGGGGCTTGCTGTTCCATCAGCGGAGTCTATGACTTGGCCCCTATGCGACGCTCCTATCAACAGCCTCTTCTTGCTATCAGCGAGATAGAGGTCGCAGACTTGAGCCCGCTGCGCCGTGCGCCGGCCAGCGCGCCGCCGCTGCTGCTGGCGGTCGGGGATCAGGAAACACCGGAGTTCGTAAGACAACAGAATGCCCTGGCGGCGCAGTGGCAGGCGCTGGATCTGCCGATCGAAAGCCTTCGCATCGCCGGGCGAGATCACTTTACAATCGTCGACGCCCTGTTGGACGCCGATCATCCGCTGACTCGCTGGCTGATCGAGGCCTGCCAGGCGAACCACAGCAGGAGGACATCGTGAGTACACTGACCGGCAAGCGCATTCTTCTGGTCGATGACGACCAAGCTCTTCGCGAAGCCCTGGCAGAGCAGCTGCATCTGCACGAGGAGTTCTCGACGCAAGAGGCGGATTGCGGCCAGGCTGCTCTCGACAAGACCAAGGACGAAATCTTCGACGCCATCGTCCTCGACGTCGGTTTGCCCGACATGGACGGCCGCGAGGTCTGCCGCCTGCTGCGCCGGAACGGCGTCAAGTGCCCCATCATCATGCTGACCGCCTCGGCCAGCGACGCCGATCAGATTCTCGGGCTGGACGCGGGCGCCAACGACTATGTCGCCAAACCCTTCCGTCTCGGCGTGCTGCTGGCCCGCCTGCGCGCGCAGCTGCGCCAGCACGAGCAGAGCGAGGATGCCACCTTCACCATCGGTCCCTACAGCTTCCGGCCGGCGGCCAAGCTGCTGCTGCACGACGAGAAGCAGCAGAAGGTACGGCTGACCGAGAAGGAGACCGCGATCCTCAAGTACCTCTATCGCGCCGGCGACCGGGCCGTCGGCCGCGACACGCTTCTGGGCGAGGTCTGGGGCTACAACGCGGGCGTCACCACCCACACGCTCGAAACCCACATCTATCGCTTGCGCCAGAAGATCGAAGCCGACCCCACGCGCCCGGCCCTGCTGCTGACCGAGCCTGGCGGCTACCGCCTCGCACCCTAACGTTCCGCCTCAGGATTGGGTTGCGGCCGCGTGTGGCCTGACAGTCCCGGGGAGCCACCCGGGTCAAGCCCGGAACCATTCGCAGTACCCGGACGTGACCTCTTGGAGCGTTGGGCGGCGGCTTTCATTCGGCTTCGGCAGGCTCGAATTCGATCTCGGGCAGGATGCGCTTCTTGTGCATCTCCCTGGCATTGTACGTCTTCGCCCAGGTACTGTACCAGGTCTCAAGCCTATCTTCTCCAACATATGCCTGAATAAACTGAAGCTGCTCCGAGAGTTCGTCAATAGATATCGTTTCGACGTTTGTTACTGCAGGGGTGTGGTGATAGAATTCCCCGAACATCTCATGACAGAACGCGTGATAGTCTTCGGTGAAGAGGACGAAGTTATGCCACATCTCATCGATCACGAACGTTTCGTCAACGATTCTCAATCTTTTTCCCGTTTCCATCATGTACCGGTGAGATACGAACAGGAAGACTTTCATAGCGGTGAAGATTTTGTCGACCTCGCCTTCCGATAGATCGTAATACTCCCCAAAGCGCGTACGCACCTTGGCGTTGTCGTAAGCCTCTATGTTATGCGGAATGCTGCGCATCTCTTTTTTCCCTGATACGAAAATCAGCGACGAGCTCATATGGATAGCGCGTCGCCGATTTCTTTCGTTCCTAGAGACTGACTATTCAGTTAGCACTGAACAATCAAAGCCGCCTTCGACGCCTGGGAGACACCACGACGGTTCTTCATTTCCGCGATGATCTTGCTCATTCTCTTTTCCTCTCGTCTGGAGTGACGTTGCCGTTTCGTCTCTCGACAACGAATCCAACGTGGGCTTCGCGCATGGCGGCGACCATCGCGAAGAACTTGGCTTTTCGCGAGTTTTCCTCAAGGCGCCGGCCTTGGCGATCCGGGAGAGAGCGCTCGGCGCCAATCGTCGGTGATTTTCCACCAGTGATATTTCACACTCCCTGGCTGCTCTTCGCTTCCGCGCCGCCCTAGGGCGTGATAGCATTCTTGTAACAATGGCTTAACAGAAGCTGGTGGCAGGTTTGGCCGCGACTGCGACAGGTCTCCCGATCGACGATCCTCAATGGCCTTCGCTTGGCGGCGGTGCTGAGGTCGCCGTCGGACGGGTCCGGTCGACACGTGATGCCTGCTCCTTCCGCGTCGCGACCTCCGCTCATCCGGGCGAGCGGGGCGCCGGACAACGACAACCCTAGGAGAGCAACCTATGGACCTTACGGAAGGAAAGCGCCTGCCAAGCCTGACGGAGGCGATCATATCGCTGCTGTCCCTGGTGGTCGGCATCGGCTTCTCGATCGTCATATTCGGCATGGATCCGCACATTCCCATGCTGCTGGGCGTCATCGTCGCCAGCATCATCGGCTTGCGCTGCGGCTTCCATTGGGACTCCATTCAGGACGGGATGATCCAGGGGATCGCCCGCGCGTTGCAGGCGATCATCATCCTCATGGTCGTCGGCGTGCTGATCGGCGTGTGGATCCTGGGCGGCGTCGTGCCGACTCTGATCTACTACGGCCTCTTGATCTTGAGCCCCGAGATCTTTCTGCCGGCAGCCCTGATCATCTGCGCGATCGCCTCCTTGGCCACCGGCTCCAGCTGGGGCACCACCGGCACCATCGGCGTCGCCCTGATGGGGGTGGGCGGCGGACTGGGCCTGCCGTTGCCCTTGGTCGCCGGCGCCGTGCTATCGGGCGCCTACTTCGGCGATAAGATGTCGCCACTGTCGGACACGACCAACTTGGCGCCCGCCATGGCCGGCACCGACCTCTACACACACATCCGCCATATGATGTACACCACCGGCGTCGCCTTCGGCCTGACCTTGATCATCGAGATCGTGATCGGCCTGCAGTACGACGCCGACAGCGGCGATCTGGCCCGGATCCAGACCATCCTGGAGACGCTGGACAGCACCTTCGCGATCAATCCGCTGATGCTGCTGCCGCCGATCATCGTCTTCGTGGTCTCTTGGCGGAAGGTCCCGGCGATCCCCGGCATTACCATCGGCGCCCTGGCGGGCGCCCTCTGCGCGCTCTTCTTCCAAGGCGCCGGCTACGAGGCCATCATGAACGCCGCCATGGGCGGATACACCTCGGAGACGGGGATCGCGGACGTCGATTCCCTGCTCTCGCGCGGCGGGCTCGAATCGATGCTTTACACCATCGCCCTGGTATTCGTCGCCATGATGTTCGGCGGCGTGATGGAGCGGACCTTCCAGCTGAAGGTGGTGGCCGACCGGGTGCTCACTTGGGCGCGCTCCACCGGCTCGCTGATCCTCTCCACCGTGCTCACCTGCATCGGCGCCAACCTCATCCTCTGCGACCAGTACATGGCCATCGTGATGGGCGCGCGCACCTATGCGCAGGCCTATCGCGAGCGCGGTCTGGCGGCCAAGAACCTGTCCCGCGCGGTCGAGGACAGCGCGACCGTGACCGCCAATCTGGTGCCCTGGAACACCGGCGGCGCCTATCAGTCGGCGACATTGGGCGTGGCGACCCTGGCCTATCTGCCCTTCAACTTCTTCTGCCTGCTCTCGCCCATCGTCACCGTGTTCTTCGGCTACATGGGCTGGACCATTCATAAGATCGATCCGGCGGCGGTGCAGGAAGAGCTCCACGCCTCGACGTCCGTGGGCGGGTCGAGCGCTTCTTGACCGCCCTGGGCGCGGCGAACCTCAAGCTTCGAGCAGCCTCGACAGCTGCTCGAAGCTTGCCTCCCACCCCTTGCCGACGCCGATCCTGCCGGCCTCGCGCAGGATCCCTTCGTGCCGCAGATGCAGCAGGGTCGACGCACCCTCCGCGCGGAAAGTGACGGTGACCTTGGAGGGCGCGGTCTCCTCTCGCCGACCGTCGGCGTGTTCGAAGACGTGGCTCCAGCTGAACTCCAGGCAAGCCTCCGGCTCGACCCTGAGATAGGTCCCGTGCAGGACGGAGCGGCCTTCGTGGGCCTCGCTCATGACGAAGCGCCACCGGCCGCCGACCTTGAGATCGATCTCGGCGTCCCGCATGGCGCCGGCCTTCAGGCCGAACCACTTCACGATCTCCTCGGGGTCGGTCCAGGCGCGATAGACGCGCGCGACGGATGCCTTGAAGCGCCCTTCGACGACGACGGGCGCTTCCCCCGCCTTGCTGCTGAGAAAACCCATGGAATCACGACTCCTCGCTCAGATAGCGGCCAAGGGCTTCCAGACGGTCTTCCCAGAAGCGTCGATAGTCGTCCAGCCAGTCGGCCGCGTCCTTCATCGGTGTCGCCTCCAGCTGGCAGTAGCGGGTTCGCCCGCGCTTGCTGACGGTGACGAGCCCGGCGTCGGAGAGCACGCGCACATGCTTCGAGACCGCCGTCAGCGACATTTCGAAGGGAGCGGCCAGATCGGAGAGCGGCGCTTCTCCGCTGGCCAGGCGGGCAACGATCGCGCGGCGCGTGGTGTCGCTGAGCGCGGCAAAGGTTCTGTCGAGGTCCGGCATCCGCTGTCGCTCCAAAGGTGAACTCGATGGTTGACTAATCTCGAGCGCTAATATAGTGAACTGAATGGTTGACTGTCAAATCGACGTCCCCGATGGAGATGACCCCCGATGAAGCTGTACGATTCCATGACCCCCAACACCTTGCGCGTTCAGGTTTTCCTCGCCGAGAAGGGCATCGAGGTGCCGCGGCACAAGATCAACGTGCTGGGCGGCGATACCCGCACGCCCGAGTTCCTGCAGATCAATCCGCTGGGCGAGATCCCGGTGCTGGAGCTCGACGGCGGCGAGATCCTCTGCGAGAGCGTCGCCATCTGCCGCTACTTCGAAGCGCTTCACCCCGAGCCGCGGCTGTTTGGCGAAAGCGCCTTCGAGCAGGCCAACATCGAAATGTGGAACCGCCGCGTGGAGTTCCATATCTTCGGCCCGATCGGCGATTCGGCGCGCCACACCCTGGCCTTCTTCGCCGACAAGGTGGAGCAGGTCCCGGACTACGCGGCTTCGCAAGTGCGCCGCTTCGACGAGAACTGGGCCTGGTTCGACAAGGAGATGTCGGACGGCAGGCCGTTCATCGCCGGAGACAGCTTCAGCATCGCCGACATCACCGGCATGGCCGCGCTGATGGTCTGCGACATCTCGGACAAGGCCCTGCCGAGCGATTTCAAGCATGCCAAGCGCTGGGAAGAGGCGATGCGCGCGCGGCCCAGCTTCGCCGAGGAAAGGCGCAAAGCGGCCTAAGGCGAGCTTGCCGCTCCGTTCGGGCCAGTCGCACCCGGGCGGAGCGGTGCCGCGCCTCACGTCTGCCGGTGGCGCATCCGCCGCGCGAGCCAGAGGCACATCAAGAGAGAGGCGATGCTGATGGCGCAGAAGACCGGAGCCGCGACGGACCAGCCGCCGTCGGGCGTAATGAGGGCGGCGAGCAACAGCGGCCCGACCAGGACGCCGACGTTGCGCAGGGTCATCATGATTCCGAAGGCCGCGATGGTCGGCCCGCCCGGTCCGACGATGGTGGTGGGCATGGCGAAGAGTCCCGCCGGCACCAAGCCCGCGCCGATGCCGTAGGCGAAGAGCAGGACGAGGCCCAGCGAATCGACGGGAGCGAAGGGCAGCAGCCAACCGACCGCCTCCAGTCCGAAGCCGACGACCAAGAGACCGGCCGGGGTCATGCCGCGCCGCAGGAGCCAGGCGGACACCACGTTGAAAACGGCAACCAGCACCACCGGAACGAGATAGGCATAGATGGCCTCGGCTGGCGAGAAACCCAGCGCCTCCACCAGATAGGAGGGGAACCAGGTCATATAGCCGATATACTGGCCGGAAAAGAGCAGGAAGCCCGTGCCCGCGACCCAGAGCAGGAGGCGCTCTTCGCCGGTAAGCGCGCGCGACGAACCGCCGGCTTGAGAGCCGGCGCCCAGGTAGATGCCGCGTCCCCTTTGGATCTGCGCCAGCCAGCAGGCCAGCAGCACGGTGGCGACGATGGCCAGCCACCATACCGGCCGCCAAAGGCCGGCATCCTGGGTCGGCAGGGCCACCACGGCCGCCACCATCTGGCCGGTCGGAACCCAAGCCGCGGTCAGGGCGAAGACCAGCGGCAGGGTCGCGCGCGCCGCGTTGGCGCTGGCGGCGGCCGGCCCGATCAAGGCCATCACCGCGAAGGCCAGGCCCTCCAATCCGCGCCCGAAGAGGACCACCCAGCCCGATTCCGGCACGGCCAGACTGACGACATTGCCCAAGAGAAAGAGGAGAAGGCCCCCCCACAGGGGTATCAGCGGCCCCCGCCTGGCGATCAAGCGTGACAGCGGCAGCGATACCAGGAGCCCGACCAGCGCGTAGATACTCATGAAGCCGCCGGCCAGGACCAGGTCATAGTGGTAGTGTTCCAGCATGACCGGCAGCACCGGCGGCAGCTTGAACTGCTGAAAGGCAGCAAAGGCGGCCAAGACAAGGCCGAAGGCGACGCCACTCCAGCGTGATTTGTCGCCGCTTTGCTGCTCTGTCATCCCTGGCTCCACTTTGAATTGGCGAAAACAAGCAAGGCTTTGCACCGACACCAGCCTTTGCACTTTCGCCACACAATGGCCATGTCTTAGAGTGCGGGGCAGCCATCGGCTGACGACAGGGTTTGGGGAAAGGGAGCAGCAAAGCAACCTAATGACGCAGGAACAGACGCACGCGCAGTTCCTCGTCCGCTTTTGGGGCGTACGCGGCTCGATCGCCTGTCCCGGACCGGACTATGCGCGCTACGGCGGGAACACCTCTTGCATCGAGGTCCGGCTGGGCGAGCGCTTGCTGATCTTCGATGCCGGCACCGGCTTGCGGCCGCTCGGTATCTCGCTGATCAAGGAAGCGCCGCTGGATGCCGACATCTTCTTGACCCACACCCACGTGGATCACATCCACGGAATCCCCTTCTTCGCCCCCTTCTTCGCCCCGCAGAACCGCTTTCGCGTCTGGGCCGGGCACCTGGCCCCGAGGCTCACCTTGAAGCAGGTGCTGTGCAAGTACATGGCCGAGCCGCTGTTTCCAATACCGCCGGACATCTTCGCCGCCAACATGATCTACAAGGACTTCGAAGCCGGCGAGACCCTGCATCCGGCTCCCAACGCCCTGCTGCGCACGACGGCCCTGAACCATCCGCAAGGGGCCACCGCCTTCCGCCTGGAAGAGGGTGGGCGCAGCTTCTGCTACGTCACCGACACCGAGCACGTCGAGGGCACGCTCGACGAGCGCATCCTGACCCTGGTCAAGGACGCCGACATCATGGTCTATGATGCCACCTATACGGACAACGAGTACCCGCGCTTCCGCGGCTGGGGCCATTCCACCTGGCAGGAGGGGATGCGTCTGGCCGAGGAGGCGGGCGTCAGGAAGCTGGTGATCTTCCACCACGACCCCAGTCATGACGATGCGACGATGGACGCCATCGCGGAGGGCGCCGAAGCGGCCAGACCGGGCACTCTGGTCGCCTACGAAGGCTTGACCTTGGAACTCTAGGACGGCGCTCTCGCCCCTTCATCACGCCCTTCTGATGGCCGCGTTGCCTTGCGAGGCAGCCGCCGCCGGCCTAGCAAAGACAAGGGCAACCCCCGGCGACCGCCCGGTAGAGCGGAGACGCAGCAAGCGATGTGGCAGCGCATCTACACATTCCTGATCGGTCCATCCGAAGAGGACCTGCCGGAAAGCGTGCGCCAAGCGATCCACGATCAGCAGGATCAGGGCGAGCGTCTGACCGGCTGGATACAGCTGATCGTCGTGCTGCTCTGGGCCGTGCTCTGGTTGATCTCGCCCAAGATGACCAGCGGTATTGAGGCCCTGCCAGTCCCGCTCGCGCTCTCGCTCTACTTCATCCTCACCGTGATCAGGCTGGTCTGGTCCTACCGCGCCCGCCTGCCGGAATGGTCGCTGGCGCTCTCCGTCGTCTTCGACATGGCCCTGCTGCTGACCGTCATCTGGTCCTTTCACCTGACCTACCACCAGCCGCCCGCCTTCTTTCTGAAGGCACCCACCTTGCTCTATGTCTTCATCTTCATTGGACTTCGGAGCCTGCGCTTCGACGCGCGTTTCGTCCTGCTCTCGGGGATGATCGCGGCAGGCGGCTGGGCGATCATGGTGGCCTATGTCGTCGTCATGCAGGCCGACGCCATGCCGGTCACCCGGGACTACATCGTCTACATGACCTCCAACTCGCTGCTGTTCGGCGCCGAGTTCGACAAGATCATCACCATCATCATCTTCAGCCTGATTCTCGCCGTCGCCCTGTCGCGCGCCAAGGTCCTGCTGCTGCGTTCCGTTACCGAGGAGCAGAAGACCAAGACCCTCTCGCGCTTCTTCGACGAGGGCGTGGCCGAACGCATCAAGAGCGCCGAGCGCGAGATCAGCGTCGGCCAGGGGGAGCTTCGCGACGCCGCCATCTTGACCTTGGACCTGCGCGGCTTCACCCCGCTGGTCGCCAAGCTGCCGGTCGAAGAGACCCTTGCCCTGCTGTCCGACTACCAGTCCCTCATGGTGCCGATCATCCGCCGCCACGGCGGCGCGGTGGACAAGTTCCTCGGCGATGGCATCCTCGCCAGCTTCGGCGCGGTCGGCGAGAGCGACGGCTACGCCGCCAACGGCCTCGCCGCCCTCGACGAGATCATGGCGGCGGCCGAAAGATGGGAGGACGAGCGGCGCCAGGCCGGCGCGGCGGCGCCGAGGATCAACGGCGCGCTCACCAGCGGCCGCGTTCTCTTCGGCATCATCGGCGAGGACGAGCGGCTGGAGTACACCATCATCGGCGAGCCGGCGAACCTGGCGGCCAAGATCGAGAAGCACAACAAGGTCCTCAAGTCGCGCGCGCTGACCGACGCCCGTACCTTTGCCTTGGCGGAGCGGCAGGGCTACCGCCCGTCGAGGCCGAGACGACGGCTGCCGGCGGTGCGGGTGACCGAGGTGGCAACGACCATGGATCTTGTGGTCTTGGCTGAGTGAGCGTTCAAGCTAAATCTCTAAGCTTGCATTTTATAATAACTTTTCCTATATCAGAGAAGTCGCGAGCGGCGGATGGGCTCTTGCCTGTCGCGCCCTCCGCGAGGATCGACCTTTTCTTGAATGGGAGTGACGTCCATGCCGATCGTGCTGGATGCCGCGAACCGGGTCGGCCTCGCCTTCCTCGTGGCGGTCTTGGGCCTGGCGCTCATCACCCTGCTGTAAGGCAGTTAGACCAACAGCCGCTCAATGAGGGGCCGCGGGTCACACCGGAATGCGAGGGCCGTTCGGATCCGTGCGGCCTAACAGGGCTGGAGGCCTCGGCGGCTACGCCGGGCCTCCCCCCTTTTTCCATCTTCCCGAAACTACGCTCCGCGATGCGCGAGCACTTCGGCCGGAACCACGGGCATGGTGCCGTCGGTGCCCGGCGGCTGCCAGAAGAAGCGCAAGGTGGAGGTGTTCTTGCGCTCGAAGTAGCGGATGGTCAGCGGGTACCAGCCGGGCTTGCTCACCTGAAAATGCCCGACCTCGGAGAACTGGTCGGCATGCACGCCGGGATCCTCGACGACCTGCTTGCCATCGATCTCCAGACGCACGCCGTCGTTCGATTCGAAGACGAAGGCATAGCTGCCGGTCTGATCGAGATGGATGTAGCCCGTGATCTTGGCCATCACGCCGTCCGACCAGGGACTGGTCAGCACCTTGTTCTTGCCGACCTTGGAGTTCAACTCCGCCAAGGGCGCGCCGGGCTTGCAATCGCGGTAGTCCTCCCAATCCAGCATCTCGTCCACGTGACGGATCATGCCGTTGATGTAGCAGGCCGCGAGGCCAGGCTGCAGTCCGTCGCTGGAGGTCAGCACCTCGGCCCGGCTCGCGGGAGCCGCCAGCAAGAGCCCGCCGGCCAGGAGCGCCAGGGACCAGGAAGGGAGAAAGCGTGCCGTCATGGTCGTCACCTAAAGTTTCTAGCGATGGTCAGTCACCTGGGAACGGAACCGCTTGCTGACAAGACTTGGCAATTGATACCGACTGCCTAGCGGTAGGGATCGGCGGCGTCGCGCAGGCCGTCGCCCAGGAAGTTGAAGGTCAGGACCACCAAGACCACCGGCACGGCCGGCAGCATGAGCCAGGGATAGAGCACCACCACGTTGATGTTCTGCGCCTCGGTCAGCAGCACGCCCCACGAGGTGATCGGCGGCCGCAAGCCCAAGCCCAGGAAGGAGAGCGCCGTCTCCGCCAGGATCATCGAGGGGATCGAGAGCGTGAGCGAGGCGATCAGGTGGCTGGAGAAGCTGGGCAGCAGATGGCGGAAGATGATGCGCCTGGGCGAGGCGCCCATCAGCTGGGCTGCTTGGGTGAAGTCTTCTTCGCGCAATGATAGCAGCTTCGAGCGCACCGCGCGTGCCAAGCCCGGCCAATCAAGAAGCGCCAGGATGATGGTGATCCCGAAGAAGACCCACAGCGGCGACCAGGTCACCGGCAGAATGGCGGAGAGCGCCAGCCAGAGCGGGATCTCGGGGAAGGAGCGCACCACCTCGATGATGCGCTGGACCGCGCTGTCGACGAGGCCGCCGTAATAGCCGGCAAGGCCGCCGATAGTGATCCCCAGGAGGAAGGAGAAACCGATGCCGATCAGCCCGATCAGCATCGAGATCCTGGCCCCGTAGATGATTCGCGAGAGCACGTCGCGGCCCAAGCGATCCGTGCCCATGAGGTACATGGTGCCGCCTTCCGCCGCGCAGAAGAGATGGAAGTCGGCCCCGATGAGGCCCCACATCTCGTAGCTGTCGGCGCGGCAGAAGAAGCGAATTGGATAGACCTTGTCCGGGCTGTCCGTGTACTCGCGCTTCAGGGTCTCCATGTTGAGAGTGAAGTCGTAGCCGTAGACGAAGGGTCCGATGAACTCTCCGTCATGGAAGAAGTTGATGCTCTGCGGCGGCGCGTAGATGTGCTGCACGTCGCGGGTCTCCAGCCCGTAGGGAGCGATCACCTCGACGAAGACGGTCATCAGGTAGACGGCCGCCAGAAAGTAGAGCGACCAGAGCGCCAGGCGGTGCTTCTTGAAGCGCCACCACATCAGCTTCCAGGCGGGGGCGAGGAAGTAGCGCTCCTGCTCGGGCGTCATCACCTCGCGCGAATAGGGGTCGAAGGGCGCCGGGCTGACGTAGTGCTCCAGGCGGTCGGCCAGGTCGTCGCGGCGCCCCCTCATTTCTGGCTCCCTCCCTCCAGGCGGATTCTAGGATCGAGCGCCGCCAGCGCCAGGTCGGAGACCATCATGCCGACGATGGTGAGTAGCGAGAGGAACATCAGGAAGGAACCCGCGAGGTACATGTCCTGCACCTTCAGGGCCTGAATCAGCATGGGTCCCGTGGTCGGCAGGTTCATCACGATGGAGACCACCGCGGCCGAGGAGACGAGGGACGGCAGGTAGTTGCCGATGTCGGCGACGAAAGGTATGAGCGAGATCCGCAGCGGGTACTTGATCAGCAGCTTGCCGGACGAAAGCCCCTTGGCGCGTCCCGTGGTGACGTACTGCTTGTTCAACTCGTCCAGCAGGTTGGCGCGCAGGCGCCGGATCATGGCCGCCGTGCCGCTGGTGCCGATGACGATGACCGGGACGATGAGATGCGCCAGGACGGAACCCAGCTTCTCCAGGCTGAAGCCCTGATCGAGGTACTCGTCGTCCATGAGGCCGCCGATCTGCACGCCGAACCAGACGTTCATGAAGTACATCAAGATCAGCGCCAGCAGGAAGTTGGGCGTGGCCAGGCCGATGAAGCCCAGGGTGGTGAAGGCATAGTCGCCGACCGAGTACTGGCGCACGGCGGAGTAGACGCCGATCGGGAAGGCCACGACCCAGGTGAAGAGGATGGTGACCATCGACACCAGGAAGGTCAGCCAGAGCCGATCGCCAACCACCTCGTTCACCGGCAACTGATACTCGAAGGAAAAGCCCAGATCGCCAACCAGCAGGTTGCCGACCCAGTCGATGTACTGCTGCAGGAAGGGCTTATCGAGGCCGTACTGCTCGCGCAGGAAGGCGATGCGGCCCTGATCGACCTGCTCGCCGCGGCTCTGCAGTTCGGTGATGTAGGTATCGAGGTAGTTCCCGGGCGGCGCCTGGATGATGCAGAAGACGATGAAGGAGGTGATCAGCAGGGTCGGCACCATCAAGAGGAGCCGTCGGGCGACATAGCTCAGCACGGCACGCTCCTTTCTTCCTGCAGGGGAACGGCACTTGCCCTGACCCAATGCCCCGGCTTCATTTCGACGAAGCCCGGCCTTTGCCCCTCGCCGATGGTGAAGGGGGCCGGCCAGGCCTCCGGGTTCGACGCGCGCCCGGCCATCAGGGCGCCCAAATCGAGCTGATCCTCCAAGCGCGGTTCCGGCACCGCCGTCAAGAGGGCCTTGGTATAGGGGTGGATCGGGTCGGCCATCAGGCTGGCGCAGTTCGCCATCTCCACGATGCGCCCCTTGCACATCACCATGATGCGGTCGGCGATGTAGTTCACCACGGCCAGATTGTGGCTGATGAAGAGATAGGTCAGCCCCAGTTCGCGCTGCAGATCCTTCAGGAGGTTCAGGATCTGCGCCTGGATCGAGACGTCGAGCGCCGAGACGGGCTCGTCGCAGATCACCAGTTCCGGGCGCAAGGCCAAGGCCCGGGCGATGCCGATACGCTGACGCTGGCCGCCGGAGAAGGAGTGCGGATAGCGCTTGGCATGCAGCGGTCTGAGGCCCACCACCTGCAGGAGCTCGGCCACCAAGGCATCGCGCTCCGCCTGGGTGCCGACATTGTGGATGTCGAGGGGCTCGCGGACCAGGTCGCCCACCGTCATGCGCGGATTGAGCGAGGAAAAGGGGTCCTGGAAGATAAACTGCACCTGCGGGCGGAAGCGCACCAGATCCTTGCCCTTGAGCGCCAAGAGGTCGACCTCTCCCTTGGCACCGTGAAAGGTCATGCGGCCTTCGTCCGGCGTCAGCCCGCGCATGATCATCTTGGAGAGCGTGGTCTTGCCGCAGCCCGATTCGCCGACCAGGCCCAGGCATTCGCCGCGCCTGACGGCGAAGCTGACATCCTCGACCGCCAGCACCTCGCGCTTGGCGCCCGAGAGCAGCCCGCCGCGCCGGAGCGTGAAGCTCTTGCGGATGCCGGACACCTCTAGGATCGGACTGCCGGGCACGACGTTGCCGTGGCTCTCGTGCACGCGCTTGGCCAGCAGGCGGCTCTGGTCGTTCTGCGGGATCTCGCGGATCGGCGTCAGCCGCTCTCCCGGTGCCATGTCGAAGCGCGGCACGGCGCGCAGCAGGGCTTTCAGGTAGGGATGCCCCGGATCGCGGAAGATGTCCTCCAGCACGCCGCGTTCCATCACTTGGCCGTGGTACATGACCACCACCTCGTCGGCCAGGTTGGCGACGACGCCCAGATCGTGGGTGATCAGCAGCAGGGCCATACCCAGGTCCTGCTGCAGGTCGCGCAGCAGCTTCAGGATCTGTGCCTGGATCGTGACGTCGAGCGCCGTGGTCGGCTCGTCGGCGATCAGCAGCGCCGGATGGCAGACCAGCGCCATGGCGATCATCGCACGCTGGCGTAGGCCGCCCGAAAGCTCGAAGGGATAGGTGGTGAGCGCCCGCTTGGGGTCGGGGAAGCCGACCGCGCCGAGCATCTCCTCGGCCAGCGAGAGCGCGTCCCATCGGCTGACGTCGCGATGCAGGATCACCGCCTCGCCGATCTGGTCGCCGACGGTATGCACCGGCGAAAGGGAGGTCATGGGCTCCTGAAAGATGATGGAGATGCGCCCGCCGCGCAGACTGCGGTAGGCACGGCTGCCAGGGTCGATCTTGGCGAGGTCGGTCACCGCCCCGTTCTTCTGCGGATCGGCAAAGAGGATCTCGCCCGACTCGATCTGCGCCGGTCGCGGCAGGATGCCCATGATCGCCTGGCTCACCACCGACTTGCCGGAGCCCGATTCGCCGACCAGCGCCACCGTCCGGCCCGCCGGAATGCGGAAACTGGCGCCGCGCACCGCTTCCAGCCGACCCTCGGCCAGCTCGAAGGCGATGCGCAGATCGGAAACCTCCAAGAGGTTCGTGGTAGCGCTAGCGCTCATTTCAGGCATGCAAGCCCCGCCTCATTTCGCCTCTCTCTGTTCCCGACGTCTTCTTGTCACTGTTGAATGCCGGCGGATCGCTCCGCGGTGACGGCACGCCATTCCGCCGCCATCTCCGGCGGCGGCGTATCTTGGTCTGGATCGACCCCAATGTCCAAGAGGTTGCCGGCACTGGTCGGATCCAGCGCCAGTCCGGCCTCGCGCGCGGCCCTGGCCGCACGCCACGCGACCAGCGCGAAGCCGTCCATCGCGGAATCGAACTTTACCCTTTGGTTCCCTGCGGCAAGCGTCATCTCCATGAAACCGCTGGTGCGCTCGTCACCGGCCTTCATCTTGTCGTGCTGGCGCTTGCTGCCGTAGAAGCGCAGCCGCAGCATCCGCATCTGGGGCCAGGGTAAGGCCCGGTCGCGCAGGTCGCGGACCCAAAGCCCCTCCTCGCTGATCGCCACCCGCTGCAGGCGCTTTTCCAAGGTGCGCCGGCCGAAATAGAGAAAGAGCAGGGTAATCGAACCGAAGATGATGCCGGTCCACCACGTCAGCGGCGCAAAGAGCAGCATGCCGACGCCTATCCCCAGGCCGCAGACGGTCCGCACCCAGTCGGCCCGCAGTCGGTCGGACGGATAGCGCAGCTCCAGCATCTCCACCCCTTGGCTCATCGGCCCGCCAGCTCCGCCAATTGCCGTGCCGTCTCCTCAGCGCCCGCCAGCGAGACCGTGAAGGCGGCTCCCTCCGGCCCGGCGTGCAAGTCCTTCTCACACTTGGCTGTGACGGACAACCGCATGGCGCGCAGCATCGCGTCATTCAGCCGCTCCCCGGTGAGACCCGCCTCCTCCGCCAGGACCAGGCGGCCGGCCTCGGCGAAGAGGCGCGCGCGCAAGGTCTGCTCCGTCTCGCCGCCGGCCGCAAAGGGAACGACCACGGCGGGCACGCCGGCGGCAAGCACCTCTAACGAAGTGTTGTAGCCGGCCTGGCTGACGGAGAGGGCGGCACGGGACAGGAGCGTCAGGAAGTCGGGCCGCGAGCGCTCGACGATCACGCCGCCCGGAGCAGCCTCCTCGAAGGCACGAAAGCGGTCTTCGGGCAGGTTGTGGCCGATCAGGATCCGCCAAGGCCGGTCCCGCAGGGGCGAGAGCGGGTAGGCGGCCAAGACGGCCCGAACCAGCGGTTCCGCGACCGCACCGCCGCCGGTGGAAACCAGGATCTCGCCCTCGTCTGCCTCGCCGCGCGGCGGGATGGAGCTGTCGACGATGTAGCCGGTGTAGCGCAAGCGTTCGGCCAGCGCGGCGGCTTCCGGGAAGGTTCGCTCGAAGGGGATGAGGCGCTCGTCGCCGTGGATCAGGATCCGGTCGTAGTAGCGCTGCGCGGTCTCGACGATCCAGGCGACTTTGCCCGGCTGCTTCAAGGTGGTCAGGATATCGCGGACCGAGGAGGCGATCTTGGGCCGCCATGCCGCTGCTTGCGCCGCCTCCAGCAAGGGCAGCAGCTCGAAACGCATCTGCCGACGGCCGAAGGGGAACATCTCGGTCAAGAGGACGCGCGGCTCATGCGCGGCAAGCAGCGACAGGAGCTGGTCGCGCCGCGCAATCTTCATGGCCTCGTCGAGCGGGACGCCACGGTCCGTTTCCAGGGCGCTGAAGGCCTCGTCCACGCTGCGCAGGGGCGGCGACAGCTGCACCAGCTCGGCCTCGCCGAAATCGGCATCGGGCACCGAGAGGCCACCGGTGGCGACCACCACGTCGAGCCCGGCCTCGGCGGCCGACCGCGCGATCAAGGCGGACCGCTTGAAGTGGCCGATGCCCAGCAGGTGCTGGACATAGAGCAGCAGGTCGGCGCGCCGCGTCACCAGGAAAGCTCCAGGTTCAAGCGCTCCAGGCGCACCAGCCCCGATGGCTCGACCGCGAAGAGATGGCCGCGGCCGGCGCGCAGCCGCTCCGGCCAGTCTTGCTTCATGTCCCAGCCGGTGGCGAGCGACAGCAGGGCGCGGATGACCCCCTTGTGAGTGGTCAAGATTCGCCCGCCCGCTTGCCGCCCCAAGGGCCGCAAGAAGGGCTGCAGGCGCTGCGCGACCGCGCGCGGGCTCTCGCCGCCCGGCGGCTGCAGGTCGAGCCCGCGGGCTTCCATGACCGCCATGCGAGGGCCCAAGGCCTGCCTCAGGTCGGCCAGCCGTCGTCCTTCCCAGCGCCCCCAGTCCATCTCGATCAGCCAGGGGGCACAGATACCGCGCCGTCCCATGGCCTCCGCCGTCTGCTGCGCGCGACGCAGGGGCGAGGTCAGGAGCGGCCAGGCCGCCGTCCAAGGGGGCAGCCGCCAGCCGCTGGCGGCCGCCAAGCCGGCGGCGGACAGCGGCAGGTCGCGGCGGCCCTGAAGGCGGCGACTCTCGTTCCAGGGCGTCGCCGCATGGCGAATGACCAGCAGCTTCATGCCGGCGCCTTCCGCGGCGCCCGGACCGCGCCCTCGATCACCTGGTTGAGGCCCATCGCGGCCGCGGGCAGGTCATGCCGGGCTGTGACCTTGGCCAGAGCTTGCCTCGACATCTCCCGAAGCCGGTCCGGGTCTTGCAGCAATTCGCGCAAAGCGGCGGCAAGAGCCGCGTCGTCCAAGGGCGTCAAGAGGCCGGTCTCGCCGTCGGCCACGATCTCCGAGACGCCCGGCCTGCGGCCGGCGACAGCCGGCAGGCCGCTCGCCTGCGCCTCGAGCAAGGCCATGCCGTAGGCCTCGTTGACCGCCGGCCAGACGAAGAGGTCGGAGGCGGCCAGAGGTACGGCGACCTCCGCTTCCGGCAGCTTGCCGAGGAAGCGGACGCGCGCCTGGTCGTCGGCCAGGGCGGTCCGAAAGGCACTCTCCACCTCGGTCCGCGCGGAACCGTCGCCGATCAGCAGCAGCTGCCAAGGCCGATCGCGCAGGCGCGCCAGAGAGGAGGCGAGAATGCGGTAGGAGGCGAGCTTGTCGCCGGGCCGCATCATGGCCACCGCGACGAGCCAGGGCACCGCGGGATCGAGCGCGAGACGTGCTGCCATCTCCGCCCGCAGACGGCAGCGGTCCTGCCGGGCGGCCCGATAGGGCGCGGCGTCCAGAAAGGCCGGGAGCAGCACCTGATTGGTGCCCTCCGGCAGGCATTCCGCGTCCTCCGGATTCAACTGCACGACGCTGTCGGCGGCGTCGATGGCGGTCAGGGTCGCGCGGTGGCCGAGATCCCATGGCGTGCCGGCGCGCTTGTTGGCGACCGAGACCTCGACCAGCAGATAGGGAATGCTGAGCGCGCCGGCGACCAAGGCGCCCAGGAAGTCCGGCGCCTTGTAGTAGAGGTGGTAGGTCAGCCAGGCCTGCGGCCGCTCGGCCGCCGGGCGCCGCTCGTAGCGCCGCAGGATGCGCCGCGCCAGCCCTTGGCCGAGTTCGGCCAGGCGCGCTTGTCGCTGCAGGTTGGGCGTTGCCTGCCAGCTCCGAAGCCGCGACGCCAGCTCCACCTGATGTCCGCCCAGAGCCAGCGCCCGCAGCAGCAGGCGCGCCACGGCACGGTCGCCCGACGGCACGGGATGGTCCGGCGCCTTCATGGGCGCATAGAAAGCCAGCCTCATGGCGCCTGCTACTCCGCCGCCGAATTCAGCTCAGCCGGCGCTTCCTCCGGTAGCCCGAAGCGCGTCAGCAGACCACGAATGCAGTCCCTGGCGTCGAAGTGGGCACGCACGCGGAGCTGACCGGCCGCGCCAAGGCTCTGCCGGCGGGCCGGCGCGCCGATCAAACCGGCAAGTGCCTCGCCAAGGGCCGCGGGATCGCCCGAGGGCACCAAGCACCCGGTCTCCCCGTCGAGGATCAATTCCTCGATACCCGGCTGCCTGGTTGCCAGACAGGCCAGGCCTTGGCTCTGCGCCTCCATCAGGACGTTGGGCAGACCGTCGCGATCGCCGTCGGCCGTCACCTTGCTCGCCAGCACGAAGAGATCGGCGTCACGGCAAGCCTGCAGAACCTCGCTCTGCGGCTGCGATCCCCGCCAGTCGATGCGCTCGGCAAGGCCGAGCCCGGCCGCCAGCGCCTGCAGGTCCTCGTGGTCCTTGCCGCCACCGATGTGGGTCAGCCGCCAATGGAGGTCTTTCGGCAGCGAGGCCAGGGCGGCAAGCAGATCGTCATAGCCCTTCTTGGCGACCGCGCGCCCCACCGAGAGGAGGCGCACCGGCCTTGCCGGATCGCGGCCGTCACCGCCGGGCGAAGGCGCGCCGGGCGGCGGAAAGCGCTCCAGGTCGACGCCGTGGCGAACCAGATGGACCCGCCCGGGATCCTCGGCCAGAGTGGAGAGATGCGCCGCGCCGGCCTCGGTACAGGTGACCAACCAGTCCATCTCCGCCAACTTCTCGCGCTTCTCCCAATCGGGCGTGGTCCAGATGTCCTTGGCATGCGACGAACAGGACCAGGGGAGTCCTATGATCGTCGCGGCGTAGCGGCTGGCGGAGGCCGGCGTGTGCAGGAAATGGGCATAGATCCGCTCCGCCCCCTCGACCAGTTCGTCCGCCAGCACCAGCGCCTGCCCGAAGCGGCGGACTCTGTTGCGCGTGCGGTCCCGGCGCAGATCCCTCAAGAAGGCCGCCTTCGCGCGGGCATAGCCCGGCCGCCGGCGCTGCCGCCACCAAGCCGCGAGAACCCTTCGCGGCTCCCGGTGCAGGTACTCCGGGAGGTAGGTGACCGGCGCCTTGATCTCGTCGTGCACGGGATGGCGAAAGCGATCCGTCGGTGCCCGCAGCGAATAGAGAAAGAGAGAGAGGCCAGCCCGCTCCAGCGCCAGCAGCTCTTGGGCGATGAAGGTCTCGCTCAAGCGTGGATAGCCCTTCAGGACAACGGCGATGCGGCGCTGGCTCATCACTTCCTACCCTAGAGCGGATCGCATTCAGGTGGGATCACCTGTATGCGTGAATCTGCTCTATTTTTCAAAGTTGTAGAGCAGGATTCAGACGACAAATCGTTCCGATTTGACGTCATCCTGCTCTAGCGCCGACCTGGAGGTCCGTGCCAGCGCGGACTCGTCAACGCCCGACACGTGCCGCCGAGCGCCCGCGCACGCCCATGCGTTCGCGCCGGTCGGCCCAGCGGCGCGCCAGGCGCACGACGTTCTCCGCGCCGTCGAGCAGACCCGGCACCACGACGCTGGAGGGCAAAGGCTGTTGCGGCAGGTGGCGCAGCGCGGTGGCCATGTCGGCGGCCAGCCGCTTGCCGTCGTCCGTCAACATATGCACCAGGCCCATCTCCTGCGCCTTGCTGGCGCGCAGGAACTGCTCCTTGCGCGGCTTGGTGCGGGGAATGACGATGGCGCGCTTGTCGAAGGAGAGCAGCTCGCAGAAGGTGTTGTAGCCACCCATGCAGACCACGCCGACGGCGCGTTCCACCAAGGATTCTATCTTGGCGTCGAAGGTGATGGCCTCGACGTTCATCAGACGCGCGGCACGGGTCAGGAACTCGGTCTGGCGCTCGCTGGCCATGAAGGGGCCCAGCACCATCAAGGCCGGATAGGGCAGATTGGGATCTTCCTCGTAGGCGCGCAGCACCCAGTCGATAATGTCCTCGCCGTCGCCGCCGCCGCCGACCGTCACCAGGATGTAGGGCGCCTCGATTTTCTCCAGCACGGTACGGCTGACGCCGTTGCCCAGCGAGCGGCGGAGGTAGCCGGTATAGACCATGGACTTGCGCAGGGAATCCGGCAGGTCGATGCCGGCCAGGGGATCGCAGATCTGCGGCAGGCCATAGACCCAGATCTCGTCGTAGTACTTGGAGAGCGCCGGCACGGTGTTCTTGCGCTCCCACTCGGTCTCCAAGAGCTCCGGATCGTCCATCACGTCGCGCAGGCCCAGAATGCAGGGCACGCCGCGCTGGCGCAGCATCGCCAAGGTCGGCTCCGCCTCGCCGCGCAGACCAAGCGGCTCCTTGTCCACCAGGAAGAGGTCCGGATCGAAGGTCTTGGC
Organism: Rhodospirillales bacterium; assembly: GCA_963669375.1. GTDB lineage: Bacteria > Pseudomonadota > Alphaproteobacteria > Kiloniellales > JACOMY01 > JACOMY01. The sequence continues at coordinate 3,759,948 of OY770024.1, read as the reverse complement.
CGTGTGCTCCACGATGGAGGCCCTGAGCGCCAGCATCTCCTCCACGTCGATGCGCAGCTTCAAGGAGGTGTATTCGCCGTTGCGCAGCTTGATGACGCCCGGCACGCGCACGAAGTCGACGCGCGAGCGGAAGTCGAAGCTGCCGATGATCGGCGAGCCGGACAGTATCAGAACCGAGAGCTCGTCGTCCGCCTCGACCAAAGCATGGGCAACGGTGCGACAGCGCCGCAAGTGTCCAGACCGAAGGAGTCGTGGCTGTAGATCAAGATGCGCCTAGGCTTGCGCTTCATGCTTCCCCAGCCCCCTGGTCTTGCCCACGTCGCCATGTTCGCTCGGGTCTGCCGCCTGGGCCAACGGCTTGTCAAGCGCCATGCGCGGCTGAGACTATGGCAAAGAATGTCGTGTCGCCAAGAAGATGGCTTGATTTCCCGCTGCGGGCGGAGAGACTGGCGGCGAGGGGCCTGAACGGAAAGCGGGGCATGGAGCACAACCTATTCAAGTATGTGTGGCGGCACAGCAAACCGGAGCAGGTCACCATCCTGCTTCTGGTGGCCGTCTCCATGCCCTTCTATTTCCTCTCCCTGGACTTGCCCAAGCAGATCGTCAACCAAGGCATCCAGGGGCAGGGCTTCAGCGCCGAGCAGACCACGGTTCAGTTCCTGACGATCCATCTGCCCTTCGGCGAGATGCTGACCGGCGCGCCGGTCCTCCTCTTCTCCGGCTTCGCCTTCGAGCAGGAAACCCTGCTGATCATCCTCTCCTTGAGCTTTCTCGCCCTGGTCATCGTCAACGGGCTCTTCAAGCTCACCATCAACACCCGCAAGGGACGCATGGGCGAGCGGCTCTTGCGTCGCCTGCGCTACGAGCTGACCGACCGCGTCCTGCGCTTTCCGCTGCCGCATCTGCGCCGCATGAAGCAGGCCGAGGTCGCCACCATGATCAAGGACGAGGTGGAACCGCTGGGTGGTTTCATCGGCGACGCCTTCGTGACGCCGGCCTTCCTGGGCGGGCAGGCCTTCACCGCGCTCCTCTTCATCATGGTGCAGTCGGTCTGGCTGGGCGCGGTCTCGCTCGCCATCGTCCTGACCCAGGCCTGGCTCATCCCCAGGCTGCGCCGCCGCCTGCTGCAGCTGGGCAAGCAGCGCCAGCTGGCCGCCCGCGCGCTTGCCGGCCGTATCGGCGAGGTGATGGACGGCGCCACCGAGATGCACGCCAACGACACCTCCAACTACGAGCGTGCCGACCTGGTGGGGCGTCTGGGACACATCTTCCTGATCCGCTTCGAGATCTACCAGCGCAAGTTCTTCGTCAAGTTCCTCAACAACTTCCTGAGTCAGCTGACCCCCTTCATCTTCTATCTGTTGGGCGGCCTGCTTGCCCTGGCCGGCGAGCTGGACATCGGCGCGCTGGTCGCCGTGATCGCCGCCTACAAGGACCTGCCGGGCCCGATCAAGGAGCTGATCGACTGGGATCAGCAGCGCCTGGACGTCACCATCAAGTACGAGCAGGTGATCGAGCAGTTCGAGCCGGGCGAGATGATCGAGCCGGCCTCTCAGGCGGTCATGACCGAGCCGGCCCCCTCCTTCGAGGGCAAGCTGGAGCTGGGCAATCTCTCGCTCGTCGAGGATGACGGAACCCACCGCCTGCAGGGAATCAATCTGGAAACCCCGCTGGAGGAGCATCTGGCGATCGTCGGCGACAGCAACAGCGGCAAGGAGCGCCTGGCCGGCATCCTCGCCGGCCTCGAGCTGCCGACGGGCGGCAGCGTGCGCATCGGCGGCAAGGACCTGACCGATCTGCCCGAGTGGGTGACCGGGCGCCGGCTGGGTTATGTCGCCCCCGACGTCTATCATTTCCCGCTCTCAGTGCGCGAGAACCTGCTCTACGGCCTGAAGCACGCGCCCTACAAGGCGCGCAGCAACGTCAATGATCCCGAAGCCGGCTTCCGCGACAAGGAGAGCAAGCGCGCGGGCAACCCCGTGCTGCCGCTGGACTACGACTGGGTCGACCGCCGGCCGCTGGGCGGCGAGAACGGCAGCGACGAGGAGCGGGCCCTACGCCACGCGCTTCACCTGGTCGGCCTGGAGCACGACGTCTTCCGCTTCGGCCTTTACGGCACCATCGACCCGGAGAAGCGGCCAGAGATGGCGGAGAACCTGCTGAAGGCGCGCCAGCTCTTGAGCCAGAAGCTGGCCGAGGAGGGTCTGTCGGACCTGGTCGACCGCTTCGATCCCGACGCCTATAACCGCAGCAGCACCCTGGCCGAGAACCTGCTGTTCGGCACCACCAAGAGCGCCAATCTGCAGGGTGCTGCGCTGGCCAGCAATCCGGTCGTCCTCGAGGTCCTTAAGGAGACCGAGGAGGGCGGCAGCACCATGGAGCAGGACCTGCGCGAGATGGGGCTCTCGATCGCGCGCACCATGGTCGAACTCTTCGCCGACTTGCCGCCGGGCCACCCCTTCTTCGATCAGTTCAGCTTCATTGAGGCCGACGACCTGCCGGACTTCCAGAGCATGATCGCCAAGGCCGACCGCAGCGGCGTCGAGGGACTGGACGAGGAGGAGAAGGCGCGCCTCTTGGAGCTCACCTTCAACTACAGCGAGGCCCGCCATCGCCTGGGCCTGATCGACGAGGCCAAGGAGAAGAAGATCCTGGCCGCCCGCAAGGCGCTGGCGCAGCGCCTGACCAATTCGGAGATGCGCGCGCTGGAGCCCTACGATCCCGAGCGCTACAACGCGGCCGCCCCGATCCTGGTCAACGTACTCTTCGGGCGGATCGTCTACGGCCAGGCGGAGGGCGAGGCCACCTTGCAGTTCCTGGTGGTCCAGGTGCTGGACGAGTTGGACCTGCGCGGCGCGGTCATGGAGGTCGGCCTCGGCTACGACGTGGGCTTGGGCGGCAAGCGCCTCAGCCCCTCGCAGCGCCAGCTCTTGGGCATGGCGCGCGCGCTTTTGAAGGACCCCGACCTGCTCGTGGTGAACGACGCCCTGGGCTCGCTGGATACGGCCACCCAAACGCGGATCATGGAGCGCGTGCGCAAGCACCGCAAAGGCCGCGGCATCGTCTGGGCCATGACCAGGCCGCAGGCCGCCGAGGGCTTCGATTCCGTGGCCGTGCTGCAGGAAGGCCGCTTGGCGGCGACCGGCAGCTACGAGGAACTGACCAAGCAGGGCGGCGTGCTGGCCGGAGAGATGTAAACGCGATAGTCTCCCCCATCGGCCCGTCTGTTTGTGGTGTGGGGACCAAGACCAAGGGGCAAGGAGCCCGAGAACGATGAGCCTGGATTCGGAAGTCAACGCGCTGAAGAAGGTGCCCCTCTTCGCCAACATCGAGACCAGCAAGCTGAAGCTGATGGCCTTCGCCAGCGAGCGTCTGATGTTCAAACCCGGTCAGGTGCTGGTCCGTCAAGGCGATCAGGGCGACGCCGCCTACATCATCCTGGAAGGCGAGGCCGAGGTGGTCCTGGATCAGCCCGACGGCAGCGAAGTCGTGGTGGCCACCCTGAAGAAGAACGCCGTGCTCGGCGAGATCGCGATCCTCTGCGACGTCCCCCGCACCGCCACCGTGCGCGCCAAGTCCAAGACCCACACCTTGAAGATCACCAAGGACCTCTTCTTCCGCCTGGTGCAGGACTTCCCGCAGATCGGCATGGAGGTGATGCGCATCCTGGCCGCCCGGCTGGAAAAGACCACGCAAGACCTCTTCGCCGCCCGCGGCGGGCACTAGAGGGCGCAAGCGAGAGAGCCGGCCCGGACCGGCTGGGTCGCCGCGCTGCGCTCGCCATGACGCAATGGGAGATGGTCACGCGATTTCAGCCGGCGACGGCGCCCGAGCCCAATGCGGGACGTCCAGCGGCCCACCCTCCCGCCGTCACTGCGAGGAGCGTCAGCGACGCGGCAGTCCAGCGCAATACCCTTGACCGAGACAACCTGGATCGCCGCGCTGCGCTCGCGATGACGGCCAGCGGGATGGTTGCGCATCCTCGGCCGGCGAAGGCGCCCGAGCCCAATGCGGGACGTCCGGCCGTCCAACCATCTGCCGTCACTGCGAGGAGCGTCAGCGACGCGGCAGTCCAGCGCAATACCTTCGACCGAGATAACCTGGATCGCCGCGCTGCGCTCGCGATGACGGCCAGCGGGAGGGTTGCGCGTCCTCGGCCGGCATGGAGGTTCGAAACTTGCGAGGGTCGTGCAGGTGCCCCACACCTCCAACCCAACCCTCGAGCCAGACCCTCGTGAGCCGCCTCGACTCCGCCATTCGTCGCCTGCAGGCCCAGCGCGCCTGCCTGGACCACGCCTGCGCCGCCATAGCGGACCGTCCCGGCCCGGTCTTCGAGCTGGGGCTCGGCAACGGCCGCACCTACGACCACTTGCGCGCGCGCCTGGGCGATCCCGACCGCTGGCCGATCTACGTCTTCGAGCGCAAGGTGGCGGCCCACCCGGACTGCATCCCGCCCGACGAGAGGCTCTACCTGGGAGACTTCCACGACACCCTGCCGCGCGCGGCCGCCGACTTCAGGGGCCAAGTGGTCCTGGCCCATGCCGACATGGGCAGCGGCGACGCGGACGCCAACGCGCGCCTCGCCGGCTTCGTCAGCCAAGCCCTGGCCCCGGCGCTGGCGCCCGGCGGCCTGGTGCTGAGCGACCAGCCGCTGGCCATGCCACACGCCGAGACCTTGCCCTTGCCCGAGGGGGTGGCGGAAGGGCGCTATCACCTCTATCGCATTGCTTAGGCGCCTTTCCGCCGACGAGCGACGCCGGTTACTCACAGACTTCGCTGCACCGGGAGAGCATTGATAGGGCCGTTCGGCGCGATAGCTCGAGTTTCGAGCAATTGCCGGGCCCGGACCAGTGGCGCCACGAGTCCCTATCGGTTTCGGCTTGCCGTCCATTGTGCGGGCGACCTCTCGAGCGTAGTTCGCCGGCCCAAGATCAAAGGTTCTATCGGTTGGCGCCAGGGAAACAAGAAAGCCGCAACACGATCCCTTGCACGCGCCAAATCTCAGCAAGCATGGCTATTCACCTTCCCCAGTTTGACTGAAATGCCAAATACGCGCATTCTTCAACTCTGAGATGAATTGAATTGAACTGTATGTTGACAGACCCGCAGAGGTTCAGGCGATGCCACAGTTGTCCGAAGGACCCACCAACGATCTGATTTCATTGATAGAAGAGTCGTTCGATACCGAGACAGCCAAAGAGCTCCATGACTCAGTGATTCGCGATTTGGAGGGTTCGGACGAGGAGAGCGGTGAGCATCTGTCGTCCAGCGCGATAGACCTTGTTGGCACAAGGTTCTACGCGCGGGTAGGCATCGGGAGGTTTCAAGGTCTGCCGCAGCTCACGTGGAACGGCCTGTTCGTGAAGGAAAACAGGCCGAGATTCCTCTACGTCCCTTCGACCGAGAACGCGTTTCGTTTCTTCTCACCTTCGTTGGAGAGATGGATCACGCCGGGAGCGATGGACACCGATGGCGGGTCGACGCCGCTGTTCGTGAGGGTCTTTAGCCAAATGTCGCCCTGGTACTATGGCGCCGCGGCCATCATTCACGACTGGATTTTCGCCGCACATCGCTGCGGCCATCCACCCGACGACCGCCTCTCTTTCCAGCAGGCCGCCATGATCGCCGCCGAAGCGACAAAGACCCTTATGGAAGTGGGAATAAGGGACTTGGACCGGCATCTTCAGAAGTACCGGATCGATAAGGCACTCGTTTACCTGGTCTACAAGGCCAACACCTCCCCGAAAGCACGCAGGATCTGGGACCAGGACGCAAGAGGGCGCGCCTGCCGCAGCCAAACCGCATAAGAGAAGCCGACCCCGCCAAGACAAGAAGGAGACCAAGGGCCATGGCATTGTCGATCAGTCGCCGAACACTCGGAAAATCCCTCCTCGCCGCTCCCTTCTTCAGTTCAAGCGCGGCCGCGGACGACCCGCCGGCTTACGCGGGCGCCATCGACATGCACTGCCATTTCGTGAACGCCTCCGATGCGCCAACAGAGGAGTTCATCAGGCACACGGTGTTGGACGCGATAGAGGGTGAACTGCTGGAGGCACCCAAGAAGTTGGCTGCCTTCGTCGCCGGGCTCATCGTCTCTGGCGCGCCCTCGGCGGAGAAAGAGCTTGAACGCATGAAGGGGGGGAGCCCACTCGCCGTAGCCGAGCGCGATGCACTGTTCGAACAGCACCTCGCCGAACAGATAGGAGCACTACTCTCGGAGTATGAGTCTGTCGGGGGCTTGGACCATGAAACGCGTCGCTTGCTGGCGATGGTCAGCCAAGTGAGCGCCATGTCAGATGAGAACAGCGTTGCCCTGGAAGAGACAGCGGGGCGCTCCCCCGCTCTTCTGGCCAAAGCCATTGCGAATCGGGTTGCTGAGTTCGACGCGGGCGAATGGGCGGAGGGCTTTTGGAATCGGCTGCCTATCGTCGGCGATACGCTGGCAGCGTTCTCCTGGGCGAAGATGATGCTGGGCTGGCGATTGGATATCCTCGCTCGCTACGAGAGGACCTATGGCGGCCCCGACGGGGTCACGCTGGCGACGCCAGCGTTGCTCGACTTTTCTTACTGGCTCACCCAAGACGGCAATCAGACGTCGTCGCTCGAGTCCCAAGTCGAGTTCCTGTCGCAGCTGTCCAAACGCCCGGACGGGGTCGTGCTTCATGGCTTTGCCCCGTTCGATCCGCTGCGCGCGGTGTTTCAGTCGGACAGCGATCCCTTCACGCTTATCGAACAAGCCATCCACGAGATGGGATTCGTGGGCGTCAAGATCTATCCCGCGATGGGGTTCTATCCAAAAGACAACGCGGAGAAAGAAGGCATAGACTTCGCAAGAGACATTCTAAGGGACCTGGAAACCTCGGCCGCTCTGGCCAACGAAATCGATAAGACCCTTAACCGTCTATACGAATGGGTAACGGCACAGGAAAACCAGGTTCCTATACTTGCACACGCAAGAGAGTCCTATGGCGGCCGGCCCGGATATGAGATTCGCGGGCGCCCGGACGGTTGGGAAGCCGTCCTCGACGCGCATTCCGATATCAAGGTCGCTCTAGCGCATTTCGGGGATTTCGAGAGATGCAAGCTCTGTGACGATGAAGACTGGATCGTGGGAGAGGTGAACTGGAGGTGGGCGCTCATCTACGATCCAGAGCGCAAGAGGGTCATCTTCGAGGGTGAGGATGACAGGATCCATTGGGAGAACGACGTCGCCAAGATCCTGGATGAATGCCCGGACGCCGGTCTCTATGCGGACTTGAGCTTTCTCGTAGCCGCGATGGGCGGCCGAAAGAGCAAGAACGATTGGAAAGCCCGGAAGCTGGGCGCCTTTACTCCGGAAAATCGCAGTCGACGTTTGCTGTTCGGGACCGACTACGATCTCATCGGTTTCGTCAGAGGGCACAAGAACTACCTCTCTGGGTTCGACCGCCACCTGGAAATGGCTGGCTTTACGAAGCGCGCGCGCAAGAGGATCTTTCGCGACAACGCTATCGATTACCTCGGGCTGCAGCGCGGCTCGAAAAACATGGAGAGACTGGAGCGCTTCTACGAGCGTAACACCCTCGACTTCAATCGGCTCTTGAAGGCCCTGGGGACGCCGGCGCCGACTTAACGGTGCATTCCAGTGCCCTCAAATTCGGGCAGAGTCCGCCCAAGCGCTCTTCACCGTCCCTCTCTCCGCCAGGCCAGGACCGCCGCGCCCAGGGCCAATAGCAGGAAGGCCCAGGCCGGGAGGAGGGCCTGCTCGCTGACGCCGGTCACGCGGTAGCGGTCCTGGCGGACCAGGCCGACCCAATCGCTGCCGGCGCGCCGGCCCTCGCGGCTGACGCTGCGCAGGTCGGGCTCGGCCGTGTCCTCCAGCCAAAGGCTGCCGCCGCCGCTGGCCTCGACCAGATGCGCCAAGGGGACCGTGCTGCTGCGCAGGTCGGTCAACTCCAAGGGGTTCAAGGGGCCGGCCGCGGCCAAGGCCGAGAGATCGTCGTGGCGGACGGTGTAGAGGCCGGTGTCCTCGACGACCCGGCGGCCGACCATCAGGCCCGGCTCCTGCTCGACCAGCTCCAGGGTCTCGCTGGTGCCGTCCGGCAGCTCCAAGGTCACGGTGACCGGCTCGCTGGAGAGCGAGCGGCGCTCGACCACCAGGCGGTCTCCCTCGACCCTGGCCCTCAGGTCCTCCTCCTCCAGGTCCGGCTCCTGCATTAGCCAGTGGGCGACGCGCCGCAGTAGTTCGGCCTGCGGGCCCCCGCCTTCGAATCCGCGCGCCCAGAGCCAGACGTGATCGGACATGATCTGCGCGACGCGGCCCTCGCCGACGCGCTCGAGGACCAGCAGGGGGCGGCCGCTCGGCCCCTCCATCAGCATCTGACCGGTGTCCTGCTGCGCCTCGACCAAGCGGAACCAGCGGCCCCACTCGGGCGGCTCGCCCTCGATCGTGTTGGCGCCCGGCAGGCCGGCGGTCACCGGGTGGCGATGGCCCAATTCGGTCAGCTCCGGCCGGTAGCCGCGCTCGATCACCTCCCCGGTCGGCGCCAGCGGCATGACCGCGCCCAAGGGCGTGCCGTAGAGCGAGAGGCTGGTCGCCGAGGCCGGCCCGGCGCTCTCCAGCAGCGCGCCGCCTTCGGCGACGTAGCGCGCGATGTTCTCCAGATAGAGCCTGGGCAGGACCCCGCGCCGACGATAGCGGTCGAAGATGACCAGGTCGAATTCCTGCAGCTTGATCGAAAAGAGCTCGCGGGTCGGAAAGGCGATCAGCGAGAGCTCGTGGATTGGCGTGCCGTCCTGCTTCTCCGGCGGCCTCAGGATGGTGAAGTGCACCAGATCGACCGAGGGGTCGGACTTCAGGATGTTCCGCCAGACCCGCTCTCCGGTGTGCGGCACGCCGGAGACCAGCAGCACGCGCAGGCGGTCGCGCACACCGTTCACCGCCACGACGGCGCGGTTGTTCTCCTGGCTCAGTTCGTCCTCGCCGGGCGAGACCTCCAGCAGCAGCAGGCTCTCGCCGCGGCGGTTCAAGGTGAAGGGCACGGTGACGTCGCGTCCGACCGGCACCCGCATGGTCTGCGCGGGCCAGCCATCCTGGCTGAGCGAAAGGAGCGCTTCGCCGCCGCCCTCGCCCTGCTCCACCACGCGCACGGTCAGGCTCTGCTCCTTGCCGACGATGCCGAAGCTGGGTGCCTCGACCACCACCAGACGGCGGTCGCGTGCCTCGGGGCTGCCGGTGACCAGGTGGTGCAGCGGCGCGTCGATGGCCAAGGCCTCCATGCCGACGGGCACGTCGTGCACCTGCCCGTCGGAGACGATGAAGACGCCGCCGACCTGGCCGCGCGGCAGATCGGCCAAGGCCTCCTCCAGTTCGGCGAAGAGGCGGGTTCCCTCGCCGGTCCGCCCGGCGCGCAGCACCGTGGTCTCGACCTGCGGCAGCGCCGCCAGCTGCCGCTCCAGGGCCGAGACGGCGCGCTCCGTCTGCGCCTTGCGGTTTTCCACATCCTGGCTGGGGCTCTCGTCGACCAGGATCACCGCGTGCTCGGGCAGGCCGGCGCGCTCTTCGTGAATGATCGAGGGGTTGGCCAAGCCCAGCAGCAGCAAGGCGACGGCAAGGCCGCGCAGGGGCCAGCCTACGGCACCGCGCCAGGCCGAGAAGGCCAGGAGCAGCAGCCCCACCGCCATCAAGCCGTAGAGCAGCGGCAGCGGCACCAAGGGCGCGAAGGCCAGCGATGTCGCGCTCATTGGCCGAGCCGCTCCAGGATGAAGGGGACGTGCACCTGATCGGCCTTGTAGTTTCCGGTGAGGCTGTAGAGCACCAGGTTGATGCCGAAGCGGAAGGCCATCTCGCGCTGGCGCTCGCCGCCCGGCACGACGGCGAAGTGCGGCCGCCCGTTGCGGTCCAGCGCCCAGGCCGCCGCCCAGTCGTTGGCGCCGATCAGGATGCGCGCCACCCCGTCGTTCTCGACCGAACCCTCGGTATCGACCCAGAGGGTCCCGCCGTCATAGCGGCCGGGAAAGTCCTGCATCAGATAGAAGGCCTTGGTCAGCACGTGCTCCGGCGGGACCGGCCGCAGCGGCGGAATCTCCAGCTGCGCGGTCAAGCGGCGCAGGGCGGCGGTGGCGCTGGACGCCGGCCCGCCGCCGCCGGGATCGCGCAGATCGAAGAAGATGGTGCCGCCGCCGGCAAGAAAGCGGTTGATGCGGTCCACGGCCTCGGCACTGGGCGCCGGCTGATCCAAGGTCACCGGCCAATAGAGCAGCGGGAAGAAGGCAAGCTCGTCGCGGTCCAGATCGACGCCGATCGGCAAGCCGGCCTCCACCGCCGTGCGCCGGTTCAGCATGTTGGAGAGCCCTTCGAGACCGACCCGGCTGATGGCATCGATCTCGTCGTTGCCGGTCTCCACGAAGGCCAGGCGGGTATCGCGCGAGGCCTCCATCGCCAAGCCGTCGTCGGCGGCGAAACCGGGCGTCCCCTGGCCGGCGACCAGGGCCAGGGCCAGCAAGGCCGCCGTCACCGGCCGCACCAAGAGCCCGCGCAGGCCCAAGGTGATCAGCAGATCGGCCAGCAGCAGCAGCAAGGCGGCGGTCAATAGCCAGGGTTTCAGGTCCAAGGCCGGCTCCGTCTCGTAGGGCGCCGCGGTGGCGCCGGTGATCTCCGGCAGCACCGTCAAGGCCGGCACCGCCAGCTCTAGATTAAAGGCGCGACGGTTGTCGGCGCCACCATAGTATCCCGGCGGATGCCGCGGCCCGACAGCGGCGTCGGCCACCTGCTCGGCGCTGAGGTCCAGGACGCCGGGCGGCGGCGGACCCAAACGGCCGAAGGCATCGAGGTTCGCCTCCGGCGGCAGGCGCGCGTCGCCGATCAGCGGGGTCAGGCCCTTGGCCGTCTCCACCACGCGCCGCAGCATCTCGACGAAGAGGCCGGAGAGCGCCAGGTTGCTCCAGGCGGGGCTGGCCGTGGTGTGCACCAGGACCAGCATGCCCTCGCCTCTGGGCGCGGCCGTCACCAAGGGCGTGCCGTCGGCCAGCTGCGCCCAGGTGCGCTCGGCCAATTCCGGCGAGGGCTCGGCCAGCACCTGACGGTCGACGGTCACCTCCTCCGGCACGCTCAAGCCGGCGAAGGGGCCTTGCGTGAAGGGGGCGACGGGGACCGGCTCCTCCCAGGACATGACACCGCCCAGCCGACGGTCGCCGCCGCGCAGCGGCACCGGCGTCAAGTCGTCGGGACTGCCGGCCAGACGCGGGCCGGCGAAGCGGAGAACCAGGCCGCCCTCTTCCACGAAGGATTCCAGCTGGCGGCGCTCGGCCTGCGACAGCGCCCCGCGGTCGGGGATCACCAGCACCGACAGCGGCTGCTCCAGAAGGCTCTCCAGGCTGCCGCGACTGATTACCGAGAAAGGCGCCAAGGCCTGTTCGACATAGTGCAGCTCGCTCAGCAGCGGCTGCGCCGGGGCGGAGGAGCCTTCTTCCTCGACCAGGCCGACGGCCAGGCGCCGGGCGCGCCCGTCCAGCAGGTAGACCGCGGCGGCGCTGCGTTCGTCGGTCAGCACCAGGCGGGCGATGGCGTTGCGCAGGGTAAGCGGCAGCTCGAGGCGCGCCGTGGCCTCGCGCGCGTCCTCTTCGAAGTAGACCTGGGCGCGCGCCACTTCGCGGCCGTCGTCGCGAAGCGCGCGCAGGGTCATCGGCACCGAAGGCGCCGCCAAGGGGCGCTCCAGCGTCACCAGGATGCCGTTGTCGATATCTTCCGGCGGGCGGATCACGCGCGGCAGATCGGTGGGGCGCGGCCGCAACAGGGTCACGCTGCCCAGTGCCGCCAAACGCCGCCCGAAGGCTTCCGCCGCGCCGCGGTCCAGCCCGTCGCTGGCCCAGAGCACCTGATGGTCGCTGCCCTGCAGGGAGTCCAGCGCCTCCGCCGCCGCCTCGCGGTCGCTGGGCCAGGGCTGCGGGCGCATGCCGGCCACCAGGCTGCGCGCATCGGCGGCGGTCATCTCGCCGGAGACCCTGGGCCGCTCGCCGGCGGCACCCAGCGCGGTGCGCAGCAGACGCACCGGCAGACCGGCCAACTCGGCCTCCGCCAGGCGGACGTCGAGCGCCTGCTGATGCCGGCGCCAGTCGGGAGCGGCCGCCCAGCCGTCGTCGATCACCACCAAGAGCGGGTCTTGGCCCGGCAGGGTGGTGGCCGCGTTGAACATGGGCCGCGCGAAGGCGACGATGACCAGGGCGGCGACCAGCAGGCGCAAGAGCAGGAGCCACCAGGGCGTGCGCTGCGGCGTCTCCTCGACCGGCTGCAGACCGAAGAGCAGCCGGATCGCCGGGAAGCGCAAGCGCCGGGGCGCCGGCGGCGTCGCCCGCAAGAGCCACCACAGCAGCGGCAGCAGGGCCAGCGTCAAGAGCAGCCAGGGCTGGGCGAAGCTCAAGGTGGCGAAGAGGTTCATCGCAAGAACTCCGGCCCCGGATCCAGGCCGGCGTGCATGCTGGCGAGCGCCGCAGCGGCGGGCTGATCGCTGGGCATGGCCAGGAAGCGCCAGCCGAAGCTCCGCGCCAGGGCCGAGAGTGAGTCACGATGGCGCGCGAAGCGCTCCAGGTAGGCGCCGCGCAAGGATTCCACGCGCGGCGCCAGCCAGCGGCCCTCGCCTTCCAGTCCCTCGAATCGCACCCGCCCGTCGAAGGGCAAGGCCGCCTCGGCCGGGTCGTAGATCTGCACCATCAGGCCGGCATGGGTCCGCGCCGCCAGCAACCTCAGCCGCGCGGCCAACTCTTCCAGCGGCGCATAGAAGTCGCCGATCAGCAGCAGACTGGCGTGACGCGGCAAGGGGCCTTCGGGCGGCAGGCTCTCCTGGCCCGCCTTGTCGAGGGCCTCGGCCAGGTGCGCGATCGCCGCCCGGCCGCGGCGCGGCCGGCGGTCGAGGCCCAGGAGCGCGACCTGCTCCTCGCCGCGCAGCGCCAGGGCGGCCAAGCCCAAGAGCAGCAGGTTGGCGCGCTCCAGCTTGCTTTGCCGCTCGCGCGCGCCGCGCCAGTCCATCGAGGCGCTGCCGTCGCGCCAGAGGTAAAGGCTGGCGGCCGCCGCCCACTCGCGCTCGCGCACGAAGACCTGATCGCTGCGCGCCGAGGTCCGCCAATCGATCGACTGCGGGAGGTCGCCCCGCACATAGGGTCGAAACTGCCAGAAGGTGTCGCCCGGTCCCGCCCGCCTGCGGCCGTGCAGGCCGGCGGCGACGGTATCGGCGATCCGCAAGGCCTCCACCACCAGGGGCGGCAGGCGCTCGGCCAGCGCCTGCGCGGCGGCGAGGCCGGCACCGCGTTGCCGGGCGATCTTTGCCTCAGTTGAGCGTGCCAAGTAGCCGCTCCAGGATCTCGTCCAGGCTGAGGCCCTCCGCCCTGGCGGCGAAGCCGAGGGCCATCCGGTGGCGCAGCACCGCCGGCGCCAAGGCCGCCACGTCGTCGAGCGAGGGCGCCAGGCGCCCTTCCATCAGCGCCCGCGCCCTGACAGCCAGCATCAAGGCCTGGCTGGCGCGCGGCCCCGGCCCCCAGGCGACATGGGTCTGCACGTCGGCCAGGCGGCTCGACTGCGGACGGCCGTCGCGGACCAGGGCAAGGATCGCCTCCACCACCTTCTCGCCGACCGGCACTTGGCGGACCAGACGCTGGGCGCGCTGCAGCGCGCTGGCATCGGTCACCTGGCGCGCCGGTGCCTCCGAAAGGCCGGTGGTGGCCAGCAGCATGCGCCGCTCCGCCTCCAGATCGGGATAGGCGACGTCGATCTCCAGCAGGAAGCGGTCCAACTGCGCTTCCGGCAGGGGATAGGTGCCTTCCTGCTCGATCGGGTTCTGCGTCGCCAGCACGTGGAAGGGCGTGGGCAGCGCGTGATACTCGCCAGCCACGGTAACGCGCTTTTCCTGCATGGCCTGCAGCAGGGCCGACTGGGTGCGCGGGCTCGCCCGGTTGATCTCGTCGGCCATCAGCAGCTGCGCGAAGACCGGCCCCGGCACGAAGCGGAAGCGGCGGCGTCCGTCCTCGCCCTCCTCCAGGATCTCGCTGCCGACGATGTCGGCCGGCATCAGGTCCGGCGTGCATTGAATGCGCTTTTCGCTCAGGCCGAAGACGCTTCCCAAGGTCTCGACCAGCTTGGTCTTGGCAAGGCCCGGCAGGCCCACCAGCAAGGCGTGCCCGCCGGCCAGCAGCGTGACCAAAGCCGAATCGACCACCTGGTCCTGACCGAAAATCACCTCGCCAATCGCCGCGCGTGCCTGCTTCAGCTGATCGGCCATTTCCTCCATGGAGGCAGCCAGCTGATCCGCCGAGGCCTCCGTCTGTGTTCCGCTATCGAGTGCCGCCACCGTTGCCCCTTTCGCTCGTCGCAGCAAGTCTGCCTTCCGCGGCCCGCGTCGCTCCCTCTTTTTCAACGCCGGCTGCTGGCCTACTTTAGCCTGGAGTGAAGCTCACTTGGCGAAGCTGATCGGACAAGCTGGCGATTTTGTGATGGCGCTATGACCAAACCTGTGAACGGCTCCGCACCCAAAAGTGTAGGGCGGGAAGGCGCGCAAGACCAGCGCGCGGCGCCGGCGAACGAGAAAGAGCGCGACCTCGACATGCGCATCGCCGCCGATGGCACCTGGTACTATCAGAACTCTCCGATCAATCGCATGCCCCTGGTGAAGCTCTTCGCGTCGGTACTGAGGCGCGAGGCGGACGGCAGCTACTGGCTGGTCACGCCGGTCGAGCGCGGCCGCATCGAGGTGGAGGACGCGCCCTTCGTCGCCGTCGACTGCGAGAGCCAGGGCGAAGGCAGAAACCAAGTCCTGCATTTCATCACCAACCTGGATCAGCGCGTGGCCGCGGGGGCGGACCATCCCATGCGCGTGGTCGAGCAGCCCGAGAGCGGCGAGCCAAAGCCCTACGTGGAGATCAAGCCGGGCCTCGATGCCCTCATCACCCGGGCCGTGTTCTATCGCCTGGTCGAGCTGGCGGTGCCGGCCGAGGACGACGAGAGCCTTCTGGGACTCTGGAGCGAAGGCGCCTTCTTCCCGCTCGGGCGCGCTTCATGAGGGCGGACGGCGTGTCCCTTCAGGAGCTTTCGGCGCGGCTGGCGAGCCTGCCGGAACCCCGGCGGCGCAGCGCCCCCGAGGTCGCCAACGGCGAGCCGCTGCCGCGCGGCGATCACGAGCTGAACCCGGACTTCTACGACCCGACCAAGAGCTTGCGCCAGGCGGCCGTCCTGGTCCCCATCGTGCTGCGTCCCGAGCCCAGCCTCTTGCTGACCAGACGAACCCGGCATCTGAGGCATCATTCCGGCCAGATCGCCTTCCCCGGGGGCAGCATGGATGACGAGGACGCCTCCCCGGAGGCCGCCGCCCTCAGAGAGACCCGCGAAGAGGTCGGCCTGGCCCCCGACGAGATAGAGCCGCACGGGCGGCTGGACACCTACATCACCCGCACCGGCTTCGAGGTCACGCCGGTCATCGGGCTCATCCGCCCGCCCTATCGCCTGACCTTGCAAGAGGCGGAGGTCGAGTCGGCCTTCGAGGTGCCCTTGGACTTCTTCCTGGCCCCGGAGAGCCGGAAGATGGACAGCCGCCTCTACGCCGGCAAGATCCGATACTTCTATGCCTATCCCTACAACGACTACTACATTTGGGGAGCCACGGCCGGCATGATCAACAATCTGGTCGAGGTCCTGTCGACATCTAGGGAGGGTTAGGCGGACATGGGGCGCCTTCTGCTTATCCTGCTGGCGCTAGCAACGCCCTTCATCGTCTACGGACTGTGGACCTGGATCGAACGCAAGCGGCAGTCGGTCAGGTCCGAAGGCCGCATGGAGGGCTGGGAAAGCCTGCCCTGGGCCTGGCTCATCATCGCCGGAGTCGTGCTGGTCGCGCTCTCCCTCATCTCGATGCGGGTCTTCGATTGGGATCCAGACGCCCTCATCGGCGGGCCCAGCCTGATCCAGCGCGACGCGCCCCAGAACTGACGGGACGCAGGTGACCAGCCCGCTGCCGCCCTGGGCCGCCGCCGCGCCGGTGCAAGCCGTGCTCGCGGCGCTCGCGGCGGCGGGATCAGAAGGACGCTTCGTCGGCGGCTGCGTGCGCGATCACCTGGCGGAGCGCCCGATCAAGGACATCGACATCGCCACGCCGCTGAAGCCGGAAGCGGTGATCGAGGCCTTGGCGAGAGCCGGCCTGAAGTCGCGACCGACCGGACTGCAGCACGGCACCGTGACGGCGATCGCGGCGGGCCAGGGCTTCGAGGTCACGACGCTCCGCGAGGACGTCGAGACCTACGGCCGGCACGCCCTGGTCGCCTACACGGCCGACTGGCGCCAAGACGCGGCGCGGCGGGACCTCACCATGAACGCCCTCTCGCTGGACGCAGGGGGCGCGCTGCATGACTACTTCGGTGGCGCCGCCGACCTCGCGGCCGGGCGGGTGCGCTTCGTCGGCGATCCTTGGCAGCGCATCCGCGAGGACTACCTGCGTATCCTGCGCTTCCTGCGCTTTCACGCCCACTACGCGCGCACGCCGCTGGATCCGGACGGCCTGGCGGCGGCTTGCGGCTTGGCCGAGGGCCTCGCGATCATCTCGAGCGAGCGCAAGCGCGACGAGCTGCTCCGGCTCTTGACGGCACCCGACCCTCTGCCGGTCCTGGAGGCCATGCAGCGCGGCGGGATACTGGGGCGGGTTCTGCCGCAGGTATCGGGGCTGGACCGGCTGCGCCGTCTTCTGGCGCTAGCCCCGGAGAGCGACGCCCCCCAACGCCTGGCCGCCCTGCTGCCGGACGAACGCGCGGCGGCCGATCAGGTCGGCGACGCCCTGCGCCTATCGAACCAGCAGCGCCGCAGACTGCGCGCCATGGCGGAGGCCTCGACGGACGGTGCCGTGCTGGAGAAGGAGAGCGGGCGCCGTGCCCTGCTCTACCGCCAGGGAGCGGCGGCGCTCATCGACCTCGGACGTCTGGCCGCCGCCGATGGGGTCCTGAGCCCGGCCGCGCTGACCCTCCTGGAGCGCGAGGCCGAGGCTTGGGAGCCGCGCAGGCTCCCGATCACGGGCAAGGACCTCGAGGCACTGGGCCTGCCGCGCGGACCCAAGGTCGGGCGTCTCCTGCGCGGCTTGGAGGACTGGTGGATCGAGCGATCCTTCCGGCCGTCGCGCGAAGACCTCCTGATCGAGGCTCGCCGCCAGCTCCACGCGTAAGACTGTTCCGCTTGGTGGATTATCTGTTCCTTTCCAGACAGATTGTCCCTATTACACGACGAACCATCTCTCGCTCAGACAGCAACATCGCGTTCCGCGACAGCGAGGGAGACGACAATGACCAAGCTTCTGGTGCTCTACTACTCCTCCTACGGCCACATCGAGACCATGGCGCAGGCCGTGGCCGCGGGTGCCGCGGAGGTGGAGGGTGTCGAGGTCACGGTGAAGCGGGTGCCGGAACTGGTGCCCGACGCGGTCGCCGAAGCCTCCAACTTCAAGACCGATCAGGCGGCCCCGATCGCGACGCCGGCCGAGCTCGCCGACTACGACGCCGTCATCTTCGGCACGCCGACGCGCTTCGGCAACATGGCCTCGCAGATGCGGAACTTCCTGGATCAGACCGGCGGTCTCTGGTTCAACGGCAAGCTGATCGGCAAGGTCGCCAGCGTCTTCACCTCCACCGGGACCGGCGGCGGCAACGAGTCGACCATCCTGACCTTCATCCCGACCCTGCTGCACCACGGCATGATCTACGTCGGCCTGCCCTATTCGGCGCCCGAGCTGACGCAGGTCGACGAGGTGCGCGGCGGCTCGCCCTATGGCGCCGGGACCATCGCCGGCGCCACCGGCGATCGCCAACCCAGCGAGCGGGAGCTGGCCCTGGCCCGCTTCCAAGGCCGGCACGTCGCCGCTGTCGCGGCCAAGCAGGCCGCCTGAGGCGCGCCCCTCCCACCAACCTCATGGACAAGAAGGAGCAGATGCCATGATCGAAGTCCGACCCTTCTCGCGGCTAGGCCACTTCCAGAACGTCTGGCTGGACGCGCATCACCACTTTTCCTTCGGCAGCTACATGGACCCCAAGCGCATGGGGCTCGGCAGCTTGCGGGTCTGGAACGACGACACCATCCGCCCAGGCACCGGCTTCGACCGGCACGGCCATCGCGACATGGAGATCATCACCTACGTCCGCAAAGGCGCCATTACCCACCGCGACCACCTGGGCAACGAGGGGCGCACCTTGGCGGGCGACGTGCAGGTGATGTCGGCCGGCAAGGGGATCCTGCACGAGGAGCACAATCTCGAGGAGGAGGAGACCCAGATCTTCCAGATCTGGATCGAGCCCGCGGTCACCGGCGTCACGCCGCGCTGGGAGACCCGAAGCTTTCCGAAGGAGAGCAGGGACAGCGCCTTGGTGCCGCTGGCATCGGGGCGGCCCGGCGACGAGGGCGCGCTGGCAATTCACCAGGATGCCGCCATCCTCGCCGCCACGCTGCGGCCCGGAGAGACGGTAACCCATCTGCTGGCGGAAGGCCGGGGCGCCTACCTGGTTGCCGCCAGCGGTGCCTTCACGGTGAACGGCGAGGCCGTCAAGGCACGCGACGGCGTGGCGGCGACGGGTAAGGAAAGGCTGGAGATAGCGGCACAAGAGACGATCGAGCTCTTGGTCGCGGACGTCTCACTCTAAGGAAATCCTGGCGCCCGGGCCCCGAAGGCTCGGGCGTCGCCGCCTATCCGGGCGCCGGGGTCAGTCCGAAGGCATCCCTCTCGCCATCGATCGCCGCGCCGAAAGCGTGGGCGAGTTGCTCCGCATCGGCCCCCAAGTCTCGCGCAGAGCGTACGACGGGAAAGTGGCCGCGCACCTCGTCCAAGAAGGCGGACAGCCCGGGCGCGGGCGATCGCTCCGCTACCTGCAGGGCCTGGCTCGCCGAGGCGGCCAGAATGGCTAGGCAGAGATCCAAGGTTCCCGCGGTCTTGCCTTCCTTCTCGTAGGCCGCGAAGAGCGGCATGACGATGTCGGTCTGGCCGTCGTTGCCGGGATAGAGCGGGATCAAGGCCGGTTGGGCCTGTTCGCGCGCCCGATTGGCGATCTCGTAAGCCGTGAGGCTCAAGAACCAGGTGGAATGGCGGCTCTCGCCCGACCAGAGGCGATCGGGCAGGCCGGTGATCGATCCCTTGTGCAGCTGCTCGATCTGGCGGGCAGCGATCACGGCCAAATCGGCCCAGGCCTGGGCCATCCAGTTCAGGCCATGATAGGCCGACGGCACATGAAAGCCGCCGGTGGAGACAACGCGGCCATGCGGCGGGGCCGCCGTCTCGTCGAAGAAGACGGGATTGTCGTTGACGGCCGAGAGCGCCGTCAACGCCGCCTCTTCCAAGAGGCTCACGGTGTGCAGCACGTGACCCAGCATCCGGGTCAGGCTGCGCCAGGAGATCGGCGGCTGCCACTGCGCACGCTCGGCGCTTGCGCCCCCGGCGAGAAAGCCCTGCAGCAGGTCGATCGCCGCACCCTCGTGAGGGTCCTTGATCAGCGGCTTCAAGGCCGGGTCCCAGGGATCGTGGCTGAAGCGCGCCGCGTCGGCGGAGAGCGCGAAGACGGCTGCGGCGATTTTGGCCCGCCGCCGGGCGCGCAAGGCGGCGTCGCCCAGAAGACCGGGCGCGCAGCCGCTGCCGTTGCGCAAGGCGTTCTGATCGCGGGGCTGGCTCTTCTCGCCCATCAAGTGGCTGTAAAGCGTATAGAGCGCCAGCAGCTCGCCCGGGGAATCCAAGCCGGCCAGCGGCACCCGAGGCAAGGGCCGGCCGTCCAGCATGTCGGCCACGGCCCGCGCCGTCTCCAAGCTGACGGCGGCATGGCCGGAGACGAAGTTGATCAAGCGGGAAAAGATCATCGCCCGCACCGCGCGGTCCGGCAGGACCTCGCCGACGGCCGTGTTCTTCAGGAAGGCCGGCATCCGCGCCAGCCGTTGCTGCTCTTCGGGCGGAAGGATGGTCTTGGCACGATCGCCGTAGCCGGTGGTGACGCCGTAGACATGCACACCGGGGACCTGCTCGATCATCGCCAGGAAGGAGCGTCGCGCCCTCTCCATTCGGCGGACGGCGGCCGCGCCGAAGGCGACCGCCTCGCCCTCCCAGGCGACGCGGCGCAGCGCGTCCAAGGTGAAGTCGCCGAGATCGTTCAACAGCAGCGTCATGAATCCCCCCTCGAACGGCTCTAAGCCTCTTCCTCCAGCAGCTTGCGGGGACCGGGCCCGGCGGCCCCAAGCCGGTCTTCGGGATTGTAGATGGCGCAGCGGTCCAAGGACAGGCAGCCGCAACCGATGCAGCGCGAGAGGCTCTCGCGCAGCCTTGTCAGACGGGCGATGCGCTGGTCCAGCTCCACCGCCCAGGCCTCGGCGATCTTCTCCCAGTCCCGCCGGTTGGGCGCGCGCCGGTCGGGCAAGCGCTCCAACACCCGCCCCACCTCCGCCAAGGTGATGCCCAGGCCTTGGGCGAAGCGAATGACGCTGATCCGACGCAGAACCTCGGCGTCGTAGCGACGCTGGTTGCCGCCCGTCCGCCGGCTCCGGATCATGCCCTTGGACTCGTAGAAGTGCACCGCCGAGACGGCGATGCCGCAGCGGGCCGCGACCTGGCCGACGCTGAACTCTCTGGCCATCGCAGATCTCCTATTGACCTCAAGTTAAGTTGAGGTTGTAGCAGAGTGTTCGATCAGGCGGAAGCCGCGTGTCGGAGGGCGTCGAGAGAGAGGCCGGCGCGGATCGAAGAAGGATGGTGCCATGGGGCAAGGCAACGCCCAACAAGCGAAACGGGACGGCGCGGCCGTCGGGACGCACGCCGACAGAAACCAGCCGGCCGCCCTCGGCGACAGCTGGCGCACCCTGCGTCATGCCGGGCTGATCCCGCAATTCCTGGCGCTTTGCTTTGCCGTCTGGCTACACGCGGCCAACAGCATGCTGGCGGCGACGACCCTGCCCAGCGCGGTCCAGGACATCGGTGGCGCGGCCCTGATCGCCTGGGCCTTCACGCTCTACCAACTGGGATCGATACTGGCCGGCGCGACCACCGGCCTCTTGGTTCGGCGCATCGGGGTGCGCGTCGGTCTCTTGGGCTCCGCGCTGGTCTACGGCGCGGGCTGCGTCGTCTGCGCCGTCGCGCTGCATATGGAAACAGTTCTCCTTGGCCGCCTGTTGCAGGGCATCGGCGGCGGCATGCTGATCGCGCTCACCTACGTCGCGCTCGCCCGCAACTTCCCGCAGTCCCTCATGCCGAGGCTCATGGCGATGATCTCGGTGGTCTGGAGCACCTCGGCCTTCTGCGGGCCCTTGATCGGCGGCACCTTCTCGTCCTTCGGCTTCTGGCGTCTGGGCTTCTGGGCCTTCGCCGTGCAAGCCCTCTTGTTCCTGCTCTGCACTCTCGCGGTGATCAAGGAGGCGAAGCGCGAGACCGACGACGGCCCCGTCACCGTCCCCCTGGCGCGGCTCGCCATCCTGACCTTGGCGGTCCTCTCGATCTCCCTGGCCGGTGCCCTCGCCAGCGCTACCCTCTCACCGCTGCTCTGCCTGCTCAGTATCGCGGCCCTCTGGCTCTTCCTGCGCATGGACCAAGCCAGGCCGCAGTCCCGCATGTTCCCGAGCAGCGTACTGAAACTTCGCAGCCCCGCCTGCGCCGGACTGATCATGGTCTTCTCGGCCGCCGCATCGAGCATGTCCTTCATCGTCTACGGGCCTATCCTGCTGGAGATCCTCTACGGGCTGTCGCCCTTGGCGGCCGGCTATGTCGTCGCCCTGGAAGCCGTCGCGTGGGGCGTCGCGGCAGTGCTCTTCTCCGGCTTTCCGCAAAGCGCCGAGCGGTGGCTCGTGCGCGGTGGCACCGCGATCATAGCGCTCGGCACGCTCGGTTTCGCCTTTGCCATGCCGAGCGGCAGCCTCTGGCTGGTGATACTGAGCGCGATCGCCCAAGGAGCCGGTTTCGGCATCATGTGGGGCTATCTGGTGCGCCGCCTGGTCGCGCTGGCGCCGGCGGCCGAAAGGGACGTGGCCTCCTCGTCCTTTCCGACCACGCAACAGATCGGCTTCGCGATGGGCGCCTCTCTCGCCGGCATGGTCGCCAACTTCGTGGGCTTCGCCGAGGGGGTGACGCCGGAGACGGCACACGCCGCGGCCTT
This sequence comes from Rhodospirillales bacterium, assembly GCA_963669375.1. Classification (GTDB taxonomy): domain Bacteria; phylum Pseudomonadota; class Alphaproteobacteria; order Kiloniellales; family JACOMY01; genus JACOMY01. Next base: position 3,737,838 of record OY770024.1, on the reverse strand, counting down.
TTGGGTCTTCGCCGCCTTCGTGCCGCTCGCCGTCGTGGCGAATGTCGCCGCCTGGGCCTTGACGCGCCGCTGGTGAAGGACCCAATGACGGGTCCATGAGCGAGCAGCACGGGACCAGACTTGCGGAACTCTATCGCCGCTTCGCCCGACGCGAGGCGGCCGGCGTCTCTCCTCTCTATGAGCGCTTCGCCGAGGCCGTCGCCGCCGAGACCGCGCTCCTGTCGCGGCTGGCCCGCCTGCCGCCGGGCAAGGCGCAGCCGAACCTGCTCTTCGCCGCCGTACGCCATCTCCACGGGACGCCGCGCGACGCCGAGGCCTTCCTCCAACTGACGCGCGACCACTGGCCGGAGGTCGAGGCCGTCATGCTGGCACGCAGCACGCAGACCAACGAGCCGGCCCGCTGCGCCACCCTGCTGCCCCTGCTTGCGCGCCTGCCGCAACCCTTGGCCCTGCTGGAGGTCGGCGCCTCGGCCGGGCTCTGCCTGCTGCCCGACCGCTATGGCTACGACTATGGCCGCCAGCGCCTGCGGGCGGGACCGGATGCACCGACCTTTCCCTGCCGCGCCGACGGCGGGACGCCGCTGCCTGACCGCCTGCCGCAAGTGGTCTGGCGCGCCGGTCTGGACCTCAATCCCTTGGACCTCTTGGACGAAGACCAGGCCCTCTGGCTCGAGACCCTGGTCTGGCCGGAGCAAGAGGCCCGTGCCGCGCGTCTGCGGGCTGCCCTGGCGCTGGCGCGCCTCGATCCGCCACGCGTCAGGCAAGGCAATCTGCTGGAGGATCTGCCCCGGCTGGCAGCCGAGGCGCCCAGCGAGGCGACGCTCGTCGTCTATCACTCCGCGGTCCTGGCCTATCTGCCGAACCATGCCGAGCGCATGGCCTTCGTCGCCCAGGTGCGCGCACTACCGGCGGTCTGGATCAGCAACGAGGCGCCCAGCGTGCTGCCGGACTTTGCCGCCGGCCTGACCTTGGCGGAGAACGAGGGCCGCTTTCTGATGATGCAGGACGGCAGGCCCCTGGCGCTCACCGGCCCGCACGGACAATCGATCGACTGGATCGCCTAAGGCCTGTGCGGGCCTCGCCACAAGCATGGCAGGAATCTCCTGCCCGCCTTGACTCGCCGACCCATCCTGCCTAACTGGCGGCTCCCCACGGAAAGAGGAGACTTTCGAGCCATGCCGGTTATCACGCTTCCCGACGGTGCCAAGCGTACGTACGACGCGCCCGTGGCGGGAACCCGCGTGACTACCGACATCGGTCCGCGGCTCGCCAAGGACGCTCTGGCCATCAAGATCGACGGGGTTCTGCGCGACCTCTCCCACGTGATCGAGGAAGACGCCGCGCTGGAGGTGGTCACGCGCGGCCATGCCGATGCCCTGGCCTTGCTGCGCCACGACGCGGCCCACGTGCTGGCAGAGGCGGTGCAGGAGCTCTATCCCGACACGCAGGTCACCTTCGGCCCGGCGACGGAAGACGGCTTCTACTACGACTTCGCCCGCGGCGAGCCTTTCACGCCGGACGACCTGGAGGCGATCGAGGCGCGCATGCACGAGATCGTCGATCGCGACGAGGCCCTGACGCGGGAGGTCTGGCCGCGCGACGAGGCGGTGCGCCACTTCCGCGAGATCGGCGAGCGCTACAAAGCCGAGCACATCGAGAGCCTACCCGAGGACGCGGTCATCTCCATCTACCGTCAGGGAGACTGGCTGGATCTCTGCCTCGGTCCGCATCTGCCCTCGACGGGACGGCTGGGCCATGCCTTCAAGCTCTTGCGGGTCTCCGGCGCCTATTGGCGCGGCGATTCCCAGAACCAGCAGCTGCAGCGCGTCTACGGCACGGCCTGGGAGACGGAAAAGCAGCTGAAAGCCTATCTCACCCAGCTGGAGGAGGCGGCCAAGCGCGACCACCGCCGCCTGGGCCGCGAGCTCAACCTCTTCCACCAGCAGGACGAGGCCGTGGGCTCCACCTTCTGGCATCCCCAGGGCTGGCAGCTTTGGCAGGCGATCGAGCGCTATATGCGCCGCCGCCTGGATGCCGCCGGCTATCAGGAAATCAAGACCCCGCAGCTCTACGACCGCTCCCTCTGGGAGGCCTCGGGCCACTGGGACAAGTTCCAGGAGCATATGTTCATCGCGGAATCGGAGAACCGCACGCTCGCGGTCAAGCCGATGAACTGCCCCGGCCACGTGCTGGTCTTCCGACAGGGCATAAAGTCCTACCGCGACCTGCCGCTGCGCTTCTCCGAGTTCGGCTCCTGCCACAGGAACGAACCCTCGGGCGCGCTGCACGGGCTGATGCGGGTGCGCGCCTTCACCCAGGACGACGCCCACATCTTCTGCACCGAGGACCAGATCGTCGATGAGACGAAGACCTTCTGCGATCTTCTGCTGTCGGTCTACAAGGACCTCGGCTTCGAGGAGGTGGTGGTGAAGCTGGCCGACCGGCCGGAGAAGCGCGCCGGCAGCGACGCCACCTGGGACCGGGCCGAGGCCGCGCTGAAGGAGGCGACGATCGCCGCCGGCCTGGACTTCAGCCTGAACCCCAGCGAAGGCGCCTTCTATGGTCCGAAGCTGGAGTTCGTCTTGAAGGACGCCATCGGCCGCGACTGGCAGTGCGGCACCTTCCAGGTCGACTTCATCATACCGGAGCGGCTGGGCGCGACCTACACCGGCGAGGACGGCCAGAAGCATCATCCGGTCATGCTGCATCGGGCGATTTTGGGCTCCTTCGAGCGCTTCATCGCCATCCTGATCGAGAACTATGCCGGGCGCTTCCCGCTGTGGCTGGCGCCCCGGCAGGTGAGCGTGGCGACCATCACCAACGACGCCGACGACTATGCGCGCCAGGTGAGCGAGCGCTTCGCCGCGGCGGGCCTGCGCGTGGACGCCGATCTGCGCAGCGAGAAGATCAACGCCAAGATCCGCGACCTGTCGCTCGCCAAGGTGCCGGTGATCGCCGTCGTCGGCCGCAAGGAGGCTGAGACGGGCCAGGTGGCGCTGCGCCGTCTGGGCAGCAAGGCGCAAGAGGTACTTGCGCTGGACGATGCGCTCACTAAACTGGTCGAAGAAGCGCGTCCACCCGCCTAGAGAGCGGCGGGCGCTGCTTTTCGTTTTGAGGAAGCGAAGATGTCCTTGCAACAGAAGGAGAGCGAGACATAGCACGGTTTCAACCGGACGCGGCCCCGTCCAAAGATGGGCCCCGGGCAAACGGCGACATCCGCGTGCCGCGGGTGCGGCTGATTGACGAACAGGGAGAAAACCAAGGCGTCGTACCGACGCCGGAGGCCTTGCACATGGCCTACCTGGCCGGCCTGGACTTGGTGGAGATATCCCCCAATGCCGACCCGCCGGTGGCCAAGATCCTGGACTACGGCAAATTCAAGTACGAGGCCCAAAAACGCGCCAACGAAGCGCGCAAGAAGCAAAAGGTCATCGAGGTCAAGGAGATCAAGATGCGCCCCGGCATCGACACGCACGACTACGACGTGAAGATGCGCCAGGTGAAACACTTCCTGGAGGAGGGCGACAAGGTCAAGGTCACCTTGCGCTTCCGCGGCCGCGAGATGGCCCACCAAGAGCTTGGCATGAAGGTCCTGGACCGGGTCCGCGCGGACACCGAGGAACTGGCCAAGGTCGAGGCCTTCCCCAAGCTGGAAGGCCGCCAGATGATCATGGTGATCGCACCGCGCTAAGACGCCGGGCGAGCCAACGCCGTGGTCCCCGCCCGGCTCGTTGCGTGACGGGCCGGGAAAGGGGTGCGCGCAGCTGCGACGCGCCCACGCTGTCTCTTGGAAGATCACGAGACGACTGCGTAGCGACCCCTGTCACGCGTTCGGGTGAGGGTCGCACTTGATACACCCATCCCCCAGTCCGACTGTATCAACAAATACTAAAAGAGCATTTGTGAAATATCCCACCCCTCTGAGTGAAGGATCTATTTGCCGCGGGTTTTCACAGATCGCCAGTTAGTCTAAACTTCTTCTCGAAGAAAGAACGACCGGCCTAAGCGAACGGCGCATCAGGTCCTTAATGGCAGAGTACGTCTGTGCCAACAGCGTGTGCCGGCCGGCAGACCAAGGAGGCTAAGATGAAACTGGCCCTGTCCCTGACCAGCCTCGCAGCCCTCGGTATCCTCGGACTTGGTGCCTGTGCGCCGGAGAGGCCAAAGCCGCCGAAACCGCCGGAGCCGGAGCACTACGTCTGCTCCGACTTCGAGGCGCTGACCAGCGATCTCGTGCCCTTGAAGCAGCCGCAGCTGCAGGATCAGTTCGGCAAGACCACCGTGGAGGTCTCGCGCATCCGCTACCTCTGCGCGCCGGCCAGCAAGGAGCACGAGGGCAAGGAGACCAAGCCCAAGGACTTCAAGGGACCGCATCTTGCCTGCTACGACTTCATCACGGTGAAGCCCGATCCGAACATCAACCGGGCCGTCAGCCTGACCAACCAGTTCGAGAAGCAGGGACTGAAGGCCAGGGTCGCCAAGCGCAAGCTGCTCTGCGTGCCCTCCTCCAAGCTGGCCCTCGTCGACGGCAAGGACCCCAAGTTCGATCCGGACGAGGAAATCCGCAAGGTCGAGGCGGCGCTCAATCACTTCACCTGCGCCGACCTCATGGTCCGCGACGCGGACCTCCAGCACGGCCGCCTCAACATCCCGCTCACCGATCAGTTCGGTCCATTCGAGGGCCCGATCCTGAAACCCGACTTCCTCTGCGCGCCGACCGCCAAGACCTTCAACAAGCAGGAGAAGAAGCCCGCGGGCGGCCTCAACGCCACGCATCTGGCCTGCTACAGGTTCGTCGAAGAGCGCGGCGTCGCACTGCCGGCCAACGTCCTGGTGGTCAATCAGCTCGACCGGGCGGGCCAGCGCGGCCGACCGACCAAGCGCTTCATGTTCTGCGTGCCGACCAAGAAGGAGCTGGCGTAGAGCAGGACCCAGACGAAGAACCGCTTTGATACGACGTCATCCTGCTCTGGGTCGTTCTACCATCATCCCACAATCGTCGTCCTCCGGCTTGACCGGAGCACCTCTACCCACCTCTCGCGCTAGTAGCGGCTGATCCTCCGGTCAAGCCGGAGGACGACGGTGGTCTTGACTACGCCCCTGCCGGCTGAGGACGCGCAACCGCCCCGCCCGCCGTCATCGCGAGCGGAGCGACGCGATCCAGCCTGTCTTGTCCGGAAGTCCACCACCGGACTGCCGCGTCGCTGACGCGCCTCGCAGTGACAGCGCGAGATGGCACGGCCGGCGAACGACCAGCCGCGCCGATGGCTACCCTGCCAGCCCGGCCATCGCGGCGCGGACCGCCTCGCCCATCTCCTTGGTGGTGATGACCTTGTCGCCGGCGGCCGCGATGTCGCCGGTGCGCAGGCCCTGGTCGAGGACCTGGGTGACCGCGCGCTCGACGAGGTCGGCGTCCTCGTCGAGATCGAAGGAGTAGCGCAGGCACATGGCGAAGCTCATCAGCATGGCCACGGGATTGGCCTTGCCCTGGCCGGCGATGTCGGGGGCAGACCCGTGCACCGGCTCGTAGAGGGCCTTGCGCCGGCCGCTGGAATCGGGCGCGCCGAGCGAGGCCGAGGGCAGCATGCCCAGGGAACCGGTCAGCATCGCGGCCTCGTCGGAGAGCATGTCGCCGAAGAGGTTATCGGTGACGATGACGTCGAACTGCTTGGGATTGCGGACCAGCTGCATGGCGCAGTTGTCGGCGTACATGTGGGTGAGGTCGACGTCCTCGAAGCCCTCGCCGTGCAGCTTGGAGACCTCCTGGCGCCAGAGCACGCCCGACTCCATCACGTTGGCCTTTTCGGTGGAGCAGACGCGGCCCGCGCGCTTGCGGGCCAGATCGAAGGCCACCGCGGCGACCCGGCGGATCTCCTCGGTGGTGTAGACCTGGGTGTTGACGCCGCGGCGCTGACCGTCCGGCAATTCCTCGATGCCGCGCGGCTCGCCAAAGTAGACGCCGCCGGTGAGCTCGCGCACGATCAGGATGTCGAGGCCGGAGACCACCTCCGGCTTCAAGGTTGAGGCGGAGACCAGGGCGTCGAAGCAGATCGCCGGCCTGAGATTGGCGAAGAGCTCCATCTCCTTGCGCAAGCGCAAGAGGCCGCGCTCCGGCTTCTGCTCGAAGGGAAGTTCGTCCCACTTCGGTCCGCCGACCGCGCCCAGCAGGGTCGCGTCGGCCGCCTGCGCGCGGGCCATGGTGGCGTCCGACAGCGGACCGCCTTCGGCATCGATGGCGGCGCCGCCGACAAGCCCCTCGTCCAGGTCGAAGGTGACGCGGCGCTGGCCGTCCAGCCAGTCGATCACGCGCTTCACCTCGTCCATCACCTCGGGGCCAATGCCGTCGCCGGGCAAGACCATCAGCTTCTTGTTGGCGGCCATCGAACGCGCTCCCTCCAGTCCTGGTGCTCAAGTCGCCGGCAAGTAAGCCGATCCGCGCCCGCCTGTCACGGGCCTTGTTACGGTCGGCAGGCATGCAGCAGGAGGGTAAGCAGCAGGTAGCTCCAGAACGTCACGCCGGTGGCGAGATCGGAAAGACTGCTGTCGGGGAAGAGCGCGGCCGCCCGCGCCAAGGGCTCGAGATCGAAGAGCGGCCGGGCCACCCATTGATCGGGCAAGCCCGGGATGATCGCGCGATAGAGGCCGTAGAAGACCTGCGGCGAGAGGTTGTAGGCGACCGCGAAGGCCAAAGGCAGCGCGATCAGGTTCGCCGCGAGGGCGCGAAGCCTGCCGCGAAGCGAACGGCCCTTGCGGCCGAAGAGAAGGGCTGCCTCGAAGGCCAGGAGCGCACCCAAGGCCGCGAGCCCAAAGGCCAGGGCGGCGACCAGCGCTTGCGCCCAGGGCTTAAGGGTGAAGAGGCTGTCGTCGTCGCGGTCGGCCAGCACGGCGTCCGGGGCGATCAGGCAGATCGTGACGGCGGAGGCTGCGGCGAGGCCGAGGCTCCAGGGCAGTCGTCGGAAGACGCCCTTAAGGCCGGGCCGCGAAGGCGGCGGGCGTCGCAGCCAAAAGGCGACGACGAGCCCGAACCAGGCCGGCGCCAGAATGACCGAGGTCCAAGCCGCCGTTTCACCCATCCGCCTCTCTCGATCGTCACTCGGCAGCGGCCGGCGGCCCCTCCAACCGCCGGCGCGCCGCCAAGAGAGTTTAGTTCAGCTGCGCCACGCCCAAGGGCACGCTGTACTTGACGCACCAGATATAGACCTCGCTGTAGTCGTCCGGCGAGATGCCGTCGGGCAGCTTGTAGCTCTGCGCGCCGGTCAGGTTCTCCAGCATACCGGCCTCGGTCTCGGCGTCCCAGGTGCCGTTGTTGCCCAGCGACACATGCGGATCGGGCGCGCCGTCCAAGCTGAAGTCCTCGCCCAGCACGACGAAGGTGCCCTCGTCCGTCGTCACGATGGAGACCGTGCCGGTGGTGACATGGTCGCTGGCGCCGGTGAATGTGCCGGTCTTGTGCACGGTCTCGCCGGCCTGCGCGGCAAGCGGCACGAGCGCGAAGACCGCCAATCCAAAGGCGAGAGTCATCGCCTTGAAGATCCGAATCATCTCTGGAAACCCTCCTGTAGAAAGCAGATAGTCAGACCGGTCTGTCTAACTAAAGCCACATATAGCGCGGTGGTCCGGTCACGGCATGTGACAGCCTGGTGAGCTTGGCGTGCGGTAAGATCACGTGTCCGTGACACACGTGGGTGTAACGATCCGGAACAGCCGCCCTCTCGACATCGCTCTTGACGCCGCCCCAAGGTCGCTGTCTCGATCGCCCTCCGCGATCACGACGCAAGACCGAGAATCGAGGCCTCCTCCCGAAGAGCGGGCCACCCTGGAGACAAGACCATGACCCGCCGAACCGTGGCATCCCCGACGCCAGACGAGATCCGCTCCTTTCGGCGGGACGGCGCGGTCTGCCTGCGCGGCTGCTTCGCCGACTGGGTCGACAGCTTGAGAGCGGGCGTTGCGATGAACGAGGCCGAACCCGGCCCTCATGTGGAGGACGCCGCGGGCGGCGCCGGGCGCTTCTTCGGCGACTACTGCAACTGGCAACGCATTCCCCAATACGAGGACTTCATCCGCACGTCGCCGATGGCGCCGATCGCCGCCGCGCTGATGGGCTCGCCGCTGGTGCGCATGTTCCACGAGCATGTGCTGATCAAGGAGCCGGGCACGGCAAAGCGTACGCCCTGGCATCACGACCTGCCCTACTACAACGTCCAGGGCGAGCAAACGCTCAGCCTCTGGATCGCGCTGGACGAGGTCGACCGCGAGACGGCGGTGGAGTTCGTCGCCGGCTCGCACCTGTGGAGCAAGCTCTTCTACCCTCGTAGGTTCCTGACCGAGCGCGACTACGACTATGCCGCGGCCGGCTACGAGAGCGTGCCGGACATCGAGGCCGATCGCGCCGCCTACGAGATCCTGGGCTGGGCCCTGGCGCCGGGCGACGCGGTGGCCTTCTCCTATCGCACCTTGCACGGTGCCGCGCCCAACCACTCGCCGCGACGCCGGCGCGGCTTCTCGGTGCGCGTGCTGGGGGCGGACGCGCGCTATGCCGTCAGGCCCGGCGAGACCTCGCCTCCGCAAGCCGACATCGGCCTCGCCGACGGCGCCCCCTTGGACGAGGCGCACTTCCCCGTCATCTGGCGCGCTTGACCCCTTCGGTCAGTTCCGGCCGGAGCTCAGAACCTCCTCGGCGGCGCGCAGACCGGACATGTAGGCGCCGTGGCAGCTGGCGGGATGGCCGGGACTGCTGGCTTCACCGGCGAAGAAGAGGCGATCCTCCAAGGGCTCGGCCAGGCGCTGTCTGGCTTCCGCATAGCCCGGACGCGCATAGGAGTAGGCGCCGAGGCTCCAGGGATCGAGGTCCCAATCGGTCGCGTTCAAGAAGCTCAGGCAGCGGCGCGCGGCGCTGCCGTAGTGCGATGCGATCTCGTCCAGGGCGAAGGCCGCCATGGCCTGCGGGCCCGCGCGCACCAGCTCGGCCGATTGCGGACCGCCGAGGTAGGTCTCGACCAGCTGCTGACCGAAGGGGTGGAAGTGGTACTGCCCGGTGTTCTCCCGGTCGTAGTAGAAGTGCGCGAAGAACTCTTCTTCCGGCCAAGGCGTCTTGCCGGTGATCGCGAAGTGCACCTTGTTGTCGGAGCCGAGCGGCAGTCCCTCCAGCGCCCAGCGCTTGCTCTCCGGCAGACCCGGGTCGAAGACGATGGCCCCGGCGGCAAGCAGGCTGGTCGGTACGGTGATCACCACGGCCTTGGCCTCGAGCCTGCCGCGCGCGCTCTCGACCGAAACGCCCTCGCCCGTCAGCGCGATGCGGGTTACCGGCGCATCCAGCATCACCGGTAGGCCGTCGCCGTAGCGGGCAACCAGGGTACCGTAGCCCAGCTTGAGCCGCGCATTGATGCCACTGTCTTCGTCCATGGCGTGGCTCAAGGCCGAGATCTCGGAGGGCGAGGCGCCCCAGACATAGGTGATGATGGCCGACCAATAGCCGTTCCAAGGATGCCCCCGCGGCACCACTTCCGAGAGCGGCCGGTCCTTGCCGGCGGACAGCAGCTCGCGCGGCGCGTCCAGCATCTGGGCGCGATAGCTCTCCATATCCTCGAACTGCTCGGCGCCCAGGAAGGTGCGGCTCCAAGGATCGGCCCAGTTGCCCGAATAGTGCTCCACCGAGAAGCCGAGGCGTTCGGCCACCTCGACCAGGGGATTGACGTTGGCGGAGTGCAGCCAGTGGCAACCACCGTCGACGCGCGCGCCGTTGGCCAAGGTGAGGCTCTGGGCCCGACCGCCGATCCGGCTTCGCGCCTCCAGGCACTGCACCTGACAGCCGGCCTCCACGAGACGGCGCGTGGCCGCCAAGCCGGCCATGCCGGCGCCAATAACGATCGCATCCAGCATGCGTCGGGCCCCCCTCCAGAGTTAGCAGCGCTGCGCGATCGATGGGTCCGGCAGGCTGTCGAAGACCGCTCCGAGCGGCCGCGTGATCCTCTCCATACGACAGATCCCGCCCCCCGGGGGAGCCCAAATCTCCGGTCGCGGCCCTAGCGCAGGCGCGCCGCCACGATCAACGACAGCAGTTCGTCGAACTCCCGCGGGAGAATGAAGCGGTCCTCGCGGCAGAAGGCATCGGTCGCGTCGCCCGCCAGGATGCAGCCCAGGACCAGCCTTTCCAATGCCGCTTCCGCCGCCAGGCCGTCTCGGGTCTGCAAGGCGAGCCAGCGTTCCACGAAGGCCGTGGTATCGGCCTGATGCACGATGACGCTGCGCCAAGCGGGGATCACGAAGAGCGCTTGCTGACCGAGCCCCCAGGCCCAGAAGGTGCCGGGCGGCAGGCCGGATTCCTCTGCTGGGATCCACCAGAGGTATCCGTGCGCGCCGCGCAGCCCGCCCTCGCCGGTCTCGCTGGCGTCGGTGGTGATCCGCTCGATCCAGCTTGCCGGAAGCAAGCGCTCGCTATCCCATAGGCCGCCGTCAAGGTAGAGCTGGCCCAAGCGGGCGAGATCGCGGCTGGAGAGGCGGAACATCGCCGCGCGATGACGGGAGCGCTCGGGCGCGGCGCGGTAGGAGACGTCGTCGGCCGAAAAGTCCTCCATGCCCAGCGGCCCGGCCAATCCGCGCTCGAAGGCCTCGGCCACGCTCAGCCCGGTTCGGGTCTCGAAGATCGTGGTCAGCGCATTGTAGTCCCAGTTGTTGTAGGCCCAGATGCTGCCCGGCTGGTTCTCGCGCGTCCCCAAGCGGCGGTTCTTTTCGGCCGTCAGGCCCCCCTCGGCGGCGGCCGGATGGTTGATCCCCGAGGTACTCTTCAGGAGATGCAGAACCGTCGCTTCCCGCTGCAGCGGCGTAAGAGGGTCCGGACTGTCATCGATCCCCAGCTGGGCCAGCGAGGCATCGAGGTCGACCTGCCGGCTCCCGCCGCCCAGGTGCTGGCCCACGAGCGCGCTCAAGATCGCCTTGCGGACGGAGTGGACGTTGTAGCGCCGGTTCAATTCGCCCATCGCGGCGACGAACTGGCCGTCGGTGACGATCAGCAAGCTGTCGCTGCCGAGCGAGGCGGCGAAGACAAAGACTCGCTCCAGCCCGGCCGGGTCCCACCCCAGACTTTCCATGTCGGCATCGCTGGCACGCAGGAGCGATGGCTCCCTGGCCTCCTGCGCGCCCGCCCCGAGAGCGACGAGGCAAAGCAGGCAAGCGCCGAGCAGCCCTTGCACGGTCCCGCCGACCCTACGCCGGAAAGATCTCGAACTCATGTGGGGCCCTCTACCGTCTCAAGCGATGAAACTCAGCCGGTAGGGCGGATAGCGGAGCCTGCGTCTAGCGGGCAAACACCACCGGCATGGAGGCACCGGTCATGACCTTTTCCGTCGCGCCGCCGAAGCCGAGGTAGCGACCGACGCGGCCTTCGCTGTAGGCGCCCATCACAACCATGTCGGCCTGGTGCTGGCGCGCGGCATCGACGATGCGCCGCCCGCGCTCGCGCGCGCTGGTGCTCTTGGCCTCGAGGTCCTTGCTCTCCGCCTTGATGTCGTGGGTCTCCAAATAGGCGGCCGCCAGATCGCCCGCGGAATCGCGCGTGCGCAGCACGATGACGTTGTCGAAGGCCTTCAGCAGTCCGACGGCGCCGCGCAGGGCCCGCGAGGACTGCAGGGTTCCGTTCCAGACCACCATTGCCGTCTTCCAGCTCTGCGTGCGCTGGCCGGGCGGCAGCACGGCGACGGGCGCCCCGCCTTCCATGATCGCGGCGCGCACCAGCAGATCGTAGCCCGGCGAGGCCAAGGTACCGGGCCTGAGCGCCAGCACCACGTCGCTGCAACGCCCGATCGCGTTCGCCTTCTCTTCGTTGACGCTGTCCAGCACCTCGCAGTCGGTGAAACCCGGCACCGCGGCGCGGACCTTGCCCCACTCGGCGAGGATGGCGTCGCGCAGGGTCTCGTCGGCGGTCTCGTCGCGGGCCGGGATGTGCGGCACGCCGAGACCGGCATGGTCGAAGAGATAGGCCGGTATCTCCTGCGAGGGCGGCACCAGGATGCCGGAGACCTTGAGGTTCAGCTTCGGCGCGATGTCGCCGGCATAGTGCAGAACGGACAGCTGCTGATCATCGAAGGGCAGCAGGGCTAGGCTGGCACGCATTGGACGAAGTTCCCCTAGTTCGGCGCTTGGCGCGGATCGGCCGCAACAATGCCTTCTGTGCGGCCCGGCAACAACCTGGAAAGCGTGACGCCCGTTGGAGGCCGTCTCGAAACGCGCTTCACCAGCCGGAACCGCCAATCAAACGCGCCTCTCGGCGCGTTTCAAGACGGCTCTTTAGAGCCAAGGCTCGCTCAGTTGGCGCTTGGCCTCGTAGTGGCCGATAGTCTCCTCTTCTTTCAAGGTCAGGCCGATGTCGTCCAGCCCGTTCAAGAGGCAGTGCTTACGGAAGGGGGAGATCTCGAAGCTGACTGAGCCGCCGTCCGGCCCGGTGATGGTCTGGCTCTCCAGATCGACGGTGATGCGCGCGTTGGCGCCGCGTTCGGCGTCGTCCATCAGCTTGGCGACGTCCTCTTCCGGCAGGATGATCGGCAGGATCCCGTTCTTCATGCAGTTGTTGAAGAAGATGTCGGCGATCTCGCTGGCGATGACGACCCGGATCCCGGCGTCCAAGAGCGCCCAGGGCGCATGCTCGCGCGACGAGCCGCAGCCGAAGTTCTCGCCGGTGACCAGGATCTCCGCCTTGTCGTAGGGTTCGCGATTCAAAACGAAGTCGTTCGGCGAACCGTCGGTGTTGTAGCGCAGGTTCGCGAAGAGCCCCTCGCCCAGGCCGCTGCGCTTGATGGTCTTCAGGAAGCGCGCCGGAATGATCATGTCGGTGTCGATGTTGGCGATCGACAGCGGCGCGGCGATGCCAGTGACAGAGGTAAACTTCTGCATCTCTTCCTCCGATTACGGCCAGCGGACCAAGTTCAGTCCCACCGAGAGAAGGGCCAAGCCCAGTCCTCCGGTGATGTAGGCACCGATCCCGATGGCCTCAACAGACTTATCCTGCATCAAGGCCACCATCAACAAGGCGCTCGCGGCGACCGACAGGGCACCGCAGAGCCCGCTCAAGAACTGCACCCCGTGCCGCAGCAATGCGGCCGCGACCGTCAGCAGTCCGGCGACCGGGATGGCGCCGAAGAGCAGCAGCAAGATCGCTTCGGCCTGCTCTTGCCGCCAGGAGACCGCCACGGCGACCAGTTCCAAGCCGCTCCACGAACTGGGGAGCGCCGTCCAGGGCAGGAAGAAGGCCACCACGATGCCGGCCCCCAGAAGGCCGGCGACCCGCGCCTGCTGGACGCTGCTCGCCACCCCCCTAGAGGTCGCGAATGTCGGCGATCCGGCCGGTAACGGCAGCTGCCGCGGCCATGGCCGGGCTCATCAGATGGGTCCTGCCGCCAGGTCCCTGACGGCCACGGAAGTTGCGGTTCGAGGTGGAGGCGCAGCGCTCTCCCGGCTTCAGCTTGTCGGCATTCATCGCCAGGCACATGGAACAGCCGGGCTCGCGCCAGTCGAAGCCGGCCTCGACCAGAACACGGTCCAGGCCCTCGGCCTCGGCCTGCTCCTTCACCAGGCCGGAGCCCGGCACCACCATGGCATGCACGCCCTCGGCCACGCGCCGGCCTTCGGCGACGGAGGCCACCGCGCGGATATCCTCGATGCGGCCATTGGTACAGGAGCCGATGAAAACCTTGTCCACGGCGATGTTGGTCAGCGGCGTGCCCACCTCGAGGCCCATGTAGTCCAGCGCCTGCTCCATCGAGTGGCGCTTGGCCTCGCTGTCGGCGCTCTCGGGATCCGGCACCTGGCCGGTCACCGGCAGCACGTCCTCGGGGCTGGTGCCCCAGGTCACCTGCGGGGCGATATCGCCGGCCGGCAGGACGACCTCTTTCTCGTAGTGCGCGCCCGGATCGGACGGCAGGCGGCGCCAGTGCGCCTCGGCCTGCTCCCAAGCAGCCCCCTTGGGCGCCATGGGACGGCCCTTCAGATAGGCGAAGGTCTCCTCGTCGGGGGCGATCAGGCCGGCGCGCGCGCCGGCTTCGATCGACATGTTGCAGACCGTCATGCGGCCTTCCATGGAAAGCGCGCGAACTGCCTCGCCGGCATACTCGATCACGTGATGGGTGCCGCCGGCGGTGCCGATGGCGCCAATGATGGCGAGGATCATGTCCTTGGCGGTGACGCCAAGCGGCAAGGCACCGTCGACCGTGATGCGCAGGTTCTTGGCGTGGCGCTGCAGCAGGGTCTGGGTGGCCAGCACATGCTCCACCTCCGAGGTGCCGATGCCGAAGGCCAACGCGCCGAAAGCACCGTGAGTCGCGGTGTGGCTGTCGCCGCAGACGATGGTGGTGCCCGGCAAGGTGAAGCCCTGCTCCGGCCCGACGATGTGCACGATGCCTTGGCGCACGTCATCCATGTCGTAGAAGGGCACGCCGAACTCGGCGCAGTTCTGCCGCAGGGTGTCGACCTGCAGCTTGCTCTCGGGGTCCTCGATGCCGGCCGCGCGGTTGGTCGTCGGCACGTTGTGGTCGGCGACCGCCAAGGTGAGGTCGGTGCGCCGCACCTTGCGCCCGTGCATGCGCAGGCCTTCAAAGGCCTGTGGGCTGGTCACCTCGTGCACCAGGTGGCGGTCGATGTAGATGAGGCAGGTCCCGTCGTCCGAGGTCTTGACCAGATGGCTCTCCCAAATCTTGTCGAAGAGCGTCTTGGGCTTGTCTGCGGTCATGGGGCCTTTGCCTTTCACTCCTTAGTGCGCGCTGTCCTTCCCTATTAGGGAAATCCAGGGGCCAGCCTCAAGCCTTGCCGCCCTGTCCCTGCCTGGCGGCCAGGCGGGCCTGTCGGCGCGCCTCGATCTTGTCCTTGCTCTCGATCTTCTCGGCGATGCGGGCGGCCTTGCCGGTGCGTCCGCGCAGGTAATAGAGCTTGGCCCGGCGCACGTCGCCGCGGCGCACCACGTCGATGGCGGCGATCCGCGGCGAATAGAGCGGGAAGACGCGCTCCACGCCCTCGCCGTAGGAGATCTTGCGCAGGGTGAAGGAGGAGTTGAGGCCGCGATTGCGCCGGCCGATGCAGACGCCCTCGAAGGCCTGCAGGCGCTCGCGCTCGCCCTCGACCACCTTCACCGTCACCCTGATGGTGTCGCCGGGTCCGAACTCCGGCACGCCGCGCTGATCGGCCAGGGTCTTAATCTGCTCGGCTTCGAGCTCAGCAATCAGGTTCATCCTTCTCGCCCTCCAGTTTCCTCTCGCCGCCGCCGATAGGCCTGCCACAGGTCCGGCCGCCGCGTCCGTGTCATCTCTTCCGCCTGCCGCCGGCGCCACGCCCTGATTTCGGCGTGATGCCCGCTCTGCAGAGCCTCCGGTACCGAACGGCCTTGCCAGACCGCCGGCCGTGTGTAGTGCGGATGCTCGAGAAGCAGCCCACCGAAGCCGCTGCCGAAGGACTCCTCCTCCGGGCTCGCCGCATTGCCCATGATCCCGGGCAAAAGGCGAACGACAGCGTCGATCAGGACCATGGCCGCTAGCTCTCCGCCAGACAGCACATAGTCGCCGATCGAGACTTCGGCCAGCGCATGCTTCTCCAGCACCCGCTCATCCACACCCTCATAGCGACCGCAAAGAAGCAGCACTCCTTCACCGGCCGCCAGCTCGCGCGCCAGATCCTGGCTCAGGGGCCGGCCCCGCGGCGTCAGGTAGAGCGCGGCTGCACCTGCCGCCTCCCTCCTGGCCGCCTCCAGGCCCGCATCCACGACATCGGGCCGCAACACCATTCCTGCGCCGCCGCCATAAGGCGTGTCGTCGACCGAACGGTGGCGGTCCGTCGCATAGTCCCTGATGTCCGTCACCCGCAAGGTCCAAAGGCCCTTCGTCAATCCGGACCCCGCCAGGCTCGCGCCCAAGGGGCCGGGAAAGACCTCCGGAAAGAGGGTGAGGACATGCGCCGTCCAGGTCATCACCTGTCCCCAGCACACGAAGCAAGAGGTTATGGCGCCTGACTTGACCTTTGTCCAGTCTTCAAGCGCGGGTTATTGATTAGGGCATGGCTGCCGTGCTTTTCGACTCCCATCTGCACATCATCGACCCGCGTTTTCCGCTGGTCGAGAACCAAGGCTATCTGCCGCCGCCCTTCACGGTGGAGAGCTACCTCGCGAAGGCCAAGGCCTTGGACATCGGCGGCGGGGCCGTGGTGTCCGGCTCCTTTCAAGCCTTCGATCAAAGCTATCTCCTGGATGCCTTGAGACGGCTCGGCCCGAGCTACGTCGGCGTTACCCAGCTAGCACCGGACGTCAACGATCGGACGGTCCTCGATCTGGCGCAGGCCGGCGTGCGCGCGGTGCGCTTCAACCTCAAGCGCGGCGGCTCCGCCGGTCTCGCCGATCTGGAGCGCTTGGCCCGGCGCGTCCACGACCTGGCCGGCTGGCATAGCGAGTTCTACATCGACTCGCGAGAGATCCCGGAGATCGAACAGCGTCTCGCGGCGCTGCCGCAGATCGTGATCGACCACCTGGGCCTCAGCCGCGAGGGCTTGCCGGCACTGCTGCGCCTGGTGGAAGGCGGGGCCAAAGTGAAGGCCAGCGGCTTCGCGCGCCTCGACTCTCCGCCCGAGGAGGCGATAGGCCGGATCGCCGAGGCGGATCCGGGCGCGCTGCTGTTCGGCAGCGACCTGCCCTCCACCCGCGCACCTCGCCCCTTTCGCGCCGCCGACATCGACCTTCTTCGCAGCGCGCTCCCCGCCGATGCCGTCACGGCCGCGCTCTTCGAGAATGCGGCGCAGCTTTATCGGCCCAGGAGTGGGGTTGCCGCGCCACCACGGTAGGTGCCCACGAGGACACCGCCGCGGCGGGGAAGAAGAACCGGGACACGTACTTCTGCAAGCACCACCAGCGTCATGCGCCTTTCACTTGCGGCTTGCCTCCTGACACCCGACACGCCAAAATTACGGTCTATCAGGGTCGCCCCTTTGGGAGCCCCCTCCTTCTCATCCGCCCCTTAGGGTCGCCGACGCAGTCTATGCAGGCTCGTGCACCGTTCACTTCCGATAAGAACTGGTTCCTGATCGGGGCAACGCTCGCGCTTCTGCTGACACTCTTCCGACTGGTCTTTCTGTGGCTCGATCGGACCGATCTGTTCGTCGACGAAGCGCAGTACTGGCTGTGGGGCCAAGAGTTCGACTTCGGCTACTACTCCAAGCCGCCGCTGGTCGCTTGGGTCATCCGGCTCGTCACCGAGCTGGCGCACAGCGACGCCATTTTCTGGGTGCGCTTTCCCGCGCCGATGCTCCACCTGGCCACCGCGCTCATCCTCGGCGTTCTCGCGGACCGCCTTTACGGCGCGAAGGCCGCCTTCTGGGCGATGCTGTCCTACATCAGCCTGCCGGCGGTTGCCCTCGGCAGCGCGGTGATCTCCACCGACACGGTCATGGCCCCCTTCTTCGCGCTGGCCCTGCTGTTCTACATCCGTCTCCTGGACGAGAAGAGGGTGGGATGGGCGGTAATCGCGGGGCTTGCCGCGGGCCTGGCCTTCCTCGCCAAGTATGCCGGCGTCTACTTCCTGGTGTGCGCCCTGGTTGCAGCGGTGCTGCTGCCGGCCGCGCGCCCGTCCTGGCGCCACGCGGCAGCCTTCTTCCTCGCCTTTCTCGCCGCCACCCTGCCGAACATCGTCTGGAACAGTCTGAACGACCTGACCACCCTACAGCACACGATGGACAACGCCAGCTGGCTGCGGGAAGATTCGCGGCCCCTCAGACTGCATTTCCTCAAGCTCGCAGAGTTCTTTTTCAGCCAGTTCGGCGTGTTCGGCCCGATCCTGTTCGGCGGCCTGATCTACTGCCTGTTCCGGCCGGGCGAGAAACACGCCAGGATCCTGCTTCTCTTCTCGGCCCCGATCTTCTTGATCGTCTGCCTGCAGGCCCTGCTGTCTCATGCCTTCGCCAATTGGGCCGCCGCCGCCTTCTTCGCCGCGACCGTCCTGGTGGTGTCGAGACTGCTGATCTTGAAGAAAGAGCTTCTGCTGAAGCTGTCAGTCGCCTTCGGCATGGCCGCGTCGCTGGGTCTGCCCGTCCTCACGAGCCTCGCCTACGAGATCAGCATCAACGGCGAGGTCCCGGTGATGAAGCGGCTGCTCGGCCGCGAACAGATGAGCCGCGACATCCTGGAGGCGGCGCGGACCGCCGAGGTCGCGATGATTGTCGCCGACAGCCGCGAGATCATCGCCGATCTCTTCTACACGGGGCGTGCGGAGAACATGCCGATGCGGGTAATCGCCCATCACGGTCGGCCGAGGAACTACTACGAACTCACCTTCCCCTTCCGGCCGGAGGAGCCGACGCAAAGGGCACTCCTTGTTTCGCCGCGACCCTCGCTCTACTGCGCGCAGCGGGATCTGCCGCCGCAGCTCAGCCTGGCGACCGACGGCGGCGCCTATCACGGCCAGACCTTCAATGCCTTCGTCGTGGAGCCGGCCTGCTTCGATGACTTGGCGCGGTACTAGACCAAGATCGAGCGCCCGGGCTTATGCCCTCTAAGCGCTACTGGGCGCCAGGCACTCCTTGACCGCCCAGGGGACAGCTCTCCTCCTCGCGTTGGTAGAG
Organism: Rhodospirillales bacterium; assembly: GCA_963669375.1. Classification (GTDB taxonomy): domain Bacteria; phylum Pseudomonadota; class Alphaproteobacteria; order Kiloniellales; family JACOMY01; genus JACOMY01. The sequence goes on along the minus strand of OY770024.1, from coordinate 3,719,256 downwards.
ATGCATCCAGTCCTCCGCGATCGCTGCCTGGAGCCGCCAGTTGCGGTCATCGGCGAGCGCCCCGGGACCGGCGTGGTCGGTCAAGAGATAGCGGCCCGCTTCGGGACAGAAGTCCCGGCCGTCCGCTATCAGTTGCAAGGGTCGTCCGGCATAGGCCAAGGCGTCCTCGTCGGGCTTGCTGTCAACCAGGTAGAGATAGATCGGCCCATCGCCCAGCGGCCGGACAGCAGCCGCCAAGGCCTCCACCTTCGCGCGAAAGGCCCGTTGCGAATCGGTCCCTCCTTCGACGCTGCCGATGACGACAAGCTGAAAGATCGAGACATAGACGATGGAGCCGACCAGCAAGAAGCCGGCCATCCATCCCTTGTGCCAGTGCAAGGCAGCCCAGCCACCGGCAAGCGCGGCCACCGGCCAGGCCCCCGGCATGGCGTAGCGCGGTCTCGCCTCGCCCCAGAGCAGGACGAAGAGCGAAAATGGTATGGCGTAGAGCGCAAGCGCCAGCACCGGCCAGGCCTTCGTCGTCAGCTGTTGCCATTCCGACCTGATCAGCAGCAAGGCAGGCACAATCCACGGAAAGGTATAGATGATCGCGGTCGGCACCTCGTTGAGCCGTAGAAGCCTCTGCCAGTAGTCGTCCGGGAAGCCGCTTCCCGCCACTCGAAGCTCGATGGCCCACTTCCCGTCATCGACGGACACCCAGTTGATGTAGGCCCAATAGGCCAGCGGGAGCATGGAGCCCGCGACCACCAGACCGGCGATCAGCGCTTCGCGCCAGTGCCCGCGCAGAAGCGGTACCGCTATGAGCGCCAGGGCGGGAAAGACTATGGGAATAGGCCCCTTGGCGAAGGCTGCCGCGGCCAGGAAGAACCAGACGCCGAACCAGGTAACCCAAGATTGCTTGCCGCGGAGGCTTGCCCAGACCCAGATCAGGACGGCCACACCGCAAAAAGCGGTGACCAGCATGTCCGTTTCGCCCAAGCGCGCCTTGGTCGAGACGAAGGCGCAAGAGAAGAAGGCGACACCCCCGGCGAGCGCGGCGAGACGGCCGCGCTCCAGAACCAGCAGCCGAGCCATGCCGGCGGCCGAGACGGCGCCGAGCAGAGCCGCCAGTACTGTCGGCAGGCGCACCGCCCACTCGTCGAGATCGCCGGTCAGGTAGCTCGCCAGCACCATCAGCCATGGCAGGAGAGGCGGCTTGTTGATGTAGGGCTCGCCCAGGACCTCGAGATGCCACCAAGAGCCGCCGGCCAGGATCTCCAGGGCCTGTACCGCGCGCCGTCCCTCTTCGAACCGCAGCGGGCGGGCATCCAGGTAGGGAAGGAAGAGCGCCAGGCCGAACAGCAGCAGCGCCGGCAGCCACCACGTCGCCAGCCAGCGGACAGCCCTGTCCACCACGGCCGGGACCGGCCGGTCCAGCCGTAAGGTCGTCCACAGTCTTTGCAACGCGTGCACCCCGAGATCGCCCGTCAAGGGGACTACACCATGAACGAGCGTGTTGCCTAGAGTGCGCCGGCCCGCCACGAGGAAGCCGCGGATCGGTCAGGTCACGTGCCGCTCCTCTTTTTCGAGCCTTTCCAGCAGGAAGTGTCGCTTTAGGTTGCAATTCTGTCGAGAAACGCGTATGTTCGTTTTATGTTCTAGTAGAACAAAACAGGTGTACACGGGAGGATTGGATGGTTCCGCACAGCTTCCACGGTCTCTACCTGGCCGCCGTCGCCTTGGGGCTTACCCTCGGCACGGCAAATCTGGCGAGCGCGGACTGCTTGGTGTCCGCTCTGGAGACCGGGACGAGCTTCGGCTGCGACGACGGCAGCGTGGGCACGCTAACCGCCCTCGGCGACAGGCTCTCCAACGACCCAAACGCGGGGGAAGAGGGCGACATGGGCTTGGAGGGCGCCCTGAACGGCATTCTCTCCTACGCTACCAGCAATGGAGAGGTCGGCTTTCTCGTCGGGTCGGGCAACAGCGCCTTCTACAGCGACGACCGTGGCCGTAGCGGCGTCGTGCTGGAGCACGGGAAGAGCCTCATCGTCGACAGCGGGGATGGCAGCTGGGGCATCGCCACCCGGCACGGCAACAGTCTCTTCGTCGACCTACCGGACCCTGCCTGGGAGGATCCGACGATCTTGCCGGCGGAACGCGATCTCTTGGGCCCCCTGGCGGACGAGCCGGAGTGAGCCCGCGACGCGCGACGAGCGAGGCCGCCTCAGATCCCGTAGCGGCGCAGACTGGCGTGCGGTAGGGCGCGCACCAAGTGACCGTCGCGGCCGGTCATGTCCTCGTTGGCGACGAGGGCGTTGGCGATCGCCTCCTCGCAAGCCTGCACCACCGCTTGGAAGAGGGGATCGAGGCTGGCCTCGCTCAGGAGATCGGCTTGCAACAGGCCGTTACCGGCGAGCGCCGGCGCGTTGGCCGTCGAGAAGGCAAGGAAGATATCGCCGGAAGAGTGGTTGCCGCTGGTGCCGGTCCTGGCGAGCCCCAGCGGCACGCGGCGCGCCAAGCGCTTCAGCTGATGCGGCAAGAGGGGCGCGTCCGTGGCGACGACGGCGATGATGGAGCCGGTGCCACCCAGCTGTACGGCCCCCTCGCCGCCGATTCTGTTACCCAGCAGGGTGAGTTCGCCGGCGCGGCCGAAGTTCGCTTGCACGAAGACGCCCAGGGTCCAGGTCTCCCCGCCTGCCGCAACCCGGCGCGAGGCGGTGCCGTTGCCGCCCTTGAAGCCATAGCAGATCATGCCGGTGCCGCCGCCGACGGAGCCTTCCTCCACCGGGCCGCTCTCGGTGGCGTTCAAGGCCTGAAAGACGTGCTCCTTGGTGACATGGAAGCCGTTGATGTCGTTGAGGTAGCCGTCATAGGTCTCGGCCGCGACCGGCAATCCCCAATCCTGCGGCAGTCGGCCCGCTCCGCGCCGCACCGCCCACTCCAGACTGGCGTCGCGCGCAAGACCGACCGCGTTGGTGTTGGTGAGCGTGACCGCCAGTTCCAGCCGGCCGGTCTCCTCCAGCCACCAGGCCCCGGTCATCTCGCCGTTGCCGTTCAGCATGGCGGCGGCGGCCCAGCAGGGGACGTCCAGCCGCTCCGGGCCGCGCGGCAGTATGGCGGTCACGCCGGAGCGCACCGGCCCCTTGCCGACGACCAAGGGACCATCGCCTGAAATCAGGGTGGCGGTGCCGACGCAAAGGCCCTTGACGTCGGTGATGGCGTTGAAGCGCCCGGGGTCGCCGGGAAAGTCGAGGCCCAAGGCACGAGCACGGCGGTGACCCAGCGGCGTCCTGCGCCATTCCTCCGGCTGTCCCCTCGCCTCGACCATGTCCGCCTACTCCTCGACCGAACCCTCCGAGCGGGGCGGCACCAGGATTTCCTCCGGCGGCTCGGCCACCAGGCGTCCGCCGGCCAGATCCACCTCCGGCACCACGGCGCGGGTGAAGGGCAGGAGCTGCTCTCCGCCCGCCGCGTCGCGCAGGGTCAGGAGATCGCCGGCACCGTAGTTGTCCACGGCAACGACATGCCCCAGCAGGCCTCCTGCGCGGTCCTCCACTCTAAGCCCGATCAAATCCGCGTAGTAGTAGCTTTCCGACTCGTCCGGCGCGGGCAGCGCCGAACGCGGCAAGAAAAGGCGCGTGCCCTTGAGTGCCAGGGCGGCGTCGCGATCGTCGATTCCCTGGATCCTGGCGATCAGAAGACCGCGCGTCCGTCCGGTAAGGCGCAAGCGCAGCGTCACCTTGCCGCTGCCATCGAACAGCGGCCCGTAGGCGGTCAGATCCTCCCCCACCTCGGCGAAGGACTTCACGGTGACCGCGCCGCGCACACCGTGGGCGCCGGTAATGACCCCCATCTGGATCATGCGCCCGGCGCCCACCCGGTCGTTCATGAGACCGGGTTAGGCGTCGCTGCTTTCACCCTCGCCCTCGCTCTCGCCTTCCGCCGCCGGCTCGCTCTCCGCGGCGCTGGCAGCCTTGGATGCTTCCTCGGCCGCCTTGGCCGCCTCTTCGCGCTCCTTCAAACGCTCCAGAGCCTTGGCCTTGGGCTGCGGCTTCTTGGTCTGCTCGGGCCGCTCCGGCAGGGTGATGACCTCGGCCGCGGCCAGCATGCGGGCGACGCGATCGCTGGGCTGGGCGCCCTTGCTCATCCAGTCCTTGGCCTTCTCGACATCGATGCGCACCCGATCCTCGTGCTCTTGCGGCAGCATGGGGTTGTAGCTGCCGATACGCTCGATGAAACGACCGTCGCGGGGGCTGCGGGAATCGGCCACCACGATCCGGTAGAAGGGCCGCTTCTTGGCGCCGCCACGGGCCAGGCGAATACGAAGGGACATAACGCGGGTTCTCCTCTTTCTCTCGTCTTGTCTGTTCCGGTGTTCGAAGCTTGCTCTACTGCTTGCGGCCGAAGGGACCGCCGCCGAAGCCGCCCGGCGGCAGCATGGGGCCGCCGCCACCGCCGCCGGCACCCGGCGGCAGCAGTCCGTCCATGCCCTGCCGCAGCAGGCCCTTCTTGCCCATCTTCTTCAGCTGCTTGACCATGCGGCCGGCTTCCTGGTGCTGCTTCAAGAGCTTGTTCACGTCGGAGACGGCCGAGCCCGAGCCCTTGGCGATGCGCTGCTTGCGGCTGGCCTTGATGATCTCGGGATGCGCGCGCTCCTTCGGCGTCATCGAGGAGATGATCGCCAGCTGGCGCCTGACCATGCCGTCGTCGAGCTTGGCGTTCTTCATCTGCGCCTTCATCTTCCCGATCCCGGGCAGCATGCCCATCATCGAGGAAAGCCCGCCCATCTTCTGCAGCTGGCGCAATTGGCTGGCCAGGTCGTTCAGGTCGAACTTGCCCTTCTGCAGCTTGGCCGCCAGCTTCTCCGCCTCGGCCTGCTCGATGGTCTCCGCGGCACGCTCGACCAGGGAGACCACGTCGCCCATGCCGAGGATCCGGCTGGCCACCCGCTCCGGATGGAAGGCTTCGATCTGATCAAGCTTCTCGCCGACGCCGATCAGCTTGATCGGACGGCCAGTGACGGCCCGCATCGACAGGGCCGCGCCGCCGCGCGCGTCGCCGTCGACGCGGGTCAGCACGATGCCGGTAAGGCCGACCTTGTCCTTGAAGGCCGTGGCCACCGTGACCGCGTCCTGGCCGGTCATGGCGTCGGCCACCAGCAGGCTCTCGTGCGGCTGGGTGGCATCGCGCACGGCGGCCACCTCGGCCATCAACTCCTCGTCGATCGCCAGGCGGCCGGCGGTATCGAGCAAGAGGACGTCGTAGCCTTCCTTGGCGGCATTGGCCTTGGCGCGCTTGGCGATCGCCACGGGGTCCTGCCCCTCCACGATCGGCAAGGTGGCGACGCCGGTCTGCTCGCCCAGGACGGCCAATTGGCGCTGTGCCGCGGGCCGGCGCGTGTCGAGCGAGGCCATCAGCACCTTCTTGCGCTCCTTCTCGCTCAAGAGCTTGGCGATCTTGGCGCAGGAGGTGGTCTTGCCGGAGCCCTGCAGGCCGACCAGCATCACCACGACCGGGGCCGCCGCGTTGAGGTCCAGGCTTTCCGAGGTGCTGCCCAGCGTCTCGACCAAGTGGTCGTTGACGATCTTGACCACCTGCTGGCCCGGCGTGACGGAGCGCAGCACTTCCTGGCCGATCGCACGCTCGCGCACGGCGGCGACGAAGTCCTTCACCACCGGCAACGCGACATCGGCTTCCAGCAGCGCGATGCGCACCTCGCGCAAGGCGGCCGTGACCTCGGTTTCGGTCAGCGCGCCGCGGCGCGTTAGCTTATCGAAGATACCGCCGAGGCGGTCCTGCAAGCTTTGGAACATCGTCGACCTCGTGTCTGCCTTCCACAAAGCAAAGACGCGCCCCGGCGCGAACCCTCGCGGCGGAACGTGGCTCCTTGGAACCTTGCCTTGCCAGAAACGGCTTGATTCAGAGCGCTAGATACGCATGAAGGGGCCGCCGGTCAAGCGGCAGTGTCGCCGGCAAGGCTGCGCAGCGCCATCGGCTGGGTCGTGTTCCGCGCCTTGCGCGCGGCGAGGTGGTCGCCGCCGTCCAGCGCCAGCATCTGTCCGGTGACCGACTTGGCGGCGATCAAGAAGCGCAAGGCGGCGCAGACCTCGTCCAAGCTGGCCGAGCGTTGCAGCGGCAGATCGCGGCAGCGTGCCTCGAACTGCTGCCTGCTTTGGCCGGCGGCCGGCAGGATCGGGCCGGGGCCGATGGCGTTCACCCGGATGCGCGGCGCCAAGGCCTGGGCCAGGCTCTGCGTCATCGCCCAAAGCGCGGTCTTGCTGACGGTGTAGCTGAGATGGCGGGCCGTCGGGTGCAGCACCCGCGCATCCAGCATATTGACAACGAGCCCGCCCGCCGTCGCCGGCAAACCGTCAGCGAAGGCCTGGGTCAGGACCAAGGGCGCGCGCAGGTTCGGCTCTATGTGGGCGTCCCAGGAGTCCCGATCGCCGGAGCGCACATCGTCGTAGTCGAAGGTGGAGGCGTTGTTCACCAAGAGGCCGGGCGCGCCGAGCGCGCGCCGGACGCGGGGTAGCAAGGCTTCCGCGTCGCTCTCGCTCGCGAGGTCGGCCTGGATGGCGACGGCCCGTCCGCCCGCCTGGCGGATCGCCGCGACCAGGCTTTCCGCTTCGCGCTCGGAGCCGCGGTAGTGCACGCCGACAGCCCAGCCTCGACGCGCCAGGTCGCCGGCCAGCGCTCTGCCGATGCGTCTTGCAGCGCCGGTCACCAGAGCGACCCGTGGGTAGTCGTCCGGATGCCCGCTTGCCTTATCCATGCACTGCCCGTCCCGTCATGGTCCTCTCTTCATGCCACAGGAGCGCGGCCCTTGTCGCCGTGCCTGGAGACCTACGCACGGCGGCGCTCGGCAGATTGGCCGCATCGGCTGGTATCCGGGCCGCCTCGACACCATTTGGCCGACGTAGCGGAGTCGTGGACGCAGCCGTTAGACACGGCCTATAAGACGCATTAAGGGATCGCACTGTCGTTCCTCTATCGTAAGGACTTGGGACTCTATGGTGCAGCCAGCACCCTTGCCCTTCCGCAAGATGCACGGGTTGGGCAATGACTTCGTCGTTATCGACGCGCGCGCGCAGCCGATCGAGCTTTCGGCGGCGGCCGCGCAGCGCATTGCCGACCGCAGGCGCGGCGTCGGCTTCGACCAGCTTATCCTGCTGGAGCCGCCGCGCGATCCGGCCGGCGCCGCCTTCGTCCGCTTCCTCAACGCCGACGGCAGCGAAGCCGGGGCCTGCGGCAACGGCAGCCGCTGCATCGCCTGGCTCTTGGCCGAGGAGCTTGGCCGGGACGCGCTGGCGATCGAGACCTTGAACGGCCTCTTGACCTGCCGCCGCGAAGCCGACGGACGCATGACCGTCGATCTGGGACCGGCCAAGACCGGGTGGGACGAGGTGCCCCTGGCACGGGAGATGGACACGCTCTCGCTGCCGCTGTCGAGGGGGCCGCTCGAGGCACCGGCCGCCCTGTCGCTCGGCAATCCGCACGTCACCTTCTTCGTCGAGGACGCCGAGGCAATCGACCTTGAGCGCTTCGGGCCGGAACTGGAAACGAACGCCCTCTTCCCGGAACGCGCGAACGTCGCGGTTGCGTCGCTCTCGTCGCCCGACCGCTTGCGGGTCCGGGTCTGGGAGCGCGGCGTTGGCATCACGCAGGCTTGCGGCACCGGCGCATCCGCGGCCGCGGTCAACGCCAAGCGCCGTGGCCTGACCGGTGCCAAGGTGGAGGTCGACCTGGATGGCGGCCGCCTCACCATTCGTTGGCGCGACGACAACCACGTCGAGATGACCGGACCCATTGCCACCGCCTTCAGCGGCCTGCTGGCGCCGGAGATCCTCTTTTGAGCGACGGGCCGCAGATCCTGACCTTCGGCTGTCGGCTGAATGCCTATGAGTCGGAGGTGATCCGCGGGCACGTCGCCACGGCCGGCCGGCGCGATCTGGTGGTCGTCAATACCTGCGCCGTCACCGCCGAGGCCGAACGCCAGGCGCGGCAGGCGATCCGCAAGGCGGTGCGCGAAAGGCCCGAGGCGGAAATCGTCGTCACCGGCTGTGCCGCGCAGATCGCGCCCGAGCGCTATGCGGCGATCCCGGGCGTGGCCCGCGTGCTGGGCAATGCCGAAAAGCTGCGCCCGGAGAGCTGGGGACCGGGGCCGCATCCGGCCGTGCAGGTCGACGACATCATGAGCCTCCGGGAGACCGCGAGCCATCTGACCGGGGCCTTCGCCGAACGCACCCGCGCCTTCGTGCAGATCCAGCAGGGCTGCGACCATCGCTGCACCTTCTGCATCATTCCCTTCGGGCGCGGCAACAACCGCTCGGTGCCGATCGGCGCCATCGTCGCGGAGGTCCGACGCCTGGTCGAAGCGGGCGTCAAGGAAGTAGCGCTCACCGGCGTCGACATTACAGGCTACGGCGGCGATCTGCCCGGTCGGCCCAGCCTGGGACAGCTCTGCCGGCGTCTGCTGGCCATGGTCCCGGACCTGCCGCGTCTCAGGCTCTCCTCCCTGGACCCGGTGGAGATCGACGAGGACCTCTACCGCCTCTTGGCGGAGGAGGCGCGGCTCATGCCGCATCTGCATCTCTCGGTGCAGGCCGGCAACGATCTGATCCTGAAGCGCATGAAGCGGCGCCACCTGCGCCGTGACGTCATGGCCTGCGTCGCGCGGGCGAAGCGCGCGCGCCCGGAGGTAGTCTTCGGCGCCGATCTCATCGCCGGCTTCCCCACCGAGAGCGAGGCGGCCTTCGAAGACAGCATGAGCCTGGTCCAGGAAGCGGATCTCACCTACCTCCACGTCTTCCCCTACTCCGAGCGCGACGGCACCCCGGCGGCCCGCATGCCCCAGGTCGACAAGGCGGCGCGCAAGGCGCGGGCAGCGCGTCTCAGGGCACTCGGCGAGGCCAGGCTCGCGCGGCACCTGGCCGGACGCGTGGGCGGGCAGGCGCGGGTCCTGATCGAGCGGCCGGCCCTCGCCCGGGCGGAGGACTTCAGCGAGATGCGGCTCGCCGAGACGCAGGCGGAAATAGGATCGATCGTGACGGCGGATATCGTTGCAGCCGGACCCTCGCAGCTCGAGGGCCGCATCGCGTGAGTTGGTTCAAACGTCTTAAGCAGGGGCTTTCCAAGACCTCCAGCCGTCTGACGCAGTCGATCACCGGCGCGCTGACGCGCCGGCGCCTGGACGACGAGGCGCTGGAGGAGTTGGAAGAAGCCCTGATCACCGCCGATCTGGGCGTGTCTGTCGCCGCCAAGCTGACCGCAAGCCTCGCCAAGGAACGCTTCAACAAGGAGGTGAGCGACGCGGAGGTGCGCGGCGCCCTGGCGGAGGACATCGCCGAGATACTCTCCCCGGTGGCGAGCCCCCTGGCGATCGATCCGGCCGGCAAGCCGCACGTCGTGCTGGTGGTCGGCGTCAACGGCAGCGGCAAGACCACCACCATCGGCAAGCTGGCCCAGCACTACAGCCGCGCGGGCTTGCGATTGCGCCTGGCCGCCGGCGACACCTTCCGCGCCGCGGCCATCGAGCAGCTGCAGATCTGGGGTGCGCGCTGCGGCGTGCCCGTGGTGGCCAAGGAGGGCGGCGCCGACGCGGCCGGCCTTGCCTTCGATGCCTTGCAGCAGGCGCGCGCCGCCGGCGAGGACCTTCTGCTGATCGACACCGCCGGCCGGCTGCACAACAAGCGCGAGCTGATGGACGAGTTGGCCAAGATCGTCCGGGTCCTGAAGAAGCTGGATCCCAGTGCACCACACGACATTCTACTGGTTCTAGACGCGACCACCGGCCAGAATGCGCTAGCCCAAGTCGCCACCTTCAAGGACTTGGTCGCGGTGACCGGCTTGGTGGTCACCAAGCTCGACGGCTCGGCCAAGGGCGGCATCCTGGTGGCTCTGGCGGAGAAGTACGCTCTGCCCGTTCACGCCGTGGGCGTCGGCGAGGGCGCCGAGGATCTGAAGCCTTTCGACCCGCACGAGTTCGCCCGCAGCCTCATGGACTTGGAGGCGGCCTAACCGAGCGGTCGACGCCATCCGCCGCACTCTCCATAAAACTCCCTATCGCTCGAGGAGAAATCACGTCATTATGGAGGGTCAAGTCGGCCCAGCCATCGCCAGCCGAACGAGTCTACTTGTTACCCCGTTAGAGACACCCATGCCGCTCGCACACGCCGAGATCCATCGCCTCTTTTCAGACCAGATCTATGACGAAGCCTTGGAGTACTTGAAAAAGGGCGCGGTTCAATCCGCCGAAGTGGTGGACGGTAAGCGGATAAGCGCTCTCGTCTCTGACGCGGCAAAGAAAAACTACCGCCAGACCATTTCCCTGAACTTCGCCAAGAACGGTTCTCTCAGAAGCATTCAGGGTCTTTGCACCTGCCCTGTCGGCTATAACTGCAAGCATGTCGCCGCCGCGCTCTTGGCGGCCGCCGACGAGATCGAACCGCCGGGCGCGACGGCGGAAGCGGCCGCCAGCCCCGCCGCCGCACCGGCCCCCAGCGCGCTCAGCGATCCGGAGCTGGAGGGCTGGCTCGCCCATATCCGCAGCGTCGACGCGCAAGAGACCAGCACGGAAGAAGAGGTCCTGCCGCGCCTGAAAGAGCGCATCTTCTACGTCGTCGGCCTGGACCGTAAGCAGCGGGTGACCGTGACGCCCATGAAGGGCAACCTGAAGCGCAACGGCGAGGTCGGCGCCGGCGCCCGTTCCTACGGCTTCGGCAATCTCGACCAGAAGGAACCGCCCAGCTTCGTAGCGCCGGCCGACGTTTCCATCTTTCGCATGCTGCAAGCCTTCGGGATGAGCGGCCGCGGCCTCGGCAGCCAAGGTCCGGGGCCCAGGCCGGAAGAGCTGGACATCCTGCTGACCCGGGTCATCGCCACGGGCCGCGCGCGCTGGCGTTCGATCGCCGGCGTCGCCATGCACGCGGGCGATCCGCGCGAGGGCCGGCTGGAGTGGCGCGACGACGCGGGCAAGCAGCGCTTGGTACTGCTGGACAGCGAGGGCCAGCAGCTGCAGGCCGTGCCCTCGGCGCCGCCGAACTACTTCGACACCACCAGCGGCGCCTTCGGTCATTTGGATCTGGCGATGCCGCCGCAGCTGGCCGCGGCCCTGCTGGCGGCGCCGGCCGTGCCGCCGGAGGCGGCCAACGAGGTCGCCGATGCCTTGAGCGAGCTGACCGCCGCCGAACCGCCGCTGCCCAGCACCTTGTCCGTGGAGGAGCGCGACGGCGGCAAACCCGTCGCGGTCCTGCAGCTCTTCACCCTGCCGGCAAAGCAGCGGCGCTCGCCCTACTATCAGCATGGCGCGCAGCAGGTGAAGGTGCCGGCGCTCAGGGTCGCCTTCGAGTACGAGGGCCACCTGACAGCGGCCTATCCGCTGGAGGACCCGCAGTTCACCCTGGGGGGCTGCGTCGTCAGACTGCGCCGCGACCACAGAAGCGAGAAGGCCTTGGTCGCGAGCCTGAAAGACAGCGGCGCGCAACCGCCCACGGTCTATCGCCATCTCGAGTTCGGCGATGGCGTCATGAAGGGCGATCTCGCCTTTCCCGAATCGAACCGCTTCGAGGAGTGGGTCTTCGCCGACACGCACGAGGATCCGCGCAGCGCGGCGATCACCTTCACCGCCGAACGCCTGCCGGAACTGCGTGACGAAGGCTGGCGGGTGGAGATCGCCAGCGACTGGCCCTATCGGATCTACGACGGCCCGCTCTCCTTTCACGCCGGAATCGAGGAGAGTTCCGGCGTCGACTGGTTTTCCTTCGCGCTCAAGATCGAGGTCGGCGAACAGACCTTGGATCTGCTGCCGATCATCGTCTCGGTCATCAAGATCCTGCCGATCGAAGAGGGCGGCACACTGCCCGACGACTTCGACCTGGAGATCTTCCTGGAAGAGCTGGTGCTCTATCCGGACTTGCCGGACGGCGGGCTGGTGCGGCTGGAGGGCGAGACCTTGGCGCCGCTGGTGCGCGCCTTCATCGGCATCCACGGCCTGGGCGACAGCTTCCATCAGGCCGAAGCGGCCAAGGCCGCCATGCTGGCCGACGCGCTCGCGGGCAGCGGCATCACGCTGGAGGGCGGCGAGGCGCTGAAAGAGCTGGGCGGCAGGCTGCGCGCACTCTCGAACCTGGCGGAGGTCTCGGCGCCCAGGGGCCTCAAGGCCCGCCTGCGCCCCTATCAAGCCAAGGGCTACGGCTGGCTGGACGCCTTGGGTGAAACCGGCTTCGGCGCTTGCCTGGCGGACGACATGGGCCTCGGCAAGACGGTCCAAGCCCTGGCCCTGCTGGTGAAACGGCACTTGGTCGAGGGCTGCGAGAACCCCAGCCTTCTGGTCGTTCCCACCAGCCTGGTCGGCAACTGGCTGAGAGAGGCGGAGCGCTTCGCCCCGGATCTCAGGATCCTGGTGCTGCACGGCACCAAACGGAAGGACCGCTTCGACCAGATCCCCGATCACGACCTGATCATCACCACCTATCCCTTGATCCACCGCGACCACGAGGCCCTGTTCAAGCACCGCTACGAGTTGGCCATCCTGGACGAAGCGCAAGCGGTCAAGAATCCGCGCGCCAACGCCTCCAAGCGCATCCGCGAGATCAGGGCGCGCCAACGCATCGCCATGACCGGCACGCCCTTGGAGAACAACCTGCAAGAGCTCTGGGCGCTCTACGACTGGCTGATCCCGGGGCTCCTGGGCGACCGGCGCAGCTTCACCGAGACCTATCGCAAACCGATCGAGAGCGGCGGCGACGAGACCGCCCAGGCCCGGCTGAACGATCGCATCAAGCCCTTCCTCCTGCGCCGCACCAAGGAGGAGGTAGCCTCCGAACTGCCGCCCAAGACCGAGATCGCGGAGCTGGTGCCGCTGTCGGGGACGCAGCGCGGCCTCTACGAGACCCTGCGCACGGCGATGGATGCCAGGGTGCGCGCGGCCATCCGCGCCAAGGGCATCAACGCCAGCCGGATTACCATTCTGGACGCGCTCTTGAAGCTGCGGCAGGCCTGTTGCGATCCGGCCCTGGTGAAGCTGGACGCGGCCAGGAAGGTGACCGAGAGCGCCAAGCGGGCCCGGCTGATGGAGATGCTGGAGTCGCTGGTGGACGAAGGCCGGCGCATCCTGGTTTTCTCGCAGTTCGTCGAGATGCTGCGCCTCATCGAGCCGGAGATCAGCGAGCGCGGCTGGGACTATGCCGTGCTCACCGGCCAAACCAAGAAACGCCAGGAGGTGGTCAACCGCTTCCAGAAGGGCGACACGCCGATCTTCCTGATGAGCCTGAAGGCCGGCGGCGTCGGGCTGAACCTCACCGCCGCCGACACCGTCATTCTTTACGATCCCTGGTGGAACCCCGCGGTCGAGCGCCAGGCCATGGACCGCGCCCACCGCATCGGCCAGGACAAACCCGTGTTCGTCTACCGCATGGTGGCCGAGGGCACGGTGGAAGCGGCGATCCAGGAACTCCAGGCCAAGAAGCAGGCCCTCGCCGACGCGCTTTTCGAAGGCACCGGCAAGGCCTCGCTCAGCCTCAGCGAGGACGACCTGGCCGCCCTCTTCCAGCCCCTGGAAGACGCGGCCTGATTTAGAGATCGAGTGCCCGTTCGTGCTCCGTGATGTGCTCGCGGGGCGGCGGCATGGTGCCCGTCGCACCCGTCGGTTCAAAGCCCGCGCGGGCGTAAAGCGCGACCGCCGGCCCGTTGGAATCGGCGACCTCGATCAGCAGGCGCGCATATCCGGCCCCGCGCGCCCAATCGACGACGGCCCGAACGAGCGCGTCGCCAACGCCCCGGCGGCGGGCTTCGGGCGCAACCCACAGTCCGAAGAGACCGGCCACCCCCTCGCGCCCGCGCATTTTCGCGCCGGTGACCAGGCCGACGTCGGCCGCGTCGATGACGGCGACGAAAGTCGCCGCATCATCGTGAAATAGCGCCTGCCATTCCGCGGGGTCGGACGCGGCCTCCTCCTCAAGCCTGCGCGCGAAGGCATCGGGCGCCTCGCTCAGGGCTCGAAGCCGAACGGCGCGGTAGCGCCGCCACTGCGCCGCGCCCAGTCGATCGGTCTTCAAGGATGATGTCCGCCGCGGCTCCGGCATTGGCCGAGGGCCTCTATCCCCAGAGTTCCGGCGAAGGGGGGTGGATGGTAGAGCCCTCGATCCTGAGGCCCGGGTCGCGGTCTTCGGCAAGCAGCAAGGGGCCGTCCAGGTCGACGAAGGCAGCGCCCTGGGCCAGGAGCACGGCGGGCGCCATGGCCAGCGAGGTGGCCACCATGCAGCCGATCATGATCTCCATTCCGGCGGCCAGCGCCGCGGCCTTGAGCGCCAGGGCCTCGGTGAGGCCACCGGCCTTGTCCAGCTTGATGTTGACGCAGTCGTAGAGACCGACCAGGCGATCGAGCGAGGCTCGGTCGTGGCAGGATTCGTCGGCGCAAAGCGGGACCGACCGGGCCTCGCCGCGCAAGGCCTCGTCCGCCTCGGCATGCAGGGGTTGCTCGATCAAGGCGACCCGAAGTTCGGCCAGACGCGGGGAGAGGCTGCGGTAGGCCTCGACATCCCAGCCCTCGTTGGCGTCGACGATCAGGCTGCTCTCGGGTGCCGCGGCCCGGACGGCGGCCACGCGGTCGAGGTCCTCCGGCCCGGCGAGCTTCAGCTTCAAGAGCGGGCGCCAGGCGTTCTCCGTGGCGGTCGCGGCCATCTTCTCCGGACTGTCGAGCGAGAGGGTATAGGCCGTCGTCACCGGCTGCAGGCCGTCCATGGCGGCCAGTTGCCAGGCTGGCTTGCCGCTTGCTTTCGCGTCGAGATCCCAGAGCGCGCAGTCGAGGGCATTGCGCGCGGCGCCCGCCGGCAAGAGGCCCTGCGCGGACGCGCGATCCAAGCCGGAGGTGTCCAAGGCTTCGAGTGCTGCCCGGTTGTCCTCCATGCGCTCGCCATAGCGGGCGTAGGGCACGCTTTCGCCACGGCCGGTCCGGCCCTCCTTCTCCAGCGTGACCAGCAGCACCTCGGCCGCCGTCTTGCTGCCGCGACTGATGGTGAAGGAGCCCCGGATCGGCCAGCTCTCTTGCGTAACGGCGAGGTGCATCCCGACGGCTGCCTAGATCTTCGCCATCTCGTCGACCAAGCGGCCGACTCCGCTGCGCACGGGATCGACCGCCGGCAGACCGTAGAGGTCTTCCAGTTCGGCCAGACAGCTGGCCGCCGCCTCTTCGGACAGCGCCTTGGTGTTGACCGCCATGCCGATGCAGACGACGTCGGGATTGACCAGGCGGGCATGGGCCACGGCCATGTCGATAGTCTCTTGGATCCCCGGCAGGGGATAGTGAGGCAAGCCGCGCATGTGGGTTCGGGTGGGCTCGTGGCAGAGCACCAGCGCGTCGGGCTGCGCGCCGTGGATCAGCCCCAGGGTTACGCCGGCGAAGGAGGGATGGAAGAGCGAACCCTGGCCTTCCACCAGGTCCCAATGGTCCGGGCTGTTGGCCGGGCAGAGCCATTCGGTGGCCCCCGCGATGAAGTCGGCGACCACGGCGTCGATGGAAACACCGCTGCCGGCGATGAAGATGCCGGTCTGGCCGGTGGCACGGAAGGTCGCGTTCAGGTTCCGCGCCTTCATCTCCTTCTCCACCGCCAAGGCGGTGTACATCTTGCCGATGGAGCAGTCGGTCCCCACGGCCAGCATCCGCTTGCCGGGCCGCTTGGCGCCGCTGGCGACGTCGAAGGTCGTGGTCGGGTGGCGCAGGTCGAAGAGCTGGCGACCGTGACGCCCGGCCGTCTCGGCGATCTCCGGCACGTCGCTCAGCTTGCTGTGCAGGCCGGTCGCAACGTCGAGGCCCAGTTCCAAGGCACGCACGATAACGCCGACCCATTGACGCGAGAAGACGCCGCCGCGGTTGGCGACTCCCACCACCAAGGTCCGCACGCCCTGCTCGGCCGCCTCCTCCAGGGTGAGATCGGGGAGACCCAGGTCCGCGTTGCAGCCGTCCAAGCGTAGTTGTCCCAGGCACCATTCGGGACGCCAGTCATAGATGCCCTGGGCCGTCTTGGCCGCGAGCTGGTCGGCGACATCGCCAAGGAACAGGAGGTAGGGGCGCTGCAGCTCCATGGTTGGTAAGACCTCTAACGTCAGAATTCAGCCGATTGCCGGCGCGCATCCTAGCCAGCAAGACAGGCCGGCGATAGATCCCTCTTGCACGGCTGGGAAAAGGTGACGCGCTTCGCCCAAGTCTTGTTCGTCGCGGGCGAGGCGGCCTAAAGTCCGCCGCCGCATCACCCGAAGGGAGCCACCGCGTCCATGTTCACCACCCGTCCAGAGATTCAAGGCACCTTCGGTGTCGTCGGCTCCACCCACTGGCTGGCGAGCCAAGCGGCCATGGCGATCCTGGAGCGCGGCGGCAATGCCTTCGACGCGGCGGTGGCCGGCGGCTTCGCCCTGCAGGTGGTCGAACCCCACCTGAACGGCCCCGGCGGCGAGGTGCCGATCCTGCTGCACGACGCCAAGCGGGGGGAGACCAAGGTGGTGTGCGGACAGGGCGTCGCCCCGGCCGGCGCCACCATCGAACACTACCGCGCGGAAGGTCTCGACCTCGTGCCGGGCTCCGGCCTGCTGGCCACCGTGGTGCCGGGCAGCTTCGATGCCTGGATGATCATGCTGCGCGACCATGGCTCGCTACCGCCGCGCGACGTCCTGGAGCACGCCATCGCCTACGCGGAGGGCGGCTATCCGCTGGTGCACCGCATCAGCCAGACCATCGAGATGGTGGAACAGCTCTTCCGGGAGCACTGGCCGACCTCGGCGGCGCTCTACCTGCCGGGCGGCGACATCCCGCAGCCGGGCACGATCTTCCGCAACCGGCCGCTGGCCGAGACCTACAAGCGCCTCCTGGCCGAAGGCGAGGCCGCCGGAGGCGACCGGGACGCCCAGATCGAGGCCATGCGCAAGGCCTACTACCAAGGCTTCGTCGCCGAGGAGATGGACCGCTTCTGCCGCGAGAACAGCGTCATGGACTCCTCCGGCGCGCCGCACCGCGGCGTGCTGACGGGAGACGACATGGCGAAGTGGCAGGCCAGCTACGAAGCGCCCACCACCCTGGACTATCATGGCATGACCGTCTGCAAGAACGGCTTCTGGAGCCAGGGCCCCGTCTTCCTGCAGCAGCTCTCCATCCTGAAGGGAGAGGACCTGGCCTCTCTCGATCCGCTGGGCCCCGACTTCGTGCACCTGGTGGTGGAAGCGGCCAAGCTGGCCCTGGCCGACCGCGAGGCCTACTACGGCGATCCCGACTTCGTGACGGTGCCCGGCGAGACCTTGCTGTCGGACGCCTATGGCGCGGCGCGGCGCCGGCAGATCACCGAGCAGGCGAGCCACGAGCTGCGCCCGGGCGCGATTGAGGGCTATTCGCCCAAGATCGACTTCACCCTGGTGCATCACGAAGCCACGCCCGAGGCCGATGCCCTGGGCGGCGGCGAGCCCACCGCGCAGACCTTCGAGCCGGGCGGCAGCGGCGAGCGCGGGGACACCTGTCATATCGACGTGGTCGACCGCTGGGGCAACATGGTCTCGGCGACGCCGTCGGGCAGCTGGCTGCAGTCCTCGCCGGTGATCCCGGCACTGGGCTTCTGCCTCAACACCCGTGGCCAGATGTTCTGGCTGGAGGAGGGCGTGCCGGCCGCCTTGGCGCCCGGCAAGCGGCCGCGCACGACGCTCTCGGTCAACCTGGTCCTGCGCGACGGCAAGCCCCTGATGGTCTTCGGCACGCCCGGCGGCGACTATCAGGACCAGTGGACCCCGCCCTTCTTCCTGCGCCATATCCACCACGGCATGAACCTGCAGGAGGCCATCGACGCCCCGGCCTTCGAGACCGACCACATGCCTTCCTCCTTCTATCCGCGCAACGCCGACCTCGGCAGCCTCTCCGTCGAATCCCGCTTTCCCGCCGCGACGATCGAGGAGCTGCGCCGGCGCGGCCACCGCATCGACGAGGTCGACCCCTGGTCGCTGGGACGCATCTCGGCAGCACGCAAGGACGGCGAGCTGCTGCGCGCCGGCGCCAACCCGCGCCTCATGCAGGGCTACGCCATCGGCCGCTGAGTGCGGTCGCGATCTAGTCCGACGGCAGCTCGCGCGCGATCCAGTCCGCGCAGGTCGCCGCCAGCCGTTCCCACCCCGGTTCCATCTGCATGTAGTGACCGCCCTCGGCCACCTCGTGGTAGCTTGCCCGGCCGTCGAAGTGGCGCAGGATCTGCCTGGCGCTGGCCGGAGAAACGCCCCGGTCCAAGGAGCCCGTCGTCACCAGGAGGGGACAGGAGACCTTCTTCGCCTCGATGGCGGTCACGCGGCGCGGATCGAACATCCAGAAGAAGAGCTCGAAGAAAGCACGACCCGATTCCGGCCCCATGCGCTCGAAGACGGCGCGCTGCTGGTCCGGCGGCATGGCGTTCAGCGCCAGCCGCGCCAGGAGCCCGAAGTCCAGGGTCATGACCTGGTCCCAGATCACGCCGCCCGCCATCAGCAGCGTGCCGATGGCACGCTCCTCCTCCGTCGTCGGCAAGACTCCGGCGATGGGGCTGCAGTTGATGAGAACCACCCCGCTGGCCAGGCCCAACTCCGCCAGTTTCAGTGCGATCACGCCCCCCATGGAGTGACCGATCAGAACGGGCGGACCAGCCAAGCCCTTCACCAGGCCTGCCAGGTCGTCGCTGTAGTCCTGGATGCTGAGGCCGGCCAGGCTGGCCGTGCTGCCGGGCTCGTGGTGGCGCAGGGTGGGGAGGTGGCAGTCGCAGCCACGCCCCGCCAGGTAGTCGGCGAAGGAGCGCATGGTCCAGGGACCGCCGCTCGCGCCATGGATCAAGACCACCGTCCGTTTCATCCGCTCGCTCCTTCGAGGCTCCGGGCCAGTGCCTCGGCCGTCCGCCGCAGGAGCGGAAGCCACTGGGCCACGACCGCCTCGCTTTGCCGCTCGGCAGCCGGCCAGACCAGGCTGAGGCTGCCAAAGGGCCCCTCGGCGCCGATCAGCGGCACGGCCAGATCCATCGGCTCGGCACCGTAGTCCGAACTGTCGGGCCAATAGCCCGGCGCGCGCAGCGCATAGCCGCGCTGCCTGCTCTTCTCCAATTCCTCCGCGAAGGCGCCGCTGGTGACGGCGAATCGCTCGGCCGGCGAATCGCCTTGCAGCAGGTGCTTCAGGTGGCTTTGGCGCCCTTCGTCGTCGCAGGCCGCCAAGAAGGCACGGCCGGGAGCGGAGAAGACCAGCGAGGGGCGGAAGCCGGCGACCTTGGGATCGACGCCGCCGAGGCGCCTCTCGCGGGTGGAATCGATCACCTCCAGGATTCCGGTGGCCACCAGCAGGGTGAGATCGGCGGGCAGGCCGCTGGCGGCAGTGAGGGCGGGGAGATGATGGGCACCCGCCCGTGCGCCGGCCGCGCGCAGCCGCTGCGCCGGATCGGCCCGCCGTGCCGGCAAGGCGGGCAGAAAGCGGCCGTCGTTCAAGCGCCGCTCGGCCCAGCCGCAAGCGACCAGGCTGGCAAGCAGGCGCGAAGCCGTGGCCTTGGGCAGGCCGGTGCGGCGGGCCAGGTCGGCAAGACCGGCGCTGCCCTGCCGCTCCAGCGCCGACAGCAGTGCCAGACCGCGTTCCAAGCTGCGCGTCGTCTCCGTCATCCCCAAAAGAGTTCCACCTGGCGAAACGCCTGTCTAGTGCGCGGCGGAGCAAGCGCCCACTTTCTTGGCAAGACCCAGCGCTTGGAAGGAAACGCCATGCCAGACCTCTTCGAGAACCCCATCGGCCTTGACGGCTTCGAGTTCGTGGAGTTCGCCGCTCCCAACCCGGCGGTGCTGCACGGCGTCCTGTCGGCCTTGGGCTTCACCCCGGTTGCCGAGCACCGCTCCAAGGAGGTGACGCTCTACCGCCAGGGCGGCATCAACTTCATCGTCAACCGCGAGCCCAAGAGCCTGGCCGCCTACTTCGCGGAGGAGCACGGGCCGTCCGCCTGCGGCATGGCCTTCCGCGTGCGCGATGCCCACAAGGCCTATGCCAAGCTCTTGGAGCTGGGCGCCCAGCCGATCGAGATACCGACCGGCCCCATGGAGCTGCGCCTGCCGGCCATCAAGGGCATCGGCGGCGCGCCGATCTATCTGATCGACCGCTACCGGCCGGGCTCCAGCATCTACGACATCGACTTCACCTGGATCGGCGGTAAAGAAACCGCGCCCGAGGGCTGCGGCCTGCTGGAGATCGACCACCTGACTCACAACGTCTATCGCGGACGCATGGCGCATTGGGGCCGCTTTTACGAGAGCCTCTTCAACTTCCGCGAAATCCGCTTCTTCGACATCAAGGGCGAGTACACCGGCCTGCACTCGCGCGCCATGACGGCACCAGACGGGCGCATTCGCATTCCGCTGAACGAAGAGGCCTCCAGCACCACCGGCCAGATCGAGGAGTTCCTCATGGCCTACAACGGAGAGGGCATTCAGCACATCGCGCTTTCGACCGACGACATCTACGACACGGTCGACCGCCTGCGCGCGCTGGGCGTGGCCTTCATGACGCCGCCGCCGGAGACCTACTACCAGATGCTGGAAGAGCGCCTGCCGGGCCACGGCGAGCCGGTCGAGGCCATGCAGTCCCGAGGGCTTCTGATCGACGGCTCGACCGAAGACGGCGATCCGCGTATCCTCTTGCAGATCTTCACCCAGACCTTGCTGGGCCCGGTCTTCTTCGAGATCATTCAGCGCAAGCGTGACGAGGGTTTCGGCGAAGGCAACTTCAAGGCCCTCTTTCAGTCGATCGAGCGCGACCAGCTGGAGCGCGGCGTGATTGGGACCGCAAGCTAGAGAGGATCAGACCATGGCACTGCAGGGCATTCACCACGTCGCCTACCGCTGCAAGGACGCAAAGGAGACGGTGGCCTGGTACCGGAAGTACCTGGACATGGACTTCGTGCTGGCGATCGCCGAGGACCAGGTGCCCTCGACCAAGGAGGCCGACCCCTACATGCATGTCTTCCTGGATGCCGGGAACGGCAACATCCTGGCCTTCTTCGAACTGCCGACCAAACCGGAGATGGACCGCGACCGCAACACGCCGCGCTGGGTGCAGCACCTGGCTTTCAAGGTAGGCTCCATGGAGGAGCTGCTGGCCAGCAAGGCGCGGCTGGAGGCCGACGGGCACGAGGTGTTGGGCCCGGTCAACCACACGCTCTTCCAGTCGATCTATGTCTTCGATCCCAACGGACACCGCATCGAGCTTGCCGCCAACAGCGACACGCCGGAGATGAACCGGCGCCTGGACCAGGTGAAGTGGGAGATGCTGGAGGAATGGAGCCGCACCAAGCGCGCCCCGCAGCAAGCCCGCTGGATGCACGACGGCAGCGTCGCGCCCGATCTACGCTAAGAGCGAGCAGACCGCGCCCGGAACCCGCATCGCAGGTGTTCCGCAACCCTTGCGGCGACGCCACCTCCCGGACATCGCGCGATGCCTGCTACTTGCTTGCCGCGGCGGTCACGGCGGTGGCACCGGCAAGGGAGTGCTGCTATAGAGTCTTGTGGTTCGCGTGGAGGGCTCGGCGACGCCTGACCGTGGAGGCCGGAACGCCAAGGGCCTCCAGGACCGCGTTGGAGGAGGGAGCATGGGACGGGCTGGGGAGTCCGACCCCATGGCCGGCGAGGGTTCGATGGGGGCGGAGATGGAGAACAACTTCCTCCAATGGCTCAAATCGATTGGCCTCGAAAGCTACGCTGACGTCTTTCGAGCCAACGACATCGATCTTGAGTCCATTGCCTATCTCAAAGAGAGCGACTTCAGCGCGCTCGGCCTGTCGCTGGGGCATCGGCGTCGGATCATGGCGGCGATCGAGGCCCTCGCGGGCAAGGGCGAAGGCGGCGAGGCGGCCGACGCACCCGCGCCGCGGCCACGCAGGACCGAGGCCGAGCGACGCTTGCTGACGGTTCTCTTCATCGACATCGTCGAGTCGACGCAGATGGCCGACAAGCTGGATCCCGAGGCCTTGCACGAGGTCATCCGTCAGTACCAGACCGCCGTCACGGCCGCCGTCGTGCGCTACGACGGCTATGTCGCCAAGTTCCTGGGTGACGGTGTCGTCGCCTATTTCGGTTGGCCCAGGGCCCACGAGGACGAAGCCGAACGCGCCGTCAGGGCGGCGCGCGACGCCTTCACCGCGATCAAGACCCACAAGAGCCTGAAGCGGGTCAACCTGCGCGCCCGCGCCGGCGTGGCCAGCGGCGAGGTCGTGGTCGGCGACATCGTCGGCGAGTTCACCACCGACGACGCGGCCGCGATCGGCGCGACACCGGGCATGGCCGACCGCCTGCAGCGCTTTGCCCGGCCCTTCGAGGTCACGGTCAGTCCGACCACTAAGCGGCTCATGGGGGGCGCCTTCGAGCTTGAGAACCTCGGCACGCACGAGTTGAAGGGCTTCGCCGATCCCATTCGGATCTGGCGCGTGTCGGGCGACAGCAAGGCGGTGACGCGTTTCGACGCCTCCCATCGCGCCCGACTGACCGCCTTGGTCGGCCGCGACAGCGAACTCGCCCTCTTGAGAGATCGTTGGGAACAGGCGAAGACGGGCGAGGGCCAAACCGTCTTCATCTCCGGCGAGGCCGGCATCGGCAAGTCGCGCGTGGTGGAGGAGTTTCGGCGCCACATGGCCGACGATCCGCGCTTCGGCATGCGCTATCAATGCTCTCCCCACCGCACCAACAACGCCTTCCACCCGGTGGTCCAGCAGCTGCGCGCCGCCACCGGCATCGCCGACGAGGACAAGCCGGCCGCCAAGATCGAGAAGATAGAGACGCTCGCCAGGCTTACGGCGCCGAACCTGAAGAGCGTGGTGCCCTGGCTCGCCTCCCTGCTGCGGGTGCCGACCGGCGAGGCCTACCCGCCGATCGACGTTCCGCCGCAGCAGCAACGCCAACGCACCATCGCCTGCCTGGTCGATCACCTGCTGTCGCTCAGCGACCGGCAGCCGGCCTTGATGGTGGTCGAGGACGCCCATTGGGCCGATCACTCGATGCTGGACTACGTCGAGGAGGTGATGCGGGCGATCGAAGGACGGCCGGTCATGCTGCTGGTCACCCACCGACCGGAGATGGAGCGGCCCTGGCCGGACCTGGCACACGCGACAAGCATCACGCTGGACCGCGTCGACCGCGAGCAGTCCGCCGGCATCGTGCGCGCGGTGGCGGGGCAGATGCTGGACGGCGCCGCGGTAAAGCAGGTCGTCCAGAGAGCGGAGGGCGTCCCGCTCTACTTGGAGGAGCTGACCAAGGCGATCTTCGCCATGGAGTCAGGCGCCAACTACGACGCGACCCTGGTGCCGACGACCCTGCAGTCCTCCTTGGTGGCTCGGCTGGACAGCTTGGGCGAGGCCAAGACGGCGGCGCAGATGGGCGCCGTCCTCGGTCGGGAGTTCTCGGGCAGCCTGCTGTCGGAGCTGGTCGATTGGCCAGCCGAAGCCCTGAGTGCTGCGGTCGAGAAGCTGGTGGAGGCGGGCCTGGTGGTCCGCCGGGGCTCTTCGTCGGAGGCGACCTACAGCTTCAAGCACGCCCTCATCCAGGACGCGGCCTATGCCACCTTGCTGGTGAGCCAGCGCCAAGCGCTGCACGGCAAGGTCATAGAGATCCTGGAAGACCGTCACTGCCACAAGGAGCCGGGACTGGCCGACTTGCTGGGCTATCACGCGCTTCGGGCCGAAGACTGGCTGCGGGCTTTTCGCTACTTCAAGCAGGCCGCCCAGGACGCCATCGGCCGCTTCGCGCTGCGCGAAGGCGTGGGCCAGTACGAGCAGGCGCTCATCGCCTCCAAGAGCATCCCCGACTCGCCCGAGATCTCGAGCGAGATCACGGACCTCATGTTCGAGCTCAGAAACGCGCTCTGGGCGCTGGGCCGCTTCCAGCAGATCCTGACCCATCTGGACGACGCCGAGCGGCTCGCCGTGCGCATGGGCGATTCCGTCCGCCTGGGCTGGGTGGCCGTCTATCGGAGCGCCAGCCTTTGGCAGCTGGGGCGGTCGGACGAATCCAAGGCGGCCTGCGAGCGTGGCCTGGAGATCGCGCGCGAGTCCGGCGTGCGCGACCTTGACGTGGCGGCGAACTTCTATCTCGGCTGTGCCTACGTCACCTCCGGCGAATGCCGCATGGCGGAGCAGTACTTCGAACGCGTGGTCGAGGCGCTACCGGGCGCGCTCGCCGTCGAGAAGTGCGGCCTGCCCTTCGCGCCTTCGATCATCGCGCGCTCCTGGCTGGTCTGGTCTTACGCCGAGCGGGGCGAGTTCGCGCTGTCCGACGAGAACGCGCGGGAGGCGATCGCGCTGGCCGAAGGACTGTCGCAACCCTTCAATCAGGCGCACATCTACTACGATGTGGGCTACGCCAAGATCGTCTCCGGCGACCTGGACGGCGCGATCGCGGCCCTGGATGACTCCTTTTCGCTGATCGAGAAGTGGGGGCTGACCTATCTCTCGCCCTTCACCATGGGCTTCCTCGGACACGCCCTCGTCGAAGCGGGCCAGCAGGATAGAGGCCTGCCGCTCTTGGAGGAGGCCTGCGCGCGCTACGACAAGATCGGGCTCGGCCTCTTCAAGTCCCTCGTCTTCATGCAGCTGGCGCACGCCTACCTGCGCGCCGACCGCCTGGCGGAGGCCTCGTCGACCCTCGACCGCGCGATGCAGACGGCGCGGGGCCGCGGCGAACGCGGCCACGAGGCCTACGGGATGCTGGTGCAAGCCCTCCTTGCCGCCGCCACCGGTCAGCAAGGCATGGAGGACGCGACCCGATGCCTTGAGAACGCCCTGGAGCGCGCCGAGGGCCTGGAGCTGGCGCCGCTGGTGGCACGATGCCACCTGGCCTACGCCAAGATACTCGCCGACGCCGACAGCGACGAGGGCCGCCAGCACCTCACCACCGCGCGCCAGCTCTTCGACCGCCTGGGCGTTCGAAGCGCCGACGGAATGGAGGCCGGAGGCTCGACCTGATCAGTCCTCCTCCTCGCGATAGCCGTAGAGGGGATTGAGGTTGCGCGCGATGTAGGCGTTCATGTGCTCGATGTCGTCGGCCGAAAGGTAGTCGCGGTAGCCGCCGATCTTGCCCTTGCGCACCTTGAAGCCTTCCGGGTCGAGCCGCTTCGGGGGCACCAACGTGAAGTTCTTGAAGGCGTTCGTTTCTTCGTAACCGCGCATCTTCTCGAAGCTGCCGTAGTCGACGACCTGCTGCAGGTAGCCGTCGGGCTTCTCCGGCCAGTCGAGAAAGGCGATGCAGCGGGCCAGGGTCTTGGCCGGGTCCTTGGTCAGGTCTTCGTAGGACACGATCTCGAAAGCCTCGGGAACGTTGCGGCTGTCGGCCCAGACGTTGAAGAAGGCGACGACGCTCTTCAGGCCGCCGATGTCGTGACGCAGGAAGTCGGAGATCGTGCCCTCGAACTCGTAGCCCGCCTCCTTGAGCCGCCCGCGCTTGACGTACTGGAAGTAGTTGGAGACCACGACGTCGCGTGGGTCGCGCACCATGAACAGCACCTTCTTGCCGGCATAGGCGCGCTTGTCCTGCTCGATCTTGTCGTAGGGCTTCCAGTGCGCATAGTCGTCGTGGCTGACCTCCAGCGTCGTGAATTCGGTCGACGACTTGGTCAAGCCCTTCACGTCGAGCGGATCGGCCTCGACGTCGAAAC
Organism: Rhodospirillales bacterium; assembly: GCA_963669375.1. Taxonomy (GTDB): domain Bacteria; phylum Pseudomonadota; class Alphaproteobacteria; order Kiloniellales; family JACOMY01; genus JACOMY01. Next base: position 3,693,620 of record OY770024.1, on the reverse strand, counting down.
CCAGCACGTACTTGCCGAGAAGCAGCCTCAGCCAAGTGCGCCCGCACTTGGGATAGGAGATGAGATAGGCATCGATGGTGCGGCTCTTGAGATAGAGATAGAGCCTCACCTCGGCGAGGTAGGCCTCGTCGGTGCGTCCTTGCTGGATGCGGATGGCGCGCAGCATGTCGTGGTGGCCGATCTCCGGCGCCAGGTTGAGCGCGGCGGTGATCCGTGCCTCTCCGCTCGGGATGTGCCCCAGCCGCATCAGCGACAGACCCAGCAGATAGGTCGCCAGCGGATCCAGCGGACTGGCCTCCACCAAGGCCGTGCAGCTCTCCTTCGCGGCGGCATAGTCCTCCGCCTGGTACTGCGATAACGCTTCGTTAATCGACGCCGCCATGCTGCCTTCCTGCTGCTGGTTCAAGTCGCCGGGCAATCTACACCAGGTTCACGGTCGCGGCCTTGCGGCTCGTGGCCCCATCCGGCGGGAAAAGGCCATGTGGCGCCGGTCCGATTGGCGATGAGATCATTAAAGACCGAGAAACACGGAGAGGAAATTGAGCATAGCGTTCATCTTGTATCCCTTCTAGTCTGTCGGCCGCTGCAGCACAGTCCGCCGTGTTCGCAGTTCAGTGACAGCGCCTTGTCGCCCCCTTCGAGAGCGATGCCGAACCAGGGAGTGCGAGTTCATGCCCATTGGCCTGCAAGCCTTCTTGGCCGCTCTGCCCATGATCCTCGCCGCCGTCCTGCTGATCGGCTTTCGCCTGCCGGCGCGGGTCGGCATGCCCATCGTCTACGTCGTCATCGCCTCCATCGCCCTCTTTCTCTGGCAGGTTCCGCTCGACCGCGTCGTCTCCGCCACCTTGCAAGGTCTGGTCATCACGCTGGACATCCTCTTGATCATCTTCGGCGCCATCCTGCTGCTAAACACCTTGAAGCACTCGGGCGCCACAGAGGTGATCAAGGACAGCTTCTTCCGGATCAGCCCCGACCGGCGCGTCCAAGTCATCATCATCGTCTGGACCTTCGGCTCGTTCATCGAGGGCGCGGCCGGGTCGGGAACGCCCGCCGCAATCGTCGCTCCCTTGCTGGTGGCGCTGGGCTTTCCCGCCATGGCCGCCGTCATGCTGGGGCTGATGGCGCAGTCCACCGGCGTCACCTTCGGCGCGGCGGGTACGCCCATCATGGTCGGCCTCACCGGCGGCCTGGAGGGCCCGCAGCTCGACGCTCTGCTGGCGCGCTCGGATCTGACCATGCAGGAGTACCTGCAGTACGTCACCGACGAGGTCGTGGTCTTTCACGGCATTGCCGGCACCTTCATGCCGCTCTTGATGATCATGATGCTGACCCGCTTTTTCGGGAAGGCGGGTTCCTGGCGGGAAGGCCTTTCGATCCTGCCCTTCGCGATCTTCGGCGGCCTGGCCTTTACCGTTCCCTACATGCTGATCGGCTTTCTGCTGGGACCGGAGTTCCCCACCATCATCGGCGGCCTGGTCGGCCTCTCCATTCTGGTCGTCGCCGCCCGGGCCGGTTTCCTGGTGCCGAAGGACCGTTGGGATTTCGCGCCGCCGGAGCAATGGCCGGCGCACTGGCTGGGCCAGCTGGAGGTGGTGATCGAGAACAGCGCTCAGACGCGAAAGCTACCGCTTTGGCTCGCCTGGACGCCTTACCTGCTGATCGCCGTCTTCCTGTTGCTCACCAGGATCCGAGAACTGCCCATCAGGGACTGGCTGCAAAGCCAGCGCATCGACTTCGAGAACATCCTGGGCACCGGCATTTCGGCCGGCACTGCGCCCCTCTACCTGCCTGCTTCGGTCTTCTTCCTCGTCGTGGCCATCACCTTCCTCATTCACGGGATGAAGCCGCTGGCCATGGCGAAGGCAACGGGCGAGAGCACGAGGACACTTCTGGGGGCGGGCTTCGTCCTGCTCTTCACCATCCCCATGGTGCGGATCTACGTGAATTCCGACGTGAATGCCCTGGGCATAGAGAGTATGCCTTTGGCGATGGCCGACTGGGTCTCCGACATGGTCGGCATCGTCTGGCCCTTCTTCGCACCGATAATCGGCGCGTTGGGCGCCTTCATCGCCGGCTCCAACGTCGTCAGCAACCTCATGTTCTCCGCCTTCCAGTTCGGCGTGGCGGAAAGACTGCAGATGTCCACGATCACCATCGTGGCCTTGCAGTCCGTCGGCGCGGCGGCCGGCAACATGATCGCCATCCACAACGTCGTCGCGGCCTCGGCGACGGTCGGCCTGACCGGACAGGAGGGCACGATCCTGCGCAAGACGATCCTGCCGACGCTCCTTTACCTCTTGGTCGTGGGTGTCCTCGGGATCATCGCGGTGGTCTTCCTGGAGATCGTCGACCCGACCGCACCTTAGTTGGCAGGTACGCGATCTGATCTAGCGGTTGCCCCAAGGGAAGATCTGCGTCCAGTCGTCCTTCATGGAGACCAGGAGCCATCCCTCCTCGGGCGCCAGGTCCATTGCCTTGTCCAGGCGTCCGATCTTGCTGTCGCGGTCGTAGGCCCATTCGCGCGCGCCGTCGTCGTGATGGACGATCATGGCGAAGCGCGGTCCCTGGCCGGCGGTCGTCCACTGCAGCATCTCCAGATCGCCGTCCGAGTTGCCGGCGGCGAAGATCGGCCGGCGCCCGATGTGCCGATCGATGCCCACCGGCTTGCCGCCCTTGTCGTTGATGAAGAAGACGCCCTCCTCCTTGATCACCTGCGGCACGCCCTCGACCAGCTCGAAGCGCTCCTGGGTGGTGCTGCCGATCACCTGCTGGGGTGGAATGCCGTAGGTGCCGTCGGCATAGGCGCGAATGAAATGCAGACCGCCGCCGGAGACGATGTAGGTGCTAAAGCCCTCGTCGCGCAGGTAGCGCAAGAGCTCCAGCATGGGCTGGTAGACCATCTGGTCGTAGGGGCGGCCGGTGTCGGGATGGTCCGCCTCTCTCAGCCACTGGCCCGCGCGCTTCTGAAACTCCTCCACCGTGATCTCGCCGTGCGTGGCGTTGAGAACCGCGCCCATGGGCTTGCCGTGGTCGGTAAAGAGCGCCTGCCAGTCGCCGGCGACGGCCGCCTTCAGCGCCGGCGTGTCGGCGAAGGAAGGATCCTGCGCGGCCATGGCGCGCACGCGATCCATGGCGAAGAGCACCTGGAAGTAGACCGGCTGCTCCGACCAGAGGGTGCCGTCGTTGTCGAAGACGGCGATGCGCTCGGCGACCGGCACGAAGTCCCTGCCCTCGGGATCGGTCACCCGTGCCACGAAGTCCATGATCGCGGTCTTGGCAGCGCCGTCGCGCCAGGTCGGCAAGGGATCGGCAAGGGCTTGCGGCACCGCCGCGACCACCATCACCAACAGCCAGGTTCCGCAACAGAGCGGCCAGTCGCGCAGTCTCATCCCTTCCCTCCACCTGGCGGCGACTGCGCCTTGATCATCGCCGTTCGCCGCGGCCGCTTCCTCCCGCGACCAAGTCTAGTGGACTTTGGCGCGCCGAGAGAAGACCGGCGGGCGACGAAGCCTTGACGCGACGGCGAAAAGCCCCGATGCACTGCTGCTATGAGCAAGGACAGCACACCCGACGCCAACGACCTCTGGGGCGGCCGCTTCGCCGCCGGCCCGGCCGCGATCATGGCCGAGATCAACGCCTCGATCGGCTTCGACAAGCGCCTGGTGGAAGAGGACGTCACCGGGTCCAAGGCGCACTGCGAGATGCTGGTGGCGCAAGGCATCATCAGCGCCGAGGACGGGGCCCTGATCCTGAACGGCCTGGACCAGGTCCTTGCCGCTTTCCGCCGCGGCGAGATCGCGCTGAGGCCGGAGTTGGAAGACATTCACATGCACGTCGAGACGGCCTTGAAGGAACGGATCGGCGAGGCCGCGGGACGCCTGCACACGGCACGCTCCCGCAACGACCAGGTGGCGACCGACTTGCGCCTCTTCCTGCGCCGCGCGCTAGATCAGCTGGACGCTGCCCTGGCCGATCTGCTGGTGGCATTGATCGACCGTGCCGAGGCGGAGGCCGCTACCCTCATGCCGGGCTACACCCACCTGCAGGCGGCCCAGCCGGTCACCTTCGGCCATCACCTCCTGGCCTATGCCGAGATGCTGGAGCGCGATCGCGGCCGCCTGGCGGACTGCCGCCAGCGCATGAACGAGTCGCCGCTGGGCGCCGCCGCCCTGGCCGGCACCTCCTTCCCCATCGACCGGGAGATGACGGCCAAAGCGCTGGGCTTCGCCAGGCCCATGCGCAACTCCATGGACGCGGTCTCGGCGCGCGACTGCGTGCTCGAGTTCCTGGCCGCCGGCGGGATCCTGGCCACCCACCTCTCGCGCCTGGCCGAGGAGATCGTCCTGTGGATGAGCGAGGGCTTTCGCTTCATCCGCCTGTCGGATGCCTTCACCACCGGTTCCTCGATCATGCCGCAGAAACGCAATCCCGACGCGGCGGAGCTGGTGCGCGGCAAGGCGGGCCGCATCCTGGGCGCCTTTACCGCGCTGGCCGTCACCATCAAGGGCCTGCCGATGACCTACGGCAAGGACATGCAGGAGGATAAGGAACCCCTGTTCGACGCCGTCGACAACCTGGCGCTGATGCTGGCCGCCACCAGCGGCATGGTGCGCGACATGACGGTCGAGCGCGCGCGCATGTCGGCAGCCTGCGCGCAGGGCTTCCTCACCGCCACCGATCTCGCCGATTGGCTCGTTCGGGTCCTGGGCCTGCCTTTTCGGCAAGCCCATCACATCACCGGCCGGCTGGTGCAGCGCGCCGAGACCCTGGACCTGGACCTGGCCGACCTGCCGCTCGAGGAGATGCGACAGGTGGAGCCGGCCATCACGGAGGCCGTCTTCGACGTGCTCTCGGTCGAGCGGTCGGTCGCCAGCCGCGTCAGCCAGGGCGGCACGGCGCCGGAGCGGGTGCGCGACGCCGCCGCCGCCGCCCGGGCGCGCTTGGAGGAGAAGGCATGATCACCCGCCGCTTGGCGCTCTTGGGCGCCGCCGCCCTGCTGCCGGCCGCCTGCGGCCGCAAGGGTCCGATCGAAACGCCGAAAGGGCAGGAAGACCGCTACATCTACCCGCGCACCTATCCCAACCCCGGAACCGTCGTTCCCGGCGCCCAGGAGGCGATCCCCGCGCCGGGTCCGGCCGACATCGAAGGCCCGACCGACGAGGGCTTCGAGGACGTAGACGAAGAGCTCAGCATCGACAATCCATGACCAGCTTCCACTACCAAGACGGCCGGCTTCATGCCGAGAGCGTCGCGCTCGACGACCTGGCACAGGCCCACGGCACGCCGCTCTACGTCTATTCCAGCGCGGCCCTGGAGGGCGCCTACCAGCGCTTCCACGGGGCCCTGTCGGCGAAGGGCCTGGATTTCCTGGTCTGCTACTCGCTGAAGGCCAACTCCAACCAGGCGGTGATCGCCACCTTCGAGCGGCTGGGCGCCGGCGCCGACGTCGTCTCGCAAGGAGAGTTGGAGCGCGCCCTTGCAGCCGGCGTTCCACCGCGGAAGATCGTCTTTGCCGGCGTCGGCAAGACCGCCGAGGAGATGCGCGCGGGTCTCAAGGCGGGCATCTACCGCTTCAACGCCGAGTCCCTGCCCGAGCTGGAGACCTTGGCCGCCGTGGCCGAGTCCGAAGGCGTGACGGCGCCCCTGGCGCTCCGCATCAACCCCGACGTCGACGCCGGCACGCACGAGAAGATCACCACCGGGCGCTCGGAGAACAAGTTCGGGATCGATCTGGGCATCCTGCCCGAGGTCTTGGACCTGATCCGCGCGCGGCCGGCGCTGCGCCTCTGCGGTTTGGCCGTGCACATCGGCTCACAATTGGTTGAGATCGCCCCCTATCAAGCCGCCTTCTCGCGCCTGGTCGCGCTCTACGGCGAGCTCCGGGGCGAGGGCTGGCCGCTGGAGAGCCTGGACCTCGGCGGCGGCCTGGGGATCGCCTACCGCGACGAGACTCCCCCGACGCCCGAGGCCTTCGCCGACGTCGTGGCCGAGACCACGGCCGGCCTGAACGCCAAGTTGATCTTCGAGCCGGGACGCCACCTGGTGGGCGCCGCCGGCCTGCTGCTGGCCCGCGTCATCTACGTGAAAGAGGGCAGCGCACGGCGATTCGTCATCCTCGACGCGGCGATGAACGACCTTATCCGCCCGACGCTCTACGATGCCTGGCACGATCTCCTGCCGGTCAAGGAGCCGGCCCGGGACGCCGCGATGGAGCCCGCCGACATCGTCGGTCCGATCTGCGAGAGCGGCGACATCTTCGCCAAGGCCCGGCACCTGCCGCCCTTGACCGCCGGCGATCTGGTAGCCTTCAGCCACGCCGGCGCCTACGGAGCGGTCATGGCCTCGACCTACAACAGCCGTCCGCTGACGCCGGAAGCGCTGGTGAAGGGCAAGGCCTTCTCACTGGTGCGTCCGCGCCTAGATTATGCCACACTGATTAAACAGGATTCCTTGCCGGACTGGTTGCGGCCCTGAGCGATCGCTCGCCGCCAGCCGGCGTTTCAAGGCGACAGCGGGGCCAGATGTGACCAGTAGACTGACGCGGAAGGAAGAGGACCGCAGACTGCGCACGCTGCCGCCCAAGGCGCAGCTGTCGCTCAAGGTGACCCGGATCTCGCTCATCAGCGAGACCTTGCTCGCCGCCTTCTGGCCGGCCCTGACCTTGCTTCTGGCCCTTCTCGCCCTAGCCTTCAGCGGCCTCTTGGAGCGTTTGGACGGCTGGCTGCACCTGGGGTTTCTGGCGGCGTCCCTGGCTGCCTTCCTCTGGCTGGCCTGGCGCGGGGCGAAGCGCGTGCGCTGGCCCGACCCCGACGCCACCCAAAGACGGACCGAGGCCGCCAGCGGCCTGCCGAACCGGCCCTTGAGCGGCCTCTTGGACGAACAAGTGGCCTCGCCCGACGACGCGGTGGCCGAGGCGCTCTATCGGCGCCATCGCCGGCGCCTGCGCGAACTGCTGTGGAATCTGGGCCCGGCCGGGCCGCGCCCGGTCCTGGCCAAGCTCGACCGCTTCGCGCTTCTGCCCCTGGCGGCCCTGCTCTTCCTGGTCACCTTGGGTGCCGCGGGCGGCGACTGGTGGAACCGCGTCTCCGCCGCGGTGACCCCGGCGATCATTCACTCGGCCGCCCCGCCGGTCAGCCTGGAAGCCTGGCTGGATCCGCCGGAGTACACCAATCTGGCCCCGATCTACCTCTCGGCCACGGCCGACGAGACCGTGGTGCTGCCCAGCGGCAGCCGGCTGATCGCGCAGGTGGAGGGGCTGGACTCCGTTCCCATGCTGGTGATCGACCAGGACCGCCAGGCCTTCGACACCCTGGCACCCGGGCTCTACCGCCTGGAGGTGGCCCTGGAACAGGGCACCCGCCTGGCCATCGCCGAGGGCGACCGCGATCTCGCCCACTGGGCCATCTCCTTGCTGCCGGACGCCGCCCCCACCGTGGCCTTCAGCGAAGATCCATCGGAAAGCGACCGCAAGGCTCTGGTCGTCCCCTTCCAGGCCGAGGACGACTACGGCCTGGAGACCGTGACGGCCGAGCTGGTGCTGCAGGAGGGGAAGAGCGAGGAGCCCTTGACCTACGTGCTGGCCGCCCCGGAGGGCAGCAGCAACCAGGTGGCGGGGGAGAACTACCAGGACCTGACCGCCCATCCCTGGGCCGGCCTGCCGGTCGCGCTCACCCTAGTGGCGCGCGACGGTCGCGAGCAGGAGGGCCGCAGCGAGACCCTGCAGCTGGTGCTGCCGGAGCGGACCTTCCTTCATCCCGTGGCCCAGGAACTGATCGAGCTGCGCCGCCGCCTGACGGTGGCCCCCAAGGCCCGTCGCCCGGTAGCGCGCGCCCTGGAGCGGCTGGTCGACGCGCCAGAGGCCTTCGATCACGACCTGGTGGCGGCACTGGGCATGATTGCGGCCGCCAGCCGGCTGGAGCGCGACAAGAGCGAGGAGGCCGTAGAGGCCGTGCAGGGCCTCCTCTGGGAGACCGCGCTCAGGATCGAAGAGGGAGACGTCTCGCTCTTGGTGCAGGAGCTGCGCGACATCCAGGAGCGCCTGCAGGAGGCCCTGGACCGCGGCGCCTCGGAGGAGGAGATCGAAGCCCTGCTAGACGAGCTGGAGGAGGCCATGCAGCGCTACCTCCAAGCCATGCGCGAAGAGATGCAGCGCCGCATGGAGCGCGGCGAGCTGCCCCGGCAGATGCCGGAGAACAGCCAGCTGGTCCCGCAGGAAAGCCTGCAGCAGATGATGGAGGAGCTGCGCGAGCTGAACCGGGCCGGCGCGCGCGACCTGGCCCGCCAGCGCCTGGAGCAGCTGCAGCGCCTGCTGGAGAACCTGCAGGCCCAGCCCTTCGCCACGCCCGACCCCTCGGCGCAGGAGACCCTGGAGCAGATGCGCGCGCTGGAGAATATGCTGCGCCGCCAGCAGGAGCTGCTGGATCAGAGCCATCGCGCCACCCAAGGCCAGCAGGAAGGTCAGCAGCCCTTGAGCGGCAATGCCGCCGAGCAAGAGCGCCTGCGCCGCGAACTGGGTCAGATGATGCGCGATCTGGCCCAGCAGCTGGGCGAGGTGCCGCAGAACCTGGGCCGCGCTGAGCAGGCCATGCGCCGCGCCGGGGAGGCCCTGCGCGGCGAGGACGCCGAGGGCGCCGTGCAGTCGCAGGGCGAGGCGGTGGACCAGATGCGCCAGAGCCTCTCCGACCTGGCCCAGCGCCTGACTCCGCAGATGGGCCCGCAGCAGGACGGCCAGGGCATGGCACCGCTGGGCGGCCGGCGCAACGAGACCACCGACCCCTTGGGCCGCGAAGCTGGTCAGGGCCGCATTGATACGCTGGAGGACATCGGCATCCCCGACGCCGGCGAGCTCACCCGCGCCCGCGAGATCCTGCAGGAGCTGCGCCAGCGCCGCGACGACCAGAACCGACCGACCCAGGAACGCGACTACATCGAACGGCTGCTGGACTTCTTCTAGAGCCGGACGGCAGCTCTTGCGGCTCCGTCATAAGCCCCGTCACGTGTCCTCAACCGCCGCTCGGTCGCCAGCGCGCGTACTTCGGGAGGCTGTCGCCAAGCTCTACCCAAGAGAGCTTTTCCGCCACTTGAAGGTGATAGGTCGGCGTCACCCATTCCGGTTCGTCCAGCGTGACCAAGAGAAAATCCAAATCGGGCGCATAGTCCCTGTGTTCATAGGTAATGCCGGCTCCGCAGTCCGGGCAGAACCCTCGCGTGACTTCGCGAGACGATTTGTGTTCCGCGAGCGTGCCTCGCGTCACCACGAAGGCGCTTTTCTTGATCCGGCCCCAAGCAACGTAGGGGGCGCCCGCGCTTCGCCGGCAATCCCGGCAATGGCAGAAGAAGGCATCGTCGACAGGCGCATGAACGAGGTAGCGCACGCAACCGCAGTGGCACCCTCCCGTAAGCTCGTCGATTTCCATGACGCCTCTCCTTCCGCGGACAGGCTAACCGGCCGCCGAAGCAAAGGCGAGCGACCCGCGCTTTCTCGGAGTCTCTCGTCTCAATTGGAGGGACGCGATGCGGCCTGTCTCGGCCAACGGCCTTGCCCTGGACTGCCGCGTCGCTGCCGCTCCTCGCAACGACGGAGTGGTGAGCTTTCGGGTTACATGAACAAGGCTTGCCGGTCTCGGCGTTTCAAGCCAACCGTGTACGCGCAACCACTCCACCCGCCGTCATCGCGAGCGAAGCGCGGCGATCCAGTGCATTGTGGCACGGCCGACAGAACCGCCGACCGGCGCGTGATCGGGAGGACCGCGCACCGGTCAGCACCGTCAAAGCTAGCGCCTTAACTGAACCACCAGCGTTCCGTCGCGCGGTAGCCGTCCAAGGGCCAGGTGCCGGTCAGGTGGGGGCCGTGCCGGACGTCGGAGCGCCGCGCATAGACGTAGCTCTTGAAGAAGGGCACGACGACACCGCAGTGGTCGCGCAGCATGATCTGCATCTCGCGATAAAGCTCGGCGCGCTTGTCCTCGTCGAGCTCGCCGCGCGCCTCGACCAGAAGCTTGTCGAAGCGCTCGTTGCTGAAGTCGGACTCGTTCCAGGGCGCGCCGCTTGCATAGACCAGGGAGAGGATCATGTCCGGCGTCGGCCTGGCGCCCCACTGCGCCAGGCAGAAGGGCTTGACGTTCCAGACGTTCGACCAGTAGCCGTCGTTCGGCTCGCGCACGATGTTGATCTCGATGCCGGCCTTGGCCGCGGCCTCCTTGTAGAGGGCGGCGGCATCCACCCCGCCGGCAAAGGGCGCGTCTGAGGTGTGGAAGTCGACCTTGAGGTTCTCCATCCCGGCCTTCTTCAGATGGAACCTGGCCTTCTCGGGATCGTAGACGCGCTGCTCGAGGTCGGCGGCGTAGTAAGGCATCACCGGGCCGATCGGATGGTCGTTGCCGAGTGTGGCGTGCCCGCGGCGGATCTTGCGGATCCACTCCTCCCGGTCCATGGCGTACTTCAGCGCCATGCGGACATCGTGGTTGTCGAAGGGCGCCACGTTCATGCGCATCGGCAGCGAGGCATAGGAGGCGCTGGGCGACTCGTCGATCTCCACCCCGTCCGAGCGCTTCAGGAAGCCGACCGTCTTGAGATCCACCTCGTCGACCACGTCGATGTCGCCCGAGAGCAGCGCCGTCTGGCGCGAGGTCGCATCGCTGGCCGAGGTGAAGACGACCTCGTCGAAGTAGGCGGCATCCGGCTTCCAATAGGTGGGATTGCGCTTCAGCAGCGTGCTGACGCCGGAGTCGTGGCTCTCCACGACGTAGCCGCCGGTGCCGTTCGGGCCGACGATCACCCCGCCCTCGCCGTCCGACGGCAGGATGCAGAGATGATAGTCGGTCATGACGTAAGGCAGATCGGCATTGCCGGAGCTGAGGCGGATGGTGACCCGGTTCTTGCCGTCGGCCTTGATCTCCTCGATCGGCTCCAAGAGCGAAGAGACGGCGGAGCCGGTCTCCGGATTGCGGTGGTAGTTGATGGTGTCGACCACGTCCTCGGAGGTGAAGGGCTTACCGTCGTGGAATTCGACGCCTTCGACCAATTCGAAGCTCCAGGTGGCCGCGTCCTTGGTGGATTCCCAGGACGTCGCGAGCTCCGGTCCCAGCTTGTTCTCGGGCGTGATCTCGGTCAGGAAGTTCCGGTTCACGTGGTTCATGTGGATCATGTAGCGGGTATTGGTGACGGCGGGGTCCCAGTTGTCGCTGATCGCCCCGTCGGCCATACCGACCCGCAAGGTCCCGCCCTTCTTGGGCGCCGCTTGCGCGGGCGTTGCGATGAGCGAGGCGGCCGGCCCGGCAAGCATGCCGGTCGCCAAGGCACCGCCCAGGAAGCGCCGCCGGTCCAGCGTCTCTTCAAGGACCCGCCCCGCCGCACCAGCCAGCAACCCTTCTTTCCTTCTCGACGACATTCTATGCGCTCCTTCCTCGCGTTTGACCGCCCGCCCTTGCGAGACGAAGCGGCCTTGCCTCCACGTGTTGCGTGAGCCTTGATAGCACGAATGGTTCAAATGATCCAAATACTTTTTATATATTGTCCGAATGATCCATTCCATCCTATAACGCCAGGAGACAGCGTTACCGCAAGCGACCTTGCGGGCATCGAGCGCGCCGACTCCTAGGGACCTCGCCAAAGGCATGTATGATCAGGACCGACACCCAGCGTGGATCAAACGAGCCAAGACGGCGCCCGTGAACCGGAGGTCCTTCGTGCAGAGCTTCAAAGACCTGGTCGATCAGCTAACCCGCAGTCATCCGAGCTTGAGCCCGCAAGTGCGCAAGGCCGCGGCCTACGTTCTGGAGAACCCGGGCGACGTCGCCACGCTCTCCATGCGCAAGGTAGCGGCCGCCGCCGAGGTGCCGCCGCCGACCATGCCCCGGCTCTCGCAGGCGCTGGGCTTCGACACCTACGATTCCTTCCGCGAGGTCTATCGGCGCCACCTGAAAGAGCAGAGTCTCGGCTATTCGGAGCAGGCGAGCCTGCTGCAGGAGGGCCACCACGGCGACGGCCTAGCCCCGCTCTGGGCCGCCTTCCGCCAGGCCAGCCTGGCCAACGTCGAGCACCTCTTCGCTAGCATGGATCCCGGGATGGTCGGCGAGATCGCCGAACGGCTGATCGCGGCCAGGACCGTCTACATCGCCGGCATGCAGGCCTCCCACCCCTTCGCCAGCTATCTGCACTACGTCGGCTCCATGGCGCACCCGGACTGGGTCCTGGTGCGCAACCTGAACGGCGTGCTGGCCGACGAGGTGGTCGATCTCGGTCCCGAGGATGCGCTGGTGGCGATCTCGACCCGCTTCTACGCGCGCGACACCATCGGGCTCGCCCGCATGGCGCGGCAAAGAGGCGCCACCATCATCGGCATCACCGATCGCCGCACCTCGCCGCTGGCGGCGATGGCCGATCACGTGCTGATCGTGCCGATTCAGAGCCCGCAGTTCTTCGATTCCTATGTGTCGGTCACGGCCCTCTTGGAGACCCTGGTCGGCTTCGTCGTCGCCAAGGGCGACCAGGACGTGCTCGCCAACATCGAACGGGTGGAGCGCTGCCGCAGAGAGCTTGGCGAGTACTGGAACGACAGCGCCGCTGAGTAAGGAGTGCCGATGACATCGAAGCTGAAGCTGCTGGCCTGCCAACTCGCCGTCCCGCCGGTCGCGACGGTCGACGCCCGCGACCGCTTTCTCGAGGAAACCGCCGCCAAGATCGGCCGTGCACTGGCGAGAACGCCGGCGGACCTGGTGGTGCTGCCGGAGCTTTCCGGCATCGACTATCACCGGACGGCCTTCGAGCGGCTGGACCGGCTGGCCGAGCCCCTGGAGGGGCCGTCCTTCGAGCTGTTTCGCGCGCTGGCCCGGGAGCACGAGGTGGCGATCGCCTACGGCATTCCGCGTCTGGCGGACGACGGCTACCGGATCACGCAAGTGGTGGTCGGCGAGGAAGGGCAGCGCCTCGGCCACTTCGACAAGATCCACATCGCGCAGTACGGCGCCTCCTTCGAGAAGGAGTACTTCACCCGCGGCCGGCATCTCTTCGTCTTCGAGCATCGGGGGATCAGGATCGCCCCCATCATCTGCTACGACATCCGCATACCGGAGCTGAGCCGCACCCTTGCCCTGGACCACGGCGTTCAGTTGATCCTGCATTGCGGCGCCTATGCGCGCGACGAGTCCTTCCACAGCTGGCACGACTTCGTGGTGTCCCGGGCGATGGAGAACCAGATCTACATGCTGAGCCTCAACCGCGCCGGCGAGGACTTCGGCAACTCCCTCTTCTGCGGTCCCTGGGTCGACGAGGAGAGCCCGGCGACGCCCTTCCCGGAGCGGGCCGAGGCGCTGGTCTCCCTGACGATCGATCCGGCCTCGATCGAGGCGGTGCGACAGCGCTACTCCTTTCTCCGGGACCGGCTCGACGACTATCGCTCGCTGCCGAGCGATCCCGCCGGCGCGGCGACGCGGCAATCCAGTTCGAAACGCCTCGCCGAACAACCCTGGGTCGCCGCGCTTCGCGCGCGATGACGGCCTAGCTTCCTACCCTTTGTTCTTCTTCGCCTGCCTGACCGCCTGGTGATAGCGCTTGCGGATGTCCTTCAGGTCAACCGTCGGCTCCGGCATCTGGATGTCCAGTTCCTCCAGCGCCTCGCGGATGATGCGGGCGACGGCCAGATTGCGGAACCACTTGTGGTTGGCCGGCACGATGAACCACGGGGCGGCGTCAGTGGTGCAGCGGCTGATCGCCTCCTCGTAGGCCTCGACGTAGGCGTCCCAATGCTGGCGTTCGCTGTAGTCGGCCTCGCTGATCTTCCACTGCCGCAAGGGGTCGTCCAACCGCTTCTCGAAGCGCTTCAGCTGCTCGTCCTTGCTGATGTTGAGGAAGATCTTGATGACCTTGGTCTGGCTGTCGGCCAGCAGGCGCTCGAAGGCGTTGATGTGGCTGTAGCGGCCCTGCCAGACCGCCTCCTCGACCAGCTGGTGCACCCGGACGATAAGCACGTCCTCGTAGTGCGAGCGGTTGAAAACCATGATCTCGCCATGGCCCGGGGTCCAGCGGTGCACCCGCCAGAGGAAGTCGTGCGCCAGATCCTCCGTGTTGGGCTGCTTGAAGGGCCGGACCCGGCAGCTCTGCGGGTTGAGGCCGGAGAGCACGTGGCGGATGGTGCCGTCCTTGCCGGCGGCGTCCATCGCCTGCAGGCAGACCAGCAAGGCCTGCTTGCCCTCGGCGTAGAGCTGTTTCTGCAGGGTGACCAGGCGCTCCTGCTCTAGCCGCAGCAGGGCCTCGCCCTCGGAACGGTCCTTGACCCCGCCGGTACTTTCCGGGTCGTAGTCGGCCAGCGAGACGATCTTGCCGGCCGGAACACGATAGCTGTCGAAGTAGCGCATGGCCTCCGCTTCTAGAGCCCGCAAGGGGCAGGCCCTAGTCGGAAGGCTCCGGCAAGCCGGCCTTAGTTGTCAAGGAAGCTGCGTAGCTTGCGGCTGCGGCTGGGGTGCTTCAGCTTGCGCAAGGCCTTGGCCTCGATCTGGCGGATGCGCTCGCGGGTGACGTTGAACTGCTGGCCGACCTCTTCCAGGGTGTGGTCGGTGTTCATGCCGATGCCGAAGCGCATGCGCAGCACGCGCTCCTCGCGGGCGGTCAAGGTCGCCAGGACGCGGGTCGTGGTCTCGCGCAGGTTCGACTGAATGGCGGCATCCAGCGGCAGGACGGCGTTCTTGTCCTCGATGAAGTCGCCGAGGTGGGAATCCTCCTCGTCGCCGATCGGAGTCTCCAGGCTGATCGGCTCCTTGGCGATCTTCAGGACCTTGCGCACCTTCTCCAGCGGCATGACCAGGCGCTCGGCCAGCTCCTCGGGCGTGGGCTCGCGGCCGATCTCGTGCAGCATCTGGCGGCTGGTGCGCACCAGCTTGTTGATCGTCTCGATCATGTGCACCGGGATGCGGATGGTGCGCGCCTGATCGGCGATCGAGCGGGTGATCGCCTGACGGATCCACCAGGTCGCGTAGGTCGAGAACTTGTAGCCGCGCCGGTACTCGAACTTGTCCACCGCCTTCATCAGGCCGATGTTGCCCTCCTGGATCAGGTCCAGGAACTGCAGGCCGCGGTTGGTGTACTTCTTGGCGATGGAGATCACCAGGCGCAGGTTGGCCTCGACCATCTCGGTCTTGGCCCGGCTGGCCTCGCGCTCGCCGCTCTTCACCGTGTTGGTGATGCGGCGGAACTCGCCGATCGGCAGGCCGACCTGCTCGGAGATGCCCTGGATCTCCTCGCGCACGCGCAGGACCTCCTCCGGGTGGCGCTCGGCCAGACGGCTCCAGCCGCGGCCCGGCAGATCGCGCACGCCGCCCAGCCAGTTCGGATCCAGCTCCGAGCCCTGGTAGTACTTCAGGAAGACCGCGCGCGGGATGCCGCAGCTTTCGGCCAGGCGCATGAGCCGGCCTTCCAATAGCATGAGCGACTTGGAGAAGCTGTAGAGCTGCTCCAGCAGCGCCTCGATGCGGCTGTTGTTGAAGCGGATCGACTTCATGTGCTGCACCAGCTCTTGGCGCAGCTCGCCATAACGGGTCTCGGTCGCTTCCGGGACCTCCTCGCCGCTGGTCATGGCGGCCAACCGCGTCTCCTGGACCTGCATCAGCTCCTTGTAGCAGAGCGCGATGGCGTCCAGACGCTCCAAGACCTGGGGCAGCAGCTGCTGCTCCATGGCGGACAGCGAGAGCGCGTTGTCCTCTTCGTCGTCGTCGTCGCTCTTGTCCTCGCCGTCCTCGTTGCTCTGCTCTTCGCCGGAGGCCCCTTCCTTGGTTGCTTCCCCGCCCTCGCCGGCGGAGGCCGCGGCACCGTTCTCGGCCGGCTTGGCAGCACCGTTGCCCTCGCTGCTGTCCTCGCCGTTGGCGTTGGCATTGCCGTTGCCCTCTCCGTCGGGGCCGGCGCCGTAGGTGGCGTCGAGGTCGATGATGTCGCGCAGCAGGATTTCCTGATCGATCAGGGCCTGGCGCCAGTGCAGCAGGGCGTGAATGGTGAGCGGGCTCTCGCAGAGACCGCCGATCATCTTCTCGCGGCCGGCCTCGATGCGCTTGGCGATGGCGATCTCGCCCTCGCGCGACAGCAATTCGACCGAGCCCATCTCGCGAAGATACATGCGCACCGGATCGTCGGTGCGGCCGACGTCCTCGTCGCTGACGTTGCCCGACGCGTTGCTGCTCTCTTCCTCTTCCGCCTCGGCGGTGGCGTTGCGGTTGGCTTCCTCGTCTTCCTGCTCTTCGCCCTCGACGACGGTGACGCCCATCTCGGAGAGCATGGCGAGCGTGTCTTCTATCTGCTCGGCGGAGACCTGTTCTTGCGGCAGGGCCTGGTTGATCTCGTCCAAGGAGACGTAGCCGCGCTCCTTGGCCTTCGCCACCATCTTCTTGACGGCGGCCATGGTGGCGTCGATCAGCGCCCCGTCCATGGCCTCTTCGGAATTCGCCGCCTGCGCTTCGCCCTGCTTGCTCGCCATCGCCGCACCTCTCAATGAAAGCTACACCGCACCCGCTATTTCACCTGGGGTAGACCCCGATCGCCCGGTCGCCTCACGCCGCCGCCAAGGCCTCGATACGGCGTTCAGCTGCCTCCAAATCGCCTTTGGCGGCCGTCAAACAAGCGAGATTTTGCTCGTTCGGGTCTGCGGCGAGACGCGCTTCCGCCTCTTCCACAGCATGTACGGCACGTCCCTTTGCGAAAATGGCCAGCAACGTCTCCAGCATGCGCCCTGCCTGATCCTCCGGCGCCTCCGGTCTGGCCGCGGCGCAGAGCGCGTAGACGGCAGATGACAGGACCTGATCGACCAACGCAGCATACCCCAAGCTGCTCAACTGGCGTTGCAGGGCCTCTCTGTCAAGTTCTGGGCAGGCAGCGATACAGTCAATTGTTGCACTTTTGAGACGGTCGAGCTGCGAAGACTGCAGATCATGGAGAGCGATCTCTTCCTCGCGCGCCGAAATCTGCGCTGGATGGTTGAGCAAGAGTGCCATTAACTCTCGCTCCTGCCGCTGGCGCTGCCCATCGGGATGGGGCTTGCGCGCGAGGGGACGGCGTTGCGGCCCGCGATCCCTGCTCGCGGCGGGCGCCGTACGCCCCTGACGGCGGGCGGCGTAGTAGCGATCCAAGAGGTAGGCGCGATAGCTCTCCTGCACGCCGGCATCGCCGATGCGGCCGGCTTCGCCCAGCAAGAGGCTCTTCAGGGCTGCCCAGCGTTCCGGCGTACGCGGGCGCTCCGCCCCGAAGGCGCGCTGCCAAACAAGCTCCGCCAGGGGTTGCTCGCGCTCGAAGGCGCCGTCGAGGCCCTGCCTGCCCTGCTTGCGCAGCAAGCTGTCCGGATCCTCTCCCTCCGGCAGGAAGACGCAGCCGAGCGACTTCCCGGGCTTCAGGATCGGCAGAGCGCGCTCGACCAGGCGACTGGCGGCCCGCCGCCCCGCCTCGTCGCCGTCCAGACAGAGGGTGGGCTCGTCCACCAGGCGCCAGGCGCTCTCCAACTGCGCTTCGGTGACCGCGGTGCCCAGCGGTGCCACCGCCGCGGCGATGCCGGCCTGGGCCAGGGCGATGACGTCCATGTAGCCTTCGACCAAGAGGAGCCGGGTCTCGCCCTTGCGCAGCGCCGCGCCGGCGCGGCCGAGGTTGTAGAGCAGCTGGCCCTTGTGAAAGAGCGGCCCGTCGGGCGAGTTTAGGTACTTCGGCCCGCCCTCGCCCATGCGCCGGCCGCCGAAGCCGACGATACGGCCGCGCCGGTCGGCGATGGGAAAGGTCACGCGTCCGAAGAAGTACTCCCGCAAAAGCCCGCTTCCCTCGTCGCGCTTGGCCAGGCCCGCTTCGATCATCTGCTCCGACGAGATGCCTTCAGCGCCCAAGCGCTGGGCCAGGAAGCCGCGACCTTCCGGCGCGTAGCCCAGGCGGAAGGCGGCGATGGTCTCGTCCCTGAGGCCCCTGTCCTCCAGGTAGGCGCGGGCCTCGCGCCCCTCGGGCGAAGCCAGCGCGCCCTCGAAGGCCGCGGCCGCCGCCTCGACCACCTCCAAGAGGCTTGCCTGGCGCGCCGCGGCGGCGGCGGCCTCCGGGCTGGGCTTGGGCACCTCCAGCCCGGCCTCGGCCGCCAGCCGCTCGACCGCGTCGGGGAAGCTCAGCCCCTCCGTCTCCATCACGAAGGAGATCGCGTCGCCATGCGCGCCGCAGCCGAAGCAGTGGTAGAAGCCCTTGTCCTCGTTGACGGTGAAGGAGGGCGTCTTTTCGTTGTGGAAGGGGCAGAGGCCTTGATGCTCGCGTCCCTTGCGCTGCAAGCGGACCCGCCGACCGATGAGCGCGGCAAGCCCGATTCGGGCGCGGAGTTCGTCCATGAAGGACTGCGGCAAGGACATCGTGGTCTCGTCAGCTGCCTTTCGCGGTTTCCGTCATTCTCCCCCTAGGGGCCGGCTAGGCCAAGTGCCGCTTCACGATGCCGCTGGCCTTGGCGAAGTCCATCTTGCCGGGAAAGCGTTCTTTCAAGGTGGCCATGACCCGGCCCATGTCCTTGATGGAGTTCGCCTTCAACTCCTGCATCGCGGATTCGACCGCGGCCTTGGTCTCGCTCTCGTCCATCAGCTTGGGCAGGAAGCGGGAGATCACCTCGATCTCCTCCTGCTCTTGTTGCACCAAATCGTCGCGGCCGGCCTGGGCATAGGCCTCGATCGACTCGCGCCGCTGCTTCACCATCTTCTGCAGCATCTCCAGGATCTGATCGTCGCTCAGCCCCTCGCTCTGATCCCGGCCGCGCGCCGCGATGTCCCGGTCCTTCAAGGCCGCCAGGATCAACCTCACTGTGGAAACGCCACGCTTGTCCTGGCCCTTCATCGCTAGCTTCAGGGCTTCGTTCAAGCTTTCACGCAACATGCCTAACCCCCAGGTCCGGATTTCGATCGGCTCTCGCGCCGTCCCCCAAGTCAGCGACGAGAGACCCTAACGCGCTTTCGCGCGCCCTGCATCCTCCCGCTGGCACCCATGACTTGAAGCCCGCCGGAAGAGGGCCTAAGAGCTAAAGCCTGGAAGGCGACTTGACCAGAGGCATCCAGCATCGATGAATCAGGAAATTCAAACGGCCGGCGAAACCCGCGGGCCGGCTCTCGTGGCCTGCCCGCAAGGGGCTACCGCAGTCTTGGTCTTGGCCGACGGCAGCCGCTATTGGGGGCGCGGTATCGGCGCCACGGGCCAGGCGGTCGGGGAGATCTGCTTCAACACCTCGATGACCGGCTACCAGGAGATTCTGACCGATCCCTCCTACGCCGGGCAGATCATCACCTTCACCTTCCCGCACATTGGCAACGTCGGCACCAATCTGGAGGATCTGGAGACCACCAACCCCGCGGCCCGTGGGCTGTTGCTGCGAACGCCGCCCGGCAGTGCCTCCAACTGGCGCAGCAACCTGGATCTCGACGGCTGGCTGCGCCGCCGGGAACTGGTCGGCCTGGCCGGCATCGATACCCGCGCGCTGACCCGCCGCATCCGCGATGGCGGCGCCCCGAACGGCGTCATCTGCCATGCCCCGGACGGCCGCTTCGCAATGGACCGCCTGGCCGCCGAGGCGGCCGCCTGGCCGGGCCTGGAAGGCATGGACCTGGCCAAGGAGGTCACCTGCCGCCAGAGCTATCGCTGGGACGAGACCGCCTGGGCCTGGCCAGAGGGCTACGGCCGCCAGGAGGCGCCGCGCCACCGCGTCGTCGCCATCGACTACGGCGCCAAACACAACATCCTGCGCATGCTGGCCTCGGCCGGCTGCGCGGTGACCGTGGTGCCGGCGACGGCGAGCGCGGAGGAGATCCTGGCGCACGAGCCCGACGGCATCTTTCTTTCCAACGGCCCCGGCGATCCGGCGGCAACGGGCATCTATGCGCTGCCGACGATCCGCGCCTTGATCGACACCGGCAAGCCGCTCTTCGGCATCTGTCTGGGCCATCAGCTCTTGGCCTTGGCATTGGGGGCCAAGACCAAGAAGATGCACATGGGCCACCGCGGCGCCAACCAGCCGGTCAAGGACCTGGAGAGCGGGCAGGTGGAGATCACCAGCCAGAACCACGGATTCGTGGTCGACGCCGACAGCCTGCCGACCGGCGTGACGCAGACCCATATCTCGCTGTTCGACAGCAGCAACGAGGGACTGAAGGTCGAGGGCAAGCCGATCTTCTCCGTCCAGCACCACCCCGAGGCCTCGCCCGGTCCGCAGGACAGCCAGCACCTCTTCGCCCGCTTCGTCGGCTTGATGGAAGGGACCCGCGGTAGCTAGTGCCCGCGATCGCAGGTCTCGGCGCGAGTCTACTTGACTTGATCTTCTAGAGACCGCAGAGACCTTGCCAAGACTTGACCGCGACCCTGTCGGCCGCGGCAGCTCTTGGGGGTGGGATCGGCGTGAAAGGATTGTTGGCGCGCAGCCGCGCCAGGCGCGATTTACTGCTTTGTATTCTCTTCGTGGTCTTGGCCTTGGCGCTGGCCGCATCCCTGGACTTGACCGAGCGCTGGATCGAGTGGGCGGAAGCCTTCGAGCGCTGGGAGATCGACGAACTGCCCTTGGGCCTCGCTCTCGGCGCGCTGGCGCTGGGCTGGTTCTCCTTCCGGCGCTGGAACGAAGCCGTGCGGGACCGCGATCAGCTGCAAAACGTGAAGGTCAAGCTGAGCCAAGAGGTCGAGGCCGGCCTCCTGGCGGATCGGGAACTACGCACGCAGATCGAGCGCTTCGCCGCGGCCACTCATAGCGCGCGGCTTGGCTATTTCGTCTGGGACCTGGTGGCCGATCGCTGCATCTATTGTTCCGAAGAGTATGCGCGGCTGCACGGGCTCAGCGTCGAAGAATACATGTCCGAGAGCGCGGAGCTGAAGGCGGACAGCCGCCTGGTACATCCCGATGATCGGGACTTTTACTTGCGGTCCGCAGATGTATCCTTGGAGCAGCAGGAACCCTTGGCCATCGAGTATCGGATCATCACAAAAGACGGCAAGATCCGGCACATCAGAGAGATAGAGCACAAGTTCGTCATCGAGAACGGCAGGCCGGTCCGAAGCGAGGGGACCGTGCAGGACATCACCGACCTGAAGCGCTCGGAAACGCTGCTCCTGCATGCCATGAACGCAAGCAACACCGACTATGCCATCTTCGATCCCGAGGATCGGCTGGTGCTGGCCAGCGAGGGCTTCAAGACGCTCTTCGGTCCCAGGAGCGTCAGGGTGACGACCGGCATGGCCTACGAGACGCTGGTCCGCGAGACGGCGGAGCGCGGCAGCGTCAAGGGCCAGCCCGAACAGGTGGAGGCATGGCTGGAGGCCAGGCTGCGCCGGCGTCAGGCGCCGGCCAAGGGTCTGCAGATTCAGTCAGTCGAGGGTGCTTGGCTGGAGGCCAACGACTTCGTCTTCGACGACGGCTACGTCTTCACCATGATCTCCGACATCACCGAGAGAAAGGCGATGGAAGCGCGACTGCAGGAGGCACAGCGCATGCAGGCCGTGGGGCAGCTTACCGCCGGGCTGGCGCACGACTTCAACAACCTGCTGGGCGTCATCCAAGGCAATGCCGAGCTCTTGGGCGAAAAGGAAAAGACCGATCGGGATCTGGTCGAATCCATCCTGCGGTCGTCGCAACGCGGTGCCGAGTTGACCCACCGCCTGCTGGCCTTCTCCCGCCAGCAACCACTGCGCCCGGAGACGGTCTCGCTGACCCACTTCCTGGAGGGCATGACGCCCCAACTGCAGCGGACGATGGGTGATGCGATCGAGGTCGAGAGCCAGCTGGAGTCCGATCTCTGGACCGTCAAGGCCGATCCCGGCCAGTTGGAAGGCACTTTGCTCAACCTGGCCCTCAACGCGCGCAAGGCCATGCCCACGGGCGGCAAGCTCAGCATCGGGTGCAGCAACCACGGCCCCGAGGCCTGCCTGGACGACAAGGACCTGACCGAGAGCGACTACGTCAAGATCGAGGTGAGCGACAACGGCATCGGCATGGACCCGGAAGTCCTGTCACGCGCCTTCGAACCCTTCTTCACCACCGACGGTGCCATGCAGAGCTCCGGGCTCGGTCTTTCCATGGTCTACGGCTTCGCCAAGCAGTCCGGGGGACGCATAACGCTGCAGAGCACGGCCGGCCAAGGAACCCGCGCCACCCTTCTGTTGCCGCGCGCCTCGGCCGATAGGGCGGAGAGGCTGCCGCCCAAGAACGACAACGAGGACGAAGTCCCGCAAGGCGAAGACGAACTGATCCTGCTGGTCGACGACAACAAGGCGATCAGGAAGATGGTGCGCGCACAGCTGCGGAGCCTGGGCTATCGCACCTGCGAGGCCGCCGATGCCACGGAAGCCAAGAGCGTGCTGGCGCAAGAGGCCGTGGACCTGGCGCTGGTCGACATCGTCCTGGCCGACAGCACCACCGGGCCGGCCTTGGTCGCCGAGGTACGCGACGAACACCCCGACCTGGAGGTGATCTTCATGTCCGGCTACTCCGAAGAGATGGCGGACCTGGATCCGGGCAATCGGCTCTTGACCAAGCCCTTCCGACGCCGCGATCTCGCCATGGCGGTGCGCGCCGCCTTGGACTGACGTCGTCGCCCTGCGTCGTCGCGTCAGCCGCTATGCCGCATGCGGCCCTTTTCTTCCCCAGGCGGGCGTGGCAATAGAAAGCTTCAGCAAAGGGCTGCCAGCAACGGCGCGCCGCGGATTCCTCCCGGCGCTCTTTTCGTGCGGCCGGGTGCTTGAATGCCGTTGCCGGCCAAAGGGTGTGCCAGTCGATGCCGAAAAGAAACGACCTCCGCTCCATCATGATCATAGGGGCCGGACCGATCGTCATCGGCCAGGCCTGCGAGTTCGACTACTCCGGCGCCCAAGCCTGCAAGGCGCTGAAGGAGGAGGGCTTCAGGGTCATCCTGGTGAACTCCAATCCCGCCACCATCATGACCGACCCGGGATTGGCCGACGCCACCTACATCGAGCCGATCACGCCCGAAGCGGTAACCAAGATCCTGGAGAAGGAGCGGCCCGACGCCCTGCTGCCGACGATGGGCGGGCAGACCGCGCTCAACGTCGGCATGGATCTGGACAAGGACGGCACGCTGGAGCGCCTGGGTGTCGAGATGAT
Organism: Rhodospirillales bacterium; assembly: GCA_963669375.1. Taxonomy (GTDB): domain Bacteria; phylum Pseudomonadota; class Alphaproteobacteria; order Kiloniellales; family JACOMY01; genus JACOMY01. The sequence continues at coordinate 3,670,543 of OY770024.1, read as the reverse complement.
CGGCGCCAAGGCGGACGTCATCGACAAGGCGGAAGACCGCCAGCGCTTCCGGGAGGCGATGGAAAAGGTCGGCATCAAGTCGCCGCGCGCGCGCATGGTCGACAGCTACGAGGGCGCCCTAGAGGCCCTGGAGATGGTCGGCCTGCCGGCGGTCATCCGCCCATCCTTCACCTTGGGCGGCACCGGCGGCGGCATCGCCTACAACCTCGACGAGTTCGCCGAGATCGTGCGCGGCGGCCTGGCGATCTCCCCGGTCGGCACCGTGCTGATCGAACAGTCCGTCCTGGGCTGGAAAGAGTTCGAGATGGAGGTGGTGCGCGACCGCGCGGACAACTGCATCATCATCTGCTCGATCGAGAACGTGGACCCGATGGGCGTGCATACCGGCGATTCGGTGACCGTGGCGCCGGCCTTGACCTTGACCGACAAGGAGTACCAGCTGCTGCGCAACGCCTCGATCACCTGCCTGCGGGAGATCGGCGTGGATACCGGCGGCTCGAACGTCCAGTTCGCGATCAATCCGGAAGACGGCGAGATCGTCGTGATCGAGATGAACCCGCGGGTGTCGCGCTCCTCCGCGCTCGCCTCCAAGGCCACCGGCTTTCCCATCGCCAAGGTCGCGGCCAAGCTGGCGGTCGGCTATCGGCTGGACGAGCTGCAGAACGACATCACCCGCGTAACCCCGGCCTCTTTCGAGCCCACCATCGACTACGTCGTGGTCAAGATGCCGCGCTTTACCTTCGAGAAGTTCAAGGGCGCGGTTCCCTCCCTGACCACGGCGATGAAGTCGGTCGGCGAGGCCATGGCGATCGGCCGCACCTTTCCCGAAGCTCTGCAGAAGGCCCTGCGCTCCCTGGAGACGGGCTATGTCGGCCTGGACGAGGTCGCGATACCCGGCGCGAAGCGAACGGACGGCAGCATCGATAAGGACGCCGTTCTCTCGCACCTGGCGCTGCAGCTGCCGGACCGCATCCTCACCATCGCCCAGGCCTTCCGCTTCGGGCTCTCGATCGAAGAGATCGCCGAGGCGACCTACTACGACCCTTGGTTCCTCCGCCACTTCCAAGAGCTGGTCGAGGAGGAGTCCCGGCTCCACGATGAGGGCCTGCCGGACAACGCCATCGCGCTGCGACGCCTCAAGGCCCTGGGCTTCTCCGACCAGCGTCTGGCGGCCTTGACCGGGCGGAGCGTCGAGGACATCGTCGCGCTGAGGCGCGCGCTCGACGTCAGGCCGGTCTACAAGAGGATCGACACCTGCGCGGCCGAGTTCCACTCGGACACCTCCTACATGTACTCGACCTACGAAGGCGACGGCCTCACGCCGCCGGAGTGCGAGGCCGAGCCCAGCGACCGCCGAAAGGTCATGATCTTGGGCGGCGGACCCAATCGGATCGGCCAAGGCATCGAGTTCGACTACTGCTGCGTCCACGCCGCCTACGCGCTGAAGGAGGCCGGCTACGAGACCATCATGGTCAACTGCAATCCGGAGACGGTGTCGACCGACTACGACACCTCAGACCGTCTCTACTTCGAGCCCCTGACCGACGAGGACGTGATCGAGATCGCCCTGCGCGAGCAGTCCGCCGGGACGCTGGAGGGCGTCGTCGTGCAGTATGGCGGCCAAACACCGCTCAAGCTCGCCCAGGCGCTTGCCGCGGCCGAGATTCCCATCCTCGGCACGCCGCCGGATGCCATCGACCTGGCCGAAGACCGGGAACGCTTCCAGCAGCTGATCCACCGCCTCGGCCTCAAGCAGCCGCCGAACGGCACCGCCACCTCTCTGGACCAGGCCCGCGAGATCGCGGAGCGGATCGGCTACCCCGTGCTGTTGCGGCCCTCCTACGTCCTGGGCGGCCGGGCGATGGAGATCGTCCACGACGCGGCACAGCTGGAGCGCTACATGGAAACCGCCGTGCTGGTGTCGGGGCGCAACCCCGTTCTTGTCGACGGCTACCTGCGCGACGCCACGGAGGTGGACGTGGATGCCATGGCGGATGCTGACTCCGTGCACATCGCCGGCATCATGGAGCATATCGAAGAGGCCGGCATCCACTCGGGCGATTCCGCCTGCGCGCTGCCGCCCTTCTCCTTGAGCCCGGAGGCCATCGCCGAGATCGAACGCCAGACCGAGGCCCTGGCCAAGGGCCTGGGCGTGCGCGGCCTGATGAACACGCAGTATGCCGTGCGCGACGGCGACATCTACGTGCTGGAGGTCAATCCCAGGGCCAGCCGCACGGTGCCCTTCGTCGCCAAGGCGATGGGTCTGCCGGTCGCCAAGCTGGCGGCTCGGGTGATGGCGGGGGAGAACTTGGCCGGCCTGCTGCCGCCGAAGGCCTCCGGCCCCGACCACGTCGCCGTCAAGGAAGCCGTCTTCCCCTTCGCCCGCTTTCCCGGCGTCGATGTCGTCCTGGGGCCGGAGATGAAGTCGACGGGAGAGGTCATGGGTCTGGACCGCGACTTTCCCAGCGCCTTCCTCAAGTCGCAGTTGGGGGCGGGCAACGACATGCCGCGCGGCGGCACCGTCTTCGTCTCGGTGAAGGACCGGGACAAGGACGCCCTCTTGCCGCTGGCCAGGGACCTCACCGCGCTCGGCTTCGATCTGGTGGCGACGGGCGGCACGGCGAGCGCGCTGAAGCAGGCCGGCCTTGAGGTCGATCTGGTCAAGAAGGTGCGCCAGGGCCGCCCGCATATCGTCGACCTGATGATCTCCGGCGGCGTGCAACTGGTGATCAACACCAGCGAAGGCGCACAGTCGATCGCCGACTCCTTTTCCATCCGCCGGCAAGCCTTGATGGATCGTATTCCCTACTATACGACCATTCGGGGTGCACAGGCCGCCATCCTTGCCATGCAATCCCGCGAAAATCGGCCGCTTGAAGTGGCTCCCTTGCAGTCCTATTTTGTTGGGCTGTTCTAGTCGCCGCCAGAACGAGCCGACTTGTGTAGGGGCCGCTAGACGGTTCACAATCACGAATGACGCCCATCAGCGACGAGGGAGCGGTGAAAGGGTTCCTTCCATGAGCGATAAGTACCCATTGACCTCCGACGGCTACCACTTGCTGGAAACGGAGCTACGCCATCTCAAGTCGGTCGAACGGCCGGCCGTGATCAAGGCGATCGCCGATGCTCGCCAGCACGGCGACCTCTCGGAGAACGCCGAGTATCATGCCGCCCGCGAACGCCAGAGCTTTATCGAAGGCCGTGTCGCGGAACTGGAAGACAAGATGGCGCGCGCCGAGGTCATAGACGTCAGCAAGCTCTCCGGCGATACGGTGAAGTTCGGGGCCACCGTTACGGTCGTCGACGAAGACACCGATGAGGAGGCGACCTATCAGATCGTCGGCGAGTTGGAGGCCGACGTGGCGAAGGGACGCCTGGCGATCACCGCCCCCATTTCGCGCGCACTGATCGGCAAGCAGAGCGGCGACAGCGTCGAAGTGCATACGCCCAAGGGCGAGAAGGCCTACGAGATCCTGAAGGTCAGCTACACATAGAGCAGATCGCCATCAGGCGGACACACCTGATGGCGAGACTCTGCTCACACTCTCTATGGTGTAGAGCAGGATCGAGACGACAAATCCTTTCGATTTGACGTCATCCTGCTCTAGGAAGCCTCGATCCGACAGCAAGGGGGCGGCGGCAAGCCGATGTTCTACGAACCGGCAAAGCGCGATCACGGCCTGCCGCACAATCCTTTCAAGGCGTGCGTGGTGCCCCGGCCAATCGGCTGGATCACCAGTCTGGACGACGAGGGACGGGTCAATCTCGCCCCCTACTCCTTCTTCAATGCCATCGCCGATGACCCTCCGCAGGTGATGTTCGCCTCGAACGGGGTGAAGCTGCCCTCGGGCGAGCGCAAGGATTCCATCAGCAACGTCGAGGCCACCGGCGAGTTCGTGGCCAACCTGGCCACTTGGGACCTGCGTCGGGAGATGGTGCAGACCTCGGCGCCCTTGGCTCGCGGAGAAGCGGAGGCGAGCTTTGCCGGGCTGGAGCTGGTCCCCTCGACCTTGGTCAAGCCGCCACGCGTCAAGGCCGCGCCCATTCACCTGGAGTGCCGCCTCTGGCGCTCGATCGAATTGCCCTGCGGCACGCCCGGACAGCGCAACGGCATGGTGATCGGCGAGGTGATCGGCGTCCACATCGCCGACGAGATCCTGGTCGACGGCATGATCGACCTAACCCTGGTGAAGCCGGTCGCCCGGCTGGGCTATCTGGACTACGCCGTGGTCGAAAGCACCTTCCCGATGGTCCGCCCGAAAGGCGGAGGCTAGCTCTCTTCAGTCGCCTCCTCGGGGTCGATCGGCACGCCAGGTTCCTCCTTGGCCGTGCGGATCACCTGGATGGTCTGCACCGTCGCCACATGCGGGGCGGAGGTCAGGCGCTGGGTCAGCTCGTTCTCGTGCTGGGTGTTGCGCGCCACCAGGCGAATGACGAAGTCGTGCGGCCCGCGCGCCATGTGGCATTCGCGCACTTCCGGCCAGGCCCGCATGGCCTCCTCGAAACTCTGCAGGACCGTCTCCGCCTGGCTGTCCAGGCCGATCAGCGCGAAGAAGGAGACTTCGTAGCCCAAGGCGGCGGCGTTGACCCGGGCGAAGTAGCCTTCGATCAGCCCGCCCTGCTCCAGGGACCGCAGACGGCGCAGACAGGGCGGCGCCGAGATGCCGGCGCGGCGCGCCAGCTCGACATTGGTCATGCGCCCTTCACGCTGCAAATCGGACAGGATCTGCAGATCGATGCGGTCCAACTTGCTGCGCCGCATAGGCGTCCCTCCGTTCCTCGATACAACAAATAGGCTCGCGCCTTTCACGCAACATTATTTCAAGGACGCACCTCTGAGCAAGTTCTTCTTGCAGCGCTCCCCTCCCTTGCCGTTCGGGATCGAGAACGGCAAAGTCCCGCCATGTCGCAGGACCTCGGCCGCCGCCTCTGCTGGGCGATTTCTGATCACAAGGAGGGAAACGCCGTCCAAGCCCTCGGCTTGGCCGAGGCGCTGAACCTGCCGGCTCTCGCCAAGCTGGTGCAGCCCCGCGCGCCTTGGTCGTGGCTGCCCAATCAGCTACTGCCCCCTGCAATGGCGACGGTAGGCCTCTCGGAGTCGGCTTGGCTGCGACCGCCCTTTCCGGATGTCGCCATCGGCGTCGGCTACAATGCCTCGCGTCCCCTGCTTGCCGTGCAGGAAGCGGTCCGTCGCGCGAGGCCGGAGCGTCCGGTCTTCACGATTCAGGTACAGCAGCCCAGCGGACCCGCCGATCGCTTCGATCTGGTGATCGTACCGCGTCACGACCGACTGAGCGGCGGCAACGTCATCACCATGCTGGGTTCCATCCATCGCGTCACCAAGTCCCGTCTCGCGGAGGCCGCCGCGGACTTGGAGCCCCGGCTCGTCGATCTGCCGAGGCGGCGCATCGCCGTGCTGGTCGGCGGCCACAACAAGGTTCATCGCTTCGAAGCCGATCAGGCGCGCCGGCTGGGCGTGGATCTTGCCCGGATGGCCAAGGCGGAGGAACTGGGGCTGCTGATCACACCCTCCCGGCGCAGCGACCGCGGGTCCATGGCGGCGCTGTTGAAGGAACTGGCCGATGTGCCGCACTTCCATTGGGACGGGCAGGGACGGAACCCCTACTACGGCATGCTCGCCTGCGCGCAAGCCGCTGTCGTCACCGAGGACTCGGTCAACATGGTGACCGAGGCCGCCGCCGCCGGCTTGTCGGTCCTGGTGGTCAAGCTGGCCGGCGGCTCCGCGAAGTTCGAGCGCTTTCACGCCGACATGCGGAACGCCGGTCTGACCCGCCCCTTCGCCGGCGCATTGGAGACCTGGCAGCCGCCCCTCTTCGACGAGATGGCGGGGCTGGCCAAGACCGTGGCGCGCCGTTTGCCCTTCCGCGCGGCGGCCTAGGACCATTGGGCGCCCGCCGGCCCCTTCCTGCTGCTTGCACGGCTTGGCTCGGCGTCCTATGTCGCTGAGAGCCACCACGCCATACTGGGCGTATCCGGTCGGCCAAGAAGAGGGGAAGCAGAGGATGGCGGAACAGCACTACGCGCGGGTCTTGATCATCGGGTCCGGGGCAGCCGGACTGACCGCGGCCATCTATGCTGCCCGCGCCAACCTGCAGCCCCTGGTGGTCGACGGCCTGCAGCCGGGCGGCCAGATGACCATCACCACCGATGTGGAGAACTATCCGGGCTTCGCCGAGACCATCCAGGGCCCCTGGCTGATGGAGCAGATGCGCGCCCAGGCCGAGAAGGTCGGCACCCGCTTCGAGGCGGACCTGATCGCCAGCGTGGACCTCTCCACGCGCCCCTTCACCGTCGTCGGCGACAGTGGCAGCATCTACTCCACCGACGCCCTCGTCATCGCCACCGGCGCTCAGGCCCGCTGGCTGGGCCTGGACTCGGAGCAGCGCTTCAACGGCCGCGGCGTGTCGGCCTGCGCCACCTGCGATGGCTTCTTTTACCGCGACAAGGACGTGGCCGTGGTCGGCGGCGGAAATACGGCGGTGGAAGAAGCGCTCTACCTGGCCCAGCTCTGCCGCTCCGTCACCTTGATCCATCGCCGCGACGCATTGCGCGCCGAGAAGATCGCCCAGGATCGCCTGATGGCCAATCCCAAGATCACGGTGCGCTGGAATGCCGTGGTCGAGGAGGTGACGGGCGGAGACGGCCCGATGGACGGCGTCACCGGCGTCACCGTGAAAGACGTGGTGACCGGGGAGACGGACGGGCTGGTCGTCGAGGGCCTTTTCGTCGCCATCGGCCACGATCCGGCCACCTCCGTCTTCAAGGACGCGCTGGAGATGGATGACGAGGGCTACATCCTGGCCGCCCCCAACTCCACCAAGACCTCGGTCCCCGGCGTCTTTGCCGCCGGGGACTGTGTCGACAAGGTCTTCCGTCAAGCCGTGACCGCCGCCGGCATGGGCTGCATGGCAGCCTTGGAGGCGGACCGCTGGCTTGGCGAGCAGGCCCACCATCTGGCCGACGCCGCCGAGTAGAGCGCCCGGCGGAGGGCTCGCCGCAACGGCCGGCCCGCAAGACCGTGCTCCGAGGCGACGGCAAGAGGGGCCGCGAGGCTGCGCAACAATGCTGCGTGCCGACGCGGGCCACAATAGGCTAGAATGCACCATAACCCTAGAGTCGGATAAACGAACATGGCGATGGATTGGGACAAGCTACGGATCTTTCACGCCGTAGCAGAAGCGGGAAGCTTCACGCACGCTGGCGAGCAACTGAACCTCAGCCAGTCGGCGGTATCCAGGCAGATCAGCGGCTTGGAGGAGAGCCTCAGCGTGCCGCTCTTTCACCGGCATGCCCGAGGTCTGATCCTGACCGAGCAGGGCGAGCTGCTTTACCGCACCGCGCACGAGGTCTTCGGCAAGCTGGCGATGATCGAAGCGCAGCTGACCGAGAGCAAGGACCGGCCCAAGGGACCGCTGAAGGTGACCACGACGGTGGCTTTCGGCTCCACCTGGCTGGCGCCCCGCATCAAGGACTTCATGGAGCTCTATCCCGAGATCGAGCTGCACCTGATCCTCTCCGACCGCGAGCTGGACCTCTCGATGCGCGAGGCCGACGTCGCCGTGCGCATGACGCCGCCGCGCCAGGCCGACCTGATCCAGCGCCACCTCATCACGGTGCACATGCAGGCCTATGCCTCGCCCGAATACATGAAGCGCAACGGCCCCTTGAACGGCGTCGAGGACCTGGACCGCCACCGCATCATCGTCTACGGCGAAGACGAGCGCCCGCCGGTGCCGGACGCCAATTGGCTGCTGCACGCCGGACGGCGCGGCAGCGGGCCTAGAACGCCGGCGCTGAGCCTCAACAACGTCTACGGCATCCTGCAAGCGGTGATGGCCGGCGCCGGGATCGCCGCCCTGCCGGAGTTCATGGTGACCAAGCCTGGAGAACTCGTGCGCGTGTTGCCGGACCTGGAAGGGCCGCAGATCGACACTTACTTCGTCTATTCCGAAGAACTGCGCTCGACGAAGCGGATCGCGGTCTTCCGGGATTTCCTGCTGCGCAAGGTAGCCGAGAGCAATTTCTAGGCAGAGAGTCTCAAAAACCGCGTGGGTGCTATGTCATTTTAGCAACAGTACTCGGTGAAGAGTACTATGTCCGAAATGCTACAGGGCCCGGCCATTGACACGGCGCGATGGGATAGATCATGCAGTCCTCGCATACCACCTGTGAGATAAGATCGATGGACCCACAGGCATGGCAAGACTATCTCTTCTACTGTGATTGCTGCACTGCACAGCAGCGCGGCGATCAACGAGTTTCCCGGGCCTCCCCCCGGGAATCCAGGGCCCACTGCGGTGGGTCCTACGTCTCCCAGACGTGAAGCCTCCCTGTTCAACTTGCCGGGAAGTCCCTGACTTCCCGGCATTTTTCTTGCCTTAAATGAACGCTTTGCAAACCGGCAAGCAGCGTCGCTGGCGCTGAAGCCACGCGCAAACGCTCCCGCGCGGAGCGAAAGTGCGGGTTCTCGAATCCTTAAGTGGCAAAGAGTTGTCGCGGGCCTTCCGCTACCGCAGATGGCCAAAGGCGCGCAAGACACCGGGTAAACGCAGGGTCAGCGAAGGACGGCGGGCCTCCTGTGGCCTCCGCGCACTATGCGAGGCGCAGAACCCACTGCTGTGGCCCGCGTGCCCCCTTGACCCGAGTTTGACCGCTCTCCTCGTCCAGTGCGATCGGCGCCTGGTCGTCCTCCCCGCCAAGGACGCTGAGATCGCCGGCGATGGCTTCGGCCTCGAAGTCGCCCGAGACTCTGTGGGCGGAGAACTCCAGCCGGGAGACGCCCTTGCCCGGCAGGGCGAAGGTAATGCCACGCACGCGGTCGAACTGCTCCAGGGGACTGTCCGAGCGAAGCTTGCGTTCGCTTCCGTCGATCAGCTCGCAGGTCAGCTCCGCCACGACGGTCTCTCCGGCGCAGGTAACGGCCACGTCCGCCCGGTTGGAGTCCTCGGGGAAGTGGCGTACCTCGATGAGCCACTGCCGCGTGAAGGCACCCCTGCGCAGGGCATCGAAGCTGAAGAGCAACAGCATCAGGGCGCCGAAGAGCGCGGCGGCCTGCTTGTAGGGATCGTCCCAGATCACTAGGCCGTGCGCGACCATTCCGGCGAAGGACAGGATGGCCACCACGCCGAGCAAGAGCGGGTTCGTGAGCATCCTCGGCAGCCGGGCGGCCCCGATGGCGCGCCCGCGCCGGCGGCTGGAGATCAGGATCAGGACCGGGAGCAGACCGGCCAGCAGAGGCGTCAGAAGAACGCCGACCAGCTCCAGCGGCTTGATGAAGGACTGCTGCCCCGCGAAGAAGGTCCACTCGACGTAGGCAAAGATCAGAAGGATCGGGATCAGCGCCAGCACGGTCGGCAAGCGCTGACCGCCGGCGAAGCGGAGCCTCTTCAAGAAAGGCAGCGACAGGCTGCCGCCGGACACCCCCTCGCGCGCCATGTTGAAGATGCCGAGACTGAAGTGCACCGCGCCCATGCCCATCGCGAGCAGGACGAAGATGGTGCCGAGAAGGGTTACTTCGAAACCGCCGCCCTGCTCCGCCAAGGGGACCAGCACGGTTCCCTTCTCACTGAGGAGTCTTTCCGGCGAAACCGCCGTCGAGATGCTGACCGACCACAGGATGTAGATTGCGATGGCGACCAGCATGGCCGCCATGGTGCCGCGCTTGAGAGAGCGGCCGTTCGGCTCGCGTCTCAAGACGGCCTGCGCGCAGTTGCTGACGGAGATGTGGCCGAAATAGGAGGCCAGCACGATCCCGAAGACCAGCTGCAGGATCGAGGCGTCGAAGGGCTCGCCGAAGAGGAAGGGCACCTTGACGTGCTCGAGGCGCTCCCAGTCGGCGTACCCCAAGGCGATCAGGGACAAGACCACCAGGATCGTGATGTTCACGAAGCCGACGATGAGCGCGGAGGCCACGGTACCGATCAGCGACTTGCGCAGGATGAGGTAGACGCCGAAGGACAGAATGATGATGACCCAGACTTGTCCGGGCAGACCGCTGATGCCCTCCAAGGTCGTCGCAAATCCCGTGAAATAGGCCACCAGAATCAAGCAGCAGAAACAGAACAGGGTGAGGCGCACGATAATGGCGGCGAAGGGCCCCAGGAAGTCCCGCACGAGATGCCCGACGAAGGCACTGCCGTAGAGCAGGCTGCCGTTGCGCGCCGAGGCCTCGGCTAGGTAGCCGACCGTGATGAGGTTGACGAGCCCGAGCACCAGCAGCAGGACGGCGCCAGCGGCCGGTCCGACGGTGGTGAAGGCGACGGGCAGGGCCAGCGTCCCCGCGCCGACGATCTCCGTCAGAGTCAAGGCAAAGGCGGTCCAGAAGGGCGGCAGCGACTCCAGTCCGGCGCTGACCCGCATCCAGGTCCAGCGCAGCGTCTCCAGAAGGCCGAGGCGATCCTGGTAGATCGACGACAGAGGCCGGTCGTACTTGGCCTGATAGGCCTCCGCGACGGCCGGATCGTCGAGACCGAGCGCGGCCGCCATGCCCGGCACGCGCGCCTTGGCAAAGCGGTAGGCCTCTCCGATCGCGTGCGCGAGCTCTGCCCTGATCGCGGGGTTCGCCGGCACCAGGGGTTCCCAGGCCTGGGCGCTGCGTTCCAGGTCTTGGATCGATACGCGCACCGCCCCTTGGGCGCTCTCGGAAATGGCGGCAAGGTAGGCGCGGTTGCGTTCCTTGAAGGCGCCCTCCGTCAGGAAGGGGGCCCTCACGCTTCCGCGCGCGAGCGCGCTCTTGGCGGCACGGGCTTGGATCAGGGACAGCGCCATCACGGCGCGGCGCTTGTCGCCGCCGCGAAAGCCGCCCAGCAGTTCGTCGCGCGAGATTAGGGGCTTGTCCGCCGCCATGGCACGTCCGCCTAGGCGGCCAGTTTCGCGGCGAGCGCCTGGTAGAGCCGCGTCAAGGCGTGATCGGGATAGGCGGTCGAGAAGACGCCGCCGGAAGCCAGGTTCATCATCTCGTCGCAGTGCGGCAGCACCGTCACGTCCGTGACGCTGTAGGTCTGCTGCACGCGCTGGCGCACTTCCTCCGGATCCAGCACCGGGGGGGTCTTGTTCACCACCAAGGACATGTTGGGGATCTCCAGCGAGCGGGCGACCTCCACGGTGACGCCCGTGCCCTCGTAGTCCTGGTGATCCGGGCGCATGACGATCACCAGCGCGTGGGAGATGGCGATGGAGAAGAGCGTCTCCTCGTTCAGGCCCGGGTGGGTGTCGATCAAGAGGACATCCAAGGAAAGCTCGCCGACCAGCTTGCGAAAACCGGTGGTCAAGAGGCTGACGTCGTAGCCCTCGCGCAGCACGTTGACGATCTCGTCGGCCTGCGCGCTGGAGGGTATCAGGAAGACCTTTCCCGGCATGGCGCGGTTCAGGTGATCGGTGACGTCGTGCACGGCCGCGCCGATCTCTCCCTTGCCCCAGAGAAAGTCGTTCAGCGAGTGCTTGATGTCGGCGCCCTTGAGCCCGAAGAGCACGTGAATTCCCGGAGACTGTATATCGGTATCGATCACGCCGACGCGCTTGCCCGCCAGGGCCAGCTGCGTGGCGATGTTCGCCGTGGTGTTAGACTTCCCCGTTCCACCCCGAAAGGAGTGGATCGAAACGATTCTGCTCATGTCTCCCTTACCCTCGCCCGGGCCTGGCCGCCCTGTTTCAGCCTAGCCCTTCTCGTCTTTCTTGTCTTGCAGCATGGTCCTCAAGTCTCCGGCCCTGCCGCGGAGGTCCTTGAAGTAGTCGGTGTCGGTGATGCTGCTTACCTGCTCCTTCTGCCGGGTCTTGTCGATCTCGATCTTGAGGCTCTGCACCTGTCGTTTCAGGCTCTGCTCGCGGGCATGGACCTCTCGGGCCATGTCAGTCAAGACCCTTGCCAAGCGCCCCAGCGCGTCGTCGCGCGCGATCACGCTCTCCAGCCGCAGGGCCTCGGGGTCGAAGTTCTCGTCTTCGATGATCCCCGCCGCATCGGTCAGCAGCTCCACTTGCCGTAGGTACTCCACCTCCAGGTCGCGCAGCTGCTTCTTCTCCAGACAGGCCCCGACACGCGCATTCAGCAAGACCGGATCGAAAGCCTTCGGCAAGTAGTCCTCCGCGCCGAGCTCGATCGCCTTGACCACCGAATCCAGTTCGTCCAAGGCCGAGATCACGATGATGGGGATGTCGCGAAGCCCGGCATCCTCCTTGATGGCCGCGAGGACCTCGTAGCCGTCCATCTCCGGCATGACGATGTCCAGCAGCATCAGGTCGATGGGATCGCGGCGCAAGCACTCCAAGGCGACCAGCCCGTTCTCCGCCTGGCAGGTCTCGTAGCCCAAACGCTTCACCGCCATCGACATCTTGAGCCGATTGGTGGCGTGATCGTCGACTACGAGTATCGTTGCGGTCTTGCTCTCCATGCGGCTTACTCCTCGGTGCCGCCGGCGGGGGACAGCGCCCGCAGCGCAGCTTCTGCATCTTGATAGTCGCGCAAGACCGCGGTGACCGCCGACGGGTCCACCGCCCCATCGTCCGCCTTGGCCTGGCGCTCCAACTCCATGCAGGACTCGACCAGCTGGCCCGCGCCGAAGTCCCGCCCGCTTGCCTTCAGCGTATGGGCAACGCGCCCGATCTCCTTGGCGTTGCCTTCGGCCGCGGCCTGCTCCAATCCGGCGCAGAGCTTCGGTCCTTCGGCCAAGAAAGACCCGATCAGTTCGGCCAACGCATCGTCGTCTCCGCCGATCAGGTCGCGCAGCGCATCGAGCGCCGTGGGGTCGAGCACCGGCTTGGCATCCGCCTCCGCCGCGGGCTTTGCCTCGACATCCGGAAGGGGGACCCCCTGGGTCAAGGCCTGCACCAAGGCATCGATCCGGATCGGCTTGCTGACATAGTCGTCCATGCCGGCCTTGAGATAGCGGTCGCGGTCGCCGCGCATCGCATTGGCGGTCATGGCGACGATGCGCGGGCCCTCCTCGCTCCAGCGCCGGCGGATCTCGGCGGTCGCTTCCAGTCCGTCCATCTCCGGCATCTCGATGTCCATCAGCACCACGTCGTAGGACTTCTGCTCCAGGACTTCCAGCGCCTCGCGCCCGTTGCCGGCGATGTCGGCCCGATAGCCCAAGCGGCCCAGGATCATCTGCCCCAGCTTCTGGTTGGTGGCGTGGTCGTCCACCAGCAGGATTCTCAAGGGCAGCTTTTGCGCCAGCTGGTGGTCGAAGGTGCTTGCCCGTTCCCTTCGAGGGCCCAGCACGCGGGTCGGTTGGCCCGAGAAGACCGCCGTCAGGGCGTTCAGCAGCGGCGAGGGCTTGATCGGCTTGGCCAGCATCTCCGCGAACTGAACCTCTTCAAGCTTGCCTTCGTCGTCGGACGCGAGGCGCCCCAGCGAACTCAGGAGAACCAGCGGCAGGACATCGCGCGCATGGGTCTTTCGAATCTCCACGGCCAGGCTGACACCATCCATCTCGGGCATGTTCATGTCCAGGATGGCGGCATCGAAGCGCTCGCCCGCCGCAAGCCATGCCAGGGCCTCGCCAGGCGACGGCGTCGCTTTCGAGGTCATCGACCAGGACTCGGTCTGCAGGGTGAGGATGCGGCGGTTGGTGGCGTTGTCGTCGACGATCAGCAGGTGTTTCCCCGACAGCTCCGGACGGACTTCCTCCAGATGGGCTTCGCGGGGCTCGGCGCCGACCGGCAGGTCGACCGTGAAGCTGAAGGTGCTGCCCTCACCCACCACGCTCTCGACCCAGATGCGACCGCCCATGAGTCCGACCAGGCGTTCGGAGATCGCCAGGCCCAAGCCGGAGCCGCCGTGGGCGCGCGTGCTGGAGGCATCGACCTGCGAGAAGGACTTGAAGAGCCGGTTCAGGCGGTCCTCGGGGATCCCGATGCCGGTGTCGCGCACGCCTACTTGCAGCTGGCAGCGCGCTTCGCCCGCCTCTTGGTGGCTCTTGTTCTTGATGCACAAGACCACCTCGCCCTCGTCGGTGAACTTGACCGCATTGTTCAGAAGATTGATCAGGATCTGGCGCAAGCGGGTGGCGTCGCCGACCAGGACCGCGGGCGTGCCCTGCTCGATCTGGTAGGCCAACTCCAAATCCTTCTTGGCGGCCAGGACGGCGACGAGGTCCAGCGCCTCCTCCACGCAGGTGCGCAGCACGAAGGGGCGACGGTCGAGCTCCAGCTTGCCGGCCTCCACGCGGCTGAAGTCGAGAATGTCGTTGATCACCGTCAGCAGCTCTTCCGCCGAGCGGCTGATGGTCTGCGAGAACTCCTGCTGCTCGTCGCTGAGCTTGGTGTCGAGCAAGAGGTTGCACATGCCGATGATGCCGTTCATCGGCGTGCGGATCTCGTGGCTCATGGTGGCGAGGAAGGTGGACTTGGCCTCATTGGCCTGCTCGGCCGTCTCCTTGGCCGATTGCAGCTCGGTGACGTCGGTGTAGATCGCGACGGTCCCGCCGTCGTGGGTCCTGTGTTCGGTGATCCTGACCCAGCGCCCGTCGGTCCGGCGCTGCAGCCGCCCCGACTGCAGGTCCCGGCGCTGGGCCAGCCGCTCGGCGATCCACTCCTCCTCCCGGCCCTTGGCATCCTGGACCAAGCCCAATTCGACCGTGCCTTGCAGAATCCGCTTGAACGGCGTCCCTGCCTCGAGGTGCGGGTCGAGGCCGGGATACATGATGTTGCGATAGGTCGAGTTGCAGAGCACGAGGCGGTCGTCGCTGTCATAGAGGGCAAAACCCTCGGAGATGCTCTCGACCGCATCGACCAGCCGGCGCCGCACGCCTTCGATCTCGCGCAGGTTGCTCTCTTCCACCTCGATGGCGGTGTCGCGGAAGCCGATCAAGGCCTCGGCCATGCGGGTGATCTCGTCGTTCCCGCCCGATGCCGGCAGGGGCGCGCGCAGGTTACCGCTGGCGATGGCCAGCATGCTGTCGCTGAGCGCGGTCAAGCGGGCGATCAGGTTGCGTCCCACGTAGAGCCACACGATCAGGACGGAGCTCAAGAGGCTCAAGACGACGACACCGATCAGAATCGTCTGGTTGAGCGACTGAACGTCCAAGGCCTGCAGATTGGCCTCGACGATGGCGGCGTCGGCCCGCTCGACGAGGAAGTCGATGTTGTCGGTCAGGAGCCTCGACGTCGTCACGTTGGCCGTCAGAAGCTCTTCGGCCGCCACGACGGCCGCAAGTTCGGCCTTTCTGATGTCAGGCAGGCTGTCTTCGCCGACGATCAGACCATTCAGTAGGTCGATCTGCTTGACCATGCGCCTCTTGAGGCTGCTTGGGAAATCCGCCGAGATGTCCGCCAGTTGCTCAAGCTGCTTCCTGAGCGGAAACACCTGAATGTCGACGTTCTGAGGACTGCTTGCGTTGGTGATGGTCAAGAGCCCGTTGTGAATGGAATCGACCAACACCGCCGCCTCGCGCTGGGGAAGCAGCGCGACGATGGACTCCGCGATCTCGTACTGCTCATCCGAGTTGGGGAAGTCGGCGCCATCCGACTTCAGCTCCCTGTACCAAGACGCGATCTCGGATCCCAAGATCCTTGCGCCTGGCGCCAGCGTCCTTTGGGAGACGCTGACCGCCCGGGAGAGACTACGGACGCGCTTGTCCCTCAGGGCGACGATCGAGAGCCGACGCTCGACCAGCGCATCCAGCGCCACCAGGTTGTCGCTCAGGTCGTTGACCAGCTGCTTGACGAGTTCGCCAGCCTCTCGTTCCTCATCCGTATCGTAGCGCCCGGTCCGCTGCAGGAGCGGCGAGAGGCGAGCCACTTGAGCGGTGATATCGGACGAAGCCTCTTCAAGGGCGGCTTCCGAGCGCGCGACCAGCAAGGCGGGCGCCGCGCGCACGATGCCTTCCACCCGCCTGGAGAGATCCATCCACGAGAGCGCTTCGGGCACGCGCTGCTCGGTGATGCGCTCGAGCGCCTTGCCCACCTCGGAAAGCGAGTAGAACCCGGACGCCGCGGCCACCAGCGAGAACAGCGAGACCCCGACGAACGCGAGCAAGAGACGCCCGCGCACACCCATCTGAAAGGACTTTGCCGCCTTAGCCATCGGAAGCGCACCGTGGGCGGTCTATCGGCCTGGTAGCCGGAGTGTGACGCCAACTCACAACACAACTCATGTGCGTTATTCGGCTAGCTCGAAGGTGTCTCCCGTGAAGACGTACCAGACGAAGGGACTGGCTCCGGTGATGTCGCCGTTGTCGTCGAACCCGATTCTGCCCAGGACGGTATCGAAGGCGCCGCTTCGCAAAGCCTCGACGACAGCGGCGGACTTCAGGGATCCCGCCTGCTCGACGGCCTGGGCCCAGGCCTGAACGGCTGCATAGGCATAGAGCGTGTAGCCGTCCGGTTCGTAGTCGTTCTCCTCGCGGAAGGCGGCGACCACGCGCGCGGCTTCGGGTCGAAGCCTTATGTCCGGTCCGAAGGTGAAGTAGGTTCCGCTCACCGCGTCGCCCGCGATGGCCACGAAATCCTCGCTCACCAGGCTGTCCCCGGAGACCAAGGTCAGGTTCGGCAGTTCCTTCTTCGCTTCGCGTATGATCAAGGCGATGTCCTGCTGGTACCCGCCTGCATAGAGCGTATCCACCCGCGCATCGGACAGCTGCTTGACGATGCTGCTGTAGTCCATCTGATCGGGCGCATAGCGCTCGAACAGCACCTCTTCCACCCCGTGGTCGTTCAGCTGCCGTTTCGTAAGCTCCGCCAAACCTTGCCCATAGGCTTGGCCGTCGTGGATGATGGCGATGTTCCCGGTTGCATGGTTGTCGGCCAGATAGTCGCCGGCGATGGCGCCCTGCTGATCGTCTCGGCCGATGACGCGGAAGATGCCGGGACCGCCCTCGTCGGTGAGCTTGGGGCTGGTGGAGCAGCAGGAAATCATGATGACTCCGGCCTCTTCGTAGATCGGACGCGCCGCGATCGACGAACCGGAACAGACGTGTCCCACGACCAAGTGCACACCTTCGCTGACCAGTTGCCGGGCGACGGCCTCCGCCTGCTCGGGCTCGCAGGCATCGTCCAGCGAGATGACGCTCACCTCCTGGCCCAGGACGCCGCCGCTGCCGTTCAAGTCCATGATGGCCTTCTCGGCGCCTACCTCTTGCTGATCGCCGGTCGGCAGGGAAACCCCGGAAAGGGCGCCGGCGATGCCGACCTTCACCTCGGCCTGGACAGCAGTGACAGCAAGGAAGGAGGAAAGGGCGATCCCGGTCAGAAAGGAGAATGGATTGTACATGGCGGTCCCACCCTTCGTGCGACCTGCTCCCTGGCCGCAGCTAGTCTGCTGTCGTGTAGTTGCCGTCCTCCCAAACGTACCAAACAAAGCCAGGTGCTGTCATGTCGCCCTTCTCGTCGAACCGGAAGCTCCCAAACACCGTCTGATACTCGTTCTCGTTAAGCGCTTCGATCATCTTGTCCAGATCTAGGGAGCCGGCGCGTGCCGCGGCTTGGGCCCAGGTCTCGACCACGGCGTAGGTTTGCAGAGTGAAGCCCGCCGGTTCAAAGCCCTCCTCTCGGAAGCGCGCGACGACGTCTTCAGCCTGTGGATACTCGCGTGCATCGGGGAAGAACGTGATGAACACGCCGTCGGCCGCGTCGCCCGCGGTCAGGCCGAACTCTTCGCTGGCCAACGCATCGCCGGAGACCATCTGCACGCCATAGTCCATATCGCGTGCGCCGCGGATCAAGAGCGCGGCCTCGGTGCTGTAACCGCCCAAGTAGAAGACCTCGATTCCCGCCTCTCTCATTCTAGAGATGACATCAGCGTACTCCGCCCGGCCAGGCTCGATCGCTTCGTACATCGCCTCCCTGACGCCAAGCTCGTTCAGGTGCGCCCTGGTCGCGTCGGCGAGGTCCTTGCCGTAGGTGGTGCCGTCGTGGAGGAAGGCGATCTTCTTGTCGCCCCAGTTCTCGGCCAGATAGGTAGCGGCAACGACTCCCTGATCGTCGTCGCGCCCGGCCAGGCGAAAGACGTTGGGACCGCCTTCGTCGGTCAGCTTCGGATTGGTCGATGCCGGCGACATCATAATGATGCCGGCGTTCTCGTAGATCTTCGATGCCGGTATGGATGAGCTGGAGCAGAGGTGTCCCACCACAAAGACGACACCGTCGCTGACGAGCTTCTGTGCGGCCGCTTCGGCTTGAATGGGGTCGCAGGCATCGTCGCCCAAGACGACCGTGACCGCTTCACCCCCGACGCCGCCGGCGGCGTTGAGATCGGCGACCGCCATCTCCGCGCCCTGCTGCATCTGTTCGCCGAACCACGAGTATTGACCGGTCATCGGGCCGGCGACCCCGATCTTGATCTCGGCCTCAGCCCTGCCGAGGGTGAGGAAGCAGGAAAGGGTGATTCCGATCAGAGCCGGTAACTGCTTATGCACGTTGGTTTCACCCCCCTGATGCCCACGTCGTACTGTCGCGGCTATTCCACTGCCGTGTAGCTTCCGTCCTTCCAAATGTACCAAACAAACCCAGGCGCTGTCATATCTCCATTCTCATCGAATCTAAACCTACCGAACACCGTGTTGAACTCACTCTCTCGAAGCACCCTTATCATCTCTTTCAAGTCCAGCGAACCGGCGTTCTTGGCGGTCTGGGCCCAAGTCTCGACCGCGGCGTAGGTCTGCAAGGTGTAGCCTTCCGGTTCGTAGCCCGTGTCGCGGAAGCGCGACACGACGTCTTGCGCTTCCGGATAGGAACGCGCATCAGGGAAGAAGGTTATCATTACGCCTTCCGCGGCGTCGCCCGCCGTCAAACCGAACTCCTCACTGGTCAGTGCGTCGCCCGAGACCATCTGTACATCGTAGTTCATGTCGCGCGCGCCGCGGATCAGAAGTGCGCCCTCGGTGCTGTATCCTCCCAGATAGAAGACTTCGATTTCCGCGTCCTTCATCTTTGAAATGATAGACGTATACTCCGTCTGACCCGGATCAATTGCATTGTAGAGAACTTCTTTTACACCCAAACCGTTCAATTGTGCCCTGGTAGCGTCAGCAAGGTCTCTTCCGTAAGTGGTGCCGTCATGCAGGAAGGCGATGTTCTTGTCGCCCCAGTGTTCCGCCAGGTAGGTGGCGGCCACGACGCTCTGATCGTCATCCCTGCCGGACAGGCGAAAGACGCTGGGGCCACCTTCATCCGTCAGCTTGGGATGGGTGGATGCCGGCGTTATCATCAGGATTCCGGCCTTCTCGTAGATCTTCGAGGCCGGTATGGAGGAACTGGAGCACCAGTGGCCAACGACGAAGATGACGCCGTCGCTGACGAACTTCCGGGCCGCAACCTCGGACTGAGCCGGATCGCAAGCATCGTCGCCCACGATGAGCGTGACCGGCTCGCCACCGACACCGCCGGCGGCGTTAAGGTCGCTGACCGCCAACTCGGCACCCTGAAGCATCTGCTCGCCGAACCAGGAGTACTGCCCGGTCATGGGGCCGGCGAGCCCGATCTTCACCTCCGCTTTTACCGCGCTTGCAATGCAGCAGAGCGATGCTGCGACGATGACTAGGCCACGCATACTGGTTGGCATCTTGGTCCTCCCTTGGTCCCGGTGACGCCAGCCCTGACGGAGCGCAGTATACAGGATTGAAATAGAAGGTTACGCCAACCTGCCGCAACCGCGGCCCGGACGCGAAACGCCTTGCGCCCTAGTAACCGGTCCAGCAGTGGTTCCAGGCCGGCTGAGGGTAAGACCGCGATGTCGGCTGTCCTGCTACGGGATCCAGCAGGACGCCGGATGCTTGGATAAGGCCAATCGCGACACAAGCCTGTGCCGAGCAACACCGAAAGAGCCTTCCCCTCTCCCCCAACCGGCCTGGGTCGGCAAATGAAACCCCGTACACTGTGCCCAACCCCTAGGCGTCGGGGGGAGAGTGCGGAAACAATTCGCGATGGTAAATCCCATAAAGATGGGATGGTGGCGGCCTGCACCGCCGTGCTGTGCTGAAGCCGAGGCGGCCGAACCGGGGAAAGGGGCAGATGCGCTCTCGTGCCAAGGGTAGCGTTCGGCCGTAATTCGTGCGTAATGCCAAGACACAAGCCTTAAGCGGCGGGACTATCCATGACCGATGACCCGGTCACGCTCATACTGGTCGAAGACGACGATGCCATGCGGCACTCTCTCGTGCGCACGCTCGGCCAGGAGAGCGACTTCGAGGTGGTCGCCGACTGCGCGACCTTCACCAGCGGCGCGGCAGCCATCGAGACCATGGCGGCGCGCGTTCTCATCACCGACCTTAAACTGCCCGACGGCCATGGCTTCGACCTGATCCGCCTCGCCCGCCAGCAGCAGCCGGAGATGGAGATCATGGTGATCTCCGTCCTCGGCGACGAGAAGAGCGTGGTGACCGCGATTTCCGCCGGCGCGTCCGGCTTCCTGCTCAAGGATGCGCGCGCGCTGGACATCGTCCGCTCGGTGCGGGACCTGATCGCCGGACGCTCGCCGATCTCCACCGCCGTGGCGCGCTTCATCATCCGCGTGGTCCAGGAGGTCGAGGCGCCGGAGAGCGCGGACGGATTGCTCACCGAGCGCGAGATGGATATCCTTTGGGGGATTGCGAAGGGCTTTACCTACAAGGACGTGGCAAAGCGGCTAGACATCTCCAGCAACACCGTGCCCACGCACATCAAGAACATCTACCGGAAGCTGGAGGTCAACTCGCGGAGCGAAGCGGTGTTCGAGGCGGTGCAAAGAGGTTTGATCAAGCTATCTTGAGTGCCAAGTCGCAAGCGCCCGCGCATCGTCTCGCCAGTTTCTTCCTGTACCTTTGGTATCTCGCCGTAGCGGCGATGACCGCCGCGCTCATCACCGACGTCCTGCCCCTGCCGGAGGAGGGCTACGCCCGCACATCGATGGCCTTCTCCCAAGCAGGAGAGACGGCCTCCGCGGCGCTTCTGCCCTTGCCCGACAACTGGCGCAATCATCCCGAACGGCCGAAGGAGACCGGCTTCTATCACGCCATCTTCGACTATCCCACTGGGGGCGGCGATTGGGCGGTCTACCTGCCGACCTACTCGGGGCGCCTGTCGGTCCGGGTGAACGGCACGGAGATCGCCCAGAGCGATCTCTTCGGCAGCGCCAAGAACCCGGACCAGAACGTCCCCATAATCGCGGCGCTCGGCGCCGACGCCCTTTCCCCGCAAGGCAACCGTCTGGCGATCGCGCTGGAACCGGACGGTCTCCTGACGGGGTTCCTGGGCACCTTCTACATCGGGCCGGATTCCGAAATGCGCGACAGCTACGCCTGGCACTACTTCCGTGCCGTGCGCGGGCCAGCCCTCCTGATCTTCTGGCAGCTGCTGCTCGCCGCCCTTCTCCTCTTGCTGTGGTGGGTGCGACGGCGCGAGGTGGCGGCCTTCTACTGCGGTCTGCTGCTCCTGGGCGCCTCCGTTCACGGCATTCCCGTCTTGCTGCCGCAGAGTCCCGGGCTCGTCGACGTCGTGGCGTCCTTCGCCTATGTCGCCAACTTCTGGCAGTCCTCCTTCGCGCTGCTCTTCGTCTATGGCCTGGTCGATCGCCGCCCTCCCTTGAGGCCTCTCTATTTCATGGTGGTGCCGGCCGTCGCCACGCTTCTGCACGTGGCGGCAGCCGGTCCCTTGGCCCAGGCGGTCGCCTCCTACGTCGTCATCCCGATCAGCATGATCCAGCTGTTCTGGGCCATCGCCGTCCTCGTCGTGGCCGCGCTCAAGGACAGCCGCATTGACTGCCGCATCGTGCTGGCCTCGACCCTGGGCTGCGGTGCCATGGCGGTCCACGACGTCCTGGTCATCGCCAACCTTCTCGACCACAGCAACACCTTGACCTTCAAGGTCGCCTTCGTCGTGTTGCTGCCGGCCTTCAGCGGCATCTTCATCTATCGCCTGATCGACGCGATGAACCAGGTCGACAATCTGGTGGACTCGCTCGAGCAGCGGATCGAGACCAAGGAGAAGCAGCTGAGAGACGCTTTCGACCAGCGTCGCGAGCTGGAGAACCGCCAAGCGCTGAACCAAGAGCGGCAGAGAATCATGCAGGACGTGCACGACGGCGTCGGCGGCCAGCTGATGTCGATCATCGCCATGACGACCAGCGGCGAGCCGCGCTCCGAGGAGGTCGAGTCCTCGGCGCGCGCGGCCCTGGAGGATCTGCGCATCGTCATCGGCTCGCTGGACGTGGAAGACGACATCGCCGGCATCCTGGGCACCTTCCGCGAGCGCGCCGAGCAGCAGCTGGCCCTGCACGATATCGACCTCCACTGGGAGATGATCGAGCTGCCGAGCGTCGAGGGCTTCAGTCCCTCGCGGGCGCTCAACATGCTGCGCATCCTGCAAGAGGCCGTGACCAACGCGGCCAAGCATTCCGGCGCCAAGAACCTGACGATCCGCTTCTCCCTGCTGGGTGCTGGCGACGACAGCTTGCAGATCGATATCGAGGACGATGGACGCGGCATGATGCCAGGCCAGACGACAGGCTATGGGCTGCGGAACATGGAAAGCCGCGCGGACGCGCTCGGCGGGTCGATCCACGTGACGCCGAGCGCGGACGGCACGCGGGTATCCTTCACCATGCCGATGAAGCAGCCGAGGGAGCCCGACGAGCCGAGCCCAGACCGGCGCGCTTGAACAAGCCCCCCCGAGAAGGGACAATGGCGCAAAGCAGCGGGAGGACTGCGTTCATGGTGACACTTGCTCGAAGTCTCTAAGTCCAGCATGCGGCACGGCACCGCCTTCATCGCCTTAGTGATCTTGAGCGGGGCTCTCACGATAACGTCCCCCCTGGCGAGCGGGTTCTACGTCCGCAGCAACTCGACGACGGCCATGATCACCAGCTTTGCCGGCAGCGGTGCCTATGGATTCGACCCGACCGGCCAGTTCTACAACCCGGCGACCCTTGCCGACCTCGACGGTGCCCAGGCGGCGATCGACCTGCGCGGCTTCATCCCCAACGCCGAGGCCGACGTGGACAGCGCGACGGCGCCGGACGGCAGCGACATCACCTTTCTCGGCAACAGCGGAGACTTGACCTCGCCGGCCGCGGCGCCGGCGGGCTTCGCCTCGCTCGAGGTCGCCGACGATCTGGTGTTCGGGCTCAGCGTCACCTCCCCCTTCGTCGCGAAGCTGGAGTCCGATTCCGTCTGGGCCGGGCAGTATCAGCTGCTGAAAACCGACTTCCTTACCGTCAACGGCCAGATTTCGGCGGCCTACCGCGTGACCGACTGGCTCGCCGTCGGCGGTGGCTTCAACGTGCAGTACTTCGATCTCGATGCCAGCAACCTGCAGGATTTCGCCACGCCCTTCGGCACGATTACCTCGCCCGGAACATTGAAAGGCAACGACACGGGCCTAGGGTTCAACGCCGGCGTCCGCCTCGATCCGCACGAGGACGTCAGGATCGGCCTCAGCTACCGCTCGCGCATCAAGCACGAGTTCCAGGGCACCGCCAGCGCGGACAGCCCCTTCATTCCCACACAGGGCGCAAGCTTCGCACTCGTCACGCCGGATATGGCCACCTTGAGCCTCGCCTACGACGTCGACGAGGACTTGATGCTGCTCGCCGACGTCGGCTGGACCAATTGGAGCGTCTTCCAAGGCTTCACCATCAGCTTCGATAGCCCCTTGCAGCCTGATGCCGTCCGCGCCGTGGACTTCCGCGACACCTGGCACGGCGCGCTCGGCTTTCGCTACAAGATCGACGAGGGCTTCACGGTCGGCAGCGGCGCCCTCTTCGATCAGAGCGCATCGGCCGGCGGCAACAACACGCTCAGTCCCGACGGCCACCGCCTCCAGTTCAGCGCCGGCCTCAACAAGTCGATCCTCGACAACCTCTCGATCAACCTTGCCGCCAGCCAACTGATCGTGATGCGCACGGGCATAGACGTCGCCAATGCCGGCGGAACCTTCAAGGGCGATTTCCACGCCAACGTGACCGTGCTGGGCATGAACGTCGTGATGACGTGGTAACAGGCCAGATCCCGCGATTGCTTCCCTCTTCCTGGCCGATGGGCAGGCTGCTAGGGTAGCGCGCGACGTCGACGCGAGCGCATAGAGGCTCGGGTCGCGCGGCAACGGCGGACTGAACGGCAAGGATCTTCGAACCTCGGGGGAGCGCGCATGGCTGAGACGACCGACATGAGGGGCCTCGGCATTCGCCACACCTGGGACAGCTTCGAGCACCTCTTCCGGGACCGCGCCTTCTCAAGGTTCCTGGCTCGCTCGGCCTCGAGGCCCGAAGAAAGCGCGGAGGCCTCCGGGAAGCTGGAGAACGAGCCGGTCGCCGTGGCATCGGCGAGCGTGTCCCTGCCGACCGACCCCAGCTTCTCGCTGCAATGGCATCTGGACAACGACCAGGCCGGGGAGCTGGATCTGAACGTGACCGGGGTCTGGCCCTCCTACACCGGCGAGGGCGTCACCGCCTTCGTCATCGACGACGGCTTCGACTACACCCACCCCGATCTGGCGCCTAACTACGACACCAGCCTCGACTTCGACTTCGAGGGCAACGACGACGATCCCTTCGGCACCCTCGTGGACGATGCGCACGGCACCGCGACCATGGGCATTCTGGGCGCGGCCAGGAACGCCACGGACGTCGTCGGCGTCGCCTACGACGCGACCTTGGTGGGCTATCGCATCCACTCCTTGATCGGCAACAGCTTCATCTCACAGATCGGCGATGCCATCGAGCAAGCGGCCGACGACGGAGCGGACCTGGTCTCCATGAGCCTCGGCAGCCAGTTCTCCGGGAACTTCTTCGATCAGGGGATCAGCGCAACCCTCATCGCCGACCTGAATGCCGCCATCGACAGCGCGGTGGACACGGGCCGCGACGGGCTGGGCGCGATACTAGTGAAGTCGGCCGGCAACGGGCGCGACAACTTTCCACTGCACAATGCCAACGCCTCCTCCTGGAATGCAGACTTCAAGACGATCTCCGTCGGCGCCACCAACGCCGACGGGACCGTCACCTCCTACTCCACGCCCGGCGCCAACCTCCTGATCTCCGCCTTCGGTTCGCCGATACCGGGCACCGTGGTCACCACGGACCGGGTCGGAGCAGCCGGCTATGGCGGCGACGACATCACCACCACCTTCAACGGCACCTCGGCCGCGGCGCCGATGGTGAGCGGTGTCGTCGCCCTCATGCTGGAGGCCAATCCGGACCTCGGCTGGCGCGACGTGCAGGACATTCTGGCCTATTCGGCCCGCCAGACCACCAGCGGCGGCAACTGGGTCGAGAACGGCACCGACACCTGGAACGCTAACGGCCTCACCCACAGCGTGGACTACGGCTTCGGCCTGGTCGACGCGCTCGCCGCCGTGCGCCTGGCGGAGACCTGGCAGACGCAGAAGACCAGTGCCGACCTCACCGCCAAGAGCGTCAACGCCACCGGCCTGCCGCAAGCCGTACCGGACAACGATCCGAATGGCGTGACCGTCACCTTCAGCCAGGACGCCACGATCGGCCGGGTCGAGTTCGCCACCCTGACCTTGAACCTGCCGCACACCTGGGCCGGAGATCTGCTGATCACGCTCACCTCGCCGGCCGGCACGACAACGACGCTGCTCTCCGACAACGCCACCGACAGCGCCGACCATCCGGCGTCCTGGACCTACACGGCAGCCGCCTTCCGCGGCGAGGCGGGAGCGGGAACCTGGACCCTCAAGGTCGTCGATCAAGTCGGCAGTGACGTCGGCACGCTGACACAGGCGACGCTTACCCTGCACGGCGACCCGCCGGACGACGACGACCTCTATGTCTTCACCGAGGCCTTCTCCGAGGTCGCCGCGCTGACCGGCAGTTCGACCAGCATCGAAGACAGCGACAACGGCCGGGACCTCTTGAACGCGGCGGCGGTCGGAAGCGCCTCCAATCTCGATCTAACGACGGGCAACGGCGTCTTGGATGGCGTGGCGATCACCATCAGCGGGATCGAGGACGTGGCCAGCGGCGACGGCGGTGACGACATCAACGGCGATGGCGCCGACAATCGCTTTTGGGGCGGCCGCGGCGACGACGAGCTGGAGGGCCAGGGGGGCAAGGACAGCCTCTACGGGGGATCCGGCGCCGACGATCTGGGCGGACAGAGGGGCGACGACATCCTGAGCGGCGGCAGCGGCGCCGACGTCTCCTTCCAGGGGCACAGCGGCAAGGATACGATAACCGGCGACGAGGGAGACGACGCCAAGCTGTTCGGCGGCTCGCGATCGGACATCATCGACGGCGGCGACGGAGAGGACCAGTCCATCTTCGGCGGTGTCGGCAACGATACGCTGTCCGGCGGCAGCGGCAACGACGGCTACTTCTACGGCCAGGCCGGGCTCGACACATTGTCCGGTAACACCGGCGCGGACAGCTACCTCGACGGCGGCCTCAACGCGGATGTGATCTACGGCGGAGTCGGGGACGACACGGCGCTCTTGGGCGAGCGTGGAAACGACCTGATCTACGGTGGCGCGGGCGACGACAGAACGCTGGACGGCGATCGCGGCGGCGACAAAATCTATGGCGGAAGCGGTCTGGACGCCTTCGTCTTCGGCGACCTGAGCCCGGATCTTCTGGCTGGCGAAGAAGGCGACGATTTCTCCTTCTACGGCGGCGCGGGGAACGATTCCATTTTCGGCGGTAGTGGCAACGACTCCTACTTCCACGGCAACGGCAAGAGGGATACGGTCTACGGCGGCAGCGGTAACGATACCTTTTTCTACGGCGGCGGAGGCATCGATCGCCTCTATGGAGCAGAGGGCGACGACGCCCGCTTCTTCGGCCGCGCGGCCAATGACAAGATCTACGGCGGTTCGGGCGACGACAGCCGGCTTTTCGGCGGTAACGACAAGGATTCTCTCTTTGGCGGCAGCGGTAGCGACCATCTCTACGGAGACGACGGCGCCGACAGCCTGACCGGCGGGGCGGGCGGCGACAGCGCATTCGGCGGCAGCGGCGCCGACATTTTCCTGGTAGCGAGTCAAGGGGACTTCGCTGGGTACCACTACGACGGCGGCTCCGGCAGCGATACCTTGGTGCTGTCGGGCGGCGCCACGCTGCCGGGCGGAGGCGCCAACTTGACGTCCGTGGAGGTCACGCTCTACGCCTGACCGGCGATCCGCGCGAAGGCCGGCGGATTCGCCCGCGCAGCGGGTGAGGAGGTAGGGAGGCTCGGATGCCTGCGACGATCGCTTCGGAGCCGGGTGACGCCACCCTGGCGATGCCGGGAAGCGGCAGCGAGAGCCTGCGACCGGTCTCCGCCTTGGCGTCGCTCCCCAGCGACCCCGTCTTCGCCCAGCAATGGCACCTGCTGAACGACGATCCCGGCGGGCTCGACCTCAACGTCACCGGCGTCTGGCCCTCCTACACCGGAAAGGGCGTCACCGCCTTCGTAATCGACGACGGCTTCGATTTCACCCATCCCGACCTAGCACCGAACTACGACACCGCGCTGGACTACGACTTCGATGGAGACGACGGCGATCCCGGCGGCAATCCGACAGCCAACGCCCACGGCACGGCCACCATGGGCCTCATCGGGGCTGCTAGGAACGGCGAGGACGTGGTCGGCGTGGCCTACGACACCGCCTTGGTCGGCTATCGAGTCTACGCCTTCATATCCGACCGCTTCATCAGCCAGATCGCCGAGGCCATAGAGCAAGCGGCCGACGACGGAGCGGACCTGATCTCCATGAGCCTCGGCAGCCAGTACGCCGCCAACTTCTTCGATCGCGCGCTCGCCAGCACCGCCACCGAGGCGCTCGCCACCGCCATCGACAGCGCGGTGGACGAGGGGCGCGACGGCCTGGGAACGATCCTGGTGAAGTCGGCCGGCAACGGCCGCGGCGCCGAGCCGCCGCACAACGCCAATGCCTCGTCGTGGAACGCCAACTTCAAGACCATCTCGGTGGCCGCGACCGACGACGAGGGCCTGGTGACCTTCTATTCGACGCCGGGCGCGAACATCCTGATCTCGGCCTTCGGCTCGCTCTCGCCAGGCAGCGTGGTCACCACCGACCGCGTCGGCGCCGACGGCTATGCGGCCGGCGACGTCACCACCACCTTCAACGGCACCTCCGCCGCCGCCCCCATGGTGAGCGGCGTGGTCTCCTTGATGCTGGAGGCCAACCCCGATCTGGGCTGGCGGGACGTGCAGGACATTCTTGCCTACTCCGCCCGCCAGGTCGGCATCACCGGGGGTGTCGGCAACACCTGGGTGACCAACGCCGCCGACAGTTGGAATGCGACCGGCCTGCATCACAGCGTCGACTACGGCTTCGGCCTGGTCGACGCATTGGCCGCCGTCAGGCTGGCCGAGACCTGGGAGGACCAGAGGACCAGCGCCAACCTGGCCGCCAAGAGCGTCGAGGCCCAAGGTCTGCCGTTGGCGGTTCCCGACGACGATCCGAACGGTCTGGTCGTGACCTTCGATCAGGACGCCACGATCGGCCGCGTCGAGTTCGTGACCCTCACCCTGGCCTTGCCGCACACCCGCGCCGGCGACCTGGTGATCACCCTGACCTCGCCCGGCGGCACCACCACCACCTTGCTCGACACCAACGCGGGCTTGGCCGACCATCCGGCTTCCTGGACCTACACGGCAGCCGCCTTCCGAGGCGAGGCCGGCGAAGGCACCTGGACCTTGAAGATCGAAGACCAGTTGGCCGGGCGAACCAGCACACTGACGCAAGCCAGCTTGACCCTGCATGGCGAGCCGCCGGACGACGACGATCTCTATGTCTTCACCGATGCGCTCTCAGTCATCGCGGCCGAGAACGGCAATGCGGCCGTCATCGAGGATGACGACGGCGGCCGTGACGAGATCAACGCCGCGGCCGTGACCGGCGCCGCCCACCTGGATTTGGGCCAAGGCACGGGCCTGCTGGACGGCGTGACGCTCACGATCGCCGGCATCGAGGACATCGCCTGCGGCGACGGCGACGACGCGCTGACCGGGAATGGCGCCGCCAACCGTTTGCGCGGCGGCCGAGGCGACGACGCGCTGGCCGGGATGGCCGGCAAGGACGAACTCGCCGGTGGCTCCGGTGCCGATACCATCGATGGCCAGAAGGGAGATGACATCGTCAGTGGCGGCAGCGGCGCCGACGTCTCGCTCTTCGGCCACAGC
Source organism: Rhodospirillales bacterium (assembly GCA_963669375.1). Classification (GTDB taxonomy): domain Bacteria; phylum Pseudomonadota; class Alphaproteobacteria; order Kiloniellales; family JACOMY01; genus JACOMY01. Next base: position 3,641,468 of record OY770024.1, on the reverse strand, counting down.
GGGCGCGACACCATCAGCGGTGACGGGGGGGACGACGGAACCCTCGACGGCGGCTCCCGCGCGGATTGGATCGACGGCGGCGACGGTGCCGATGCCTGGCTGTTCGGGGGCGTCGGCGACGACACGCTGTCCGGAGGGAGCGGCGACGACAGCTACTTCTACGGCGGCGGCGGCGTGGACAGCCTGTTCGGCGACACCGGAGACGACCTGGCGCTCTTCGGCGGATCGAACGGCGACCTCATCTACGGCGGCGAAGGCGCCGACAGGTCGCTTCTGGGCGATCAGGCGAACGACCTGCTCTATGGTGGCGAGGGCGACGATCGCAGCCTGGACGGTGGTCGCGGCAGCGATCGTCTCTACGGCGGCAGTGGGATAGACGCCTACTTCTATGGTGCCCTGGGCGCCGATCACCTGGCCGGCGCGGCGGGCGACGACTACTCTTTCTATGGGGGAGCCGGAAACGATACCCTTATCGGTGGCAGCGGCGGCGACTCCTTCTTCCACGGCCAAGGCAAGAGAGACACGGTCCAAGCCGGCAGCGGGGACGACTCCTACTTCTACGGCGGTGGCGGGATCGACCTTCTCTACGGAGGCGCGGGAGAGGACCAGGGATTCTTCGGCCGCGCGGCGGACGACACCCTTTACGGCGGCGAGGGTGACGACGCCCTGTTCTATGGCGGCAAAGGTGACGACTTGCTTTTCGGGGAGGGTGGCGACGACCGGCTCTACGGCGGCGACGAGAGCGATACCCTGATCGGCGGACCCGGTTCGGATGCTGCCTATGGAGACAGCGGCGACGATGTGTTCCTGGTCGCCAACCAGACCGATCTCACCGACTATCTCTATGACGGGGGCGAGGGTAGCGACACCTTGATTCTGGCGGCCGGCGTCACGCTTCCCAGCAGCGGAACGGGCCTTTCGTCCATCGAAGTCACGCTCACCTGACCTCTCTTCCGGCGCCCTTCACGAGTCAATATCTCTTAGCTGAAAGGCCGCGCATCAAGATCGAAGAACAGCAACAAGATATTGATTTCGAAGTTGTTCTGAAAAATCGACGAGACTTTAATCACTTCTATACAAAACCGCCGAATGATGTAGCATGCCGACCTGTAAGAGGGAGGGAGCACATAGTTGCTGGCGAGCAGCGGACACTTGGCCACTTCGGCCATGTCCGGCGTCGCAACTATTTGAGAGGGGACCAAAATGAGCCTTTTCAACGCGCTCTACATCGAAGGCACCGACGACAAAGATCTCTTGGTTGGCGAAACCTACGACAAGTTCATAGACATCCTGTCGAACTACCAGGGCGAGATCCTCCGCACGGAGGAGTCGATTATCGCCGCCCTGGCCGGTGACGACAGCATCGCGGGCGATGCGATCTACGCCAACTTTTCCGCCGTCTTCCCGGGCATCTTCGACGGCCCGGCGTCGCTGTTCGATCCGATACCCTTGGAGCTACAGGAGATTTCGGACAACCTGATCGTCTTTGCCGACGACCTCATCTTCGCGGGAAGCGGCGACGATCTGGGCGCCGGCGACGTCTTCTTCGAAGAGGGGCGGACGGGACCGCTCACGGCAGAGCGGTTCGTGGACATAGACTTCCCCCCTGAGATCGCACGAAGCTTCTCCATCAACGCCTTGGGCGGCGTGGCCCGAATCGATGGCGGCAAGCCGGTGTACACGGATTTCACGGACAGCGGTCTTCTGACGCCGACGCTGCCGTCGGTCGCGAACGCTCTGGCAGAGTCCAACAGCGTTGTTTTCGGCAACGACCTGATCTTCACGCAGAAAGGCGACGACACCTTCGCCGGCGACGCCTGGACCTTCGAGTTGGCGGCGAAGGGTGGCACGGCCAGCGCCGAGTTCTTCCTCGATCCGGAGGTGTTGAGCGAAGACGCAGTCAGGGACGTTCCCGGTCCGGAGCTGGTGCTTGCCACCGCGGCGGTCGTGGAGAACACCGCCCTCTTCGGCAACGACTTGATGGAGGGAGGCAACGGCAACGACGATCTGACCGGCGACACCTTCGCGACCATTCTCTTCGCGGGAGGCGGCAGGGCATCTATCGGGCGTGATGACGGTGGCATAATCAGTATCGATTCACCGGGGGACGCTGCGGACAAGTCAGCTATTCTTGCCCCCTCGGAGCAAGCCGTTGCCGACACCAGCGCGGAGGTCTCCTACAACAACCTGCGCTTCGGCGACGATGCCCTCTTCGGCCAAAGAGCCCAAGACGAGCTCGTCGGCGACAGCGCGCTGGTCCGCCTGGAGGCCGATGCGGGCGATGCCGCGATCTTCGTGCGCCTGCCGCCGGAGGAGAGCACGGATGCGCCCCCTCCGGAGGGCGATCTCGCCGTCGCGTCCGCCGTCATCGCCGCAAACGAGATGACCTTCGGCGACGATTTCCTGAAAGGCGGCGCCGAAGACGACCGCCTGATCGGCGATGTTGAGGATTTCGAGGCGGTCATCAAGGTTAGCGGCACCTCAACCAAGCTGGCGGAAGCGCAGGACCAGGCCGAAGACGCCATCGAGATCGGTACTGCCTTGGCCATGGGCATCATGGCCGACAACCGCTTCGACTTCGGCGACGACGAGCTGCGTGGCGGACGCGGAGAGGAAATGCTGGTCGGCGACGTCGAGCGCCTGGATGTCGTGGTCGACGGCCCCTTGATCCGCGCGGCCCTGGGCGAGGACGCCGTCGATCCGAATCCCTTGGCCGCCGTCCTTCAAAGCAACGAGTTCTATTTTGGCGACGACCTCATCGTTGGCGGCCGCGATGACGATATGCTGATCGGCGACCTCTACGAAGCGACCACCGATTTCGAAGTGCCAACCGAGGGTGGCGGCAATGCCTTCTACTTCGGCAACGACATCCTGATCGGTGGCAAGGGGGACGACTTCCTGGTCGGTGACGTTCTCATGACCGATTTCGAGGAAGGCGATAAGGTCGACGCTTCCTCGGAACTCTCGATCAGGGTTCCCCCCGAACCGGGCTTCGAACCTTTGATCGTCTTCGGCGAGGATATCTTCGTCCTGCAGACCAACGGCAATCTCGACATGATCGTCGACTTCCAGATCGGCCTCGATCTCATCTCGCTCGAGAGCAGCGGTCTCGACTTCGACGCCGTCTTGGCCAATGCAAGCGATGTCCCCGCGCCAGATGACGCTGTCGAAGAAGAGATACTGGGTGTCTTCATCGACCTCGGCGCCGCAAACGGCGGTGCCGCCGGCATTCACGGCGTCACGGTTCTCGACCTCACGGTCGAAGATCTGACGGAGGATCTCTTCATGTTCTAGTCGCTGCGCGCGCATCGGTTGGAAAGGGCGGATCGAACAGCTGTCGATCCGCCCTTTCCTTACCCACGGGGATGCAAAGCGATTGCCCGTCAAGCAGGGTTCCTCGGGCCGCGCGCCCTTGGCAAGAGACCGGCAAGGCGGATAGCGTGCGTGGGCAGAGTCTCAAGCGACGGCCCTCAAGACTGCAGTGAAGGGATCAAAGGATGTCCGCCAATCTCACCGTCTACGGTTTCGATGCCTCGACCTATGTCCGCACCGTTCGCATGCTGCTGGCCGAAAAGGGCGCCGACTACGAGCTGGTTCCGGTCAATGTGCTGACCGGCGAGACCCGCGAGCCCGAGCATCTCTCCCGCAATCCCTTCGGCAAGGTGCCGGTGGTCGATCACGACGGCATGCGACTGATCGAGACCTGTGCCATCACCCGCTACCTGAACGACGTTCTGCCGGGCAAGTCCTTGATCCCAAGCGACCCCAAGGACCGCGCCCGCATGGATATGGCCATCGGCATCCACGACAGCATGGGCTACGGCGCCATGCTGGGCCTGGCCGCCCAGCACCTCTTCCCCGACTTCGTCGGCGGCAAGAACGAGGAGGTGCGCAAGGACTGCCTGGAGAAGACCCGGCTGACCCTAGGCGAGACCATGAAGCTGAAGGACAGCGACCCCTGGATCGCCGGAAGCGAGCCCTCTCTGGCCGACTTCTTCCTGGCGCCGGTCTGCTTCTACGTCGACATGACCGAGGACAAGGCCGCCGCCTTCGACGTGCCCGGCTTCGCCGACTGGTGGGCGCGCGTGCAGGCTATGGACTCCTACGCCTCTACCATGCCCAACTTGGGGTAGCAGAGACCACGAAGGGGCCGCCATGAAGAGGCCAATCGCCCGATCCGGAGCGCATTCGATCACCAGACGCTCGTTGCTGGCCGGGGTGGGCCTGGCGGCGCCGGCGGTCCTCTCCTTCCGCGGAGCCCTGGCCCAGGACAAGCCGCGCGAGCTGAAGGTCCGCACCTGGGGCGGAATCTGGCTGGAGAGCCTGCGCAAGGGGGTCTCGGAGCCCTTTAGCCGGGAGACCGGCATCCCCGTCACCCACATCGTGCTGGAGGACTACCTTACCGGCGGCATGATCCTGGAGGCCCTGAAGGCGGGGCGCCCGCCGCCCGTCCATGTCGACTGGAACACCACCATCAACGCCACCCAACTGGCGCTGCAAGGCGGCACCGTAGACATCGGCGACATCGCCGGGCTGGACAAGCTCATGTCGGTCGCTCGGCCGGAGGGGGTCAAGGGCTGGCTCCTGGTCAATACCTACGGCTACGTCTACGCGCTGGCCTATCGGGAGGAGGCCTTTCGGTCCCGGCGCCCCAACAGCTGGCTGGTCATGGTCGACCCGAAGTTCCGCGGACGCGTCGGGCTCTACGACGACGGCATCGGCTTCTATTCCTCGGCGCAGGTGGCCGGCGGCGGCACGATGGCCGGTATCCCGGACGACATGACGCCCTGCTGGGCCTTCCTGGAAAAGATCAAGGCGAACAAGCCGCTGCTCGGCAAGGATCCCAGCTTCACCCAGTGGCTGGAGGCTGGCAGCGTGGATGTCTGCTCCACCGTCACCGCCAATGCGCGCGCGGCCAGGCTCAAGGGCGCGAAGGTCTCCTGGACCGTGCCGCGTGAGGGCGCGGAGTACGATACCGACGCCATGTGCATTCCCAAGGGCCTGGCGGAGAACGAGCTCTATTGGGCCAAGCGCTATGTCGAGCGGGCGATCTCCCGGCAGGGGCAAGAGGTCTGGTGCAGGAGCCTGGGCTTGCCGCCGGTCTACCCCAACACCACGCCTCCGCTCGATATGGTGGGCGATCCGGCCTACCCGACCACGGAGGCCGATCTGCGCCGTCTCTTGCGGATCCCGACCTCCGTCCTGGTCGCGCACCAGGACGCCTGGTACGCCCGCTACCAGAAGCTCATGGGCGAGGGTTGAGAGCCACCTCCGAGGCCTGAGACTCGGCCTCCGCCTGCGCGCGCTTCATGTTCCTCAGGTGGCCGTGCAGCGCCTCGGCGTCGTAGCCGTGCATCAGTAAGCGGAAGCCCGCGCCGAAGGTGGAGAGCGGCACCATGGGGTGGTGATTGTTGACCAGGCTCATGTGGTAGTCAGAGCCTAGGATGCGGGCCAGATAGACCGCCATGGTCTCGTCGAGCTGCAGGGAGTTGGCCGCGCGGACGAAGTCGTGGCGCGAGAGGAAGAGCGCATAGATCGGCGTGTAGAACTCGATCGCCGTCTGCAGGTCGATCACGTTCAGCCGGCCCTTCGGCAGCTCTTCGAAGGGGAAGTCGCCGTCGCTAATCGCGGAGAAGTCGATACGCGCCGGCCGGCTCATCTCCTGCCCGCTTTCGCGCAGTTCCCGGTTCAGCAGGATGATGAAGTTGTAGATGTTCAAATCGTGCTGCAGGAAGACGTTGTCCCTCAGATCCGAGAGCTTCGTCGGCCGCAAAGGCACGGTCTCGACGCCTTCGACCGGCGCATTGTCCTTGATGAAGGTCAGGATCTCGGTGCCGATGTTGAAGTGACGCAGGATCAGGAAGTTGGCCTCGGGCGTGGCGAAGGTCTTGAGGCCCCAATGGATCAGGCGATGCAGGGTACGCGGGCCCTGCGGCCAGCGCGGAAAGACCTGCCTGAAGATCCGCACCGCCAGATGAAAGAGGAAGAGCAGGGGACGCACCGCCGGCAGCAGGTAGCGTCGTGACGGACTGTCATTGCCGCGGAGCAAGGCCTCCTTGGCCCGCTGGTCGAAGGGCAGGCTGTCGTCCAGATAGAGCGCCAGCCAAGGATCGGGGTCCTTGGGGTCGTGCGCGCCCGGATCGAAGCGGCGCCCCAGGGAGGCCTTGAAGCGCGCGGCGCTAGACATGGTCCAACTCCTCCAGCTGCAGGGCATAGAGGCGGGCGACGACGCGGGCGGTCTTGACGATGCGCCGGGACAGCGCCTCGTCATGCACCACCTGCCCCAGCCAGCCTTCGAACTCTGCCAGGTGGTCCTCGTCGTTCTCCGCGTGATAGAGCAGAAAGCTCACCTGCGCCTCCTGCAAGCCCAGCTGGTCGCGGATGGCCTCGCCCCACTCGCCCGCCTTGCGCGAGCCCAAACCCTCGATGATGAACATGGCGCCCAGCATGTCGAAGGGATTGGGCTGGAGGGCGCGATGAAAGAGGAAGGCGGAGAGCGCTTCCGATCCGATGTTCTTCTGCCCGGCACGGATCTCCGACAGTTCGCCGCCGACGGAGACGTAGTTCTCCTCCAGCAGGCGGAAGTCGCGGTGCTCCGTCACCGCATGGGCCATGAAGCGGGAGCGCAGCTCCAGGTGCTCCGCCTCGATGCTGCTGGCCGCCCGCGCGATCCAGCAAGCGCCGTCCGCCACCTGCTGGCGCAGGTTCAGCAGAAGGCTGCGATAGTCCTCCAGCCGGAGCACGCCGCGGTTAAGCCGCTGAATGATCGGCACCTGGTCCAAACGCCCCTCGAAGTCGCTCCACACCAGGGCCAACCCGCGCAGGGTCGTCTGCACCAAGGGGGGCGTGATGATGCTGTTGCCGTCCGCCATGGTCTTCTCCTAAAGCGCCGTCAGCATGACGAAGGAGATGATGGCCCGGCCGCTTTCCGGCACCACGCAGAGGATCCTGTCCCCGGGCTTGGCCAGATCCTTGGCGATGAACTCGTCCAGCATGACGAAAAGCGCGGCCGAGCCCGTGTTGCCCTTGGTCGGCAGGTTGGTGAACCACTTCTCCTCGTCGATCATTCCGCCGGTAGCGGTCAGGATGGCCACCAGTTCCTCGCGCAGGGAGTGGGCGGAGTAGTGGCAGAGTAGCCAGTCGATCTCCTCGGGCACCACACGCCCCTCCTCGACCAGTTCCAGGTAGGCACCGGCCCAGGCGCGGATGATCCGCTTCAGCAGCTGACCGTCCTGCATCAGCATGACCGCGCCGTCGTTCACCGCCTCGATCGGCCCGCCGTCGTAGTGACTCCAGCTGTGCTGGAGGTCGTGGCGCTTCTCCGGGGCGGCACCGGCGTACATGCAGGCGTCGAAGCGATGCGCCAAGGACTGCAGCTTGACCCAGTCGACGCGAAAGCTCTGCCGGCGCCGGTTAGGGCGGTCCTCCAGGAGGATGGCCCCTGCCCCGTCGGACAGCGTCCAGCGCAGGAACTCCGCAGAGAGGCGCGCGCTCTTGTCCTCCAGCTTGTCGGCGGCCGGGCGATAGAAGCCAGGCTGGAACCAGCGCGAGGAGAACTCCGAGGCGGCGACGGCCGCGCAGCGCGCCTCGCCGGCGCGCACGGCAAGCCAGGCGGCCCGCGCCGCCATCACCGCGCTGGCGCAGACGCTCTGAAAGCTCGCCACCTCGATCGCCTGCACGTCGGGCGCCTTGCGCGCCAGCTCGGCATGGACCGCGCTGGCATGACCCGGCACCAGGAGGTCGCCCTGGGTCGTCGCCGTCGCCAGGAACTCCAAGTCGCCGGTCGCGGCCTCGGAATTGCCGACCGCGGCCTCGAGCGCTTCGGCCGCCATTCCGGCGTTGCTGTGCGTTACCCGGCCGTTGTCGCTGATGGCGTAGTGCCGGCTCTCGATCTTGTTCTGCCGCAGAACGAACTGGCCCAGCCTTTGCGAGCGGTCGTCGATCAGCCCGAGCCTACGGGCCATGGCGTCGTTCGCCACCGGTTCGCCGGGCAGATAAGCGCCGGCACCGGTCAAGAAGACTTCCTGCATCACGCAGTCCCCCTAAGTCTTGATAGTGAGGTGAATTGTCTCGGTACAAATATCAGCCGTGGCCAGGCCGCGATGCCACGGGACGATAGTCGGTCTTTTCTTCTCGCTGACGAGAGAGTGCGGGTCGCACATCATCCAGCCTCCGACTTTTTGTTCCTGCCTAGCGAGATGTGTTGTGCCGTCGCAGGAATGCAAGGCCGCCGCCAGCGCCGCGTGGCGAACATCAAGGCATGATGCTCAATATTTCTATATTCTTCAGCTACTTATTTATTATGAACTTAGTTCAAATTTTTTCGGCAGGCCACCCTCGCGGTTCTCCGGAAGCCATTGTTGGTCTCCTGTCTCCGACGGGCGAGCCGCGCCGCTACACCCTGACCCCGACGATGCCGACCGGGTCGCCCATGGCGATGAGGCCGGGGAAGTGGCGGCCGAAGAAAAGGCCGTCGATCCGGCTCTGGTAGTCGCGCGGCGGGGCTCCGGTGCGGTCGAGATCGTGCACCCGCGCGATCGTCTGGCCGGCGGCGACCTCGGCCCCCAGGTCGACGAGGTACTCGACGAGACCGTTCGATTCAGAGGTGATGAAGCAGCGCGCATCGGGCATGTCGAGGAGCTGGCTATCGCTGGGCTCAGGGCTGCCGGGAAGAACGCCAGCGTGCTTCAGGAGATTGTCGAGACCGCGCTTGGCGATCGCCACGGTGGCGGCACTGGCGCTGCCGCCGCCGCCCAGCTCCGTGGAGATGAAGACCTTGCCCATTCTCTCGGCCGCCGTGTCGTACATGCCGTCGGGGTCCATCTCCAGGGAGATCACGGAGTAAGGCGCGCCGAAGGCTTCCATGGCGGCCTGGGCGCGGGCCTGCTGGCCCTGGTCGTCAAGGCGGTGGATGCCGCAGAAAGGGAGGAACGTCAGCGTCTTGCCGCCGGAATGAATGTCGGCGACGTAGTCGGCCAGGGGCAGGAGCTGGCGCTGGAAGTAGTCGGCGATCTTCTCCGTCGCCGTGCCGTCCGCCTTGCCGGGAAAGACCCGGTTCATGTTGCCGCCGTCGATCGGCGAGGTGCGCCGGCCGGCCTTGAAGGCGGGAAAGTTCATCGCGGGGACGATGATGATCCGGCCTTGGAAGTCGCGGTTCTCGAGACTGCGCGCCAGCGAGAAGAGGGCGATCGGCCCCTCGTACTCGTCGCCGTGGTTGCCGCCGCTCAGGAGCACGGTCGGTCCCCTGCCCCGCTTCGCCACGGTGATGGGAATCATGACCGCGCCCCAGGCCGAGCCATCGTGCGAATGGGGCAGCTTCAAGTGGCCGTGCCGGACACCCTCGCGCTCGAAGTCGAGGTTGGTGGAGATGGGATTGGCGCGCATCGCCGCTACTAGTCCTTCACGAAGATCTCTCTGGGCACCGAGGCCAGGCACTCCGGCGCGCCCTCGGTGATGAGGATGCTCTCCGTCGTCTCCAGCCCCCAGTCCTCCATCCACAATCCCGTCATGAAATGGAAGGTCATTCCGGGATCGAGCGGCGTCTCGTCGCCCTGGCGCAGGCTCATGGTGCGCTCGCCCCAGTCAGGCGGGTAGCTGAGGCCGATGGCATAGCCGGCGCGGTTGTCCTTGACGATGCCGTAGCGCGCCAGCACGGCGAAGAAGGCGCGCGCGATGTCCTGACACTGCTTGCCCGGCCGCGCCGCCTCCAGGCCGGCTGCGATGCCTTCGCGCACCGCCTTGTCGGCCTCGACGAGGTGGGCCGGCGGCCGCCCCAGGAAGACCGTGCGCGACAGCGGCAGGTGGTAGCGCCGGTGACAGCCCGCGATCTCGAAGAAGGTGGCCTCGCCGGCCTGCATCGGCTTGTCGTCCCAGGTGAGATGCGGCGCCGCTGCGTCGGAACCGGAGGGCAATAGCGGGACGATCGCCGGATAGTCGCCGCCGTGCCCCTCCGCGCCGCGGATGCCGGCATCGTAGATCTCCGCCACCAGGTCGCACTTGCGCAGCCCCGGCTCGACGGTCTCGCGGATGCGGCGGTGCATCTCCTCGACGATGCGCCCGGCGCGGCGCATGTAGACCAGCTCTTGCTCCGACTTGACCGCGCGGCACCAGTTCACCAGTCCCGTCGCATCCCGAAAGAGGGCGTTGGGCAGCTTGCGCTTCAGGGCGGCGAAGGCGGCGGCGGAGAAGTAGTAGTTGTCCATCTCCACGCCGACGGTGGCGCGCGACCAGCCGCGCGCGGCGATGAGCACGCTCAGGTGCTCCATGGGGTGGCGCTCGACCGACTGGACGTAGTGGTCGGGATAGGACTCGATCTGCGCCTCTTCCATGAAGACTGTGCGCAGCGCGCCGTTGGCATCCTGGCGGCGGCCGTACCAGAGCGGCTCTCCCTCCAGCGGCAGCAGCACGCACTGATGCACATAGAAGGACCAGCCGTCGTAGCCCGTCAGCCACGCCATGTTGGAAGGATCGCTGACCAGCAGCAATTCGATGCCGCGCGCGCTCATGGACCGCCGGGCCTTGTCGATGCGCGCCGCGTACTCGGCACGGCTGAAGGGGAGGAAGACGTCAGGCATGGCAAGCCCTCAAGAGTGAACGATGCTGCCCGCGCCGGCCGCCGTGGCACGCTTGGCGGCGAGAGCGGCGATGGCGGTATCCTGGACACCGGTGCCGGTGAGGTCGGCAAGCGTGATCATGGCCGCCGAGGTGCGCCCGGGTGCCTTGCCGGCGATGATCTCGCCCAACTCGGGGAAGCTATCGTCCGCCGACAGTACGCCCGCCTGGATGGCGGGGCGCAGTTCACCGCGCTCGGCGCACTGCGAGAGCCTGTCGGGTACGTAGAGACCGACCTTCGCCAAGGCCTCCGGCGCCACCTCGTTCTTGTAGTCGGCATCGGCGCCCATGGCCGTTACGTGCTGCCCATCGCGGAGCCAGGCGGCCTCGATCACGGGCGCCTGCGCCGAGGTCGCGGTCACCACGATGTCGCTTTGGGCGACGAGCGCTTCGGCGCTCTCGGCGACCGCGACCTCCAGGCCCAGCGCCTCGGCACAGTCGCGCGCGCAGGCCGCCGCCCGCTCCGGATCGCGCGCCCAGACCCGGGCCCGCTCCAGCGGTCGTACCAGCCCTAAGGCCTGCAGCTGCAAACGCGCCTGCTCGCCGCCGCCGATGATGCCTGCCGTCTTGGCGTCGGCCCGCGACAGCCACTTGGCGGCCAAGGCGCCCGTCGCGGCGGTGCGCACGGCGGTGAGGTAGCCGTTGTCCAGCATTACCGCCTCCACCAGGCCGGTCCGGGCGGAGAAGAGCACCATCAAACCGTTGAGGCTGGGCAGGCCCAGCTTGGGATTGTCGAAGAAGCCGGGGCTCATCTTGATGGCGAAGACCTCGATACCCGGCACGTAGGCGGTCTTCACGTCGACCTCGCCGTTGTGCTCCGGCACCTCGAAGCTCATGACCGGCGGCATCGCCACCGGGCGGGTCGCCAGCAGGCGAAAGGCCTCCTCCATACAGGCGACGGCCTCCGCGTCCAGGGGAACCAGGGCGCGCAGATCGCGCTCGGTCAGGATCTTGATGTCCGGCATGCCAGCTCCCTAATGCTCCTCACCCGCGCCGGGGACCTCCCCCGCCAGAATACGCCGATGCACGTCCATGTCGATGTTGCCGCCGCTCAACAGCACCAGGCAGGGGGCGGCCGGGCGCAGTTTGCCGGCAAGGAGGGCGGCGATCCCCACGCTGCCCGAGCCCTCGATCACCTGCTGCTCTTCCTCGTAGGCGTGGCGGATGGCGGCGGCAATCTCGGCCTCGGTCACCGTTACGGTGCTGTCGACCAGGTCGCGCACCAGGGCGAAGGTGTAGCGATTGTCCAGGCCGATGCCCCCGCCCAGGGAGTCCGCCAAGGTCGGCAGTTCCTCGACGTCGATGGGCCGGCCGGCGATCTGGCTCTCGATCATCGCGGCACCCCGCTCCATCGAGACGCCGATTACCTGGATCGCGGGGTTGGCGGCCTTCAGCGCCACCGCGATGCCGGAGATCAAGCCGCCGCCGGACAAGGGGACCAGCACCGAGGCGACCTCCGGCAGATCCTCCAGGATCTCCAGGCCCAAGGTTCCTTGTCCGGCGATAACGTGGGCGTGGTCGAAGGGCGGGATCGTCACCATGCCGTCCTCGCCAACCAGGCGATCGACCTCGACCTGGGCGTCGTCTTGCGAGCGGCCCAGGATACGCACATCCGCCCCTTGCGCGCGGATGCCCTCCACCTTGTTCGCCGGCACCAGCTCCGACATGCAGATGATGCAGCGGCTGCCGGCCTGCCGCGCGGCATAGGCCAGTCCGCGCCCGTGATTGCCGGTGGAGACCCCGACGATGCCGCGCGCGCGCTCTTCCGCACTCAGGCTCAAGACCGCGTTGGTGGCGCCGCGCAGCTTGAAGCTGCCGGTCGTCTGAAGGTGCTCGAGCTTGAGGAAGACCGCGCCGTCGGCGAGGTACGACAAGTGCGACGAGCGGCGGAGCGGCGTCCTGACCAGGCGTCCCTGCAGCCGCTTGCGCGCCCGGTAGATGTCTTGCAGCGAGAGGAGCGGCGCCATGGCGGGATCCCGAACGATTAACGCAAGAAGAGACGGCCGTAGCCTGCCACCGGTCGGGTCAGCGACGCTAGCCGCAAGCTCCGCCAGATCTGCGCCTGGTTGCTGGTCACCACCGCCTTGCCGAGGGCTTGCTCCATGGCCTCGATGCACTCGGCGGCGCGCAAGGCGGTGCAGGAGACGAAGAGCGCATCGGCCTTTCTGTCCAAGGCCGCCACCCCGGCGGCCAGAATGCTGTCGCGGTCGATCCTGGCCATCTGGCGGTCGTCCTCGAAGCCCAGGCAGGCGGCATTGACGACGGCGAGGCCGCGCGCGGAGAAGTAGGCGACCAGGGCATCGGTCACGCTCGGCGTGTAGGGGGTCAGGAGCGAGACCCGCTCGACGCCCATGGCCTCGAAGGCGGCGAAGGCGGCCGAGGGCGGGGTGACGCTTCGGGCGCCGGGCTTGGCCGCTTCGACCGCCCGCGCGATGGCCTCGTCGCCGAGAACGACGGAGGCCGCTGTGCAGCTGTAGGCGACGACGTCCAGGTGCTCACCAGGCAGAATGTCGGCCGCCGCCGCGGTCAGGCGCGGACCCGTGGAGCGAAGGCTGTCGATGGTCGTCGGGTTCTCGTAGGCGATGCGATTGACATAGACGCCGACGTTGTCGGGCGGGCAGATCCTTGCGAAGTCGCGTTCCGTCGTGTGGTCGGTCGCCAGCGCGATCACGCCGATCCGCTTGGCCACCGGTTCCGCGTCCAAGGCAACGGCAAGCGGCAACCGCCGTGCGGGCGGCGGCGAGAGCCCCTCTCTGTCACCCCCGGCGGGCATAGCGCCGCTCCAACTGACGCAGGATCACCACCACCGGGATGGAGACGATCAGGAAGAAGGCGCCCACCAGGGTCATGGGCTCCAGATAGCGGTAGGAAAAGTTGGCGATGCTGCGCGCCTGGTTCATCAACTCCAGCACCGTGATGGCCGACAGCAGGGGCGTTTCCTTGAACATGGCGACCAGGTAGTTGGCCAAGGCCGGGATCATCGGCGGCACGGCCTGCGGCACGATCACGTGGCTCCAGGTCTGCCAGGGCGTGAAGTTGCAGGCCTTGGCGGCCTCCCACTGTCCCTTGGAGACGTTGTCGATGCCGGCACGATAGACCTCCGCCGTGTAGGCGCTGTAGTGGATGCCGAGGCCCAGCACGCCGGCCAGCAGCGCCGAGAGGAAGATGCCGACGTCGGGCAGGATGTAGAAGAGGAAGTAGAGCTGCACCAAGAGCGGCGTGCCGCGGATGAACTCCACGAAGAAGCCGACCCCGCCGCGCACCACTCGGTTCCGGCTGCGGCGCAAGATCGCCCAGCAGAGCCCCAGCACCAGGGCCAGCAGGCTGCCGAGCAGGGTGGCCTCGATGGTGACGATCACGCCCTCGACCAGCTGCGGCATGATCTCGATGGCGAAGGTCCAATCCCATTCCATGGCCAGGCCTCGCTCAAGCCTTGGTCACGTCGAGGCCTTGCGACAGATGCCGCTCCAGGCCGCGCACGCTGCGGGAGATCGCCAGGGAGATCAGGAAGTAGAGGATCAGGATGGTGAGGAAGGGCACCGCCGTGTCCCCGGTCTGCGAGCGCACCACCTGCGCCTGGAACGTCATGTCGGCGATGGAGATCAATGAGACGACGGCCGTGCCCTTCAGGAGCTCGATGGCGTTGTTGCCGAAGGTGGGCAGCATCAGCACCAGGGCTTGCGGCAGGATCACGTGGCGCAGCCGCTGCCAGCGCGTGAGGTTCAGGGCCACGCCGGCCTCGTGCTGCTCGCGCGGTACCGCCAGCACCGCGCCGCGCACCACCTCGGCCCCGTAGGCGCCGACGTTGAGCCCCAGCGCCAGCACGCCGGCGAAGAAGGGGCTGAGCGGGATGCCGATCAGCGGCAGGACGAAGAAGGCCCAGAAGAGCTGCACGAAGATGGAGGTGCCGCGAAAGAACTCGATGTAGACAGTGGCCGCCGCACGCGCCAAGAAGAAACGCGAGAGGCGTCCCAGGCCGGCGAGGAAGGCCATGGCAAGCGCCAGCGCGCAGCCCAGCACCGTCAGCTCGACCGTGGTGACGGCCCCCTCCAAGATCAGGACCAGATAGCCCGACCACTGCTCCATGGCGCGCGCTCCTCTAGAGGATGGCGGAGGCGGGAGTTGCAGCTCCCGCCTCCACCGGACCTCTCCCCACCCCCTACTGCTTGCCGGCGCAGAGGTTCTCGCGGGTCTGCAGCTTCGCCGCCTCGCCGTTGAAGCCGAAGGGCTCGACGATGGAGTCGAACTCGCCATTGGTTTTCATCTCGGCCAGGACCAGGTCGTAGGCATCGCGGAAGGCGACGTCGTCCTTCCTGAAGGCCGCGCCCGCGCAGTAGATCGGCGTGCCGGCGATGGGCGCGATCATCTCCAGGTTCGGGTCGTCCGCCTTCTTCAAGAGGTCGCTGATCGAGAGGATCGGCAAGGCGTAGATGTCGATGCGGCCGTCCTGCAGCATCTTGATGCCCGACTGCGCGTCCGGGACCACGATCACGCGATCGCGCGGCACGCCGGCCTCCAGCGCCAGGCGCTCTTCCGTGCCGCCGCCGGGCGCGCCCACCTTGGCGCTGGCGTGCGCGGCAAGCTGCTCGTAGGTGGTGATCCCGGTCGGATTGCCCTTCTTGACGGCGAAGGCCTCGGCATCGCAGAGGTCGGGCTGCGAGAAGATGACGGCGGCGCAGCGTTCCGGCTTGATGAAGAGGCCGGCGGTGACGACGTCGAAACGGCCAGCCTGCAGACCGGGAATCATGGCGCCGTACTCCGACACGGTGGCGACCAGTTCAGGCACACCGAGCTTTGCCATGACGGCACGTGCAACCTCCGGCGCGGCGCCGGTCACGGTGCCGTCGGAGTTGACGGCCGTCCAAGGCGGCTCGTTGGCGATCGCGATGCGGACGTAGCCCTGCTCCTTCAAGCGGTCGAGGGTTCCTTCCGCCCGCGCTTGGCGCCCGGGCAAGGCGCCGGTCATGCCGGCTGCCAAGAGGGTAAGGGCGGTGCCTTTCAACAGGGCCCGGCGGCTGGTCAAGAGCTTGCTCATTCTGTCTCTCCTTGATCGATCTGCCTTCGGTGACGAGCGCTTGCCGCTTGCGGTCAGATGGCGTGTCCGGCGGCAATGATTTTCTTGAGAAACCCGCGGGTGCGCTCTTCCTGCGGGTCGGTGAAGATCTGTTGCGGCGGCCCCTGCTCGACAATGCGGCCGCCATCGAAGAAGAGCACACGATGGGCGAAGTCGCGGGCGAACTGCATCTCGTGCGTGACCAGCAGCATGGTCATGTCGCTCTCCTCGCCCAGGCGGCGCATGACGTTCAGCACTTCCTCCACCAGTTCGGGATCGAGCGCCGAGGTCACCTCGTCGAACAGCATGATCTTGGGTTGCAGCGCCAGCGCGCGGGCGATCGCCACGCGCTGCTTCTGGCCGCCGGAGAGCTGGGCCGGCTTCATCTTTGCCTTGTCCGCCATGCCGACCATGTCCAAGAGCTGCATGGCACGGCTCTCCGCCTCGCCGCGCGGCACGCCTTGGGTCAGCATCGGCGCGACCGTCACGTTCCTCAGGACCGTCATGTGCGGGAAGAGGTTAAAGAGCTGGAAGACCATGCCGATCTTCTTGCGCATCTCGTGCAGATGACCTTCGTCGGCGGCGACCAGGGCACCGCCGCGCGGCATGTGCCACAGCTCCTCACCCTCGACGCGGATGTGGCCGCCGTCGATGCTCTCCAAGGTCATGAGGATGCGCAGGATGGTGGTCTTGCCCGATCCGCTGGGGCCGATCAGCGCCAGCCGCTCCGCCGGCGCGACCTCGAAGCTGAGCTCGTTTAGGACCCGCAAGGCGCCGAAGGACTTCGACACGCGATCGATTTCGATGATGGGCCGCGCCATCCTGCTTCGGCATCCCCAGTCTCGTGGCCTGGATGCCCAGATTGGTGAGTAATTGAACTACATGTCAATAAAAGTATTGACGCATGACATTTAGAAAGAAGGCATCAAGGGCGCGGGCGAGCGGCGCATAAGGTCGCTTAGCGCCGCCAGGCCTTGCGCCAGGGCTTGGCGGTCCTGCCCGCCGCCAAGCGACACCCGAACCGCGTCCACCGGCGGCGCTTGCTGGGTGAGGAAGGGCTGCGGCGGGGCGATGGCGACGCCCAGGGCGCGGGCATGCTGGACGAAGTCGCCGGCGTTCCAGCCCTCGGGCAGCTCCAGCCAGAAATGCAGCGCGGTTAGGTCGCCGCGCCAGCGAAAGCCCTCCATCTCCCGCTCCACGATCGCATGACGCCGGGCCATCTCGGCGCGTTGCCAATCGACCAGTCGCTCGGCGGTGCCGTCCTCGACCCAGCGGCTGGCCAGCTCCACGATCAGCGGCGTGGCCATCCAGCTGAGCACGATGAGGCGACTGGTGATGGCCGGCAGCAAGCGCGGCGGCGCCACCAGGTAGCCGGCCCTGAGGCCGGGCAAGGTGCACTTGGTGAAGGAGGTCAGGTAGATCGCACGCTCCGGTGCCAAGGCGGAGAGCGGCGGCGGGCGCTCCGCCTTGATCGGACCCCAGGCGTCGTCCTCGATGATCAGCAGATCATGGCGGCGCGCGATCTCGACCAAGGCGCGCCGGCGCCCCTCGGAGAGGCAGGAAACGGTCGGATTGGCCAAGGTCGGCACGGTGAAGAGCACCTTGACCTCCTGGCGCGCGCAGGCGGCCTCCAGGGCATCCGGCAGGATTCCCTCTTCGTCCATCTCCAGGCCCTGCAATTGCAGGCCGAAGTAGGCGGCAAGCGAGATGATCAGATGGTGGGCGATGCACTCGGTCACGATGGTGTCGCCGGCTTGGGCGACCGAGGCCAAGGCCGTCGACATGCCGTGACAGACGCCGTTGGTCAGGACGATGTGGTCTTCCTCCGCCTCCAGGCCGCAACGCTTGAGCCACGCGCGGCCGACGCCGCGATGGCGGGTCAGACCGACGTTCGGCCGGCAGGCGAGATAGGTCGCGTAATCGAGATCCTTCGGCAAGGCGGCGAGCGCGCGCTCCATCGTCTCTACATGCAGCGCGTCGTAGGCCGGCCGGGAGATGGAAAGATCGATCAGGCCCCTATCGCCGCGCTCCAAGAGAAAGGGCTGGCGGGAGGCCTTCCCCGGATCCAGCACGAAGGTGCCGCGGCCGACCTGCCCGTCGACCAGGCCCTGACGGTGCAGCAGATCGTAGGCCTTGCTCACCGTATGGACGCTCATGCCGAGCCGGTCGGCGAGCTCGCGGTGCGGCGGCAGCTTGGTGCCGGCCGCCAGGCGCCCGTCCTGAATGGCCTCCTTGAGCGCCGCGGCCAAGCCGCCATGCAGCGGCCGCGCCAGGGTCTCGCGCGAAGGGATCCAATCTGTCATGCGTCAATCTAGCGATTGACGCACCTTGGTGACAAGGCCGTTGCGCCAAGGACCTCTTGCCGGACTCTCCGCCCCCTCAGACGAAGAGGAAATCGGTTGCGGTGAGTTGATCGGCAGTGGTGATGCCGTTCAGCTTTACGCTGAAGTCCGAGCTTCCGTCGCCGTCGGCGTCGACTTGGACCTTGCCCTTGGCGCTCCTGCTATCCCGGAAGCGTGCTTCGGCGCTGCCGCCGCCGGTGAAGGCCTGATCGCCGATCCACTGGCCGCTGGCACCGGGAACGGCGAACTGGATCTTGTCCAGACCACCTTCGGCCCCGCCCGAGAAGTCGAGGATGTCGCCCTGAGCGCCGCTCGATCCCTCCTCGAACCCGAAGGTGTCCCTGCCTTCGTCGCCCCTGAGCACATCCCTGTCCTGGCCGCCGAAGAGAAGGTCCGCGCCGCGCCCACCGAAGATGACGTCCGTCCCACGCCCGCCGAAGAGGCTGTCCGGGCCGTGCCCTCCGAAAATCTCGTCGGCCGCGGCACCGCCATAGGCCAGGTCGCCGTTCCTGCCGCCCGACAGGCTGTCGCCTCCACCGGCGCCGAACAGCAGGTCTTCGCCCGTACCGCCGTAGATCCGGTCGTCGTCCTTCTCACCGTAGAGGCTGTCTTCGCCGCTGCTCCCCTCCAGCCTGTCGGCGCCGGCGCCGCCATGCCCGCGGTCGTCTCCCTCGCCGCCGAAGAGGCTATCGGCGCTCGAGCCTCCGTAGAGGAAATCCCTGCCTTGCCCACCGAAGAGCTGGTCCTTGGCGCCTCCGCCGAAGAGACCCTTGTCCTTGCCGGCACCGCCGTAGAGGAGATCCCGACCGGCCTCCCCCGCGAGAATGTCGGCACCCTTGCCGCCGTAAAGAAGATCCTTGCCGGAAGCGCCATAGAGAGTGGCATCGTTCTGGTTACCGCCATAGAGGCGATCGTCGCCACTGCCCCCGTCCATCTCGTCGGTGCCGTTGCCGCCGAAGATCAGGTCGTCGCCGTTACCGCCGAACATCGAGAAGTCGTTGCCGGACCCTCCGAAAATGCTGTCCTTGCCGGAACCGTCCGGAGCGTCGGCCGGAGTGACGTAGTCGCCGAAGAGGTTGCCGTCGCCACCGCTGCCGCCAAAGATCACGTCGTCGCCGAACTCTCCGTAAAGCCCCAGGTCGTTACCGTCTCCGGCGAAGATCTGGTCCGGGCCGCTGCCGCCGACCAGCAGGACGTCGTCGCCGCTGCCGCCGTCGATCACATCCGCGCCGGTCTCGGCGAGCAGGAAGCCGTCGGCGCCGCTGTCGCCATAGATCTTGCCGCTTCGATCGGCGCCGGCGACGAGGAAGAGGTCGTCGCCGTCCCCACCGAACACCGTGTCGTTGCCCAGCTCTCCGAAGAGGTAGGTATCGTCGCCCCTGCCGCCGAAGATGGTGTCCTGGCCCTTGTCGCCCAGCAGGAAGAGGTCGTCCGCGCGGTTCCCGAAGATCTGGTCGCTGCCCGCCCCGCCGAAGAAGTACCCGTCCCGATTGCGGCCGCCATAGAGGGAATCGTTCCCCTCGCCGCCGTAGACCAGGACGTCATAGCCCGATCCCCCGAAGAGGCCGTCGTCGCCGTCCAGGCCGAACTGCGTGTCGTTGCCGCTAAGCCCGAAGATCCGGTCAGGAAGATCGGTTCCCGTGAGGGCGTTGTTGACGCCAGCAACACCATAGATGACAGCCATTGATCGAACGCCCGGAAGATGCCGTCCCCATCGACGGAACAACTAACATCATTCCATAGTGAAGCAAAGCAAACTTCCGGCGGGCAGGGAAACCGAACAGAGGTCCCAAGGGGTCCCGCCCCATCGCCTAAGGTCCGGAGAGGGTCAGCCCCTGCCGATGAAGGGCATCTTGGTCGCCATGATGGTCTGGAACATGACGTTGGTCTCCAGCGGGAACTCGGCCATCTGCAGCACCGCCTTGGCGACGTGGGTCACGTCCATGGTGGGCTCCGGCGCCAGCGAGCCGTCGGCCTGCGGCACGCCGGCCGACATCTTGCTGGTCATGGCCGAGGCGGCGTTGCCGATGTCGATCTGGCTGCAGGCGATGTCGAAGGGGCGCCCGTCCAGCGAGATCGAGCGGGTGAGCCCGGTGACCGCGTGCTTGGAGGCGGTGTAGGGCGCCGAGCCCGGCCGCGGCACGTGGGCGGAGATCGAGCCGTTGTTGATGATCCGCCCGCCCTGCGGGTTCTGATCGCGCATCATGCGGAAGGCCGCGGCGGCGACCAGGAAGACGCCGTCCAGGTTCACCGAGAGCACGCGCCGCCACTCCTCCCAGCTCACATCGCCGAAGGGGGTGGTGGGCAGGTTGGTGCCGGCATTGTTGAAGACGGCGTCGAGGCGACCGTGCAGCGCCTTGATGCGGGCGAAGAGGACGTCGACGGCATCGGCGTCGGTCACGTCCGCCGGCTCCGCGCTGCAGAGCTCCCCCCATTCGCCCAGGTCGTGGATCACCTGCTCCAGGCGGTCGGCCGATCGGGCGGTCAAGACCACTTGCCACTCCGCTTCCGCGAAGGCGCGCACGCAGGCAGCGCCGATACCCTGACTGGCGCCGGTGATCAGGATCGTCTTATTGGCCATCGTTGGGCTCCTCCCCAGCCGCGTTTCCAGACCCTTCCTAGGCGCGCCGCCGAAAGCGCACAAGGCCTTGCGCGCGGCAAGGCTGTTGCGCTTTGCCCCCGCTTCTTCGCAGACTCCCTCGGCAAGCGCAAAGGAGACGCCTTGGCCTTCACCATCCGACAGCTGCAGTTCTTTCTGGCCGTGGCCGATCAGGGCTCGGTCTCGGGCGCGGCGCGCATGCTGTCGATCTCGCAATCCTCCGTCACCGAGGCGATCAAGGCGCTCGAGCGCGATCTCGGCGTCGCCCTCTTCGAGCGCCGCTCGCGCCGCCTGGAGATCACCTACAAGGGCCATCAGTTCCTGCGCCACGCCCGCAAGATCCTGGCCGAGGTGGCCGATGCGCGCGGCGCCTTCGAGGACGAGCGCGCACGCCAGGGCGGCCGGCTGAACCTGGGCGTGACCTCGCTGGTGGCGGGCTACGTGCTCTCCGACCTGCTGTCCCGCTTCCGCCGCGCCAATCCGGCGATTCAGGTCTCGGCGATCGAGGACAACGGCGAGTATCTGGAGCACCTTCTGATCGGCGGCGAGCTGGACGTCGCCGTGCTGGTCACCTCCAGCCTGCACAACCGCGATGCCTTGCAGGTGGAGACCCTGCAGGTCTCTCCCTTCCGGCTCTGGCTGCCCTTGGGGCACGAGCTGGTCGGCAGCGACGCCATCGGCCCGGACGATGTCGCCGCCGAACCCTTGATCATGCTCTCGGTCGACGAGATCGAGGAGGCCACGGCCACCTTGCTGCGCTCCTTGAGCGCCAGGCCCAACGTCGCCTTCCGCACCCGCTCGGTCGAGGCCGTGCGCAGCCTGGTGGCCACCGGGGCCGGCGTGGCGCTGCTGCCCGATCTGGTCTATCGCCCCTGGTCGCTGGAGGGCGACCGCATCGAGATCCGCGACGTCTCCGGCGACCTCCCCGTGGTTCAGGTCGGCCTCGCCTGGCGCCGCGGCGCGCCGCTTGCCGCCACCGCCAAGGAGTTCATCGGCGCGGCGCAGAGCCAGATCGGCCAAGGCCAGCGCTGATCTATCGGTTTTTCCGATAGATCCTTTCTGGATTATGGTATTGCGAAGGACCTTGGAGCTGCGAGACTGCCGGCCACGCGGATTTCAATGGGGCGTCACGCATCAGGGGCCCCTCCAATAAGCTGGGAGGTTCACATGAAAGGTCTCTTGCAGGGCGGCGCCGTGGTGGCGCTTGCCGTCTCCTTGCCCGGTCTCGCGCTCGCCGACATGGTAACCGAGATCGGCCCCGCCGAAGGGCAGGTGAACATCGTCGCCTGGCCCGGTTACATCGAGCGCGGCGAGACCTCGCCCGACTTCGACTGGGTGACCTCCTTCGAGGACGCGACGGGCTGCACGGTGCAGATCAAGACCGCCAACACCTCCGACGAGATGGTGGCCTTGATGAACGAGGGCGGCTTCGACCTGGTGACGGCCTCGGGCGACGCCTCCCTCAGGCTCATCGCCGGCCGCCGCGTGCAGCCGGTCAACATCGAGCTGGTGCCCTCCTGGAGCACCGTCGACGATCGCCTGAAGAACGCCCCCTGGCACACGGTCGACGGCGTGCACTACGGCGTGCCCTACATGTGGGGCCCCAACGTCTTGATGTACAACACCGCCGCCTTCCCCGAGGAGCCGACCTCCTGGTCGGTGGTCTTCGAGCCGCAGACCCTGCCGGACGGCACCACCAACGAGGGCCGCGTGCAGGCCTACGACGGCCCGATCCACGTCGCCGACGCGGCACTCTTCCTGATGTACCATCAGCCGGACCTGGGCATCGAGAGCCCCTACGAGCTCAATCAGGAGCAGTACGAAGCGGCTCTCAACCTGCTGCGCCAGCAGCGCAAGCTGGTCGGCCGCTACTGGCACGACGCCTTCATCCAGATCGACGACTTCAAGAACGAGGGCGTGGTGGCCTCGGGCTCCTGGCCCTTCCAGGTGAACCTGCTGCAGGCCGACGGCCAGCCCATCGCCTCCGTGATCCCGGTCGAGGGCGCCACCGGCTGGGCCGACACCACCATGATGCACGTCGACGCCGACAACCCCAACTGCGCCTACATGTGGATGGAGCACACGCTCTCCTCCAACCTGCAGTCCGACCTCTCGGTCTGGTTCGGCGCCAACCCCTCGGTGCCGGCGGCCTGCACCGACGGCCGCGGCATGCAGACGGCCGAGGGCTGCGCCAAGAACGGCTTCGAGGACTTCGAGAGGATCCGCTTCTGGCAGACCCCCGTCACCAGCTGCCCCAGCCAGGGCGAATGCGTGCCCTACTACCGCTGGGTCTCGGACTACATCGGCGTGATCGGCGGCCGCTGATCCGATCCGCTCTCTCGCGCCCCGCCCTCGCCGGCGGGGCGTCTCTTCACCGCTTGGCTGAGGCAAGCGCAGCATGAACCACGCCGTGGTTTTCGAAGGGGTGTCGCGCCATTTCGGCGAGGTACGCGCCGTCGACGGCGTCGACCTCGCGATCGAGGAGGGCGAGTTCTTCGCCATGCTCGGCCCCTCGGGCTCCGGCAAGACCACCTGCCTGCGCCTCATCGCCGGTTTCGACCGCCCGACCGGCGGCCACATCCGCATCTTCGGCGAGGTGTCGGAACGCATCCCGCCCAACCGGCGCAGCGTCAACACCGTCTTTCAGGACTATGCCCTCTTCCCGCACATGAACGTGCTGGACAACGTCGCCTACGGCTTGATGGTGAAAGGAGTCGGCAAGCGCGAACGCTACGGCGAGGCCGAGGCGGCACTGGCCATGGTGAAGCTGGAGGGCTATGCCAAGCGCCAGCCCTCCCAGCTTTCTGGCGGCCAGCGACAGCGCGTGGCGCTCGCCCGCGCGCTGGTCAACAAGCCGCGCGTGCTGCTGCTGGACGAGCCGCTGGGCGCCCTGGACCTCAAGCTGCGCGAGCAGATGCAGGACGAGTTGAAGGCCCTGCAGAAGCGCCTGGGCGTCACCTTCGTCTTCGTCACCCACGACCAGGGCGAGGCGCTCTCCATGGCCGACCGGGTCGCGGTCTTCAACGAGGGGCGCCTCGTTCAGGTCGACCGACCGAGCGCGATCTACGACGCCCCCCGCACCCGCTTCGTCGCCGACTTCGTCGGCTCCTCCAACGTGCTGCCGGCGGAATTGACCCGGCGCCTGGGCTTCGACATCGGCCTCGCCAGCCTGCGGCCGGAGAACATTTCGATCGTGCCGGCGGGAGAGGCAGCGCGCGTCACCGGCAAGGTGACGGCGGTGCGCTACCTGGGGGCCGCGACGCGGATCGTGGTGGAGGCCGACGGCACCCTGCTGGCGGCCATGGCCCCGGCCGGCACCAGCGTGCCGGCGGAGGGCGCGGAGGTGGGGCTCACCTGGGCCGCCGAGGCCCTGCACCCCATGGACGACGGCTGATGGCGGCGGCGGTCAAGGCCAACCCCCTGGAGCGGCTGTCTGACCTCTTCTGGCGCCGGCCCAGCGTCCTGCTGATCGCGCTGCTGGCCCCGCCCCTGCTGTGGCTCGGCGTGGTCTATCTGGGCTCGCTCGCCTCGCTCCTGCTGCAGAGCTTCTTCTCGATCGACGAGTATTCGGGTCTGATCCGCTACGAGTTCACCTTGAAGACCTA
The DNA here is from genome assembly GCA_963669375.1 of Rhodospirillales bacterium. Classification (GTDB taxonomy): domain Bacteria; phylum Pseudomonadota; class Alphaproteobacteria; order Kiloniellales; family JACOMY01; genus JACOMY01. Next base: position 3,617,258 of record OY770024.1, on the reverse strand, counting down.
TGGTGAGCTGCTGCGGCCCTCCAACTACGACATCATCATCCGCACCGTGGTGATGGCGAGCTGCGTCACCTTGGCTGCCGCCGTCATCGCCTTTCCCATCGCCTACTATGCCGCCCGCTATGCGCGCGGGCGTTGGAAGGCGCTCTTCTATCTGGGCGTGATGCTGCCGCTCTGGTCCAGCTATCTGGTCAAGGTCTATGCTTGGAAGCTGATCCTGGCCAAGGAAGGCATCATCAACTGGTCGGTCGAGGCGGTGAACGTCACCTTCCTGCTGGACGGCCTGCTGTCGATCCCGGTGATCGGCGGCAACTCGCTCTCGGTCAGCTACATGGGCACCTTCATCGTCTTCCTCTACGTCTGGCTGCCCTTCATGATCCTGCCGCTCCAGGCCGCCCTGGAGCGGGTGCCGAGCAACCTGCTGGAGGCCTCCGGCGACCTCGGCGCCAGCGGCCGCCAGACCTTCCGCCACGTAATACTGCCCTTGGCGCTGCCGGGCGTGATCGCCGGGTCGATCTTCACCTTCTCGCTGACACTGGGCGACTACATCATCCCGCAGATCGTCGGCTCCTCGCGCCGCTTCATCGGCCAGGCGGTCTATGCCTACCAGGGCACGGCCGGCAACATTCCCTTGGCCGCCGCCTTCGCCGTGGTGCCGATCGTGATCATGGGCTTCTATCTCTGGGGCGCCAAGCGCCAGGGGGCCTTCGATGCGCTCTAGCGCCCGCGCCTCCCTCGCCCTCAAGATCGCCGCCGTCGCCGGACTGGCCTTCCTGCATCTGCCGATCCTGCTGATCTTCCTCTATGCCTTCACCACCGAGGAGCGCAGCTACGTCTTCCCGCCGCCCGGCTTGACCCTGAAGTGGTTCGCCGTCACCTGGAACCGGCCGGACGTCTGGGAGGCGCTGGGCCTCTCCCTCCAGGTGGCCGCCGTCTCCACCGTCATCGCCCTCGTCCTGGGCACGCTCTGCGCCGCGGCCGTCTCGCGCTCGCGCTTCTTCGGGCGGGAGACCGTCTCGCTCCTGATCATTCTGCCCATCGCCCTGCCGGGGGTGATCACCGGCATCTCCCTGCGCTCGGCCTTCTCCATCGCCGACATTCCCTTTTCGACCTGGACCATCGTCCTGGGGCACGCGACCTTCTGCGTGGTGGTGGTCTACAACAACGCCGTCGCCCGCTTCCGTCGCCTCTCCGGCTCCTTGATCGAGGCCTCGCTGGACTTGGGCGCCAACGGCTTTCAGACCTTCCGCCACGTGATCCTGCCCAACATCGGCACCGCCCTTCTGGCCGGCGGCATGCTGGCCTTCGCGCTCTCCTTCGACGAGGTGATCGTCACCACCTTCACCGCCGGCCAGCAGCAGACCCTGCCGATCTGGATGCTGGAGGAACTGGTGCGCCCGCGCCAAAGGCCGGTCACCAACGTGGTCGCCATGGTGGTGGTCCTGGTGACCTTCCTGCCGATCCTGGGCGCCTACTACCTGACGCGCGGCGGCGAGGCGACCGCCGGCCACGGCAAATAGAGACTGAGGAGACAGCAGCATGCAGACCGACTTGCTGATCGGCGGCCGCATGGAGGCCGGAACGGAGCAACCGGAAGCGATCCTGAACCCGCGCAACGGCGAGACCATCCTGGACCTGCCGGAGGCCTCTCCCGATCAGGTCGACCGCGCCGTTGCCGCGGCCGCCAAGGCCTTCGACGCCTGGTCGCGCACGACGCCGGGCGAGCGCTCCCGGCGGCTCCTGCGGATCGCCGATCGGATCGAGGCCGAGGCCGAGGCCTTCGCGGGGCTGGAGGCGCTCAACTGCGGCAAGCCGATCGCCTGCGCGCGCGACGACGAGATCCCGGCCATCGTCGACTGCTACCGCTTCTTCGCCGGCGCGGTGCGCTGTCTTTCCGGCAACGTCGCGGGCGAATACATGGAGGGGCACACCTCCATGATCCGCCGCGATCCCATCGGCGTGGTGGCCTCCATCGCGCCCTGGAACTACCCCTTGATGATGATGGCCTGGAAGCTGGCCCCGGCGCTGGCCGCCGGCAACACGGCGATCTTCAAGCCCTCCGAACAGACGCCGCTGACGGCCTTGAAGCTCGCCCGGATCATGGGTGAGGAATTGCCGGAAGGCGTGATCAACGTGGTGCCGGGCCGCGGCGAGACGGTGGGAAGCCAGCTGGTGAACCATCCGCTGGTCGACATGATCTCGCTCACCGGCGATGTCGCCACCGGCAAGAAGATGCTGGAGGCCGCGGCCAAGAGCGTGAAGCGCACCCACCTGGAGCTGGGCGGCAAGGCCCCGGTGGTGGTCTTCGACGACGCCGACATCGAGGCCGTGGTCGCGGGTCTGAAGGCCTTCGGCTACTACAACGCCGGCCAGGACTGCACGGCGGCCTGCCGCATCTACGCCGACAAGAAGATCTACGAACGCCTGGTGGCGGATCTGACCACGGCGGCCGGCTCCATCGTCTTCGCCGAGGAGGACGACGCCAAGAACGAGATCCCGCCCTTGATCTCCCTGCGTCAGCGCGACCGGGTCGCCAGCTTCGTCGAGCGGGCGCGCGAACTCTCCCACATCGAGATCACCACCGGCGGCGCCAGCTACGGCCAGCAGGGCTTCTACTACCGCCCGACGGTGATCGCCGGCGCCCGCCAGGAGGACGAGATCGTCCGCCGCGAGGTCTTCGGCCCGGTCGTCTCCGTCACCCCCTTCACCGACGTCGAGAGCGCCATCGGCTGGGCCAACGACAGCGAGTACGGCCTCGCGTCCTCGATCTGGACCAAGGACATCGGCCGCGCTTTGGCCACCGCGGCGCGCCTGCGCTACGGCTGTACCTGGATCAACACCCATTTCATGCTGGTCAACGAGATGCCGCACGGCGGCCTGAAGCAGTCCGGCTACGGCAAGGACATGTCGATCAACTCGCTGGAGGACTACACCGCCGTCCGCCACGTCATGATCGCCCACTAGCCCCTGGCCCGAGAGAGATCCGCCTGCCGGCACCACCCTAGACGGCGTCGATGCGAAACAGGTCAAGGCCGACGTCCCAGTGCCAAGGGCTCGGCGGCCGGGCGCGATCACGGCGATCCTGCGCCGCGCCTGGGGATTGGACGGCCTGAAGGACCGGGCCGACGACCGCCACCACGGGCTGGACGCACTGATCTGCGCGGCCGCGGCCAACGAATGGCTGCTGAACCGGCTGACCCGACAGTATCAGCAGGTCGAGGAGGAGAACCGCGCCAAGTGGACGCCCAACGTGCCGCCGCCCTGGGACGGCTTCCGCGACGAGGCCCGCGCGGCCTATGAGACCGTCTTCGTCGCCCGTTCGGAGAAACGCCGCGGCCGGGGCCAAGGGCACAACGACACGATCTATCGCGTCGGCGAAGCGGACGGCGGAAAGCGCGTCTACGAGCGCAAGGCGGTGGCGGACCTGACCGAGGCCGACCTCTCCCGCCTGAAGGACGCGGACGGCGGCAACAAGCCGCTCCTGCAAGCCCTGACGGACTGGATCGAGGCGAGCGAGCCCGCCGATGCACCGCCGCGCTCGGCCAAGGGCGATGTGGTGCGCAAGGTCTATCTGGGGCCCAAGGGCAAGACGCGGTCGGGTTTCGCGCTCAACGGCGGTCATGTCGACAACGCCGACATGGTGCGGGTCGATGTCTTCGGCAAGCCGGACAAGAAGGGTAAGGAGGGCTTCTATCTCGTACCGATCTATCGGCATCAGGTGATGGACCGCGCACGATGGCCCGCGCCGCCGAACCTGGCGATGGTGGCCCATAAACCGGAGTCGTCGTGGACTGTGATCGATTCGACTTTCGCATTTCGGTTCAGTCTCTATCCGGACTCTTATGTTGAGTTGGTACAGAATGGCGGGGCAGTGATCGAGGGCTACTACCGATCTTGCGACAGAGACACCGCCGGAATCCTGCTTTCACCGCACAACGAGCGCACGAAGAAGCCACGAAAGCGTGGGGTTAAGACTCTGCTATCGTTCCGCAAGTTCCAAATAGACCGGATTGGCCGCAAGCACGAAATCACTGGTGAGACGCGAACATGGCATGGCGCGGTCTGCACATAAGCCAGCCATCGCGTCTCTCGCTCGGCGCCAAACGGTTGGTGGTGGAGCAAGAGGAGAAGGAACCACTCTCCTTCCCGCTGGAAGACGTGGCCTGGGTCGTGCTCGACACACCACAAGTCACGCTGACAGCTGCCTTGATGGCAGGCTGCATGGAGGCTGGCATTCCGATCATTTGCTCGGACGCCCGGCACCATCCTTGCGGTCTGCTGTTGCCCTTTCACCAGCACTGGCAGCAAGCCGGCGTCGCACGGCAGCAGATGACGGCCGCCGCGCCGTTGAAGAAGCGGCTGTGGCAAGCCATCGTGCGGCGCAAGATCGAGAATCAGGCCGCGACGACGATCGCGGCACCCATCCCTAGTGTCGTCCTACGGCTTGACCGGAGGACCGCTATCGGTCGCGCTGCTCGATGGACAAAGGGCTCCTCCGTTGCTTCCTGCCGACACACGACTTGGTGCGATCATGGCAAGCAGGCAGGCGCTCTTCTTGCGCTTCGGCAAGTCCCACAAGGTCCTCCGGTCAAGCCGTAGGACGACAATAGGGGTGCGTGCACTGCACTCTTCCAGGCGGAGCTTGCCCCGCCTGTGAGGCCCCATGCGCGAAGAGGAGGTCCGATTCATGTATCTCTTCGTCTTCTTCGACCTGCCGGTGAAGACCAAGGACGATCGGCGGCGCGCAACGCGCTTTCGCAAGTTCCTGATCAACGATGGCTATGATATGATGCAGCTATCGGTCTACACGCGTGTCTGCCGCGGCCAGGAGGCCGCCGACAAACACCTGGGCCGGATCGAGAAGAACCTGCCGCCCGAGGGCAGCGTGCGCGCCCTTCAGGTCACCGAACGACAGTTCGCGCGCATGAAACTGCTCGTCGGACGCGCAAGCGCACAGGAACAAAAAGGGATCGACCAGCTTGTTCTGCTTTAGCCGATCCCTCTTTTTAAGTTCTGTTTCAACACGTTCCGCCACTGCCAGCCTACCTCAGGGAAATCGGTAGGGAAACCACGGCTGCCATTGCCGTACCCGCCCTCTACGCGGCGATCTTCCCTGAGGTCGTCAGCCGCGCGTCGTCCCTCGCGATGAAGACGGCCAGCAGTCTGGCCGTCTGCGTGGTGCTGGGGTTTTGGGTCATGGTGTGGAGGACGCCCGGCGCCTTGAAGCAGTCCGGTTAGAGCAAGGACACGTCGATCAACGCGCTGGAGCACTACACCGCCGTCCGCCACGTCATGTCGCCCATTGGAGAGATCCGTCCGCCAACCAGGCGCGTGCGATGTGCGCCTCCACCGTCGTCCTACGGCTTGACCGGAGGACCACCATCGGCAGCGCCGCTTGAGTGGTTCAGGGCACTGCTATTGCTATCTGGCAAGACGCGGTGTCTCTTGCGGTCAAGGCGAGCCGACAAGCACTGTTCTTGGGCTCTGGCAAACCCCAAGAGGTCCTCCGGTCAAGCCGGAGGACGACGTGGGATGAGTCTTGCGGATCCCTCATTGGCGGACACGCCGTTGCCGTTTCCGCCTCCTATTTGGCAATCCGCCATGAGGTGGTCAGCTGCGCGCCCTTACTCCCGAGCGCGATTCATGCCTCCTCCAAGGCGCCCGAAGCACCTTCGGAGAAGGCGCGCGGACCCTTGCGGGCAACCTCCACCGCCTGCTCGGCGGCCGTAACGGCGCTGGCGAGGGAGACCTCGGAGAGCAGGCCCGGGGCGGCGACGCTGTCGCCGATGAGCCAGAGCGCCTCGCCCTGCCGGACGGCCGGGCGGTCCCGCCAGGTGGTGCCGGGCGGATCGAGCGGGGTTGCGCCGACATAGACGGCCGTGTGCGACCAGTGGCAGCGCTTGCGCCATCCCTGGTAGGCGCGGTCCAGCACGCCCTCGATGCGGGCGATGGCGCCTTGCAGTCCCTCGCCCTCGCGGATGCCGGCGCATCCCTGCACCAGCTGCTGGCCGGCCGGCGCAAGGGTCTCGTCATAGCGGCTGGCGCGCACCAGATAGACCCGCTCGTCGAGGTCGAGCAGCGAGACGGGGTCGTCGGCCTCCGCGCTGACGGCAAGGTCGAAGAGGGCGGTGCGGGCGCGCGGCCAGGTGATCGAGGCCTTGTTCAGCAGGCCGGCGGCCGCCGGCAGGTCGGTGGCGACGATGGTGGGACCGTTGGGCAGCGCGGTGACGCGCGAGCCGGTCGCGATCGCCACGCCCAGCTCGCGCGCGCGGGCCTCCAGCTTTTCCACCAGGGCCGACCAGCCGCCCAGGATGTAGGTGACGGCGTCGGCCTTGAACGCGCGCTGCAGGCGCCACTGGGCAAAGGCGGCCGAGAGCGCGCCGGGGTCGGCATGGAAGGTCGGCAGGGAGAGATAGCTCGCCGCGGCCTCCGCCGCCTCTTCGCCGATCTCGTCGCGCGCCCAGCCGCGATAGTCGCGCTCCACCGGTGCCTCCAGGGAGAGGCTTTCCATCACCGCGGCGAAGATCGGCGGGAAGGGCTGGCGCTCGCCCCGCCAGACCATGGCGAAGGAGCCCTCGGCCGGGGCCACGCGGGCCGGCAGCAGGTCGCGCGCCTCCAGCCAGGCCGTCATGGGACCGGTGTAGAGGGCGTGCGGCCCGAAGTTGGTCCTGTAGGGACCCTCCTTCGTCGTCGCCCGGCCGCCCAGGACCGGGCGCCTTTCGTGCAGGCTGACCCGGCCGCCTTGCTCCGCCACGGAGATCGCCGCGATCAGTCCGGCCAGACCCCCACCGACGATGGTTACCTCTTGCATGATGTTCGGCTCCTCTTTCCTACTTCGTGTCCCGACGGGTGGATTGACGCTTCGCGAACCAAGCCAGCCGTTCCTCCAGGAAGGCCTTGGGCGCGCTTTGGGAGACCTGACCGGCCAGGTCGGCCAGGGTGACGGCCTTCAGTTCCTCGCGCATGCGGGCCTCGGCCTGACGCATGACGCTGTGGATGGGGCAGAGACCGCGCGTCGCCCACTTCGGCGGATCGCCGGCGAAGAGGACGCAGTCGCGGCGGATCTCGCGGCATTCGAAGAGGGACTTGTCGCCCTCCAGCGCATGGACGACGTCCCAGACCGAGATCCCGGCCGGATCGCGCGCCAGGCGATAGCCGCCCCTGATCCCTTCGCCGGAGCGCACCAGGCCCGCCTGCGCCAGCTTGGTGAAGAGCTTGGCGACATAGGAGGGCGAGATGCCTTGAAACTCCGCCATCTCCCTGCTGCTGGGCGGCTCTCCCTCGGCCGGACCGACCAGGGAGAGGATGCAGTGCAGCCCGTACTCCACACTGCTGCCGTAGAGGCTCATGAGGAACTCCGATCCATTCGATCTTAGTTTAAACTAGGATAGATTTTGTCGGAGTACAAGGAGTGATTCTGCATCTGCTCGCCACCGGCACCGTTGGCTTTGAGAGGCTGATCGTGTCAGCGTTTCCGGGTTGGACCTCTTGTCGTGATGCTTGATGCCTCTCGCACCGGTGACGAAGGTCATGCGCGAACGGGCGTCCGGTCTGGCAACGGAGAGTGATCTTCCGATCAAGTCGGAGGATGACGGTGTGGGTCTATCAGGAGCGCGCCTTCCCTAAGCCCGCGTGGGGCTGACAGCATCGCGCTCGTCGTTCGTGTCTCCTGACCGCTGTCGTCCAGCCCTCGGTAAGTGCCGGAACGAGGCTGAAGTTGCACCGCCGGTTGGGGGGTTACCTCTGTAAGACCGCAGCACCGACGCGCTCAAGTCTGGCACCGGACACATCTCCGGCCGGCAAGGCCGTATCGCAGTGCCGTTCCGCAGGATCAACCGATCATAGTGCTCTCCTAAACTCCAATGCTCGTCATCCTCCGACTTGATCGGAGGATCTCGCGCCACGTGGAGATTCCATGGATTCCGCTGCTCTCGGACCACTTGCTGCATCTGGACCGACCGTCGTCCCAAGAACGAGTCCCGATGTTTGAGGCCCTCGGACCGAGGCGCAGGGATTGCGCGAACGGGCGCCCGGTCGGGCAACGGAGAGCGATCCTCCGATCAAGTCGGAGGATGACGGTGTGGGTCTTTCAAGAGCGCGTTTACATAAGGCCGAGAAGGCCGGGCGGTGCCGCGCAGCTCGGCAGGGCGGCCGGGCGTCGCCCGGGTAGGAGTCCTCATTCTTGCAAAGCTGTTTTGGCAGAAACCGTGGTATCCTTGTCATTGCTGCCAAGACCGCGCGGTGGCAGACTGCGAGAGGTACAGGATTGTCTTGGAGCGAACCGTGACGGGAGCGAGGGAGCAGTGGCCGAGCAAGCGCATCGCGGTCTTGGCCTATCCCAATGTCAACAGCCTGGACGTGGTTGGGCCTCTGCAGGTCTTCGCCGGGGCCAGCCGCTACCTGCGGCTCTTCCTGACGGAGGAGGAGGTTGCGGGCCCGCGGATCGACTACGTCACCGAGATCCTCGGCCCCACGGCCGGGCCGGTGCGGACTTCGGCCGGCTTCGAGCTGATGGCCGCGCGCGGCATCGAGGACACCCTGGAGGGGATCGACACGCTGCTGGTGGCCGGCGGCGACGGCCAGGTCTGGGTGCGGCGCAACCCAGAGGTGCTGGACTGGCTGCGCGCCATGGCGCCGAAGGTGCGGCGCCTGGGCTCGGTCTGCACCGGCGCCTTCGTTCTGGCGGCGGCCGGTCTACTGGACGGGCGGCGGGCGACGACGCACTGGCGATACTGCGGCGAGCTGGAGCAAACCTATCCGGAGGTCGCCGTCGAGCCGGACCGCCTGCATGTCCGCGACGGCAGCATCTATACCTCGGCCGGGGTCACGGCGGGGATGGATCTGGCGCTGGCCATGCTGGAGGAAGACTGCGGCCGGCAGATCGCGCTCGCCACCGCGCGGGAGATCGTCGCCTTCCTGAAGCGGCCCGGCGGCCAGTCGCAGTTCAGCAGCTATCTGCAGGCGCAGGCGGCCGAACCGGAGCCGCTGCGGGATCTGCAGTCCTGGATCCTGAACAGCCTGGGCGAGGACCTCTCGGTTGAGGTCTTGGCAGAACGCGCGGCCATGAGCCCGCGCAACTTCGCACGGGTCTTCGTCAAGGAGACCGGCTCGACCCCCGCCAAGTTCGTCGAGCGGGCCAGGGTGGAAGCCGCGCGCCGGGCACTGGAGGACAGCGCCGAGCCCTTGCCGCGGATCGCCGAGCGTTGCGGTTTCGGCCATCCCGAGACCATGCGCCGCGTCTTCCAACGCCACCTGAAGGTGGCGCCGCAGGACTATCGCCGCCGCTTCAAGGCGGCCGCCAATCCGGCTAACGCCTAATCCAAGCGGGCGAGAGGCCCGCGACAGAAGAAAGATTATCGCCCATGTCGTTTCTTCGCATAGAACGCAACGTTCTCTTGCTCTCCGTCTGCCAAACGTTCTTCTGGGGCGCCTTGATGGTGGGCATCACCATGTCCGGCCTGGTCGGTCAGATCCTAGCCGAGGACAAGTCCTTGGCGACACTGCCCGCCGGCATCATGGCGCTCACCGCCATCGCGGCCACGCGACCCGCCTCGCTGTTCATGCAACGGAAGGGGCGGCGCGCCGGTTTCCTGCTGGGCGCTTTCGCCGGCATCGCCGGCGGTCTGGTCTCGGCGCAAGGCATCTTCGCCGGCGACTTCCTTGTCTTCTGCGCGGGCAACGCCATCCTTGGCGCCTACCAGGCGGTAGGCTTCTACTATCGCCTGGCGGCAACGGACAGCGTCGCACCCGGCAGACGCGGCCGGGCGGTCTCCGCGGTCATGGCCGGCGGGGTCGTCGCGGCCTTGGCGGCTCCCTCCCTGGCGATCTGGTCCAAGGACCTCTTCGCGCCGATCTTCTATGCCGGCTCTTTCCTCTTCGTCGCGGTCTTGAGCCTCGCCGCCACCGGCGTCATCGCCTTCCTGACCGAAGAGAAGCCGGCCCCCGTCGCGCAAGCCAAGGCCGGGCGCCCCATGGCGGAGATCCTGCGCCAGCCCACCCTGATCGTCGCCATCGCCAACGCCGGCATCGCCCAGGGGGTCATGGTCCTGGTCATGCTGGCCACGCCCTTGGCGATGGTGGCCTGCAACTATCCCGTGGCCGACGCCGCCCTGGTGATCCAGTGGCATGTGCTGGGCATGTTCCTGCCCTCCTTCTTCTCCGGCCGGCTGATCGACCGCTTCGGCACGGCCACCATCGGCATAGCCGGGGCCGCCATGCTCGTCGTCAGCATGGCCGTGGCGGCGGCCGGAATCGACTTCATGAACTTCAGTGTGGCGCTCATCCTGCTCGGCACCGGCTGGAACTTCATGTACGTGGCCGGGACCACGATGATAACCGCCGCGCACCGGCCGGAGGAGCGCGGCCGAGTGCAAGGCGCGGCCGAGCTGTCGATCGCGATCATCGCGGCGATCGCCTCCTTCGCCTCGGGCGGCTTGCTGCACGGTCTGGGCTGGACCGCCGTCAATCTTGCCGCGGTTCCGCTGGTGATCGCCGCCGCCGCGCTGACGCTCTGGTTCGCCCGGCAAGAGGCGCGGCGTGTGACGCGCGCGGCCTAGAGCAGGATGGCGTCAAATCGGAACGATTTGTCGACTGAATCCTGCTCTACAACTTTGAAAGATAGAGTGATCCGTGTTGGTCAAGGCCTATGAGGAGACCACAAGGGTTGATCTCTGAGTAGGGCGTTGGCGAGTATGACGAGCTTACGCATGAGTGCGGTGAGAGCGAGTTTGGGTGGTTTTCCGGCGTTTCGGAGTCTCTGGTAGACGGCCTTGAGGTCATGGTTGTAGCGGGCGGCGACGAGAGCGGGCATGTAGAGGGCCTGTCTGAGGAGCGCGCGTCCACCGGCGATCATGGCTTTTCCTTTCCACTTTCCTGACTGTCTGGTGAAGGGAGCGAGGCCGGCGAGGCAAGCGGCTTGTTTGGCCTCGAGGGATCCGAGTTCCGGGGCTTCGGCGAGCAGCAGAGTGGCGGTGATGGAAGAGATGCCGGGTATGCTGGCGAGGATGTCTCGTCGTGCGGCGAGTTCCGGATCGCCCTTGATGATGGTGTCGATCTCGGCCTCGATGGCCTTCATCTGGGTCTCGATCTGCAGCAGCCGTGCTTTGGCTTGGTCGATCAGCAGCGGACGGGTGATCTGCTTGGTCCGGTTCTTGGCGGCGGTGCGATCCTTGACCAGGGCCTGGCGGGCGATAACCAGCTCTTTGAGCTGTCTGATGGTATCGCTGAGCGCCGCTGTCGGGGGGAGGTCGAGGGTGGCCGCCATACGGGCCAGCATCCGCGCGTCCACCTTGTCGGTCTTGGCGCGCGTTCCGATCGCCTGGGCAAAGCGGCGGGCCTGCAAGGGGTTGATCTTGACCGCCGGCCGGCCGGCAGCGGCAAGCGCCTGCTCGAGCCCGCGGTGGTAGGGTCCGCTAGGTTCGAAGGCGATCGGCGCGCCCTCGCTCCACTTGATCAGGGCACGCCAGCCGGACTTGGAGTTGGCGAAGCGGCGGTCGGCGCGATCGGCCAGGCGGTGCGCGTCGAGCCAATCCTTGGAAACATCGACACCGAGGGTGAGATGGGTCATCTTCTGAGAGCCTATGCTTGTCATGCGGAGCTGGTCTCCGTTGATCCGTTCAGGCCTAAGGCAGAAGACGAGGGCGATCCTACTCTAACTCGGCCCGCTCAGCGGCCCGCAGATTTCCGATCCGTCCCTCGCCGCCGGAGGGTGAGCGGTCACTCACCCTCCGGCACCTCATCTTGCCTCGATAAGGTGGGAAGATCATAAGACAAGCAGATTCACGCAGTCAGGTGATGCCACCTGACTGCGATCTGCTCTAGTCTCCAAGGGCGGCGCGCTGACCTCTCGCCGGGTCCACCTCGGCATAGCTTCCGCCGCGGCGGAAGCTGTCGAGGTAGACCGTGGTGGGATAGGCGGCGGGATCGCGGTAGGGGCCGAACTTGAAGAACTGCCGGGTCATGCCCTCGTAGCCGATGGCGCCGCTGGCCCGCGCCACCCGCCGGCCGTTGGCCCAGACCTCGACCAGGCCGTCGCCGCCGGGGCCAGAGCGGATCCGGTAGACCATGTCGATCCAACCGCTGTCGGAGGCCGGCAACTCGGCGAAGCGCTCCACCGCGACCCGGCAATCCCGCGCGCGGCCGGGCCCGCCGCCCGCCTGCCAGGCGATGCGCAGGCGGCAAAGCCCGTCCTGGACCGTGATGTGAAAGATGCCGTTGCGAAAGCGCTGCGCCACGAAGGGGCTTCCGGGACCTTCTTGATGCCACTGGCCGATGACGATGCGGTTTCCGTCGGCCGGAATGGGCCCGGCGATCTGCATGCTGAAGCCGTACCAGACCTCTTGCCCGGCGCTGAGGCGCACGGCCTCCGCCTCGGCAAGCTCGGCCCGGTCGGAGCCGTCGTTTAGCGGATCGTGCCCCGGATAGACCGTGATCGCCAGCGCGCCGGCGCCGCGCCTGACGACCTCGCTTTGCACCTCGGCAGCGCCCGGCAGCAGGCGCTTGTCGGACCAGAGGTCGGCACGCAGGCCGGTCTCCTCGAAACCGTCGGCCTGCGTGCGGAGCGGCCCCGGCGCAACCGGTTGGCCGCCGAAGGCCGGCAAGGCCGAGAGAATTAGGGCGAGAGCCGCCGCGCGAAAGACCGTCATGCACCTCGCTCCGAAATGCGGCACTCGGCGCTCGTCCGGGCTGTAATCCGCGCCGCCGTCATCATGTCTTAGAGGATCTTCCCGGGGTTCATCAGGCCTCGCGGATCGATGGCCTGCTTGATCGCCCGCATCAGCTGCTGCTTCTCCGGCGAGACCAGGCGGGCCAGGGACGCGCGCTTTTCCCGGCCGATCCCGTGCTCGGCGGAGAAGGAACCGCCGATCTCCACCAAGCCCCGATAGACCGCCTCCGCGACAGCCTCCTTCAGTGCCGGCATGGGGCGCCCGGCACTGACGGTGAGATGCAGGTTGCCGTCGCCCAGATGGCCGAAGAGGAAGACCCGGAGGTCCGGGTGCACCCGCGCGATACGCGCGAAGAGGGCCTCCGTGTAGTCCTGCAGGCCGGTCAGGGGCACCGAGACGTCGTGCCAGAAACCGTCGGGCGAGACCTGCTCCACCACGAAGGAGTCTTCGCGCACCCGCCACATGCGCTCGGCCTCCTCGCGGTTCTTGGCGATCACCGCGTTGCCGACCTGCTCGGCCTCGAAGAGCTCGCCCAGGGCGGTCTCCAGGAAACGCTCGCCCAGGGTCGGGTCCGCCCCGCCGGCGACCTCCACCAGCACGAAGAGCGCCGATCGCTCCTCCTCGAAGGCGAAGAGGTCGCCGAGGTGCAAGGCTCCGGCCACCAGATGGGCATAGTCCGGCCACATGGCCTCGCAGAAGAGCAGACGGCCCGCCGGATGATTGCGGAAATGGCGGTAGACGCGCACGGCATCGCCCGCCGTGCGGCAGGACACCAGGGCCGTAGCGCGCTGGCCCTCGGCCGGCATGAGCGACAGCGACACCTTGGTGATGAGGCCAAGCGTGCCTTCCGCCCCGATGAAGAGCTGCTTGACGTCGTAGCCTTCGTTCGCCTTGGTCACCAGCTTGAGGTCCGACAGCAGACGGCCGTCGGGCAAGACGACCTCCAGTCCCAGCACCCGATGGCGGGTGATGCCGTTGCGGAAGGCCTCGTTGCCGCCGGCGTTGGTGGAGACCATTCCGCCGACCGTGGCGGTCCCGCGCGCGGCGAAGTCGACCCCAACGCTGAGGCCCTGCTTGGCGACCTCGGCCTCCAGGCGCTCCAGGATGACGCCCGCCTCGACCAGGGCGGTGCCGCCCACGGGGTCGATCGCCAGGATGCGGTCCATCCGGCTGGTCTGCAGAATCACCTGACCGGGGCGGGAGGCGCCGCCGCCGGCAAGCCCGGTCCGACCACCGTGCGGCACCATGGCGATGCCCCGGTCAGACAGGTAGGCGACCGCGCGGGCCGCCTCCGCGCTGTCGGCGGGGAGCAGCATGACGCCGGCCTCGAGGTTCTCCCCGTCGAGCCCCGGATCGAGGCCGACCAGATCGTCGGGGCGGCGCACGCCCTTGGGACCGAGGATCTCCTCCAACCCTGCCAGCTGCTCGGGATCTATCGCGGCCGCGTGCGCGGCAGCATCCTCCATGCGTGCCTCCGCTCCTCCTTGCCTGCCCGCGGGAACGGGCCGGCCATGGTGTGAGGCGACCCTGGATCGCGTGCCCTCCGGCGTCAAGCCTGCACGCGCCGGCACCCCTGGCTGCCGGCAAGCGCGCAACAGACACCAAGGATCGACACCTGTCGCAATCTGTTACTCTCTTGGTGAAAAAGCAAAACCCAAATCACTGCGCTTCGCTATTTAATGTATTTCTTCACGCTTCACCCCTATCGATAAAACTCGCCCTGCTTGGACCATGGCGCTACCGTACAAGCGGACCTGCGTCGCAGGTTGATCGGGCAGAGTACTAAGGTAGAGGGATCTTGCTTGGACGCGCACTGACAGACTCGGAACGGGCATGGGCCGGCGCCAATCCGGCCGCCTGGTTCAACGTCTGCCGCAGCGTCACCTTGACCGGCAAGGTCGAGCTGGAGCAGTTGCGCCAGGCCGTGGATCAGCTGCCCCGACGGCTGCCGGAGCTGGGCTTTCGGCTGGAGGCTGCGGGGCGCCGCCCGCGCTTCGTGCCGAGTGACGCGGCCATCGAGGTGCGCGCGGTTCGGCTGACCGCGCCCGGCGAGCCCTTCGCCACTATCGAGGAGGCGATGGGAGAGCCCGTGGGCCTCCAGGGAGAGCCGCTCTTGCGCGTGGAACTCCTGCTGCCGCCGGCGTCGGAAGATCGGGAGCAGACCCGGCTCCTCCTGACCAGTCACCATGCCATCGTCGACCGCAACTCAGTCCTCAATCTGATCGGCGCCCTGGTCGAAACCCTGCGCGGCGCCGACGCCGTCGGTCCCGCGACACCGCGTCGGCCGAAGTCCGGCTCCCTCCCCTTCCTGCAGTCTTGCAGCTTTCTCCTGAAGCAGCTCGGCGCGCGGATCGGCTCCACCTCAGTGGCGCAAGACCGCCATCGCGCAAGCAACCAAAGCCGAACTGGAATCGCGCTGTGCCGCTTCGATCGGACGCGCACCGCGGAGATCGTCGCCGCCTGCCGGCAAAGAGAGATCACCGTCACCGGCCTCATCGCGGCGAGCGCGGCCAGGGCCTACGACGGGCTCTGCGGTGAGGGCACCCGCCCGCTTACCTACGGCATGGCCTGCGATCTCAATCGCGGCGGCAGGATCGCCGGCCTGGGCTCCAACGTCGGTCTGCTGCCGGAGCGCCTGGCCCGCCCGCTCCCTGGATCGAACATCGACCTGGCCAAGGCGATCAGCGCGAGGACGGCCGAGGCCATCGAAGCGGACGACGACCGCAAATCTGCCCGCATGTTTGCGCGAACGGCGCCGCTGCTGGGTCGGCTGTCCAGGCGCCGCCCCTTACGGCTCGGCGCCTTCACCGTGACCAATCTCGGCAAGCTGGAGCTGCCGCCGGAAGACTCCGTCTATGGCGTGGCCGAGACCTTCGGCGTGGTCACCAACGACCGCATCTTCTACGACGTGGCCATTCACGCCAACACCGTGGCGGAGCGCCTGGTCATCGCGCTCACCTCGTCGGCCTTGCGCTCCGCTGCCTTTCGAACTTTCGAGCAGCTGCTGCTTCGGAACCTGAACGAGACCCTCGACCTGGCCCCGGCGGAACCCCATCAGGAGACCGACGCTGAGCGGCCCGCATAGGGAAGAGCCGCCATGAGCAATGCGCTCCCGCCAGGTCTCGCAGGTCCACGCGGCGCTGAACGCCGACGGCGATAGCCTCCAGGACCTATTCGGCCGCCGGCGCGGGTGCCTTCGGTCCGGGCTGTACCGCCTCGAAGAGGACTCCCTCCAACGGCGATCCGCTGGAGAGCAGAACCCGCGCGCCCGCCACCTGCCGCGAGTAGTAGCGCATGCCCCAACGGTCAACCCGATCCAGATAGTAGACGCCCTCTTGCAATCCCTCGCGTCCGGCCGGGGTGAAGTCGAAGCGGGCGTAAGTCTCGGAATAGTCCTGGGTGATCTTCGTGAAGCTCTCCGGCGTATGGCGGATCCGGGCGGCCAGGCGGTCCTCCAGGTTCCCGCCGAGATCGGGCAGAGCGTCCACGCTGAGGCGATAGAGCGAGGAGGCCGCGCCGGAGCCGTAGGAGAAGACCAGGGCCCGCTTGCCGATGGCCTCCTCGCCCGCGTGATAGAGCAGGGAGAAGAGATTGACATAGCAAGAGGCGGTGTAGGTCGAGCCGATCTGCCTGGTGATCAGCGTCGCCGGCGCCGCCATCGACTTGTAGCGCGCGAGCCGCTCGCGCAGTCCCATGTCGGGTGCGGCCAGTCCTGCCAGGTAATCGAAGGCGCGCTTGCACAGATAGGTGCTGGTGCAGTGGAAGACGGCATAGTCGTGCGTCGCCAGGAGATCGGCTTCGCCCAGCTTGGCCGCCAAGCCGCGATAGCAGCCCTCCAGACACGCCATGTAGACGTCGATGGAGTGCTTGCCGTCACGCATCAAGGGGAAGGAGTCCTTCCAGCCGATCGGCTTGTAGAAGTCCCAGGTGTTCATCATGTGGGTCGCCCGCTCCGGCTCCACGCGCAGCGGCGCGTCGGGACCGATCAGCATGGCGACGGCCGCCGCCCCATTCAGGAAGGCCTGATGGGCGTCGAGGTCGGCGATGTCCACGGCGACCACCAGGGCATAGCGGCCGTCCCAGGCCTCGCTCTGGCACCAGGCGACGGAGTTCAAGAAAGCCGCCGTGCCGCCATAGCAGGCGGTGTAGTTGTCGACGCCCTCGACATCGCAGTTGCCCTCTTTCTCGAAGAGGCTCATCAGCAGGGTCTTGATGCTCTTGCTGCGGTCGACCAGGCTTTCCGTGCCGACCTCCAGACGGCCGATGGCATCCCAGCCGATCCCGGTGCGCTCGATCAGCCGGTGCACGGCCGTCAGCGCCATGCTGACCGGGTCTTCGTTGTCGGCGCAGAAGGTAATGGCCTCCTGCCCCAAGCCGGCGGTGTACTTACCCGGGCTGTCGTGGAAGCGCTCCATGTCGGCCTGCTTGACCATGTGCGGCGGGAAGTAGAGTTCCATGGCGTGAATGCCGACACGGCGCGATGCCGACCGCTCTTCCCGGCTGGGCACGGCCTCGACGACCGTCGGCCTCTCGCCGGATGGAGAGGCGGCGCGATCGCGCGTCGCCGCCGGCGCCTCAGGCAAGATGCCTTGCGCGGCCATCCAATCCAGCATGCGGTTCAGCAGGAGACGACCGTCGGTCCGCCAGGCCTCCGGCAGGTCGCTGGAGAAGGTGATCTTGGCGCCCTCGGTCGCCCGGATCGGCAGCTGCTCGAAGGTCTGGGCGAGCGGCAGCATGGCCTGGCCGACCGAGCTCTTGAGCGTCGCCATCCAGGTCTCGTAGGAGACGTCGCGGATGGCGTAGCCGCGCGCGCGCAAGAGGTCGGAGATCTCCCTGGTGGTCAAGGTCACCGGGCTGTAGGCATGCCAGCAGCGCGGCGCGCCCGGCTGGCCGACCCGCGATACGATCAGCCGGGCGACGGCGTCGACGGGCGACATGTCGGTCTCGTGGCGGAGGTTCCAGGCCATACCCATGGCGACGGTCGAGAGGAGATAGCGGGAGAACCAATCCTCGACGTTGCTGGCGCCGCTCGCGCTGTCGCCCATCACCCGGCCGGGCCGCACGACCGTGACGTCCAAACCTTGCCGCCAGGCCAGCAGCGCGACCTGCTCGCCCAGCCACTTGCTGCGCGCATAGCCATTGATGAGGCGGGTCGGATCGGGCCTGAGGTCCGTCGCCTCGCCGTCGAAGCGGTGCAGGGAGAAGACGCTGAGCGAGGAGACATGCACCAGCTGAGAGCGCAGATGCGCGGCGGCGAAGCGGGCGATCTGGCGGACGCCCTCGACGTTGGTCTTGCGCAAGGCATCGAGGCCCTGGGTGAAGTCCACCATGGCGCCGTTGTGAAGCACCACGTTGCAGCGCTTGGCCAAGGCCACGTAGGTCTCGGGATCGAGGCCCAGATCGGCTTCGCCGACGTTCCCGGCGACCGCCTCGACGCGTCCGGCGTAGCGGTCCTGCCACAGACCGTAGCGGCGGAGCTTCTCTTCGATCCGCTCCATCGCATGGGCCGCGTCCCGCGCGCGAACCAGGCAGACCACCTGGGTCGCCGGCCGTTCCAGCAGCTCCCGCAGGATGAAGGAGCCGACGAAGCCGGTGGCACCGGTCAGGAAGACGCAATCTCCCTTCTCCGGGTCCGGCCGCCGCTCCTCACCGAGGGAGAGCCGAAGACGGACGTCGCTCTCCCAGTCCCATTGCTGAGGCGGCACGGCGGTGGGTGACTGGGCGGTCGGGGCCGTCGAGAGCGGAGCGGAGAGGACCGGATAGGGGGTCTTCGAGGGAGCCGACCCGATCACGGCCGGCATGCGCGCGATGGACGGGATGCTCGGCGCGCCCAGGCGCCGCTCCTCGGCCTTCCAGCCAGGGGCGAAGGCATTGCCCTGCACGTTGCAGCGGGCGATGCCGATGCTCTCGCGTGCCAGGCGGGCATAGTCGATCGGCGGGCGCATCAGCTGGGTCGTGGCGCGCACGCCCGTGGGCGCGTAGCTGGCGATACGCGACGCCAGCTCCAACGCGGCCGCCTTGGCATCGACGGGGCTACGCGCGATGTCGTTGACGAGACCGATCGTCTTGGCCTGCTCGGCGGTCAAGGTGAAGTCGTTGAGGTAAAGCTCCGTCGCCCAGCCGGGCCCGACCGTTCGCGAGAGCGACTCGGAAAGCAGCATGCCGGGGCAGACACCGCGCGGCAGGTTTCCGTAGTTGAAGAGGGCGTCCGATGCAGCAATGCGATAGTCGCCGATCAGAGCCGCCGCCATGCCGCCGCCCATCACCTTGCCATGCAACGCCGAGACGACCGGCACCTCCAGGGTGCGGATGGAGACAAAGGCGTCGTAGATGTCGTGCACCGCCCGGGCGGCGGTCAGCACCGGCAGTTCCTTGGTGCGGCGGATGAAGTTGTAAGGGTTGACGCCGACGCAGAAGTGGTCGCCGGCACCCTGCAGCACCACGGCGCGCAAGGGCTTGAGATCGCGAGCCGCCGCGATCGCACGCGCCAGGTCGTCGCCGACGGCCCAATCGATGGCGTTGCTGAAGTCGGGGTCGTTCAGCTCGATCACCAGGACGCCGCTTTCCGGATTGTGCAGCAAGCGGACCAGGGGGCGCTCGTCGCGCTCCCGCGCCCTGGCGCGACGGTCGAGCCCGCCCATGGCGATCATAGCCAGCTCCGGCGTTTCCGCCGGGCAGCTCTGCCGCCCTTCGCTCAGCAGTCGCGGGTCGATGGTCTGGAAGCGCCGTAGCAGCCGTTGCAGTTCTTGTTCTATCTCTGTCTTGTTTCCGGTCTTGTCCACGAAGCCCAAGGCCTGAGCCGTCGTGGCGTCGAAGGCATCTCCGGTTAGCATGTAGCGCTGACAAGCCGCTTCGCCGAGGCGGCGTCGCGCATAGACGCTGACCAGACCGGGCAGACCACCGGCGCGAATCTCCGGAAACCCGAAAGAGGCCTTGTCGCTCGCCAGGGTGATGGTCGCGAGAGAGGGCAGCAGCATGCCGCCGCCGCGGCAGGCACCCTCCACCACGGCGATGACCGGCATCTTCGCCTTGGTCAAGCAATCGGCCAGGCGCTCGAACTGCTCCAGCCCTTCGCTCATGGCCGCATCGCCGAAGCTCATGGCGTCGAGATCCATGCCCAGACAGAAGTGCTCTTCGCCCGGCGCCGCGCGCAGGACCGTCACTTGCTGGACGTCACCCAACTGCTCGATCAGCCTGCCAAGCGATTGGGGGCCCAGCTTGTTTGGAACCTCGACGACGCGATGACCCGCCCGGGGAGCGTCATGCGCCTTGAGAGGAACCTCGATGAAGCCTTGCCCAGGTAGATCAGAGACGACCGCGCCACCGGGCGAAGGTGTCGCCTTAAGCAATCTATCTTCAGCTGCCACTGTTGTCACCAAGGGCACCGCGGTGGCAGTTTCAACCGGCGGCTCCGTGTCTCCCTGCTCAAGGTGCCCCGGCACAGCGGCATGCGTGGGTAGCGCCTCGCTCGCCTCTCTTCTCTCGACCGGGACGGCTTCGGCGACAGGTTCCTCGCTCGACGGGCGTGCCGTGGGCGCGGCGCTGCCGACGACGGCGTCGACCAAGGTTCGCGCCGTCGCGCCGGAGAGAATCTGCGTCTGCGACAGCGCCATGCCGAAGGACTTACCGAGCCAGTTCACCAGCTCGATGGCGGCCAGCGAATCGATGCCCAGTTCGATCAGCGGCAGGTCGAGCTCGATCTCCTCCGGCGTGGCTCCCAGGACGAAGGCGATCTTGGACTGGATCTGGCCAGCCACCTCCTCGTGGCTCAAGGCCGTGCCCGCTTGGCTTTCGCTCTCTTCGCCCAATCTCTCCGCGCGCGGCACCAGGTGGTCGTAGAGCAGGCGATGGCGGTTGAGGCGGCCGTAGCTCGCCCAGTTCGGACGATCGAGGCTGACCACCGGCGGATGGGCGTCGGGCTCCACCCACAGCTCCTCCAAGGCCGGCTCCAGGTCGGTGAAGGAGACCGCGCCGAAACCGCGGGAAGTGTTGAGATCCAGTTCCGCCAGGTGCTTGGCCTGCGACAGGCGGCCGGCGCCCAAGAGGATCGGGAAGTCGATCGCCATGGCGGGAAGGCCTTGGTCGCGGCGGTCCCGCGCCAGCGCCGTCAAGGCGGCGTTGGCCGCCACGTAGACGGCCTGGTTGACGTTCCCGTGCAGGCCGGCAAGGGAGGTCACCAGAACGAAGTGCCGCATCGGCCGTTGGCGCGTCAGCTCGTGCAGCTTCCAGGCTGCCTGCACCTTGATGCGCCAGGTCTCCAGACTGTCGGCCTCCACCTCCGCCGCGCGCTCGGCCTGATAGCTGGTGGCCGCGTGGAAAACGCCAGTGATCCCAGGCTCCTCCGCGAAGAGCGCCTCGAGCGCGCCCGAATCGGTGATGTCCAGAGCCCTGGTCTCGATCCGACAGTCCGGGTGGTCCCGGCGAATGGCGTCCAGCTGCAGCTGACCCATGTCGTCCGGCTTGCCGCCGCGGCTGATCAGCAGGAGGCGGCCGGCCCCGCGCGCCGCCATGAAGCGGGCGAGCGCGATGCCCAGACCGCCCGTACCCCCGGTGACGAGCTGGGTCTCGTCTCGCGCGAAGAGCGCATCGGGCACGGCGGAGAGGGCAAGGCCATCACCCCTCGCCGCGTCCGCGCCCGACGGCTCGATGCCTTGGGTCAGGTCGACGATCACCTTCCCGGTGTGCTTCCCGGAACTCATGAGCCTGAAGGCCTCCAGCGTCCGGGTGGCCGGGTAGACGGTGGTGGGTACGGGCCGGGCCTCGCCCTTCGCCAGTCGCTCGACGCAGGTCTCGATCAGTGCGCGCACGCGCTCAGGGTGGGTCTCGTCAAGCATGTCGAGATGGACGCTATGGAAGGTGATGTTGTTCTTCAGCACCAAGAGCCCGAGCGCGGAGTCCTCCAAGATGTCCCGCTTGCCGATCTCGACATGTCGGCCCGCCGGAGCGATGCAGCGCAGGGTCTGGCGCAATCCTTCGCCGGACAGGGAGTTCAGCGCGACATCGACACCGCGCCCTTCGGTCATGGCGGCGACCTCCTCGACGAAGCGCTCGGGCGCGTGGGAGTCGATCAGCAAGTCCACGCCGTGGGTGTCGCGCAGATAGGCGCGGCGCGCCTCGCTGCCGGCCGAGGCAATGACCTTGGCGCCGATCTGTCGCGCGATCTGGATCGCCGCCTGCCCCACGCCGCCGGCGCCGGAGTGGATCAGGACCGTCTCGTCGGGCTGCAGCCGCGCCACTTGCGACAAGGCATGCCAAGCCGTGGCGTAGACGCCGATGAAACCGGCCGCGTCGGCATCGGCGACGCCACCCGGCTTGAGGAAGACGCTGCGCGCATCGACCACCGCCGTCGTCCCGAAGAGCGAGCTGCGCCGCTGCCCCAGATCGCTGCTGAGTGAGATGCACATGACCCTGCGGCCGAGGGCGAGTTCCGGATAGCGCTCGGCAACCTCGGCCCCCAGTCCGATGATCTCGCCGCAGCACTCCATGCCGATGGTGGTCTTGAAGCCGCTGAGCAGGCCCATCGCCAGCATCACGTCCTTGAAGTTCAGCGAGACGTGGCGCACGCGCAGCCTCACCTCGTGGGCGTCCAGCCCCTCGAAGTCGGGCCGCAGCGGACGCCAGAAGAGCGAGGAGAGCTGGCCCGGCCGCTCGATATCCAATCTGAACTCCCGCCCATCGGGCGGCGCGGCGGCCGGCTGGTAGCGGCGCAAACGCGGCACCCGCCAGGCGCCCGCCACGAAGTCGCGCTCGAACTCCTGGCCCAGTCCGTCGGCGATGCGCTGACGGATGGCCTGCCAGGCCTCCTGCTCGTCGAGCGCACGGTCCAAGACCAGCAGCCAGACGGAAAGCTGCGGGTGCTCGTTGCGCACCGCGCGAGCAAAACCCATGATCGGCGAGGGCGGCTCGGCGGGATCGCGCCGCACGACGAAGACCAGCCCAGGCGGCTCCGCCAAGGCGGAGAGGTCGCGCACCAGCGCGCTCGCCGCCTGCAGGTCGTCGCGATCGTCGATGACGAGGCTCGCCGAATTGAGATCCATCGCCAGCGGTCCCGACCACTGCCGCGGCGCGGCGGAGGCGAAGAAGACGGCCGTCGTCTCGCATTGCAGCGCCGTCAAGCTGTCTTGCTCCGCGACATCGGGTGGCGGCGCCATCTCCTCCACCGCGATCACCGTGCCGCCGGGCGCGAGCCAGGCCCGCAGCGAGTCGTCCTCGGGGTCGGCGATCACCACGTCGAAGGCGTGGGGGCTGAGCACGCCCGGTGCGTCAGCCGGCACCACGCAGGCCGGGGCCTCCGGTGGCAACGGCGCCGTCATGACGACGAAGAGGCTGTCGGCGATCGCGAGCCCATCGCTTTCGGCCGCCTGCATGCGCTGGATGGTTCTCGCCAAGAGGCCTTCCTTGGAGCAATCGAGCACGCGGCGAACGACCCGGTCTTCGGCCCGCGACGCGTCCCGGACAAGACACTCCAACCGCTCTTCGAGCGTGGGCGCGTTGGCCACCTGGCTCTCCTCGGGCTGCCAAACGGTCAGGAAGGGCAGCGGCGGAACGGCCTTGGCCGAGTCCAGCCGGCTCAGCCTCAGTCCGGAAATCTGGCCCAGATGGGTCCCGTCGGGATCCCAAAGCTCCATGTCGCCGCTGATGCCTTGCGGGTCCAGGGCCGTCACCCGCGTGTGGCACAGCAAGGTCGGCGGCAGGCCATCGGCAAGCGGGAGGGTCAGGGAGCCAATGCCCAATGGCGCCGCGAAGCGGCTCTCGATGCCGCCAAGCACGGCCAAGGACTGGAGACAGCCGTCGAGCAGCACGGTGTTGGCCGCCTCGGCCGTGCGCAGCGACTCGTCTATGGCCACCTTGGCAATGCTCTCCCGGCCAGCGACGCGCATCGCGGCGATGCTGCGGAAGGGGCCGCCCAGTTCCAGGCCGCTGTGCCGGCCCAGTACGTCATAGAGCCGGCGTACGTCGACGGGATGGCTCTCCGCCGGGTCGATGGCGTCGAAGGGGGCGAAGGGTTGCGGCGCGGACGCTTCGGCGGCCAAGCCGCAGGAGAAGGCGACCCCGGCCGCGGAGTGCCACTGCAGCCGCTCGCCCTCTTGCCGGATCTCCAGGGCGGTGGCACTGCCGTCCGCCGCCAAGGGCACCATGCGCTCGAAGCGAAGGTCCTTGAGTTCCGGCCCGTGTCCAGCGCCCAGGGTCATCGCCACCAGGCCCGCGCCCGGCATCACCGCGTTGCCCTCCACCCGATGCTCGGCGAGGAAGCCGTAGCGCTCTTGCGACAGCGCGATCTCCACGCCGCCAGCCGACCGCTGCTTGCGCGAGGCGGGAAGCGGCGCTTTCCAGACCGTACTGCGCACGGGCTCGCCGTGATCCCAGGGAACGCGTGGGATTGCGACGAAGCGGCCAGGCGGCTGGACGGCGGTCCAGTCGACATCGACGCCGCGCACGAAGAGCGCGCCCAGGCCGTCGAGCAACAGTGCTTCGGCACTGGCCTCTCTCGCCCCCGCGGCGATGACGTCGTGCCCCAGATTGGCGCCGAGATAGCCGCTCAAGACCGGCCGGGGCGAGACTTCCACCGCAAGCTCCACGCCGCCACCCACCGCTTCGCAGGCGCCCAGGAAGTCCACCGGCCGGGCGATGTTGTCGACCCAGTAGTCCGCATCCAGCCGGGCGGCCTCTACCGGCCCGGTCCGCCCCAGCACCGAGGAAACCATCGCCAAGGACGACTCACGCGGCGACAGGAAAGCCAGGCGCTGACGAAGCTCGGGCAAGATCTCCTCGACATGGTGACTGTGATAGGCCTTGGGCACCGGCAGCCTGGTGCAGCGCAGGTTCACCGCCTTGCCGTGCGACAGCATGCTCTCGATGGCTTCGGCGTCGCCCGCCAAGGTCACGGCGTCCCGCCCATTGATGCCTGCGACGCACACCTGCCCCTCGAGGCCGAGGCCGGAGATCGTTGCCTCCGCCGCCTCCCTGCTCATCTCCCAGGCGGCCATGGCGCCGGGCCGCATCCGAGACTGCAGCTCGGCACGCACGAAGGTCAGGCGGCAGAGCTCCTCCAGGCTCAGCGCCCCGCAGTGCCACGCGGCCACCATCTCTCCGGTCGAATGCCCGATGACTGCCTCGGGCACCACGCCGGCGGCCCGCAGCAGGCTGGCCGTGGCCACCTGCGTGAGCACGATGGACGGCAAGGCGACGGTGACGTCGGCCTGGTCCCGCTCGCTCAGTCCTTCCGCTTGGCAGAGACGGTGACCGCGGAGGAGCGAACGTCCGGAAACCTCTTCGTAGCAGGCATCGGCCTCGTCCATCGCCTGGCGGTAGGGCTCGAAAGTGCTGTAGAGCGCGCGGCCCATGTCACCCGCCTGGCTGCCTTGACCGCCGAAGGCCATCAACAGGCGCGGCGCCACCCCGGGTGCTTCGCCCTCCACCGCACCGTCCGGCCCTGGGCGGCTCGGCAGCGAGACGCGTCGGAAGCGTCGGGGCGGCAGGAGAGCACCGGCCCAGCGGGCGGCCTCTTCCCTGTCCTCAATGCCGACCCTCTGCTCGATGGACGAGGCAAGACTCTCCAGGCCTTGGCGGTAGTGGGCGCTGAGCGGCACGACGTAGGGCTTGGACCTGTACTGCGAAGGCAAGGCTTCGCCCCGAGGTCCGCCCGCGCCGAGCAGCGCGAAGGCATTGGCGCCACCGAAGCCATAGCTGCAGACCGCGACCGCGGCCGGACCGTCGGCTTCGGGGTCCGCCATGGGCTCCGGCGCGACTGGCACGCGGATCTTCAGCCGCTCGGCGTCGATGCGCGAAGAGAGACGGTGATGATTGGCCGTTGGCACCAGCTGGCGATGATGCAGACAGAGCGCCGCCTTGCAGAGGCCGACGATCCCGGCCGCGGTCTCCAGATGTCCCACGTGCCCCTTCGCGGAGCCGATGGGCAGGGCCGCCGCGCGCCTGCCGACCAGCGCCTCGGCGATCGACTGCGCCTCGATCGGATCGCCCACCGGGGTGCCGGTCCCGTGCGCTTCGACGTAGACGACCTGCTCAGGCGCCACCTGGCTTTCGGCCAGGACCTCTTTGAAAAGCGCCGCCTGGCTGGACTGCTTGGGCACCGTCAGGCTGGCGGTGCGACCGTCCTCGTTGGTGCCGCAGCCCAGCACGCGCGCATAGACCCTGGAGGGCAACCCCCAATCGCAGTCGCTGCGCCTAAGGACGATGGCCCCGCAGCCTTCGCCGCGCGCGAAACCGTCGGCGGACTCGTCGAAGGGCGCCGAGAGACCGCGCGGCGACAGCATGGAGGCCTGCGAGAAGCCGATGAAGGGCGAGGGGCCCAGCATGGTGTTGACGCCGACCACGATCGCCATCTCGCACTCGCCGTGCCGCAGCGCGCTGCAGCCGAGATCCAGGGCACTCATCGCCGCCGAGCAGGCGGAATCGATCATCAGGCTGGGCCCGTCGATGTCGAGCACGAAGGAGAGGCGGTTGGCGATGAGCGCCAGGGAGTTCCCCTGCATGGTGTGTGGCGTCATCTCCTCCACCTCGAGGAAGGCCATCGCCATGTGCTCGGCCATGCCGGAGCCCACGTAGACGCCAACCTTGCGGCCCTTGAGCGCCAGGGGATTGAGACCGGCGTCGTGCAGCGCCTCGTGCGCGACCTCCAGCACCAGGCGCTGCTGGGGATCCATCTCCGCCGCCTCTCGCGGCGAGATGCGGAAGTAGCCGTAGTCGAAACGATCGATGTCGGTGAGCCAGCCGCCGTTGAAGGTGACGGACTTCCCCGGCTGACCCGCCTGGCCCAGGTAGTCCGCGGGGTCCCAGCCGCGCTCGGGCATGGGTCCGACCGCGCTTTCGCTCCCCGAGATCAGCTCCCAGAAGGAGCCGGCGTCGTTCGCCTGCCCGGGAAAACGGCACCCGATCCCGACAATGTCGATGCCCATCTCCTATCCCCCTTGGATCACCAACGCGGCGGCCCGATCGGCATCGACAAGGACTGGACCGAAAACGCGAAAGGCGTGACCTCGTCTTGCTGGATCACGCCGACGATGCTTACGGATGGACGCCCTTGCCTTCGCCTCCGCCATAGACTTTCCAGTATCGCGCGGCCGCTCCGCGAAAGAAACTGACCATAGGGATATGTGCTCATAACCATATGAATAGTTCATCGTTTGATCTCAAATTACTATGGCATGTTATTATTACTAAAAACAAAGGAAGCAAAACTACTGGAAATTTGATCTTTTCTAGATCCAATGTTAAGGAAATCATTTAAACCGGCGTTGCCGCGTGCTGTCGACACACGCGTTTGCAGAAGCACCGTTGGGAATGCGCCTGACGCTCAAAGCGCCGTGGCGCACGGCAATTTGCGCGCGCCGCCCTCGCTTTCCTGCTATGACCGGCAGGACTCGACGAACAGCCGCGATGGGGGTGCCCGCCAATGCGAAGAGTGATGTGTCTCGTCTCCTTGATGATGGTCGCACTTGCGCTTCCCGCATCCGGCCAAGACATCACCGCGCACGGCAGCGGGACCCAGGCCTTGGAGACCTTGCTCGCCGCCAGCTCTCTGCACCGCCCGCAAGAGGGTGGCCGGTGGGGACAAAGACCCTTCTCACCGCGCCCGCAGGCCATTGTGTCGAAGAGCGGCTGCATGACGACGGGGATAGGTCCGGGCAACGCCGCCGACTGCGGCAAGGAGGCCACGCAGTGCGTGACGACCGGCATCGGCCCCGGCAACGCGGCGGCCTGCGGCGGCAAGGCGACCAAGTGCGTGACCACGGGCAACGGCCCCGGCAACGCGGCGGCCTGCGGCGGCATGGCGACCGGCTGCATCAGCACCGGCAACGGTGCGGGCAATGCCGCCGCTTGCGGCGGCAAGCACTGATAACCTCCGCTTTCCACTCCGCCCTCGACCACGGCCGAGGGAGTCCTCGTCGCCGCGATCTGTCGGATCGGACGGGAAGCGCGCTAGGATGAGGAAGGCGTTCCACCGGCAAAGCGATAGGGAATAGCAGAGCGATGGCATCGGATCAGAACCTGCGGATCGACGGCGGGCGGCTTTGGGACAGCCTGATGGAGATGGCGAAGATCGGCGCCACCGAGAAGGGCGGCTGCTGCCGCCTGGCGCTGACCGATCTCGACAAGCAAGGACGGGACCTCTTCGTCGGCTGGTGCGAGGCAGCGGGCTGCTCCATCAAGGTCGACAAGATGGGGAACATCTTCGCCCGGCGGCCGGGCAAGAACAACGACCTGGCCCCGGTGATGACCGGCAGCCACTTGGATACCCAGCCCACGGGCGGCCGTTTCGACGGCGTGTTCGGCGTGCTCGCCGGCCTGGAGGTGGTGCGCAGCCTGAACGATCTGGGCGTCGAGACCGAGCGCCCCGTCGAAGTGGCCGTCTGGACCAACGAAGAGGGATCGCGCTTCGCCCCGGCCATGGTCGCCTCCGGCGTCTTCGCCGGCGTCTTCGACCTGGACTACGGCCTCAGCCGCGCGGACAGCGACGGCAAGACCATGGGCGAGGAGCTGCAGCGCATCGGCTACGCCGGCAGCGAAGAAGTAGGCGGACGCGATGTGCACGCCTTCTTCGAGACCCATATCGAGCAGGGGCCGATCCTCGAAGCCGAGGAGAAGACCATCGGCGTCGTCACCGACGCGCAGGGCCAGCGCTGGTACGAGCTGACCCTGACCGGGGTGGAGTCCCACGCCGGGCCGACACCCATGGCCACCCGCAAGGACGCGCTGGTGGGTGCCGCCCGCGTCGTCGACCTGGTGAACCGCACCGGGCTCGACAACGCGCCGGTCGCTTGCGCCACGGTCGGCATGCTGGAGGTGCACCCCAACTCGCGCAACGTCATTCCGGGCAAGGTCTTCCTCACCATCGACTTCCGCCACCCGGACGACGACGTACTCTCCAAGATGGACGCGACGCTGCGTGCCGGCATCGAGCGCATCGCGGGCGAGATCGGGCTCGGCGTGGAGCTGGAGCAGATCTTCTACTACAAGCCCATCAAGTTCGACCCCTCCTGCGTGGCCGCGGTCCGCGAAGGCGCCGAGGCCTTCGGCTATGCGGCGCGCGAGATCGTCTCCGGTGCCGGCCACGATGCCTGCTATCTGGCCAAGGTGGCGCCGACGGCCATGGTCTTCGTGCCCTGTATAGACGGCATCAGCCACAATGAGGTCGAGGACGCCAAACCGGAGTGGATCACCGCCGGCGCCAACGTCTTGTTACGCGCGATCGTCGACAAGGCCGGACGCACCGGCTAGCCCGGAAGTCTCACGACGGCCAGAATTCGTAGGCGCATAGAGTATTAGCGTCTAGCGACAGAGACCTTCTGGAGAACAGACGCAAGTGAGTTGCGCCGTGTTCGTTTCAGGGTGTCGGAGCTGGTCGGTCGTTGTCGGTGGGAAGGCGATAAGACCGCTTGGCGAGGGTCACCCACAAAGCAGCCAACCACCATCGTAATCGGCGACCACACGCCGACCTTCGACGCGGGCAAAGACCACCTCTTTCGAGTGACACTCCGTGGGCATCGGGGACCTTTTCTGCGTTGGATTAACTCTTTGTCGCAGAGGGATTTTTCCCATGCCAAGAGCCCCGATGCGCCTAAATCTCGCGAGATCTGCGGGCTAGAGAGGTCAGGCCGGGTTCGGGCCCTTTGCGGGCGTCAAGATTGTCGGCGCAATGCGCCCTCGAATTCTGCATGACATCCAACTTTCCGACGAATACGCTCCCGGAGAGATCAACGCATCGAAGGGCGTGGCACATGAAAACACGGGTTAATGTTAACAGCGATGACGTATGGCGAAGCCCTGGGTATCCAATGAGCCAGGCGGTCGTGGAGCCGGAAGGGCGCCGCGTTCATCTCAGCGGGCAAGTGGCGTGGGACAGGGAGTTCAACGTCATGCACACGGGCGACGCGGCGGGGCAGACCCGGATGGCTTTCGAGAACATAGAGAAAGTCTTGGTGGCTTCGGGCGGCGGCTTGGATGACATTGTTTCGCTGACGACCTTTTATGTTCGCGAGGAGGATAGGGATCCCATCACCGAGGTGCGTCAGTCCGTTCTCAATCTGGAATTCGGACCTGCGACGACCGCCATTCAGGTCGCGAAAATCTGGAGCGATGACCTGCTGGTGGAGCTTGTCGCGACGGCGGTCATACCAGCGGATCGTTTCAAAGAACCCAACGGATAGGAGAGATGTGAAGTACTCCGTGCCTTGCCTTTCAGGGTTGCACCTCAATGATCGAGCCCAGATGTCTGGCCCGATCCACGGGCTTGGCAAGAGAACTGCACCGCTTTACTCCCCATTTACTCTCCAGAATCCCGACCACAGCGGCTAGCCAGCCACTCGGTCTTGGCGACGACGCGTCGACGGCGGTTCCAGCTGTCGACGCGTCGTCCGGTGGAAGTCGGCGAAAAGCCACTATCGCCGCGTAGGATGATTGGGCCCCTGGCCCAGCGTTGGCGGAATTGGGCGACGATGCGGGCGACCGCCTCCATTACTACGGCAGAAGCGTCGATGCTGGCGCGCCTGAGCTTAGCTGCTAGAAGGTGGTCGCCGCAGGAAATCTAGAGCGGCAGATCGCTTCCCGAGAGCCTAAGCCTCGCTTCCATCGGCCCTGCCTAGGTAGGTGGAGAGATGGGTTTGCAGCTGATCCGGCCTGAAGACCTTCGGCAGATGTCCGACGGCGCCCAGCGCCTTGGCCTTGGCGATGCTCTCGCCGTCGTTGAGGGAGGAGACCACGACGACGGGAATGGCCTTCAGCCTGGGGTCCGCGCTCATGGCTTCCAAAACGGCAAAGCCGTCCACCTCGGGCATCAGGAGGTCGAGGAGAACGAGGTCGAAGGACTCCGTCGCCAAGATCTCCAGCGCTTGCCGTCCGTCGGACGCGGCTGTGACGGCGTGGCCAAGGCGTTTCACGGCGATCGTCATCTTCGCGCGAACCGTCGCGTGATCGTCCACGACCAGTACACGGCCTTCCACGCTCGCCATCTTGCTTCTCCAACTCGCCCAATTCGCTAACCTAACCGCAACCCGGTCTCGCTTCCAGGCAGCAGCGGTAGCTCGGACTCTCTCCGCCACAAGCCAAGCGATCCGCCGAATCGTCGATGTCACCCACCCCTCGTTCCGCGTAGTGAACAGCGCGCCCTCCCGCGAGCGGCCCCCGCCACTCGGTCGCCAGTCAGCCCTCAACGGTCCCTTCCGATGCCTCGACAGGCCCGTCGTCGAGAAGCCGGCGCAAGGCATTCTCGGCCTTTCGGTACTCCAGGCGAATGGCCTCGCTGCGTTCCGCCGCGTCCGACAGCTCGCCGGACCTCGCCCGCTCTTCCAGGGTTTCGCAGAGCTCGGCCAGCGGCAATGCGCCGAAGTCGTAGCCACCGGCCTTTATGGTGTGGGCGGCCCGCCTGACCTCTTCGCCGTCACCCTTCTCGGCGCCGAGCGCGAGGCTTTCCAGCAGTTTGGGGGTCTCTTCCAGAAAGCTCTCTATCAGCATCGAGAGCGCCTCTCGACCGCCACCCAGTACCTCGGTCAGGTTGCCCAGGGCGTCCTCGTCCAGGTAGCCGTCGCCGGAGCCCGGCAGGTCGTGGGGCTTAGTGGCCCGGGACGTCTCAGCATGCTCCTCCCTCCGGTCCCGGTCCGCCCTCGCGGCGTCGCGTTGAGCAGCACAGTGCTCCAGCGCCTGCACCAGGGATTTAATGCGGATCGGCTTGCTGACGTACTCGTCCATTCCGGCGGCCAGATAGCGGTCTCGGTCGCCACGTATGGCGTTGGCGGTCATGGCGACGATGCTGGGGCTCCCCTCTCCCGTGTGCGCGCGGATCCGGCTGGTGGCCTGCAGACCGTCCATCACCGGCATCTCGATATCCATCAAGATTACGTCGTAGGACTTGCGCTCCAGCGCTTGAAGAACCTCCTCGCCATTGCCCGCGAGGTCCGCGCGATAGCCCAGACGCTCTAGGATCATGAGCCCCAGTTTTTGGTTGGTGGGATGATCGTCGGCCAGGAGGACCTTCAACGGGAGTCGCTCAGCCATGCTCTTGTCGAACTGCGATTCCCGGCCCGGCTTTTCCGCCACGACACGCACCGGCCGCCGCTCGAGCACGCTGACCAAGGTATCGAGCAGCGGCGAGGGCTTGATCGGTTTCGACAGCATCTTGGCGAAACCGGCCTCGTCCAGGGCGTGGGTCTCATCCTTGGGCAGGCGCCCGAGCGAGCTCAACAGCACCAAGGGCAGCCGCTCCGCGGAGTGGGTCTCGCGAATTGCCGTGGCAAGCGCGAGGCCATCCATTTCGGGCATGTTCATGTCGAGGATACCGGCGTCGAACTCCTCGCCTCCCTGCAGCCAGGCGAGCGCCTCCTTCGGCGAGCCGGTCGCTTTCGCCTGCATCGACCAGGCCTCTGCCCGACGGGTCAGGATCAGCCGGTTCGTGGCGTTGTCGTCGACGACCAGCAGGCGCTTGCCGGTGAGCTCCGGGCGGATATTGTCCAGGCGGCGCGCTTCCACATCCTCCGCCACCGGCAAGGACACGGTGAAACGGAACGTCGTGCCCTTGCCTTCCTCGCTCTCCACCGAGATGTCCCCGCCCATGAGTTTCACCAGCCGCTGGCTGATGACCAGGCCCAAGCCGGTCCCGCCGAAGCGGCGCGTGGTCGAGGCGTCGACCTGGGAGAAGGAGCGGAAGAGCCGGTCCATCCGATCCTTGGGAATGCCGATCCCGGTGTCTCGAACGGACACGGTGAGACTGCAGAGGGCCCCCTCCTCGCCGCTCTCGCGACGTCCCCCCAAGGTCAGCACCACCTCGCCGCGCTCGGTGAACTTGACCGCGTTGTTCAGGAGATTGAGCAGCACCTGGCGCAAGCGCGTGGAGTCGCCGACCAGGAACTCGGGCGTGCCGGGTTCGACCAGATAGGCCAGGTCGAGGTCCTTGTCGGCGGCGATGACGGCCACCAGGTCGAGCGCTTCCTCGGTACAGGTCCTGAGGTCGAAGACATGGGCATCCAGCTCCAACCTGCCTGATTCGACGCGGGTGAAGTCGAGAATGCCGTTGATGACCGTCAGCAGGTTCTCGGCCGAGTTGGTGATGGATTCACAGTACTCTCGCTGATCTCCGTCGAGCTCCGTGTCCTGCAGCAGATTGCTCATGCCGATCACGCCATTCATCGGCGTGCGAATCTCATGGCTCATCGTCGCCAGGAAGGTGGACTTGGCTTCGTTGGCGGCCTCGGCCGCCTCCTTGGCACCCTGAAGCTCGGTGATGTCGGTGTAGACCGCCACCGTGCCGCCGTCGTCGGTCTTGCGTTCGGTGATCTGAATCCAGCGCCCCTTGCCGCGCCTTTGCACGTGCGGGCCGATGGGGTGGTGGTGCTCGGCCAGGCGCTCGGCCACCCATTCCTCTTCGCGTCCCGCGGCATCGGCCACCAACCCCGCATTGGCCGCGCCGCGAATGATCGTCTCGAAAGGGGTCCCCGGCACCAAGAGAGGCGCGATGCCGGGGTACATGACGTTCTTGTAGGTCGAGTTGCAGATCAGCAGACGATCGTCCGATCCGTAGAAGGAGAAGCCTTCGGAGATGCTCTCTATCGCTTCCGTCAACTGCGAGCTCTTCGCCGCAAGTTCCTGCGTCCGTTGCGCCACGCGTTTCTCCAGCTCGTCGCGTGCCGCCTGCAGCTCCCGTTCATAGGCCTCCTGCCGGGTGACCATGGTGTTGAAGGCACCGATCACCTCGCCCATCTCGTCTTTCGCCGGCCAGTGCACCAACTCGCGCTTGCCGCCGTTCTGAGAGCGTTGAATCGCGGCCAGCAGTCGCTCCAAGGGAAGGCCCACCGTTCGGCGGTTGGCGACGAGGGCGCTGAACACCACGGCGAGCAGCAGAATTCCGGCGAGGACGCCGGCCAGCAAGAGACGCGTTTGGCGGTCGGCGGTCAGCGCCGCGTCGGTCAAGGCGATGGCAAGGCCGCCAATGACTTCCCGACCGTCGCCCGCGCCATAGACGACGTCGGCCCTGCCGACCGTCTCGGCGCGCGCGAGGCCGCCCTCCTCGCCGCGTTCGAGGATCAGTTTGCCGTCCTCGTCGTAGACCGCGACGGTCAAGACGTCGGGATCGATGGTGAGGGCGGCGACGGTCAGCGTGATCTGCTCGTCGTCCAGATCCCAAATCGGTTCCGAAAGGACGGCACTCTGGATCGTCAGCAGCTGCGCCAGTTTGCGCTCGAGACGCTCCGCGGCGCGCTCGCTGGCCATGAACTCGAAGAAACCGAAGACCAGGAGAATCGCCAAGAGGACGAGCGGTACGATGACAAGTAGGAACTTAGCGCGCAGCGACTTGAAGGCCGACCGCCTGGTCTCAGCTTCCATCTAACAATGCCCCACAGACACCCATGTCTCATGCCAAGCATCCCGTCGCGTGCGTCGCTACCCGCGAGAGAAGTCTACCACCCAAGACCGGCTACATCCATCGACTAGGTGGCGCACAACCGGATGAACCGAGCCAAAACCCTTGAGTCGTGCCGCGAACGGCTGCCGTCGCGGACATCACAAGGCCGTGCTTGCCTGCCTCTTGCTGATCTGGCCCGTTAGAAGGCAGGCTGGCGCCTGAAGGAGGGCGCTTTGCGACTTGGTCCATTGGGGCGGCTCGATGGAACGGGGGGAACCATGAGACAGCTGTTTTGCATTGCCGTAGCCTTGGTCTTGACCGCGACGTCGGCAGTAGCGGAAGGCCGCAAGCTGGACATCGCCGCGACGGAATATCCGCCTTTCTACGGCGAGGAGATGGAAGGCCAAGGCTTCATGTCCGAGATCATTCTCGAAGCCTTCGACCGCGCGGGCTACCAGGCCGATGTCAAGTTCATGCCTTGGAAGCGCGCGCTTGAGACCACCAAGAAAGGAAAGCACGACGGGCTCTACACCGTATGGTACCGGCCCGAGCGGGAGGAGTGGTTCGTCTACTCCGATGCCTTGCCGGCCAACGAATTGGTCTTCTTCAAGCGCAAGGGTGACGACATCTCGTTCAGCGGCTACGAGGACCTCAAGCCCTACACGATCGCGGTGGTACGCGGCTACGCGGCGCCTCCGGGCTTCGAGGAGGCGGGCCTCACGACGGCCGAGGGCAAGGACGACGAAGAGAACCTGCGAAAGCTGCGGAAGGGTCGAGTCGACCTGGCCCTGATCGATCGGATCGTGGCGCAGCACACCATCAACAGGGTGATGCCCGACGCCGCCGAGCAGCTGGTGTGGCTGGAGCCGCCCGTCCATGTCGAAGTTCAGTACCTCGTCCTCTCCAAGGCGGCCGACGATCACCAGGCCATCCTGGCGGCCTTCAACGGAGCCCTGGCGGAAATGCGGGCCGACGGGACCCTGGTAGGGATCATGGCCAAGCACGGCTTCTGACACCCTTGCCTCTGCCCGCCGTCTCAAGTCCTGGCGGGTCCAGTTCTAGCCTTTGCCCACGCCGGTCCCGGCCGCGCCGTCCGGGTGATGGCACGCCTGGTGGCCGGCCGCGCGGTCCCTCATGACCGGTCGCTCCCGCCGGCAAAGCGGACTGGCCGCCGGACAGCGCGGGTGAAAGGCGCAACCGGAGACCGGCTCGTCGGCGATCACCAGCTTCGGCGAGAGGATCATCACCCTGGCGATGGCGATGGAGAGATCCTCGACCTGGAGCAGCTCCGTCATTCAGACCCCCGCGACGGCGCCCTTGAAACGCGGATCAATGCTGTCGCGCAGCCCACCAGGTTCATCGAGAAGACCGTCAAGATGATGAGCGCGACCAGCAGCGCGCCGAAGCCGATCAGGAGGGCGCAGA
Source organism: Rhodospirillales bacterium (assembly GCA_963669375.1). Lineage (GTDB taxonomy): Bacteria > Pseudomonadota > Alphaproteobacteria > Kiloniellales > JACOMY01 > JACOMY01. The sequence continues at coordinate 3,581,819 of OY770024.1, read as the reverse complement.
AAGCGGCGGGCAGCACGGTCGCGGGATCGCGTTCTTGACAATCGAGCGGTCGCACCCGACCCTGGATCACCAATACAGGAGTACAATTTCTGCGGGATGGACAATGATCTCCGAGCTGTCGACAGGCGTCGCGATCGGAGGTCCCGACGTGGCAAGCGGGGAACCGCCAAGTCGATGGATCATGCGCGCCAGTCAGCGAGGGGGGAGGTGCAATGACTAACAAGCGGCTGCCCTTGCGGTTCGGGACGAGCATGGCGGCGTCGCCTTACCTAGCCAGCGGCATCTTCGGAGAGCAGACGGATCAGGCGCCGGCGGCCATGAGGCGTGCCGTGGCGCGGCGGGACCTCGATAGCTGTCAATTCTGCGGCTTCAGAAGCTCGAAGTACCAGAACTGTATCTGGATCGACGCAGAGCCATTCGACCTTGAGGATGCTCACACCGTTTGTACCTTCTGTGAGCAGGTCATGCGTGTCGACCTGGTACCGCGGCAGCGTTCCGGCCTGCTGATCTGGTTGCCGGAAGTCTCGCAAGCGGACCTCAACCGTGTCATGCCGGAAGTCTACGCACTGCGGCTCCGCCGGGGCGAGCCGGCGACACGGTCCCGCGCTCTCCTGGACCGCCTGATGTCTCGAAGGGAGATGGCCAAAGAGCGGTTCGGTTCGGACGACCCGGCGAAACTGGCGGAAGCCTTGCGGTCGGAGGCCGCGCGGGAAGGCGACAGAAACAGCCCTACGCAAGAAGCGATCTCGACGGGGCTCAGACTCCTTCCGCTCGATCGAAAGATCGTGCGCGCAAGCGGATTGGAGTTCAATCAGTTTCCCCAGATACTGGCCTTCTGGAGATCGCGGTACGGCCCTCTTCCGTCCGAGAAGACCGTTGCTTCGCAGCTCTTCTCGACTTTTGAAGCTGAACTTGCACGCCTGTAACGGCCACGACCATCAGCATAAGACAATGGGGGCTTGTGGTGGTCTCGCTATGCCAGGCGCCGCTCGATTTTGCATGGCAGGTCGGCCGCGATGGGCTCGTCGTCGAGCATCTCCAGCATGCCCGTCGGTTGAAGGGCGAAGTTCGCTATGAACAAGGCATTGGAATAAAACACCACGGCATCGCAGAGGAAATGGCCGTGTTCGTTCATCCCCTCGAAGACCGCCGGGCGAATCGTGCCTTCAATGACGCCCCTCGTGGTCGCATTGATGTTCTTCGGTATCAGGGGGTCGTCCGCTGATTCGGCGATGTAGAAGGGCCCCTCTTGCCCTCGCACGAAGAAGCAGAAGAACCTCAAATACTCAAGTACATTGGATTCATTCAGTTTTATCGGCGCAATTGCATTGACCTCGTGAATAGGGGGCGATGTGCCATTCAAACGATAGATGTTATCGTCGTGGCTTAGATAGAATAGGCGAACCCCTTTACCATCCAGCTCTCGATTGCGCAGAGAAAGCAGAGACACGCGCTCGTACCACGGCAGCAGGCGATAGCGGACCTCCGTCTTCTCGGGGTCGAGCACGTACTTGCCATCGACCGGCGAGATCCGCTCCAGGAAGGCCGCGCGCTCCTTGTCCGCGACCGATCGCCAGACCGTCTGAGCGCCCCGCGTGTGCTCCCAGTAGAAGGCCGTCGCACCGGGCTGACCCGACATCGCGGACGGCCTGGACTCTAGGTCACCTGGCGTCTGCTGCACCTCCTTGAGATCGGGCAGCCCGAGCGCGCCGCCCTTCGCCAGGAAAGCGCTCTCCAGGCTCTCCGAGCGGGGCCCCACCAAGTTGAGAGCGTCGGCACGAGCGACTTGATGGCGATAGCTCTCGATGAGGCTCTGACCGCTGTCAGGATCGAGGGCCTCCATGCTGGCGCCGGAGTCGAGCAGCAGGGCGACAGCATCGAACTGCCGGTAACGCATCGCGAGGACCACGGCCGAAGGACCGTCTTCATGGGTCTCGTCGGCCGCCAGGTCGCGTGCCTGCAAGAGGCGCCGGATGACGCTCGTATCGCCGACCCTGGCGGCGAGTTGAAGGCTATCGAACCTGGGGCGTTCGGCACGGGCCCGGGGATCGGCGCCCGAGGCGAGCAGTCTGTCAACGCTTTCGGCGGCGGCCACCTGCACGGCGCGGTGCAGCGGGGTCATGCCGTCGCCGTCGCGCGGGTCGACCGGGTGCCCTGCTTCCAGGAGCAGCGCGATCACTGCCTCCGAGCCGGCATGCGCTGCCAAGTGGAGCGGAGTGGCACTACGGCGATCTTCGCCCCAATCGAAACTCCTGACCTCGATCAATCGGGCGACGACCGAAGCCGCGCCCGCCCGGCAGGCAAGGTGGAGCGGCGTCAAGCCTTGATGATCGCATGCCCGCACAGGTGCCTCATGACCGATCAACCAGTTCGAAACCTGCTCGCTGCCGGCCGCGGCCGCATAGTGAAGCGCAGTCCAGCCACGCCAGTCCGTAACGTCGGGGCTCACATTTTGAGCGAGAAGGAAGCGCACGACCTCTTCTTCGCCTTCGCTGGCCGCCTTGTGCAGCGGCGTCACCTTCTTGGTCTCGTCCGTGACGCGGTCCAGGCGGACCGGCGCGTCGCCGGCGACGCCAGCCTTGAGCAATGCTCGTGCGGTGTTGAATGCGCGCGCGCGAAGGGCTTCGTGGAAGGGCGTGTTACCGGATGCGTCGCGCAGATCGGTTGCGGCCCCCTCCGCCAACAAGAGACCGGCCAGTTCGTGCTTGTCGTTCGTAGCCGCTAGGTGCAGGGGAGTTGCCCCGGAACCTGTCACCGCATTGGCCTTCGCCTTGTGCTTGAGGAGAAGTGCCGCTACTTCCCCATGACCCGCGGCCGCCGCCATGTGTAGCGGTGTGAAGTCGAACTTACCATTCGACGAAGAAGGCGTGGTGTTCGTCCGGTTCTCCAACAGGCTTGCAACTTTCTCGGCACTCGACTGCCAATCAACCAGAGCGCGCGCCTCCACATCGGCGCTCTTGGCGATGAGCCGCCGAGACCCCTCGGCATTGCCGTTGTGTGCGGCCAGGTGCAGTGCCGTGGCCCCATTCACAAGCGCGCCGTTCGGCGCCAACCCGGCATCGATCAAGGCGTCGATCGCGTCGGTCGCACCGTCCCTCGCGGCGAGATGCAGCGCCGTCCAGCCGAACTCATTGTCGAGATCCGGACGTAAGGTGGCACCTGCGGACCCGCCAAGCGCGACGAGCTGGCGAACTGCGGCGGCCTGATCGGCACAGCCTGCACGCATGATCGGCGTCATGCCTTGCTTGTCGCGCAGATCGACGTCGACCTTCCGTTCGCGTACGAAGTAGTCGATGAGGCCCACCCGGCCGTTGGCGGCGGCCAAGTGAATCGGCGCGGTGTCGCCTGGCGCACCGCCGGCTCCCAGCTCCGCGCCGGCGGACACCAGCGCCTCCACGACCTCCACCGATCCCTTGACGCTGGCCGCATGAATCGGCCGCCATTTCTTTTCGTCTGCCGCATCCGCGTCCGCGCCATGCTTCAGCAAGAGCTCCGCCATCTCCAGCTGGCCCTGGAATGCCGGATAGAACAAGGCGGTTCGCGCGTCACGTCGCGTCAGGTCGACCGCCTCCGGCGCGGCGGCGAGCATCTTCCGCGCGGCATCGACGTCGTTGTAGGCAGCGACCAGGTGGAGGTGCGTCGGGCGCCTCGGTGTCCTCTCCACATGTTCGCCGGCCTTATTGTGATGGGCGAGCAAAGCCAGGCAGAAGTCGCGCAGGGCTGCCTTGTTCTCCGGATCGGGATCGCGCGGCAGCTTCACCAAGATGTCGTGCCAAAGCGCCAACAGGCGCGCGGCATGGGGAACATAGAAGTAGCTGCCCAGTTCGAGGACGCGTTGGTCGGAGGTGTCCTTGACCCAGATCGCGGTAAAGTTCTGCAGCTGACCGATCTCGCTGAACAGCGGCGTCTCGAACTCGAGCCAGGATCGCGCCGCGGACCAGTGATCGATCACAGCCTCGTGCACGAGCCGGATCTGGTCACCCGCTTCCGGCACGATCAGTCGCCTGCTCTGCATCGCCCGCGCCAAGGCGCCCGGGGCGCGGCCTTCCGGCCAATCAGCCGCCGGCAATCTCACGCGCTGCTCCTCAGAGCCTGTCCAGGCCACAAGCCGCCTCAAGAGGTCATCGATCGCCGTGTCCTCCCAGTTCGGCCCGCTCACATCTCTTGCCTCGTCCACCGCCGCCTCCGCCAAGGCTGTGATGGCCTTCTCTATGTCCAGGTATCCCTCCGCCTTCGCTACCGTTAGCAGAGCCATGGGCTGCGAGGAACTCTTCGAGCCGGCGACGCGTTTGAACTGAAACTGCGCCTTCACCGCGCCTAGGCGGTCGCCGTCTGCCTGGTCATTCGTGTCGTCATTTGCCTGCGCCAGATTCTTGTGCTTTTCGATCAAAGGCAACGCCACGTCCCGATAGAGGCGCTCGAGGGTCAGCGAGACGAGGGGAAGCAGGCTTCCTTGGTCGATGCCCGAGGAACCGCTGGCGGAGAAGGCGCGAATCTTGTCGGTCAGCGTGGAGACTAAGTCCTCGTCCAAGGCCAATTCGGGCACGCCGGCGAAGGGTTTGCGGACGACTTGAGACAGGTCGGCGGCGCCCGGGAATCCCAAGAAGCAGGATTTTTGCGCCGTCTCGCGCTGAAGCTCAACCAATGTCGGGTGATGGCTCATCATGCCCAGGCGGTCTTCACGGATGGTGGCCAGAACCAAGACCCCCGGACAGCAAGACAGATGGACCACGAACTCGACGAGACTGGTCCAGACCGGCCTTGTCTTCGTCGCGCAGACCAGATCCACCGCTTCTTCGAACTGATCGAACCCGAGAACGAAACGATCGGCTCGCCCCTCCCCGCTCACGGCGCGGGAGACGGCGCGGGCGGCCCACGCGGGCTTGTCTTCGTCGCTGACGGCGTCGAAGTCGGCCAATCGATCCGCCAGGACGGCATCCCGCCGACCGCTCTCTCGGTCCGACTGATCGACAGCCTCGAGGCAGTATTGGAAGAGTCGCTTCAGCGGGCCGTGCCGCTCGGCGTCGCCTTCGTGTAGCACCAGCTGGTTGGGACGAACCACGCGATGAGCGAAGACCGCGCGATCAAAGGACTTCTTGATCATGTGCCCGATCAGACCGGCACGCAGAAAAGAGGACTTCCCGGCGCCGCTGACACCGCGCACCCAAAACCACTTCGGCCTCTCCGCCAGGTCCCAGAGCTGGCGAATCGTCCGCAGGGCCTCCTTGCGATCGCTGTCGCGTCCATAGAAGACGTCCGCGTCCGCGACGTCGTAGAACTGCAGTCCCTTGAAGGGATCGCGATCGGGCCGCGCGGCGCCCAGCCCCAAACTCAAGAGCCATTTCTTGATCTGGACTTCGACTTCCTCTTCGTCCTGCACGAAGTTGGCCACGTGCCCCAGGACGTGGGTCAGGAAGAGGGCGAAGTTGCGCAGCTGGTTCAGCTGTTTCCTGATCTCTCCGCGCCGGCGATCACACTCGTCGTCGTCGTCTTCCAGCTCCTGCTGCACCAGCCTCCGCAAGCGTCGATTGCCCCAGGCCGCGCGACCAACGCTCGCTTCATGCAGCACCTTTTCCGGCCCCACGAAGCGAAGCAGGAGCGGCGTCGAGCGGACGGGGGCGCCCTCCTTCGCGCGCCGATCCGCGGCGATTGCAGCCAGAACTTCGAAGGTGCTTCCGGTCAGGGGAAAGCCACCGGACTCGACCGCCTCCGGCCGCCAGGGATGGACAAGCCGATAGGCCAAGTCCTCCCGGCAAGGATCCAGCGGATCGAGGATAGCCAGGGGAAAGTCTTCCGCCAGGGGGCGGCCTATCCATTCGCCGAAGAAGGCGATCACGCCACGACAAAGGGGGTCATCGGGGCGATGGATCTGCTCCTGCGCCGGCACGAGGTCGTCGAACGGCTTCTCAGCGGTATCGATCTCCCACGCATAGACGTCCAGATCGTCGGACGGGGCATCGCCCTCGCTCACATCGTGGATCGTGCCCAAGGCAACATTGCGCAGGTATCTCACGTCACTCGGCGACGCGAGAAAGAACTTCGGCTCGCTCATCGGTGGAAATCTGTCTGGCACAGCAAACTCGATTGGTCCGATCGGACACCACCAATATCAGTAGTACGGCTGGCCGCGCACGCGCCCCGTGCACTAGAATTCCCTGTCAGCGCGGTTGCGTCAAAGGGATTCTGCCAAGCGCGGCGGCACGGTGCGTCCGACTAAAGCGGCGCAGCCACTCTCAGGCTTTGCTTGCGCAGCAGAGCGTCGAAGGCCGCCGGAGGGCGTTGCTCGGTGACGAGCAGGTCGTTCGCGCCCAGGTCCGGCAGCTTCAGCGCCGGCTTTCTCTCCGAACTTCGGAACTTCGAGGCATCCACGGCCAGGATCTTGCGCTCGGCGATCTCCATCATGGCCGTGGCCATGTCGACTTCACGGTGATCGAAGACGAGAAAGCCGCGCTCCGGATGGACCAGCGAGGCCGAAAGGAGGGCGATGTCCACCGCGAAACCAGCAATGACCCGGTAGGCCGCCCGATCGAACGCGGCGCCGTCGTGGTTGCGCAGCTCGGTACCGGCCATGAAGACGCGGTTGCCCTCCTCCATCGCCAGGGTCGAGGCGATGAAGACCGAGTTGGTGACGACGGTGAGCCCCCGGCGCGCCCGCAAGGCCCGGGCCACGAAACCCGACGTGGAGCCGGTATCGATGGCCAGCGAGGCACCGTCGCGCACCTCGGAGAGCACCGCCTCGGCAATGGCGATCTTGGCGCCGCGGTTCCGGTTCATGCGGGCCAGGTAGGGCGGATCCAAGCGGCTCTGGGCGCTGACCAGGGCGCCATGCACCTTCTTGAGGCGCCCCGCTTCGACCAGGGGCTTGGCGATCCGCCGGATTGTCTGGTCCGAGACACCGAGCGCGCGCGCGAGCTCCGCCACCGAAATCTGCCCGCGCAGGTCGACGGCGCGCAAGATGTCCCCTTCGTGCTTCGACATGCGTCACCTTGGCGCTTAGGGCTCAATCCCGTCAGAGTGAGACGCCGGTGGGCGCGTGATCAACATAAATCGACAAATTTTGGATGTTTCTGTTGATTCTCGTGCGCCAGTCGGTGACGCTCGCCCCCACGAAAGCGAGATCGGGAGATCACTTTGACCACGCAGGCGGCCAAGCATCTCATCATCGGGGGCGGCATCATCGGCTGTTCCATCGCCTACCACCTGACCGGATCGGGCGAGAGGGATGTGGTCCTGCTGGAGAAAGCCGGCCTCACCCAAGGGGCCACCTGGCACGCGGCCGGCCTGGTCGGACAGCTGCGCTCCTCGCGCAACACCACCAGGATGTTGAAGCGCTCGGTCGCGCTCTACGACCGGTTGGAGGCGGAGACCGGGATGGCCTTCGACTGGAAGAAGGTCGGCAGCCTTCGCCTCGCCGCCACGCGCGAGCGCCTGCTGGAGGCCAAGCGGCTCGCCACCATGGCGCGCAGTTTCGACCTGGAGATGGAGATTATCACGCCGGCGGAGGCCAAGGCGCTCTTCCCCTACATCGATGATCGTGGATTGGAAGGCGCGGCCTTCATTCCCTCCGACGGTCACGTCGACCCGGCCAGCCTCTGCCAGGCCATCGCCGCCGCCGCCCGCAAGCAGGGGGCGGCGATTCGCCAAGGCGTGAAAGTTCTCGACTTCGAGATCAAGGACAAGCGCATCACCAAGGTGGCGACCAGCGAAGGCGACTACGAGGCCGAGACCGTGATCCTGGCGGCCGGCATGTGGAGCCGCGAGCTGGCCGCCAAGCTGGGCGTCGTGGTGCCGGCCTGCGCGGTCGAGCACCAATACGTGGTGACCGAGCCGCTTCCCGATCCGGAACTGGTCCGGCGCCTGCCCAGCCTGCGCGACCCGGAGCGCTTGGTCTACTACAAGCCGGACGCCGGCGGACGTCTGGTCATCGGCGGCTATGAGGACAACACCCTGCCGTTCGGCGAGAGCGGCATACCAGGGGAGTTCGTCAGCCAGCTGCTGCCCGACAATCTCGATCGCTTCGCACCCCTCGCCGCCTTGGCGGGGCAGGTGACCCCGATCGTGAACGAGGTCGGCATCCGCCAGGTGATCAACGGCCCCATACCCTATTCAGCCGACGGCGACTTCGTGATGGGCTGGGCGCCTGAGCTCAGGAACCTCATGCTGTCGACCGGGTTTCTCTATGGCATTGCCGCCGCCGGCGGTGCCGGAGAGATGATCGCCGAATGGATCCTGGAGGGCCGCCCCAGCCTCGACCTCTGGCCCCTGGACGTGCGCCGCTTCAGCCCGCACCACGCCACCCGCGCCTTCATGTATCCCCGTGCCGTCGAGCACTACGCCCACCACTACAAGATGCGCTATCCGGGCCAGGAGGCCGAGGCGGCCCGCGATCTGCGTCTGAGTCCGCTGCACAAGCGCCTCGAGGAGCACGGCGCGGTCTACGGCTCGAAGAACGGCTGGGAGCGGCCGCTGTGGTACGCCCCGAAAGGCGTCGACCGGCGGGATCAGCTGGACTTCCTCGACCCCGGCTGGAAAGTCCATGCCGCGGAGGAACACCGGGCCGCGCGCGAGGGCGTGGTGATGATCGATCAGACCAGCTTCTCCAAGTTCGAGCTGATCGGCGCCGGCGCCTTGGCGGCACTCCAGCGGCTGGCCGTGTCGAACATGGACAAGCCCGAGGGCAGCGTGATCTACACCCAGCTCTGCAACGAGCGCGGCGGGATAGAGGCGGATCTCACCGTAACGCGCCTAGGCGCCGAGCGCTTCTACATCGTCACCGGCGCGGGCTTCGGCGTTCACGACAGCGACTGGATCCGCCGCCACCTGCCCACGGACGGCGCCGCCCATCTGATCGAGGTGACCTCGGGCTTCGCCGTCATCAATCTCTGCGGTCCGCTGGCCCGCGCGGTCCTGCAGGCGGTGGCCGAGGAAGACGTCTCCAACGCCGCCTTTCCCTTCGCCAGCGCGCGGGAGATCACCCTGGGCGCCGCGAAGGTCCGAGCCCTGCGGATCGGCTATGTAGGCGAGCTGGGCTGGGAGTTGCACATCCCCACCGAGTTCGCGGCGCACGTCTACGATCTGCTGTGGCGGGCCGGGCAGGCCCAGGGCATCCGCGACATCGGCTATCGCGCCATCGATTCGCTGCGCCTGGAGAAGGGCTATCTCTACTGGAGCGCCGACATCACGCCCGACTTTACGCCGATCGAGGCCGGACTCGGCGGCCGCGTCCATCTTCGATCGAAAGGCGACTTCATCGGCAGAGAGGCGCTGGCCGCGCAGAAAGCCAGCGGACCGAGGCGGCGGCTCTGCACCTTCCTCGGCGACGCGGGCCTACCGACGACCGGCGGCGAGACCATTCTGCACTGCAACGACGTGGTTTCGCTCGCCAGCAGCGGCGGCCAAGGCTACACGCTCGGCAAGACGATCCTCTACGGGTACCTGCCCCGAGAGCTGGCGAGCGAAGAGCAATTCGAGCTGGAGCTCTTCGGCGAGCGGCACCCCATTCGCCGCGTGGAGAGCCCGCTCTACGATCCGACCAACCTGCGGCTCAAGGCCTGAGAAGGCAAGGGAGGCAAGGATGACCGACGAGAACGCCGGAACCGTGGTGGAGGCCCTGCGAAACCTGGACGACTTCCGGCAAGCGAGCGCGGAGACCTGCGAGATCGAGCGGCTGGGCGGGCTAACCAACCTCGTCTACCGCGTCGAGACCGGCGGGCGCGCCGTCGTCGTGCGCATCCCCGGCAAGGGGACCGAGGACTACATCGACCGCGCCGTCGAGATCCACAATGCGAAGGTTGCCGCCGGAACCGGAATCGCTCCCGCGGTGCTGTGGGCCGATCCCTCCAGCGGCGTGATGATAAGCGACTACATCGCCGACACCGTGACCATGACGCCGGCGCTCTTCGCCTCCCGCGCCGGCGCGCCGGCGCGAGCCGGCACGGCGCTGCGCGCGCTGCACCGGGCCCCCAGCCCCTTCCGCTTCCGCTTCGAGCTCTTCTCCATGATCGACGACTACCTTGAGGTGCTCTCGACCAAGGAAAGCGACCTGCCGGAGGGCTATAGGGACGTCGTCGCCGAGGCCGCCCCGATCAAGGCGTTGCTCAGGGACCAGCCGGGCGACCTGGTGCCCAGCCACTGCGATCCGCTCTGCGAGAACTTCCTGGACGACGGCAAACGCATGTGGATCGTCGATTTCGAGTACTCGGGCATGAACGACGCGCTGTGGGACCTTGGCGACCTTTCGGTCGAAGCCGGGCTCACCGAGGCGCAGGACCAGGAGATGCTGACGGCCTACTTCGGCGCGGCGCCCGACGCCGCCCAGGTCGGACGCATGGTCGTCTACAAGGCCATGTGCGACCTGCTCTGGACGCTCTGGGGCCTGATACAGCACGCCGACGGCAATCCGGCCGAGGACTTCTGGGCCTATGCGCTCGAGCGCTTCGAACGCTGCAAGACCTTGATGTTCGATCCCGCCTTCGCGGGCCATCTGGCGGCCGTTCGCGGCACCTGATACTGCCAGGCGGCCAGAGTCAGGCGGCCAGGGGCAGGCGGCCAGGGTCAGGCGGCCCGTCGGATGGCGTCCGCCATGGCGCGCGCGAGGTCCGGCGGCGCATCGGGGCGGACGAGGATCGAGCGTTTCGATGGCGGCAAGGCGGGAAAGCCCTCCTTGGCGGAGAGGATTCTCATGCCAGGCTCGACATTGGTCTCGAAGAGGACGCCGATCGCGAAGCCGGCGCGGATCGCGGCCTTGAGGCTCATCAGTCCGCTGCACGCGAAGGCCAGATTGCAGGCACGCCCCTGCTTGGCCAAGGCCGCCTTCGGCAACTCGCCCATCCAGCAACCGTGATTGATCACGGCGAGCGGAACCGGCTGGGAGGGGTCCGGGCGCATGGTCCGGCTCGCGACCCAGACCGGCTGTTGCTGCAGGAAGGGCTCGCCGGCGTCGTTGTCCGGCCCGGAACAGACCGCGATGTCCAGCGCCCCCCTCTCTATCGCCTCCGGGAAAGACGCCGTGCAGCCGGACGTGGCCAAGACTTCGACGCCCGGATTGCCCTGGGCGAAGTCGGCCAGCGCCCTCTCGAGCACTCCCTCGTCGAAGTCGTCGGGAATGCCGACCCTGATGCGGCCGTTCAGCGGCGTCTGAAACAAGGACTGCACCTTGGCGAGCTCGGCCAGAACGCGCCGGGCCGCGGGCAGCAGCTTCTCCCCACTGGCCGACAGCGACATGCCCTTGCCGTCGCGCACGAACAGTGAGGCGTTCAAGGCGGCCTCCAGCTTGCGGACCTGCACGCTGATCGCCGACTGACTGCGGTTCAGCCGAGAGGCCGCGAGCGTCAGGTTTCCGCAGTCGGCGATCTCGACAAAGGTTCTGAGAAGGGCGCCGTCCGTGAAGAGACGTTCACTTTTGCTCATGGCATCATTCGTATCATTTCATTTTTCTTATGAGAACCGGGCATCTAGGGTCCAACAACCGTCCGGAGCACGCACGACGGCGCTTCACCTAGATTCGCGTGGAAAGAGACCGGTTACATCGTATGACATCGGAGACCCAGTCCAAGCCGATGAGCACCAAGCAGCCGACGTGGCTCGTTCTCGCGCCGGGGATCTTCCTCGCCATGTGGTCCACCGGCTATGTCGCGGCCAAGTTCGGCCTCGGCTACATCGAACCGATGACCTTCCTGGCGCTGCGTTTCGCGCTGGTCGTCGCCATCATGGCCGCGCTCTTTCTCGTCCTGCGCCCACCGCTGCCGAAATCGCGCGCCGAATGGGGCCACCTGGCGATCGTCGGTTTCATGATCCAGTCGATGTACTTCGGCGGCTGCTACATGGCCTTCACCTCGGGCCTCTCGGTCGGCACGCTCGCCCTGATCTTGTCCCTGCAACCCATCATCACCGGCCTCGTCGCCCCCAGGTGGAGCGGCGAGACCGTCGGATGGGGCCGCTGGGCCGGCCTGATCCTGGGCTTGACCGGTGCCGTGATCGTCATCGTCGCCCGCTCGGAGATCGCGGCGCCTTCGGCGATCGGCTTCCTCTTCGCCTCGCTGGCGCTCCTAGGCATCACCGGCGGGTCGCTTTGGGAGAAGCGCTTCGGCATCTCCCACCATCCGGTTACCTCGAACCTGGTGGGTTTCACCGCCGGACTGCTGGGCGTGCTCCCCTTCATGCTGGCCTTCGAATCGATGACGATCGTCTGGACCTGGGAGCTGATCGGATCGCTGTCCTACCTGATCGTTGCCAGTTCCCTGATCGCCGTCGGGCTGCTGTTGGCCATGATCCGCGCGGGCGAGGTGTCGAAGGTCTCCGCGCTGTTCTTCCTCGTCCCGCCCATGGCCGCGACGGTGGCTTGGATCGTGCTGGACGAGGTCATGCCACCGCTCGCCTGGGTCGGCATGGTGGTCGCGGGCCTAGGCGTTTTCATGGCCACCAGCAAGCGGCCGGCCTTTGCCTAGCGCCCCCGCACTAAGCCCACTTACCCTTGAGGAGGTTGAAAGATGTCGTCGCATTCCCTTCTGCGGGAGGTGATCGAGAGTCCCTCCCCGTTCATCTCGGCGGAACAACTTGCGGGCCTGCTGGGAGAGCCCACGGTCAAGCCGTTCGACGTGCGCGGAACCTGGCGAACCCCAGCGCGCGCCCTGCCTGACGACTATGCCGCGGGCCACATTCCAGGCGCTTTCTTCCTCGACTGGACAGAGCACTTCTTGGAGCAGGGTCCGGCGATCGGGCTCGCTTCCGTTGCCGATGAAGCAGGCGCAGCGCGAGCCTTCGAGGCGCTCGGCATCGACGAAGGCGATCTCGTCGTTCTCTACGACGACTACCACCACATGTTGGCGGGGCGGATCTGGTGGGCGATGCGGCTGTGGGGTTTCGCTGGCGTGCGCGTGTTGAACGGGGGTTGGAAATCCTGGTCGGCACGGGGACTGCCGATCTCCGATGTCGCCCCGCCACGCGTGCCGGGGACCTTCCAGCCACGCAAACGAGACGGGCTATCTGTCGGTCTCGAAGCCTTCTCGAGGACGCGAGAGCAATGCTGCGTCATCGACGCCCGCGGCGCGGAGAGCTTTGCCGGGAAGCCCGAGGATCCGCGTAGCGGTCACATCCCCGGTTCAATGAACCTTCCCTACAGCGACGTCTTGGATCCGGACAGCGGGCTCTTCCTCGACCCGACGGCGATCTCCCGGGTGTTTGACGAAAAGGCACCTCAATGGCGCAACAGGGAGATCGTAGCATCCTGCGGTTCGGGGTACGCGGCAACGGTCATCCTGTTGGCGCTATCCGAACTGGAGCGCGCCGCCAGCCTCTTCGACGGCTCCTTCGCCCTTTGGAAGCAGGACCCGGACCGACCCATCGCGCAATCGGCTTCTCCAGCACTCTAGGCGCGGCATGGGCTTGGCAAGGCCGCTGCTCTAGTAGCTCCCGTCCGGGAGCCGGGTGTCGAGATAGAGGTCCCGATCGCCCTCGCGCCGAAGCAGGGTGTCGACCCAGGCGCGCCGCTCGAAATCGATCACGACGAGTTCCCACACGCAGGCCATGAAGGAGGCCCCGGCGGCTTCGAACCGCGTGGGCGACTGGTTCCGCGACTTCCAGAGCACTTCGCAGCAGATGGCTTCCTGCGCCCACCAATGCAGCAGCAGCCAGTTTCCGTCCGTCCCGTGATGAAGGATGACGAAGCCGGTGTGATGATGGTCGCCCTCCCGGTCGACCTCGGGCAAGTGAGACGTCACCTTCGCGCGCGCCGCGGCGAGGATCGCCGGATCGACGAGGGGGTCGCTCGCGGGCGGCGCACGATGGTTGATCCCATAGACCTTGAGAGTCCAGGCGCCCTTGGTCCAGAGCCCGAGAAAGGCGTAGCTGCGCGCCTTGTAGGGCGTGAGTTCGAGGCTGCGCCTTTCTTGCGCGTCCGCCGCCTTGCCGGTCAGGTTCGGTGTGTCCATCGACTGTCTTTCCTTGGAAGCTTGCCTATACCAAGACGATCGCAGGTCGAACCGACCTGTGGTCTGACTCTTGGTCTAGGTTCATAGGTTTAGAGCGAGATGACGGCTTCGACCTGGACGCGGTTGTCGTGATAGACCGCGCCCTGTCCCATGTCGGAATCACGCTCCTCGACCGTGGTGTTGGCGTTCGAGCGGCGGTCCGTCAGCTTCGGCCAGTATCCCTTCGGGCTCATGGCGACGCCCGGCCGAACGGCGTCGCTGACGTTGACGACGGCTTGGAACGCGCCACGGTCGTTGAAGACGCGGATCGCGTCGCCGGGCAGCAACCCTCTGATCGCCGCGTCGTCGGGATGAAGCACGACGCGCAGGGGTCCGTTCTTCTCTCGCAGATCGGACTTGTTCGCGAAGATGCTGTTCAGAAAGTAGTGGGACGCCGGCGTGATCAGGGTCAGCGGATAGCGCGTCGAAAGATCCTCGTCGCCGGCCTCCCGCGGCGGCGTGTAGGTCGGCAGGGGGTCGAAGCCGTCCTCCGCCGCCTTTTGAGAGTAGAACTCGATCTTGCCGGAGGGCGTGGCAAAGCCGTGCGGATAGGCCGTGCCGGAGCGCGGGTAGTTGAGCCGCGCCCATCCCCTCTCCTTCAGTCTCTCTAGCGTGATACCCTCAACCGACGGATGCGCGCTGTCGAGCGCGGCACGCGCCAGATCGTCGTCGCTGTCGTAGAGGCAGGGATCGTTCAGGCCCATCCGCCGCGCCAGGCGCCTGAAGATCTCCGTGCTCGGCAAGCACGCGCCGGCCGGCGGCACGGCCGGCTCGTTCCACATCAGGTAGAGATGCCCGTAGGCGCTGTTCAACTCTGCATGCTCGGGTTGCATGGTCGTGGGCAACAGCAGATCGGCATAGTCGGCGGTGTCCGTCTGGAAGTGATCGATCACCACGGTGAAGAGGTCGTCTCGCGCCAGCCCACGACGCACCTTGTTCTGATCGGGGTTGCTCGCGACCGGGTTGGCGCCAAGCACCAAGAGGCCCATCACCGCCGGGTCCTTCACCTGGAGCAAGCCCTCGCCGAGGCGCGTCATGACCAGGCCGCGCGCCTTCGTCGGCCGGAGATCGTCGCGTCGAAGCCCGGAGAGATTGAGCCCGAAGTAGTCCCCGGTCGAATAGACAGCACCACCGCCCGGGAACTGCCAGTCGCCGGTGACGCCCGGAATCGCCATGATGGTCCGCAGCGCCATCCCGCCACCGGCGTGCCTCTGCACGCCCATGCGGGTGAGAATGGCGGTCGGCCGCGTGGTCGCGAGCCGCCGGCCGAGGGCAAGGACTTGCTCCTCCTCGATGCCCGTAATCCTGGCCACGGCGTCAGGCGGGTACTCGAGGATGCGCTCGCGGAAGGGCGCCCAGCCCAGCGTGTTCCGCTCGATGTAGGCCCTGTCCTCACCGCCTTGCGCGACGACGACATTCAGAAGGCCCAGCGCCAAGGCCGCATCGGTCCCCGGCTTGATCGGCAGATGCTCGTCGGCCTTCTCCGCGGTTCGAGATCGGACAGGATCGATCACCACGACGTAGGCGCCCTTCTGGCGCGCCTCGGCGATGAAACGCCAGACGTGGTTCGCGCTGGTAAGCGGGTTGGTTCCCCAGACGAGGATGAGCTTCGCTTGGCTGAATGCCTCGGGATCCAGCCCCTGCGTCGAGCCGAGGGTGTAGGCCGTGCCAAGGGTGCCGGATATGGAGCAGATCGTCGGCAGGTGCCGAGATGCACCGATCGTGTTCCAGAGCCTTTGGCCGACACCGGCAATTCCCTGAAGGTAGCCCATGTTGCCGCTGCCGGCGTAGGGCCAGATGGCTTCGCCGCCATGCTCGGCGATGATCGCTTGCAGCCTGCCGGCCATCTCGTCGATGGCATCGTTCCAGGAGATCCGTTCGAAGCGCCCTTCCCCCTTCGCACCGACGCGGCGCAGAGGATGGAGCAGGCGGTCCGGGTGGTACATGTGCTCCAGATACCTGTTTACCTTGGCGCAGAGGCTGCCTCGGGTGAAGGGATGATCCCGGCTGCCGCGCAGATCGACCGCACGGCCGTTCTGGACCGTTACCTCCCAGCTGCAGGTATCGGGGCAATCGAGCGGGCAGGCACCGGGAACCCGCCGCGCTTGGACCTTTTCCGACATCGCCAATGACCCCATGGTTAACCTCTTCCGATGCAGACCGGCCATCCCCCGCCGAGCCGCGGGTGATAGA
Organism: Rhodospirillales bacterium; assembly: GCA_963669375.1. Lineage (GTDB taxonomy): Bacteria > Pseudomonadota > Alphaproteobacteria > Kiloniellales > JACOMY01 > JACOMY01. The sequence goes on along the minus strand of OY770024.1, from coordinate 3,565,659 downwards.
TTTCCTATTCGAGAATGCTTGACCGGACTGGCATTCACACCTTTTATCGATACTGACCGGCTACATAATTCGTTAGATCGGGAAGATCCGCAAACCAGAAGTTCTGTGGTTGGGAGGATAGAAAAACTAAAGACCTGCCATGCTCTACCGCTTACCCCCGCTTAACGCCTTGCGGGCCTTCGAGGCCGCGGCGCGCCACCTCAGCTTCAAGCAGGCGGCGCGGGAACTCTCCGTCACCCCCGGCGCAATCAGTCAACAGATCAAGCGTCTGGAAAGCGATCTCGGTACGCAGCTCTTTCGGCGCCGGCCGACCTCGCTGCAGCTCACCGAAGCCGGCCAGGACTATCTGCCCGTCATCCGCCGCGCGTTCGAACGGATCTCGGAGGCGACCGAGCGCCTGCAGGTCGCGCGCGGAATCGAGGTCGTAACCGTGAGCAGCATGAGCGGCTTCGCGGCGAAGTGGCTGGTGCCGCGTCTAGGCCGCTTTCGAGCCCTCCACCCCAACATCGATGTCAGGATTTCGACCTCCTGGCACCTGGTCGACTTCGGCAGGGAGGATGTGGACGTCGCCATTCGCCATGGCTTGGGCCGCTATCCGGGACTGCGCAGTTGGCGCGTGCTGGTCGAAGACATGGTGCCGGTCTGCAGTCCGAAGCTGCTGGCGGGCCGCCCGGCGCTGCGGGAGCTTTCGGACCTCGGCAATCACACGCTGTTACACGATGAGGAGCGGCGCGACTGGAGCCTGTGGCTGGAGGCCGCCGGCGTCACCGGCATCGATGGCACGCGCGGGCTCAGCTTCAGCGAGGAAACCTTGATGCTGGAGGCGGCGATCGAGGGTCAAGGGATCGCGCTGGGGCGTTCGGCCCTGATCGAGCGCGACCTGGAGCAAGGACGCCTGGTCAAGCCCTTCGACGTCCAGATTCCCAACGCCTTCGCCTACTATCTCGTCTGTCCCGAAGGCCGGGCGGACCGGCCGAAGATCGTCGCCTTTCGGGACTGGCTGCTGCGGGAAGCGGGCCGGGAGGCGGGCTCCGCGTCCCCCTAGAGAGCGGATCGCGTCGATCTGCCCGCGGGGACAGAGACGACAGGCCGCGACCTCGTGGCAGTCTGACCGAGTACTTAATCACGGAGAGTCCGAAATGCCGCTGCAGAACCGCGTGACGCCCTTCTCCACCATCGAGGCCGTGGCCTGCCGCGGCCTGGTCATGGGCAATCGCGGCTGTCTCCACGACGAGAACCGCCAGCTGCGCAGCCAAGGCTGGCGGACCAAGTCCTGGATCATCTGTCGCCTTGCCTGGAAGAACGCGCGGCGCCAGCTGATGACGCCCAGATCCTGGACCGAGCTCTTCTTCCTCGACGAAGCCGTGGCGCTGGCGGCGGGCCATCGTCCCTGCGGCTACTGCCGGCGCGAGGACTACCGCCGGTTCCTCGACTGTTGGGCCGTCGGGACCGGCTGGAGCCAGGCACGACCGGTGCGGCAGCCCGACCTCGATGCCAAGCTCCATGGCGAGCGCGTCGATCGGCAGGGGCACCAGCGCCATCATGACGCCGCGCTCGATCAGGTGCCGGACGGCTGCTTCGTGCTTCTGCCTAAGGATCCCACGCCATGGCTGGTGCAGGGCGAGAACCTCTTCCCTTGGGCGCACGCCGGCTACGGCCGTCCCGTCCGCCGCCCGGCAGGAGTCATGGCCTCCGTCATGACGCCAGCCTCGACGCGCGCCGCCCTCGACGCGGGCTACACCCCCATCGTCCATCCCAGCGCCAAGCACCCGGCTAGCCCGTGACGGCAAAGGCGACGCGGAGTTGCGCCGCAAGGGAACAGGGCACACGACCCTTGCCCATTGCCCCGCTGCCGCGGCTCGTCGCAGGATGGGGCGCGGTGCCACGGCCCCGGTGAGAGCTTCTATCTGCCGCGCCGCTCCCTGGCCCTGACGACACAGAGACCGACAACGCGAGTGAAGGCATGAGTATTTTCGCGAACGCAGCCGACTATCCGGAGATTCGCACCGAGGTCGCCAAACTCTGTGCCCTGTTCCCCGGGGAGTACTGGCGCGCCCTCGACCGCGAGCACGCCTATCCCAGCGAATTCGTCGCCGCGCTGACCGACGCAGGCTACCTGGCGGCGATGATCCCCGAGGCGTATGGCGGAGCCGGCCTGCCGCTGTCGGCGGCAGCGGCCATTCTGGAAGAAGTGCAGCGCGCGGGATGCAACGGCAGCGCATGCCATGCGCAGATGTACATCATGGGCGCGCTACTGCGGCACGGCAGCGAGGCGCAGAAGCAGCGCTATCTTCCCGGCATCGCTACGGGCGAGTTGCGCCTTCAGGCCTTCGGCGTGACCGAGCCCAGCAGCGGCACCGACACGACCTCGCTCCGCACCGTCGCCAAAAGGACAGGTGACCGCTATCTGGTCAACGGACAGAAGATCTGGACGTCCCGCGTCGAGCATTCGGACCTCATGCTCTTGCTGGCCCGCACCACGGCGCGCGAGCAGGTGGAGAAGAAGACCGACGGTCTGTCGGTCTTTCTCCTGGACGTCGCCTCCGCCCTGGACAAGGGGCTCACGATCCGCCCCATCAGGACGATGATGAACCATGCCACGACCGAGGTCTTCTTCGACGATGTCGAGATCCCGGCCGAGAACCTGATCGGCGAAGAAGGCAAGGGCTTCCGCTACATCCTCTCGGGCATGAACGCCGAACGCATCTTGATCGCCGCGGAGTGCATCGGCGATGCCAAGTGGTTCATCGACAAGGCACGCGGCTATGCCAACGAGCGCATCGTCTTCGGCCGGCCCATCGCCCGGAACCAAGGGGTGCAGTTCCCCATCGCGCGCGCCTATGCCCAGATGCGGGCGGCCGAGTTGATGGTGCAGGAGGCGGCACGGCGCTTCGAGGAGGGCGCGGCCTGCGGCGAGCAGGCCAACATGGCCAAGCTGCTGGCGGCCGACGCCTCCTGGGCCGCGGCCGAGGCCTGCCTGCAGACCCACGGCGGCTACGGCTTCGCCGAGGAGTTCGACGTCGAGCGGAAGTTCCGCGAGACCAGGCTCTACCAGGTGGCGCCGATCTCCACCAACCTGATCCTAAGCTACCTGGCGGAGCACACGCTGGGCATGCCGAGGTCCTTTTGATCACGGGTGCCGGTGCCGATGCAGGACCCGTTGGAGCCTTAGGGAGGAAGCTTCCCTCTCCGAGACCGGCAAGAGGCCGACATCCGGGATGGCGACGCCATGGCCGGAAGCGGCCCCCGCCCTCCCTCGGCTACGCGCTCGCCGCCGTTGCTTCCCTCTCTTGCAGGCCGTCCGCCTTCCCGTTGCGCCTCAGGTAGGTCTGGTAGAGCGCCGGGACGACGATCAGGGTCAGGATCGATGCGAAACCCAGGCCGGCCATGATGGTCACCGCCATGGCGGCGAAGAAGCTGTCCCATAGCAGCGGCGTCATCCCCAGGATCGTCGTTGCCGCCGCCAAGATGACCGGGCGCAGGCGGCTGACCGACGCGACCTCTATCGCCTTGCCCTGCGGCAGTCCCTCCGCTTTCTGGGCATCGATCTCCTCCACCAGGACGATGGCGTTCTTGATCAGCATGCCGGAGAGGCTCAACAAGCCGAGCAACGCGGTGAAGCTGAACGGCAGACCGCTGTACAGCAGTCCGATTGCCACGCCGTTCACGGCCATCGGCACAATCGTCCAGATGACGGCGGTCTGGCGCAGCCTGCCAAAGAGCAAAACCGTGATCAGCAGCATGATGCCGAAGCTGAGCGGCATCTGCCCGCCGAGGCTCCGCTGCGCATCGCCCGCGCTTTCGAACTCGCCGCCCCACTCCAGGCTATAGCCTTGGGGCAGGTCCATCGCCTCGATCAGCGGACGGATCTCGGCGAAGACGGTGGGCGGCGTCAAGCCTTCGACGACGTCGGCCTCCACCGTCAAGGTCGGGACCCGATCGCGGCGCTCTATCAGGGAGTCGCGCGAGATCACCTCGAAACCGTCGATGGCCTGCACGAAGGGCATGTAGGTCTGCAAGGCGGTCGACCAGACGATCTGGTCCAGCAATCCGCCTTCGACCTCGACCTCGTTGCGCGGGCGCCGGACGACGATCGGAATGAGGCGTTCGCGTTCGCGGTAGACCCCGGCCTGCACGCCGTCGGTGGAGAGTGCGATGGCGGTCGCCACGTCGGCGCGGGTCACGCCGACGGACTGGGCACGGGACTCGGCATAGATCGGGCGGATGACGGCCTCGCGTTCATGCCAGTCGACCGCCTCGCTGTGGAGGTCCGCCGTTGCCGTGCGCATGATGGCGAGCGCTTCCTTGCCCAACTCCCGCAAGACGTCAGGGTCCGGACCGGAGAAGCGCGCCTCGATATCGGCCGGTACGTTGGGTCCGTAGATGATCCGTTTCGTGCTGATCAAGGCGGCGGGAAAGGCCTCCGCCACGTAGAGATCGAGCTCCGCGCGCAGCGCCGCTATCGCCTCGGGCGTCCAGGTCCTGACCAGCAGTTGCCCGTAGGAAGGTTCGGGCGCCTCGGGCTCATAGGTCAGCAGGAAGCGGGTGAAGCCCTGCCCCGCGCTGGCGGTGACGGATTCGACGTCATCCCTGGCCAGCAGCCAAGTCTCGATCCGGCGCAGGTCGGCCGAGGTCTGATGCACGCTGGTCCCTTGCGCGGCCTTGTAGTCCAGATAGAAGATCGGGGTGGAGGACGGCGGAAAGAACTGCTGCTTGATGCTGGAGAAGGTACCGAAACAGGCCACGGTCACGCCCACCGCCGCGATGATGACCAACCAACGCCAGCGCAAGGCGCCGCGCACGAGCCCGGCGTAGCCCCTGAAGATCGGCCCGCCATAGGGATCGCTGCCGTCGTCCAGCCCGCCTACCTTGAAGAGATAGGCCGACAGCAAGGGCGTGATCGTGACCGCGAAGATCCAGGAGAGGGTCAAGGACAGGCCGATTACGGCGAAGAGCGAGAAGAGGAACTCGCCCGTGTCGTCCGAGCTGAGACCGATCCCCGCGAAGGCCATGATGCCGATCACCGTGGCGCCCAGGAGAGGCCAGCCGGTCCGCTCCGCGATTTCGCCGGCCGCGTCCGCGGGCTTGACGCCTTGGCGCATCCGCATCTGCAGGCCTTCGGCCACCACGATGGCGTTGTCGACCAGCATGCCCATGGCGATGATCAGGGCGCCCAAGCTGATACGCTCCACCTTGATGTCGAAGGCGTACATCAAGAGCAAGGTGCCGGTCACCGTGAGCAGCAGGGTCGCCCCGACGACCAGGGCCGCGCGCCAACCCATCGCGAGCGCGAGGACCGCGATCACCACGCCGACCGACATCGCCAAGGACAGCATGAAGCCATCGTTGGCCGCCTCGACCACGCGGTGCTCTTCATAGATAGGCGTGAGTGTGACCCCCAGGGGCAACTGTGATGCAATGCTGGCGATCTTCGCCTCGACAGCCTCTCCCACATGGACGATGTTCCGGCTGGTCAACCCGGAGACGCCAATCGTAAAGGCCTGTTCTCCGTTGAAGCGCACGATCTGGCGCGGTTCTTCGACGCGATCGCGATAGACCTCGGCGAAGTCGCGGAGAAAGATCGTCTGGCCTCGTTCACCCAAAGTGATGCCGCGCAGTTCACGCACCGAGTCCTCGGCGACCGGCGGATTCACCGCGATCTCGCGTCCGTCCGCATTGGCGGTCCCGGTGGGCACGATGGCGGTCGAGCCGCCGATCGCGGCGACCACGGCCGCCGGTGGGATGCCGAGACTGTTGAGCAGCCCGGTATCCGGCTCGATAAAGACCGCTTCTTCAGGCAGCCCCAAGAGCTCCGTGCTGGCGACGCCGTCCACGGTCAGCAGCTCCCGACGCAGGAAGGTGGCGATTTCCCAGATGTCCGCATCGGAGTAGCCCGGCGCCGTGACGGCATAATAGAGACCGTAGACATCGCCGAAATCGTCGTTGATCTCGGAGGGCAAGGCACCGCCCGGCAGGCTGGCCTGCGCATCGGCGACGCGGTCGCGCAGATCGTCCCAGACTTGCGGCAAGTCGTCGGCATCGTACTGATCCTGCATCTCGACCTCGATGATGGAGAGGCCGGGCACGTTGCGCGACGTGATGGTCTTGACCTCGTCCATCTGCTGGATTTCGGCTTCAAGAGGTTCGGAGATCTCCGCCGCCACTTCGGCGGCGGTCGCCCCTGGATAGGCTGTTATCACCAAGGCCTCTTTCAGGGTGAACACAGGGTCTTCCAGCTTGCCGACAGCCAAGTAGCCGAAGGCACCGCCGAAGAGGGCGAATAGGATGAGCAGCCAGGTGTAGAGCGGTCGCTCGATCGAGAAGCGTGCGATCTGTCTCATTTCTCTTCCACCACCAGGCCGTCGTAGCGGCGCACCGTTTGTCCGTCGGTCAGCAGGTGCGCGCCGGCGGCGACGATCTCTTCACCTTCTTTCAAGCCCAGCGCGCGGAAGGAGGTGCCGCCCGGCGCCTTCAGCTCTATGCGGCGGCGCTCCACCACGCCCAGGTCGGCGCTTGTCGGGATGAAGACCATGACCTCGAAGGCGCGGTTCGAAGAGGAGAGGATGGCACTCGCCGGCAAGGCCATGCCCGCATCCTCGATGGGGAGGTGCGCATGGACGGTCATCGAGGCCCCCGGGTACAAACCGACGGCGTCTTCGGGCGAGATAACCAGTGCCGCTCGAAAGCTCTGACCGAAGGCACCGGTCTCCGCCTCGAACTCCACTAGGAACAGATCGATCCTCTCTCCGTTGGGCAGCTCGCCTTCGAAGGTGATGCGGCTCGGGTCGGTTACGCTCTGAAAGACACGTTCCGGAACGTCGATCTCGACTCGGACCTCGGACATGTCATGCAGGCTGACGATGGGCTGACCCGGTGTGACGTTGGAGAACTCCTTACCCAGCCGTTTCGAGACCACCGCGTTGAAGGGCGCGATGAGCACCGAATCCTGCAGCGCCTCCTGCGCATCGGCCAAGGTCACTTGCGCCAGATCGGCCGCGGTCGCCGCATCCTCGGCGCGGACGGCCGAGCCGGCGCCGGTTCGGGCCAGCTTCTCGGCACGGCTCAATTCACGCAGGGCTTGCTTCAGATCGAGGTCGGCGCGCCGCACGGCACGCTCGAAGCTGTCCGCTTCCAGTCGGGCGACAACATCGCCTTGCGCCAAGCGGCTTCCTTCGCGCAGCGAGAAGTCGATCAAGCGCCCCCCAACCTCGAAGGAGAGGTTCACCGTTTCGCGGGCCGATACGCGACCGAAGAAGCTGCGCGTCCGCCAGGGACGCTCCGCATCGACTTGCAACAGGCGGACGGCGGGAATGGGCGCCAGGTCGCCCGACGGAGTTCTGGCGACACCGGTGCCTTGCGCGTAGCTCCCCGCGACCAGGCCGCCGGTCAAGAGCACCGCGAGGAAGAGGGTACAACTGCCCCCGAGGCCCCGACGCCGTCCCTTCCCCGCGAGCGCGGGGCTCTCGGCCGGACGGATTGCATTGGTGAGACTTGTTGGCATGGCCCATCTCCTGCGTCCTGTAATGCGGCCTATCTATTCGCGAGCGGCAGGCGGCGGAAGCCGCCGATCCGGCATCGTCCGTTCCATTTTCGGGACGCGATGACCGCGCCGGCTTGCCTGCCAACCTGCTCGGAACGGCAAGGCGGCCGGCGCGGAATCCGCACCGGCCCTGATGGCGTGGAGACGCCCGGTTACGCTGCGATAGGGGGTCTGTTTACTTCCGTTTGCGGGAAGAAGTTCTGCCAGACGACCCAGTAGACGGCCGCCTTCATGGTCTCCAGGCGTGGCAGGTCGCCTTGATCGCTGCGTCCGCCGAAGGCGATGGAATGGACGGGCTTGCCGCTGTCATTCACATAGATGCCGACGCTGTCCAGGTCCTCGTGATAGGCCACCACGACGGCGCGATCGCCCAACCTGACGTTCATCACATCGCCATGGTCTCGGATGTAGGCCTCGGTCCAGGCCACATAGTCGTCGCCGACGTTGGCGGCATAGACCTTCTCCTTGTTCGGCAAGCGATCGTCGAAGCGCTTGATCGTCGGGAAGGTCGGTTCGTCTTTCTCGGCCTGTTCCGTGACACCGCCGACAAAGGCCTTGTGCACGATCCGGTCGTAGATGCCCAGGATCGGGTTCTTCGCGACCCGGACGATGGGGTTCAAGAAGACCTTTCCGTCCGGGAAGACCTTCTCGAAGGCCCAGAGCGGCATCCGGTAGCTCGGGCGCTCCGGCATGGTCGGCCCCTTCGGCCCCGCACTCTCCAGCCGCCCCCAGAGCTGCTGGATCGGCTCGCCGGAGTTCTGGTCCCACATCACCAGGTTGTTCTCCAGCTGCGTCATGACCTGGAGATCGAGCTTCTTGCCGTCGATCTCCGGCACATAGGCCACACCGAGATTGCTGAGCCCGCAATAGGTCAGGACCATGTTCTCGTCCTCGATCTCCTCGGTCAGGCCGACCACATGGGGACGCAGCACATGGCGGTCGGGATGGCCCCGGGCGCCCGCCTTGGTCTCGACGACGATCAGGCTGGTGTCCTCGCCGAGGTACTCCTTAGCCCGCTCGATCGAGTAGTAGCGCGGGTTGTGATGCTGCGAGCGCATCATGAAGCGCGGATTGACGTAGCCGAAGCCGAAGCCGAAGAGTGCGATGCCGGAGCCGGCGAAGAACACGATCGGATGCCCCGCACCACCCAACCAGAAGGTCGCCGCGGCCACCGCGAACACCGCAAAGAAAGCAACGGCGAGCGATCGCCGATTGTAGAAGGTCCACATCGTGCTCTTCCGCGAGGTGCGCACGATCCACTGGCTGACATCGGCCAGATCTCGGAACATCCGCCAGCTGATGTAGAGCATCAGTGCCAGCGAAAGGCCGAACGCGATTTCCATGAGAAGTTCCATGGTCTTGTCTCCTGACTGTCGTGAGAGTCGTGGGTGGGTTGCTGTTCGCTGACGGGCGTCAGTCGTTCGATCAGGCCTCGCGCCGATCCTTCTTCGCTGGCGTTCGTGACGAAGGCGGCATGTCGTCGGGGGAGGTGAACTCGACGCCATAGGCGTGAGAGACGCGCAGTATCTCCCGCGGATCGGAGAGGCCTTCTATGGCGGTGAAGAGGTCGGCAAGACGCAGCGCCGGCGAGACCCAGAACAGTGCCTTGGCCGTCCCGGAAGAGCGGTTCTCGTGGCGATGCGGCAGGCCGCGGGGAAGCCTCACGAGATCGCCCGGTCCCGCATCGATCTCTTCACCGTCCAGGGTCACGGCAAGCCGACCGAACTGGACCAGCATGAAGGCATCTTGCTTGGGGTGCAGGTGCGTCGGGACCGCTTGCCCAGGCTCGACCACGACTTCGAAAGCGAAGCTGGAGTCCTCGAGGGCCATCATCCGGCAGTCCTGACCGGCAATGGTCCAGCGGCCATGAGAGAGATCCTCTCCGCTCCGCGTAACCCCGCCGCCGGTGGTCTTTCGCATCGCCTGTCTCCCTGTTGTGCCGTCACGGCGAAGATACGGAGCGGTGGGATGCGTTTGGAGCGCACGATCGGGAAGGCATCGTTCCGTTTTCGGGACGCCTTTGCGTTCCGGGCCTGCTACAAGACCGGCCAGACGTCGAGCAGAGCGAAGGCGGGATGGCCGGGATGCCCGAAACGAGTTATGACGCCGAGGACCTCAGGCTGTTCGCGCTGATCTATGCCGCCGGCAGTCTCAGCGCCGCCGAACGTCGCTTCTCCGTTCCCAAGTCGACCCTGTCTCGATCCCTGGCGCGCCTGGAGACGGCGGCGGGGGCGGCGCTGTTCGACCGGGGGGCCAAGGGGCTGAAGCCGACACCCCTGGGCGAGGAGTTGAGCACCTACGGCAAGCGCGCCGAGGATGCGGTCGCCCGGGCGAGTGACGTGATACGCGGCGCCAGCAACGAACCGGCAGGCAGGCTCGTGATCGCCGCCAGCGCGACCTCATCGCGTTTCCTGCTCTCGGACCCGCTCTCCCGCTTCATCGCCACCTACCCGGCCGTGGACGTGCAGCTCGAGGTCACCGGAGAGGCTCCCGATCCTCAGGCCGAGGGGATCGACCTGTCGATCCAGGTGGGGTGGCCGACCAATCAGTCCTTGATCGCGCGCCGGGTCATGTCGGGTCCCACGGGTCTCTACGCCTCGCCGGGCACCGAATTGGAAGACCCCAAGGCAGCCGTCGAGCAGGGACGAATCGTCATTTCGGCCCGGGATGCGCCACAGTCCTGGCGCGAGGCCTGGGTGTTGCAGAACGAAACGGACGAGCTTGTGCTCGACAGCCCGCCGGTCGCGTCGGTCGGGGATCCCTCCATAGCGCTGGACCTCGTCGCCGCGGGCCGCGGCTTGACCCTGCTGCCATTGTTCTACGCGGCCCATCTCGAGCACGCGGGCAAGATCAAGCGCGTCCTGTCGGCATGGCAGGGACCTTACCTCGAGCTGTTCGCGGTCTTGCCTCCAGGGCGCCGCCAGTTGGCCGCCGTGCGATGCTTCATGGACCTCCTGATAGAGAACGCGATGCGCAGGAAGAAGGAGGCGGAGGCGGTCGAGAAGGAACTCGACCGCTCTTCGTCGCTCTCCGCTCCTGAGTGAGACCGTCGGCGTAGCCAAGCGGACAGCAATCCCACCTGCTTGACGGCTGAGAGGAATAGAGCCCTGTGGGGTCCGGCACGCCCTCGCGCTTGCTAGGCGCCGAAGGTCTGCCGGAATGCCGGCGAGGCCGTGGCGGCGGCGCTCTCCCCCCGGCCGACGATGAAGTAAGCCGCCACACCCTGCTCGGTGGCGAAGCGCATGCCGGCCTCCGGTCCCAAGACCAGAAGCGAGGTCGACAAGGCATCGGCCTCCATGGTCGTCGCCGCGACGACGGTCACCGAAGCCAGTCCGTGGGTCACCGGCTGTCCGGTGCTGGGATCGATAATGTGCGCATAGCGGCGCCCCGCCTGCTCGAAGAAGAGACGATAGTCGCCGGAGGTGGCGAGTGCCGCGTCCTTCAGATCGATGATGCGTTGAATGTCGCCCGGAAGGGCGGTCGGCTTCTCGATGCCGATCCGCCAGGGCCGACCGCCTGGGCCGCTGCCGCGCCCGCGCAGTTCGCCGCCGATCTCGACCAGGTAGTTTTCGACACCCTTGGCCTGAAGCAGCTCGGCCACCTTGTCCACGCCGAAGCCCTTGGCGACGCCGGAGAGATCGAGGCCGACATCGGAGAGGCGCTTGGTCAGCGCCGGCGGCCCCTCCCGGGTTTCGACCAGGCCATGACCGACGCTCCGGCGGGCCGCCGCGATCTTGTCGGACGACGGCACGTTCTGCAGCCTATTGCCGGGTCCGAAACCCCAGAGATCGACCATCGGAGCGATGGTCGGATCGAAGGCCCCCGCCGTCAGCCGGCCGATCCGCAATCCCGTTTCGACCACGGTCAGCGTGTCAGCCGAAACCGGCACCCAGATGCCCGCCTCCGCCGCATTGAAGCCGGACAGCTCCGAGTCCGGCCGGTACGTCGACATCTGCCGGTTGACGGATTCCAAGGTGGCCGTGACATCTTCGTGCAGAGCCGAGAGGACGACACGCGAGGGTGCCTGCGCAAGCTTGACGCTGTAGGTGGTTCCCATGGTCTCGCCGCCGAAGGACAGCAGGCCGTCCGCCTCCTCGTCGCTGCAGCCGAGAAGCGTGATGAACGGTGCCGTAAGCGCCACGTTCCTGGCTTGGCCCATGAACGTCCGTCTGGAAAGCCTGCGCCGCATACCCTTTGCCCTCATTCGTTCCCTTGCGTTCCGGTGCCCGGACAACGCGCTTCTCGCCAGCCTTCGCGCCCGCTCGACCAGCCAGTCGCCCGGCGGCCCTAGACGCTCACGTGACGCCATCCGACAGGGCGTCGCCCCTGGGCCGGGCCGACCGCCGAAGATTGCGATCCCCCCTGCCCTGGTCCATAGTAGGCTAGGCTGATCGAAAGGAAAATACCGGTTGGGCTCAACCGGCAACCGCGAGGCTGCAGATCAGGAGGATAGCCGTGTCGCCGATTTCCTATCAGGGCCCGCTCGAGGCCGACGAAAAAACGGAGCGCACCCATTCGCAGAGCGTGGAGATCGATCTGGGCCTGAGCCAGCCCGGCATGACGGTTTCGGCGATCCTCACGCACAAGGGTGACGAGGTGCACAGCGTCACGCGTCACACCAAGATCAGGGAGTTGATCGCCGAGTTGACCCGACTGCGCGTCGGCGCGCTCGTGGTCGTCGACAGCGCCAACGAGCCGGTCGGCGTCGTCTCGGAGCGCGATGTCATCCATGTGGCCAACGCCAAGGGGGCGGACTGTTTCGACGGCCTGGTCGAGGACATCATGACGGCCGATCCGGTGACCTGCACCCCGAGCGACAAGATCGAGTTCGTCGCCAAGCAGATGGCCGACGGCGGCTTCCGCCACATGCCCGTCATCGATGCCGGCAAGATCGCAGGCTTCCTCTCCATGCGCGACGTCATGGGTCATCGCCTGCTGGAGATCGAGTATGAGAACCTGAAGATGAAGCAGACCATCGTCGGGTGACGCTTGCGGTCTGGCGCGGCCGGTTTGCCGGCGCCAGCGGCCTGACCCCCGTCGAGCGACGCTTTGCCGCTACCGAGGTCGAGGGTACCTAGAACAACAACGACAGACAATTGGGCGCAGAAGCATGGGGGCAGCCGAGACAAGCGGTCCGGTCACGAGCGGCAACGGGAGACTGAGCTTCAAGATCAAGCGGGGGCTGGATCTGCCGATCTCCGGTGCGCCGAAGCAGGAGATCGAAGACGCGCCCGCGGTCCGCACCTGTGCGGTGATCGGCGTCGACCATCTGGACCTCAAGCCGAAGATGCTGGTGGGCGAGGGCGACCAGGTACGCCTGGGGCAGCCCCTCTTCACCGATCGGCGCTTCGAGGGCGTGGTCTACACCGCACCGGCCGGCGGAGTCTTGCGGGCGATCAATCGGGGACAGCGGCGGATCTTGGAGTCCGTCATCATCGATATCGACGAAGAGAGCGACCCGCTCACCTTCGCCCAGCACGACCCTGAGGTGATCGCCGATCTCACCCGCGATCAGGTCATCGAGAACCTCTTGCAATCAGGTCTCTGGCCAGCGCTGCGGACACGGCCCTATTCCAAGGTGCCCGATCCCCATTCCATGCCGGCGGCGATCTTCGTCACGACGATGGATTCGGGTCCGCTGGCGCCCGACGCGGCGGTCGTGCTCCGCGACGCACCCGAGGACTTCGCCAACGGCGTGCGCCTGATCGCCAAGCTGACGGAGGGCCGCGTCTATGTCTGCGCCTTCCCCGGAGCGCAGATCCCGGCGGTGTCCGCCCCGAACGTCGGCCTCGCCACCTTCGAAGGCCCGCACCCGGCCGGGCTTGTCGGCACGCACATCCACTTTCTCGATCCCGTGCACGAGGCGAAGACCGTCTGGCACCTTAACTATCAAGATGCCATCGCCGTCGGCCGCTTGTTTCGAACCGGCCGCCTGCCGACCGAGCGCATCGTCGCGCTGGCGGGCCCCTCGGCCCGCAGACCCAGGCTGTTGCGCACCAGGCTCGGCGCGTCCATCAGCGATCTGCTGGTCGGCGAGGTCGAGGACGCGAAGGTCCGCGTCATCTCCGGGAACATCTTGACCGGCCGCATCGCCAGCGGACCCTTCGCCTTCCTCGGCCGCTTCCATCATCAGATCTCTCTCTTGCCGGAGGGCGGGCGGCGCGAGCTCTTCGGCTGGCTGGTCCCCAGCATGCGCAAGTTCGCCACCGCCAACGTGCATTTCTCCAGCCTCTTCCGGCGGAGCAAGATCTTCCCCTTCGACACCAACTTGAACGGCAGCCCGCGCGCCATGGTGCCCGTCGGCCTCTACGAGGACGTGATGCCCCTCGACATACTTCCGACCCAGTTGCTGCGCGCGCTGCTGATAACGGACACCGAGGACGCCCAGTCGCTCGGTTGCCTGGAGCTCGACGAGGAGGATCTCGCGCTCTGCACCTACGTCTGCCTCAGCAAGTACGAGTATGGTATGGCCCTGCGCGCCAACCTAACGAAGATCGAGGCGGAGGGCTGACCCCATGAGCGTGCGCAGCTGGCTCGACTCGATCGAACCGCACTTCCTGAAGGGCGGGCGCTACGAGAAGTACTACGCCGTCTACGAGATGGTGGACACGCTCCTCTACACGCCGAGGACCGTCACCAAGTTCGCCCCCCATGCCCGCGTCAGCCTCGACCTGAAGCGGACCATGACCTACGTCGTTCTGGCGACGATCCCCTGCGTGCTCTTCGGCCTGTGGAATGTCGGCTTTCAGGCCAATTCGGCGATGGCCGAGCTGGGCCAGGAGAGCATCGGCGGCTGGCGCGGCTGGATCCTCGACAGCTTCGGCATCGGCTACGATCCGGGCAATCTTCTGGCCTGTTTCATCCACGGCTTTCTCTACTTCTTTCCGATCTACGTCGTGACCCTGGCGGCCGGCGGGCTGTGCGAGGTCGCCTTCGCCGTCATACGCGGGCACGAGGTGAACGAGGGCTTCTTCGTCACCTCGATCCTCTATGTCCTCATCCTGCCGGCGACGACGCCGCTCTGGCAGGTCGCGCTTGGCATCATCTTCGGCGTGGTGATCGGCAAGGAGATCTTCGGCGGCACCGGGAAGAACGTCCTGAACCCTGCCTTGGTCGGCCGCGCCTTCCTCTACTTCGCCTACCCGGCCCAGATGTCGGGCGATGCCGTCTGGGTGCCGGTCGACGGCTACAGCGGGGCGACTTCGCTCAGCGTCGCGGCCACGCAGGGCTACGAGACCCTGCCGAGCATCGGGCTCGGCTGGTGGGACGCCTTCTTCGGCTTCATGCAGGGCTCGATGGGCGAGACCTCCGCGCTGGCCTGCCTCCTCGGCGGGATCTTCCTGGTCTATACCCGCATCGCCAACTGGCGGCTGATCGCCGGCTGCGTGATCGGCACCATCGTCATGAGCCTGATCTTCAACATGATCGGCAGCGACACCAACCCCATGTTCGGGCTGCCGTGGTACTGGCACCTGGTGCTGGGCGGCTATGCCTTCGGTCTGGTCTACATGGTGACCGAGCCGGTCTCGGCGGCGCACACCAACATGGGGCGCTGGTTCTATGCCGCGCTGATCGGGGCGATGTGCGTCTTGATCCGCGTGGTCAACCCGGCCTTTCCCGAGGGCATGATGCTGGCGATCCTCTTCGGCAACGTCTTTGCGCCGGTGATCGACTATCTGGTCGTCAAGGCCAATGTGAAACGACGGAGGAAGCGCAGTGGCTGAGCGGCCCGAAGCGAGCGATCGCCCCCTGTCGCCCTGGCGGCGGGTGCTGGCCATGCCGAACGATCGCCCGGCGAAGATCGTCGGCGTGGCCGTCGTCCTCTGCCTGCTCTGTTCCATCATCGTCTCGGCCGCGGCCATCGGACTGAAGCCCCGGCAAGAGGCCAACAAGAAGCTGGAGATCCAGCGCAACATCCTGCAGGTGGCCGGCCTGATGCGGCCGGGAGCCGACATCAACGAGCTCTTCAAGCAGATTGAGCCGCGGATCGTCGATCTGCGCAACGGCGAGTTCACCGACGCGGTCGATCCGGCGACCTACGACCAGCGCGCGGCGGCGCGGGACCCGGCGCAAAGCGAGGCCTTGACGAAGGACGAGGACCTGGCCGGCATCGGCCGCAAGGCGCATTACGCCACGGTCTACCTGGTGAAGGACGACGCGGGCCAGGTAAGCTCGGTCATCCTGCCGGTGCACGGCTATGGCCTCTGGTCGACGCTCTACGGCTATCTGGCGGTCAAGCCGGACGGCCGGGAGGTGGTGGGGCTGCAGTTCTACGAGCACGCGGAGACCCCGGGGCTGGGCGGCGAGGTGGACAACACCAGATGGCGCCGCCTCTGGCAGGGCAAGCTGCTCTACGATCCCGAGGGCGACTTGCGCGTGGAGGTGGCGAAGGGCGCCGCGTCGACGGGTCCCGACGGCGTCTATCAGGTCGATGGCCTGGCCGGCGCCACGCTCACCTCTCGCGGTGTGAGTAACTTGGTCCGCTATTGGGCGGGACAGGACGGCTTCGGTCCCTTCCTGAAGCATCTCGAGGAAAGGCTGGCGGAAGATGGCTAATACCCGGAGGCTGGTAACCGAACCTCTGCTCGAGAACAATCCGGTCGTCCTACAGACGCTCGGCATCTGCTCGGCGCTGGCGGTCACCTCGTCGATGAAGGTGTCGCTGATCATGTGCATCGCGCTGACCAGCGTCGTCGCCTTCTCCAATCTCTCGATCAGCCTGATCCGCCACCAGATCCCGGGGAGCATCCGCATCATCGTGCAGATGGTGATCATCGCCTCGCTGGTGATCGTGGTCGACCAGATCCTGAAGGCCTATGCCTACGAGGCCTCCAAAACCCTCTCCGTCTTCGTCGGTCTGATCATCACCAACTGCATCGTCATGGGCCGCGCCGAGGCCTACGCGATGCAGAACCCGCCCATGATGAGCTTCCTCGACGGCGTCGGCAACGGCCTGGGCTACAGCATGATCTTGATGATGGTCGCCACCATCCGCGAGTTCTTCGGGGCCGGCTCGCTCTTCGGCATCGAGGTCCTGCCGCTGGTGGCCAACGGCGGCTGGTACCAGCCCAACGGCCTGCTGCTGTTGCCGCCCAGTGCCTTCTTCATCATCGGCGGCTTCATCTGGATCCTGCGTACGGTGAAATCGCGCCAGCGAGAGCGGCTGGACTACAAGATCATGAACGCACAGGTTCAGGAACACGGGTGATGGAGGCCTATCTCAGCCTCTTCGTGAAGGTCATCTTCGTCGAGAACCTGGCGCTCTCCTTCTTCCTCGGCATGTGCACCTTCCTGGCGGTCTCGAAGAAGATCGAGACCGCCTTCGGGCTCGGCGTCGCCGTGGTCGTCGTGCAATCGATCACGGTGCCGGCGAACAACCTGATCCTGACGCTCTTCCTCAAGCCGGGCGCGCTCAGCTGGTTGGGGATCGAGGGCACCGATCTCACCTTCCTCGGCCTGATCAGCTACATCGGCGTGATCGCCGCCATGGTGCAGATGCTGGAGATGATCCTCGACCGCTTCTTCCCGGCGCTCTACCACGCGCTGGGCATCTTCCTGCCGCTCATCACCGTGAACTGCGCCATCTTGGGCGGCACGCTCTTCATGGTGGAGCGCGACTACGACTTCGGCGAAAGCGTCGTCTACGGCTTCGGCTCGGGCCTCGGCTGGGCGCTCGCCATCGTCGCCCTTGCCGGCCTGCGCGAGAAGCTTAAGTACAGCGACGTGCCGCCTGGGTTGCGCGGCCTCGGGATCACCTTCATGACGGCAGGGCTGATGTCGCTGGCCTTCATGTCCTTCTCCGGCGTCCAGCTCTAAGGGTCCGCACAGATGCTTGATTTCGTCTTCGGCGTGACCCTCTTTACCGCGATCATCCTGGCTCTCGTCGGCCTCATCCTCTTCGCCCGCTCCAAGCTGGTCGCCAGCGGCGCCGTCGACATCCTGATCAACGACGAGCGGACCATCAAGGCGCCGGCCGGCGGCAAGCTCCTGGCCGCGCTCGCCGGCGAGAACCTCTTCGTGGCCTCGGCCTGCGGCGGCGGCGGCACCTGCGCGCAATGCCGGGTCAAGGTCTTCGAAGGGGGCGGCACCATCCTGCCGACGGAGCTTTCGCACATCACCAAGCGCGAAGCCCGCGACGGCGACAGGCTGTCCTGCCAGGTCGCCGTCAAGCAGCCGATGAAGATACAGATCCCGGACGAGGTCTTCGGGGTCAAGAAGTGGCGCTGTCGGGTGCGCTCCAACGACAACGTGGCGACCTTCATCAAGTGCCTGGTCCTAGAGACGCCCGAAGGCGAGAACGTGGATTTCCGCGCCGGCGGCTACATCCAGATCGAGTGCCCGCCCTACCAGCTGGGCTTCAAGGAGTTCGACATCGGCGAGGAGTACCGCGAGGACTGGGACCGCCTGAAGCTCTGGGATCTGCACGTCGACAACAAGGAACACGTCGTGCGCGCCTACTCCATGGCGAACTACCCGGAGGAGAAGGGGATCATCATGTTGAACGTGCGGATCGCCACGCCGCCGCCCCACGCCGATCCCAACAAGGTGCCGCCCGGGATCATGTCGTCCTACATCTTCAACCTGAAGCCGGGCGACGAGGTCACGATCTCCGGCCCCTTCGGCGAGTTCTTCGCGCGCGACACGGAGAAGGAGATGGTCTTCGTCGGCGGCGGCGCCGGCATGGCCCCGATGCGCTCGCACATCTTCGATCAGCTGAAGCGGATCCATTCCAATCGCAAGATCACCTTCTGGTACGGCGCGCGCAGCCGCCGCGAGATGTTCTACGTCGAGGACTTCGACGGCCTGCAGAAGGAGAACGAGAACTTCAAGTGGCACGTCGCGCTGTCGGACGCCCTGCCGGAGGACCAGTGGGAGGGCTACACCGGCTTCATCCACAACGTCCTCTTCGAGGAGTACCTGAAGCACCACCCGGCGCCCGAGGACTGCGAGTACTACATGTGCGGGCCGCCCATCATGAACGTCTCGGTGATCAACATGCTGCTTGAACTGGGCGTCGAGCGCGAAGATATCATGCTCGACGACTTCGGCGGCTGAGCGCGCGCGGCGAGAGGAAAGACGAGGACCGAAGCAGATGTTCTCACAGACCGTGGTTCTGGCCTTCATCGTCCTGCTGCTCGCCGTCGCCGGCATGGCGGTCGGCGTCATCCTCTCCAACCGCCGCCTGAGCGGCAGCTGCGGCGGGCTCAGCGCGATCCCGGGGACAGAGCGCTGCGGCGTCTGCGGGCGGGACTTGAACGACCCGGCGCGGGAAGACTGCGACAGACCGGCCCGGTGAGGCGCCGCTTAGCCAGTCGGCGCCGGCGCGCGCTCTAAAACTGCAGTTCGAAGAAGCTCACCACCAGAAAGCAGGCCAAGCACAGGGCGCCGAAGAGGATGCGATGTCTGGGGGCCTTCGGCGAGTCGTCGCGCCAGGCATCCAGGAATTTGCGACCGGCGATGACGAAGACCGCTAGGACGACGATGTAGAAGTAGCGGTGCGTCTCCATGGAGCCCTCGTGCCGGACGCTGTAGAGAGGCCGTCGGCAGTCCGCTCGGACCCCCTATCGACCTGGCCCGACTATCTGGCCGGACGCTCCGTTGCGCCAGTCAAATCTTGAAAGGCGGCGTCAGCCGGCCCGTCTTCGGGTCGAAAGCAACGCGCCGGCATCCCGTCGGGCCGCCGGCGGTCTACAGTCTGTGCGCGACTTGGAACAGGACGTCACCTGGATGAGCCACCGCCAGATGGCGGGCGCAGACTACCGTGCCCGAGACCTTCGAAAGGTACGCGCTTGACGGACCTCCAAGTCTGGAGGCGCTCTGGATCCGGCCCAGGCATTGCCCTTTCTCGACGGACTGACCCAGGCGCACCAAGGGAGAGAACAAGCCAACCTGGTCCGCAAGGACGTAGTCGTCGCGCCCCCGCACCTCGTAGCGCGCCGGCGCACGCACTTGGCCTAAAGGTCCGGGCTCCGGCCGGCAGAGGCCCAGTCTCGCGAAAGATCGTCTCAGTCCGGCCTTGCAGAGCTCGATATAGGATCGGTTCGCTGTTGCCCCGCCGCCGAATTCGCTGCCGATGTAGGTAACCCCGTGCCTTTCGGCGCATCCCTTCGCCATGCTGGGCTCATCGAAGAAGGACCAGATCAAGGCGTGCTCGGCCCCGAAGGCGGCAATCAAGTCATCTGCTTGGTCGTTCGACGCCTCGTCCTTGAATGCATGTCGCGCAACCATGGGAAGGTAGCGCAACGACGCGCCGCCGGAATGCAGGTCGAACCAAACGTCCGCCATCGGCGCCAGCACGCTCTCGATGAAGTAGGCGATCTGTAGGGTCGGACTCCCCTTGGGGTCTCCCGGAAAGACGCGGTTCAGATTGAGGTCGTCGATCGGCGAAAGGCGACGCCCGGCGAGACAAGCCGGAAGGTTCGTGCTCGGGCAGAACAGGATCCTCCCCGACAGATCCTCCGGCTCTATCTCATGAAACAGCTCCTTGATGGCGATCTGCGCTTCCGGTTCGTCGCCGTGCACGCCGCCCATGAGCAGCACGGTCGGTCCCTTTCCACACCCTATCGAGCCGAAGGGTATCGGAAGCGCGCCATAGGCGGATGCATCCGACGAATGCGGCACGAAGGCGTGTCCCGCCTGCTTTCCTTCGGCTTCCGGATCGATGTCCAGCCAAACCCGCGATGCGCTCATCTTTGCTGCCTCCCCACTTGGCTCACTTGCCGAGCATCGCGATGGCGGGAAAAATGGTAATCAGCACGACAAATCCAACGAGGATCAGAAAGAAGGGAACTATTGACGCGATTATCTTTGACAAAGGCTGGTTGGTTAGGCCTTGCAGCACGAAAATATTGAACCCCAGGGGCGGCGTGATCTGGGCCATCTCGACCACCAGCACAAGAAAGATGCCGAACCACAGCGGATCGAAGCCGGCTTGCGTGACCAGCGGCAGAACGATCGGCAAGGTCATCACGATGATGGAAACGCCTTCAAGGAAGCAGCCCAAGATGACGTAGAAGACCAAGAGCAGCGCAATCAGCAGGTAGGGGGACTGAATGAAGGGTTCGAGCAACCTCGCGACCGCCTGCGGTATGCCGAGAAACCCCATCGCCGTGCTCAAGAAGACCGCCGCCGCGATGATCAGTCCGAGCATGCTCGTCGTATGGACGGTCCCGGTCAATGCCGCGCGCATGGCGCTCAGCGTCAAGGTGCCTTGGCCAAGGCTGATCAGGCAGGCGCCAACGACCCCGAACGTCGCTGTTTCCGTCGGGCTGGCAATACCGAAGTACATCGCGCCCATGATCAGGCCGATCAGTCCGAGGACGGGGGTTACCTTCAGCAGTTCCCGCAAGGTATGGCCGAGCTCGAAGCGCTGCGCGTCGTCCGGCACGAGGGACCTGTCAATCTTGCTTCGAACCATGACGTAGAGGGAAAAGCTGAGCGCAAGCAGAATCCCGGGAATGAAGCCGGATAGAAAGAGCTTCAGGATCGACGTCTCCGACAGTACGCCATAGACGATCAGAATGGTGGACGGCGGGATGAGTAGGCCCAAGGTGCCCGGACCGGCCAAGGTGCCCATGACCATCTTGGGCGCGTAGCCGCGCGCGACCAGTTCATCGTAGGTCACCCGACCGACGGTCAGCGTTGTTGCGGCCGATGAGCCGCAGGTCGCCGCGAACAGCGTGCAGCCAAAGACGTTGGCATGCAGCAACTGTCCGGGCAGGCGGCTGGAGATCGGTGCAAGTCCCTGGAACAGCAGCGTCGAGAGTTTGCTCCTGAAGAGGATCTCGGCCATCAGGACGAAGAGCGGTAGGACGAGCAAGGCCTCCGAGGTGGCCGTGTCGATGATGTTCGGCGCAAGCAGCTTCTCCACGGGTATGTCGCGGAAGAGGCTCAAGGACGCGAAGCCGGTGAACACCAGGCTTGCCCAGATCCACGCACCGGCGGCTAGGGACACAAGCAGGATCGCTGCAAGCGAGATGGCGGCTAGAGACATTCTTGACTATCCTCGATCTCTGTTTCCTCCCTTTCCGCCGGCAGGCCCAGACCAAGGCAAAGCATAGTGACGCGCAGGAGAACGGTGACGGTTACGGCAATAGCGCCGACGGCGCTTACCCCGTAGATTGCAAAGATCGGGACCTTCGAAATTGTCTGCGTCACGGAGCCTCTGTGAAAGGCATCCAATGCGAAGCTCGTCAAAGCCCAAGCCACGACCGCGGCCGCGAGCAGGGCAATGACGTGTCCGACTATCTCGATCGCTTGCGCCGTTCGACGGCCGCAGTGCTCCACCAGCAAGGATACGCGCACGTGCTTGGAGCGCGCCGCGGTATCGGCGGCGCCCAGGAACACCAGCCAGCCCAGGAAGTACGCACTGAACTCCCACGTGACGAGAAGAGAGACACCCAGAAGGTAGCGGGATGACACTTCGCCGAACATCAAAACGAAGATAGCCACGACCAACAACTGGGCGACGCCCGTGAGGAAGCGTCGAAGTGCGTTGTCGATCCAAGAAAGGCACCGAAGCCAGACAGGCAGCCTGGCTTCGGTGGCGAGGGCGGGGGCCGACATCGGGAGAAAGGCTTGCCGGTGGGACGTCTAGTTGACCGAGAGCCCGCGAAGGTCGTAGTAGCGGTCGATGACCGCCTTGGCCTCCGGAACGTCGGCGGCGAACTCGGCGGCAATCTCTTGCGCCGCCGCCAATGCCGCGGCGCGAACATCCGCGGGCGCCTCTTCGACGGCCATGCCGCCGGCCTTCAGCATCTCAATCCGCTCCGCTTCGTCCGCCTGGGAGCGCAGCCAGAAATCCACTTCCATCTGCCTGGCGACATCGACGATCACCCGGCGGTGCTCGGGACTAAGCGAGTCCAGGGCGTCTTGGTTGACGAACACGCCCGAGGTGGAGGTCTGCGCCGACAGGAGTTCCGTCGTGGCCAGAAACTCCCAGAACTTGCCGTCCACGCCGGACGACGCCGAGGTGTGAACGCCGTCCAAGAGTCCGGATGCCAGTGCCGGAATGACTTCCGCCCAGGGCATCTGGACCGGGCTCGCGCCGAGCTTCTGGTAGAACTGGGTGCCGAAGGGATCGTAGGTCCTGATCTTCTTTCCCTCCAGGTCGGCCAGCGAGGAGAGATTGCTGTTGACGTGGATGTGGCTTTGCGGCCAGGGAACGGAGAACAGCATGACCTGATTGTTCTCGGCCAGCTTCCGGTCGTAGACCGGCCTGGCGACGCTGTAGAATGCCGCAAAGGCCGCATAGCTCTCGAAGAGACCGGGTAGGCGATCCAGGCCGAAGAGCGGTTCTTCGCCGATGGCTTGAGGTAGGCTGTACTCGCCGATCTTGAACACACCGTCCCGGATGGCGCCCATCATATCCGCTCCGGCCACGCCCAGCGCACCGCCGGAGTGAACCGTCAGCAGGATTTCGCCGTCGCTCGCCTCCTCGACCGCGTCCGCGTAGGTCTTTACGATCTCCGTCATGAAGTTGCCGTCGGGCCACTGGACCGGAAGGTCCCAAGCGACTTCCTGCGCGGCTATCGAGGACAACGCCGTCACGGAGAAGAGTCCGGCCAGCGCGACGGTCCTGGTCATCTTGTTCACTTTGCAACCTCCCATTTTTTTCAGGCCGTCAGGCTAGATCAGGCCGGTTGCGCTTGAATTTCAAAAAGGCCCGCAAAGTGAAATTCTGAGCGGCAAAGCAGCTCTTCCATGTGCATTGTCTATCATTTTGGCCGATCAGTATGTCTGAACTGGCAATGCCGTTCGCTCGCTTCTTGACGGCGGCCAGGCGCGGACGCGTCAAGCGGTCTACAATACTGGGGAGGTCGCGGATCATCCTTGATGCGCAGGATGCCGTCCGCTTCTCCGCTCTATGATGGTTCCCTTCCTCTCGGCCGTGGTTCAGTTGCAAACCCGAAGCCAAGGAGATTCAGAGCCACGGCCCGCTCCTACGGCGATTCGTCGAAGTGCCACATGGGTGCGAACTTGATGCGCTTGATGGCGAAATAGCTGTTGATCGATTGGATCTCGGGCACGGCGGTCAAGGGCTCGGTGATCGTCGCCTCGAAATCGGCCATGTCCGCGAGAAGGGCGATGAAGAGCAGATCGCGATCACCGGTGACATTGTAGCAGAGTATCACCTCCGGGATTTCTCTGATCATCTGAACGGCGCGATCGCGCGCCTGGAGATTGTGCACGCTGAGACGCACTTCGGTGATCGCGACAAGATGAGAACCAGCCTTGTCGGGATTGACCAGCGCGATCTCGCGCTCGATGAACCCCTCGGCGCGCAGACGCCTGACACGGCGCATGCATGACGGAGCGGAGGTGCCCGCGAGATCCGCGAGGTCGACGTTCGTGATCCTGCTGTTTCTCTGAAGCGCGTTCAGGATCTTGCGGTCAATCTGATCCAGTCCCGCTCGCCTACCACCCATGACAGACCTCCTAACCGACCCATCGCAGTGTAAGTCCAGATTTCATTCACACACTCAATTGCGAGCGAGAATTTCAGCTTGCAGCCACGATTGATCGCTCGGACGTCGGTGTGGACGCGATACTGACTCTAGCCTCTTGCAGCGCCAAAGCAACCGAAAGCCCCTTGCGATGACCGTCATCGATCTGCGAAGCGATACGCTCACACGGCCGAACGCCGCTATGCGGCGGCGCATGGCCACTGCCGATGTGGGCGACGACTTCTACCGGGAAGACCCCTCTGTCACCGCGATCGAAGAGTACGCGGCGGAGCTGCTCCGGAAGGAAGCGGCCTTGTTCGTGCTGAGCGGAACAATGGGGAACCTCGTTTCGATCAGAGCACAGGTTGCGCCCGGGAAAGGTGCGATCCTGAGCGAGACGTCGCATCTGCACCTCAACGAGACGGGGCATCTGGCCTCGGTCTGCGGCTTGACCAGCAATCCGACGAGAACAGACGGCGGCCGCTACGATCTGCCTGCCCTGCAAGCTCGCTGGCCGCAGCCAGGTCGCAACGCGCGACCTTCGGTTCTGGCCCCCTTGTTGGGTTTGATCTGTGTCGAGAACACCCACAACGGCGATGGGGGACGCTGCATCGGCTTGGAGCATCTGAACGATCTGGCTGCATTCGCGAAGGCGCGCGCGATCGTGTTCCACATGGACGGTGCGCGCCTCTTCAACGCAAGCGTCGCGCTTGGCGTCCCGGTATCCGAGATCGCTGCTCCCGTCGACAGCGTCTCTTTCTGCCTCTCCAAGGGCTTGGCGGCGCCGGGCGGGGCCATCGTCGCCGGTTCGGCGGACTTCGTCGAGGAGGCGAGGCATTGGCGGCAGATGGTCGGCGGCGGCATGCGGCAAGCCGGCGTTCTGGCGGCCGCCGGGCTCATGGCGCTGGTGGAGAACGTCGGGCGCTTGCAGGAAGATCACGAGAACGCCCGGCGACTTGCGCAGGGTTTGGCCGAGCTGGGCCTCGGGGTCGACCTTGACGGCGTAGAGACCAACATCGTCATGGCTTTCCTGCCGGAAGCCTTGGGCGCCCCGGCAGAGTTCCACCGCGCGCTGAGAGAAGCAGGCGTCCTGGCCCTCCCGCCCAAGGGCAATCGGATGCGTTTCGTCACCCACGCGGATGTCGGACGCTCGGATATCGATCTGGCGCTCAGCCGTATTTCGACCTTGGTTTCGGTTTGTCGGAGAGGAGTCGAAGCATGAAGAACCTGCGATGCGTGGCAGACGTGAAGAACACACTCGGCGAGGGACCGGTATGGGATGACCTGTCGGCGCATCTCTACTGGCTGGACATCACGGAGAGGACGCTCTTCCGATTTTCACCGCAATCGGGCGAGGTGTCGTCTTGGGAAACGCCGTCCGAGTTCGGATCCTTTGCCTTCAGGAAGAAGGGTCCTGGGATCATTGCCGCCGCGAAAGATGAAGTCCTCTTGTTCGACCCCGATAGCGGAAAGCAGGAACGATTGGTCGCGCTGGAAAGCGATCTCCCCGAGAACCGGATGAACGACGGCAAATGCGACGCGGCCGGAAGGTTCTGGTGCGGCAGCATTCACGAGATATCGGATCCGGCCCTACGTAGGCCGATTGCTTCCGTCTATCGCGTCGACCCGGACCATTCGGTCGTCCGTGTCCTGGGTGACATCAAGACCAGCAACGGGTTTGCATGGAGCCCGGACAACGGAACCATGTACTTCGCGGATACGCCGACCCAAATCGTCAGTGCGTTCGACTATGACCTTGCGACAGGGGCACTCTCCAATCGCCGCACCTTCGCGGAGGTGCCGAAATCGACGGGACGCCCGGACGGGGCCGCGGTCGACGTGGAGGGATGCTTGTGGAGCGGCCACTTCGCGGGCGGTCGCGTGACACGCTACGCACCGGACGGGTCGGTGGTCGACGTCATCGCACTACCGGTCTCCAATGTGACCTCTTGTGCCTTCGGCGGTGCCGACCTCTCAACGCTATACATCACAACCGCGCGCGAAGACCTGTCGGAGCAGGAGCTGGAGACGCAACCGGAAGCAGGCGGCCTCTTCGCGGTCGACCTGGAGGTCGGCGGCTTCAAGATGCATCGCTATGGCGGTTAGCGCCAAGCAGGCTGCCGGTCGATCCGAAAAGCGAGGCTCGACGATGCAACACATCCTTATCACCGGCGCGGCCGGACGGATTGGGTCGGTCCTCCGCGCCGGCCTCAGACGCGCGGACCGCACCCTGCATTTGCTCGACATCAAGAACCTCGGCCGAGCATCCGATGGAGAGGAGCTCGTTCAAGGGGATGCGACCGATCTCCTGGTCGTCAAAGAGGCGATGCGAGGGATCGACAGTGTCGTGCACTTGGCGGCTTATCCACTGGAAGCCGACTGGTCGACAGTCTTCCCGCTGAACTACCTCTTGACCTACAACGTGTTCGAGGCCGCCCGCGCCACGGGCGTCAAACGTATCGTATTCGCCAGTTCGATCCAGGCCGTCGGGTTCCACCCGCTCGCGCGCAAGCTCGATGACGCGACCCCTCTTCGCCCGAGTGGGTTCTACGGCGTTTCGAAGGGCTTCGGAGAGTGCTTGGCAAGCCTCTATGCCGACAAGTTCGGCCTCTCCGTCGCCTGCCTCAGGATCGCGTCCTTTGAGGAACGTCCGTTGGATGAGCGCATGCTGGTGACCTGGCTCAGTCACGAGGACGGCGTGCATCTGTTCGACCGCTGCATCGACGCCGATCACTATCACTTCATTCGCGTCTACGGCGTGTCGAACAACGATAGAGCCATGGTGGACAACGCCCATGTGGACTGGCTGGGCTATCGGCCGAGCTCCAACGCCGAGCGGTTCGCCGACAAGGTCCTGGCCAAGGGCGCGGCGCTGGGCCCGCTGGCGCGCATCACCCATGGCGGCGATCCGACCGACCTGGACTTCGCTGGGTCCCTCGACGCCATCATCGCGAAGTGAGCCAGGGGTCAGGGGAAGCGGGACACCTTCCTTCTTCAGGCCGAAGATCCCGACAACCCTTCTCGTTCACGTCTCCATGTGAGGGATCGCCGACGCCGGACCGACGGCGGGCGCCCGGCGGCTATAGGGGTGAACGATCGCGCAGGGCGCGGCAGGCCCGATCCAGAGCCTCGACCGTGAGCTCCAGGTCCGCCTCCGTATCGACGGCGGAGGTGAAACGCCGCATCCCCGGCAAGACGTGTATGCCGTTCCGCAAGAGCTCCAGATCGAGCGCCATCATGCTCTCGGTATCGCCGGCCATGACCTCCGCATGGCTGGAGGGCGCGCGCTCCACGAACAGGAACTGCCAGAAGGAGGCCTTGCCGGCGACCACGGCGCGCAAGCCGTGACGATCGATCACCTCTTGCAGCGCCGCCTGAGTGCGGTCGCAGCGGGCGTGCAAATCCTCGTAGAAGCCGGGTTGCTCCAGCTCGGCGATGGTCGCCAGGCCGGCGGCCGCCGCGACCGCGTTGCCGTGCAGGGTTCCGTTGACATAGGCGTAGTCGCTACCGCCACGGCGATGCGGATCGCAGATGTCGATCAGCTCGCCGCGGCCGGCGACACAGCCTATCGAACCGCCGCCGCCCAATATCTTGCCGAAGCCCGCGAGGTCCGGGGTGACGCCGAAATAGGCCTGCCCGCCGCCCAAGGCCAGGCGAAAGCCGGTTACAATCTCGTCGAAGATCAACAGCAGGCCGAAGCGATCGCAAAGCCGGCGCAGCCCCGGCAGGAAGTCCGGTTCGGGAAGGATGACGCGCTGCAGCGGCTCGACGACGATGGCGGCCAGGCTGTCGGCATGGGCCTCGACGATGCGGCTGACCGCGTCGAGATCGTTGTAGGGCGCCACCAGCACGCCGTGCGCCACCGCCTCGGGCACGCCGCCGCTGTCGCGGCTGCCCCAGGGGTAGTTCGCCACCGCCTTGGGGAACATGCTGACGGTGGAGTAGTCGTGGTTGCCGTGATAGGCGCCCTCGAACTTTAGAATGGCCTCCTTGCCGGTCGCCGCGCGGGCGATGCGCATCGCATAGGCCATGGCCTCCGAGCCGGTGGTGGTGAAGACCACCTTTTCGGCACAGGGGATGACCTCGACCAGCTTTTCGGCCAGCTGGATGCTGACGTCGCTCAAGGCTCCGAAGATGTGGTAGCCGGTCTCGACCTGGCGCTTGACCGCCTCGACCACGGCCGGGTGGCCATGGCCCAGGATGTTGACCCCGGCTCCGGCGACATAGTCGACGAACCAACGCCCCTCGACGCTCTGCAAGCGGGAGCCGACGCCGCGGCGGAAGACGAAGCGGAGGTCTTCCGGCAGCGCATAGCCGCTGATGCCGCCGCCGGGGAGTACCTCGGCGGCGCGGCGGTTCCAGTCTGCCTGCAAGGCCTGGACAGGCGCGGGCGCTTCCATGGCCGTCATCCTATACCCCTCCTCTCGCCGCGAACGATCATGCGCTAGAGTCCGTCAAGACCAAGAGCTCCGCAACGCCCAGCGCGGTGGTGACGACGCCTCTCGAGAGGTTGTCGCCGCTGATGACGAAGCGCAGATCGGCCACGGGACAGGGTGCCAAGGCGCTGACCCAGATGCGATCGCCTCCAGCCTGGTCGAAGCTGCCGGACAGGCCGTCCGGCGGCCGCGTCACCACCGTGATCGGCCGCCTCGGCGCCTCGGTGCAGCCCTCGGGCCAATCGCCGTGGAAGGCCTCGAGCGCGTCACGAGCCTCCTCGGGCGTCGCCTTCCGGCGAAGCGCGACCGACACGGCCAAGGCGTGACCGCGCGTGACCGGAACGCGCAGCGCTTGGGCGGAGACGGGAAAGGCCTGGCCGAAGAGACGCCCCGTCTCCGCCGCCAGCGCCCGTTCCTCCCCGCTCAGGCTGGTGATCAGACGGTCGTGGATCGCGAACCAGGGCAGACCGGGCAGGTCCGCGCCGGAGACGGCCTGCAGCGCGGTGACCGTCACCGCCTCGACCCCGAAAGACCGATGGAGCGCCAGGAGCGGCAGGCACAGCAGCACCGTCGTGCAGTTGGGGGTCGCGAGCAGCCGCCGCCGTGCGGTGCTGACATCCGCGCCGTTCATCTCCGGCAGGATCAGGGGGACGTCGTCGGCCAGGCGCAGGTCCTCGGCATGGGTGACGACCAGACGGCCCTGCTCCGCCAGGGCGCGTTCCGTCGCCGCCGCCTGTCCGTCCGGCAGGAGCGAGATCACGATGTCCCCCGGCAGATCGTCGTCGCAGGCTCTATGCGGCAGGGCGGCGAGCGCGTCCGGCAGCGGCTCCGGATGCAGCCAGGTGACGGCATCGCCGTAGGCTTGGCCGCCGCTGGCCTCGAGGTCGGCCAGGGCCGCGACCTCCAGGAAAGGATGGCGGCGGAGGCGTTGCAACAGGTGCTGGCCCAGAAGCCGACGGGCTCCCAAGATCGCGACAGATGCGCGAACGGGGGTCCGCCCGGGGGTCATGCGGGGGCTCCCATATGGCGCAGGCCATAGAAGCGCTCGACGATCAAGAGGCCGCCGACGGCCAGGATCAGCTGCACGGTGCTGAGCGCGGCGATCGAGGGGTCGAACTGGTGCTCCAGATAGCTCAGCATCACCACCGGCAAGGTATCGGTGTCGGTGCTGCCGAAAAAGTAGGAGATCGGCAGGTTGTCGACCGAGATCAGGATCGAGAACATGGCGCCCGCGAAAATCCCCGGCTTGATCTGCGGCAGGGTCACCCGGCGGAAGACCTGCCAGCGGTTGGCGCCCAGGATCGCGGCGCTTTCCTCCAAGTCGCGCGAGACGCCGCGATAGACCCCGGCCACGGTCCGGGTGATGTAGGGCAAGCCGACCACGGCGTGCGCGATCACCAGCGAGGTCATGGAGATGCCGAGGCCGAGCCAGGAGAGATAGAACAAGAGGCCCAGGCCCAGCACGATCATCGGCATCGACAGGGGCGACAGCAGAAAGGTCATCAGTGCCTGCGCGTAGCGCGAGCGGCTGCGCACCAGGGCCAGGGCCGCCGGCACGCCGATGGCGCCGGCCAGCACGGTGGACAGCAGCGCCACCTGGATGGTGACGATGAGCGCGTCGAGGAAAGGCTCGTACTCGATGATCCGATAGAACCAGCGGAAGGAGAAGCCCTCGATCGGAAACGCGACGTAGTCTACCTCGGTGAAGGAGACCGCGACGACGATCAGGATCGGCGCCAGCATGAAGACGAAGAAGGCGATCACGACGATGGCCAGCCAGATGCGCTCTTGGCGCTCTCCCGTCGGTGCGGTGCTCGTCCTCTTGCTCATCCCACCACGCCCCGGCGCTTGATCAGCCGCAGTTGCAGGTAGAGGCAGGCGATGGCCAGAACCAGCAGGACGTTGCTCATCGCCGCGGCGAAGGCGAAGTCGCGCGTGGTGTTGAACTGCTGGAAGATCAGCAGGGGCAGCGTCTGCAGCGATCCGCCGCCGAGCAGCAGCAAGGTGACGAAGCTGCCGTTGGCCAGCATGAAGACCAGGATCGCGCCGGTCCCCACCCCGTCGAGGCTGAGCGGCAGGGTCACCCGCCAGAAGGTGCGCAGTCGGCCGGCGCCAAGGCTGCGCGCGCTCTCCTCCAACGAGGTGTCGATGCCCTGCAGCACGGCGGCGATCGACAGCACCATGAAGGGCACCAGCACGTGCACCAGGCCGATCACGATCGCCTCGGGGCTGTTCAGCCAGCGCATCGGGGTATCGATCACGCCAAGGTCGATCAGGGTCTCGTTGATCAGACCGCGCCGCGCCAAAAGCACCTGCCAGCCGTAGGTGCGCATGATGATCGAGGTCAAGAGCGGCGCGATCAGGAGAAAGATGATCATGCCGTGCCAGCGACCGGCGTGACGCACCAGGAAGTAGGCGACGGGATAGCCGATCAGGATGGAGACGATGGTGGTGACCAGGCTGAGGCCGATGGTCTCTCCGATGACGCCCAGATAGAAGGAGTCGAGCAGCAGCCGGTCGTACTGAACCAGCCAGTAAACCTCCTCCGCCCCACGCGAGGGTTCGAAGCTGCGCAGTCCGATCTCGACCAGGGGCGCCAGGAAGAAGGCGAAGAGGAACAGCCCGGCCGGCCAGACCCAACGCAGGCTGACCGGGCTGTAGGCGGGTGGCGCCTGCCCTCTGATTGCCACTCCGGCGCCGTGGTCGACCTCGACAGCCATCCCTAGCGGGTCAGGCGCCGATCTCGCGGTTCCAGCGGTCCACCCACTTCGGGATCATCGCGCCGATCTGCTTGAAGGGCGGCCAGCGGGTCGCCTCCCACGGCGTGATGCGCTTGGCCAGCTCCGGCGGGTAGACCACGTCCACGTTGGTGACGCCGTAGTTCAGGACTTCGGCAAAGCGTGTCTGCGGGGCGGCCGCCAGCATCACGTCGATGTAGTCCCAGGCCACGTCCGGCGTGTTCACCACCTTCTGCACGACGACCGGGTTCATCACCGATCCCTCGCTGGGGTTGATGAAGTCGATCCAGGTCTGTCCGCTGTCGTAGTAGGCCCAGGTGCGGCCGTCCCAATAGATGCCGATATCCGCCTCGCCGCTGGCCAGGTGGTTCAAGAACTCCGTCACGCTGCTGTAGAAGATCGCGTTGTCGCCCATCTTCTTGATCGCATCGAAGGCGGGGCCGACATCGTCGACGCTGCCGCCGAAGACGTCGGCGAAGGACCAGATCAGGATCTGCGGCGTCGGCGAATAGGAGATGCTGGGCAGCGAGGCGACGAAGTCGCCGGCAGCGCAGCGGTCGACGAACTCCACGAAGCTCTTCGGCGGATTGGGCAGGCGCTCGCGGTTGTAAGCCAGGCCGGCCGCGCCGTAGTCGAAGCAGGTACCCCAGCCCTCGACCACGTCGGTGAAGCGATCCGGGATCTTGGCCAGGTTCGGCACCTTGTCGGCGCGGATCTTCTCGACCAGGCCGGTCTCGCCGGCGATCAGAGCCAGGTCAATGGTGTTGACCAGAACGTCGATCGGCGGCGAATCGAGGTTGGCCTCGATCTGGCTCATCCACTGGGCCGGCCCGCCGATCTGAATCTCCGCCTCGACGCCGGTCCGTTTGGTGAACTCGGCGACGAAGATGTCGCGTATCGCCTCTTCCCAGATGCCGCCGAAGCTGGTCACCGTGATCTCGGAGGTTTGCGCGCGCAGCTGCTGCAGCGGCGCCAAGCTGAGGAGGCCCAGTCCGGCGGCTCCCTTCAAGACATGCCTACGTGAGGTCTTTCCCATCGCTTTTGACTCCCTTTTTCCTTGGGTCATGACTCCTGGCGAGAGGAGGGTTGCGGGCTGGATCCCGCAGTAGCCGAGGCCTCGCCCTCGACCAGCTGGCGCAAGGCCGCGAGGCGCTCGGCAAAGGTTTGTTGCGGCCGAGGTTCGTCTTGAGCGGCCGCGGCGAGGATCTGGCGCCTTTGACGCTGAGCCAGCGATGGGGGCAGACGGATCAGCAGGTCGTTGACCGCGTCCATGGCGGCCGGATCGACCGCCTCTTCCCACGCCGTCCGCGCCGCACCGAAGTCGTGGCCGCCGGCGGTCCGGCGTCGGCCGTTGCCGCGCAGCTCCTCGGTCGCTTGCACGTCGACCGCGCCGTCATGGAGGACGACACCGAAGCGCTCGCGCGCCGCCTCCCGGCTGACGAAGCCGCGCTCGACGTCGCGCAGCACCAGCGCCGGGTCGCGCTCGAAGGGATCTCCGAAACCGCCGCCGCCTGGTGTCATTACGCTGAGCCGCTCGCCGGCGGCGACGCTCAGCACGTCGATCTTGCCGATGTCGCGCTCCTGGTTGGAGCCCGGGTTGAGTAGGGTTTGCGCCGCTTCGGCCGCGGTGCCGCCCCGACAGCCCCAAGGCTGAAAGCGGAAGCGTTCCATGCCGCGCGACAGCACCCGGCCGCCGCGGTTCAGGAACTCGATCGTCAGGCTGAGGCCGACGCCGCCGCGCCACTTGCCGGCGCCGCCGCTGTCGCAGCGCAAGGCATACTCCCGGACCAAGACGCCGGCGTCAGCCTCGACCATCTCGATGGGATTGTTGGCCATGTTGGAGATACTGCTGTCGCGGCCGTCGACGCCGTCGGCGCCGAAGCGCGCCCCGGTGCCGCCGACCATGGGCTCCAAGACGGTGACCTTGGATCGCCCCGAGAGCGGGTCGTCCTCGGCGTAGACCACCGGCGTCATCACGCCGCCGCTGCAGGCCGGCATGACGTCGGGCAGGGCGATGCCCAACGCGCCGTTCAAGAGGTCGTTCACCCGGATCGCGGTCGCGTGCCGTACGCCGACGGCTGCCGGGTAGCGGGGGTTCAAGAGTGAGCCCTGCGGGACCACCACGTCGATGTCGGAGAAGATCCCGCTGTTGTAGGGGATCGAGTCGTCATGGCTGAGGATGAAGGCGCCAAGACGCACCGTCAGCCAAGCGTGGCGCTTGCCGAAGGTCGGAACGTTGAGCGCGGCCTCGACCTGCGGATCGCTGCCGGTGAAGTCCAAGGTCAGGCGGCCGTCCTCCGCCGTCACCGCGACCGAGAGGCGGATCGGATAGGGGCTGGTCAGGTCGTCGTCCAGGTAGTCGGTGAAGCGATGCCGTCCGTCGGGGATCGCCTTTAGCACCGCCCGAGCCTTCTTGGCGGCGTAGGCGATGAGATCGGCTTGGCCGGTCTCGAAGGCCTCGACGCCATGCTGGGCGATGATCGCGTCCACCCGCCTCTGTCCGACGTTGAGCGCCGCCAGCATAGCCTTCATGTCGCCGACGTTGTCGTCGGGCGTGCGGCAGTTGGATTTGAAGAGCCGCAGGAAGTCGTCGTTGAACGCGCCCCGCCGCATCAGCTTCATCGGCGGGATCATGAAGCCCTCCTCGAAGAGCTCCGCGCTGGTCGGCGAGATGCTGCTGGGGACCCGGCCGCCGACGTCGGAGGCATGAATGAAGGTCCAGCCGAAGCAGACGATCCTGCCCTCGTGGAAGTAGGGCTTCAGGAGGTGCAGGTCGGGCCCGTGCGTGGCCAAGCCCTCGGACTCGTAGGGATGGTTAGTGATGATGACGTCGCCCGGCTCCAAGTCGCCGGCGGCACGGATCGTCGGCCCGCTGTCGAGGTCGAGAAAGCCCGACACGCCGATGTTCTTGGGATAGGCGAAGAAGTGGCCCGCCGGCGTCGCCAGCGCCGTGCCGAAGTCGGCGGTCTCCTTCACATAGAGCGTGCGCCCCGTTCGCTGCAGGGCGAAGCCCATCTCCTCGGTGGCGGCGGAGACCTTGTTGTTGAGGATTTCCAGCAGGACCGGGTCCAGGCGCATCAGCTACTGCCTTTCGATCAGGATGTTGCCGCTCGGCTCGGCCACCGCGGTCCAGCCCGGAATCACCCACAGGGTGGAATCGCCCTGCTCGACGATGCCGGGCCCCTCGATGCGCTGCCCCGCGGCGAGCGCGCTTCGGCGATAGAGCGCGGCCTCGATCCACGCACCCCGGTGAAACACCCGCCGCGTGCCGAACGACGGCGGTGGCGTCTCGCTGCCGGCAAGCCGCGGCAGCGCGATCGGCGAGACCTCTCCGACCGCGCGCACCCGGGCCGATGTCACCTCGACGGCGCTCTCGGTGTCGCGGAACTCGTAGAAGCGTTCGTGCTCGCGATGAAAGGACTCGATGATGGCGGCCTGGTCGGCGCTTTGGTCGACCGGGACTTTCAGGTCGAAAGCCTGTCCGCTGTAGCGGGCGTCGACGTGGCGCTCGATCCGGGTGTGGCTCAGAAGCGCGCCCTCGCCGGCAATCCAGGCGCCGGCGTCGCGCTCCATCTCTTCGAAGTGGCCTTGCAGCGCGCGGCCGCCGCTTTGCTCCAGGCGCTCCCGCAGGCTGCGGACGAAGTCGCGCTTCACGTCGGCGATGAGTGCGCCGAACGCACAGAATGTGCCGGCCGCCGGCGGCACCAGCACTCTATCCAGCTTGGCTTCCGCGGCCAGGAGGTTGGCCTGAACCGGGCCGGCGCCGCCAAAGGGCACCAGCGACAACGCCGCGGGGTCCAGGCCGTTCTGCGCCAGCATCTTGAACAGCTCCGTCGCCATCTTGGCGGTGGCGATGCGCAAGGCGGCTTCGGCCGCTCTGGCGGCGCTGTCCGGCCCCTCGAGGCCGATCGCTTGGCCGATCTCCTCCAAGGCCGCCTCGGCCCCCGCGCGGTCGAGACGCATGCGGCCGTCCAGAAAGCTGTCCGGGTCGAGGTAGCCCAACACCAGGTAGCAGTCCGTGATCGTCGCTTGCGTACCGCCTTGGCCGTAGCAGATCGGGCCGGGCAGGGCGCCAGCGCTGTCGGGTCCGACCTTCAAGAGCCCGAACTCGTCGACCCAAAGCAGGGAGCCGCCGCCGGCACCGATCGACACCACGTTGACCACCGGCAGCATCAAGGGCATGTCGCCGATGTCGGTTCGCGTGGTGTAGCCCGGCTCGCCCTCGACGATGAGCGCGATGTCGCTGCTGGTGCCCCCCATGTCGAAGGTGATCGCATTGGCTTGCTCGCTAGCGCGTAGCGCCCTGCTGGCGGCCACCACGCCGGATGCCGGACCGCTGAGCAGCGTCTCGATCGGTCGCGCGCGGGCGCTGTCCAAGCTGATCGTGCCGCCGTTGGACGTTGTGATGTAGAGCGGGGCCTCGATCCCCAGATCCTGCAGCCGCCGCAGGCACAGCGAGAGGTACTGGTCCATCAGCGGGTGGACATAGGCGTTGAGGGTCGCCGCCATCGCCCGCTCGTACTCTCGGATCTCGGGCCAGACGCCGGCCGAGCGGGTCACCAGGACGCCGCTCAACCGCTGCTCCAGGCCGCTGGCGACCTCCTCTTCCAAGCCGGGGTCGACATAGGCGTTCAGCAGCATCACCGCGACGGCCTCGACCTCGGCCGCGGCCAGGCGGGCCGCCAGGTCGTCCAGTTCCGCCGCATCGGCCCCTTGCCTGACCGATCCGTCGCTCAGCATGCGCGCCTCGACCTCGAAGACCAGGTCGCGCGGGACCAGCGGCACCTCTTTGCTCAGAAAGAAGTTGTAGGAGTTGGGCATCCGGCAGCGCGCGATCTCCAGTACGTCGCGATTGCCCTTGGAGACCACGAGGGCGAGCTTGGCGCCCTTGCGTTGGATCACCGTGTTCAAGGCGATGGTGGTGCCATGGACCACCAGACCGATCGCGGAAGGCGGCAGCTGCGCGCTGTCGAGCAGCGCGCGGATCCCGCGCTCGACCGCCAGCGAGGGATCGCCCGGCGTGCTCGCCTCCTTGTGGTGGAACAAGCGGCCGTCCCCGCCCGGCGACAGCACGAAGTCGGTAAAGGTGCCGCCGACGTCGATGCCGATGCGGTGCTGTCCGGTCGGGCCGGGTCGCGTCATCTCGGATCCTCTCCCAAAATCACGCCGTTCTCCGGCTTCCAGCACACCGACACGCGGCTCCCGGGCCCGGGCACCTGGCCGTCCACGTCGTGCGCCTGCTGATAGACGATGATCGGGGCGGCCAGCCCCGGCACCGCCACCTGAAAGGCGTGGTAACTGCCACGAAAGACGTGGTCGCTGAGCGTGCCGGCCAGGGCGTTGACGTTGCCGCCGTCGAGGCCGCTCAGCCAAGCCTTCTCCGGACGGATCGCGATGGTGACGCGCGCGCCCGGTCCCGGTGCCTGGTCCGCGCCCAAGACCAGCTCGATCCGGTGTCCGGCGTCGGTACGGGCCTGACAGCGGCCTTGCGCGGCGCTTCCGTCGACCGTCGCCTCGATGATGTTGGAGGTGCCGAGGAAATCGGAGACGAAGCGGGTGCGCGGCCGCTCGTAGACCTCGTCCGGCGTGCCGATCTGCGCGATGCGGCCGTGGTCCATCACCACCACCTGGTCGCTCATCGTCAGCGCCTCTTCCTGGTCGTGGGTCACCAGGACGGTGGTGATGCCTAGGCGCTGCTGCAGCTGCCGCAACTCGAACTGCATGTTCTCGCGCAGGTTCTTGTCCAAGGCCCCCAGAGGCTCGTCGAGCAGCAGGACGGAGGGGTTGGTGACGATGGCGCGCGCCAAGGCCACGCGCTGTTGCTGGCCGCCGGACAGCTGCTTGGGATAGCGATCGCCGATCTTGGGCAGTTGGACCAGATCGAGCATGCGCTTGGCCTCCTCCGCGCGCTTGGAGGAGGAGACGCCGGCCATCTCCAGGCCGAAGCCGATGTTCTCGGCAACCGTCATGTGCGGGAAGAGGCTGTAGTTCTGGAATACCATGCCCAGACCGCGTCGGTTGGGCGGCAGCCGCGTGATGTCCCGCTCGTCCACCAGCACCCGGCCGCTGTCCGGCGCCTCGAAACCGGCGATCAGCCGCAAGGATGTGGTCTTGCCGCAGCCGGAGGGGCCGAGCAGGGCGACCAGCGACCCGCCCCGCACGGTGAGCGAGGTCGTCTGTAAGGCAAGCACGTCGCCGAAACGCTTGCTGACGGCTTCCAGGCGAAGCTGGGCGCCCGCCTTCGGCGCGTCCGCCGCGTCTTTGTCGGAGAGAGC
Organism: Rhodospirillales bacterium; assembly: GCA_963669375.1. GTDB lineage: Bacteria > Pseudomonadota > Alphaproteobacteria > Kiloniellales > JACOMY01 > JACOMY01. Next base: position 3,528,225 of record OY770024.1, on the reverse strand, counting down.
TGTGGCGTCTGCCGGCAAGCCGACGGCCTTCTCGAGTGGCTTGGTCTGCATTTTGTACTAAGCTTGACGACAGAATTGCTATAGATCAATCTGTATATTGTCCTAAGAACAAGATTCCGGTATCGCGATGATCAAGGGCTTGCGGCAACCGACGGAGAGGCCACGCGACTATCGCGGCATCGTCTCCTGGCTGGTCGAGGAGATCTCCAGCGGACGGCTGGCGGCCGGAGAGCGCCTGCCGACCCATCGCGAGCTGGCGCACCTGCTGGGCCTGGCGGTCGCGACGGTCAGCCGTGCCTATGGCGAGTTGGCCCGGCAAGGCTATGTGCGAGGAGAGGTCGGCCGCGGCAGCTTCGTGCGCCAGCAGACCGACCGGCCGGCGCCGCAGGCCATCGTCGAACGCTCCCAGGAACGCATCGACCTCACCATCAATCAGCCCGCGAGCGGCGACGGCCACCGCGCCGCCCTGTCACGCGCCTTTGCCGAGCTGGCCCGCGACGACGCGCTGCCGGGCCTGTTCGACTACGGTCCCAGCACCGGTGCCCTGCCCCATCGCGCGGCCGGGGCACGCTGGAGCGGCCGGCACGGCCTCAGAACGTCGCCCGAAAGAGTCGTCGTCTGCAACGGCACCCAGCATGCCGTCAGCATTGCCTTGCGCAGCCTCGCTCGACCGGGCGAGACCGTGCTGGTCGAAGGCCTGACCAACCCCTCCATGAAGGCCTTGGCCCGCTTCCTGGGCGTGCGCCTGGTCGGACTGCCGCTGGACGAGGAGGGCCTTCGCCCCGACAGCCTGGCGCAGGCCTGCCGCCAGCCCGGCGCAAAGGCCCTCTACTGCATGCCCGACCTGCAGAACCCGACCGGTATCGTGATGTCGGCCAGGCGCCGCAGGGAGATAGCGGAGTGCGCGCGCGATCATGACGTCGCCATCGTCGAGGTGGGCCTCTACAGCCTGCTCCAAGCCGACCCCATGGCACCGATCGCCGACTTGGGCATCGGGCGGGTCCTTTACGTTTGCGGCTTCAGCAAAGCGGTCAGTGCCGGCCTGCGAACAGCCTATCTGGTGCTGCCCGAGGGCGGCGAGGCGATGCTGGGGGGCGCGATCTACGCGACCACGACGATGGCCTGTCCCTTGATGGCGGAACTGGCGCGACGCTGGGTCGAGGAGGGCACCGCCGAGAGACTGGCCGCCTGGCAGCGAGACGAGATCGCCGAGCGTCGCGCGCTCGCCCGACGGATCCTCGCCGTCGAGGACGAGCCCTCGGCGCGGCGGTCCTGTCCGCACTTCTGGTATCCGCTGCCGGATCCCCTGCGGGCCGAGGACGTGGTGGCCGCCGCCTTCCGCCGCAATCTGCTGGTGACCTCCGCCGAGCCCTTCCTGGTCGGTCACGCCAGCGATCCCTTCGCCATTCGCCTCGGCCTCGGGGCGGCGCGCTCCTTGGCGGAGCTGGAGAGCGCGCTCACCACCCTGCAGGAGATCCTGGCCGGCGAGCCGGAGATGGTGGCCGCCATGCTGTGACTCGCCTCAACCTTCGGAAGGCCTCGCGGCTGCTCGGTAGAAGGTGGCCGTCAGGATGGCGGTGACGGCCAGGAGGGAGGCCGCGAACCAGAGCGCCGAGGCGGTGCTGGAGGTGAGGTCGACCAGCCAACCGGCCAACGCCGGAAAGAGGAAGAAGCCGCTGTAGAACAGCGTGAAGTAGAGGCCGTAGCCGGCGCCGAGCGCCGCCGACGGCAGCATGCGCTGCAGCAGGCCGGTGAAGGGGGCGGCCGGGAAGCCCCAAGAGATGCCGAGGAGGAGGCCGAGGAGCAAGGCCGGCCAGCCGACCGGAATGGAGACCAGCAGGACCATCACCAAGGCGCAGCCGAGCGCGCCCGCGTAGATGACCGGCCGCGCGTCGCCGCTGCGATCGGCGAGCCATCCGCCGAGCGGCGTGCCGATCAGGCCGAGCCAGACAATGAGGCTGGCGACGGCGTTGGCTTCCGCCAAGCCCAGGCCGTTGGCCATCAGGAAGGGCGGCGCGAAGCTGATGAAGACGATGCCGCCGGCGGTGAAGCAGGCGAAGGCACTGCCCAGGTAGAACGATAGCCTGAAGCTCCGCCGATCCAGGCGTAGGGGCCAGAGGGTCCCGCCGCGAGCCACGTCCTGTCCTCTATCGGGAACGAAGAGGCGCACGCAAAGAGCGGCGGCGAGCGTCAGCCCGCTCACCAGCCAGATCGGCAGCCGCCAGTCGCCGAGCTCGGCCAGAAAGGGCAGGCTGATCGCGGCGAGGCCGATGCCGACCGTCCAAGAGCTCATCACCACCGCAATGGCGCGATTGTAGGCCTTGCCTTCGAAGAGCACCGTCGTCAGCCGAAGAAAGGCGACGTTGAGCAGAATGCCGCCGGTCCCGCCGAGCAGCCTCGCCCCGGCGGCGAACCAGAAGGACTCGCTGAAGCTCAGCCACAGGCTGCCGAGGGCCATCATCACGAGGCCGGCGAGGCCCAGCTGGCGGTAGCCGAAGTGGGCGCAAAGCAGGGAGCTGGGCAGCGCCAGAACCACGCCTGGGGCGAGAAAAAGCCCGATCAGCAAGCCGATCGCCGTGAAGCTGTAGCCCACATCCGCCATTAGAAAGGGCGTCAGCGCCGCCACGTACTGCAGCTGCAAGCCCAGGCAGAAGCGCCCGAAGCACAGCGAGGCCAGAACCGGCCAGGAGCGCGACGAGGCCGGTGCGCCCGGCATCTTAGCTCAGCCCGCCACGCCGCCGGCTATTCCACGGTCGGGTGCAGATGCTCTTCGGCGATGCTCGGCGTGAGGATCGCCTTTACGCTGCGCAGCAGCGCGGCGACCACCAGGAGCGCGAAGGAAATCGGCAGGAAATAGCGGCTGGGCCAGATCTCGATCAGGGCATAGCCCATCACCACCTCGCGGGTCTCCGTGGCCTTCAGGGAGTCGAGCCAGGATTGATAGGCGAAGAGCGCGAAAAAGAGCGCGGTCACGAGGGTGGAGAAGACGAAGGTGATGCGCCGCAGAAAAAATGGCAGCCTCATATAGATCACCTCGACGGTGATGTGGTTGTCGCGCAGCTCGATATAGGCCAGGGGCAGGCACACGGTGGCGACCATGTAATAGAAGGACACGATCTCGGTGGTGCCGTAGACGGGGTGGGTGAAGAAGAGCCGGCCGACGACATCGGCGCTGACGTGCACGGCCATCAGGATCATCGCCAGCGTACCGAAAATCAGCAGAAGCTTGGCCAGCCAGGTAAGCCAGGTTTCGACCGCGAGCAAGGCTCGCACCCTGATGCTGCGTGGATCGCTCATGCGCGCTCAGCCCCGCAGCCGGGCAGCCTGCCGTCGATCGCCATCGCCATTTCAACTCGACTCCTCGTCGGATCGCTTGCTAGTTTGAAATAAATCAGCGATTGTTTCAATATGCTTCCTTGTCGAGGCGCGCTCTCCAAGGCGTGGGCGACGCTCGCTCGAGGCGGCAATAGGAGGGAGGAACGGAGGATTGCGCGCCGCGCTGCTGCAAGAGCTTACCCTCAGGGGTCAGACCTTGCCAAACCGCATCGTGATATCTCCGATGCAGCAATACATGGCCGGGCGCGACGGAGTCGCAAGAGACTGGCATTTCGTGCATCTTGCCAAGTTGGCGGTTGGCGGCGCCGGCACGGTCTTCACCGAAGCCTTGGCGATCGATCCCGCCGCGCGGGTCACCTATCACGACCTCGGAGTCTGGAGCGACGATCATATCGAGGGGCTGAAGCGCCTGGCCGGCGGCATCGCCGACCACGGTGCCGTGCCGGCAACACAGTTGATCCACGCCGGCCGTAAAGCCAGCGTTTCGCCACCCTACCACGGCTTCGAGCCCCTGACGGCGCGCGACGAGGCAGAGCGCGGCGAGACCCCCTGGCCGGTGGTCGGCCCCTCCCCCTTGGCGGCCAATCCCGGATGGCCGGTGCCGCGCGCCTTGAGCGGTGAAGAGATCAAACGCTTGCTGGAGCGCTTTGCCGCGTGCACCAGACGGGCACGGCAGGCCGGCTTTCGGGTGCTGGACATGCACGCCGCGCACGGATACCTGCTGCACTCCTTCCTGTCGCCGCTGTCCAACCAGCGCGAGGACGGCTACGGCGGCGACCTGGCGGGACGCATGCGTCTGGCCTTGGAGGTGGCGGAGGCGGTACGCTCCGAATGGCCGGCCGAGCTACCCTTCTTCTATCGCCTGTCCTGCATCGACGACAGCGAGGGCGGTTGGACCCTGGACGACAGCATCGTGCTGTCCCGGGAACTGAAACTGCGCGGCGTCGACGTCATCGATTGCTCCTCGGGCGGTCTGGGGCGGCGCACGACGCCGCTGATCATCCCGCGCGAGCCCGGCTATCAGGTCCCCTATGCGGCGCGGATCCGTAAGGAGACGTCTTTGCCGACCATGGCGGTGGGCCTGATCATGGATCCGCTGCACGCCAACGCCATCGTCGAGTTGGGCGAGGCCGACTTGATCGCGATCGGCCGCGAGGCCTTGAACAACCCCAACTGGGGCATCCAAGCGCGCGTGGCCTTGACCGGCATCGAGGCCTACGAGACCGACTGGCCCAAGTCCTACGGCTGGTGGCTCTATCGCCGCGCCAAGGCGCTGGAAGCGACGGCCCGGGCCAAGGCCGGGTAAGCCGCGCGCCACGATGCGTCGTCTGATCGGCCGCCCGAGTGTAGGGCTGGCCAATACCGGGATCTTCGGATCCCCTGAACAGGAGGGAAAGAGTTCATGCTACGACGAGTGATGGCGTCCGCGGCGATCGCGGCCACCTGTGTCGCCGCCGGCCAGGCCGGGGCGGAGACCTACTCCGCCAACAACTTCCTCGATGCCACCCACCCCTTCTCGGTGGAGAACTACACCAACTGGGCGGAGGCGGTGAAAGAGCGCACCGGCGGCGAGGTGGATTTCGACGTCTTCCTGGGTGGCGTTCTGCTCGGCGGGCGTGCCTCGCTTTCCGGAACCGCCGACGGGGTCGCCCAAGTGGCCTACCATGCCGGCACCTACACCCCCTCCGAGTTGCCGATCACCAACATCATCTCGGAACTGGCCTTCCTGACCGACAACTTCTATGCGCTGGCGGCGGCCTCGACGATCATGTCCTTCACCCATCCGGCCTTGCTGGAGGAGTACAAGAAGAACGGCGTGGTCTTCGGTGGCGGCTACGGCACGCCGATCTACTACCTGATCTGCCGAACGCCGATCCACAGCGCCGCCGATCTGGAGGGCAAGCGCATCCGCATGCCGGGCGGCATCTGGGACCGCTGGGGCACGGCGATGGGCGCCGTCTCCATCAATGTGCCTTCCAGCGAGATCTACACCGGCCTCGATCGCGGCACCCTGGACTGCGGCGTGAACCCGCTGGACTCCCTGCTGTCGCGCAGCTACTGGGACGTCGCCAAGCATGTACCCCTGGTGCCCTTGGGGTCCTACTACTCGGGACCGATGTGGGCCTACAACGCCGACTTCTGGCAAGATCTGAGCGAGGAGCAGCGCGCGATCCTTCTGGAGGAGGCCGGTGCCGCCTTCATCCGCTCGGCCCTGCTTTATCTGGAGAACACGGCCAAGGCCCAGTCAATCGGCGCGGCCGAGCATGGGATGCAGTTCACCGAGGTGGATCCCGCCCTCATGGCCAAGCATCAGGCCTTCGTCGAGGCCGATGCCGCCAACCTGGTGCAGCTGGCGCAAGAGCGCTACGGCGTCAGCGAGGAACTGGCGATCGACCTGGTGGAGACCTTCAAGGCCTTGGTCGCGGAGTGGGAGCAGAAGCTGGAAGGCGTCGACTACATGGACCAGGAGACGCTGACGCGGCTCTTCGTCGAGGACATCTACAAGAAGGTGGACCCCGCCACCTACGGCGTGAACTGACCCGAGCCCGCGGATTGCGCCCGGCCCTCCCGCCCTCGGGGGGTCGGGCCACTCCATGCCGGCGTGGACCTAGTAGAAGGGCGGCGAGGTCACCCAGATGACACGCGTCATCACCTTGCCGTTGTTCTTGGAGCGATGCGGCAGGTCGCTGGCGAAGCGGAAGGAATCCCCGGCGTCCAGATGGAAATGGCGTTTGCCGACCCAGAGGTCGAGTTCGCCTTCCAGAACGTGACCGCACTCCTCGCCCTCGTGCGCATAGGTCTCGCTGCCGGTGCTGCCGCCGGGCTCTATGTTGACGATCAGCATCTGCAGGGAACCGGTGAGATCCGGCGTGATGAGTTCCTTCATCAGCCGCTTGTGCGGCAGCTCCAGCCGCCGCCCGTCGCCATGGCGCACGACGACATCGCGCTCCTCGCGCGGCGGCAGCTTTCCGTCGTTGAAGAACCAGATGGGCGACACGCCGACGGCCCTGGACAAAGCCTGTAGAGAGCGCAGCGAGGGTGAAGAGGTGCCCCGCTCGATCTGGCTCAAGAGACCGATCGACAAGCCCGACGCATCGGAAAGCTGTTTCAAGGACATGCGTTTGGCCTTACGCAGACTGCGCACTTGCTGACCGACCCAAAGGTCGGACTCCTCGCCGACTTCCGCGACGAATTTCTGTCGGACGTCGTGCAGGTCTAGATCGTCAGGCGGTGGGCTCACTGTCGTCGCCACAAAAAAATGAAATCTCAGTTTGCAAAGTTCACTCCCATTTCATACGATTCTTTTCGGTTGGCCGGCAAGAATCAAGCACCTCTGCGTGGAAACTGAAAAGGCTGCGGTCGCTTCGTGGGTGATCCTGCCGCGCGTGACGCTTGTGTGAAGGGACGGCTGGCGGAAGCCTCTGGTTGCAGCTCGGCTCAGCCACGCCCCGCCGAGATAGAGATCGACAGGATACGGGTTGCTCGCAATGGATCGCGTTGACGTTGGCATGGTCGGGATCGGGGTCTTGCTGCTCCTGCTCGCCCTGCGCGTGCCGATCGGCGTCGGGCTCGCGATCGTCGCCTTCTTCGGGGTGATGATCGTCACCAACGCCAACGTGTCCTTCGGCCTCTTGAGCAACGTGCCTTACGAATTCATCGGCGACTGGTCGCTCTCGGCCGTGCCGATGTTCATGTTCATGGGTTTCCTGGCGACCGAGATGAAGCTCACCAGCTCGCTGTTTGGCGCCATGCGGGTCTTGCTCGCGGGATTGCCCGGCAGTCTCGCGGTCGCCGGCGTCTCGGCCTGCGCGCTCTTCGCGGCGGCATCGGGCTCGTCGGTCGCCACCTCGGCATCGATGAGCCGCATCGCGGTGCCGGAGATGCTGAAGCGCGGCTACGATCCGGGCCTGGCGACCGGCTCCGTCGCCTCGGCCGGCACCTTGGGCTCTCTCATACCCCCCTCGATCCTGATGGTGATCTTCGGCATCTTCGCCGAGGTGTCGATCGGCAAGCTCTTCGCCGCCGGTATCCTGCCGGGCATACTGTCGGCCGCCATGTTCTGCGCGATGATCATGCTGCGGGCGAAGCTGCGCCCCAGCCTAGCGCCAGACATGCCGGAGCGGCCCGGCGTCGCGGAGCGGATCTGGGCCCTGCGCGAGATCTGGCCCTTGCCGATCCTGGTGATCGGCGTCTTGGGCGGCATCTACTCCGGCCTCTTCACCCCGACGGAAGCAGGGGCCGTAGGCTGTGGTCTGACGGCGATCATTGCCGTCGCCCGGCGTCAGTTCACCTGGGCTGGCGCCTGGTCGGCCGCCCGCCAGGCTGTGGAAGGAACCGCGTCGATCTTCATCATTGCCGTGGGCGCCGGGCTCTTCGCGCGCTTCATGGCGCTGACCGGCGTGCCCGACCACCTGGCGCAGCTCTTCCTGTCGGAGGGGTCGTCGCCGCTGGTGCTGATCCTGCAGTTCTCGTTGCTGTTCCTGGTCCTGGGCTGTTTCATCGACTCGATCGGGATCATGCTGCTGACCTTGCCGATCATTCTGCCCCTGCTGCGCGAGACCGGCGTCGACCTGATCTGGTTCGGGGTCCTGGTGATCAAGCTCTTGGAGGTCGGACTGGTGACGCCGCCGGTCGGACTCAATGTCTTCGTCATGAAGTCTTCACTCGGCAACCTGGTGACCCTGTCCCAGGTCTTCCGAGGGGTCTTCTGGTTCATCGCCGTCGATTTGGTGACGCTCGGACTGTTGATAGCCTTTCCGGAGATCTCGACCTGGCTGCCCTCGCTGATGGGCTAGCCGACGGCGGGAGAAGGCCGATCGTCGAAGGAAGTGAAGGAGGACGCGGATGCGTGTAGGTGTTGAAGTCGGCGGTACCTTCACCGACTTGGTGGCGGTGGGCGACGGGCGCCTCGTCGTGACCAAGGTGCCCAGCACGCCGCACAGCCCCGATATCGGCGCCTTAAACGCCCTGAAGGAAGCGAAGCTGGCGCTCGATCAGGTCCTGGATCTGGCGCATGGCTCCACGGTCGCCACCAACGCCGTGCTCGAGCGCAAGGGCGCCAAGATCGCCTTCATCACCAATGAGGGCTTTCGCGACATCCTCTTCCTGCAGCGTCATGACCGGCGCAGCATCTACGACATTGCCTACCAGAAGCCCGACCCGGTGATGGCACGGCGCGACTGCTTCGAGATCGCCGGGCGTGTGCTGGCTGACGGCAGCATCGCCCAGGAGCTGGATGAAGCGGCCGTCGCCCGGCGGCTGGTCCCGGCCTTGCGAGAGGGCGACTACAGCTCCGTGGCCGTCTGCCTGCTGAACGCCTATGCCAACCCGGCGCACGAAGTGCGTCTGGGCGAGATCCTGGCGGAGGCCCTGCCCGACCTGCTGGTGACGCGCTCCAGCGACGTCGTCCGGGTCTTTCGGGAGTTCGAGCGCGCTTCGACCACGACGCTCTCGGCCTATGTCCAGCCGGTGATCGACCGCTACCTGGGCCGCTTCGAGCGCCAGCTCGCCACCGAGGGCTTCAAGGGCCACCTGACGGTCATGCAGTCGAACGGCGGCCGGTTGCCCGCCTCTGCGATGCGGCGCAGCTCCATCACCGCGCTCTTCTCCGGACCGGCGGCGGGCGTCGTCGGCGCGGCGCGCCAGGCGGCCAAGTCCGGCTTCGGCAATCTCATCACCTTCGACATGGGCGGCACCTCGACCGACGTTTGCCTGGTCGAGGAGGGGCGCCCGGCGCTCACCACCGAGACGGAGATCGGCGGCCTGCCGGTCATGACCCCGGTCTTGGACATCGTCACCGTGGGCGGCGGCGGCGGGTCCATCGCCTGGGTCGACGAAGGCGGCATGCTGCGCGTCGGACCGCAAAGCGCCGGCGCCGATCCGGGGCCGGCCTGCTACGGCTTCGGCGGCACGCAGCCGACGGTCACCGATGCACAGGTGGTCCGCGGCGCCGTCCGGCCGGAAGCCTTCCTGGGCGGCAGGATGGAGATCGACCCGGAGGCGGCGCGCCGCTCCTTCACCGAGATCGCCGAGCGCTTCGCCATGTCGATCGACGAGGCGGCGGAGAGCGTGGTGAAGCTGGTCAACTCCAACATCGTGCGGGCCATCCAGTTGGTCTCGACGGAGCGCGGGCGCGACCCGCGGGACTACGTGCTGGTGCCCTTCGGCGGCGGCGGGCCGCTGCATGCCGCCGCCATCGCCGAGGAACTGGGGATCGAGACCATCTCCGTGCCGCCCAATCCCGGCGTCATCTCGGCCTACGGCCTGCTGGCCTCCGACTTCGTCAAGTTCGCCAGTCGGACGCAGAAGATGCCGCTGGACGCCGGCCCGACCACCGGGGTGGCGATCCTGCGGGACCTGCGCGAGGAACTGCTGGCCGAGTTTCGCGCGATGGGCCTCACGGGCGACCGTCTGGACTTCACCTACACGGCCGAGATGCGCTTCGTCGGACAGGCCTTCGAGCTGGGCGTGGACCTGCCGGCCGATAAGGTGGAGGCGCTCACCGTCGAGGATTTCCGCCAAGGCTTCGAGGCGGCGCACTACCGCATGTTCTACCACGCCGCCGGCGCCGACCGTCCGATCGAGATCGTCTCGCTGCGCGTCGGCGCCACCCATCCGGCCGAAACCGTTCCCGAGATGCACGCCAGCGGCGACAGCCGCCAGTCGGCGGCCGACCATCCGCTGTTCGAAGGCGGCCGCTGGAGCGACTGTCGGCACCTGGCCAATGGCGCCCTGAAACCGGGCCTGACGATCGACCGCCTGACCATCATCGAGGGCAGCACCGCCACCACCCTCGTCCCCTCCGGCTGGACGGCCGAACTCGATGCCGCCAGCAATCTCGTCATGAAGAGGAGCTAAGCCGTGAAGATCAACGCGCTCGACTATGCCGTGATCAGTCAGGGCCTGCAGGCCGCCGCCCGCGAGATGGGCGTGAAGCTGATCCGCTCTGCCTACTCGACCATCCTGCGCGAGGCCCGCGACGGCTCTGCCGCCCTGCTGGACGCCCAGGGCCGCACCGTCGCCCAAGCCGAGCTCATTCCGATGCAGCTGGGCACGATCGATGCCATCGTCCAGCCCTGCCTGGAACTCTTTCCGCCCGAGACGCTGCGCGAAGGCGATTTCCTGATCAACAACCACCCCTACCACGGCGGCCAGCACCTTCAGGACGTGTTCATCTTCAATCCGATCTTCTTCGATGACCAGCTGATCGGTTTCGGCGCCAGCGTGGCGCATCATCTCGACCTGGGCGGCGGCAGCGCCGGGCTCAATCCGCTGGCCTCCGATGTCTACCAGGAGGGCCTCTTGATCCCGCCCTCGAAGTACTCGATGGAACGAGACTGGAACGGCGGCCCGCTGGAGCGGCTGATCGCCGCCAACATTCGCGTGCCGACCCAGACCATCGGCGACTTCAACGCGCAGTTCGCCGCCAACTTCATGGGCGGCGGTCGGATGAAGGAGCTCTGCGCCAAGCACGAGCTGGCGCTGGTGCGCGAGACCATGGAGGAGATGCTGGCCTATTCCGAACGGCGGGTGCGCGCGGCCATCCTCGAGGTGCCGGACGGCGTCTATCACGGCGAGGACTGCATCGACGATGCCGGCATCGACGGCGACGACCCGGTCTGGATCCGGGCCAAGGTGACGGTCGCGGGCGACACCGTCGACATCGACTTCGAGGGCAGCGACCCGCAGGTCGCCAGCAACGTCAACTGCCCCTTCGCCTCGACCCAGTCGGTGGCGCTTTCGGCCATCAAGGTGGCCTTGACCGGCGCCGACGTTCCCTTCAACTCCGGCCTGCGCCGGCCGATCACCTTCCGCGCGCCCTATGGCTCGATCCTCAACCCCAAGCCGCCGGCACCGGTGCGCGCGCGCATGATCTCCGCCTACCGCGCCTACGATTCCATCATGAAGGCGCTCGCCCAGGCGGTGCCGGAGAAGGTGACGGCGATGGGCTTCGACTGCACCACCATCGCCTGCCTGTCGCACCTGGACGAGCGCGGCTTCGCCGTGCACATCGAGCCCTACGGCGGCGGCTTCGGTGGCGGCTTCGACCGTGATGGCTGCGATGCCATCGACAACCAGCTGTCCAACTGCGCCAACACGCCGGTCGAGGCCCTGGACGCCGGTTACGACTTTTTCCGCGTGCGTTCCTACGCCATGGTGCCGGACTCCTTCGGCCACGGCCGCCAGCGCGGCGGCGCCGGCTTCCTGCGCAGTTACGAGGTCCTGAAGGACGGCGCCCAGTTCGCGATCTATTCCGACCACCACAAGTACCCCGCCTCCGGGCTCTTCGGTGGCGGCGACGGGACCTTGGGCTACTGCCATGTGCGGCGCGGCACGGAGACCATCGTCGTCGGCTCGAAGAACCTGGTGCCCTTGAAGAAGGGCGACATCGTCGAGGTCTTCTGCGGTGGCGGCGGAGGCTACGGCGACCCGCGCGAACGGCGCAGCGAAGATGTCGCCAAGGATGTCGCCGAAGGCCTGCTGACTCCCGATGAGGCGCAGCGCCGCTACGGTCTGGCGACCGCCGCCGAATAGCGCCGTGCGTGGCCTCCTCTGGGCGGACAGCGCGCGCGAAGCGCCGCTGGCCACGGAGCCGCTGACCGGGGCGACCGACTGTTCGGTGGCGGTGATCGGTGGCGGCTATGCCGGGCTTTCGACCGCCCTCCATCTGGCCGAAGCGGGTACGGACTGTCGCCTCCTCGAAGCCGGGCAGGTCGGGGCCGGTGCGTCGGGCCGCAACAACGGGCAGGTGATCCCGGGCCTGAAGCTGGGGCCGGACGCCCTGGAGCGGCGCTACGGAGAGGCCGGCGCGGCCGTCGTCGAGACCGCAGCCGGCGCCGCCGACCTGGTGTTCGATCTGATCGAGCGTCATGGCATCGACTGCGAGCCCGACCGCAGAGGCTGGCTGCGCGCCGCGCACTCGGCAACGGCCCTGGCTCCGATCGAAGCCCTTGCCAAGGAATGGCAGGCCCGAGGCGCGGCGGTGGAGGCGGTGGACAGAGAGGAGACGGCCAGCGCGCTGGGCAGCGACGCCTATCATGGCGGCCTGATCGACAGGCGCGCCGGGCGCCTGCAGCCCTTGGCCTACTGCCGCGGCCTTGCGCGTGCCGCACGCGCGGCCGGTGCCCACTTGCACGAGGAAAGCCCGGTGCTGTCGCTTGAGCGGCAGAGTGACCGCTGGCTCGTCGGCACCACCGCGGGCAGCCTGCGCGCCGATGCCGTGGTTCTGGCGGTCGGGGCCTACGGCCAAGCGCTCTGGCCCGGTTGGGAGCGCGGTTTCATTACCGTGCAGTCCATGCAGCTGGCCAGCGCGCCGCTGTCCGACAACCTGCGCGCCTCGGTCATGCCCGCGGTCTCCGCGCTGTCGGACAGCCGCAAGCTGGCGACCGCCGTCCGCCTGGACGCCGAGGGGCGCCTCTGCATCGCCGGGCGCGGACCGCTCGGCGGAGGCGTGACGAGCGCCGTGCAGCGCCAGCTGCAGCGCACGGCCAGGCGGCTGTTTCCAGCCTTGGCGACCTGCGCCTGGACGCACGCCTGGGCGGGCCGTATTGCCGTCACGCTCGATGCGCTCCCGCGCCTGACGGCGCTGGCGCCCGGGCTCTACGGCATGGTCGGCTTCAACGGCCGAGGCGTCGCCATGGCGACCGCTATGGGCCGGGCGGCCGCCCGGCATCTGCTGGGCCGTCCAGCCGGCTTTCCGCTGGTTCCCGCGCCGGCGGTCCCGCTGCACCGTCTGCGCCGCCCTCTCTTGGCGGCGGCGATCGCCTACTATCGCCTGCGCGACGCCGCCGGACTGGCGGAGCGATGAGGCCGGGCCGATTGCCCGCCCTCGCCTACCTTGCTAAGCCAGGTCCTTGCCGCCCAGGTCGTCAGTAAGCCGAAGGAGCCGTCCCATGCAGGCAAAGGCCATGATCAGTACCCCGCAGCCGGAGGCCAGCGAAACCGGCATCGAGATCCTTCGTCGCGGTGGCAACGCCGTCGATGCCGCCATCGCCACCGCCCTGGTGCAGGGCGTCGTGGACCCGCAGATGTGCGGCATCGCCGGCTTCGGCAGCATGCAGATCTATCTGCCTGCCAAGGGCTTTCACGGATTTATCGACTTTCACGGCAAGACCCCGGCCGCCGCCCGCCCCGACATGTGGGAGGATCTGATCGAGGGCGAGTGCCGCGACGGCTTCGGCTTCATCCTGAAGGGGCGGGTGAACGACGTCGGCTATCAATCGATCACCGTTCCGGGCAGCCTCAAGGCCTATTTCGAGGCACAGACCGCGCACGGCGTGATGGACTGGGCCGATATCGTCGCGCCGGCGATCGCCGAGGCCGAGGCCGGCGTGGTCATCCGCCCGCAGGTGCACGACTTCTGGACGGTGGACGACGGCATGGGCCGGGTGGTGGTCGCCGACCGCCTGTCGACCACGCCGTCGGGCCAGCGCATCTACTTTCACCCCGACGGCCGACTGAAGCGGCCGGGCGAGCGCCTGGAGAACCCCGACATGGCGCGCAGCCTGCGGCGCATCGCCAAGGAGGGGGCGGCGGTCTTCTACAATGGCGAGATCGCCCAGATGATCGATGCCGACATGAAGGCCAATGGCGGGCTGCTCTCGGCCGCGGATCTCGCGAGCTACAAGACGACGCACAGCCAGCCGCTGCGTGGCCGCTTTCGCGGTTTCGAGGTTGCTTCCAACCAGCCGCCCGGCGGCGGCATCATGCTGATCGAGATGCTGCAGATCCTGGAGGCCTTCGACCTCAAGGCCCTGGCGCACAACTCCGCCGACTATCTGCAGGTTGTCTGCGAGGCGATGAAACGGGCAACCAGCGACAAGGACACCTACGTCGGCGACCCGGATTTCTTCGACGTGCCGATCGAACGCCTCACCGACCCCGCCTATGCCCGCGCCCTGGCCGAGCAGATCAAGGCGGGCGACATCGCCCATGTCGAGCGCCACGGCGGCGGCTTCGACGAATCCAAGAACACGACGCACATCTCCGTGGTCGACGCCGACGGCAACATCGTCTCCATGACGCATTCCTTGGGCATGCCGTCCGGCGTCATCACCGAAGGCCTGGGCTTCATGTACAACGGCTGCATGGCCGTCTTCGATCCGCGTCCGGGCCGGGCCGGCTCCATCGCGCCGGGCAAGGCGCGCTTCAGTTCGGTCTGTCCGACCATCGTCTTCAAGGACGGGGAGCCGCAGCTGGTGATCGGCGCCCCGGGCGGCACGCAGATCGCCATGGGCGTGCTGCTGGCGACGTTGAACGCCCTGGAGTTCGATATGCCTATCGTGGAGGCCATTGCCGCCCCGCGCTTTTCCGCCACCAGCGACATGATCGACGTCAGCAACCGGATTCCCCGCTACGTCACCCGCGAACTGGAGGCACGCGGCTACCGGGTCGCCCGCAGTCACGACAGCTACGGTTTCGCCGCTGTCCACGGCCTCAAGCGAAACGCCGACGGCAGCTGGTCGGGCGGCGCCGACCCCGGCTATGACGGCATGGCGCTGGGCTACTGACGCGGCGACGGCGGGCTCAGCAAAGCCTGACGTGATCACGTCGGCATTGCTCGCGGTCGATTTGGAGCGCCGGCAAGCATCTCGGTTCGCGGCACTTTTCTGTCATGCGTCCTTGCAGATATCATCGTGGAACCGGTGAGTCAGCATCGTCGCATAGACAGCTGGGTCGGCGTCCAGTTCCTTGATCAGGTTCCAATTGTAACTCTCGACCGAGCCCATGAAGCGAAAATGCGCCGGCAGGACGCCGATCGGCGGCGCCCCCGGAATGACTTTCGGCAGATCGAACCAGTCGTAGATCAGAACCACGGTCGCAAGATCGCCACGGCCATCCACGTCGAAGGACTCCAGATAGTGGATCTTTCCGTAAGACCTATTGAGCCCGACCGCGGCCAGGTTGATCAGGTGGGCAATCGACGACGCCAGTCTCTTGCGTCTCACGCGCCAGACATTGACCCCATAGAAGGGGGCTTCGATGCGGTCGACGCGGCCGTGAAACACCCGAAGCCAGGTGATGCCGTCCCGGATCGGGCGGGGTTTCTGAAGCCGCGGATAGGGGAGCTTCTTGGCGGGAGCCGCGTCTGCGATGCTGCTCACGTTTCTTCCTTTCGAGAGTGCTGGCGGTAGGGATCAGGGGACAGCCTGCAGGCTCCTATTCCGATCATCGGTAACCTGGCCAGTCATCGGTCTTGCTGACGTCGTCCTGCTCTAGGCGGCCGATTTTTCGTCCCTGTCTCCCGCCATGGCCTTCAGCGTTTCGGCAACGGCCATCGCGCGCTTGCCGCTTCGGCCGTCGGATGCCCGACGCGCCGCTCGCGTCGCCTCGGTCCACCACTCCAGTTGATCGAGCATGCTGCCGAGACTTGGGGCCAAGATCCCGTCGAGGGCTTCGAAAGGCTCGTTCTTGCCCATGGGGTGAACCCTTAGGAACTCGCCCCCGCCCACATGTATTGCGGCGGGGAGCGCTACCATCTGCAGCGCGCAGCCGATGCCACGCAGCTCCTGCACCGCGCGGGCGGCGCCAAGGCCGCCGTAGCCGAGAACGGAGAAGGGCTTTCGGCTCCATTCCTTGCAGGCCTGGTCGAGCGCGTTCTTCAGCGCGGCCGGAATTGAATGGTTGTACTCCGGCGTGACGAAGATGAACGCATCGAACGTTGCCACCCTTTCCTGCCAGGCGAGCGCGCGGGGGTCCTGGCTCGGCATGTGCAGGTTTGACGCCAGCTCATTGAAGAACGGCAACTCGTAGTCCCGCAGATCGACCAATGCGGCATCGAAGTGGCCGTCCTCGGCAAGTTTCCGCATCAGCCAGGCAGCCGGCTTGTCCGCGAATCGGCTGTCGCGCGTTGATCCGACGATGACGCCGAGCCTTGGTTTCGCCTGTGACATATGCTAGGTCTCCTATAGAACTGAGGTATCCAACAGATACCTTTGCGCATATGAGGCAAGGATGAAAAACCTACAAGAAGGCACTTTTTCGAAACCTGATGTCCACGACGAAACCGGGACCTGCAAGATCGCGTCGGAGATTCTGGCGCGCGTGGGCGACAAGTGGTCAATTCTGGTGGTCGTCTGCCTTTCCGAGAAGGAGCACCGCTTCAACGAGCTGCGCCGCTTCATCGGCAACATCTCGCAGAAAATGCTCACGCAGACCCTCAGGAACCTCGAGCGCGACGGCTTCGTCCATCGGGAGGTCACGCCCGCCAGCCCGCCGATGGTGACCTACAGCCTGACGCCCTTCGGCCGGGAGTTCGGAGAGGCGGCGGTCACCTTCGCCAAGTGGGCCGCCGACAACAGCGCGCAGATCCGGAAAGCGCAACGCGCCTTCGATAAGGAACACTCGTGAGAACCGGGCCGGCGAAAAAGCGCCACGCGAGAGTCCGGGCATGTGAGGCGGGACCCAAGGTGGCTGCGGGGGCCGGCAATCCTCTAATTCAGCAGCTGCCTTTCCGGGCGATAGCGTGACGGTCCAAGTTCATCCGGATCGGTCCCTGCATGACGTTTCCGCTGTCGAGCAACACAACGCCCGTCATTGTCAATCCTCTCGCGCAAAAAGCTCGAGAAAGAGGGCTTCACTGCGCTCCATCCCCTCATCGCTCAGGACCACCGATTTCGTCTTGTTCCGTGGGCTTTCGATCATCCCCTTGTGATAGAGCCGGTCCATCACATCCCAGTCGAAGGTCTTCCAGGCACGCCGCTCGTTGTGCAGCGTCAGCTGCAGCAATGCCAGCACGACGTCATCTATCTTGTCGCTGTCGATCTTCATGGTCGCACTCCATCGAGAAACAGGGGCGACGGGAAGCATGAAGGAACTTGCTCGAACGGTCGAGCCCGTCACCGCGCGCGCAGGTCTTTCAGACGCTCGATGAAGCGCTGCTTGCGCGCATGGCGGTCCCTGATCCCGGCTAGCCGGCGAGCGAAGCCGGCCTCCGTGCCATCCTCGATCGCGATCGCCTGGAGGTCGAACAGCAGCGCCGCCGCCTGTTCGTAGCCAGCGGCATTGCGTCGGGCGATCTCGCTTTCGATCTCGGCCCAGACCGCCTCGCCGCGCTGCGTCACCGCGTCGAGACGCTTGCGGCGCCTCCGCTCCGCCAAGGCCGCCTGGCGCCTCTCTTCTTCGGCCCGCCGCTCGGCTTCCGCTTGCGCGCGCGCCCGCGCCCAGGCCTCGGCACCGGCCGTAAGCGCCTCGACCGTGCGGGGCTTGGCCCCGGCATCGGCACCTGCACCGGCCGTCCCAACCTGCGCTCCCCGCCTCAACTCCGCCGCGACATGCGGGTCGCCGCCGGCGACCCGCATCAAGAGGTCGGTCTTGTCCGCGTCCGCCAGTCCCGCGATCGTCGCCCGCAAGGCTCCTTTCAAGGCTTCAGGATCCGAACCGTTCGAACGTTCCGCGGCGACGGCGACCAGATCCCGGTCGATAGCGAAGAAGTCGGCCGCCGCCTCGAGCGCTCCCGTCAAGGGGCCCAGGCCGGCAAGCGGCTCGGCCTCGTCCGGCTCCAGCGCTCCCTCCTCCAGCGCCGCCAGCCACAAGAGATAGAACAGCCGCAGATCGCCCGCGAGCACGTCGGCGCGGAGCGGCGCCAAGCCACCAAGCCAGCCCGAGCCGTCGTCCCAGTCGCCATAGCCCTCTTCCACCTCATCGCGACAGATGTCGACGATCAGGTGCTCGTCCGTCTCCCGGAGCGTCACCCAATCCACCTCACGCAGGAAGGGGTCCAGTCGCCCCCGCTCCACGAGGCGCTTGGGCAAACGCATCATCAGGCGCCGCGTGCCCCAATTGGTCAGATAGAGGTGCAGGTCGAACCAGCGGTCCATGAGCTGGCGCGGGTCGCCCTTGAAGTCACCCCACTCATAGTGATTGGTGAAGCTGGTCGTCGTGATCCGAGCCCTGGTCGACAGAGCCCTGAGCGCCGCCCGATCCGCTTCGGTGAGCGGCCGGTCGATCGCCTGGAACTCATAGTACTGATACTCGCTCACCGACCCCTCCGCCTTTCGTCAAACGATCGGATGATAGATGCCATTCGTCTCTAGCAGGTGAAGCGCCTCCTCCAGGCTCGCGCCGTGATCGACCGGCCACCACTGTCCGGTATGGCGAAAGTAGGAGAGGTCGAAGCAATCGCGGCCGACATAGGCGAGCCTTGCATAAGGCGCTACGAACTCCCGCTCGCTGTACCTGTCGGGCCGGTCATTGCGAAAACGCTGCAGGAAGCGATAGCTGGCGCCGTGCCACTTACCGAAGATGTCGACGCAGTAGTTGAACTCGCTCGGCCGTACCTCGGGCAGGAAGCGCGGCTTCACTCTCTCCTCGATGAAGCGCTCGCAGGCCGCGGTGATCTCGCGCTTCTCCGCATCCGAAGGCTTGTTGCCGGCCTGCCCGCCCATGCGGACCCACTGCCTGCGCACCATGGCTTCCTCTCACGAAGGCATTGCTGACTGGTATCTTCGCATGTCTGCGCGGGCGCGGCCAGCGGCAGCCTTATGGATTCCAGGGATATCAGCATCGTCACGCCCCCACGGAGGGGGCGCAGGACGATGTGGGCCTGCAGGCTGAGCGACTGTTTCCCATTCGAGCGACCGACGTGGGTCCCTGCCCGGTTCTGGCTGACTTTTGAGCCAACAGGACTGTCTCAGCAGCCGTTTGGTGGCGCGGGTAGGCTTGGCCCGTGCGCTGTCCGCGCGCGCGGCCTTTCTGCCGTTACTCGTCGTCCAGCCACCTCGTCAGCGATGGTCCGTGGGTTCTACCCACTTTGTTACCCCGTCCAACATGACTATGACGATCGGAACATGCCTCAGCGCGGCAAGCGTATCTTCGATGGCGATTGCTTGCTCAGCGACACTGTGAGGACCGTCCAAGACCGCATCCACCGGCAATAGGAAATCAGACCCTGACAGGGTGACACCAATTCCGGCAAAGTAGATGAAGACAATGTCGACGCCTTTGGACCACGTAAGAAACTCTGCTTCATCCTCCAGAAACTCGCTGTGATCGACGTCGATCGTCGTTACAACGGAAAAGTCAAGCCTGTCACTGAGGATCAACCCAACGTCCTCTGCATCTTGGGCAGGCGAGACCAAAGGATTGATCGCCTCGTACGCGCCATTGCCAATCACCCAGGCCACCCGAAGCTCAGGCGTGATGGAGGACACGGGAGATGGCCCTCCATTCAGATAGACTGCGAACAGCAGGTTATCCTCGATGACCGGCCATTGTGGTTTGAGGGATGCGAGAGCCGTTCGCTCGTACACGTCCTTTCGAATGCGGACCAAGACCTCCCTGAACTCCAACTCCGGCGTCGAGACGTGATCTTTCACAGCAGCGGCGAAGGGACTGTTTCGCATGCCGTCAATCCTGTCATAAGCGACTCCTTCGGCTTCCGCGGAATAGACGATAAGAGTGTTGTAATCGTAGACTATCTGCAGCTCTGCCAACTGCGGGTCATGGCTCAGACCCGATGCCGCATTGTTCGAGCTTTGCGCCTTTGACCCCTCGAGCGGCGCTGCGAACAGAATGGCGAGCAGAAGCACTTTGGTATATGAGTACAACAGGGTCATGGTCACCCCCCAAGTCTGGTCGTGGTTTCCCGTGACGTGCCGTCAGCGAGCGCTCTTCACCGTCTCGACGATCCAGGGGATGTAGCGCGAGACGCGCGTGTAGACGCCGTAGCCCTTTTCCAGGGCGCAGTAGAAATTGCTGTCGTTGTCGTAGCCGCCCCAGCTGACCACCCCGGCCAAGACAAATCCGGTCGGTCCGCCCTCGACCACCAAGGGACCGCCGCTGTCGCCGTTGCAGGAGTCCCTCCCGCCCTCAGGAAAGCCCGCGCAGATCTCGTTGGCGGTGACTGCATCGGCGCCATAGTGGCCCGCGTAGGCCCGGCGGCAGGTTTCCTGGTCGACGATCGGCAGAGCCACGCCCTGCAGGCGATCGGGGGGCCGTTGGTTGGGCGCGGTGCGGCCCCAACCGGTCACCACGGCACAGGCGTTGGTGAAGACGAAGCGGCGCGCCACGTCAGGCTGGGGTAGTGTCGCGTAGCTGCGTCTTGCGCCCTGTACCGGCGATGATAGCTTCAGCAGCGCGATGTCGTTGTCGCCCCCTCGATAGCCCGGATGGACAAAGATACGGTCTACCGTTAGCGCGCGCCCGCCGTCGCTTAGCTGCGTCAGCCCGTGGCGAACGGTGATGTCGTTCGGCCGCCAGACCTTGCCCTTGTCCACCATGCAGTGCGCGGCGGTCATCGCCCACTCCGCGCCGATCAGGATGCCCCCGCAGAAATGGCCCGACAATGCGCTTTTTCCGGTGAAGCCGATCGAGACTTGCCAAGGAAAGCTCCCGTGATCCACTGACTGACCGCCGACGACCCTCTGCGTGCGGCTCTGGTCCGGCAAGGTGCAGCTGAAGGTTCTGCTTTGCGCCAGCGCCGTCGACGCGACCGTGCAAGCAGCCAGAACGAGGGCCGCCTGGCCCAGCCGTCTCATTCGCATATGCCGAAGCATAACCACCCCCCTTAGCGCTCTACGACTTCGTAGCTGAACCATGTCGACGCATAGTTCTTCCCGCCCGATCGGCCGACGGCCTTGGCCAGGCCGTCGATATCCAGGAAGGAATTCTCGGGCAATTGCTCGTCCTCGACCGGCGTCCAATGCAGGTAGAGTTCGGCCAAGCCATAGGGAGGGTGCACCTCCAACCCCCACTGCCTCTGCTCGATCGCATCGCCTCCGTCGGCCACGAGGCCGCGGTCCGAGATACAGTGGCGGATGCCGCCGCGAAGAGGAATACCGCGTCTCTGCGTGCCGCCTTGAGTGTACTGGTTGGGCAGGATGCGGGCCACACCGCCGTTGGCGCCGTGCGACCACAGCGTGACGTAGCCGTCCTCGCTCGCCTGGAAGCACACCCGTACCTTGTCGCCCTCGGCGACCCTGTCGTAGTCACGCATCGTCCTTCGCTCGCCGCCGGAACCCAGCCGGTTCAAATCCAGGTCCAGAAGAACCTGCTCGGCATTCCCCTTGGGAACGAGATTGCGCCCCTCGTCCGCCTCGGCCTGGCCGAAGGCCAGCAGGGCGGCGACAAGGACGGCGGCTGCAGGGCTCTGTCTCATGTCTTCCTCCGTCAGTCCGGCGCTTAGCGCTGGCGCACCACTTCGACGCGCCGGTTGCGCTCGTCGGTGGCGGCCACGTCCGGCAGGAGGCGGGTTTCGCCGTAGCCCACCGCATCCAGCCGGGTAATCGGCACGCCCCTGATCGCGAGGTAGTCGTAGACCGAGGCCGCGCGACGCTCCGACAGGCTCTGGTTATAGGCATCGCTGCCGCTGGCGTCGGTGTGGCCCTCGAGCAAGAAGCTATAGCCTTCCAGCTCGGGCGCGACCAGAGCGACCGCCATGCGATCCAGAAACTCCTGCGCCGTGGGCGTGAGATCGGCGGAGTCGAACTTGAAGGTCACCAGTGCGGCGATGCTGACTTCCGCGTCTTCCGAGACGCCGACCGGGACGAGGGAGCGCACCATGTCGTCGCTGGTTGCCTGCTCGGTGACGATGGTCCTGGTGCGCGCGTTCTGCGCGTCGGCGGCCGCACCCCAGGTCAAGGCGACGAGAGCGGCTGCGCTCAGAGCTAGTCCGACTGTCCTGATCATGTCCTTGATCTCCTTCGCTCGCCGGGCGCAGGTCTCGATGTTTCCCATCGGCTGCGCCCGGGCAGCTTGCTGTGGATCTGTCTTACTGGCCGGCCACGGTGAAGACGGCGACGGCCTTGGCGACCTGGTCGGCGGGGAGCTTATCCAGCTCGGCCAGAACCTGGTTGAGCTCGCTGTCGCTCAAGACCGGGACCGCGGCCCTGGACCTGCCGAAGAGCACCGTGAAGAGGTCGGGCTGCTCTTCGACGCAGAGGCCGACGATGGCCTGCTCACCGCTGCTGCCGGCGATCAGGTACTGGACCTTGCTGCCCGCGCCCGGCAGGAAGCGCACGCGTCCGGCCGTCAGCTCGGTCTCCTGCTGCGCGGCGTTGGGAAAGAGGACCGTGGCCGCGCCGGCCCCGTCGACGCTGATCAGGGTCAGCTTGCAGTCCTTTTCCGCGACCACCGTCAGAGTGAGCGGCTCACCGATCGCATAGGCCTGCTTGCCGAGCGCCATCTGCAGACCGAAGCCGCCATTCTCCTCGCTCAAGAGGCCGGCGAGGGCAGGAAGTGCCGGAGACTCGACCGTCGAGATGATGATCGAAGGCGCCGCCTCCGGCTGGCTCACGACCGTGAAGGGAAGATCCGCCGCGGCCCAGCCGGCATCGGGGCTTGCGACGATGACGGTCCGCAAATGATTGGCCAGTCCCCCCGGCTGTCCGTCGAAAGACCTGAAGGCGCCGCGCGAGACGAAGCCCGCCGCGTCGATCAGGCTGATCGGCTTCTTGCTGGCGATCACCTTGATCAGGTTGCTGCCGGCCGGGCCGCCCACCTGCAGCCTGAAGTCGTCGTTGGGACCGGGGATCGACACCACGCTGTTGGCCGAGACCTTGTTGTCTTGCTGAAAGCCGTTCGGAAAGACCACGGTCGTCTGGCCCTGCGCGTCCGTATTGAACACGGTCACGTAGGCGTCTTCGTTGGCGCGTACGTTCAAGTGCACGGTCTCGCCGATCACGTAGCTGGATCTGGAGCCGTTCAGCCAGGCGGAGACCTTGAGATCCGATTCCGGTATCTCGATTACGGTGAGAGAGCGAGGATCCTGTTGATCCCCCGCCGCTTGTGCCGCGGGGCCGCCATGGGAGGCACCCAGCGCGAGCGCGACAGCCGAGGCTAGGATGAGACCGCGAGCCCTGCGGCTCGTGCAGCACCTGTTGGGACTCATATCCCGTCTCCTTCTTTGTGAATTCGAACTGCCGAGGGTGCTCTCCCTCGACCCACCCTAAAGCTAAGGCCGGGCCGGCCGGGCTCTTGTGACTCGGGTCACTTCAGGATTTCGTAGTCCGCGATCGCCAAGGACCAGTCGGCGGAGCGGTTGGTTTGGTCCTGGCGCCAAACCTCCTGCAGGCGCTTTGCGAGCTGCGCCAGATAGTGCTTTCCGTCCGCGATCGCGGAGAAATCGCCGTTCTCCGCCAACAAATCCGCCAAGGCGACCCTGTCGCGCGTGACGATGGCCATCAGCTGCCCGTGCCCATCCGGCTCCTGCGCGGGAAAGGCGAAGCCGTAATAGGCATCCGGCACGGTGATCGGGCGATTGGCCTGAATACGGTTGTCCTGCCCGTGCGCGCTGGCGATGTCGTTGGGGAAGAGCTGAAACACCTCTCCGTTCGCATTGATGTCGAGCAGGATGAGCCATCCCGACCGCGAGCTGGTGACCCTGAACCGCACTTCGTCGCCCAGATGCACGGTGCTTTGCGGCAGGATCTCGAGACGCACGCTGGCCGGTGCCTCTTCGGCGGCCGGCTCTTCCTCCACCAAGATCTCGGCGGGCTCGCTCGCCGAGGCGCCGACCGGCACCAGGGCTTTCTCGAGCATTTCCGCCGGCGCTTCCAGTTCCGGAGTGAATCCCAGCTTTCGGCAGTCCGGCCGCACGTCGCACCACTGCTTGGTCTTGCCGCGCACGTAGGCCAAGAGTTCCGCGTTGGTCACGATGCCGTTGCCGTTGCGGTCAGCCTTGCGGTCGGCGGTGCCGTCGATCAAGAAGCCGGTGAAGACACCTTCGCCGCCGGTTTCCCAAGAGTACTGGTTGGCGGCCGCGGCCGACCAGACGCTATGGCCCGGCAGAGCCTTGACGAAGCTCTCCTCGGTACGGTGCGCGGCGATCAGGTTGCGGTCGATCTCGCCGGTGCTGCGGGAGGCCGGCGGAAAGACGGTCCTGGCCGTGGCGTCACCCGGCTTGGGTTGCCAGCCGCGCGAGATCGTGCCGGAATGGCAGGAGTCGATGATCAGGGTGACCTCTCGGCCCTGGAGCTTGCGCAACACCGCGGAGATCTCGTCGTCGGTGATCTGGTTCTGGCCGCCGGCCTTGCCGTCGACCGGCACGAGGGTCTCGTCTCTACCGTCCGCCTCGTCGCCGCTCGTGTCACGCACCTGACTGCCATGGCCTGAGTAGTAGATCAGCACCCGGTCGCCAGGACGGGTCCCCTCGACGAGAAAGGCCTGCAATGCAGCCAGGATGCGCTGCCGCGTCGCCTTTCCATCGGTCAGCGTCATCATCTGATGGGGCTGGTAGCCGAGTTCCTGCTGCAAGAGCCGCTTCATCTTGACAACGTCGTTCGCGGGGCCCGTCAGCGGCGAGATGTACTTGTATGCGCCCACGCCGATCAGCAGCGCGCGCGACTCCGCCCTGGCCGAGCCGGCGGCGAGCGACAAGGCGAGAAGGCCCCAAAGGACGCAGTGAACGGCGAGAGGGACGCGGCGGCTTTGCTTGGACATTGGTAAGCCCTCTTTTTGGGATGCTATGGCGCTGTGTAGAGACCGATAGTGCCCATCCGGAATGCATGATCGGCGACCAGACTGGGCAGGAGCGCGCGCAGATCGTCAGCCGCCTGGGTTTGATCGAGCCTTTGCAGCACCCGCTCCAAGCGTTCCGGCCGCCGGTCGCCGATCAGCGCAACCAGGTGGTCGGCTCCGTAGGGCGGCACCACCTGAAGAGGGAGTTCGTAGGCCTTATCCGGCGGGAGCGCGCCGGAGTAGAGCGGGTTCCGCGAAGCCGGATGCGGCGCGATCAGCTGAATGGTTCCGTCCGAGGCCAGGTTGAAGAGGACCATGCGCGACCGGCCTTGCCCGTCGATGGCGACCCGAAGCACCTCGCCTTGGTGGTGCAGGCCGCTGTCCGGATCGAGGCTCATCGCAATCGGGCGTACCTCCGCCAGGATCTTCAGATCGCGCAGCAGCAACCACTTGTCGGCCACCGCCTGGAAGGAGGAGGTGTTCGTCCCGGGGCGAAGCTCGGCAACGACATCGCCTAGGGCGCTGATGACCGTGCCGCTCTCCGTGTCCCAGATCAGTTCCGCCATGGCACGATCGGGCTCATGGACCACGTCGCGCAGCTCCGCCACGACGGAGGTGGGGCCTTCTGCGCCCAGCAGGGCGACCTTGAGCGGACGCTCGCCCGGCGGCAGCTCGCTCGGCTCCGCGGGACGTTCCAGCGCAATGGCGATCTCCACGGGGCGGCCGCGCGGCTCCATGCGCGGCAGCTGCAGACCCTCCGTCGCCGTGCGCACGCTGGCCGTCAGAAAGGCCTCCAGCTCGCGCGTCGTCAGCTGCTTGTCGTCGTTGCTGTCCGCTCGGCCCCTGAGCGCGCGGGCGAAGGCCCAGCTCAAGGCACCGCGCGGCACCCCGTCGATCAAGAACTCCGGCGCCAACTGCTGATCGGCGACGGCGCCGAAGAAGACGACGTGGGCCAGGTCCTCCTCGCCGAAGGCCTCCGTGACATCGCTCGGCGGCGGCAAGGAATCGTCGACGATGGAGCCGTACTCGCCGAGGCGCGTGCCGAGCCGGACCGCGCGCGAGTCGGCGGAGCGGATCATCGTCCCCGAATGGCAGGAGTCGGCCAGGAAGACGATGTTGAGATGCGGCGCGGCCTGAAACAGCTCTCCGATCTCGTTGTCGCGGATGCGTTCGCCGTTGCCCGGCGTGCCTTCTTGGAAGCCGGCGAGCAGGAAGGCCTCGTCCATCCCGTCGGCTTCGCTGCCGGGCCAGTGCTCGGGCTCCTGCCCGCCGTGTCCGGCGTAGGAGAAGACGATCGTGTCGCCTGCCTTGGCCTTGGAGAGCAGACGAATCCAAGCGGTCAGGATCGCCTGTCGGTTGGCGGCCCGGTCGAGCAGCAGAATGACCTCCTCGGCGCCGGTCTGCTCGAGCGCGTCGGCAATGTCGCGGGCGTCGTTGACCGCGCCCTTGAGCTTGGCCAGATGCTGATAGTCGTCGATGCCGACGACCAGTCCGTAGGTGGCGGCGACGGCGGGACGTCCGGCCAGCAGCAAAGCCGCGAGCAGGACCCAAAGGAACGCGCGGGCCATCATCGCACCAACTCCACCCGGCGATGCAGCCGATAGAGCTGCTCCTGGCTGTAGCGGCCGGGGTCGTCGGCCTGATAGGGATCGCTCTCGCCGCGGTAGAGGACGACGATGCGGCCCTGGTAGCCCTGTGCCAGCAGAAAGGCGCGCAGGGCCTCGGCCCGCTCGCGCGACAGCGCCATATTGTAGGCGGCGCTGCCCCGGGGATCGGTGTGACCCACCAAGGTGATGTCGGGCGATTTCTGCTGCGTCAGCTGCCCCAGCAGATCGGCGGCCGCTTGGCGCCCCTTGGCGTCGAAGACCGCGGAATCGAACTCGAAGGTGACCGGCACGGCCCGCTTCTGCGGCTTGAATCCGCGCACGCCGAGCGCCCCCAAGCCGGTCGCCTCGCCGGCCCGGTTGGTCGGCGCGGCGACGTAGGTGTCGGCCAGCATGCGGGTCGTCTCGGCCTTCTTGAAGATGGCGGCGATGATCGCTTGCGGGGGCTCGCTCGGCGTCTCCACGGGATCGTCGATGTTGGCCAGGGCCTCTTGGTAGCGCCGCGTCGCGGTCTCGAAGTCGCCGCGCGCCTGGGCCAGATCGCCCAAGGTCGCCAAAACCCGCCAGAGCCGTCCGTACTGCAGGCTGTTCTCCAGCATAGGCTCCAGAGAGGCCAGGGACTGGCCCGCCTGGTGGCGTCTTTCCGCCTCGCGCACCATGGCGATGGCGACCTCGCGTCCGATCACGCGCAGCCAGTCGCGGCTGCAGTTGGTCTCAGAAAGCGCCTCCTGGTAGAGGGCCCGGGCGGCGTCCACCGAACGCTCCGTCTCGATTTGTCGAAAGATCTCCTCGCAGGTGGAGGCCCGTGCCTCCTCCGCGCCCAGCCACAGGAGGCCCAGCACGGCCGCGCCAAACCAGGCTACGCGGTGCTTTCCCCTCATAACTGTCTCCTTCCCCCGCTTATGTCATTCAGGTGACAGTCCACCAATTCCCTCAACCCAGGTGAGAGCCTATCGGAGGCCACCAGGCCTTGGAAGAGTAAATTAGAGTGCCAGCAAGAGGGGTCCTATGACGTGCGTCACAGGGGCAGATCACAGGGTGGGAAAGTAATCTCGGCAGACGAAACCCTGTTCGGCAAGCGTTGCCTCACTGCTTTGCTCGAACGTAAGGCTTGGTCCCTTGCCCCATAGGAAAACAAAGACTCTAGGTTCAACGACTTAGAGCGCCCGGGCGACACGGAAGCCTATGCTACCAAGTCTCCTTATGGAAGTGTCCCAGTCGCGATTGGCGGAACGCAGGTCCGTCGGACCGCCGATCCAGGAACCGCCCCGCAAGACACGATAGCTGCAGTGGCCATCGGAGGGAGCCCATGACGACCCATCGCTGGGTGCGCCTCGGTAGCTCTCGTGGTAGCAGTCTTCCACCCACTCCGACACATTGCCGTGTACATCGTAAAGCCCAAAGGCGTTCATTGCGAAAGAACCGACAGGAGCAGTGCCTTCATACGCGTCGTGACAGCTTCTATTGCGCCACGAGGCCTCATGCTCCATGGCCGCGCCATTTGCGTGATCGCACAGCCGCAACTGCTCGCTGCCGAAACTGTACACGCTGTTCGACCCGGCACGTGCCACATACTCCCACTCCGACTCGCTCAATAGACGATAGTGCTCACCCGTCTTGCCACGCAGCCAGTGAACATAGTCCCGTGCATCATACCAGTTAACGTCAATCGCCGGTCGGGACCCTCGGCCCCATCCCCTGTCATCAAGAAGGTCGCTGCATCCTTCGTCTCTCACGCAGGCATCCCACTCGGCAAAGGTCACCTCAAAGACACCCGCTGCAAAGGACTGCCGAATCCTCACCTCACGCACCGGCTTCTCGTTTTCGTGGCCCGTGCCGCTTAAGTCCCCCATCCGAAAGCTGCCGGCCGGAACCACCACCATCTCTGGACACTTGTCACAGTCACGAAATCGAGATCCAGGTACAAGAACTCCAGCCCCGTTGGTCGGCGCCGGCGCAGCAGCGGCCGACTGTACTTCCTTTGCCCTCAAGCGATCTCGCCTGACAACCGCCAAGGGGCTGAAGCTGCCGTCTTGGCCGTAGCGGTCCAGATAGGCCTGATAGTCCCGCCAATCTTCGCTGTCCTCGATCGACTCCCAGAAGGCCAGGTCCAACTGGCGATCGTCCATCTGGGAGGCCGACCCGGCTGAGAGACCGCTTGGCGCAGAAGCTGAAGTAACCGGCGCCGCTTCGCCCGACCCGCTCAAGTAGAAGTCGCCAGTCAGCGAGGAGTGCGTCCAAGGTATCTGCTGCCTGTCAGTCGCCGTCACCACCGACTGGCGCACGCGGTTGAGAAGTTGGTTGACCTCCAGGCCAGGGGTCGAAAGGTGCTGCAGCATGGCGGCGGTGAAGGGACTATTGCGTCCCGTGCCGTCGGCAGCGACGTTGCCCGGTTCCGTTGCGTAGGCGATCAAAGTGCCGACTCCGCTATCGATACGCGCTAGACCGCGCCCCACGGCCGTCGAGCGACTTGACCCCATGGAGCGCGCGAGCCCCTGCGCCAGGGGATTGTCCCGACAGGCATCGAGAAACACCAGATTGACCGGACTGGCGCGCTCCATCAGCGCTACCACGTCCGCAAGTTCCAACGCCTCAAAAGTCAGATCCGCCTCGTCGCCGAGGCGGGCGTCGACCGGGACCAGGTAGTTGCGGCCCTCGACCTGCAGCCCGTGGCCGGCATAGTAGAAGAGTGCGGCCTCCGCGCCGCGAGCCGCCCGGGCGAAGTCCCGGACCTTGTCGGCGAAGCCGGCCCCGTCCAGATCCAGCCCCTCGAAGACCTCGAAGCCGAGCGCGCGCAGGGAGGTGGCGATGTCCAAGGCATCATTCCTGGGGTTCGCCAGGCTGGTCGTATGCGCGTAGGCGCCGTTCCCAACGACCAGGGCGACACGCTTGGCATCTGCAGATCGCGACGCCTGGACCACAGAGATGACTATCAGCAACCCTAAAAGAACTATAACTCCTTTCGTATTCACCTCTTTCATCTCCTACTGTCGTACCAATTGAGCTTTCTTTTACTGGTCTATACCAACTACGAAGAAATTTTGACTGCACACCCTTCCAGTTGCATCTCTTTTATCTTCAGTAAAAAACAAAGTCCGTACAAGTTTATCTGCACCGAGACTTGACATACATCTCCATAGCCTGTTTCAGTAGGGCTTTGTCAGGGCTCTCCGAAGATCCATGATAGAACTTCGCCTTCTTCAACATTGTAGCAAAACTGCTCAAGAATTTTGGTGATTGAAATGCCAAGTACTGAACGAAATCAATCCTGGCCATTGTCGAGTTTCGTAATTCACAGTAGCAGAGGCCCCGACCCAAGTAAGATGTGGAGTTTTTTGGGTTAAGTGTTATTGATTTGTCATAGTCCTGGAGGGCGCGATCACACATACCCTTGAATTTGTAAACAGTCCCACGAGTTGCGTACGCTGAGCTAGATGTGGGACTAAGACGTATAGATTGATTGAGTTCACTCAATGCCAGATCATAGCGGTTTTCTTTGATGTAGTCCCGCGCTCTATCATGGTGTTCAGACGCTTTCCGTGAGTTGACAGTCGTTTGAGACGTGGCTGGCTGAACCTTCTTGCCTTTAGAAACTAGGGTATTTGCTTGCTGTACGGTCAGATACCCAGTCCCTTGGGCACCCGTTGCCAGCTGCCACGAAGTGATCGCCGCCCTTGTTCTCTTTCCGAAAAGACCGTCGGCAACGCCGGCCTTGTGCCCCATGTCGTTCAGCGCGCGCTGCACATGGCGCCGGTCGGAGCGCGACAGGCCGAGGCTCTGCTCGACCGCCTTGGCCGACGACTGCGCGCTGTCCTCCGGCAAGGCCGCCGTCTGATCGCTTGCCGAGGCCGACGAACTGGCCGCCTCGCTCGCGGCTTTCTCCTTCTCCTCCTCGCGCGCCTTGGCGGCGGCCAGCTGCGCTTCGCGCTCCTTCAGGAAGTCCCGGCGCCGTTGGGCCAATTCGCCGAAGGTGCCCTCGGCGCCGTAGCGGTTGAGGTAGGCTTGAAAGTCGGCCCAGTCCTCGCTGTCCTTCACGCTCTGCCAGAACTCCAGCTCCAGCTGGCGCTCGTCGAAACCGGAGGGCGTTTGCGGCGCCGTCGAGGCGCCGGCGACGGAGGCCGTCGAGGCGGCCGGTTGCTCCTGCTCGGCCGCGGCCGGCGCCGGCTCGTCCGGCGGCGAGAGGTAGAAGTCCTGGGTCAGGGAGGAGTGGGTCCAGGGCGTCTGCTGCCGGTCGGTCGCCGCCAGCACCGACTGGCGCACCCGGTTCAAGAGCTGGTTCACCTCCAGCCCCGGGGTCTTGATGTTCTCCAGGAAGGCCGCCGTGAAGGGGCTGTTGCGCCCGCTGCCGTCGACCGCCACGTTGCCCGGCTGCGTGGCATAGGCGATCAAGGTGCCGACCGAGCTCTCCACCCGCGCCAGGCCGCGCCCGACCGACGTGGTGCGGGTCGCGCCCAGCGAACGCGCCAGGCCTTGCGCTAGGGGGTTGTCACGGCAGGCATCGAGGAAGACCAGGCTGGCCGGGCTCGCGCGCTCCATCAGCTCGACGACGTCGGTCAGCTCCATGGCCTCGAAGCGCAGGTCGGCCTCGTCGGTCAGGCGGGCGTCGACCGGCACCAGGTAGTTGCTGCCCTCCATCTGCAGGCCGTGGCCGGCGTAGTAGAAGAGCGCCGCCTCCGCGCCACGCGCCGCCCGCGCGAAGTCCCGCACCTTCCGGGAAAAGGCGGTCTGATCCAGATCCAGGCCCTCGAAGACCTCGAAACCGAGGCTGCGCAGCGCCGCCGCGACGTCCCGCGCGTCATTCGCCGGATTGGCCAGCGGCACGGTGTGCTCGTAGGCACCGTTGCCCACCACCAGCGCCACCCGCTTGCCGGCCTCAGCCGACGCACCGGCGAAAACCAATAGACAGACCGTCAGTAGAACGAGGAGCCGCCCCAGCATCTCACGCCACCTCTCCCTCTCACCTTGCCACCAGTATCAGGTGAGGACCCCAACCATGCAACCCTGTGACGCGGCGCACAGGGATCTGGCGTACCGTTCGTGCCTTCGACCTCCAGCGCATCGGCCTCCACAATCGAAAAGTGATTCCTTTCTTGAAGGCAGTGTGTCATTTGCAGATTTGCTCTACATAACTGTACATTGCACCACGAAGTGGCTCGCCCCTTCTACCGGACCGTGGCAGAACCCGGTAAGCTCTCTGTGGCAGCGATTCAAAACCCACAGTCGGCCCGTGTAACCCCAACCGTAGCTGTCCAATCTCCCTGCTTGAAGCAGCCATTACGCCAGACGCCGACGTACCTTTCACCGTCAATCAGGCAGTCCGCATGCCCGTCCGGTCGACCATTGGTCCAACTCCCCTGACAACGGGAGCCATTCGCCCAGACCAAAACGCCGTGGCCCGAGTGCTTACCCTTGACCCAATTGCCCTCGTATCGGTCGCCGTTCGCCCAGACGTAAACGCCGCGGCCCGAGATCTCACTCTTGACCCAATCGCCCTCGTATCGGTTGCCGTTCGCCCAGACGAAAACGCCGTGGCCCGTGCGCTTACCCTTGACCCAATCGCCCTCGTATCGGTTGCCGTTCGCCGCGACGTAAACGCCGTGGCCCGAGAAATCACCCTTGACCCAATCGCCCTCATATCGGTCGCCGTTCGCCCAGACGTAAACGCCGTGGCCGTGCTCCTTCCCGGCCAGCATGACGCCTTCGTAAGTCGCGCGTCGGGCATCTCCTTTGCGGATCCAGGTCCAGAGTAGTTTGCCCACTCCTGACGCCTTCCCACCCTGGCAGTCTCCGGACCACGAGGCAGTCTCCTTAGCTAGAGGACCCTCGTTCCAGACTTGACAGCCGCCCGCGACGGTCTTCTGCCAGCGAGACTCGGTGTCGGGATGCTTGCGCTCCAGCCGGGCGAGGAGCTCCGCAGATAGCTGGCCCGTCTCCGGAAGCTGCCAGTCGGCCTGATACTGCCGCACAGCTGCCGTCGTGCGCTTACCCGAAATGCCGTCCGCCGGCCCGGGGTCGTATCCCCACTTCGCCAGGGCGGCCTGCACGCTGCGTATCTGTCTTCTCGACAGAGGTTGCTCCGCGACTGCCGGCATGCTTTCGCCTGTCTCCTGCGCGGCCGCCTCGCCGCTCTCCTCGGCCGCCGGCTGTTCCTCCGCGGCTGCGACCTCCTTGAGCTTCTGCTGCTTCTCCCGCTCCTTGAATTGGTCGCGACGACGCTCCGCCAGGACCCTGAAGGTCCCCTCCTCACCGTAGAGATCGAGGTAGGCTTGGAAGTCTCGCCAGTCCTCACTGTCCTCGATGCTCTGCCAGAAGGCCAGTTCCAGTTGGCGCTCGTCGAAGCTGGAGAGGCTCTGCGGTGCCGCCGCGTTGCCCGCGCCGGCCGTGGCCACCTCGGTCGGCCGCTCCGGCGCCGCCGTCTCGCTCTCCTCTTCCTCCGCCGGCGCGAAATAGAAGTCGCCCTCGAGCGCGGAGTGGGTCCAGGGTGTCTGCTGCCGGCCGGTCGCCGCCAGCACCGACTGGCGCACCCGGGTCAGGAGCTGGTTCACCTCCAGGCCCGGGGTCTCGAGGTTCTTCAGAAAGGCCGCGGTGAAGGGGCTGTTGCGGCCGGTCCCGTCGACCGCCACGTTGCCGGGCTGCGTCGCATAGGCGATCAAGGTGCCGGCCGCGCGCTCCACCGCCGCCAGGCCGCGCCCGACCGAGGCGGAGCGGGTCGCCCCCAACGAATGCGCCAGGCCTTGCGCCAGGGGGTTGTCGCGACAGGCGTCCAGGAAAACCAGGCGAGCCGGTGCCGCCCGCTCCATCAGCCGAACCACGTCGTTGAGCTCGACGGCCTCGAAGGCCAGATCGGCCTCGTCGGAAAGGCGGGCATCGATCGGCACCAGGTAGTTCTGCCCCTCCATCTGCAGGCCGTGGCCGGCATAGTAGAAGAGCGCCGCCTCCGCGCCGCGCGCCGCGCGGGCGAAGTCCCGCACCTTGTGCGCGAAGTCGGCCTCGGTGAGGTCCAGGCCCTCGAAGACCTCGAAGCCGAGGCCGCGCAGGGCCGCCGCGACATCCCGCGCGTCGTTCACCGGATTGGCCAAGGGCCTGGTGTGCGCGTAAGCGCCGTTGCCCACAACCAGCGCCACCCGCTTGCCGGCCTCGGCGGCAGCCGTGCCGAACACCAACGCTACGGCCGCCGCAAGAAAGAGAAGCCACCCCCGCATGTCACCTCTCCGATAGTCCCTCCGCTCATAATCAAGTAACGCGATCTGTAACGCAATTCTGTGACCTAGCGCACAGCAGGCTTGCGACCGCGCTGACTTCACCTGATGGAGTCTCTCGATCTTGCACCTTAGCGCAGGCTCTCGCATCAGAGCTCTCTTGCAACGCGAAAGCCTGTCGCCTTATCGCGAAGATGCTCTCCCGTGTAAGACGGGTAACGGTAAGACGCCGTCACTGAAATCGGGTCGTTAAAGTACGAGCCGCCCCGCGCAATCCGTTGCCAACAGTCCTTTTCGTTCGGAGAAAGCCAAGCCGATCCGTCGCTAGGCGCCCCGTTGTATGTTTCGAACGCGCAGTCTTCTACCCACTCGAACGCGTTGCCGTGCATGTCATGGAGTCCAAAGGCGTTCGGTTCAAAAGAACCGACAGGCGCGGTGGTCGCACCGTCCCACTGGCTGCCGCAACCAGAGCAGTTCGCGCGGTTTCGACCGATCGCATTGCCCCAACTGTACTGCTCTTTCGAACCTGCACGCGCCGCGTACTCCCATTCGGCTTCGCTCAGCAAGCGGTACTCTTTCCCAGTTACGACACTGAGCCAGTGCAAATAGTCCTTCGCGTCGAACCAATCGATGTGAACCACCGGCCGCCTGCCCCGTCCCCACCCCGCATCGTCGGGTCTATACTGGCAGCCTCCAGCCTCCACGCAGGCATCCCACTCGGCGAAGGTGACCTCGTGGATTCCAACGGCAAAGTCCCTTTGAATAGTTACGCGGTGAACAGGCAGATGACCGGTCAGGTAAGATACGTTGCTCCCCATGTTGAAACTGCCTGACGGTACCACGACCATCTCCGGGCAGGCCGCGCAGTCTCGGAACCGAGTACCAGGGGTCAAGCTGACGGCGGTGGAATCGGGCACGGCCGTCGTGGAGGAAGCCACGGCGGCGCTTTCCGACTCCTGCCCTTTCAGCCGCTTGAGCCTGACCCTGGCGAGCGCGGCGAAAGCCCCTCCGTCGCCGTAGCGGTTGAGATAGGCTTGCAGATCCTCCCAATCCTCGCTGTCCTTAACGCCCCGCCAGAACTCCAGCTCCAACTGGCGCGCGTCGAACGCCGAAGAGGGGGCGGGCGTGGCATCGGCCGGTGCGGTACCATACCCGACCGTCGACATATAGAAGTCCCCGGTAAGCGAGGAATGCGTCCAGGGGATCTGCTGATGGTCCGTCACCGCCACCACCGTTTGGCGTACTCGGTTCAAGAGTTGGTTCACCTCCAAACCCGGCGTCGCCAAGTGCTCCAGCAGAGCAGCGGTGAAAGGGCTGTTGCGCCCGCTGCCGTCGGCGGCCACGTTGCCGGGCTGGGTGGCATAGGCGATGAGTGTTCCCACGCCGCCATTCACGCGGGCCAGACCCCGGCCGACAGAGGTCGAGCGGCTGGCACCCAGCGAGCGGGCCAGGCCGTGCGCCAGGGGATTGTCGCGGCAGGCATCCAAGAAGATCAGACTGACCGGACTGGCCCGCTCCATGAGGTCCGCTATGTCGGCCAACTCCAAGGCCTCGAAGCGCAGATCCGCCTCATCGGCGAGCCTGGCATCGACAGGCACCAGATAGTTGCGCCCTTCCACCTGCAAGCCATGGCCGGCATAGTAGAATAGCGCCGCATCGGCGTCGCGTGCCGCTATGACAAAATCCCTGACCTTGCGGGAGAACTCCGCCTCGTCAAGGTCCAGTCCTTCATGGACTTCAAAGCCGAAAACGCGAAGCGCCGCTGCGATGTCCAATGCATCGTTGCGCGGATTGGGCAAGCTCACCGCGTGTTCGTAGGCCCCATTTCCGATCACCAGGGCCACACGTTTGGCCTGACTTGATGGCGCCAGGCAGACCGACGCCACCAGCACGGCCAACACTACGATCAAATTCCTCACCATCCGTCGCACGACTGGCACTCTCCCTTTTCGGTCCCCGCTGCATCGATGTCAAACAAGTAGAAACAGCGCTTTACTATTCCCCTCTTCCTTCAGCTTGACCTGGCACACGCCAATCAACACGTGGAACCTACAATGGTACATGTCTATAGACAGGCGGCATTGACATGCTCTTCTATTGCTACACGGAGCGCTGGATCATCATCGAGTGGTCCGACCGTCACAAGTCCGGCTCTCTTAATCCGTCCCCTCAGTATCCTCTTATCTCTCTTCGATCCATATTGGACGACTCTCAGATAGTCCTCCTTAGCGCTTTTAGAGTTTCCGATTTTGCAGTGCGTATCGCCTCTATAATGGTGTGCTTTCACGTGGCGCGGATCCAAGCGTAGCGCGGAATTGAAGTCCTCGATCGCGCGGTGCAAATTGGGTTTATCGATGTAGAGCAAGCCTCTTTGGATGTAAGCTTCGGTATACTGGGGATCGCTACGCACTGCCTTATCGAATTCAGCCAGCGCCTGATCGTAGAGCTTGTACTTTAGGTACGATTTGGCTTTAACAATGTGTTTCTTGGACAGAGCATTGGCGGCCAATCGTGCGAATCTGTTGCCGATCGCAAGAAGTTCTTCTGCTTGATCTGGTGTCAGATAGCCCGTGCGCACCAAGCCATTGGCCACTTGCCAGTCTGAAAGAGCGGTCCGCGTCTTCTGGCCGAAGACGCCGTCGACCGTCCCCGCCTTGTATCCTTCTTCGTTCAGTGCTTGCTGCACAAGCTGACGATCGTTCCGTGTTAGCTTGAGGTCTTGCTCGGCTGCTTTGGCCGAGGCCTCTGTCCACTCGCGGGGCAGCGCAGCGAGCTCGTCGCTCTCTCCCTCCCCTGGTTGAGTGCTCCCGGCGATCTGCTGCTGTGCCTCACGGCTCTTTATCACGTCGCGGCGGCGCTCGGCCAATTCCGTAAAGGTACCGTCAGCTCCATAGTGGTCGAGATAGGCTTGGAAGTCTTGCCAGTCCTCGCTCTCCTTCACGCTCTGCCAGAACTCCAACTCCAGCTGGCGCTCGTCGAAGCCCGATGGCGCCTGAATCACGGCCGAAGCATCACTCGCAGGCGCTGGTTGGTCGTGTTCGGTTGCGGCAAGTTCCGATCGCTCCGGCGGCGAGAGGTAGAAGTCGCCGGTGAGAGAGGAGTGGGTCCAGGGGATCTGCTTCTGGTCGGTCGCCGCCACTACCGTTTGGCGCACCCGGTTCAAGAGCTGATTGACCTCCAGGCCCGGTGTCGCCAGGTGCTCCACCAAGGCCGCCGTGAAGGGACTGTTGCGCCCGCGCCCGTCGGCCGCCACCGCGCCTGGCTGCGTGGCATAGGCGATCAAGGTGCCGACGCCGCTGTCCAGGCGCGCCAGTCCCCGACCGACCGAGGTCGAGCGGCTGGCGCCCAGCGAGCGGGCGAGGCCCTGCGCCAGCGGATTGTCGCGACAGGCATCAAGGAAGACCAGGCTGGCCGGGCTCGCGCGCTCCATCAGCTCGACCACGTCGCTCAGCTCCAGCGCCTCGAAGCGCAGGTCGGCCTCGTCGGAGAGCCTGGCATCGACCGGGACCAGATAGTTCCGCCCCTCCACCTGCAGCCCGTGGCCGGCGTAGTAGAAGAGCGCCGCGTCCGCGCCACGCGCCGCGCGGGCGAAGTCCCGCACCTTGCGCGCGAAGTCGGCCTCGGTCAGGTCCAGGCCCTCGAAGACCTCGAACCCCAGGGCGCGCAGGGCGGCCGCCATGTCCTTCGCATCGTTCACCGGATTGGCCAGGGCCGCCGTGTGCTCGTAAGCGCCGTTGCCCACCACCAAGGCAACGCGCTTTTCCGCAAGCGCCGCCGGGACACCGAAAGCCAGGACTATCAGCGTGAATGAAAGGAGATGCAGGTATCGCATGGCTCGCAGCCTTTCAGTGTCACATCCAGCGTCTTGGCACCCTTAAGAGCAGCGCGCCGTTACCCAGGCCCTAAGCGCTGCCTTGGAGGCCGGACCGAACACGCCGTCGATGGCCCCACGATAGTACCCATAACTCTTC
This sequence comes from Rhodospirillales bacterium, assembly GCA_963669375.1. Classification (GTDB taxonomy): domain Bacteria; phylum Pseudomonadota; class Alphaproteobacteria; order Kiloniellales; family JACOMY01; genus JACOMY01. The sequence goes on along the minus strand of OY770024.1, from coordinate 3,490,719 downwards.
AAGAACTCCTGCAGTTCCTTCGCTTTGGAGGATTGCAGGGAAGCGGCCCTGGTGTAGTCGGAGATCGCCTGCTTTGGCCTGGCAACATGGCACGCACTCGCGCCCCTGTTGTAGTAAGCGGTGGCATCGTCAGGCTCCAGTTCGATTGCTCTATCGAAGTCACGGATCGCTTTGGTATGCATGCCCTTGTTGGCGTAAGCTCTGCCGCGAGACCTGTAAGCATAAGCATTGACGGGATCCAGCCTCAGGGCCTGGTCGAAGTCCGAGATGGCATCGTCATAGTGCTCGTTAAGGTAGTATGACCGGCCGCGAAGATTGAAGGCATACACACTTGTGGGATACAGCCTTATGACCTGGTCGAAGTCCGCAATCGCATTTTCATATAGCCCCTTAAAGCGGTAAGCACGACCGCGGCCCGTGAGTGACAATCGGCTTTCTGGATTTATGCGGATTCCTTCGGTGAACTCCGCGATGGCATCGTCATAGCGTTGCTCTTCAATAAATAGCTCACCTCGCCCCCAGTAAGCGAGTTCGTAGCTTGGGTCTAGGTCAATTGCCCTATCGTAATCGAGCCTGGCTTCGTATTTTCGTCCCATAAAACTATGTATACGACCTCGATTATAGTAAGCCTTTACCATGCCAGGGTCCAATGAAACAGCCCTGTCGTAATCATCAAATGCCCGAGACAACTCTTTGATTTTCTGATAAGCAGCGCCACGCGCATTGAAAGCCGGCGCGAAAGTCGGATCGAGCGCGATCGCCTTGTCGTAGTCCGCGATCGCGCTGTCGAATTCTCCTTTATCGTCGAGCGCGAAGCCGCGGTTGTAGTAGGCCCTGGCATTGATGGGGTCGAGGTCGATCGCGCGGTCGTACTCGGCAATCGCGCGGTCGAACAGGCCCTTCTCCCGATAGACCAGGCCGCAGTGGCGATAGGCCTCCGCGCTGTCGGGCAGCGCGCGCACCACCTCGTCGAAGTCCGCCAGCGCTTGATCATATTCATCTGCCTCCAAGCGGGCTTTCCCGCGGTCGAAGAGAGCCACCAGGCGGTCCCGTTCGTTGAGCGCGCCGGACTGGAGGCAGATGGAGAGCCACTCCTCGGCGACGAGATTGGCCAAGCGGTCGAGCGCGTCGCGCCCCCGCCTGCATGCCTCGGGATAGGCATCCGAAGGCTCCAAGGCCGTGGCGGGGGGCGCCTGGGTACTCTCGGAACTCTCGATCGAGGCCGATTGCTCTCCCGCCGCGGAGCCCTGCGCCGTGCCAGCGCCATCGCCGCTCGATGCGCTCTGAACTGACGCCGCCGCCTCCCGCTCCAAGCGCTCAATCTCCAAGCGCGCCAGGCTCGCAAAGCGCCCCTTGGGAAACTCCGCCAGGTAGGTCCGGTAGGCCGCCAAGGAACCAAGCGCCTTGGCGTGGCGCCAGTACTCCAACTCCAGTTCCTGCTCTTGGACGCCGCCGGACGCCGGGGCCGTGGCTGTCTCGGCCGCCTTCGACACGAGGACCAAGCGCCCGGAGATCGCTTCGTTCACCCACGGCGTCTGGCGTCGATCGGTGGCGCGTTCCACCTGCTCGCGCACCAAGCCGAAGATCGCGCGAATGTCCTCCCCTGGCGTGGGCAGATGCGCCAGCAAGGCCTCGGTGAAGGGGGAGTTGCGGCCGATGCCGTCGGCGGCGACGTCGTCCGGCGCGGTGGCGAAGGCAATCAGGGTGCCCGAGGCGCTGGCCGTATCGACCGGCGCCAGCCCCCGCCCTGCGCCCAAGGAGCGGTTCGCGGCCGCCAGGGGATTGTCGCGGCAGGCGTCCAGCAAGACCAAGCGCACCTTGGCCTTCGCCATCACGTGCAGGATCTGGTCCAGGTTGATCGTCTCGAACCGCAAGGCCGTGCTGCTGGTCAGGCGCACGTCGGTCGGCAGCAGGTAGTTCTCCCCTTCGGTCTGAACGCCGTGGCCGGCGTAGAAGAAGAGCGCGACGTCGGCGCCGGCGGCCTCCTGCGCAAAGGCGATCAGGCCCTGCTGCATCGCCCTCTGGTCGGCATCGACGACGAGCGTGACCGAAAAGCCCATCTCCTGCAGAACGCCCGCCATGTCCGTCGCGTCGTTCGTCGGATTGGCAAGGCTCGGGGCCTCGGCGTAGGCGCCGTTACCCACGACCAGCGCCACGCGCTTGCTTGCATGGGCCGAAGGGACCCAAACCGCCAGCACCAGCAGAGTCACAAGGTGTAGCCGCCACCCCAGCATGTCGCCCTCTCCCACGATCCCACCTTCTACCCATTATTGAATGAGGTGGCCCAGGGTTCAACACTGTGACCCGGCGCACAGAGGCGGCCGCGCGGCCGATGCCAGGTGATCTGTGCTATGAACGCCAGAGTGGCGGAGCGAAGAGAGGGGTGAAGCCATGCAAGAAGAGGAGAAGGCGGCGCTTCTGCGCAACCATCTGCTATTGCAGCACCTGCGCGATTGGGACTTGAAGCGCCTGGCGATGGTCGCGCGCACCGAGGAGCGGCAAGCCGGCGAGATCATCGTCGAAAAGGACGCGCCGGGCGGCAGCATGTTCGTGGTGATCACCGGCCAGGTGCTGATATTCAACCGCTCCCTCGACGGGCGGGAGATCGTCTTCAACCTGATCGGACCCGAAGAGGTCTTCGGCGAGATCTCGGTGCTGGACGGCAAGCCGCGCACCGCCAGCGCCAAGGCCTTGCAGGCAACGCGCCTCCTGGTGCTGGAACGCCGTCATCTACTGCCCTTCCTGCAGGAAGCGCCGCAGGTGTGCATCGAGCTGCTGGCCGTGCTCTGCGAACGCTTGCGCCGAACCACCACACAGCTGGAGGACAACACCTTCATGGAGCTGCGCCCGCGTCTCGCGCGCAAGCTGTCGGACTTCGCCGAGCACTATGGCGAGCAGCGGCCGGACGGGTCGACCCGCATCGCCCTGGCCTTCAGCCAAACGCAGCTGGGCGCGATGCTCGGCGCCTCGCGGGAGAGCGTCAACCGCTGCCTCTCCGAATGGGTCAAGGCCGGGTGGATCGCGCAGGAACAGGGCAGCATCACCCTGCTCGATCGGGACAGCCTGGACGATGTCGGCGCCGGCGACGCCTGACGGCCGGCCGCGTCCGAGGGGACGGCAAGGGCTGGCGTTCAAGACGAGCTGGGCGCGGCGCCTCTCTCGACTGCTTCCGGTGCTTGTCGTCCTGGCCCTCTTGTTGGTGCTGAGAGCCACCGGCGGTCTGCAGCCCTTGGAACTGCTGGTTTACGACCGCTTTCTGGATTGGCGCAGCGGCCCTCAAGAAATGCCGGCGCAGGTGGCCATCGTCTACTTCGACGACAGCGACCTCGCCCGCTCTGGCTGGCCGGTCTCGGACGAGGCCCTGGCCAGGGTGATAGAGGACATCCAAGGCGCCGGCGGCGCCGTCGTCGGGCTCGACGTCTACCGCGACCAGAGCATCGGCCAGGGTCGCGAGCGGCTGGACGCGGTGTTCGGCGGGAGAGCGCCGGTCATCGGCACCATGCTCTTCGCGCTACCGGGAGAGGCTGGTGTGGATGCGCCCCCGGCCCTGGCCCGGCTGGGCCGCTACGGATTCTCCGATATGCCGCTGGATCCCGACCATCGGGTGCGGCGCGGCCTGCTCTACCTCGACGACGGAAAGGACGTGGTCCCGGGTTTCGGCCTACGCAGCCTGCAAGCCTGGATGAACCTGCGCGGCCAGAACCTGCGCGGCGCGCCCGACAATCCCCAATGGCTGCAGATCGGCCAAGCCGTCCACCGCCCGATCGGCAGCGATTTCGGCGGCTACGAAGCGGTCGACGCGCGGGGCTATCAGCTGCTGCTCGACTTCCGGCGCCCCTACAGGGACTTTCCGGCCCTTCCGGTCGCCGCACTCGCCGACGCCGCCCCCGACCTGCTGCGCGACAAGATCGTATTGATCGCCGCCATCAGCCAGAGCGCCAAGGACTTCTTCGTGACCCCGCTGTCGCCGCCAGCCGGCCAAGCCTTGACGCCGGGCGTCTATCTGCACGCCGCGCTGATCGACCAGTTGATGCGCCAGGCCCAAGGGCAGTCGCGGCCGATGCAATCCCTCGAGCCGACCACGGAGATGGTGCTCATCGTCCTCGTCGGTCTGGCGATCGGTCTTGCGGGAACCTTCCTATCCTCGCAGGTCCTACAGCTGCTCTGGCCGCTGCTCGCGGCCGGGCTTCTGCTGTCGATCTGCTATGTCGCCTTCCTCGATGACTGGTGGTTGCCCGCGGCGAGCCTCGCGCTCTCCGGCGGCTTGGCCGGCCTTACCGTCACCGGCCAAGGCCTGCTGGCCGCCAGGCGGGAACGCGCGGCCCTGATGCGCATTCTGGCCAATCAGGTCTCTCGCGACGTGGCCGAGACGCTGTGGCGCGACCGGCACGCCTTGCTTCAGGACGGGCGGCCGAAGGCGGTTCGCGTCACGGCCACCGTCATGTTCGTCGACCTTGCCGGATCCACCTCGGTGATCGAGACGCTCTCGCCGCAGCAGGGCATGGCCTGGCTAAGCCGTTATCTGGGTGCGATGGCGGACGTGGCACTGGATCACGGCGGCTTCATCGAGAAGTTCACCGGCGACGGCCTGATGGTGGTGTTCGGCGCCCCGGTGGCGGCGGAGAGCGAGGAGGAAATCAAGAGCAACGCTCGGCGCGCGGTCGCTTGCGCGCGCACGATGTGGGAGCGCCTCGATCGCTTGAACTCGGAGCAGAGCGACCGGAGTCAGCCATCGATGCGCCTGCGCATAGGCATCGACAGCGGCACAGTCTCGGCCGGCCTGGTCGGCAGCGTCGGCCGCATGCAATACACCGTGCTGGGCGATGCCGCCAACACGGCCGCGCGCCTCGAGGCCTATCGCAAGGACGACCCGGCGCTGACGCACGATGGCAACGGCGTTCGGCTGGGGTGCCGCGTCCTGGCCTCCGCCAACACCGTCAACCTCTGCGGCGATGATGAGATGTTCGAACCGATCGGCCAGATCAGCCTGCGCGGCAAGAGCCGGACTCTGATGACCTATCGCCTCAAATCCATGCAAACTGCAGGTGAATGGAGATGAACGCCCTCATCCAACGCGCCCTTCGTCACTGCTTCCTCGTGTGCGGCGTCCTTGCGCTCCCCTATGCGCCGGGCCTCGCCGACGAGACCCCGAGCGAAAGCGACACGGAGCCAGCGGTCACGGCGCCGGGCGAGACGGTGGAGGGCGAGACGGTGGAGGGCGGCGCCTCGGTCGTTCTTCCGGTCTATCGCCCACCCCTGCTCGGCGCGCCCGCGGAGCGCTTGGGCGCCAGCACCCGCAGTCTGGTCTGGAACGACGGCGAACTTATGCTGTTGGTCCCACCGAGGGGCGGCCTCAGCGCCACGGCCTCGCCAATCCTCTTCTGGCACCTGACTAGCCCCTTCACGGGAACGTCGCGCCTGGTGTTGAGCGATGCCAGGAGCGGCTTGCCTTTCTTCGTGCTGGACGAGACGGTCGACTGGCAGCCGGGCATCATGGGCTTCGACCTCGATGACTGGGGTCTGGTGCTCCCCGAGGGGCGCATCATGCGCTGGCGGCTGATCCTTACGGACCAGGCCAGCGAACAGATCGAAGCGACGAACCTGTTGGAGCACCGGCGTCCCGAGTTCATCGTCATCGACGAGAGAGACGGAGCGTCGGCCGCCTTCTGGGCCGAGCGGGGTTACTGGTTCGACGCCTTGGCCGCTAGCGCCGCCCTACCGAAAGAACGCGCGAGCCTGCTGGCCAGCGCCGGCCTGGTCGTTCCGGATCGCTAAGCGGCCTGAGGGCAGCCCGGCATGATTGGCGAGAAGACCGGCGGAAGAGCTCAGTAGCGCCGGCACCATATCTTCGCGCGCGGATTGATCGAACCCGCCGCATCGTCCGAAGCCGCCTCGGTGCTTGCCTGCGCCGGACGGCTCTCCACGATGATGCTGCTCCTGGGTACCCCTTGAGCCACCAATTGCGAGGCCGCGGCCCCGGCCGCGCGTCTTGCGGTGTCCGCGCCCGAATGCTGACGGTCCAGCGTGGCCTGGTAGCCGACGACGAGGAAAAGCTTGGTCGGGCATCGGTCGATCGCCGCCCGCACCGCGTTCACGGAAGCCCCGGACAGGGCCGAAGCGAAGCTATCCCCCCAGGCTGACGTCAAGGTCGTCGGGTTCTCCATAAGGCGGGGCTCTTGCTCCGGAGCGGCGGCCGCGACGACCGGCTCCACCGTCTTGCCGTGCAGGACGAGCGTCGTCGCTTGCGCTCGCGACAGGTAGCCCGTGCCGGCCGCTCCATCCGCCCGCTGCCAGCCTTCGATCGCGAACCGACTCCGCGGACCGAGCAGGCCGTCGACGACGCCGGCCTGATGCCCCAGGTCGTTGAGCGCCAGCTGGATCAAGCGACGGTCGGCACGCGACAGCGCCAAGGCCGCCTCGTTCTCCGCGGGTCCCGGTTCGACCGCGACTGAGGCAACCTCGAGCGCCGCCGTTTCCTCGCTCGCGGCGGTGTCATCCGCGGCGGCCGCCGCCGCTTCGTCGATGTCGGCGGCATCCTGCCCCGCTGCCGCTTCATCGCCGCCGGCGATGTCCTGCCCCGCGTCCGGCGCGGCGTCGTCGACGTCGGCGAGGTCCTGACCCGACTCCGCTGGCGCCTCAGCCAAGGGCAGCTCGGGATCCTCCCGCGGCCCAGCAAGCGCGGCCACTACCTCGCTTCGCCGCAGCTCGTCGATCTTCAGTGTCGCCATGGCCGCGAAGATCCCCTCCGGGTACTGGCGCAGGTAGGCCTCGTAGGCGGCGATCGATCCGCTCTCTTGCGTCGCCTGCCACAGCGCCAGGTCGAACTGCCGTTCGTCGAAGAGCGTCGCCTGCTGCGTCGGACCGGCGGGCTCATCCCCTTCTTCCTCGGCGGATTGCTCCGTCTCCTCCGGCGGTGGGACGAAGTAGAAGTTCCGGCTGGAGCGGGAGCCGTAGACGAAGGGCTCCTGCCGCCCGCCCGTGGTCTCCAGCACGCTGTCGCGCACCTTGCGGAACAGCAGATCGATCTCGACGCCGGGCTCGGCGATGTGCTGGAGCAGTGCCGCCGTATAGGGGCTGTTGCGCCCGCTGCCGTCGGCGGCCGTCGTGCCCTCCCGCGCGGCATAGGCGACCAAGGTATCCCCGGAAGGCTCGACCCGCGCCAAGCCGCGCTGGAGCGTCGAGCGGCTCGCCCCCTGACGGCGCCAATCGCCGGCGAAGGGGTTGTCGCGGCAGGCGTCCAGGATCACCAGGCGCAGCTGGCCGGCGCCTTCGACGGAACGCAGGACCAGGTCCAGGGGCACCGCCTCGAAGGCCACGTCCTCGTCGCTCTTCAACTCGGCGTCCACCGGCACCAGGAAATTGGTTCGCTCCACCTCGATTCCGTGGCCGGCATAGAAGACCAGGGCAACGTCCGCCTCGGCCGCCGCGCGCCGAAAGTGCTGAAGACTGCGCCGCAACTCCCGATAGCTGGCATTCTCCAGCTGGGTCACGTCGAAGCCCAGGTCGGCCAAGGCAGCGGCCATGTCGGATGCATCGTTGCGCGGATTGCCGAGCGCCGCCGTGTGCTCGTAAGCGGCGTTCCCGATCACCAGGGCTACGCGCCGCTCGGCCAGGGCCGGCTGCTGGAAGGTTAACGCGAAGGCAAGCACCACGCCGACAAAGAGCCACCACCCGCTCTGCTTCAACTCCGTCATTGACGTGCCCTCCGCGTCACCGTGGCTAAAGGCCCGATGGCGTGTTCATGAGATCGAATGAGAGGCGCGAATCCGGCCAGGACCAAGGTGCGCGTGGAGACGACGCCACATCGGCAGGGGTCTGGCCTGTAGTCCGACGCACACAATGGCTGGGCTCCTTACCCTTCTCGTGGGCCGCTTGGGTTCGATCCGGTCCCTTACATCGCCCTGGCGACCCGGAAGCCGAAGTTGCTGGTGCGCGCGCCGGCCGAGGCCTTGAAGCGCAGCGCCGAGCGGGGATCGCGCGGGAAGTTGAGCCAGGAGCCGCCGCGCAGAACCCGCTGCGCGCAGTCGCCGCCGCCGGCCGCGCCCCAGGCCGCCCCCCTGCCGGGTGCCCCCAGGTAGCTCCCGTGCCAGCAGTCCTGGACCCACTCCATGACGTTGCCGTGCACGTCGAAGAGCCCGAAGCGGTTGGGCCGGAAGGACCCGACGGGGGCGGGGCTCCTGTTGTCCCAACGGCTGCCGCAGCCGTCGCAGTTCGCCTGGTTGCGCCCGAGCGCGTTGCCCCAGCTATACTTGCTGCTCGATCCCGCGCGCGCCACGTACTCCCACTCGGCCTCGCTCAGCAGGCGATAGCGCGCGCCGGTCTTCTCGGTGAGCCAGCGCAGGTAGCCCTGGGCATCGGACCAGCTGACCCCGATCACGGGTTGCGACCCGCGCCCCCAGCCGCGGTCTCCCGGGCGATGGCTGCAGCCGCCTTCGGCGACGCAGGCATCCCACTGCGCGAAGGTCACCTCGTAGAGGCCCACGGCGAAGGACCTGGGGATGCGCACCTCGTGCACCGGCTTTTCGTCTGAGAAGCCGGCGTCGTTCAGGTCTCCCATCCGGAAGCTGCCGGCCGGCACCACGACCATCTCGGGACAGGTCTCGCAGTCGCGAAACTGCGTGCCCGGCTGCGCGGCGACCTGGACGGCGGGTTTGACCTCCCTGCCGTGGGCGATCAGGTCTTCCGCCTGCTCGTCCGTCAGATAGCCGGTGCCGGCAAGCCCGGCGGCCAGTTGCCAACCCTCGATCGCCCCGCGCGTTCTGCGCCCGAACACACCGTCCACGACACCGGCAGGATGTTTCAAGTCGTTCAGGGCGCGCTGCACCAAGCGACGGTCTTCGCGCGACAGTGCCAAGGCAACTTCGGCGCGCTCGGGCGTCGGATCGGTCTCAGGGTCCGCCTGCGGCAGGACGGCCACCTCGAAAGTGCCAGCCCCGCCATCCGCTTCCTCCGCGGCCTCCGCTTGCGACGCCGAGACGTCCGGGGCCGGCTGCGTCTCGCCCGAAGCCGCCTGCCTCAGCTTCTCGATCTCCAGACGCGCCACCGTGGCGAAGACACCCTCCGGAAACTGGCGCAGGTAGGCCTCGTAGGCGGCGATCGACCCGCCGTCTCGGATCGCTTCCCACAGCGCCAGGTCGACCTGGCGGTCGTCGAAGGGGGCCGGCTCCGGCGCGGACGCGGTCGCCTCGCCGCCTCCCGCCGCCGCTTGCTCGGGCGTCTGTTCCGGCTGGAGAGGGGCGAAGTAGAAGTTCCGGCTGGAGCGAGAGCCGTAGACGAAGGGCTCCTGCCGGCCGCCCGTCGTCTCCAGCACACGGTCGCGCACCTTGCGGAACAGCAAGCCGACCTCGACACCGGGCTCGGCGATGTGTGCCAGTAGAGCAGCCGTGTAGGGGCTGTTGCGCCCGCTGCCGTCGGCCGCCGTGGTGCCCCCCTTGGCCGCGTAGGCCACCAAGGTGTCGCCCGACGGCTCGACCCGCGCCAGGCCGCGCCCCGTCGTCGAGCGGGTAGCCTCCTGCCCCTGCCAATCGCGCGCGAAGGGATTGTCGCGGCAGGCATCCAGGATCACCAGCCGCAGCTGGCTCGCCCCCTCGACCGCGCGGAGCACCAAGTCCAAGGATACGGCCTCGAAGGCCACGTCTCCGACGCTCTTCAGTTCGGCATCCACCGGGACCAGGAAGTTGGTCCGCTCGACCTCGATCCCGTGGCCGGCAAAGAAGACCAAGGCCACGTCCGCGTCGGCCGCCGCTCGTCGGAACTGCGCCAAGCTCCGGCGCAGCTGGCGTTGGTTGGCGTCGCGCACCCTGGTGACCTCGAACCCAAGGTCGCCCAGGGCCGCGGCCATGTCGGCCGCGTCGTTGCGCGGATTGCCGAGCGCGGCCGTATGCTCGTAGGCGGAGTTGCCGATTACCAGTGCAACCCGCCGCTCGGCCGAGGCAGGCCGTTGCAAGGCCAGCGTCACGATCAGGATGACGCCGACCAAGACCCACGCGCTGCGCTTTGCCCACCGGCACATAGCGGTGCCCCCGTCTCCCCTTGGTCCAAGCCGAGGCCGAGAAAATCGCTCAATTATTGCGACCTGCGGCCGGCAACTCAAGCCATAGCCGGCGCAGATGCCACATTCTGTCAATGTCGCATCGAATCCCAGTCGGCACCTGTGAGCCGTGGCACAGCCCGTGCGCGCACGGCGCCCTGCTCCGCGGGCCGATGTCAGGTTTCGATGACGGGGTAAGGCCTCTTCGCGATCACCGGAGTCCTACGCACCGGCCCGGGTCGAAAGGCAAGGCATGCAGACTTCCGTTCAGTCCTGCGCCGGGACGAGGACCAGCGGTCCAAGGATCGCTTCGAAGACCCAAGGTATCTGATTGCGACCGCTCGCTCGGTCCACATGCTGGCGTGCCAGGGCGAGGACGACGCGGATATCCTCACCCGGTGTCGGCAAGTGTTCCAACAAGGCCGCCGTGAAAAGCGCGCTTGATCTGGAAGAGAGCGCAATGGCCTCAATACGGTCCTGCGGCATGCGGGTGTGGTTCTTCGCCGACGATGCAGTTGCGGCGCGAAGACCACGTTGCGGTCGGTTTGGCCGCATCGCGGAAGATTGACCTGGAACCCACCTGCAACCGGGCAGATACCAAGCACAGGGGCAAGCGCCACAGCGACAGCACCTCGTCCGTATGTGAGCCAAAACAGTTCTTGGAAGACCCCTACTAATACAAGCTGTTTCACGGGTCACTGTTTCAACCTGCTTCTTGGTTCTGAGATTAGGAGAGCCACTCAGCGCACAACCAATGGACACTTCTTTAGCGGGAGACCGCCGAGTCTCATCATTCCGTCAGCCAAGAAGACGTCCAGTTCCTCGCCGCCTTTGGTTCGCAGCACAAAGTGAGTGCCGTTCTTGACTACCCCATCATCGACCAACGAATCACTCCTAGTTGACAGGATCGGTAATCTCTCGAAGTCTCTGACGGAACCGAACAGCATGTACATGCTGTGTTGATCAAAGTAGATCACTGTTTCATACGATTTCTCGAACGAGTACATAATAGATGCATGGCCCAGCAGTCCTCCATACCCTAGATCATAGCACGACATCCTGTAGACACCATGATAGTTCTGAAAAGGACCTGCTTTACTCTGCGCCAATCCGATCTTGTCCACCATAAAGTGATAATGCTGTTGTTCAACAAATGCCTTGGCTTCGGGTGTTCTAGCATCGTAGTAATCCAAACTGTGAGAGCGTGAATAAGAATCCAGTAAATCTTGAACATCCAGATATTGCGACTCAATTATATTGCAAAGTTCATCACCACTCAGGTCCATTGGATCCTTATCCCCCAGATCCCAATCATGAGTGTATCCCATGTAACCCAGTGCACTCGAAACACCCGATAGGTTCGAACAGGTGTCATCCCATGTTTCGAGCGGTGCCCCAGATCCGTCCGCATCCTCGCTCTCCGAGGTCGACGCCGATGCGGACGCGAGGGAATCGCCGCTCTCATTGGGAGGCGGCACACTTTCGCCGTGTTCCAGGAGAGCCGCCGCTTGGTCTGCTGAAAGGTAGCCTGTCGCCGGCGTGCCGCCGGCAACCTGCCAGTCTTCTATCGCTGCCCGCGTCCTGGGACCGAAAAGACCGTCCACCACGCCTGCCTGATGGCCCAGATCGTTCAGCGCCCGCTGGATCGAGCGGCGGTCTGCGCGTGACAAGGAGAGAGCCGCCTCTCCCAGCGCGGGCGCATCGCTTGCCCCGCTCTCTTCCGCCGGCAGGGCCGCCGTTTCGACCTCTGGCTCGCCGGCTTCTTCTTCGGCCGCCGCCTCCGGCGGCTGTTGCGGGGCTCCGGCGTTGGACTGTGTTTCTTGCTGCAGTTCCTCGATCTTGAGCCGCGCCACGGCTACGAAGACGCCGTCCGGGTAAGCCTCGAGATAGGCCTCGTAGGCGGCGATTGAGCCACTCTCCGCGATCGCCTCCCAGAAGGCGAGGTCCAATTGCCGCTCGTCGAAAGCCGACGGTGTCTCACTGGGCTCGGTGTCTTCGGACACCGCCGCCGTCTGCGCCGGCTCCTCCGTCTCGGACGGGCGCAGAAAGAAATCGCCGGTGAGCGCGGAGTGGGTCCAGGGGACCTGCTGGCCGTCGGTCGCCAAGACCACCGACCGGCGTACACGGTTCAGGAACTGGTTCACCTCCAGACCGGAGGTCGCCAAGTGCTCCAGCATTGCCGCGGTGAAGGGGCTGTTGCGGCCCGTACCGTCGGCGGCGACGTTACCGGGTTGGGTCGCATAGGCGATCAAGGTGCCTACCCCGCTGTCCAGGGGCGCCAAGCCGCGGCCCACCGCTGTCGAGCGCGTGGCTCCCAGCGAGCGCGCCAGCCCCTGCGCCAAGGGGTTGTCGCGGCAGGCGTCGAGGAAGACCAGGTTGGTGTCGCTCGCCCGCTCCATCAGCTGGGTTACCACCGAGAGTTCCAAGGCTTCGAAGGGCAGATCGGCCTCGTCGGAAAGGCGGGCATCGACCGGCAGCAGGTAGTTCCGCCCCTCGACCTGCATACCGTGACCGGCGTAGTAGAAGACCGCCGCCTCCGCGCCGCGGGCCGCCCGGGCAAACTCCCGCACCTTCCGAGAGAAGCCGGCTTGGTCCAGGTCGCTGCCTTCGATCACCTCGAATCCCAGTTCCCGCAATGCCGCCGCGACGTCAGCCGCGTCGTTCAGCGGATTGGTAAGCGGGAGGGTATGCTCGTAAGCCCCATTGCCGACCACAAGCGCCACGCGCGTGCCAGCCTCGGCGAGCGACGCGCCGAAGGTGAGCGACAAGGTCGTCGCCAGTGCGATAAGCCAAGCCTGCATGTCCGCTCTCCTTTCGCGGGCGCTCCATCCCTGGCAGTGCTACGGGCAGCTCGTCTTGGCCCAAGTCCGCAGCGCGGCCCGGGACGCAGGGCCGAACGCCCCATCGATGGCCCCCTGGTAGAAACCTTGGTTCCGCAAGTACTCTTGAAGCGGTTTGGCGTTGGCCGTCTTCAGCGCCACGCCCTTCTCATAATCGGAAATCGCTTGATTGGGCCGCGCAAGACGGCAGGAACTCCAGCCCCTTTGATAGTAGGCATCTCCATCATCTGGTACGAGTTCAATGGCCTTGCTGAAATCCTCGACCGCTCTCTTATGCAATCCCTTGTTTGCGTAGGCTTGAGCACGATTCGTGAAGGCAGACGCGCTCTTGGGGTCTAGTCTAATGACATTGTCAAAGTCGGCAATCGCATCATCGTAACGGCGCATTCGCAAGAAGACGTCGCCACGGCCCAGGTAAGCCAAGTCGTAGGCAGAATGGAGGTCGAGTGCGCGGTCGTAGTCTTCAATTGCCTCGTCATAACGGCCCTCAAGCCTGTGCATTCTTCCTCTGTTTACGTACGCCTTCATCAGCTTCGGATCCAAGGAAATGGCCTTATCGAACTCGGCGAACGCGCGAGCCACATCGCCCTTGCCGTTGTGGTAAGCAGCGCCGCGCGAGTTGTAGGCAGCCGCGAGAGTCGGGTCGAGAGCGATCGCCTTGTCATAGTCAGCGATCGCGCGGTCGTACTCACCCTGGTCTTGAAGAGCATCTCCGCGATTGTGGTACGGCTTGGCATTGACGGGATCGAGGCCGATGGCACGGTCGTAGTCGGCAATCGCCAAGTCGAACAGACCCTTCTCCCGATAAACCAGGCCGCGATGACGAAGGACCTCCGGGATCTCCATCAAGGCACTTGCTACCGGATCGAAGTCTTCCAGCGCCTGATCGTACTTTCTCATCTCCAAACGGACCCTGCCCCGATCGAAGAGCGCCACCAGGCGGTCTCGGCCGCTCAGTTCTCCCGACCGAAGGCAGATCGAGAACCACTCCTCGGCAACGAAGTCAGCGCCTAGCTCGAGAGATTCACGCCCCTCTCTGCATGCCCGTGGATAGGCATCCGAAGGCTCCAGGGCCGCGATCGAGGCGGGAGGAACACTAGCTCCACCCTCGAGGGCTTCTCCCGCTGCGTCTTGCTCGGCGCTGGAGGCGATGTCCGTGGCATCGTTCTGCGGGCTATCCTGGGGAGTCTCCCGCTCCAATCGCTCAATCTCCAGGCGGGCGAGGGGCGCGAACCTGCCGTCGGGAAACTCCGCCAGGTAGGCCCGGTAGGCGGCCGAGGTGCCGAGGGCCGTCGCCCGATCCCAGAAGGCCAGTTCGATGGCCGCATCGAAGGACTGGGGCTCCGCGCTTTCGGCCGCGGAGGCCTCGGCCGGCGCCGTCACCAACATCAATCGGCCGGAGATCGCCTCACTCACCCAAGGCGTCTGCCTGCGGTCGGTGGCGCGCTCGACCTGCGCGCGCACCAGGCCGAAGACGGCGCGGATGTCCTCGCCGGGCGTCGCGAGGTGCGCCAGCAAGGCCTCGGTGAAGGGCGAGTTGCGCCCGACACCGTCGGCGGCGACGTTCCCCGGCGCGGTGGCGAAGGCGATCAACGTCCCGGAGGCTCCGGCGGTCTCGACCGGCGCCAAGCCCCGGCCCGCCCCTAAGGATCGCTCCGCGGCGCCGAGAGGATCGTCGCGGCAGGCGTCGAGCAGGACCAGGCGCACCTCGGCCCCCGCCATCACCTCCAGGACCTCGTCCATCTTGATCGTCTCGAAGCGCAGCGCCGCCTTGCTGGACAGCTCCGTATCGGTCGGCAGCAAGTAATTCTCGCCGCCCATCTGGACTCCGTGACCGGCATAGAAGAAGAGAGCCACGTCGGCGCCCTCGGCCTCCCGCGCGAAGGCGATCAGGCCCTGTTGCATCGCTTTTTCGTCGGCGTCGAGAAGGCGCGTGACCGAAAAGCCCATCTCTTCCAGAAGTTCGGTCATGTCGTTCGCGTCGTTCACCGGATTGGCCAAGGAAGCCGTGTGCTCGTAAGCGCCGTTTCCCACGACGAGCGCAACGCGTTTCGCCGCCTCGGCCGCGCCGCCGATGGCAAGCAAGAACACCGTCGCAAGAAGTAGAAGCCACCCCTGCACGTCGCGCTTCCCCGGTCCTCTGTTCCACCTATTAAAGAATGGGCGCCCTCACCATGCAACAGTGTGATGCAGCGCACGGCATCATCCGATCGGTCGACGAGGGCGGTAGCCGTCGACCTCGTCCGATCGCAGTTCTGTGGCGCCAAGCATCTGGTCAGTGCCGACCACCTCCCCCAACGGAACGGCACTCGTTCTCTCACGTCGACAGTATGCTAGGCAGAACTGGGACGTCTCAAAAATGCGGGAAGCGAGGGGCTCAGGTCACGCGGCATCGCCGCCGAGCGTCGTGCCGCCGCCGGCGATCGCCTTCCGGCCGGCTGGCGGCTGGTCAGGCAAAGCGGTGGAAGCCGACCCAGCGCTCGGCGAGGAAGAGAACCAGGCCCGTGGTGATGATCAGCAATGTCGAGATGGCGGCGATCCCGGGGTCGATCCCATGTTCCACCGCCGTGAAGATCTTGATGGGCAAGGTCGTTTGCCGGACGCTGACCAGGAAGATCGAGACCGGCACGTTGTCGAAGGAGACGATGAAGGAGAAAATGGCACCGGCCACCAATCCAGGCCGTATCAGCGGCAGGGTCGTCTTCATGAAGGCCGTCCAGGCATCGGCGCCGAGCGTACGCGCCGCCTCCTCGAGAGCCGGATCGGCCCCGGCGATGCTGGCCAGCACGCTTCGCACCACATAGGGCAAGGTGATCAGCACGTGGGCGACCGCCAGGGCGCCGAAGGTGCCGCGTACGCCCACCAGCGTATAGTACTGAAGCAGGGCCACGGCGATGACGACGGCAGGGAACACGAGCGGGGCCATCAGCGCCGCCGAGATGGCCTCCGACCCCGGAACCTTGCGCCGCACCAGCGCATAGGCCGCGGCGGTCCCGAACACGAGGGAGATCGTCGTGGTAACGACCGCCAGACCGAGACTGTAGAGTATGGCGTCGATGTAGGACTGATCCCCCAGGACCCGCCAATACCATTCGAGCGTCAGACCGACGGGGGGCACGGACAGATAGGAGCGGGTGGTCAGAGACGCCAGCGCCACGATGATGACGGGCAACTGCAGAAAGGCGAGCGCAAGCGCGGCATAGACCGGCAGGCCAAGCCCGCCAAGACTGCGCGCCAATCGATGCTTGAAAGGCGGTTTGCTTGTCATCGTCTTGTGGCCAGGCGTTGCGCGAGTCGCGCCGACGCCCAGACGAGCAGCAGAACGATCGCGGTGAGAACGAAGGCCATGGCGGCACCGCGCGGCCAGTTGAGGACCTTCAGGAACTCGTCGAAGATCAGCGTCGACATGACCTGATAGGTCGGTCCGCCCAGAAGCCGCGGGGTCACCAGGGCACTAATGGTCAGCACGAAAACCAGAATGCCGCCCGAGAGGATGCCCGGCAGGCTGAGCGGCAGCGTGATCTTGGTCAGCACCTCCAGCCGTGACGCGCCGAGGGTCAGCGCCGCGTTCTCCACGTCGCGCGGAATGTTCTGGATGGCCCCGATCAGCACGAGGACCATGAAGGGCAGAAAAATGTGGCTCAAACCGATGAGCAGACCGGTGAAGTTGAACAACAGCTTGATCGGCTCCTCGATCACTCCGAGCGCGATAAGCCAGTCGTTCACCAGCCCGCGGTTGGCGAGCAGCACGATCCAGCCGAAGCTGCGCACCACCAGGTTCAGAAGCAAGGGGAAGACCACGAGGATGATCAGCCAGGGGCGCAGGCGCGAGCGGGTCCGGGCCAGAAAGTAGGCAAGCGGATAGCCGATCACGAATGTCGTCGCGGCGACGATGAGCCCCAGCGCGAGCGTCCGCAGGATGATCGTGAGATAAAACGAGTCGCCCAGAATGTCGGTGTAATTCTCCAGCGTCCAGCGCGTGCCGATGCCCTGTCCCGGCACATAGGGGTGCAGGCTGGTCGGAACGAGGAAGAGGAGAGGCGCGACAAAGACCGCCAGCAACACCAGCAGGGACGGCGACAGGAGGCCCAGCCCGGAGCGCTCAAGCCAGCCTCGACCTCCAGCCTTCATTTGACTGCCGTGACGATGACGTCGGCGGGTGCGACCGAGATGCGGACCGCGCTTCCGGCGTCGGGCAGGGCATGCCCCCGGGAGACACGCGTTTCCGCGTTGAATTCGATGCCGCCGGCGACCCGCACCAGGAACTGTGCTGTCGCGCCGGCGAAGGATACCAGCTCCAGCGTGCCGCCGATCCCTTCGTCGCCATGGCTCGCCCCGGGATCCAGCAGCGTGACGCTCTCCTGGCGGATGGTCACATGGACCGCATCGCCGATCTTGGCGCCCTCGGGAAGGTGCGCTGTCTTCAACGCCACCGCATCCGAGAGAGAGACGCTGGCGTGATCGCCGAGCGCGGCAATTCTGCCCTCGAAACCGTTGGAACGGCCGAAGAATTCGGCTACGAAAGGGGTCGCGGGATGATCGTAGATCTCTCTCGGTGTGCCGAACTGGTGCAGCCTGCCCTCCGACAGCACGCAGATCTGGTCCGACATCGTCAGCGCCTCCTCCTGATCGTGCGTGACGAAAACCGTGGTGATCGCCAGTTCCTGCTGGAGGCGACGCAGCTCGAAGCGCATCAGGTCGCGCAGTTTGGCATCGAGATTGCTCAAGGGTTCGTCGAGCAGCAGCAGGGAGGGTTGAGGCGCGATGGCGCGCGCCAGCGCGACCCGCTGCTGTTGACCGCCGGAGAGTTCCTTCGGCAGGCGGCGTTCATATCCGGACAAGCGCACCATCTCCAGCGCCTCGCCGACGCGCGTGCCGATGGCCGCTTCGTCGAGACGCTGGCGGCGCAGTCCGAACGCGACGTTCTCAAACACGCTCATGTGCGGGAACAAGGCGTAAGACTGAAAGACAAGTCCGATCTTGCGCTTGTTGGGCGGCAACCACGTCACCTCCCGATCCCCGACCCGGATCAGGCCGGAGTCGGGCTCGAGTAGGCCGGCCACCATGCGCAGGATCGTGCTCTTGCCGCAGCCGGATGGACCGAGCAGCGAGACGAAGGTGCCGTGCTCGACGCGCAGTGAAAAGGAATCCACCGCAAGCACCTGGCCGAAACTCTTGGTGAGATGGGCTATTTCAAGTGTCGACATGGAGACTATGGAGGCCCCGCGGTGCGCTCGGCCCTGACGTGCTCTTTCTATCCTCGAGGAGCGTGTGGCGGCCCAGGACCCCACACGCCCCCTTGGCGGTCTTCGCTCGCGACTTAGCGCGCGACTTCCTTCTGCCAGCGTTCGGTCCAGGCCGGCCGCAGCTTCGCGATCGCTTCGGTGTCCGGATACCAGAGCTTTTCATAGCTCTCTCCGAAGGGGACGATCGACTTGACCTTGTCGCTGAGATCCACCTTGGTGTTGACCGGGCCGGCATACTTCTTCTCGGCGAAGCACTTCTGTCCTTCGGCCGACAGCAACACATCGATGTACTGCATGGCCAGGTCCTTGTTCTTCGCGCCCTTCGGGATGACCACGGTCGGTTGGATGCCGACGGCGCCTTCCTTGGGATAGGCCACGGCCACCGGAACGCCCTTGTCCGCCGCCGAACCGGCGCGGTCCGGATACCACGGCGCTATGGCGATCTCACCTCGGTCGAACAACTGCACCAGCTGGTCGGCCTGCGTGTAGAGCATCAAGACGTTGGGCATCAGCTCTTCGATCGCGGCAAAGCCCGCGTCCTGGCTCTCGAAGTCGCCGCCTTTCATCTTGTTCACGGCGATCAGGAAGTGCATGCCGGACGTGCCCGTGATGTCGCCGAGCGCCATCTTGCCCGCGTACTTGGGATCGAAGAGGTCGTTCCACGAATCCGGCGGCGTCTCCACCAATTCGGGATTATAGGCGATCACCGTGGCCGCCGTCATGAAGTTGGCGAACTGACCGTCGGGGTCGAAGGCCTGCTTGGCGACATCCGGATAGGAGGACAGCTGCTCGAAATCCACCGACTCGAGCAGGCCCTCATTCTTCATCTGTCTGGCGATGGAGATATCCATGTAGGCCAGATCGATTTCGGGATCTCCCGCGGTCGCCCGAATCTTGGCGGCATTGTCGACCGAACTGCCGAAGGTCAGGATCGCTTCCGCGCCGGTGGCCTTCTCCAGGGCCTCGACATGGCAGGTCTTGGTGTCCTCGCCGAAAGATCCGCCGAACGTGGCGATGACAAGTTCATCCGCCGCCTGCGCCGTGGCCGGGAAAAGCGACCATGCGGCGAACCCGATGACCGCCGCGGCTAATCCGAATCTCGATTTCATGGCTCACTCCCTGTGCTTGATGTTTGCGGAAGCTCGACTTGAGCAAATCTCCATTCTCATCGCTAACACCCTCTTGTGCATCCTCTTTCGCGGAGGCCGCTTGGCCGAATCAGATGTCGGCCTCCATCGCCCCCGAAGAAGCCTTGGGATCGTCGTTCGCCGACGACCGCAACACCGGCGAGCTGTTGAGCACCAGCATGCGGCTAAGCAGGTCCGCGATCTGCGACTGCTCGTCCTTGCTGAACATGGCGACGAGTTCGCGCTCGATTGCCGCGTGATCCTTCATGGCTTCGTCGGCCAGCGCACGGCCGGTCGGGGTCAGTTCGACGATAACGCCGCGCCGGTCCCTCGGGTCGGTTTGACGTTCGATCCATCCGGAGCGTTCGAGACGGGACAGGAGGTTCGAAATCCCTCCCGATGTCACCAGCAGGGTCTCCTGCAGCTGGGTGGGCGACATCCGAAAGGGAGCCCCTCGGACCCGCAAGGTCGCCAGAACCGCATAGGCCGGGTACCGCAATCCATGCCGTTCCAGGGCGTTGTTGACCGCGCGGAGAATGACGTCCTGGAGCCTCAGGATCCTACCGACGATGCCTTTGCCGGAGCAGTCGAGATCCGGCCGCTCACGATGCCACTGCGCCATGCCGCGACCGACGATGTCGAAGGAGGGATCCAGGTATGTGCCGCTCATCCCGCGCTGTTCGCCCTTCCCCAAGCCGCCTCTTGCTTGTTCTTTAGGCAATTTATCTCACAATTATCTTTTTTGAAAGAATTTTTTTGGAAAGGTTTTTGTGGAAGTGACGGGCCTAGAGCGCGACGACGATCGATCGAACCGATCTATTGTCTAAATCATGGTCTATGGATTCTTGGTGCGGTCGCCTCTCTTGGGCTGCCAGGCAGTGCCGGGATCCCCGGGCTTCTTGGCGGCCGCAATTGCTTGTGACGATCAGCAGAGCGGCCCGTCGCCAGGCTTCAAGATTCTGCCCAGCATCGAGCGGGAAGCCATGGATCGAGACGCTGGGTTCCCCAATAACAATTCACTATGTCCCGCATGCAAAATCTCTATTTCCGGGGGCCATAGGGCTGTCGGATACTCCGTTCAAAGGTCGAAGAAGCCGAAGCGGACGCTGCCGGACACGCGCTCTGGCCCAATGGGGAGTGAACCATGCAGAAAATCAGTACCTTGGGGCTGCAGGCATGTGCGCTTGCGGCCGCGATCTTGCTTGCCGGGCCGGCGCTCGCCGAAGGCGTCGACGAGTTGCCGAAAGAGATTCAAGAGACGCTCTACAACCCCGACATGCTCGACCCGGCACAGCCGATCGGCCCCAGCGCCTATCGGGACTGGATCGCCAAGAACCCGCCACCCTGGAAGATCGGCTACGCCAGCTCCTACGCCGGCAACACCTGGCGGGCGGACGTGATGAACCGTCTGCAAAACGAGATCATCTCGAAATGGAAAGAGCTGGGGCTCATCTCCGAGGTCGTGATCACCCAGTCCAACCTCAATGATTCGGTGCAGATCCAGCAGATGCGCCAGCTGGTGGATCAGGGCGTGGATGCGCTCATCATCTGCTGCTCCAACCCCACGGCGCTGAACCCGACGGTGCAGTGGGCCTACGAGCGTGGCGTGCCCACCTTCTCGGCCGTCGGCTATCTCACCTCACCCTACTCGATCAACTCCTCCGCCAACTTCGTCGTCGGCGGGCACATGATGGGCGAGTGGATGGCCGAGGAGATTGGCGGCAAGGGCAAGGTGCTGATCGTCGAGGGGATTCCCGGCGCCTCCGCATCGGATTCGCAGGACCTCGGCATCCGCATGGCACTGGAGGAGCACCCGGACATCGACATCGCCGGAACCGTTGCCGGGATGTGGACCGACCAGGTGGCCCAGGCCGAGATCCAGCGCTGGCTCGCCACGCACCCCCAGCCCTTGGCCGGCATCATCATCCAGTCCGCCTCCGAGCTGGGCGCCTTGCGGGCGCTGGAGCAAAGCGGGCGCGGCATGGTTCCGGTCACGGTCGGCGGCGAGCTGGGCGCGCTCTGCTACTGGCGCAAGGATCCAGAGTACATTTCGGGCGCCATCCAAGCCTGGCCGCCGGGCACCGACTTCGAGATGTCCTGGAACATCATGATGCGCACCCTGCAGGGCCAGGGTCCCAAGATAGAGTCGATCCTGACCAAACCGCACGTGCTGACCTACGAGGACCTGACCAAGGTTCTGGGCGAGGACTGCAACGTGAACGACGACGGCTGGTACAACGTGTCGATAGAGGAATGGGCCGGCAAGGACTACCTGGACCAGTTCTTCCTTCGTCCGGCCGATCCGGAGGCCTACGACGCCAGCAAGCATGGTCAGTGATGGACCCTGACGGCGGTCGGGCGCAGCGCCCGGCCGCTTCGCGGCCGGCCTGAAGCAGCCGTTGATCGGGCTTGAGGACCGACGATGGCCACAATAACGGTAGAGCTCACCTCGGTTCGAAAGACCTTCGGGCCAACGGTGGCTTTGGCCGATTGCAACCTCAAGGCCTACGAGGGCGAAGTCCACGCCATCATCGGCGGCAACGGCTCGGGCAAGAGCACGCTGGCGAAGGTGGTCTCCGGCGTTCTGATCCCCGACAGCGGCCAGGTCTCGGTCATGGGCAAGGCGGCGAGCACGCCGGTGGAGGCGCGCGAGCTGGGCATTGCCAACGTCTTTCAAGAGGTTCTGGTCGCCGACGGCTGCTCGGTGCTGGACAACCTCTACCTCGGCGCCGACGGGCTCCTGGGCTCGGCGCTGACCAGAGAGGAGAAGATAGCGCGCGCCGGCAATCTGATGCGGGAACTCCTGGGCTTCGACCTGGATCTCTCGACCCAGGTCGGCACCTTGCCGCTGAGCCTCAAGCAGTGGGTCACCATCGGCCGGGGCCTCTTGGCGGAACCCAAGCTCCTGATCCTGGACGAGAGCTCGGCGGCGCTCGACTACGAATCGACAGAGCGGCTCTTCGCCAAGCTGCGCCAGCTCACGGACGTCGGCACCTCGATCATGATCGTCACCCACCGCATCCCGGAATTGGTGCGGATTGCCGATCGCGCGACGGTGCTGCGCGACGGCAGCGATGTCGGCAGCCTGTCCCGCGAGGAGATCACCGAGCATCGCGTGCTGGAGCTGATTGCCGGCCCGCAGCAAGAGAGTTCCAAATCGAGCGCGCCGGTCGCGCAACGCCAGGAAGAGCGGCCCGTGCTGCGTGTCGAGAAAGGCCGGATCTGGCACGACGGCGGCGCCATCGACTTCAGGCTCCATCCGGGCGAGATCGTCGGGGTCACCGGGCTCGACGGACAGGGGCAGTCGGACTTCATTCGCGCGCTGGCCGGTGTTTCGCCGCTGGTCTCCGGCCTCATCACCGTCTCCACCGGACAGGGAGAGCAGGAGGTGCGCGACCTCCAATCCGCGCGCGAGAACCACATCAGCTATGTCAGCGGTGACCGCAAGAAGGAAGGGATCTTCCCCAACCTCAGCATCTTCGAGAACCTGGTCCTTCCGGTCTATCGGGAGTACTGCGCCGGCGGCGTTCTGAACATCGTCAACAAGGCAAAGCTCGACCCGATTTTCGACTGGGAGACCGCCAAGCTGCGCGTCAAGCGCGGCAGCCGGGACAACGTCGTCACCTCGCTATCCGGCGGCAACCAGCAGAAAGTGCTGATCGCCCGCGCCTTCGCAGAGAAGCCCAGGGTGCTGGTGCTGAACGACCCGGCGCGCGGCATCGATATCGGTGCCAAGCTTGACCTCTATGGGAACCTGAAGGACTTCGCCGCCACCGGACGCGCCGTGGTCTTCCTCTCCTCGGAAATCGAAGAGTTCTTGGACCTCTGCACCCGCGTGCATGTCTTTCGCAATGGCGCGATCTTCCAATATTTCGAGCCGCCCTTCGATGCCAACGTCATCTTGAACGCCACCTTTGGGCGTAGAGCCGGCCTCGCTTTCGGCGCCGAGCCGCAAGAAGAAGACACCGGGCCTTCGCCGATCGAGCGCGCGGAGGCCTTCGAGAACGGCCGTCCGATGCCACGCGGTGTGACGCTCGACAGCGAGCCAGCGGCCGAGATCGCCGACCGGCTGGAGGTCGACAGCTTCGCCCTCGAAAGCCCTGAGATCGCGCGAGGCGGGCTCATCCCCCGGCGCTTCGCCGAGGAGAGCGACACCTCGCCACCGCTCGCCTGGTCAGGCGTGCCGGAGGGCACCGGCAGCTTCGCCCTTTCCGTGACCGATCCCGATCTGCCGGAGGCCTTCAACTTCCCGCGCGCCTTCGCGCACTGGCTGGTCTACGACATTCCCGCCGAAACCAGGATGCTGGCCGAAGGCGCGAGCCGCTCGCCCTTGCTTCCTGCCGGCGCACGCGAACTCAATTCCGACTTCGTCACCTTCAAGATCCCGGGCTTCGGTCGCGGTTATGGCGGTCCCTGGCCGCCGGACCGGGCGCATCGCTACGTCTTCACCCTTTTCGCCTTGAAGAGCCAGGTGCTCGACATCGATGCCGAGGCCGATCTGACGGCCTTCTATGCAGCCATCATGCCGGTTACCATCGAATCCGCCTCCTTTGTCGCGCGCTATGGCCCGGCCCGAAAACCGCTACCCGCCTAGGCAAAGGCAACCCGGCAATCGCACAGTCAGGAGACAAGCGTGAGCACATCCTACAGCAGTCGCAAGAGCTTCGATCTGGAGTGGATCGAGCGCTGGGCGCGGATCGTCAACGACGATCGCATCCTTCCCGTGATCGGCCGCTTTTTCAGCAGTCGCTTTCTCTTGGCTTTCGATGAGCGCGAGTACCTGATCGAAATGCAGGGCGGCAAGGTCAAGCGCATATCGGAAGGCCTGACGCCCAACAACTTCGGCTACGAGTTCGGGCTGAAGGCCTCGTCCGGCACCTGGTCGAAATTCTGTCAGCAGATCCCGCCGCCGATGTTCAACGACATCTGGGCAATGGCGCACCCGCTGCATAAGAACATGATCATCGAGGGCAACACGCTTCCCTTCTGGCAGAACGTGCGCGCGCTCACCCGCATGCTGGCGCTGATGCGCAGCGTCTAGGCCCGACGCCAAGGAGATAGCGAGATGAACACACACGATCCCATCGTCGGCCGCTACGTCTATGTCCAGTGCGAGGGCAAGACCTACCGCACCTACTACGAGGAGGTCGGCGAAGGCATTCCGATGATCTGCCTGCACACCGCCGGTACCGACGGGCGCCAGTACCGCCACCAGCTCTGCGATCCCGACTTCGCCAAGAACTTCCGGGTGATCGCCTTCGATATGCCGTGGCACGGCAAGTCGCTGCCGCCCGCGGACTTCTATCTGATGGAGGATGAATACAAGCTGACGGCCAAGTTCTATTCCGAGTTCATCGTCGCCTTTTGCCGCGCGCTGGAACTGGAAAAGCCGGTGGTGATGGGTCAGTCGATGGGCGGCAACATCTGCCTGGAGCTGGCCCTGCGTTTCGAGAACGAGTTCTCCGCGTTGATCGCGCTTGAGGCTTGCGACCACTCTCCCGGCTGGTGGATCGACCCTCTGCACCATCCCCACATCCATGGCGGCGAGGCGGTGGCGACCTCCATCTTCGGGCTCATGTCGCCGGAATCGCCGGACGAGTACCGGCACGAGACCTGGTGGTACTACGCTCAGGGCGGGCCGGGTATCTTCAAGGGCGATCTCTACTACTACAGCGTCGACAGCGACTTTCGGGACAAGGTGAACAAGATCTCGGGCCGGCTGCCGATCTATTTCCTAACCGGAGACTACGACTTCGCCTGCACGCCGGAGATGACCGAGCGCACCGCCGAGAAGGTGAAAAACTCCGAGTGCATCATCTTCTCGGGCGGCCATTTCCCGACCTCCGAGGATCCGGAGAAGTTCAAGCAGGTGGTGGCACCGGTGCTGCGCAAGATCGTGCAGAACGACCCCGGGCGCCGCGGCGGCAACGCGGGTCAGGCGCCGCACGCGCGCGAGGAGCGCAACCAGGTGAGCCGCAGCCCGCGAGGCCCCGATCGCCGCGTGATCGATCTTTGAGGCAGCGGGTGCCTGGCAGGCTTGAATGACGGGCCGAGCGATGGCTGAGCGAAGCGGAAACGACAACACCTATCTGCTGGTGCCGATCGCCCTGATGGCCATCTTGCTGGCCACGGCGACGATCCGTGGGCCCAGCCTGGTGACGCTTTCCGGCTTCGGCTCCGCCATCATCGTCGCCGCCCCGCTGATCCTGGCGACCTATGCCCTGATGGCGACAGCGATCGCCGGGCGCGGAACGACTGACCTGGCGATCGGACCGCTGGTCGCCTTCATCAACGTCTCGATCGTCCAGCTGAACGGGGATGACCTGGTCACCTCGCCGATCGGCGTCTTCCTGGTGGCGCTCGCCATGGGTGTCGCCTATCAGCTCTTCTTCGCATTGGTGATCATCTTCGTGCGGGTGCAGCCGATCATCGTGGCGCTCTCGGGCTTTCTGGCGCTCTCCGGCATCAACCTGGTGATTCAGCCCCGGCCGGGCGGCATCGCCCCGCAGTGGATGGTGGACTGGGGCCTCGGCAACACGCTCTTTTCGCCGATCCTGCTGATCCTGGTGATCGCCACCGGCGGCTGGCTCTTGTTCACCACCACCTCCTTCTACGCCAATCTCCGCATGATGGGCTACGACGAGCGCGCCGCATACACCAGCGGCGTGCGCATCTACCTGGTCCGCATCGGCGCGCACGTCATCTCCGGCCTCTACGCGGGCCTGGCCGCCATCTGCTACACGGCGCTGATCTCCTCCGGCGATCCGACCCAGGGCACGACCATGACCTTGACGGCGGTGACCGCCTTGGTGCTGGGCGGCGTCTCCCTTTCGGGCGGACGCGGATCGGTCACCGGCGCACTCTTGGGCGCGGTCAACCTCTTTCTCATTGGCTATGTGCTCTCGACCTTCGACTTCGGGGCGATCCAGTCCTTCATCACGCAGCTGTTCTATGGCCTGATCCTGGTTCTCTCGCTGCTGCTGACCTTGCTGGTGCCGGTCGTCGGCCGGCATATCTCCTTCATCTCGCCCTACGCTGCCTTCATCGTCTTGGGATTGGTGGTGGTCGGGATCATGCTGCAGGTCGCCACCTACGACAGCTATGTCGCGGGCGCCGCCCTGGTCGAGGTCCTGCCGGCGGAACCCGCCGGCAGCCTGGCTGAACGCTACTTCCTGCTGCCGCCGTACGAGAGTCCGCCCCTCGACGGTACCGGCCTTGCCGGGCCGGGTTTGAGCCCGGTGCAGACCTTCGCCTTTGCCGCCATCGCGGTCTTGCTGCTGGTGATCTTGACGGCGCGGGTGAGCGTCGCCGAAGCGCGCTCCAGGCGCCTTGGCGTCTTCGTCTACCTCTCGATCGGCGCGCTCATCGCACTGCTCTTCGTGGCCCTGCCCTGGAGCGACGGCAAGGTCGCGCCCAGCGAGACAGCGACCGAGAGCGAGCCATGAGCGAATCCCTTCATCCCACGGAGGAAAGACAGGGCCTGCGCCGCCTGCCGCTGCCGATGCCGCGCTCGTCCTTCCTGATGTGGCTGAACATCGGGCTGGCGCTGGTCGTCGCCGCCATCGGCTTTGGCCTGGGTTTCGCCGAGGGCATCGCGGCCCAGCTCGTCATCCTCTACACCATCGTCTCGGTGGCCGTCTTCCTGTGGCTGCTGAACGCCATCGCGATCGCCTTCGAAAGTCGCTTCCTGGCCGACGTACCGGCGGCCGGCGCGGAAGAAGAGCCGTCCGAGCAGCAGACCTGGTGGCAGAACAACCGCGTCATGATCCTGTCGATGGCATTGCTGCTGCTGGTCTACCTGATCGTGACGGCGACGGTTCCCTCCTTCCGCTCGCTCGAGAACCTCCTGGCCTTCCTGGTGCTGGAGCTCATCCTGCTCTTCGCCTTCAAGGTCTCGGGCCTCTTCGCCCAGGGGCGCAGCGCCTTCATCGGCCTAATCATCCTGGTGGCCCTGCTGGTGATCAGCGCCTTCACCATCGAGGGCTTCCTCTCGGGACCCAGTATTCGCGCCATTCTCCTGTTCGCCGCTTTCCTGGGCATCGCGTCGATCGGCCAGACCATGGTGGCGC
Organism: Rhodospirillales bacterium; assembly: GCA_963669375.1. Classification (GTDB taxonomy): domain Bacteria; phylum Pseudomonadota; class Alphaproteobacteria; order Kiloniellales; family JACOMY01; genus JACOMY01. The sequence goes on along the minus strand of OY770024.1, from coordinate 3,463,407 downwards.
TGCTCGGCGGCCTCGATCTCTCGATCCCCTTCGTCATCGGCGCCTCGAACATCGGGCTCATGTTCCTGATCCAGCTGGGCGTGCTGCCTTGGCTGGCGACGGTCTTCGTGCTGTTGATCGGCGCCGCTCTGGGATTGATCAACGGCCTTCTCTCCTATCGCCTGCAGGGCCAGGTGCTGATCGTCACCCTGGGCATGGGCTTCGCGATCGCCGGCTTCGTGCAGATCCTGACCTCCATCGGCTCCGAGCAGGCCGGCAACGTCATGGGCGTCGTCCCCGACTGGCTGCGCAATCTGGCGGCGATGAACGGGCGCATTTTCGGGATGGGCGTGCCGCCGGTCATCGTGATCTGGATCGCGCTGGCGGTCCTGGTGATCGGCGCGCTGCGCTTTTCCGCTATGGACGCAATCTCTACGCGCTGGGCGGCAATCGCCGCTCGGCCAAGCTGATCGGCATCTCCGAGCTGCGCTACTGGCTGGTCGCCTACATGATCAGCGGCTTCTTCGCGGCGGCCACCGGCTGTCTGCTGCTCGGCTGGTCGGGCGGCGGCTTCATCGGCGTCGGCGACCCCTATCTCTTCACGACCCTGGCCGCGGTCGTCATTGGCGGTACCTCGCTGGCCGGCGGATACGGCGGATATTGGTTTACCACCATCGGCGTTCTGGTGCTGCAGGTGCTGAGCACCTTCCTGATCGGGATCGGCCTCGCTTACGAGTGGCAGCAGTTCATCTTCGGGCTTCTGATCTTGCCGATGGTCGCACTCTACAGCCGCTCTGCGCACATTCGGGCGCAAGTCTAGAGGGAGGTGGCATGTATCAAACGCTCTACCAGTCGAATGACATCGTCACCATGTCGCTGTCGCTGGTCGCGGTGGCGACGATGGCGACGGCGGCACTCTCGGCATTGGGCCTCACCTGGACGTCCGACCGCTGGCGGGTATCCGTGGCACTCTCGGCGACGGCGCTCTTGGCGACCAGCGTCTGCTACTTCCAGGCGCTGGCGATCTGGGAGGCCAACCAGATGCTCAGCGCCGGCCCGCGCTATGTCGGCTGGTACGTCTCCCAGCCGGCCCTGGTGGCCGCCATCTTCTTCTACGCCATCCGCTCCGGCCCGGTCCCGGTCGGCGTCTTCTGGCGCAGCGTCGCCGCCGCCATCTTGATGGTCTTCAGCCGCTTTCTCGGCGATTCCGGCATCTTCAATCCGACCCTGGGCGCGCTGCTGTCGATCGCCTTCTGGCTCTACATCCTGGGCGAGCTCTATTTCGGCGCGATGAACGACGCGGTCCGCAAGGCCTCTCGACCGATCAGGCTCGGCTATTTCTGGGTCCGGCTGATCCTGACGATCGGCTGGGCGATCTATCCGATCCTGCACTTCGTCGACCTGGTGATCGGCACCGGACACAGCGCGGGCATCGTCGTTCTCTATACCCTGGCCGACCTCGTCAATCTGATCGCGGTGGCCCTCATCCTACTCTCCGTCGCCGGCAAGGAGCGCTACTGACCATGGCCCGTCACACCGCTCGCCGACGCCTTCCAGCCGCCAAGAGGACCTGACCCATGACCGGCGCAGATGCAATTGCCATCCTGATCCTGCTGACCATCGTCATAGCCGTCGGCGTCTACCTGCTGCATTGGCTCTATCGCCACTCCTCCAAGAACCAGAGCTTCGTCAGAACCGGCTTCGGGGGCGAGAAGGTGGTGATGGGCGGCGGCGCCTTCGTCATCCCGATTGTCCACAACGTGACCCTGGTGAACATGAACGCCGTGCCGCTGCAGATCCGCCGGGCGGGCGAGCAATCGCTGATCACCAGCAACAAGATGCGGATCGACGTGGAAACCGAGTTCGACGTTAGGGTGGTTCCCAGCGAAGAGGGTGTCTCGACCGCGGCCAGAACCCTGGGCGAGCGCATCGGTGACTCCGACCGGCTGAAGGAGGTGATTCAGGGCCGCTTGGTGGATGCCATGTCGGCGGTCGCCGCCGGCCTGACCATGGAAGAGATCCACGTGAACCGGCTGGACTACGTCAAGCGGGTGTCGGAGCTGGTGGAGAAGACCTTGGCCCGGAACGGCCTGGAGCTGGAGAACGCCTCGCTCACCTCGCTCAATCAATCGGGCATCGCGGCCTTCGATCCGCAAAACGCCTTCGACGCCGAGGGCCTGACGCAGCTGACCGAGCAGATCGAAAGCCGGCGCAAGCTGCGCAATCAGATCGAGAACGACACGCGGATCGCCATCAAGCAGCGTGATTTCGAGGCCGAACAGCGCGCCATCGAGATCGACCGTGACCTGGAGTACGCACGCCTCGAGCAGGCCCGCGACGTGGAGCGCCGCAAGGCGCTGCAGCAAGCCGAGATCGAGGAGGAGCGCTCGAGCGCGGCGATCACCATACAAAACGCCAAGATGCGCGCTGAAGAAGAGTCCGACCGGATCCGCATCGCCAAGGACAAGGCGGTGGAGGAGGAGCGCATCAACTCCGAGAACGCGATCCGTATTCTCGAAACCCAGCGCCGCGAAGAGAACGAGATGCAGGCGATCAACACGGATAAGGCCCTGGAGACCCAACGCATCCTGAACGAGAAGGAGATCGCCGCGGAGCGGATCGAGAACCAGCACAAGGTGCAGGAAACGGAAATCCGCTGGAAGCACGACGTCGCCATCACCGAAGCCAATGCCACGGCGGAGGTCGACACCACGCGTCACCAGAAGACCCGCGAGGTCGAGGCAAGCCTCATCGAGACCACCAAGGCCGTGGAGCTGCTGTCGGTGGAGAAGGCCAAGGAGCTTCGGGTCTCTCAGGAGATGGCGTCGGCGGAAGAGGAGCGCGCCTCCATCACGCGTCGCCATGCCGTCGATCAGGAACGGGTCCGGCGCAGCGAAGAACTCGAACGCCTGGAGATCGACAAGAGCCAGAAGATCAAGCTGGCGGAGACCAGCGCCTTCCGCGATACGGAGGATGCCAGGATCATCGCCAATCGCGACGTCGAAGAGCTGCGGGTCGCCGCAAGAAACTACGTCGACCGCTTCGAGATCGAGCAACGCAAGGAGGTCGAGATTGTCGACAAGGAGCGGCTGATCGCGGTCATCAACAAGTCGATCGAGGAGGCCGTCGCGAAAGCCAAGGTGGTCGAGGCCGAAAAGGTCGTCGCGCGGCTGGAGGAAGAGGTGGTGAGCGCCAAGGCGCTGGAGGTCGCGGACCGCGCCAAGCGCGTCGAGCTCCTGGAGGCCAGCTCCAATGTCGAGCGCGAGGCGCTGCGCATCACGAGCCGCGCCGAAGCGGAGCGCTCGGCGGCCGTAGAGCGCGCCCAGGCCGAGATCGCCGAGGCCAACGCCGCCGAGGTCCGCTACGACAAGGACGCGGCGGGCGCGCGCAAGCTCAATGAAGCGGAGAACATGCGCAGCGACGAAAGCCGCCGCAGCGCCATCTACGAGCATCTGGTCAAGACCCTGCCCAGCATCATCCGCGAGACGGTGCGCCCGATGGAGCGCATCGAATCGATCAAGATCCTGCAGGTCGACGGACTGCCCGGCATCAACAGCCCCTCGGACCTCGGCGATGCCGGCGGTGGCGGAGATGGCGGCGGCGGGTCCGGCAACATGACGGACCGGGTGGTGAACTCGGCGATGAAGTACCGCACCCAGATGGCCTTCGTCGACGGTCTGATGAAGGACCTGGGCCTGCCGCTGGAGCATCTGGGAGGGGCCGGCGGCATGTCCTTCCGCAACTTCCCGGACGGCGGCAAGGGCGGCGGCGGTTCGTGACGGTCCGCGGCTAGGTCCGCTTGCCGAGGCAAGGAATGGCAGTCATGCAAAGCCAGGACGACCGGCAGCTGGACGACCAGCAAGCGCTCGAGCGCCACGCGCTGGTCATGACAGTGTGGATGCCGCTGGGATTTGTCGCCTTCCTGCTGTTCGGACATGGGTATCGCGTCCTCGACGGCTGGTTCGTCGGCGCCGCCATCGCTGTCCTCCTGGCCGCCTTCGCCGGCCATGTGATCGTCAATTGGGTCTACCGCACCCTCTTCAGCGGCCGCGAACTGGCCCTTGGCCTGGTGGCCTACGTGGTGGCGCTCTTGGCCTTTCTGCTCTCGCTCCTCTTCGGCGCGGAAGGCGCGGAGGCTCTCTTCCTGCCCATCGGTCTCGGCTTCGTGACACTTGCCGCGGCCGTCATCTTCTACCTGGTCACGCACTTGGGCCTCAGGCGCAGCTTCGAGGCCTTCGACGTCATCCGCGACTTCCGGCCACGAGGGCCGGGCTCTTCCGCGCGGCGATAGAGGAGCCGGCTCTCAGATGACCGCGCTCCTGATCGCCGTGCTGGGGTTCTTCTTCGCCTACCAGATCTACATTGCGAGCTTGACGGCGCGGCGGCGACAACAGGCGGAAGACTATCTCGATGCCGGCCTGGCCCTGCCCGGATGGTGCTTCGTGTTCGCCGGGACCGGCGTGGTGCTGGCCGGGCTGGGACTTTTCGACCACTATCTGCTGGCCGCCCTCTTTCGCTTTCAGTACAACCACCTGGCCCTCGGCCTGGTGCTGGCGGCCCTGGGCGGTGTCTTGGTCCAGAAGCGGCTCTGGCTCGCGGCCAGGGTCACGGGCCTCAAGACCCTCGGCGAGCTTCTGGCCGCCTACTACGGCTCGACGGCGCTGCGCGTCCTGCTGCTGATCCTCCTGCTGCTCTTCACCCTTCCCTTTGCCGCGCAGAGCCTGGCGCGCCTTGGCCTCCTGATCGAGACGGCGACGCAAGGAGCGCTGACGGAGACGAGCGCCGTCTGGGCCACCGCCTTCTTCCTCTTTCTCGGCGGCGTCATCGGCGGTTGGCGCGCGACCATCTTCATCGTCGCCGGACTGTCGCTGCTGCTGCTCGCGCTGATCGCCTTTACCGGCGGCATCGGCAGCCTGACCTTCGGCTGGCTCGCCACCATGGGAGAAGAGGTGCCGACCTTGCCTGGCGTCCTGCAGCGCGACATCCCGGGCGTCATTCAGTACTCGGCCGGCCTCGGCAAGGAAGCCACCGCCGGAGGCATCTGGACCACGACGGCCATTCTATCCGCCGGACTGGCGCTGGTCGGTATCGTGCTGAGCCCCGGCTTTGCCTTTCTCGCCATCACGACCAGCCGCGGCAGGGGCTTCGCCTTCGGCCAGGTCTGGATGACGGCCGGGCTGGGGGTCGGGATCCTGCTGATCGCGACGCCGCTGATCGGCGCCGGCCTGGCGCTGGCCGATCCCGAGGCGCTGGCCAAGGGCAGCGTCTCCTATGGCGCCTTGCTTCGTGCCTTCACCGACGTGGACAGCCTCTTCGCCGCCGGCCTCGTCGTGATGCTGGCAGCCAGCCTGCAGATCCTCGTCGCCTTCTTCGCGCAGTCCGGCGCCAGCCTTTTCGTCATCGAGATCCTGGGCCGTTTCGTGCTGCCGGGAATGACCCCGCAAGACCGACGGCTGGCGGCCCGCATATCGCTGGCCGTGATCTATCTGGCGCTCGCCCTCATGGCGGGCTTCGCGGCCGTCCCGGTCGAGATACTGGCGGCCATGACATTGGCGCTCTCCGTGCAGCTGCTGCCCGCCGTGCTGGGGCTTTGCTGGGTTCCCTGGATCAGCCGGGGCGCGGTGATGACCGGTCTCATCTTCGGCAGTCTGCTGGTCATCTTCACCGAACCCTTCGGCCTGATCGTCTTCGAAGGTCTGTTCCTGGAGCTGCCTTGGGGCCGCTGGCCCTTAACCATCCACTCGGCCGCCTGGGGCCTGGCCTTCAACTTCGCGGCCTGTCTCCTGGTCTCGATATTCACCCTGCGCGCTCCCGATAGAGCCGGGCGCGACCGCCTGCACGAGATCTTCCGCCAGCACCACAGGCAGGCCTCCTTCAGTCCGGCGATGCGCGGCGCCATGTGGTCGCTCATCCTGCTCTGGGCTTTCTTTGCGCTTGGACCGGGCGCGATTCTGGGTAACTGGTTCTTCTCGGAACCGCTGTTCAGCGAACCGGTTGCGCTGCTGGGCCTGCCGTCGCTCTGGGTCTGGCAGATCGCCTTCTGGCTCATCGGCGTCTTCGTGGTCTGGTGGCTCGCCTACCAGGCGCGCCTGTCGATCCTCTCCGAGGAAGCCACGCTCCGTCTCAACCTCGATGGCGAGGCCCCGCCCTTTGTACCGTCGCGGCCCAAGCTCTTCTCGACTTTCCTGGAGCGCGTCGCCAAGCGCCAGGACTAGAGCGCGATGACGATAGACCAAGATCCAGACCGCAGGTCGTTTCGACCTGCGATCATCTTGGTCTAACTCGCCAGGGCCTCTTCCTCGGCGGGCAAGACAGGCGCCAGGGCGGTCTCCAGCTTGATCAGCCACTGCTCGGAGGCGATGAGATCGGCCAAGGTCTCCTCGCAAAGCTCCATCACCGCGCTTGCGGCCTTGGTCATGGGTTTATCGAAGGGCTGGACCATGTGGAGGGTGCGGCCGAAGGGCGGCTCGCCGATCGGCCAGCTCATCAGGCTGCCCGCGGCCACGTCATCGGCGATCGAGTTGGCAGGCAGAATGGAGAAGCCCTGACGACGGTGGACCAGCGCCTTGATCGCCTTGTAGGAGTTCACGTCGATCACGGTCGAGAGGTCGAGATCGAGCTTTTCTACCTCGGCCTCGATCAAGGCGCGCAGGCCATGGCTCGGCCCCGGCAGGATCAAGGGGAGCTCGACGATGGAGGAGAAGCCGACCGCGGTGCCGGGTGGCGGCAGGTCGGAGAGCTCGAATTTCGGCGGCGCGAAGAGGTAGAGCTGTTCGGTCGCGATCGCCGTCGAGCGCAAGCCGCGCTCGGCGATCGGCAGATACAGGACTCCGAGATCGATCCGCCCCTCGTGCAGCCAGTCCAGGATGAATCCGCTCATCGCCTCGGCGATCTTCAGGCGGACCTTGGGATAGCGCTCGCGGGTATTGAGGATGAGAGGGACGGCTAGCAGCTCCGCGACGGTCCCCGGCAGGCCCAGGTGTACCTCGCCCGCCGGCTCGCTCTTGAAGTCCTTGACCTCCAGAAGCGCGCTCTCGAAATCGGCGATGATGTCTCGCGCGCGCTGCAGCAAGAGCAAGCCCGCCTCGGTCGGCGCCACCCCCTGCGGCGTGCGCGACAGCAGCTCTATGCCTAGATCGGACTCCATGTTGCGGACATGAAGGCTCAGCGCCGGCTGCGCCACGTGCAGCCTCTGCGCCGCACGCGAGAAGGAGCGGGCCTCGACGATGGCAACGAAGTAGCGCAGTTGTCTTATGTCCACGCCGCCCCCTCCCTGGCTTGCTGGGTAGCGACGATCACATTTCGCTATCGCAGTCCCACAAAATTTGTCTTGGGCAAGCCGCGCGATCTCAGCAAAGGTGAAAGGGCCTGTCAACTGACGCTGAGAGGCGCTTTCGGCTGCCGTTTTGCAGCCTTGGGTGCCCGGAGGAGAACGCGATGACAAGCAGTACGGGAGTAGCGGTAACGCGAGAGCTGTCCGAGTTCGTCGCAAGCCTGCGCTTCGAGCAGCTTCCCGAAACGACGGTCAACCGGGCCAAGGAGCTGATCCTCGACCTCCTGGGAAGCATCATCCGAGCCGGCTCGGAGTCGGACTCCACACCGAGCCTCCTCGGCGCCCTGGCAACCATGGGACTGGACACGGCGGGTCCCTCGAAGGTCCCGGGCCTAGAGCGCCGCTATGCCCCAGCCGTCGCCGCCCTTGCCAACGGAATGCTTGGCCATTCGCTGGATTTCGACGACACCCATGCCGACAGCTCGCTGCACCCCTCCGCACCTGTCGTCCCGGCCGCCTTGGCGGTGGGCGAGCAGGTCGACGCCAGCGGACGGGAGATCCTCACCGCCGTCGTCGCGGGCTACGAGGTCTGCTGCCGACTGGGCAATGCGCTGGACCCGACCCGGCACTATGCCCGGGGATTCCATCCCACCGCGACAGCCGGCACCTTCGGCGCAGCGGCCGCCGCCGCCAAGCTCTACGGCCTGGATGCCGCAGGCATCGCCACCGCCTTCGGCGTGTCGGGCTCGCAGGCCGCCGGCTCGCTGCAGTTTCTGGCAAATGGCGCCTGGAACAAGCGCTGGCAGGTCGGCCAGGCGGCGATGAACGGCGTCATGGCGGCGGCGCTGGCAAAGAACGGTTTCCTCGGCGCCTCGGAGCCGATCGAGGGTAAGCACGGCTTCCTCCATGGCTATTCCGACGGCGCCGATCCGGCCCGCGCCGTCGCCGAGCTCGGCCAGCTGTGGGAGACCGAGCGGATCGCGATGAAGCCCTATCCCAGCTGCCGCTACACCCATGCGGCGCTGGATGGCTTGCAGCGTCTTCGCGAAGTAGAGGACCTGGCCGGCGACGACTTCCGCAAGATCACCATCGGCCTGCACAAGAACGGAATCGTCCTGACCGGCGCGCCGCTGGAGGAGAAGCGGCGCGCGCGCAGCGTGGTCGAGGGGCAGTTCTCCATGCCCTTCGTCGCCGCGGTGATGGCGGACCAGGGCAGCTTCGGCTGGGACGACTATTCCCGGATCGGCGAGCCGGCACTCGATGCCTTGTCGGATCGCGTGGATGTCGTCCGCGACGAGAGTCTCGAGGGTTTGACCCACCCCTTTGGGGCGACCCTCCTGACGGAGACGACGGCAGGATCCTTCAGCACGCGCATTCCGGATCCCTCCGGAGAACCCGAGACCTTTCCCGACGAGGACGCGCTCAGGGCCAAGTTCCGCGGGCTGGCCGAACCGGTGCTGGGCCTAGCCGCCAGCCAGTTGGCTGACTTCATGATGACGCTGGAGTCTCGCAACACGCTTCGCGGCATGCCGGGACTGTGACGGCTTCAAGCGGAACCGGGTCAATCTACTTGTGACCCGCCGCCTGCTCTTGGTCCTACATTCTATGTGCTTGCAGGATATAGCACGGTGCTATGGCCCCTAGTCTAAGCCTGTATTTGCCGCGTCGGTCCAAAGCTGAAACGATGGAACGATAGACAACGCGAGTGTGGGCATGGAGATTTTCGGGCACTCGGACGGCAATCCGGAAACTCGAGCCGAGACCGCCAAGCTCGAAGCGATGCAGCGAGCCGGCTGCCACGACAGCGCCTTTCATGCGCGGTCGTACGGGTTGGGATCGCTCCTCCAGCACGGTGGCGGTGCAGTTCGTCTGGGTGGAAGGTCTCTCTCGACGCTGTGCGCGGGCCAGAACTCTCCAGCCTAGGGAGCGGAAGACGTGCTGCTCCCCACCGTCGTTCGCAGCAACATACAGCTGATCTCGGAGGTGTTCGCCCCTCTCGTGGGCAAGCGCTTGCTCGACGTGGGCTGCGGCAGCGGTGGATTGATCGGAGCTCTGCTGAAGCGCGGTGCCATCGCGGTAGGCGTGGATCGAAGCGAAAGGGCCGTCGGTCTGGCCAGGGCTAGGTTCCCGGAGGCCGACACCTACCTTGGTGACTTCACGGCACTCCCTTTCGAAGATGCGGCGTTCGATGGCGCGATCCTGCTGAACTGCTTGGGTTCGGTTCCCGCGGAGAGTACCGGAGCCCTGCTTGGCGAGTCCCTTCGTGTTGTGAAGACGAGGGGCAAGGTGCTGGTGATCGAACCGCAAAGCGAGGGCGGCGCCATGAGCAAACATGAACCTGGCAGCACCGAGCCCGAGGGTCGCGTATCGAACCTATCCGGACTCGACCGCTTTCTGGCGGAGGGATACGCTAGCGAGATCACGCGTCTGGCCTATAGCGCGTGGACAAGTGGCGAAGCCAACACGGGACTGACGGCCAGACACTTCGCGGACGGCCCGGGACACGACGAGCGCGACGAGCCTGGCGCCATCACTCTCTATGGCCGCTTGCTGCGTCCTCAAGAAGGTCCAAGCCCGCTAAGGCAACGAATGCTAGCGTCCATTTACACCAGACCCTGATCCGGGATCTGAGATGCTGCTGGAGCAGGCGCTTGCAGGAAAGATCTGCCTTGTCGGGTGCTATCATTGTTTCGGGCGATTGATGGCCTCCTCTACGGACGACCCGTTCGATCGTGCCCTTGGTCAAGTCGCTCTCCAACAACGCCGCGCGCATCGGCTCGGGAAAGTTCGCATCGTCGAGTTTGGACGCTGAGGTAGTCGCGCGGCTCTCCGCCAGCGGTCTGCGCCTTCCGTGCGGCGCCGAGCTCAACCCCGCCAGCATGGACCCGGAAGTCCGCAGCACCTTCGCTCTTACTCCTGATCATTGGCGACCGTTCTCGCCTTCCCAATGACCGCCAGGGGCCCCGTCCCACTGGGATCAAGGACGCTGTAAACAAGTCACGGAGCGTTAGGTTTGGCCATCGGCAGTCCGAGCGTCCGCCGCCGGAGTCCGCTTCAACCTTCGGCCTGGAACTGATCCCCGAATCAGTTTCTTGACGCCCTCAGCCTTCATGTTTCAAGCGGGCGGCCCGCTGGCCGCCTGCCAGAACGCTCATGGGCGAAGGCCCAAGAGCCGCACCTCCAGCACCCCCAACGGCCCCTCTTCGAGAGGAGGCTTTAGTGGTTGCGGGGGCCCGCAACCAACGATATCAGCAGCGGCTGTCCCAAACGGCGGCATGAGGGTCCAACTCAGCCGGCAGGCTGCTCAGATCGTTCGTGCAGTCCCATCTTCACGCCAAGCGTGTGTCATATCCACGACGCCAGTCTAGTTCGTCCTTTCCCAATAGGGCGGCGACCCAAATCGTGTGATCAGAAAGTCGATGAACGCGCGTACTTTCTTCGAGCCGCGCCGATTGGGCAGGTAGATGGCGTGGATCGCCGCCTCCGCTTCTCCCAGGCTCGCCTCCCAGTTGGTCAAGACTGCCCGCAGCCGTCCAGCCTCAATGTCGCTTCCAACCAGCCAGGTCGGCATCAAGATCATGCCCGATCCGCCGATCGCCGCTTCGCGCAGAACTTCCGAATTGTTTGCCCGCAGAGCCCCGCTCACGCGCACCTGTTCTTCTCCTGACGATCCTGCGAACCGCCAGCTTTGTCTTTCCCGTGCGTAGGCGAAAGTGAGGCAGACGTGATTTGCGAGATCGGCCGGGGTGCGGGGTTCGCCATGCTCTCCCAGATAGTCGGGACTGGCGCAGACGACACGCCGATGCGGAGCGATCTTGCGGGCGATCAGGCTGGAGGGTTCGAGACTGCCGATGCGAATTGCCAGGTCGACCCGTTCTTCCACTAGGTTCACCGTACTGTCGGTCATCATCAGGTCGAGTTCGATGTCCGGACAGGCTTTCAGAAACGTGGAGATCGCCGGCGCCACGTGCAGCCGGGCGAAGGCGACCGGCAGGCTCACGCGCAGCAGCCCACGCGGCGGGCCACCGGTCTCGCCAACGCTGCGATTGGCGTCCTCCAGATCGCCCAAGATGTGTGTCGCCTGCTCATAGTAGCGCGCACCTGCATCAGTCAGCGTCACACTGCGGGTCGAGCGATTGAGCAGTTGCGTGCCGAGATGGGCCTCCAGCGCATTGACCTGACGCGTCACCGATGACGTGGCCAAGCCCATGCCGCGCGCCGACTTGGCGAAGCTGCCATGGTCGACCACCGAGATGAAAGCTGTCAGAGCTGCAAAGGTATCCATGCCCCATCATTGCACGTAACGCAACACAGGCAAAGATTTTTCTCCAATTATCATTATTTTTCGGCGCATTATCTCTGCTCCCATGAAAGGAGAACCGTGATGCCCGTAAATGTGACGATGACATCGGACTTCATCTGCCCCTGGTGCCTGATCGGCGAACAGCGGCTGTTTCAGGCGATCGAGTCCCTGCCCGAGGGGATCGAAGTGAACGTGGAATGGCTGCCCTTCGAGCTCAATGCAGACATGCCTGAGGAAGGCATGGACCGGAAGACCTATCGCTCGCTGAAGTTCGGGAGCTGGGAGCGCTCGCTAGCGCTGGACGCACACACCGTCGCTGCCGGCAAGGCGGACGGCATCGCCTTCGACTATGACCGCATTGGACGCACACCGAACACCTTCACCGCGCATCGGGTCTCCTGGCTTGCAGCGCGCGAAGACCGGCAGCGCGCTGTGGTCGAGGGATTGTTGAACGGCTATTTCAATCAGGGTCGCGACATCGGCGACCCGTTGGTTCTGCTCGAGATCGCCGGCGAGGCCGGCATGGACCGCAATGCGGTGCAACAGTTCCTCGAGAGCACAGGAGGCGTCGAGGCCGTCCGAGCGCTCAAAGCGTCGTCCCGCGCGGCCGGTGTCCAGGGCGTACCCCACTTCGACATCGAAGGGACGATCATCACCGGCGCACAAAGACCAAGGGTCTTGCGGCAGGCCATTATCGAATCGCATGCGCGCAAGTCTGGCGCGGCTGTTTCTGTCCAGTGGAGGAGGAGCCATAAACATGCCTAGTATACCTTCGCGGCCCCGCGCGCTGGTGATCGGTGGTTCGCTCGGCGGTCTATTCGCCGCCAACATGCTGAAGAGGGCCGGCTGGGACGTCGATGTCTACGAACGCTCGGCCGACGACCTCGACAGTCGCGGAGGCGGCATCGTGCTGCAACCCGATGTTGTCGAAGTCATTCGCCAATCTGGCGTGGACACATCGAATATTGACCTCGGCGTTCGATCACGGAACCGAACGGTGTTCCGTCCGGATGGTACGATCCAGAGCAAACAATTCGCTCCACAGACCCAGACCTCCTGGTCGCTGATCTACACGACCATGAAGCAGGCTCTTGGCGACGCACGCTATCATCGCGGCAAGCGGCTTGTAGATATTCGCCAGAACGAGGCTGACAAGACCGTAACGGCACTCTTCGAAGACGGCGCGCAAGAGACCGGCGATCTGCTGGTCGGCGCCGACGGCAATGGCTCCACCGTGCGACGATTGCTATGGCCCGATGATCGGCCGACCTATGCCGGCTATCTCGCCTGGCGTGGGCTGGTGCCGGAAGGCGAAATGCCGCAGGTGGCGCGCGAGAGCCTACACGGCGACTTCGGCTTCGCCAACAACACGGGCTCACACATCCTCGGCTATCTGGTGCCCGGCGCCAACAATGACACCCGCGACGGCCATCGGCTTTACAACTGGGTCTGGTACCGTGTCGCCGACCACGAGCGGCTGCGCGACATCATGACCGACAGGGACGGCCAACATCGCGGCTTCTCCATGCCGGAAGGCAAGCTAACGGAGATTTGGCGGGACAGCGTCTATCGCGAAGCGAACGACCTCTTGCCGCCCCCGTTCCGCGCCGTGGTTCGGGCGACCAAAGTCCCCTTCGCCCAGGCGATCCGCGACCTGACCGTGGAGAGCATGGTCAAGGGCCGGGTGATCCTCATCGGCGACGCAGCCTTCATCCCGCGCCCCCACACCGCCGCCAGCACCTCCAAGGCCGCAGCCAATGCGCTCACGCTGGCCGAAGCGCTTACCATGCACCCAGATGATATCGATTCGGCATTGAAACGCTGGCAACCGCAGCAGCTCACCCTAGGTAACGATCTTTACGAACAAGGCAGTCGGACCGGAGACTATCTGCTGTTCCACAAACCACCGGTCACTAAGGTCGGATAGGAAGAAACGAAAAGTTGCAACGCACTCGCCATCAAGTGGTCTGCAGGTTGGTTGCGGGGTGATTTGAACCTGCAGGCTAAGTCATTTAGTCTTGGTCGAACGAAAAAGGCGGGCTTTTTGGCCCGCCTTGGTTAGCCTTTGGTCTAATTGGATTAACTTAGCTGAAATTGGTTGCGGGGGCTCGCAACCAACATTGTGCGGACTAATTGGGTGCTGGTTCGGATGTAAGTCAAACCGCTAGAGAAGCACGCGACAGGGACGTTACGGCTCTGAACAAACTGAGACCGAGCGGTGTCGTTTCACTGCGCTTGCTCCCACCTACCAACAGGTGTAGCCGCCGTCGACGGCCAAGACGGCGCCGGTGATATAGCTCGCGGCATCGCTGGCAAGAAAGAGGACCGCTGCCGCGACCTCGTCGGTGCGGCCGAAGCGACCCATCGGTGTCGACTGCAGCCAGATTGCCTTCTTCTCGGCCTCGAAGCGTTGGTCCGCCGTCATCTCGGTCTCGATGTAGGCCGGTGCGACCGCATTGACTCTGACGCCCGCCTCGGCCCACTCGCAGGCCAGGGTCTTTGTCAGGATATGCACTCCGGCCTTGGAGGTGTTGTAGGCCGGTGCGTTTTGCGGCTTCACGATGATCTCTCCGCACATCGAACCGATGTTGACGATGGCGCCCGAGCCGCGCTCGGCCATCGCCGCTCCGAAGGTTCGAGATACGTAGAACACGCCGTCGATGTTGACCGCCATCACCTTGCGCCAGCGCTCGTCCGTGGTCTCGCGCGTCGGGCCGATGTCGGCGATACCCGCGTTGTTGATCAGAATGTCCGGTACGCCGTCCATGGCATCGGCCAGTGCCTCGATGCTCCGGGAATCCGTGACATCTATTCTGTGCCCGACTGCCTCTCCCGGCAGCCTCTTGGCAGCCTCGGCCGCCGCCTCGCTATCCAGATCGGCAAGCACGACACGGGCGCCCGCTTCGGCCAAGGTCTTGCCGATCTCCATTCCGATGCCGCGCGCACCGCCAGTGACCAGGGCCAGCCGGCCGGAGAGATCGAACTTCGCTTTCAGGGAGGGTGTCATCGCCTAGCCACTCGCTTTCTCGACCGCCTTCGCCATCTCCGCGGTGCCATCCTCTTTCTGGCGCCCCGAGTGGACCCGACCGCCTAAAGCGATTGCCTCGCAAGCCAGGTCCGTATGCAGAAGTCATCATACACTGGCATTGTCGTACAGCAATAATTTATTCTGGTGACCAAAACGCTCTCCAAAGCGGCCTCGCTGCTCAGGACCGTGGCCTCTGGAGGGCAAACGTGATTTCGCCGGTCAATCAAGGCGCGGTTCTTGTGTTCCCAGCAGGCTGGAGATGCGCGCGGAGGCGATGGAGAGTTCACTTCGGATGCCCTCGAGGCGTGCCTCGGAAATCCTGGTCTTCAGGGCCACCACGCCTATCGCGTAGATGACGCCGGTCTCCTCGAGGAAAACCGGACAGGCAATGGAATAGACCGACTCCTCGATCTCTTCGTCGCACTCGGCAAAGCCCAAGCGTCGCACTTCCTCCAGTTCCTTGACGATCTCCCGCTGATCGATCACGGATCGCTCGGCAATGCTGGGCAGGTTCACTTCAAGCAACTCGGAGACGGTTTCGTCGGCCTGGTAGGCCAGGATGCATTTGGCCGAAGAGCAGGCATGGATCGGCCTGACGCCCAATCCGGGGTGAATGTAGGAGCTGTTTCGACCCGAGGGCCCCTCCACGGTAAAGAGCTCGACTTCCGCGCCGGTCAGTCGCGCCGCGAAGGCGGCTTCGCCCAGCTTGTCCGCTACGATCTGCAGCTCCGGCCTGAAGACCGCGTCCACAACGTCGGCGCGCAGATTGAAGTGCAGCAGCCGGGTCAAGCGCTGGCCCAATCCATAGGTCTTTCCGGTCTTGTCCTTTTCGAGGAATCCGACATCGACCAGTTGCGCCATCAAACGATAGACACTGGCCTTGGAAACCTCCGTCCGCTCTGAGATGTCGGTGAATGTATAGCGGTGCGGCGGGTGACCGAAGACATCCAAGATGCTCGCTAGCTTTGAGAGCACGCTTCTGTTGTCGAATTCCTGATCCATCTAAACTCACCTGCCGGGACAAGTTCTTGATAGGCGAGGTATCAGCCCGATTCCGTTCCAGTCAAGCAACCACTGGTTAGTCACCTGGACGCCTCTTCTGTCAGGAATGCTGCACCCATCACGGCATCAATCTCTCTCGACGTTGCTCCAGATGATAACGGTGACGCCAGCAACCAGCAGCGCACCCTTGATGATCTGGAAGACCGAATCCTGCCAGCCGAGGAGAGCGCCGCCGCGCACCAGGGCGGACAGCACCAGCACGCTGACCAGGGTGCCCAAGACATTCGGCTTGCCCAGTTTCAACATGGTTCCGCCCAGCAGAACCGCGGTCAGGCCGTCCAGGAAGAAGGAGGCGGCGATGGAGGGTTGTCCGGAGGTGAGCTCCAGTGTCAGCAAGAGGCCGGCGAAGCTGGCGCAGACGGCGGCCAGAACAAACAGCAGGAAGATGATGCGTCGCACCGGCACACCAGCCTCGACCACTGCTTCCCTGTTCTCGGCAATCGCGTAGATGTAGTGACCCAGGGTCAGTTTCTCCTGCACATACCAGGCGATGAGAAAGGCCAGGGCGCAAATAGGTGCCAGCAGCGGGATCGGCCCGAAACGCGTCTCGGTGATGAAGGCCAGGTGCTTGGCCTCGGGAATGGATATCGAATAGCCCTCGCCGATGGAGGCCGCCAGTGCGGTGGCGATGCCGCCGACCGCGATCGTCGTGACCAGCGAGGGCAGACGCAGATAGGCCACCAGGACGCCGTTCACGACGCCGATGAAACTGCCGGCCAGAAAGCCCACCAGACAGGCCAATTCCCAGGAGGTGCCGCCGGAGATCAGACCGGCAATGATCATGTTGGCCAGCGCGGCCACGGCGACGAAAGAGACGTCGATCTCGCCGACCGCGAAGACCCAAGTCAAGCCCAGGAACATGAGGCCGGCGATGCTGGAGGAGCGCACGGTGCTGGCGATGTTCTCGGCCGACACGAAGGCCGGGGAAATGACCCCGAACACGATCACGATCAGCGCGAGGACGAGGGGCAAGCCGAATGTGAGCAGCTGGTCTCCGGGCCGCTTCCGGCTCTGCCGTGGCGATAGCGTGAGATCGCTCATCCGCGTGTCTCCGCCGTGGATCTCGACCTGCCGCCGGTCAATCGCAGAGACCTCGACAGCCAGGTCAAGGTTTGCGGGCTGAAAATGGCGATCGCCAGAATCAGGATAAAGCTGACGATGGCATCACTGTAGTAGAAGGGTACGCTCAAGATGTTGAAGCCGTTCAGCAGCATGGCCATGAGAAAGGCGCCGGCCAGGGAGCCCAGGATCGTCGGCGTTCCGAAGAGAGCGGCGCCCAGATAGACCGCGGTGTAGGAAGGCAGCAGGATGCGATTGCCGGTGTTGACGTAGGCAGCCCCGACAGCGGCAACGTTCAGCATCATCGACGCCCCGACCAGCGCACCGCAGATGACGAATCCCAGGCCCAGGTAGAGCCTGACCGGTACGCCGGACAGCCGGGCCGAGGTCGGATTCTCCCCGACCGCATAGAAGGACTGCCCATAGCGTGATTGGTGCAGGATGAGATAGGCCAGGACGGCAACGCCCAGCATGATCACCACCGGCATCGGTATCGACAAGAGCTTGCTGTCGTTGATGTCCAGAATGCCGGTCGAGAAGAAGTTCTGCGAGAAGTGCTTGCCGCCGCTGTAGACGAAGCCCATGCCGTAGGCGATGGAGCCGATGGCGATCGTGGTCACCACATCGGGCAGGCGGAGGCGCCCGACCATCATGCCCGAGATGGCGCCGCAAAAAGCCCCCATCGCGATGCAGCCGATCACCGACAGCAAGAGGCTATTGGTCACCGCCAGGAGAAACCCCAGTGTCATCGCGCAAAAGGAAGCGACGCCGGCAAGCGACAGATCGAAACGGTTCAGCACGATGACGAAGGTCAGCCCGATCGCGACGATACCGTTGACGGTCATCTGCTTCAGGATCGACAGGATGTTGCGTTCCGAGAGGTAGGCCGGCGCCAAGATCTGAAAGATCACGGCAATCGCGACGACGATGACCGCAAGAGCAACAACTCGCGCCAAGAGCGGTCGCAGGGCTTCGATGGTCATCGCTCCGCTCCCATCAG
The DNA here is from genome assembly GCA_963669375.1 of Rhodospirillales bacterium. Taxonomy (GTDB): domain Bacteria; phylum Pseudomonadota; class Alphaproteobacteria; order Kiloniellales; family JACOMY01; genus JACOMY01. Next base: position 3,445,703 of record OY770024.1, on the reverse strand, counting down.
GCCGCCGGCCAGGATCTTGTCTCGCGGCAGGTCGCGCGACGGCGGCACAGACATCTGACCGCGATAGAGCGAGAAGATCCGGTCGGCGAGGCCGCAAATCTCGTCGAAGTCCGAAGAGAGCAGCAGAATGGCCGCGCTCTTGCTCAATTCGCGGATCAGGGCATAGAGCTTCGCTCTGGCACCGATATCGACGCCGACCGTCGGCTCCACGAAGATATAGACCTCCGCCTCGCTGAACAGCCCCTTGGCCAGGACCACCTTCTGCTGGTTGCCGCCGCTAAACTCGGCGGCGCGCCGCCAAAGCTGAGGCGGGCGCAAGTCCAGCTGCTCCAGGATCTCCGCGATCAAGGTGTCGTTGCGGCGGCGCTTCAAGAGCCCCCCGGGGTATGAGGCGCGGCCCAGGTTAGCCAAGGTGGCGTTGAAGATGATGTTCTTGGTCAGGGTCAAGCCTTCGGTCTTGCGGTCGCCCGGCACCAAGAAAATGCCCCTGCGCAAGGCGTCCTTCGGTCCCTTCAAGGTCACGGGTTCGCCGTTCAGCAAGATCTCTCCGCCATTGGGTCGTTCGGCGCCGAAGAGAGCCTTGGCCAGCGTCTCGATACCCGAGCCGACCAGGCCGAAGCCCCCGACGATCTCGCCGTGACGCAGGGTGAGACTGACGCGCTCCAACGCTCCCGTCACCGTCAGGTCCCGGACTTCCAGAACGGGGGGCGTCGCGACCTCCGGTGCCTTGGCCGGATAGAGTTCGCCCATTTCCTCCTGCAGCATCAGCCGTGAAATGCTGGCTTCGTCATGCGCCGCGTCGCTGGTGTCCAGTGACGCCACTTTCTGACCGTCGCGAAAGATCGTCACCCGGTCGGCGATCTCGAAAACCTCCTCCAGGCGATGCGTGATGTAGACGATACCGATCCCGGACGCTTTCAAGGTTCGCATGACCTCGAAAAGCTTCTCGGCCTCCAGTTGGGTCAGGGTCGATGTGGGTTCGTCCAGGATCAGCAGCTTGACGTGCTCCTGCTTCAGGGCATGCAGAATGGCGACGGTTTCTCGCTCGACGCTTTCCATGTGTTTGATCTTTGTCGAGAGGTCGATCTCGATCGGAAAGCGCTCCAAGAGCTTCTCCGCGCGGGCACGCATAGCCTTGCGGTCGACCCGGTCGAAGAGGCTGTGCCGCTCTCCCTCCTGACCCAGGAAGATGTTCTCGTAGCCGGAGAGGTCGCCGACCAGTTCGGGATGCTGCTGCACCGCGGCGATGCCGCAGCCAATGGCGTCGCGCGGCGACTGGATGGAACGCTGCTGCCCTGCGACCCAGATCGTCCCATGGTCGGCGACGTAGAGACCGGAGATGATCTTGACCAGGGTCGACTTGCCCGCCCCGTTCACGCCGAGAAGAGCGTGAATCTCGCCCTCGCCCACATCGAAGTCGACGTCTCGCAAGGCAATCACGGATCCGAAGCGCTTGGTGATGCCGGTCATCCGAAGGATGTCTGCCACTTGCCTTATCCTTCCCTATGGACCGACAGGCCGGCTCGCCCTCGAGCTCTGCTCATGTCACTCCCTTCCCGGACTGCCGACCCCAATCTCAAGGGATAGTCGCTTTGTCATTGATCAAGAATTATACTCACTCAATGATAATATGATCGGCTTTCGAGTCCTGGGTCAAGCATCTTACCGTCTTTGCACGCGCCGGTCGTTGGGGCGCCCGGCTGGAATCCTGGGCCAATTTGTTGACAGTCGAAACTTAATTCCTTCTACTGAGAAACACGGATTGTTCCGGGGCTTCGAATGCACAGCAGTTGCTCCGGGTTCTCAACATGGCGGGAGGAGAACGACATGAGACTGGAGGACAAAGTGGCGCTGGTGACCGGCGGCGGACGCGGTATCGGCAAGGGCATCGCGGAGTGTCTGGCGCGGGAGGGGGCCGCTGTCGTGGTGGCCGACATCGATGGCGCTTCGGCCGAGAGCACGGCGCAGGCCCTCCGCAAGGCTGGCGGTCGTGCAGTCGGTGTCGAGGCTGACGTCACCCGGGCCGACCAGGTCGATGCCATGGTGCGGACGGCGACCCAAGAACTCGGCGGATTGGACATCGCCGTCAACAATGCCGGCGTCGTCGGTGCCAAGGAACTGGAAGACCTGAGCGAGTCGGAATGGGATCGCGTCATGACGATCAACGTCAAGGGCGTCTTCCTCTGCTGCAAGGCACAGGCCCCGCTGATGGCGGCCAAGGGCGGCGGCACCATCGTCAATCTTGCCTCGGTCGCGGGCAAGATCGGCTTTCCCGGCCTCTCGCACTACTGTGCGTCGAAGTTCGCCGTGGTCGGTTTCACCAATTCGCTGGCAAAGGAGTTCGCGCGCAAGGGGGTTACCATCAACGCGATCTGTCCGGGCCTTGTCGGCACGGACATGTGGATGGGCGCGGAAGGCCTGGCCTCGGTCTGGCGCAACGAGGGCGAGAGCGTCGAGCAGGCCTGGGAGCGCTTTGTCGAGACGCTGCTGCCGCAGGGCGTGCCGCAGACGCCGGAAGACATAGGCGAGATGGTCGTCTTCCTGGCGACCGCGCCGCACGTCGTCGGCCAGTCGATCAATGTCGATGGCGGCTATGCCACCCACTAGAGCGTTGTCACCTCGCACACGCTCGGCTCCAACGCTCTCGGCGTCCGCTTAAGAAAACAGATCGTCGACGCGGGTGAATCCACCTGCTCGGGGTTTGCTCTAGCCGGCGCCGTCGCGTTTCCAACTGGTTTGCCGTCGTGATGAGCGTCCTTTGCGGAGGTGCAATGCGTGACATCGCTGCGGCACGCCAGACCTATTCCTTGCCGAGCGCACCGTAGCGGCGATCGCGGAAGTCTAGCGCCTTGCGCAGCCCTTCGGACCGCACAAGATTGACGAACTCCGTCTTCTCGGGAGCTTCGGCGGCATTCAGGATGGCGGCCATATCGAGATTGGCGTTGACCGCATTGCGCAGGCCCATGGCCTCATAGGCGCGCGTCACCATGGTCTTGGTCAGACGCAGAGTGATCAGCGGCGTGAGCGCGATCCGCTCTGCCAGGGCCTGGGCCGTCTCGACCAGCGCCTCGGGCGCGACCACCTTGTTCACCAGGCCGACGCGCTCCGCCTCCTGCGCGTCGATCGTGTCGCCGGTCAGCAGCAGTTCCATCGTCTTCTTCTGACCGAGTACGAAGGGCATGAGCAGGGTGACGGGCCCCGAGCCGAAGCGGATTTCCGGCTCCCCGAACTTCGCGCGCTCGCTGGCGACGATCATGTCGCAGGCCATCGCCAACTCGCAGGCGCCGGCGAGGCACCAGCCGTCCACGGCCGCGATGCTGGGCTTGGTCGAAGACCAGACCGCCATGGAGAGGCCGACGTTGTTGCTGAGCGCGGCATGCCAGTCCTCCGGCCGCGACAGCCCGACTTCCACCTCTTCGGCAATGTCGTAGCCTACCGAGAAGTTGTCGCCCGCTCCACGCAGAACGATGACCCGGACCGCGTCGTCTGCCTCGAAGTCGGCCACGATCTGCCGCGCGGTCTTCACCACCTCCGAGGACAAGGCGTTGATCTTCTTTGGCCGGTTGATGGTAAGCCAGCCGACACCCTTCCTGATTTCCGTTTCTACGACAGTCATCTTCCCTCCTTCGCTGGGCACAAGCGGCCCGGGTTTGATCCGGTGTCGAGCGTGACCGCCGCGAGGGCGCCTTCGGCAAGGAGCGCGCGCAGGCGGGCCTTGTCGGGCTTGCCCAAGTTGGTTCGTGGCAGCGCCTCGACACGTGCCCAGGTGTCGGGCACCCACCAGCGCGGGACCTTGGCTGCCAGTTCCGCTGTCAAGGCAGTCGGATGCAGGTCGCTTCCCTCCCGCAAGACGATCACCGCCAGCGGCCGTTCCTGCCATCGCGGGTCGGGGCGCGCGATGATCGCGGCATCGAGGATCTCCGGCAAGGACCGCAGCGCGTCTTCCAAGGCCAGGGCGGGAATCCACTCGCCGCCCGACTTGACGGCGTCCTTCATCCGATCGGTCAGGGTCATCCACCCCAGGGAATCGATGGTGCCGATGTCACCGGTTCTAAGCCAGCCTTCGTGGAAGGCCTGCCTGTCGTTGCTGCCCAGATAGCGCTGGGTGACCCAGGGGCCGCGGATCAAGATCTCTCCCGCCGCCTCGCCGTCGTGCGGAAGCCGCCGGCCCTCCGGGGAGAGCAGATCCAATTCCAAGCCGCAGGTGATGCGACCGACCGGACGCTGCTCTCCACCGCCAGGCAGGCTGGCCACGTCTCCGATCACCGACATCGAGGAAGTCTCCGTCATGCCCCAAGCCTGAATGATCTCGACGCCGATATCCGAGAACGCTCGGATCAGCCGCTCCGGCACCACCGCTCCGCCTGTCGACACACGACGAAGACTGGCGAACGCGCTCTTTCCAGCGGCGCCGCGGTGGCCGAGGAGGTCGGTCCAGATCGTCGGCACGCCAGCCGCCAGCGTGACCTGGCAACGCTCGATAAGCTGGTCGAGATGGTCCGGTCGGAAGGAGTTGCCGGCCAGAACCATGTTCGCCCCCGCCATGATCGCGGCGAAGGGCAAGCCCCAGCCGTTGACGTGATAGAGCGGCACCGCCGGCAAGACCGTATCCCTGCGCGAAAGCGCGAGCGAGTTCGCGGTGCAGAGACTCATCGCCTGCAGCCAGAGCGAGCGGTGCGAATAGACCACCGCCTTTGGCATTCCGGTCGTGCCTCCGGTGTGGCAGATGGCGGCCGCATGCTCTTCCGGCGGATCGGCCTTGGCACGGAGGGCCTCTGGCATTGTCGGTCCACACTCGGCGAGCAAGGCCTCGTAGCGGACAAGCTCGACGCCATCCATCGGCGCAATCTCGATCTCCCGATCCGCCGCACCGGCAACAACGAGGAGGCGGAGCCGGCTGCCTTCGAGCTTGGGCAGAAGGCTCGCGAAGCGGTCGATCAGGGCGGCATCGACCAGAATAGCGACATCGCCGATCGCCCGCACGATGGCGGCAAGCTCCTCGTCCGCCATGCGGATGTTGAGCGTGTGCAGGATCGCGCCTTCCGAGGGCAGGCCGAGATAGGCCTCCAGATGCTCTCTACTGGCAGAGCAGAAGGTAGCAACGACCGAGCCAGCGCCGATCCGGCGGCCGGCCAGTGCCGCCCCCAGACGCGCCGCCTGGGCCGCGATCTCACCGTGCGTGGCGGAACAGAGCCGATCGCCTTGCCAATAGTCGATACGGGCGCTTGCGTTGCTTGCTGCGTGCCGGAGGAGGCGCGCAATCCCCAACTGCGCCGCCTGCATGGTGCTCTCGATCATCACGGTCTTCGAGTTACCCTCTTTTGGCCTTTTGGCCACTGCCGGCTCGACCACGCACTATTCCACTAAACAAGAATTTTGTCCACTGTACAAATTTCACACCTCATGGAAATCGGCGACGCTCGCGGGCGGCCGTCGCTCCATCGGAGTGTCAAAGAAGGAACATTGACGCGAGGAGCCGTTCTGCGTAATCTTGCCTTGTTGAAAAAACTCTTGCTCACCGAAAACAAATGAAGCCAAACGCACCCGTGGTGAGTGCCTTTGGTAGAAACTGGAAGGGAGAAATCCATGTCTGACGACGTCGCCCGCGATCGGAAGAACCAGGGCATCGATATCGATCGCCGCCTGCTGCTTGGCGGAGGCATGATGCTTGGTGCCGCCGTGAGCCTTGGACTGCCGAAGCTGGCGAAGGCCCAAGACAAGTCCCCGGACGACTATCGCTTCGGCATCTCGATCCCCTTCTCGGGATTGGATGCCTACCAGCACCTGATCTCGGGCTATGAGGCGGCGATGGAACAGCTTGGCGGCGAAGTGTCGATCGTCGAGGCGAACTATGACGTGAAGAAGCAGTCGGACCAGATTGCCACCATGGTGGCTTCCGGCGTGGATGCCCTGATCGTGCTGCCGACCGACCCGGCCGGCGTCTCAAATGCCGTGCAAGCCGCTGTCGAGTCCGGCACGCCCACGTTCTGCACCAATGCATACGTGCCGGGAACGACGGTCATCTCGACCTCGATCCACGACGGCTTCGGCATGGGCGCCAACACGGCCCGCTACCTGGCCGAGCGCCTGGGCGGCGAAGGCAAGATCGGCATCATCACGCTGCCCTTGAACGAGGGCTGGGCGACCCGGACCATGGGCATGGAGTTCACCCTGCGTGACTTCCCCGGCATCGAGGTGGTGGCCGAGTGGCCTTTCGATGCAACCTTGAAGGTGACCGCGCGCGATGCCGTCGACAACATGCTGACGGCACATCCGGATATGTCGGCCATCTGGGCCTCTTGGGACGGCGCCGCGATCGAGGCCACCTTGGCGATGCGGGCGGCCGGACGCGACGACATGTTCGTCACTGGCATCGACGGCGGCCGCCAGGCCTTCGAGTACATCAAGGCCGGCACAAACTTCGTCTACACCGCCGCGCAGAGCTTTTTCCAGGAAGCCTACTACAGCGTGTACTTCGCGCATGAGTACCTGGCGGGCCGCTCGGCGCCGCGCTTCGTCATCAACAGCGCCTACGCCGTCGATCAGGCAGCCCTCGAGAACCTCACCGTGGAGGAAGCCGCCATGTTCGATCGTTTCGGCAAGGCGCGCGAGTTCGGCTGGAAGCGGGTGGCCTAAGACAGGACCGAAGCGGCCACACCCTCCTTCCGTCCATGCGCTGGTTGAAAGGCGAAGACCGGTACCGCTCGCGGTACATGGCCTTACATCAGCAGTTCGCACAAGACTTGCATCTGGGGTGTCGGTTTAGCCCGCGATGTGGTCTGCTGCACTGGCGATTTCGTTGCTATGAGATCCGGGCCAGCCAAGCCCCCGCAGTGAAGGCGGCGTAAGCCCTTGGGCTCCGCTTCAGCGGGGGCACAGGCCGGCTCGGAAGACGCACAACGACGGCTCATGATCCTCTTGTCCGGGGACGAGCGAGCCGAAGGAGACAGCCATGCGGAAGACCACGGCCACCACGCCCAATGCCAAGCATCACCAAGGCCTGAAGCCCCTGGAGTCGCGTTTCGTCCGGCCTCGGGACATGCCGTGGGAGACCACGCTGTTCACAGGCGTCCAGTGCAAGACCCTGATGATCGACAAGGAAAGCGGCCTCTTGACCGTGCTCCTGAGGATGGAACCGGGCGCAAGGCTCCCAGATCACGAACATGTGCTGATCGAGCAGACCTACATGCTGGAGGGGCGGCTGGTCGACGGTGAGGGCGAGTGCGGCCCCGGCGAGTTCGTCTGGCGCCCGGCCGGCAGCCGCCACGAGGCGCACACCCCGGACGGCGGCCTGATGATCGCCGTCTTTCAAGTCCCGAACCGTTTCTTCGATGCGGCGGGCAAGACGATGGACATGCTGGGCCAGGATTGGGAAGCCACCTGGCGCTCGGTCATGCCGCAGGCGGAGTGACCGGTCCGACCACGGGGGCGTGAGGAGCCCGCCCTAGCGCCAGACCCTTCCAAGAGGTGGCGTCAAGCGTCAGTCGGACCCAGCTCGATCCTTGGGGAAGAGCTCGGCAATGGACACCCAGTCTTGGCCTCCCCTGCCCTCGGCCTCATGCAGGCGCCAGAGCTCGCGGACCAGAGCGGTGACAGGGATGCCGCCGCCGAACTTGTCGGCCAAGGCGGCCACGAGGTTCAGGTCCTTCAGCATGGTCGATACCGTGCCCTGCAGCTGACCATCGGGAGCGGCGATGCGTGAAAACTGCCGCTGCAGAAGAGCCGAATCGCCGAAGCCGCCCGCCAGCGCCTCTGGCAGGCGTTCCATGGCGACGCCGGCTCGCTTGGCCAGACTCGCCATCTCGGCCAGGGAGACGAATGCCGTGCCGACCAGTAACTGGTTGCACAGCTTGGTCGCCTGCCCGGCCCCCAGTGGCCCCATATGCGTGAAGCGCTTGGCGAAGCAGGCGGTGGCATCGCTCGCCTTGGCCACAGCCGCCGCCGCGCCGCCGGCAAAGACGGTCAGGCTGCCGGCCTCGGCCCCGGCCGACCCGCCGGAGACCGGTGCGTCGACCCAGGCCAGTCCGGCCTCGGCGAAGGATCCGCCGATGCGCCGCGTGGCTTCGGGGTCGATCGTCGAGTGATCGACGATCACCCCCCCGCTCTCCGCCGCCTCGATCAGGCCCTCCGGCCCCAGCGCCACCGTCTCCACCGCTGCGGTATCGCTTACGCAGAGATGGACCAGCTCGGAGGCCTCCAAGACAGCACGCGGACTATCGCAAGCCGCGGCGCCGCGCGCGGCGAGGGCGTCCGCCTTGCCCCGGGTCCGGTTCCAGAGCGAGACCTCGTGGCCTGCCGCCAGCAGATGGCGTGCCATCGGCGCACCCATCAGGCCGAGGCCGATAAAGCCGATCCGGCTCATGCCGAGACGGGCTCGCGAAGCGTGAAGGAGATGCTGCCCAGCCCCTCCATCCTGGCCGTGACCCGCTGCCCTGGCCGGCCGCCAAGGTAGAGGGCGGCCGCCCCGGTACTCACCAAATCGCCGGCTGCGAGCGCACGGCCTCGGGCGCCCAGCTGGTTGGCCACAATCGCCAGCATCTCGAAGGGACTGCCCGGCAGAGCGGCGAGCGATCCCTCGACCGCAGCCGCGCCTTCCACCTCCAGGCTCGCGGCCAGCGACGTCAGGTCCTTGGGAGCGGCCTTCAAGGTGCCGACGACGAGGGCCGCGTTGCCGCCCCCGTCGGCGATGTGCAGACAGCCTGGCGCTTGCTTTCCCGGCCCGCCGGCCAGACGGCAAGCCATGACCTCGACACCGAGACGCACGCCGCTTATCGCACCTTCTAGGTCTTCGGCCAGATAGGGAAGGCCCTCCGGACCCAGGCGGCGGCTCACCTCCAGCACCAGTTCCACCTCGTAGCCCGGCACATGAGCGGCAGGGACCGCGACCTCTTGCCGGTCCGGCGCAGGGAACAGGGCCGAGGCCAACACCGGGCCGACGAGTGGCTGGCTCAGACGCAAGCTCCGCTTGGCGGCAAGGCTCGCCGCACCGATTTTCCAGCCCGCCGTCGGCTCGCCGGCGGCGAGGAGGTAGAGCTCCTGCATCAGGGTTGCCTCTTGCTCGCTTGTCGGCAGCCTTATCTCTTCCGGGTCGAGCGCCCGTCCCTCTTGCCGGGCACACCACAAGGCATTGGCCGAGTTGCGCAAGTCATCGTATGGCAGCATGGATCAAGCGTCCGGTGCTCTCATGGCGAACTCCAGCCAAAGGCGATCGAGGCGAAGGTCGCGGTGGGCGGCTCGGAACGCCGGTCCAAAGATCTGCTCGGCGGCGGGGTCCGGCGGCAAGGCGGCGAGCTCGTCGCGCACCTCGTGCAGCAACAAGAAGCGCCGTTCCCCGGGACCGCCGCCATAAATCCTGCGTTCGCTCGTCATGATGTTCGAGGTCGCTTCGTCGATCGCATAGAGCCGGCTACCGTAGACCAGGCGGCGCTCCGCGGCCTCGGACAGGAGCTTTGGGTAGGTCGCGATCGCTTCGGACTCTGCCTCCGGCTCCAAATTGAAGCGCGCCGCCAGCAAGAATGGCGCCTCGGTCGGCGCCGCTTCACCGGCAGCGGCGAGCAAGCGATAGATCCCGCGATCGGGGTTTCTAAACCACGTCAGCGCCTGACGTGTCCAAGGCGTGGGATTGTTCAGGGCCGCGAGATAGGCCTCACTCACCAAGACCTCGGGATTGCGGGTCTCGTACATCATCAGAACCCGGTAGCCATCGCCGCTGTTGCGATAGCGCCGCCCGGCGAGGAAACCCGGAAGAGAGACCCGCTCGGTCACATGCTCGCAATTGTGCCAGCGCTGGAACGCCTCTTGGTCCTTGGCCTCGAAGTCGGCCCAGAAGGCCATCAATCCGCTGCCGTCTCTCGGCTCGTCACCTACCATGTCGCGCCCGTCTGTCATCGCCGCCCGGCTCGTCCTCTCGCGGTCCTTGGCGGCCGTTAAGTCTACAGTATACTGTAGGCACTCTAGGCGCTGAGACCAAAAGAGTGCAAGCGGTCACGGTTCCGGTCGGCACGCTAGGTCGGCACGCTAGAAAGGAGATCAGGGATGTCAGTCTTGTTGGTAACGGGATCGTCGCGTGGAATCGGTGCGGCGATCGCCCGGCGGGCATCGCTTGCGGGCTATGCACTCTGCGTCAACTACCGGGTGGCTCGAGAGCAAGGCCACGCTCTGGTCGAAGAACTCCGCGCCGGCGGCGGTCAGGCCATTGCCGTTCAAGCCGACGTGACCCGCGAGGAGGACGTCGAGACCCTCTTTTCCACGATAGACAGGACGCTGGGGCCAGTGACGCACCTGGTGAACAACGCAGGGATCATGGGACCCGAATCCCGGGTCGATGCGCTGCGCGTGGCGGACCTGCAGGCCGTCTTTCAGCTCAATGTCTTCTCTGCCTTCCTGTGCAGCGGCCAGGCCGTCAAGCGCATGTCGACGGCCCGCGGCGGCGCGGGCGGTGCCATCGTCAACGTCTCCTCCGTCCTGGCGAGACTGGGTGCATCGGGAAGCTATGTGCACTATGCGGCCAGCAAGGGGGCATTGAACGTGCTCACCCGCGGGCTTGCCCTCGAGGTCGCCGGGGAAGGCATCAGAGTGAATGCCGTGCAGGCCGGTCTGACCGCGACCGAGATGGTCTCTCAAGAGCGCATCGATAGCATCGGCCCGACCATCCCCTGGGGCCGGGTAGGCCGGCCCGAGGAGATCGCGGAGGCGGTTTTCTGGCTGCTCTCCGACGCGGCCAGCTATGTCACCGGCTCGATCGTGGACGTGGGGGGCGGGCGCTGACTTGAGATGGCTCTGCCTTCGCAAGCCGCGTCTATTCGGCCGTCTGCAGGCGCACGGCTTCCTTGAGCGGGGCCCGGCTGGCTTGGTTGTTGAGCGCGACCAGCTTGGTCAGGATCCACATGAAGCTGGCCCGCTCTTCGTCCGACAGACAGGCCAAGATCTTGGTCTGCGCGGCGGCATTGGCCTCGGCCACATCGCGTACCAGGGTCTCGCCGGCCGCGGTCAGGTGGATCAGCTTGGTCCGACGGTCGCTGTCTCCGCGTCGGCGTTCCACAAGACCGCGCTGTTCGAGGCGCGCCACGACATCGCCGACCGTGCTGCGGTCCAAGGCGATGAGGCGGGAGAGGTCCATCGCATCCAAACCCGGGACTTCCTTGATGACGAAGAGCGTGCCTAGCTGCACCTGGGTCACCCCGAAGTCCTTCGTCTCGTCGAGGAAGATCGACACGGCGATCTGTTGCAGCCGCCTGATCAAGTGCCCCGGCATGTGGTAGAGAGCAAGATCGGGCTGCAGTCGACTGCCCGACTGCAGGTCATCAGATGAGGGCACCGTCTTGTCGTCGTCCTTCTCCATCGGGTCTGTCTCTCGCATGACTGTCGGTCGGTCAAGCCCATGCCTTCACGGCATTGCCCTAGTCCTCGGCGGCCGGGCTTCCGGCAAAGCGCGGTGTTTCCTTGGCCAGGAAAGCGCGAACGCCTTCCCGGCAGTCGGGTAGGACGAAGGCCTGGTCTATCAGCGGCAACATGGTGGCGAGCGCGGCGTCTTCGTCCTTGTCCAGGGCCGCGGCCAGGGCTTGCTTCAATAGACGCTGCGCGCTGCCGGAGCGCTGTCGCAGGGCCTGCGCCAAGCCCTTGGCCGCGCTCAGGGCCTCGCCGCGCGGCACGACCCGATTGATGAGACCCCAATCCAGCGCCGTCCGGCAGTCCAGCGGTTCGCCCAGGTACATCATCTCCAGCGCGCGCGTCTGGCCGACGCGGCGCGTGACGCGGACCGTGCCGCCGCTGCCGGGAAAGACGCCCAGCTTCACCTCCGGCAGGGCCAGCTTAATGCCCTCTTCCGCCACGAGGAGATCGCAGCAGACCGCCAGTTCCAGTCCGCCGCCCAGAGCGTGGCCGTTGAGCGCCGCGATTGTCGGAAGCGGGAAATGAGCCAATCGACTGTACATGGCGTTTTCGGGAGCCAGTTTCTTCTCCACCACGGCGCCGGGCGACATGTAGTCCTCGAACTCCTTGATGTCGGACCCGGCGCAGAAGGCCTTGCCGCCGGCACCGGTGACGATGACTGCCCTAAGATCGCTTCGACCGGCCAGCTCGACCAGGGCCCGATCCATCTCGGCGCAGAGCTTGAGGCTGACCACGTTGAGGGGCGGATTGTCCAGGGTGAGAACGGCGACCTTGTCCTGGACCTCGATCCCGATGCTGCTCATGGCGAACCTCCGTGATGTCGCTGTCGCGCGCGAAACTGCTCCGCCAACCCCATTGCTTCCTCGCGGAAGAGCCGCTGATCCATCTCCTTCAGATCGGGCGAAACCTGCAATGTAAAGCCGACGTGTGCGCGAATATCGCGATCGATATCGGCGCCCTTGGCAATCTCGATCAGCAAGGGGCCGTCCTCTTCCAAGCGGAAGACGGCGCGATCGGTGATGTAGAGGACCTCCTGCCCGCGATCGCGCGCGACGGGGCCGCTGAAGGTGATCTGCTCGACCCTTCGCAGCCACTTGTCCACCTTGCCTTCCCGCTCGATCCGGATGCCGCCTTCGCCGTCCGGAAGAACCTTCAGGCCGCCTGCCGTCAATGTCCCGGAGAAGACGACCCGCGGTGCGCCTTGGCTGATGTTGATGAAACCGCCAGGTCCGGTGACGGCGCTGCCGTAGCGGCTGACGTTGACGTTGCCTTGGGTGTCGACCTGGGCGAAGGAAAGGAAGGCGATATCCAGCCCGCCGCCGTCGTAGAAGTCGAACTGATAGGGTTGATCGACCATGGCCTCGTAGTTCGTGCCGGCACCCGCATCCTTACCCCCGGCGGGCACGCCGCCGATGATGCCCTGCTCGACCGTCAAGGTCAGGTCGCGGTGGAAGCCTTCTTCGGCGGCGACCGGCGCTATGCCGTTCGAGACGCCGAAGCCCAAGTTCACCAGGTCGCCCGGCGCCAGTTCCATGGCGGCGCGTCGCGCGATCACCTTGCGGATATCGAAGGGCAGGCGCTCGAACGCTTGGGCAGGTTTGCGCAGACGGCCGGCATAACCGGGATCGAAGCGCGTCTGATAGGTCTGCGGCTGCTCGGGGTCGACCACGATGTAGTCGACCAGGGCACCGGGCAGCTTGACCTCCTTGCCGGGAAGCGTGCCACCCGCGGCCAGACGCTTCACCTGCACGATAACGCGTCCGCCATTGCGCCGTGCCGCACAGGCCATCGACATGATCTCGCCGAAGTAGGCTTCCTCTTCCATCGTGACGTTGCCTGCCTCGTCGGCCGTCGTGCCGCGTACGATGGCGACGTCGATCGGCCAGCAGCGGTAGAAGAGGTAGTCTTCTCCATCGACCGACATCAGCGAGACCAGAGGGGCGCCACCCTCCGGGCTCTGGCAGCCGCCGGCCTGGCGCGGGTCGACGAAGGTGCCCAGACCGATCGGGGTGACCAGGCCCGGACGCCCCCCGGCCATGTCGCGGCAGAGCTGCGAGAGCACGCCTTGCGGCAGGGTATAGGCCTCGATCTCGCCGGCCAAAGCCAAGGCGGCGATCTTCGGGCAGTTGTTGAAGCCGGCACTGATCACCCGCTTGGCCAGGCCCTCTTGCGCCAGGTGTCCGAACCCGGTGCTGTCCCAATCGCCGAGGGAAACAACGCTGGCCAAGGTCAGGCCGCGCGGCGCCTTGGTCTGGCGATAGCGCTCGGCCAAGGCGACGATCACGGCCTCGGGAACGGCATGGCCGCCGCCTGATCCCCCGAACAGCAGGCTCATGCCGTCTCCGATCAACTCAGCCGCTGCAGCCGCCGTAATCACCTCGGCCATTCGGAACCTCCTCGCGTCCACCGCTCTTGCCTTGCCAACCAGGGTTCAATCGCATCTTGCCCCTTGCCGACGGCCTTGCGCATGAGCATATCTTCAGTGTACTGTATATCTCCATGGCTCGGCGAACAAGAGCTGCTCGAAGCAATAGGGTGCGCGGCCCTGCTTGCCGGCACTCATCGCACAGGGAGACAGGAAATGATGGGACCGCTAGCAAGAGTCGCCACGGCTGCCTCGGCCGCAATAGCACTCTCTGCATTCGCAACCGCCGTTTCGGCCGCAGATCCGATCAAGATAGGCGTTCTGCTGCCGCTGTCCGGCGGCCTGGCCAAGTCCGGCGAGGACGCAAAGAACGGCTTCGATCTCTTCTGGGAGCAGGCCGGCATGGAGGCCGGAGGACGCAGCGTCGAACTGCTTTACGCCGACAGCGGCTGCAATCCGGACAATGCCCTGAACCAGGCACGACGTCTTGCCTTGGAAGAGAAGGTCGACATCCTCGTGGGCCCGCTTTGCGGCCATGAGGGTCCGGTGGTGGCGCAGGCCAGCGCCGACAACAATGTGCCGCTGCTGCTGGTGCCTGCGGCCGCCGACAGCCAGACCAAATGGGATCGCAAGCCGACGGTGGTGCGGACCGGCTTTTCCTCCAGCCAGGATTCTCACCCCTTCGGCGAGTGGCTCCATGACGAGCGCGGATTGAGGAACGTCACCTTCATCGGTCAGGACTACACCTACGGTCAGGAGAAGACATTGGGTGCGGTCAAGACCTTCACCGACAAGGGCGGCACGGTCGACGAGATTCTCTGGGCACCCTTCTCGACCACCGACTATGCACCGATCCTGGCCAGCGTGCCGTCCGACACCCAGGCCGTGGTGCCGGTCCTGGTCGGCGTGCATCGCAACCGCTTCCTCGATACCTGGTACGACTTCGGCTATGACCGGCGCTTCGATCTGGTCGGCCTGAACTTGCTGCAGACCGATGCGCTGAAGGAGATGGACGACCGCGTGGTCGGTCTGGTGTCGGTCGCTCAGAACTACAGTCAGGGCATAGACACACCCGAAAACAAGGCCTTCCTGGAGGCCTTCATCGCCGAGCATGAAGAGGTGCCGTCTTACTTCGCGGAGATGATGTACACCTCGGGTCTCTGGGCGAAGACGGCCATCGACAGTATCGACGGCGAGCTAGGCGCGAACGGGACCGCCTTCCTGGACGCCATGCGCAAGACCGAGGTCACCGGCCCGCGCGGTCCCGTGAAGCTGGACGACTACGACAACCCGATCCAGCACAGCTATATCTCCGTCGTGGAGAAGGTAGACCATCCGGTCCTGGGCGAGGTGCTGATGAACGTGCCGGTGCACACCACCGAGAACGTATCGCAGTTCTGGACCTGGAGCCCCGAGGAGTTCCTGGCTCGCGGTCCCTACACCAAGTAGCGACGGTGGCGCGGCCGGGGGGCGCCGCCCTCCGGCCCCTTGCGAGGTCCCGACGATGACCGCCGTCATCCTGCAGACCCTGAACGGCCTGTCGCTCGGCGCGCTGCTGTTTTTGTTGGCCAGCGGATTCACCCTGACCTTCGGCCTCGCGCGCGTGGTGAACATGGCGCACGGGGTCTATTACCTGGTCGGCGGCTATGTCGGCCTCTCGGTGATCGACCTGACCGGCAGTTTCTTTCTCGGCATGCTGGCGGGCGGCGGCTTCATCGCCTTCATCAACTTCTTCCTGGACCGCTATCTGATCCGCCGGACCAAGGGCGATGCGCTGATGCAGGTCCTCTTGACCATCGGCATGGTCTACGTGCTGGCGGAGGTCGCGCTCCTGATCTGGGGAGGCAATCCGCTGCGCGTGCCGCAACCCGATTGGCTGCGCGGTCCCATCGTCTTGCCGGGCGACATCTACTATCCGCGCTATCGCTTCTTTCTGATCGTGCTGGGCTTCGCCGTCGCGGCCCTCTTGTGGCTGATCTATAGCCGCACGCAGATCGGCGCGGTGATCCGGGCCGGCGTCGACGATCGCACGATGGTCAGCGCCATGGGGGTGCGCATCGACCTGCTGTTCGCGGCCGTCTTCGCGCTTGCCGCCTTCCTCGCCGGCATGAGCGGCGTATTGGGCGGTGCCTTCCTGACGCTCTATCCCCATGCCGAGTGGGACGTGCTGATCCTGGCCCTGGTGGTGGTCATCGTCGGCGGTCTGGGCAGCCTGACAGGAGCCATGGTCGGCAGCCTGCTGGTCGGTCTGATCGACGCCTTCGGCCGCTGGCTGATCCCGGAGCTGGCGGCCTTCATGATGTTCGGTCCGATGGCAATCCTGCTCTTGCTGCGCCCGCAGGGCCTCTTCGGAAGGCCGCACTGACATGACCGAGCACCTGGGCCGGCGCGCCGCGCTGCTCGCGGTCCTGGCCGTGATCCTGCTCGTTCCGCTGGTCGCCAATCAGTTCTGGCAAGGTCTGGTCCTGCAGATCCTGATCTTCGGCCTGCTGGCGCTCTCGGTCGATATCCTGATGCGGCACACCGGGCTCTTCCCCATTTGTCACGGCGCCTTCTTCGCGGTTGCCGCCTATGCCGTCGCCAAGCTTGAAACGCAAAGCGGCCTGCCGAGCCCGCTGATCGTGCTGATCGCGCTGGCGGTCGCCGGCTTCACCGGTGCCGTCTTCGCCGTCTCGGTGCGCACCAGCGGCGTCTACTTCATCCTGGTCACCCTGGCGTTGGGCCAGATCGTCTGGAGTCTTTCGGTGCAGTGGACCTCCCTCACCGGTGGCGACAACGGCATCGCCAACGTGCCCTTTCCATCGCTGGGCGCTTGGGGTTTCGAGAGCTTGAGTTCCTTCTACTACCTGGCCGTGGCCGTGGTCCTTCTGGCCGCGCTCTCGATCCGCCGCATTCTGGCCTCGCCCTTCGGGCTTGCCCTGCATGGCCTGCGGGAAAGCGACAGCCGCATGCGAGCCCTGGGCTATCGCAGCCCGCAGCACCGCTTTGCCGCCTTCCTCCTCTCCAGTCTCTTCGCCGGTCTGGCGGGCGTGCTCTATGCCTACACCAACCAGTTCGTCTCGCCGCAGGCCGCCTCGCTTCTGGTGTCGGTCGAGGCGGCGCTCATGGCCATTCTGGGCGGGGCGGGCACGATCATCGGCCCCTTCATCGGCGCCGCCCTGATCTTGGGTCTGCGCACCAT
Organism: Rhodospirillales bacterium; assembly: GCA_963669375.1. GTDB lineage: Bacteria > Pseudomonadota > Alphaproteobacteria > Kiloniellales > JACOMY01 > JACOMY01. Next base: position 3,428,766 of record OY770024.1, on the reverse strand, counting down.
CGCCAGCGGGCTCTTCGAGGGCTGGCTGATCCTCATGGGGCTGCTCTTCATCGCCACCGTGCTCTTCGCACCGCGCGGCATTCTGGGTCTGCTCCAGCGCGCGCCTGGACGCGGCGGCGGCCGATGAGCGAGACCGCCCTGGAGGTCGCCGAGGTAAGCCGCCGTTTCGGCGGCCTGACCGCCGTCGACGCGGTCAGCCTGAAGGTGCCCAGCGGCGAGCGCCTGGCCGTGCTGGGACCCAATGGCGCCGGCAAGACCACGCTCTTCAACTGCATCGCCGGCGCCCTGCCGGTGAGCGCGGGTGCGATCCATCTCTTCGGGCGCCGGGTGACCGGGCTCGATCCCGCGGCCCGCGCGCATCTGGGTCTAGCACGCACCTTCCAGATCTCCGACGTCTTCACCGAGCTCACGGCCCGCGAGAACGTGCTGCTCGCACTCTTCGGCTGTCGGCCGACGAAGTGGAGGCTTTTCAGCCGTTGGGCGGCGATGACCGCCGAGATCGAACGCGCCGACAGCCTTCTGGCCGATGTCGGCCTGGAGACCCGCAGCCAGGATGCGGTCGAAGCACTTTCCTACGGCGAGCGGCGGCAGCTGGAGTTGGCCTTGGCGCTGGGCACCAACCCGAAGCTGCTGCTGCTGGACGAGCCCTGCGCCGGCCTGGCCCAGGCGGAACGCGAGCGCTTCGTCGCCCTGGTCAAGGGCTTGCCGCGGGCCATCACCCTGCTGCTGATCGAACATGATATGGACGTCGCCTTCTCCCTGGCGGAGAGGGTCGTGGTGATGGAGCGCGGGCGCAAGGTCATGGCCGGAACGCCGGAGGAGGTGCGCAACAGCCCAGAGGTGCGGGAGATCTATCTTGGCGATCTCTGAGCCATTCCTCGACATACGCGACCTGGAGGTGCGCTATGGCGCCAGCTTGGCGGTCGGGGGTGCCTCTCTCTCGCTCGGCGAGGGGGAGGTCGTCGCGCTGCTCGGCCGCAACGGGGTGGGCAAGACCAGCCTGGTCGGCGCCGTCATGGGAGTGGTGCAGGATCGGCGCGGCCGCATCGCCTTCCGGGGACGCGAGACGAGCGCGCTAGCCGCGCACGACATTGCCCGGCTTGGGCTGGCCCTGGTGCCGCAGGGACGGCGCATCTTCCCCTCGCTGACCGTGCGCGAGACCCTGGCGCTCGCCGGCAGCGGCCTGACCGGCCGCAAGGCGGGCCACCGGGATCGCTGGACCCTGGAGCGCGTGTTCGAGACCTTTCCACGGCTTAAGGAGCGCAGCCGGCAGCTATCGGGCTCGCTCTCCGGGGGCGAGCAACAGATGCTGACAATCGCGCGCGCGCTGATGAGCAATCCCGACCTCATTCTGATGGACGAGCCGACCGAGGGCCTGGCCCCGGTCATCGTCCGACAGATCGCCGGGATCATCCGCGAGCTGAAGACCTCCGGCCAGTCGATCCTGCTGGTCGAGCAGAACTACCGCGTCGCCCTCGACCTGGCCGACCGGCTCTACGTGATGGACGGCGGGCGGCTGGTCTTCGAGGGCGAACCGCAGGCGCTTGCCGCCAACGAAGAGGTCAAGACCAAGCACTTGGGCGTATGAGGAGGAAGGATCCCGTGAGCGAGACCTGCTTGAACCATATCGGCGGCGCTTGGGTGCCGGCCTTGTCGGGTACTACCTTCGAAGACCGCAATCCGGCACGGCCCGAGGAGGTGATCGCCGAGGTCGCCCGCAACGGCCCGGCCGATGTCGATGCCGCCGTCACCGCCGCGGAAGCCGCCCGGGCCGAATGGGCCGCGACCCCGGCGTGGGTATCACCCTCGCTTTCTGCCTCTTGCGCAAGACACTCCACCTTGTCTCGCTCATGACCACCCTTCCCAGAACTCAAACCAGACCCGCGAGTTTTGCGAAGGGGTCCCAGTTCGGATCTTTGTGCCACTCGTACTCTACGCCGATCGAGATAGCCTCCGCTGCCGCCTCACCGAACAACTTCGCCATCACGGCCAAGCTCATGTCCATTCCTGCCGTGACGCCGGATGACGTGAAGAACTTGCCGTCCTCGACCCATCGGGCTTGACGCACCCAGTCGACTTTCGGGCCGTATCCGACTGTGGCGGTGAAGTCCTTCTTGTTGGTCGTGGCGCGACGGCCGTCGAGGAGCCCGGTGGTGGCAAGAAGCACGGTCCCGGTACAGACCGCCATCACGTAGTCCGCATTGGCGGACGCCGCGACAATCCAATCGTTTATCGCTTCGTTTCGCGGATCCAGCGGGGCGGCATCACCGCCTGGAATGAGAATGAGGTCATAGTCGGCACTCTCCGCGAGGGTTCTATCCACGGCCGTTCTGGTCCCGTGATAGCTGTGAACCGGGTCAAGCGTCTCCGCGACGATCTTGATGTCGACCGCTCCGACATCATGATCGCCCAGCATCTCGAGCGGGCCATAGAGATCGAGCGTTTGGAAACCTGGGAAGACAAGGGCGGCGAGCGTTTTCATCCGAGCGTCCTCAATCGAAGGGTCCAAGGTCGGCGGCGCAGCCGACAGGACTAGACTAGCGACAGGCAGGCTAGCAGAAATGCCAATATGACCTGCTTTTCTGCCAAATGCGGCGACAGGCCTTCTGCACCGATGCAAGTGGCCTTTGTCATCTATCCGGATATCATGCTGCTTGATCTCGCCGGACCACTGGAGGTCTTTTCTTGGGCACGGCACCGTGGAGAAGGCGCGCTTGCCTATGAGATCGCGATCACCTCGCTGCAAGGCGGCCGCATCCCGACCGACACGGTTGTCTCCATCGACTCCGAGCCGATAGAAAACTGGGTCGGCCGGCAGATACACACGCTCGTCGTCGTCGGTGGCGACGGCGCCTACGCGTCAATGCACCAGACGCAGCTCATCGACCAAGTTGCGGCACTTGCGGACCGCTCGGAAAGGGTGTGCTCGGTTTGCTCGGGCGCGTTGATCCTGGCGGCTGCGGGGATTCTGGATGGTCGTCGCGCCACCACCCATTGGGAAGACTGCGCACTCTTGGCCGATCAGTTTCCCGAGGTCTGTGTCGAAAGCGATCCGATCTATGTCAAGGACGGTCACGTATGGACATCCGCCGGGGTCACGGCAGGCACCGACATGGCGCTTGCGATCATCGCCGAAGACCTCGGGCAGGAAGCGGCGCTTGAACGCGCACAGATGCTTGTGACTTACATGGTGCGCCCGGGTGGGCAGTCTCAGTTCAGTCCTGCTCTAGAACGGCAGAAAACTGACCGCTCGGCCAAGTTCGAGGATCTGCACCGATGGGTCGCGGACAATCTGACGGCCGATCTGCGCGTCGAGCAGCTGGCGCAGCGAGAAAACATGAGCACACGCAGCTTCCACAGGCGGTATGCTTCAACCATGGGAGTGACGCCAGCCAAGGCCGTCGAGCGAATCAGGATTGAAGCGGCACGAGAGCTGTTGGAGACAAGCAGCATGGCGATCAAGTCCGTCGCTGGCAGATGCGGCTTTGGCGATGAAGATCGCATGCGGCATTCATTCCTGCGATCGGTCGGCGTTTCTCCGAGCGCGTACAGAGAGAGGTTCCGAATTGGCGGTTAAGGCAATCTTCGGCTTGGAATTGATCCCCCGGGTCAATGCCTTGACGGCCTCAAACCTTGACTGGGCGTAGAGGTGTATCCCACGGTTGGCCTCCAGCCAATCCTCCTGCACCTCAGCTGACAAGGCGCGGACCAGACACGGGTAGCGGTCCTAGAGCGCGATGACGATAGATCGAACCGATCTATCGTCATCGCGCTCTAAACGTATGAGAATTGACCAGTATTCAGACCGCAGGTCAATTTGACCTGCGATCATCCTGGTCTAGGCTAAGCTCTCGGACCTTCCAGCGTCGAGCGGAACACCGCTACTTCGGCGTCGGGCGATAGATGGAGCCGCGGCGGACGACTCGTTCGATCATGCCGTTGATCAGGTAGCTAGGTGTTTCCTGGGGGTCGTAAGGTGCGTTTCCCTGTCCGGGATAGCCGAGCTTCTGGCGCACCTCCTCCGACATATAGTATGCGCCCGATGCGGCAAGGCTAACCGCCTGGAAGGCAGCCTCGTCGGCCTTCATGAGTGCGTTTAAAGCAAGGCCTGCCGGCTCGGACCGGCAGGCGGCAAGGCCACGCAATAAACCTTCGATGAGATCGGGCCTAGCCTCCAGAACCCGGTCCAGCAAATGCTCGTGCACGCCGACCGCGCTGGCGGCCGGCATCTTGCCCGAAGCGGGGATGAGGTAGTCCGCCAAGGACTTGAAGAGGCCACGCTCGTCGTCGGAAATCCTGGCAGTCATCACGCGGCCTCCTGGTTGCGGCGCTCTTCGACCAGCCGGCGTGCCTGGCGCAGGGCGACGGTCATGATGGTCGCGGTGGGATTGACCCCGCCCGAAGTCGGGAAAGTGCTGGCATCCATCAAGTAGAGGTTCGGCACGTCGTGCGCCTGGCCCCACTGGTTGACGACGGAAAGTTTGGGATCGTCGCCCATGGTGCAGGTACCGATCAGGTGCCAGCCGGTGTCCGGAACCTGGTGCACGATATTGGTTTCGATGGCGCCTGCCGCCTCGACCGCCTCCAGCAGACGCGCCACGTGGAAGCGCAACATGTCGTGCGAGTTCTGAGAGACCTTGTAGATCAGCTTCGGTGCCGGGATGCCGTCGGTGTCGGTGACCTCGGGGTCGATCTCCACCCGGTTCTCCTCTTCCGGCAAGTCCTCGCCGATGATGCCCCAGATCAAGCTGTGGCCGAAGCGGCGCTCGACCATCTGATGCAGGTTCTCTCCCCAGAGATCCTCGACCGAAGGCTCGTCGCCCTTGAAGATCTGGCTGCCGACGAAGCTGGTCGCACCCAAGGGGCCGCCACCGGGCATGGCGCCCCACTTGGCGCCCCGAACGAAACCGCGCTTATCGTCGGTCTCGTAGAACTCGAAGGACTCGATGAGCTGTCCGAAGGGACCGATCCACGAATCCAGCGGGTCTTCATAGACACCCATCACCGCCGAGAAGGGGTGCATCATCAGCCGCTTGCCCACCAGGCCCGAGCTGTTGGCCAAGCCATCCGGAAAATGCTTGGACTTGGACAGCAACAGCAACCTCGGCGTGCCGATGCCATTGGCGCAAAGAATGACGACCTTCGCCTTCTGCCGCCGTTCTCGGCCAAGGTCGTCGATGTAGACCGCGCCGGTCGCGAGCCCGCGGTCGTCAACCTCGATCTCCCGCACGCGGGCACCGGTGACCAACCGGGCGCCTTGGCGCATGGCATGCGGCCAGTAGGTGATGTTGGCGGTGGACTTGGCACCCTCGGGGCAGCCGGTCATGCAGGTTCCGGTGCGCACGCAAGGGTTCAGACCGTTCCAGGCCAGCGAGGGAATTGCATTGGTGCCGGGCCACCAGTGCCAGCCGAGCTTGTCCATGCCTTCGGCTGCCTTCATCCCGGCCTTGCCGATCGGCAAGGCCGGCGTGGGATAGCCCCGCTGCGGAGGATAGGCGGGATTACCCGGCAGGCCGGAGACACCGACCGCGTGCTCGACTTCCTCGAGATAGGGCAGCAAGTCCTCGTAGGTGAAGGGCCAATCGTCGGCCACGCCGTCCATGCTGCGCACCCGAAAGTCGGATGGAAGGAAAGGCGTCCAGTGACCGGCGTAGATCGTGGTGCTGCCGCCGACCGCGGCGAACATCAAGGGATTGATGTCCGATTCCTCGGTGTTGATGGGATAGTCGCGCGGCATGTCGCGCATATTGGGATTGGGATGCCAGGGCTTCTGGCTCAAAAGCTCGAAGGCCGGGTCCTTGCCCGGGAAGTCGCTTGGATCGGGCGTGTAGCCCTGTTCCAGGCAGACCACCGATAGGCCCGCCCCACTCAGTTCCTTGGCGGCAACCGCCCCCGAGGGGCCGGCGCCCACGATCAGCACGTCGACCTCTTCGCCTCGACGCGGGGCGGAACTCTTGGCCATTGTCTCCTCCCTCGCCCTTACTGGGGTCTTGTCGATCTCGCGCTAGGCGTCCTTAGGCGTCGGGCGATAGATCGGGCCGCGGTCGGTGACGACCTTCAGCATTCCGTTGGCGACGTACTCCGGCTCGCTATCGGCGTCGACAGGGCGGTTCTCCTGCCCCGGATAGCCGATGAGCTGGCGCACTTTGGGCTGAATGTAGTAGGCGGCAGAGGCTAGGAGCCCGATGGCACCCAGTGCCTCCGCATCCTCCCGGTTCAGCGCATGCGCGGCCTCGGTCGGATCCTGGCCCGCGGCCTTGTTCAAGCCGCGAAAGAAGGCCTCTCTCAGATCGGGGCGAAGCTCCACCACGCGGTCCAGGATGTCACCGTGCACCTCGACCTGGGTTGCCGAGGGCATGCCTTCGGCTTCCGGGATGAGGACGTCGGCAAGGCCGGCGAAGGTCGCCCGATGGCTGTCGCTTACAAGGCTCATGACGCCACCTCCAAGGACGCGCGATTGTCGATCATATGCTTGGTGCAGCGAAGCGCTATGGCGATGATGGTCGCGGTGGGGTTGAAGCCGGAGGAGGTGACGAAGGTGCTGCCGTCGAAGATGTAGAGATTCGGCACATCGTGCGCCTTACCCCAGCCGTCGATGACCGAGCGCGAGGGGTCGTCGCCCATGCGTGCGGTGCCCATCAGGTGCCAGCCGCAATCGCGCATCAGCCGGGTTTCCGTCATCTCCGCCGCGCCAGCGGCCTCCATCGCCTCCTTTGCGCGGGCCAGGTGGAAGTCGATCAGGCGCTCCGTGTTCTCTGAGTTCTTGTAGATCAGCTTCGGCGCCGCGATGCCGTCGCTGTCGGTCAGCTCCCCGTCCAAGACCACCCGGTTCGCTTCGTCGGGCAGATCCTCGACGATGATGCCCCACTCGAAAGAGCGGCCGAAGACCTTGCGGGTGTTGCGGTGCAGGTTGGCGCCCCAGGCTTCTTCCAAGGGCTTGCCGCCATAGGCAGCGCGCATGCCCAAGGGACCGCCGGAGGGCATGCAGTTCCACTTGGCGCCGCGCACGAAGCCACGACTTTCGTCGGTCTCGTACCACTGCATCGACTGGATGGTCTGGCCGGCCGGCCCCAGCCAGCTTTCCAGCGGCTCGTCGAAGTTCCCAGTGACGGCGGCATACGGGTGCATCATGAGATTTCGCCCGACCAGACCGGAACTGTTGGCCAGTCCGTCAGGAAAGCGGTTCGACTTGGAGTTCAGCAGCAGGCGCGGCGTGCCGACCCCGTTGCAGCAGACGATCACGACCCGAGCGCGCTGCCGGTGCTCCTGCTCGCTGCGGTCGAGGTAGATGACGCCGTTCGCCAAGCCCTGCTCGTTCACGGTGATCTCGCGCACGCGCGCGCCGGTGATCACCGTAGCCCCGTCGCTGATCGCGTCCGGCCAATGGGTATGGTCCATAGAGGCTTTGGCTTTTTCGGGACAACCCGTCAGGCAGGTGCCGCGCCGAACACAGGCGTTGCGGCCGCCGTAAGCGCGAGAGGGAATAGCGTTCGGTCCGGGCCACCAGTGCCAGCCCAGTTTGTTCATGCCTTCGGCGGCCTTCATGCCGATCTTGCCGATCGGCAAGGGCGGCAGGGGCGGCGGCTTCATCGGCGGAAAGGCCGGATCGCCGGCCAGGCCGGAGACGCCCATCTCGATCTCCGCCTGATCGTAGAAGGGCTCCAGATCCTCGTAGGTGAAGGGCCAGTCGTCGGCCACCCCGTCCAAGGTCTTCACCCGGAAGTCCGATGGCATGAAGCGCTGCCAATGCGCGGCCCAGAGGATCGTGCTGCCGCCGACAGCTGCGTACATCAGCGGATTGACGTCGGAGTCCTCTGTGTTGATCGGATAGTCGTCGCCAAGCTCGCGCACATTGGGATTAGGATGCCAGCGCTTCTGCGCCATCAGCTCCCATTCCGGCTTGTCGCCCCAAAACTCGGAATTGTCGACCCAGGTGCCCTGCTCGAGACAGACCACCTTGAAGCCGGCCCCGGCCAGGTGGCGGGCGGCAATCGACCCCGACGCACCGGCTCCGATGATGAGGGCATCTGCGACCTCGCCGCTCGTCGCGACATTGGCCATAGGCATTCCTCCCTTTGCTGGCGTTCTTCGACGGTAGCACCGCACCGCCCGTGAGCTTGATCGTGAGCTTGATCGTGAGCATGCCACAGCCGGAAAGCCACCGGCAAGATTGTCTACAATTTTGTTGACACTTTGCGGACGCACCCCTTGACTCACCTAATAGCGCGTGGACCGAGGCCCTGCACGGGAGGAGGAGAGGGGATGCACATCGCAGTGATTTTGCGGCTGGTCCCGGACCTTTCCGACGAACTCGACCTGGCGGAGGACGGCAAGAGCATCGACCGTGAGTGGGTGGGGATCGCGCTCAACGAGTTCGATGAGCAGGCATTGGAAGAGGCGGTCTTGCTGAAGGGGGCAAGCGGCGCGAGCGTTACCGCGCTTGCGCTCGCCGGCGAAGGTTCTGAGCGTATGCTGCAGGGCGCCCTGGCGCGCGGCGCCGACACGGCAATTCTGCTGGAAGGCTTCGAGGCTGACTACCTCGACTCGCGGGCGGCAGCGCCGCTCTTCGCCGAGGCACTTCGGGCGCTAGAGGCCGATCTCGTGCTGACCGGCGTGCAGACGATCGAGGATCTCTTCGGGCAGCTCGCGCCCTATCTCGGCATCCTCCTAGACTGGCCGCAAGTGAGCGCGGCCAGCAACATCGTTCTGGGCGACGGTCACTGCACCTTGCGACAGGAGTACAGCGGCGGCAGGCAGGCCCTGATAGAGGTCGACCTGCCGGCCGTCGTCGGACTGCAGGCCGCCAGCCAGCCGCCGCGCTACGTTTCCGCCAGCAAGCTCAAGGAAGCGATCAAGAGCGGCCAGATCACGCGCCGGACGGTGACTGCCGCAGCCATGGCGAACCCAGTCGAAGTGCAGAGCCTCGCCCCGCCCGACCGCTCCGCGGGCGCCGAAATGACGGCCGACGATCCCGAAGAGGCCGCCACGCAGATCCTTGCCGCCCTGGAAGCGCGCGGCATTGCCACGAGGTGACAGGGGCGAGGCCGATGACAAAGGTTCTGGTCCATATCGAGCTGGAAGGCGACGATGTCGCCGCGGTCAGCTATCAACTTCTGGGCCTGGCAAGGAAACTGTCCGGACAGGACGGCAAGGTCGATGCGCTTCTGGTCGCCGCTGAGGCACAAGATCACCTGCCGGCGCTGGGCATTGCGAACAGGGCCTTCACCCTCTCTGGCGAAAGCGCTGCCGCCTATCTGCCGGAGGTGCACCTCAAGGCCCTGGTGGAGGCAGCGCGACAGAGCCAGCCCGACATCGTGCTGACGGCCTATAGCAGCGCCGGCCTCGATCTCGCAGCGGCAGCCGCCGCTGCCGGCGATTTCTCGCTGGTGGCCTATTGCGAGGAAGCCGAACGCGACGAGAACGGCCTCATCGTCACTAGCCAGCTCTACGGCGGCCGCCTGGTCGCACGCAGCCGGGTGGTGCTGCCTGCGCTCCTCTCGGTGATTCCGGGTGCCTTTGACGAGGCGGCCGGTCGGATGTCCGGAGCACCGGAGGCTGTCGACTTGGCCCACCACCTGGATCTGTCGCAGCAACGTATGCGATTGGTCGAGGTGACCGCACCAGAGGGCGGCGATGTCGACATAACCAAGGCGGAAGCCCTGGTCTGCATCGGCCGCGGTATCGGCGGGAAAGACAACATCGAAGAGGCCGAAGAACTCGCCGAATTGCTGGGTGCGGAGATCGCCGGCAGCAGGCCGGTCATCGATTCCGGGTGGCTCCCGAAGACGCGCCAGGTGGGCAAGTCGGGCATGAAGGTGGCACCCCGGCTCTATTTCTGTCTCGGCGTCTCCGGTGCGCCCGAGCACCTGGAGGGGATGCGCGATGCCGGGTTCATCGTCGCCGTCAACAAGGACCCGGCCGCGCCGATCTTCGAGGTCGCCCATTTGGGAACCACCTGCGATCTCTTCGATCTCTTACCAGCCTTGGCGGACAGGCTGAGGCAAACGGCTCCCTGATGGACGCCTGGGTCTTCTGGCTCGTGTTAACGGCAGCGGTGGCTGTTGCCGCTTGGCGCTTCTGGAAGACCTTCCGCCCGCTGGCAAGCGCACCGGCAGACCCGCGCTGGGACCGGCCTATGGAGCGCTTCACGGGCCTCGTCACGGACGTAGGACTGCATCGCCGCCTGCTGAACAACCGCTATTCCGGTTGTTTGCATGCGATGATCTTCGTTTCCTTCTTCGTGCTCTTGACGGCCATCATCCAGTCCTTCGGCGCCGGCCTCTTTCCGGGCTTTACCTTGGCCCCGATCGGCGGCGACAGCTGGATCGCACTGCTGCAGGACCTTTTCGGGCTGGTGATGCTGGGCGGACTGGGCCTGGCGGTCTTTCAACGCTATCTCCGCAAGCCGGCACGCTTTCAAGGCTCGAACCGAAGGGATGCAAGCGTCGTCTACCTGCTGATCCTGGCGATCGTCCTCTTCATGCTGCTGGAGTTCGCCTGCGGCATCGCCGCTGGCGGCGATGCCTCAGCCTCCTGGCGACCGGTCAGCAGCCTGCTGGCGCCGGGCTTGCAAGGGCTGGGCCTGGAGGGCGTCGCCGCCACGCAGTGGAAGGAGGGCTTTTACTGGCTGCATGTCGCGGCCATCTTGGCCTTCCTCATCTACATACCGGGTTCCAAGCACCGGCACATGGTGACGGTGTTTCCGAACCTCTTCTTCAGGAGCCTTCAGCCCAAGGGGGTCTTGCCGGCACCGCGCAGCGAGCCGCCTGGCTTAAACCGCTTGGCCGACTTCTCGTGGAAACACCAGCTCGATCTGCTGTCCTGCACCGAATGCGGGCGCTGCCAAGCAGCCTGCCCGGCCCATGCCGCCGGTCAGCCCTTGAGCCCGAAGCTGCTCATCATGGATTTGCGCGACGCCATGGCCGAACCGGAAGGAGAGGACCTGCTGGGTTCCGTCATCGCCGAAGAGACCCTGTGGTCCTGCACCACCTGCCGGGCCTGCATGGAGGTCTGCCCGCTGCATATCGAGCACGTGCCCAAGATCGTGGACCTGCGGCGCCATCTGGTGGAGGAGACCAGGGTAGAGCCGATGCTGCAGGAGGCCTTCGCCAACCTGCAGCAGCAGGGCAATTCCTTCGGCAAGGCGCCGCGCCAGCGCGCCCGCTGGACCAGGTCGAGCGGCCTGAAGATCAAAGACGCGCGTAAGGAAGCTGTCGACCTCTTGTGGTTCGTCGGCGACTACGCCTCCTTCGATCCGCGCGTGCAGCCCTTGAGCATCAAGTTGGCCCAACTGCTGACGGAGGCCGAGGTCGACTTCGGCCTCCTGTTCGACGGCGAGCGAAACAGCGGCAACGACGTCCGACGCGCCGGCGAGGAAGGCCTCTTCGAGCTCCTGGCGGAGCACAACATGGCGGCAGTCAGCGACTGCGACTTCAAGCGGATCATGACCGCCGACCCGCACAGCCTCAACGCCTTGCGGCAGGAGTACCGCCAGCTGGGAGCGGACTGGCAGGTGCTCCATCACAGCCAGCTGCTCTGGAGCTTGCTGGAGGATGGCAAGCTGAGCCCCCCACATTCCGCGCGCCGGCGCGTCACCTATCACGATCCTTGCTACCTGGGGCGCTACAACGGCGAATTCGAAGCGCCGCGCGCCATTATCCGTCACCTCGGGCACGAGCTGATCGAGATGGCGCGCTGCCGTGAGAACTCCTTCTGCTGCGGCGCCGGCGGCGGCCGTATCTGGATGGACGACAGCGCCATGACCGAACGGCCGAGCGAGAACCGCATCAAGGAGGCGCTCGCTCTCGGCGCCATCGACACCTTCGTCGTCGCCTGCCCCAAGGACAAGGTCATGTACACGGCCGCCGTCGAAGCGCTGGGCGCGGAGGACCGGCTGGCGGTGTTGGACCTTGTCGAACTGATCGCCTGCGAGGAGCCTCGATAGTATCTACTCGGCCGCTTCCCGGGGTCTTCCACCGAGCGAGAGCGTGATGAGTTGATCTTCGGTGCAGTCCCTCGTCGGGCCCCGATGCACGGCGATGCCGTCATGAATGACCAGCACTGACTCCGAAAGAGACAGGATCTCCTCGATCGCGGAGCTGATCACGATCACCGCCGCGCCGTCGCGCGCGGCCTGCAGAATGATATCGTAGATCTCCTTCACCGCACCGACGTCGACGCCGGAGGTCGGCTCGACGAAGATGAAGACCTTCGCTTCCGCCTTGAGCCACTTGCCGATCACCGCCTTTTGCTGGTTGCCGCCGGAGAAGAGCTTGACCGCCTTCTCCGGCTGGTGCGGATGAACCTGCAGGCGTGACATGACGCTCTCGGCGTAGCCCATCTGCAGGCTCTGCCGAATCAAGCCGACGCGGGAGAGCGAATCAAGCACGGGCAAGCAGACGTTGGTGGCGAGCGACAGGTTGGGAAAGAGCGCCTGCTTGCGCCGGTCTTCCGGAATGAGCGCAACCCCGGCGGCGCGTGAGGCGACCGGGCTGTCGATCTTGACCGCACGGCCCTCGACGGCAATCGTTCCGCCGTGCTGGACGATGCCGCCCAATGCACGCTCGACCTGCTCCATGCCGCCGCCAACCGGGCCGGTAATGCCAAGGACCTCGCCGGCATGCACGGTGAAGGAAAGCGGAGCCAGCTGCGGCGTCGCCAAGTCACGCACCTCAAGAACCGGCCGGTCGGTGGCATGGCCCGCATTCACCGTCTCCAGGTCCTTCTTGCTGCGGTCGACCATCAGCTCGGTCACCCGGTCTTCGGTGATCTCATCCTGCTCCAGGGTCGCGGCGACAAGGCCACCCTTCAGGATCGTGATCCGCTCGCAGATCTGCTTGATCTCGCCGAGGCGGTGGGAGATGTAGACGATGGTGATGCCGCCGGCCTTGAAGCGATGGATCAGCTTGAACAGCAGGTCCACCTCGTTCGCCGACAGCCGTGCCGTGGGCTCGTCCAGGACGATCAGCTTGTAGCGGCGATGGAAGAGTGTCGCCAAGGTGACCAGCTGCATCTCGGCCGCTGACAGGCTGGAGGCCGGGCGGCGCACGTCGATGGTAATGCCGATCTCGTCGAAGATCGACTGCGCTTCGCGGTGAATGGCCTTGCGGTTCATGAAGAGGCCCCGGGGTTCGTTGCCCAAGACCACGTTCTCGCTCACGGAGAAGCCGCCGCAGAGTTCGGCATCCTGATAGACGGCACCAAGGCCCAGCGCATGGGCATCTTCCGGGCCCCCGATTTTGACGGGCTTGCCCTCAAGGCGGATCTCGCCGCTGGTGAGCGAATAGACGCCGGTCAAGATCTTGATCAGGGTCGATTTGCCGGCGCCGTTGCCGCCCAAGAGGCCGTGGACTTCGCCGCGCCTGAGAGAGAGCGAGACACCGCGTAAGGCACGCGTGCCGCTGAAAGTCTTGACGATGTCCCTCAACTCGACGAGAGGCGTTTCCGACATCTTTCCGCCCCGTCCGGCTAGATGAACTTCAGGTGGATCTCTTCACGGTTCAGCATGGCGTTGGCGCCGACCGCGAGAATCAGGACCAGACCGGCGAAGAGCTGACGAAAGGCGTAGGGGAAACCCACCATGTTCATGCCCGAGTTCACCATGTAGATGAAGAAGACGCCAAGCAGCGTGCCCAGGATGTGCGGCTTGCCCTTGCCCAGCACCGTCGCCCCCAGGAAGACGGCGGCAAAGGCCTCCAAGAGATAACCCTCTCCGCCGACCGGCTGTGCCGAAGAGGAGATCGAGGTCAGGATCACCCCACCGATGCCGGCGATGAAGGCCGACAGCATGAAGGCGACGATCACCCAATGGTAGACCTTGATGCCGGAGTAAAAGGCGGCCCAGGGGTTATCGCCGACGGCGACGACGTAGTGGCCGACCTTGGTCTTGGTGGCCAGGATATGGGCGAAGAAGAAGACTAGCAGAAGGATCAAAACCGGCAGTGCCACGTTCGCATCGAAGATCGGCACCTTGCCCTGGCCGATGAAGCGGAAGGCGTTCTCCTGGTAGTCGACCGCCACTTGGTAGCCGCCGGTCATGTAGATGTTGAGGCCACCCAGCACGAACATCATGCCCAAGGTCACGACGATGCCGGACAGCCGGCCATAGGTGACAAGGAACCCGTTCACCAGGCCGATCAGCAGGGCGACCGCCAGGGCGATGACGATGGCCAGCCACGGCCCCACCCAGGGGATCATGTAGGCGCAGACGATCGAGGTAGTGGTGACGCAAAGGCCGACCGAAAGGTCGAAGCTTCCGGCGATCACCACGTAGGTCAGCCCCATGGACACCAAGCAGCTCACGATCATCGAAAAGAGAATGTTGTTGAAGTTGGAGAAGGTGAGGAACCAGGGCGATGCGAAGGAGAAGCCGATGGCCACCAGCACGATGACCGCGATCGTCCCCCAGCGGCTCAGCAGCCGAACCAGCAGGCTTTGGCCTTGCGACACTGTTTGATCACCTGGAGCTGCGACGCCTGCACGCGGCGCCTCCGTCCCTGCTGCCGACATCTCTATCGCTCCTGCCAACCTCTAGGCTGCGGTCTCATTGTATCGGCCGTCGGCGCGCCGTCCACTGCTGGTTCGCGGGCGCTTCGTCGTTCATCCATCACCCGCTGGCTCTGCCGACGTGTTGGCCGTAATGTCCGACAGGAGTGAACCACCGCGTCCCCACTGGTCCATTGGCACCTCGTTGATGATGACGTGCACGCGCTCTTCGGCCGCGCCGCAGACGTCAACCAGGTCTTGCGTGATCCGGCGCACCAGCTCGCGGCGCTCAGTCAAGCTACGTCCCTCTTTGATGTGAACCTGCACGACTGGCATGCGTCTCTGCCTCCTCAAGCTGCGGGCTGCGGCTATTGCCGAGAGCGGGCGGCCTCTTAGGCGACGCCGCCCGCCCGCAACGCAGCTACTTAGCCACCGTACTCCGACAAGAGCGCGATGGCCTGCTTGTCCATCTCCTGGACCTCGGCCAAGGCCGCGCCCGCTTCCGACTGCAGGATGGCGGTCACCGGCACGCGATAGACGTGGTTCGGCACGTCCTGGCCGCTCCCCATCGCCATGGCCAGCTCAGCCGTCTTCTTGCCGAGCGTATGCCAGGGCACGTCCGTGGAGAACACGATGGGGTAGGCACCTGCGGCCATGGCCTGCAGCAGCTGATCGGAGAAGTAGTGGTTGTAGAGGATCACGTCGCTACGGCCCATCTGCTGCATGGCCTGACCGGCGCCGATCGTGAGCGGCCACCACCATGAGATCAGACCCGAGACGGATCCCGGCTCGGGATTGGCCTGCAGCAGCGAGAGCATGTTCTCGCGCCCCTTGGAGATCTGGTCCTGCGTCGAGACCGAGCCCGGCATGAAGGGCAGCATCTTCATCCGGGGCTCGTACTTCGTCATGAGGTCGAGCATGTCGGCCTCCATGTCGAAGGGCGTATAGAAGCCCTTGTCCTCGGCGGTCTGCACCAGGGTGCCCTGACGCTGCAGCTCGTTCTGCACGAAGTAGCCCAAGGTCATGGCCGTCGCCCAGGTGTCCTCGACCACGGCCGGGGAGTCCTTCACCGGAACCGCGAAGCCCACCGTCGGAATGCCGCGCTCGCGGGCCTCGTCGGCGATGTAGGCGGTCTCGGATTCCAGAGAGTAGATGCCCATGCAGAGCACGTCGATGTCGCGGTCCATCAGCGAGCGTTCGGCCGCTTGCTCGCTGGCCTTGGTCGGCTCGCCGCGGATGGTCACCGGCTCGCCACCCATATCGAGCACGGTCTTGACCAACTGCCAGCAGCCGCGCCGCCAAGGTTGATTGAAGGGGCCGTAGGTGAGCGGGATTCCAACCCGGACCTTCTTGTTCGCCTGGGCCAGCTGGATTTCGGAGGCATCGACCGGATTGAGCAGCGAGCCCGCCGCGAGCGTGGCACCGGCCGCGCCGCCGGCGGCCAGAAAGTTCCGCCTGGAGAACGCGGCGTACTCCTTGGCCTCTTCCAGCAGCTTCTTCTGTTCTTTAGTCTCTAGCATCGACTGGTCTCCCTTGGCTTAGCTCCGGCGAGAGTGCTGCTTCCTGGCCTCCGCCTTGGTGTGCGCCTCCGCCCGTCACGGGACGGAAGCGCCGATCTGGCGCTGCAGGAAGGCCCACAGCGCCTGGTTGAAGGTGTCCGCTTGCTCGATGTTGGGCAGGTGAGCCGCATCGGGCACGACCGCAAGGTTCGAGCCCGCAATCCCGCGGTTTATCCGCTCGGCCTCGGAGGGCGGTGTCGAGACGTCTTTTGCGCCCACGATGATTTGGGTCGGCAAGGAAATGCGGGCCAAGAGCGGCTCCAGCGCCATGTCGCGGATCGCGGCGGCACAGCCAAGATAGCCTGCCTCGGAGGTCGCTGCGATCATCGCTTTCACGCGCGCCACCTCCGCAGCTTCGCGGTCCCTAAACGGCGCCGTGAACCAGCGCTCGACCGTCGTCTCGACAATGGACGCGATGCCGTGCTCATGCACTTGAGCGATCCGCTGCTCCCAAAGGTCGGTTGGCATGTCGCTGGCCGTGTCGCAGAGCGTCAGCGACAAGAACCGGCTCGCCGCTTCGGCGCCGAGCCACTGGCCGGTCATGCCACCCAGCGAGAGGCCGACGAAGTGCGCCCTTTCAATTCGGTAGTGATCCAGGACCGCCAAGCAGTCCTGTGCCAGCTGCTCGATCGAATAGGGGCCCTCGGATGCATCGCTGGCGCCGTGCCCGCGCGTGTCGTAGCGAATGACCCAAGAGTGAGGCGCCAGGAGCGCTATCTGCGCATCCCACATGGAGTGATCGCTCGCCAGGCTGTTGCACAGCACAACGGCTGGAAGGCCGTGCTCGCCGTCGGTTCGGCACGCGAGCCGCGCGCCCTTTGCTGCTGCGAACTCCATGGATTGCGTCCTGCCTTTCCCCCGCGACGAGCTTTCCGGCTTCGTGGCTACGAGCCCCATTTGAGGGCCGCCTCGTCGTCCGTTCGTTAGACTTGCAAGCCTCCCTTCTGCGCGACATGATTGTCAACAATTTTGTCGTGAATTGCTCGACCGGCTCTGTTTCGCTATTCTGCACCGGCTTGGTCGCATAGGGCACACGGCCAGGCGCCTTGTTTCGTGTTGCTGTAGGCGCAGGCCTTCGTGCGCGGACGGCAAGACGAGAGACTGGAGATCGAATTGGAAAACCGAGACGGCGATAGCCAGCTGAACGCGCTGGTCGACAGCATCAAGCAAGAGATCATCTTCGGCCGCCTGCGCCCGCGCGAGCGCCTGATAGAAGACGAACTGAGCCAGCGGTTTGGCGCCTCGCGGCACCTGGTCAGGAGCGCCTTTACGGAGCTGCAGCAGATGGGCCTGGTGACGCGCCGGCCCAACAAGGGTGTCATCGTTCGCGATTTCGCCCCGGAAGAGGTCGACGAAATCTACGAGATGCGCGCCATGCTGCAGTCGGAGGCCGCGCGCCGCATTCCCTTTCCGGTCGATCCTGACCTGATCGAGCGGCTGGAAGAGATCCACGCGGACTACGAGGCCGCGATCGAGGCGCACAAGCTGAAGCGCGTCTGCGAGTTGAACAACACCTTCCACCACACGATGTTCAGCGCCTGCAACAACAACTATCTCAGCGGATTGATCCAGCGGGTCTGGACCGAAACCCTGGGCATCAGGTGCTACGCCATCGGCGATCCGCTGCTCTTGGCGCGTGCGCGCGACGAGCACCGCAAGATGCTTGACGCGCTTATCGCCGGCGATCGCGAGCAACTGATACAGCTCTGCGTCGATCACATCTGGCCGGCCTTGGAAGCCTACAAGTCGGCACACGGAGGCTGGCGAACGTCCGATGAGCGGGAGAGAAGGCCTTTTCCCCTCAAGGTAGCCGCATCGGGCTAACCGCGAACGCTGCCCCCCGACTAGAGATTGCGCGCCCATGGCGAGCCGATGCAGACCCGAGGATGGGCGTGTTGGGCGCCCGCTTCGGCGGCTTGAAGACGAGCGGCTTCTGCGGGGCGCAGCGATGTTCACCGACGATGTTCATGTGCCAGGCGCATTGCACGCCGCCTTCTTGCGCTCGCCCCATCCCCACGCCGTGCTGAAGCGGCTGGATGTCAGCGGTGCCCTCGGTGCCAGCGGCGTGGCTACGGTGCTGACGGCGGCTGATCTGGCGGAAGACGGTGTCGGTGCGATTCCCTACTTTTGCACCATCGCCGGACCGACGGGAGAGAAGGTCTCGGTTCCGCCTTGTCATGCCTTGGCGGGAGAGCGCGTGCGTCACGTCGGCGAGCCTGTCGCTTGCGTCCTTGCCGCGGATCCCTATGCCGCGCGCGATGCCGTCGAGCTGATCGAAGCCGACTTCGAGCCCCTGCCTCACGTGGTCGATGCCGACGCGGCCGTCGGCGAAGGCGCAATCGAGATCTGGCCCGAAGCGCCAAGCAACGTCGCGGCACTCTACGAGATCGGCGATGCTACTGCCTGCGATGCGGCGATCGCAGCCGCGGACCGGGTGGTGACACTGACGCTGCGCAACAACAGGATCGTCGTCCACCCGATGGAGCCGCGTTGCGCAATCGCCTTTTACGAGCCAGATGACGCGCGCTTCAGATTGCTGTGCGGTAGTCAGGCCGCCCATCTCAGCCGCGATCTCCTGGCGGAAGCGCTCGGTGTCGCTTCCGAGAAGCTGGTTTTTGAAGTGCAGGATGTTGGCGGTGGGTTCGGCGCAAGGATCACGCCCTATCGAGAGGATCTCGTCCTGCTGGCCGCCGCGCGCCGCCTGCGCCGGCCGGTGCGCTGGCGCGCGGAGCGCAGCGAGGCCTTTCTCTCGGATACGCAGGGCCGCGACCAGGTCGCCAGAGTCACGCTGGCACTACGCAGCGATGGCCGCGTTCAGGCCTACCGGGCCGACATCCTTGCCAACCTTGGATCCACGCCCTCGCCCTTCGGCCTGCCCATCGTATCGACGACCGGCCACCGCATTGTCAGCGGCGTCTACGACATCCGGAATCTCTACCTTCGCCTGCGTTGCGTGCTGACCAACACGGTTCCGACCGGTCCCTACCGTGGGGCGGGACGGCCGGAGACCATCCATCGCCTCGAGCGGGTTCTCGACGTCGCCGCGTGCCGGCTGGGCATCGATCCCGTGACTATCAGGCGACGAAACATGATCCGGCCGGAGCAGATCCCCTATCGCAACGTCGCGGGCTGGACTTACGATTCCGGAGACTTCCCGGCGGTCCTCGACAGGGCGCTGCGGCTTGCTAACTGGTTCGGGTTCGAAACGCGCCGCGCCGAAAGCCGAGCACGCGGTCTGCTCCGAGGGCGCGGCGTTGCCTGCCACGTCGACACGACAAGCGGCGTAAGCCTGGAAGAAGAAGCAGAGCTTCGTCTCGATAGCGATGGTGCCGTGAGCCTGTTGAGCGGAACGCAGGCGATCGGGCAGGGCCTGGGGACCGCCTATGCTCAGATCGTAGCCGAGTGCCTGGGTGTGCCGCCGGAGCGGGTACGCGTGATCCAGGGCCACACTGGCGAGGTCGCACGCGGAGGCGGCACTTACGGTTCGCGCTCGCTCTATCTCGGCGGAAGCGCCGCGCGCTTGGCCGCCGAGCGCCTGGCATCGCGGCTGCTCGATGAGGCGAGCGAGGTGTTGGAAGCGAGTGTCGCCGACCTCATCCTCGCCGGGGGTGCGGCAAGGGTCGCGGGCAGCGATCGAGCGGTGGACCTGGGCGCGCTGGCAAGGCGGCACCCGGGCGGCGCACTGCTGGTCAAGGCTACGCAGAAAGCACCTTACAGCTTCCCCAACGGCACCTGCATCGCCGAGGTGGAGATAGACCCGGAGACCGGCGTCGTGCGCGTGGACCGCCTGGTGACGCTCGACGACGTCGGCCGGGTGATCAACCCCATGCTCGTAAAGGGTCAAATGCATGGCGGCCTTGCCCAGGGCATCGGCCAAGCATTGCTGGAGGCGACAGTCTACCAACCCGAGAGCGGTCAACTGCTGAGCGGCAGTCCCATGGACTATGCGCTGCCCCGCGCCGATGTCGTTCCACCGACGGTCTCTTTGCACGACGAACGCTGGCCGACGTCCGGCAACCCCCTCGGTGCCAAGGGGGCCGGCGAGAGCGGCGCTTTGGGGGCGCCTCCCGCCGTGGTCTCGGCCGTCGTCGATGCTCTGTCGGGCTTCGGCGTCGAACACATGGAAATGCCAATTCTGCCGGAAAATGTCTGGAAGGCCATCAACAACTGCGAGGGTGCTTGAGTTTGGGTCCCGCCGAGGCTGACTTGCCGGCAAAGGGCACGCCATTCGACATCATTGCCCGCGCTCACGATAGGAAATCTCTTCGCGCGCGACCGCCACGGCGGTAGTTCGTTGAGAGACGTGCTCTTGTGGTCGAAAGGTCGCTCCATGGGGCGAGAAGACCCTTCGTGTTCCCATACCGGAGCCCACTCGGTTAGCATCGGGGCCGTTCTCGAGAGTCATTTGGGGAACGTCGGCTAACCACGGCCGCGTGCAGGCCGGATTCCGCAGATGGCGAGCAAAGGCTCAATTCAGAGGTGGCTGCTTTGACCAATCCGGTTTTTCATTTCGAGTTGCCCGTCACGGACATGGAGCGTGCGGTGACGTTCTACGAGGAGGTGTTCGGCTACGACCTGCGTAGGGAGAAGGTTGACGGCTATGAAATGGCCTTCTTTCCGCGCGCCGACGATGCTCCGGGGGCAAGCGGCGCGCTGGCCAAGGGCGATGTCTACCGCCCTTCTCACGATGGACCGATCATCTACTTCGACGTCGCCGATATCGATGCGGTTCTCGAGCGAGCGACCGCGCGGGGCTCGCGGGTCCTCTATGAGAAGAAGGACATCGGCGAGGCAGGCTTCGTAGCCGAGTTCGAAGACAGCGAGGGCAATCGGATCGCTCTTACCCAAGCGAAAGACTGACAGCCGTCGGGGCGCAATCCCCAAGACTCATGGCCGGCCCGGCTCTGTGCGCCTCGCTCAGTTCTTTGCGCTTAGAGGCCGGGCATCATGGTGCCGGCCAGTATACCGGAAATGGCCCGACGTTGGTCTGTAGGGAGGGATTCGATGGCGTCCCATGCCTCCCTCGCCAAGTCCGGGTCACTTGCTGCCGCTTGAACAGTCAACGCTATGGGATGCGCGACCCCTAGAGCAGGATGACGTCAAATCGAAGCGATTTGTCGTCTGAATCCTGCTCTACAACTCTGAAAGACAGAGCAGATTCACGCACACAGGTGATTCCACCTGAGTGCGATCTACTCTAGTACCTGCTCTATGGCGTTGACGATCACGGGAATGTTGGTGGGGTCGAAGGCTCGCATCAGGTCGCTTCATTTGGCTGCGTAGCATCGGCGCCGCTGTTGGCTCCGCCCACCTCCCGCTGTGCCTGCTCGAACCACTCTATGACGCGCAGATGATGTTGTTCGCCCCAGGTCGCCACGAACTTCTGCGTCTTATGGTCGGCCGGATCGCGCAAGTCGGTGAGCCGCTGTTCGACAAAGCTAGCAGTGAGCGGAATGCCGCACAGCACGGTGATGCAGTGCTTCCAATCCTCGTAGCTCTTCAGGGCTAGTATCCTGGTCATCACGCCGTCTCCTGAACGATCGGCTCTGCCGCGCCGGCGGCGCGGTCGCCCTGTGCGAAGCCAACGGGCACACGACGCAACCTTCTCCTACGACGCAGTTGAAGAGCACGCTGTTGAAACCGATGAAGACGCTATCGCCCACCCTGCAGGGGCCATGGACGATCGCGCGGTGCGCGATGGACGTCTGCGCGCCAATGGGGACTGCCGCGCCGGACTTGGAATGGATGACCACCCCATCTTGAATGTTCGAGTGCGCACCGATGACGATGGGCTCCATGTGGTCGTTTGCATCGACCTCGTCGGCTCGGATCACCGCATAGGGTCCGATGAAGACTCCCTCATTCACGATCACACGACCGCAGAGAATGGCCGTTGGGTCGACAAACGCACTCTCGTGGACGTATGGGACGTCGCCGCGCGGATTTCTTCGGATCATCGGAACGCCACTCCCGCTCGCTGCGCTCTCCCGGGCTGTACCACACCCAAGCCGCCTAGATCCCAGGGGTGGCAGTGCAGGAGGCGGCCGATCGTCATCAACCCGCCTCGGACGAGCCCCTGCTGTCGCGGGAGTTCGCGGGCCTGCACCAAGCAGCTCGGCAACTGTCATGGCCCCGGTCACTGTTGGCCTCGCTTGCAGAAGATCCCCCAACTAACCGCTCCTCCGCCACGCCGAACCGTCGGGGCGATCCTCGACGGTGATACCAAGCGACGCGAGCTCGGCACGAATTCGATCCGCGGAAGCGTGGTCTCGCGCCGACCGAGTGGCCCGCCGGCCTATCGGAAGGAAGAGGGTCTCTCCACTGGTCGCGGTGGCCGGATCAATGCGGATCACCACGCTTGTCAGATCGGCTGAGCGCCACCGTTCCAGCATCCGGGTGATCGCCAAGCGGGCGTGACCTAAGGAGATGCCTCGCAGATCGAGCGTGTACTCGCCCGTTGCGCGATCGCCGACAAGCGCACCAATGCTGTCACGTTCAAACCACGGCATGGCGGGCTGTTCCTAACTGGAAACGGCGTAGTGCGGCCTGCGGATGGAAGATGTGCTGCACGCCGTGGATCACGAAGGGCCCCTTGATCAGCAAGAGGGCTTCGAGCCGGCGATCGAAAACATCCTCATCGCTAGGTGTGATCAGCTCGTGGTCGAGGCCGATCTCGCCGAACTCGTTGATGATGACCAGAGTCCGCTTCAGGGCTGGATGACGGACAAGATGGTTGAGCACCGTCGTCTTGCCGCTGCCCAGGAAGCCGGTCAGCAGAGAGACCGGCAGCCGCCGAGATGGCGCGGTCAGATCCCGACTTTCCATCTGGCGCCCCCCTTCTCTGCTCCGGCCGCGCCGGCCGCTATGCAACGCGCGCAGGTACCCTCCACCTCGACCACGCGCCTCTTCACGCGGTACCCCAAGACGGTGGCGTTCTCGGCAAGCAGCTGTTCGACCCGCAGATCCTCCAATTCGGCCGTCGCACCGCAGTTGGTGCAGATGAAGAACAGACAGTCACGCTGACGTTCGGGATGCGCGCAAGGGACGTAGGCATTTCGGCTCTCGATCTTCCAGACGAACCCTTGGCAAATCAGGAACTCAAGCGCCCGGTAAACGGTGGGGGGCCAGACCGGGCGGGGGCGCCGAAGCTTGAGGACCTCGATCAGTTCATAGGCGCCCGTCGGGCGACCGCTCTCCCAAAGCAGTTCCAATATCTGGCGCCGGAGCTCTGTCAGCTGCACCCCGCGCGTGCCGCAGAGAGACTTCGCCAGCGCAACCCGTTCAGCCGGCGCATGCTGCCCGCGGCATTTGGGATCCGTGCAGGGCTGGGGCCGGATCAATTGGAGCGCCATGGCCTTAGCCCTTCTTGCCTTGAAGATAAGTAATGTTATAACGTTGCTCATATGATTACAACGGCCAAACCCTGAACGCTGAGCATGACCGCGGAAGAGGGTCCGGTCGTGCTGCAAGAGACGTCATTCGAGGAGACCGCCGCCTATGACGAAACGATCGGAAGCCACGAGAGCGGCTCCAGTGGTTTCTGACACGTCCGTTTCAGCAGCCTTCGCCGCCCGGACGACCGTCGAGCAGGTCGAGGAAGGCCTCGCCTTGGCGCCCAAGTTCGACGCCGACGGACTGATCCCCTGCATCACAAGCGATGCCAGTGCGGGCGAAGTGCTGATGCTGGGCTACATGAATGGCGAGGCACTACAGCAAACGATCGCAACCGGCGAAGCGCACTACTGGAGCCGAAGCCGCCAGTGCCTCTGGCACAAAGGCGCGACCAGTGGCCTGGTCCAGCAGGTTGTTGAGATGCGCATCGACGACGATCAGGACGCCGTCTGGCTCCGCGTGCAGATCGGCGGCAGCGGTGCCAGTTGCCATGTCGGCTACCGCTCCTGCTTCTATCGGTCGGTTGAGCTGGGCGGCACTCCTGGAGGTCCCGCTCGGCTAGTGTTCACCGAGTCGCAGAAGTCCTTTGATCCGAAGGCCGTCTATGGCGACGCACCCAACCCGACGCAGCTTTGAGGGAGGGTGAAATGCC
Source organism: Rhodospirillales bacterium (assembly GCA_963669375.1). Taxonomy (GTDB): domain Bacteria; phylum Pseudomonadota; class Alphaproteobacteria; order Kiloniellales; family JACOMY01; genus JACOMY01. Next base: position 3,404,679 of record OY770024.1, on the reverse strand, counting down.
CCACCTGCGTCCAGCCGACAATCTGCTCAAGCCCGTCGACGACACCACCGGCGTCGGGTCGGCGCGGGCGAACCGGCAATCGTGGACACCCCAACCATCGACAGGAAGCACCACATGACGGAGCATAGGAAATGAAGGTCGCGTATGTCTTTGCCACCGACATGGCGTCGACCTTCAAGCTGGCCACCATGATCCTTCCGCAACTGGAGGACGGCTCGCACGGAGCGAGCGTGGTCGGGATGTTCTTCTTCGATGACAACTTGTTCTGCCTGCGTGAGGGCGACCCGGTCGGCGAGCGCCTAGCCAAGGTCGCCAAGGAGCAGAACATCCTGCTCATGATCTGCGACCAATGCGCGGTGCGTCGCAATCTGGCCGAAGGCACCCTTGAGCAATGCGGCAAGGGCGACGTCACGGCGAAGGGCACAGTCGCCGGCGTGCAGGCCGGCTGCTTTCCCCAGCTCTACGCGGCGCTCGCGCCCAACGCCCCCGACTTCGTCATAACGCTCTGAAGACCAGCCATGACCCAATCCCTGGAAAGACCCAACCTGCCCGTCACCGTACTCTCCGGCTTCCTCGGCGCCGGCAAGACCACGCTGATGAACCACATCCTGAACAACCGTGAAGGCAAGCGCGTCGCGGTCATCGTCAATGACATGAGCGAGGTCAACATCGACGCCGATCTCATTCGGGACGGCGGGGCCGATCTGAGCCGTACGGAAGAAACGCTGGTCGAGATGACCAATGGCTGCATCTGCTGCACCTTGCGCGATGACCTTTTGAAGGAGGTGCGTCGCCTCGCGGGGGATGGCCGCTTCGACTACCTTCTCATCGAATCGACGGGCATCTCCGAACCGCTGCCCGTTGCGGCCACCTTCGGATTTCGGACCGAAGATGGCGAGAGCCTGGAGGACGTCTCGCGCCTCGATACGATGGTGACCGTGGTCGATGCCGCGAACCTTCTGCGCGACTACGCCTCCACCGACTTTCTCAAGGACCGCGGCGAAGCGCTGGGCGAAGAAGACACCCGCACCCTGGTCAACCTGCTCGTCGATCAGATCGAGTTCGCCGATGTCATCATCCTGAACAAGATCGACGCCGCAACACCCGAACAGCTGGACGCCGCGCGCAAGATCATCCGCTCGCTCAATCCCGATGCGGAGCTCATCGAGACGAGCATGTCGCGTGTGCCGCTCGACAAGGTCCTGAACACCGGTCGGTTCGACCACGAGAAGGCCCAGGAACACCCGCTCTGGTTCAAGGAGCTGTACGGCTTTGCCGAGCACACGCCAGAGACGGAAGAGTACGGCGTGCAAAGCTTCGTCTATCGGACACGGCGCCCGTTCCATCCAGAGAAGTTCCACGCCTTCATCAATTCGCCGTGGCCCGGGGTCATTCGCGCCAAAGGACATTTCTGGCTGGCCACCCGCCCGGAGTGGGTCGGCGAGCTAAGCCAGGCCGGCGCCCTTGTGCGTCATGGGGCCATGGGAATCTGGTGGGCGAATGTGCCGAAAGAGCGGTGGCCCGATCACCCGGAATGGCGCCAGCACATCGCCAGCACCTGGGATCCAGTCTACGGAGATCGTCGCCAGGAAATCGTCTTCATCGGTACCGACATGGACGAAGCCGCGATCCGTCGCCGCCTCGACGCCTGCCTCGCGGGCGACGCCAATGCCAAGACCATGCAGGCCGCTGCCTGGAAAGGGCTGAAGGACCCGTTCCCGATCTGGAAGCGGGCCGAGCCGTCGTGATCGGTCCGTCGCTATCCTTGGAAGGCGCGTTCGTTATTCATTGGCAGAGGTTTTGACAGGCAGAATGATCATCGGCGTGGACGTGGGCGGGACGTTCACCGACCTGATCCAGCTGGACAGCGAATGCCGCGGGCTCAGGATCGCGAAAACGCCGACCACCACCGACAACCAGGCTTTCGGTGTTTTCGCCGCAATGGCGGACGCAGAGGTGAGCCTTCCCAAGGTCGATCTGATCATCCACGGCACGACCACCACGACCAATGCGGTACTGGAACGCAAGCTCTCGCGAACCGGCCTGATAACGACAAGGGGTTTTCGCGACGTGCTGGAACTGGGCCGTCGGACACGACCGCAGCCCTATGGGATGATGGGGCACTTCGTTCCGATCATCCCGCGCGACCTTCGCCTCGAGGTGCCCGAGCGCATGGATGCCGCCGGAGACGTCGTCGTGCCCCTCGATGAGGCGGCGGTGAAGGCCGCTGCTAAACTGTTGCTCGAACGCGGCTGCGAAGCGCTGGTCATCCACTTCCTGCACGCCTACGCCAACCCTTCTCACGAGCTGCGCGCGGCAGAGATCGCTGCCGAGGTCTGGCCCAGCAGTTTCATCACGACCGGGCATAGCCTGCTGTCGGAAACGCGCGAGTTCGAGCGCGGCGTGACCGCGGCCGTGAACGCCTCCGTCCAACCCCTGCTCGAGCGATACATCGCGCGTCTGCGCGAAAAGCTCGAAACAGGCGGCTATCGCGGCGACTTGCTGGTGATGAATGGCAACGGAGGCATGATCTCCTCGCGACTGGTATCGCGGGAGGCGGCGAAGACAGTCATGTCCGGACCGGCTTCGGGAGTCATGGCGGCGGCCTATACGGGGCGGATCGCGGGCGAGACAAACCTATTGACTTACGATATGGGCGGCACCTCGACCGATGTGGCCTTGATCCGGGGCGGCTACCCCTCGGTCTCCAACGAGATCGAGGTCGAGTACGCCATGCCGATCCACGTCCCCATGGTCGACGTGCGCACGATCGGCGCCGGGGGCGGATCCATCGCCCACTTGAATGCGGCAGGGCTGCTTGAGATCGGCCCGCAGAGCGCGGGCGCAGACCCCGGACCCATCTGCTACGGCAAGGGTGGGGAGCAACCAACGATCTCGGACGCGAACCTTCTGCTCGGTCTGCTCGACCCAGGCAAGCTAAAGGCGGTTGCCGGCGGCGTGGCGCTTGACACGATACGTGACGCCTTTGAGAAGCAGCTGGGCGGCGCTCTCGGATTGACCGCCATCGAGGCCGCGGAAGCCGTGGTGCGGGTGGCCAACGCCAAAATGGCGGGCGCGCTTCGCATGGTCTCGCTGTCGCTAGGCGAGGATCCCCGTGACTTCGCGCTCTTTGCATTCGGCGGTGCCGGGCCGCTTCACGCGGCGGCACTGGCACGCGAATTGGGCATCCCACGGGTTCTTGTTCCCGCGCGCCCCGGTCTCACCAATGCGCTCGGCTGCATCGTCGCGGACTTGCGGCACGACTACGTCCGCACCATCAACGCGCCGTTCGACAGCGTGGACATGAACGCCCTGCACGAGGTCTTTTCCGAGCAGGTCGCCGCTGGCGAAAGCGCGCTCGCCCGCGAAAGGGTCGACTTGCGCATGATCACCCGCGACTTCAGCGTCGACATGCAGTTCCAAGGGCAAAGCCATGTGGTGCGGGTGCCGCTCGACGACGGCGCACCCGGTTGGAACGACCTGCGCAGCCGGTTCGAGCGTGTTTATTGGAAGCGTTTCAAGGTCGAACTGTCCGACATCCCGGCGCGCATCGTGAACGTGAACTGCTCGGTCATCGGCGTGCGGTCGGCAATCGACCTGGCCGCGCTCATCGATGCCTCGGGCCGCAAATCCACTGCCGAAGCGACTGGCCGACGCATCGTGGTCTTCGACGGTGTCGGCCTCGACACGCCGGTCTACTGGCGTGATCACCTCCCCGCCGAAGCAGCGCTTGATGGCCCGGCCATCATCGAGCAGTTCGATACGACAATCCTGGTCCCGCCAGGAGATCGGCTCGAAGGCCGTGCCGACGGCAACCTCTTTATCCACATCGGAGAAGGGACGTGAGCGTCGACGCCATCACCCTCTCGGTCATCCAGGGCGGGCTCCAGCAAGTCTGCGACGAGATGGACCTGAGCTTCTCGCGCGCCGCCTTTTCGCCGGTGATCGCCGAGGCCAACGACCGTTCGGACGGTATCTATTCCGCGGAGGACGGTGCGTTGATCGCGCAGGGCGCCGGCGGGCTGCCGGTGTTCGTGGGCACGATGCAGTACTCGACGCGGACTCTGATCCAGATGATTGCCGCGGGACGCGCTCCCGCACCGAAGCCTGACGACATCTACATCGTAAACGACCCCTATCTCGGCGGCACGCACCTGATGGACGTTCGCTTCGCCCGCCCCTTCTACCGCAAGGGCGAGATCTACTGTTGGCTGTCGAACACCGGCCACTGGCCCGACACGGGTGGAGCGGTGCCGGGCGGCTTCTCCGCTTCAGCCACCGAGGTCGAGCAGGAGGGGCTGCGCCTGCCGCCGGTCAGGCTCTTCAAGGAAGGGGTTCTGGACGAGGAGATCTATTCGATCATCTGTTCCAACATCCGGGTGGCCGACCAGCGGATTGGCGACGTCAAGGCCCAGGCGGCGGCGCTGATGGTGGGCGAGGATCGGCTGAACGTCTTGCTGGACCGCTACGGCGACGACTTGGTGCGCGAGGCCATCGCCGAACTGCATACGCGGGCGCGAGACCAGATGCGAAGCCTCATCGACGAGATACCGGACGGCCAGTACCGCTCGACGGCCTGGATTGACAGCGACGGTGTGGTGAACGAGCCCCTCGCGATCAGACTGACGGTGGAGAAGACACCCGGCCGGCTCGAGTTCGATCTTTCCCGAAGCTCACCGCCCTGCCAGGGGCCGATGAACTCGGTGCTCGCGACCACCTTGTCCTCGGTCTATCTGGCCATGCGCCATATCTTCCCCGAAGTCCCGATCAATGCGGGCGCTTTCGAACCGCTTGAGGTCCGGCGGCCGGTGAACACTTTCCTCGACGCGCACTACCCGCGCCCGGTCTCCGGCTGTGCGGCGGAAGTGAGCCAACGGATCGCCGAAGCAGTCTTTGCGGCATAGGTCGAAGCGCTGCCCAAGAGGGTCACTGCGGCGCCCGCCGGCACCAGTGGTAACTTCGCGCTCGGCGGCCACGACCCCGCGTCAGGACGTGATTTCGTAATGTACCAGATATCGGGCGGCGGGTACGGCGGCAACGCCTACCACGACGGGCTCTCCAATGGCTGTTCGACGATCGGCATCTCCAAAGCCCCACCGATAGAGATCATGGAGCAGAGTTTCCCGGTGCTTTATCATCGCTACGCGCTGCGTGAAGGCTCGGGCGGAGCGGGGCGGCATCGGGGCGGTCTGGGGCTCGACTGTGAGATGGAGCTACGCCGTGGAACAGCGCGGGCGAGCTTTGTCATGGACCACGGACGCTTCGGTCCGCAGGGCGCGATGGGTGGTGAGGACGGTGCTCCCAACGTGGTGGAGGTCTGGCGCGACGGCGAGCGCTACACGCCCGAGCACCTGTCGAAGGAGCAGGACATTCCGCTGAGGGCCGGCGACCGTGTGCGGGTCAGGACGCCGGGCGGCGGCGGCTATGGGCCAGCTTCGGAGCGACCGCAAGACCTGAGCGACGAGGACGACCGACTGGGTCGCACTTGACCCGGCACGCTCGGCTCTGGACCTCTAGCCTCCGGGCCCGCAAGCTGGCGGGGCCACCTGCAGCACGCAGCCGCCAAGACTCCTCCGATTGTCCGCCCCCCTAGCCGATTGGGCCCGCCCCCGGCAGTAAGGAGACCCGATGACAGACAGCACCGCCCTCTGGACGTGGACCGCCACCCAGATCGCCAAGGCGACCAAGTCAGGCGAGATTACCGCCCGCGAAGTGACCGAGGCCGCGATCGCCCGAATGGAGACAGCCAATCCGGCGCTCAATGCGGTGGTCGAACGCCTTGCCGACGAAGCGCTGGCCGAAGCCTCGGCGCTGGATGCCAGTGATTCCCCCAAGGGACCGCTGCATGGCGTCCCCTTGACCATCAAGGTGAACATTGACCAAGAGAGCCACGCCACGAGCAATGGCGTGCTGGCCTGGAAGGACATGATCGCGCACGACGATGCGCCTGTCGTCCGGAACTTAAAGGCTGCCGGCGCCGTGGTGATTGGGCGGACCAACACACCGGAGTTCTCGTTCCGGGCCGACACGGACAATCCGCTCTACGGTCGAACCTGGAACCCCTGGGGTCGCCATCTCTCTGCCGGGGGCTCCTCTGGCGGGGCCGGATCGGCGGTCATGGCTGGCATGGGCGCGCTGGCGCACGGCAACGATATCGGCGGTTCGCTGCGCTTTCCGGCATCCGCCAATGGCGCGGTCACCGTGAAGCCCGGACTGGGCCGCGTGCCCGCGTGGAATCCCAGCCAGAAGGCGGAACGCGGCCTTCTCGCACAGTCCATGTCCGTTCAGGGGCTGATCGCGCGCAACGCGGCGGATCTCCATCTGTCGATGCCGGCCATGGTCGCCTCTGATCCGCGAGACCCTTTCCACGTGCCGCTCCCCTGGCGGGGCGAGCCGCTGTCAGGTCCCATCCGCGTCGCCGTGGCCCGTGACGATTTCGGCTTCGGACTGCACCCGGAGGTAGCAACAGCACTCGATGCCGCTGCCTCGGCGCTTTCCAACGCCGGCTATGCCCTGGAGGAAGTTGAGCCCCCCCTGGCCCGCGAGGCTGGCGAGGTGGGCTACCGTGCCCTGATGGGAGAGGTGAAAGAACTGATGGGCCCGGATATTCGCGAACACGGCTCCGACACGGTGAACGCGATCTTCGACGAGTACTATCGCCAGTTCCCGCCTTTCGAAGGCACGGAGCTCCTGCGAAGGTTGGCGCAACGGACGCACTACGCGCGCCAATGGTCCCTCTTCCTTGAGACCTATCCCTTGGTCCTGACGCCCTTCCTGTTGAAGCCCTTCTTCACCGCTGGACGGGACGCGGAAGGTGCTGACGGTGTGCGTGATGCTTTGGGGCACTCACTCTGGTCGTTCGTGATGAACTTCACCGGGCTGCCCGCCGGCAACCTGCCCACCCATATCGCTGACCTGCCGGATGGCCCTCAACCGATCGGCGTGCAAATCGCGGGCCGCAGATGGCGCGAGGACCTGATTGTCGACGCCATGCAGGCAATTGAGGCCGAGATCCCTCCGGTCTGCACCACTCTCTGGGAACGCATGACCTGAAGCTTCCTTACTCGCCCCTCACCATGGGACATTCATACTTGCCCGATTGCCAGCCCCACGACGGGCCCCCATGCTCCGCACGCAACCAGCGTCGGAACAATCGACGAACAAGAACTGCCCTTTCATGTGCCCTCCCTGTGACACGGAGTTTTCGTCGAGGGATGGGAACGGACGTCGGAATCAGTGGAAGGGATTGGTAAGGCTTGGCTTCTTGGTCGTCACCTCGTGCCTTGCGTTGGCACAGGCAGGATGGTCCGCAAGGCCGAACGAGACTGCCGCGATCGTCTTCAGGGTCGCTTGAGGATAGCGCCTCGACAGGTCCATCGCGATCAGTTGGTCGAAACTGAGAAGCCAGAACCTGAGCCCGCTGGCAACACCTGGATAAAGGTCGGCAAGTCTAGCCAAATCGCTATCCCGGGACAGGAGTGTAGCAGTCACATTCGTAGCGTCAGTCTCTCTTGACGTTAATACATGAATGCCCTAAATGGGACAATCATGTCTCACACACAGGCGCTACAACCGATGACCCGTCAAGGTCTAATGAACGCGGCCGGAGCCGTGCTTGCCCGCAATCCCGGGGCCGCGATGGCCGACATTGCGAAGGAGGCAGGCGTCGGCCGAGCCACCCTTTACCGGCATTTTCCGACCCGCGAGGATTTGATCAGGGCGCTGGTGCTGGAGTCCCTGCATCAGATCGACGAAGCCACTCAACAGATCCCCGTCGACCGTTTGAGTGCCGCACAGGTGCTCGCCGAGATCGTCGAGGCCATTGTGCCGCTAGGAGATCGCTTTCGGTTCCTGTCCAGTGAACCGATAGTCCTCAACGATCCCGAAATCAAAGCAGCCTATGACCGGCAACTCGATGAGTTGGGCGACCTTATCGAAGCGATGAAGGCCGAAGGCAGTCTAGATCGGGCCGTACCTACGGCTTGGGTGGTCGCGGCCATCGATGCGCTGGTCTATGCCGCCTGGCACGCCGTTGACGATGGCGCGGTGGCGCGCCGCGATGCCGCCGCGCTGACCTTTCGAACGATAATGCAGGGTCTCGGTCTTGCCGATCCGGCCTCGACATCTCCCCGACAAGGCCGCTCCTCCAAGACATGAGGAGGTTTCTCACAGTGCCAAGAAGACCGCCCGTTACGCCATCCCTCCTGGTACGGCTTTGCCCGACCGGACAGGTGGCCCGGCGATTTGTGCTGGGCGTGGCGGTTCTCGGCGTTTCCGACGGCGCAGCCCTTCGGTCGGCGCCCCTAGACCTCTAGTCAGCGGACTCACCCATGCATGGCACGCGCCCGGATAGCGCTCCAGACGAGGGGTCATCGCTCTCCAGAGCGGTGGTTGTTGTCCTGGCGCTGGCATTGCTCGGTGGCGTGCTGTGGTACTTGTACACCGCCGAATTCACTGTGGAAGCAGTCGAGGCGCAAGACCCTCGCCCAGCGCCATGGGTGTCCATAGAAACCGTGCAGGCCGGCAGCGAAGTCGTGGCGGTCACGGCATTCGCTGAAGTGCGCCCGCGCTGGTCCGCGGAACTGAAGGCGGCAGTGTCCGGGCGGATCACGAGAGTGCTGCCCAATGCTCTCGCTGGCGAGCGCGTCAAGGAAGGCACTGTCCTGATCGAAATCGAAAGTGCGCCCTATGTTGCCGAACTCGCCGCGGCGGAGCTGTCGCTGAAGGAGGCAAACCTAAGGCTTTGGCAGGCAAAGAACGCCAACCTTGTGGCTCGCAAGGAGTTTGAACGCGAGGGGGTCCAACCGCCCAACGATCTGGCGCTCAGACTGCCGCAACTGAGTATCGCCGAGAGCGCGGTGGCTTCGGCAGAGGCACGCGTTTCCGCCGCAAGACGGCAGCTGGAGGATGCAACCCTTGTCGCGCCCTTTGCCGGCTTCGTGACCGAGCGATACGTGAGTCCCGGACAAACGGCAAACGCGGGCGACCCCCTCGTCAAGCTGGTGGACGATGCTACCTTTGAATTGGCGGTGGAACTGAGCCGAGACGATTGGAACCTTCTGAAGAAGCCGCTCGAGGGCCTCAGCGCCCGCGTCATCGACCAGAACGGCGAAGAGGTCGCCGAAGCGAAGATCCGTAAGGGCGGCGGATTTCTCGATGAGACCACGCGTCAGTACAAGGTCTTCCTGGAAATCAACGGGGCCGAAGGCAAGAAGGTCCTTTCCGGCGACTTCGTGCGTGTGTCCTTGCCAGGCGTAACGGCGCCCAACGCCCTAGATGTCCCGGCTTCAGCGCTGACCCAAGAAGGCGAGGTCTGGCATGTCGATGCCAACAATCGCCTGAGACGCTTCACGCCGAAGATCCTTTTCAGGCATCAGGACCGCCTTGTTATCGAAGCGCCGGCTGGCACCTACACCCTCTATGTCGCGATCACGCCGCTGGCCTCCTTCCTACCGCGCCAAACCGTGCGGCCGTACTAGAAGGGCGATTGACCCATGAAGGTCATCCTGGGCTGGTTCATTCGTAATCCCGTGGCCGCAAACCTATTGATGGTCTTCATCATCTTTGCCGGTCTGGTCACGGTGCTCTCCATCCGCATCGAGGGCTTCCCGCGGATGCCACCCGATAGCGTGCAGATCACCACCACTTTTCTTGATGCCTCGACCGCCCAGGTCGACGAGCTTGTCACGCGAAAGATCGAGAAGGCGCTCGAGGGCGTGGAGGGCGTAAAGAGCGTGTCCTCGCAATCCGCTGCGGAGATCTCCTATGTGGAGGTCCGCAAAGCCGGGGGTGCGGATCTGCAGAAGGTACTGGACCGCGTTCGGATGCGGGTCGACGCCATCGACGACTTTCCCACTTCCGTGCGCCGCCCGGTGATCGAAACGAACGGCTACGACTATCCGGCCCTCTACATCAACATTCATGGTGACACGGATCCCCTGACCCTTCAGGCACTGACCGAGCGTTTCAGAGAGGACCTTCTCGCGGCACCGGAGATCTCGCGCTTGGAAGTCTGGGGCTTGCATGCCCGCGAAATGCGTATCGAGTTCGACCCCAAGATCCTGCGGCAGTTTCGGCTGACCATCGATGATGTGGTTCAGGAGATCCGTGCGAGCTCTCTCGACTTTCAATCCGGAACGCTGCGCACCATCGGTGGCAACGTCACCCTGAAGACCGATGACAAAGCCAGGTTCTCGACCCAGTTTGCCGACATACCAATCATCGAGAACACTGACGGAACCTCTATCAAGCTGGGCCAAATCGCCAAGGTCAGCGATACCTTCGAAGAAGGCGACTACCTCTTTCGCTTCAACAATACGCAGACCACCGGCATGGAAGTGCTGGTCGGACAGAAGGACAATGCTCTGCGCATCTCGGAGGTCGTCCATGAGGCCGCACGCGACTTCGAGCCCCAATTGCCGCCGGGCGTTGAGATTTCCGTTTGGGGCGATGCATCTAACTACATCACCGACCGCCTTGGCCTGCTTAGCACGAACGGACTGCAGGGTTTGTTCTTGGTCATTCTCGTGCTTTCGCTGTTCCTGGATGTTCGGCTCGCGTTCTGGGTCGCCATGGGCATCCCCATTTCGGTGATGGGGGCTTTGGCGGTCGCCGGATCCAAGTGGGTCGACTATTCGCTGAATGACGTCACCACATTCGGCCTGATCATCGCGCTCGGCATTCTGGTCGATGACGCCGTGGTCGTTGGCGAAAGCGTGTTCGAGCATCGCCAGCACGACAGCGACCCGATTGCCGGCACGCAGACCGGCGTCGAGAGGGTCGCGGTCGCCACGATTTTCGGCGGCCTGACCACCATCGCTGCATTCTACCCGATGCTGCTGCTCGATAACCCGCTCGGCAAGGTGCTCGCTAGCTTTTCAGGGATCGTCATCTTCGCGCTCGCCTTCTCGCTCATCGAAAGCAAGTTCATCCTGCCTGCGCATCTGGCGCCTCTTCGCCTGGGACGCCGGCCAAAGAACCGACTGACACTGGGGTGGTCCAAGGTGCAAGCCACCGCGCGAGCGACTTTGGATTGGAGCAAGAACGTCGCCTATAGGCCTCTGCTAAAGGCGGCGATCCGCCACCGCTACGCGGCGCTCATTGTCTTTGTGTCTGCCGGTCTGTTCGGCCTTGGCCTCATCGGCCTTGGGAAGATCAAGACCGTGTTCTTCCCCGACGTACCGGGACAGGTCATATCGATCAATCTGGAGATGGACGCACGCGCGCCATTTCGACTCACGAAGACCAATATGGAGCGTATCCAAGACGTCGGCGAAGAGCTGAACAAGGAGGTGCAAGACCAAGCCTCCTTGGAGCACCCCCCGATCCGAACGATGTTCCTGATCATCTCCAGCGCTACCTCGGCACAGCTCTATGCGGAGCTGACACCGGTTGCCGAGCGAAGGAACGTGCAATCCCTGGATGTCATGCGCGAGTGGCGCAAGCGCACCGGTCGGCTTGAAGGCGCCACGGAGCTTCAGTTCATCGCGACCGAAGACTTCGGTGGCGGTTTCCAGCTCCGACTGCTGTCCAGAGATACCGAAGAGCTGAAGGAAGTCAGCAAGTATCTGAAGGAGTTCCTCGCCGAGGTCGACGGCACCCATGCTATCCGGGACACGCTCACCGCGGGACAACCTCAGCTGGAAATCCGCGTGAAGCCGGAAGCGCGCAGCCTGGGCTTCGATCCGGAAACACTGGCCACGCAGATCGGCGGCGCCTTCGGCGGCGCGGAGGTCCACAAGGTCAGGCGTGCCGGCACGGAGCTGCGCGTCCTCGTGCAGAATGCCGGCAGCGCGCGCGATACCTTCGATGACCTGCTCGACAGTCGCTTGCGCAGCAGGACAGGTGAGTGGATTCCGCTGCGTTCCGTTGCCGACATCGCAAGCGGCTACGTGCCGGGGACGGTACATCGGGAGAATGGCAAACTGGTCAATACAATAGCCGCCTCGATGGACCGCTCCACGATTTCCCCGGAGGACCTGAGCTGGATCGTCGATACCTATTTCCTGCCCGAGATGCGCGCGCACTTTCCCAACGTCAAACTGGAGAAGGCAGGCGAGCTGCAGGAAATCGGCGAGATTCAAGAAGGCATGAAGCACGCGCTGCTGTTGGCCGCGGCGATGATCTTTGTCTTGATGGCCATCCCTCTCAAGTCCTATTGGCAGCCTATTCTGATACTGGCCATCATCCCCTTCGGCTTTGTCGGCGCCGCCATCGGTCACCTGATCATGGACATCGAGCTTTCGGTGCTGTCCTTCTTCGGCATGCTGGCTTTAAGCGGTGTGGTGGTCAACGACAGCCTGGTGCTTGTCACCCGCTACAACCAAGCCATCGAAGCGGGACTGCCGGTGAACGACGCGCTCATCGAGGCCGCGACCGGGCGCTATCGCGCCATCTTCCTCACCACCGCCACGACGGTCGTCGGCTTGATACCTTTGCTGACAGAGACCTCCGAACAGGCACAATATCTCATTCCGGCAGCCACCTCGCTGGCATTTGGGGAGCTGTTCGCCACCCTTCTGATGCTGATACTCGTGCCAGTCCTTATCGCCATTACGGAGGATGTGAAGAGGTTCTTCCGGGTCGCTAGGCAGGAAAGAACGAACGATGTTGCAGGGTGAGCCCTTCAACATCTCCAACCTGCTCCGGAGGTTCCTGCGATCGCTCCTCGTGACCTGGACCTTGACACTGTGCGAGACAGCCTTGACGGCGCTGATCCCCCTGTTCATCGGCTTTGCGATCGATGGATTGCTCCGCGATGACACGAGCTCGCTTCTGTACCTTGCCGCGGTTCTGGCCGGCCTGATCGTAGTCGCCGTTCTGCGCCGCTTCTACGACACCCGGGCCTTCGGGACGATCCGAGTCGAACTGGGAATGGCGCAGGTCGATCGCTCAGGCGGGATTCCCGTCTCGACCTTGAATGCCAGGCTCGGCATGGGCCGCGAATTGGTCGACTTTCTTGAACAGGACGTTCCCGCGATCATGAACGCCGTCGTTCAACTGACTATTTCGTTTGTTGTCCTGTTCATCCTTCACCCCGTGCTGTCTTACGCGGCGCTCGGCGCCACGCTTCTCATGTTCGCGCTCTACAGTCTGTTCCACGGGCGCTTTTACCGACTGAATGCCAACCATAATCAACAGACCGAACAGCAGGTGAGAATTCTGGAGACGAAACTGACCGAGGGCGTCCTTTCGCATCTGAGCAAACTGCGACGGATCGAGATCCGGCTTTCGGACACGGAAGCGTGCGTCTATGGTGCAATTTTCTGCGTGTTACTCGGGTTCATCCTGGTCAATCTTTGGTTTGCCACCACCCACATCGACGCCACGGCAGGCACGATTTTCACCATCGTCACCTATTCATGGGAGTTCGTTGACTCGGCGCTCGTTCTTCCGGTCGCCCTGCAGGGATGGTCGCGCCTATCCGAGATCATGAAGCGGATCAACAAGGCGACATGAAGGATGCAGCGCTGAGAAGCTAACAGGGAGCGGGTGCTCGCCAGAGGCTTGCGCTCGCGTGCCGACAAGCGCTCTTTAGAACCGCCTCGAGCCCAGTACTGTCACTGGTTCCCGATCAGCGAACATCGCCTTCACCGCTTCACCCAACATGTCGCTACACCGCGGAAACAACGATCAGGTCAGTTTCGCCAAAGCGAACTTACTTCTCGGTGTGGAGCGTGTGTATAATCAGGTCACTAAAGACATCACCGACTTCGCTCGCCGTTTGCCGGCCGTTCGGGTTAAGCCACTGAAAGCTATAAAAGAACATTCCCATCAAGCCTTTAATTGCAACTTTGTCGATGGGGCGGAACACGCCCTGCGCCACACCCATCGCAATCGCGTCTTCCCAAATCTGCTGATAGTCTTGATGCAGCTGCGCAACGACGGTGTGCCGTTCGCCGGAAAGTGCATGAATCTCTCGGAAGCAGACCGTCATCTCCGGCAGATGATCGTAGACGACGCGAATCATGGCCTTGCTCAGCTGTTCGATCCTCCGCACCGGATCGGTCTCGCGTGCTGAAATCGCCCGCCCATCCTCGATCAGCTTCATCACGTACTTCGAGGAAATGTCGAAAAGCAGGTCTTCCTTACTGTTGATGTGATGGTAGAGCGCACCGCGGCCAAGACCGGTCGCTTCGCCCAGTTCAGCGACGCCGACGGCACTGAATCCCTTCTGGGCGAAGAGCGCCGCTGCCGTTGTGCGGATGCTGTCGGCCTTCTTGGTTTCCTTCGGCATTCGTTTCCCATTGTTTCAACGCAAGGCGTATCGACGCCTAACCTACAAGCCGAGAGCAAGCTTGCACAAGAACACCGCTTCATTCAACGAAAAACGACATACTGAACGGTACAGTTATGCGAAACCACCACCTCCTCCTTGCCCCGAGATGTGAGTGAAACACACTCTGATCTCCAAAAAATCTATGTGCTTCAGATATTTATAAAATCCTAAAATCACCTTGACACATTTTGCTTAAGCTGAAATCATACCGACCGAACGGTACAAGAAGCAGATCATGCATGCATGGTCACGAAGGGAGGCAGGCCGATTTCGAAAGCAGCAGGATCCCGGCTCTGGCAGCGGACGACGGCGCCACGCGGCGTCGGCAGTGAGACCCGGTGACATGACGGATCGTGCCATCTCCGATGCTGATGTCATTCTCGATATCGCGGGGGTATCCTTGTCGTTCCAAGGCGTGAAGGCGATCAACGCCTTGTCCTTCTCAGTGTATCGGCACGAGATCTGCGCGCTCATCGGCCCGAACGGCGCCGGCAAAAGCTCGCTTCTGAACATCATCAACGGCGTTTATCGTCCGGAGTCCGGGTCCCTCTCGTTCAACGGGCGGTCCCTGAAGAAAATCCAGCCGATCGAAACGGCCCGGCTCGGCATGGGGCGGGTGTTTCAGAACAATGCGCTCTTCGGCAAGATGTCGGTTCTGGACAATGTGTTGGCGGGGCTGTCTCGTAAGGCGCAGACGAGCTTCATCGAACATGCCTTTCGTCTACCGCGTGCACGACGGGAGTCGGCGGACTTTCGCGCAAGGTCGGAACGCGTGATCGCCTTTCTCGACCTTGAACCCTATCGCGACGCGATCGTGGAGAACCTCTCCTACGGCATCCAAAAGCGGGTTGGCCTGGCCCGCGCGCTGGTGGCCGAGCCCGAACTCTTGCTTCTCGACGAGCCCATGGCCGGCATGAACAAAGAAGAGAAGCAAGAAATGTCCGATTACATAACGGACATCAACCACAAGCTAGGCGTAACGATTGTTCTCATCGAACACGACATCTCGGTGGTGATGAGCTTGTCGGACCATGTCGTGGTGCTCGACTACGGCCGCAAGATCGCCGATGGCGACCCGGACAGGGTCAAGGACGACCCCGAGGTCATCCAAGCCTACCTGGGGGTCGTCCATTGACCCTCTTCATCGAAACACTGATTGGCGGCCTGCTCGCCGGAACGATGTATTCGCTGGTGGCCATCGGCTTCGTCCTGATCTTTAAGGCCAGCGGCGTCTTCAACTACTCGCAGGGCGCCTTGCTCCTATTCTCGGCCTTGACGCTGGTGACCTTTCTCGAACTGGGCCTGGCCTTCTGGTTGGCCGTGATCGTCACCATTGTCGTCATGATCGCCTTGTCGATCGCCATCGAGCGGGTGGTGCTGCGCCCGCTGGCCAATCGCAACGTGATGACCCTCTTCATGGCCACGCTCGGTCTCTCCTTCGTGATCGAGGGGGCGGCCCAGGGCCTGATGGGCTCGGAGGTGCGCCTGCTCGATATTGGGCTGCAGGACAACCCCCTCTTCTGGGGTGATATCCTGATTAGCGAATTCGATCTCATCGTAGCCGGCGGGGCTACCGTACTCGTCATCGCGCTGGCGCTCTTCTTCTCCAAGACGAGGATCGGGATCAGCCTGCGCGCGGTCGCCGACGACACCGCCTCGGCGCAGTCCATCGGCATCAACATCAACCGCATCTGGCAGATCGTATGGGCCGTGGCGGCGGTGGTCGGCATGGTCTCCGGCATGGTCTGGGGCGCGCGCCAGGGCGTCGCCTTCGCCCTGTCGCTGGTCGTCCTCAAGGCCCTTCCGGTCCTGATCATCGGCGGCTTCACCTCGATCATGGGCGCCATCGTCGGCGGTCTCTTGATCGGTGCCGGCGAGGCCTTGGCCGAGACCTACATCGGCCCGCTCGTCGGCGGCGGCATCTCGCCGTGGTTCGCCTACCTCGTGGCGCTGATCTTCCTCTTTATCCGTCCCGTCGGTCTCTTCGGCGAGTACAAGGTAGAGAGGGTCTAGGCGATGAGCGTTACGCCCTCCTCCGCCCTGCGCCCCGCGGTCGACAGCAATCCCTTGGCCACCGGATCCAGCCCCTTGGCCATCGGGCTGTTGCTGATCGCCTTGATCCTGGTGCCCTTCGTCAGCAGCGAGTACGTGACGCAGGTCATCGTCATGCCGGTGCTGATTCTGGGTCTCGCCGGCTTGGGCTTGAACCTCTTGACCGGCTACACCGGGCAGATCTCGCTGGGCGCCGGCGGCTTCATGGCGGTGGGCGCCTATGCGACCTACGCCCTGGCCGTCCACGGCGGCATCCAGTTCTTCCCGCTCGCCATCGTGCTTGCCGGCGTCATCACCGCCGCCGTCGGCTGGGTCTTCGGTCTGCCGAGCGTCCGCATCAAGGGCTTCTACGTCATGGTGACGAGCCTGGCGGCCCAGTTCTTCTTCGAGTGGCTCTTCCTGAAGTTCCCCTGGTTCTACAACTTCGGCGACGTGCCGACCATCTCGCTGCCGCCGATGTCGCTCTTCGGCTTCGATGTCGATGGCTCCTATGTTGTGCGCTACTACTTCACGCTCAGCCTTGTCGTCGTACTGACCTGGATGGCGAGCAACCTGATCAGCAGTCACGTGGGCCGCAATTGGATGGCGATCCGCGACATGGACACGGCCGCCGGCGTGATCGGCATCGACTCCAAGAAGTACAAGTCCCTCGCCTTCGCCATCAGCGCCTTCTACCTGGGTATCGCCGGGGCGCTATGGGGTTTCATCTTCCTGGGCACGACCAGCATCGGCAGTTTCCAGATCGATCGCTCGTTCCAGATCCTCTTCATCATCATTATCGGCGGGATGAGCAGCATCCGCGGCAACTACATCGGTGCCGCCTTCATCTTTCTCCTGCCGCTGGTGATCGATCACGCCGCCAAGACCTTCGTCGGCGACATGGTGAGCCCAGGCTTTCTGTCAAACCTGCAGAAGTTCCTCTTCGGCGTCCTGATCATCGTTTTCCTGATCAAGGAGCCGGACGGCATCGACAAGCTGTTGCGCCAGCTGACGGCGCGGCTGTGGCGCCGGACACCGACCAAGAAAGACAACGAGCGCGGAGCCCAATCCGAGCCAAACAGATGATTCTCGACCTCAGCCAATCAAAGGGAGGAGCACAAGAAATGGGTAAACATCTCCTATCGTTGGGAGCGGCCGCGGCGATCGCCACCTCCGCTTTCCTGTCGACCAGTGTCGTGCCTACAGCGCCGGCGCAGGCCGAAAGCATGACGCAATACGTCCCCCTGTTCGTCTATCGGACCGGTCCCTACGCCTCGTCGGGGTCGCTCTGGTTCGCCGGCGAGCGGGACTACTTCACTTTCATCAACGAGGTCGAGGGCGGCGTGAACGGCGTCAAGTTCGACATCGAGGAGTTCGAGACGGAGTACAATCCCGACCGCGCGGTGGAGGCCTATGAGCGGGCCAAGGGCGGTAAGGACGGCTCGCCGACCGCCTTCATCATGACCCATTCGACACCCGCCACCTATGCGCTGATGGATCGTGCGCGCGAGGACAAGATCCCGCTCTTCGACCCGGCCGGCGGCCCCTCGGAATCCAAGAACGGCTTGGTCTTCCCCTATGTCTTCCCCCTGCTTCTGACCTTCTACGGTCAGGGCTCGGTCGCGGTGAACTTCATCGCCGAAGAGATGGGCGGCTTCGAGAACCTGAAGGACAAGAAGATCGTCACGGTCTATCACGACTCGGGCTACGGTCGCGCCTCGCAGCCGGTGATGGCCGAATTGGCCAAGAAGTACGGTTTCATCGACGTGCAGATTCCGGTTGCCCATCCAGGCTCGGAGCAGGCGGCGATCTGGCGCCAGGTCCGCGCCGAGAAGCCCGACTATGTCGTGCTGCGCACCTGGGGGGTGATGACGCCGGTGGCGCTCAAGACCGCCAAGCGCTTCGGCATCGACACCAGCAAGATGTTGGGGGACGTCTGGGCCGGCTCGAAGGCGGACATGATCCCCGCGGGCGACGCCGCCATCGGCTACAAGGCGATCGCGCCCTATCCTGGCGGCACCGACTTCGGCGTGCACGCCAAGGTGAAGGAGCACGTCCTTGACACCGGCAAGACCAATCTAGCTAACCCGGACGAGGATTTCGGCGCCGTCTACTACAACATCGGCCTGGTGAACGCCGCACTCGCCGTCGAAGGCATGCGGGTGGCCATGAAGAAGTTCGGCAATCGTCCGCTGACCGGCGAAGAGATGCTCTGGGGCCTGGAGCATATGACCATCGATGCCGATCGGCTCGAGGAACTCGGCATGACCGGTCTGCTGCAACAGCTGAAGGTCACGCCCTACGACCATGAGGGCGGCGGTGCTGCCCGGATCCAGGAGTGGAACGGCAATGGCTGGACCCTCGTCAGCGACTGGATCGAGGTCGACGACAGCGTGGTCGACCCGCTGATCGAGGCCAAGGCCGCCGCGTACGCTGCCGAGCAGGGCATCGTGCCGAGGACGGTCGAGTAAGAGGCTGACCCTATTCGAGACTGCGGGCGGCGATCCTGCCGCCCGCAGCATCGGCGGAGCTTACAAGACTTTGAGCATGCACGCGGAAATCCAGCACAGCGCGGACACACTGCTGTCGGTCGAGGCGATCAAAGTCGTCTATGACGAGCATATTCTCGGCGTTGCCGATGTTTCGCTCGAGGTCGGCAGGGGAGAGGTCGTCGCCGTTCTCGGCGCCAATGGTGCCGGCAAGAGCACGACCCTGAAGGCGATCTCCGGCATTGCCAGGACCGAGCGCGCCCAGATCACCGAGGGCGCCGTTCACTTCAAGGGCGCGAACATCAATGGGATCGCGCCGCACAAGCTGGCGCTCCGCAACATTGTCCACGTGCTCGAGGGGCGCCGCGTCTTCGCCCATCTGACGGTCGAGGAGAACCTGAAGGCGGGCTGTTTCCTGCGCCGTCCCCGACGGCGCGAGATGGAGCGTCAAATCGAAGAGATCTATAGCTGGCTGCCGCGCTTGAGGGACAAGCGAAAGACCCTGGCCGGTCTCACCTCGGGTGGCGAGCAGCAAATGCTGGCCATCGGCCGGGCCTTGCTGACGCAGCCGGAACTGGTCCTCTTGGACGAGCCCTCGATGGGCTTGGCGCCCTTGTTGGTGCAAGAGATCTTCGAGATCGTGTCCCGCCTCAATCGAGAGAACGGCGTCTCCTTTCTCGTCGCCGAGCAGAACATCCACGTCTCGTTGGGGCATGCCCATCGGGCCTACGTCATCGCCAACGGCCATGTCGTCCTCAAGGGGCAGGCCGAGGATTTGCTCCAGCGCGACGACCTTCACGAATTCTACCTCGGTCTCCGAGAGACCGAGTGATCGCCACCGCACAAGCACGCAGATACGAGCAAGCAGGGAGAAAAGAGACATGGCGAGTTCGGCGAAACCCCCAAAGGAAGCCGATGTCCTCATTGTTGGATCCGGCCCCTCCGGCTCCGTCGCCGCGAAGATGCTGACGGAGGCCGGCATGTCGGTCGTCACCCTGGAGCAGGGAACCTGGTTCGATCCCTCGGACTATCCCGGCGACAAGAAGGAGTACGAGCTTGCCGGAGGCAAGCAGTGGAACCCCTCGCCGAACGTGCGGGACAACGAGCGCGACTATCCCATCAACACGACGGAGAGCGACGTAGAGCCCTACATGCAGTCCGCAGTGGGCGGCAGCGCGACCATCTGGGGCGGCCACTGGGTGCCCTTCCTGCCGTCGGATTTCAAAGTGCGTTCACTGGACGGCGTCGCGGTGGACTGGCCCTTCGACTACTACGAGATCCTGCCGCATCTGGAGGCGGTCGAACAGCTGATCAGCGCCTCCGGGACGCAAGGCAATCCCGGCTACCCGCCGCAAGCCGCCTATCCTACCCCGCAGATCCCGATCGGCAAGGTGGGGATGAAGCTGGCGGAGGGCATGGACAAGCTCGGCTGGCACTGGTGGCCGGGCTTGAACGGGATGCCCTCGATCCCCTGGCAGGGACAGAACCCCTGCGCGCGTCGTGGCACCTGCATGTTCGGCTGCCCTGAGGCCGCCAAGTGGTCGCCCGACCTGGTGCTCTTCAAGCAGATCGCCAAGAGCGGGCATCGCCTGATTGCCGGCGCCAGGGTCCGCACGCTCATCTATGACGAGGCGCGCGGCCGGGTCACCGGTGCGCTCTACGTCGACATGAACGGCCGCGAACGCCGACAGTTGGCCAAGATTGTCATCCTCTGCGCCAACACCATCGGCACCCCGCGCATCCTCTTGAACTCCACCTCCAAGTCTTTCCCTGACGGGCTCGCCAACTCCAGCGGCCTGGTCGGCAAGAACCTGATGATGCATCCCTTCGGGCTGGTCATGGGTCACTTCGACGAGGATCTGGAGAGCTGGCGGGGGCCGTCGGGGCAGCTGATCAATACCCTGCAGTTCTACGAGACCGACGAGAAGCGCGGCTTCTTGCGGGGCGCCAAGTGGGGAGGGATGTCCGCGGGCGGCCCGCTCTCGGCCAAGGGCTTCATCGGCGCGGAGGTCTTCGGCGGCGAGAGCCGGGTCGAGGACGAGTGGGGCGTCAACTGGCACAAGATGATCGAAGAAAAGTTCGGTCGCACCGCGCTCTGGGCGATCATCGGCGAGGACCTACCCGAGGAATCGAACCGGGTGGAGATCGACCCCGATCTGGTCGACAGCGACGGCATTCCGGCCCCCAAGGTCATCTACAAGACCTCGGAGAATTCGAAGCGGCTCTTGGACTTCCACGCCGCGCGTGCCGTCGAGTCCCTGGAGGCGGCTGGCGCGCACTCGACCTCGGTCATGCCGCAGATGCGCGAGAGCGGGTGGCACCTGCTGGGCACCGCCCGACTGGGGACCGATCCCCAGGATTCCGTGCTCGACCAATATGGCCGCAGCCATGATGTCCCCAACCTCTACGTCTGGGACCTCAGTGCCTTCCCGACCGGGGCCGGTGCCAATCCCACCGCCACCTTGATGGCCGTGGTGCACCGCCAGGCCACGCAGATGATCAAGAACGCCCGCAACCTGGAGGCCGCCTGATGCCAACCTACAGCGACGCATTCCGCAGCCACTACGCCGCCTTGGCGGACTTCCTGATCCCCGCCTACGAGAACAAGCCCTCCGCCTCTTCGGTCGGCGTGCATCTCGACATGATGGACGAGGCACTGCGCATACGCCCGGACCAGGAAGAGGGCTTTCGGCGCGCCGTCGAGTTCTGCGAAGGCAGGGAGGTCTCCGAGGCCTTGAACGCTCTGGCCAAGGAGGATCCCGCCGCCTTCACCGCGCTGACGACGATCACCACCGGCGGCTACATGATGACCGACGAGGCACGCCAAGCCGTCGGCTATCCGGGCCAGGATGCCGCCCCCTACGACCCGACCGAGACGCCGGAATACGTTACCAACGGCATGTTGCAGCGTGTCATCGATCGCGGCCCGATCTTCAGAGACACGCGGCATCTGAATAAACAACGGGGTTAAGCTGGTGAACATTGTCGTAATCTTACGATTGAATCCGGTTCTCTCCGATGAGATGGAGCTCGGCGAAGACGAACGGGACATCGACCGAGAGTGGATTGGGCTCGAACTCAACCCCTTCGACGATCAGGCGCTTGAGCAGGCGGTCTTGTTAAAGGAGTCGGTTGCGGCGCGGGTCACCGCCATCGCCGCCGAAGCCGAAGGCGGCGAGCGGATGCTCAAGACGGCGCTGGCCAGAGGCGTCGACGAGGTCCGGCTGATCGAGCTGGACGAGGAGGCCGTCCAGCTTTCCTCGCGCGCACGGGCCCCGCTCTATGCCGAGGCTATCGCGGAGATAGCGCCGGATCTGGTGCTAACCGGTGTGCTCTCGACCGACGATCTCTACGGCGAACTGGCCCCTCTCTTGGGGGCGATTCTCGACTGGCCGCAGGTCTCCGCGGCCTCTCAAGTGACGCAGAAGGGTGCCAGCGTCACCGTTCGCCAGGAGTACTCCGGCGGCGCCGCGGCGATGGTGGAGATGCAGTTGCCGGCGGTCGTCGGCCTGCAGACCGCATCGCGGCCGCCGCGCTACGTGCCGGGCAGCAAACTGCGCGACCTGCTGAAGGTCGAGATTCCGACGTCTGAGCCGAGCGTCGAGCCAGGCGCGGATCTGGCCGATGCGACCACACTCGAACTCCCCGACAGCAGCGGCGGTGCCGAGATGATCGACGGCAACGCCGAGGTCGTCGCGGAGAAAATTCACGGCATACTGAGTGAGCGGGGTTTGGTCTGATGCGCTGTCTTATCTATGTCGAGCACAACGGCGGACAGGTAGCTGAGAGCGCTCTACAACTCGGCACGCTGGCGAAGTCCATCGGCGCGGAGGCAGTGGGTCTGGTCTGCGCGGGCGATGGCGAGGCGGTGGCGGACCTCACTCGCCAGCTGAGCGGTTTCGATGCCGCCCTGGGCGTCGCCGACCCGGTGGTTAGCGCCTACAACGCACAGGCCGCCGCCAAGGCACTGACCCAGTGTGTCGAGACGCAGGCGCCGGACCTGGTGATGACCAGCTACTCGACGGCGGGGATCGACCTGGCTCCGACGGTCTCGATCAAAGCCGATCTGCCGATGATCGGCTATGTCCTGGAACTGGCCATCGACGGCGACGGGCTGGCTGCCGTGTCGATGGTCTATGGCGGCAAGCTGCGCGCCAAGACGGAGATCGCAACGCCCTGCATCGTCGCGGTCATGCCCGGCGCCGCCAAGGCCGAGGCCCTGGCCGGTCAGCCCGCACCCAACGCCGAGATGATTCAAGTCGATCTCTCGGGCCTGGCCATGACCGTCGTCGAGACCCTGGAGCCGGAGTCTAGCGACGTCAACCTGGCTGAGGCCGAGAAGATCTTCTGTGTCGGCCGCGCCTTGGGCGGCACCGAGAAGATCGGCGTGGCGGAAGAGATGGCGGCGGCACTGGGCGCCGAACTCGCTGGTTCGCGGCCGGTCATTGATGCCGGCTGGATGCCCAAGGTGCGCCAGGTCGGCAAGTCCGGGACCAAGGTTAAGCCAAAGCTCTACTTCATGGCCGGCGTCTCCGGTGCTCCCGAACATCTGGAGGGCATGGAAGACAGCGAGCTCATCATCGCCATCAACTCGGACGAACAGGCGCCGATCTTCGGCAAGGCGCACTATGGCGCGGTTTGCGACATGTTCCAGCTCTTGCCGGCGTTAACGGCTCGCTTGAACGCCGGAAAGTAGAGGCATGACCACCTTGATCCTCTGGATCGTAACCGGTGCCGCGCTGGCGCTTTCCGCCTGGCGGTTCTGGCGGCTGTTCAGCCCGCTATCGGCGGCACGTCCGACCGGTCGCGGGCAGCAGCTGGGCGCGCGCTTGTCCTTCATGATCGGGGACATCGCCCTACACCGACGCCTCATGAAGTTCAGCTATTCCGGCATCCTGCACGCCTGCATCTTCTCCAGCTTCATCGTGCTCTTCTCCGCCATCGTCGAGAGCTTCGGCTCGGGCCTCTTTCCGGGCTTCAGTCTGGCGCCCATCGGCGGCAACACCTGGATCGCGCTGCTACAGAACCTCTTCGCCCTGGTGATCGCGGTCGGGCTGGGGATGGCGATCTATCTTCGCTTCGCTGCCAAGCCCGATCGCTTCAAGGGCTCCAAGACGTTCGACGCAACGGTCATCTACGTGCTGGCCGGGCTGATCGTCATCACCATGATCCTGGAGGCCTCGGCCCGCTTGGCAATCGACGGCCAGGGCAGCGTCTGGCGGCCTGTCTCGACGCTCTTCATGCTGCCAATGGTGTCATTGGGGATCACGGGGCATGCCGCGGAGAGGGTAGAGGTCCTGTTCTATTGGGCTCATATCGGCGCGATCCTGGGCTTTCTCGTCTACATCCCGGGCTCCAAGCACCGGCACATGTTCACTGCCGCACCCAACATCTTCTTCCGGCCGCTAACGTCCAAGGGGCAGCTCCCAGCACCGGAAGAGGACGCGCCCGGTCCCGTGCAGGCCTACTCGGACTTCACCTGGAAGGACCTGCTCGACACCCTCTCCTGCACCGAGTGCGGGCGCTGCCAGTCGGTCTGCCCAGCGCATGCCGCGGGCAAGCCGCTCAGCCCGAAAACGCTGATCATGAATCTGCGCGACGGCTATTTGACGGATCAGGGGCTGATGCAATCGGCCGATCACGCGCTTCCCATCGTCGGCGGGACGATCCAGCCCGAGACCCTCTGGTCTTGCACCACCTGCCGCGCCTGTATGGAGGTCTGCCCGCTCCACATCGAGCACGTCCCGAAGATCGTCAAGCTACGCCGCTCGATGGTCGAGGAGGGCCAGGTCGAGCCCTTGTTGCAGACGACACTGACGAACTTCCAATCGCAGGGCAATTCCTTCGGCAAGCCACCAAAGCAGCGGGCGCGCTGGACCAAGGGCCTGAGCTACAAGATCAAGGACGCGCGCAAGACCGCTGTGGATGTGCTTTGGTTCGTCGGCGATTTCGCCAGCTTCGATCCGCGCGCACAGAAGCTCACCTTCATGGTCGCGGAGCTGTTGGGCCAAGCCAAGGTCGACGTCGGTATCCTCTACGACGGCGAGCGCAACAGCGGCAACGATGTGCGCCGGGCCGGCGACGAGGGCCTCTTCGAGATGCTGGCGGCCCACAACATCGAGCAGTTGGAGGCTTGTACCTTCAAGCGGATCATGACCACCGATCCCCACTCGTTGAATGCGCTGAAGTCCGAGTATCCGACGCTCGGCGCCCGCTACGAGGTCCTGCACTATTCGGAGCTCTTCTTGGAGCTGATCCGGGCGGGACGGCTGGTGCTCGACCCGCGCGCGGCAAAGCGGGTGACCTACCACGATCCCTGCTACCTCGGCCGTTACAACGGTGGCTTCGATGCCCCCCGCGACTTGATTGCGGCCCTGGGCCACGAGCTGGTCGAGATGCCCCGGAACCGCGAGAACTCCTTCTGCTGTGGCGCCGGCGGCGGCCGCATCTTCATGGAGGACGCGCCGACCGGTGAGCGACCCAGCGAGTCCCGCATCCGCGAGGCGATGGCACTCGGCGACATCAGCACCTTCATCGTCTCTTGCCCCAAGGATGTTGTCATGTACTCGGCCGCCGCACAGGCGCTTGGCGTCGAGACCGAACTGGCCGTGCGCGACCTGGCGGAGATGATCTCTGAAACCATCGCAACTGAGGAACTCGTCGCACCATGACCCTGTCCGAGACGCCGGCAAGCGATATCCTTTGGCAACCCACCGAGGACCTGGTGCGGAAGACCAGGCTTTGGGCCTTTGCCCAGGCGCAGGGCTTCGACCCGCGCGACTATGTCGGACTGCAGCGCTGGTCGGTCACCGAGAAGGGAACTTTCTGGTCCGCGCTCTGGGACTTCACCGGTGTGATCGGCGACAAGGGCGCTGTCGCTTTCGTGCCGGATGACGAGGCCTGGATGACGGGCGCACGCTTCTTTCCTGAGGCAAAGCTCAACCTGGCGGAGAACCTGCTAATGCCGGGCGTCGACGACAGGGTGGCCCTCTGCGCCACGGACGAGAGCGGCAACTACCGCGAGGTTACGCGCGGCGAACTCAGGGCTGCCGTGGCGAAGGTGGCCGAGGGTCTGCGGTCTGTCGGGGTGCAGAAGGGGGATCGCGTCGCCGGCGTGCAGAACAACGACGTCGACGCGCTGGTGGCCACCTTGGCGACGCTGTCGCTCGGCGCGGTCTGGACCTCCTGCAGTCCCGACTTCGGGGCCGGCGCCATCGTCGACCGGATCGGCCAAGCAGAGCCCAAGGTGCTTTTCGCCACGGCACGCTATCGCTACGGCGGCAAGGACTTCGATGTGGCCGAACGCATCGCCGAGGTGAAGGCAGCAGTGCCATCGATCACCACGCTCGTCTGTTCCGGCGGCTCTCTAAGGGGCGCGATCGCACAGGAGGACTTCGGCGAAGCAGCACCCTTAACCTTCCTGCGCCTGCCCTTCGATCATCCGGCCTACGTCCTCTATACCTCCGGCACGACCGGCGTTCCCAAGGCCATCGTTCACCGCAGCGGTGGCGTGATCCTTCAGCATATGAAAGAGCATGCGCTGCACGGTGATACCGGGCCAGACGACCGGGTCATCTGGTACACGAACACCGCCTGGATGATGTACCACTGGACGATTTCAGCGCTGGCCACCGGTGCCGCGATAGCGCTCTTTGACGGTGCACCAATCCTCAAGACCGAGACCGGCCTCGACTGCAGTGCGCTCTGGCGTCTGACGGACCGCGCCGGCATCACGCATCTGGGCATTAGTCCCCGTTACCTGGCAACACTGGCGGCCGAGGACTACCGCCCCGGGGATCATCACGACTTGAGCAGGCTGCGCGCGCTTCTGGTATGCGGTGCGCCCTGCTTGCCGCATCAGTTCGACTGGGTCTACGAGGCCGTGAAGCAGGACATGATGTTCGCTTCGATCTCCGGCGGCACGGAGATACTGGGCTCCTTTCTGATCGGCTCACCGCTGCATCCGGTGCGCAGGGGACAACTCACGGTTCCCGCGCTAGGCCATGCCGTCGCTGTTATGGACGAACGCGGGGCGCCGGTGATCGGGCGGCGCGGCGAGTTGGTCTGCACCGAGCCCTTCCCTTCCATGCCTCTCACCTTCTGGGGCGAGGGCGGCGACGAGCGCTACCGCAATACCTACTTCGCCGAGCGCGCAGAGATCTGGACCCATGGCGACGTAGCGGAGTTGACTTACAGCGGCGGCGGCTATGTGCACGGCCGCTCGGATAACACCTTGAAGCCCGGTGGCGTGAGAATCGGCATCTCCGAGATCTACGCGGTCTGTGAAACTTTTCCTGAGCTGGAGGACTTCCTTGTCTTCGGCGCCGATTACGATGGCAATGAAGAGGTGGTCCTGGCGATCAAGCCCTCCAACGACTCTGCCCTGTCGAGCGAGCTCGTCAAGCGCCTGCGTCGGGAGATCCGCAGCCACGCCTCACCGCGCCATGTGCCAAGCCGCATCCACTCGGTGAGAGGCATTCCCTACACGATCAACGGAAAGCGCGTCGAGGGTGCTGCACGGACCGTTGTCAACGGCGGCAGGGTGAAGAACCTGGGCTCCATCGCCAATCCCGATTGCTTGAACGAGTATGCCGCCCTAAAGCGGGAGGACGCGCTGTGAGGCATTTGACGCCCCGCGCCGCGATCTCGGGCATCGGCGAGCTAAAGCCCCAGCGGAAGACCGAGAACTTGGCGACGATGGATCTGCTGATGCGGGTCTCGGCAGAGGCCATGGCCGACGCCGCCATCTCCCCCGACGCGGTCGACGGCCTCTTGGTCGCCCCGCAGGTCGGCGAGACACCGCAGCATGTCCCAGCGACGGTATCTGAGTATTTCGGCATGCAGCCGACCATGTCGAACACTGTGGATCTGGGCGGCGCCTCGGGTCCCGGCATGATCTGGCGGGCGGCGGCGGCCATCGCCGCCGGGCAGTGCGAGACCGTGCTCTGCGTGATCGGCAACCACCGCAACCCCGTCCCCCCGCGCGCTTCCAACCGCAATCCGGCGCGCGAGTTCGACACGCCCTTCGGCGCCTCGGGGGCCAACATCTCCTATGCGCTCTTGATGCAGGCGCATATGGCTGCCTATGGCTGCGCGGCCGAGGACTATGCCGCGATCGCCGCCGGCAGCCGCGCCAACGCACAGCTGAACCCTATGGCCATCTTTCATGGGAAACCCGCCAGCGTGGAGGAGGTTCTCGCCTCGCCCATGGTCGCCTCACCGCTGCATCTCTATGAGATCGTCATGCCGGTGGCCGGTGCGAACGCCGTCATCGTGACAACGGCCGACAAAGCGAAGGAGGGACCGCACCGCCCCGTGCATCTGCTGGGCGCGGGCGAGAAGATCACCCATCGGACAGTCAGCCAAGCCCCGGATCTGACCTCCGGCCCCCTGAAGCCCTCAATCGCGCGGGCGCTGGAGCAGGCAGGACTAACGGTCCAGCAGATCGATTTCCTCAGCCTCTACGACTGCTACACCATCATGGTTGCCGCGACGATTGAGGATGCCGGGCTCTGCGCGCCCGGGCAGTTCGGCGCCTGGCTGGACGCCAACGGCGGCATGGGGCCGACCGCGCGGCAGCCGATCAACACGCATGGCGGACAGCTGGGCTTTGGCCAGCCGGATCTGGCCGGCGGCATGACTCATGTCGTCGAAGCGGTGCGCCAGATCAGAGGCACCACGCCGGATCGTCAGATCGCCGACTGCGACACTGCCCTCATCACCGGCAATGGCGCGACTATGAGTGAGGCGGTCGCCTTGGTCCTGGGAAGCACGACATGACCGCGCTTAGCGAACTCTCCGTTGCCGGCCCGATTTACGAGCCCCTCAATGAGCCTTTCTGGGAAGCCGCGGCGCAAGGCAAGCTGATGATCCAGCAGTGTGGCGCCTGTCACGCCCACGTCTTCTACCCAAGGCCGATCTGCCCGCACTGCTGGTCCGACGCCCTGCAGTGGAAAGAGGTCAGCGGCCGCGGGCGCTTGAAGAGCTTCTCCGAGGTCTGGAAGCCCGGCCACCCGGGCTGGATTCCGGCCACGCCCTACCTGGTGGGCCTCGTGGAACTGGTCGAGGGACCGACCCTCCTCAGTCACATCCAAGCCGCCGACAACCAGGTCACGGTCGGTGATCCCCTGGTCTTCTGCCCCACCGATATCGGTGGCCGTGTGCTGCCGTGCTTCAAGAAAGAGAGGTGACGATCGATGAGTGATGCACAGATTACTGATGGCTGGGCCGGCGTGACAAACGGCAAACCGAGGGTCGGACAGAGCGCCCAGCGATCGCGGACGACCACGATGAACGACATCCATGCCTTCACTGAGATGACTGGCGATCGCAACCCGGTGCACTACGACGAAGAGCTGGCCAAGAAAACTCCCTTCGGCAAGCTGATCGTCCAGGGCGGCGTCACCACGGGAATCCTGAATGCCTGCGTCGCGGAGGATCTGCCTGGTCCGGGGACGGTGTTCTTGAACACCAACCTTAACTTCAAGAAGGCTGTCGGCGTCGGCGAAGCGATAACCGGCCGGGTCGAGATCGCGGAACTGCGCGACGACAAGCCGATTTGCCAGTTGAACGTCTCCATCCGTGACAGCACAGGTGACATCTGCGTCGAAGGTACCGCCACGACCTATACAATGCCCCTGGAAGGCCTCTGATTGTGTGGGCACCGCGGTGGCAGGCATTGGGGATGACGGGGTTAGCCGTTGTGCTGACCTTGTCCACCTGGTTTTCCGCCACCGCTGTCGCTCCCCAAATCGCGCATGATCTGGATCTACAGGCTGGTCAAACTGCTTGGCTGACAAACGCGGTTCAGGTTGGTTTTGTTGTTGGAGCGCTGACAGCGAGCTTCTTTGCCGTGGCCGACATCTGGCCCATGAAAAGGTTGCTGGCAGTAGGAGCGACTTCTGCGGGCTTGAGCAACGCACTGCTCCTACTGGATCCAGGCCCTGTCGGTGCTCTGACATCGAGGTTTGCCACCGGCCTCTCTCTGGCTTTCGTGTACCCCACTGCCCTGAAGTACATTGGGACCTGGTTCATCACTGGGCGCGGGCTGGCAATGGGCAGCATCGTCGGCGCATTGACCCTCGGGTCCGCCTTTCCTCACCTCATCCGCGCAGCAGGTGTCGGCTTGGATTGGAAGTACGTCATTGGCGCAACGTCGGTGGCCTGTGGTGTTGCGGCCCTGATCTTTCTCGGGCTCAGGGATGGCCTCCATCAATTCAAATCCGCTCAGTTTGAATTGGGGCACTTGGCAAAGGTCGTCCGGAACCGGCCGGCCATGCTCGCCAATCTTGGCTACTTCGGCCATATGTGGGAACTCTATGCGCTGTGGGGTTGGTTTCTGGCTTATGCCAGCGCGGCGCAGCTTGCCGGGCTTGGGATCGGGAACGCTTCTCTGCTTACCTTCGCAGCAATAGCGACGGGAACGCTGGGCTGCATCTACGGTGGGTGGTTGGCGGACCGGCTAGGGCGCTGTCTCACCTCCGCACTCGCGATGGGAGTCTCTGGAAGCTGCGCCATCGTGATCGGGTTTTTCTTCCACGGACCGGTCGTCTTGTTTGTCCTCGTGTCGCTTGTCTGGGGGTTTTCGGCCATCGCTGATAGCGCACAGTTTTCCGCGGCGGTCACGGAAGTGTCTGACCCTGCATTGGTTGGTGCCAGTCTCGCCTTTCAGATGGGTGGCGGCTTTGCCGTCACGATCGCCGCGGTATGGCTGTTGCCGCACATCGCGGAGTACTTGGGTGGATGGCAATGGGCTTTCAGTGCGCTGGCCGTTGGCCCTGCATTGGGCATTTGGTCAATGCTTGCGCTGCGTAAGCATCCTGAGGCCATCAAAATCGCAAACGGAAATCGCTAAGAGTTGGGGAGATGGGGAGTAGCAACAAGTTCTACGCCAACCGAAAATGGGTGACACCAAAATCCAGCGAAACCTTCGATCTGATGAACCCTGCTGGTGTCTGCAACCACATCACAGATACGGGAGACGTTGCCCGTATGGCGATTTCAAGATCCGCGGTCCTACCCATCTGGATCAACTGCGCTGGTCAGCAAGCCGAAGCTCCTCTTGGAGGATGCGAGCGGTCCGGGAAGGGGTGCAAACTTGGCGAATGGGGTCTGCCCGTTTCTCTCGAGATCACGTCGACCGCGGGCTATCGGTGAGCTGTTTGACTTGGAGATAGGACAATGACCGGTGTTTACATTGCGGCAGCAAAACGTACGCCTATCGGAAAACTCAGCGGGGCGCTGACTGGCGTTGCGTCGACCCATTTGGGTGCAACTGTCATTAAGAGCATTGTTGCGGATCACAATCTCGATCCCGAGAGCATTGATGAGGTGGTGATGGGGCAGGTTCTAACGGGCGGTGCTGGCCAGAACCCGGCGCGCCAGTCAGCCATCTATGCAGGACTGCCAAGCAGCATTCCGGCGATGACGCTAAATCAAGTCTGTGGCGCCGGTCAGCGCTCGATCCACCTTGCGGCGCAAGCGATCAAATGCGGCGATGCCGATTTGATCGTGGCAGGCGGGCAGGACTCCATGACCGAAGCGCCCCAGGTCGTCTACAACACCCGAAACGGCCAGGCGGGTTCACCTCGTATGGCGGATTCCATGGTTGTCGATGGGCTATGGGACGCTTTCAACGACATCCATATGGGCGAAACCGTCGAACAGATTGCCGAGCGTTTCCAAATCACCCGGCAGGAGCAAGATGAGTTTGCGGTCAATTCACAGGCCAAGGCTGCCGTTGCCAAGGCTGAGGGCCGATTCGACTCTCAGATCGTCCCGGTAAGCGTAAAACGCCGAAAAGGCGACAGCGTGGTGACGGAAGACGAGCACCCGCGCCCCGACGCGACAACCAAGAAACTGTCAGAGATGAAGCCTGTCTTTAAAGAGAATGGGACAATTACCGCTGGAAACTCCTCCGGACTGAACGATGGTGCCGCGGCCGTGTTGGTTGGCAGTAGAGCTAGAATGAGCGAACTCGGGCTGGACCCTCTGGTTCGGATTGTGTCCTATGCGTCAGCTGCGCTTGACCCGATAGACATGGGATTGGGGCCCGTCCATGCATCCCAAGCTGCCTTGAAGAAAGCGGGTTGGAGAATTGGCGATGTCGATGTTTTTGAGATCAATGAAGCCTTCGCCGCCCAATCAATTGCGGTGATCCAGTCTCTCGGAGTCGATCCGGACAAGGTTAATGTAAGTGGTGGCGCGATTGCATTGGGACACCCCTTGGCTGGTTCCGGATGCCGCATTGTCGTAGCATTGATCCACGAAATGATGCGTCTGGATAGCAAACGCGGTCTTGCTTCACTGTGTATTGGCGGCGGACAAGGCGTCGCTATCTGCTTAGAGCGCCCTTGACGTGCTCAGCTTTCATGTTGTGAGCCTTGGGCTCATGGCCTGAGGGTGGTGGTCCGAGCCCTGCTTCAGAACCACCTAAGGCCCCGCGGTTGCGGGGCCTTAGGTGGTTGCGGGGGTAGGATTTGAACCTACGACCTTCAGGTTATGAGCCTGACGAGCTACCGGACTGCTCCACCCCGCGAAGAGTGTGAGAGGGTTGGATGGTGGGTGTTGTCAGGTTGGGGTCGGTCGATCGTTCGTGAAGCGTTGGGTCGAGGGTGTCATGCGGGCCTCTCTTTGGGGGGGCCTCTCTTTGCAAGACCTGGCGGCGACCTACTCTCCCACGCCTTAAGACGCAGTACCATCGGCGCAGAGGGTTTTCACGTTCGAGTTCGGGATGGGATCGTGTGGGTCTCCCCTCGCCATAGCCACCAGGTCGTGCAAAGAGAGGCTGGGGCGGCCTGGTTTGGCGGCCCCCTCCTCTTGGGGTTGCGCGTGTCGCGTTTAATTGGGCTCAAGGTGTTGGAGTTGCGTTTTTGGCATTGCGCTTTTAGTCCTTGGGGACGCCGATGTCGGCTGTCTTCCAGGGGTTTTACGAGGTGGGTGATGCAAGCCGATCGAGCGATTAGTACCGGTCGGCTGAACGCATTGCTGCGCTTGTACCTCCGGCCTATCGACGTGGTGGTCTACCACGGCTCTTAGGCGAGACCTGGTTTTGAGGCTGGTTTCCCGCTTAGATGCTTTCAGCGGTTATCCGTTCCGCACATAGCTACCCTGCTGTGCCGCTGGCGCGACAACAGGTCCACCAGAGGTGCGTCCATCCCGGTCCTCTCGTACTAGGGACAGATCCTCTCAAGTCTCGAACACCCACGGCAGATAGGGACCGAACTGTCTCACGACGTTCTAAACCCAGCTCACGTACCGCTTTAAATGGCGAACAGCCATACCCTTGGGACCTGCTCCAGCCCCAGGATGCGATGAGCCGACATCGAGGTGCCAAACCTCCCCGTCGATGTGGACTCTTGGGGGAGATCAGCCTGTTATCCCCGGCGTACCTTTTGTCCGTTGAGCGATGGCCCTTCCACGCGGGACCACCGGATCACTATGACCGACTTTCGTCTCTGTTCGGCCTGTCGGCCTCACAGTCAGGCGGGCTTATGCCATTGCACTCAGCAGCTGATGACCGACCAGCTTGAGCCCACCTTCGCGCGCCTCCGTTACTCTTTGGGAGGCGACCGCCCCAGTCAAACTACCCACCATGCAGGGTCCCGACGCCGGATGACGGCGCGCGGTTAGACATCAGACTCTCTAAGGGCGGTATTTCAAGGATGGCTCCACGTCAACTGGCGCCGACGCTTCAAAGCCTCCCGCCTATCCTACACATAGGGGGTCTAATGCCACTGCAAAGCTGTAGTAAAGGTGCACGGGGTCTTTCCGTCTGACCGCGGGTACCCCGCATCTTCACGGGGAATTCAATTTCGCTGAGTCTCTGCTGGAGACAGTGGGGAAGTCGTTACGCCATTCGTGCAGGTCGGAACTTACCCGACAAGGAATTTCGCTACCTTAGGACCGTTATAGTTACGGCCGCCGTTTACCGGGGCTTCGATTCGAAGCGTGAACCTCTCCTCTTAACCTTCCGGCACCGGGCAGGCGTCAGACCCTATACGTCACCTTACTCGGTTTCGCAGAGCCCTGTGTTTTTAGTAAACAGTCGCCACCCCCTGGTCTGTGCCCCCGGCCCTGGGTTGCCCCAAGACCGGGCCCTCTTCTCCCGAAGTTACGAGGGCAATTTGCCGAGTTCCTTCAGCAGAGTTCTCTCAAGCGCCTGGGTATTCTCTACCAGTCCACCTGTGTCGGTTTCGGGTACGGTCAAAAGCGGGGGTTCTTTCCTGGAAGGATCCAGCCGCCGAGACAATCCGATAAGCCTCGACCACGTTTCACCTTCGTCACCACCCGCTGGCTGGGGACTATTAACCCCATTCCCATCGACTACGCCTTTCGGCCTCGCCTTAGGGGCCGGCTAACCCTGCGCGGATTGGCCTTGCGCAGGAACCCTTGGACTTTCGGCGAGAGGGGTTCTCACCCTCTTTATCGCTACTCATGTCAGCATTCGCACTTGCCATACCTCCACCGCCCCTCGCGGGTGCGGCTTCGCAGGCCTAGGCAACGCTCCGCTACCGCTTGCCCTAAGGCAAGCCCGCAGCTTCGGTGTACGGCTTGAGCCCCGGTACATTTTCGGCGCAGGACGGCTTATCTAGACCAGTGAGCTATTACGCTTTCTTTAAAAGATGGCTGCTTCTAAGCCAACTTCCTGGCTGTCTTGGCCTTCCCACATCCTTTCCCACTTAGCCGTAACTTGGGGACCTTAGCTGGCGGTCTGGGCTGTTTCCCTCTTGGCAATGGACC
Source organism: Rhodospirillales bacterium (assembly GCA_963669375.1). Lineage (GTDB taxonomy): Bacteria > Pseudomonadota > Alphaproteobacteria > Kiloniellales > JACOMY01 > JACOMY01. Next base: position 3,370,140 of record OY770024.1, on the reverse strand, counting down.
TTAGCACCCACTGCCTGTCTGCCGGACGATACTCCTCGGTATTCGGAGTTTGGTTAGGTTTGGTAAGGATCGCTCCCCCCTAGCCCATCCAGTGCTCTACCCCCGAGGGCACAAATCCGACGCGCTACCTAAATAGCTTT